>NZ_CP082833.1 GCF_021278985.1 Citrobacter rodentium NBRC 105723 = DSM 16636
TTTGATGCCTGGCAGTTCCCTACTCTCGCATGGGGAGCCCCCACACTACCATCGGCGCTACGGCGTTTCACTTCTGAGTTCGGCATGGGGTCAGGTGGGACCACCGCGCTACGGCCGCCAGGCAAATTCCTTGTGCTCTGTACGCAATACTTTATCGCATCAGCGGCGTTGCCTGCGTTCGCCCGCAGCAGTCACATACTCCTGTATGCTCCTGCTGACGTGCATCACTTGCCGCCTTGCTGCTGCGCAAACTATTGCGTACTTAACTCTGAATCAATGCTGAAAATCTTCTCTCAACCGCCAAAACATCTTCGGCGTTGTAAGGTTAAGCCTCACGGTTCATTAGTACCGGTTAGCTCAACGCATCGCTGCGCTTACACACCCGGCCTATCAACGTCGTCGTCTTCAACGTTCCTTCAGGAGACTCAAGGTCTCAGGGAGAACTCATCTCGGGGCAAGTTTCGTGCTTAGATGCTTTCAGCACTTATCTCTTCCGCATTTAGCTACCGGGCAGTGCCATTGGCATGACAACCCGAACACCAGTGATGCGTCCACTCCGGTCCTCTCGTACTAGGAGCAGCCCCCCTCAGTTCTCCAGCGCCCACGGCAGATAGGGACCGAACTGTCTCACGACGTTCTAAACCCAGCTCGCGTACCACTTTAAATGGCGAACAGCCATACCCTTGGGACCTACTTCAGCCCCAGGATGTGATGAGCCGACATCGAGGTGCCAAACACCGCCGTCGATATGAACTCTTGGGCGGTATCAGCCTGTTATCCCCGGAGTACCTTTTATCCGTTGAGCGATGGCCCTTCCATTCAGAACCACCGGATCACTATGACCTGCTTTCGCACCTGCTCGCGCCGTCACGCTCGCAGTCAAGCTGGCTTATGCCATTGCACTAACCTCCTGATGTCCGACCAAGATTAGCCAACCTTCGTGCTCCTCCGTTACTCTTTAGGAGGAGACCGCCCCAGTCAAACTACCCACCAGACACTGTCCGCAACCCCGATAAGGGGCCAACGTTAGAACACCAGCCATTAAAGGGTGGTATTTCAAGGACGGCTCCGTGCAGACTGGCGTCCGCACTTCAAAGCCTCCCACCTATCCTGCACATCAAGGACCAGTGTTCAGTGTCAAGCTATAGTAAAGGTTCACGGGGTCTTTCCGTCTTGCCGCGGGTACACTGCATCTTCACAGCGAGTTCAATTTCACTGAGTCTCGGGTGGAGACAGCCTGGCCATCATTACGCCATTCGTGCAGGTCGGAACTTACCCGACAAGGAATTTCGCTACCTTAGGACCGTTATAGTTACGGCCGCCGTTTACCGGGGCTTCGATCAAGAGCTTCTCCGCGAGGATAACCCCATCAATTAACCTTCCGGCACCGGGCAGGCGTCACACCGTATACGTCCACTTTCGTGTTTGCACAGTGCTGTGTTTTTAATAAACAGTTGCAGCCAGCTGGTATCTTCGACTGGTTTCAGCTCCGTGAGCAAGTCACTTCACCTACGCGCCAGCGTGCCTTCTCCCGAAGTTACGGCACCATTTTGCCTAGTTCCTTCACCCGAGTTCTCTCAAGCGCCTTGGTATTCTCTACCTGACCACCTGTGTCGGTTTGGGGTACGATTTGATGTTACCTGATGCTTAGAGGCTTTTCCTGGAAGCAGGGCATTTGTCACTTCAGCACCGTAGTGCCTCGTCATCACGCCTCAGTGTTAAAGTGAACCGGATTTACCTGGAACACACACCTGCACGCTTAAACCGGGACAACCGTCGCCCGGCCGACATAGCCTTCTCCGTCCCCCCTTCGCAGTAACACCAAGTACAGGAATATTAACCTGTTTCCCATCGACTACGCCTTTCGGCCTCGCCTTAGGGGTCGACTCACCCTGCCCCGATTAACGTTGGACAGGAACCCTTGGTCTTCCGGCGAGCGGGCTTTTCATCCGCTTTATCGTTACTTATGTCAGCATTCGCACTTCTGATACCTCCAGCATGCCTCACGGCACACCTTCAACGGCTTACAGAACGCTCCCCTACCCAACGAACGTATCCTTAAACCGACTCGACTTTGTATACGCTTTGACGTCGCTTCGCTCCGTCAATCGTAAGACGCTGAATCGCTTTAAGTGATACGTTCGCTGCCGCAGCTTCGGTGCATGGTTTAGCCCCGTTACATCTTCCGCGCAGGCCGACTCGACCAGTGAGCTATTACGCTTTCTTTAAATGATGGCTGCTTCTAAGCCAACATCCTGGCTGTCTGAGCCTTCCCACATCGTTTCCCACTTAACCATGACTTTGGGACCTTAGCTGGCGGTCTGGGTTGTTTCCCTCTTCACGACGGACGTTAGCACCCGCCGTGTGTCTCCCGTGATAACATTCTCCGGTATTCGCAGTTTGCATCGGGTTGGTAAGCCGGGATGGCCCCCTAGCCGAAACAGTGCTCTACCCCCGGAGATGAATTCACGAGGCGCTACCTAAATAGCTTTCGGGGAGAACCAGCTATCTCCCGGTTTGATTGGCCTTTCACCCCCAGCCACAGGTCATCCGCTAATTTTTCAACATTAGTCGGTTCGGTCCTCCAGTTAGTGTTACCCAACCTTCAACCTGCCCATGGCTAGATCACCGGGTTTCGGGTCTATACCCTGCAACTTAACGCCCAATTAAGACTCGGTTTCCCTCCGGCTCCCCTATTCGGTTAACCTTGCTACAGAATATAAGTCGCTGACCCATTATACAAAAGGTACGCAGTCACCCCATAAAGAGGCTCCCACTGCTTGTACGTACACGGTTTCAGGTTCTTTTTCACTCCCCTCGCCGGGGTTCTTTTCGCCTTTCCCTCACGGTACTGGTTCACTATCGGTCAGTCAGGAGTATTTAGCCTTGGAGGATGGTCCCCCCATATTCAGACAGGATACCACGTGTCCCGCCCTACTCATCGAGCTCACAGCCTGTGCGTTTTCGTGTACGGGACTTTCACCCTGTACCGTGCGACTTTCCAGACGCTTCCACTAACACACAAGCTGATTCAGGCTCTGGGCTCCTCCCCGTTCGCTCGCCGCTACTGGGGGAATCTCGGTTGATTTCTTTTCCTCGGGGTACTTAGATGTTTCAGTTCCCCCGGTTCGCCTCGTTAACCTATGTATTCAGTTAACGATGATGCACCGTGGTGCACCGGGTTTCCCCATTCGGACATCGCCGGGTCAAAGGTTCATATCACCTCGCCGGCGCTTTTCGCAGATTAGCACGTCCTTCATCGCCTCTGACTGCCAGGGCATCCACCGTGTACGCTTGTTCGCTTAACCTCACAACCCGAAGATGTCTTTCTCTGTCCGGTTCGTTGCGCATCGTGAATACTGCGTTGTTCCGTACTCGCGATGCTCATGGACACTGAGTCCACTGCGCTCGCTGCGTGCGGTACGCCTTGTCTTCACTTCGCTCACGTCACCTTTTACAGTTGTCTTCATGATTGCGAAATTGAGAGACTCACGAACAACTCTCGTTGTTCTGTGTTTCAATTTTCAGCTTGATCCAGATTTTTAAAGAGCAAATATCTCAAACATCACCCGAAGATGAGTTTTGAGATACGGTTGGCAACGCCTTTCACACATTGGCCTGCAAGTGGCGTCCCCTAGGGGATTCGAACCCCTGTTACCGCCGTGAAAGGGCGGTGTCCTGGGCCTCTAGACGAAGGGGACACGAAAATTGCTTATCACGCGCTGCGTGATATTTTCGTGTAGGGTGAGCTTTCATTAATAGAAAGCGAGCGGCCTTATTTCATTCAGCCTCACTCCCAACGCGTAAACGCCTTGCTTCTTTACTTTCATCAGACAATCTGTGTGGACACTACAAAGGCAGGTTCTTTAAGGTAAGGAGGTGATCCAACCGCAGGTTCCCCTACGGTTACCTTGTTACGACTTCACCCCAGTCATGAATCACAAAGTGGTAAGCGCCCTCCCGGAGGTTAAGCTACCTACTTCTTTTGCAACCCACTCCCATGGTGTGACGGGCGGTGTGTACAAGGCCCGGGAACGTATTCACCGTGGCATTCTGATCCACGATTACTAGCGATTCCGACTTCATGGAGTCGAGTTGCAGACTCCAATCCGGACTACGACATACTTTATGAGGTCCGCTTGCTCTCGCGAGGTCGCTTCTCTTTGTATATGCCATTGTAGCACGTGTGTAGCCCTGGTCGTAAGGGCCATGATGACTTGACGTCATCCCCACCTTCCTCCAGTTTATCACTGGCAGTCTCCTTTGAGTTCCCGGCCGGACCGCTGGCAACAAAGGATAAGGGTTGCGCTCGTTGCGGGACTTAACCCAACATTTCACAACACGAGCTGACGACAGCCATGCAGCACCTGTCTCAGAGTTCCCGAAGGCACCAATCCATCTCTGGAAAGTTCTCTGGATGTCAAGACCAGGTAAGGTTCTTCGCGTTGCATCGAATTAAACCACATGCTCCACCGCTTGTGCGGGCCCCCGTCAATTCATTTGAGTTTTAACCTTGCGGCCGTACTCCCCAGGCGGTCTACTTAACGCGTTAGCTCCGGAAGCCACGCCTCAGGGGCACAACCTCCAAGTAGACATCGTTTACGGCGTGGACTACCAGGGTATCTAATCCTGTTTGCTCCCCACGCTTTCGCACCTGAGCGTCAGTCTTCGTCCAGGGGGCCGCCTTCGCCACCGGTATTCCTCCAGATCTCTACGCATTTCACCGCTACACCTGGAATTCCCCCCCCCTCTACGAGACTCAAGCCTGCCAGTTTCGAATGCAGTTCCCAGGTTGAGCCCGGGGATTTCACATCCGACTTGACAGACCGCCTGCGTGCGCTTTACGCCCAGTAATTCCGATTAACGCTTGCACCCTCCGTATTACCGCGGCTGCTGGCACGGAGTTAGCCGGTGCTTCTTCTGCGGGTAACGTCAATGACTGCGGTTATTAACCACAATCCCTTCCTCCCCGCTGAAAGTACTTTACAACCCGAAGGCCTTCTTCATACACGCGGCATGGCTGCATCAGGCTTGCGCCCATTGTGCAATATTCCCCACTGCTGCCTCCCGTAGGAGTCTGGACCGTGTCTCAGTTCCAGTGTGGCTGGTCATCCTCTCAGACCAGCTAGGGATCGTCGCCTTGGTGAGCCGTTACCTCACCAACAAGCTAATCCCATCTGGGCACATCCGGTGGCAAGAGGCCCGAAGGTCCCCCTCTTTGGTCTTGCGACGTTATGCGGTATTAGCTACCGTTTCCAGTAGTTATCCCCCTCCACCGGGCAGTTTCCCAGACATTACTCACCCGTCCGCCACTCGTCAGCAAAGCAGCAAGCTGCTTCCTGTTACCGTTCGACTTGCATGTGTTAGGCCTGCCGCCAGCGTTCAATCTGAGCCATGATCAAACTCTTCAATTTAAGTTTGATGCTCGTGAATTAAACTTCGTAATGAATTACGTGTTCACTCAGAGACTTGGTATTCATTTTTCGTCTTGCGACGTCAAGAATCCATGTCACTTTGAGTGCCCACACAGATTGTCTGATAAATTGTTAAAGAGCAGTTGCAACGCGGCTTTCAGCTCGCCGTTGCGAGGTGGCGTATATTACGCTTTCCTCTTTCAGAGTCAACCCTGAATTTCAGGATTTTTCTCTTCATCGCCACCGGCGTTTTTCTGTGAAGTGATTCACATCCGCCGTGTCGATGGAGGCGCATTATAGGGGGTCATCTCAGGAAGACAAGCGGAAAAATGCAGATTTATTTCAATCGCTCACCTTTTAACCGCAACGCTTACTTTTGCTGCTTTTTTATCGCCGCTGGCAGCTCTGCCAGACTACTTATTACCCAGTCGGCGGCATTTTCTGCTTCCGCCGTGACAGGCTTGCCGGTGCGTACCAGTACTTTCGTTCCGACTCCTGCCGCCTCAGCGGCCTGCATATCTTCTAATTTATCGCCCACCATATAAGAGGCAGCCATATCAATGTGCAGGAAATCGCGCGCGGAGATAAGCATACCGGGATGCGGTTTACGGCAGTCGCAAACCTGACGGTACTCTTCCACGCTTCCCTGCGGGTGGTGCGGACAATAATAGATGCCGTCGAGATCGACATCGCGATCCGCCAGCGACCAGTCCATCCATTCCGTCAGCGTCTCAAACTGCGCCTCGGTAAATTTGCCGCGCGCAATGCCTGACTGGTTGGTCACCACCACCAGCGCAAAGCCCATTGTTTTCAGTTCGCGCATGGCGTCAATGACGCCTTCAATAAATTCAAAATCATCGATTTCATGTACGTAGCCGTGATCGACATTAATCGTGCCGTCACGGTCGAGAAAAATTGCGGGTACCGACTTTGCCACCTTTTATAGCTCCTTACATAAGGCATGTGGCGCTAGTATCGCATGTTTCGGCAGGCAAGAAAGTGCTCATCGCAGAAAGGCTGATTGATTTAGACGTCTGGATGCCTTAACATCCATTTTGTTGACGGCTTTTAACCGCTTCAGACAGACGAAAATGCCACGGCTAACTCAATTACGATAATAAATGATCAATGATTAAACTTTCGAATATCACCAAAGTGTTCCAGCAAGGGACCCGCACCATTCAAGCGTTGAATAATGTCAGCCTGCATGTCCCCGCCGGACAGATTTATGGTGTGATCGGCGCATCAGGCGCCGGTAAAAGTACGCTTATCCGCTGTGTAAACCTGCTGGAACGCCCGACGGAAGGCAGCGTACTGGTAGATGGCCAGGAGCTGACCACGCTTTCAGAAGCGGAACTGACCAAAGCGCGCCGTCAGATCGGCATGATTTTCCAGCATTTTAACCTGCTGTCATCGCGTACCGTTTTTGGCAATGTGGCGCTGCCGCTGGAGCTTGATAACACGCCGAAAGAGGAGAGCAAGCGTCGCGTCACGGAGCTGCTGGATCTGGTTGGTCTGGGTGATAAGCACGACAGCTATCCGGCTAATCTCTCCGGCGGCCAGAAACAGCGCGTGGCGATCGCCCGCGCGTTAGCCAGCCAGCCGAAGGTGCTGCTGTGTGATGAAGCCACCAGCGCGCTGGACCCGGCCACTACCCGCTCCATTCTTGAGCTGCTCAAGGACATTAACCGTCGCCTCGGCCTGACGATTCTGCTGATCACCCACGAAATGGACGTGGTGAAACGTATTTGCGATTGCGTGGCGGTAATCAGCAACGGTGAGTTAATTGAGCAGGACACCGTCAGCGAAGTCTTTTCCCATCCGAAAACGCCGCTGGCGCAGAAATTTATTCAGTCCACGCTGCATCTGGATATTCCGGAAGATTATCTGCAACGCCTGAAAGTCGAACCCGCAGCAGGCAGCGTACCGATGCTGCGTATGGAATTTACCGGCCAGTCGGTTGACGCGCCGCTGCTTTCAGAAACCGCGCGCCGTTTCAACGTCAATAACAACATCATCAGCGCGCAGATGGATTACGCAGGCGGCGTGAAGTTTGGCATCATGCTGACCGAAATGCACGGCACGCAACAAGAAACGCAGGCTGCAATTGCCTGGCTGCAGGAACACCATGTAAAAGTAGAGGTACTGGGTTATGTCTGAACCGATGATGTGGCTGCTGGTTCGTGGCGTCTGGGAAACGCTGGCGATGACCTTTGTATCGGGTTTCTTTGGCTTTGTGATCGGTTTGCCGGTGGGCGTGCTGCTGTACGTGACGCGCCCGGGGCAAATCATTGAAAACGCAAAACTCTACCGCATTCTTTCGGCGGTAGTGAATATTTTCCGTTCTATTCCGTTCATTATCCTGCTGGTCTGGATGATTCCATTCACCAGGGTGATTGTGGGCACATCCATCGGTTTGCAGGCCGCTATTGTGCCGCTGACCGTCGGCGCGGCGCCGTTCATCGCCCGTATGGTGGAAAACGCGCTGCTGGAAATCCCTGTCGGTCTGATTGAAGCCTCCCGCGCGATGGGCGCTACCCCGCTGCAAATCGTACGCAAGGTTCTGCTGCCGGAAGCGCTGCCTGGGCTGGTGAATGCGGCAACCATTACGCTGATTACCCTGGTGGGCTATTCCGCGATGGGCGGCGCCGTCGGCGCCGGTGGTCTTGGGCAGATCGGCTATCAGTACGGTTACATCGGCTACAATGCTACCGTGATGAATACGGTACTGGTATTACTCGTCGTTCTGGTTTATTTAATTCAGTTCACAGGCGATCGTATCGTCCGTTCAGTGACGCACAAGTAACGTTAACCACACAACACCAATAATCTATTAAGGAAATAAGCATGGCGTTCAAATTCAAAACCTTTGCGGCAGTGGGTGCCCTGATTGGTTCTCTGGCACTTGTGGGCTGCGGTCAGGATGAAAAAGATCCGAACCACATCAAAGTGGGCGTTATCGTTGGTTCTGAACAGCAGGTAGCCGAGGTGGCCCAGAAAGTCGCAAAAGAAAAATACGGTCTGGACGTCGAACTGGTGACGTTCAATGACTACGTGCTGCCTAATGAAGCGCTGAGCAAAGGCGACATTGACGCGAACGCCTTCCAGCATAAACCTTATCTGGATCAGCAGATTAAAGATCGCGGTTACAAGTTAGTCGCCGCAGGCAATACCTTTGTCTATCCGATTGCCGGCTACTCTAAGAAAATTAAGTCGCTGGACGAACTGCAGCCAGGCGCTCAGGTCGCCGTGCCGAATGACCCGACTAACCTGGGCCGCTCCCTGCTGCTACTGCAGAAGGTGGGCTTAATCAAGCTGAAAGATGGCGTGGGTCTGCTGCCGACCTCGCTGGATATTGCAGAGAACCCGAAAAATCTGAAAATCGTTGAACTTGAAGCGCCGCAGCTGCCGCGTTCCCTTGACGATGCGCAGATAGCGCTGGCGGTGATTAATACCACCTATGCCAGCCAGATCAACCTGACTCCGGCGAAAGACGGTATCTTTGTGGAAGACAAAGACTCCCCGTACGTTAACCTGATCGTGACCCGCGAAGATAACAAAGACGCTGAAAACGTGAAAAAATTCGTTCAGGCCTACCAGTCTGATGAAGTCTACGAAGCAGCGAACAAAGTCTTTAACGGCGGAGCGGTGAAAGGCTGGTAATTTTTAGGCGCTTTCCTCAAATTGTAATATCATTCAGACGGGCGCTTGCCCGTCTTGTCATTTATGCAAGCTCCTGATTCAATATCTGACATTTAGATCATTCATTGAGGAAATATTATGCGTGCTTTACCGATCTGTTTGTTGGCACTCGTGCTGAGTGGCTGTTCCATGCTAAGCAGATCCCCTGTTGAAACTGTTAAAAGCACTCCAACTCCACCTAAAGCGGTGCCGGAAAAACCGAAAGCGCCGCGTGTCGCCCCCGTCAGAATTTATACCAATGCTGAAGCGCTGGTTGGCAAGCCCTTCCGCGATCTTGGCGAGGTGAGCGGCGAATCATGCCAGGCCACCAACCAGGACTCTCCGCCGAACATCCCGACAGCACGTAAGCGTATGCAGATTAACGCGTCAAAAATGAAAGCTAACGCCGTCCTGCTGCACAGCTGCGAAGTGACCAGCGGTACGCCGGGCTGCTACCGTCAGGCTGTCTGCATTGGCTCTGCGCTCAACATTTCGGCTAAATGAGTCACTTTCAGTTTGAGCAAATCGGAGTCATTCGCTCACCTTATAAAGAAAAGTTCGCCGTCCCCCGCCAGCCAGGTCTGGTAAAAAGCGCTCGCGGCGAGCTGCATCTGCTGCCGCCCTACAATCAGGCCGACGCCGTGCGCGGCCTGGACGCCTTCAGCCATCTGTGGGTGCTGTTTATTTTCCATCAAACGATGGAAGGCGGATGGCGCCCCACCGTGCGCCCGCCCCGGCTGGGCGGCAATGCGCGCATGGGCATTTTCGCAACGCGCTCGACGTTCCGGCCAAACCCGGTCGGTATGTCGCTGGTAGAACTTAACGCTATTGTTTGCCAGAAGGATAAGGTCATTCTGAAGCTCGGTAGCCTGGATCTGGTCGACGGCACGCCGGTTATCGACATTAAGCCTTACCTGCCCTTTGCCGAGTCGCTGCCGGAAGCCAGCGCCAGCTACGCGCAGCATGCGCCGCTGGCTGAAATGTCGGTAAGTTTTACCGACGAGATTGAGCGGCAGCTCCCCGTGCTGGAAAAACGTTATCCGCAGCTGAAAACGTTTATTTGCGAAGTGCTGGCGCAGGACCCGCGCCCCGCTTACCGTAAAGGGGAAGAAACGGGCAAAACGTATGCGGTATGGCTGCATGATTTCAACGTGCGCTGGCGCGTAACGGACGCCGGTTTCGAAGTCTTTGCGCTTGAACCCCGCTAAATTCACGCCCTTCTCTTTTGGCAACCCGTTCTCGCTGGTAAACTAAATCACTTTTTTTGTGTCAGGCTCGCGTTGAGCCTGTTCGATCGTTCAACTGGAACCGTAACAACATGCGTACTAGCCAATACCTGCTCTCCACCCTGAAGGAGACACCTGCCGACGCCGAGGTCATCAGCCACCAGCTGATGCTGCGCGCCGGGATGATCCGCAAGCTCGCCTCCGGGTTATACACCTGGCTGCCGACCGGCCTGCGCGTCCTGAAAAAAGTCGAAAACATCGTGCGTGAAGAGATGAATAACGCCGGTGCGATCGAGGTGTCGATGCCAGTGGTGCAGCCTGCCGATCTGTGGCAAGAGAGTGGTCGTTGGGAACAGTACGGTCCGGAACTGCTGCGTTTTGTTGACCGTGGCGAGCGTCCGTTCGTACTCGGCCCAACCCACGAAGAAGTGATCACCGATCTGGTTCGTAACGAACTCAGCTCCTACAAACAGCTGCCGCTGAACTTCTTCCAGATCCAGACCAAATTTCGTGACGAAGTGCGCCCGCGTTTTGGCGTCATGCGCTCCCGCGAATTCCTGATGAAAGACGCTTACTCATTCCATACTTCTCAGGAATCGTTGCAGGAAACCTACGACGCCATGTATGCGGCGTACAGCAAAATCTTCACCCGTATCGGTCTGGAATTCCGGGCGGTGCAGGCTGACACTGGCTCCATCGGCGGTAGCGCCTCTCATGAGTTCCAGGTGCTGGCGCAGAGCGGTGAAGACGATATTATTTTCTCTGACACCTCCGATTACGCCGCCAACATTGAACTGGCGGAAGCCGTTGCGCCGAAAGCGCCGCGCGCCGCCGCTACGCAGGAAATGACGCTGGTTGATACGCCTGATGCGAAAACCATTGCCGAGCTGGTTGAACAGTACAATCTGCCGATCGAAAACACTGTCAAAACGCTGCTGGTGAAAGCCGCTGAAGGCAGCAGCAGCCCGCTGGTCGCCCTGCTGGTTCGTGGCGATCATGAGCTGAATGAAGTGAAAGCGGAAAAACTGCCGCAGGTGGCAAGCCCGCTGACTTTCGCAACCGAGGCGGAAATTCGCGCCGTTGTTAACGCAGGTCCGGGTTCGCTGGGTCCTGTGAACATGCCGGTTCCGGTCATTATTGATCGTACCGTTGCCGCAATGAGCGATTTCGCTGCGGGCGCGAACGTTGATGGCAAACACTACTTCGGCATCAACTGGGATCGCGACGTCGCGACGCCGATCGTTGCCGACATCCGTAACGTGGTGGCGGGCGATCCAAGCCCGGACGGTCAGGGTACGCTGCTGATCAAGCGCGGTATCGAAGTCGGTCACATTTTCCAGCTGGGCACCAAGTACTCTGAAGCGCTGAAAGCCGCGGTTCAGGGGGAAGATGGCCGCAACCAGATCCTGACGATGGGTTGCTACGGCATTGGGGTGACACGCGTGGTTGCCGCCGCTATTGAGCAGAATTACGACGAACGCGGCATCGTCTGGCCGGATGCTATCGCGCCGTTCCAGGTGGCGATTCTGCCGATGAATATGCACAAGTCCTACCGTGTACAGGAGCTGGCTGAGAAGCTGTACGCTGAACTGCGCGCCCAGGGCATTGAAGTGCTGCTGGACGATCGTAAAGAGCGTCCGGGCGTGATGTTCGCTGATATGGAGCTGATCGGTATTCCACACACCATCGTGCTGGGCGATCGCAACCTCGATAACGATGACATAGAATACAAGTACCGTCGCAACGGCGAAAAACAGCTGATCAAAACCGGTGATATCGTTAGCTTCCTGGTGAACGCCAACAAAGGCTGATCCCGCCTGATGCTGTGATTATTCCCGGTTACCGGCAGATAAGTCATAAGAAAAAACCCGCCAGACGGCTAACACCGTTCACTTAAGATGTTTTGAGTGAACGGGATACTGGGTTTTTGAGATTCTGACGGTCCTCTTTTTGGGCCGTTTTCTCTTTTCTGGCAGGATAAATTGCTTCACATTCTCCCGCATTTTCTTTAGCTTCGTTGGGATCGTCCCCGGTTTACCCAGTGAGCACCAGACAAGTTCATCCTGGATTAGTCTCATCGCCATCACGAAGCTTATCCGCAGCGGCGGCACTTTTGCTTCCCGTGCTATCTGACTCATCTCCATCCGTATCAGATTATAGGCCGTCAGCAGGCCCCATATTTCCTGGTAAATCCCGCTCACTTTCTGACTGCGCAACAGCGTGGCTGTGCTCAGCTGGAACTGTTTCAGTTCTCCATAACCATTTTCTATGCTCCATCGTTCCTGATATACATAACGCAGCGCCTCTGCCGGATACTGCCCCGGCTCTGTCAGAGAGGTGATAAAACCTTTGTAATCGCCTGATTCATCTTCATATTCTATTAGCCGGGCCTGCCAGTTTTCTGGCAGCGAACTGTCCTGTTTGCGGGCCTGCGGCGAGACCTGCATCTCCACCAGATGGTCTCCTCCGGCGAAGGTTTCAACTATGCGGTATTTTGTATTGCCCTTCAGGGGAACCAGCCAGTGCGCTTCCTGCTGCCTGCGCTGCCAGTTAATCAGTAACTCTGCAGACAGATAACATCGGTCAAACAGGGTCAGGCTCTTCGCCTGCGGCGATAACTGCTTCGCGTAACTGACCTCGCCGGAGTTTGCCGGGCCGAATTTTACGCCGTGAATCAATCTGCTGCGCAGTGACATCATGGCGCACAGCCTGACCATCGGGTACTCGGTGTGTCTGTCCGGACGATGCTTTATGTACTCAAAATGCCCAGCAAGTTCGGGCGTATCGGGAGTACGAAAAAGCGTGCCATCAACGGCAAACAGGCGCAGCCCGTGCCAGAGGTCATCCTTGTCTTCCTGCTGCGTCCAGTGGCTGGCCGTCAGGGTGAAGAGCTCCCGGAGCGGTTCATCACTGAGTCTCTGACGGGCCCGGGCAACAGAGCTGGCGGCGAGAGTCTCGCCTTCCTGTGAACTCAGGACGAGATCGAGTTTTGTCACAACGTCCGTGATGGAGCGGTCGCGATACAGGCCCATGCCCACAATCAGCCAGACCACGAGTTCTGCGGGGGAGCTTACGTTTACGGATACTGGCTTTATTGGTGGAATCAAGGACCTGAGAAATCCACTCAAGGAGAATGGCACGCTGAAAACAGGAAAGTGAAGCGGGTTCAGCCCAGGTCTGGGTATCGTCAAGCCAGGTCGAAAGCATAAAAAAGCCCCATCAGAAAATTGATGAGGCTATTGTCACCTACCCACTGGATCGTTCAACCGATCATTTTGCTTAACCGATCGGTGTTAGCCAGACGGCGGGTTTTTGTTTTCTGACGTTCAGCTAACGGACTTAGAACTGGTAAATCGCGCCAATGCCGATCTCGTTGTCAGTGGTCAGGCCCAGATTTTTAACATCGCTGTTGTTTTTATTCAGCAGGTTAAATTTGTAATCGCCATAGACCGACATGTTTTTATTGAAGTAATAGGTCGCACCCGCTTCAATATATTTGACCTGAGTATAGTCGTAACCGTCTTTCTGCGCTTTAGATTGCAGATAAGCGATGGAAGGACGCAGACCAGAATCAAACTGATATTGCGCCACAACTTCCAGGTTTTTGGTTTTATCCGTTACCGCGCTCAGTTCGAGATCGGACAGAACAGAACCAGCCATCGCAGTCATGTTACGGGTTTCCGCATAGTTAGCGGCCAGATAAACGCTGTTGGCGTCATATTTTAAACCCGTCGCCCATGCTTCAGCATGCTTAGCGTCATTGAAAGTCTCGGTACGCTGCTTGCCGGTACGGTGAGAGTTAGAATAAGCCACGACAGCGGAAACGCCGTAAGGCATGTCATAAGAGACGGAGCTGCCCCAGCCTTCGCCATTCTGCGCAAGAACTTTACCGCGACCGTTAATATTCTCACCGACAGCGCCATTCTTACCCTGATATTGCAGCGCGAAGCCCAGACCCTCTACCAGACCGAAGAAGTTGCTATTACGATAGGTCGCCAGGCCGTTCGCACGTCCGGTCATGAAATTGTCGGAAGCGGAGTAGGAATCACCGCCAAAGACCGGCAGCATATCGGTGATAGCGACTACATCATAAATAACGCCGTAGTTACGACCGTAATCGAAGGTGCCGGCATCGCCAGCATTCAGGCCGGCAAAAGCCAGACGGGTAGCGGTGTCTGCGCCTTCGTCTTCGGTTTTGTTCCCCTGAATGTTGTATTCCCACTGGCCGTAACCAGTCAGGTCGCGGTTGATCTGGGTTTCACCTTTAAAACCCAGGCGCACATAGGTGGCGTCGCCGTCTTTGCTTTTCGCGTCAGAAAAAGTATGACGAGCATCAACCTTGCCATAAAGATCTAATTTATTACCGTCTTTATTATAAATTTCCGCCGCGTGAACGGAGCCCGCCGCAAGGAGAGCGGGAATTGCCATCATCAGAACTTTTTTCATAATTTTTATCAACTCAAGGAGATATTTTTGCGATATCTGAACATAAATAAAGATACCGCGCCAACTGCATGGATTAAATTATTCGAAAATCCAAAAAATAAAACCAATAACATGTAAGTAAATGTAAAAATAAGGACTCACGCATCCATTACGAATAAAATTGTTAAGATATCAACGCTAACGAAAATGATATTTTGATGAGGTATTTATGCGTATTCACAGCAATATTAAATTAAAGAAACATAATTAATAAAAAATTAAAAACACAGCAAATATCAACAAATAATAAACGAAAGTGATGTAATATAAAATATTCCCTTATGGGTTGTTTGGTGTAACAGAGAGTGCTATTTATATTTCACCGCTAATTTCTCTGCCGATGCCTGAGAGCGGTAATCCTTACTTTGTTTAATCCCGCTTCACTGCAAATGTATACCCTCATTGGGATCTGCCGAAAGGAGCACGCTCTTTTCGGCTTTTTTTACCTTCACTGGCGTAACCTTGTTACCAATATCGCAAGAGAGAAAGCGTTAATTTAACTTAAAGCGCAGATTAGCCAAACGGTTAATTTCAGCCGATGGGAAAAACGGCGCTAAAATAGCGCCGTAATGATGATAGTTTTCGGTCGATAATGCGCTTTATATAAAGGCCAACATTACCAGTCCCCGTGCAGACCGACGCTACCGCCGAACGATTCGGCATCATAGCTGCCCTGTACCGTTACGGCAGTGCTCTTACCGGTATTGAACTGCAGGCCGCCCGCGAGCGCGGTTTCGCTGTTGTACTCGCCAACCGCAATAGCATAGCCGTTATGATTGGCGTTGTAGTGGAGGTTCGCTGTCGCCTGAGCGCTGGCGCCCAGACGCTTAATCGCTTTGCCGTTGTGGTTTATCTGCTTCTGTAAGCCCCTGGCAACGCGATCGGTATAGCTCTTTGACTCCTGTAAGCTCTGATTAGCGTAGCGGATGGTGGAATGCGCCAGGGTGGTGGCGTACTCTTCCGCCGTTGCCATTTGTTGGTCGGTATAGTCATTCGCATTCACTTCCGCTTTCTTTGCCGTAGCGTCAGCATGCGCGTTCGAACGCTTCTCCGCTGCCGTTACTTGCGCTCTGGCGTCGTCTTTCGCCTCTTTTACCGCTGCGCTTTTCGCCTCGGTAGCGGCTTTATCAGCGTGGGTTTCTGCGGCGTTTTTTGCGCTGTCCGCCGCTTTGGTGGCGATCTGCGAGGCATAGCCTTTGGCATTGTTCTCCGCCGTCGCTGCGGTTTCAGTGGCAACCTGGGCGGCGTAACCTTCGGCGTTGGTCTGCGCCGTTGACGCTGCGTCCGTAGCCACGCTTGTGGCGTATTGTTTCGCTTTACTTTCCGCAGCAGTGGCCACGTTTGCGGCATAGCCTTTCGCGTTGTTCTCCGCCGTTGCCGCGGTTTCGGTGGCAACCTGAGCGGCGAGGCCTATCGCATTATTCGCCGCCGTCGCGGCGGTTTCAGTCGCAACCTGGGCCGCGTAATCCTTTGTTTTATTCTCGACCTCAGTCGCGACGCTATCCGCATAATCCTGCGCTTGCGCAATTGCCGCGCGGTCGCCTGCCTGCGCCTGGCCCGCAGTAACATAAGCCGTCTCCAGTTCCGGCTCAATAAAGTCGCCTGTAGGATTTTTTGTATTTGTATCCGTAGCGCCCGTATTACCGTTCTCGCCTGAATCGGCGTTAGCTGAACTTCCGGTCTTACTGTTGGCGATCTCCCAGCGGGCAATATCGCCAAGATTGTCGAAGGTCGTGCCTAAACGACGTTCGGCAACTTCGTTAACCCGCCCGAGCCAGTTCGCATACTTCTCGCCCCATACCGCCGCGCTCTCATTTTCCTGCTTCGGCTGCATTTTCGTATTAATTGCTTCGTAAACATCATCGACTGCCGCTTTGCAATCTTCGGTATTTTCGCAAGCGTGAGCACTACCCATAGCAAACAGAATTGCTAAAGCTATTAACTTTTTATTCATAAATCACCATCAAATTAAGAATAAGAAAAATGTCCAAAAGGAAATAAAAAGACGCTCACCCTAAAAAAGATGAACATCGAAGACGAATCCGCGAATTGAGACGCAACGGCCACGGTAATTTTCTGACCATTACGCTGATTATTGTGTTGGTCCAGCCCGGCTAACAGACAGTTTTATCATCAGCCTTAATCAGGACGATTATTAAGGTTTAAGGTGAGACAGAGCAATGATCAACTTTCATTCAGGAGGGCCTTCCTGTTTTTGCGGAAAAAAAAGGAATCTTTTGGAAAGATAACTTAAGGTAAACCAATAACATGGTCAAACAGAAAGAGAGGTTAAATATATCTGAATTTACGTTGCGTTTAGCTTAGTAAAATTTTACGCCTATTAAAGGAGGTGTCTTTAGAGGTATGTAATTAAAAAAATGCAAAGGTTGCATTTTATAGGCGCGTTGTAAAAAGTAATCGTCAGCTCTTTTTTGATTTTCGCCCAGGAAGGCGCTAATTAATCAGCGCTGAGTTTGCGAAGCTCCCTCAGCGCGACAATGGATTATGTTATGCGTTCAGAACGCGACGTTATTTACTGTTACAGTCCTGGCCTGAGATAAATTTAATCTCTTTATCCGCCTTCAGCGTCTTCACCGGCGCCCCCGTATCCGGGTTTGCCTCAAGGGTGAAGTGCCCTTCTACTGTCAGCAACACCGGTTTTTCACCAGCACCGCGGGCGGCAAGGTATCCGCGCTCCAGCTCCGCGTTATTCGCTACCGATACCCGCCTGCCGGTCGCGCAATCGGTGAAGGTTGCCGCATCCGCCATGTAAAAATACATGCCGCGCATCGCCATAGGCGTCACCGGCAGAATCGCTTTCACCGGCGCAAGCGTGTAATTAAACTGCGACTGGATCGGATTACCGTCGCGATCGAGCATCTCCAGCGAATCGCCTTTCGCCCGGTAATAGGTCTTCTCGCCGTTGCTGTCGGTCAGGACCAGCTTATCGGCGGTACGCGCCCATGTGCCGTATGAAGCAAAAGAAGAGGGCTCTTCACGCGCGCCCAGATAGCGCTGGTTCATCACCCAAGTGCCGTCTTTTTCCAGGAACAGCGACGTCTCAATGCCTTCGCAATCAGCGCACGGTAAAATGCCGCGCCAGCTTTGCTGCATCGGTTTCAGTTCCGCCGCCCGGGTCGGTTGCAGTACATCCACTTCTGAACGGTTATTACAACCAAATAATGTAAACAGCGAGAGCACGGCTATCGCGGAGATGAGTGTCTTTTTCACCCTGAATTCCTTCTGTATTTTTGTCCCTGCCCGTCAGTCCACGCGACGGACCTTACCACGGAGGGCTTTCACAGTGGATTTTTGCGCCTTCGAAACAAGTCTTCTCTCTTTCGACGCCCGCGTGGGCCGCGTTGCCCGCCGACTTTTTTGTTCCACGGTGAGTTCTTTAATCACCGCCACCAGCCGGGCCAGCGCCGCTTCACGATTAAGCGTCTGGCTACGATATTCCTGCGCCTTGATGATGATAATGCCATCCGGGCTGATCAGATGATGACTGGCGGCGAGTAAACGTTCTTTATAATACTCTGGCAGGCCGGAGGCCCGGATGTCAAAACGCAAATGTATCGCCGTTGACGCCTTGTTGACATGCTGGCCGCCCGCGCCCTGTGCGCGAATGGCGGTAATTTCCAGTTCATCCTCGGCGATCGAGACGGTTCGTGAGATAACAATCATCCCGGCTGTTGCCATGCTGTCAGATGGATTTCCAGATTATTCTGAGCGTCGGAAAGCCAGATAGCGCCATCCTGTATCGTCGCCTGTAGCGCCATTGTCCGCCCGGCAAACTCGCTTAACTGCGCCAGCTGCTCGTCATCCAGATACCAGACCGTCAGATTCGTGAACTGTGCGCACTTGCTCTGCTGTTGCTGCCACCAGATCTGCGCCGCCCGGCTGTTATAGGTAAACAGCGCGACCTCTTGCGCCTGAGTACAGGCCTTCTTAATACGCCGTTCGTCCGGCAGTCCCAGCTCAATCCACAGATCGATGCCCAGATGATCGTTACGCAGCCAGGCTTCAGGCTCATCTTCAGCGCTCAGGCCGCGCGTAAATTGCAGGCGCTCATCCGCATATTTTATCCACGCCAGCAGGCGCAGCATCATGCGTTCCTGGGTTTCTGAAGGATGACGGGCCAGCGTCAGCGGCGCATCCAGAAACTGGTTACGGTCGAGATCCGCCACATTAACAACGGCTTTATAAATTGTCGCTTTAAGCGCCATGAAAAAACTCCTTTCGAATCAGGCGGACATTGTAACGAAAACGATGCAAAAAGGCTGTTAATGGTTCGGTTAGCAACCTGCTGATTTCGGCTGAAGGGCTGTGGTATAGTCACCTTGCTAAACAGAGTTTATCTTCGTAGGCTTAGACTTGCATCCACGGTGAAGTCAGAATGCTGACAGGAGGGCATGTGGAAAAATATTGTGAGTTAATACGCAAACGGTATGCGGAAATTGCCAGCGGAGACTTAGGGTATGTCCCGGATGCGCTGGGTTGCGTATTGAAGGTGCTTAATGAAATGGCCGCGGATAGCGCCCTTTCAGAGTCGGTCAGGGAAAAGGCGGCGTACGCTGCTGCGAACTTACTGGTGAGCGATTATGTCAATGAATGAAACATATCAACCCATTAACTGCGATGACTACGACAACCTTGAACTCGCCTGCCAGCATCATTTACTCCTGACGCTGGAGCTGAAAGACGGTGAAGTTTTACAGGCAAAAGCCAACGATCTGGTGTCGCGTAAGAATGTGGAATACCTGATCACCGACGTTGCAGGTGAAACGCGCGAGCTGCGCCTCGACAGAATCGCCAGCTTCAGCCACCCGGAAATCGGCACCGTGGTGGTCAGCGAATCCTGATATTACCAGCCGGAGGCGCTACGCTTTTCCGGCCTACAATGTGCTGCTACCGTAGGCTTAATAAGCGTAACGCCATCCGGCATTTTATTCCCCTTCCTGCCATAGTAGCTGCACCCCATCGTCTTCCACCGCCACGCCCTCATGGGTCACAAAAACCCCGGCTGCCGCAATCAAAGTCTCGCCATAGAACAACAGCGGCGTAGTGTCGCGTCGCCAGGGAGGAATCCCCAGCTCCTGCCAGATTTTCTTCAGCTTCCGCCCGCCGTGACGACCAACAATATGCAGCATTCCCGGCGCCTTAAAACGCAGGGTGACCGGCTCATCGTCGAGCGGCTTTCGCAGTTCGCCGCCCGGTATCAGCGCTGCCGTGCCAAGCCCGGCGGGCAGCCGTAGCGGCGTTTGCCAGTCCGCCCAGCGAAGCACCGTTTCACTCTGCCCTGGCCGGGATTTCACCCACCACAGCTGCCCCTGATAGCGGCGCACCTCATACTCGCCAAAGCACAGACAGGGCGAAGCGTCTTCCCGCGCCAGCGCCACCTCCTGCCAGATCCGCGCCAGACCATCGCGCGAAGGCATCGGCGCATTGCGCGCGGCCAGCCAGCGGCGAATTAACGCCGCGCGCCGTACATCGTGCATTGCCATTAATGGCGATAACCGTAACGTTCCGTTTGTCGTCATGCAGCCGGAAAGTTCTTCCGCCAGCAGTTCATCCAGCAGCGATTCCTGCTCCGCGCACAGCGCGGCGCTACGCGCCGTCGCTTGCGCAAAATGCGGCCAGCGCTGTTGCAAAAGCGGAAGCACGCGCAGGCGCAGGAAGTTGCGATCGTAGGCGTCGTCCTGATTACTTTCATCTTCGATCCAGCACAGGCTGTGCTCTCTTGCCCATTGTTCCAGCGCCGTTCGGCTCTGCGTCAGCAGCGGGCGAACGAGCCTGCTGTCGGCAAACGCCGAGACTTCAGCCATCGCGGACAGCCCTGCCGGACCGCTGCCGCGTTTAAGCGCCAGCAGAAACGTTTCGCACTGATCGTCAAGATGCTGAGCGGTTGCCAGTATTTCGCCGGGCGCAAGCGCCTGGGCAAACGCCTGATAGCGCGCCTGCCTCGCCAGCGCTTCGATGCCCAGTCCTTCATCCGCCAGCTGCACGCGCCTGACCATCAGCGGCACCTGCCACCGCGCGCAGACAGCCTCACAGTGCGCCACCCACTCATCGGCGTGGGGGCTCAGCCCATGATGGATATGAATCGCCCGCAGGCGAAGCTCGGGACGCAGCGCCCGCCATTGCACCAGCTGATGCAGGAGGACGGTGGAATCCAGACCGCCGCTAAAAGCGACCAGAATCTGTGGCCGGTTAAAAAGCGACGTGTTGAGGGTAAGTGTTGTCATGGCGGTTACTTACAGTGACGTTGCCCGGCACGTTACCGGGCTATCGTCGCAATAACAAGTGTTACTGCTCATACAGTTCGAGCGGCAGACCATCCGGATCGTTGAAGAAAGTGAAGCGCTTGCCGGTGAAGGGATCGATTCGCACCGGCTCGCATTTGACTTCATGGGCTTCCAGATGGGCGATAGCCTGTTCAATATCATCGACGCTAAACGCCAGGTGGCGCAGACCGCAGGCTTCCGGTCGGCTGGGGCGCGGCGGTGGGAACGGAAATGAAAACAGCTCGATGACATATTGTCCGTTCAGCGCCAGGTCGCCTTTCCAGGAATCGCGCTCGGCCCGCCAGGCTTCACTCAGCAGCGTAAAGCCCAGAATATCGCAGTAGAAAGCTTTACTTACCGCGTAGTCGGTCGCGATTATCGCGATATGATGTACCTGTTTGAGTCCCAGCATAGCGTCATTGTCTCCGTTATTGGTTATCTGCACGTTACCCGTCCTGGCCGCATAAAGGCAAGCCGTCATATGTTTTTTAAGACACGTACGCGGTATACGCCCTCTTCGTCCTGTTTCGCCCCGTGAATATCGGTTTCGAAGCCCGGATAGTGATGCCCCACCGAACAGAGCATCAGAAGAAAATCGAGTACCGCCCGGCTCTGTTCGGTGATCATTTCCCCTGGCATCAGCAGCGGCACCCCTGGCGGATACGGCAGGATCATATTGGCGGAGACGCGCCCGACCAGTTGATCCAGCGTCACGGTCTCTACGTCGCCTCTGATCTGCCGCTGCCAGGCCTGATGCGGTGTCATCATCATCTCCGGCAGCGTATCGAACGCGCGCAGCATGAGTCCGGGAAGATCGTGCTGGCGGATGAGCTTATGGATCCCCTGGGCCAGATCCTGAATACGCATGTTACGGTAGAAATCGGGATCTTCGGCGTACAGATCCGGCAACATATTTTTAACCCGCAGATTGAGATCGTAAGCGCGCTTGAATTCGGTCAGGCCGCGCAGCAGCCCCATCGCCCGGGTTTTATCAATGCCGATGCTGAACAAAAACAGCAGGTTATAAGGGCCGGTTTTCTCAACCACCACGCCACGCTCATCGAGGAATTTCGCTACCAGCGCGGCGGGAATGCCTTCGTCGCTCATGTTTCCCTGCTCGTCCATCCCCGGCGTCAGGATGGTGACTTTAACCGGATCGAGGAACATATGATCGTGGTCGGCGTCGTTAAACCCGTACCACTCCTCCCCCGGCGCGACAGGCCAGCATTCGGCGGCATCCACCTCTTCCGGCTGCCAGATATCGAAGAACCAGCTGTCAGACTCTTCCCGCAGACGCTGCACCTCTTTGCGGAAATGCAGCGCACGCTCCACCGAGCGGTTGATTAACCGTTTTCCGGGATTGCCGCGCAGCATCGCCGCCGCCGTTTCTATCGAAGCCACAATGGGGTAGCTCGGCGAGGTGGAGGTGTGCATCATAAACGCTTCATTAAAGGTGTCTTCGTCATACTCCCCTTTAATGTGAATCAGCGAAGCCTGTGAGAGCGCCGCCAGCATCTTATGGGTCGACTGCGTCTCGAAGATCACTTTACCCGGCACCCGCTCGCCGCTCATGCCGCTTTTTCCCTGATAGATGGGATGAAAATGAGTGTACGGCACCCAGGCGGAATCGAAGTGGATCGACGGGACATCCAGCGTCTGCTTAATCCAGTTGGTGTTATACAGCAGCCCGTCATAGGTGGAGTTGGTGATAACCGCATGAACCGGCCACTGCGCCTGCGGCGTTTCGGCGACCTTATTTTCTATGCTCTCGCGCGTGAATTCGCGTCGCGGAATGCCGCCGAGGATGCCAAGCGCATTGCGCGTCGGTTTCAGCCACAGGGGGACGACATCGCTCATCATCAGCAGATGCGCCAGCGATTTATGGCAGTTGCGATCAATCAGTAGCGTACTGCCGGTCGGTGCGGCATACATCCCGACAATCTTATTGGACGTAGAGGTGCCGTTAGTCACCATATAGCTCTGCTCTGCGCCGAAGGTTCGGGCAATGTACTCTTCCGCCTCCAGATGCGGGCCGGTATGGTCGAGCAACGAACCGAGTTCGGTGACCGAAATCGAAACGTCGGCTTTCAGCGTGTTGCCGCCAAAAAAGTCATAAAACAGGCAGCCTGGCGGACTTTTTTGATATGCGGTGCCGGCCATATGTCCCGGCGTACAGAAGGTATACTTCCCTTCCTTCACATAGGTGAATAACGCTTTGGTAAAGGGCGGCGTAATGTTGTCGAGGTATTCGTCAGTGTACTGCCGGATGCGCGTGGCGATATCTTCCGCCTGCCCCAGCGCATACTCAAAGAACCATAGCGCCATGCGCATATCGTGTACGCTGACGTCCATCGTGGAATGGGTATTAATAAAGGCGTACAGCGGCAAATATTCGTTGAGCTGATTAATGTCGCTGCAAAGATCGAGACTGTACTCATCCCAGTCAAAAATCACGCCGCAGATTCGCGGGTTGTGTTCAATAAACTTCAGCAGATCGACGCTGTTTTGCGGCCAGATAATCTGAAACCCTTGCGCCTGCAGTGCGCGCTCAAGCTCCTTAATGGGTTCATCTTTATAAAAGACGCCATGGGGTCCCATAATGGCAATGATATTCATGCGTTCCTCCTGGAAAAACCTGAGGTAAGCATAGTAACAATCCTGCCGGCGCACTGCACCGGCAGGATTTTTCAGATTACAGCGCCTTCCAGGCATCGGCCCATGCAATACCTACGCCCGGTTCATAATAGACTGGGCTGGAATTGCACCATGCGCCTTCAGGCAGCGGTTTGCACTGATACAGTGCCCCGTTGTTATTCACAATATCGCCCGCAGACCAGCTGGTGGTGCTGTTCCACGCAGGATAAGTGATATCCTTACCTTCATCGGCGCCGGTTTTCGCTTTTACGTTCAGCGTATACTCGGTCGTGTCGACAAGGGTGCCGTCGCTCACCTTCAGGTTGACGACAAACTGGCTGTCTTTTGTCACGTCAGGCGCGTTGAAGATTACTACCGCTTTGTCTTCGCCACTGATGGTTTTGCCATCCTGCGACATCCAGGTGTAGGTCAGTTTATCGCCGTTAGCGTCGGTAGAACCCGCCCCGCTCAGCGACACTTTGCTACCCGCTTCAACGGCGCCAATCGGTCCGGCAATATGCGCCACTGGCGCGACATTTTCAGCAGGAACAGGGGCCGGAGCTGGCGTCGTGTCTTCTTCCGGCTTACCGGAATCATCCACGATGGTGACGTTGAATTTTTTCTGCACGCACTTCGAGTAGTCGCCTTCCTTGAACGCGCTGAATGGCGTCTGATAACCAACCAGCTGGCAGGAGTAGGTTTTACCATCCGGAGTGTCCGCGCTCCATCCCCAGTCCTCTTCCCAGTAGATAGGCAGAGCGCCAGCGCCGCCTTCATCGAACTGCTTCATGTTCTTGCAGCCCAGAACTTCATCGTCCGCAATCGGCACCTTCAGGTAGTTCGCGAACTCTTTGTAATAGGTGATGCGGTTCAGCGACTGAGCGTTTTCTTCCGCGCCGCCGCACTCAACGCCGCCGTTGATAATCTGAATACTGACGCCAAAGCCAGGGACCAGACCGTTTGCTTTATCGCGATCGTTAGGCTGCCAGGTGCCGTCAATCACGTGCAGCATGGAAGGTTTCGGCGGCTGTGGGTAAACAAAGAAGAAGACCGCGCTGGCGAGGTTCATCCAGGTATCCGCCACCAGTTCAGGTTTATCCAGCAATGGACGGACATCGCCATACATCGCGTCGGAGAAGGGACCATAGTTGTAGTTGTAAGAGAGCTGCTTCGCGCCGCGACCAAAATAGCTCAGGTAGTCGCCGTCTTTATCTTTACCGCAAGGCCAGGTTTGTCCCTGCCAGATATCCGGGTTGCACTCGCCGTTATAGCCGCCTTTCTGCCCTTCAACCCAGCCGACTTCGCGCAGATAGACCAGCGCCTGACGCCACTCCGGAACATCACGCCAGCTTTCATGGCCGCCGGTTTCCTGGGCAAAGTGAGCAAACATGGTGGCCAGTGATTTACGGCAAATGGCATCGCTGTCGCGGCCATCGGTATAGGTACCGCATACCGCCGGGAATTTACCAATCGCTTTCAGAAAATTGGCATACGTATATTCCGTAAGCGGCTCGCCAGAACCGTATTGATATTTACTGAGAGCTCAGATCAACTTTCCAGGGCAACAGATCGCGTACCCGATTTGCCGGCCAGTCCTGGATATGCTCAATGACGTAACGCAGCCATTTTTCTGGCTCCACATTGTTCAGACGGCATGTGCCGATCAGCGAGTACAACACCGCCGCATGTTCGCCACCGCTGTCAGAACCCGCGAACAGCCAGTTTTTCCGGCCTACGGCCACTCCCCTTAAGGCGTTCTCTGCGATGTTGTTGTCGATTTCCACCCAGCCATTACTGCAGTACACGTTCAGGCTATCCCACTGTTTCAGCAGGTATGCGAACGCTTTTGCCGTATCCGAGTGACGCGACAGTGTTTTCATCTGAGTCTGTATCCAGTCATACAGTGACTGCATCAGTGACGCAGCTCTGGCTTTTCTTGCCGCCAGACGCTGTTCTGCTGAACATCCCCGGACTTCTGCTTCGATGGCATACAGTTCACCGATACGCTGCAGGGCTTCCGTGGTGATATCGGTTGGCGCTCTTGCATGCACATCGTGGATTTTTCTCCGGGCATGGGCCATACACGCGGCTTCCGTTATTCTGCCGGATTCGTATAACGCCCGGTAGCCACCGTAAGCATCGGCCTGAAGCACTCCGCTGTAACCGGACAGGTGATTCTGTGGATGTATGCCTTTCCGGTCCGGGCTGTACGCGAACCAGACCGCCGGGGGCATCTGTGAACCGGCGTTACGGTCATCACGGACGTAGACCCACAGCCGGGCTGTCCGGGTTTTACCGCTGCCCGGCTCCTGGACCGGGACGGGGATATCATCAGCATGGACTTTACCGGGCATCAGCACATACTGGCGCAGGACGTCATACAGCGGCTCCAGCAGTTCAGCAACAGCACCTGTCCAGCGCCCCAGTGTGGCACGGCTCAGCTCCACTCCCTGACGACGGTATATTTCTGACTGGCGGTATAACGGCAGATGGTCTGCATATTTCCCGGTGACAACATGGGCCAGAAGCCCCGCTCCGGCATAACTGCGTGCAATGGGTTTTGAAGGTACTGGTGCCTGCACGATATGGTCGCACCGGCAACAGGCCAGTTTCGGACGTTGTGTTTCGATAACCTTAAAGGCGCTGCTGATAAGCTCCAGTTGCTCTGACACATCACATCCCAGAGAACTGAGTTCACCACCACAGGCAGGACAGCATTCCTCTTCCGGCCGGATAACCCGGGTTTCACGGGGAAGTGAGGCCGGTAACGGTTTACGGGCTGAAGACTGGCGCAGGGCGGATGGCAGTGCCGGGTCATATTGCTCACCCAGCGTTTCAGCCATTTCTTCCTGAAGTGCGCTGATTCTCTCCTGTGCATCCTGTATCTGCCGTTCGGTTTTTGCGCGAAGTTTTTCTGAGCTTTTACCGAACTGCATACGTTGCAGTTTCGCAACCAGCGCCTTCAGCCGGTTGATTTCGGAAGCATAAGCCGCCACCCGCTGTGAGAGCAGGCGGTTGTATTCGGCCATCTGGCGGATGGTGTCCTGTTGCGTCTGCAACAGTGCCCGCAGGCGGGCGTTCTCATGAGCAAGTGAGGTGTCCATATCCTCACTTTACAACGGGTTATATGCGGATTCCAGCGCGTTCCGTTCGTTTCGGGTGCTTCCAGTTGATACCTTCAAGAAGCATGGATAACTGAGCCGGAGTAAGGTGCACCTTGCCGTCACGGGTGACTGGCCAGATGAAGCGGCCCCGCTCCAGGCGTTTGGTGAAGAGGCACAGTCCGTCACTGTCAGCCCACAACACTTTTATCTGGTCACCCCGGCGTCCGCGGAAGATGAACAGGTGTCCGGAGAACGGGTCATCCTTCAGGACGTTCTGAACTTTTGATGCCAGGCCGTTAAAGCCATTTCGCATATCGGTGATACCTGCAACCAGCCAGATACGCGAACCTGCAGGGAGAGATATCATCAGTGGCTGCTCCCTTTTATTTCGCGGATAAGTGTCTGTAATAACGCCGGCGTCAGTTTACCTTTAAGCCTGAGAGTTCCGGCCGGCAGAACCAGCTCACAACACAGACTGTCGGACGGTGTATTTATCTGCTCTGGTTCCTGTGCGGGGGCCGGGATTTTATTATCCGGCTCCGGCGTTAACGTCACGGGAAGCAGTGCCGGCATATTTTTTCCGGAAGGCAGCAGGCCACCTTTCCGGTATTGATGGCGCCAGTTGAAGAGCAGGTTATCGTTGATTCCGTTTTCCCGGGCGATCTGCGCCACACAGGCTCCGGGCTGCAGTGACTGCTCCACTAAGGCGATTTTAAACTCATAAGGGAAGTTGGGCCGCCGGGGACGTTTTTTTACCACGGGGGTTTCGGATATAACGGTGCTTTCAGGACGTACGACTGGTACCGTGGAAAATTGTCCGTAAAGGCAGGCATCAAGTTCCTGCTCCGACATGCCTGCGGGCAAAGGCCACGAAAGGCCAGCTCTCCGAAAGCGCACGAACATACTACAAACTGTTGATTTTGGTACACCCAGGCGACGTCCGGCCACAACCCGAGGTAAATGTTCTTCGAAGTGAAGGCGTAAAGCTTCAGTAATCCAGGTCCGGTATTCCATACGATAGTGTCCACTAAAAATGATGGACATTATTTTTGTGGAGCCGGAGGAAACAGACCAGACGGTTTAAATGAGACGCTTACGTATATTCCGGCGCCCGCATCGGAAACAGGTAGTCCCAGTCCTGTTCGGAAATAATGTTTTCCACCCGCTTCACGTTCTCCGGGTTTGCCGCCCGACCCGGCTCAATTTTTTCGACTTCGCTGTTGGGAAGCGTCGCAATTGATGTTTTGACTGCGTTCATTAACGGAAAATCCGTCAATGCTTTCTCTTTGGCCGCCAGTTCACTGGCTTTGATAGTGTAAGGTTCGCTGCTGCTGAGCAAAGAGGCAGCCTGTGCGCCCGTTAAGCTGAACATAATCCCTGCAGCCATGGCGCTTAACGCCATTTTTTTTCGCATTGCCATATCTATTCTCCTTGAGTGTTATTCTCCCGACCAGCTCGTACCTGATGGCTGGCCGTGGTCACAGTTTCAAGGACAACGGGCATGACCGCTCAATCATAACAGCTCATTGCGGCCTCATTTTTTTCTCATATAAAAAATGAGGCCGGATTATCCGGCCTCAGAGAAAAAATGATGGGGTTAATTATGCGTAACCGTAGCTCATCAGACGCTGATAACGACGGTTTTTCAGATCGTCAGTGCTCAGCACGTCGAGATCGGCAAGATCTTCCAGCAGCTGCGCTTTCAGGGATGCGGCCATCGCTTCCGGGTTGCGGTGCGCGCCGCCCAGCGGTTCCTGAATGATGGAGTCGATGAGCTTCAGCTCTTTCAGTCGCGGCGCGATGATGCCCATCGCTTCTGCGGCCAGCGGCGCTTTATCCGCGCTCTTCCACAGAATAGAGGCGCAACCTTCCGGCGAGATAACGGAATAGGTGCTGTACTGCAACATATTCACTTTATCGCCCACGCCGATCGCCAGCGCGCCGCCGGAGCCGCCTTCGCCAATTACGGTGCAGATAACCGGCACACTCAGACGCGACATTTCACGCAGGTTGCGGGCAATGGCCTCTGACTGGCCGCGCTCTTCCGCGCCCACGCCCGGGTAAGCGCCCGGCGTGTCGATAAAGGTAACGATCGGCATCTTAAAGCGCTCGGCCATTTCCATCAGGCGCAGCGCTTTACGGTAGCCTTCCGGCGCCGGCATCCCGAAGTTACGACGGATTTTTTCTTTTGTCTCACGGCCTTTCTGATGGCCGATGATCATCACCGGACGCCCCTCAAGACGCGCGATACCGCCAACGATAGCTTTGTCGTCTGCGTAGGCGCGGTCGCCGGCCAGTTCGTCAAACTCCTCAAACGCCAGGCGAACATAATCCAGGGTGTAAGGACGCTGCGGGTGGCGCGCCAGCTGGGCTACCTGCCATGCGCCAAGATCGGCGAAGATTTTACGCGTCAGCTCTACGCTTTTTTCACGCAGACGATGCACTTCTTCATCGATGTTAATATCCAGTTTCTCGTCCTGACGGCTCACCGCAGTCAGAGAATCGATTTTTGCTTCCAGCTCGGCAATCGGCTGTTCAAAATCAAGGAAATTCAGACTCATAGTATTCCTGTATTAGTCAAACTCCAGTTCCACCTGCTCCGAACCAATGAGGCCACGGAGATCGTTTAACAAACGATCGCTCGGAGAAACACGCCACGCTGCGCCAAAACGCAAGCGCGCGCGCGCATCCGCCCTCTGATAGTAGAGATGTACTGGAATTGTCCCCGAGCGGTGGGGTTCCAGAGACTGACGGAGTCGGTTTAAAAGCTGGTCATCAATTTGCCTGTCCGTCAGCGAGATAGCAAGCCCGCGAGCATATTTTTCCCGTGCTTCGTCAATATCCATCACTTCGCGGGCGGTCATTTTAAGCCCCCCGCTGAAGTCATCAAAGCTGACCTGTCCGCTGACGATAAGTATGCGGTCTTTTTCCAGCAGCTGCTGGTATTTATCCAGGGCGTCGGTAAAGAGCATCACCTCCAGACGTCCGGAACGGTCATCCAGCGTACAGATGCCGATACGATTGCCGCGCTTGGTGACCATAACCCTTGCGGCAATGACGAGCCCCGCAGCCGTGGTCACTTTACCACGTTCTGTCGGATGCATGTCTTTCAGCCTGTAGCCTCCGACATAGCGCTCAATTTCTTTTAAATACTGATTAATCGGGTGGCCCGTCAGGTACAGCCCCAGCGTTTCACGCTCTCCGTCAAGCACCACCTGTTCCGGCCACGGCTGGCAGCTGGCGTAGGATTGCTCAATCTGCTCCGGCTCCTCCGCCAGTACGCCGAACATATCGGCCTGGCCGATGGCCTCCGCTTTCGCGTGCTGATCGGCGGCTTTCAGCGCGTCGCCCAGCGAGTTCATCAGCGCCGCGCGGTGCGGTCCCAGGCGGTCAAAGGCCCCGGACATGATCAGTTTTTCCAGCACCCGGCGGTTGAGCTTTTTCGTGTCGGTGCGGGCGCAAAGATCGAACAGCTCGCGGAAGTAGCCGCCGTTATTGCGCGCCTCGATGATCGCCTCGATCGGACCTTCGCCAACGCCCTTGATCGCGCCGATGCCGTAGACGATCTCACCTTCGTCGTTAACGTGGAAGTGATACAGCCCGGAGTTGATATCCGGCGGCAGGATCTTCAGCCCCATACGCCAGCACTCATCCACCAGACCAACCACCTTCTCGGTGTTGTCCATATCGGCGGTCATGACCGCGGCCATAAACTCAGCGGGATAGTGCGCTTTCAGCCACAGCGTCTGATAGGAGACCAGCGCGTAGGCGGCGGAGTGCGATTTGTTAAAGCCGTAACCAGCGAACTTTTCCACCAGGTCGAAGATCTTTATCGCCAGTTCGCCGTCAATGCCGTTCTTCCTTGCCCCTTCCTCAAAGACGGAACGCTGCTTGGCCATCTCTTCCGGTTTTTTCTTACCCATCGCACGACGCAGCATGTCCGCGCCGCCGAGGGTATAGCCGGAGAGCACCTGGGCAATCTGCATCACCTGTTCCTGGTACAGGATGATGCCGTAGGTCGGCTCCAGCACCGGCTTCAGGCTTTCATGCTGCCACTGGACGTCCGGGTAAGAGATCTCTTCGCGGCCATGCTTACGGTCGATAAAGTTATCCACCATCCCGGACTGCAACGGGCCCGGGCGGAACAGGGCCACCAGCGCGATCATATCTTCGAAGCAGTCAGGCTGCAGACGCTTAATCAGATCCTTCATGCCGCGGGATTCCAGCTGGAAGACCGCGGTGGTTTCCGAGCGTTGCAGCATGTCGAAGCTTTTCTTGTCATCCAGCGGAATAGCGGCGATATCCAGCGGCGGCTCGCCGTTCTTTTCGCGCCGCTTGTTGATCATCTCCAGCGCCCAGTTAATGATGGTGAGCGTGCGCAGACCGAGGAAGTCAAACTTCACCAGTCCGGCGTACTCCACGTCGTTCTTATCAAACTGGGTTACCGGGTGCTGTCCCTGCTCATCGCAGTACAGCGGCGCGAAATCGGTAATTTTGGTGGGGGCGATCACCACGCCGCCGGCGTGCTTACCGGCGTTACGCGTCACGCCTTCCAGCTTACGCGCCATGTCGATCAGCGCTTTGACCTCTTCGTCAGCTTCGTAGATTTCCGGCAGCTGCGGCTCGGCCTCAAACGCTTTCGCCAGGGTCATCCCCGGATCGGGCGGCACCAGTTTCGAAATGCGATCGACAAAGCCATACGGATGCCCCAGCACGCGGCCCACGTCGCGGATAACCGCTTTCGCCGCCATCGTACCGAAGGTAATAATCTGCGATACCGCGTCACGACCGTACATGTCCGCCACGTGCTCAATGACCTGGTCGCGTTTCTCCATACAGAAGTCAACGTCGAAGTCAGGCATGGAGACACGTTCCGGGTTAAGGAAGCGTTCGAACAGCAGGTCGAATTCCAGCGGATCGAGGTCGGTAATTTTCAGCGCGTAGGCCACCAGCGACCCCGCGCCCGATCCGCGGCCCGGACCAACCGGCACGCCGTTGTCCTTCGACCACTGAATAAACTCCATAACGATCAGGAAGTAGCCGGGGAATCCCATCTGGTTGATAACCTGAAGCTCAATATCCAGGCGTTCATCATATTCCGGGCGGCGTTTTTTACGTTCTTCCTCATCCGGGAACAGGAACGCCAGACGCTCTTCCAGCCCCTCTTTCGATTTCTTGACCAGGAAGTCTTCGGTGGTCATATCGCCGGTCGGGAACTGCGGCAGGAAATACTCGCCCAGGCGTACCGTCACGTTACAGCGTCTGGCAATCTCAACGCTGTTTTCCAGCGCTTCCGGAATATCGGAGAAGAGTTCACACATCTCCTCTTCCGTGCGCATATACTGCTGCGGCGAATAGTTGCGCGGGCGCTTAGGATCGTCGAGGGTGAAACCATCGTGAATGGCGACACGGATTTCATGCGCATCAAAGTCAGCGCTGTCGATAAAACGCACGTCGTTGGTGGCGACCACCGGTAAGCCGCGCGCTTCCGCCAGTTCAACCGCCGCGTGCAGATAGCTCTCTTCATCCGGTCTGCCGGTACGAATCAGCTCGAGGAAGTAACGATCCGGAAAGTGTTGTTCATAAAAGGCGACGCACTCTTCAACCAGCGCGCTGTTGCCGCGCAGCAGGCCGCGCCCCACGTCGCCCATGCGCCCGCCAGAGAGCAGGATCAGCCCTTCGTTCAGTTCAATCAGCCAGTCACGATCGATAACCGGCCCCGCCGCGCCGTAGCCGCGCTGGTAGGCCTTTGAGATCAGCAAGGTAAGGTTTTGATAGCCGGTATTATTCGCCGCCAGCACCGTCAGATGAGTGAGCTCATCGCCCATCAGCTCGCTCTGAACATGGAAATCCGCGCCGACAATTGGCTTAATCCCGGCGCTATGCCCCGCTCCGTAGAACTTCACCAGACCGCAGAGGTTGGTAAAATCGGTGATCGCCAGCGCTGGCATGCCCAACGCGGCCGCCTTTTTTACCAGCGGTCCGGTTTTAGCCAGCCCATCGATCATAGAGTAGTCGCTGTGCACCCGCAGGTGGACGAAACGTGGTTCAGACATCTTCAGCTTCCTTTAACCCAGGGATCAGGACGCGAGTCCCAGTGCGCGTTTGACGGGGCCAAAGCTGCGACGATGGTGCTCTGTAGCGCCATGTGCCGCCAGCGCCTCCAGATGAAAAGCGGTTGGATAGCCTTTGTGCTGGGCGAATCCATACTGCGGGAAAACGCTATCCAGCGCGGCCATTTCCGCATCCCGCGTCACCTTCGCGAGGATCGACGCAGCGCTGATTTCCGCCACCCGGCTATCGCCTTTAACGACCGCCATTGACGGCACCGGCAGCGCGGGACAGCGATTGCCGTCAATCAGCACATATTCCGGCGCGATATGCAGGCCCGCCACCGCGCGCTGCATCGCCAGCATGGTGGCATGAAGGATGTTCAGCTTATCGATCTCATGCGGCTCTGCGCGTCCAAGACTCCAGCTTAACGCTTTCTCTTTGATCTCCTGATACAGCGCCAGCCGTCGCTTTTCCGATAATTTTTTGGAATCGTTAAGACCCACAATCGGACGCGCCGGATCGAGAATAACGGCGGCCGTGACCACCGCGCCGACCAGCGGGCCTCGCCCGACTTCATCCACACCGGCGACTAAACGCGTATGCGGATAAACAAATTCGATCATTGTGCTAACTCCAGCACAGCATCCGCCGCCTGCTCATCGGCGTTGCAACGGATCTGCTGATGCAGTTCGCGGAAGGTATCGTGCATCGCGTGGCTGGTTTCACCCTTCGCCAGCAGCGGCAGCAGGGCTTGCGCAAGCTTCTGCGGTTCACACTCTTCCTGCAATAGTTCTTTAACCAGTTCCCTTCCCGCCAGCAGATTCGGCAGCGAAACGTAGTCGGTTTTAACCAGCCGCTTTGCCAGCCAGAAGGTAAAGGGCTTCATACGATAACCCACCACCATCGGGCATTTCGCCAGCATACACTCAAGCGCGGCGGTGCCGGACGCCAGCAGTGCCGCATCGCTGGCGACCATCGCTTCGCGCCCCATGCCGTCGAGCAGATGAACGTGCAGCTCCGGCGCCGTTTCCGCTTTAATTTTCTCAAACTGCTCGCGCCGTCTGGCATTGACCAACGGCACCACCACTTCGAGATCGGGATAGCGCTGTCGCAACAGCTGCGCGGTTTTCAGGAAGTCGGCGCTGAGCATTTCCACTTCCGCGCCGCGACTGCCAGGCAGCAATGCCAGACAGTGGGCATCGTGCGGGATGCCAATCGCGTCGCGCGCCGCGTTTTTATCCGGGTCCAGCGGCATGGCGTCCGCCATCGTATGACCAATAAAACGGCACGGCACGTTATATTTATCGTAAAACGCTTTTTCGAAAGGCAGAAAGGCCAGCACCATGTCGGTGGATCTGCCTATTTTGAAAACGCGTTTCTGTCGCCACGCCCAGACGGACGGACTGACATAATGAATGGTTTTTATGCCCTGCTTTTTCAGGTTCCCTTCAAGGGTGATATTGAAATCAGGCGCATCGATGCCGACAAAGACATCTGGCTGTAATGCGGTGAAGCGGCGGGTTAAGTCGGCGCGGATATGCAGCAGACGACGCAGGCGACCGAGCACTTCAACAATGCCCATTACCGCCAGCTCTTCCATTTCATACCAGGCTTCGCAGCCTTCGGCCTGCATACGCGGACCAGCCACACCGACAAAACGGGCGTGCGGAACGCGCGCCTTCAGCGCACGGATCAGGCCAGCGCCAAGAATATCGCCGGAGGTTTCTCCGGCGACCAGGGCAATCGTTAATGGTCGCGGGTTGGCCATTAACGAATCAGACCGCGGGTTGAGCGGGCAAAGAAATCGCTGAACGGCTGAACTTCCGGGTGCTGCTTCGCCAGTTCGGCGATGTCCGGTTTCGCTTCTTCCAGCGTCTTACCACTGCGGTACAGCGCTTTGTAGGCATTGCGAATCGCGGTGATCGCTTCGCGGGTAAAGCCGCGGCGCTTCAGCCCTTCAATGTTCACGCCAAACGGCGTGGCGTGGTTGCCCTGGGCGATAACGTACGGCGGAACGTCCTGAGCCACGCCGGAACATCCGCCCACCATCACGTGCGCCCCGATAATGCAGAACTGATGCACCGCGGTCATGCCGCCGATGATGACATAGTCATCCAGCGAAACGTGACCGGCGAGGGTGGCGTTATTCGCCAGAATACAGCGATCGCCTATTGTGCAGTCGTGCGCCACATGAGCGTTGATCATCAACAGGTTATCGCTGCCCACCTTCGTTAATCCACCGCCCTGTACCGTGCCACGATGAATGGTAACGCTTTCGCGAATACGGTTACGATCGCCGATTTCCACGCGGGTAGGTTCGCCAGCGTATTTCAGATCCTGGTTCACTTCACCGATGGAGGCGAACTGATAAATCTCGTTATCGCGGCCAATTTTAGTGTGGCCGTTCACGACAACGTGAGACTTCAGTACGGTTCCCTCACCAATTTCAACATGGGGTCCAACAAGGCAAAAAGGACCAATATGAACGTTAGCGCCGACAGAGGCGCCTTCTTCCACAATGGCGGTTGGATGAATAAAGGCGGATTTATCAATCACGTATCAGGCCTCCCGGCTACGAGCGCACATCATCGTTGCTTCGCAAACTACTTTACCGTCGACCAGCGCAACCCCTTTAAAACGGGTCAGGCCACGGCGCGTTTTCTCGAAAGTGACTTCCATAATCATCTGATCGCCCGGCACAACAGGACGCTTAAAGCGCGCTTCATCAATGCCCGCGAAATAGTACAGTTCGCCTGGCTCCAGTTTGCCTACGCTTTTAAACGCCAGGATACCGGTAGCCTGCGCCATGGCTTCCAGAATAAGAACGCCCGGAAAAATCGGCTTACCCGGAAAATGTCCCTGGAAAAACGGCTCGTTCACAGAGACATTTTTCACTGCGCGCAGAAAACGACCTTCTTCAAAATCCAGCACGCGATCGACCAGTAAAAACGGAAAACGATGCGGCAGAAGTTCTAAAATCTCTTCAATGTGCAGAGTATGAGTGTTAGTAGTCAAAATACTCTTCCTGTCCAAATATGCTAAAAGCCAATAATAACACGGCCTGCCGCAATCGTATGAATGCCGACAGGCCGTAAAGTATGTGTGACCGGGTGAGAGTTTAGTCTTGTTGATTAACCTTGCGCTCAATCGCTTTGAGGCGCTTGCTCATATCATCAATGTTCATCACCAGTGCGGCTGTCTTACGCCATACTTTGTTAGGTTGCAGCGGAATGCCTGAGGAATAGACGCCAGGTTCCGTGATGGGACGCATCACCATACCCATGCCAGTCACCGTAACCTTGTCGCATATTTCCATATGCCCGTTGATTACGCTGGCACCGCCAATCATACAGTAACGGCCAATCTTCAGGCTGCCCGCCATAATGACGCCACCGGCAACCGCCGTATTGTCGCCAATCACGACGTTATGCGCAATCTGGCACTGGTTATCAATGATAACGCCGTTGCCGATCACCGTATCATCCAGCGCGCCGCGGTCAATGGTGGTACAGGCGCCGATCTCCACGCGATCGCCAATAATAACGCGACCAAGCTGCGGGATCTTCACCCAGTTGCCGCGATCGTTGGCATAACCAAAACCGTCAGCGCCAATGACCGTACCGGACTGAATCAGGCAATTCTCACCGATCTGGATGTCGTGGTAAACCGTTACGTTTGCCCACAGGCGCGAACCGGCGCCTATTTTCGTATTTTTCCCGACGAAACAACCGGCGCCAATCACCACGTTGTCGCCCAGTTCCACGCCGGATTCAATCACCGCGTTCGCGCCGATTGAGACATGGTTACCCAGCGTTGCCGTGGCGTCAACGACTGCGCTCGGCGCAATGTCTTTCGCCGGCTGCGGCGTGGTATCTAAAATTTGCGCCATTCGCGCGTAGGTCAGGTAGGGATTCTTCACTACCAGCGCAGCGCTTTTAGCAAAAGGAAGATCGTCCTGCGTCATCACAACGGCGGACGCCTGGCACAAAGCCAGATGCTCACGGTACTTCGGATTCACCATGAACGTAATGTGACCCGTTTGCGCAGATTGCATGGACGCAACGCCGGTGATGACGATATCGCCATCACCGTGTAATTCTGCATCCAACTGCTCTGCTAAATCAGACAGTCGAATTGAAGGCATTACTTATTTAACCTGTTTCAGCACGTCAGCGGTGATATCTTTCACATCGCTGCTGTTGTAAGCAACGGTGTTCGCGTCAACGACCAGATCGATGCTCTGGCTGCTGGCAACGGATTTCACAGCGCTCTGGATACGGGTAACCAGTTTGCCACGCTCTTCATTGGAACGACGCGCGCGATCCTGCTCGAAAGCCTGCGCTTTCTGGGAGAAGGTCTGGCGCTGAGCCATCACGTCTTTTTCCAGTTTGGTACGTTCGCTACCTGCTTTCATGGACTGCAGACGCTGCATTTTGGACTGCAGGTCGGTTTCCATACGCTGCAGTTCGCTGGCGCGGCTTTTGAACTCGTTTTCCAGCGTTTTGGAAACACCGGTCTTCTGCGCAACCTGCTGGAACAGGCTACCCATATTGACGATTGCAATTTTGTCTGCAGCCTGTGCCGACGTGACCATTGCCAAACCAAGACCTGCCGCTAATAACCACTTTTTCACAATAAACTCCTTACCATCCCATTTGCACCCGCAGGCACAGTTCTTTGCGTGGCCAGGCGACCCCATGCAGGATCGCCTAAAGTCATCGCTACACTACCATTACATTCCTTTGTGAAGAACAATTACCAGGTTTTACCAATGTTAAACTGGAACTGTTCTGCTTTGTCTCCATCGTACTTTTTAAACGGCTGGGCGTAGGAGAATACCAACGGCCCCAATGGGGACATCCATTGCAACGCGATACCCGCGGACATACGGATATTGCTCGGATCGCTGTAATCAGGGTAGCCTGAATAACCGCTGGAATCCCAGTTGGTATCCCACACGGTCCCCATATCCCAGAAGAAGGAGGTACGGACCGAGTTCGCATACTTATCGCTGATAAACGGCGTCGGGGTGATGAATTCCAGGCTGGCGACAGCCATCGCGTTCCCGCCGACGGCATCATCAGACTGGCACGGCGCCGTATTGGTGCTGGCGCATTCGTTATCGTAGTCATCGTCGCCGTCATGACGGCTGGAGGCTGGCAGATAGACCGCCTTCGGACCGATGGTATTCGACTGGAAACCACGTACGGTGCTGGAGCCGCCCGCATAGAAGTTTTCATAGAACGGCATCTCTTTGCTGCCGATTCCATCACCGTAACCCCAGCGGGTACGACCAAGAACCACCCACTTGTGATCGTCATCGATCGGCACGTAGGTCGCGGTATCCAGCGTCGCTTTGTAGTATTCGTTATCAGAGCCCGGAATGGTCACTTTACCGTTCAGGTTGATACGCGTACCTTCCGTCGGGAAGAAGCCGCGGTCCAGCTTGTTGTAGGTCCAGCCGTAGTTGAAGGTGAAATCATCCGCGGTGAAGCTGTTGCTGTCGTTGGTCGGATCCGGGTATTGACCCATTGAGTTCAGATAGCGCCACATCGCCAGCTGCGGCTGCATGTTGGACAGCCTGTTATGCACGTAACCAAGACCCGCGCGCAGCGTGTTGTATTCGTTGATCGGGAAGCCGAGCGTCACGTCCGTACCGTAACTCTTGTTGGTATAGTCGGACAGATCCGCATCATCCGCACGGAAGTCGTTATAGAATATGCGCCCGCCCAGACTCACGCCGTCAACGGTGAAGTACGGGTTGGTGATCGACAGTTCGCTATAGGTCTGGTAATCGTTTTTCGTGCCGTTAATGCCGACGGCATAACCGGTACCCAGCCAGTTATCCTGCTGAACGCCCGCCTGGAAGCTGACGCCGCTTTCCGTACCGTAGCCGACGCCGAAGTTGAAGCTGCCGGTGTTACGTTCTTTCACCTTATAGACCACATCAACCTGGTCCGGACTGCCCGGTACGCGCTGGGTGTCGGTGTCAACGGTTTCAAAGTAACCCAAACGGTTCAGACGCTCTTTGCCCTGATCGACCAGATCGCTGCCCAGCCATGCCCCTTCCATCTGACGCATTTCACGGCGCAGAACGGAGTCTTTGGAGGTATCGTTGCCTTCGAAGCGGATTTTACGCACGTAGAAGCGATTGCCCGCGTCGACGTTAACGCGCAGCTTAACGGTTTTATCGGCGTCGTTAATTTCCGGCTGAGACTGAACGCGCGGGTAGGCGTAACCATAGCGACCCAGAAGCTTTTTAATATCATCTTCCATTTTGGTCACTTTGGTGCCGTTATACAGCTCGCCCGGTTCAATTTTGGTCAGGCTCTCAATCTCGGCAGAGTGCCCCGCCAGGTTGCCGCTCACCTGAACGCCGGAAAGCGTGTACTGATCGCCTTCGGTCACGTTGACGGTGATGTAGATGCCTTTCTTGTCCGGCGTCAGGCTGACCTGAGTGGAGTCGATGTTGAAACGGGCATAGCCGCGATCCAGATAGTAACTACGCAGGGTCTCTAAGTCGCCCGCCAGCTTTTGCTTCTGGTATTTGCGATCGCCGACCACGTTCCACCACGGCACTTCATCACGCAGCTGGAAGTGAGAGATCAGTTCGTCGGTGCTGAAAGCATGGTTGCCGACAATATTGATCTGCTGGATCTTCGCGGATACGCCTTCCTGGAACACCAGTTTAAGATCGACACGGTTACGCGGCAGCGGCGTCACTACAGCCTTCACGCTGGCGCTGTATTTACCCACGCTGTAGTAAAAGTCTTCCAGCCCCTTTTCGATGTCGGCGATAGTGGTGCGATCCAGAGATTCGCCAACACGCACACCAGACGCCTCGAGGTTTTGCTTCAGCATGTCATCTTTCACCGATTTATTTCCGGAGAAAGTAATGCTGGCAATGGTCGGACGTTCTTTTACCTGAACCAGAAGGGTATCGCCATCGCGAAGGACACGGACATCCTCAAAGTTGCCGGTGGCAAACAGTGCGCGAATGGTATTACTGATATCTTCATCATTAACCGTGTCGCCTGTGCGCACCGGCATACTGAGGAGGGCCGCACCAACGGCGACTCGCTGCAGGCCTTCGAAATGAATGTCCTTCACTACGAACCCTTCAGCACCGTATACGGTGGCGCTGCTGAACAGCAGCGACGCTATGAGCAACTTTTTCATCGCCATCGTTATTATGCGTTCTTCCTAACTAACTCTCTTACAACCGAGAGAAATCATTGAAAAGTGCAAGCCCCATTAACAGCACCAGCAAAATCGAGCCAATGCGATAACTAAAGTCTTGAACCCGCTCGGATACCGGTCCGCCCTTAAGCTTTTCTATCGCCAGGAACAGCAGATGACCCCCGTCAAGAACGGGCAGCGGGAACAGGTTGATTATTCCGAGGTTCACGCTAATAAGCGCAAGGAACATCAGATAATAAATCACCCCGAACTCCGCTGACATCCCAGCCCCCTGAGCGATAGAAATCGGCCCACTGAGGTTGTTCAGTTTCACATCACCGGTTATCAATTTTCCCAGCATACTGACCGTCAGCTTCATCAACTGCCACGTTTTTTCCGTGGCCTGTGCAATGGCGCTGAACGGGCCATACTGGCGTACTGTCTTGTACTCATCCGGCAGAGGGATGATTTTCGGCACAACGCCGGCAAAACCTTCTGCCTTCCCGTTACCCGGCTTCGTCTCCGGAATTAACGTTAAAGACAAGGCGCTCCCCTGTCTTTCAATTTCCAGCGCTAATGGCTTACCCGGATTATCGCGCACCAGCGTCACGAAATTTACCCATTTCGTTAACGGCTGACCATCGACTTTAACGATCCTGTCGCCAGCTTGCAAACCCGCCTTACTGGCGGCGGACTGCGCCTGCACTTCTGACAGCACCGGTTCAATCTGTGGACCACGCGGTCGAATCCCTAAAGAAGATACAGGATCTTCCTTGTCAGGCTCAAATGCCCAGTGGCGCAAATCCAGCGTTTTCTCCTGCCGCTGGTTGCTGCCGAAAGGCGCCACGCTGAGAGTAGTCTGTTCGTCGCCGATTTTCGCGACCAGTTGTAAACGCACAGCATCCCAGTCAGGGGTTTCGATACCATCAACCGCTTTAAGTTCCGTGCCCGGCGTAATTTGCGCCTCAGCGGCTATTGAGTTGGGCGTTATTTCGCCAACCACCGGACGCACGCCGGGGACGCCGATGATAAACACCAGCCAGTAAGCAAAGATAGCAAAGAGGAAATTTGCAACCGGGCCGGCTGCGATGATCGCCGCGCGTTGGCCGACGGTTTTATTGTTGAAAGCGTGGTGGCGCAGCTCCGGAATCACCGGTTCGGCACGCTCATCCAGCATTTTGACGTAGCCGCCCAGCGGGATCAGGGCGATGACGTATTCAGTTCCAGATCTGTCTGTACGACGCCAGAGCGCTTTACCAAAGCCAATGGAAAAGCGCTCTACGCGAACACCGCAGCGCCGGGCAACCCAGAAATGACCAAATTCATGCACGGTGATAAGCACGCCCAGTGCGACGATGAATGCAGCCAGATTCCAGAGAATACTCAGCATAAAACCTTCCGTTATAGCGTTTTGAATACCAGTAACAACAGACACGCAAAGACCGGTACTGCCGCCGTCAGGCTATCAATACGGTCAAGAATACCGCCGTGTCCTGGAATCAAATGACCGCTGTCTTTAATTCCTGCTTCACGCTTAAACATGCTCTCGGTGAGATCGCCCAGCACGGAGGCCAGCGCAGCTACGATAGAGCAAATTAATAAAGTCACCGGCGCAACATCCAGGTTCGCCCACATGCTGTAACCCCATGAGATTACCGCCGCCGTCGCGAGTCCGCCAAAAAAGCCCTGCCAGGTTTTCCCCGGCGACACTTTCGGCGCCAGCTTATGTTTGCCAAACAGTTTGCCAAACATATACGCGCCGGAGTCCGCGCCCCAGACCAGGATCATGACATAGAGCAGCCATAGTGCGCCACTGTAATGATTGTCGTCATAGTGCCAGGCGCGTAGCGCCAGCATCCCCCAGAAGAAGGGAACGATGGTCAGCACGCCGAAGATTATGCGCAAAGTCTTCGAATTACGCCATATCGCCGCCGAACCGGGATAAAAAAAGACCAGTAATAGCGCAACACCCCACCAGCCCAACGACGCCCACAGCGAAACCTCGACCAGCGGCTGACGGATATTATGATGGTATTCCGGCAGTAAAAACAGCATCAGCGCCAGCAGCAGTCCACACAGCACCGCCAGCCATACGCGCTGCGTGCGAGTGGCGAAACCGCTTAACTGCCCCCATTCCCACGCCGCCAGCATACAGACAAACAGCGTAACAATAGCGAATCCCACCGGCGGCAGAAGAAACAGCGCCGCAATGACGACAGGTATTAAAACAAAAGCAGAAATCAGGCGATACTTCAGCAAAAGCGACCCCCATCAGGCTTTGTCATCACCGGGCTCGGTGCCGCCGAAACGACGCTCTCGATTAGCAAAGGCATGCAGCGCACCTTCAAAGTCTTGTTCATCGAAATCGGGCCAGAGAACATCTGTAAAGTAAAGTTCGGCATAGGCGATTTGCCAAAGCAAAAAGTTACTTATTCGATGTTCTCCCCCAGTCCTTATTACTAAATCCACCGGAGCCAGCTCATGCATACAGATCTGCTGATTAAGCATCTCTTCATCAATCTGATCGGGGCGCAGCACACCTTCCTGCACCTGTTCCGCCAGCTTTCTGACTCCCTGAACAATATCCCAGCGTCCACCGTAATTCGCTGCAATATTCAGCGTCAGCCCGGTATTCCGGGCGGTCAGCGCTTCAGATTTACGAATACGTTCCTGCAAACGCGAGTTAAATCGACTGGTATCGCCAATAATGCGCAGGCGAACGTTATGGCGGTGCAGGCTTTTCACTTCGCTATCCAGCGCCCACACAAACAGCTCCATTAACGCGCTCACTTCCTGCGCTGGTCGGTTCCAGTTTTCACTACTAAAGGCATACAGCGTTAACGCATCAATACCATTATTGGCAGCAAAAGAGACGGCGCGGCGGACCGATTTCGCTCCGGCCTTATGCCCGAATGCCCGAATCTTCCCTTGCTTTTTCGCCCAGCGACCATTGCCATCCATTATGATCGCGACATGGCGGCAGCCATGTGCTGGCAAATTTTCGCTTACTGGTTGAGTTGCAGACAACATAACGCGTTTTTAGTCCCTGAAAGGATTTAGCGGTACTCAGGAATACTGAAGCCTTTACACAAAAAAGCCGTGTCAAACCACGGCTTGCCTGACCGAAAAAAGCCAACTACCTGCGATCAGGTGGCGCAGACTATATCACCGAAGCCCAACGCTAACAAATAGCACGATCTTCTGTCGCAGGATTATCCTCAGCTTGCGAGTCGCATCACTTGTTTTCTGGCGACTTCTCGCGCAATGGCGTCGACCCTCAGCACATCGTCCACGCTCTGAGGTTCCTGCAGTTCCATCTGCTCCAGCACGCCTAAATTGAGATCGGCGATATCGGTAAAGCGAATGTCTTCAGCCAGAAACGCAGCCACGACAATTTCGTTGGCCGCGTTCAGCGCCGTGGTTGCCGCCTGCCCCTGCTCAAATGCCTCCATCGCCAGCTTCAGGCACGGATAACGCTGGTAGTCAGGCGCGCTAAAGGTCAGCGCGCTCAGCTTGCAGAAATCAAGCGGCTTCACGCCGGAGGTCACGCGATTCGGCCAGGCCATGGTATGGGCGATAGGCGTACGCATATCCGGTTCTCCGAGTTGCGCCAGGACGCTGCCGTCCTGATAACGCACCATCGAGTGGATCACCGACTGCGGATGAATCAGCACTTCCATCTGGCTGGCGCTGGCGTTAAACAACCAGCGCGCCTCAATGTATTCCAGACCTTTATTCATCATGGTGGCAGAATCGACGGAAATCTTACGCCCCATCGACCAGTTCGGGTGACGACAAGCCCGATCGGGCGTCATCGACGCCAGATCGCGCAGCGGCGTCTCGCGGAACGGGCCACCAGACCCGGTAAGCAAAACGGACATTACGCCATTCTGCTCCAGGTCAGCGTATCCCAGATTGTGCTGAATGGGTTGGGGCATACTCTGAAAAATGGCGTTATGCTCGCTGTCCACCGGTAACAGGCGGGCCTTGCTGTGCTTCACCGCCTCCATAAACAGGCGTCCACAGGTGACCAGCGACTCTTTGTTCGCCAGCAGGATGGTTTTTCCGGCACGAATGGCGGCAAGCGTCGGTAACAGCCCGGCGGCGCCGACAATAGCGGCCATTACCTGGTCGACTTCATCCAGCGCGGCCATCTCACAGGCGGCCTGCTGACCGCTGAGAACATCGGTGCGGCTACCGTGCTGTTGCAGCGTATTTTTCAGAAGTTTCGCGCTGGCTTCATCATCCATCACCGCATAGCGCGGAGAGAATTCCAGACACTGCTCCACCATACGGGTGACATTTTTGCCTGCGACCAGCGCGACCACGCGATAGTCGCCGGGATTCTGGCGCACCACATCGAGCGTGCTGCAGCCAATCGATCCGGTCGAGCCCAGAATGGTTATATGCTTCATGAAACGTCCAGAATAAGATTACGACAGGATAAGACAGGGTAAAAAAGCAAAACGCCGCCAGCCGATCCGGAGGATCCTCTGAGCGGCGTTTTCATCGTCCAGGCGAATCAGAACTGCATCAGTTCCGCTTCTTTATCTGCCAGCGCCGCTTCCACTTTTTTGATCGCAGCATCGGTCAGTTTCTGGATATCGTCCTGAGAACGACGATCGTCATCTTCGCTGATTTCTTTTTCTTTCAGCAGCGCTTTAACCTTATCGTTCGCGTCACGGCGGACGTTACGCACGGCTACGCGAGCCTGTTCCGCTTCGCCACGCACGATTTTGGTCAAATCTTTACGACGTTCTTCGGTCAGCGGCGGCAACGGAACGCGGATATCGCTACCCGCAGAGCTCGGGTTCAGACCGAGATCGGAGGCCATAATCGCTTTCTCTACGGCCGCGCTTAACGAACGGTCAAAGACGTTGATTTTCAGGGTACGGGAATCTTCTACCGTTACGCTTGCCAGCTGAGGCAGCGGCGTTGGCGTACCGTAATATTCCACAACAATGCCATCCAGCAGGCTGGGAGAAGCACGACCCGTGCGAATTTTGCTGATTTGGGTTTTGAATGCTTCAACGCATTTGTCCATGCGTACTTCAGCATCTTTTCTGATATCGCTAATCACGTTACGAATCCTTGAAAACTAGTCTCAGTCAGACCAGACAATTGCACATAGTGGAATGCGCTTAGTATAGCCCTGATTAAAATATTACGGGTAATCCCGCGATACGAACGCAAAATCTTACCGCGAATTCTACACAAAATCATTCAGGTTGTATCAAGGCGGCAGCTGAGCGACAAATTTGACCAGCCGCAGGCTACCTTCGGCGAGGGACAAGGATGTCCCTCATTTATCCCCGTCAGCTTACTCAAGTAAGTGACCTGGGTAAGCAAAGGCAGCCTGAAAGTCAGTGTACCACGGGAATTATTCGGTAATTAAAGTCCCTTCTTTCTCACCCATCACTACGCGACGCAGCGCGCCCGGCTTGTTCATGTTGAAAACACGAATCGGCAATTTGTGGTCACGCGCCAGCGTAAACGCCGCCAGATCCATTACTTTCAGCTCTTTTTCCAGCACTTCGCTGTAGGTCAGCTGCTCGTACATGGTGGCGGAAGGATCTTTTGCCGGATCGGTCGTAAACACGCCATCGACCTTGGTTGCTTTCAGCACCACGTCGGCTTCAATTTCGATACCGCGCAGGCAGGCGGCTGAGTCGGTGGTAAAGAATGGGTTGCCGGTGCCCGCAGAGAGGATCACCACGCGATTGTTGCGCAACAGGCTGATCGCTTCCGCCCAGCTGTAGTTGTCGCAGACGCCGTTAAGCGGAATAGCGGACATCAGGCGGGCATTCACATAGGCGCGGTGAAGCGCATCGCGCATTGCCAGACCGTTCATCACGGTGGCCAGCATACCCATGTGGTCGCCCACAACGCGATTCATTCCCGCCTTCGCCAGCCCCGCGCCACGGAACAGGTTACCGCCACCAATCACTACGCCAACCTGAATACCCAGTTCAACCAGTTCTTTGATTTCCTGAGCCATACGGTCCAGTATGCTTGCGTCAATACCGAAGCCTTCCGAACCCTGCAGAGCTTCGCCACTCAACTTAAGCAGAATACGTTTATAGACGGGTTTTGCATTGGTAGCCATGTTTCTTTCCTGAGACTGTCAACAATTTAAAAGGGGGATAAATCTGGCGACAATGATATGCCGCTTCTCAGCACAGCGGAATAAGAGCCATACTGATTTTTGCGTGACGGGTGACAAAAAGAAGCCGCCCTCAGGCGGCTCCTTTTCAATCATTAAGACTGCTTGGACATGGCAGCAACTTCTGCTGCGAAGTCAGTCTCAACTTTTTCGATGCCTTCGCCCACTTCGAAACGGATGAAGCCGGTGACGTCAGCGTTGTGCTCTTTCAGCAGCTGACCAACAGACTTGCTCGGGTCCATAACGAAAGGCTGGCCGGTCAGAGAAACTTCGCCGGTGAATTTCTTCATGCGGCCTTCAACCATTTTCTCTGCGATTTCTTTCGGCTTGCCAGACTGCATGGCGATGTCCAGCTGTACCTGGTACTCTTTCTCTACCACGTCGGCAGAAACATCTTCTGGCTTAACGAATTCCGGCTTGCTTGCAGCAACGTGCATTGCCAGCTGCTTAACCAGCTCTTCGTCAGCGCCTTTCGCGGCAACCAGAACGCCGATACGCGCGCCGTGCTGGTAGCTGCCCAGAACGTCGCCTTCCAGAGAAGCGATACGACGGATGTTGATGTTCTCACCGATTTTTGCAACCAGCGCAACGCGTTCTTCTTCGAACTGCGCTTTCAGCACTTCAACGTCAGTGATTTTGCCAGCAACCGCTGCGTCCAGCACTTTGTCAGCGAAAGCCTGGAAACCGCCGTCTTTAGCAACGAAGTCAGTCTGGCAGTTAACTTCCAGAATGAACGCGGTGTTGCCTTCGATTTTGGTTTTGATCACGCCGTCAGCGGCCACGTTGCCTGCTTTTTTCGCCGCTTTGATCGCACCGGACTTACGCATGTTTTCGATTGCCAGCTCGATGTCGCCATTTGCTTCAGTCAGCGCTTTTTTGCAATCCATCATGCCTGCGCCAGTACGCTCACGCAGCTCTTTTACCAGGGATGCGGTAATTTCAGCCATTCTAAAATCCTCGGAAGGTTTGATCTGCCCGGCGTCAAACCGCACAGATTTAAAAGTGAAAAAGGGGGCCATTGATAGGCCCCCTAACCAAACGTGATACTACCTGGTCCAAAAAGGGGCTCGAACGAGCGTTCCTTATTCAGCTTCTACGAAGCTTTCTTCCGCCTGGGAAGCCAGATCCTGAGAACGGCCTTCACGAACGGTTGCAGCTACAGCGCCCAGGTACAGGCTAACAGCACGGATTGCGTCGTCGTTACCCGGGATAACGAAGTCAACGCCGTCCGGATCGGAGTTGGTATCAACGATAGCAAATACCGGAATACCCAGGTTGTTTGCTTCTTTGATAGCAATGTGCTCGTGGTCGGCATCGATAACGAACAGAGCGTCCGGCAGACCGCCCATGTCTTTGATACCGCCCAGGCTGTTTTCCAGTTTCTCAAGCTCACGCGTACGCATCAGCGCTTCTTTCTTGGTCAGCTTTTCGAAAGTACCGTCCTGAGACTGAGTTTCCAGGTCTTTCAGACGTTTGATGGACTGACGAACAGTTTTCCAGTTAGTCAGCATACCGCCCAGCCAGCGATGGTTCACGAAGAACTGGTCGCAGCTGTTAGCAGCTTCTTTCACCGCTTCGCTTGCAGCGCGCTTAGTACCAACGAAAAGGATTTTACCTTTACGAGAAGCAATCTTGTTCAGCTCAGCCAGCGCTTCGTTGAACATCGGTACAGTTTTCTCAAGGTTGATGATATGAACTTTGTTACGCGCGCCGAAGATGAACGGCTTCATTTTCGGGTTCCAGTAACGGGTCTGGTGACCGAAGTGAACACCAGCCTTGAGCATGTCGCGCATGGAAACAGTTGCCATGTTTAAAACCTCTATATAAAAGTTGGGGTTATGCCTCCACGTATCCCATATTACCGACCCCGAAGGGCACCCCGGAATATGTGCCGATACGTGTGTGTAATTACACAATGTGAGATATGTCGCTTCAGTTCCATTCCGTGCATATTTAATGAAACCGAAGTCCGGCGCGCTTTATACCACAAATACGTCGCAGACACCAATAATTGTTGGCGCTCTGCGCTGAACTGAACGATCAATTTCGTGTTACAGGAAGGCTGCGAATTTTTTGCATCCCCCGGCGCTGACATGTCGTACGTCGCCGGGGTGAAAAAAGGCAGCCAACGCCCCTGCGGCACGAAAGGCGAAGTTCAGAATGATTCTCAGTTTGGCAGTGTTGCCCCCGACTGATACCATTGACAGCACTTACACAATTATTGTCGAAATAAACGACGCTGATGGACAGAATTCATGGCTATCTCAATCAAGACCCCTGAAGAAATCGAAAAAATGCGCGTCGCGGGCCGTCTGGCCGCGGAAGTGCTGGAGATGATCGAACCGTATATCAAACCGGGCGTCAGCACCGGCGAACTGGATCGTCTTTGTAACGACTACATCGTCAATGAACAACACGCGATCTCCGCCTGCCTCGGCTACCACGGCTATCCGAAATCCGTCTGCATCTCCATTAACGAAGTGGTGTGCCACGGGATCCCGGACGATGCCAAACTGCTGAAAGACGGCGACATTGTTAACATCGACGTTACGGTGATCAAAGACGATTACCACGGCGACACCTCGAAAATGTTTATCGTCGGTAAACCAACCATTCTCGGCGAACGTCTGTGCCGCGTCACCCAGGAGAGCCTGTATCTGGCCCTGCGCATGGTGAAACCGGGCATCCGTCTGCGCACCCTGGGCGCGGCGATTCAGAAGTATGCAGAAGGCGAAGGTTTCTCCGTCGTGCGCGAGTACTGCGGACACGGTATCGGTCGCGGCTTCCACGAGGAGCCGCAGGTGCTGCATTACGACGCGGATGACGGCGGCGTGGTGTTGCAACCGGGCATGACTTTTACCATTGAACCGATGCTGAACGCCGGTGATTACCGCATCCGCACCATGAAGGACGGCTGGACGGTAAAAACCAAAGACAGAAGCTTGTCTGCGCAGTACGAGCATACTATTGTGGTGACTGAAAACGGCTGCGAAATTCTGACGTTACGCAAGGATGACGCCATCCCGGCGATCATCACGCACGACGAATAACTTTTTTGCCTGATGGCGTAGTCGCTTGTCAGGCCTGGAAATGGCAGTATTCCCTGGGCCGGATAAGGCGCTTTCGCCGCTATCCGGCTTTTTAATGGGTGGCGCACAATGAACACACTTCCTGAACAGCACGCGAATACGGCACTTCCCACCCTTCCCGGCCAGCCGCAAAACCCCGGCGCCTGGCCGCGCGACGATCTCACCATCAGCGGGATCAAATCCCACATCGATACTTTTCAGCAGTGGCTGGGCGACGCCTTTGACGGCGGAGTCTCCGCCGAGCAGCTTATTGAAGCCCGCACCGAATTTATTGACCAGCTGTTGCAGCGCCTGTGGATTGAGGCCGGGTTCGGCCAGATTGCCGATCTGGCGCTGGTGGCGGTCGGCGGCTACGGGCGCGGCGAACTGCACCCGCTTTCCGACATCGATCTGCTGATCTTAAGCCGCAAAAAACTACCCGATGCGCAGGCGCAAAAAGTGGGAGAACTGCTGACGCTGCTGTGGGACGTCAGGCTGGAGGTCGGGCACAGCGTGCGCACCCTGGAAGAGTGTCTGCTGGAAGGGCTGTCGGATCTGACTGTCGCCACCAACCTGATAGAAACCCGGCTGCTGATTGGCGACGTGGCGCTGTTCCTTGAACTGCAAAAACACATTTTCAGCGAAGGCTTCTGGCCGTCTGATAAGTTTTACGCCGCGAAAGTGGAGGAACAAAACCAGCGCCACCAGCGCTATCACGGCACCAGCTATAACCTCGAGCCGGACATCAAAAGCAGCCCTGGCGGCCTGCGCGACATCCACACGCTACAGTGGGTCGCCCGCCGCCATTTTGGCGCCACTTCGCTCGATGAAATGGTCGGCTTCGGCTTTTTAACCCAGGCCGAGCGCGCCGAACTGAATGAGTGTCTGCACATTCTCTGGCGCATCCGCTTTGCGCTGCATCTGGTGGTAAGCCGTTACGATAACCGCCTGCTGTTTGACCGTCAGCTCAGCGTCGCCCAACGCCTTAACTACAGCGGCGAAGGCAACGAACCGGTCGAGCGGATGATGAAGGATTACTTCCGGGTAACGCGCCGGGTCAGCGAGCTGAACCAGATGCTGCTCCAGCTGTTTGACGAAGCGATCCTTGCCCTCCCCGCCGACGAAAAGCCGCGCCCAATCGACGACGATTTCCAGCTGCGCGGCACGCTGATCGACCTGCGCCACGACGATCTGTTTATCCGCGAACCGGAAGCGATCCTGCGCATGTTTTACACCATGGTGCGTAACAGCGCGATCACCGGGATCTACTCCACCACCCTGCGTCATCTGCGCCATGCCCGACGCCACCTGAACCAGCCACTGTGCTACATTCCGGAAGCGCGCTCGCTGTTCCTCAGCATGTTGCGTCACCCCGGCGCCATCAGCCGCGGGCTGCTGCCGATGCATCGTCACAGCGTGCTGTGGGCCTATATGCCGCAGTGGTCGCACATTGTCGGACAGATGCAGTTTGACCTGTTCCACGCTTATACGGTGGACGAACACACCATTCGCGTGATGCTGAAGCTGGAAAGCTTCGCCAGAGAAGAGACGCGCCAGCGCCACCCGCTGTGCGTGGATCTCTGGCCGCGCCTGCGCCAGCCGGAGCTGATCTTCATCGCCGCGCTGTTCCACGATATCGCCAAAGGACGCGGCGGCGACCACTCGGTGCTTGGCGCTCAGGACGTGCTCAAATTCGCCGAACTGCACGGGCTGAACTCACGGGAGACACAGCTGGTCGCATGGCTGGTGCGTCAGCATCTGCTGATGTCGGTTACCGCCCAGCGCCGCGATATTCAGGATCCGGAAGTTATTAAGCAGTTCGCCGAAGAGGTACAGACCGAGCACCGCCTGCGCTTTCTGGTCTGCCTGACGGTGGCGGATATCTGCGCCACCAACGAAACGCTGTGGAACAGCTGGAAGCAAAGCCTGCTGCGCGAACTGTACTTCGCCACGGAAAAACAGCTGCGTCGGGGAATGCAGAATACGCCGGATATGCGCGAGCGTGTGCGCCATCATCAGCTTCAGGCGCTGGCGCTGCTGCGGATGGATAATATTGATGAAGCGGCGCTGCATCATATCTGGTCGCGCTGTCGCGCCAACTATTTTGTCCGCCACAGCCCAAACCAGCTGGCCTGGCACGCCCGCCATCTGCTACAGCATGACCTGAGCAAGCCGTTAATTTTGCTCAGCCCGCAGGCGACGCGCGGCGGAACGGAAATTTTCATCTGGAGCCCGGACCGGCCATACCTGTTCGCCGCGGTCTGCGCTGAACTGGACAGGCGTAACCTGAGCGTCCACGATGCGCAAATTTTCACCACCCGCGACGGCATGGCGATGGATACGTTTATCGTGCTGGAGCCGGACGGTAGCCCGCTGTCATCCGATCGGCATGAAGCGATCCGCTTCGGGCTGGAGCAGGCGATCACCCAGCGCAGCTGGCAGCCGCCGCAGCCGCGTCGTCAACCGGCAAAATTGCGTCATTTTACCGTCGATACCGAAGTGACCTTCCTGCCGACGCATACCGACCGAAAATCGTTCCTCGAGCTGATCGCCCTCGACCAGCCCGGACTGCTGGCACGGGTCGGGCAAATTTTTGCCGATCTGGGAATTTCGCTTCATGGCGCCCGAATTACAACCATTGGCGAGCGAGTAGAAGATTTATTCATAATCGCCACCGCGGACCGGCGTGCGCTTAATAATGAGCTGCAGCAGGAAGTGCATCAACGGTTGACAGAGGCCCTCAATCCAAACGATAAAGGGTAGTGTGTTTATTTATAGGGAAAGAGTTTAACAATGCAGCAGTTACAGAACGTTATTGAGACCGCTTTTGAGCGCCGCGCCGAGATCACGCCGGCCAATGTGGATACCGTAACCCGTGAAGCAGTGAATCAGGTGATCTCTCTGCTGGACTCCGGCGCACTGCGTGTCGCAGAAAAAATTGACGGCCAGTGGGTGACACACCAGTGGCTGAAAAAAGCGGTCCTGCTCTCTTTCCGGATTAACGATAACCAGGTTATCGACGGCGCGGAAAGCCGCTACTTCGATAAAGTGCCGATGAAATTCGCCGACTATGATGAAGCGCGCTTTCAGAAAGAAGGTTTCCGCGTGGTGCCGCCAGCGGCGGTCCGTCAGGGCGCGTTTATCGCCCGCAACACGGTGCTGATGCCCTCCTATGTCAACATTGGCGCTTATGTGGATGAAGGAACGATGGTGGACACCTGGGCGACCGTCGGCTCCTGCGCGCAGATTGGTAAAAACGTTCACCTCTCCGGCGGCGTCGGCATCGGTGGCGTACTGGAGCCGTTGCAGGCCAACCCGACCATCATTGAAGACCACTGCTTCATCGGCGCGCGTTCGGAAGTGGTGGAAGGCGTTATCGTGGAAGAGGGTTCGGTCATTTCGATGGGCGTTTATATCGGTCAGAGCACCCGTATTTACGATCGCGAAACCGGCGAAGTGCATTATGGCCGCGTGCCGGCGGGTTCGGTTGTCGTTTCCGGCAACCTGCCGTCCAAAGATGGCAAATACAGCCTGTACTGCGCGGTGATTGTGAAAAAAGTCGACGCCAAAACGCGCGGCAAAGTGGGCATCAACGAATTATTGCGCACCATCGACTGACAGCGGTTTTGAAAAAGCGGGCTTAGCCCGCTTTTTTTGTCTCTGTGAGTGGCGAAAACGGGGCTTTTCATTAATTATTCATAGGTTATGTTGCGATTAAGGGTACCGCTATGTACGACAATCTGAAAAGTCTGGGCATTACTAATCCTGAAGAAATCGATCGTTACAGCCTGCGGCAAGAAGCCAACAACGATATCCTGAAAATCTATTTCCAGAAGGATCGGGGCGAATTTTTTGCCAAAAGCGTGAAGTTTAAATATCCGCGCCAGCGTAAAACCGTGGTCGCCGACGGCGTCGGACAGGGCTACAAAGAGGTGCAGGAGATCAGCCCTAATCTGCGTTATGTCATCGACGAACTGGATCAGATCTGCCAGCGCGATCGCAGCGAAGTCGATCTGAAGCGCAAGATCCTCGACGACTTACGCCATCTGGAAAGCGTGGTGGCGAATAAGATCACGGAAATCGAAGCCGATCTGGAAAAACTGACGCGTAAATAAGCGATTGTTACCGAATGGCGGCGTAGCTATCTCTTTCGTTCACTGGTCTGAGAGTCCCCCCAGGCCTGCTCACCATTGCCGGATGGCGACGCAAGCGTCTTATCCGGCCTACAAAACATCACAGTCCGTAGGCCTGATAAGCGCAGCGCCATCAGGCAAAATACCCCATCAACAAACACGTTCTCAGTCCCCAGGTCTGATAAGCGTAGCGCCATCAGGCAAAATCCCCCATCAACAAACACGTTCTCAGTCCCCAGGCCTGATAAGCGCAGCGCCATCAGGCAAAATGCCCCATCAACAAACACGTTCTCAGCGCTGCTCATCCAGTTGCAGCGCCACGTACAGTAATAATCTGTCGTCGAAATTGCCCAAATCCAGCCCGGTCAGTTCAGAAATGCGGTTCAGGCGGTACTCCAGGGTGTTACGGTGAATAAACAGCGCCTTCGAGGTCGCCAGCGGCTGCACGTTATGCCGGAACCATGCCGTCAGCGTCCGGCGCAGCAGACCGTTATTGTCCATCGCCTTCAGCCTTGTGAGAGGACGCGCCAGTTCGTTGGCCTGCCAGCCGCCGCGCAGGCTGTCGAGCAGCACCGGCAGCATCAGATCCTGATAAAAATAGCTGCGGCTTTCCGGCATCCGCTGCTTGCCGACCATCATCGTGGTGCGGGCGGTGCGGTACGAACGGGCAATACTGCCCGGACCGGTAAAGTAATTGCCCAACGCGACGCGAAAACGCAGTTGCCCGTTCTCTTTCATCCGCGAAATGAGCTGCTCCACGCGCTTGCGGTGATCTTCCGCATCCCAGCGGCCAAACTGATTCAGCGCCGGTTTCAGCACCACCATCTCGGTGAGAGACACAATCGCGATCAGGTTATTGCGTTCAGGGGTGGTCAGCGCGTTCTGTAACTGTTGCAGCTCCGCCATCGCGCTGTCGACGCCAAGCTGGCCGCTGTCGACCTCTACCACCGCCACAACGCGCGGCTGGTTGAGATCGATGCCCAGTCGCTGCGCCCACTCGGTCAGCGCCGGGGTGTTCTCCTCCGCCTGGATCAGGTTCATTACCAGCTCTTCGCGCAGGCGGCTGTCCTGGGCCAGCAGGTGCATCAGACGCGACTGCTCAAGCATCATCTCTGCCGTCATGCACACCAGTTCGCCGTATTTGCGCAGATGCTCCGGCTCGCCGGTTAAGCCGATAACGCCAACGATCTCCCCTTCCAGACGCAGCGGCAGGTTGATCCCCTGACGCACGCCGTGCAGATGCCGCGCCACCGCGTCATCAATATCCACCACGCGTCCCTGAGAGAGCACCAGCAGCGCGCCTTCGTGCAATTCACCAATACGCTCGCGATCGCCGCTGCCGATAATACGTCCACGGGCATCCATTACGTTGATATTGGTATCGATAATGCGCATCGTGCGCGCCACGATATCCTGCGCCATTTTGGTATCAAGGTGCCAGCCAGCCATAAACCCTCCTGTGAGCAGAGCTCAAGGATAAGGAAGTTCGCCGGACACAACATTGTGCAAATGCACAAAGCAGAGAGAATATGTATGGAGTTGTGGGAAATATCACAAAAACATGCCCTTCCCTGTCCGGGAAGGGCGTTAAGAAGGGATTACTGCATCAGCAGGTAGATGGAACTGTCGCCACGCTGGATATTCAGCGCAAGCACGGACGGCTTGCTGTCGAGGATCTTGCGCAGCTCGGCGATGTTTTTCACGCGCTGCTGGTTCGCGCCGACAATCACATCGCCTTTCTTCAGGCCAATCTGCGCCGCCGGAGAATTCGCTTTCACGTTATTCACCACCACGCCTTTATCCTGACCCTTGTTGCTCATTTCCGCGCCTTCAATGCCGCTGAAGATAGAGCTGGAGTCAACCTGATTCTGGCTGCTCTGCTGCAGTTCCAGATTCACCGTCACCGGCTTACCATCGCGCAGCAGGCCAAGCGTGATTTTGCTGCCGACCGGCATGGTGCCGACCTGGGCACGCAGCGCGGCGAAGCTGCTGATCGGCTTACCGTTCAGCGAAGTAATCACGTCGCCAGCTTTAATCCCCGCCTTCGCCGCCGAAGAGTTCGGCATTACCTGGCTGACAAACGCGCCGCGCTGGGCGTCAACCTTCATCGCTTTCGCCAGTTCAGAGTTCAGTTCGGTGCCCATAATACCCAGCTCGCCGCGTTTCACCTGGCCGAATTCGACCATCTGCGCGGTCAGGTTTTTCACCATATTGCTCGGGATAGCAAAGCCGATGCCGATGTTGCCGCCGTCCGGCGCGAGGATCGCGGTGTTAATGCCGATCAGTTCCCCGTTCAGGTTAACCAGCGCGCCGCCGGAGTTACCGCGGTTAATCGCGGCGTCGGTCTGAATGAAGTTTTCATAGTTTTCCGCGTTCAGGCCGCTACGGCCCAGCGCAGAGACGATACCGGAAGTCACGGTTTCGCCCAGGCCAAACGGGTTGCCGATGGCGACGGTGTAGTCGCCGACGCGCAGCGTGTCGGAGTCGGCGAGCTTAATCGCCGTCAGGTTTTTCGGATCCTGAATCTGGATTAAGGCAATATCGGAACGCGGATCTTTGCCGACCACTTTGGCGTCGAATTTGCGGCCATCGCTCAGCTGTACTTTAATGACCGTGGCGTTGTCCACCACGTGGTTATTGGTGACGACGTAGCCCTTCGCGGCGTCAATGATCACGCCGGAACCCAGCGCCATAAACTTCTGCTGTTGTCCGCCGCCCTGGCCGCCCTGACAGAACGGGGAGCTCTGGAACGGAGAACCCTCCTGGCAGAACGGCGAATCATCACCAAAGAACTGCTGGAAGTTACGCGGCATCCGCGGGGTGTTTACGGTTGTGCTACCTTCAACGTTAATGCTGACCACCGATGGCATCACTTTTTCGAGCATCGGCGCCAGGCTTGGCATCTGCTGAGAAGTCGTCGCTGAGGCAGTCTCAGCGGCGGTGGCAGAAAGCGGAGATAACGCCAAACCTAAACTCAGAGCCAGTGCACTCATTGCTAACGTGGTTTTTTTCATGTGTTTCAGTCTCGATTAACAGATAACGCAAAATTGCTGTGTACCTCAGATTCATTTTATAACGCGAAGTTCCGGACGAAAGTTTATGGAAAAGGTAAAATTTTATTGTCCGTCTTTACAAAACTTACTTTATTGTTCGACCGCCATCAGCCGACGATATTCATCCCAGGCATAGAGATCGGTCATACCGCTGATATAATCCTGAATCAATCGACAGCGGTAATAATATTCCATTACCGGGTATTCAAGCGAGTCTGGCGCTAATTTACTTACCGCCTCAATGTAGGCCAGCCGATGACGCGTGGAAAGCTTCTGGAATAAGCGCGACTCAATCGGGAAACGCATCAGCCGCTCTTTTTCCACCAGCTCGCTAAAATCCGCCAGCGGCAGACTTAATAAAGGACGGTAAATGTCTAATAAGCCGCTAATGACCCGGTAGCCCTGTAGCTCAAGCTGCTCGACCTCCGGGTGGCTAAAGACATGTTTTATCGCCACATTTTTATAGAGCTTAAGCAGGCGACTAAAGCTGCTGCCATCTTCCAGCAGCGCCTGATTAAAGGTGCCGGCAAAAATCTGTTCAAGATTATCAATAAAACGCTGGGCGGCATACGGCACCAGTTTATTTAGCGTATTCACCCGCAAATACATAAAGAATTGATCTTCTGTACTGCGACTCAGCGTATTGGCGCGCGATTTCTCCCACGCGTTTTCCACGACCAGCGCAAACAGCGAACCTTTCTCATGGACTCCCCAGGCTTCCTGCAAATGATGATAAAGCTGCTCTGCGCTGAAAATTCTTTTCTCTACCGCGTCTTCAAGATCGGCCACGCAATAAGAAATATCATCGGCAGCTTCCATAATCCAGGTTAACGGAAACCGACTGTAAAGCGCCAGATCCAGCTCCCGGCGCAACCGCGCAATATAGGATTCTTCAGACAGGTAGTAGCCCGGCTTTTTCATTAAATAATTGTGCGTCGCGGGCGTTTCTCCGCGCCACCATGCCGGACGGGTATATTTTAAAATCCCGCCCACCTGCGCCCAGGTCAGGTTCATGCGCATAAGGGTTTGCACCAGCCGAATACCCTGCGCATTCCCTTCAAAATGGCACAGATCCTGACGCACTTTACGCCGCAGATCGTTCAGCGACTCTTCGCCCTCGCGCAGGCGCAGCGACGCCACCTTACAGCGGTCTTCCGTCAGCGGCTGGCTTTCGGCGTCCGCCGGATGCAGGCGCTGGCGAAACCAGTCGTTGATCGCCGCTTCGCCAAAATGACCGAACGGCGGGTTGCCAATGTCGTGCATCAGGCAGGACATTTCAACAATGCTCTCGAAGGGGCCGGTCAGCTCATCCAGGCCGTACTGCGCCAGCAGCTTCATCTCCTTGAGACGGCTTAGCACCTCTTTGGCGATATAGCGTCCGACCTGCTGCACTTCCATCGAATGGGTAAGACGGGTGCGCACCGCCGCATTACGCTCCAGCGGAAACACCTGCGTTTTTTGTTGCAGGCGACGGATCGCCGGCGAATTGATTATCCGCCCACGGTCACTTTCAAAGATGCGCAGGATTTCATGTTCGGTCTTCACCCCCTGCGGTGAACGGTAACGACGATGCCAGTTTATTTTTTTGCGGAAATCAATCTGAGCCATCTCCTCCCCCCTGAGCATGCACTTCCCCTTAAGCGCATGATAGACTATGCCTTTAATTCTCACCTGGCGCGAGTAAATCTATGAAAATCGGCATCATTGGTGCAATGGAAGAAGAAGTGACGCTGCTGCGTGACAAAATCGAAAACCGGCAAACGTTCAGCCGGGGCGGCTGTGAAATTTATACCGGCCAGCTAAACGGCACCGACGTTGCGCTGCTGAAATCCGGGATCGGTAAAGTGGCGGCGGCGCTGGGCGCGACGCTGCTGCTCGAGCACTGCAAGCCGGATGTGATTATCAATACCGGTTCCGCCGGCGGTCTTGCGCCGACGCTGAAGGTTGGCGATATCGTGGTGTCAGACGAAGCGCGCTACCACGACGCTGACGTCACCGCCTTCGGCTATGAATTTGGTCAGCTTCCGGGCTGTCCGGCAGGTTTTAAAGCCGACGAGAAACTGGTGGCCGCGGCGGAGTCGTGCATTGCGCAACTCAATCTGAATGCGGTTCGCGGGCTGATCGTCAGCGGCGATGCCTTTATTAACGGTTCCGTGGGGCTGACGAGAATCCGCCATAACTTCCCGCAGGCGATTGCCGTTGAGATGGAGGCCACCGCGATTGCGCACGTCTGCCATAACTTTAACGTGCCGTTTGTGGTCGTGCGCGCCATCTCTGACGTGGCCGATCAGCAGTCGCACCTGAGCTTCGACGAATTCCTCGCGGTCGCGGCGAAACAGTCAAGTCTGATGGTCGAAACGCTGGTACAGAAACTGGCGCATGGCTAACTCTCTCTCCAGGGCGCTTGCCGCCCTGCTGTTATGGCTCCCGGTGTCGCTCTGCGCCGCACCGCGCGTGATTACCCTCTCTCCCGCCAATACCGAACTCGCCTTTGCCGCTGGCATTACGCCCGTCGCGGTCAGCAGCTATTCTGACTACCCGCCCGCAGCGCGAGACATTGAGCAGGTGTCAACCTGGCAGGGCATGAACCTGGAGCGCATTGTGGCGCTGAAGCCGGATCTGGTCATCGCCTGGCGCGGCGGCAACGCGGAACGGCAGGTTAATCAACTCACCTCGTTAGGCATCAGGGTGATGTGGGTGGATGCCGCCAGCATTGAGCAAATCGCGCAAACGCTGCGCAAACTGGCCGCCTGGAGTCCGCAGCCGGAAAAGGCGCAGCATGCCGCCCGGCGCCTGCTGGACGATTACCAGCAGTTAAAATCTGAGTACGCGGACAGAAGCAAAAAGCGTCTGTTTTTGCAGTTTGGCATCAATCCTCCCTTCACCAGCGCAAAAGGATCGATTCAAAATGAAGTGCTGGAGCTGTGCGGCGGGGAAAACATCTTTGCCGACAGTCGGGTTCCCTGGCCGCAGGTAAGCCGCGAACAGGTGCTGGCCCGCGCTCCGCAGGCGATCGTCGTCGCCGGTAATGCGGAGGAAACTCTCAAAATTAAACAATACTGGGGTAATCAGCTAAAAATTCCGGTTATTCCCCTTACCAGTGACTGGTTTGAACGCGCAAGCCCGCGTATTATCCTCGCCGCAAAACAACTCTGCACTGCGCTTTCACAGGTGAATTAGAGCCCGCTCTGCGTGCTCACATGAGGATCGGACAATGCTCGTCTATTGGCTGGATATTATCGGGACCGCGGTATTTGCTATCTCTGGCGTATTGCTGGCCGGAAAACTGCGTATGGACCCGTTCGGCGTGCTGGTATTAGGCGTGGTCACCGCCGTCGGCGGCGGGACGATCCGTGATATGGCGCTGGATAACGGGCCGGTGTTCTGGGTAAAAGATCCCACCGATCTGGTGGTGGCGATGGTCACCAGCATGCTGACGATCCTGCTGGTGCGCCAGCCGAGACGCTTACCCAAATGGATGCTGCCGGTACTCGACGCCGTCGGTCTGGCGGTGTTTGTCGGCATTGGCGTCAATAAAGCGTTTATTGCCGACAGCGGCCCTCTGGTGGCGATCTGTATGGGTGTGATTACCGGCGTTGGCGGCGGTATTATCCGCGACGTGCTGGCGCGCGAAATTCCGATGATTTTACGTACGGAGATCTATGCGACGGCCTGCATTATCGGCGGGAGTGTCCACGCCACCGCTTTTTATACCTTCGCGATCCCCTTAGAAACCGCCAGTATGATGGGCATGGTAGTCACGTTGTGCATTCGGCTGGCGGCGATCCGCTGGCATCTGAAACTGCCGACGTTCGCGTTAGATGAGAGTGGACGTTAACTCAACGAGGCAGGCATTGCAGGCTGGATAAGACGTTACGCCGCTATCCGGCGGATTGCCCGGTGGCGCGATGCTTACCGGGCATGGAGGACCGACAACCGGAAGGGCTCCGGCTGTACGTCAGATGCTGAACGACGAACCACACCCGCAGGTGCTTTTCGCATTCGGGTTGGTTACGACGAAGCGGGAACCTTCCAGGCCTTCGGTATAATCCACAGAACCGCCAACCAGATACTGCAAACTCATCGGGTCAACCACCAGACCAACCCCCTGCTTCTCAATGGTCATATCGCCTTCGTTGACCTGGTCATCAAAGGTAAAACCATACTGGAAACCGCTGCAACCGCCGCCAGTGATATACACGCGCAGCTTCAGATTGGGATTGTCTTCGTCAGCGATCAGGCTTTTCACTTTATTGGCTGCTGCTTCAGTAAATTGCAGTGGCAGCGCTACGTCATCACTCATAAATTTGCTCCAAACGACATCGGCAATTGGGCAAATAATAACCCAACTTTGCGCCCATTATCTAATACCCTGGTATTTCATTCAAGTATTCTCGCCTGCGGCGGCGGCCTGGCTCTTCGCCGCCTGCTCCGCTTCCTGCTTCGCCAGGGTGCGGGCAAGAATGGTGGAGTATAGCGGTTTTCCACCGAGGAATTGCGCTAATAGTGTTGCGCCAAGACAGGTAATAATCATTGGCAAAATGAGCTGGTAATTATCGGTCATCTCCAGCACCAGCACGATGCCGGTCAATGGCGCGCGCACGGACGCCGCCATCAGCGCTCCCATTCCGGCGATGGCAAACGTCCCTGCCTCCAGCTGATAGTGCGGGAAGCTGACCGCCGCCGCCATACCGAAGGCGGTGCCGAGCAGCGTGCCGAGCGCCAGCATCGGCGCAAAAATGCCCCCCGGCGCGCCGGAGGAGAAGCAGAGCAGCGTGGTGATCACCCGGGCAATAAAGATAAACAGCAGCAAACCGACGCTGAAGTTGCCCGCCGCCGCGATGGGGATCAGGTTGAAGCCGCCGCCCGCCGCTTCGGGCTCTATCAGCCCGAGAATACCGCACAGGCCGCCAATCACGCCGCCCATCAGCACCCATTTGGTGATATTGCCACCGTGAAAACGCTGGAACATATCCTGCGTGCGCAACACCAGCTTATTAAATACCGGCCCCACGCAGCCAAAAATCATGCCGAGAACAAGGTAGAGCCACAGCGTATTAACCGGCGCATTAGAGAGCTTACCGATCTCAATAATCGGCGATTCGCCGTTAAAGATGCGGAATACCACGCTCGACATAATCACGCCGGTAAATACCGCTTTAATGGAGATGAGGTTGTAGCGAAACTGCGGGCGCATCTCTTCAATAATAAACAGGATCCCCGCCAGCGGCGCATTAAAAGCCGCTGAGAGACCGGCTGCCGCCCCGGTAGCCAGCAGGGTGTGGCGGGCTTCGGCGCTGCGCATACGAAAGATATCCAGCACCATACGGCCAATGTTGCCGCCGAGCTGCACCGTCGGCCCTTCGCGCCCGAGCACCATGCCCGCGCCCAGCGTTCCCATGCCGCCGATAAACTTCACCGGCAGCACGCGCCACCAGCGCACCGGACGCAGCTCCTCCAGCGCGCCTTCGATTTCGGGAATCCCGGAGCCGCCCGCTTCCGGAGCGAATTTACGCACCAGAAAATAGCCGACCATCGCCAGCAATCCGGAGAGAATAAACGCCAGCGGCCAGAGAAGCCACGCGTGGTCGGCGACGCTCGCCAGCGCGCCAATACGCATATTCTGCACCCAGGTCACCGCTTTTTCGAACGCGACGCCAACGATGCCGGTAATCGTCCCGACCACCGCCGCCATACATAAGATCGCCAGCGGCGTTTTATCCCGCTCCAGCAGGCGGCGGATTTGATCCCGGCGGCGCAAACGCACGATTTGCTGTGCTTCAAAAGAGGGAGTTTCAGTCTTCATCAGATGATCATTAATTGGTAATACAAATGCAGAGGCGGCATTGTACTCGCCTCTCGCCGGAAAATCCCCTGCAAATCGTGATGTTTCAAATGCGCAAAACTTTCATAACCTTCCCTGAATAATTAGAATAGCGGGCATTCACTTTTTCCACGAACCAGGAATCCATCCATGAGCAAGTCAGAGAACCTTTTTAGCGCGGCGCGCGAGCTAATCCCCGGCGGCGTTAACTCTCCCGTTCGCGCCTTTACCGGCGTGGGTGGCACTCCACTGTTTATTGAAAAAGCAGACGGCGCGTATCTGTATGACGTCGATGGCAAAGCGTATATCGATTACGTCGGCTCCTGGGGGCCGATGGTGCTGGGCCACAACCATCCGGCCATCCGCAACGCGGTGATCGAAGCGGCTGAACGCGGCTTAAGCTTCGGCGCGCCGACCGAGATGGAGGTCAAAATGGCGGCGCTGGTGACGGAGCTGGTGCCGACGATGGACATGGTGCGCATGGTGAACTCCGGTACTGAAGCGACGATGAGCGCCATTCGTCTGGCGCGCGGATTCACCGGTCGCGACAAGATCATCAAATTTGAAGGCTGCTACCATGGACACGCGGACTGCCTGCTGGTCAAAGCCGGTTCCGGCGCGCTGACGCTGGGCCAGCCGAATTCGCCGGGCGTACCGGCGGATTTCGCTAAACATACGCTGACCTGCACCTACAACGATCTCGACTCGGTACGCGCCGCGTTCACGCAGTTCCCGCAGGAGATCGCCTGTATCATCGTTGAGCCGGTCGCGGGCAATATGAACTGCATTCCGCCGCTGCCGGAATTTCTGCCAGGTCTGCGCGCCCTGTGCGACGAATTCGGCGCGCTGCTGATTATTGATGAAGTAATGACCGGCTTTCGCGTGGCGCTGGCCGGCGCGCAGGATTACTACGGCGTGACGCCGGATCTCACCTGCCTGGGCAAAATTATCGGCGGCGGAATGCCGGTAGGCGCCTTCGGCGGTCGTCGCGAGGTAATGGAAGCGCTGGCGCCGACCGGTCCGGTCTATCAGGCGGGTACGCTGTCCGGCAACCCGATTGCGATGGCGGCAGGCTTTGCCTGCCTGAACGAAGTGGCGCAACCGGGCGTTCATGACACGCTGGATGAACTGACCACCCGCCTGGCGGAAGGTCTGCTGGAGGCGGCGCAGGAAGCCCATATCCCGCTGGTGGTGAATCACGTCGGCGGCATGTTCGGCATTTTCTTCACCGACGCGCAATCCGTCACCTGCTATCAGGACGTCATGGCGTGCGACGTGGAGCGCTTTAAACGTTTCTTCCACCTGATGCTGGAGGAAGGCGTTTATCTGGCGCCGTCGGCGTTTGAGGCGGGCTTTATGTCAGTGGCGCACAGCATGGAAGATATTAATAACACCATTGACGCCGCGCGTCGGGTGTTTGCGAAGCTGTAAAAAAGAGGTCGGGTAAGGCGAAGCCGCCATCCGGCAAATCCTGCCGGGGGCGCTGCGCTTGCCCGGCCTACAATGATACTCCCCCACCGGCAAAATTAACGGCTCTGCTTCCGCAGCAGATAAATAAAATACGGCGCGCCGATAAAGGTCGACAGGATCCCGGCCGGGATCTGATACGGGAACAGCACCATTCTGCCGCACCAGTCGGCGAAGACCAGCAGCAGGCCCCCCACTAATCCCGACATTACGATATGCGGCATGGTACGGCGAAAACCGAGCATTCGCGCGATGTGCGGCGCCATCAGCCCGACGAAGCTCAGCGGTCCGATGGTCATCGTCGCCGTGGCGGTCAGACTGGCCGCCAGCAGCAACAGGCCAATACGTGACGGAGTCAGCGCCATACCGACCGCCCGCGCGGTATCGCCGCCCAGCGTTAAGATCGTCAGCCAGCGACGGCACAGCGGCGTCAGCGCCAGCAGAATCACCATCACAATACCGGTGCGCAGCGCCTGTTCTCCGGAAGCGTTATAGGTCGAACCGGAGATCCAGGTCAGTACGCTCGCCATCCGCGGATCGCCGCTCGCCTGCAACATCATCAACAGCATGGTAAAAGCGGTGCTGAGCGCCATCCCCGCCAGCAGCATACGCTGAGGCGAAAAGCCGCCGCGTCCGGCGGCGATCATAATGACCAGCAGCGTGGCTGCCGCGCCAAGGCTCCCGGCAGGCAGCAGCCAACCAAACGCATCCCCCGGCACCAGAAACAGCATCAGCACCACGCCGAACGCCGCGCCGGAGCTAATCCCCAGCACTTCCGGACTCGCCATCGGGTTACCGGTCAGGCGCTGAATAATACAGCCCGCCACCGCCAGCATCACCCCGGCGATCAGCGCCGCCAGGATGCGCGGCCAGCGCCACGGCATCAGTTCGTCCAGCAACGCGCCGCTCGCCCAGCTCCAGCCGTGCACGTCGCGCCCCAGCGAAAGCGCAACCCAGGCGCCAAGCAACAGGATAATGAGTCCAGCCAGGGCGTATCCCGCCACGTGGCGACGCTCTGTGGCCACACGGTTGCTGACGTTCATATCCGGCGCGCTCATACTGCGTAAGCGCGGCAGCAGCCATAGCAGCAACGGCGCGCCAATCAGCGCGGTAACCGAACCGGTAGAAACCTCCATCCACACGCGGCTCAGCCAGAGTATGATCTGATCGGAAAGCCAGAGGATCAGCGCGCCAATCAGCGGCGCCAACATCAGCCGGGCCAGCAGACGCCGCGCGCCGAGCATTTTCGCCAGCAGCGGCGCGAACAGGCCGATAAAGCCGATAATCCCGACGGCGTTGACCAGCAGCGCGCTGAGCACAATCGCCAGCGTCAATGCCGCCAGCCGCGCCAGCGACAGCGCCAGTCCAAGATTACGCGCCACGCCGTCATCCAGCCCCATTAAGGTCAACGGACGTAACAGCAGCAGCGTGAGCACCACGCCGCCGAGCAGCTGCGGCCACAGTCGCTGTACGCCGCTCCAGTCGGTTTGCGTCAGCGTGCCGGTACTCCACAGGAACATGCTTTGCAGCTGATCGTGATGAAACAACACCAACAGCTGATTAACCGCCCCGCAGTACAGGCTTACCACCAGCCCCGCGAGAATGAGGGTGACGGGCGACAGCCGTTTGCCCCACGCGACGCCAAACACCAGCGCGCCGACGATGCACGCTCCGGCCAGCGCGGCAAACTGCGCCGCCATCATGCCCGGAATCGCCCACAGCGTCGTGACCGTGACGCCAAGCTGCGCGCCGGTCGCCACGCCGAGCGTCGTCGGCTCCGCCAGCGGATTACGCAGCACCTGCTGAAACAGCACGCCCACCAGCCCCAGCCCGGCCCCCACCAGCAGGGAGATAACCAGCCGCGGCAGCAGGCTGTAGTAGAATATCATCTGCCCGATGCTATCGATATCCGGCGACCACAGCGCCTGCTGCCACTGGCTGCGCGGCAGCGCGACGGAAAGATTCGTCCAGCTTAAGCCTGCCGCGACGAAAAACAACAGCGCCAGCAGGGAAGCCGGGAGAAGAGCAATACGCTTACTCACGCTTTGCCTCCCAGCGCCTGATCCAGTATCCGCACAAAACGCATTGCCGACAGCGTCGCGCCGTAGAACCACACCGCCGGAACGCGCTGGAAGCGGCCTGCGCGGACAAACGGCATCGCCTGCCACAGCGGCGTACGCACCAGCGAATCCATCTCTTTGTTGTCGCCATGATCAAAACAGAGCACATCGGCATCTTTATAGGCGGCAAGCCGATCGATGCCCACCACGGTGCTGCCCCAGAAGTTGGTTTCTCCCTGCCAGGCGTTGCGGATGCCGTACTCGTCAAGCACCGCCTGAAACAGGCAGTTCGGACCAAACACCAGCATATGGCGCGCATCAAGCTGAGTGATAAGCAATAGCGGCCGTTCCCCGCGCCGGGCAAAACGCGGCTTTCTGCTGGCGATAAACTGGTCGAATTCGCTCAGGTGGCGCGTCGCCGCCGGTGCCAGATTCAGCAGTTGCCCCAGCTCAAGCAGCGACTGACGGGCAACCGCTAAAGGTTGTTTTCCGTCGCTGAAATTAAATCCGCGGCCAGGGGCGATGCGCGCCAGTTTCTCTGGCGAAGGGCCATACCCTGCCGACCAGACCATAAACGAAGGCTTCATTTCGGTCAGCAGTTCGAGATTGGGTTCAGTACGCAGCCCAACGTCAATGACCGACGCCGGCAACGGCGGTTCGTTCACCCACAGTCGGTAGTTCGGGATATCCGCGACGCCATAGGGCGTGACGCCAAGCGCCAGCAGCAGTTCGACCGGCAGCCATTCCAGCGCCACGATGCGTTGCAGATCGATGGAGGCCGCGCGGGCCGGGCGCATCTGCCAGAGTAACGGCGAGAGCGCCATCGCCGTTAATAAACGACGGCGCGTGAGATGGTGTAATCCGCTCATTAATAGACAAAACTCACCGGGGCGGCGCCCGCCGGATGCGGCAGGATCCCCATCGGAATACCATAAATCTGCTCCAGGGTTTCGCCACGCATCAGCGCGGCGGGCGTCCCCTCGGCAATCATTTCGCCGCCGCGCAGCGCCACCAGATAGTCGCAGTAGCGGGCGGCCATGTTGATGTCGTGCAATACGGCAATCACCGTCAGGCCGCGCTGCTGGCTTAAGCGGTGCACCAGCGCCAGCACGTCCACCTGATGGGCGATATCCAGCGCCGAGGTCGGTTCATCCAGCAGCAGACAGCGGCTGTCCTGCGCCACCAGCATCGCAATCCACGCCCGCTGCCGTTCGCCGCCGGAGAGGCTGTCCACCAGACGATGCGCCAGCGGTTTCAGCCCCACCAGCGTAATCGCCTCTTCCACTTTTTCTCTGTCCGCAATGCCAAAGCGCCCCAGCGCCCCGTGCCACGGATAGCGGCCAATCGCCACCAGTTCCCGCACAGTCATCCCTTCCGCGGGCGGCAGCTGCTGCGGCAGATAAGCCACCTTGCGGGCAAACGCTTTGCTGCTCCAGCTCTCCAGCGGCTGGGCGTCCAGCAGGATCTCCCCTTCCGACGGCGGCTGATGGCGACCAAGCATTTTCAGCAGAGTGGATTTTCCTGAGCCGTTATGACCAATCAGGCCCGTCACTTTACCGACAGGAAAGGTTAACGACAGAGGATGCAGAAGCGTGCGCCCCGGCACGCGGAAGGTGACATCACGCAGTGCAAAGGTGGTATCGGGATGATGGGTCTGTTCCTGCATAGCGGCCAACTTGTAAAGCGGGCACGCAACGCGTGCCCAAAGAGAAATCAGAAGCGGAAGGTTGCTGTTGCAACGACCTGACGTTCCGCGCCCCAGAAGCAGCCATAGGTGTTAAAGCAGCTGGCGACATATTCACGATCGAACAGGTTGTTGACGTGCAGCGCGACGTTAGAGCCTGCCATTCCCAGGCGCGCCAGGTCGTAACGGACCAGCGCATCTACTACGGTATAGCTGCCCACTTTAAACGAGTTCGCCGGATCGCCATAGCTGGAGCCGGAGTAACGTCCGCCCGCGCCCAGCGTCAGGCCGGAGAGCGCGCCGTCAAAGAAGGTGTAGTCGCCCCACAGGGAGGCCATATGCTCTGGCACCTGCGCCGGGGTGTTGCCTTTGTAGCGGGTATCGGTGGTGTATTCCGCGTCGGTGTAAGTATATGAGCCCACCACGTTAACGCTGGCCGACAGCGCCGCTTTCGCCTCAATTTCCACGCCGCGCGAGCGAATTTCGCCGCCTTCAATGGAGAAGAAGGAGCCTGGCGTTGGGTCAGACATCAGGTTGTTGGATTTGGTCAGCTGATAGACCGCGCCGGTAATCACAATCGGACGATCGTTGGGCACATACTTCACGCCTGCTTCGTACTGCTTGCCTTTTGACGGCGCGAAAATATTACCGCTGGCCCCGGTCTGGGAAGCCGGTTCAAACGACTCGCTATAGCTGAAGTACGGCGTTACGCCGTTATCAAACAGGTAGTTAATACCGCCACGCCAGGTGAATTCTTTGTCCTCACGGGAGTCGGTGGTACCAGACACGCGGTTCAGGGAGTCCTGTTTCGCCCAGTCATAACGACCACCGAGCGTCACCAGCACCTTATCCCACTGCATCTGATCCTGCACATAAAGACCGGTTTGTTTCTGCTTATTCAGGATCTGATAGGGGCCGGAAGTGTCCGGATCGCGCGAATTGAAATCGAAGTCGCTGCGGTCGAGGTTATAGATATCAGACGGCGTAACGGAACCGACATAGCCAAACCAGGAGTCGATATCGTTACGCATACGCATAAAATCAACGCCGGTCAGCAGAGTGTGATCGACAGAGCCGGTGGCGAATTTGCTTTGCAGTTGCGTATCCACCGCGAAGTTTTCCAGCTTTTCGTTATCGACAACGTACTGACGAGTCAGCGTGTGGCCCCACTCTGACTGCGAAACGCTGGCGCAAGGGCTGGAATCCGGATTGCTCGAATACATCGGATCGGAGCACATGCCGTAACCATAGACGCTTTTCTGCGCAACTTTGTTTTGCGCGTAACGCAGGTTCTGGCGCACGGTAAAGGTGTCGTTGAATTCGTGGTCGAAGCTGTACCCCACCATCTTCTCGTTACGGGAGTAGGTGTTGTTGTTCGCCCCTTCGTTGAAGTCGGTCGACAGACGCTTACCGTTCGGCAGTGTAGAAACCGTCCCCTCTTTCGGCAGCCAGCCGTAGTAACCGGTTTCCGGCTCGTTCTGGAAATAGGAGAGGAAGGTGAAGTTGGTTTTATCATCCGGACGCCAGCTAAAAGAAGGCGCGATGGCATAACGCTGCTCTTCCGCACCCTGCTGCTGGGCATTCGCCGAGCGCGCGAGGCCGGTTAAGCGGTAAGAGTAAACGCCGTCGTCATTCAGCGCATCGCTGAAGTCAAAGCCGGTCTGGAACAGGCTGTTGGTGCCCATTTTAAACTGGACTTCTTTCAGCGGTTCGGTCGTCGGGCGCTTGCTGACCATATTCAGCAGGCCGCCCGGGTTGCTTTTGCCGTAAAGCACGGAAACCGGACCGCGCATGACTTCCGCGCGTTCAAGCATATAAGGGTCGATCACCGCGTCGTTGTAGAAGTTGCCCTGCATCTTCAGGCCGTTCAGATAGTTATTCTGGCTCTGGCCGTCGGCAGCGAAACCGCGGATGATCAGGTAATCATAGGTGTTAGACGCGCCGCGGGTGCCTACGGCAACGCCAGGGGTATAGCTGAGCGCCTCTTTTACCGATTTAGGCTGGTGCAGCGCCATCTCTTCAGCGGTGACCACAGAAATAGACTGCGGCACCTTCTGGATGGGGGTATCGGTTTTGGTCGCCGTCGCGGACTGACGCGCGGCGATGGTCGCCGCCGGTCCCCAGGCGCTTTCCTGCGGAGCAGGCGCGGCAGTGACGGTAATGGTTTCTTCTTTCGGTTGAACCGCCGCCTGTGCATAGACAGACATGCCGCTAACCGCTGTGGCTACTACAACTGCGAGTTTACGCAGCGAGGAGTTTGGCTGAGCAGTTTTAAGACGCGCCATTGGTATATCTCTGATGAAAAGTGAATGATAACGTAAACGAGAATTATTATTATGACGGCAGAATAATATTCTAAACGCTGGCGCGATAGCAAGCAGTACACACCCCTACGAAAACTAAGGGGTTAAGAAACAACCAGATGAAAAGAAAGGGTTAATGAATTAGTCTGGAATGTTATGCGTGATGCGCCGGATGGCGGCGTAAACGCCTTATCCGGCCTACAGGGCTCGTAGGCCTGATAAGCATAGCGCCATCAGGCATTTGCCCGGTAAGCGCCAGCACCAGCGGGCATATCAGAAACCCGGCGATCAATTGCCGCCGAACATATCCTTAATCCAGCCAGCCACGCCGTCGCTGTCTTTCTTCTCTTCCTGCGGCGGCTGTTGCTGCTGTTGCGGCTGAGAAGACTGATCGAACGGATTGCCCGACGGCTGTTGCTGCTGTTGCTGCATCTCGCCCTGCTGGCACAACGCATCCGGATCGCTGGTCCACACCGGCAGAGTGCGCATCCCGCCGCTGCAGACAAAGTTTCCGTCATAGTCCACGCCCATATCGACAATGTCTTCCGGCGGCGTCAGCGTCAGCGCGGTCGGCGTCTGGTTTGCCAGATAACGCTGGTAAATCGACATCGCCCCGCTCGCGCCGTACAGTTTCGTCGGCTGGTTATTATCGCGCCCCACCCAGGTAATGGTCACCTGACTGCCGTCAATCCCGGCAAACCAGGTATCGACGTTGTTGTTGGTGGTCCCGGTTTTCCCGGCCAGATGCAGCCCCGGGTATTTCGCGCCCAGCTGGCGACCCGTACCGCGCTGGACAACCTGCTGCATGGTCCACAGCGTCATGTACGCCGCCTGCGCCGGTACGGCGCGTTCCGCCTGCGGGAAGCTCTGGTACAGCACGGCGCCGTCTTCCGCAATCACCGAACGCAGCGCGGAGAGCGGCGCGCGGTTACCGCCGCTGGCGATAGTCTGGAACGCCTGCGCCACTTCGATCGGCGTCAGGTTCAGCGCCCCCAGCAGCATGGCCGGAACCGGATGCAGCTGATCCTTCGGCACCCCGAGCTTCGTCCAGGTGTCAGTCACCGCCGGCAGACCCAGCGCCATCCCGAGATTGACCGTCGGCACGTTCATCGAACGGGTCAGTGCATCCACCAGCATCACTTTTCCGCTTTCGCTGTAGCGGCGCTCGTCGTTCTGCGGCGACCACACCTGGCCGTTAGGCTGACGCAGCGCGATCGGCGCATCGGCAATCCAGGTGTTGAGACGATAAATTTTCGGCTGGCTCAGGGCGGTCAGGTAGGTCGCCGGTTTTGCCAGCGAGCCAATCGAACGGCGCGCCTGCATCGCGCGGTTATAGCCCGCGAACTGCGGCTCGGCGCCGCCGACCATCGCGCGCACTTCCCCGCTGAAGCGGTCGACCACCACAATCGCGGTTTCCAGATCGCTAAGCTTACGCTGTTTCTTCAGCGCCGGAATGCCCTCCACCGCCGCCTTTTCAGCGGCGTCCTGCGCCACAGGATCGAAGGTGGTGAAGATCTTCACGCCGGAGAGATCTTTCACTTTATCGCCCAGCTTCGCCTGTAACTCCTGGCGCACCATCTGCATAAATGCCGGCTGCGGAGAGATCACCCCGCCGCGCGGCTGCACGCCCAGCGGACGGGCGCTCAGCATGTCGTACAGCTCCTGGTCGATAATCTGCTGCTGTTGCAGCAGGCGCAGCACCAGGTTACGCCGCTCCAGCGCCAGCTTCGGGTTGCGCCACGGGTTATAAATAGAAGCCCCTTTCACCATTCCGACCAGCAGCGCCTGCTGGTCGAGGCTCAGTTCCTCTACCGGTCGGCCAAAATAGTACAGGCTCGCCAGCGGGAAGCCGCGAATCTCGTTATCGCCGCTCTGCCCGAGGTACACCTCGTTCATATACAGCTCAAGAATACGGTCTTTGCTGTAGCGGGCATCCATCAACAGCGCCATATAGGCTTCGTTGGCCTTACGCCAGTAGGAACGCTCGCTGGTGAGGAACAGGTTCTTCACTAACTGCTGCGTCAGCGTACTGGCCCCCTGCACCGTCCTTCCGGCGGTCAGGTTGGCCAGCACCGCGCGGCCGATCGAGTACAGGCTAACCCCGTCATGCTCATAGAAATGGCGGTCTTCGGTCGCCAGCAGCGTATCCACTAGCAGATCCGGGAAGCCGCTGCGCGGCACAAACAGGCGCTGCTCGCCGTTCGGCGAGGAAAGCATGGTGATCAGGCGCGGATCGAGACGGAAGAAACCGAACTGACGGTTATTATCCATGTTGACGATGGTGTTCAGATGGCCGTCATCGAAGGTCAGACGCGCGCGTACCTGCCCCTCTTTGCTGTCCGGGAAGTCAAACGGACGGCGGATCATCTCAATACTGTTCGCCTGCACGGTAAATTCGCCAGGACGCGTCATCTTCGTGACCTGCCGATACTGCGTGGCCTCCAGCAGACGCACCATTTCGTTTTTGCTGACCGACATGTCCGGCTCAAGGTTCACCATCCGGCCATAAACGGCCGCCGGCAGCTGCCAGACTTTGCCATCAATACGGCTGCGGATTTTTTGATCCAGATAAACGCCGTAAATGGCAAACAGCACCAGAAAAACAATCGCTATCTTCAGCAGCAGCCACAGCCAACCGCGCTTGCCACGAGGCTTGCGCCCTTTGCCTTTACCTTTACGCGGCATCGGTTCTTCATCCTCATAGTCATCATCATACTCGTCGTCATACTCATCATCTCTGAGCTGGCGACGACTCACCTTTTGTTTCACCGGACGCGAGGGTTTCCCTTTGCGTCCAATTGGCTCGCGGTCATTCCCGGCCATGCTTTTTCTCCGCAACGTTCAGGCGCAAAGGCCCGATTTTCAGTTCTTCTGTCACCCGACAGAAGAAGAAATCTCTCAATTATCTGCTGTATTTCTGCCGGAGGGCGGCTTCGCCTTATCCGGCCTGCAGCCTACGAATACTTTTTGGTGCGCCGCGTCGGCGCGGTATTCGCCGGATCGTCCGGCCAGACGTGTTTGGGGTAACGCCCTTTCATCTCTTTTTGCACCTCGCGGTACGATCCCTGCCAGAACGCGCTGAGATCGCGCGTAATCTGTAAAGGCCGTTGCGCGGGGGACAGCAGCTCCAGCACCAGCGGCACCCGGCCTTCGGCAATGGTCGGCGTACTGGCTTCGCCAAACATTTCCTGCATCCTGACCGCCAGCCCGGGCGGGTTATCCTCATGATAACGAATGGCTATCCGGCTTCCCGTCGGCACAGTGTAATGTGTGGGCAGCGAACTCACCAGACGTTGCTGCCGGGGATAGTCCAGTAAGCCCAGCAAAGCCTGATGTACATCCAGCGATTTCAGACTTTTCAACGAATGCACGCCGCTCATATGCGGCAGCAGCCAGCTTTCCAGCGCCGCCAGCAGCGTCTGCTCGTCCACGGCAGGCCAGTCATATTCCGGTAGCCATTTTGCCGCGCACTGTAAACGTAGCCGCAGCTGTTCCGCCGCCGGCGTCCAGTTCAGTACGCCGAGTCCCTTATCGCGGATACCGTTCAGCATCGCCAGATGCAGCTCCTCTTCCGACGGTTTCGCCAGCGGCTGCACTTTCACCGTCAGTTGCCCGATGCGCATTCTGCGCCATGCCTTCAGCGTTCCCTGCGCTTCATCCCACTCAACGGTATCCGACTGCTGTAACAGTGCCGGGCAACGCTGGACCAGCGCGTCGATATCCAGCGGCAGCGCCAGCAGAATACGTGCGTCCGGTGACGCGCTGCCCTGCAATAATAGCGGAGCGATCAGCCATTCATGGCGTCCCAGCGCATCGTCCGCATCCAGCGCCGCGCCCATACCGTTCGCCAGCTGATAGCGCCCGTCCTGGCTGCGCCGCCGGGCGATCCGATCAGCGAAGGCGCGCGCCAGCAGCGGCGCAATATGCGACGCATCGGCTTCGCCGCGGCCCGCTTTCAGCCGCTTCAGCAGCTGTTGGCTGCGCTGCTGCCAGCCTGGCTGGGTACGGGAAAAGGCCACGCCCAGGTCGGTGTTGCCCATACGCGGCGGCTCCTCAAGAATAGCCGCCAGCCTGGCGGCGGTGGCCGCCTCATCAGGATCGGAAGCGCTCACTAACATCGCCGCCAGACGCGGGTCGTTGCCCAGCGCCGCCATTTTTTGCCCGACGGCGCTCAGCCTGTCGCCCTCCAGCGCGCCGAGCATCTGTAACAATCGTTTTGCCGCCTGTAAGTGTATCGCGGGCGGGCGATCCAGCCAGGTCAATTGCGCCGGATCGCGGCATCCCCACTGCAATAGCTCCATCAGCAGGCCGGAAAGATCGCTTTGCAGGATTTCCGGCTCCCCCTGCGCCGCGGCGCGCTCCGCCTGCTCTTTGGCGATCAGATGCAGGCAGATGCCGGGCTCCAGACGTCCGGCGCGACCGGCGCGCTGGGTCATTGACGCCTGGCTGACGCGCTGGGTAATCAGTCGGGTCAGCCCGGTCCGCGCGTCAAATCTCGCCACCCGCTCCTGAGCGCAGTCGACAACCAGACGAATGCCTTCAATTGTCAGGCTGGTCTCGGCGATATTGGTCGCCAGCACCACTTTACGGCTTCCCTGCGGCGCGGGCAGAATAGCTTTACGCTGCTCGTTAAGCGGCAGCGCGCCGTACAGCGGACACAGCAGCACATCGCTGCCGACGCGGTCGCGCAGCTGTTCCCGCACGCGCTGGATCTCCCCGACGCCGGGTAAGAAGAGTAGCAGCGATCCCGCTTCATGGCGCAACAGTTCGGCGGTCGCCACCGCAACCGCCTCATCGAAACGTAACTGCGGCGACAGCGGGTGATAGCGGCGCTCAACGGGATAAGCGCGCCCTTCGGAAACCACCGCCGGCGCATCCGGCAGGCACTGGCGCAGGCGTTCGTTATCCAGCGTGGCGGACATGATCAGCAGCTTCAGGTCGTCGCGCAGCCCCTGCTGCACGTCCAGCAGCAGCGCCAGCGCCAGATCCGCCTGTAAACTACGCTCGTGAAATTCATCGAGGATCACCAGACCTACGCCGTTCAGCTCGGGATTGCGCTGAAGCATTCGCGTCAGCACCCCTTCGGTGACCACTTCCAGCCGCGTCGCGGGCCCCACGCAGGACTGCGCGCGCATCCGGTAGCCCACCGTCCCGCCGGGCTGTTCGTTCAGCTGCTCCGCCAGCCGCTGTGCCACATTGCGCGCCGCCAGACGGCGCGGCTCCAGCAGGATAATTCTTCCCTCAATGCCTTTGTGAGTCAGAAACTGTAGCGGCAGCCAGGTGGATTTCCCGGCGCCGGTCGGCGCGCTCAGCAGAACCTGCGGCGAACGGTCAAGGGCGGCAAGCAGTTCAGGCAGAACGGCGGCAACAGGCAATGAGGTCACAAATAGCTCCGGAGGGTTAACATTCTTCGCGCTGCATTGTAGCATCGCGTTAATTCATTACCGAGTACCGAAGATGTCTGAGCCGAAACGGCTGTTTTTCGCCATTGAACTGCCCGCCGACGTGCGCGAGCAAATTGTCGCATGGCGCGCGGCGCACTTCCCTGGGGAAGCGGGCCGTCCTGTCGCTGCCGACAATCTGCATTTGACGCTGGCGTTTTTAGGCGAAGTGAGCGCCGACAAACAAAAGGCGTTAGCCGCGCTGGCCGGACGCATCCGCCAGCCCGGATTTACGCTCACGCTGGACGATGCCGGGCAATGGCTGCGCTCGCGGGTAGTCTGGCTCGGCACGCGCCGGTCGCCGCGCGGCCTGCTGCAACTGGCCGATATGCTGCGCGCCCAGGCGGCGCGCAGCGGCTGCTACCAGAGCCCGCGGCCATTTCATCCGCACATTACGCTGCTGCGCGACGCCAGCCACGCGGTGGCGCTCCCGCCGCCCGGCTTTTGCTGGTCGTTTCCGGTGAGCGAATTTGTGCTCTACGCCTCCTCATTTACGCGAGGTCGCACCCGTTACACGCCGTTACAGCGCTGGACGCTTGTCAAATAAGGAAGAAAAGGAATGCAGTTTACTCCGCCACTCCAGCGCGCCACGCTGGTTCAGCGCTATAAACGCTTTTTAGCCGATGTGATCACGCCAGAGGGCGTTGAACTGACAATACACTGCCCCAACACCGGCGCAATGACCGGCTGCGCTGACCCTGGCGATACGGTCTGGTATTCCACCTCAGAAAATACTAAACGCAAATATCCGCATACCTGGGAATTAACTGAAACCCGTAACGGCGCGCTAATTTGCGTTAACACGCTCTGGGCTAACAGATTAACGAAAGAAGCCATTGAACAGGGCCAGGTTTCAGAACTTTCAGGCTACAGCGTCCTGAGAAGCGAAGTAAAATACGGCGCCGAACGCAGCCGCATTGATTTTATGTTACAGGAAGATTTACGTCCTGACTGCTATATTGAAGTGAAATCGGTAACGCTCGCGGAAAACGAGAAGGGTTATTTTCCCGACGCAATCACACAGCGAGGTCAGAAACACCTTCGCGAACTGATGAACGTAGCGGCTGAAGGTAAACGCGCGGTGATCTTTTTCGCCGTTCTGCACTCCGCCATTACCCGGTTTTCACCCGCGCGCCATATTGACGCGAAATATGCGCAACTATTGAATGAAGCACAGCGTAAGGGGGTAGAAGTTCTGGCATATAAAGCGGAACTTTCTGCCGACAGTATGACTCTGATGGAGTCGCTACCCGTTACTTTATAGTGATGTAACAATCTGGTTATTTCGTATTCTGGTCGCGTGCGCAAATACGCTTTTCCTCACAGGGTTGTCAAGTGTTACGTTTAGTTAATTGCTATCCGGAAAAGCATCTGCTATTTATAGCGACCTGATTTTTCCCCCGAACATGGGGATCGATAGTGCGTGTTAAGGAGAAGCAACATGCAAGAAGGGCAAAACCGTAAAACATCGTCCCTGAGTATTCTCGCCATCGCTGGGGTGGAGCCGTACCAGGAGAAACCGGGCGAAGAGTATATGAACGAAGCCCAGCTGTCGCACTTCAGGCGTATTCTTGAAGCATGGCGTAATCAACTCAGGGATGAAGTCGATCGCACCGTTACTCATATGCAGGACGAAGCGGCAAACTTTCCTGATCCGGTTGACCGCGCCGCGCAGGAAGAAGAGTTCAGCCTCGAACTGCGTAACCGTGACCGTGAGCGCAAACTGATCAAAAAGATCGAGAAAACGCTGAAGAAGGTTGAAGACGAAGATTTCGGCTACTGCGAATCCTGCGGAGTGGAAATTGGTATCCGTCGCCTTGAAGCGCGTCCAACAGCCGATCTCTGCATCGACTGCAAAACGCTGGCTGAGATTCGCGAAAAACAGATGGCGGGTTAAGCCCCACCGTTTGATCACGTTTACCACAGGCGGGGGCTTCCCCGCCTTTTCATTTTCCGCAAATCCGCAACGATGACTGACTCACACTATATTGGCCGTTTCGCCCCCTCACCTTCCGGCGAACTGCACTTTGGCTCGCTTATCGCCGCCCTCGGCAGCTATTTACAGGCTCGCGCCCGGAACGGGATATGGCGGGTGCGTATTGAAGATATCGATCCGCCCCGTGAAGTTCCCGGCGCCGCCGACGCTATTCTGCGCCAGCTGGAACATTACGGCCTGCACTGGAATGGCGAGGTGCTGTGGCAGTCCCGCCGCCATGAGGCGTACCGCGAGGCGCTCGCCTGGCTGTATGACCAGGGGCTGAGCTACTACTGCACCTGTACCCGCGCGCGCATTCAGAGCATCGGCGGCATTTACGACGGTCACTGCCGCGAACTGTGCAACGGGCCGCAGCAGGCGGCGGTACGCATAAAGCAGCAGCATCCGGTGACCCGTTTTTACGATCGCCTGCGCGGTGAGATTCAGGCCGACGAACGGCTGGCGCGGGAAGACTTTATTATTCATCGTCGTGATGGTTTATTTGCCTATAACCTGGCCGTGGTGGTGGACGACCACTTCCAGGGCGTCACGGAAATTGTGCGCGGCGCGGATCTTATCGAACCGACGGTGCGACAGATTTCGCTGTACCAGCAGTTCGGCTGGACGCCGCCGGACTATGTGCATCTGCCGCTGGCGCTCAATGCGCACGGCGCTAAACTGTCGAAACAGAACCACGCCCCCGCGCTGCCGCCGGGCGATCCGCGCCCCGTGCTTCTCGCGGCGCTGCGCTTTCTTGGACAGCATACCGAAGCGGAATGGCAGGCGTTGCCGGTGGAGCAACTGCTCCGTCTCGCCGTGACCCACTGGCGGCTCACAGCGGTGCCGGAATCGGCATACGTAAATCCGCCATTCTCAAATGCCTCTTGCTGAGCTATGATTAGCCGCTATTTTTGCTCGTCGTCTTTCTCATTATCACAATGCGAAAGCCTGCGGGTGAATGGATTTGATTGATGATTGACACTACCGAGGTGCACTATTTTTACCCGAGTCGCTAATTTTTGCCGCAAGGTGCTAAGCCGCGAGGAGAGCGAGGCCGAAGTCGCCGTCGCCCGTCCGCATATGACGGTCATCCCACGCGAGCAGCACGCTATTTCCCGCAAAGATATCAGTGAAAATGCCCTGAAGGTAATGTACAGGCTCAATAAAGCGGGATATGAAGCCTGGCTGGTCGGCGGCGGCGTCCGCGACCTTCTGCTCGGCAAAAAACCCAAAGATTTCGACGTCACTACCAACGCGACGCCGGATCAGGTACGCAAACTGTTCCGCAACTGCCGTCTGGTTGGCCGTCGTTTCCGGCTGGCGCATGTTATGTTCGGCCCGGAAATTATTGAAGTCGCCACCTTCCGCGGCCACCATGAAGGCAGCGAGAGCGATCGCACCACCTCCCAGCGCGGGCAAAACGGTATGCTGCTACGCGACAACATTTTTGGTTCGATCGAAGAAGACGCCCAGCGCCGCGACTTTACCATCAACAGCCTCTATTACAGCGTTGCCGACTTTACCGTCCGCGATTACGTTGGCGGCATGAAGGATCTGCAGGATGGCGTTATCCGCCTGATCGGCAATCCGGAAACCCGCTACCGCGAAGATCCGGTGCGGATGCTGCGCGCGGTGCGTTTTGCCGCCAAGCTGGATATGCGCATCAGCCCGGAAACCGCCGAGCCGATCCCACGCCTGGCGACGCTGCTCAACGACATTCCGCCGGCGCGTCTGTTCGAAGAGTCGCTGAAGCTCCTGCAGTCCGGTTACGGCTACGAAACCTATCTCAAGCTGCGTGAATACAGCCTGTTCCAGCCGCTGTTCCCGACCATCACCCGCTACTTCACCGAAAACGGCGACAGCCCGATGGAGCGCATCATCGCGCAGGTGCTGAAGAACACCGACAACCGCATTCATAATGATATGCGCGTGAACCCGGCGTTCCTGTTCGCGGCGATGTTCTGGTATCCGCTGCTGGAGATGGCGCAAAAAATCGCCCAGGAAAGCGGTCTGGCCTACTACGACGCGTTCGCGCTGGCGATGAATGAAGTGCTGGATGAAGCCTGCCGCTCGCTGGCGATCCCTAAACGCCTTACCGCGCTGACCCGCGATATCTGGCAGCTTCAGCTGCGCATGTCACGTCGCCAGGGTAAACGCGCCTGGAAGCTGATGGAGCATCCGAAGTTCCGCGCCGCTTACGATCTGCTGGCGCTGCGCGCTGAAGCGGAAAATAACCCGGAGCTACAGCGTCTGGCGCAGTGGTGGGGCGAATTCCAGGTATCCGCGCCGCCGGAGCAAAAAGGCATGCTTAACGAGCTGGATGAAGATCCGGCTCCGCGCCGTCGCCATCGTCGTCCGCGCAAGCGCTCGCCGCGCCGTGAGGGCAGCGCGTGACGCCGGCGTATATCGCCATCGGCAGCAATCTGGCCTCGCCGCTGGAGCAGGTTAATGCGGCGATAACAGCGCTTGGCGATATTCCACACAGCCGGATTATCGCCGTCTCCTCCTTTTACCGCACGCCGCCGCTGGGACCGCAGGATCAGCCTGATTACCTCAACGCGGCGGTCGCGCTGGAAACCGACCTCGAACCGGAAGCGCTACTCGACCACACTCAGCGCATCGAACTACAACAGGGCCGGGTGCGCAAAGCCGAACGCTGGGGGCCGCGCACGCTGGATCTCGATATTATGCTGTTTGGCGATCGCATCATTAACAGCGAGCGGCTGACCGTACCACATTACGACATGCATAACCGCGGCTTTATGCTCTGGCCGCTGTTTGAAATCGCCCCGGATCTGCGTTTTCCGCAGGGCGAATCCCTGCAACATCTCCTTGCCGGACTCGGCGCCGGAAAGCCCGATCGCTGGTAATTTCCCCATCGTTTAAGCGTTTAGGGCTTTGATGCTAATCGTTTGCTTAAAACAATTGCCCCCCTGAATGTGCCTGTTAGAATGCCGGTAAATCTGACGTTCAGCAGCAGGAAATGTTATGAAACCAACCACTCTCTCGTTGTTGCAGAAGTGCAAACAGGAGAAAAAACGCTTCGCCACCATTACCGCCTATGACTATAGCTTCGCGAAGCTGTTTGCCGAAGAAGGCATCAATGTGATGCTGGTAGGCGACTCGCTGGGGATGACCGTTCAGGGGCATGACTCCACCCTGCCCGTCACCGTGGAAGATATTGCTTACCATACGCACGCGGTACGTCGCGGCGCGCCGAACTGCCTTCTGCTCGCCGACCTGCCGTTTATGGCGTACGCCACGCCGCAGCAGGCCTGCGAAAATGCGGCAATCGTGATGCGCGCCGGGGCCAATATGGTCAAAATCGAGGGCGGCGCATGGCTGGTGGATACCGTCAGAATGCTCACCGAGCGCGCGGTGCCCGTCTGCGGCCATCTCGGCCTGACGCCGCAGTCGGTGAATATCTTCGGCGGCTATAAAGTTCAGGGTCGCGGCGATGCTGGTCAAAGGTTGCTTGACGACGCGCTGGCGCTGGAAGCCGCTGGCGCGCAGCTTATCGTGCTGGAATGCGTGCCGGTGGCGCTGGCTAAACGCGTGACCGACGCGCTCTCCATTCCGGTGATTGGCATCGGCGCCGGCAACGTCACCGACGGCCAGATTCTGGTGATGCATGACGCCTTCGGCATCACCGGCGGCCACATTCCGAAATTCGCTAAAAATTTCCTTTCAGAAGCAGGCGACATGCGCGCCGCCGTGCGGCAGTATATTGCCGAAGTGGAGTCCGGCCTCTATCCGGGCGAAGAACACAGTTTCCATTAATGTGGCATGAATGGCCGGATAAGACGCCGTGCGTCGCCATCCGGCAACGAAAGGAGCCAAGTTGTGCTGATAATTGAAACCCTGCCGCTGCTGCGCCAGCATATCCGCAGAGCCCGTCAGGAAGGTAAACGTATTGCGCTGGTGCCGACGATGGGCAACCTGCATGACGGCCATCTGAAGCTGGTAGATGAAGCGAAAGCCCGCGCCGATATCGTGGTGGTCAGTATCTTCGTTAACCCGATGCAGTTTGACCGCCCTGACGATCTGGCGCGCTACCCGCGCACGTTGCAGGAAGATTGCGAAAAGCTGAACAAGCGCAAAGTCGATGTCGTCTTTGCCCCGGCAGCCGATCAAATCTACCCGCAGGGCACCGAAGGCCAGACGTATGTCGACGTGCCGGGACTGTCCACCATGCTGGAAGGCGCCAGCCGTCCGGGTCATTTCCGCGGCGTTTCCACCATCGTCAGCAAGCTGTTTAATCTCGTTGGGCCGGATATCGCCTGCTTTGGCGAGAAAGATTTTCAGCAGCTGGCGCTGATCCGCAAAATGGTGGCGGATATGGGCTATGACATCGAGATTGTCGGCGTGCCGATTATTCGCGCCAAAGACGGTCTGGCCCTGAGTTCGCGCAACGGCTATCTGACGGCTGAACAGCGCAAAATCGCCCCCGGCCTGTACAAAGCGATGTGCGGCATCGGCGAAAAATTGCAGGCTGGCGAGCGCGAACTCGACGAACTGATCGCCCTTGCGGAGAAGGAGCTGAATGAAAAAGGCTTCCGCGCCGATGATATTCAGATCCGCGACGCCGATACCCTGCTCGAGCTGACCGAAAGCAGCCAGCGGGCGGTAATTCTGGCGGCGGCGTGGCTGGGTCAGGCGCGCTTAATCGACAACCAGATCGTGACCTTAACCCAGTAGACAGGGGTTAAAAATCGGGCAATACTGCCTGAGAAAATTCTCAAGGCAGGGTTCGCCCTGCTTCGTTGCTAACAGAATTGATGCACCGTTATTCAGTCGCCGCCGTGCCGGTCGCCTGAATGAAGAAGATAAAGGTAGACGTAATGATTCGCAAAATGCTGCAAGGTAAGCTTCACCGTGTGAAAGTCACCCAGGCGGACCTGCACTACGAAGGTTCCTGCGCCATCGATCAGGATTTTCTCGACGCCGCAGGCATCCTGGAAAATGAAGCCATTGATATCTGGAACGTGTCAAACGGCAACCGTTTTTCAACCTACGCGATTGCCGCCGAACGCGGTTCCCGCATCATCTCCGTCAACGGAGCGGCGGCGCACTGCGCAAACGTCGGCGATATTGTGATTATCGCCAGCTTTGTCACCATGACTGACGAAGAAGCGCGCCGCTGGCAGCCGAAAGTGGCCTACTTTGAAGGCGACAACGAAATGAAGCGCACCGCAAAAGCCATCCCTGTTCAGGTCGCCTGACCGTTATCCCTGCGGCTGATTGCTGATCAGCCGCGACATCATCTCCAGCGAATCCGTTCTTAAGATATACAAACGCTTCAGCAGGAAGGGATTATCCCCCGGTTTCACCTTTCCTTTCACCGTGGTCACCGCCAGATGAAAACCGGCATCCTTTGCCGCTTCCACCGCTTTACTGTTATAGCCGCCAAACGGGTAAGAGAGAAACAGCGCCTGCGAATTGAAGCGCGAGAGCACGCGGCGCGAACGCTTAAAATCAAAAAGGATATTGTGCTCGCTGCGGCTGAGTAAAATGGGATGCCTGTCGCCATCCACCCGATGCAGAAAATGGGTGTGCGACTGTAAATCAAAAACGTCCTGAATGCCTTTCAGTTCGGAAACGCTCATAAACTGTAGCGAGCGCGGATCCCATTTCTGCGGACGGCCTTTGATGCGCGAGGTGATAATAAACGCCGTCGCCTTCATCCCGTACTGTTTCAGTACCGGATACGCATAGCGGCTTACCGACTTAAGGCCGTCGTCAAAGGTGATCGCTACCGCTTTTGCGGGCAGGTTCAGCTGGTTGCGCACATAGCCTTCGAGCTGCGCCATCGTCAGGGTGGCATATCCCCGATCGCGCAGCCACGTCATCTGATTGCTGAACGCCCGCACGCTGGTGGTGGTTGAGGTATGACGGAAGCGGGTATTTTCTTCATCGCGCAGGATATGGTGATAAGTCAGAACCGGCATTCCGCGATCCTCCTGCGCATCAAGCGCGCTTATCCAGGCCAGCCTGTCGGCGATGCGAATCTGATACCAGGTTTGATTCAGCCGGTCTTTGAGTTTACTGACGATGGGATAACGCAGGTTTTCGCTCAGGACGCCAAACGGCGCGCTGCCGACGTTCGGCGCGTTGTAAACAGGCGTCGCCTGCCAGGTAATCAGGTTCTGATTGCTGAGCGGCTTATTGAGATCGCCGAGGCTGTCCGCGACGCGCTGCTTACCCTGGACCGGCCCGAGATGCTGTTTATCGATAAACCCGGTGCCGAAGCCAAAGCTGAACTCGTAGTAATCGGCGGCGACCGGGATAACAGAGAGAATTTGCCCGCTGCGAACGTGCCCCACGGTTATCATTTTATCGCCGATTTGCGCCCAGATAGCGGCATTTTCGGTGGTTTGCATATAGCGGGCGGGCAGCGCCGCGCTGACCGCAGTGGAAAGCCAGCACAGCAGAAGGACAAGATATTTCATCATTTCTCATAACCGGGACAAGACAACGCCGCGATTGTATCAATTCACCCCGTCAATAAAAATGACCAGAAGCCTGTCCCGTCAGGCGCTAGCACGCATACAGATCGTGCAGCAGAACAAAAGGCGGATTCTTTTGTTGCTGATGCCAGAGGCTGGTCACTTCTGGCGCGCCAAGGGCAACGATCCGGTCGCGAAACGCGGCGCTATTCATTGTTTCGCGTAATAACAGCATCTGTTCGAGCAGCGAAAAACTCACCCCGGAGATCACTTCACACAGCGGATGTTTGTGGCTCAGCAGTGACGCCACGCGATACGGCGCGGCGCCAGAAATATCAGTCAGAAAAATAACACCCTCGCCGGAATCCGTTTCGTGCAGCGCATCGCACATGATCCGGCTCAGCATATTGGCGCTCAGCCCTTGCCAGTAATTGACCGCCCGGCACTGCGTCAGCGGTCCGTACCTCTTTTCCAGACGCTCCAGCAACTCCTGCGCCCTATCGTCATGACAGGTAATCACCCAACCTAACATGGCTCGCCTCCTTAGCAGGCAAGTAGTTTATCAGGGTGATAAATAGAGAATGATGACAGCGGTCAAAACTTATCCTCTCCCGCGGCAGGGAGAGGAATAGGATTGTCAGCTACGCAGACCGCGGCCACGCTGGATCAGCGTCCAGCACAGCAGATAAAAAGCGATAATGAAGATCAGCAGTACGCCGAAAGTGGTCACCAGCGGCACATCGTGAATGCCGAGGAAACCGTAACGGAAGCCGCTGATCATATAGACGATCGGATTCAGGTGCGACAGCCCCTGCCAGAACGGCGGCAACAGCGTCAGGGAATAGAACACCCCGCCAAGATAGGTCAGCGGCGTCAGCACGAAGGTCGGGATCAGGCTGATATCGTCAAACGTTTTAGCAAACACGGCATTCAGTAATCCCGCCAGCGAAAACAGAATCGCGGTTAATACCAGCGTCATCGCGACGAACAGCCAGGAGTGGACCTGGAACGGCACGAAAAACAGCGACACCGCCGTGACCAGAACGCCGACGCACAGACCGCGCGCCACGCCGCCGCCGACAAAGCCGGCGATAATCACGTGCGTCGGCACCGGAGCCACCAGCAGTTCTTCAATGTTGCGCTGGAACTTGGCGCTGAAGAACGATGAGGCGACGTTGGCGTAAGCGTTGGTGATTACCGCCATCATGATCAGGCCCGGCACGATAAACTGCATATAGCTGAAACCGTGCATTTCGCCGATGCGCGAACCAATCAGGTTACCGAAGATAATAAAATAGAGAGTCATGGTGATGACCGGCGGCACCAGCGTCTGCACCCAGATGCGCATAAAGCGGTTAATCTCTTTCGCCCAGATGCTTTTCAGCGCCACCCAGTAAAGCTGCATCATGCGCGATCTCCTTGTTTTTCATGAACCAGTGAAACAAACAGCTCCTCAAGGCGGTTCGCTTTGTTACGCATACTCAATACCTGAATCCCCTGCTCGCTGAGCTGGCTGAACACGCTGTTGATACCCTGTTCACGCAGCACTTCCACCTCCAGCGTGGAGGTATCCACCAGCCGGTACTGGTAGCCGTTCAGTTTCGGCAGCGGACTCCTGGGCGCTAAATCGAGAATAAAGGTTTCGGATTTCAGCTTGGACAACAGACTCTTCATCGAGGTGTTTTCCACCAGCTCGCCGTGCTGAATAATGCCGATATTACGGCACAGCATTTCCGCTTCCTCCAGATAGTGAGTGGTCAGAATGATGGTGGTGCCTTTGTCGTTCAGATCCTTCAGAAAGCCCCACATTGAGCGGCGGAGCTCAATGTCGACCCCGGCCGTCGGCTCATCGAGGATCAGCAGCTTTGGCTCATGCATCAGCGCGCGGGCGATCATCAGGCGACGCTTCATACCGCCGGATAACATACGCGCGCGTTCGTTGCGTTTTTCCCACAGATCGAGCTGTTTCAGGTATTTTTCGCTACGCGCCACCGCCTCTTTACGCTCGACGCCGTAATAACCCGCCTGATTAACGACGATTTGCTGCACGGTTTCAAACGGGTTGAAGTTAAACTCCTGCGGCACCAGCCCGAGCTGGCGTTTGGCGTTGACGATATCTTTTTCCAGATCGTAGCCAAACACGCAGACCCGTCCGGAAGTCTTGTTAACCAGCGAACTGATAATGCCGATGGTCGTTGACTTGCCTGCCCCGTTCGGCCCGAGCAGCGCATAAAAATCCCCCGCTTCGACCTGCAAATCTATCCCGCGCAGCGCCTGAACGCCTCCCGGATAGGTTTTCTTAAGTTGTTGAAGTTCCAGCGCAATGGTCATAAATTTTTACTTACCTTACGTTCTTACACTTTATATGTGGTTTAAATAATCCTGGAGTTGCCCTATATTAGCTCAACGCACTAATCTGGTTACAGGTCGTTAACCTCCATGAAAGACATAGATACACTCATCAGCAACAATGCACTATGGTCAAAAATGCTGGTGGAAGAGGATCCCGGATTTTTTGAGAAACTGGCGCAAGCGCAGAAACCGCGCTTTCTATGGATTGGATGTTCCGACAGTCGCGTTCCCGCTGAACGCTTAACCGGTCTGGAACCGGGCGAATTGTTTGTTCACCGTAATGTGGCCAATCTGGTCATCCACACCGATCTCAACTGCCTCTCCGTGGTGCAGTATGCCGTCGATGTGCTGGAAGTTGAACACATAATTATTTGTGGTCACTCCGGCTGTGGTGGTATCCAGGCTGCCGTCGAAAACCCGGAACTGGGGTTGATTAACAACTGGCTGCTGCACATTCGCGATATCTGGCTTAAACATAGCTCACTGCTGGGCGAAATGCCGGAAGAACGACGTCTGGATGCGCTCTATGAGCTGAATGTGATGGAGCAGGTTTATAACCTGGGGCACTCCACTATTATGCAATCCGCCTGGAAACGCGGGCAAAAAGTCACGATTCACGGCTGGGCATACAGTATTAATGATGGCCTGCTGCGCGATCTTGACGTTACGGCCACCAACCGGGAAACGCTGGAGAACCGCTATCATAAGGGCGTTTCCGCGTTAGGGAAAAAGTACATTAACCACGAATAAGCCATCAGGGTTGTAGACCGGATGCGTCGCGTTTGCGACGCCATCCGGCTATTCTGTTCTTACTCGTCCAGCAGCACCACTTTGCCAACGTACGGCAGATGGCGGTAACGCTGGGCGTAATCAATCCCGTACCCCACCACGAACTCGTCCGGAATGGAAAAGCCAACGAACTCTACCGGCACGTTCACTTCGCGGCGAGAAGGCTTATCCAGCAGCGTGCAAATCGCCAGCGATTTCGGCTCGCGCAGGCTCAGGATCTCACGTACTTTTGACAGCGTATTTCCGGAATCGATGATGTCTTCCACAATCAGCACGTCTTTACCGCGAATATCTTCATCCAGATCTTTCAGGATTTTCACATCGCGGGTGGTAGACATGCCGCTACCGTAGCTGGAGGCGGTCATAAAATCGACTTCATGAGATACCTGCACTTCACGGCACAGGTCCGCCATAAACATAAATGAACCGCGCAGCAGACCAACCAGCACCATTTCACTGCCGCTGTCTTTATAACGCTGAGTAATCTGACGGCCCAGTTCGGCAATACGCGCTTTGATCTCCGCTTCCGGGATCATTACTTCTACAGTATGTTTCATATCTATAACCACATGATTTAAAAACAAATCGGTCAATGCCTGCCGTAAATAAGCCCGCATCGAAAAGCAAGTCACGCAGTATACCAGCAAAAGCCTTTATCCGCGGCATCTGTTGATAAAGCTCATTTTGTGATGACGATCACACATGTTAAATCCTATACTTAATTGCTATTAAAAAATTAACAAATTGAGATGGTACCTTTTTATGGCTGAAAACAATGCACGTTCGCCACGACTTCTCGTGACGCTGACGGCCCTCTTTGCAGCGCTTTGCGGGCTGTATCTTCTGATCGGCGGTGGCTGGCTGGTCGCCATCGGCGGCTCCTGGTACTACCCGATCGCCGGTCTGGCGATGCTGGGCGTCGCCTGGCTGCTGTGGCGCAGCAGACGTACGGCGCTATGGCTGTATGCCGCCCTGCTCCTCGCCACCATGATCTGGGGCGTATGGGAAGTCGGCTTCGACTTCTGGGCGCTGACGCCGCGCAGCGATATCCTGGTCTTCTTCGGCATCTGGCTGATTTTGCCTTTTGTCTGGCATCGCCTGATGGTGCCTTCCCGCGGCGCGGTGGCCGCACTGGTTGCCGCCCTGCTGATTAGCGGCGGCATCCTGACCTGGGCGGGCTTCAACGACCCGCAGGAGATCGACGGCGCGCTCAGCGCGGAGTCGACGCCTGCACAGGCCATCTCACCAGTGGCTGACGGCGACTGGCCGGCGTATGGCCGCAATCAGGAAGGCCAGCGCTATTCGCCGCTGAAGCAAATTAACGCCGATAACGTTCACAAGCTGAAAGAAGCATGGGTGTTCCGTACCGGCGATCTGAAGCAGCCGGACGATCCGGGCGAACTGACCAATGAAGTGACGCCAATTAAAGTGGGCGACACGCTGTATCTGTGCACCGCTCACCAGCGTCTGTTCGCGCTGGAGGCGGCGACGGGTAAAGAAAAATGGCACTACGACCCGGAGCTGAAAACCAACGAGTCCTTCCAGCACGTTACCTGCCGCGGCGTTTCATACCATGAGGCGACTGCGGGTAACGCTTCGCCGGAAGTGATTGCCGACTGCCCGCGCCGCATTATTCTGCCGGTAAACGACGGTCGTCTGATTGCGCTTAACGCTGAAACCGGCAAGCTGTGCGAGACTTTCGGCAACAAAGGCGTGCTCAATCTGCAAACCAACATGCCGGATCAAACGCCGGGGCTGTATGAGCCAACCTCGCCGCCGATCATCACCGATAAAACCATCGTCATTGCCGGTTCGGTGACCGATAACTTCTCGACCCGCGAGACTTCCGGCGTCATTCGCGGCTTCGATGTTAACAACGGCAAGCTGCTGTGGGCGTTCGATCCGGGCGCGAAAGACCCGAATGCGATCCCGTCCGATGAGCACACGTTTACCTTTAACTCGCCGAACTCCTGGGCGCCAGCGGCCTATGACGCGAAGCTGGACCTCGTTTACCTGCCGATGGGGGTCTCGACGCCGGATATCTGGGGCGGACACCGGACGCCGGAGCAGGAGCGCTACGCCAGTTCCATTCTGGCGCTGAACGCGACCACCGGTAAACTCGCCTGGAGCTATCAGACGGTTCACCACGATCTGTGGGATATGGACCTGCCCGCTCAGCCGACGCTGGCGGACATTACCGTCAACGGCCAGACCGTTCCGGTCATTTACGCCCCGGCGAAAACCGGCAATATCTTTGTGCTGGATCGCCGTAACGGCGAACTGGTGGTGCCTGCGCCGGAAACGCCGGTGCCGCAGGGCGCCGCGAAAGGCGATTACGTCAGCAAAACGCAGCCGTTCTCTGAACTGAGCTTCCGTCCGAAGAAAGATCTCAGCGGCGCGGATATGTGGGGCGCCACCATGTTCGACCAGCTGGTATGCCGCGTGATGTTCCACCAGCTGCGCTATGAAGGCATCTTCACTCCGCCATCTGAGCAGGGCACGCTGGTGTTCCCGGGCAACCTCGGGATGTTCGAATGGGGCGGTATTTCCGTCGATCCGAACCGTCAGGTAGCGATTGCTAACCCGATGGCGCTGCCGTTCGTCTCTAAGCTTATTCCACGCGGTCCGGGCAACCCGATGGAGCAGCCGAAGGATGCGAAAGGCACCGGCACCGAAGCCGGTATTCAGCCGCAGTACGGCGTACCGTACGGCGTGACGCTGAACCCGTTCCTGTCGCCGTTTGGCCTGCCGTGTAAGCAACCGGCCTGGGGTTATATTTCCGCGCTGGATCTGAAAACCAATGAAGTGGTGTGGAAAAAACGTATCGGTACGCCGCAGGACAGTATGCCGTTCCCGATGCCGGTTCCGCTTCCCTTCAACATGGGGATGCCGATGCTCGGCGGGCCCATCTCGACTGCCGGTAACGTGCTGTTTATCGCCGCGACCGCCGATAACTACCTGCGCGCTTACAACATGAGCAACGGGGAAAAGCTGTGGCAGGCTCGCCTGCCAGCGGGCGGACAGGCCACGCCGATGACCTATGAGGTGAATGGCAAGCAGTACGTTGTTATTTCCGCGGGTGGTCACGGTTCGTTTGGTACGAAGATGGGCGATTATATTGTCGCGTATGCGCTGCCGGACGACGAGAAGTAACTTTGATGCCCGGAGAGATCCGGGCATCCTGCCGGAGGCGCTTCGCTTGCCCGGCCTACAACAGCACCTTCCCCAGGCCGATGTGATGGACACCTCCCACCTTACGGCATCATTAGTGCCAGACTGAGGTGTTAACTTCAGTTCCCAGGGGGAGGTGTCCACATGAATATTAAACGTATTGGCCTCGATCTCGCAAAGCTGGTTTTTCAGCTTCATGGCGTTGATCACCATGAACGCGTTGTTCTCCGTAAAACACTGCGCCGTTCACAGATGCTTGTCTTTTTCGCCCGGCTTGAGCCCTGTCTTATTGGTATCGAAGCCTGCGGCTCCTCGCATTACTGGGCCAGAGAGTTGACCCGACTCGGGCACTCTGTCCGTATTATCCCGCCCCGGTTCGTTAAGCCTTATCTGAAGGGCAACAAAAACGATGCCAATGATGCCGAAGCTATCTGCGAGGCCGTCAGCAGGCCCGGTATGCGCTATGTTGCCGTTAAATCTGAAGCGCAACAGAGCATGCAGGCAGAGCACCGGGTTCGTGCCCGCCTGCTTCGCGACAGAACGGCGCTCAGCAACGAGATACGCGGCATGCTGGGCGAGTTTGGCCTTGTGCTTCCTGTCGGGCTTGCCGCGCTCAGACGAGCACTGCCGGAGATACTTTCTCAGCAGGAACAATGGGATAACCGCTTTATCCGTCTGCTGTGCGAGTTAGCGGAGGAATTGCAGATACTGGATGACCGACTGGCGCGTTATGACCGGCGGCTTAAACAGCTGGCGCAGGACGATGACCGTATCAGGCGGCTTCAGGAGATCAGCGGGATTGGCCCGGTAACCGCCAGCGCGCTGGTTGCAGCAGTGGGTAATGCAAGACAGTTTAAAAACGGACGTGAAATGGCGGCCTGGCTGGGGCTGGTTCCCGGGCAGCACTCAAGCGGCGGAAAAAACCGGCTGGGTCACATCAGTAAGCGGGGTGACAGCTACCTGCGAACGCTGCTGATCCACGGAGCGCGTGCAGTACTGAATGCCTGCGGTAACAAGGAAGACCGTCGAAGCCAGTGGCTGCAGTCAGTGGCAGAAAGACGTAACAGGAATGTCGCAACGGTCGCCATGGCGAACAAAAATGCCCGTATCGCGTGGGCCGTGCTGAGTCGGGAAGAAGAATATCGCGTGATGTAGAACGAAACGGTAAGAGTGAGAGAAAAGAATAATCCTGTCGTGAGATTGCAGAGTCATTAAGCACAAATGTGTAACAGGTAAGACCGACACCTGAAAACTCCGGTTTATCCGAAGGCTCCCTGCGAAGCAAAGCCGTCAGGCCGAATGGAACCAGGTGTGCAGATAACATCATGGCCGGGCACGACGGTGCCGAAAGAAAGGCCGGATATACGAAAGCATCTTACTCCCGTTACACAAAACATGATTAGTGGCTTGCATAACGGGAGGTGTCCATATACGGATAAGGCGTAGCCGCCATCCGGCATTTTTATACGGTAAACCCTGCCATCATGCCCGTATCTTCATGCTCCAGCAGATGACAGTGCGCCATATAGGCAAACTCTTTAGGCGCCTCATGCTCAAACCTGACTAACACCTCGCTCACGCCGCCTTCAACATGCACCGTATCCTTCCAGCCTGCGCGATGCGCCGCAGGAGGCTGACCGTTCTCTGAGAGAATACGGAACTGCGTGCCGTGAATATGGAACGGATGCAGCATCATGTCGCCGACGCCGGAAATCACCCAGCGCTCATATTGCCCTTTGCTGGCGGCAAACATCGGCTTGTTCATATCAAACGCGACGCCGTTAATCTTATTGGCATTGTGGAAGTCGAAATGCCCGCCGTGGTGCATTTCCCCCATTCTGCCGTGCTGCATATGCCCCTGCATCTGACCGTGGCTCATGCCCGCCATCGCCTGATCGCCATACTTTTCCATCAGCTTCTGCATCCCCATCATGTCGAGCATCGGGTCCATCGACAGCTGGAGTGTACGCGTGGTCAGCCCTTCCAGCGGCGGCAGGCCGGGCATGGTCGCGAGAGTATCCGGCAGCATCCCGGAGGCGTTAACCGCCACCGGCTGCACGCGCATCACCGGATGCGGCTTATCGAACGGCGCAACCGCCATCCCCATCTGGCTCACCGGCAGGGTCACCAGATCAAACGGCTTACCGTCGCTGATATCCACCAGCACCTCAAAGCGTTCGCCCATCAGCACCGGCAGTTCATTCACCTTGACCGGCTCCGCCAGCAGCCCGCCGTCGCTGGCAATCACATATAACGGACGGTTATCGCTGGCGGCAAAGTTAAGCGAACGGGCATTGCAGCCGTTGAGCAGACGCAGGCGCAGCCAGCCGCGCGGGGCGGCGTGCTGCGGATAGATAGCCCCGTTGGTCAGCAGCGTATCGCCGAACCAGCCGACGGCGGCGGTCATCACATCAAGCTGATAATCAATCTGCCCGGCATCAGTAAACCGCTTGTCCTGAACAATAACCGGCACGTCGTCAATGCCCCACTGTTTCGGCAACAGCAGCTTATGCATCTCTTCGTCTTCGATAATCACCAGACCGGCTAAGCCCATCGCCACCTGATGCCCGGTTTTGCCGTGCTGATGCGGGTGAAACCAGCAGGTCGCCGCGCGCTGTTGCGGGGTAAAAGTGACGGTGCGTTTGCCCCCGGCCGGAATGATCCCCTGCGGCCCGCCATCCACTTCGCCGGGAACCTCCAGCCCGTGCCAGTGCACGGTGGTCTCTTCGGCAAGTTGATTATGGATATCCACCGTCACCGCTTTACCTTTTTGCAGCTTCAGCGCAGGCCCGAGCAGACTGCCGTTATAGCCCCAGGTGGTCGCCGTTTTGCCGGAGAAGGTGGACTGCCCCGCCTGCACCATCAATGAGATGCGATTACGGGCATCGGCGGTGAGCAGTTGCGGAACAGGTAACGCGGGACGTCCGGCGGCAAAAGCCGCGCGGCTCCATAGCGGTAACGCCGAGGCCATCCCCAGCGCCACAGAATATTTTAAGAAATCACGACGTTGCATAATCACTTCCTTATTTTGCGGCAGACGAAACAAAACCCGGTCCCTGAGCATAGACCCTCCCCTTACGGGAAGGTCAAGATAACGTCATAAATGAAAGCAATAATAAAAGTCGTCGCCTTGCCTACAGTGTGCTAACGTTTAGTTTCCGTAATGCAGTGGTAGAAGCAATGAAGACGTTTTTCAGAACCGTGCTGTTCAGCAGCCTGATGGCTGTTTGCGCAAACAGTTATGCGCTCAGTGAATCTGAAGCCGAAGATATGGCCGACTTAACAGCCGTTTTTGTCTTTCTGAAAAATGACTGCGGCTATCAGAATTTACCCAACGGGCAGATCCGTCGGGCACTGGTCTTTTTCGCGCAGCAAAATCAGTGGGACCTCAGCAATTACGATACCTTCGATATGAAATCTCTCGGCGAGGACAGCTATCGCGACCTGAGCGGTATCGGGATCCCCGTCGCGAAAAAATGCAAAGCGCTGGCGCGCGACTCCCTCAGCCTGCTGGCCTACGTAAAATAATCCCTCCCGCACATTGCTGAAATAATGACCGTGCATCGTCGGTCATTGTTAGCTATGATGTTGCGCCCTTTTTTTACGGGTGTTAACAAAGGAGGTATCAACCCATGGCCGAAAATCCACAGTGGCATGAAACGCTACACGACCAGTTTGGGCAGTACTTTGCCGTCGATAACGTTCTTTATCATGAGAAGACCGACCATCAGGATCTGATCATTTTCGAAAACGCCGCCTTTGGCCGCGTGATGGCGCTGGATGGCGTGGTGCAAACCACCGAGCGCGATGAGTTTATCTATCACGAGATGATGACCCACGTTCCGCTGTTCGCCCACGGCCACGCCAGGCACGTGCTGATCATCGGCGGCGGCGACGGCGCGATGCTGCGTGAAGTCACCCGCCATAAAAACGTCGAAACCATCACGATGGTCGAGATTGACGCGGGCGTCGTCTCCTTCTGTCGCCAGTACCTGCCCAATCACAACGCCGGCAGCTACGACGATCCGCGCTTTACGCTGGTGATCGACGACGGCGTTAACTTCGTTAACCAGACGCAGCAGACGTTTGATGTGATCATCTCAGACTGCACCGATCCGATCGGTCCCGGAGAAAGCCTGTTCACCTCGGCGTTCTACGAAGGCTGCAAACGCTGCCTGAACCCCGGCGGGATCTTCGTCGCCCAGAACGGGGTGTGCTTTCTGCAACAGGATGAAGCTCTGGACAGCCACCGCAAGCTGAGCCATTACTTTGCCGACGTCGGCTTTTATCAGGCGGCGATTCCGACCTACTATGGCGGCATAATGACCTTTGCCTGGGCGACGGACAACGAAGCGCTGCGTCATCTGTCGACTGAAATCATCCAGGCGCGTTTTCACACGTCCGGCCTGAAGTGCCGTTACTACAACCCGGCAATCCACACGGCAGCCTTTGCCCTGCCTCAGTATCTGCAAGACGCGCTGACTTCATCGTCGTCCTGAGGAGAAGATAAAAAATTGAAAAAACTGAAACTGCACGGCTTTAACAACCTGACCAAAAGTCTGAGTTTTTGTATTTACGATATTTGCTACGCCAAAACTGCCGAAGAACGCGACGGCTATATCGCCTATATCGATGAGCTGTATAACGCCAACCGCCTGACCGAAATTCTGTCGGAAACCTGCTCAATCATCGGCGCCAATATCCTCAACATCGCCCGCCAGGATTATGAACCGCAGGGCGCCAGCGTTACCATTCTGGTGAGTGAAGAACCTGTTGATCCGCTGCTTATCGACAAAACCGAACACCCCGGCCCGCTGCCGGAAACGGTGGTCGCCCATCTTGATAAGAGCCACATCTGCGTGCATACCTATCCGGAAAGCCACCCGGAAGGCGGGCTGTGCACCTTCCGCGCGGACATTGAAGTGTCGACCTGCGGCGTGATCTCTCCGCTGAAGGCGCTGAATTACCTGATCCACCAGTTAGAGTCCGATATCGTGACCATCGACTACCGCGTGCGCGGATTTACCCGCGATATCAACGGCATGAAGCACTTTATCGACCATGAGATTAACTCCATCCAGAACTTTATGTCTGAAGATATGAAGTCGCTGTATGACATGGTGGACGTCAATGTGTATCAGGAAAACATTTTCCATACCAAGATGCTGCTTAAAGAGTTCGACCTTAAGCACTATATGTTCCACACCCGGCCAGAAGATCTGACGGAAGCCGAGCGCCAGGAGATTACCACGGCGCTGTGGAAAGAGATGCGCGAGATTTACTACGGGCGCAATATCCCGGCGGTGTAATGCGTTAACCACCTTGCCGGATGGCGCTGCGCTTATCCGGCCTACAGTCGCTCTTGTAGGCCAGGGAGTGCAACCATCCGGCGCCGCGGCGCTCAGAAGTAAAAGACCGCTCCAGCAGGCAAACTTTTCGCTGTTTGTTGTTTTGACACGCAGTGTGGACATGATTTTATTCCGGCCGAATCAACGCCGAGGATCTGGCGCAGGGCCGTTTGATCAGGGTGCTGCAACGCTACAGCCAGCGGCTGGAGGGGTCGTTTATCTATTATCCCCATCGCAACGTGTCCCCCGCGCTGAGGGCGGTGATTGACACCTTAAAACTCTGATGGCTCAGGCTGCACCAGCGTCAACGCCACAGGCAGCGCTTTCAGTTCGTCCTGGGCGGAGTGCGGTAAATTGATGTCGGTTACGACGTCGGTAAAGCGGCTGAGCGGCGTCACGTTAAACAGCGAATGCGCGCCGTATTTGCTGCTGTCGGCCAGCAGCACTTTCCGCTGAGCGTTAGCGATGATCTCCTGCTTCAGTCCGGCTTTATCTTCGGTCGGGGTGGTCACCCCTTTTTCCATACTCCAGGTATTGCAGCTCATAAAGGCAATGTCCGGATAGACGCTGCGTAACATTTTACGGCCAGATTCGCCGATGCAGGACTGGCTGCTGTCATCAATGCGACCGCCGATAATCGTCACCTCAATCTGGCGAAACTCGCATAAAAACAGGGCGATGTGCAAATCCACGGTAATCACCCTGAGCGGCAGATGGGTCAGACACTTTGCCAGCTCGAGCATGGTGGTTCCGGCGTCGAGCACCACCGCGTCGCCCGGGCGCACCATCGACGCCGCGAAACGGGCGATGGCCCGCTTCTCCGCAGGCGATCGCAGCTGCTTCTCGTTGGTCGTCGGCTGCGCCGGTTCAAAGCGCCGTAATGCAACACCGCCGTGGCTACGGCTGATCACCCCTTGTTCATCCAGTTTGATCAGATCGCGGCGGATCGTCGCTGGCGATGCCTCCACCGCATCCACCAGTTGCTCCACGGTGACCAGCGTATGATTTTTCAAATACGCCACAATCTTATCCAGACGGTGTTGTCCTTTCATAACAGGAAATTACGCCAGTTGCATTGCCAGTTTAATCGATACGGCCATGCTCTCAGATTTTGCTTTGCCCGTCCAGGCGATATCAAACGCCGTCCCGTGATCGGCAGAGGTGCGAATAAACGGCAGACCGGCGGTAATATTCACCCCATCGTAAAAGCCAAGCAGTTTGAGCGGAATATGTCCCTGATCGTGGTACATCGCCACCACCATGTCGTACTGCCCTTCATAGGCCTGTAAAAACACGGTATCCGGCGGACACGGACCGTAAACGTCCATTCCCTGCGCCTTCATGTTTTCGATAGCCGGCGCCACAATGCGAATTTCCTCATCGCCAAACAGACCGTTTTCGCCAGCGTGCGGGTTCACCCCGGCCACCGCGATGCGCGGATGAGCAAAGCCAACGCGTTTCAGGAAGCGATCCGCGATGCCAATCACCGTCTCCACGCGCTGCCCGTTAAGGGTATCGAGAAACTTGCGCAGGGCGATATGGGTGGAGACATGAATCACCTTCAGCCTGTCGGTGTACAGCACCATCGCGTAGTCGCGGCTGTCGGTCAGCGTCGCCAGCAGTTCGGTATGGCCCGGATAGTTATGCCCGGCAAGGTGCAGCGCCTCTTTATTCAGTGGCGCGGTGGCGATGGCATGAACGTCTCCTTTCATTGCCAGCTCCGTCGCCCGTTTTACGCAGCGGTAGGCGAGATCTCCCGCCTGCGCCTGCACTTTACCCGGCTCCAGCGCCTCCGGCTGCGCCAGCGGCTCATCAATCACGTGGATCACGCCGGGGGCAAAGCGGGCATCCGCCACCTGTTCAATCGCGCGGAAGGTGACGCCTTCCGCCAGCCCTTTAGCCTGCAGGCGCTTCAGGGTTTGCAGGCAGCCCACCACCACCAGCGGCGCGCCGTTCAGCTCCTCTTCGCCGAGCGCTTTGACAATAATTTCCGGACCAATACCCGCCGGATCGCCCATCGTAATCGCAATTGTTTTAGTTACCACGGTACATCTCCTCAATAAAATAAAGCGCATCACACAGGGTGCTGTCTGAACCGAATCCGCCCGCTTTAGTAATCACCGGCAGGTCGTCAATTTCGCTGTTGACGAAGGTCCCGCAGGGGATACAAGACGCGACTTCGCTCTGGATGCGATACCCTTCCGCCCCGAGCGCGCTGGCGACCGCCGTGGCGATATCGCCGCCGGTCAGGAACAGGCCGCCAATTCGCGACCGTTCAATGATGCGTAAGGTAATCTTTCCCAGCCTCTGGCTCAGCTGTTCGCCGAGCTGCTGTCGGCTCACGCCCAGCTCGCGGCACAGCGAGTCAATCATCTGGCGGTCTTCCGCGCTGCGGCTGGTGCGTAAAATGGTATGGTGACGCTGGCCGAGCAGCGCGCAGGCCTGTTCCACCACCGACGCTATCTCCTGTTCAGCCTGCGCCGAAGCCAGCCGCGAGGCGTCAATATCCACGACTTTGGCGCGCCCATGACACAGCGCCTTCTCCACCTGGCGGCGCGTGGCTTCACTCATCGACCCCGCTACCACCAGCACCGGCAGCTCCTGCTTTGCCTGCATAAAGGTTCTGACCGGCAGCGCGTTCGCCAGCCCGGCGGCGCCGACCAGCAGCGGCATCTCTTTTTGCTCGCAGACGGCGTGGGCGATCAGCGACAGATCGCGATCCTCCACCGCATCGGCCACCACCATACATTCGCCTTCGGCAGCGTAAGCCGCCAGCAGCGCGCTCAACTCTCCCCGGCGAACCGCGTCAAGCGACACTTCATGCACCGGAACGTCGCTTTGCAGGGCCACCAGCTCCGCAATGCGCGAGGAGAGAATCGGCGTCTTCGGATCGCTGGCAAATTCGGTTTCCAGCAGCGGCGTGCCGTTGACCAGGCACAGACCGTCGCGGGTGGTGCGTCCGGCGGCGGGGATCGCCGCCGCAATCACCGCCAGCCTGCGGCGCGCGGCGCGCATGGCGGCGGTGACTTCTGCCCCGACGTTGCCGCGAAAGGTGGAGTCGATCTTTTTATAGACCAGCGGCATCCTGTCCCCTTCGCACCAGGGGGCTAACGCCTGCTGTACGGCTTTCGCCGCCTGCTCTGCGGGTATCGCCCGACTTTCGGTGTTAATCACCAGCACGTCGGCGCGACGGGAGGGCTTCTGCTCCGGCGTCAGCATCACCTCGGTGCGCGCCCCCTTTTTCGCCAGCTGAACGCCGGTATCGTTAGAGCCCGTAAAGTCATCGGCGATAACGATCATTTTCATGCTTTCTTCTCCTTAACGTTCTGACGCGCCTGCTTCTTTGCCACCCATGAGGTGAGGATCGGCGTCAGAATCGCGGTGGTAATCACCGATGCGGCAATCAGCGGCGCGGCGGCGGCGGCAACCTGCGCCAGCGACGGATCGGCCTGGGCAATCGCCAGCGGCGTCGCGACGGCGTTACCGGCGGTGCTGGAGGCAGCGGCGCCGGCAATTCCGCTTCCGCCGACCAGGCGATCGGCGCGAATGTTAAAGAAACCGCCAACGAAAGTGGTCAGCACGCCGAGCAGAACGCCCGCCAGTCCGCCCTGCAACAGCATTTCAAGGTTGACACCGGCCCCCAGCGCAAAGGCGAAGAACGGGATCAGCAGCGGACCGCCTTTGGTCAGAAAGTCACGCATATGCGGATCGAGGTTGCCGAGGATCATCCCCACCACCAGCGGAATCAGTACCGCCACCAGCGCCATGATCGGAATGTTGGCCATCCCCGCGGCGCCCAGCGCGATCATGGTAAAGAACGGCCCGTCATTCAGTGACAGAATCGAAATTGCCCCAACGTCACGCTCGTTGCCAAACTCGCCGACCAGCGCGGCGTAAAGCCCGCCGTTGGAGTTACTCATCGCGGCGATAATCGCCACGCCGCTTAAGCCGAAAATCCCCTCCGCGCCGAACAGATGCTCCACGCCGAGGCCAATCGCGATGGCGACCAGCAGCTTAGTCAGCGTAATCGTACCGCCCTGCAACAGCGCCTGCGGCGCCGCTTTGACGCTGATGCCCGCGCCCATGCACAGCAGAAATGCGCCTATCAGCGGCGCGGCGCCGTTTTTAAACAATGCGGTGGTGAAACCGCCGATCTCCAGCGCCTGCGGGGCAAAGGTATTGATTATCGCGCCGATAACCAGTGGCACTACCATCATGCCGCCAGGGACGCGTTCTATTGCTTTCTTGATGTTCATGGTCTTCCCGCCTGTTGTCCTGTTGTGATTAAATAAAATCACAAAGATTATATTTAATCAATTTTAGATCAGAAAGGTGTCAGATCACAGTTCTTAATTGATTAATAAAAATCAATTGTACTTTTTCGGCGCAAAAAAAGCCGGACGCTGACGTCCGGCGCTCTCTGATGATTGAATTCGCTCAGGATTGTCGTAAAAAGTCGCGATAGGCTTTCACCACCTGCAGAAAATCTTCCACGCCGCACAGCGACAGGCTCTCTTCATCGTAGTAGTTCATACCTTCTTCCATTTCGTCCCCGGTAAACTCCAGCTGGTTGGCGCGGATCATCACCTCTTCGCCGTCCATCCAGAGCGTATACTCATGACCGGCCCGCTGCCAGGAACGCTCGCTGCCCTTCACCGCCTGCGCCGCCTGTTCCACTTCATCAAGCAGCGTCAGGTTCTCCTTTACCTCTTCATTGAACCAGTGACCCACCACTTCGTGGCCCATCGACATACGCACTAAAACCCGCCCGGTAACATCGCGCAGAAATTCGTAATCCATAAGGTGTTCCTCTGCAAAGCCCTTGGGGTAATTATCGCAGCAGAGAGAAAGAAAAAAAGCGTGCAAAGTGGGAGGAATGAAAATAAAAACCCACCGCAGTTGCGATGGGTTATGCAGGCTACCCGGACGGGATGGCGGCGTCACGCCTGATCCGCTCCGGGAAAATCCCGAAGAGCGGATAAGGCAGCCGCCTCCGGTAAATTACACTGCCGTCTGGAAGATCACTCCGTCAGCCTTCTCGGTGTACTGGGAAAGCTGGTCGAAGTTCAGATAGCGGTAGGTATCGACAGCGGTTTTGTCCACCTGCGCCACGTAGGTCTGATACTCTTCCGGCGTCGGCAGTTTACCGATCAGCGCCGCAACCGCCGCCAGTTCCGCAGAGGCCAGGAAGACGTTCGCTCCGGTGCCCAGACGGTTCGGGAAGTTACGGGTGGAGGTAGAAACCACCGTCGCGCCGTCGGCGACGCGCGCCTGGTTACCCATGCACAGCGAACAGCCGGGGATCTCAATCCGCGCGCCGCTCTTGCCGAAGACGCTGTAATAGCCCTCTTCCGTTAGCTGCGCGGCATCCATACGGGTTGGCGGCGCCACCCACAGACGGGTCGGCAGCTGACCTTTGTGCGCATCCAGCAGTTTTCCGGCGGCGCGGAAGTGACCGATGTTGGTCATGCAGGAACCGATAAACACTTCGTCAATCTTCTCGCCCTGGACGTCAGAGAGCAGACGCGCGTCGTCCGGATCGTTCGGCGCGCACAGAATCGGCTCTTTAATGTCAGCCAGATCGATGTCGATCACCGCGGCGTATTCCGCATCGGCGTCAGCTTCCAGCAGCTGCGGGTCCGCCAGCCATTTTTCCATCCCCTGAATACGGCGTTCCAGGGTGCGACGGTCGCCGTAACCTTCGGCGATCATCCATTTCAGCAGCACGATATTGGAGTTCAGGTACTCGATAATCGGCTCTTTGTTCAGCTTAATGGTACAACCGGCAGCGGAACGCTCGGCGGAGGCATCGGTCAGCTCAAACGCCTGCTCGACTTTCAGATCCGGCAGGCCTTCAATCTCCAGGATACGACCCGAGAAGATGTTTTTCTTGCCTTTCTTCTCAACGGTCAGCAGGCCCTGTTTGATGGCGTACAGGGGGATCGCATGCACCAGATCGCGCAGGGTGATGCCCGGCTGCATTTTGCCTTTGAAGCGCACCAGCACCGATTCCGGCATATCCAGCGGCATTACGCCGGTTGCGGCGGCAAAGGCCACCAGACCGGAACCCGCCGGGAAAGAGATGCCGATCGGGAAGCGGGTATGGGAGTCGCCGCCGGTGCCGACGGTATCCGGCAGCAGCATACGGTTCAGCCAGGAGTGGATAACGCCATCCCCCGGACGCAGCGACACACCGCCGCGGTTCATGATGAAGTCCGGCAGGGTGTGATGGGTGGTCACGTCAACCGGCTTCGGATAGGCCGCGGTATGGCAGAAAGACTGCATCACCAGATCGGAAGAGAAACCCAGGCAGGCCAGGTCTTTCAGTTCGTCACGGGTCATCGGGCCGGTGGTGTCCTGAGAACCAACCGAGGTCATCTTCGGCTCGCAGTAAGCGCCCGGACGAACGCCGGCGACGCCGCAGGCGCGACCAACCATTTTCTGCGCCAGCGAGAAGCCGCGGCTGCTTTCCGCCACGTCTTTCGCCTGACGGAAAACGTCTGAGTGCGGCAGACCCAGCGCTTCACGCGCCTTGGTGGTCAGACCGCGGCCAATGATCAGCGGAATACGGCCACCGGCGCGCACTTCATCGATCAGCACGTCGGTTTTCAGGGCAAAGGTCGCCAGCAGTTCGCCGCTTTCATGGTTGCGCACTTCGCCTTTATAAGGGTAAACGTCAATCACATCGCCCATATTCAGGTTTGATACGTCCACTTCCACCGGCAGCGCGCCCGCATCTTCCATCGTGTTAAAGAAGATTGGCGCGATTTTACCGCCCAGCACCAGACCGCCGCCGCGCTTGTTCGGCACGTACGGAATATCGTCGCCCATAAACCACAGCACCGAGTTAGTAGCCGATTTACGCGAAGAACCGGTCCCCACGACGTCGCCAACGTAGGCCAGCGGGAAACCTTTCTGCTGCAATGCTTCGATCTGTTTGATCGGGCCGACGGCGCCTGGCTGATCCGGCTCAATGCCTTCACGGGCGTTTTTCAGCATCGCCAGCGCGTGCAGCGGGATATCCGGACGGGACCAGGCGTCCGGCGCCGGAGAGAGATCGTCAGTGTTGGTTTCACCGGTCACTTTGAAGACGGTGACGGTCATTTTTTCTGCCAGCTCAGGACGGCTCAGGAACCATTCGGCATCCGCCCAGGAGTGCATCACCTGCTTCGCAAATGCGTTGCCCGCTTTGGCTTTTTCTTCCACATCATAGAAGTTATCGAACATCAGCAGGGTGTGGGACAGCGCTTTGGCGGCAATCGGCGCCAGCTTGTCGTTGTCGAGGGCGTCAATCAGCGGATGGATGTTGTAACCACCCTGCATGGTGCCAAGCAGTTCGATGGCTTTTTCAGGCGTAACCAGCGGAGAGGTCGTTTCGCCTTTGGCGACGGCAGCGAGAAAACCCGCTTTAACGTAGGCGGCTTCATCGACGCCAGGGGGAACACGGTTGATTAACAGGTCTAACAGGAACTCTTCTTCGCCCGCAGGCGGGTTCTTCAGCAGCTCGACGAGCGCGGCCATTTGGGTTGCATCTAAGGGTTTGGGCACAATCCCCTCGGCGGCACGTTCAGCTACGTGCTTACGGTATTCTTCTAGCACGACGGTTCTCCTCGCTCTCATTGTCATAGTGCGGCGCTTTTATCGATGGGCGATTTTCTTCACGCTCCTGTGAGACAGCAGTTAGTTGGGTAAATGCCCGGTACCGCAACGGGCAGAATAGCAGGATTTTAGTGGGGTGTTAATCTGTTTACAAAAAAGCAACATAAAAAAAGTGGCTGAATCGTTAAGGATGGTCTAATGCCCGTTGTGCTCGTGGCAAAAGGCAATTAAGCGCTGTTACAAAGGGTCACATTAATTTTGCGCTCTCCTCAGCGCCCCGTGGTCGCGATCACAGGATTAGTCAAAAATTAAACTATCGGCTCTCTATACTCACCCCCACTGCGCCTGCGGGTGGCAGCAATTCGACCACAGCGATTTCTTGAGGAATCGGGAGTAAGAAAATGACGTTGTCTTTTAAACCCCATGTGCTGGCGCTTGTCTGTAGCGCCGGGTTATTCGCCGCTTCCGGGGTGATATACGTAAAAAGCCGGACGCCCGAAGCGCCTTCCCAACCCGTTCCCGTCACGACGCCTGCGCCAGCTCCCGCCGCGCCGGTCGTCCAGCCCGCGTTCACCACCGCGCAGATCGACCAGTGGATCGCCCCCATTGCGCTCTATCCGGACCCGCTGCTCTCTCAGGTGTTGATGGCCGCTACCTATCCGGCGAATGTGGTGCAGGCGGTGCAGTGGTCACGTGATAATCCCACGCTACAGGGTGATGCCGCGATTCAGGCCGTTTCCGGGCAACCGTGGGACCCCAGCGTGAAGTCGCTGGTGGCCTTTCCGCAGCTAATGGCGCTGATGGGTGAAAACCCGCAATGGGTGCAGGATCTTGGCGACGCGTTTCTGGCACAGCCGCAGGATGTAATGGATGCAGTACAGCGGCTGCGCCAGCTGGCGCAGCAAACCGGTTCGCTGCAATCCACGCCGCAGCAGACGGTCACCAGCACGCCGAAGAAAAGCGTGGCGACCGCTCAACCTGCGCCCGCCGCCCGGACTGCCAGCGCGACTGCATCCACGCCAACGGTGATTAAAATTGAACCGGCCGATCCGCAGGTAGTGTACGTCCCCAGCTATAACCCCGCCACGGTGTACGGCACCTGGCCCAATACCGCGTACCCGCCGGTCTATCTGCCGCCGCCTCCGGGCGAACAGTTCGCCAGCAGCTTTGTGAAAGGCTTCGGCTACAGCCTCGGCGTCGCCACCACCTACGCGCTGTTCAGCAACATCGACTGGGACGATGATGACGATCATCATCACCATCACGACGACGATCATCACCACGATGACCATGACCACCATCACGACGGCTACCAGCATAACGGCGATAACATCAACATTAACGTCAATAACTTCAACCGTATTACCGGACAGCATCTGCAGGAGCAGAATCTGACCTGGCGCCATAACCCGGCGTATCGCGACGGCGTGCCGTACCATAACAGCGCCACCGCGCAACGCTTTCATCAGACCAACGTCAGCGGCGGTCTGAGCGCCACCCGGCAGCCGACGGCGGCCACGCGCGACAGTCAGCGCCAGGCGGCAATGGCGCAATTGCAACAGCGCCACCCGACCGCCGCCGCGCAGCAACAGTCCCCCTCGCGTGACGCCCGGCGTAAAGCGGCTTCGCAGCAGTTGGATCAGATTGCCCGGCGCAACAATTACCGCGGCTACGATACGGATCGCGCCAGCGCTCCTCATCAGGCGATACATAAACCGACCGCTGTGCCGCTGCAACAGCGCCGTGAGGCGCTGAAAACTCGGGCGCAGCCGCATCCGGTCACGCAGCAGCAAAGAGACAACGCCCGCCAGCGGATCGCCGCCTCAACGCCTGAGCAGCGCCAGACCTTCCGGCAAAACCACGCCAATGCCTTCAGCGGCAACGACAGCCGCTCGCCGGACTGGCAGTCGCAGCAGCGACGCGGCCAGGAAAGTCGTCGCGTGGGGCACCTGAGCGGCGAGCAGCGCGCCGCGGCGCGTGAACACCTTTCTGAGCGCCACGAATTTCGTCATCGCTAACCGGAGCCGAATATGAAAAAAATGCTATTTAGCGCCCTGCTGCTTTCGCTGCCTTTACTGAGCCACGCGCAGCAGATGTTCGCCACGCCGGATGAAGCGGCCAGCGCCTTCGCCAGCGCGGTCGCCAGCAAAAACGATGCGCAGTTAACCGCGCTGTTAGGGGATAACTGGCGACAATTTTTGCCTCCCGACGGCGCCGACCCGCAAGCGGTCGCGCGGTTTAACCGCGACTGGAAAATCAGCCATCGCATTGTGCGGCAGGGCAATGTCGCATACCTGAACGTCGGGCAGCAAAACTGGCAGTTGCCCATTCCTGTCGTGAAGTCAGATACGGGCTGGCATTTTGATATGTCCGCCGCGCAGGATGAAATCCTGACGCGAACCATTGGCCGCAACGAGCTGTCGGCAATACAGGCCATGCGCGCCTACGTCGACGCCCAGTATGATTACCGGCAGCGTAAACAGATGTTCGCAACAAAGCTGATCAGCAGCGAGGGGCAACAGGACGGACTCTACTGGCCGGTGCAGCCCGGTGAACGGCCCAGCCCGTTAGGCCCGGCGTTCAGTCCGGATATGCATAGCGAAGGCTATCACGGCTACCATTTCCGCATAATTGCCAGCAACAGCAGCCGCGGGTTCGCGTTACTGGCCTGGCCGGTGACATGGGGCGAAACGGGGGTGATGAGCTTCGTGGTGAATCAGGACGATAAGGTGTATCAGGCGGACCTGGGAAAAGAGACGGAGAAGAAAGCCGCCGCAATCACGCAGTACAGCGACCAGCAACCGTGGCAGCCTGTAGAATAGCAGGCACAAAAAAGCGGCGATTACGCCGCTTTTTATTAGCCTGATAGCGCTTCGCTTATCAGGCCTGCACCCGCAAAATTACTTCTTCTTCGCTTTCGGGTTTGGCAGGTCGGTAATGCTGCCTTCAAACACTTCTGCCGCCAGCCCTACGGACTCGTGCAGCGTCGGGTGAGCATGGATGGTCAGCGCGATGTCTTCCGCATCACAGCCCATCTCGATCGCCAGACCGATTTCACCCAGCAGCTCGCCGCCGTTGGTCCCGACAATCGCGCCACCGATAACACGGTGAGACTCTTTGTCGAAAATCAGCTTGGTCATACCGTCTGCGCAGTCGGAAGCGATAGCACGGCCAGACGCCGCCCACGGGAAGGTGGCGGTTTCATAGCTAATGCCTTTCTCTTTCGCTTCTTTCTCGGTCAGACCCACCCATGCCACTTCCGGCTCGGTGTAGGCGATAGACGGGATCACTTTCGGATCGAAGTAGTGTTTCTTACCGGCGATAACTTCAGCGGCCACATGGCCTTCATGCACGCCTTTGTGCGCCAGCATCGGCTGACCGACGATATCGCCGATAGCGAAGATGTGCGGCACGTTGGTGCGCAGCTGTTTGTCGACGCGGATAAAGCCGCGGTCGTCCACTTCAACGCCAGCCTTGCCTGCGTCGAGGTTTTTACCGTTCGGCACGCGACCGATCGCCACCAGCACCGCGTCGTAACGCTGCGCTTCGGCAGGCGCTTTTTTACCTTCCATCGAAACGTAGATACCATCTTCTTTCGCTTCAACGGCGGTGACTTTGGTTTCCAGCATCAGGTTGAACTTCTTGCTGATGCGTTTGGTGAAGACTTTAACGATGTCTTTATCCGCCGCCGGGATAACCTGGTCGAACATTTCCACCACGTCGATCTCTGAACCCAGCGCATGGTAAACGGTGCCCATTTCCAGACCGATAATACCGCCGCCCATAACCAGCATACGCTTCGGTACTTCTTTCAGTTCCAGAGCATCGGTGGAGTCCCAGACGCGCGGATCTTCGTGCGGAATAAACGGCAGCTGGATCGGACGGGAACCCGCCGCGATGATTGCGTTGTCGAAGTTGATCACGGTTTTGCCGTTTTCACCTTCAACTTCCAGGGTGTTCGCCCCGGTAAATTTACCCAGACCGTTTACCACTTTCACTTTACGGCCTTTGGCCATACCCGCCAGACCACCGGTCAGCTGAGTGATAACTTTCTCTTTCCAGGTACGAATCTTGTCGATATCGGTTTTCGGCTCGCCGAAGACGATACCGTGTTCAGCCAGCGCTTTGGCTTCTTCGATAACTTTCGCTACGTGCAGCAGCGCTTTAGAAGGGATACAGCCGACGTTCAGACAAACACCGCCGAGGGTGTTGTAACGTTCTACGATGACGGTTTCCAGACCTAAATCAGCGCAACGGAAGGCAGCAGAGTAACCTGCCGGGCCTGCCCCAAGTACCACGACCTGAGTTTTGATTTCAGTACTCATCATGACCTCTTAATTTGTATCCGGCGGTCCCTGGTCTTCTCGCCCATCATCCACCGGGTCGTTCTATCCGCCCGTATTTTACAAAATTGTTAACAATTTTGAAACAACAAAACGGCAACGATTTTTCTTCGCACTAATAACCTCAACCACATCATGAGATTACCAGAAAAAAGCCGGCCGTCGGGCCGGCTTTTTTGCTTACATCACCAGACGGCGAATGTCAGACAGCATATTGTTGATGATGGTAATGAAACGCGCACCATCAGCGCCGTCGATCACGCGGTGGTCGAAGGAAAGAGAGATCGGCATCATCAGACGCGGCACAAACTCTTTACCGTTCCATACCGGCTCCATCGCCGATTTGGACACCCCGAGGATAGCCACTTCCGGCGCGTTGACAATCGGCGCGAAGTGGGTGGTGCCCAGGCCGCCGATGCTGGAGATGGTAAAGCACCCGCCCTGCATTTCGCCAGCGGTCAGCTTACCGTCACGCGCTTTTTTGGAGATAGTGGTCAGCTCACGGGACAGCTCGGTAATGCTCTTCTTGTTCACGTCTTTAAAGACCGGAACCACCAGGCCATTCGGCGTATCAACCGCCACGCCGATGTTGATGTATTTCTTCAGCGTCAGGCGCTGACCGTCTTCCGACAGCGAACTGTTGAAGCGTGGCATCTGCTCAAGCGCCGCAGCCACGGCTTTCATGATGAAGACAACCGGGGTGAACTTCACGTCCAGTTTACGCTTCTCAGCTTCGGCGTTCTGCTGCTTGCGGAACGCTTCCAGATCGGTGATGTCGGTTTTGTCGAAGTGCGTAACGTGCGGGATCATCACCCAGTTACGGCTCAGGTTGGCGCCAGAGATTTTCTGGATACGACCCAGTTCCACTTCTTCAATTTCACCAAACTTGCTGAAGTCCACTTTCGGCCACGGCAGCATGCCCGGCAGACCGCCGCCGCTTGCCGCGGCTGGCGCAGCCTCAGCGCGTTTGATCGCCTCTTTCACGTAAGCCTGAACGTCTTCGCGAAGGATACGACCTTTACGGCCCGTGCCCTTCACTTTCGCCAGGTTTACGCCGAATTCGCGCGCCAGGCGACGAATCAGCGGAGTTGCATGAACGTAGGCGTCGTTTTCAGCGAATGCAGATTTACCTTCCGCTTTCGCTGCCGCTGCTGGCGCTTCTGCTTTCGCCGCAGGCGCCGGAGCAGCCGCTTCCTGTTTCGCCGGAGCCGCAGCAGGCGCTGCGCCTTCCACTTCGAAGATCATAATCAGAGAGCCGGTTTTCACTTTGTCGCCAGTGCTGATTTTGATCTCTTTCACGGTGCCCGCGAACGGCGCCGGCACTTCCATCGACGCTTTATCGCCTTCAACGGTGATCAGCGACTGTTCGGCTGCAACTTTATCGCCAACCTTGACCATCACTTCGGTGACTTCGACTTCGTCGCCGCCGATATCCGGTACGTTAACCTCTTTCGCGCCGGTCGCCGCCGGTGCAGCTGCTGCCGGAGCCGCTTCAGCTTTCGCCGGCGCCGCTTCTTTCTTCTCTTCTGCCGGAGCAGGCGCAGCGTCAGCTGCGCCGTCGGCGGAATCGAAAATCATAATCAGTTTGCCCGTCTCGGTTTTGTCGCCGACAGAGACTTTAATCTCTTTAACCACGCCAGCCTGCGGAGATGGGACCTCCATAGAGGCTTTGTCGCCTTCCACGGTGATCAGCGACTGCTCTGCTTCCACTTTGTCGCCGACCTTGACCAGGATCTCGGTGATTTCAACTTCATCTGCCCCGATGTCCGGTACTTTGATTTCGATAGCCATTATTCTTTTACCTCTTACGCCAGACGCGGGTTAACTTTTTCTGCATCGATGTTGAATTTGGCGATGGCATCCGCCACCACTTTCTTATCGATTTCACCACGTTTAGCCAGTTCGCCCAACGCCGCTACCACCACGTAGGACGCATCCACTTCGAAGTGGTGACGCAGGTTTTCACGGCTGTCGGAGCGACCAAAGCCGTCGGTACCCAGTACGCGATAATCGTCAGCCGGTACATAAGTACGAACCTGTTCAGCAAACAGTTTCATATAGTCAGTTGATGCGACAGCCGGTGCGTCGTTCATCACCTGAGCGATGTACGGTACGCGCGGAGTTTCCAGCGGATGCAGCATGTTCCAGCGCTCGCAGTCCTGGCCGTCACGCGCCAGTTCGGTGAAGGAGGTAACGCTGTATACGTCAGAACCGACGCCATACTCTTTCGCCAGGATCTCTGCCGCTTCACGCACGTGACGCAGGATAGAACCGGAACCCAGCAGCTGAACTTTACCTTTGTTGCCTTCAAGGGTATCGAGTTTGTAGATACCTTTACGGATACCTTCCTCCGCGCCTTCCGGCATCGCTGGCATGTGGTAGTTTTCGTTCAGCGTGGTGATGTAGTAGTAAACGTTCTCTTGTTTTTCACCGTACATACGCTCCAGACCGTCATGCATGATGACCGCCACTTCGTAGGCGTAAGCCGGATCGTAAGAGATGCAGTTCGGGATAGTCAGCGACTGAATGTGGCTGTGACCATCTTCGTGCTGCAAACCTTCGCCGTTCAGGGTAGTGCGCCCTGAGGTACCCCCAATCAGGAAGCCGCGCGCCTGCTGGTCGCCCGCCGCCCAGCACAGGTCGCCGATACGCTGGAACCCGAACATGGAGTAGTAGATATAGAACGGGATCATCGGCAGATTGTTGGTGCTGTAGGAGGTCGCCGCCGCCAGCCAGGAAGATCCTGCGCCCAGCTCGTTGATACCTTCCTGCAGAATCTGACCTTTTTCGTCTTCTTTATAGTACGCAACCTGCTCACGGTCCTGCGGGGTGTACTGCTGGCCGTTCGGGCTGTAGATACCAATCTGACGGAACAGACCTTCCATACCGAAGGTACGCGCTTCGTCGGCGATGATCGGCACCAGACGATCTTTGATCGACTTGTTCTTCAGCATCACGTTCAGGGCGCGAACGAAAGCGATAGTGGTGGAGATCTCTTTGTTCTGCTCTTCCAGCAGCGCGCCGAAATCTTCCAGGGTCGGCAGTTCCAGCTTCTCGGTAAAGTTCGGCTGACGGGACGGCAGGTAGCCGTGCAGCGCCTGACGGCGTTCATGCAGGTACTTATGCTCGTCAGAACCTTCCGGGAAGGTGATGTACGGCAGTTTTTCAAGGTCAGCATCGGATACCGGCACGTTGAAACGATCGCGGACGTAGCGAACGCCGTCCATGTTCATTTTCTTCACTTGGTGGGCGATATTTTTCCCTTCCGCGGAGTCACCCATGCCATAGCCTTTAATGGTATGGGCGAGGATAACGGTCGCTTTGCCTTTGGTTTCCTGCGCTTTCTTCAGTGCAGCGTAAACTTTCTTCGGATCGTGACCGCCGCGGTTCAGCGCCCAGATCTGCTCGTCAGTCCAGTCGGCCACCAGCGCTGCGGTTTCCGGATATTTACCGAAGAAGTGTTCGCGGACGTAGGCGCCATCTTTCGATTTGAAAGTCTGGTAGTCGCCGTCAACGGTTTCGTTCATCAGCTGGATCAGCTTACCGCTGGTGTCTTTACGCAGCAGTTCATCCCAACGGCTGCCCCACATCACTTTAATCACGTTCCAGCCGGCGCCTTCAAAGATGCCTTCCAGTTCGTTAATGATCTTGCCGTTACCGGTGACCGGGCCGTCAAGGCGCTGCAGGTTACAGTTGATGACGAAGACCAGGTTGTCCAGTTTCTCACGGGTGGCGATAGTGATCGCGCCCTTGGATTCCGGCTCGTCCATTTCACCGTCGCCCAGGAAGGCGTAAACGGTCTGTTTAGAGGTGTCTTTCAGGCCGCGGTGTTCCAGATATTTCAGGAATTTAGCCTGGTAAATCGCCCCGATAGGACCCAGACCCATAGAGACGGTCGGGAACTGCCAGAATTCCGGCATCAGTTTCGGGTGCGGGTAGGAAGAGAGGCCATTGCCATGCACTTCCTGACGGAAGTTATCCATCTGCTCTTCGGTCAGACGGCCTTCGAGGAAGGCGCGCGCATAAACGCCCGGGGAGATGTGGCCCTGGAAGTACACCAGGTCGCCGCCATCCTGTTCGTTGCGGGCGCGGAAGAAGTGGTTGAAGCAAACGTCATAGATGGTTGCTGAAGACTGGAAGGATGCCATGTGGCCGCCCAGCTCGAGGTCTTTTTTCGACGCCCGCAGCACGGTCATGATGGCGTTCCAACGGATAGCAGAACGAATACGACGCTCCAGCTCCAGATTGCCCGGATATTCCGGTTCGTCTTCAACGGCAATAGTGTTGATGTAATTGCTTGCCCCTGCACCTGCCGCTACTTTCACGCCGCCTTTGCGGGCTTCGGAAAGCAGTTGGTCGATCAGATACTGAGCGCGCTCAACACCTTCTTCACGGATGACCGATTCGATCGCCTGTAGCCAGTCGCGAGTTTCGATCGGATCCACGTCATTTTGGAAACGTTCTGACATGGGTTATTCCTTATCTATCTAATACGTTGAGTTATCTGGAACCTGTCCCATTAAACTTTCGTCGGAAAGCTTAATAAGACAGGTTCTGCGTTTAGTTGCCGCGCACATTTTTGCGCTTTATTAACAACATCTTCTGGTAAACGTACTGCCAGAAAAAACTAATTCTTGCGCTGCTCCAGGCGGCGTAAGGCGCGTTCACGACGACTCTCCTCACGGCTCCGATCCAGCAATATCTCTTCGATAAACGCCAGGTGACGGTGCGATGCTTCGCGCGCCTCCTCGGGGTTACCGGCCATAATCGCTTCGAAAATACGGGTGCGGTGACTACTCACCAGCGGCAGCATTTCACGACGCGAATAGAGCAATTCAAAGTTCTGGCGGACGTTTTGCGCCAGCATCGGCTCCATACACCTTAGCAGATGAAGCAAAACCACATTGTGGGCCGCTTCGGTGACCGCAATCTGGTATTGCAGGACCGCATCGGATTCGGCGTCCAGATCGCCTGACTGTTGCGCCAGCTCAATGGCGTGGTGCAGTTCACGAATACGCGTCTTGTCCTCGCTGGTGCTGCGCAGCGCCGCATAGTATGCGGCAATGCCTTCCAGCGCGTGGCGCGTCTCGAGCAGGTCAAACTGGGATTCAAGATGATCGGAGAGCAGCTCTACCAGTGGGTCGCTAAAGCTCTGCCACAGGCTGCTCTGAACAAAAGTGCCGCCGCCCTGGCGACGGAGCAACAGACCCTTCGCTTCGAGACGTTGAATCGCCTCACGCAGGGAGGGACGGGAGACATCGAACTGTTTCGCCAGTTCGCGTTCCGGTGGGAGTTTTTCTCCGGGGCGTAACGTGCCCTCAAGAATCAAAAACTCCAGCTGCTGCTCAATCACATCGGATAGTTTTGGTTGGCGGATTTTGCTGTAGGCCATGATGTCCTGTCTTAAGCCATTTGCCCGGAGTCAATTGGTCTTACCAATTATATATCTGTGACGCTAAAGTAACAAAGTATTCACCTTCTGTCCATATAGGTTTTGATTGAAATCAGGAAACCACGCACATTTTAACAACATTACAGAAATATCGTTTCAACCCTGTAACTATGCACAAATGTTAAATTTACCTCTCACGGGGTAGGTTTAACTTTATTGAAACGAGAAAAAATGCCTGAAGAAGCGATTCAGTTGCATGTTTATGCAAATAAATTAGATTAAAATTTAAATTATTACCGAAAAAAGTATTTCAGAGGGTATAAAGGGGGTAGTTACATCTGCTCTCTTTTTATGCAACTCGTCATCAACCATTCATAAACCAGGTGCATTCCACTGCGCGTACCATTATTCTGATCCGGACAAAAGAGCTTCGGCGACATTTTATAAACCACAACCGTAAACAAAATAATACAACAAACGGAATTGCAAACTTACACGCGCATCCTGCGTTATTAACAGATAAACGCTCATCAAAGAAAGAGCGCACCACACACGAGGTTTCATGATGGACAGTCAGCAGCACGGCGAGCAGCTTAAGCGCGGGCTTAAAAACCGCCATATCCAGCTAATCGCGCTGGGCGGCGCGATAGGAACAGGCCTGTTCCTGGGCAGCGCCTCCGTTATCCAGTCTGCCGGGCCCGGTATCATTCTGGGTTACGCGATTGCAGGTTTTATCGCTTTTCTGATTATGCGCCAGCTGGGCGAGATGGTGGTTGAGGAGCCGGTTGCCGGTTCATTCAGCCATTTTGCCTATAAATACTGGGGCGGCTTTGCTGGCTTCGCATCGGGCTGGAACTACTGGGTGCTGTATGTGCTGGTCGCAATGGCGGAACTGACCGCCGTCGGAAAATACATTCAGTTCTGGTATCCGGAGATCCCGACATGGGTTTCCGCCGCCGCGTTCTTTATCCTCATCAACGCCATCAACCTGACCAACGTTAAAGTGTTCGGCGAAATGGAGTTCTGGTTCGCCATCATCAAAGTGATCGCCGTGGTGGCGATGATTCTGTTCGGCGGCTGGCTGCTGTTCAGCGGCAACGGCGGACCGCAGGCGACCGTGCGCAACCTGTGGGAACAGGGCGGCTTCCTGCCCCACGGCATGACCGGTTTGGTCATGATGATGGCAATCATCATGTTCTCCTTCGGCGGTCTGGAGCTGGTGGGCATCACCGCGGCGGAAGCCGATAACCCGGAACAGAGCATTCCGAAAGCCACCAATCAGGTGATTTACCGTATTCTGATTTTCTATGTGGGTTCGCTGGCAGTGCTGCTTTCCCTGCTGCCGTGGACGCGGGTTACCGCCGACACCAGCCCGTTTGTCCTTATCTTCCACGAGCTGGGCGACACCTTTGTAGCGAATGCGCTGAACATCGTGGTGCTGACCGCGGCGCTGTCGGTCTATAACAGCTGCGTCTACTGTAACAGCCGTATGCTGTTTGGCCTGGCGCAGCAGGGCAACGCACCAAAAGCGCTGCTCTCCGTCGATAAGCGCGGTGTGCCGGTCAATACCATTCTGGTCTCCGCGCTGGTTACTGCGCTGTGCGTACTGATCAACTATATGGCCCCGGAATCAGCGTTCGGCCTGCTGATGGCGCTGGTGGTTTCCGCGCTGGTGATCAACTGGGCGATGATTAGCCTTGCGCACATCAAGTTCCGCCGCGCCAAACAGCAGCAGGGCGTGAAAACCCGTTTCCCGGCCCTGCTTTATCCGCTGGGGAACTGGATCTGCCTGCTGTTTATGGCTGCGGTGCTGGTGATTATGTTAATCACGCCGGGAATGGCAATCTCGGTCTATTTAATCCCGGTATGGCTGCTGATCCTGGGCGTTGGCTACCTGTGCAAACAAAAGACGGCAAAAACGGTTAAAGCGCATTAATCCCCCTCGCCCTCACCCGTCTGCCGGTTGAGGGTTGTTATCTGCCTCACACTTTCCTGCCATTAGCTATTTCGTCCATATCAGCGGCGCTATCCTGCAACGCAATTATTCCTGCGCCGACAAATAATTCTCACCATCACCAGATGGGGAGATGTCTCGATGGATAAGGGTAAACTGTCGGTAAGAGAGAAGATTGGTTATGGCATGGGCGACGCCGGATGCAATATTATTTTCGGTGCTATCATGCTGTTTGTTAACTATTTTTATACGGATATTTTTGGTCTGGCTCCCGCACTGGTCGGCGTGTTGCTACTCTCGGTCCGCGTGATTGACGCTGTAACCGATCCGGTGATGGGCGCCATTGCCGACCGAACCCAGAGCAAATATGGCCGTTTTCGCCCCTGGCTGCTGTGGATCGCCTTCCCCTACGCGCTGTTCAGCATCCTGATGTTCACCACCCCTGACTGGTCATATAACAGCAAGGTTATCTATGCGTTTGTCACCTATTTCCTGCTGTCAATCACCTATACCGCCATTAACATACCTTACTGCTCGTTAGGCGGGGTCATAACCAACGATCCGAAGGAGCGCGTGGCCTGCCAGTCTTATCGTTTTGTTTTAGTCGGCATTGCGACGCTGCTGCTGTCGCTTACCCTGCTGCCGATGGTCGACTGGTTCGGCGGCGGCGACAAGGCGAAAGGCTACCAGATGGCGATGACCGTACTGGCGATTATCGGCATGTGCATGTTCCTGTTCTGCTTTGCCACCGTCCGCGAACGCGTGCGCCCTGCCGTTCCCACGCACGATGACATGAAGAACGATTTTAAAGACGTCTGGAAGAACGATCAGTGGGTGCGCATTCTGCTGCTGACGCTGTGCAACGTCTGCCCCGGCTTTATTCGCATGGCGGCAACCATGTACTACGTCACGTGGGTGATGGGACAAAGCACCCATTTCGCCACGCTGTTTATCAGCCTGGGCGTGGTCGGCATGATGATTGGCAGTATGCTGGCGAAAGTGCTGACCGACCGCTGGTGCAAACTGAAAGTGTTCTTCTGGACCAACATCGCGCTGGCTCTCTTCTCCTGCGCGTTTTACTTCTTCGACCCGAAAACCACCGCGTTGATTGTCGTACTCTACTTCCTGCTGAATATTCTGCATCAGATCCCGTCGCCGCTGCACTGGTCGCTGATGGCGGACGTTGACGACTACGGCGAATGGAAAACCGGCAAACGTATCACCGGCATCAGCTTCTCCGGTAATCTGTTCTTCCTGAAGCTCGGTCTGGCGATTGCCGGGGCGATGGTCGGCTTTCTGCTCTCCTGGTACGGCTACGACGCCGGAGCGAAAGCCCAGAGCGACACGGCGATCAACGGCATAGTACTGCTGTTTACGGTTATTCCGGGGGTGGGTTATCTCATTACCGCAGGCGTGGTTCGTCTGCTGAAGGTTGACCGCGAACTGATGAAACAGATTCAGGACGATCTGGAAAAGCGCCGCGTCAACTACCGCGAGCTTAATGAATATCAGGAACTGAAAGCCACTGAAAGCGTAAGGAAAGCCTAATGCCAAACTGGCCAAACCCATTTATTGAGCAACGCGCCGACCCGTTTATCCTGCGAGACGGTAGTGACTACTACTTTATTGCCTCGGTGCCGGAATATGACCGGCTGGAAATCCGCCGGGCGGCCTCTCTGGAAGGTCTGCGCAACGCGGAACCGGTTGTCGTCTGGCGTAAACCGGAAACCGGCCCGATGTGCGAACTGATCTGGGCACCGGAAATTCATCGTATCAACGGTAAGTGGTATATCTATTTCGCCGCTGCCCATACTCAGGCGCTCGACAAACTGGGGATGTTCCAGCACCGGATGTACGCGCTGGAATGTGCCGATGCCGACCCGCTCACCGGCCTCTGGCGCGAGAAGGGCCAGATAAAAACTCCGTTTGATACCTTTGCGCTGGATGCCACCACGTTTCATCATCAGGGGAAACAGTGGTATCTGTGGGCGCAAAAATCCCCGCATATCGCAGGTAACTCTAACATTTACCTTGCCGAGCTGGAAAACCCGTGGACGCTCAAGGGCGAGCCGGTGATGCTCAGCCAACCGGAATATGACTGGGAGTGTCGGGGCTTTTGGGTCAACGAAGGTCCGGCGGTGCTCACGCATGGCGACAGGCTGTTCATCAGCTACTCCGCCAGCGCAACGGATGAGAACTACTGCATGGGTCTTTTATGGATTGATATGAACGCCGATCCGCAAGACCCGGCGAACTGGCATAAATCGCCGCGTCCGGTCTTTGCCACCAGCTATGAAAATCGTCAGTACGGGCCGGGGCATAACAGCTTTACGCAAACGCCGGAAGGGGAAGATGTGCTGGTATATCACGCGCGCAACTACACCGAAATCGAGGGCGATCCACTCTACGATCCTAACCGTCATACCCGTCTGAAGCTGGTTCGCTGGGACGAAAACGGAATGCCGGATTTTGGTATTCCGCCCGCGGATACTCTCTGAAACGCAGCCCGGCGGCGCTACGCTGTCGGGCATGTCGGCCCGCCGGCAAAAATTAGCTACTCCAGGCCGAATCCCGTAGGCCGGATAAGCGTAGCGCCATCCGGCAAAAATTAGCTACTCCTGGCCGGATCCTGTAGGCCGGATAAGCGCAGCGCCATCCGGCAAAAATTAGCTACTCCAGACCGAATCCTGTAGGCCGGATAAGCGTAGCGCCATCCGGCAAAATCTGACGCTACACCAGCGCCCCGTAAATAGTCAGAAACGCAATGGCCACCACCCCAACCAGGGAAGTTTTCTTGGCCATCGATACTGCCGCTTTCGGCGTCCCAACCTTATCGGTATGCGGCTCTCGCGCCAGCGAGAACTGCGCCAGACGGGTTACCACCTGATACTGGGCGGTATGCAAATCGGTAAGGGATGCGAACCAGGCCGGCAGCGCTTTCTCACCGTGGCCGATCAACGCATAAACCACGCCTGCCAGACGTACCGGGATCCAGTCCAGCACGTGAAGAATAGCGTCAATGCCGGACTGCAAACGCTCATGGGGCGTCAGGTAGCGCGCCAGCCAGGACTGCCAGGCGCGCAGGAAGGCGTAACCCACCAGCAGCACAGGCCCGACGGTTCCGCCGACAATCAGCCAGAACAGCGGCGCGAGGTAAAAACGAAAGTTAATCCACAGCAGCGCATTTTGCAGCTCACGCAAAAATTCACGCTCATCGCAGCCCGGCGGAACGCCGTGAATCATAGTTAGTTCGCTGGCCATCGCCGTACGGGCGTGCGCATCGTCGCGCGACGCCGCGGTAAGATAGGCGTGATAGTGCATTCGCACTTTCCCCGCCCCAATACACAGCAGCCCAATCAAAATCCACGCGACAATCGTCGGTACGTTAAATAGCAGGCCGTCCAGCGCGCGCAGCAGCAGAAACGTTAACGCCATCGCAATCAGCGTCATCCCCAGCGTCCGCACCATCGAAAAGCGTTTAACTCGCCGGAAAAAGGCCTCCAGGCGGTGATCGAACTGCCAGTGTTCTCCCAGCTTAAACAGGCGCTCAATCAGCAGCACCAGAAGTGTCGTAAACAGCGTCATGTCATCTCCTTATCTGACGAGGGGGTGACCAGAGCGCGAAACCTTGTCCAGTCAAAGGCTGGCCCCGGGTCGGTCTTACGCTCAGGCGCAATATCACAATGTCCGGTTGTGTTATCGGCAATGGCCGGGTAATGTGTAATCAGGGTGCGGGTAATTGCCGCCAGCTGTTGATATTGCGCATCGGTATAGGCCAGCGTATCGGTCCCTTCCAGCTCAATGCCTATCGAAAAATCATTACAGCGCTCGCGGCCGCGATAATGCGAAACGCCAGCGTGCCACGCGCGCTTATCGAAAGGAACATACTGAACGATTTCACCGTCGCGGCGAATCAGACAATGGGCCGAAACGCGCAGATGGGCAATTTCAGCAAAAAAGGGATGTGCGGCTGGATCAATTGTTCCGCTGAATAAGGCATCAATCCACGGACCGCCGAATTCACCGGGCGGCAGGCTGATATTGTGCACCACCAGCAGAGAAGGATTTTCGTCATCCGGGCGGCAATCGTAATGGGGAGAAGGGACGCGCCGCGCCTCTGCCAGCCAGCCCTTGTCTAACAACATGCAGGTTCTCCTTTTGAGTGGTGCTGATAGCCGCTTCAGAGTAGCATGTTTCCACCTTATGATTCGTTAGCAATTTGGAGTTTTATCATGCCGCCTCGCCGTTATAACCCTGACTACCGACGTGACGCGCTGTTGGAACGCATTAATCTGGATATCCCTGCCGCTGTCGCCCAGGCGCTGCGTGAAGATTTAGGTGGTGAAGTGGATGCCGGTAACGATATTACGGCACAGCTTTTGCCGGAAAATACTCGCGCTCACGCGACCGTTATCACCCGTGAAAACGGCGTTTTTTGTGGCAAACGCTGGGTGGAAGAAGTGTTTATTCAACTGGCGGGCGACGACGTCACGCTAATCTGGCACGTCGAGGATGGCGACAGCATCAGCGCCAGTCAGCCACTGTTTGAGCTGGAGGGACCCGCCCGAATCCTGCTGACCGGCGAGCGCACCGCGCTGAACTTTGTGCAGACGCTCTCCGGCGTCGCAAGCGAAGTGCGCAAGTATGTCGATCTGCTGGCGGGAACGAAAACGCAGCTGCTGGATACGCGTAAAACCCTGCCGGGCCTGCGCACTGCGCTGAAATACGCCGTGCTGTGCGGCGGTGGCGCCAATCACCGGCTGGGGCTTTCTGACGCGTTCCTGATCAAAGAGAATCACATTATCGCCTCCGGCTCAGTCCGTCAGGCGGTGGAAAAGGCGTTCTGGCTGCACCCTGACGTCCCGGTTGAGGTTGAAGTCGAAAACCTTGATGAACTGGACGAGGCCCTGAAAGCCGGCGCTGACATCATCATGCTGGATAACTTCGAAACCGAGCAGATGCGTGAAGCGGTGAAACGCGCCAACGGCCAGGCGCGCCTGGAGGTCTCCGGCAACGTCACCGACGCGACGCTGCGTGAATTTGCCGAAACCGGCGTCGACTTTATTTCCGTCGGCGCGCTGACGAAACACGTGCGTGCGCTCGACCTCTCAATGCGCTTTCGTTAATCCTCTTTGCCCGGTGGCGCTGACGCTGACCGGGCCACTCCGCCATCCGGCACTTTTTCGAGCCGCCTCGTAAAAGCATTGTCCGGTGATGAAACGCCGACAGATTCCTCTGAACCCGGATTCCCGATTCTCCTTTTGCCGTTCGCTAATCCCGATCGCGTTTGCCAAAGTTGCCTCCGCTAACTCAAGGAGCGACCAATGGATAAACAACGTGGATTCACCCTTATTGAACTGATGGTGGTGATCGGCATTATCGCGATTCTCAGCGCCATCGGCATTCCGGCGTACCAGAACTATCTGCGCAAGGCTGCGCTCACGGACATACTGCAAACCTTCGTCCCCTACCGCACCGCCGTTGAACTTTGCGCGCTGGAACATGGCGGCGTCGCGACCTGCGATGCAGGAAGTAACGGCATTCCCGCCCCGACCACCACCCGCTACGTCTCGGCCATGAGCGTGGCGAAGGGAGTGGTTTCAATGAGCGGCCAGGAAAGTTTGAACGGGCTCAGCGTGGTCATGACGCCGGTCTGGGATAACGCTAACGGCATAACGGGCTGGACGCGCAGCTGCGCGATTCAGAATGACGGCGCGTTGCAGCAGGCCTGTGAAGACGTTTTTCGCTTTGATGCCAACGCAGGAGGTTCAGAATGAATACCACGCAGCTAAAAGCGCTTTGCCAGCGCTATCAGGGGATCCTGCTTGACGCCGATAGCGAAGCCGTACACGTCGCCGTAGTGGACGCGCCTTCCCATCAGCTACTGGATGCCCTGCACTTCGCCACCACCAAACGCATTGAAATTGTCTGCTGGACGCGTCAGCAAATGGAGGGACATCTGCACCAGCCGCAGCAAACGCTGCCCGCGGTGATACCTGAATCCAGCCTCAGCGCGGCGACGCTACTTGATAAAACGTTACAGGCAGCGCTGACCAGCCGCGCCTCAGATATCCACATTGAGCCTGCGGAACATCACTTTCGCATTCGCCTGCGGATAGATGGCGTGCTGCATAGCCTGCCCGATATTGCGAAAGAGACGGGCGTCGCCCTGACGGCGCGGCTGAAGGTCCTGAGCCATCTGGACATTGCCGAGCACCGGCTGCCGCAGGATGGTCAGTTCACCGTCGAACTGAACGGCGCCGCCGTCTCGTTTCGTATTGCCACGCTCCCGTGCCGCCAGGGTGAAAAGGTGGTGCTGCGTCTGCTGCATCAGGTGAACCAGGCGCTGGAGGTTACCGCGCTGGGAATGCACGACACGCAGCTTTCCGCCTTTAACCATGCGTTACAGCAGCCGCAGGGGCTGGTGCTGGTCACCGGCCCCACGGGCAGCGGCAAAACGGTGACGCTGTACAGCGCACTGCAGTCGCGAAACGCGACGGAGGTAAACCTGTGCAGCGTTGAAGATCCGGTGGAGATACCGCTGGAGGGTATTAACCAGACGCAGATCCATCCGCGCGCCGGACTGACCTTTCAGAGCGTATTACGGGCGCTGTTACGCCAGGACCCGGATGTCATTATGGTCGGTGAGATCCGCGACGGCGAAACGGCGGAAATCGCCATTAAAGCGGCGCAAACCGGTCACCTGGTGCTTTCCACGCTGCATACTAACTCCACCTGCGAAGCGCTGGTGCGCCTGCAGCAGATGGGCGTGGCGCGCTGGATGCTCTCATCGGCGCTAACGCTGGTAGTGGCGCAGCGTCTGGTAAGAAAATTGTGCCCCCACTGTCGCCGCCTCACAGACGATCCTGTCCGTTTGCCGCAAGCCGTGTGCGCCATGCCCCTGCCCCGCTGGCTGGCGCCGGGCTGTGAGCATTGTTATCACGGCTATTATGGCCGCACGGCGCTGTTTGAAGTGCTGCCGATAAGCGCCGGGCTGCGCCAGCAGATTGCGAACGGCGCCACGGCAGAAGCTCTGGAAGGGTATGCCAGACAGGCAGGGATGCTCACGCTGTTTGAAAGCGGCTGCCGCGCCGTTGACCAGGGACTGACGACATTTGAGGAGCTGGTACGCATCCTGGGTATCCCCAATGAGCGCTAACAAACTCTGGCGCTGGCAGGGTATTGATAACGGAGGTTCGCCTGGCGAAGGAACGCTATGGGCAGAAAACCGCGCTCTGCTGATGCTGGCGCTGCAACAATGCGGGATAACGCCGCTGCGCGTGAAGCGCTTACGGGTTAATCGGGCGCTCTGGCGCAGCGATAAATGTGCGGAAGTCATCCAGCAACTCGCCACGCTGTTGCAGGCCGGACTGACGCTTTCCGACGGGCTGTGGCTGCTTGCCGGCCAGCATCCTGACAAACAGTGGCAGGCGCTGTTGGAGAGCCTGGCGCGTGAGCTGGAGAATGGCGCGCCGCTCTCCAGCGCGCTGGCGCAATGGCCTGACATTTTTCCGCCGTTGTACCTGGCAATGATCCGCACCGGAGAGCTGACCGGCAAACTCGACGTATGCTGTTCTGAACTCGCCCGCCAGCAGAAGGCGCAAAAGCAGCTACGCGATAAGGTCGCAAAAGCGTTGCGTTACCCGACCATCATTTTAACCATGGCCGTAATGGTGGTCCTGGCGATGCTGCACTTTGTGCTGCCAGAATTTGCCGCGATTTACCGAACCTTTAACACGCCGCTGCCTGCGCTGACGCAGTGGATTATCGCTGTTGCAAACGGCAGCGCGCGCTGGGGCTGGCTGGTTATACTGACGGGCGTTGCGCTCACCGCAGTCGCCGCGGGGCTCCGGCATCACGTTGCCTGGCAGGTTTTACGCCAGCGATGGCTGCTGCGCGCGCCGGTTGTGGGACGTTTGCTCAGAGGGCAAAAGCTGACGCAGATTTTCACCATCCTCGCGCTGACGCAGAGCGCGGGGATTTCATTTTTACCGGCGCTTGAGAGCGTACGGGAAACCCTGCGCTGTCCCTACTGGACACAACGTATTTCACAGGTGCAAGACGATATCAGCCGCGGCATCCCGGTCTGGCAGGCATTTAAAAACGCCCAGGAATTTACTCCGCTCTGTCTGCAACTGGTGCGAACGGGCGAAGCCGCCGGATCGCTGGACGCGATGCTGCATAATCTTGCCCGCCATCACAGCGAAAGCACGCTGGCGCTGGCCGATAGCCTTGCCGCGCTGCTGGAACCAGCGTTACTGGTGATTACAGGATTAATTATCGGCACGCTGGTGGTGGCAATGTATCTGCCGATATTTCATCTGGGGGATGCGATGAGCGGAATGGGATAGAGCGACCTGCGGGTTTGCCAGCGATCTCAGGCCTGGTAAACACCAGGCCTTCGACAACAGAACGTAGCACATTACAGGCTATTGAAAATGCGGTTTTCCTGTTCCTGTACGCGAATAAAGGTCGTGCGTTTGGTCAGTTCTTTTAAACGCGAAGCGCCAACGTAGGTGCAGGCTGAACGCAGGCCGCCGAGAATATCGCGCGCGGTATTTTCTACCGGACCACGCAGCGGCAGCTTAACGGTTTTACCTTCCGCCGCACGATACTGCGCAACGCCGCCAACGTGGCGGGTCATAGCGGACTCGGAGCTCATGCCGTAGAACAGCATGAATTTTTCACCGTTTTCGTCAACGATCTTGCCGCCGCTTTCGTCATGGCCCGCCAGCATCCCGCCGAGCATGACAAAGTCAGCGCCGCCGCCAAACGCTTTCGCCACATCGCCCGGCGTGGTGCAACCGCCGTCGCTGACGATCATCCCGCCCAGGCCGTGCGCCGCATCAGCACATTCGATGACCGCGGAAAGCTGCGGATAGCCGACGCCGGTTTTAACCCGCGTGGTACAAACGGAGCCAGGACCGATACCCACCTTAACGATATCGGCGCCGGACAGGATCAGTTCTTCGCACATCTCGCCGGTTACCACGTTGCCCGCGCAGATTGTTTTATTCGGCCAGGCTTCACGGGCCTTCGATACGAACTGGACAAAGTGCTCTGAGTAGCCGTTCGCCACATCGATGCAGACAAAATTCAGTTCCGGATTCAGCGCCAGAATCTGTTTGGTTTTGTCGAAATCGGCGTCAGAGGTGCCGGTGGAAACCATGACGTGCCGGAGCACGCTGGCAGACGCGCCTTCGATAAATGCGGACCAGTCCTCAACGGAGTAGTGCTTATGAACGGCGGTGAGAATATCGAAAGCGGCAAGGGCCTTCGCCATCTCAAACGTCCCGACGGTATCCATATTGGCGGCAATAATGGGGACGCCAGACCAGCTCTGACCTGAATGTTTAAAGGTGTACTGACGTTCCAGTTCGACTTCGGAACGGCTTTTGAGAGTAGAACGCTTAGGGCGGATAAGAACGTCTTTAAAACCTAGCTTCAGATCTTCTTCAATACGCATGTGCGGATTCCTGGGGTTAAGGGCTGTAAGGATGAGAGCGCAACTCCAGTGACGCTATCATACGCACTAATCAATGCCGCGCAAGACTGCGAAATTCACTTTTTTTACGCTACAATCCCATAAATTTACCTGGTGAAAGTCGGCCACGACCGGGTTCATCTTCGTCACTAAGCGTTCAAATTTTAACCATTTGATTATTATCGCTAATTTCCAGGAACTGAGCTTATGAGGTATACGGTAGCCTTAACGGGCGGCATTGGCAGCGGTAAGAGCACCGTTGCGAACGCATTTGCTGACCTCGGCGTTCAGATCGTTGACGCAGACATTATTGCCCGTCAGGTGGTCGCTCCGGGCCAGCCTGCGCTGGAGGCCATTGCCAGTCGCTTCGGCAAAGCGCTGATTGGCGCGGACGGCACGCTCCAGCGGCGGCTTCTCCGCGAGCGAATTTTCGCAAATCCGCAGGAAAAAGCCTGGCTTAACGCCCTGCTCCATCCACTTATTCACCAGGAAACGCAGCGTCAGTTCCGGCAGGCAACTTCTTCGTATGTGTTATGGGTTGTGCCGCTGCTGGTTGAAAATGGCCTGCACAGCAAAGCAAATCGTGTGCTCGTGGTGGATGTCTCTGCCGAAACACAGCTTTCCCGAACCATGCTGCGCGACGACGTCACCCGCGCGCATGTTGAACAGATCCTTGCAGCCCAGGCGACGCGTGAAGCGCGTCTTGCCGTGGCGGATGATGTTATTGATAATAATGGCGCACCAGAGTCCATCAAGCCGGATGTCGCCCGCCTGCACGCGCTTTATCTCCAGCTTGCGTCGCAGTTTGTCTCACAGGAAAAACCGTAATGCACACCCAGGTCCTTTTTGAACACCCACTCAATGAAAAGATGCGTACATGGCTGCGCATTGAGTTTTTAATTCAACAACTCTCCGCTAATCTCCCTGTCGCCTCCCATGCGGACGCGCTGCACTTTTTTCGCAATGTCGGAGATTTGCTGGATGTGTTCGAACGCGGGGAAGTGCGTACAGAATTGCTGAAAGAGCTGGAGCGCCAGCAGCGCAAACTTCAGGCATGGATTGAAGTGCCGGGGGTCGATCAGAGCCGGATTGAAGCGTTGCGTCAACAGTTAAAAAGCGCAGGTTCTGTTCTGATCTCCGCCCCGCGGATTGGGCAATTTTTACGTGAAGATCGGCTGATCGCGCTGGTGCGCCAGCGCCTGAGCATTCCCGGCGGCTGCTGTAGTTTTGATTTACCGACGCTGCATATGTGGCTGCATCTGCCCCAGGCGCAGCGCGATGCGCAGGTTGAGGCCTGGCTTGCCAGCCTGAATCCGTTAAACCAGGCGCTGACCCTAATCCTCGATTTAATTCGCCATTCTGCCCCCTTCCGCAAACAGACCAGCCTGAACGGGTTTTATCAGGATAATGGCGAAGACGCCGATTTACTGCGCCTTAATCTGCCGCTTGATATCCAGCTGTATCCGCAAATTTCCGGGCATAAGAGCCGGTTTGCGATTCGTTTTATGCCGATCGATAGCGAAAACGGCGTCGTTCCTGAGCGCCTCGACTTCGAACTGGCCTGCTGTTAAGGAGTAAAGATGTCAGAAACCATTACCGTCAACTGCCCGACCTGCGGCAAAACGGTCGTCTGGGGCGAAATCAGTCCGTTTCGCCCGTTTTGCAGTAAACGCTGCCAGCTTATCGATCTGGGTGAATGGGCCGCAGAGGAGAAACGTATTCCGAGCAGCGGCGATTTGTCAGACAGCGACGACTGGAGTGAAGAGAAAGAGTAATCAGTAGGCCGGATAAGGCAACGCCGCCATCCGGCTATCTGTCAGGGCTTACATCCCGTCTGCCGGATAGCGCTACGCTTTTCCGGCCTCCCCATTCTGTCAGGCCAGTGAAGCGTGTTTCAGCTTCGCAATCACCGGTTCATTGGCGGGCGGAAAATCGTCCGCGCTGAGCGCGTCTGCGGCAATCCAGTTTCCGGACTGCCCCTCTTTTCCCCACGGCTCCCCTTGCCAGCTTTCGACCAGCCAGAACCACAGGGTGATGTGCCGATCCGGAAACTGATACTCCAGCTTTTCAAACAGCGTGGCATTCGCCGGGGTAATGCCGACCTCTTCCTGTAACTCCCGACTTAACGTCTGCTCCGGCGTTTCACCGGCCTCAATTTTCCCCCCCGGGAACTCCAGCTTGTTCGCCATATGCGCGTCAGCCGCGCGTCGGGTGATAAAAATTTCATTCTGCGGATTACGTATAATTCCGACGGCGATTTGCAGTGTTTTCATCTTGTCGTATCCGTAAAAAAGGCGCAGTTTCCCGCGCCTTTTGTCTCTGTTTTATCGTAAGCCGGATAAGCGAAGCGTCATCCGGCAATACTGCCCATAAACGGGATCAGCTCAGACGACCGTGGCACTGTTTGTATTTCTTACCGGAACCGCAAGGGCACGGATCGTTGCGCCCGACTTTGCGCTCGCCGGTTTGCGCCGCCAGGTCAGCAGCGGCCGCAGCATGGTCGTCCTGATGGCTAAGCTGCTGCATCTGCGCCAGACGTTCCGCCTCTTCACGACGTTGCAGTTCCATCGCTTCAACCTCTTCCGGCATACGTACCTGCACTTTGCTTAGCGTGCTGATCACTTCATACTTCAGCGACTCCAGCATCGCGGCGAACATGGCGAAAGATTCGCGCTTGTACTCCTGCTTCGGATCTTTCTGCGCATAGCCACGCAGGTGGATCCCCTGACGCAGATAGTCCATCGCCGCCAGGTGCTCTTTCCACAGGGAGTCGAGAGTCTGCAACATCACGCCTTTTTCGAAGTGACGCATCATCTCCGCGCCAACCACCTCTTCTTTGCGCTGATACACCTCGATCGCCTGGCTCAGAATACGCTCGCGCAGCGTCTCTTCATGCAGTTCTGGCTCTTTATCCAGCCATTCCGCGATCGGCATATCCAGATCGAAGTCATTTTTCAGACGCTCCTGCAAACCAGGGATATCCCACATCTCCTCCAGAGACTGCGGCGGAATATAGGCATCGATGGTCGCTTTAAAGACATCTTCACGAATGCTGTTGATGGTTTCGCTCACGTCAGACACATCCAGCAGTTCGTTACGCTGGGTGTAGATCGCGCGACGCTGATCGTTGGCGACGTCATCGTATTCCAGCAGCTGCTTACGAATATCGAAGTTACGGCTTTCCACTTTGCGCTGCGCGTTGGCAATCGCTTTGGTCACCCACGGGTGTTCAATCGCTTCGCCCGGCTTCATTCCTAGTTTACGCATCATGCCGGAGACGCGGTCAGAGGCAAAAATACGCATCAGCGCATCTTCCATCGACAGGTAGAAACGCGAGGAGCCCGGATCCCCCTGACGACCCGAACGGCCGCGCAGCTGGTTATCGATACGACGTGATTCGTGACGCTCAGTACCAATGATGTGCAGGCCGCCCGCAGCCAGGACCGCATCGTGACGCACCTGCCAGTCCGCTTTGATCTGCGCGATCTGCTCCGGCGTCGGATTTTCCAGCGCGGCGATTTCCGCCTGCCAGCTACCGCCCAGCATAATATCCGTACCGCGACCGGCCATGTTGGTGGCGATAGTCACCGCCGACGGATAACCCGCCTGCGCGACAATCGCCGCTTCGTTGGCGTGGAACTTGGCGTTCAGAACGTTATGCTTGATGCCTGCTTTAGTCAGCTCGTTAGAAACGACTTCAGATTTCTCAATGGAGATCGTACCGACCAGCACCGGCTGACCATTTGCGGTACGCTCTTTGATATCTTCAATGATGGCCTGAATTTTTTCCGCTTCGGTCATGTAGACCAGATCCGGCATATCTTTACGGATCATCGGACGGTTAGTCGGCACCACCACGGTATCCAGCTTGTAGATAGAGCTGAATTCAAACGCCTCGGTGTCTGCCGTACCGGTCATACCGGCCAGCTTTTCGTACAGACGGAAATAGTTCTGGAAGGTAATGGAAGCCAGCGTCTGGTTTTCGTTCTGGATGTCCACGCCTTCTTTGGCTTCAACCGCCTGGTGCAGACCATCAGACCAGCGACGGCCCTGCATGGTACGACCGGTATGCTCATCAACGATAATGACTTCACCGTCTTTCACGATGTAATCAACGTCGCGGGTGAACAGCACGTGCGCGCGCAGCGCCGCGGTGACATGGTGCATCAGCATGATATTGCCCGGAGAGTACAGTGACTCGCCTTCATCCATAATGCCTTCTTTCACCAGCAGCTCTTCGATCAGCACCAGACCGCGTTCGGTCAGGTTAACCTGGCGCGCTTTCTCATCTACCGAGAAGTGACCTTCCCCCTGGAAGGTGTCGGAGTCTTCTTTTTCCTGGCGAACCAGGTGCGGAATGATTTTGTTCACCTTCTTATACATTTCCGAGCTGTCTTCCGCCGGGCCGGAAATAATAAGCGGCGTACGCGCTTCATCGATCAGGATGGAGTCGACCTCATCCACCAGCGCATAGTGCAGTTTACGCTGGACGCGCTCTTCAGGGCTGAACGCCATATTGTCGCGCAGGTAGTCAAAGCCATATTCGTTGTTGGTGCCGTAGGTAATGTCGGCTGCGTAGGCTTCGCGCTTGGCTGGCGCAGGCATACCCGGCAGGTTAATACCGACGGTCATGCCGAGGAATTCGAACAGCGGACGGTTGTTCTCGGCGTCACGCTGGGCCAGATAGTCGTTGACGGTAACCACGTGTACGCCCTTTCCGCTCAGCGCATTCAGGTAGGCCGGCAGCGTTGCGGTCAGGGTTTTACCTTCACCGGTACGCATTTCCGCGATGCAGCGATCGTTTAGCACCATACCGCCGAGCAGCTGAACGTCGAAGTGACGCATGCCGAACACGCGCTTACTGGCTTCGCGCACAACCGCGAAGGCTTCCGGAATCAGGCTTTCCACGCTGGCGCCCTGCTCGAGACGCGCGCGGAATTCGGCGGTTTTCGCCTTCAGTTCTTCATCGGAGAGTTTTTCCATCTCCGGTTCCATGGCGTTGATCACGCCGACTACTTTACGCATACGACGCAACGTACGATCGTTACGACTACCGAATACTTTTGTTAACATTTTGATTAGCATAGTAAAATCTCAAACGCCCCGCACCGCGGAGTCATAATTATTAGATGAAGGTTTTTTCGTGTTAGCTGAGGCGTTGAGGACCGGCGCGGATACCCTGCGCCTGGCTTATCCAGACGGGAACGGTAAACGCAGCCAGCGGGGCGAAATGTGAATAGCTGACGCGCGGAGTCATTGCCGCGGGAGAACCTTCCTGCGTCAGCATCGCGCTGAGCGTATTCAGTAAGGCTAAATGATGCGCCTGAAGCGGCGACGTTTCTTCCGCTACCGGCAGCGCCTGCGGCGCCATCGCGAAAGAGAGATGGCGTATAACCGTGCGGATGGCGTGCTGATGCCAGTAATCGACGGTAAAATTGGGCCGGCGGTTGGACGCTTCGAGCAGCGCCAGCTGGCTGAAATTAACCCGGATGTGCTGATCGTGACTGCTGGCCGTCGCCTTTGCGGGCGCATTATTGGGTTCGGCGGCGTTACTGAGCGCAGGCAGGCCAAGACTCGCCGCGACCATCCCTAATAAGAGATGCGGCCAGAAGTAGCGTCTGCCTAACTGTCGCCAGCGCGTCAGTATTCCACTCACGTTGAAACCATCCCAGTCATGTTGTTCAAAACGTTTTTTTGCGCACAAATCTTATCATTAATGCGCAGGCACTACAGCAGTATTGATGACAAGTTGCGGGTAAAAACGCTTAAGAAAGCAGCGTTCGCACGGCGCCGGGCGACAGAAAGGCTTTTGCGCTGAAGAAAACCAGGCTCACCGAAGATGGCTTTGAAGAAATAAAAAACGACTGGCTCACCTGGCCGGAGAGAGTGCCAGATTTACCAGTCGAATTTATGCGACAACGCGTGTCGTTATGCCAGTACGGTCGATGGTGCTTTGAACGCCAGCGGCAGCTCTGCGTCGTCTTCGAAGGTCACAAATTCCCAGGCTTCCTGTTTTGCCAGAACAGCCTGCAACAGTTTGTTATTCAGCGCATGACCGGATTTGTACGCGGTAAAGGCGCCAATAATGTTGTGACCACACATGAACAAGTCACCAATCGCGTCGAGCATTTTGTGACGAACGAATTCATCTTCAAAACGCAGGCCGTCTTCGTTCAGTACGCGATAATCGTCAACAACGATGGCACAATCGAAGCTGCCGCCCAGGCACAGGCCACGGGACTGCAGATATTCGATATCACGCATGAAACCGAACGTACGTGCGCGGCTAATCTGGCGCATGAACGCATCAGCCGAGAAGTTCATCGCATAGCGCTGAGTGCTGGAGTCGATTGCCGGATGGTTAAAGTCGATGGTGAAATCCAACGTAAAACCATTGTACGGTTTAAACTCAGCCCACTTGTCGCCATCTTCGACGCGAACGGTCTCTTTGATGCGGACAAATTTCTTCGCGCTGCTCAGTTCTTCAATACCTGCGTCAAGCAGCAGGTAGACGAACGGCGCGGCGCTGCCGTCCATGATCGGGATTTCCGGAGCATCGACTTCAATAACGATGTTATCGATACCTAAGCCCGCCAGAGCAGCGTTAAGGTGCTCAACGGTTGAAATCCGTACATCATGCTCGTTGACCAGACACGTACAGAGCATGGTATCACGCACAGATTTGGCATCGGCCGGAAAATCTACCGGTGGATTCAAGTCGGTGCGACGATAGATGACCCCGGTGTTGGCCGGCGCAGGGCGTAAGGTCAGGGTGACTTTCTTGCCGGTATGCAAACCGACGCCAGTCGCCTGAACGATACGTTTAAGTGTCCTTTGTTTGATCATCGTATAATCTCGCCAAATTACCTATCCAACCGAAGTGTACTATACATTCGGCGGGCCAGTTTAGCACAAAGAGCCGCGAATCCCAAATTCCAGCTAATTCTTAGTCAGCCTGCTTGCGCAGGAACGCCGGGATATCCAGATAATCCGGCTCTTTCGCGGTCTGCGGCGTATTGTCGTTGACCACTTTCGCGACCGGCTTCTGCTCTTGCGTCAGCGGCGCCATGCCGTGCTGCTGGTAACGATCCATCACCGGCTGCTGCACCTGCTTGTTGGTCACCAGGGTAATCTCCGGACGTTTGTCCATGCCAATACCGGTGGCCACGACGGTAACGCGCAGTTCGTCGTTCATATCCGGGTCCAGAGAAGTACCGATAACCACGGTCGCGTTATCCGACGCAAAGGCGCGGATGGTGTTACCCACGGTTTCGAACTCATCCAGACGCAGGTCGAAGCCCGCCGTAATGTTGACCAGCACGCCGCGCGCGCCGGACAGATCGATATCTTCCAGCAACGGAGAAGAGATAGCCATTTCAGCCGCTTCTTCCGCACGGTCTTCACCGCTCGCCACGCCGGAGCCCATCATCGCGTAGCCCATTTCGGACATCACGGTGCGCACGTCCGCAAAGTCGACGTTCATCAGACCCGGACGGGTAATCAGTTCCGCGATCCCCTGTACCGCGCCTTTCAGCACGTCGTTCGCCGCGCCAAACGCGTCGAGCAGAGAAATACCGCGACCCAGCACCTTCAGCAGCTTGTCGTTCGGGATGGTGATCAGCGAATCCACGTGTTTGGACAGCTCGGTGATACCCTGCTCCGCAAACGCCATACGCTTCTTGCCTTCGAAATTGAAAGGCTTGGTCACGACAGCCACGGTCAGAATACCTAAATCTTTTGCCACTTCTGCAACTACGGGCGCGGCGCCGGTCCCCGTACCACCGCCCATACCTGCGGCGATAAACACCATGTCTGCGCCATCCAGCGCGGCGCGCAGGGCTTCACGGTCTTCGTCCGCGGCGTTGCGGCCAACTTCCGGGTTCGCGCCAGCGCCCAGACCTTTGGTAATGCCGCTACCAATCTGGATGGTCTGGCCAACCGCAGTCTTACGCAACGCCTGCGCGTCGGTATTCACTGCGAAGAATTCAACACCTTCAATGCGCTCGCGCACCATGTGCTCAACGGCATTGCCACCGCCGCCGCCGACGCCGATGACTTTAATCACCGCGTCGTTGGTTAATTCCATTGGTTCAAACATAATTTCTCTCTCCGTTGTTACACGTCACCCTCCAGCCTGCCTCGACGCAACCTGAAGGGCTTAGCGTATTGTGCCTGTCGCCTGAGACCGTAATTTTCGCCAGTCTCATAAAAAAATTAAAACTCTTTTCGCAGCCAGCTGTTGAGTCGTTTAATCCACGAACCGACTGAAGCCGTTACGCGCTTCTCTACATCGGCTTCACCACTTAAATGGGACTCTTTCCCGTAGTGAAGCAGCCCCACCGCCGTCGAGTAGTACGGCTCCTGGGCATAATCCGTCAGACCGGTAATATTCAGCGGCGCGCCGATACGCACCTGCGTATGGAATACGCGCTGAGCGCAGGCGGCAAGTCCTTCAATTTGCGCCGCGCCGCCGGTCAATACAATCCCCGCCGCCAGATGATGTTTCACCCCCTGCTGGCGAAGCTGTTCCTGTAATTGCAATATCTCTTCGTTGACCAGGTTGAGCAGTTCGGTGTAGCGCGGCTCAATCACCTCCGCCAGCGTCTGACGTTGCAGACTGCGCGGCGGACGACCGCCGACGCTCGGCACTTCAACGCTTTCGTCTTTACCGACGATGGACCCCAGCGCACAGCCATGACGCACTTTGATCGCCTCGGCGTCGCTTGGCGGCGTACCGAAGGCATAAGCGATATCGCTGGTAACCACGTTCCCGGCATACGGGATCACTTTGGTGTGGCGCAACGCCCCGCCAGTATATACGGCGATATCCATTGTACCACCACCGATATCCACGACGCAGACACCCAGTTCACGCTCATCTTCCGTTAAGACGGAATAGCTGGCCGCCAGTCCGGCAAATATCAGTTGGTCAACTTTCAGGCCACAACGTTCAACGGCTTTAACAATGTTTTTCGCCATATCGTTGTGACAGGTGATCAGATGCACTTTCGCCTGCATACGAACACCGGAAAGACCCACAGGATTTTTAATGCCTTCCTGGTAGTCAATCGCATATTCCTGCGGAATAACGTGCAGCACGCGATGCTCGTCGCGGACGCGCACCGACTTCGCGGTGTGCACCACGTTTTCCACGTCTTCCTGCGTCACTTCTTCTTCGGAAATCGGCACCATGCCGATTTCATTCTGACAGCTAATATGTTTGCCCGAAAGCGCCAGATACACAGAGGAGATCTGGCAATCGGCCATCAGTTCTGCCTGATCAATGGCGCGCTGTACGCATTTCACCACGGATTCAAGGTCGTTAACGCCGCCTTTATCCATACCCCGCGACGGGCAACTGCCCACGCCAATGATATTGATCATACCGTCGGGCAGAACTTCCCCTACTAAAGCGGCGACCTTCGCGGTGCCAATCTCCAGTCCAACTACCAGTTTTCTGTCCGTCGCCTTGATCATTGTTGTTCTGCCTGTGCCTGATTTTGTTGCTGATTAGTTTCCTCAGGAGGTAAAGGCTCCCAGCCTACTGCTGCCCCTGAGTCATAACGCAAATCAACGTAGCTAATCCGTTTGCCCTCGGTTTGCGCCTGCTGCTGTAAAACCGGGTAGAGTTCTACAAAGCGAGCCAAACGTTTCATTGTATCGCCCCTGCCGAGGTTGAGCTTAATATCGTTATTCAGCGTCAACTGCCAGGAACGACGTGCGGTCATCGCCGCTTCCTTTAACGTAAACCTGTCCTTCGCCAGCACCTGTCCCATTTCGCGATAGCCCTGCAACACTTCGCTCGCGCTGCCTTCCGGGCCATACAGCATCGGTAAAATCTGCTTGCTGGTACGATCTGACGGTACGCTAAAGGCATTTCCTTCGGCATCCACCATATGCTGATCATTCCAACGCGCTATTGGCACATATTCAACCAGATGAATCTTCAATTCATCAGGCCATTGCTTTCTGACGCTGGCCTGTTTAATCCACGGTAAACGTTCAATCTGGCTCTGAATGATGTTCACATCCTGAGTCATAAACGTTCCGGGCGCGCCCAGCGCCAGGATCGACTGGCGGATATCATCGTTTTTCGTGTAATGACGCTCGCCGGTTAATACCAGCTTTGACAGCGGTAAACGCTGCGCGTCCTCCATCCAGCCCAACACAACCCAGCCGCTGACCAACACGGTACACAGCACCGTTAGCAGAAATAAAATTCCTGCAAGACGCGTTCCATTGTTGCGACGTGATGAAGAAACCTCTTCGTCACTGTTTCGCGTGTTCAGCGCAGCCTGCGACATATCAGTCCGCCAGTTCCAGAATGCGTACCACCAGCTGCGAGAAGCTCAGCCCTTTCTCACGCGCCGCCATCGGCACCAGGCTGTGGCTGGTCATACCCGGTGAGGTATTCGCTTCCAGCAGATAAAACTGACCGTCGCTATCAAGCATGGCGTCAATACGCCCCCAGCCTTTACAGCCCAGCGTGGACCATGCTTTTCGCACTAAATCACGTAAAAGCGCCTCTTGCGCGGTTTCCAGACCGGCGGGGCAGAAATACTGAGTCTCATCAGAGAGATACTTCGCCTCATAATCATAGAAGGTTCCGGCGGGTTGGATACGGATTGTCGGTAAAATTTCTTCACCGAGTATCGCGACGGTAAATTCCGGTCCGCTGAGCCATTTTTCAATCAGTACTTCTTCATCGTGCTGAAATGCCAGCGCTAATGCGCTTTGTAAAGCGTCATATTCCGCCACTTTCGACATCCCCACGCTGGAACCTTCGCGGCTGGGCTTAACGATTAACGGTAAACCAAGCGCGGAAATTTGCGTAACCAGCTCTTCGCTAAGCCCTTTTTCAAATTGCGCACGGGTTAATGCCACCCACGGCGCAACGGGTAAGCCAGCGCCCTGCCACAGCAGTTTGCTGCGCAGTTTATCCATTGAGATGGCAGACGCCATCACGCCGCTGCCGGTATAGGGCAGGCCGATCAGCTCCAGCAGCCCCTGCAGGGTGCCGTCTTCGCCGCCGCGCCCGTGCAGCGCGATAAAGACCTTCTGAAACCCCATGGCTTTCAGCTGCGTGACGTCCACCTCTTTCGGGTCGACAGGATGCGCATCCACGCCGCCTTCACGTAAACCGGCCAGCACCGCCGCGCCGGAGTTCAGCGACACCTCGCGCTCAGCGGAAGTCCCGCCGAACAGGACCGCGATTTTATCAGCCATGTTGTTCGCTCTCCTGAATTTGCGGCTTCAGTTTGATTTCAGCTAAGGAACGCGCAATTTTGCCGATATTTCCCGCGCCCTGCACCAGAATGAGATCATTGCCGGTTAATACCGGTGCCAGCATTTCGGCAACCTGCGCCGGATCGGAAACCAGAATCGGATCGATCTTGCCGCGCCCTCGGATAGTGCGGCACAGCGAACGGCTGTCCGCGCCCGGAATCGGCGCTTCGCCGGCAGCATAGACATCCAGCATCAGCAGCGCATCCACCTGAGTCAGCACGTTGGCAAAGTCGTCATACAGATCGCGGGTACGCGTAAAGCGGTGCGGCTGAAACAGCATCACCAGATGTTTATCCGGCCAGCCGGCGCGCGCCGCTTTGATAGTCGCATCCACTTCCGTTGGGTGATGACCGTAATCATCCACCAGCATCGCCGTACCAGCTTTGCCGTTTACCGGCGCCAGCGGGAATTCACCGAGGAAATCGAAACGGCGACCGGTGCCCTGGAAGCTCTCCAGCGCGCGCAGAATCGCCTCGTCGTCAATGCCCTCTTCCGTCGCCACCGCCACGGCAGCCGCGGCGTTCAGCGCGTTATGTCGCCCTGGCGCATTGAGGGTCACACGCAGTTCGGGCATCCCCTGGCGTAGCAGGCTGAAGTGCCCCTGCGGGCCAATCTGCTGATAATCCTCGACCCGCACATCGGCATCGTCGCTAAAGCCGTAGGTGGTGATCTGGCGGCCCACCCGCGGCAGCAGCTCGCGGATCACCGGATCGTCAACGCACATCACCGCACGACCATAAAACGGCAGGTTATGCAGGAAATTAATAAACGTCTGCTTTAAATTTTCGAAGTCGCCATGGTAGGTATCCATATGGTCAGCTTCGATATTGGTGACAATCGCCACCATCGGCTGCAGATGCAGGAACGACGCGTCGCTCTCATCCGCCTCCGCGATTAAATAGCGGCTATGCCCCAGGCGCGCATGGACGCCCGCCGCCTTCACCAGACCGCCGTTAACGAAGGTTGGGTCCAGCCCCGCTTCCGCATAAATGCTGGAAACCATGGCGGTGGTGGTCGTTTTACCATGCGTTCCGGCAATGGCGATGCCGTGACGAAAACGCATCAGCTCCGCCAGCATCTCCGCGCGGCGGATCACCGGAATGCGCGCTTCGTGGGCCGCCACAATTTCCGGGTTATCGGCAGAGATGGCGCTGGAAACCACCACCACGCTCGCGTCGAGCACGTTTTCCGGACGATGATTAAAGTAAATCGTCGCCCCCAGGTTCGTCAGCTGCTGCGTCACCGGGTTTGGCGCTAAATCGGAACCACTGATCTGATAACCTTCGTTAGCCAGAACTTCGGCAATACCGCCCATACCGGCACCACCGATGCCGACAAAGTGAATGTGCCGAACGCGACGCATTTCGGGCACGATAGAACGCAGTTTTGCCAGTTGTTGTGTATTCATTCTTTACGCCATTAACTACTTCAAAAAATTCGTGCAGCGCAACAGGCGCTGCGAGAGTTATGCCCGGGCAACCAGGCTGACTTCGTTTGCGACCCGTTCAGTCGCATCCGGGATGGCCGCCGCGCGCGCGCGTTGCGCCATCTCCAGCAGGACCTCACGGTTCCACCCCGACAGGGTGCTCACAACCGCATCCACGGTGAACTGCGGCTGCTCAAGAATTCTGGCCGCGCCCGCCTGCTCCAGCGGTAGCGCATTCCAGTACTGCTGCCGGTCTTTATGCTGAAACGGCACAAACAGCGCGGGTAAACCGGCTGCGGCGATTTCACTGACCGTTAACGCGCCTGAACGACAGACCACCACATCCGCCCATGCGTAAGCGGCAGCCATATCATCAATAAATTCAGTCACCTTATGCTGCGGCTGGCCCGCGTCAGCATAGGCCTGTTCTACCGCCTGCTGCGCGCCTTTGCCGCTCTGATGCCAGATGGTGACTGCGCTGCCCAGCTTTGCGGCCGCCTGCGGCAGCGTCTGATTCAGTACGCGAGCGCCCTGCGAACCGCCGACCACCAGCACGCGAATCGGACCTTCACGCCCGCTCAGGCGCGCCTGCGGCAGCGGCAGCGCCAGCACGTCGGTACGTACCGGATTGCCGACCACTTCCGCTTTCGGAAACGCGCCGGGAAACGCCTGCATTACTCTGGTAGCGATCTTCGCCAGCCATTTATTGGTTAATCCGGCAATGCCGTTTTGTTCGTGCAGCACCACAGGAATGCCCAGCGACCAGGCGGCAAGACCGCCGGGACCGGAGACGTAACCGCCCATACCGAGCACCACATCCGGTTTAAACGCCTTCATGATCGCCCGCGCCTGGCGCCAGGCGTTGAATATACGCAGCGGCGCGGCAAGCAGCGCCTTCACGCCTTTTCCGCGCAGGCCGGAAATACGGATGAAGTCGATTTCAATACCGTGCTTCGGCACTAAATCGGCTTCCATACGGTCTGCGGTGCCCAGCCAGCGAACTTCCCAGCCCTGAGCCATTAAATGGTGCGCGACCGCCAGCCCCGGGAACACGTGTCCGCCGGTACCGCCCGCCATCACCATTAACCGCTTCGCCTGACCACTCATCGTGAACCTCGTGTAAACGCCTGGGCTTTTTCCAGACGCGTTTCATAATCTATACGCAGCAACATCATGATTGCCGTCGACATAATCAACAGGCTTGACCCGCCGTAGCTGATCAGCGGCAACGTCAGACCTTTGGTTGGCAGCATGCCCGCCGCCGCCCCCACGTTGACCAGCGCCTGAAAGCTAAACCAGATGCCGATCGAACAGGCTAAAAAGCCGGAAAAACGCTGATCAATCTGTAACGCCTTGCGGCCAATCGACATCGCGCGAAAAGCGACGAAGAATACCATTAATAGCGCCAATACCACACCGATATAACCCAGTTCTTCCCCAATAATGGCGAAGATAAAGTCCGTGTGCGCTTCCGGCAGGTACTCCAGTTTCTGCACCGAATTACCCAGCCCCTGCCCCCACATTTCCCCGCGGCCAAACGCCATCAGGGACTGGGTGAGCTGATAACCGCTGCCGAACGGATCTTCCCACGGATTCCAGAATGAGGTGACGCGGCGAATACGGTATGGCTCGGCGAGGATCAGCAGCACCACTGCCGAAATCCCCATGCCGATAATGGCGATGAACTGCCACAGCTTCGCGCCCGCCAGAAACAGCATCGCCAGGGTGGTGACGAACAGCACCACCACCGTACCGAGGTCAGGCTGCGCCAGCAGCAGGATCGCCAGTACGAGGATTACGCCCATCGGCTTTAAAAAGCCGCGCAGGTTATTACGCACTTCGTCAACCTTGCGCACCAGGTAGTTCGCCAGGTAGCAGAACAGCGACAGCTTGGTAAACTCCGCTGGCTGAATACGCAGCGGGCCGATCGCGATCCAGCGCGATGCCCCGTTCACCGAACTGCCGACCACCAGTACGATCAGCAGCATAACGATCGAGGCGATCAGCATCGTGGTGCTGTAGCGCTGCCAGAACTCCATCGGCAGACGCAGCGTGATCATTGCCAGACAAAACGCCAGCAGAATATACAGCGCATCACGCTTGGCAAACAGGAACGGATCGCCCGCCAGGCGCTGTCCCACCGGCATGGATGCGGAGGTCACCATCACAAAGCCGATCGCCGCCAGGCCAAAGGTGAGCCACAGCAGCATGCGATCGTACATCACCAAGCTGTCGGTATCTTTGTCCCGCGAGCCCATCACCCAGCCTTTCAGCGCCGCCAGGATCCCGCCCAGCAGACCTACTCCCGGCAGGCGCGGCATTCTCAGGCGAGGGAGAGATAAACGCATCAACCTAACTCCTTCGCCAGACGGGTAAAGAGATCGCCCCGTTGCTCAAAATTCTTAAACTGATCGAGGCTGGCGCAGGCCGGAGAGAGCAGCACCATATCGCCCGGCTTCACGCGCGGCGCAATCAGACGCATTGCCTCCTCCATGGTCTGCGTCTGCTCAGCGATCTCCGGCCGCAGCGCAGCCAGCTGCGCGCCGTCGCGCCCGAAGCAGTACAGACGCACGCGATCGCCGGTCAGATAGCGGCCAAGCGGCGAGAAATCCGCCGATTTGCCATCGCCGCCAAGCAGCAGATGCAGGGTGCCGTCAACCTGTAAACCGTTGAGCGCGGCCTCGGTACTACCGACGTTAGTGGCCTTCGAATCGTTAATCCAGCGCACCCCGTTATGCTCCAGCGCCAGCTGGAAGCGATGCGCCAGGCCGGTGAACGTGGTCAGCGCTTTCAGGCTGCTGGCTCGCGGTAAACCGGCCGCGTCCGCCAGCGCCAGCGCCGCCAGAGCGTTGGTATAGTTGTGCTGACCGCTGAGCTTCATCTCTTTCACGTTCAGCACCTTTTCACCTTTCACCCGCAGCCAGGTTTCGCCCTGCTGGCGGTTGAGGTGATAGTCGCCCATGTTGACGCCGAAGCTGACGCAGCGCGCGTCGGCGCCGCGCACCGGCATCGTCAGCGCGTCATCGGCGTTAACCACGCAGACGCTGGCGTTTTCATAGACGCGCAGTTTTGCCGCACGATACTGCTGCAGGCCAAACGGATAGCGGTCCATATGATCTTCAGTAACGTTGAGGATCGTCGCCGCCTCCGCCTGCAGGCTGTAAGTGGTTTCCAGCTGGAAGCTGGACAGTTCCAGAACGTACAGTTCACGCCCGGCATCCAGCAGCATTAAGGCGGGAAGGCCGATATTGCCGCCAACGCCCACGTTAACGCCCGCCGCCTTCGCCATTTCGCCAACCAGGGTGGTGACGGTGCTTTTGCCGTTCGAGCCGGTAATCGCCACGATCGGTGCCTGCGCTTCGCGGCAGAACAGTTCGATATCGCCGACAATCTCCACGCCCGCGTCAGCGGCGGCGCTGAGCACCGGATGCGCCAGGGCGATACCGGGACTGGCGACGATCAGATCCGCCGCCAGCAGCCAGTCTTCATTCAGACTACCAATGTGTCGTTCAACCGCTTCCGGTAACTTATCCAGCCCCGGCGGCGTTGCGCGAGTATCCATCACCCGGGGAGTCACGCCGCGGGCCAGGAAAAAGTCCACGCAAGAGAGTCCGGTTAACCCCAGACCGATAATAACGACGTTTTTACCCTGGTAATCTGCCATGATTAACGTACCTTCAGCGTTGCCAGGCCAATCAGCACCAGCATCAGCGAAATAATCCAGAAGCGCACAATCACCCGCGGCTCCGGCCAGCCCTTCAGTTCATAGTGATGATGGATCGGCGCCATACGGAAAATGCGCTGCCCGCGCAGTTTGAAAGAGCCGACCTGCAGGATCACCGACAGGGTTTCCACCACAAACACGCCGCCCATAATCACCAGCAGGAACTCCTGGCGCAGCAGCACGGCGATAATCCCGAGCGCGCCGCCGAGCGCCAGCGATCCGACGTCGCCCATAAAGACCTGCGCCGGATAGGTGTTAAACCACAGAAATCCTAACCCCGCGCCGACAATCGCCGTGCAGACAATCACCAGTTCCCCTGCGTGACGCAGATAGGGGATATGCAGGTAGTTGGCGAAGTTCATGTTGCCGGTGGCCCACGCCACCAGCGCAAAGCCCGCAGCGACAAAAACGGTGGGCATAATCGCCAGACCGTCAAGGCCATCGGTCAGGTTTACCGCGTTCCCGGTTCCCACAATCACGAAGTAGGCCAGCAGCACATAGAACAGGCCCAGCTGCGGCATGACGTCTTTGAAAAAAGGCACCACCAGCTCGGTCGCCGGGGTATCTTTACCGGCAAGATACAGCGCGAACGCGACGCCCAGCGCGATCACCGACATCCAGAAATATTTCCAGCGCGCAATCAGCCCCTTAGTATCTTTACGCACCACTTTGCGGTAGTCGTCGACAAATCCAATAATGCCGTAGCCGATCAGCACCACCAGTACGCACCAGACGTACGGGTTGGAGGGATAGGCCCACAGCAGAACGGAAATCACAATCGCCGTCAGGATCATAATCCCACCCATGGTCGGCGTACCACGTTTACTGAAGTGGGATTCCGGACCGTCGTTACGCACGACCTGGCCGAAGGAGAGCTTTTGCAAACGGGCGATCATGCGCGGGCCCATCCATAAGGAGATGAACAGCGCGGTCAGCAGGCTGACGATGGCGCGAAACGTCAGATAGGAAAAGACGTTAAAGCCGGAATAATATTTGACCAAATGTTCGGCCAGCCAAACTAACATGTTCCTTTCTCCTGTAATGCGCGTACCACCTCTTCCATGGCGGCGCTACGTGAACCCTTCACTAAAATGGTAATCATCTGCTGCTCTTCAACCAGCGCCTTGAGACGGGCGATAAGGGCGGTTTTATCCGCGAAATGTTCGCCGACGCCGCTGGCTTCGCTGATAGCCTGGCTCAGTTTTCCAGTGCTCAGCACGCGGTCGATACCCGCCGCTTTCGCAGCATTGCCGACCTGTAAATGGCACGCTTCGCTCTCTGCCCCCAGCTCCGCCATATCGCCGACCACCAGCACGCGGTAGCCCGGCATTTCCGCCAGCACCTGCACCGCAGCGGTCATCGAACCGACGTTGGCGTTATAGGAGTCATCCAGCAGCAGCTGGTTTTCCGCCAGCTGGACCGGGAACAGTCGGCCAGGCACCGCTTTCAGGTTCGCCAGACCGGCTTTAATCGCCGCCAGCGGCGCGCCTGCCGCCATCGACAGCGACGCCGCCGCCAGCGCATTGGCGATATTGTGACGTCCGGGCAGCGGCAGGAGTACGTCAATGCTGCCGACCGGCGTCTGAAGCGTGAACTCCGTACCGTGCGAGGTCACATGGACGTTCGTCGCCGTGAAATCGCTGTCGGCGGCGTTGGCTGAAAAGCGCCAGACCTTACGATCGCCGATCACGCTCTGCCAGTTCAGCCAGTCGTTGTTATCGGCGTTCATTATGGCAATGCCGTTTTCCGGCAGGCCGCTATAGATTTCGCCTTTCGCTTTCGCCACGCCGGCCAGAGAGCCGAAGCCTTCCAGGTGCGCCGCAGCCAGATTGTTGACCAGCGCCGCTTCCGGACGGGTCAGGCTGACGGTCCAGGCAATTTCCCCTTGGTGATTAGCGCCCAGTTCGATGACCGCAAAATCATGCTCTTTGGTTAACCGCAGCAGCGTCATCGGGACGCCGATATCGTTATTCAGATTGCCGGCGGTATACAGCGTGTTGCCGCACTGGCTGAGAATGGCGGCGGCCATCTCTTTGACGGAGGTTTTGCCGGAGGAACCGGTTAACGCCACCACCCGCGCCGGAACCTGCGCGCGTACCCACGCGGCCAGTTCGCCAAATGCCAGACGGGTGTCTTTGACAATCAGCTGCGGTAAATCGCAATCCAGCGGACGGCTGACCAGCAGCGCCCCCGCCCCGCCCGCTTTCGCCTTGTCGGCAAAATCGTGGGCGTCAAAACGCTCACCCTTAAGCGCCACGAACAGGCAGCCCGGCGTCAGTTTACGCGTATCGGTGGTCACGGCGTCGAGGGTCAGATCGTCCCCTTTCAGTTCGCCGCCGAGGATTCCGGCCAGTTGGCTCAGCGTTACGCTAATCATGCGATAACCCCCAGCAGGCGCGCGGCAGTGACGCGATCGGAATAATCAAGGCGCTGCGTGCCGATAATCTGATAATCTTCATGGCCTTTACCCGCCACCAGCACCACGTCATTCTCTTTCGCCTGCATAATAGCGTTGGTAACCGCTTCGGCGCGGCCTTCCATTACTCTTGCGCGTCCGGCGTCCAGCATCCCCGCCAGAATATCGTCGATAATGGCGCGCGGCTCTTCAGTACGCGGGTTATCATCAGTAACCACCACCACGTCGGCGTACTGTTCGGCTATCGCCCCCATCAGCGGGCGCTTACCTTTATCGCGATCGCCGCCGCAGCCGAAGACGCACCACAGTTGTCCGCCGCAGTGCAGGCGCGCCGCCTGCAGCGCTTTCTCCAGCGCATCCGGGGTGTGGGCGTAATCGACCACCACCGTGGTTTTGCCCGGCGCGCTGAACACTTCCATTCGTCCACAGACCGGCTGCAGACGCGTGGCGGTTTTCAACAGGTCCGCCAGCGGATAGCCCAGCGCCAGCAGCGTGGCGAGCGCCAGCAGCAGATTGCTGACGTTAAATGCGCCCATCAGACGACTCTCTATCTCGCCTTCGCCCCAGCTTGAGGTGAAACGAATCGTCGCGCCGCTGTCGTGATAGTCCACCGCAACCGCCTTCAGCCAGCGGCCGTGGCAGTTCGGGTTGATATGGTCTTCCATAGAAACGGCGACCGCATCCGGCAGATTTGTCAGCCAGCGGCGTCCCACTTCATCATCGGCGTTAACGATAGCCTGACCGTAATGATGGGTGGAGAAAAGCAGCCATTTCGCCGCTTCGTAATGTTCCATATCGCCGTGATAATCAAGATGATCGCGGCTTAAGTTGGTAAACACGGTCGCCGCGAACTTCAGCGCCGCCACGCGATGCTGAATCAGACCATGTGATGAAACTTCCATCGCGCCAAACGTGGCGCCCTGCGCGACCAGTCCCGCCAGCTCATGCTGTACGTCAACCGCTGAACCGGTGGTATTTTCCGTTGGGGTTACTTTACCCAGCAGGCCGTTGCCTACCGTTCCCATTACCGCGCTGGTTTCGCCAAGCAGTTGGCTCCACTGCGCCAGCAGCTGAGTGGTGGTGGTTTTACCGTTGGTGCCGGTTACGCCAACCAGACGCATATTTTCAGATGGCTCGTGGTAAAAACGGCCCGCCAGCGCAGATAAACGCTCGTTGAGCTGGCTGAGATAGATGACCGGAACGCCGTGCATTTCACGGATTTCGCCGTCGGTCGCCTCATCTTTCGCTTCTGCAATAATGGCAGCCACACCTTGCGCTATCGCCTGCGGGATATAACGACGCCCGTCCGCCTGATGACCTTTCACTGCCACAAAGAGATCGCCCGACGCAGCCACACGGCTGTCGAGCGTCATCTCCCGCAGTTCTCTCGCAGGTAAACCCGTTACCCACGGAGCAAGAAGGTCGCGCAAATTACGATCTGCCACCTGTTCCCTCGCCTTGATTAATTACGAATTCACTTTTTTCGCCCGTTGCCAGCGCATCCGGTTCGATGTTCATGGTGCGCAGTACGCCGCCCATGATGGCACCAAATACCGGCGCGGAAACGGCGCCGCCGTAGTATTTACCCGCCTGCGGATCGTTGATAACAACAACCAGCGCGAAGCGCGGCTGACTCGCAGGCGCAACGCCTGCGGTATAAGCAATATATTTGTTGATGTAGCGGCCATCCGGCCCCACTTTTTTCGCCGTACCGGTTTTGATTGCGATACGGTAGCCTTTGATTGCCGCTTTCACGCCGCCGCCGCCCGGCAGCGCCACGCTTTCCATCATATGCACGACGGTGCGCACGATGGATTCCGGGAAGATACGCTCCCCAGGCACCGGCGGATCAACTTTGGTAATCGACAGCGGGCGATAAACGCCATAGCTGCCGATGGTTGCGTAGACTCGCGCTAACTGTAACGGGGTTACCATTAGCCCGTAGCCGAAAGAGAAGGTGGCCCTCTCTATGTCAGACCACCGTTGTTTTTGAGGATATAAGCCACTGCGTTCTCCGACCAACCCCAAATTGGTCGCTTTTCCCAGCCCAAAACGTGAGTAAGTATCAACTAACGCTGAGGACGGCATCGCTAACGCCAGCTTAGAAACACCGACGTTACTCGACTTCTGTAAAACCCCGGTCAGGGTTAATTCGCTATAGCGCGCCACGTCTTTGATTTCGTGACCGTTAATTCGATAAGGAACGGTGTTGAGCACCGTATTTTCATTGACGATGCCGCGCTGCAGCGCGGTCATTACCACCATCGGTTTGACGGTAGATCCCGGTTCGAAAACGTCGGTGATGGTGCGGTTACGCATCGCATCTTTCGGCGTGCCGCTCAGGTTGTTGGGGTTGTAGGATGGGCTGTTGGCCATCGCCAGCACTTCACCGGTATTCACATCCACCAGCACCGCGCTGCCGGACTCCGCTTTGTTAAACGCCACGGCGTTGTTCAGTTCACGGTAAACCAGCGCCTGCAGGCGCTCATCAATGCTTAACGCCAGATTGTGCGCCGCCTGGCTGTCGGTGGAGGAGATATCCTCAATCACGCGGCCATAGCGGTCTTTACGCACAATACGCTCGCCTGGTTGACCGGTAAGCCATTTATCAAAGCTTTTCTCGACGCCCTCAATACCCTGGCTGTCGACGTTGGTGAAACCAATGAGGTGAGCGGTCACTTCGCCGGAAGGATAGTAACGACGTGATTCTTCACGCAGATGAATGCCCGGCAGCTTCAGCTTTTTAATGTAGTCGGCCATATCCGGGTTAAGCTGACGCGCCAGGTAGATAAAACGCCCTTTCGGGTTGGCGTTGATGCGCGCGGCCAGCTGGTCGAGCGGGATATTCAGCGCGGTAGAGAGCGCTTTCCAGCGATCGCCCACGCGCACGCCGCCCGCTTCGTGCACCTCTTTCGGGTCGGCCCAGATGGCTTTAACCGGCACGCTGACCGCCAGCGGACGCCCGGAGCGGTCGGTAATCATACCGCGTGAAGTCGCCACTTCCTGCACGCGCAGCGAACGCATGTCGCCCTGGCGCACCAGCATATCCGGGGCGATAATCTGCAGCCAGGCCACGCGCCCAAGCAGAAAAACCAGCGCCAGTAAAATGCAGCCGCAGAGCAACGCAAAACGCCAACTGATAAAGTTGGCCTGTTCTTCCTGACGTTTTGGTTTTGCCGCTGCTTTCATGCGTCGCGTTTATCCTTATTTTTGCACTACGATATTTTCTTGTGAGGGATCAACATGCTGCATTTGTAGCTTCTCCGTTGCGATCCGTTCTACCCGGCTATGATCGCCGAGCGCGTTCTCCTCAAGGATCAGGTTACGCCATTCGATATCCAGCGCATCGCGCTCCAGCACCAGCTGTTCGCGTTGCGCGGTCAATAAACGCGTATGGTGAGCGGTTGTGACGACTGTCACCGCCGTGACAATGATGCAAATGAACAGGCAGAGCGGCAGCTTCCCGAATCGCAAAAGATCGTCACCGATCACGCCAGGCAAGGCATGGCGCTCGTTGCTTCCTATCGATCCCTTCACTTTGCTAAGGGCTTCTGTCACTCTGCTGATCATGCGTTCGTCCTCTCTGCAATGCGCAGAACTGAACTACGGGCACGAGGGTTTTCTGCGACCTCTTTTTCACCCGGCATCAACTTGCCTAACGCTCGTAGCTCACGGCCGCCCAGTTTACTGAGCTGCTCCTCCGTCATCGGTATGCCCGCCGGCACCTTCGGACCGCGACTTTGCTCACGCATAAAGCGCTTCACAATACGGTCTTCCAGCGAGTGGAAACTGATGATGGAAAGCCGCCCGCCGGGGGCCAGCACGCTGAGCGAGCTTTTTAGCGCCTGCTCTATCTCCTCCAGTTCACTGTTCACCCAGATGCGCACCGCCTGGAAGGTACGGGTCGCGGGATGTTTGAATTTGTCCTTCACCGGCGTCGCCGCAGCGACGACTTCCGCCAGCTCTTTGGTGCGGGTCATAGGCTGTTCGCGGTTACGCTCAACGATGGCGCGGGCAATGCGTTTCGCAAAGCGTTCTTCGCCAAAGGTTTTCAGCACCCAAGCAATGTCAGCTTCTTCCGCGCTTTGCAGCCATTCGGCGGCGGACTGGCCGCGCGTCGGGTCCATACGCATGTCCAGCGGGCCGTCGCGCATAAAAGAGAAGCCGCGCTCGGCGTCATCAAGCTGGGGTGAAGAGACGCCAAGATCGAGAAGAATCCCGTCGATCCTGCCGGTCAGATTGCGCTCGGCCACATATTCGGCCAGCGCGGAAAAAGGTCCATGAATGATGGAGAAGCGCGGATCGTTGATGGTTTGCGCAACGGCAATAGCCTGCGGATCGCGATCGATAGCCAGCAAACGCCCTTCTTCGCCAAGCTGCGAGAGAATAAGGCGCGAGTGACCGCCGCGACCAAATGTCCCATCAATATAGATGCCGTCAGGACGAATGTTCAGACCGTTTACGGCCTCGTCCAGCAACACCGTGGTGTGTTTAAAATTTTCCATCATCTTATAGAGACAAGTCCTGCAGGCGTTCTGATAATGTCTCAGTTGCGCTCTGCTCTGCGTCGATATCTTCCTTGACCTGTTGATACCAGGTCGTTTCATCCCACAGCTCAAACTTATTGAACTGTCCAACCAGCATCACTTCTTTCGTCAGACCGGCATGTTGCCGGAGAACAGGCGCTATCAGCAGTCGGCCGGCGCTGTCCATCTGACACTCGCTGGCATGACCCAACAACAACCGCTGCACACGGCGTTCCACCGGGTTCATGCTCGACAGACGCGATAATTTTTGCTCGATAATTTCCCATTCAGGCAGGGGGTAAAGCAGCAGGCACGGGTGATGGATGTCAATGGTACATACCATTTGACCGGTAGCGCTCTCGATCAGTTGCTCCCGGTAACGGGTAGGCACGGATAAGCGCCCTTTACTGTCGAGATTGACTAACGTTGCTCCCCGGAACATGCCAGTCTGACCCCTCCTTACCACTTTGCCCCACAAATTCCCACTCGAAGGAGTTTACGGAGCGGAGGAAAAGCTTGTCAAGCGAGTCACAACGCTTACCAGATTAAAAAACCCAATGATTACGGCTAATATCAGCACTGATCAAATTCTGTCCAACAAACGAAGCAAATTAACGCTATGAATAGTTGCAAGAAAAATTCCAAAAACTCATCTTCGTTTTAAAACGAACCTCTATTTTCTGATGAAAATATAAAGTGTCAGTTTGCGACGCGAGCGGCATTTTAGGACATATTGCATCGTGAATACAGTCTCTGTTGCGCCCGGCGTATGCCGCGCGCCGTCAAGCCAGGCGCGATGCCGCCGTTACCGGGATAAAAGTGATGCTTAATTCAGCAAATCCTGACAAACATGTAACAAAAGAATACAAGGCACACCGCCGATGACTCAGCAATTAGTGATTTACGACGCTATTTTGATTTCACAATGTTTATTTCGCGCGTAGTCAGAAAATCCTAAAGAATAATCTTAATTATGCTGCGGGAATTGTCGGAGAGGAATATTTACAGCGCGACCGGATAGCCTGAACGCCATCCGGCCACAAAAAGAGGGAAACGTTAGCTACGGCTCAGCACGCCGCGGCGATAGAGGTTTCGCTTGATTCGCGTCAGGCCCGGCTTCGGCTTGCGCGGCTCATCCAGGCTCGCCAGCACGATCTCCAGCACGCGCTCCGCCACGTCGCGATGGCGCTGCGCTACCGCCAGCACCGGACACTGCAGGAAATCCAGCAGTTCGTTATCGCCAAAGGTGGCGATAGCAAGGTCGGATGGCAGCTTGCCGTCGCGGCGCAACGTGACGTCCATGACCCCCTGCAACAGTGCGAAAGAGGTGGTGAACAGCGCCTGCGGCATCGGGTGCGTCTCCAGCCATTTTGCAAACAGCTGCGCCGCGGCTTCACGCTCATAGCTGTTGGCATACAGGAAATGCACTTCACGCGGATCGTCTTTCCAGGCGCTACGGAATCCCTGCTCGCGTAGAAAACTGACGGAAAGCTCCGGCAGCGCGCCAAGATACAGCACCGTTTCCGCCGGGAATTTACGCAGTTCCTGGGCCAGCATTTCCGCATCGTCCTGATCGGCGCCGACAACGCTGGTGAAATGTTCCCGATCCAACGCGCGATCCAGCGCCACGATGGGGAACGAGTCATTGGCCCAACGCTGATAAAACGGATGTTCCGGCGGCAGTGAGGTGGAAACGATGATCGCATCGACCTGGCGCTGCAAAAGGTGCTCGATGCAGCGCATTTCGTTGTCCGGCTGATCTTCAGAACAGGCAATCAACAGTTGATATCCACGCTGACGCGCCTGGCGTTCAAGATAATTTGCGATGCGGGTATAGCTTGTATTCTCCAGATCGGGGATCACCAGTCCGATAGAGCGCGTGCGTCCGGCACGTAACCCGGCGGCCACGGCGTTCGGGTGGTAATTATGCTCACGCACCACCGCCATGACTTTTTCGACAGTCTTGTCGCTCACGCGGTATTGCTTTGCTTTTCCGTTTATCACGTAGCTTGCAGTCGTGCGCGATACACCAGCCAGCCGAGCGATTTCATCCAGTTTCACAATTGCCCCTTGCATCAGATAGTACAAACCATAACCATTGTAACGGCATGGATTAGTTTCATTAACATTCAAGCGCAGAATAGTGACTGCGGCAACCGCTTTTGTTGTGGGTTATCGCTGAATTCGCAAAAAAAAGCCCAACCGACAGGTTTGGGCTGGGTGCGGAAGATGTCCGTTGGCCGGATTTGCGTTAGCGCCATCCGGCATTGTGCGATTGCCTGATGGCGACAACGCTGACGCGACATCAGGCCTGCGTATTAGCGCATGATTTTATCGCCGCGCGAAAGTCCCACCACGCCGGAACGGGCCACTTCGACAATTTTGGCAACCTCACGCAGCGTTGCCAGAAACGCGTCGAGCTTATCGCTGGTGCCCGCCAACTGCACGGTATAGAGGGAGGGAGTGACGTCGATAATCTGTCCGCGAAAGATTTCCGTATTGCGCTTCACTTCCTCACGGCCATAGCCGCTGGCCTGAATTTTGACCAGCATGATCTCCCGTTCAACGTGCGCCCCCTGCCCCAGCTCGCTGACCCGCAGCACGTCCACCAGCTTATGCAGCTGCTTTTCAATTTGCTCCAGCACCTTCTCATCGCCCACCGTCTGGATGGTCATGCGGGAAAGCGTCGGATCGTCCGTCGGCGCAACGGTCAGGCTCTCAATGTTATATCCGCGCTGGGCAAAAAGGCCGATGACGCGCGACAGCGCGCCGGACTCGTTCTCCAGCAGTACTGATAATATCCGGCGCATAATCAGGTTCTCTCCGTTTTGCTTAACCACATTTCGTCCATCCCGCCGCCGCGAATCTGCATCGGATAAACGTGTTCGCTGCCGTCGACGGTAACGTCGACAAAGACCAGACGTCCGCTTTGCACCTGCGCCAGCGCCTCGCTTAGCTGCCCCTCCAGCTCATCAGGACGCGCGATGCGGATGCCGACGTGCCCGTATGCTTCGGCAAGGCGAACGAAATCGGGAAGCGACTGCATATAAGACTGAGAGTGGCGACCGGAGTAAATCATGTCCTGCCACTGTTTCACCATTCCCAGATAACGGTTGTTGAGGTTCAGCACCAGCACCGGCAGTTCATACTGAAGCGCCGTCGACAGCTCCTGAATGTTCATCTGAATGCTGCCGTCGCCGGTGACGCAAACAACGGTTTCATCCGGCAGCGCCATTTTCACCCCAAGCGCCGCAGGCAGACCGAAGCCCATCGTACCGAGGCCGCCGGAGTTGATCCAGCGGCGCGGCTTGTCGAAAGGATAATAGAGGGCGGCGAACATCTGATGCTGGCCGACATCCGAAGTGACAAACGCGTCGCCTTTGGTCAGTCGCCAGAGGGTTTCAATCACCGCCTGCGGTTTGATGCTTTCGCTTTGGGCGTCATATTTCAGGCACTGGCGGGCGCGCCAGCGCTCAATCTGTTGCCACCAGTCGCGGATATCATCCAGCGGCTGCGCCGCGGTCTCCTGCGACAGCAGTTCCAGCATCTGCTCCAGCACCTGCCGGGCATCGCCGACGATAGGAATATCGGCGGCAACCGTCTTGGAGATGGATGTCGGGTCGATATCAATATGCAATACCGTCGCATTCGGGCAATACTTCGCCAGATTGTTGGTGGTGCGATCGTCAAAACGCACCCCGACGGCGAAAATGACATCGGAATGATGCATGGTCATGTTGGCTTCATAGGTACCGTGCATACCCAGCATCCCCAGCGCCTGGCGGTGCGTGGCCGGGAAAGCGCCCAGTCCCATCAGCGAGGAGACCACCGGCAGGTTGAGCGTTTCAATAAGCTGTTGCAGTTGCGTATGACAGCCCGCCGTTATCGCCCCGCCGCCCACATATGCCACCGGATTTTTCGCCGACAGCAGCGTTTGCAGCGCACGCTTAATCTGTCCTTTATGGCCCGCCGTGGTGGGGTTATAAGAGCGCATACTCACCGACTCCGGCCAAGTATATGGAAGCTTCTTAGCCGGATTCAGGATGTCTTTCGGTAAATCGACCACCACCGGCCCCGGACGACCGCTCGCCGCCAGCCAGAAGGCTTTCTTGAGCACCTGCGGAATATCTTCCGTCTGTTTTACAAGGAAGCTGTGCTTCACCACCGGGCGGGAGATCCCCACCATATCGCACTCCTGAAAGGCGTCGTAGCCGATCAGCGAGGTTGCAACCTGGCCGGAAAGAATAACTAAAGGAATCGAATCCATATAGGCGGTGGCGATGCCGGTAATCGCATTGGTGGCGCCAGGGCCAGAAGTCACCAGTACAACGCCTACTTCGCCCGTCGCGCGCGCCAGACCATCGGCCATATGCACGGCAGCCTGTTCATGCCGGACAAGGACGTGATCGATACCGCCCACCGTATGCAACGCATCGTAAATATCGAGGACTGCGCCCCCGGGATAACCGAATACCTGCTTAACGCCCTGATCGATGAGCGATCGGACGACCATCTCGGCTCCAGACAACATCTCCATGGCCTGCCTCACTAAATGACGAATAACGTATGTTATTAGGTACAAAACACATTAACCGCTCGTTCATGCTCAGGCAATTGGCCGCAAGAAACGCAAACAGGGTGAATTAAGCATAAATGAGAGGAAATCGGTAGAGAAATGGCGCATTACACTAATTTTGCGTCACGCTATGACAAATCATCGCTAATAAATCAGGACATAAAGAGAATCATCAATTTTTTCACTATCGAACAGAAATCCCCGGACACCATTTCAGCACAAAATTTTACCCAAACAGGTAAATAAAGAATAAGCCGGAGATGGCATCCGGCTTATTTCATTAACGGTCAGCGCTTGCAAACAGAAGCTAAAAGTTCTTCCATCCATTGATGTCCCTTGTCTCTGCCCGCCGCTTCATGCCAGGAAAGATAGCAGGCGCGGCTGTTCAGTTTTAACGGCAACGGCAATATCTGTAGATCAAGAGTGCTGGCAAACTCTTCCGCCAGCCAGCGCGGTGCGATGGCGACCAGCTGCGTTTGCGACACCACATTAAGAACGCTAATTAATGCCATTCCCTGGTAAGCGACGCAGCATTGCTTGTCCGGGGTATCATACCAGGGCTGGCTGAACGAAGCGAAGCGGTCAAGAGAGACGACGGCGTGCTGTTCATTATATACATCGCTTTCCAGCAGCGGACCGTTAATACGCGGGTGTTTACGGCTGGCGACCAGCACCATTTCATCTTTAAACAACGAAATGCTGGTGAACTCAGGGCGACGAAACTCTTCATAGCTAATGACGAATTCTGTTTCCTGATAACGTAATTGATGCTCGGTATTTTTATTTAATGAAGATTTAAAAACAACCTGAATATTGGGTGCAATCTGCTCAACCCGATTATAAATCTTCGAGGTCAGAATATTATCCAGCGGACTACAGACGCAAAGATTAAACACACGTTCGCTACTGGCGGGTTCAAAACCGGAGCCCGGCAATTCATTCTGCACTAATTGCAGCGCCTGACGAACGGAGCCGAATAGCTGGAAGGCGCGCGCAGTGGGTTGTATTCCACGGCCATAGCGCACAAACAGTTCATCATTGAACATAACCTTAAGACGCGCCACCGCATTGCTTACCGCAGGCTGCGACATCCCCAGCGCGTGCGCGGCGCGGGTAATATTTTGTTCCTGCATAACTGCATCAAATACAGTTAGTAGGTTAAGATCAACCATACGGAGCTGCGGCTTCTCCACATCTGCAAGTGGCGAATCTGGTTTATCAACTTTCACTTCTGGCATACTTAACTCCACTGTCACGCTTAACTCCCTTTTCTTGCCGAAATATAGAGAAATAATCTCAGAAAATATGATTTATCATGTATATAAAATAAGAAAAAGGGTAGAGATTAAAATTCAGAAAACATAAAGGCGCAGAAACAAAATACCAATAAAAAACACCAGAGCGATGTGGCATTCTTTACAGCACGGTAAATTACTAACTTTCAGTGTCGTAAGTAATATAAACATAACCAGGACAAATAGACAATCATACATTTTATGAATAATACTTTAAGTATTAATTAAATGTTTATATTGCTTAATGTAAATATCTTAACTTTAGCTTATCAATAGCACAATTTTAGAAAACATAAAATAATTCATACGCGTTATAAATACATTAAAATCATAGAGATACAAGATATATTTCATCTCTGCTCTGTACAATTTTTGTTATAATGATTGATAAAAAATATGCTTAAGTATGACAAATGATGAAAACTGTAAACGCCATTCCGCTGTTTCATCTGCAATTACGGGTAAATTTCAGCACAATTAGCTAAAGTCACTGACGCATTTACTTCCCTCGGGCGCGCTGTTTTTTGCGGATGGGGTTGACATCGGTCTGCGTATCCAGTACCACTAAAAGCATATCGCATTCGCCTGGAGTTGAACTTAATGATCCGTATTACCCGCTTCAACGGTCTACTACTACTAAACGCATTTTCGGTGCGCGGTAGACTGGTGAACGGCATTCAGCATTAAGTCGACGACAGTCAGATAAAAAAACCCGCGCCGCTGCGCGGGTTTTTTTATGCCCGAAGCAAGGCGCTCTAAAGACAAAGGACCTAAACCATGAGCCAGCAAGTCATTATTTTCGATACCACTTTACGCGACGGGGAACAGGCGTTACAGGCAAGCCTGAGTGTGAAAGAAAAACTGCAGATTGCGCTGGCCCTTGAGCGTATGGGCGTCGACGTTATGGAGGTCGGCTTTCCGGTTTCGTCGCCGGGCGACTTTGAGTCGGTGCAGACCATCGCCCGCCAGGTTAAAAACAGCCGGGTGTGTGCCTTAGCCCGCTGCGTGGAAAACGATATCGACGTTGCGGCAGAGTCGCTGAAAGACGCCGACGCCTTCCGAATTCATACCTTTATCGCCACCTCGCCCATGCACATCGCCACCAAATTACGCAGCACGCTGGATGAAGTTATCGAACGCGCCATCTATATGGTTAAGCGTGCGCGTAATTACACCGATGACGTGGAGTTCTCATGCGAAGACGCCGGGCGTACCCCTATCGCCGACCTGGCGCGGGTGGTCGAAGCGGCGATAAATGCCGGTGCGAAAACCATCAATATCCCCGATACCGTCGGTTACACCATGCCGTTCGAATTTGGCGGAATCATTTCCGGCCTGTATGAACGAGTACCGAATATCGATAAAGCCATCATCTCTGTCCACACCCACGACGATTTAGGGCTGGGCGTGGGCAATGCTTTAGCGGCGGTCCACGCAGGCGCGCGCCAGGTGGAAGGGGCAATGAACGGCATCGGCGAACGCGCCGGTAACTGCTCGCTGGAAGAGGTGATCATGGCGATTAAAGTCCGCCAGGATATTCTGAACGTGCAGACGCGCATCAATCACCAGGAAATCTGGCGCACCAGCCAGCTGGTCAGCCAGATCTGCAACATGCCGATTCCGGCGAACAAAGCGATTGTCGGCAGCGGCGCCTTCGCCCACTCCTCCGGCATCCACCAGGACGGCGTGCTGAAAAACCGGGAAAACTACGAAATCATGACGCCGGAATCCATCGGCCTGAATCAGGTACAGCTGAACCTGACGTCCCGTTCCGGACGCGCGGCGGTGAAACACCGCATGGACGAGATGGGTTATAAAGAAAGCGAATACAATCTGGACGACCTGTACGACGCCTTCCTGAAGCTGGCGGATAAAAAAGGCCAGGTGTTCGATTACGATCTGGAAGCGCTGGCGTTTATTAATAAACAGCAGGAAGAACCCGAGCATTTCCGTCTGGATTATTTCAGCGTGCAGTCCGGCTCTAATGCTATCGCGACCGCCTCGGTCAAACTGGCCTGCGGTGATGAGGTGAAAGCGGAAGCGGCGAACGGCAACGGCCCGGTGGATGCCATTTATCAGGCTATCAACCGTATCACCGACTACGATATCGAGCTGGTGAAATACAGCCTCTCCGCCAAAGGGCACGGTAAGGATGCGCTGGGCCAGGTGGATATTGTCGCGAACTATAACGGCCGCCGCTTCCACGGCGTCGGCCTGGCCACAGACATTGTTGAGTCATCCGCCAAAGCGATGGTGCATGTGCTGAACAATATCTGGCGCGCCGCAGAAGTTGAGAAAGAGTTGCAGCGTAAAGCGCAGAACAACGAGAAAAACAAGGAAACCGTGTGATGTCGAAGAATTACCATATTGCTGTTTTGCCGGGCGACGGGATTGGTCCGGAAGTGATGGAGCAAGCCCTGAAGGTCATGGAAGCGGTGCGCAATCGCTTTGATATGCGCATTACCACCAGCCGCTACGATGTGGGCGGCGCGGCTATCGACAATCACGGCGAGCCGCTGCCGAAGGCGACCGTCGAAGGCTGCGAACAGGCCGACGCGGTGCTGTTCGGCTCAGTGGGCGGCCCGAAATGGGAGCATCTGCCGCCAGACCAGCAGCCTGAGCGCGGCGCGCTGCTGCCGCTGCGTAAGCACTTCAAATTATTCAGCAACCTGCGTCCGGCGAAACTGTATCAGGGCCTGGAAGCGTTCTGCCCGCTGCGCGCCGACATCGCTGCCAGCGGCTTCGACATCCTCTGCGTGCGCGAACTGACCGGCGGCATCTACTTCGGCCAGCCGAAAGGCCGCGAAGGTAGCGGACAGTATGAAAAGGCGTATGACACCGAGGTGTATCACCGTTTTGAAATCGAACGTATCGCGCGCATCGCCTTTGAGTCGGCGCGTAAGCGCCGCCGTAAAGTCACCTCCATCGACAAAGCAAACGTACTGCAAACCTCGATTCTGTGGCGCGAGATCGTCAATGAGGTCGCCAAAGCCTATCCGGACGTTGAGCTGGCGCATATGTACATTGATAACGCCACCATGCAGCTGATCAAAGATCCGTCGCAATTTGACGTCCTGCTGTGCTCCAACCTGTTTGGCGACATTCTGTCAGACGAGTGCGCGATGATCACCGGTTCGATGGGGATGCTGCCCTCCGCCAGCCTCAACGAGCAGGGCTTCGGCCTGTATGAACCGGCTGGCGGTTCCGCGCCGGATATCGCCGGAAAAAATATCGCCAACCCGATTGCGCAAATTTTGTCGCTGGCGCTGCTGCTGCGCTATAGCCTCGATGCCGATGAAGCGGCATCCGCTATTGAGCGCGCCGTTAACCGCGCATTAGAAGAAGGCATCCGCACCGGTGATTTAGCCCGTGGCGCGGCCGCTGTCGGTACCGATGAAATGGGCGACATCATTGCCCGCTATGTCGCAGAAGGGGTGTAATCATGGCGAAAACGTTATACGAAAAGTTGTTTGATGCGCACGTGGTGTACGAGGCGCAGAATGAAACCCCGCTGCTGTATATCGACCGCCATCTGGTGCATGAAGTGACCTCTCCACAGGCGTTCGACGGCCTGCGCGCCCACGGTCGCCCGGTTCGTCAGCCGGGTAAAACCTTCGCCACGATGGATCATAACGTCTCGACGCAGACCAAAGATATCAATGCCTCCGGCGAGATGGCGCGTATCCAGATGCAGGAACTGATCAAAAACTGTAAAGAGTTCGGCGTTGAGCTGTACGATCTGAACCACCCGTATCAGGGCATCGTTCACGTAATGGGACCGGAACAGGGCGTCACCCTGCCGGGCATGACCATCGTCTGCGGCGACTCGCATACCGCCACCCACGGCGCGTTTGGCGCATTAGCGTTTGGTATCGGCACTTCGGAAGTGGAGCATGTGCTGGCGACCCAGACCCTGAAGCAGGGTCGCGCCAGAACCATGAAGATCGAAGTTAACGGCACCGCCGCGCCGGGCATTACGGCAAAAGATATCGTGCTGGCGATCATCGGTAAAACCGGCAGCGCCGGCGGCACCGGCCACGTCGTGGAGTTCTGCGGCGAGGCGATCCGCGCCCTGAGCATGGAAGGTCGAATGACCTTGTGCAACATGGCGATTGAGATGGGCGCCAAAGCGGGCTTAGTGGCCCCGGATGAAACCACCTTCAACTATGTGAAAGGTCGCCTGCACGCGCCGAAAGGCAAAGATTTTGACGATGCGGTTGCGTACTGGAAAACACTGCAAACCGATCCTGACGCCCGCTTCGACACGGTCGTCACCTTACAGGCGGAAGAGATCGCGCCGCAGGTCACCTGGGGCACCAATCCGGGACAGGTCATTTCTGTGGCCGACAACATCCCCGATCCGGCCTCCTTTACCGATCCGGTTGAACGGGCAAGCGCTGAAAAAGCGCTGGCCTATATGGGGCTGAAGCCGGGCGTACCGTTAACCGAAGTGGCGATTGATAAAGTGTTTATCGGCTCCTGCACCAACTCGCGCATTGAAGATTTGCGCGCCGCCGCCGAAGTGGCGAAAGGACGCAAAGTAGCCCCGGGCGTGCAGGCGCTGGTGGTGCCCGGCTCCGGACCAGTGAAGGCGCAGGCGGAAGCGGAAGGTCTGGATAAGATCTTCATTGAAGCCGGTTTCGAATGGCGTCTGCCGGGGTGCTCGATGTGCCTGGCGATGAACAACGATCGCCTGAATCCAGGTGAACGCTGCGCGTCTACCAGCAACCGCAACTTTGAAGGCCGTCAGGGCCGCGGCGGGCGTACCCATCTGGTCAGTCCGGCAATGGCCGCCGCTGCCGCCGTTACCGGCCATTTCGCCGACATTCGCAGCATTAAATAAGGAGACCACCATGGCAGAGAAATTTACCCAACACACCGGCCTGGTTGTCCCGCTGGATGCCGCCAACGTCGATACTGACGCCATTATCCCGAAGCAGTTTTTGCAGAAGGTTACCCGTACCGGTTTCGGCGCACACCTGTTCAACGACTGGCGTTTTCTCGACGATAAAGGCGAACAGCCAAATCCGGAATTCGTATTGAACTTCCCGGAATATCAGGGCGCCTCTATTCTGCTGGCGCGGGAAAACTTCGGCTGCGGTTCGTCTCGCGAACACGCGCCGTGGGCGCTGACCGACTATGGCTTCAAAGTGGTGATTGCCCCGAGCTTCGCCGACATCTTCTACGGCAACAGCTTTAACAACCAGCTGCTGCCGGTCAAGCTGAGTGATGAAGAGGTCGATGAGCTGTTTAAACTGGTGCAGGCGAATCCGGGGATTCAGTTTGAAGTCGATCTGGAAGCGCAGGTGATTAAAGCAGGCGAGAAAACGTACAGCTTCAGCATTGATGCCTTCCGCCGCCACTGTATGCTGAACGGCCTGGACAGCATCGGCCTGACGTTACAGCACGAAGCGGCGATTGCCGCTTACGAGGAGAAACAGCCGGCGTTTATGCGCTGATGTTCAGAATGCCGGATGGCGACGCGTAAGCGTCTTATCCGGCCTGCAGCTTGTACCCCGTAGGCTTGATAAGCGAAGCGCCATCAGGCGAAATATGCCGGATACCCTCCGGCTTTTTTATACATCCTTTACCCGTCCGGTCATTACCAGCGCCACCAGCGAGATCGCCGCAATCACCCAGTAAACGGCAAAATGCCCGTAGCTCTGCGCAACCGCCCCCTGAATCACGCCAGCGAGAATCACGCCGGTCGAAATACTGTTGGTGAACAGCGTGGTCGCCGATCCCGCCCTGCCCGGCATCAGATCCTGAAACCAGAGCATCCCGATCCCGGCGATAATCCCGATGAACACCGCATTGAACAGTTGCAGGATCAGCAGCGCGGAATGGCTGTGAAAGAAAATCAGCCCAGCATAGAACAGTACGCCCGCGGCCACCGCGGCAACCATCATTCGCCGCTTGCCGAAGCGTTTGACATAAAATCCCGCCACAATCATCGTCGGGATCTCCAGCCCTGCCGCGGTGCCCATCAGGATCCCGGCAAGCTTATCCGGCAGCCCCAGCTCAGCGCTAATCCACAGCGGCATATCAATGATGTACATGGTATTGCAGGTCCACATCAGCGTGGAGGCGATAAACAGCATCCGGACGTTTTTATCCTGCCAGCCGCTGACACGGGTGACCGGCACGTCGGCCGGTTGTTCGACCCGCGCCACCGACGGCAGGGTAAAAGCGATCAAAAGTAAGCTCAGGACAAAAATCACGGCGGCGATAGAAAACATCACCGTGAAGCCGTAATTCAGCGCCAGCATAAACGCCAGCGGCGGGCCGATCACCCAGGCCAGCGACAGCTGCGCGCGCATTACCGAGCTGAACATGACCACTTCACGCGCCGAGCTGTCGGCATACTCCCTCGCCAGCGCAAACAGCTGCGGCATCGCGGTGTTCGCCAGCGACGCCAGCAGTACGCCGCAGGTAATCAGCGTCAGGTAGTGACGGTTAAACGCGAACAGCAAGGCGTTGCCGATGGCCATCAGGCAGCAGAACATAATCAGCTTACGCCGGTCGCCCTGACTGTCGGAGCGTTTTGCCAGCGCGAGGCTCACGCCGATCCCGGCGATGGCGTTAACGGTATAAAACAGCCCGACCCAGAACGGCTGCGCCCCCACTTCACGGCTAAGAAACAGGCTGAGCGTCGGCGCCTGCAGCGCGCCCGCGATACCCATCATAAATGCGACCAGCATAAATGCCGCGTAAACACCGTTGAGACGTCGTCCCATCGTCATGATCCAGAGCATAAGAAATCCCTTGCGCGCAGCCAATACGAAAAAAGCCAGCAGATAATACCTGCTGGCGCGGTGAATCGAGGCTATAGCCTGCACCAATACTCAGTCACACATGATGTCTGCCTATCCGGAGTCAGGTTTTCACCTCCCACTGCATCAGTTCTTCCAGTATTTTTAAGCGCTGCGGCGCGCTCAGGCAAGCCAACCAGGACAATCTTTCTGTCGCGGTAAAATATTTCAGATAGAACTGGCGCATTGATCACCCCTTCATTGTGCTTCATCGGAAGTTATTATTGGCCTAATATAGGGATAATAAAATGGCTGAGTTTTCCGCAGGAGTTCCCCTTTTATGTCCTCAGGCCGCTTGCAACAACAGTTCATCCGTTTATGGCAGTGCTGCGACGGTAAAACACAGGACACGACCCTGAATGAGCTGGCGGAATTGCTGAACTGCTCCCGTCGCCATATGCGCACGCTGCTCAATACCATGCAGGCGCGCGGCTGGCTGACGTGGGAAGCGGAGGTCGGGCGCGGCAAGCGATCGCGCCTGACCTTCCTGTATACCGGGCTGGCGCTCCAGCAGCAGCGTGCGGAAGATCTGCTGGAACAGGATCGGATCGATCAGCTGGTACAGCTGGTGGGCGACAAGACGGCGGTACGCCAGATGCTGATTTCGCATCTTGGACGCAGCTTTCGCCAGGGCCGTCACATCCTGCGCGTCCTCTATTATCGTCCTCTGCAAAACCTGCTGCCGGGCACGGCGCTGCGGCGTTCGGAGACGCATATCGCCCGGCAAATCTTCAGCGCCCTGACCCGCGTAAATGAGGAAAATGGGGAACTGGAAGCCGATATCGCCCATCACTGGCAGCAAATTTCCCCTTTGCACTGGCGCTTTTTTCTGCGTCCGGGGATTCACTTTCATCACGGGCGCGAGCTGGAGATGGAGGACGTTATCGCTTCGCTGAGGCGCATTAACGATCTGCCGCTCTATTCGCATATCGCGCACATCGTCTCGCCGACGCCGTGGACGCTGGATATTCATCTCTCACAGCCCGACCGCTGGCTTCCGCTGCTGCTGGCGCAGGTTCCGGCGATGATACTGCCGCGCGAATGGGAAACGCTGAACAACTTCGCCAGCCAGCCGATCGGCACCGGCCCCTATGCGGTAATGCGTAATACGCGTAACCAGTTAAAAATCCATGCTTTTGAGGATTTTTTTGGCTATCGGGCTCTGATCGATGAAGTTAACGTCTGGGTGCTGCCGGATATCTGCGACGAGCGAACCGGCGCCCTGACGCTGAAAGGGCCGACTGACGATGAAAAGGCGATTGAGAGTCGACTGGAAGAAGGCTGTTACTATCTGCTGTTCGACGCCCGTACCCATCGCGGCGCAAATCAGGCGGTCAGAGAGTGGGTCAGCCGCATTCTGTCGCCGAGTAATCTACTCTACTATGCTAACGAGCACTACCAGCGCCACTGGTTTCCCGCCTATGGCCTGTTGCCCCGCTGGCATCACGCCCGTCCGGGCCACGGCGAAAAGCCCGCCGGGCTGGAAACCCTCACCCTGACCTTCTACCGCGATCATATTGAGCACCAGATTATCGCGCGGATCATGAGCAAATTGCTGGCGGAACATCAGGTGAAGCTGGACATTCAGGAGATCGACTACGATCGCTGGCACGCCGGAGATGTTGAAAGCGATATCTGGCTGAACAGCGCCAACTTCACCCTGCCGCTCGATTTCTCGCTGTTCGCCTACCTGTGCGAAGTTCCGCTGCTGCAACACTGTATTCCGCTGGACTGGCAGGCGGACGCCGCCCGCTGGCGTACCGGCGAGATGAATCTGGCGGCGTGGTGCCAGCAGCTACTCGCCAGTAAAGCGATCGTCCCGTTGATCCACCACTGGCTGATCATTGAGGGACAGCGCAGTATGCGCGGGCTGCGCATGAATACCCTCGGCTGGTTCGACTTTAAATCGGCATGGTTTGCGCCGCCGGACCCGTGATTGCTGCTTAGCAACAAAATCATTACACTAACGCCGTCCTCAACGGGGTGCTAATAAACATGTCTTTCTCCTTTGCAGAAAGGTATGGGCTGAGAACATACCCGTCGAACCTGATCCGGATAACGCCGGCGAAGGGATTTGAGACCGCTTCTCAAGTCCTTTGCCACCCACATTATGAGGTGCAAAGTGTTAAAAAAATGCCTTTCCCTGCTGCTCCTGTGCGCAGTGCCCGTTTTCGCCAAACCCGTGCTCACCGTTTACACCTACGACTCCTTCGCCGCCGACTGGGGCCCCGGCCCGGCGGTCAAAAAAGCGTTCGAGGCTGACTGCGATTGCGAACTGAAATACGTGGCGCTGGAAGATGGCGTTTCACTGCTCAACCGTCTGCGGATGGAAGGGAAAAACAGCAAAGCTGACGTGGTGCTGGGGCTGGACAACAATCTGCTGGAGGCCGCGACGCAGACCGGGCTGTTTGCCAAAACGCCTATCCACACCGACGCCGTAAACGTCCCCTTCAACTGGAATAACGATACTTTTATCCCCTACGACTACGGCTGGTTCGCCTTCGTCTATGATAAAACGAAGCTGAAAAATCCGCCCAGCAGCCTTAAAGAGCTGGTAGAAAGCCCGCAAAAGTGGCGCGTTATCTATGAGGATCCGCGCACCAGTACGCCGGGCCTGGGGCTGATGCTGTGGATGAAAAAGGTGTATGGCGATAAAGCACCTGAAGCCTGGCAAAAACTGGCGGCGAAAACGGTGACCGTTACGAAAGGCTGGAGCGAAGCCTATGGCCTGTTCCTGAAAGGGGAAGGCGATCTGGTGCTGAGCTATACCACCTCTCCGGCGTATCACCTCATCGAAGAGAAAAAAGAGCAGTACGCGGCGGCGAATTTCAGCGAAGGGCACTATGTGCAGGTGGAAGTGGCGGCGCGCACCGTAGCCAGCAAGCAGCCTGAACTGGCGAGCAGATTCCTGCGCTTTATTCTCAAGCCCGCGTTCCAGAAGACGATTCCGACCGGCAACTGGATGTATCCGGTCACCGCTACCCCGTTGCCCGCCGGTTTCGAACAGTTGACCAAACCCACCACCACGCTGCAATTTACGTCGGCGGAAGTCGCGGCCCAGCGTCAGGCCTGGATTAGCGAATGGCAACGCGCCGTCAGCCGTTAATTCCCGGCTGGCTGCTTCCCGGACTCACCGCCGCCGCGCTGATGACAGCGGTGGCGCTGGCGGCGTTTCTGGCGCTGTGGCTCAACGCGCCGCAGGGGGAATGGCGGTCGCTCTGGCAGGACGACTACCTGTGGCACGTGGTGCGCTTCTCCTTCTGGCAGGCGTTTTTATCCGCCCTGCTGTCGGTCGTACCGGCGATTTTCCTCGCCCGCGCCCTCTACCGCCGCCGCTTTCCTGGTCGCCTGGCGCTGCTGCGCCTGTGCGCCATGACTCTGATCCTGCCGGTGCTGGTGGCGGTGTTTGGCATTCTCAGCGTTTATGGTCGTCAGGGCTGGCTGGCTTCGCTCTGGCAGGCTTTTGGCCTGGAATGGACCTTCTCTCCTTATGGTTTACAGGGCATCCTGCTGGCCCACGTCTTTTTTAATCTGCCGATGGCCACGCGTCTGCTGTTACAGTCGCTGGAAAACATCCCCGGCGAACAGCGCCAGCTTGCTGCACAGCTTGGGATCCGCGGCTGGCATTTTTTCCGCTTTGTCGAATGGCCGTGGCTGCGCCGCCAGATCCCGCCGGTCGCCGCGCTGATTTTTATGCTCTGTTTCGCCAGCTTTGCGACCGTGCTGTCGCTGGGCGGCGGACCGCAGGCGACCACCATTGAGCTGGCGATTTATCAGGCGCTGAGCTACGACTACGATCCGGCGCGCGCGGCGATGCTGGCGCTGATCCAGATGATCTGCTGCCTGGCGCTGGTGCTGCTGAGCCAGCGTTTAAGTAAAGCCATTGCCCCCGGCGCCACGCTGATTCAGGGCTGGCGCGACCCGGACGATCGTCCGCACAGTCGCATCACCGACGCGCTGCTTATCGTCTTCGCGTTACTGCTGTTGCTGCCGCCGCTACTGGCGGTGATCGCGGACGGTCTCAACCGTCATCTGCCGGAGGTTCTCGCCCAGCCGATACTGTGGCAGGCAATATGGACTTCGCTGCGTATTGCGCTGGCCGCGGGTCTGCTATGCGTGGCGCTGACCATGATGCTGCTGTGGAGCAGCCGCGAACTGCGCGCCCGCCAGCGTCTGCTGGCAGGACAAACGCTGGAGCTGAGCGGGATGCTGATCCTCGCGATGCCGGGCATCGTGCTGGCGACCGGCTTCTTTTTGCTGCTTAATAACAGCACTGGCCTGCCGGAATCGGCTGACGGCATTGTGCTCTTCACCAATGCGCTGATGGCTATCCCCTACGCCCTGAAGGTGCTGGAAAATCCGATGCGCGACATTACCTCCCGCTATTCCATGCTCTGCCAGTCGCTGGGAATTGAAGGCTGGCAGCGGCTGAAGGTGGTGGAGCTGCGGGCGCTAAAACGCCCGCTGGCGCAGGCGCTGGCCTTTGCCTGCGTCCTGTCCATTGGCGACTTCGGCGTGGTGGCGCTGTTCGGTAATGACAATTTCCGTACCTTGCCGTTTTATCTGTATCAACAAATCGGCTCCTACCGCAGCCAGGACGGCGCGGTAACCGCGCTGTTGCTGCTGTTGCTCTGTTTCCTGCTGTTTACCGTTATCGAGAAATTACCGGGGCGAAATGTTAAAACTGACTGATATCACCTGGCTTTACCATCATCTGCCGATGCGCTTTACGCTGGCGGTGGAGCGCGGAGAACAGGTGGCGATCCTGGGACCGAGCGGCGCCGGAAAAAGCACTTTGCTGAATCTGATTGCCGGTTTTCTTACCCCTGCCCGCGGCACGCTGTTTATTGCAGGCGCGGATCATACCGCCACGCCCCCCTCCCGCCGCCCGGTGTCGATGCTGTTTCAGGAAAACAACCTGTTCAGCCATCTGAACGTCGCGCAGAACATCGGTCTGGGACTGGACCCGGGGCTGAAACTGAGCGCCGCGCAGCGCGACAAGCGCCAGCGCATTGCGCAGCAGATGGGAATCGACGGTCTGATGGATCGCCTGCCCGGCGAGCTTTCCGGCGGTCAGCGGCAGCGCGTCGCGCTGGCGCGCTGTCTGGTGCGCGAGCAGCCGGTGCTGCTGCTTGACGAGCCGTTTTCCGCCCTCGACCCGGCCCTGCGCCAGGAGATGCTGACGCTGGTCAGCGATATCTGCCGCAACCAGCAGTTAACGATGCTGATGGTTTCACACAGCGTGGAAGATGCCGCCCGCATTGCGCGCCGTTCGGTGGTGGTGGCCGACGGGCGAATTGCCTGGCAGGGAGAAACGCAGGAGTTATTAAGCGGCAGAGCCAGCGCCTCAGCGCTGCTGGGAATAAAAGGTCATACGGTTCTGTGAATGGCTATCCTGCCGGGGGCGCTTCGCTTGCCCGTCCTGCACAAAGGGATATTTCCTGACGTAGGCCGGATAAGGCGTAGCCGCCATCCGGCGCATTGCCGGGGGCGCTTCGCTTGCCCGGCCTACGCAAAGGGATATTTCCCTATACAGGCCAGATAAGACGTAGCCGCCATCCGGCAAAATATCAGACGCCCACGACCTTCAGCAGAATATCAACGTACACTGGCATCAGCGGGTGACGAATCAACAGCACCAGCGCAACAACTCCCAGCGCCAGCACGCCAGGCGCCAGCCAGAGCAGGCGGGCTTTCGGCAGATACTGACTAAGACGATCCGTTCCCGCTTTACCGCTGCGCCACAGACGCCAGCACAGCCAGCCGCCAAGCCAGAGCACTATCGCCGTCGCCAGCAGCAGCCATTTAAATTCACCGCTTTGCATACCGGGCGGAATATCAATCGCCGCACCGGCCAGAATCCCCGGCAGGAAATAAAACGGCGGCCACAGCAGGCAGCCGATAATATTTGGCGTAATGAACTTAGCGACCGGCAGATCGAGCATTCCCGCCACCATCGGCACCAGCGGACGCGTCGGCCCGACAAACCGCCCGACCAGAATAGTGAACATACTGTGCTGATGCAGCGCATGTTCAGTTTTATCCAGCAGCGCTTTATGCTTTTTCAGGAACGACCAGCGATGCAGCGGCTTTTTAAAGCGCCAGCCCAGCCAGAAGGAGATCCAGTCGCCCAGCAGACAACCGATAATCCCCGCCAGCCACGCGTGCCAGAAGTTGAGTTCCCCGCTGCCAATCAGCGCCCCCAGTCCGGCCATCAATACGGTGCCCGGTAAAATCAGACCGACCAGCGCCAGCGATTCCAGAAAAGCCACCAGCACCACAGCTATCAAAGCATACATGGCGGACTGCAGAATGAAGTGTTCCAGAAATGCTTGCATAGTTCGTCCGTCAGTTTTACGAAACAGGGATTCTGCTGACCCGACGCGGCTTCGTCAAGCTACCCGTCATCTGAATAGTTACAGCTTATGACACCTTCACTGACACATCATTCACTTTTTCTTCACAGCCAGCGCGGAACTCGCTCGGGCTGGCCCCGGTACATTTTTTAAACACCCGCGAGAAATAGAGCTGGTCATCAAATCCCACGTTGCGCCCGACGGTGGCTATCGGCATACGGGTGGTGCTGAGCAGTAGTTTTGCCTGGCTGATGCGCTGATCCTCGCGCCAGCTTAAAACGCTGATCCCCAGCTGCTGGCGAAACAGGTGCGAGAGACGCGATGGCGACAGGCAGACGTGCTGGGCGACGCTGGCAATATCAAAATGGCTGTCCGCCAGATGGTCGCTAATGTACTGACAGGCGTCGCGCACGCGGCTGTCCATCGGCGGATGCAGCGACGCGTTAATCGCCTCCATCCGGCGCAGCAGAAGCTGCTCCAGCAGGTTGATCGCCAGCAGTTCGGAGTAACGCCCTTCCCCCTGACCGGCGCTGATGATCTGGCCGAAAAGCTCGTTAAAGTGCGGCTGGAGCGCCTCGTCAGGACGGAAAAAGCCGGTCTGGGCAAAGATGGACGGCCAGGCCAGCCACTCCTGCCAGTAGGCGCGCGGGCGGAAGTAAACCCACTGGTGATACCACTGGCTGGCCTCCGGATGGCGGCCATAGTGGTGAATCTCCCCCGGCGGGAATAACAAAATGTCGCCCGGACGGCAGACAAACTGTCTGCCCTGGTTGTTGATCACCCCTTCGCCGCGGATAGTCAGGTTCAGAATATACCCCTTCATTCCCAGCGGACGATCGATAAAGAAATCGAGATACCCGTTCGCGTCGATAGGCGTTAAACCTGCCACCAGATGCGCATTAAACGAGTAGCCAGGCAGCAGGGGATCATTTTGCGGTTCAGCCATAAATTCATCACTCCTGACGTTCAGTGAGGAAACAAATTGTCCATATTGTACAGGGGCGCGTTATCTGCGCCCTGACGCGCCGCCGCGATTTGCCTTGCGGACCATCAACCCCGCTTCCTGAAAGCATTTTGTACAAAGACGCGCAGACAGGGCGACAAAAACGGGTAACAAAAGTGTCTATAACAACGGCAGAAATGTCCACATTGAATATTTGCACGGCGTCACACTTTGCGATGCCATAGCATTTTAGTCCATAAGATTAGCGGATCCTGCCTGACGGTTTTTATCCCCACTCACTACTGTTTCTCCATACCCGTATTTCTGGATGGAGTGAAACGATGGCGATAGCAATTGGCCTCGATTTTGGCAGTGATTCAGTGCGCGCTCTGGCTGTGGATTGCGCCACCGGCGACGAAGTCGCGACCAGCGTGGAATGGTATCCGCGCTGGCAGGAAGGACGTTACTGTGACGGTCCGAATAATCAGTTCCGCCATCATCCGCGCGACTACATTGAGTCGATGGAAGCGGCGCTGAAAAGCGTTCTGGCGGCGCTAAGCGCCGCACAGCGCGCGGAGGTTGTCGGCATTGGCGTCGACAGCACCGGCTCCACGCCAGCGCCGATTGACGCAGACGGCAACGTACTCGCCTTACGTCCGGAGTTCGCTGACAACCCGAACGCGATGTTCGTGCTGTGGAAAGACCACACCGCAGTGGAGGAAGCCGAAGCCATTACCCGCCTGTGCCATACGCCGGGTAAGGTCGACTACTCCCGCTACATCGGCGGCATTTACTCCAGCGAATGGTTCTGGGCGAAAATCCTTCATGTTACCCGCCAGGACAGCGCTGTCGCCCAGGCTGCCGTCTCCTGGATTGAGCTGTGCGACTGGGTGCCCGCCCTGCTTTCCGGCACTACCCGTCCGCAGGAGATTCGCCGCGGTCGTTGCAGCGCCGGGCATAAATCGCTGTGGCATGAGAGCTGGGGCGGTCTGCCTCCCGCCAGCTTCTTTGATGAGTTAGATCCCATCATTAACCAGCATTTGGCGTATCCGCTGTTTACGGAAACCTTCACCGCCGATCTGCCGGTTGGCACGCTGTGCGCCGACTGGGCGCAGCGCCTCGGTCTGCCGCAGAGCGTGGTGATTTCCGGCGGCGCGTTTGACTGCCATATGGGCGCCGTGGGCGCGGGCGCGCAGCCGAACGCGCTGGTAAAAGTGATTGGCACCTCGACCTGCGACATTCTGATTGCCGACAGGCAGAGCGTCGGCGAACGCGCGGTAAAAGGCATCTGCGGCCAAGTCGACGGTAGCGTGGTGCCGGGCTTTATCGGCCTTGAGGCCGGGCAGTCCGCCTTTGGCGATATCTACGCCTGGTTTGGCCGCGTTCTCGGCTGGCCGCTTGAACAACTCGCCGCCCAGCATCCGGAGCTGAAAACGCAGATCCAGGCCAGCCAGAAACAGCTTCTCCCGGCCTTAACCGAAGCGTGGGCGAAAAATCCGTCGCTGGATCATCTGCCGGTGGTGCTCGACTGGTTTAACGGCCGCCGCACTCCCAACGCCAACCAGCGCCTGAAAGGGGTAATTACCGATCTCAACCTCGCCACCGACGCGCCGGCGCTGTTTGGCGGACTGATTGCCGCGACCGCCTTTGGCGCGCGCGCCATCATGGAGTGCTTTACCGAACAGGGCATCGCCGTGAACAACGTGATGGCGCTCGGCGGCATCGCGCGTAAAAACAAGGTCATTATGCAGGCCTGCTGCGATGTGCTGAATCGCCCGCTGCAAATCGTCGCCTCCGATCAGTGCTGCGCGCTGGGAGCGGCAATTTTCGCCGCCGTGGCGGCCAGAGTGCATACCGATATCCCAGCCGCCCAGCAAAAAATGGCCAGCGCCGTGGAAAACACGCTGCAACCCAGCGCTGAACAGGCGCAGCGTTTCGAACAGCTTTATCGCCGCTACCAGCAGTGGGCGGTAAGCGCCGAGCAACATTATCTTCCGACTGCCGCCCCGGTCATTAACGCACCGGCTGACCAGGCAATCCTGACTCACTAAGGACACGACAATGACTATTTTTGATAACTATGAAGTGTGGTTTGTAATCGGCAGCCAGCATTTGTACGGCCCGGAGACGCTGCGTCAGGTCACTCAGCATGCCGAGCACGTGGTTAAGGCGCTGAATGCGGAAGCGAAGCTGCCGTGTAAGCTGGTGCTGAAACCGCTGGGCACCACGCCGGATGAGATTACCGCCATTTGCCGTGACGCCAACTATGACGATCGCTGCGCGGGTCTGGTGGTGTGGCTGCATACCTTCTCACCGGCCAAAATGTGGATCAACGGGCTGACCACGCTCAACAAGCCTCTGCTGCAGTTCCACACCCAGTTCAATGCCGCTCTGCCGTGGGACAGCATCGATATGGACTTTATGAACCTCAACCAGACCGCGCACGGTGGCCGCGAGTTCGGCTTTATCGGCGCGCGTATGCGTCAACAGCACGCGGTGGTCACCGGCCACTGGCAGGACAAACAGGCGCAGGCGCGCATTGGTTCCTGGATGCGCCATGCGGTATCGAAACAGGATACCCGCCATCTGAAAGTGTGCCGTTTCGGCGATAACATGCGTGAAGTGGCGGTCACCGACGGCGATAAGGTCGCCGCACAGATCAAGTTCGGCTTCTCGGTGAATACCTGGGCGGTGGGCGATCTGGTACAGGTGGTTAATTCCATCAGCGACGGCGATATCAACGCGCTGATCGACGAGTATGAAAGCAGCTACACCCTGACGCCTGCCACGCAGATCCACGGCGAAAAACGACAAAACGTGCTGGAAGCAGCGCGCATCGAGCTGGGTATGAAGCGCTTCCTGGAACAGGGCGGCTTCCATGCTTTCACCACCACATTTGAAGATTTGCACGGCCTGAAACAGCTTCCTGGACTGGCCGTACAGCGTCTGATGCAGCAGGGCTACGGCTTTGCGGGCGAAGGCGACTGGAAAACCGCCGCTCTGCTTCGCATCATGAAGGTGATGTCAACCGGTCTGCAGGGCGGCACCTCATTTATGGAGGATTACACCTACCACTTCGAGAAGGGCAATGACTTAGTGCTCGGCTCGCATATGCTGGAAGTGTGTCCGACTATCGCAGTGGAAGAGAAACCGATCCTCGACGTCCAGCACCTCGGCATTGGGGGTAAAGACGACCCTGCGCGCCTGATCTTCAACACCCAAACCGGTCCGGCGATCGTCGCCAGCCTGATCGACCTCGGCGATCGCTATCGTCTGCTGGTCAACTGCATCGACACGGTGAAAACGCCGCACTCGCTGCCGAAACTGCCGGTCGCCAACGCGCTGTGGAAAGCGCAGCCGGATCTGCCGACCGCGTCCGAAGCGTGGATCCTCGCCGGCGGCGCGCACCATACCGTCTTCAGCCATGCGCTGGATCTGAACGATATGCGCCAGTTCGCTGAAATGCACGATATCGAAATCGCCGTGATTGATAACGATACCCGCCTGCCCGCCTTCAAAGACGCGCTGCGCTGGAACGAAGTGTATTACGGTTTTAAACGTTAATTGGGTTATTGCCTGATGGCGCTTCGCTTATCAGGCCTACCCATAGACGTAGGCCGAATAAGCCATCAGGCAAGGAAACAACGATCCTGTAGGCCGGATAAGCGAAGCGCCATCCGGCGGGGAGACAACGATCCTGTAGGCCGGATAAGCGAAGCGCCATCCGGCAGGGAAACAACGATCCTGTAGGCCGGATAAGCGGAGCGCCATCCGGCGGGGGAGACAACTATGTTAGAAGATTTGAAACGCCAGGTGCTGGAGGCCAATCTGGCTTTGCCGCAGCATAACCTGGTCACGCTCACCTGGGGCAACGTCAGCGCCGTCGATCGCGAGCGTGGTGTTTTTGTTATCAAGCCTTCCGGCGTCGATTACAGCGTGATGAGCGCGGAAGATATGGTGGTGGTCAGCATCGCCACGGGCGAAGTGGTTGAAGGCACGAAGAAACCCTCATCGGACACGCCGACCCATCGTTTGCTGTATCAGGCGTTCCCGACGATTGGCGGCATCGTACATACCCATTCGCGCCATGCGACGATCTGGGCGCAGGCCGGGCAGTCAATTCCGGCGACGGGCACCACCCACGCCGACTATTTTTACGGCGCTATCCCCTGCACCCGCAAAATGACCGATGCGGAAATCAACGGCGAATATGAATGGGAAACGGGCAATGTGATTGTCGAAACCTTTGAAAAACAGGGAATTGACGCGGCACACATGCCTGGCGTTCTGGTGCATTCCCACGGTCCTTTCGCCTGGGGTAAAAACGCCGAAGATGCGGTGCATAACGCTATTGTGTTAGAAGAAGTCGCTTATATGGGCATTTTTTGTCGCCAGCTCGCGCCGCAGCTACCGGAAATGCAGCAAACCCTGCTGGATAAGCATTATCTGCGTAAACACGGCGCGAAGGCTTACTACGGACAATAAATGCAAAATACGCGTCCCGACAGTGGCGCGTATTTTTATTCCGGAACACATTCAGCAAATGTGCTTTTTAGCATAAAACTATTCGGGCTGACGTATTTAATTACATTATCGAAGTATCCACGAACCTCCTCGCCCTCCAGCGAATGAAAGAATATATAATCAGTGATAGTAGACTGCCACTTTTGCCCATGTAAGAAATAATTAATTACCGTATCGCGGTGACCATTTATCCGATCCGTCCCCTGCCAGTGAAAAAACGCATTCCCATCCTCAATGACCTCTGAACGCCATATCTGTCCCGTCCACGTTTTATACTCAATAAACCTGCTTACCGTTTTTAAATAGGGCCTTACAATCAATGTGTTAACAAAGAAATAGTTTAAATAATCGGACTGTTGCATGTGATTACAGACATTCATAAAAATACTCCATTAAAATTAAAAACATCCGTTAGCAGGCAGAGCCTGATATTGCTTTCGCATCTGTAACCCTACTCAAAAACGTGTCGTGGCTGACAAAAAACGCGTTGCCAGCATCTTTTATTATGCAATAAAAGCTTTTTGAATATATTATATTCATGCGAAATAACCGGATGTTTCAAAAGAAAGTTTTACACCTACCGTTAATAGAAATAAAGAAAATTTCATCTTTTTTGTTATTCCGAGAAATAAGTAACAGAATGAATCAGGCATAATTCCGAAATTCACAGCGACGCCTGATACGAACGTTTATTAATGATATTTGCTGTATAACTGTACAAAAAAACAGTATCCACGAAAAAAACAGGTTATACTGATAGCGGGTAACGAAACAGGTACAGGGCGTGGCGCAAGCAGGTTTTATTTTAACCCGGCACTGGCGGGATACGCCGCAGGGTACAGAGATCTCATTCTGGCTGGCGACAGACAGCGGGCCTCTGCTGGCATCGCTCGCGCCGCAGGAGTCCGTCGCGTTTATCCCCGAACAGCATGTTCCGCGGGTAAAATCTCTGCTCGGTAGCGAAAATGGTTTTCGCCTGACGCCGCTCAACCTCAAAGATTTTCACCGCCAGCCGGTTTCCGGCCTCTATTGCCGTTCGCACCGCCAGTTGATGCGTCTGGAAAAGCTGCTGCGCGAAAACGGCGTCACGGTGTATGAAGGCGATGTACGCCCGCCGGAACGCTATCTGATGGAGCGCTTTATCACCGCGCCGGTCTGGGTCGACGGCGAAGCGCGCGACGGCGCGCTCGTCAACGCGCGGCTGAAGCCGCATCCCGATTATCGCCCGCCGCTGCGCTGGCTCTCCCTGGATATTGAAACCACCCGCCACGGCGAACTGTACTGTATCGGGCTGGAAGGCTGCGGCCAGCGCATCGTTTATATGCTCGGTCCGGCAAACGGCGATGCCTCCGGGCTTGATTTTCAGCTTGAGTATGTCACCAGCCGCCCGCAGCTGCTGGAGAAGCTGAACGAATGGATCGCCCGCCACGATCCGGACGTTATCATCGGCTGGAATCTGGTGCAGTTCGATCTGCGTATGCTGCAAAAGCACGCCGAGCGTTACCGTATTCCCCTGCGCTTTGGCCGCGACAGCAGCGAGCTGGAATGGCGCGAACACGGTTTTAAAAATGGCGTTTATTTTGCTCAGGCTAAAGGACGGCTGATTATCGACGGCATTGAAGCGCTAAAATCCGCGTTCTGGAACTTCTCATCATTTTCTCTCGAAGCCGTCTCGCAGGAGCTGCTGGGCGAAGGTAAATCGATCGATAATCCGTGGGATCGCATGGATGAAATCGACAGGCGCTTCGCCGAAGATAAGCCCGCGCTCGCCACCTATAACCTGAAAGACTGCGAGCTGGTGACAAAGATATTTCATAAAACCGAGATCATGCCGTTTCTGTTGGAGCGCGCGACGGTCAACGGGCTGCCTGTCGATCGCCACGGCGGATCTGTCGCCGCCTTCGGGCACCTCTATTTTCCGCGTATGCACCGGGCAGGCTACGTTGCGCCGAATCTCGGCGAGGTGCCGCCGCACGCCAGCCCCGGCGGCTACGTCATGGATTCCCGTCCCGGCTTATACGACTCGGTGCTGGTGCTGGATTATAAAAGCCTCTACCCTTCGATCATTCGCACCTTTTTGATCGACCCGGTCGGTCTGGTTGAAGGGATGGCGCACCCGGACCCGCAGCACAGCACCGAAGGCTTTCTCGATGCCTGGTTCTCGCGTGAAAAGCACTGCCTGCCGGAAATCGTGACCGCTATCTGGCACGGTCGCGATGAGGCCAAACGTCAGGGCAATAAGCCGCTCTCCCAGGCGCTTAAGATCATCATGAACGCTTTCTACGGCGTGTTAGGCACCACCGCCTGCCGCTTCTTCGATCCCCGACTGGCCTCGTCGATCACCATGCGCGGTCATGCGATCATGCGCCAGACCAAAGCGCTGATCGAAGCGCAGGGCTATGACGTGATTTATGGCGATACCGACTCCACCTTCGTCTGGCTGAAGCGCGCCCGTAGCGAAGAAGAGGCCGCGCAAATCGGCCGTTCTCTGGTAGCGCACGTCAACGCCTGGTGGCAACAGGAGCTGCAACGGCAGAATCTTACCAGCGCGCTTGAGCTGGAATATGAAACCCACTTTTGCCGCTTTCTGATGCCCACGATCCGCGGGGCGGATACCGGCAGCAAAAAGCGCTATGCCGGGCTGATTCAGGAAGGCGACGCGCAGAGGATGGTATTTAAGGGGCTGGAAACCGTGCGTACCGACTGGACGCCGCTGGCGCAGCAGTTTCAGCAGGAGCTGTATCTGCGCATTTTTCGTCACGAACCGTATCAGGACTACGTGCGTGAAACGATCGATAAACTGATGGCCGGTGAGCTGGACGACAGGCTGGTCTACCGCAAACGGCTGCGCAGGCCGTTAAGCGAATATCAGCGCAACGTTCCGCCGCACGTCCGCGCCGCGCGTCTCGCGGATGAGGAAAACCTGAAGCGGGGCCGCCCGGCGCAGTATCAGAATCGCGGCACCATTCAGTACCTCTGGACGGTAAACGGCCCTGAGCCGCGGGACTACCAGCGCTCGCCGCTTGATTATGAACACTACCTGACGCGCCAGCTGCAACCCGTCGCCGAAGGCATCCTCCCTTTTATCGACGATAATTTTGCTACACTACTGACAGGACAATTAGGGTTATTTTGACGCGTGACGAATCCGCCGCCATCCATTACCATAGCGCCCTTTCCATTCCTGGACCCAATGAACCTTGCTGCCCACTTAGCATGGCGGCAGGGTCGTTTTACTCTAAATAATTCGGGCGGCAGGCCTGCGGCGACGCGGCCAGCAGCCTGAAGTATGGCGAGTAGTGCCTGCAATTAAAGAGATAGAGCCGAACTAAATATGCCTTTTACACTTGGTCAACGCTGGATAAGCGATACAGAAAGCGAACTGGGACTTGGAACCGTTGTCGCCATGGATGCGCGAACCGTCACCCTGCTTTTCCCTTCTACCGGCGAAAACCGTCTGTATGCGCGCAGTGACTCCCCCGTGACCCGCGTGATGTTCAATCCTGGCGATACCATTACCAACCATGAAGGCTGGCAGCTGCATGTCGAGGAAGTAAAAGAAGAGAACGGCCTGCTTGCCTACATCGGCACCCGTCTCGACACGGAAGAGAACGGCGTAATGCTGCGCGAAGTATTGCTCGACAGTAAGCTAGTGTTCAGCAAACCCCAGGATCGTCTGTTTGCCGGGCAAATCGACCGTATGGACCGGTTCGCCCTGCGCTACCGCGCGCGTAAATTTCAGAGCGAGCAGTACCGTATGCCGTGGAGCGGGCTACGCGGACAGCGCACCAGCCTGATCCCGCACCAGCTCAATATCGCGCATGACGTCGGCCGACGCCATGCGCCGCGCGTTCTGCTGGCGGACGAAGTGGGTCTGGGTAAAACCATTGAAGCCGGGATGATCCTTCATCAGCAGCTTCTCTCCGGCGCGGCGGAACGCGTCCTGATTATTGTGCCGGAAACCTTACAGCACCAGTGGCTGGTGGAGATGCTGCGTCGCTTCAATCTGCGCTTCGCCCTGTTCGACGACGAGCGTTACGCCGAAGCGCAGCACGACGCCTACAACCCGTTTGAAACTGAACAGCTGGTTATCTGCTCGCTGGATTTCGCCCGTCGCAACAAGCAGCGTCTCGAACACCTGTGTGAAGCCGAATGGGATCTGCTGGTCGTTGACGAAGCGCACCACCTGGTGTGGAGCGTGGATGCGCCGAGCCGCGAATACCAGGCGATTGAACAACTGGCGGAACATATCCCCGGCGTCCTGCTGCTCACCGCAACGCCGGAACAGCTGGGTATGGAAAGCCACTTTGCCCGTCTGCGTTTGCTCGATCCTGACCGCTTCCACGATTTCACCCAGTTTGTCGAAGAGCAAAAAAACTATCGTCCGGTCGCCGACGCCGTCGCCATGCTGCTGGCAGGCAACAAGCTCAGTAACGAAGAGCTGAATATGCTGGGCGAGCTGATTGGCGAGCAGGATATCGAACCGCTGCTGCAAGCCGCCAATAGCGATCGCGACGGCGCGCAGAGCGCCCGCGAGGAGCTGGTCTCTATGCTGATGGACCGCCACGGCACCAGCCGCGTGCTGTTCCGTAATACCCGTAACGGCGTCAAAGGCTTCCCGAAGCGCGAACTGCACACCATTAAGCTGCCGCTGCCGACGCAGTATCAGACGGCGATTAAGGTGTCCGGCATTATGGGCGCGCGTAAAAGCGCGGAGGACCGAGCGCGCGATATGCTCTACCCGGAACAGATCTATCAGGAGTTCGAAGGCGATAGCGGCACCTGGTGGAACTTCGACCCGCGCGTGGAGTGGCTGATGGGCTATCTGACCAGCCATCGCTCGCAGAAGGTGCTGGTGATCTGCGCGAAGGCCACGACCGCCCTTCAGCTTGAGCAGGTGCTGCGCGAACGTGAAGGGATCCGCGCCGCCGTGTTCCACGAAGGCATGTCGATTATCGAGCGCGACCGCGCCGCCGCCTGGTTCGGCGAAGAAGACAGCGGCGCGCAGGTGCTGCTGTGCTCGGAGATCGGCTCTGAGGGCCGCAACTTCCAGTTCGCCAGCAACCTGGTGATGTTTGACCTGCCGTTCAACCCGGACCTGCTGGAGCAGCGAATTGGTCGTCTCGACCGCATCGGTCAGGCGCACGATATTCAGATTCATGTGCCTTATCTGGAAAAAACCGCTCAGTCAGTGCTGGTGCGCTGGTATCACGAAGGGCTGGACGCGTTTGAACATACCTGCCCGACCGGTCGCGCCATCTACGATTCGGTCTACCACAATCTGATTGGTTATCTGGCGGCGCCGGAAGAAGCCGACGGTTTTGACGAACTGATCAAAGCCTGCCGCGAACAGCATGAAGCGCTGAAAGCGCAGCTGGAACAGGGGCGCGACCGCCTGCTGGAGATCCACTCCAACGGCGGCGAAAAAGCGCAGAAGCTGGCGGAAAGCATCGAAGAGCAGGATGACGACACCAGTCTGATCGCCTTCGCCATGAACCTGTTTGATATTGTCGGCATTAACCAGGACGATCGCGGCGAGAATTTAATCGTGCTGACGCCATCAGACCACATGCTGGTGCCGGATTTTCCGGGCCTGCCGGAAGACGGCTGCACCATTACCTTTGAACGTGACGTCGCGCTGTCGCGGGAAGACGCTCAGTTTATTACCTGGGAACATCCGCTGATTCGTAACGGGCTGGATCTGATCCTCTCCGGCGATACCGGCAGCAGCACCATTTCCCTGCTGAAGAATAAAGCCCTGCCGGTCGGCACGCTGCTACTGGAACTGGTATATGTGGTGGAAGCGCAGGCGCCGAAGCAATTGCAGCTTAACCGCTTCCTGCCGCCGACGCCGGTGCGTATGCTGCTGGATAAAAATGGCAACAACCTCGCCGCCCAGGTGGAGTTTGAAACCTTTAACCGCCAGCTGAGCGCCGTTAACCGCCACACCGGCAGCAAACTGGTTAACGCCGTACAGCAGGATGTTCACGCGATTCTGCAACAGGGCGAAGCGCAGATTGAGAAATCCGCCCGCGCGCTGATTGAGGCGGCGCGTAATGAGGCCGATGAAAAATTGTCAGCCGAACTGTCGCGTCTGGAAGCGCTGCGCGCCGTTAACCCGAATATCCGCGATGACGAACTCGCAGCGATTGAGAGCAATCGTCAGCAGGTGCTGGAAAGCCTGAGCCAGGCCGGATGGCGTCTGGATGCGTTGCGTCTGATTGTCGTCACGCATCAGTAACGGAGCCGAAGATGGGGATGGAAAACTACAATCCGCCACGGGAGCCGTGGCTGGTCGTGCTCTATCAGGATGAGCATATCATGGTGGTCAACAAGCCGAGCGGCTTGTTGTCCGTGCCGGGGCGTCTTGAGGAGCATAAAGACAGCATCATGACACGTATCCAGCGCGACTATCCGCAAGCCGAGTCGGTACATCGGCTGGATATGGCCACCAGCGGCGTGATTGTAGTGGCGTTAACCAAAGCGGCGGAGCGGGAGCTGAAACGCCAGTTCCGCGAGCGCGAGCCGAAAAAACAGTATGTCGCGCGGGTATGGGGGCATCCCGTCCCCGCGGAAGGCGTGGTGGATTTACCGCTGATCTGCGACTGGCCGAACCGGCCAAAACAGAAAGTGTGCTATGAAACCGGCAAGGCGGCGCAGACCGGCTATGAGGTGGTGGAGTATGCGGCGGACAATACCGCGCGGGTGGTGCTCAAACCGACCACCGGGCGTTCGCACCAGCTGCGGGTGCATATGCTGGCGCTGGGCCACCCTATTCTTGGCGATCGCTTCTACGCCTCGCCAGAAGCGCTGGCAATGGCGCCGCGTCTGTTGCTGCACGCCGAAATGCTGACCATTACCCATCCCGCTTACGGCAACAGCATGACCTTTAAAGCGCCAGCGGATTTTTAGCAAAGCGCCATGTGCCTGATGGCGCTGCGCCTATCAGGCCTACGAAACTGACCCGCAGCCAGCATACCCAGGCCGGATAAGACGCGTGCGTCGCCATCCGGCAATACCTTCACTTAAACCCTTTCTGCTCTTTAATCAGTTCATACGCTTTTTGAATTTCTTGCGCTTTCTGCTTCGCCATCTCCATCATTTCCGGCGGTAACCCCTTGGCCACCAGCTTGTCCGGATGGTGCTCGCTCATCAGTTTACGGTAAGCGCGCTTAATGGTGGTGGCATCGTCGGTGGGCTTCACGCCCAGCACGTTACAGGCATCCTCAAGGGTCGGCCCCCGCTGCGCCTGCTGCCAGCTGCCGCTGCCGGACTGCTGCTGATAGCCGCCGCCAAACTGCGCCCCGCCCTGCATCATGCGCAGGAACTGCTCGAACTGCATGCGGGAAATCCCCAGTTCTTCGGCAATAACGTACAGTACTTCACGTTCGTTCGGATGCAGCGATCCGTCGGCAAACGCCGCCTGGATCTGAATCTCCAGAAACATGCGAATGAGGTCGAAACGACCAAAACAGACGCTGCGAAACTGGCGCATTTTTTCGCGCAGTGGGTAATTGTCTGATTTTCCGACGCGGAACGCATTTTGCGCGGCAGATCGCGATTCGCCGTGCAAATTCATCCGATCCATCAGCACGTTTGCGATATGGATATCCGCTTCGGTAACCCGCCCTTTCGATTTCGTTAAGTGCCCCATCACCTCGAAGGTGGTGGCAAAAAACAGCGCCTGACGTTCGCGCTGATTAGCGAACCACGCCATTTTACGGCTGCGGGCTTTGTCGAACATATGGCCGATCAGCAACCCCAGAACCACGCCCCAGAAGCCGCCGCCCATGATCAGCGCCACGGCTACGCCAATAATTTTACCCCAGTACTGCATAGACTCCCCAATTTGTCACACGCATAGTGAGGCTATGTTCCACAAAACAGAGCGCTTTTGCCGTTATCACAGCCGCGGTCAATTGTGGGACATCGCCTATAATTTGCATTATCATACCTGTCATTCACAGCCGTGACTAACACCACTGACGCGATACCGGCAGGATTAACACTAGCGCTCCGAACATGAGTAAGTTAGGCTGTGGCGGTTTGTCACGCGCGACGCTACTGATGATGGAACAATAAATACAACGTATGAAAAAACGTATTCCCACCCTTCTGGCCACCATGATTGCCACCGCCCTTTACAGTCAACAGGGTCTGGCAGCCAGCCTCGCCTCACAATGTATGTTGGGCGTGCCAAGCTATGACCGTCCTCTGGTACAGGGCGAGACGAACGAACTCCCCGTCACCATCAATGCCGACAGCGCGAAAGGGAACTATCCCGATGACGCGGTATTTACCGGCAACGTGGACATCATGCAGGGCAACAGCCGTCTGCAGGCCGACGAGGTACAGCTCCATCAGAAAGCAGCGCCGGGCCAGCAGGAGCCGATTCGCACCGTCGACGCCCTCGGCAACGTCCATTACGACGATAATCAGGTCATCCTGAAAGGGCCGAAAGGCTGGGCCAACCTGAACACCAAAGACACTAACGTCTGGAAAGGCGACTACCAGATGGTGGGACGTCAGGGCCGCGGTAAAGCCGATCTGATGAAGCAGCGCGGCGAGAACCGCTATACCATCCTTGAGAACGGCAGCTTCACCTCCTGTCTGCCAGGCTCCGATACCTGGAGCGTGGTGGGTAGCGAAGTCATCCACGACCGTGAAGAGCAGGTGGCGGAAATCTGGAACGCCCGCTTTAAGGTCGGACCGGTGCCGATTTTTTACAGCCCTTATCTGCAACTGCCGGTAGGGGATAAACGCCGCTCCGGCTTCCTGATCCCGAACGCGAAATACACCTCGAAGAACTACTTCGAGTTTTATCTCCCCTATTACTGGAACATCGCGCCGAACATGGACGCGACCATTACGCCGCACTATATGCATCGTCGCGGCGGCATTATGTGGGAGAACGAATTCCGTTACCTGAGCCAGGCGGGCGCGGGCCTGATGGAGTTCGACTATCTGAACTCCGACGACGTCTACGAGGACGAACATCCGCAGGATGACAACTCACGCCGCTGGCTGTTTTACTGGCAGCACTCAGGGGTGATGGATCAGGTGTGGCGCTTCAATATCGACTACACCAAGGTCAGCGATCCTACCTACTTTAACGATTTCGATAACAAATACGGTTCCAGTACTGACGGCTACGCCACGCAAAAATTCAGCGTCGGCTACGCGGTGCAGAACTTTGACGCCACCGTATCCTCCAAGCAGTTCCAGGTTTTCGATACAAGAAACAGCAACAGCTATTCTGCACAACCGCAGTTAGACGTTAACTACTACCATAACGACCTCGGTCCGTTCGACACGCGTATCTATGGCCAGGCGGTGCATTTTGTAAACACCAATGACAACAGGCCGGAAGCGACGCGTCTGCATCTGGAGCCGACCATCAACCTGCCGCTGTCGAATGCGTGGGGAAGCCTGAACACCGAAGCGAAGCTGCTGGCGACCCACTACCAGCAGACCAATCTGGACTGGTATAACAATACCTATAAAAACACGCCGCTGGACGATTCCGCCAACCGCGTGATGCCGCAGTTTAAAGTCGACGGGAAAATGGTGTTCGAGCGTGATATGAACATGCTCGCGCCGGGTTATACCCAGACGATGGAGCCGCGCGTTCAGTACCTGTACGTGCCGTACCGCGACCAGAGCAAGATCTACAACTACGACTCGTCTCTGTTGCAGTCTGACTATACCGGCCTGTTCCGCGACCGCACCTACGGCGGCCTCGACCGCATCGCCTCGGCAAACCAGGTCACGACCGGCGTCACATCTCGCGTATATGATGATGCCACCGTTGAACGTTTTAATATTTCTGTTGGTCAAATCTACTATTTCACCGAGTCTCGCACCGGCGATGACAACATTAAATGGGAGAATGATGATCAGAAAGGGTCTCTGGTATGGGCGGGCGACACCTACTGGCGGATTTCCGATCGCTGGGGCCTGCGTGGCGGCATTCAGTACGACACCCGTCTGGACAGCGTCGCGACCAGCAGCTCCAGTATCGAATACCGTCGCGATGAAGACCGTATGCTGCAGTTGAACTACCGTTACGCCAGCCCGGAGTATATCCAGGCTACGCTGCCCAGCTATTATTCAACGGCGGAGCAGTACAGGAACGGTATTTCTCAGATCGGTTCCGTCGCCAGCTGGCCGATTGCCGATCGCTGGTCGATTGTCGGCGCCTACTACTATGATACCAACGTGAACAAACCTGCCGACCAGATGCTGGGTCTGCAATATAACTCCTGCTGTTACGCCATCCGCGTCGGTTACGAACGCAAGCTGAACGGCTGGGATAACGATAAAGAACACGCGGTATATGACAATATCATTGGCTTTAACATCGAACTTCGCGGCCTGAGCTCCAACTACGGTCTCGGCACGACAGAGATGTTGCGTTCCAACATTTTGCCGTATCAAAGCTCTTTGTGATCTGTTTGATTTACCACGTAATCCGCAGTGCGGTTAATAGAAATGGAAAAAGTATGAAGAACTGGAAAACGCTGCTTCTCGGTATCGCCATGATCGCGAATACCAGCTTCGCTGCCCCGCAGGTAGTCGATAAAGTCGCAGCCGTCGTAAATAACGGTGTAGTGCTGGAAAGCGACGTTGACGGCTTAATGCAGTCCGTCAAACTAAACGCAAGCCAGGCGGGTCAACAGCTTCCGGACGACGCCACCCTGCGTCATCAGATTCTGGAACGGCTGATAATGGACCAGATCGTCCTGCAAATGGGTCAGAAGATGGGCGTAAAAATCTCTGACGAACAGCTGGACCAGGCGATTGCCAATATCGCCAGACAGAACAACATGACGCTGGATCAGATGCGCAGCCGTCTGGCCTACGATGGTTTGAACTACTCAACCTATCGCAATCAGATCCGTAAAGAGATGATTATCTCTGAAGTGCGCAACAACGAAGTGCGTCGCCGCGTGACCATCCTGCCGCAGGAAGTCGAAGCGCTGGCGCAGCAGGTGGGCAATCAGAATGATGCCAGTACGGAGCTGAATCTGAGCCACATTCTGATTCCGCTGCCGGAAAACCCAACTTCTGACCAGGTGAGCGAAGCGGAAGCGCAGGCGCGTTCTATCGTCGACCAGGCGCGTAGCGGCAGCGACTTCGGTAAACTGGCGATCGCCTACTCTGCCGACCAGCAGGCGCTGAAAGGCGGCCAGATGGGCTGGGGCCGGATTCAGGAGCTGCCGGGCATTTTCGCCCAGGCGCTGAGCACCGCGAAGAAAGGCGACGTGGTAGGTCCGATTCGTTCCGGCGTCGGTTTCCACATCCTGAAAGTGAACGATATGCGCGGCCAGAATCAGAGCATTTCGGTCACGGAAGTTCACGCGCGTCATATTCTGCTGAAGCCGTCGCCGATCATGACCGATCAGCAGGCGCGTCAGAAGCTTGAGCAGATCGCAGCGGACATCAAGAGCGGTAAAACCACTTTTGCCGCGGCGGCAAAAGAGTTTTCTCAGGATCCGGGTTCTGCTAACCAGGGCGGCGATCTGGGCTGGGCTGCGGCGGACATTTTCGATCCGGCATTCCGCGACGCCTTAACCCGTATGAACAAAGGGCAGATCAGCGCGCCGGTACACTCGTCCTTCGGCTGGCATCTGATCGAACTGCTGGACACCCGTAGCGTTGATAAAACCGACGCCGCGCAGAAAGATCGCGCCTACCGTATGCTGATGAACCGTAAGTTCTCAGAAGAAGCGGCCACCTGGATGCAGGAACAGCGCGCCAGCGCTTACGTTAAAATTCTGAGCAACTAATGACGGTTGCCAGACGCGTCGTCATCACTCCCGGCGAACCCGCCGGGATTGGCCCGGATCTGCTCGTTCAACTGGCGCAACGCGAATGGCCGGTTGAACTGGTGGTCTGCGCCGATCCGACATTACTGACTGAACGGGCAGCGCTGCTCGGTCTGCCCCTCTCACTGCTTCCTTATGCTCCCCACAGCCCGGCGACGCCGCAGGCCGTCGGAACGCTGACCCTGCTGCCGATCGCCCTGCGCGCGTCCGTGACGCCGGGTCGTCTGGCGGTGGAAAACGGCGAGTATGTCGTTCAGACCCTGGCCCGCGCCTGCGACGGCTGTTTACAGGGTGAATTCGCCGCGCTTATTACCGGTCCGGTGCATAAAGGCGTGATCAACGATGCGGGCGTACCGTTCACCGGACATACCGAGTTTTTTGAACAACGCTCGCAGACGAAAAAAGTGGTTATGATGCTGGCCACCGAGGAGCTGCGTGTGGCGCTGGCGACAACGCATCTGCCGCTGCGCGACGTCGCTGACGCCATCACGCCGGAACTGCTGCACGAAGTTATCGGCATTTTGCATCACGATTTACGCAGCAAATTCGGCGTCGCCGATCCGCGAATTCTGGTGTGCGGACTGAATCCTCATGCGGGCGAAGGCGGACATATGGGAACCGAGGAGATCGACACGATCAATCCGGTCCTGGACACTCTGCGCAAGCAGGGGATGAAACTGACCGGCCCGCTGCCCGCAGATACCCTGTTTCAGCCTAAATATCTGCAACAGGCGGATGCGGTGCTGGCAATGTACCACGATCAGGGCCTGCCCGTGCTAAAATACCAGGGCTTTGGCCGCGGCGTGAATATTACGCTGGGCCTGCCCTTTATTCGAACATCGGTTGACCACGGTACCGCCCTTGAACTGGCTGGCCGGGGCGAAGCTGATGTCGGCAGTTTTATTACGGCGCTTAATCTCGCCATCAAAATGATTGTTAACACCCAATGAATAATCGAGTCCATCAGGGCCACTTAGCCCGAAAACGCTTCGGGCAAAACTTTCTCAACGATCAATTTGTGATCGACAGCATTGTTTCCGCCATCAACCCGCAAAAGGGCCAGGCGATGGTTGAAATCGGCCCGGGCCTGGCTGCCCTGACGGAGCCGGTTGGCGAACGGCTTGATCGGCTGACGGTCATCGAGCTTGACCGCGATCTGGCGGCGCGCCTGCAAACCCACCCGTTCCTCGGCCCAAAGCTGACGATTTATCAGCAGGATGCCATGACCATGAACTTCGGCGAACTGGCGGAGAAAATGGGCCAGCCGCTGCGCGTGTTTGGCAACCTGCCGTACAACATCTCCACGCCGCTGATGTTCCACCTGTTTAGCTATACTGATGCCATCGCCGATATGCACTTTATGTTGCAGAAAGAGGTGGTTAATCGTCTGGTTGCAGGACCCAACAGTAAGGCGTATGGTCGTTTAAGCGTGATGGCGCAATATTATTGCAACGTGATCCCGGTACTTGAAGTACCGCCGTCCGCTTTCACGCCGCCGCCAAAAGTTGATTCCGCCGTGGTGCGCCTGGTGCCTCATGCGACAATGCCGTACCCGGTGAAAGATATTCGCGTGTTAAGCCGCATCACCACCGAAGCGTTTAACCAGCGCCGTAAAACGATTCGTAACAGTCTCGGCAATCTGTTTAGCGTAGAGGTGCTGACGGAGCTGGGCGTCGATCCGGCGATGCGCGCGGAGAATATCTCTGTCGCGCAGTACTGCAGGATGGCGAACTATCTGGCAGAAAACGCGCCTTTGAAGGAGAGCTAAGCATGATCAATTCGCCCCGAGTGTGTGTTCAGGTACAAAGCGTCTATATTGAGGCGCAGTCTTCGCCTGAAGATGAACGTTACGTCTTTGCTTATACCGTAACTATCCGCAATCTGGGGCGAGCGCCAGTGCAGCTTTTGGGACGCTACTGGTTGATTACCAACGGTCATGGCCGGGAAACCGAAGTCCAGGGCGAGGGCGTGGTCGGCATGCAGCCGCATATCGCCCCTGGCGAAGAATATCAGTACACCAGCGGCGCGGTTATTGAAACGCCGCTTGGCACTATGCAGGGTCACTACGAGATGATTGATGAGAACGGCGTCGCCTTTACCATCGATATTCCTGTTTTCCGACTCGCCGTTCCTACACTCATTCACTAAAACAATAGCTATGGCAACATACCTTATTGGCGACGTTCACGGTTGCTACGACGAACTGATCGCATTGTTAGACCAGGTAACGTTTACGCCTGAATCCGATACCCTCTGGCTCACCGGCGATTTAGTCGCCCGTGGTCCCGGCTCGCTGGACGTTCTGCGCTTTGTAAAATCGCTCGACGACAGCGTGCGTCTGGTGCTGGGCAACCATGATTTGCATCTGCTGGCGGTCTTTGCCGGCATCAGCCGCAACAAACCAAAGGATCGGTTAAACGCCCTTCTGGAAGCGCCGGACGCAGACGAGCTGCTTAACTGGCTGCGCCGTCAGCCGCTGTTACAGGTCGATGAAGGGAAAAAGCTGGTGATGGCCCATGCGGGCATTACTCCCCAGTGGGATTTGCAGACCGCCAGGGAGTGCGCGCGCGATGTCGAAGCCGTGCTGTCGAGCGACTCCTATCCTTTCTTTCTCGATGCCATGTATGGCGACATGCCGAACAACTGGTCGCCGGAGCTGAGCGGACTTGCGCGCCTGCGCTTTATCACTAACGCGTTTACCCGCATGCGCTACTGCTTCCCGAACGGTCAACTGGATATGTACAGTAAAGAATCGCCGGAAAACGCCCCCGCGCCGCTGAAGCCGTGGTTTGCCATTCCGGGCCCGGTCAGCGAGGAATACAGCATCGTCTTTGGGCACTGGGCATCGCTGGAAGGCAAAGGAACGCCGGAAGGCATTTACGCGCTGGATACCGGCTGCTGCTGGGGCGGGGAACTGACCTGCCTGCGCTGGGAAGATAAGCGCTACTTTGTCCAGCCGTCGAATCGACAGATGGATTTGGGCGAAGGCGAAGCGGTCAACGCCTGATGTTTTATGCCGGATAAGCGAAGCGCCATCCGGCATTTATTGGATTAACGGCGTTCCAGAATCTCGAAGCAGTAGCTGTGTGAATTCTGCGCGTCGGCATCATGAAATTCGCTGAACACCGACTCCCAGTCGTCCGGATCGTAGTCCGGAAAATGGGTATCTCCTTCCACTTCAGCATCAATATGCGTCAGGTACAGTTTCTGCGCTTTCGGCAGGAACTGTTCGTATACCCGACCGCCGCCAATCACCATAATTTCTGGCGCATCGCCACAGGCAGCTATCGCCTCATCAACCGATTTTACCCACTGCACGCGGTCATCCGTGCCCGGCTGGCTGCTGATCACGATATTTTTGCGCCCCGGTAACGGGCGTCCAATGGACTCCCAGGTATGGCGGCCCATAACAACAGGTTTGTTTAACGTATTTCGTTTAAACCAGGCGAGATCGGCAGGCAAATTCCACGGCATGGCGTTTTCCATACCAATAACGCGATCTACCGCTAATGCAGCAATCAGACTGATCATTGATTATTTCCCGGAGACAAAAAAATTGTCGCCACTATACGTAAAGAGCATTCTTTCGTCGACTGACGAAAAGAGTAAGAGCACGAAAATTTTTCGTTCTGCTGGCGAGTCCACGACTTGATAGTGGACTCCCGGCATTACAGTAGAATAAAAACAATCCGTTAGCAGTAAAGTTTGCGGTACATCACACTTTTACTCGGGCCGACGGTTTCACTTCCGGCTCATCGGCAGGGTTGCCCGTGTGCTTTCCCTCCTCCGTTCCCTGCCAGCCGTGACGCTGAATAAGCGACAGGTGCTCGCGGTCTTCGGTAATGATTTCACTGAGCATCGCGCTGGTGCGTTTATACACCGCCGCCCTGGAGGTGGCGTCATTTTCGCCCTTCGCCATCTCCTCAACCATCCGGGTATTATAGCGGCGGAACAGATAGGCGCGTTCACGCGCCTCATAGCGTCCCAGCCCCAGACTTTCCAGCGCCAGACGCCCGCTTTTTAACGCCCCTTCAAAGGTTTCACGCTCCGGTTGTGCCACCCCGACCTGACGCAGACGAATATAGTGATCGACATCGCGGGCGCGGGCGATGATGTGCAGGTTCGGGAAATGCGCCTTCACCATCTCCGTCAGTTGCAGACTGGTTTGCGGATCGTCAATCGCATTGATCAACACTTCCGCTTTCGCCGCGCCGGCGGATTCCAGCAGCTCCATTCGCGTCGCATCGCCGTAAAATACCTTCATGCCGAATTTACGCAGCGTCTCAATATGATCCGGATCGTGGTCGAGAACCACCATTTTTACGCCGCTGGACAGCAATAAGCGACCGGCGATCTGCCCGAAACGCCCGAAGCCGGCAATAATCACCCGCGGCTGTTCCTCATCAATTTCATCCGCTTCGCGCTCATCTCCTGCGGCGCTTGCCTCCAGACGGCTGAGGATAACGAGCAAGACAGGCGTTGCCGCCATTGACAGGGCAACCGCCAGCGTCAGCGCCTTCGCCCATTCAGGGTCCAGCACCTCAGCCATCCGTGCGGCGCCGAAAACCACAAACGCAAACTCACTGCCCTGACCTAACAGCACCGCAAACCAGCGACGCTGTTTATTCGGCACCGATAAAGGACGCGCTATCAGCCACAGTATGCCGATTTTAATCACCAGGAAGCCTGCCAGCAGGATAGCGATACGCAGCGGATTCTCGATCAGAGTTCCGAAGTCAATCGACATGCCGACGCCGATGAAAAACAGCCCCAGCAGCAGCCCCTTAAACGGCTCGATATCGCTTTCCAGCGCGTGGCGATACTCGGAGCTTGCCAGCAGCACGCCCGCCAGAAACGCCCCCATCGCCATCGACAAACCGACCTCTTCCAGTAACAGGCCAAAGCCGAAGACTAAAAACAGCGCCACGGCGCTGAACACTTCGCGCAGGCCGGAGCGGGCGACAAAGCGTAGCGCCGGACGGGTGACATAGCGCCCGAGCAGGATCACCAGCACCAGCGCGCCGGCGACCTTCAATGCCGACAGCGCAAACGCCCCGAGCGTGGTGGCGGCGCCGCTCGTCGCCAGTAAAGGAATCATCGCCACCAGCGGGATGGCCGCGATATCCTGGAACAGCAGCACCGCAAACGCGCTGCGTCCCATCTGCGAGACGGTGAGGTTGCGTTCGTTCATCGCCTGCATAGCGATTGCCGTAGAGGAGAGCGCCAGCGTCATCCCCGTCAGCGCCGCCACCGGCCAGCGCAGACCAAGCAACGCGCAGAACAGGCCGATCAGCCCTCCGCACACCGCCATCTGCAACGCTCCGCCGCCAAACACCGAGGCGCGCAGTTTCCACAGCCGCTGCGGATCCAGCTCCAGGCCAATGACAAACAGCATCAGCACCACGCCAATCTCTGCGAAATGGAGGATGGATTCGGCATCGGTCACCAGCCGTAATCCCCACGGGCCGATAATACATCCGGCAATAAGATAGCCGAGCACCGATCCTAAACCGAGCCGCACGGCAACAGGGACAATCAGCGCTGCGGAACCGAGATAGATCAGCGCCTGTATCAGGGTATGGCTATCCATGATGCGTCTCCAGCCATGACAGTAAACGTTGTCGATATTGCCGCGCCTGCGCCTGCAGGGTTTCATCATCGCAGCTAAAGGTGCAGTGCATGGCAAACGGCGGGAGCCAGTTCAGCCCGCAGTAAAGCGCCGTTGCCTGCAGCGGCTGAGAAAGCACATCGAAACCCGGATAGGAGCCAATGTCAAAATGGCCTTCTCCGCCGCCGGTGGTAACCGCCCACATCACCTGTTTACCGCGCAGCGCCGTGCCGCCGTGTCCATAAGCCCAGCCGTGAGAAAGCACTTTATCGAACCATAACTTGAGCAACGGGGGAACGCTGTACCACTGCATGGGATGTTGCCAGATAATCAGATCGGCGCGGGAAAGCGCTTGTTGTTCTGCGGCGATATCAATATTGAAATCGGGATAGAGTTGGTAAAGCGAGCGAATCTCTACCTCTTCCAGCGTCCTTACCTGTTCAAGCATCCGCTTGTTCGCATGCGAATGCTGCGGATAGGGGTGCGCATAAATGATGAGTATCATGATGTGTCAGTTATTGTTCCTGTTTACATTTCGTTACTGAGAGTGTAGACATTTAACGAGCCGACTAAAAGCATTCAAACATTCATTCACAAAAAAGCCGTTATCCACTCAAATTGCCGATCTGCGTTGATATTTATTTCATGCGTTTAAAGAAACAACGCTGGCTCATGAATCATTTTAAGAAATCAATAAATAATACTTACATATTAATTTTACCTGATTGTGGATTTAGTAAAACTAACACCATTCAACTTACTGAAATCTGAGTGAATAACGCTTTATTGGATAATAAACACCCGGCGAAACTCAAAACTATCTTTTATTAAAACACCTGCATCGCTAATATATCTCTTTTGCCAAAGACCTAATCTAAATGGATGTAACCATGGTTAACAAATGCTTTTCATTAAATCACGCCACCAGAATATTAAAGCAAATATTCCCGGCGGTAATACTATTCACCCCAATAATTTCTCATGCTGAAACAATAATAAGCGAATCTACCTCCACGCCCCAAACTTTTGCAGAAGACAGTAGTTTTACCATTAATAAAGATGTGACGATTTCATCCTCCTCTGATGAGGCAGCGGTGACGATGAACAGCACAATGATTTCCTCAATGACCAACAAGGGAAATATATCGGGAACTGGCGATGCGCTGTACGTTAACACCGGTGCGCAAAGAGTCACCATCACCAACGACGAGCAAGCGGTAATATCATCCACAACGGCGAATGCTATTAATATACGCTCTTTGCGCGGAGATATTGTTAATAATGGCAAAATTACCGGAGCTACTAATGGTATTTATATTGGACCGGGTTTATCCGGGCTGAATATTACTAATAGTGAAACGGGAAACATAACGGGAACTACGGGGATTTATACAAAATCTGGCCTCGGACTCGACAATACTGGCGTGATTAAAGGAACCAATGGCGATGGTATTCACTCTGAATCGGGCGATGCAAAAATTACCAACACCAGTACCATAAGTGGAACGCGGTACGGGATTTATGCCAGCAACACAACCAAAATGGACATTATAAGTTCAGGCATTATTTCTGGCAAAGAGGCTGCAATCTTCTTTAATAGCGCCAGTATTAACACCCTCACCCTCGACACCGGTTCTGAACTTGTTGGCAACGTCGTGTCCGCCGTTTCAAAAGAGAATACGATCACCTTAATAGGTTCCGGATCCGAAGACAGTAGTTTTATCGGTCTTGAAGAGGATGACGGTTTTGCTTCCCTGACCATGAAAGGAAAAGACTGGTCCCTTACGGGCGATGTCGACCTGATCGGTACCGGCGAGACGCTGCTGGTCAACTCCGGCAAACTCACGCTGGGCGGAAATGTGGCAAATAGCGGCAGCACGCATATCCAGCAGAATGCGACGCTGCAGCTTGGCGACGGTCAAAAAAAGGCGTCGTTAACCGGTAAGGTAATCAACGAAGGCACCTTTATTTTCAACCAGGGGGAAAATTCAACCTATTCCGGTGACATTACCGGAAGCGGTAATGTTGAAAAAACGGACGCTAACGTGCTGACCCTCAGCGGAAATAACACCTATACCGGTAATACGCAGCTGCATGCGGGCGTCACGCTGGTAGCAGAAGGCGCAACGCTGGGAGCGGAAGGCAGCAATGCAACGTTGACCATAGAAGATGGCGCCGCCTTTGCCAGCGCAGGTACTGTTTATGACAATATCGCGATCCTCAGCGGGGGAACGCTGGCCGCATGGAATGCCGTGGCAGGTAATTCACTTTCCACCTCCTCTACCGTGGATACAATCAATGGCAACGTCAGCAACAGCGGAACCTTATTGATTGGCGGACAGAACAACGCGGTTGGCAATAATTTTATCATCAACGGGGATTACACCGGCGCGGCGGGAAGCCGCATCGTGATGAACAGTAAACCCGGCGATGATAACGCCCCAACGGATCGTCTGAGCATTAAGGGCAGCAGCTATGGCGTCTCCGATCTCGTTGTCAACAACGTAGGCGGTATGGGCGCCCTGACGGTCAATGGCATGGAAGTGATTAACGTAGGAGGAAACTCCAACGCCGAATTCACCCTTGCCAAACCCGTTGTTGCCGGGGCCTGGGAATATAACCTCTTCCAGCATGAAAACGGCAACTGGTATCTGGAGTCAAAAGCAGCTTCTTCTGACGACGACAGTGATAGCAACGACGGTGGTAACAGCGGTGACGACGGCAATGGCGGTGATAGCGGTAACGGCGGCGATGGCGGTAATGGTGGGAATGGTGGTAACGGCGACGATGACGGTAACGGCGGCGACGGCGGCAATAGCTCTCCGGAAATCATGGCCCCGGAAGTGGGCGCCTATCTTGGCAACTATCAGGCCGCACAAGGGATGTTCCTGCACAAACGCGACGATCGCGATCAGCTGACGTTGCGCGGTGAAGATGACCTCAACACCTGGCTATACGTGAAAGGTCGCTATCACGAAAACGATGTGGCGGGCGATAAGCTCTCCTATGACACCACCAGCACCGTTCTCCAGATCGGTACTGACTTTGTGAGCAAGCCGCTGGATAAGGGCATTTTGCATGCGGGCGCAATGGCTGGCGCAGGCCAGGCCAAAACCCATTCAGACAGCAAAAACAATGCCCGTAACGCCCAGGGGAAGGTCGACGGGTTTAACGTGGGAATTTATGCAACCTGGCAGGAAGATGAAAAACTCCGCCTCGGCAGCTATATCGATACCTGGGCGGCGTACAGCTGGTATAACAATAACGTCAGCAGTAATCGCAACGACGAAGATTATAACAGCGAAGGTTTCGCCGCCTCTCTTGAAGCAGGTCATGCCTGGGTGATTGATTCAGAGCGCCAGCGTACCTGGAAAATTGAGCCGCAGGTGCAGGTTATCTATAGCTATCTCGATCAGGATAATCATACCGATCCAGACGGGGTAAGGGTCACTCAACTGGATAACGACAGCGTATTTGGTCGTCTCGGCGTGAAGAGCAGCTATTTCGATCGGCAAGACGTTCAGGCGTGGCAACCCTACGTTGCGGTCAACTGGTTGAAAGGCGCCGGACAAAACGAACTGGCCTTTAATAGCGAAAGCATCAGCAATGATACGCCAGAAGATCGCGGTCAGTTAGAGCTGGGCGTGACGGGTAATCTGAATGAAACCACGACCTTCTCTGTGCGGATAAGCGGAGAGTGGGGTAAAAACAGCTATGACGCCTACGGCGGTCATATCCTTCTTAACCACCGCTGGTAATCTCCGGCAGTCGTAAACTGAGCGCAGTGGCAAAAGCCACTGCGTTTTACTTTTAGTTATCCAGCTCGCTCATGTTTTTCAGCTGGTCACGGTTAATTTGTTCCGTCTGACCGGTTTCAGCGTTTTTATAGGATACCATCCCGGTATCGTCGTCCACCTGTGGTTTACCGTCAGTGACAATCGTTTTGCCATCCGTGGTGCGTACCGCCTGGTCAGAAGAGCAGCCCGCGACGGTGAATACAGTTGCTGCGGCAAAAATGGAGGCGATAAAAAGTTTCTTTTGCATGGTTTTCTCCCTGCTTTTCAGTCATTTTCTGTCATTTACCCTTTAACTGTAGCCTCACTGACCGCGGCTGAAAGCAAATGCAGAACACTCTGAAGGGGATAGCGTTAATACAGCGGCCATCTGCGAAAGGTCATGCTGCTGGTTTCAGCCAGCGTCAGACCACGCGTTTCAGGCGCAAAAGCAATGGAAATCAGCAGCCCGGCAAGCGAAATCCCGGCCCCCATCAACATGACATGACTGATGCCATACCGGGTGATAAAAATCGGCAGCGCCCAGGTTGATAGAATGGTGCCGATCCGGCTCAGAGACATAATAACGCCCACCGCAGAGGCGCGAATATCGGTCGGAAACAGCTCGTTCGGGTAGAGCCACTGAAGATTTCCCGGCCCGCCGGAGAAAAAAGCGTATACCGCAAATGCCGCGACCACCAGCCAGCTTCCCATCTCAGGAATGAGTCCCAGCACGGCCAGCGCCAGCGTCATCATCACAAAGCTGCCAATCAGCAATGGTCGCCGCCCCGCGCTGTTCAGCCAGAACATCGGCGGGATACAACCCAGCATAAAGAACAGGCTAATTACCACGTTGCCCAGCGCGGCGCTTTTCCCGGCCCCCAGCCCCAGCAGCCCGACAATTTGCGGCCCGAAGGTATAAATGGCGAACATGGGAATCACCTGACAGGTCCAGATGGCGGCGACAAACAGAACAAACGGCAAGTGACGGCGATTAAACAGCTGCAAAAAATGAGTCTCCTGCGGCGGTTCTTCATCAAACGCCACCGGTTCGCCAAACAGTTTCATCATCATCTCCTCACACTCCTTCACCCGGCCTTTACGCAGCAGCCAGCGAGGAGATTCAGGCAGATCGAAGCGGCCAATGAGGATGAAAAGACAGGGTATCGCTGCGCTGCCGAACATCCAGCGCCAGCCCCCGTCCACATCATACAGCCAGTAGCCAACCAGATCGGCGCAGGTGGCGCCGACATACCACATGGCGGCGATAAAACTGATGGCAAAGGCGCGCTGCCGGGTGCTGGAAAACTCCGTGATCATTGATGTGGCGATGGGATAATCGGCGCCAATAACGACGCCGATCAATATCCGCATAATAAGCAGCTCAACCGGCGAAGAGACGAACATCGTCGCCAGTGAAATTACGCCAATGGCGATAATATCAATGAGGAACATTTTTCGCCGACCGACTTTGTCGGAGATATAGCCGAACAGCGAGGTGCCGACAAACAACCCGGCCAGCGTGCCTGCGCCCAGCAACCCCAGCCACCCGGCGTCCAGTTTCAGCGCCGGTGTGAGTTGCTCAAGGGCAACGCCGATAATCACCAGCACATAGCCGTCCAGGAATGGCCCACCGCTCCCCCACAGCATGATTCTGCGGTGAATGGATGAAAATTTTATGTCCTCAAAATTCCTTGGCTGTTGCATGAGTCTGTCCTGGGTAAACGCCTTGCCTGATGGCGCTTCGCTTATCAGGCCTTGTATTATCCCTTCAGTGCAGGGAGAACCGGCCAGTTCTCTCTGCCATGCGGTCCGCATGCCGTATCAGGCCTCAGGCTAATAACCTGTGACGTAGATTTATGCAGCGGACCGCCGTTCTCCACAAGTGACAAACCGGACAGTATCATGGACCGGTTTTCCCGGTAATCCGCATTCACAAGGCTGGTCTCACTATGGAACAGGAACTTCATTTTATCGGTATCGATGTCTCTAAAGCTAAGCTGGATGTCGATGTGTTGCGGCCTGATGGCCGTCACCGCAGCAAAAAATTTGCCAACACCCCGAAGGGCCACGACGAACTTCTCCGCTGGCTCAGCGGTCATCGCGTGGCACCGGCACATATCTGCATGGAAGCCACCAGTACGTATATGGAAGACGTTGCCGCTCATCTCAGTGATGCCGGTTACACCGTCTCCGTCATCAACCCCGCCCTGGGTAAAGCCTTTGCACAGAGTGAAGGTCTGCGCAGCAAAACCGATGCAGTGGATGCCCGTATGCTGGCAGAGTTCTGTCGTCAGAAGCGCCCTCCGGCGTGGGAAGCCCCGCATCCGGTTGAACGGGCCCTGCGGGCTCTGGTGCTGCGCCATCAGTCGCTGACGGACATGCACACGCAGGAGCTGAACCGCCTGGAGACAGCGCGTGAGGTGCAGCGTCCGAGTATAGACGCCCATCTGCTGTGGCTTCATGCCGAACTTAAGCGCATCGAAAAGCAGATAAAGGACCTGACGGATGATGACCCGGATATGAAGCACCGCAGGAAGCTGCTGGAAAGTATCCCGGGCATCGGGGAGAAAACGTCCGCGGTATTACTGGCTTATACCGGTCTGAAGGAGCGCTTCACCCATGCCAGGCAGTTCGCCGCTTTTGCGGGTCTGACGCCGCGGCGGTATGAATCAGGCAGCAGTGTGAACAGGGCCAGCCGGATGAGTAAAGCCGGACATGCGTCGCTTCGCAGGGCGCTGTATATGCCTGCGATGGTGGCGGTAAGTAAAACGGAATGGGGAAGAGCGTTCCGTGACCGTCTGGCAGGGAACGGTAAAAAAGGGAAAGTGATAATCGGTGCGATGATGCGCAAGCTGGCGCAGGTGGCGTACGGTGTTCTGAAGTCAGGCGTGCCGTTCGATGCGTCCCGGCATAATCCGGTAGCAGCGTAAAATATGGTGGAAGGGATGAAAAAACAGCGCCTGACGGCGCTGTGACTGGTATGCCTGCAATCCGGTAAGGCGGAAAATAAAAAAGCTTGCAGGCGATAACAGTATCTACGGGGCCTTACGGATGCCAATGTTGTAGGCCGGATAAGACGCGAAGCGTCGCCATCCGGCAACGGGTTCAGCCGTAGCGAAACTCCACGCCGAAGGTGCCGCGCGGGTACTGCCACTCTTCCAGCGCGCTATCAAGCCCGAGAATGCGGCAGGTGCCGCACTCCAGACAACCGGCGTAATCAAAGCGCACGCTGCCGTCGTCCTGTTTCTTATACAGCCCGGCCGGGCACGCCTTCACCAGCAGATCCAGCGTCAGCCGATCCGGTTCCTCTTTCACCACAATGTGTGGATATTCCTCATCGACATTGAATTTATTGACGCCCAGCTTAACGTCCACGTTAACGGGAGAAGTCATAATACGCTCGCTCCTTTCAGGCCATCCCTGATCAGATTGATGAAACCCACCTGCTTCGCATGGCGCAGGATCTTCTTACGCATCGGCACCGGCGCGCTACCGTCGACGGAGAACAGATCGCGGGCAATGCCCACCGCCATCTCCGGATAGCGGGTAAACATTCGGGGATTATCAAGAAAGGCCGGCAGACGCTGATACATGCGCATATCCCGCAGCGGACCATCCTCAAGGCGCTGGCGATACTCCGCCAGCCCCTGGCGGCTGAAGTCGTTGCGTTGCATGGCCGACAGCACGGTTTTCGCCGCCGCCTCGCCCGCCGCAACGGCTAAATCCATCCCGCGAATGGTGAAGCCCAGGTTCATACACATCCCGGCGGCGTCACCGGCAATCAGTACCCCATCGCCCACCAGCTCAGGCTGCATAGCAAGCCCGGCTTCCGGCACAAGATGCGCGGCATACTCCACCAGCCTGCCGCCAGCAATCAGCGGCGCGACGGCCGGATGGTGTTTAAAATCCTCCAGCATTTGTGGGACCGATTTTTTCGCCTCTTTTAGCTGGTGAAGGCCGCACACCAGCCCCAGAGACAGGGTATTTTCATTGGTATAGAGGAAGCCGCCGCCCATCAGACCATCCGTTGGTGAACCGGCGAACAGACAGGCAGCGCCTTCGTTGCCCTGCAACTGGAAACGATCCTCAATAACCGATTTCGGCAGTTCGATCAGCTCTTTCACCCCTACCGCCACCTGTGCGGCTTCCACGCGTTTCGCCATTCCCAGCTTTTCTGCCAGCAGTGAATTGACTCCGTCGGCGAGGATCACCACTTTGCTCTCAATGATCTCCCCGTCAGCTTCAACGCCAACCACCCGGCCCTCGCGCTGCACCACGTTATCCACGCGGATCCCGGCGATCAGCTGCGCGCCAGCGGCCTCCGCCTGCTCCATTAGCCAGGCGTCAAACCGACTGCGCAGCACCGAATAAGACCCCCCGGCAGACGCGGCCTCTTCCGCATTGAGATAGTCCACCGTCATTGCGCCGCAATCGGTCATAAAGGCCAGTTTTTCGCGGACGATCCGCCGCTCAACGGGCGCCTGTTCAGCAAAGCCCGGAATGATACGCTCCAGACTGTGCGCATAAATGCGCCCGCCGGTGACGTTCTTCGCGCCCGGCGAATTTCCACGTTCGATCACCAGCACCTGCGCCCCTTCCCGGGCAAGCACCAGCGCCGCGACGGACCCGGCCAGTCCAGCCCCCACAACGATGGCATCAAAGATATCTTCCGACATACGACCTCCCTGCCTGATGGGTTAGCGGCTTAACGCGGCGGTCAGCGCGGGAAGGATCTTCAGCGCATCGCCGACGATGCCATAGTCCGCGTACTGGAAGATCGGCGCATTTTTGTCTTTGTTGATGGCGCAAATCGTCTGCGCGCCGTTCGCTCCGACCATATGCTGGATCTGTCCGGAGATCCCCACCGCCAGATACAGCTCAGGTTTCAGCATCAGATTAGAGATCCCGACATAGCGCTCATGCGCCATCCATTTTTCGTTTTCCGCTACCGGCCGGGAGCAGGCCAGCTCTGCGCCAATGGCCTGACACAGCGCTTCGGCCAGCGCGATGTTCTCTTTGCTGCCAATTCCGCGCCCCACGCTGACCACCAGCCGCGCTTTGTCGAGATTGACGCTGCTACTCTGGCGCGGCTGCGTGGCGGTTCGCGTTACGGTAATGTCCGGCGCCTGCCATTCCACCACCTGCGTCTCGCCGCTGCGTGACGTATCCGGCTGCTGCGCTTCAAACGTACCGCTGTTAACGGTGATGACTGCGAAAGGCGACGCAATGACTTCTTCGCCTGTCGCCAGGCCGCCGTATACCATATGTCTGACCACCGCCTGACCGTCCTGTCCGCCGATCTCGCTGGCATCGTTAGAAACCGCCGCCGCGAGACGATATCCCAGCTTTGCCGCCAGCAGTTTGCCGCGACGGGTATTGGGCAGCAGCACCAGACCTTCGCTGGCCTGCTGGCGGATAGTCCGCGCCATCACGTTGGCATAATCCTCCACCATGCGGTTCTCCGGCTTACCGCGCAACAGCCAGGCGCGGTCCGCCCCGGACTGTATCACCATTGTCTCTTCAGCGGCGTTCTCGACAAACGCGTTAACCTGTTCCCCTAAAGCCCGCGCGCCGCTCATCAGCTCCGGCAGGCGAGATGCGGTATCGCTAAATACCCAGACGCTGGAAAACTTGCTCATAACATCCCCTTTTAGTTAATGATTTTGCGCAGACTCTCGACAAAAGCGGCGATCTGTTCTTCGCCATCGCCCTCAATCACGTTGCGTTGCCGCGCGCGCTGCTCCGGCGCCGCCACCGTTTGCGCCGACCAGGCGTCCAGGGCGCTGAAGCCGATATCTGCAGCGGACCAGACCTGAACCGGCTTTTTCGCCGCGCCCAGAATGGCCTTCATGGAGGGGATTTGCGGTGAGTTAATGTCGGTGGAAACGGCCACGACTGCCGGAAGCGGAATGTGGAGGGTCTCAGTTTCGTCCTCCAGCTCACGCTCTACGCTCAGCGTATTTTCCGTCAGCGAAAGGATCCGGCTTACGCCGTTGATGGCCGGAATATTCAGCGTCTCGCCCAGCAGCAGGCTGACCTGCTGCGCGTAAAGGTCGGCGGAACCATCGCCGCAAATCAGCAGGTCGAAGCCCAGCTTTTGCGCAGCGGCGGCCAGTGCGGCGGTGGTGTGCTGCGGCAGGGCCTGTTCAAACTGCTCGTCAATCACCACCACCAGTTCATCCGGACCGCGCGAGAGTACGTCTTTACGCCCTTTCACACTGGTCAGCGCCTTACCGCCGACGCTCAGGGCGATAATCTGCACGTCGTCAGACTGCTGTTTCAGCTGGCAGGCCGCTTCAATAGCATTCAGATCGTACTGGCTAATTTTGCCATCCGCCTTGCTGAAATCTAATGAACCGTCAGCGCGATTAATCGCAATATCCTGTTCATCAGGTACGCTTTTGTAGCAAGTAATTATCTTCATTGCATCTCCAGAAAACTTGAATATCAGCGGAGTTAAATACCGATAGCACGCACTCCCGTTGCGAAATAAAACCATAATCACCAATGGCGAAAATGTCACACCCTGATATGAGGAACTTTCAATATTGTTATCCGCTTCACCAATACTGGAAACAAGCACTACTCAAGACATATTTTCAATATTGTTTTACGGATCACCAATATTGAACGTCAGATGCTGAAAAAGCCAGCAAATAAACCACAAAACAATTGATTTTAAAACAATAAAAGCCAAAATCCGCCTGTTCTTCCTGACGCATTAAAGTGTGATAAAGGTAACAGAATACCCGCAAGCGAATACCCATTATGAGTTACTCACCGACGCCATTTGAAGACGTAAAAAACATCAGATAATAGTGAACAGAAATAAAACAGCGGCAACGCCAAATACATTTTATTTTCAATCTGGAATTAACTCATGAGCAATCAAAAGAAAAAGTCAGGAATAGAGCCGAAAGTTTTCTTCCCGCCTTTAATAATTGTTGGCATTCTTTGCTGGCTAACGGTTCGCGATCTTGATGCTGCTAACGTCGTTATTAATGCCGTATTCAGTTACGTGACGAATATCTGGGGATGGGCGTTCGAATGGTATATGGTGGTAATGCTCATTGGCTGGTTCTGGCTGGTATTTGGTCCTTACGCCAAAAAGAGACTCGGCGATGAGAAACCAGAGTTCAGCACCGCCAGCTGGATATTTATGATGTTCGCCTCCTGTACCTCCGCCGCCGTGCTGTTCTGGGGATCGATTGAGATTTACTACTACATCTCAACGCCGCCGTTTGCCCTTCAGGCGAACTCAACCAGCGCGAAAGAGCTGGGTCTGGCCTACAGCCTGTTCCACTGGGGACCGTTGCCGTGGGCGACCTATAGCTTCCTGTCAGTGGCCTTCGCCTACTTCTTTTTTGTGCGCAAGATGGACGTCATTCGCCCCAGCTCCACCCTGGCGCCGTTGATCGGCGAAAAACACGCTAAAGGGCTGCCCGGCACCATTATTGATAACTTCTATCTGGTTGCGCTGATTTTCGCTATGGGCACCAGCCTCGGACTGGCGACGCCGCTGGTAACCGAATGTATGCAGTATCTGTTTGGTATCCCGCACACCCTGCAACTGGACGCCATCATCATTACCTGCTGGATCGTTCTCAACGCCATCTGCGTGGCCTGCGGCCTGCAAAAAGGGGTGCGCATCGCCAGCGATGTGCGCAGCTATCTGAGCTTCCTGATGCTCGGCTGGGTGTTTATCGTCAGCGGCGCCAGCTTCATTATGAACTACTTCACCGACTCCGTGGGGATGCTGCTGATGTACCTGCCGCGGATGCTGTTTTATACCGATCCTATCGCTAAAGGCGGTTTCCCGCAGGGCTGGACCGTTTTCTACTGGGCGTGGTGGGTGATTTACGCCATCCAGATGAGCATCTTCCTGGCGCGCATTTCCCGTGGCCGCACCGTGCGTGAACTGTGTTTTGGCATGGTGCTGGGCCTGACCGCCTCCACCTGGATCCTGTGGACCGTGCTTGGCAGCAATACCCTGCTGTTGATGGATAAAAACATCATCAACATCCCGCAGCTGATAGAGCAGCACGGCGTGGCGCGCGCGATTATCGAAACCTGGGCCGCGCTGCCGCTCAGCACCGCCACCATGTGGGGATTCTTCATCCTCTGTTTTATCGCCACCGTCACGCTGATTAACGCCTGCTCGTATACCCTGGCGATGTCGACCTGCCGGGAAGTGCGCGAGGGCGACGAACCGCCGCTGCTGGTGCGGATCGGCTGGTCGGTGCTGGTCGGGGTAATCGGCATTGTGCTGCTGGCCCTTGGCGGGCTGAAGCCGATTCAGACCGCGATCATCGCCGGCGGCTGCCCGCTGTTTTTCGTCAACATCATGGTGACGCTCTCCTTTATCAAAGACGCCAGAGTGCACTGGAAAGACCAATAACCTGAATTAACCCCTGACAAAAGAGGCTGGAAGATGGATTTTAATTTTAATGACGAGCAGGAGCTGTTTGTCGCCGGTATTCGCGAACTGATGGCCAGTGAGAACTGGGAAGCCTATTTTGCCGAATGCGATCGCGACAGCGTCTACCCGGAGCGTTTCGTAAAAGCGCTGGCGGAGATGGGTATCGATAGCCTGCTGATCCCGGAAGAGCATGGCGGGCTGGACGCCGGATTCGTCACCGTTGCCGCCGTCTGGATGGAGCTGGGCCGCCTGGGCGCGCCGACCTACGTGCTGTATCAACTGCCGGGGGGCTTTAACACCTTCCTGCGCGAAGGCACACCGGAGCAGATTGATAAAATCATGGCCTTCCGGGGAACGGGTAAGCAGATGTGGAACTCCGCCATCACCGAACCGGGAGCGGGATCGGACGTCGGCAGCCTGAAAACCACCTATACGCGCAAAAATGGTAAGGTTTATCTTAACGGCAGCAAGTGCTTTATCACCAGCAGCGCTTACACCCCCTATATCGTGGTAATGGCCAGAGACGGCGCTTCTCCGGACAAGCCTGTCTATACCGAATGGTTTGTCGATATGAGCAAACCCGGCATTAAGGTTAACAAGCTGGAGAAACTTGGCCTGCGCATGGACAGCTGCTGCGAAATTAATTTCGACGACGTCGAACTGGACGAAAAGGACATGTTCGGTCGCGAAGGTAATGGCTTTAACCGGGTAAAAGAAGAGTTCGATCATGAACGTTTCCTGGTGGCGCTCACCAACTATGGCACCGCGATGTGCGCCTTCGAAGATGCGGCGCGCTACGCCAACCAGCGCGTGCAGTTTGGCGAGACCATTGGCCGCTTCCAGCTTATCCAAGAAAAATTTGCCCATATGGCGATCAAACTCAACTCCATGAAAAACATGCTGCTGGAAGCCGCATGGAAAGCGGATAACGGCACGATCACCTCCGGCGATGCGGCAATGTGTAAATACTTCTGCGCCAACGCGGCCTTTGAGGTGGTCGACACTGCAATGCAGGTGCTCGGCGGCGTGGGGATTGCCGGTAACCACCGCATCACCCGCTTCTGGCGCGATCTGCGCGTGGACCGCGTATCCGGCGGCTCTGACGAAATGCAGATCCTGACCCTCGGCCGCGCTGTGCTCAAGCAGTACCGTTAATCAGGGCAGCTTCCAGACCGGATAAGGCGCTCGCGCCGCCATCCGGCAACATGCCCGGTGGCGCTGCGCTTACCGGGCGTAAAAAAACGCCAGGAGCTTATTTATGAATCGTCTGTCTATGCCCACCTTTGGCCCCCTTGCCGGCGTGCGGGTGGTCTTTTCCGGCATCGAAATCGCCGGACCGTTTGCCGGACAAATGTTTGCAGAATGGGGCGCGGAGGTTATCTGGATCGAAAACGTCGCCTGGGCCGATACCATCCGCGTTCAGCCCAACTACCCGCAGCTTTCGCGTCGCAATCTTCACGCGCTGTCGCTGAATATTTTCAAAGATGAGGGCCGGGAAGCGTTTCTCAAATTAATGGAAACCACCGATATCTTTATTGAGGCCAGCAAAGGCCCGGCGTTCGCCCGCCGCGGCATTAGCGATGAGGTACTGTGGCAACATAACCCGAAGCTGGTTATTGCCCATCTGTCCGGCTTTGGTCAGTACGGCAGCGAGGAGTACACCCACCTTCCGGCTTACAACACCATTGCCCAGGCCTTCAGCGGCTATTTAATCCAGAACGGCGATATTGACCAGCCGATGCCAGCCTTCCCGTATACCGCCGACTACTTCTCAGGAATGACCGCCACCACCGCGGCGCTGGCGGCGCTGCATAAAGCGCGTGAAACCGGCAAAGGCGAAAGCATTGACGTTGCCATGTACGAAGTGATGCTGCGCATGGGCCAGTACTTCATGATGGACTATTTCAACGGCGGCGAGATCTGCCCGCGCATGAGCAAAGGCAAAGACCCCTACTACGCCGGTTGCGGGCTGTATAAATGCGCCGACGGCTACATCGTGATGGAATTGGTGGGCATTACGCAAATCAGCGAATGCTTTAAGGATATTGGTCTGGAGCACCTGCTGGGCACGCCGGAAGTTCCGCAGGGCACTCAGTTGATTCACCGTATTGAATGCCCTTACGGGCCGCTGGTGGAAGAAAAACTGGATGCGTGGCTGGCCTCACGCACCATTGCCGGGGTTCAGGCGCGCTTCGCCGAGCTGAATATCGCCTGCGCCAAAGTGCTGACCATACCGGAACTGGAAGACAACCCGCAGTATGTCGCCCGTGAATCTATTACGCAGTGGCAAACGCTGGATGGCCGCACCTGCAAAGGGCCAAACATCATGCCGAAATTCAAAAATAACCCGGGGAAAATCTGGCGCGGTATGCCATCGCACGGTATGGATACCGCTGCCATTCTGCAAAATATCGGTTACAGCGAAGCAGACATTAAGAAACTGGTCAGTAAAGGCCTGGCCAAGGTTGAAGACTAACCCGCACGCGCTAACCGTCATCTGCGGTTAGCGTCAGAGAAAGGGAAAGAGATGCAATGGATATCGTTGGCGGACAACATTTACGTCAGATGTGGGACGATCTGGCGGAAAAATATGGCGGTAAAACGGCGCTGATTTACGAATCCTGCGCAGGGAAGGCGCAGCAGTTCAGCTACGCCTCGCTTAATCAGGAGATCAATCGCACGGCGAATCTGTTTTACGCATCGGGTATTCGCAAAGGCGATAAGGTCGCGCTGCATCTGGATAATTGCCCGGCGTTTTTCTTCTGCTGGTTTGGGCTGGCAAAGATTGGCGCCATTATGGTGCCAGTCAACGCCCGGCTGCTGCGTGATGAAAGCGAGTGGATCCTGCAAAGCAGTCAGGCCAGGCTGTTAGTCACCAGCGCCGCGTTCCTGCCAATGTATCGCCAGATCCTGCGTCAGAGCGACACCATGCTGACCGACATCTGGATAACTGACGCGGATGCCGGGGAAGAAACCAACGTGATGAACTTTACGCAGCGAAAAGACCGGCAACCGGCCACGCTGCGCGATGTCCCGCCGCTCTCTGTTGACGACACCGCAGAGATCTTATTTACCTCCGGCACCACCTCTCGGCCCAAAGGAGTCGTGATCACCCACTATAACCTGCGCTTTGCCGGCTACTACTCGGCATGGCAGTGCGCCCTGCGCGAGGATGACGTCTATCTGACGGTAATGCCCGCGTTTCACATCGACTGTCAGTGTACCGCCGCTATGGCGGCATTCTCGGCAGGCGCGACCTTTGTGCTGATTGAAAAATACAGCGCCCGCGCCTTCTGGCAGCAGGTGCGCAAATACCGCGCCACCGTTACCGAATGCATTCCGATGATGATCAGAACGCTGATGGCCCAGCCCGCCACGCCGCAGGATCGGCAGCACGCCCTGCGGGAAGTGATGTTCTACCTGAATCTGTCTGAACAGGAAAAAGACGCCTTTATCGCGCGCTTCGGCGTCCGTCTGCTGACCTCTTATGGCATGACCGAAACCATCGTCGGCATTATTGGCGACCGTCCGGGCGATAAGCGCCGCTGGCCCTCAATTGGGCGGCCGGGCTTCTGCTACGAAGCGGAGATCCGCGACGAGCATAACCGCGTGCTGCCCGCCGGGGAAATTGGCGAAATCTGCATTAAAGGCGTGCCGGGTAAAACGATCTTCAAAGAGTATTACGCCAGGCCCGACGCGACCGCGAAAGCGCTCGAACCCACCGGCTGGCTGCATACCGGCGATTCCGGCTATCGCGACGAAGAAGGTTTTTTCTATTTTGTCGACCGCCGCTGCAACATGATTAAGCGCGGCGGAGAAAACGTCTCCTGCGTTGAGCTGGAAAATATTATTTCTGCGCATCCGAAAATTCAGGACATCGTGGTGATCGGCATTAAGGATTCGATACGCGATGAAGCGATCAAAGCATTTGTGGTGCTCAATGAAGGCGAAACGCTCACGCAAGAAGAGTTTTTCAGCTTCTGTGAACAAAATATGGCGAAATTTAAAGTCCCCTCTTTTATGGAAATAAGAAGCGACCTGCCCCGTAACTGTTCCGGGAAAATAATCAAAAAGAACCTGAAATAACCCAACCGGCGGGCATAGCGCCTGCCGGCCCCTCTTTTTCTGGAGATGAACCATGAGTGAATCCTTACATTTAACCCGTAACGGCGCTGTTCTGGAAATTATTCTCGATCGCCCTAAAGCCAATGCCATTGACGCCCGAACCAGTTTTCAGATGGGGGAAGTTTTTCTTAATTTCCGTGACGATCCTGAACTGCGCGTCGCCATCGTGACCGGGGCGGGCGAGAAATTCTTTTCCGCAGGCTGGGACTTAAAAGCCGCTGCGGAAGGCGAAGCGCCGGACGCCGATTTCGGTCCCGGCGGTTTTGCGGGTCTGACTGAATGCTTCGATCTCGACAAACCGGTGATCGCCGCGGTCAACGGCTACGCTTTCGGCGGCGGCTTTGAGCTGGCGCTGGCGGCGGATTTTATCGTCTGCGCCGATCACGCCAGCTTTGCGCTGCCGGAGGCCAGGCTGGGCATCGTCCCGGACAGCGGCGGCGTACTGCGCCTGCCGAAGCGGTTACCGCCAGTTATCGCTAACGAAATGGTGATGACCGGCAGGCGGATGAGCGCCGGGGAAGCGCTCCGCTGGGGGATCGTCAATCGGGTAGTCAGCCAACAGGCGCTGATGGACAGCGCCCGTGAGCTGGCGCAACAGCTGGTCAGCAGCGCGCCGCTGGCGATCGCCGCGCTGAAAGAGATCTATCGCGCCACCGGCGAAATGTCGGTTGAGGAAGGGTATCGCTGTCTTCGTAGCGGCGCGCTGAAGCATTACCCGGCGGTATTGCATTCCGAAGATGCGCTCGAAGGACCGCGGGCGTTCGCGGAAAAACGCGACCCGGTGTGGAAAGGGCGTTAACGCCGCCATCCGGCAATGTTAACGCCTGATGGCGCTGCGCTTATCAGGCCTACGCACACCATCCCTATGCCTCCCCCCGTAGGCCGGATAAGGCATTTACGCCGCCATCCGGCAATGTTAATGCCTGATGACGCTGCGCTTATCAGGCCTACCAGCGCACCATCTCATGCACACCCCGTAGGCCGGATAAGGCGGTTACGCCGCCATCCGGCAAAGGTCTTTCCTCTTACCGCCGCAGGCTCTTTGACAGCATCATCTGCCATTTCTGCTCGCGGTTCAGCTCCGACGGCGGTACGGCGGTCATTTGCGGCGTTCTGTTGACCATTTTTTGCTGCGCCCCCTGCCCCAGTCGGGCGTACAGCTGCGGCGCGATATGGGTGACCCGCACCAGACGCTGGCACTGGCAGCCGCGGCCTTCCAGCTGGTTAGGGATGGTCTTCGTTTCACAGTGAATTTCCGCCACCTCTGCAAGAATATAAGAGACGGTATTGCTCGCTTTGCAGTGATCCATATTAAATTGCTTCGCGATCTCTTTCGCGCTTACCCAACGCTTTTCCGCCATAACCCAGTCGGCAATCAACAAATAAAGCGGTTTATCAACACGTTCTTCACACATAATCACACCATTTCACAAATTAAAAATCCTGCTATGTCCTGTCGGCAAAAATTCAAACAAGACCATATTAAAAATGTGGATATAGGGGATAGTATGCAACTTGCCGGGCAATGAGTGTGATCCAAATCTTGCTTGTTACATTGATATTCCTGCTATTGCGGCGTCATGATCCAGCCAGAAAACGAAGGCATAAAAAAACGGCTCCGTTAACGGAACCGTTTTTAACAGCCGAATAATCAGCGTCGGTTATTTTTTAATTTGCGCGTGCATTTCCTGTACCGAAATCACCTTTTCGGTGGCATCGGCATTCAGCGCCATCGCGGTAGCGAAGCCGCCGTTCAGCGTGGTGTCGTAGTGCACTTTATACTGCAGCGCGCTGCGGCGGATCACCCGGGAGTCCTCAATAGCGCGACGTCCGGCGGTGGTGTTAATGATGTAGGTGTATTCGCCATTCTTGATGCGATCCTGAATATGCGGACGACCTTCATGCACCTTGTTTACCAGACGCGGGTTGATGCCCGCCTCGCCCAGCACAATCGCCGTGCCGTGGGTGGCATCCAGCTCAAAGCCCTGTTTCAGCAGCTTCGCGGCAAGATCCACCACGCGCTCTTTATCGCCTTCGCGCACGGAGAGCAGCGCACGCCCCTGTTTCTTCATCGTGGAGTTGCTACCCAGCTGCGCCTTGGCAAACGCCTCCGCGAAGGTGCGGCCCACGCCCATCACTTCCCCGGTAGAGCGCATTTCCGGCCCTAACAGCGGGTCGACGCCCGGGAATTTGTTGAACGGCAGCACCACCTCTTTCACCGAGTAGTAAGGCGGGATGATCTCTTTCGTTACGCCCTGCTCAGCCAAAGACTTACCGGTCATTACTCGCGCCGCCACTTTCGCCAGCGGAACGCCGGTCGCTTTGGAGACGAACGGTACGGTACGCGCCGCGCGCGGGTTAACTTCAATCAGATAGACTTCGTTATCTTTCACCGCAAACTGCACGTTCATCAGGCCGCGAACCTGCAGTTCGAAAGCCAGCTTCTGCACCTGCTGGCGCATCACGTCCTGGATCTCCTGGCTCAGCGTGTAGGCTGGCAGCGAACAGGCGGAGTCGCCGGAGTGTACGCCTGCCTGCTCGATATGCTCCATGATGCCGCCAATCAGCACCATCTCGCCGTCGCAGATGGCGTCTACGTCCACTTCCACCGCATCGTCGAGGAAGCGGTCAAGCAGCACCGGCGCGTCGTTGGACACGCTGACCGCCGTCTGGAAGTAGCGACGCAGATCCGCTTCGTCGTAGACAATTTCCATCGCCCGACCGCCAAGAACGTAAGAAGGACGCACCACCAGCGGATAGCTAATCTCTTTCGCCTTTTCGACCGCCTGTTCGATAGTGGTAACGGTGGCATTCGCCGGCTGCTTCAGCTTCAGGCGGTCAACCGCATGCTGGAAACGCTCACGGTCTTCCGCGCGGTCAATGGCGTCCGGACTGGTGCCGATAACCGGTACGCCAGCCGCTTCAAGAGCACGCGCCAGCTTCAGCGGCGTCTGGCCGCCGTACTGGACGATAACGCCTTTCGGCTTCTCAATGCGCACGATTTCCAGCACGTCTTCCAGAGTGACCGGCTCAAAGTACAGGCGGTCGGAGGTGTCATAGTCGGTTGAAACCGTCTCCGGGTTACAGTTAACCATGATGGTTTCGTAACCGTCTTCGCGCAGCGCCAGCGAAGCATGGACGCAGCAGTAATCAAACTCGATACCCTGGCCGATACGGTTCGGGCCGCCGCCGAGAACCATGATTTTGTCACGGTCGACGGACGGATTCGCTTCACACTCGTCTTCATACGTGGAGTACATGTAGGCGGTGTCGGTGGCGAATTCCGCCGCGCAGGTATCCACGCGCTTGTATACCGGATGCAGGTCGTACTGGTCGCGCAGCTTGCGGATTTCCGCTTCGCGTACCCCCGCCAGCTTCGCCAGACGCGCATCGGCAAAGCCTTTACGCTTCAGCTGGCGCAGGAAGTCGGCGGTCAGGCCGTTGATGCCCAGCTCCGCCACTTTTTCTTCCAGACGCACCAGCTCTTCAATCTGCACCAGGAACCAGCGATCGATGTTGGTCAGGTTGAACACGCCGTCAACCGAGAGGCCCGCGCGGAACGCGTCGGCGATGTACCAGATACGATCCGCGCCCGCATCTTTCAGCTCGCGGCGAATTTTGGTCAGCGCTTCCGGATCGTCGAGGCTCACTTTCGGGTCGAAGCCGGTGGCGCCCACTTCCAGACCGCGCAGCGCTTTTTGCATGGACTCCTGCTGGGTGCGGCCAATCGCCATCACTTCGCCGACCGACTTCATCTGCGTGGTCAGACGGTCATTGCTGCCGGCGAATTTTTCGAAGTTGAAGCGTGGGATTTTGGTCACCACGTAGTCGATGGAGGGCTCGAACGAGGCCGGGGTACGCCCGCCGGTAATGTCGTTCATCAGCTCATCAAGGGTGTACCCCACCGCCAGTTTCGCCGCCACTTTGGCAATCGGGAAGCCGGTAGCCTTGGAGGCCAGCGCGGAGGAGCGCGATACGCGCGGGTTCATCTCAATAACAATCAGGCGACCATTTTTCGGGTTTACCGCAAACTGAACGTTTGAACCGCCGGTTTCGACGCCAATTTCACGCAGCACCGCCATCGAGGCGTTACGCATGATTTGATACTCTTTGTCGGTCAGCGTCTGGGCGGGCGCGACGGTGATGGAGTCGCCGGTGTGGATGCCCATCGCGTCGAAGTTTTCAATGGAGCAGACGATGATGCAGTTATCGTTCTTATCCCGCACCACCTCCATCTCGTACTCTTTCCAGCCGATCAGCGATTCATCAATCAGCAGCTCTTTGGTGGGTGAAAGATCCAGACCACGGGCGCAAATCTCTTCAAATTCTTCGCGGTTATACGCAATGCCGCCGCCGGTGCCGCCCATCGTAAAGGACGGACGGATGATACACGGATAACCGACGTCAGCGGCCACCGCCAGCGCCTCTTCCATCGTGTGGGCGATACCCGAGCGTGCGGTTTCAAGACCGATTTTCTTCATTGCGATGTCGAAACGACGGCGGTCTTCGGCTTTATCAATCGCATAGGCGGTGGCGCCGATCATGGTCACGCCGAACTCTTCGAGGACTCCCTGACGCTCCAGCTCCAGCGCGCAGTTCAACGCCGTCTGGCCGCCCATCGTCGGCAGCACCGCGTCCGGGCGCTCTTTTTCGATAATTTTACGCACCACTTCCCAGTGAATCGGCTCGATGTAGGTGGCATCGGCCATTTCCGGGTCGGTCATGATGGTTGCCGGGTTAGAGTTGACGAGGATAACGCGATAGCCTTCCTCGCGCAGCGCCTTACACGCCTGCGCGCCGGAGTAGTCAAACTCACACGCCTGACCGATAACAATCGGACCCGCGCCCAGAATCAGGATACTTTTTATGTCTGTACGTTTTGGCATGGCTCTGTTAACCCCTGATTATTTCGCGGACTGACGGTATTGCTCAATAAGTTCGATAAAGTGGTCGAACAGCGGTGCGGCGTCGTGCGGCCCCGGGCTGGCTTCCGGATGGCCCTGGAAGCTGAACGCCGGTTTGTCGGTGCGATGAATCCCCTGCAAAGTCTGGTCGAACAGCGATTTATGGGTGACGCGCAGGTTTGCCGGCAGCGTGGCTTCATCGACCGCAAAACCGTGGTTCTGCGCCGTGATCATTACGGTATTGTTGTCGATATCTTTCACCGGATGGTTACCGCCGTGGTGGCCGAATTTCATCTTCACGGTCTTCGCCCCGCTCGCCAGCGCCAGCAGCTGATGGCCCAGGCAGATGCCAAATAGCGGGATGTCGGTATTCAGGAACTGCTGGATCGCGTCGATGGCGTAATCGCACGGCGCCGGATCGCCAGGCCCATTCGAAAGGAAGATGCCGTCCGGGTTCATTTTTAATACCTCTTCGGCGGAGGTTTTCGCGGGAACGACAGTCAGGCGGCAGCCTCTGTCCACCAGCATACGCAGAATGTTGCGCTTGGCGCCAAAATCGTAAGCGACAACGTGGAACGGCAGGTCGTCTTCTTTTTTCGCTTCCGGCAGGTCGCCTGAAAGCGTCCAGCTGCCCTGCGTCCAGCTGTAGGTTTCCGTTGTCGTGACCTCTTTCGCCAGGTCCATACCGTTCAGGCCCGGAAACGCTTTCGCTTTTTCCAGCGCCAGCTGCGCATCCGGATTATCGCCAGCGATGATGCAGCCGTTCTGTGCCCCTTTCTCGCGCAGCAGACGCGTCAGCTTACGGGTATCAATATCCGCAATCGCCACGATGTTATGGCGCTTGAGATAAGAAGAGAGGTCTTCGGTATTGCGGAAGTTGCTGGCAATCAGCGGCAGATCGCGAATAACGAGGCCCTGCGCATGTACCCGGGAAGATTCTTCATCGGCGGCGTTGGTGCCGACATTACCGATATGGGGATAAGTAAGAGTAACGATTTGGCGGGAATAGGAAGGATCAGTGAGGATTTCTTGATAACCGGTCATTGAAGTATTGAAAACGACTTCCCCAACCGCCGAACCTGTTGCCCCTATGGCCCGACCGTGAAACTGGGTTCCGTCTTCCAGAACCAATAGCGCTGACTTAATCAAAACACCCTCCAGAGAATATTCACTCACTTTATTTGCATACTAATTCATTTGTAAGGGATGAATCAATGCAAATCTGCTTACCTGAATTTCTGGCAAACGGCGGCATTCTGAAGAGAAGGCAGGTAAAAGTCAACTTAAAGGCAGTATTTTTTATACTATTTTGCCGCTCAGGAACGGAACGGGCGCTTTATCTGGTAAAAAGATCAACTAACTCAGGCTGGAAAACGCTTGCGCGCGCATTAGCGTATTAAAAATGACGGCAGCGTCAAAAAAAGTGGACCATCTGGTCAAAATTTACATTTCGACAACCAGATCTGACCGGATAAATTTAATTTTAAGCCATCTGGTAAATTAAAGTACTCGTAATGGCTAAAATAAAAGGGCAATAAAATATTGCCCTATGTAATCAATAGATTGAGATTACAATAACCACATCACGAAGGTAATATCGCGTTATAAATTGTTTAAATCCAGCACGTCTCGCATATCAAAAAGGCCGTTTTGCTTCGCAGAAAGCCAAAGCGCGGATCTTACCGCTCCGTTAGCGAAAGTCATCCGGCTGGAGGCTTTATGGGTGATTTCGACCCGCTCGCCGATATCGGCAAACATCGCCGTGTGCTCCCCAACGATATCGCCCGCCCGCACGGTGGCGAAACCGATGGTTCCCGGCACGCGTTCGCCGGTGTAGCCTTCGCGGCTGTAAACGGCGCACGCCTTGAGATCTTTATCCAGCGCATGCGCAATCGCCTCTCCCATCGCCAGCGCGGTACCCGACGGCGCATCCACTTTATGCCGGTGGTGGGCTTCGATAATTTCGATATCGGTGTAATCGCCCATCACCTTCGCCGCTTTCTCCAGCAGCTTCAGCATAACGTTGACGCCAACGCTGAAGTTAGCCGCGAACACAATGCCAATCTGCCGGGATGCATCGCGAATCGCCTGCTTGCCCGCCTCATCAAATCCGGTGGTGCCGATGACCATCGCTTTACCGTGTTCACGACAAAACGCCAGGTGGTTCAGCGTCCCCTCCGGGCGGGTAAAATCGATAAACACATCAAAGTCATCCTTTACCGCCTCAAGGCTGCTCTGGACGGTAACGCCCGTCTTCCCTGCGCCTGCCAGCTCTCCGGCATCGCTGCCCAGCAGAGACGATCCCTCACGTTCCAGCGCCGCGCCAAGCGCAACACCTTCCATCTGGAGGACGGCCTGAATTAACTGGCGGCCCATACGGCCACCCGCGCCGGCAATCGCGACGCGGACCTGTGCATCATGCATAGTTATTCTCTTACGTTAAAATGAGGTAAAGCGCTTTCAGAGTAACCAGCCTGTGATAAAGCCGCCATCTGAAAACGTCGATAATTAGAATTTTATGATAAACAGGCAGGCGTATCAGTAAAAGGCATGATGTTCAGTGAAAACCGCATGACTCCCGGATAACCAGCGCGGGCGGAAGAATGATCCGTTTCGGCGGCTCATCGTTCCCCTGTATCCGGCTGTACAACAGTTCGCCCGCTTTGCGCCCGATCTCCTTCGCCGCCACGGAAACGGTGGTCAACGCAGGCTGTACCAGCGCCGCCTCGGTGATATCGTCAAATCCCACCAGCGCGAAATCGCGTCCCGGTTCACGGCCCATTTTGCGCAGCGCCTGCATCACGCCCAGCGCCACTATATCCTGGTAGCAAACGGCGGCGGTGATCTGCGGATAGCGGCCAAGAATGGACTCCGCCGCTTTCGCCCCGTCTGGCTGACTGGCCCCGGCGGCGACAATCCAGTCAGGATCGGGCGAAATTCCCCACTCCAGCAGCGTGCTGGTAAATCCGCCAATTCGCTGTGCGCGGGTGCCGGACCCCGGACTCCCGCCGATAAAGGCGATATTTTTATGGCCCAGTCTGAGCAAATGCGTCGTCGCCATCTGCGTGCCGAGAAAGTTATCGGTGCCGACATAATCAAAATCGGGATCGTTCACCGTGCGGACCACCATAATTGCGGGGATGTTGCGCCTTTTCAGCGCGTCAAAAAAGGAAACCGGCGTCTCCCTCGCAGCGCAGAGCACCATGCCGCAGGCGTTATTGCGCATCAGGGAGTCAACAAACTTTTGCTGCCGCTCGCCGGACTCTTCGCTGTTGGCCAGAAACAGCAGCAGATCGTGTCGCTCCATCTCATCGCTAAGCCCGGCGGTCATTTCGCCATAGAAGGGGTTAGTAATGTCATGGAGTAACAGGCCGACCTGGTTACTGCTGCGGTTACGCAGATTGGCGGCGGTTTGATTATAAACGTAGCCGGACGCATCCAGCGCCTGCAACACCCGTTCACGCGTTGCCTGTGAGATACGCCCCCGATTGCGTAATACCATTGATACGGTCGCCGTAGAGACGCCCGCCCTTTTAGCGACCTGCGCCAGCGTAACTGTTGTCATGATTCCTCCCTGCTGCATACAGGTTAATCGAATAACCAAAATATCTCTTCACACCTGTGATTTCCATCACGCTGGCGACACATTTCCGCCCCTGGTTTCTCTTTTTGACGGGTTAATCGCGTTAACCAGCTTAGAAAAACAAGGTTAATCGATTAATCTCCATTTAGCTAATACGGAGACAGAAAATGCCAACCACCTATAACAAATACCCTGACGTTGTCGTACAGGGATATGATCACCAGGCCTGGCAAGGCTGGAATACTATTCTTTCTGCGCTTAACACCAAGCTTTCAGATTCGACGAAAACCGTGCTGGTCGTCGATTGCTATCCGGGCGTACGCACGGATGAACTGGAACAGCAGCTTCTGGCGAATCTGGACGTCGCCTTAGCGGTGAATATCGACTCCGCTCGTCTCGAAAAAGAGGCGCTGGACTACCTGCTGGCGCGAAACCTGACCGATGACCGCATCTTCGGCGTCCTTTCCTGCCACCAGCTGGTCGAGTTCTTTGACCCTGACAGGCTCGAACAGATCCGTCAGCAAATCGCCTCGGTGAAGAAAGGCGTCGTCGTCGTGTATGGTCCCGGCGCGGCACTGGCGCACTCCGGCGATGTGCTGGTGTACGCCGATCTTCCCCGCTGGGAAATACAGCAGCGCATGCGCCATGACGGCCTGGCAAACTGGGGGGCGGAAAACGCGGACGAAGATATTCTGCGTCGCTATAAACGCGCCTACTTCATCGAATGGCGCGTCTTTGACAGGCATAAAACCCCGCTGCTCAAACGCGCCGACTTCTTGCTTGATACCACCATTGAAAATGCCCCGGCGATGGTCAGCGGCGATGCGCTGCGCGCGGGGTTACAGCAAACCACCACCCAGCCGTTTCGCGTTGTCCCCTTCTTTGATCCCGGCATCTGGGGCGGTCAGTGGATGAAGCAACAGTTCGATCTCGATCCCGCTGCGCCCAATTACGCATGGTGTTTTGATTGCGTGCCCGAGGAAAACAGCCTGTTACTGCGATTTGGCGCAGTGCGGATCGAGCTCCCCTCTCAGGATCTGGTATTGCTCTACCCGCATCCCCTGCTCGGCGAAAAGGTTCATGCCCGCTTTGGTACCGACTTCCCCATCCGTTTTGACTTTCTCGACACCATTGACGGACAGAATCTGAGTTTTCAGGTCCATCCGCTGACCGAATACATCCAGCAGCAGTTTGGTATGCACTATACCCAGGATGAGAGCTATTACATTCTCGACGCTCAACCGGAGGCGAAGGTCTATCTTGGCACCCGAACCGGGATCGAGCCGCAGGAAATGCTGGAGGATCTGCGCGCCGCGCAACGCGGAGAAAAAGCGTTCGACGATGCGCGTTTTGTTAATCAGATCCCGGCGCGGAAACACGATCACTTTCTCATCCCGGCCGGGACGGTCCACTGCTCCGGCGCCGGAACCATGGTGCTGGAGATCAGCGCGACCCCGTATATCTTCACCTTTAAGCTGTGGGACTGGGGACGCCTGGGATTAGATGGTTTACCCCGCCCCGTGCACCTTGAACACGGCGAGCAGGTCATCGACTGGCAGCGCGACACCCAGTGGGTCTACGACAATCTGGTTAACCGCATTGAGCCTGTGGCTGAGGGCGAGGGGTGGAAAGAAGAAAGAACCGGTTTGCACGAGCGGGAATTTATCGAAACGCGCCGTCACTGGTTTACCGCGCCGGTCATCCATCATACCCAGGGCGGCGTTAACGTCCTGAATCTGGTGGAAGGCGCTGAAGCGATCGTCGACAGCCCCAGCGGTGCGTTTGCGCCCTTCACCGTCCACTACGCTGAGACATTTATCATCCCGGCAGCCGTAGGGGAGTACCGAATCTCTCCTTCCGGCAAAGGCGTCGGCCAGAAGCTCGCCACCATCAAAGCCTGGGTAAGAGGATAAGCATATGATCAACATTATTGTCGCCACCCACGGTCCGCTGGCGGAAGCGCTTCTCGCCAGCGCCCGGATGGTGTACGGGGATTTACCGCATGTTTACACGGCGACGCTGAGCGAACAGTCGGGAATAGAAGGTTTTAAAGAGAGCTTTGCCAAAACCCTCGCGGAGGCCGGACAAAACGCGGATGGCGTGCTGGTGCTGTGCGATATGCAAAGCGGTACGCCGTGGAACGTCGCCTGCCAGTATGCGTTCTCGCCTGACACTCAGCCGCCTGTCGCCGTTGTCGCGGGCGTCAATTTCCCGATGCTGCTGCAAAGCGAAGAGATCAACCCGTTAACCGATGTACACGCCGCTGCCGATGAACTGTTGGCGTTAACCGTCCCGACGCTGGTGAAAGCCGCTCCGGTTGTCACCACTCAGTCAGAAGATTTTTAAAGGAAACCGCTATGAGTATCTCTTTTGTACGTATTGACGACCGCGTTATTCATGGGCAGCTCGTCACACGCTGGGCCAGAGAGCTGCCCTGTGATGGCATTATCGCTATCGATGACGCCGTTGCGGCCGATCCCCTGCTCTCATCGGTAATGAAAGGCGCGGTTCAGGACACCAAAGTCTGGCTATTTGATACCGCGACAGCGATTGAAAAGCTGCCGAAAGTCATCGCCAGCGAGAAGCGCTATTTTGTGATCGCTAAATCTCCCGTCACGCTGAAAGGCATAGAAGAAGCAGGCATCAGCCTGCAAAACGGCAACGGAAAAATCAACGTCGGGCCGATGAGCGCCCGCGCCGATACCGTCACTATCGGCCCCAACCAGTCAGTCAACGCCGATGAAATCGCCGCCTTTGACTGGCTGACCCAGTGCGGGCATCTGGTTGAATTTCGCCTGGTGCCGGATGCCAGTTTCTACAGCTGGCAGGATGCACGCCAGAAAATGAAATAAGGAGGGCGTAATGATCTTTGAAGCGACGTTAATCGGCATTCTGTGCTATCTCGGCGCCCTCAGCAGCCCCTGGCTTTTTGGGCTGACCGGCGGCTGGTATCTGATTACCCGCCCCCTGATTTCCGGCATGTTAGTGGGGCTCATTCTCGGGGATATGCAAACCGGGATCGTCATCGGGGTTGCGGTGCAGGCGGTCTATATCGCGATGGTGACGCCAGGGGGATCGATGCCTGCGGATCTCAATTTTGTGGCTTACCCGGCGATTGCGCTGGGCATCCTGTCGGGTAAAGGTCCTGAAGTCGCCGTTGCGCTGGCGGCGACAATCGGCATCGCCGGCACCATTTTGTTTAACGCGATGATGGTGCTGAACTCCTTCTGGAACCATCGGGCCGACGTGGCGCTGGAGCGCGGCGACGAGCGCGGTCTTTATCTGAACAGCGCCATCTGGCCGCAGGTATCAAACTTTATATTACGTTTCGTGCCTACCTTTATTGCGGTCTATTTCGGCGCGCAGTACATCAGCGGTTTTATGGATAGCCTGCCGGGGATAGTGCTCTCCACGATGAACGTGCTGGGCGGCATTCTGCCCGCGGTAGGGATTGCGATCCTGCTCAAGCAGATCATCAAAAACTACAGCATGCTGATCTATTTTCTGGTCGGCTTCGTCTGCATCGTTTTTTTAAAACTCAACATGGTCGCGCTGGTGATCGTCGGTTCACTGCTGGCGTTGATTCACTACAACTACAAGCCGGAAGCGCCACAGGCGGTGAATGCGGCATCCGCAGCTAAAGATGATGATGAGGATGAATTCTGATGGAACAACGCACCCTGACCCGTAAAGATCTCCGCCGCTGCTGGCGGGCATGGATGATGCACAACCTCTCCTCAATGAGCTTTGAGCGTCTGGCATCATTTGGCTTTTGTCTGAGCATGTTGCCGGTCGCGAAAAAACTCTATCCGGACGCCGCGCAGCGTCATGAAATGCTGCGGCGGCACGCATCGTTCTACAATACCGAACCCCAGATTGGCGCTATCGTCAACGGCATGGCGCTCGGTCTGGAAGAGAAGAAAGCCAACGGCGAACCGATTGATGGCGAAACCATTAATACGTTAAAAGTCGGCCTGATGGGCCCGATTGCCGGTATTGGCGACTCCATGATCCCAGGGATGCTAATCCCTATCCTGCTGAGCATCGGTATGGCGCTCGCCGCCGGGGGAAATATTCTTGGGCCGCTGTTTTATACCGTCGCCTGGCTGGCCATCATTATACCCGGCTCCTGGTTCCTGTTTTTGAAAGGCTACAAAATGGGCTCCGGTTCGGTTGAAATGCTGGTGAGCAGTAAATCAGCCCGTCTGCGTGAAGCCCTGTCGCTGCTGGGCGTATTTGTCATGGGCGGCGTGGCGGCAAGCTACGTTAAGCTGGGAACCGGGCTGGAATTTATCACCAAAGACGGGGTAAATATTCATGTTCAGCAGATGCTCGACGGCATCTTTCCCCAGCTGCTGCCGCTGGCCGTGGTGCTCGGCACGTGGTATTTGATGGCGAAGCGCGGCGTCTCTCCGGTGAAAGCGATGGTTCTGCTACTTGTGCTGGCGGCGCTGGGGGTCGCAACGGGACTGTTTGCCGGATAACCGACTGTTTTCTTCACTAATAATAGATAACCGGGGCAACGCCCCGGTTTTTTATGGATGAAAGTGAGCCCACAGCTCCGCAACTTTATCCGGACGGGAAATAAACTGGAAACGGGCGGGATCGTCAATAAACTGCTGGTATACCGGGGCGGAAGTGATGGCAAACTCCGTATATTGCCGGGGCGTCACGACCTGCAGGCGACCCGGAAGATAGCGCGGGTTATGCTGCCAGACCACGTTTTTATCCTGCAACAGCGGATACCAGGCCAGGCCTTTGCGCGCTCTTATCGCCTCATACTCAAAGCCGTATTCGCGATCGCACCACGCGCCAAAGGTTAATGGCGCGTCAGGATCGGCGGAGATAGTGGCGTGTCCCCAGCCCGGCGGCACCAGCACCTTCTCGCCGGGACCGGCAATCACCGCGAAACAGCGTCCCGGATCGTCTCCGACATGCTCCTGCATATAGACGATCGCTTTTCCCTGCCAGATCTCATACAGCTCCGGCGGCGACCAGCCGCTGTGCTGGCTGATGCGATGGACATGCCCCTGGCTACGTACCGGCTCTTCACCCAGCCGCCCTGCCGCGTAGGTCACCACGCCAAATAACAGCATACGCTTTCTCAGCTCGTCGCGATCCTGCATCCTGGCGACATCCATCGCGATGGCATAGACCTCCTGCGGCCCGCTGCAATGCGGGTCGCGCAGCGAAGCACGAATCTGGTCGAGTCGGCGAATTTCCGGCATCGGCCCGGTGACCTCATCGCCATAGCTAAAGCCGGGCGGATGATGATGCACCGCCATATCCAGACCGAAAGAGTGAAGTGCGTCAGCCATGCCGCACCTCTCTCGCCTTAACCGGCGGGGTCCTGGCAGCAGCCAACAGCAGGCCAACGGTTAAAGCGCCGTTTGCCCGTTCCAGCCGCGACGGCTGGCTAAAAGGAAGGTTCATATGTGTCTCCGGCCCGAGGAGAACAACAGGGACAGAGTAGCAGATTAATCGATTAACTCGCCAGCCTTCGCCTGAAAAAATGCCGGGCGACAAACCCGGCATATTTCAATGAATGACCCAGAGCGTTACCCTATTTCACGCACATCCATGCGCAGCTCTTTCGGCACTTCGAACACAATGTTCTCTTCACGGCCTTCAAGCGGGATCGCTTCGCCGCCGCCCAGCGCCTGCAGGCGAGTGATAACGTTCTGCACCAGAATATCGGGTGCCGACGCGCCTGCGGTCACCCCGACGCATTTCGCCTCTTTCACCCAGGCTTCCTGGATATCGGTGGCATCGTCGATCAGAAATGCCGTTTTCCCCATCCGCTGGGCCAGTTCCGCCAGGCGATTGGAGTTAGAGGAGTTTTTCGAACCGACCACCAGCACCACGTCAGCCTGCTCCGCAAGTCGGCGCACCGCTTCCTGACGGTTGGTCGTGGCGTAGCAGATATCATCTTTGCGCGGCCCGACAATTTTTGGAAAGCGCTGGCGCAGCGCATCAATGACGTCGGAAGTATCATCCACGGAGAGCGTGGTCTGGGTCATAAAGGATAGCTTGCCTTCGTTTTTTACGTTCAGCGTCCAGACATCCTCCGGCGACTCCACCAGATACATTCCCCCTTCCGGGTTGCTGTACTGCCCCATCGTGCCTTCCACTTCCGGGTGCCCGGCATGACCAATCAGGATCGACTCTTCGCCGCGGCGGCTGGCGCGCGCCACTTCCATATGCACTTTGGTCACCAGCGGGCAGGTGGCGTCAAAAACGGTGAGATCGCGGCTTTTCGCCTCGTTACGCACCGCCTGCGACACCCCGTGGGCAGAGAAAATCAGGATTGCGCCGTCCGGCACTTCGCTGATTTGCTCAATGAAAATCGCCCCGCGTTCGCGCAGGCTGTCGACCACATAGCGGTTGTGCACCACTTCGTGGCGAACGTAGATAGGCGCGCCATAAATCGCCAGCGCGTTTTCAACAATGCTGATAGCGCGGTCTACACCGGCGCAAAAACCGCGCGGGTTGGCCAACAGGATCTGCATTTTACCCCTCCAGCGCCGGATCGACTTCCAGCACGTCAATATCAAAATGAACGGTATGCCCCGCCAGCGGATGGTTGAAATCGACGGTGATCGAATCACCGTTAATTTCGCGGATCACGCCGGGCATCTCACTGCCGTCCATTGCGGTAAAGAGCATAATTGCGCCGATTTCAGGTTCGCCCGCATCCATAAATTCGCGGCGCGAGAAGTACTGAATCAGATCGGGAGTCGGTACGCCAAACGCGGCATCCGGCTCCAGGGAAAAGGTGGCTTTATCGCCGTCTTTCAGTCCGAGAAGATGCTGCTCCAGTCCTTCAGACAGAGAGCCATCCCCCAGGCGGAAAAGCGCGGGCTTGCCGTTATTACGGGTTGACTCTGCGGTGGAGCCATCGTCGAGCTTTAAGGTGAAGTGCACCAGCACCGCACTGTTACTCTGTACTGATTTAGACATGCAGGTTGCTCACTTATTTTGTCCGGCCTGTTTGCCTGATGGCGCTGCGCTTATCAGGCAAACAGGAGCTTATCGTAGGCCGGATAAGGCGTTTACGCCGCCATCCGGCGCCACGTCCGCCTGATGGCGCTGCGCTTATCAGGCCTACAGGAGCTTATCGTAGGCCGGATAAGGCGTTTACGCCGCCATCCGGCACTACGTCTGCCTGATGGCGCTGCGCTTATCAGGCCTACAGGCGATTACCCCAGGCCGGATAAGGCGTTTACGCCGTCATCCGGCACCACGTCCGCCTGATGGCGCTCTGCGCTTATCAGGCCTACAGGAGATTAACCACAGGCCGGATAAGGCGTTTACGCCGCCATCCGGCATTACGTCCGCCTGATGGCGCTGCGCTTATCAGGCCTACAGGCGATTACCCCAGGCTGGATAAGGCGTTTACGCCGCCATCCGGCACTACGTCTGCCTGATGGCGCTGCGCTTATCAGGCCTACAGGAAATTACCACAGGGTTTACGCCGTGGTTTTCTGTTTTGACGGTATAAAGCCTTCCAGCACGATCAGCGCCGCGCCGATACAGATCGCGCTATCGGCGAGGTTAAAGGTGGCGAAATGCCACTCCCCGACGTAGAAATCGATCATATCGACGACAAAGCCGTGCCACAGGCGGTCGAACAGGTTGCCCAGCGCGCCGCCGATGATTAACGCATAGGCGATGTTATTCAGCTTCTGCGTCGCTTTTGCGCGGTACATCAGCACCGTCAGAATAACGCAGATACCGATAGCGATACCGGCAAAGAACCAGCGCTGCCAGCCGCCGCTATCGGCAAGGAAACTGAATGCCGCGCCATAGTTACGCGCATAATGCAGATTAAGCGACGGGAACAGCGGCACCGTATCCCCCAGAGCGAAATTCTGGAGGATCAGGAACTTGCTGCCCAAATCGATAATCAGCACGACGACTACCAGCCACAGCCAGCGTAGCCCTGTTGAACTCAACGATTTACTCATCAGGCAAACTTACGTTTTTCGCCATCGCCGGCGACGTTGCTGACACAGCGGCCGCAGATCTCTGCGTGTTCCGCCACCTTACCGACATCAGTGGTGTAGTGCCAGCAGCGCGGGCACTTCTCACCTTCGGCTTTACTCAAGGCGACTTTCAGCCCTTTGAGCAGTTCGCTCTGCTGGGCGTCAGCAGAAGCCTCCGCATAGTCAGCGACTTTCGCGCCCGAGGTCAACAGGACAAATCGTAATTCGTCGCCCAGCGCGGTCAGCTTCGCCGCCAGTTCCGGCTCCGCGTACAGGGTCACTGCCGCTTCCAGAGAACCGCCGACTTTCTTATCCGCACGCGCCTGCTCGATCACCTTGTTCACTTCGCCGCGGACTTTCAGCAGCTCGTCCCAGAAGGCATCGTTCATCGGCTCGGTTTCGCCCAGGCCAAACAGACCTTCATACCATTCGCCGGTAAAGACATATTTCTCACGCTCGCCCGGCAGGTAACCCCAGATTTCGTCGGCGGTGAAGGACATGATTGGCGCCATCCAGCGCACCAGCGCTTCCGCAATGTGGTACAGCGCGCTCTGGCAGCTACGACGCGCAACGCTATCGGCCTTCGCGGTGTACTGGCGGTCTTTGATGATGTCGAGGTAGAACGAACCCATTTCAACGGAGCAGAAGCGCATCAGGCGCTGTACCACTTCGTGGAAATCATAGTCCTCGTACGCCTTCAGGATATCTTCCTGCGCGGCCTTCGCGCAGCCGACCGCCCAGCGGTCCAGCACCACCATCTCTTCCGGTTTCACCATGTCTTTCACCGGATCGAAACCGTTCAGGTTGGCCAGCAGGAAGCGCGCGGTGTTACGGATACGACGATAGCTGTCGGCGGCGCGCTTCAGGATCTCGTCCGATACCGCCATTTCACCGGTGTAGTCGGTGGAAGCCACCCACAGACGCAGAATATCCGCCCCCAGTTTGTTCATCACATCCTGCGGCGACACGGTGTTGCCGATGGATTTGGACATCTTGCGTCCCTGACCGTCCACGGTGAAACCGTGAGTCAGTACCTGGCGGTAAGGCGCTTTGCCTTTCATGGCGGTGGAGATCATCAGCGAAGACATAAACCAGCCGCGATGCTGGTCAGAGCCTTCCAGATACATATCCGCCGCGTGACCGGCGAACTCCGGACGCACGTCCACCACGGAAGCGTGAGTAGAACCGGAGTCAAACCAGACGTCCAGAGTATCCGGCACTTTCACATACTGGTCGGCTTCATCGCCGAGGATCGCTTTCGGATCGAGATCCCACCATGCCTGGATGCCGTCCACCTCAACGCGTTTCGCAACCTCTTCCATCAGTTCCACGGCGCGCGGGTGCAGCTCTTCGGTGTCTTTATGCACAAACAGCGCCATCGGCACGCCCCAGGTGCGCTGACGGGAGATACACCAGTCAGGACGGTTAGCGACCATCGACTCGATACGCGCCTGGCCCCAGTCCGGGATCCACTGTACGCCTTTGATCTCTTTCAGCGACTGCGCGCGCAGTCCTTTCTGATCCATGCTGATGAACCACTGCGGGGTCGCACGGAAGATGATCGGCGACTTGTGACGCCAGCAGCACGGATAGCTGTGCTGCATTTTCTCTACGTGCAGCAGCGCGCCTTTTTCACGCAGCAGCTCAACGATGGTATCGTTAGCTTTAAAGACGTTTACGCCGTCCAGACCTGGATAAGTTCCGGCCAGATACGCGCCGTCCGGACCGACCGGATTCGCGATTTCCAGACCGTATTTCAGGCTGATGGTGTAGTCGTCAGGACCGTGACCACCGGCGGTGTGCACCGCACCGGTACCGGCATCCAGCGTTACGTGATCGCCAAGGATCGCCGGCACGTCGAAGCCCATAAACGGATGGGTAAAGCGCAGCAGCTCCAGTTCCGCGCCTTTCACCGTACCGAGGATACTGTAATCGGCAACGCCAATGCGCTGCATTACGCTTTCCACCAGATCTTTCGCCAGGATCAGCGCCTGACCATCGATTTGCACCAGCGCATAGTCGAAATCCGGCGCCAGCGAGATCGCGCGGTTGGCCGGCAGCGTCCACGGCGTTGTGGTCCAGATGACCAGCGAGATCGGCCCGCTGACGCCCGGCAGGCCAAATTTCGCCTGTACTGCATTCTGATCCACGGCACGAAACGCAACGTCGATGGACGGAGACGTTTTGTCGTAATACTCCACTTCCGCTTCCGCCAGCGCGGAACGGCAGTCTACGCACCAGTGTACCGGCTTGGCGCCTTTATGCAGATGGCCGTTACCGATGATCTTACCCAGCGCGCGAATGATGTTGGCTTCGGTTTTGAAGTCCATCGTCAGGTACGGGTGCGACCAGTCGCCCAGCACGCCCAGACGGATAAAGTCCTTGCGCTGGCCGTCAACCTGAGTCGCGGCATATTCGCGGCACTTGGCGCGGAACTCGGCGGCGGTGAATTTCTCCCCCGGCTTACCGTACTCCTGCTCCACTTTCAGCTCGATCGGCAGACCGTGGCAGTCCCAGCCCGGAACGTAAGGCGAGTCGAATCCTGAAAGCCCTTTGGACTTCACGATAATGTCTTTCAGAATCTTGTTAACCGAGTGACCAATATGAATGCTGCCATTCGCATAAGGAGGGCCGTCATGCAGAATGAAGGTTTTTTTGCCTTTTTTGGCCGCACGAATGATGCCGTACAGGTCATCATCGGTCCAACGCGCCAGCATTCCCGGTTCGCGCTTGGCGAGATCGCCGCGCATCGGGAACCCTGTTTCCGGCAAATTCAGGGTTGATTTATAGTCACTCATCAGGTTCTCGGTTCCGTATTTATAACTCGTTCAGGCGTTAAGCCGGTTTTGATAGCCCAAAAAAATCCCGGGCCGTTAATTCATCTCGCGCAATCTGCGCTTTCAGTTCATCCAGCGAAGCAAACCGCTGTTCGTTGCGTATTTTTTTACGCAGCACTACATCTATATGGCGACCGTAGAGGTCCATTACAACGTCCAGCACATGAACTTCTAACTGTTGGCGAACGCCCGCCACCGTCGGACGGGTTCCGATATTAGCCACGCCGGGCATTGGCTGCTCGCCTGCGCCCATCACTTCTACCGCATATACCCCTTTGACCGGGGAAACCTGACGGCGCAGCGGTATGTTTGCCGTCGGAAACCCTATCGTGCGCCCAAGTTCATCACCGTGCACAACGCGACCGGAGATGGTAAACGGATGCCCCAGCAAGCTTTCAGCAAGCGCCAGGTTGTCTTCCGCCAGCGCCTGGCGCACGGCGGTGCTGCTGATGCGTACGCCGCCTTCACAGAAAGTCTGGGTGTTGGTGACAGCAAAGCCGTATTCGGCCCCGGCCTTCTGTAATAACAAGAAATCGCCAGTCCGACCAGCGCCGAAACGGAAATCATCGCCAACGGCGAGAAATCGCACCCCGAGACGGTCGACCAGCAGATCGCTGATAAAGGTCTGCGCCGTCAGCGCAGCGAAACGGCGGTCAAACCGCACGCACAGCACATAGTCGACGCCGCACTGCGCCAGATAACGCAGCTTCTCCCGCAGACGGGTCAGGCGCGCTGGCGCTTTATCGGTCGCGAACAGTTCCAGCGGCTGCGGTTCAAAAATCATCACCATCACCGGTAAGCCACGCCTGCGCCCTTCTTCCTGCAAACTTTGCAGCAGCGCACGATGCCCACGATGCACGCCGTCGAAATTACCAATAGTCAGCACACACCCGTGCGGGGCCTGACTGAGATTATGTATGCCGCGTATCAGCTTCATGTCTGGCTCAAAACAGTGAAAATCGCCAAAGTATACCTTGTACCGCGGTTAAGGTTAACCGGCGATTGATGCCCCGAAACAGAAAGAGGATGCTTTTCATCGCTATGAGGCAAATGCAGGCGGTTAACAGACAACGCAATTCAATTTTTCTCGCTGAAAAGCTGTATTCACGCCCCGCAAGCTGGTAGAATCCTGCGCCATCACTACGTAACGAGCGCCGCAAGATTAACGGCGCTTATTTGCACAAATCCATTGACAAAAGAAGGCTAAAAGGGCATATTCCTCGGCCTTTGAATTGTCCATATAGAACACATTTGGGAGTTGGACCTTGGCTAATATCAAATCAGCTAAGAAGCGCGCCGTTCAGTCTGAAAAGGCTCGTAAGCACAACGCAAGCCGTCGCTCTATGATGCGTACTTTCATCAAGAAAGTATACGCAGCTATCGAAGCTGGCGACAAAGCTGCTGCACAGAAAGCATTTAACGAAATGCAACCAATCGTGGACCGTCAGGCTGCTAAAGGTCTGATCCACAAAAACAAAGCTGCACGTCATAAGGCTAACCTGACTGCACAGATCAACAAACTGGCTTAATCGCCCGTTGGTTGTCGCTTTGTGAAAAACCCGCGAAAGCGGGTTTTTTTATGTCTGACGGATTGCACCATCACACCTCCGCCGCTTTCTTCTTTCTGCTCCCTGCTCCTTCTTCTGCGCTGCGCGGAGTTCCTGAAAATAATTTTGTTTTGTTCTGAAAGAATTTACCTTTCATTGTGCGCAAAAACGTGACCTGCATTCCAAAGCCAGGATAATTCCAACTAAAAATTAATTTTCACAACTGTAAAACCAGATATGGCAATTGATCCACTCAGTGCCTTTAACTAATTTCAGCTCATCACAATGAGTAACGCTACTATTTTAATTTCGGTTATTCATTATCTTCATCAATATATTGCAGAAAGAAAAATGCTCAGAAAATAAAAGCGGTATTTCCTGGCTTGTCATAAATAATACAGGAGTTATGAATATGAGTTCTGTTATTGAAGAAGCCCATTTGACCGAACATCAACGTTTATCATCGTTACAACGCATAAGCTATGGCTTACTGGATGTGGCAGGTAATTTACTTTATTGTTTTGGCTCCACTTATATTCTTTATTTCTATACCGACGTTGCGGGTATCACGCTGGCGATTGCCGGGACCATCCTGTTGCTGGCCCGTATTGTTGACGGCATTGACGCCCCCGTCTGGGGAATAATCATTGATAAAACACGCTCCCGCTACGGGAAATGCCGCCCCTGGTTTCTCTGGCTCCCGTTGCCTTTTGCCGTATTTAGCGCGCTTTCTTTCTGGTCGCCGGATATTAGCATGACCGGGAAAACCCTGTACGCCGCGATATCATATATGATAGCCAGTATTCTTTTTACCGGGCTCAATACACCGCTTAGCGCTATTTTACCGCTAATGACCCTGTCTGCGAAAGAACGGCTTATTTTAAACTCTTATCGGATGACCGGCGGGCAAATTGGCGTATTGCTGATGAATGCGACCGCCTTACCCCTGGTTGCTTTTTTAGGCGGCGGGAATGATAAAAGCGGATTTTTCTACACGGCTATTGTATTTGCAATAATATCCTGTGCGTTAACGCTATTCGCCTTCAGAAATATACGTGAACTGGACACCGATAAAATCCAGCAACAGCCTCAGCTGCCGATGAAAAAAAGCTTCCGCGCCATGAAAGGGAACTGGCCGTGGATACTGATGGTGTTAGCGAACCTCATTTTCTGGGTGGCCTTGCAGCAACGCGCGTCAACTATTGTCTACTATTTGACCTACAACCTGGATCGTAAAGATCTGGTGCCGCTGGTTAATAGCCTCGCCACCATTCAGATTTTATTTATTATCGCGATTCCTTTCTTCAGCCGGTATCTGAGTAAAACCGGGATCTGGATTGCCGGTTTACTGCTGTCTACCGCTGGCGGAATATTGGTGTGGCTGGCAGCGGGTAACGTCACGTTGCTGATTGTCGCCTGGGTTCTGGCCAATATCGGCAGCGGTATCGCCTGCTCAATGCCCTTCGCCATGCTCGGCTTTGCCGTTGACTACGGCGCCTGGAAAACCGGCGTCAAGGCGACCAGTATTCTCATCGCTTTCGGCAGCACGTTCTGCATCAAAATGGGTAGCGGTATCGGCACGGCGTTTGCCGCCTGGATCATGAACAGTTTCGGCTACCTCCCCAATCAGGCGCAGACCGCCGCCGGGCTGGAAGGCATCACCTGGGCTTTTATCTGGACGCCTGCGCTGCTCTTTGCCCTCGCCGCACTGCCTTTGCTCTTCTTTCGTCAATACGAAGCGATGGAAAGGCGAATTCAGCAGGATCTGCAATCCGGCGCTCATTGATCGTCCCCTTCATCTCACCCTCATGCGGAGGAATAACCATGTCGTTTATTAAGCACGATCCCCAACGTCTGGTCTGGCAACACAACGATCGCTATCTATGGATTGAAGCCTGGGGAGAAAATAGTCTGCGCGTGCGCAGTGGCCGCCATATGCCCGTTATGCGCAATGAAAACTGGGCGCTAACGGAAACACCGGTAGCCTCTGCTGCGCAGGTGACGTATGAAGAAAAACGCGCCACGTTGCAGAACGGAAAAATTACCGCTGTTGTTAACCAGCAGGGACAGGTGTCCTTTTACCGTCACCCGGACAAATGTCTGCTGCAGGAGTTCTGGCGCCTGCGCGGTGAAATTGGCGAAGATGAATCGTCGCATGGTCAGTATGTCAGCGCCCTGAACCTGGAAGAGCGCGAATTCAGGCCCATTCCCGGCGGGAAATATACGATTAAGGCCCGCTTTGAAGCCAATGAAGGGGAAAAACTCTACGGCATGGGGCAATACCAGCAGCCCAATCTGGATCTGAAAGGCTGTATGCTTGAGCTGGCGCAGCGTAATTCCCAGGCGTCAGTGCCCTTTTTATTATCCAGCCACGGCTACGGTTTTCTGTGGAATAACCCGGCGATAGGCCGCGTGATCTTCGCCAACAACGGAACGGAGTGGGAAGCCGCGGTCAGTGAACAGCTCGACTACTGGATCACCGCTGGCGATACGCCGGCGGAGATTAGCGAGGCATACGCCCGCGCGACCGGAACGCCGCCGATGATGCCTGATTACGCCATGGGATTCTGGCAGTGCAAGCTACGCTATCGTAATCAACAGGAATTGCTGGAAGTGGCGCGGGAGTATAAACGCCGTAATTTACCGCTGTCGGTTATTGTGATCGACTTTTTCCACTGGCCGAACCAGGGCGACTGGACTTTTGATCCGTGTGACTGGCCCGATCCAGACGCCATGATAGCGGAACTGAAGGCGATGGGAACGGAACTGATGGTTTCCTTCTGGCCGACGGTGGATAACCGGACTGAAAGCTACCGCGAGATGAAAGAACACGGCTGGCTGGTGCATACGGAGCGCGGCCTGCCGATTAATATGGATTTTCTTGGCAATACCACGTTCTTTGATGCCACCCATCCTGAAGCGCGCAACTATGTCTGGGGCAAAGCAAAACGCAATTACTACGATAAAGGCGTGAAGCTATTCTGGCTGGATGAAGCAGAGCCTGAATTCAGCGTCTACGACTACGATAACTATCGTTACCACACGGGCCCGGTACTGGAAACGGGAAATATTTATCCGCGCATGTACGCCAGAACCTTCTTTGATGGTATGCGGGCTGCCGGAGAGCAGCAAATTATCAACCTCCTGCGCTGCGCCTGGGCGGGTAGCCAGAAATATGGCGCGCTGGTCTGGTCCGGCGATATTCACTCCTCTTTCCGCTCATTACGCAACCAGTTTGCCGCTGGATTAAATATGGGGATTGCCGGTATTCCCTGGTGGACAACGGATATTGGCGGTTTTCACGGCGGAAACATTCACGATCCGGCATTTCATGAGTTGTTAATCCGCTGGTTCCAGTGGGGAATATTCAGCCCGGTAATGCGACTACACGGTAATCGCGATCCGCAGATCCTGCCGGAACAGCCCTATCGCGAGGGTATTGCCCAATGTCCGACCGGCGCGCCGAATGAGATCTGGAGCTATGGCGAAGAGGTCTGCGAGGTACTGACAGGCTGCCTGCAACTGCGCGAGTCATTGAAACCCTACATTAAGCAGATCATGCAGGAAACGCATGAGAAAAATACGCCGGTGATGCGGACCCTGTTCTTTGAATTTCCTCATCAGCCAGAAAGCTGGGAGATTGACGATCAGTACTGTTTCGGACCCGATTTACTGGTGGCCCCCGTCATGTATGCAGGCGCTCGCGAGCGTACCGTCTGGCTACCGGACGGCGACACCTGGATCGATCTCTGTACCCGGGAACGTTATCAGGGAGGACAAACGCGCCTTCACGCCGCGCCGCTGAACAGGATACCGGTGTTTATCCGCGAAAAAGGGAAATATCGCCATCTGCTGCCCGTATAAAACGATCAGGCGCGCCTTCACTGGCGCGCTTTACTCAGTCAGGCTTGCCGAATAATCGGCTGTAGTCGCTATTACAGATACGCTGCACCGCCGGATGCTGAATCATTCTCTCAGCAAAGATAGCGTGATACTCCTCCATCACGTTCTCGACCCGGCCAATTTCGACTATCGAATCGTCGGCGTAAAAGTCGTTGGCATAGAGCGTCGGCGCGACGAAAATCGCGTTATGCGTGGCGCCAAAAGCTTTCATTAATGCGGCGTCGTCAAATTCGCCGAGAATCTCGACGTTCAGCCCCTGCGAGTTAAACCAGTTCAGCAATTTGCGTCCCAGCATTGAACGCCGCCCAGGCACCAGCAGTCTGCGCTCTTCCAGACAGGCCGGGAACGGTTTTTCCGGCTGTGGATGGGTGCACCAGAAGCTGACGCCGCATTCGCCGATTTTCACCGAAAACAGCCCTTCCTGCTGCGTTGAGTCGATCGGGCAGTCAGAAATTATCATATCCAGCTTGTGCTGACTGAGCTGTTCAAGCAGCATTTCGTGCGTCGATTCGAAACAGCGTAAATGGATTTGCTCATCTTCGACCACCGCCGCATCCAGCACGCTGCTGACCAGTCGTTTTGAAAGCGCGTCCGCAACGCCGACGTCAAACAGCAGGTTCGACTCTTTACGGTAGTTCACGATATCCAGCATCTCCTGGCTTAAGGTAAACATTTTATCCGCATAGCGAAACACCAGTTCGCCAAGCTCGCTGGGCTCCAGCCCCCTTCCCTTCCGCTTGAATAATTTGCCCTGCAGCCGCTCCTCAAGCGCTTTGATCTGACCAGTAATAGTCTGCGGCGTTAAATAAAGCGCTTCTGCCGCGCCGACCACCGATCCCTCTTTATAAACGTTCCAGAAGTAATAAAGGTGGTTGTAGTTAATATGGGACATATTCTCTTCCTGATAAATGCCAGTAGGGGAGCGGACTGCGCCCCCCTGTTACTGTCTGGTCAGACTGCGGGGCTCAGGCGCGCGCGTAGCCAGCTATAACCAATGACTGCCGACAGCAGAGAGCCGATCAGGATCCCCAGCTTCGCCCAGTTAATCAGTTCCGCATCGACGCCGCCAAACGCCAGGCTGGCGATAAAGATCGACATGGTAAAGCCGATGCCGCACAGAATGCCGACCGCCATGATTTGCGGAAACGTCGTGCCTGCCGGCAACTGCGCCATTTTCAGACGCAGCGCCAGCCAACAGAACAGACTGATGCCCAGCGGCTTACCAATCAACAGACCGGCGATAATGCCCAACGGCAGAATGGAGGTCAGCCCATCAATCGTTACCCCTTGCAGAGAAACGCCCGCGTTGGCGAAAGCAAACAGCGGCAAAATCAGATATGCGACCCACGGATGCAATACATGCTCCAGACGTTTCGCCGGGGAGCGCCCGTGTTTTTCCCTGAGCGGAATAAAGAAGCCGACGATAACGCCCGCCAGCGTCGCATGAACGCCTGACTTAAGCACCGCGGTCCAGAGCACCGCGCCCACCAGGATATAAACGCCCGTGCGCCTTACCCCGCACACATTCAGCAGCGCCAGAACGGCAATGGCGCAGGCCGCTACGCCCAGCGACACCATCGACAGGTCACTGGTATAAAACAGCGCAATAATCACAATCGCCCCCAGGTCGTCGATGATTGCCAGCGCCATCAGAAAAATTTTCAGCGCCAGCGGTACGCGACTCCCCAGCAGGGCCAGAACGCCCAGCGCAAAGGCGATATCCGTCGCTGCCGGAATCGCCCAGCCTTCACGGGTGATCGGATCGGCATAGTTGAACGCCAGATAGAGCACCGCCGGAACGATCATCCCGCCGATGGCGGCAATAACCGGAAATGCCGCCTGTCGCAAACTGGCGAGAGAGCCTTGCATCAGTTCACGTTTTACCTCAAGGCCAATCAGCAGGAAAAATATCGCCATCAGGGCATCGTTGATCCATAACAGCATGTTTTTATTGATTTCCAGCGCGCCGACCTTGAGCTGAACCGGCGTATCCAGAAAAGCGTGATACCAGCCGCTGGTAAGACCGACGTTGGCCATCAGCATAGCCAGCGCCGCGGCGATGATAAGGATGATGCCCCCGGAGGCGTCACTACTAAAAAATCGATGCAGGTGTTTCACTTTTTATACTCTCTTTCGGGTGAATACTTCGTAAAGACTATCTTACCCCGCACAAATCTTCGTTAAAATTAGATTATTTATGATGAATAGCTCGGTTTTTACGAAACAAAAAAAAAGCCCGATAAGTTACGGGCTTGTCTTCATATGCCACGCTCAGTGGTTCATTAAGGATAGAGCCTCATTTTGTATACCCGGAAGCTTGTGATGTCGTAGCGGTAGCCTTCGCCATTCGTTTGACAAATGAGATATGGCAGCGTCCGTGATGGATGTGCGTTAAATTCGCCATCAGGTATCCGCCCAGAATAAGGCATTCATAATCAAGATAATGCTGTACGTACAGCGAATGAGCATCGGTCAGGGTTTTGCAACTGTCGACACTAACACAGGCAAACATATTCACTCCCTGTGAATAAATGTTGCAACAAGGCGGTGATACAGCGCTAAATGGCGTGTAACATTTACCTGGAAATTTATGCCTCGCTGGACGGCGTCTGTCTCTTATCGTTACTTTAATAACAAGAAAGGCAAGAGAAAACGTTAGTTCTATAAGCATAAAGACCCCGGATAATCCGGGGTCTGCTGATATTGACATTTCAGAGATTAATAAGCGCCGAGGTCAGTCCAGGCCTGAGCCGGGCCGCAGTTCAGATCCGGCTGCAGACCCTGACACCACCAGTTAACCTGGTAGTTGTGGCCTTTCCAGCTCACGATCTCGAACTCACCCCAGTTAGCGCCGTAGATGGTGTCTGCATCCCATTGCGGATAGGAGGAAGCGGAATCATCCGGCAGTTCATCGGTGTCATCAGACGGGACTGGCGTCGGGGTGACATCGTCCTCTTTATCATCAGCTGGAGTCGGCTCGACTGTACCCGCAGGCACAACGGTCAGAACGAAACGCTGCTGAGTGGATGGCTCGCCCTGTGCGTCACGGACAAACAGAGTGAACTGGAAGTCAGTGGCGGCTTCAACAACCGGTACGGCAAATTCGATCACCGCAGTGGTTTTATCCGCCACATCAATAGCTGTCGGTACGCCCCAGCTAAAGGTCAGCGCATCTTTATCCTCATCGCTGGACTCTTCGCCGGATAGCTGGACCCGGGAACCGCCAACCACGCGCAGCGCAATTGCCGCTTTTGGCGCGTGGTTAACTTTTTCGCCTTCATCTTCATCCTGATCGGCAGGTTCGATATTGATGCCTTCAAAGTAGAACGGATCCATATCCACCACTTCTTTGCTTATTTCGTAGCCCAGACCTTCACGCGCGGCGTTAACCAGTACACCGTTATCCTGGTCGATAGTCCAGGTAAACAGACCGCCCAGGCCAAGCTTCGCAGCATATTCACCTTTCGCTTTTACGCTGCGCGGGGTATCCAGAGACATAAACAGTCTGGATTGCGGGTTATACAGGTAATCCGCATTCGCCACTTTGTCGGTGTATACGTTGAAGCCGTTACGGCCTTTCTGGTTTTCCAGATCCAGGTAGTTATAAATGGTGTCATACCATTCAGTGCAACCGGATTCGAAGGAGCCGGTGGTGGTGCCTTCACCCGGATTATAGGTGCCTTTCAGCGGAGAGAAGCTCTCAATTTCCACGTTGCGGGCATTGCGGGTGTAACCCGCGTAACCGATGTTGATGCGATCGGCCGGGAAGCCTTCCGCAATCAGGTAATCGATAACCGCTTCAATGCTCCAGCCACCCGCAGACAGCGGAGACAGGTTAGTATGATGGGTCAGGGTTTCTGCCCACGGCGTACCGAAGAAATCATAGGTCATAACGTTGATGCCATAGAGGCCGGCATCCAGCAGCGCTTTAACGTTAGAGTGTCCCAGGGTTTCAATGACAGCAGAGCTGGCGATAGAGATTTTCACATCGCTACGACCTGCGGCATCCAGCTGCTTTTTCAGCTCTTTAATGACCAGAGCATAGTTTGCGCCATCTTCCGGACCATAAGGGTTGTTGTTACCGACGGCATTCGGATATTCCCAGTCGATATCCACTTCGCTGAACATCGGGAACTGTTTGAATAACTTCACAACGCCTGCAGCGAAGGTTTTACGCGCCGCTTCGGTTTTTGCCATCTCATGGAAGCCGTTGCTCATTGTCCAGCCGCCAATGCTCATAGAAAGCGCCAGCGTATGGCCCAGCTGTTTCGCTTTTTGCTGCAGATCGCGCAGACCGCCTAACAGACCGTGAGTGTTCTGTTGGGTAACAGTCATCGGCTCAACGTCCCAGCCGCTGGTTTCCTGGTTGCAGTTAACATAGGACTGGAAATCACCCCACGGATCGAGGAAAGTCGGCTCGTTTGTCGTCTTACCCGTCTGCGCAGCAGCTCTTTCGATAGTGGCCTGCTTTTCGCCTTTATCACCGACAATGCCAAGGAAGCCGAAAATAATTTTGTCATAAGCCAGTGGATCAACGTTCGCCAGATCGTAACCACGACCGCGGTCGGCCGGGTTATCCCCTCCCTGCAGGCGGCTATCATATTGCGACCAGTCGGTGTAATAACCAAATACTTTTGGTTTCTTCGCATCGGCTTTATATACGTTATAAACCGGATTTGCGACGCGGGCAGAAGTATAGCTGTATTTACTTACTTCAGTTGCAGGATTAAAACCATCCGCAGCGTTACTGGTTTCCGTAAGAGTATCGCCCTTAATTAATTTGCTGGTAGCCATGATATTTCCTTTTAAATATGGATGTAAATGTATTCGCAGTTCGTTCTGCGGGGTCAATAATCGGCGAGCAGGGAAAAAATCGCTAATCACAAAACATCAAAAAAGCTGATGATATTTAATTGACCTGGCTCAGCGATAACAATTGATTAAAACGAGGATATATTTAAACATTTCATTCACGACCTCATTAATAATCCATCTACCCCTAAAGAGTTAAAGACCATTAAAAACCTTTTTAAATTTTATTTAAAACTGAACAAAAGCTGTGACAAAGGCTTAAAAATGAGTTTAAAAAGAGAGTCATCTATTTTTATTTTATGGATTAAGTAAATCCTCATAATTAATATCGCTCCAACCACAAACGGTCTCATCAGGGAGAAAAAGATGAAAACTTATATCATTAACCGTGACTGCATATTTAATGAACGTAAATATGAACTGCGAAATATCACTAATTCTTTAGTAATAAGGATGACGGCAATGCGGGCGAGATGCCTCAGCTTCATCATTGAACATGCGCAGGATGAAGTTATTGAACGTCAGGAGCTGACTACAGCGCTATGGGGAAGCCGGGGAAACTTTGTTAATGATGCCAATCTGACGCAAATCCTCTATCTGATTCGTAAGGATCTCAAATCGTTCGGCATAAATGACCTGTTGATTACCATCCCGCGGAAAGGTATCCAGGTAAATGATTCTATACCGATCGAATCGACTGATAACGATATGCCACGCCCTCCCGCCCCATCCCTTTTTAGACAAATCAAACAAAGCATTACATCTCTGTTTCAACGCTAACTCCTTTAATATCATATTATCACTGAGGTTATTATGAATCCTGTTATCGATGGTATTTTGGCGTTAGAAGGCGGTTATACTAACAATCCCCATGACCGTGGCGGTGAAACCCATTGGGGAATTACTGAAGCGACTGCCAGAGCAAACGGCTATAACGGAGAGATGAAAGCGCTGACGCGTGACGAGGCTTACGCCATCCTGGAAAATGCGTACTGGATTAAGCCAGGTTTTGAAAATGTCTCGCATCTCTCCTGGCCGATATCGTTCGAATTGTGCGACGCGGCGGTCAATATCGGCCCGCGTTTCCCCTGTATCTGGCTACAGCGTTGGCTGAACGTCTTTAATAAAGAACAGAAGCTATATCATGACATCAAGGTGGATGGTCGCATCGGCGCGATGACGCTCCAGGCGCTGGAAAGCTTTCTGCAGGCCCGCGGCGCCGAGGGGGAAAAAGTGTTGCTTAAAGCGTTAAATTGCAGTCAGGGAGCCTATTATCTTAATATCACGGAAGAGAGAGTACAAAATGAACAGTTTGTCTACGGCTGGTTAAATAATCGTGTTGCATAAAATGAATCGTGGAGCAATGTATAAAACACTGCTCCACGATTATTGACCTCATTAAGCGAGGGGGTCAGCAATGTCAGCCCCGTTTATTTAACCAGTTCATCATTGCCATTCATCATCCGTTTAACCCGCGCGCCTAATATCTTCAGGATGGGAACGGCAAACACCCCACCAATGCCAGCAAATAATAATATCATATTAAAACTATAGCCTTTTTCAACTGCGACTACACTCAGTAAAAAACTGGTGAAGCAAGAGATAATGACCTGCGTTATGCAACCCATCAGGCGCTTATGAAAATCGCTGGCTTTAAACTTTTCTGACTTTAACAAATAACTTACAATCCCTCCCCATGCCCCCGTCGCTATGACTATGGCAACTATTTCTATCTCCAGCAGTATCGCTTTCGGCGTTTCCAGTTGACCAGGTAATAACATAATAGATTCCTTTTCAATAAACCAGGTATTCTCAATCTAGTTCTGTTAAGAAAAAGATAAGAATCAAAAAGAATCATAAAATACATTTAATGGAAAAGAGTATTATTAAGATATATTAATGACGAAACGCAGATAAGGTATGAAGCATGGTGACAATTTCTTCAATGTGCGGGTATTTGGTGTTTCTTTTGTGCCAATAGGCATACACATTAATGGGTTTAATCAGCATTTCGCGGGGCGGTTGCAGGATATTGATATTGTATTTTCGTTGATTTTTAAAGAAGGTCGCGACCTTCAGCGGCATCAAAGCGACCAGCTGCGTTCGTTCTACAATGCTGATAAGCCCTGTCAGAGAATCACTCTTATAGCCGACAATCCGGCGCTCTTTATAGTCAGCATTATTATTATATAAATTATTATCTTTTATCGTCACCGCCGTATAGTCATTTGCTTTAAAAACGGCATGATGAGCAGAGAAAAAATTATGTAGCGAAAGCTGCGAAAGTTCACTAAGCAGATTATCTTTGCCGCAGATAACACAAAAGTGTTTGAAATTATCGATTGGTTTACATTCAAAGTCATTATCATTAACCAGTGTCGGGCTAATCGCGATATCGCACTCTTCCATAATGAGCAATCTTTTCATCTCTTCCCCGTCTCTGTTGCGATTTGAGAAATGACGAAAAGTAAAGCGCTCAAAGAGCTTATCGTCGTAGAGTTGAGACAGATAGTAATTTTCGGTGATATCGCCGCCCAGGATGGTTATCTTGTTCCGTTCTGCGCTTTGTTTTTGCGGGGTTAAGGTTAATTTAATTAAATCAATGGCCTGACAAAATCGTTCATGTATTTCGAGCGCTTTCATCGTCGGAATCAGGCCGCTTCGTCCACGGACAAAAAGCGCCTCGTTATAAAAGCCCTGTAACCGCGTCAGGGCAATCGAAACCGCGGCGGGCGTAACGGCCAGTCTTTTAGAGGCTTTAGTAACATTTCCGGCAGAAATGACCGCATCAAGAACCTTAATTAAATTATAATCAAACTCTTTCTTCACAGAATAACTCCAATTTATCAATGAGTTCAAAGAAGGTATAAGAAAAAAAGCATTAATACACATCATTATTATTCAACAATTGACATAGATGACATCAATTAATATCAATCGAAAAATAACTTTCAATGATAACATTGGTTAAGAGTCGGACATATTTAGAGAAAGTAATGTCGTTTTAAGAAAAACTTAAAATAGATGGATAAATAAAAATCATCAGATAACCATTATTTATCTTTGAGGTGGCAGATAACGTTGAAAAATGAATGAGATATAAAAAAACCCGGAATAAATTCCGGGTTCGCTTGAGACGTTAAATCAGCGTGTCAAATCATCGAAGAACTTCTTCACGCCCTCAAAGAAGTTCTTTGAACGTGGGCTGTTTTTTTCACCCGTTGGGCCGCCAAAGCTTTCCTGAAGATCTTGCAGGAGCTGCTTCTGTTTCTCGTTCAGACCCACCGGCGTTTCCACGACAACACGGCACAGTAAATCGCCCTGTGCGCCGCCGCGGACGGACTTCACGCCCTTGCCGCGCATGCGGAACAGTTTACCGGTCTGCGTTTCGCCAGGTACTTTTAGCTTCACGCGGCCATCCAGGGTCGGCACTTCGATCTCGCCGCCAAGCGCCGCCATTGCGAAGTTAATTGGCACTTCACAGTAGAGGTTATTGCCTTCGCGTTCGAAAATCGGGTGCTGCTTCACCTGTACCTGAACGTACAGATCGCCAGCCGGCGCGCCATGTTCGCCCGCCTCGCCCTCGCCGGAAAGACGAATGCGATCGCCGGTATCCACGCCAGCCGGGATTTTTACCGACAGCGTTTTGCTTTTCTCGACGCGGCCATGACCGTGGCATTTGTTGCACGGATCTTTAATCAGCGTACCGCGCCCCTGACAGTGCGGACAGGTTTGCTGAACGGCAAAGAAGCCCTGACGCATCTGCACCTGACCGGAACCATGACAGGTCGGACAGGTCTGCGGCTGCGTACCCGCTTTCGCACCGCTGCCATGACAAACATCACACTCTTCCAGCGTCGGAATGCGGATCTCTTTGGTCACGCCACGCACCGCTTCTTCAAGGGTGAGATCCATGTTGTAACGTAAATCGGCCCCACGCGCAGCACGTTGACGACCCCGACCACCGCCAAAGATATCGCCAAAAACGTCACCAAAGATATCGCTGAAGTCAGCGCCGCCGCCAAAGCCGCCGCCGCCCATACCGCCCTGTTCAAACGCGGCATGACCGTACTGGTCGTAAGCGGCGCGTTTTTGCGAGTCGGTCAGCACTTCGTATGCTTCTTTGATCTCTTTAAACTTGCCTTCAGCCTCTTTATCACCCTGGTTACGGTCCGGGTGATATTTCATGGCCAGGCGCTTGTAGGCCTTTTTGATTTCACGCTCTTCCGCCGACCTGGAAACGCCTAAAATCTCGTAATAATCTTTCTTTGCCATTGTTGTTTTTCAGCCCTTTCACATACGAGCACGGGCGTGGAGAGATCTCGACGCCCGTGCTGATTACTTACCCTGCATCAGGGCGATTATTTTTTATCTTTCACTTCTTCAAACTCAGCGTCGACAACGTCGTCATCTTTCGCGTTGTTTGCAGAAGCGTCAGCTGAACCAGCTTGCTGCTGTGCGTGCTGCTGCTGGGCGATTTCCATCAGTTTCTGGGAAACCTGCGCCAGTTCCTGCATCTTCGCTTCAATAGCTGCTTTGTCTTCGCCTTTCAGCGCAGTTTCCAGCGCGCTCAGGGCAGACTCAATGGCGGTTTTATCATCAGCCGGCAGCTGATCGCCAGCTTCTTCAACCTGCTTACGCGTGCTGTGCAGCAGATGGTCACCCTGGTTGCGAGTCTGAACCAGTTCTTCGAACTTACGGTCAGATTCAGCGTTCGCTTCCGCTTCGCGAACCATCTTCTGAATTTCTTCCTCGTTCAGGCCAGAAGAAGCTTTGATGGTGATCTTCTGCTCTTTACCGCTGTTTTTGTCTTTCGCGGAAACGTGCAGGATACCGTCAGCATCGATATCGAAGGTAACTTCGATCTGCGGCATACCGCGCGGCGCCGGGTTAATGCCATCCAGGTTGAACTGACCCAGAGACTTGTTATCCGAAGCGCGTTTACGTTCACCCTGCAGCACATGGATAGTTACCGCAGACTGATTATCCTCAGCCGTTGAGAACACCTGGCTGTGCTTGGTCGGGATCGTGGTGTTTTTGCTGATCAGCGCCGTCATCACGCCGCCCATGGTTTCGATACCCAGAGACAGCGGAGTAACGTCCAGCAGCAGTACGTCTTTCACGTCGCCGGTCAGTACGCCGCCCTGAACGGCAGCGCCGATAGCCACGGCTTCGTCCGGGTTAACGTCTTTACGCGGCTCTTTACCAAAGAACTCAGCCACTTTCTTCTGCACCATCGGCATACGGGTCTGACCGCCGACGAGGATAACGTCGTTGATATCAGAGACGGACAGGCCGGCATCCTGCAGAGCGACTTTCAGCGGCTCAATGGAACGGTTTACCAGGTCTTCGACCAGGCTTTCCAGTTTCGCACGAGTCACTTTGATGTTCATGTGTTTCGGACCGGTGGCATCTGCGGTGATGTACGGCAGGTTGACATCGGTCTGCTGTGCGGAAGAAAGCTCGATTTTCGCTTTTTCTGCCGCTTCTTTCAGACGCTGCATCGCCAGCGGGTCGTTACGCAGGTCGATGCCCTGATCTTTCTTAAATTCTTCAACCAGATAGTTGATCATACGGCTGTCGAAGTCTTCACCACCCAGGTGGGTATCACCGTTGGTTGCCAGAACTTCGAAGGTTTTTTCGCCGTCAACCTCATCAATTTCAATGATAGAGATATCGAAAGTACCGCCGCCGAGGTCGTAAACCGCGATAGTACGGTTACCCACTTCTTTATCCAGACCATAAGCCAGCGCGGCTGCGGTCGGTTCGTTAATAATACGTTTTACTTCCAGACCTGCGATACGACCGGCGTCTTTGGTCGCCTGACGCTGCGCGTCGTTGAAGTATGCAGGAACGGTAATAACGGCTTCAGTTACCGGCTCGCCCAGATAATCTTCAGCGGTTTTCTTCATTTTTTTCAGCACTTCCGCAGAGATCTGCGGCGGCGCCATTTTCTGACCTTTCACATCAAGCCATGCGTCGCCGTTGTCGGCGCCGATGATTTTGTACGGCATGATGGAAACATCACGCTGAACTTCTTCGTCCTGGAAGCGGCGGCCAATCAGGCGTTTAATCGCAAACAGGGTGTTTTGCGGGTTTGTCACTGCCTGACGTTTAGCCGGCTGACCAACCAGAGTTTCACCATCCTGGGTATAAGCAATGATAGAAGGCGTGGTGCGATCGCCCTCGGCATTCTCCAGCACGCGCGCTTGGGTGCCGTCCATAATCGCTACACAAGAGTTGGTTGTACCCAGGTCGATACCAATAATTTTACCCATCTAAACGTCTCCACTAAAAATTCGGTCATCATGTGGTTGTGAATCTGTAATAGGGGCGAAACGTGCGGTTTCAACTGCCCTGAATCGTTTTTTTTCAGACTCATCACTGCGGTTGACTACTAAGTGGGGTCGTAACCCACTTCATCAAGGGGGGTAATGAAAAAATTTTTGCTTTTAATGAAATAAATGCGCGCCGATGGGTTGTGATGCCGATCACGCTAAAAATAACATCATTTCCCCTGATGAGATCATAGACAGCCATCCCGCCCCTGATTATTATGCCGCGCCCCGAAGCAACAACTGTTTTTTGGGGAAACTATTTCACCATTCAATCAATGATGATTTTTGAGGATTTATGGGCAACACTAAGTTGGCTAACCCGGCGCCGCTGGGCCTGATGGGCTTCGGCATGACCACCATTCTGCTTAACCTGCACAACGCGGGTTTCTTTGCTTTTGACGGTATTATTCTCGCGATGGGGATTTTTTACGGCGGTATCGCGCAAATTTTTGCCGGACTGCTGGAATACAAAAAAGGCAACACCTTTGGCTTAACCGCCTTCACCTCTTACGGCTCTTTCTGGCTGACGCTGGTCGCAATCCTGCTGATGCCGAAAATGGGTCTGACCGATGCGCCGAACGCTCAGTTCCTCGGCGTATATCTGGGTCTGTGGGGCGTATTCACCCTGTTTATGTTCTTCGGCACCCTGAAAGGCGCGCGCGCTTTACAGTTCGTGTTCCTGAGCCTGACCGTACTCTTCGCTCTGCTGGCGGTGGGCAACATTGCGGGCAACGAAGCGGTGATCCACGTGGCCGGTTGGATTGGTCTGATCTGCGGCGCCAGCGCCATTTACCTGGCGATGGGCGAAGTGCTGAACGAGCAGTTTGGCCGCACCGTGCTGCCGATCGGCGAAGCGCATTAATTCCTTCTTTATCCCCCCGCCCGGGGGGATAGCGTTATTGCCCCTGTAGTTCCGCTGACATTTGACTATCACGATGATACAGATCCTGGCGCAGCCACACCCCCAGCCCTGCGCCAACCAGGGACAACGCCAGCACATACCAGGCTGGCGCCATTGGCGATACGTTCATCAGCAGCGTTACCGCGATCGGCGTCAGACCGCCGAAAATGGCGTAAGAAACGTTGTATGAAAATGAGATACCGGTGAAGCGGACTTCCGCAGGAAACGCGCGCACCAACACGTAAGGCACGGCGCCAACAACGCCGACGCAGAGTCCCACCAGCCCATATAGCAGAAATAAATATTGCGGATGTACCCCCGCCAGATGCCAGAAAGCCCAGCTTGAACACGCCAGCAGAATACTGCCGACGATAAACGTCTTACTGGCGCCGACCCGATCAACGATAAACCCGGCCAGCAGGCAGCCCACGCAGAGCATGATCGTCGCCACGCTGTTTGCCTGGAGCGTCAGCGCCGGGGCTAAACCATACTGTTTTTGCAGCCAGACCGGCGACATTAAAATCACCACCACAATGCCCGCTGATAGTAGCCAGGTCAGCAACATTGAGATCGCGACCGCCTTCTGATGGCGGACCACCACCGACTTCACCGGCAGCTCCCGCGCCAGCGCTTTGCGCTGCTGCATTTCAAGAAAGACGGGGGTTTCCTGCAACCAGCGACGCAAATACATCGCCACCAGGCCAAAAACGCCGCCAAGCAGAAAAGGAATACGCCAGCCGTAGTCATGCACCGCCTGGGCGGATAAATGGGTATTGACCTGCGTCGCCACCACCGAGCCCAGCAGAATGCCGATCGTCAGACCCGCCGTCAGCGTCCCGCAGGCGATGCCTATACGCTGCTCCGGCACATGTTCCGCCACGAACACCCACGCTCCCGGCACTTCGCCGCCGATCGCCGCCCCTTGCAGGATGCGCATCAGCAGCAATAAAAGCGGCGCCACAATCCCCATTGAGGCATAGGTCGGCAGCAGACCAATCGCCAGCGTAGGCGCCGCCATCAGCAATATGCTCAGGGTGAACATTTTCTTGCGTCCGACCAGATCGCCGAAATGCGCCATGATAATGCCGCCCAGCGGACGCGCCAGATAACCGGCGGCAAAAATGCCAAAGGTCTGTAGCTGGCGGAGCCATTCCGGGATATCGGCGGGGAAAAACAGTTCGCTCACCACCGCGGCGAAAAAGACAAAGATAATGAAATCGTAAAATTCCAGCGCGCCGCCGAGGGCGGCCAGCGTCAACGTTTTATAATCCTGGCGATTCAGTGGTCGGGGGTGTAGAGACATAATAAACCGTTTGATAGTGGCGTGTTGAAGTTGGCACAATAACCGTAAAGATTAAATTACCATACCGTAAATAATTCAACACACCATCAATACCGCCGCTTATGTCATGAAAACGCTAACTTCAGGCGTTTATATCACGCCTGGCGCTTTTAGGGCGAAAAGATGCTACTACCGCCGGGGCGGTTTCAACATACGGTCCGTCAAGCAACTGTATACAATACGGTACGCTGGCAAAAATCCCGGCCACCACGACGTTACCGTCGGCGTCTTTTACCCCCTCCAGCGTTTCTTTGATCGATTTCGGCTGGCCGGGCAGGTTGAGGATTAATGCCTGTTTGCGGATTACCCCGACCTGCCGCGACAGGATCGCTGTCGGCACAAAATGCAGGCTAATCTGCCGCATCTGTTCGCCAAAACCCGGCATTTCGCGGTCGGCAATCGCCAGCGTCGCGTCCGGCGTTACGTCACGCCGAGCCGGGCCTGTGCCGCCAGTGGTCAGCACCAGATGGCAGCTCATCTCATCGACCAGTTCACACAGCGTTTGTTCAATAATCGCCTGCTCATCGGGAATTAAGCGCGTTTGTACTTCAAAAGGCGTGGTGAGCGCAGAAGCAAGCCACTCCTCAAGCGCCGGAATGCCTTTATCCTGATAAACCCCGCTTGAAGCGCGATCGGAAATGGAAACTAAGCCAATACGTAAGGTGTTCATGATTATTCCGTTTCAACAGTCTCGTTGAACAGAATGATACACTGCGAAAGGAAGGACAGACAGGTTTCAGAAGAGGTAGCGTGACCAGAAACGCATCTGGCCACGCTCAGGGATTACAGCAGATCGCCGATCATTTTTTCCAGTTTTTCCTGATCAACGGCAAACTTACGGATACCGTCCGCCAGCTTGTCTACCGCCATCGGATCCTGGTTGTGCTGCCACAGGAACTCAGACTCGGTGATGCGTTCCGGACGCGCTTTGACTTCGCCGGAGAAAGACAGCTTGCGCTCAACGGCGCCCTCGCTCTCCGCCAGCTCTTTCAGCAGCGCCGGGGCGATCGTCAGGCGGTCGCAGCCAGCCAGCTCAAGGATTTCACCGACGTTACGGAAGCTGGCGCCCATAACCACCGTCTCGTAGCCGTGCTGTTTGTAGTATTCGTAGATCTCCGTTACGGAAACCACGCCCGGATCTTCAGAGGCCGCATACTCTTTCTTGTCGGTATTGGCTTTATACCAGTCCAGAATACGTCCCACGAACGGGGAGATCAGGTAGACGCCCGCTTCCGCACAGGCACGCGCCTGGGCGAAGGAGAACAGCAGCGTCAGGTTACAGTTAATGCCTTCTTTTTCCAGCTGCTCGGCAGCGCGGATACCCTGCCAGGTGGAAGCCAGCTTAATCAGGATACGATCGTTGCTGATGCCAGCATCGTTGTAGAGCTTGATGATGCGTTTCGCTTTGGCGATAGACGCCTCGGTGTCGTAAGAGAGGCGAGCATCCACTTCGGTAGAGATACGGCCTGGCACCAGCTTGAGGATCTCAAGGCCGATATTCACCGCCAGTTTGTCGGTGGCATCAACGATCTGCTGCGCGCGGTCGCTGCTCTGCTGCTTAGCCCATGCAACAGCGTCGTCAATCAACTTGCGGTATTCCGGGATCTGCGCTGCGTTAAGAATGAGAGAAGGGTTGGTTGTGGCATCCTGCGGCTGGTACAGCTTCATTGCCGCGATGTCTCCGGTGTCGGCCACCACGGTGGTGAACTGACGAAGGGAGGTCAATTTGTCCGTCATGATAGTGTGTCTCTTTAAACAGCTTGTTAGGGGGATGTAACCGGTCTGCCCTGATGATAACACGACGCCCTTTCAGCGCAACCGCAGACAATGCGCTTATCGCTACGGTAATTTCCGGCCTGCTCTTGATGTGACGCGCTATTTAGTTGCCTGGCCTCAGGTATGATAGACGCCCATTATCAATGGTCCGACAGCGTATATACTATTCGACAATTGGTAACGCTTACACAGGATTGTCAAAGCGTACCGGCGCCAACAAGAGGGACGTAAATGGCTGACTTTTTTTCGTTTATCAACGATGTGCTCTGGGGATCGGTGATGATCTACCTGCTCTTTGGCGCGGGCTGTTGGTTTACGTTTCGTACAGGGGGCGTGCAGTTTCGCTATATCCGCCAGTTTGGCAAAAGTCTGAAAAACAGCGTCGCTCCGCAGGCTGGCGGGCTGACCTCCTTTCAGGCGCTGAGCATCACGCTTGCCGCGCGAATCGGCAGTGGCAACGTGGCGGGCGTCGCGCTGGCGATTACCGCTGGCGGTCCGGGGGCGGTTTTCTGGATGTGGCTCGCTGCGCTCATCGGCATGGCGACCTCTTTTGCCGAATGCTCCCTGGCGCAGCTTTATAAAGAGCGCGATCGCCACGGTCAGTTTCGCGGCGGCCCGGCGTGGTATATGTCCCGCGGTTTAGGGATGCGCTGGATGGGGGTCCTGTTCGCCATCTTTTTACTGCTCGCCTATGGCCTGATTTTTACCAGCGTGCAGGCGAACTCCGTCTCCCGCGCCCTGCATTTTGCTTTCGATTTTCCACCGCTGGCGACAGGCATCATGATGGCACTGGGCGCGCTGCTGGTTATCATGGGCGGAATCAAAAGCGTTGCGCGCATTATGCAATGGTTTGTCCCTGTGATGGCCCTGGTGTGGGCTATCGCCAGTCTGAGCATCTGCGCGCTACATATCACGCAGATTCCGGAAGTGATTATCTCTATTGTGAAATGCGCCTTTGGCTGGCAGGAAGCCGCAGGCGGCGCGGCGGGATACACCTTAAGCCAGGCGTTGACCAGCGGGTTTCAGCGCAGCATGTTTTCCAACGAGGCCGGTATGGGTTCCTCGCCTAACGCTGCCGCCGCTGCGGCTTCCTGGCCGCCCCACCCTGCCGCTCAGGGGATCGTGCAGATGATCGGTATTTTTATCGACACCCTGGTGGTCTGTAGCGCTACAGCCATGCTGATCCTGCTGGCGGGAAACGACGTCGCCTATGGACCGATGGCAGGCATTCAGCTTATCCAGAAAGCCATGCATACCCTGGTCGGCGACTGGGGCGCGGCGTTTGTCGCCGTGGTGATGATTTTGTTTGCCTTTAGCTCAATAGTGGCGAACTACATCTACGCAGAGAATAACCTCTTTTTTCTGCGCCTGGACAATGTCCGTACGGTCTGGATCCTGCGTATCGCCACCTGCGTTACGGTGATTGCCGGGACGTTGCTGAGTTTCCCCATGCTGTGGCAGCTGGCCGATATGATTATGGCCTGCATGGCGATCACCAACCTGACGGCGATACTGCTGCTGTCTCCGGTAGTGCATACTATCGCCAGCGACTATTTACGCCAGCGTAAACTGGGCGTGCGGCCTGTTTTCGATCCGCTGCGCTATCCGGAGATCGAACAGCAGCTGGCGCCGGATGCCTGGGACAATATACCGCGGCACTAATTGCAACTATCGATCAACTCAGTCCTCTTTTTTGCTAAAGTCGCAGTAAATTTCCCGCAAGGACTGGATATGCTGATTCTGATTTCACCTGCAAAAACGCTCGATTATCAAAGCCCGCTGGCAACCACGCGCTATACCCTGCCCGAACTGCTGGATCACTCCCGGCAGCTGATCGACGTAGCGAAAAAGCTCTCAGCGCCGCAAATCGGTAAGCTGATGGGCATCAGCGATAAGCTCGCCGATCTGAACGCCACCCGTTTTCACGACTGGCAGCCAGACTTCACGCCGGACAATGCGCGCCAGGCCATTCTTGCCTTTAAAGGCGATGTCTATACCGGTTTACAGGCGGAAACCTTCAGCGAAGCGGATTTTGATTTCGCCCAGCAGCATTTGCGTATGCTTTCAGGTCTGTACGGCGTTCTGCGTCCGCTGGATCTGATGCAGCCGTATCGCCTTGAGATGGGCATTCGTCTGGAGAATGCGAAAGGGAAAGATCTGTATCAGTTCTGGGGTGATGTGATTACCGATAAGCTCAATGAGGCGCTGGCGGCGCAGGGCGATCAGGTGGTGATAAACCTTGCCTCCGATGAATATTTTAAATCCGTGAAGCCGCAGAAACTGAATGCGGAGTTGATTAAGCCGGTCTTTCTTGATGAAAAGAACGGCACGTTTAAAGTGATCAGCTTCTATGCCAAAAAAGCGCGCGGCCTGATGAGCCGCTACATCATTGAAAACCGTCTGACGAAGCCTGAACAGCTGATGGACTTCAGCAGCGAAGGCTATTTCTTTGATGAAGCCGCGTCAGGGCATAGCGAGCTGGTATTTAAGCGCCACGAACAGTAACCGGAACATTGCCGGATGGCGGCTACGCCTTATCCGGCCTACAAGCATCATATCGTGGGAACATTGCCGGATGGCGGCTGCGCCTTATCCGGCCTACAAGCGTCATCCGGTAGGCCTGATAAGCGCAGCGCCATCAGGCAGTCAGGCGCTTATCTCCGGCTCATCATCAACTTGCGCAGGGCGGCGAAATCAGCCGGCAGTTCATGCGACAGCAGCGGCAGATCGGCCCGCTCCGCCAGCGCTTTTGGCAACTCCAGCGTTTCGCCAAGAATCGCTTCCACGCTCTCTTTAAACTTCGCCGGATGCGCGGTGCCTAAAAACAGGCCGTACTCGCCCGGATTAAGCTGGTCGCGCAGCGCCCGGTAAGCCACCGCCGCGTGTGGTTCCGAGAGGTACCCTTTCGCCTGCAGTTCGCGCATTGTCTCCTGGGTGGTGGCATCGTCCACGGCGGCATAGCCCAGCTCATTCAGACGCCAGATCTTACGCCGGAACAGCTCCTCCACGCGCGGCCAGTTATTAGGCTGGCTCACATCCATCGCATTCGATAGCGTCGCCTGAGTCGCTTTCGGCGTCCATTTCCCCTCCTGCAGATAACGCGGCACCGTGTCGTTAACGTTGGTGGCGGCGATAAAACGCTTCACCGGCAGACCGAGCGATTTCGCCAGCAGCCCCGCCGTCAGGTCGCCAAAGTTTCCGCTGGGAACAGAGATAACCAACTGATTGCGCGCCTCCTGCGGCAGCTGCGCGACCGCTTCGAAGTAATAGCAGATCTGCGCCAGCAGACGGCTGATATTAATCGAGTTCGCTGAGTTCAGCCCCAGCGCATCCTTCAGTTCATGATCGTCAAACGCCTGTTTGACCAGCGCCTGACAGGCGTCGAAATCGCCGTCGATAGCAACCGTCTCAATGTTGCCGCCCAGCGTACAGAACAGTTTTTCCTGCAGCGGACTGATCTTGCCGCGCGGATAGAGAATGACGACGCGCACGTTCGGCAGACCGTAAAACGCATGGGCGACGGCGGCGCCGGTATCGCCGGAGGTGGCTGTCAGAATGGTCACCGGCCTGTCGCCGCTGATTTGCGTCAGCATCTGCGCCATAAACCGGCCGCCGAAATCTTTAAACGCCAGCGTTGGTCCGTGGAACAGCTCAAGGCAGCCGACATCGCTTTCCACCTGAGCGACCGGGGCAGGAAAAGCAAACGCCGCGCGCACGCGCTCTTCGAGGATCTGCTGCGGAATTTCATCGCCAATAAACGCTGAAAGGATCTTTGCGCTACGGCTGACAAAGTCCTGGCTCAGCATCTCATCCACTTCCGTCAGGCTGAATTCCGGCAGATCGTGCGGGAAAAACAGCCCCTGATTTTTGCCCAGCCCCTGCGTGATGGCCTGCGCGAAGTTAACCTGTTCGTTATGATCTTTAAGATTGTAGAGTTTCATTAATTATCCCAGTACTCGTGCGCCCGCCGTGTCCAGCCGGCAAATATGAACGAAGCCTTCCTGATTTTGCAGATAGTTTTTCCCCAGCCAGTCCGCTACGCGCTGGGCGGTATCCGGTTTATCGCAGAGCGCAAACAGCGTCGGCCCTGAACCGGATATTCCGCTCGCCAGCGCGCCGATTTCCGCCACCGCCTGACGCGCCTGGCTAAAGCCAGGTAGCAGACGCTCGCGGTGCGGCTCGGCAATCACATCTTTCATCAGTTTCGCCGCCAGCTGTGGTTGGCGGGAATAGCAGGCGTGAATAAAGCCTGCCAGATGCCGCCCGTGGGCGATGCAGTCCTGACGGCGATACTGCGCGGGCAGAATGGCGCGCGCTTCCGCCGTAGACACTTTAATTCCCGGATAGGCCAGCACCCACAGCCACTCATCAAATCCCGGCACCTGCTGGCTGATGATGCCGTTTTCCTCAATCATCAACTGCATACCGCCAAGAAAGCACGGCGCAACGTTATCGTAATGAATGCTGCCGGAGATACGCCCTTCCAGTTCGCCCATCAGCGCCAGCAGGCGGGTGTCATTCAGCGGCTTGCCGCAGTGCTCATTCATCGCCACCAGCGCGGCAACGACGGAACAGGCGCTGGATCCTAACCCGGAACCAATCGGCATATTCTTTTCCAGCGACATCGCCACCGGAATGGATTTACCCAGCTCCTGGCAAAAACGCTCCCAGCACTGATAAACGATGTTTTCCCGCGGCTCCGGGGGCAGTTTGTCGGCAAAACGGCCCTGGTTGGTCAGACTGAAAGCATCCGCCGCCTCAACCGATACCACGTCGCCTAAGAGTGAGCCATCAACTGGCGTCACCGCCGCCCCGAGCACATCGAAACCGACGCTCATATTGGCGCTGGAAGCCGGGGCATAAACTTTAACCATGGTTAAACTCCTAACTTCCATGAGAGGGTACGCAACAGGTCGGCGAATACCCCTGCCGCCGTAACGTCGTTGCCCGCACCGTAGCCGCGCAGCACCAGCGGCAGCGGCTGATAATAGTGGCTGTAGAACGCCAGCGCGTTTTCGCCGTTTTTCACTTTATACAGCGGATCGTTACCATCGACCTCGGCAATTTTTACCCGGCAGACGCCGTCTTCTTCAATATTGCCAACATAGCGCAACACTTTGCCCTCATCACGGGCTTTCGCCACGCGGGCGGCAAAAGCGTCATCAAGCTGCGGCAGCTTCGCCATAAACGCAGCGACATCGCCGGAATTGTCAAAGGTTTCTGGCAAAACCGGCTCGATAACGATGTCAGAAAGTTCAAGCTCGCGTCCGGTTTCGCGGGCGAGGATCAGCAGCTTACGCGCCACATCCATCCCGGAAAGGTCATCACGCGGATCCGGCTCGGTGTAGCCCATTTCACGCGCCACTTTCGTGGCCTCAGAGAGGCTCATTCCCTCATCAAGCTTGCCGAAAATAAAGGAGAGCGAACCGGACAGAATCCCGGAGAATTTTTGCAGCTCGTCACCGGCGTTCAGCAGGTTTTGCAGGTTCTCGATTACCGGCAGGCCCGCGCCGACGTTAGTGTCGTAGAGGAATTTACGCCGCGATTTCGCCGCCGCAAAACGCAGCTGGTGGTAATAGTCCATCGATGAGGTATTCGCCTTTTTATTCGGCGTAACCACGTGGAAACCTTCGCGCAGGAAATCAGCATACTGATCCGCCACCGCCTGGCTGGAGGTGCAGTCGACAATCACCGGGTTAAGCAGATGGTATTCTTTCACCAGGCGAATTAAGCGCCCCAGGTTAAACGGCTCTTTCGCTTCCGCCAGCGCCGCCTGCCAGTTCTCCAGGTTCAGCCCATGCACGTTGGTCAGCAGCGCTCGTGAGTTCGCCACCCCGCAGACGCGCAGATCGATATGTTTGCTCTTAAGCCAGGTCTGCTGGCGCTTGAGCTGCTCCAGCAACGCGCCGCCGACGCCGCCGACGCCAATGACAAACACTTCAATCACCTGATCGGTATTGAACAGCATCTGATGGGTCACGCGCACGCCCGTGGTGGCATCGTCATTGTTCACCACCACCGAAATGGAGCGCTCGGAGGAGCCCTGAGCGATCGCGACAATATTGATGTTGGCGCGCGCCAGTGCGGCAAAAAACTTCGCCGAGATACCGCGCAGCGTGCGCATCCCGTCGCCGACCACGGAGATAATCGCCAGGCGCTCGGTCACCGCCAGCGGCTCCAGCAGACCTTCTTTTAACTCAAGATAAAACTCATCCTGTAACGCGCGCTGGGCGCGGGCGCAGTCCGCCTGCGGCACGCAGAAGCTGATGCTGTATTCCGACGAGGACTGGGTGATCAGTACTACCGAGATCCCGGAGCGGGACATCACCGCAAAGACGCGCGCCGCCATCCCGATCATACCTTTCATGCCAGGACCGGAGACGTTGAACATCGCCATATTGTTGAGGTTGGAGATGCCCTTCACCGGCAGATCGTCCTCATCGCGGCTGGCGCCGATAAGCGTACCTGGCGCCTGCGGGTTGCCGGTGTTTTTAATCAGGCAAGGGATCTGAAACTGAGCGATTGGGGTGATGGTGCGAGGGTGAAGGACTTTGGCGCCGAAGTAGGAAAGCTCCATCGCTTCCTGGTAAGACATCGACTTCAGCAGCCTGGCATCCGGCACCTGGCGCGGGTCGCAGGTATAAACGCCGTCCACGTCGGTCCAGATCTCGCAACAGTCGGCGCGCAGGCAGGCGGCCAGCACCGCGGCGGAATAATCGGAACCATTACGCCCCAGCACCACCAGCTCGCCTTTCTCATTCCCGGCGGTAAAACCCGCCATCAGCACCATATGATCGGCAGGAATGCGCGCGGCGGCGATACGGCGGGTGGATTCGGCAATATCAACGGTGGATTCCAGATAGTGCCCTACCGCCAGCAGTTTTTCGACCGGATCGATAACGGTAACATGGTGGCCGCGCGCCTCCAACAGCCCGGCCATGATGGCAATCGACATCTTTTCGCCACGGCAGATAAGCGCGGCGTTAATGCTGTCCGGACACTGGCCCAGCAGGCTGATCCCATGCAAAACATGCTTAATCTGCGCAAATTCTTGCTCAACGAAGGCCTTCAACTGCGCCAGCGGAAATCCCGTCTGGACCTGTGCAAGCCCGGTCAGCAGTTCGGCAAAAATACGTTCGGCATCGCTGATATTGGGTAAGGCATCCTGACCGCCGATAGTCTTTTCAATCATCGCCACCAGGTGGTTGGTAATTTTTGCGGGGGCAGAAAGTACGGTCGCTACCTGCCCCTGCCTGGCATTGCTTTCCAGAATATCGGCAACCCGCAGAAACCGTTCTGCATTTGCCACTGACGTACCGCCGAACTTCAACACTCGCATGGTTGTTACCTCGTTAACTTTGGTCGAAAAAAAAGCCCGCACTGTTCAGGTGCGGGCTTTTTTCTGTATTTCCTGTACGCGTCAGCCCGCACCGTTACCTGTGGTAATGGTGGTGGTGGTAATAATGGTGGTGCTGATGCGTTTCATGGATGTTGTGTACTCTGTAATTTTTATCTGTCTGTGCTGTGTGTCTCTATTGGTTAAAGTATCTGGTGACCTAAGTCAATAAATATTTGATTTATTAACCTGACGAAACTTGTTCATGTGCTGCTGCCACCGGGTTTACTTTCAACCACTAACCAACGTTACCACTCGCATTGTTAGCATTAACCACCAGAAAACCAATAAAAACAAAATGATTATTTGGCTACATTTTTCTCTATATCATGCACCAGACGATGCAACATTGCCGTGTCTCGCTGTCCCAGCAGACCCAAACGTTGCTGTAACCAGTCAACCAGTTTTACGTCGCCGGCAACGTCTAATGTTGATAATAAGCGCATGACGCGGGAACGTAACGCCCGTAACTGAAACTCATCAGATATATCGATATTTTTATCGGGTTGTTGCATTAAACTTGCTAATTGATAGCAATACACCATCACCGCCTGTCCGAGATTAAGCGACGGATAATCGGCAACCATCGGCACCCCGGTTAATACATCCGCCAGCGCCAGTTCCTCATTGGTTAAACCGGAATCTTCGCGACCAAACACCAGCGCGGCATGGTTCATCCAGCCCGCTTTTTCTTCCAGCAGGGGCACCAGTTCTGCGGGCGTGGCGTAATAATGAAATTTCGCCCGGCTGCGCGCTGTGGTGGCGATAGTGAAATCGACATCCTGAAGCGCATCGAAAAGCGTGGGAAAAACCTCAATATTATCAATAATATCGCCGGAACCGTGCGCCACCCAGCGCGTCGCGGGCTCCCGGTGCGCCTCGCTGTCCACGATACGCAACCGGGCAAAACCCATCGTCTTCATGGCGCGCTGCCGCGCCGATATTTTCCGCTCTGGCCGGAGCGACAAGGATAATTGTTATACGCATTTCGCTACTCTTTACGCTTGCTCCGTGGGTAATGTAAACATATTACGCGGAGAGAATTTACAAAATATTAACCAAAATCACTGAAAAACCGTTTCACCTTTCATAAAAGACGCTAAACTATTCCCTGTGGTTACTAATGATTTTTATGTTAACAGAAACAGTATATCCTGCTGTTTATCTAAGACAATTTGATTTAAAATGAATCTTATTCGTAGGATTCACCGCGTTAATTAGTTAACCGGTGCAACTAGTTGGATTATTGCATTTTTGTGATGAACGCTAGCATTTAGATACGATGATTTCATCAAACTGTTAACGTGCTACAATTGAACTTGATATATGTCAACGAAGCGTAGTTTTATTGGGTGTCCGGCTCGTCTTAGCCTGTTATGTTGCTGTTAAAATGGTTAGGATGACAGCCGTTTTTGACACTGTCGGGTCCAGAGGGAAAGTACCCACGACCAAGCTAATGATGTTGTTGACGTTGATGGAAAGTGCATCAAGAACGCAATTACGTACTTTAGTCATGTTACGCCGATCATGTTAATTTGCGACATGCATCAGTCAGGTCAGGGACTTTTGTACTTCCTGTTTCGATTTAGTTGGCAATTTAGGTATCAAACATGCAGACCCCGCACATTCTTATCGTTGAAGACGAGTTGGTAACACGCAACACGTTGAAAAGTATTTTCGAAGCGGAAGGCTATGATGTATTCGAGGCGACAGATGGCGCGGAAATGCATCAGATCCTCTCTGAGTATGACATCAACCTGGTGATCATGGACATCAACCTGCCAGGCAAAAACGGTCTTCTGCTGGCGCGCGAACTGCGCGAGCAGGCGAACGTTGCGCTGATGTTCCTGACGGGTCGTGATAACGAGGTTGATAAGATACTTGGCCTGGAGATCGGCGCAGATGATTACATCACCAAGCCCTTCAACCCACGCGAGCTGACTATCCGTGCCCGTAACCTGCTGTCGCGTACCATGAACCTGGGTACCGTCAGCGAAGAACGTCGTAGCGTTGAAAGCTACAAGTTCAACGGTTGGGAACTGGACATCAACAGCCGTTCGCTGATCGGCCCGGATGGCGAGCAATACAAGCTGCCGCGCAGCGAGTTCCGCGCCATGCTTCACTTCTGCGAGAACCCTGGAAAAATCCAGTCCCGCGCCGAGCTGCTGAAGAAAATGACCGGTCGCGAGCTGAAGCCGCACGATCGTACTGTCGACGTGACTATCCGCCGTATTCGTAAGCACTTCGAATCCACGCCGGATACCCCTGAAATCATCGCCACCATTCACGGCGAAGGTTACCGTTTCTGCGGCGATCTGCAGGACTAAGCGGTTTACCACCGTCAAAAAACGGCGCTGAATGCGCCGTTTTTTATTTCCGCCGGATTAAGGTTTATTTCCACAAACGAAACGTGTCATCCTGCGGCGTCGCCGGAGCCGTTGGCGTTGTTGGTGTAGGCGTCGTCGTTGGCGGCAGCGGCCTGGCGCGGGAAAACGCATACCAGTCCAGATGACGCGTCAGGAACATTACCCCGCCAAGCGCCAACAGCAGCACCGTCGTTCCCAGCAGTAGCGCGCTGTCGGCGGAGCGCAGCAGTACCCACATCACGCCGTCCAGCAGCAGCAACGCCAGGGTAAACATTATGCTGTTACGCCATCCTTTAAGAACCGCCTGCAGATAGACGCCATTCATCAGCGCCCCGACCAGACTTGCGGCTATCCACGCCGGAGTAAAGCCGATATGCTCGGCAAGCGCCAGCAGCAGCAGATAAAACATCACCAGCGACAGACCGACCAGCAGATACTGCATCGGATGAAGCTGTTTACCGGTTAACGTTTCGAAGATAAAGAAAGCCATAAAGGTCAGCGTTATCAGCAGAAGAGCATATTTGGTCGCTCTGTCGGTCAACTGATACTGATCGGCGGGCGTCGCCACGGCCACGCTGAACGCCGGCAGGCTAAACCAGCCATCCTTTTGCGACTCGACAAATCGCTCGCCGAGATTATTGGCGAACCAGCTGCTCTGCCACTGCGCCTGAAAGCCTGAGGCGCTGATCTCGCGTTTCGCAGGCAGAAAATCACCGAGAAAATTCGGATGCGGCCAGTTGCTGCTCAGCGACATTTCACTGTTGCGCCCGACCGGCACCACCGAGAACGAGCCGGTTCCGCTCAAATTCAGCGACATCGTCAGGTTCAGGTCCCGCTGCGCCCACTGCTCGTCAGGAAGCGGAATGTGCAACCCGTCTCCGCCTCCCGACAAGCCCGTTCCCGGCTCAACGGCAAACGCCGTGCCGTTTACCGTTGGCGCTTTCACCACCCCGATACCGCGCGCATCGCCTACGCCGATCACCACATACGGTTTGCCCAGCTCAATCGTCGGCTTATTCAGTTCACTCAGGCGCGCTGCGGCAAACGTTGCCTTCAGCGCCACGCCGGTATGCCAGACCTGCCCCTGATAAATGCCGATTTTTCGCGCTTCAACGTTTTGATTTCCTTCAACCATCAACGACTCAGGCAGCCAGAAGTGAATAAAACTGCGCTTATGCTGTACCTGCCTGTCATCTTCCATCACGGTGTACAGTTCAGTTACGGGGACAGCGATCAGCGGACCAACCACCTTTTGCGGTCCACTGGTGCTTTGCCGAATCTCATCCTCCACCGTATCGCGGTAATCAGCACGTTCAACAATAATTTGCCGGACCATCATCAGCGGGATCAGCAACAACACAATCGCACCGCTCAGGGTGACGACTTTCCAGAACAGGGGGGATTTCAACATAGCGTTCTCCTTATGCAATACCGGCAGAGTAAGCACGCTATGTGGGTAAATTTTGAAGTTATGTGAAGTGACGGTGAAGTGTGAGCGTTGCCTCCACGCCGCCCTGCGGACGGTTACGTAATTCGATGCGGCCTTTCAACAGGCGCGCGACTTCGCTGACAAACGCCAGTCCCAGCCCGCTGCTTTTTTGCCCGTTCTCGCGCGGCAGCGAATAAAAACGTTCGAACAGACGCGGCAGGGCAAAATCCGGAATCCCCGTACCGGTATCGCTCACCGTCAACGCCACCCGTTCGCCATGCGCCTGCGCGCTCAGGGTAATGGTTCCCCCCTCAGGCGTAAAATCAATGGCGTTATCCAGCAGGTTGCCCAGCGCCTGCTCCAGCAAAGCGGGCTCCGCCGCAACGGTCAGGGTAGTAGGAGTCATCTTCAGCGCGATCTTTTTTGTCGCCAGCTGAATGGCGCGCGCGTCGCTGACCCGGGCAAACAGCGCATCGACCGCGACCGGAGAAAGCGCTATCTCCTGGCGATTTTCCAGCCGCGCCTGACGCAGCAGGGTTTCAACCAGCATCTGCATACGCGCGTTCTGGCTTAAAATATTATCGGTAAAGCGTTTAACAATGTCCGGCGGCGGACCTTCACGCAGAATCTCCGCCGCGCCGCGAATCGCCGCCAGCGGGCTTTTCAGCTCATGGGTCAGGGCATAGACATACTGTTCGATATAATTCTTCCCCTCCAGCTTCAAGCGCATACTCTCCAGCGCCTGCGCCAGCTTCCGCAGCTCGCGGCTTCCCAGCTCCGGCAGCGGTGTGGGATGATTTTCCGTCACCGAATCCGCATAGCGGGTCAGGCGGGCGATGGAGCGGTTAATCCACCAGACCATACCGGCGCCGATCGCCAGCGCAATGCCCAGTAAAATCGCGCTGGCCCACAGCATCCGCCGCTCGCTGCGCCTTATCACCGGCGCCATCGCCGCATTCGGCTTGCCGACGCTCAATACGCCAAGCAATCTATCGCCATCTAAAACGGGAGCGGCGACGTACATCACGCTGCTCTCCGGGTCGGCAGGATCCTTTGGCGTACTGCGCGCGCCGTATTGTCCGCGCAGCGTTAGCCAGACGTCGTTCCAGCGCGAATAGTCCTCCCCCACCGCTTTGTTTGCGGAATCGAAAACCACTTTTCCCTGCGCGTCGGTCATGTAGACGTGGTATTCATTGCGGACTTTATGAATACCGCTGATATTGGCGCGAAACGGACGGTTATGCAGTTGCGCAAAAGCCTGCGCCAGCTGCCCCCGGGCCGGATTGCCTGACAGAAGATCGTCACGCGCCAGCGCCGCCAGCAGCGTCGCGGTATCGATCAGCGTTCCCTCCGTTGCGCGCCGCACGCCGGGCTTAATTTCCTGTACGAAGATCGCCAGCACAAACCAGGCGGCGACGGCGACAATCAGAAAATAGCCGAGCAGCAGACGCATCCCAATGCGCATCAGAGGCTCCTCAGGCTGTAGCCCATCCCACGATGCGTATTGATCGGCGAGAGGTCCGGGTTGACGGCGCGTAATTTGGCGCGCAGGGTTTTAATGTGGGTATCGACCGTGCGGTCGAAGGTGTCCTGCGCATCGGCCCAGACGCTTTCCATCAGCTGCTGACGCGAATAAACGCGACCCGGAGAGAGCAACAGCGTTTTCAACAGCAAAAACTCATAGCGCGTAAGCGACAGCGGCGTGCCAAACCAGCTGACTTCAGCGCTCAGTTCATTCAGTTCAAAGTGACCGGTTCTGACCACCGGAGAAGGGGTGGCGAATTTTTTCACCCGCCGTAGCAGCGTGCGTACCCTGGCGCATACTTCGCGGGGAGAAAACGGTTTAGCGACGTAGTCATCCGCGCCGATTTCCAGCCCGAGCAGGCGATCGACTTCATCGCTGCGCGCGGTGAGAAAAAGTACCGGTAACGACGGGTGACGCTCCAGCAGGCGCCGACACAGCTCAAAACCGCTGATATCCGGTAAGCCGACGTCGAGGATCGCGACGTCAGGACACTGATGCCGCGACCTCTCCAGCGCTGGCAGGCCGCGCTCAAACGCTTCCACGGTAAAACCTTCCTGCTGGAGCATATAAATCAAGGTATCTGCGATTCCCTGCTCATCCTCCACCAGCCAGACCGACATCTGCTGCATATTTCTTCCCTGTTATTGTCTCCACGGCATGACGGGCACCGCGCTAATAGCGTTTTTAGGCGAGCCATCGACAACCTTGTCCGAATAGGCCAGATAAGCCAGCGCATTGCGTCTGGCATCGTAAAAACGTACCACCTGTAATGACTTAAACACCAGCGAAGTTCGCTTTTTAAAAACCACTTCCCCCTGCGCCTTGCCGTTTTTAATGCGATCGCTTAGCTCAATCGGCCCAACCTGCTGGCAGGAGATAGCCGCATCGGAAGTGTCTTCAGCCAGCCCCAGGCCGCCTTTAATCCCGCCGGTTTTGGCGCGGCTTACGTAGCAGGTCACATTTTTAACGTCGGGATCGTCAAACGCTTCGACGACAATTTTATGGTCCGGACCAAAGATTTTGAAAACCGTATCGACCGATCCAATCTCTTCCGCCTGCGCCGCTTGTCCCAGCACCAGCAAAATTGAGGATAGTATTAAGCTCTTGTATTTCATATTGTTACCATTATTAAACATTACGCTGCGCAATTATTCGACATTGTAGAATAAACTGTTTGTAGATCACAGGATTACAATAATCATCCGTTCGTTATTCCACAAAAAGCACTTATGCGCAAAAAAAACACTGAATGCTAAAAAAGCAAAAAATGCTATTATCCAGATACCTGATGTCAGGTGCTCGTAGCGTAAAGGATGAGGATATTTTATGGATCAGGCCGGCATTATTCGCGACCTCTTAGTCTGGCTGGAAGGTCATCTGGATCAGCCCCTGTCGCTTGACAATGTGGCGGCAAAAGCGGGTTATTCCAAGTGGCACCTGCAGAGAATGTTTAAGGACGTGACGGGCCATGCAATTGGCGCGTATATTCGCGCGCGCCGTCTATCGAAGTCCGCCGTGGCGCTGCGTCTGACCGCGCGACCGATCCTCGATATTGCGCTGCAATACCGCTTCGACTCGCAACAAACGTTCACCCGCGCCTTTAAAAAACAGTTTGCCCAAACGCCGGCGCTCTATCGTCGCTCGCCGGAATGGAGCGCCTTCGGTATCCGCCCGCCCCTGCGCCTGGGCGAGTTCGCCATACCGGAACATAAGTTTGTGACCCTGGAAGATACGCAACTGGTCGGCATAACGCAGAGTTATTCCTGTTCGCTTGAGCAAATCTCTGATTTCCGCCACGAAATGCGCGTGCAGTTCTGGCACGATTTTCTTGGTCATGCGCCAGCGATTCCTCCTGTCCTTTACGGCCTCAATGAAACGCGCCCGAGTCTGGAAAAAGATGATGAACAGGAGGTGTTTTACACCACCGCGCTGACGCCTGAACAGGCGAACGGCTACGTCCAGACGGCGCAGCCCGTGCTGTTACAGGGCGGCGAATATGTGATGTTCACTTATGAAGGGCTGGGTACGGGAGTGCAGGAGTTTATCCTGACGGTTTACGGCACCTGTATGCCGATGCTGAACCTGACGCGTCGCAAAGGACAGGATATTGAGCGGTACTACCCGGCTGAAGATGCCAAAGCCGGCGACCGCCCTATCAACCTGCGCTGCGAATTCCTGATCCCGATTCGCCGTTAACGCTGCAGTTCATCCAGCGCAGGGGCGTTGAGATGCGACACGTCCCCTGCCGTTTCCACCACCCAGCCCGGCGCAAGCCACAGGCTTTCCTGGTAATCCACCCGCGAAATCGAGCAGTTACGCAGACGTAAGCGACGCTCCGCCCAGGCGGGAAGGCCGAGAATGGTGCTGACCAGACAGCCCAGCGCAATACCGTGGCTCACCAGCAGCGGACGGTTTCCCTGCGGCAGCTCAAGACAGGATGCCAGAGCGGCGTTGACGCGCTCACCCAGCTCCTGCATCGATTCGCCCTCGGGAATACGCCCGTCCACGGTGCCGTTCACCAGCTGACGACGCCAGTTCTCTTCTTCTTCCGTCAGGGAGTCGATATGGCGCTGTTCCAGCACGCCCATATCCAGCTCACGCAGGCGGGCGTCAAAGGTGATATCGCACCCACATGCCTGAGCGATGATTTCTGCGGTCCGGCGGGTACGCCCGAGATCGCTGCTGATAATATGAGTGATGCCGAGGGTTCTCGCGCGTTCACCTACCTGCATAGCCTGTTGCTCACCTTTAGCGGTCAGCGGACTGTCGGACTGGCCCTGAATGCGTCGCTCGGCGTTCCATTGCGTTTCACCGTGGCGAACAAGGTATACCTGTAACATGCTATTTTTCCGTTATATACTCGAAATAATGTGAGCAGACTGCGATAAATTTTATAAACCGGGCTTAATTATGCACCATGTCGTCTCAGCAACCACCAATCCTGCCAAAATTCAGGCAATTCTAACGGCCTTTGAGGAGATCTTTGGCGAAAGATCCTGCCACATTGAGTCCGTAGCCGTCGAGAGCGGCGTGCCGGAACAACCGATGGGGAGTGCTGAAACGCGCGCTGGCGCACGAAATCGGGTTGAAAATGCGCGCTGTCTGCGACCGGACGCCGACTTCTGGATTGCGATTGAAGCGGGCATTGATGAAGACGCCACCTTCAGTTGGGTGGTGATTGATAATGGCAGCCAGCGCGGCGAAGCGCGCTCGGCGACGCTGCCGCTGCCCGCCGCAATCCTCGAAAAAGTGCGTCAGGGGGCACCGCTGGGCCCGGTGATGTCGGCGTATACGGGGATTGACGAAATTGGGCGTAAAGACGGGGCGATTGGCGTCTTTACCGCCGGGAAGCTGACCCGCGCCAGCGTCTATCATCAGGCGGTTATTCTGGCGCTCAGTCCGTTTCATAACGCGGCGTATTGATAGCTATTCCGCGTCATTAAAGTGCCGGATGGCGGCTGCGCCTTATCCGGCCTACGGGCAAATCAAACGTCCTTCAGCAGCGCCTGCTCCAGCCACTGGCGCAGTTCGACCGGCGCGGACTTCAGGCTATTTGAGCCACGGGTAATGGTCGCAATACCTGCCCCCAGCTCGTTTTTCAGTTCACGCTGACTCATCTCGCCGCGTAAAAGTTCTTCAATGATTCGCACGCGGGTGCCCAGCGCTTCGCGTTCATCCGGCGTCAGCATCAGCTGTAACAGCGGTAAGTGCAAATCGTCTGCATAAGACTGGCGGAGCAGCTCCACAAAACGAAGCCACTCCTGATGACGTTGTTCGGCCAGGGCCGATGAATACGGGGAATGCTGGGTCATGTTATGCCGCCATTTGTACTCTTACACGAGTACAAATCATAACATAACCCGCCAGATTAATAACGTCGCTGCCATTCAGAATCGCTTAACAGCGTATCTTTTTGTCCCATGAAGTAACGATAGTACGCATCATAGGCCAGCACGTTCTTCACATAGCCGCGCGTTTCTGAAAACGGAATGCTTTCGACAAACGCCACGGCGTCAATACGCCCGGCGCTGTTGCCAAGCCAGGTGCGCACGCGCCCCGGTCCGGCATTGTACGCCGCCGACGAAAAGATACGGTTATTGCCAAACTGCTCATAAACATACTGGAGATAGCTGGTGCCGATATTGATATTGGTTTCCGGATCGAGCAACTGGCTCTGGCTGCTGTAGCCCGGAATGGAATACATCTTCACCGTATGCGTCGCGGTCCCCGGCATGATTTGCATTAGGCCGCTGGCCCCCACCGGCGATTTCACCTTCGGGTTCCACGCGCTCTCCTGACGCGCTATCGCCATCGCGTAGCTTTGCGGAATATCTTTACCGCGGGTATAGCGGGCAAAAAGTTCTTCATAGGCCAGCGGGAAGCGCTCCTCAAGGTGATCCCAGAGCTTACCGGCGATCGTCGCCTGTACGCTCAGATCCCACCAGCGGTTATTAAAGGCGTAGCGCGCCAGCTGCGCCTGCTCGGTTTTACTCCGGCTGGTGACCAGATTAGCCCACTCGCTGCGCGCCGTGTTATCCAGGTTCCAGTACATCAGTTCGCGCACGCGGGCCATTTCCGGCCCCCGCGTCAGCGCGTTATCAACGCTGGCTGGCGCCTTATCGATTTTCAGCGTGTACTCTTCCCCCAGACGCTGGGCGGCGACCATCGGGTAAAAGCCGCGCTGTTGCATCAGCGCGTGCAGGATCTCTTTCGCTTCGGCTTCGCGTCCCCGCTCCAGCAGCAAATCCGCCTGCCAGTAGCGCCACTCATCTTTCTCTTTCGCGTCCATCGGCAGGCGGGCAAGCCAGGTGTTCAGGCCGCGGCGATCGCCGGCGCCAAGCGCCATCCGCACGCGACGTTCAATCAGCGTCGTGGACTGCGAGCGCATGATGGCATCATCACGCCACGTCGCCTGCTCGCTGGTGACGTCACTGCCCATTAGCCGCCAGGCTACGATATCGCGAAGTTCCTGAGTTTGTTCCTCATTAAGCTGCTGCGCCTGCACCAGCGACGGAATCATCAGGCGTGCGTTCTCCGCGTCCTGACGGGCGACGCTGGCAAAGGCCACGGCGGCCATCTGGCGGGTGAAATCGGTCGCGCCGGTGTTGCGGGCAAAGGTGAGCACAGTATTGGGATCGTTCGCCAGCGAGATAATGGATGAGGCGATAGTCTGGTATTCAGAAGGCATCTGCCCCGCCAGCACCGTCACCAGCCCGGTATTGCCCGCTTTCATCGCCAGGCGGATCCGCTCCAGGTACGCCAGCGGATCCTGATTGCCCGAAGCCCGCCAGACGCTGAACAGTTTGTCACAGGCGTTCGGCTGGCTTTTCCCGCTCAGCCAGAGCTCTTTTGCCCCCTGCCAGGCCTCGTCGGTTTGCCCGGCGCTCCACTTCGCATAATAGTAATTACACTGCGCCTCGGTGGTTCGCGGTTTATCCGGGCTGAAGGCCAATAGCCCACGCCAGTCCTCACGGCGCGCCAGTTCATTGACAAAGCGCGACTGCAATGTGCGGGCTGGCGGCAGGGTTGGATTAGCGCGAATAAAATTGCTCACCCTGACGGTCGGCTGATTCATAAGATCGTCGGTAATTTGGCGATATTCCAGGTAGGGATAGAGCGGATAATCCTTCAGGCCCGGCATCATCTGTTCAACGACATCCATCTGTCGGCTATCCCAGGCCTGTTTAATCTGCGCGTAACGGCTGCGCTGTTCATCCAGTGAATCGGCTCGCGCCGCCTGGCTTAGCGTAAGCAGGCATACGCTGGCGACGAGAAGACGCCACGTAAATCGTTGGGCTTTGTTCACAAGCTCTTCCTCAATTGATGCTTCCTGTGCAGCGTCATGCCGCCTGATGGTTTTATGCTAACCAGTCATTGCCAATTACGCCACGTTACCAACACTTTTTTACTTTTAACCGGAGTGGAAATCTGCTGGCTGGGCTTAGGGAGGGAAAAAGGCTACACTTCGCCTCTGAAAACATCTATACCCTAAATAATTCGAGTTGCAGGAAGTCGGTGAGGGAGTGAATCCCCAGGAGCTTACATAAGTAGCAGCCAACGCACATGCAGCCTGAAGTATGACGGGTATATTCATCACGATAAATACAGAGGCGAGTCCAACGTGGCCCAATTCGTTTATACCATGCATCGTGTCGGCAAAGTCGTTCCGCCGAAACGTCACATTCTTAAGAACATCTCTCTGAGCTTCTTCCCTGGCGCAAAAATCGGCGTACTGGGTCTGAACGGCGCCGGTAAGTCTACGCTGCTGCGCATCATGGCGGGCATCGATAAAGATATCGAAGGCGAAGCCCGCCCGCAGCCCGGCATTAAAATTGGCTATCTGCCGCAGGAGCCCCAGCTGAATCCTGAGCATACCGTTCGTGAATCCGTCGAAGAAGCGGTTGCCGAGGTGGTTAGCGCGCTGAAGCGTCTTGATGAAGTGTATGCGCTGTACGCCGATCCGGATGCCGACTTTGACAAGCTGGCTGCTGAACAGGGCAAGCTGGAAGAGATAATTCAGGCCCACGACGGCCACAACCTGAACGTCCAGCTGGAGCGCGCCGCAGACGCGCTGCGCCTGCCGGACTGGGAGGCAAAGGTCGCCAATCTTTCCGGTGGCGAACGCCGCCGCGTCGCGCTGTGCCGCCTGCTGCTGGAAAAGCCGGACATGCTGCTGCTCGACGAACCGACGAACCACCTGGACGCCGAGTCCGTGGCGTGGCTGGAGCGCTTCCTGCACGACTTCGAGGGCACCGTTGTGGCGATTACCCATGACCGTTACTTCCTCGATAACGTTGCTGGCTGGATCCTCGAACTGGACCGCGGTGAAGGTATTCCGTGGGAAGGCAACTACTCTTCCTGGCTTGAGCAGAAAGATCAGCGTCTGGCGCAGGAAGCCTCTCAGGAAGCGGCGCGTCGCAAGTCGATTGAGAAAGAGCTGGAGTGGGTGCGTCAGGGCGCTAAGGGCCGTCAGTCGAAGGGTAAAGCCCGTCTGGCGCGCTTTGAAGAGCTGAACAATACCGAATACCAGAAACGTAACGAAACCAACGAACTGTTCATTCCACCTGGACCGCGCCTGGGCGATAAGGTCGTGGAGGTGAGCAATCTGCGCAAATCCTACGGCGACCGTCTGCTGATCGACGATCTGAGCTTCTCGGTGCCGAAAGGCGCGATTGTCGGCATCATTGGTCCGAACGGCGCGGGTAAATCGACCCTGTTCCGCATGATGTCCGGTCAGGAACAGCCTGACAGCGGGACTATCACCCTCGGTGAAACGGTGAAGCTGGCCTCCGTCGATCAGTTCCGCGACGCGATGGATAACAGCAAAACCGTGTGGGAAGAAGTGTCCGGCGGTCTGGACATTATGAAAATCGGCAACACCGAAATGCCAAGCCGCGCCTACGTTGGCCGCTTTAACTTCAAGGGTGTCGATCAGGGCAAACGCGTGGGCGAGCTCTCCGGCGGTGAACGCGGTCGTCTGCACCTGGCGAAGCTGCTGCAGGTTGGCGGCAATATGCTGCTGCTCGACGAACCGACCAACGACCTGGATATCGAAACCCTGCGCGCGCTGGAAAACGCCCTGCTGGAGTTTCCGGGCTGCGCGATGGTCATCTCGCACGACCGCTGGTTCCTTGACCGTATCGCCACCCATATCCTGGACTACCAGGACGAAGGTAAAGTGGAGTTCTTCGAAGGGAACTTCACCGAGTACGAAGAGTACAAGAAACGCACGCTGGGCGCCGACGCGCTGGAGCCGAAGCGTATCAAGTACAAGCGTATCGCGAAGTAAGCGTTAAGATTGCCGGATGGCGGCGTACAAGAGCAGGCTTACCAAGCCCGATAAGCGCAGCGCCATCGGGCAAACAGTGCCGGATGGCGGCGTAAACGCCTTATCCGGCCTACAAGATCAGGCATGACCGATTATTGCGCTTTCGCCGCCGTCGCCTGCTGCTGCTCTGCCGCAGGTTCCAGCTGGAACACCACATCCACCTGATCGTCAAACTGAATGGTCGCCTGCTCGTACGTCTCCTGCGCGGACGCCGGCGCCGCCTCTGCTTTCATCATCCGCACCATCGGGCTCGGCTGATAGTTCGAGACGTGGTAGCGCACGCTATACACCGATCCCAGCTTGCTGTTAAAGCCCGCCGCCAGTGCCTGCGCCTGATGAATGGCGTCATCAATCGCCGCCTTGCGCGCTTTATCTTTGTAAGCGTTCGGTTCCGCCACGCCTAACGAAACGGAACGGATCTCGTTTAGTCCCGCCTTCAGCGCGCCATCCAGCAGAGAGTTAAGCTTATCCAGCTGGCGCAGGGTAACCTCCACGGTACGCACCGCGCGGTAGCCCTTCAGGATGCTTTTACCGTTCTGATAGTCGTAGTCAGGCTGAGTGCGCAGGTTCGCGGAACTGATATCTTTCCGGGCGATCTGGTTTTGCTCAAGGAAAGAAAGATACTGCGCAACGCGTTCATCGGCCTGCTTCTTCGCGGTTGCCGCGTCTTTCGCCGCAACGTTGACTTCAATCGCCAGCGTCGCGATATCAGGCACCGCATCGACGCTTGCCGTCCCGGAGGTCACGATGTGCGGTCCGTCAGGCAATTCGCTTGCCTGCACCGACATTCCACTCAAGCCAATAAATGCCGCCAGGGCCATCACTTTAAACTTCACTGTCGCTCCTCCTTGTTTCGTGGGTTGCCCGGGTTTCAGGGCACATGCAGGCAAGCTTAGCGCGTATTTAACCGATGTCCATCAGACAACACTTATATGAACAGGGCGTGAACGTGCGCAACGCCCTCTTTCGCCAGCTGGAAAGCGATAAACCACATCACCAGACCGACCAGCGTGTTAATGATGCGCTGCGCTCTGGCGGTACGCAGCCGCGGCGCCAGCCATGCCGCCAACAGCGCCAGGCCGAAGAACCATAAAAATGAGGCGCTGACTGTACCCAGGGCGAACCAGCGTTTCGGCTCCATCTCCAGCTGCCCGCCCAGGCTGCCCAGCACCACAAACGTATCGAGGTAAACGTGCGGATTCAGCCAGGTCACCGCCAGCATGGTGGCAATAATTTTCCAGCGCCCCTGTTTCATCACCTCTGCGCTGGCCAGCTCCAGATTGCTGCTCATCGCCGTTTTTAACGCGCCAAAACCGTACCACAGCAGGAAGGCCACGCCGCCCCACGTCACCAGCGCCATCAGCCACGGCGACTGCATAAGCAGCGCGCTGCCGCCGAATATTCCGGCGCAGATTAGCAGCAGGTCGCTGACGGCGCACAGCAGCGCAATCATGATGTGATATTGCCGACGGATCCCCTGATTCATCACAAACGCATTTTGCGGACCAAGGGGAAGGATCATGGCTGCGCCAAGCGCAAGCCCCTGAAAATAGTAAGATAGCACGTTAAAAATTCCGCAAAGAGTGTCTTTAGGGGGAACTATAGCGCGGGGGAATTATTAGCGGAAATTGAAAATATTAATCGGGCATAAGAAAGGTTTATAGCGAGAGAGAAAATGCCGGATGGCGGTTAACGCCTTATCCGGCCAGCAGGTTTTACAGGCCCGGTAAGCGGTGACGCCACCGGGCACGTTTTATTCTGCCGCGTTCTCTTTCACGCGTTTGAAATTAACGTCCATTTGTGGGTACGGGAAGCTAATCCCGGCGGCATCAAACTCGCGCTTAATCCGCTCCAGCACATCCCAGTAAACATTTTGCAGGTCGCCGCTTTTGCTCCAGACGCGCACCACAAAATTAATGGATGACGCTCCCAGTTCATTCAGACGCACCGTCATTTCACGGTCTTTCAGAATACGCTCGTCGGACTCGATAATATCGGTCAGGATTTTTTTCACCTGATCGATATCGGAATCGTAGGCCACGCCGATAATAAATTCATTACGGCGAACCGGTTCGCGGGAGAAGTTAATAATATTACCGGCAATAATTTTACCGTTAGGAATGACCACGATTTTACCGTCAGCGGTGCGCATGGTGGTGGAGAAAATCTGCACGTTCAGCACCGTACCGGCAACGCCGCCGAGATCGACATACTCACCGGCGCGGAATGGACGGAACATCACCAGCAGTACACCAGCCGCAAGGTTAGAGAGCGAGCCCTGCAGCGCCAGACCGACGGCCAGACCGGCGGCGCCGAGCACCGCGATCACCGAGGCGGTCTGAACGCCAACGCGCCCCAGCGCGGCAATCAGGGTGAAGGCGATAATTCCGTAGCGCACCAATGCGGAGAGGAAGTCGGCAACGGTAGCGTCGATGTGTCGCGCCAGCATCAGGCGGTTAACCGTGTTCGAAACCAGACGCGCCACGATCATCCCGACGATGATAATAGCGATAGCCGCAACGATGTTGACGGCATAGCTCAGCAGCAACGCCTGGTTACGGACCAGCCAGGTCCCCGCGCCGTTGATGCTGTCGACAACATTCAAATCTTCCATTCAATGTTCCTTGGTCATGTCTGATAAGAGCAAATGAGATCAATCTCACGAAAATAGCCCCTTAAAGGTAAACAAAAACAGATCAATATTCCATTTTCGTTACGACCCTGAAGAAAATTGTATTAATTCTGGCGTTCTGCCGGGCGATCGACCATACGCAAATATCCCCCAATCAGGTTATGACGTTGTTTGAAAATATCGGCGATTTCGCTCACCACTTTTCCGCTACCGGCATTTTTCCAGGCCAACGAAAGCGGAGAGGGCTGACGCGCATTGGCAACCGAACGCGCCACCAGCGCACCGGACTCCACATAAGGACGGCATAAACGTTCGGGTAAAAAACCGACACCCAGTCCGCTTAAATGACAGGCCAGTTTAGTACTGAGATCCGGCACCTTAATTTCTTTTTGACCGCTCAGCAGCCAGGCTACGCGCCGGGTCAGCGTTCGCGAGGTGTCTTCAATATTAATTGCCGGAAAGCGCCGCAGTATATCATCAGACAACAACGGCGCCGGGTGGCGAGCTAAAGGATGATCCTGCGCAACCACAAACTGCCAGCTAATCTCCCCCAGCGGTAGCAGCGAAATATTATTCGACAGCGACTCGGAACCCGTGACGCCAATCGCTAACTGATAGTCGTCATACAACAGCGAATCCCAGACGCCCATATACACCTGGCGGGAGATCTGGAAGCGAGTAAAAGGGAACTGTTGATGTAACCAGGTCAGTAAATCAGCAGTAGTTTGCGGCTGATAAAGAAGATTATTGATAACGATATTGACCTGCCGCTCGACGCCAGCATTGATTTGCTGTAGTTCATCCGGCATTGCATCCAGCCAGTTAAGCCACTGGCGACAGTGTTCCAACAGGTGCTGACCGGCCAGCGTCAGGCTGACAGAACGCGTAGTGCGCAAGAACAGCTGCGTCCCCACCTGCTCCTCCAGCGTTTTAATACGATAGCTGATCGCCGCAGGTGTTTTATGCAGCGAGCTGGCCGCACGGGAAAAACTCTCCGTTTCAGCAACGCGGATAAATGTACGAATGGTTTCCTGATCCAGCATGATTTCCCTTAAAATCAACGGCCTGTAGCCAGCGCTGCGCAATGGCTATTCCTAACAGAATATCGGCGCCAGAGGTATGTCCAACCGCCAGCAGGCGACGAATCGCCGACTGCGGCGAACGACCGGACTGTAAACGGCGTATCACCTTCAGCACGGGCGTTGAAAACTCACCCACTCTGGCGCTGTTCAGATAGCTACAGCTTACCGAAGTTGTCAGGAAAACAAGTTGATCGGCCGGGGGTAAAAAAAGGGGCATAGGTTTCTCTGCGGCATGGAACACTGCCATCATGCCTGTCAGCAAATCATCCCCGCTGGGTGTTAACCCCGGCCCGCGGCCAATCAGCCAGTGCCAGTCAGGAGCATAACCGTCCCGCCAGCGCGCCAGCTGCGCGGCTATTTGCGGGTAGAGAGACAGCGATGCAACAGCCTGTTTAAGCGGCCCGCCAAGCCCGGTAGGCGAGGAAAAAAGGGTGAGATTCACAGGCTGTAGATCCCCGGGCGTCAGGCGCAACGCCAGTTGCCGCAGTGGTTGCAGGATAATGCCCCGCCCATAAAGCCGTGCATCCCGCTTGACCATTTTTTCAAGCTGAATACACCGCGAGAACGCGTCATCAGGCAGTAAGACCCCCGACGGCCCCATTCCTTTACCGTAGCGATACAACGTCAGCAGTTTACCCCCGGCATGGATGAAGTTAATCGCCTGCGAAAAGCGACTGTGCAGCGTCCATTCGCCGTCAGGAAGTCGATAAAGCCCGGCACTGGCCAGGGCATTGAAGGTGACCATACGTTTGCTCCACATCGCCGGATGGCGGCTGCGCCTTATCCGGCCTGGAACGCAGAAAAACTACGCGGTGATGTGATGCTCTTCGGCCAGCGCCTCCAGCGCTTTTTCGAAACAGAGCAACGGCGCGCGCACGGTGCCGGCGCCAACCTGACCAATCCCCGCTTCGCGGTGAGCAATACCGGTATTGATCAACGGCGTAATCCCCGTCTCCACCACGCGACGAATATCCAGCCCCAGACACGCGCCTTTAAAATCCCAGGAAGGGATCTGGAACAGCGGGTTGTGGTCGAGATAAATTTCCGCCATCTCTTCGGAGGTTTCCAGCGCTGCCCCCATTCCCCCGGCGCCGACAAAGCGCGTCACGCCGGGCGCGGCGATCATCGCCGCACCGCCAATGCCCAGCGTTTCGGTAATCGCGCTATCGCCAATATCGGGGTTGGCGTCAGCCTGGCTGTAACCCGTAAAGAACAAGCCCTGCGGCGTGTTCACCGGCGCGGTAAACCAGCGGTCGCCGGTGCCGCTGACGCGAATGCCGAATTCACGCCCGTTACGGGTCATCGCGGTTACAACGGAACCAGCTTTGATCTCTGCTGCCGCATCCATTACCGCTTTACTGTAGGCCATTGCCAGATTGAGGAAGAATTGATCGGTCACGCTGAGGAATTGCATCACGTCGACAATCTCTGCTTTCGGACGCTCCAGCCCCGAGATCGCGGGAGACAATATGCGAAGCAACAGTGAAGAGGCGGCAATGTTACGCTGATGAAATTCATCACCCATAGCGATCGCCTGGGCCATCAACGCCGTCAGATCAACGCCGTTTTCCAGACGTGATAACGCCTGCTGGAGCACCGGCGCCAGCGTGTCGCGCATCCAGCGCAGACGGGCCTGCACATCGTCGCCGTAGGCGCCAAAGCGCATCACTTTACCAATTCCTTCGTTCAGGTTGCAGTACGACTGATTGCCGTGCACCACATCACGAACCACCAGCACGGGCATATTTGCGGAGGTGATACCGCCCATTGGCCCCACCGCGCCAACGTGATGGCAAGGAATAAATTCCACCTCTCCCCTGTTCAGCAGCGCTATCGCCTCCGCCTCACTGACCGCCCATCCTTCAAACAGCGACGCGCCAATGCATGCGCCGCGCATCGGACCGGTCATATCCTGCCACGCGATCGGCGGGCCTGCATGAAGCAATTTTCGGCCAGTGGACAGCTCCGCGATGGCGTCTTTTGCAGGAGTGACGGCAAGCCAGTGCGGACGTGCGGCTTTAATACGTTCAATAATGGCGTCATTAGCCTGGGCAATTGATGAATACATGTCGATACCTCTGAACTTAATGTAACTGCTTGAGTAAACTGGCGAGACGCGCATCGCCACCGGCAACGGGCGCCCACTGAAAATGCACAACCGGCGTGCCGCTGCTTTGCAAATCCAGCGCGAAGCTGCGTAATCCGGCGTTAATCACCTGAATACCGTCCAGTAGGGCGCTATGGCGGCCCGAAGGGCTGGCGTCCTGGTGGCGCGTCAGGCTGATGGCAAGCAGAACGGCTTCTTCGAGAGTTTCCACCACCGCAATGCCAGCGGCGTGCAGGATGTCGGTTTGTTGACTGCGTCCCTGCGGGTCTGCGTCGGTACCGGTCAGGGTAGCGATGGTCACCAGCGGCGCGGCACGTTTCGCGCGAACTTTCTCAACCGCCTCGACCACCGCCCCCGCCGGATCGCCGCAGGCGCCATAGCCCAACACGACATCCAGCAGCAAAACGCCCACCTCCGGCATCGCGGCCAGCTTTTCGATTTCGATGCTGCGGGTAACAGGATCGATCATGGGGTGCGGCCTGCCCAGGGTATAACTGTCATCGCCCAGATCAACAATACGATGGCCTTCGGCTTCCAGCATCACACCGTCGGCGTGACTGTCGCTGACCGGAACGTTAAGCCCGGCGGACAGTAACATCGCAACCTCTGCGGCGAGGGTCCCACCGGCATACAGGCCATAAATGGCTTTGCCTGCAACGTCTGGCTGACGGGTTCGCTGTTGCGCAACGCGCATCAACCGTACCGCCAGCTGCGCGGCATCGGACAGGGAATTCGCCAGCCAGACGTTCCCCTCGCGGCGCTGCTCCGGCTTGCTGCCGAGGAACAGCGCGACCACCGGTTTTCCGACCTTCTGCATCGCATCAATAATCCGCGTTCTGACCAGCGGCGACGGGGGTTTGGAGACAAAAGCGATAACCTGCGTGGCATCGTCGCAGGCCAGCATGTCAAGGGCGGTTAACGCGCTGATCCCGCCGACTTCCGCACAGAGATCGCGCCCGCCCAGGCCAATCGCATGGCTGATCCCCTGCTGGTGCAGGGCAATCTGCGAGGTCATCTCCTGAATACCGGTCCCGGAGGCGCCGATAACCCCGATACCGCCTTCCGGCAGGACGTTGGCGAACGCCAGTGGACTGCCGGCAATCATCGCCGTACCGCAGTCCGGGCCCATCACGATCAGCCCGCGCTCATGGGCCAGGGTTTTCAGTTCAACCTCCTGCGCCAGCGGTACGTTGTCGGAGAACAGCATGACATTTTTGCCCGCCAGCAGCCCTTCTCTGGCAACCGAGGCCGCATACTCCCCGGCAACCGAAACCAGCAGCAGATTAGCCTGCGGCAGCTTCTGACAGGCGCTTTCCCAGCGGCGCGCTTTCAGCAACTGTTGCGTACTGCCCGACGCGTTAGCAATCGCGCTTAACTCTTTTTCCAGCTGTTCGCGGATGAGATCGAGGATGTCCGGCCGCGCCTCCAGCGTCCGCACCGCGACGCAAATATCGTTCGGCGTCGCGTCGGCAAAATCGTCATGCCAGAAACCGGTGGAGTCCAGCATCGCCTTATTGGCGGGTGTGCCCATCATTACCGACACCTGATCCACTTCCGGGTGTTCACTTAATTTACGGGAAATAATCATCAGGCTGACAGAGTCCTGAAAACTTCCCTTTTTAATAAAGGCGTAAATCATTACCGCTACCTCTTATGTACGTTTTTCTTTCAAAAACAGCATTGCAACCAGCCCTATTGCCAACAAAGTGGCAGAAACATAAAAACTGGATGCCAGGCTACCGGTGATATCACGCGCCGCACCGGCGATAATCGGCGCAAGAATCGAAGAGCTCATGCCGATAAAATTAAATAAACCAAACGCGGTGCTGTAATTATTTTCATCAACACTGTCGGCCACCAGCGCAACCAGAACCGGGTCCAGCGCCAGTTTCCCAACCAGGCCATAGACGCACAGAGCAATAATGACCCCCGTCATATTGGGCATCCAGATAATTGACAGCATGCTGATAATCGCAACCGGCACGAGGAACATAATTAACGGTTTGCGTTTACCTAATTTGTCAGACAGGCTGGAGAATAACAGCGCGCCGGGAATAGAAATCCATGCCACCAACGAAGAAATAAAGCCCGTATCGCTACCGGCAATACCCCGTTCATTTTGCAGATAATAGGGAAGCCAGGTCAGAATAACGAAGAATCCAAACAGGCTGCAGAACACCATAATATAGGTAAGAATCAGATTACGGTTTTTCAGCAGATCGCTGAATTTGCCTTTTTTCACCTGCTTGCCATCGGTATCGGCGGCGCGTTTTTTCTCTTTGACCAAAAACCAGATCGCTAACCCAACCAGTACGGAGGGGATAGCCATCGCATAGAACGGCATCCGCCATGAATAGCCCTGATCGTATACCAGCCAGCTCGACGTCATCAGCCCCAGGGCGATACCAAAAGCCATGCCGCTGTTGATAATGGCGCTGCCCAGAGAGCGGTATTTTTTAGGGATTTGCTCGGAGGATAAACCATACTGGGGGCCGTAATAGGTGCCTTCTCCGGCTCCCGTTACCACGCGGGCAAACAGCAGCGTGTACCAGCTTTTCGCCCAGCCGGTAACGGCCGTAAAGACGCCAAACAGAATAAATCCAGGCACCAGCACCTTTTTCTTACCGATTTTGTCGCCAAGAATACCGGCCGGAACCTGTAATAACGCATAAGAAAAATAGAATACCGAATTCAGAATACCCAGTTGCGTGCCGCTCAGACCAAACTCTTTTTCCAGTTCGCCCATTACCGGATTTAATATTGTCCGGTCGGCATACATAAAAATCCATCCCAGCCAGAACAGGAAAATAGTGACCCACCAGGCGGGTATTCCTTTTTTATTTGTGACGTCCGTCACCTCACATGAACCAGACATAAGCTGTCTCCCGGTATTAAATACCCCAAACGATGAAGATAGATGTTTACACTATCCTTACCTTATCGGGCTGCTTGCTCTTTTCTTTTGAACAAAGTCACACAAAAGTCATTGTTATAAATTTCTGGCAACTGACGCGTCAATTATTAAAAAATATCTAACAATCATTTTTAAACGCTTTTAAATAAATACAATGGAGATTAATCAGATATTTTTGCGGATAGCAGGTTTGTCGGCGCAATCACAATATCAGGTATCTATATCGGTATTTTGGCCGCGAGATATTTTATTTATTGAGGCTAAAATGAAAAAGAAACTGGTTATCGCGCTGGGCGGCAATGCGTTATTACAAAGAGGAGAGATATTAAGTGCGGAAAATCAACAACGGAGCATACAGCTTTTTGCAAAGATAGCGGCAACACTGGCAGACGATTATCAGCTGGTGATAGTTCACGGCAATGGGCCGCAGGTCGGGCTGCTGGCATTACAAAACGTAGTGTACACAGATTCCCCCGCCTGGCCGTTAGATATTCTGGTGGCGGAAAGCCAGGGGATGATTGGCGTCGCCATCGCCCAGGCATTAACACAGTTCAAAGGCGGCGCGCCCGTGACGACGCTGATGACGCGCGTGGAAGTGTCTCCTGACGATGACGCTTTTGCCGCACCGGGAAAATATATCGGGCCGGTCTATCAACCAGAACAACGGACCGAACTGGAAAAACGCTACGGCTGGACGATGAAGCCGGATGGTCAGTACCTCCGCCGGGTTGTTCCTTCACCGACACCAAAGAACATCATCGACAGGGACGCTATTCAGACGCTGATGGAAGCGGGACATACGGTGATCTGCTGTGGAGGCGGCGGCGTCCCGGTTGTGGCGCAGGATGGCGGATATCATGGAACCGAAGCGGTGATTGATAAAGATCTGACGGCGGCAGTGCTGGCGAGCGAAATTAACGCCGATCGCCTGCTGATCCTGACAGACGCCGATGCCGTATATGAAAACTGGGGTACTCCGCAGGCGCGGGCGTTACGCCATGTGACAACAGAGGAACTGGCCCCCTTCGCCGCGCCGGATGGCGCAATGGGCCCAAAAGCCGCAGCGGTAATTCAGTTTGTGAAACAGACCGGGAACCCGGCGTTTATCGGCGCGCTCCAGGACGCCTCACAAATTCTGGCGGGCGAAAAAGGCACCTGCGTAACGCGGTAGTAAGTTATTGCTGATTTGCAGGCCGGATAAGGCGAAGCCGCCATCCGGCAGGCAGGCAAAAAAATGGCTTCCCGAAGGAAGCCATTTCAACAAGCACGCAGGCAAAATTACAGAACGTCTACCGCGTTCAGTTCTTTGAAAGCCTGTTCCAGACGAGTAATCATGGAAGCCTGACCGGCACGCAGCCATACGCGCGGATCGTAGTATTTCTTGTTCGGCTGGTCTTCGCCTTTCGGGTTGCCCAGCTGACCCTGCAGATACGCTTCGTTTTCTTTGTAGTATTTCAGAACACCTTCCCAGGTCGCCCATTGGGTATCGGTATCGATGTTCATTTTGATTACGCCATAGCTGACGGAATCTTTGATCTCCTGAGCGGTAGAACCGGAACCGCCGTGGAACACGAAGTTCAGGCTGTTGTGCGGCAGGTTGTGTTTCTTAGAAACATATTCCTGAGAGTCGCGCAGGATAGTCGGAGTCAGTACCACGTTACCCGGCTTGTAAACGCCGTGTACGTTACCGAAGGAAGCGGCGATGGTGAAGCGCGGGCTGATTTTGCTCAGCTCGGTGTATGCGTAATCCACATCTTCCGGCTGGGTGTACAGGGCAGAAGCGTCCATGTGGCTGTTGTCCACGCCGTCTTCTTCGCCACCGGTGCAACCCAGTTCAATTTCCAGGGTCATGCCGATTTTGGACATGCGCGCCAGGTATTTAGAGCAGATTTCGATGTTCTCTTCCAGAGACTCTTCGGACAGGTCGATCATGTGAGAAGAGAACAGCGGCTTACCGGTCGCAGCGAAGTGTTTTTCACCTGCGTCCAGCAGACCGTCGATCCACGGCAGCAGTTTCTTCGCGCAGTGGTCAGTGTGCAGGATAACCGGAACGCCATAGTGTTCAGCCATCTGATGAACGTGATGCGCGCCAGAGATTGCGCCCAGGATTGCCGCGCCCTGAGGAACGTCGGTTTTCACGCCTTTCCCCGCGATAAAGGAAGCGCCACCGTTAGAGAACTGGACGATAACCGGTGCTTTTACTTTCGCAGCAGTTTCCAGAACGGCGTTGATGGAATCGGTGCCGACGCAGTTAACTGCGGGCAGAGCAAAGTTGTTTTCTTTTGCTACCTGGAAAACTTTCTGTACGTCATCGCCAGTGATAACGCCAGGTTTTACGAAATCAAAAATTTTAGACATGTTGCGAGTCCTGTTTCTGTAACTTCGACCGTTAAAACGGGGGAGCGAGCCTTTCAGCGCGCTGAAAAACAGGCGGGTTTCCCCGCCTGAACAAACTTACTGCTTCGCACGCTCTTCGAGCATCGCTACTGCCGGCAGCACTTTGCCTTCGACGAATTCGAGGAATGCGCCGCCGCCAGTGGAGATGTAGGAGATTTTGTCTGCAATACCGAACAGATCGATAGCCGCCAGGGTGTCGCCGCCGCCAGCGATAGAGAACGCTTCGCTTTCAGCAATGGCGTTCGCCACGATTTCAGTCCCTTTACGGAAGTTCGGGAACTCAAACACGCCAACCGGACCGTTCCACAGAATGGTTTTCGCATTCTTCAGGATTTCAGCCAGCTGCTGCGCAGAGGCGTCGCCGATGTCCAGAATCTGTTCGTCTTCTTTCACGTCAGACACGGATTTCAGGGTTGCCGCTGCGGTTTCAGAGAACTCGGTCGCGACGCGAACGTCAGTCGGAACCGGGATATCGCAGGTGGTCAGCAGACGTTTTGCTTCGTCAACCAGGTCAGCTTCGTACAGGGATTTGCCCACGCCATGGCCCTGAGCGGCAACGAAGGTGTTGGCGATACCGCCGCCGACGATCAGCTGATCGGCGATTTTAGACAGCGAATCCAGCACGGTCAGTTTAGTGGAAACTTTAGAACCGCCAACGATAGCAACCATCGGACGAGCCGGCTCTTTCAGCGCTTTACCCAGCGCGTCCAGTTCAGCCGCCAGCAGCGGGCCTGCGCAGGCAACGTCAGCGAATTTGCCGATACCGTGAGTTGAAGCCTGAGCACGGTGAGCAGTACCGAAAGCGTCCATAACGAACACGTCGCACAGGGCGGCATATTTTTTGGACAGCGCTTCGTCGTCTTTCTTCTCGCCTTTGTTGAAACGAACGTTTTCCAGAACCACCAGCTCACCGGCAGCCACTTCAACGCCATCAAGGTAATCTTTTACCAGACGAACCGGGTTAGAGAGCTTCTCTTTCAGGTAGTTAACAACCGGCAGCAGAGAGAATTCTTCGTTGTACTCGCCTTCGGTAGGACGACCCAGGTGGGAAGTCACCATCACTTTCGCACCCTGTTTCAGAGCCAGTTCGATGGTCGGCAGAGAGGCGCGGATACGCGCGTCGCTGGTTACTTTCCCTTCTTTTACTGGTACGTTCAGATCCGCACGGATGAAAACGCGTTTACCAGCAAGATCCAGATCGGTCATCTTGATTACAGACATGGTGAATCCTCTCATTGATTCTTGATAAAGTTTTGCAGACACCTGCGTGTCTCACCTGAAACCTTGTGCGGCCATTGCTAACGTGGTGTCGAGCATTCTGTTAGCAAAGCCCCATTCATTATCGCACCAGACCAGCGTCTTTATCAGGTGCCCACCACTGACCCGCGTCTGGGTGCCATCGACAATGGCGCTATGCGGGTCGTGATTAAAATCTACTGAGACCAACGGTAATTCCGTATAGTCAACTATATCATGAAATGCACCTTGTGCCGCTTTTTTGCAGCAACTGGTTGACTTCATTAGCTTTTACCGGTTTCTTCACCGTAACGCTTAAGTCGATTGCGGTGACGTTAATCGTCGGAACACGCACCGCAATCGCCTCAAAACGATCGTTAAACTGCGGAAAAATACGGGTAATGCCCGCCGCCAGTTTGGTATCGACCGGAATGATCGACTGGCTCGCCGCACGCGTGCGTCGCAGGTCGGGATGGTACGCATCAATAACCTGCTGATCGTGCATCGCGGAGTGTATTGTCGTCACCGTACCCGATTCTATGCCATAGGCATCATCTAATAATTTGATGACGGGGATGATGCAATTTGTGGTGCAGGAGGCGTTTGAGACGATACGGTGTTCCGCACGCAGCTGATCCTGATTGACGCCAAACACGATGGTTGCGTCGAGATCGTTGCTGCCCGGATGCGAAAAGAGCACTTTCTTCGCGCCAGCGGCGATATGCGCTTCGCCATGCTGCCGGTTGCCGTATACGCCCGTACAGTCGAGCACAACGTCAACGCCCAGCTCGCGCCAGGGCAACGCGTCAAGCGACGGCTCATGCAGGATGCGAATCACGTCGTCACCGACGATGAGCTGCTCGCGCTCATGGCGGATATCCCAGGCAAAACGTCCGTGGCTGGTGTCATATTTCAACAAATGCGCCATGCCCGCGGCATCCGCCAGTTCGTTGATCGCCACCACGGTCATTTCCGCCCGACGTCCTGATTCATACAGAGCACGAACCACATTACGTCCGATGCGACCGAAGCCATTAATCGCTACGCGTACGGTCATAGATCTCCTGCAAGGCTGTCCCGGTTCAGATGGGGCTGACAGAGTAATCCAGCGCATCGCTCAGGGAAACCTTACCTGTCGCAAAGTGCGACTGATTGATTATTTGTCGAACATTTAATCGACTGAAACGCTTCAGCTAGAATAAGCGAAACGGGGAATAAAAGAAATGATTGTCCAGACGAAGTGGGAAATTATCTGACTTCTGTCACATTTTTACTGGAATAATCGTCGGATTTGCGCGCACCGTAAAACGTGAAAGGCCATCAGCAGAACGCCGATGGCCTTGAGGAGTAATGCGCATCCCCGCCAGAGGAGATAGCGGGAAAATGAGCGCTTAACTCATACGCGTGTTATCAAACTCAATGTAGACGGTGGCGTAAGCGTCAATCGCTGTTTCCTGCATTAATGGCACCCAGCGCTGGCCGACAGGTTGGCGCGTGACGTCTGACATCCCCGATTTACCGTTCCAGTGTTTAGGTTCCGGCGTCTTCGGCATGTCCATCCCCGTCTGTCCGGTGGAAGACCCCGGCGACAGCTTCACGCCGTCGCCGTTGCCGGAGGACGGCATCACGCCGTTGGTCATGTCGCTGTTCCATTTTTTATGCGCCGGCGCTTTAGGCACGTTCATCCCCGTCTGTCCGGTGGAAGATCCCGGAGACAGCTTCACGCCATCGCCGTTACCGGAGGAAGGCATCACGCCGTTGGTCATGTCGCCGTTCCATTTTTTATGCGTCGGCGTCTTCGGCACGTTCATCCCCGATTTACCGGTAGCAGACCCTGGAGACAGCGCTGGGTAGTTCGTATTCGGAACATCCCATTTCTTCTTCGGCGGGGTGCTGTCAGCCTGTTTCGGCGTTGCGCTTTCCGCAGGCTTCGGCGTCGGTTTCAGATCGTCGGCCTTCTGCGGGGTCGCTGCCGGAACCTCTTCGCTGCGCGCGGTTTCAGACGGCGTGACCTCCTTCTTCGTCGCGCTTTCCGCAGGCTTCGGCGTCGGCTTCAGATTGTCGGCCTTCTGCGGCGTCGCTGCCGGAACCTCTTCGCTGCGCGCGGTTTCAGACGGCGTGACCTCCTTCTTCGTCGTGCTTTCCGCTGGCTTCGGCGACGGCTTAAGATCGTCGGCCTTCTGCGGCGTCAACTGCGGAACCTCTTCGCTGCGCGCAGGTTTAGCCGGCGTGAAGTCCGTCTTCGTTGCACTTTCCGCGGGTTTCGGCGCTGGCTTCAGCTCTTCGGCTTTCTGCGGCGTGACCTTTGGCACCTCTTCGCTACGCGCAGGTTTAGCTGGCGTGAAATCAACCTTTTTCTCTCCTGCCGCGCCGTTGTTTCTGTTGCGCGGAGCATCCGGGGTATCAACGTTATATTTCCCCTTACTCTTCTTGCGCATGCCCGGATCGGCAACCGTGAAGGAGATATTATTACCCGCTTCCTTCTCGTCTCGCGTCACGACGGACATTTCGTCTTTGTTGGTATTGATCTCGCCGGTCGTACCTTTACTGGTAACGTCTCCGACGGCAATGGTCGATTTTTGCGTCTCATTGCGATGAATTTCATCAACGGTGTCGACATAAATATTGGCAGACGGTATAGCGCCTTTTTTGCCCGGCACGCCGCCAATACCCACACCGCCACCGCCGTACAGGCCATCCTGCTCAATGCTGTCTTCGAGGTTTTTCGCGTTGATGTCACCCGCAACGTTCACCGACCCCGTCCCCTCGTCAGAGACGATATTCGCCCCTGTCATGTTCAGATCGCCGCCGGTCTTAACATTCAGTTCGCCAGAAGTATGGATGCCGGACTGTTTTGCCGTGGTTGCTTCATCATACGCTTCCGAGCCGCCGCCGCCGTTAACTGCGGCAGTAGGCATCGTTCCTTTCGTCGAAACCGCGACCCCGACCGAACCGCCCCAGTTCTGCCGCTCGTTATCGGTATGAACCGTATCCTGCACCGAGGTAATGTCCAGGTTGCCTGCCACATCGACATCGGCGGTATTCGCTTCGATATTCGCCCCGGTCATGGCCATATCGCCGCCGGTTTTTATCTTCACTTTATCAGCGGCGATTGTGCTGTTGGTGTAATGGGTTGAATCGCCGGAACCCTGCTCCTGATTGCCGCGGTAGTCCACAGAAGCACCGCCGCTGGGGCCGCTCACATCCACGCCAACGCCCGCGGTCACCCCGGCAAAATGTTCCTCGCTGGAGTTGCTGTAGGTTGATGTCGATTTCGCAGCGTTCATCGTCACATCACCACCGGCGTTGATTTCTACCTCATCGCCTTTGATATCAACGCCGTTAAGGGTGGTATCTTTTTTGGTGTTAATGGAAATATTTTTCGCATTAACGTTGGTAATATTTTCCGATGTTGTCCTGCTGGTAGATTGCGATGTCTTCTTACCGCCGCCAATCGTTACGGAACCACCGGCAAGATCGTTGAGCAACAGGTTGGAAGCATCGCCCAATACTTCGGCAGTCGTTGTGGCAGCATTAATATCCTGGCCATCTTCCGATTTCTCGATCAGGTTACCGACCTTATCGGTAGAGTCGACCAGCGTGCTGTGCGCTTCACCAGAAATACCAAAATTCACCTCGCTACGGGTGGTGGTGGTCTTTTCCTCATCCAGATATTTGGTGCTGGTGACATCTTCTGCATTAATGCTCAAAGACTCGCCCGCGCTCAGGTCCGCGCCGCCAATGTCGACGGTCTTGTTGGCGTTAATCGTTCCTGAGTCAGTGAAACTGATCGAGGCGTTGGTATTCTTTTTGATGTCAGTAACGGTAGATTCACTTTGCGAAGTAAACTTCATGTGGAAGCCCGCAGCATCGTTTACCGGCGCACGTCCCGGCTTTTTACCAATCGCAGAGGTATCGGACTGAGAACCGGCGCTTTCGTAATCGCCAGAGGTGATCGTTCTGGAAGTGCCTTCCATCGTGCTCAGGTCCGCCTGCACTGACTGACCGCCAGCGTTAACCCCTGCCCCGATATGGAACTCGCGACTGGAGGTATGTTCTTCCGTATGCGAAACATTTTCTGACGTTTTGATCGTGACGTTGTTTTCCGCTGAGATGCTCCCCGTTTTCGCAGAATAGGTGCCGCCTTCCATCACCACATCATTTTTAGCCTCAATGTTCATATTGCCGCCAGCTTTCACATTACTGCCAATGGCGGTGCCGGTGGTGCTGGACTTATCGGATAGCGTGAAATTGAAGGCATTTCTGACGTCATTATCAATGACGCGGGTAGCGTCGATTTCGTGCAGATCGTTAAAGAGCACATCCCCTTCAGTGGCCTTCAGACTGACATCCTGACCCGCAGTAATGTCTGAGGCATTCGAGGTAATCGTTTTCGCTTCCATGCTGATACTGCCGCCTGCGGTCACGCCATCATCATAAGCATGAATCACCTGCTTACCATCTTCGCTATGGCCTACGCTGGCGGTCATGGTGATGTCGCCATTTTCCGCGCGCATCGCGATATCGCCGTCGGCGCGAATCGCCGCGCCGTCATTATTAATGTCGCCGTTGGTGGTCGACATATTGATATCGCCCCCGGCAGAAATACCGGAATTCATGCCGTTGCTGACGTTATTGATGTCACCGTCTGACACCAGCGTCATATTACCGCCTGAAGAGATGGAGCCGTTCATATTGTTGATTGCATCAGCATCAACATTCATATTGTTCCCGGCATGCATTGCCGCGCTGCCGCCGTTAACCTCGCCGCTCTCCATCTGCTGCAACGTTTTCGGGCTCAAATAAACAACCGGCACCAGCACATCCACACCGTTCACGGTCTGATTCACATACCAGACGATGTCGCTATCCAGTTTCTCTCGCTGTTCCTGAGACAGGGGTTCACCAACGACTAACCCAAGCTCACTATTTTGCGCCGCATCACCGGCGTTATTCATTAACGCCTGAACAAGCTCATCGCCTTCCAGTCCGTCACGTACCGAGAAGAAACTCCCCACCGAATCAGTGACCTCGCGGCGGATCAGCTCAGAAGTGAAGTAGTTATCCCCGATAACGTTGACCGGTTTTTGCGGATCGTAGCCCACTTTGTTAAAGAAATATTCCGATCCCGTATAGCCGCTCTGATCAAGCATGGAGGGACGGGTTTCATAAACCGGGACGATGTTGTTTGCCGGCCCCGGATAATCCGCGCCATTTTTTTCCGCTTCTCTGGCTTTTTTGAAATCAGTAGAAATTTCGAACATGCCAGGAATCGAGATCATCTCCTTGATAGTAGGCAGTGGGCTAATCCCCATCGCCAGCTCATCAATCGTTTTTGTATTAACCTTAACGTCATAGCCCGCGATAATCGTGTCAACGGTATAATCGCCCACATCAATATTGCTGATGTTGCTATTGGAATTAATCTCTCCGGCGTCAGCAATGCCGTTAGGCTTTGTTGAATAAATCGAACTTTTGCTGAGTTGAAGGATCAGATCACGCATCCTCCCGACAACACAGACCATTCCGTGGCAAAGCAAAAGTTCAGAATCACCAACTGGTCCACCTACAACAAAGCTCTCATCAACCGTGGCTCCCTCACTTTCTGGCTGGATGATGAGGCGATTCAGGCCTGGTATGAGTCGGCAACACCTTCATCACGAGGAAGGCCCCAGCGCTATTCTGATCTCGCCATCACCACCGTTCTGGTGATTAAACGCGTATTCCGGCTGACCCTGCGGGCTGCGCAGGGTTTTATTGATTCCATTTTTGCCCTGATGAACGTTCCGTTGCGCTGCCCGGATTACACCAGTGTCAGTAAGCGGGCAAAGTCGGTTAATGTCAGTTTCAAAACGTCCACCCGGGGTGAAATCGCACACCTGGTGATTGATTCCACCGGGCTGAAGGTCTTTGGTGAAGGCGAATGGAAAGTCAGAAAGCACGGCAAAGAGCGCCGTCGTATCTGGCGAAAGTTGCATCTTGCTGTTGACAGCAACACACATGAAGTTGTCTGTGCAGACCTGTCGCTGAATAACGTCACGGACTCAGAAGCCTTCCCGGGCCTTATCCGGCAGACTCACAGAAAAATCAGGGCAGCCGCGGCAGACGGGGCTTACGATACCCGGCTCTGTCACGATGAACTGCGCCGCAAAAAAATCAGCGCGCTTATTCCTCCCCGAAAAGGTGCGGGTTACTGGCCCGGTGAATATGCAGACCGTAACCGTGCAGTGGCTAATCAGCGAATGACCGGGAGTAATGCGCGGTGGAAATGGACAACAGATTACAACCGTCGCTCGATAGCGGAAACGGCGATGTACCGGGTAAAACAGCTGTTCGGGGGTTCACTGACGCTGCGTGACTACGATGGTCAGGTTGCGGAGGCTATGGCCCTGGTACGAGCGCTGAACAAAATGACGAAAGCAGGTATGCCTGAAAGCGTGCGTATTGCCTGAAAACACAACCCGCTACGGGGGAGACTTACCCGAAATCTGATTTATTCAACAAAGCCATTAATTCCCTGTGAATTGTCAGCGGAGATGATTTTTATCATCCATGAATCGATTTTTTTACGATTGCTATAGATGTCTAATTTGTAATCACCCGGCAGGATTTTTTCTTTGCCATCAAACTGGGTAAGATCGATACCGCTGTCGTAAAACTTCATAAAGCCACGAGAAAAGTTTACAGCCGGGCCCTCACTCCTGGCCTGCGCGGAAAGCACGGTTAAAAGCGTAAGAAAAATAAATGGATTAACGAGCCCTGTCCGTCTGAGCTGTTTTAACTTTTTTGATAAAAAGTGAAAATAAACCATCCTGATCTGGCTATCCTTAAATTTTAAAAATTATAAGTACGCTTAATATATGCACCTAAATCAGTAATATAGTTGTATTTAAATACCCCACGTCCCTGAACGGCATTCACCTGCGGGAAGCGGTAAGTCAGCGTACTAAAGGGAGCAACCATCTGGCCTTCAACCTTGACATCATTACCCTGCGCATCCGTTAGCCAGACGTTAGACATGCTGACATAATAAGGCGATCTGTTGGTCCCCGTTACCTCATACCCCCTGGCCTTTTTCTGCAATGTCCACGTTAAGTTATCGCCCGCTTCTATCGGACTTCCTTTTAACCCCGCCGGACGGTAGAAAAATTTGATTAAGGTTCTGAACGCCATTTTGATTTGATTCTTATCAGCATCTTCGGGCTGTTCAGAAGGAATATCCAGGACGTTAAGCCAAAGCAGCGTTTCCCGATCTTTAGGGTATTTATTAACGGCTTCGGCGGTCTGGAAAATACGAAACACTTTTCCTTTCTGACCATTGACTCTGGCGACGGGTGGATTAATAAAGAAGGGGAGCTGCTCCTTCTCTGCCCCGCTGATTTTATCTGAACTGGACAGCCACACCTGCACCAGATCAGGTTTGGTTCCTACGTTATTAATACGTACGCTTTGCTCTTTTTCAGCTGCATTGAGAACCACCCGCGTCGTTAAAATTTGAATCGTTGCCATTGCTTCAAAAGAGAATGCCAGACAAAATACCACAGCAATATGTGCGGTTAACTTCCTTATCATATCCTCTGCTCCTTCAGATTAGATAAATGGCGGATCTCTCCGCCACTGTGACTTATTGATATTTAATGGAATATGCAACGTCAGTATTTACCCTTCCTGCCGTTGCCGCACCATCCGTGGCAACATACTGTGCCCAGTAGTCAAAGCGCGCAGTATTATCTTTAATCGTTTTGGTTGTTGTATCCGTAGTGGGCGTGTTCAGATTCAGAACCGCTTTGCTGGCATTAAGTAAGCCCACCTGCACGTTCCCGGCGCCGCCGTTCGTTTCGGCGATAGTATTTTTGAGGTTCCCCGTCTCAGGGTCGATATTTACACTTTGGCCAACTTCAAAGTAAACGCTGGCTATTTTACCATCCTCACAATTCGCGCCGCTAAGATTAATATAGAAGTTGGTATCGCCCGCGCGCTCGCCTTTAGCGGCCAATGCCGTGGTGCTGACAGGAGGCAAATGGACAGTGAAATTTGGGCTTGCCGTTTCTCCCTGGCCATCTCCCCCGGTGATGATGCAGGTGGCATCACTAATTGTGCCATCAAAAGTAATTCGGCCATCTTCGGCTACGGCAACATTGCCAGCAGAAATAAGCACAGTCAGCAGCGCTGTTTTTGCTAGTTTACGCATAGTATATCCCTATATAAATATTAGTTGAGCCTGCATTCTAATTTCTTTTATTTATACCAACTACTTTCACAACCTAAATAAATTCCGAAAACTGTATACACATTCATCATGCAAATAAAATTAAAGCACCACCTTTTGCATGCGGCTGATTTCAGGTCGCATTTATTTTTATTAAGCACTCAAACATTCACCAGGAGAATATAAAACAGCATGATTTCTTTAATAAAGTGAGCATCTTTTGATAGAAATAGAGTTTTATAATTTGTGAAACAGGACCAGACAAATAAAAAATCCGGAAATAAATTTTATTTCCGGATAAATTTAATCTAACAAGCTAACCCTTAAGGGTTATTTTTTCAGAACCGCAATCAGTAAACTATTGGCACAGCAGCGCTTTCGCGACCACGTTGCCGACGGTGAAGCCGAACGCTTCGAACAGCTGCTCCGCCGGTGCCGACTCACCGAAGGTGGTCATGCCGACTATCGCCCCGTTCAGGCCCACGTACTTGTACCAGTAGTCGGCAATGCCCGCTTCCACTGCCACACGCGCGCTCACCGCTTTCGGCAGCACCGCTTCACGGTACGCCTCATCCTGTCTGTCGAACGCATCGGTGGACGGCATTGACACCACCCGCACCTTCACCCCTTCGGCAATCAGTTTTTCGTAAGCCGCAACCGCCAGCTCAACTTCAGAACCGGTGGCGATGAAAATCAGCTCCGGCTGCGAACCTGCGCACTCTTTCAGCACGTAGCCGCCGCGCGCGATGTTCGCCAGCTGCTCCGGCGTACGCTCCTGCTGCGCCAGGTTCTGACGCGACAGGATCAGCGCCGTCGGGCCGTCCTGACGCTCCACGCCGTACTTCCACGCCACCGCAGATTCCACCTGGTCGCACGGACGCCATGTGCTCATGTTCGGCGTCACGCGCAGCGACGCCACCTGCTCCACCGGCTGGTGCGTCGGGCCGTCCTCGCCCAGACCGATGGAGTCGTGGGTGTAGACCATCACCTGGCGCTGTTTCATCAGCGCCGCCATGCGCACCGCGTTACGCGCATATTCCACGAACATCAGGAAGGTGGAGGTGTACGGCAGGAAGCCGCCGTGCAGGGCGATACCGTTGGCAATCGCGGTCATCCCGAACTCGCGCACCCCGTAGTGGATATAGTTACCGGCGCTCTCCTCGTTAATCGCTTTCGAACCGGACCACAGGGTCAGGTTTGACGGCGCCAGGTCTGCGGAGCCGCCGAGGAACTCCGGCAGCAGCGGGCCGAACGCTTCAATCGCATTCTGAGAGGCCTTACGGCTGGCGATTTTCGCCGGGTTCGCCTGCAGCTTCGCGATAAATTCATTCGCTTTCGCGTCGAAGTCAGACGGCATCTCGCCCTTCATCCGGCGGGTGAACTCGGCGGCTTCCTGCGGGAAGGCCTTCGCGTAAGCGGCGAACTTCTCATTCCACGCGGACTCCTTCGCCTGGCCCGCTTCCTTCGCATCCCACTGCGCATAGATTTCCGACGGAATTTCAAACGCCGGGTGCTTCCAGCCGAGCGCTTCGCGGGTCAGCGCGATTTCCGCATCGCCCAGCGGCGCGCCGTGAGAATCGTGGGTGCCCGCCTTGTTCGGCGAACCGAAGCCGATGATGGTTTTGCACATCAGCAGGGACGGTTTGTCGGTGACCGCACGTGCTTCTTCCACCGCGCGTTTAATCGCGTCAGCATCGTGACCGTCAACGCCGCGCACCACGTGCCAGCCGTAGGCTTCGAAGCGCTTCGCGGTGTCGTCGGTGAACCAGCCTTCAACATGACCGTCGATGGAGATACCGTTGTCATCGTAGAACGCAATCAGTTTGCCCAGCTTCAGGGTTCCGGCCAGGGAGCACGCCTCGTGGGAGATGCCTTCCATCATGCAGCCGTCGCCCAGGAAGGCGTAAGTGAAGTGGTCAACGATGTCGTGGCCCGGACGGTTGAACTGCGCCGCCAGCGTTTTCTCCGCAACCGCCATACCTACGGCGTTGGCAATGCCCTGACCCAGCGGGCCGGTGGTGGTTTCCACACCTGCGGTGTAGCCCACTTCCGGGTGACCCGGCGTTTTCGAGTGCAGCTGGCGGAAGTTTTTCAGCTCTTCAACTGGCAGGTCGTAACCGGTGAGGTGCAGCAGGCTGTAAATCAGCATTGAGCCGTGGCCGTTGGACAGCACAAAGCGGTCGCGGTCCGCCCAGGACGGGTTGTTCGGGTTATGTTTCAGGAAATCACGCCACAGGACTTCGGCAATGTCAGCCATACCCATCGGGGCGCCCGGATGACCGGATTTGGCTTTCTGTACTGCGTCCATGCTCAGCGCACGCAGCGCATTGGCGCACAGGCGGCAAGTCGTCGTCATCGTATTCATCACTCCTTTCTCCCCCGCTTACAGCATCTGCCGGATCTGGTTTTCCAGTTTGACCTGATCAACGGCAAACAGCCGGATACCTTCCGCCAGCTTTTCCACCGCCATCGGATCCTGATTGTGCTGCCAGAGGAATTCCGCCTGGGTCATCGGGCTGGGGCGGGTTTCCGTCACACAGCCGGGTTCCAGCTGGCGGGTCAGCGCGCCTTCGCTGGCGGCCAGTTCATCCAGCAGCGCCGGAGAGATTGTCAACCGGTCGCAGCCTGCCAGCGCCTGGATCTGCTCAATACGGCGAAAGCTGGCGCCCATCACCACGGTGTCGTAGCCGTGCGACTTGTAGTACTGATAAATCTGGCGCACGGAAGCCACCCCTGGATCGCTGTCGACCTGATACGTCGTCTGCGGCTGATTTTTCTGATACCAGTCGTAAATACGCCCCACAAACGGCGAGATTAAAAAGACGCCCGCTTCGGCGCAGGCCCGCGCCTGGGCGAAGGAGAACAGCAGGGTCAGATTGCAGTTGATGCCGCTCTGCTCCAGCTCTTCCGCTGCGCGGATGCCCTCCCAGGTGGCGGCGAGTTTGATAAGAATACGCTCCGGGCCGATGCCGTTCTTTTCATACATCTTGATAAGCTTGCGCGCTTTCGACACGCACATCCCGCGATCCCATGCAAAACGGGCATCGACTTCGGTGGAAATGCGCCCCGGCACATGACGCAGCACTTCAGTGCCGATATCCACCGCCACCTGGTCGCAGGCGTTAATCAGCTGCGTTTCCGCGCTGCCACCCTGCTGACGGGCCTTACCGATCGCGTCGGCAATCAGCGGCTGATACTGCGGCAGCTGCGCGGCCTTCAGCACCAGCGAAGGGTTGGTGGTCGCATCCTGCGGGGCAAACTTTTTAATCGATTCAATATCGCCGGTATCGGCAACCACCGTGGTGTATTTTTTCAGTTCGTCTAACTGGCTCATAGTCTGTTCCTTGTATTACGCCTGCGGAGATTCATTTCTGGCGTGCTGGTGTTCGTAATAATCAATACGCTCCACTTTCGCTGCCGAGCCGCCACCTTCATATTCGGATTCAAGCCATGCCTGAATAATTTTTTTGCCCAGTTCCGGGCCAATGACGCGAGCGCCGAGGGTAATAATCTGCGCATTATTGCTTTTGCGCGCCCGTTCGGCGGAAAACGTATCGTGGCACTGGGCAGCACGAATGCCCGGCACTTTATTCGCCACAATGCTCATCCCGATGCCGGTGCCGCAGATCAGAATGCCGCGGTCATGCTCGCCCTGCTTAATCGACATCGCCACCGCATGGGCAACATCCGGGTAAACCGTACTCTCCTGGCGTTTATCGCTGCTGTAATCCACAACGTTAATTCCCTGCCCATTCAGCCAGGCGACAATAGCGTCACGGAAAGCATAGGCGGCATCATCCGCACCAATAGCGATTGTTTTCATGGTCGTTTCCTTAATTTAACAGTACGTCTTAACTCAGTTTTAATTCAGATGCAGAAAGAAATTCGGTCGCCAGGCTGGATATTGCGTGGTGGTTCGCCACAAAGGTGAACCATTCCCGGTAATTCAGCGGTAACAGCGCCATCAAAATTTAATGTGATATGACCAAGCTGTTTTAAATTGGCCGTTGCAACACTCCCCACCGCCGTCACCGGATAAACCGTCTCATTTATTTTCATTATTTGCCCGACCGACAATTCCGCTGTCAGCTCGCTGCCCTGATGTACGGCGCAATACATCGCGAGATCGTCAGGCACGGCATCAGAGAATAAAATCAGTTTCCGTTCCTCCAGATAGTGTTTTACATATTCCCCGACAGCGGTGATAAGGAGCGAATACAACGGCACGGTCATCTTATTTATTTCCTTTTGTCGCCGGAGAGGTGATCGCCACTTTCTCCGTATCTTCTTCTTTCAGCGGTTCAACCATCGGCGCGCGCTTTTTCAGGCGTTTATCAAACCAGGCCACCAGTATTGGCGCGGTGATCATGGTAATGATGCTCGCCGTCGCCAGCTGCGCGGTGGCGGCATCAACGTAAATCGCCAGCGAGGGATCGGCCTGCGCTACCATCGCTGGCGTCAGCGCTGAGCTGGCGGCAGTAGTCCCCAGCGCAGCGCCCAGCGCGGTTTTCTTTCTGAGAAACAGGTTATAGATGAAGTAGAACACAATGCCGGTCACCGCAGAGATCACGCCAAGCAAGATCCCGGACAGCCCGGCGGTAAAGACGGTGTCGATGCTGGAGTTGGCCCCGATAGCAAACGACATGATGATGATGATCAGCGGCTGCGCGGCGGCGCACAGCTGTTTAAAGCGCTCATCGAGATTCCCCCACAGCATGCCAATCAGCAGCGGGATCAGCATCGACAGCAGCGCGGCGAAGGGAATATTGGCCAGACCGCTGACGCCCAGAACCATCATGGTCACAAACGGACCATCCTTAATACAGAAGACGGAGATCGCTCCGGCATCACTGGCATCGCCGTAGTTACTGCACAACGCGATATACAGCGAACTGTTGGAGCTGGTTAAACAGGCAATCAGCGCCAGGGTAGAGATCCCCAGGAAACCGGCAGGGCCAAACATCGCCCCGGCGACCCACACGGCCAGCGCGCCAGCCAGACATTTCAGGAACAGCAGTACCGCGCCTTTATAGAGCGGCAGCCCGGCCTGGCGGATATTAATCGAGGTGCCGCAAATAAGCAGGAAAATCCCCATCATCGCGCTGGAGCCGACTTTGAATAATGCCGTCGTCGGCCCGCCGATGCCAAGCACGTCGGGAGCAAAGGTATTTATAAGAATTGCCGCGAGCAATGGAATAATAATTAAGCCGCCGGGCACCTTATTCATTTTCTCAAGTATATTTATGTTCATAGGGTAACTCATAAATTATGATTAAACAGAGGTTGCGACGTAATACTTCCCGGAATACCGTGACGTCGTTATTTCGTTATAAGACTTCAGGATTATTGCTGTGCTTCTTTATAAATTCTTTCGACAATGGTGCTGATAATATCCTGCGGTCCGGTTAATCCGCCTTTTCCGACGCAAATCAATCCGGCATAATCGCCGCCGATAATACGCACCATATCGGTTTGCGGAATGACGTAGTCAATCATTTCGATACCGGTGGCGCCGAGCTCCTTCAGCACATTCACCATCGTGTCGCCGCCGGTCATATACAGACCTTTAATTTCACCCGATGCGCAATTAAGGACTTCACGTACGATATTTCCCAGTCCCTGGTTAATATTTTCCGCGGCCTGGCCGCGCGCCAGCCCGAATCGCTGCTCTTCCTCCTGAAGATCCAGCAGCCGCCCGGTTAGCGCCGATTCAAAAACAAACAACGTGTTCTGCTGCGCCGGTACGCACTGCCGCGCATACTGCACCACGCGATTAACTTCGATTTCAGCGGCGTTTTTCCTGTCGACCAGCAGTTCGGCATCCACGGGGATATGGCAAACTCTGTCATCACTGGCGATCAGGTGCTGAAGCTGCATTTTGGTCACCGGCGTGGCGCTTCCGGCAACGATGAGGATCGAACCGCGCTGGCTGTCGGCTGTTGTTGGCGTTGACGCGCTATTGTGCGCTTCCCGCATCAGGCCGCGACGCACCGCCAGCCGCTCGGTAAACGGTCCCGGATCAACGGCCAGCACGTTCCAGTTCAGCGCAATCACCGCCCCGGCAATCGCATCGACATCTTCAAGCGTAATCGCATCGACCACGATAACCCTCACACCGCGCAGCTGCTGTTCCTGGAGATCCTGCTGGATCTGCGCCTCGCCTTTCATCACCGAGGCCAGCGCGATATGCCCGACCTGATGATGGGTCTGCGCCGCCAGCAGCCCCGGCACCCAGGACTCGGTGACCGGCGTACGCACATCGCGCGCCACGTCGGTCCGCGAAAGCGCTACGGAATCAATCACCGAGTAGCCGCCGACGAGGATGCGACGCGATTGCGGCATCGCCGGAACCACCACGGCCACCGTTTCCAGCGGCAGTTGTTCCAGCATGGCGTCAATTTCAAAGCCGATGCCGCCGCGCAGAGTGGTATCGATACGCTTGGTAAAGTAATGCGCGCCGCGCGCCTGTAGCTGCTTTACCGCCGCGCTAACCTGATGCTGAGCTTCCGCTTTCGGCAGCGGACGGCTGTCGCTGCTGACCACCATCGCCGGATACTCCACCTCATTACGGGCAAAGGATTCGGTATCAAAGAAAGCGGCGGTTTTTAAGCCACTGCGCGCCAGCAGCACTCCGACGGTGGTCGCGCCGGTCAGATCGTCGGCAACGATCCCCAGCTTACCGCCTTCGCCCTGCGGCCAGATCATCTCAATGCAGGCTGGCGTCACGCCGGAGACATATATTCCTTCATGAATAAATTCAGCCAGCGGGCCGCTTTTCCCGGTGGGATGGAGGTTAATTGTCGGGATACCGCGTTTGGGATACAGACCGCAGCGCAGCGTACCGCCGCAATCAATCACCATCAGGCCGATTTCCTCTTCCGGCGGCTCGCCGTTTTTAAAGACATCAACGGACGGCCAGCCGGTGAGTTCGCTCAGGCGCTCAACCACCGGAGGACGCATCCCCCCGGTGATATAAGCAATTTTTTTCGTCTGGCTAATATTAATGGACAGCGGCCCACCCCAGCCCTTACTGCCCTTGCTGATCAACAGATGTTTTTCCATTTCTCTGCTCCTTTGTTTCGCATTAACCTCAGCGATTATTGGTTTTTCATTTTCCAGTAACGCGCCGCAGCCAGCGTGGACTCCAGCATACTGACGGTGCCCGCCTTACCCGTACCGGCGATATCAAATGCCGTGCCGTGGTCAACGGAGCTGCGCATAAACGGCAGGCCGAAAGTGATGGTGACGGAACGTTCGAAATCGAGGGTTTTGCAGGCGATATGCCCCTGGTCGTGGTAAAGAGAGAGGATGGCGTCATAGTGGCCCAGTTTGCCCAGGTGGAACACGGAATCCGCCGGCACCGGGCCGATAGCGTTAATGCCCATTTCCTGCGCCGCTTTCACCGCCGGGATCAGGTTGTCGGCTTCTTCATGCCCAAACAGACCGTTGTCTGACCCGTGCGGGTTCAGCGCGGCGACCGCAATACGCGGATTTTTGATATTTAACGCGGTGAATTCATGGTGAATCTGCTGTACGCAGGCCAGCACGCGTTCTTTATTGGCGTAATCACAGGCATCTTTAAGCGCCATATGACGGCTAACGAAGAAGACCCGCAGGTTATGCACATGGAACATGGTCAGACCGTAATCGGAATGCGTTTCAACCTGATAGATTTCGGTATGGCCCGGCAACTTACATCCCGCCAGCTTGATCGCTTCTTTATGAATTGGCGCGGTAGACACCACATCGATCAGGCCCGCTTTCCCCAGCTCGATAGATTTCAGCACGTAGTCGAGCGACATCTGCCCGGCCAGCTTCTGCACTTTACCCCACTCAATGCTTTCGCAGTCGTAATCGCCGGTTTCCAGAATATCCAGCGTGCCCCAGCTGAAGCGGGCCTCTTGGGGATAGGAAATTTTGTTTATCGGAAAATCGCATCCCATGATCTTCATGGCCCTGGCGATAATCGGAACTGAGCCAATCAAAAAAGGTTGGCACTCGTCGTAGACGCTTTTATTCATCATCGTTGCGACTGAAATTTCCGGGCCAATCCCGGCAGGATCGCCGATGGTAAGTGCGACAACGGGTTTTCTCTCTTGTGACATCGTGAACCTCTCGTAGTGGACTCAGTTTTTTTGTTCATATGAACATGTGATAATCATATGAACAAAACATTACCTGATGATTGAGAGGGTATTGGTGATTGAGATCACATAAAAAAATCCACAGTTTTATTTTATGAAAAAATGTGATCTAACATATATTCAGACACTGATAAAAAGTTCAACCTCGTTAAAAACGCTGCCCTTTTCATTACAAGTTATTGATTTGCATATTATGGAGAATAAAAATGGAACAAATCTGGTTAGGAACCAGCTGGAAGATGAACAAGCCGTTGTCAGAAGCCTTGGCCTGGTGTGAAACGCTGGCGCAGCGGCTGCCGGGGGTTTTGCATCCGTCGATCCAGCCGTTCGTTATTCCCCCTTTTACCGCCATTCATCCGGTCAGCCAGTATCTGAAGCAACATCAGATCGCCTGTCTGACCGGAGCGCAGAATATGCATGAAATGGAAAACGGCGCCTGGACCGGTGAAATCTCCGCCGCGATGCTGGCTGAAACCGGGGCAACGCTGGTTGAACTCGGTCACTCCGAACGCCGCGGCGCGTTCAATGAAACCGACGCCGCTATCAACCAAAAGGTGCACAGCGCCCTGCGCCACGGTCTGCGGCCGCTGATCTGCATAGGCGACAGCGCCGATGAAAAACGCTGGCAGGTATCGCGAGAAACCGTCGTGCGGCAAATGAAAATCGCCCTGTATGGATTAAGCGAACAGCAGGTTTTACAGACCCTGGTCGCCTACGAACCGGTATGGGCCATCGGCGAACACGGCACTCCGGCGACGCCGGAACAGGCCGCAGAGATCCACCGGGCGCTGCGCCAGGCGTTATGCGAAACCTTCGGCAGAGAAACCGGGCTGCGTATTCCGCTGCTCTATGGCGGTAGCGTCAATCGGCAAAATGCCGTAGAGCTTCTCCGCCAGGACGACATCAACGGGCTGTTTATTGGTCGTTCGGCCTGGGATGCCAACGGCTATTGTGACATTGTGCAACGCGTTAAAGAGGAATTTATTCTTCAGGCGCAATAGGATGAAAGAGAGATCAGAGAGGGAAATACATAGCGATAACGATGGCCGTTTGCTGAAAAAAACCACCGTGAAGGAACGTAAAACGGGCCGCCTGAGCGACCCGTTTTCTGCCGTATTAACGATTACAGCAGCGCTTTCGCTTTCGCGACCACGTTGTCAACGGTGAAGCCGAACGCTTCGAACAGCTGCTCCGCCGGCGCCGACTCACCAAAGGTGGTCATGCCGACTATCGCCCCGTTCAGGCCCACGTACTTGTACCAGTAGTCGGCGATACCCGCTTCCACTGCCACACGCGCGCTCACCGCTTTTGGCAGCACGGATTCACGGTAAGCGGCATCCTGTCTGTCGAACGCGTCGGTGGACGGCATGGAAACCACCCGCGCTTTCACGCCTTCGCCTGCCAGCTGATCCCAGGCAGCAACGGCCAGCTCAACTTCAGAACCGGTGGCAATGAAGATCAGTTCCGGCTGACCGGCGCAATCTTTCAGCACGTAGCCGCCGCGCGCGATGTTCGCCAGCTGCTCCGGCGTACGCTCCTGCTGCGCCAGGTTCTGACGCGACAGGATCAGCGCCGTCGGGCCGTCCTGACGCTCCACGCCGTACTTCCACGCCACCGCGGATTCCACCTGGTCGCACGGACGCCATGTGCTCATGTTCGGCGTCACGCGCAGCGAGGCCACCTGCTCCACCGGCTGGTGCGTCGGGCCGTCCTCGCCCAGACCGATGGAGTCGTGGGTGTAGACCATCACCTGACGCTGTTTCATCAGCGCCGCCATGCGCACCGCGTTACGCGCATATTCCACGAACATCAGGAAGGTGGAGGTGTACGGCAGGAAGCCGCCGTGCAGCGCAATACCGTTGGCAATCGCGGTCATCCCGAATTCACGCACGCCGTAGTGGATATAGTTACCGGCGCTCTCCTCGTTAATCGCTTTCGAACCGGACCACAGGGTCAGGTTTGACGGCGCCAGGTCTGCGGAGCCGCCGAGGAACTCCGGCAGCAGCGGGCCGAACGCTTCAATCGCATTCTGAGAGGCCTTACGGCTGGCGATTTTCGCCGGGTTCGCCTGCAGCTTCGCGATAAATTCATTCGCTTTCGCGTCGAAGTCAGACGGCATCTCGCCCTTCATCCGGCGGGTGAACTCGGCGGCTTCCTGCGGGAAGGCCTTCGCGTAAGCGGCGAACTTCTCATTCCACGCGGACTCCTTCGCCTGGCCCGCTTCCTTCGCATCCCACTGCGCATAGATTTCCGACGGAATTTCAAACGCCGGGTGCTTCCAGCCGAGCGCTTCGCGGGTCAGCGCGATTTCCGCATCGCCCAGCGGCGCGCCGTGAGAATCGTGGGTGCCCGCCTTGTTCGGCGAACCGAAGCCGATGATGGTTTTGCACATCAGCAGGGACGGTTTGTCGGTGACCGCACGTGCTTCTTCCACCGCGCGTTTAATCGCGTCAGCATCGTGACCGTCAACGCCGCGCACCACGTGCCAGCCGTAGGCTTCGAAGCGCTTCGCGGTGTCGTCGGTGAACCAGCCTTCAACATGACCGTCGATGGAGATACCGTTGTCATCGTAGAACGCAATCAGTTTGCCCAGCTTCAGGGTTCCGGCCAGGGAGCACGCCTCGTGGGAGATGCCTTCCATCATGCAGCCGTCGCCCAGGAAGGCGTAAGTGAAGTGGTCAACGATGTCGTGGCCCGGACGGTTGAACTGCGCCGCCAGCGTTTTCTCCGCAACCGCCATACCTACGGCGTTGGCAATGCCCTGACCCAGCGGGCCGGTGGTGGTTTCCACACCTGCGGTGTAGCCCACTTCCGGGTGGCCCGGCGTTTTCGAGTGCAGCTGGCGGAAGTTTTTCAGCTCTTCAACTGGCAGGTCATAGCCGGTGAGGTGCAGCAGGCTGTAAATCAGCATTGAGCCGTGGCCGTTGGACAGCACAAAGCGGTCACGGTCGGCCCAGGCGGGGTTATTCGGGTTATGTTTCAGGAAATCACGCCACAGGACTTCGGCAATGTCAGCCATACCCATCGGGGCGCCCGGATGACCGGATTTGGCTTTCTGTACTGCGTCCATGCTCAGCGCACGAATAGCATTGGCAAGCTCTTTACGTGAGGACATTTTGACTCCAGATCGGATGATGAAGGCCATGCCCGTAACGACTTGACGACAGCGCGTTTTGGGCTACGCCGGAAAAAAGTGCCAACAATGTAACCCAAGCCGCCTGTCATGTACATGGAGCATCCTTTTGCCGCTTCAGAAATCTCCGGATCAGGCTCGCATGTTGCGCAATCTGCTCGCCCGGACCTTGTTCTTTTCTTTATACTTAGGCTCCGGCGCCGCTTCATCAGCATAGGGCGCACAACAAAATACTCCTCATTTCGTGTGGAAGAAAAAACATGAAGATTCGCGCTTTACTGCTTGCTATGGGCATGGCGTCGGTGTTGACCGGCTGCCAGAATATGGACTCCAACGGACTGCTTTCATCAGGCGCCGAAGCCTTTCAGGCCTACAGCCTGAGCGACGCGCAGGTGAAAGCGTTAAGCGACCAGGCATGCGCCGAAATGGATGGCAAAGCCACCATCGCGCCCGCGGGCAGCGAGTACGCAAAGCGCCTGAACACCATCGCCGCGGCGTTAGGCGATAACATCAACGGGCAGGCGGTGAACTACAAGGTTTACATGGCGAAAGACGTCAACGCTTTTGCGATGGCGAACGGCTGTATCCGCGTTTACAGCGGCCTGATGGATATGATGACCGATAACGAAGTCGAAGCGGTCATCGGCCATGAAATGGGGCACGTGGCGCTCGGCCACGTGAAGAAAGGGATGCAGGTCGCGCTGGGCACTAACGCCGTACGCGCGGCAGCGGCGTCTGCCGGCGGTATTGTCGGCAGCCTGTCGCAGTCGCAGCTCGGCGATCTGGGCGAAAAACTGGTCAACTCGCAGTTCTCCCAGCGCCAGGAGTCCGAGGCTGACGACTACTCTTACGATCTGTTGCGTAAACGCGGCATCAGCCCGGCGGGGCTGGCGACCAGCTTCGAGAAGCTGGCGAAGCTGGAAGAGGGTCGTCAAAGCTCCATGTTTGACGACCACCCGGCATCCGCCGAACGTGCGCAGCATATTCGCGACCGCATGAAAGCAGACGGCATCAAGTAACGATCTTGCAGGCCCGGTAAACGCAGCGCCACCGGACAATATCTGCCGGATGGCGGCTACGCCTTATCCGGCCTACGGTCAACACATATCGTAGGCCCGGTAAGCACAGCGCCACCGGGCAATGTGTCATTACTCGCCTTTCTTCGCCGCCTGGATATAGAGCATCTCTAACGCCAGGGTCGCTGCGGCCAGCGCGGTGATTTCGGACTGGTCATAAGCCGGCGCTACTTCCACCACGTCCATCCCGACGATGTTCAGATCCTTCAACCCACGCACCAGCTTAATCGCACGATCGGAGGTCAAACCGCCGATAACCGGCGTACCGGTCCCAGGCGCAAACGCCGGATCCAGACAGTCGATGTCAAAAGTCAGGTAAACCGGCATATCGCCGACAATCTGTTTCACCTGGGCGAGGATATCTTCCACGCTGCGATCGTTCACCTGACAGGCATCCAGCACGGTAAAGCCGTTGTCTTTGTCGAACTCGGTACGAATACCGATCTGCACCGAGTGATTTGGATCGATCAGACCTTCATTCGGCGCGGTATAGAACATGGTGCCGTGGTCAAACTCGCAGCCGTTGGCGTAGGTGTCGGTATGGGCATCAAAGTGCACCAGCGCCATTTTACCGAAGTGCTTTGCGTGGGCGCGCAGCAGCGGCAGGGTGACAAAATGGTCGCCGCCAAAAGAGAGCATACGCTTGCCAGCCGCCAGCAGTTTCTCCGCGTGCGCCTGCAGTTTTTCACTCATTTCACGCGCATCGCCGAACGCGTAAACCAGATCGCCGCAGTCCACCACGTTCAGACGCTCGCGCATGTCGAAGTTCCACGGGAAACGGTTGTGCTCCCAGGCGAGGTTGGTGGATACCTGACGGATCGCCGCCGGACCATGACGGCCACCCGCACGTCCTGACGTCGCCATATCAAACGGTACGCCGGTGATCACCCAGTCGGCATCGCTGTCGTAAGGCTGGAAGTTCAGCGGCAAACGCAGAAAACCAAAGGCGTTGGAAACCAGGGAGTTATCATACTGATGACCTAAGGTGCTCATGGCAAAAACCTCATTGTTCGTCGATATAAAAAAACCCTCCCGCGTCGTTAGGCCCGACGAGGAAGGGTTAGATGGGTAAAAAAACAGATTGTGTTAAATTATCGCTGCTATTTTGCCCAGGTTCAAGTCACCCGGGCGAGAGCATTACTCGTCTTCCAGATAGGTATATCCGTACAGGCCAGCCTCGAACTCTTCGAGGAACTGCTGCTGCAAGGTATCGTCCAGCCCGGTCTGCTTCACCTGATCGCGGAAATGGGTCAGCAGCGTTTTCGGATCAAGCTGCACGTACTGCAACATATCCGCCACGGTATCCCCTTCATCCGACAGCTCCACTTCGACGCTGCCGTCCGGGAAGACGAACACGTCCACCGCTTCGGTGTCGCCGAACAGGTTGTGCATATTGCCGAGGATCTCCTGATAGGCGCCCACCATAAAGAAGCCGAGTATCGGCGGATTCTCCGGATCGTACTCCGGCATCGGCATGGTGGTGGCGATGCCGTCACCGTCGATATAGTGATCGATAGCGCCGTCGGAATCGCAGGTAATGTCCAGTAGCACCGCGCGACGTTCAGGCACCTGATTCAGCCCCTCCAGCGGCAGCACCGGGAAGAGCTGATCGATCCCCCACGCATCCGGCATCGACTGGAACAGCGAGAAGTTGACGTACATTTTATCCGCCATCCGCTCCTGCAACTCGTCGATGATTGGCCGGTGCGCGCGGTTGCTCGGGTCGAGCTGTTTCTGCACTTCATGACACATATTCAGATACAGCTGCTCCGCCCATGCCCGCTCCTGGAGACTAAAGGTCCCGGAGGAGTAGCCTACGTGGATATCGTGCAGATCCATCTGGCTGTCGTGCAGCCATTCACGCAGCGAACGGCGGGTGCCGGGTTCGTGCATCTCCTGCCAGGTTTCCCACATGCTTTGCAGCGCCCGCGGCGCGTCTTCTGCCGGGGCGACAGGAACGGTGTACTCGTTGCGCTCAACGCCGATGATATTGGAAACCAGCACCGTGTGATGGGCGGTGACCGCGCGGCCCGACTCGGTAATTACCGTCGGATGCGGCAGGCCGTTTTCCTCACAGGCGTCGCCGATCGCCCAGATGATATTGTTGGCGTATTCGTTCAGCCCATAGTTCACCGAACAGTCCGACTTGGAGCGGGTGCCTTCGTAGTCAACGCCCAGGCCGCCGCCGACGTCGAAACACTGAATGTTGACGCCCAGCTTATGCAATTCAACGTAGAAACGCGCCGACTCGCGCACGCCGGTGGCGATATCGCGAATATTGGCCATCTGCGAGCCAAGATGGAAATGCAGCAGTTGAATGCTGTCGAGGCGGCCATGCTCGCGCAGGATCTCCACCAGTTGCAGCACCTGCGCCGCCGCGAGGCCGAATTTCGACTTCTCGCCGCCGGAAGACTGCCATTTACCGGAGCCCTGCGACGCCAGACGCGCACGCACGCCGAGGCGCGGCACCACGTTCAGACGTTCAGCCTCTTCCAGCACGATCGCCACTTCGGACATCTTTTCAATAACCAGATAGACCTTGTGGCCCATCTTCTCGCCAATCAGCGCCAGGCGGATGTATTCGCGATCTTTATAGCCGTTACAGACGATCACGCTGCGGGTCATGCCCGCATGCGCCAGGACCGCCATCAGTTCAGCTTTCGAACCCGCTTCCAGCCCCAGCGGTTCGCCGGAGTGGATCAGCGACTCAATCACGCGGCGGTGCTGGTTGACCTTGATCGGATAAACGAGGAAATAGTCGCCTTTATAGCCGTACGATTCACGCGCGCGTTTGAACGCGGCGTTAATGGAACGCAGGCGATGTTGCAGGATCTGCGGAAAGCAGAACAGTGCTGGCAGACGCTGCCCCTGCGCTTCGCGAGCTTTCACCAGTTTGGCGAGATCGACGCGCGCTTCCGGTACGTCAGGATCCGGGCAGACGCTGATGTGGCCCAGCTCATTGACGTCATAGTAGTTATTGCCCCACCAGGCAATATTGTAAGTACGCAGCATCTTGCTGGCTTCCTGGGAGCTCATTGCAACCTCCTGCATGGAGCGTAGTACACCCTGTTCGCCCGCTGACGAAGGCAAACCCATAGACATATCGTCAGACATAGCGAACCTCAACTCTTTGTATACAGTGTAAAACAGTTGACTACTATCGCAGCGTCATACCGCGATAACAACCCATTAACGGCGCTATTTTTCAGCATGTCATGCTGAAAACAAGGCCGTGCGACCGGTTTCTTATTCATATCATTGTAAAACACGTAACCGAACTTAAGGATCAAAGGTTCGGCGAAACCACGAGAAACCTCCTGAGGCTCAGGAGTGCCCTTGTTCAGAATTCACAAAGCGGTTAACCGGCCCTGGAGTCCTGAGAAGCGCCGAGATGGGTATAACATCGGCAGGTGTGCAAAACAGAGATGCAGAGTGCGGGGGACATATACGCACCAGAACGGTACGACAGATTCGGCAAAAAACAACGGTTCATTATCTCGTATCACCTCCACGGCCGCCCCGCAGGACAAACCCTAAGCCAAAGCAGTAGTTTTAACCCGGCTGGAAGTGGCGACACGAAGAAAACGCCGTGTGCTTTTTGTCTATCCGGATTCCTTCCAGGCTGCAGAAAAGCGACTGCAAAAATGCAACCTGAAGCAGGACGGATAATAAGCCGCGCGCCGCGTTTTATACCGACAACGTGGTGAAAAAGCAAAACATAAATGCGCAGATTGCCATCGTTATCGGTAAAAATTTTTCCCTGCGTTTGCAACTCAATGCGAGCTGTTTCAAAAAAAGCTGGAAATCGGGTGAAGAAGTGACCTAAAATAGCCATCCAGATGTTAATCCATCCATACTGATTAACACTCAGACTGCCAGTGTCACTAACCTGCAAGCCCTGGTGGAATCCACTGCCCCGGCTATACCACGCAACAGTTTGAGCTAACCAAATTCTCCTTAGGTGAAATAAAACATGGCAAAACACCTTTTTACGTCCGAGTCCGTATCAGAAGGGCATCCTGACAAAATCGCAGACCAAATCTCTGACGCCGTGCTTGACGCCATCCTGGAACAGGATCCGAAAGCCCGCGTCGCGTGTGAAACCTACGTCAAAACCGGCATGGTGTTAGTGGGCGGTGAAATCACCACCAGCGCATGGGTCGACATTGAAGAGATTACGCGTAATACCGTGCGCGAAATTGGCTATGTGCATTCCGACATGGGCTTTGACGCCAACTCTTGCGCCGTTCTGAGCGCCATTGGGAAACAGTCTCCGGATATCAATCAGGGCGTTGACCGCGCCGATCCGCTGGAACAGGGCGCGGGCGACCAGGGCCTGATGTTTGGCTATGCCACCAATGAAACCGACGTACTGATGCCGGCGCCGGTCACCTACGCCCACCGTCTGGTGCAGCGTCAGGCTGAAGTACGCAAGAACGGCACCCTGCCGTGGCTGCGTCCGGACGCGAAAAGCCAGGTCACTTTCCAGTACGATGACGGCAAAATTGTCGGTATCGACGCAGTGGTACTCTCCACCCAGCATGCGGAAGATATCGATCAGAAAACGCTGCAGGAAGCGGTGATGGAAGAGATCATCAAGCCGATTCTGCCGACTGAATGGCTGACCTCCGCCACCAAATTCTTCATCAACCCGACCGGACGTTTTGTTATCGGCGGCCCGATGGGCGACTGCGGCCTGACGGGGCGTAAGATCATCGTCGATACCTACGGCGGTATGGCGCGTCACGGCGGCGGCGCTTTCTCCGGTAAAGATCCGTCTAAAGTGGACCGTTCCGCAGCCTACGCGGCGCGCTACGTGGCGAAAAACATCGTGGCGGCAGGTCTGGCGGATCGCTGTGAAATCCAGGTTTCTTACGCTATCGGCGTGGCAGAACCGACCTCCATCATGGTGGAAACCTTTGGCACGGAAAAAGTCTCTTCCGAGCAGTTGACTCTGCTGGTGCGCGAGTTCTTCGACCTGCGTCCGTACGGTCTGATCCAGATGCTGGATCTGCTGCACCCGATCTACAAAGAAACTGCGGCATACGGTCACTTTGGCCGCGAACACTTCCCGTGGGAGAAAACCGACAAAGCGCAGATCCTGCGCGACGCTGCGGGTCTGAAGTAATCGCCATAACGACATGCCGGATAACCTCTTATCCGGCCTGTTGGTAGCCATTCCAGAGCCGGGCACGCATAGCGCTGTCCGGCTTTTTTCCCCCTCACCTTTCTTCTTTGACTACACTTTGATCGAACCATGAAACTTCAATGAAAGCGATTACATTCGCTTTTGCGCAGTTCTGCCAAGCATCTTTTTCCCGCTACCATGCCGCCTGAAGAGTTGTTACATAATTTTTCAGCTTTGTCTTAAATCCAGGCAAACGATCCCGTACTAATGTTGATAAAAGTTTTTATTTTCAGTTCGTTAAAACATTAATGGTATGAATGTTAGTGTAACCGATTACACCAACGTGACAATAATCACATATTTTTACGGAACACTGACCTACCCTTACCATCATCAAAATTGATAACCCAACCGGAGGGCATAATGCCTGACAATAAAAAACAGGGGCGTTCAAATAAGGCCATGACATTTTTTGTCTGCTTCCTTGCAGCCCTGGCAGGATTACTTTTTGGCCTGGATATCGGCGTTATTGCCGGCGCTTTACCGTTTATTACCGATGAGTTCCAGATTTCCGCGCACACTCAGGAGTGGGTGGTCAGCTCGATGATGTTCGGCGCAGCGGTCGGTGCCGTTGGCAGCGGCTGGCTCTCCTTTAAGCTCGGGCGTAAGAAAAGCCTGATGATCGGCGCCATCCTGTTCGTTGCCGGTTCGCTGTTCTCCGCCGCGGCGCCTAACGTTGAAGTGCTGATCCTCTCCCGCGTGCTGCTGGGTCTGGCAGTCGGCGTCGCCTCGTATACCGCGCCGCTGTATCTCTCTGAAATCGCGCCGGAGAAAATCCGCGGCAGCATGATTTCCATGTATCAGCTGATGATCACCATCGGTATCCTCGGCGCTTATCTTTCTGATACCGCCTTCAGCTACAGCGGCGCATGGCGCTGGATGCTGGGCGTGATCATCATTCCGGCGATTCTGCTACTGATCGGCGTCTTCTTCCTGCCGGACAGCCCGCGCTGGTTTGCCGCGAAACGCCGCTTCCATGACGCCGAGCGCGTACTGCTGCGCCTGCGCGACACCAGCGCCGAAGCGAAGCGTGAACTGGACGAAATTCGCGAAAGCCTGCAGGTAAAACAGAGCGGCTGGGCGCTGTTTAAAGAGAACAGCAACTTCCGCCGCGCGGTTTTCCTTGGCGTGCTGTTGCAGGTGATGCAGCAGTTCACCGGGATGAACGTCATCATGTATTACGCGCCGAAAATCTTTGAGCTGGCGGGTTACAGCAACACCACCGAGCAGATGTGGGGTACGGTAATCGTCGGTCTGACTAACGTGCTGGCGACCTTTATCGCCATCGGCCTAGTTGACCGCTGGGGCCGTAAGCCGACGCTGACGCTGGGCTTCCTGGTCATGGCCGCCGGGATGGGAATTCTGGGTACGATGATGCACATCGGCATTCACTCACCGTCCGCGCAGTACTTCGCGATTGCCATGCTGCTGATGTTTATTATCGGCTTCGCGATGAGCGCCGGTCCGCTGATTTGGGTGCTGTGCTCTGAAATCCAGCCGTTGAAAGGTCGTGACTTCGGGATCACCTGCTCTACCGCCACGAACTGGATCGCCAATATGATCGTCGGCGCAACGTTCCTGACCATGCTCAACAACCTGGGCAACGCCAACACCTTCTGGGTTTACTCAGGTCTGAACGTGCTGTTTATCCTGCTGACGCTGTGGCTGGTGCCGGAAACCAAACACGTCTCGCTGGAACACATTGAACGTAATCTGATGAAAGGACGTAAGCTGCGCGACATCGGCGCGCACGATTAATCCTCACTTCGCGTCCTCTCCCATGAGAGGACGCCTGTTTCTCACCGACGTTTAGCTCCCCCGATAGGTCGAATAACCATACTGGCTCAGCAGTAAGGGAACGTGGTAGTGCTCCTGGGTGTTACCGATATGAAATTCGACGGGCACTTCCGGGAAGAAGGTCGCCTGTTTTTTGCTATCGAAATAGGGTTTGGTTTTAAACGTTACCCGGTAGTCGCCGGGCTTCGCCGCCTGCTCAGGCCATAGCGCTTTAATTCTGCCATCGTTATCGGTACGACCGCTGTTTAGCTGCTGCCATCCGCTGTCGCTCTTTTGCTCAAGCACGACCCCGACGTTAGCGGCCGGTTTCCCGGTTTGTTGATCGAGAATATGCACGCTGAGGATATTGCCGGCCGCCGCCATAACCATTGTCGGCGCCGCAAGCGCGCTTACCAGCGCGGCGGTGAGAATCATCTTTTTCATTTGTCGCTCCATGTTCAGTTGTCCGGAATAAAGATATCTGAACCGCGCCGCGACAGCCTGACATGCGCATTACATTTTCGTCATCATTGACGATACTTTTTCCGCTGAACCACCGCATATGCCATAGTGATGCCATGAAGATTTTACTGATTGAAGACAACCAAAAAACCCGCGACTGGGTAAGTCAGGGGCTGAGCGAAGCTGGCTACGTCGTGGACCAGGCGAGCGACGGCAAAGAGGGATTGCGCTTCGCGTTACAGGAATCTTACGCGTTAATCATCCTGGATATTATGCTGCCGGGGCTCGACGGCTGGCAGGTGCTTAAGGCGCTCAGAACGGCAAACCAGACGCCGGTGATTTGCCTTACTGCCCGCGACGCGGTCGAAGACCGGGTAAAAGGGCTGGAGTCCAGCGCCAATGATTATCTGGTTAAACCCTTCTCTTTCGCCGAGCTGCTGGCGCGGGTACGCGCGCAGTTGAGAAATCATTCGCCTCATCATACCTATCTGAAAATCAGCGGACTGGAGATGGATTCCGTCAGGCAAAGCGTCAGCAGAGACGGAAAAGCCATTGTATTAACCCGCAAAGAGTTTCTTCTGCTGTGGCTGCTGGCGTCCAGAGCCGGAGAAATTATCCCGAGGACCGTAATCGCCAGCGAAGTGTGGGGCATTAATTTTGACAGCGAGACCAATACGGTTGATGTCGCCATACGTCGGCTACGGTCGAAAGTGGACGATCCCTTCGACGTTAAGCTCATCGGCACCGTCAGGGGAATGGGCTACCGGTTCCGGGCGGATGAACATCATGAAGCCTGATTCCATGACGTTACGTCTGACCCTGCTGTTCGTTCTGGTGCTGACGCTCGCCTGCTCCGGCGTGAGCTGGACCTTATATCGCGCGCTGAGCCAGGAGCTAACCTGGCGGGATGACATCATGCTGATTAACCGGGCGGAACAAATTCGCCAGCTGTTACGCGACGGCGCGAAAGCGGAAAATCTTCCCCTCTACTTTAACCGGATGATGGATACCCGCCAGGATATTCTGCTTATCCACTCCCCCGCCGCCAGCCATATTGTGGTCAACCATACGGGCGTACAGTCCGCTCTTCTCGATGCCCTTCCCGCACAGACGACGCCCACTCTGCAAAGCATCGCCAAACGCGACGTTGCGGGAACGCCGCTCGCCGCGGTACGCATTACGGCCAACAGCGACGCTCAGCCGGTCACTATTACCGTCGCCAGGCTGGCCACGGAACGCAGGCTGATGCTTGAGCAGTACCGCAATAACAGCATCCTGATCAGCGCCATCGCGATCCTGCTCTGTTCGGCGCTGAGCCCTTTTTTAATCAGAAAGGGGCTGAAGGCGATAAAAACCCTCAGCCGCGTTACGGCCAGCATCGACAGCCGCGGTCTTAGCCAGCCGCTGGATGAAAATGCGCTTCCCGTGGAGCTAAAGCCGCTGGGCAGCGCATTAAACGTGATGCGCCAGAAACTGGCCGATGATTTTACCCGCCTGAACCAGTTTGCTGACGATCTGGCCCACGAGCTACGCACGCCGGTCAATATCCTGCTGGGCCATAACCAGGTGGCGTTAAGCAAAGCGCGCACGACGGAAGAGTATCAACAGACGCTGGCAAACAATATTGAAGAACTTGAGGGGCTGTCGCGCTTAACGGAAAACATCCTGTTTCTCGCCCGCGCCGAACACCACAACATTCTGCTCAAAAAAGAGGCTATCCCCTTTGCCGAACCGATAGCTGACCTGACCGATTTTCTGGAATATGCCGCGGAGGAAAAAGATATCGCCTTTCGCGTCGCGGGTGAGGCCGTCATTCAGGCCGACCGGGTTTTGCTGCAACGGGTGTTGTTAAATCTGCTCACGAATGCGATCCGCTATTCACCGGAGCAGGCGGTTATTACCATCAACGCCGCCCGCAGCGGCAACGAGACGATAGTTGAAATCGCTAACCCCGGTACGGAAGCGGAGAACGCCGATAAGCTGTTCAACCGCTTCTGGCGAGGCGATAACGCCCGGCATTCATCGGGTTATGGGCTGGGATTATCAATGGTGAAAGCCATTATGACGTTACACTCAGGCGCGGTGAGCTATCGCTTCGCTGATGGCCAACACATTTTCACCCTTCGCTTTCCGGCCTGAGTGCGGGTTGCGGTCGCCTTTGTTACCCTTTATGCTCTGCCGTTATGAAAACCGCCCGTCTCCCCATCGCCGTCCAGCAAGCCGTTATGCGCAGCCTGCGGGAAAATCTCGCTCAGGCTAACCTGAAGCTGGCGCGCAGCTATCCCGAACCGAAACTGGTCTATCAGCAGCGCGGCACCTCTGCCGGTACCGCCTGGCTGGACAGCTATGAAATTCGCCTCAACCCGGTGCTGCTGATGGAGAACACGGAGGCGTTTATCCGCGAAGTGGTGCCGCATGAACTGGCGCATTTGCTGGTGTGGAAGCACTTCGGGCGTAAAGCGCCGCACGGTAAAGAGTGGAAGTGGATGATGGAGAGCGTGCTTGGCGTTCCCGCCCGCCGGACGCACCAGTTCGCGCTACAGTCGGTGCGCCGTAACACTTTTCCCTATCGCTGCCGGTGCCAGGATCATCAACTGACCGTCCGTCGCCATAACCGGGTGTTGCGCGGCGAAGCAACCTACCGCTGCGTCCACTGCGGCGAACCGTTAGTGCCGATTAAATAACCAGAACGATCAGGAACTTTCCCGATCGGCCTCATTGCATCCCTGGTCATCTTTCGTTACTTTGCGGGCTCGTTTTAATACGGAGTTCGTGATGTACCGTAATTTGTGTTTTGCCGCTGGATTGCTGACAGCGGTGTTTTCAGGCCACGCGCTGGCCGCTGGCATTAACAGTTTCTCCCAGGCGAAAGCCGCCGGCGTGAAGGTAAACGCCGATGTGCCCGGCGACTTCTACTGCGGCTGTAAGATCAACTGGCAGGGGAAAAAAGGCGTCGTCGATCTCGCCTCCTGCGGCTATAAGGTGCGTAAAAACGAAAACCGCGCCAGCCGGATCGAATGGGAACATGTGGTTCCGGCATGGCAGTTTGGTCACCAGCGCCAGTGCTGGCAGGACGGCGGGCGTAAAAACTGCGCCAAAGATCCGGTCTATCGCAAGATGGAAAGCGATATGCATAACCTGCAACCCGCCGTTGGCGAAGTGAACGGCGATCGCGGCAACTTCATGTACAGCCAGTGGAACGGCGGCGAAGGCCAGTACGGACAGTGCGCCATGAAGGTCGATTTCAAAGAGAAGCTCGCCGAGCCGCCCATCCGCGCCCGCGGCGCCATCGCGCGGACCTACTTTTACATGCGCGACCAGTACCATCTGACTCTTTCCCGTCAGCAAACGCAGCTTTTCAACGCCTGGAATAAGATGTATCCGGTCAGCGACTGGGAGTGCGAGCGCGATGAACGCATCGCGAAGGTGCAGGGAAACCACAATCCTTACGTGCAACGCGCTTGCCAGGCGCAAAAGAGCTAACCTACACTAGCGGGATTCATTTTTAATCTCCCCACGCCCACGGGACGTGGGGCCATGACGCGGATTTTTAACTATGCGCACCCCCCGCATTTATCACCCTGAGCCTGTTACCCCCGGCACGCAAATTTCGCTGTGCGAAGATGCCGCCAACCACACCGGACGCGTACTGCGGATGGGACCGGGCCAGCCGCTGCAACTGTTCGACGGCAGCAATCAGGTTTTTGACGCCGAGATCGTCCTCGCCAGTAAGAAAAGCGTGGAGGTCAAAGTCCTGCGTGGAGAAATTGACGATCGTGAGTCCCCGCTGCATATCCACCTCGGCCAGGTGATGTCGCGCGGTGAAAAAATGGAATTCACCATCCAGAAATCGATCGAGCTCGGGGTAAGCCTCATTACGCCACTGTTTTCTGAGCGCTGCGGCGTTAAACTGGACAATGAGCGTCTGAATAAGAAGCGCCAGCAGTGGCAGAAAATCGCTATTGCCGCCTGCGAACAGTGCGGTCGTAACCGGGTGCCGGAAATCCGCCCGGCGATGGACCTCGAAGCGTGGTGCGCGGAACAGGACGAAGGGCTGAAGCTGAATCTTCATCCCCGCGCCAGCGACAGCATCAACACGCTGCCGCTGCCGGTTGAACGCGTGCGTCTGCTGATTGGCCCGGAAGGCGGGCTGTCGGCGGAAGAAATCGCTATGACCGCGCGCTACCAGTTTACTGATATCCTGTTAGGACCTCGCGTTCTGCGTACTGAGACAACTGCGCTCACCGCCATCACTGCGCTGCAGGTGCGTTTTGGCGATCTGGGCTAACGGAGAAGAATAATGATCAAGCTCGGCATCGTGATGGACCCCATCGCAAGCATCAACATCAAGAAAGACTCCAGCTTCGCTATGCTGCTGGAAGCGCAACGTCGTGGTTACGAACTTCACTATATGGAGATGGCCGATCTTTATCTGATCAACGGTGAAGCCCGCGCCCGTACGCGCACCCTCAGCGTCGAGCAGAATTACGATAAATGGTACGACTTTACCGGCGAGCAGGATCTGGCGCTGGACTCCCTCGACGCGATCCTGATGCGTAAAGATCCGCCGTTTGATACCGAATTTATCTACGCCACCTATATTCTGGAACGCGCCGAAGAGAAAGGCACGCTGATCGTCAACAAGCCGCAGAGCCTGCGTGACTGCAATGAAAAGCTGTTCACCGCCTGGTTCTCCGACCTGACGCCGGAGACGCTGGTCACCCGCAATAAAGCGCAGCTGAAAGCCTTCTGGCAGAAACACAGCGATATCATTCTCAAACCGCTGGACGGTATGGGCGGCGCCTCCATTTTCCGCGTCAAAGAGGGCGACCCGAACCTCGGCGTGATTGCGGAAACCCTGACCGAACACGGCACCCGCTACTGCATGGCGCAGAATTATTTGCCGGCGATTGTCGATGGCGACAAGCGCGTGCTGGTGGTGGATGGCGAGCCGGTGCCCTACTGCCTGGCGCGTATTCCGCAGGGCGGTGAAACCCGCGGTAACCTCGCCGCTGGCGGCCGCGGCGAACCCCGCCCGTTGACCGACAGCGACTGGGCGATCGCGCGGCGCATTGGACCGACGTTGAAGGCGAAAGGGCTGATTTTTGTCGGTCTGGACATCATTGGCGATCGCCTGACCGAGATTAACGTCACCAGTCCGACCTGTATTCGCGAGATTGAGGCGGAATTCCCGATCTCCATTACCGGTATGCTGATGGACGCGATTGAAGCACGTTTGCAGAAATAAGCCGTTTACTGGATGGCGACATCCGATATGCCTCTGCAGGCCTGATAACGCGGCGCCATCAGGCATTAAGACACCAGTGCCGGATGGCGACGCAAGCGTCGTATCCGGCTGACAGTAGTGACATCCTGGTGCTTTCCCCACATACTGGCCCCTGTTGCTTTTTTAAACCAGGACACAGAACCTCTGCCAATGAATTTACAGCATCATTTTCTTATTGCCATGCCTGCTCTCCAGGACCCGATTTTCCGTCGCTCAGTGGTCTACATTTGCGAACATAACGAAGATGGCGCAATGGGGATTATTGTTAACAAGCCGCTGGAAAATTTGCAGATTGAAGGGATTCTGGAAAAGCTGAAAATCACGCCGGAACCGCGCGATCCCGCAATCCGCCTGGATAAAGCGGTGATGCTCGGCGGCCCGCTGGCGGAAGACCGCGGGTTTATCCTGCATACGCCGCCGTCAAGCTTTTCATCGAGCATCCGTATTTCCGACAACACGGTGATTACCACCTCCCGCGACGTCCTCGAAACGTTAGGCACCGCTGAACAGCCCACCGAAGTACTGGTCGCGCTGGGCTACGCCTCATGGGATAAAGGCCAGCTGGAGCAGGAGCTGCTGGATAACGCCTGGCTGACCGCTCCGGCCGATCTCAACATTCTGTTTAAGACGCCGATTGCCGACCGCTGGCGGGAAGCCGCCAGGCTGATTGGCATCGACATTCAGACCATGCCGGGCGTAGCGGGGCATGCCTGATGAGCGGAACGTTACTGGCGTTTGATTTTGGCACCAAAAGCATTGGCGTGGCGATTGGTCAACGTATTACCGGCTCCGCTCGCGCGCTTGCGGCCATTAAAGCGCAGGACGGCACGCCAGACTGGAATCTTATCGAACGTCTGCTTAAAGAGTGGCAGCCTGATGAAATCATCGTCGGCCTGCCGCTGAATATGGACGGTACGGAACAACCGCTCACCGCGCGCGCGCGCAAGTTCGCCAACCGCATTCATGGCCGGTTTGGCGTGACGGTGACGCTGCACGACGAACGCCTGAGCACCGTCGAAGCGCGCTCCGGCCTGTTTGAGCAAGGCGGCTATCGCGCGCTCAACAAAGGTAAGATCGACTCCGCCTCTGCCGTGATTATCCTCGAAAGCTATTTCGAACAGGGGTATTAACGCCCTCCCGCCTGATGGCGCTGCGCTTAGCGGGCCTACAATCGCCCCTGCGCCTGGCGCTGCTGCACGCTCTGGGCGAAAGTCATCATGCCCGTCTGCTGCCCGGTCTGGATCACATGCGGTAACTGGTACGTTTTGCCCTCGCGGATCAGATTCCCCGCAGCGGGCGTGTTGATTAACAGTTCGAACAGCGCAACGCGCCCCTCCTGTTTATCCGGCACCAGTTTTTGCGCCAGCACGGCGCGCAGGCTGCCCGCCAGTTGACTACGCAGCGGATCTTTTTCCTGCGCCGGAAAGGTATCAACCAGCCGCTCGATAGCCTGCGCCGCGCCGCGGGTATGCAGCGTAGCCAGCACCAGATGCCCCGTCTCCGCCGCCGTCAGCGCCAGGCGGATGGTTTCGCTATCACGCAATTCCCCCAACAGGATCACATCCGGATCTTCACGCAGCGCCGCGCGTAATCCCGCCACAAACGAGGAACAGTGTACGCCCACTTCCCGTTGCTGAATCAGACAGCGCTGGCTGGCGTAGCGATATTCAATCGGATCTTCCAGGGTCAGGATATGGCCGTCGCGATGTCGGTTCAGCCACTCCACCATCGCCGCCAGGGTGGTTGATTTGCCGCTGCCGGTCGCGCCGGAGACCAGCAGCAGGCCGTTCTCGCAGGTCAGCAGTTCCGGCAACGCCGCAGGCACATCCAGCGCGTCAAGCGTTGGGCACTGATTCGGCAACAGCCGCAGCGCCAGCGACATCCCCTGCAGCTGGCGAAAGGCGCTGGCCCGCAGACGCTGATTGGCGGTAAGCGATACGGCGAAATCAAGCTGGCCCTCCTGGCGTAGCGCGGCTCGCTGCGTCTCATCAAGCCACTGCGACAGGAGTTCGTTTACATCCGGCGCGGAAAATGGCGCAGCTTCCAGCCTTCCCCGCTTGCGCCAGCGAGCTGGCCACGCATTGCTCAGGTGTAGATCCGAGACGTTATGCTTTACACTAAGGGCCACAATTTCTTCCATATTCATCAACGCATCCTCGGAAAATGAACGATATCGCGCATAGCCTGGCACAGATCCGGGACAAAATCTCAGCCGCCGCATCGCATTGCGGCCGCGCTCCAGAAGAAGTTACGTTGCTTGCAGTGAGTAAAACCAAACCTGCGAGCGCCATCGAAGAAGCTATCGCCGCCGGTCAGCGCGCGTTTGGCGAAAACTACGTGCAGGAAGGGGTAGAAAAAATTCGCCACTTCCAGGAAAAGGGAAGCGAAGGACTGCAATGGCACTTTATCGGCCCATTACAGTCCAACAAAAGCCGCCTGGTGGCGGAACATTTCGACTGGTGCCACACTATCGACCGCCTGCGCATCGCCGCCCGTCTGAGCGAACAGCGCCCGGCGCAATTGCCGCCGCTGAACGTGCTGATCCAAATCAACATCAGCGATGAGAACAGCAAGTCCGGCATCGCGCTGGCCGAACTGGAACAGCTGGCGGAAGAGGTGGCCGCATTACCGAATCTGCGCCTGCGTGGACTGATGGCCATTCCGGCGCCTGAGTCAGATTATGTAAGGCAGTTTGAAGTTGCCCGGCAAATGGCTGTAGCATTTGCCGGGCTGAAAACGCGCTATCCTGGCGTCGACACGTTGTCACTGGGTATGTCGGACGATATGGATGCCGCTATCGCCGCCGGTAGCACTATGGTCCGCATCGGCACCGCCATTTTTGGTGCCCGGAATTACACAAAAAATTAAGGAAAACTGAGGAACGCCATGAATACGTTGACCTTCCTGCTCTCAACGGTAATTGAGCTGTACACCATGGTGCTGCTACTGCGCGTATGGATGCAGTGGGCCCGCTGCGATTTTTACAACCCTTTCTCCCAGTTCGTGGTGAAAGTGACGCAGCCGATTATCGGGCCGCTGCGCCGCATTATTCCGCCGATGGGGCCCATCGACAGCGCCTCCCTGCTGGTGGCCTTTATCCTCAGCTTTATTAAAGCGATTGTGCTGTTTAAAGTGGTGACCTTCGTACCGATCATCTGGATCGCCGGCCTGCTGATTGTGCTCAAGACCATTGGCCTGCTGATCTTCTGGGTGCTGCTGATCATGGCGATCATGAGCTGGGTCAGCCAGGGGCGGAGCCCGATCGAGTACGTGCTGATGCAGCTGGCCGATCCGCTGCTGAGCCCGATTCGCCGCATTCTGCCCGGCATGGGCGGGATCGATTTCTCGCCGATGATCCTCGTCCTGCTGCTGTACGTAATTAATATGGGCATTGGCGAAATGCTCCAGGCGACCGGTAACATGCTGCTGCCGGGGCTGTGGATGGCGCTATGAGTGCCGTAACGCGCTGCGATGACGGACTGATTTTACGGCTCTATATCCAGCCGAAAGCCAGCCGTGACAGCATTGTCGGTTTACATGGCGACGAACTGAAAGTCGCCATTACCGCCCCGCCGGTTGACGGCCAGGCGAACAGCCATCTGGTCAAGTTTCTCGGTAAACAGTTCCGCGTGGCGAAAAGCCAGGTAGCGATCGAAAAGGGCGAACTTGGCCGCCATAAACAGGTTAAAATCCTGCATCCGCAACAGATCCCGCCCGAAGTCGCGGCGTTAACTGATTAGGTGTCTTATGCAAAAAGTAGTCCTCGCGACCGGCAATGCCGGTAAAGTGCGTGAGCTTGCGTCGCTGTTGAGCGATTTCGGGCTTGATGTCGTGGCGCAAACGGAACTCGGCGTCGATTCCGCTGAAGAAACCGGCCTGACCTTCATTGAAAACGCGATCCTGAAAGCGCGTCATGCGGCGCAGGCGACCGGTCTGCCAGCTATTGCCGACGACTCCGGTCTGGCGGTAGACGCGCTGGGCGGCGCGCCGGGGATCTATTCCGCGCGTTACTCCGGCGAAGACGCCAGCGACCAGCAGAATCTGGAAAAGCTGCTGCGTACGATGCAGGAGATCCCGGACGATAAGCGTCAGGCGCGCTTCCACTGCGTGCTGGTCTATCTGCGTCATGCGGACGACCCGACGCCGCTGGTCTGCCACGGCAGCTGGCCGGGCGTGATCGCCAGAGAAGCGGCGGGGAGCGGCGGCTTTGGCTATGATCCGATCTTCTTCGTCCCTTCCGAAGGAAAAACCGCTGCTGAACTAACCCGCGAAGAAAAAAGCGCCATTTCGCATCGTGGACAGGCGCTGAAGCTGCTGCTGGAAGCCTTGCGCAATGGTTAAGCTGCCGCCGCTGAGCCTTTACATTCACATCCCCTGGTGCGTGCAGAAATGCCCGTACTGCGACTTCAACTCGCATGCTCTGAAAGGCGAAGTCCCGCACGACGATTATGTTCAGCATCTGCTGAGCGATCTGGCGGCGGACGTCTCCTTCGCCCAGGGGCGTGAAGTAAAGACGATTTTCATTGGCGGCGGTACGCCAAGCCTGCTTTCCGGCCCGGCAATGCAGACGCTGCTGGATGGCGTGCGCGCACGCTTAACGCTGGCCGCCGATGCGGAAATTACGATGGAAGCGAATCCCGGCACGGTAGAAGCCGATCGCTTCGTTGATTATCAACGCGCCGGGATTAACCGTATCTCTATCGGCGTACAGAGCTTCAGTGAAGCGAAGCTGAAGCGGCTTGGGCGCATTCACGGACCGGAAGAGGCCAGACGCGCGGCCAGGCTGGCCAGCGGATTAGGCTTACGCAGCTTTAATCTCGATCTGATGCACGGCCTGCCGGAGCAGACGCTGGAAGAGGCGCTGGATGATTTGCGGCAGGCGATTGCGCTCAATCCGCCGCATCTTTCCTGGTATCAGTTGACCATCGAACCGAACACGCTGTTTGGCTCGCGTCCGCCGCTACTGCCGGATGACGATGCGCTGTGGGATATTTTTGAACAGGGCCACCAGCTGCTGACCGCCGCCGGTTATCAGCAGTATGAAACCTCGGCCTACGCGAAGCCCGGCTATCAGTGCCAGCACAATCTCAATTACTGGCGCTTTGGCGATTATCTGGGCATTGGCTGCGGCGCCCACGGGAAAATCACCTTCCCGGACGGGCGGATCCTGCGCACCACCAAAACGCGCCATCCCCGCGGCTATATGCAGGGCCGTTATCTGGAAAGCCAGCGCGATGTGGCGCAGGCGGACAAACCGTTTGAGTTCTTTATGAACCGCTTCCGTTTACTGGAAGCCGCGCCCCGCCGTGAATTTAGCGATTACACCGGGCTGAGTGAAACGGCAATTCGTCAACAAATTGATGATGCGATAGCGCAGGGGTATCTGACGGAAAGCGAGGAATGTTGGCAGATTACCCGGCACGGCAAGCTATTCTTAAACTGGCTGCTTGAGCTGTTTCTTGTTGAGTGATGTTGTAAATACCCGGATCAGGCCTTGCGCCGCCATCCGACACACTGCCTGATGGCGCTACGCTTATCAGGCCTACAAAATCTCAGAGATAAGCGTAGCCGCCTGGAGTATTAATACTGATTAAACATCGTCTGGATCTGCTTAGGATCTTTGGTCCGGGTTAACGCCAGTTGCAGCAGCACGCGCGCTTTCTGCGGATTCAGCGTGCCGGAGGCCACAAATCCATACTTCGCATCGTCGACTTCCGCATCCTGAGTGGTCGCTCCGGTCGGCACGCGGGAAGAACGCACGACCACCGTGCCGTTATGCGCTGCGGTCGCCAGGGTATCGAATACCGTTTTATACAGATTACCGTTACCCACGCCCGCGCTGACGATCCCTTCGTAGCCCGCATCCACCAGCGCTTTGGCTGGCAGTTCGGAGGCGTTAGCGTAGTTATACACAATTCCTACCTTCGGCAGTGCGGTCAGCGCAGAGACGTCGAACGGCGTGGAGGTGGTGTGCTTACGCGCCGGGGTGCGCTGATAGTCGATTTTACCGTTGTGAATGTAGCCCAGCGGACCGTAATTTACCGATTTGAAGGTTGCCACGTCGGTGGTATTGGTCTTGGTGACGTCGCGACCATCGAGAACGGTATCGTTCATCACCACCAGCACGCCACGGTTGGCAGAGGCGCTGTCCGCTGCCGTTACCACCGCGTTATACAGATTGAACGGGCCATCGGCGCTCATGGAGGTGGACGGACGCATCGCTCCCACCAGCACCACCGGCTTGTTGCACTTGACGGTGAGATCGAGGAAATACGCCGTCTCTTCCATCGTGTCCGTACCGTGCGTGATCACGAAACCATCGGTGCTGTCGCATTCGTTATTGATCTTCTTCGCCAGCGTTAACCACACCTCATCGTTCATATCCTGCGAACCGATATTGACGACCTGCTCGCCTTTTACAACCGCAATATCCCTGAGCTGGGGCACCGCGTTCACCAGATTCTCTACGCCGACTTTGCCCGCCGTGTAGTTGGATTTGGTGGCCGAATCACCGCCACCAGCAATGGTTCCGCCGGTGGCTAAAATGGTGACGTGCGGTAAGGCGAGAGCGGCGCCGCTGAAGCTGAGCACCAGCGCGGCAAGCGCCGTTTTCCTGAAAAACTCCATGTTATTTCTCCAGTTACGTGAATTTGCCGCATTATCGCAGCGCCACAGGTGAATAATGTGACTTCATCCAATTAACCAGATAAATGTGTTATTCAGATTGTTAATTTTAGAGGTGGATATCAAAACGCTATGAGAAGGTAAAACAAAACGGCGCAGAGGCGATCTGCGCCATTGTTTTTTAAGAAAAGATTATTTCAGGCTGCTGACCAGCGCCTTACGGTTGTCTTCGAGCGTCACCACCCGGCTGCACACGTCTTTACCGAACTGCTGGAAGTCTTTTTCCTGATTCTTCCATTCGTTCTGAATCGCCGTTTGCAACCCGCCGAGGCTGCCGAGCACGCCCTGTAACGGATTACCGCCGCCTTTCAGCACCGCCTTCGCGCCCATCTCATTGATGCTGTCCTGCAAAATGCCGCCCATCGCCTGGTTTACCAGCTGCTGGCCGTCGGCGCGCACCTGGTCGATGGCCTTATAATGGAACGTCAGACCGTCAGCGCGATGTTCGATAATGCGATTCATCTGCTCTTTCAGTTGGGCATCCAGTTTCGTCAGACGACCGCGCATATTGCTGCTCTCGCCCACTTCTTTGGCAATGATGCTGTCCAGCGCGACGCGGCCTTTTTCCACGCGCGAACGCGCGCCTTCGTCAATCCACGGCAGCGCGCTGCGCAGTTCCGCCTGATAATCTTTCGCCTGCTCGCGCTGGGCGGCGCTCAGGGAATACTGTTTGCCGTTGTACATCACGTTGCCGTCCGGGGTGATCACCAGATTGCCGTTTTCCCCTTTCACCTGCACGGTTTGCGGGCTGAGAATCACATCGTCACGCGGGGTGACGCTGCACTGATAATCGGCGTGAGCGGCCATTGCCGTAAACGTTAGCACTGCCGCCAGCAGCGTTTTGCGCATCATAACTTTCCCTCAAGACAAATCGGGCCGGCATTTGCCGACCCTGTGCTACTTAGTCCCACCAGACGTCGAAAAGTTCGCTGGTGCGTACTTCTTCGAGCTTGCGCTCTTCTAACCATTTACGCACGATGGCCTGATGCTCTTCGGTGCACTGGCCGATCTCCTGCATGCAGATCAGACCTTCCCAGGCCAGATAGCCGCTGCCGTCAAAAGCCAGTTTGTTCGGCTCGATCACCTCATTGATAAAATCATCAACGGTTGTATCGATCTGCTCTTCAGATGTCCCTTCCGGGAAACGCCATGCCACCGAAAATCCGAGCTCCTGGAATTCGTCGATGTGCATTTTCTTACGCAGACGACGACTACGGTTCTTTGCCATTATTTCACCCTCTCGAACATTAAGTCCCATACGCCGTGGCCAAGACGATGCCCACGTTGTTCAAATTTGGTTACCGGACGCGAGGCCGGACGCGGTACATAATCGTTGCTCTCAGACAGGTTTTTATAACCGTCAATCGAGGACATCACTTCCAGCATATGTTCCGCATAGGCTTCCCAGTCGGTCGCCATGTGGAACACGCCGCCCGGCTTCAGCTTGCTTTTTACCTGTTCAGCAAACGGCACCTGAACGATACGGCGTTTATTATGACGCGCTTTATGCCACGGGTCAGGGAAAAAGAGTTGAACCATCGATAAAGAATTGTCAGGAATCATTTTGTGCAGCACTTCAACCGCGTCGTGACACATCACGCGCAGGTTCCCGACGCCCTCTTCATGCGCAGAGGCCAGACACGCGCCCACGCCCGGAGAATGTACTTCAATGCCAAGAAAGTTTTGCTCCGGGCACGCTTTCGCCATCGCCACCAGTGAAGCGCCCATACCAAAACCAATCTCAAGCGTCACCGGCGCTTCACGGCCAAACAGCGTCGCAAAATCCAGCGGTTCCTCACTGAACTCAACGCCCATCACCGGCCAGTAGTTTTCCAGCGCGTGTTCCTGCCCTTTGGTCAGTCGTCCCTGGCGACGCACAAAACTACGTATCCGGCGCAGCGGACGGCCATTTTCATCAAATTCCGGTGAGATGACGTCATTTTTCATAAAAGTTAAGTCTGCTTGTGATTGAGTTCTGAAAACGGGCATTATCCAAAGTTAGTGCCCGGATGCAAGCAAAGGAAGATGGCGCGCTGCGGAAAGTTCCGGTTTACACCCTGCCGCCGCTGTGCTGCAATCTTGCCCCCGACAATGATGATTCTGGTGACCATGCAAGCGTCTCAATTTTCAGCCCAGGTTCTGGACTGGTACGACAAATACGGGCGAAAAACCCTGCCCTGGCAAATTGACAAGACGCCTTACAAAGTATGGCTCTCGGAAGTGATGTTGCAACAGACTCAGGTTGCTACGGTTATCCCCTATTTTGAACGCTTTATGCGCCACTTCCCGACGGTAAACGATCTCGCTCATGCGCCGCTGGATGAAGTGCTGCACCTGTGGACCGGGCTGGGCTACTACGCCCGGGCGCGCAATCTGCACAAGGCTGCGCAGCAGGTCGCCACGCGGCATAACGGCATCTTCCCGGAAACGTTTGATGAAGTGGCGGCGCTGCCCGGCGTGGGCCGCTCTACCGCCGGCGCGGTGCTTTCGCTCTCGCTGGGTAAACCTTTTCCGATTCTCGACGGCAACGTCAAACGCGTGCTGGCGCGCTGCTATGCTGTTAGCGGCTGGCCTGGCAAAAAAGAGGTCGAAAAAAGGCTGTGGGAGCTGAGCGAGGCGGTCACGCCGGTAAATGGCGTGGAGCGCTTTAATCAGGCGATGATGGATTTAGGCGCGATGGTCTGCACCCGCTCGAAGCCAAAATGTTCCCTCTGCCCGTTGCAGAACGGCTGCATCGCCGCCGCCAGTGACAGCTGGTCGCTCTATCCCGGTAAAAAACCGAAGCAGACGCTACCGGAACGCACCGGCTATTTTTTACTGATGCAGCATGACGATGAAGTGCTGCTCACCCAGCGTCCGCCCAGCGGTCTGTGGGGGGGATTGTATTGCTTCCCGCAGTTCGCCAGCGAAGCGGAGCTGCGGGACTGGCTGGCGCAACGGCAGATTAGCGCGGATACTTTGACCCAGCTTACTGCGTTTCGCCATACCTTCAGCCATTTCCACTTAGATATTGTGCCTATGTGGCTTGGCGTGTCCTTAGCGGGTTCATGCATGGATGAAGGCAACGCGCTCTGGTATAACTTAGCGCAACCGCCATCCGTTGGTCTGGCGGCTCCCGTGGAGCGTTTATTACAGCAGTTACGTACCGGTGCACCGGTCAACGCATCGGTCGATCAAGAGGATTTGTTATGAGCAGAACAATTTTTTGTACTTTCCTGCAGCGTGAAGCAGAAGGCCAGGATTTCCAGCTCTACCCGGGCGAACTGGGTAAACGCATTTATAACGAGATTTCAAAAGAGGCGTGGGCGCAGTGGCAGCACAAGCAGACCATGCTGATCAATGAAAAGAAACTCAACATGATGAACGCCGATCACCGCAAACTGCTGGAGCAGGAGATGATCAACTTCCTGTTTGAGGGTAAAGATGTGCATATCGAAGGATACACGCCGGAAGAAAAATAATGCCTGGCCGGAGGTTATCCGGCCTGCAATCATGCCGTCGCCAGGCCGGATACCCTGCGGCGAAATGGCATAACGACAAACACAACACGCACTCCCGGAATGATGAAAAAATTACTCGCGCTTGCCGTTATTGCGCCGTTGCTCATCTCCTGTTCCAGTTCGACCAAAAAAGGCGATTCGTACAACGAAGCCTGGGTCAAGGATACCAACGGTTTTGATATTTTGATGGGGCAGTTTGCCCATAACATTGAAAACTTGTGGGGCTATCAGGAAGTGCTGATCGCCGGGCCAAAAGATTATGTAAAGTACACCGATCAGTATCAGACCCGCAGCCACATTAACTTCGACGCCGGTACGATTACCATTGAAACCATCGCCGGGACCGATCCGGCCTCCCATTTGCGCCGCGCGATTATCAAAACGCTGCTGATGGGCGATGACCCGGGTTCAATTGACCTCTACTCAGACGTCGATGATATCCAGATTTCCCGCCAACCGTTCCTCTACGGCCAGGTGCTCGATCACACCGGACAGCCGATCCGCTGGGAAGGCCGCGCCACCCAGTTCGCCGATTACCTGTTACAGTCGCGCCTGCAAAGCCGCAGCAACGGTATTCGCAAGATTTTCAGCGTAACGATTAACCTCGTGCCGAACCACCTGGATAAACGTGCGCATAAATACCTCGGCATGGTGCGTAAGGCCTCGCATAAATATGGCATTGACGAGTCGCTGATCCTGGCGATTATGCAGACCGAATCGTCATTTAACCCGTATGCGGTGAGTCGTTCCGACGCGCTGGGGCTGATGCAGGTGGTGCAACACACCGCCGGGAAAGACGTCTTCCGCTCGCAGGGCCGCTCCGGTATGCCAGACCGCAGCTATCTGTTCGATCCCGCCAGCAATATCGATACCGGCACCGCCTATCTGGCGATGCTCAATAACGTCTATCTGAGCGGTATTAATAACCCGACCTCGCGGCGTTATGCGGTTATCACCGCCTATAACGGCGGCGCAGGCAGCGTGCTGCGCGTTTTTTCAAACGATAAAGTCCAGGCGGCGAATATTATTAACAGTATGACGCCAGGGGATGTCTACCAGACCCTGACCACCCGCCACCCGTCCGCTGAGTCACGGCGTTATCTCTATAAGGTAAACTCCGTGCAAAAATCCTGGCGACGCCAGTAAATATCCGGCCCGCCATCGGCGAACCTGCCGGGCGGGCTGCGACAAAAACGTTAACTTAGTCACCCTTTTGCATTGCAAAAAGACATTGTTTGCAATTATTTGTCACAGCTAACAAAAAAATGCCAGCACTCATTGATAGAATCACATCATTACGCAACGACTATTGTGCCAATTGAAACATTCATCAGCCTTATGATGTGAGGAAATTAACATGAATCTTAAGCTGCAGTTGAAAATACTCTCTTTTCTGCAGTTCTGCCTGTGGGGGAGCTGGCTGACGACGCTCGGTTCCTACATGTTTGTCACCCTCAAGTTTGACGGTGCTTCCATTGGCGCAGTGTACAGCTCGCTGGGGATCGCAGCGGTATTTATGCCGACGCTGCTGGGAATTGTGGCGGACAAATGGCTGAGCGCGAAGTGGGTTTACGCCATTTGTCATATCGTCGGCGCGGCCACGCTGTTTATGGCGGCGGAGGTCACCACGCCAGGCGCGATGTTCTTTGTGATCCTGCTGAACTCGCTCGCCTACATGCCCACTCTCGGATTAATCAATACTATCTCCTATTACCGTCTCCAGTCTGCCGGGATGGATATCGTTACCGACTTCCCGCCGATTCGCATCTGGGGAACGATCGGGTTCATTATGGCGATGTGGGGCGTCAGCTTCTCCGGCTTCGAACTGAGCCATATGCAGCTGTATATCGGCGCCGTGCTGTCGGTCATACTGGTGCTGTTCACCCTGACGCTGCCGCACATTCCGGTTGCTAACCAGCAGAAAAATCAGAGCTGGACATCGATGCTGGGTCTGGACGCATTTGCGCTGTTTAAGAACAAGCGCATGGCGATCTTCTTCATCTTCTCAATGATGCTGGGAGCAGAGCTGCAAATCACCAACATGTTCGGTAATACCTTCCTGCACAGCTTCGATAATGACCCGCTGTTCGCCGGAAGTTTTATCGTCGAGCACGCGTCGGTGATGATGTCGATTTCGCAGATCTCCGAAACGCTGTTTATTCTGACCATCCCGTTCTTCCTGAGCCGCTACGGTATTAAGAACGTCATGCTGATCAGCATTGTGGCGTGGATGCTGCGCTTCGGCCTGTTTGCCTACGGCGATCCGTCACCGTTTGGCACCGTGCTGCTGGTCCTGTCGATGATTGTCTACGGCTGCGCCTTCGACTTCTTCAACATCTCGGGTTCGGTATTCGTTGAAAAAGAAGTGCGTCCGGAGATCCGCGCCAGCGCGCAGGGGATGTTCCTGATGATGACCAACGGCTTCGGCTGCATTCTCGGCGGCGTGGTCAGCGGCAAGGTGGTGGAGCATTACACCCTGAACGGTATTACCGACTGGCAGACCGTGTGGCTGATTTTCGCCGGCTACTCGCTGGTGCTGGCCTTCGCCTTCGTGGCGCTGTTTAAGTACAAACATGTTCGCGTCCCGGCGGATGCGCAGCCTGTCGCACATTAATCTGTTTGCCGGATGGCGGCGTAAACGCCTTATCCGGCCTACAACCATGCGTTAATCCAGGCCGGGCAAGCAAAGCGAACCCGGCGTAAACGCCTTATCCGCCCTACAACCATGCGTTAACCACAGGACGGGCAAGCGAAGCGCCCCCGGCAACCCACCCGCCGTTATTTCAGCACATACCCATACAGCCGCTTAATGCCATCGGCATCCTTCTCACTGTATACCCCCTGTAATTCCGGCGAGAAGCCCGGCAGCATATTTACCCCCTCTTCCAGCGCAAGGAAGTAGCGCTGCACCGCGCCGCCCCATACCTCGCCCGGCACCACGCACAGCACGCCTGGCGGATACGGCAGCGCGCCCTCAGCGGCTATGCGCCCTTCGGCCTCGCTGATACGCACCAGCTCGACCTCGCCGCGGATAAACGCGCTGTTGGCATCCTGTGGGTTCATCGCCACCTGCGGCAGACTCTCCTGACGGAACATCGCCTTTTGCAGATCCTTGACCGCAAAGCTGACGTACAGATCGTGCATCTCCTGACACAGCGCGCGCAGCGTATAATCACGGTAGCGCTGCGGATATTTATTGAAGATGGACGGAAGCACCTCTGCAAGCGGCGTATCGTCTTCGATATGCCGCTCAAACTGCGCCAGCATCGCCACCAGATGCGCCATTTTCTCCGCGCTTTCGGCAGGCGTCAGCAGGAACAGGATTGAGTTGAGGTCGCACTTCTCCGGCACTATGCCGTTTTCCCGCAGGTAGTGCGCCAGAATCGTCGCCGGTATGCCGAAGTCGGTATAGCGCCCGGTTTCAGCGTCAATACCCGGCGTGGTGAGCAGCAGTTTGCACGGGTCGACAAAATATTGATCGTCGGCATATCCGGCAAAGCCGTGCCATTTCGCGCCGGGTTCAAAGCTGAAGAAACGGCGCTCGCGGGCGATGGTCGCCGTCGGATAATCCTGCCAGGCTTTTCCTTCAACCTCTGGCGGAATAAATGGCTGGATCAGCTTACAGCCAGCGAGTATAGCCTTACGCGCCTCAATGCCAAGCTCCACGCACTCCGCCCACAGACGACGCCCGCTCTCTCCTTCATGGATTTTTGCGTTGACGTCCAGCGCGGCGAACAGCGGATAGAACGGACTGGTGGAGGCGTGCAGCATAAATGCGTTATTCAGCCGCTTGTGCGGACAGAAACGCGCCTGACCGCGAATATGATTATCTTTTTTGTGGATCTGCGACGTCTGGGAGAACCCCGCCTGCTGCTTGTGCACCGACTGGGTAACAAAAATCCCCGGATCGTTTTCATTCAGCTCCAGCAACAGCGGCGAGCTATCCGCCATCATCGGAATAAACTGCTCGTAGCCGACCCAGGCGGAGTCGAACAGGATGTAATCGCAGAGATGGCCGATTTTGTCGATCACTTGACGGGCGTTATAGATGGTGCCGTCGTAGGTGCCAAGCTGGATGATCGCCAGGCGGAACGGACGCGGGTCGTCGGCTTTCTCTGGCACCGCTTGCCGAATCTGCGAGCGCAGGTACTCTTCGTGAAAACAGTGCTCATCAATGCCGCCGATAAAACCAAACGGATTGCGCGCCGCCTCCAGATACACCGGGGTCGCTCCGGCCTGGATCAGCGCGCCATGATGGTTCGACTTGTGATTATTGCGATCGAACAGCACCAGATCGCCCCGCGTCAGCAGCGCATTCGTCACAACCTTATTGGCCGCCGAGGTGCCATTCAGCACAAAATAGGTTTTATCGGCATGAAAGACTTTCGCCGCGAACTTTTGCGCATGTTTGGCCGAGCCTTCGTGGATCAGTAAATCGCCCAGCCTGACGTCGGCGTTGCACATATCCGCGCGGAAAACATTCTCGCCAAAAAAGTCGTAGAAATGGCGACCGGCAGGATGCTTTTTAAAAAATGCGCCATGCTGATGCCCCGGACAGGCAAAGGTGCTGTTGCCCATCGCCACATACTGTACAAGGGTGTCGTAAAACGGCGGCAGCAGATTTTCTTCATACTGACGAGCGGCGGCATCCAGCTCCAGCCACTCCTGCTCATTGCCGCGAATGATCGCCATAACACCCGCGGGCGCATCGATTATCTCATCTGTCAGTATAAATACCGGCAGTTGAAAGCCGGTGCGCTTCAGCAACGTAAGAATGCCGCTACGGCTGTCGGCTACGGTCAGCACAACGGCGGCGACATCGGTAAAGTCGGTACTGTCCAGCGCCACGACGCCACGGTGAGTAGATAAACGAGAAACCAGTTCACTACTGGCGGCAATGTTCATTGATTTCATAAGCGCAAAACCCGTTTCGGGAAAATAAAAGTCCCGGACAAGGCGCATTGCCCTGTCCCACGAGATGTTGGGTCAAACTGATTACCAGCTCCGACCGCCAGACATCAGTAAAAGCAGAGCCTCTCTGATCTTACTGTTGTCCTGCAGTGAGCATGCGCTACCCTCACCGCATGGCGAGATAAAGGGGGAAGAAGGCGGAAAGGGGCAGGTATCGCGCTAAACGGCGATGCAGAAGGCGACGTATAAAAGCAGCATTCATCCCGTGCAGCCCCTGGCAGACTGAAGAAAATTCGCGCAATCATGGCACCTTTACTTAGCAGGGGCAAGATTTAATTCGGATGCACACTTGTTGCGGTTAAACAACACTGTAAATGAGAATCAGGTCATAATAATGCATTCTGACAATCTATTTAGCAGGAGCTAACGTGGTAATCGGTCCTTTTATTAACGCCAGCGCAGTACTGTTCGGCGGCGTTATCGGCGCCCTTCTCAGCCAACGTTTACCGGAACGGATTCGTGTCTCAATGACCTCTATTTTCGGTCTGGCGTCGCTGGGTATTGGTATTTTACTGGTAGTCAAATGCGCCAATTTACCGGTAATGGTCCTGGCAACGCTGGTCGGCGCGCTGATTGGCGAGTTTTGCTATCTGGAAAAAGGCATCAATAACGCGGTTGCGAAGGCGCAGAAGCTGTTTATGAGGCCGGGCAAAAAGCAGCCCCATGAGTCGTTTATTCAGAACTACGTCGCGATTATTGTGCTGTTTTGCGCAAGCGGAACCGGCATCTTCGGCGCGATGCGCGAAGGGATGACCGGCGACCCGAGTATTCTGATCGCAAAATCGTTTCTCGACTTTTTTACCGCGATGATCTTCGCCTGTTCGCTTGGCATTGCGGTTTCCGCTATTTCGGCGCCAATGCTGCTCATCCAGCTCTCGCTGGCGACCTGCGTGGCTTTAATTTTACCGCTCACCACGCCTGCGATGATGGCCGATTTCAGCGCCGTAGGGGGATTGCTGCTGGTCGCCACCGGCCTGCGCATCTGCGGCATAAAAATGTTCGCGGTGGTAAATATGCTCCCCGCCCTGCTGCTGGCGATGCCACTCTCCGCCGCCTGGACGGCGTTTTTCGCCTGACAATGGATGCAATAACCGCAAAGTGGTGATAGATTGTGCAGTCTGCGTTGATTTGAAGAAATTTCGTTGACGAAACGTGGTGAATCGGTTTTAATGCGCCCCGTTGCCCGGATAGCTCAGTCGGTAGAGCAGGGGATTGAAAATCCCCGTGTCCTTGGTTCGATTCCGAGTCCGGGCACCAAATTCATATCAACGGACCTCCACGGAGGTCCGTTTTTCGTTTCAGAACGCCACAATTTAAGCGTTCTACCTACAAATCAATTCTACCGAACTCAACCAGATTCCCCCCACATCAACCCCATTGTGTGGGTATAATTGCGGGTATACCCCAGTTCGACAGAATTTGTACCCTCTTTAACGCATTCAGAAGGCTGTACTATGGCACTGACTGACGCAAAAATCCGGGCTGCAAAGCCCACTGACAAGGCTTATAAACTCACTGACGGGGCTGGCATGTTCCTGCTGGTTCATCCTAATGGTTCCCGTTACTGGCGTCTCCGTTATCGTATTCTGGGTAAGGAGAAGACTCTGGCACTTGGTGTGTATCCAGAAGTTTCTCTCTCCGAAGCTCGTACAAAACGGGATGAGGCCCGAAAACTGATTTCGGAGGGGATTGACCCTTGCGAACAGAAAAGAGCTAAAAAAGTAGTCCCTGATTTACAACTCTCTTTTGAACATATTGCACGACGCTGGCATGCCAGTAATAAACAATGGGCACAATCACACAGCGATAAAGTACTCAAAAGCCTCGAGACACACGTTTTCCCCTTTATCGGCAACCGGGATATCACAACACTCAGTACCCCGGACCTGCTTATCCCTGTTCGTGCTGCAGAAGCTAAACAAATTTATGAAATCGCCAGTCGTCTGCAGCAAAGAATATCTGCTGTAATGCGTTATGCCGTACAGTCTGGCATCATCAGATATAACCCGGCTCTGGATATGGCTGGTGCATTGACCACGATAAAACGCCAGCATCGCCCTGCACTGGATCTTTCACGCCTGCCTGAACTTCTGTCGCGTATTGACGGTTATAAAGGCCAGCCTGTCACCCGACTGGCAGTTATGCTGAATTTACTGGTTTTTATTCGTTCCAGTGAACTCAGATACGCCCGCTGGTCTGAAATTGATATTGACAATGCCATGTGGACTATTCCAGCCGAACGCGAACCTCTGCCTGGCGTAAAATTCTCACACCGGGGCTCCAAGATGCGAACACCACATCTTGTGCCACTCAGCAAACAGGCTGTAGCCATACTGGCAGAACTACAGACATGGGCTGGTGAAAATGGTCTGATCTTTACGGGAGCACATGACCCGCGTAAACCAATCAGTGAAAATACTGTAAATAAAGCCCTGAGGGTGATGGGGTATGACACAACCCAGGATGTCTGTGGCCATGGATTCCGTGCGATGGCATGTAGTGCGCTGATCGAATCAGGTTTGTGGTCCCGCGATGCTGTTGAACGTCAGATGAGCCATCAGGAACGTAACGGTGTACGCGCTGCTTACATCCATAAAGCCGAACATCTGGAAGAACGCCGGCTGATGCTACAGTGGTGGGCAGATTTTCTGAATGCGAACAGAGAGAAATGTATCAGTCCGTTTGATTATGCAAAGATCAACAATCCATTAAAATAGTAATAATCCCCGGGCAAAATGCCCGGGGTACTTTGAATGACTATTTTTCTTTGGGCGTGATGAAGAAGATTGATGGTAAGACAAATTACTCCCGACTCTTACGTATTTTCATGGAAAGAAATCCCCCAATATCATCCATCGGGATCGAGTAATAACCTGTAATATGCTGCAGGTTCCGACAGCGGCGGCAAATATGCAGCACATATTGTGCTCACTGATCGGCACCTGCCGTCTGAACAATGCGGAGTCAGAAAAATTGCTGCATTACGTCACAGATCATATGCAGGACTGGTCGGCAAACCGGGTACGCGATCTGTTGCCCTGGAAAGTTGATCTGACCTCTCAGTAAATATCAATACGGTTCTGGCGAGCCGCTTACAATCGAACTGGGATACAGGGAGATAAAACAGACGATGCAACTGAGCAGGCTGACGCTGAGAAGTAAAAAGCCGGAGCTTGTGGAGCAAGAGCTGTGGGGTGTCTTACTGGCTTATAATCTGGTGAGATATCAGATGATTAAAATGGCGGAACATCTGAAAGGTTACTGGCCGAATCAACTGAGTTTCTCAGAATCATGCGGAATGGTGATGAGAATGCTGATGACATTGCAGGGCGCTTCACCGGGACATATACCGGAGCTGATGCGCGATCTTGCAAGTATGGGACAACTTGTGAAATTACCGACAATAAGGGAAAGGGCCTTCCCGAGAGTGGTAAAGGAGAGGCCCTGGAAATACCCCACAGCCCCGAAAAAGAGCCAGTCAGTTGCTTAACTGGCTGGCATTAGGCCGCCGGGGGCGTTTTTTTACCACCGGGACTTCGGACATAACGGTGTTTTCAGTAAGTACGACAGGTACTGTGGAGGCACTCCCGTAAAGACGGGCATCAAGTTCCCGCTCCGACATACCTGCGGGCAGAGGCCATGAAAGGCCAGCTTTTCGGAAGCGCACGAACATACCACAAACTGTTGATTTTGGTACGCCCAGGCGACGTCCGGCCACAATCCGTGGTAAATGTTCTTCAAAGTGAAGACGTAAAGCTTCAGTGATCCAGGATCTGGGGCGCAGTTCAAAAATGATGGACATTATTTTTGTGGAGCCGGAGGAAACACACCAGACGGTTTAAATGAGCCGGTTACCGAAATACGCGGGTTGCCGGTGTCTGAACGCCTGGCGGTCAGGCAAATGCAGAGTAAACCGCTACTGACTTCCCTGTATAAGCTGATGCAGGAGAAAGAACACACATTATCGAAAAAATGCCGTCTGAGAGATGCGTTCCGGTATATCCGGAAGCACTGGGTTGCGTTGTGCAACTTCTGTGATGATGGTCTGGCGGAGGCGGATAATAATGCCGCGGAAAGAGCGCTTCGTGCAGTCTGTCTCGGAAAGAAAAACTTTATGTTCTTCGGCAGCGATCACGGCGGCGAGCGAGGAGCACTGTTGTACGGGCTGATCGGCACCTGCCGACTGAACGGTATCGATCCGGAAGCGTATCTGCGCCATATCCTGAGCGTACTGCCGGAATGGCCTTCCAACCGAGTTGACGAACTCCTGCCATGGAACGTAGTACTCACCAATAAATAAGCGTCAATACGGCACTCCGTTAACGCTTACGTTTAAGTCATAAAGCCATGCAGAACGCTCACCTCCCAAGATCTTGGTTTTTATAAGGTGTAATGATAATGTAAGCTAATGTTTCACATGCCAAAGGAAACACCATGAGCCACAGGGAATTGTTCAGCGAATTTCTTGAAAATTTGAATCTTGACCTCAAACAGGCAAAAAAGATCAGCTATCACTATCGAAAAATAACCAAGTCATTAAATCTTGCGTTCAGAGGAACGAGTTCCCGGGTAGCAAACCGCTTGAAAGTGGGGTCAGTAGGCAGACATACCGCAATAAAAGGCATATCCGATCTGGATATGCTTTATATTATGCCCCCCAATCAGTATGAATATTATAACCGTAAGGATAATGGTCAGTCTGCATTGCTTACAGATGTCAGAAACATTCTGGCGGAAGAATATCCTGACCAGACTGTGAAAAAGGACAGACTGGTTGTTCAGATCATCTTTAAAAACTTTTATGTCGAGGTTCAACCTGTATTCAGACAGGATGATGACAGCTTTAAATTCCCTGAAAGCTATAATGGAGGAGCATGGCGCATTACAAAACCTCTTCACGAAAAGGCGGCCATGACCGCATTTTCGCGAGATAAATCCAATAATCTGCGCAAGCTGTGTAAAATGATCAGAGCCTGGAAGAACCTGCATGGCGTCAATATGGGTGGCTTACTGATAGACACACTAGCGTATCGCTTTCTTTCATCAACATCAGATTATGACAATACCGGAAATGGCAGCCTGGGAGCCCTCGCCAGAGACTTTTTTGAATATCTGTCAAATGAGGAGAGAAAGGAAAGGTATCTCGCGTTAGGCAGTAATCAGCATGTACGTGTTAAATCTCCCTGGTTTGGCCGGGCAGCGAAACACGCGTATGAATTATGTTGTGATGCCTTAGACGCTGAGGGGGGTGCCAGTGAAAATGACCGCTGGCGCAAAGTGTTCGGACGAGCCTTCCCCAGACGTAAAGTGGGTATTATGGAAGCCCGTCTTGGTCTGGAATCGCATGCGGCAGATGCTGTTCCCTGGACCGATACCGAAGAGTTTATAGAGGATAAATATCCGGTGGATATCAGGTACTCACTCAACCTTGACTGTACCGTAACCCAGGATGGTTTCCCTCCCAGAAGCCTGAGGGAGATGCTTACCAGAAGATTCCGCCTCTCCGCTCGAAAATCTCTCCTTTTCCGGGCAGACTTGACAGAAATGGAGGCAGAGGAACCCTACACCGTTATGTGGAAGGTACTGAACGTGGGTGACGAAGCACGCAGAAGAAATATGATCCGGGGACAAATCGTTTCGGACGGCGGCTACTGTACGAAGAAAGAAACTACCGACTTCCGCGGAGATCACATGGTAGAATGCTATGTGATAAAAAATGAGGTTGTGGTTGCCCGGGCCCAGATTGAAGTTCCCATAAGCTGAGGTTTTTATGACGCAATCAGAGATGCTGAAATTAATCGCCCGACATGGTTATAACGTTGGATTTGGCGCTAAGAAAAACTTTGCCACCTATGATCTGATTTGTAAGGCATCCGGTTGGATTAGCTTTATTTCTCTTGCTGTCGGTGTGTTCGCCCTTTTTATTCCTGAGCTGGCCACAAACGTCATTTCCGCGATATTAATTATATTTGGTGTTGCTACAATGTATATTCAGTTTTATGACTCGGAAAAGCAGAGTTATGAAAGTGCGGGGATTGAGCAGACCAAAATTTTTAATGAACTTGAAGTCATCTACCGCAACGTAAAAAGCGATGCAAACTTTGACTATCAGCGTACACAACAATCCATCGACGCTATCATGTCCCGGTTTTACGGCACGGTCATCAGCAAACAGATCTTCGGAAGTAACTGGTACGCACATTATAAATTTTACTGTGAATTTGAAAAAGCATGGGTTGAAGAAGAGCTGAACCTGACACTGAAGGACAAAATCCCGCTTTCGCTCTGCTTTCTCGCCGGTCTGGCGATCATTTTACTATAGCTGTCATCTGGAAAACGCCCTGATGGTAAGCGCATCATTTAAACCGTCTTTCGCCTCCCTTTCCTGTTTCCGATACTAATGTCCATTTTCGCAGTAAAAGGACATTTAAGATGAATGCACGAAAGGCGGTACTGGCAGATAATCCGGAATTGATCCTGCGTGTGCTACAACTGAGATTTGACGAGTCACTGTCGTACCCGCGCATTTCTGCGCAGACTGGTGTCAGCAAAACCGCCATTTTTTCTCTGGTGAGGCGATTTCACCAGGTATTCACTGACTGGCCTCTTTCCGGTGAATATTCCTGCGGGCAACTGGCCCGGGCTCTTTTCCCGGGGCGATATCCTTCAACCCCGACCGTGACTCAGCCTGTGAAAGCAGAGAAACCCCGCCGGAACCGATTTTCACCGGAGTTTAAATGGAGACTTGTTCAGCAGACTCTTTTACCCGGTGCCTGTGTCGCACAAATAGCTCGTGAGAACGGAATCAACGATAACCAGCTCTTTAACTGGCGGCATCTCTGGCGTAACGGCGGCCTGCAGCCGCCCGGCGAACATGAAACATCGCTACTTCCCGTGACGTTAACTCTGGAGCCGGATAATAAAATCCCGGCACCAGTGCAGATACCTGAACAGATAAATACACTGCCAGACAGTCTGTGCTGTGAGCTGGTTCTGCCGGCCGGAACTCTCAGGCTGAAAGGTGAACTGACGCCGGCGTTATTACAGACACTTATCCGCGAAATGAAAGGGAGCAGCCACTGATGATATCTCTCCCTGCCGGTTCGCGTATCTGGCTGGTTGCCGGTATCACCGATATGCGAAATGGTTTTAACGGCCTGGCATCAAAAGTTCAGAACGTCCTGAAGAATGACCCGTTCTCCGGGCATCTGTTCATCTTTCGCGGACGCCGGGGTGACCAGATAAAAGTGTTGTGGGCTGACAGCGACGGACTGTGCCTCTTCACCAAACGCCTGGAACTGGGCCGCTTCGTCTGGCCGGTCACCCGCGATGGAAAGGTTCACCTTACTCCGGCTCAGTTATCTATGCTTCTTGAAGGTATCAACTGGAAGCACCCGAAACGAACAGAACGCGCTGGAATCCGTATATAACCCGTTGTAAAGTGAGGATATGGACACCTCACTTGCTCATGAGAATGCCCGCCTGCGGGCGCTGTTGCAGACGCAACAGGACACCATCCGCCAGATGGCCGAATACAACCGCCTGCTCTCACTGCGGGTGGCGGCTTATGCTTCCGAAATCAACCGGCTGAAGGCGCTGGTTGCAAAACTACAGCGCATGCAGTTCGGTAAAAGCTCAGAAAAACTTCGCGCAAAAACCGAACGACAGATACAGGAAGCACAGGAGCGAATCAGCGCACTTCAGGAAGAAATGGCGGAAACGCTGGGTGAGCAATATGACCCGGCACTGCCATCCGCCCTGCGCCAGTCTTCAGCCCGTAAACCGTTACCGGCCTCACTTCCCCGTGAAACCCGGGTCATCCGGCCGGAAGAGGAATGCTGTCCGGCCTGTGGTGGTGAACTCAGTCCACTGGGATGTGATGTGTCAGAGCAACTGGAGCTTATCAGCAGCGCCTTTAAGGTTATCGAAACACAACGTCCGAAACTGACCTGTTGCCGTTGTGACCATATCGTGCAGGCGCCGGTGCCTTCAAAACCCATTGTACGCAGCTATGCCGGAGCGGGGCTTCTGGCCCATGTTGTCACCGGGAAATATGCAGACCATCTGCCGTTATACCGCCAGTCAGAAATATACCGTCGTCAGGGCGTGGAGCTGAGTCGTGCCACGCTGGGGCGCTGGACTGGTGCCGTTGCTGAACTGCTGGAGCCACTGTATGACGTCCTGCGCCAGTATGTGCTGATGCCCGGTAAAGTCCATGCCGATGATATCCCCGTCCCGGTCCAGGAGCCGGGCAGCGGTAAAACCCGGACAGCCCGGCTGTGGGTCTACGTCCGTGATGACCGTAACGCCGGTTCACAGATGCCTGCGGCGGTCTGGTTCGCGTACAGCCCGGACCGGAAAGGTATCCATCCACAAAATCACCTGGCCGGTTACAGCGGAGTGCTTCAGGCCGATGCTTACGGTGGCTACCGGGCGTTATACGAATCCGGCAGAATAACGGAAGCCGCGTGTATGGCCCATGCCCGGAGAAAAATCCACGATGTGCATGCAAGAGCGCCAACCGATATCACCACGGAAGCCCTGCAGCGTATCGGTGAACTGTATGCCATCGAGGCAGAAGTCCGGGGATGTTCAGCAGAACAGCGTCTGGCAGCAAGAAAAGCCAGAGCTGTGCCACTGATGCAGTCACTGTATGACTGGATACAGACTCAGATGAAAACACTGTCGCGTCACTCGGATACGGCAAAAGCGTTCGCATACCTGCTGAAACAGTGGGAGGCCCTGAACGTGTACTGCAGTAATGGCTGGGTGGAAATCGACAACAACATCGCAGAGAACGCCTTACGGGGAGTGGCCGTGGGCCGGAAAAACTGGCTGTTCGCAGGTTCCGACAGCGGTGGCGAACATGCGGCGGTGTTGTACTCGCTGATCGGCACATGCCGTCTGAACAATGTGGAGCCAGAAAAATGGCTGCGCTACGTCATTGAACATATCCAGGACTGGCCGGCAAACCGGGTACGCGATCTGTTGCCCAGGAAAGTTGATCTGAGCTCTCAGTAAATATCAATACGGTTCTGGTGAGCCGCTTACCCCTGATGCTGCAGCCAATGAAAAATTCAGCAAGCTGACTGTCAAATATGCGATGTATAGCCGGTATCACCATCCAGTGTACGTTCTATAAGGGGGGGCGCTTGGAAAACGGGTAGAGTCAAGATGTGGCGCGGTAATTTTACAGGTCAGGCATATCTGTTGCCGCCTCTTTCGATTGGCGGTGCCTTACTGTCCTGACCATAAATCCTGTTTCCACACCCCGCTCATCGAAGCGGACATGCGCTTCTAACACATCCGGCTCTCGGACAGAATCATGCCTTCGCCCACGGAAACCTCTGCGGGAGCTTCGGTGCATATTTTCATGGAAGGGGATCACCCAATAACTTCCATCGAGATCGGGTCATAACGGCCAATCCGTGATCGAATAGAGCGGAATACGCACTCTGACGAACTGCTTACATTTAAACTAATTACAAACTATATAAATCCGCCTTGCTCATTCACAGGGTAGATATATTCTTACTTTTAATTTTATGTGTAATTAACTGATGACGAAAAATGAATTGAACTGTAAATGCATATCTAAGTTTTTCATTCTTATGATGTACATAATACCTTAAAATTATCAACTAGCTGAGCATTAACCTCCATCTGACTAATCCCCCATAATGCGGCTAACTGTTTCTCTGCAATCCCACTATCCCATGGCATTAGTGGGTCATTACGAAACTTAGCAAATGGCCCATCTGTTTCTGTAAGAATGCGTGATTTGGGTATTTTCAAAACTAAGGCCTTACCCTTTATTGTATCGAGCATAGCAGGCCCCACTGAGAACCAGCATCCTAAATCAATTGCCCTTTCAAGCTGCTTAGGTGTTCCAGTGAACCAATGCAATATTGCCACCCCATCGATATTTTCAATCTCATCAAGCACCGCTGATGCACTTCCCCGACTATGGATAGTCATAATCTTGCCACCAGCCCGATTTACACTGTTGAGAATGTGTCGGAACACTTTCAATTGAATATCCCAATGTTCTTTAAATCCCTGTCCACCATCAAGCCCTATTTCCCCTACATACTTAGTTTCCGAAAGCAATGAATCAAACAGGTCTAACTCATGCGATCTTTGATGCGCGATTTGAGGATGTAGCCCAAGAGCAGTTCGGATTCGTTGACTTTCTTTAGCCAATAAAGAAGTACCATGCCATGCTTTAGGTGTTGTTGTCACCGACAGAATATAAGTCCCTCGACGTTTACTTTCTTCAGCCACGAGGTCTGGCCGAGGATATAAGTCTAGATGACAGTGCATATCGATGCTCATACTATGTTCTCACTCAGTAAATAGCTTTCAACCTCATCCAGGCCATCCTTAAATACTTGCTTGAAATTATCAAATTCTGCCGTAGGCAAAGGGCCACTTTTGGCAATCCATGTACCTATTTTCAAAGTCGATTTCTGCGTGATCGCAATCCTAAGGGCGATCAGGTCGTCCCTGCGATCTATTTCATTCATTACTTTAGCTAAGGACTGGAAAATATATTCAACATCTCTACTAATTCCCCCTGCATGAAGTGATGCTCGTCGAATGATACACGGTATACATACCCCACATTGCTGCCCCATTCGTTTCCAATGACTGCAGGATACTGTACTTTCCACAATTTTAGATAAGAGCTGCTTATTTGAACATTCGGAGATCATTTTTCCTTTTGTCTTAAACTGATATGGATTGATTATTTGACAAGAAATACCGAGCGCATCAAAGATCTTTTGTATGCTCGTAATAAAATGTGGATGTGTTGTTCGTGTGCTCAGCGAACCTATCCGCCGTGGAGTAAGTGGTGCATTTAATGAGATAAATCCATTTTCAGGTACGAACAAATCAATCTTTTCTTGTTGAGATATCTCTTGTACGGCACAAGCACCTACGGCCGCAAAGGCAAGAAAATTGAGGCTACGAGTTCGCATCGTAATATCAGTCACGCCTTGATAAATGTGTGGGTCAGCATTAATCTCAAAGCGCGAAAATTGGCCACTTAATTTTTCAGCAATCTGATCTTGACGAGACTTATCCCCCTTATAAGCATGACTAACCAAAAGTGGAGCACGCCCTGCAGCCAGAAGATCTATTGCACCAATAGCTGAATCCAGACCTCCTGAAAATAAGCTGACACAGTCAAGCCCTTTTAGCTTAATCAGACGATGCCTTGAATGCTGGCTATAAGGCTCTGGCGGTGCATAACCATCGTCACAAAATTCGAAATCCCAGATGTCTCCACTAAGAAAATGCAAAGCACTCTCAAGTTCTTTCTTTAGACTAATCCATCTGGATGGTTCATGAAGGGGGAGTCGTAACGACAATTGGCGGGTCCAACCATCCTCGGAACTTTCACGCTGAACGAAAGTATCTGCTGCAGTTACTGCTAATGCAACACTCAGAAAATCCATGACCTTAGCTGGAAGCTGTACTCCCAAACGTCTGATCCGATCAATCGCAGGATTCCCGATAACAGATATATCTCCGCGCCTCTGACCACTTAATCCATATAGCTGAACAGGTAACACTTTCTCACTTGCTGGCGGCAAATGGTGATGTTTATGATGGAAAACTAATTGTGTCACTGGTATGCCTCCCATTCTTGCCAGGCCTCAATAATGGCCTGACGTTCAATTTTTACCATTTGGTTTCGTGTGAACGATCTTATGTTACCGGCAAGTTTTGGTGCCATATGTTTATCAACAACAACTTTAATCAATTCCCGGAGTTCAATTTCTGCATGAATTGCCTTTGAAGGTGTATCTGCTTTGTTCCATGCCCTATTAGAATCCATTACCATCTGAAGGAAAATACTTTCCGCTAGATAACCAATCATTGTGTCAACAATCACACCATCAGTTATTTTTTGAGGATCGAAAATTTCTACGCCATCAAGAGCCTCCACTAAAGCATGGTTCATGGCCGCACAGATCTTTTCTGAGTCACCATCCTGTGATGTTAAAGCTTGAGCAATAGTTGATATTGCTATTTCGCATGGAAGGCCTGCCAAACTGCCCAAATCGATGCTTGGTTCTCCGGGAGCCGAAGGCATTCCCACTAAAGCCCCAAATAATTCGGCCCCAGCTTGCGTGACACTCCCTAATCGCCGAGCAGCGTTACTGCTCCCTCCGGAGGCTTTTCGCGCGTAGTGCCCTATGGCTTTTCTGAAATCTGCTCGATTTCCATTTGATACCGCATTTCCCAACGATTCTCGAAATGGCGCAAACCTCCTTTCTTGCGGCGAGGGTAACGGTTGCTGTGGCTGATCATCAGCCCATGGTGGAACCAGCGGAGAGCCACCTCCTGGACCTTTACTTGATTGTGATGTTCCCATTAAGCGTCCTTATTCCATTGTTCATCTTTTAATGCTGCAGTCATCCACGCTGGTCGTTTCATCCCCAACTGTAATTCCTGTAGATAACGAATTAATATGCTGGCTGCATCTGTTGAGTAGCGGGCCAACAGACATGCGCCGGAAAAGCCTCTGGGCTTACGATCCCAATCTGATACCTGCCGTAACTGGTTAATTAAACCTTCCATTACAGGTATTTGCTCCTCACGAGGAAGTGCTTTCAAAAGGTTTTCTGCTGTAGGAGAACTAGTGTTTTTCAATTCAATTAGTGCATTTAGTACTTCCCGTCCAGATGGCGATAAACCAACCACATATGCACCTATTGGCATAGTTTCTCGGGACAGATATATGGCGGCCCTTAAGTCAATCCCACCAAGACGAGGTTCAAGTTGGGCCCATTGACTGATGAAAGATTTAGTCGTTGGACTATCAGTCCATGTCTTTGGTGCATCAGTAGGTATTTGACCGCCATTATCGTCAAGCTGTTTAAGTATCTGGGGAACACCTTGTTCAATATCCACGAGATGATATAAATCAGCGGTGCCATCCACTCCAACACAGCGTTCAAAAATTACTAGCTTAGTAATAATTGCTTCATCCAAAGGCATTGCTCGTCGCTTCGCAATTTGAGATCGCATTTTCACAACATTCAACAAGCGTTTAACGATCCTGGGATTACCATGAATAATTGGAGAGTTGGCTAAAATGGGAGCAATACGGTCAGCACGCGCAAACGCCAGCGCGAGGTTGCTATCATCCGCTTCACCAGTCATTTTTAAGGCCTCCTGACGTGAGATTGGTTCATCTTTCCAGGATTGCTGTAACGCCTTCTCTAAGCCCTCACGGAGCATAGTTATTTTTTCGCCTTCTAAGCCATGTTCAATGGCATAAAGCATGAACAGATACGAACGGATCTCACGGACCCCAGCCTTAGGCACCCGAATAGGAACCTGGATTAGCTTATCCAGATAATCTATTTGATGGCGCTGTGATGCCCCTTTGAAGTAATCAGCCACAGAAGAGCGAATCATGTCCTCATCTGCTGCAATAATAAAGGCTGTATTAGTCAAGAAAAGGAATAGCCTGATAGCTTCAAGTGTATGGATAGCATTGGCAGGGAGACAGCGGTCTAGGTTATCTATTACCACAATGAGTGGCTTTCCAAGTTCTTCTAGAATTTCCCCATATTCCTTACGAAAGGCATCAATCTGCTGAGGGGGGCTTTTTTTTGTTTGTGGTTTAATCAAACCACAAGCAGTTTCTTTACCTTCTTTAGCTATATTGCCTAAAGCCTCATACTCTTCCTGGCTCTGGATGCCATCGGTGATATTTCTTAATGCACCAATCCCCCTAGAAAGCAAACCGCCAGTAGGTAATCCTGCCATTAAAGCTGTACCCTCAGCTAGTAATCCCATAGCTCTAAAACCATCAACTCGACTAAGGAGTCTCTTAGTTTTTGATATAAGGGTAGAATTACCTTCAGCAGCTTTTGTCAATTCTGTAGCGATGACTTCAAGAAGTGCGGCACGGGCGTCGTCGTACCCCTGATAGAGCCAAGAGTCAAAATTGATAACAATCCAATCTTTGTCGTCTTGCTCAAGTTTTTGCTCTATCAGTTTTAACAGAGAGGATTTACCTGCCCCCCAGTTTCCAAAAATTCCGATAGATACTGGTAACATATCTTTCGTGGTAAGTACATCCACGGCTAACTGAGATACTTCACCAAAATTTAGGTAGTCTTCTGATGACTCTTTGTCTGACCACATTTTTATATCCTTTACATCACCAATTTTTACGTCATTGAGCAAACTACAGGTTTGATAAAACCAACTCTGTTCAGGTGGGCAAATTCAGTGTACCACTTCACCAATAATCCAATATGATGACTGCTATAGATCTATTTTTTAAAGAATGAAATAAGCTTTCTTATCCCAGTCCATATTTTCCTATCAGGATCCGAAGGGTTAAATTCGCTCTTGTCAAAATCAGCAACCTCAGCAACCTCAGCAACCTCAGCAACCTCAGCAACCTCAGCAACCTCAGCAACCTCAGCAACCTCAGCAACCTCAGCAACCTCAGCAACCTCAGCAACCTCAGCAACCTCAGCAACCTCAGCAACCTCAGCAACCTCAGCAACCTCAGCAACCTCAGCAACCTCAGCAACCTCAGCAACCTCAGCAACCTCAGCAACCTCAGCAACCTCAGCAACCTCAGCAACCTCAGCAACCTCAGCAACCTCAGCAACCTCAGCAACCTCAGCAACCTCAGCAACCTCAGCAACCTCAGCAACCTCAGCAACCTCAGCAACCTCAGCAACCTCAGCAACCTCAGCAACCTCAGCAACCTCAGCAACCTCAGCAACCTCAGCAACCTCAGCAACCTCAGCAACCTCAGCAACCTCAGCAACCTCAGCAACCTCAGCAACCTCAGCAACCTCAGCAACCTCAGCAACCTCAGCAACCTCAGCAACCTCAGCAAGGTTTATTCTATTTTGATGAGCTGTCAAATGTTCTTTGTTAATTTCATCTCTAATTAGCTGTTCTTTTTCTATGCTGTAGTTTTTGTCATTATAAGTCACATCAAAATCATCTAAGAAAACGATATAAATCAATTTAAAAAAACTAGTCTTAAATAAAAAACTATCGCACTCATCAGGAAAACCAAAAAAGAAAACATTAAGATATTTGGTTGCTTTGCGCTTGTCTTTTAGTCCATTATAATACTTATTTGCTTCTGCTCTTTGTTTTTCATACTCACTACAGAAAAAACTCTTTTTACTTTCATCCCATTCTGAAGCATCAATTTCAAGTTTATATGCTTGTTTGGTACCTTTCTTTCTGGCTAAAAAAGTAAGGTAATATCTATTCGAATTTATCTCCAGCCGTATATTAGATTGAATTTTACCAAAATAAATTGCTGGCTTATTATATCTAATTCCTTCTTTATAGATGATTAGTTGAAAAGTATCTTTATAAGTTCTAACTCCATAAGGGGGAATTGATAATGGTTCATAGAGATTATCTCCATTAATGTAGTAGTCTACTACCGGTTTGATGCTTGAAGATGACACAGGGTGTACTTTACCTCCCAAATCTTTTTCATCATCTCGCGTCTGTTTGATAATTCTTCTGCCAGAAGAGTCGTAATTTCTTTCAGACACATCAAGTTTCAGAAGAGATATAGCTAATGCCGGTGGTGAATTATGCTTTTTATTATTCTTTGAGTTACACTTATTTTTACTCTTAGGATCATGAATCTTACATCCCGGCCTATGAGTCTCTTTATATCGAAAGTATGATTGATTTAAATTTATTTCTTTGAAGCTACATGGAGTAGCGGGTATCCTACATTTGTCATACGGGCATTCAAAAGTGGTTGTTCGTATATAAAGATCATCCATTTCCCGAAGATCATGACCATGAACAATTTCACCACTAACAGAATCTCTTGCTATTGTCACACAATCTCCTTTGATAAAAATTAATAGATTCTAATTTCATACCAAGGCTAATTTAAATAAAGGCTATTTAAGAGAAAAACAAGTCAGCCTGACAGACATATCCCCTCCCATGGCAATATGCCGCTATTTCGCGTTTTTTTTCACGCCATAATGCGTTTCAAGGTAGCGAATATCTTCGATTGCCCATGGTGTGCGCATTCTTTTGGGTTTATTTTCCATTACCATGTTTTATCAGCCATCATGGCTGCCTCTCCGGTTTGCCAGCGTGTTCCACCTGATAACGATTAATCAGCTGATTCAGTGCCATTTCAGCCTGTTTTTGCTGCTGTTCACTGCCATTCTGGTCGCGAACTTCACCATAGCGACGTAACCGCTCTTCTGCCGGGATATGCCGGTTAAAAGCCTGCATGATGCCAAACACCTCCGTTTTCAGTTCACTGACCGCCATGTATTTTCCCCGCTGTTCATCCAGACGGTTCAGGCGTTCAGCCAGCTGCTGTAAGCGGGTCATGCCTTCATTCCAGCCCGTCATCGCCTCTTCCGGGAGCGCACGACTCCTTACGCTCTTCTGTCAGTTATCCACCATTTCCTGTACCCGGGGATTGTCGGGGAAAAGTACCATCAGTTGCTGCAGTAGCTGCGCACTGCGCTGCAGGTTGTATGCCAGGGGTAATTCTGTCAGTCGCGTTATCTGTTGACCGGAAAGGGTTATCCACTCTGACGCATGATTTAACAGTGAGGGTGTTCTGCTGAGCTGTGTCATCTGGTCTGCTGAAAGCACATCCGGTGGTGGTGTCAGCAGCGCCCTGAGTTGCTGCTCTGCCGGTGATAGCTGTGTCAGAAACTGCCATCCCTGAATGGCCACGCTGACAGCCAGCAATGCCGCACAGACACCAACCAAAAACGGCTTCAGAAACATGGGCGGGGATTTTTGAAGGGAGGGTGTGGGCTCTGTTTTTGTTTCAGAAACAACATACACCAGACGGGAGTGCAGCAGGGGCTGATGTTCCTGTACGTCCCGAGCATCAGACCGGAGTGCCTGAGCCGGAAGGGTTACCGGTGACGACGCTTCGCCCTGCACCGGCTGATTTTCCAGACGGGTGATATATCCCTTCACCATGGCTTCCGGTAAAGCCACTTTACTGCTCTGTTTAAGTTCGTGCCGGGCCAGTGTGTCACTCAGTGCCTTCAGGAATGTTTCAGTCTGATACAGCAGGGGCAGGTTGTCACGGTCGTCCGGTGGCATGGCCCGGAGCGTTTTTTGCAGACGGTTGAACAGACCGGTAATAATTTCCAGCCGGGCGTGGGTATTCAGCGGCCACATCACTGACCAGTGATGCCGGGTCAGCGCCACAATCAGAGCCAGCCCTTCATTCAGGCCACTTAACCCTGTTGTATGCATCCGGGCGATGGTGTACCAGGATGCTGTCTGTAATTCCACGCCATTGTGTTCATACAGACGCAGGCAGAGCGTCTCCACATAACGCCAGTCCACATCCGGGCGTGCCGGGTGGGTCAGTTTGCTGATTTCATCGCGCAGGGCAGCATAATCTGGTAATGACCGGGGGTCACCACCGGTTTTCCGTTTCACTTCAGAAGTCATCGGCAGATTCAGTGTTACTGTATTAAAGCATGATTAACAGTGACGAAAAGAATGTCAGTGTAATACCGGGACCCGGGAAAGGTATTCCACAGCACGGATAATTGCCGATGTCACATCCCACCGCCGTTTCAGAACTGGTAACAGCTCATTAAGGTTTCTGATATAACGCTCAGTGAATAGACGTTGTCCGTCCCTGGTTAAATGAAAACCGGACTGATTACAGGTAATGGTGATATGACAGGTATCGTTGCCAATATATACGGCTTCCTGAGGTCTGAATCTGACATTCCAGTGCCAGGAGTGCGGAGAGTGGTTCAGATAAAAAAGATGCATCTGAATATCGTGAAATAACAGGGTCATGGTGAATTAAATAAACCTGATAATAACAGTATGGTGAAAGTCCGGAATAAAAAAATGGTCCGGTATTATGCAAAATCCTCAAGGTGACGACTGATACTGTTTTCACGGTAACAGGTCACCAGTAATTCACGGGTTGCCCGGGTAAACGCCACATAAAGCACCGGAATTACTTCAGACTCATCCGCTACACCAGAAGGAACGAAAGAAGCATTGATAACCGCCACATACGGGAACTCCAGCCCCTTACTGCTCTGGTATGTCAGTAAATGCACCACATCCTTACGTCGCGAGTACGCCTTCTTACCTTCACTGTCAAAGCAGGTGGCAAACGGTATCCCGCGTTGTGTCATAACCTCTTTCAGTTGTTTCACTGAAAACTCTGCCGGACACAGAACAGCCATATCACTCCAGTGACCGCACAGGGCATGGCGCTTCTCCAGCCAGTCTGCAACCTGTCTGGCTTCATCACGTTCAGAAGCACAACGCAGGATTTCCGGCTCTGTGCCCTCTTCACCACCCGCCTGTGGCTGAACGAGTGGTATTTCACGGTTCTGATGTTTTTCAAAATACTCGCGGGAGAATGCATAAGCAAAGTGCAGAATGCGTTTCGGATTACGATAATTGACCGGCAGGACAGAAGTGCGTCCTTGTGCCTGAATCCCCACACTGGCCAGAGAAAAGTTCAGGGCCCGCTCCCGTCGGTAAATGGACTGGGCATCATCGTACATCAGGAGCAGTGAACGGGATGCGTTATCAAACAGACGGGCAATCAGGGCCAGCCAGCGACTGTCAAAATCATGCCCTTCATCCACCAGTACAGCATCATATCCGGTTTGGGTGATTTTTCCGCTGTTCACGGCCTCTTCCAGTGTACTGAAGCATTTCTCAGGATATTCTTTTCTGTCTGCCGTCACCTGAATACCGTGGCGTTTTGCCATTGAGGCGCACCAGCTGTGAAAATGAGATACCGTAACCCGTGACCTCAGCCCTCTGGCCTCAATGCATTCCCGCAGATAGCTGGCCAGGGTAATGTTGTAGCACAACACCAGAATCTTTCCGGACGTGGTTTCTGCCAGGTAAAGGCAACGGCACAAAAGAATCATGGTTTTTCCGGAACCGGCCACACCATGAATGACACGATGTCCGTCACCAATATTTCTGGCCAGAATCTCCTGCTGGATATCCATGATTTTGATTTGTGAGTTCTGTTTCACGGTCACTTCAGGAAACAGATGGGCGCGCAGAATATCTCTCATCCGGGGTGTCACCCGGGTTCTGAACCCCGTGGTAAACATCCCGGCAATTTTTTGCCGGAATACCTCAGGTAAAACAGACTGCGTCATTTCATCCTGACAGATTGTCTGTGCTGAAGGAAAAATCTTTTCCACCGCATTCTCATCATTCCCTGTCAGTGCCTTCAGTTGCTGACGGGTAATGCGGGTAAACACCACACCATACGCCCAGGCCAGGTTCAGCCGACCCTTATACTGACCGTCATTCTGCCGTAAGCACGGGTCAGCAGGTAAGGCATTAACCGTATCACAGGCATAACGACGAACCTGTACCAGCGGATTTATTTCTGATTTCAGAAGACCGTCGGTTTCCAGTGTAACCTGCTCCTGATTTGCTTTACGTAATGTGGATACAGTCCAGTCCTTGACCTCCAGAAATACCAGCCCGTTATCCGGGTCAATAATGACAAAATCCGGATGTCGGTTTTTCCGTCCCACCGGAATATCGTACCAGACAAGGCAATCATCATTCAGAAAGCTCTCCAGTCGTGAAGCCACCCTCCTCTCCCCGGGCGTCATTCTCTCCTCAGTGGACGCCGATACATTTATCAGTTTCGCCATAACATACTCATGCTCCAGTAAAATCATAACCGTCGACATATTCCGTCTGAAGGGAATATGTCGAATACTTCATTAAAATACAAACATTCAGTAAACTTCACTACGCAAGTGCAATTATCCAGTCCCGTCTAATGATTAAAAACGATAACCAACTCCAACAGTAAATCCATTGACCGAATGTTTTCCACATATATCTGCTTTAGTTCCCTCATACCCAACATTTACAGACATATTGCCCCTCGGATTAATAATAACACCAGCTGCATAAGCAAAATCAGTGGATTTTTTGGATACAGACTCACTTAAATATCCATCAGACTCATCAGCACCCACACTGTTTCTCCACTCATAATCCCCCTTCGCTTTAGTATGAGATATCCCCACCAAACCATAAAAACTGATATAGTCATTCAGACGATAAGCTGGGCCTGCGAGAAATGAATAATATTTAATATCAGCCTGCTGTCTGTAAAAATCGTCAGCTTCATCGCGATGACTGTCCGACCAGTCACCTTTCATATACGAAAAACTCCCGACAACACTGACCGGAGAATCCCACTCATATCGATATTGCAGATTCACTCCTTTAATATTCTTAAAGTCCTGTACCTTACTCTGAGCATAACCAGCCGATAGCGTATGATTATCAGCCAGTGTTGAACCACTCATAACAGATAATATCATTACTGAAATTACAACGAGTTTTTTCATTTAACCCTCCTTCATTAATAAATGATTTCTGAATATCAAAAAGGACCACACATCACAAAACATTATTTGAAATTATCATCAAAAAACTATAAATAGATCACCTGACGACTTGAATACACTGACAAAAAACCAAGCATGGTAATAAACCGAACTCCCCACAAACTTCTGTTGCCTCAGATACTACACTCCCTTTCCTCAGGCACAAATGTTGTTCCATAACGAACCAGCCTGTTCCTTTAAACTCTGCATCAATGGCATAATGTATACTCACCAGGCTGAGTTTGCTCCTGCATCATTATTTCGATACGTTAATGCATTGTTCATTGCACCCGGCATTCCCCATCGAATATTTACTTTGTTATATCAGTTAGCCCATAACCAGGTAAATTTTTAAGGCTTACTGACCGAATATTCAAAATGTGTTACATGTTATCAAACATTTAAAGAATAACCTGCTCTTCTTCATTGGCCGGATTTAGCTCAATCTTGTCAGCAAAACTAATATAAAGCCGTTCATAAAGAGAAGGATGTAGCTTCGTTATTTATCTTTTACATGTGACAGTGCCAGGGGATATTTCGCACATCTCTGTGGCTATCATCCCCACCACGTCTCCAGTGGCAGCACCTGCGGCACTGGCACGGGCGTTATTTCCCTGTACCACCGCCAACGTGGCATTCACCACTGCATGAGCTACCACACTTCCCGCACAGTCCGGGGGATTTTTGATTATTTCAGCAATATACGGCGCAGCACCACCTGCCAGGGCTGCACTCAGATTACCGCCAGCCAGTCCCTGTACTGCTGCCGTTGCGGCCTGTATCGCCTGCTGATATTTGCCTCCCGTTCCAAAACCGGAGGCTGCCATACCGTTATTGTAGGCCCGCTGGACCACATCCTGCGCTGTGAAGGGTTTATCAGGTCCATTCGAGAGAGCCATCTTCAAGCACCCAAACAGCTCCCCCCGGACAACTCTCATCAAAAAACCAGATACCGTCTTCCATCTCTTCTTCTGTTTTCGGAAATGCCTGTCGGAAACGCTCAACCTGTTCGTCAACACTTCCTTCCAGAAACTTGCCGTGCTTGGCCAGTTTGATACGCCCTTCTTTCAGAAGGCGCTCAAATATCCAGAAAAAGAGTTTTTTCCTTTCATCAAAACTGAATACTGCGCTATCAACATGATCTGGAATACTGTAAGCCCATAAACCACTTAACGCTTGCATCTCCGATGCGTCAGCTGTTTCACGATACTCATTTTCAGTCAACATAATGATCACCTAAATTTAATTTCAACCTGACGTCCGTATTTATGTGCAATTTCAGCCAATTGCTGATTCCCTCTAATATCAATAGTCCATCTGGCGCCTGTTTGTTCTTAGGACGACGATAAATTCCGCAACGTGATCGATGTTCCGTTATCCAGCTTTGCAGTATAGATCCCCGGCCGAACCTCTTTCAGCGGTGTATCGCCTGCCAGCTGTTGTGCGTAATTATGGATCTGCTTATCCGTCAGATTCTGACTTTCAAACACTTTCGTCGTACCATAACGGTTACTTACCGAACTCTGCCTGATAGTCTGCCCATCCACCGTTAACTCTCCAACCGGGTGACTTTTATCATATATTTTACGCAGTTCATCAAATCGTTGTTGCTGAACCTCCTGATGACGGGCTTTTTCTTCATTATCCGGTCCCCATCCCCCCGGTGTTCCAGCACCTGCACCACCAAGCTCAGCTTTATCCTTATCCGTAGCACTCGCTACGTCTTTGCCCAGATTCGGCTGTTTGTTTTCGTCTGTATTGTCGCCATTCAGCACATGCCCCGGTCCCCGGGTACCATCGCGACTCGGGTCACGTACAGCACACTGTTCCCGTGAGCCTTCACAACTCCCAGCTATTATCATGCCCGGTACCCTAGTTTGCGCTAGCTGAAGGTCCCAAACCAACACTCACACTGCTACAACTGAATGCTTAGCAATCAATTTTCGTATTTAAATTCAATATTAATCTTTAAAGCCTCTACATCTACTGTCACTTCACAGCCATGCCAGAATGGCTTTTCCTTAGATTTAAAGTTATCTAGAAAATAATTTCTTAATTCCACAAGAAAATCAAATAAATCACCGTTTGCTTGTGCCCCTGCCGAAAACCAATCAGTATTGCCAGTATCTGCATTTATATAGTCAAATTCACATTTACAATGATCATTTTCAGGAGACAGTTCTGCTCTCATGATCACTTTGGATGCATTTTCAGGCGCAATGGATAGCAATACTGAACCTATATCATTATAAATCTCTTGATCAGTCCTCACTACTTACCTCCGGGTACATTTTTAAACGTTTCAGATACCGGCCTTCCGCCATTTATAGAGTACTCAACATAAAATTTATCCGGCCTTACGCTATTACCTGCATAAGATGGTTGGATATTAACTTTCACTTCTTCAACCTGTAAAACTAGCTATTGCTGCCGCCGTATTAGCGGCTGTTTCAGTAGCTATCATATTCAGTATATTGTTCTCAACTACCTAAAAATTAATAAAATTAACCATGCTATATATAACAATCTCGAAAGCCAAAGAAATACTGAACCAAATTGAAAATCAACTTTCTTGAGGAAGATGTTAATAAAAAAGAATGGTTTTTTATCTTCGAAAGCATCATGACAGAAACATTTCCCATATATACCAAAAAAAAGAAAAGCTCCTCCACCCATCAAATTAGCAAGTAGCATTAAAGAGTCCCCACCTCTTCGATATTCCACAAATGCTGCAGATATGTAACCTAACACAAGAAAAGAGAGAGAAATATTTGCAAGAGCATTATTCTTAAAAAAAATAAAATCAAAATAAAGCAAGGAGTCTCTACCTACTTTAGGTCCTCCAAGCACTCTGTATACAAAAATAAAAAAACACCCTCCCCATGCAAACAAAAAAAATAACATCATCAATGATGATACATTAAGAATCACATCATTTGAAATCATAGTGGTATATTTCCTTTGTAGTATCGCCGTTCATCTCTATTTTTTCAGAATGAGGAACAGTAGAAGAACCTGTAAAACCAATACTTGGCCCAACAGAGAAGGAAAAACCAAGTCCATCTTGCCCAACGGACAGACCTACTGAACCTGGACCATAACCAATACTAGTTGAATAATCACGATGTAAGTCACCAAATACACCGAAATCATATGGGCCAAAATCAATACCAATTGAAGCACCAGCTTTAGCACCAAACTCCTTTGTATATCCTGTAGAAACAGAGAAATAATCATTGTTAACTTTCATCTCACCTTTAAGGGCAGGACCTATTCCACCCGAAACCTCAATCTTTCCATTAGTCTTGACTTTATACTCTGTCCCCCATGAAGGTCCAAGATGAGAAGCATCTATCGCATTGTTAATTTCTCCGTAACCTTGTCCTTTCTGTCCAAGATCTATTGCCAGAGAAGTATCCTGCTGTACGCGAGGCGGCACAAGCTCAGACAACGCATTATTCTCAACCGTCGTCTTACCTGACTGTGCGCCGGCTACGGCTGAAGCCCCCGAGTCTCCCACCAGACCACCGGCCAGACCGGCAGCAACCGTTGCCAGTGTCGAAACAGTCTGCTTCTCTGTCTCGCTCAGTTCACTCACCGGCTTACCGTACATCTGTGTGGCTATCATTCCCACCACCTCGCCGGTGGCAGCCCCTGCGGCACCGGCAAGAGCGTTATTACCCTGTGCCACCGCCAGTGCGGCATTCACCACGGCATGGGCGGCCACACGTCCCGCACCGTCCAGGGTAGTCTGTTTGATAATTTCAGCAATATACGGTGCTGCACCACCTGCCAGGGCTGCACTCAGATTACCGCCAGCCAGTCCCTGTACTGCTGCCGTTGCGGCCTGTATCGCCTGCTGATATTTGCCTCCCGTTCCAAAACCTGAGGCCGCCATACCGTTATTGTAGGCCCGCTGCGCCACATCCTGTTCCGTGAACGGTTTTCCTTTTGCCTCCAGCTCTGCGCGGGCCTGATTCAGGGCTGCCGGGTCCCGCTTCGCTTTCTCACCGGCTATCTGTCCTTCCGTTCTGGCAATATCTGCCACCTGATTACCAATCTCACCAATGAGTTGCGCCTGCTGCAGTCGCTGCTGCTCTTTTTCCCTGTCAAAGATGGGGGACAGCGTCTGATTTGCATGTGCTGCGTCACGGTTCAGGTCTGCCACATCCTGTTTCTGGCTCTGCGTATCCCGGATGGTGATATTTCCGGCAGACACTGCCGACTGCGTGGTACTGTCCGCATGGCCTTCATGATTTGCACCTACCAGCAGATTGTTTGCCATGTTCCCCAGGAAATTTCCGGCAACACTGCCACCGGTACTGAGCCCTGTACTCTGATGTTCCGTTTTAAAGTCAGCCCGGTTTTCAATGTCACTGAAGCCCAGTGTGCCGGTATCCAGCCTGTTTTTATCTGCCGTTGCCGTGGACGCAATCACCGCACCGTTCAGCTGCGTATGCTGTCCGGTGGTGACATCAAACCCGCCCCTGCCGGCAAAAATCCCTGTCTGCTCCTGCACGCTGTCATAGTTGCTGTGCATTTTATCCCGGCTGAGGTTCACACTCGCCGAACCGCTCATGGACCCGAAAGTGAAGCTGCCTCCGGCGCTGGCATTCTGCTGTTTACTGTCATAACGGTCACTGTCCTGCTCACTGGTCAGTGTCAGATGACGACCGGCATCCACTTTCACCGTTTCACCGCCAGCCTGCGCGCCGGTAAGTGTGGTGTCCCGCCCGCTGATAATGGTCAGTTGTTTTCCCGCATCCACCGAGGTTTCTGTATGGATGGTACCGTTGCCTTTTTCACTGCCCTTACCCTGGTTTGCGCTGGCTGAAACACTGATACCCCAGCCTCCGGAGCCCACACCAACACCGACACCCACGCTGCCACCACTGGATGTGTTCTTTCCTTCCAGCTTTGACGTGTTTTCTGCTGATACCAGATTCACGTCACGGTTTGCCTGCAGCAGAAGGTTGTTCCCGGCCTTTATCTGACTGCCCTGTATCGTCAGGTCACCATCCACGCCCTTCACGCCGGAGCCGGTGGCCTGAATACTGAGGTTATTACCTGCGGTCAGTGTACTGCCCTTCGCCACCGTCTGCTCTGACTGCTGTTCTGATTTCGAAGACTGGCTGCCGTAAGAGAGGCTGATGCCCACCGTGTTATTATTTCCGGCATCGGCGCCCTGCGCGTCTGCCAGTCGTCCGGCCTGCACGGCCTGAGCCCCCGAGAGCGCGGCCTTCACCCCCTGCAGGGCTTCAAGCCGGCTGTTTCCGGCAGATTTCGCCGCCTGTACGGTATCCACCGTCGTATTCAGGGCGCTGCCCGCTGTGCCGGACAGGGCAAGCGTCAGACCGGAGGTTTTCTGCTCCACCGTATGTGTCTGCACATGCTGGTCAGTGGCGGCGGTAATGCTGACCTCCTTCCCACTGAGTGCCATGTCCCTGCCGGCAATCAGGTCAGAGCCGTTGACGGTCAACCGGTTACCTGCCTGAAGGGAAACATCACCGTAAACACTCCCCACTGTGCTGCCTTTCTGTGTGGTATCTGTTGCGGTGTCCGTGACTTTCAGGCTCTGGCTGCCCATGCTGAATCCCACACCTCCGGAGCTCATCAGCCCGGATTTTTTCTCCTGTTTCAGGTGTGTTTCACGGTTGCTTTCTGTCAGCGTTCCGATACTCAGGTTATTTCCGGCAGCCAGGGAGACACGGTTATCCCCGGCCACACTGCTGCCCGTGACGTTCAGATTATGTCCGGCGCCGATACTGACCGTATCCCCGTTCAGTTCACTGCCCGTCATGGTCCGGCGGTCAGTGACATCATGCGTGGTTGTAGTGGTTTTCGATAACATCCCGCTGCTGCCGGTCACTTTATGGTATTCATCCAGCGAGCGGGTATTCTGTGCACCGGTCAGCGTCACGTCATGACCCGCCATCAGGGCCAGGCCTTTCTGAGCTGACAGCGATGCCGCCTGTGACGTCATATCCCGTCCGGCGGTCAGCGTGACATCACCGTTACCGGCAAGCGTGCTGCCCGTACTCTGTGTGACGTCCTGCGACAGACGATTATTTTTGTCCCAGGTAATATTGTCCTGCGCGGATGTGGTCACTGTGGAAAGCGTCATATCCCTGCCGGCACTGAGTTGCGTCAGGCTGTCCTTACCCTGATTCACCACCGTTGCAGCCGTCAGATTCATATCCCGTCCGGCCTGCAGCACCAGTCTTCCCTGGTCGTTCTGCACATACACGCCGGCCACACTGTCGATGCTGGTACGTTCAAAATGGTTCTGCCCGGCGTCGCGCTGTGCCGTACGGGTGGTGGTGGTCAGACTGATATCCCGTCCGGCCATCGCCAGCAGGCTGTCCATGGCCTGCAGCAGCCCGCCGGTACTGTTAATATCCGTCCGGGCCGTCAGGCTGACATTTGCTCCCTGAATGGTGCCGGCCTGGTTGTGAATGTTTTCTGCACTGAGCTGCACGGTCTGCTTCCCGGCCAGTTTACCGCTGTTAAACAGGTCACCATCCAGCTTCATCACCATGTCCCTGCCGGCAATCAGCGCACCGGCACTGTTCACATCACCGGGTTTTACACGGGCATACACCTGAGGTACCTGAACCGTCTGCGTGCTGCCATCCGGCAGTGTCACCGTGGTGTTAACCAGCCAGACAATATCACCGGTCAGTAACGCCATCTGCTCAGCAGTCAGCGCCACACCTGGTGTCAGGTTGTATTGCTTACCAAATGCAATACCCGCATCCATTAATGCCTTAAACTGCTCTTCATCATTACTGTATCCGTCCAGGTACCGTTGCCCGGTCAGAGCGACAACCTGCTCACGAATCAGACGCTGTTCGTAAAAACCATCCCCCAGGCGTTTGAGCATGTTATCCCCGTTCTGAGAAAACGCCTTCTGCATGTAATCACTGCCCAGCCACGTCTTCTGGTTCGTAAAACGCGGGTCCGTTTCAACCAGATATGGCACATTCACTGCCGGATTTGTTTTAAACAGGCTGCTGTCCGGCAGACGGGTATCCGGCCCGGCAACATGGATACTGCCCTGAGGTGTACTGACTTCAAACTGCTGCCCCGGCAACAGAATGACCGGTTCACCGGCAGACACCACCGGGCGAAGCGGTATCCGGTCAGTACCGGCTACTGTCGCATCCACATTTCCGGTCAGTCCTGTCTGTACATCCGTTCCCTGTGGCTTCAGGGGAGAAAGCGTGACATGGCTGCCCTGAACCTGTCCGTGGCTGGTGAGCTCTCCCGGCTTCAGCGTGATGGTCTGAATGACAGTGGGCGGTGTGTACTGAGAGGTTTTCTCCCCCTGCTTATCCTTTCCTTTTTTCCTGATACGGTAATAATACGTGGATGTCCCTGAGTCCGTAACATGGCGCTCTCCGCTGACACTGACGTTTTCCACATCACCGGCCTGCATATCCAGCAGGCCACCTGCCACAACCTGACTCTTATCATTAAGCAGTTTGTCTGCCACAATCGTCATGCCGGCACCGGACAGAATTTTTCCCGGGTCGGATTCTTTTACCCGGGTTTCTTCCACGGTACGGGTGTAATCGTACTGCGTGAATTTATCTCTGGCGCCTTCCGGTGTATGCAGTTTTTTCAGTGAGTTACTGGAATCGTTATCCACATAAACGCCCGGTTCACCGGCGCTCCAGCGTTTATCTGAGCCGCTGAGCTGATACTCAGTCACCTTTTCCGTGGAAACCACCACGCGCTCCGTGGTGAAATGGTCATTGACGTTATTGATTTGTCCGGCACTCAGTACCAGATATCCGGCGGCTTCAATCGTGGCACTGTGATTATTCAGTACACCGGCTTTCCCCGTGGCGGCGCCATTCGCATCCAGCATGCCACCAGTATGCATATCACCTGCACTGTAAATCAGGCTGTGCGTCCGGTTATTCAGGGTCTGTACCCCCAAGTCCACACGCTCACGCCCGGCCAGCGTCGCCGCCACGCCATTTTCTTCCAGATTATAAAATGTGGCAGCGCTGACACCAACAGCATCGCCGTAGATTCGCCCGGTACCGGAATTCGTCAGGGTGTTCGCCTGAAGACGCGTATACTTCCCGTCAATCAGCCCACGGTTCAGCAGTGTGTCCGTCACGTTAAGCCAGGTCTGCCCGGCACTGATTTCACCTTTCTCTGTGTTTTCAAGGCGGATGCTGTTGAGGTCAAGCCGGCTGCCTGCCAGCAGGCTGCCGGTATTAGAGACATCGCCATTAACGGAAAGCGTAAGGTTTCCGTTCGCAATAGTCTGACCACTGTTGCTGAACGTTGTGTTACTTTTCAGCGTCATATCGCCCAGCGAAAGCAGTTTCCCGTCACCACCGAGCTGACCGGCATCCACAGATACTGACTGCCCGGCCTTAACCACGCCGTCACGGTTCGAAAACGCCAGCTGACGGCCACTGACAGACAATGTCGCGCCGGAAGAGAGGACGCCGTCATTATTACTGAGCGTCCTGTCTGCCATAACCGTAAGCGCCCTGTCTGCCAGAATACTGCCCTCCTGGTTATCAAGGTCCTGCGTCGTGATGTGTATTGTCTGCGCTTCCAGCCCCTGGCCGGTATTCTGCGTGTGGCGATTGATAAACTGCAGGGCGTTCAGCGTAATGGCGGAACCACTGCGAATCAGACCAGAGACGTTGTCCACAACGCCCCGTACACTGTTGAGCAACATGTCGCCCACAGACTGTATTTGTCCGTGGCTGTTCTGCAGACCTCCCGTATGCAGACGGAGTTCACCTTCACTGACCAGCCGGCCCCCCTCACGGTTATCCAGCGAGGTGGTGCTCAGGTCAGCTGTCGTTTTCGCCCCCACGGTCCCGCCCCGGTTATCCATTGCTCCGGTACTGACAGTCAGTTCCTGCAGGCTGTTCAGCGTACCGCCTCTGTTATCCAGCGTCTGGCCTGCGGTATTAATGCTGATACCTTTCCCCTGAATAAGACCGGACTGATTGTTCAGCGCCAGACTGTTCCGGCCGGGCAGACCGTTCGCCACAATCTGACCGTTCGCCACCACCTGACCGGATGTATTGTTAACCACGCCTGCAGTCAGGGACAGAGCATCTCCCGACAAAAGCACACCGGCAGTGCTGTCCAGTGTGCCGGCATTCAGCGTCATCGGCCCCTGACTGATAACCCCGCCCCGGTCACCACTGTTACGGTTACTCAGTGTGTCAGCACGGAGATTCAGTGTGGCACCACTCTGTATCAGGCCGCCGGCATCGTTGATGATATCTTTCGAGGAGAGGGTCAGTGACTGCTGTGCCACCAGTCTGCCACCCTGATTATCAGAGCGGGTAACATCCAGCCTGCTGTTACCGTTGCTGACCACCGTCCCCTGCTGATTTTCCAGCACATTCAGGTGCGCATTCAGGTCTCTGCCGGCGGCAAGCGTCCCTTCCTGATTACTGACATCACCACCACTCAGCAACATATCCGTCCCGGCCTTCAGTGCGCCTTTCTGGTTCATCAGCGTACCTGACGATATCTGCAATGACGCCTGACTCCCCAGCACGCCCTGACGGTTATCGAGCGTTCCGGTGTTCAGGGTCATATCCTTCTGACCCGCCATAAAACCCTGCTGATTATTCAGCATACCGGCCCGCACTGTCAGGGTACCGGCGCTGCTGATACCACCCCGTGTTTTCGTGTTACGGTTACTGAGTACCCCGTCCTGTACATCCAGCGTCATGTCACTGCCGGACTGAATCAGACCATCATCAGAGACCAGTTCGCTGCCTGACACAGACAGCGTTTTCTGTGAAAGCAGTCTGCCGGACGTATTATCCAGCGCACCATCCAGCGTCACAGACAGCCCGTCAGCCACTACCGTACCCTGGTGGTTATTCAGATTCCCTGCCGAAATATCCAGCCTGCCGGCGGACTCCATTCGCCCCTCAGTATTGCTGACAGCCTGCTGTGCTTTTATCCTGCCCGTTCCGGCAGCAGCTGAAATCAGTCCGTTGTCGTTATTCAGCGCCTGTGTATTAATCAGGATGTCACGGCTGGCAATCAGACTTCCCTGCTGGTTATCCACGGCGCCGGTTGTCCTCACCTGCAGACTACCTGACTGCGCCGCCTGCACTTTCCCCTTGCGATTATCAAGGCTCAGTGCATCCAGGCGCACCGCGCCATTTGCCGCAAGCAGCCCTTCCCGGTTATCCACACCTCCCGGCAGGTTCAGTGAAAAATCCCCTGTTCCCGTCTGAATCAGTTTACCCCTGTGGTTTGACAGGCTTTGTGCCGATATCTGCAGTGTGTCGGCATTTATCGTACCGCCATTATTGCTGAACTGCCCGGCAGTCCGGGCGGAAAGCGTACCGGCACTCAGTTGCGCATTCTGTGTGGACAGATTTCCACTGGTTGCATTCAGCTCAGTATGTTGTCCCTGTATCCGGCTGTTGCTTAAATCCAGCCCCTGCCCCTTCAGTTGCATGTCCCCACCGGACAGAACCTGTCCGTGTGCCGCCAGTTCGCCGGTGGTACTGACAGTCAGGTTGCCCGCTGCCGCCAGACGTCCGTCATCTTTCACCCCGGCGGCCAGCAGACTCCGCTCACCGCCGATCAGACGCGCTGTCTGAATCCGGGTGTTGCGACGTGATGCCACAGAGCCTGTATGGGTGAATACACCATCACTCTGTATCTGCGTATCCTGCCCCGCATAAACAGAACCACTGTTATGCAGCTCCCGGGTTGTCGCCAGATGTACATCCGCTTTCGCACTGATACTGCCACTGTTTTCAATTCGTCCGTCAGCCGTCAGGGTAACCGCCCCTGCCTGTGCACCAATATGACCGGCGTTACGAACACCCACCCCCGTTTCCGTACCGACAAGGCGAATTTTTCCGGCATACATTCCGCCAAGACTGGCCACATCCAGTGCCATCTGAGGCTGTGAAGAGACATCTCCGGTCTTTTTCTCAATCTGCCCGTGCGCGATATCCACATTGTTACGTCCTGTGGTCACTTTCAGGTCCTGCGCCCAGAGACCCGCATTAATCTTCACAGACCGGGCAATGATATCGGTATAATCCGTGCGCGAGGCATCCATCCCTTTGCCCGTAATCTGAATCTCACCACGTTCAACACTGAATCCGGTCAGACTGCCGTTTTTCATCTGAGGCTGCCCCGTGGTCAGCGTGGCCCGGTTCGCATTAATAAAACCGCACCCGTCGCAACTGATGCCGGCCGGGTTCGCAATCACCACCTGCGCCTTTTTCCCGGCAACCTCAACAAAACCGTTCAACTGGCTGGGATTGCGACTGTTCACTTCATTAAGAATGATTCTGGCCTCTCCCTTAGCCAGCCACGGGTTCCCGGCCACCATGCCACCCAGTTGAGTCTGCACATTGTTATGGGCATTATTCAGAATGACGCCCTGGTTACCGACGTCGAACTGGCTGTATGTATTATGTGAAACCCCGCCGGCAGAAGGCGTCTGAATATTCACCTGCGGAATGCCGCTGGCCGTCTGCGTAATCGTGGGCTGCTGATGCCCCGGTGCGCCATGGTCTGCGACAATGCCTGCAGCACTGACAGAATGCACCATCCCCGACGCCAGCCACAAAGAGAATGCAAGCGGCGTGACACGGCAGATACGTTGCCTGTGTGGATATCCTGTGCGGGAGGACAGTGATGTACCGGCGCGACCGGAACGGGCAATATCTGCCACCACCATCAGCATTCCCCGGGCTTTGTTAAAAATAATGCGGTAACAATTTCTGTTCATTCTGATAAACCTGACTTATCTCTCCGGCACATCCACAGCAAGCGGGTGCTGCACACGCCACTGGCGCGCCTCTTCACGACTGACCTGTGCACCCCGGAAATTCATCACCCGCAACCCGGTCTGCTGCCCACGGTGGTACAGCGAACGCCAGCACAGACGGGGAAAAATATCCTGCCGGACAAGACGACTCATATCCGGGGTATGTCCAAAAGGGGCAACCCAGTCACAGACCCACATCCGGTCGCCACTGTTCCAGTCCGACTGAGGCATAAGAATTGCCGGCTGCGTAAGAAAACGCGCCTCTGCCTCCGGGCTGAGCCAGGCCTGGCTCATGAAGAAAACCGGTCGCCCCTGCTCTGTTGCCACCACATACTGTCGGTGCTTAATCACCGGCAGCAGCAGGTCCGGCAGGGTATGCAGTGGCGCATCACGATGCAGGGGGGAGTGCATCCACAACCAGACGGCCGCCCCCAGGACTTCCGCCTCATTGACCGGCTCACCGGAATACAGGGGACTCAGAACGTCATATTTCCCGTTACGCATGAAACTTTCTCAGAAATCCCGGAACAGATTAAAACCGGCTGTCACATCACTCGTCATAAAACCCGCCGGTTTTGAAAACGGACGACCGATGAAAACGTCATAATCCGTACTGAACAGTTGCCCCCTCAGCCCCACAACACCACCGGCCAGATGACGTCCCACCAGGTATTCACTGCCGGCTCCCCCCACCTCGCCGTAATCCATTCCCAGATATAACTCCTGCTCCGGCAGTGGCGTACGCCAGGCCAGGTCGTTGCGGATATACCAGCCGTTACTGGCATTCAGCGTTCGCTCCCCGTCAAAACCACGTACCGTCCAGCGGTTACCGATGGCAAACTGTTCCTGTGGGGTCAGCGGGGTATTGCTCAGCTGGCGCTGATACCGGAAGGAATAACTGAAGGGCTGCTCTGCCAGTGTAAAGGGCAGATTAAAGGACGCATTCATCTGCAGGATCTTACTGAGCGCCGTTGCCTCACCGAAGATTTCCTCCGGTGCCGGCTGTGCGCCAAACCAGCGGGTTCCCCGTTGCCAGCTGACGCCGGCATCCAGTATGGCCTGCGAAATATAATGGCGGTGCTGCAGCCCAAGTCGCCAGGCCGCTGTCTGCCGGCGCTGCACCTGGATTTCCGTATCATTAATGTAGTTACGCGACCTGCGGGCCTGAACATCGTAAGTCAGCACCGTTTTCTGCGTCCCGTTACGGTGCAGTACCCGGCTCAGCTGCATGCCCAGATTCTGACTCTCGCCACTGTACTGGTAACCCTCAACCGCACCAGCTACCGTCTGATGGTAATCGTAATCACTGGCGGTGACGGAAAACTGCCAGTAACCGAAAGGCACAGAGTAATGGGCCGTGTAGTTTTTACTGCCCTTACCCCCGTAATGTGGAAAATTATGGGTGGCAGAAACATACAGCAGGTCGCTCAGGGAAAAAGGATTATCCAGAGAAAATGTTATACCACCGAGATAACGCCCTGTGCTGCGGGTACCTGAATCGTCAAGCGAAAACCCCAGTCGCCAGTATTTGTCCTGTTTGCGGGTAATAAGAATGTCACTTTCCCCTGGCTGCTCACCGGGTACAATTTCCATATCAGCCTGCACACCCGGCAGTCGTTGCATATTCTCCAGCCCCTGCTCAATGTCCCGTAAATCCAGCAGAGAGCCTTCGTGTGCCGGGAATGAGGAATACAACTGAATATAGTCATCACTGTCCGGTGTCAGACGCACATGTCGCACAACACCGGGAATAATAACCAGCCGGAGGATACCGCTTTTTAAATCCTGCGAAGGTGCCAGAACCCGGGTGGTGACATAACCATGATCGACCAGACGGTTCTGCAATGTACTCATCAGCAGATTAATTCCTTTCGCCCCCAGGCAATGCCCGACCGCCCCGTTGGCGATTTTTTGTAAAGGCAACCAGTGTGGTAACGCATCAGCCCCCTCCAGTTCCGTCTGTTTAATCTGAAAACAGGGCGTTTCAACAGGAAAATTAATCTTATGGGCAAAAGAGCCAGGTGCAGAAAGGCGAACATCAGGGGCTGAAGGCATCAGTTGTTGCTCAAGGGCTTCCTGACGCTGCTGCTGAATGATAAATGTATCCTCTCCACTACGCCGGATATCCGCTGCCTGAAGAGATAAAGGCGATAATAAAACAGACATCAGTGTCAGTGACAGCAAGGACGGACAGCGCCGGAATAAGCTTTGTTCCTCTGCCCTCACGTTCCTGCAACATAATTTTCCAGTCAAACGAAAAACCTTTTATTCATGCCATACCAACAATCACCAGCCTCCTGACGATACCTCCCACCATGTTTTGCAGTGGTACGCTACCGCCCTTCCGGTATTTACCCACACCAACCGGTACCAGAATGCTGAGTAACAAATCCGTTCAGAATTGACTTAATTTTGATCATTATAGAATAATGATCTGAACTGCAGCAATATGACAGATTTATCGATCGATATAACGCAAATGAACAGTTCTTTATTCTGCCACATATCGCAAAAACAGCACATTGCAAAATTTATAACCATAATTAATGGAAAAGTGCAGAAAATTATTCCACTGAATGCTTTTAATACAGTTGGTTATCTAAAAAACTATCATTTTTTGATTTCAGTCATTGAAAATTGCAATGCGTGACGACTAAACAGCATTTAAGTGAGTTTCAGGATATGGGAAGGACATGAAAGGAGGAGCGCAATAAAATACACAGGAAGAAGGGGAAAATGTTTCGTAAAAACAGAAAATTAACAGCGCACATCAGGAAACGTCGCAGTGATACCACATGAAATTTAATTCACTGTTACCACACTGTAGAAGATGTTCCATTACCGAAAGTCAATCAGCGATACAGAGACAATCATGGTGCGCTTGTCACCGTGACCAGTGTTGAGGAACCCCGGGTGGTGTTTATGCGGGACGGCTATCCGCATCCGTGCATGCGGCCAATGTACAACTTTCTGGGAAAATTCAAACCCGAACCCCGGGAAGAAACAGAATAAAACGAAATTCCTGCCGGCAATCACACTGCCTGATGGCAGCATAATCCTCTTTTTAATTCTCATCCCCGGAGACAAGCCCGGAAACCCACTCCGGGTGTTCACTGAATGCCGTGTTCAGCGCATCCCAGGAAACGTTCATATAAAACCTGTCCTGCAATCTGCGGGTAACAACTTCTTCCAGGCGATTCCGGTTATCCGCCAGTCCGGCATAACCTCTCTCTGCCAGCCACTCATTCAGTTCATGTTCCAGAGACAGATTGATAATATCGTAATCGGACCTTGCCATTCCCGTGTCCTTAGCACATGTTTTCAGGCACGGGGATAAAGTATAAAGAATGTCGTACTGCTGCTGCCAGAGCAATATTCCCCCTGATGGTCGTATCAGAGATGGTATGCAGGTACTTTGCGGGTTGTTCCCGTCAGGTTATCATGCACCTCCACGGTCGTAGTCACCACCGGCATTCCGGCCTTTCTCAGCCTCAGGACATCAGCCGCAATACGCTGACTGCCAAACCAGAACAGGCCGTCCAGTGCAGTCGCCAGTAAACCCGCCTCCAGTGCATACTTCAGCCGTTCACGGGGCGCTTTCACTTCCCTGGCAACCTGCAGATATGGCGATGATGTGCTTTCATTCCCAACCACGCGACGAATACAGTGAGACAGATGATACCGGTATGTATCCGGCACACCAGAAAGACTGGCCTTCAGGCTGTACACGCAGCCAAAGCGTTTATCGTTGAACATCACATTTTTCTGGCTGATGTCCCATTCTTCACGCAGCGCGGCAATCAGTTGTGGTGTACGAGTAAGCAACAAGCGAAAAGGCAGTTCAAAACTGGTGACGTAATCCACATTCAGCAGTGCAATACGCAACCGTTCTTCAGGCCCTGCCTCTGTCTGCCGGCACTCATCCAGGACATCCTGCCATTGCCGGCGAAGACGGGGCGATTCGTTCCGTTCTGTAAAGCAGTATTTATCCGCCAGATAGTCAATTCGTGTACACATACTGAAAAGAATTCCGTATAAAAATTCAGCTGACAAAACTTTATCAGTCCATAAGAATCAACGGAAGCACCGATGCATTGATCCTACCCACGTAATATGGACACAGGCCTAAGCGAGGTTCTTGTTTTCAAATTGTTCCGGACTGAGGCCGCCACACCAACTGTGCCGCCGCCACCGATTGTAATCACATTCGATATAATTAAACACCGTTGCCCGCATTATTTCCCGGCTGATAAAGTGTTCTCCATGGATACATTCCACTTTCAGCGAATGAAAGAAGCTTTCCACGCAGGCATTATCGTAGCAGCAACCTTTTGCGCTCATACTTCCACGCAGATTATGCCGCTTCAGTTGCGCCTGATAATCTGCTGAACAGTACTGGCCTCCACGGTCCGTGTGAACGATAACGTTCCGGGGCCTCTTACGCCGCCACAGCGCCATCTGCAGGGCATCGCAGGCCAGTTGCGCCGTCATGCGTGGCGACATTGACCAGCCAATAACGGCACGTGACCACAGGTCAATGACCACTGCCAGATACAGCCAGCCTTCATCTGTACGTAAGTACGTGATGTCTCCTGCCCACTTCTGGTTCGGGCCACTGGCGTAAAAATCCTGCTCCAACAGATTTTCTGACACAGGCAGGCCGTGTGCGCGGTAGCTGACCGGGCTGAACTTCCGGGAGGCCTTTGCCCTCAGTCCCTGACGGCGCAGGCTTGCCGCCACGGTTTTTACGTTAAAGGGGTAACCCTGAGCACGCAGTTCATCCGTCAGGCGTGGGGCACCGTAACGCTGTTTTGACCGGGTAAAAGCCGCGAGGACAACGCTGTCGCAGTGTTGGCGGAACTGCTGACGCGTGCTTATCCTTGTCCGCCGCTGACACCACGTATACCAGCCGCTGCGGGCCACCCGGAGCACGCGGCACATTGCTTTGATGCTGAACTCAGCCTGATGTTTTTCAATAAAGACATACTTCATTTCAGGCGCTTCGCGAAGTATGTCGCGGCCTTTTGGAGGATAGCCAGCTCTTCATCCCGTTCTGCCAGCTGGCGTTTGAGACGTGCAATCTCGGTAGACATCTCCAGTTCACGTTCAGAAGACGTCTGCTGATTTTGCTGTTTACTGCGCCAGTTGTAGAGCTGTGATTCATACAGGCTGAGTTCACGGGCTGCGGCAGTAACACCGATGCGTTCAGCAAGCTTCAGGGCTTCACTGCGAAATTCAGGCGAATGCTGTTTACGGGGTTTTTTACTGGTTGATACTGTTTTTGTCATGTGAGTCACCTCTGACTGAGAGTTTACTCACTTAGCCGCGTGTCCACTATTGCTGGGTAAGATCACTTCACCTGGTCATCACCAATTGTTGCCATAACAGGTAGCAATGATCATTCTGTGTAACTATATTGCCCGCAGATGATGATGTTTTTCGATGTATCCCCTGTCTGAATGGCGCATAAAGAGGATCATCAGCAGACGCAGCCAGTGAATCCCCCGGCGAAAAAAAACGCCGGACCACGTATGGATCCGGCAGAAGCATGGCTGTCATGATCAGGTAATTATGTCGCATCTCCCTCACTCCTGGTCCCGGAGCAAATCTGGCTGGTACCTGTAAACATACTTCGTACATGTTGCTCTGCAATAAATCCCCGTACCACAGGCCTCACAGAACTTCTTCCCATGAAAAAGCCTCTCGCACATCACACAATGCCACTCCAGCACGGTTGGTAATGGCGATAAAAACATCGCCATATCCTCAATGTAAGGATGGGGTTTTTCCGGATTCAGCACCACGCAGGCCACCTTCTGTTGCACGGTCAGGGCATGTAAATCGTGCTCAAACCACGCCCCCTGAGCATCTGTCTGCAAAATCAACCGACCCGACAGGAAAGACAGAAACAATGCCTGATATTTCTGCTAAGGGCTGAGGCCGCACTGATAATGTGCTCACCCGGCGTGATCCCCAGCCCCGTTTTTAGACCGTTCATCCTGCCACTACTTCCTCACTGAAACGCCCTGTATGACAGTGTGTACAATAGCGTTCCCCATAATAATCGTGGTGACATTGTCTGCAGTGCCGGTGGGCTTTACGCACCACGGGTAAAGCATCCGGTACCCATTGCTGTAAGCGTTTAATCAACAGTATTTCTCTGCGCTCCGGTCTGACATAAGGGCACTCATGACCGTGCTCAGTCAGCCCTTCGTCAGTGTGTTCAAACCAGGGACGTTCAGTGTCGTATTGCGGGTGATATCTGAGCGAACTGCCACAAAGATGACAGGTATAACGATCATATGGCGCAGTCTGTGCGGTACGGGCACCGGTCAGACGTCCGTTGCCATCAAATGCAATAAAGGATTTTGCGTACATAATCATACTCCTCAACCGCCAGACGACACGCAGGCGTCAGCCGTCCCGGTACGGGCTGCGTGGTCAGAGTGTGAATGGCGGTTCAGTTAAAATCTGGATCCGGGGTTGGGTAAAGCAGGCTGGTTGTTGTTACAGCACTGTGGTTGTCACACAATGGCGCTCTGGCGTAAAAAACAACCAGTGGGAGAAAAGGTACATCGTTGCAGCCAGACAACAGTCCATTGTTTTGGTTTTACTGAATACTGGTGCGCCAGTCGTACTCAATTCCGGCTACAGCCAAAATTACGCTCACCGGTACCGTTGACTTTGGTATACTCTTTCGCGAGATAGTCAGCACGGTTCAGCATATCTCGTAAACCAGCATCATCATCGCGTTCCAGCCACACCACCGGCCTGGACGGAAAATTCGCCAGTGTGGCATAGCATCCGGCATCCACCCCCAGGGCACTGCACCACGCCTGTTTAATCATCCCGGCCAGTGACCCCGGATCGCGGTAATCGCCCGCACCACACCAGGTATCACGGTTGACCAGCAGCAGCAGGTGATAGTGTTTTTTACCCCTGAGCACCCCGAATTCCCGGGCCCAGACGTAATGCAGTGTCGTGGGATGTACGCGTTTACCTTCACGGCGCTTACGCTTCTGGTAAGCATCGATTCGGGCTTTCAGGGCATTGATGAAGCGGGATATCACTGCTGCGTCAGTTGCTGCCGGTACATCCGGGAGACGCAGGTCAACCCGCAATGCCGTCAGACGGGGATGAACATCCAGTGCGCGCAGCACCGTCTCACGGATACGTTGTTGCCAGAAGGGGTTGTACTCGTGTGTCATGGTTAAATCTCCGTATGGTTTCGTTCATACGGATTAACCACGCCGTAAAAAATGCGCAGACTCCCTGAAGTGATCTCCAACCAGGCAATATCTCAGGCACTCTGTGATAACCCGACTGTCGTCTCCGGACTGACGGTTGAATTTTCAGCGTTGTTTTTTTAATGCAAAAAGCCGGTTACGGGGAAGGTTGTGAGGAGGACGTGATGGTGATACGCAAAACGGTGTGCAGGGATTGTAGTAACGCAATTACTCATAATACGGAATGCTGCCCGAGCTGCGCGTCAACAGCTTCCTCAGGCTATTACCGAAATACCGATCGTCGGCGCTGTCTACTGACGTCACTGCTGGTGCTGACTCTGCCTGTCGGTTTATGCCGTCAATATTCAACGCACCGGATCCCCGGCTAATACGAGAAAACCTCAGCAAAGGTCGGTAATGCCCGAAAATCAGCCCATGACCACCCACACCTCCGTACACCATTCCCTTTTGATTTCGAATTCTTTGTTGTCGCTATACCGCTTAACGTTCCCGGTATTATCCTGGTTCCCGACAACAGGAACATATTCAGCTTTTAACAACCTGAGAAAACCCAAAAAGAATCACACAGAGCAGATAACACCTGGCGAAATACCGCTGTGATTACCGAACGTTCAGGTGACATATTTCCGGACTGAAGCGGGAACACGATCGTAAAGCTTGTTCATCGTCAGTTCTGCCAGCCGGTGATCGACCGCAGAGTTGAAGGCTTCCAGCTCCGCAGAGGTAAGTTTATAACGCGTGTGGGAAATCACTTTTTCCAGTGTCTCCCGGGATGAACAACGACGGAACTGATACAGCCAGTCTTCTTTGGTTTTAACTTCCATTAGCCTCTCATCACTTTATGCTGCAATTAACGTGATACTGCCAGCATACCGCACCTGACTGGCATTCTGGTACCCACCCCAAACTCATTACTCCCGTACCACCACTTAACCGGTCTCTCAGACTGTCACTCACCAGGTCGGATACGTTTACCGCTCAGACGGATGCTTAATGCACTCTGTTCACGTGTGTTGCAGGTACGTTTTATATACGCAGGTTATACGCCAGCTATCAGGGATAGCCCTGTGAGTACAACGTAATCTGTTGCTACTGCGTTCTCATGCCCACTGATCACACTCACAGTGTTTATTTCACAGATATGAACTCATGTGTTTGATCTCTCTTATATATTTATAATACCAATCAGACAGTCTTATCCCATCGGTGATACCTGTTCCTGCCCACCGGACACGGGCTGCTCCACCGTAACCGCCTCGTAAATAACTCTGCAATTATCAGAACGACGGCATTCCCCTCATCCTCCCGAAAATCATCCCTTCTCTGTCGTGCGTACGCGCGAGAAGCATCGTTTCGCGGTAGCCACCGGGTACCCCAGCATCATGCTCCCTGTTTATCTCCCGGCAGGAACATTCCCCCTACTCATTTTTTACGTTTCTCCCCGGTTGTTATGCCGGTGAAGGTGGTCCGTCGTTTTCATCACCAACGCCGGTTGAGATTAACAACATCCGGAGGAACATTTTCATGAATACCCCAGTTTCGCTGATGGATGACCAGATGGTCGACATGGCGTTTATCACTCAACTGACCGGCTTAACCGATAAGTGGTTTTACAAGCTCATCAAGGATGGTGCCTTTCCGGCCCCCATCAAACTCGGCCGCAGCTCCCGATGGCTGAAAAGTGAAGTGGAAGCCTGGTTGCAGGCGCGTATTGCACAATCCCGTCCGTAATTCCTGACCATTACCCGTTCAACCGCAGCGAATACACTATCCGGCCTCCGGAGGCATTTTGCTGCGTGCTAAAGGAGAGAATATTATGCAAAAACTTGAAAACCGGTGTGATCTGCTGCTCACCCAGCATCAGAAATGGATGGCAAGTGTAACCCGGTTTATTGTCGCTCATGGAATGGGCTCTCCGCATCTTCATGGTTATCATCGCCTGACCCTGGCCCACTTTTTTCTGCCGGAAAAAGGCACCATCATCTCGGTGGCACCACAGGGACTCTATCAGGTAGTCAACCCGGGAACGCCACCGTTCATTCCTGCCATTCAGGAAGGATTAATGACCAGCATTCAGACTCATGAAATCATGCTACTTACACATTTTAACCTGGGTGGTGTTTTACTCAGTGAACTACATCGTCTGGGAGAAAGCCGACTGGCAAACAGGCTGAACAGTCTGCTCCGGCGTTTTGACGATCGCGATCTCTACCACACCCTGATATGGCTGTGCTGGTATGATCTGATGTGCGCCCACTCCATGCAGCCCTGGACTGAAGAGTTAAAGCATAAATCACACGCAGAACTTGAAAGCTGGGCTGTGGCGCGCAAACGGGAAAAGCGCGAGCTTGAACTGATGATTGACGAGTACCTGTTATACGCCTGTTGATTCATAATCACTCCCGGGCGGTACGTAGTCAGTGATACCGGAATTTCCGGAGAGGGTCGCAGGTATATTGTTTCTGTGCAATTCATGGTTATTCACGTTGGATGTAGTGATTGCTGCATCCAATGCTATCGGAAAGAGATTAACCAGCAAATGGTTCCTCAAATCGTATTGATATTTACCCGGCGCATTGAGCACCACCATCTGCTCCCGTTCCCACATCAAACGGCTGGACCGGAAAACGATTTGCTTTTCATGCTCCGTGGAAATTCACGAAAAAGTTATTGGGTCATTCATCGAAAACACATGTTCCGCTGACTGGAGTCATCACCCAGAAATGTACGTCAACTGGACAATAACGATTTTTTCTTTATGGGACTCCATACACTTTTCCATCCCCCTCTGAAAATTAGTCATCAACTCACCAACACATCTTCTGAAATTTGTATTAAACTTATTGCTTAAACAGATGATATAACATCTCTTCCATTGCACAGAATCAGCGAAAACTGTCGTTCTGGCAATCTTAACAAGATCATTTACCAGTAAATTTCATCAATAAACAATGAAATATCATACTGATAAAATGAACATTCAGGGTAAGATAATAACATTTACATAAATAACATTGCTGAAGATTATTTACTTCATGCGGATAAACGATAAAATACAAAAGAGTATATTTCTCAATGTAAGAGTCAATTGTTCATCTCCACTGGCGATCACGGTCAGCATACAAACAAAGTGAGTCCTCCTGCTTAGTCATTGCGTATCAGAAACTAAAAAACAAAAGATTCTGCAAACAACGTGACATTTTTTATGACATTTCCCGAATACAGGTATATCAATAAACGGTAGTGATCGTTGAATTAATAAGTCTTACAGAGCTATACGTAGCTTATAAAACCACTCAACGACCATCATCACCTGACTATTTAGCGGGAGTATCGTCTGTATAAATCCATAAATAATAACACCTGTTATTAAAATAAGAATGCTGTCAGCCGTAAACTATTAACAAAACACCTGTCCACTCTATCTGTTCTTTTAACTCAACCGGCGTCGAAAATATTTCCTGATTAGTGCATCATAGTCTTCTTTTTTCTTTCTCAACCATCAAACCAAACACAACATTCACAACCACACAATAAAACAAAACTAAAACATAAGATTAACAATACCAGTCAACAGGAAAACACTGAATATTGAGGTGCGCTGTAACCTGGACAGCGCATACGGCGCATGTGATCAACACAGCCCATTCTTTTCCGCCATCCCCCAAATGCAGAACAAAAAAGCATAACCCAATGAATATAAAAGAAAATATGATTTTTCACCATCATAAAAACATCAATGTATCTTTATATAAAAACACTGATAACATGACATAAACATTTAAAAACATAAACAAATCACAACAAAAACATTTGATAATCACTTAGTGACAAAATAAAATTGAGACGATTTTGTTATAAGAGAGGCGACATGGAGTGAGATAATGAATAACGAACAGATGCTTATCAAATGCAAAGATCCCCGTAAATGTCGGTTTTATGCCGAATATCTGAATCACAAATACCCCAATGAATTCCCTCAGTTTGCGCCTGACAACCCACAAAACTGTATCAGAAATGTTAATGCATTTTTAAAAGAAAAGTATTATAAAGCTTCAAACAATTCTTTTGGTGTTTTTGGTTCGACTGCAGAAGAAGCTCTCAGCAAAGAAATTAATGAACTTGAAATTATTGCAGGGCAGGCAATACTGCCTGAAGAGAGTTTTCTCTGGTTGAAAACTGACGAACTTGCGACTTTCTTTACCTGGACTACTATTTATCTGTCGAAGGAAGACCATACAAATCTCCCGGAAATAAACCATAATTCATCAGGGATAAAAAACGGAATTGAAGTCAGAAAAAGACGAACAGTTACCGATGAAACGTTAAATACTTACAAAAAAAGTAACCTTCCGGATAATCCATCATCCCATAACGAACGAATAAAAGTAATCATTTCATATTTTGATTCCTGCCATTCTTTAATTAATAAAAATGCAAAAAGCATATATCTCGAGGAGCTCAGGCAGGCGTGGCTTAAAAAGAAAAGCGCCTGTCAAAAGTTTAAGTGGCTCCTTCCTGACGATGATGAAATGTGTCAGTGGTTCTGGACAAGACTGAAACAAAAACAGGATGAAACACATCCGGTACATAACCCAGTGACCCGGTGGTTCATACCATCTTCAACGAAAGAATATTATCTTGCCTCTCTCGTCGCCTTTGCTTTATGGAAAGAGGCACCTGATACCATTGAACTGTTCAGAACACGCATAAATCATGCCTGGCATCAAAAAAAACAAAAAGACAAATATCGGAGTGATGGTAAAAAGGCTATTAATATACATATAAGAAGCAATGCAAAAGAAATGCTTGATGAACTCAGAACTGTTTACGGTCTGAGAACAGGAGAGTTTTTTGAAATGCTGATTACAGAAAAATATATTGAACACAAGCGAAGGAAGTAATTCATTACCTGTTACATTCTAAATAATCTCAGACAGATATTATCTCCGTGAATCCCCCGCCTCCTTTCCGGTGCGCGGGGTTTTGTCTTTTTTCACCGGGAATACATGTATGAATCCGTCTGATGCCATTGAGGCGATTGAAAAACCACTTTCTTCCCTGCCTTACTCGCTTTCCCGTCACATCCTGGAACATCTGCGTAAACTCACTCACCACGAACCCGTGATTGGCATTATGGGTAAAAGCGGGGCCGGTAAATCCTCACTCTGTAATGCACTGTTTCAGGGGGAGGTCACCCCGGTCAGTGATGTTCACGCCGGCACCCGGGAAGTGCAGCGCTTCCGTCTGAGTGGCCATGGTCACAGCATGGTTATCACTGACCTGCCCGGGGTGGGCGAGAGCCGGGACAGGGATGCAGAGTATGAAGCCCTGTACCGTGACATTCTGCCTGAACTTGACCTGGTACTGTGGCTGATTAAAGCCGATGACCGTGCCCTGTCTGTGGATGAGTATTTCTGGCGACACATCCTGCACCGGGGACATCAGCAAGTGCTGTTTGTGGTGACGCAGGCCGACAAAACGGAGCCCTGCCATGAATGGGATATGGCCGGTATTCAGCCTTCTCCCGCACAGGCACAGAATATTCGCGAAAAAACGGAGGCGGTATTCCGTCTGTTCCGGCCCGTACATCCGGTTGTTGCCGTATCGGCCCGCACCGGCTGGGAACTGGATACGCTGGTCAGTGCGCTCATGACAGCGCTTCCCGACCATGCCGCCAGTCCCCTGATGACCCGCCTGCAGGACGAGCTGCGCACGGAATCTGTCCGGTCTCAGGCCCGTGAACAGTTTACCGGCGCGGTGGACCGGATATTTGACACGGCGGAGAGCGTCTGTATTGCCTCTGTTGCACGCACGGTTCTGCGAGCCGTCCGTGACACGGTGGTCTCTGTTGCCCGCGCTGTATGGAACTGGATTTTCTTCTGAACACTCTGCCAGGGGAAATGCCTGATTATATTGCATTAACAAACTGAAAACATGACACAAACACCTCATCCCCTTCCTGTTTCTCTTGCGTGACCGCCCTGCCATCAATAGAATAAAACGATCGATAAAACAGGTATCGATCGTTACTATCGATCGTTTATAGTGGTTAATGGTCTGCGAAAAGGCAGCTGAATCTCTTCATCATGCAGAACGGAATTGCACACAACGGACTGATACTTCTCTGGCGGATGAGAGAGGGGAAGCATTTATGTCCGGGAAAAACCACTTTATCTGACCATGCTGTTTTGTACCTGCCGGTATCCACATTTGTGGGTACCGGCTTTTTTATTCACCCTCTGTAAGGAAAAGCTGATGAAACGACATCTGAACACCAGCTACAGGCTGGTATGGAATCACATTACGGGCACCCTGGTGGTGGCTTCCGAACTGGCCCGCTCACGGGGAAAACGCACCGGTGTGGCGGTTGCTCTGTCTTTTGCTGCTGTCACGTCAGTCCCGGCACTGGCTGCTGACACAGTTGTACAGGCGGGAGAAACCGTGAGCGGCGGAACACTGGCAAATCATGACAACCAGATTGTCTTCGGTACGACCAACGAAATGACCATCAGTACCGGGCTGGAGTATGGGCCGGATAACGAGGCCAATACCGGCGGACAATGGATACAAAATGGCGGTACCGCCAACAACACTACTGTCACCGGTGGTGGTCTTCAGAGAGTGAATGCCGGAGGAAGCGTTTCAGACACGGTTATCAGTGCCGGAGGCGGACAGAGCCTTCAGGGGCAGGCACTGAACACCACTCTGAACGGCGGTGAGCAGTGGGTACATGAAGGCGGGATTGCAACGGGCACCGTCATTAATGAGAAGGGCTGGCAGGTCGTCAAACCCGGCGCAGTGGCAACCGACACGGTTGTGAATACCGGCGCGGAAGGGGGACCGGATGCAGAAAATGGTGATACCGGGCAGTTTGTTCGCGGAGATGCCGTACGTACCACTATCAATGAAAATGGTCGTCAGATTGTGGCTGCTGAAGGAACAGCAAATACCACTGTGGTTTATGCTGGCGGCGACCAGACTGTACACGGACATGCGCTGGATACCACGCTGAATGGGGGGTATCAGTATGTGCACAACGGCGGTACGGCGTCTGGCACTGTTGTAAACAGTGACGGCTGGCAGATTATCAAGGAAGGTGGTCTGGCGGATTTCACCACCGTTAACCAGAAAGGCAAACTGCAGGTGAACGCCGGTGGTACAGCCACGAATGTCACCCTGAAGCAGGGAGGCGCACTGGTCACCAGTACGGCGGCAACCGTCACCGGCAGCAACCGTCTGGGCAATTTCACGGTGGAAAACGGTAATGCTGACGGTGTTGTACTGGAGTCCGGTGGTCGCCTGGATGTACTGGAGGGCCATTCAGCCTGGAAAACACTGGTGGATGACGGCGGTACCCTGGCAGTGTCTGCCGGTGGTAAAGCAACAGATGTCACCATGACATCCGGTGGTGCCCTGATTGCAGACAGTGGTGCCACTGTTGAGGGGACCAATGCCAGCGGTAAGTTCAGTATTGATGGCATATCCGGTCAGGCCAGCGGCCTGCTGCTGGAAAATGGTGGCAGCTTTACGGTTAATGCCGGGGGACAGGCTGGCAACACCACTGTCGGACATCGTGGAACACTGACGCTGGCTGCCGGGGGAAGTCTGAGTGGCAGAACACAGCTCAGTAAAGGCGCCAGTATGGTACTGAATGGTGATGTGGTCAGTACCGGCGATATTGTTAACGCAGGAGAGATTCACTTTGATAATCAGACGACACCGGATGCCGCGCTGAGCCGTGCTGTTGCAAAAGGCGACTCCCCGGTAACGTTCCATAAACTGACCACCAGTAACCTCACCGGTCAGGGTGGCACCATCAATATGCGTGTTCGCCTTGATGGCAGCAATGCCTCTGACCAGCTGGTGATTAATGGTGGTCAGGCAACCGGCAAAACCTGGCTTGCGTTTACAAATGTCGGAAACAGTAACCTCGGGGTGGCAACCTCCGGACAGGGTATCCGGGTTGTGGATGCACAGAATGGTGCCACCACAGAAGAAGGTTCGTTTGCCCTGAGTCGCCCGCTTCAGGCCGGCGCCTTTAACTACACCCTGAACCGTGACAGAGATGAAGACTGGTACCTGCGCAGTGAAAATGCTTATCGTGCTGAAGTCCCCCTGTATGCCTCCATGCTGACACAGGCAATGGACTATGACCGGATTCTGGCAGGCTCCCGCAGCCATCAGACCGGTGTAAACGGTGAAAATAACAGCGTCCGTCTCAGCATTCAGGGCGGTCATCTCGGTCACGATAACAACGGCGGTATTGCCCGTGGGGCCACGCCGGAAAGCAACGGCAGCTATGGCTTCGTCCGTCTGGAGGGTGACCTGCTGAGAACAGAGGTTGCCGGTATGTCTGTGACCGCGGGGGTATATGGTGTTGCTGGCCATTCTTCCGTTGATGTTAAGGATGATGACGGCTCCCGCGCCGGCACGGTCCGGGATGATGCCGGCAGTCTGGGCGGATACCTGAATCTGGTACACACGTCCTCCGGCCTGTGGACTGACATTGTGGCACAGGGAACCCGCCACAGCATGAAAGCGTCATCGGACAATAACGACTTCCGCGCCCGGGGCTGGGGCTGGCTGGGCTCACTGGAAACCGGTCTGCCCTTCAGTATCACTGACAACCTGATGCTGGAGCCACAACTGCAGTATACCTGGCAGGGACTTTCCCTGGATGACGGCCAGGATAACGCCGGTTATGTGAAGTTCGGGCATGGCAGTGCACAACATGTGCGTGCCGGCTTCCGTCTGGGCAGCCACAACGATATGAACTTTGGTAAAGGCACCTCATCCCGTGACACCCTGCGCGACAGTGCAAAACACAGTGTGCGTGAACTGCCGGTGAACTGGTGGGTACAGCCTTCTGTTATCCGCACCTTCAGCTCCCGGGGGAACATGAGCATGGGTACAGCCGCAGCCGGCAGTAACATGACGTTCTCACCGTCCCGGAATGGCACGACACTGGACCTGCAGGCCGGACTGGAAGCCCGTGTCCGGGAAAATATCACCCTGGGCGTTCAGGCCGGTTATGCCCACAGTGTCAGCGGCAGCAGCGCTGAAGGTTATAACGGTCAGGCCACGCTGAATGTGACTTTCTGATAATCAGGTCACTCCCCTTCAGGCCCCGGTCATCATGACCGGGGCCTTTTACTTACAGGGAGCAACAGATATGCCGGGTTGTACATCACGTTTATTGCCGAAGGCACTTTTGCTGCCAAATGGCATCTGAATCGATCGCAGTCTGGCCGGTTATTACCCGATCCCGATGGGGTTATTGGGTGATCTCCTTCCATAAAAATACGCAGCTCGCCAGTGAAGGGCTTCTCAGACAATAAACGTCATTCATTTCCCCTATCAGGCCGCGTCTTCTCCGGGAGACGCGGCTTTTTCATTTATACCGCTAACTCATTCATAAGGAATAAATCATGCGATTAGCCAGTCGTTTTGGTTATGCGAACCAGATACGCCGTGACCGCCCCTTAACTCGTGAAGAACTGATGCAGGTCGTCCCCAGCGTATTCGGGGAAGAGAAACACACATCCAGAAGCGAGAACTATACCTGGATCCCCACCATCACCGTGCTGGAAAGCCTGCAGCGGGAAGGCTTTCAGCCATTCTTCGCCTGCCAGACCCGCGTACGTGACCCGGGCCGCCGGGGATACACAAAACACATGCTGCGCCTGCGCCGTAACGGGGAGATAAACGGACAACATGTCCCTGAAATTATTCTGCTCAACTCCCATGACGGTACCTCCAGCTACCAGATGCTGCCGGGTTACTTCAGATTCGTCTGCCAGAACGGCTGCGTCTGCGGTCAGTCTCTGGGGGAAGTCCGTGTGCCCCACCGGGGAAATGTGGTGGACAGAGTCATTGAAGGGGCTTACGAGGTAGTGGGCGTTTTTGACCGGATTGAGGAAAAGCGTGATGCCATGCAGTCTCTGGTTCTGCCGCCACCGGCACGCCAGGCGCTGGCACAGGCGGCACTGACTTACCGTTATGGTGATGAACATCAGCCGGTCACCACCGCTAACATTCTGACACCACGACGCAGGGAGGATTACGGTAAGGACCTGTGGAGCGCATATCAGACCATCCAGGAGAATATGCTGAAAGGCGGAATTTCCGGTCGCAGTGCCAGAGGAAAACGTATCCACACCCGTGCCATTCACAGCATCGACACGGACATTAAGCTCAATCGCGCATTGTGGGTGATGGCAGAAACACTGCTGAAGAGTATGCGCTGATGCCTTTTCCCTGAAAGCGCAGTTCTGACTCATGTCCGTCCTTGCCCCGCGACTTCTTCCATTCATTTACTTTTTATAAGGAATAATCTCATGACAACCGTTTCGCATAATTCCACCACACCTTCTGTTTCCGTAACCGCTGTATCAGAGAATAACCCGCCTCAACTGGTTGCCACCCTCGTCCCTGATGAACAGCGCATCAGCTTCTGGCCGCAGCATTTTGGCCTCATTCCACAGTGGGTGACCCTGGAGCCCCGTGTCTTCGGCTGGATGGACCGTCTGTGCGAAGACTACTGCGGTGGTATCTGGAATCTGTACACCCTGAACAACGGCGGGGCATTTATGGCGCCCGAACCGGATGACGATGATGACGAAACATGGGTACTGTTCAATGCCATGAACGGTAACCGCGCTGAAATGAGCCCGGAAGCCGCCGGTATTGCCGCCTGTCTGATGACGTACATCCATCATGCCTGTCGTACGGAGTGTTATGCCATGACGGTCCACTATTATCGGCTGCGGGATTACGCCCTACAGCATCCGGAATGCAGCGCCATTATGCGCATCATCGACTGAATGGAGGCAGGGACAATGCAGCAGCTTTCCTTTCTGCCCGGAGAGATGACGCCCGGCGAGCGCAGTCTCATTCTGCGGGCCCTGAAAACCCTGGACCGCCATCTTCATGAACCCGGCGTGGCCTTCACCTCCACCCGTGCGGCACGGGAATGGCTGATTCTGAACATGGCGGGACTGGAGCGTGAAGAATTCCGGGTGCTGTATCTGAATAACCAGAATCAGCTGATTGCCGGTGAAACCCTCTTCACCGGCACCATCAACCGCACGGAAGTCCATCCCCGGGAAGTGATTAAACGCGCCCTGTACCACAATGCCGCTGCCGTGGTGCTGGCGCACAATCACCCGTCCGGTGAAGTCACCCCCAGTAAGGCAGACCGCCTTATCACGGAACGTCTGGTACAGGCACTGGGCCTGGTGGATATCCGGGTGCCGGACCATCTGATAGTCGGTGGCAGCCAGGTTTTCTCCTTTGCCGAACATGGTCTGCTTTAACCCGTCACAACCACATCACACCTGTTTTCACTTTTATCTTCTGTCTTCAGAGGTATCCCACCATGAAAATTATCACCCGTGGTGAAGCCATGCGTATTCACCAACAACATCCGACATCCCGTCTTTTTCCGTTCTGTACCGGTAAGTACCGCTGGCACGGCAGTGCTGAAGCGTATACCGGTCGTGAAGTGCAGGATATTCCCGGTGTGCTGGCCGTATTTGCAGAACGTCGTAAGGACAGTTTTGGCCCGTATGTCCGGCTGATGAGCGTCACCCTGAACTGAATCAGAAAGGGGATTCTGATGAGCAGCATTATCACCACCACTGTGTATACGCTGAATGAACTTTCCTGCCCGGCACAGGAAAAAGCCCGCGACTGGTACCGTCAGCATCATGCTGACAGCAACTGGTATGAAAACGTGTATGAAGATTTCAGGGAGGTCTGTGACATTTTCGGGATTGCCCCCCGCCAGCGTGTTTTCCGGCTCAGCAACGGCAGGTTTATGGAAGAGCCGTGCATCTGGTTCAGCGGATTCTGCAGCCAGGGGGACAGAGCCTGTTTTGAAGGACGCTGGCACTGGCAGCCAGCGGCCCCCCGGAAAATCAGGGAATATGCCCCGCAGGACCGTGAGCTTCATCGTATCGCGGATGCCCTGCAGGCGGTGCAGAAACGTAACTTCTGGCAGTTGCAGGCTGAAATCAGTCACCGGGGACGCTACTGCCATCCGTACAGCATGGATATCACGGTTACCCGGAACAGCCCGACTGGTCAGGCAATGACAGCCGATGCGGAAGCCGTTGTCAGCGAAGCCCTGCGCGATCTGGCCTTCTGGTTATACAGTCAACTGGAAAACGAGTACGACAGTCTGACCTCAGATGCCACTGTGGATGAGGCCCTTCTCATCAACGAATACACCTTCACCGAAGCCGGTCTGCGCGCCGGCTGACCTGTCATCGTTAAACCATTCTTAACCGATTTTCTGTGAGGATTTTATCGTGTCAGACACGCTCCATGAAACAAATTATCCCGACGACAACAACGACCGCCCCTGGTGGGGGCTACCCTGCACCGTGACGCCCTGTTTCGGGGCACGTCTGGTGCAGGAGGGTAACCGGTTGCATTACCTTGCAGACCGCGCCGGTATCAGAGGCCGGTTCAGGGACGCAGATGCATACCACCTGGACCAGGCCTTTCCGCTGCTGATGAAACAACTGGAATTAATGCTCACCAGCGGTGAACTGAATCCCCGCCATCAGCATACCGTCACGCTGTATGCCAGAGGGCTGACCTGCAAAGCCGACACCCTCGGCAGTTGTGGTTACGTTTATCTGGCTGTTTATCCAACATCCGAAACGAAAAAGTAACTCTCCAGAATAACCTTCTGCTCCGGTCTGGTGTTTTCACCACGCCACTTTTCCATTTTTATATCTGCATATCAGGAAAATCTTCAGTATGAAAACATTACCCGACACGCATGTACGGGAGGCATCGTGCTGCCCGTCTCCCGTCACCATCTGGCAGACACTGCTCACCCGGTTACTGGACCAGCATTACAGCCTTACGCTGAATGACACACCGTTCGCCGATGAACGTGTGATTGAACAGCATATTGAGGCGGGTATTTCACTGTGTGATGCGGTGAACTTTCTCGTGGAAAAATACGCTCTGGTGCGTACCGACCAGCCGGGATTCAGCACTTGTCCCCGCTCTCAGTTAATAAACAGTATTGATATCCTCCGGGCTCGCCGGGCGACAGGCCTGATGACCCGCGACAATTACAGAACGGTAAATGACATTACCCAGGGGAAGCATCCGGAGGCGAAACAATGAAACTGGCCCTGACGCTGGAAGCCGACAGCGTTAACGTACAGGCACTGAACATGGGGCGCATTGTCGTTGACGTCGATGGTATTGAGCTTGCTGAACTGATTAACGTGGTCTGCGATAACGGTCACTCCCTTCGTGTTGTTGATGAATCTGACCGGGCCTCAACAGACTGCACGCCACCATTTGCTGCCCTGACCGGCATACGCTGCAGTACCGCGCATATCACGGCAAAGGACAACGCCTGGCTGTACTCGCTGTCACACCAGACCAGTGACGTTGGTGAATCAGAATGGATTCATTTTACAGGTACCGGTTATCTGTTACGTACTGATGCGTGGTCATACCCGGTTCTGCGGCTTAAGCGCCTGGGCCTGTCAAAAACGTTCCGTCGTCTGGTTATCACTCTCATCTGGCGTTATGGCGTCAGTCTCATTCATCTGGATGCCAGTGCCGGATGTCTGCCGGGTTTACCCACTTTCGACTGGTAATCCGGAAATTCACAACATGAAATCATTAACCACGGAAACCGCACTGGATATTCTGATTGCGTGGCTGCAGGACAATATCGACTGCGAATCCGGAATTATCTTTGACAACAATGAGGATAAAACGGATTCGGCAGCACTGTTGTCCTGTATTGAACAGGCGAGGGAGGATATCCATACCCTGCGCCAACTGCAGCTTCTGCACCAGAACCGGTGAATCTCACTCACCAGACTTCATTCCACTGACGCCAGCCTGAATACGGCTGGCGTTTTCGTTTATAAACCAAAAGGAAAAACGATGATGTCAGATATCACAATCTCCCGCCCGGAACTGGTCAACGGGCATACGGACGTTATCTGCTCAACCAGTATCCGCCACATTCTGGCTGTACGAAAGAGTACGTTGCTGCAAATCGACACACTTACCCGGCAACTGGTAGAAATCTCAGCAATGACAGAAAGTATTGGCGGTAAAACCGCACTGGACTGGGCGATGAAACAGGATTTTCGCTGCGGTTGCTGGCTGATGGAAAAACCTGAAACGGCAATGAAAGCCATCACCCGCAATCTCGATCGCGAAATCTGGCGTGACCTGATGCAACGTTCCTGGATGCTGTCATTAATGGATGCGCAGGCCCGTGATACATGGTACCGGTCACTGGAGTACGATAATTTTCCGGAAATTAGCGAAGCGAACATTCTGAGCACATTTGAACAACTGCACCAGAACAAGGATGAGGTGTTTGAGCGAGGAGTGGTCAACGTCTTCAGGGGACTGAGCTAGAATTACAAAACTAATTCACCCTGCAAATTTGGCAGTAAAATTATCGTCAACAACCTGGTGAGGTGGGACCGGTGGGGATTTCATCTTATCACCGGGCAACAGGCAGACCGACTTGCCGACCTGGAAAGAATGCTGCATCTGTTCAGCGGCAAACCGATCCCCGACAACCGGGAAAACATCACTATTCATCTGGATGAGCACATCCGGTCTGTTCAGGGTAAAGAGTGCTATGAAGATGAAATGTTCAGAATTAAATACTTTAAGAAGGGATCTGCACACATCACTTTCAAAAGGCTGGAACTGATTGACAGAATTAACGATATAATAGCCAGGTACTTTCCTTCTGTGCTCTCAGCCTGATCCCGAGTGTGATTCCCTTTCGATATCAAAATGGACTGCGGGTATAATTGAGGGTGCATTTTTAATCAAACCAAATAATTTAGATTAATATCAATATGATAAAAGAAATTTTCGATTCCGAGTCCGGCACCACCTTTCCTTTTTTATGCTTCCTTATAAATCCCTATATGTTTGCAATTCAATAAGTTAGCGTAAAAATCTTTCTGGATGTGTTTTGATTTATCCCTACGTATCCGGAAAATTAGGGGTCAGATTGAGAGTTCATTCAGTTCGATGAACGAAGAGACTGACAGCAAAATCCGCGCCGCGAAAACCCTCGCAAAATCCTATAGCACAAGGTCTGTACCTGACGGTATCCGTCAGTTGCTCTAAGCTGTGGTATTTCCGCTACCGCTTCGGCGGTAAGGAAAATCGTCTGGCCTTCGGCCCCTACCCACAGATTACGCTGGCGGAAGCCCACGAGAAGCGCGAAGCCGCGCGTAAGTTGCTGGTTTCCGGTGTCTGCCCTTCCCTGCCCCGCAAGGTGGAAAAAGCCGCCGTTGACGGTATGCGCAACTTTCAGTACATCGCCACCGCATGGCACACCAGTTGTATTAAGCTGCGGTCAGAAGACCACGCGGACAAGATCCTGACCTACCTGAAGCGCTACGTCTTCCCTGATATTGGCGCAATGGACATTGCAGAAGTTGAAACCACCATCTGGCACAGCTTGTTAAGACTATCGACGGTAAGGGCGTGCATGATGTCGCCGGGCGGGTGCGCCAGCATCTGACCAAAATTATGCGCCACGCCGTACAGCAGGGAACGATAAAATATAATCCGGCTTACGATCTGGATGGCGTCGTGACCCCTGTTGTGACCCAACATCACCCTGCACGGCCTCCTGCGAACGCAGTCCCATCAACCTTGAGAGTTCCAGCGCTACCGCCATCCCTGGATCTATTACGCGGGCCGTCTCCAGCACATTACGGTAGTGCTCCGGCGTAATAGCCTGCTTTGTACCGTTACGGGATGCGCCGGACAATCCCAGCGAGCGGCTATTCAGCCGCTCACTCTGCGCCAGTCTGTTTCAGAATGCAACGTACCGCTGCCATCTCGTTTTGTAGGGAGCGCTTCGTGATACCCTGTGCCAGCCGTTCACGGACATAGCCTTCAATATGCCACGCCTTAAGCTGCTCTTAACGGATCAACCGTCCTGATAACAGGCGCTTCTTTCAGGTTGTGAAGCGTGGCGCTGTCAACGACAGCATGGAGCAGGAGGGAGACTATGCCAGAGCCACTGGCGCAGAAAAGGAAAAATTGTTTTTGCGTTAAAAAGGATTTTTGCGAACCTGCAGTGCCGCGCTTCGCTTGCCTTCTCCCGTTCTTCTGACAGCAGAGCCATCAGAAGAACGGGAGAGCTATTTAGCAATTTTCAGGCTTACGGTAGCGGGAAGGCTAGATTTGCTCTGGCGCAACTCCCAGCGCTTCAGCGATCAACCCTTCACCTTTAGGCCAACGGCGGTTAAGGGTATTTGCAAGCGTGGAGGATGCCAGCCTAGTCTGACGAGACAGCGCCACTAACAAGGTGCCCCGTTTTTTCAACCCGGCGATAATGTCGGCGGGATGCCAGTCTTGCTGCATCATACTGTCACCTCGTCAATAAGCTTTATGCCGTCGGCGGTGTGGCCTTGAGTTCGGCGGCAAAGTACCAGACCAGCTTACACAGTAATCCGGTCAACGTCTGTTCCATTTTCGGCAGTAACGCCCGCCCCGTCAGAAGTTGCGCCAGCGTGAGTGAGTAGTCACAAAATAATTCGGAACTGGGTTCAAAGCAGGGGTTACTGGCGGGAAGGGTATCAACGGTCAGGCTTTCGATTAGGTGGGGCGGGATGGGGCCGTTCAGCGTGGGCCGCAGCAGCGAGAGGCAGGCGACAAGTCTTCCGCAAAGCGCCAGCCGCAGCGTCGAATCGTCGCTTTCAAGCAGGGTTTCGGCGAAACGGTCGCAATGATCGGCCAATACGGTAAAGTCCGAGGCGGCATTAAAGGGGACAGAAAGTAACGGGTGTGTTTAGATTGGGGTCGTAGCCATAGTGGCAGCCTCCTGTAACGGGTTTAAAACCCACCACCAGAGGTTCCAATCTCATGGTGGTGGACTGAACGAGGTTGGAACTACCGGCGTTACAGGCAACCGGCGCACCTTACGGTGCCCCCGCCCAGCCCGCCATGGAGGTATAACTGAGCGCACGACATAAAAAAGACGCGGCCGCGTCGTATGTCGCCTGTAACATTTCTCAGGGTTCCAATCCCGGCACCTGAATTTGCAGGTGCGGATAAAAGATACCGCGATTAGCGGTTAACAGCAAGCGAGGTTATGGAAGACAGATCGCAAACAGAAAAAACGGTCTTTAAGTTGTACGACCATTTCAAAATAGATAATTATCAATAAATTAGCGTGGCATCAATTTGTACTTCTCAATTTGTTATTAACATAAACCTCCTTTGTATGTTAATAATCCCGGAGTAAATGATGTCTGTAGAAAACCGTTCGAAGCTGCTTCGTATGACCATTCGCAACATTGGATGTATAGGAAATGAAAGTATCGATATTGCGCTTGATAATATTGTTTGTCTGATAGGAAAAAACAATGCCGGTAAGTCTACTGTTCTCAGAGCCTATGAGTTAGCCAAAGGAAGCGTGCCATTTGATCCCACACATGACCGACACCAACACACTCAACCAGATCAGCCCTCTGAAGTACTTCTCGAGGCCCATATTCCCCAGGGTAACGTTAATGAAAAATGGAAACAGGAGAGAGGCGAGTTTCTTGTTGTAAAAAGCCGCTGGCAATGGTACGCACCTGATTTTCAGAAGTCCGTACTACATGGGATCCCACCGGATGCGATGGACAACAGGGCTGCTGGGCCGAGGATACTAAAGCTGGCGGTACCGATCCGGTATTTACTTCCAGACTTCCCAGACCACTCCGGATTGGCTCGCTCGAAGATGCGGCAAAAACGGAAGAACTGTTACTTAAACTTGCCCTCCCCCCTCTGTTCACGGAACTGGAAAAAGCTCGGAGCAATCCTGAATCCGATCTGGCAAAAGCGATTGAAAGTGTATTCTCCAGTATGAACCCCCTCAGCGAGCAGCATCAGGAACATTTCAATGGTATTGCAGGCAAGGTCTCGACGGGATTCAAGGGGATTTTTCCCCGACTGGACGTTAGTCTTAATGTGTGTGCAGCACCGCTTGTTCCAAAAGTTGACGAACTTATTAAAAATGGTTCGAGTTTGAGAATTTCAGATGGAAGGGCTGATACCGATTTGGTTCAACAAGGAACCGGAGCCCGCCGAGCATTATTCTGGGCAATGCTCCAGGTCCATAATGAGCTTAATCGCGATAAAGAAGTTCGTGGCGACTATCGCAAACGCCTTGAAAAAGATATTACCGAGCTCTCGAAGAAAGTAGCGAAACCCACCAAAAAAGATGATCCGGAACAGCTGGCAGAGTATCTAGCACAAGCCAAAACGTTACTGGATGCCCACGACAGCGGCGCACCAATCCCGGACAGCCCGGAAGATCCTGCCTTTCCCAGCTATCTGTTATTAATCGATGAACCAGAAAATGCTTTACTCCCTATGGCAGCCCGAGCGGCTCAGCGTCATTTATATCAAAACCCCGGACTGGCAGGTCATTCTGACCACTCATTCGCCTTATTTTATCAATCCGTTTGAAGATCATACCACCATTGTGCGCTTAGATCGGAAAAGAGATGATGACCGGTCTCCGGTAACGCCGAAAACCTATCGCTCAGATCTAATTGAATTTGAAGGCGATGATAAACAGCGGCTTCAGACATTACAGCATATCGATCCGAGCTTTTCTGAGGTCTTTTTTGGCTCACACCCTGTACTGGTTGAAGGCGATACGGAACATGCTGCGTTTATGGCGTCCATTATAGAACGCAATCATGCGCTGATGGATCAGGTAGCTATCATTCATGCCCGAGGAAAAGCCATACTGATACCGCTGATAAAAGTGCTTACGCATTTCAAAATTGATTTCAGTCTGGTGCATGACGCCGATTCACCACAGAAAGCGAACGGTGTGGACAGAAAACGAAAAAATCAAAAACATCATTCGGCAAGCCAGAAGTGAAGGGCTTAAGGTTCGCCAACGCGTCAGTGTTCCTGATTTTGAACGTTTTCTGGGCGGAGACGAAGCCTTAAATCCTCCTGAATGACTCCTTTCTGTTGGTGAAATCGCTACTGATTGCCCTGCTTCGCGTCAACGTTCTGAAAAGCAATACCTGACTAAAACAATCGAGTACGTATTACGTATCATATGTTAAATAGAGCAAAAAACGAGCAGAAAAAAATCTTGTAACAGCAAGTTTCTCTTTTTTTTGAAGTTATGGGTGATGTGGCGAAGAACGGTGCTGGGTGTGTCGGCGCTGCGATATTTGGTGAAGATCCGTAAAGAAGGTTGACGGCTGGGATTGTCCGTCAAACCCATCTGACGGTGTGCTGTAGATATTTTCGTCCCAAAAGATACAAGGCCAAGGGGCCTCTTATTATCTCGCCAGGGGGGAGGGGGATTGTAAAAATGAAGAAAGTTATACTTTGTGTGCTGCCGCTGGCGGCACAGGCTGGAGGTATAGCGTTGCAACTGACAAAGACAGCCAACTCAGGAAGAATAAAAAAATTGACAATGGAATCATTTAGAATCAAAATAACTCTCGAAGACTCAACGAAATCAAGAGAGGTATACTATGTCTGAAAATACAAATGCTGCTTTAGGGCGCGCTTTAGCTGACATCCAGTTTCCTGTTTCCGAAGACAAGGGTGATACAACCCAAGTGACTGTTCGTCTTAATAATTTTAATAATGTTCGCCTTAGTGCCTATTGCCAACTCAGTGGTAAAAGTAAGAACGATGTTATTAACCTGATGATCCAAATTGGTGTGGATACTTTGCTTGAAAAAATGAAGGATGAAGCACCAAACTCTTATAATGTATTTAATAACCTTTGCCATGAGATTGGGCAGGCGTAACATATTAGTTACATAAATTACTCTTAAGGCCGCTATCTTATAGCGGCCTATATTTATTTCGGGTTAGTTATGAAGAAGATTAAACCGCTTACGCTTCTTAAACTAAGGGTATTTTCTTGCATTATTAATTAGCACAAATACGGCGGGTAGTTGTATTAAAGTACTATAGTCCATATCTGCCCCATCAAATTGGACAACTTTAAACCCTACTCCTTCTTTTTCGGCCTTTTTTGCTTTTTCACCACTGATAGTAATGTAATCACACTCAATAACCTCCTTTGGAATCGAAGGAGAATTAGCAATGATTTTTTTGCGCAATGTTGGATAAGGCTCGCTCTCGTTCAGAACGCCAAGATCAATCACCGCCCCGCTTTCAAGATTTAGCGCGTAGTATCTGCCATGCTTCATTATTATTCCCTCGTATTTTGTAGCGTGTTTAGTTTACTCAAACTATCCCAGCCATAGAAAATGCACAACCAGCAGCTTTTAAATAATAGGAGCCATAAAGCCCCGTTAGTGGTACAAGCAACAAGCGGAGCGTAGCGACTTCATCAGATTGTCAGAGGGATCACACCTTATCAGGGTGCTCGTGTACCGTTAGGAGCGTGAGCGAAGCGCTGGCAGAGCCGGATCTGTAGCTACCGGGGCATTACCACTATTCACCTGTTTACGCAGCCATAAGGCCGCACATCGGGCTTAAATGCGTATGATCAATCTGTTCGGGAGTTATGCCAGGTATGCGGCTTTTTGTTCATTGTTGTGCTGTCGCGGTAAGAACTTGGAACCACCGCCAGCGTGATGATATGCTCCCTTGTACCACAGACCAATCACGCGACAGGTGCGGGCGTAGAACAATGGGTAGTTTAAGTTGTACCTGCTTTAGCGGGGCAACGTAACTAACTGATAAATCGTAATTTATTGATTTATCAGGAGACTGGAGCGGGCGAAGGGAATCGAACTGAAAGTATTTCCAATCGTTAACCATTTGATTCTAAAGCACCGAAGAATCCCTCGGGTTACATGGGAAGTTACAGCTAATAGGCCCTTATGGTCAATAAGTTCTGACGTTGAGTTAACAACTGATAGACGACTTAACAGATTGACCAAGGGAGATAGTGAGATTTACTTCGCAACCTCATTACTTAACTCCTTCTTAATTCTGAACACTGTAGCTCTCCCACATCCAGCAAGTTTAGCAATCTGGTCAGCGCTCAAGTCTCCACGGCCCAATAGCTTCACCACCTCAGCCCTTAACTGGTCATCCTTCTGACGGCCCTTAAACTTTCCCTCAGCCTTAGCTATCGCCACCCCTTCACTCTGACGCTGCCGGATGAATGAACGCTCAAGCTCACCTACAGCCCCCAACATGGTAATCATAAAGCGGCTGGTGGGCGTATCATCAAAGATCATCTGGTTATCAATGAATCGAACCGTAACGCCAGCGTCAACAAGGGTCTCAAGGATGGTCAGAAGGTCTTTTGTGTTACGGGCTAAACGGTCCACACTCTTGACCACCACCACATCACCACGACGAACCACCTTGAGTAGCTCCTGTAGTTCTGGACGGTCAGCATTCTTGCCAGATACCTTGTCAATCATCAAGTCATCGCAAAGGCCCTTGAGCGCTTCTACCTGACGTGCTTCGTTCTGGTCCTTGCTGCTCACTCGGATGTAACCGAAAGTCTTGCTCATTATGTCTCTCCCTGCCCTAAGTATCATTTAAATGACACTAACGATACAGTATCATTAGACTTATAACAATCACATTCTGATACTCAATACGATACTGCTGGCTAGTCTCAATGGCGTGTACTCAAAAGATACTCAGTGAGCAGTCAATATTGCTATAAGCACAAACATAATAGCTTCTAAGTTAAACTAGTTTTATCTTCACTTTTGCCATTGATTATCCTTCCCTTTGCAGGTCTCAGGGAAGCTAATGGGGGTCAATATTCCATTTGATTCATTTACATGAGCACAGAAAAATTTTCGTTATATTTTGATGAAGTGCAGACTCGCTTCCTTGTTTCTATAACAAACTGTAGAATCTAAAGGAGTAATAAAGTCCTGTCAGAACGTGTTTCACTCTGCGATGCTTATAATCTCTTTTGGTATTCAGTTATACCCCGCAACAAGTGCCCCAATAAATCTACAAATAGCATTAGTAAAATTATAAAAAAGATTACTATTGGAATGATAATTCTTCGCTAAGTTATAAGGCTTCCTTCGGTTCAGTTCAAACTTTGGAAGCCTATAAAGGAAAATTAATTAGATAATAAAAGCAAAAGGTAAATGATACCTATGGGAGACACCAAAGCCCTTACTTGCTGCTAACCTATATCAATACCCACGCCACCAACCACCACCAATTGCGTAGTAATAACCAGTAAGCACTAATGCGATACATAAAGACAACGCGAGAAGTATACCGCATACAGAGGATAATTTATTAAATAAAGCACGGTAAGCTATACCTGAAATAAATAAAACTCCTGAAGCCCACCAAAATGCTTTAACGGCCCTTCCGACTGCATGGTATGTAGACCACGTGGTCCCCCCATAAATATAACCAGCCATACAGCCTACTGCCAGCATGAGCAACGACATTCCAACGAACGAACCAATACCTTTCAACATCCCGCAATCCTTTGATGACAATAGAAAGCACAAGGATAACTTAACATTGTTTCTTCGCCTGATCGTTTGTTTCGATCATTGCACTGATATTGATCGTTAAAATCTATGATTACTGCCAATGGAATTCAACCATATTTCAGTTACCACGAGACACCGCGCATCCGACTGGTGCACTATCATGACAGACAAGCAATTTACGACTATCCGTTGACTACCATTAATCTTCGTAGAAGTTCTATAACTCGACTATCAAGAAATTGCTGGGGAACCTTACCGCCTGACTCACTTTTATAACATACAGAATGATGATTAACGATGTACTCACCAGAGAATCTCTCAGTACTAAATGCCTCGCGGCCAGTTTTCTTATCGTGGTATACTCGCTCGAAACCTTCTGTTTTAATCAAATCGAATCGCTTCATGATCTCAATAAGTTTACTTCGAGTGATATTTAAATTACGATACACTTGTTTAAATGACACAATTGAAATAGACATAATATTTTCTCCTTTGTTGGCACTGATAGTTTACTTTATGAATGGGGTTATTATTAATTAAAATAAGCCTATACCTAAAGGGCAGTCCTGTTAAGTCAGCCTAATAGTAAAACTAAAGGTAATAACTTTGAGTTTCCGCCCTGTATTATTGTTAATTCGTCTATTCAACCTCCCATCTCTGTAGTCCACTTAAGAAGCACATTAGAAACAATGCGCGTGTGGTGTCTGATGTTACCCGCCCTGAAAGGTACGAAGGTTTACGTGAATGAATGCAACGTTGCCGTGTGACCTGATACAAGCTCGACACTATGAAGGCTGATGGTTTCCAATCAGTCTGCCTTCGGGTCTCGTCTATCGGTTGACGTTGCGTATGGTGGGAACTGGAAGTGCCTCGAACGTGTCGCTCTCCTCCCTATAGTGGGTGTTAATGCAAACGTCGTTGGAAGTGCTGCTAACATGCAAAGTGGACAGTAACGCTGTGGATGCAAGGGGCCATTTGGTTCAACCTAAAGTCTAACCATATGAGCAATCCGTATATGAAAGCGCGTATGTGAATGAATAAACTTTATGTTATTCCTATGGGTGTCTCTCCCGTTAGTGAGGGTTAATCAAAATACATATATAAAACAGATAGTTAATAAAAAACGCAAAGATCACTAAAAGTGAATTTTAATTCATAAATATCGACAAGATATTCGCACAATAAGAGTTCACTATAGGATTGCCGAATACGAGCTATCCCATAGTGAGTCGTTACTATCTTATGCGCTCTTTTTGTCCCGCTTTTCGATCCCCTGACGCGGCCCCTCAGGCATACTCTGGAACATCGCTTCGATTTCTTTTGGTCTCGTAATTCGGTCATCGACAATTATATTCAGCAGTTTAAAGAGACCGTGCGTTAACTGTGGGTCATCATCAAGACTAATCTCACCGGGGTGGACTGCTTGATTGCCAACAATACGACAGATGTCCGCTGCTTGCTGAATGCGAGGAGGTAAGCCTTTCTCCACGAGAGACTTAATGTCGTCGTTAATGTTTTTCCCTGGTTCACCTAAGTGGACCATCAGTTTCTGAAGGCACAGACGGAGAAGCGCTGCGGCTCCTTTAGGAGACAGGTTGACAATGCTTCTGGCTTCCATATAGTCGGCCTTGCAGTCATCCGGCATGTCTGGGTTCGGCATTTCAACATTCGCAGATGCAGGAATTAGGAGGGACTCCTCAAACCAATATGAGTACTCCTCACATCGCTCACATTGTGATACATGCATAGGGAAAGCCGTTTCTTCATAGTAGGGAAATAATTGGCCCCACTTTTGCTTAGCATACGCCTGACAATACGGACAGTTAAAAGCTTCTTTCTTGAACTCCGCTGGTTCATATGGAACTGCCATTTACTTTATCTCCTTATAAATACCTACCATCACATTAACCAACCTATCCACCTCAACCTCTTTAGCGTAACGGTCATAGGTAATTGACCCGGAGCTATGTCCCAGAATCGCCTGAGCATACGCCAATTCGACACCGTGTTGTTTAAGCTGCGTCGCAACTGTATGTCTGAACGAATGGAACGCCAATCCTTCACGGTCAGCCACGACCTTAGGCAACAACGTCCGGTTAAACCATTTGCTGACCTGCTCGCCATAACCATTCTTCATTAGCTTCAGACCATCGAACACCATAGCGTCCTCACCTCCAGCGCTTCTACGGGCCTCTACAAGCGCCATAAAGTCAGTCAATGCGAAACCATAGGCTCCATCGACCAGAGGCACACGGCGCTCACTATATGGGTTCTTGATGCTCTTACCGGGCAAAGTGCTAGTGTCTTCATTGATATGAATATAAGCGGTCCCGGCCTCGGTGATCCTGACATCTCTAACCTGAATCTGAGCGACTTCATTCAGTCTTGCCCCGGTAATGGCTGCCAGCGTAACAACAAAGTAATGATATGGTTTACCAGAAGGCTTCTGAGCGTATCTCTTAGCGGCATCAATAAGCTGACACACTTGTCCCACTGAGAACGCTTTACGGGCTTCTGAGGCCTTTTTTGGTGGCACTTTTAGCTCTAAACCTTCGGTCAGGTTCTTGATTAACAGGTCATTGCGAACAGCCCACTTAAACAAGGCTGCCATCTTGACCAGATACTTATTATTGATTGTCACTACATCCATGCACTCGAAGGATTCCCCTGATGCCAGCAGGTCAACCAATGAGACATCCTTGAAGCGCTGTTTACGGTTCTTCGGTATCTTCTGGAGCACATCACGAACCTCAAGCATGTCCGCTCGGGTAATTGCAGTCAGGTCCGTCAGCCCCAGATAATCAAAAATCTCAATGAGCGTACTGTGTGACGCCTGGTTCTCTTTTAAAGTCGCTGGCTTCCAGTTCTGAACATTCTCCTTTTCGTACTGCTCAACGAGGAATCTTAATGTGACCGCTGGGCGTGGCTCTACGCTTTCTACTTCCTGCTTAGCCGACTGCCTCACTCCTCCATCAAACCCATCAATATAATCAATCAGCGGCTGGCTGTTCCCTTCTACCCTCGCCATGCAAGCCTTGAGCACATCTTGCGCTTCGTTTAAGTAACGATGCTGGTCAACGGTTAATGGTTCACTAGCAATAGCGTCAACAAGACTCTCACCGAGTTCTCCATACTGGTCACGGTAAATATCCACCATGTCAGGCTCAAAAATATCTGAACGACCTAACGATAACTCTGCTTCGGCTAATTCTCGAAGATGACCGCGCATGTCTTCATAGGTCAATAATGGGTTATCGGCATGGATAGCCCTCAGTGCTGACTTGATATGATGATGGTGACGCATAGCAGTTCTCCTGTTCCGTGTCCTGAGTGAGACTGAGGATATTCTGACACAACTGCGTTTAGCCGTCCAGACGTCTATTGATAAATGAACTTTCAGTCGGCAATAGTAGATTCCGTTGCGCTGATAGAGATAGCAGACGGCACGAGTACATAGCTCTTTAGGTAATGATGATGGACATAGCTGGTAATCAACAACAGAGAGTCCCATGTGTGAATAATTCCCAATGAAGGGTTACACAGAAGGTTACAGTCAGTAACTCTGCAATCAGGCTTTCGCCGTATCGCCAAGGGATTCAAGAAGATAAAGGTGATTCAGAACTGTCATGGAGCGGGCGAAGGGAATCGAACCCTCGTATAGAGCTTGGGAAGCTCTCGTTCTACCATTGAACTACGCCCGCTTTGGAGTGCGTAAGGCATTATAAACCTTACGCTCTTATTGGCAAGCGGCTTCCTGCTGACTGGCGATTAATTCGCCGTCAGCATTTTGGCGGCGAGCCCTGCGGCGGCAGATAGCGCAACGGATCGATGGCCGTGGCGCGGTAGCGAATCTGGAAATGCAGCCGCACTGAAGCAGCGTCTGTACTGCCCATCGTGGCGATCTTCTGTCCGGCCTTCACGCTCTGCCCGTTATTGACCAGCATGGTGTCATTATGCGCATAGGCGGTAATGTAATCTTCACTGTGCTTAATCATGATCAGATTACCGTAACCGCGCAGCTGGTTGCCTACGTAAACCACCTTGCCCGCGCCAGCGGCATAAATGGGCGTCCCGCGGGCAGCGGAGATATCGATCCCTTTGTTGCCGCCATCCGCCGTGGAATAAGGTAATATCACCTTCCCGCTGGCGGGCCACCGCCAGCAGCGCTGCCCGACAGGCGGCCAGGATGACTGCGGTACGGAAGAGGACGGTCTGACAGCCGCCGTTTTGCCGGAGGATTTTTTGCTGGTTTTCACGGACGCCGTTTTTGCACCGCCAAGCCTGAGCTTCTGTCCGATTTCAATGGTGTACGGTGGCGAGATGCCGTTCAGGCGCGCAAGCTCTTTTACGCTGGTGCCCGTCATGCGAGAAATACGATAGAGCGTATCCCCCCGCTTAACGGTGTAAACGGCGCCAGAATACGATCCGGGAGCGGATGATTTGTTTCCCGAACAGCCTGCCGCTAACAATCCGGCACACAGCAGCATCGCAATACCCAAGCTGTTCTTCTTCAGGCGTCCTGCGCTCAAAACACTTCCTCGCTACATAATCAGACGCTTTATCATAGCAGCCATAATCCTGATGCCAAATTTATTGCACCTATTGACGGAGCGCCGTTGGCGATATATGTCTTGTTTGCCAGCCGCCGGGAAGTCGCAGCCACTTTACCCACGTCGGCTATATGGCAGCAACCGCTGCCAGCGCTTGTTTTGGTAATGCCTTTCTCCCATTTATGGGCTACGCTGATTGGCTGATAGGGTGGCCCGACGCATAGCGGGCCGGTTTTAATTTCGGGAGTTTTCATGACTGGGGAACACGTCATCTTGCTGGATGCGCAGGACACGCCTTCCGGCACGCTGGAGAAATATGCCGCCCATAGCACGCATACCCCGCTGCATTTTGCCTTTTCCTGCTGGCTGTTTAATGACGAAGGGCAGTTTCTGGTCACCCGCCGTTCGCTGATGAAAAAGGCGTGGCCGGGTGTATGGACGAACTCAGTTTGCGGCCATCCCCAACAGGGTGAACGCACGGAAGAGGCGATTATTCGTCGCTGTCGATTTGAGCTGGGAGTGGAGATAGCCCAATTGTCGCCGGTTTACCCTGACTTTCGCTATCGCGCCGCCGATGCCAATGGGATCGTCGAAAATGAAGTCTGTCCGGTGTATGCCGCGCAGGTGGTCAGTGAGTTGGCGGTGAACAGTGAAGAGGTCATGGAGTATCAGTGGAGCGAGCTGCAAAGCGTATTTGCCGCCATCGACGCCACGCCGTGGGCGTTCAGCCCGTGGATGGTGATGCAGGCGTCGAACAGCGCGGCGCGCGCATTGCTGCGGGCGTACTGCCAGCGCTAGACATTGCCGGATGGCGTTTCGCTTATCCGGCCTACAGGGCACTCCCCGTAAGCCGGAACCATCCGGCATCTTACCGCTTACTTAACCGGACGCATCGCCGGGAACAGGATCACATCGCGGATGGTGTGGCTGTTGGTGAACAGCATCACCATACGGTCGATACCAATCCCCAGACCCGCCGTCGGCGGCAGACCATGCTCCAGCGCGGTCACGTAGTCTTCATCGAAGAACATCGCTTCATCGTCACCCGCCGCTTTCGCATCAACCTGATCCTGGAAACGCTGGGCCTGATCTTCCGCATCGTTCAGCTCGCTAAAGCCGTTACCGATTTCGCGACCACCGATGAAGAACTCGAAGCGATCGGTAATTTCCGGGTTCACATCGTTACGGCGCGCCAGCGGTGATACCTCAGCCGGATACTCGGTAATAAAGGTCGGCTGAATCAGATGCGCTTCCGCCACTTCTTCGAAGATCTCGGTCACGATACGGCCCAGACCCCAGCTCTTCTCAACCTTAATGCCGATAGATTCAGCAATCGCTTTTGCGGAGTCGAAGTTATCCAGTTCGGCCATATCCGTTTCCGGACGGTACTTCTTGATCGCTTCGCGCATGGTCAGTTTTTCGAACGGTTTGCCGAAGTCGAAGACTTCATCGCCGTAAGGAACCTGAGTGGTGCCGAGAACGTCCTGCGCCAGCGTACGGAACAGCGACTCGGTCAGTTCGATCAGATCTTTGTAGTCCGCATACGCCATGTAGAGTTCCATCATGGTGAACTCAGGGTTATGACGTACGGAGATCCCTTCGTTACGGAAGTTACGGTTGATTTCAAACACGCGCTCGAAGCCGCCGACCACCAGACGCTTCAGATACAGTTCCGGCGCAATACGCAGGTACATGTCGAGATCCAACGCATTGTGATGGGTGATAAACGGACGCGCGGACGCCCCGCCCGGAATCACCTGCATCATCGGGGTTTCAACTTCCATAAAGCCGCGACCCACCATGAACTGGCGAATCCCCGCCAGAATCTGCGAGCGGATCTTAAAGGTATTACGCGATTCATCGTTAGAGATGAGGTCCAGATAGCGCTGACGGTAGCGCGCTTCCTGATCCTGCAGGCCGTGGAACTTGTCCGGCAGCGGGCGCAGCGCTTTGGTCAGCAGGCGCAGCTCGGTGCAGTGAACAGACAGCTCGCCGGTTTTCGTCTTGAACAGCTTGCCCTTCGCGCCGAGGATATCGCCCAGGTCCCACTTCTTGAACTGCTCGTTGTAAATGCCTTCCGGCAGATCGTCGCGGGCAACGTACAGCTGAATGCGGCCGCCAACGTCCTGCAACGTAACAAAGGAGGCCTTGCCCATAATACGGCGGGTCATCATTCGGCCAGCAACGGAGACTTCAACGTTCAGCGCTTCCAGCTCTTCGTTCTCTTTCCCGTCGAAGTCAGCATGCAGTTGGTCTGAGGTATGATCGCGACGGAAATCGTTCGGGAAGGCAATCCCCTGCTCGCGCAGGCCTGCCAGTTTCTCGCGGCGCGTTTTCAGTTCATTGTTAAGGTCAGCTACCGCGTCAGCGCCCTGTGCGTGTTGTTCAGACATGTTGGTTCCTCATAACCCTGCTTTCAAACTTGCTTCGATAAATTGATCCAGGCTGCCGTCCAGCACCGCCTGCGTATTGCGGGTTTCCACCCCGGTACGCAAGTCTTTGATGCGGGAGTCATCAAGGACGTAAGAACGAATCTGGCTTCCCCAGCCGATATCAGACTTGTTGTCTTCCATCGCCTGCTTCTCGGCGTTCTTCTTCTGCATTTCCAGCTCATAAAGCTTCGCTTTCATCTGCTTCATGGCCTGGTCTTTGTTCTTGTGCTGGGAACGATCGTTCTGGCACTGGGTCACAATCCCGGTCGGGATGTGAGTAATGCGCACCGCAGATTCAGTACGGTTAACGTGCTGTCCGCCCGCGCCGGACGCGCGGTAAACGTCAATGCGCAGATCGGCCGGATTGATTTCGATATCAATATCGTCATCCACTTCCGGATAGACAAACGCAGAGCTGAACGAGGTGTGACGGCGGCCGCCGGAGTCAAACGGACTCTTACGCACCAGGCGATGAACGCCGGTTTCAGTACGCAGCCAGCCGTAGGCGTATTCGCCGGAGATCTTAATGGTCACGGACTTGATTCCGGCCACTTCGCCCTCTGACTCTTCGATAATTTCGGTCTTAAAGCCGCGCGCTTCCGCCCAGCGCAGATACATACGCTCCAGCATGCTTGCCCAGTCCTGCGCTTCAGTACCGCCGGAACCGGCCTGGATATCCAGGTAACAGTCGGCGCTGTCATATTCACCGGAGAACATACGACGGAATTCCAGCTGCGCCAGTTTCTCTTCCAGCATATCAAGCTCAGCGACGGCTTCGTTAAAGGTTTCTTCGTCGTCGGCTTCCACAGCCAGTTCCAGCAGGCCGGAAACGTCTTCCAGACCCTGAGCCATTTGATCCAGCGTATCTACGATGGCTTCGAGAGAGGAACGCTCTTTACCCAGCGCCTGCGCGCGTTCGGGTTCATTCCAGACGTCCGGCTGTTCCAGCTCGGCGTTTACTTCTTCCAGACGCTCTTTCTTGGCATCGTAGTCAAAGATACCCCCTAAGAACGTCAGAGCGCTCCGTGAGGTCCTGAATGCGGTTTTTTACCGGATTAATTTCAAACATGGTCTGATTTCTTTTAGTGGACTCGTCAAAATGCGGTGATAAGAGCGGGATTGTACCTAATCCACGCTCTTTTTTATAGGCATTACTGCCGCTAAATTGGCCAGATATTGTCGATGATAATTTGCAAACTGCGGTTGCCGCGAAACTCGTTTATATCCAGCTTATAGGCCAGTTCCACTTCGCGCACGCCGTTATCCGGCCAGCAGGTGGTATCGACGTTAAACGCGATGCCGTCCAGCAGCGGGCCGCCGCCGACCGGTTCGACCATTACCTTCAGGTGCCGTTCGCCGACCAGACGCTGCTGGAGCAGACGAAAACGCCCGTCAAACAGCGGCTCCGGGAACATCTGTCCCCAGGGACCCGCGTCGCGCAGCAGTTGGGCCACCTCCATCGTCATCTCTGCCGCGCTGAGCGGGCCGTCGGAAATGATTTCTCCCTGTAACAACGAGGGGTCCAGCCAGTCAGTGACCAGCTCGCCAAAGCGCTGCTGAAACAGGTCAAACTTCGCCTCTTCCAGCGACAGTCCCGCCGCCATCGCATGACCGCCGAACTTAATCATCAGCCCCGGATACAGCGTATCCAGCCGCTCCAGCGCATCGCGCATATGCAGCCCCTGAATCGAACGTCCGGAACCTTTCAACGTACCGTCGCCCGCAGGCGCAAAGGCAATCACCGGACGGTGGAAACGCTCTTTAATGCGTGACGCCAGAATGCCGACGACGCCCTGATGCCACTCCGGATGATACATCGCCAGACCGCCGGGCAATGCGTCGCGACTACGCTCCAGCTTCTCGCACAGGGTCAGCGCTTCCGCCTGCATCCCCTGCTCAATCTCTTTACGCGTCTGGTTCAGCGCGTCCAGCTCGTTGGCCAGCACCCGCGCTTCGCCGATGTTGTCACATAACAGCAGCGCCACGCCGACGGACATATCGTCCAAGCGACCTGCGGCATTCAGACGCGGGCCGAGCGCAAAGCCTAAGTCGCTGGCGGCCAATTTCTGCGGATCGCGATTAGACACCTCCAGCAGCGCCTTGATCCCCGGACGGCACTTTCCGGCGCGGATACGGCTTAAGCCTTGCCAGGTAAGAATGCGGTTATTGGCATCCAGCGGCACCACATCCGCCACGGTGCCAAGCGCCACCAGATCCAGCAGTTCCGCCAGATTCGGCGGCGCAATGCCGCGCTCGTCAAACCAGCCTTTGTCGCGCAGGTAGGTACGCAAAGCGAGCATCAGATAAAACGCCACGCCCACGCCCGCCAGCGACTTTGACGGGAAATCGCAGTCGCGCAGGTTCGGGTTAATAATCGCCTGCGCCGCGGGCAGCGTGTCGCCCGGCAAGTGGTGATCGGTCACCACCACCGGGATCCCCAGCGCGCTGGCGTGATCGACCCCCGCGTGGGAAGAGATGCCGTTATCAACGGTCACAATCAGCTGCGCGCCGCGGGCGTGCGCCTGGTCAACCACTTCCGGACTCAGGCCGTAGCCATCCTCAAAGCGGTTAGGCACCAGATAGCCGACGTTATTGCAGCCCAGCGCGCGCATCCCCAGCACGCTCAGCGCGGTACTGGTGGCGCCATCGGCATCAAAGTCGCCGACCACGATGATGCGCGTCCCCTCGCGAAAGGCGTTATAAAGAATATCAACCGCCTTATCGACGCCGCTCAGCTGCTGCCAGGGCAGCATCCCTTTTACGCTGCGCTCCAGATCGCGGGCGCTACGCACGCCGCGACTGGCATACAGGCGGCGCAGTAATGGCGGGAGATCGGCAGGCAGATCTGCCGTCTCATCGACCTCTCGTCGACGAAGCTGTATCTCTTTTTTCACGCCGGTTACTTACCGCTGGTCTGTTTCTGATGTGCGTCAAGGAACGCCTTCAACTCTTTCGGCCCCTGATAGCCCGGCACCACGTAGCCGTTGCTCAGCACCATCGCCGGCGTGCCGCTGACGCCAAACTGTACGCCCAGCGCGTAGTGGTTAGCGATGTCGATATCGCAGGTGGCGGCCTGCACGCCCTTGCCCGCCATCGCGTCGTCAAAGGCCTTATTTTTATCTTTCGCGCACCAGATGGATTTCATATCTTTCTCCGCCTGGCTTTCCAGTCCCTGACGCGGGAAAGCCAGATAGCGCACGGTAATCCCCAGCGCGTTGTAATCCTTCATCTCTTCGTGCAGCTTGTGGCAATAGCCGCAGGTGATGTCGGTAAAGACGGTAATGACATGTTTTTCCTGCGGCGCTTTGTAAACGATCATCTCTTTTTCCAGCGCATTCAGGTTCTTCATTAGCAGCTGATTGGTCACGTTTACCGGACTCGCGCCGCTGACGTCGTACATCGGCCCCTGAATGATATGTTTGCCATCTTCGGTCACGTACAGCACGCCGCTATTGGTCATTACCGTTTTCATCCCGGCAACCGGCGCGGGCTGAATATCCGTGCTCTGGACGCCCAGTTTAGTCAGCGACTGACGAATCGCGGCGTCATCCGCATGCGCCAGACCGGAAAACGCGGTGGCCAGCAAAGTGAATATCATTAAACCTTTTTTCATAACTTTTCCTGTTCTTGCAGCTATCATGCCCTTGGATGATGCTGTTGATGAAGTTGACGCAAGCGTTCGGTCGCGACATGGGTATAAATTTGCGTCGTGGAGAGATCGCTGTGTCCCAGCAGCATCTGCACCACGCGCAGGTCAGCGCCATGATTAAGCAAATGTGTCGCAAAGGCGTGACGCAAAACGTGCGGCGACAGCTTTTCGCTGTCGATTCCCGCCAGCACCGCATAATGTTTAATACGATGCCAGAAAGTCTGGCGCGTCATCTGCTGCGCGCGCTGGCTGGGGAACAGCACGTCAATCGACACGCCGTTGAGTAGCCAGGGCCGCCCATGTTCCAGATACGTCTCCAGCCAGTACACCGCCTCTTCGCCCAGCGGAACGAGGCGCTCTTTGTTGCCTTTGCCGATCACGCGGACCACGCCCTGCCGCAGGCTGACGTCGCTCATCGTTAGTCCGACAAGCTCCGACACGCGCAAACCGGTGGCGTAAAGGATCTCAAGCATCGCTTTATCGCGTAACTCCAGCGGCTGGTCAACCACCGGCGCCTGTAATAATCTCTCCACCTGCGCTTCACTGAGATCTTTCGGCAGGCGCTGCGGCAGTTTGGGCGACGCCAGCGCGGCGCTCGGATCGTCCGGGCGAATCTTTTCGCGATACAGGTGCTGAAAAAGCCGACGCACCGCGCTCAGCAGCCGCGCCGTACTGGTCGCTTTATAACCGCCGTCCATCCTCTCGGCCAGCAGCGCCTGCAGATCCTCGCTTTGCGCGGTTTCCAGCGACGCCTTGCGATGCGCAAGCCACTCCACCAGCATGGTGAGATCGCGACGGTAGGCGCTCAGGGTGTTTTCCGCCAGATTTTTCTCCAGCCACAGCGCATCAAGAAACTGTTCGATGCGTGCGAGATCCTTTTCCACATCTGCCTCTTTGGTTCTGTAATCCGCCATTATGACTCAATGGTACGGGTTTCTGGTACACTACGCGTAAGGTCAAAGCAAGTATTGAGATGTTTACGTGATGAAAATTGGTCTTTTTTATGGTTCCAGCACCTGCTACACCGAGATGGCGGCGGAAAAAATACGCGACATCATCGGCCCGGAGCTGGTCACGCTGCACAATCTGAAAGACGACGCGCCAGCCCTGATGGAGCAGTACGATGTCCTGATCCTCGGCATCCCGACCTGGGATTTCGGCGAAATCCAGGAGGACTGGGAAGCCGTCTGGGATCAACTGGACGAACTCAACCTCGAAGGCAAAATTGTCGCGCTCTACGGCATGGGCGACCAGTTAGGCTACGGCGAATGGTTCCTTGATGCGCTGGGCATGCTGCATGACAAGCTGTCGACCAAAGGCGTCAGATTCGTCGGCTACTGGCCGACCGAGGGCTATGAATTCACCAGCCCGAAACCGGTTATCGCCGACGGCCAGCTGTTCGTCGGCCTGGCGCTCGATGAAACCAACCAGTACGATCTCAGCGATGAGCGTATTCAGGCCTGGTGCGAACAAATCCTCGGCGAAATGGCCGAACACTATGCCTGAACGCCTCGACCTGACGGCCCAGGTTTCGCCCCGACCGTCAGCTTTAGCGCTGCGTCGACGGTTGCAGCATCAGGCGGCAGAGATCGCGCCACTCCGCCTCATCCATGCTGTCCGCCGCGATCCACAGGTGCTGGCGTTTACCGCCGTCTGAACGCAGGCGCAGCATCATCCCGGCTTTCATCATCCACGGGGCGCTGATAACCGACCAGTCCTGCCCCTGCCAGTGCAGCCGGCCATCCATCAGCAGTTTCACCTCGCCCTGACAGGCATTAATTCGCCGCTGACTGCGAACGCAGTCAAACACGACCAGTGAAAGTAATAACAACCACAGCGGCGTGTAACTCAACGGCCAAGGCATTAATAAAATCGCCGCGGCCACCAGGCCATGCAGGAGTAGCGACAGCCACTGCGCGCGCCATGAGACGCGAAGATCAGATTGCCACAGGACCACGATCCCGATTCCGTATCTGGATGAGTCGTACCATCTGCTCCAGTTCAGCATCTGCCGGTTTACCGTGATTCATTAACCAGTTAAATAAATCTGGATCGTCACACTCCAGCAGGCGGACGAAAATGCGTTTTTCCGCATCGCTTAACGTGTCGTATTCATGTTCGAAAAACGGCATGATTGAAATATCGAGTTCACGCATACCGCGACGGCATGCCCAGTGAATACGTGCTTTATTGTTAATATCCATGATCTTCTTCCTGTCTCACGAAAATGAGCTATCCGGCTATTGTAACGTGTTTTTCATCGTAGTTTGCGGGAATATCGATAACCGCAAGCACGATCGCCATTTAATTCCACAGTAAGACAAGGGTTTCATTAATCGCGGATAACGCCTCGCAATACGAGTAATAAGGCACAAATGGGATGATTAAAGCGCTTGCATTGGGCAATAGCTCTTTTACCATTAGTCATTATTACTGCGTTAAGCAAATCAGGACATTATTATGGCATTTACACCCTTTCCACCTCGTCAGCCGTCAGCTTCCGCCCGTTTGCCCCTGACGCTGATGACGCTCGACGACTGGGCGCTGGCCACGATTACCGGCGCTGACAGCGAAAAGTATATTCAGGGCCAGGTGACTGCCGATGTGAGTCAGTTGACGGAACAGCAGCACGTGCTGGCGGCCCACTGTGACGCTAAAGGCAAAATGTGGAGTCCTCTGCGGCTGTTCCGCGACGGCGAAGGCTTTGCGTGGATTGAGCGCCGCAGCCTGCGTGAATCGCAATTGACCGAACTGAAAAAATACGCCGTGTTCTCGAAAGTGGTTATCGCCCCGGACGACGAGCGCGTGCTGCTTGGCGTCGCAGGCTTTCAGGCGCGCGCCGCGCTGGCGAACCTGTTTGGCGAACTGCCGGACGCTGAAAAACCGGTCACCCGCGACGGCGCCACCACCGTGCTGTGGTTTGCGCATCCGGCGGAGCGTTTCCTGCTGGTCACCGATGCCGCCACCGCGGAAACTCTCTGCGAGAAACTGCGCGGCGAAGCGGAGCTGAACAACAGCCAGCAGTGGCTGGCGCTGGATATCGAAGCCGGTATTCCGGTGATAGACGCGGCGAACAGCGCGCAGTTCATTCCTCAGGCCACTAATATTCAGGCGCTGGGCGGCATTAGCTTTAAAAAAGGCTGCTATACCGGCCAGGAGATGGTCGCCCGGGCGAAATTCCGCGGCGCCAACAAGCGGGCGTTGTGGTATCTGGCGGGTAAGGCCAGCCGCGTTCCGGAAGCCGGGGAAGACCTGGAGCTGCAGATGGGAGAAAACTGGCGCCGAACCGGCACGGTGCTCGCCGCAGCGCAACTGGATGACGGACAGGTGCTGGTGCAGGTAGTGATGAACAACGATATGGAAGCCGACAGCGTATTCCGCGTTCGCGACGATGCCGGTACGCTGCACATTAAACCGCTGCCCTATTCGCTGGAAGAGTAAAAACATGCCTGATGGCGCTACGCTTATCAGGCCTACCCGGCGAACCGTAGGCCGGATAAGGCGTTAGCCGTCATCCGGCAATTATTGCGCCTGCCCGACGTACAGATAAATGGCGAGGAAATGGCACACGCTGCCGCCGAGTACAAAGCCGTGCCAGATGGCATGGTTGTACGGAATACGCTTGCAGACGTAAAAAATCACCCCCAGCGAATAGACCACGCCGCCAACCGCCAGCAACGTTACGCCGCCTGCCGCCAGCTTAATCGCTAACTGGTACACCACAATCAGCGACAGCCAGCCCATCGTCAGATAGGTCACCAGCGACAGCACCTTAAAGCGGTGCGCAATGGTCAGCTTAAACAGAATACCGAGCAGCGCCAGACCCCAGATCACCATCATCAGCCCGCGCGCCAGCGGTGAATCCAGACCCACCAGCAGAAACGGCGTATAGGTACCGGCAATCAGCAAATAGATTGCGCAGTGGTCGAACTTTTTCAGCCACACCTTGGCGCGCTGATGCGGGATTGCGTGATACAGCGTGGAGGCCAGAAACAGCAAAATCATGCTGCCGCCATACAGACTGTAACTGGCGATCGCCGTCGTACCAGCGTTCATATCCACCGCCTGTACCAGTAACAGCACCAGGCCGACAATACCAAACACCAGCCCGATGCCGTGACTGATGCTGTTGGCGATCTCCTCCGCCAGTGAATATCCCTGGGCGATTAATGGCTTCTGGACCATAGCTTACTCCGGAAAGACGAACACATTCGTGATTGCCTCTCTAGCGTAACTGAGAATGGTTCCAGTGAACACCTGTTAGCTAAAATAAAAACAACAACTAAATAAAATATTACAAATCATCAACCTGGAGTTAAAATCTCGACTTACAACTGTTAGTCAAACTCAAAGACATTTAAAATCAATCACATAAAAATGCGTCTCATTCGGGTAAATTTCGCTAATCACCCGTTTCAGTTCATCAAGCGTCATGTTTTCCTGCTGCGCGTGTTTTTCCGTCAGCGTCTCCAGCGTGACGGTCGACGTCGCAACCACTTCAATCGTGCAGAAATAAATGTCATCTTCGAAGCGCCCTACCCGCAAAATATCCCCTGCCCTGAAGTGCGATTCTGACGCATCGCGAATGGTGATAGTTTTCCGGCCTGCCAGAATATCGTCCTGGAAGCGCTGAAAAAAAGTTATGTCATTTGGCTGCATGTTATTAATCCCTGAAGAGAAAGACGGTTTACGATATTACCACGCAAATTTCAGGCAATGATAATGCAGGCGCCCTGCGCTCTCCGTCGGAAAGTTTCACTTAAAAAACATCGGCTTTGTTATATCGTGACATTTACCTTCCCTTTGTTAGACTCAAATCAATTTGCATCAATTTGAGGCGACGCAACGATGAAAAAACTCACCTTAGCGAAAGATTTCTTATGGGGCGGCGCGGTCGCGGCGCATCAGGTGGAAGGCGGCTGGAATAAGGGCGGCAAAGGCCCGAGCATTTGTGACGTTCTGACCGGCGGCGCCCACGGCGTACCGCGTGAAATTACTCAGCAGGTCATGCCGGGAAAATACTATCCGAACCACGAAGCGGTGGATTTTTATAGTCACTATTAAAGAAGACATCAAACTGTTTGCCGAAATGGGCTTCAAATGTTTTCGCACCTCCATCGCCTGGACGCGCATCTTCCCGCAGGGTGACGAAACGCAGCCGAATGAAGAAGGGCTGAAGTTCTACGACGATATGTTTGATGAGTTGCTCAAATACAACATCGAACCGGTGATCACCCTCTCTCACTTTGAAATGCCCCTGCATCTGGTCCGGCAGTACGGCGGCTGGACCAACCGCAAGGTGGTGGACTTCTTTGTCCGTTTCGCGGAAGTGGTGTTCGAACGCTACAAACATAAGGTCAAATACTGGATGACCTTCAATGAGATCAACAACCAGCGCAACTGGCGCGCGCAGCTGTTTGGCTACTGCTGCTCGGGCGTGGTGTATACCGAACACGATAACCCTGAAGAGACGATGTATCAGGTGCTGCACCATCAGTTTGTCGCCAGCGCGCTGGCGGTGAAAGCCGCGCGTCGCATTAATCCGCAGATGAAGGTTGGCTGTATGCTGGCGATGGTGGCGCTGTATCCCTTCTCCTGTAAGCCGGAAGATGTAATGTTCGCCCAGGAGTCGATGCGCGAGCGCTATGTGTTCACCGACGTTCAGCTTCGCGGTTACTACCCCTCTTACGTGCTGAACGAGTGGCAGCGCCGCGGTTTCACCATTCAGATGGAAGACGGCGACACGGATATTCTGCGCGAAGGCACCTGCGACTATTTGGGCTTCAGCTATTACATGACCAACGCGGTGAAAGCCGAAGGCGGCAGCGGGGATGCGATTTCCGGTTTTGAGGGCAGCGTGCCGAACCCGCACGTGAAAGCCTCCGACTGGGGCTGGCAGATCGATCCGGTTGGCCTGCGTTACTCCCTGTGCGAACTGTACGAGCGCTATCAGAAGCCGCTGTTTATCGTCGAAAACGGCTTTGGCGCATACGATAAAGTCGAAGCGGACGGCAGCATCAATGACGATTATCGCATCGACTACCTGCGCGCCCATATCGCAGAGATGATCAAGGCGGTAACGTATGACGGCGTGGAGCTAATGGGCTACACCCCGTGGGGCTGCATCGACTGCGTCTCGTTCACTACCGGTCAGTACAGCAAACGCTATGGCTTTATTTACGTTAACAAGCATGACGACGGCACGGGCGATATGTCGCGTTCCCGTAAAAAGAGCTTTAACTGGTATAAAGAGGTGATTGCCAGCAACGGCGAGAATCTGTAACTGTGATTGTCGGGTGGTGGCTTCGCCTTAAGCGGTATCGCTGCCCCCGTAACCTACGACGAGTGCTATTGCATTAGCTTTCCCCTATAAAAAAGCCGGGTGGCGCTTGCGCTTACCCGGCCTATAGTATGGCAGAAAGATTACTGGTATTCGCTCATCGGTACGCAGGAGCAGAATAGATTACGGTCGCCGTAAACATCATCCAGACGCTTCACGGTCGGCCAGTATTTGTTCGCCACGCCAGCCGGGAACACTGCGACTTCACGGCTATAACAATGGCTCCACTCCGCCACCAGTTCATTCTGGGTGTGCGGCGCGTTAACCAGCGGGTTATCCTCCAGCGGCCAGACGCCAGCTTTCACCTGGTCGATTTCAGCGCGGATCGCCAGCATCGCATCAATAAAGCGATCAAGTTCGACCTTGCTTTCCGATTCCGTCGGTTCAACCATCAGCGTGCCCGCTACCGGGAAAGACATGGTCGGCGCGTGGAAGCCGTAGTCGATCAGGCGTTTGGCGATATCCAGTTCGCTGATGCCGGTCTCTTCTTTCAGCGGACGAATGTCGAGAATACACTCGTGCGCCACGCGGCCATCGCGACCGGTATACAGCACCGGGAACGCCTCTTTCAGGCGGCTGGCGATGTAGTTGGCGTTCAGGATCGCCACCTGGCTTGCCTGCTTCAGCCCTTCCGCGCCCATCATACGGATGTACATCCAGCTGATCGGCAGAATAGAGGCGCTGCCGAACGGTGCGGCGGAAACCGCGCCCTGACGGGTCAGCATCCCTTCAATCTGCACCACGCTGTGGCCCGGCACAAACGGCGCCAGGTGCGCTTTCACGCCAATCGGTCCCATCCCCGGACCACCGCCGCCGTGCGGAATGCAGAAGGTTTTATGCAGGTTGAGATGCGAAACGTCGGCGCCAATAAAGCCCGGCGAGGTGATACCGACCTGGGCGTTCATGTTCGCGCCGTCGAGATAAACCTGGCCGCCGAACTGATGGACAACTTCACACACTTCACGGATCGTCTCTTCGTACACGCCGTGGGTGGACGGATAGGTCACCATGATGCAGGAGAGATTTTCGCCCGCCTGCTCCGCCTTCACGCGTAAATCCGTAAGATCGATGTTGCCGTTTTTATCACAGGCCACCACCACCACCTGCATACCCGCCATCTGGGCGGAGGCCGGGTTGGTGCCGTGCGCAGAAGCCGGGATCAGGCAGATATCGCGGTGCCCTTCGTTGCGGCTTTCATGATAGTGACGAATTGCCAGCAGACCGGCGTATTCGCCCTGAGCGCCGGAGTTTGGCTGCATACAGACGGCGTCGTAGCCGGTCAGCTTCACCAGCCAGTCGGCAAGCTGGCCGATCATCTGCTGGTAGCCTTCGGCCTGCTCAGGCGGGCAGAACGGATGCAGCTCGGCAAATTCCGGCCAGGTAATGGGGATCATTTCCGCCGCCGCGTTCAGCTTCATGGTGCAGGAGCCCAGCGGGATCATCGCCTGGTTCAGCGCCAGATCTTTGCGCTCCAGCGAATGCATATAGCGCATCATTTCGGTTTCGCTGTGATAGCGGTTGAACACCGGATGGCTCAGGATCGCGTCGTCGCGCAGCATACTCTCCTGAATGGAGCGGCTGTCGTGGGCCACCTCTTTATCCAGCGCATCAATATTCAGCCCGTGTCCGTCGCCCAGCAGCACGGTAAACAGTTGCAGGACGTTGTCGCGTGTAGTGGTTTCATCAAGGGTGATGCCGACCGCGTTAATGATGTCGCTACGCAGGTTGATCTCTGCCGCTTCAGCGCGCGCCAGCACCGCGGCTTTGTCCGCCACTTCCACGCACAGGGTATCGAAATAGTGCGCGTGACGCAGTTTCAGCCCCTTCTGCTGCAGCCCTGCCGCCAGAATATCGGTCAGACGGTGAATACGGTTAGCGATGCGCTTCAGGCCGACCGGGCCGTGATAGACCGCATACAGGCTGGCGATATTGGCCAGCAGCACCTGCGAGGTACAGATATTGGAGTTCGCTTTTTCACGGCGGATATGCTGCTCGCGCGTCTGCATCGCCATGCGCAGCGCGGTATTGCCCGCCGCATCTTTCGAGACGCCGATAATACGACCCGGCATGGAGCGTTTGAATTCGTCTTTTGCGGCAAAGAATGCCGCGTGCGGGCCGCCGTAGCCCATCGGCACGCCAAAGCGTTGCGCGGAACCGAAAACAATGTCCGCCCCCTGTTTGCCCGGCGCGGTCAACAGCACCAGCGCCATAAAATCGGCGGCGACGCTGACAATCACTTTGCGCGTCTTCAGTTCGCTTATCAGCGCGCTGTAGTCATGGACCTCACCGGTGGTGCCCACCTGCTGCAACAGCACGCCGAACACATCCTGATGATCCAGCACTTTTTCTGCGTCATCGACAATCACTTCAAAGCCGAAGGTCTGCGCACGCGTGCGCACAACGTCCAGCGTTTGCGGATGCACGTCAGCAGCCACGAAGAAGCGACCGGCGTTTTTCAGTTTGCTGACGCGCTTCGCCATCGCCATTGCTTCGGCGGCGGCGGTCGCTTCATCCAGCAGAGAAGCGGAAGCGATATCCAGTCCGGTCAGATCCAGCGTCACCTGCTGGAAGTTCAGCAGCGCTTCCAGACGGCCCTGGGAGACTTCCGGCTGGTAAGGCGTATAGGCAGTGTACCAGCCCGGATTTTCCAGCATATTGCGCAGGATAACCGGCGGCAGATGTACAGCGGTATAGCCCATGCCAATGTAGGACGTAAAGCGCTTGTTGCGTCCGGCGATGGCTTTTAATTCAGCCAGCGCGGCGTATTCCGTCGCTGCCTCACCCACCTGCGGCGGAGTGGCGAGCTGAATATCTTTCGGCACAATCTGGCCGATCAGCGCATTTAACGACCCGGCGCCAATCGCATTCAGCATCTCCTGCTGCTGCGCGGCGTCCGGTCCGATGTGGCGTTCAATGAAAGCGCCGCTGTTTTCAAGCTGGCTTAACGTCTGTGTCATGGGCGATGGTTCCTGAAACGTGCAGTGAATCGTGATTGTCTCGATCTGTATGCCCGGCGGCGCTTGCGCTTCGGGCCTTTGCTCTGGTTACGTGCCCGGCGGCGCTAACGCTTACCGGGCCTACGCTCGTCTGTAGGCAGGATAAGCGCAGCGCCATCCGGCAAAAGCGTATTTACTCGTCTTCGAGTAATGCTTCATACGCGCTGGCATCCAGCAGCGAATCCAGTTCGCTCTCATCGCTGGCCTTGATTTTGAAGATCCAGCCTGCGCCATACGGCTCGCTGTTGACCTGCTCCGGAGAGTCGCTCAGCGCGTCGTTAACGGCCACGATTTCGCCGCTAATTGGCGCATAGATGTCAGACGCCGCCTTCACCGACTCGGCTACCGCGCAGTCGTCGCCTGCGCTGACGGTCGCGCCCACTTCCGGCAGGTCAACAAAAACCATATCGCCCAGCAGTTCCTGAGCGTGTTCGGTAATCCCCACGGTGTAAGAGCCGTCTGCCTCTTTGCGCAGCCATTCGTGTTCTTTGCTGTATTTCAGTTCTGCTGGTACGTTGCTCATTAATCAATCTCCAGAAAAGGATGAATCACGCGACGGCTTTGCCGTTACGCACAAAAACAGGTTTAGTCACTTTCACCGGCATTTCGCGGTTACGGATCTGCACTATCGCCGTCTCGCCAATGCCTTCCGGCACGCGCGCCAGCGCAATGCTGTAGCCCAGCGTCGGGGAGAAGGTGCCGCTGGTGATCACGCCTTCGCGCTGATTGCCCTGCGCATCGGTAAAGCGCACCGGTAGTTCATTACGCAGCACGCCTTTTTCGGTCATCACCAGGCCCACCAGTTGTTCAGTGCCTTTCTCGCGCTGCATCTCCAGCGCTTCACGCCCGATAAAGTCGCGGTCAGCCGGTTCCCAGGCGATGGTCCAGCCCATATTGGCCGCCAGCGGCGAAATCCCCTCGTCCATCTCCTGGCCGTACAGGTTCATCCCTGCTTCCAGACGCAGCGTATCGCGCGCGCCGAGACCGCATGGCTTCACGCCCGCCTCCACCAGCGCGTGCCAGAAATCCGCCGCCTTTTCGTTCGGCATCGCAATTTCATAGCCCGCTTCGCCGGTGTAGCCGGTAGTGGCGATAAACAGGTCGCCTGCCTGCACGCCAAAGAACGGCTTCATGCCTTCCACCGCCTGACGCTGCTCGTCGGTAAACAGCGTGGCGGCTTTCGCCTGCGCGTTCGGCCCCTGTACCGCAATCAGCGACAGGTCGTCACGAACGGTAATCTCAATGGCGTAAGGTTCGGCGTGTTGGGTGATCCAGGAGAGGTCTTTTTCGCGGGTGGCGGAGTTAACAACGAGGCGGAAGAAGTCTTCGGTAAAGTAATAAACAATCAGGTCATCTATCACGCCGCCCGAAGCGTTGAGCATACCGGAGTACAGGGCTTTGCCGGTTCTGGTGAGCTTCGCTACGTCGTTCGCCAGCAGATAACGCAAAAACTCCCGGGTGCGGCTGCCGTGCAGATCGACGATGGTCATATGCGACACATCAAACATCCCGGCGTCGGTGCGGACCGCATGGTGTTCATCAAGCTGAGAACCGTAATGCAGGGGCATCATCCAGCCATGAAAATCGACCATGCGCGCGCCACATAGCGTGTGTTGTTCGTACAAAGGAGTCTGTTGAGCCATCTTGTCCTCATTGAATAAGCGGGGCTGACAACCATTTCGCGATGCAATTTTCACCACGAAACCCGGCATCGAAGCCATTTCCCGGCCCCGACGCAAACGTTCTCTTTGACCCTGAACTTACCACCGAACCCGGCGCTAAACCATAAGACAAAATTAATCATCACATTAGCTTATGACAAAATTTCACCTGTCGGGCAAAAACACAATACTCTGCATTGTGCACCCTAACGCCATATATTATTCCAGTCAAAATGGTATAAATCGGCATAATAAAATATTAAATACGGAAAAGTTGTCAAAAATCGCGAAATTGAAAAATCCTAAAATTAGAAAAAGTAATGCGAAATCAGCGGTGAAATTAGTTTATTTCAAATGAGCAAACGCTCCCGGCAACGCTGCCGGGAGAGAGAAATGTGACGGGTTTCAAACTATGAGAATGAGGAGGATGTTCAGCGCAGCCATTCAGGAAGATCGTTCAGACCCATAGCCTGGCGAATAAGCTGCGGTTTAACGCCGGGAAGGGTGTCGGCCAGCTTGAGGCCAATATCACGCAGCAGTTTTTTCGCCGGATTCTCACCCGCAAACAGCTCGCGAAAGCCCTGCATACCGGCCAGCATCAGCGCCGCGCTGTGCTTGCGGCTGCGCTCGTAGCGGCGCAGATAGAGGTGCTGACCAATATCTTTACCCTGGCGATGCAGACGTTTCAGATCGTCGATAAGTTCCGCGGCATCCATAAAGCCGAGATTCACGCCCTGACCCGCCAGCGGATGAATGGTATGGGCAGCATCGCCGACCAGCGCCAGGCGGTGCGCGGCAAACTGGCGGGCGTAACGTCCCGTCAGCGGATAGATCTGACGTTCGCTCTCCACGCGGCACAGTCCCAGATGATTATCAAAAGCGATCGTCAGCGCCTGGTTAAACTCAGCGTCATCCGCCTGCTGCATCCGCTCCGCTTCTTCAGGCGAGAGCGACCAGACGATCGAGCACAGATGCGGATCGCGAAGCGGCAGAAACGCCAGAATCCCGTCACCGTGAAACGTCTGCCGGGCAACCGCGCCGTGCGCCTCTTCCGTGCGGATAGTGGCGACCAGCGCATGATGACGATAGTCCCAGAAGGTCAGCGGAATATCCGCTTTATTGCGCAGCCAGGAGTTCGCTCCGTCGGCACCAACCACCAGACGCGCCGTCAGCATCGTCCCGTCTTTAAGCGTCAGGAAGGTTTCGTTTTCGCCCCACGCCGCCTGCTGCAATTCCGCGGGGGCCAGCAGCGTGATGTCGGCGGCCTGCTGCGCCTTTTGCCACAGGGCGTAATGAATTACCGCATTTTCAACGATATGGCCAAGATGGCTGTAGCCCATGCTTTTATCGTCAAATTTAATGCGCCCAAAACTGTCTTTATCCCACACTTCCATGCCGTGGTAACAGCTGGCGCGGCGGGCGACGATCTCTGACCACACGCCGAGGCGGGTAAGCAGTTTTTCGCTGGCGGCGTTGATAGCCGATACGCGCAGCGCCGGTGCCGCATCCGCTGCCAGAGGCTGCGGTTCATGCTGCTCAAGAACCGCGACGCGCAGTCCGCTGCCCTGCAAACCGCAGGCGACAGCCAGGCCAACCATGCCTCCACCAACAATAGCTACATCAACACTTTGCACTGTTTACTCCTGGTCAAAAACGTCGTTCGTTATTCGTGGATCTGATAAGCGTAGCATCATCAGGCAGTTGTGCCGATTCTGCCGGATGGCGGCTGCGCCTTATCCGACCTACGGGAAATTAACGCCCACACCGGACACATTGCCGGATGGCGGCTGACACCTTCCGCCCGGAGACAATTCGTAGGCCTGATAAGCGTAGCGCCATCAGGCAATTACACCGTACCGGTCAGGCGGATGGAGGCCTTAACGCGCAACCCAGCCAAGCGTGCGCTTCGCCAGCGCATCGCGTGCCGGAGGAAATAACTCCATCGCCATCAGACCAACATTCCGCCCAACCAGCAGCGGCGCCCAGCGGTTGGCAAACAGATGCACCAGACCGTCCGTGACGCCGATAGTGGCATTGCGATCTTCCTGGCGGCGCTGCTGGTACGCTGAGAGGACGCTATAGTCGCCCACATCGCGCTTCAGGGCATGAACCTGCATCAGGGTTTCGGCAAGACTCATCACGTCGCGCAATCCGAGGTTAAACCCCTGCCCGGCGATGGGATGCAGCGTCTGCGCCGCATTGCCCACCAGCACGGTCCGATGGGTAAACGCTTTCGCCGCCGTGGTCAGCGCAAGCGGGTACGCGCTGCGTTTACCTGCCTGGGTAATCCGTCCCAGCCGCCAGCCGAAGGCCGCCTGCAGCTCACGGCAGAAGCGTTCATCCGACCAGGCCAGAATCTCATCGCGCTTGTCCCGCGGATGGCACCACACCAGCGAACAGCGGCCAGCAGACATCGGCAGCATCGCCAGCGGCCCGTGCGCGGTAAAGCGCTCGAAGGCGCGCCCGTGATGCGCAACCGAAGTGGCGACGTTGGCGATCACCGCCAGCTGTTCGTAGGGCTCCTGCTGCCAGTCGATACCGCAGGCGCTGGCCAGTGCCGAGCGCGTCCCATCCGCAGCGACCAGCAGGTTTGCGGAAAGCGTCTCGCCGCTTTCCAGCGTCACGCTCACCTGCTCCTGGGTACGCGCCACGCTGGCCACCCGCTGCGGACAGTGCAGCGTGACGCCCGGCGCTTTGCGCAACAGAGAAAACAGGCGCAGACCCACCTCGTGCAGTTCGACCACCTGTCCCAGCGCCGGGAGGCGATAGTCGTCGGCATCGAGAGTGACAAATCCGGCATGACCGCGATCGCTGACGTGAACGGTAGTAATGGCGGTGGCGCAATCGGCAATCGCCTGCCACACGCCTATCCGTGCCAGCTGCTGACAGGTGCCCGCCGCCAGCGCAATCGCCCTCGCATCAAATCCCGGATGCCCGTCGGCCTCCGGCGCCGTCGCTTCAATCAGATGTACCGGCAGCGTTCCGTGACTGAGCTGTGAAATAGCCAGCGCCAGCGTCGCACCGACCATACCGCCGCCAACGATGATCACGCTCATTGCTGGCGCGCTGCCGCCATCAGCGCTTCAATCTCATCGGCCTTTTTCACGACGCTGGCGGTAAGATTTTCGTTGCCGTTTTCGGTGATCAGAATGTCGTCTTCGATGCGAATGCCGATCCCACGCCAGGCTTCCGGCACATCGGCGTCCGGAGCGATGTACAGCCCCGGCTCAACGGTAATCACCATGCCCGGTTCGAGGATGCGCGAGCGCTCCTGACCATATTCGCCAACATCATGCACATCCAGCCCCAGCCAGTGGCTCAGGCCATGCATAAAGAACGGCCGATGAGCGTTGTCGGCAATCAGCTGATCCACCTCGCCGTGCAGAATGCCCAGCTTCACCAGCCCGCTAATCATAATACGCACCACTTCGCCGGTGACTTCCTGAATGGAGGTTCCCGGACGGTACAGGCGCAGACTGGTTTCCAGCGACTCGAGTACGATGTCGTAAATTTCCCGCTGGGCCGCGGTGAATTTGCCGTTCACCGGGAAGGTGCGCGTAATGTCGCCCGCATAGCCTTTGTATTCACAGCCTGCATCAATCAGCACCAGATCGCCGTCGCGCATTTCGCTTTCGTTTTCGGTGTAGTGCAGAATGCAGCCATTTTCACCGCTGCCGACAATGGTGTTATAAGAGGGAAAGCGTGCGCCGTGGCGATTAAATTCGTGATGGATTTCGCCTTCCAGCTGATACTCGTACATCCCCGGACGGCATTTTTCCATCGCCCGGGTATGCGCCAGCGCGGTGATCTCCCCGGCGCGACGCATAACGGCGATCTCCTCTTCCGATTTGAACAGGCGCATTTCATGCACCATCGGCCGCCAGTCGGTCAGGGTAGACGGCGCTTTCAGATTCTGCCGGCTGCCTTTACGCAATTTTTCCAGCGCGGAAAAGACGATCTCATCGGCCCAGGCATATTCGCCCTGCGCGTGGTAAACGGTGTCCAGACCGTTAAGCAGTTGATACAGCTGTTGATTAATTTCACTGAAGGCCAGCGCGCGGTCAACACCCAGCTTTTCCGGCGCGGCATCCTGCCCCAGACGACGGCCGAACCAGATCTCCGCGGTCAGATCGCGCACGCGGTTGAACAATACGCTGTGGTTATGCGTCTCGTCGCTTTTAATCAGCACCAGCACAGCTTCCGGCTCGTTAAAGCCGGTGAAATACCAGAAATCGCTGCTCTGGCGATACGGGTATTCGCTGTCCGCGCTGCGCGTCACTTCGGGCGCGGCAAAAATCAGCGCGGCGCTGCCGGGCTGCATTTGCGCCAGCAGCGCCTGGCGACGACGTTGGTATTCCTGCGGTGTCATGACGTGGCCTCCGTTTTCGTTTTACTTTTAGTGTAGCGTCGGTTTACGCACTTCCGGTGCGGTCGGCTGCTGACGGGTAAAGGTGTCGTGACACAGCAGCGCGGCAACGCGCACGTACTCGACGATCTCTTCGAGCGACATCTCCAGCTCTTCCTGATCTTCGTCTTCGTCATAGCCAAGCTGCGCAATGTTACGCAGGTCGTCGATGGCTTCACCCGTTTCACCAGTGACCTTATCCAGTTTAGGCTGCGTCACGCCCAGGCCAAGCAGGAAATGGTTGACCCATCCTGCCAGCGCGTCCGCGCGATCGAAAACGCTTACCTCGTCGCCGTCAGGCAGATAAAGCTGAAAAAGGAAACCGTCATCCTCCAGCGCGTCGCTGATGGCGGCATGCATTTTACGCAGCGCCTGCGCCAGTTCATGACCGAAGGCAAGCCCTTCGTTCGTCAGGTCGTGAAGCAGCGGCTGCCATGAGCTGTCGTTGTTGCCGCCGCAAATCATCCCGCTGATTAAACCGTGCATTTCGGCCGGGGTCAGTCCGGCCCCTTGTTGGTGCAAATACTGGTTCATCGCGTTGTAACCAGGCATTTCGTTCTGTATAGACATACGCATTCGTCATCAAAGGGAGGATATTCATGATATGCTACCACTCCGGACCCTGGTGATGCCAGAAAAGGGCTTGTATCTTCACACCAGGGTAGCTATAGTGTCGCCCCTTCGCGGACCACGGGTCTGGAGACGAAGGCAGCGCAGTCAATCAGCAGGAAGGTGGCATGTCTGCACAACCCGTCGATATCCAAATTTTTGGCCGTTCACTGCGAGTGAATTGCCCGCCCGAACAAAGGGATGCGTTGAATCAGGCTGCGGACGATCTGAATCAGCGGTTGCAAGATCTGAAAGTTCGCACTAGAGTCACAAATACTGAGCAGCTGGTCTTCATTGCCGCACTGAACATCAGCTATGAGTTAACTCAGGAAAAAGCGAAGACCTGCGAGTACGCGGCGAGCATGGAGCAACGAATTCGGATGCTACAACAGACCATTGAACAGGCGCTGCTTGATCAGGGTCGCATAACCGAAAAAACGGGCCAAAATTTTGAATAACACTTCCCGGTTTACTATGGTACAGTGACCGTGAAGAAAAAATTTCTCTGAGATGTTTGCAAGCGGGCCAGTCCCCTGAGCCGATATTTCATACCACAAGAATGTGGCGCTCCGCGGTTGGTGAGCATGCTCGGTTCGTCCGAGAAGCCTTAAAACTGTGACGACACATTCACCTTGAACCAAGGGTTCAAGGGTTACAGCCTGCGGCGGCATCTCGGAGATTCCCTTCTTAAAAGCTGGCGACAGCCATGACGCAACATTCCGAACTTCCTTTATCACGACACGATATCCGCCGCATGATCCGGCAGCGTCGTCGCGCGCTGACGCCTGAGCAACAGCTTGAGTCCGGTCAACGCGCCGCAACCCGAATGCTGGCCTACCCGCCGATGACGATGGCGCGCACGGTCGCCGTGTTTTTGTCGTTTGATGGCGAACTCGACACACAGCCGCTGATTGAACAACTCTGGCGCGCGGGCAAGCGCGTTTATCTGCCGGTTCTCCATCCCTTCAGCCGCGGTAATCTGCTGTTTTTACACTATCATCCGCAAAGTGAACTGGTAACAAACCGCCTGAAAATTCAGGAGCCGAAGCTGGACGTACGCGAGGTGCTGCCGCTTGCGGATCTGGACGTGCTGGTGACGCCGCTGGTGGCGTTCGACGAATACGGTCAGCGTTTGGGTATGGGCGGCGGCTTTTACGATCGTACGTTGCAAAACTGGCAGCAGCATGGCTTAACGCCGGTAGGGTATGCGCACGATTGTCAGCGAGTCGCAAAGCTGCCGGTGGAAGAGTGGGATGTTCCGCTGCCTGCGGTGGTGACGCCGTCGAAAGTGTGGGAGTGGTGAGTGAATGATAATCATAAATAAAATCATCAAGTGGCTGACAGGCCCTTCAAAAAAGACTCCTCCTCAGACCCACACCGATACACTGAATCAGGTCATGTTTGCCAGATTAGACGATCAGCAGTCGAAGAAACCGGATGCCGTATGGAATGTTCGTCAACTGTCTCCTGAGTCTTTTCTCACCTTAACGCCCCTTGAGATTACTGAGCGACTTGACTCTGACCCTTTTAAAACTGGTAACTTCGATTTTGGCGTCAGCGTTATTCACTGGCGTAGCGATGAAAGTGAGATTGTATGTTGGTTTCAGGATGCAAAGTGTACTAGCTGCACCTTTCATTATCAGGGTAATGCGATTACGCAGGCTGACGGCAGTGCTCAACGCTCTGCCTGAAGGTAGTACTGTAGCCATACATACTTCAACATAAAAAGCCGGGTGGCGGCTGCGCCTTACCCGGCCTACAGTTCATGATTCGTGGTTTGCGGCTTGCGGTTATTCCAGGCCTAGTATGCGTAGCGCCGCCGGACAGAATAATCATTTATATCAATATCTTAATTTTGCGAGTCGCCTTCCAGAATACACACTTGTCAGCGTCCTGGTTAAGCGGTATCTTCTTGCCGCACCTGCAAAATCAGGTGCCGGAATTAGCCTTCTGAATCTCATACTGGCGACATATACTTCTATGTCGTGCGACCGGTTTCGCCTCAATGGTGGGCCGGGCGGAGGCGTCGCAAGACGCGCCGGTATCCAGTATGACCGGTAAGGCTAACTCCGTCCGGCACCACCACCCGCGAGATTAGCCTCTCCGGTGGTGGTTTAAACACGGCATACTGGAGGCTACCCTATGGTAACTACCCCTCTCTTTTCTCACTCTTTATTTACCCTGCCATTTAACCATGCGACAGATTTCACCGAACTGGCGGATAACTGCGAACGCTTTGCAGAAGCGCTGGTAGAATGCCATAACCCGGTTGAGAAGCTGGCTATATGCGCACGTCTTTCCGCCTGTCTCGCGCTGTTACAGCCCACACTAACCGAGCCCGTGCCGGACCATTTGAAAGACAGCCTGACGGTTGACACCCTACCGACCCGTTTTCCTCTTTTCGCACCGGAATCGGATCAGCTCGGACGTTAGTGTCAGCTATTAACGCAGTTGCTAATGAGTAAAACACTTTCCGCGGAAATGGAGCGGATAGTAGGTGATTTATTGCAGGATCTGGTGGATTTTTTTGCCGATACGCTGAAAGCGCCGCGCTGGCTGAAGACCGAAGAAGGACTGGTAGACCTGTAAAAATGCCGGGTGGCGGCTACGCCTTACCCGGCCTGCAGTTCATGGTTTGCGGTTATTACTGTAGGCCCGGTAAGCGCCAGCGCCACCGGGCATTCCTGACAATCAGTACAGCAGACGCGCGCGAATGGTGCCCGGAATGGCTTTCATTGCCTGTAGCGCTTTTTCCGCCACGTCTTCATCCGCTTCAATATCGATAACCACGTAACCCATCTGCGCCGAGGTTTGCAGATACTGCGCGGCGATGTTGACGCCCTGTTCGGCGAAGATCTGGTTCAGCGCGGTCAGTACGCCCGGACGGTTTTCGTGGATGTGCATCAGACGACGTCCGCCGTGCAGCGGCAGCGACACTTCCGGGAAGTTAACCGCCGACAGCGTGGAGCCGTTATCGGAATATTTAACCAGCTTACCGGCCACTTCCAGACCGATGTTTTCCTGCGCTTCCTGGGTGGAGCCGCCGATGTGCGGGGTCAGGATCACGTTGTCAAAATCGCACAGCGGCGAGGTGAACGGATCGCTGTTGGTCGCCGGTTCGGTCGGGAAAACGTCGATGGCCGCACCGGCCAGATGTCTGGTCGCCAGCGCATCGCACAGCGCCGGAATGTCCACCACCGTACCGCGCGCGGCATTGATCAGCAGCGATCCCGGTTTCATCAGGGCGATCTCTTTTGCGCCCATCATGTTTTTGGTCGAGGCGTTTTCCGGCACGTGCAGGCTGACCACATCGCTCATATTGAGCAGATCGGACAGATGCTGAACCTGGGTGGCGTTCCCCAGCGGCAATTTATTTTCAATGTCATAGAAGAAAACGTGCATCCCCAGCGACTCCGCCAGGATCCCCAACTGGGTGCCGATATGGCCGTAACCGATAATCCCCAGCTTTTTACCGCGCGCTTCAAATGAACCCGCCGCCAGTTTATTCCACACGCCGCGATGCGCTTTGGCGTTCGCCTCCGGCACGCCGCGCAGCAGCAGCAGCAGCTCGCCAATCACCAGTTCCGCCACGGAGCGGGTGTTGGAGAACGGGGCGTTAAATACCGGGATACCGCGCTTTGCCGCCGCGGTCAGATCGACCTGGTTAGTGCCGATGCAGAAACAGCCGATAGCCACCAGCTTTTCCGCCGCGTTAATCACCTCTTCGGTCAGATGGGTACGGGATCGCAGGCCAATAAAGTGGGCATCACGGATGGACGCTTTCAGCTGCTCCGCATCCAGCGCCCCTTTGTGAAATTCGATGTTGGTATAACCTGCCGCACGAAGGCTATCCAGCGCCTTCTGGTGCACGCCTTCAACCAGCAGAAATTTAATCTTGTCTTTCTCCAGCGATACCTTTGCCATTTCCCCGACCCTGTCTTATTGCAATCTGATGTTGTGTGTACGGATTTGCATCCGCCTTTCAACATATCAAAAAAAATTATTGCGGCAATATGAACGTTTGCGTCGCCCTGTTGAGGAAATTGCAATCAACGGGAAATGCCAGATGAAAATGCTGGAGATAAGTTTTTCTTTGGAGGGTTCAGCAGGGCAAACGATAAAACGTGACACAAGTCACCAAATTTGCCCTGCAAAAATATTTTAACCGGAGCGGTCAGATCATTTGACGATGGTTTTTACGCCGTCGGCGGTGCCGATTAACGCCACGTCCGCGCCGCGGTTGGCGAACAGGCCAACGGTGACTACGCCCGGAATGGCATTGATCGCGTTTTCCAGCGCCACCGGGTCGAGGATCTCCATACCGTGCACGTCGAGGATCACATTACCGTTGTCAGTCACCACGCCCTGACGATACTCCGGACGGCCGCCCAGCTTCACCAGCTGGCGGGCGACCGCGCTGCGCGCCATCGGGATCACTTCAACCGGCAGCGGGAAATTGCCGAGAATATCCACCTCTTTCGAGGCATCGGCGATACAGATGAACTTTTTCGCTACCGAAGCGATGATCTTTTCGCGGGTCAGCGCCGCGCCGCCGCCTTTGATCATCTGCATATGTGGGTTGATCTCATCCGCGCCGTCGACGTAAACGCCAAGGCTGTCCACTTCGTTGAGATCGAACACAGGAATACCAAGGCTTTTGAGCTTTTCGGTGGAGGCGTCCGAGCTGGAGACCGCACCTTCAATTTGTCCTTTCATGGTGCCCAGCGCATCAATAAAGTGTGCGGCTGTTGAACCCGTCCCCACCCCCACAATGGTGCCGGGCTGTACATACTGAAGTGCCGCCCATCCTACCGCTTTTTTCAGTTCATCCTGCGTCATGATCGTATCGCCTGTGATATGGAAAAATTCACGCGCATTATAGACCAATGCGCGGAAAAATCTTCCCACCCGCTTCGCAGGTCGCGGATTTCGTCTTTACCCGCTGAAAAATTATGTCATAGTGCAGGACAGGTAAAAATTTCAGGAGTATGTCAGAGCAATGAAACGTCCGGACTACAGAACATTACAGGCACTGGATGCGGTGATACGTGAACGCGGGTTTGAGCGCGCGGCGCAGAAGCTGTGCATCACCCAATCCGCCGTATCACAGCGCATCAAGCAGCTTGAGAATATGTTCGGACAGCCATTGCTGGTGCGAACCGTTCCACCGCGCCCGACGGAGCAGGGACAGAAGCTGCTGGCGCTGCTGCGCCAGGTTGAGCTACTGGAAGAGGAGTGGCTGGGCGATGAGCAGACCGGCTCCACGCCGCTGCTGCTGTCGCTGGCAGTCAACGCCGACAGTCTGGCGACATGGCTGCTGCCGGCGCTGGCGCCGGTGCTGGCCGACTCCCCTATTCGCCTCAATTTACAGGTAGAAGATGAAACCCGCACTCAGGAACGTCTGCGCCGTGGCGAAGTGGTCGGTGCGGTGAGTATCCAGCATCAGGCTCTGCCAAGCTGCCTGGTGGATAAGCTCGGGGCGCTGGACTATCTGTTTGTCGGCTCAAAACCCTTTGCCGAACGCTATTTCCCGAACGGCGTCACCCGCTCCGCGCTGCTGAAAGCGCCCGCAGTGGCGTTTGACCATCTCGACGATATGCATCAGGCCTTCCTGCAACAGAACTTCGATCTGCCGCCGGGCAGCGTGCCGTGCCATATCGTGAACTCTTCGGAAGCCTTCGTACAGCTGGCGCGTCAGGGCACCACCTGCTGTATGATCCCGCACCTGCAGATCGAAAAAGAGCTGGCAAGCGGCGAACTGATCGACCTGACGCCAGGCCTGTTCCAGCGGCGGATGCTCTACTGGCACCGGTTTGCGCCGGAAAGCCGGATGATGCGCAACGTCACCGACGCGCTGCTGGCCTATGGCCACAAGGTGCTGCGCCAGGACTAAGGCGTTATCTTCCCGCGTAAAAATGCCTGAGCTCGTCAGAGTGCAGGGCAAATTCGATGTAGCTCATCAGCGCGGGGGAATTGAGTTTACGGCTGGGATAGACCAGCCAGAGATCGTTTCCCGCCACCGTCCATTCCGCCAGCACCTGCGTCAGTTCGCCTTTTTCCACGCGATCTTCCAGCATAAACGCTGGCAGCAGGGTGATCCCGGCCCCGGCAATCGCGCTCTCGCGGGCATAGACCAGGTTATCCGTCAGATGCACGCGGTCGGGCACGTGCTGGTAATCTTCGTCGCCGCGGTGAAATACCCACTCCGTCCACGCTTTGTGGGTTATGCACTGATGCTCCGGCAACTGCCGGGGATGGCGCAGCGGCGCATAGCGGGAAAGATAGTCCGGTGACGCCAGCAGATAGCGCGGACAATGGCCTATCATCCGGCCAATCAGCGTCGAATCCTGCGGCCTGCCGGTACGCAACGCGACGTCGAACCCGCTGTCGACCAGATCCAGCATCTCATCGGAAATCGACACCTCAAGATTCACGTCAGGGTAGCGCTGCTGAAAGCGGGCGTTCAGGCGCGCCAGCAGCGTGGCGCCGATGCCTGCTGGCGAGGTGATGCGCAACCGTCCGCTCGGATTGTCGCGCAGCCGCTGAAGCGCATACTCCGCGCGCTCGCTGGCGGCGAGGATCTCCCGACAGTGCACCAGATAATGTTCGCCCGCGTAGGTAAGATTGAGTTTACGGGTAGTACGGTTGATAAGCCGGATGCCAACCTGCTGTTCAAGCTGGCTGATGCGCTGGCTGACGCTCGATTTCGGCAGCCCCGCCTTCTGCGCCGCCGCGGTAAAGCTGCCGTTTTCAGCCACCAGAGCGAACAGCGCCATATCCTGTAAATGCTTAAACACCCTGCTCGCCCATCATCTCTTTCACCAGCTCGACGCAGCGCAGGAAGCGTCCGTCGTAATCCGCCTCCTCAACGTGGACAAAGTCGATGTTGTTTTTGCGCAACATCTCCACCAGCAGCGTCTGAAACTCTTTGCGATCCACTGAACTGCCGAGACTGCGCAGACCGTCAGCTACCCACGGGGTATTGTTTTCCAGCAGGATCACCAGATCAAAGCGGTACTCATCAATCAGCGCCTGCACAAAGGGGTGCTCACGCCCTTCGTACTTTTTGCAGAATGCCTGGGTGGTGACAAAATCGGTGTCGATAAACGCCACTTTATTGGCGTACTTAACGGCAAAATCGATGTACTGAGCGTGACCGAGCGCGATTTTATCGTAGTCGGAATACTGGAGCGCCATCTCATCGCCGCCAAGGTGCGAAAAGACATAATCGCGCCCGTACTCCCACGCGCTGGTGGTATTGAAAATGTTCGCCAGCTTGTTAACCAGCGTTGACTTGCCGCTCGACTCGCCGCCGAGCACCGCCACGGTGCGCACGAAAAACGGCTTCACTTCCGTGGGAATGTACTCCCAGTAGCGGAACGGGTTTTCACGGATCTGCGCCCCGCTGATGTTCATAAAGGTGCGTCTGGGATCGATAAGCACCGTTTCAATCCCCAGGTGCTCCAGATACTGCGGCGCGTCGGCCTCTTCAGAGGTGTAGATCCAGTTGGGCTGAATACCCTTCTCGGCCATAAACGTTTTGATGCCGTTGCTCCAGACATCCCAGCCGTGGGGATACGGCTCCATTCCCTCTTCGTTGAAGGCGTGGATGCGGATATTTTTCTGGTATTTAAAGGTTTGCAACAGCCAGCGCAGACGATCCGGCACCGTGGGCTGCTGGGACATGGCGCTGTCTTCAAACAGCTCGCGGTCACGGGTATCGTCGTAACCCATGATGATATGCAGCTCGTCCACCTGGCTACAGGCGCGCTGAATCAGATAAATGTGCCCGGTATGCAGCGGATAGAACTTGCCGAACACCACGCCGATGTTTTTCTGCTGGCGGGGAAATTCCAGACCGAGAAAGCGGTGCAGCGCTTCCAGCTTCTGCGCGCTGGGGCTTTTGATTTTGGCGTTGAGAAGCTGGCTGAGATACCCTTTGGTCATGCCGCTGGCGTCCGCCACTTGTTGCAGGGTACAGCCTTTCTGCTTGATGGCGGTTTTGAGATAGTCGAACGATGACACAAGAGCCTCCTGCTGAAAAAACTTGCCGGAATGGGCGCCCGGCATTCTCTTTGATCGCGGCTTATTGCCTGATGGCGCTACGCTTATCAGGCCTACAGAACATTGCCTGCTGGCGCTGCGCTTATCCGGCCTACGGAACATTCACTTATCGGACCTACAGTCATTGTAGGCCGGATAAGACGCCTCGCGTCGCCATCCGGCGATGCAAGGGTAGCGTAATTATAAATCGTCAAACACGCCTAAGGCGTCAGAAAGTTTTTTAACGCCGAACACCTGCATCCCTTCCGGTGGTTTTTTCGGCACGTTCGCGGCGGGCACGATCGCCCGGCGGAAGCCGTGTTTTGCCGCCTCAGAGATGCGCTCCTGCCCGCTCGGCACCGGGCGGATCTCCCCCGCCAGTCCCACTTCGCCAAACACTACCAGATCCTGCGGCAAAGGCCGGTCGCGCAGGCTCGAAACCATCGCTAACAGCAGGGCCAGGTCGGCGCTGGTTTCGGTGACCTTGACGCCACCCACCACGTTGACAAACACATCCTGATCCGCCATTTGCAGACCGCCGTGGCGGTGCAATACCGCCAGCAGAATCGCCAGCCGGTTCTGCTCCAGCCCCACCGCCACGCGACGCGGGTTCGCCATCATTGAGTGATCGACCAGCGCCTGAATCTCCACCAACAGCGGGCGCGTGCCTTCCCAGACCACCATCACCGAGCTGCCAGAGGTAATCTCATCGCCCCGGCTCAGGAAGATCGCCGACGGATTGCTCACTTCGCGCAGCCCCTGTTCGGTCATCGCGAAAACGCCCAGCTCATTCACCGCGCCAAAACGGTTCTTATGGCTGCGCAGCGTGCGGAAGCGGGAGTCGGCGTCGCCGTCAAGCAGCACCGAGCAGTCGATACAGTGTTCCAGCACTTTCGGCCCGGCCAGCGAACCATCTTTCGTAACGTGGCCAACCATCACGATCGCCACGCCGCGCGTTTTGGCAAAGCGCGTCAGGTAGGCGGCGGTTTCGCGTACCTGCGCCACGCTGCCCGGCGAGGACTGAATATCCGCCATATGCATCACCTGAATGGAGTCGATCACCATCAGCTTCGGCTGTTCCTCTTCGGCAATCAGGCAAATCTGCTCAATGCTGGTTTCCGACAGCATATTGAGGTTGCCGGTCGGTAAGCCGAGACGATGCGCGCGCATCGCCACCTGCTGTAACGACTCCTCGCCGGTGACGTACAGGGTTTTCATCTTCTCGGCGAGCTTGCACAGCGTTTGCAGCAGCAGGGTTGATTTCCCGGCCCCCGGGTTACCGCCAATCAGAATCGCGCTGCCGGGAACTACGCCGCCGCCCAGCACACGGTCAAACTCTTTAAAGCCCGTCGAAAAACGCGGCAGTTCCTCAAGGCTGATCTCCGAGAGCTTCTGCACTTTCGCCACGCCTGCGCTACCGGCGTAACCGCTGAGCCGCTCGTTACGCGCCACCGTCGGCGATGCGGCAAGACGCACCTCGGTGATGGTGTTCCAGGCGTGGCAGGAGCTGCACTGCCCCTGCCAGCGAGGATAGTCCGCCCCGCATTCATTACATACAAAGGCGCGTTTTGGAGCTTTTGCCACGGTTTACCTCGTTATCTCTGTGCTGCCTGCGCGCCGGATGGCGGCTACGCCTTATCCGGCCTACAGGATGCAAACTACTTCTGATTCATGCTGCCGGAGAGAATGCAGAACACCCCCATCAGGTCAGCGTGACGGATGGTAATTTCCGTCTTTTCATTCACTTTTGGCTTGGCATGATAGGCAATGCCCAGCCCTGCGGTTTTGATCATCGGCAGATCGTTAGCGCCATCGCCAATCGCCACCGTCTGCGCCATCGGGACCTCATACTCCTGCGCCAGCCGGATCAGGGTATTGGCTTTATATTCCGCATCGACGATATCCCCCGTCACATTGCCGGTAAATTTCCCGTCGATAATCTCCAGTTCGTTCGCCACCACGGCGCTCAGGCGCAGCGTTTCGCGCAGGTATTCGGCAAAGAAGGTGAAACCGCCGGAGGCGATAGCGACCTTCCAGCCCAGCGTCTCCAGCTTCAGCACCAGCTGCGTCAGGCCCGGCATCAGCGGCAGCGTTTCGCGCACCTGGTGCAGGATAGCGGCATCAGCGCCTTTCAGCGTCGCCACGCGGCTGCGCAGGCTGGCGGTAAAGTCCAGTTCGCCGCGCATCGCGCGTTCGGTCACTTCCGCCACCTGCTCGCCGGTTCCGGCCAGCTTCGCGATCTCATCAATACACTCAATCTGAATGGCGGTAGAGTCCATGTCCATCACCAGCAGGCCCGGCGTGCGCAGATGCGGGATTTTACCGAGCGGCGCGACGTCCAGCTGCGCCTCATGCGCCAGCCGGGTAGCGCGCGCAGTCAGCGAACCGGCCAGACGGATCACCTGATAGTCCTCCACGCACCAGGCCGCGACGATCACCATCGCCGCGCCCAGTTTACTCTGATACCGGGTCAGACGCTGTTTATCCAGCCCGCGACCGTACAGTAGCCAGCCGCTACGTCCTGCGTGGTAATCCAGTGGCATCACCTCGTCACCACTTAAAGAGAGGGGCAAACCTGGCCATAAAGAGACATCTTCAGGCAAATCGCACCAGGTAATGTTAGGCATTAAAGCTCCTGTAAAATCGTTCGGGCCGGGAAGGTTCCTGGGGAAAATAACGCATGAGGCTACCTTGTAACCATCGCTTCTGGCAACATTAAGCCTCAAATTTTCAGCAGGTGGAATATGGCTCGCGCAAAACTGAAATTCCGGCTTCATCGTGCAGTGATTGTATTGTTCTGTCTCGCGCTGCTTGTCGCGCTGATGCAGGGTGCCTCCTGGTTCAGTCAAAACCATCAGCGGCAGCGTAATCCGCAGCTTGAAGAGCTGGCCCGCACGCTGGCGCGTCAGGTGACGCTGAACGTCGCGCCGCTGATGCGTAGCGAAACGCCGGACGAAAAGCGCATCCAGAACCTGTTGCAGCAGTTGACCAGTGAAAGCCGCGTTCTCGACGCCAGCGTTTATGATGAACAGGGCGATATGATTGCCCGCGCGGGGGAAAGCGTGGAGGTTCGCGATCGCCTGGCGCTGGACGGTAAAAAAGCCGGCGGCTACTTCAATCAGCAGATCGTTGAACCTGTGCAGGGGAAAAACGGCCCGCTGGGCTATCTGCGCCTGACTCTCGATACGCATACTTTAGCCACCGAGGCGAAGCAGGTGGATAATACCACCAATATTCTTCGTCTGATGCTGCTGCTTTCGCTGGCTATCGGCGTGGTGCTGACCCGCACGCTGTTACAGGGTAAACGCACCCGCTGGCAGCAATCGCCCTTCCTGCTTACCGCCAGCAAATCGGTGCCAGAAGAGGAAGAAAGCGATAAAAAAGAATAAGTTATTAAAAGGAAATCATTATGTCTACGCTTCGCCTGTTAATCTCTGACTCCCGGGACCCGTGGTTTAACCTGGCGGTGGAAGAGTGTATTTTCCGCCAGATGCCCGCCACGCAGCGCGTGCTGTTTCTGTGGCGCAACGCCGATACCGTGGTCATTGGCCGGGCGCAAAACCCGTGGAAAGAGTGCAATACCCGCCGCATGGAAGAGGATAACGTGCGGCTGGCGCGTCGCAGCAGCGGCGGCGGCGCGGTGTTCCACGATCTCGGCAACACCTGCTTTACCTTTATGGCCGGCAAACCGGAATATGATAAAACCGTTTCCACCGCCATCGTCCTGAACGCGCTTAACGCGCTGGGCGTCACTGCCGAAGCCTCCGGTCGCAACGATCTGGTGGTCAAAACGGCGGACGGCGATCGTAAAGTCTCCGGGTCGGCCTACCGCGAAACCAAAGACCGCGGTTTCCATCACGGCACGCTGCTGCTGAATGCCGATCTCAGCCGTCTGGCGAACTATCTGAATCCGGATAAAAAGAAACTAGCCGCCAAAGGGATCACCTCCGTTCGCTCACGCGTGGCGAATCTCATCGAACTGCTGCCGGGCGTTACCCATGAGCAGGTCTGCGCGGCGGTGACGGAGGCTTTTTTCAGCCACTACGGCGAACGCGTTGCGGCGGAAGTGATTTCGCCGGACAAAACGCCGGATCTGCCGAACTTTGCCGAGACGTTTGCCCGCCAGAGCAGTTGGGAGTGGAACTTCGGCCAGGCGCCGGCTTTTTCGCATCTGCTGGACGAGCGCTTCAGTTGGGGCGGCGTGGAGTTACATTTTGACGTCGAGAAAGGCCATATCACCCGCGCGCAGGTCTTTACCGACAGCCTCAACCCGGCGCCGTTAGAAGCGCTGGCCGGTCGTTTGCAGGGCTGTCTTTACCGTGCGGATATGCTGCAACAGACGTGCGACGCGCTGCTGGCTGACTTCCCGGAACAGGAAACTGAGCTGCGGGAACTGTCTGACTGGATTGCACGCGAAGTAAAATAATGTCAGATAACAATAAGTTGAGGTTAATTTATAGTTAACTACAATATTATTTATATTTACGATCTTTAGAAAAATTACATTTTAATTGTAAATATAATTAATAGACAGCATTGCGCATTGTATTAGAAGATTCTGAGCGAAAGGGAATCACTCACTATGGTTTTATTCACTTCAATGTTAAGGATTAAACATGAAGAAAATTATACTTGCCGCTTCTATTACTATCGCAATGTCCGCCGCAGCACACGCAGCAGATAACGCAGTGTTAAAGGTCACAGGCGTTCTGACCAACTCTGCGTGTATCCCCTCTTTAAGCGGTGGCGGCGTTGCGGATTTTGGTTCTTTCTCCGTTGGCGGATTGTCAGCGACTGAGACGAATCAACTCGGCAATAAGGATCTTTCGTTCTCCATTTCCTGCGTAGCGCCGACAAAAGTAGCCTGGACTGTTGTCGATAATATGGCTGATTCTAAAGAGAATATCGTTGTCGAAAATACGGACTGGAGCGGTTCTGGTTCAGTGTGGAGCAGTAATAGCCTTTTTGGCGCCGGAAAAACCCTGGCGGGGGTGAAACTGGGCGCTTATGCCGTCACGGTGCAGGCGAGTAACGTGACCGTTAACGGCGAAACAGCCGCGATGATTTCAGGCTCCGACGCAACAGGAACGTATTCATGGGGTAAGGTTGTGGGCGACAGCGCTCCCATCCGCAATGACGGCGTGTCTTATACTATTGCCGAGGGCTCAACCACCACGCCTGCGAGCTTTACTAACGCTGTCTTTCCGCTACGCGTCGCGCTGGCCGTCCAGGACACAACGACTCTTGCCATAACCGACGATACCGCCATTAATGGTCAGGCGACGATAAGCCTGGTGTATTTATAAGATTACCCGTCCCATTGACATATTAAAAAGAGTGTAGTGATGGCTACACTCTTTTTTTCGGACCGCGTTACTTACTCTTTATCGCCCAGCAGAACGGATTCCAGCGCGATTTTGATCATGTCGTTGAAGGTCGTCTGACGTTCAGCCGCCGTGGTCTGCTCGTGGGTACGGATATGATCAGAGACGGTGCAGATGGTCAGCGCTTTAGCGCCAAATTCCGCCGCCACGCCGTAGATACCCGCCGCTTCCATTTCCACGCCGAGGATGCCGTATTTTTCCATCACGTCGAACATTTCGCCGTCCGGCGAGTAGAACAGATCCGCGGAGAACAGGTTGCCCACGCGCGCCTCAACGCCCAGCGCTTTCGCCGCGTCAACCGCGTTACGCACCATATCGAAGTCGGCAATCGCCGCAAAGTCATGATCTTTAAAACGGATACGGTTCACTTTGGAGTCGGTGCAGGCGCCCATGCCGATCACCACATCACGCAGTTTGACGTCGTTACGCACCGCGCCGCAGGAGCCGACGCGAATAATTTTTTTCACGCCGAAATCAGTGATCAGCTCTTTGGTATAGATGGAGCAGGACGGGATCCCCATGCCGTGGCCCATCACGGAAATTTTGCGGCCTTTGTAGGTGCCGGTAAAGCCTAACATGCCGCGCACGTTATTCACTTCACGTACGTCTTCGAGGAAAGTTTCTGCAATGTGTTTTGCGCGCAGCGGGTCGCCAGGCATCAATACGACGTCAGCGAAATCACCCATTTCTGCGTTAATGTGAGGAGTTGCCATCTTTAGTTCCTTTTACATTGTTATTTTTGCCGGGTGGCGGCTGCGCCTGACCCGGCCTACAAACCGTAGGCCCGGCAAGCGTAGCGCCGCCGGGCGAAGCTATCAGAACATCGCCTTGCCATATTCCATATCAGACGTGCCAAAGTATTTTGCAATCGTCTGGCCGATGTCCGCGAAGGTTTCACGGTGACCGAGCGAGCCCGGTTTCACTTTCGGACCGTAGATCAGCACCGGAATGTGTTCACGGGTGTGATCGGTGCCGGTCCAGGTCGGGTCGCAGCCGTGGTCGGCGGTGAGGATCAGAATGTCATCTTCACCCACCAGCGCCATCAGTTCCGGCAGACGGCGATCGAACAGTTCGAGGCCCGCTGCGTAACCGGCGACGTCGCGACGGTGGCCCCAGGAGGAGTCAAAGTCGACGAAGTTGGTGAAGACAATAGTCTTGTCGCCCGCCGCTTTCATCTCTTTAACCGTGGCGTCGAACAGCGCATCCAGCCCGGTGGCTTTCACTTTTTTGGTGATGCCGCAGTTGGCGTAGATATCAGCGATTTTACCGACGGAAACCACCTGGCCGCCTTTCTCGTCAACCAGCTTTTGCAGCACGGTCGGCGCTGGCGGTTCAACGGCCAGGTCATGACGGTTACCGGTACGCTGGAAATTACCCGCTTTGTCGCCGATAAACGGACGAGCGATAACGCGACCAATGTTGTAACCGCCTTCGGTCAGCTCTTCGCGGGCGATTTCGCACAGCTCGTACAGTCTGTCGAGGCCAAAGGTCTCTTCATGACAGGCAATCTGAAAGACAGAGTCCGCGGAGGTGTAGAAAATCGGCTTACCGGTTTTCATATGCTCTTCGCCAAGCTTATCGAGAATCACCGTACCGGAGGAGTGGCAGTTGCCGAGGTAGCCCGGCAGATTCGCGCGTTTTACCAGCTTATCCAGCAGCGCCTGCGGGAAGCTGTTCTCCTGGTCGCTGAAATAGCCCCAGTCGAACAGCACCGGCACGCCGGCGATTTCCCAGTGGCCTGACGGGGTATCTTTGCCGGAAGAGAGCTCATGCGCCCAGGCGTAAGCGCCCACTACTTCCGCGTTGCCGTCCATACCGGCGGCGATCTTACCGGTAGAACCTTCATGCGCTTTAACCAGCCCCAGGCGGGTCAGGTTCGGTAAATTCAGCGGCCCTTTGCGGCCATTATCCGCTTCGCCTTTAGCACAAGCTTCTGCGATATGCCCCAGGGTATCGGCGCCCACATCGCCAAAGCGATCGGCATCTTCCGTTGCGCCAATACCAAAGGAGTCCAGCACCATAATAAATGCACGTTTCATATTGTTCTCCATACATCTGCGCTGTAAAAAAGCGATCAGATCAGTATACCGCTATTCGGTAATACGACGATAGACCGTTGGCGTAATTTCAGGCGCTTTATCGTCAAGAGTAATTGCCGCTTTCACCGCCTGCGCCGCATCCTGCCAGCAGGCTTCATCTTTGGCGTGGATGACCGCCAGCGGACGCTGTCCGTCAACGCCGTCGCCCAGGCGAACCATATCGGTAAAGCCGACGCTGTAATCAATGCTATCGGACGCCTGGCGACGCCCGCCGCCCATTGACACTACCGCCATGCCCAGCGCACGGGTATCCATCGCCGACACAAAGCCTTCGGTATCGGCATAGACCGCTTTGCTGAGCATCGCCGACGGCAGATATTTCGCGTAATTTTCCACTAAGTCGGTCGGCCCTTTCTGCGCGGCGACCATCCGGCCAAACACCTCAGCCGCTTTGCCGTTGTCCAGCACCGCCTGCAGCTTCGCGCGCGCTTCGGCATCGTCTTTCGCCAGCTGGCCGGAGATGAGCATCTCAACGCACAGCGCCATCGTGACGTCAAACAGGCGCGGGTTACGATATTCGCCGGTCAGGAACTGCACCGCCTCGCGCACTTCCACCGCGTTACCGGCACTGGAGGCCAGCACCTGATTCATGTCGGTAAGCAGCGCGGTCGTACGGACACCCGCGCCGTTCGCCACGCCGACAATCGCTTCGGCAAGCGCTGCAGAAAGTTCATACGTCGGCATAAACGCGCCGCTGCCAACTTTCACGTCCATCACCAGCGCATCCAGCCCTTCGGCCAGCTTTTTCGCCAGTATGGAAGCGGTAATCAGCGGTATGGAGTCCACCGTCGCGGTAATATCGCGGGTGGCATAAAAACGTTTGTCCGCCGGGGCGAGCGAACTGGTCTGCCCGATAATCGCTACGCCCACCTCTTTAATAATGTCGCGGAAACGGTTGTCGTCCGGGAAGATATCGAAGCCCGGAATGGCTTCCAGTTTGTCGAGCGTACCGCCGGTATGACCGAGGCCGCGACCGGAGATCATCGGCACATAGCCGCCGCAGGCCGCGACCATCGGCCCCAGCATCAGCGATGTTACATCGCCCACCCCGCCGGTGGAGTGTTTATCAACGATTGGGCCGTTCAGTTGCAGACTCTTCCAGTCCAGGACGGTGCCTGAATCCCGCATTGCCATCGTCAGCGATACGCGCTCCGGCATGGTCATATCGTGGAAGAAGATGGTCATCGCCAGGGCGGCAATCTGACCTTCCGAAACGGTATTGTCACGAATGCCGTTGATAAAGAAGCGGATCTCTTCATCACTCAGCGCATGACCATCACGTTTTTTACGAATAATTTCTTGTGCGAGAAACACAGTACCTCCTGGAGAAAAGAGTGTAAGCCTTCCGTAGGCCTGATAAGCGAAGCGCCATCAGGCATTTGCCGGGTAAGCGTAGCGCCAGCCACCCGGCGAACCGGAACAACGCCGGATGGCGGCTACGCCTTATCCGGCCTACAGCGAACAATGCTATTAGTAGCTGCTTGCGCTCTTACCGTCGCCGTGGCCCAGTACTTTCAACAGGCTCGCCAGCAGGCTGGAGGCGCCAAAGCGGTAATGACGGGAATCCGCCCACTGTTCGCCGAACAGCTCGTCCGCGATGGCGAGGAATTTCTGCGCGTCCTCCGCCGTACGTACGCCGCCCGCCGGTTTGAAGCCAACGGTTTTTTCCACGCCCATATCGCGAATCACTTCCATCATGATGCGCGCGCTTTCCGGCGTGGCGTTTACCGGCACTTTACCGGTCGAGGTTTTAATAAAGTCCGCACCGGCCCTGATAGCGATTTCCGACGCTTTACGAATCAGCGCGTCTTCTTTCAGTTCGCCAGTTTCAATAATCACCTTAAGCAGGACGTTGGCCGCAGCGCAGGCGTCTTTACAGGCTTTCACCAGATCGAAGCCCACCTGCTCGTTGCCGGCAATCAGCGCGCGGTACGGGAACACCACGTCAACTTCATCCGCGCCGTAAGCAATCGCCGCGCGGGTTTCCGCCAGCGCAATCTCAATATCGTCATTACCGTGCGGGAAGTTAGTGACCGTGGCGATACGGATCTCGGGGGTGCCCTGCTCTTTCAGCGTCTTACGCGCGATCGGGATAAAGCGCGGGTAGATACAGATTGCTGCCGTATTGCCCACCGGGGTTTTCGCCTGATGACACAGTGCAATCACTTTTTCATTGGTGTCGTCGTCATTCAGGGTCGTCAGATCCATCAGCTTCAGGGCGCGCAGGCTGCTTGCAGTTAAATCGGTCATAACATTCTCCAACGGCATCGCCGTATAAAATTCTTACCGTGCGGGTCTGTTAGTATTCTAACATCCACCCGCGATTACACTTCGATATGCATCACAGTTAATGAAAACCTGGTACAAATTTGCATTACCGTAATGCGATCAACTTCAAATAAATTTCTTTTTCTGGCATGTACTTCTGCCCGCAGGCGCATCAGGATCAAAAGCCATAAACCCGCTTATTCCTACAATGTCCGCACGCTTTCCGGCATATAAGGAATCCCGATGTCCACGTCAAACGAAACCGCGCTGCAACAACGCTGCCAGCAAATCGTCACCAGTTCGGTGCTCAGCCCGGCGCAAAAACGCCATTTTCTGGCGCTGGAGGCCGAGAACAATCTGCCTTATCCTGAACTGCCCGCCGGGGCGCGCCAGGCGCTGGACGACGGGGTAATCTGCGATATGTTTGAAGGTCATGCGCCGTTCAAACCGCGCTATGTGTTGCCCGATTACGCCCGTTTTCTGCGCAACGGCTCCGCGTGGCTGGAGCTGGAAGGCGCGCAGGATCTCGACGATGCGCTCTCGCTACTGACCATTCTCTACTACCATGTGCCGTCCGTGACCTCAATGCCGGTCTACCTCGGTCAGCTTGATGCGCTGTTGCAGCCTTATGTTAAAATTCTAACACAAGATGAGATTGATAGCCGAATAAAACGTTTCTGGCGCTATCTCGACAGAACCCTGCCGGACGCGTTTATGCATGCCAATATCGGCCCCGCCGATGGCCCTGTCACCCGCGCCATTTTACGCGCCGATGCCGATCTGAAGCAGGTTGCGCCAAACCTGACCTTTATCTACGACCCGCAGATCACGCCGGACGACCTGCTGCTGACGGTGGCGAAAAATATCTGTGAATGCAGCAAGCCGCATATTTCCAACGGCCCGGTAAATGATAAAATTTTCACAAAAGGCGGTTATGGCGTGGTGAGTTGCTACAACTCCCTGCCGCTCGCTGGCGGCGGCAGCACGCTGGTGCGTCTGAACCTGAAAGCCGTTGCGGAGCGCAGCAGCTCTGTCGAAGACTTCTTCGCCAACGTACTTCCCCACTACTGCCGACAGCAGATCGCCGTTATTGATGCGCGATGTGAGTTCCTCTATGAAAAATCACATTTCTTTGAGCATAGCTTCCTCGTTCAGGAAGGACTGATCGACCCTCAACGTTTTGTGCCGATGTTTGGGATGTATGGGCTGGCGGAGGCGGTAAATCTGCTGTGCGAAAAAGCGGACATGAGCGCGCGCTACGGGAAAGCGCAGGCGGCGAATGAGCTGGCCTGGCGCATCAGCGCCCAGCTCGCGGATTTTGTTGAAAACACGCCGGTGAAATATGGCTGGAAGCAGCGGGCGATGCTGCACGCCCAGTCGGGGATCAGTTCGGATATCGGCACCACGCCGGGCGCGCGCCTGCCCTACGGCGACGAACCGGACCCGGTAACCCATCTGCAAACCGTCGCGCCGCATCATGCGCATTACCCTTCCGGGATCAGCGACATTCTGACGCTTGATGAAACCATCAAGCGCAATCCTCAGGCGCTGGTGCAGCTGTGCCTCGGCGCATTTAAGGCCGGAATGCGTGAATTTACCGCCAACGTCAGCGGCAACGACCTGGTGCGCGTGACCGGCTACATGGTGCGCCTGTCGGATCTGCAAAAGTATCGCGCCGACGGTTCCCGCACCAACACCACCTGGCTTGGCGAGGAGGCGGCGCGTAATACGCGTATTCTGGAACGACAACCGCGTGTGGTAAGTCATGAGCAGCAGATGCGCTTTAGTCAGTAAAATCCTCCCCTTTTCCTGCGTCGACGGGCCAGGCAGTCGCCTGGTCCTGTTTTTACAGGGCTGCAATCTGCGCTGTAAAAACTGCCACAACCCGTGGACCATCGGACGCTGCAACCACTGCGCGGAGTGCGTCGCGCAGTGTCCGCATCAGGCGCTGAGTTTCAGCGCCGGGAAGGTGTCATGGCGGGCCGATCGCTGCCAGCAGTGCGACACCTGCCTGCGGATGTGCCCGCAGCAGGCGACGCCAATGGCGCAGAGCATGCGCGTTGACGAGGTGCTGCACCAGATCCGTCAGGCCGCGCCGTTTATTGAAGGCATTACCGTCAGCGGCGGCGAAGCCACCACCCAGCTGCCGTTTATTGTGGACCTGTTCGCCGCCATCAAAGCCGATCCGCAGTTAACGTCGCTGAGCTGCCTGGTCGACAGCAACGGACTGCTGAACGAAACCGGCTGGCAGAAATTGCTGCCGGTGTGTGATGGCGTGATGCTCGATCTGAAAGCCTGGAGCAGCGAGTATCACCAGCGGCTGACCGGACGGGACAACGCGCAGATTAAGCGCAGTATTCTGTGGCTGGCAGCGCGTCAAAAGCTGGCGGAGCTGCGGCTGTTGGTTATTCCGGGGCAGGTCGATTATCTGCAACATATTGATGCGTTAGCCGCGTTCATCCGGCAAACTGGCGACGTCGCGGTGAGGCTGAACGCCTTTCACCCCCACGGCGCGTACGGTGAAGCCAGCGGGTGGGTAAGCGCGACGCCAGAAGAGGTGGAACAGCTGGCCGATGCGCTGCGGGAGCGTGGGGTGAAGAAAGTGATCTTTCCGGCGTTATATCTGTGACATGCCGGATGGCGGCGATGCCTTATCCGGCCTACACATCAAACAACGCCGTGGTATTGCGGTACAGCGTGTCGGCGATCTCCTGCGCGGGTTCCCGGCGCAGTTCACATAATGAGTCAAACACGCGGGCGGCCTGTTCCGGGCGGTTAGGCTGGCCCTGAAAACCGTTGAGCGGCATATCCGGCGCGTCGGTTTCCAGCAGCAGCGCCGACAGCGGCAACCGCGCCATTACGTCACGGGTTTTGCTGGCGCGCGGATAGGTGATCGTCCCGCCTACGCCAATTTTGTAGCCCAGTTGCACAAAACGCTCAGCCTGTTGCAGACTTCCGGCAAAGCCGTGAACCACGCCGGTACGCGGCAAATCCTGACGCTTCAGGTGCATCGCCAGCTTGTCATGGGTGCGGCGGGAATGGAGGATCACCGGCAGATCGTAGCGTTTTGCCAGCTTCAGCTGCGCCTCGAGGATCTGCTCTTGCCTGGCAAACTGCGGATCGTCGCGATAGAGATCCAGACCGATCTCCCCGACGGCCACCACCTTTGCCGGACGATCGTCCAGTACCTGCTGTAAGCGATCCAGGCACTCACCGGTATGCTGTTCAATAACGATGGGATGTAGCCCCAGCGCGGCATACAGCGGCGCGAACTGCTCCGCCAGCCTTACTACCCGCGCAAAATGGGCCGCTTCTGTCGCCGGCACCACGATCTTTTCAACGCCCGCCTGCGCCGCCCGCTGCAGGCAGGCCTGCTCATCGCCGGTAAAAGGCGGAAAATCAAAGTGGCAGTGGGTATCAATAAAACGTCGGCTCATGCCAGATCCTCATCGCTGAACAGGGTATCGTTGGCCTGCGGCGCTGCGGACACCGTCGCCACATGGGGATCGTTAGCCACCGGCGCGGGAGGCACCACTACCGGCGTCGGCGTGACAACCTGCGGAAGATGCCGCAGCAGCGGCGGCTCGTCCGCCAGCATTTTTCCTGCCGTCGCGAGGAAATATCGGCCGCACAGCCGCCCCATCTTGTAATCTTCCCGCAGGGCCGGCACCCGGCTGCCCAGCGCCATACTTTTTAGCGGCTTCGGCGGATAAATTTCAAAAATGCGCACTTTGCCCGGCGGTTTTTCAATAAAGCGCTGGATTTCCGTATAGCTCGTTTCGTGATGCTGCACCAGATTGACCAGCGAACGCAGGCTGCTCTCGCTAAGCCAGCGCTCCATACGTTTGAACCATTGCGGGGTGTAATACATTTGCGACGGTACGGTGCGGATCACCACCACCGTTTGCGCCCCCTGTCTCACCGCTTCGCGAACCGGGATCGCATCGCTGATGCCACCGTCCAGATAGCTGATGCCGTCCAGCGATACGCCGGTGCGATAAAATCCCGGAATCGCGCTCGTGGCGCGAATAATATCGAGCCAGTTCTGCTTCGTCGGCGAAAAATAGCCCGGCGTGTAGTCATCGCCACGGCAGGCGCACATATAGAAATGTTTGCCGCTGTCGAACAGGCGCGCCGCGGTATCCATCTGCAAAGGCATCTGGCTGGCGGTCGCCTCGACCAGCCAGTCAAGATCGATAAGATTGCCGCCGCGCACAAAGCGTACCGGGTCAAAAAACTCGCGTCGGGTGGTATAGCGCATGATCACTTTGCGCCCATAGCCGGGCTGGTTGCAGAGGTAGGCGGAAAGATTCTGCGCGCCCGCAGAGGTGCCGTAGAAAAGCTCAAAAGGATTAAACTTCGCGCGCATAAATTCATCCAGCACGCCTGCGGTGAAGATGCCGCGCTGTCCGCCGCCTTCGCAGACCAGCGCCAGGCGGCCCGGTTTGAACTTCCTTAATGACAACGGCGCAATATTGCCAAGCGTGACGGGTATACGCTGCCCCACCTCTGCCTTCCTGTTTTTTTATTTATAAGAGTGCCAAAGTAACGCAATTTCACGCCCGCTGAAACCGAAAAAGCCAGTCCTTTGGACTGGCTTCGTTGCAATTTAGCGTTACGTTTTTACGCACTAGGGTCGTTTACGGCCCATAAACAGGCTGACAAGGAACAGGATGATACCGACGACGAACACAATTTTCGCCGCGCCCGCAGCCGTACCTGCCAGTCCACCAAAACCCAGAGCGGCGGCAATTAACGCGATAACCAGAAATATAATGCCCCAACGAAACATAGCCCTCTCCTTTACCATAGTTAATGTCGACCGCTTGTCATGAGCGCTCAGGCGACTCATTCGCGATATTTATAGTGTGGTGCCCAAAACGCCTCCCGACAAATGTCAGGAGGACGAATACGAAAAATTACTTAGCTTTCAGATCGTTTTTAACGCTCTTCACGCCGTCTACCGCTTTCGCGATGCTTTCAGCGCGATCGATTTGCGCCTGAGAATCTACGGTGCCGGAAAGCTGAACCACGCCGTCAGTGGTTTCTACTTTCACTTTACGGGAAGGGACAATGTCATCCGCCAGCAGTTTAGCTTTGATTTCGCTGGTAGTTGCCGTGTCGCCGGCATAGCCTTTCACCGAGCTTTCTTTGCCGTCGCGGACGTGCAGTTTATCGCTCACCGAGGTTACGCCTTCCACGCCTTTCGCTACCTTCACGGCTTCTTCAGCCTGCGCCTGGCTTTCCACGAAGCCGCTCAGCGTCACCACTTTCTGGTCGGTTTTGACAGAAATATCGGTGCTCTTAATGTTTTCATGATCCACCAGTGCCGCTTTGACTTTTGCGGTAATGGCGCTGTCATCCATGAAATCACCGACTTTATTCATAGAGCTATCGACTTTTTGCCCTGCGCTTTCGGCGCCGGCTTGCGCTTTGTCCGTGGTCGAGTTTTCTGCGTACGCAGAACCCGTTGCCACAGCAGAGGTCAGCATGACGGCCAGCAGAGTTTTAGAAATCTTCAGTCTTGTCATAGTCATCGATTTGTTCCTGTATGGTTTGCTCATAATCAGAGCTCCGGCAACACGAGGTTGCATTGCTGAATGGGGCGAAAAAATAGCGCCCAGTTCAGAAGTCAATGGCAGTCGTCACAATCAGAGAGTGTTAACGAAGCACCGCCTTAAGCCCTTCTGCATCAGTTATTAATATCGTTACAACAATAAACATCAGCGTTAAGCACTTGCATTCACGCATTGAACGGTATTTAAAGCCGGTGTTTATGTCATCACTTTGTTAAATATAGATCACAATTTCGAAATCGCCTGACGAAGTGAACAAAAAACAAGCAGACATAAGCAAAACAGAGGGATTTAAGAACATTCCGCAAGAGGCTAATAAGACAGGGAAAGTGGCAGGACGCAGCGGACGCCGCGCCCTGCGGGACGATTAGTGCTCGCGCGTTTTGCGGAACTGAACGTCAGGGTAACGTTCTTGCGTCAGATTGAGGTTGACCATCGTCGGCGCGATATAGGTGAGATTGTCGCCGCCATCCAGCGCCAGCTGAACTTCGTTCTTGCGCTTGAACTCTTCGAATTTCTTCGCGTCGGCGCATTCCACCCAACGTGCGGTCGCCACGTTGACCGACTCGTAGATGGCCTCAACGTTGTACTCGCTCTTCAGGCGGGCCACCACCACATCAAACTGCAGAACGCCCACCGCGCCCACGATCAGATCGTTATTGGCGATAGGCCGGAACACCTGTACCGCCCCCTCTTCAGAAAGCTGTACCAGCCCTTTCAGCAGCTGCTTCTGCTTTAACGGGTCCTTCAGGCGGATACGACGGAACAGCTCCGGCGCGAAGTTCGGAATGCCGGTGAACTTCATCATTTCACCCTGCGTAAAGGTGTCGCCAATCTGAATGGTGCCGTGGTTGTGCAGACCGAGAATATCGCCGGGATAAGCCTCTTCGACGTGGGAACGGTCGCCGGCCATAAAGGTCAGCGCGTCGGAGATCACTACATCTTTACCGATGCGCACCTGACGCATTTTCATGCCTTTCTCATACTTGCCGGAGACGACGCGCATAAAGGCCACGCGGTCGCGGTGTTTCGGATCCATGTTGGCCTGAATCTTAAACACGAAGCCGGTGAACTTCTCTTCTTTGGCTTCCACCGTGCGGGTGTCTGTTTGACGCGGCATTGGCGCAGGCGCCCACTCCACCAGACCGTCGAGCATATGATCGACGCCAAAGTTACCCAGCGCCGTACCGAAGAAGACCGGAGTAATTTCGCCCGCGAGGAACAACTCTTTATCAAACTCATTGGACGCCCCCTGCACCAGCTCCAGCTCATCGCGCAGCTGCTGCGCCAGATCTTCGCCGACGGCGACGTCAAGATCCGGGTTGTTCAGGCCTTTAACAATACGCACTTCCTGAATCGTGTGGCCCTTACCGGTCTGATACAGGTAAGTTTCGTCTTTATAAAGGTGATAAACGCCCTTAAACAGCTTGCCGCAGCCGATAGGCCAGGTGATCGGCGCACAGCCGATCTTCAGCTCGTTCTCCACTTCATCCAGCAGCTCCATCGGATCGCGGATATCGCGGTCAAGTTTGTTCATAAAGGTCAGGATCGGCGTATCGCGCAGACGGGTAACTTCCATCAGCTTACGGGTACGATCCTCGACGCCTTTCGCGGCGTCAATGACCATCAGGCAGCAGTCCACCGCGGTCAGCGTACGGTAGGTATCTTCCGAGAAGTCTTCGTGACCCGGGGTGTCCAGCAGGTTCACCAGGCAGTCATGATACGGAAACTGCATCACTGAGGTGGTAATGGAGATACCACGCTGCTTTTCCATTTCCATCCAGTCGGATTTCGCGTGCTGGCTGGAACCGCGGCCTTTGACCGTACCGGCGGTCTGAATAGCCTGTCCGAACAGCAGCACCTTCTCGGTGATGGTGGTTTTACCGGCATCCGGGTGAGAAATAATGGCAAAGGTTCTTCTTTTCGCTACTTCTGCAGCCAAAAGGCTTGTCATAATTTTTGTCTCTTTGATTATGTACAATCATATGTACAAAGAAAAATTCATGCCGCTGATTGTACATTTTGGAGGTATCAGAGCATAGCAGAACATGATCAGTAGGTGTATTTGTAGTGAGCCGCTCCCCTAAAACACCAGACCTTGGATGTATCTTAAAATAAAAAATAAATTTGGATATATGTCTAACACTAGTTCTAATTTTGAGATGACCGGAATTTTGCTGGGCAGAAGCTCCATAAGCGTAAAACACCTCAGGAAAAAATCGCCATTATTCAGCAGACAATGGAACCCGGCATGATAGTGTCCCATGTTGCTCGTTTGCATGGTATTCAGTCCAGCCTATTGTTTAATGGAAAAAACAATATCAGGAAGGAAGTCTCACTGCTGTTGCTGCTTGTGAGGATGCCGTTCCTGCTTCAGAGCTGGCAGATACTATAAAACAGATAAAAGAGTTACAGCGCTTGCTGGGTAAGAAAACAATAGAAGTTGAGATCTTTAAAGAAGCAGTGGAGTACGGTCTGTCGCGAAAATGGATAGCGCATACGCCCTTGTTGCCGACGGACAAGGAATAACCCTGGTAAGCCGTATTCTGGGAGTGTCGCGTGCGTAGATGGTACAAAGGATGAAAACGTCTGGTAATAAGTCAGATAAACATCGCCACAGACGTGATGAGGCTGCGGATGCCGAAGTGTTATCACGCATCCTCGATATCATCAGCAGTATGCCGACATATGGCTATCGTCGTGTCTGAACCATACTCAGACGTCATTCCCGCAACGAAGGAGTGCCGTTTGTGAATGCAAAGCGCGTTTACCAAATAATGAGCGAAAATAACCTGTTGTTGTTACATAACAAACCTTCACGGCCGCAGCGGGAACATAAAGGTCGGATATCGCTGAAGGAAAGCGACTAGCGTTGGTATTCCGATGGCTTCGGGTTCGGTTGTGATGATGGCGAAAAACTACGGGTTACGTTCGCATTGGACTGTTGCGATAGTGAAGCCATAGACCGAGCAGCAAGCACGGGAGGTTATGACAAAGCTACGGTGCAGGATGTCATGTTAGGTGCTGTAGAAAAACGCTTTGGAGATAAGGTACCGGAACAGGCTATCCAGTAGCTGAAAGATAACAGTTCGGCCTATATGGCTCATGAAACACGGCAGTTCGCCAGAGAGTTGAATCTGGAGCCCTGCACAACAGCAGTCAGTAGCTTCCAAAGTAATGGCATGGCAGAAAAGTTCGTGAAAACGATGACGGAAGACTACATCGCGTTCATATCCAAACCGAATGTAAGAACGGCATTGCATAACCTTGCAGTGGCGATCGAACATTACAATGAGAACCATTCGCATAGTGCGCTGAGTTATCTCTCACCGAGGGAATATCGGCGTCAGCGGGTAACGTTAACTTAAGATACAACGGCTGTCTGGATATAGCAGGTCAAGGACAGCGCCTACTGCCATCCATGATAGCCTTATACCAGTGAATTTTAATTATCATTAACAAAATTATGAAAAACAAGATTTCTGATAGCACAAAAGTATATAAACCAATTACATTGAAACTATACGACTGATGGGTGTTAGGTGTTTCTAACCGTTTCGCATGGAGATGTGAAAACAGCCCCCCCCACTTCCGCACTACATGCAACATGTAAGACAAAGACATCTTGATATAGGTATTAGGGTTTTATCTTCCTGTAATTCTGGATGAGTACAGTATTTCACTCCTGGAGTTGAATGAAGCCAGCCTTGATTCAGCCTCTAAACGAGCAGGAAGTAAGCGAATCACGAAAACAATTCAACATGATGTTCTTCCATCTTTTCCAGAAACGCTGCATCATCAGTATGATTCTTTTTGCATTGCCTAGCAGGCGTATGGAGCAGAAAAGCCCTGTTATTAAAAAATGCTGCAGAGGCTCTAACTGACGATGGTGTGTTATTTGGGGCTATGATCCTTAGAAAAGCAGTCCAACATAATTTGTTTGCTCGTAAATTAATGCACATATATAATAACAAAGGGAGCTTTTCTAACACACCAGATCCTGAAGAAAGCTTAGCAAAAATTCTCTCTGAACTTTTCAACACTATTAATATTAAAACCGAGGGGGTTGTTGCTTTGTTCTCTGCCACAAATAAGAAGTAAGCTCACAAGCATCTTGCAAAATAAATATATAGAAGTTATGAATGAAGCCTCCCCTCATTCATAACTCATGAATGGCATGAACAGAAAGTAAGGGCAAAAAATCATTGTCTCAGTTTTGTCCCACCGTCTCATAGTGAATGATAACTATACCAACATAAATTAATAATAATTATCTATAAACATCATAATGAAATCATTTTTAATTAACAATAAAATATAATAGCAATTCAAAAATACCTGATAACCACTAGACAAGTTGTTATAAACATGATAATAATCACTTTCAATATCTACCAATATGGCGACAAGGAGTTTATCATGCCAATTATAAGGTCCTGTTTATCATCAGTGAACAACATATTAAAAAACGAAAAAACATCATACTCCTTAATAAAAACAGAACAAACAGGAAAACTGTTAAATAGAAACATTTCTCCTGCAAATACCCCTGCAAAGTTATTATCATTCAGAAATGCTGATTTAACAAAAGAAAAATACATTACAGATAAAGTGTTATCCATATTTAATATAAAACGCAATTTCGTTGCTGTAAGAGTTCAAGACAATCAATTCACTGATTTAAAAAATAAAACAATTCAAGGGCATAAAGGTACCGTTGCACAAGTTATTGACTGGTATAACTCACGTCAAAATGCTTTTGGTATCACTACGGGTATACCAAGACGCTCTGCTGATATAGCAAAGGAAGAATCCAGAAACGCTCTAAATTTCATGATAATGGAAAAGGATACATTCAATGAAAAGATACTCAACAGCGATGCCAACTTACAAAAAAAATACAGCAAAACAGAAAACAGTAGCTGGGTTGTAACCTCAATTGGTGAACTTCTTGATAAAGGTGCAAAGGTATACCCTGACATATCATGCTCTTTAAGATTGGGCGAGCCATTCATCATTACACTTCCAGAATCAGTCAGACTGGATGTTGACATATACCCATTTAAAAAATAATCTTAAATATACTTAGATATAATAAGGTGGCATAATTCAATGTATTCACATAAATCACACCATTACCCGCACCTCGGTCTGCATACAACGTACCGCAGTTTCTATTCGAGTTATAGCTGGACTGGTTAATTGTGAGCAATCAGAATCTATGCATGACGTGTGGTGCATGTTGTGCATTTTTTCGTGTCTCCTTTTACTGGGCTGAAACTGATAATGCATGCTGAAACGTCCCAGTCAGTCTCACTAAGAAAATATCCCCTATGCAGGGCACTAACCAGTAAAGATCCCGGATGTGTTGCTCTGGTTGCCCCCCCGGTAAAAATGCATATTGCTCCGTTTACAAAAAACGCCCATCTACATGCAGGGAATTCGCAATGCCTGGTGAAAGCGGTCTGAAAAATGAAGCATGTAACCGTGCACGCGCCAGATATGGGTTACCCGTACTCTGAATGAGGGAACAGCAATAATGAGAGCAACATCACTTCCTGTGACGTTTTAGTATGGCATGGCTTGCATGCTAACTATTATAATTATATTAAATTCCTGAACACATTACACAGGACTGCCTATATCCATGTAGTTCCCATTTTATAACATCTAATACAGTTAACAGTAGGAGCAACTCACATCTCTTGGTGCTATAGCAAAAACACAGTTCATCTCTTTCTGCACAACTGAATTTGTCAAACGCTATTTTATAATAGTAATCCATCTTTAATTATTGCATTTATCCCCATACCATGTAATACTTTATAGAGAATCAAATCTGAATGGTAATGTACCTACAGAAAAAAACATAAACCCCCTAATTATATTACAGAAAGAAATATGCCTATCTTTTTAAACTTCTCCGCAGGAAGCATATTGCCTGAAAATGAACTAAACTCTTTACGTTATATTGTACAGCAAAATCAAAATGATACTGTAATCATAAGGGGGCGCCATCAAATGGAGATTCGTTATATTGAATCAGTCAATGGCTTTACGATACACCCTGTTCACAGCAATCATTTATCCATCCTTATGAAAAGGGGGAACAGCCTTGCCCGTAATCTAGAACGCCAGATAAACAACGGACGAAGTTTTGAACAAGTGTCTCGAGATTTTATGCTTCAATTGTCTTTAAATATAGGATGGCAAAAAGGGGCCGAAAATGCACTGAAAAGCAAAATTCATTCTCATGCGTTTATTGTAAATCCTGATGAATTTACTTGCAGCAAACAATATCTTGAATGCCCGATAACATTTTGCATTCCGGAAAATGGCGTTTTTGTCAAAAATTCTATGGACTCAAAAGTTTGCTCTTTATACGATAAGTCAGCTATTATGCAGCTTATCAGAAAGCACCACCCCCATCCTCTTAGCAGGGAAAAGATAGCAAAAGAAATGATTATTGACAAGAATAATTGTTATTTTGATATTATGAATCAGCATTTCAGAATTCTGGATACAGACTGACATAAACAGTATCGTGGATAAAATACAGAAATAATATTTTATCAGAATACTTTACAGACTAGCATTAACACTCATGCATTTACGGTCAACCAAGAAAAATTCCTATGTGGTGAATTGCGTATTGGTGTTAAAGAGAACAGTAAGTAATAACGGGGAACCATCATGCCATCAGGAAACGCAATATGTTCCCGGCAGACGGTCAGTAAAAAGGTGGACGGTTTGCTATCCAGGTCATCACAGAAATGGACAATGTCCTTAAAGACTGACATACGGCATTGAGTCGATTTATTATCAAGTTTGGTGACCGCCTTGACGGTCACTTCTGAAAACTGGCATTTACACAGAATGGTAACCAGGCCCGTGACTATCCAATTTGCAAAGATCCTTTGTTGTAAGTAAGATCCGGCACCTTAATAGTATCAAAAGGACTAAAATCATCACTGCATCCTTCAACGAGGCATTTGATTGCCCGTAGATCCCCATATAGCTCTGAAGAATGATGCGGACATAGCAGATCATAAACTTTACATTTCCAATCCTCTTTATCTTGTCTGCTTTCCTCAATTTTTACTTTCAATGAATGCAGAAAAAAAAGATCCCTGATATAACTATCCCTGTCCTCTATCGTCATTCCCGCTCTCAGAGCTCCGGTCACCTCATCAGTATCTTCATTTATCACCTCAAACACATTGTTTCTCTTATCCATTAGGCTACTTACAAAATCCCTTAGCTCCGGGTAAATATTCTCACGCTCATCATTGTTTCTGGCACATGAATATATGGCGAACATAACATCCAGTTTCTCCTGTAATTCAGGAGAAAGAAAATGATTATGATTAAGTTCACTTACTGATTCCGGAGTCGAAGGATTCTCTTTTCCTGAGATATACATCCATGAGTAAAGATTTGCTGAAGAGCTACTAGCTGGTAACATACCAAACATTCCTTAGTCGATAAATCCATACATATTATCATGCCTACTATAACCGGATAAAAATATTAAATTCTACTTAATACCACTCTGATAAGATCTTGCTTTCCTCCATGATAAGATTGCATTATTTGCCCTTCCCTCCACGAAACATCAGAAATATTATAAGAAGATATATCTATTGGATTAAATTCGTTTCTTACACGATCATATAAAACATTTGTTTCTGTTGTGTCAACAAAAAGAATTCTTTTTTGTTCCAGCCTGTCAAACATATCATAAATAGCCTGCTCAGCCTGTGTTGGTAATGACTGAATATTAAAAAGCGATTCTCCATTTATTTTATTCATTCTAATACCAATTATATCGCCATTGGCATCATATATTTTCTCTGCACTCCCGGAACCATAATATTGGTTGAAACAACTAACTTCGTTTGTCACCTCTTCAGGGTTTTGAGATGTAGTAAACATCTTCAAGACTTTTGTTGTATCATCCATATCTTCATATACCACGGCGTTACCACCTTTACCAATGACATTACCCGGAACGGGTGACTTGTTATAGTCCACCCTCGGCAACTCTGGCTGCATATAATCCACAGGAGGTAAATCAGGTCTTTTCAAATGAACAGAACCCCTTTCCATCGCTAAGTTCACTGGCGATGTATTCAGCATAGCCTCAATTTTTCTGGTAATCTCTCCCTTAGGCCATCCCAGTCTATGTAACATATTAGTAAAACAACCACTATGGTTTTCCCTTGCAACACAAAACTTATTATCAGTTACAACAACACGATATATTCTGTTGCCCACCTTTACTTGCGTCCCATTATCAGAGCAAGCGGCAGCATCCCTTACAGAGGATAAGACGGCATTATCAGGCGAAGTCAGGTTTCTGGTTAAAGAATTCCATGAACATCCCAAATTTACAGGAGCTGGTGATAACATACATTTCAACCTTCAAAATAAGACTATCTTAACTTTATTAACAAATATCACCCTGACATGACAACAAAAACCGGAGCCGGACTCCGATTTTTGTGAACCTGTCGGCTATCTTATCCCACCAATATTTTCCCACGTCCCGTTACCTGAACATCATGCAGACAGTGGTCTGCCGGAATAATGTCGTTGTATCTGCAGGCGGCCCCACTCGGCGCATCGCACTGAGACGTGCCAGTTGCCTGATACGCGGGTCTGGTGCATCGTATGAATCCGGCAGCGGAAGCCCCTCACCGTAAGCCATGGCATTGGACTGTCCGGCCAGTACTATTACGTAGTACCACTCGGACTCAGTTATGCCACTGACCACCACATCACCTTCTGCTGCAATCGCCTGCATCAGGGTATAAAGGGTTATGGCCACCGGGCTACCAAACCGTTGCCAGCCTTCCTGCAGTTTTTATGTCAGCTTTTCAGCAAGGTATGAAGGCGACGCAGCCCTGATCACATCGTAATGTTTAAATGCTGTTGCATTCTCTCTCCGTAAAAAAACAGGACACATCCAGGCAATTTACAGCGCATATCTATGCCATACATACGAAAAGCCATTAGCATGACGCTGATGGCTTCAATTCTGAAATATAGGAATGGCGATAACCATTAGATAAATGGTGCCGTAAGACCATATTGACAGCCTGAAGTGCTGTATGTAAGAACAAACTCGAAGAAGTTTTTTTCTTTTGAAAATGTCTTCATTTTAATCGCATATAATAGATTTTGCGGTCCGCGTTAGTATTGTAAAAACAAAATCATTCATTTGGGAGGTAAATTTGACTCCAAATTCAATTTCAAACAAAGATTATGTATGTATTGATATACCATGCTCACTAATCAATGAGAATATAGTTCATATCTCTACCAACCGGAGTATTAGAGTGGTAGATACAGTGAATGAATATACGATCATAAGGAGTAACTCTGAATTAACACTGAACGATCTCCTTGATGATCATTTTTCTATATCATCGTCGCCCCATATCAGTGAGCCTGGCTCTCAACTAACATTAAACGATTTTTTGACAACATAAAGACAAATGATGCAAATAGCACATGTAACCCTGATGTGGCAATTGATATCAATTCCCATCAAGATACAATAACAAACATACAAGAAAAAAATCTATTATTGTCTAAAGAAAGCAATTCGGTATGCATCGAAATTGATGAAAGAATCACAAAAATTCTGGAATGCAAACATAAATATCAACTGGAAAACATCATTGGTGACATTATACCTAATGAGGATGAAAGTGCAGAAGCAGTTTTCCATCTTATGAGGATTCTTAATGAACAATACCATAAGATATACAATGAGTCAGGATGCATTTATAAATGCCTACATGGCCTTACACAATCAAATAGAAAATATACTACCCTATGCGTTCAGATCTGGAGGCGGCATTAGTATTCACTTGCTAATACAGGCATTATTTTTTAATGGAAACTATAACAAATCATCTCCACAGAATCAACAATCAGCTTTATATACATCTACCCCTCCAACAATAAAAACAGAGGCGTTCTTAAATAATGTATTATCGTTAGATATAAATCAAGTACGTATGATTGGTGATTTACTATATGCTACCTTATTTCATGCGCCAACAATACTCTACCAGTACCCCAAACTAATCGATGACATCAAACAGTGCATAAATAAAAAGACAATAACAGGTTCTGTTATAGCACGATTTACTGAATGTTTAACAAGCTCGTTACTAACCATATCTCCATTATTAATGCTTAATGGAGCAATTAACACAGGTAATATAGTAAGAGCTATAGGCAGAGGAGTGAGTTATTTAGATATTCCTCTAGCTTTAGCTATATTAGGTGACGCATGGCATAAAGCGAATAAATATGGCTCCTCTGGTGACCAAAATTCTGCTCAACGATTTATATCACAAGAAGCAGCATTTAAAACTACCCAGCGGGTGTTCACTCAGGGATTAAGCTTGATGTCTTCTTTAACCGGAGCTATTCTACGCCACCTTGAGAAAGGTACGCCACCACAAATGATGTCTTTACTCATCGTGAATACACTAAATCTATTATTTCATCAAAATCCATATGAAGGAGCATCAGCAAGCATCCAGGCCTTGAAAAGGCCAAATTATTCTCATAATCCTGACATATTAAATACTCAGGCAATAGCTCTTTGTGTTGACCGTTAATATATAAGCAAGATCACCGAGTCACTTTTCAATACAAAGGATAGAATATCCTATGCATTCAATGGACAAAGAACAAGTACTGAAGATCAAAAGAAAATATTTAAAGAAGTTATAAGTGCCTGCTCTCATAGGAACAGAGCTATTTTAAGCATCTCTCAAGCAGAAATATGCTAAAATAAAATCGACAACGTTTATGAAGGAAATTTTTCCGAAGAAAACCTAAATTCATTACCAAATGAAATGAGATGTTTCTTGATATATTTAAATAAAACTCATGAAAAAGATAAATACCAATTAAGCATGGGTAATAAAGTTAATGAAGAAATAATCGCAGTTATAATAAAAACATTAGCATACAGAGAATCTATGCTGTGTTAGATTGTTAAACTTTATTAACAAAGTATTAGTCAATATGTTCAAAAATGTATGCGACCAAACCACTAATATGTCGCATACACATATACAAGCTGAGTAACTAATTATCTTTACTTAAAAATATTAATAAAAATTCAAAGGAACTATAAATCCATATCCAATCGCTAATCTAATGCAGAAAGCCACACGACCACTCTGACGTAACTTGCTTGCTGACAGCAAAACGCGCTGCCGTGGTAACCGGCAAAACGGTGATAACGAGTACATGGCATCGGATATGGCTCTCGGCTGGGTCGTTTAGCAGCAATGAGCTGGTATCAGCCTTTCAACTGCACAACCGCTGGAGAGTCAGCAATAAACAACTTAATGACAACTAAACAAGTCGCCAACTTCTGTGGCGTTTCAATATCGACAGTGCTTCGCCGGAACAACGTAAACCGGAGGACTGCTCAGAAATACAGATCAGATTTTCCAGATCCTGATATTAAATCCTGCCCAAATCAATGGATATCACGCAAGATTTACAGGTTTGCTGGAATTATTGAGTAATGTGTATTAGCTCAAAGCGGACTGTCAGATTGGATTACGTTCTGGCTGCGCAAACTATCTGAGTTAGTACAAATAACTATCGATTCAACCCTCTCTCACCATGCCTGGTAGGCTTTACGCTGTTCCTCTAGATAATCGCTCTTGTCATAAACTTGTCATATCCTAAATAGCTGCACATAATACCGCTACACTTTTGCCAGCCCATGTTTGCCTCCGGGGAATGGGCTGATGGTTTCCATAAAATGACGAACTTTTTTCAGCAGTCTGACCCGTCCTGAATAGCGTTGACACGTTCCTGACTTAAATCCGGAGAACGTGATGATGACTGAGGTCAAACGCACCCAACGTGTTTATCCTCTGTCCTTTAAAATAGCCGTTGTTGAGCAGGTCGAAAAAGGCGAGATGACCTCTAAACAGGCCCAGCTGCGATATGGCATTCAGGGGCGCTCCACTGTTCTTGTCTGGCTGCGTAAATATGGCCGGCTTGACTGGAGCCCCGGACTTCCTGACCTGGTGAAGAGGAAACTGCCTGTGGCTCAGACGACTGTCCCGCTGACACCCGAGCAAAGAATCAGGGAACCTGAAGAACAGCTTGAGCTGGCGAACCAGAAAGCTGAGTTTTTTGAGTCGGTTAACAATGTCCTGAAAAACGATTACGGGGTGAGTCTCGTAAAAAAGCGGCCCGGCAAGTCCTCGCACAAACTCCGGCCCCAAAAATAACCGTTACGCGAGCATGCCAGTTCCTGGGGCACAGCAGACAGTCATGGTATCAGGACAACACAAGGCGCAGAAAACGGCAGGAACATCATGCTCAGATTCTTGATTTTGTTGCCCGCGTCAGGTGTCGTCAGCCGCGAATCGGTACGCGTAAACTGCATTACCTGCTGAATACTCAGGCCAATAAAATGCTGAATATCGGACGAGACCGTCTGTTTAACCTGCTGGATGAATACCGGCTCCTGGTGCCAGTGAAACGGGCATATCACAAAACCACCCACAGCCATCATCGCTTTTACCGGCATCCTAATCTGCTGAAACCCGGTCCGGGGCAGGTTACTGCCCTTGAGCCTGAGCAGGTCTGGGTTGCCGACATTACTTACCTTCCGCTACGCAGCGGCACGGCTTATCTGAGTCTGGTAACAGATGCCTGCTCCAGAAAAATTATGGGTTATCATGTTGGGGAAAGTCTGCATACGGAAAATGTGGTAAAGGCGTTGAGGCAGGCACTGAAGCGGAGAAAAACAGCGGGTCCCCTGGTACATCACTCTGACAGAGGGCAGCAATACTGCTCAGCGCTTTATCAGTCAGTCCATGAGAGAAACGGAATAACCTGTTCAATGACCGATGGTTATGACTGCTACCAGAATGCGCTGGCTGAGCGAATAAACGGGATCCTGAAAAATGAGTTTTTACTCTCGCGCCCTGCAGATCTGGCACATGGACTGACCCCGCCCCGGTAGACGATCCTGCCCTATAGTTTGAGCATAGGAGGAGCGTATGGGCACACCACGATTTACACCTGAATTTAAGGAAGAAGCCGTCCGTCAGATAACGGAACGCGGTTATTCCGTCGCCGAAGTATCTGACCGTCTGGGCGTCTCTGCACACAGCCTCTACAAGTGGCTACGGGCTATCAAACCTGATAACAGCGAGCAGCATGCCCGGGATTTACTGGAAGCGAAAAGCGAGATCCTGAAACTCCGGGCGCAGCTAAAACGCACCGAAGAAGAACGGGATATCCTGAAAAAGGCCGCGCGGTACTTTGCAAGGGAGCCCGACTGAAGTACCGCTTTATCAATGAGCACCGCACTGTATGGGGTGTGATGACGATGTGTCGGGTACTGAATGTCGCCCGGGCCGGGTTCTATGCGTGGCTGCATAACCCTGTCTCGGCGCGTGATAAAGATAACCAGCGCCTGCTGATACTTATCCGCGACTCATATTCCCTGAGCGGAGGCGTATACGGTTACCGGCGGGTTCATGGCGATCTGAACGAAATCGGGGAAACCTGCGGTAAAAACCGGGTGGGTCGGATCATGCAACTGAACCGGATTAAAGCCGTGCGCGGCTATAAAGCGCCACGTCGTATCGCTGGCAGGCCTTCAATCGTTGCTCCTAATCGCGTGCAGCGGCAGTTCACCGTTGTCCGGGCCAACCAGGTCTGGGTCACCGATATTACTTATATCCGCACCTGGCAGGGCTGGCTGTATCTGGCGGTGGTTATCGATCTCTTTGCCCGTAATGTGGTCGGCTGGTCGATGAAACCCACTCTCTCGCGCGAACTGGCGCTCGACGCGCTGATGATGGCGGTCTGGCGCCGAAAACCGGACGGCGAGGTCATCGTACATAGCGATCAAGGTAGTCAGTACGGCAGTGACGACTGGCAGCGCTTCTGCCGGGCCAATCACCTGGCACCGAGCATGAGCCGGCGTGGCAACTGCTGGGATAATGCGGTGGCCGAATCGTTCTTCAGTTCACTGAAAAAAGAACGCATCAGGAAGAGAATATACAAAACCCGGGCTCTGGCCCGGGCGGATATCTTCGATTACATTGAAGTGTTCTACAACCGGGCCCGGCGCCACAGCCACCTCGGCGGCGTCAGTCCGGAGGCCTTTGAACAGGCCTCGTCGTGAGGACAGAATTTGTCTACAGGCGTGGGGTCAGTCCATCTTTTAATCCAGTAGCTGGGTAAGTTCCGATATCAAGGCGCTCGCCTTTCCCTGCCTATTGATAACGATATTGAAACACTACGCGACCTTTCGGTGAAACTCTGACGGACGGAACATCACGATCAGATTTAACCAAAACCTTATCGCGTTCTTTTCCAATGACTGAACGCAACCACGCATCAAACTGCGCCATTACTCACCTTGTACAAATCGCAAAACATCTCTGCTGCTTTGTACATTACGTACAAGAATACGTACAGATTTTTGAGGAAAGCAACCTGATCGATTTAAAGTTAAATGAAAGAACTTTCAATGTAAGCCACCACATAACACCATGTATTTAAATGAGCTCTGTGGCTTTCACTCAATTAACTGAAAGGACTTTTAAAGAGTAAAAGAGCTTGGATTTGGGCTTAATTATTGAGGTGAGAAATAATGGCAAAAGTGCGGCGCTTGGCCACCTCCTGCAAATAAGGAGACAACGTCATAATTCATTCTTCTTGGTAAACGCGGCGTCGCGCCGCGCATGTTGAATACGAAAAATTGCGGCTATTTTACCCATCAGCGGGGGGGAGGCAATCAGTGTTTACACAGCAGCTGCTCCAGTTCATGTAATGATGTGACCGTCCAGGTCGGCGCAATGCCTTCCGGTAGCGCCTGCTGATGCGCATTCAGCCAGCAGGTTGCCAGCCCGGCATTGATACCGCCGAGAATATCGGAGGCGGCGGTATCGCCCACCATCAGCACCCGGGAACGGTCGGGATTGCCCGCCTGCGCGAGCGCATAATCAAAAATCTTCCGGTCCGGTTTCGCCACGCCGACCTCTTCGGAGATCACCAGCAGATCAAAGTAGTCACGAAGCCCGGTACGCTCTAAGCGGATCTGTTGCAGAGCGGTAAACCCGTTGGTAATAATGCCGATTTTCGCTTTGCCGCGAATCGAATCCAGCAGCGAAACGGCGCCGGGCAACGGCGCGCAAATTTCCGCCATCGCGTTGATAAAGGCGTCGTTCAGCAGGCCCGGCGCCACGTTAAGCCGCTCCGCCCAGCTCCGGAAGCGGGCATGCTGAAGCTGCAACGAGGTGATCGCGCCATTCTGATAATCCACCCACAGCGGTTTATTCACGGCCTGGTAGTCCTGGAAATCTTCAGCGGTAAAGGTAATGCTGTAGTCGAGAAACATCCGCTGCAAGCCGGTGAACGAGTCAAACGTGAACAGCGTTTCGTCGGCATCAAAGAAAATCCAGTCCCACTTCATTGTTACACCTTCTGTTACATACTGATTGGCAGTGCCATTATAATGGCGTCCTCGCGACCGTCGGCGGTCGGGTAGTAATTGCGGCGAATCGTTGCCTCGTTGAAGCCTAAGCTTTCATACAGTGCGATGGCGGCAACGTTGGAGGCGCGAACCTCCAGCCACAGCGTCAGGACGCCGCGTTTTTCCAGCTCGTCAATGAGATGTTCTAACAGCGCTTTTCCTAATCCCCGGCGCTGAAAATCGGGATCGACGGCAATGTTGAATAGCGTAGCTTCATCCAGCACTACCTGCGTAATCGCGAAGGCGGCCATCAGTCCCTCAACCGTCAACTGATAGTTGAGGTAGCGCTCTCCCTGATTACTGGTAAAGGTCTGTTCACTCCAGGGAAACGCGTGGGCGCGCTTTTCAATCTGAAACGCCGCGGGTAAGTCACTCTCGCGAAGGGAAGAAATCGTGTTCATGTGTGCAGATTTGTTGCCATAACGCGGCGCGGGCCGCTGGGTTTGCCCGTAGCTCATCCAGTCCGGGCGTGGTCACCTGCGCGCCTTCCAGCAGCAGCGGCTCCTCCGTTCCCAGACGCCAGCTGTTGCAGCGACTGCCCTGCGGCAGCATGGCGACACGTTCCGGCGTCACCTGCAACACCTGGTCGGGAGTGAGGGTTAACGCCCGCAGAATATCGCTTACCAGCGGTTCAGTCAGCGCCGGCGGCTCTTCAGCGACCATCACCAGACGGATATGCGCAGGAATGGAAATGGCGATCTCTCCCTGCAACGCGCCGGGGCGACGCAGCGACCACTGGGTAATGCCCAGCTGTTGTAACTGCCAGTCTCGTCGGGTTGTCATAGCGAATCGCTCCTGTCATCAGGGGCGCAAATATAGCAAATAAGTCGAATCTGTACCATCAAACAACGGACACTTCGTCCTCTGTAACTGACTCCGCGTGAGCTGCGCTCTTTCCTCCTGTCACAGCGTTATCTGTTACCCGCCTGCCGCCTTGATTCAGCTTGCATGATTTTGCGTATATAATCCCCGGCTGGATAACTTAAGGAGCGTTTCATGTCTGCTTTTACCCCGGCAAGTGAAGTCTTGCTGCGCCACAGTGATGATTTCGAACAAAGCCGTATTCTGTTTGCCGGAGATTTGCAGGATGATCTGCCCGCGCGTTTTACAAGCGCCGCCAGCCGCGCGCATACGCAGCAGTTCCACCACTGGCAGGCGCTCAGCCGTCAGATGGGCGATAACGCCCGTTTCAGCCTTGTCGCCCAGGCGCAGGACGTGGCTGACAGCGACACGCTGATCTACTACTGGCCGAAGAACAAGCCGGAAGCCCAGTTCCAGTTGATGAATCTTTTATCTTTGCTGCCGGTGGACTGCGATATTTTCGTGGTCGGCGAAAACCGCAGCGGCGTGCGCAGCGCCGAACAGATGCTGGCGGAATATGCGCCGCTGAACAAAGTCGACAGCGCCCGCCGTTGCGGCCTGTACCACGGTCGTCTGGAAAAACAGCCCGCCTTTGACGCAGAAAAATACTGGGGCGAGTACCAGATTGACGGCCTGACGATCAAAACCCTGCCGGGCGTATTCAGCCGCGACGGGCTGGACGTCGGCAGCCAGCTGCTGCTCTCCACCCTGACGCCGCATACGAAAGGCAAGGTGCTGGACGTCGGCTGCGGCGCTGGCGTGCTTTCCGTCGCCCTTGCCAGCCACTCGCCGAAGGTGCGCTTAACCCTGTGCGACGTTAGCGCGCCGGCGGTAGAGGCCAGCCGCGCGACCCTTGCCGCCAACGGTATTGAAGGCGACGTGTTCGCCAGCAACGTCTTTTCTGAAGTAACGGGCCGCTTCGACATGATCATCTCGAATCCGCCGTTCCACGATGGCCTCCAGACCAGCTTCGACGCGGCGCAGACCCTGATTCGCGGCGCAGTGCGTCATCTGAACAGCGGCGGCGAACTGCGTATTGTCGCTAACGCCTTTCTGCCCTGGCCGCAGGTACTGGACGACACCTTTGGCTTCCATGAGGTTATCGCCCAGACCGGACGCTTTAAGGTTTACCGCACGGTGATGACCCGCCAGGCGAAAAAATAGTCTGTTCAACTCAGGCCGGATAAGGTGTCTGCCCCTTTCCGGCATGGTTTGCGGATTGCCGGATGACGCTTCGCTTATCCGGCCTGCGTTCAGAGCCGATTTTTCCATCAATTAAGCGCGTCCGGCGCAATTAACTATTGACGAAAAGCTGAAAACCACTAGAATGCGCCTCCGTGGTAGCGATTCTTTTTCAGAATCGATGGTATGCGAAGGTGGCGGAATTGGTAGACGCGCTAGCTTCAGGTGTTAGTGTCCTTACGGACGTGGGGGTTCAAGTCCCCCCCCTCGCACCATAATCCACGTTGATATTGCTCTCACCGGGCGAAGGTGGCGGAATTGGTAGACGCGCTAGCTTCAGGTGTTAGTGTTCTTACGGACGTGGGGGTTCAAGTCCCCCCCCTCGCACCAACGAGGCGATATCAAAAAAGTAAGATGACTGTGCGAAGGTGGCGGAATTGGTAGACGCGCTAGCTTCAGGTGTTAGTGTCCTTACGGACGTGGGGGTTCAAGTCCCCCCCCTCGCACCAATTATCTTGCTGCCTTCCTGCAATACTTCCCCTGTTTAGTTACCCCTGATTCCAGTTCAGTATTATCACTATCATTCCGCCGATCAGCGCAACACACGATGGCAACAAAACAAAATGGCGTAGCTGTTTGTGGTAAAGCATTCCCGGAGTCAGTAGTAACCCTGATACAATAATGGCCTTCCAGACCGCCAGTGAGAGATCGGCAAACGCCAGTCCGGCGATCACGATCCCCGGTAGCAGGACGCCCCAGCCACTGCCCAGCGCGCGTTGCAACATGCTTTCACCTCTGACATTGATAATGATAACCAATATCATATGATAAATTTTCTCATTTGTCAGCACTCCGCCGTCGCTGCTGACATTAGCTTTACTTACGTACTGATGACATGAATTCTTTAAGGTGATAGATTGCGCAGCGCTAAACCCGCAAACACGTTAATCTACTTTTTTACGCGAGCAACTTCTCGCCCGGTATTCTTTGCCTCCTGAACAGTGTAATTATTAGAAAATCACGATACTTAAAATATGACCGCACAATCCTGGCAATCTTTACGCAAGAAAAAAATTCAACTCTCGCTGCAGCTCTATTTGTTTCTCAATGCCGTTTCTGCGCTGTTTGCCGTTATCTGGCCCATCTATCAGATAAATTCGCTCTCCGTACCCGGTATCATCATTTTGCTGCTGAGCGCCGTGCTGCTGGCGTGGCACGGAAAATATGCCGATAAGAAAGTGAATTTACCGGCGATCTCGCTACTGTTCGGCGGGCTGTGGGCGGTGCACGTCACGTTGAAATATTATGCGCTCTCACTGCCGGACGGCTCTTTTCTGCTGATCGCCCTGCTGTCGATCTTATTTATCAGCTCGATATCTTTTGCCAATAATATTGTCGCCTTTACCCTGCATTCGCTGCCGTCGGTACTGGCCTGTTTATGGCTCAACGGTAGCCAGCACGCTTTGCAAATCCTCTTTTTTACCGCGCTTCCGATGGCGGGCATCGCCATTCAACATGTAATCCAGAAGCGCTACGATAATTTTGCCCAGCAGCTGATGTTCAGGCTGCTCGCCGAAAAAGAGACGCTCAACGACCTCAGTATGCTCGACCCTTTAACCGGCTTATACAACCGTCGGGGGTTGCAGCACCGGCTGGAAACGTTGCTGGAGATAGACAGCCACGAGCGTTACGTTTTACTGATCGATATCGATCATTTCAAAGCCTACAACGATCACTACGGCCATATGATGGGCGATCAGGCGCTGATCCGCGTCTCCGCCGCCATCCGCGACGCCGTACGCTCGCGTGACGTGGTGGCGCGTTTTGGCGGAGAAGAGTTTATGGTACTGCTGACCGCCAGCGACCCGCAGCAGGCGCGCGCCGCCGCGGAGCGTATCCGGCAAAGCGTCTACGATCTCAGCATCCCGCATATGTTTAATGAAAGCGTCGCCACTAACGTCACGATCAGTATTGGCATCGCGCCGCTGATGGAGCGCGATGTCGAAGAGGCCATTGGCCGCGCCGATAAAGCGCTCTATCAGGCCAAGCATCTGGGACGTAACCATATTTTAGTCAGCGGCGAACCCGGCATCGCCTGAGGTTTCTGGCGTCATCGCGCGGCGCAGAATGCAGGACTGATAAAGATCTTGCTATCGGTTACGCCTATAGCTAGGATTAGCAATCATTATCATTTAGATTACTATCCACGCTATGGCCTATCGTTCCGCACCCGTCATTGATAATGTTATCTGGCGAACGCCTCTCCAGCCGCAGATTCCCTCGCTGGCCGAAGCCGTACGTGCGACCATAGCCCGGACGCGCGAGCACCTGCTGGATTTTATTCGTCTGGATGAGCCTGCGCCGCAGAGCGCTATGACGCTGGAACAGTGGCGTCGCCCCGACGAACTGCAGTCCCTGCTGAGCCTCTATTCCGACCATATATATCGCAACCAGCCTGCGCTGACGCGCGAAAATAAGCCGCTTATCTCGTTATGGGCGCAATGGTATATCGGCCTGATGGTGCCGCCGCTGATGCTCGCGCTGTTGACCCAGCAAACGGCAATTGATGTCTCGCCCGACCATCTCCACGTAGAGTTTCATGAAACAGGACGCGCCGCGTGCTTCTGGATTGACGTCCACGAAGACCCGCAGGCGAGCGCCTGTTCGCCACAGCTACGCATGGAAAAACTGATCAAACAGGCGCTCACCCCGGTCGTGCAAGCGCTTGAAGCGACGGACGAGATCAACAGTAAGCTTATCTGGAGCAACACCGGCTATCTGATCCACTGGTATCTCAACGAAATGAAACCGCTGCTTGGTGAGGCATTGCTCAATACGCTTCGCCAGACCTGCTTCTTTGACAAACAGCTTTCCTGTGGCGCAGATAACCCGCTCTGGCGCACCGTGGTGCCACGCGAGGGGGTGCTGACGCGCAGAACCTGCTGCCAGCGCTACCGCCTGCCCGACGTACAGCAGTGCGGCGACTGCACGCTGAAATAAAGTAAAAAACCTTTCGGACTGGAAACGCCGCTGCCCGCTGATTGTGATGTTTCTCTGCAGACCTGTGCCAAAACGCTTTCCGCCGCAGGCGTATTGATAGCGCCATTCGCATCTCGCCAGAACGTATGGCTGAACTGACTTCAGCTATCTGGGTTGACGTCAGCCAGTAAATGCCGGTCGCGGCAACCTGGACAGAGGAAGACGTCGGCTGTGGAGTTAAAGCAAAATATCAGCCGCATTCAGCAAACCGGCGTCGGAATTGACGCCCAGCTTCGACATCACGTTAAATTTATGCGCCCGGATGGTTTTAATGTTCCGCTCCAGTTCAACCGCGATTTCCGGCATTGAGTAGCCGTGCGACATAAAGCGCAAAATCTCCCGCTCTGTGGGGCTCAACATACGGCTCTGATTGATATACCAGATCGTATGATGGCTTTCGTTAAATCGACGCGGGCCGGTGAGGTTGGCAAATAACGCCTCCTGCAGCTCCGGCAGCGATGCCTCTTTACTCAGAACGCCATCCAGCGGCGCAGGCGACAGCGCGGCGATCAAACGCGCCTCGTTATCATCATCCGCAATAACCAGACGACGCATACGGGGATAATCAATGGCCAGTTCAGCCAGACACGATAATCCCACCCGGCGGTCTTTTCTAATCGAGGAGAGAGCGAAAATCACGGCGGAAAAATCCATTAGTCTCATCGCTTCCCGGAACGCATCCCGTGTTTTGAAAAGACACAACTTATAATGGTGTTCAGGGTTGGTAATAAATATACTCTGAAAACCAATACGACTCATGACGCATTTTTCTACGAGTGCGACATTTCCCGTATAGCTTCGATTTTCCATTCCATCGTATCTCCATATACAGAAGGTAAATTCAATTCTCTCGCTCCCTGAGAACTGTTAATCCATGCATACATTTCAGCATTACTGGTGATTGATAACCGGCGCATTGCACTGTTTTTTTGCGCGCTGATGGTTTTATTGCTTTTCTTAAGCAACATCGCAATCTGATTGATTCCCCAACCCTTACCCAGCAGGCGCAGCACTTTTCGCTCTGACAGCGTTAAAATAATCGAACGTGAAGTAAATTCCTGATGTTCGGCTTGTGCGGGCGATAACAAAGACTGACTAATTCTTTCCGGATTTTTGCAACCGGAACGGACGGTATTGACCAGATTTTCTATCGGCTCGACATCAGACAACAGCGTGCTGGAGGGGCACATCAGGAATTCAACCGCCTGCGGATAGTACGCGCGGGAGACCAGAAAAACCCAGTGAATATCCCGATACTGAGTAATAAGCGTATAAAATTGCTCGCAGAGATTACGCGGCTGGTGACATTCGCCGGTGAGATCCGCGATCACCACATCCGAACGACGAAGTTGTAATAACGTCAGCTCTTCTACAGCACGACAGGACGTCATTTCATATTCCGGGAAATGATGGTGCATAATCCCATTGAGTCCCGCCTGAATTACCGGCACTTTGCTGATGACAATTCCATTTTTGCAGCGTCCTGGCAACATAATATCCTCCACATTTCATATCCATTATTGTCCCGTAATTCACTGTGATGGTATGAGTTTGCCTATACATCAGCGAAATACGAAAAACAAAACAATAGTTAATATGAATTGTTTATCCCTGTGTTTTACGTAAATTCCTTACGAGGCGATTATATAACTATACGCATAGTATAACGCAAGCCTACGCCATTAATAATTAACCAGAAACCCGAAATGCAACATTAAATTTTTCTACATTTGCAAATTAGCTCTGCTTACCTGATTAGCGTAAATGGTTTTTTTTTATAATTTCCCGATATGCTTTAGGTGATATCTTTTGATGTTTTTTAAAAAAGCGCGAAAAGTAAGTCACGTCGCTGAAACCAAGGTAATCAGAGATTTGATTTACTGTCATACAGGTATATTGCAGGCTCCGTTTCGCCTCCAGCATTAAGCGTTGATGTAATACGAATAATGCACTGCAATTATGAAATTCACGACATAGCTGGTTGAGATAGTTCGCAGAGAGCCCTACCCGTCGCGCATATTCCGTCAGCGGAAGATGTTCGCGGTAGTGACGCTCAATCTGGCGGGCAAAAAGACGCATCGCGCTGCGCCGACGCGCCAGTTTATCATCCTGTCGCATCGCCGGTTGATGCTGACGGCGAAGCCAGACCAACAGCGCGCTGAGTAGCGAAAATAACATCATATCCCGCGCCTCGTTATCCGTCTGGTACTCCCGGCGCAATGCCGAAAAGAGCGTACGGATATGGCGACGGGATTGCGCCACCGGCACGCATTGCGGCGTATTCAATAATGCCAGCGGCTGAGGAAACTGCGCTTCCAGCCGACTCAACAGCGGCAGCGCCAGAGAGAGCACATAGCCCTGGGTGCCCGGTGAAAAGCGAAAGCCGTGCACGCAGAGCGCCGGAACGATCTGAATACAGGCGTCGCGCATAACCGTTGTCCGCCCTTCAATCTCAATGGTCGCCTCTCCCTGGTGCAGATAGAGAAGCTGGACGAGTTCAGCATGCTGATGCGCCCGGATATGCCATTCATATAAACGGCTGCGCTGGTGAATCGACTCGCAGTGCAGCAGATCCGGCGTCGGCCAGCCCTGTTGTTCGCCATACAGTTTAAAAACAGGAACCGCGTCAGCAAATGGCATGAGTACTCCTCATCGTCAGCCCACTTTTTCATACGGCAGCCCGACATAGTTTTCCGCAATGGTCGTCAGGCCGGCACGGGAGCGCAGATAATATTGCCTGTCCGCCGCCTGCATTTTGCGGTCGAACGCGCTCTTTTCCGGAAAGTCATGCAGCAGATGGGTCATAAACCAGCTGAATCTTTCCCCTTTCCATACCCGGTTCAGGGCCAGGCGAGAATAGGTATCAAGCAGGTCAGCACGCCCGTTCCGGTAATACTGCGCCAGAATGCGCCACAAATAGTTCACGTCCGAAGCCGCCAGGTTTAGCCCTTTCGCGCCGGTCGGCGGCACAATGTGCGCCGCATCGCCGACCAGATAGAGCCGACCATACTGCATCGGTTCCACAACGTAGCTGCGCAGCGGCGCGATGCTCTTTTCAAGTGAGTGACCCGTCACTAACCTGGTCGCTAACGCCTCGGGCAGCCGTCGTTTCAGCTCGCCCCAGAAGCGCTCATCGCTCCACTCTTCCACCTGCTCGCTGAGGGGAACCTGCAAATAGTAGCGGCTTCTGGTTAGTGAGCGCTGACTACAAAGTACAAACCCGCGTTCATGGTGGGCATAGATAAGCTCCGGATTGACCGGCGGCGTATCGGAAAGCAACCCCAGCCAGCCAAATGGCCAGAGGCTTTCATATTCACGTATCACATCGCGCGGAATGCTCTGTCTCGACACGCCGTGGAAACCATCGCATCCGGCGATAAAGTCACAGTCAATGCGGCACTTCTCCCCCTCTTTTTCAAAGGTGATATAGGGCCGATCGCTTTTTGCGTCATGAATTTCTACCTGCTGTACGCCATAAATCGTCGGCGCGCCGCAGTCGCTACGCGCCTGCATCAAATCACGCGTCACTTCCGTCTGTCCGTACACCATCACGCTTTTACCGCCGGTTAATTCACTCAGGGCGACCGGGATGCGCTCGCCGTCAAAAATAAACTCGACGCCATGATGCAGCAGGCCTTCCTGCTCCATGCGCCGGGCGGCCTCCGCCTCACGCAGAAGATCGGTCGTCCCGCTTTCGAGAATGCCCGCACGGATCCGCCCCAGCACATATTCCGGGGTCTGGCGCTCAATGATGAACGTGCGGATCCCGGCCTTATGCAGTAACTGTCCCAGCAACAGGCCTGAAGGGCCTGCGCCGATAATGGCAACCTGAGTTTTCATCGCTTCCACACCCCGCACGGTTGATTATTTGTTTAAATAATGTTGTTTAAAAGTTTCATATTGCATTTTTGATAACCCGCACCAGAAAAAGAAGGTCAAAACGGGGCCAAAAATTGCACTTTTCACCGATTTAGCAAAAGTGTGGCGCAGTTCAAATTCTGCTTTCGCGGCGGCTGGCTCTTTTTTCAACACAAAGATTGATCTCAGCCGGAGCCAGAAAATGTACGCTTCATGATAAAAAGGGGGTCTTTCGTCATCAGATAGTACGCAACGCGTCTTTTCAGTCAGGGCGAGTCATGCAAGAAGAGCAGTCATTTCAGCGAACGGTTACACGGTTGTGCATTCAGTGCGGGCTATTTTTACTGCAACACGGCGCGGAAAGCGCGCTGGTTGATGAACTCTCCACCCGCCTCGGGCTGGCGTTGGGCATGGACAGCGTGGAAAGCGCCATCTCCTCCAATGCCATTGTGCTGACCACCATTAAGAACGGGCAGTGCCTGACCTCCACGCGTAAAAATCAGGATCGCGGCATTAACATGCATGTGGTGACGGAAGTTCAGCATATCGTCATTCTCGCCGAACATAAGCTGCTGGATTACAAAGACGTCGAAAAACGCTTCAGTCAGCTCAGGCCGTTACGCTATCCGCGCTGGCTGGTCGCGCTGATGGTCGGTTTCTCCTGCGCCTGCTTCTGTAAGCTGAACAACGGCGGCTGGGACGGCGCGGTCATTACCTTTTTCGCCAGCATGGTGGCAATGTATATTCGCCAGCTGCTGGCGAACCGCCATTTACATCCGCAGATTAACTTTTGCGTCACCGCGTTTGTCGCCACCACCATTTCCGGTCTGCTGCTGCATCTTCCGGCCTTTCGCCAGACGCCAACCGTGGCGATGGCCGCCAGCGTTCTGCTGCTGGTTCCCGGTTTCCCGCTGATCAACGCGGTGGCGGATATGTTTAAAGGGCACATCAACACCGGACTGGCGCGCTGGGCCATCGCCAGCCTGCTGACGCTGGCGACCTGCGTCGGCGTGGTGATGGCATTAACGGTATGGGGGCTTCGCGGATGGGTATAATCGATTTTATTCTCGCGCTGATACAGGACATGATCCTGTCCGCTATTCCTGCGCTGGGCTTTGCGATGGTGTTTAACGTTCCTCACCGCGCGCTGCCGTGGTGCGCGCTGTTGGGCGCGTTAGGTCACGGGTCGCGCATGGTGATGATGAGCGCCGGATTTAACATTGAATGGTCAACGTTCATCGCTTCGCTGCTGATCGGCAGCATCGGCATTCAGTGGTCGCGCTGGTATCTGGCCCATCCGAAGGTCTTTACCGTCGCGGCGGTGATCCCGATGTTTCCCGGTATTTCGGCCTATACGGCGATGATTTCCGCGGTAAAAATCAGCCACTTTGGCTATAGCGAAGCGCTGATGATCACGCTGCTGACCAATTTTCTGAAGGCCTCGTCGATTGTCGGCGCGCTCTCTATCGGCCTGTCGGTGCCCGGACTGTGGCTGTACCGCAAGCGCCCGCGCGTGTAATTCCGGCGGCAGGCGCATCCCTGCCGCTGCTCCTCTTTGGTGTGTTACTATAGAAACAGAGTCCCTTCCCGGTTGCAGTCCGTATTGAGAAACGCTGTTATGTCATCCAGAATTTTAACCCCGGACGTCATTGCTATTGACGCCTTATCAGACAACTACCAGACGGTGCTGGCGAAGGCGGAAGGCGGCGCGGTGGCGGTATTCGCCAATAACGCCCCGGCCTTTTACGCGGTGACCCCGGCGCGCCTGGCACAGCTGTTGGCGCTCGAAGAGAAGCTTGCCCGGCCGGGATGCGACGTGACGCTGGACGCGCAGCTGTATGACGAACCGCAGCCGACGCCGGTCAGCGTGCCGCTGGGGAAATTCGCCATGTATCCCGACTGGCAGCCGGACGCCGACTTTCAGCGCCAGGCGGCGTTATGGGGCGTGGCGCTGCGCGAACCGGTCACTGCCGAAGAGTTAGCCGCATTCGTGGCCTACTGGCAGGCGGAAGGCAAGGTATTTCACCACGTGCAGTGGCAGCAAAAACTGGCGCGCAGCGTGCAGATTGGGCGCGCCAGCAACGGCGGCCTGCCGAAGCGCGACGTCAATACGGTCAGCGAACCTGACAACCAAATTCCACCGGGTTTTAGAGGGTAACAATGAAAAACGTTGGCGATCTGATGAAACGTCTGCAAAAAATGATGCCAGCACATATCAAACCGGCGTTCACGACCGGTGAAGAGCTGCTGGCCTGGCAGAAACAACAAGGTGAAATTCGCGCGGCGGCGCTGGCCCGCGAAAACCGGGCGATGAAAATGCAGCGCACTTTTAACCGCTCCGGCATCCGGCCCCTGCATCAAAACTGCTCCTTCGATAACTATCGCGTTGAGTGTGAAGGACAGATGAACGCGCTGAGCAAAGCGCGTCAGTACGTGGAAGAATTTGACGGCAACATCGCCAGCTTTATCTTCTCGGGCAAGCCGGGAACGGGAAAAAACCACCTGGCGGCGGCAATCTGCAACGAACTGCTGCTGCGCGGCAAGTCGGTGCTGATTATCACCGTGGCCGATATTATGTCGGCGATGAAAGAGACCTTCAGTAATCGCGAAACCAGTGAAGAACAGCTGTTGAACGATCTGAGCAACGTCGATCTGCTGGTGATTGACGAGATCGGCGTGCAGACCGAATCGCGTTATGAAAAGGTGATTATTAATCAGATCGTCGACCGGCGCTCCTCCTCAAAACGCCCGACCGGTATGCTCACCAACAGCAATATGGAGGAGATGACCAAGCTGCTGGGCGAGCGGGTGATGGACCGGATGCGCCTCGGCAACAGCCTGTGGGTGATATTCAACTGGGAAAGCTACCGCAGTCGGGTGACCGGCAAGGAGTATTAAGACCATTCCGGCGCTTTTCGACGCTATACTGCGCAGACTCCGTCCTCAGGCGCGGATAAGCCGGTACGCCGATAACTTCATTACATGAGTCACGATTATGAAAACAGCTAAACGTCTTCTGGGCTGCGCAATGACCGCCAGCGTATTGTTCGCCACCAGCGCCTTCGCCGCTTCATGGCAGGAGTCCCTGTCCAGCGCCGCCAGCGAACTGAGCAAGCAGAGCGCCGGTTCGTCGCAGAGCGGCACCACGCTCGCCAGCCTGGGCAGCCTGCTCAACGGCGGCAATCAGGCGCTGAGCGCGAGTAATATGAATAACGCCGCCGGTATTTTACAGTACTGCGCAAAGCAGAAACTGGCCTCGGTGACCGACGCGGAAAGCGTAAAAAATCAGGTGCTGGATAAACTGGGCCTCGGCGCGACGGAGCAAAAGCAGGACAACAACTATCTCGACGGCATTCAGGGCCTGCTGAATACCAAAGACGGCCAGCAGCTTAATCTCAATAATATCGGCAGCACGCCGCTGGCGGAAAAAGTGAAAACCAAAGCCTGCGATCTGGTGCTTAAACAGGGCATGAACTTCATTTCCTGATTACCGACGCCGCGTTTTAGCCGTTTCCCGGCGAGTGCGGCGTTTACAGCCTCTTTATTGCCCTCTTCTTCTCCTGTCCACCCGTACGGCGGGAAGTGACGGCGATCAAAAAAGTCTATTTCTAAACCAATTCTGAATCACATCGCAAAACGATGACACTAGAATTGCAGCTAAGTGACAAGCCCATTACATTGTACTCCCTGAAAAAAGATTAGCTGCCCGCCGGGCATCTGATTCAGGACCTTTCCGCAAGGCTTTTCGTGAGGATCGTCTGTTGTCTGAGTTACTTTCCATCGCTCTGTTTCTCGCGTCCGTACTGGTTTACGCGTCGAAAGCGGGGCGCAATGTCTGGTGGTTTGCCGCGACGTTAACCGTGCTGGGGCTGTTTGTGATTTTAAATATCACCTTATACGCCAGCGACTATTTTACCGGTGACGGCATTAACGACGCGGTGCTCTACACGTTGACCAACAGTCTGACGGGCGCAGGCGTGGGTAAGTATGTTCTGCCGGGCGTCGGCATTGCGCTGACGTTAGTCGCGGTATTCGGCGCGTTAGGCTGGGTGCTGCGCCGTCGCCGTCACCATCCGCATCATTTTGGTTACAGCCTGCTGGCGCTACTGCTGGCGCTGGGCTCCGTGGATGCCAGTCCGGCATTTCGCCAGATCACCGAGCTGGTAAAATCCCAGACGCGCGACGGCGATCCCGACTTCGCGAGCTATTACAAAGAACCGGCGAAGCGTATTCCCAATCCAAAGCTGAACTTGGTCTATATCTACGGTGAAAGCCTCGAACGCACCTATTTCGATAATAACGCCTTTCCTGACTTAACGCCGGAGCTTGGCGCGCTGAAAAACGAAGGGCTGGATTTCAGCCATACCCAGCAGCTGCCGGGTACGGATTATACCATTGCCGGTATGGTCGCCTCGCAGTGCGGCATTCCCCTGTTCGCCCCATTTGAAGGGAACGCGTCGGCCTCGGTTTCCAGCTTCTTCCCGCAGAATATTTGCCTTGGCGATATCCTGAAAAATTCCGGCTATCAGAACTACTTTGTGCAGGGCGCGAACCTGCGTTTCGCCGGTAAGGATGTGTTCCTGAAGTCCCACGGCTTCGACCATCTGTATGGCGCGGAAGAGTTAAAAAGCGTGGTTGCCGACCCGCACTACCGCAACGACTGGGGCTTCTATGATGACACGGTGCTGGATGAGGCGTGGAAGAAATTCGAGCAGCTCTCCCGCTCCGGCCAGCGCTTCTCGCTGTTTACGCTGACGGTCGATACCCATCACCCGGATGGCTTTATCTCGCACACCTGTAACCGCAAGCGCTACGACTTCGACGGCAAGCCGAACCAGTCATTCAGCGCCGTCAGCTGTAGCCAGGAAAACATTGCCGCCTTTATTAATAAAATCAAGGCGTCGCCGTGGTTTAAGGATACCGTGATCGTGGTCTCTTCCGACCATCTGGCGATGAACAATACCGCCTGGAAGTATCTGAACAAGCAGGATCGCAATAACCTGTTCTTTGTGCTGCGCGGCGACAAGCCGCAGCAGGAGACGCTGGCGGTCAAGCGTAACACGATGGATAACGGCGCCACGGTGCTGGATATTCTTGGCGGCGACAACTTTATCGGCCTTGGCCGCAGCAGCCTGTCTGGTCAGTCGCTGTCGGAGGTGTTCCTCAACAGCAAAGAAAAAATCCTCGCCATGAAGCCGGATATCATCCGCTTGTGGAACTTCCCGAAAGAGATGAAGACCTTTACCGTTGACGGCGAGAAAAACATGATCGCTTTCTCCGGCAGCCATTTCCGTCTGCCGCTGCTGCTGCGGGTCTCTGACAAGCGCGTTGAGCCGCTGCCGGAAAGCGAATACTCCGCTCCGCTGCGCTTCCAGCTGGCCGATTTCGCCCCGCGCGATAACTTCGTCTGGGTCGATCGCTGCTACAAGATGGGCCAGCTGTGGGCGCCGGAGCTGGCGCTCTCTACCGACTGGTGCGTGTCTCAGGGGCAGCTTGGCGGCCAGCAAACCGTACAGCACGTCGATAAAGCGCAGTGGAAAGGAAAAACCGACTTTAAAGAGACGGTAATCGACATGCAGCGCTACAAAGGCAATGTCGATACGCTGAAGATTGTCGATAACGACATTCGCTATAAAGCCGACAGCTTTATCTTTAACGTGGCGGGCGCGCCGGAGGAAGTGAAGCAGTTCAGCGGCATTTCCCGTCTGGAATCGTGGGGACGCTGGTCCAACGCGCAGCTCGGCGAAGAAGTGAAAATCGAGTACAAACAGCCGTTGCCGAAAAAATTCGATCTGGTGATCACCGCGAAGGCGTATGGCGATAACGCCAACCGGCCCATTCCGGTTCGCGTAGGTCAGCAAGAGCAGACGCTGATGCTGGGCCACGAAGTCACCACCACCACCCTGCATTTCGATAACCCGACGGAGGCGTCGACGCTGGTCATCGTGCCACCCGAACCGATCGCCACCAACGAAGGCAATATCCTCGGCCACTCGCCGCGTAAGCTCGGCATCGGCATGGTGGAGATCAAAGTGGTCAACGCGCAGAGTTAAGGCGATACGCCGATCGGCAACGACGACTCGCCGCTGCCGATCGGCGCAGGCTGACAATCAGTAGTCGAACTGACGGTAATAGCGACGGATATCCAGGCTATGACCGGTGTATTTCTCGAAGTGCGCCGCCAGGCGATCCACCAGCAGCGTCGACGCCACGCACGGCGCCAGTATCCAGCGGAACGCCTCATCAATGCCGGGCAACGGGTATTGCGCCGGATCGATAATCACCAGATGATCGGTTATCTTCGCGGCGAAGCGCTCCACGCGCTCATCCAGCGCCCGGCATTTCCCTTCGCCCTTCACCAGCAGCAGCGGAACGTCTTTTTCCAGCAGCTCCAGCGCGCCGTGGAAGAACTCCGCGGAGGTCACGGGGCGCGTGCGCTTCCACTGCATCTCCTCCAGAATACACATTGAGAACAGGTAGACTTCGCCCCACATCTCCGCGCCGCCCACCCACATCATATAGTCGCTGTTATGATAACGGCTGGCGATGCTGTCAGCCTGCGGATCAAAGGTCTGTTTCGCCTGCAGCAGATGTTCCGGCAGGGTTTCCAGCTGGCTGGCAAAACGCGCATAGTCGGCAAAGTCGCCATGACGGAACAGCAGCCGGAAGAACAGCCAGTACAACAGCATATACTCATATTCCACGCCGTTTTTATGGCGCATAGGAATGTGCCATGTCGCCGCCTGCGCCAGCGGCGAGTCGGCGTTTTTGGTGATAGCGACCACGCGGATCCCCTGCGCTTTACACCATTCGGCAATGGCGACCGACTCTTTGGTATCGCCCGATTTAGAGAGCGTCACCACCACCGACTCTTTATTTAAGCGTTTATTCCCTTTATGAATTAATTCCGCCGCCTGCTCGATATATACCGGCAGCCCGGTTAATTCTTTGGCGAACTCATTAATTGCCATCATTGGCGCTAAAGAGCCGCCCACGGAGGCGAAAAATAATGAACTGAAGCCCGAGGTAAATATTTCATCGGCAACCTGTTCCGCTTTCTCGCGCGCAGCAACGATCTCACGAGCACTCGTCAGGTACTCGTCCTGATTAAAACCCAACATAAATTTTCTCCTGATAAATCAGATTTTACTTTTTAAAACGCGATCGAAATCATCAAAAATACGGACAGAAAGATCGATACCTTTCAGCGAGGCGATATGACAGGCCAGCAGTTGCACCGGTACGATCAACAGGAGCGGGGACAGGTAATGATCCACCGCAACGCCCAGCGCCAGGGTACTGGCGTTGCGCTCCGCCGCAGCCAGCGTGACCGTGAACGCACGATCCACCGCCGATTCCATATACTCGCGAAGCAGGCGCGAGCGGGCATCCGCGCGATCTTCAAAAAAGAACATCACGTGGTCTACGCTGGCCTCCAGATAAGGGCCGTGCATGTAGGCTTCCAGCTCAAAGCCCGAGGAAGGCACGCGAACGGTTTCGGTAAATTTGGTTTCAAATTCTTTCGCCACCCCGACCAGCGCGCCATAGCCGATCGCCACGAAGCGCTTGCCCTGCCGCAGAACATCCTCATTCCGCTGGATAAACGCCTCAGTGCGCGTAATCACCTCGGGAATCGCCGTCGCAATATGCTGTAGTTGCGCCAGGTAATCGGCCTGCTGGCTCTCGCTCACCCGCTGCTGCTGGCGGGCGATTATCAGCGCGATCAGCAGCAGGTTCAGAACCGTGGCGCTGAATCCGCGGGTCACGAACCCCACTGTCTCAATGCCGGTCAGGATATCCAGCAAATAATCGCAGGCCAGCCCGACCGGGCTTTGCCGATCGGCGGTCAGCGCGAAAACCGGGACGCCCTGAGCCTGCACTTTTCCCATCGCCTCCAGCGTGGAGGCGCTCTTGCCGCTCTGTGATATGGCAATCACCATATCAACCTGCGGATCGAGATTTTCATAATGGGTAAAAGTAGAAGGCTCTTTAATCTCGATATTCACGCCCCACTGTTCGAAAAAATAACGGGCGCAAAATGCCGCATTAAGCGACGATCCCGTCGCCAGGATCATGATCCGCTTAATGTTGTGATTTTCGGCAAATTGCGAAATCGCGGCCAGCGAGCGGCGATATTGGCGCAAAATACCCGACAGCGTTTCAGACTCTTCATCAATGTACGTCAGCATCGTAGGCGTCATGCTTTTCCCCTTTTAAAACAGGCCGATCCAGGAGCCGAAAATACCGACCAGCGCAATGCCGCCGATAATGGTTAACGGCTTCACTTTTTTACCCAATAGCCAGTAGACGATGGCAAAGCTCAGCAGCGGCAGCAGGCTGGGCATGATGTCGTTGATAATGTCCTGAACCTAGGTTTTCGCATCGCCGGTGCCAAAGGCGATGGGAATAGTGATGTCGATCATCGAAGCGGTCATGGCGCCGACGACCATCAGACCGATAATGGAAGCGCCATAGGTCAGGCTTTCCATCATGCCGTTCTGCTGGATCCGCTGTAGCACGCCGGTGCCCAGCACGTATCCCCAACGGGTAAAGAGCCAGCGCAGCAGGATATGCGGCACGTTAAAGACCAGCAGAAACAGAATCGGTCCGAGAATATTGCCTTTCAGGGCCAGACTGGTGCCGATGCCGGTGGCGATAAGACGCAGCGTGCCCCAGAAGAATGAGTCGCCAATCCCCGCCAGCGGCCCCATTAACGAAGCTTTGACGTTATCTATCGAGGTGGCATCCATCTCCTGCTGCTGGCTGTTTTTCTCCTCCATCGCCACGGTAATGCCCAGAATAAGGGTGACGATATGCGGCGTGGTATTAAAGAAGGCGAGGTGGCGCTTCAACGCCTCAGCCAGCTCCTCTTTACGGGTGTAGAGCTTTTTTAATACCGGAATCAGCGTGTAAGCGAACGCGAGATTCATTTGTCGTTCATAGTTCCACGAAAATTCCATCTGGAAGGAGCGCCAGAATACGCGGCGTAAGTCACGCGCGGTCACCCCCTGCGGATTGTCCGCCTGCGGGCGGTTTTGTTCAGAAATCATCTTCGTCGTCATGAGACGCTCCTTGTGCCTGCGCCGTCCGCGCTGGCGTCATCTTCGGGATATTCACCATCACCACGGCGACAATTGCGCCGAGGATCGCAATACCGGTAACCGGTATTTTTAAATAGGCCATCAGCACAAAGCCGAGGAAAAACCAGGGCGCGACCTTTTTATTAATTAACAGCCGCGCCAGCATCGCAAAACCGAGCGCCGGAATAATGCCGGTGGCCACGCTTAAGCCGTGCTTAATAAATTCCGGAATAGCATCCAGAAAACCTTTCACCACGTTAACGCCCGCCAGATAGGAAACGGCGACGATAATGCCTAAGGTCAGCGAAAGCCCGATGCCGGAAATTAAGTGCATACGCTCAATGCCGCGGGTATTTCCCGCTTCGGCATAGGCGTCGGCTTTATGGCAAAGCAGAGGAATAAACATCCCGTTGTAGATATTTTTGACAATCAGCGCCAGGGTCGCGATAGGTAATCCCAGTAACAGCGCCGTTTCGGCGCCTGCCCCGGAGTTAATGGCGAAGGCCACCCCGAGAATACCGCCGGTGACCACATCCGGCGGCAAAGACGCCCCCACCGAAAATGAACCAATAAACGCCAGCTCCAGCGTCGCCCCCATCACGATGCCGGTTTGCATATCGCCCAGCACCAACCCCGTCAGTAATCCGGTCACAATCGGTCTGGAAATCAGCGAGGTGCCCAGCGCATATTCAGACTGGGCGATAAACGCCACCAGCCCGAGTAAAAGTGCCTCTACCATAATTTGTCCTCAGGAGTTGTTCCGTTCAGGTAAAGAGTTGTTTGCGGTCGTTTGGCACCAGACGGATCTCGACCTCCACCCCGGCGGCGTTCAGCGCCCGGAGCTGAGTCATTTCCTCATCTAACAGATTGACCGCTTTCGAAATATTGTTGCTGCCTTCGCGCACCCTGGTGCCGCCGAGATTAATGCTGGTTATTTCGGGCAGCGCGCTCGCCAGCCGCCAGGCGTCGTTTACCGACTCCACTACAATAAACAGCCGGTATTTATCCGTAACGCCGCTTTTAATCGCCTCAATCGAATCGTTAATATTTTTAATCACCAGCTTCACGGCCGGCGGCTTCGCCATTTTGATGGTGGTCTTGCGCAATTCATCATTCGGTACGCTGTCGTTGGCAATTAAAATACAGTCGGCATCCACATACTGCGTCCATGAAAAAGCCACCTGGCCGTGTAATAAACGATGATCCACGCGTAAAAATACGATCATGGTTTCCCCTCCCCTTAAAAATCTTTATCGCTGTGAATGGCGCTGGTGATGGTCTGATTGCAATACTGAATATTCTCTCTGGAATTGATCAGCGCGGCCGAGATCGCCTGTACGGCATCCTCTTCCTCTTCAGACATCAGCAGATCGATAACCAGCGGCAGGTTGATCCCGGCCAGCAGATGAAAATGCTGGCGGTGCAGATAGCGGATAAATTCGTTATTGACGCTGCCGGCAAAAATATCGGTCAGGACGATCACCTCATCCTCCGCCGGAATCTTCGCCATTAGCGCATCCACCTGCTGGCTTAAATCCACGCCCTCTTCGACATAGGCGCAAAGCGTCTCTATGTTGTCGCGTTTACCCAGAATCAGTTCGACGGAATTTAATACTCCGCTGGCCAGCGTGCCGTGACTGGCGAAAATATACTGTCTCTTCATCCTTACCTCTGAATACAGGCTCCACAGCCATATACAGAGCAAGCGGCGTGCCAGAAAAAGTGGCGCGCCGGGAAGAGAACGCAAGGAAGGGTCTGCCGGGGTTAAAACTGTTGATCCTGCTCGATAAATTCCGTTTCGAAGGCCAGGATGTTATGGATGTAGGTCAGCTCGGCGCGCGGGATTTTGACACTATAGTTACTCTCAATGACACTAAACGCCTCGCGCAGCATATTCAGCTCATATTCCGGACACTGCTGGCCGCTGTCGACCGTAATCCCGGCATGGCGAATCAGGCGCTCAATCAGGCAACTGATGTGCACATAGAGCGCCACCTTGCGCTCATTCGTCATGCTCTGTCCCGACAGGTGTTCGTAACGCAGCAGGAACTGCTCGACGTGGTTAATCACTTTACTGGTATCCAGGATGGTGACCGACTCAATGACTCTTCTGAGGGAAAAGTTTTTCAGCAACAGATTGTTGATCTCCGCCACCTGCTCCGGGGTGGTTAACGCCCCCAGCAGGCGCATCAGCTGCTGATTTCCCTCGCCGGAGATCAGCGAATCCAGCGAGATCCACGGAACGTGGCGGAGACAGGGGTCCAGGGTGCCCACAATCGCCAGCACCTCATAGCGGGTAAACACCGGCTCCTGGGCTTTGTTTTGCGCCAGCATGGCGTAATCGCAGGCCACCACCTCAATCTCCAGCGACTCGGGAATGCTGGCCTGTAGCAGCGAGCAGAGGTTGGTCGCCACGCCGATGCCGGTCGCGCAGGTGGTCAGTATCGCTTTCGGTTTGCCGCTTGTCGGCCAGTAAAGCTGATGCTCAGTCGGCAGATCCTGCGCAATGTCGCGGGCAATCTCCTCGATAAGATGCCCCTGTAAGATCCGCTCACCCACGTACAGGGCCATGCTGGTCGAAACGTTATTGACGATAGTCACCGGCGTCGGGATAGCCCGGTCAAAATGCTGATGAATGGCCCGCAGGGAGCCCATATCCACCAGGATTATCAGCCCGGAGGCCAGCGGATGCTCTTCGAGATAGCGCATAACCTGTTGGGCGATCGCCTCCGGGGTGACATCCAGCGGCATATCAAACGATTCAAACACGTTATTTTTGAGCAGCCGGTTGGCGACATTAGCGATACTGCTGGCGGTGGCGTAACCGTGCGCCAGGATCACCGCATGGGCCACCTGTTTCTGACTGTTCACCCCCTGTTTATTCAGCCACAGCACCAGCAGCAGCATATCTACAGGCTGCGGTTCCAGATCCAGCTTGCGGGCCAGGGTATCGAGAATTTGCTGGCAAAAGCTGTACAGCAGGGGATATTTCTGCGCCAGAAAAGCCTCCATCTGCCGTATCTGCTCACGGCTAAGACGCGAAGGGGTCTGCGCAGTGCGATGGATCAAATAGTGGCTGAGCGCATAAATGCAGTTGCCGTTAAGCTGCATATTGAAGCGCTTTTCCAGCCGGTAGAACTCTTCCCGTACCTGGCTTGTAATCAGCAACAGCCTTTGCGAATGCCCGCGGTCGTCGCCGCTAAAGATCAGCCGATCGAACAGGGTTTCGATCTCCTCGCCGATCCGTTTGCGCACCGTCTCCCAGCCCGCTTTTCCGTCACGTACCGACGCGTACAGCGCCAGTACCAGAGAGAGGGTATCGTGGATCTGCGCCTGCATCGCGTCACGGGCGCGCAGTAGCCAGGGCAGACTGGTCTGCGGCGTGATGATAACCGCGTCGTCTGCCACTGACGAGTCGCTGAGCGACGGCAGCGCGGTCAGCATGGCATCGGGCAGATCGTGCAGCGACACGGTGACCGGTTCGCTGCCCGGTTTTTTTGCCCACGCGGTCGCCACCGCATACTTCACGGCGTTCTTCAGTTCGCCGACGTTACCGCGATACTGGTACTGATTGAGAATTTGCAGCAGGCGAGGTTTGAGATTCAGCGTCGCCGACAGCTTTTTCGCCTCTGACCAGAAGAACTGTACGATCAGCGCCTCTTTTTCCTCGCGGCTGCGATGCTGAAGATCCGGCAGGCTGACCTGGATCGGAATGCGCCGCAAAAAGGTGGTCAGGAAGGTGCTGTGCAACTCTTCGGTGGTGGCGAACGCCAGCCGTAGCGATACCGGGTGCCCCTGCGCCGTTTCGCCAAGCCGGTAAATTTCGCCGCTGTCGAGCCAGGTAAAGAGTTTTTCCTGGCCGTCGGCGTTCAGCCGGTGCACTTCGTCAAGAAACAGCATCCCGCCATTGGCCGCCTCAAACGCTCCCGGCCTGTCGCTCTGCGCGCCGGTAAACGCCCCCTTCACATAGCCGAACAGGTTAGCGGCAAGCAGTTCCGGATTGCTGGCGTATTGCGCGCAGTTAAAGCGGATAAACGGCGCGTCAGGCGGCAGCAGCCCCTGCGCGATGGCGTATTCGTGCATCAGCTGCGCCATATAGCTTTTGCCAGTGCCGCTCTCGCCGGTTATTAACAGCGGCAGCCCGCCGTCCGGATAGAACAGCGCGCTCTTGAGCTGCTCAATCGGTTTTTTCAGGCTGGCGTTATGGCCGATCAGCAGTGAGAAATGGTCGCCTGTCTCGTCCGCCTGCTCCCCTTCAGCCAGCAGTTCGGTCACGCTGACGTACTCGTTACGGCTTAAGGCAAAGAACTGTTGGCTGAATGCCTGTTTATGCAGGAAGTAAACGGGGCGGGTGTTAATTTTAACCAGCGTGCCCTGCGCCACCAGCTGGTTGAGATAGTGGCTGGCGGTATTGCGCTGCATGGCGAAACGCTGCGCCAGATAACGGGCGGTGAAGACCTCGCTAACGTTTTCAGGATCGAAGAAATCGGTCTGATTGGCCAGAAATGCAAGCAGGGCATCTTTACGCATCGTATTCTCTCAGGATGGTCACCGGGGCGATTATGATGCCGCGAATAAACCCTCCTTAACGCGCTCCCTCTCTGCTTTATTCCCGTTTTGTGGCTAACCGCACAACTTCCTGGCATAAAAAAACGGCGCCCCATACTGCCCGGACGCCGTATGGCAATCGTCAGAAGGTGATTACCCCTTTGATTAACGCGCGGTTATTAATGACCTCGCGCTCAAAAATATCCGCAAGCTGGCTGAAGGGATAACGGTGCGTCAGCATCATCTCCGCCGTCAGTTTGCCCTGCGCCATCAGCGCGCCGACTTTAGCAAAATCTTCCGGCGTGGCGTTGCGGCTGCCCATCATGGTGGTCTCTTTTTTATGAAATTCCGGGTCAGAAAACTGTAATTCGCCTTTGAACAGCCCGACAAAGACAATAGCGCCGCCGTGACGGATCAGATTAACGGTATTGTTCATCGCGCTCTGGTTGCCCGTGGCGTCAATCACCTTCTGCGCCAGCGCGCCGTTAAACTGCGCGCGCAACTGGTCGGTAAAGTCGGCGGCGGAGGGGTCCACCACCGGCAGCGCCAGACGGCTGGCGACATGATCGCGCCGCGCCGGGCTGGTATCAGCCACCACCACCTGCGCGCCGTCGGCGCTGGCGATTGCCGCGGCGCCCAGGCCAATCGGCCCGGCCCCCACCACCAGCACCTGATCGCCGGGAGCGATCGCCGCCCGCCGCACGGCATGAGCGCTGATGGCGTAAGGCTCTATCAGCGCCGCCGCCTGCGGATCAATCCCTTCTGTCGGTAACAGACTGGCCGCCGGGACGCTGAGATATTCGCTAAAACCGCCGTCCTGATGAACGCCAATCACCGAGATATTCTCGCAGCAGTTGGTGCGACCACTGAGGCACGCCGGACACTGCTGACAGGCCAGGTAAGGGATCACCGCCACCTGCTGCCCTGCCTTCAGATGCGTCACATTCTCGCCCGGTGTGACTATCTCCCCACATATTTCATGGCCTAATACGCGCGGATAATGAAAAAAAGGTTGCTTGCCGCCCCACGCATGAATATCTGTGCCGCAGATGCCGACGGCCTTAATCTTAATTAATGCTTCGTGTTTATCCGGCAGCGGAATTTCTTTTTTTTCATGAATTAATTTTCCATGTTCCGGGCAAATCACTCTGGTCATTGTGGTCATTTTTTCTGACTCCTGTTTTCCTCGATGCTTCAGATATTGATGAAACGAGAAATAACGGCGTAAGCGAAAAGCTAATTTGTGAAACGCTGCGCATTAAAATGTTTTAAATCGGGTTTTAATGCCGAAAAAAGGAGCGAATAATGAGCCGTTCACAAAATTTACATCACAATGTTATTAACCAGGTGATAGACGATATGGCGCGGGGCCATATTCCCTCGCCCCTGCCATCACAAAGCGCGCTGGCGGAGATGTATAACATCAGCCGCACCACCGTACGCCATATTCTTCGCCACCTCTGCGCCTGCGGCGTGCTGACCCAGGTGGCGAGCGATTACGTCATTGTCCGCCGCCCGGAGCCGGGCGATGGCTTCGCCTGCACCAGCGCCTCGATGGCCGAGCAAAACCGCATTTTTGAGCAGGCGTTTTTCACCATGATCAACCAGCGCCAGCTGCGCCCGGGCGAAACGTTCTCTGAGTTACAGCTGGCGCGCGCGGCGGGCGTAAGCCCGGTGGTGGTGCGGGAATATCTTTTAAAATTCGGCCGTTACGACCTGATTCACAGCGAAAAGCGCGGCTACTGGAGCATGAAGCAGTTCGACCAGTCCTGGGCGGAACAGTTGTTTGAGCTGCGGGAAATGCTGGAGACCCACGCGCTTCAGCACTTCCTCAATCTGCCCGACGGCGACCCGCGCTGGCTACAGGCCAGAACGCTGCTGGAGCGGCATCGCGCGCTACGCGACCGCATCGGCAGCAGCTTCCGCATGTTTTCCCAACTGGACCGCGACTTTCACGCCCTGCTGCTCGCTGCGGCAGACAATGTCTTTTTCAATCAGTCGCTTGAAATTATCTCGGTGATCTTCCACTTCCATTATCAGTGGGACGAAAGCGACCTGAAGCAGCGCAACATTATCGCCATCGACGAGCACATGACCATTCTCAGCGCGCTGATCTGCCGCAGCGATCTGGACGCCACGCTGGCGCTGCGTAACCACCTGCATACCGCGAAACAATCCATGATTCGTTCAATTAATCAGAGCGTGCAGGAAAGGCATTAAAGACCGATTAAAAACAGGATTCCGCAACCCACCGCACGCTTTTATCAAAATAAAAAGCCGCGAAAAATATCGCCTCACTATGCTCACGAACAGTCGACGACATTTAAAAAGCTTCGTGAGCAGTGCCGTAAAAATTAATTACCCACTGGTCTGTCAGGACAATACGGTGCGGTTAAAGTCTGCACAGAATTATAACTTTTATGAATCAGGAGTCCGGCGTGGAAAAAGACAATATTACCCTCGACCCGCGTTCTTCATTTGACAAACCGGCGCCCGCGGATATTACCGTTCCGCCCGCAGGAATGGTGCAGCGCAGCAGCCGAATAAAACGTATTCAGACTACGGCAATGATTTTGTTATTTTTCGCGGCGGTGATTAATTACCTGGATCGCAGTTCGCTCTCGGTCGCTAATCTGACCATCCGCGAAGAGCTTGGGCTGAGCGCCACCGAGATCGGCGCGCTATTGTCCGTATTTTCACTGGCCTATGGCATCGCGCAGCTGCCCTGCGGCCCGCTGCTGGATCGCAAAGGCCCGCGCATCATGCTCGGCCTCGGCATGTTCTTCTGGTCGCTGTTCCAGGCGCTCTCCGGCATGGTGCACAGCTTTACCCAGTTTGTGCTGGTGCGCATCGGGATGGGCATTGGCGAAGCGCCGATGAATCCGTGCGGGGTGAAGGTGATTAACGACTGGTTCAACATTAAAGAGCGCGGGCGGCCGATGGGCTTTTTTAACGCGGCCTCGACCATTGGCGTGGCGGTAAGCCCGCCAGTGCTGGCGGCGATGATGCTGATAATGGGCTGGCGCGGCATGTTTATCACCATCGGCATACTCGGCATCTTCCTCGCCATCGGCTGGTATATGCTGTACCGCAACCGCGAACAGGTGGCGCTGACCGCCGTCGAACAGGCGTATCTGAACGCCGGCAGCGTCAATGCGCGCCGCGATCCGCTGAGCTTCGCCGAATGGCGCAGCCTGTTCCGCAACCGCACCATGTGGGGGATGATGCTGGGCTTCAGCGGCATCAACTACACCGCGTGGCTGTATCTGGCCTGGCTACCGGGATATCTGCAGACCGCCTACAGTCTGGATTTAAAAAGCACCGGGCTGATGGCGGCGATCCCGTTCCTGTTCGGTGCGGCCGGAATGCTGATCAACGGCTACGTCACCGACTGGCTGGTGACGCGCGGAATGCAGCCGATTAGGAGCCGTAAAATCTGCATTATCGCCGGAATGCTGTGCTCAGCGGCCTTTACCTTCGTGGTGCCAAACGCCACGACCTCAATGAGCGCGGTACTGCTGATCGGCATGGCGCTGTTCTGCATCCATTTTGCCGGCACCTCCTGCTGGGGCCTGATTCACGTGGCGGTCGCCTCGCGCATGACCGCCTCGGTGGGCAGCATCCAGAATTTCGCCAGCTTTATCTGCGCCTCGTTCGCGCCGATTGTTACCGGCTTTATTGTCGATACCACCCACTCTTTCCGCCTGGCGCTGATTATCTGCGGCTGCGTCACCGCGGCAGGCGCGCTGGCGTACATCCTGCTGGTCCGTCAACCGATAAGCGATCCGCGTAAGGCGTGACGCCCTGTCCGGTTGGCAACTCCCTCTGGCCGGGTTATCCGACCAGAGGGATGACCGATCAGAACGTTTCCCAGTTGTCGCCGGTATCGGCAGTTACCGCTTTACGCGTCTGAACCGGCTTCGGGGCGGCTTTGACGTTCGCAACGTTACGGGCGCGCTGCTGCTCCTGCTGAATATGGAACACGGCAACGGCCTGGGTCAGGCGGCTGGCCTGCTCTTCCAGCGCGGCGGCAGCGGCGGCGGACTCCTCCACCAGCGAGGCGTTTTGCTGGGTAACGCGATCCATCTCCGCCACCGCCAGACCAACCTGGTCAATACCGCGGCTCTGCTCGTCAGAGGCAGAGGCAATCTCTCCCATGATGTCGGTTACGCGGGTTACCGCGCTGACGATCTCATCCATCGTTTCACCCGCGCTTTCCACCAGCGTAGAGCCAGCATCCACACGGTTTACGGAGTCTTCGATCAGGCTCTTAATCTCGCGTGCCGCCTGGGCGCTGCGCTGCGCCAGATTACGCACTTCCCCGGCAACCACCGCAAAGCCGCGGCCCTGCTCGCCGGCGCGCGCCGCTTCCACCGCCGCGTTCAGCGCCAGAATGTTGGTCTGGAAGGCAATGCCGTCGATAACGCTGATAATATCGGCAATCTTCTGCGAACTGGTGGCGATATCACGCATTGTCTCCACCACATTGTCCACCACTTTACCGCCCTTCTGCGCCGTTTCAGATGCGCTCAGCGCCAGATGGCTGGCCTGACGGGCGTTTTCGGCGTTCTGCTTCACGGTAGCGGTCAGCTGTTCCATGCTGGCGGCGGTCTCTTCCAGCGATGCGGCCTGCTGCTCGGTACGCGAGGAGAGATCGTTATTGCCCATAGCGATCTCGCTGGCGCCGCTGTAGATGGCGTTAGCGCCGTTACGCACGTCACCGACGGTGCGCACCAGTTCACCCTGCATGTGGCGCAGGCTTTCCGCCAGCTGCCCCATTTCGTTGGACCCTTCCACCTCGATACGTTTCACCAGATCGCCGCTGGCGATATGACGAATGCTGTCGATCAGACGGTTCAGCGGCGCGATCAGCGATACCTTAATGCCGAACCAGACGGCGATAATCACCGCCAGCACTGCAATCAGTATGATCGACAGCACCCACATCGCCTGGCCGTAGGAGTGATTGTTGTCGCTTACCGCTAGCTGATACAGGTGATCGATATCCGCCTGATAGGCGTCATAATGTTTTTCAAAGCTGTCCTGATAGCTCTGGGTAGGCTGCTCAAAAAACTCATTGACCTTACCGGCGCCGACCAACTGGTTCAGCTTAGTTAGCGCATTATGGAAAGTAATATAATTGCGTTTGATCTCGGCACTCGCCGCTTCGCTCTGGCGCGGGTCGTGCGGCAGCGCTTCATAGTCGGCCCAGAACTTTTCCGCCTCTTTGAGAGATTTCGCCGCGTCATGCATCAGTTCGTCAACGGTAGGCCCGCTGCCGATATCATTCTGATCCATCATGTAACGGATGCCCGCACGGTTAAGCGTATTTCGCGCTTGCAGCAGCGCCACCCAGCTGTCATTCAGGGTGGATTGTTGCAGGCGAATGTTTTGTAAAACGGTGAAGTTCTCGTTGTCATTTTTCAATGCACTGAAGAAAATCCCCCCGGAGGTAAGTTGTAAAAGGCCAAACAGACCCAGAACCAGTAACAAACTAGTGACAATCCTTATACGTTTTAACATTTTTTCTCTTTCCGTTAGATAGATGTTCTGGTTTTCGGCCTGGAAAAAGAAAACTTTATGCAATCGCGATCGGTATCACAGGAAACGCAACGTAACGCGATTTTTATGGTACAAAGTACCAATGATTTATAACCATGCGATCCCTTATGGCCTATACCATCGATATCATCTCCTGCATTACAGAGCGCTTTATGGCGCTAACCGCCACGGAAAAACGCATTGCGCAATTCATTCTTGATGATGTGGCGACGGCGGTAGAACTGCCGATTGCCGAGCTGGCGCGTTTGACGGAAACCAGCCAGGCCTCGGTGACCCGTTTCGCCAGAGCGCTGGGCTGTAAAGATGTCAGGGAGCTGAAGGTTAAGCTGGCGCAATCCCTGGCCGTTGGGCAACGTTTTATCCTCGATGTGCCCGATCTCGATGGAGTGCAGGGAATTTACGAATCTATTATCAGCGTACTGGATACCAATCGCCGGGCGTTGCAGACAAAATCCATCAGCCAGGCGGTAAGCTGGCTCAACCAGGCGCGGCAAATCCTCGCCATCGGCACCGGCGGCGGCTCCACCATCTGCGCGCAGGAAATCCAGTACCGGCTGTTCCGCCTCGGGTTGCCGGTAGTGAGCCAAAGCGACGCGTTGATGATGAGAATGATGTGTTCAGCGGTCGCGCCGCAGGATGTGGTTATTGCGCTGTCGCTTGGCGGCTATACGCCTGAAATTCTTGAAAGCGCCGCGATAGCCAGACAGTATGGCGCAAAAGTGATTGCCATTACCCCGCCGGAAACGCCCCTGACCGAACAGGCCGATCTGGTGCTGCCGCTGATCGTCGAAGAGAATGACTATATCTTTAAACCCAGCCCTTCCCGTTATGCCATGCTGGCGATGGTGGATGTCCTCGCCACCGAACTGGCGATGACCAATAAAGCGCAGGCGAAAGATCGACTGCGCCGCATCAAACTGGCGTTAGACAGCCATCGCGGCGGCGAAAATCGCCAACCGCTTGGCGATTAATGCGCCGCCCGCCAGGCAGCCATAAAGCGTGCCGCCTGCGCCTGCGTCCGGGCGACGCTCTGCCCCGGCTGATAGAGATCGCTGCCCGTTCCCGCACCGGCGCAGCCTGCCGCCAGATAATCCGCCAGATTATCGGGGGTGACGCCCCCGACGGCCAGCACGGGTATTGCGGGCGGCAGCACCGCCTTCAGGGCCCTGATATAAGCAGGGCCAAAAGCCGCTGAAGGGAATATTTTCAGCCACTGCGCCCCCGCATCCAGCGCGGTGAAGGCTTCCGTTGCCGTTGCGCACCCCGGACAGACCACCATGCCGTAGCTTACCGCCTGGCGGATCACCGCCGGCTGAATATTCGGCGTGACGATCAGCTTCGCCCCCATTTTCGCCAGGCTGTCCACCTGCTCAGGCCGCAGCACGGTACCGGCGCCAATCATCGCCTTTTCGCCCGCCCGCGCGATCGCCCGCGGAATACTCTCCTGCCAGTCGGGTGAATTTAACGGGATCTCGATATAGCGAAACCCCGCGGCGAGTAAAGCATCAATGTGCGCATCGACTTCCGCCGGGGTAATCCCCCGCAGAATCGCCACCAGTTTATTATCCTGCATGAAGAAGACTCCTTACGCCCTGTAAAAACGCCTCATCGCCGTCACAGACGGAGACCTCGATCCCTCTGCGGGCGAAAGCCTGCCGGTAACGCTCATTCAGCGACTCGCTCCCCACCAGCGTTACCGAAGCCGGTTGCCAGAGGCGACATTGCGCCGCGACCTCTGCGCCAATCAGCAGGCCCGATAAATAATCCGCCACCGATTCCCGCGGCAGCCTGTTCAGCACCCACGCGGCGCGGGTTTCAAGCAGTTCCGGCAGCAGCGACGGCGAGCGCATCCCCTTCTCCAGACCCTGGCTAAATGCCGCCTCGTCAGGCCGCTGCGCGGGTAAACCTTTCCCCAGCAGCGAATAGCGCTGCAGCAGATGATGCAACTCCCCGGTCATCACGGTTTCAAAATGGCTGACCTGCCCCTCCCGCACCTGCACCCATTTACAGTGGGTGCCAGGCATCACATAACACTCTGAAGGTAAGCGTTGCATCGCGCCCAGCAGCTGTGTCTCCTCACCGCGCATGACGCTACAACTCTCTGCACGCTCGACTTTCAGGCCCGGTACAATCCACACTCTGTCGCCGACCGCGCAAAGCTGCTGGCGTAAAGAGGCGAGCCGGACCGGGCAAGCAACATACGGAACAGGGTGCCATCCCGCCTCGCTGCCAATCATTCCGGCCATCACCACCGGCACCGCTGCGTTATTGCGCCACGGCGCGATATGCTGGCTAAAAACCTCCGCCGCAGTTAATGTTCCCCATTGCGTCACCCCCATCGGCAGTTGCAGGCGATTCACGATGGTCTGATGCCGGATATGCCATGCCCGCAGATGCGTAGAGCCCCAGTCAACGGCGATATACTCATTTTGCATCATGCTTTTTCCGCCTTTCCGCCGGTTACCGGGATGCTCTGGTTTTCACGCTCATGGGTAATCATCGCCAGCGCTTCTTCGCGGCTGATTTTGTTGGCTGGCGTCAGTAGCGTCACCAGCACAGCAGAGACCAGACTGCCCAGCACGGAAGGAATGCAGGGATTTCCCCAGTACGCCAGCCACGTCGGGTTAAGCAGAATCAGTAAAGAAACCAGCATGCCGCAGACCAGCGCGGCCAGCGCCCCCTGCCAGTTAAAGCGCAGCCAGAAGCGACCGAGAATGGAACAGACAAACAGACCGGACATCAGCATGGAGATCATTTTGGTGATATAGCTGATGATATCGTTTGAGGTCAGGGCGAATATCAGCGCCAGGCCAATGACAAAGGTCAGCATCCAACGAGACAGGGTAATCGCCCGATGTTCCGGCGGCATTCTGCCGGTTACGATGGTGTAAACGTCGCGCATCATGATGGCGACGGCAGCAATGGCATCAGAACTGGCGGAAGACATCGTGGCCGACAGCCCGGCAATCAGCACCACCAGGGCCAGCAGCGGCGGCAGAAAGCTGGTGGCAAACAGGAACGCGTAGTTGCTGTTCTCCAGCTCCGGGTTCATGGTATAGGCCGCCATCCCGATAATGGCAGGCAGAATAGAAAAGAACAGATACAGCACGCCGGTATAAATAAATGAGCGACGGACCGACGGAATATCTTTACCCGAATAAATACGCTGCCGATAAGAGGGGGTCGCCAGGACGCCGACGCCGATCACCAGCGCCAGGGATAAGGCTGGCAACGCGCCCATTTTATCGATAGCGAACAGGCTCATCGCTTTGGGGTCCATCGACTGCTCAATGGCGCTCCATCCTCCGACATGCATCACCGCGAGAACCGCCATAAGAATAAAACCAAAAAACAGAATCAGCGCCTGGATGGTATCCGTCCAGACGACTGCCGAATAGCCGCCAATAATGACGTAAATGGCAAACGCCAGCGCGATAATTAATTTCGCCAGGGTCAGATCGATTCCCGTCGCCCAGGCGAGATACATGCTCCCCCCTAAAATATGGGCGCCGAGCCAGCCAATAGAGGCAATAAATATCATCAGACCGACAATATTTTTAATTAAGTGACTGCCGCCGGTATAATAAGAAAGTTCTTCGCTCATGGTCATAAAACGCATTTTACGCACCGGCGCAAACAGCCAGGCCACCAGCAAAATGCCAACCGCGCCGCCAAGACCATAGAGCATTCCCGCCCAGCCGTTGGTATAACCAAAGCCTACCGCGCCCATACTGGAGCCAGTCCCCACCATCGTCGCCACGGTGGAACCCAGGGTCAGAAATAAGGGTAAAGAGCGACCGCCCAGTAAAAAATCTTCGCCGCTTTTTTGATTACGCGAGACATACCAGCCAAGCCAAATCATCGCGATGGCGTAAATAATAAAGCCGACTAAAAAGATATGACTGTTCATAATTCACATCCTGCCAGTAGTAAAAAAAATGTAAGGGTACGAGGAGCGCTGAATGAATTCAGCGCTCAGTAATGTTCTGCTTTTTTAATTTTCTGGTTATCCGCGCGTCGCGCTAAAACAGGTTACATCAACTTCAACTTTGCAATCGACGACAAGATCCGCCACGCAGCAAATTCGCGCCGGAGGATGTTCACCAAAAAATTCCCTAAAGACTTTATTGAACGACTGGAAATAGCGTGAGTCAGTCAGAATCACCTTAACGTGGACGACATCTGCGAGGGTATAACCGGCTTCGGTCATAATATCGATACAATTCTGTATCGCCAGACGCGATTGCTCAACGATTCCCCCTTCGACCACTTCGCCATTTTTCATTGGCGTCTGGCCGGAGACATACAGCCATCCCCCCGCTTCGACCGCCCTGGCAAACGGCAGATGCTGCCCGCCGGTGCCTGTTCCACCCTCTGTACCATAACGTTTGATATGCATTTTTACTCCTTGCCAGACTGAGGCTGGCGTCGCAGAAAACGGCCTGCGCGGCCAGTGATATGTTTGTCTTTTCCGTAACTCATCACGCCATTGACCATAACGGCGTTAATGCCTTCGGCGGGTTGTTTGGGATCGGTAAAACTGGCGGCGTCCCGCACGGCGGCCGGGTCAAACAGCACGACATCGGCGTAGTAACCCACTTTTATCAGGCCGCGTTCGGGCAGCTGAAAACGCGCAGCCGAAAGGCCGGTCATTTTGTGGATCGCGGTCGTCAGCGGAAACAATTTTTCATCCCGGCAGTAATGCCCCAGCACCCTGGGAAATGCGCCCCACAGGCGCGGGTGAGGCATGGGATCGTTGGGCAGGCCGTCAGAGCCAATCATCGTCAGCGGATAGCGCAGGACGCGTCGTACATCCTGTTCACTCATGTTGTAGTAGATCGCGCCGGCTGGCATCAATAATTTCGCCGCCTCCGGCATACTCATCCGCCACTCATCGGCGATGCGCTGCAGCTTTTTCCCCGCCTGCTCCGGATGGGGCTCAGACCAGGTAATGACGATGTCGAACTCATCCGTGACCTGCTTTAAATCCAGCGTGGAGGAGCTTGCCGAGTAGGGGTAACAGTCACAGCCAATGTCCTGCCGCTGGCGCATTTTGTCGAAGAAGGCCAGCGTTTCAACGGTACGTCCCCAGTTTTTCGCCCCGGCGCATTTATGGTGAGAAACCACAACGGGCACCTGCGCATGTCGGCCAATACGGAAGGCTTCATCCAGCGCATCCAGAATAGGCTCAAACTCTGAACGTAAGTGAGTGGTATAAAGACCGCTCTCTGCGGAAAGCTCTTCCGCCAGCGCCATCACCTCTTCCGTTGTGGATTCGAATGCCGTGGCGTAGGCAAGACCTGTACTCATCCCCAGCGCCCCCTGCTTCAGCGCCGCGCGCAAGTCCTGACGCATGGCGCTAATTTCAGCGGCGGTAGCCGGACGGAAGAGATCGTCCATATGATTATTACGCAGCGCGGTATGGCCTATCAGCGTCCCGACGTTCAGCGCGGGCTGAGCCGCTTCGACGGCGCGGGCGTAGGCGTCCACGGTCGGATAGATAAAGTGTTCCGCCTCACCCAGTAAATTCATCGGATCGGGAACATCGCCTTTCATTTTCGCCGCCGCCGCGCTGATCCCGCAGTTACCCACGATGATGGTGGTGATCCCCTGACTGATTTTCGGCAGATATTCCGGCATACGAATAACGTTGATATCGTCATGCGTGTGGACGTCGATGAAACCCGGCGCCAGCACCTGACCCTCGCCATCGATCGTCCGGTCTGCCTCAGCGTTAATCGACGGAGCGATCTCAACAATTCTGTCGCCTGTAATCGCAACATCACCGCGATACTGAGGCCCCCCGCTGCCATCAATTACCGTCACATTTTTGAATAGCCAGTCAACCTTCATTTCTCATTGCTCCCTTTCTGCTATGGCAACAAGTAAACCATTTACAGACGAGCAAAACAGTGGAAAACTACGCAAAATCCATATAAATTTATGATACTTTTATTCATAAAGATGAAAATAAAATATAATAATCATTATTTTTCAATAAATTAAAAATGATACCCATACCCTCACAACGTGAAAACCAAAAAGGTTAATGTTATGAAATATCATTCCGATACGTTAGTTGCCCATAAATCCGCGCTGATGCAAACCCCCGCCTGCGTGATCAACGAGGACATATGTCTGCCTGCGGCGATCGTCAAAAAATCGGCCATTGAGAATAATATTGGCTGGATGCAACGCTATGCGGACGCCCGCGGCGTCTCTCTAGCGCCGCACGGTAAAACCACCATGACGCCGTGGATTTTTCAGGCGCAACAGGCAGCAGGCGCGTGGGCGATTGGCGTCGGGAGCGCGTGGCAGGCAAGCGCCGCGATGGCAAGCGGGATCCAGCGCGTCCTGATGGTGAATCAGTTAGTCGGTAAAGCCAATATGCTGCTGATTTCACAATTAAAAGCGCACTATCCCGCCGCAGATTTCATTTGCTGTGTCGATAGCCCCGAAAACGTTCGCGAACTGGCGGCCTTTTTCGCGCAACGCCAGCAGACGCTCGACGTGATGATCGAGCTTGGCGTAGAGGGCGGACGCTGCGGCTGTCGCGGGGCGGATGCCGCGCTCACGCTGGCGCGGCAGGTCTCGCAATTCCCCTCCCTGCGCCTGCGCGGGCTGGAGCTGTATGAGGGCGTATTACACGGCGACAATCCGCAGCCGCAGGTTGAAGCTCTTCTGCGTGAAGCGGCAAGCCTGGCCTGCGCAATGGCAGGGTATGTGGAAGGCGAATTTATTCTTACCGGCGCAGGTACCGTCTGGTATGACGTGGTATGTAATATCTGGCTTGCGGCGAATAAACCGGCAAATTGCCGGATTGTCATACGTCCGGGCTGTTATATCACCCACGACCAGGGCATTTACGCTGAAGCGCAGCAACAACTGAAGGCTCGCGACCGTATCGCCTGCGATCTGGGTGGCGATCTCACCTCCGCGCTGGAACTGATCGCGCTGGTGCAATCCGTGCCGGAATCCCGGCGCGCCATCGTCAATTTCGGCAAACGAGACTGCGCCTTCGATGCGGGTTTACCACAGCCGGTTGCCCACTACCGTAACGGAAAAGCGCGCGCTTTCGATGCGCGAAAAGTGACAAGCGTGGGAATTATGGATCAGCACTGCATGTTGCAGCTGGAGGCGGGAAGCGACATTCAGGTAGGTGATATTCTCGTTTTCGGCACCTCTCACCCCTGCCTGACCTTTGATAAATGGAAAACGCTGCTGCTGGCAGACGATGACTATAACGTCCTCGAAGAGCTGGATACCCTGTTCTGATAAGCAGCAGGCAGGCGAGGCGGCCTCGCCTGAAAATTTACATCAGCGCAGAAATGTCATCAAACAGCTTGCGGTCGATCGTTACGCCCGCATTCTGGCTCTTTTCCCGCGCCTGAAAACGGCGCTCGCCGGGCAGCCGCGCCCCCTGCGCCTGCATGGAGGCAAACAGCGTCTCTGCGCGATCCAGATGCCTGTCGGCCTCTTCGCCGAGGAAGCGGGCAGGATCGAGCGCCAGGATCAGTTCGCCGCCGTAGGGCAGACCGCCTGCGCCTTCGTCCCGGGCCAGCGATTCCGCGCTGGTCATATCGCCAATCAGCGGCCCGGCCAGCAGTTCCACCATCGCGGCAAACGCCGAGCCTTTATAGCCGCCAAAGGGCAGCATCGCGCCGTCCAGTACCGCCTGCGGATCGGTGGAGGGTTGCCCTTCGCTGTCGATGCCCCAGCCTTCGGGAATCGGCTTTCCGGCGCGTAAATGGAGCTGGATTTCCCCTCGCGCCGCCGCGCTGGTCGCCATGTCAAACAGATACGGCGGTTTGCCTTTGCGCGGCCAACCAAAGGCGATCGGGTTGGTGCCAAACAGCGGGCGGGTGCCGCCAGCCGGGGCGACCCAAGCGTGGCCTGGCGTACAGGCATAGCCGACCAGCCCGGCGTCGGTCAGCGGTTCAATATCGGCAAACAGGGCGGAGAAATGGACGCAGCGGTTAATCGCCAGCGCCGCAATGCCGCACGTTTTCGCTTTACAGATAAGCAGCGGCAGCGCCTGCTCACAGGCCAGCATCGAGAAGGCGCCGCCCGCGTCGGCTTTGACAATCGCGGGCGCCTGGTCGGTAATCGCCGGACGCGCATCGGCGGAGACTTTCCCTTTGCGCAGGGTATCGACAATCCCCAGCAGGCGCCACAGGCCATGTGACGCGCAGCCGTCGCGTTCACCCGCCGTGACGTTACGCGCGATGGCATCCGCGTGTTCGGCGCTAAAGCCATTTCTGCACAGCAGTTCGCGTGACAGTGCGTAAGCCTCAGATAATGCGAGGGTGACCGTTTCCATGTTCTTCTCCTTCTGATGTTGTCGGCAATAAGCGTAGACGGTAATCGCGCAGGGACACAGGATTTATCATGGTGATCTCAGTCACATAATATTCTCTGCCCGCCGATCCTCTTTACCGCTTACTGACACTTCTGACCGCTTAACTCTACATTTGACCGCTTATCTATTTACCTTACTTTACGCGCGCGTACCTCTGGCAAGATCGCTCCAGCATAGCAGTCACTTTACCTCTTCAACCGCAACCCAAACCAAACGGCTTCGGCCTGTGATTAATCTAAAAAAACCAGGTTTTACTATGGATACGAAAAAGATATTCAAGCACATACCCTGGGTGATCCTCGGGATCATCGGGGCCTTCTGCCTCTCGGTAGTGGCCTTACGTCGGGGTGAACACGTCAGCGCCCTGTGGATCGTGGTCGCTTCCGTGTCGGTCTATCTGGTGGCTTACCGCTACTACAGTCTGTACATCGCCCAGAAGGTGATGAAACTCGACCCGACGCGCGCGACGCCTGCGGTCATTAATAACGACGGCCTGAACTATGTGCCGACCAACCGCTATGTGCTGTTCGGCCACCACTTCGCCGCTATCGCTGGCGCCGGTCCGCTGGTCGGCCCGGTACTCGCCGCGCAGATGGGCTACCTGCCGGGCACCCTGTGGCTGCTGGCGGGCGTGGTGCTCGCCGGTGCGGTGCAGGACTTTATGGTGCTGTTTATCTCTTCCCGCCGCAACGGCGCGTCTCTTGGTGAGATGATCAAAGAAGAGATGGGTCCGGTGCCGGGCACCATGGCGCTGTTTGGCTGCTTCCTGATCATGATCATTATCCTCGCCGTGCTGGCGCTGATCGTGGTGAAAGCGCTGGCCGAAAGCCCGTGGGGGGTGTTCACCGTCTGCTCAACCGTGCCTATCGCGCTGTTTATGGGCATCTACATGCGCTTCCTGCGTCCGGGACGCGTGGGTGAAGTCTCGGTGATTGGCATTGTGCTGTTGGTCGCTTCTATTTATTTCGGCGGCGTGATTGCCCACGACCCGTACTGGGGCCCGGCGCTGACCTTTAAAGATACCACCATTACCTTCGCGCTGATCGGCTATGCGTTTGTTTCCGCGCTGCTGCCGGTGTGGCTGATCCTCGCGCCGCGCGACTATCTGGCGACCTTCCTGAAAATCGGCGTTATCGTCGGCCTGGCACTGGGGATTGTTATCCTCAATCCGGAACTGAAAATGCCTGCGATGACCCAGTACATCGACGGCACCGGCCCGCTGTGGAAAGGCGCGCTGTTCCCGTTCCTGTTCATCACCATCGCCTGCGGCGCGGTATCCGGCTTCCACGCGCTGATCTCTTCCGGCACCACGCCGAAACTGCTGGCCTGTGAAACCGACGCCCGTTTCATCGGTTATGGCGCAATGCTGATGGAGTCCTTTGTGGCGATTATGGCGCTGGTTGCGGCCTCCATCATCGAGCCGGGACTGTACTTCGCAATGAACACGCCGCCGGCAGGGCTGGGCATTACCATGCCGAACCTGCATGAGATGGGCGGCGAAAACGCGCCGCTGATTATGGCGCAGCTAAAAGACGTTACCGCCCATGCGGCAGCGACCGTCAGCTCCTGGGGCTTTGTGATTTCACCGGAGCAGATCCTGCAAACCGCGAAGGACATCGGTGAACCGTCCGTTCTGAACCGCGCTGGCGGCGCGCCGACGCTGGCAGTGGGTATCGCGCACGTATTCCACAAAGTGCTGCCGATGGCGGATATGGGCTTCTGGTATCACTTTGGTATTCTGTTTGAAGCGCTGTTCATCCTTACCGCGCTGGATGCAGGCACCCGTTCCGGCCGCTTTATGCTGCAGGATCTGCTGGGCAACTTCGTGCCGTTCCTGAAGAAAACCGACTCTCTGCTGGCGGGCATCATCGGTACGGCGGGCTGCGTCGGCCTGTGGGGCTACCTGCTGTATCAGGGCGTGGTCGATCCGCTGGGCGGCGTGAAGAGCCTGTGGCCGCTGTTCGGTATCTCTAACCAGATGCTGGCCGCCGTGGCGCTGGTGCTGGGCACCGTGGTGCTGATTAAGATGCAGCGCACCAGATATATCTGGGTGACCGTGGTTCCGGCAGTATGGCTGCTGATCTGCACCACCTGGGCGCTGGGCCTGAAGCTGTTCAGCGCCAACCCGCAGATGGAAGGCTTCTTCTATATGGCTAATCAGTACAAAGAGAAGATTGCTAACGGCGGCGAGCTGACCGCACAGCAGATTGCCAATATGAACCACATCGTGGTCAATAACTACACCAACGCAGGTCTGAGCATTCTGTTCCTGGTGGTGGTGTACAGCATCATCTTCTACGGTTTCAGAACCTGGATGAAAGTGCGCAACGCCGACAAACGTACCGATAAAGAAACCCCGTACGTTCCGGTTCCGGAAGGCGGCGTGAAGACCTCTTCGCACCACTAACCTTTGCCGGGTGGCGCTACGCTGACCCGCCCTGTACGATGCTGTAGGCCCGGTCAGCGTAGCGCCGCCGGGCTTTTTCTATCTGGAACCTACAATGTTTGGTAACTTAGGTCAGGCAAAAAAATATCTCGGTCAGGCGGCGAAGATGCTGATTGGCATTCCCGACTACGACAACTATGTCGGGCACATGAAGACCAACCATCCCGATCAGCCGTACATGACTTACGAAGAGTTCTTCCGCGAGCGCCAGCAGGCGCGCTACGGCGGCGACGGTAAAGGCGGCATGCGCTGCTGTTAAAAGGAGACGTGAATGACCCCGATTGCAGTCACCCTGCTCACCGGTTTTCTTGGCGCGGGTAAGACCACCCTGCTGCGCCATATTCTCAACGAGCAGCACGGCTATAAGATTGCCGTGATCGAAAACGAGTTCGGCGAAGTTTCCGTTGACGATCAACTGATTGGCGATCGCGCCACGCAAATTAAAACCCTGACCAACGGCTGCATCTGCTGCACCCGTTCTAACGAGCTGGAAGATGCGCTGTTAGATCTGCTCGATAACCTTGACCAGGGCAATATCAGCTTCGACCGCCTGGTGATTGAGTGCACCGGCATGGCCGATCCCGGCCCGATCGTGCAGACCTTTTTCTCCCATGAGGTGATTTGCCAGCGCTATCTGCTGGACGGCGTGATTGCGCTGGTCGATGCGGTACACGCCGATGAGCAGATGAACCAGTTCACCATCGCCCAGTCGCAGGTGGGCTACGCCGATCGTATCCTGCTGACCAAAACCGACGTCGCGGGCGAAAGCGAAGCGCTGCGCGAGCGTCTGGCGCGCATCAACGCCCGCGCCCCGGTTTATACCGTGACGCACGGTGATATTGACCTCTCTCTGCTGTTCGACACCAACGGCTTTATGCTGGAAGAGAACGTAGTCAGCGCTAAACCCCGCTTTCACTTTATCGCCGACAAGCAGAACGATATTTCTTCCATTGTGGTGGAGCTGGACTACCCGGTGGACATCGGCGACGTCTCCCGCGTCATGGAAAACCTGCTGCTGGAATCCGCCGACAAGCTGCTGCGCTATAAAGGAATGTTATGGATTGAAGGCGAGCCAAACCGCCTGCTGTTTCAGGGCGTACAGCGCCTCTATAGCGCCGACTGGGACAGACCATGGGGCGATGAAACGCCGCACAGCCAGCTTGTGTTTATCGGCATTCAGTTGCCGGAAGAGAAGATCAGAGCCGCGTTCGCGGGGCTGAAGAAGTAATCCTTTCCGCTCCCTTTATTATTAGGGGAGCGCATGTATTCCTGCGTTCCATGATCCCGCTACTACTTTCTCATTTCCGTATTGTCTGTTAAGGTTCAAATAATTATTAAAAGCAGGCTTCGTATTTTATTAGTTTTTTAATTATACATAACCGGATTTATTAGTTACATCAATAGATAGGCATAGTATGGCAATCATCATTCCAACGATTAATAGTTGTAGCGAGAAAATGACCGCTGGCGAAAAGCGCCTGGCAAGGCTGCTCGAAGGGGGCCTCAGTGACAGTTGTACCTGCTGGTATGACACTCCGATGGGTAAAAAACATAACCATCCAGATTTTGTCATACTCGCTCCGGATAAAGGTCTAATGTTCATTGAAGTTAAAGATTGGTTTATAACAAAAATAAAATCCGCTAATAAGACAAATATTCAATATGAAACCCCAAATGGGACTGAGTCTTTCAAGAACCCGATAGAACAAGTACGACAATATACTTTTGATACTATCGACAACCTAAAAAAAGATCGACAACTCTGTCAACAGAACGGAGATTATCAGGGCAGTTTCATATTACCTTACGGCTACGGAGTCTATTTTACAAATATTACTCGCACGCAGCTGGAGAAGGCTTTTCCTGCTGATAAATTAAATGAAATACTTCCTTCTGAACACATAATCTGTAAAGATGAAATTAATGAATTCATGCCGCGGGAAAAAATATCTTTACGCCTGAACAAGCTTATTAAACATAAGTTTTCCTACAAACCTACGCCACAACAGCTGGATCGTATTAGATGGCATCTCTATCCTGACGTTCGTATCAATAAATCTGCAACGCAATCTGCGGCTGGTAATTTTAGCCTGAACACGCCCGATATTATATCTATTATGGACAGGCAGCAAGAACAATTAGCGAGAAGTATGGGAGGAGGGCATCGTGTTATTCATGGGGTAGCTGGATCCGGAAAAACGCTGATTCTTTTGCATCGCTGTATAGAAATTGCAAATAATATCGAAAATGATAAACCCATTCTGGTCATTTGCTACAACATTACTCTCGCAAGAAAACTGAAGCCACTTATTGAGCAGCATAATGTTCGTCTGCCGGTTATCGTTACTCATTTTCACTCCTGGTGTTATCAACAGTTGAACAATCATAATTTACTCCCCCCGCCGGGTAAAAATTATATTAGTCAGATGGAAAATACCCTTTCACAGGCTTTTGAAGATGGAATTATCGAATCAGAACAGTACAGCGCTGTACTCATAGACGAAGGGCATGACTTTAAACAAGAATGGTTAAAAATTCTTGCTCAGATGCCGGATAAAAAAGATAATGCACTTCTTTTTTTGTATGATGATACGCAATCAATTTATCAGAAGAAAAAATCTCTCGACTTTACTTTATCAAGCGTCGATATAAAGGCTATTGGTCGTACGACTATATTGAATATTAATTATCGTAACACCAGACAAATACTCCATTTTGCCAGTAGTATTGCATTCAATTACCTTAACAATCACATTGATGATACTCTTAAATACCAACAACCAGATGCAGGTGGCATAGCTGGAATTTATCCTGATTTAGCCTGTTTTGACAATCAGGACGAGGAAATGACTCATGTTCTTGATTGGGTTGTCAAACAACGCCAGCAGGGAGTTCCATGGGCGGAAATCGCCATCTTGTGTCCATCCACTTATAGTATTGCGAGCACTCTTGAGCCCCGGTTAACTGCACGAAAAATACCTTACCAAATCATTGTTTCTGGTGAAGATAAAAAAAAGTGGTCACCCGACAAAGATCTATTATGCGTCATGCCGTTACCCAGCAGCAAAGGACTTGAATTTCAATCGGTTGCCGTTATGGATGCCGCTAAAGTACGGGACGACTCGGATCTCAGTGATGATATTAAACGTCTGTATGTCGGCTTTACCCGCGCACGCCAGAATCTTCTGGTAACCATGCACGGAAACGGGACTTTGTGCGACCACATTATTGAAACATATAAGCAGTGTGCGAGGAATAGTTAGTCTGCCTGGTCAAAAGGAGTCTGGATTTTAAAAGTAAAAACGAACCCAGTAAAAATAAAGTAGTGTTTACCATGTTTTGATCTTACTCCACCGCAACTGCGCCCTGCCGCCTGATGAAAAGCACCGGCAGGTGATGCAAAAGCTCGGGGAAGCGATAAAGGTAGCGATGGAGTAAACCATGACGCCCGGTACGCTTTGCCGACCGGGCAGTCGCCCACATCAGGACTCTCAATGCATCACATTATGCATCTCTTCTGCGGAAAGCCCGGTCAGCCGCTGTATCGTTTGATGGTCGATGCCCTCCTCCAGCATCGTGCGGGCAATGCGCCGGGCGGCAGCACGCTGTCCTTCAATCAATCCTTCCTCTTTGCCTTCCTGTTTCCCTTGCCGAATCCCTTTTCTGAGGATCGCATTGCGAAATCTTTCTGCAACCGTCATTAATCGCTCCTTATGCTGAGGCACGCGCTCCGCCACTTCTTCCAGAAACATGCTGAAGCGGGGCGTATGTCCATGTTGTCTCTGCAGATAATTAAACAGCGATTTCAACTGTCTGTCATTAGCGCCTCCACTAATCAGCAGCGAGGCGAGTTGTTCCACCAACCCCAGCAGATCCCGTCTGCGGATATGCTTTTGGATCAGCTCCAGCAGCGCTACCCGCCGGTGCTGCATAATTTCATCGTCCGGGATAACGGTGATATCCACCAGCGGAAACGCCGCGCTATAGAGCTGATGCGCCAGCGCCGGATCGGTAAACTCATCCAGCCAGTTAAGTGAAAAAGGATAGGGACTGTCCGCACCGTGATAGAACAGCATCGGCACCACCAGCGGCAGCCGCTTATGCCCGGCGTCCAGATGCTGCTGCATCGCTGCGATGGCATAGCGCATCAGCCTGAAAGCCATATGCGCATCGGGCGTGCTCTGATGTTCAATAACCACATAGATATAGCCATCGCCCTCCCCGGTTTTTAACGACCACAGCACGTCTGAATAATACGTGCGCAGATCGTCTTCAATAAAACTGGTGGGCTCCAGCTTCAGCGTCTGCAAATCGCAACGTTTGCGCAGCGAAGCCGGAAGATGGATATCCAGAAAATCCCTGGCGGTTTCCGGGTGGCGCAGGAAGGTCTTAAACACGGCGTCATGCGGTGTGGATGTGGTCGATTTGCTCATGGCGTTCCGTCACCTGAAAAAAGTTTGCGCCACGTTACCGCGCCGCATCCGCGACTTCATGTGGCATTTTGCTGCGCTGCGGGACGCCTTCCGAGAAAAATCACCGTTAATGCAACAGTCTCATTTTTCCGCAACGCGTTACGCAAAGTCGCAACGTCGACCATCATCAGAGCTTTTTCAGCGCCCGGCCTGTGATATAACGAATCATCATTAACCCGGAGGCGCCAAACGTGACCCACACCCGCGACATTCCCCAAACGTTCTGGCGCGACGCACAGCTTCCGTGGCTGGAATGGCGCAGCACCTGGCGCAGTCGTCAGGCCTATAAGCGCCATTACCACCCGCAGCTTTCCATCGGCGCGATTCTGGAAGGGGAAACCAGCTGCGTCAGCGCGGGAAGGGAATACCGTTTACAGGCGGGCGATCTTATCGTCATCCCCCCTTACCAGCCGCACAGCTGTAACCCGGTGAATGGATGCTTTCGCAGCTACCATATGCTGTATCTGGACGCCGCATGGTGTCTGGCGCACTGGCCCGACGTTGAGGCTAACGCGCGGCTTATCGCCCCCGCGCCAGCGATCCGCAGCCCGCGGCTTTTCCGGCATTTCCTGCACCTGGCGGCGTTAATAGAGCATCGTCAGACGGCGCAGCTAGCGAACGCCATTAGCCAGCTACTGTGCCAGCTCCCGCTCCGGACTGGCGCAGCGGACCCGCAACGCGCCAGCAGTCGTCATCTGCTGACGCGCCTGCAAAGCGATCTCGTTGCCCCACCGTCGCTGGAGGCGTTAGCCCTGGAGTGCAGCCTGCGTAAAGAGACGCTGATCCGCACTTTCAGGCAGGATACCGGCCTGACGCCGGGCAGCTATCTGAATATCGCGCGGATCGATTACGCCCGCGAGCGTCTGCGCGCCGGAGAGGCTATTGCTGACGTCGGCTATCAGAGCGGCTTTGCCGACCAGAGCCACTTCCACCGTACTTTTGTCCGCTATACCGCGGCGACGCCGCGCCAGTATGCCGCCGGGCGATCAATATCAGACAATAAATAATCCGCCGCCGGGCGTAGCGTGATCGCAGATGCACAGGCTGAGGTCACTATGGAACGCTTATCCGCTCTTTTCCCGTCCGCCTTCCCGGCGCTGGCGCTGGCCCATTTTGTGGCGCTGCTGAGCCCGGGGCCGGACTTCTTTTTACTGGTGGGCTACGCGGCGCGCTATCGTCTGCGCGGCAGCGCGGGCGTATGTATCGGTATCGCCGCGGGCAACGGGCTGTATATCGTGCTGGCAATTGTCGGCTGGGGGATGGCGCGTCAGCTACCGTTGCTGTTTACCCTGATTGAACTGACCGGCGCGCTGTATCTGCTGTGGCTCGGCAGCCTGTTAGTCCGCAGCCGCCCGCAGGCGTTAACCGGTTCAGACGCCGGAAGCGCTCGTCCGGGGTGGCGCAAACAGCTGCTGCTGGGGCTGGGTTCGGCGCTGCTTAACCCGAAAAACGCGCTGTTTTATCTGGCGCTGATGACCGCCCTGCTGGGAACTGACGTCACCGTGGCGCAGCAGGCCGTCTGCGGCGTCTGGATGACCAGCGTCGTACTGCTGTGGGACTTGCTGATCGTCACGGTTATCGGCTTGCCTGCTGTCCGGCGGCGGTTTACCCGCTGGATCCTGTGGATCGAACGGTTGGCTGGCGGTGTGTTGATCGCCTTTGGCGCCGGGATCGTCGGGCGTTTTGTCTGGCCGCTCATTGCCGCTATGCTTACGTAAACCGGGAAACACTTTTGATAAATATCAAATTTTAATTACACTTAACGTGTATATTTTCTACTCAACTTACTTTCCCTGAGGTGTGATGTGCTGATGGTCATCTGTAATCGTCACACGTTCTGACGCAGGTCGGGTCGTGATACCTGTCTGTGTTCAGGCGCGGACAGCACTTTTGATTACATGAAATTCGGTACATCCGCAGTCTGTTTTTTTCTCCTGTTCTGCCCAACGTCCCTGCGACGGTATTGAATTTCGCTGTTCCCGTTACGGGCTTTCTCCACACGGAGTGCGTTTTACTATGCAACGGATTTCTCAGTTTTTTACCCGCCACGCCGCCTCGCTGTTCTTCCCGATGGCGTTGATTATCTACGACTTTGCCGCCTATCTGTCGACGGACCTGATCCAGCCGGGCATCATCAACGTCGTGCGTGATTTTAATGCCGACGTCAGCCTCGCGCCCGCGGCAGTCAGTCTCTATCTGACCGGCGGGATGGTGTTGCAGTGGCTGCTGGGGCCGCTTTCGGATCGCATAGGCCGCAGGCCGGTACTGATTACCGGCGCGCTGATCTTCGCCCTCGCCTGTACCGCCACGCTGTTTACCACTTCAATGACGCAGTTCCTGGCGGCACGCGTGGTACAGGGCACCAGCATCTGTTTTATCGCCACGGTCGGTTACGTTACGGTTCAGGAGGCGTTCGGCGAGACGAAGGGCATCAGGCTGATGGCGGTAATCACCTCTATCGTGCTGGTAGCGCCGATTGTCGGCCCCCTTTCCGGCGCGGCGCTGATGCATTTTGTGCACTGGAAGGTACTGTTTGGCATCGTCGGGGGAATGGGCTTTATCGCCTTTTTTGGCCTGCTGCTGGCGATGCCGGAAACGGTCAGACGCGGCGAAGTGCCGTTCAGCGCGGTCGGCGTGCTGCGCGACTTCCGCGATGTGTTTCGCAACCGGGTATTTCTCGCTGGCGCAGCGACGATTTCGTTAAGTTACATCCCGATGATGAGCTGGGTCGCCGTTTCACCGGTGATCCTGATTGATGCAGGCGGCATGTCCACCGCGCAGTTTGCCTGGACGCAGGTGCCGGTGTTTGGCGCGGTGATCGTCGCTAACGCCATCGTCGCGCGCTTTGTAAAAGATCCCACCGCGCCGCGGTTTATCTGGCGCGCCGTGCCGATTCAGCTAAGCGGACTGGCAGCGCTGATCGCCGGAAACCTGCTCTGGCCGCACGTCTGGCTGTGGTCGGTGATCGGCACCAGCCTGTACGCGTTTGGCATCGGCATGATCTTCCCAACGATGTTTCGCTTTACGCTGTTTACCAACAATCTGCCCAAAGGCACCGTCTCGGCATCGCTGAATATGGTGATCCTGCTGGTGATGGCCGTTTCCGTCGAGGCTGGCCGCTGGCTGTGGTTTAACGGCGGGCGTATACCGTTTCACCTGCTGGCGGTGGCCGCAGGCATCGTGGTGGTGTTCACCTTAAGACGGTTGCTGCAGCGCGTACGTCAGCACGGAGAAACCGGACTGGCGCTTGAGAAATAAGCCATGCCGGATGGCGGTGCAGGCACTGCCATCCGGTAATGTTGCGCATTTACGCAATGCGCGCAAACCCGGCCTCAAGATCGGCAATCAGATCGCCCACATCCTCCAGCCCGATATGCACCCGCACCAGCGTGCCGCTGAAATCCACCTCCCCCGCCGGACGGATGCTGTTCAGCTCCTCCGGCTGGTTGGCCAGAATCAGCGACTCAAAGCCGCCCCAGGAGTAAGCCATATGGAACAGCGAGAAGTTGTCGAGGAACGCGGCCAGTTGCGTATCTGACAGGCGCTTTTTCAGCACAAAAGAAAACAGACCGGAGCTGCCGGTAAAATCACGGATAAAATACGCGTGTCCCGGGCATTCCGGTAGCGCCGGATGGTTCACCCGCGCCACTTCAGGACGCGCCGACAGCCAGCGGGCAATCTCAATGCTGCTCTGCTGATGCTGTTTCAGGCGCACCGACAGCGTACGCAGCCCCCGGCTGCCGTTATAGGCGGTATCCGCGTCCAGCGTCTGCCCCATCAGATAAGAGTTCTCGCGCAGGCGCTCCCAGCAGCGGGCGTTCGAGACCGCCGTACCCAGCATACCGTCCGAATGGCCGATGGTGTACTTGGTCCCCGCCTGAATCGAAATATCCACGCCATAATCCAGCGCCTTAAACAGCACGCCCGCCGCCCAGGTGTTGTCGATCATAATAACGATCTCCGGATTGACCGCGCGGATCGCCTTCACCATACCCGGCACATCCTGCACCTCCATGGTGATCGAACTGGGTGATTCGAGGAACACCACTTTGGTTTCCGGACGGATGAGTCCGGCAATGTCCGCGCCGATCATGGGATCGTAATAGGTGGTTTCGACGTTGAATTTACTGAGGATCTTATTGCAGAAATCCTGGGTCGGCTCATACGCCGCGCCGGTCATCAACAGATGATCGCCCCCCTGAACAAAGGCAAGGATCGCATTGGTGACCGCCGCCGCGCCGCACGGGTAGAGCGCACAGCCGACGCCCCCTTCCAGTTCGCTCATCGCCTTCTGAAAAGCAAAGTGGGTATAAGTGCCGCGACGCCCGTAGAACAGTTCGCCGTTAGCGCGATTAGCGGTGGCGAATTTTTTATCCTTCACGCTATCAAACACCAGCGAAGAGGCGCGCTGGATAACCGGGTTTACCGCCCCCTGGGTGTAGCGCTTATCACGCCCGGCGATGACTAACTGCGTTTCGAGCTTCACTGAATCTTTCATATTTTTATCCTTAATCCGTACGCAAATTTATACCGTCGCCGCACCAGGGTTAATCCCGACACTGGCCTGTTTCTTTCCCGCGAAGCGCTCAACAATCTGCGTCGCATTTAAATCGTGAATGACGTTAATCAGCGTCGCCGGAGCGTCGGTAATGGTGCCGAGCACCACCAGCATTGGGATCGCCTCCATCGGCAGTCCCAGCGTGGTGACGATAAAGATCTCGCCGAGGAACGCCCCGCCCGGCACGCCGCCGACGATAATCGCCGACAGCACGGCAATCAGCATGGTTAAAAAGAAAGTCTCGGTGGTGAATTCCATCCCCAGTACCGAATAGATAAAGACAATCTTCAGCGCCGCAATCATCGCCACGCCGCCCTTATTCAGGTTAACCAGCAGCGGCACGGAGACATCGACGATTTCCGGATTAATGCCCATCGCTTTGCCTGCGCGCAGGGTCACCGGCAGCGTGCCCAGCGAAGAGCAGGTGCCTAACGCCGTAACGGAAGGCTCAATGGCGTGACGCCAGAAGGCTTTCACCGCCGGGAGGCCGCCGCCGATCCAGGAATAAAGTATCGAGCCAAAGATGTAATACACCAGCGTGGCGACCATAAACAGGCCAATCGCCCGGGCAAAGGTCAACAGCAGACCAGAGTCCTGACTGGCCATCGTCGCCGCAAAGTAGCAACCAAGCCCGACCGGAGCGATCTTCATGATGATCGACACGATCTTCATGATCACGGCGTTGGCGTCTTCCAGCAGCGAGGCGATTCGTTTACCCGCCTGCTCAGACTGACCGATAGCGATCCCGGCGATGATCGCCATCACGATCAGCGCCAGAATATTCGACTTCGAAAACAGGCCGATAAAGTCGTTGGTGGTGATCATGCTGACGAAATCCATCTTGCCGCTGCCTGCCTGTACGGATTGCGACAGATCGATGGTGACGCCCTGCGCCGGGTTGTACCAGAGGGCCAAGGCAACGATCCCGGCGGCCGGAATAAACGCCATCGCAATGGATACGATAAATATAATCGCCATAATCCGCCCCAGGCGTTTCAGGTCGGTCATACTGGCAATGGACGACATCACGCTAATTCCCACCAGCGGTACGATAATCATAAAGAGCAGGTTAAGAAAAATCTGCCCTATCGGCTGGAGTTGACTGGCAAACGCTGGTGCGTAAATACCCAGCAGGCCCCCGGCAACCAGTGCGAGTAATAAAATGATTGACGATTTGTAGGGTTCAAGTCGTGACCACATAAGAGGCACCTTTCATTAAAATAAAAGAGTAAATGAGATAAAATTCACAATTTGGCGACGTTCCGAATTTTCTTCCTGATACTTTGTGATGTAACTCACTTAAGTTGTTATTTATTCATTTTGTCAGCAGGTCATTTCCTGTGATTCAATAGTTGCATGTTTCAAAGGCGAATGTAACGGGCCATTCGTACCGTTTTTGCAAATCAATTATGAAGAAAAGGAAATAATGAGCGCGCCGGTTTCTCTCAAACATTTAGAGTTCTTTGTGCGGATTGTCGATTGCGGCGGATTATCCGAAGCCGCGTCGCAGCTTAACGTTTCGCCGTCGGCGGTGAGTAAAAGTCTGGCGGCAATGGAAGAGTCGTTGGGTACAACGTTAATTAAGCGCACCACCCGCAGTATTACCCTGACCGACGCCGGACAATATTTATTTAATCGCGCCAATAAATTACTGCATGAATTCGATGAGGCGCTGAACACCACCTCGGGGTATTATCATAATCCGCAGGGCGAATTACGTATTACCTGCTCCATTGCCTTCGGTTATTCCCGACTGGTTAATCTGGTGGATAAATATCGCAGCCAGTTTCCCGACGTCAATCTGTATATCGATCTCAACGATAACTTCGTTAACCTTAACGATACCGACTTTGATATTGCGCTGCGCATCTCTACCGCGCCGCCGCAAAACTACGCGATGCGTAAGCTGGTGCCGATCCGTTGGGCGTACTGCGCCTCACCGGGCTATCTCGCCAAAAAAGGCATGCCGCTGCGGCGCGCCGATCTGGTGAATCACGACTGTCTGATTTATCCCGGCCTGACGCCGGTTATTAAAGTTGCCGACGAACAGGATCGGCTGCATCAGCTCAAACTGCCCGCGCCCATCCAGGCCAACAGCAGTCTGGTATTGCTGAAATCAGTGCTGGAAGATCAGGGCGTGGCGTATCTGCCCACCTACCTGATTGGCGATCATATTCAGAAACAGGAGATCACCCCGCTGATGCTCGACGGCATGATGAGCTGCGAAACCCACGCCCTGTACGCGCTCTACTTTCCCAGCAAATACAGCAATCCGAAGGTACGATCGTTTATCGATTTTCTGGTTGCGGAACTCGGCCCCCTCCCGGCATGGGATAACTGGATCCCTGGATAAGCGTGCGTTGCGCAATTCCCCCGTCAGGCTCTATCCTTAAGCCTATGGATAAAATCGCTGAGCTTAAACGCGCCAAGCTGCTGGCGCTCTCATTGCTGCTGATCGCCGCCAGCACGTTCGTCGTCACGCTTTTCCTGCCGCCCGGTTTCTGGGTCAGCGGGATAAAGGCCATTGCCGAAGCGGCGATGGTCGGCGCGCTGGCGGACTGGTTCGCGGTGGTGGCGCTGTTTCGCCGCGTACCGCTGCCGTTTATTTCCCGCCATACCGCGATCATCCCGCGCAATAAAGATCGGATCGGCGAGAATCTCGGGCAGTTCGTTCAGGAGAAATTTCTCGATACCCAGTCGCTGGTGGCGCTGATCCGCCGCCACGAACCGGCGCTGCTGATTGGAAAATGGTTCAGTCAGCCGGAGAACGCCGGGCGGATCGGCCAGCATCTGCTGCAGATCATGAGCGGTTTCCTTGAGTTGACCGACGACGCCCGCATTCAGCGGCTGCTCAAACGCGCGGTGCATAAGGCCATTGATAAGGTCGATCTCTCCGGCACCGGCGCCCTGATGCTGGAAAGCATGACCAAAAACGATCGTCACCAGGCGCTGCTCGACACGCTGATTGCCCAGCTGATCGCCCTGCTCCAGCGCGACACGTCGCGCAAATTTATCGCTCGCCAGATCGTCCACTGGCTGGAAACGGAGCATCCGTTGAAAGCGAAGATCCTGCCCACCGAATGGCTGGGCGAGCACAGCGCCGAACTGGTTTCCGATGCGGTCAATTCGCTGCTTGACGACATCAGTCTGGATCGCGCTCATCAGATCCGCCATGCCTTTGACCGCGCCACGTTCAGACTTATCGATAAGCTGAAAAGCGATCCGGACATGGCGGCCCGCGCCGAAAGCATTAAGGATTACCTGAAAGAAGATGAGACGTTCAACCGCTATCTGGGCGAGCTGTGGGACGATTTGCGTCAGTGGCTGAAGAACGATATCAATGCCGACGATTCCCGGGTGAAGCAGCGGATTGCCAATGCCGGACAGTGGTTTGGCGAAACGCTGATCGCCGACGAGGCGCTACGCGCCTCGCTTAACGGTCATCTCGAACAGGCCGCGCATCGGGTAGCGCCGGAATTCGCCACTTTCCTGACCCGCCATATCAGCGACACGGTAAAAAGCTGGGATCCGCGCGATATGTCGCGGCAGATCGAACTCAACATCGGCAAAGATTTGCAGTTTATCCGCGTCAACGGCACGCTGGTCGGCGGCACCATTGGGCTGCTGCTCTATCTGCTGTCGCAAGCCCCGGCCCTGCTCGGCTTCTGAAGCGGTAAACGTTGAGGCAGAGCCGGATCGGGCGGCGGGTGTTGTTTAACTCAGCCAGTTTCCCCGCTCCATCTCCAGCAGCAGCAGCATGGTGAGCGCCTGGGCATACGGTACGGGCGCCATCTCAATATCGCAGTAGTACTGAATGTCCTGACCCAGCATGGTGCCGCGCGACGCTTCCTGCACCAGCCCCTCCTCATCAATACGCGCCATTATCGCATCAAAGGCGCGCAGCGCCGCTGCGCTGACTGATTTATCAAAGATCCCCATCCGGACGCCGCGCAGCATCCCGTAGGCAATTCCGGCGGTGGCGGATGACTCCTGCGGCGAGAACGGATCGTCGAGCACCGTATGCCACATGCCGTTCTCCGCCTGCAGTTCACACAGGGTGCGAACCTGGCGCGCCGCCGCCTGCGCCAGAAAACGCCGCACGCTGTCATCAAGATTGTCGCCCATCAGTTCGAGAAACTCCGGGATCGCCACGGTGATCCACGCATTGCCCCGCGCCCAGAACGCGCCGGCGAAATGGTGCTTATCGACAAACGTCCAGCCGTGATACCACAGCCCGCTCGCCGGCTCGCTGAGATAGCGGGTATGCAGCAGAAACTGATAGCTGGCCTCGGCGATCAGCTCCTGTCGTTTCAGCACGCGCCCGGCCACGCCGAGAAACAGACAGGTCATAAACAGCGTGTCATCCCAGAGCTGGCCAGTGTTGGCCTGCTCTTTCACCACGTGCTGAAAACCGCCCTCCTCGGTTTTTGGCAGATCGCGCAGCAGCGCGTCCGCCCAGTCATTCACCACGCTAAGCAGATCCGCACGCCGCTGCTTCCCGGCCACCAGCGCCAGCGCGATCATCGGCGCGGTGGTGTTGATCTGTATTTCCGGCAGCCCCTTACGGATCTGCGCGTCGTACCAGTTGAGGATCGACCGTTGTAGCGCAGCGTCCTGTTGAAAATCAGCAAAACGCCAGAAGCCATACAGCCCGACGCCAATTTCCCACTCCCACTCTTCAAAATGGATGGCGAACCCGTCGCTGGCGCCGACTTCATCAAGGTTTTTCAGCCGACAGAAGCCGCGCACCACGCGGTCCAGGGTGCTCATCAGATCATTTCGCGTCATGCAGCGCCTCCGTTGTCCATCCGTTTTTTAGAAGCTTCATTCGGGCCAGCGCCTGCTGCTCGCGGCCCCTGCGGCCAGAGGCGACAAACAGCGCGTCCGGAAAGAGCTGCCCTGCCAGATACTGCGCCTGGCAAAATTCCCGCGCGTGCCGTTCATCGTCAAAACACATCGCGTCGCAGCCGCGCTCATCCGCGCCGTAGCGATAGCCGAGCAGCGTCGATCTCACCCGCCGCCAGAGCGGTAATGGAAAGTATTCACCCTGATGCGCCTGCCAGAGTTGCAGCAGCGGCAGTAGCGAGAAAACCGAGCCGGCTTCGCGCGCGCTGACGTGGCGTAACGCGCTGACTAACAGGGCGTCAGCCTGCGCGCCGTATTCCCGCCGCTGCATCAGCGCCAGCAGCTGGCGGGCGCTGTCATTATGCGAAGGCGTTAGCGGGGAGTGAGGATCGCCATGATACTCTTCGTCAATTCGCTCATTCGGCAACGCCGCGGCGAGAGTTTGCGTACCGGAATATGTCATCCGTAGCCCCCAGCGCGTTTCGCGCTCGGCCAGCTCATCCAGATGGATCAGCAGGCTGTTTTTTCCCCTCTGTAGCGGGAGGCGCGCCTGGCAGTATTGCATCTGATTGCGGGTAAACGGGGTAAACTGCGCGACGTTTTTCCCCTCACACCAGAGACGCACGCCGCCGCAAACGCCGAGTTGAAAAGGAAATTCGCCGCTCTGCCCGGCTATCAGATCGACCCGCAGCCAGCGCTGCAAATGAAACGGCAGGGCGCCAAACGCCGTAAAAGCGACGATGCCCCGCTCGTCGGCGTGCGCAAGCGAATGACAGGGCAGCGCCTGCGACGGGTCCACCTCCCGCAGCGCCATCGTCCGGTAAAAAGTGCGTCGGCAGAAGGCGCTTTCCTTGCCCTCTTCTGCCCCCTCGCCGGTATAAAACTCGGCGAACCGCGCTTTCTTTATCGCTGAAAACAAAAAACGCCGGATGGCATCACCCTGCGTTAGCTGTTGATCACTCTGTGACATTCTTTTTCCACCTTCGCCTGATTGCGTGATGCGGCGATCATCCGGGGATTCGCCGGAGGGAGCGAGCGCGCGAGGTTAAGGAAAAAGGGGATATGCCCGGCAACTCACAATCCGGGCGACGGCGGGCTTTTTAGTGTGATGAAGATCACTTTCGATTGCGGTAAAAATCGTCTCATCGTGATATTCATCACACAATCTTGCTCACTGGCACATTTTATGTGAGATGCATCACCCTTTTAACCCCTTCAGCTCCGCGCTCAGGCTGTCGGCCAGCGCGCGTACCCGGGAGGCGTCAAAGAGCACGTGCAGGCCCGGCGAGGCCTGCGGATGTTTTGCACAATAATCGTCAAGTTCAAACGCGCAGCGGTAGAGCTCCTGAATATTGATCTGGCAAATCTCGCGGATGCTCCAGCTGTTTTCCGCCTCATGGGCGAAGCGCAGGGTGAAAAACGCCTTCTGGGCGTGCAGGAAAAGACGGCAGTAAAGCGCAAAGCCCTGCCACTCCTCCAGCCAGCGCGCTTTGAGCGCAAAGGGAAACGCCGCGCGTTGCGCAAAGCGCAGCGCCTCTTCGCACAGAGCCACCGATGCCACGCCCGCTTCATCTTTTTCGCTGGCGATCCGCGACAGGCTGGCGGCAGAGCGTTCAATGTCGCTGCGGCTAAAGCTGATGTCCCGCTCGGACCCCGGCAGCCAGTGGTTGCGATTGAGCTGCCCGTAGAGGCTCCACACCGCCTGGCCGTAGCTTTCCGGCACCTGACTGTGGCGGTGGAATACATGGTCGCGCACGTAGATAGCGCAGTAGAGGGTCTGAGCGGCCTGCTCCAGCAGCGAGCAAAAGGTCGTCAGCGTCGCGTCGTCGGGTAGCCAGCCCCAGGTTTCATTAAGCCAGTAGCGGATCAGCTGGTTCTGAGTCTGCGGGACGCTGTCGGCGGTCAACATACGGCTACAGGCCACCAGATTACAGGCGCTGAGCGTGCCGATAACCCAATGATTATCCACCCCTTCCCAGCTCGCTTTACATACCGCGCCGCGAATCGCCGGGTTACGGCGACACCACAGCAGCCGTCCCTGTAGTTCATCCACGCGCAGGAAAGGAAAGACGCCCCAGCCGACCTCTTCCCCCACCAGATCGATATCCGCCCACACCTCGCGCTCGCGAACTTCCAGCAGCGCCGGATTATTGGGAAACGACGGCCAGAAGCGCTCCGGCGTAAGCTTAATGGAGACGCCGACGCTCTCCGGCAGCGGACGAATGGCTTCCAGCACGTTGCCGAGATCGTGATTGCCCGCCGGAAACACCCGCAGCACCAGATGCTTATTTTCCTGCTGCATCACCCGCGAAAGGGTATTAAAACAGCGGCTGTAAATGGCGAAACTGCGCTCGTCGCGCTGGGGCTGGAGGGGCTGCTCCGGCGCCGGTAGCTCCCAGTTTGGCCGCGAAACCGGCAGCAGGCCGTCGGTGTTGGAGATAGCAATCAGCAGACCGCTCAGCGCCGGAATGCGCTGGCAGATCAGCGAAACTTTATCCGCCAGATAGCCGCACCAGAAATCGACGTCAAAACGGACGCTGCGCCCCGCTTCGAACAGATGCGGATGCGCCAGCAGCAGATCGGTCGGGAAGTTGAACTCTTTCGCCTGCAGATAAAAACGCAGCCCTTTTTGCTGGCATAACAGCCCCAGCCGGTTGAGGTGGACGCAGCGGGCGCGCTGCTGGCTGGAGAGGCGGTCGTTATACTGATGCGGGGTATAACCTTTCGGCGAAACCAGCATATCGAACAGATCCGCCTGACCAACAATCACCGTGTTAAAGTCATGGCTCACCGCCCACGCCACCAGCTCGCAGGCTTTTTCCCAGTTCCAGTAAGCCTGATTATTCAGCTCCAGCGCGCGCGTCTGCCACATTCTCTTGCTCCTGCCCCTTCAGTTAACGCGGCTATAGATATCACAGAATAAGAAAGCTGTGCGTACGGACAGCACGATCTCCTCAATAAATGCAATCGGTTTTTGAAGGGTTTAAGCATTTGTTAAGATTCATTTATATACTGCCCACAAAATCATCAGGGTTATAAAATGGAATGTTAATGAAAAGGATTATCAGCACTTTAAAGCGCCCGCTGGTCGGGATGACCATGCTCATTCTCCTGCTGGCTGGCGTGGGCTGTACGCTGCTCGCCGGGGCGATGGCGGACCGTGAGCGGGCAGACTCTTCTCTGCGCCACTACCGCGTCACGCTGGACGGCAAGGCGATTGCCGGCGTCACGAAAAATATCTCCTCGCTGACGTGGTCGGAAAAAAGCGATACGCTTTTCAGCACCGTGAACAAACCCGCCACCATTCTTGAACTGACCAAAGAGGGTGAACTGCTGCGCGCCATCCCAGTCGATTTTGTGCGTGATATGGAAACGATTGAATACGTTGGCAACGACACCTTTGTGGTCAGCGACGAGAGCGACTACACCATTTACGTTATTACGCTGGATGCGCAGTCGCAGGTGAATATTGTCAAAAAGGTAAAATTCGCTTTGCAGGACACGCCCACCAACAGCGGGTTTGAAGGGCTGGCCTGGTCACGCCACGATCGCACGTTCTGGTTTTTTAAAGAGTGGAAACCCATTGAGATTTACCAGGTGCGCGGGCTTTTACGCAATGATGACCTGTCGATCAGCAAAGACGCCACGCTGCAGCGCCATCTGCATATTAAGGACATTTCCGGCGCGGAGTTTAACCCGCGCAGCAATACCCTGCTGATCCTTTCCCATGAATCGCAGCGACTGCAGGAGGTCACCCGGGACGGCGAGATTATCGGCACGCTGTCGCTGAAAAAAGGCCGCCACGGGCTGGCGAAAGATATCCGTCAGCCTGAGGGCATCGCCATGGATGACCAGGGGACCATTTTTATCGTCGCGGAGCCTAACCTGTTTTACCGCTTTACGCCCGACGGCGGAGAATAATTCGACGATAACCCTTACCTGATTGTTGCAAATTTGTTATTGTGAGTTTTAATTATGTAACAATCAGGGTTCGGCATGAGCCAGCAACCGCATAACGTCACCGATCGTTTTTCGCTGAGCACCGCGCTTTTTGGCATGATGGTGCTGGCGCTCGGCATGGGAATTGGCCGCTTTTTATATACGCCAATGCTGCCGGTTTTACTCGCTGAGGGGCGCTTCACCTTCAGCGAACTCTCCTGGATCGCCAGCGTCAACTATGCGGGCTATCTGGCCGGTAGCCTGCTGTTCTCCTTTGCTCTTTTTCATCTGCCTTCCCGGCTACGCCCGCTGCTGCTGACGTCGGCGGTCGCCACCGGCATGCTGATCCTCGCCATGGCGCTGTTCGCTCATCCGGCGGTGGTGATGCTGGTGCGTTTTCTGGCGGGGATCGCCAGCGCCGGGATGCTGATCTTTGGCTCGACGCTGATCCTGCAACACACCCGCCATCCGTTTGTCGCGGCCGCGCTGTTTTCCGGCGTCGGCGTCGGCATCGCGCTGGGCAACGAGTACGTCATCGCCGGGATACGCCTGGCGCTCTCTTCGCAGGCGTTATGGACCTGGGCGGCCGCGTTTTCCGGGGGGCTGGTGATTCTGCTGGCGTTACTGATGCCTGCGCGCGCTCACGCCGCGCCTCCCGCGCCGCTGGCGAAAGCAGAGCGCCAGCCAATGCGCTGGTGGCTGCTGGCGATCCTCTACGGGCTGGCGGGATTTGGCTACATCATTGTCGCCACCTATCTGCCGCTGATGGCGAAAAACGCCGGTTCGCCGCTGCTGTCGGCGCATCTGTGGACGCTGGTCGGCCTGTCGGTAGTGCCGGGCTGCTTCGGCTGGCTGTGGGCGGCAAAACGCTGGAGCGTTTTGCCCTGTCTGACGGCGAACCTGGCGATTCAGGGCGTCTGCGTGCTGCTCACCCTCGCCAGCGACTCCCCGCTGCTGCTGGTATTGAGCAGCGCAGGCTTCGGCGCGACCTTTATGGGCGCCACGTCGCTGGTCATGACCCTCGCCCGCCAGCTGAGCGTACCGGGAAGTCTGAACCTGCTGGGATTTGTCACCCTGACCTATGGCATTGGACAGATCCTCGGTCCGCTGCTCACCTCTTTGCTGGGAAGCGGAACGCAGGCTATTACCGACGCCACCCTGTGCGGCGCGCTGGCGTTGTTTATCGCCGCGTTCATCAGCGCCGCGCAGCTCTGTAAGCAGCGGCGCTTATTATCCTGCCGCGTAAAATAAATTACCGTTCGCGCATCGCCTCTTTGGCCTTGTTCAACGGCTTAAGCAGATACTGAAGCACCGTTTTATTGCCGGTCTTAATATCCACCGTGGCGATCATGCCGGGAAATACCGGAAAGGCTTTTTTCTGCTTGTTGACTAACTGATTGCTGTCGGTACGGATATAGACCCGGTAATAGTAGAGATCGCGTTTGACCTCATCCTGAATGGTATCCGGCGAGATCAGCGTCACCACGCCGTTGATGCCGCCGTAAATCGAGTAATCGTAAGCGGTAATCTTCACCATCGCCTCCTGCCCCGGATGAATAAACGCAACGTCGCGCGGCAGGATTTTTGTTTCAATCAGGATCTGATCGTCTAACGGCACCAGGCTCATCAGTTTGCCGCCGGGGGCGATAACGCCGCCGACAGTGGTCACGTCGATATCTTTGACAATGCCGCGTACCGGGGCGGTGAAGGTCAGACGCGTCAGCGAATCTTCCCGCCCGCGCATCACCGAACGCTCGGTTTCGATTTCGGCATTGGCTTTCGCCAGCTCTTCACGGGCGCGCACGTAGTACTGGGTTTGCAGCTCGGCGATCTTGTTTTCCATCTCATTCTTTTGCCGACGCAGGCGCAGCACTTCCACCTGGCTGGCGGCGCCCTGCTTGATCAGCGGCTGCGTCATCGCCAGTTCGCCTTCGATCAGCGCAATCCCCTGCCGTAGCCCCGCCACGCCTTTCTCGAGGCTTTCGCGGCGGGACTGGAACAGCGCGCGCTCCTGACTAACCAGCGCCGTCTCGTTATTCAGCTCCGACGGAAACACCGGCTCGCCGCCGTTCACTTCGGCGGTCAGCCGCGCGGCGGTGGCTAACGCCGCGTGCAGTTTTGATTCGCTCTCCTGCACGCCGGACTCGGTTTTCGTCCGGTCCAGCTGCGCCAGCACCTGGCCTTTTTCCACGATATCGCCTTCGCGGACGTGCAGTTTGTAAATAATTCCCCCCTCCAGCGACTGGATCTCCTGCTCATGGGACGAGGGCACCACTTTGCCGCTGCCGGTGGTCACTTCATCAAGATGAAAGTAGCTCGCCCAGCCGACAAATGCCGCCAGCAGGGCAAACAGAAACCAGGCGACCAGTGAAGAGCGCGGGAGCTTCGGCTCGCTGAGGCGACTGTTAAAACGGTTGATATCGCGCATTTCACGATCTCCCTGAGTGGTTCGACGGCGGCGTGTTGAGGTGTGACACGTTGCTTTGCGCCGCCGTCGGCTGCGTCATGCCGTGTTTATGCAGAATGGCGTCACGCGGACCGTCCATCACAATACGTCCGTTATCCAGCACGATAATGCGATCCACCAGTTCGAGGATCGGCAGGCGGTGCGTCGCCACCACCATCGTGCGCTGGTTGCCCAGCCAGTTTTTTAACTGGCGGATAAGCTGTTGTTCGCCAATTTCATCCAGCCAGGCGGTCGGTTCGTCGAGCAGCAGTATCGTCGGCGAGGTCAGCAGCGCGCGCGCCAGCAGCAGCGCCTGACGCTGGCCGCCGGACAGTCCGGCGCCTCCTTCGCTGATCACATAGTTCAGCCCGGTTTTCTGCTTGCGCACAAATTCGAGCGCGCCGCTGATGGCCAGCGCCTGCTGGATATCGTCATCGGTCGCCGTGGGGTTGCCGAGCGTAATATTGTCGTGAATGGAGCCAAAGAACAGGCGCGCCTGCTGGCTCAGCAGCTGCATATCGCGACGCAGATCCGCCGGATCGAGATGGTTAAGCGCGATGTTGTCGAGCAGCACCGATCCCTGCTGCGGCTCCTGCATTCCCGCCAGTACCTGTAACAAGGTACTTTTCCCGGAGCCATTGCGTCCGAGCAGCGCCACGCGCTCCCCGGCTTTGATGTTCAGCGCCAGCACCGTCAGGACGTTGACTTTCTCTTCCTCGTCATAATAGAAGGTGACGTTCTCCAGCTGATAATGGCCGCGCAGATGCGCTTTATGCACCTTCTTACCCTGTAGCGGTTCGTCGATCGGGCGCTGCATCAGGTCGTCCAGCCCCTGTAACGCCACCTTCGCCGACTGCCAGCGCGACAGGACGCCGGAAATTTGCGACAGCGGCGCGATGGTGCGCGAGGCGAGGATCGAGGTCCCGACCAGCGCGCCGGTGGTCATATCGCCGTTAATCACCAGATAGCAGCCAATCAGCAGCACCACGGCATAGACGATCGACTGCACTTCCTGGGTCCAGGTGAGCAGCAGACTGGTCAGCCAGCGCTGGCGCATCCCGACCCCGGCGGCGACAAAGTTGGTGTTATTCCACTGGTTCTGAAAACGCTGTTCGGCGCGCATCAGCTTAATGTCCTCAATGCCCTGCACCGCCTCGACCAGCGTGGCGTTACGGATAGCCGACTCGCGCATCCCTTCCGTGGAGAGCCGCCCCAGCGGACGCTGTACCAGCAGGCCGGGGATCAGCAGCAGCGGAACCGCCATCAGCACCACCAGCACCAGCGGGCCGCCTGTCATCCACAGAATAAATACAAACAGCAGGAAGAACGGCAGGTCGGAGAGCGCGGCGATAGTGGTGGAGGTAATCAGCTCACGCACTGACTCCAGCTCGCGGATCTGGGCGATAAACGAGCCGGTGGATTTCGAACGCGCGCCGTTTTTAATCCGCAGGGCATGGGCGAAGATGCGCTCCGAGATCCGCAAATCAGCGCGCTTACCCACCACGTCGGAGATATAGACGCGCAGCATTCGCATAATAAATTCAAACAGGATCGCCAGCATCACCCCGCCAAACAGCACCCACAGGGTAGTTTCAGACTGCGACGGCACCACGCGGTCATACACCTGCATGGAGAAGATCATGCCGGAAAGCGCCAGCACGTTCGCCACCAGCGCAACCACCATAATATCGATATACCGGTGCCAGTCTTTTAACGCCAGCCGCCAGAACCAGTTTTTTTTGTACGGCTTAATATAATCGTCGACGCGGGCGTCGGGAGTGGATTCCAGCGGACGCAAAACATATAACGTTTTAATACGCGTACTGACTTCATCGCGGGTTAATACCGTTTCCAGGCCTTCGTCGCCGCTGAACTGCAGGCTGATGTTGCCTTCGCTGTCCATCCGGTTAATGACGGCGATTTGCCCTTCGCTGAACTCGGCAATCAGCGGCAGACGCCACGGATCGAGATGCGAGACTTTCGCGGCGACGCTGCGCAGCCCCAGCCCCAGCTGACGCGCCATATCTTTTAACACCAGCTCGCGCGGAGAGTCGCTTTCATAATTTACCGCCACCCGAACATGCTCCGCCGAGAAGTCGAGACGATAATGCTGCGCCACACCGATCATTGCCTGTAACCAGGGTTCGTATTGCGACTGCGTGTTCATAGAGTTGGGTTCCTGTTGTGCGACATGGCGCCGTAACGGAATGGCGTTATCAATAACGGATTGTGTGCTCATACTCTTTTCTGCCGCAGAAAGATAAACGCGTTACCCGCTCTGCGCTGTTCATTTTTTAGTCTAGTGCGTATTTGACGCGAGGTGTGCCGGGGGAAGCGATTCCCCCGGACGTGGGTATTACATAATCACTAACTGATGGTTTGCCAGCAGGGTGGCCAGATCGGTCTGCACGCCGTTCAGGGTGACCACGGTGGTGGAGCCGGAAGCCCCGCCCGCACCGTCGAGATCCACATGAATTTCGGTGTTGCTGCCGTTCTGAACCACGCGGACGTAGTCTTCAATATTCCCTGCCTGGGCATCCAGCGTCGCCACGCTGTTGACGTAGGTGGCTGAGCCGCTGCCGGTGTAGCCACTGCCGGACAGCAGTTCGCGCAGGTCGATACGGTCGGTGTCCGCCGTCCCTTCCTAGGTGCCGACGGTAAAGCCGTTGACCACATCGCTGCCGTTGCCGCCGGTGGCGTCAGAGGCGTTGATCAGCTTGTACAGCAGGGTATCCTGACCGCCGTTGCCAATATTGAAGGTGTCATTACCGCCGCGCCCTTCGAAGAAGTTCTCGGTGCTGCTGCCGGTAAAGGTGTCGTTACCGTTGCCGCCCGCGATCCCTTCAACGTTAACAAACTGCGCATTGCCAAAGCCGGTGCTCTGCATAGCGCCGTTGCTGAGGTCGATGTTCAGCGCGGTGCTGCCCGCCAGCTTGTAGTCGACGATATCCATCCCGCCCTGCGCGCTCCAGACGTCAACATCCGACACCACGCGGCTACCGCCGCCGCCGTTGTAGATGTGGCTGCCTGCGGTGGCGTTCAGGGTGTCGTTGTAGCCGGTACCGACAATCCCCACGGTATTACTGCCGTCGCTGGCCGCCAGCGCGCTGTTCGCCGCCGATGCCCCGTCTTCCGCCGTCAGGTTATACGCATGGTTCTTCTCCACCGCCATCAGGCCGCCCCAGGAGGCGTTGACGTTCTCAACCGTGTTCACCACGCCGGAGGAGTCAAACGTCACCGACGACACGCCGCCGTAGTCCTGACCGTTCGCCAGCAGCACCGCGCTGTACGACTTGCTGGCGTCCAGACCGTAGAAGTAAACCAGGCCAGACGAGTCGTTCATGTTCACCCCGCCCTGCGGGTTGATCACCTGCGAGCTGACCACCTTGCCGGTACTCTCATCAATGAGCAGCACGGTGTTGCCGTAGAAGGTGTTCACGCCGTTCGCATCCGAAATACGCAGGATGATGCTGGTGCCGTTGCTGATGGAGCTGGTGTTCTCGATGTACTCCGTTTTACCGCCTGCGGCGCGGAATACCACCAGATCCTTGTCACCGTCATAATCCAGATCCAGCGTCAGCGCGCCGGTGGTGATGTTGCTGCTGCCCTGGTTGGCGCCGGTTAACAGCGTCCGGGAAGACCAGTCAACCTGGTTGCTGCCGTTCACGCCGTTGTTGGTCCACAGCAGCCCCACGTTGCTGGTGTTGGTCGCGGTGGTCGAACCCGCCGCGCCAGCGATTTCGATTAGATCCATCCGACCATCGCCGTTCCAGTCCACCGCCAGCGAGGACATACTGTTAACGCTGTCGCCCAGCGTCTGCACATTTGACCCTGTGCCCGCGCCATTGGCCGCCGTGGTGAGCTTACCGGTGCCGTCGTTATAGAAGATGGCGCTGGTGGCGTCGCCTTTGGCGGTCAACCCGGCGACAAACAGATCCATATAGCCGTCGCCGTTCAGATCGGCCCAGGTCAGGGTGGTGTAGTGGTTATCAGAGGCGTTATCGCCGTTAAACACGTCCGTCACAATCTGGGTGTTGGTCAACGTCATATTGCCGTTGGCGTCCACGCCGTTAGTGACCACCGCCAGACGAGAACTTGAGCTGCTGGAGCCGCCCCCTGCCGTGGTGTTGGTACCGGAGGTGCCGTGATAAGTAATATCCACGTAACCGTCGTTGTTCAGGTCAACGCCCGACACTTCACGGTCCGGCGTCGGGTTGCCGCTGTTGGTCGACGCCACGCCGTCCTGCGAGTTACTGGTATAGACATAGGAGCCGGTCTTATCAAAGCCGACGATGGTGCCATCAGTATTGAGCACAAAGCCGCTGTCATAGCCGCCCCGGCCTTCAGAGTCGTTTGGCGTTTCGTCGCCATAGACCATATCAACATAGCCGTCGCCGTTGATATCGATCCCCATCGCGCCGCCGTACCAGCCGTAGACGTTGCCGTTTGGATCGTTAGTCTGCCCCGACACGCCGTAAGCGCCCACCTGGAAAGAGGTATAAGTTCCGTCGGCGTTGTATTTGAACGACTGCTGACCGTTGGCATAGCTGGTGTCGGCGCCGAGAATATCCATCAGGCCATCGCGGTCGAAATCGATAAACGACGACTGCTGCTGTTTGTCCGGACCGCTAATCGCCACCGAGTTAAACGACCCGAGGGTGGTGGAATCGGTGGCGTTCTGGGTGAACACCGTCGAGTTGCTGAGGATACGCCACGTACCGTCTTCACCCAGCGTCAGCGCGGTGCCGGTATCTTCCGACGATGCCGCGGTTGAGGTAAAGGTAATGGACGGCGTCGGCGACACTGTCAGCTCGCCGGTGGTGTCGTCACGAGTGATTTCGGTACCATCGGCTTTATACAGGACGGCTTTCACTTCATAAGTTCCCAGCGCCAGCGCATCGCTGTCCGGGATCTGCACATACCAGGTGCTGTTTTTCGGGTCGATAACCACCGCGCCGTTACGCGAGCTGTAGACCACGTTATTGATCGTTACTTCGACGTATTCGCCCGGCAGGATTTCAAAGTCCACGCGACCGGTGACGATCGGCGTGGTATCCAGCGTATTCTGGGCATCGGCATACATTTTCAGATCAACGGTGAAATCAAACACCGGCGAATGTGCGCCTTCATTGCCGGCGGCATCGACGACTACCGCGTAGAACTCCCCTTTATCGCCATCGACCAGCGGCACGTTCAGTTGATAGCTCCAGTCCGTGCCGTTGACGTCCGCTTCGCCGAGCAGCGTTCCGTCCGCGCTGTAAATGCGCACCTGTTCGCCGGTCTGCAGGGCAGTCGCCAGCGTACCGTTCAGCACCGGGGTGCGGTCATCGGTGGTGGTGCCCGCGGCAAACTCGCCGCGCGAAGAGGCCACGTCGTCGGTATAGCTGTGGATGGTCGCGACGTTTGTCGACGGCGTCAGATCGACGCTGACAACTTGATCCGTCGTCGCCCCGACGTTCCCGGCCACGTCAACCACGCGAACCTGGTAGGTCTGATCGCCTTCCGCCAGGGTGCGCGGGTCGACGTAGCTCCAGCTGTCGCCGCTCATCACCACATCGTGCCAGGTCAGGCCGTTATCGACGCTAATCTGCACGCGATCGCCCGCGGCAAGCGGCGCGCCAATGGAGCCGCTGATGGTCAGCGAGCTATCATTGGTCAGGAAGTCGCCGCTGTTGTAGCCGGTATCGGTAGAGATACTGTCGATGCTGACGGTAATCGCGCTGTCCGGCGGCGTCAGGTCGACGATCACCTGCTGGTGCGCGGTCGCGCCAATGTTACCGGCGGTATCGATCACCCGCACCCAGTAGTCATGAGCGCCTTCGCCCAGCGTGCGGCCGTCGGCAAACGACCAGCTGTTGCCAATAACCGTAACGTTCTGCCAGGTTGCGCCGCCGTCGAGACTGATCTGTACAATTTCCCCCGGCGACAGCGTCGCCCCCAGCGAACCCTGCAGGCTAAGCGAAGTATCTTTGGTGATAAAGTCGCTGCCGCTCAGGCCGCTGTCGTCCGTGATGCTGTCAAAAGCGATGGTTTTCGTCGCGTCTGGCACCAGGGTATCTACGGTGACCGTCTGGCTGGTGGTCGCACTGACGTTGCCCGCCTGGTCGATCACCCGCAGCTGGTAGTGATAATCGCCGTCGGCGAGGGTACGCCCGTCGACGAAGGACCAGCTCTGGCCGCTGACGCTGACGTCAGTCCATGTATTGCCGCCGTCAAAACTGATCTGCACATGCTCATCGCTGGCCAGCGCGGCGTTCAGCGAACCCTGCAAAGCGATCTGGTTGTCGTGAGTAATATAATCACTCGCCGACAGCCCGGTATCCTGGCTAATGGCGTCAATGGAAATCAGCGTCACGGCTGGCGGCGTGGTGTCTACCCGCACCGCCTGGCTGTCCACCGATCCGACGTTACCCGCCGCATCAATCACGCGAACAAAGTAAAGGTAGCCGCCATCCGCCAGAGTGCGGCCATCGGTAAACGACCAGCTGGTGCCGTTCACCAGCAGATCGATCCACGTTGTACCGCCATCAAGGCTGATCTGCGCGGTTTCACCACTGGCGAGCGGCGCGGAAAGCGAGCCATCCAGTACCACCTGATTGTGGTTAGTAATGAAATCGCTGCTGCTCAGGCCGCTGTCGCCCTGCACCGCATCAATCGAGATAGCCTGAGCGGGCGCGGTCAGATCGACATTCATCACCCGATCGGCGCTGGCGCTGTTGCCAATGGTGTTGCTGACCTGCGCATTCACCGTATACGCCGTACCGTCCGCCAGCGCAGCGACGTCGGTGCTGCTCACCACGCAGCTCCACTGGCCGTTGCTGTCGACCACCGCAGTGTAGCTGTTGCCGTTAAGCGTGATGGTCACCGTCTGACCAGCAGGCGCGGTCGTCGTGCCGCTGAGGGTCAGCGGGGCACCGTGCTCGGCCGCATTGATCACATCATCCATGCTGATAACGTCGATGGCGATGGTCGGGACATCCCCGTTCAGGGCCACAATATGCGTGACGTGGCCCGCGTTACCCGCCGCATCGTTAACGGTGACGGCGATAGCGTAGTTACCGTCCGCCAGACCGGTAAAATCACCCGCCGGAACGAATACTGACCAGTTGCCGCTGGCGTCTACCGTCGCCTGATAGGTGTGACCGTTAAAGGTCAGGGTTATCGTCTGACCCGGCTCTGCGGTGGTGGTGCCGCTGATGGTCTGTCCAGCTCGCTGCTCGCCGTTATTAATGATGTTGTCGCCCGCCACGTTATTTACGGCGATCAGCGGCGCGGTAGCGTCAACCGTCACGTTATGGCTGGTCTGGCTTTCGTTGCCCGCCTTATCGCTGACGACGGCGGAAACAACCAGTGGACCGTCGCTTAACTCAGCCAGATCGGCGGCGGGAACGGTGAGACTCCAGGTGCCGTTGGCCTGGACCTGCGCGGTGTAATCGGTGCCGTTGAGGGTTACCGTTACGGTTTGCCCGGCTTGCGCGCTGGTGTTACCCTGCACGGTCAGCGGCTGATGCTGTTCCGCCGCGTTCAGCACGTCATCCACGGAGATCGTGTTGATCGAGATAACCGGCGCATCGGTGTCGACGCTGTAGTCGCGGGTGGCAGACGCGCTGTTGCCTGCGGCGTTGCTGACGCTGACCTCCACGCGGGCGTTGCCGTCGGTCAGGGTCGCCAGATCGGCGACCGGTACGCTCAGCGTCCAGTTGCCGCTGGCATCAACGGTAGTGGTGTAAGTCTTGCCGCCAAAAGAGACAGTCACAGTCTGGCCCGCCTCCACATTCGTGGTCACGCCGGAGAGCGTCAGGTTTGCACCCTGCTCAGCCGCATTCATCACATCATCAGCGGTGACGCTGTTGATGGTCACCGTCGGCGCTGCGGTGTCGACGTTCACATCATGCGTAGCCGAGCCGCTGTTGCCTGCCGCGTTAGTGACGGTCACGCTGATGGTGCTGACGCCATCATTCAGCGCGGTCACATCCGCCGCCGGAACGCCGACGCTCCAGTTGCCGGACGCATCAATTACGGTGGTGTAGGTTTTGCCGTTCACGGTAACGGTGACAGCATCGCCCGCCGCTGCGCCGGTAGCGGAGCCGCTGATAATCTGCGTCTGGCCGTGCTCGGCGCTGTTGATAATGTCGTCGCCCGCCACGGTATTGATGGTGACCACCGGTGCGGTGGTGTCCACGGTCAGGTTATGGCTGGCCGAACCGGTATTACCGGCGGTATCTGCCACGCTGGCCGTTACGGTGCCTGTGGTGACAGATGTCACGTCCGCTGCCGGTACGGTCACGCTCCAGTTGCCGTTAGCTTCCACCTGCGCCGTATAATCCACGCCGCCAATGGTAACGGTTACCGTCTGGCCTGCTGGCGCATTAGTGGTACCGTTGATGACCAGATCTGCCTGCGCTTCGGTGGCGTTCAGGATATCGTCAGCGGCGATAGTGTTGATGGTGATAACCGGTGCACCCGTATCCACACTGTAGTCATGCATTGCCGAGGCAGAGTTACCCGCCGCATTGCTGACGCTGATCTCCACACGGGCACTGCCGTCAGTCAGGCCAGCCAGATCCGCTGCCGGTACGCTCAGCTTCCAGCTGCCGCTGGCATCAACGGTAGTGGTGTAAGTCTTGCCGCCAAAAGAGACGCTGACAGTCTGGCCCGCTTCCACATTCGTGGTCACGCCGGAGAGCGTCAGGTCCGCGCCCTGCTCAGCCGCATTAATCACATCATCGGCAGTCACCGGGTTAATGGTGACGGTCGGTGCCGCGGTATCGACGTTCACATCATGGGTGGCGGAACCGCTGTTGCCCGCAGCGTTAGTGACGGTCACGCTGATGGTGGCCGTGCCGTCGTTCAGCGCGGCCACATCTGCCGCCGGAACGCCGACGCTCCAGTTGCCTGCCACATCAATTACGGTGGTGTAGGTTTTACCGTTCACGGTGACGATGACAGCATCGCCCGCCGCTGCGCCGGTGGCGGAGCCGCTGATAATCTGCGTCTGGCCGTGTTCGGTGCTGTTGATGATGTCGTCCGTTGCCACGGTATTGATGGTGACCACCGGCGCGGTGGTGTCCACGGTCAGGTTATGGCTGGCCGAACCGCTGTTACCGGCGGTATCGGATACCGTTGCGGTCACTGCGCCAGTGGCGATGGATGCCACATCCGCTGCCGGAACGGTGACGCTCCATGAACCATTCGCCTGAACCTGCGCGGTGTAGCTGTTGCCACCCACGGTAACGGTCACCGTCTGGCCTGCCGGAGCATTAGTGGTACCGCTGATGACCAGATCCGCCTGCGCCTCAGTAGCGTTGAGGATATCGTCAGCCGCGATAGTGTTAATGGTGATAACCGGTGCGCCCGTATCCACGCTGTAGTCATGGGTCGCAGACGCGCTGTTACCCGCCGCATTGCTGACGCTCGCTTCCACGCGGGCACTGCCGTCGCTCAGACCAGCCAGATCCGCTGCCGGTACGCTCAGCGTCCAGCTGCCGCTGGCGTCAACGGTAGTGGTGTAAGTCTTGCCGCCAAAAGAGACAGTCACAGTCTGGCCCGCTTCCACGTTAGTGGTTGCGCCGGAAAGCGTCAGGTCCGCGCCCTGCTCTGCCGCGTTAATTACGTCATCGGCAGTCACTGCGTTAATGGTGACGGTCGGTGCTGCTGTATCCACTTTCACATCGTGTGTTGCGGAGCCAGTATTGCCGGAAACATTGGTCACGGTCACGGAAATGGTAGCAGTGCCGTCGTTCAGCGCGGCCATATCCGCCGCCGGAACGCCGACGCTCCAGTTGCCTGCCGCATCAATTACGGTGGTGTAGGTTTTACCGTTCACAGTGACGGTGACAGCATCGCCCGCCGCTGCGCCAGTGGCGGAACCGCTGACAATCTGCGTCTGACCGTGTTCGGCTGTATTGATGATGTCGTCGCCCGCCACCGTATTGATGGTGACCACCGGCGCAGTGCTATCGACGGTCAGGTTATGGCTGGCCGAGCCGGTATTACCGGCGGCGTCTGCCACGCTGGCCGTTACGTCGCCAGTGGTGACAGATGCCACATCCGCTGCCGGAACGGTGACGCTCCAGCTGCCGTTAGCCTGAACCTGCGCGGAATAGTCCACGCCGCCCACGGTAACGGTCACCGTCTGGCCTGCCGGCGCACTGGTGGTGCCGGTAATCAGCAGATCCGCCTGCGCTTCAGTAGCGTTCAGGATATCGTCGGCAGCGATAGTATTAATGGTAATGGTCGGTGCGCCCGTATCCACGCTGTAGTCGTGAGTCGCAGATGCGCTGTTACCCGCGGCATTGCTGACGCTGACTTCCACACGGGCGTTGCCGTCGGTCAGGCCAGCCAGATCGGCGACCGGTACGCTCAGCGTCCAGCTGCCGCTGGCGTCAACGGTAGTGGTGTAAGACTTACCGCCAAAAGAGACGCTGACGGTCTGGCCCGCTTCCACATTCGTGGTTGCGCCGGAGAGCGTCAGGTTTGCGCCCTGCTCGGTAGTGTTAATCACATCATCAGCGGTCACGCTGTTGATGGTTACCGTCGGTGCGGCGGTATTGACGTTCACATCATGGGTGGCGGAACCGCTGTTGCCCGCAGCGTTAGTGACGGTCACGCTGATGGTGGCTGTGCCATCGTTCAGCGCGGCCACATCTGCCGCCGGAACGCCGACGCTCCAGTTACCGGACGCATCAATCACGCTGGTGTAGGTTTTACCGTTCACGGTGACGGTGACAGCATCGCCCGCCGCTGCGCCGGTGGCGGAACCACTGACGATCTGCGTCTGGCCGTGCTCGGCTGCGTTGATGATATCGTCCGTTGCCACGGTATTGATGGCGACCACCGGCGCGGTGGTGTCGACGGTCAGGTTATGGCTGGCCGAGCCGGTATTACCTGCAGTATCTGCCACGCTGGCCGTTACGTCGCCAGTGGTGACAGATGCCACATCTGCTGCCGGAACGGTCACGCTCCAGCTGCCATTAGCCTGAACCTGCGCGGAGTAATCCACGCCACCAACCGTAACGGTCACCGTCTGGCCCGCCGGAGCATTAGTGGTGCCGCTGATGACCAGATCCGCCTGCGCTTCAGTGGCATTCAGAATATCATCCGCCGCGATGGTGTTGATGGTAATGACCGGGGCGCCCGTATCCACACTGTAATCATGAGTGGCCGAGGCAGAGTTGCCTGCCGCATTGCTGACGCTCGCCTCCACGCGGGCACTGCCGTCGCTCAGACCAGCCAGATCGGCGGCCGGTACGCTCAGCGTCCAGTTGCCGCTGGCATCAACGGTAGTGGTGTAAGTCTTGCCGCCGAAAGAGACGGTCACAGTCTGGCCCGCTTCCACATTCGTGGTTGCGCCGGAAAGCGTCAGGTCCGCGCCCTGCTCTGCCGCATTGATCACATCGTCGGCGGTCACGGAGTTAATGGTGACGGTTGGTGCCGCGGTATCGACGTTCACATCATGGATAGCCGAACCGCTGTTGCCTGTGCCTGCGGCGTTAGTGACGGTCACGCTGATGGTGGCCGTGCCGTCGTTCAGCGCAGCCACATCCGCCGCCGGAACGCCGACGCTCCAGTTGCCGGACGCATCAATCACGGTAGTGTAGGTTTTGCCGTTCACGGTAACGGTGACAGCATCGCCCGCCGCCGCGCCGGTGGCGGAGCCGCTGACGATCTGCGTCTGGCCGTGCTCGGCAGCGTTGATGATATCGTCGCCCGCCACGGTATTGATGGTGACCACCGGCGCGGTGTTATCCACGGTCAGGTTATGGCTGGCCGAGCCGGTATTACCGGCGGCGTCTGCCACGCTGGCCGTTACGGTGCCTGTGGCGATGGATGCCACATCCGCTGCCGGAACGGTCACGCTCCATGAACCATTCGCCTGAACCTGCGCGGAATAGTCCACGCCGCCCACGGTAACGGTTACCGTCTGGCCTGCCGAAGCATTAGTGGTGCCGCTGATGACCAGATCCGACTGCGCTTCGGTAGCATTCAGAATGTCATCAGCCGCGATGGTGTTGATGGTGATGGTCGGGGCGGTTGTGTCCACGCTGTAATCATGAGTGGCCGAAGCGGAGTTGCCTGCCGCATTGCTGACGCTCGCTTCCACGCGGGCACTGCCGTCGCTCAGACCAGCCAGATCCGCTGCCGGGACAACCAGCGTCCAGTTGCCGCTGGCGTCAACGGTGGCGGAGTAAGACTTGCCGCCAAAAGAGACGCTGACGGTCTGACCCGCTTCCACATTCGTGGTCGCGCCGGAAAGCGTCAGGTTTGCACCCTGTTCAGCCGCATTGATCACATCGTCGGCAGTCACGGAGTTAATGGTGACGGTCGGTGCTGCTGTATCCACTTCCATATCGTGGGTGGCGGAGCCAGTATTGCCGGAAGCATTGGTCACGGTCACAGCAATGGTAGCCGTGCCATCATTCAGCGCGGTCACATCCGCCGCCGGAACGCCGACGCTCCAGTTGCCTGCCGCATCAATCACGCTGGTGTAGGTTTTACCGTTCACGGTAACGGTGACCGCATCGCCCGCCGCTGCGCCGGTGGCGGAGCCGCTGACAATCTGCGTCTGGCCGTGCTCGGCTGTGTTGATAATGTCGTCCGTTGCCACGGTATTGATGGTGACCACTGGCGCGGTGGTGTGCACGGTCAGGTTATGGCTGGCCGAACCGCTGTTACCGGCGGTATCTGCCACGCTGGCTGTTACTGCCCCCGTTGTAATGGCCGGTACACCCACTGCCGGAACGGTCACGCTCCAGTTGCCGTTAGCTTCCACCTGCGCGGTATAGCTGTTGCCGCCCACAGTAACGGTCACCGTCTGTCCCGCAGGAGCATTAGTGGTGCCGCTGATGACCAGATCCGCCTGCGCTTCAGTGGAGTTGAGGATATCGTCAGCCGCAATAATGTTGATGGTGATAACCGGAGCGCCCGTATCCACGCTGTAGTCATGAGTTGCTGACGCGCTGTTACCCGCAGTATTGCTGACACTCGCTTCCACGCGGGCACTGCCGTCGCTCAGACCAGACAGATCCGCTGCCGGTACGCTCAGCGTCCAGTTGCCGCTGGCATCAACGGTAGTGGTGTAAGTCTTGCCGCCGAAAGAGACGGTCACACTCTGGCCCGCTTCCACATTCGTGGTCACGCCGGAGAGCGTCAGGTCCGCGCCCTGCTCGGTAGCGTTAATTACGTCATCGGCGGTCACGGAGTTAATGGTGACGGTCGGTGCCACGGTATCCACTTCCATATCGTGGGTAGCCGAGCCAGTATTGCCGGAAGCATTTGTCACGGTCACAGCAATGGTAGCCGTGCCGTCGTTCAGCGCAGCCACATCTGCCGCCGGAACACCGACGCTCCAGTTGCCGGACGCATCAATCACGGTGGTGTAGGTTTTACCATTCACGGTGACGGTGACAGCATCGCCCGCCGCCGCGCCAGTGGCGGAGCCGCTGATAATCTGCGTCTGGCCGTGCTCGGCTGTGTTGATAATGTCGTCGCCCGCCACCGTATTAATGGTGACCACCGGCGCGGTGGTGTCGACGGTCAGGTTATGACTGGCCGAGCCGCTGTTACCGACGGTATCGGAGACCGTTGCGGTCACTGCGCCAGTGGCGATGGAGGCCACATCCGCTGCCGGAACGGTCACGCTCCAGCTGCCGTTAGCTTCCACCTGCGCGGTGTAGCTGTTGCCGCCCACAGTAACGGTCACCGTCTGGCCTGCCGGAGCATTAGTGGTGCCGCTGATGACCAGATCCGCCTGCGCTTCAGTGGAGTTGAGGATATCGTCAGCCGCAATAATGTTGATGGTGATAACCGGAGCGCCCGTATCCACGCTGTAGTCATGAGTTGCTGACGCGCTGTTACCCGCAGTATTGCTGACGCTCGCTTCCACGCGGGCACTGCCGTCACTCAGGCCAGCCAGATCGGCGGCCGGGACAACCAGCGTCCAGTTGCCGCTGGCGTCAACGGTGGCGGAGTAAGTCTTACCGCCAAAAGAGACGCTGACGGTCTGACCCGCTTCCACATTCGTGGTCACGCCGGAGAGCGTCAGGTCCGTACCCTGCTCGGCCGCGTTAATTACGTTATCGGCAGTCACCGGGTTAATGGTGACGGTCGGTGCCGCGGTATCCACTTCCATATCGTGGGTAGCCGAGCCAGTATTGCCGGAAGCATTTGTCACGGTCACAGCAATGGTAGCCGTGCCGTCGTTCAGCGCGGCCACATCTGCCGCCGGAACGCCGACGCTCCAGTTGCCTGCCGCATCAATTACGGTGGTGTAGGTTTTACCGTTCACAGTGACGGTGACAGCATCGCCCGCCGCTGCACCGGTGGCGGAGCCGCTGACAATCTGCGTCTGGCTATGCTCGGTGCTGTTGATGATGTCGTCCGTCGCCACGGTATTGATGGTGACTACCGGCGCGGTGTTATCCACGGTCAGGTTATGGCTGGCCGAGCCGGTATTACCGGCGGCGTCTGCCACGCTGGCCGTTACAGCGCCTGTGGCGATGGAAGTCACGTCCGCTGCCGGAACGGTCACGCTCCAGCTGCCGTTAGCCTGAACCTGCGCGGTGTAATCCACGCCGCCAATGGTAACGGTTACCGTCTGGCCTGCCGGAGCATTAGTGGTACCGCTGATGACCAGATCCGACTGCGCTTCGGTGGCATTCAAAATATCGTCAGCGGCAATAGTGTTGATGGTGATAACTGGTGCGCCCGTATCCACGCTGTAGTCATGCGTTGCCGAAGCAGAGTTGCCTGCCGCATTGCTGACGCTCGCTTCCACGCGGGCACTGCCGTCGCTCAGACCAGCCAGATCCGCTGCCGGTACGCTCAGCGTCCAGCTGCCGCTGGCGTCAACGGTAGTGGTGTAAGACTTGCCGCCAAAAGAGACGCTGACGGTCTGGCCCGCTTCCACGTTAGTGGTCACGCCGGAGAGCGTCAGGTCTGCGCCCTGCTCGGTAGCGTTAATCACGTCGTCGTCGGTCACGGAGTTAATGGTGACGGTCGGCGCTGCGGTGTCCACCGTGACGTCGTGAGTAGCCGAGCCGCTGTTGCCTGCGGCGTTAGTGACGGTCACAGCAATGGTAGCCGTGCCGTCATTCAGTGCAGCCACATCTGCCGCCGGAACGCCGACGCTCCAGTTGCCGGACGCATCAATCACGGTGGTGTAGGTTTTACCGTTCACGGTGACGGTGACCGCATCGCCCGCCGCCGCGCCGGTGGCGGAGCCGCTGATAATCTGTGTCTGGCCGTGCTCGGCGCTGTTGATGATATCGTCGCTCGCCACCGTATTGATGGTGACCACCGGTGCGGTGGTGTCCACAGTCAGGTTATGGCTGGCCGAGCCGGTATTACCGGCGGCGTCTGCCACGCTGGCCGTTACGGTGCCTGTGGCAATGGACGCCACATCCGCGGCCGGAACGGTCACGCTCCATGAACCATTAGCCTGAACCTGCGCGGTGTAATCCACGCCGCCCACGGTAACGGTCACCGTCTGGCCTGCCGGAGCATTAGTGGTGCCGCTGATGACCAGATCTGCCTGCGCTTCAGTAGCGTTCAGGATATCGTCAGCCGCGATGGTGTTGATGATGATAACCGGCGCGCCCGTATCCACACTGTAGTCATGCGTTGCCGAAGCAGAGTTGCCTGCCGCATTGCTGACGCTCGCTTCCACGCGGGCACTGCCGTCGCTCAGACCAGCCAGATCTGCTGCCGGTACGCTCAGCGTCCAGCTGCCGCTGGCGTCAACGGTAGTGGTGTAAGACTTGCCGCCAAAAGAGACGCTGACGGTCTGGCCCGCTTCCACGTTAGTGGTCACGCCGGAGAGCGTCAGGTCTGCGCCCTGCTCGGTAGCGTTAATCACGTCGTCGGCGGTCACGGAGTTAATGGTGACGGTCGGCGCTGCGGTGTCCACCGTGACGTCGTGAGTAGCCGAGCCGCTGTTGCCTGCGGCGTTAGTGACGGTCACAGCAATGGTAGCCGTGCCGTCATTCAGTGCAGCCACATCTGCCGCCGGAACGCCGACGCTCCAGTTGCCGGACGCATCAATCACGGTGGTGTAGGTTTTACCGTTCACGGTGACGGTGACCGCATCGCCCGCCGCCGCGCCGGTGGCGGAGCCGCTGACAATCTGCGTCTGGCTATGCTCGGCTGCGTTGATGATATCGTCCGTTGCCACCGTATTGATGGATACCACCGGCGCGATGGTGTCGACGGTCAGGTTATGGCTGGCCGAACCGCTGTTACCGGCGGCGTCTGCCACGCTGGCAGCTACGGTGCCTGTGGCGATGGAAGTCACGTCCGCTGCCGGAACGACGATGCTCCAGCTGCCGTTAGCTTCCACCTGGGCGGTGTAGCTGTTGCCGCCAATGGTAACGGTCACCGTCTGGCCCGCCGGAGCATTAGTGGTACCGCTGATGACCAGATCCGCCTGCGCTTCCGTGGCGTTCAGAATATCGTCAGCCGCGATAGTGTTAATGGTGATAACCGGTGCGGTTGTATCCACGCTGTAGTCATGCGTTGCCGAAGCAGAGTTACCTGCCGCATTGCTGACGCTGACTTCCACACGGGCGTTGCCGTCGGTCAGGCCAGCCAGATCGGCGACCGGTACGCTCAGCGTCCAGCTGCCGCTGGCGTCAACGGTAGTGGTGTAAGACTTACCGCCGAAAGAAACGGTCACAGTCTGACCCGCTTCCACACTGGTGGTCGCGCCGGAGAGCGTCAGGTCCGTGCCCTGCTCTGCGGCATTGATCACATCGTCGGCGGTCACAGAGTTGATGGTGACGGTCGGCGCTGCGGTATCGACGTTCACATCGTGAGTGGCGGAGCCAGTATTGCCGGAAGCATTGGTCACGGTCACAGCAATGGTAGCCGTGCCATCGTTCAGCGCAGCCACATCCACCGCCGGAACGCCGACGCTCCAGTTACCGGACGCATCAATCACGGTGGTGTAAGTTTTACCGTTCACGGTAACGGTGACCGCATCGCCCGCCGCCGCGCCGGTAGCGGAGCCGCTGACAATCTGCGTCTGGCTATGCTCGACTGCGTTGATAATGTCGTCGCCCGCCACGGTATTGATGGTGACCACCGGCGCGGTGGTATCGACGGTCAGGTTATGGCTGGCCGAACCGCTGTTACCGGCGGTATCGGAAACCGTTGCGGTCACTGCGCCGCTGTTGATGGACGCCACGTCTGCTGCCGGAACGGTTACACTCCATGAACCATTAGCCTGAACCTGCGCGGTGTAGCTGTTGCTGCCAATAGTAACAGTTACCGTCTGGCCCTGCGGGGCGGTGGTGGTGCCGGTAATCACCAGGTCCGCCTGCGCTTCGCTGGCGTTAAGGATGTCGTCAGCGGCAAGAGTATTGATGGCGATCGTCGGCGCGGCGGTGTCCAGCGTGACGGTATGGCTTGCACTGGCGGTATTGCCGCTGACGCTGGTGACGCTCACGCTAATCTGCTCGCGGCTGTCGGTCAGCGAGGCCACCGCCGATGGCGGTACGGTGACGCTCCAGGAACCATCAACCTGAACCTGTGCGGTAAAGGTCTGACCGGCGAATTTCACTATCACGGTCTGACCCGCTTCCACCCCCTGAGTCTGACCGGAAAGCAGCAGGTCAGCGCCTTTTTCCGCGGCGTTGATCATATTATCCGTCGCCACGGTATTGATGGTAATCGCCACCGGGTTCAGATCCAGCTCAACCGGATGGTTAACCGAAACCGGATTGCCCCAGCTATCCTGCGCACTGGCCGTCACGGTCAGTTGCCCCGCAGACCAGTGTTGTAAATCGTCGGCAGGCACGCCAATCTGCCAGCTGCCGTTGTTGCCAACGACCGCCTGATAATCAACGTTATTGATGGTCACGGTAACGGTCGACCCGGGTGCCAGATGGCTGCTGCTGCCGCTCACCACCAGATCCTGATGCTGTTCGATAGCATTCACGATGTCGTCGCCGGAAAGCGTGTTGATGCGCAGACCCGGCAGCGATGCGTTGATGTTGATATCGCGCTCGCCTGTGCCGGTGTTGCCGTGGCTGTTGGTCACCGAGGCGGTAAAGGTCAGGTCGCCGTCGCCAAAGCTTTGCAAGTCGCTGGCCGGAATGGTCACTTTCCAGCTCAGATCGCTTTCCACAACGGCGCTGTAGCTTTTGCCGCCAACCTGAATGGATACCGTGTCGCCCGGCGCGGCGCTGGTGACGCGACCACTTAAAATCTGATCGCTGTGGGTTTCCGCGCTGTTGACCAGGTTATCGACGGCGAAGTTATTGACGATCACCTGCGGCAACGTCGTGTCGACGAGGAAGGAGGCGGTGGTCGTTCCGCTGTTGCCAATGTCGTCAGTGCCGCTGACGGTAACCTGATAGATTGTATTGGCGAGGTGCAGTACGTCAGAAACCGGCACCTGTACCGACCAGATGCCGTTGTTGACCGTCGCGCTATAGGCGACGTTATTGAGCATTACGGTAACCGTACTGCCGTTAACCAGAGTGCTGGTACCGCTCAGCGTCAGCGGCTGCATGGACTCCAGCGCGTTAACCACGTTGTCCTGGCTGATGGTATCGACGGTGATCCCGACGGCAACGCTGTTGAGCGTCACGTCATGGGTGGCAGTGCTGGTGTTGCCTGCGGCATCGGTGACCGTCACGGTGATGGTGTGCTGGCCGTGGCTCATGGTATTGAACAGGGACGCGGGGACGCCGACGCTCCAGCTACCGTCCGCCTGGACCACGCCGGTAAAGGTCTGATTGCCAAACTGCACGGTCACCACGTCGCCGGGCGCGGCGCCATCCGCCCGGCCCGAAATAAGCTGAGCGACATCCTGCTCATCATCATTAAGGATGTTATCGCCCGCCACGCTATTTACCGTCAGAACTGGCGCGGTGGTGTCGACGCTCAGCCGCTCGGCGAGATCCGCCACGTTCCCGGCTTTATCGCTGACGCTCACCGTCAGCGAGTGATCGCCGTTCGCTAACGCCTGCACGTCAGCAGCGGCCAGCGTCAGCGACCAGCTGCCGTCGTCAGCGACGGTCGTGGTCCAGGTTTTGCCATTCAGGGTCAGCGTGACCGTCTGACCAGCTTCAGCGGTGGTTTTTCCGCTCAGCACCAGCGTGGCGTTATGTTCAGTGGTATTGAGGATCTGGTCGATGGCAATCTTATCCATCGAGAGCAGCGGCGCCTGGGTGTCGACGGTGATCTGCTGGCTGCCTGTCACCGTATTGCCCGCGGCGTTCTGACCGCTTACGGATACGGTCCAGCTGCCGTCCGCCAGCGCAGCCGCATCAGCCGCCGGGACGTTAACCTGCCATTCGCCATTCGCGCCAACCGTAGTGAGATAGGTTTTACCGTTCAGCGTCACGGTCAACGCCGTCCCCTGCGCCAGCTGGCTGCTGGCGCCAGAGAGGGTAAAGCCAGCGGCCTGTTCGCTGGCGTTAATCACGTTATCACCTGCGGTCGTCGCCAGCGTCAGCGAAGCTGTGGTGGTATCGACGTTAATCGTAATGCTGCCCGCGGTGGTGGTGTCGCTACCGTTAATCTGCACCACGGACCAGGTGTGCTGACCATCGGTCTGCACCGGCAGCCGTACCGTCCAGACGCCATTGGCATCGACCATCGTGCTGGCAATGGTGTTACCGCTGCTGTCTTTAATCTGAATCGTTGCGCCAGGGTGGCCGTTGCCGCTGAAGGTCGGCGTGTTGTCATCCGTGGTGTCGTTGGCGGACAGTCCGCCCTGCTTGTCGCCTTTCTTATCGGCGATGGTCCAGGTTGGCGTGTTTTTGGTGTTATCCACCACTTCGGTTTCAGTTTCGGTGACGGTGACCGTTTTGGTTTCACCGCCGTCATCGTTAGCCAACAGCGCGCCAATCGCGCCGCCGCCCAGCGCCGCGCCGGCCAGCCACGCCCACGGAAAGCCGTTATCTTCGCTGGCGGCTTCCGCCATCAGCGGTTCGATGCTGTCAATCGGCGTCGCGTGCGCCGTCAACTCAACGGCATCCAGGCTGGTGACATTACTGACCTCATCAAACGTCACGTGCGTCAGCCCCGTTTCATCGCTGAAAACCAGCTCTGAATGCAGCTTCGTCTCCGGGTCTTCGGTGAAGTAGCCGCTGCAACGAATAACGCTACCGTCCTTCAGATAAATCAGTAAGTCGTTGCCCTGGCGAACATAGCGGGCGACATCCTGAGCGGAACCTAAAATTTCAATGACGGAGGCGCCGGAAACAGCCACCGAGAGATTCCCTTCTCCCGACAGGACGGTTTTTTTGGCGGTGTGACGGTTGATAATATTCGCTGTTTTTAAGGTGTTCATATTCTGGCTCATTAAGGTCAGTTAATCAGTAATACGCTTGCGGGCAATAACCCGGAGGTAACGATGCTGCGAGTAAAAATGGTTAAAGATCGGGCAGTTTTTTCGACGCCTGCTTTTCAATACCAATCAGGGGGAGCAGGTTGTCGAGTGCCGTCGCGTACTGGATGGCGGCGCTCCAGCCGTCATATTCCGCGTTGATCCTCGATGATTCGGCCTGCCAGACATCCTGTTCGACGCTCAGCAGGTCATTGATGGTTTTTTTGCTCAGGGTGTATTCGTTTTTGTAAACGCTGCGGGTCTGTATCGCGTTAACCAACTGGAACTTGCCAGCATCTTCACGACCGCGCGCGCCTTTCCAGTCCGCCATTGCCGCAGAGGCTTTTTGCAAAATGTCGTAACGCGCTTTTTCTACTTCGGATACGGCCATCGCCTTCGCCCCTTGCGCCTGCTCGACGCGAGCGGAAACCACCCCGCCCTGGTACAGCGGCGCGTCCACGCTGAGCTGGATTTGATCGTCCCAGTAGCCGCGGTTATCCGATTCATAACGGGTGCGGCCCGCCTTCAGGCTTAAGGTCGGCAGATGCTGGGCTTTTGCCCGATCAACGCCATGCTGTGCCGACGTGACCATTGCCCGCGCTGACAGCACGGCAGGAATTTTCGAGTAGTCGATGTTTTCAACGGAGACTTGTTGCACTTCCAGATTTTCCGGCAGGCTGGCGTAGCGACTGGCGCTGACCCCGGTCTGGACCGCCAGTACCGCTTTCGCCTTTTGCAGCGCGGCATCGTACTGCTCCAGGGTGGCGCGCATCCCGGCGATACGGGTCTGGGTCTGTAAATCATCGGAGGTTGAACTCAGGCCGGCGCTGGCGCGAAGCTGGGCCAGGTGCTGGATTTTCTCCAGCGCCACGATGTTCTCGCGCGCCGCGCTGGTCAGCGCGCTATAGCGCTTCACCTCAACGTAGCCCTGCGCAGCCTTCGACGCTACTTCAGAGAACGTCGCCATCAGCTGATAGCGATAGCTTTCATACTGCGCTTCAGACTGGGCAATGGCGCTATTGGTTTTACCGAAGTCATAAACTAACTGCGTGACGGTAATTCCCCAGGCGGCGGAATTATTTAACGAACCGCTGGAGTCCGTCGTCTGACTATGACCGGCGCTGGCGGTTAAACCAATTTGCGGCATCCAGCCGCTTTTCGCCTCTTTCATCATCGCCTGGCCAATTCCCATTTGCGCCGCCTGGCTGCTAATATCCGGATCACGATCTAAAGCAAATAAAATACTTTCTTTCAGATTCGTTTCTTCAATACTGGCTAATGCAGCGAAGCATGGAACAGAGGCAACCCCAAATGAGAGGAGCAGAGTCACCATTGAAAAAACAAAACGCATACTCACAACAGATATCCTAAATAAAATGGGCGGTTTTCAGGCTATACAATGCAGCCGCATTGGTTCTGAACAGATCAATACGGATATAAACCTGGCGACAATCAAACAGACAATTATCAATGCGTGGCATGAGGCTTGTTGGCCGAATTTAAGGCTCAGCATTCCCTGAGCGTTAATACAGCCCACACGGATAATGGTATATATAATCCAGTGCCCGATAATGACCTCAGCGTAATAATGACCACGCTTACCTTACAGTCGTCAGAGTCCAGAAAAGACACTTACCCGGGGTCATCGCGGTAAGCGTTAGCAGGACGCTGGCATCACTGGTTGAGGAATATTCTGAAGTGTGACGGGTAACGAAGAAAGCAAAATATCCTTAATTCTTCTTAAATGATTGCGGGATGTAACCACCAAAATTAAAAGCAATAGAAACAATAGGTTGACGTGTTATCTGAAGTTCTTAAATGCGCTGCGGCCGCCTTTTTTCGGGCAAAAAGCGGGCAAGCGCCAGGCATTAACTGTAACGTGATGCACAGTCTGGCGTCACAAAAAAGCATATATCAAACGATAACAGATCTTAAATTTTACAAAATAATCTCAAGTAATAAACATAAAGAGCGGATCGCGAACAGTGCCTGCGTCGGATTTCACCGCCAGACATCCAGAGTAAGCGAACCAAAATTATCCCAGTACATACCGTTTATATCATTGGCAAATACCACCAGTTCACCGCTTCGCGGGGCGATCCAGCCATTATTTAAGCGTCTGCCGTCGCCAATAACAAACATCGTGTCGGTTGATTTATCAATGGCGCCGATTAAGGTAAACCAGGTCGCGGAATCGTAACGGCAACGCAGCCAGACTTTAGCGAAATTCAGATAACCGACGCTGTAGCCATTGGCATCGCAGCGGTGGTTCATATCGCGCCATTTACCGGATGCCGCAAAGAAGTAGCGAACGCCCTGCTCCACAAAAAAATCGGTTTCCACCCATTTATCGCGCGAGCGGATTTGAATTCGCTTTACCCGGCAGGATGCCAGCGGAGGAATAAGAGTGCGATCGTCCATCTATTATTCACCTTCGTGCTAACGGGATTGCGCGGGCCATACCGGGCCGCTCGTAAAAAGACGATGACGAACATAAGGGAATCACATCTATTTTTATAATCTCTGCCGCTGCTATCTATAGCAGGAAAGTCGTAGTTTTCCCGACTGATTTGATACATTACGTTGAGCCAGAACGTGACGTTCTCTCACCTTCGCTGACCGTGCGCAGGGCTGCCCTCCAGGCATCAGGAAGGGAGTAAAGCGGGGGCTTTTCTCCGCCCGCTGATCAACAGAAAACGGTCATATTTTTCAATCATCACCTGCAATTTGCTGTCAATCCGGTCGCGATAGGCGCTGTATTCCGTCTCTTCCGAGAGAAGAAACGCGTATATCGTATAGTTGAGTTCAATGATCGACAAAATGAATTCGCGTTTCGCCTGCTCAATGGTTTCATCATGAAGGCGATAGTGGGCGTCGTTATACTTTTCAGCCAGCTCCATACGGTGCGATATCTGATGAATAATCGACGGATGTAAATAGTATTGTGTGCAGTCGACCGTTTCTTCATAAGGCCAGACGTGAAGTATTTCGTCAATGATTCGCTGGTCGCGCGCGCGTTGTTCCGACGACAGACGGTTTGCTGCAAACGGCGTCGACAGGAGGTAGCGTACCGAAACAAAAAGAAAGGTGCCAATGCTCAATGAACAAAGCAACACGAATATTTTTGTGTAAAACATGATATAGCAAGTCTGTAATTTTGGAAAAGCTATACTAGCGACAGCGGGCTAAAGTGAATAGTTTTTTTGGAACTGAAAAGTCTTAAATTTTCCAGATAAATAGAGTTGCGAAAAAAACAAATAAAACAGAACGCTAACTTTACCGCTTTAATTCTTATTATCTGAAGTGAACCTGTAAATATCTTAAGTTTTTCCCGGATTAATTTTTTTGCCGGATGGCCGCGTACGCACAACAACAATATCGTAGCACCCAGGCCCGATAAGCGCAGCGCCATCGGGCAATCATTGCCGGATGGCGGCGTAAACGCCTTATCCGGCCTACAGACAACATCAATACCGTGGGCCCGTTATCGGGCAGTTAAACGTTACTTACGGTGCCAGTAGGCCGCCGCACGCACCCGCTGCGGGTCGAACGCTTCGGTTTCAAAACGGCGGCTGAGGTTTTTAACCACCTTTCCTTCGCCGGTAAGCCAGATAAAATAATCCGTCTCAGGCACCGCAAGCTGTGCCAGACGCGCGTCGATCGCCTGCTCATCGTGCTCCAGCCATTCAATGCCGAAAGCGTTAAGATGGGCAAGATAATCCTGGCAAGCGGGACTCTCCACGCTCACCAGCGCGGTAACCGACGGCTTAACGGGCAAACGGCTCAACGCTTCCAGACGACGGCGCAGCGCAGGCATCCCGGATTCATCACACACGTACACCTGATACGCATAATCCTCCGGCACCACCAGCGAACCACGCGGCCCACCGATAGTCAGGCTATCACCTTCGCGCGCCTGCATCGCCCAACGGCTCGCCACCCCGCCATCGTGGATAAAGAAGTCCAGCGCCAGCTCATGGCGCGCCTCATCGTATAACGGCGTGTAATCGCGGGAGGCCGGACGCACGCCCTCGCCCCAGAGAATCCCTTCATCAGTTACGGTCGGCGGCACAAACGACGTGCCCGGCTGCGGGAAAAAGACTTTGCAGTGATCGTCGAAGCCGCGCGAGCTAAAGCCTTCCAGCGCCTCGCCGCCAAGGACAATACGCTGAAAGCCCGCGCTGATGCGTTCTGCGCGCAGTACGGTAAGTTCGCGAAAGCGCAGCTCATTGCGCACGCGCTGAGGATAACGAGAGGTGGTGTCGGTCATTTTTTGCCTTCGTGAAAAAATCAGATATATCGAATTACAGATTTAAATGATAATGATTGTTAATCACAAAGATTGCAAGCATTTTTTTGATATAGAGCAGGCGGATAATTACTTCTTAATTTATTATTTAAATTCATTTGGTTATAAAAAATTCACACCCACACTTGCGGAAAATCAGAGTTTAGATATAAATTAGATATATCTAATGAAAAAGGAGAATCCTGTGCGACATCATCATGAAGGTTGCTGCAATGGCGAAGGGCAGCGGCACGGCAGAGGCGGTGGCCGACGCCAGCGCTTTTTTGGTCACGGCGAGCTGCGGCTGGTTATACTGGACATTCTCTCCCGCGAGGCCAGCCACGGCTATGAGCTGATTAAAGCCATCGAAACGCTGACCCAGGGAAACTACACGCCAAGTCCGGGAGTCATCTATCCGACGCTTGATTACCTGGAGGATCAGTCGCTTATCAGCATCAGCGAAGAGGACGGCGGCCGGAAAAAAATCACCCTCACCCCCTCCGGCGCGCAGTGGCTGGAAGAAAACCGGGAACACCTCGGGCATATTCAGGAACGGGTACGGGCACGCAACGTCGGCTTTGAGCTGCGCAAAAACCCGCAGATGAAGCGGGCGCTGGAAAATTTTAAGGCGGTACTGGATTTGAAAGTGAACCAGGGCGATATCAGCGACGCGCAGTTAAAACAGATCATCGGCGTGATCGACCGCGCGGCGCTGGAAATCACTCAGCTGGATTAAGCCGCCAGCGCGTCTTTTTCACTGACGCGGAACATTTTCACCATATCTTTTAAGCGTAACGCCTGTTCGTTCAGCGACGCTGCCGCCGCAACCGACTCCTCCACCAGGCTGGAGTTCTGATGGGTGGCGGCGTCGATCAGACCAACCGCGCTGTTAATCTGCGAAATGCCGTCGGTCTGCTCACTGCTGGCCTGGCCGATTTCCCGCAGGATCACATCCATCTCATCGACGTTGCTCACCATGCCGCTGATCAGCCCGTTCGCTTTTTCAACCAGCTGCATCCCTTCCTGCGTCTGGCTGGCGGAATCCTCAATCAGTTTACGGATCTCGCTGGCGGAAGAGGCGCTTTTCTGCGCCAGCTGCCGCACTTCGCCCGCCACGACCGCAAAGCCACGCCCATGCTCCCCGGCCCGCGCCGCTTCGACGGCGGCGTTAAGCGCCAGAATGTTGGTCTGAAAAGCAATGGCATCAATCAGATTGATGATATCGGTCATCCGTTGCGAGGTTTCATTAATGACACGCATTTTTTGCGTCACCTGATTCATCATCCCGCCGTTGTTTTTCACCACCGTCGCCGCTTCCGCCGAAAGCTTCGTCGCTTCGGCGGTATGTTCCGCCGTGTTTTTCACCGTCGCGGTGATTTGCTCCATTGAGGCGGCGGTTTGCTCGACCGAGCTGACCTGTTCTTCCGTGCGCGCAGCCAGATCTTTATGACCCGCGACGATTTGCGCCGCGGCGCTGGAGATATTCTCCGAGCCATTTTGTACCTGCTGAACGATTTCCAGCAGGCGCGTTTTCATCGCCATCAGCGCCTGCAACAACACGCCGGTTTCGTCCCGCTGATCGGTGGCGATGCTGCGCGTGAGATCGCCCCCGGCAATCGCTTTGGCGAACTGCACCGCCTCTTCCAGTGGACGGGTAATGGAACGCGCGATATACAACCCGGCGATGCAGCTGACGATAACGCCTGCCAGCACCATGCCGACCAGCAGTAATAAATTCGCGTTAAAATCCTTTTCAACCTGAATGCCGGCCTCCCGCATCTGACCGTCCTCAATGGCGATGAACGCCTGGACTTTCTCTTTATAAGCCCGCTGTATCTTCATCGTGGTGCTGAACATCTCCTGCATCGCCGCCTGCCGATCGTGGTTGCGTAACGCATCAAGGATACGCGTCCGGGAGGCGAGATACTGTTCGCGCACTTCACGGATCCCGGCCAGCAGTTTTCTCGAGTCGTCATTCAGCGGCAACGCGTTTAGCTCATCCAGCAGCTGCGAGATCTGCTGGCTTACGGCATTGAGTTTCGCCTGTGACTCCTCCGTCCATCGTCCTTGTTCATCCATCAGCATCTGCTGCTGGGTCGTGACAAACTCCTGAAAATTATCGATGAGTTTGTTGGCTTTGACCGTAATAAGATAATCATTAGTGATGATATTTTGCATTCCGCGGTTGGCTCGATCTAGACTAAGTAATGACAGACCCGAACTCAGCGTCACCAGTACAATAAACAAACCAAACGCAGCAAATAACTTCGAGCGAATCTTCACGTTACGCAAAAACATATTTCCTCTCCGGGAGAAGGTTTTCCTGAGTCAGGCTCTTTTATCGGTCAAAAAACAACTAACTTTATGAAATCGGTGATTTTTTATTTCATAACTACCTTAATAAGTAGTTTCTTACGCTAAATACGCGTAAGACTAACGTTATCTAAACAATGATTTAATATTTAACGAAATCAGGAAAAAATTTGTAGGTGAGGGGGAGACAGAATAATAAATTTACCTCAACGCTTACCTGTCAGGGTAAGCGTTGGCGGGGAAAAAAGCGGATTAATGCAGTACCGTCACAGCATCTTCCAGACGGCTGGCGCGGTGTTTCACCATCGCCGAAACCTGCGCGCTCTCTTCAACCAGCTCGGCATTTTTCTGGGTGATAGCGTTAAGCCTGTCAACCGCGCAGGTGAGGCTGCTCAGTCCGTCCGCCTGCTCTGCCGTCGAACGGCTGATCTGCGCAATCAGCTGCGTGACGTTCTGCACCTGCGAAACAATGTTATTCATAGTATGCCCTGCGGCATGAACCTGCTGCGAGCCGGACTGCACTTTATCCGCGCTGGCGTCGATAAGCTTACGGATGTCGTTCGCCGCGCTGGCGCTGCGGCTGGCAAGATGACGCACTTCCCCCGCCACGACAGCAAACCCTTTCCCCTGTTCGCCTGCGCGCGCCGCTTCCACCGCTGCATTAAGCGCGAGGATGTTGGTCTGGAAAGCAATGTCGTTTATCAGCGTGGTGATAGTGCCGATACGCTGTGTGCTGTCGGCAATGTCATTCATTGTTTTAATCACCGTATCCATTGCCTCTCCGCCCTGCGTCGCCGCGCTGCTGGCGGCTATCGACAGCTTATCGGCTTGCGAGGCGGTTTCTGAGTTCTGTTTTACCGAAGCCGCCATCTGATTCACGGTAGAGACCGTTTGCTGAACATTTTCCACCGTCTGGCGGGTATGCTCATTTAAGTCCTCGTTTCCTTTCGCCAGCGTTTCGCTACCGTTTCGTACGCCTGAGACCTGCCCTGAGACGTCGTTAATCAGCCAGCGGCACATTAGCCCAAGCTGACCAATGGCGCGCAGCATCAGCCCCAGTTCATCGCTGCGATTAAGGTGCGTAACGCTGTTACGCTCGCCGGTCGCCACCTTCAGCGCCTGGCTGGCGACATTCTCAATGGGCCGGATAATCTGCCATTCAAACGCCGCCGTACCGAGCAGCATCGCCAGCGCGCCCATCAGCTGCGCCTGCCAGGAAGCGCCGGTGGCATAAAGCGCGATAGCCAGCGCCGCGAATATCAGCGCCATCACGCTGCGAACCCGCCAGCGCACCGGCATGGAAGGAAGCTTGCCGGGCCAGCCTTTGCGCACCACCAGCCCTTTGTGCAGTCGGCGGGAACAGCGGTTTTCGTTGAGCGCTTTATATAATGGCTCCACCGCGGCGATTTCTTCCTCTGTCGCCCGGGTGCGGATCGACATATAGCCGCTCACCCGTCCTCCGCGCACCATCGGCACCGCGTTCGCGCGAACCCAGTAATGATCGCCATTTTTACGGCGGTTTTTCACAATGCCGCTCCACGGCTCGCCCTGCTTCAGGGTGTACCACATATCCGCAAACGCCGCTTTTGGCATATCCGGATGACGCACCAGGTTGTGCGGCTGCGCCAGCAGTTCACTGAGCGAGTAGCCGCTGATGTTGACGAATGAATCGTTGGCATGGGTGATGTAGCTTTGCAGGTCGGTAGTGGACATAAGGGTCGTATCGTCATCCAGCGGTGTATTTCGCTGGCTGACGTAGAGATGAGAAGACATAGTAGCGTCCTGTGCAAGTTATCTGGATGTTAACTTCTTATCAGATGTTATTTCGGCGCTAACAGATTTATCTTTAGTTGTTAAATTTGATTTAGATCGCAATTCGCACTTAAACCGCACGATCGGTATAAGTCTAATGTATTGATTCTGAATACTTTCGCAGAGGAACTATCTGTTCAGAGGCGAAAACCTGCCCTCTTTCTGAGCAATTTACGCACCATTTCGGTGCGATGACCGTGTCCGGTGTGATCGCGAATCGATTAAAATCTGTGCAAAATTCCAGCAAATGTTAATAGACATAATTAAATGTTGCGCAATATCATTTCCTCATCGCGTTTATCCCGATTTTCGCCAGCCTCTTCGGTGATGGCGCAATCCCTGCAATACTTAAACCGGTATCATGTGATACGCGAGTCCCGGGAGCACATTTTGAACAGGTTACCTTCCAGCGCATCGGCATTAGCCTGTAGCGCACATGCACTGAATCTCATCGAAAAGCGGACGCTTGACCATGAGGAGATGAAAGCACTTAACCGAGAGGTGATTGATTACTTTAAAGAGCATGTTAATCCTGGTTTTTTAGAATATCGCAAATCTGTTACCGCAGGCGGGGATTACGGAGCCGTAGAGTGGCAGGCGGGAGGTCTGAATACGCTTGTCGACACCCAGGGACAGGAATTTATTGATTGCCTGGGGGGTTTTGGCATCTTCAACGTGGGGCACCGTAATCCAGTCGTGGTTTCCGCCGTACAGAACCAACTTGCGAAACAACCCCTGCACAGTCAGGAGCTGCTTGACCCGCTGCGGGCCATGCTGGCGAAAACCCTCGCCGCCCTGACGCCCGGCAAACTGAAATACAGCTTCTTTTCGAACAGTGGTACAGAGTCCGTCGAAGCGGCGATTAAGCTTGCAAAAGCGTACCAGTCGCCGCGCGGTAAGTTCACCTTTATCGCCACCAGCGGCGCCTTCCACGGCAAGTCGTTAGGTTCCCTTTCCGCCACGGCGAAATCGGCCTTCCGCAAACCGTTTATGCCGCTGCTGCCGGGCTTCCGCCATGTGCCGTTCGGCGACGTCAGCGCGATGCGCACGGTACTGAGCGAGTGTAAAAAGACCGGCGACGACGTGGCGGCGGTGATCCTTGAGCCGATTCAGGGAGAAGGCGGCGTGATCCTGCCGCCGCAGGGTTATCTCACCGCCGTGCGTAAACTCTGCGATGAGTTTGACGCGCTGTTGATCCTTGATGAAGTCCAGACCGGCATGGGTCGCACCGGCAAGATGTTCGCCTGCGAACATGAAAACGTACAGCCCGACATTCTCTGCCTCGCCAAAGCGCTGGGCGGCGGCGTGATGCCGATTGGCGCGACGATCGCCACCGAAGAGGTCTTTTCGGTACTGTTCGACAACCCGTTCCTTCACACCACCACCTTCGGCGGCAACCCGCTCTCCTGCGCCGCGGCGCTGGCGACCATCAACGTATTGCTGGAGCAAAACCTGCCGGCCCAGGCGGAGCAGAAAGGCGATATGCTGCTGGACGGATTCCGTCAGCTGGCGCGGGAGTATCCCGATCTGGTGCAGGACGTCCGCGGCAAAGGGATGCTGATGGCGATCGAGTTTGTGGATAATGAAACCGGCTACAGTTTCGCGAGCGAGATGTTCCGCCAGCGGGTGCTGGTTGCCGGTACGCTGAATAACTCGAAAACGATCCGCATTGAGCCGCCGCTGACCCTGACCGTTGAGCAGTGCGAGCAGGTGCTGAAAGCGACGCGGAAAGCGCTGGCGGCGTTAAGAGTCAGTGTGGAAGAAGTGTAAAGAAAGCAACGTTGCCGGGTGGCGGTTCCGCCTGAACCGGCCTGCGGGCGCAATGCCTGCCAGGTCGGTTCATCGCGTCGCGCCATCCGGCTTTCTTTATCTGTGAAAGCGCTTTTTTGATTCCCATCACAATCATCGCATTCCCCTTTTCCCTTTTGCGTGGCGACGGCTAAATTAGTAACTCATCCGACCACATAACAATTATTTTACATACTGGATAATCTTATGAGCTACCCGTCGCTGTTCGCCCCGCTCGATCTCGGCTTTACCACGCTGAAAAACCGCGTGCTGATGGGCTCGATGCATACCGGGCTGGAAGAGCATCCCGATGGCGCTGAACGCCTTGCGGCCTTTTACGCCGAGCGCGCCCGGCACGGCGTGGCGCTGATTGTCACCGGCGGCATTGCGCCCGCGCCGTCTGGCGTCGCGGTGGCAGGCGGCGCGATGCTTAACGACGTCAGCCAGGTTGCGCATCATCGCACCGTCACCGATGCGGTACACGATGAAGGCGGGAAAATCGCCCTGCAAATTTTGCACACTGGCCGCTATAGCTATCAGCCGCAGCTGGTGGCGCCTTCCGCGATTCAGGCACCCATCAACCGCTTCACCCCGCACGCGTTATCCCATGACGAGATCCTGGGTCTGATTGACGACTTTGCCCATTGCGCGCAGCTGGCGCGCGAAGCGGGCTATGACGGCGTGGAGGTGATGGGATCGGAGGGCTATCTGATCAACGAATTTCTCGCCCAACGCACCAACCAGCGTGACGATCGGTGGGGCGGCGATTACGCCAGGCGAATGCGTTTTGCCGTCGAGGTTGTGCGCGCGATACGCCAGCGCGTCGGCGATGACTTTATTATTATCTATCGCCTGTCGATGCTCGATCTGGTGGAAAACGGCAGCACGTTCGAGGAAACCGTCCAGTTGGCGCAGGCGATTGAAGCCGCTGGGGCAACGATCATTAACACCGGCATAGGCTGGCATGAAGCGCGCATTCCAACCATCGCCACGCCGGTGCCGCGCGGCGCGTTCAGTTGGGTAACGCGCAAGCTGAAAGGCCACGTTTCCGTTCCGCTGGTGACCACTAACCGGATTAACGATCCACAGGTTGCCGAGGCGATCCTCGCCCGCGGCGATGCCGATATGGTGTCGATGGCACGTCCGTTTCTCGCCGACGCAGAGATCCTGTCGAAAGCGCAGTCGGGACGCGCAGATGAGATCAACACCTGCATTGGCTGCAATCAGGCCTGTCTCGATCAGATCTTCGTTGGCAAAGTCACCTCATGCCTGGTCAATCCTCGCGCCTGCCATGAGAGCAAAATGCCGGTGATCCCGGCTTCTCGACCTAAAAATCTGGCGGTGGTCGGCGCGGGCCCGGCGGGGCTGGCCTTTGCCGTTAACGCCGCGACGCGCGGTCATCACGTCACGCTGTTTGATGCGCTGGGCGAGATTGGCGGGCAGTTCAACATTGCCAAACAGATCCCCGGCAAAGAGGAGTTTTACGAAACGCTGCGCTATTACCGGCGGATGATCGAGGTCACCGGCGTCACGCTGAAGTTGAATCAGGTTGTGACGGCAGAGGATCTGCTGGCATTTGATGAGGTGATCCTGGCCTGCGGCATTGAACCGCGCAGGCCGCCGATTGACGGTATCGATCACGCAAGCGTATTGACCTATCTTGAGGTATTGCGCGATAAAGCGCCGGTTGGGAATAGGGTGGCGATCGTCGGCTGCGGCGGCATTGGTTTTGATACCGCAATGTATCTGAGCCAGCCAGGCGAGGCTACCAGCCAGAACATTGCCGGTTTCTGCGCGGAATGGGGTATCGACACCACTCTGCGGCAGGCTGGCGGATTACGTCCGGAGGGGGCGCATCTGCCGCGCAGCCCGCGCCAGATCGTGATGCTCCAGCGTAAGGCCAGCAAACCCGGCGAGGGGCTGGGGAAAACCACCGGTTGGATCCATCGCGCCACCCTGCTCGCCCGCGGGGTGAAAATGATCCCGGCGGTGAGCTACCAGAAAATCGACGACGAGGGTCTGCATGTGGTGATCAACGGAGAAGCGCAAACGCTGAAAGTGGATAACGTGATTATCTGCGCCGGGCAGGAACCGCGGCGCGAACTGGCCGAGCCGCTGCGCGCGGCCGGGAAAACGCTGCATTTGATTGGCGGCTGCGACGTGGCGACGGAGCTGGACGCCCGCCGGGCCATCGCCCAGGGCACCCGTTTAGCGCTGGCGATTTAACAGGCATTGCCGGATGGCGGCTAACGCCTTATCCGGCCTACAACATAGCGCTATCCCGTAGGCCGCCATCCGGTACAGAACAATAGCCAAAATGTAGGCCGGATAAGACGTTTACGTCGCCATCCGGCACAGGGACTTACCGACGACGCCCCAGTTTCACTGCCCTGAGCACCACAAACTTATTATTGGTGGCGACGGTGGCGCAGTTACCGAAAATTTTCTTCAGCTTGTGGAAATAATCGAGATGACGATTAGCGACGATATACAGCTCGCCGTTAATCTTCAGGCAGCGGCGGGCATGGTGAAACATCTCCCAGGCGATGTTGTCGGTCAGCGCGTGCTTCTGATGGAACGGCGGGTTGCAGAACACCGCATTGAAGCGAAACGGTTCAACGCCGGAGAGCGCGTTGTTGATCATAAACTCACTGCGATCGACAGCGTCCGGCAGGTTGGTTTCAACGTTCAGGCGGCTGGAGGCCACCGCCATCGGCGATTCATCCACAAACACCACCTTCGCCTGCGGATTTTTCGCCAGCAGCGTTAAGCCGATCACCCCGTTGCCGCAGCCGAGATCGACAATCTCCCCTTCCAGATTTTCCGGCAGATGCTGCATAAAGAAGCGCGCGCCAATATCCAGTCCGGTACGGGAGAAAACGTTGGCATGGTTATGGATGGTCCAGTCGGTACCGTCCAGCTGCCAGCTCAGAGTCTCCGGCGCGTCGGCCAGAGAGGGTTCGCTGAACGTACAGTTGATCAGACGCGCTTTTTTCCACGCCAGCGTGGTGGTGGTCGGTCCCAGCACCTTTTCAAACAGCGCCAGGGTGGAAGTGTGAATGTCGCGCGCCTTCGCCCCGGCGATGATGCGCGTTTGCGGAGTGACAACCTTGCGTAACGCGCGCAGCTGCTGCTCAAGCAGCGCCAGCGTTTTCGGCACTTTGATCAGCACCACGCCCGGCGCCTGCGGGTATGCCGCCGTGCTGTCGAGAAACTTCACGCTGGCTTCGTCGAGATCGTTATGGCGCAGGTTTTCCCGCGTCGCCAGTTCGCTCAGGTAAGAGTCGCCAATGCTGTACGGCCCGTGGGCCGCCAGCGCGCAGCTTAACGCGCCAAAGGCGTCATTCAGGATCAGCAACGGACCGCGAATTTCCGTGTCGTCCAACTGTTGCAGCAGATACTCATCCGCCGCTTCCCACGCCAGCAGTGGGTTTACGTCATCCGTTTGTGGGAAACGTTTTAACGTCAGTGAACGGAAACCGTTGTCTGTGTGGCTCATCGGCCCTCCTGAATGGTAAAATTTCGACTTATCCCTGAAAAGGGTGCGTGAGTATACACTTTTTCTGATTTGCGTGAGTAAATATGAGCCAATTAACTTACCTCCAGGGCTACCCGGAAAACCTGCTTGCCCAGGTGCGCACGCTGATTGCTGAACGACGCCTGGCCGCGGTGCTGGAAAAGCGCTATCCGGGCACTCACGATTTCGCCACTGACAAAGCGCTGTGGCAGTATACCCAGGATCTGAAAAGCCAGTTCCTGCGCAGCGCCCCGCCGCTTAATAAAGTGATGTATGACAATAAAATCCACGTGCTGAAAAATGCGCTGGGGCTGCATACCGCCGTCTCCCGGATACAGGGCGGCAAGCTGAAAGCCAAAGCGGAGATCCGCGTCGCTACGGTGTTTCGCAATGCGCCAGAGCCTTTTCTGCGCATGATCGTGGTGCATGAACTGGCGCACCTGAAGGAGAAAGAGCATAACAAAGCGTTTTATCAGCTCTGCTGCCATATGGAACCACAGTATCATCAACTGGAGTTCGATACCCGCCTGTGGCTGACGGCGCTGTCAATCAGGGAAACTGCGCAGTAGCGCACTGGCTTTGTCGGCATGGCATGATAAATTGTCCCGCAGTCCCCCTTTCTGGAGCCAGAACGCTTTTATGATACGTTTCGCAGTGATTGGCACAAACTGGATCAGCCGCCAGTTTGTCGATGCCGCCCATGAGACCGGCAAATATAAGCTGACCGCCGTCTATTCACGCAGCCTTGAGCAGGCGCAAACCTTCGCCAACGACTACCCTGTCGAGCATCTGTTTACCTCGCTGGAAGCAATGGCGCAGAGCGATGCCATTGACGCAGTGTATATCGCCAGCCCGAACGCCCTGCACTTCCCGCAGACGCAGCTTTTCCTGAGTCATAAAAAGCATGTGATCTGTGAAAAACCGCTGGCCTCGAACCTGGCGGAGGTGGAAGCGGCCATCGCCTGCGCGCGGGAGAATCAGGTGGTACTGTTTGAGGCGTTCAAAACCGCCAGCCTGCCGAATTTCCTGCGGTTGCAGCAGTCTCTGTCGAAAGTCGGCAGAATGCGCAAAGCATTTCTCAACTACTGCCAGTACTCTTCACGCTATCAGCGCTATCTCGACGGCGAAAACCCGAACACCTTTAACCCCGCGTTCTCTAACGGTTCGATAATGGACATCGGTTTTTACTGTCTGGCGTCGGCGGTGGCGCTATGGGGTGAACCGCACCGCGTTCAGGCGACCGCCACGCTGCTGGAAAGCGGCGTTGATGCGCATGGCGTGGTAGTGCTGGACTACGGCGATTTCAGCGTCACGTTACAGCACTCTAAGGTCAGCGATTCCGTTATCGACAGTGAAATTCAGGGCGAAGCGGGTTCGCTGGTAATCGAGAAAATCTCTGAATGCCAGAAGGTATGCTTCGTACCGCGCGGCGGCAAGCCGCAGGACCTGACCCAGCCTCAGCACATCAATACTATGCTGTATGAGGCAGAGGTTTTTGCAGCGCTGGTGGAAACCAATGAAGTGAATCACCCTGGAGTGTCGGTCAGTCGTGTAACCGCCAAATTGTTAACGGAAATCCGCCGTCAGACCGGCGTGGTTTTCCCGGCGGATGGCGTCAGCCACGCGACTCCTGCGTAAAACTTTGTAAAACAGATGTTACAGGCCATTGACGGATCGCGTGGCCTGTCATAATTTGTTACCTGCAAAGGGGAGTAACTTCATTGTCGGTCGATCGTCATTACGATGTGTGAGAAACCACATCCGGTCACCGGGCAACCAAACAGGAATGCGATGACGTATTCCTGTTTTGTTGTAAGTGAGACCTTGCCGGAAGGCGAGGTCTATGCATGTAAAAAGCAGCGGCTGGCGTCTTCCGACGTCAGCCGTTTTTTTATGTGTAAGGAATATCTATGAATACTGTCGGCACACCGTTGTTATGGGGCGGATTCGCTGTCGTTGTGGTGATCATGCTGGCTATCGACCTCTTTCTTCAGGGGCGTCGTGGCGCACACACGATGACCATGAAGCAAGCGGCAGCCTGGTCCCTCGTCTGGGTTACTCTCTCGTTACTGTTTAACGCCGCCTTCTGGTGGTATCTGGCGCAAACCGAAGGGCGCGCGGTCGCCGATCCGCAGGCGCTTGCCTTCCTCACCGGTTATCTGATTGAAAAATCGCTGGCCGTCGATAACGTCTTTGTCTGGCTGATGCTGTTCAGCTACTTCTCGGTGCCGCCTGCGCTACAGCGTCGGGTGCTGGTCTACGGCGTGCTGGGCGCCATTATCCTGCGTACCATTATGATTTTCGCCGGCACCTGGCTTATCTCTCAGTTTGAATGGATGCTGTATGTGTTCGGCGCTTTCCTGCTGTTTACCGGTATTAAGATGGCGACGGCGAAAGAGGACGAGTCCGGAATTGGCGACAAGCCGGTGGTCCGCTGGCTACGCGGACATCTGCGCATGACCGACACCATTGAGAACGAGCATTTCTTCGTGCGGAAAAACGGTCTGCTGTACGTCACGCCGCTGATGCTGGTGCTTATTCTGGTGGAGCTGAGCGACGTCATTTTCGCGGTCGACAGTATCCCGGCCATTTTTGCGGTGACCACCGACCCGTTCATCGTGCTGACCTCGAACCTGTTCGCGATCCTCGGCCTGCGCGCGATGTACTTCCTGCTGGCGGGCGTGGCGGAGCGCTTCGCGATGCTCAAATACGGTCTGGCGGTGATCCTGGTGTTTATCGGTATTAAGATGCTGATCGTCGACTTCTACCACATCCCGATTGCCATCTCGCTGGGCGTGGTGTTCGGCATTCTGGTGGTGACGCTGCTTATTAATGCGTGGGTGAACCATCAGCGCGATAAGCAGCAACAGGCTTAATCCTCTCCTGCGCCGGGTGGCATGTTGTCCACCCGGTCATTTTTTGCTCATTATGTCACACATCTGTTAATATGAAGTTATAAAATATGATCGCAGCATAAATTCCAGCATTTTTCGCTTCCCGAAGTTTTATCTTTCCTTATACTCGACCAGGCAAACACTTTGTTACATCCGGAAAGATGCGCCATAAGAGCGCACGGCGGACGAGCAATATCACACTGTAAGGATCGAGAAATGACTACGCAACGTACACCGGGGATGTTCCAGCGCCTGGCGCAGGGGAGTCTGGTAAAACAAATTTTAGTGGGCCTCGTACTGGGGGTTCTACTGGCATGGATTTCTAAACCGGCAGCGGAAGCCGTAGGTTTACTGGGCACGCTTTTCGTCGGCGCATTAAAGGCCGTCGCGCCTGTTCTGGTTCTGATGCTGGTGATGGCCTCTATCGCCAACCACCAGCATGGACAAAAAACCAATATCCGCCCGATTCTGTTTCTTTATCTGCTGGGGACGTTCTCAGCGGCGCTCGCGGCCGTTGTGTTCAGCTTCGCCTTCCCGTCAACGCTGCATCTGACCAGCAGCGCCAGTGATATCGTGCCGCCGTCCGGCATTGTCGAAGTGCTGCGCGGCCTGCTGATGAGCATGGTGTCTAACCCTGTCGATGCGCTGCTGAACGCTAACTATATCGGTATCCTGGTATGGGCGGTGGGCCTGGGCTTCGCCCTGCGTCACGGTAACGACACCACCAAAAACCTGGTCAACGATATGTCCAACGCCGTTACCTTTATGGTGAAGCTGGTGATTCGTTTCGCGCCGATTGGTATTTTTGGTCTGGTCGCTTCCACGCTGGCAACCACCGGTTTCTCCACGCTGTGGGGTTACGCGCAGCTGTTAGTGGTGCTGATTGGCTGTATGCTGCTGGTGGCGCTGGTGATCAACCCGCTGCTGGTGTTCTGGAAAATTCGTCGCAACCCGTTTCCGCTGGTCTTTGCCTGCCTGCGTGAAAGCGGCGTGTACGCCTTCTTTACCCGCAGCTCCGCGGCGAATATTCCGGTGAATATGGCGCTGTGTGAAAAGCTGAATCTGGATCGCGATACCTATTCAGTATCCATTCCGCTGGGCGCGACCATCAATATGGCCGGCGCGGCGATCACCATTACCGTGCTGACGCTGGCGGCGGTACATACGCTGGGGATCCCGGTAGATCTGCCGACGGCGCTGCTGCTGAGCGTGGTGGCTTCGCTTTGCGCCTGCGGCGCGTCCGGCGTGGCGGGCGGTTCGCTGCTGCTGATCCCGCTGGCCTGTAATATGTTTGGCATTCCGAACGATGTCGCCATGCAGGTTGTGGCGGTCGGCTTCATCATCGGCGTGCTGCAGGACTCCTGCGAAACAGCGCTTAACTCTTCTACCGACGTGCTGTTTACCGCGGCGGCCTGCCAGGCGGAAGATGAGCGTCTGGCGAACAACGCGCTGCGTGGCTAAACCCTCTGCCCTTCCGTCATCGGGCGGAAGGGTTTTCTCCCTGTACGCTTTTTTCAATTCTGAACGGGTCGATACCGCGGCGCTTCATGCGCCAGAAGCGGATAATGTTAAGGCCGTTCATCAGCAGAAAACTCCCTTCGATTAACGTGCCGCCAATCGATCCCAGCCAGAAGTTATGTACCACCCAACAGGCGGTGGCGCACCACATTACGCAGCGAACCGTTAACCCTTTGCAGCGAAACAGCGCCCAGGTGCTGGCAAGCGTCCCGATAATGGGCAGCAGCTCCATTGCATGCTGAAGTTTTGCCAGCCCGAGCGCCAGGGTGAGGAAAATAAACAGCGCCATAACCCACAGTTTGCGGGTACGCATCGAAACGAGGGTGCGGATGGTATTCAGCTCGGCGCTGATGCCCGCCGGCCAGGCGCCCATCAGAAAGAAGTGTACGCCGATAGTGGCGCTATAGACCGCAAGCTGTAGCCGGAAGCGGCGCTCGTCGCGGTTAAAGAAGGTGGTAATGCCGATCAAAAACGCGATAACGCCCACGCCCTGAGCCAGCCAATACGCGGTTATCAACGACCTACACTCCCTGTGTTACGCCGGATGGCGCTACGCTTATCCGGCCTACGAGCCGTGCCTGTGTTACGCCGGATGGCGCTGCGCTTATCCGGCCTACAATGTATCTCTCGATCGTAGGCCGGATAAGGCGTAAGCCGCCATCCGGCATTTTATCCGACACTTTATAATGTCACGCCACTTTTAAAGATTGCCAGTTCCCTGAAATCATTACGCTCATTACAGGTCTGCTTGCCGTTGGCGAACTCGACGATGGTATCGACAAACTCTTCCAGCAGCTGCGGCATTGCTTTACCGTGAATAAGCTGTCCGGCATCGAAATCGATCCAGTGCTTTTTCTTCGCCGCCAGTTCGCTGTTGGTGGCGATTTTCACCGTCGGCACGAAACCGCCGTACGGGGTTCCGCGACCGGTGCTGAACAATACCATATGGCAGCCTGCCCCCGCCAGCGCGCTGGTGGCGACGGCATCGTTGCCCGGCGCGCTCAGCAGGTTAAGCCCGTGGGTTTTCAGACGTTCGCCGTAGCGCAGCACGTCCACTACCTGACTGGAACCCGCTTTCTGCGTACAGCCAAGCGACTTGTCTTCCAGGGTGGTAATGCCGCCCGCTTTATTGCCCGGCGATGGGTTTTCATAAATCGGCTGATCATGGGCAATGAAATACTGTTTAAAGTCATTCACCATCGTCACCAGCTTGCCGAAGGTTTCTTCGTCGCGGCAGTGGCTCATCAGCAGTTGTTCAGCGCCGAACATTTCCGGCACTTCGGTCAGCACAGTGGTGCCGCCGTTGGCGATCACATAGTCGGAGAAACGGCCCAGCATCGGGTTGGCGGTAATACCGGAAAGCCCGTCAGAACCGCCGCACTCCAGACCAAACTTCAGCTCGCTCAGTTTACCCGGCTCGCGCCTGTCGTGACGCATCACGTTATAAAGCTGGTGCAGATGTTCGATCCCGGCTTCCACTTCATCATCCTGATGCTGACAGATCATGAAATGAACGCGCTCGGGGTCGAAGTCGCCCAGCGTTTCGCGGAATGCATCCACCTGATTGTTTTCACAGCCGAGGCCAATCACCAGCACCGCCCCGGCGTTCGGGTGGCGCACCATGTTTTGCAGCATGGTGCGGGTGTTGATGTGATCGTCGCCCAGCTGGGAACAGCCATAGGTATGGCTGAACAGGAAAACGCCGTCGGTGCCTTCGGCGTTATTGGTTTCCTTCAGGAAGCGATTCTGGATCTGCCGCGCGATGCCGTTAACGCAGCCCACGGTCGGCAGGATCCACAGCTCGTTACGCACGCCGACTTCTCCGCTGGCGCGACGGTAGATCTGAACCTCGCGATCCGTCGGCTGCGGCGGCAGGTCCTGAAATTCAGGTTGATAGCTATACTCATCCAGATCGCTCAGATTGGTGCGAGTATTGTGGGCGTGAATATGTTCACCCGCCGCAATGTCCGCCAGAGCATGGCCGATGGGCTGACCATACTTAATGACGTATTCATCATGCGCAATATTGCTCAGCGCAAATTTATGACCACGTGCGACATCCTGACGTAGCGTTACGGTGTGGTTATCAACGTTCACTTCAGTGCCCTGCGCCAAATCGGCCAGCGCTACCGCAACGTTATCCAGCGCATGGATCTTGATGTATTGCATATCAACCCCGGACCTTAGTTCAGTTCAATGGCGAAGTAGTCACGCGCATTGTTAAAGCAAATATTTCTTACCATCTCGCCCAGCAGTTGAATATCCGCCGGCGCTTCGCCCGCTTCCACCCAGCGGCCAATCATCTGGCACAGAATGCGGCGGAAGTATTCGTGACGGGTATAGGAGAGGAAGCTGCGGCTGTCGGTCAGCATCCCTACAAAGCGGCTCAGCAGACCGAGCTGCGCCAGCTGCGTCATCTGACGCTCCATACCGTCTTTCTGGTCGTTGAACCACCAGCCGGAACCGAACTGCATCTTGCCCGGCATCCCTTCGCCCTGGAAGTTGCCGATCATGGTGCCCAGCACTTCGTTATCGCGCGGGTTCAGACAGTAAAGGATGGTTTTCGGCAGCAGATTCTCTTCGTTCTGCTTGCTGAGCAGTTTTGACAGCTCTTCCGCCATCGGACGATCGTTGATGGAGTCAAAGCCAACGTCCGGCCCCAGCAGTTTGAACTGACGCAGGTTGTTGTTGCGCAGCGCGCCGATGTGGTACTGCTGTACCCAGCCGCGACGCGCATATTCCGCGCCGAGGAACACCAGTACCGCGGTTTTGAACTGCGCCACTTCATGCTCGCTCAGGGTTTCACCCGCCAGGCGGCGCGTCAGGATGCTGTCCAGTTCGGCTTCGTTAGATTCAGCGAACATCACCACGTCCAGCGCATGGTCGGACACTTTACAGCCGTGGGCCGCGAAGTGATCCAGACGTTTGCTCAGCGCAGTCTGCAGATCGGCGAAACGACGGATGTCGGTATCGGCCACTTCGCCAAGTTTCGCCATGTAATCGTTGAAGGTCGCCAGCTCAATATTGAAGGCTTTATCCGGACGCCAGCTTGGCAGCACTTTCACGTTGAAAGAGCCGTCTTTCGCGATGGCGGCGTGGTGCTCCAGCGAGTCGATCGGATCGTCGGTGGTGCCGACCATCTTCACGTTCATTTGCTGCATGATGCCGCGCGCGGAGAAGGCATCCTGCGCCAGCAGTTCATTACACTGATTCCAGATTTCATCGGCGGTAGACGGCGACAGCAGCTTACCGGTGATGCCAAACGGGCGACGCAGTTCCAGGTGGGTCCAGTGGTACAGCGGGTTGCCGATGGTATGCGGAACGGTGGCCGCCCACGCGTCAAACTTCTCGCGGTCCGACGCATCGCCGGTACACAGCCGCTCGGCTACGCCGTTGGTGCGCATGGCGCGCCATTTGTAATGGTCGCCTTTCAGCCAGATGTCATACAGGTTAGTAAAACGGTAGTCATCGGCGATCTGCTGCGGCGGCAGATGGCAGTGGTAATCGAAAATGGGCTGGTCTTTCGCGTAATCATGATACAGGCGGCGGGCAAATTCTGTATCCAGCAGAAAATCTTCAGTCATAAACGGAGTCATTATCGTCTTCCTCTCAACGAGTGCGTCTGATTGCTTATGTTGCGATGCTGACAAAGTTATCACACCAATTTCTACAGGCCGAAGATATTTTCGTGAGATAGATCAATAAATGCTGACAAATAATTTACTCTCAAAGGAGTAAACACAGCGCCAGGCCGCGCCAGTACTGGCGTTGCTGAATCGAATGAATGTCCACACTAAGAATCACACTTTTGTGATGGCTCTCACCTTTTAAAGCTGTATGACAAGTTATCTTTCTGCCGTCGCGACTTATAAGCCGACGGAATGCAAATTACCGATGAATTCATCATCGGATTGACCGGTACGGAAACCGAATTAGCACAACAACTTAATGGCAACGTTCGGGGGAGTACCGGCTTTTTTTTTCGGTTACGCCCTTCGTTACAAGAACATCTTCCGCCCTGGGCAGGATGATGGCCGCGAGTTTGCGGAAATAACAAACGATGAGGTTTTACATGCGTAAAATTAAAGGGTTACGTTGGTACATGATCGCACTGGTGACGCTCGGCACCGTGCTGGGCTACCTGACGCGTAACACTGTGGCGGCAGCTGCGCCAACTCTGATGGAAGAGTTACACATCTCCACCCAACAGTATTCCTATATCATCGCAGCCTACTCTGCTGCTTACACTGTCATGCAACCTGTGGCCGGCTATGTTCTTGACATACTGGGCACCAAAGTAGGCTACGCGATGTTTGCCATCTTGTGGGCCGTTTTCTGCGGCGCAACGGCGCTGGCAGGCAGCTGGGGCGGACTGGCGCTGGCGCGCGGCGCGGTCGGCGCAGCGGAAGCCGCGATGATCCCGGCAGGTCTGAAAGCCAGCTCTGAGTGGTTCCCGGCGAAAGAGCGCTCCATTGCGGTAGGTTACTTTAACGTCGGCTCCTCCATTGGCGCGATGATCGCACCGCCGCTGGTGGTGTGGGCGATTGTCATGCACAGCTGGCAGATGGCGTTTATCATCTCCGGCGCCCTGAGCTTTATCTGGGCGATGGCATGGCTGATTTTCTACAAACATCCGCGCGACCAGAAGAAGCTGACGGATGAAGAACGCGACTACATTATCAGCGGTCAGGAAGCGCAGCACCAGACCAACAGCGCGAAGAAAATGTCTCTGCTGCAGATCCTGCGCAACCGCCAGTTCTGGGGCATCGCCCTGCCGCGCTTCCTCGCGGAACCGGCCTGGGGGACCTTCAACGCCTGGATCCCGCTGTTCATGTTTAAAGTGTACGGCTTTAACCTGAAAGAAATCGCCATGTTCGCCTGGATGCCGATGCTGTTTGCCGACCTCGGCTGCATCGTCGGCGGTTACCTGCCGCCGCTGTTCCAGCGCTGGTTCGGCGTTAACCTGATTGTTTCACGTAAGATGGTGGTCACCCTCGGCGCGCTGCTGATGATTGGCCCGGGCATGATCGGCCTCTTCACCAGCCCGTATGTCGCCATCATGCTGCTGTGCGTCGGCGGTTTTGCTCACCAGGCGCTGTCCGGTGCGCTGATCACGCTGTCTTCTGACGTCTTTGGCCGTAACGAAGTCGCCACCGCTAACGGTCTGACCGGTATGTCCGCCTGGCTGGCGAGCACCCTGTTCGCCCTGGTGGTCGGCGCGCTGGCCGACACCATCGGCTTCAGCCCGCTGTTCGCGGTGCTGGCGGTGTTTGACCTGTTAGGCGCGCTGGTTATCTGGACCGTGCTGCAAAACAAATCGGCCAGCGATGTGGACTCCGGTCCGCAGATGAATAAGCCTGCGACTCAGAGCTAACTGCGTCTCCTGTCAGGAGAAAGAGAAACGCATATGCCGGGGGCGCTTCGCTTGCCCGGCCTACAGAGGCCGGATAAAGTCGCAATAACGCTATCCGGCAACGCCAGGCCGCCCGTTCAGGGCGGCTTTTTCGTCCCTGCGAGTAGAGCAAAACTCGCGAAAGTGGTATAACAAATAGAGTCTGCCGCATCATGCCTGGAGCGCATATGGAAATCACTGAACCACGACGTTTGTATCAACAACTGGCCGCCGATCTGAAAGAGCGCATTGAACAGGGCGTTTACCTGGTGGGCGACAAGCTGCCCGCAGAACGCTTTATCGCCGATGAAAAAAACGTCAGCCGCACCGTGGTTCGTGAAGCCATCATCATGCTGGAAGTCGAAGGCTTTGTGGAAGTGCGCAAAGGCTCCGGCATTCATGTCATCTCGAATCAGCCGCGCTATCAGCAGGCCACCGACGAGTCGCTGGAGTTTGCTAACTACGGGCCTTTTGAGCTGTTGCAGGCGCGCCAGCTTATTGAAAGCAACATTGCCGAATTCGCCGCCACTCAGGTGACCAAACAGGACATCATGAAACTGATGGCGATCCAGGAACAGGCGCGTAATGAAAAGTGTTTCCGCGACTCGGAATGGGATTTGCAGTTTCACATTCAGGTGGCGCTGGCCACGCAAAACACCGCGCTGGCGGCCATCGTGGAAAAGATGTGGACTCAGCGCAGCCACAACCCGTACTGGAAAAAACTGCACGAGCATATTGACGCGCGCACCGTCGATAACTGGTGCGACGACCACGACAAAATCCTCAAAGCGCTGATTCGCAAAGATCCCAACGCCGCCAAGCTGGCGATGTGGCAGCATCTTGAGAACACCAAAATCATGCTGTTTAATGAAACCAGCGATGATTTCGAGTTTAACGCCGACCGCTATCTTTTTGCCGAAAATCCGGTAGTTCATCTTGATACCGCCGCCAGCGCGGTAAAATAACCCGTCTCGATTCAGCAGGCGCCTCGTTGCGCCTGTTTTGCCGACAGTAAGCGAAAGATATAAAGTGTCAGCCTGTGTAAATCCTCTCGCCTCACCTCCCGTCGATCAGCAAAATCAGCTTTCAGGGACATGTAATTTCTATAACGGACTTCGTTGACCTTTGTTACAATTAGATGCAAATCGAATTCAGGTTTGTTAGTGCTTGCTTACTTCACAACTTAACAGGGACGAGTTCAGGCCGTGAGTTTGCGTTGTCCGCCTCCAGTACCAATAAGATAAAAATCATGCGGCGCAGTAAACTCCTGAAACCGGCGTGACGTTAACCGATTCACCAGGAATACTGAATGGAACTTTTGACTCAATTACTGCATGCCCTGTGGGCGCAGGATTTTGAAACTCTGGCCAATCCCTCAATGATTGGCATGCTGTATTTTGTTTTATTTATGATTCTGTTCCTGGAAAACGGGCTGCTACCGGCGGCCTTTTTACCCGGCGACAGTCTGCTGGTGTTAGTCGGCGTTCTGATTGCGAAGGGCGCGATGGGCTACCCGCAAACCATTCTGTTGCTGACCGTTGCGGCCAGCCTCGGCTGCTGGCTGAGCTATATCCAGGGACGATGGCTGGGCAATACCCGCATCGTGCAAAACTGGTTGTCGCATCTGCCTGCGCACTATCATCAGCGCGCCCACCATCTGTTTCATAAGCACGGACTTTCGGCGCTGCTGATTGGCCGTTTCATCGCTTTCGTCCGTACCCTGCTGCCGACCATCGCAGGGCTTTCGGGGCTTAATAATGCGCGCTTTCAGTTCTTTAACTGGATGAGCGGGCTGCTGTGGGTATTGATCTTAACCACGCTGGGATACCTGCTGGGCAAGACGCCGGTCTTTCTGAAATACGAAGATCAGCTGATGTCATGCCTGATGCTGCTGCCGGTGGTGCTGCTGTTTTTTGGCCTCGGCGGTTCCCTGGTGGTGCTATGGAAAAAGAAATATGGAAATCGAGGGTAAAGGATGCGTAAACCACGCGTAACGCTCAGACACCTTGCCTGGAGCACAATGCTGCTGATGGTGCTGGGTACCGGGATGCTGTTCTGGTCTGCCGTACGTCAGCAGGAGTCGACGCTGGCGATCCGCTCCATACATCAGGGCGCCAGCATGCCGGACGGATTCTCTATCTGGCATCATCTGGATGCCCACGGCATTCGTTTTAAAAGTATTACGCCCGAAAATGACACGCTGCTGATCACTTTCGATTCCAGCGCGCAGAGCGCCGCCGCCAAAGCGGTGCTCGACAAAACGCTCCCCCGCGGCTACATCATCGCCCAGCGGGAGAATGCCAGCCAGGCCGTCCAGTGGCTGTCACGTTTACGCGACGCCCCTCACCGGATGGGATAATTTCCAGGAATCCGAATCATATCACCCGCTTTGGTGATTTCACCGTTACTGTCTATGCTTAATAAAGCGGTGGCTTCAGCCATCGCTTTTGCAAACTGGATTCTCGTTTCCGAATACACGGAATCGAATCACAATGGAAGGTTCAAGTATGAAATACCGCATCGCTTTAGCTATTACCCTTTTCGCTCTCAGTGCAGGCAGCTACGCTAACACGCTCTGTCAGGAGAAAGAGCAGGATATTCAGCGGGAAATCAGCTACGCCGAAAAGCACAATAATCAACACCGTATCGATGGGCTGAAGAAAGCGCTAAGTGAAGTCAAAGCTAACTGCAGCGACAGCAAACTTCGCGCCGATCATCAGGAAAAAATCGCTGAGCAGAAAGAAGAGATCGCTGAACGCAAACAGGATCTCATTGAGGCGCAGCAAAAAGGCGATGCGGACAAAATTGCCAAACGTGAACGCAAACTGGCGGAAGCGCAGGCTGAGCTGAAAGAACTGGAAGCTCGCAAATATTAAGTCACCTAACCCCTTACTCACCTGGAGAAAAACTATGTCGAAAGATACAACATCGGAACATCTGCGCGCTGAGTTGAAATCCCTGACCGATACGCTGGAAGAGGTGCTGAATTCCTCAGGCGAAAAATCGAAAGAAGAGTTGAGTAAGATTCGTAGTAAAGCGGAACGCGCCCTGAAAGAGAGCCGCTACCGTCTGGGTGAAACCGGCGATGCCATTGCCCGTCAGACCCGTGAAGCGGCCTCGCGAGCGGATGATTATGTGCGCGAGAATCCGTGGGCGGGCGTAGGTATCGGCGCCGCGGTTGGCGTAGTGCTGGGCATGCTGCTGTCGCGTCGCTGATTATGGCGGATTCTCAACACGCGCAAGGGCCCGGTAAAAGCGTTCTGGGCATCGGGCAGCGGATTGTCTCGATTCTGGTAGAGATGGTGGAAACCCGTCTGCGTCTGGCGGTGGTTGAGCTTGAGGAAGAAAAGGCTAACCTCTTTCAGCTGCTGCTGATGCTGGGGCTGACCATGCTTTTCGCTGCATTTGGCTTAATGAGCCTGATGGTGCTGATCATCTGGGCAATTGACCCGCAGTATCGGCTTAATGCGATGATCGCCACCACGGTCGTGCTGCTGGTGCTGGCGCTGATTGGCGGCATATGGTCGCTGCGCAAAGCGCGCCAGTCCAGCCTGCTGCGTCATACGCGCCACGAACTGGCGAATGACCGGCAAATTCTCGAGGAGGAGAGCCGTGAGCGGTAAAGTCGAACGTGCGCAGCGTAAGGCCCGACTGCTTAGCGAGATCCAGCAGCAAAGGCTGGATCTTTCGGCCAGCCGCCGCGACTGGCTGGAAGCCACGGGCGCTTACGATCGGGGCTGGAATACGTTGCTGAGCCTGCGCTCCTGGGCGCTGGTCGGCAGCAGCGTGATGGCGATCTGGACCGTACGTCATCCGAATATGCTGGTACGCTGGGCAAGACGCGGATTCGGGGCGTGGACCGCCTGGCGTTTGTTTAAAAAGACGCTGAATTCGTAGGCAGGCTTCTTTCTGCCCGATGGCGCTTCGCTTATCGGGCCTACAAGGTGAGTCGTCAATTGGCAACGCCTTTTATTAGCATCAAAATTCTTGAAGAAATTTGACAGTTTTCCTTGCTAACAATTCTTATTCCTCACATCTATGATTCTCTCCATCGACAGCAATGACGTGAAAGTCCGCGGAATTGCGCTAAAAAACAAAACAGCAGCCGGAACGGTTTTCCTGGAGAGTAAAATGAAAAAATTAGAAGATGTTGGTATCCTGGTCGCGCGTATTCTGATGCCAGTCCTGTTTATTACCGCAGGCTGGGGAAAAATCACCGCTTACGCAGGTACCCAACAATACATGGAAGCCATGGGCGTGCCTGGCATGATATTGCCGCTGGTTATCCTGCTTGAGTTTGGCGGCGGTCTGGCGATTCTGTTCGGTTTCCTCACCCGCACCACCGCGCTGTTTACCGCAGGCTTCACTCTGCTGACCGCGTTTATCTTTCACAGCAACTTTGCCGAAGGCGTTAACTCGCTGATGTTCATGAAAAACATGACTATCGCAGGCGGCTTCCTGCTGCTGGCTATCACCGGTCCGGGCGCGTTCAGTATCGACCGCGTTCTGAATAAAAAGTGGTAATCACGCTATACTTTATGAACGTAAAACGAGGAGGCATCTCCTCGTTTTTGCTATCCATACCCAACGGTTCTGGCGTTGCTTCAGGGCGGCCTGAGTGGCAAAAGGTATAAAGGAGAGAAAAATGGGGCAACGAATTGACGGCGTCTGGCATGACACCTGGCCCCTCACACTTTTTCTCTCTGGTATAATACCCACATTTGATCTCTCAAAAATATTTCGAGTAATGATACAAAGCCTCCTGCCTCAAAGTGAATTTAGGATCGATGGGAGGTTACTATGTCTGTACGTTATTTAAACGCCGGAGATATGTTTATTGAGGCAACACTTGCCCTTAGCCTGTCTAAAGATGGTGAGAACTTAACATCCAGGAACAAGGATGGCATACATCTTAAAAATATGTACCTCCTATTTGATTCACAAGATCGCCCAATTAATGCTGCCTGTAGTGATGTGATGGACGCCCTTTCCTGAAGCAGCCAGTGCCATACTTTTACTCTCAGCGTTTGCTACGGGAGTAAATCACATGAGCACGATTAGAGTTGTTGGTATTGGTATCGCCAAATCAATTTTCAGGTCTGCGTCTGGATGGTCTATGGCTCCGTCGCATGGCACAAAAAGTCTCTCGTTCTTAATTGCCGGATAATATCCGACAGTTTGAACCTGGAACTCTTGTTGCTATGGAAGCCTGCGCCACTTCGCATTTCCGGTGGTGAACCTTCGCATCTATGGGCTATTGCGTCAGACTCACCCCAGCACAACACGTAAAAGCTTTTGTCCGTAGTCAGAAAAATGATGCCAATGATACACTGGCAATTTGCGAGACAGCATTTCGCCCCGGTATTCATTTTTTCTGTAAAGACCACAGAACAGCAGGATATCAAGGCGCTTCGGAGCACTCGTCAACCGATGGTTGAGCAGAGAACGGCGCTGGCTAACCAGCCGCGTTCTCTGCTTGCTGAATATGGCTTCACTATTCCTGTCGGGATCTTGAGTCTCCAGCAACAATTACCGAAGTTGGTTGAAGATGCCTCAAACAGCCTGACATGCACTCTTGTTTTAGAGTTTTTCCGGTATCGGTTTTCCGATTCGTTTGGGGGTAACCCACCGTTATATTTATGCGGTCTGAGCGCACTGTAATACCCAACGATATAGTTCGTTATGGCGTGGGCTGCATCGCTGAAGTTTATGTAACCCGTCACCGGTACCCATTCATTCTTCAGGCTCCTGAAGAAGCGCTCCATCGCGCTGTTATCCCGGCGGTTTCCACGTCGACTCATACTCTGTTTGATTCGGTTCCGTCACAGTAACTGCCTGAACTGTCTGCTTGTGTTATGGCTCCCCTGGACGCTATGGAACATCACTCCAACGGGCTTACCGCGCGTTTCCCATGCCATTTCCAGCGCCTTCATGGTGCGTCTGCTGTCCGGCGAGAACGACATTGCCCAGCCCACTGCTTTTCTTGCGAATAAGTCGAGAACAACGGCGAGGTACGCCCGGCGCTTACCTGTCCAGATACCGGTCACATCACCGCACCCCACCTGGTCTGGCTCTGTCACTGCGAACTGCCGCTCAGGGTGTTTCGGGATTGCGACGTGCTCATAGCCACCACGTTTATACCGATGAGCCGGCTGCTGACAACTGACCAGCCCCGGTTCTTTCATTAGCCTGCCAGCAAGCCAGCGCCCCATCTTTTTGGTGTTTTTCCCTGTCGCTCATCACGCAACTGCTTCATCTATCGCGTCAATGTGGAAAGGCCGGTATCCATAGCACTGGCTGCATCTGCAACGGTGTAGTTCTGATCAAGGACCAGTTGAGCGGATTCGCGTTTAAATTCTGCGCTGAAATTTCTTCTTTTCACTGGAGCACCTGTAATGTTCTGAGGTGAGCATATCACCTCTGTTCAGGTGGCCAAATTCGTATGCCACTACAAGATGAATCACTAACAACTACCCCATTAAAAGAAATAGAGCGTTTTTGAGCGATTAGGTACCCCTCCCGTCGGGAGAAAATGATTTAAATATTTAATAAGGAATAAGGAATAAGGAATAAGGAATAAGGAATAAGGAATAAGGAATAAGGAATAAGGAATAAAAAAGCCATTAATTTTGATTATGATAAGTTACTACTGTAAATAATCCTAAAGTTAATTATAAATTATCAGTAAAAACTGTCAGGTAATGATGTTAATTATACTCTTTACAAATCAAAGTTGTTCTGATATAAAAATCATTAAAGATGAGAAACAACTATGGGATATAATATCATAATTTGTGGCTTATATACATATTTTCGCACGATTTACCTTCAGCCCTAACATTTGATAGCAAACATGATCACTTTCAAACGAGGACAAAATGCCGCCTATAGTGTATAATACTTTGCATGCACCAACATCCTTATCAAAAACTGAAGATATTAAATCCTGGGATACAGAAAAATACCTAAAAACATTATCAAAATTCAATAATGACAATATTTTTAACGATCAGATTTCTAAAATAACAGAGAAACAATACGATTTTGACAAAACAGCCACAAATGAAAATTACTACAATTTAAATCTGTATGACATTTATTTTCAACCATGCAGTAACATTATAGAAGAAAACATAACAAGAATATTACAGTTTCAATACTCAAATAGCCCAACATTCAGACGCCTGGTAAACTACCATACTGACAATTTACCAAACTACGATATAAATAAATGCCAAATATACATTACCAATACTTTTGCATACAATAAAAAAGAAGATAGTGTAAGTGAACTATTCATTGCACTTGATGAAAAGGGAAATTTTATTGTCCCTAAAACAGAATCATTAGAAGAAATATCACCAGAAAAAATATTGTTGAATTTCTTTTTGAAACATATCAGCAACCCAGACATCCTTGGTTATGATGATATTGACACATATACCAATATAATTTTTAAGGAATTATCCCCCCAGGCAATAGCTCACACTTCAAAATCATTTCAACATGCTTCTGTGAGAGATAAATACAAACTATACGATTGCGAAAATTCGACTAAACAAATAGATAATATTGAACAAGTCATATCAAAGGGAAGCACCCTTCAGAAAGAGTTTTTTGATAGTTATATAAAAAATAAAGAACTTGATCCCATTCCCTCGCAAAAAAAAGGAATTCAGTTTAAAAAAATCGCACTTAATGGATTATTGCTTACCTCAGGCTTATTTCAAACATTAAATAATAACCAACATAGCGGTAATTCGAATTCATTAGATAAAATAAATGTCAGGCATTCAAGGTCTCTTCCTGAAGAACATTCTGCACCTGCTGAAACCAAAAGCAGTTCCATTGTAAAAGGAATCAATGAGTTTATATTAAAAAAAGCAGCCTCTCTTTACAACTTGCTGACTAACTTAGAGCTAGAACTGCAACTAGAAAATTACATAAGAGGGTATCATGAATTACTTGCATTTTCTCAAACAGGGATTTGGACTCGTAATGGCAGAGATGCTGCAAGAAATTACATAGTTGAAATAATGAAACAACACTTTTACAAATTTGAAATAGAATATAATAGCGGAAGAGTTGTTTTTTTCCAGGATTTCATAGAAAAACACCGAGAGTATGAGTACAATATATATGAAACGTTTGCGCGAGATATAATCGTGCACCCGCTACCATTTGATTTAGACTATGCTCCTCCTGAAAAAGGTGGGATCATAAGGTCAGAACCAGCAAATCATTATATGCAAACTGTGAGACAGAAGTTTTCACATAGTGCACCACTACATTTTGATAATCTATACGGTAAAGAATCTATATTCTTATCAGTGGCATTACATGATCTAAAATCAAATAAAAAACTAAGCAAAAGAGATTTTGAACATCTATTTAAAATCGCTCAATTAGTAATCCATCACTTATCAAAAGATGGCGGTGATAAAATCCTGTGCTCCTCTTATGGAGTTAAGTATCATCGTCTTATATTAAATGAGATTGTAACACGGTGCAAACATCACCAGAGACATATTAATGAAAGTATAATAGAAAAAATATCACTAGCAATAATTACTAATAATGACCTTTCGAATCAAATAAAATCAAAAATATTAAAATTAAACTCACAAAAAAACTACTGCAACCCATGGTTAATGATATTAGCAACAGAAAAACAGCTCTCATGGGCGGAGGCTCACTATAAAGCACAAAAGCATATTGAAAGTCATATTCAGGATTGTGAATTATTAGGTTTAATGGATACAAACAAAATGGTCAGAGATGCCATTACTGGATTTATCCATCAGATTAATGAAATAACAGAATCCAGTTGGATGTCATCAGAAGAACAACATGCAAAAAAAATTCTGGCTCTCGAGATGTTCAAAACAAAGATATCAACCCTGAATGGAGGTCAGGGATTTGTCTATGGTTTTAACAAAGTTATTCAGGAAGGGCTTGGAGGACTAATCGAGTTAAGTTTTGACATTGACGATGAGTGGCATCATCGAGCATTATCGTCACTTAGTCCTGCATCAAGAAATGGACTTCATTTATTAGGTACTATCTGGAATATAGTAATGAGTGCGGTCCCTGGATTTAACGCCTTAGCAGGAACTAGCAGTATACTAAACCACGCTGTTGTTGAAAAATCTACGGATGTATGTAGCTACATACAAGATGCAATACGTATTGGTATGGAAGCAGTTCCGGTAGCCGAGTCGAAATTCACAAAAAAATCGTCAAATAGCAAATACATAGGTCTTCGTTTTGTTGAGGAAAAAATTAATAAAAATTTAATTAATGAACCTCTGCAACGCGGCTCATCTTATAGAGTAATAGAGTCAATAGAAAATACTGATTTTATTTATCAAAAAATCACTAAAAAAATTTTAGAATTAATGACCACAGAAAATAATGAGCTGTATAGTGCTACGGGGTTTAACAATGAAAACTATGGATACTACAAACGATCTGGTGATGGTTTTTATAGAAAACAGCACTCATTCCAGCCTTTATCGAAAGAGACACCAAACAAAATAACATACAATAATAGAGAATTAGAATTAATAAAAGAATCAAACTCAGAAATTTACTGTGGAACATTTACCGACAACGGAAAAAATTCAATTGTAAAGTTTTATAAAAGTTCCGATGGTAGCTTTTATCAAGCAGAAGGATTAAAAGGAGGAGGGCTTATCCGGCATACGGATAAGCCATACTCAGAGTTGAAAGAAGGTGATATAGGATATGATGAGGAACTTCTGGATATTACTGATGATTCACCTGAGTTAGAGGAAACTTTGCCTGCAATATCAGAAGATTTATACCCTAGCGAAGAAGAGAATGTACAAAACATTTACAGTAAATTTAAAAGTGGTGATATTGAGGCGGGAATGACAGAGGTGACATTATGCCGAGGAACTATTGCCTCTCAGGCTGAAAACATTGTTTCTTATAGTACCGCTGGAGGAGCCGAAATTGCAAACCCAAATGTAAATCCGGTTTCTGAAGATATTGCAAAATTGCAAATAAAAAGTGGAAGAATTGAACCTGAATATACAACAGATATTAGTGTTGCCGACCGATTTAGCCGTGGACATCACTTAGTTATTGTCAAAGTAAGGGTGAAATATCTTACAAGAGGCAGTATAAGCGAAAGTGGTTGGATTATTCCCCAAAACGCTCCCATCGAGCCAGTTGGTTTAATTGACAGGACATATGGTCAACCTGAAAACATACAACAAGCAAATGCATCATAGTAACGTTTGTCATTCGGTATCGCATATCGAAAGATATGCATAAATCACAAGATAACCATAACTTAATCTAACATTGAATGCTAATAGCTACGGTTGTTAATGGTCAATCAATCATTACTTCTTAAACAGCCCCGCACTCCCGTACGGGGCATGTCCTGTTTATCTCCACCCTCTTTTTTATTGTACTCGCGGTTAAACCGAACCACGACAATCTTCATATCCCGCTCCACCGATTTAACCAACGCTGCCTGTTCCGCCAGAGATATAGTCAACACAGAATTTCATGGATTCCGGGGTAATATCCACCACGCAGGGGCGGTACAGGCTGTCACCGGAGAATACTTCAGCCAGAAAGCAAACGCCTTGTACACTTCAGTCGTTGAACATCTTCCCAACTGGCTACCCGGTTCGGGCACAGACAAAAGGCAAAGTGGAGCGGATGGTGCAGTACACCCGCAACAGCGGCGGATCTGTTGCTTCAGCTGTCTACAGCGCAACGCCAGGACCGCTATAAAACAACGCTTCACCGTGGTGGGATGGCGCCGAAGCTGCTCATCATAGATGAAATAGGCTATCTGCCGTTCAGCCTGGAAGAAGTAAAATTGTTCTTCCAGATCATCGCCAAACGTTACGAGAAGAGAGCGATGATCCTGACATCTAACCTGCCGTTCGGGCAGTGGGATTAAACGTTCGCAGGAGATGCGGCACTGACATCGGCGATGCTGGACCGGATCTTACACCACTCACACGTTATTCAGATAAAAGGAGAGAGCTATCGACTTAAACAGAAAAGAAAGCCCGGGGTTATCACTGAAGCTAATCCTGAGTAAAACGGTGGATCAATATTAGACCGTCGGTGGAGATGTAAGTGGTTCACTTTTTACCCGTCGTTGACAGTTATCCTGAAGTGTTTAAAATTGAAGGAGTTAAACAGGTTGTTGCTTGTGGTCATTCTGTTTACAGTGTTGCAACACGTCCCGATATCACTACCCACAGTCTTTATGCCTGGATAAAGAAGTACGGATCGGACTCTTTCACCAACAAAGAACCGTCAGATGCTCAGGCTGAGATCCGCCGACTCCAGAAGGCGCTGAAGCGGGTTACTGACGAACGGGACATATTAAAAAAAGCTGCGGCATACTTCGCAAAGCTGTCCGACTGAAGTACGCCTTTATCCGTGACAACTCCTATTGTTGGCCTGTTCGTCTGCTCTGTCGGTTGCTGAATGTTCATCCGGGTGGGTTTTACGCCAGGCTTCAGCAGGCGCATCTCAGGCTGACAGGACAAATCAAACAATTCTGGCTGTAGCCCGGTTGCGTTTATGGCTATCGCAAGATCCATCTTGACCTGAAAGATAGCGGGCATCAAGGTGGGATTAACCGGGTCTTGCGGCTGATGAAGCGTGAACGGATAAAGAAAAAGATCTACGGAACGCAGGAAGAAGCCCGAAGCGATATTTTTGATTACATCGAAATGTTTTATAATAGTAAGCGTCGGCATGGTTCGAGTGATCAAATGCCACCGACGGAATATGAAAATCAATATTATCAACGGCTCATAAGTGTCTGGATTATCCGTGGCGATTCAGGAAGCCTTAATGCTGTTTCTACAGATGAGGATATTGTCCCTGATTCAGAACTGGCCAGCACTATAAGCAAATCAAAGGAATATTGGCGTCATCTGGTAACATTAACTTAAAAATCAAAGTCAGTCTTAAGATAGTAGGCCAGGAACACTCTAAAACGGTGGTCAATTTAGCTGGCCACTACAAAACTAAAAAAACGGTATAAGGATAATATTCGCAATGAGATTACCACAACAAAGCACTAACACACTTTCTGCCCCAAAAGGCTCTATTACTTACATACCAGAGGAACAAAAAAATAATAGTCCTCGACCATCTTCCAGTGGAAGAATTATTAAGACACTGAGAAATAACCAGGCATCACTTACGACTTCGCGATTGGGATATTATAATTATCTTGTTAACCAAAATAATTCAACTGAAGACGTCGTCGCTATTGGGGCGATGATACAACGAGACCTACGACCTCATAATGCGGAAGAAATAAGCAACCTCTCCCATCTCGTCAAACACTCAGGAAACAGGAAATCCTCCTTACTTCATAACCTGCTTTTGGTTACTTCCCGTATTTACCAGGCAACTAAATACCCATTGACTGAGTCCTCTTCACTCTCACCAAGGGAATATCCCCCTTCACCGGTATTAGGCTCTTTACACAAGGAAACCGAACTTACTCACATTGAATCACATACTGAAAAAAGAAGTCGCCGGGTTAAACGTGCAGGAGGGGAAGATGGAGAAGTTGCATCATCATCCAGAGGGGGGAAACGGCCCATTGAGACAGATAATGATGTAGAATTGGCAGAAAAGCGCGCAAGACATCAGGGGGATAATCTACCTGCTGAGGGTAATCCATCGTTAAAAATACTCTCCTCCCGGAAAGCCAGTTTTACCTCTTCCCTTCATCCTTCCCACTGGCAGAGCAATGAGCAGAAGGCAGTAGAAGAGATATTCCCTCGTATGCTTAGAATTGTTAGTCATCTGAAGGAAAGTTTTCGCAGTCATGAAAATATCTCTCAGAATCGACTTACGGAGATTGATAATAAACTGCATGCTCTCTGGGAACGTCTGACCAGTGACAAGGCAAAAAGTGAGGTTTACACTCTGCTCAGGGAGTTACAGGAAAATCTCCCTGCGGCGGGTAATCCATCGTTAAAAATGAAACCACTGCCGGTATATATTCCCGCCCCTGTTGCTGCAGCCCCAGCAGTAAATTTACCAGAAGCCAGCTTTACCTCTTTCCTTTATCCTTCCCGCTGGCAAAGCAATGAGCAGAAGGCAGTAGAAGAGATATTCCCTCGTATGATTAGAACTGTTGGTCATCTGAAGGAAAGTATTCGCAATCATGAAAATATCTCTCAGGATCGACTTACGGAGATTGATAATAAACTGCATGCTCTCTGGGAACATCTGACCAGTGACAGGGCAAAAATTGAGGTTTACACTCTGCTCAGGGAGTTACAGGAAAATCTCCCTGCGGCGGGTAATCCATCGTTAAAAATGAAACCACTGCCGGAATATGTAGTAATCCATCCGGTTAGATTACCAGAAGCTCCTCTACATCTGCTTCACTGGTCGAGTAATGACCAGGAGGCAGTAAAGGCTATATTCCCCACAATGGTCAGCACGATTAATCATCTGAAAACAGATATCCGCTATAATGAAAATATCTCTCAGGATCGACTTACGGTGATTGATGGTAAACTTCACACACTCTGGACGAGTCTGACCGGTGAACTGGCAAAAAATGAGATTTATACCTTGCTCAGGGAACTGCAGAACAGTCTGCCTGCAATGGGTAATCCATCATTAAAAATGCGCCCCCTGCCGGAGTATATTATTGATCCCCGGGCAGCATTGCCGGAAGCCAGCTTTACCTTTTCTCTACACCTATCTCGCTGGTCAGATAGCGATCAACAGGCACTAAAGCAAATACTTCCCAATATGCAAGTGTATATTTCCAAATTGAAGATAGATATCAGCAATCATCGTAATATATCCCAACAACGTCTCACGTATATTGATAATAAACTGCATGCCCTCTGGAAACATCTGACCGGTGACCTGGCAAAAAGTGAAGTTTACACTCTGCTCAGGGATCTGCATAAAAATCTGCCTGCAGCAGGCAATCCATCATTAAAAATGAAACCGTTGCCGGAATATATTGCCGTTCCCGTTCCTGTTCCCGTTCCCCTCCTGTTGCTGCTGCCCCAGCTGTAAATTTTCCAGAAGCCAGCTTTACCTCTTCTCTTCATGTGTCTCGCTGGTCAGATAGCGATCAACTGGCACTAAAGCAAATACTTCCCCATATACAGGTGAATATTTCCAAATTGAAGGCAGATATCAGCAATCATCGTAATATATCCCAACAACGTCTTATGGATATTGATAATAAACTGCATGCTCTCTGGGAACATCTGACCAGTGACCTGGCAAAAAGTGAAGTTTACACTCTGCTCAGGGATCTGCATAAAAATCTGCCTGCGGCAGGCAATCCATCATTAAAAATGAAACCGTTGCCGGAATATATTGCCGTTCCCGCTCCTGTTCCCCCTCCTGTTGCTGCTGCCCCAGCTGTAAATTTACCAGAAGCCAGCTTTACCTCTTCTCTTCATGTGTCTCGCTGGCTGGGCAATGAGCAGCAGGCGGTAAAAATGATATTTCCCAATATGAACGACAGTATTAATTATCTGAAGAGACAGATCCGTTATTATGCAGGTATCTCCCAGAAAAAAATCTCGGAGATTGATGATAAACTGCATGCTCTCTGGACACATCTGACCAGTGAACTGGCAAAAAGTGAGGTTTACACTCTGCTCAGGGAGTTACAGGAAAATCTTACTGCGGCGGGTTATCGATCGTTCAAAATGAAACCACTGCCGGAATATATTCCCGCTCCTGTTGCCCCAGCTGTAAATTTACCAGAATCCAGCTTTACCTCTGTTCTTCATCTGTCTCGCTGGCTGAGCAAGGAGCAGCAGGCGGTAGAAGTGATATTTCCCTCTATAACCAACAGTATTAATCATCTTAAGAGACAGATCCGTAATCATGCAAATATCTCCCAGACATATCTCTCGGAGATTGATGATAAATTGCATGCTCTCTGGGAACATCTGACCAGTGACCAGGCAAAAAATGAGGTATACATTCTGCACAGGGAGCTGCAGGATAATCTGCCTGCGACATTAAAAATGAAACCACTACCGGATAAACAACCAGCCCCCTGGTTGATGAGCGATTTCACACAACGTGATATCAGCATGATGGATCTCTGGTCATCTCATGACAAGAAAGTACAGTCCAGGGTCGCACCTCATCTGATGTATGGCCTGAAGAAACTGGCCGAAAAAACATCGCCCACCCTGGCGGACATCACCAAAATGGATGCTGCACTGACACAGATGCTGGAACAGTTCACCGGGGATAATGCTAAAGCAACCGTTCACTCCATCCGAGAGGCTATGTTCCGTCATTTCCAGAATATCCAGGTACCTACTGCTAAAGATATTCATCTGCTGTTTAACCGCGCCCCGGAATATGCCCTGACGCTCCCCCTCCATATACTTAAAAGTGTGTCAGATTCACTCACTATATGGACAGACAGCCCGCGCCTGCATGATGCCCGTCTCAAAGATATCTTCGGACGTATCGTCATAATGAAATTTATTGATGACAAAATTGATGCGCTGCGGGGAATTGATGTGGCAGCCGTGCCTGTTCAGGAAAAACTGAGTCCAAAGCATATCCAGTTATTGCAGGCCTATCGCCAACTGATGACCCGGATCCAGCCCGACCGTCACGAACGAGAAAGGTTGTTACAACAAATCAGCCTGGAGCCAGAACTTCACCGCTATATCCGACAGGTGGAAGCCTCGTTGGCCTTTCATACCCATAAGCTGCTTACCGAGAAAATTGCAGAATGGGGGCTACTACTCCGGCCTGAACAGCAACAGGCTTTCCTGCGCTATATTGATAAATACAATCATCAGACGCTTTCTCAACAAGCCAGACAATATCTGCAAATGCTTTCTGCACCAGCAGTAGTGTTGTCCACTCTTCCTGAGCAGGTGACAGTACGTGAACTGAGTGATTTCTTCACAGAGAACTCCCTCTATCAGCGCCTGAAAGCCGACCATTACACCTTTAATGACCGGGATACAATCATCCGTTTTCTGCTGGCGGCCGAAGGGAAACAGGGGCTGTTTACCAGTGAGCTGCAGCCTCCATTCTCTGAGGCGGTAAACGAGTTGATAACAGAACACCTGGGGGAAGAATATACCCGGATGCCAGCACTGAGGGAGGAACTGTATAAGGCAATGGAAAACCATCTGGCTCACCCACAGGAAACTTTCAGTATCGCCGTACCGCCGACTCTACCGGCGTCCTTACAGGAGAATTTTCAGGCATTTTCTTTATTGCTGTCCTTACTTCCTGCGGAACAGTGGTTTCAGATGCCAGTCTGGAGTACCCCTCTGCTTGGAACCGGTGTTCGTTTCAGCGCTGATGAGCATCAACTGACAGACCATGCCATTATTGCTGGTGAAAATCCGCTGCGTACCAGCACACGTAACTTTCTGTTCTATCTGGATGCCCTCTATTATTTTCACCAGCGTGCCATTGCCGGGCAACTGACCACCGAACGCGTTCAAAAGAAGCTACAGTCCCTGGGCATGACGGAGAGGTTCACATCAGAGAGGGTACAGTTCTTTGTCGAAAAAATGGCAACAAAACCTTATCAGTCTCTGACACAGATACACACCCTGCTGACACAATCCCCTACTCTTGCACAGGGAGCACTGATATGGTCAACGGAAGAGTACCCGTTGCTCAAAAAACTGATGCCAGATACCCTACTGGCTCACGAACTTTCGTCATCGTTACTGATATATGAAAGCCAGTTAGGGATTTTCCCCAAAGCTCCTGTGGCAGGCCCCTCAGGACAGCCACGATATACCTTGCTCTCCTGGCCTGAGTTTTACCGTGACCATGCACAACTCTGGTTTTCGCTGGCCAGAGGGCACGCTGCTGATACGACCGACTTCCATCCGCAGTCCCTCCTGATATCACAGGAAGGTCGTTGTATGGGGCTGGCCTGGCTTTACCTCCAGGCTGAAGATAGCATTCACTATGCCGTGTTACAGGAGAATCTGATGACGGTCAGTGCACTCCGTCAGACCCGCGAGCGTAGCCACCTGCCTCTCACAGAAGCCGATAATAGCTTACTGGACAATGCCCTCCAGCTGATTGACAAACTTCAGGTGCAGGGGAACCAGTACATCCAGAGCAATACATTTTTTAATAAAGCCTCGTGGCAACCTGACACCCTGGTGACACTGTTTTATAAAAAGGGCATTCAACATCTCCTGGTGACCACTCCCACCCATACATTGGTAGTGCAACAACTTGAAGACAGTTTCCGGGTCACCGATCCGAATTTCGGGCATGCAGACTTTGCTTCCCTCATGGATGCGCTGCACTTTATTGAGTCATCGGTGCAGTTAACCCCTGTGCTTCAACAGTATTACGGCCTGTCGGTGGGCCACGTCAGAAAGCAACTACAGGTATACTATACAGATTCAGAAGAAGCGCGCTACACGCTCCTGCAGGACGCCACAAACATACTGACTGACCGTCTTCAGCATACCACCGCTGACCGTCTGGCACAGCTGGCTGAACCGGTCGCGGTTGCTGGCGTCTCCCTGCCAGTAAAAATGCTTTATGATATCGGAGCCACCCTTGACGGCCGGCGTATCACTTCTCTCCCCACTCCGGAGCAAATCCCCTCCCTGCGTCTGAACGGTGAGGTGCTGCATGATTACCTCTCCCGCACAGTACTGACAACAGAACAGGCTAATAACATAAGAAAAATTCTGCAGACTCAGGGACTGTATAGTGGCACCCGCCTAATCGATCCGGATATGATTCGCGGGACGTATGATGATATGGCCTCCTCACAGGTTCGCCTGCAACGGCAGGCAACGCGGGTTAAACAGCAACTCGCCGGCGTACTGGAAACTCTGCAGCAACGCTTCCAGAGTGTTACCCGCTCATCCGGTCGTCATCTTTCTGTGGAACAGATTGAACTGACTGATGTCGGAAGCGGGCGATTCAGTCTTCAGGTTCGGGACGGAGAAACATTGCATCCTGTTTCTGTTGAAGCCCCGGATGTGGTATCCCGTTTTCAGAAACTCTCTACCATGCTTTCAGCCCTGCCTGCCAGCGGGGTCATGGATTTCGATCTCGGCATGAGTGTGGTCGGTATTGTTCAGTATGCCCGCATGCTACAGCAGGGGCAGGAAGACAGCACCCTGGCCAGGCTCAATCTGGCTATGGATATCAAACAACTTTCCGAAGCCACTCTCGGCAGCATGATTCAGATTGCCGGGAATAAATTTCTCAATACAGAGGGTATTCAGGGATTCAGACTGGAAAGTGCCGTGGCTGAAGGTCTGCGCTCAGCGGCAACCCGTACCGGAGGCACAATGGGCAAAGCACTCTCCGCCAGTGCCCGCGTTCTTGAACTGCCCGTACTGGAAACCGCTCTCGGTACCTGGAATCTGTACAACAGTGTCACCCAGCTCCAGCAGGCCACACGCCATTCTGATATTATGGCTGCCCGGGTACAGGTCGCCTTTGACTCCCTCTCTCTGGGGCTGGCTGTTGCTTCCGCGGTCTTCCCTCCTCTTATTATTGCCACCGGGCCTGTTGCCGCTATTGGTATGGGAGCATCCAGTATTGCCCGCAATGTGGCACTGAAAGAAGAACGCCATGAACAATGGCTGGAATATAAAAAATTCCTGACTGACGGCAGTAAACACATTGTCGTGGCCTCTCCGGAAAGAGGTTTGCTGGATTTCTCCGCAAACCAGGTACTTGGAAAAATGGTGCTGGATCTGCGTCAGTCCCCCCCTCTCCTGACCGGTGAACGCTCTTTTAACGCTGACAGAAAAATCGGTCATCGTCCGGACCTGGGGGACTGGCAGATTCGTGAGAAGGTGGGCTATGCCTACAGCATCAGCCCCTACTACGCCCTGGCACATGGTTACGCAAACAGTAAATGGCCCCGGTCCCTGCCGGAAATCCCTGCCGGAGAGTATGACACCATTATTCTTGGCTACGGTAAACAGTATAAGGCCAATACGGAAATAGAGTATCTGTCCAACAAAGTGGTCTGGCGGGAAGCTGTAGCGGACAGTACTTCCCGCGACCGGCGTCCTCCACTGGAAGTGCTTAACAGCCAGTGTACTGTGATAGCAGGAGAGCGTAAAACCACAGTCCTTCCCCTGAGGGTGCTTGATGAACTTACATCAGAACGTACAGAACAGGCTATATCGTTAAAAGATTATAAATTCATACTGAAAGGGGGCAGCGGTGGACTGACTGTTCAGGTAGGCGGAGCGGGAAATTATGATATTGATGCAAATCCTGCGGCACAAGAAAATATACTCTCCTTCCGTGGGCTGCCGGAAGAGTTTCCGCTCACCTTTGATTTATCAAAACAAACGCAGCCTGTCATGCTGAAAACAACAGACGGTGAGGTGCCGGTAATGACCATCACCCAGAAGGGGATAACCACCCTGGTAGGAACAGCCGCCGGTAAAGACAGACTAACAGGTAACGATGAGGACAATACCTTCCATACGAGCTCCGGTGGCGGTACTGTCATCTCTGGTGGAGGGAATAACCGCTATATTATCCCCCGCGATTTAAAAACGCCGCTGACACTGACGCTGTCTAATCACTCACTCTCTCACGAAATCCTTCTGCCAGAAACAACCCTGACAGAATTAAAACCTGATGCCTTTGAGCTGAGTCTGATTTACTGGGCCGGGAACAATATAAAAGTTCAGCTGGAGGATGAGACACAACTGAACCGTTTTGCCGGAAACTTCAGGGGGCATACCCGTGATGGCATAACTCTGGAGGCTGTTTCCCGGGAAAAGGGGACTCAGCTGGCGGTTTCATCATGTGATGTTCAACGCTGGCAGGCTGTTTATCCGGAAGAAAACAACAGACCGGATGCCATACTGGACAGGCTGCATGATATGGGCTGGAGTCTGGCACCGGAAGTCCGGTTCCGGGGGGGAGAAACATTCGCCAGCTATGCCCCCCTGACTCATCAGCTCGTTTACCAGCTTCAGGAGCGTTATTCGGAATTCCGGCTGACCGGCAGCCGCCATTATACCACGACTGTAACCGGAACCCCCGGAAGCCGGTATATTCTCATGGAGCCGGATACAGCACAGATATCACCGGTACAAATCATACTGGCCGGTGACAATGACCACCCGGAAACAATTGATTTGCTTGAGGCCGGTCCTGTTCTGGTTGAAGGGAAAAAAGACAAAGACAGCGTGATATTGACGGTTGCTACGATCCAGTATTCCCTTCAGCTGACAATATCCGGGATCGAAGACACGTTACCCGGTACAACCCGTGTGTCAATTCAGCCCCAGGATACCCGTTTGCTGAGTGACGTACTCCGGCTGTTACCGGAGGATGGTAACTGGGTGGGGATTTTCCGGAGTGGTTACAGGCCAACGATAAACCGGCTGGAAACGCTGATGACATCAGACCATGTAATGACGTTCCTGCCCCGGGGAGCCGGAAGTGCAGACCAGGTATTGTGCCTTGAGAATCTGAGTGGCGCCAGGAAAAAACTGGAAGGTGAATTACTCTCCGGCACGCTAAAAGGAGCATGGAAAGCCGATGGTAAGCCGCCGGTTCCGGTAAATATCTCGGAACTGAATATCCCTCCCCATTCACGGATGTATCTGGTTTTTGAAGGAGAAAAGAATGTGTTGCTACGCAGTAAAGTACATGCAGCTCCGTTGAAAATAAAATCCGGCGGAGAGATGCGGTTATCTGAAAGGCAGTGGCAGCAACAGGACAGTATTATTGTCAATCCCGACAAGTATGCCCCCTCATTAATACTTGAGGAATTTCGTCGTTTCAGTATTTCATCAGATGAAACATTTTCTTTAAAACTGATGTGCCATCAGGGTATGGTCCGTATCGATCGCAGAACATTATCTGTCAAACTTTTCTATCACCGTGAACAGACCGGTATTGGAAGTTTGCGTATAACGTTCAGGAATTTTTTCACAGAAGTGATGGATACAGAAGACAGTGAAATAATCGAGAAAGAACTGAGGCCCATTCTGATAGGTGACACACATCGCTTTATTAATTCCATTTATAAAGAGCATCTGAATGTAAAGTTAGGAGATGGAAACCTGAATCTGGCGGAAATCGTTATGGAGCACGCCCGTATTCAAAAGAAAGAAACGTCAGAAATAATCCATACAAGTCATGGTGCCATGCAAAAAAGTCCAGAGGGACTTTCCCTGATGGAAAATGCAATTACGACTATCAGTTTCACAACGGATTCGGGGAAAAAATTTCCGTCCTTCCACTCATGGTTCATTGAGGGATTATCTGAACGCTATGAGAGCTTACCTGCGACACCGAAAGCAGAGAGCTTATATTACCTGACACCAGAAGGTGACCTGCAGATAACATATCAGGTAGCTGAAAAAATGGTGAATCAGGCAATGATTGTCTCCCTGCCAAACTACCGGCAACAGTGGGAAAAATATCCTTTAAGTATTTTATCCGAAATCCCTCAGAACAATAATACTGTTGTGCATTCAGTCCTCAGGGTCAATGGACCCACAATGCTGAAGCGCACCATTGATTACAGAGGGACAGATATAAACAGTCCTGTAGTATCTTTTTCAGATACAACTTTCATAGATGGTGAACAGATGCTGAGTCATGGCTCGCGTTCCGCAAGACAATTCCGTTCCAGAGAAGAATATATGCTGTGGGAATTACAACAACGGGTATCTGAAGCCCCTAGCGCCCGGGCACAGGATAGCTGGTTGATGGATACTGTGGCAAGAAACGGTGAATGGAAAATCACCCCTGAAATATTGCGACACGCATCGGGATACGTCAGAACCACGGTGTCAGAATGGCCTTACGGATGGCTAAAAACAGGCACGATACTCCGGACTCCGGAAGATAAAAATACAATGGTATACCTGACCACCACGCAGAACAGTGTATTTCATCGTCAGGGCTCCGGATATCAGGTATATTACCGTATAAGCAACATTTATGGTGCGAATATAGTGGATAATGAACCTGGTGAAACCCTCTGTACTCTCAGGCCTGAAACATGTTTTGAAGTGACAGGTGTGGATGAAAGGCATTATGGAAGGAATATTATTTATGTCCTACTGGCTCCCTGTAGCAAAGACCACGCAGGGCAAAGTAAAACGCCAGGCGGTGACAGCCTTTTTTAACTGATTAAATTTCTTCTATCCATCTGTCATTGTTGGGCATTGCCACTGAAATGGTAACGGGAAATACACTCACAATGCAGTTTAACCGGGTACGGTAATACGCCAGCGTATTATGTGGATGGATTTGGGTTCGTGCCGTGATGTTTGACAACAATGCACAGACCCTGATGGACGGATGACGATCACCGTTGTCCGCCATGCAGCATGATGTCACCCGGCTGGCTGCGTTTGTGGCGATGGGGGGACCACATCGCCACAGCTTTCCTGATAGATATGCCCTTCCTGAACATGGCCGGGCGCTGTGCATTCCCTCTTTTTGCGCTGGTCAGCGACTGCAACATGGCAGGAAAACTTTACGTCAGCACAGCCTTAACGTAAGCGTCTCATTTAAACCGTCTGGTCTGTTTCCTCCGGCTCCACAAAAATAATGTCCATCATTTTTAGTGGACACTATCGTATGGAATACCGGACCTGGATTACTGAAGCTTTACGCCTTCACTTCGAAGAACATTTACCTCGGGTTGTGGCCGGACGTCGCCTGGGTGTACCAAAATCAACAGTTTGTAGTATGTTCGTGCGCTTTCGGAGAGCTGGCCTTTCGTGGCCTTTGCCCGCAGGCATGTCGGAGCAGGAACTTGATGCCTGCCTTTACGGACAATTTTCCACGGTACCAGTCGTACGTCCTGAAAGCACCGTTATATCCGAAACCCCCGTGGTAAAAAAACGTCCCCGGCGGCCCAACTTCCCTTATGAGTTTAAAATCGCCTTAGTGGAGCAGTCACTGCAGCCCGGAGCCTGTGTGGCGCAGATCGCCCGGGAAAACGGAATCAACGATAACCTGCTCTTCAACTGGCGCCATCAATACCGGAAAGGTGGCCTGCTGCCTTCCGGAAAAAATATGCCGGCACTGCTTCCCGTGACGTTAACGCCGGAGCCGGATAATAAAATCCCGGCCCCCGCACAGGAACCAGAGCAGATAAATACACCGTCCGACAGTCTGTGTTGTGAGCTGGTTCTGCCGGCCGGAACTCTCAGGCTTAAAGGTAAACTGACGCCGGCGTTATTACAGACACTTATCCGCGAAATAAAAGGGAGCAGCCACTGATGATATCTCTCCCTGCAGGTTCGCGTATCTGGCTGGTTGCAGGTATCACCGATATGCGAAATGGCTTTAACGGCCTGGCATCAAAAGTTCAGAACGTCCTGAAGGATGACCCGTTCTCCGGACACCTGTTCATCTTCCGCGGACGCCGGGGTGACCAGATAAAAGTGTTGTGGGCTGACAGTGACGGACTGTGCCTCTTCACCAAACGCCTGGAGCGGGGCCGCTTCATCTGGCCAGTCACCCGTGACGGCAAGGTGCACCTTACTCCGGCTCAGTTATCCATGCTTCTTGAAGGTATCAACTGGAAGCACCCGAAACGAACGGAACGCGCTGGAATCCGCATATAACCCGTTGTAAAGTGAGGATATGGACACCTCACTTGCTCATGAGAACGCCCGCCTGCGGGCACTGTTGCAGACGCAACAGGACACCATCCGCCAGATGGCCGAATACAACCGCCTGCTCTCACAGCGGGTGGCGGCTTATGCTTCCGAAATCAACCGGCTGAAGGCGCTGGTTGCGAAACTGCAACGTATGCAGTTCGGTAAAAGCTCAGAAAAACTTCGCGCAAAAACCGAACGGCAGATACAGGATGCACAGGAGAGAATCAGCGCACTTCAGGAAGAAATGGCTGAAACGCTGGGTGAGCAATATGACCCGGCACTGCCATCCGCCCTGCGCCAGTCTTCAGCCCGTAAACCGTTACCGGCCTCACTTCCCCGTGAAACCCGGGTTATCCGGCCGGAAGAGGAATGCTGTCCTGCCTGTGGTGGTGAACTCAGTTCTCTGGGATGTGATGTGTCAGAGCAACTGGAGCTTATCAGCAGCGCCTTTAAGGTTATCGAAACACAACGTCCGAAACTGGCCTGTTGCCGGTGCGACCATATCGTGCAGGCACCAGTACCTTCAAAACCCATTGCACGCAGTTATGCCGGAGCGGGGCTTCTGGCCCATGTTGTCACCGGGAAATATGCAGACCATCTGCCGTTATACCGCCAGTCAGAAATATACCGTCGTCAGGGAGTGGAGCTGAGCCGTGCCACACTGGGGCGCTGGACAGGTGCTGTTGCTGAACTGCTGGAGCCGCTGTATGACGTCCTGCGCCAGTATGTGCTGATGCCCGGTAAAGTCCATGCTGATGATATCCCCGTCCCGGTCCAGGAGCCGGGCAGCGGTAAAACCCGGACAGCCCGGCTGTGGGTCTACGTCCGTGATGACCGTAACGCCGGTTCACAGATGCCCCCGGCGGTCTGGTTCGCGTACAGCCCGGACCGGAAAGGCATACATCCACAGAATCACCTGTCCGGTTACAGCGGAGTGCTTCAGGCCGATGCTTACGGTGGCTACCGGGCGTTATACGAATCCGGCAGAATAACGGAAGCCGCGTGTATGGCCCATGCCCGGAGAAAAATCCACGATGTGCATGCAAGAGCGCCAACCGATATCACCACGGAAGCCCTGCAGCGTATCGGTGAACTGTATGCCATCGAAGCAGAAGTCCGGGGATGTTCAGCAGAACAGCGTCTGGCGGCAAGAAAAGCCAGAGCTGCGTCACTGATGCAGTCACTGTATGACTGGATACAGACTCAGATGAAAACACTGTCGCGTCACTCGGATACGGCAAAAGCGTTCGCATACCTGCTGAAACAGTGGGATAGCCTGAACGTGTACTGCAGTAATGGCTGGGTGGAAATCGACAACAACATCGCAGAGAACGCCTTAAGGGGAGTGGCCGTAGGCCGGAAAAACTGGCTGTTCGCGGGTTCTGACAGCGGTGGCGAACATGCGGCGGTGTTGTACTCGCTGATCGGCACATGCCGTCTGAACAATGTGGAGCCAGAAAAATGGCTGCGTTACGTCATTGAGCATATCCAGGACTGGCCGGCAAATCGGGTACGCGATCTGTTGCCCTGGAAAGTTGATCTGAGCTCTCAGTAAATATCAATACGGTTCTGGCGAGCCGCTTACGCCTTAACCGCCTGTGGCTGATGGCCCTTCTGGCCCAGCCGGGTTACTGGCTGGCCCTGAGGGACGCCGGGCTCATGTGGTGGCAACTAAATATCTTGTTCGCCTTCGCCGTTGTTATGCTGGTGACTCGCTTTCTACAGGCGGCGACCGTGCCTTAATGGCGTTGCGGCATTCTCGGCCCTGGTGGGGTATTTGCCGGTCAGTTCTGCCTGTTACGGCAACCCAGTCTGCTGATGCTCAGCCAGTGCATTGCTTATCTGGCAGGTCAGGATACGCTGCGCTACGCCCCGTCCTGTTTGCTGTCTGGCTGTTGCCGTACCAGCTGAACGCACTGAGACTAATTTCTCCTCTCCTCCCAGCGCTGATGATGAAACCCGCAGTAATGCAAAAGGGTTATTCCAAAATGCCGGTGGTTGATGTCAGAGATCATCCGCATGTTTAACACCGCGTTTGATGCGCTGGGCGCAAAAGCCGGAGATTATTACCCTGCTGATTTACGTGGCAGAATCGACGAGTTGAACGGCTGGATTTACGACAACGTGAACAACGGCGTTTATAAAGCCGGTTTCGCCACCAGCCAGCAGGCCTATGACGAGGCCGTAGAGAATGTGTTTACCCATCTTGCCCGGCTGGAGCAGATACTCGGTCAACACCGTTATCTGACGGGCGATCGCCTCACCGAAGCCGACATTCGGCTGTGGACCACTCTGATCCGCTTTGATCCGGTATACGTCACCCATTTCAAATGTGATAAGCGCCGCATCAGCGACTATCTCAATCTTTACGGCTTCCTGCGTGACATTTATCAGATGCCGGGGATCGCGGAGACGGTGAATTTTGATCATATTCGTCACCACTATTTCCGCAGCCATAAGACCATTAACCCGACGGGCATCATTTCCATCGGTCCGTGGCAGGATCTTAACGAACCGCACGGGCGCGACACCCGTTTCGCCTGACGCTCTGCCGCCATCGCCGGATGGCGGCGCAATTATTCAAAATACAAATATTTACCACATAACCATTCACAGCTATTCTTACCCTGATTGCTTTAAAAACAAGTGATTGACCCAAGGTTGAGGCAAAAAATGGATTGGTATTTAAAAGTTTTAAAGAATTATGTCGGGTTTCGCGGTCGCGCCCGTCGTAAAGAGTACTGGATGTTTATTCTGGTCAACATCATCCTGACGTTTGTGCTGGGGGTACTGGACAGAATGCTTGGCTGGCAGCGCGCCGGGGGAGAAGGCGTTCTGACGACCATTTATGGCATTCTTATCTTTCTGCCGTGGTGGGCGGTACAGTTCCGACGACTGCACGACACGGATCGTTCTGCCTGGTGGCTGTTACTGCTGTTGATTCCTTTTATCGGCTGGCTGGTCATTCTTATCTTTAACTGCCAGGACGGCACGTCGGGAAGTAACCGCTTCGGCCCGGATCCGAAAACACTCTCGTAAAATACTTAAAGGCAGAGAAAACTCTGCCTTTTTTTATAACGCTAAAATACCCTGCTGAGTTAATAAGTTACGGGCTAATAATTATTTCCGCTTACGATCGCTGATAATAATTAACTCTGATAATGATTATATGAAATTATCTTAAATAATACCGCTGAAAATGATTTAAGGATAATGTCATGATATATTGCCGTGGAGGTTGTTTTTTTAATAAGGATGTTTAATGAACTGGTATTTAGATGTATTAAGACAATATTCTGTATTTACAGGGCGCGCACGCAGAAAAGAGTACTGGATGTTTGTGCTGATCAACATGATTGTCAGCGCGATTATAAATGTCATTCAGTCGGTGGTCGGTATGGACGCTCCCTATATTTCGATGCTTTACAGCCTGGCCGTCCTGCTACCCAGCATTGCCGTAGCGGTTCGTCGTCTGCATGATACCGAGCGTTCCGGCTGGTGGTTATTGCTGAGTCTGATTCCGATTATCGGGACCATAGTTATTATTGTGTTCCTGTGTCAGCACGGCACCGCCGGCAGCAACCGCTTCGGCGCTGACCCCAAACAGGGCGAAATAAATTAAGTGGGTTCGGGGCAAGCATATTGCCCCGACTTTTATTGCAGCAGCAAAAATTATTTTCCGTGAAAGAGCTTCGGAATTTCACGCAGGCACCAGGCTTTCGCTTCGCCCATACTGTCACGCCGCCAGGCCATAATAATATCAATCTCGCTGGTGGATTCCGGGCTGACCACCCGCAAACGCCCTTCGGCAATATCCTGCTCCACCAGCGGATACGGCATTGTCGCCACCCCTAACCCCGCCAGCAGCGCCTGGCGCTTATCCTCAATGGTGCTGACGGTCAGACGCGGTTGTTTATCCAGCAGTTGTACCGTTAACACCGGGCGCTCGCGGGCGGTATCCGCCACCGCCACGCCGCGGTATTTTACCCGCGTCACTTCAGACAGCGGCTCCGGTTCCTGATGGATCGGGTGATCCGGCGCCGCCACGTAGACGTTCATCAGAGTGTACAGTTTGCGCGAGTTAATTTCGGACGATGAGCGGAAGTGCATATCCGGCGCGATAACAATGTCGGCTTTCCCCTGCTCCAGTCGCTCCCAGGCACCGGCCAGCACTTCGGTGACAACGGAAAGCTGCGTACTGGCTTTGGCGGCCAGCTTGTCGATAAGCGGGAAAAAGGCGGGCGTCGGCACCAGCGCTTCCGTCACGATGGTCAGATGCGTTTCCCAGCCGCGGGCCAGCGCTTCGGCATCGGTGGTCAGCTTGTCCGCCGCCTCCAGCAGAACGCGCCCTCTTTCCAGCAGCATACGGCCGACGTTGGTGAACTTCGTTCGGTGCCCGGAGCGGTCAAACAAAACCACATCCAGCTCCTCTTCCAGCTTCTGCATGGTGTAACTGAGCGCGGATGGTACGCGCCCCAGCTCGTCCGCCGCCGCCGCAAAGCTGCCGCGACGGTCGATAGCGTCCATCACGCGTAACGCCTCCAGCGTTAATGCCCTCTCTTTGGCCATATCGTTCTCATTCAGGAAATTTGAACATACCGGGCAGAATATCTGGCTAACAATGCAGCGTCCAGCCCCTTAACATAAAAGGAAGTAAAGAGAGGTCAAGAATTATGATTACTACCCGAACAGCCAAACAGTGCGGACAGGCAGACTATGGATGGTTGCAGGCTCGTTACACCTTCTCCTTTGGACACTACTTCGACCCCAAGCTGTTGGGCTATGCTTCGCTGCGCGTACTCAATCAGGAAGTGCTTGCGCCGGGCGCCGCCTTCCAGCCGCGCACCTACCCTAAAGTGGATATTTTAAACCTGATCCTGGACGGCGTTGCTGAATACCGCGACAGCGAGGGCAACCATGTCCAGGCAAAAGCGGGCGAAGCGCTGCTGCTTGCCACCCAGCCAGGGATTAGCTACAGCGAACATAACGTCAGCAAGGACAAACCGCTGACGCGGATGCAGCTGTGGCTTGACGCCTGCCCGGAGCGCGAAAACACGCTGGTCCAGAAGATGGCGCAGGCGAACGCGCAGCAACAGCTTATCGCCTCGCCGGACGGCGAAAACGGCAGCCTGCAATTACGCCAGCAGGTCTGGGTGCATCATATTGCGCTGGCGCTGGGGGAATCCCTGAGCTTTCAGCTGAACGGCCCCCGCGCCTACCTGCAATCCATTCACGGTACGTTTCACGCGGTGACCCACAACGAAGCGCGTGAGGCGCTGTCCTGCGGCGACGGCGCGTTTATTCGTGATGAAGCTAACATAACGCTCGTCGCCGATTCGCCGCTGCGCGCTTTGCTGATAGATTTGCCGGTGTAGCCGGTAAATGGAGTTGCATATGAGCAAGAAAAACAAAAAACAGGCGTCCGCGAAGCCCTGCGTGGTACCAGAGACCAACGTTGTTTCCCGTTCCTTTGGCTACGAGGAGATGCTGAGCGAGCTGGAAGCGATTATCGCCGATGCCGAAGTACGGCTGGCCGAGGAAGAGGCGACCGCCTGACCAGGCGCAAACCGCCGCAACGTATTGCCGGATAGCGGCGCTACGCGCCTTATCCGGCCTGTGTTTTATTCCGCTTACTTAGTGCGCTTTACGGGCCATAATCTCAATGATCTGCCTGTCCGTTTGCTGCATCGCATGACTGGCCAGCGAGCACAGGTTAGCAATAGACTGTTCCACATCGTGCGCCACAATTCCTTCGTTACCGGTGACCGCCGTGTCATCCAGCGCCATAAGCACCGCTTTCCACGCCGCCGATGCGCTGGTTGAAACTTTCATCGCGCAGCTGTTTGACGCGCCGTCGCAAATCATGCCGCTGACGTCGCCGATCATACTGCCGATCGCCATTGAGATGGTGCTGTAACGCCCGTCCACCAGCCACGCCATTCCCGCCGCAGCCCCCATCGCCGCGGTGGTCGCCGCGCACAGCGCCGACAACCGCGGAAGCTGATGGTGGATATAGATAGCGCTCAGATGGGAGAGCATCAGCGCGCGCGCCAGCTTCTCTTCATCTGCGCCAAAATGCTCCGCCACCACCATCACCGGCACCGTGGCGGTAATGCCCTGGTTGCCGGAACCGGAGTTACTCATGGCAGGCAGCGTCGCCCCGCCCATGCGGGCGTCGGACGCCGCGCTGGTGCGGATCAGGATCGCCGTGGAGAGATCGTTAGCCAGCAGCCCGCGCGTGCACTGTTTTTCCAGCGTCGCGCCGATATGCAGCCCCCAGTTTCCCCGCAGCCCTTCCCGCGACAGCGCGCCGTTGAGCCGGGCGGCATCGAGAATGAAGCGGATGTCGTCAAACGGTACGGCGTTAACAAACGTCAGAATCTCTTGCAGAGAGGTTTCCGTCAGCACATCCAGCGGCGACGCCTGCGCTTCGCCGTCTGCGCGCGCTTCCTTCACATACTTCACGCCGGTATGGGTTTCAATGCGCACGATGTTGGTATGCCCGCCGACAATCGTCACGCAGGCCCAGCCGTCGCGGCTATAGACCTTCGCCCGGGAAAAGAGGATCTCATCGCACGGCTGCTGCAACATCACCGACACCTTCCCGGCTTTCAGCATCGCTTTCGCGTCGCTGATGGCCTGGGCGGAAGCGTCTTTCAGCACCTCCAGTCCGGCGTCGCCGTTGCCGCCCAGCGCGCCGAGCGCCGCGGCGATAGGCAGCCCCACCATGCCGGTGCCGGGTACCGTCACGCCCAGACCGTTTTTCATCAGGTTTGGCGAGACCCAGGCGTCAATACGCTCTACCGCGCCGTTCAGCTCAGCGGCGGCCACCGCTGCCGCCAGCGCCAGAGAGATGGGTTCCGTACAGCCCAGCGCTGGCTTCACCTCCTCCTGCACTGCGAGGATAAAACGCTGCCACAACGGATTTTCTGTAGTCTCAAACATAACAACAACCTTAAGGGTAGATCAGGAGAATGCCAGGAATGGGGATACGCACAGCAGCAAACCGGTGACGATAATCAGATACAACGACGCCCCTTTGTATTTGTGCAGTGCGGGAACTTTGTAGACCAGCCAGGCCGGGATCAGACATCCCACCATGCCGAAGATTGGGCTACAGATAGAGGTAAAGCTCAGTACCGGCGCGTTCAGCACGATGGCGCTCCAGGCCAGCAAAATCGCGAACAGCATGATGCCGCGCTGTACCAGGGTTTCGTTGATCTTTTCCGCTGGCAGCCTGCGGCGCAGCAGGTTCATGACAATACCCTGCGTCGCTTCACGAAAGCCGAGGTAAACGCCAAAGAAGGCGGTCATTACCGCGAAAATATTGAGGATCACGCTGACCCCTTTCACCCAGCCCGCGCCCACGCCGTTAATAAACTGCGCCGCAATCGCCAGCGCGGAAATGTTCTGTTCGTAGGCTTTCACCGCTTCGTCATGCCCCATCGCGAGGGTAAAAGAGACGGCATAGAAGAAAACGGTGACAAACAGGATGCCGAAGGCGATGTTCATCGCGCGCAGCGCCTTATGGCGCGCCACCTCAACGGACTTCTCGCGGGAGCGATAGGAGATCACCATCGGGCTCAGGGTCTGAATGAACAGGATCGAGGTCAGAGTAAACGGCAGCGTGATGATGGCGTTTTTCACCAGCAGCGCCAGCGGCGGAAGCGCGCCAATGTTATACAGACGCCACATGCCCACCATCGACACTCCCAGCGCCGCCACCACCAGCAGTTTGGTCAGCACCATGCCGGTGGAGATTTTGAACAGCAATTTCTCACCGCGCGAGGAGATAGCCACCAGAATGCAGATCAGCACCAGGCCATAGAACGGGCTGTCGGAGAGCAGTCCTTCGGTGACGCCGAAGGTGTGCAGATACGAGGCGCTGTCGTTAGTGATCGCCGTGGAGTAAACGAACATCCAGATCACCAGCATGACAAAATAGAGCGCGCCTAACAGGATACCCCAGTTTTTCCCGAGGTAGCCGCTGATGACGCTCGGGTAGTCTTTACATTCCGGGGATTCCGCAAGGGTGTTAATAAATAAGCGCTGAAAAAGATACATTGCCGGGTAGCCAATGATCGATGAGAGCAAAAACACCCATAGCCCCATCAGACCGACCTGCACCGGAAGAAAAACGATCCCTGCGCCAATCGCCATCCCGATACTCATAATCACCCAGCCGGTGTCGGTACTGTCGAATTTGATGGCTTCGCGCCATTCGCTTTCGCTCATTCCCGCACGACGCGCCGGAGTGGAAGCGTCGAGGATCGCACTACTGTTCGTTGCCGTTTCCATAAAATTCTCGCTAAATATGTAGGGTAAGTTTTTATATTTTTTTCATGCCGCATCAGGGCGATACGCGGTATGAGGCTTTGCAGGCGAGTTAGTAGAATGGAAAAATCATAGCGCCGGAGGCAGAGAAAAACTTCACAAACAAACCATTATAATTGCGCATGGTTAAGAAAAATTTTCTCTTAAAAATGTTTTTTATGATTAAATATTCTTAATTTGAGGCCGATCACAACAAAAAAGCACACCGAAGTGTGCTTTTTTTATTGATGCCGCTGGGGTGGCGAACACCGCTCAGAAGAGCGGTAGCGCGTCCGCTAACTGCATACGACCTTAATCGCCAGCCCGCCGCGCGACGTCTCACGATATTTATCGTTCATGTCTTTACCCGTTTCGTACATCGTCTCGATGACTTTATCGAGCGACACCCGCGGCTGCGAGGTGCGCCGTAAGGCCATACGCGCGGCGTTAACCGCTTTTACCGCGTTAATGGCGTTGCGCTCGATGCAGGGAATTTGCACCTGTCCGGCGACCGGATCGCAGGTTAACCCGAGGTTGTGCTCCATAGCGATTTCCGCCGCGATGCACACCTGCGCCGGACTGCCGCCGAGCAGCTCCGTCAGCCCTGCCGCTGCCATCGAGGCGGCGACGCCGACCTCTCCCTGACAGCCGACTTCTGCGCCGGAGATCGAGGCATTCATCTTATACAGCGCGCCAATCGCCCCCGCCGCCAGCAGGTAGCGGGCAATAGAGTTGGCGTTCACCGGGCGGCGGAACTTATCGTAATAGGCCAGCACCGCCGGAATAATGCCGCACGCTCCGTTGGTCGGCGCGGTCACCACCCGTCCGCCCGCGGCGTTCTCTTCGCTGACCGCCAGCGCAAACATGTTGATCCAGTCGATAACGTTCATCGGATCGCTGGAAAGCTTATCGCTGGAAACCAGTAAACGCCGCAGCGCTACCGCCCGTCGCGGAACGTTAAGCGGACCGGGCAAGACGCCTTCGGTATTCATCCCGCGCTCAATGCCCGCGCTCATTACCTCATAGATACGCGCAAAACCGCTGTCGATTTCCGCTTTACTGCGCAGCGCCAGTTCGTTTTGCATCATCAGCCCGGAAACCGACAGCCCGTTGCGTTCGCACAGCTTCAGCAGTTCGCTGGCGGAGTGAAAGTCGTAAGGAACCGGCGTTTCCACTTCATGCGCCAGTCCAAAACGCGACTCTTCGACAATAAAGCCGCCGCCGATGGAATAGTACGTTTGGCTTAATAACGGCTGTTGGTTTTCCCAGGCGTTAATTCTCATGCCGTTTTCATGACGAGGCAGCGCCTCAGCGTGAAAAATTATGCTCTCAGCAAGCGGAAAATCCACCACATGGCGACCTTCGGCGACCGACAGACGACCGGTGCGGGCGACGTCCTCAATAAACGCCGGAATGGCGTCAATATTGACGCTCTGCGGACTGTTCCCCGCCAGCCCCATGATAATGGCGGTATCGGTGGCATGGCCCTTTCCGGTCAGCGACAGCGAGCCGTACAGCTCCACCGTGATCCTTGTTGCGCGTGACAGGTTGCCGCTGCTGACCAGTTGATCGATAAAACATTTGCCTGCATTCATCGGCCCTACGGTATGGGAGCTGGAAGGGCCAATGCCAATCTTAAAAATATCGAATGCGCTAATCATATCTGCCCCCTCGGAATGCCGTTCAGTGAAGACCAGGTTTACACACGCATTGTGATTCGGGGCGATCCGCTGACCGCCCCGATAACGTTACATCGCCTGGGTGAAAGTACGCGAAATGACGTCCTGCTGCTGCTCACGGGTCAGCGCGTTGAAGCGCACGGCGTAGCCGGAGACGCGGATCGTCAGGTTCGGGTAGTTTTCCGGATGTTCGATGGCATCCAGCAACATCTCCCGGTTCATTACGTTAACGTTCAGATGCTGCCCGCCTTCCACATGCGCCTCGTGGTGGAAGTAGCCGTCAAGCAGCCCGACGAGGTTGGTTTTCCGTACCGGCTCGTCTTTGCCCAGCGCCGCGGGGACAATTGAGAAGGTGTACGAAATACCGTCTTTGGCATAGGTGAACGGCAGCTTCGCCACCGAGGTCAGCGAGGCGACGGCCCCCTTGCGGTCGCGCCCATGCATCGGATTTGCCCCCGGCGCGAACGGCGTTCCGGCGCGGCGACCGTCCGGCGTATTGCCGGTTTTTTGCCCGTAGACCACGTTGGAGGTGATGGTCAGAATGGACTGGGTCGGCACCGCATTGCGGTAGGTTGGCAACACCTTAATTTTCTTCATAAAGCGTTCAACCAGGTCGCAGGCGATGCTGTCCACGCGCTCGTCGTTGTTGCCGTACTGCGGATAGTCGCCTTCGATAACGAAATCGACCGCCAGCCCGTTATGGTCGCGCACCGGCTTCACCTTCGCGTATTTAATCGCGGAAAGCGAATCCGCCGCCACCGACAGCCCGGCGATACCGCAGGCCATAGTGCGATAGACGTCGCGATCGTGCAGCGCCATCAGCGAGGCTTCATAGCTGTACTTGTCGTGCATGTAGTGAATGATATTCAGCGCGCTGATGTACTGCACCGCCAGCCAGTCCATAAAGTGGTCGAGGCTCTCCATTACGGTATCGTAATCCAGCACGTCATCCATTAACGGCGCGGTTTTCGGTCCGACCTGGATCTTCAGCTTCTCATCCACGCCGCCGTTGATCGCATACAGCAGGGTTTTCGCCAGGTTGGCGCGGGCGCCAAAAAACTGCATCTGTTTGCCGATCACCATCGGACTGACGCAGCAGGCGATGGCATAGTCGTCGCTGTTAAAGTCGCTGCGCATGAGGTCGTCGTTTTCATATTGCAGCGACGAGGTGGTAATGGACACCTGCGCGGCATACTTTTTGAAGGCCACCGGCAGCGCTTCAGACCACAGCACGGTCAGGTTCGGCTCCGGCGCCGGTCCCATGGTGTGCAGGGTATGCAGGTAACGGAAAGAATTCTTCGTCACCAGCGTGCGGCCATCCAGTCCCATTCCGCCGATCACTTCGGTCGCCCAGATCGGATCGCCGGAGAAGAGAGTGTCGAACTCTGGGGTGCGCAGGAAGCGAACCATGCGGATCTTCATGATGAAGTGGTCGATCAGCTCCTGCGCCTGCTGCTCGGTCAGGATCCCCGCGTTAAAGTCGCGTTCAATGTAAACGTCGAGGAAGGTCGCGGTACGACCCAGCGACATCGCGCCGCCGTTCTGTGATTTTACCGCCGCCAGGTAGGCGAAGTAGAGCCACTGCACCGCTTCCTGAGCGTTACGCGCCGGACGCGAGATATCAAAACCGTACTTCGCCGCCATCTCCTGCATTTGCAACAGCGCGCGGCGGTGCTCCGCCAGCTCCTCGCGCAGACGAATGGTGGCCTCCAGGTTCTGCCCCCACTCCAGGTTTGACTGGAGATCGGCGAACTGCAGTTCACGCTCGCGGACCAGATAGCGGATGCCGTACAGCGCCACGCGACGATAGTCGCCGATAATACGCCCGCGGCCATAGCCGTCCGGCAGGCCGGTCAGTACGCCGGATTTACGACAGCGCAGCATGTCCGGAGAATAGACGTCAAAAACGCCCTGATTGTGGGTTTTGCGCAGATCGGTGAACAGATATTCGAAGTTCGGATCCATTTCGCGACCGTAAGCCTCAAACGAGCTTTTGATCATGTTGATGCCGCCAAACGGATGCAGGGCGCGCTTGAGCGGTTTATCCGTTTGCAGACCGACGATCTTCTCCAGCGACTGCTCAATATATCCCGCGTCGTGCGCGGTAATGGTGGTGGCGATATTGGTGTCGAAATCGACCGGCGCGTGGGTGGCGTTTTCGGTACGAATGCCCGCCATCACTTTTTCCCATAATGCGCTGGTGGCCGGGGTCGCCTCCGCGAGGAACGATTCGTCTCCCTCATAGGGCGTATAGTTGTGCTGAATAAAATCACGGACATTAATTTCTTCTTTCCAGTCCGTTCCTTTAAAGCCCTGCCAGGCGTCGGCGTACAGCATATCGCTGGTATCGATATTTACCTTCATGAAAATCTTCTCTCTACAGAACAGCAATGAATTAAGCGAATTCCACCGGCGCGTGAATACGGCCTAATTGAATCGCATCAAGCGCTATCATTTTCTCTTCGTTGGTTGGAATAACGGCGCACCGGACCCTGGCGTCGCTGGCGGAAATAATGCGTTCGCCGTGACTATTCGGCAGGCTGTTTTTGTCGACGTCGATATTCACCCCCAGCACGGCCAGACGCTCAGTCACCAGCTGACGCACTAACACCGAGTTCTCGCCAATGCCGCCGGTGAAAATAATGCCGTCCAGGCGGTGTAACGACGCCGCATGTCCGGCTATGTGCCGGGCGATGCGGTGAACGAAGGTTTTAATCGCCAGCTGCGCGCGCTCATGCCCCTGATGCCATGCCTTTTCCAGCACCCTTAAGTCAGACGACAAACCGGAGATCCCCAGCAGACCGGACTCCTTATTCACCACCCGCTCCAGATCGCTCAGGCTCTGGTGGGTTTCGCTGGCGATCCACGCCATCGCGCCGAAGTCGACGTCGCCGCTGCGGGTGCCCATCATCAGCCCCTCCAGCGGCGTCATTCCCATTGAGGTGTCCACGCTTTTCCCGTTGCGAACGGCGCAGACGGAAGCGCCGTTGCCGAGATGCGCGACGACCAGACCGGAATCGTCGTCGGCAAGCTCAAGCAGCGCGTGCGCGCGTCGGGAAACATAGCGGTGTGATGTACCGTGGAAGCCATAGCGCCGCACGCCCAGTTTTTCAAACCAGGCCCACGGCAGGCCGTACAGATAGGCCTCTGGCGCCATTGTCTGATGAAAGCTGGTATCAAAAACGGCAACCTGGGTTACGCCAGGGAACAGTTGCTGCGCGGATTCAATACCGCTCAGGTTGGCGTAATTATGTAACGGCGCCAGCGGCGACACCCGGCGGATATTGTCGATGACCTCATCGGTAATTACCGCCGATTCGGTGAAAATATTGCCGCCGTGGGCGATGCGGTGGCCAATTAAGGCCACGCTGTCGTTTAAATTACGTTTTTCCAGTTCAAAGGCGATCGCCTTTAACGCCCCTTCGTAGCTGTGGTGGGCCAGCTTAACCGGCTCACCGCCATTGACCGCGAGGAAGGCGTCTTCAGAATTAATGCCGTCGGCAATACCCGCCATTAACACTTCACAGTCATTGGCGTCGAGCACTGAAAACTTCACTGAGGACGAACCGCAGTTGATCACCAGAACTACCGGAAACTCTTTCATTTCACTACTCCGCTCATCCTGAGGCTCAGGATTAAAACAGTTTGTACACGATGTTCAGAATGGTCAGCAGACCAATGACGGTGACAAACACGTTATCCAGACGGCCACGGTATTTCGCCAGCGAAGGCGCTTTACGGATGGCGTACATCGGCAGCAGGCAGAGCAGCGAGGCGATAATCGGCGCGCCCATCGCTTCAATCAGGTCCAGGATGTTCGGGTTGGCGTAAGCCACGACCCAGGTGGAGCCCATGATGAAGATCATGCTGATGGTATTGAGCTTGCCCAGCGAGATTTTGGTTTTATCGCCTTTATAACCAAACTTGAGGATCAGACCGTTCAGCCCTTCCAGCGTGCCCAGATAGTGGCCGAAGAATGACTTGAAGATGGCGACCAGCGCGATAATCGATGCGCCGTACTCAAGGGTAATGGCGAAAGTCGACTTCGTGCCGGACATCGAGGCAAAGTGGTTCGCCAGATAAGAGAGCACCGGAATGTTCTGCGCTTTTGCATCCGCCATATTTTGCGGAGAGAGGGTAAACAGGCAGCTGAAGGCGAAGAACATCACCACCGCGACCATCAGCATGCTGGCGCGGGAGATGATCTGCGAACATTTCTGCTCGGTAAAGTTGCGACCAAAGCCTTTCTCGTACTCTTCACGCTTGGACACCACGAACGAGGAGACAATCGGCGAGAAGTTGAAGGAGAATACCATGATCGAAATACCGAGCCAGACGGTAACCAGAATGCCATCGTGTCCGGTCAGCGAGATAGCGCTGAGATTCACCTGATCGATGACCGCAGAGTTCCAGTACGGGATCAGCGACAGCGATATCAGCACCAGGCTGGCGATAAACGGCCATACCAGGTAGCTCATGACCTTGACCATCAGATCCTTACCAAACCAGATGACGAACGCCATCAGCAGCAGCAGGAACAGGGCGACAAAGCCACGGTTCAGCGCCGGTAGCTGCAACTGGTTTTCCCAGAAGGTCATGAAGGTGTTGGTTATGGTGACGCCATAGATCCACAGCAGCGGGCAGATGGCGAAGAAATAGAGGAAGGTAATGACCACGCCGCCGGTCTTACCAAAGTGCTCCTCTACCGTTTCGGTGATGTTGCCGGACGGGTTCGACCCGGACAGGCACAGACGCGCCAGCGCGCGGTGGCAATAAAAGGCGATGGGGTAGGCCAGCACCAGCATTATAAGAATGGGGATTAAGCCGCCGAAGCCTGCGCGGATAGGGAAGAACAGCACCCCGGCGCCGATGGCGGTGCCAAATAAGCCCAGCGTCCAGGTGGTGTCCGATTTACGCCAGGACGACTGTTTTGTCTGGCTGGAGACCATGCTATCAGTAGTACTCATATCCTGTCCTCAACGAAAAGATAAAAAGTCGGTATTAAGCGTCCGCTAAACCGGTAATTTGCGATACACGGGAAAGATCGATATTGCCGCCAGAAATAATGCTTACCGTTTTTCTGTTCTGTATATAGTTGTCTAATTTCCCGCTTAATAATGCAGCGCAGGCTAGGGCGCCTGCACCTTCGGTTATCACCTTATTACGCTGAATTAAGGCGATCATGCTGTTGCGTATTTCGTCTTCGCTTACCAGCACAATGTCGTCGACTAATTCGCGCACGATTTCGTAAGTTAAATTACCCGGGCGGGAAACATCGCAACCATCCGCCAGGGTGCCGGTCGTTCGGTGGGTGGTTATTTCTCCGGCCTGATAAGAAGCAGCCATGCCGTGGACGTTTTCCGCCTGCACGCCAATAACGTTAATCGTCGGGTTAATGGATTTAATGGCGATAGCAATCCCGGCAATTAAACCGCCGCCGCCGATTGGCACAATCACGTTATCGACGTCATAGAGATCTTCCATAATTTCCAGACCGATGGTGCCCTGACCGGCAATGACTTTCGGATCGTCATACGGCGGAATAAAAATACGCCCTTCGGTTTCCACAATTTCGCTGACTTTGGCAATGGTATCGTTGAAGTTATCGCCATGAAGAACAACTTCAGCCGAGTAGTCGCAGGTCGCGGCGACTTTCGACTTCGGCGCGCCTTTTGGCATCACCACTTTGCCGTCAATGCCGAGCATGGCGCAGGAGAGCGATACCCCCTGCGCGTGGTTGCCCGCAGAACAGGCGACCACGCCCTTGCGTTTTTCCGCGTCAGTGAGTGAACTTAATTTGTTAAAAGCGCCACGGATTTTAAATGAACCGGTGCGCTGCATATTTTCGAACTTAAGGAAAATTTCGCCCTTGCAACGTTCACTAAAATAATTGGAACGCGGCATACCCGTTTTATATATTTTACCCGCCAGGCGTTTTTTTGCTTCGAGGATATCGTCAATAGCAACCGGAAGATCGTAAGTAATGTGCATTGTAACCTCTTACTTAATTTTAAGTAATAAATGGTCGTGACCAACGGCTGATATTCAGCACGATGGCGTTCAATTGGGCTTAACTAAAATTTACTTAGCTAGTCGATTTCAATTAATTGCTTGCGTCTGTATCCCTTATAAGATGAATACTCTTTGGCTAATTCCACCAGAACCGATGCGGCTTTTTTAATCCGATAATTTTTTGACCATATCGCGGCATAATGCGCAACCGGCAGCGATTCTTCGACGGGCAGAGTAATAAACTGATTAGAACCGAAGGGCGCGGTCATGTCACAGGGAATAACGGTCAGAAAATCAGCATTGAGAACAAGATTATAAATCGTGACGACGGAGTCGGTTTTAACGATGTTTTCAATGCTGATGCCATTTCTTTGCAGGGTGGTAAGGAGTTCGCTGTAGTAGCCCATATTGGTTTGCGGCAACACCCACTGTTCGTTCTGTAGCGATTCCAGCGTGGTGGTGCCGGTGCATGTTCGGGATTTATTCGCCACCAGCACAAACTCCGACTCGAAAAGCGGCTCCACGTGCAGATCCTGCAATTTCATTTCCGCGCTGAGCGTACCAATGGCGAAGTCCAGACGCCCGTCGCGAATCGCCGGCAGAAATGAGGAGAGCTGCGCCTCATACATGGAGACCTGCGCTTTGGGGTACACCTCTTTAAATTTCTGGATCATGTCAGACATAAAGGTAAAGCCAATCAGCGATGGAAATCCGAATGAGACGTCGACCACCGCGCTGTCGGTCATGCTGTTCATCTCATTCACCATGTTTTTCATCTCGCGGGTGATGGATTCCGACCATGAGAGCAGCACCTGCCCGGCCTGGGTTAAGGTGACGCCGGTATTTTTCCGCACCACCAGCTCAACGCCGAAATAAGCCTCTATATCATTAATAATTTTACTCACCGCCGGTTGCGTTAAGCCTAATTCTTTCGCAGCAGAACCGATAGAACCACTTCGGATGACTTCCTGAAAGACCACTAACTGCTGTGTTTTTGGCAGAGCAAACGTATTCATATCGACCCGCGCTAATAACTTTATTGACGGCGTGAAGTGTAACAAACTACGAGAAGAAGGATATGTGCGACCACTCACAAATTGCCTGACCCTCTATTTTAAAAGGACAGGGATAAATTATTAATTACTTTAAAATCAATGAATTAAATAAATATTAAGTCACTTTAGTCTGATTTTAGTCAAAAAAACAGGGGGGGATAACAATAATTTATGGCAATAACATAGGGTATTTTATGGTTATTTCAAAACGTAACGAATGACGATATTTCAATCAATTATCGCGCAATTAATGTGCGAATTTTCTATTAAATTTAATGCGCAATTTATCAAATATAATTATATTCAAAACATAAGATGGGTTAAATATTGGGGTAAGTCACATTTTCCCGGCTTATTTGTTCGCAAATAAACATTTTATTTATCAATAATTAAATATAAGCATACAAATAATTATCGTTTAATACAAATCATTAACACTGAGATTTTGCGATTTTCTGGAGGGTAATTTTGTGAAGTTGCGCAGTTTGCTTTCTTTTATATCGACAAATACGCAAACTGCGACATTTTGCGTCGACGATCACATAATAAGAAATTTCTTGCGTATGAGGGGAAACAGACAGCCTGGAGCGATGTGACGCAAAGCAAACCGACGCGCTTCGCATCACACCACTGACGACTCAGATTGCCGGGGAAGCCCCGGCATTATCGTTACGCGCCTGACGGAACATCGTGCGCGGTATTTTTCAGCACCTGTCCAACATATTTCTCGATCTGCAACTGCGACATTTGTCCGCAGTTACCCTGCGCCAGGCTGGATGATCCTATGTCAAAAGTCAGACAGTTAACGTTGCCGTTCTTACACAGCGACCCTGGCTGTGCCGGATCGGCCGGGTCAAACCACGCCCCTTCGCTGATCCGCACAACGCCTTCACGGACGTTATCAGTCACTACCGCGCCGACCAGGATCTGCCCGCGATCGTTGAAGGCGCGAACCAGATCGCCATCGCTGATGCCGCGCGCGGTCGCATCCTTCGGATGGATCCAGATCGCTTCGCGATCGGCTACCGCGTACTTCTCACGCAGCGGCGTATTGTCGAGCTGTGAGTGCAGACGGTTGATCGGGTGACCGGTATTGAGCGACAGCGGATATTTTTCGGCTTCCGCTCCGCGATACCACTCATGCGGCGGCATCCAGGTCGGGATCGCTTTACAGTCCTCGTAGCCCATTCTGGCAATGGTGTCGGAGTAGATCTCAATTTTACCGGACGGTGTTCCCAGCGGGTTGAGCAGCGGGTTTTCACGGAAATCAGCGAAGCGTACCCACTGTTTGTTCTCTTCCGGAATCGGGAAACGGATGTAGTTGTTGGATGCCCAGAACATATCAAACGGCGGCAGCGCCACGCGGGCGTTACGCGCCTGGGCTTTCATCTCGTCGTACATGCCTTTCAGCCACAGCATTTCGTCTTTACCCTCGGTAAAGGCGTCATGGAATCCGAGGATCTGGGAAATACCGGCGAAGACGTCAAAGTCATTTTTCGCCTCATGCTGCGGCGGTACGCACTGACGCAGCGGGAAGACATAGAGCTGCGAATAGTCGCCGCCCATATCCATATCGTTACGTTCATAGGTGGTGGTAACCGGCAGCACGATGTCGGCGTATTTCGCGGTCGCCGTCCAGTACGGTTCGTTAACCACAACGGTTTCCGGTTTTTGCCAGGCCTTAATCAGATTGTTGGTATCCTGATGCTGGTGGAAGGTGTTCCCTCCCGCCACGTAGACCATTTTAATATCCGGATAGGTGACTTTCGCGCCGTTAAAGTCGATAGTCTTGCCAGGGTTCGCCAGCGCATCCGCGATGCGCGCAACCGGGAACGGCGTAATGTCCTTCGCCGCCGGGGAGGTTGGGCTACCGGCCGAGATCCCCGCCAGAATACCGCCGCGCGCGGTCGGGCTGCCGCCGGATGAGTAGTGATAACTAAAGCCGAAACCGCCGCCCGGCAGGCCAATCTGCCCCAGCATTGACGCCAGCGTCACCATCATCCAGTGCGCCTGTTCGCCGTGGTGCTGACGCTGAATACCCCAGCCCCCCATGATCATGGTGCGATGTTTCGCCATATCGCGCGCCAGTTGCCTGATAACCCCGGCGTCGACGCCGCTGATATCCGCCGCCCAGTCGGCATCTTTCACGACGCCGTCTTCTTTGCCGAGCAGATAATCTTCGAACTTATCGAAGCCCACGGTATAGGTTTTCAGGAAGTCGACGTCATGCAGTTTTTCTACCAGCAGCGTGTGGGCGATCCCCGCCATCAGCGCACAGTCGGTGTAGCTGTGCGGGCCAATCCACTCGGCCCCCAGCTGGCGCGCGCTATCGCTGTGCACCGGATCGATACAGATCATCCGGGTGCCCTTTTTCTTCAGCGCTTCAAATCCGGTCTGGCTGACGTGATCGGGCAGGTTCCAGCTGTTTTTCAGCGTAATCATCGGGTTGCAGCCAATCATTACCACCAGTTCGGTATTGTCAATGACGTTCGGCCACGCGGTCTGCTGCTCATATACTTCAATGGAGCCCACCACATGCGGCATAATTACCTGCGCCGCACCTGTCGAATAGTCGCCGGAATAGCCGACAAAACCGCCCGCCAGGTTCATCATGCGCTGCAGCAGCGTTCTCGGGTTATGGAACATCCCCACGCTTTTCCAGCCGTAAGAACCGGCATAAATGGACGATGGGCCGTGCTCTTTTTGCAGACGGCTGATTTCGCCCGCCACCAGATGCAGCGCTTTGTCCCAGCTTACGCGCACCCACTCATCGTGACCGCGCAGCTCCGGTTTGCAGTTTTTGGCGCCGCCTTCTAACCAGCTTTTACGCACCATCGGATATTTAATGCGGTTTTTGGCGTACACCTGGTATGGCGCCATGGTGATCAGTTCGTTCGGATACGGATCGTCTTTCACCGGACGCACATCAACCATTTTACCGTCGCGAACGATCGCCTCAAACGCGCCCCAGTGCGCGCCGGTCAGAATGCCGCTTTCCGCCTGACGCAGCGCCACAAACTGCGGCATTGCCTGGCTGATCGCTTCCGCCAGCGCTGAACGCGGCCACATTCCCGCCAGCAGCGGCGCTGCCATTAAGGCGCCGGCGCCCGCCAGAAAACGGCGACGCGTCACATTGATACCGGACTCCTGGCTCTGTTCAGCCATGTCATAATCATTATTCTTTTTCATCATGGCTCCTTATTTTTTGCTCTCTTCGGCCGCTGCGGGCATGTCGCTCGCGTGTTTCTGTACATACTGGGTCAGGAGACGAAGCTGTTCCTGAGTCAGTGACGTACGACCGGCCATGCCTTTAACCACCCCAATCCACTGGTTGGCGTTAAAGCGATTCAGTTCAGTCAGACCGTGGCAACCCGTGCAGTTGTTGGCCATTAAATCAGAGGCGTAGCGCCAGATTTTTTGCTGATCGCCAATCAGATTTTTCGCTGGCAGCCAGACCTGCAGATCCACTTCATGCCAGACCTGTCCGGTCTCTTCATCAGTGACGGTGCTGTTAACTTTCAGCGCCTTTTGCGCCTCTTCGCCCAGCAAGGCGCTCATGATGCGTTTGCCGCGGGCGGCGTAGAAGGCTTCGGTGACGCCATCCTGCTGCCAGCCGTGAACATCGGCCAGCACCATATCCCCCTCGCGTTTCACCACGTTTACTTCGGTAGAGGCCATCAGGTTACCGTCGTTGTGGTCGCCCGCTTTCTCGCTCAGCCAGAATGGCTGGGTCTGAATGGTGTACAGTGTGCTTACAGTGGCCGGCGTTTTCGCGGCCGCATTAGCCAGTTCGTTTGCCCCTGCCGCCGCCAGGCCGCTCATGTTCGGCAGAATGTGCGCCACGCCCTTATGACAATCGATACAGGTTTGCCCCTCTTTAATCGCCACCGGATGCTGCTTACGGGCTTCGGGGGTTTGCGCCAGGATATCCATCGCTTTGTAGTCGTGGCAGGAGCGGCAGGTGGCCGAATCGCTCTTCTTCAGACCATCCCAGACGCTCTGGGCCATCGTCAGCTTATGCGCTTCGTATTTTTCCGGGGTATCGATTTTGCCGGTCATTTCCCCCCAGACATCTTTCAGCGCGCCAATTTTGGTCAGTACATAATCGCCCGGCTGATGAGGAACGTGGCAGTCTGCGCACTCGGCGCGAATACCTTTACTGTTTTGAAAATGCACGCTGCCCTGATATTCCGCGAGAGGCTGCTGCATGGTATGACACGATACACAAAATTCGGTATCGCTGGTTTTATGCATTATTGTCGCGGTCCCCGCCAGCAATACCACGCCAACAATGATCCCAATCAGCAAAGCGATAAATATAATTTTTCGCCTGCCTGAGCGTTCCAGTGAAATTTTGCTCATCTTATTATTTAACCCTTATCCCAAATGAAAGGCACGATAGCCCTTGCCAGACAGCAATCGTTATGTAAATAAATTTATAACGATTAGTGTCACCTTCTAAGTAATTAATATTTTTGTAAAACTTTCTGGCCAGGCCAGTTATCTGAGGACGACTGGCCGGTAATTTTAGAGGGGTAATACAATACAAACCGGAGATGCCTACATGCAGTTATCAAAAATCGTTATGATGATTCTTTAAACAACGAATCGAGCAGTTGCCGTTCCATTACACGGGTACGTAACTCGTTCCGATTAAAGTCCCTACTCATAAAGTGGTCATGATGATAACCCCAAAAGCAAAAATCCTATAACAACTTTTTTAAGGATTTGCCGAACGTGACTCAGAGATAACGTCCAATAAATTCAGACTTAAATCATTAACCAGCCGCGGTTGCTGCGCTGCATTTATCGACGAAATATCCACATCGGGTTGCTGAGGATCAGCGGAAAATTGCCGAACGGAGAAATGAAAACAGACGCAGTTAATGTCGTTACGGGGGAGCGTATGGGAGATATGGCAACCGTTGGTGTATCTCAATGAGATACACCAACGTATTGTACTGGAATGAGGTGAAACTGACCGATAAGCCGGGTTCTGTCGTGGACAGTCATTCATCTAGGCCAGCAATCGCTCACTGGCTCAAGCAGCCTACCCGGGTTCAGTACGGGCCGTACCTTATGAACCCCTATTTGGCCTTGCTCCGGGTGGAGTTTACCGTGCCACGGACTGTTACCAGCCGCGCGGTGCGCTCTTACCGCACCCTTTCACCCTTACCTGATCCCACTTGCGTGGGCCATCGGCGGTTTGCTCTCTGTTGCACTGGTCGTAGGCTCTCGCCCCCCAGGCGTTACCTGGCACCTTGCCCTATGGAGCCCGGACTTTCCTCCCCTCCGCCTGTCTCCCCCGAAGGGGACGACGACGAAGCGGCGACTGTCTGGTCAGCTTCGGCGCGCAGTATAGAGGGTTTGCGCGCCCTTGTCACCCTGCGTTGCGCATTCCTGCCGCCAGCGTCGCCGCAATGTTTCGCGAGGCGCGGTAAATGTTGTCAAACGCGTCGCGGAAGGCCTCTTCCAGCGTACCGATACGGGTCAGTACGCTGAACACCGCGTCGATACCATACTGATGCACCACGCCGACATCCCGCGTCAGACTGCCCGCAATGCCGATAACCGGCTTGTGGTACTTTTTCGCCACGTTCGCCACGCCGACCGGCACTTTGCCTTGAATACTTTGGCTGTCGATGCGCCCTTCGCCGGTGATCACCAGCGTGCAGTCGTGAATATGCTCTTCCAGATTCAGCGCCTGGGTGACAATTTCAATGCCGCTTTTCAGTTCCGCGCCGAGAAACGCCATTAGCGCCGCTCCCATGCCCCCCGCAGCGCCGGCGCCGGGCGCGTCCTTCACATCCACACGCAGCGATTTTTTGATAACGTCGGCGTAGTGGGTCAGATTGCTGTCCAGCTCGACGATTAACGCCTCGTTTGCCCCTTTCTGCGGCCCAAAGACCCGCGACGCGCCCTTTTCGCCGACCAGCGGATTTGTCACATCGCAGGCCACGCGGAGGGTGCAGTTTTTCAGCCGCGGATCCAGCCCCGTAATATCAATAGAGTTAAGGCTCATCAGGCTGCCGCCGCCGTAGCCAATCTCCGTGCCGCTGGCATCGCACAGCTTTGCCCCCAGCGCCTGCATCATCCCCGCGCCGCCGTCATTGGTGGCGCTGCCGCCAATGCCGATAATAATGTTCCTTGCCCCGCTTTCCAGCGCCTGCAAAATCAGCTCTCCCGTCCCGCGCGAGGTGGTAATCAGCGGGTTACGTTTTTCAGGCGGAACCAGCGCCAGTCCGCTGGCGGCGGCCATTTCGATAAACGCGGTTTTGCCGTCCCCTGACATGCCCCAGCTGGCATTCACTTTTTCGCCCAACGGACCGGTCACCCGGGCAACGTGCTCAGTCCCCTGCGTTGCGGCAATCATCGCTTCAACCATCCCTTCTCCGCCATCGGCAACGGGAACAGAAACATAGTGCGCATCGGGAAAAATTTCCCGGAATCCTTTTTCTATCGCCTGCGCAACCTCGCTGGCAGAGAGGCTTTCTTTATAAGAGTCTGGGGCAATTACGATTTTCATAGTGGTAGCCTGTTACTGCAGTACGCCGGACGGCGTTTCACTGATATCCGGCCTGCGAAGCAGGCCCGGATTGCTGCGCGCCGCACGGGCGCGCCGTTAATTAGCGAGTGACTTCCACTTTCGCCAGTTTTTCGTAATAGCATGCGAGCGCGCTATGATCGGCCGTACCCAGCCCGTCAGCACGCAGCGCCTGCATCATCTCCATCACCGCCGCGGTCAACGGCAGCTGTGCGCCCACGCCGTGTGAGGTATCCAGCGCGTTCGCCAGATCCTTAATGTGCAGATCGATACGGAAACCCGGCTTGAAGTTACGATCCATTACCATAGGCGCTTTCGCATCCAGCACGGTGCTGCCCGCCAGGCCGCCGCGAATCGCCTGATACACCAGATCCGGACTAACGCCCGCTTTTGTCGCCAGGGTCAGCGCTTCCGACATCGCGGCAATGTTCAGCGCCACAATGACCTGATTCGCCAGCTTGGTGACGTTGCCCGCACCGATTTCGCCGGTATGCACCACCGATCCCGCCATCGCTTTCAGCAGATCGTAATATTTATCGAAAATCGCTTTGTCGCCGCCGACCATCACCGACAGGGTACCGTCGATAGCCTTCGGCTCGCCGCCGCTTACCGGCGCGTCGAGCATATCAATGCCTTTCGCTTTCAGCGCTTCGCTAATTTCGCGGCTCGCCAGCGGTGCGATCGAACTCATGTCGATCAGCACGGTGCCCGGCTTCGCCCCTTCAATAATGCCGTTTTCGCCCAGCGCGACCTCTTTCACGTGCGGGGAGTTCGGCAGCATGGTGATGATGACATCGCACTGCTCGGCAATCGCTTTTGCGGTGGAGGCGGCTTCTGCCCCGGCAGCAATAACTTCAGCAATCGCTTCAGGGTTACGGTCAGAAACCACCAGCGAGTAACCTGCTTTCAGGAGGTTTTTACTCATTGGTTTACCCATGATGCCAAGGCCAATAAAACCAACTTTCATAGTCATATCAATTTTCTCTCTTGTTTGCGGTGGTGGTTATTTTTTAAAGGAGTCAGCCAGTTTCTGCGTGGCGGAACGGAACACGCCCAGGTCGCTGCCAACGGCCACAAAGGTGGCGCCCCATTCGAGATAGCGACGCGCGTCCGCTTCCACCGGCGCCAGAATGCCGCACGGTTTGCCGTGCGCTTTCGCACGGCTGAAGATGTGCTGAATGGCTTTCTGCACGTCAGGATGCGAAGCGTTGCCGAGGTGGCCCAGCGCGGCAGCCAGATCGCTTGGGCCGACAAAAATGCCGTCAACGCCTTCAGTCGCCGCGATAGCGTCCACGTTATCAACGCCCTGCTGGCTTTCGATCTGCACGATGATGGTGATGTTCTTATTCGACTGCGCGAAGTAATCCGGCACCGTCCCGAACATATTGGCGCGGTGGGAGACAGAGACGCCGCGAATGCCTTCCGGCGGATAGCGGGTGGAGGCCACGGCGTTCACCGCCTCTTCTTCCGTTTCGACAAACGGGATCAGGAAGTTATAAAAGCCAATATCCAGCAGGCGCTTGATAATCACCGGCTCGTTGGTCGGCACGCGCACGACCGGCGCGCTGGCGCTGCCTTTCAGGGCCATCAGCTGTGGAATAAAGGTCGAGACATCGTTTGGCGCATGTTCGCCATCCAGCACCAGCCAGTCGAAGCCTGCCAGTCCGAGCACTTCGGTGCTGATTGGGCTTGCCAGCGCCGACCAGCAGCCAATCTGAACCTGATGCGCAGCCAGCGCCGCCTTGAATTTGTTGGGGAAAATAGTGTTGTTCATCACGTTTACCTTGTCACTTAACCGTTATAGAGCGTGTTTTCGCGCCGATGAGGTCGGGATCCCTCTGCCTGCGACGGGCATCGACAGAATGAAATACCGGGCATGAATCCTCTTCTTTTTCCTCATTCGTCTTCATGGGCATTTTATCGCCCGGTATTTAAACAAACCTTTTGTTATTTAATAATGACCACGCCCATTATTAAATAACAATTCAGAGGCAAAAAGTTCGTGGTTCAGTATAATCAGCCACCGTGCATTAGGCATTGTGCAAACGCTCATTAAACACGCTGGCGTTAAATATTATTTTGAGCATCTGCACATAATGCTGGGCGCTGATGCACAGATTTACGCTTTACCCCGGCTGCTGGCGGGGCGTGAGCCGTAGCCAGTGATCTCGATCACATTCATATTTTTGAACTCCTGACATCCTTATTTCATTAATGCCTTTTTATTTTTCAAATTCACTTAATGAATTAAATTAATATCCTCAGCAGGCTGGAGAATACCGAGCAATGGCCAATATCGAAATCAGACAGGAATCGCCGACGGCATTTTATATTAAGGTTCACGACAGCGATAATGTGGCGATTATTGTTAATGACCAGGGCCTGAAAGCCGGGACGCGTTTCCCGGACGGACTGGAGCTGGTTGAACATATTCCGCAGGGGCATAAGGTAGCGCTGGTCGACATCCCTGCGCTGGGCGAAATCGTTCGCTATGGCGAGGTAATTGGCTATGCCGTCCGCGATATTCCGCGCGGCAGCTGGATTGACGAATCGCTGGTCGAGTTACCGAAAGCGCCGCCGCTGCACACTCTGCCGCTGGCGACCAAAGTGCCGGAACCGCTGCCACCGCTGGAGGGTTATACCTTTGAAGGCTACCGCAACGCCGACGGCAGCGTGGGCACCAAGAACCTGCTCGGTATTACCACCAGCGTGCATTGCGTGGCGGGCGTGGTCGATTACGTGGTGAAGATCATTGAGCGTGACCTGCTGCCAAAATACCCCAACGTCGACGGCGTCGTCGGTCTGAATCACCTGTACGGCTGCGGCGTGGCGATCAACGCGCCGGCGGCGGTAGTGCCGATTCGCACAATTCATAACCTTTCGCTGAACCCGAATTTCGGCGGCGAAGTCATGGTCATCGGCCTCGGCTGCGAAAAGCTCCAGCCGGAGCGTCTGCTGGAAGGCACCGACGACGTACAGGGCATACCGCTGGAGAGCGCCAGCATTGTCAGTCTGCAGGATGAGAAGCACGTCGGTTTCCGCTCGATGGTGGATGATATTTTGCAGGTGGCTGAGCGCCATCTGGCGAAACTCAATCAGCGCCAGCGCGAAACCTGCCCGGCATCGGAGCTGGTTGTCGGTATGCAGTGCGGCGGCAGTGATGCGTTTTCCGGCGTGACGGCCAACCCGGCGGTGGGCTACGCCTCAGATCTGCTGGTCCGCTGCGGCGCGACGGTGATGTTCTCGGAAGTGACCGAAGTCCGCGACGCTATCCATCTGCTGACCCCGCGCGCCATCAACGAGGAGGTGGGTAAACGGCTGCTGGAAGAGATGGCCTGGTACGATAACTACCTTGATATGGGAAAAACCGACCGCAGCGCCAACCCGTCGCCGGGCAATAAAAAAGGCGGTCTGGCGAACGTGGTGGAAAAAGCGCTGGGCTCGATTGCGAAATCCGGGAAAAGCGCGATTGTCGAAGTGCTGTCGCCGGGGCAACGACCAACCAAACGCGGCCTGATTTACGCCGCAACACCGGCCAGCGACTTTGTCTGCGGTACGCAACAGGTGGCGTCCGGGATCACCGTTCAGGTCTTTACCACCGGACGCGGCACGCCTTACGGCCTGATGGCGGTACCGGTGATCAAAATGGCCACCCGCACCGAACTGGCGAACCGCTGGTATGACTTAATGGACATCAACGCGGGCACCATCGCCACCGGCGAAGAAACCATTGAGCAGGTGGGTCAGAAGCTGTTCGAGTTTATTCTCGACGTCGCCAGCGGGCGCAAGAAAACCTTCTCTGACCAGTGGGGGCTACACAATCAGCTGGCGGTATTTAACCCGGCGCCGGTGACCTGATCCCACTCCCCCTCTCTTCCACGAAAGCATGCTTCTCCGGCATGCTTTTTTTTCGCCCTGCCTTTCGCAAACCTTCTCTTTCTTTCGAAACTTTTATTTATCAGATCGAAATCACAAAAACTCATTACGAAAGCCTATACATTCTTTCGAAGAAAATAAACGAAAGATTTCGGAGGAAGGATGTTTATCATCTCAGGCAAAACGATGCTCAGGAAGGCCCGGCAGGAGGGCTACGCCGTACCCGCTTTTAACATCCACAATCTCGAAACCTTACAGGTCGTGGTGGAGACAGCCGCGGAACTGCGCGCACCGCTGATTGTCGCCGGTACGCCCGGCACCTTCCGCTACGCAGGCGTGCACAATATTGTCGCGATCGCCGCAGAACTGGCGAAAAGCTGGAATCACCCGCTCGCGATCCATCTCGATCACCACGAGCAGCTCAGCGATATCCAGGACAAAGTGGCGGCAGGGGTGCGCTCCGTGATGATTGACGGTTCCCATTTGCCGTTTGCCGACAACGTCGCGCTGGTAAAAAGCGTCGTTGATTACTGCCACCGCTATGACGTCAGCGTGGAGGCGGAGCTGGGTCGGCTGGGCGGACAGGAAGACGATCTGCAGGTTGACGGAAAAGATGCGCTTTATACCCATCCCCAGCAGGCGCGCGAGTTTGTCGCCAGAACGGGGAGCGATTCTTTAGCCGTGGCTATCGGAACGGCTCACGGCCTGTACACCGCCGAACCTCAGCTTGATTTCGAACGGCTGGCGGAAATTCGCCAGCAGGTTGATATCCCGCTGGTGCTGCACGGCGCGTCCGGACTGCCCACGGACGATATTAAACGCGCGATCTCGCTCGGCATCTGCAAAGTTAACGTCGCCACCGAACTTAAAATCGCCTTTTCCACCGCCCTGAAAACCTATCTCAGCGAACACGCCCAGGCTAACGATCCCAGACATTACATGGCGCCGGCCAAAGAGGCGATGAGAGCCGTGGTGCGCAAGGTGATCGCTGACTGCGGCTGTGAAGGCAGGCTTTAACGCCAGGCCTGGCATTGCTTTAAAAATAAACGAAAGATATCGGAGCCAGAAGTGAAAGAAATCCTCTCTCGTCATAAAGCCGGTGAACACACCGGCATCTGTTCTGTCTGTTCAGCCCATCCGCTGGTGATTGAAGCCGCCCTGCGCTTTGACCTGCACACCGGCAACAAAGTGCTTATTGAAGCGACCTCCAACCAGGTGAATCAGTTCGGCGGTTATACCGGTATGAAGCCCGCGGATTTTCGCGATTTTGTTTATGGCATCGCGCAGGAAGTGGCTTTCCCGCGCGAACGGCTGATTCTTGGCGGCGATCATCTGGGACCAAACTGCTGGCAGAATGAACCTGCGGCGGAAGCCATGAAAAAATCCGGCGCGCTGATTCAGGCCTACGTCGCCGCAGGATTCAGCAAGATCCACCTTGATGCCTCCATGTCCTGCGCGGACGATCCGACGCCGCTCGATCCGCAGGTCGTCGCGGAACGGGCCGCCGTGCTTTGTCAGGCTGCGGAAGCCAGCGCCAGCGACGCGCAAAAGCGCCATCTGACCTATGTGATCGGCACCGAAGTGCCGGTGCCGGGCGGCGAGGCCAGCGCCATCGACGCCGTTCACGTCACCCGCCCCGAAGATGCCGCCCGCACCCTGCAAACCCATCAGGCGGCGTTTCACGCTCTGGGGCTGGAAGACGCGCTGGAGCGCGTTATTGCGATTGTGGTTCAGCCTGGCGTTGAGTTTGATCACACCCGAATCATTCATTATCAACCGCAGCCCGCGCAGCCGCTTTCCGCCTGGATTGAGGCGACGCCAATGGTCTATGAAGCCCACTCCACTGACTATCAGACCCGCCAGGCCTACCGGGCGCTGGTCCGCGACCATTTCGCCATTCTGAAAGTCGGCCCTGCCCTGACCTTTGCCCTGCGTGAAGCCATTTTTGCGCTGGCACAGATGGAAAACGAACTGATCTCGCCCGAGCAGCGCAGCCGGGTGCTGGAGGTGATTGATGAAGTGATGCTCAACGAGCCGGACTACTGGAAAAAGTATTACCGTCCGACATGGAGTCAGGCGATGGTCGACATTCATTTCAGCCTGTCGGACCGCATTCGCTACTACTGGCCGCACCCGCGTATCCGGCACAGCGTGGAAAAACTGATCGCCAATCTGAGCGGCGTCTCATTACCGCTGGGATTAATCAGCCAGTTTATGCCTGTGCAGTTTGAACGGCTGGCGGAAGGCGCGCTGGCCGCCACACCGCATAACCTGATTATCGATAAAATTCAGGACGTTTTACGCGCCTACCGCTATGGCTGCGCGGCGGAAATCGTCTGAACTCCGGAGAAACTATGAGCCAACTTTTTGTCCGTACCGGTATTAATTTTTCCTCCTGCCAGCACGCGCTGGCCCATATTGGCGAGGAGATGCTGGCTAAAGGCGTGGTGCATGAGACGTATCCACAGGCGCTGCTTGCGCGTGAGGCGACTTTTCCCACCGGCATTGCGCTGGAGCGTCATGCGGTGGCGATTCCACACTGTGAAGCCGTGCACGCCAAATCACCGGCGATCTATCTCATCCGTCCCGATAAGCCGGTGAATTTTCAGCAGGCTGATGATGAGCACGACATTGCCGTTTCGCTGATTATCGCCCTGATTGTGGAAAACCCGGCGGCACAGCTGAAGCTTCTGCGTCGTCTGTTTAGCGAGCTGCAAAACCCGGACATCATCGACGCCTTACTGAATGCCCCTGAAACAGCGCTGGCCGCCCGTTTTCAGGAAACCATCCTTGCGTCCGGTCACTGCGCGCAAGCCTGATAATATACTGATAATAAAAGGAATACCCTATGAAACGTAAAGTGATTGTGGCCTGTGGCGGCGCTGTCGCTACCTCAACCCTGGCCGCGGAAGAAATTAAAGAGCTGTGTGAAGCGAATCATATCGATCTCGACCTGGTGCAGTGCCGGGTCACCGAGATCGAAACCTATATGGATGGCGCCGATCTGATCTGCACCACCGCGCGCGTTGACCGCGCCTTTGGCGATATCCCTGTCGTTCACGGTATGCCTTTCGTTTCTGGGGTGGGGATCGAAGCCTTACAGCAAAAAATTCTGACTATCCTCGTGGGGTGACGCCATGTTTAGCGAAATCATGCGGTATATCCTCGACTTAGGCCCAACGGTAATGCTGCCGCTGGTGATCATCATCTTCTCAAAGCTGTTGGGGATGAAGCTCGGGGAGTGTTTTAAATCCGGTCTGCATATCGGCATCGGGTTTGTGGGGATCGGCCTGGTGATTGGCCTGATGCTCGACTCCATCGGTCCGGCGGCAAAAGCGATGGCCGAACATTTTCAGATCAACCTGCACGTGATCGATGTCGGCTGGCCCGGCTCCTCCCCGATGACCTGGGCGTCGCAGATTGCGCTGATCGCTATCCCCGTCGCCATCGGCGTGAACATTGTGATGCTGGTGACCCGTATGACGCGGGTCGTGAATGTCGATATCTGGAATATCTGGCATATGACCTTTACCGGCGCCATGCTGCATTTAGCGACCGGTTCCTACTGGCTGGGCATGGTGGGCGTTATCGTCCACGCCGCCTTCGTTTACAAGCTTGGCGACTGGTTCGCCAGAGACACCCGCGACTTCTTTGGCCTGGAAGGGATTGCCATTCCACACGGCACCTCCGCTTATATGGGCCCCATCGCGGTGCTGGTGGATACGCTGATTGAAAAGGTGCCGGGACTGAAGCGCATCCATTTCAGCGCGGACGATGTGCAAAAACGCTTTGGTCCCTTTGGCGAACCGGTTACCGTCGGCTTCGTGATGGGGCTGGTCATCGGCCTGCTGGCAGGCTACGACCTGAAAGCCGTACTACAACTGGCGGTAAAAACCGCGGCGGTAATGCTGCTGATGCCGCGGGTCATCAAGCCGATTATGGATGGCTTAACGCCGATTGCCAGACATGCGCGTAAACGTCTGCAGGCGAAGTTTGGCGGCCAGGAGTTTCTGATCGGTCTCGATCCGGCGCTGCTGCTCGGCCATACCGCGGTGGTTTCCGCCAGCCTGATCTTTATTCCGCTGACGATTCTGGTCGCGGTGGTGGTGCCTGGCAACCAGGTCCTGCCGTTCGGCGACCTTGCCACCATCGGTTTCTTTGTCGCGATGGCGGTCGCGGTACATCAGGGCAACCTGTTCCGCACGCTGATTTCCGGCGTCATTATTATGGGCATCACGCTGTGGATCGCCACGCAAACTATCGGCCTGCATACCCAGCTTGCCGCCAACGCGGGCGCGCTGAAAGCCGGAGGCATGGTGGCCTCAATGGATCAGGGCGGCTCGCCGGTGACCTGGCTGCTGATCCAGCTCTTTACCTGGCAGAACGTGGTGGGCTTCGTGGTGATTGGCGTCCTCTATTTCACCGGCGTTCTGCTGACCTGGCGTCGGGCGCGTCATTTCGTTGCGGCGGAAAAAGCTGCGGCTATCGCGGAGCGTCAAACCGCATCTTAATTTCAGGGGAGCGGCCGCTCCCCGTATCTTTCTGGAGAGTGTTATGAAATCAGTGGTGATTCACGCTGAGGGCGACGTGCGCGTTGAAGAACGCCCCCGGCCCCGCTTACAAACCGACGACGATGTGCTGGTGAAGGTGAGCTGTTCCGGTCTTTGCGGTTCTGATATTCCACGCATTTTCGCCGCCGGGGCGCACTATTATCCCATCACCCTCGGGCATGAATTCAGCGGCTACGTGGCAGCAAAGGGCAAAAACGTGACGGACCTACAGCCAGGCGATGCCGTCGCCTGCGTTCCGTTGCTTCCCTGCTTTCACTGCCCGCAGTGCAAGCGCGGTTATTATTCGTTGTGCAAACGGTATCAGTTTGTCGGTTCACGCAGCGAAGGCGGCAATGCGGAATACGTAGTGGTGAAACGGGCGAACCTGTTTCGTCTACCCGCCGATATGCCAGTAGCGGACGGCGCGTTTATTGAACCCATCACCGTGGGCTTACTATAGCGCGGCGATTTTTTTGATACCGATTTGCATTTCATTTGATACCGACGAAAAACGCAGATACGCAACTTATTTGATACTAAATCGGCGCTTTTCTTTTGAGTTTTAGAATGAGTTTTTAAGTGCTCATTCACTCTTTTTCAAACCGGTTTTAACTGTTTGTGGTTTTGGGTAAGGCTGGACTTTGAATAGCTTTGTGTTGAGGCGTTTTCTGGCCCTCTTGTTCAGAAACCGGATGTAACGAAACTGGCGGAATTTATGAACACTGGCTCTGTCGATATTAGCCCTCAGATGTTCACCTCGCTGTCCGCCCCGTTTGATGGCATTCCTGCAAATTTCGTGATACCACTCGCCATCAAGTTCATAGAATGTTGATTCATGGCTGCCTACATAATCAAAATTGCTTGCCTGGTACACGACACCAAGACAGCCACAACGCTCATCTGCAAACGACTGAACCCACTGCACCTGCGGATAAAGTTGTCTGATTAGTTTGAGCGCGTAACTGATGGCCCTTGATTCGGAGTTTCTCGGCATACAGTCATGCAACCACAACCGATTAAGTTCCATATATTCGCGGTTCTGCGTACCGGTTACGACGCGTGCTCCACTGTTTGGATTAAGGGCATAACCCCATTGCATTACGCCAACCAGCTCTCGTTCTGAAAATATACCCAGATGAAGGTAGGAGTTATTTACGAAACGGTGGCTGTAATGTTTATTGACAATAACCAGACGGGCCAGCCAGCAACTTATAGTCTCAACCCGTAACTCACGGGAGCCATAACCAACGATATTGTCGTTATAGCGAATAAGCTCAGGCGTGCTGATTATGCGGGATGTAGTTTGCTTTCTGTTCCCCACGACAGGATTTCCTTGTGTATGTGGGGTGCTCTGTGGCGCTCGGAGATGTGATTTGATTGAGGGTTTTACAGCGCGGACATTTTACTTCCAGATAACTGAAACTGGCCCGTGCCAGTAGCTTATTGCAGTGTCGGCACCGTATGTTTCGATACATGGCCGCATAACCTCCTGCTTTGTTGATGATATCTTTCTCACCAAATCGATCGACAAAAACGATCGATTCGATGTGTTTAATTGATACAACAAATAGATTGAAAAGTCATCAACAATGATTCATAGCGGTGATTATTTACTTAAAGAAAACGAAGACTTAGGGGGTGAAAACGATCATAAAATGATCATTTTATTGACTTTTTATACAGTGAAGGTAGGATTGCGCGTATATGTAGTATGTTTCAAATCAACAGGATACTACATAAAAGGGAAACCCAGCATAGCTGGAACTATGCTGGGTCAATCTGTAAAAACTTGCATCAATGCTTTACTTCGAGCTCGTGTCGTATCCTATGATATTCCCCGGTCTCCTGTAAAGCAGAGATGCATAAAAAGGAGATCTTTATCATGGATAAAGAGCCTGTTTGCCCTGCCTGTAAGACTCCCTTACAGCTCATCTATCGCCGTTCCAGATCTCAAAATGGCAAGACATACAAACCAAAAAATGCTTCCTGTTTCAGGATGCTGATATGTCCTGCCTGTTCTCCCCGGAGGGAAAATACACAAAACGTGCATTAACAAATTAACCCGGCAGGGAAACCTGCCGGTGACTATTACTGCATCATGGTACTGTCAGTTCCCGGCTGAGCCGGGTCTGGTTGCTCTGGTTGTGCTTCGGTTTTCGGCTCATTATCGGAACCACTGGCCGCAGCAGCCGGGCCAATAAGTTTTGCCAGCACCTCATCAACGTAAGTGTCGATTTGTGCCTCAAAATCCTTGCGGACCTGCGCTTTCAGTAATTTATTTACTTCACCGGAATACAGCGCCTGTTTTACCAGGTCTTCAGTGACGGTGCCTTTAATTTCTGGCATGTATATTCTCCTTATGCGGGAATAAAGCCCTGCAATCAGGGCTGGGTCGGGTCTTTTGGGAGCGGAGCTGCCTGCGCTGTTTTACTGAGCTTTTCGGCTGCTGCGTCATCAATTTTGCGGCGAACATAATTTCTGATGGCCTTATAACCACCGCTCACCAGATATAAGACACATACCACCGTGCAGAAATACAATAAAATAAGCTGTAAAAATGTCATTATCCCTCCCGGTTATTGACATGGTGTTGACATCGTTAATACCTGTTGGTTAAAAAATCGTCCTGCATGTTTTGCTTTGGATATGACGACATTTGCCGCCGGTTTCTTGTTTTCCCTTTCCCGGCGGCATTTTTTTATCCTGCTGACGGGTTATTCACTTCCACCAAAATGCTGTCAATCAGTACCGGATACGTTGCATTACTGGTGATATCGGTCAGGCGTAACTTGTCTGCCGCAAAAGAACCGACAGGTGACTGAGACAGCATGAACGGTTCCCCGTCCTTACCATCAATCACCGGCGTCACCTGAATGCTGTTATTACCGGCAAAACGGAATGCCAGCGTATGCCATTCGTTATTAAATGCACCGAATGAACCCAGCTTCGTGTTCTGGCCTGGATTACCCTTGTGGTACATCACGTTAAGGTCTGTGGCATCGCTCTGAACGTAAAACGATGCCAGCAGGTTATGACCGGCATTACCTTCCAGTGTGACACCCTGAGGCAGCGAAGAAACCGGCCAGTACGGCGCCAGTGCGTACTGATTAGCCGTAAGCGCGCCATCAAGTTTAAAACGACAGCTGACAAGGCCACCTTTTTCCAGCAGGTCGGCACCATTACCGGCATCATACTGCATAAACCATGACTTTCCGGTCTGTTTTGTCAGCTTCAGCGCCTTTCCCCCGCTGGCACCGGCATCATCCACAACAGCAGCACTACCGCCTTCTGCCCCCCAGCCCTGTGGCGTCAGTGCTCCGCCTGACTCCGATGCACGGTAAGAAAACAGCGTCGTCATTGATTTCCCGTCCGTTGACGGTGTTGATGGCGTGTCAGGGGATGGCTTTTCATCCGGTGGTGTCACGGCATGTCCGCCCATAACTTCAGCCGTGCGTCCCGCATGGAGCAGAATGGCTGAGGACAGACGGTCAGAAATGATGCCCCTGCGTGCCCATGAGCTGAAATGGCTGTCACGCTGTGTGGAGACAAAACTGCCCTGGGTACGGGATGCCGCACCGTAATACCCGACAGCCACAATATCCGGGTCTTCCGCCGGAGCATTCGTTGGCGTGTTCTGTCCATTCTCATCCGTCAGGAACGGCACAAAGAAAATATTCTGTGCGGTCAGATTTTTATATGCGCCATAGACTGTTTCATACTGCGTGGCATACGTGTTTTTCCAGTAATACGTGGTGTCACCACAAATCCACGGCACCGTGCCAGCATTTCCACTCACGCACTGCGCTGCAAGTGGAGACAGGTCGGTTCTGAACTGCTGAACCATGGCTGTGAATAAACCATTATGCTGCTGACTTCCTGAAGCAAGGTCTGCCTCTCCCTGCATCCATACCACGGCCAGTAATCTGTTTTTCGGGTTCTTCTCCAGCGCCGCTCTGGTGCGGCTGAGCAGGTCCTGATACAGGGGTTTACCGGCTCCCCAGCGTGAAGAATCAGCGGAAGCACCGCTGACCTCACTGAATGAGCCGTCATCCCCGGTGGTGAATGCCGAAGCACCACGACAGCAGGGAACCAGAAGTATCCCGGCATTCTGCGGAATATAAGGCAGCAGTTTTTTGGCAATATGCAGCCCCTGACCGACACAACCATACTGCCCTTTACTCAGGTCAGCTTTCGGGTGGTTTATCCCGCTCATGTCCTGCACATCATGCAGGCAGTGGTCTGCGGGAATGATGTCGTTATATGTGCACGACGTACCATCGGGCGTTACCGTGCTGCGACGTGCCAGTTGCTTAATGCGCGGTTCAGGACGGTCAAATGAATCCGGCAACGGAAGCCCTTCACCGTAGGCCATCCCGTTGGACTGCCCGGCCAGTGGAAGCACATAGTAATACTCCGGCTCTGTACTGCTGCCATTTGTACCGCCAGACGGTCCGGCGTTATCCGGTGCATTCCAGTCAGAAGGCGTGAGTGTTCCGGCCACGTCAGATGTGATCGGAATAATGCCGGTCACACCTGAACTGGTGATTTCTGCGCTGGGATTGCCGGATACCGGCATTACCCATAATGGCTCTTTCGTGCTGAAGCGGATCACGCAGTCTGCGAAGGTGATCCCCCCTTTATTACCCGAAGGCCGGAAAGGACTTTCAATAAATGCCACCGTGCCACCGGCAACCTTGACTGAAAACTCTCCGGGCATGGCGGAGAGCATTTTCCACTGGGAGTCTGACATCGTCTTTTCTGCCTGTTTCTGAATTAAACAGAGTCAGAATAGCGACCGCTGAAAAATATGTGTTTTGCGGAAATTCAAAAAAGCGTCACGGTACTTTTGGTGACGGAGCCGGTGAGGCAGGAAAATAACGATAAAGGGTGGACAGGCCAATATCAAATATCAGTGCGATTTGTTTACGGGACTCGCCATTAGCCAGCAAACGGGCGATTTGCTCCCGCTCTTTCCCTGTCAGTTTCTGAGGTCTGCCGCCATGACGCCCCTGAGCACGGGCAGCAGCAAGACCCGCGCGTGTACGTTCAATAATGAGTTCCCGCTCCATTTCCGCCAGTGCGCCCATTATATGGAAAAAGAAACGTCCCATGGGAGTGGATGTATCAATATTGTCCGTAATGCTGCGGAAGTTAACGCCGCGCTGCCGGAGTTCTTCTGTTAAAAGGACAAGGTGCTGCATACTACGTCCAAGACGATCCAGTTTCCAGACCAGCAGGGTATCCCCTGGCCGGAGTCGCTTTAATGCGCGTTTAAGGCCGGGACGTTCCCTTGTCTTACCGCTTATTCTGTCTTCGAAAAACAGCTCACATCCTGCACATTCCAGCGCATTTCTCTGTAGCGCCGTATTCTGGTCATTTGTTGACACCCTGATATACCCAATCAGCATACGATCTCCTTATTATAAAAAGCCGGAATTGTCGCATGATGAATAAAACGGGGAGAACAGGGGCTTTCCTGAAAACCTCGGTTTACGGGAAACGGTAAACAGAGCCGCGAACGCACTGCCATCGAACGGAACGGCCGTTGCCGCGAACAGGCTGGCAAATGCCCACACAATTAATGGGGTTCCCTTTGACGGGACGCAGGATATAAACATCACTTCTGGTATAACACAGCAGGATGCGGATTCCCGATATATCCAGGATATCAGGCTGGGGGCAGAGAACAGGCAGGTAATGTACGGTGGGGCATATTACTCTGTGTACGGTAATGTCATGGCAGGCCTGCAGATTGACAGTAAAGTTGATGCTTCAAACGATTTTATAGCATTCAGACCCCTGCAAAAATTAGTCAGAGGTACATGGATTACGGTATCTCAGTTATAAATAGTCGGTAAATAATATATTTTAAAACAGATTTATTTCCAGGAGGATTTTATGGAACTAAAAAATATAACCCGTTATTATCCTGAAAATATGCCATATGGTAATGATGTTCAGTATTTTCAGAGTGAAGATGGTAAGGATTTCTACGAGTCCCTGCCATTATTCACCAAAAAATATAAACTTTGCATAACACCTGACAGCGGCGTTATCTGCTCAATATCACAGGACGCCTCGGCGCTGTATCCTGCGAGGTTTTCTGTGGTTGAGGCCGATGAACTTCCTGAAGGCACGGATATTTCAGGAAACTGGAAGTTTGATAATGGCGTGATCTCCCGTATTCCGGTTAACTACGCAAAAAAACTGGAAGCAATCCGCCAGTCATATCTTAATCAGGCATATGAACAAATTAATGACTGGAGAACAGAACTACAACTGGGCACCATCAGTGATGAAGACAGAGCAGCACTGGCACGATGGATGGCATACATCAGTCAGGTGAAAAAAATGGTATTACCCGCAATTAAAACTGAAGCTGAATTTAACGCCATTAAATGGCCTGAGCAGCCACAGTAATGAAGAAGGCCGGAAGGCCTTCTTTATGTCATTATATACTCGCTGCCGTCACCCATGCCCCATTTAACAGATATTGTACAGAGCGGTAGTAAACCCCCGCAATATTATCCGCTGAGTTCTTACCAACATCCTGCACAATAATGCCTGTCAGAATATTTCCTCCTCCGAGATTCAGATCCCAGGTTTCCCAGTTATTCTTTCTGTAACTGGTCACTGAACCCAGTCTGATCCCCGTTACTGTTCCTGATGAGATAGTGATATCCTGGGTTCCGTCAAAGGCAACACCATTAATTCTGCGGGCATTTGCCAGCCTGTTCGCGGCAACGGCCGTTCCATTCGATGGCAGGGCGTTCGCGGCCTTGTTTACCGTTTCCCGTAAACCGACGTTATCGATAAAAGCGCCTTTATCCGGAATGTCTGCGCCGTGCTGCTCCCTGCGCAGGTAACGGTTATCACCTTCGCTCCTGCTGTAAACATCCAGATTATTACGGGCGGTTCCCTTATTCTCCAGGTCTGCGAGATTCTGATCCTTCGCCAGGGCATTCACGTCACCGGGACCAAGACTGTTTTTTGTGGCAAGCGTCCCCAGACCAAGATAACCACGGGCCAGACGCTGGGCCTCCGCACCGGCATCAGCAATTTCTTTCAGGTTATTTTTCCGGGAAAAAGCATTCGCAGCGATAATGGCTTTAATGGACAGCGTAAGCTGGTTTAACTGCGCCTTATCCGGCTGAATACTGGCTTCAGCCAGAATATTCAGCAGTTCGGCCTGGAGAATATTCAGCCAGTCCTGACCAATCCAGCTGATACCTTTTTGTCCGTCACCTTCGGTAAACCAGGTGGTGGTATTACTCTGCGCCGGTGCCAGCGCAGGCATATTCGCCACGCCGGAATTATTATCAACATGAAACATTAAATATCCTCCTCTTCGTGGCTGTTTGCATACACGTAAATAAACGTCTGCCATGCAGGCTTATAACGATTCAGAATACATTCCAGCGCACCGCCTTCATAAATACGCAGCGGCGTGAGAATATCATCCAGCACATTCATATTCCGGTAGCCGGTTTCACTGTTAATCGTGACAATACTGACCCACTGCGAATCCGGTGATGGCTGAATATCAATCTGATAACCAAACTCCGCCGCAAACCGGATATAAAATTCACGGTTCAGCGAGGGCTTCATCCGGTATTTATTTCCGGCATAACGCTGTCGCTCCGTTATGGTGGCTCCGGCCATATCACATTCAGGAAGGCCGAGATAACGCTCCCAGTCTTCCAGCAGCAGGCGCGACGTGTCAGGGAAACGCTCGGCAAGCAGCTGTTTACCCGTCCAGGAAACACGAGCTGTCGAATGACTGAGGCCCAGACATAATGATGCCAGTACGGATGACGGACGCTTGTCCCATGCCAGCCCGTCAGGCAGTAACTGCAACAGGGCGCGCTGATGCGGGGTCAGGGTTACAGCCATGTGATTTCTCCTACCGTCAGCAGCTCACTGTCTCCCGCCTGAACTGACGTCAGCGGACTGCGCACTTCAAAATCCTCCAGATTTTTCACCCCCGCCACTGCACGCCAGAAAGACGACGGCAGAACCAGACCGCCGGGCCGGGATTCGTTGTATAACAGGTCGGTCAGCGCCTGTTTTACGGCCGCCTGATTCTCCGGTGTTTTCGGGATGATCCTGATGCTGAAGGGCACCGGCTTATTGGTCAGCTTAAACACGGTCACCGTCGGCCCCAGAGGCTGTCCGACAGGCTGGCCGGTCGCTGGATCATCATGACTGCGGATATAATCCGCCACCCGCTGAACATCACCGTCACCGGGGAAAATATCCGGGTTATTATCCTGAACGAACGTTACCCCCACGCTGCCCGCCTGCGGCCACTCCGGGCGGCACCATGCCCGCGTCACGCCCGGCACTTCACGCGCCCAGCGTTCAAAATCATACTGCGTGCCGCCGGACGGCGGATTCTGCACCCTGAAAACCAGACGGGAAAGCAGCTCCGGCACGGTTTCCACATCCGCACCACCGGTGATCCCCGTTCCGGTCACCGTGGCCGTCTGGTTGATCCCCGCCTGCGGTGTGATAAATGTCAGTTTTGTCCCTGCCGGGGCATTTCCCGCACGACCGGCACTTTCAGCTTCCACACTGACATTCAGCGTACCGGCCTTACCGGTCAGTGAGGTGGTGATACGGTAAACCACGCCATCACTGCGCTGGAGAAGCACACCTTCTGTGATCCCCGCATCCGTGGTCAGCATCAGCTGAACCGGCCCGTCACCCCGTGAGGCGGGTTTACGCATAACGCCCCAGAATGCACAGTGCTTCAGTAACTCGGCTTCATCGGCTTCGGTCGGGATGATCTGACGCGCAATCCAGGCCAGATGCTCATGCTCCTGAGCAGATAACCCTGCCTGAGCGTAAGCAATGGCATTCAGGGTGGTTTCATTCACACCCGGCTGCGAGCCGGGCAGGCGCTGGCTGATATCCTGCTGTGTCTGCGTGATTAACTGTGCCAGCGGTAAAGGCTGATAAGGCATTACTCCCCCTTAAAATCAGCATAAAAAATCATGGGTCTCACTGAACCATCAGGCAGGGTTATGCGCACCGAAAGCGCCAGCCGCGCGTGTCCCACACGTTCTGCATGACAGACCACGGATGACGCCACGCCATCCTGACTGAGCCAGCCCAGCGCCTCATCCGCGTAAGCACGGGCACGGCTTATCACGGAGGCCAGCGTTTTTTCCCGGCTGAGAAGCCACAGACGGGAGCCAATGGGACGCGGGCGAAAACTGTCTCCCCACCATCCCCGGCGGTCACGCGTACCGTCAGGGATTTCATCCGATGCCAGCGCCCGGCGGTCAGTAAACAGCGAAATCAGAACGGCCGTCAGCAGACTGTCATCCGTCAGCAGGTCGGCACCGTTCAGTTGCAGCGAACCGCATCCCTGATCCCATACAATTGCAATATCAGCCATTCTCCGGCGCTCCTGTCTTACTGCCTTCGCCGTTATCATGATGCACATGACCGGAATACCGTATCCCGGCAATAACGGCATCTGACATCGTGAACAGTCCCTGAGATTTCCCCGTACCATCAAGCGCGAAATTCCCCTTAACATGCAGGTTTTTATCCACCGTCACATTGCCCGTAAAGGTGGCTTCCGGCGTATCCACCCGCATCCCATCGTCGGCGTAAATCTCCAGCATTTTGCATGTCACAATAATGCGACCATCCTTTGTTAACCGTATCCGGTGCCCCTCATGGTGATACACCCCCGTATCTCCGGCAGTGAGTCCGGTCGGACGGCTGCGCCGGTCTTCCACCACAAGCACCACAGTCTGATCCCGCTGTCCGCCCAGACAGGCAAAAAAGGTTTCTGCGCCCGGCAGGGGAACGCTGATCTGCCCGTACTGCTGGGGGCGCTCCACATCATCAAAGGTTTCGCCGTCCATGCCGGTGAGCTGCACATTCTGCATTTTCAGTTCGTCATGTGTGCCGGTCAGAACGCCCCGGCCAAACAGCAGGCGAATACCGCGCGTTACCGGGGCAATCAGGCGGCTGAATACTTCATCATTCATCAAAGCTGATCCCCTGTTTTTTCATCTGCTGGCGAATAAAGGCATCAACATCATCACCGGAACCACCGCCACGGCCTTTGCTGTCCGGCTCTGCCGGAACGATAAAGCCGTCACGCGGTGCCAGAACCAGCCGGGTGACTTCCCCGTTCTGTTCATCCAGTAAAAACTCCACCTGACAGACCAGCAGTTCAGTCTGTTCGATACCGAAACGCAGGGCTGAAACACCGGTCAGCAGATTGACATCCCATAACCGGCCATCATCCCGGAACCAGCCACGCACGGTGGCAGAAAACCGTTCTGAACGGGCAATCGCACGGCGCATTTCACGCAGGGCACGCTGCCGTGCACCGGTGGTGTCTGTCTGTTGATCGGCGAGGATGATTTTCGGCCGGTAGCGGCCGATCTGCTCATCACTGATGACGCCCACAGGTGCTGCCAGCCGGGCGGCGGACTCGCTGTCTCCCCGTTTGCCACCACCGCGCCCGTGTCCCCGGACACGGTATTCACTGTATCGTCCTCGCCAGTCCGTGTTGTAATCGGCATCAAGCAGGTTATCTCCCAGCACCAGTCTGTCCGTCTGCTGGCTTCCTGCCTGGGTGAACACCAGATCGCCGTCAGCATTACTGGTCACCAGCACCCCGCGATGCCGGGCAGCACGGGTCAGCGCATCCGCCACGGTTTCTGAGTTTTCCAGCGTAAAAGAGCTGAAAGGGCGTGCAGCCGTGTCGTCGTCAACCTGCCAGCGCACAGCTATCCCGAAGGGCGCACATAAATCTGCGGCAATCTGTGCCAGCGTCCGGTTGCGCCACTGGCTGCCGGGATGGATGGCGGCACAGTCCACCAGGTCGCCGGTTTTATCCCGACCGCTGATGCTGATCTGATGACGGGTTGCACTGATCCGCTGACTGACCTGATCCAGCCAGCCACTGATGACCGTCTGCCCGTTAATTCTGAGCGTCAGGGACTGACCGGTCCGCAGGGCTGAGGGGATGCGCTCACCGGGCAGCATCAGCCCCAGTTCAAACGACCCGGCCAGATGCTCCAGCGAGCGACGGACGCTGACCGTCAGCCAGCCGGAAAAAATACTGCCACCGATATACAGTTCAATCCTGCTGCTCACTGATCACCTCCACGCTGCGGCCCCCCGGAACAAAAACCGGATCGGAGATATTGTTTCTGCGGACAAAATACTGCCAGCGACTGCTGTTGCCGGTGGCACGGTACAGCGTGACCAGTGCCGGTTCGGTGGTGCGAACCATGACCTGAAAAGCACCGGGAAGATGCACGCTCCGTGTGGTTAAATCTTCTGTCAGCGCAAGCCCTGCATCACGTAATGCAAGGGCAGTCCCTGTATAGCCCTGTGCGGACAGATCCAGCACCTGTTGTTCCATGGCATCGCTCAAATCCCGGTTGATACGCTGCACATCAGCAGAACTTTCCAGCCATGCCAGTCCGCCCGAACGGTCAGTATCCTGAACGTGCGTCGTATTCTGCCGGATGACCTGATCCAGCAGTTTTCCGACCGTCTGTGCCTGCGACACCAGGGTTGCACTCTGCATCACGCTCCGCAGCAGACGGATATTTTTCTGTGCCGCAGGCGTCAGGCCAATCAGGCGCTGTGGATCATCCTGTTCGCTGAGGGTGTAACGCAGGGAGGAAAGTGTACGGTACAGCTGCGGCATGGCCTGCTCTGCCATGCTGTCACGGTTTGTGGTCAGGCTGCCGGACGGCGTTCCGGCTTTTCCGGTCAGAGACAGGGAAGGATCGCCGGGCAGCCCGGTCAGCACGGCAAACATTCCTGCCAGCGATTCAGCCATGCGACGGGGCGCATTAATCAGGGCGGCGGCATTGCCTTTCAGGGCAGTAAAACTGGCCGTAAAGGCACTGATATCCTGCACAATCCCCATCCCCGAAACGGCATTCTCCAGTGCATCAATCTTATCGCTGATGGTGTCGGTCATGGCCTGTACATCATGCAGACCGTCTGAAATCACCGTCCAGCCGTCTGAAAGCGTGTTAAACAGCTGATTCATTGCTGAGCCGCTTTTCTGCTCCAGCGCAGCTGCCGTATCTTCTGCCACCGAAGGGGCGGTATCGTCACTGGCGGGGATCACGTTGATCGTGAACTCAACCGTTCCCTGCTCGCTGGCGTTATAACGGCTTTCAAAGCTGTTTATCAGCACGTTTAACGTGCCGTAATCCGGGTGCATCAGTTCACCGGCACCGGGTGCACGCAGCGCATCACGCAGGCGGCTTCGCTGTGTCTGAAGATCGTCTCCGGTCACCAGAACCGTGAATGTGAACTCCGGGAGTTTTGGCCCCAGATCATCCGCACCGCCGCTTTCACGCAGTGGGTATTCACGGCGCACAATGTTACGTCCGCCCCGTTCCCGCTGCTCCTGATAAACCAGGAACGGCACACCACGGAAGGAGCCACGCCCCGGCGTGTCAGTAGAGGCCATAGTTCCCTCCGTTCCAGACGTTCACATCAAGACCATGCTGTGCGGTATCATCCACATCAATACTGCGTGCCCGCCAGCCTTCAGGGGCCACAAGCTCCACCCGTGCGGCGGTTTTCGCGGTGGCCTGTCCGCCGTTTTCGTCACTGCTGCCACGCAGTTTCTGCCAGGCCTGCGTCAGCCAGCCCCCCAGATAATCACCGAGATAGCTGCCCACCGTGGAACCAATGGCAACCCCGACCGGACCGGCAGCAGCCCCCAGCGCGCCACCGGCGATACTTCCGGCAAGGGAACCCACGGCACCGGCTTTATCGGCTGCGCTGGCACTGCTGTCCAGCAGTACAGGAGCCGCCATGGCACCGGCCCACAGGGCACCACCACCCAGCCGACCGGCACCACGGAACAGCCCGGCAAAACGCCCCAGCCCCATGCGGTTTCCGGCCGCCGTTAGCAGACCACCGGCACGGCTCATCATACGACCGAAGAAGCCCTGTTTACCGGCGCTCTCCGCCAGCTGCTCACCGGCGGTCACGACGGTCGTGACACCCCGCCCGCGTCCGGGACCGCGTTTTTTACGGCCGCGCACGGTTTTGCCGTCACCGCTGACCACCACATCCCCGCCAGCTGATGCCAGGCCCCCAGCAGGCCAGTTGGTGACCAGCACGGGCTGAACGGCTGCCGGATTCACCCCGGTAAGGAAATTCAGGAAGCGGCCAGCGCGTCCGGGCTGCGTTCCCGGCACAGTGGTCTGCGGTTTGCGGAAGGGCGACGTCAGCACGGAGGTCATCGCCATACCATAGCGTAAGGGGGTTGCACCGAGACGTAATGCACCCATCCCCGCAAACCTGAGCACCTTCAGCGCACGGGAGGCGAGATACATATACATCAGGTACTTCGCGGCGGTCTGCGCACCCTGACCAATGCGATCCAGAGCATCGCCATAACCGGCGTCGCGCAGTGCCTGAAGCGTTTCCCTGACTTTCTGAATGGCCCGGTAAAAGCCGGTTGCAGCGTCTCTGGCATACTCGAATCCCTGATTCAGGGCTGAGGCCGTCTGTGTGGCCAGCTTATCCTGTAAGCCGCTTTTCTGTGCCGCATCAGCATAATCCAGAAAGCCTTTCAGGCTCTTTTTCAGGCTGTCAAACGGTCCCTTTGCCATCACTTCACGGGCAAACTGATCCCAGACGTCGCCCATCATGGACGTCATTCCCGTCCAGGAATTCATGGCGTTTTTCTGGGCACCTTTTGCCTGTTCGGCCATCACCTGAAATAACAGGCGAATGCTGTCCGGCCCCAGTTTTCCTTTTTCGCCTTTCTCACGGATGATCTTCTGGTTTACGCCCAGCTTATCGGCCAGTAACTGGTAAACGTTAATCCCGTATCCGGTCAGAATATTGGCGTCCGCTGCCTGGATACTCTGGCGGGCAAACATCTGTTTGAGTTGCAGGGACGCACCCTGTGCATCTGACAGTGACCAGCCGTGATAGCCGCCCTGATCCTGAAGCATGGTAATAAAGCGACGGGCTTCCCTGTCACTCATGCCAAACCCGCGACTGGAGGCGTATTCCTGCATAACCCCCGCCAGCCCCCAGGTGGTGTCTTTGGCGTTCTGTACTGCCCAGGCTTTCACTGCTTCCGTTTTTGCCGTATCGCCATGATTAATGGCGTTGAGACGCAGAATATAGTTCTCCATCTCTGCGGCCGGGCGGATAAAGGCTTTATTAAAACCGTAGACCGCAGCCCCTCCCGCCAGCATCCCGTAAAGGTTGCTTATCCGCCCGATGGTGCCGGTAATGCTGCCCTGCAGGCGGTCAAAATCTGACGTTACCGTGCGGATGCTGCCACGAACACCGGCAAGCGTTCGCTGCATACGGGAGCCGACAAGTTCTGTCTCCTGACCGGCACGACGGGCTGCATTTCCAAGACCACCCAGGCCTGTCCTGCCGGAACGGGAGAACGCCCCCAGCTCCTGTGACCACTGGCGGGATTTGGCAGAAATATTGCCGAGTAAATCGACAATCAGGGAGGCTTTCAGGTTTTTTGCCATGGATTACTGCTTCGTTCTGAGAATTTTTTCGGTCTGTCGGCAGTGCCGGTAAAGCTGTGATAAGGGGAGGTTAAGCGCCCACTCCGGGCCGCTTTTTGTCACCATCCCCAGCACAATTGCGGCTTCTTCAATCTGATCCCGGCACTGCATCTGGTCGCCCCCGTTCAGCGACCAGCTTTCCTGCCATCGCGGAATCAAGCAGGCTTACCGCCGCCATCAGACGGGAGAGATCGCGCTCGCTGAGTTGTCCAATCTGACGCGGAGACAATGGCCCCTCAATCTGGCCGACAGCGGCAATCTGACGGCGCAGCAGTGCAATGCCGCGCAGTGCCGGTGAGGCTATCAGAACCGGGCCGCCATTTCGGGTTTCCATAAGACGCTCGGCCTCGGTTTCCGCGTCAATGCTGTCTTTCGCCGTCAGTTCGCGGAAGGTGACGCGGTATTCACGGGATTCACCGAACGGCAGGCCGTCGAGCAGATCCACATAGCCGTTCGCCAGCTGTTCAGCCAGTCCGGTGGTGCGGGGATCGCCGTCTTCAAGTGCATCCCGGATAGCCTCCATCACGGCCTCGTCAGAAACCGCCGTTTTTTTCTTACGTGTGCTCATTACATTTTTCCTGATTACTGGACACGGGTACTGGTGGCGCTGGCGAACTTCGCGGAGATATCACCGCCACCGTCAAGCGAGGCCGGTTCACTGCTCCAGGCCTTCGTCATCATGTGGACTTCACCGGTATCGGCCACAAACTCAATCGTGACCGCAGTCCAGGTGTTGATTTCATCGGCAGCCGGTGAACCTTCTCCGCCAGCCGGAAATTTACAGTCCAGCGTCGCCTCACGGGGTTTCTCGCGATAGCCGTAAACTTTCGCGCCTTTCACCACTTCACGCTCAAAGCCGGACGGGGAGAACGTGGCTCCCTCAAGGGTGGCGTACTCCTGTCCGTTCACACGGATGGTGGCCGTGCCCTGATGTTTATTTCCGCTCATGCCTTACCTCACAAAATGAAACGGATCTGCGCGGCCATGAAGCGGAACTGGTTAACCAGATCCGGTGTACACATCACATCCAGACGGTTACGGTCTTTTGTGTTGCGCTCCACGAGCAGATTCTTTTTAAAGGTGTCCAGATTTTCGACCAGTCCCAGATCCACCCATTCTTCCCCCAGCGCAATCAGCTGGAGCGTCATAATCTCCGGCGTCACAATATTCTGACCGGGCCGGACGGGGGTGCCGTTATCGGCCAGTTTGTGGCGCGGGAAACGCTGCGTGATAAAGGTGCGCAGGGAATAACGCAGATATGACAGGGTGTAGATGGTTTCCACATCCAGATAGCTGGGATCGCTTTCGCCATATGCATTCTGACGGTACATCGTCACCTGACGTTCAATCTGCACCACATCAGCGGCCGCGACGGTCACCGTGGACATGCCGGTATAAAGCAGGCTGTTTCGCTCTTCCCGTGTCAGGCGATCTGATTCCGCCGGTGCCAGTCGTGCAGGCAACGCCAGCGTCTGGAGTGGGCGGGCAGGATCGGCAGACAGTGACGGCGCACAGACCGCACAAATGGAAGCTGCCCAGACATAATCCGGCTCCGGTGCCTTCGGAATGGAGGTACAGGTAAACAGGAAATCATTACGGGACTCACCAAAACTGGTTGCCGTGCCGAAGGTGCCGGTATGCGCCATCCAGACCATACCGTCTGACATTTTTACCGGTCCCCAGCGTTTCAGCAGTTCATCCGCCAGAATTTTGAGATTCGCCGCATCCTTATAGGGCATCACAATATAGTTATACTGGCGCGTCCCCATGGCAGCGATGCTGTTGGTAATATCCGGGTTTTTCGGCGCGGTGCCTCCGGCAGTGGAAACAACAATCCCGGCGGGTGTCACTTCACCGGAATAATAATTCAGCCGGATATCATGCACGGAGCATTCGCCGGTAAATTTTGCCGTCAGGGTGATCACTTTTTTTGTCTGATCCTGATTATCCGGGGGGACGCTGGTCGTGGCGCTGACCGGACAGTCCTGGTCTGCGTTAATCATCGCGGCAAGCGCATCCGCCAGAAGATTACCCGGTTTGCCCTTGCTGACGGCCAGACGGTAAGGACGTCCGGCGATATAGAGATTCAGCACATTGTCTTCCGTTGCTGTACCGGAAAGTGTGATGGTGCCGGGTGTGGCCGTGCCGGTGCCTTCCCCCTGTGCAATGCCGTACAGCTCCGTATCAGGGTTAATGGCAATAAACGCTGCCACCATCTGCGCAATCATGGAGCCACGCCCCCAGAGTTCTGTTGCCTGAGACGCGCGGGTGATACGGACAGGAGAATCAACAACACCAAACGCATTACGGTTTCGCTGACCAAATAACAGCACCGCCTGACGCTGTGGCGGCGTGCCGGTCACGGCCATTGAGTTATTGATTTCAATCTGTACCAGCGGGATGCGATTGTTATCGCCGATAAAATCAAAGTTAATCATCAGGACGTCCCCTTATCTGATGCTGCGGGTTTTTCAGCCGCCGCCGCAGGTTTTTCTGCTGCCGCTCCCGCTGGTTTTGCAGCCTCGCCGGTATTACCTGTTGTGGCAGCCGGGGCAGGCTCCGCCGTTTTATCCACCACAATGACGTCACCATCATTAAGACGGCGGCACCAGAACGGGGTGAAGGGTTTCTCTTCCCCGTCCTGAGAGAGCGGAGTCATCGTGTCGGGATCGCGAATCAGGCATCCCGGCGCAGGTTTAATAAAAATGGTTGTCATCTGTTATTCCTCTGACAGTCCGGCGTTTTCACCGGCGGCAGTTGCACCAGGCAGACGGATGTGTGCCTTAAATTCCGGCGTGCCTTCCGGTTCGGTAAAGGTTTCGTAATGGCGCAGGAAATCATCCAGCGAGCTGATATCCGTCAGCGGGTCGATCATTTCCTCGCATGAGAAATAAAGGGCGTACATCACGGCACCGCTGTCTGCCTGCGTTTCGGTGTAACCGTTAACCGCCTTTTCAAAGTAAAGCGGTGAGGTTTTTTCGGTTCTGAAGCCGTCCAGCACGGTAATCAGGCGGGCCACAATCTGATAAAGCCCGGGACGGCTGACCTCACGGCCATTGAGCATGTCGCCGATGACGTAGAACACCCAGTGGCTGACCAGACGCCCACGGGTACGGCCTTCACCGGCACCCAGCCAGGCAACGTAGATCGCCGGGGCGCTAATCAGCATGGTGCGCAGCACACTGTCGCTCCAGTCGCCGGGATGCGTGTCAACTGACACCAGTTCATTCCCGAAATACTCACGGATGCGGGCGATGTATGCCTGTTCGGTTTCCGTAATCATATAAAGCCCTTCTGGTTGCGCCCGAACACCGCCGCATCAGACTGCACCTGCGGTAAATCCCCGGATTCAGGGGCCGCACCGTCTGTATCCACGCCGACCGGCACGTTACCGTTCATGACATCTTTCAGCCATGCCAGCGCCTCACGGTAACGGTCACGAGCCTGATCGGATGCCCGCTGATCGCACAGGTAATAAAAGGCAATCGTGCAGCAATGCTGAACAAGGACCGCCGGAACCACCGCCAGCGGTAGCGTGTAACGGGAAGACAGGTAGCTGTCGATAAGGGCTGACGCATCTGTCAGCGCCCGGTTCAGCTTGCGCGTATCCGGTTCATCCGAACGGGGCACAGCCAGTAATGGCCTGAGCAAATCCTCGCGGTAACGCGCCCGCATATCGGTTTCGGTGGCGTAATTCATGCGCGCGCCTTTTTTTCCTGTTTAGCTTTATTGCCGGTCTTTTTCCGGGCCGCATCCTGTACGGCTTCGGCTTCGGCTTCGGCTTCGGCTTCGGCTTCGGCTTCGGCTTCGGCTTCGGTTTCGGCTTCGGCTTCGGCTAAATCTGCACCGGTCGCTGCATGAACCACACCCGCCACGGCTCCCGCATCATCACCAGTCGTCTGTAGTATTCGTACAGTGAGGCATGGCTCCGCTTCCAGTCGGGCAAGCTGCTCCGGGGTGACGTCAACCTGCTGGCGTCCCCGCATGAACAGGAACCCCGCACGACGAAACTGCGCACGACTGCAACGCACTTCTGCCAGAACCGTGACAGGATTGTCACCACTGACCTGAAGGCCTGAATCATCTGTTGCTGCCACAGTGTGATGTTCATTCATATTTGCCCTCCGCAGGGGCCGGGCTGTAAGCCCGGCTAACCGTTTACAGATAATCCGCGACAACCAGCTCCAGCTTGCCCTTCATCTCGTTAGAAACAGTGGTGTTACCGTCCGCGAACAGTTCACGCTCCAGCAGCTGCACCGCCTGTTTTTCCAGCGAGGTGGGGACAACAATATGGGTGGGTTTGATGCCGAGTTTGCGGCCACCGTCAGCCTTAAAGTCACGCATGGCCGACCAGCCGTGCCACAGCGCATCCAGCGTCAGCGGTGACTGCATCATGTAGGCCATCTGCCAGAAGCCGTAGCCCACATTGCGACGGGCGGAAGCACCGAACACAAACTCGTTATCAGTAAACGCACGGCCTTCATCGACTTTTGTCTGGGCAACCAGTTCGGCCTTGCGGCGATCCTGATAAATCAGCGGTTTTACCGCGCGGGAACAGTCGAGCAGATACCAGGCCGGGCCACTGTAATCCGCCTGTGCACCGACAGAGCCGGTTTTTGCCACAAACATATTGCTGACCATCTGCGCATCACCGGAGCCATCCACTTTGGGGTAAACCGGGTGTTCGGTATCAAAGAAGTTCTGGCCGTCATAGCAGGCCGCACTGATCCCGTCACGCAGTGCAGCAAAGACCAGTTCATCCGGTTGTGCCGCCGCAGCGCGCCCCATTTCCTGGAATAACGGGGAGTAGATGCCAAGATTGTCGTCTTCAAAGTCATCGCGGCTAATGGCAACGGTGCCTTCAAAGGTTTTGTTCACGATGGCGTAGCCATAGGCTTTCATCTTCTCGATGACGCGGGAGCCAATCCACTCACGGAACTGCGGGAACTGCCCCAGCCAGCCGTAGGTGTTGGATTTCGACGTGGACGGTACGGTCATCGCAATTTTCTGGTACTGAGACGGAGCCATGGACATCCCGGCCTGAAAATCAGAACGGTAGCCCGTCATCAGGGCGGTGATCATCGCCGGTGTAATCGGGGTAGGCATTATTGCATTTCCTCTTTCATTTTCAGGAACTCGGCTTCGGTTTTACCCAGCAGATGGGCGGCCGCGATATCTTCAGCCGACAGCGCAGCGGTGGCAGTCTTTTTATCCGGCACGGTCACGGTGTCGGTCTGAAGAGAGGTCAGGGCCGCAACTGGCTGGCGGGCGTCAAGCTGTGCAGAAAGTGCCGCAACGCCAATCTGCCCGCCCAGTTGTTCCAGATAGCCGCGTTCACTTTTGAAGATGCGCCCTTCGGATTCGGCCTTGTCCAGCAGCTGCTCCAGCGTGGTGCTGCCGTGCTGCGCCGACAGCGCAACGTATTCGGTACGCAGGGCGTTATACGTCTCAACGGGCACGTATTTCGTCAGATCAATAGTGCCGCCAGCCGGTGTGCCTTTTGCGGTTTCCAGCTCTGCCGACAGGCTGGCGACCTGTGTTTTCAGGGTGTCGTGCGCATCCGCACGGGTTTTGAATCCGGTAAGGGCAGACAGCGCCGCCGTGCCCAGTTCCGGCGTAAATTCGTCACCGTCAGCCACGGTCAGACCGAGCGCCGTCAGCAACTGGCGTAATTGCTCATTCATGGAGGTGTCCTTTAAAGGAGGGTTTAAGGCGTTATAAAGGTCATCCGCCGACAGTGCGGCGACAGGATTCATGCCAGTCAGACCGGGGTCACCGGTAATAGCCAGCATCCGAAGCTCAACAGGTTCACCGGTGATTTCGTCATAACCAATCACCGGGGAAAACCAGGGAAACTCATTATTGCGCAGATGTTCAATGGCTGGAGGGTTCCACTTCGGACGCACTTCAAAACCCCGCTCTTCACTGAAACGGAAGTTCTCCGGCGATGCCATGACAAAACCGGCAGCCGGTGCCGCATGCCCCTCAATCAGTGACTGGTGGTTATAGTCAATCTTCACCGGCTGATTGAGTGCCACGACCCCGGATACCATGCGCTCAACGGTCGCACGGTTAATCAGCCAGCCTTCCGCCGGTTTTTCCGGGCGACCGTCACGGGCCTTTACCCGACCGGCTGGCATGATCTGACACCAGTCACCGTCCCCGTCTGTGGACAGGCTGATGGCATTCAGAATGGCATAAGCAAGTTTGGGCGTGTTTTTCGTCTTCATTCCGGCAGCATAAGCCGGTGTTTTTCAGGGCCGGTTTTGCGGGACTTCAGAAAGTGTTTTCAGGGGGGGATGAGAAAGGCGCTTCACGCAGATTTTAAAGCCCGTTAAATACAGGTTAGAAAATCACGACACGCGCCTGAAGGGGGTAAGGTAATACGTTTGCATACCTTAAACCATTACGGCGTTTCTGTGGCCTTTTTAAAGCGTTTTCTGATTTCGTCCATGATCTCCTGTTCTGCCACCTGATCAAAGCCCATATACGGACGCGCACCAATGGCTGCTGGTCCCGGTGGCATACCGGGCAGGCCACCCCACTGATGAATGGCCGCATAAGGTTCATTTGATCCAATCAGCGCCCAGGTATCGCCATAATCCGTGGTCAGGCGGCGGGCCAGATCGCCGTTCAGCGTCAGGATTTTGCCGGGCGTGTATCCCTTACGGGTACGCCAGTTGCGGTAAGGATCTGACCAGTCATGCCAGCGTTCGCCGTCCGGCTCTTTTTCCTGTTCAAACGCCATTTCTGACGATGACAGAAGACTCGCCGCCACACTGCGGGCCAGGTCTTTTCCGCCGCCCACAAACTGAAGTCGGGCAAACACCCGCTGGAGACGCGTAACGTCAACAACGACAGCGGCATCAATGGATGACATATTGCCTCCGCATAAAGGATGAATATAAAATAAACAGGCGGTCAGTGTACGCTTAACTGGTAAAGTCGGTGCCTGCCTCCGGGTGGATCATGTATGCGGGTTCGACCCCCGCCACTGACCGTTAATCAATTTGTCCTTCCAGCACCTCAAGCATTCCGCCCCGGATATCCGATTTCAGCTTATCCATATTGATAACCCGGTAAGCATTCACAATCACATCCAGTTTGTCGGGCTGACGTTTCAGACTGTACGGTGCATTAACGGCAATCTGCACACTGCCATCCTTATTTTCCACGATATACATCAGATTGTTGTGCCGTTTGTCCCACAGCACCGCTTTTGGCTTTGCCAGCATTGCCGGTAAGCGCCCGAAGTCCTCTGGCATCAGGGCGATGCCGTCATTCTGATGTTTCACACTGTCCGCATGGAGCACATTTTTACCGCTCATCGCCAGCAGACGGGCCGGTGGCGTTCCCGTCCGGCTTTCCACCGCCTGAGCAATACTTTCGGTCATAAAGCCCAGCGTGCGGATATCGTTACCACCTCGCCGGGTTTTCATGATGTTTTTTGCCCAGATGCGGAACGCCAGCTGCCGCTCCGGGCTGTTATTCATCTCCTGCACCACCATTTCCCGTAACGCCGGGCTTTTCACCTCGATCAGTTTACGGATAAGCGCCTGGTCTGTGCCGAACGCCGCCGAGCCGGGGTTATATGACCAGCCCACACCCGGCGTCATTTTCACTCGTCCATTATCAAACGTAGTGGAAGTGGTGCGAAACAATTCACCTGAGGCCTTATCTGTACCGGCATCCACTTCATGGGTGTGCATATACGATGCGCCATAGCTGACTGTCAGTCCCATGGCTTTCATGCGGGCGGCAGATAAAGCCCGAACACGGCACCGGCATTCCCAGTCATTAGGGGGATAATGCGTTTGCCAGAATACATCATCGAAACGAAAAACCAGCAGATGCAGTTTTGCGTGTTCTGGCCTCGTTCTGCTGTCTATGACGGCCACATACTGCCAGAACGGATGCGTGTCCGTGTTGTTCATCATCTGCGTGTAACGCCCGGCATTGTAAGCCACACGGGTGTTCACGTTGTAAATCAGCGCCAGACGACGGGGACTGCCCAGTTGCACTTCTTCCGCGTTACCGTCGCTGTCCACCACCACCTGCTTTCCCCACCATCCCAGCTTTTGCAGGCGTGGCGTCAGCGTGCGGATAAATTCTTTCTGTGAAATTCCCTCATCAATGGCCCGCTGCACTTCCGCCTGTAGTGTGGTCAGTACGTCCAGCCGTGCCACTTTTGCTGCCGTGAATGAGCGGGCGTGCACATCCGCGTCTGTTTCGAACCAGTTCCAGCTGATATGCGCTCCTTTGGCGCGGAAGTATGCCACCGCCTCTTTTGAGGGAAGCGTGGCGGCATAACCTAAATCAATCCCCTGAGCCATCCAGCATCCCCTTCATTTCCGCAGCAAACATGGCATCACTGAGCAGCGTCATCAGGCGGGAATCATCCATTTCACGATAAAGGGCAGGCAGGTCTGCCAGCGCATCCGCCAGCCCCCGCGTTCTGATGGCATCAATGACCGGCTCCAGCACCGGATCGATGGCCTCCTGTAAGCGGCGGGCAGGCACCGCGTCCCCCATGTCGTCCAGTTCATCACGCGGTGTGCTTTTCGCTTCCGGCAGTCTGGCAGCCAGCGCCGTCTGTTCTGTCTTTTCCTGTTTTTCCGGTGGCGTTTCCCTGTCATTCTGTGCGGGTTCATTGCTGCTCTGCCGGACACGGAAGATGGCTTCACCGGGCGTGGGCTGCGGAATACCGGTCTGCTCACGTATCCAGGGATCAGAAATATCCATCCCCGTACTGAGCTGCATCACCGCACTGGTGATTTTGGTGATATCACCTGGTTCTTTTGTCTGGAAGCAGATACGTGGCAGACGGCGGATATCAATAGTGTGCGTGGTGTTCAGGGCGTACAGCGGATACACCAGATCGCGGTTCAGGGTTGCAGCCAGCTGTCGTAAATCAGAATCCCTGATTTCCCGGCGCACCTCGTTATGTACCTCACCCAGTGAGCGCGCGCCTTTGTCTCCGGCTTCCGTGGTCAGCGTGCCGCCGAGTATTGCTTTGGAGATGGAACGCTCCCCCCACGAAATCATGGTTTCAAACGGATCGGCCTGACCGTTCGCTGCCGCCTGGAACTCCAGCGACATCCCGGCCGGGATGATCCCGCCTGTACGTCGCCCGATATCCATCACCGCCCGCATCAGGGCACTTTTCTGCTCCGGTGTTGCCCCGGACGGGTATTTCCCGACCTTCATCGGCAGGCCGTACACCTCCAGAAATTCCGCCAGATCGCGCACGGAATAGTTTTTGAAAATGAACGGCCAGATAAGCGTCCGGACAAGCCCGGTTGCACCACCATAGCCGGTGCGTGAACGCGACTGATGCACTATCCAGCCAAATGGCTGAAACGCCACCCCGGAATGGCTGCCGTCACGCAGCCGCAGTTCGCTCAAATCATCCGGGTTAAGGCAGAAATGCCCGCTGTCACGCCAGCGGATGGCGCGGATGATGTGCATTTTACCGAGCATCCCGTGCTCAATTTCCATGCAGGAATAGCCCTTCAGGATGGCATCCGTGGCGTCAAACAGCATGGCATCAAACCAGTCTGCGGAATGCAGATATTCGTCGAGCATTTCCGCGTCCTTTTTCTCATTCGCGCTGGCGTTCGGTGGCGGCTCAATGCTCCATGGCACCCCCTGAATGGCAAGACGTCGCTTGCCCAGCTCCGCAAAAAGGTGGGTGTCCTTTTCTTCAATGTCAGCCGCCAGATCGGACTGGGCAATCAGGTCGCCACGTTCAGCCCCCCGAAGGCACTGCGCCGCCCGGTTCGGGGTGATACCCGAGGCGGGATGCTCAACATAACGGCTGGCAATCTGCGGAATATCCAGCGCGGTACTTTGCATCTCCGGGTCAAAGGAGAAAGGTTTTCCGTCAAGATCAATAATGCGTCCCACTACCAGCACCCCCGATCAAATTCATGATATGCCTCATCGTCATCACGATAACAGCCCTCCATTGCCCGCGACCGCTCCGGCAGCGCCTGACAGGCTGATTCATCCAGGATGAAACCCTCCATGTATGACGCCCGGTTTGCCATACAGAGTGCCACGGCAAAATCACCATGGCGGCGGGCGTTCGCAGCCGTTGCGTTCTGGTCCTTCGTGCGCCCCTTGTCGATTTGCGGGATACCATTCACCACCTTCACATGGCGCAAATCATCAAGCGTGGTCTGATGGCGGGCGACGAGGATATTCTGATCTTCAAACTCGGCTTTCAGTTTTGGCATCCACTCGCCGTACCACTTCGGCGACAACATCACGCAGTCGATGATGTCCGGGCCAAAGGCCAGCAGTGCGGCCTCTGCCAGATAGCCGCCGTTACCGGTGGCGTCGAACGCCGCACCGACCAGCGCCGGAACGCGGGTCAGGATGTACATCATCACCTGTTCCTGCTGGGCATACGGCAGGTTGCGCAGCTCCACGCGAAACACCTCGCGCTTTGCCAGGAGTTCGGTGATTTCCAGCAGCACAAAGCAGGACAGGTCACCGGTGCGGGCAAAGTCTTCCCCGAAGCTGAAGCGGGAACGGGGATTTAATTTCTCTGTAAGCGGTTTTAAATGTTCTTCACACCAGGTTAAAACTTCCGATTCACGCAGCCATGCGGCACGGCTGATGAAGTCGTCCGGAGCTTCAAACGTCAGAATCGGGATGTCACGAATCATCGCCATTTCAATAAGCGCGTGGGGGATATAGGCACCGCCGGATTTTTTCGGGATACAGCCGTATTCCTCGTCGGCATCCTCACGGGTCGGGGCGTTTTTGTAGAGATCATCACGCCATTTCTGCTCGCTTTCCGGTGACCATTCCTGATCGGTGACGTAACAGATACGACGGTACAGCCCGTCCGCAATGGCATCATCCAGGGTTATGCGGTGGACGCTGTAATCCTTGCGCCCCTCGCGGGCTTCCTGAATGTACTGATTAAACAGATTATCGACGCCGTTATGCGTGGAGATAATACGCACGCGCGCGCCCCACATAGTGAGCGCCATTGCCGCCTTGAGAAGTTCATCCAGCGACTCGTGGAACGCGGCTTCATCAATCACCACATCCCCCTGAAGGCCGCGCAGGTTTGATGGACGGGAAGACAGTGCCTGAATTTTGAATCCACTGTTCGGAAAGCGGATCATGTAGGTCAGAATTTCTTCTTTTTTATCCCGATCCCAGAAGGTCTGTTCATACACATCAGCATCTGCCAGCTGGTTAAAGGCACGGGAGAACAGCGCGCAGGCAGAAATATATTCCAGCGCCATCTCCTGCTTTGATCCTACATAAAACACATTACGGCCACCACGCCGCTTCGGTTTTGCGGCGGTAATGACGTTACGCCCGGCTTCCGCCCAGGTAAGACCGGTGCGTCGTGATTTCTCCGCGATGCAGACCTGACTTTCATCCGCAAACCAGCGGGCCTGATAATCCAGAAACACCGGCATATCACCGGGCAAATCAAGGCTGTCCGGCACATCCACGCCCAGCAGGGCTTTTTCACCGGCCAGATCAATTTTGCGGGTGGTGACGGTATTCGTCAGTAAGGGGGAGAGTTCTTCGGCGTTATTCATCAGGCTTTACCCAACAGAATCCCCTTAATACGGGACTCAAGCTGTTCACTCATCCCGTCCACGCCGCGCAGCTCATCGGTGACCGCGTTCGCCATCTCTTCAGCAAATGCGGCCCGGATTTCTTTTTCACGCTTAATGCTGCGCTCGGCGGCACTTTCCGCACGCTGTGCCGACAGGAGGATGTCCTTGATGAGGCGCATATCCACATCGCTGTCGCTGTTCAGGGATTCGGTGGCAGCACGCAGACGGCGGTACATCAGGGCGCGGGACATCTCCAGAATCAGTGCCGTGGTTTCACCGGTCGGTTTGTCCCCCAGTTCGGCCATCATGGCTTTTGTCTGCTCGCGCAAATCACGCAGGTTACGGGCAATCAGTTCATTACGGGAGGCTTCCCGGCTGATGGCCGCCGGTGAAAGCTGCTGCTCTTCCGGCAGGCCTGCCTCACGGATCAGACGGTTGATTTCCTCGCGGATCTGGACCTGCGTCAGACGTTTTTCACGCAGCATTTCCAGCAGCGGCTTACGGATGCTGTCGGGGAGCAAATCCACCTTGCGTACACGGCCACGCGTTGGCTTATCCATCGTTACCCCCTTGCGCGTGGTTTCTTCACACCCGGAACGGTGGCGCGGCCTTCCGCCACATCCTGACCCCGGCCGGTCAGCTCGGCGATGAAATAACCATTAACGAGCGTGCGCTTACGCACCAGCCCCTGCTCGGCAAGCCAGGCAATGTGGGTATGCACGGTGTCGCGGGACACGCGGTGACCGTAATCATCCAGACAGTCCTGAAGCACAGACTCACCCAGTTCGCCGTTGTAATCCGCCAGCGACCGCAGAATGACAAGACGCTGATCTTCAGTAATGAAATCACTCATTGTGTTTTTTCCTTACAGCCTGCTCCAGCAGCAGTTCGTTCTGATGGGAGACGGATTTCAGGGTGGCATTGGTGGCCTTAAGCTCACCGCGCAGGGTGGTGATTTCGATATTGAGTCTGTTCACCTCCTGCTGCGTGGGCAGGCCGGAAATACGGTTCTCCACCCGCTCAACCCGGTCGGAAAGTTTTTCAAAGGCCTCGCGGGGGACAAAGGTTTTGCGCATCAGCGCCATAAAAATCCCCCCGGCCGTGGCCGTTGCCGACAGGATCGGCACGACATAATCTTTAACGATGCTGACCCACATGACCGGCCTCCATGATGTTCTGGCAGTTCACACAACGGATGGCATCCGGCACGGCAACCAGACGGGCAGCCGGAATGTCACCCCCGCAGTCCGCGCATACACGCCTGCCCGGTGTTTCCGCCACCCGGCGCTTACGTGTCAGCCGGTCACAAAGGGCGCGTTCTGTTGCACGCTCCATGACTGCCTGAGCACAATCTGAATCATCCATACCTTTTTCCTTACTTCGTCTTTCCTGCCGGAACAGCAGTCGTTCCGGCCATATCAGTAAATTCATGCTGTCGCTGTGTCTCCAGACGGCGGATGCTGGCCTTGTCCACGTTGCAGTTTTTAATCACCGCCAGCAGTTGCAGGTTGTAAGTGACCGATGCACCAAACGTGAACGGCTGCGGCGCGGGAGGGACCAGGCAGTCAGCCAGCCATTCAACGGGGATCGGCACCGGCGGCACAGGGACGAATTTCACAGACGGCCCGCCGCACCCGGTCAGCCACATCATCAGGCACAGGCACAGCGGCAGCAGGCACCGTTGCCAGTGACCGGCGGACAATGCTCTGCTGTTCCTCGCTGTGCTGCATGTTCTGCTGTTTTTCATTCGTGGCCGCCTTACTGATTTGTGAAATGAGTTGCAGGGTGCGTTGCTGATTTGCCAGTACCAGACGGGCTTCGTCCCGTTCACGCACAAGCACCTGGTTATTGTCCTCAAGGCGCTGCGTCTTCTGGTGCATTCCCCATACCACAGCAGCCAGCACAGCCATTATCCCCAGCGCCGCCATACACCCTCCGGCAATCAGGGCCGGTAAGGGATTATTCACCGCAGCCACAGCACACCCCGGAGCACCACAACGACACACAACAGCGCAATCATGAGTGGTCGCCAGAAGCGGTTCAGACTTTCGGCAAATCGTAGCGACATAACCATTCATCCGCCGAACGGCGGGCCTCAAGACCGGGGAGTTTTACTCCCTTTGAATAAATCCAGCGGATGTACTGCTTACAGGACGCGGGCATCTGCCCGGCATTGATAAGGCGCAGGAGCGTGGAGTTGCGAAAGTTCGTTTCACCGGCCCAGAAAATCCAGGAGGCCAGCGCCACCGTCTGACCACGGGTAAGCGGCACCTGAACATAACGATCAATGGCCGCAAAGGCCCATTTCATGTCCTTTTCCAGCAGCGCCAGACATTCTTCATCAGTTTTTGTCATCCCCGGTTTCACATCCGGGCCGGTATGGCCGTGGCAGATGGTGGGGGTGCCGGTGGGATCAATGTACGTGGTGTTTTCTTTCCCTTCCCAGTAGCCGGTGTAGTGCGTGGCAATGGTGAACGTCCCGGCTCCGGCCAGAACAAGGGCAATCAGCTTTTTACGCAGTGGCGCGGGGAGTTTTGGCATTGTTACGCTGTCTCATGGTGTTCTCTGAGTCAGCGTAACCGTGGAAAAAAGGGGGCAGGATTTGCGGAATATCAGAAAAGCCGTGGCTGCGTGCGTTCCTGATGCAGGCGACGCTGGTTGCGGATAACGGAGTAAATCTGCGTCTCTGACATCTGGTAGTGGCGGCGCAGGGTTTCAATTTTTTCGCCCTGGCTCCAGCGGGAAAAAATCTCATTATTGCGCAGTTCGGTGAAAAGGGATTCACCGACCGGGAGATAATAACCACGCCCGCCCATGTACCCGGCCTGTGCGGCCGCAACTTTACGGGCAAGCATTCCCGCCTGAGCAGGTTCAATCCCCTGACGGTGCAGTTCAGCACTTATCACATCAACCAGGTCACGCAGTGTGCCGGGCCAGTTCTTTTTCAGCTCATCATCAGGAATGTCATCCAGACGGTCAATCAGCGCGTGCAGCTGTTCGCTGTCACCAAACATGCTCATCTGTGTTTCAGCCATACCCGCCTCCGGTCATCATTACACAGGGCAAGTTTAAAATAAAAATCCCGCGCTGTGGCTAATGCCGTTCACTTAAGCGGTGCGGCATTGCGTTTCACCGGATAACGGGTTTTTGATATCTTAACCGCCCTCGGCCTTGATGGTCGGGGGCGTTTTGTTATGAACACCGCTTCCAGAGCCCCCCGCAGATGCTCCAGCCGTTTCGGGATGGTCCCCGGTGACACCGTATTTCCCAGCACTATCATTTCTGTGGCGATAAACTGGAACGCGAACTTAAAGCTGATTTCCGACGCCGCTTTTTTGTGTTTCTCCGTTGCTTTTGTTGCCTCACGCCGTATCAGATTATAAGCCAGCAACATGCCCCACACCTCCTGTTCCAGCAACTCAACCTTCCGGCTTCTCAGTACCAGAGCGTTATTCAGCAGGCTGCTTTTCAGGTTTCTGAACCCGACTTCGATTTCCCATCTTGAGTGATAAAGCTCTGCCACCTCTCTGGCCTTATAACGGTCTGCCTGAAGTGACGTCAGGACCGTTTTTTCCACTCCGTTCAGTTCATAAGTTACCGCCCGCGCATACCAGTATTCCGGCAGCGAAGGATTCTTTTTCCTTGCCTGTGGTGACACTTTCAGTTTCAGAAGCCGGTCTCCGGGACCGTAACTTTCTTCCGTTTCTGCTGCGATATTCTTCCAGGCGGGCAGCAGCCAGTGGCGGTTACAACCCTGCCGGTTCAGCGACAGCAACAGGTCTGCGCTGTAGAACAGCTTGTCAAACAGCGTAATGGAGTTATCCGGAATGGTGACGAGCATTGAGTGGGCCAGCAGGGTTTCGCTCCGTCGGTAAGGCGCGGTCGCGGCATCCAGCAGAATGTGACTACCCAGGTTCATTAAAGCCACCAGACGCATTACCGGGTATGCGCTTTGCCGCTCAGTGGATGTGTTGGCAGAGCCATAATGTTCACGCAGCTCAGGTTCATCAGGTGTCCTGAACTGTGCGCCATCGATGGCAAAAAGTTGCAGGCCATGCCAGTCATCTTTCTGGTAACGCTCAGTTCCCCATGTCTGCGCGGTCTGGCGGAAAAGCCATTCCACCGGTGCAGCACCCACGCGCTGACGCGCCTGGGTGACAGCGCTGCGGGCCAGCAGGTTCATCCCCGCTTCACCATCCGCGCTCAGGTTCAGACGACGAACCACATCGGTAATCGACTCATTACGGAAGAAGGCCATAGCCACGACCATCCAGATAACCATGTCGCCAGGTAAACGACGGCGGCGAACGGTCGCATGTGCAGAAAGAGTCAGGCAGTGTTGTATCCATTCGACGGGAAGATGCTGAGCAAACAGTTGTGCAGAAGGGGGCGGCATCAGCGGATGGTCGCTGAAATCGAGCAGGTCATTGAGAAGTGGCATAAGAAAACGGCTCCCTGTTGTGGAAGCCGTTATAGTGCCGCAGATTAAGGATCGGTCAACCGATCCTTAACTGATCGGCATTACGCGCTGTGGCGGGATTTGGAGTTAAAAGGGGGAGGATTCTTCATACAGCCTGTAAACGCGCTCATAACTCATCACTGTATGTGCTGGCATCCCCAGTACAGACAGCATTTTGCGGCGGTGCCAGCGTTTGAGGCGCTCCAGCACATCAGAGGCCAGCGCGGGGTGTTGCTCCAGCCACTGCCAGTTAGCCACACCTTCGCCGCCGTTCTGCGCGGCCGTCTGCGATTTCACCCAGCGGTTAAGGGCTGTTTCCCCGCCATCAGAGATAAAGCCCTGCCGGTGCATCACCTTCCAGATGGCGCGAGTTTTGGCGGTCACCGTACCCGGTTTTAAGGCCCGGTTAACCGGCTTCTGACGCACTTTAAAACCGCGTTTTTTGAAAACATCCAGCACGCGGGATAACTCATCCGGTGACATATCACGGCAACTGGTTTTGCCGGCGGCAGCCAGCAGCGCGGATGTATAAGTTTCATGGTCAAGCTGTAGATCGCGTTTTGCGACATGTATTAAGGTAATCAGGGAAGCGCGATTCATTATCGTGGCTCCATAAAAAATGGGCGGTGTTACCGCACCGCCATGTCAATTAACATAAAAGGAAAAATCTATGTCAGATATAAAAAATGCACTTGATGTTGCCGCATTTACAATGGCTGGAAATCTTATAGTAACCCTGCTCGATAAGGGGCTGATTTCCCGTGAGGAGGCAACACATATTATCAATATTGCTCAAAAAAGTGCCGCCCCCCAAAGCGCAGAGGGACACCAGGATGGCTCATATATTAATACAAACTGGCATTTCGACAATCTCCGGGCCTGCATGGGGATTACCGCTGAAAAAGATTAAAACTTTTTGCATAATGTTCAGATGTAAGAATTGCTGAACCATCAACACCGAGCCTGCGGCGAACGTATTCCTCGCGGGCTATTTTATTATCCAGAGATACAGCATCCTTAATCAGGTTAATCTCCCGCTCCATTATCAAAAGGGCTTCTCTGGCTGCAAGATTTTCTTTTATTGCATATTCGATAATGTCCCGCATACGTTCAAGCATGCCGATTTTAGCCAGTTCTTCGTCGATATCTTTAGGCGCAAATTTGATTTCTTTTTCCATATTACTAATCCTCACAATTCATACATGCAGTGTCGTCGCCCATATCGCAGTGATTACATTTTACCTCACCACAATGTGGGCACTCTTTCAGATACTCCGGGACCTCATTTCCACAGGTGGGGCATTCAACAATTTGCTCATCCATTATGTATCCCCTGTAATTCCGGTAAGGCCGAAAGATGGCACCAGTGCGTCACCTGTCCGTCGTCATCTTCAAGGCAGGCTCCAGTTTCTTCATCAACAAAAAAGCCTTCATACCCCATATGGCCGATGCGCAGCTCCTGACGGTGACCATACTGAACAATCAGCACGACAGCCTCCATATCAGGTGGGAAAGCATCATTCAGTGAATGCCAGGGATAACCTCGTAAATCCCCGAAATAAACACCGGTCAGCGTTCCGCCACAGATCGGCATTCCGGCGGCACATACCAGTGGTTCATCTGATTCAACAAATAAGGTCGTTATCATGGCGTTAACTCCCGTAATACAGCGTCCCCGGCAGTCCGGCGATGGTGATAAATAAAATTCACCGTACTCTCGGATAATTCAAATTTCTCGCCTATTTCCCGGAAGGTAAGACGTCGTGGTGATTCAGCATCCCGTAATTCACGAATAAGACGAACATCATCGTCAGGTATACGGGTAAAGGGCAGCAATTCACCGCACTTTTTTAAGCTGACGCCAGTCACTCGTGCCCGGCAGCGGATGCTGTCATGATGTCGCCCGAGATACTCCCCCATTTGCCTGCTGGTCATCGTTCTGGCATTTTTTCGGATAAATTTATCTTCATCAGGTTTAAATCTGGGGCGTTTGCATTTGAGCGATTCCGGGTAAGTACCGCGTAATAAAACAATCCGGTTATATACTCCCCAGTAACTTCTTTTTACTCTGACAGCAATATCCTTAACCGGGGTGGATGAATAAAGCGCAATCAGCAGCGCATCTTCTTCAGGTGTCCATGCGCGGACATGAGCGGGTGCCCGACCTTTTCGCCCCATGGGTTGTAATATCATCATGCATCACCCCCTGACTCGCTTTTCGGCAGCATAAAACTCATCAGACAGAATTTCGGTCACTCTCTGTTTTTCAGGTTTTACGCCGCATTGAAGGTAAATCACATCCTCAACGCAGAACCACTTCACGGGACCATACAATATTGCTGAGAAGTCAATACCCAGCCAGAACAACAGGGCATCGGTTCTGGCATACGTGACGGGCGAATATTCAAACCACAGAATGTTCAGTTCATCAGAGGCAACACGCAGAGCTTTAGGGATACGTGATGTGCGTGGCGTGCAGCTCCAGCCATTCGACGCAGTTGGTTTTCGCCATAAGTCGCGATGAAAAGGATATTTGTCATCCATAAAGCGCAGCCCCTTAAAACAAAAACCACTGATACTGAATTCAAATACCGACCGGCACGCAACATTCAGCACAGCCTCAAGGCGTTTCGCTTCATCTTTTACCGTCTGGCAGTCCTGCTGGTATTTTTGCCACGCAGCCAGCGCGGAAGGGTTTGATGTTTTAAAGAACATTACGCTACCTCCGCAGATATCCCGGCAGGCGCTGCTGTCCGGTCAACAATCAGGTAGCGCAGAACATGTTCAGTGATATTCCAGCCGCTTAAACCGCAGATAATGACACCCAGGCGTATGTCGATATACGCCATCACAAACTGGGGCACACCTTCTTTCATGGCCTGCTCATCAACTTCAGCCACCACATAAACGGTTTCACAGGTCAGAACGCCCTGAGCAAATTCCCACGCCATCGACGGAATATCATGCCCCTCAATCCACGGCAGGGACTTTCTGAAGCTGCACCACTGAACATCATCAGCCGCACATTCCTGGCTGCATTTGCGACGAACCGGCTGCACCGGGCGGGGACGCGGAATATCATAAAAACCGTTGCATTCCGTCAGCACGCCTGCATCAACCGCATCACGCAGAAAATAAACCATGGAGGATGGCGGCATATTCATTTTTTCAGCCAGTACACCGCAGGTCAGGCGGCCATAAATACGCAGCCAGTTTTTAACCCCTTCAAGAACTTTTGCATCAATCATGAATTATTCCTCCGTTATTGCGATAAATTCGGAATGCTTAATTGCCATCAATGACGGATGCAGCTTTTCAGGTGAAAAGGCATTATCTGATTCACCGACAGGAATACGAACCACAACAGCCCCTTTGTCGCCATAGAACCCGGCAGAAGAACACGCCATAACTGTGCGGCCGTTGCTGACACCAAAAACCTCAAAATAGCAGTCCAGTTTATTAACCATCCAGGTACTGAATGCCGGAAGCTGTTTTAACTTCTCGTTTAAGATATTCAGTGCTTTGTTCAGTTTTTTTCCTTCTCTGAATCTGCGGTCGGGCGTAACTGAAAATAAAGTACGGCCATCTTCATCAAATTTATCAGACAACACCCGTTTATTTCTTCCGACATCAACATCCTCATGCACCAGTATTGATTTGACAAAAAAATCCCCACAATACCAGGAGCAACGATATCCTCTGGCATTCTGATTACTGAGAAAATCATCAATCAATTTCTGGCGCTCCCTGCCAACACTATCAAGCCATTCCCGGTGATAATGACGGGAATCGTGCTCATTCATTTTAAAATAACGATATTTAATACTCATGATATGCCTCATTCAGGCGCGAGCAGTCCCCTGACGCAGGCGCCATAATTAAAATGAAGTGATATTTAAATAATTAATGCGGTGTTATTTATTCAGTCCGGCATCCTGTTCAAAAGGCTCGACATAAAAACTTTCAGCGCCTTTATTCACCTTAATACCGGCAATGCCTTTCACCGCATCCGGCTCCGCCAGGACCGCTTCCTTGTTCACTTCCTCTTTCGTGCGGATGAAACGCTCAAGCCCCATACGGCGCAGCATGTCAATCACACCTTCCACATCACGGCTGACGCTGCATGATGGATTCCCCAGTCGCCATGACACCGTTCCGGTGGTCAGATTGGCTGTTTTGGTTTTGCCGCCGTTCGTCAGCTCATCGCGGTTGGTTTTGCACCAGTCCTGAATCCCTTTAAAAAGCACTTTGATTTGCTTTTTAAGATTTTCAATCTGCGGCGTATAACGGGCGGTGATTTCTGCCACTTCATCATTCATTGCCGTTTCCAGGCGCAGCGCCTCTCGCTGAATATCTCCCAGAGTGCGGATATCGCTGCTGACCTCTTCACGGGTCTGCGGTGCCGCCTCGGCTGCGGCCTTTAATTTTGTAACGCGTTTAGCCATTTTGTTTTTCCTTATTGCAGTGTGCCTGATGCTTTATGCACGCGGTGGCGTTTAATGATGGCATCCGCTCCAAAAGCCTGTGCAGATGCCTGAAATTCCGCTGAGAGAAACTGAATAATTGCAGGACTGTGATACTGGAGAATACTTGCATAAACGTCACAGAGTGACGTCAGGCTGTTATTCGTATCACGTTCTGTTTTCACATCCACACCAATCTTTTCATGCATTTCAACACAGTCATTGCCTGCCGGTTTTTCGTCATGTGAAATATGCTTAAATTCAAAAATAACGCGTACTTTGCTCATGGAATTACCCCTGTTGATTAAATTCATTACCGTTAATAAGCCCGGAAGCCATGCCTCTGTTTTTCATGAATGCACTGGCTTTCATTGCCACAAACTCTGCGAAGTTTCTGCTTTCTGCCAGCATAACCACCCCAAAAATCATGGCGGGGCTATCATCTTTCTGCTTTGCTATTCCGGTTGAACGTATATCCAGACTTACCCCCCTGTGCGTGCTGCCATCAGCGTTTTTACAGATAACATCTTCTTTGTATTCAAAAATAACGCGCACAACCTTACTCATCCTCTGGTCCTCGTTTTGTTCGGATAACTGACCCGGCGTCTGACCTGATGACAGAGCCGAACCATGAAGCAACTTCATACTTCCCAGTAAACCGTGCAGCCGCTGATGCGAGTGGCTTTTACACGGCGGCGCAGGCCATTGGTCTTAACGGTGATTTCAATTTCCTCCCCAGTCCCCTGAACCTTGCTTAGCGGCGGCGTGGTTTTCAGTGCAAAGCGTTGCGGGTAGCGTTTGCTGCGCTCCAGTACCGCACCGGCAAGTTCGGTCAGGCGACGGGCGTTATTCAGTGAATCAAACAAATTCATAGGTGAACTCCGGTTGTATCAGTAATGGATTCATGCGCGATGCAGCCAGTTCTGACAGGAGGCCGCGATTAACCTTACCCATCCCCGGAATTTTTCGGGTTTCGCCACGCATGATTGCCCGAAGAATGGAGTAACCATGTCGCCACTCCCGGCGATAATCACCCGGGATCAGAAAACCAAAGCGCAGGCCTTCCCACACATCCACATCAAAGCACTCATAATCAAAACGTTGCCGGACAGATTCACACTGCTGGTCTGCATACCACTGATACAGGTCGATAAACAGAAAACACACACCGTCACCGTTCATCAATTCATAGATATAATCGCGAACCTCACAGTCATTGTCGTTAAACTCACGAAAACTGCGGAGAACATTGATTTCCTGCTGTATCTGCGTATTCATATAACACCTCGTTTAACTAACCCGTCTTGCACCGATAAAGCGACAAATATTGCTGTAAGCTTCTTTCGCACCTTCACGATCAAGCCCTGCCGATATTGCCATTCGGGTACGATCATTAAATTCAAAGAGTAAATCGCCACATTCTTCACTGTCAGACATGGAGACTGCTTTGACGTTATCGAAATTAATCAGGTAAAAGCGTCCGTAAATATCAGGAATATTAAATATCACCATAATCACACCTGTGAGAGTAATTCAGGGTTGGTATAAACCTCTTTAAAGGCTGCATTAATATGTTTTTCTGTCAGCGCCGCGCCTTCACCACTGGCGGTGATCCATGCCTGGTTAAGCGTATGTGTCAGAACACGTAATGCTCCCGGTTTTTCAGCGATAGCCTGCATGACAGCCAGCTCGGCCTCACCACTGATACCCCACGCCCTGGCAATAGCCAGCACATCCGCCTTTTTGGCCTTGCGAAGTTGTTTTGTACGGGCAAGACGGCTGAACAGGCGCGATAAATCATCAACGGCGCGGCGTCCACCCTTAAACAGTCCGCGTGGGTTACCAATAAGCACCATCCCGATCCCCGTGGCGTCCTGGATTGCCCGGAGTTGCTCCAGACCGTCAATACCAAGATGATCCGCCTCATCCACAATCACCAGTCCACGCGTTCCCATCAGGCGACGGCGGATGGCGCGGGATAACGCCCCCTTGTTCGCGCGGGTGTAATCAATCCCCAGTTCCTCTGCCAGCTCCAGCAGACACTCCGTGACGCTGGAATGCGCGGGCGACAGGGTGATCATCCAGGTGTTCGGTTGCTCCTGACAGTAATTGCGGGCCGTGGCCGTTTTACCCACACCCGGTACGCCCACAATGACGTTAATACAGCCCATCAGGCGAACCGCCTGAAACAGTGCGCGCAGCTCCTGGACTGTCTGCGTTTCCACAAACTGCGGCGGCTCGGGCAGTGCGCTTTGTTTATTCCAGTTCTCATACCAGGAACACAGGGATGCAGCCACAGCAGCGTTATCGCCTTTATATTTCCCCTTACGGAAAGCCGATAATGTGCCGTCGGAAATTCCCGCCTCTCTGGCGATGGCATACTGCGTCAGTACGCCGCCATCAATAAGTTCATCAATGGTCTTGATTACATCGTTTATATCGGTCATATTATTACCTCGCGTTTGTGTAGTTCCTTTGTTTAATCAAATAACCTGAGTCGCCGCTCGGGTTATTTTTTTATTTCAGGCCAGAGGGTCATTTTCTTTTAATTTCGCTTCGAGCAGTTGCAATCCCCGCTGGAAATTACGCTCGTATTCTTCATCAGGTTCATCCTCAGCGACCGGTTGCTGAACGGTCACTGTATTACCCACAGGGCGGTATATATTTTCCAGCCATGGCTCCTGTGGCTTGTGCTCCAGCACGTTGACAACCTCATCCTCGGCATCACGGATTTTTTCCTCTGCGCGTTTACGCATACCTTTAAGGCGCTGCTGCTGTTTGTAGTATTCCGCGCTGACCGGGAAGGCTTCGCGTTTATTGCCGTCCCATACCGCCTCGCAAATCACGCTGCCATCCGGGCGACGCACGGTAATTCGTTCGGCATCATGAATGTCATAGCTGATAAGCACTTTGCGGCCATGTTCATCACGCAGCTCGGGCGCGTAGTAAATATTATTCAGCCAGCGTATTTCACAGCGTCTTACAGGGCGTTCCACCATCGGCCGGAACATGTCCCGCAGTTCAACATCGGACAGCCATTCAATTTCCGTGTCCTCTTCCGCCAGGCGTTTTTTTCTGAACTCCGCCGGGCTGTAATGTTTGCCGTTCGGCTTCATGGGTAATTCATCGTGCGGCCGGCTGTTGTACCACTCAACGCCGTCACGAATGGCATCAATCAGTTCAGACCAGGACGGTAAATCACGCATCGCTGACTGCTGCCGGGCGTTCAGCCGTTTGCCCTGTTGCAGGGCAGTGAATGCCGAGCGTAAATCGCGGTTGGTTTTACGTAACGTCTCGCGATCTGCACCTTTCCCGAAATAGGTGCGGTATTTACGGGCTATGCGCATCGGTAATGTGCGGTTAAGCCGTTCGATAATGCCCCGTCCCTGCGGGTTACCGGCAATCCCTGTCGGGTGATTAATCCCCAGTCGCGGCAGTATCCCCACAATCTCCTTATCCAGGATGTCGGCAGTTTCCCCCGAGCCATTATCCGAGTAATACAGAAACGGTTTGCCGTGATGGCGAATGCCGTGCTGTATGGCACCGGCTACGGCGAAAACATTTTCAGCCAGGTCAAGGCTCCAGCCCACCACAAAGCGCGTGCCACCATCGATAACAAAGGTCACTTCCGGTGCGAATGGCCGCCCGTGAACCGGGTGCGCGCATTTCAGTTTCATGCCGTGACCGTCACCAATCCAGACATAATTCACCGGCATTTTTGACCAGTCGCGGCGCGTGAATCCCTCAAGCTGGCGGTATTCACTGCCGGTCACCCGGCCTTTTTGTTTCACCACTTCCGGCAGTTTCTTCATTGCGCGGCGAATGGTGTCATAAGAGGGCATGATATCGAGCATATAAGGCTCATCAGCGTGCCGGTGCTGCCATTCAGCAACAAAATCCTCGTAAGCCTCGGTCATTGGTCGGCCGTTTGACTGGCGATACTGCGCCAGAAACTCGGGCAACCAGCTAATATCTTCGGCTTTTATTTCCTGACGTTTACCCGGTGCCAGTAAAAGCAGGCGTTCAGCAGCGTTCTGCGCCTTGTTAAAGGCCGCAATCCAGCGTTTCAGCGTGATTTCACTCAACGCGCGGCGGTTTCCCTTTTTGGCGTTCGCCGTCTCAACCATTGCCACAATGCGCTCGTCCAGTTGTGAGCGTGACAGGCGGTCAACGATAAAACGGATGGCTTTAGCGCAGTTGAAACCGGGTTGTTGCGCGAATTTCAGCACCTCGCTGACAATCGCAATTCGTGCATCAGCCACCTGGCGCTGTTTTTCAGTCAGGGCATTGAGGCGTTCGACCATCAGTTGGGGTGAACCGCGATATGCCTCCACCGCATCAACCACGTCAGGTGAGCGTCTGGCCTTTGTCACCACCGGAGCCGGTGATTCGTCGGCTTTTTGCGTCATCAGTTGCAGGGCGTAGCGTTCACGCAATGCCTGCTGCGTCACTTCAGGTAAACAGTCGATGCTGTATTCAAAACCTTTAGTGCCTTCCTGGCGGCGTCTGCTGGTTTCGCTGGTTGCATACTTCCTGATTGAATAGCGGACGCCTTGCTCTGTTCCCGGCATTCCCGGTAATCCAACCAGCTCTTTAACTGAAGCAAACATAATTACGCGACCTTACGAATGTAGCGGCTGGGCCAAATCTCCTCGGGTGGAACACCCAGGCATTCCGCAATAATTCCCTCATACTTGGGAACATGGCGGTATACCGCGTTATACAGGTTGTTCTGGCCTACACCAGCTTTACGGGCCAGCGCCCTCATACTTCCTTCTCTGGCTCTGACTTCCCCCAAGATTCTTTGAGGATGCCAATCAGGCTTCACTTCATTTCTCGCCATGATTCATCTATCCTAAAAAGTTACGAAATTTGATAACTAAATTTTGTTATCAAGTTTAGTAGATTATTGGCCTATAAAAAGAAAATTTCAAGCTTTCTTTTCTATCTTGCTGTCACTTCAATCTACATATAGAAAATCCATTTAAATTCAATAGAATACGGAGAAAAGAAAAAAACATGAGAAACGAAAAAGATTTTGCTTTTGTCGAAGAGGGAAAAGAAAGTATCCAGGACAGGATCAAACAGCTGATTGGCACCAGAAGTATGCGGCAGGCTGCTATGGACTGGGGGTTGTCATACTCAACTCTAAACAACTATTTTGAGAAAGGAACGACTCCTGGTCTAAAAGTAGTGAAAAACATTTGCAGGGTAGAAAATGTATCTTTGGAATGGCTCATATTGGGTACAGATACAACACAACCACAGAAGATAACACAGACAACCACAGAGGCTTCTGAGGGGAGGGATTACCAGACAATTAGCGCCATATGGAGTTCTTTAGAACCAACAGAATTGGAGAAATTATCAAAGAAATTAGGTCGTAAGGGAGCGGATTTTTTGACGATTCTTTTAGATCATGACATCCAGGCACTACACAGCTTGCATGGTCAACGTAGAGCATTAGCATTAAGCTTAAATGAGTTAACTGATGAACAAGTTAGAGAGATTTACGAGTTTTGTAAGACTAAGGGTGATCATTTCAATGTAACCTATAAAAAGACCAGCGCGTAAGGGAGTGGTGCAATTTTTGTGCTGTGGTACACTCCTTTCAATACATGCTGGTGAAAAACGGTTTAAGATTTTTTAAAGCCAATTTAAGAGTTAATTTGTGGTATCAAATGTTTTGCCGATTTTAGAATAAACGACTAATTATCAATCAATCGGTATCAAATAGACTTTATCTACTCATCCAGTCATCACCTGTTTTATTTCAGTATCTTACAGGTGATTTCACCTCCTTTCACTAAAACCCTTGTCGGTATCAAATGATTCACCTGGTTATATTACATGCGTTTCATCTGGCGCAGGGCTGCGAAGGGAAAAACGTGATTATCGTCGGCGCAGGCACCATCGGTCTGCTCGCCTTACAGTGCGCGCGGGAGCTGGGCGCGAGCAGCGTTACCGCCATTGATATCAATCCACAGAAGCTGGCGCTGGCGAAAGCGCTGGGGGCAGCGCATACCTTCAATAGCCGTGAGATGAGCGCCGTGGAAATTCAGGCGGCGCTGGTCGACAGGCAATTCGACCAGCTGGTGCTTGAAACAGCGGGTACGCCGCAGACGGTTGCTCTGGCGATTGAAATTGCCGGTCCGCGCGCGCAGCTGGCGTTAGTGGGGACGCTGCATCACGATCTGACGCTGCCGAACGCCGTGTTCGGGCAGATATTGCGTAAAGAGCTGACGATATACGGTAGCTGGATGAACTATTCACATCCCTGGCCGGGTGAAGAGTGGCGCACGGCGGTACGGCTGTTAACAGAAAAGCGGCTTCAGCTGGCGCCGCTGATTGCGCACACAGGAAACGCGGAGAGCTTCGCCGATGCGCTGAAGGCGCTGAACGGCGCGCCAATGGAAGGAAAAATTCTGCTAGACCTTTCATAATCTCACGAGCCAGCAACCTGCGCTGGCTCACATTTGCTTTCGAAATTTAGCGTTCACCTTTCGCAATCCTTCGATTAAACTACTGACAGTTAATTATCAGGCAAATCAATATGAACTCATTTGAGAGAAGGAACAAAATTGTCGACCTGATTAATACGCAGGGGAGCGTACTGGTGCTGGATCTTTCGAATATCTTTGGAATTTCTGAAGTCACCATCCGTGCCGACCTGCGTTTGCTGGAGGAGAAGGGTCTGGTCACGCGCTTTCACGGCGGCGCGGCAAAACCCGGTAGCCATCTGGCGGAAGGCGATAATCAGGAAGTGATACTCGAAGATCGTTACCAGCTTGCCAGCGATCCGAAAAAGCGGATTGCCCAGGCGGCAGCGGCAATGGTGAACGAAGGCATGACCGTGATCCTCGACAGCGGCAGCACCACGTTACTGATCGCTGAGGCGTTGAACCGTAAAAGCAATATCACCGTCATCACCAACAGCTTACCGGCGGCCTTTACCCTGTCCGACAATAAAGACCTGACGCTGGTGGTTTGCGGCGGTACGGTGCGGCATAAAACGCACTCCATGCACGGCACCATTGCCGAACGCTCCCTGCATGGCATCAGCGCCGACCTGATGTTTGTCGGCGCGGACGGTATCGACGCGACAAACGGCATCACCACCTTTAACGAAGGCTATTCGATCAGCGGCGTGATGGCCGCCGCCGCGCACAAAGTGGTGGCCGTACTGGATGCGACAAAGTTTAACCGTCGCGGGTTTAACCAGGTGCTGTCGATGGATAAGATTAACTGCGTAATTACCGATGACGGTATCAGCAAGCAGGATAAAGCCGCGCTGGAAAAAACAGGGGTTGAACTGCTGATTGTTTAAATGAATTATCATTAAAGGCAGGCTGTTGCCTGCCTGTAGCCTGACGAAAACGCTTACTGTTGTATAATCCTGCGAACTCTCTCTTACTTTTATTTTTTGCAACAGGGTTGAAGATAGTCTTCCCGCCAGAAACCTGGTTAACCGTTCCCGTAAGTAGCGGGTCTATCCCTGCTGCTCAAGCGCATATTTATACAGCGCGTTTTTCTTCACGCCGTGGATTTCCGCCGCCATCGCCGCGGCTTTCTTCAGCGGCAGTTCGGTTTGCAGCAGGGCCAGGGTGCGCAGGGCGTCGGCGGGCAGATCGTCCTCCTGCGCCTTATGCCCTTCCACAATGAGCACCATCTCGCCTTTACGACGGTTCTCATCCTCTTTGACCCACGCCAGCAGTTCGCCAACCGGCGCGCCGTGGATCGTTTCCCAGGTTTTGGTCAGTTCGCGCGCCAGCACCACGTAACGGGATTCGCCCCACACCGCGACCATATCCTCCAGGCTATCGAGCAGACGGTGGGTCGACTCATAAAAAATCAGCGTACGCGGCTCGGCCTCAAGCGCTTTCAGCGCGTCGCGCCGCCCCTTTGATTTGGCGGGTAAAAAACCCTCATAGCAGAAGCGGTCGGAAGGCAGCCCCGCCGCACTTAGCGCCGCGATAGCCGCACAGGGGCCGGGCAGCGGCACCACGCGAATCCCCTGTTCACGGCAGGTGCGCACCAGGTGATAACCGGGATCGTTGATCAGCGGCGTTCCGGCATCGGAAACCAGCGCAATGTTCTGCCCTTCTTTCAGCTTCGCCACCAGCGTCTCGGCTTTTTGTTGCTCATTATGATCGTGCAGCGCGAACAGACGGGCGCTAATGGCAAAATGCTGTAACAATAAACCGGTATGACGGGTGTCTTCAGCGGCAATTAAATCAACGGCTTGTAAAACGTCGAGCGCGCGTTGAGTAATATCGGACAAATTCCCGATGGGAGTAGGTACAATAAAGAGTTGGCCGTGAGAATTATCCGCCGATTCGTGTTGTTTCATTGTGTCGTCCGTATTGCCGATTTAATATTGAGCATTGCGTATAAAAAATATCACTGGATACAGTATGGTACCCCTAACATTTTCTCATTTAAAAGCCGCGCGCTGTCTGCCCATCGTTCTGGCAGCACTGATTTTCGCCGGCTGCGGCACCCAGGCGCCCGATCGGAGCGCGGCCCATATGCAGGGCGCAGCGCAGGCTGACTCTGGTTTTTATTTGCAGCAAATGCAGCAGAGCGCAGATGATAGCAAGACCAACTGGCAATTACTCGCCATTCGTGCGCTGCTGAAAGAAGGCAAAAACCAGCAGGCCATCGAGCTGTTCAACCAGCTGCCGCAAAACCTGAACGATGCCCAGCGTCGCGAACAGGCGCTGCTGGCGGCGGAAGTGAAGCTCGTCCAGCAGGATTATGCGGGCGCGAAGAAGCAGTTAGGCGCGATCGACATCTCCGCGCTAAATAAAAACCAGCAGCAGCGTTTCTGGCAAACGGGCATTGCAGCCGAACAGGGACGCCCTTCGCTCACGCTGCTGCGGGCGCTAATCGCCCAGGAACCGCTGCTCGGCGGCAAAGAGAAGCAGGCGAATATCGACGCCACGTGGCAGGCGCTGACCGCCATGTCTCCGCAACAGGCGCAGACGCTGGTCATCAATGCCGATGAGAATGTCTTGCAGGGCTGGCTGGATCTGCAACGCGTCTGGTTTGATAACCGCAGCGATCCGGACATGATGAAAGCCGGAATTGCCGACTGGCAAAAACGTTATCCGCAGAATCCGGGCGCGAAAATGCTGCCGACGCAGCTGGCGAATGTGCAAAGCTTTACGCCAGCCTCCACCAGCAAAATCGCCCTGCTGCTGCCGCTGAACGGCCAGGCCGCCGTTTTTGGCCGCACCATTCAGCAGGGTTTTGAAGCGGCGAAAAACCTCGGCACGCAGCCCGTTGAAGCCCAGTCAGCCGCCCAACCTGAACCGGTAGCGGCCTCTGCGCCGGAGGAACAACAGCCGCAGGCGACCGACGGCGTTGCCAGCCCGTCTCAGGCTTCGGTGAACGATTTAACCAACGAGCAGCCCGTCACGCCTGCGCCGATCAGCGCGCCGCCAACCCCGTCTGCGCAGCCCGCAGCGGCGAGCGCGGCGGCGAACCCTTCCGCTGCGCTCAAAATTTATGACACCAGCTCCCAGCCGCTTAGCCAGATACTGAATCAGGTGCAGCAGGATGGCGCGAGCATCGTGGTTGGTCCGCTGCTGAAAAGCAACATCAATGAACTGCTGAGCAGCAATACGTCACTGAACGTGCTGGCGCTTAACCAGCCGGAAACGGTGCAGAACCGCGGCAATATCTGTTATTTCGCCCTCTCGCCGGAAGATGAAGCGCGCGATGCCGCCCGCCATATCCATGAGCAGGGCAAACAGTCGCCGCTGCTGCTGATCCCGCGCAGCGCGCTGGGCGATCGGGTGGCTAACGCCTTTGCCGAAGAGTGGCTGAAGCTGGGCGGCGGCACTGTCCTGCAACAGACGTTCGGCTCGGCCGCAGAATTACGTATGGGCGTCAACGGCGGCTCCGGTATTGCGCTAACCGGCACGCCTGTCGCCGCCAGCACGCCTTCGCAGCCTGGCGTGACCATCGGCGACCTGACCATTCCGGCCCCGCCGACCGATGCCCAAATCACCGGTAACGGTGGTCGCGTTGATGCCGTCTATATTCTGGCGACGCCAGGCGAAATCGCCTTTATCAAACCGATGATCGCCATGCGCAACGGCAGCCAGAGCGGCGCTACGCTCTACGCCAGCTCCCGCAGCGCGCAGGGCAGCGCCGGGCCGGATTTCCGTCTGGAAATGGAAGGCTTACAGTACAGCGAGATCCCGATGCTGGCTGGCGCTAACCCATCGCTGATGCAGCAGGCGCTCGCCGCGGTCGGCAACGACTATTCGCTGGCGCGCATGTACGCGATGGGCGTCGACGCCTGGACGCTGGCGAACCACTTTTCGCAGATGCGTCAGATGCAGGGCTTTGAAATCAACGGCAATACCGGCGCGCTGACCGCCAACCCGGACTGCGTGATTAACAGGAAGTTATTATGGCTCAAATACCAGCAAGGGCAGATCGTCCCCGCCAGTTAACGAGCAGACAGACCGGCGACGCGTGGGAACAAACCGCGCGGCGCTGGCTGGAGCGCAAAGGACTGCATTTTATCGCCGCCAACGTCTGCGTACGTGGCGGCGAAATCGATCTGATAATGCGTGAAGGCAAAACCACCGTCTTTGTCGAGGTCCGCTACCGCCGCTCTGCGGCGTTTGGCGGCGCGGCGGCCAGCGTGACCCACAGCAAACAACGCAAATTATTACACACTGCCCGTTTGTGGCTCGCGCAACACAATGGAAGTTTTGATACTGTGGATTGCCGGTTCGATGTGTTAGCCTTCACCGGAAATGAAGTTGAGTGGTTAAAGGACGCCTTTAACGGCTGTTCATGAGAAAGATTTAAGGATTAGCGTGTTAGAAAGAATTAAAGTCTGCTTTACGGAAAGCATACAAACTCAGATAGCTGCGGCTGAAGCGCTCCCGGATGCCATCTCCCGCGCCGCCATGACGCTGGTTCATTCTCTGCTTAACGGCAACAAAATTCTCTGTTGTGGCAACGGGACATCCGCTGCCAACGCACAGCATTTTGCTGCCAGCATGATCAACCGTTTTGAAACGGAGCGCCCCAGCTTACCCGCAATCGCACTAAATACCGATAACGTGGTCTTAACTGCGATTGCCAACGATCGCCTGCACGATGAAATTTATGCAAAACAGGTCCGGGCGCTGGGACATGCAGGCGATGTTTTACTGGCTATTTCGACGCGCGGCAACAGTCGCGATATCGTGAAAGCCGTGGAAGCCGCCGTCACGCGTGATATGACGATTGTGGCGCTGACCGGGTATGACGGTGGAGAGCTGGCCGGGCTGTTAGGGCCGCAGGATGTTGAAATCCGCATTCCGTCACACCACAGCGCGCGCATTCAGGAGATGCATATGCTGACGGTGAATTGTTTGTGCGATCTGATCGATAACACGCTTTTCCCTCACCAGGATGATTAAGGAGTTCACATGAAGGCTTTATCGCCAATCGCAGTCCTTATTTCTGCATTGCTGCTGCAAGGCTGTGTGGCCGCCGCCGTTGTCGGCACCGCGGCGGTTGGAACCAAAGCGGCGACTGACCCGCGTAGCGTCGGCACCCAGGTGGACGATGGCACCCTGGAGCTGCGCGTGAACAGCGCGCTGTCGAAAGATGAGCAGATCAAGAAAGAAGCGCGTATCAACGTGACCGCCTATCAGGGCAAGGTGCTGCTGGTAGGCCAGGCGCCGAATAGCGAACTGTCGTCGCGCGCGAAACAGATTGCGATGGGCGTGGATGGCGCAACCGAAGTCTTCAATGAGATCCGTCAGGGTCAACCGATTGGCCTGGGAACGGCGTCTAACGATACCTGGATCACCACCAAAGTACGCTCTCAGCTGCTGACCAGCGACCAGGTGAAATCATCAAATGTGAAGGTCACCACCGAAAACGGCGAGGTTTTCCTGCTGGGTCTGGTGACCGAGCGTGAAGCCAAAGCGGCGGCGGACATCGCCAGCCGGGTGAGCGGCGTGAAGCGCGTGACCACCGCCTTTACGTTTATTAAGTAACACCGCGTCTTGCCGGATGGCGGCTGCGCCTTATCCGGCCTACAGGAATATGAACGCAGGCCGGGCAAGCGAAGCGCTCCCGGCAGTTCCATCTCACAGCAGCGCAAGGCTGCCGACAATCACGCCTGATACCACCACCAGCACGCCGGTCAGCCACAGCGCTTTCGCCGGAAACGCTTTACGCAGCATAATCAATGACGGCAGGCTTACCGCCGGTAGCGTCATCAGCAAGGCCAGCGCGGGCGCTGTGCCCATGCCTGCCAGCATCATCGTCTGCACAATCGGTATTTCCGCCGCCGTCGGGATCACGAACAGGCATCCGGCCACCGCCAGCGCAATCACCCACATCAAACTGTTATCGATAGCGCCGTCGGCATGCGGGAACAACCAGACGCGCGCCGCGCCCAGAAGCAGTACCGCCAGGATATACACCGGAATGGTATTCCAGAACAGCGTCCACAACGCTTTACCCCAGCGGGTAAAAAAACCGCCCTGCGCTTGCGGCGCGGCGATCTCCAGCGGCACTTCAGCCTGCGCAGGCTCTTTCACCCATTTTTGCACCAGCGTCGCCACCACCAGCACCATCGCCAGACCCGCAACCAGGCGGATCGCCGCAAAATGCCAGCCGAGCACGAAGCCCATAAATACCAGCGTCGCCGGGTTCAGCAGCGGGTTTCCCATCCAGAACGCCAGCGCGCCGCCCATCGACACCTGCTGACGACGCATTCCCGCCGCCACCGGCGCGGCGCAACAGGTACACATCATTCCCGGCAGGGAGAACAGCGTACCAAACAGCGTTCCGCGAAAGCGGGATTGCCCCAGCGTGCGCAGCAGCCAGTCACGCGGGATCAGCACCTGGATCAGCGAGCCGAGGAGAACGCCCAGTACCGCCGCCTTCCAGACGGCAATGAAATAGACCATTGCGTAATCCCAGGCCGCTCGCCACGGATTCGCGTCAGCCTGGGCGAGAATCGATTGACCAATGCTGTGCGTTTGCGCGGCGGTGAAGGCTTTGCCGTAGTACGGTTGCCATTTCACATACCAGAGACCAACGATAACAACGAGAAAGAAAAGAGCGGGTTTCCACCATTGAAATGGCGCTGCCGCCTGAGATGAAGACTGACCAGCCATAGCATTCCCCAGGGAGTGTTAGAATATTTTGCCGGTGAATACTACGCCTTCAGGAAATGTTTGGAAATGTCGTTTTTGGCCGGAGGGCAATATTGCATCACCATCCGGCAATTTGCCGGGGGCGCTTCGCTTGCCCGGCCTACAGGAGTATGAACGTAGGCCGGATAAGGCGCAGCCGCCATCCGGCGGTCTGCTGGGGCGCTTCGCTTGCCCGGCCTACGTTCGTATCGCTGTAGGCCGGATAAGGCGCAGCCGCCATCCGGCACAACATGCTGGCCTACTGCGCCGCTCTTTCCCGCAGCTGCGATGAGGTCAGGATCGTTACGCCCTCTTTTTCCGGCGCCAGCGCTTCCGCCAGCATCGCCCGCGCCACGTCCCGCGCCTCTATCGATTTCCAGTTGCCGGGCAGTAACCGGAACAGCGGCGCAAACAGCGTTTCATTCATCCGCTGTTTCGCCCGATCGCCGAGCAGCATCGATGGCCGGGCGATGGTCAGCTTCGGCCAGTTTTGCGCGATCAGCGCCTCTTCCATCTTCCCTTTTACCCGATTGTAGAAGAACGGCGAATGCGCGTTAGCGCCCATCGAACTGACCACCAGCATATGCTGCGCGCCAAGCCGACGGCCGGTCAGCGCGGTATCCACTACCAGCGTATAGTCCGCATGGACAAACGCCTCTTTGCTTCCCGCCTCGCGCCGGGTAGTTCCCAGACAGCAGAAAACAATGTCCAGCGGATCGGTCACCTGCGCCAGCGCATCGGTCAGCTGCGGATCGTGAGGATTAAACACGCCGGGCATATCCGCCAGCGGACGACGGGTAGGCGCAGCGATCGAATGGATCCGCGGCTCGTTCAGCAGCATCCGCAGCAGATGTCCGCCTACCAGCCCCGTCGCGCCTGTAATCAAAACCTGACTCATCCTCACCCCTTTACAGAATTGTCTAACTTGCACTCCCGGTCTCATCGACCAGACTTATTAGTTCACAGGGTAATTATCCCTCAACATGGAATTTTTGCCTTATCCAGGGCTAATACCGCGGAGGAAGCATGAGTAAGAAGATTGCCGTTTTAATTACCGACGAGTTTGAAGATTCAGAATTCACCTCACCCGCAGCAGAATTTCGTCAGGCCGGACATGAGGTCATCACCATTGAGAAGCAGGCCGGTAAAACGTTGAAAGGGAAAAAAGGCGAGGCCAGCGTCACCATCGATAAAGCCATCGATGACGTGCGCCCTGCCGATTTTGACGCCCTGCTGCTGCCTGGCGGCCACTCGCCGGATTACCTGCGCGGCGACGATCGCTTCGTCACCTTTACGCGTGACTTTGTCAATTCCGGCAAACCGGTCTTTGCCATCTGCCACGGGCCTCAGCTGCTGATCAGCGCCGACGTGGTGCGCGGGCGCAAGCTCACCGCCGTTAAGCCTATCGTCATTGATGTGAAAAACGCCGGTGCGGAATTTTACGATCAGGAAGTGGTAGTGGATAAAGACCAGCTGGTGACCAGCCGTACCCCTGACGATCTGCCCGCCTTTAACCGTGAAGCGTTACGCATTCTCGGCGCCTGATTGCCGGAGCCAGTGAAGTTTTTTGCCAAAGCCCAGCGTGTTGTCGGTGAACTTGATTTCATCCAGCCGGATTTCCCACACCGGCGCTGACAGCGCTCTGGCAACCGGAAAGCGGCGATGGTAAGCGCTGCGCGCGGCGTCGCTTTCCTCCCCTTCCAGTCGGCGAATCTCGCCCTTAAACTGCACCCCGCGAATCAGCGCCACGGTTTTCGGCTGGCCGTTCACCGTACCGGCAACGCGGGCCTGCGCGCCTGACATCTGCGCGTGGCGCGTTTTTTCTTCCGTCAGCAGGTAAAAGGCCACCTTTCGCGCATCAAAAATATAAAACGCATTGGCGCACCACAGCTCACCTTCATGCTGTACGCACCAGGTCACTACGTGTTGTTTTGCCAGCCAGCGGCTGATGGCGGTGAGTGTTTCCATTGCAGTTCTCTTTTATACTGGGCGCCAGAAACGTAACACGCGAAGGCCACGATGACACCCTGGTATCTCTATTTAATCCGTACCGCCGACAATACTCTCTACACCGGTATTACCACCGACGTGGCGCGCCGCTATCAGCAGCATCAGAGTGGAAAAGGGGCGAAAGCGCTGCGGGGAAAAGGCGAACTGACGCTGGCTTTCTCCGCCCCGGTAGGCGACCGCTCGCTGGCCCTGCGCCTGGAGTACCGCATCAAACAGCTCACCAGGCGCCAGAAAGAGCGCCTGGTGGCTGACGGAGACGGGTTTGCGGCGTTACTGAACGAACTGACGCTTAAAAACGATTAAAGTGCTCGTGATATTCAACCAGCCCCGTCACGCCCTTCAGCGCATCCTCCGCTAAACGATGCACCTGGAACGCGCTTTCAGTGCCCGGCCAGCGGCAACGCAGATCGTAATGGGCAGCCAGTTCAAAGCCAAAGCGGCTGTACAGCGCCGGATCGCCTAACGTGACGACGGCGGCGTAGCCGAATTCGTTGAGGGAGTCGAGTCCTTCATAGACCAGCTGGCGCGCCAGCCCCTGCCCGCGGTAGTTTTCATCCACCGCCAGCGGCGCCATGCCGACCCATTGCAGGTCTTCGCCCTGCACGTCGACCGGGCTGAACGCCACGTAACCCACCACCTGACCTTCATCGTCCGTGGCGACCAGACCGAGCGTCAGAAAACCATCTTCACGCAGATCGTGAACCAGTTTCGCTTCCGCATCGCTTTCGAATGAACGACGCAACAGGGCGTCGATACCCGGCGCGTCAATGGGAATTTCTACTCGAATCAGCATGGTTCACCTACCGATGTCTGTTTGGTTTCCGGCGAGTGTTTCAGGCCCGCCTCAACAAAATCCGCCACCTGCAACAGCATAACGCGCAAAGCTTTCGGCATTTGCTCCAGCTCAATGGCATCCATCAGGTTTTTCACATACAACCCTAACTCCGTATCCCCTTCAATCACCAGCCGACGCTGGAAAAAGAGCGTATCCGGATCCTGCTTGCGCGCGGCGATCATCAGCAGATCGCTGGCATCGGCGCGAAAACTGACGTCGGCCTGCGCCTCCTGGCTGACGATAAGTTTGTCATTTTCAACAGAGGTATACCATTGAAGGCCAATGTCGCGAGCCGTAATGCTCAACCAGCGACCTTCGAGGAACGCCAGCTCCCCGTCCGCCAGCGCCTGGCGAAACTGCCAGCTCAGAACCTGTTCCAGAACCTGGCGCTTCAGCGCAAAGGGCGTCAGTTTCACCGGCACGCTCATCAGAGACGGACCTAAATGCACTAAGCGTGAACGCAGTTTATCTAACACAAGCTTTACTCCCTGTTTCAGTAGTCCCGCTATTTTGCCATATCAGATAAACGACATAGCGGCGTAAATCAACAATTGCATGCGTTAACCGTACCTCTTTATTGCTAATATCAATACGACTTTAACTGCCTTAAATCAAAAATTGTCGCAGCAAGGTTAACTAAAATCCCAGTTCGTTAACAATTATGCGTCCCAGGCGGCGCAACCTTCAGGATAAATTATGGAGCTGCTCTGCCCTGCCGGAAATCTCCCGGCGCTTAAGGCGGCCATCGAAAACGGCGCTGACGCCGTCTATATCGGGCTGAAAGATGATACCAACGCCCGTCACTTCGCCGGCCTTAATTTTACCGAGAAGAAATTGCAGGAAGCGGTGAGTTTCGTCCATCAACATCGCCGCAAGCTGCACATCGCAATCAATACCTTTGCTCACCCGGACGGCTATGCCCGCTGGCAGCGTGCTGTCGATATGGCGGCACAGCTCGGCGCCGACGCGCTGATCCTCGCCGACCTCGCCATGCTCGAGTATGCCGCAGTTCGTTACCCGCATATTGAGCGCCATGTCTCTGTTCAGGCATCGGCCACCAATGAAGAAGCGATAAACTTTTACCAGCGTAATTTCGACGTCGCGCGCGTGGTGCTGCCGCGCGTCCTCTCTATCCATCAGGTAAAACAGCTGGCCCGCGTCACGCCGGTCCCGCTTGAGGTCTTTGCCTTCGGCAGCCTGTGCATTATGGCGGAAGGCCGCTGCTATCTCTCTTCGTACTTAACCGGCGAATCGCCGAATACGGTGGGCGCCTGCTCGCCTGCGCGCTTCGTTCGCTGGCAGCAGACGCCGCAAGGGCTGGAATCGCGTCTGAACGATGTGCTGATCGACCGCTACCAGGATGGGGAAAACGCCGGCTATCCGACGCTGTGCAAAGGCCGCTATCTGGTCGACGGCGAGCGCTATCACGCGCTGGAGGAACCGACCAGCCTCAATACGCTGGAGCTGCTGCCGGAACTACTGGCGGCGAATATTGCCTCAGTGAAAATCGAAGGACGCCAGCGCAGCCCGGCCTACGTCAGCCAGGTAGCGAAAGTGTGGCGCCAGGCGATCGACCGCTGCAAGGCCGACCCGCAAAACTTCGTGCCGCAAAGCGCGTGGATGGAGACGCTCGGCGCGATGTCCGAAGGCACTCAAACCACGCTTGGCGCGTATCACCGGAAATGGCAGTGAGAGAAGCAATGAAATATTCCTTAGGGCCGGTGCTTTATTACTGGCCGAAAGAGACGCTGGAAGATTTTTACCAACAGGCCGCGCAAAGCAGCGCTGATGTGATCTACCTCGGCGAAGCAGTGTGCAGCAAGCGCCGCGCCACCAAAGTCGGCGACTGGCTGGATATGGCGAAATCGCTCGCCGGCAGCGGTAAGCAGGTGGTGCTCTCAACGCTGGCGCTGGTGCAGGCCACATCTGAGCTGAACGAACTGAAGCGCTATGTGGAAAACGGCGAGTTCCTGCTGGAAGCGAGCGACCTCGGGGTGGTGAACATGTGCGCCGAGCGTAAACTGCCGTTTGTCGCGGGTCATGCGCTGAACTGCTACAACGCGGTGACGCTGCGCCTGCTGCTCAGGCAGGGGATGGTGCGCTGGTGTATGCCGGTGGAACTGTCACGCGACTGGCTGGCGAATCTGCTGGCGCAGTGCGATGAGCTGGGTATTCGCCATCAGTTTGAGGTGGAGGTGCTGAGCTACGGGCATCTGCCGCTGGCGTACTCCGCCCGCTGCTTTACCGCCCGTTCGGAAGACCGGCCGAAAGATGAGTGCGAAACCTGCTGTATTAAGTATCCGAATGGTCGCGATGTGCTCTCCCAGGAGGATCAGCAGGTGTTTGTGCTGAACGGCATTCAGACCATGAGCGGCTATGTCTATAACCTCGGCAACGAACTGACGTCGATGCAGGGGCTGGTGGATATTGTCCGTCTGTCGCCGCTCGGCCCGGAAACCTTCGCCATGCTGGACGCCTTCCGGGCAAATGAAAACGGCGCTTCGCCGCTGCCGCTCGCCGCGCGTAGCGACTGCAATGGCTACTGGAAACGGCTGGCGGGTCTTACGCTGGAAGCCTGAAACACTTCGCCGGATGGCGGCATAAATGCCTTATCCGGCCTACAAACAGCGGGACTTAGGATACCGGATGACGGCAAGCCGCAGGCCTGATAAGCATAGTGCCATCAGGCACCCACCAGCAGTGACTGGCGCAAATTTGCCGCAGGCCTGATAAGCATAGCGCCAACAGGCACCCACCAGCAGTGACAGGCGCAAATTTGCCGTAGGCCTGATAAGCACAGCGCCATCAGGCATTCCGTCTAATAAAGCTCACTTTGTTAATAACATTCGCTAATCTTTAATGCAGTATGAAAAGATTAACCGGAACAAAGTGAGCCGTTATGACTGACAAAACCATTCCATTCTCGGTGCTGGATCTGGCGCCGATTCCCGAAGGTTCCTCGGCAAAAGAGGCCTTCACCCATTCGCTCGATCTCGCCCGCCTCGCTGAACAGCGCGGCTATCATCGCTACTGGCTGGCTGAGCACCACAACATGACCGGCATCGCCAGCGCGGCGACGTCGGTGCTGATTGGCTATCTGGCGGCAAACACCACCACGCTGCATCTGGGGTCCGGCGGCGTGATGCTGCCTAATCATTCGCCGCTGGTGATTGCCGAGCAGTTCGGCACGCTCAATACCCTCTATCCGGGACGCATTGATTTGGGGCTGGGACGCGCGCCGGGCAGCGATCAGCCAACCATGCGCGCGTTGCGTCGCCATATGAGTGGCGATATCGATAACTTTCCGCGCGACGTAGCGGAGCTGGTCGACTGGTTTGACGCCCGCGATCCCAGCCCGCAGGTACGCCCGGTGCCCGGCTATGGTGAGAAGATCCCGGTGTGGCTGTTAGGCTCCAGTCTGTACAGCGCCCAGCTGGCGGCGCAGCTCGGGCTGCCGTTCGCATTCGCCTCGCACTTTGCGCCGGATATGCTGTTCCAGGCGTTGCATCTGTATCGCAGCCAGTTCAGACCGTCAGCGCGGCTGGAAAAACCGTATGCGATGGTGTGCATTAATATCATCGCCGCCGACAGCACCCGCGACGCGGAGTATCTGTTTACCTCCATGCAGCAGGCGTTTGTGAAGCTGCGTCGTGGCGAAACCGGCCAGCTCCCAGCGCCGATTCAGAATATGGATCAGTTCTGGTCGCCGTCAGAGCAGTACGGCGTACAGCAGGCGCTGAGCATGTCGCTGGTGGGAGATAAAGCGAAAGTGCGCCACGGGCTGGAATCCATTCTGCGCGAAACCCAGGCGGATGAGATTATGGTTAACGGACAGATTTTCGACCATCAGGCGCGTCTGCATTCGTTCGATCTGGCAATGCAGGTGAAAGAGGAGTTGGTGGGGTAGCGTGTGAAATTGCCGGATGGCGGCTACGCCTTATCCGGCCCGGGCGTCCCCGTAGGCCCGGTAAGCGGAGCGCCACCGGGCAATAAGTTTACTGATACACCGGCAACAGATTAAAGCTCGACAGGATATGCACCAGCGCGTTACCGACGCCGAACAGCAGAATCAGCGCGATCATCGGTTTGCCGCCCCAGACGCGGAATTTCGGGCTACCGAAGCGTTCGCGTGATTTATGCGCCAGCAGCGCCGGCACAATCGCCGCCCAGATCGTCGCCGCCAGCCCTGCGTAGCCAATGGCGTACAGGAAACCGTTCGGCCACAGCAGACCGCCCGCCACCGGCGGAATAAAGGTCAGCAGCGCGGTTTTAAACCGTCCCGTCGCCGAGTCGTCAAAGCCGAACAGATCCGCCAGGTAGTCAAACAGGCCAAGCGTAACGCCGAGGAACGAGCTGGCCACCGCAAAGTTAGAAAATACCACCAGCAGCAGATCCAGACTGCGGCTGTTCAGCACGCCGCTCAGCGCCTGTACCAGCACATCGATATTGCCGCCCTTCTGCGCGATGCCGATAAACTCAGGACGCGGAATATTGCCCATCGTCCCCAGCAGCCAGACGCTGTACAGCACCAGCGCCAGCAGCGTGCCGTAAACCAGGCATTTCACAATGGTGCGCGGATCTTTACCGTAGTACTTCATCAGGCTCGGCACGTTGCCGTGGTAGCCAAACGACGCCAGACAAAACGGCAGCGTCATCAGCAGATACGGCGTATACGAGGCGTTGCTCTGTGCGACGTTAAACAGCGTGGCGGGCGTAACGTGCCCCAGCAGGCTGCCGAAGGTCAGGAAGAAGGTGATGACCTTCGCGCCCAGCACAATCGCCGTCATCCGGCTCACCGCTTTGGTGCTCAGCCACACCACAAAGGCCACCAGCAGCGCGAAGCCGAAGCCTGCCGCCCGCGCCGGAACGTTCAGCGACATTTCAGCAAAGGTATGATGCAGAATCGAACCGCTGGCCGAGATATAGGCGTAGGTCAGGATATACAGCACGAAGGCAATCGACATGCCGTTAATCACGTTCCAGCCTTTACCAAGCAGATCTTTGGTAATGGTGTCAAAGCTCGCGCCAATCCGGTAGTTAAGGTTGGCTTCGAGAATCATCAGCCCGGAGTGCAGCATACAGAACCAGGTAAAGATCAGCGCCGCCATCGACCAGAAAAACCAGCTCCCTGCCATCACCACCGGCAGGGAGAACATCCCCGCGCCAATAATGGTGCCGCCAATGATCACCACGCCGCCGAGCAGCGACGGTGACGTCCGGGTGGTGGTTAGTGTTGCCATACAGCCTGATCTCCAGTGTATTATTTTGCTACTGCATTTTAATACGCTGCACCGTACCAGTACACGAGTACAATTGAAATAAAAAAAGCCCCGATAATTTTATCGGGGCCTGTATCTTTTACTTTACGTCAGTAAACGCAGGGTTTACGCGTCGCCGAAACGACGACGGCTGGAACCCTCTTCACGACGTGGAGCGCGACCTTCGCGACGCTCGCCGCTGAAACGACGACCATCACCACGACCACCTTCACGACGCTCACCGCCGAAGCCGCGACCGCCTTCACGACGTTCGCCACCGAAGCTACGACCACCGCCACGACGCTCGGTATGCGGCTGCGCATCGCCTACCAGTTGCATGTTCATCGGCTTGTTCAGAATGCGGGTACGCGTAAAGTGTTGCAGCACTTCACCCGGCATACCTTTCGGCAGCTCGATGGTGGAGTGAGAGGCAAACAGCTTGATGTTGCCAATGTAACGGCTGCTGATATCGCCTTCGTTAGCGATCGCGCCAACGATATGACGCACTTCAACACCGTCGTCACGGCCCACTTCAATGCGGTACAGCTGCATATCGCCAACGTCACGACGTTCGCGACGCGGACGATCTTCACGGTCGCCACGCGGGCCACGATCGTTACGATCGCGCGGACCACGGTCATCACGGTCACGGAACTCACGCTTAGGACGCATCGGCGCATCCGGCGGAACGATCAGGGTACGTTCACCCTGCGCCATCTTCAGCAGCGCGGCGGCCAGCGTTTCCAGATCCAGCTCTTCGCCTTCAGCGGTAGGCTGAATCTGCGCCAGCAGCGCACGATACTGATCGAGATCGCTGCTTTCCAGCTGCTGCTGTACTTTCGCGGCGAATTTTTCCAGACGGCGTTTGCCCAGCAGTTCTGCGTTCGGCAGTTCGACTTCCGGAATGGTCAGCTTCATGGTGCGTTCGATGTTGCGCAGCAGACGACGCTCGCGGTTCTCAACGAACAGCAGCGCACGGCCCGCACGGCCCGCACGACCGGTACGGCCGATACGGTGAACGTAAGACTCAGAATCCATCGGGATATCGTAGTTAACGACCAGGCTGATACGCTCAACGTCCAGACCACGGGCCGCAACGTCAGTCGCAATCAGGATATCCAGACGACCGTCTTTCAGGCGCTCCAGAGTCTGCTCACGCAGCGCCTGGTTCATGTCGCCGTTCAGCGCGGCGCTGTTATAGCCGCTACGCTCCAGCGCTTCCGCGACTTCCAGGGTCGCGTTTTTGGTACGAACGAAGATAATCGCCGCATCAAAATCTTCCGCTTCCAGGAAACGCACCAGCGCTTCGTTTTTACGCATGCCCCAGACGGTCCAGTAACTCTGGCTGATGTCCGGACGGGTGGTCACGCTGGACTGAATACGCACTTCCTGCGGCTCTTTCATAAAGCGACGGGTAATGCGACGAATCGCTTCCGGCATGGTGGCAGAGAACAGCGCGGTCTGATGACCTTCCGGGATCTGCGCCATGATGGTTTCGACGTCTTCAATGAAGCCCATACGCAGCATTTCATCGGCTTCGTCCAGCACCAGACCGCTCAGTTTAGAGAGATCAAGCGTACCGCGTTTTAAGTGATCGAGCAGACGTCCCGGCGTACCGACGACGATCTGCGGCCCCTGACGCAGGGCGCGTAACTGCACGTCATAACGCTGGCCGCCGTACAGGGCAACCACGTTTACGCCGCGCATATGTTTAGAGAAATCCGTCATGGCTTCGGCAACCTGAACCGCCAGTTCGCGGGTCGGCGCCAGCACCAGAATCTGAGGTGCCTTCAGCTCAGGATCAAGATTGTTGAGCAGCGGTAATGAGAACGCTGCGGTTTTGCCGCTACCGGTCTGGGCCATACCCAGAACGTCGCGACCGCCCAGCAGATGCGGAATGCACTCTGCCTGGATTGGAGATGGTTTTTCGTAACCCAGATCGTTAAGGGCTTCAAGGACAGGAGCCTTAAGCCCCAGATCTGCAAAAGTGGTTTCGAATTCAGCCATGTAGTACGTGTGCCTCAAAATTAATGGCGGCCAGTCTACATAACTCATCATGAAATTGATCTGCAATTTTCATTGAAAAGTGTGAACCGGCTCAAAGTAGGTGTATTAACGAACAACAACGCCCTCACCCGCAAAGGTGATGGCAATCAAAAAGCTTATGGGCTGATGTGTTCGTCAGCTATTGCTGGTCCGATTCTGCCAGGTCATCTTGGTCCTGGCCCAGGAGCGATAATTCCAACAATGCATATCGGTGCTCAACAAAGTTATGAACGTTGTTAGCCACCGCCAGTTTGAACAGAGCCGTAGCGCTGTCCAAATCCCCCAGACTTAGGTAGTACTTACCTAAATAGAAGTTGGTTTCACTGAGATGCTCAGCGAGCGAGGTGTTATCCGTTGCGTCCGCCTTAAGCCTTTCCATTAGCGTGGATTCGCTAATGTCGCCCAGGTAGAACTCGACAATGTTCCATCCCCATTGCTCCTTGTCCGATTTGTCGAAGCGCTGTCTTAACGCTTCTTTTGCCTGCTTCTCATCGAGCTTCTGCTCGGCGAGATAAAGCCACAGGCTGCGGAAAGGATCGTTGGGATCGTCTTGATAAAACGCCAGCAGATCATCTTGCGCTAACTTGTCGCGACCGCCGTAATACAGTGCGATACCGCGATTTAAGTGCGCGTAGTTGTAAGTTGGATCAAGCTCAAGTACAGAATCAAACGCTTCATAGGCAGCATCAAAATTGCCTGCCTGCGTTAAATAAATGCCTAAGTAATTGAATACTTCAGGCATATCCGGTCGGATTGCCAGCGCTTGTGAAAAATCATTCCGCGCTAATGCCCTCAGACCGAGACTATCATACAACACTCCGCGCTCATATAAAAGCTGCGCGCGTTCGTCATCGGTTAAAGCCCGACTGGCAAGAATTTGTTCCATGCGTGCCAGAATCACTTCCTGCTGCAAAGTCGGTTGCAATGGTACTGCGAGGACTTCACTCTTACGCCAGGCGGAGTTGCTGCATCCTGCCAGCGTGAGTGCTGTCGCTACGAAACACCAGCGCAAAAAAGGCTTCATTTCCCACTCCCGAAGACAACGATTAATCGAACGTCCTGTCCACCGGCGGTTCCACAAGGCGTCCTGCCAGGCTAAACGCCCTCCGCAAGCGCGGAGGGCAAAGACAACCTTACTCGCCCTGTTCGCTGGCCGGCGCTTCCGGCGCAGCAGCTGGCTGGGACTGCTCAGTTGCTTCTTTAATGCTCAGACGTACGCGGCCCTGGCGGTCAACTTCCAGAACTTTCACCGGTACTTCCTGGCCCATCTGCAGGTAATCGGTCACTTTCTCGACGCGTTTGTCGGCAATCTGAGAAATATGAACCAGACCTTCTTTACCGCCGCCGATGGCAACAAATGCGCCAAAGTCAACGATACGGGTCACTTTACCATTGTAGATACGACCCACTTCGATTTCCGCGGTGATCTCTTCGATGCGACGGATAGCGTGTTTCGCTTTCTCTCCGTCGGTCGCAGCGATCTTCACGGTACCGTCGTCTTCGATTTCGATAGTGGTGCCGGTTTCTTCGGTCAACGCGCGAATCACAGAACCGCCCTTACCGATCACGTCTTTGATCTTGTCCGGGTTGATCTTGATGGTGTGGATACGCGGAGCGAACTGAGAAATATCGCCGCGCGGCGCGTTGATGGCCTGTTCCATCACGCCCAGAATGTGCAGACGCGCGCCTTTCGCCTGGTTCAGCGCAACCTGCATGATCTCTTTGGTGATACCTTCAATTTTGATATCCATCTGCAGCGCAGAGATACCGTCGCGGGAACCCGCCACTTTGAAGTCCATATCGCCCAGGTGATCTTCGTCGCCCAGGATGTCAGACAGCACGACAAAGTTGTCGCCTTCTTTCACCAGACCCATTGCGATACCGGCAACGGCGGCTTTGATCGGCACGCCCGCGTCCATCAGCGCCAGAGATGCGCCACAGACGGAAGCCATGGAAGAAGAACCGTTGGATTCGGTAATTTCAGACACGACGCGCACGGTGTACGGGAATTTATCCATATCCGGCATAACCGCCAGCACGCCACGCTTCGCCAGACGACCGTGACCGATTTCACGACGCTTCGGAGAACCGACCATGCCGGTTTCGCCTACGGAGTACGGAGGGAAGTTGTAGTGGAACAGGAAGCTGTCGGTACGCTCGCCCATCAGTTCATCAAGAACCTGCGCGTCACGGGCTGTACCCAGGGTCGCGGTCACCAGCGCCTGCGTTTCGCCACGGGTGAACAGCGCGGAACCGTGGGTGCGCGGCAGCACGCCGGTGCGCACGTCCAGACCACGAATCATATCTTTTTCACGGCCATCGATACGCGGCTCGCCTGCCAGTACGCGGCTACGCACCACGTTTTTCTCGATAGCGTGCAGAATTTCACCCAGTTCGTTAGCGTCAAGGGTTTCGTCTTCCGCCAGCAGCGCGTCGATGGTTTCCGATTTGATCGCGTCAACCTGCGCGTAACGCTCCTGCTTGTCGGTGATGCGGTAAGCATCGCTCAGGCGAGATTCGGCCAGGGCTGCAACGCGCGCGTTCAGCGCTTCGTTGACCGCTTCCGGCTGCCAGTCCCAACGTGGTTTACCGGCTTCTTTCACCAGATCGTTGATCGCCTGGATAACCACCTGCTGCTGTTCGTGACCGAACACGACCGCGCCCAGCATCTGGTCTTCGCTCAGCAGTTCCGCTTCGGATTCAACCATCAGCACAGCCGCTTCAGTACCGGCAACAACCAGATCCAGCTTGCTCTCTTTCAGTTCATCCTGAGTCGGGTTCAGCACGTACTGGTCGTTGATGTAACCGACACGCGCGGCGCCGATCGGGCCGTTGAACGGAATGCCGGACAGGGACAGCGCGGCAGAGGCGCCGATCATCGCAACGATATCCGGGTTAACCTGCGGGTTAACGGAAACCACGGTCGCGATAACCTGGACTTCGTTGACAAAGCCTTCCGGGAACAGCGGGCGAACCGGGCGGTCAATCAGACGCGCGATCAGCGTTTCGCCTTCGCTCGGGCGGCCTTCACGACGGAAGAAGCTTCCCGGAATACGACCAGCAGCGTAGGTACGCTCCTGATAGTTAACGGTCAGCGGGAAGAAGTCCTGACCCGGTTTCGCCTTTTTCTGACCAACAACGGTAACGAATACCGCAGTGTCATCCATGCTAACCATAACAGCGGCAGTGGCCTGACGAGCCATCATGCCAGTTTCCAGCGTAACGGTATGCTGACCGTACTGGAATTTACGAACGATCGGATTTAACAAAATAATTTCCTTTACTGATTTCTGGCGACCCCATGCTGAGTCGCCGTTAAGACCCGATCTTCTGCGCATCCTCGCGACTAATGACAACCCTAACCCACGCGATGGGTGAAGCCTCTCATTAGCCGCGCGAACCTCTGCGACGGAAGATCATTCATAGCAACAATACATTAGTTTCCAGTGAATTGCTGCCGTCCACTTGAAAAAAGGGGCCATAAAGGCCCCCTTTTTTGAAACTCGCAAGAATTAGCGACGCAGGCCCAGACGCTCGATCAGCGCGGTGTAGCGTGCAACATCTTTACGTTTCAGGTAGTCGAGCAGTTTACGACGCTGAGAAACCATGCGCAGCAGACCACGACGGCTGTGGTGATCTTTCTTGTGCTCTGCAAAGTGACCCTGCAGGTGGTTAATCTGTGCAGTCAACAGAGCAACCTGAACATCGGTAGAACCGGTGTCGTTTGCGTCACGACCGAACTCAGAAACGATTTTAGCTGTAGCTTCAGTACTTAGAGACATTTTAAAACTCCAAAGTATTAAGTATGAAAGGACGCCGATCTCTAATTCAGCGATCCCAGTGTACGCCGCGCTAACTTACTGTTAAAAAATTCGCGCGACGTTAAGCGGCAGTATTCTACTCGCAGCGCCCTCTTATCGCAAGACGGAGCGGCGTTACGCAGGATAGTCCACCACTAACCGGCGCGGGGCGACGCGGCCTTCGTCGTCAATTTCGCCCATGCCGATAAATTTACCCTCTTCACCTTCCGTTACGCGTACCAGCCCTTCCAGCGGCGCGCCCGACGTACGCACCGGGTTGCCGTTTTTAAAGTAAACGGAAGAGGTTAACGGCAGATTGACGACAGGGAAATCCGAAGCCGGACTGTCCATTGGCATCAATAGCGGGTCCAGCAGTTGCGCTGCCGGAATACCCTGCTGCTCAGCCTGGTCCGCCAGCTCGCGCAGGCGTTCCAGCGTCACCATCCGCTCGACCGGGTATTTGCTTACCGCCAGGCGGCGCAGGAAGATAACGTGCGCGCCGCAACCCAGTTTTTCACCCAGATCGTCGACGATCGTGCGAATATAGGTGCCTTTCGAACAGTGCACTTCCAGCTCCAGTTCGTTCCCTTCGTGGCGAATAAACAGTAGCTCATAAACGGTAATCGGTCGCGCCTCACGCGGGACTTCAATCCCCTGGCGCGCGTATTCATAAAGCTTTTTACCCTGATATTTCAGCGCCGAGTACATCGACGGGACCTGCTCAATGTCGCCGCGAAAGGTTTCCAGCGCGCTAGCAAGCTGCTCAGGGGTAAAGGTTATTGGGCGCTCCTGCACGATCTGTCCGTCGGCATCGGAGGTATCGGTCCGCTGCCCGAGACGGGCAATCACCCGATAACGCTTGTCGGAGTCCAGCAGGTACTGTGAAAACTTGGTCGCTTCGCCGAGACAAATCGGCAGCATACCGGTCGCCAGCGGGTCCAGCGCGCCGGTGTGTCCGGCACGGTTCGCGTTGTAGAGACGTTTTACTTTTTGCAGTACGTCATTGCTGGACATGCCCTGCGGCTTATCCAGCAGCAGGACGCCGTTAATGTCGCGACCACGACGACGAGGACGACTCATTAGTCCTCCTTGCTGTCGTCCGGGTTCACACGACGCTCTTCGTCATGTTTCACCACGTTGGTCACCAGATTAGACATGCGCATCCCTTCCACCAGCGAGTTGTCGTAGAAGAAGGTCAGTTCCGGCACGATACGCAGACGCATCGCTTTCCCCAGCAGGGAACGGATAAAGCCGGAAGCTTCCTGTAACGCTTTGATGCCCGCTTTTACCGCGTCTTCATCTTTGTCGTTGAGGAAGGTGACATACACTTTGGCATACGCCAGATCGCGGGACATTTCGACGCCCGAAACGGTGGTCATCATGCCCAGGCGCGGATCTTTAATTTCGCGCTGCAGAATGATCGCGATCTCTTTTTGCATTTCCTGCGCCACGCGCTGCGGGCGACCAAATTCTTTCGCCATAATGAATTCTCCAGAATAAAGACAAAAAAGGGGCTATCAGCCCCTTTTGAAATTCATGCCGGGTGGCGCTTTAAAGCCTGATGGCGCTACGCTTATCAGGCCTACAACCCGGCTACGTAGGCCCGGTAAACGATGTGCCACCGGGCATTACGAAGATTATGCGATGGTACGTTGGATTTCGATGATCTCGAACACTTCAATCATATCGCCCACGCGAACGTCGTTGTAGTTCTTGACGCCGATACCACATTCCATGCCGTTACGGACTTCGTTGACGTCATCTTTGAAGCGGCGCAGGGACTCCAGCTCGCCTTCGTAGATAACCACGTTGTCACGCAGAACGCGGATCGGGTTGTGACGTTTGATGGTCCCTTCGGTAACCATACAGCCCGCGATCGCACCGAATTTCGGTGATTTAAACACGTCGCGCACTTCAGCCAGACCAATGATCTGCTGTTTCAGTTCCGGAGAGAGCATACCGCTCATCGCCGCTTTCACTTCGTCGATCAGATTATAGATGACGGAGTAGTAGCGCAGATCCAGGTTTTCCGCTTCGATCACTTTACGCGCAGAAGCATCGGCACGCACGTTGAAGCCTACCAGAATGGCGTTGGAAGCCGCTGCCAGGGTCGCATCGGTTTCGGTGATGCCGCCCACGCCGGAACCGATAATCTTCACCTTCACTTCGTCGGTGGAGAGTTTCAGCAAGGAGTCGGAGATCGCTTCCACAGAACCCTGTACGTCAGCCTTCAGCACGATGTTCACTTCGTGAACTTCGCCTTCGGTCATGTTGGCGAACATGTTCTCGAGTTTCGATTTCTGCTGACGCGCCAGTTTAACTTCGCGGAATTTACCCTGACGGTACAGCGCCACTTCACGCGCTTTCTTCTCGTCACGCACGACGGTCACTTCGTCACCGGCAGCCGGTACGCCGGACAGGCCGAGGATCTCAACCGGAATGGACGGACCTGCTTCCAGCACTTCCTGACCCAGTTCGTTACGCATCGCACGCACGCGACCATATTCGAAGCCGCACAGAACGATATCGCCCTTGTTCAGGGTACCTTCACGAACCAGAACGGTAGCAACCGGACCACGACCTTTATCCAGGAAGGATTCGATTACCGCACCGCTCGCCATCCCTTTACGGACGGCTTTCAGTTCCAGAACTTCGGCCTGCAACAGGATCGCATCCAGCAGTTCGTCGATACCTGTACCCGCTTTTGCAGATACGTGAACGAACTGGCTTTCGCCGCCCCACTCTTCCGGCAGGATGCCGTACTGGGACAGTTCATTCTTAACGCGATCCGGATCCGCTTCCGGCTTATCGATTTTGTTGACGGCAACCACCACCGGCACACCCGCCGCTTTCGCGTGCTGGATTGCTTCGATGGTCTGCGGCATTACGCCGTCGTCTGCCGCCACAACCAGAACCACGATATCCGTCGCCTGGGCGCCACGAGCACGCATAGAGGTAAACGCGGCGTGGCCCGGGGTATCCAGGAAAGTGATCATCCCGTTGTCAGTTTCAACGTGGTAAGCACCGATGTGCTGGGTAATGCCGCCCGCTTCGCCAGAGGCCACTTTCGTGGAGCGAATGTAGTCCAGCAGAGAGGTTTTACCGTGGTCAACGTGACCCATGATGGTCACGACCGGCGCGCGCGGTTCAGCCGCAGCGCCCGTGTCACGGTCGCTCATTACCGCTTCTTCCAGCTCGTTCTCACGACGCAGGATAACTTTGTGGCCCATCTCTTCGGCAACCAGCTGCGCAGTTTCCTGGTCGATAACCTGGTTGATGGTCGCCATCGCACCCAGTTTCATCATCGCTTTGATGACCTGAGAGCCTTTTACCGCCATCTTGTTCGCCAGTTCGCCAACGGTGATGGTTTCACCAATCACAACGTCACGGTTAACGGCCTGCGCAGGTTTCTGGAAGCTCTGCTGCAAAGCGGAACCTTTACGCTGTTTGCCGCCTTTACCGCCGCGAACCGCCGCACGCGCTTCTTCGCGGTCAGCTTTAGATTCAGCGTGCTTGTTGCCTTTCTTCGCCGGACGCGCCGCTTTCGTACTGCGACTACGACTACGGCCGCCTTCCACTTCACGATCGTTTTCGTCTTCGGCCTGGCGAGCATGCTGAGAGGTGGTGACGTGATAATCGCTGGAGTCTTCAGTCGGCTCAGCGGTATCAGTCCATTTGTTTTCTTCCGCCATGCGGCGAGCTTCTTCCGCTACGCGGCGCGCTTCTTCTTCAAGCTTGCGACGCGCTTCTTCTTCCGCTTTACGCTTCAGCTCGGCAGCTTCATTTTCACGGCGGACCTTTTCGGCCTGGGCGGTTTTGGTCATATCGTCAGTCTGTTGATTGCTCACTTTGTCTTTTTCCGCTGCTTCACGTTTCGCTTTTTCAGCAGCTTCACGCTTAGCTTGTTCTGCGGCCTCACGGTCAGCTTTTTGTTGCGCCTCGCGTTTGGCTGCTTCTTCAGCCTCACGACGGGCCTGCTCTTCCGCTTCACGCTGCGCTTGCTCTTCCGCGGCGAGACGTTCTGCTTCTTGCGGGTCGCGTTTCACAAATGTGCGCTTCTTGCGGACTTCGATTTGTACCGATTTGCTTTTTCCACCGGTACCAGGAATATTCAGGGTGCTGCGCGTTTTACGTTGCAGCGTCAGCTTATCCGGGCCGGAACCGTTTTCACGGTTCAGGTGCGCCAGTAAGGTCTGTTTTTCTTGTGCGGACACAGAGTCATCAGCAGACTTCGGGATGCCGGCATCAGCAAATTGCTGTACCAGACGATCCACGGAGGTCTGTATCTCTGCGGCCAGCGCTTTTACGGTTACATCTGTCATGCTGTTCCTTCCTGCTACAGTTTATTACGCTTCGTCGCCGAACCAGCAAATATTACGGGCAGCCATAATCAGCTCACCGGCTTTTTCGTCGGTCAACCCTTCAATATCAGCCAGATCATCAATGCCCTGTTCGGCGAGATCTTCCAGCGTACAAACACCACGGGCAGCCAGTTTGAAGGCCAGTTCACGATTCATGCCTTCCAGATTCAGCAGATCGTCAGCCGGTTTGTTATCACCGAGGCTTTCTTCCTGGGCCAGTGCCAGAGTGGTCAGTGCGTTTTTCGCGCGCTCGCGCAGCGCTTCAACGGTCGGCTCGTCAAGGCCATCAATTTCCAGCAGTTCTTTCATTGGCACGTAGGCCAGTTCTTCCAGCGTTGAGAAACCTTCTTCAACCAGAACTGTTGCGAACTCTTCATCAATATCAAGATATTTGGTGAAGGTATCGATGGCGGCATGTGCTTCAGCCTGATGTTTTGCCTGGAGGTCATCAACGGTCATCACGTTGAGTTCCCAACCGCTCAGTTGCGAAGCCAGGCGGACGTTCTGACCGTTACGTCCAATAGCTTGCGCCAGATTACCGGCTTCAACGGCGATATCCATGGTGTGTTTATCTTCATCCACCACGATAGACGCGACGTCAGCAGGCGCCATTGCGTTAATCACGAACTGCGCCGGGTTATCGTCCCACAGAACGATATCGATACGCTCGCCGCCCAGTTCGGTAGAAACCGCCTGCACGCGCGCGCCGCGCATACCAACGCAGGCGCCGACCGGGTCGATACGCTTGTCGTTGGTTTTCACCGCGATTTTCGCACGGGAGCCCGGATCGCGAGCCGCCGCTTTAATTTCAATCACTTCTTCGCCGATTTCCGGCACTTCAATGCGGAACAGTTCCACCAGCATTTCCGGTTTGGAACGGGTCACGAACAGCTGCGCGCCGCGCGCTTCCGGACGAACGGCGTACAATACGCCGCGAATACGGTCGCCCGGGCGGAAGTTTTCGCGCGGCAGCATATCTTCACGCAGGATCACCGCTTCAGCGTTGTTGCCGAGATCCAAAGAGATGTTGTCGCGGTTTACTTTCTTCACCACGCCGGTGATGATTTCGCCTTCGTGTTCACGGAACTGATCGACCACCATCGCGCGTTCAGCTTCACGCACCTTCTGCACGATAACCTGCTTCGCCGTCTGGGTCGTGATGCGGTCAAAGGTGACAGATTCAATCTGATCTTCAACATAGCCGCCCAGGTTCAGGCTTTCATCTTCAAAACGCGCGGCTTCAAGGGTAATTTCTTTCGTCGGCTGGGTCACTTCTTCCACAATCAGCCAGCGACGGAAGGTGTCGAAATCACCGCTCTTACGATCGATCTCAACGCGCACGTCGATCTCTTGTTCATACTTCTTCTTTGTTGCTGTAGCCAGCGCACTTTCCAGCGCTTCAAAAATTTTCTCGCGTGGCAGCGCCTTTTCGTTGGATACGGCTTCAACAACAGCCAAAATTTCTTTGTTCATCGCGGGCTTTTCACCTCAATCCAGACTGTTAAAAGTGGGGAACCAGGTTCGCCTTCTGGATGTTACTCAGCGCGAACACTTCATCTTTTCCTTCGACTGCGACAGTGATCATTTCACCGTCCACCGCTTTGATAACGCCCTGCCATTTACGACGGTTCTGCACCGCCATACGCAGCACCAGCGAAACTTCTTCCCCCAGGAAACGCGCATAGTGTTCAGCAGTAAACAACGGGCGGTCGAGACCCGGTGAGGAGACTTCCAGGTTGTAAGCCACAGTAATCGGATCTTCTACGTCCATTACCGCGCTGACCTGGTGGCTCACATCAGCACAATCATCAACATTGATGCCATCTTCACTATCAATATAGATGCGCAGTGTGGATGTGCGACCGCGGATAAATTCGATGCCGACCAACTCGTAACCCAGGGCTTCGACCGGTGCTGTAATCATCTCTGTTAATTTTTGCTCTAATGTGGACAAGCCCACCCCCAAGACATAAAAAAAGGGCCTAAAGCCCAGTTATTCTGTAGTCAGATAACAAAAAACCCCGATAAATCGGGGCTTTAGATAACTGAACCCTATAACCGCAACTGCGGTCTGGAGAACCTTCCGAAAGAATTTTTTTCAAATCCTGCTACGAAGGCCTAAGTCTTCACAGTATATTTGAAAAAGAACTCTAAGGGAAAGTGGTTGCGGGGGCCGGATTTGAACCGACGACCTTCGGGTTATGAGCCCGACGAGCTACCAGGCTGCTCCACCCCGCGCCTGAAACGTGGCAAATTTTACTCGTTTTGGGTAAAAGATGCAAACACTGTTGGGATTTGGTACCAAAGACGGGACGTAAAATCTGCTGCCATTATAATGACTAATTTCCCATTGTGTCAACCACTGTTCATGGCGTGTCGCGCCCGCCAGCCCGGCGTTTTTACGGAAAAAAACACGAAACGCTTCCTGTCTCGTAAAAAAGATGATTAAATGAAAACTCATTTATTTTGCATAAAAATGCACTGAGAGCAGAAAACCGATCTCATCATCAGTCTACCAAGCAGGGTTTTATTTTATGACGACGATTCTCAAGCATCTTCCCGTAGGTCAACGTATTGGCATCGCTTTTTCCGGCGGCCTGGACACCAGCGCTGCGCTACTGTGGATGCGACAAAAAGGGGCTGTCCCATATGCATATACTGCGAATCTGGGCCAGCCAGACGAGGACGATTATGATGCGATTCCTCGTCGTGCAATGGAATATGGCGCAGAGAACGCTCGCCTGATCGACTGCCGTAAACAACTGGTTGCCGAAGGTATCGCGGCGATTCAGTGTGGCGCATTCCATAACACCACCGGCGGCCTCACCTATTTCAATACCACCCCTCTGGGACGTGCGGTAACCGGCACGATGCTGGTTGCGGCAATGAAAGAAGACGGCGTCCATATCTGGGGCGATGGCAGTACCTATAAAGGAAACGATATTGAACGTTTCTATCGCTATGGCCTGCTGACCAACGCCGAGCTGCAGATTTACAAACCCTGGCTGGATACCGACTTTATTGATGAGCTGGGCGGTCGCCATGAGATGTCTGAATTTATGGCAGCCTGCGGATTTGACTACAAAATGTCGGTCGAAAAAGCCTACTCCACCGACTCCAACATGCTCGGCGCCACGCACGAAGCCAAAGATCTGGAATACCTTAACTCCAGCGTCAAGATCGTTAACCCCATCATGGGCGTGAAGTTCTGGGATGAAAACGTCAGGATCCCGGCGGAAGAAGTGACCGTGCGTTTTGAACAGGGTCATCCGGTCGCCCTGAACGGTAAAACGTTCAGCGACGATGTGGAAATGATGCTGGAAGCGAACCGCATTGGCGGCCGCCACGGTCTCGGCATGAGCGACCAGATTGAAAACCGGATCATTGAAGCCAAAAGCCGCGGCATCTATGAAGCCCCGGGGATGGCGCTGCTGCACATCGCCTATGAGCGTCTGCTGACCGGCATTCACAACGAAGACACCATCGAACAGTATCACGCCCATGGCCGTCAGTTAGGCCGTCTGCTGTATCAGGGTCGCTGGTTCGACTCCCAGGCGCTGATGCTGCGCGATGGTCTGCAACGCTGGGTCGCCAGCCAGATCACCGGCGAAGTGACGCTGGAACTGCGCCGCGGCAACGACTATTCCATCCTGAATACGGTATCGGATAATCTGACCTACAAACCAGAACGTCTGACGATGGAGAAAGGCGACTCGGTCTTCTCCCCGGACGACCGTATCGGTCAGCTGACCATGCGTAACCTGGATATTACCGATACCCGTGAGAAGCTGTTCGGCTATGCCCGGTCTGGTTTGTTGACCGCCTCTTCCGCCACCGGTCTGCCGCAGGTAGAGAATCTGGAAAACAAAGCGAAGTAACGATACAAGCGAAGCCTGATGGCGGTAAGTCGGATACGGATTTCACCTCTCTATCCGATACTTAGCAGAAGTCAGGCGGCACAATAGCTATCGAAATTGCGACAAATACATCCCCTTCTGCCATGCGGAGGGGATTTATTTTTGCACAGGATAATAAATCAAAAATAAATAACTTTAATATATAACTTCAAATAAATAACCCCACCGCTAATATTCAGACTTTATAAATACCTCTTCATTCGTTTTTAAAATAGCACTTTGCTATTCTCACCATGGCTATTTGCCAATACCAACAATAAATTAATATGTTTTATTGATAATTAATAAGGATATTGTATGAGATTAAAACCTTCCAGGATCGCTATTATGATCGCGTCCTGCCTGTTATCAGCGAATGCGCTGGCCGAAATAAGAGCGAATGACGATACGAATAAAATTGAAGGAACTTATAATAAGAGTTTGATGCGTTCAACTGATAATGGTGAAAGCTGGTTAGAATTAGGCATCAGTGATGGAATCAATCAGGGTAAAAACAACGATTTTCCGGGTACGGAAACGGTCGTCGTGGCCAACAAACTTGACGACGTGATGAAAACACCGCTGTATGACCCAACATTGTCTTACGGCACCGCGAATACGAGAGTACGTTATGACGGCTATTACTGGACAAACCAGTGGTGGGCTAACCCTGGCGAAATCCCTGGCAAGAACGCAGTCTGGTTAAAAGGCGCCGCGACTAACCTCGAACAGAATATTGTCGGAACTTATAACTTTACCCCCTGGCAAGGACAGCAGGCGGAAGACTATCAGGTAGATCAAAAAAGCAAGGTAGCGAAACAAACCCGCATTTATGGTTACTATCCTGAATGGGGCGTGTATGAGGCGCACAATTACTTTACGCCGGATAAAATTGCCTGGGATCAGCTCACCCATCTGGCGTATGCATTCGGCGTGGTAAAAAATGGTGTCGTCGTGACGCACGATACTGAGAAAGGCCCAACCTTAATGAAAGAAATAGCCAACAGCAGCAGGCAGGCGGGCGTAAAAAATATTCTTTCAATTGGCGGCTGGACCAACTCTGAAGAAGGCGCATTTGAAACAGCAACCGCCACGCCGGAAGGAGTTGAAAAACTGGCGCAAAGCATCGTCGACTACGTCGTTAAATGGAAATTCGATGGGGTTGATATCGACTGGGAGTATCCTGACACTGAAGTTGAAAAAATGCAGTTCACCGATCTTCTTACCAACCTGCGTAATAAACTTGATGTGCTGGGTAAACAAAACGATATCTACTATCAGCTGTCGGCGGCAGTTACGGTAAACCATAAGAATATCGCTTATATTAACCCTAAGGTGACGGCCCCTCTGCTTGATTCCGTTAACGTGATGGCATACGACATCCACGGCGCTTTCGATCCCATTACGGGCCACAATGCGCCGCTGTATGCCAATAGCCAGGATGCAGATCAAAAGCTGAATGTGTCTGCAACGATAAATGAATATGTAAACACCTGGAATGTACCAAAAAGCAAAATTACCATGGGGGTTCCCTTCTATGGTCGTGGATGGGGAGAGGTTAATCCAACGGAAATCATTAAAGGGTTGCCGGGATTATTTGCGCCAGGGAGCGCAACCGTACACGGCGCCTGGGATGATAAAGACCAGTTTACCGGAACGAATCCTTTCTATGTCCTGCAGGAAAAAATTGCCAGCGGAGATTACACGCGCTATTGGGATGCGGAATCGCATGTTCCCTATCTGTACAATGCGAAAACCAGAGAGTTCCTGACCTATGATGATGAAGCGTCTATCACTGATAAAGTGAATTACATCAAAGACCAGGCATTGGGCGGCGCAATCATCTGGGATATCAGCGGTGATTCCAGCGACCATACGTTAGGGAAAATTGTTGCGACGCTTAAAAATAGCGACAGCGACGACGATGATGGGGATGGTGATGATGCTGCCGACGAAACAGGCGTCGTCTCCTATTTGAACTTAAAGCCCGGCGCTAACCGTGGACTCATTTTTGACAGCAAAACAGATCGTTACGTTATGTATCCCGGCATTTATACTGAAATGCCTCTGACGGAATTTAAAAACGGCGTTTTTGATATTCGTCTGAATAATGTTTCTGTAGCAAAAAGCAAAAAGGGTTATGTCAGTGAAGGTAAATCCGGCAATAAAGAGCAAACCGCCTATATTCTCACGAACAGATTAACCATTAATGAAGGCGATGTTATTACTGTTGTTCGTCAGGATGGCGATAAAGAGTATGTTGACGCCTCAAAAACCGTTACCCGGGAAATGCTCGGACATGCCGTTTTTGACGAAAGTGGCGTGTTAAAAGATGTCTACATTGCCGGTTCCAGTACCACAGACCATGCTATTCAGCTGTTGACGGATGGCTTTATTGATACGCGTTACGAGATCTACCTCAACGACCAGTATGTCGCCAGCGCCGATATCCAGAATACAGGTGATTGCGTAACGGAAAATATGGAGTGCGGCTGGAAAACTGCGAAAAGAGTCCTTTACAGCACGGTTGCCAGCATTGTGGTTAAGGAAAATGATAACGTTAAGGTCTATCACATTGACGGGGATAAGAAAACGCTGGCCGCTGCGCTGACGGTCCCCCGTGGTCTTGATTACTATTAATGTCTTAAAACAACGCCATGCCCGGGAAACCGGGCATTTTTGTTTATAGAGAACCTGAGAACGTTAACCGGGCACTGGCAACCGTCATTTCCGCCGCCTTCGACAGAAAAGCAGACAGGACGAATTCTGAGCGCGTCAGACCTGTAAGTCGCGTTCTGCTAACTGAGCCACAAGCAGCAGCGCTCCAGCACGTTTATAAGCGTCAGGCACAAATAAATAGAGTAACGGAGAGGGGAAATAAGACAAACTACAAGCCAGGGCTTACGTGGATTGCGGATACGAAAATGGACGTCAATTGACGTCCATTCGCTGAATATTGGTACCGAGGACGGGACTTGAACCCGTAAGCCCTATTGGGCACTACCACCTCAAGGTAGCGTGTCTACCAATTCCACCACCTCGGCACTGAGATCTTACTGCGGGATATCGCTGGTCGGCTGAGCCGGAGCAGCTGGCTGAGTCTGCTCGGTCTTCGCCGGCGCGCTCAGGTTTTCCCACTCACTTCCTTTATTGGTCTTGTTGCTGTTGATATTACCCAGCACCAGACTGATGATGAAGAACAAGGTCGCCAGCAAAGCCGTCATGCGGGTCATGAAGTTACCAGAACCACTTGAACCAAACAGCGTAGCGGAAGCGCCTGCTCCGAAGGAGGCTCCCATATCAGCGCCTTTACCTTGCTGCAGCATAATCAGACCCACCAAGCCAATTGCCACAATAAGGAAAACTACCAAAAGAGCTTCGTACATAATCAACCTGTTCCTTGCGGAGTTGCCGCGTACCAATGCTTCAACCAATAAAGCGGGATAATTTACTGTTTCCCACTGAAGCGGGTGTGAATACTAACCAAAGCGAATGACCTTCGCAAGGGCAATTTTAGTGCATTGTATCAACTGCGGAAAAAAACAGCAAAAGCGGCTTTTTCCGGCGGTTAACACCATCAAACGACCATAAAACAGCCGGCTATTTCTGCTCCTTTTCGGCCCCCTGCTTTATGAGCCGGTATTTTCCATACCGTTTCACAATACGCCAGATGCCGTTAGCCGTCTCCACAGGCTCCCGCGGACTGTAAAAAGCGGTTTTTTTACCCATGCGCACACCTATTTGCATGTCTTCCCCTTCACCGCTAATCAGGGTAATCACCGGAGTTATATCCACAGGCTCCACAACTATCTTTTTCTCCTCTACTGCAACAGCCTGCGCACGCGCAAGATTTGGCGTTGAGGTGGCAACAGAAAGCATAGCCATGGGGTTTGCCGGCTGCTGGCGATGGCTGAGCTCCAGATGCAGGTGCGGACCATTGGTTCGTCCGCTCGCCCCAGACAAAGCAATAACATTGCCTCTTAAAACCTTATCGCCTGTCTGCACGTTAATTTTATTCAGATGCAGATAGCGGCTGCTCCAGCCATCGGCATGATTGACGGTAACGTAGAATCCCGTTACCGGACCGTAGCCCGTCGCCGCAATTTCACCGTCCGCAACCGCCATCACCTCACTATTTATCGGCGCGCGCAAATCCACCCCTTCATGACGCTTAAACTGATGCGTCACCGGGTGGTAGCGCATTCCATAAGGTGACGTCACCACAATGTCATGGGGCAGAGGAAAAATGAAGGTCCCCTCCGGAAGGTCCGTCACGCCGGATACCACGCGTGGCGTGGTTAACGGCTTCCAGGTCGGGGGCAGAGCGCTGGTTGACGGCATAGTCAGATTTAAAATGGAAATAAAGCTGCTGGCCGGTTTATCGTCCGTCATTTCCGCATCTTCCTGCGTAGCGTTAGTCCGCGGCGATAAAGGAAAAAACGTTGCCAGCGCCGTCACCAGAGAACAAACGTTCTTCTCCCCGTCAGGAAACGCCGCCGCTGGCCATGACGGGAAGGCTTCATTCCAGAGGGTTGCGGCGCTAATCCGACACGCCAGCGGATCCGCCGGGAAACGTTTTTCAGGCGACGCTTTAATCCCTTCTCCCGTCAGCAGAGTGCTGAAATAGTTTTGGTAGCTTTCACGCTGCGTCGACACTGCGGGTACGGCCGCCTGCGGTAAGGTCGTGGTCGGAGAAGGCGTTAACAGCAGAGGAAACACCAGAGCCATCATAAATGAAGCACCTCCACATACATCAGCCAGACCGCCATCAGAACAATCGCCGGGCCAAAAGGAAGATACCCTTTTTCAGCCAGGTCGCTACGCGGCGCGCGTTTGCAGATACGGAGATAGCCGAAGCGCAGCAGAAAAAAACAGAGTCCCAGCAGCGCGGAACCCAGCATCAGAACGGCAATGTGGGTCGTACCCAGCCAGGCGGCACAGGCGGCAAATAGCTTAACATCCCCCTTGCCGAACCCTTCGCGCCCAACGATCCGCTGAAATCCCTCCGCCATCAGCCAGGTAAAGCTCCAGATCATGGCGGCGCCGATGACGCTGTCGCGCGGAGATACCGGAATAAGGTTGCGGACCGAAGCAATCAGTCCGCCCCACAGCAACAGATAAACCAGACTGTCCGGCAGCAAAAAAGTGTTGAGATCGATAACCGCCAGCGCATAGAGCAGGCAGAGAAAGAAAGCGAAAAAAGCAAGCTGGACAAGGCTGTACTGTGGGTACAGATAACAGACCAGCGCCCAGAACACGGCGCCGATTGCAGCTTCACTAAGCGGATAGATAAAAGGGATCGCGCAGCGGCAGTGACGGCACTTTCCCCTTAACAGCAGCCAGCTCACCACGGGAATATTATCCCACGGCAGGATATTCCGCTGGCAGCGTGGACAGTGGGACGGCGGCCACCATAAATTGACGTTAGGTAGACGGTCACGCTCCGCGTCATCCACAGCGTCGCGAAGTATCATCAGCGGCAGACGGTAAATCACCACGTTTAAAAAGCTGCCGATCAGTAAGCCCAGCATCAGCGCCAGCCACGGATACCAGGGGGTAAAAAATTCGTCCATGCGTAGGTAAACCTTTTAATATTGCTTACAACATAATGGCGTATCACCCACCTTATTTAAGGAGAGTTAATGCAACCTGTTTTTCTTTCTTACGCCATCTGTTACAGGTATGACAGGAAAAGCCAACCGGATATCAATAAAAGGCCAAGTTCCTTTTATTTGATAAAAACAGCTTTCCGTCACGGGCAGTTAACCGGAATAAGCGCCATCTGTTCATCCGTAAAAGGCCTCACCCTGACGTTAGGATAGATACTAGACCACGGGGTGCCGCCACTTGTTGTATCCAGCCAAACCTGAATAGCAGAGAGTTGGGTAGGTCTGATAAACTGTGGTAACTTGACGTCATTAAAATTTGCGCCAGCCGCTGTGCCACCGCTCTCCTCTAACTCCATTTCATCACCATTGCCTGTCGCCCTGTATTCAAAAAAAAGGGGCTCAGTGTACTTATTGTTTTCTTTATTCTTCAACGTTATCAGGATAGTTCCGTCGTCGTCTTTGTAGGGGGTAAAATATTCCACGCGTAACAATTTCAGTTTCCGCGTCGGGAGAAAAAGCCAGCTAATATCGCCATTACCGTATGCCGAGTCAGAGAGCACTTTTACTGTCTCTCCCGGAAAATCCTTTTTTATTTCATTGTAAGCAGAGATCCCTTTCCCCAAGGCCCCGTACCCTTTCGTTACACAGTCCCCATCATTTCGGCAATACGCCGTGTCACTACCAGTAGCAAGAAAAGGTGTTGTTGGCCATATAGCATCCCCTTTCCCATTAATTTTATAGATATCGTAAAAATCATCCATATGCTTAAGATTACTGTCTGTAATATAAATAATATTAAAGATCGGCCGTACATAGTCCCGAGTCAATTTATCACTAGGAACCTGAAATGAAATAGGGAAAAAAGTGTCCCACAATGAACAAGGCTTGACCCCTGCGCTGAATCCATAATTCTGGGAGCTTTTCGCGCTCAGGCTACAAAAACTTAATACAGCCAGCAGGCATATTTGTGACCATTTTACTCTTTTTTTCATTTTACCCCTCCACATTATCCGGTAGCGCTTTGCGATAGCGTATCCATCAGCGAGAAGAGGGCTAAAAAAACCCAGATCACGCTGCCGCCCAAAATTACCGTCGCCAGGTTTTTAAGCAGTCCGGCAATTTTCTTAATATATTCCTGGATATGTTCTCTGGAGCGTTCGGATACGGAAAGTAACACTTCGTTAAACGAAGGGAGATCGGCATACAGGCTGATGTTCAGTAACTCTTCAGCGCCCATCAGTCCGCTGTCCAGCGCTTTACCATAATTGACGCCGTGGGCCATCTTTTCCAGCATGACAAAGATATGCCATTTCAACCAGCGATTGGCGTTTAGCTGAATAATGGAAAGCGCATCGGTTAACGGAATGCCATTACTTAACATCAACGACAGGTTGTTAAGAAAAATGGAAGACGTTAATTGCCTGAACGTCGAAAATGGTATGATTTTGTCTAAAACGCGGTTTCTCAGCGCGCCCTTGAAATTGGCCATCATTAACCGTAGCAGGAATACAAGCAGGACAAATCCAATTAACACTTTCAGCCATAGCCCTTCATAAAGCGCAACGCCAAAATGATATAAATTTTGCGTCACGCCCGGCCACTTTTCGATAGGTACAACGGAGGCAAACGCCGGAAAGACCTTTTGCGAATAACCGGCGATAACAATCAACGATAACGTAATCATAATTAGCGGGAAAATCAGCGCCCCGATAATTTTTTTACGTAGTTCGTCATTGTATTTAATGATTGAAACCAGAGTAAAAAATCCCTCCGATAGACGTCCGCTTCTCTCTGCTGCGGTGATGACGCTCAGTTCTGAGTTAGGCACCATCCCCTCAAAAACAGCGGCAACGGACGTCTCCTGCTTCATTTGATTTATTAAGCCCAGCAGACGTTTGCTGAACCCTTTTCCCAGTAAGGCTTGCCCTTCCTTCTGCAACTTTTGCAACGAATCATATAAGGGTAAGCCCGCCTTAATCATATCGGCGCAAAACTGGTAGATATAGATGCGCTGCTTTTTACTGAATTTTTTCAACGATCATCTCCAGATCTTCAACCGGCAGAACGCCGAATTCCATTGCAAACCATCTGGCATCAATGCGTCCCTGGAGAACATATGCCATCACCTTTTCACGAATTTCGAAACCTTCAGCGAGGCCGGCAACGCTTTTTCGCTTTTCACGCCACAGGGTATAGACATTCAGCCACTCCTGACGGGAAATCGCCGCCAGCTCATCGTAGGTCGGTAAGAAATACTCCATCGCCAACTGGCGCCCTCTGATACCGCTGTGCCTGCACTTTACGCAGCCCTGTTCGCTGGACTGGTACAGGGTAAACGTGCGCCCGGCAATTACTTTCTCCGCATAAAGCTGCTTACAGGCATCACAAAGCACCGGCACCAGCTTTTGACACTGCAGCCCTGCAATAAAACCGGGCGTCGACAGCTTATCGCTGCTGATACCCAGCGCGGACATACGCTGGAGTAACGAAACGATATTGCCCGCATGTACCGTGGTGAAACAGTAATGACCGCTCTCCACCGCGCCAGCCAGCGCATTGGCCGACACGTTGTCACGAATTTCCCCCACCATCAGCACATCAGGGTCCCGTCGCAGCGCGGATTTAATCGCCGCATGGAATCCACCACCGTCCACGCTCACCACCGAGCTTTGCTTTGCGCCATATATCTGGTATTCCACGGGGTCTTCAACCGTCAGAAAGCAGCCGCGATCGTCATAACGGTTGATCTGCAGCCACTCCATCAAATTTTTCAGGGTGGTGGATTTACCCGAGCCCGTCGTCCCGGCGATCACATAAGCGCCATAAGGATTACTGAGGATGCGTTTAAGATCCTCCGTTTCCTCCTGAGAAATACCTATTTTCTCCAGCGAGCCGAGATTATCTTTCTGCAAGCCTGAAGGAATAATACGCAGTACGGCATGGTAACAGTCCGCCGTTTCACCAAAGATGGGAAAATGGGCGTAACGGAAACGGTAAGGCTTACCGTTCAGGCTGTACAAAATATTCGCATTCTGCGGAATAGCACGGTTCCAGGTCGTATCCCTGGTGGTTGCCTCCACGTTATACAAGACGAAGACCATCTCATCGCACTGCTGCGACTTTATCTGCATAAATGGTTTCAACACGCCATTAACGCGCGCTTCAAAGACGGCAAGTACGTCATTACGCGTAATATGGAGATCGCTTGCCCCCATATTTACTACGCGTTGCAGAACATTCACTAATCGTTGCTGAGTATCCGTAACATCAATTTCAGTATGCGCGGCATTAAGTGCTCTAAGCGAGATAAATTCCAGTACATGGAAATAATCATCTTCCGTTACCACAGCTATGCCAATAACGGGGCGTTTATGCATGGATCTCAGGCGCGCTATTTGTAGTTCATATTCAAAGAGCTTATCGATATTAATGCTATGCACTAATAAATATTCGCCCTCTCCCTGAACCGGAGACGCGCTTATGCCAATGCCCTCAAACTCATGATATTCCCACAGACCAGAAAGGGTTTCTTCCGGCGTGATTCGCTTAAAGCCAACGCTCACGGAATGACTTCCTCAATTTTTAACCCTGAGTTTTTATCCCTTCGCAGAATGTATTGCTGTCCATCCATGGAGAATGTTTCCCCTGGTGCGGCATAACGCAGCTGGTCACCTGCATGATTGACAATAGCAACGCGAGCACGTCCGCCAATGACTGATTCCAGTACAACATGCGGCATGACTGTGGCAACAGGCGCCGACCGTTTTGCGTTGTCCTGAGGCTCTGCTTTACGTACCGGCGCTAAAGGTGCGGCCGGGGCTTTTTTATCCTCTCCGCGCAGTTTACGGATCTCACTGCGCATCTTTTCCAGTTCGACTTCATTCTGCAGTTTGCGCTTTGCCGACTGATAAGCATAATCATCCTCAACGAGCTGCTGGAGATGTTCCTGCATCGTTATCGGCGCAGTTTTTTCCGTCTGCGGAGGACTTTTTTCCGGCATGTTACTGGTTGAAGCAACGTTCTCTGCGGCCTGCGGCGCAGACGGCAATTGCGTAGTCGGCGCCGCAAGCGCCAACTCGCTGCTGACCATTAATGCCACAATCACACCGAAATATTTTACGCTTTGCATACTAATCCTCCGGAAATTTTAATTCCATCTTTCACCGTTTCAATCTTCCTGATTAAAAAAGCATCCCGATATGCTTGTTTATACAAGGCGAGCTGAGCTAAAAATTTAGAACTACCATATTGTCCCCCAGTTCCAGATACCTCAATACTCCAGTCTGAAGAGAGCATCCCGTAAGATTTAACTTGTCCAGTTAACCTTTTCTCCAGATCGCCTACTGGTGATTTTGGCAGCGATTTAAAAACAATTTCACCATTCTTCTTTCGGCTTTTACCTGAAGCTATAACAGAGTTATACGTTTTAATGTACGAAATAACATCATTACAGGCAGGCAGCTCCAACGGTTTGTTTGCTTTATAGGCCTTCAGCCCGTCATGGTTCGGTATGGAAAACTTCATATCCTTATATTCCAGTGATAACGCATCTTTTTTATTTTTTCCTTTCCCGACAGGGAAAGATGCCAGATATGTTTTACCAAAAAAGGTTAATGACGGCTGCGTTAAGATAGCTCCGGACTGAAGCTCAAAATGCATACTGCATAATTTCATTGAGCAGTTATAACCAAGATCTTCAGCTGGCAACCGAATCAAACTTAATGAGAGGATGCTACGATGAATTTCGTCCAGTAAACGGAGAGCTGAATCAATACTTACCCCTTCGAGTGATTTTGCATACCAGTCCTGCACGGAGTCAATGTCTTTACGTAACTGCTGCGCAGCCTGTTGCTGCTGTGCCTTCATTTCATCGGCAGGCAATTTGATAAAATAATACCAGTAGCCTGCCCCTGCGCCACCGGACAGTACAATCATTATCAACAACCACCCCATAACTTGCAGCAGGGATGTCGTGCCACTTTTTTTCTTCCAGAAATATAAACCTTCCAGCATATCTTATCCCGCCACCAGAAAATGGAGTGCTAACGCCAGGAGTGCCAAAAAAATAATCCCACCGGCCAGAATTGAGCTAATAATCAGTCTGCGACGCCGCTTCATGGAAAGCTGATGCGCCCGGCATTTTTCCACCACCACGGAAAGCTGAACTTCGGTGAGCAGCGTTATTTCCAGATGCTCATACTGTTCCGGATGGCGCATTAATTCATCAAACAGGCTGCGTTCGATAAAACAGTCGGTCCCGCTGACGATCCTGCCGTTATTAACAATCAGCAGATAGGTGAAATTATCATCACCATGGAAAAAATAGATCCCGTCACCAAACAGCTCTTTTATATAAATCGCGAAGGGCTCATAAAGCGTAGAGATTTTTTCGCAATAGCCTGTTGCCAGATGCCCCTCTGCATCTTTATAAACCAATCGGCGGTTCGCTTTTACCATACCGCGAAAAGCGGCCTGCGCTCCGGGCTCCAGATGACTCATGGACACGGGTTCCCAGAGCAGACCGGTCAGGATGTTATTGTCATGTAAGAGCTTATCCATGATCTTTTCTCATCAGCGCGACGTTATTGGCTGACGATAGTAATCGACGCCAATGACCATCACGACGGTGGCCGCTTCATCCTCATTTTTATCGCCCACGCCCAGGATCTGATACTCAAGTCCGCCCTTTTCTTCTTTCACATCATATTTGGCTACCATAAGCAGATCGCCAGGCATGATAATGGATGAGTTGAAAGCCTCGGTCGTACTCACATTAGGCAGCTGTACATCTTCGTATGTATCGATACCTTCCAGATAACGCTTCGTAAAACCGCTTACCACTTCAATACGGCCATCGGAAAGCACGCGCGGCGTAATAATAAAGCTGGTGCCCGTTACGACAGATGAAGTTTCAACTTCCACATTCACTTCACCATTGTCATCGGTTGTACGCGTTTTACCGGAGACATAATTCTGCGATTTGGTCATATTCAGCGGAATAGCCATGTTGTTCCGCGTGATAAAAGAACCACTTTGTATTGACCTGTCACCGGTTAACTTATAGAGCGCGTCAAGCCCACTATTGATGTCAACATTGCTGTTTTTCCAGCCAGCTGAAATTCCACCCGTAAGTGAATCCAGTAAACTTGAGCCGATTTTTACCGTGTTATGTCCATCTTCAAAATTAAGCTTTAATCCAGCTGAAAGCTCTTTAACTTTATTTTTATCCAGTGTGAATATTTTGTAGGTAACGATAAACTGACGGCTATTATCAGCCTTATACTTATCTAATGCCTGACTGAGCGCCTCGTATTCAGAAGGTCTGGAGTTAACCATTAGCACAGAGGAATCTTTAAAAATGTTATAATTACCTGAGGATATATAATTTTTAGCCATATCCTCAACATCATCCCAGAAGGACGACTCAAATTTAGTCTCCGTTTTTCCGGTGAGGCCGCCGCTGGAGGTTGCTTCGTTGCCAGAAAGGTCCAGAGTGGTTTCGGTTTTATTATTTTCGCCGTAAAAATCAAGCTTGAGAACATATGTTTCAAAAACGTTTATTTTCAATATGTTTTGTTCGTCAAGTTTTGGGCTTACATCATACAGAGAAGCAATATAGCGAATAAACTCTTCAAAAGTCCCATCGAATTTAACGCTGCGGGCAACATCCCAGCTATTATCACCTTTTGTCGTCCCTGATTTTCCCCCCATCGAGCTGTCATTGATACGATAGCTAATCCCCGTCTGCGCAGAGACCGCCTCCATAATGACAGCTAACGTTGCTGGCTCATAAGAGGAAATTTTGACATGTTTCGCCATGATGCGTTGCTGTTCAGGGCTGTAAGCGACTTTCTGGCCAATAAATGCACCTTCGTACTTTATATACGGCCTTGCTTTAGATTCATCCTGTGTGATGGCATCTTTGAAATGCTCCTGCACCAGGTTTGTCGCATCATATTTTTTTTCAAAGTCACTGACGCACCCCTGAAGGAATACCGTTAGCATTAACAGCCCTGTTCTGATCTTCATCCCTGCACCCATTTATTTTTTACATTTCATCAATAACAATCACGCGGTTTTTTTGATACTTTTTAACCACCAGACCATAATTCTCCGAGAAGAAAAGCTCCCCCAGCGCCTGCAGTATTTCGTCATCATTTTTTCCGGACAACGTAATACTGTTATAAACGCGGTAGTCTTTCTTACTGTTCCAGAAAAGTTTATATCCATTACCGGATACCCACTTACCTATCTCCTGGCTGAGCAGGCTATTCTCCAGAATGATCAAAGAAGGCGTTGCGGAGGAAAGCATACTCTGAGTCTCGCCCGTAAAGGGATTTCTGGCAGACTGATGATTAGTCGCGCCGGAAACTTCGCTGGAGGCGACCGTATGGATATCTGAAGCATTGTTATTATTTGCCTGAACCTGCGGCAAAAACATTACCGACAATAGAAACAGACAGTTTTTCCTGATAATCATTTTATCTTCCCTCTGTTTATCAGATAAACATTATTTATATGTTGTCGTACTTAATAAATCCTGAGGCGTGCCAGATTGCGGTATAGTACTACACCATTTTGTAATAACATAAGATATGAATGGTGGATTTTCGATGCTATGCCCCAGTCCCGTTTCTGAATCATACATACCTATTACCGCCGTCACAGCCCAGATATATTTGCCGCCAGGATAAATATATTTACTGGCAGAGTTATGATCGGCCGATATCCCTTGTGAGACATCCTGCTCGGCCAGTTCTACCTGCACCGTAACTCCGCCAAGCATATCGAGTTTTTTGCTGTCTCTTAATCTTTTGCGCGTCTCACTCTGCTTAGTATACATATCAACTGTACCAGTACCGTCGTTATAAGCAGAAACGGAAGAGATACTGGCAGACAGTCGCGGATATAACTTTCTGACAATTTTTACTGTTTTCTTATTGCCCTCATTGTCCAGTATCGCTTCACCATTGGCGTCACGTAGAATAATTTCCTGTTCAACAGCAGGACAAGCCTGTACAGCAAAACGATGCCAGCCAGACATTTTATTGCTATCGTCATACTCCGCGATATAATTTTGTTTACCCGTAATATCATTTATTGAATATTCAGTTCCCGAATATTCGCTCACCGACGGAGTAACGAGTTCAAAAGCATCATAAGCCCGGGAGGGATAATAATCTGATATAGTGTCCCAGCCTCTTATGCTATAACCATTCCAGGGACGACTGGAGGTATTATCATCCAGGTAAAATTCGCCCTCAATCTCTTCATTATTGTTGTTCGTGTACGTAAAGCGTTCCGGGTTACCGTCAGCGGCAAGCCATAAATCGCCACCATATCGGCGCTTAAAAATAAAAACCGGCCGCGAGGTGTTTTCCATCACCAGATTGGCTTTCAACGTACCCGCCACCCGATCGCCACGCTGATCTTCCTGGTCAGTCATGTTGAGCGCCAGAATTCTGTCTTCGCCGTGTACTCCGGTTCCTGGCTCCTGGTCATAACACAGCTCAACCTTACTTTCCGTTGAGTTCCAGCACATATTGCCGGCATTGCCGCCGCTGCCGCTGTCGTTATCATTCATATCGAAGGTCAAACGAATGCCCAACTGTTGCCCCGCGCCAGCCTTCTCTAAACGTTTCAGATTCGACGCCATGTCAGAAAATTCCACAGGCGTTGTACCGTCTGCTTTAGTGACCAGTTGCCAGGCATCCACTGACGTTTTCCGGCGGACAATCATAATATGCGAAGCAATTAAACCGGCATTGTTCAGCGCGTTGTTAAAAGCAGAGGCATAGTTCGCAAAGCTGTACTTATCTCCGCCATCCGTATACGCAAAAGCAACGATAACATCCATCCGGGAAACGGTGCTGGACGGTGTGGTTAAATCGTCAGAGGTAAACCCAATACGATCAATCTTCGCTGCTGGATTATCTGCAGCCGTTACCAGCGAACAGGGTAAATACTCTGTTGTCAGTTCAAACTCTGATTTCAGCGACGTGTTACAACTTTTACTAATAAACAAATAGCGCTGTTGTTTCTGGGCGTTAAAGTCATCACCCCATAAAAAATAATCCGTTGCCTTCCCGGTATTAATATCGTTAACGCTGTTCGTAATACGATAACGATAATGTGCGTCATTAGCACTGGCACCGTTGCTATCATAAAAAGGATTATCTTTCTCCCCTCCTTTGGTTTGCAACGTTTCGTCACGTAAATAATTTACCACGCCCTTCATTTCCTGGACAAGCGCGTTCGCTATGGTCTGGCGCATCTCCTTCGCAGCCTGTTTACGAGCGTAATTGGTATACATTACCAACGCGCCACCGACAATGGCCAGAACGACGATCACTTCCAGTAATGAAAAACCTGACGCTTTATTTCGCGGACGCATATTCCTTCCTGAATAACTTCCTGTTGTGCAGAAACTATTAAGTGGCTATTTACGCTAAATAGCCACTTATTTTTATTCTAAAAAAGAAAAACCTCTAATTTAGATAATAACTGAAGAATTATTTGCTACCAAAGATAACGCCGTTAACAGAGCCCTGACCATCGCAGACACCATCTGCAACAATATCAGCAGGCGCAATTTCTCCAGAAGTCAGAGTCTTAAGAATCGCACCACTTTTACCAACACTGAAATCCTTACCAGTGATAGTAGGCTCAGAACCTGCTGCCGCATTGGTATTGACTGCTTCTACATAATCCCACTGGTTACCCATCTGGGAAATCAGATTACGACACTCTTCTGAAGCCAGACCATTCACCATAACAACAAAGCCTTTTTTCTGGGAGCTGGAAGAATCTGTTTGTGCGTTAGCGATCTGGAAAGCATCATTGGAAAAACCGTTGAACGCTTCGTCAGCAGAAATTTTCCCCAACCGTACCAGCGTTGCAATTGGTGAAGCATTACTTACAGTAGTATCACCAATGGTGGACTTTGAGAGAGTTAAAATAGAGTCAGTTTGCGCCGGATATTCCGCCTGATCTTTATAAGCCTCATTCATCGCGGTACGTACGCTGGTTAAATCATCCTGAACGGCAGACAGATCCTGTGCTGTAAAAGCACGTTGCGCCAGGATAACCACACCAGCAGCGATAACACCGATGATTCCCAATACAATGATGATTTCCAACAGCGTAACACCACGCTGTTTCTTCATCTCTTTTAATTTAGCGACCTTACGGGCCACATTTCCTTTTAAATCTAAAACCATAGTATCCATTTATATGCCCTTATTAATACTGTTATTAAACAAGATTAAATCTTGCCGGAGTAGTTTAGCCCCCAAAATAAATGAGGCAATGAAATGGCGAAAATCTAAGAATATATTTATATTTATGATGATTATTTCATTACCACAATTTATAAGAAAATAGATAAAATAACCGCAACCTATTATTCGACTCAAAGACAATGTATTAGCTTATATAAACCAATAAATTTTTATAAAAATAATGCTTTCACCCTTATTAACTCCGTTTTTTTGAAGTATCGCAACCCTTTGTTTTATTCTGCAATTCCTACCTGTTCGTCAGGCAATAAAAAACGCCCGGTAAATTCACCGGGCGCTCAGCAATATATAATTAATAAACTATATTAATCTTTTTGTTACGCTTACAGCGTTAAACCGCTTTGACGGCATCCGCGATACGGTGAGCAAATTCCGTCACCTGCGCCTCATCCTCGCCTTCAACCATCACGCGAATTAATGGCTCTGTACCCGATTTACGCAGCAGCACACGTCCACGGTTACCTAATGCCGCTTCAACTTCCGCCGTGACCGCTTTCACCGTTTCGTTTTCCAGTGGATTACCGCTGCCTGCGGTGTAACGCACATTAACCAGAACCTGCGGGAACATCTTCATACCGCTGCACAGATCGTGAAGGCTCATATGATTGCGCACCATCGCCGCGAGCACCTGTAATCCAGCGACGATACCGTCGCCTGTAGTGGTTTTATCCAGCAGAATAACGTGGCCTGAATTTTCCGCACCAATGCGCCAGCCTTTTTCCTGCATTTTTTCCAGCACGTAGCGATCGCCCACTTTCGCCCGGGTAAACGGTATACCCAGTTGTTTCAGCGCCAGCTCCAGCCCCATGTTGCTCATCAGCGTACCGACAGCGCCGCCGCGCAGCTGTCCCTGACGCAGCGCCTCGCGCGCGATGATATACATGATCTGATCGCCATCGACCTTGTTTCCCTCATGGTCGACCATAATTATGCGATCGCCGTCGCCATCCAGAGCGATCCCCAGATCGGCCTTTTCCGCCACCACGCGCGCCTGCAACGCACGCACATCGGTCGCGCCGACTTGTTCATTAATGTTCACGCCGTTGGGTTCGCAACCAATCGCAATGACCTTCGCTCCCAGTTCGCGTAACACATTTGGCGCGATGTGATAGGTCGCGCCGTTGGCGCAGTCCACGACGATTTTTAACTCGTTCAGACTCAACTCATTCGGAAAGGTGCCTTTGCAGAATTCAATATAGCGCCCAGCCGCGTCCACGATCCGGCTGGCTTTCCCCAGCTCTGCGGAATCCACGCAGGTGATCTCTTTTTCCATCTCCGCTTCGATGGCCTCTTCTACGTCATCCGGCAGCTTGGTGCCGTCAATAGAAAAGAATTTAATACCGTTATCATAGAACGGGTTATGCGACGCGGAGATGACGATCCCGGCCTCGGCGCGGAAAGTGCGCGTCAGATAGGCGACCGCCGGCGTCGGCATCGGGCCGGTAAAGGACGCGGATAAGCCTGCCGCAGCCAGCCCCGCTTCAAGGGCCGATTCCAGCATGTAACCGGAAATACGGGTATCTTTGCCGATGATGATTTTACGTGAGCCATGACGCGCAAGGACTTTCCCTGCCGCCCAGCCCAGCTTAAGGACAAAATCAGGGGTGATCGGCGCGTCGCCAACGCGACCTCGAATCCCATCAGTACCAAAATATTTACGGTTACTCATAGCGTTTGTTTTCCTTTGCAGACAATGTGGCTTCCACCACACGCATCGCTTCTACGGTTTCTTTGACATCATGGACGCGAATGATTTGCGCTCCCTGCATGGCCGCAATGACCGCACAGGCCAGGCTCCCGCTCAGACGCTCAGCGGGTCCCACGTTGAGCAGTTGACCTACCATCGATTTACGTGACATGCCCACCAGCAGCGGCAGGTTAAAATGGTGAAATTCAGCCAGACGCGCCAGTAATGTATAGTTATGGGAGAGATTTTTACCGAAACCAAAGCCGGGGTCGAGCAACAATTTCTCTTTTGCGATGCCTGCCCTTTCACAACGCGCTATTTGCTCAATAAAGTAGCGATTTACCTCAACAAACACATCGTCATATTCAGGCGCCATCTGCATCGTTTTTGGCTGCCCCTGCATATGCATTAAACAGACGGGTAGGCCAGTTTCCGCCGCAGCTTCCAGCGCACCGGGTTCAGAAAGCGAGCGAATATCATTGATAATGTGAGCGCCCACTCTTGCCGATTCCCGGATCACTTCAGGTTTGGAGGTATCCACGGAAATCCAGACTTCAAAGCGCTGCGCAATCGCTTCGACAACCGGAATGACACGCTGCAATTCCTCCTCTACGCTCACCTCTGCGGCGCCAGGGCGCGTGGATTCGCCGCCGACATCAATGATGGTCGCTCCGGCGTTAATCATCAGATTCGCGTGTTTTACAGCCTCAATTAAGCTGTTATGCGCTCCGCCATCGGAGAACGAATCGGGAGTGACGTTAAGGATCCCCATTACGTGTGGGTATCTCAGATCCAGTGAAGTGCCCTGGGCAAAGAGTTTCATGGTGTTATCCGTATATCAATTAATAAAAAAACCCCGGAGCAAGCCCCGGGGTTTTCAGTAAAACGCAGCCATCTACACTGATGAGCTTACTTGTCGCTAAACTGCTCAAACATGGTGTTACCCGGGTTCGGCGTACGTGGTTCATCGACCGGACGCGGCGCACGAGGCGTGCCATTATTGTCAGAGTTGTTAGACACAGGCTCTTCCCAACCCGCTGGCGGACGAACGTCGCGGCGCGCCATCAGGTCGTCAATCTGCGGCGCATCGATGGTTTCATATTTCATGAGCGCATCTTTCATCGCGTGCAGGATGTCCATGTTGTCATTCAGAAGCTGACGCGCGCGATTATAGTTACGTTCAATCAGCGCTTTCACTTCCTGATCGATAATGCGCGCGGTTTCATCGGACATATGCTTGGCTTTCGCCACGCTGCGTCCGAGGAACACTTCACCCTCTTCTTCCGCATACAGCAGCGGACCGAGTTTTTCGGAGAAGCCCCACTGAGTCACCATGTTACGCGCCAGGTTCGTCGCGACTTTAATATCGTTCGACGCACCGGTAGAAACATGTTCCACGCCGTAGATGATCTCCTCTGCCAGACGACCGCCATACAGCGTGGAGATCTGGCTTTCCAGTTTCTGACGGCTGGCGCTGATCGCGTCGCCTTCAGGCAGGAAGAAGGTCACGCCGAGCGCACGTCCGCGCGGAATAATGGTCACTTTATGCACCGGATCGTGTTCCGGCACCAGGCGACCAATAATTGCGTGACCGGCTTCGTGGTAAGCGGTCGATTCTTTCTGCGCTTCCGTCATCACCATGGAGCGGCGTTCCGCGCCCATCATGATTTTGTCTTTCGCTTTTTCAAACTCGACCATCGACACGACGCGCTTGTTGCCACGTGCCGCGAACAAGGCGGCTTCGTTCACCAGGTTAGCCAGGTCCGCGCCCGAGAAGCCCGGCGTACCGCGAGCGATGATCGCCGCATCGATATCCGGCGCCAGCGGTACGCGACGCATATGCACCTTCAGAATCTGTTCACGTCCACGGACGTCCGGCAGACCGACCACAACCTGACGGTCAAAACGGCCCGGACGCAGTAGCGCAGGGTCAAGCACGTCCGGACGGTTAGTCGCCGCGATAACGATAATACCTTCGTTACCTTCGAAACCGTCCATCTCTACCAGCATCTGGTTCAGGGTCTGTTCACGCTCATCGTGACCACCGCCCAAGCCTGCGCCACGCTGGCGGCCTACGGCGTCGATTTCATCGATGAAGATGATGCACGGCGCCGCTTTCTTGGCCTGCTCGAACATGTCACGTACGCGAGACGCGCCGACACCGACGAACATTTCCACGAAGTCAGAACCGGAAATCGTAAAGAACGGCACCTTCGCTTCACCGGCAATCGCTTTTGCCAGCAACGTCTTACCGGTACCCGGCGGGCCTACCATCAGGACGCCTTTCGGGATTTTACCGCCCAGTTTCTGGAAACGGCTCGGCTCGCGCAGGTATTCAACCAGTTCGCCCACTTCTTCTTTCGCTTCATCACAACCTGCGACGTCGGCAAACGTGGTTTTGATCTGATCTTCCGTCAGCATGCGCGCCTTGCTCTTACCGAACGACATGGCGCCTTTGCCACCGCCGCCCTGCATCTGACGCATGAAGAAGATCCAGACGCCGATCAACAGCAGCATCGGGAACCAGGAAATAAAGATTGAAGCCAGCAGGCTCGGCTCTTCTGGTGGTTCGCCAACAACCTTGACGTTTTTCGTCAGCAGGTTATCCAGCAGCTTCGGATCGTTTACCGGAATGTAGGTCGTGTAACGGTTACTATCTTTCTTGGTAACGTTGATCTCACGTCCGTTGATGCGTGCTTCACGAACCTGGTCGTTGTTGACCTCTTGCAGGAAGGTAGAGTAATCCACCTTACGGCCATTAGACTCGCTGGGCCCAAAGCTCTGGAATACTGACATCAGCACAACGGCAATGACCAGCCAGAGTATTAGGTTTTTCGCCATGTCACTCAAGGGATTAACCTCTTATTACAACTGTGTTAAAAACAGCGTCAGGATACTCCATATCCAGCGTCTTTCAAACTTTCGTCTGAAATCGACCAGTTATGGTTTTCGCCCGGTCGCTACAATGTACACTTCACGCGAACGTGCGCGTGAAGAGTCCGGTTTACGAACTTTAACCTTCGTAAACAGGGAGCGAATTTCCCTTAGATACTCATCGAAACCTTCGCCCTGGAACACCTTAACTACAAAACTTCCACCCGGCGCTAATACATCACGACACATTTCTAGCGCCAGTTCCACCAGATACATGGCGCGGGGGATATCCACCGCCGGCGTTCCGCTCATGTTTGGTGCCATATCTGACATGACAACTTGTACTTTGCTGTCGCCTACGCGCTCCAGCAGCGCTTTCATAACAAGTTCATCACGAAAATCGCCCTGAAGAAAGTCCACACCAACAATAGGATCCATAGGTAAAAGATCGCAAGCGATGATACGGCCTTTGCCGCCAATCTGCGAGACCACATACTGTGACCAGCCGCCTGGCGCCGCGCCGAGATCGACAACCGTCATTCCCGGTTTAAAAAGTTTGTCACTTTGCTGTATTTCATCAAGTTTAAACCAGGCACGGGAACGTAACCCCTTTTTCTGCGCCTGTTGAACATATTTATCGCTAAAGTGTTCCTGAAGCCAGCGACTCGAGCTGGCAGAACGCTTTTTACCTGTCATTTAACATTCCCGTCGGGACAGAACATCGTTGCCGTATGGCGTAAATTGCAACGCACCATTTGGTGATATATGGGAGATGGCGGTAGAATGACCCGTTTTCAATCCCAACGTAAGCAAAAATATACGATGAATCTGAGTACTAAACAAAAACAGCACCTGAAAGGTCTGGCACATCCGCTCAAGCCGGTCGTTATGCTTGGCAATAATGGTTTGACCGAAGGGGTACTGGCCGAGATTGAACAAGCGTTAGAGCACCACGAACTTATCAAGGTGAAAATCGCATCAGAAGATCGCGAAACTAAAACCCTGATCGTGGACGCTATCGTGCGCGAAACCGGCGCCTGTAATGTACAGGTCATCGGTAAAATGCTGGTCCTTTACCGTCCGGGTAAAGAACGTAAAATCTCGCTGCCGCGCTAAGAATATCCTGCCGTTGCACACCATTTCTGTGTAAAACGAGGCCTTTCCCGCTGGCAAGAGAGCAAAATGCCACGCTCTGTTCGTTGATAAAAGGCCGCTATGCGGCCTTTTTCCTTTCTTTACAATACATCAACAAGTTGAGTATTGGGAAATTCTTACAGGTACTCGACCTTTGTGATCTCGTACTCGACTTCTCCGCCCGGCGTTTTGATAACCACAACGTCATCCTGTTCTTTACCGATCAGACCGCGGGCGATTGGCGAGTTTACGGAAATCAGATTCTGTTTAAAATCGGCTTCATCATCCCCGACGATACGCCAGGTCTGCTCTTCATCGCTGTCGAGGTTCAGAACGGTAACCGTGGCGCCGAAAACGACGCGACCATTGTTAGGCATTTTAGTGACGTCAATCACCTGCGCATTCGACAGTTTCGCTTCAATATCGTTGATACGACCTTCGCAGAATCCCTGCTGCTCACGCGCTGCGTGATATTCCGCATTCTCTTTCAGATCGCCATGCTCACGCGCTTCCGCAATGGCGGCGATAATTTCAGGTCGACGCACAGTCTTCAGAAAATCCAGCTCTTCGCGTAGTTTTTCTGCACCGCGTAAGGTCAACGGAATAGCTTGCATTTGTTATACCTCTTGAACATTCCTGTAGGGGGCGGCGCTCCACCCCGGCTGTTAAGCCTGCCCGGTATAGGGTCATACCCAGGCCAGAAGCAAAAAAATACCGACCCGGGAAGTGGCCCAGGTCAGCTACAATTTTCATTTTGATACTCATTTTACCCTGGAGTTCCCTATGGGTCATCGTTTACTTTCCTGGGCATTGCGCCGTAGTATGACGGCTTGTTTCCAGGTTGTTAGCGCGAGATTATGCGATTTTCCAGATTTATCATCGGATTGACCACCAGTATAGCGTTCAGCGTTCAGGCCGCGAACGTCGATGTGTACATCAATCAGCTTCCTCCCGGAGCCAACCTTGCTCTTATGGTACAAAAGGTCGGCTCACCAGTTCCCACGATTGATTATCATAGTCAGCAAATGGCGCTTCCAGCCAGTACGCAGAAAGTGATCACCGCGCTGGCGGCACTCATCCAGCTCGGTCCGGACTTTCGTTTTACCACGACGCTGGAAACCAAAGGCAACGTTGAAGCCGGTGTGCTGAAAGGTGATTTAGTGGCAAGATTTGGCGCCGATCCGACTCTAAAACGCCAGGATATTCGCAATATGGTCGCGACTCTGAAAAAATCGGGCGTAACGCAAATTAGCGGTAATGTCCTTATTGATACGTCGATTTTTGCCAGTCATGACAAAGCGCCTGGCTGGCCGTGGAACGACATGACGCAATGCTTCAGCGCTCCGCCCGCGGCTGCTATCGTCGATCGAAACTGTTTCTCCGTCTCACTTTATAGCGCGCAAAAACCCAACGATTTGGCTTACATTCGCGTGGCTTCCTACTATCCCGTTACCATGTTCAGTCAGGTGCGCACCCTTGCGCGCGGCTCCGCGGATGCTCAGTATTGCGAACTGGACGTGGTGCCTGGCGATCTGAATCGCTTCACATTAACCGGCTGTCTGCCGCAACGCGCTGAACCACTCCCCCTGGCTTTCGCTATCCAGGACGGAGCCAGCTATGCAGGCGCAATTCTGAAAGATGAATTAAAGCAGGCCGGTATCAGCTATAGCGGCACATTGTTACGCCAGACGCAGGTTAATGAACCGGGAAGCGTTGTCACCAGCAAACAGTCCGCACCGCTGCACGATCTTCTTAAGATTATGCTGAAAAAATCGGACAATATGATTGCCGACACGGTCTTTCGCATGATTGGTCATGCGCGTTTTAACGTACCCGGCACCTGGCGCGCAGGTTCCGATGCCGTACGCCAGATCCTGCGCCAGCAGGCGGGCGTCGATATTGGCAATACGATTATCGCGGACGGTTCCGGCCTCTCGCGTCATAACCTGATATCCCCCGCAACCATGATGCAGGTGCTGCAATATATTGCTCAGCATGACAATGAGCTGAATTTCATCTCTATGCTGCCGCTGGCGGGCTATGACGGTTCTCTGCAATACCGGGCGGGACTGCATCAGGCTGGCGTGGATGGCAAAGTGTCGGCGAAAACCGGATCGTTACAGGGCGTATATAACCTTGCAGGTTTTATCACGACCGCCAGCGGTCAACGCATGGCGTTTGTGCAGTACCTGTCTGGCTACGCCGTTGCGCCAGCCGATCAGCGTAACCGCCGCATCCCGCTGGTGCGTTTTGAAAGCCGGTTGTATAAGGATGTTTATAAAAATAACTAGATGGTGGGGGGATATGAAATCCCCCTCATGTTTATCCATTAACCGGAATGATCCGTAGCTCAGTTAAACCTACTCCTAGTTTCCGTGGAGGAGCATTTTTAGGAAATCCGATAACGTTTCCCTCGTTGCTAAGTTCTGGAAAAGGGGGAGTAATGGTTAATGTGTTCAACCTGTCAGAGTTAACCATATGTACTATTGATGTTTGTGTTTCAGCCTGAAGCATCAAATTTTGAGAATGCGATCCAATTTTAACAGGGATTGGTATACCAATATTTTTACCATACGCTTTTGCTTTGATCTCTATATCAAATTTTTCGGGTAATGGCTGGTTAAAAGTAATAACTATCTCTGGTGACTGGTTGGCGTCTGACCAGCGCCCCCATAGCTCAGGATGTCCCATTCCTACAATTGATTTAATAAATACCGGTATACCGTCTGCGGCAAATATTATCCGATCTGACTGATAACGAATGTCTTTTGATGAAAGCAATAAGCGATTCTGGATATGCTGATAGCGCTCATGATCCGTTTCACCTGAAAATTCTCTTAAAACATCAGAATAATTTTCTGTAGTTAATTTAACAATACGAGTAGCGTAACCTGCTTTACCCATAGCAATACACCATCCGGTCGTGACCAGTTTATCTGGTTGCCATACTGGCTCTATTTTAAAACACTGATCTATCCATATAAATTTATGCCCTTCAGGTAAAAAACCTAATGTGCTTCGTAGAGACCCCCCCAGTTCATCCCTTTCATCAACGACAGGCCAAACTCTCTCAGGAGATATTTTAAGCAAAACTGGGATACGATATTCAAAGTTATCGAAAAATAATACTTTTCGTTTGAGATCAATATTGAAATTTTTAATACTTTCAGGAATGCCCCACCGAGCCCGAATTGCTGGGCCCCATGCTAATAATTTATCTTTAAAATTATCAAAAATAGATGCCAGCGAAGGTTCACTCAAAGAACTTCTTCCCAATCCCAATACGTTATCCCCCCCTAAAAGCTCGAGTACTGTTGCGCCATTATCTAAAGTGCTGCGTTTATCAGATATAATTTTCGGCGACAACCCTTGTTTAAAAACAACAAATAAATTACGCCGCGACATTTTATTAAGATAATCGACAGCGACGGTCATGTTATTCATCACCAGATGATCGGAAGAAAGAATAATAATAGTATTTTTCGCCCAAGGTGAAGACTGTATGCGTTTAATTAATTTCGCTATTTCATACTGACTACAAAGTACAGATGTCAACGCCTCGACCTCTTCACCATCTTTTGTATACTTCATAGCACAAGTAGAAGGAATAAAACCTTTAGGTGGGTGGGTATCTAATGTCAGTGTAAATAAAGCAAAGGGTTGCTTTTGCCTGGAAAGATATTCGAACTTTTGCCAGACTTTTTCCAAAAGAACATCATCATACAGCCCCCAGCCATTTTGTAACGTAAAATTTTTATCTAACCCCGATTCAACTAATCCCCAGGCATGCTCAATTCCATGGGTTTTGAAAAACACATCTTTATCAGCAAAACGTAAATTAGCCCCTTGCATAAACCAGGTTTCATAGCCTGACTTTTTCAGAATATCACCAAGACATACTGATGATGAAAAGAAGCCCTGACTTGCCTTCTTACCGCTTAAATCGGTTGGTGCCATAAGAGGCAGGCCGCATTGCGAAGCGACAATTCCCGCAATTGTAAAGTCGGTAGCGGGATATTGTTCAGTGCCACTAAAATCTACTCCATTCTGCTTGAGTAAAGCTAAATCTGGTAATAAACCTGGGAAAATCTCATCATTAAAATATGTCCCTTCAAGGCTTTCTGCATAGATATATACTAAATTGAATTGTGGGTTATTTATTTTTGTTGCAGGTGTTATATAGTATTGCGTAAAGTCGGAACCATCTACTTTTTCAGGAGGGTCATTATAGTTAGCCAACTGTAATAAAGTGGGAGAAACTCCCACCGCGAAAAATGCCAGCAAAACAGCTACCATTGTCCAGTTTCGTTTTCTTTTTCCTAAAAAAATATTTGTTTTTAAAAATTTAAATGTAAACAGTAAAATCAGCAACATTAATAAAACGGTTATAATAAATGGCACAATATAATTAGCGAAATCAGCACCATAAAGAGTTCTAGTCAGAGTAAAGATAACCGCATCATTTACACCTTCCCCAGTAAAATAATAACATGCAAACCAAAATATAGTTAGTAATAAAACTATGCATTCAGAAAGCAAAATAAAGAATGTGACATATCTAAGCTGAACGCTTTTATATTTATAAATAAGTATAGCCAAAGCCATTGACCATATTGAAAGAATTATTGCCGCGTATGAGTATTCCATTACCCCAACTCAATATAATTTCCCGAAAAGAGCGCAATTATATTTGCTTATTGGCAGGTAAGTACATCACTAATACTATTTTCAGAATTTATAAAGAAAAGGGCTGGTAAAACCAGCCCTTACGATTAACGCTTATAAATGAACTCGACGCCTTCTTCGTCGTCTTCGTCCCAGTCGTCATCCCAGTCATCATCCGCTTCGTCTTCCACTTCCGCGAGCTGCTGGCGATGGTAGTCATCCCACATAAATTCAACTTTTTCCGGCTGCTTCGCTTCTTCAGCCTGAACGATCGGGTTTTCGATGATAAAGGTCATCACATCCCAGCAGAGTTCCTTCACGCCCAGCTGACTGGCGGCAGAGATCAGATAATATTTATCTTCCCAGCCCAGCGCCTGCGCGATTGCTTTCGCTTTCTCTTCCGCTTCGTCCTGATCCAGCAAATCGATTTTGTTGAACACCAGCCAGCGCGGCTTGGACGCCAGATCCTGGCTGTATTTTTCCAGCTCGCCAATAATGATACGGGCGTTTTCTACCGGATCGGAGCCGTCGACAGGATCTATGTCGATGAGATGCAGCAGCACGCGGCAGCGTTCCAGATGCTTCAGGAAGCGAATTCCCAGCCCTGCGCCTTCAGATGCACCTTCAATCAGTCCCGGAATATCCGCGACCACGAAACTCTTCTCGCTGTCCATACGCACGACACCCAGGCTCGGCACCAGAGTGGTGAACGGGTAATCCGCCACTTTCGGTTTTGCCGCAGACACTGCGCGAATAAAGGTCGATTTACCGGCGTTTGGCATCCCCAGCATACCGACATCCGCCAGTAGCATCAGTTCCAGCAGCAGATCGCGCTTATCGCCCGGCGTTCCCATCGTTTTCTGACGCGGCGTACGGTTTACCGACGATTTAAAGCGGGTATTGCCCAGACCATGCCAGCCGCCCTTCGCCACCATCAGACGCTGACCATGTTTGGTCATATCGCCCATGGTTTCGCCAGTGCCCTGATCGATAACACGCGTTCCTACCGGCACTTTGATCGTGACGTCTTTGCCGCGTTTTCCGGTACAGTCACGGCTGGCGCCATTCTGCCCGCGTTCGGCACGGAAAGATTTTTCGAAACGATAGTCGATCAGGGTGTTCAGGTTTTCGTCCGCTTCCAGCCAGACATCCCCCCCGTCTCCCCCGTCGCCGCCGTCCGGGCCGCCTTTCGGGATGTATTTCTCACGGCGGAAGCTCACGCAACCATTGCCGCCATCGCCTGCAACGACCAGAATCGTTGCTTCATCAACAAACTTCATTTTACTCTCCGTAAATCATTCGCCTGAGCGGGGTTGCGATACCACCGGTTCATGCTTGCGTAATCCGCCCCAAATTCGATGACCAATGGCGGAGTACATCGCGCCCGCAACCACGACAAACGCACCGAGATAACCTAAAAGGTTTAACATCGGTCTGGCGAAGAAATCGGGCCAGGCCACAGATAAAAGATCTGAAAATAACAGCGTAAACAGCGGCGTAAGCGTGATAATCGCGCTTACCTGCGCCGCCTGCCAGCGCGCCATCGCTTCCGCCAGGGCGCCATATCCTACCAGCGTATTCAGCCCGCAGAAAACCAGACAGGCAAGCTGCCAGTCGCTGAGCTGCGCTATCACGCCGGGTTTTGCCAGCGGCAACAGCGCTATCGTACATAAAGTGTACAGTAAAAACAGAATTTGCGGTGAGGCCAGCCGCCGCAACAACACCTTCTGTGCGACGCCATAGCTCACCCAGACCATCGCCGCACCGACGCCAAAAATCACTCCCCAGGTATAATCGGTGAGTCTGGTAAAGATTTCGGCCAGGCTGGTATTAAAAAACATGACCAGCCCGCTCAGGAGCATTATTGCGCCGATTACCTGCGTACCGCGCATTTTCTCTTTCAGAATAAATACGCTGGCGACCATCATGCCCACTGGCGATAGCTGTCCGATGACCTGCGAGGCCGTCGGGCTCAGGTACTGTAAAGAAGAGCTGAACAGGATGAAGTTACCGAAGAGGCCGCCGGTAGCAATCGCCAGCAGCACCAGCCAGCGCGGCTTACGAAAGATTCGCAGCGGCGGAAGCTTGCGCTTTACGGCCAGAATCGCTCCGAGACCAATACTGGCCATCAAAAAACGGTAAAACACGATGGTAGGAGGCTCCATCACCTCCAGCACCTGTTTCATTGCAATTGGTAAGGCTCCCCAACACATTGCGGTGGTGAGCGCCAAAAGAATGCCAATGCCAGCCTGCTGCTTCATGCCCGTTTTCCCTGCAAAGACTCGTTAGCCGGTACGAAACGGTTTCACGAGCATATTTACCGGTCGTCGAATGTAAAAAGCCCCGCAACAGGGTGCGGGGCTTTCATCCGTTACCGGACCACGAAAAACTTACTCAGCAACGATGCTGATGTATTTACGGTTGTTCGGGCCTTTAACTTCAAATTTCACTTTACCGTCTGCTTTCGCAAACAGAGTGTGGTCACGACCGCAACCTACGTTAGTGCCAGCGTGGAATTTGGTGCCACGTTGACGAACGATGATGCTACCCGCCAGAACGGTTTCGCCACCGAAACGCTTAACGCCCAGGCGTTTAGCTTCTGAATCGCGACCGTTACGAGTGGAGCCGCCAGCCTTTTTATGTGCCATTTAAATCTCTCCTCAGGTCTTAGGCGCTGATGCCAGTAATTTTCACATCAGTGAACCACTGACGGTGGCCCTGCTGCTTACGATAGTGTTTACGACGACGAAACTTAACGATTTTAACTTTCTCGCCACGACCGTGAGCAACAACTTCAGCTTTGATTACGCCGCCATCAACGAAAGGAACGCCGATTTTGACTTCTTCACCGTTTGCGATCATCAGAACTTCAGCGAACTCAACAGTTTCGCCAGTTGCGATGTCCAGCTTTTCCAGGCGAACGGTCTGACCTTCGCTTACTCGGTGTTGTTTACCACCACTTTGGAAAACCGCGTACATAAAAAACTCCGCTTCCGCGCACACCTTTTAGATGATTCAGAGTGCGCTATAAATATTCACAATAGGGCGCGAATATTACGCAAAACGTGAGCCTTTGACAAGTGCTACAGTCAATACATGAAGAAAAAAAACACAACGCGTATGGTAACGTTTATCTGCGCCGTTTTTTCAGTACAATCAGCACATATTTTACAACCCTAAACCCTAAGTTACCTTGCTGTCTGAAGAGGTAAACGGGGCGAAAAGCCCGGCTTTGGCGATGAATTTAGAAAAAATCAATGAGTTAACCGCGCAGGATATGGCGGGTGTCAATGCGACAATCCTTGAACAGCTTAATTCCGATGTTCAACTGATCAACCAGTTAGGCTATTACATAGTGAGCGGTGGCGGGAAACGTATTCGCCCGATGATTGCCGTACTCGCGGCGCGCGCCGTTGGCTATCAGGGAAATGCCCATGTCACTATCGCGGCGTTGATCGAGTTTATCCACACCGCCACCCTGCTGCATGATGATGTGGTGGATGAGTCCGATATGCGCCGCGGCAAAGCAACGGCGAATGCCGCGTTTGGCAATGCCGCCAGCGTGCTGGTTGGTGACTTTATCTATACCCGCGCCTTCCAGATGATGACCAGCCTCGGTTCGCTGAAAGTGCTGGAAGTGATGTCGGAAGCCGTGAACGTTATCGCGGAAGGCGAAGTATTACAGTTGATGAACGTCAACGACCCGGATATCACCGAAGAAAACTACATGCGCGTAATTTACAGCAAAACCGCGCGTCTGTTTGAAGCGGCGGCGCAGTGCTCCGGCATTCTTGCTGGCTGCAGCGACGCGCAGGAAAAAGGGTTACAGGACTATGGCCGCTATCTCGGCACAGCTTTCCAGTTGATTGACGATTTACTGGATTACAGCGCCGATGGCGAACAGCTGGGTAAAAACGTCGGCGATGACCTCAATGAAGGTAAACCGACGTTGCCGCTGCTCCATGCAATGCGTCACGGCACTCCTGAGCAGGCGCAGATGATTCGTACCGCCATTGAACAAGGAAACGGGCGACATCTTCTTGAGCCGGTTCTGGAAGCGATGAATGCCTGCGGATCGCTGGAATGGACGCGTCAGCGTGCGGAAGAAGAAGCGGACAAAGCGATCGCTGCCCTCCAGACGCTGCCTGACACTCCATGGCGCGAAGCGCTAATCGGCCTTGCGCATATCGCCGTACAACGAGACCGGTAATCACATCAATATCATCCCGTGAAAGAACGGGATGATTCAAGTAAATTCCAATAAAAATGACCAACTTCAAAGAACCCGGTTAAAATCCGTAACCGTTCTTGGCTAAATCTGAATATCATAAACACTTACATGAACTTTTTAGAACAATAGTTCTTCAGGCGTATAGTATTTCTCTCGGTTTTATTGTTCAAAAACCCATGAACAACTGAAGGAGCGAGGGAAAATGGAAAGCAAACTCATTGACTGGCACCCGGCGGATATCATCGCCGGATTGCGGAAAAAAGGGACATCAATGGCCGCCGAGTCGCGCAGGAACGGATTGAGTTCCTCCACGCTGGCAAACGCTTTAACCCGGCCCTGGCCAAAAGGCGAAGTGATTATTGCTAAAGTATTAGAAACGGATCCCTGGGTTATCTGGCCGTCGCGTTATCATGATCCTAAAACGCATGCTTTTATCGACAGAACGCGCCTGATGCGCTCAGCACGTCGTGCTAATTCAGATACCAAGTAAAATACAAGACAGTAGCCCCTGCTACGCGCAACGGGGCTATGTATTCAATAGGAATTACTCGCCTTTCACGCGCTCTATATTAGCGCCCAGCGCCCGCAGTTTATCCTCAATGCGCTCGTAGCCGCGATCGATATGATAAATACGATCCACAACCGTTGTGCCTTCGGCAATGCATCCTGCCAGCACCAGACTCGCAGAAGCGCGCAGATCCGTCGCCATAACCTGCGCACCGGAAAGTTTCTCCACCCCGTGGCAAATCACCGTATTGCTTTCGATTTCAGCGTGCGCGCCCATACGGCTCAGCTCAGGCACGTGCATAAAGCGGTTTTCGAATACGGTTTCCGTGATAAATCCAGTACCTTCCGCGACCAGGTTCAGCAGCGTAAACTGCGCCTGCATATCGGTCGGGAAAGCCGGATGCGGCGCAGTACGTACGTTAACCGCTTTCGGACGCTTACCGTGCATGTCGAGGCTGATCCAGTCTTCACCCACTTCGATATCGGCGCCCGCATCACGCAGCTTGGCGAGAACCGCGTCCAGCGTATCCGGCTGCGCGTTACGGCACACGATCTTGCCGCGCGAGATCGCCGCCGCGACCAGGAACGTACCGGTTTCGATACGGTCCGGCAGCACGCGATAAACACCGCCCCCCAGACGTTCAACGCCTTCGATAGTGATACGATCGGTGCCCTGCCCGGAGATCTTCGCCCCCAGCGCAATCAGGAAATTCGCCGTATCGACGATCTCCGGCTCACGCGCGGCGTTTTCAATAATGGTGGTACCTTCCGCGAGGGTCGCTGCGCACATGATGGTGACCGTCGCGCCAACGCTGACTTTATCCATCACGATATGCGCGCCTTTCAGCCTTCCGTCGACGGAAGCCTTCACATAGCCCTCTTCCAGCCTGATGGTCGCACCCAGCTGCTCCAGACCGGTGATGTGCAGATCCACCGGACGTGCGCCGATAGTGCAGCCGCCAGGCAGAGAAACCTGCCCCTGACCAAAGCGTGCCACCAGCGGCCCCAGCGCCCAGATAGAGGCGCGCATGGTTTTCACCAGATCATACGGCGCGCAGAAAACGTTAACGTTGCGCGCATCAATACGTACCGAACCGTTACGCTCAACCTTCGCGCCAAGCTGACTCAGCAGCTTCATTGAGGTATCCACGTCCTTCAGTTTCGGGACGTTCTGGATCTCTACCGGCTCTTCCGCCAGCAGCGCCGCAAACAGGATTGGCAGTGCGGCGTTTTTTGCACCTGAAATGGTGACTTCGCCCTGGAGCTTCGTCGGCCCCTGAACACGAAATTTATCCATGATGTTGTTCTCAGTTAAAATTCATCGTCGCTACCGGCGTTATGGCCCGTAGCTTAAAAACCGTTAAGCTTACGATCGCGCGCCCACTCTGCGGGGGTATACGCTTTGATCGACAGGGCGTGAATGCGGTTGTCCGCAATATACTCCATCAGCGGGGCATAGATGGTCTGCTGTTTCTTAACCCGGCTCATGCCGTCAAACATCTCACCCACGGCAATAACCTGAAAATGACTGCCATCGCCAGAGACGTGGACTTCCTGGAGGGAGAGTGCGTTCATCAGCACTCTCTGAATTTCATTATTTTCCATGGGCTCTTTATTCGTCAGATAGTGAAAACAGCCCAACATCTTAGTGCAAAGTTGCGCTGTCATAAATAAGCAAAAGGATTATGAATGTAAAGTTGCCTGATGGCGGCGCTGTCGCGTCTTATCAGGCCTGTGGGGCAAGGCCGGACAGCCGCAGCTATCCGACGCAGATTACGGACGGGGAAGAACGTCCGCAGGCAGGTTATACAACTGCGCCAGGGTGTAAACCTTGTCGTTTACGCCCTGTAGTGAAACGCTGTTGCCCTGTTTTTTCGCCAGCTCGATAAGGTGAACCAGCAGCGCCAGCCCACCGGTATCCACGCGAGAAATCTGGCTCAGATCGATACAGGTCACCTCTTTCATCGCCTCAACGCGCGCATCCCACAGCGGATTGAGCACGTCCTGATCCAGCTCGCCCGCCAGCATCAGCGTATCGCCGTCACATGTCCAGCGGAGTGACTGCGTCATTACTTTTTCTCTTCCAGCGTGATTTTCTGCTGCGCGATGGATTTCAGTTGCGCAGTCAGGCCGTCGATCCCTTTCGTACGCAGCAGATCGCTCCACTCATTCTGTTTAGTGGTGATCATGCTGACACCTTCGGCGATCATGTCATAGGCCTGCCAGTTGCCGGTCTGGCTGTTTTTACGCCACTGGAAGTCCAGACGCACCGGTGGACGACCGTTTGGATCGATAATGGTGACGCGGATCGGCACAATCGTCGCACTGCCCAGCGGCTGCTCTGGTGCGATCTGATAAGTCTGACCATGATACATCGCCAGCGCCTGACCGTATGCCTGTTTCAGATATTCACGGAACGCGGCGAAATAGGCGTCACGCTGGGCAGGCGTCGCTTCTTTGTAGTAACGCCCCAATACCAGCGCGCCGGCGTATTTCACCTGCACGTACGGCAGCAGTTCCTGATCGACCACCTCACGCAGATAGTCCGGATTAGAGCGGATTTTGGGCTGTTCATTTTTCAGACGATCGAACGTTTTCTGCGCCGCTTCGTTCATCAGCTTGTAGGGGTTGGTCTGATCGGCCGCCGTGGCCGCGCTCAGCGGCGCGATCACCAGCAGAGCCACCATCATCAATCGTTTAAACATATGTCGATTCTCCCGTGATTAATTCGTATTGCCCGCAGGCCCGGTGGCGGCATTATTGCCTTCGGCCGGCGCTGGCGCATCGCCAGAATTCTTATTGTCACCACCCTTACTGTTGTAAAGGAACTGACCAATCATATCTTCCAGCACCATTGCGGACTTGGTGTCCTGAATCGTGCCGCCATCTTTGAGGATAGACGTTCCCAGCTCAGGGTCCTCAAAACCGACGTTTAGCGCCAGATATTGTTCGCCCAGCAGGCCGGAAGTACGAATGCTCAGCGAACTGGTATCAGGAATGTGGTTATAACGTTCTTCGATGTCGAGGGTAACGCGCGGCAGATAGGTTTTCGGATCTAATGAGATGTCCGCCACCCGGCCCACGACCACCCCGCCGATACGCACCGGCGAGCGAACTTTCAGACCGCCGATATTATCGAAGGTCGCATAGAGAGTGTAGGTCGGCTCCGTGCGCATTGAGGTCACGTTCGCCGCTTTCAGGCAGACAAACAGCGCCGCCAACAGCGCCGCTAACAAGAAGATCCCCACCCAAATTTCATTTTTTTTCGTTTGCATGAACTCAATTCCCAAACATCAAAGCGGTCAGCACAAAATCCAAGCCCAGAACGGCCAGCGACGAGTGCACAACGGTGCGTGTGGTTGCCCGGCTAATTCCCGCCGAGGTCGGAATCGCATCATAGCCATTGAACAATGCAATCCAGGTGACGGTGATGGCGAACACCACGCTTTTAATCAAACAGTTCACCAGATCCAGCCGCCAGTCGACGGCGTTTTGCATCGCCGACCAGAAGAATCCGGCGTCGATCCCCTTCCAGCTCACGCCCACCAGCGAACCGCCCCAGATACCGACCGCGACAAACAGAATGGTCAGCAGCGGCAGCGAAATCACGCCAGCCCAGAAGCGCGGAGAGATCACCCGGCGCAGCGGATCGACGGCCATCATTTCCATACTGGAAAGCTGCTCGGTGGCGCGCATCAGGCCAATCTCCGCCGTGAGCGCGGAACCGGCGCGTCCGGCAAACAGCAGCGCCGCGACCACCGGACCAAGCTCGCGCAGCAGCGACAGCGCCACCAGCATCCCGAGGCTGGTTTCCGCGCTGTAGGTGGTGAGCACCAGATAGCCCTGAAGCCCCAGCACCATACCAATAAATACGCCAGACACCAGAATGATAAGCATCGACAGGACGCCCACATTATAGAGCTGGCGCACCAGCAGCGGCGTGTGTTTGCGAAATTCCGGTTTGCCGACCAGCGCATTGAATAACATTAACCCGGCGCGCCCGAACGTACTCACGGTTTTAATACCTTTGTGTCCAAGCGTCGCCAGTGCATTTAACAGCATGTGTGGCTTAACTCCCTGTTCCGAGTAAATCAGAGTGATAATCGCCCGCCGGATAGCGGAACGGGACCGGCCCGTCGGCAATACCGTCCAGGAACTGGCGTACGCGCGGATCGTCGTTTTCCTGCAACCCTTGCGCACTGCCGTGGGCAACAATTTTTTTGTCCGCCATGATATACGCGTGATCGGCAATACTCAGGACTTCAGGCACATCATGAGAGACCACGATGCAGGTAACGCCCAGCGAGCTGTTGAGTTCTGAAATGAGCTTAACCAGCACTCCCATAGTGATGGGATCCTGGCCGACAAAGGGTTCATCAAACATAATGAGATCCGGCTCCAGCGCAATTGCGCGCGCCAGCGCCGCTCGCCTCGCCATCCCGCCGGACAGCTCGGAAGGCATCAATTTTGCCGCGCCGCGCAGGCCCACGGCCTCCAGTTTCATCATCACCGTACTTTTCAGTAACGGCGCCGGAAGCGTGGTATGTTCGCGCAACGGGTACGCCACGTTATCGAAAACGTTCATGTCGGTAAACAGCGCCCCCGACTGAAACAGCATACTCATCCGTTTCCGTACAGTGTAAAGCCGCGAGCGGGACATGGCGGGAATATTCTCGCCATCAAACAGGATCTCGCCCTTGTCTGGCGAAATTTGCCCGCCGATCAGGCGCAGCAGCGTCGTTTTACCGATGCCGGACGGCCCCATGATCGCGGTGATCTTACCACGCGGCACCGTCAGGGAAATATTATCGAAAATGCAGCGATCGCCACGCGTAAAGCTGACATCGCGCATATCGACTAAATTCGCCACAGACTCACCCATTAATAGATCCTTCGTGTTGCTTAGTGATTAAAGCATGGCGCTGAAAATCGCCATGAACCCAACATATTTACAGAATATTACCTGCCCTGGTTAGCTAAAGCTGGCATTTGTTTTACTTTTTAATCGCATAAAGTCAAAATTAAGACTTCGTAACGGTTTCCCGGTGACCGGCGAGTATACCTGAAGAAAGGACTTTAGATGCTTTTAGCGACGGCGCTATTAATTATTGGTTTATTATTGGTCGTCTACGGCGCCGACCGTCTGGTATTTGCCGCGTCAATTTTATGCCGAACGTTCGGCATCCCGCCGCTGATCATCGGTATGACGGTGGTCAGTATCGGCACCTCGCTGCCTGAGATCATCGTCTCGCTCGCCGCCTCGCTGCACGGACAGCTCGATCTTGCCGTCGGCACCGCGATCGGATCCAACATTACCAACATTCTGTTGATCCTCGGGCTGGCCGCCCTGATCCATCCTTTTACCGTGCATTCCGATATTCTGCGCCGCGAACTGCCGCTAATGTTACTCGTCAGCATGGTAGCCGGTTCCGTACTGTATGACGGAGAGCTGAGCCGTAGCGATGGCATTTTTCTCCTGCTGCTGGCCGTGCTATGGCTGCTGTTCATGGTTAAAATCGCCCGCCTGGCTGAGCGGCAGGGCAACGACAGCCTCACCCGCGAGCAGCTTGCGGAGCTGCCGCGCGAAGGCGGACTGCCGGTAGCGTTTTTATGGTTGGGCATCGCGCTGATCATTATGCCGATGGCCACCCGGATGGTGGTCGATAACGCCACGGTGATCGCCAACTATTTCGCCATGAGCGAACTGACGATGGGCCTGACGGCGATCGCCATTGGCACCAGCCTGCCCGAACTGGCGACCGCCATTGCTGGCGTACGCAAAGGCGAAAACGATATTGCGGTGGGCAATATCATTGGCGCAAACATTTTTAACCTCGCGCTCGTCCTTGGCCTTCCCGCCCTGCTGACGCCTGGCGAGGTCAACCCGCTGGCCTTCAGCCGTGATTACAGCGTAATGCTGCTGGTGAGCGTCATCTTTGCGTTACTCTGCTGGCGGCGTCCCCGTCAGTCTGGTCGCGGCGCAGGCGCGCTGCTGACCGGCGGTTTTATCATATGGCTGGCGATGTTGTATTGGTTGTCGCCGCTTATTGTTGGATAACGGGAAAAAGATTATGTCGCACTTAGCGTTACAACCGGGTTTTGACTTTCAGCAGGCCGGAAAAGAGGTCCTGGCGATTGAACGTGAAGGCCTCGCGGAACTCGATCAGTATATCAATCAGGATTTTACCCTCGCCTGCGAAAAGATGTTCAACTGCACCGGTAAAGTCGTGGTCATGGGCATGGGCAAATCGGGACATATCGGCCGCAAAATGGCCGCGACCTTCGCCAGCACCGGCACCTCGTCCTTTTTTGTCCACCCTGGCGAAGCCGCCCACGGCGATCTGGGCATGGTGACCGCGCAGGACGTGGTGATTGCCATCTCCAACTCCGGCGAATCCAGCGAAATTGCCGCCTTAATCCCGGTGCTGAAACGCCTTCAGGTGCAGCTTATTTGCATTACGGGGCGTCCGGAAAGCACCATGGCGCGAGCCGCGGATGTGCATCTGTGTGTTAAAGTACCGAAAGAGGCCTGTCCGTTAGGACTGGCGCCGACCAGTAGCACCACGGCCACGCTGGTAATGGGCGATGCGCTGGCGGTGGCGCTGTTAAAGGCGCGCGGCTTTACCGCCGAGGATTTCGCGTTATCCCATCCGGGCGGCGCGCTGGGGCGTAAACTTCTGCTGCGCGTGAACGATATTATGCATACGGGCGAGGAAATCCCCCACGTGCGCAAAGAGGCCAGCCTGCGCGATGCGCTGCTGGAGATCACCCGCAAAAATCTGGGCATGACCGTAATTTGCGATGAGACGATGAAGATCGATGGCATCTTCACCGACGGTGATTTACGCCGCGTCTTTGATATGGGCGTTGACGTGCGGCAGTTAGGCATTGCCGACGTTATGACGCCGGGCGGCATCCGCGTGCGCCCGGCATTCTGGCGGTCGATGCGCTGAACTTAATGCAGTCCCGTCATATCACCTCAGTAATGGTTGCCGATGGCGACCAGTTGCTCGGTGTGTTACATATGCATGATCTCCTGCGTGCAGGCGTCGTGTAGCAATTCAAGGATAAAAAGAAATGAGTAAAGCAGGTGCGTCGCTTGCGACCTGTTATGGACCCGTCAGCGCTGAGGTTATCGCCAGAGCAGAGAACGTTCGTCTGTTGATTCTCGACGTTGATGGCGTGCTGTCGGATGGGCTGATTTACATGGGCAATAACGGCGAAGAGCTGAAAGCCTTCAACGTCCGCGACGGGTATGGTATCCGCTGCGCCCTGACCTCCGGTATCGAAGTCGCCATTATCACCGGCCGAAAGGCTAAACTGGTAGAAGATCGCTGCGCCACGCTGGGGATCGTCCATCTGTATCAGGGACAGTCCGATAAGCTGCTGGCGTTTAACGATCTGCTGGCAAAACTGGCGATCGCGCCGGAAAACGTGGCCTACGTCGGCGACGATCTGATCGACTGGCCGGTGATGGAAAAAGTGGGTCTGAGCGTCGCGGTAGCGGACGCGCATCCATTGCTCATCCCGCGCGCGGACTATGTGACAAAAATCGCCGGCGGGCGGGGCGCGGTGCGTGAGGTGTGTGATTTATTATTACTGGCGCAGGGTAAGCTTGAAGCGGCCAAAGGGCAATCAATATGAGTAAAGCCAGACGTTGGGTTATCATTCTGCTGTCGTTGGCCGTACTGGTGCTGATTGGTATTAATCTGGCCGATAAAGACGTTACCGCGCCGGTAGTGGTGAACACAAGCGATCCCACTTATAAAAGCGAACATACGGATACCGTCGTGTATAGCCCGGAAGGCGCGCTGAGCTATCGTTTGATTGCCCAGAATGTCGAATATTATTCGGATCAAGCCGTTTCGTGGTTTACTCAACCGGTATTAACCACCTTTGATAAGGACAAGATCCCTACCTGGTCAATCAAGGCGGACAAAGCCAAACTGACCGATGAACGGATGCTGTATCTTTATGGTCATGTTGAAGTCAACGCGCTGGTGCCTGACGCTCAACTACGCAGAATTACCACCGATAACGCTCAGGTCAATCTGGTGACGCAGGATGTGACCTCTGAGGATCTCGTCACGTTATACGGAACTACATTTAACTCCAGCGGACTGAAAATGCGCGGCAACTTACGCAGCAAGAACGCCAAGCTGATTGAAAAGGTTAGAACCTCCTATGAAATTCAAAACAAACAAACTCAGCCTTAATCTTGTGCTTGCCAGCTCACTTCTGGCCGCCAGCATTCCGGCGTTCGCCGTTACCGGCGATACCGACCAGCCGATCCACATTGAATCGGACCAGCAGTCTCTGGATATGCAGGGCAACGTCGTCACCTTTACCGGTAATGTCGTCGTGACCCAGGGCACCATCAAGATCAACGCGGATAAAGTCGTCGTGACCCGTCCGGGCGGCGAAGAAGGTAAAGAGGTCATAGACGGCTTCGGCAACCCGGCCACCTTCTATCAGATGCAGGACAACGGTAAGCCGGTCAAAGGCCACGCGTCGAAGATGCATTATGAACTGGCGAAAGACTTTGTGGTGCTCACCGGCAACGCGTACCTGGAACAGCTCGACAGCAACATCACCGGCGACAAAATTACCTATCTGGTGAAGGAGCAGAAGATGCAGGCCTTCAGCGAGAAAGGGAATCGCGTCACCACCGTGCTGGTGCCGTCGCAGTTGCAGGACAAAAACAAAGACCAGGCCCCGGCTCAGAAAAAGAGTAACTAATTCGTTATGGCAACATTAACTGCAAAGAATCTGGCGAAGGCCTATAAAGGCCGTCGCGTCGTGGAAGATGTCAGTCTGACCGTCAATTCGGGCGAGATTGTCGGGCTGCTCGGGCCTAACGGCGCAGGTAAAACCACCACTTTTTATATGGTGGTCGGCATTGTGCCGCGCGACGCCGGCAACATCATCATTGATGATGAGGACATCAGCCTGCTGCCGCTGCACGCCCGCGCACGGCGCGGCATCGGCTATCTGCCGCAGGAAGCATCGATTTTCCGCCGCCTGAGCGTGTATGATAACCTGATGGCGGTCCTGCAAATACGCGACGATCTCACCGCCGAACAGCGTGAAGATCGCGCCAACGAGCTGATGGAAGAGTTTCACATCGAGCATCTGCGGGACAGCATGGGCCAGTCGCTCTCCGGAGGCGAACGCCGCCGTGTCGAAATCGCCCGCGCGCTGGCCGCAAATCCGAAATTTATTCTGCTCGATGAACCCTTTGCGGGCGTCGACCCCATCTCCGTTATCGATATCAAACGCATTATCGAGCACCTGCGCGACAGCGGGCTTGGCGTGTTGATTACCGACCATAACGTCCGCGAAACGCTGGCGGTGTGCGAGCGCGCCTATATCGTCAGTCAGGGACACCTGATCGCCCACGGTACGCCGACGGAAATCCTGCAGGACGGACACGTTAAGCGCGTATACCTTGGGGAAGACTTCAGACTCTGATAGGGTAGAGGTTCGCGACGTCATAGCGGGAGAAAACGATTCTGAATATGAAGCAAGGTTTGCAACTCAGGCTCAGCCAGCAACTGGCAATGACGCCTCAGCTACAACAGGCTATCCGTCTGTTGCAGTTATCCACGCTGGAGCTCCAGCAGGAACTGCAGCAGGCGCTGGAAAGCAATCCGCTGCTTGAGCAAACCGATCTTCATGAGGAAGTGGACACCCGCGAGACGCAGGACAACGAAACGCTGGACGCCGCCGACGCGCTCGAACAACAGGCGATGCCGGAAGAACTGCCGCTCGACGCCAGCTGGGACGAGATCTATACCGCCGGCACGCCTTCGGGCACCAGCGGCGACTATATCGACGACGAACTGCCCGTTTATCAGGGTGAAACTACCCAGAGCCTGCAGGATTACCTGATGTGGCAGGTGCAGCTGACGCCGTTTACCGATACCGATCGCGCCATCGCCACTTCCATTGTCGATGCCGTTGATGATACCGGCTACCTTACCGTTTCGCTGGAAGATATCCGCGAAAGTATGGGCGACGAAGAGGTGGATATTGACGAGATCGAAGCCGTCCTGAAACGCATTCAGCGATTCGATCCCGTCGGCGTCGCGGCAAAAGATCTGCGCGACTGTCTGCTGATCCAGCTCTCCCAGTTTGCGAAAACCACGCCGTTTCTCGAAGAAGCCCGCCTCATTATCAGCGATCATCTCGATCTGCTCGCGAACCACGACTTCCGCACCCTGATGCGCGTAACAAGGCTGAAGGAAGAGGTGCTGAAAGAGGCGGTAAATCTTATCCAGTCGCTCGACCCCAGACCCGGCCAGTCGATCCAGACCGGCGAGCCTGAATACGTGATTCCCGACGTGCTGGTGCGTAAGCATAACGGCCGCTGGATGGTCGAACTGAACAGCGACAGCATCCCCCGTCTGCAAATTAACCAGCACTACGCGGCAATGTGCAGCGGCGGGCGCAACGATGCCGACAGCCAGTATATCCGCAGCAATTTGCAGGATGCGAAATGGCTGATTAAAAGTCTGGAAAGCCGTAACGATACCCTGCTGCGCGTCAGCCGTTGTATCGTCGAACAGCAGCAGGCCTTCTTTGAGCAAGGCGAAGAATTTATGAAACCGATGGTGCTGGCGGATATCGCCCAGGCCGTCGAGATGCACGAATCGACAATTTCCCGTGTGACCACGCAGAAGTATCTGCACAGCCCGCGCGGCATATTTGAACTGAAGTATTTTTTCTCCAGTCACGTGAATACCGAAGGCGGCGGCGAAGCCTCCTCCACGGCGATTCGCGCGCTGGTGAAAAAGCTGATTGCGGCGGAAAACCCCGCGAAACCGCTGAGCGACAGCAAGTTAACTTCGCTGCTGTCGGAACAGGGTATCATGGTGGCGCGCCGCACCGTTGCGAAGTACCGAGAGTCTTTATCCATTCCGCCGTCGAATCAGCGTAAACAGCTGGTTTGACCTAACCGATAAGGAAGACACTATGCAGCTCAACATCACTGGAAACAACGTCGAGATCACTGAAGCCCTGCGTGACTTTGTGAACAATAAATTCGCCAAGCTTGAGCAGTATTTCGACAGAATCAATCAGGTCTACATTGTGTTGAAGGTGGAGAAGGTCACCCACATCTCGGATGCGACGCTGCACGTCAATGGCGGCGAAATTCACGCCAGTTCGGAAGGCCAGGATATGTATGCCGCGATTGACGGCTTAATAGATAAACTGGCCAGACAGCTAACCAGACATAAAGACAAACTGAAACAACACTAAGTATCCGGGCAGTTAGCGGGTGCAGGAAGGCCTGTTGCGTACAACAACAGGCCATTTGTACAGTTAGCGCTCCGAACCCGCCTCGTCCGATGACTGGGTCGGGTTCCCAGGTGAAATTATGATAAATAACGATACGACTCTACAACTGAACAGTGTACTTAACCAGGAATGTACGCGCAGTGGCGTTCACTGCCAGAGCAAAAAACGCGCGCTGGAGATCATCAGCGAACTGGCGGCGAAGCAGCTCAGTTTGCCACCGCAGGTGGTTTTCGAAGCGATTCTGACGCGGGAAAAAATGGGCAGTACCGGCATCGGCAACGGCATCGCCATCCCGCACGGCAAGCTGGAAGAAGACACCCTGCGTGCCGTGGGCGTGTTTGTCCAGCTGGAAACGCCGATCGCTTTTGACGCGATCGATAATCAACCGGTCGATCTGCTTTTTGCTCTGCTGGTGCCTGCGGATCAAACCAAAACGCATCTGCACACGCTGTCGCTGGTCGCCAAGCGGCTGGCGGACAAAACCATTTGCCGTCGTCTGCGCGCCGCACAAAGCGATGAAGAGCTGTATCAAATCATCACTGGCACCGACGGTTGCCAGGATGATGAATAAAAGCGTAGAACATTCCCCTTTTGACGTGGTGAGGAGAAACAGTACATGGTACTGATGATCGTCAGCGGTCGTTCAGGGTCAGGTAAATCTGTGGCCCTGCGTGCGCTGGAAGATATGGGTTTTTACTGCGTGGATAACCTTCCCGTGGTGCTGTTACCCGATCTGGCTCGTACGCTGGCCGAACGCCAGATATCGGCTGCCGTGAGCATTGACGTGCGCAACATGCCCGAATCGCCGGAAATCTTTGAGCAGGCGATGAACAACCTGCCTGAGGCGTTCTCACCGCAGCTGCTGTTCCTGGATGCAGACCGCAATACCCTGATTCGTCGCTACAGCGATACGCGCCGCCTGCACCCGCTCTCCAGCAAAAATTTATCGCTGGAAAGCGCTATCGATCAGGAAAGCGATCTGCTGGAACCGCTGCGCTCGCGCGCCGACCTGATTGTCGACACCTCGGAAATGTCGGTGCATGAGCTGGCGGAAATGCTGCGCACCCGCCTGCTGGGCAAGCGCGAACGCGAACTGACCATGGTGTTTGAGTCTTTTGGCTTCAAACACGGTATTCCAATTGATGCCGACTACGTCTTTGACGTGCGCTTTCTGCCGAACCCCCACTGGGACCCGAAGCTGCGTCCAATGACCGGCCTGGATAAACCGGTTGCCGCCTTTCTCGACCGGCACACAGAAGTACACAATTTTATCTACCAGACCCGCAGCTATCTTGAGCTATGGTTACCAATGCTGGAGACCAACAACCGTAGCTACCTGACCGTAGCCATTGGCTGTACCGGCGGGAAGCACCGTTCGGTGTATATTGCAGAACAGCTGGCAGACTACTTCCGCTCGCGCGGGAAAAACGTACAGTCACGCCATCGTACGCTGGAAAAACGTAAAACATGACCGTCAGGCAAACTGTTGAAGTGACTAACAAGCTGGGCATGCATGCCCGGCCTGCGATGAAGCTTTTCGAATTGATGCAAGGTTTTGATGCCGAAGTCCTGCTGCGTAACGATGAAGGCACCGAAGCCGAAGCCAACAGCGTGATCGCCTTACTGATGCTGGACTCCGCCAAAGGCCGTCAGATTGAAATTGAAGCCACCGGACCACAGGAAGTTGAAGCGCTGGCAGCGGTTATCGCGCTGTTTAACTCAGGGTTCGACGAAGACTAATCCTCCCCCTTTTTCCGCCTCCTCACAAAACGCCGAATGGCGTTTTTTTATTTCCCTTGCCAGCAATTGCACTTTTCGTGCTCTTTTTAGCTGCATATTTACCTTAGGAAAACCTTAAGAGCCGTCGTTTAGGATTCATTTACTTTTCTTGTCCATACTTAATTATTGTCAGTAAATATTTCCAGGATAGCTCTTATGATTCGTCTATCAGATCAGACACCCCTGGGCACCGGACGACATCGTAAATGCTATGCGCATCCGGATGATGCCCAACTCTGCATTAAGATTGTGTACAACGGTGGTCACGGCGGCGAAAAAGAGACGCGGCGCGAGCTGAAATACTACGCGCATCTTTCCCGCTACTTGCAGGACTGGAGCGGGATCCCGCGCTACTACGGCACGGTAGAGACCGACTGTGGGACGGGTTACGTTTACGATGTGATTGCCGACTACGACGGCAAGCCGTCCGTGACGCTCAGCGAATTTACGAAGCAGTGCCGCTATGAAGATGACGTTATCGTATTACGGCAGTTGCTGAGGCGGCTGAAGCGTTATCTGCGCGACAATCATATCGTCACAATGACCCTGAAACCGCAGAACATTCTCTGCCATCGCATCAACGAATCAGAAGTCGTGCCGGTCGTGTGCGATAACATTGGCGAAGGGACGCTGATCCCGCTGGCGACCAGGTCGACATGGTTTTGCCATCGCAAGCAGGAAAGGTTGTGGCAGCGGTTTATTGCCCAGCCAGCGCTGGCCATGGCGCTGGAAAAGAACGCACAGCCAAAAGAGCGCAGCGCGCTCGCGCTCTCTTCCCGCGAGGCATAAGCCTTGCAGGTTGGATAAGGCGTTAGCCGCCATCAGGCGATACTTGTTTACCCTGATGCATTTAACAGGCCTGATGGCGCTTCGTTTATCAGGCCCTACGGGACGTCATTATTCCGCGTTTAATACAGCTTATTGCGGGTCATAAACGTCTCGCCGCCCAGCTGGCGCATCTGGCGCATAATCCACGCCTGTCGGCTACGCACATACCCGGAAGGCGCGGCGGCCTTATAGCGTAAGGGATTTGGCAATACGGCGGCGAGCAGCGCGGCTTCCGACTGCGTCAGCCTGCTGGCCGGTTTGCCGAAATAGCGCTGCGCCGCCGCTTCAACGCCAAAGACGCCGTCGCCAAACTCGGCGATATTCAGGTAGACAGTCAGGATCCGCTTTTTGCTCCAGACGGTTTCAACGCCCAGCGTCAGACCCGCTTCCAGCCCTTTGCGCAGCCAGCTACGTCCGTCCCATAAAAAGAGATTTTTCACCGTTTGCTGTGACAACGTCGACGCGCCGCGTATGCGATTTTCATGGCGTTCATTATGCGACAGCGCCTTCTCAATGGCGGCAACGTCAAATCCCCAGTGCGCCGGAAAGTGTTGATCTTCCGCGGCAATAACCGCCAGCCCCATCCACGGCGAGATCTCATCCATACTCACCCAGTCTGAATGGGCGACATAGCCGAAATCGCCCCGTAGCCAGGCGCCAATCTGCCGCTCCGCCATCACCGCCGAAAACGGCACCGGTGCCACGCTGAACAGCGCAATTCCGCCGCCCCAGAAGAGGGCAAGCGCCAGCGCGACGCGTACAATCAGGCGCCGCAGAAATACGATAAGTCCTTTTTTCATTCCGCCAGGACCAGCACGCGCGATACCAGTTTTTCAATGCCGGTCGCCGCCTCGGCGATATTCTGCGCCAGCATATACGCTGGAGTGGTGACGATTTTATTGTCTTCGTCGACCACGATATCATCCACTGGACAGGGCACGTGCTCCGCTCCCATATCATCCAGCGCTTCGGCGGTATCGATATCCGTGCCAATGGTCAGCCGCAGCGGAAAACCAAACATTTTCGGCAGCATCGCCGGAGCGATGCACATAAAGCCGAGCGGCTTACCCGACTGATGCATGGCGACGGCCAGCGCGGTTAAATCGGCGTCCACCCGGCAATCGCGCCCCTGGCTGGCAAAATTACTTAAATTTTTCGCCGCGCCAAAGCCGCCGGGAACAATCAGCGCGTCCAGTTCCGCGGAAACAGCCTGAGAAAGCGGGCGAATGTCGCCACGGGTGATGCGCGCCGCTTCAATCAGCACATTACGCGTTTCCGCCATCGGATCGCCCGTCAAATGATTAATCACATCGGCCTGCGGTTTGTCGGGGGCGAAGCAGACGGCCTGCGCGCCGCTGCGGGCAATCGCCAGAAGAGTCAGTACAGCCTCATGAATTTCTGCGCCGTCGTATACGCCGCAGCCGCTGAGCACTACGCCAATTCTTTTCATTCAAAACATCCTTTTCGCAACTGACTGGAGCGGATTAAAAATAATGATTAAAATGCTACGCTTCACACATTTAACTGATTCATGTAACAAAACATTTAAGATTTGCTATCTTAATTGCGTGCGGCCTGAAAATGAGCGCTGCGCGTTTAAAATATGAGAATAACTTACCGCGCAGCTACGATTTCCCTGGTGTTGGCGCAGTATTCGCGCACCCCGGTTAATCCGGGGTCATTTTTTTTGCGCGTTCGCCACCCAGGCTTTCAGTACCGCAACATCATGCTGCCACTCCTGCTTCATCTCTTCGATCCATTCGCCGACGTTATCCTCCCATGCAGGAAGATCCGGAGACTGGATCTGCTGGCCCAGCTGTTGCAGATGACGAAGCCCGACGGAGCCGGCCGCCCCTTTGATCTTATGCCCTTCCTCCACCACGCCTTTTTTATCGCGCGCGGTCAGGTTTGACTCCAGCACGCTCAGATAGCCCGGCATCATCTTCTCGAATACCGCGAGGCCATCGGTAATCAATTTTGGCCCCACCAGCTCTATGTACTGTTCCAGCATCGGAATATCTAACAGCGCTTGCGATTTACTGTTCTCTTCAGGCGTCACCGTGCTCTCCTCTTCATTTTGCGTGTCCCAGAACTTCTTAATCATGGCGGTCAATGCCGGAACCGACAGCGGTTTACTCAGCACATCATCCATCCCTGCTTCCAGATACTCTTTTTTATCCTTCAGTACGTTGGCGGTAAGCGCCACCAGCGGCGGCAGATCTTCGCGCGCGTAGCGTTTGGTCAGTTCCCTGGAGATATCAAGTCCGGTCATATCCGGTAGCTGAATGTCCAGCAGCACCAGATCGTACTCGCCCGGCGTGAACATCTCGAGCGCCGCCTTGCCCGTCATCGCCACGTCCACGCTGTTGCCGAGTTTTTCCAGCACCGAGCGCGCCACAATAACGTTCAGTTCGATATCTTCCACCAGCAGCACGTTCAGCGCCGGCAGCGGTAAATCGTCTTCCTCGAACGCGTCCTCAACTTCTTCCGCCACTGCCGGCGCATGAACGGTCAGGGTAAAGGTTGAACCTTTATTCGTCTGGCTTGCCACGGTAATGTCGCCGCCCATACTTTTCGCCAGCCGACGCGAAACCGCCAGGCCAATCCCGGTGCCGGTGGCCGGTTTACCGCCGTGACTGTCTTTCACCTGATAATACATCGCGAAGATCTTGTCCTGCTCATCCTGCGGGATGCCGATGCCGGAATCTTCCACTTCGAAGTGCAGCATATCGCCTTCGTCATAGCGGACCCGCACCGTGACCTGCCCCTGCTGGGTAAACTTCACCGCGTTGCTGATCAGGTTCCACAGAATCTGCCGCAGCCGCGTGCCGTCAGTGACCACTTTATGCGGCAGCGGCAACGTTGGTTCGAGGACGAAACGCAGCCCTTTCTGCTGCGCCTGTAGCCCGGAGAGGTTTTCCAGATCGGCCATAAAGCTGGTGAAATCCACCGGCTGGTTGTCGAGCTGAACTTTACGCCGCTCCATCTTATCCATGTCGATAATATCGTTGAAAATATTCCCCAGCGTCACGGCGGAAACATGAATAGTCTTGAGGTATTTTTCCTGTTCGGCGGTCAGGTCGGTGTCCAGCAGGATGCGGCTCAGGCCGACGATGCCGTTCAGCGGCGTGCGTAATTCATGGCTGATGGTGGAGATAAAGGTGGTTTTGTCGCGGCTGGCGCGTTCAAGCGCATCCTGATAGCGCTTACGTTCGGTAATGTCACGACCAAAGCCCATCAGACCGTGGCGTTTACCAACGCGGTCGTAATAGGGCACTTTGCGAATTTCAAAACAGGCCTTACGTCCGTCCGGATAATCCAGCCACTGCTCATAGGTCAGCGACACGTTATGCCGAAAGACCTTTTCATCGGTTTCAATGACTTTTGCCGCCGCTTCCGGCGAATAAACGTCGGCTGGCTTGAGATGCACCAGCTGCTTTTCGCTTTTGCCGGTAAGCAGCTCCATCGCCCGGTTACAGCCGGAAAACTCTTTATCTTCGTTACGATAAAACACCAGGTCCGGCGAGGCGTCGAGGAAAGAGCGCAGGAAAGAGGATTGCTGCTCAAGCTGGATCTGCGCCTCTTCGCGCTCTTTGATCTCCACTTTCAGTTGTTCAAAGGTCGACTGGCGTTCGGCCTCCGCCTTTTCGCGATCGGCGATCTCCTGATTGAGCTGCGCGATGTTGTCTTTTAGCTGCACGTTAAGCTTGAGGTCGCGCTCACGCATCTCCTCCAGCTTTTGCACCAGCCTGGACAAGCGCTGACGGGACTCCTCCAGTTGTTCAACCACCACCGACAGAAAATAGACCGCCCAGGGGGTAATTAATAAACCAAAGAAGATAGAACGAATAACGTCGATCTGTTCGACCCGCCCATGGAGCACCATAGTGACAGCCATCTGCACCACAATAGCCAGCACAACCAGCGCAAACGCTAACAGGAGCGAAAAGCGCACCAGACCCAGCTTCATCATCAGGTCGACATAATATTGCGCCAGCATACGAATTTGCTTCATCAGGAATTTCCTTTACGACAATCTGGCACAATAATACTCAATTATGAGCAACGCGTTGAAGATTGTGTAAAAAATGCGGGGAAAATAGCGTTACGCGGGAACAGGCGAGAGATAACAGGAAGATGGCGGATGCTGCGACGGGCCCGGCAAGCGGACCCGTCATCAAAGCGAAGGCGAGATTAGCGCTTACCCAGCGCTTCCCACAGCCCCATCAGGTAGGTGACGCCCAGTGCCCGGTCGAACAGACCATACCCCGGACGACCGGTTTCGTCCCAGATAAAGCGGCCATGATCCGGACGGATATAACCGTCGAAGCCGTTGTCATACAGGGACTGCATCACTTTGTACATGTCTAACGAACCGTACTGTGAAGGATGCGCGCACTCATAAAAGTCTTTATCTTTAATGAGCTTGATGTTGCGCACGTGCGCGAAATGAATCCGCTTGCGGCGACTGAACTCCGCGAGGATCTCATACACATTGTTGTCCGGATCTTCCGCAATAGAACCGGTGCAGAGCGTGATACCGTTCGCTTCGGAATCCACGGCGTTGCAGATCCAGTCCAGATCGGCGCGGTTTTTCACAATGCGCGGCAGACCGAAGATAGAGTACGGCGGATCGTCCGGGTGGATTGCCATCTTCACGCCCACCTCTTCACAGACCGGGATCACCGCCTTCAGGAAGTAGACCAGGTTTTCGCGCAGCTTCGCGTCGTCCACATCTTTATACTTTGCAAACAGCTCCTGCACCTTCGCCAGTCGCTCCGGCTCCCAGCCCGGCAGCGCAAAGCCGTTCGAGTTTTCCAGAACCTCTTTCACCACCTCTTCCAGGCTCTTGTCGATATCCTTTTTCTCAAAGGCCATCGTCATGGAGCCATCCGGCAGAACGTAGTTCATGTCCGTCTTCATCCAGTCGAAAACGGGCATAAAGTTATAGCAAATCACCTTCACGCCTGACTGGGCAAGGTTACGGATAGTTTGCTGGTAGTTGGCAATGTAGCGATCGCGTGAAGGCAGACCAATTTTGATGTCATCATGGATGTTAACGCTTTCGATGACTTCCATTTTCAGACCGGCGTCATGCGCCTGCTTAACCAACTTTTCGATCTTATCTACCGGCCAGACCTCACCAACCGCTACGTCATACAGCGCCCCTACGACGCCTTCCACGCCCGGAACCTGGCGGATATGCTCCAGGGAAACCTTATCTTCATCTGGCCCAAACCAGCGCATTGTCATCTGCATACGAAATCACCCGAATCAATGTGTGTATAAACTTGCCCAACTACCATACTAGTAATCATAAGCATACACGGAATTACTGTAGTGACAAAGATCACATATCTGCTTTTACGTTTTTTTCTGCCAAAAAATGCTGTTAGGATTTTTATTGGCTTTTATTTCAATATATTGCATTCATACCCTCTCTTATGGACGACATTTTCCAAATGTGACCCAGGCCACCTTTTCTGTTTTTGTATACTTGTATGGTAATAAAAAGTAATGAAACTGGATTCAAACATACATCGTAAGGAAAGAGAAAATGAGAAGCGTCGTCGTAGAAAAACCCGGTCAACTTACCATCGCTCAGCGCCCTGTCCCGGAACCTGGCGCGCATGAGGTCCGGGTGAAAGTCGTCTTCGCGGGCATCTGTGGATCGGATGTGCATATCTATCACGGCCATAACCCTTTTGCGAAATACCCTCGCGTGATTGGACATGAGTTTTTCGGCCTTATCGATGCCGTAGGTGAAGGCGTCGATGGGGCGCGCTTAGGCCAGCGCGTTTCGGTGGATCCGGTCGTCAGCTGCGGTCACTGCTACCCCTGCTCCGTAGGGCGCCCGAATGTGTGCAGCCAGCTCCAGGTCATTGGCGTTCATCGCGACGGCGGCTTCAGCGATTATGTTTGCGTACCGGCGAAAAACGCTTATCCGATCCCGGAGAATATCAGCGATCGCCAGGCGACAATGGTGGAGCCTTTTACCATTGCCGCCAACATTACCGCCCAGATGAAACCTACGCCGCAGGACATCGCTCTGGTCTACGGCGCAGGTCCGATGGGGCTTACCGCCATCCAGGCGCTGAAGGGAGTTTACGGCGTCAGCCAGGTGGTGGTTGCCGATCGCATCCCGGAACGTCTGGAGATGGCGAAAAATAACGGCGCCGACCTGCTCATCAATAATGCCCACCAGCCGCTCGCCGAACGACTGGCGCAGGAGAAGATCGCCCCAACGCTGGTGATCGACGCAGCCTGTCATCCAGCCATTCTGCAGGAGGCGATCAATCTGGCGTCGCCTGCCGCGCGCATTGGCATTCTGGGCTTCTCCGCCGATCCTTCTACCGTCACGCAGCAGAGTATTACCAGTAAGGAAATTTCAATCTTCTCTTCGCGCCTGAACAGCGCGCGCTTCCCGATGGTGATTGAGTGGATGGAAAAAGGGCAGATTAACCCTGACGCCCTGATTACTCACTGTATGCCGCTGGAACAGGTTAAAGAAGCGATGGACGTGTTCGCCCATGACCAGCAAACCTGCTGCAAAGTATTACTGCAATTAGATAAATAAACGCTTTCTGTATTTCACTTGCTGATGACCAACAGGGGATTATGCGTCATCAGCACTCCCTATAAAATAATAATGGAATTATTATGGCAAAAAATATTCGTTGGATAATTGTTTTACTGCTGTTTCTGGTTTACATGATAAATTACCTGGACCGGGTAGCATTATCAATAACCGTTCCGATGATTGAAAAAGATCTGATGCTAAATGCCGAACAGTTCGGCATGATTTTTGGCAGCTTCTTCTTCGGCTACGCTATATTTAACTTTATTGGCGGTCTGGCCGTCGATAGATTTGGCGCCACGCTGGTATTAGGCGTCGCCGTAGGTTTATGGTCACTATTTTGCGGCCTGACCGCCTTTGCCACCGGTTTTTATTCCATGCTGATCCTGCGCGTCCTGTTCGGGATGGCGGAAGGTCCTATCTGCTCCTCGGCGAACAAGATGATTAACGGCTGGTTTCCCAAGAAGCAGGCCGCAACCGCCGTCGGCTTTCTCAGCGCAGGTTCGCCGCTTGGCGGCGCGGTCGCCGGTCCTATCGTCGGCTATCTGGCGCTGGCGCTCGGCTGGCGTCCGGCTTTCTTAATTATTTTCACCATCGGTATTGTCTGGATGATCGTGTGGTTCTTCATTGCCGCTAACTCACCGGAAAAACATAAGCGCGTCAGTACAGAAGAGCTGGCATTAATTCAGCGGATGAAAAGCGAAGATGCCGAACAGGAAGTGGTAGGAAATGAAACCGCCCACTCTCTGGGTTATTATCTTAAGCAACCGATTATTCTGGTGACCGCTTTCGCCTTCTTCTGCTACAACTATATTTTATTCTTCTTCCTGAGCTGGTTCCCGTCTTATCTGGTGCAGCAACATCATCTGGATATTAAATCCATGAGCCTCACCACGATGATTCCCTGGATTGTCGGTTTCGTTGGTCTGGCGCTGGGCGGTTATATTTCCGATAAAATCTTTAATATTACCGGACGCCTGCTGCTGTCGCGTAAAATCGTGCTGGTGGTTTGCCTGATGATGGCCGCTATTTGTGTAGGACTGGCCGGTACGGTAAGCAGCGTGGTGCCCGCCGTTATCCTGATGTCGGTCTCCATTTTCTTCCTGTATGTAACAGGGGCGATTTACTGGGCCATTATTCAGGACGTGGTACATAAATCCCGCATCGGCGGCACCAGCGGCTTCATTCACCTGATTGGCAGCATCTCAGGCATCGTTGGGCCGATCGTGACCGGTTATATCGTTCAGTCTACGGGTAAATTCGACAGCGCCTTTATCCTCGCCGGCAGCGTTGCCGCGCTGGGCGCGCTGCTGGTGCTGTTCGTGATCAAGACGCCGCGCTCAGCGGCCAAAACCGCGCAGGCTTAATAGCCTGACAGGGGGCAAAGGCTGCCTCCTGTCAGCGCGAGGGGCGTCAGGCTGGCGAAATCCAGCCACGCCCCAGCGCCGAGCCCTGCACGCCGTGTTCATTCAGATAACGATCAAGCTCCACCATCCCCGTCCAGCGATTCTCGCACCACAGCGGCGCCAGCAGCGTCGGCCTGCGGGCGCTGGCGGAAATACGGTGGTAGATCACCTCCGGCGGCGTGTGGCGAATCATCTCCCCTGCCGCCACCGTGTACTCATCCAGCGCAATGCCGTTAAGCCGCCCGGCCTCCCAGGCCTTCGCCATAATGCTGCCTTTGACGATATGCAGCTTAATGCCATCCACGCCGGTTTCCACCACCCGCTCCAGCGTTTGCAGGCATTCGCTCTGCCCCTCGCCCGGTAAGCCGACAATAAGATGAGAACAGACCTTCAGCCCGCGCTCACGCGCCAGCCGGGTGGTGCGCTGGTAGCAGGCAAAATCGTGGCCGCGATTAATGCGATGCAGGGTTTTATCATGCGCGGTCTGTAACCCAAGCTCCAGCCACACTTCGTATCCCTGGTCTTTATACTCGCAGAGCAGATCGAGCACGGCCTCCGGCACGCAGTCGGGACGCGTCCCGACGCAAAGCCCGACGATGCTGGCCTGGCTGACCGCCTGCTGATACATTGCGCGCAGCACCTGCACCTCGGCAAAGGTGCTGGTATAGGCCTGAAAATAGGCCAGATAGCGTTTCGCGCGGTTTACCAGATGCGCCTGATGGGCAAGCTGTTCGGCAATGGAGCGATGCTGCTGGGCTTCATCGGCAAAAGAGGCGACGTTACAGAAGGTGCAGCCGCCGCGTCCGATGGTGCCGTCACGGTTAGGACAGCTGAACCCGCCGTGCAGCGTCAGTTTATGAACCTTTTGTCCGTAACGACGAAAAAGATCCCCACCAAACATATTGACTAATTTCTGTAACTGCATAATCTGATAGACCGCCTCTTAAAAAGAGGCCAAAGCCTGCCATTTTTAGCCCCAGTCGGCGATGACCTGGATCAATCGCCCCGGCGGGCTTTTATCATTTGCATAGAAAGTCAAAATAAACGACATTTCATTCATAACCTGTCCGATTACTTTTCCTTATTTCACCGCCGCTTTTTTATCTTCTGACGCCGCTGGCGCAAAAACAGTATTTTGAATTACATAAAAAACACAAACCAGCACGAAACACTGAATACGACGCTAATTTAAGCGCAGTTAAGGTCTGGCCGGGGGATATGATAGTGAGACAGATCACACTACGAGCCGTACTCACCGGGCGCTCAATCAAAGTAAAAAGCACAATAATTTCAATATTTTCAAAAATATAATCAATATATAGCACAGTTTTCAACGGATAAGCTTGCCATTTGACCTGTGTGTGGATTCCCGATAAGTTGGGAATCCGCTGGAAGCTTTCTGGATGAGCGGTGTGCTCATCATATTTATGCAGTAATTGAGATTCCCTCTGACAGCAAGTCCTCAAACTTGTTTGACCTACGCGATAAGGATTAAGAGGGCGAATGCGAGGTAAGCGTATCACGCGCAAACTCCGTCGCCATGCTCTTGGTGTGCCCGTGCGCAAACGGTATCGGAAGGGGATCCCGCAGAGCCTGGGGAGGTTCACTGATATGTTGTACGATAAATCCCTTGAAAAGGATAACTGTGGTTTCGGCCTGATCGCCCACATAGAAGGCGAACCTAGCCACAAGGTAGTGCGTACCGCCATACACGCACTGGCCCGAATGCAGCACCGTGGCGCGATTCTCGCTGATGGAAAAACCGGCGACGGTTGCGGTTTGCTGTTGCAAAAGCCCGACCGCTTTTTTCGCATTGTTGCGCAGGAGCGCGGCTGGCGTTTAGCCAAAAACTACGCCGTCGGCATGATCTTCTTAAATCAGGATCCGGAACTGGCGGCTGCGTCTCGCCGTATTGTGGAAGAAGAACTCCAGCAGGAAACCCTGTCAATCGTTGGCTGGCGCAACGTGCCGACCAATGAAGGCGTTCTCGGCGAAATCGCCCTCTCCTCTCTGCCGCGCATCGAACAAATTTTCGTCAACGCCCCTGCGGGCTGGCGTCCGCGCGATATGGAGCGTCGTCTGTTCATCGCCCGCCGCCGCATTGAAAAGCGTTTGCAGGACGACAAAGACTTCTACGTCTGTAGCCTGTCGAACCTGGTCAACATCTATAAAGGTCTGTGTATGCCGGCGGATCTGCCGCGCTTTTACCTGGACCTCGCGGATCTGCGTCTGGAATCGGCCATCTGCCTGTTCCACCAGCGCTTCTCCACCAATACCGTGCCGCGCTGGCCGCTGGCGCAGCCGTTCCGCTATCTGGCGCATAACGGCGAGATCAACACCATTACCGGCAACCGCCAGTGGGCGCGCGCCCGTACCTATAAATTCCAGACGCCGCTGATCCCGGATCTGCACGACGCCGCGCCGTTCGTTAACGAAACCGGTTCGGACTCCAGCTCGATGGATAATATGCTGGAGCTGCTGCTGGCTGGCGGGATGGATATTGTGCGCGCCATGCGTTTGCTGGTGCCGCCCGCCTGGCAGAACAACCCGGATATGGATCCGGAGCTGCGCGCCTTCTTCGACTTTAACTCGATGCACATGGAGCCGTGGGACGGCCCGGCGGGGATCGTTATGTCCGACGGGCGCTTTGCCGCCTGTAACCTCGATCGTAACGGCCTGCGTCCGGCGCGTTTTGTGATCACTAAAGACAAACTGATCACCTGCGCCTCTGAGGTCGGCATCTGGGACTACCAGCCTGACGAAGTGGTGGAAAAAGGCCGCGTCGGACCGGGCGAACTGATGGTGATCGATACCCGCAGCGGACGCATTCTGCACTCCGCCGAAACCGACAACGACCTGAAAAGCCGCCATCCGTATAAAGAGTGGATGGAGAAAAACGTTCGCCGCCTGGTGCCGTTTGAAGATCTGGCGGACGATCAGGTGGGACAACGTGAACTGGACGACGATGCGCTCGCCAGCTATCACAAACAGTTCAACTACAGCGCCGAAGAGCTGGATTCCGTGATTCGCGTCCTGGGCGAAAACGGCCAGGAGGCGGTCGGCTCAATGGGTGACGACACCCCGTTTGCCGTACTCTCCAGCCAGCCGCGCATTATTTATGACTACTTCCGCCAGCAGTTCGCGCAGGTCACTAACCCGCCAATCGATCCGCTGCGTGAAGCGCACGTTATGTCGCTTGCCACCAGTATTGGTCGCGAGATGAACGTCTTCTGTGAAGCGGAAGGCCAGGCGCACCGTCTGAGCTTCAGGTCGCCGATTCTGCTGTACTCCGATTTCAGGCAGTTGACGACGATGAAAGAGGATCACTATCGCGCCGACTGGCTGGATATCACTTTCGACACCACGCAGACCACGCTGGAAGAGACAGTGAAAGCGCTGTGCGATACCGCAGAGCAGATGGTGCGCAACGGCACCGTACTGCTGGTGCTTTCCGACCGCAATATCGGCAAGAACCGCCTGCCGGTGCCAGCGCCAATGGCCGTCGGCGCGATACAGACGCGGCTGGTGGAACAGAGCCTGCGCTGCGACGCTAACATCATTGTCGAAACCGGCAGCGCCCGCGATCCGCACCACTTCGCCGTCCTGCTCGGCTTCGGCGCGACCGCCATCTATCCATATCTGGCTTACGAAACGCTGGGCTGCCTGATTGACACCCAGGCGATTGCCAAAGACTACCGCACCGTGATGCTGAACTATCGTAACGGCATCAACAAAGGGCTGTACAAGATCATGTCCAAAATGGGCATCTCGACCATCGCCTCTTACCGCTGCTCGAAGCTGTTTGAAGCGGTCGGCCTGCATGATGAGGTCGTCAACCTGTGCTTCCAGGGCGTGGTAAGCCGCATCGGCGGCGCTGGCTTTGCCGACTTCCAGCAGGATCTGCTGAACCTCTCCAAACGCGCCTGGCTGGCGCGCAAGCCTATCGCCCAGGGCGGCCTGCTGAAGTACGTGCACGGCGGCGAATATCACGCCTATAACCCGGACGTGGTGCGCACCCTGCAACAGGCGGTGCAGAGCGGCGAGTACAGCGACTACCAGGAATACGCGAAGCTGGTTAATGAACGTCCGGCGACCACGCTGCGCGATCTGCTGGCCATTAATCCCGGCGGCGAAGCGGTCAGTATTGACGACGTTGAACCGGCGACTGAGCTGTTCAAACGCTTCGATACCGCGGCGATGTCCATCGGCGCGCTGAGTCCGGAAGCGCATGAAGCGCTGGCGGAAGCAATGAACAGCCTCGGCGGTAATTCGAACTCCGGCGAAGGCGGTGAAGATCCGGCGCGCTACGGCACCAATAAAGTGTCGCGCATCAAGCAGGTGGCCTCCGGCCGCTTCGGCGTGACGCCGGCGTACCTGGTTAACGCCGACGTCATTCAGATTAAGGTCGCGCAGGGCGCGAAGCCGGGCGAAGGCGGCCAGTTACCGGGCGATAAAGTCACCCCGTACATCGCCAAACTGCGCTATTCGGTGCCGGGCGTGACGCTGATCTCCCCGCCGCCGCACCACGATATCTACTCTATCGAGGACTTAGCGCAGCTGATTTTCGATCTCAAGCAGGTTAACCCGAAAGCGATGATCTCGGTGAAGCTGGTTTCCGAACCGGGCGTTGGCACCATCGCTACCGGCGTGGCGAAAGCCTATGCGGATCTCATCACCATCGCCGGTTACGACGGCGGCACCGGCGCAAGCCCGCTCTCCTCGGTGAAATATGCGGGCTGTCCGTGGGAACTCGGCCTGGTGGAAACCCAGCAGGCGCTGGTGGCGAACGGGCTGCGCCATAAGATCCGTTTGCAGGTCGACGGCGGCCTGAAAACCGGCGTTGATATCATCAAAGCGGCGATTCTGGGCGCGGAAAGCTTCGGCTTCGGCACCGGTCCGATGGTGGCGCTGGGCTGTAAATATCTGCGTATTTGCCACCTGAACAACTGCGCGACGGGCGTTGCCACTCAGGACGACAAGCTGCGTAAGAACCACTACCACGGCCTGCCGTTCAAAGTGACCAACTACTTTGAATTTATCGCCCGCGAAACCCGCGAGCTGATGGCGCAGCTGGGCGTAAAACGGCTGGTAGATCTAATTGGCCGTACCGACCTGCTGAAAGAGCTGGAAGGGTTTACCGCCAAACAGCAGAAGCTGGAATTGTCCCGCCTGCTGGAAACCGCCGAGCCTCATCCGGGCAAGGCGCTGTACTGCACCGAAAACAACCCGCCGTTCGATAACGGCGTGCTGAACGCGCAGCTGCTGCAACAGGCGAAGCCGTACGTTGACGAACGCCAGAGCAAAACCTTCTGGTTCGATATCCGTAACACCGACCGCTCCGTTGGCGCGTCGCTGTCGGGCTATATCGCGCAGACGCACGGCGATCAGGGGCTGGCCTCTGACCCGATCAAAGCGTACTTTAACGGCACCGCAGGCCAGAGCTTCGGCGTCTGGAACGCGGGCGGCGTGGAGCTGTACCTGACCGGCGACGCCAACGACTATGTCGGTAAAGGCATGGCGGGCGGCCTGCTGGCGGTGCGTCCACCGGTCGGTTCCGCCTTCCGCAGCCATGAGGCGAGCATTATCGGCAACACCTGTCTGTACGGCGCGACTGGCGGCCGTCTGTATGCCGCAGGCCGGGCGGGCGAACGTTTCGCGGTGCGTAACTCCGGCGCTATCACCGTCGTGGAAGGCATTGGCGATAACGGCTGTGAATATATGACCGGCGGCATCGTCTGTATTCTCGGCAAAACCGGGGTCAACTTCGGCGCGGGCATGACGGGCGGCTTCGCCTATGTCCTTGACGAAGACGGCGAGTTCCGCAAGCGTGTAAACCCGGAACTGGTGGAAGTGCTGAGCGTTGACGATCTCGCGATTCACGAAGAGCATCTGCGCGGTCTCATCACCGAGCATGTACAACACACCGGTTCCCAGCGTGGTGAAGAAATTCTGGCTAACTGGTCAGCGTTTGCCGCTAAATTCGCGCTGGTTAAGCCGAAGTCCAGCGATGTGAAAGCCCTGTTGGGTCACCGTAGTCGTAGCGCAGCAGAGCTGCGCGTGCAGGCGCAGTAAGAGGTTCTGGTCATGAGTCAAAACGTATATCAATTTATCGACCTGCAGCGCGTTGATCCGCCAAAGAAGCCGCTGAAAATTCGTAAAATCGAGTTTGTGGAAATCTACGAGCCGTTTTCCGAAGGTCAGGCGAAGGCGCAGGCCGATCGCTGTCTTTCCTGCGGCAACCCGTACTGCGAGTGGAAGTGCCCGGTGCACAACTACATCCCCAACTGGCTGAAGCTGGCTAATGAAGGGCGCATTTTCGAGGCGGCGGAGCTTTCTCACCAGACCAACACGCTGCCGGAAGTGTGCGGTCGCGTCTGCCCGCAGGATCGTCTGTGCGAAGGTTCTTGTACCCTCAACGACGAGTTCGGCGCGGTCACCATCGGCAACATCGAACGCTATATCAATGATAAAGCCTTCGAGATGGGCTGGCGGCCGGATATGACCGGCGTGCGTCAGACCGACAAGCGAGTGGCGATTATCGGCGCCGGTCCGGCCGGGCTGGCCTGTGCCGACGTACTGACGCGCAACGGCGTGAAGGCGGTGGTGTTCGATCGTCATCCGGAGATTGGCGGCCTGCTGACCTTCGGCATTCCGGCGTTCAAGCTGGAAAAAGAGGTGATGACCCGCCGTCGGGAAATTTTCACCGGCATGGGCATTGAATTCCGCCTGAACGTTGAAGTTGGCCGCGACGTGCAGTTCAGCGATCTGCTGAACGACTATGACGCCGTCTTTCTTGGCGTCGGCACCTATCAGTCAATGCGCGGCGGGCTGGAAAACGAAGACGCTGACGGCGTGTTTGACGCTCTGCCGTTCCTGATCGCCAACACCCGGCAAATTATGGGCTTTGGCGAAACGCCCGACGCGCCGTTTATCAATATGGAAGGTAAACGCGTAGTGGTGCTGGGCGGCGGCGATACTGCGATGGACTGCGTGCGGACCTCCGTGCGCCAGGGCGCGACGCACGTCACCTGCGCCTATCGTCGTGATGAAGAAAATATGCCGGGCTCCAGACGCGAAGTGAAAAACGCGCGGGAAGAAGGCGTCGAGTTCCAGTTCAACGTCCAGCCGCTGGGCATCGAAGTCAATGCCAACGGCAAGGTCTGCGGCGTGAAGATGGCGCGCACCGAAATGGGTGCCCCGGACGCGAAAGGCCGTCGCCGGGCGGAGATTGTCGCCGGTTCCGAACATGTGCTTGCGGCTGATGCGGTGGTGATGGCGTTTGGTTTCCGTCCGCACAGCATGGAATGGCTGGCGACCCACAGCGTGGAGCTGGACTCGCAGGGGCGTATTATCGCGCCGGAAGGCAGCGAAAACGCGTTCCAGACCAGCAACCCGAAAATCTTCGCCGGTGGCGACATCGTGCGCGGTTCAGACCTGGTGGTAACGGCGATCGCCGAAGGCCGTAAAGCGGCCGACGGGATCATGAACTACCTGGAAGTGTAAACCGTTCAGGTTCCCCGGATATCGCCATTGCGCTGATAGCCGGGGAGCCCATTTCCAACGAAAAATTTGTGCCAGACCTGTTTTGCAGCATTTGAAAATCCCGCAGACAATATCCGCAGAACTTTAAAACACCCCGCCCCTGACCTGACGATGCCTTCTTCTTTTCAATGCTGAATCCAGCCCTACGGAAACGTTTGCATTCACCAGAAAAATGTATATCATGCGGCGGATTTTTTGGCCAAATAACAAGGAGACGTTGTGTCGCAAGATAACAATTATAGCCAGGGCCCGGTGCCTTTGACGGCGCGGAGAGGCGTGATTCCACTGACGTTCGTGATGTTGGGATTAACGTTTTTTTCCGCCAGTATGTGGACCGGCGGCACGCTCGGTACCGGTCTTTCCTATAACGATTTCTTCCTGGCAGTTCTCTTCGGTAATCTTCTCCTCGGTATTTACACTGCTTTTCTCGGCTACATTGGCGCAAAAACAGGGCTCTCTACCCACCTTCTCGCGCGTTACTCATTTGGCGTAAAAGGTTCATGGCTTCCCTCAATACTGCTGGGCGGCACGCAGGTAGGCTGGTTTGGGGTTGGCGTGGCGATGTTCGCCATCCCGGTGAGTAAAGCGACCGGCATCGACGTGAATATCCTTATTGCCGTTTCCGGTCTGTTGATGACCGTAACCATCTTCTTCGGCATCTCGGCACTGACGATTTTATCGATCGTCGCCGTTCCCGCTATCGTCATTCTCGGCAGCTACTCTGTCTGGCTGGCCGTGGACGGTGTGGGGGGACTGGCGCATTTAAAGGCGATCGTACCGCAGACGCCGCTTAATTTTTCAAACGCGCTGGCGCTGGTGGTGGGATCGTTTATCAGCGCAGGGACGCTGACCGCCGACTTCGTTCGCTTTGGTCGCAGTGCCAAAGGCGCTGTGCTGGTCGCGATGGTGGCGTTTTTCCTCGGCAATTCGCTGATGTTTATCTTCGGCGCCGCAGGCGCCGCTGCCGTAGGCCAGGCCGATATCTCTGACGTGATGATCGCCCAGGGGCTGCTGCTGCCCGCGATTGTGGTTCTTGGCCTGAACATCTGGACGACCAATGATAACGCGCTGTATGCGTCAGGTCTGGGCTTCGCCAATGTTACCGGCCTTTCCAGCCGTATGCTGTCGGTGGTTAACGGAATTATCGGCACGCTCTGCGCGCTGTGGCTTTACAATAACTTCGTCGGCTGGCTGACCTTTTTGTCAGCTGCGATTCCCCCCGTTGGCGGGGTGATTATCGCCGACTATCTGATAAACCGTCGCCGCTATGCCGACTTCCACAACGCGACATTTGCGCCAGTGAACTGGGTAGCCATCCTTTCGGTCGCGCTGGGCGTGGCTGCCGGACACTACCTGCCGGGCATCGTGCCGGTCAATGCGGTACTCGGCGGCGTGGTCAGCTACGTCCTGTTAGCCCCCTTCGCCAGACGTGCTTTTGCTAATACCCCGGAGGCCACCCATGCAGAATAATATCCTTACCATCCGTCAGGCCCGCTTGCAGGGGCAAGAAGGCTTATGGCAGATAACCATTGAAAATGGTCGCTTCAGCCGCATTGAGCCACAGGACGCGGCCCCCGCGCCTTCAGGCGAGGTGCTGGATGCCGAAAGCAGACTGGTTATTCCGCCTTTCGTTGAGCCGCATATTCACCTGGATACCACCCAGACGGCGGGTGAACCGAACTGGAACCAGTCTGGTACGTTATTCGAGGGCATTGAGCGCTGGGCTGAGCGTAAGGCGCTGCTCACACACGAAGACGTCAAGTCCCGCGCCATGCAGACCATCAAGTGGCAGATTGCCAATGGCATCCAGCATGTCCGGACGCACGTTGACGTGTCCGATCCCACGCTGACGGCGCTGAAAGCGATGCTGGAAGTAAAACAAGAGATGGCGCCGTGGGTGGATCTGCAAATTGTGGCATTCCCGCAGGAAGGCATTCTCTCTTATCCCAACGGCGAGGCGCTGTTAGAAGAAGCCGTGCGTATGGGGGCGGATGTCATTGGCGCGATTCCTCACTTCGAATTTACCCGCGAGTATGGCGTTGAGTCGTTGCATAAGACCTTTGCCCTGGCGCAGAAGTACGACAGGCTTATTGACGTCCACTGTGACGAAATCGATGATGAACAGTCGCGCTTTGTTGAAACCGTCGCGGCGCTGGCGCATCGCGATGGAATGGGTGCCCGCGTCACCGCCAGCCATACCACGGCGATGCACTCCTATAATGGCGCTTACGCTTCCCGCCTGTTCCGCTTGTTGAAAATGTCCGGCATTAACTTCGTCGCCAATCCGCTGGTGAACATTCACCTGCAAGGCCGTTTCGACATCTATCCTAAGCGCCGCGGCGTGACGCGCGTGAAAGAGATGCTGGAAGCGGAGATCAACGTCTGCTTTGGACATGATGACGTTTTCGATCCGTGGTATCCGCTGGGCACCGCGAATATGCTACAGGTGCTGCACATGGGATTACACGTCTGTCAGCTGATGGGATACGGGCAAATCAATGACGGACTGAAGCTGATCACCACCCACAGCGCAAAAACCCTCCACCTGCAGGATTATGGCGTGAGCGTGGGCAACCCGGCGAACCTGGTGATTTTACCAGCTGAAAATGGCTTTGATGCGGTTCGCCGCCAGACGCCCGCCCGTTATTCCATTCGCCACGGGAAAGTCATTGCCGAGACGGTGCTCAGCCAGACAACGCTGCATCTGACGCAGCCGGAAGCCGTGACGTTTAAGCGGTAACCACGTTGCCGGATGGCGGCTTATCGCCTTATCCGGCCTACATACGATATCATCGCCGTAGCGCAGGCCGGATAAGCAAAGCGTCATCAGGCACTCCTACGCGTCAAGCAGGCTGGCGCGCACCTTTACCACCACTTTCTTAATTTCGCCCGGTTCACCAATGGCGCAGCCCGGCTTATGCGGCTCTCCTGGCATAAACACGGCGAATACCCCGGGCTGCAGCGTTATCGTCTGCGCGTTGGCGATTTCGCTGCACAACTGATAATCCTCTTCCGGATGAAAATCTTCACACCGTCGCGCCGAGCCGTATACGCCGAACTGAATCCGCTCCTCCCCCGCCAGCAGCAGCTGTATATCAATATACTGCTCATGCAGTTCCGCTTTTTTCTCCGTCGGCAACTGCGTGGTCAGTTCCATTACGTTCATAAAGATATTATCGCTCTGCAACTCATAGCGACCAGCCGCTTTCTCCAGCGGCCTTGCGGCCAGCGCACGCGTCAGCGCATCCACAAGCGCAGGATGTAACCCTGCGGACGGTAACGAACGAATTTCACCAAGAATCATAATCTCTCTCCTTGCGCCAGCAGCGCCGCGCCCAGTAATCCCGCGTCGTGCCGGTAGCGTGCGGCGGATAAGTCCACCTGATACACGGAAGGGTATTGAACGAGAAAATCCTGCACCTGCGCCAGATAGCCTTCCGCCAGCCCAACGCTGCCGCCGACAACCACGCGCTGGCAGTCTGTTACCGCTTTAACATCGGCGATGAGCCGCGCCAGAACCTCTGCGGAGCGCCTGACAAGGCTTGCGGCCTGCTCATCGCCATCGGCGGCGCGAGCGAAAATGGTTCTGGCGTCGCTTCCGGCAAGCTCGCCCTGCGCGGCTGCGGCTATGCCGCGTCCCGAGGCGATGGCTTCAACGCAGCCAATCCGTCCACAGCCGCATCGCGGTCCGTTGGGATCCGCCAGCGTATGGCCGAGATGCCCGGCAAGCCCGCCGCTTCCGGTCAGCAACCGGCCGCCGCTGACCACACCGCCGCCCACGCCGGTAGAGACGGTAATAAACACCATATCGCGGACCTCATCTGCGAGGGCATGATATTCCGCCCACGCCGCGGCCTGCGCGTCATTTACCGCCAGCGTCGGTAAACCGGCGATCGCCTCCAACGTCTGTACCAGCGGAAAATGCAGCAGCCCGCCGAGATTCAGCGGGTTAATCGCCTGCAAATTGCCTTCCTGGATGATCCCCGTTGAGGCAATCGCCACCCGTTTTGCCTGCGATTGCAGCGGCTTTACCAGTTCAGTTAGCGCTTCACGCAGGGCATCCGGCGTTTTGCTGGCGGGAGTGGGGCGTTCGCAGCGTTCACGGATCCGCAGATCGGCATCCATCAGCGCGGCGGCCAGTTTGGTGCCGCCAATATCAATCGCCAGCGTCGTCATAGCGCCGCCTTTTTCAGCGCCGTGTTGTACCAGCCGCAGATATGCTCCAGCCGGGTGATGGCGGAACCGACCGTTACCGCCCAGGCGCCGTGACGCATCGCTTCAGCAGCCTGCGCCGGGGTGTTATAGCGCCCTTCGGCAATCACCCGACAGCCAGCCTCGCTGAGCGCTTGCACCAGCGCAAGATCCGGCTCCTCCGGCGTATCCGGCGTCGTGTAGCCGGAAAGCGTAGTGCCAATAATTTCCGCTCCCCGTTTCTGACAGGCCAGTCCGTCCTGCAGCGTGGAGCAGTCCGCCATTGCCAGACGCTGGTGGCGGTGGATGCGCGCAAGTAACTCGTCCACCGGCACAGGGCGCGCGCGATCGGTGCCATCGAAGGCGATAATGTCCGCACCGGCCTGCGCCAGCGCATCCACATCTTCGGTAAACGCGGTGATGCGCACCGGCGAATCGTCGAGATCGCGCTTGAGAATACCGATAATCGGTAGCGATACCACTGCGCGGGTTGCGCGTAAATTTTCAACGCCCTCAATACGCAGAGCAACCGCTCCCGCCTGCTCCGCCGCCAGCGCCATCGCCGCGACAATTTGCGGCTTATCCAGCGGGCTGCCGGGAACCGGCTGACAGGAGACAATCAGGCCGCCGTTTGCGGCAATGTTTTTATCCAGTTGTGTAAGTAACGACATACCCCTTTCCTTACCAAAGTCGCCCGGCGCGAGACCGGGCAAACAGATTAACTTTTACCTTTTGCTAAAGCGCTTTTATCGCCGCCAGACGGGATGGCTCCGCTGAATGGCTTACCGTCAATAGCGTCGTGCGTGCGCAGCGCTTCCGGACGCAGCCAGCGCTGCACGCGGGACGGCATATCCAGACCAATTAACAGGATCACCACAAAGGTCAGGCTGAAGGAGAGCGATGCCAGCGCGGTGCCCAGATCCAGACGCTGGGCAATCAGCGCCCCCAGGATCGGCGCCAGCGCGCCGCCAAGCGCCCCGACGTTATAGGTGAAGCCCAGCCCCGCCGCACGCTGGTCGGTATCGAAATAGCCGCCGATCAGCTTCGGTAAGATCCCGGAAATTCCCTGCCCTAACATTTGCTGGAAAAACAGGAGCAAACCCAGCACCCAGACGTTTGCGCCGCCAATCGCGAATACCGGCACAATCAGCACCTGCGAAGCCAGCAGGCTGTAAACGTAGGCTTTGCGGGTGCCAAGCCAGTCGCCGAGAAAACCGCCCACGCAGCAGCCGACCGCCGCGCCAAAGCCGCTAAAGAACAACACCCGCGCGACGGTTGACGGATCGTAAGCCAGCTCAGTTTTCAGATACGTCGGCAGCAGCGCCTGGATAGGCCATGAATAGAGGAAAGCAAACAGCACGACCACCATCAGCATCACGCCCGTCGGCCAGCGCTTGCCGCTGCTTTGCACCATAAAGCTGATGAAGATAACGGCGCACAGCAGGCCCAGCGCCGCGACAATCGCCGCGTTTTGCAGGTTCCCGGCAAAGCAGAACCACAGCGCGGTTGCCGCGGCGATCGTCAACAGAATGTTGACCATCCGGTGTTCGCCGCGATAAAGAATATCGACCATTGTGCGCACCGGCGCTTTGCCCGCATGTTTTTCTTTCCAGTCCTCCGCTTCCGGAATGTTTTTCCGCAGCCAGAGGGCGAAGATAATCGGCAAAATGCCGATGAAGAACAGCGCGCGCCAGCCCCAGACCGGCACCACCAGGCTGTAGACCTGAGCGGCGACCACCGCGCCAACGGAGAAACCGGAAATCAGAAAGCCGCTGGCTTTATTACGCAAGTGCTTTGGCCAGCTTTCAATCACGTAGGTGGCGCTGGAACCGTATTCGCCCGCCATCCCCATGCCAATCACCAGACGGGCGATAAACATGGTGGTGTAACCCGGCGCGAAGCCACAGGCCAGGGTGCCCACGGAGAACATGATGATGCTGGTGACCATCGCCAGGCGACGCCCGTAGCGGTCGCCCATCGCCCCCAGCATCAGCCCGCCAAACCAGCGGGAGATAAAGGCTGCCGAAATCAGGCTTGCCGCCTGCACCGTCGTCAGCCCAAATTCGCCTTGTACTTCCGTAAGCACAAGGGCAATGAGCACGAAATCGAAACCATCAAGCAGGTATCCCAGCCAGGCGGCGGAAAATGCACGCCATTGTGCCCGGTTGAGATGGCGATACCACGGGATGCTTTGGGTACATTTACTCATAACACTCTCCCGATATAGCCGGATGGCGGCTACGCCTTATCCGGCCTCGTGTGTCGTTGTAAGCCGGATAAGCAAAGCGCCATCCGGCAATCACTCAGGCGCGTTCCGCCATTAACTGCTCCGCCAGGGCCTTCAGCGCTGGCAGATATTTTTCCTCAACCGGCGCAAACGGCTTCCGGCACAGGGGGACCGCGACCACATCCATATAGTGCAGCACCGTTTTCAGCCCACGGAACACGCCGGTCTTAATCAGCAGGTCGATAACCTTATTACACTCGGTTTGCAGCTGTTGCGCGGCCTGAATGTTTCCTTCTTTGAGCGCTTTCACAATTGCCTGATAGCGCCAGCCCATGATGTTGTAGGTGCTGCCGATCCCGCCATCCGCGCCCGCCAGCAGGCCGGAGGCGAAAATTTCGTCATAACCGTTGTAAAGCACCAGATCCGGATGGGCGCGGCGGATCTGCTCCATTTGATAGAGATCGCCGGAGGTTTGCTTCAGCGCGCCAACGCCCGGCAGAGTGACCAGGGTGTTGATCTGCTCAAGATTTAACGTTACGCCGCTCAGCGCCGGAATGTTATAGACCACCATCGGCAGGCCGTCCGCCGCATCAATAATGCTGCGGTAATGATCGCAGTGTTCGGCAAAGCTGAACGGATAGTAGAACGGCGTGACGGCCGAAACCGCGTCAAAACCGTAACGCTGCGCCGCGCGCGCCAGCTGCTGACTCTCATCGGTACTGACCGTACCCACATGAGCGATCAGCGTCACTTTACCCTGCGCTTCTTCAGCCACCGCTTCGAGCACCTGTTCCCTTTCCGCAATGCTCTGCACGAAGGCTTCGCCAGTGGAACCGCCAACGTACAGCCCATCAATACCCTGCGCGATATTGAAACGCACCAGACGGCGCAAGCTTTCAACATCCAGCCGCTGTTGGTTATCGAATGGGGTTAATAATGCCGGCATTACGCCGCGTAAATCTTTTGCCATAACGACCTCTGTCATATTCAGTGTTATCTGACTGCATACCTTTATACCTGTTATACCAGACAGTTTACGCAATGATCCTGACAGAACGCTTATATTGCGATCGAGTTCACTAAAGCAGGGTTATTTTTTGCGTTTCGACTGCTGTCCGAGAGCGTGCCACGTCGCGGAAACGCTGTTGAGATGGGTTTGCAGCGCCCGATCGGCGGCATCCGGATCGCGCTGGCGGATCGCGTCAACGATGGCGATATGCTGCTGATAGCTGACGCTGTTATGTTCATACAGTTCGCGATCGGGCACGGTTGGACGGGCGGCGATCAGCCAGTCGAGCAGGGCGACGTGGATCGCCTTAAAGATCGGGTTGCCGGGGATCTCCGCCAGCACGCGGTGAAAATCGACATCGGATCGAATAAACAGCGCGTTATCGTCCAGCGACTGGCTGTTGATCTCCAGCGCTTTCGCCAGCAGATCGATCTGCGCGTCGGTGGCGTTTTCCGCGGCATAGCGCACGAGGCTGGATTCAAAGAACAGCCGCAGCTGTTCGAAATGGGCAATGCCGCCGGGATGAGCAAGGAAATCTTTCGCCATGCCGGACAGCTCACCGATGATGGTATCAGCGGAAGGACGCGATACCCTGGCGCGTTCGCCGTTATTAATTTGCACCAGACCTTTACGCTTGAGCGCCGCCAGCGCTTCACGTACAGAGGGACGCCCCACGTTGAAGAAAGCCATCAGCTCGCGCTCAGACGGCAGCTGTTCGCCTTCACCAAACTCTTTGCGGCGAATCATTTGCTCCAGCTCTTCTTCAACCATTTCCGACAGCTTTTTACGCGCCAGCGGGCGGTTTCGCAGACTGCGACCGATAACGGCAGGAGAATTTTCAGCTTGAGAATCAAATGTTTTCATAAAACCTGTTTAGCAAATTGAGGGAACAAACGGCAGGTTCATCCTAACACAGGATCAAAACAAGGGGGAAACAGGGTGGCAGACTCAAACAAAAACGGGCCCGTCAGAGCCCGTTTGCGATTATTTCACAACGCGTAACGCTGGTCGTCCACCGCGCGGAGGCGGCGGCTCGTCATCCGGATTGTTGTCGTCTTCGCGATCCGGCTTATCGCCATCAATCACCGACATCACCGTTTCGCTTTCCGCGCCCGATGTCGCATCATCATCGTTGAGGCTGGCAACCTCTTCGTCGTAAGCCGCTTCCGGTTCGAACATCGTTCCGGCGCCGTTCTCACGCGCATAAATCGCCAGCACCGCCGCCAGCGGGACGGAAACCTGGCGCGGTACGCCGCCGAAGCGCGCGTTAAAACGTACTTCGTCGTTCGCCAGCTCAAGATTACCCACCGCGCGCGGCGCGATATTAAGGACGATTTGCCCGTCGCGCGCATATTCCATCGGAACGTGCACGCCCGGCAACGTCACATCCACCACCAGATGCGGCGTGAGCTGGTTGTCGAGCAACCACTCATAAAAGGCACGCAGCAGATACGGACGACGTGGTGTGAGCTGTGACAAATCCATAGGCATTAACCCCGACCGAGGCGCATTTCACGTTCAGCTTCGGTTAAGGAAGCCAGGAAAGAATCACGTTCAAAAACGCGGGTCATGTAGCCTTTCAGCTCTTTTGCGCCCGCGCCGCTAAACTCGATGCCCAGAATCGGCAAACGCCACAGCAGCGGCGCCAGGTAGCAATCGACCAGGCTGAACTCATCGCTCAGGAAATAGGGCTTCTGACCGAAGACCGGCGCGATCGCCTGCAGCTCTTCGCGCAGCTGTTTACGTGCGGCGTCAGCTTCTGAGGCGGAACCGTTCACGATGACGTTCATCAGCGTATACCAGTCTTTCTCAATACGGTGCATGTACAGGCGGCTTTCGCCACGCGCCACCGGATAAACCGGCATCAGCGGCGGATGAGGGAAACGCTCATCCAGATATTCCATAATGATGCGAGATTCCCACAGGGTCAGCTCACGATCCACCAGCGTCGGGACGCTCTGATTCGGGTTGAGGTCAATCAGATCCTGAGGTGGATTGTCCTTCTCCACGTGTTCGATCTCAAAACTCACACCTTTCTCAGCCAGCACAATGCGGACCTGATGGCTATAGATGTCAGTAGGACCAGAAAACAGCGTCATTACCGAACGTTTGTTGGCAGCGACAGCCATGAAAACCTCCAGGTATATTCAGAATTTTTACTGCTACCAGCCACGCGTGGCCGGCCAGAAGTGATGTTACCCATATCGGAAAAGCCATCATCGTTCAAAAAGCAAACAAAAAATGAGCAATACCCGATATTTGGGCAGAAAATTGGATGATAGTTTACCAGATTTTGTGACCTTTGTGGTGAGTCGATTCCGTAAATGGGGAAAAAGAGGCGTAAGACAGGGGATGAGCGCAGATTTATCCATAAAAAAACCCGCCGAAGCGGGTTTTTTCGCCAACTGTAATCTGCCAGAGGCAGAAACAATTAACGCTTGGAGAACTGCGGACGACGGCGTGCTTTACGCAGACCGACTTTCTTACGTTCAACCTGACGAGCATCACGGGTAACAAAGCCCGCTTTGCGCAGTTCAGAACGCAGAGACTCGTCGTACTCCATCAGAGCGCGGGTGATACCGTGACGGATCGCGCCAGCCTGACCAGAGATACCACCACCTTTAACAGTGATGTACAGATCCAGTTTCTCAACCATGTCGACCAGTTCCAGCGGCTGACGAACTACCATGCGGGCAGTTTCACGACCGAAGTACTGTTCCAGAGAACGTTGGTTGATAACGATTTTACCGTTGCCCGGTTTGATGAACACACGAGCTGCGGAACTTTTGCGGCGACCAGTGCCGTAGTATTGATTTTCAGCCATTGCCTATAATCCCGATTAGATGTCAAGAACTTGCGGTTGCTGTGCCGCGTGGTTGTGCTCGTTGCCAGCGTAAACTTTCAGTTTACGGAACATAGCACGACCCAGCGGGCCTTTTGGCAGCATGCCTTTAACCGCGATTTCAATCACACGCTCAGGACGGCGAGCAATCATCTCTTCAAAGGTCGCTTGTTTGATACCACCGATGTGGCCGGTGTGGTGATAGTACACTTTGTCAGTACGCTTGTTGCCGGTTACAGCAACTTTTTCAGCGTTCAGAACGATGATGTAATCACCGGTATCTACGTGCGGAGTGTATTCCGCTTTGTGCTTACCGCGCAGGCGAAGAGCCAGTTCAGTAGCCAGACGGCCCAGAGTTTTACCGGTCGCGTCAACAACGTACCAGTCGCGTTTTACGGTTTCTGGTTTAGCTGTAAAAGTTTTCATTAAAAGCTTACCCAATAAATAAGTTACACGTTGGCGAACACCCAAACGTTTTGTCAGTTGAGGTTCACACGACATTGTCCAGTAAACCTACCCCCTCGGATATGTTTCACCGGCACACAAAGTTTCGGGAAAAAAACTTCGTTGTAACGTGGGGTCGCAGGATTATAGAGAAGTCAGGGTCAAAGATCGACCCCTTTTTGTGATTTGCATTGCGGAATTTGTCCCGCAGCGGGAGCGCTCAGGGCATATGCTCCCGTCTGAGGTACTCTTCGCTCTGCATCTCCTGCAAACGCGACAGGCAGCGCTGGAATTCAAATTTCAGCCGCTCGCCCTGATAAATGTCATATAAAGGCGCTGCCGCGCTGACCACCAGCTTAACGTGTCGCTCATAAAACTCATCCACCAGCGCGATAAAACGCCGCGCTTCGCTCTCCATCAGCGGCGTCATTACCGGCACATTGAACAGCATCACCGTGTGATAGAGACGCGACAGCGCGATGTAATCGTGCTGGCTGCGGGCGTCGACGCACAGCGTGTCGAACGTTACCGCCAGCGTCTGGTTTTCCACGCCCAGCGTAGGCAGCGGGCGGTGATTGATTTCCAGCGTCGGCCCCTGCTGGCGCTTCACGCCTGCCAGCGCCTGCCAAAGCGTATCCATCTGCTGTTGCGTTTGCTCATTGAGCGGCGTAAGCCACAGATGGGCCTGCGTCAGCGTGCGCAGGCGATAATCCCCCCCCGCGTCGACATTCATAATGTCGCAATGGTGTTTGATGGCATCGATAGCGGGCAGGAAACGCGCGCGCTGCAGGCCGTTGCGATACAGCTCGTCGGGCGGAATATTGGAGGTCGCCACCAGCGTGATGCCGCGCGCGAACAGCGCTTTCATCAGGCCGCCGAGCAGCATGGCGTCGGTAATATCGGAGACGAAAAACTCGTCGAAGCACAATACGTCCGTCTCCGCTTTAAAGCGGTCGGCGAGGGTTTCCAGCGGATCGCTTTGCCCCTGCAGGGCCGTCAGCTCCTCGTGCACGCGCAGCATAAAGCGATGAAAGTGCAGACGCTGTTTCCGCTCGCCTGGCAGGCTATGGTAGAACAGATCCATCAGCCAGGTTTTGCCGCGTCCTACGCCGCCCCACATATATAAGCCGCGTACCGGGGCGATTTCCGCCTCTTCCCGTTTTCCCAGCAGCTTACCGACGCGGGCGAAAAAGCCCGTTTCCTGCGGCGGCGGCTCTTTCGCGGTCAGCGCCTGGTAAATGCTTTCCAGACGGCGAACCGCCTCTTTTTGCACCTCGTCGGGTTGATGGGTGCCATCATTAAGGGCTTTCAGATAACGCGATGTAGGGGAAACGCTTTGCATGATGCTATTGTTATTCCTTGAGAATCGATGTGCCGTCGTTCACGGCTGACGAAAAAAAGGCCGTTCTACACTACGCGATATATACACAGGATTCCACTTCTGCGGGATTAGCGGTTATAGTGGCAGTATCAGGCGCGGGCATGGAGCCTGGAAGCCAACACCCTACGGAAACAAAAGACAACGGGAGATGTTCATGACCTGGGAATATGCGCTAATTGGGTTAGTTGTCGGCATCATCATCGGTGCCGTAGCCATGCGTTTTGGTAATCGTAAATTACGTCAGCAACAGGCGTTGCAGTACGAACTGGAAAAAAACAAAGCTGAGCTGGAAGAGTATCGCGAAGAGCTGGTCAGCCACTTTGCCCGCAGCGCCGAGCTGCTGGACACCATGGCCCATGATTATCGCCAGCTGTATCAGCACATGGCGAAAAGCTCCAGCAGCCTGCTGCCGGAACTCTCCGCGGAGTCGAATCCGTTCCGTAATCGACTGGCCGAGTCTGAAGCCAGTAACGATCAGGCGCCGGTGCAGATGCCGCGAGACTACTCTGAAGGCGCATCCGGCCTGCTGCGTAGCGGCGTAAAGCGCGACTAATTGCACAGCGTTGAAGAAATTTACCGGGCGCCGCCGTTGCGCCCGCCCCCTTCTCTCCCGTCCCGACTATCATTTAATCATTATCCGCATTGTTAGCAGACTGAAAATTCAATAACATCAATCCGTTTTGAATCGTCATTCCTTTCACTCAAGGTACGAGAGCAGGACCAATGAAAAAACAAACCCAGCTGTTGAGTGCTTTAGCGTTAAGTGTCGGGTTAACCCTCTCGGCGCCGTTTCAGGCTGTCGCTTCGATTCCCGGTCAGGTGCCGGGCCAGCCCGCGCTGCCAAGCCTTGCGCCAATGCTCGAAAAGGTATTGCCTGCGGTGGTGAGCGTAAAGGTTGAAGGCACCGCCACGCAAAGCCAGAAAGTACCGGAAGAATTTAAAAAGTTCTTTGGCGACGAACTGCCGGATCAGCCTTCGCAGCCGTTTGAAGGGCTGGGTTCGGGAGTCATCATTGACGCCGCTAAAGGCTACGTATTAACCAACAATCACGTCATTAATCAGGCGCAGAAAATCAGCGTACAGCTGAATGACGGTCGCGAATTTGACGCCAAATTGATCGGCAGCGACGACCAGAGCGACATCGCCCTGCTGCAAATTCAGAACGCCAGCAAACTGACGCAAATCGCCATCGCCGACTCCGATAAACTGCGCGTCGGCGACTTCGCCGTCGCCGTCGGCAACCCGTTCGGTCTGGGACAAACCGCCGCCTCCGGCATCATCTCCGCGCTGGGGCGCAGCGGACTGAACCTGGAAGGGCTGGAAAACTTTATCCAGACCGATGCCTCAATCAACCGCGGCAACTCCGGCGGCGCGCTGCTTAATCTTAACGGCGAGCTGATCGGCATTAACACCGCCATTCTCGCGCCGGGCGGTGGCAGCGTCGGCATTGGCTTCGCCATTCCCAGTAATATGGCGCGCATTCTGGCGCAGCAGCTGATCCAGTTCGGTGAGATCAAGCGCGGCCTGCTGGGGATCAAAGGCACCGAGATGACCGCCGACATCGCCAAAGCGTTTAAGCTGGACGTTCAGCGCGGCGCCTTCGTCAGCGAAGTGCTGCCCAATTCCGGCTCCGCGAAAGCAGGCGTGAAATCCGGCGATGTGATTACCAGCCTCAACGGTAAACCGCTCAACAGCTTCGCTGAGCTGCGTTCCCGTATCGCCACCACCGAACCGGGCACGAAGGTGAAATTGGGACTGCTGCGAAACGGCAAGCCGCTGGAAGTGGAAGTCACGCTCGACACCAGCACATCCTCCTCCGCCAGCGCGGAGATGATCGCCCCGGCCCTTCAGGGCGCGACGCTAAGCGACGGTCAGCTGAAAGACGGCAGCAAGGGCATTAAAATTGACAGCGTGGAGAAAAGCAGTCCAGCCGCCCAGGCCGGTTTGCAGAAGGATGATGTGATTATCGGCGTTAACCGCGAGAGGGTGAACTCCATCGCCGAGATGCGCAAAGCGCTGGAAGCGAAACCGTCAATCATCGCACTTCAGGTGGTACGCGGAAACGATAGTATTTATCTGCTCCTGCGATAAAGACAGTAACCGGACATCTGCCCCGCGTGTGATGTCCGGTTAACTCATGATATGCTGCTGTCGTTCCCTTTTTTAATGACGCCACCATCATGTTTGTTAAGCTCTTACGTTCGGTCGCAATTGGTTTGATTGTCGGCGCCATTCTTCTGGCCGCCATGCCTTCGCTACGCAAAATCAATACCCTCTCCGTTCCGCAATATGACAGCGCCGACGAAACGCCGGCCAGCTATAACGCTGCGGTACGCCGCGCGGCGCCTGCGGTGGTTAACGTCTATAACCGCAGCATGAACAGCACCGCGCATAACCAGCTTGAGATCCGCACGCTCGGTTCCGGCGTGATTATGGATCAGCGCGGCTACATCATTACCAACAAGCACGTGATTAACGATGCCGACCAGATCATCGTCGCCCTGCAGGATGGGCGGGTGTTCGAAGCGCTGCTGGTCGGCTCCGATACGCTGACCGATCTGGCGGTGCTGAAAATCAATGCCACCGGCGGATTGCCGACTATTCCGATCAATACCAAACGTACGCCGCACATCGGCGACGTGGTGCTGGCGATCGGCAACCCGTATAACCTCGGGCAAACCATAACCCAGGGCATCATCAGCGCCACAGGGCGCATCGGCCTGAATCCGACCGGACGGCAAAACTTCCTGCAAACGGACGCCTCCATCAACCACGGTAACTCCGGCGGCGCGCTGGTCAATTCGCTGGGCGAACTGATGGGCATCAACACCCTGTCGTTTGATAAGAGCAACGATGGCGAGACGCCGGAGGGGATCGGCTTTGCGATTCCGTTCCAGCTGGCGACCAAAATTATGGATAAGCTGATCCGCGACGGCCGGGTGATCCGTGGCTACATTGGCATTGGCGGTCGGGAGATCGCGCCGCTACACGCGCAGGGCAGCGGGATGGATCAGATCCAGGGGATAGTGGTGAACGAAGTCTCACCGGGCGGCCCGGCGGCGCAGGCTGGCATCCAGGTTAATGATTTGATTCTCTCGGTGAACAATAAACCGGCGGTATCCGCGCTGGAAACGATGGACCAGGTGGCGGAGATTCGCCCGGGCTCGGTGATTCCGGTGGTGGTCATGCGTGATGACAAGCAACTGACGTTGCAGGTGACGATACAGGAATATCCGGCAACTAATTAAAGGAAAAGCCGGATAAGCGTCGCGCCATCCGGCAACCAGAGCATAAAAAAACCGCTCAAATGAGCGGTTTTCGCATTCAGATTCAGCGCCTGGCTTACTTGTTAACGAACTCTTCGCCAAGCTGAATGTCTTTCTTCAGAGTATCCAGCATACCTTCCAGCGCGTTCTGCTCGAATGCGCTCAGGGTACCGATAGCCTTACGCTCTTCGACGCCGTTTTTACCCAGCAGCAGCGGCTGAGAGAAGAAGCGGGCATGCTGGCCGTCGCCTTCAACGTAGGCGCATTCCACCACGTCTTTTTCGCCCTGCAGCGCACGAACCAGAGAAAGACCGAAGCGCGCCGCCGCCTGGCCCATAGAGAGGGTTGCGGATCCGCCGCCAGCTTTGGCTTCTACGACTTCTGTACCCGCGTTCTGGATACGCTTAGTCAGGTCTGCCACTTCCTGCTCGCTAAAGCTCACGCCCGGGATCTGCGACAGCAGCGGCAGAATGGTTACGCCAGAGTGGCCGCCGATAACCGGAACTTCAACGTCGGTCGGCTGTTTGCCTTTCAGTTCCGCAACAAAGGTGTTGGAGCGGATGATGTCCAGCGTGGTCACGCCAAACAGTTTATTCTTGTCGTAAACGCCGGCTTTTTTCAGCACTTCAGCCGCGATAGCCACGGTGGTGTTCACCGGGTTGGTAATAATACCGATGCAGGCTTTCGGACAGGTAGTTGCGATCTGCTGGACCAGATTTTTCACGATGCCTGCGTTAACGTTGAACAGGTCGGAACGATCCATACCTGGCTTACGCGCGACGCCTGCGGAGATCAGCACCACGTCAGCGCCTTCCAGCGCCGGGGTTGCATCTTCACCGGAAAAACCTTTAATTTTCACAGCAGTTGGGATATGGCTCAGATCGACGGCCACACCGGGAGTCACTGGAGCGATGTCATACAGGGAGAGTTCTGAACCTGAAGGCAGTTGGGTTTTTAACAGTAATGCAAGCGCCTGACCGATACCGCCAGCAGCGCCGAGGACTGCGACTTTCATCCTAAACTCCTTATTATATTGAGAAACTAAACGTTTGTTGCTCCGCGGCGGCGACCATAATCCACAAATCCAACGAATACAATCACCGGTATCCAAATCTGTGTAGTCACGCGAATTTAGCGTTTATGCATTTAATTTACGTAATCCGGGGACGCCATGCAGCAGGGCAACATTCCAACAGGTGGTGACAATATACCCTACTGTCAGCCCAAAACAACATCAATTTGATAACAATTAATTTACTTTTAAGCTTATTCGCGCGCCGTGACGCAGGCATGTTCCTTGATAACGAAATTTGATAAAATTCCGCTCTTTCATAACATTATTTCAGCCTTCACTAAGGCAGACCATTTGCATAAAAATTCATCTGTATGCATAATAATGTTGTTTCCATCCTCATACTATGGGTGACTTATGCGAAGCTCCGCTAAGCAAGAAGAATTAGTAAAGGCGTTCAAAGCGCTCCTTAAAGAAGAAAAATTCAGTTCCCAGGGCGAAATCGTCCTCGCCTTGCAGGATCAGGGCTTTGATAATATCAACCAGTCCAAAGTATCGCGCATGTTGACCAAGTTCGGCGCCGTGCGCACCCGCAACGCGAAAATGGAGATGGTTTACTGCCTCCCGGCGGAACTCGGCGTCCCCACCACCTCCAGCCCGCTGAAAAATCTGGTGCTGGATATCGACTACAACGATGCGGTGGTGGTGATCCACACCAGCCCCGGCGCAGCGCAGCTTATTGCTCGTCTTCTGGACTCGCTCGGTAAGGCGGAAGGTATTCTCGGCACCATTGCTGGCGACGACACCATTTTCACCACCCCGGCGAACGGCTTCACGGTAAAAGACTTATACGAAGCCATTCTTGAGCTGTTTGAGCAAGAGCTCTAATACCACCTCCCCCGCCGCTCTCCGTGGCGGGGTAAAAATCTGACAGAACGCCCTTCCTTCTCTCCTTTAGACTGCCTTTAATTTAACAATCAGTGCCTTTAACCACTCAAACTGATTCACATAGTGAATACAACTACGCTAAATCGCACAAATTGCAAAATTCATTATCCATTTGATTTATCAAACAAAATATTCAACAAGTGTTAATTTTAATTGCACATGCTTATAAAAACTGAACGTCTTATACCTTAATGACCGGGAAACCATTAGCGTGGTATTAATTTTTCACGTTACTAGTGTATACTTGTTTTTGTGATGAGGGTCACGAAACAAAGACCCCCAATAAAAAATTCGACGAGGTACTTATCATGAAAATCAAAACATCTGTCGCAGCATTAAGCGTTCTCTCTGTTCTTTCTTTTGGCGCATTCGCCGCAGACGCAATCAATGCTGAACAAGCGCAAAACCGTGAATCAATTGGTTCGGTTTCCGTCAGCGCCGTCGGTTCTAACCCGATGGACATGCATGAAATGCTGAACAAAAAAGCTGAAGAAAAAGGCGCGTCAGCCTATCAGATCACCGAAGCCCGCAGCGGTGATAACTGGCATGCCACTGCCGAACTGTACAAATAAACCCTCGTCGTCTAGTCCGACGACCTTGCCCCCGACTGTCGGGGGCTTTTTTTGATTCATTTCAAAGCAGGTCTTCAACACTGTCCCATATTAATTAATCAATAAAATTATTCGGCATGGCTATCTCTGCCGTGCAATCAGTTTCCCGCTCAGTTGTGATATTCTTTGTTCAGCTTGTTATTTAGGAACTGTTCTGACGGGACAATAATTCCCCCTTTCCGTCCCGGCGTGCAGTGGCAGTAACAAGTGGTCGTAGCGGTACAAAGCGTAGCCTTCTCCGCGGCGTGTATTCCGGCGTCAGCGCCAATAATATACAGTTTATTCTTCATTCTGATGAATGCTGGCTATTGTCCCCCCTTCAGCCAGTACCGTCTATCATAGTGGCATTCATCGTCCATGTACGTCACCCCAAGTAATAAATAGGCCCTCTACTTTATCAGATTGTCGTGCTTATAATGGTGATTGCACTATCGGGTACCGTGAGCGATACGGTCTCAATATCGCCATCAATTTTCCGCTCATAATAGCCTTTTAGAATTTCATTTTCCTTTTTGTTTATCAGTACTTATCGCATTATACATTATTTTTCGGCTAGTTTTTCACCCCCTGGCACTGAGGAATAGTTTCTGGTGCTATGTTTGGATCAAAATTGAGATCATGCAAGGCTAAAGAACAGCAACCGGGAATCATTGGAAATAATTCCGGTAATTCTTTACTCATTGCTTTCTCACAAGCAAACCCTTCCTCCCTGCCGTTAATAGTTATAGAAGGGTCCGCTCCATGTTCAAGTAGAAATTTTGCGAAAGTAGCATTACGTTTCCATATAGCAACTCCCAGAGGAGTTCCCCCCACAGCTGGATATGTTTTATTAATATTTGCTCCTCGTGATAGTAAAAAAGCAGCGATATCTTGATGGTCTTTCGTGCCGTAATAGGCTGCAACGATTAGTGGTGTATTCTGATACCTGCCAGTAACTCCATTAACATCAGTTTTTGCTACATCGACAAGAAAATGCACTGCTTCGACATTAGCTCGCCCTATGGCCTTACTTAGAGCTTCATCTCTACTTGGTAAAGTGATATTATTACATTGTTTTACTATATCATTTTCACATGATGGATTATTCAAACACTTCGCGCAATGAAACCATACTTTTTTAACTCATCAATATCTTCTGGAAAACTTGATACTGCACTTAAAGAGTAATTTTCCTCAAAGACATCTTTAAATAGACTACATCCATAAAGCATTGCAGTCAAAAAAAACAACATTATTGTCTTCAACAACATTGTCCCCTCCTGAATCATCTGGGATTAGCGACTCTATAATATACTTTGTTATGATAGCCAGGATCGATATCTTCTCCCAATTCAAACTTTAAGAAATCCAATAACTCCAGTTCTCTATAATTGTATAAAGCTCCTTTTTGGGCTGATGTAAAGGCTGAATCACCAAAATTACTTACTGCAAACTCATATCCACTTGCCATACCGTTACAAACAGGGCAATACAATTTATGTAATCCTCTCTAATCATTTTTGCATGCAAGCTTCATGTCGGCTCCTAAGTTTGCGTCACAAATAGCCTTCTCACTACCCAGAGTTCCATAGCACGTAACGGATCTTAGGTGATATAGCGTCCCTGCTGCGGGTCGTAAGTAAGCGTCTCATTTAAACCGTCTGGTCTGTTTCCTCCGGCTCCACAAAAATAATGTCCATCATTTTTAGTGGACACTATCGTATGGAATACCGGACCTGGATTACTGAAGCTTTACGCCTTCACTTCGAAGAACATTTACCTCGGGTTGTGGCCGGACGTCGCCTGGGTGTACCAAAATCAACAGTTTGTAGTATGTTCGTGCGCTTTCGGAGAGCTGGCCTTTCGTGGCCTTTGCCCGCAGGCATGTCGGAGCAGGAACTTGATGCCTGCCTTTACGGACAATTTTCCACGGTACCAGTCGTACGTCCTGAAAGCACCGTTATATCCGAAACCCCCGTGGTAAAAAAACGTCCCCGGCGGCCCAACTTCCCTTATGAGTTTAAAATCGCCTTAGTGGAGCAGTCACTGCAGCCCGGAGCCTGTGTGGCGCAGATCGCCCGGGAAAACGGAATCAACGATAACCTGCTCTTCAACTGGCGCCATCAATACCGGAAAGGTGGCCTGCTGCCTTCCGGAAAAAATATGCCGGCACTGCTTCCCGTGACGTTAACGCCGGAGCCGGATAATAAAATCCCGGCCCCCGCACAGGAACCAGAGCAGATAAATACACCGTCCGACAGTCTGTGTTGTGAGCTGGTTCTGCCGGCCGGAACTCTCAGGCTTAAAGGTAAACTGACGCCGGCGTTATTACAGACACTTATCCGCGAAATAAAAGGGAGCAGCCACTGATGATATCTCTCCCTGCAGGTTCGCGTATCTGGCTGGTTGCAGGTATCACCGATATGCGAAATGGCTTTAACGGCCTGGCATCAAAAGTTCAGAACGTCCTGAAGGATGACCCGTTCTCCGGACACCTGTTCATCTTCCGCGGACGCCGGGGTGACCAGATAAAAGTGTTGTGGGCTGACAGTGACGGACTGTGCCTCTTCACCAAACGCCTGGAGCGGGGCCGCTTCATCTGGCCAGTCACCCGTGACGGCAAGGTGCACCTTACTCCGGCTCAGTTATCCATGCTTCTTGAAGGTATCAACTGGAAGCACCCGAAACGAACGGAACGCGCTGGAATCCGCATATAACCCGTTGTAAAGTGAGGATATGGACACCTCACTTGCTCATGAGAACGCCCGCCTGCGGGCACTGTTGCAGACGCAACAGGACACCATCCGCCAGATGGCCGAATACAACCGCCTGCTCTCACAGCGGGTGGCGGCTTATGCTTCCGAAATCAACCGGCTGAAGGCGCTGGTTGCGAAACTGCAACGTATGCAGTTCGGTAAAAGCTCAGAAAAACTTCGCGCAAAAACCGAACGGCAGATACAGGATGCACAGGAGAGAATCAGCGCACTTCAGGAAGAAATGGCTGAAACGCTGGGTGAGCAATATGACCCGGCACTGCCATCCGCCCTGCGCCAGTCTTCAGCCCGTAAACCGTTACCGGCCTCACTTCCCCGTGAAACCCGGGTTATCCGGCCGGAAGAGGAATGCTGTCCTGCCTGTGGTGGTGAACTCAGTTCTCTGGGATGTGATGTGTCAGAGCAACTGGAGCTTATCAGCAGCGCCTTTAAGGTTATCGAAACACAACGTCCGAAACTGGCCTGTTGCCGGTGCGACCATATCGTGCAGGCACCAGTACCTTCAAAACCCATTGCACGCAGTTATGCCGGAGCGGGGCTTCTGGCCCATGTTGTCACCGGGAAATATGCAGACCATCTGCCGTTATACCGCCAGTCAGAAATATACCGTCGTCAGGGAGTGGAGCTGAGCCGTGCCACACTGGGGCGCTGGACAGGTGCTGTTGCTGAACTGCTGGAGCCGCTGTATGACGTCCTGCGCCAGTATGTGCTGATGCCCGGTAAAGTCCATGCTGATGATATCCCCGTCCCGGTCCAGGAGCCGGGCAGCGGTAAAACCCGGACAGCCCGGCTGTGGGTCTACGTCCGTGATGACCGTAACGCCGGTTCACAGATGCCCCCGGCGGTCTGGTTCGCGTACAGCCCGGACCGGAAAGGCATACATCCACAGAATCACCTGTCCGGTTACAGCGGAGTGCTTCAGGCCGATGCTTACGGTGGCTACCGGGCGTTATACGAATCCGGCAGAATAACGGAAGCCGCGTGTATGGCCCATGCCCGGAGAAAAATCCACGATGTGCATGCAAGAGCGCCAACCGATATCACCACGGAAGCCCTGCAGCGTATCGGTGAACTGTATGCCATCGAAGCAGAAGTCCGGGGATGTTCAGCAGAACAGCGTCTGGCGGCAAGAAAAGCCAGAGCTGCGTCACTGATGCAGTCACTGTATGACTGGATACAGACTCAGATGAAAACACTGTCGCGTCACTCGGATACGGCAAAAGCGTTCGCATACCTGCTGAAACAGTGGGATAGCCTGAACGTGTACTGCAGTAATGGCTGGGTGGAAATCGACAACAACATCGCAGAGAACGCCTTAAGGGGAGTGGCCGTAGGCCGGAAAAACTGGCTGTTCGCGGGTTCTGACAGCGGTGGCGAACATGCGGCGGTGTTGTACTCGCTGATCGGCACATGCCGTCTGAACAATGTGGAGCCAGAAAAATGGCTGCGTTACGTCATTGAGCATATCCAGGACTGGCCGGCAAATCGGGTACGCGATCTGTTGCCCTGGAAAGTTGATCTGAGCTCTCAGTAAATATCAATACGGTTCTGGCGAGCCGCTTACGGTCGTAATACCGGTGACGTTTATTCTCCTCATCGTACTGCGGCCCCGGCAGGCGGATGAGCTGCTCCAGCCCTTCCAGGGTTATCCTCCCGCAGCACGTTGCCCCATTCATCATACTCCGCCTGCCAGGCCGTTCCTCCATCCCGGCATATCAGCGCCAGCGGCAGGCCCCGGTGGTCGCAGTGGTACAGGTGGATTTACGCCGCGGCACGTATTCCGGTTCCGTCTGTCGGTGCATTCCGGTGGGGATACCCTTCCCTCCTGCCGCCTGCCGCCTTCTACAGCTCCGCCAGTTCTTTTTTGATTCTGAGCAACTGCGTGAAATTGGCCTGCACGAAACAGTCGGATTCCAATCACTTCCAGTTAAGGATATCTACATTCTTTTAAGGACTTATAAGCTTCATCTCAGCCGGTGAAGCATGGTAATTTGACTGTGATTTTCTAGCCATTTTTACATCAATGATATTCATCATCACTTAGTATATATACTCCCTCAATTCTATTATAATTCCTTGTTCTTTAAGTCTTTCAATTTTCTTACTAATAAAATACATCCACCACCAACCCCACCTAAAATAAACCCTGTCATGGCGCCATGAAAGATAAGAGTATAATCATTTAGATTAGTATTTGAAATCAAATAACTGAATACCACTCCTAACCCCACAATTAACGAAGAATGAAAAATGGTTTTTTTTCGTATTAAAAAACCAGAAAGCATGCCGCACAGGAACATTATAATAATTATTGTTGCCTCAAAATACTTAATAGCAACACCCCTTTATTCGAATCGCTGAAGCAATACCAATACACAATCTGCAAAACATTTCTCGTAAATAAAAAAAAGTTTATACATATACAATAAGTTAATAAGGTTCCTATTTTACAAGGCAACTCTGAAATCTTATTTATCCGCTTCATATTTTAACCACACTATTTTTGTCCACATAATTTTTTCCCTAACTCTATTTGCTTATCAAAACAAGCATAATTACTTTTGGAACCACACGTTACTGCTCTGGAGTGAGCATCTATGAGACCTTTGATACTATCAATAGCAGAATCCGTAGCTGTTGCCATATCCGAAAGATCTTCCCCGCTATCAGGTATTCCTCTTCCTGCTTCAATTTCATTTATGGTAAATAAACCTGTCTGGAAAGTTTTAGCATTAACTGATTTTGTATTACCGAACTCATCTTCACATATTGCATTTATATTTACATAGCTACTATAAAATGTCTCACCTTTAATTTCATCCCATCTAATAAATTTCCACTCAGATACGGGTTTCGGAAGTGAATTCTCATATTGAGTTACGGCACAATTATAAGCATCTTTCATGCCCGGTTGATTCAGCAAGGGCTCTAACGCACTCAATCCACTTAATCCCAGCGGATCGATATTCAGCACAGGGCTGAGCGGATAGGTATACGGGTTCCATCCTCCCCTTAGTCCAGTCGGATCCTGCGTAATATACCGTCCCTGCTGCGGGTCATAATACCGGTGACGGTTATAGTACAGCCCTGTCTCCTCATCGTACTGCTGCCCCGGCAGGCGGATGAGCTGCTCCAGCCCCTCCGGGTTATCCTCCCGCAGCACGTTGCCCCATTCATCATATTCCGCCTGCCAGGCCGTCCCTCCGTCCCGGCGTATCAGCGCCAGCGGCAGGCCCCGGTGGTCGCAGTGGTACAGGTGGATTTTACGCCGCGGCACGTACTCCGGCTCCGTCTGGTTCTTCATCTGCTCCGGCGTCAGCCCGCACTGCGCCAGCCACTGCCGGTTCGGCTCGCTGACTTCTCCGCGCCGCAGCTCCCCCTCCAGCACGTCCAGCATCATTACCAGCTCCGGCACGAACGTCATGTTCGCCTCCTGCTGGAGCTTCTGCGCCAGCGTGCGGTGTGCGGCGGCCTTCTCCAGCTCCGCCAGTTCCGTTTCGGCCCTGAGCAGCGGCGTGAAGCTGCCCGGCATGTATACCGTCTGCACACGGCGGTCTGCCGTCTGTGTGGTCACCAGCCTGTCGCCGTCATAACCGTACCACGTCACCTCCGGCGTGTGGCTGAGGGACGGGCGGTCTTTCCCGCCCGGGCTTCGCCATACCCGTTTGCCTGTGCGGCGGCCCACAGGGTCATACAGGTAGCGGCTTTCCAGCCGCGTCTGTCCCTGCTGCATGCGGACATAACGCACCAGCCGGTGCCGGGTATCGTAATGATAATGGTGGCTGAGGCTGCCGCCGTCGCGGATGCGCCGCTCGTCCTTCTCCGTCAGCCTGCCGTGTTCATCGTGATGGTAAAACCAGTGGCTGTCCTCAGTGATACGGTTATCCGGCCATGTTGCGGGCAGCGCCGGGTATTGTTGCCGGTCCGCAATGCGGTTGCCCGCCGGGTCGGTCAGCCAGTCTGCTGTCGTTTCTGTGGCGGTCAGGAATACCTGATTCAGCCGTCCCGCGTCGTCGTACCGGTACTGCCGCTGCTGCAGGGGACCGCGGATACTCACCAGCTCTCCGCCGTCGCTCCAGGCGTATTCCCGGTTCAGTTCCGTTATATTCAGCGTATGACCCTGCAGCTGCCCGCCTGCGCTGTACGTGCTGGCCAGTTCGTATGCCCCGGAGCTGCGCAGCGTCTCCCGGTGCAGGCGGTCGCGGGTGAAGTCGGTGAGCGGCGTGTCGCCGAGCTTCATCCCCGCCAGATAACCGCTGCCGTAGGTCAGCCATTCCACCGGCGGCAGGTGGTCAGGGGTGGTTCTGGTCGCCAGTCCGTTCCGGTAATCGTGCTGCGTGACGTGCTCCCACAGCAGTTCATTTGTCTGCGGGGCGTGGACGGTCTGTCGCTCGCTGCGCATCCGGCCTTTATCATCATAGCCGTAGTGAACGGCGACCCGGTGGCCGTCGCTGAGGTGGCTGATTTCCGTCAGCCAGCCGCGCTCATCGTACAGCCGGCGTTCAGCCTCCTCACCGTTCACCGTGCTGTGCGTCAGGCGACCGGAGGCATCGTAATGCCAGAGGGTGATGAGGGAGCCCTCTTCGCTGCGGACAGGCTGTCCGCCGGGGTCATATCCGTAACGCTGTGTCCGGCCGTCAAAGCCGCACTCTTCCGTCAGCCGGTCCATGACGTCGTAGTCAACGTGGTGACAGCGCCGTTTTCATTCGTCAGCGCGGTGACGCGCCCGGCAGCATCGTATGTTATCTGCCGCGTCAGGCCGCCTGCGCTCAGGCTGACCGGCTGTCCCGCCGCGTCATAACGCGTTTCATGGCGGCGGCCGTCCGGATGAATGATGGCGGTCAGGTCGCCCGCGATGCTGTATTCGTAACGCGTCTCCCGGCCCTGTATATCCTTCCGGCTGATGAGTCTGCCCCGGTTATCGTAATCCTGGTAAACGCTCAGCCCTTCCTCATGGTGAACCGCTGTGGTCTGCCCGAAGCGGTCATACTCATAACGGGTTTCATATCCCGAACAGTCGGTGACGGTCAGCACCTGGCCGTAACGGTTGCGGGTCATCGTCCTGCGGCTGCCGGTGGCGTCTTCCACAGCGCAGGGCAGCTCACTGTCCGGATTATCATAAAACCAGCGGGTGGTGTCGCCCTGACGGGAGGTCCCTGCCGTCAGCCGTCCCCGGTCGTCATATTCCCGCCGGCTGCGCAGGCCGTCCGCCCCGGTGGAGGAGATGAGCTGGTGCCGGTCGTTATAGCTGAACCGCACGGACCGGCCGTCAGGCGTGACAATTTCCGTCACCAGGCCGGAGCCGGCATTCATCCGGTATTCTGTCCTGCGCCCTGTGGCGTCAGTCTGCGCCAGCAGGCGGCCCGCGTTATCATGGTCACTGAGGACACAGCCGCCGTCCGCCAGCGCCTTCTTCACCACCCGCTTCAGGCCGCCTTCGCCTTCCGTGTGCAGCACTTCGCGGCGGTTCAGGCTGTCGGTAATCACGACGCTGTTCCTGTCATACCGGTAGCGGTAGCTCAGGCCCGCCGGGTTACGCTGCTCCACCACCCGGCCGGCGGTGTCGTAAAGGGCGGTGTCGTAAAGATAGCTGACCGGCGGGCGTCCGGCGTACCGGTGCGCGCACATCCGTCCCGGATGCTGCGGGTCGTATTCAAACTGACGCACCCGGACGCCGCCCCGGTCATACACCGCCGCCAGCTCCCCGCGCGGGGTGTATTCATAACGCGCCAGCGGCGCGGCGGGCAGGTTGTCCGGGTATTGCGGGTCATGCGTCAGCCACACCGCCTCCAGGCGGATACCGCTGTCCGCGCCGTAGCCGGAAACCGGCACCGTCTGCGGCCAGTCCGCCGCCCTGGCGCCGCCTGCGCCCGCTGCGCCTGCGTGGTCAGTACCAGCCTGAAACAGCGGCCTGCGCCGTCGGTCACGGCGGTGATGCAGCCGGTGAATTCACCGGCGGCCTCCCGGTGAAAACTGAGCGTGCGCCCGGCGCGGTCCGCCAGCCCGGTCAGCACCCGGTACGGCGGCAGCGGGGCGGGCAGCACCTCATCCGCCTCCGGCACCCGCTCAGGCCAGCCCAGTATCCACCACGGCCCCTGCGCGCTGTTCGTGGCAAGGTAAATGTGCGGGCTTAAGCGAATCTCCTCCGGCAGGGCCTGCCACAGGCGGTGCAGCGGGTTGCTCTCATGCAGCTTCAGGACGCCGCCGCGGGCCAGCCAGAACGACTCGCTGCGGCTGAAGGCGGTCTCACCGGGGAACAGTGGCTCAAAGCGAATGCTGCGCCCGCCGTTATCGTTAAGGATAAGTTCGTCATCAGAAAGCTGCAGGCGGATATCAGCAGGGGCTTTCCAGCCGGGACCGAAGACACTCACAGGCGCAGGCGTTTTCGTCTGATAACTGCTGTAGGTGCGGGAAAGGACAAACGGCAGCGGGCCGGGCAGGGCGAGGTCCGTTTCGCCGGGCAGCACTTTGGCGCCCGACAGGGGATTAACCGGCGAGCCGGAGGTGATGCCGCCGGGGCAGACCGAGCAGGCCACACCGGTGGGCGCGCCGATAAACACGCCTGCGGAACCCTGAACTATCGGCCCGCCGTACTGTGTCATGTCGCCCTGACGGGCCGCCGGTTTTCCGCTCATCACCATATCCCTATGTAAGATAAATGGATTTATAACTTATACTGTATAAAGACAGAAAACAGCGGTACGCATGCAACCTGGGGTAAATTAGGAAATTGTCCAAACAAAAAAGAAAAGGTTCACGCTAATTTGCGATGAACCTTTTTATAGCTCAATGGCGGACGTTAAACCGCAACTGCCCTTCCAGTTCTTCTTCCGCCTCATCAAACAGCAAAATCAGCGCGCCGTAGCGTCTGCGCAGTTTGTCGGGGAGATGAACAAATTCGATCTCCAGCGGAAGCGGTAGCTTTTCACTCATCACGATGTCCCATAACGCGTCGAGGTCGTTCACCTTTTCGTTGTCCAGGCCGAACATCTGCGTAAACTCCCGATAGAAGTCGTTCTGATCCTCAATTTCATCAAAATCAAATGTATAGATGTTCATCTGTCGCCACCCTCCCGGCATTACTGACTACAGGCCGCCAATATGCAGGGTTTTCACTTCCAGAAATTCGTCCAGCCCCAGCACCGATCCTTCACGTCCCAGCCCTGACTCCTTCACGCCGCCAAACGGCCCCAGTTCAGTGGACACCGCGCACTCGTTAATGCCGATCATGCCGCTTTCAATCGCCTGAGAGACGCGGAACACCCGCTGCAGGTTTTGCGAATAAAAGTAGGCGGCGAGGCCAAACGGCGTGTTGTTCGCCCGCTGGATCACCTCCTCTTCGCTGGTAAAGCGGAAGCAGGCGGCAACCGGGCCGAAGGTTTCTTCGCTCGCCAGTTTCATCCCGTCGCTGCACTCGCCCAGCACCGTCGGCTGCCAGAAGTTGCCGCCTGACGCATGCGCCTGGCCGCCAGCCAGCACTTTCGCCCCTTTCGCTACCGCATCCTCAACGTGTTCACGCACTTTATCGACCGCAGACGGCTCGATAAGCGGACCGACCACCACGCCATCCTCCAGACCGTTGCCCACCTTCAGCGCCTGCACGGCGTCGGCCAGCTTGCGGGTGAATTCGTCGTATACCGTTTCCTGAATATAAAAGCGATTGACGCTGACGCACACCTGCCCGGCGTTACGGAATTTATTGGCGATCGCCCCCTGTACGGCGGCATCGATATCGGCATCGTCAAAGACGATGTATGGCGCATTGCCGCCAAGCTCCATTGACACCTTCTTCATGGTTTCCGCCGCGTTACGCACCAGCGTTTTCCCTACCGCCGTCGAACCGGTAAAGGAAATTTTACGCACTTCATGGCTGGCCATAATCGCGTCGCTGATCTCCTGCGTATTTCCCGCCACGGCGTTTAAGACGCCATCCGGCACGCCCGCTTTCTTCGCCAGGGTAAGCAGCGCAAAAGCGCTGAGAGGCGTGTTATTGGCGGGTTTAATAACGCCGGTACAGCCAGCCGCCAGCGCCGGGCCGAGTTTTCGCGTCAGCATCGCCATCGGGAAATTCCACGGCGTGATGGCCGCTACTACGCCAACCGGTTCGCGCGTGGCCAGAATACGTGACCCCGGCTTGATCGGCGGGATGATTTCGCCATTGGCGCGTTTCGCCTGTTCCGCAAACCACTGGATAAAGCTGGCGGCGTACTCAACTTCACCCTCCGCCTCTTTTAACGGCTTGCCCTGCTCTGTGGTCATCAGACGCGCCAGCCAGGCTTTATTTTCAATAATCAGTTCATACCAGCGATACAGAATCGCCGAGCGCTCTTTCGCCGTTTTCGCCCGCCAGCCGGGAAAGGCCTTGCTGGCGGCGGCTATCGCCTCTTCGGTCTGCTGTTTGCCCGCTTTTGCCACCTTCGCGATCGTTTCACCGGTCGCCGGGTTAAGGACATCAAAAGTGGTATCCAGCGTTTTCCACAGCCCATCAACCAGATATCCCGTCTGAAACAGTTCGTTCTCCTGGAGCGTTTGCATGGTGTTTTCTCCTTTCGATGTCATGGTTTGCGCACGTCGATAAGTATAGCCATAAAAAAACCGACGCTTTCGGCGTCGGTTTTCTGATTAGCTGTCGGTCAAAGCCTGCTGGTATTTGTGCAGCATTACCACCAGACGCCTCACCGGCTCTGTCACCTGCGGCGGCGCTTCCCAGATCCGCAGTTTTTCCTGATAGATATCCAGTTCGTCCAGCAACTGTGCAAAATAGCGGCGGCGCTTATCGTCATTGCTGGCGGAAATCACGTGATCCGCAGTGCGCCGCAGCTGGCGATGGAACGCCGACAGGTCGTCATTTACCGGGATGGGCGCGTCGCGCAGGCGCTGGTGAGCGATAATCATCGTCAGGGCAAGACGGAACTTCGGCAGGTCGCCGGGGAATTTGTTCATCAGTAAAAACAGCTGCTGGTACAGCGCCGGCAGATGGTTCTCTTTCCGTCGCACGACGTTAGTGGTCATTGCCGATACCGCCGCCGAGACAAACTGATTCAGCAGCACCCGTCCTGTGCGATCGCGGGAGTTATCCCGCACCAGCAGGATGACCAGAAATGCCAGCACGCAGCCCACAATTTGCCCTAAGGCGCTGTCGAGGAACTGGCTGAAATGAAAGGTCATCGGGTTATCCAGCACGATGATGTTAATGGTGCTGGCCAGCGCCCCCATCGACCCCAGCTGCCGCTTCTGCACTTCAATACCCAGAAAGAAGCCAAGCACCGCAAGGCTCAGGCACAGCAGCAGCATACTTTGCTGAGTGTTGGGGAGGATCACCAGGAAGTAGAGCGCCCCCAGCGGCAGCGCGGCAAGGGTGCCGTAAATAAAGTCGATGGCAACCATCCGCGGATTCGGCAACCGCATAGCGAGCGAGGTGACGACCGCAATCATGACCATCGCCCCGTTGCCGGAGGTCCAGCCGGTCCACAGCCAGAACAATGTGCCCAGCACGCAGGAAATCGTGGTACGCCAGAAGTTCACCATCGCATGATGGCGTTCAGCAGATTCCACCTTCACCACCGGCTCGCCCTCCAGGATCTCCTCTTCGGTGGCGCTGATTTTAGTATTGCCAATTACCCCGCGCTTAAGCAGCAGGTAACGCGTCGCCGCTCCGGCCCAGGTATAAAGCGTAACGGGCGTATCGCGCTCGCCGGTCCAGGCAATCACCCGACGCAGGCGCTTGAGCTGCTTATGCACCTCCTGCGCCGTTTCAACCGGTGTTTCAAAGAATTCACGGAAGGTATCAGTGATCGCTTCCGGTCGCGTATTCTGGATCAGATACGTTTCACAAGACTGGGTAATCATGGTCAGCGAAAGGGTGTCAATCGCCTTCAGGCGACGGTTAGCGCGCGTCCAGCGCGATGACTCCATATTCAGGTTGCTGCGCATCCCTTCCAGCGCCGTGGTCCGGCGCACCAGATCGCCCCAGGCCTGATCCACCTCTTCTCTGTCGCCATGCTTAATGCATAGCTGCATCAGCTGATATTGCGCCACCAGCAGGCTATCCAGTTCGCGATCCACTTCCTGTTTGATGGATCGCGGGGAGAACAGCAGATCCGCCATGATGGCGCAGACAATCCCGATGACAATCTCGCTACAGCGCTCAACGGCGAACTGCGGCGTCAGCAGCGGTTCTGGCTGGATGGTAATGACGATAATCAGCGCCGTATAGCCCGACAGCCCCCACGCATAGGAGTTCTCGATGCGCACCAGCGACGACACCCAGGTACAAAATCCCGCCCAGATGCAGCACACCAGAATCATCAGCAGCGGCGCGCGGATCATCGTCATGATGATCACCAGCGCGGCGACGCAGCCGATAAACGTCCCGGCAATACGTAACATCCCACGATAGCGGATGGCGCCGGAATAGGGTTCGCCGCCCGCGGCAAAGGCTGGCCCTGCGGCGACGATCGCAGCTGTCAGCACCGCCCAGCGCGGCGTCTCAAGCTGGAAGTGAAAGCCAACAAACAGAGCCAGAACGATGGCGCTCGCCAGTTTTACCGCAAAGCGGAGATGCTGGTTGGCAATAGAAAAAATGCCCATTGCGATTAACCAAACTCGCGCAGGCGGTGCGCCATTTTACGAAAGAAGGAGTCGTTACTGGCATCCCGATCCCGTTCACCGGTGACCACCACGGTCGCGGTAGTTCCGGCGGGCCACAGGTTCTCCTGCTGGCTGTCGAGACGAATGCGCACCGGCACACGCTGCGCCAGACGCACCCATTCAAGGTTAGAATCAATGGTCGCCATTCCTTTGTCGTCGCGCGTGCTGCTGGCGTTGGTGACGCCCGCCGCCACGCTGTCTACCGTACCTTTCAGCACCGTATTGCTGCCGAGCGGGGTAATTTCCGCGCGATAGCCCGGACGCACGCCTTCAAGCTTGGTCTCTTCCATATAGGCCAGCACGTAGAAGGAGTTCTTTTTCACCAACGCCACGGCGGTGGAGCCGCGGGTGATAAACTCGCCGGTATAGACGTTGAGGTTGGTCACCCAGCCGTCGGCCGGAGCGCGAATCACGGTACGCTCAAGATCCAGTTTTGCCAGATCGCGGGTCGCCTGCGCTTTAGCAAGCTGATGCAGGACGGTTTGCAGCACGTTATTCGCCTGGTCTATCTCTTCACGCGACATCGCCTGCACGCCAAGACGGTTACGGCGACTGGCCTCCTGACGTTTTTCCTGCGCCAATACCTGGTAGTAGGCAACGTCGGCTTCCGCCTCTTCCAGCGCTTTTTTATAGCGCGGCTGGTCGATGGTAAACAGCACCTGATCTTTCTTCACCAGCTGATTATCATGCACCTCGACGTGGGTAATCAGCCCGGAAACATCCGGCGCGATGGCAACCACGTCGGCGCTGAAGCGCGCGTCGCGCGTCCACGGCGATTCGGTGTAATAGACCCAGGCGCGAAAAATAGCGATAAATGCCAGGATGACCAGAACGAGGGTAATGGCCGTACGGGAGAGTTTTCTTGTTAACGTTTTCACTTCAACCTCAAACGAACAGGCGCGATATTAAGTAAAAGAGACAGCAATACAGCGCGGTATTAAACAACGCCGGATGCCAGACAAAATCATAGATGCCCGTGGGCACCAGCACCCGACGTACCAGCCAGAAAATCGCCAGTGACAGAAGCAATTCAAAAAATATCGGTGGGAAGGACAAACCAAACACCACGATAACGGGAAAGAGACTCATGTTGACCTTGAATTTTTGAGAGTGCAGGCGATACATATTTTAGTCTGTGTCACCGAAGAGGGGCATGGAAAGCCAGGCGAGTGCGACACAGCCGTTATTTGAATAATAATATATTAGCTTAACTGTTATGCTGTTATCTATGATATGTGATCTAAATCACTTTTAAGCCAGAGTGAATAATGGAACGATTAAAGCGAATGACGGTGTTTGCCAAAGTGGTGGAGTTTGGTTCTTTCACCGCCGCCGCCAGGCAGTTACAAATGAGCGTTTCCTCCATCAGCCAGACCGTGGCGAAGCTGGAAGATGAGCTTCAGGTAAAGCTGCTGAACCGCAGTACGCGCAGCATTGGCCTGACCGAAGCCGGAAAAATTTATTATCAGGGCTGTCGGCGGATGCTGCACGAAGTGCAGGATGTGCATGAGCAACTTTATGCGTTTAACAACACGCCTATCGGCACGCTGCGTATCGGTTGTTCTTCAACGATGGCGCAAAATGTCCTCGCCGGACTGACGGCAACAATGCTCAAAGAGTATCCCGGCCTGACGGTCAACCTGGTGACCGGGATCCCGGCGCCGGATCTGATCGCCGACGGGCTGGACGTGGTGATCCGCGTGGGCGCGTTGCAGGATTCCAGCCTGTTTTCCCGCCGTCTGGGTGCCATGCCGATGGTGGTCTGCGCCGCCAAAAGCTATCTCGCGCAGTACGGTATACCGGAAAAGCCAGCCGACCTTGCCAACCACTCCTGGCTGGAGTACAGCGTGCGTCCGGACAACGAATTTGAACTGATCGCCCCGGAAGGCATTTCCACGCGCCTCATTCCACAGGGCCGTTTTGTCACCAACGATCCGATGACCATCAGCCGCTGGCTGACCGCTGGCGCGGGCGTCGCCTACGTACCGCTGATGTGGGTGATCAATGAGATCAATCGCGGCGAGCTGGAGATCTTATTGCCCCGCTATCAGTCCGATCCGCGACCGGTTTATGCGCTATACACCGAGAAAGACAAGCTGCCGCTCAAGGTGCAGGTAGTGATTAACTATCTGACGGATTATTTCGTCGACGTGGCGCAGTTATTTAAGGGGATGTACGGTCGGGGGAAAGAGAAGTGACGGATTGTCAGCCGGCGCGCCTTGCCCGATGGCGCTGTCGCTTATCGGGCCTGGAGTAAATGCGCCATTGCTGGCCGGGTAAAGCGGAACGCGTTGCCAGCCGGCGCGCCATGCCCGATGGCGCTGACGCTTATCGGGCCTACAACTTATCGGGTATGGAGTAAGAGCGTAACGCGTTGCCATCCGGCACATACGGGCTGTTAATCAGGCGGTGCCGCCAACGGTCAGGTTATCGACCTTCAACGTCGGCTGACCAACGCCAACCGGCAGGCTCTGGCCCTCTTTGCCGCAGACGCCGACGCCGTTATCCAGCTTCAGATCGTTGCCCACCATCGAAATCTGCTGCATCGCCTCAATGCCGGAGCCGATCAGCGTCGCGCCTTTCACCGGCTTCGTCACCTTTCCGTTTTTGATCAGGTACGCTTCCGAGGTGGAGAAGACAAACTTACCGGAGGTGATATCCACCTGGCCGCCGCCAAAGTTCGGTGCGTAGATGCCATATTCAACGGATTCAATAATCTCCTGCGGCGTGGAGTTGCCCGCCAGCATGTAGGTGTTGGTCATACGCGGCATCGGCAGATGCGCGTAGGATTCACGACGCCCGTTACCGGTTGGCGCAACGCCCATCAGACGCGCATTCAGCTTGTCCTGCATGTAACCTTTCAGTATACCGTTTTCAATCAGCACGTTGTACTGGCCTGGCGTTCCTTCGTCGTCAATAGCCACTGAACCGCGGCGATCGACCATCGTGCCGTCATCCACCACGGTACACAGTTCAGAAGCGACCAGCTCGCCAATTTGTCCGCTGAATACCGAGGTGCCGCGACGGTTAAAGTCGCCCTCCAGACCGTGTCCTACCGCTTCATGCAGCAGAACGCCCGGCCAGCCGGCGCCAAGCACGACCGGCAGCGTGCCCGCAGGCGCGGCAACGGCAGACAGGTTGACCAGCGCCATGCGCACCGCTTCTTTCGCCCATGCGTCAGCGCGAACTTCGCCATTGAGATCGGCGAGGAACCACTCATAGCCGAAACGACCGCCGCCGCCGCTGGCGCCGCGCTCGCGTTTACCGTCTTCTTCCACCAGCACGCTGACCGAAAGGCGCACCAGCGGACGGACATCCGCCGCCAGCGTTCCGTCCGTGGCCGCCACAAGGATCAGCTCATAGACACCGGTCAGGCTGGCAGTCACTTCCTGCACCCGCTTGTCGGCGTCACGCGCCGCTTTATCCACGCGACGCAGAATATCAAGCTTCTCCTCACGGGACATGCTCTGCAGCGGATCCACGGCGGTATACAGGGCGGAATGCTCAACCGCGCCCAGCGTTTTCACTTTCCCGTCGCCGCTGTCTCTCACAATGGTACGCGCTGCCTGCGCGCTTTGCGTAAGCGCCTGCAGGCTGATCTGATCGGCATAGGCAAAGCCGGTTTTTTCGCCGCTGATGGCGCGAACGCCCACGCCCTGATCGATATTATAAGAACCATCCTTAATGATGCGGTCTTCTAAAACCCAGGATTCGTGATAGCTCGACTGAAAATAGAGGTCGCCGTAATCGAGACGGCGTTCGGCCAGTTGGCCGAGAATGGTAAACAGGTCCTGATGTTTCAGGCCGTTCGCTGCAAGCAATTGTTCACTTACCAGGTTCAGACTCATCGTTTTTGCTACTCGTTGGTTGCTGCCCGGACGGGCGACTTTCTAAAACGTTATGCCGGATGGCGCTACGCTGATCCGGCGGTCATAGCGCAAGCCGTACTCTGTACTGAGAGTGGGGCAATTCCGCGCCGCCGTCAAATCATTGCGCGTTTTCATTGCGCGGCTGGCGCAGGACCTCGTTGATTTGCGGCTTATCGATCGGACCGGTGATCCGATAGCGAAGAATCGAAACCTTGCTCCACAGCGGCCCGAGCACTTTACTGGCGGCAAACACCGCCGCGCCGACGATGGGGTTAACCGCAAACGCGGCCGCCACGCCCACCGTCGCGGAAATCTCCGGCGCCACCACCGCTTCGATGTCCAGTTCGCGGCGCAGCAAATTAACCGATCCCTTCATGGCGATATCCGCCTCCAGACCGTCCACCAGCGTATCATCGGTATGCAGCACGCCGTCTTTAATCCACGCGGTGCTGCGGATGGAATCAAAATAGAAGCCTTCGTTAAACGTATCGCTGAAATCAAAACGCAGCTTGCGCAGCAGCGCGTCGAAGCTCAGCAGTCGCAGCAGTTGACCAGCGTGACCGGTGCTTAAATCCGCAATTTCGCCTTTGCCCAGGCGAGTACGGATGATGCCGTTCAGCGACGCCTCTTCCGGCTGCCACGGCGGATTACGCCAGTGCAGATCGTAATCAACGTTAAACGACGCGTTGCGCATCGGCGTGGTGACGCCAAAGAACCCCGCCGCCGCGTCTATCTTGTTGCCGCGCAGTTTTCCTTTGATTGAAGTGCGTTCGCTGCCGGGCGCGTTCACCCACTGACCGTTCGCCGTCAGTCGGGCAAAGCCGGTATCCAGCACCCCGTTGCTCAGGTTCAGCGTATCGCCTTTGATGGCGAAATCGGCGTCAATGCGTCCATATTTTTGCCCCCACAGCCAGCATTCGCCGCAGCGTAGCTGCAGATCGGGCCAGCCGCGGAAGCTTATCCGCCCGGCATCGGCAAACGGCGACGCGGGCGCGCTGCTCTGCGTTGCTTTGGTCGTGGCGGGGTTGTAATAGAGATATTTAATGTTCGCCAGCCAGGGGGCGTTATTACGCATCGCCAGCGTCGCATTGATCTCTCGTCCCTGTGCTTCGACGGTCGTTCCGCTCAGTGCAGGGGCAGAGACAATGCTCATGTTATTCCACCGCTGTCCGCCCAGCGTCAGCACAGGCGTGCGCAGCGTAATCCGCTGTGGCAATTTGGTGCTGCTGGCGACGTTATCCACCGCGCCTTTCTGAAACAGCGCCAGCCATTCCGCACCGTCCATCGCGGGCAGATTCAACTCAACGCCCTGCTGTTCCGGCAGCGGCGGCGTGGTCCGGCTCTCCGCGGTCCAAATGGCGCGATCCAGCGTCAGTTTCTGACTCAGCAGCCAGCGGCTGTTGAAATGGTTCTCTTTTCCGGCATTGCCGGTCAGGGTAAAGCCGCGCAGATCGCCGTCGGCTTTGATGTTGACAGGAAGCGGCTCGCCGGCATTTTTATCCAGCGGCGCAGGTAAGTGACTGCTCACATTTTTCAGATCGCCGTTAAGCTCAACGTTCCATGTCGCGCCGGAGCGATACGGCAGATCAATGCCCACCTTGCCGTTCCATGCCACGCTCCCTCTGAGCGCGTCGTTCACCTGCGCGGGCAGAACGCCGGTGCGGGCAGGCTGCCAGTTCCCGTCAAGATTGACCGCGACCTGATACGCTCTGGCCCCCTGGGTCGTCGAGAAACCGATGTTCAACGGCTGATTAAACCAGTTCGCCGTCATCGGCCCGCTCTTCAGGTCGCCATTGATAAAGCTGAATTTGCCGCTGAGGTTTTCCAACGTGCTGTCGAGCGGTTTGATTAACAGACTGTTGTTGCGAAGCGTGACGTCGCCTTTCGCGGTGACCTGTTCGCCGTCGAGCGGAATATCGAGATGTAAGCGAGCATTCACATCGCCGTCGATCTGCAACTGCTCCAGCGCCGCGCCAAGCGACTCCTTCAGCGGCGTGTCGTCAAAATAGGGGCCAACCGCACTCCCCGGACCGTTAATGTCAGCGTCGATCAGCAATTTTTCTTTTGAATAGTCGGGGATCGCCGCCGTCAGATTGCTGGCTTTTACTCCGCCCAGATCGACGCCATTGGTCTTCATCCATAAACCGTCGTTGAGGAAATCCAGTTCAATGTCCAGGTTAGTGAGCGCAGGCCAGCCGGGCTGGAAGGCGAATGTCGCATTGCGCAGCGGCACCAGCACTTCAAACTGACCTTCATTATGTTTGTACGGGAACAGGTGCGGGTTGCCACCGTAAACCAGCGTCGCGTTATCCGCTTCGCCGCCCTGAATCGCGCCGCTGAGGTAGTCCACCAGCGCTTTCCCCATCAGGTTTTCCGGGAAGTAGCGCCAGGCCTGGGAGCCATCGTCAGTGCTGATCCCGGCGAGGATGCCCAGCCAGGGTTCATCCCCGGCGGGTTGCAGGTAGCGGAAACCGCCGCGGGCATGAACCGCTTTCGCCTTCACGTCGATATCGCGTCCGTCCAGCTGAAAACCGTGGTCATTCTTCAGCCAGCTTAACGTCGCGACGCCGTCTTCAATTTCCAATGGCGCGCGAAAGACCGTCTCGTAAGGCATTTTCGCCTGCTTCATGGCGGCGGTCAGCCTGCCGTCCTCGACGCTGCCGGAGAGCGTTCCGGAAAAATGCTCTACCCCCGGCAACAGCTTCCACTGTTTCCAGGCCAGATCGCGCCAGGAAGCCTGAAAACGGGTCTTTTCGGTGGCATCAAGCGGTATATCCAGCGCCAGCGCTTCAAGCGTTCCTTCCGGTTGCGTCGCCTGCCAGACATCAACCAGCGCGGGAGAAAGCTTCGCCGCCAGCGGTCGCAGCCCCTCAAGGCCCGCTAAGTCGAGATGGCTGGCGCGAATGCGCAGCTCATCGCTACGTTTATTGTCCGTCCCGCCCACTTCCTGTTCCGGGATCCAGGCAAGCTGTAGCGCGCCGCTCGGCCAGCGCTTCCCATCCACGGTAATGCGGGTGTCCGGAATAGAGAACTGCCATCCGGGCTGTTCACGGCTGACATGCGCCGTCAGATTATCGACGGAGAGAGTGTGCGTATGATTTTCGCCTTTCCAGCTTGCGCCGCCCTTTTTCAGCCAGACATCGCCGCCGGCAATGTCGCCTTTGCTGATGGTCATCCAGCCTTCAAGGCTAAAGCGCGCACTCTCCAGCGCCACGTTATCCTGCATCCACCGGCCCAGCCATGGCTTGACGTCAATGTCGTCCGCCTGCAGCCAGAGGCGGCCATTATTCAGCAAACCGTCATCGTCACGCAGATCCATCCGCACCTGCATCACGCCGTGCTGCCCGGTCAGGCTGGAGAGGCTGACCTGCCCCTCCGCGCGATGGCGGTTTCTGCCGTTAAGCCAGGTAAGCTGGGGGATCGCCAGTTCCGCACGCTGGCCGGAGAGGGTCAGAAAACTGATCTGGCTGTCGCGCAGATCGAAGTGATCGAACTGACGCAGGAAAAGATCGCTGATACGGCTGGTTTCCAGACCCTCGCCGCCGTCACCGCGCTCAATGGGCGTGTTGGTGCGGAAGTTCAACTGCCAGAAGGTCAAATCGCGAAACTGCCAGCGCAGGTGCAACAGGCTTTGCCAGACGTCCAGCGCCAGGGTCACGCGCTTCACCGAGAATTCGCCGCCGTCTTTCAGCTGCGCGCGAATATCCCGCGCTTCCAGCGTCGGACCGAAATTTTGCCAGCTGGCGGAAAGCTGGCTGGCGTCGACGGGCAGGCCGGTGGCGGCTTCAATCTTGCTGAGAATGGCGGGACGCCAGCTATCGAGGTGCGGCAGGGCAAGGCGCAGGCCACTGACCAGCAGCGCCACGATGACGACGAGCGCGGCTCCAGTCAGCAATAATATCCCCGGCAATCGCCTCACGCGTCTCTCCTGTCTGCCTGAAAGTGGCTCGCAAACTGCAAGCAAAGGGGGGCGGATGGCGGCGTGAACGCCTTATCCGGCTTGGGTAAACGATCACATCATGACGACGTCGAACTGTTCCTGGTTATAGAGCGGTTCGATTTGCACTTTGACCTGCTTGCCGACAAAAATTTCCACTTCCGCCAGCGCGTGCGACTCTTCCCCTTTCAGGGCTTCCGCCACTGCGGGTGAAGCATAGACCAGGAAGCGGTCGGAATCGTAGGCATGGTGCACCCGTACAATCTCACGCATGATCTCATAGCAGACGGTTTCCACCGTTTTCACCGTGCCGCGGCCATGACAGGTAGGACACTCGTTACACAGCACATGCTCCACGCTTTCACGGGTGCGTTTACGCGTCATCTCCACCAGCCCCAGTTGTGAAAAACCGTTAATGCTGGTTTTGACCCGGTCTTTACTCAGCGCCTGCTCAAGAGAGTGCAGCACCCGGCGGCGATGATCCTCATTATTCATGTCGATAAAATCGATAATAATGATGCCGCCGAGATTGCGCAGCCGCAGCTGGCGCGCAATCGCCTGGGTCGCTTCAATATTGGTGTTGAAAATGGTGTCATCAAGATTGCGATGGCCGACGAAGGCGCCGGTATTGATATCGACGGTGGTCATCGCTTCGGTTTGATCGATAATCAGATAGCCGCCGGATTTCAGCTCAACCTTGCGCTCCAGCGCCCGCTGGATCTCATTTTCCACGTCAAAGAGATCGAAAATCGGCTGACGCCCGCTGTAATGTTCCAGCTTGCTGGTCATTTCCGGGATATATTCCGCGGTAAACTCCAGCAGCGCTTCATAGGTCAGGCGGGAGTCCACGCGAATGCGGTCCAGCTGCGCGTCGGCAAAGTCACGCAGCACGCGCTGCGCCAGCGCCAGCTCGCCGTACATCTGATAGCGCGTCTGCGGGCGCTTTTTGCGCTCCATAACTTTTGTCCACACGCGCTTGAGGTAGGCGGCATCGGACGCCAGATCCTCTTCACACACGCCTTCCGCCGCGGTACGGATGATAAACCCGCCCTGCTCGTCGCAGTAATCCGCCACCACCCTTTTCAGCCGCTCGCGCTCGGCTTCGCTTTCGATACGCTGAGACACGCCAACGTGCGATGCGCCGGGCATAAAAACCAGATAGCGGGAAGGCAAGGTAATATCGGTTGTCAGGCGCGCGCCTTTGGTGCCGAGCGGATCTTTCACCACCTGCACCATCAGATCCTGCCCCTGACGCACCAGCTCCGAAATATCCCGTACGGTGAACTGCTTTTGCTCGTCCCCCGCCACGCATTCGGTGTGCGGCATGATGTCGGAAGCGTGAAGAAATGCGGCTTTATCCAGCCCAATATCTACAAAAGCCGCCTGCATACCCGGCAGTACCCGGCTCACCCGACCTTTGTAGATATTGCCTACGATCCCGCGTCGCGCCTCACGCTCAATGTGAATTTCCTGAAGTATCCCGCCATCAATGTACGCCACGCGGGTCTCCGATGGCGTTACGTTTACCAATAATTCAGCCGTCATGTTTATCCCTTTTCTCACGCAGTGAGTTAAAATTGCTCAACAACTCATACGTTTCAACCAGCGGTAAGCCGACCACGGCGTGATAGCTGCCATTTATCTTCCTGACAAAACAGCCACCCAGCCCCTGAATACCGTATGCACCTGCTTTATCCATGGGTTCGCCGCTGGCGATATAGCCAGCGATATCCGCCTCCGTCAACGTTCTGAAGGTGACGTCGGTGACGACCAGACAATCGAGTACATTCTGACTGTCAGCCAGCGCCACGGCGGTCATCACCTGATGCGTCTGCCCGGACAATTTGCGCAGCATGGTTGCGGCGTGCCCGGCATCAAGCGGCTTCTCTAACACTTCCCCGTTGAGGATCACGATGGTATCCGCGCCCAGCACCGGTAAATCGCGCGGGGTCTGCGCCACGCCTGCTTGCGCCTTTTCCCGCGCCAGACGAGACACATACTGCTGCGCACTTTCCCCTTCGCCGCGGGTTTCTTCGATCCCCGTGACGATACGTTCGAAAGCAACGCCTAACTGGCCAAGCAGTTCCTGGCGGCGAGGTGAGCCGGAAGCTAAGTACAAAGACGTCATAGATACCTTTATTGCACCGCAAACTGCTGGCGGACTTTACGCATCAGCAGGAAAAGCCAGGGCCAGAGCACGCCGTTAATGACACTACTCCAGAACACTTCAGGTCTGAAAGCGACGTTGATCACTAAAAACTCGGACCAGAAAACAATAATATCCACCGCCAGCGAAAGCAATATAACGACCAGCGCCTGTTGCCAGAGGGCCAGATTGCGGAACAGCTGGTATTTCAGCGCGACCAGATAAGCGATGATGCTCATCGACAGCGCCCGCACGCCGAGCGTGGAGCCGCTAATCAGATCCAGTATGGCACCCATCATAAAACCCGTGCCCACATTTACGCGATGCGGCAGGGCGAGGATCCAGTACAGTAAGATAAGCAGCACCCAGTTTGGCCGAAAGACGATGATCTCCTCCGGCCAGGGCATGATTTGCAGCAACAGCGCGATGAAAAATGAGAGCCAGATAACCCAACGCCCCTGGCTACGATAGCTTGCCACTACTGCCCTCCCGGCGCGCGTGGTTGAGACGGCGTCGCCCCCGCCGCTGACGGCTGCGGCGCAGCAGGCGACGTGGTGATACCGGTGGCCGGCGCAGGCACCGGGGCCGGCGGCCCCATCATGTCCGGCGACGGCAGCACCTGCGGCATCATCTGCAACAGACGCTCATTCGCCACGCGATGGACATCTTCCGGCGTCATCGGATTGGCGCCGTTACGATCGGCGCCCCACAGCAGCAGCAGATAGCGAAGACGCTGCAAACCGGCGGTAGGACGCGCCTGAATCACCGTATACGCACGCTGAGTGTCGAGCTTAACGGAAGAGACGACCGCTACCGGATACCCTTCCGGAAAACGTCCGCCCAGCCCCGAAGTCACCAGCACATCGCCGACGCGGATATCGGTATTCGCAGGCAGGTGTTCCAGCTGGAGATCGTCAGTGCAGCCGTTACCGGCGGCAATCACGCGGATATCGTTACGCAGCACCTGAATCGGCAGCGCATGCGTCGCATCGCAAATCAGCAGCACGCGGCTGGTCAGCTTCGCGACCGCCACCACCTGACCGACTACGCCCTTATCGCTGATCACCGGCTGGCCTTCGTAAACGCCGTTGACGCTGCCCTTGTCGATGACCACCTGATCGCTGTAAGGATCGTTAACCGTCGAGATGACCTGAGTCACCATCTTTTGTTCATCCTGACGCAGCGGCGACCCCAGCAGCTCGCGCAGACGCGCGTTCTCCTGTTTGTACTGCCCCAGCATCAGTAGTTCGCTGTTTTTCAGCAGCAGTTCCTGACGCAACGCCCGGTTTTCAAGCTCAAGCTGATCGCGCGACGCCAGCGTTTGCGAAACGCCATCAAGCAGTTCACGGGGACCATTGGAAATAAAGTAGAAAGGGCTGACAGCGGTATCCATGTAGGTACGAATCTGGCTGAACGTACCCAGTCGGCTGTCGGCGATAATCACGCCGAGCGCCACCAGCACCGCCAGAATAAGGCGAATCTGTAGCGACGGGCCACGGCTAAAAATTGGCTTCATAAGTGTGCGTATTCTCGTATCGGAACCGGCAGGGCCGCCTGACGCGCCCCCGCCTGCATCCGATTACTCTTCGCTGAACAGGTCGCCGCCGTGCATGTCGATCATCTCCAGCGCCTTACCGCCGCCACGCGCCACACAGGTCAGCGGGTCTTCGGCAACAACGACCGGAATACCGGTTTCTTCCATTAACAGACGGTCAAGGTTGCGCAGCAGCGCGCCGCCGCCGGTCAGCACCATACCGCGTTCGGAGATGTCAGACGCCAGCTCCGGCGGGCACTGTTCCAGGGCAACCATCACCGCGCTGACGATACCGGTCAGCGGTTCCTGCAACGCTTCCAGAATTTCGTTCGAGTTCAGGGTAAAGCCGCGTGGAACGCCTTCCGCCAGGTTACGACCGCGCACTTCGATTTCGCGCACTTCGTCGCCCGGATAGGCTGAACCAATTTCATGCTTAATGCGCTCCGCGGTCGCTTCACCGATAAGCGATCCGTAGTTGCGGCGCACGTAGTTGATGATCGCTTCGTCGAAGCGGTCGCCGCCGATGCGGACAGAAGAGGAGTAGACCACGCCGTTCAGGGAGATAACGGCCACTTCCGTCGTACCGCCGCCGATATCGACCACCATCGAACCAGTCGCTTCAGAAACCGGCAGACCGGCGCCGATAGCGGCAGCCATCGGTTCTTCAATCAGGAACACTTCACGGGCGCCTGCGCCCTGAGCGGATTCACGAATCGCGCGGCGCTCAACCTGCGTTGCGCCAACCGGTACACACACCAGCACGCGCGGACTTGGGCGCATAAAGCTGTTGCTGTGCACCTGCTTGATAAAGTGCTGGAGCATTTTTTCAGTCACGAAGAAGTCGGCGATGACGCCGTCTTTCATTGGGCGAATCGCAGCAATGTTGCCCGGCGTACGGCCCAGCATCTGCTTCGCATCATGACCTACTGCAGCCACGCTTTTCGGTGAACCGGCACGATCCTGACGAATGGCCACCACGGAAGGCTCATTCAATACGATGCCTTGTCCTTTTACGTAAATGAGGGTATTCGCGGTACCCAGGTCAATGGACAAGTCATTGGAAAACATGCCACGAAATTTTTTCAACATACTAAGGGATAATCCTGAAAGCTGGGGCGGAAAACAAAATCCGCTTACTTTACCAACCACACGCAGCAGCGACAAGGCGCAAAAATCATCTGCTACGGTGAAAATTAGTGCAGTTCGTTTCCTCTGTTACAAATCTTTACCTGATTCCCTCAGGACTCTTCAGCAGCTATCCTCGCCCCATTAATTTGCAACCTGTTTAAGGTCATTCACCTGCATATGTGCTGCGATACAATGGCGAGCAGACAAGCACACCCCCATGAAGGCACAGCGCGCGTTATTCTACGTGAAAACTGAACAAACGGCAGGTCAAACCGAGTATCTTTGAGAATATTTTTTCACGTTAGTATCCAGCGGCTGCGAGGAAGCAAAGAAATCTCCCTGCCCGCCAGAGACGCCGCGCGCTGTCAGCGTCTGCCACTCGCCACGCGATCGGACCCCCGTCGCGTACACCTGGGTATGCGTGCCCGAGCACGCTTCCACCAGGCTTTGCACCAGCAGCTGGTTCTCCGTTCGCTTCTCAATGTTCCTCACCAGCCCCGGATGAAGCTTAAGCAATTCTACATTGAGTTCTTTAATCCAGCTGGTGCTCACCAGCGTTAAACCGGCCTGCGTTACCGCCACCCGAACGCCCAGCGCATTGACCAGACGAATAACAGGCTGTAGCCGGCTGATGTGTTGACCCACATCCGCCTCTGCAAGTTCAATAATTATGCGTTTACGTTGCGATTTTTCACACTGCATCAAGGTATCGCGCAGCCAGCGCTGGAAACGGGGACGAATCAGGGACTCAACCGTCACCTGAATGGCCAGATTCTCTTCCGGCCAGTAGCCTAACAGTGGGATAACGCGGCCGATCTGCTGGCGGTCATACTCTTCCGACAGGCCGAACTGCAATACCATCGGCATATATTCCGCCGAGCTGACCTCCTCATTGCCGTCAAAGATACGGCACATCAGCTCGCGGTGGTGAACGCGCCCTTCCCGGGTGACGGCAGGCTTCTGGTAAATGCGCGGCCCGCCGCGGCGAAGCATCTGTTCAATCAGGGTGCGCCAGCGCACGTTGCCGCGCCCTTTTTCCGGCAGCGTGTCATCGTACACCGCCCAGCTGTTGCCCCCCTGCAATACGGCGTTACGGGTGGCCGCTTCCGCATGTTCCATCACCTGCTCGGTCGACTGTCCGCTACGCCAGGCGCATATGCCGATATGAAACATATCATCGCGGTCGAGCATCTTATTGGACGGCAGCGCGTCCACCGCTTTTAACAGCTGTCCGGCAACGCTTTCCGCCTCTTTCAGCGTGCGATGCGGCAACAGAACGGCAAAATCGCTGCGGTGGTAACGCGCCAGCAGCGCGCCCGGGAAACGCATAATAAAGGTGGAGAGCAGATTAATAAGGCTGAAAAGTTCTTCTTCGGCGAGGTTACGTCCCCAGCTGTCGCGCAGCAGGTTAAAGTCCGGCAGGCGAATCATCATCACCACGCCGTGCGCGCCGACCTTTTCCTGATCGTCGAGCAGCGTCGCCAGTTGGTTGTCAAAAAAGAGCCGGTTGTTCAGGCCGGTTTTGGTGTCCTGGGCCGCGTAAGAACGAATCAGCGTGTCGAGTCGGCTACGCTGCTCCTGCGCATTCTGGATTTCAGAGAGCAGCATGTCCAGCGCGCTGCTGGTGCGCGCCGGCCATTCGTAGACGGTTCCCCGCACGCCCGACCCGCGTTCGCCGTTCAGTATGCGCGTCGAACGCATCTCCAGCAGTTCCTGCCCGGCAAGCTGTCGCTGGAGCCAGCGCACCGCCAGAAACAGCATAATAATAATGAAGCCGATCGCCACCGTGAGCGGCGCGGTGGTCATAGTCGAATGAAAATAGTGGCCCATCGGATCCTGGTAAACCAGGCGCATCGTCATTCCCGGCTGCTTCATCAGAGGAACCGACAGCTCGCGGTACATATCGCTTGCGCCCATCGGGCGGTAGCTGCCGTTGCGCGTCTGGGTATAGATTGACTTGCTGCCCTGGCGCAGATCGAGACGCACGATATCCGCAGACATCATCAGCTCGTTAATTTGTACCGCCAGGCGGTGGAAATCGCGCGAAACAAGATGCGTATCGATGGCGGTCGCCACCGCCTGCACGCGATGGCTCATTTTGTACTGAATAGCGTTGTAAAAACTCAGCGAGCAACCGATAAGGGTCACGAAGATGGTTAACCCGGTCAGTAGCGTTACAAAAGCTGAGAATTTCGTCGTTAATCGCATCCTTGTGTTAACTCCGACAGTTAAAATGTGACACGAAAATGCATAACCGAACGCAAAATCCGCCTGGTTTCGCAAAGAGTGAGTGCATACTACCAAATCAGCTGTTTCTGGCAATTTATTGCGTTGAATCGGCATCACGTTTCAATTAGCGAGTATAGTCTTGATGAATCATTTTCCAATCCACTACGCAATATTGAGGACAGGTTATGCAGGCTTTGATTTTGGAACAGCAGGACGGTAAAACCCTCGCATCCGTGAAGACGATCGAAGAAAGTCGGCTGCCGGAAGGCGACGTCACGGTGGATATCCACTGGTCCAGTCTGAACTACAAAGATGCGCTCGCGATTACCGGCAAAGGAAAAATCATTCGTCAGTTTCCGATGGTGCCGGGAATCGATTTCGCCGGCACCGTGCGGGCAAGCGAGGACCCTCGTTTTCATGCGGGGCAGGAAGTGTTGCTCACCGGCTGGGGCGTTGGCGAAAACCACTGGGGCGGTCTGGCGGAACAGGCGCGGGTAAAAGCGGACTGGCTGGTGGCGCTGCCGAAAGGGCTGGACAGCCGTAAAGCGATGGTGATCGGCACCGCGGGCTTCACCGCAATGCTGTGCGTCATGGCGCTGGAAGATGCCGGTATCCGCCCTGAAGATGGCGAAATCGTCGTGACCGGCGCCAGCGGCGGCGTAGGCAGCACGGCGGTCGCTCTGCTGCATAAACTGGGCTATCAGGTTGTCGCCGTCTCGGGCCGTGAAAGCACCCATGCGTATCTGCAACAGCTTGGCGCAAACCGTATTCTGGGACGCGATGAGTTCGCCGAATCCCGTCCGCTGGAAAAACAGCTGTGGGCAGGCGCCATTGATACCGTGGGCGATAAGGTGCTGGCGAAAGTGCTGGCGCAGATGAATTACGGCGGCTGCGTTGCCGCCTGTGGCTTGGCGGGCGGCTTCGCGCTGCCGACGACGGTTATGCCATTTATCCTGCGCAATGTGCGTCTGCAGGGGGTGGATTCAGTAATGACGCCCGCGGCGCGTCGCGCCCAGGCCTGGGAACGTCTGGTTCGCGATCTGCCCGAGTCTTTCTACCAGCAGGCCACCACGGAGATTCCTCTGGCCGATGCGCCGAAGCTCGCCGATGCGATCATGAATAACCAGGCGCAGGGTCGTACGCTGGTAAAAATAAAGTAAGCCGCCGCGCAGCAGAAATTTACATTTAAATAACGAAATTTCTCAGCGCGTTGACAGCCTTCCTGCCATAGTAACTACGCGTAATGCGTACGCCGGGAGTCTGTTATGAAGAAATTACGTCCACTTACAGAAGCCGATGTCACTGCCGAATCGGCTTTTTTTATGCGTCGTCGCCAGGTGCTGAAAGCGCTGGGCGTCAGCGCTGCTGCCCTGTCGTTGCCTACGGCGGCCCACGCCGATTTGCTGAGCTGGTTCAAAGGCAACGATCGTCCACCCGCGCCTGCCGGAAAGCCGCTCGATTTCACTAAACCTCAGGCGTGGCAAAACAGTCTGCCCTTAACGCCGGAAGATAAGGTCACCGGCTACAACAACTTTTATGAGTTCGGGCTGGATAAAGCCGATCCGGCGGCCAATGCGGGCAGCATGAAGACCGATCCCTGGACCTTAAAAATCAGCGGCGAAGTGGCAAAGCCCCTGACCCTGGATCACGATGCCTTAACCACCCGTTTTCCTTTAGAAGAGCGCATTTACGGGATGCGCTGCGTTGAGGCCTGGTCGATGGTAGTACCGTGGATCGGCTTTCCTCTGCATAAGCTGCTCGCGCTGGTTGAGCCCACCAGCAACGCCCGCTATGTGGCATTTGAGACGCTTTACGCGCCGGAGGAGATGCCGGGACAAAAAGATCGCTTCATTGGCGGCGGGTTAAAATACCCTTACGTTGAGGGGCTGCGTCTTGACGAAGCGATGCATCCGCTCACGCTGCTGACCGTCGGCGTATACGGCAAAGCGCTGCCGCCGCAAAACGGCGCGCCCATCCGGCTGACGGTGCCGTGGAAGTATGGCTTTAAAGGCATAAAATCGATCGTCAGCATCAGGCTCACCCGCGAACGACCGCCGACCACATGGAACCTTTCCGCGCCGGATGAATACGGCTTTTATGCCAATGTGAATCCGCACGTGGATCACCCGCGCTGGTCGCAGGCGACAGAGCGCGTTATCGGCGCGGGCGGTATTCTTGACGTTCAGCGCCAGCCCACGCTGCTGTTCAACGGCTATGGCGAAGAAGTGGCGTCTTTATATCGCGGCCTGAATCTGCGGGAGAATTTTTAAGTGCGACTGACGGCAAAACAGATTACCTGGCTGAAAGTGGTTCTGCATCTGGCGGGGATCCTGCCGTTCCTCTGGATGTGTTGGGCGATTAACACCGGCGGCCTCAGCGCCGACCCGGTAAAAGATATTCAGCACTTTACCGGCAGGACTGCGCTGAAATTTTTGCTGGCGACCTTACTGGTCACGCCGCTGGCGCGTTACGCTAAACAGCCATTACTGATACGCGTCCGCCGCCTGTTGGGGTTATGGTGTTTCGCCTGGGCGACGCTGCATTTAACCAGCTATGCGCTGCTGGAACTGGGCATCGATCACCTCAGTTTACTGGGACGGGAACTGTTCACTCGCCCGTATCTGACGCCTGCCATCATCAGTTGGTCTATCCTGCTGGCGCTGACCCTGACCTCCACCCAGGCGGCGCAGCGCAAACTGGGTAAACGCTGGCAACAACTGCATAATTTCGTCTATCTTGCGGCGATCCTCGCGCCCGTCCATTACCTGTGGTCGGTAAAAATATTGTCGCCGCAACCCATCATTTACGCGCTGCTGGCGCTGGCGCTTTTAGCCTGCCGTTACAGGAAGTTTCGCCAGTGGTGGCGCTGATTCCGCGAACCGTGCAGTCGCCTGCAAAATGCAGAGATTCAGATGTTATTTGTCTGTTAGCTGTTGATTATCTTCCCTGATAAGACCAGTATTTAGCTGCCAATTGCAACGAAATCGTTATAATGTGCGACCCTGGCCTGCCCGAACGGCGTTTTAGGACGCTGAAAGGGTGACAATTGCGCTTTGAAGGTATATTTTGTTTTTTGCCGGAGGATTGCCGCAAATCGCAGCATGTTAACCGATAAGTCTCAACATCATCATCTTTGAGGCAAAGTATACCGGCGTCCTGACGGGCAAACGCGCTGTTGCCGTCGGAATACACGCTTTACAGACAGCGGTAACCCCTCTGTCACAATCACACTAAACAAAGAGTACGGAACCCACTCATGGATATTCGTAAGATTAAAAAACTGATCGAGCTGGTTGAAGAATCAGGCATCTCCGAACTGGAAATCTCTGAAGGCGAAGAGTCTGTACGCATCAGTCGTGCAGCCCCAGCCGCTAGCTTCCCGGTAATGCAGCAAGCTTACGCTGCGCCAGTGCAGCAGCCTGCGCTCTCCGCGGCCGTCGCGCCAGCAGCAGAAGCCGCCCCTGCAGCAGCCGCAGAAATCAGTGGTCACATCGTACGTTCCCCAATGGTTGGTACTTTCTACCGCACCCCGAGCCCGGACGCGAAAGCATTCATCGAAGTGGGTCAGAAAGTCAACGTAGGCGATACCCTGTGCATCGTTGAAGCCATGAAAATGATGAACCAGATCGAAGCGGACAAATCAGGTACCGTGAAAGCAATTCTGGTCGAAAGTGGTCAACCGGTAGAATTTGACGAGCCGCTGGTCGTCATCGAGTAACGAGGCGAACATGCTGGATAAAATTGTTATCGCCAACCGCGGCGAGATCGCACTACGAATTCTTCGTGCCTGTAAAGAACTGGGTATCAAGACTGTCGCCGTGCACTCAAGCGCGGATCGCGATTTAAAACACGTATTGCTGGCGGATGAGACGGTCTGTATCGGCCCGGCGCCGTCCGTAAAAAGCTATCTGAACATCCCGGCTATCATCAGCGCCGCTGAAATCACCGGCGCGGTGGCGATTCACCCGGGTTACGGCTTCCTCTCTGAGAACGCCAACTTTGCCGAGCAGGTTGAACGTTCCGGCTTTATCTTCATCGGCCCGAAAGCTGACACTATTCGCCTGATGGGCGACAAAGTGTCGGCCATTACCGCCATGAAGAAAGCGGGCGTACCGACCGTCCCTGGCTCTGACGGCCCGCTGACCGACGACATGGACGCTAACCGCGCCCATGCGAAACGCATCGGCTACCCGGTGATCATCAAAGCCTCCGGCGGCGGCGGCGGACGCGGTATGCGCGTTGTGCGCAGCGACGCCGAGCTGGCGCAGTCTATCTCCATGACCAAAGCGGAAGCGAAAGCCGCGTTCAGTAATGATATGGTTTATATGGAGAAATACCTTGAAAACCCGCGCCACATCGAAATTCAGGTGCTGGCGGACGGTCAGGGTAACGCCATTTATCTGGCCGAACGTGACTGCTCAATGCAGCGTCGTCACCAGAAAGTCGTCGAAGAAGCGCCAGCGCCGGGCATTACGCCGGAACTGCGTCGCTACATCGGCGAGCGCTGTGCGAAAGCGTGTGTCGATATCGGCTACCGCGGCGCGGGCACCTTCGAGTTCCTGTTCGAAAACGGCGAGTTCTATTTCATTGAAATGAACACCCGTATTCAGGTTGAACACCCGGTTACCGAAATGATCACCGGCGTCGACCTGATCAAAGAACAGCTGCGTATCGCGGCAGGCCAACCGCTGTCCATTAAGCAGGACGAAGTGGTGGTTCGCGGCCATGCGGTTGAATGCCGTATCAACGCCGAAGACCCGAACACCTTCCTGCCAAGCCCGGGTAAAATTACGCGTTTCCACGCGCCGGGCGGCTTTGGCGTGCGCTGGGAATCTCATATCTACGCCGGTTACACCGTACCGCCGTACTATGACTCCATGATCGGTAAACTTATCTGCTACGGCGAAAACCGTGATGTGGCGATTGCCCGCATGAAGAACGCCCTGCAGGAGCTGATCATCGACGGTATTAAAACCAACGTTGATCTGCAGATCCGCATCATGAACGACGAGCATTTCCAGCATGGCGGCACCAATATCCACTATCTGGAGAAAAAGCTCGGGTTGCAGGAAAAATAATCCTGCCGTCTGACGCTTGCAGATCGGATCTGGCGCTCGCCGCCAGCCGATAATGCCAAAAAGGCCGGAAATCCGGCCTTTTGTTTTTTTCCCCTCCGTCGTACACCATAAGGTACAATCCCCGCTTTCTTTCTCCAAAAGGGACAAAAAATGGACAATCGTTTTGTTCAGGCCCACAAAGAAGCGCGCTGGGCGCTGTGGCTGACCCTTCTTTATCTCGCTGCGTGGTTAGTAACTGCTTACTTACCAGGCGTTACACCGGGCATTACCGGGTTACCGCGCTGGTTTGAAATGGCCTGCCTGCTGACGCCGCTGATCTTCATTTTGCTGTGCTGGGCGATGGTGAAATTTATCTACCGCGATATTCCGCTGGAGGATGATGATGCAGCCTGAAGTCATTCTGCCGCTTGTCGCCTATCTGGTGGTGGTGTTTGCCCTTTCGGTTTACGCGATGCGTAAACGGCAGGCCGGTACCTTCCTGAATGAATATTTCCTCGGCAGCCGCTCGATGGGCGGGATCGTACTGGCGATGACGCTGACGGCCACCTACATCAGCGCCAGCTCCTTTATTGGCGGACCAGGCGCCGCCTATAAATATGGGCTGGGCTGGGTGCTGCTGGCGATGATCCAGCTGCCCGCCGTCTGGCTCTCGCTGGGGATCCTCGGCAAGAAATTCGCCATTCTGGCGCGTCGTTATAATGCGGTCACCCTCAACGACATGCTGTTTGCCCGCTACCAGAGTCGCCTGCTGGTGTGGCTGGCCAGCCTCAGTCTGCTGGTCGCCTTCGTTGGCGCCATGACCGTCCAGTTCATCGGCGGGGCGCGCCTGCTGGAAACCGCGGCGGGTATTCCCTATGAAACCGGCCTGCTGATTTTCGGCGTCAGCATCGCGCTCTACACCGCTTTTGGCGGCTTTCGCGCCAGCGTGCTCAACGACACCTTGCAGGGGCTGGTGATGCTTATCGGCACGATTGTCCTGCTGGTCGGCATCGTTCACGCTGCTGGCGGGCTGAGCCATGCCGTCAGGACGTTAGAAGCGATCGATCCGAAGCTGATTTCGCCGCAGGGGGCGGATGACATTCTGTCGCCGGCGTTCATGACCTCTTTCTGGGTGCTGGTCTGCTTCGGCGTTATTGGTCTGCCGCATACCGCCGTGCGCTGTATTTCCTATAAAGACAGCAAAGCGGTACACCGGGGGATGATTATCGGCACCATTGTCGTGGCGATCCTGATGTTCGGCATGCATCTTGCGGGCGCGCTGGGGCGCGCGGTGATCCCCGATCTGAAGGTGCCGGATCTGGTTATCCCAACGCTGATGGTGAAAGTGCTGCCGCCGTTTGCCGCCGGGATCTTCCTTGCCGCGCCGATGGCGGCGATTATGTCGACGATCAATGCCCAACTGCTGCAAAGTTCCGCTACGATCATTAAAGATCTCTATCTCAATGTTCGTCCCGAACAGACGCAAAATGAGACGCGCCTGAAGCGGATGTCCGCCACCATCACTCTGATCCTCGGCGCGCTGTTATTGCTGGCCGCGTGGAAGCCGCCAGAGATGATCATCTGGCTGAACCTGCTGGCCTTCGGCGGCCTAGAAGCGGTATTCCTGTGGCCGCTGGTGCTGGGTCTTTACTGGGAGCGGGCCAATGCTGCCGGAGCGCTGAGCGCAATGATCGTCGGCGGGGGCCTGTACGCCATTCTCGCCACCCTGAATATTCAGTACCTGGGCTTCCATCCGATAGTGCCCTCGTTACTGCTAAGCCTGCTGGCCTTTCTGGTCGGGAACCGTTTTGGCTCTCCCGCTCCGCAGGTCACCGAATTGTCTACTGATAAATAAAGAGTTTTGCCATGCCATGGATCCAACTGAAACTGAATACCACCGGTGCGAACGCGGAAGAACTGAGCGATGCGCTGATGGAAGCGGGCGCCGTTTCCATCACCTTCCAGGACACCCACGATACCCCGGTTTTTGAGCCATTGCCGGGCGAAACCCGTCTGTGGGGCGACACCGACGTGATTGGTCTGTTCGATGCCGAAACGGATATGAAAGCGGCGGTCGCGATTCTGGAACAGCATCCGCTGCTCGGCGCCGGTTTTGCCCACAAAATCGAACAGCTGGAAGATAAAGACTGGGAGCGCGAGTGGATGGATAACTTCCACCCAATGCGCTTTGGCGAACGTTTATGGATCTGTCCGAGCTGGCGTGACGTGCCGGACGAAAATGCCGTCAACGTGATGCTCGACCCGGGTCTGGCGTTCGGTACTGGCACCCATCCGACTACCTCACTGTGCCTGGAGTGGCTGGATAGCCTCGATTTGACCGGTAAAACCGTCATCGATTTCGGCTGCGGCTCCGGTATCCTGGCCATTGCGGCGCTGAAGCTGGGCGCGGCGAAAGCCATCGGGATAGATATCGACCCGCAGGCGATTCAGGCCAGCCGCGACAACGCTAAGCGCAATGGCGTTTCTGAGCGTCTGGAGCTTTATCTGCCGCAGGATCAGCCAGAGGAGATGAAAGCGGATGTGGTGGTCGCCAATATTCTTGCTGGTCCATTACGCGAGCTGGCGCCTTTAATCAGCGTACTGCCCGTTTCAGGCGGCCTGCTGGGCCTTTCCGGCATACTTGCCAGCCAGGCGGAAAGCGTGTGCGAAGCTTATGCCGCTCTCTTCACTCTCGACCCGGTAGTCGAAAAAGAGGAGTGGTGCCGCATTACCGGCCGTAAACAGTAACCTCTTTTTATGGCCTGTTCGCAGGCCATATCTACAGCTGCCGCACACTCCCGTCCCTTCGGACAGCCGCCTCACAAGCGTATCGCGTTTGCGTAACGGCGCTTCGGCGCGCTCATCTTTTGAAATGGGATCGCAATCACACAATGTCCCTCTGTTCTGCTGATTAATTCAGCAGATTATCCTGACAGCGACGGCCACAGCGAAGAAAAAATGAGAAGTTACGCAAATTTATAGGCGTACGTAAATTCGACATATTTTTGTAACAGGATGATTTATATAGCTAATTATTCAAAGGGGTGGGCTTTAACGGCGATTCTTTGATCCACCTCAGTGGATTGGTTAAAGTTTGGCCTTTCATCTCGTGCAAAAAATGCGTAATATACGCCGCCTTGCAGTCACAGTATGGTCATTTCTTAACTCATGCGCATCGGACAATACCAGCTCAGAAATCGCCTGATCGCAGCGCCCATGGCTGGCATCACTGACAGACCATTCCGGACGCTGTGCTATGAGATGGGAGCAGGTTTGACCGTATCCGAGATGATGTCTTCTAACCCGCAGGTTTGGGAAAGCGACAAGTCTCGTTTACGGATGGTGCACGTTGACGAACCAGGCGTTCGCACGGTGCAAATTGCCGGTAGCGACCCTGTTGAAATGGCCGATGCCGCACGTATTAACGTGGAAAGCGGCGCCCAGATTATTGATATCAATATGGGGTGTCCGGCTAAAAAAGTGAATCGCAAGCTCGCAGGTTCAGCCCTCTTGCAGTACCCGGATCTAGTGAAGTCGATACTAACCGAGGTCGTCAATGCAGTGGACGTTCCTGTCACCCTGAAGATTCGCACCGGCTGGGCTCCGGAACACCGTAACTGCGTAGAGATTGCCCAACTGGCCGAAGACTGTGGCATTCAGGCTCTGACCATTCATGGACGCACCCGCGCCTGTTTGTTCAATGGAGATGCTGAATACGACAGCATTCGGGCAGTTAAGCAGAAAGTTTCCATTCCGGTTATCGCGAATGGCGACATTACTGACCCGCTTAAAGCCAGAGCTGTGCTTGACTATACGGGGGCTGATGCCCTGATGATAGGCCGCGCAGCTCAGGGAAGACCCTGGATCTTTCGGGAAATCCAGCATTATCTGGACACTGGGGAGTTGCTGCCCCCGCTGCCTTTGGCAGAGGTTAAGCGCTTGCTTTGCGCACATGTTCGGGAATTGCATGACTTTTATGGCCACGCAAAAGGGTACCGAATTGCGCGTAAACACGTCTCCTGGTATCTCCAGGAGCACGCTCCAAATGACCAGTTTCGGCGCACATTCAACGCCATTGAGGATGCCAGCGAACAGCTGGAGGCGTTGGAGGCATACTTCGAAAATTTTGCGTAATGAAATAAAGAGCTGACAGAACTATGTTCGAACAACGCGTAAATTCTGACGTACTGACCGTTTCTACCGTTAACTCTCAGGATCAGGTAACTCAAAAACCCCTGCGTGACTCGGTTAAACAGGCACTGAAGAACTATTTTGCTCAACTGAACGGTCAGGACGTTAATGACCTGTATGAGCTGGTACTGGCTGAAGTTGAACAGCCCCTGTTGGACATGGTGATGCAATACACCCGTGGTAACCAGACCCGTGCTGCCCTGATGATGGGCATCAACCGTGGTACGCTGCGTAAAAAACTGAAAAAATACGGCATGAACTAATTCCGATTAGCTTACTGCTTGTTTAAAAAGGCGCTACTCGGCATGGGGAAGCGCCTTTTTTATACGCATTTCATGTGGAGTTAGCATGGAAACGGGATTTGAAACGCAGTACTTTGGCGATGCGTCGAGGTCGATAATCCTCGGAGATGCGCTGAATGAACTGAAAAAGTTGCCTGCCGAAAGCGTCGATCTGATCTTCGCCGATCCCCCCTACAACATCGGAAAAGATTTTGACGGGATGATCGAGTCCTGGGACGAAAATGTCTTCCTGACGTGGCTGTTCGCCTGTATTGATGAGTGCCACCGGGTCCTGAAAAAACAGGGCACCATGTACATTATGAACAGCACCGAAAACATGCCGCACATCGACCTTAAATGTCGGGGGCTGTTTACCATTAAAAGCCGGATTGTCTGGTCCTACGACAGTTCAGGCGTCCAGGCGAAGAAATTCTTTGGCTCGATGTATGAACCCATCCTGATGATGGTAAAAGACGCTAAACATTACACCTTTAATCGTGAATCGATTCTGGTCGAGACGAAAACCGGCGCCAAAAGAGCGCTGATAGATTATCGCAAAAACCCTCCCCAGCCTTACAACACGCAAAAAGTACCGGGCAACGTCTGGGAGTTTCCTCGCGTGCGTTATTTGATGGATGAATATGAGAACCACCCGACGCAAAAGCCGATGGCGCTGCTGCAGCGGATCGTTCTGGCCTCATCCAATCCGGGCGATACGGTACTTGATCCCTTTGCCGGCAGCTTTACCACGGGTGCCGTGGCGGTAGCGGCAGGACGTAAGTTCATCGGGATAGAGATCAACACGGAATATGTGAAGATGGGTCTGCGAAGGATGCGCGTCAGCTCCCATTTCACAACGGATGAACTTGCCAAAGTGAAAAAGAGAAAGACCCGAAATCTGTCGAAAAAAAGCCGTCCGGAAACGGGAATAACGGCAAAGTAAAAGCATTGTAAGGGCGCTTTTACGGGGGCATTTTTCATGTATATTTTCATCACGCTTTGGCATGAATACACAGGATTAGGCAATGATTCGTAAGTATTGGTGGCTGGTGGTGTTTGCGGTCACCGTTTTCCTCTTTGATGCCCTGCTGTTTCAGTGGCTCGAGACGATCACCACGGAATCGGATAAGTGCCGCAATATGGACTCGGTAAACCCTCTCAGGCTGGTCAACTGTGCCGATCTGAAATAGTGCAGTATCTTAATTGGGGAAATAATTATATTTCCCCAATCGCATTCTCTGTTTTTATTAATTGATGCAGATTCCCCACCGGACTTAGCATTGTTAATACATTATCGACCAGCGCGGGCGCCTGCTGATAAAGATTATAACTGGCGGGATTCATTAGCCAGTTTTTAACAATACCGCTAAAGCTGCCACAGATAATGATAACAGCCATATCAAGATCCACGGTCTTCGCAATCAGACCTGCCGCCATACTTTCCTGTAATGACTCGCGCAACGCCTGCTGATGAAAGCCTATTTTTTCACGTATTTCACGCTCAGATATCATGTCATCCTGAAATTCACATTTATGATATAAAATTTGCAGCAGCGCCTGCTGACGGGGAATTTCCGCGATGTATTGCAATGCGGCAATGAATTTCTCACGCAGCCGTTGTAATGGATTAGCGGCTGGCGACGTGGAGAGCCTTTCCTGAATAAGATCGCGCAGCGGCGGCTGTTGCAACCAGACCTCATTAAAGAGCTGCGTCTTGTTGTGAAAGTGCCAGTAGATGGCGCCGCGCGTGACCTGGGCCGCATCGGCAATATCATTGAGCGTGGTGTTGCCTACCCCCCGCGTCGCAAACTGAACGATCGCCGTCTCAATCAAATGCTGCCGCGTTTTGAGGGCTTCGGCCCTGGTTTTCTTTGCCATGAGTTATCACTTCGGGAACGGAATTAATCTATTTTCTGCCGACCAGGTAATGTCGGAAAACGCGACTATAACACCTCATCATTTTTTGCATGAGGCGAAAAAGGTCATGCCACGTATAAAAGATGCAGACCTATAAAGATTAAGAATATTTAAACTATAAATATTGATATTTTATATGAGCATTTCAAATTATATAAATTAACGTCAAAGGATAACGAAACCGCACGAAGTAAGACAACAGGATCAATGCCTTTTTTTGCTTTTATGTGCCGTTGCGCAAGCGATAAAATAAGTATTACTTACATCCCGGAGCAATAATTTGTAGGATAGCCAACTGTTATTTCTTTGCGCACGTTACCGCCTTACCATTTCCGGTAAATAACGAGCTATTGGTTTTTAAGGAACAGTCATGACGAAACATGCCGGGTTTTCACTCCTGCCCTCATTCATCATAATTTCTGCTGCGTTACTTGCCGGTTGTAACGATCAGGGAGAGCAACAGGCTCATGCGACCGAGCCGCATGTGACCGTTCATGTGGTCAAAACCGCGCCATTAGCCGTAACAACCGAATTACCGGGGCGGACCTCCGCCTGGCGTATTGCAGAAGTACGTCCGCAGGTCAGCGGCATCGTTCTCAAGCGTAATTTCACCGAAGGCAGCGATGTCGAAGCCGGGCAGTCGCTCTATCAGATCGATCCAGCCACCTATCAGGCCGATTACGACAGCGCGAAAGGCGAACTGGCAAAAAGTGAGGCCGCCGCCGCTATCGCCCATTTGACGGTGAAACGCTATGTTCCGCTGGTGGGCACGAAATACATCAGCCAGCAGGAATACGATCAGGCGATTGCCGACGCCCGCCAGGCTGACGCCGCCGTTATAGCCGCGAAAGCCGCAGTAGAAAGCGCGCGCATCAATCTCGCTTACACCAAAGTTACTTCACCAATAAGCGGCCGTATCGGTAAATCGAACGTAACCGAGGGCGCGCTGGTCACCAACGGCCAGGCGACCGAACTGGCAACCGTACAGCAGCTCGACCCCATCTATGTCGATGTGACGCAATCGAGCAGCGATTTTATGCGCCTTAAGCAATCCGTCGAGCAAGGCAGTCTGCATAAGGACAGCGCCGGCAGCAGCGTTGAGCTGGTCATGGAAAACGGTCAGCGCTATCCGCTGAAAGGAACATTGCAGTTCTCTGACGTCACGGTAGATGAAAGCACTGGCTCAATTACCTTACGGGCGGTCTTCCCTAATCCACAGCACATGCTGCTGCCGGGTATGTTCGTACGCGCGCGAATTGACGAAGGAGTGCAACCAGACGCGATTCTGGTGCCTCAGCAGGGGGTGACGCGCACGCCGCGCGGCGATGCCACCGTACTGGTCGTCAACGACAAGAGCCTGGTGGAATCACGGCCCGTTACCGCTTCCCAGGCTATTGGCGACCAGTGGCTGATCGCGCAGGGGCTGAAGCCCGGCGATAAGGTCATTGTCAGCGGTTTACAAAAAGCGCGCCCGGGCGTGAAGGTTAACGCCACCGCAGATACCGATACTTCCCCGGCGAAAGCGGCGCAATAAGGTAACCGGACATGGCAAACTTTTTTATTCAACGACCGATCTTTGCCTGGGTGCTGGCCATCATTCTGATGCTGGCGGGCGCTCTGGCGATTCTGCAACTCCCTGTCGCACAGTATCCGACTATCGCCCCGCCGGCGGTATCCGTCTCTGCCACCTACCCCGGCGCAGATGCGCAAACGGTGCAGGATACCGTTACCCAGGTTATCGAACAGAACATGAACGGTATCGATAACCTGATGTATATGTCCTCCACCAGCGACTCGGCGGGCAGCGTGACTATCACCTTAACCTTCCAGTCCGGCACCGACCCGGATATCGCGCAGGTTCAGGTGCAAAACAAGCTGCAGCTGGCGACGCCGCTGCTGCCGCAGGAAGTGCAGCAACAGGGCATCAGCGTAGAGAAATCGAGCAGCAGCTTTCTGATGGTGGCGGGGTTCGTCTCAGATAATCCGCAGACCACCCAGGACGATATCTCCGACTATGTCGCGTCGAACGTGAAAGACTCCATCAGCCGTCTGAACGGCGTGGGGGACGTTCAGCTGTTTGGCGCCCAGTACGCAATGCGTATCTGGCTGGATGCCAACCTGCTGAATAAATACCAGCTTACCCCGGTCGATGTCATCAATCAGTTAAAGGTGCAGAACGATCAGATCGCCGCGGGCCAGCTCGGTGGGACACCGGCATTGCCAGGGCAGCAGCTGAACGCCTCAATCATCGCGCAGACGCGTCTGAAAGATCCTGACGAATTCGCCAAAGTGACGCTGCGTGTCAACAGCGACGGCTCCGTTGTGCGGCTGAAAGATGTCGCCCGCATTGAGCTTGGCGGGGAAAACTATAACGTCGTGGCGCGCATTAACGGAAAACCGGCATCCGGTCTGGGAATCAAGCTGGCGACCGGAGCAAACGCGCTTGATACTGCCACCGCGATCAAAGCCAAACTTGCCGAACTGGAGCCTTTCTTCCCGCAGGGCATGAAGGTGGTTTACCCTTACGACACCACGCCGTTTGTGAAGATCTCCATTCATGAAGTGGTAAAAACGCTGTTCGAAGCGATCGTGCTGGTCTTTCTTGTCATGTACCTGTTTTTGCAGAATATCCGCGCCACTCTCATTCCTACCATCGCGGTGCCCGTGGTGTTGCTGGGGACGTTTGCGGTGCTGGCGGCATTCGGCTATTCGATAAACACCCTGACGATGTTCGGCATGGTGCTGGCCATCGGCCTGCTGGTGGATGATGCGATCGTGGTGGTGGAAAACGTTGAACGCGTCATGATGGAAGACAAGTTACCGCCTAAAGAGGCGACTGAAAAATCGATGTCGCAGATCCAGGGCGCGCTGGTCGGTATCGCGATGGTCCTGTCCGCCGTATTTATCCCGATGGCCTTTTTCGGCGGCTCAACGGGGGCGATTTACCGCCAGTTTTCTATCACCATCGTATCGGCAATGGCGCTTTCGGTTCTGGTGGCGCTGATCCTTACCCCTGCGCTTTGCGCGACGCTGCTGAAGCCCGTATCCGCAGAACACCATGAGAAAAAAGGGGGGTTCTTCGGATGGTTTAACGCCAGATTCGATCATAGCGTCAACCATTATACCAACAGCGTCAGCGGCATTGTGCGCAAGACCGGACGCTATCTGGTCGTCTACCTGCTGATCGTTGTCGGCATGGCAGTATTGTTCTTACGCTTGCCGACCTCCTTCCTGCCTGAAGAAGATCAGGGGGTTTTCCTGACCATGATTCAGTTGCCTGCCGGAGCAACGCAGGAACGGACGCAAAAGGTGCTGGATCAGGTGACGCATTACTACCTGAATAACGAAAAGGCGAACGTTGAAAGCGTCTTCACGGTTAACGGCTTTAGCTTCAGCGGTCAGGGGCAGAACTCGGGGATGGCGTTTGTCAGCCTGAAGCCGTGGGAGGAGCGCAGCGGTGAAGAAAACAGCGTCGAGTCGGTTATCGCTCGCGCGACCCGCGCATTCAGCCAGATTCGTGATGGGATGGTCTTTCCCTTTAATATGCCCGCAATCGTTGAGCTGGGTACCGCTACGGGCTTCGACTTTGAGCTGATTGACCAGGGCGGGCTGGGACATAACGCGTTGACGCAGGCGCGGAACCAGCTGCTGGGCATGGTCGGACAGCATCCCGATCTGCTGGTCCGCGTGCGTCCAAACGGTCTGGAAGATACCGCGCAGTTCAAGCTGGATGTCGACCAGGAGAAAGCGCAGGCGCTGGGTGTTTCTCTTTCCGATATCAACCAGACTATCTCTGCGGCGCTGGGCGGCTATTACGTCAACGACTTTATCGATCGCGGTCGCGTGAAGAAGGTATATGTTCAGGCAGATGCGAAATTCCGTATGCTGCCAGAGGACATTAATAACCTGTATGTTCGCAGCGCGAACGGTGAAATGGTGCCCTTCTCAACCTTCAGTTCCGCGCGCTGGGTGTACGGCTCGCCACGTCTGGAACGCTACAACGGTATGCCGTCTATGGAGCTGTTGGGCGAAGCCGCGCCTGGCAGAAGTACCGGTGAAGCGATGGCATTGATGGAAAACCTTGCCTCGAAACTGCCGAATGGCATTGGTTATGACTGGACGGGAATGTCTTATCAGGAACGTCTGTCTGGTAACCAGGCGCCGGCGCTGTACGCCATTTCGCTGATTGTCGTTTTCCTGTGCCTTGCGGCGCTGTATGAAAGCTGGTCGATTCCCTTCTCGGTCATGCTGGTCGTACCGCTCGGCGTGGTGGGCGCGCTTCTGGCTGCTTCACTACGTGGGCTGAATAACGACGTTTATTTCCAGGTCGGACTCTTAACCACCATTGGGCTGTCGGCTAAAAACGCCATCCTGATAGTGGAATTTGCCAAGGACCTGATGGACAAGGAAGGCCGCGGGCTGATTGAGGCGACGCTCGAAGCCTCCCGTATGCGCCTGCGTCCGATACTGATGACCTCTCTCGCCTTTATTCTCGGCGTTATGCCGCTGGTTATTAGCCGGGGAGCCGGCAGCGGTGCGCAGAACGCGGTAGGAACCGGGGTAATGGGAGGAATGCTGACGGCGACGCTGCTGGCTATCTTCTTTGTGCCGGTCTTCTTCGTCGTGGTCAGACGCCGCTTTAATAAACATCAGAACTAACAGCTAAACAAAGGCGTCTGCGGACGCCTTTAATTATGAAGCACTTAGCCCTTTATTCTGCCCGTCCTGAATCAACTTTCTCCATTATTTTTACAAACCACATCAATTGAGATTATTTATAACGCCAGCTTTCGTTCAGGCAATGGTAAAATCCGCCTGAATTCGCGAAATGATCGGTATTATTTCAGCTGCATTTAGCGGAGCGTTTTTTAGTAGAGGTAACACCATGAAAAGCTTAATTTCAGTCGCTTTGCTTACTGCTTTGCTGGCTGGTTGCGCACACGACTCTCCCTGTGTGCCGGTTTATGACGATCAGGGCCGTCTCGTTCATACCAATACCTGTATGAAAGGCACCACTCAGGATAACTGGGAAACGGCAGGCGCTATTGCCGGCGGTGCTGCCGCGGTTGCCGGCCTGACGATGGGGATTATTGCCCTGTCGAAATGACAATACCGAGGCGCGGTCACGTCACGCCTTATATCGCAAAAAGCCCATTTTCATATAATACAATATGTTGAAAATGGGCTTATCGTTTAATTTTTTAATTATTCCCTCTCCTCCTGTTACCTGATCGAATGGTTGACACCCGATCATTCGCGTTTCCGGTTCTTTATCTCCCCGTTTACTCACGCTGGCAATATTCACGGACGAAATTGTTATTTTAATTAGCAGGCTGATGTTAAATTATTTTGCTCCAAAATGTGGCTTACGTTTCATTTTCGCACTATTTCAGGGCGCTGAATTTATTTTTTCCTGTCTACACTCTGCTTATTGCGTCGGGCACTCGTGCGCAAAAACTGGCACTACCTTTGCTTAGAAGAGTATGGCCAAAGCCACAAACGGGTAATAGACGTGACTAAACGCCTCTCATAACAATAAATTTCGCCACACAGGATGCATTATGAAAAAGATGATGATAGCCACTCTGGCTGCTGCCGGCGTGTTGATTGCGGTTGTGAATCAGACGCATGCTGGCGCAACGCTGGATGCGGTAAAAAAGAAAGGGTTCGTACAATGCGGCATCAGTGATGGCCTGCCCGGTTTTTCTTATGCGGATGCGGACGGAAAATTCTCCGGTATCGATGTGGATGTCTGTCGCGGCGTGGCTGCCGCCGTCCTCGGCGATGACAGCAAAGTTAAATACACTCCGCTTACCGCCAAAGAACGCTTCACCGCCCTGCAATCCGGCGAAGTCGACCTTCTGTCACGCAACACCACCTGGACCTCCTCGCGCGATGCCGGGATGGGCATGTCCTTCACCGGGGTGACCTATTATGACGGCATCGGCTTCCTGACACACAACAAAGCAGGCCTGAAAAGCGCAAAAGAGCTGGATGGCGCCACGGTGTGTATCCAGGCGGGCACCGATACCGAGCTGAATGTGGCTGACTACTTTAAAGCCAATAACATGAAATACACTCCCGTCACCTTTGACCGCTCAGACGAGTCGGCAAAAGCGCTGGAATCGGGGCGTTGCGATACCCTCGCCTCCGATCAGTCGCAGCTGTACGCGCTGCGCATTAAGCTAAGCAATCCCGGCGAATGGATCGTCCTGCCGGAGGTCATTTCCAAAGAGCCGCTGGGCCCCGTGGTCCGACGCGGCGATGATGAGTGGTTCGCGATTGTACGCTGGACGCTGTTTGCCATGCTCAATGCCGAAGAGATGGGCGTAACATCGAAAAATGTCGATGAAAAAGCGGCAAACCCGGCAACGCCGGATATGGCGCATCTTTTAGGTAAAGAAGGGGACTATGGCAAAGATCTGAAGCTTGATAACACATGGGCCTATAACGTTATCAAACAGGTAGGTAACTACGCCGAGATCTTTGAACGCAACGTTGGATCGGAAAGCCCGCTGAAGATCGAACGTGGACAAAACAATCTCTGGAATAACGGCGGCATCCAGTACGCGCCGCCTGTACGTTAAGGCGTTGTGATGTAACGGGCGCCGCCGGTGCGGCGCTCAGTTCAGAGTCATGGTTACCGAGGCTTTTTTATGTCACATCGCCGCTCAACCCTAAAAGGACAGCTCTCCTTTGCTCATCCTGCGGTCCGCGCCTGGCTATTCCAGATCCTCGCCATCATTGCGGTTGCTGCAGTTGCCATTTATCTCATCCATAACACGATTGACAACCTGAGCAATCGCGGCATCACCTCTGGCTTTGCTTTCCTGGAGCGTAGCGCCGGGTTCGGCATCGTTCAGCATCTGATTGATTATCAGCAGGGTGATACTTACGGACGGGTTTTTCTGGTGGGCTTATCCAATACGCTGCTGGTTTCCGCGCTGTGCATCGTATTCGCCTCCGCTCTTGGCTTCTTTCTCGGACTGGCGCGCCTTTCTGATAACTGGCTGCTGCGCAAACTCTCAACGGTTTATATTGAGATTTTCCGTAATATCCCGCCGCTTTTGCAGATTTTTTTCTGGTACTTCGCCGTTCTGCGTAATCTACCCGGACCGCGGCAGGCCGTCAGCGCGCTGGATATGGTCTTTCTGAGCAATCGGGGACTCTATATCCCTTCTCCGCAGACAGGAGAAGGGCTCCTCGCTTTTGTCCTCTCGTTGATTATCGCGATTACGATTTCCGTTGTACTGTTTCGTTACAACAGAATGCACCAGACAAAAACGGGGCAGTTGCGCAAGACATGGCCTGTGGCGGCAGTTCTGCTTATCGCGTTACCGCTACTGGCGCACTGGCTGTCCGGCCCGGCACTGCACTGGGATATGCCGGAACTGAAAGGATTTAACTTCCGTGGCGGCATGGTGCTTATTCCTGAACTGGCGGCGCTGACGCTGGCGCTCTCGGTCTATACCTCGGCGTTTATCGCTGAAATTATCCGCGCAGGCATCCAGGCGGTTCCTTACGGGCAGCATGAAGCGGCCCGTTCCCTGGGGTTGCCTCACGCCGTCACTCTCCGTCAGGTCATCATTCCTCAGGCGCTGCGGGTCATTATTCCCCCTCTGACCAGCCAGTATCTGAATATTGTGAAAAATTCTTCACTGGCCGCCGCCATTGGCTATCCCGATATGGTTTCGCTGTTTGCCGGAACGGTACTCAACCAGACCGGACAGGCCATTGAAACGATCGCCATTACCATGTCGGTCTATCTGCTTATCAGCCTGAGCATTTCATTGTTGATGAATATCTATAACCGGCGAATGGCCCTCGTCGAGCGCTAAGGAACCATGATGACAAAAGCCTTACTGTCTTATCCTGCGCGCCCTTCCGGCAACGGTGTTGCTGGACGTACTCTTTTGTGGGCGCGTAAAAACCTCTTTTCCAGTTGGTTTAATAGCCTGCTGACGATTTTATGCGGATGGCTAATGTGGGAGCTTATCCCGCCCTTACTAAACTGGGCGTTTTTGCAGGCTAACTGGGTGGGTTCAACCCGTGCAGACTGTACCAAAGCTGGCGCCTGTTGGGTTTTTATTCAGCAACGTTTCGGCCAGTTTATGTATGGCCTTTACCCACACGATCAGCGCTGGCGAATCAATCTGGCGCTGGTTATCGGGCTGGTTTCCATTATCCCCATGTTCTGGAAAGCGATACCCCGCCGCGGACGCTATATCGCCGTCTGGGCCGTTATCTATCCCATTATCGCCTGGGGGCTACTGTATGGCGGTAGTGCGGGGCTGGAGCGTGTGGAAACGCGCCAGTGGGGCGGACTGACGCTCACCCTGATCATTGCCGCTGTCGGCATCGCCGGGGCGTTACCGCTGGGGATCCTGCTGGCGCTGGGACGTCGTTCTCATATGCCCATTGTACGGGTCTTATCCGTCACCTTTATTGAGTTCTGGCGCGGCGTGCCATTGATTACCGTACTGTTTATGTCCTCAGTAATGTTGCCGCTCTTTATGGCGGAAGGCACCAGCATCGATAAGCTTGTCCGGGCATTGGTTGGAGTGATCCTCTTTCAGTCTGCCTACGTCGCGGAGGTTGTTCGCGGCGGCCTCCAGGCGCTGCCGAAAGGGCAATACGAAGCGGCGGAATCACTGGCGCTGGGCTACTGGAAAACACAGGGGCTGGTCATTCTGCCACAGGCCTTAAAGCTGGTTATTCCCGGACTGGTCAACACCATTATCGCGCTATTTAAAGATACCAGTCTGGTCATCATCATTGGCCTGTTCGATCTCTTCAGCAGCGTACAACAGGCGACCGTTGATCCGGCCTGGCTGGGAATGTCGACCGAAGGCTACGTTTTTGCCGCACTGGTTTACTGGATTTTCTGCTTCAGCACGTCGCGCTACAGCCAGCATCTGGAAAAGCGCTTTAACACCGGGCGTACGCCGCACTGAGGATCTTATGAGCCAATTAGTCATGCAACCTGCCGCTGAGGCAATGATTACGCTGGAAAACGTTAATAAATGGTACGGGCAGTTTCACGTGCTTAAAAATATCAACCTGCGCGTAAATCAAGGTGAGCGCATTGTTTTGTGCGGACCATCCGGCTCGGGAAAATCGACCACCATTCGCTGCATTAACCATCTGGAAGAACATCAGCAGGGACGAATCATTGTTGATGGTACCGAACTTAACGAGGATATTCGCAATATCGAGCGCGTCAGGCGGGAAGTCGGCATGGTCTTCCAGCATTTCAATCTCTTCCCCCATTTAACGGTTCTGCAAAATTGTACTCTGGCCCCCGTCTGGGTACGTAAAATGCCAGCCAAAGAGGCTGAAGCGCTGGCGATGCACTATCTGGAACGCGTACGCATTGCCGAACATGCGCATAAATATCCGGGACAAATTTCAGGAGGACAGCAGCAGCGAGTGGCAATAGCCCGCTCTCTTTGCATGAAACCTAAAATCATGCTGTTTGACGAACCGACTTCTGCGCTGGATCCGGAAATGGTGAAAGAGGTGCTGGACACCATGATAAGCCTGGCGCAGTCAGGAATGACGATGCTTTGCGTAACGCATGAAATGGGATTTGCCAGAACGGTGGCGGATAGCGTGATCTTTATGGATCGGGGGGAGATTATAGAGCAGGCATCACCGGAAGAGTTTTTTGCCCACCCGAAATCAGAGCGAACCCGCGCATTTTTGTCTCAGGTCATCCATTAAACGTTGACCTTGCCCGGTGGCGCTGCGCTTACCGGGCCTACGCAGACGGACAGTACATAAACAAAAAGCCCAGTCGAAAGACTGGGCTTTTTGTTTTGTTTGATGTCTGGCAGTTCCCTACTCTCGCATGGGGAGACCCCACACTACCATCGGCGCTACGGCGTTTCACTTCTGAGTTCGGCATGGGGTCAGGTGGGACCACCGCGCTACAGCCGCCAGACAAATTCTTTTCTACTGTGCCGAACTTTAACCGAATTAAGTGGTGCTGATACCCAGAGTCGAACTGGGGACCTCACCCTTACCAAGGGTGCGCTCTACCAACTGAGCCATATCAGCACGCTAAATTTGATGCCTGGCAGTTCCCTACTCTCGCATGGGGAGACCCCACACTACCATCGGCGCTACGGCGTTTCACTTCTGAGTTCGGCATGGGGTCAGGTGGGACCACCGCGCTAGTGCCGCCAGGCAAATTCTGTGTCAGAAACGAATCTTTTTCACTGATGCTGCGTTGCCTGCGCTCGTAAAGTCAGTCACATACTTCAGTATGCTCCTTCCTTTCCTTCGCTTGCCGCCTTGCCTCAGCGCAAAATCTTTCGTTTCCGCTAATCTGTATCAGAACTGAAAATCTTCTCTCAACCGCCAAAACATCTTCGGCGTTGTAAGGTTAAGCCTCACGGTTCATTAGTACCGGTTAGCTCAACGCATCGCTGCGCTTACACACCCGGCCTATCAACGTCGTCGTCTTCAACGTTCCTTCAGGAGACTTAAAGTCTCAGGGAGAACTCATCTCGGGGCAAGTTTCGTGCTTAGATGCTTTCAGCACTTATCTCTTCCGCATTTAGCTACCGGGCAGTGCCATTGGCATGACAACCCGAACACCAGTGATGCGTCCACTCCGGTCCTCTCGTACTAGGAGCAGCCCCCCTCAGTTCTCCAGCGCCCACGGCAGATAGGGACCGAACTGTCTCACGACGTTCTAAACCCAGCTCGCGTACCACTTTAAATGGCGAACAGCCATACCCTTGGGACCTACTTCAGCCCCAGGATGTGATGAGCCGACATCGAGGTGCCAAACACCGCCGTCGATATGAACTCTTGGGCGGTATCAGCCTGTTATCCCCGGAGTACCTTTTATCCGTTGAGCGATGGCCCTTCCATTCAGAACCACCGGATCACTATGACCTGCTTTCGCACCTGCTCGCGCCGTCACGCTCGCAGTCAAGCTGGCTTATGCCATTGCACTAACCTCCTGATGTCCGACCAGGATTAGCCAACCTTCGTGCTCCTCCGTTACTCTTTAGGAGGAGACCGCCCCAGTCAAACTACCCACCAGACACTGTCCGCAACCCCGATAAGGGGCCCACGTTAGAACACCAGCCATTAAAGGGTGGTATTTCAAGGTCGGCTCCATGCAGACTGGCGTCCGCACTTCAAAGCCTCCCACCTATCCTGCACATCAAGGACCAGTGTTCAGTGTCAAGCTATAGTAAAGGTTCACGGGGTCTTTCCGTCTTGCCGCGGGTACACTGCATCTTCACAGCGAGTTCAATTTCACTGAGTCTCGGGTGGAGACAGCCTGGCCATCATTACGCCATTCGTGCAGGTCGGAACTTACCCGACAAGGAATTTCGCTACCTTAGGACCGTTATAGTTACGGCCGCCGTTTACCGGGGCTTCGATCAAGAGCTTCTCCGCGAGGATAACCCCATCAATTAACCTTCCGGCACCGGGCAGGCGTCACACCGTATACGTCCACTTTCGTGTTTGCACAGTGCTGTGTTTTTAATAAACAGTTGCAGCCAGCTGGTATCTTCGACTGGTTTCAGCTCCGTGAGCAAGTCACTTCACCTACGCGCCAGCGTGCCTTCTCCCGAAGTTACGGCACCATTTTGCCTAGTTCCTTCACCCGAGTTCTCTCAAGCGCCTTGGTATTCTCTACCTGACCACCTGTGTCGGTTTGGGGTACGATTTCGTGTTACCTGATGCTTAGAGGCTTTTCCTGGAAGCAGGGCATTTGTCACTTCAGCACCTTAGTGCCTCGTCATCACGCCTCAGTGTTAATGAACAACCGGATTTACCTGGTCGTTCCACCTGCACGCTTAAACCGGGACAACCGTCGCCCGGCCGACATAGCCTTCTCCGTCCCCCCTTCGCAGTAACACCAAGTACAGGAATATTAACCTGTTTCCCATCGACTACGCCTTTCGGCCTCGCCTTAGGGGTCGACTCACCCTGCCCCGATTAACGTTGGACAGGAACCCTTGGTCTTCCGGCGAGCGGGCTTTTCACCCGCTTTATCGTTACTTATGTCAGCATTCGCACTTCTGATACCTCCAGCATGCCTCACAGCACACCTTCAACGGCTTACAGAACGCTCCCCTACCCAACGAACGTATCCTTAAACCGACTCGACTTTGTATACGCTTTGACGTCGCTTCGCTCCGTCAATCGTAAGACGCTGAATCGCTTTAAGTGATACGTTCGCTGCCGCAGCTTCGGTGCATGGTTTAGCCCCGTTACATCTTCCGCGCAGGCCGACTCGACCAGTGAGCTATTACGCTTTCTTTAAATGATGGCTGCTTCTAAGCCAACATCCTGGCTGTCTGAGCCTTCCCACATCGTTTCCCACTTAACCATGACTTTGGGACCTTAGCTGGCGGTCTGGGTTGTTTCCCTCTTCACGACGGACGTTAGCACCCGCCGTGTGTCTCCCGTGATAACATTCTCCGGTATTCGCAGTTTGCATCGGGTTGGTAAGCCGGGATGGCCCCCTAGCCGAAACAGTGCTCTACCCCCGGAGATGAGTTCACGAGGCGCTACCTAAATAGCTTTCGGGGAGAACCAGCTATCTCCCGGTTTGATTGGCCTTTCACCCCCAGCCACAGGTCATCCGCTAATTTTTCAACATTAGTCGGTTCGGTCCTCCAGTTAGTGTTACCCAACCTTCAACCTGCCCATGGCTAGATCACCGGGTTTCGGGTCTATACCCTGCAACTTAACGCCCAATTAAGACTCGGTTTCCCTCCGGCTCCCCTATTCGGTTAACCTTGCTACAGAATATAAGTCGCTGACCCATTATACAAAAGGTACGCAGTCACCCCATAAAGAGGCTCCCACTGCTTGTACGTACACGGTTTCAGGTTCTTTTTCACTCCCCTCGCCGGGGTTCTTTTCGCCTTTCCCTCACGGTACTGGTTCACTATCGGTCAGTCAGGAGTATTTAGCCTTGGAGGATGGTCCCCCCATATTCAGACAGGATACCACGTGTCCCGCCCTACTCATCGAGCTCACAGCCTGTGCGTTTTCGTGTACGGGACTTTCACCCTGTACCGTGCGACTTTCCAGACGCTTCCACTAACACACAAGCTGATTCAGGCTCTGGGCTCCTCCCCGTTCGCTCGCCGCTACTGGGGGAATCTCGGTTGATTTCTTTTCCTCGGGGTACTTAGATGTTTCAGTTCCCCCGGTTCGCCTCGTTAACCTATGTATTCAGTTAACGATGATGCACCGTGGTGCACCGGGTTTCCCCATTCGGACATCGCCGGGTCAAAGGTTCATATCACCTCGCCGGCGCTTTTCGCAGATTAGCACGTCCTTCATCGCCTCTGACTGCCAGGGCATCCACCGTGTACGCTTGTTCGCTTAACCTCACAACCCGAAGATGTTTCACTTCATGATTGCGATAATTGAGAGACTCACGAACAACTTGCGTTGTTCTGTGTTTCAATTTTCAGCTTGATCCAGATTTTTAAAGAGCAAAACTTCGCAGTGAACCCTTTCAGGTACACTCTGAAGTTTTATAACGTAAACATTCCACAGAATGGTGGAGCTATGCGGGATCGAACCGCAGACCTCCTGCGTGCAAAGCAGGCGCTCTCCCAGCTGAGCTATAGCCCCATCGTGTAGTCAGAACCTCATTTACCTTGATTCGTTTCCGGGCGCGGCGTGGTGAAGCGAAGCATACTGAAGTATGCGAGCTTTGCCACAACAAAGCACGGGAGCGAATCTGGTAGGCCTGAGTGGACTTGAACCACCGACCTCACCCTTATCAGGGGTGCGCTCTAACCACCTGAGCTACAAGCCTGTAGAGGTTTTTACTGCTCGTTTTTCATCAGACAATCTGTGTGGACACTACAAAGGCAGGTTCTTTAAGGTAAGGAGGTGATCCAACCGCAGGTTCCCCTACGGTTACCTTGTTACGACTTCACCCCAGTCATGAATCACAAAGTGGTAAGCGCCCTCCCGGAGGTTAAGCTACCTACTTCTTTTGCAACCCACTCCCATGGTGTGACGGGCGGTGTGTACAAGGCCCGGGAACGTATTCACCGTGGCATTCTGATCCACGATTACTAGCGATTCCGACTTCATGGAGTCGAGTTGCAGACTCCAATCCGGACTACGACATACTTTATGAGGTCCGCTTGCTCTCGCGAGGTCGCTTCTCTTTGTATATGCCATTGTAGCACGTGTGTAGCCCTGGTCGTAAGGGCCATGATGACTTGACGTCATCCCCACCTTCCTCCAGTTTATCACTGGCAGTCTCCTTTGAGTTCCCGGCCTAACCGCTGGCAACAAAGGATAAGGGTTGCGCTCGTTGCGGGACTTAACCCAACATTTCACAACACGAGCTGACGACAGCCATGCAGCACCTGTCTCACGGCTCCCGAAGGCACAACCGCATCTCTGCAGTCTTCCGTGGATGTCAAGACCAGGTAAGGTTCTTCGCGTTGCATCGAATTAAACCACATGCTCCACCGCTTGTGCGGGCCCCCGTCAATTCATTTGAGTTTTAACCTTGCGGCCGTACTCCCCAGGCGGTCTACTTAACGCGTTAGCTCCGGAAGCCACGCCTCAAGGGCACAACCTCCAAGTAGACATCGTTTACGGCGTGGACTACCAGGGTATCTAATCCTGTTTGCTCCCCACGCTTTCGCACCTGAGCGTCAGTCTTCGTCCAGGGGGCCGCCTTCGCCACCGGTATTCCTCCAGATCTCTACGCATTTCACCGCTACACCTGGAATTCCACCCCCCTCTACGAGACTCAAGCCTGCCAGTTTCGAATGCAGTTCCCAGGTTGAGCCCGGGGATTTCACATCCGACTTGACAGACCGCCTGCGTGCGCTTTACGCCCAGTAATTCCGATTAACGCTTGCACCCTCCGTATTACCGCGGCTGCTGGCACGGAGTTAGCCGGTGCTTCTTCTGCGGGTAACGTCAATGACTGCGGTTATTAACCACAATCCCTTCCTCCCCGCTGAAAGTACTTTACAACCCGAAGGCCTTCTTCATACACGCGGCATGGCTGCATCAGGCTTGCGCCCATTGTGCAATATTCCCCACTGCTGCCTCCCGTAGGAGTCTGGACCGTGTCTCAGTTCCAGTGTGGCTGGTCATCCTCTCAGACCAGCTAGGGATCGTCGCCTTGGTGAGCCGTTACCTCACCAACAAGCTAATCCCATCTGGGCACATCCGGTGGCAAGAGGCCCGAAGGTCCCCCTCTTTGGTCTTGCGACGTTATGCGGTATTAGCTACCGTTTCCAGTAGTTATCCCCCTCCACCGGGCAGTTTCCCAGACATTACTCACCCGTCCGCCACTCGTCAGCGAAGCAGCAAGCTGCTTCCTGTTACCGTTCGACTTGCATGTGTTAGGCCTGCCGCCAGCGTTCAATCTGAGCCATGATCAAACTCTTCAATTTAAAAGTTTGATGCTCGTGAATTAAACTTCGTAATGAATTACGTGTTCACTCAGAGACTTGGTATTCATTTTTCGTCCGGGGACGTCAAGAATCCATGTCACTTTGAGTGCCCACACAGATTGTCTGATAAATTGTTAAAGAGCAGTTACGACGCGCTCTGGCGCTAATCGTGAGGTGGCGTATATTACGCTTTCCTCTTTCAGAGTCAACCCTGAATTTCAGGATTTTCTCTTCGTTGTGATGACTATCTTGTGAAGCGTTTCACTTTGTCGTCTCAACGGAGGCGCATTATAGGGATCCCAATTTTTTGCACAAGCCTTTTTTCGATCTTTTTTTCTGTTTGCTGCTTTTTCACCCCTTTCGCTCCATTCCTGCACAAACTGGCGTTTTTTTTGATAACTAAAGCACTTGCGCCAGGCCGAAAATGCAACCAAAGTCATCATTACGGTTCTCTTTACCTGAGGTAAACATGTCTGAGGTCTTACGCCCTTATAAGGATCTTTTCCCGCAGATTGGCCAACGCGTGATGCTCGACAGCAGTAGCGTCATCATTGGCGACGTTCGCCTGGCGGACGATGTCGGGATCTGGCCGCTTGTCGCAATCCGTGGCGATGTAAATTATGTTGAGATCGGCGCACGCAGCAATATTCAGGATGGCAGCGTCTTACACGTAACCCACAAATCCAGTACCAATCCGCAAGGCAATCCGTTGATCGTGGGTGAGGACGTTACGGTCGGGCATAAGGTTATGCTCCACGGCTGCGTTATTGGCAACCGCGTACTGGTCGGAATGGGATCGATTCTGTTAGATGGCGCGGTGATCGAAGATGACGTAATGATCGGCGCCGGAAGTCTGGTTCCGCCAAATAAACGTCTCGAAAGCGGTTATCTCTATCTGGGCAGCCCGGTTAAACAGATTCGGCCACTTACCGAAGAGGAAAAGGCGGGCCTGCGATACTCCGCCAGCAATTATGTGAAATGGAAAGACGACTATCTTGCTCAGGATAACCAGATCCAGCCGTGATCGTCTTCCTGTTGGGACTGGATCAACGCTTCGGCCTCTTCTTCCAAATCCCAGCGGTTTTCGCAAAAACTCGCCAGCCATTGCTCTGCCGTTTCGCCACCGAAGCGGCTTGCCAGCGTCTCCCCTCTGATGGCGCAGGTTAATTGCATACCGTTAACCAGCACGGGAAAACAGACGGCGTATCGTTCAGTATCCCACTCTTCCCGGTCCGGAAACTGTATAGCCTGATTCATACGGCCAGCTCCTGCTTCAAACGTGCGATAACCGGTTCGATTTCCGGTAACACGCCATGCCAGAGCATAAATGCATGAGCGGCCTGCCCCACCAGCATCCCCAGACCATCGGCAACGCGCTTCGCGCCATGTTGTTCACACCATAAGAGAAACGGCGTGCTTCCCTTCTGATAAAACATGTCGTAGCAGCAAACGGAAGTGCGGATAAGCGCTGCCGGGATCGCCGGGATCTCGCCGTTAATTCCGCTTGAGGTCGCATTGACGATCAGGTCAAAGTCATGCCCTTCCAGCTCATCCATGCTCATAGCCCGAACGCTGCCTGTATGCGCAAAGACGTTTGCCAGCTCTTCTGCGCGCGATGCCGTGCGATTGACTATCGTGACGCTACAGTCCAGAGAAAGCAGTGGCAGCAGCACGCCCCGCGACGCGCCGCCTGCGCCAATCAGCAAAATGTTTTGCCGTGGAGCAATAAAAGATAAGCGTTCCAGATCGCTTAACAGTCCTATACCGTCAGTATTGTCACCGAGTAAGCGACCGTCATCCAGTCGCTTAAGCGTGTTTACCGCCCCGGCCAGCGCCGCACGTTCCGTAAGTTCATCCGCACGCGCAAAGGCTTCCTCCTTGAAAGGAACCGTCACATTGGCGCCTTTTCCGCCCTCTGTAAAAAAAGCATTCAGGGTATTGATAAAATCATCAACCGGCGCCAGCACGCGCCCATACGGATGGTCAATCTTCAACTGCCGGGCAAATTGCTGATGAATAAACGGCGACTTACTGTGTGCGATCGGATTACCAAAAACGGCATAGGCTTCCATTCTTTTACCCCTGTCGGAACAGTTCGCCCGTCAGGGCGTCGCGAATTTCAGAAGGATTTAAACGGCCGCCGGTTTCACCGACGACAACCGGAAAATCATCACCGAACTGAGCACGCACTTCTTCTGTTGTTCGGCACGGCGGCAGTCCGCTCAGGTTGGCGCTGGTTGAAACCAGCGGTTTACCATACGCCTCACATAACGCGACCACCAGCGGATGATCCGTCACGCGAACCGCCAGCGAATCAAAACGGCCGGTCAGCCAGCGCGGGGTGGTGGCGGGCGCAGGGAAGACAAACGTCACGGGGCCAGGCCAGCGTGCAAAAACAGCTTCGCGCCGGGCCTCAGTCAACATGCTGTCGTCAATATAAGGTTTGAGCTGATCGAAACTGGCGGCGATAAGGATCAGCCCTTTATCAACCGGGCGCTGTTTTAGCGCCAGCAGGCGATTGACAGCCGTTTCGCTATCGGGATCGCACCCGACGCCAAAAACAGCTTCAGTGGGATAGGCGATGACATTTTCATTATTCAGAACCTCTACTGCTGCGGCGATAGAGTCTGTTGGCAGGTTATTATTCACTTGATTGTTCCGCCGAAACCGGCTTTCCACATTGTTTACTGGCGCAAAAGTGCTTTACACCCTGCGCGGTTTTCTTTTCGATAAGCAGCGGATAGTGACACTCGGGACATTCTCCGGCTATTGGTTTGAAATTTATAACAAACTGACACTCCGGGTAGCGATCGCAGGAGTGAAATGTTTTGCCATAACGCGATCGCCGCTGCACCAGGCGACCCGTCTGACATTGGGGGCAGGTAATTGCAGTTTCGTCTGGCTTATCGATAAGCTCGGTATGCTCACAGGCAGGATAGTCGCTGCACCCAATGAACATGCCGAAGCGTCCCTGGCGCAATACCAGTTCGGCGCCGCAGGCAGGGCAAAATTTACCCTCCAGAACTTTGACGACATGCCCGTCCGCCGAGGATTTCAGCGGCCGGATGTAGTCACATTCCGGATAGTGCGAGCAACCGAGAAACGGACCATGCTTCCCGGAGCGAATAACTAGTTCAGCCCCACACCGTGGGCAGGGCTCATTTTTACGCACCGTAAACAGTGCTGATTTAGCCATAACAACTCATGCTGAATTAAGATTGATTAATGCAGCATACCTTCATTCACTTCAAAGAGTAATTCTTCCATCTGCTGGTATGCATTTTCACAGCCCGGAATATTAAATAACACCATCAGGATAACCCACTTCAGGTCTTCCAGGTCGAATTCTGCGGTATCCAGCGCGAGCACGCGTTCAATCACCATTTCTCGCGTTTCGAGGTTTAGCACCTGAATCTGCTCGAGGAACAATAAAAATCCCCGACAGCTGGCATCCAGACGATCGCACTCTTCCGGCGTGTATATACGCACAGAGAGAGGATCGGAAGCAAGCTGCATAGGCTCGGCAAGACCTTCCTGGTAGTCAGCCAGCTTTTCCAGCCACAGGAGCGCATTGTAGATGTCTTCACGATCAAAACCCGCGTCGGTAAGATCCCGTTCAAGTTTGTCCTGATCCACGCGTAATTCCGCTTCATTGTGGATATATGTCTCAAACAAATACATTAGTACGTCGAACATGGCATGCCCTCCTTAATCGGACATAGCCGCCGGGTACAGCTGCGATCCATCCTGCTAACTCCAGTTCGAGTAGCTGAGCCACTGTCTCTGGCACAGGTTGGCCGGCACGTTCAGCGACGACGTCAACAGGTGTTACCTCATCTCCTACGTTAGCCAGGAGCTCGGGAAATGGCAATGCCGTTGCCTCCTGTTGTGGTGAATTAAGTCTGTTTGCCGGATCGTCCGGCAGCCACTGTAAGCCATACTGCAACTCTTCCAGGATTTCCTCTGGTGACGTCACAAGCGTGGCACCCTGCGTTACCAGCCAGTGCGGCCCCTCACTTCCCGGGTAGCCCAACGGTCCGGGTATAGCATAGACTTCCCTGCCCTGGTCCATTGCACAACGGGCCGTGACGAGCGATCCGCTGCGTAGCGCCGCCTCAACCACCAGCACGCCTTTACTCAGGCCGCTGATAATACGGTTTCGTCGAGGAAAATTGCGCGGTAGCGGGTGCATAAACAGCGAAAATTCAGAAACCAGCGCGCCGCCGGTTGCCAGCATACGCGCCGCCAGTTCGCCGTGACGACGTGGATAGATGACCTCCAGACCGCTTCCCAGGACGGCAATGGTTGTGCCATTCGCCCCGAGTGCCGCTTTATGCGCGACGCCGTCAATGCCGCGAGCCAGTCCGCTGGTAATGGTTAATCCCGACGCCGCCAGTTTCTCGCAGAACAGACGTCCCCACCGTTCTCCATACCAGCCGGGCGTACGGCTACCGACCACGGCGAGCTGGTCGTTCCGCAAACTGGCGAGATCGCCGGCAACAAACAGCGCGCCCGGATAATCTTCCGTGGCGCGAAGCTGAGGAGGATACGCCTCGTCGTCTGCCAGGAGTAAATGGTGTTGAGGCTGAGCGAGCCAGTTCAGGGTTTTACTCAGTTCATCTTCTGAAAGCAAGAAAAACCGCCTGGCCTGCGCGGAAGTAAACCCGACATCGCGAAGCGCGGCAGCATCGATTTGCGCCTGAGCAATAAGCTGGTGCGCGATTCGCATCATCTCATCGCCGCATAATTCACTAACGCCCATCAAACGTAGCCAAATTTCGGTACGGGTCATCCTTATCCCCTTGCCACAAGCAGTCCTGGCAATCTTTGCGATTGGTCACTGATGCTGTCAATCAGAGGGGGATTTGTCTAGAATAGAGGTAATAATCTTTTCAACTCCTGAACACAACTCTGGATAACTATGTCAGTTTTGCAAGTGTTACATATTCCGGACGAGCGGCTTCGCAAAGTCGCAAAACCGGTTGAAGAAGTGAATGCAGAAATTCAGCGTATCGTCGATGATATGTTCGAGACGATGTACGCGGAAGAAGGTATCGGTCTGGCGGCAACCCAGGTCGATATCCACCAGCGCATCATTGTCATTGATGTATCGGAAAACCGTGACGAGCGCCTGGTATTAATCAATCCGGAACTGCTGGAAAAAGAAGGCGAAACAGGCATCGAAGAAGGCTGCCTGTCTATTCCGGAACAGCGCGCTTTAGTGCCGCGCGCGGAAAAAGTGAAAATCCGCGCGCTGGACCGCGAGGGCAAACCTTTCGAACTGGAAGCCGACGGCCTGCTGGCCATTTGCATTCAGCATGAGATGGATCACCTGGTCGGTAAACTGTTTATCGATTATTTGTCACCGCTGAAGCAGCAGCGTATTCGCCAGAAAGTTGAAAAACTCGACCGCCTGAACGCACGAGCTTAAGGACAAGAATCAACGTGTCAGACTCACTACGTATTATTTTTGCGGGTACACCTGACTTTGCAGCGCGTCATCTTGACGCGCTGTTAACTTCCGGGCACAACGTCGTCGGCGTGTTTACCCAACCCGATCGACCAGCAGGCCGCGGTAAAAAACTCATGCCGAGCCCGGTAAAAGTGCTGGCGGAAGAAAAAGGCATTCCCGTCTTTCAACCCGTCTCCCTGCGTCCTCAGGAAAACCAGCATCTGGTTGCCGACCTGCACGCAGACGTGATGGTGGTGGTGGCGTATGGTCTGATCCTGCCAAAAGCGGTGCTGGATATGCCGCGACTTGGCTGCATTAACGTCCACGGTTCTCTGCTCCCCCGCTGGCGCGGGGCGGCGCCAATTCAGCGTTCACTGTGGGCAGGCGATGCAGAGACGGGCGTGACGATTATGCAGATGGATGTCGGACTGGATACGGGCGATATGCTCTATAAACTCGCCTGCCCGATTACTGCTGAAGATACCAGCGGTACGCTGTATGACAAACTGGCGGAGCTTGGCCCTCAGGGGCTGATCGACACCCTTAAACAGTTAGCGGAAGGCCGGGCAACGCCTGAAAAACAGGATGAAGCGCTGGTCACCCATGCAGAAAAGCTAAGCAAAGAAGAAGCGCGTATTGACTGGTCGCTTTCCGCCGCGCAGCTGGAGCGCTGCGTTCGCGCCTTCAATCCCTGGCCGATGAGCTGGCTGGAAATTGACGGCCAGCCGGTAAAGGTATGGCAGGCAACGGTGATTGATGCGCCAACGCAGGCAGCACCCGGCACCATCCTTGAAGCCAGCAAGCAGGGCATTCAGGTGGCAACAGGCGACGGCATTCTCAATTTGCTCTCACTGCAGCCGGCCGGAAAAAAGGCCATGAGCGCTCAGGATCTTTTAAATTCACGTAGGGAATGGTTTATTCCCGGCAACCGTCTGGCCTGACGGTTACATCTTCCTCAGCCCGGTGTCGCCGGGCATTTTTATTTTTGCGGTTATGAATAAGAAACTCAACTTACGCAGTATCGCGGCGCAGGCCGTAGAACAGGTCGTCGAGCAGGGACATTCGCTGAGCAATGTTCTTCCGCCTCTACAACAAAAAGTCTCCGATAAAGATAAGGCGTTGCTACAAGAGCTGTGCTTTGGCGTTCTGCGCACGCTGTCGCAGCTTGAGTGGCTAATCGGCAAACTGATGTCCCGCCCGATGACCGGCAAGCAGCGCACCTTACATTATCTGATTATGGTCGGGTTTTATCAGTTGCTGTATACCCGCATTCCTCCTCACGCTGCGCTGGCGGAAACGGTTGAAGGCGCGGTTGCGATTAAGCGTCCGCAGCTTAAAGGGTTGATCAACGGCGTCCTGCGTCAGTTCCAGCGTAACCAGGACGCGTTGCTGGCGGAATTCGCCCACAGCGAAGCGCGTTTTTTACATCCCTCGTGGTTGCTGAAGCGCCTGCAAAAAGCCTGGCCTGAGCAATGGGAATCGATTGTCGAGGCCAATAATCAGCGCCCGCCGATGTGGTTACGCGTCAACCGCACGCATCATACGCGTAACGCCTGGCTGGCGCTGCTTGAAGAGGCGGGTATGAAAGGCTTTACGCACCCGGACTACCCTGACGCTGTACGGCTTGATACGCCAGTGCCGGTTCATGCGCTACCAGGGTTCGATAAAGGCTGGGTCACCGCTCAGGATGCTTCCGCGCAGGGCTGCGTCGCTTTCCTCGCCCCGCAAAACGGCGAGCAAATTTTAGATCTGTGCGCCGCGCCCGGCGGTAAAACCACCCACATCCTTGAGGCTGCGCCTGATGCGAAGGTGCTGGCTGTTGATGTCGATGAACAACGACTGTCGCGCGTCTATGACAACCTGAAGCGTCTGGGGATGAATGCCACCGTTAAGCAGGGTGACGGACGTTATCCGTTACAATGGTGCGGCGAACAGCAGTTTGATCGTATTTTGCTGGATGCCCCCTGCTCGGCCACTGGGGTGATCCGTCGACATCCTGATATAAAATGGCTGCGCCGGGATCGCGACATTGCCGAACTGGCAGCGTTACAGGCGGAAATCCTTGACGCCGTCTGGCCGCATCTGAAGCCTGGCGGCACGCTGGTTTACGCCACCTGTTCTGTACTGCCGGAAGAAAACAGCCAGCAAATTAAAGCCTTTTTACAACGTACCGCAGACGCGACGCTAAGCGAAACGGGAACGCCTGAACTGCCGGGCCTGCAAAATCTGCCGGGTGCGGAAGAAGGTGATGGTTTCTTTTACGCTAAGCTAATCAAAAAGTGATGAGATGACGGGTCACGACTGATGAAAATAATCATTCTGGGCGCAGGGCAAGTGGGTGGAACCCTGGCGGAAAATCTGGTCGGCGAAAACAACGATATCACCGTGGTTGATACGAACGGTGAGCGTCTGCGCAGTCTCCAGGACAAATTTGACCTGCGTGTGGTACAGGGACATGGTTCGCATCCCCGCGTACTGCGCGAAGCCGGTGCTGACGATGCCGATATGCTGGTTGCGGTTACCAGTTCTGATGAAACCAACATGGTTGCCTGCCAGGTCGCTTATTCCCTGTTCAATACCCCAAATCGCATCGCCCGCATCCGTTCTCCTGATTATGTCCGGGATGCCGATAAGCTGTTCCATTCAGAAGCTGTGCCTATCGATCATCTCATCGCCCCGGAACAGTTGGTTATCGATAGCATCTATCGGCTGATTGAATATCCGGGTGCGTTACAGGTGGTGAACTTCGCCGAGGGTAAGGTCAGCCTGGCCGTTGTAAAAGCCTATTATGGCGGCCCGCTTATCGGCAACGCGTTGTCGACAATGCGCGAACATATGCCGCACATTGATACCCGCGTCGCCGCAATTTTCCGTCATGACAGACCTATCCGACCGCAAGGCTCAACCATTGTGGAAGCGGGTGACGAAGTCTTTTTCATTGCGGCATCGCAGCATATTCGCGCCGTGATGAGCGAGTTACAGCGTCTTGAGAAGCCCTATAAACGCATTATGCTGGTTGGCGGCGGGAACATCGGGGCGGGACTCGCGCGTCGTCTGGAAAAAGATTACAGCGTCAAGCTGATCGAGCGCGATCAGCAGCGCGCGGCTGAGCTCGCGGAAAAGCTGCAAAATACGATCGTTTTCTTTGGCGATGCGTCGGATCAGGAGCTGCTGGCGGAAGAGCATATCGATCAGGTTGATCTGTTTATTGCCGTCACTAACGATGATGAAGCGAATATTATGTCGGCAATGCTCGCCAAGCGAATGGGGGCGAAAAAGGTAATGGTGCTTATCCAGCGCCGCGCCTATGTCGATCTGGTTCAGGGAAGCGTCATTGATATCGCTATTTCACCACAGCAGGCGACGATCTCAGCTCTCCTCAGCCACGTCCGGAAAGCGGATATTGTCGGGGTGTCGTCCTTACGTCGCGGCGTGGCGGAAGCCATTGAAGCGGTAGCGCACGGCGATGAGAGTACGTCGCGTGTCGTTGGTCGGGTAATTGATGAAATTAAATTGCCGCCAGGTACGATTATCGGCGCCGTGGTGCGCGGTAATGATGTCATGATCGCCAATGACAATTTGCGAATTGAACAAGGCGATCACGTCATTATGTTTTTGACGGATAAAAAGTTTATTACCGACGTCGAACGTTTATTCCAGCCAAGTCCTTTCTTCCTGTAACTTTGCAGGGTGCATAATAAGCACCCTTCTTAATCCCCTGATTTAACAAGGTTAATTTGCTATTTATATCATTACATAAATGGCAATTGGCTTAACATTTGTTAAACTTATTATCGTCAGCTGCTTAGGGAGAATAAAATGAGCATTATTAAAGAGTTTCGCGAATTCGCGATGCGCGGGAATGTTGTTGATTTGGCGGTGGGTGTCATTATTGGGGCGGCATTCGGTAAGATCGTTTCTTCGCTGGTTGCCGATATCATCATGCCGCCGCTGGGTTTATTAATTGGCGGGATCGATTTCAAACAGTTTGCCTTTACGCTTCGCGAGGCGCAGGGGGATATCCCGGCTGTTGTGATGCATTACGGTGTCTTTATTCAGAACGTCTTTGACTTTGTGATTGTCGCGTTTGCTATTTTTATGGCGATTAAGCTGATTAACAAACTCAATCGTAAGAAGAAAGAGGAACCGGCAGCACCGCCTGCGCCGACCAAAGAAGAAGTACTGCTTACTGAGATCCGCGATCTGTTAAAAGAACAGAATAATCGTTCTTAACGGCTTGCTGATAGCAGAAGGCCAGTGGTAAAAAAGCGATTCACTTTCTTGCCGCTGGCCTCTTGATTCCCCCGATTGCCGTGCTTCCCTTTGCGCACGTAGCTCCCTTTGCCCTTCTTATTTTTTTCAACACGCTGTCTGAACAGCGGGTCATGCAATAATGCCTCAATGGCATTGTCTTTAATCTGCCCTTTCGTATGCTGATAACGGCTCATAAATGCTCCTGTAATGTCATTAACGGCGCGAGTGTAGTCCTGATTGCTGCATAAATCAACAGCCTGACTTCACCCCGCTTGCCCCTTGTTCCAGCGCTTCCAGAATCGAACAATACACGCTGCTGTGCGCGCTACCGCAGCAGGCGTCGTTCAGGCGCTGTAACGAACGCTGCATCGTTTGCAGCTCTGCAATTCTTGCCTCAACCTCTTTGAGTCTTTGCTGGACGATGCCTTTGGACTCCTGGCAGGTATGATGTTCAGGATCGATGCGGATCGACAGCAGTTCGCGGATCGACTCAAGGGTAAACCCCAGCTGTCGCGCGTAGCGAATAAACTTCAGCCGTTGAAGGTCGCTTTCGGTATACAAACGAAACCCGCCTTCCGTACGTACCTCATGTTCCATCATGTGCTGTTTTTCATAGTAGCGAATGGTGTCTGGAGTGACTTCCGCCAGTTTCGCTATTTCACCAATACGGTACATATCAGCTCCGTGGGTTGTCAGCGATCTTATGCCGCAGTTTCTCAGCGTATTCACCCCTGAGAAATTCTGTGCTCAAACCAGCCTGGCGTAGCTTAATTTCCAGTAACGACAGGCGGCGGCTTATTTCCTGAAACTGAGGATCATCCTGCCGTATCCCATTTAACAAATCCAGCAACGCGATCGCCTCTTTACGCTGCTCCAGCTCCGGCGGAAGACAACCTGCATTTTTCAGCAAGCGATAGCCCGCCCGTAATTCTGCGGGTACATGTGAATCATCATCAAGAATGAGCGGTTCACCGTGTCCAGGCAGATGATCAAATTCGCCTTTAGACTGCGCTTCGAGAATATGGCGCTCTGCCCACTGGTCAAGTAACCACATAAGACGCTCCAGGGGATGAACAAAAAGAGTACGGCTATTGTAGGTAAGTGGGGATCCTGCGGATATAAAAAAACCCGCCGAAGCGGGTTTTTTTACGTTACTACAGATTACTCTGCAGCAGCTTCTGCTTTCGATTCAGAGCGATCAACCAGCTCGATGTATGCCATCGGCGCGTTGTCGCCTGCACGGAAGCCACACTTCAGAATACGAGTGTAACCACCGGCGCGGCTCGCGAAACGCGGGCCCAGCTCGTTAAACAGTTTTGCCACGATCTCGTTATCACGAGTACGGGCGAATGCCAGACGACGATTAGCTACGCTATCAGTCTTGGCAAGAGTAATCAGCGGCTCAACTACGCGGCGCAGCTCTTTCGCTTTAGGCAGGGTCGTCTTGATGATTTCATGACGAACCAGTGAACCTGCCATGTTACGGAACATAGCCTGGCGATGGCTGCTGTTGCGGTTCAGTTGACGACCACTCTTACGATGGCGCATGACCTTATCCTTCTCAGTAAAACCTTAACCTGTGATCCGGTTACTCGTCAGCGATGCTTGCCGGTGGCCAGTTTTCCAGGCGCATACCCAGAGACAGTCCACGGGAAGCCAGCACGTCTTTAATCTCGGTAAGAGATTTTTTACCAAGGTTAGGCGTCTTAAGAAGCTCAACCTCAGTACGCTGTACCAGATCACCGATATAGTGGATAGCTTCTGCTTTAAGGCAGTTAGCAGAGCGGACAGTCAATTCCAGATCGTCAACAGGGCGCAGCAGGATCGGATCGAACTCTGGTTTCTCTTCTTTCACTTCCGGCTGACGTACATCACGTAAGTCAACGAAAGCTTCCAGTTGTTCAGCCAGAATGGTCGCCGCACGACGAATCGCCTCTTCAGGATCGATTGTGCCGTTGGTTTCCATTTCGATGACCAGCTTGTCCAGGTCGGTACGCTGTTCTACACGCGCTGCTTCAACATTGTAGGCAATACGCTCTACAGGGCTGTAGCATGCGTCGACCAGCAGACGGCCGATTGGGCGCTCATCTTCTTCCGAATGAATTCGGGTAGAAGCCGGCACATAACCACGACCGCGCTGAACTTTGATACGCATGCTAATAGACGCGTTCTCATCGGTCAGGTGGCAGATCACGTGCTGCGGCTTGACGATTTCGACATCACCGTCGTGGGTAATGTCGGCTGCAGTCACAGGGCCAATGCCAGATTTATTCAAGGTAAGAATAACTTCATCTTTACCCTGAACTCTCACCGCCAGCCCTTTCAGGTTGAGCAGGATTTCCAGGATGTCTTCCTGAACGCCTTCTTTGGTGCTGTACTCATGTAGTACACCATCAATCTCAACCTCGGTCACCGCGCAACCCGGCATCGATGAGAGCAGAATACGGCGCAGTGCGTTACCTAAAGTATGGCCGAAGCCACGCTCTAAAGGCTCAAGGGTCACCTTGGCGTGCGTCGAACTCACTTGCTCGATATCTACCAGGCGCGGTTTTAGAAACTCTGTCACAGAACCCTGCATTGTGTCCTCTCTTTGGTACTAAGCTTTACTTGGAGTAAAGCTCGACGATCAGGTGTTCGTTAATGTCCGCAGACAGATCAGAACGCTCAGGCTTACGCTTGTACGTACCTTCCATCTTGCCAGCATCAACTTCCAGCCAGGTTGGCTTTTCACGCTGCTCAGCCAGCTCCAGAGCGGCTTTCACGCGAGACTGCTTCTTCGCTTTCTCACGAATGCTAACAACGTCATTCGGACTAACCTGATAAGAAGCGATGTTAACAACACGACCGTTTACCATAACAGCTTTGTGGCTAACCAGCTGGCGTGCTTCTGCACGAGTGGCGCCGAAGCCCATACGGTATACAACGTTGTCCAGACGACCTTCCAGCAGAGCCAACAGGTTTTCACCGGTGTTGCCTTTCAGACGTGCTGCTTCTTTGTAGTAGTTACGGAACTGACGCTCCAGCACACCGTAGATACGGCGAACTTTTTGCTTTTCACGCAACTGCACACCATAGTCAGACAGACGCGGTTTACGCGCACCGTGCTGGCCAGGAGCTTGTTCAATTTTACACTTGGTATCGATCGCGCGAACGCCAGACTTAAGGAATAAGTCGGTGCCCTCACGACGGCTCAGCTTGAGCTTAGGACCCAAATATCTTGCCATTTTCTTTCTCCAACAAACCTGGAAAACGAAGCGTTATACGCGACGTTTTTTCGGCGGACGACAACCGTTATGAGGGATCGGAGTCACATCAGTAATATTAGTGATGCGGAAACCAGCGGCGTTCAGAGCACGAATAGTAGATTCGCGGCCTGGACCCGGACCTTTAACCATAACTTCCAGATTCTTGATGCCGTATTCTTTAACGGCGTCTGCGCAACGCTCTGCTGCAACCTGAGCTGCAAACGGAGTGGATTTGCGAGAACCACGGAAACCGGAACCACCGGCTGTTGCCCAACCCAGCGCGTTACCCTGACGATCGGTAATAGTCACGATGGTGTTGTTGAAAGAAGCATGGATATGAGCCACGCCGTCAGAGACTTGTTTTCTTACACGTTTACGTGCACGAATTGGTGCCTTTGCCATTATTCAATCACCCCGATTATTTCTTGATCGGTTTGCGCGGACCCTTACGGGTACGTGCGTTGGTCTTGGTACGCTGACCGCGAACCGGGAGACCACGACGATGACGCAAACCGCGATAGCAACCAAGATCCATCAGGCGCTTGATGCTCATGCTGATTTCACGGCGCAGATCACCTTCAACGACAAATTTGGCAACTTCGTCACGCAGCGTGTCGATTTGTCCTTCAGACAGCTCACTGATCTTAACATTTTCAGCGATACCCGCTGCAGCCAGGATGGCTTTAGAACGGGTCTTACCGATGCCGTAGATCGAAGTTAATGCGATCACAGCATGTTTCTGATCAGGAATGTTAATGCCTGCTATACGGGCCACTATGCACTCCTACTATTTAATATGTACGCACCATGCTGAAAAGCCCGTTTTCAGGATACTCAAATGGAAACGTACAGACATACAAAAGATTGGCTGGCTAATCTAGCCAGCTCAACCCAACTTTGCAAGAAAAATATGCGAATAAATCAGCCTTGGCGCTGTTTATGCTTCGGCTCGGCACTGCAAATCACACGGATGACACCATCACGCTTAACGATTTTGCAGTTACGGCATAATTTCTTGACGGAAGCACGAACTTTCATTTTTACTCTCCGTAACTTCTCGGGCGACCCGTTATCGGCCGTAGCCTTTCAGGTTCGCCTTCTTCAATGCAGACTCATACTGACTGGACATCATCAGAGTTTGCACTTGAGCCATAAAGTCCATAATCACGACAACAACGATAAGCAGTGAGGTCCCACCGAAGTAGAACGGTACTTTCATTGCATCACGCATGAACTCCGGGATCAGGCAGATAAAGGTAATGTACAGCGCACCGACCAGAGTCAGGCGGGTCATTACTTTATCGATATACTTCGCCGTTTGCTCTCCCGGACGAATTCCTGGTACAAATGCACCGGACTTCTTCAGGTTATCTGCTGTTTCACGCGGGTTGAAGACCAACGCCGTGTAGAAGAAACAGAAGAAGATGATTGCAGACGCATAGAGTAACACATAAAGCGGTTGCCCAGGCTGCAAATACAGCGAAATTGTTGTCAGCCAGTTCCAACCAGTACCGCCCCCGAACCATGACGCGATGGTTGCCGGGAACAGAATAATACTGGAAGCGAAAATTGCCGGGATTACCCCCGCCATATTCACTTTCAGCGGTAAATGTGTGCTCTGTGCAGCATAGACACGACGACCCTGTTGACGTTTCGCGTAGTTTACCACAATGCGGCGTTGGCCACGCTCAACAAATACAACAAAGAACGTCACTGCAAATACTAATACTGCAACCAACAGCAACACGAGGAAGTGCAGGTCGCCTTGACGCGCTTGCTCGATAGTATGGGCAATGGCTGGCGGGAGTCCCGCGACAATACCGGCGAAGATAATGATTGAAATACCGTTGCCGATACCTCGTTCAGTAATCTGTTCGCCCAACCACATCAGGAACATGGTTCCTGTGACCAGACTTACAACAGCGGTGAAATAGAATGCAAAGCCCGGGTTCATCACCAGGCCTTGCATACCAGGCATATTCGGCAGACCGGTAGCAATACCGATCGACTGGAATATCGCCAGCACCAGAGTACCGTAGCGGGTGTACTGGCTGATCTTACGTCGACCAGACTCCCCTTCTTTCTTTATTTCCGCCAGCGTTGGGTGAACCACCGTCAGCAGCTGGATAATAATCGATGCCGAAATGTACGGCATAATACCCAGAGCAAAGATAGAAGCACGGCTGAGAGCACCACCAGAGAACATGTTGAACATTTCAATGATGGTGCCTCGCTGTTGCTCAAGCAGTTTGGCAAGTACAGCGGCATCAATACCAGGGATCGGAATAAAAGAGCCAATACGGAACACAATCAGCGCACCGATAACAAACAGCAGTCTGCGTTTCAGCTCGCCTAAGCCACCTTTGGCACTTTGAAAATCTAATCCCGGTTGTTTAGCCATCTGCTACTTATTCCTCGATTTTACCGCCAGCAGCTTCGATAGCAGCACGAGCGCCTTTCGTAACACGCAGGCCGCGAACAGTTACCGGAGTAGTGACTTCACCAGACATGATCACTTTCGCGAACTCGATCTGGATACCGATAATGTTAGCCGCTTTCAGCGTATTCAGGTCTACCACGCCGCCTTCTACTTTAGCCAGGTCAGACAGACGAACTTCGGCTGTAATCGCTGCTTTACGAGAAGTGAAGCCGAATTTCGGCAGACGACGGTACAGAGGCATCTGACCACCCTCGAAACCGCGACGTACGCCACCGCCAGAACGAGACTTCTGACCTTTGTGACCACGACCACCGGTTTTACCGAGGCCAGAACCGATACCACGACCCAGGCGTTTACCCGCCTTTTTGGAGCCTTCGGCCGGAGACAGAGTATTTAAACGCATCTCTTACTCCTCAACTTTAACCATGAAGGAAACCGCGTTGACCATACCACGAACAGCAGGAGTATCCTCACGTTCTACGGTGTGACCAATACGACGCAGACCCAGGCCAAGCAGCGTTGCCTTGTGTTTCGGCAGACGACCGATTGCACTGCGGGTTTGAGTAATTTTAATAGTCTTTGCCATGGTTTATTTCCCCAGAATTTCTTCAACGGATTTACCACGCTTGGCAGCGACCATTTCTGGAGAATTCATATTTTCCAGGCCATCAATAGTTGCACGAACCACGTTGATCGGGTTGGTGGAACCGTATGCTTTAGCCAGAACGTTATGAACCCCAGCAACTTCCAGAACGGCGCGCATTGCACCACCGGCGATGATACCGGTACCTTCGGAAGCTGGCTGCATGAATACACGAGAACCCGTGTGAACACCTTTAACCGGGTGTTGCAGGGTGCCGTTGTTCAGCGCGACGTTAATCATATTGCGACGGGCTTTTTCCATCGCTTTCTGGATCGCTGCTGGAACTTCACGCGCTTTACCGTAACCAAAACCAACGCGACCGTTACCATCGCCTACTACAGTCAGAGCTGTGAAGGAGAAAATACGACCACCTTTAACGGTTTTAGATACGCGGTTTACCGCGATCAGCTTTTCCTGCAGTTCGCCAGCTTGTTTTTCGATGTGAGCCATCTTACACCTCTACCTTAGAACTGAAGGCCAGCTTCACGGGCAGCATCTGCCAGTGCCTGGACACGACCATGATATTGGAACCCGGAACGGTCAAAGGACACATCTTTGATGCCTTTTTCCAGAGCGCGTTCAGCGACAGCTTTACCCACAGCTGCAGCCGCGTCTTTGTTACCGGTGTACTTCAGTTGTTCAGCGATAGCTTTTTCTACAGTAGAAGCAGCTACCAGAACTTCAGAACCGTTCGGTGCAATTACCTGTGCGTAAATATGACGCGGGGTACGATGTACCACCAGGCGAGTTGCGCCCAGCTCTTTGAGCTTGCGGCGTGCGCGGGTCGCACGACGGATACGAGCAGATTTCTTATCCATAGTGTTACCTTACTTCTTCTTAGCCTCTTTGGTACGCACGACTTCGTCGGCGTAACGAACACCCTTGCCTTTGTAAGGCTCAGGACGACGGTAGGCGCGCAGATCTGCTGCAACCTGGCCGATCACCTGCTTATCAGCGCCTTTCAGCACGATTTCAGTTTGAGTCGGGCACTCTGCAGTAATCCCTGCCGGCAGCTGATGGTCAACCGGGTGAGAGAAACCTAAAGACAGGTTTACTACATTCCCTTTGACCGCTGCACGATAACCTACACCAACCAGCTGCAGCTTCTTATTGAAGCCTTCGGTAACACCGATAACCATTGAGTTCAGCAGGGCACGCGCGGTACCAGCCTGAGCCCAACCGTCTACGTAACCATCACGCGGACCGAAGGTCAGTGCATTATCTGCATGTTTAACTTCAACAGCATCGTTGAGAGTACGAGTCAGCTCGCCGTTTTTACCTTTGATCGTAATAACCTGACCGTTGATTTTTACATCAACGCCGGCAGGAACAACGACCGGTGCTTTAGCAACACGAGACATTTTTTCCTCCGATTAGGCTACGTAGCAGATAATTTCGCCGCCAAGACCAGCCTGGCGCGCTGCACGATCAGTCATAACACCTTTAGAGGTAGAAACAACTGCGATACCCAGTCCCGCCATAACTTTCGGCAGCTCATCTTTACGTTTATAGATGCGCAGACCTGGGCGGCTGACACGCTGAATGCTTTCTACAACAGCTTTACCCTGGAAATACTTAAGAGTAACTTCCAGTTCCGGCTTGGTGTCGCCTTCAACTTTAAAATCTTCGATAAAACCTTCTTCCTTCAGCACGTTGGCGATTGCCACTTTCAGCTTGGAGGAAGGCATGGTGACCGCAGCTTTGTTCGCGGCCTGACCGTTACGGATACGGGTCAGCATATCCGCGATCGGATCTTGCATGCTCATCTGTCTTTACTCCCGTGATTCAATTGGTGACAATTACCAGCTAGCCTTTTTCAAGCCTGGTACTTCACCGCGCATTGCGGCTTCACGTAGCTTGATACGGCTCAACCCGAACTTGCCCACATAACCATGTGGACGACCTGTTTGACGGCAGCGGTTACGCTGACGAGACGGGCTGGAATCACGCGGCAGAGTCTGCAGCTTAAGAACAGCGTTCCAACGTTCTTCGTCGGAAGCGTTCACATCAGAGATGATTGCTTTCAGTTCAGCGCGTTTCGCGAAGTATTTATCAGCTAAAGCTACGCGTTTTACTTCGCGTGCTTTCATTGATTGCTTAGCCATTCAGTAACCCTACCTTACTTGCGGAACGGGAAGTCAAAGGCAGCCAGCAGAGCACGGCCTTCTTCGTCAGATTTCGCAGTAGTGGTAATGGTAATATCCAAACCACGAACGCGGTCGACTTTATCGTAGTCGATTTCTGGGAAGATGATCTGCTCACGGACACCCATGCTGTAGTTACCACGACCGTCAAAAGACTTAGCGGACAAGCCACGGAAGTCACGGATACGCGGTACAGCAATAGTGATCAGGCGCTCAAAGAACTCCCACATGCGTTCGCCACGCAGAGTTACTTTACAGCCGATCGGATAGCCCTGACGGATTTTGAAGCCTGCAACAGATTTGCGTGCTTTGGTGATCAGCGGTTTTTGACCGGAGATTGCTGTCAGGTCTGCTGCTGCGTTATCCAGCAGTTTCTTGTCAGCGATCGCTTCACCAACACCCATGTTCAGGGTGATCTTCTCGACCCGAGGGACTTGCATGACAGAATTGTAGTTAAACTCAGTCATGAGTTTATTAACTACTTCGTCTTTGTAGTAATCATGCAGTTTCGCCATCGTACTACTCCAAATTACTTGATAGTTTCGCTATTAGACTTGAAGAAACGGACTTTTTTACCGTCTTCGAATCTAAAGCCTACACGGTCAGCCTTGCCGGTTGCCGCATTGAAGATTGCAACGTTAGAAACCTGAATAGCCGCTTCTTTTTCAACGATGCCGCCTGGTTGGTTCAGAGCCGGAACCGGCTTCTGGTGTTTCTTAACCAGGTTGATACCTTCAACGATGACCTTGCCGGAAGACAGGACATTCTTAACTTTACCGCGCTTACCTTTATCTTTACCGGTTAACACGATAACTTCGTCATCACGACGGATTTTCGCTGCCATGATTCGCTCCTTAGAGTACTTCTGGTGCCAGAGAGATAATTTTCATGAACTTCTCGGTACGAAGTTCACGAGTTACCGGCCCAAAAATACGCGTACCGATGGGCTGCTCGCTGTTATTGTTCAGAATAACGCATGCATTACCATCGAAGCGAATGACAGAACCGTCCGGGCGACGAACACCCTTCTTGGTGCGCACCACTACCGCCTTCAGCACATCACCTTTTTTGACCTTACCACGCGGAATTGCTTCTTTGATGGTGATCTTGATGATGTCGCCTACGCCTGCGTAGCGACGGTGCGAGCCACCCAGAACCTTGATACACATTACGCGACGTGCACCGGAGTTGTCGGCGACGTTCAGCATAGTCTGTTCTTGGATCATTTTAGTGCTCCGCTAATGTCAACTACTACTGAGACCCGAAATCAGGTCGTTAAAAAAGCCCCATATCGGGGGCGCGGCATTATAACACCGCTCAAACGATATGGGTAGAAAAAATAAACGGCCCATCGCTGAGCCGTTTATTCATTGAGAATGCGTACTGTATTACAGAACCGCTTTCTCTACAACGCGAACCAGTGTCCAGGACTTAGTCTTGGACAGCGGACGGCATTCACGGATTTCAACCTTGTCGCCGATACCGCATTCGTTGTTCTCGTCATGTACGTGCAGTTTGGTCGTACGCTTAATGAATTTACCGTAGATCGGGTGTTTCACAAAACGTTCGATAGCAACAACAATGGATTTCTCCATTTTGTCGCTAACAACGCGACCTTGCAGAGTACGGATTTTATCGGTCATTACGCACCCGCCTTCTCAGTCAGTAAAGTCTTAACGCGTGCGACATCACGACGCACTTGCTTCAACAGGTGAGACTGTTGCAGCTGGCCACTTGCAGCCTGCATACGCAGGTTGAACTGCTCACGCAGCAGGTTCAGCAGCTCGGTGTTCAGCTCTTCAACGCTCTTCTCACGCAGCTCTTTTGCTTTCATTACATCACCGTCTTAGTTACAAAGGTGGTTTTAATCGGCAGTTTCGCTGCTGCCAGCTTGAATGCTTCACGGGCCAGCTCTTCCGGTACGCCGTCCATTTCATACAGGACTTTACCCGGCTGAATCAAGGCAACCCAATACTCCACGTTACCTTTACCTTTACCCATACGCACTGCCAGCGGCTTTTCAGTGATCGGTTTGTCCGGGAATACACGGATCCAGATCTTACCTTGACGCTTAACTGCACGGGTCATAGCACGACGTGCTGCTTCGATCTGACGGGCAGTCAGACGACCACGGCCAACAGCTTTCAGACCGAAGCTGCCGAAGCTAACATCCGCGCCTGCAGCCAGACCGCGGTTACGGCCTTTGTGCATCTTACGGAATTTTGTACGCTTTGGTTGTAACATCAGCGACGCTCCTTATTTACGGCCTTTACGCTGCTGCTTTTTAGGTTGCGCAGCCGGTTTTTCCGGTTGTTCAACAGCAGCCATACCACCCAGGATCTCGCCTTTGAAGATCCATACCTTAACGCCGATTACACCGTAAGTGGTGTGCGCTTCAGAGGTGTTGTAATCGATGTCAGCACGCAGAGTGTGCAGCGGTACGCGACCTTCGCGGTACCATTCGGTACGTGCGATTTCCGCGCCGCCCAGACGGCCGCTAACTTCAACTTTGATACCTTTAGCGCCCAGACGCATTGCGTTCTGTACAGCACGCTTCATCGCACGACGGAACATAACACGACGTTCCAGCTGAGAAGTGATGCTGTCAGCAACCAGTTTTGCGTCCAGTTCAGGTTTACGAACTTCGGCGATATTGATCTGTGCAGGAACGCCAGCGATGTCCGCTACGACCTTACGCAGTTTTTCTACGTCTTCACCTTTTTTACCGATAACGATACCCGGGCGAGCGGTGTGAATAGTCACACGGATGCTCTTAGCCGGACGCTCGATAACGATACGAGATACAGACGCTTTAGCCAGTTCCTTCGTCAGGTACTGACGTACTTTAAAATCGCTGTCCAGGTTGTCAGCGAATTCTTTGGTGTTCGCAAACCAGGTAGAGTTCCATGGTTTTACAATACCCAGGCGAATACCATTAGGATGTACTTTCTGACCCATTGCTAGTCTCCAGAGTCTCAGCGATCGGACACAACCACAGTGATGTGGCTGGTGCGCTTCAGGATGCGATCTGCACGACCTTTTGCACGCGGCATAATGCGCTTCATGCTCGGGCCTTCGTCTACGAAAATTTTCGTAACTTTCAGATCGTCAATGTCAGCGCCATCGTTGTGTTCAGCGTTAGCAATGGCAGATTCCAGAACCTTCTTGACCAGTACAGCCGCTTTCTTGTTGGTGTAGGTCAGAATATCCAGAGCCTGCGACACTTTCTTACCGCGAATCAGGTCAGCAACAAGGCGAACCTTCTGAGCAGAAGAACGAGCATGGCGATGTTTAGCGATAGTTTCCATCTCTTTCTCCTACCTTATTTCTTCTTCGCTTTTTTATCAGCAGCGTGGCCGCGATAAGTACGAGTCGGTGCGAATTCACCCAGTTTGTGACCGACCATTTCATCGGTTACAAATACCGGAACGTGCTGACGACCATTATGGACAGCGATGGTCAAACCGATCATGTTAGGAAAGATCGTTGAACGACGGGACCAAGTGCGCAGGGGCTTCTTGTCTCCGCTTTCCACCGCTTTCTCTACCTTCTTCAGCAAGTGCAGGTCAATAAAAGGACCTTTCTTGAGAGAACGTGGCATGGCTTATCCTCTAAAATTATTTGCTACGGCGACGTACGATGAATTTATCAGTACGCTTGTTGCTGCGGGTCTTCTTACCTTTGGTCTGAACGCCCCACGGAGTTACCGGGTGCTTACCAAAGTTACGACCTTCACCACCACCATGTGGGTGGTCTACCGGGTTCATCGCAGTACCGCGAACGGTAGGACGAACGCCACGCCAGCGTGCAGCACCTGCTTTACCCAGAACGCGCAGCATATGCTCAGCATTGCCAACTTCGCCCAGAGTCGCACGGCAGTCTGCTTCGACTTTACGCATTTCACCAGAACGCAGACGCAGGGTGACATAAGCACCGTCACGTGCGACGATCTGAACGTAAGTACCCGCGGAACGCGCCAGCTGACCGCCTTTACCTGGTTTCATTTCTACGTTATGAACGGTAGAACCAACCGGGATATTACGCATCGGCAGGGTGTTGCCTGGTTTAATTGCAGCATCAACGCCAGATTGGATCTGGTCGCCAGCTTTCAGGCCTTTAGGGGCCAGAATGTAACGGCGCTCGCCGTCTTTGTACAGAACCAGCGCGATGTTCGCGGAACGGTTCGGATCGTACTCAAGACGCTCAACAACTGCCGGGATACCGTCTTTGTTACGTTTGAAGTCAACAATACGATAAGCCTGCTTGTGGCCACCACCGATGTGACGAGTGGTGATACGGCCATTGTTGTTACGACCACCGGTTTTGCTGTTTTTTTCCAGCAACGGAGCAAAAGGTTTGCCCTTGTGCAGCTCAGGGTTAACCACTTTAACTACGTGGCGACGACCCGGAGATGTCGGTTTACATTTAACAACTGCCATTGTATTACTCCTCCGACTTACTCAGCGCCGCCAACGAAGTCCAGATTCTGGCCTTCTTTCAGGGTGACGTAAGCTTTTTTCCAGTCGCTACGACGACCGATACGCTGTCCGTGACGTTTAACTTTCCCTTTAACAACCAGGGTGTTAACGACTTCGACTTCGACTTCAAACAGTTTCTGCACAGCAGCTTTGATTTCTGCTTTGGTCGCGTCTTTAGCAACTTTGAGAACGATGGTGTTGGTTTTTTCCATCGCAGTAGACGCTTTTTCAGAAACGTGCGGTGCGCGCAGCACCTTCAGCAGACGTTCTTCACGAATCATGCCAGCATCTCCTCAACTTGCTTAACAGCATCAGCAGTCATTACGACTTTGTCGAAGGCGATCAGGCTAACCGGGTCGATACCAGTCGCATCGCGTACGTCAACCTTGTGCAGGTTACGTGCGGCCAGGAACAGGTTTTCGTCCAGCTCACCGGTGATGATCAGCACATCTTCCAGAGCCATGTCTTTCAGTTTCTGTGCCAGCAGCTTAGTTTTCGGCGCTTCTACAGAGAACTTCTCGACAACGATCAGACGATCCTGACGTACCAGTTCGGACAGGATGCTTTTCAGCGCGCCGCGGTACATCTTCTTGTTAACTTTTTGACTGTGGTCCTGCGGACGTGCAGCGAAGGTCACGCCACCAGAACGCCAGATCGGGCTCTTGATAGAACCTGAACGCGCACGGCCGGTACCTTTCTGGCGCCACGGTTTTTTACCGGAACCAGTTACTTCAGCACGAGTCTTCTGAGCACGAGTACCCTGACGAGCACCAGCTGCATAAGCAACAACAACCTGGTGAACCAGCGCTTCGTTGAAATCACGACCGAAGGTAGTTTCGGAAACAGTCAGCGCGCTCTGCGCGTCTTTCAATACTAATTCCATTGCTATCCCCTTACGCCTTCACAGCTGGTTTAACGATCAGGTCGCTACCGGTTGCACCCGGGACCGCGCCTTTAACCAGCAGCAGGTTGCGCTCAGCGTCAACACGTACTACGTCCAGGCTCTGAACGGTTACACGTTCGTTACCCAGCTGACCTGCCATTTTCTTGCCTTTGAACACTTTGCCCGGAGTCTGGTTCTGACCGATAGAACCCGGAACGCGGTGAGACAAGGAGTTACCGTGAGTCGCGTCCTGGGTACGGAAGTTCCAGCGCTTAACGGTACCAGCGAAACCTTTACCTTTAGAGGTGCCGGTTACGTCAACTTTTTTAACGTCAGCAAACAGTTCAACGCTAATGCTCTGACCTACGGTGAACTCTTCGCCTTCAGCCAGGCGGAATTCCCACAGACCACGGCCAGCTTCTACGCCAGCTTTAGCAAAGTGGCCAGCTTCCGGCTTGGTTACACGGTTAGCTTTTTTAGCACCGGTGGTAACCTGGATTGCGCGGTAGCCCTCGTTAGCCAGGTCTTTAACCTGAGTAACGCGGTTTGCTTCAACTTCGATTACGGTTACTGGGATAGAAACGCCATCTTCAGTGAAGATGCGGGTCATGCCCACTTTTTTACCGACTAAACCAATCATTGTTTCAACCTCTCAATCGCTCGATGACCTGATTAACCCAGGCTGATCTGCACGTCTACACCGGCAGCCAGATCCAGACGCATCAGAGCATCAACGGTTTTTTCAGTTGGCTCAACGATGTCAACCAGACGCTTGTGAGTGCGGATTTCGTACTGGTCGCGCGCGTCTTTGTTAACGTGCGGGGAGATCAGAACGGTAAAGCGCTCTTTGCGGGTCGGCAGCGGGATCGGACCACGGACCTGCGCACCAGTGCGCTTGGCAGTCTCGACGATTTCCGCGGTTGATTGATCGATCAGACGATGATCAAACGCTTTCAGGCGGATACGGATTCTTTGGTTCTGCATGAGACCAGAGCTCCAATTATTTTATAAACGAAAATGATTACTCCTCAGGCCCATTACGATTGATGGGAGAGTGTAACCGTTCTTACGTAGCTCCCCGATTGGGAGCATTGTCAGATAGCCAAATCGGCTATCCAGGCTCGTAACGAACCTGCCGTCAACGAAGACAAGCCCGCGCATTATACGTATTTATGCCGACATTGCAAGCCGGATGCGTCGTTAATAACCAACTCCCGGACTCACGCTCTCAGCAGTCATGGCGAGTCCAGTTCCGCCATTGCCTCTTTCACTCTCCGTTTCAGTTCGGCATTGGCGCTGTCGCCCTCTTCCGCGACAGGCTCTGTGGGCGCTTCCGCCGCCGGTCTGCTTTCCTGTTCTTCATCCACTGATACCTCTTCAGGTACGGGTAACGGCTTTTTCTTGAATACGAAATGCTCCTGCGTCTGATAATAATCCGGCGACGTCGGCACTTCCGTCCTCCGTTCCTGACAGGCCTGATACGCATAGCCGCCAAGTACAAAACAGCCAGCGGCGAACAGTAGCCACCCGCATAACTGCAACACAAATCCGATCGTCCCGGTCAGACGCTCATGCCACATGCTCTGTTCGCTCAGGGTGGCAACCTGTCGCGCCCGGCAATATAAATGAAACATCATTTGTTTCCTTCCTCATGGATAAACGCAGGACTTTCTCCCAGCGCCTGCCAGAGTCTGATCAGAGAAAGCTGCCCCATGACGCCATCGGCGGTTAGCGCCTTCTGCGCCTGGAACTGGCGTATTTTTTCCTGCAGCAGCGGCGACCATTCTCCTGTCTCCTCCGCCTCAAGGTTAAGCACGCGGCTCAGCATCGTATCCAGCCAGACGATCTCCTCAAGGCTGCTTTTTTTATTTACGACAGATTTCCCGTCCGGCGAGGGTTTCCACAACAGGGTGTAACGCCCGCGCCAGACGCTGGAGAACCAGCTTTTCTTGATACGCCAGGTACGCTGCGTCGTCAGTGCTATCAGTTCATCGTCGTGCTCGCCAATCACGACGACCGGAACGGTTTTTCCCGCCATCTCCAGCGGCGCTATCCACGGCAGCCCCTGCGCTTCCAGCGCCTCCAGACTTTCAGTACCGGACTGACAGGTCAGATTTGCGCGCCATGCCTGATCGCACCACGCTTCCTTTATATCTACCTCATAACCCCAGACCTGGTAGAGAAGTCCGATAGCGCCATTCGTCGACATCACGGCAGTGGTAAGCGGCGCCGGATTGTCGGCGGGAGCGGACGTTGCCGCCGGCAACAGCGCAGGCAGCCACGCCGATAAACGATCTCCATTCTGCCAGCCGCCCAACGCGCATCCCCCCGCCACCAGCAGCGCACAGCAGAGCGTGAGCGCGCGCCAGCGAACCGCAGGAAGCGCCTTCATTACCCATCGGGACGGATTTTCAGACGGCCTTGCATTACCGTCCTCCGCCAGCGTCATCTGACGTAGCCCCCAGCCCGCCCGCGACAGCAAGCGCAGATCCCCTTTACAGCGCCGAACCATCCGCCTGACAAAGCGCCCGGGCAGTGCAGCGAACGCTTCCGAAGTCATGCCGGCGTGAAAAGCGATGGTCTCTTCACATTCTTTTACGTCCGGCGCCGGTATTCTCAACCAAGCGGGATGCAGCCGCTGTATTTTCCGCCGCTGGCAAAGAGAAAACACACCCATCGACAGCAGCTTTGCTGCGGGCAACAGAGTGCGAAAGCGGATGATTGTCGGAATGAGTTCCCGCTTCAGCCTGTGGGCATTATCGATAATGAGGAGCAGAGGGCATTCCCGCGTCTGCGTGATTAACGTCGCCAGCGCAGGATAAATTGCCCCGGCGGGATACAGTGCGCCCGTCAGGCTGGCATCAGGATGATTATCAGAAATTACCATCCACTCCCACTGATATCTCTTAATATTAACCGGCGTAATAATCAGCGCCCTTCCCTGATAGTCACCGGCGATGCCCCAGGCGATCGTGGTTTTTCCCGTGGATCTCGCGCCGTGCGCCACGGCCCAGCCTTCATTCCCCAGTGTCTCAATAAGATAATTAATGATGACGTTCTGCCGTTCTGTACGATTAATCGTTAAATCATCCATGATTACTCATCAGTAAAATTAATAATATTTTCTTAGCGAATTTTAAAGCCTAATTTAAACCACTTGCCGCCCTTTTATAAGGATTATATTATCAGGTCCGCTAACAAGGAATAACAATTACATTTAGGTAAACTTAATTTATTTACTATGATTACTAAATTGCTTTTTTTTAAAAAAAGAGGAATCTTATCGCTATTTATTAATTATAGTGATATTTGCCGCTATTTGTATTTGCCTGATTAGTATTTATGTCACTGTTATTCAGTGGCGGGATAATAAACAGACCCTGACAACGCCTGTCGCAGCAGTCAGGCTGTCGCAGCCGCAACCCCTACGGCTTTCCGCCACGCCTTTATCGGATAAAGCAGCGCCTCCCCGTCAGGTGAAAGCTCAGGCGCGTAACGCTCTCGATGGCATCACTCTCAGCGGCATTATTGTCAGCTCTGACCCGGCCGCTTCGCGAGCGATTCTCAATGAGGGCGGCGAACAAAACATCTATGCGTTACATCAGCCGCTCAAAACCGCAGCGGATACGCAGATCACCGCCATAAGCCGTAATCAGATCGTCCTGAGCCAGCGTGGAGACGAGCTGAGCCTGACCCTGTTGGCGGAATTAGACGCCGCGGCGGTTTCCGCCGGGACAGAAACGCATTCGCAGTTAGCGCTGGCGGATTACATTGAGGCCAGCTTGATCAGAGACAGCGAGGCTGTGCGCGGGTTACGGTTGCTACCGCGCAATCAAACGCTCGCCTTTGGCGAAACCGGGCTGTTACCCGGCGATCTCGCCGTGCGCCTCGACAATTTATCCCTTACTCAGCCCGACAGCGTGTCTCAGGCTATGGAAATGCTGAATACGCGAAAAAGAGCGCAATTCACCATTATTCGCAATTCACAACCACGATTAATTAACGTTTCAGTTAGTCAGTTTGACGAAGTTAAGGATAACTAAATGCATGGGATGCTTACCCGTTTTCGCCTGACAGGCATTTCGCTGGCACTTCTGCTGGTGACATCCGGTACGCCAGCGCTGTCGGCGAATTATACGGCAAACTTTAATAACGCCGATATTAAGACCTTTGTCGATATCGTCGGCCAGAATATGGGCAAAACGATTCTGCTGGCGCCGGACGTCAGCGCGTCCATTTCGGTCAGAAGCGCGGATGTTTTTACCGAAGAAGAGTACTACCAGTTTTTTCTCAGCGTACTTGATTTATACGGTTTCTCCATCGTCACGCTGGATAACGGCATCCTTAAGGTTGTACGTTCAGACAGGGTAAAGACGGCACCAGGCCGACTCTCCAGCGACGCACATCCCGGTAAAGGCGATGAATTAGTGACCCGGGTAGTCCCGCTGGACAATGTGCCCGCCCGCGCGCTGGCGCCGTTGCTGCGTCAAATGCTGGACGCCACTGGCGCCGGCAATGTGGTGCACTATGAACCGTCAAACGTCCTGATCATTACCGGCAAGGCTTCTGCGGTCAATCGCGTGCTGGAAGTGGTGAAACGCGTGGACGTTATAGGCACGGAAAAGGAGCAGATTATTCCGCTCAGATATGCCTCCGCCGTCGACCTTGCCGAAGTGCTTAACGATCTGGCGCGTGAAAGCGGTAAGGAAGCGCGCCCGGCGACCCTGCAAACCCGTATCGTCGCCGACGAGCGCAGCAATTCGCTGATTGTCAGCGGCTCCGATCGCGCCCGCGCCAGAGTCGTCCGGCTGGCGACACACCTTGATACCCAGGAACAGGGGCAGGGAAACACCCGCGTCTGGTATCTCAAATATGCCAAAGCGGATAAGCTGGTCGAGGTGTTGACCGGCGTTTCCCAGCAGATGGAGAGCGAAAATGGCAAAGCGCCAAAAACGAGCGCCCCCAGCAGCAATAACGCCATTTCCATTACCGCAGACGAACAGACCAACTCGCTGGTCATTACCGCGAATCAAAGTCAGCTTCAGCAACTGGAGCCGGTTATTGAGAAGCTGGATATTCGCCGTGCGCAGGTGCTGGTCGAAGCCATTATCGTTGAGGTCCAGGACGGTAAGGGGCTGAATCTTGGCGTGCAGTGGGCCAATAAAAATATCGGCGCCACCCAGTTTACTAATACAGGCTTACCTATTTTCAATGCTGCGCAGGGGGTGAAAGAGTTTAAAAAACAGGGCGGCATCACCAGCGATAACCCGGCATACGATCTCTTTAGTAAGTACCGTGGCATGGCGGCTGGCTTTTTCAGCGGCGACTGGGCGGTGCTGCTGACAGCGTTAAGCTCCGACAGTAAAAACGATATTTTATCCACCCCCAGCATCGTCACGCTGGATAACAAAGAAGCCTCCTTCAACGTCGGCCAGGATGTTCCCGTGCTCTCCGGTTCGCAAACCACCTCCGGAGATAATATCTACAGTACTGTCGAACGCAAAACCGTCGGCACCAAGCTCAAAGTCACGCCGCAAATAAACGAAGGCGACTCGGTGCTCATGGAGATTGAGCAGGAGGTTTCCAGCGTCGATTCTACCGCCTCTTCTTCATCGCTTGGACCCACGTTCAACACCCGCACCATTCAGAACGCCGTGCTGGTCAAAAGCGGCGAAACGGTGGTGCTGGGCGGCCTGATGGATGACTCAAGTAAAGAAGAAGTCTCCAAAGTGCCGTTACTGGGGGACATTCCGTTTATCGGTCAGCTCTTTCGCTATACCAATCATGAAAAAAGCAAACGTAACCTGATGGTATTTATTCGTCCGACTATCATCAGAGACGATGATGTCTATCGCTCGTTATCACGCGAAAAATACACCCACTTTCGCGACATACAAAAAACGCGCGCGGATAAAAACAGCAGTCAGTTGATCAACGTCGAGGCCATTGATGCGTTGGATGATGCGGCATTTGAGCATACACCCGCAGCGAAAAGCGCATCCAAACCGGCCAACCCGTTCAGTAACGGCGCGGCAAAATGAAACAGCTCAACTGGCGAAAAGCGCAACAGCACGGCGTGGTCGTACACCACGACGAGGTGATTTACGCCGATACCGTTCCTTTGGATCGTCTGCTCGACGTTGCAGCGGCCCGGAGCCTGCGTTTCACCCGACTTAACGCGCAGCAGTTCGAAGAACGTCTGGAGATCCTGTTCCAGCAGGACAGCGGGACCGCGCAGCTGATCGCGGAGGACATCAGCAATTCTGACGATCTCAGCGCCCTTTCGGAAGAGATCCCCATGAATGAAGATCTGCTTAACGAGCAGTCCGACGCTCCGGTGATTCGCCTGATTAACGCCGTGCTCAGCGAAGCGATAAAAGAACATGCCTCGGATATTCATATTGAGATATTCGAAAAAAAGATGAGCATCCGCTTTCGCGTGGACGGTGTGCTGCGTCAGGTGGTACAGCCGGATAAAAAACTGGCATCGCTCTTAATCTCACGCATTAAGGTCATGGCGAAGCTGGATATTGCGGAAAAGCGTCTGCCGCAGGATGGACGCATCACCCTGAAAATTGGCCATCGCAATATTGACGTTCGCGTCTCGACCCTGCCCTCTCAGCACGGTGAACGCGTGGTGCTGCGCCTGCTGGATAAAAGCAGCCTGCGCCTCTCCGTCGACAAGCTGGATATGTCGGCTCAGGATGCTGAAGATCTTAAACGCCTCATCGCTCTGCCCCACGGTATTATTCTGGTCACCGGACCAACCGGCTCGGGTAAAAGCACCACCCTTTACGCCATCTTATCTGCCCTGAACAGTCCGGAACGCAATATCCTCACCGTGGAGGATCCCATTGAATATGAGCTGGAAGGAATAGGACAGACCCAGGTGAATAGCCGGGTGGATATGTCCTTTGCTCGCGGCCTGCGCGCGATTCTGCGCCAGGACCCCGACGTCGTAATGGTAGGCGAGATCCGTGACGCCGAAACCGCGCGCATCGCGGTACAGGCATCGCTGACAGGCCATCTGGTGCTGTCAACGCTGCATACCAATAGCGCCAGCGGCGCCGTGACGCGCCTGCGTGATATGGGAACCGAATCTTTTCTGCTCTCGTCCTCTCTGGTTGGCGTTATCGCTCAGCGCCTGGTCAGACGCCTTTGCCAGCACTGCAAATCCGTACATCCCCTAACGCCACAGCAGGCGCAGTTACTACGGTCGCACGGCTTTACCTCCGCACAGCTATGGCAGGCGAAGGGCTGTCCGGTATGCAGACAGAGCGGCTATCAGGGACGACTGGCGCTGCACGAACTGCTGATCGTCACGCCGGAAATACGCGCGGCTATTCACAGCGAGGTAAACGAGCAGCAGCTTGAGGCGCTACAGACCCGCCAGCACCGGAATCTGCTCGCCAACGGACTGCGCGTGGCGGTGGAAGGGCTGACGTCACTGGACGAAGTGCTGCGCGTCACCGCTGAAGGCGACGGATCGCAGGAGGTGGCGCCATGAAATTTAGCTGGCACGCAACCGATATGCAGGGTGAGACTGTAAGAGGGGTAACGGAGGCCAACAGCGAGCGGGACGTGGTCGCTTTTTTACGCGCGCAGGGACTGTTACCGCTGTCGATCAAAGCACAGCGCCACGCGCTATCCCTGTCCCTGCCCGGCCAGCGGATCAGCCACGGCGATTTAACGCTTTTTACCCGTCAGCTCGCGACGCTGATTGCCGCGGCGCTGCCGCTTGATGAAGCGCTGGCCATCATTCAGCAGCAGAAAGAGAACAAAAAGCTCTCATCAGTGATCAACGGGTTACGCCTGGCCGTGCTGGAAGGCCAGTCGCTTTCCAGAGCAATGCAGAACCATCCCCGTCTGTTCGATGATGTATTCTGCACGCTGGTAAAAGCCGGCGAAACCGTCGGCCAGTTGGGCGGCGTTCTCGAACGGCTGGCCGATTTTAATGAAACCCGCCAGAGGATGCGTAGCAAACTGACTCAGGCGCTGATCTATCCCGTACTGCTGACGACCGTCGCTATCCTCGTCGTGGCGATCTTACTCACCACCGTGGTGCCGAAGGTGGCGGCACAGTTTCTTCATCTCAAACATGAACTGCCGCTGACGACGCGCATTCTGCTGGCTATCAGTGATTTTCTCTCCGCCTGGGGTCCGGGGCTCCTGCTCTTCTTCGCCGCGCTGGCCGCCCTGTTTTCATTCTGGCTACGACGTAACGGCAATCGCCTGCGTTTTCATCGTTTCCTGATCGCATTCCGCTTAACCGCGCCGCTGGTCTGCGCGGTCAACAGCGCCCGCTATTTGCGCGCGTTGAGCATTCTCAATAATAGTGGCGTCCCGCTGCTACAGGGGATGGAGCTATCGGCGGAAGGGGTCGGCAATCTGGCTATCCGCCATCGGCTTAGCGAAGCGGCAGAGAGCGTGCGCCAGGGAAACAGTATTCACCGCTCGCTGGCGCAGACGGAGATCTTCCCCACCATGATGCTTTATATGATCGCCTCAGGGGAAAAAAGCGGCGAGCTTGGCGCACTGATGCAGCGGGCAACGGAGAATCAGGAGACTCATCTGCAGAACCGAATCGCTCTGGCGCTGGCCATCTTCGAACCCGCTCTGATTGTCATCATGGCGATGATCGTTCTGTTTATCGTGGTGTCCGTTATGCAACCGATTTTGCAACTCAATACGTTAATGAACTAAGGAAAGTTATGGAAACGCAAGCGAGTAAAAAACAGCGTGGCTTTACGCTGATGGAGCTGATGGTCGTCATTGTCATTCTGGGCGTACTGGCAAGCCTGGTGGTGCCTAACCTGATGGGAAATAAGGATCGCGCCGATCGTCAGAAAGCCGTTACTGATATCGTCGCGCTTGAGAACGCGCTGGATATGTACAAGCTGGACAATCATCGCTACCCCACTACCGATCAGGGGCTGGAAGCGCTCATCACCGCCCCAACCCTGGCCCCTAAAGCGGAAAATTACAGCCCGGACGGCTATATCCGCCGACTCCCTGCCGATCCCTGGGGCAATGACTATATCCTCATCAGCCCTGGCGAGCATGGCGCTGTCGATATCAGCTCCGCAGGTCCGGATGGTGAAGCGGGTACCGCGGATGACATTACTAACTGGGATGACGATAACCAATCACGCTGACGATGAAACAACAACAGGGATTCACACTGCTGGAGGTTCTGCTGACTATCGTCATCGTCGCCATGATGACGGCGGGGGTCATCATCTCGCAGAGCGAACGTCTCAGCCCTGAGGGAAGACTTCTGCAAAATGTCGACGCCTTCCGCCTGCGTATCGAGTATGCCGCTGACTGGGCGCTGCTGGAGAAAACCCCCATCGGGATACGGCTCGATCGCGACGGCTGGTCTTTCTGGCAGCTGAAAAAAAACGCGGCCAACAAGCGGAAATGGACAGAGGTCACGCGCCACGAGACGCTGCGCCTGAGAGGCGACTGGCAAAGCCCGCGCCCACCATCCGTGACGCCAGCGCCAGTGGCGGGAGGACCGCAAATCGTTATCACTCCGGACGGCGAGATCACGCCTTTCACCCTGAATTTCCGGGATGAGAGCAATGCCCGCCTGCTCGGGGTACAAAATACGGGCAACCTGCCCTTACTCATTACGCGCAGCGGAAAGCAACGATGAAAACTCAGCAAAGCGGCATGCTGCTGCTGGAAGTGTTGGTAGCAATGGCTATTTTAGCTACCGCCATTCTGGCGCTACTGATCAGTATGCAGTGGCAGTTCAGGGCTATCCGCACCATCCAGCAGGAAACGCTGGCGCTGTGGAGTGCCGATAACGCGCTGATTGTAGCCCGCGGCGGGAAACTCAAAGCCTCAGAGGGAAACGAACGCCAGCGGGATCTCAGTTTTCGCTGGCAACTGACCGCTACAACCCGCTCTTCACAAACTGAGCGCCAGCAGATCGTTGTGTCGGGGCCAGATGACACGATGTCGTCGCTTTCAGCATGGCTTCCGGTGGAGCCAGCAGAATGACGCATAAACAGAGCGGTTTTACCCTGCTTGAGGTGATGCTCGCCATCGCCATTCTTGCATCGCTGAGCCTGCTGGCGGTAACCGTGTTTTCTCAGGCCATTGAACATTACCAGCGCGCGCAAACGCTGATGCAAAGTTTCAATGCCCTGCAACGAACCGATCTGTTGCTAAGTAACGATTTAATGCAGCTTGTGCCGAGGAAAAACCGCCAGACCGGTCAGGTATTTCAAACAGAAACCGACGGCATGATTTTTTCAACCCAATCGCTGAGCGTTGACAACCTTGCGCAGCCGCGCCCGGTGTTGATTACCGTCCACTGGTATTTAAAGGATGGAGTTGTGTATCGCGCCCTTCGCGCAGCGCCGGATGATAAAAAAGAGCTAACTCCGCGTCCGGTGTTGAGCGATGTGACCCGTTTTACCGCCAGACTGGACAGAACGGAAGACGGCAGCGCGCCGGCGCAGGCGACGGTAACGCTTGAGTTTACGTCCGGAGAAACAGTGCAACGGCGCTATGTGCTGCCGGACTGGTTTCCGCAACCTCAGCAGGCCAGTGAATCCCCGGAGAAGAACAATGCAAAATGAGCGCGGATCGGCCCTGCTGGTGACGTTATTAATGCTGGCGCTAATGGCCGCGCTGGCGGCTGAGCTAACCATCGGCTTTCAGACACAGTTGCAGCGTAGCCGCCGGGTCAATGCCAGTCTGCAGACGAAATTCGCCCTGCTCTATGCGGAGAAACGGGCCATCAACACCCTGCAAACAGCGGTGCTGGCCCCATTACATGAACAGCCGGACAGCGAAGATCTTGGCGAAGAAACAACGGTATCCTGGCGCGCGCAGGACCAGCAGCGCTGCTTTAACCTCAATGCGCTGGCGAACGCTCCCGAGGAGCCGCTCGCCGAGCCGCCGTATGAGGTAAAAGTCTTCTCCGCCTTACTGGAAAAAAGCAACGTGGACGGCGCGCGGGCGGAAGAGATTATTCAGTCTCTGGCGGATGACATTGACACCAATAATACCCCACGCCTGCGCGGAGCAGAGGACGAGTATTATCAGCGCAAAAGCGGGAAAGGGTTTGCCGCTAACCAGCTGTTGCTCACCGTCGACGAGGCGCGTCAGGTTAAAGGTATGACGGAAGCCATTTTTCAGCGTTTGTCGCCGTTTATCTGCACACAGTTCAGTAACGCGCTTTCCGTCAATGTGAATGCTCTGACGGAGCGGGATGCCCCGCTTCTGGCTGCGCTTTTTCTCAATGAGATCAGCGATAGCGACGCAAAAGCGCTGTTGCGCAAGCGTCCGGAGGAAGGCTGGCAGAACGTCGATGCATTTTTATATCAGGCGCAAAAAGAGTATTCCGCCACCAAAACGCTGGTGGATGCGCTCAAAAAAATGATCGGTGTTCAAAGCCAGTATTTCCGGGTCGACGCGACCGCCCGACACGGTGAATTCACGGTGGGAATGCGCAGTTGGCTCTACTACGACGAAAAAAACAAGACGCTCAGGACCTGGTTACGCCAGTTAACGGCAGGTGACGAAGAATAAAAGGGAATTTAATGGCTTTTTCGACTTTGGTTATACGTCTCACTTCTGATGAGCTGGAGTGGGCGATTCATGACGAAACGGGCTGTGGCGAAATCCATCGGCTCCCGGCCGGACAGCCGCTGACAGCGCTACCGCGCCCTCCGGAGGTACAGCTCGTTCATTTGCTGATCCCGGTTGCTCTGGCTACCTTCAGAAGACTGGAAATCCCCACGGCGGGCTATACACTGACGCCGCAGAAAATCCAGTGGCTGGCGGATGAAACGCTGGATGAATCCTCGCCGCCGCTACACTGGACCATAGTCTGGCAAACGGAAGGCGTTGTATGGGTGGCGGGCGTTGAACCGGCGGTGATGCAGACGCTGATGCTTCCTCTCACCGCCGGCGGTATACGGCCCGACCATGTCACCCTGGACGCGCTCTGTCTGCCAATCACGACTGACGGCTGGACAGTACTGAAAGATGAAGAAGGCTGGCTGCTGAAACCTCATGAAGGCCGCGCCTCGCGCCTCAGCGAGGAATGGCTCGATCATTTACTGACGCATTACCGACCACAGCAGATAACCAGCTACGGCGAGCTGCCGGAAGCGCATACCGCAGATACCAGCTGCTCGCCGCGCCCCCTTCTGTCGCTGTACTCGCCAACGGAAAGCGTTAATCTACTACACGGGCGACTGCGCCCGTCTGCCCCGGCAACCGCCGGAATCCGGCGCCTGAAACGACTGGCGCTTATCGCCGTGCTGATGCTGCTGTTGTGTCCGCTACTCTCACGCGCCATCGTCGGTTTTCAACTACACCGGCTGGAACAACAGCTGACCTCCACGCTTGAGCAGCGCTGGCGCAGCTACATCCCGCAAAACCGGCATCGCGGTAATCTGCAGGCATATCTGCCAAAACAGCTACAGCAGCGCTTTCCCGCGCCGTCCATTCTGCTCCAGCGTCTGGGACAAGGCATGGCCGCGTTTCCCGCCCTGGCGCTGGAGGGTATTCGCTACGATCAGCAGCGCCAGTCTCTTCAACTGTTTATCTACGCCAGCGATGAAGATCAGATAAAGCAGTTTATTACCGCTGACGCCGTAGGGCTTCCCTTAAAAATTGAAAAACACGATCAGGGACTGTGGACATTACGCAATGAGTAAACGTATCAGAGAGTGGCTGCAACAGAAAAATCCAACCGAACAGCGGATAGTGATTGCGCTGTTTATCCTCTGCGTTGCCACAATATACGGCTGCGGGCTGTGGCTTCCGCTTAATCACACCGTGGACGCTCTGCAAACACGCTGCAACAAGCTGCGCCAGGATATGGCGTGGCTGGAAAAACAGGCGCAGGCCCGTGGCGTTCTGCCGCAACGCACGCCGGAAGAACCGGTTGCCAGCCTGTTGAAAAAAGAGGCTGAACAGGCGGGATTTTCAGTTACCCTTACGCAAAACAGCGCCGACGGAGTGGAAATTTCCGCAAACGATATCAGCCAGCAGGCTTTTACTGCCTGGCTTACGCGTTTGCAGTCCCGACATGGTCTGTATGTGGAAACGCTTGAATTTCACGCCAGCCCCGCCAAAGCCGACGCTATAACGCTCAGCAAAATGACGGTAAGGACCGTGATTAATGATAAGCGCTGAAATGTGCCTTCTGTTTACGCTGGCGGGCCTGGTTGCTGGCAGTACGATGGGGATGGTCACCTGGCGACTGCCAATAATGCTTGATCAACAGACCGCACCGGCGAAGCTGAATCTGTGGCTCCCTGCTTCGCACTGCTGTCACTGTCGGCAATCGCTGCGCTGGTACGATAATATTCCCCTGTTCAGTTGGATCTGGCTACGCGGAAAATGCCGCTATTGTAAAAACACGATCGCCGTTCGCTATCCGCTCTCGGAGCTGCTTTGCGCCCTTGCCGCCCTGTTTTGCTATCTTTATCATCCTGAAGCCATTGCGCTGACGATAGCGCTGTTCCTCTATTTCTGGTTTGCGCTGGCGCTATGCATAATCGACCTGCGTCATTTGCTGCTGCCCGATAAGCTCACGCTGCCGCTGCTGTGGTGCGGCCTGCTTTTTAACAGTTATACCGGCCTCATCTCCTGTGAAGAGGCGATTACAGGCGCGGCGGCAGGCTACGCTTCACTCTGGTTGCTCAACGCCTTCGTCAGACTGTTATGGCGCAAAGAGGGCATCGGTTATGGGGATCTTAAACTGTTTGCCGCGGTGGGCGCGTGGACCGGCTGGCAAAGCCTGCCGCCAGTAATTTATATCGCGGCCATGATGAGTATATTCTACGGCCTGCTGATGATTTTGCGCACCCGCCGCCGAATTTCCGTGATTCCATTCGGACCGGGGCTGGCCGTAAGCGGCTGGGGATATTTCTGGTGGATGGCGTCGCTGTAAAATCAGGAAGGACAGAAGTCCTTCCTGCAGCTTTTATTTTTCTTCACGAATCTGCGCCTGAAGGTAGTTCTGGATGCCCATTTTATTAATCAGCTCCAGTTCCGTTTCAAGCCAGTCAATATGGCCCTCTTCATCAGCGAGGATCTCGATCATCATATCGCGGCTGACATAGTCGTGAACGCTGTCGGCGTAAGCTATCGCTTCGCGAAGATCTTTCGCGCCTTCCAGCTCCAGACGGAGATCCGAGCGCAACATCTCTTCGACATCTTCGCCGATGCCCAGTTTGCCAAGATCCTGCAGATTAGGTATGCCTTCCAGAAAGAGAATACGCTCGATATATTTATCGGCGTGCTTCATTTCATCAATAGATTCATGGTATTCCACGTCATTGAGACGTTTCAGGCCCCAGTTTTTGAACATTCTCGCATGGAGAAAATACTGGTTAATTGCGACAAGCTCGTTTCCCAATAACTTATTGAGATAATTTATTATCTTAACATCACCTTTCATTATATAGACCCTCCGCTTTCACACTTAGAGCGTAGATGGGGCTACAGGGATGTCAAAAAAAAGAGTGCGGCTCAGGCGATCTCTTTGAATTCGGGCATTTGCGTTAACTCGTCCTGCATAACTTCTCGCGCAGCGCGAACGCATTTACCGCATTGATTTCCAACGGGAATAAACTTGCGTAATTGCTGAAATGACTGAGGATGAAACTGGCGAACCGCCTGGCGGATCTTTTTATCGCTAATGCCGTTACATAAACAGATGTACATATGCGCTCCCGAACCATGAACACCGTTATGATAAATGATTATTGTTCTCATTACAATTCAAAAAAACCCCGCCAAATCCGTAAAGAAATGACGGGATTATTTTCAACAAGTTAGCTCAAAAATATATCGACTTCGATTATTACTTCATATCGGCAGTAGCAACAAAACTCGAAAGTACAGGACCTTTTGTATTTGGATTATATCCTGGCATATTTGATTCAGCCGACAAAGAGTAAGTACTGCCAACTTCAAGTTTAATCGGGCAACTCATTGTCACTACGCCATTTTTGGTAGACTTATAGCTATAATAGACAGAGCCTTTATAGCTTTCGCAAATATAATTTTTGCCATCTTTTTTAACAACATAGCGATTTTCGCCCTTTTGCGCATTCTCTTCGAGTTTCGCTTCAAGTCTGCTATTTGCTTTATTATAGGCAAAACCTTTTACTGGCTCAGTGGAAGCAGACGGCAGGTGCTCCTCTGAAACAACCAGTTCGCCCAGAATCGGACCGCCAGTATTGATAGACAGACCCGGACTGCCTGACTCAAGACTTACGGTAAGCTTGTCACCCAGAACGAAATTGGTTGAACAACCCATCGTGGTAATACCATTACTGCTGCTTTTAGTACCGTACAGCACATCACCCTTATAGCTTTCACATAAATATTTGCCGTTAAATTTTACGATATAACGATTTGATTTTTTCTGCGCGGTTGCCTCTATCATGGTGTAAACACGACCATTCACCATAGTGAAATCCTTCACATCTGAAGGGGGGTTGAGGACTCCCTCAACAATTTCACCCAGTTCATGCTCCGGCGTATCACCGCTCAGATCCCAGATTATCGCCCCGCCATAACCGTTCTGGTTGATAAAGTTGACTTTCTTCTGTACTGACTCAGCGTCATCGTAGGTCAGGAATTCTTTGGTTTTGGCATTGTATAAATAAGGTACCTGTGACTCCGAATCCCAGTAGCGGGTCCAGTCGGCGGAAGCGGCATACTCCTTCAGCAGATAGTACGGGTTGGTTCCGGTAAACTGCCCTTCATCATCCCATGCGCCATGCACGGTCGCAGAGCCAGAGGCGAATAACCCCGGCAGCCCTTTGACAATCTCTGTCGGCGCCACGTTACCCCATCCACGACCATAATAAGGGATGCCCACCATCAGCTTGTTTTTGGGCACCTTCCACGTTGAACTGTATTCCTGCAGCGTGGAGGCAACATTCAGCTTCTGATCGGCATCCTTGCTGTTGGCATAAAGCGGCGCATTATGACCGGTGATGGAGTCAAAAGCGCCGTGGATGTCGTAAGCCATCACGTTGACGCTATCCAGTAACGGCGCTGTCGTTTCCGGATTGATGTACTGAATGTTATTGTGGTTAGTGGTCACTGCGGCCGAAAGCTGGAAGTATTTATCGCTCTGTAAACCGAGCGCATCAAGTTTGCTGCGCAGCGTCTGCACCAGACTGGTGAAGTTTGCTCTTTCGGCGTCGCTGTCCGGGTATTCCCAGTCAATATCAATACCATCAAAGCCCCATTCCTGCATAAAGGCAATCATGCTGTCGGCAAGTTTATTGATACCTTCCTGGGTTCTGGTCGCCTCCTCAAATACTCCTTCTTCGGAGTTATTCCAGCCGCCGACGGAAACCATATTGGTCACACCGTTTTGCTCGGTCAGCTTATCCAGCTGGCGCAGCAGTTCAGGACCCTTATAGGTGTCGTGAATAACCACTTCGCCACCCTTGATCACCGCAAAACCATAGTTCAGGTGGGTGAGCTGGCTGAAGTTAATTTTATCCGGGGTGAAATAGTTATGCGCTTCATACACACCCCACTCCGGGAAATAACCGATAACCTTGCGCTGCGCCGCAACTTTATCTTTCCCTTCTTTCTGCAAATCTGCCGCCTTTTGCCCGCTATATGGGGTAAAGGTGAACGTCGCCAGATTCTGGATCTGAATCGGACCGACCCTCAGCCAGACGGGATCGCTTCCCGGGATCCGGCCCGGATCCGCCCACCACTGGCTCTGCCAGTAATAGCCGTTATAACGGACCAGCGTTCCCGCCGTACCGTAAGTCGCCGCGGGATCATAATCCACGGAATTAATCGCATTATTATCCTTTTGCGCCACAATAACGGTGACAGAACCCGGGAAATTATTCTCACTGGCATCCGTCCAGGCTTCCCACGTATTACCATTATTTTTACTCAGCATCTGACTGCTGTTAAGCCCACTGATCGTGTTCGCGTCATCATTCATTGACAACGTCGCCGCAAAGGATGAGAAAGTGAGTGACATCCCTGCAATAAACATTGCAGCCGTTAATTTATTGAGCTTCATATATTATCCTTAATAATGTAATGTAGCAACTGATGTAGCCGCCATTGCTGGCTCCGTTACCATAAAGAATAAATAAGCAGACCACAATTACCCCTCTGCTTATTAAAAGCACCTGATTATTTATCAATAAATAATGGTGATATGCAGAAATATCGGCATGGTAATTTTTTGTCATTACATAAAAATCACTAATGGAAAGGCTGGTTTTTTATTTTTAATGAACCGAAGCTAACGGGTGTCAAACAGAAACTATTATTGATAACTATAAATACCAGACTTACAGAGAGCATAAATATAGAGAGAGCAAATACTAAAATTATGTAAATTTTTGTTTCCCTACTATTATTACTTATGTGAATAAGCTTAAAGGCTTCACAGAAGAATTAAAAGCAACAGAAATTATATAAAAATGCAACTTCAATATGCTGAGTTACTATAAGATGATCCCGAATGTTTCGGGATCATCTTCCTGTAAAGGATTTATTCTCTCGAAATCCTCTGGGTTACTTCAACATATCTTCGGTAAGAATAATTGTTTTCAGCTCTGTCTCTTTGATCCAGTTATCTTCAACCAACTTAATCACATCACCAGCCTGCGGTTTGTAATAATATTGTAGCTTTATTTCTTCATTAAGGCCATTATCCACACTCCAGTGTTTACCGTAATACGATAAATTTCTTTCCGTGTGCCCCATATATTTACCATTATGATAAGCAACAAATTTACGTGTCTTGAATGCTTCTTTAGACAAAGTCAGCCGCATGTTCCGCTCAGTTGGACCAGTATAAGGTTCAAAAGAGATGACCCCATCCGTAATCATCTTCTCAAAAACATCATCGACAATCTCACCCAGCTCATGTTCCGGCGTATCACCGCTCAGATCCCAGACTATCGCCCCGCCATAGCCGTTCTGGTTGATAAAGTTGACTTTCTTCTGCACTGACTCAGGGTCATCGTAGGTCAGGAATTCTTTGGTTTTGGCATTGTATAAATAAGGTACCTGTGACTCCGAATCCCAGTAGCGGGTCCAGTCGGCGGAAGCGGCATACTCCTTCAGCAGATAGTACGGGTTGGTTCCGGTAAACTGCCCTTCATCATCCCATGCGCCATGCACGGTCGCCGAGCCAGAGGCGAATAACCCCGGCAGCCCTTTGACAATCTCTGTCGGCGCCACGTTACCCCATCCACGACCGTAATACGGGATGCCCACCATCAGCTTGCTTTTTGGCACATTCCACGTTGTGCTGTATTCCTGCAGCGTGGAGGCAACGTTCAGCTTCTGATCGGCATCCTTGCTGTTGGCATAAAGCGGCGCATTATGTCCGGTGATGGAGTCGAAAGCGCCGTGGATGTCGTAAGCCATCACGTTGACGCTGTCCAGTAACGGCGCGGTCACTTCCGGGTTGATGTACTGGATATTATTGTGGTTAGTGGTCACTGCGGCAGAAAGCTGGAAGTACTTATCGCTCTGTAAACCGAGCGCATCGAGTTTGCTGCGCAGCGTCTGAACCAGACTGGTGAAGTTTGCCCTTTCGGCGTCGCTGTCCGGGTATTCCCAGTCAATATCAATACCATCAAAGCCCCACTCCTGCATAAAGGCAATCATGCTGTCGGCAAGTTTATTGATGCCTTCCTGGGTTCTGGTCGCCTCCTCGAACACTCCTTCTTCAGAGTTATTCCAGCCGCCGACCGAAACCATATTGGTCACGCCGTTTTGCTCGGTCAGTTTATCCAGCTGGCGCAGCAGTTCAGGGCCTTTATAGGTGTCGTGGATAACCACTTCGCCACCCTTGATCACCGCAAACCCATAGTTCAGGTGGGTGAGCTGGCTGAAGTCGATTTTATCCGGGGTGAAATAGTTATGCGCTTCATACACGCCCCACTCCGGGAAATAGCCGATGACCTTGCGCTGCGCCGCAACTTTATCTTTTGCTTCTTTCTGCAAATCCGCCGCTTTTTGCCCGCTATACGGGGTAAAGGTGAACGTCGCCAGATTCTGGATCTGAATCGGGCCGACCTTCAGCCAGACGGGATCGCTTCCCGGGATCCGGCCCGGATCCGCCCACCACTGGCTCTGCCAGTAATAGCCGTTGTAACGGACCAGCGTTCCCGCCGTGCCGTAAGTCGCCGCGGGATCATAATCCACGGAATTAATCGCATTATTATCCTTTTGCGCCACCATAACGGTGACCGCGCCGGGGAAATTATTCTTACTGGAGTCCGTCCAGGCTTCCCACGTACTGCCATTATTTTTACTCAGCATCTGACTGCTGTTAAGCCCACTGATCGTGTTCGCGTCATCATTCATTGACAACGTCGCCGCAAAGGATGAGAAACAGAATGACATCCCCGCAATAAACATAACGGAAGTTAATTTATTGAGCTTCATATATTATCCTTAATAATGTAATGTAGCAACTGGTGTAGCTGCCATTTCTGGCTCCATTACCATAAAGAATAAACAAACAGACCACAATTGCCCTTCGGCTTATTAAAAGCACCTGATTATTGATCGATAAATAATAGTGATATACAGAAATATAGACGTAGTGATTTTTTATCATCACATAATCATTACTAATAACAATGCAAGACTTTTATTTTTATTCAACCGAAACTTAAGGGTGTCAAACAGAAACTATTACTGATAAATATAAATGACAGGCTTGCAGAGAGCATAAATATAGAGAGAAAAAATACTAAAGTTATGTAAATTTTTATTGCGGACTATAAAAAAGAGGCCGAAATATGTCGGCCCCGTCTCATATTAAAAAAAGCTGTTTTTTATTTAAGCATAGCTTCCGTAACGACAAGTTTAGCAATCGTTGCCGGAGTTGGAAGGGTACGTTCAACTACAATAGTTTCACCAGCCGAAATCGCGCTTTCATCAGCCCTCACTGTCGTAATACCATTGCTGGTTGATTGTAAAGAATAGTAGCACTTACCTAAATCGCAACTAAAGATGTATTTACCATCTGTCGCATCACCCCTCAATTTAATTATGTAAGCACTATCGGTTCCTGAAGCAACTTGATCAGCGGCAAAACCGACATAAACCATAGGAACACCCTTCTCTTTCTTCACGGACAAAGACTTGACATCGGGACTGCTTACCAGCGGAAGATTCCCCTTCAGCATATCCTCCGTAACAGTCAGCGTCGCGACAACCTCTGTATCGGGGCTGGTACGTTTAACGGTAATGACAGAGCCGACATGAAGGAAACTGCTTAAATCAGCATAACTACGTATGATTGACTGTGCTCCATAGGTATTACGCTTTGAGTTATAATTGCGGTCACCTTTTGTGTCGTAAACATATGTACCGTCTACTTCAACGCGATAATTATTTGAGCCGCTAAGTTTACTGCTATCAAAAGTCACATTAATGCGCAGGTTACCGTTGAACAGGTCCAGGAAAACGGCTTTTACGTCCCCGGAAGGAAACTCAATGATATCATCGACAATCTCACCCAGCTCATGCTCCGGCGTGTCGCCGCTCAGATCCCAGATTATCGCCCCGCCATAACCGTTCTGGTTGATAAAGTTGACCTTCTTCTGTACTGACTCAAGGTCATCGTAGGTTAAAAACTCTTTGGTTTTGGCATTGTATAAATAAGGAACCTGTGACTCCGAATCCCAGTAGCGGGTCCAGTCGGCGGAAGCCGCATACTCCTTCAGCAGATAGTACGGGTTGGTGCCGGTAAACTGCCCTTCATCATCCCATGCGCCATGCACGGTCGCAGAGCCAGAGGCGAATAACCCCGGCAGCCCTTTCACGATCTCGGTAGGTTCAACGCTCCCCCAGCCGCGGCCATAATACGGGATACCCACCATCAGCTTACTTTTTGGCACATTCCACGTTGAGCTGTACTCCTGCAGCGTGGAGGCAACGTTCAGCTTCTGATCGGCATCCTTGCTGTTGGCATAAAGCGGCGCATTATGACCGGTGATGGAGTCAAAAGCGCCATGGATGTCGTAAGCCATCACGTTGACGCTGTCCAGCAACGGCGCGGTCACTTCCGGGTTGATGTACTGAATGTTATTGTGGTTAGTGGTCACCGCCGCAGAAAGCTGGAAGTATTTATCGCTCTGTAAACCTAGCTCATCAAGTTTGCTGCGCAGCGTCTGCACCAGGCTGGTGAAGTTTGCCCTTTCGGCGTCGCTGTCCGGGTATTCCCAGTCAATATCGATACCATCGAAGCCCCACTCCTGCATAAAGGCAATCATGCTGTCGGCAAGTTTATTGATACCTTCCTGGGTTCTGGTCGCCTCCTCAAATACTCCTTCTTCGGAGTTATTCCAGCCGCCGACGGAAACCATATTGGTCACGCCGTTTTGCTCGGTCAGTTTATCCAGCTGGCGCAGCAATTCAGGACCTTTATAGGTGTCGTGAATAACCACTTCGCCACCCTTGATCACCGCAAACCCATAGTTCAGGTGGGTGAGCTGGCTGAAGTCGATTTTATCCGGGGTGAAATAGTTATGCGCTTCATACACGCCCCACTCCGGGAAATAGCCGATGACCTTGCGCTGCGCCGCAACTTTATCTTTTGCTTCTTTCTGCAAATCCGCCGCTTTTTGCCCGCTATACGGGGTAAAGGTGAACGTCGCCAGATTCTGGATCTGAATCGGGCCGACCCTCAGCCAGACGGGATCGCTTCCCGGGATCCGGCCCGGATCCGCCCACCACTGGCTCTGCCAGTAATAGCCGTTGTAACGGACCAGCGTTCCCGCCGTGCCGTAAGTCGCCGCGGGATCATAATCCACGGAATTAATCGCATTATTATCCTTTTGCGCCACCATAACGGTGACAGCGCCAGGGAAATTATTCTCACTGGCATCCGTCCAGGCTTCCCACGTATTACCATTATTTTTACTCAGCATCTGGCTGCTGTTAAGCCCACTGATCGTGTTCGCGTCATCATTCATTGACAACGTCGCCGCAAAGGATGAGAAAGTGAGTGACATCCCTGCAATAAACATTGCAGCCGTTAATTTATTGAGCTTCATATATTATCCTTAATAATGTAATGTAGCAACTGGTGTAGCCGCCAGTTCTGGCTCCATTACCATAAAGAATAAATAAACAGACCACAATTGCCCTTCGGATTATTAAAAGTACCTGATTATTGAATCATAAAAATCAGTGATATATAAAAATGGTGGTAAGATAATTTCTCTTTTTAAGATAAACGTTACCAATGAATATGAGAGGGGACTTATTTGTATTAACCGTAACCAGACGACGTCAAACAAAAACAATTATTGATAACTATTGATGCTGTAAAAAAAAGAAAACAATAATAGGAAATACAAATACCTTAATTGTGTAAGTTTTTATTTCAAATCATAAAGAAGGGGCCGCAATATTTCGGCCCCCTTTTTCATATGTAATACAGCTTAAATGTTATTTAAGCATATCTTCCGTCACAACAATTTTTGCAATGGTTGCCGGAGACGGGGTGATACGTTCGACCACGATGGTTTCACCAGCCGAAATCGCGCGTTCATCAGACTTCACTGTCGTAATACCATTGCTGGTTGATTTTGAGGAGTAGTAGCACTTACCGTTATCATAACTAAAGACGTAGTTACCATTCTTCGCATCACCCATTACTTTAATGACGTAAGAACTATCGGTTCCTGAAGCAATTTTATCAGCGGCAAAACCGACATAAACCATAGGAATACCCTTCTCTTTCTTCACGGACAGAGAGGTGACATCCGTACTGCTTACCAGCGGATTATTCCCCTTCAGCATATCTTCCGTTACGGTCAGGGTAGCCAGAATTTGTTCATCAGGGCCGGTACGCTTAACGGTAACAACAGAGCCGGCATGAAGAAGGTAGCTTACATCACCAGTACGTATTGTTGACTGTGTACCATAGTTATAACGGTATCCGTAATAGGACTTGCCGCCCTCCGTTGAGAAGACATATTGACCATCAACTTCTACGCGATAACTATTGGAACCGCTAAGCTTGCTGGCATCAAAATTCACATTAATACGTTGCTTACCATCGAATACGTCCACAAAAACGGCTTTTACGTCGCCTGTAAGGTCGCCAGAATCACCGGCTTGCGTAAACGGCGCAAACACTTCGCTAAAAGCATACTGCGGCGCCTGCTGTGCAGTCAGTCCACTATGTTCAGGAGAAACCTGTTTGGCGACGCCCGGCTGATCGCGCATCATTGACCAGATACCAATCATACCCAGCCCACGTTCAGTTGCGTCCTGCATGACCAGCTTCGCATCCGACATGTAGAATACTTCGCCCTGAACGTCGTTATAGCCGATCATCGGCGTGGTACCCATCATCGCATTGATTTCAGCATCGCTCTTATCAGTGAAGATCTGCTTCAGCTGGCTGTGCATGTTTTCAATTGCGGAGGTGGCGCATTTGCCATGGATATTCTGGCCTTCGGTGCCATCGGACTGGCAAATGCTGTTACCGTAGTCCATGGTCATTACGTTAACACCCGCCAGATCAACCCCCTTCGCTTTAGCATCCTCGAGCACATAGAGGCCTTCTGCGGTCAGACCGGTCGGCAGAATCGGCAGGGTATACCAGATACCTATTTTACGCCCTTCTTCTTTCCAGGTGTCCTGAACGGCCTTCACCGCTTCGTTACGGCGATTGATAGATTCATGATCCGCAACCCAGGTACCTTCGATGTCGAAGTCCAGTACGTTCAGGTTCAGATTATCAACGATATCGTAGTAGTGCTGTTTCAAATCCTGAACATTTTTACAGGATGCCGCCAGCGGGGCGTTATTCGCACCGCCAATGGAAACCATCACATCGCCGCCAGCTTCACGCAGGGCCTTTATCTTGCTGTATTGTGCATAGTCGTTGATGTTATACGCCGTACCCCAGGTCGGGAGACAGGTTTCCGCATCCTTACTGACCACAAACGCCATAGTGAAGTGGGTTACATTCTGGTTCTGCGCCAGGCTCGCCAGATCGGGCTGGGAATTCAGGGTAAAGTCGACATAGGGAGCATAGACATGCGCAGGCCACGGGGATTTAGGCGTACCGACTTTTTCTTTCGTGCCGGTCCAGTCGATGAAGATGCGCCACGGGTTAGTGTCAGTCGGGGAAACTTTCTGTACTTTTGCCTGCGAGACGTAGTTAGCACCATTGTAGCGAATCAGAGTACCGCTCTCGTACAGCGTGGAGGCATTGTATTCCGGCGCATTGTTAAGCTGCTCCTGAGTGTAAGAGACAACCGCGCCAAGCGGTTTCCACGGACGGCCATTTGTACCGGTCGGGTTCTGGTTAGCCGGAACAGAAGGATCGTTTCCTACTGTATAAAACATGGCTTCATATTCCTCACCGTTTTTCTGAACCTTATCGCCTTTATTATAAACGGTGGAAGATGACCACTCTGCAACCGGAGCATAAGCTTCCCAGGGATTCTCCTGGCCTGGAGCAAAACCGTAACTGCTTTGCGCTGTCGACGTCTTATAAGTTGCATTATTGTAGGAAACAATATCGCCTGCATTATAAGAGACGGTATTATCATAAGCCGGATAAGTTACCGTACCGCCGCTGGTTTCACAGGTCGTTGGATTACCGTATTTATCCATTTCAGCCGCGGTTGCAGCGCGCTCATAACGCCACGGGTTATTCGCTTCATTGTCGGCAGCATTCCCCGGGCAGTCGGAAGCGCCTACCCACCATGCGTTCGTATAAACGCCGCCATCGAAAATAACTTCGTAGGTACTGCCGCCCTCCTGGCCGCTCCATGCTTCAAGAGCAAATGCCGGCAACGCAGCACAAGTCAGCCCCATGCAAAAAAGGGCCTTAGTGGCTAAATTTAATTTCATTTTTAAAATCCCTGTTAATAGTAAACTGTATCGTTTTACGTAACGATTTAACGGCAATACGTTAATAACAACATCCGTTAAGTTCAATTATTAAAGGAATAACTAATGAAATTTAAGAAATAAACACCCTCATCAGACCAGAGTAAATAAAATATTTATTTGAGTGATATGAATTAAATTAAAATACGATATTTTAATAATAAAAAACCCCGAAATATATTCGGGGTTTTTAAGACTAAATACGTTATTAAAACGTCATATTAGCCGAGAACTTTAGCAACCACGCCCGCGCCAACGGTACGGCCACCTTCACGGATTGCGAAACGCAGACCGTCGTCCATCGCGATCGGGTGGATCAGGGTAACAACCATTTTGATGTTGTCGCCCGGCATTACCATTTCCACGCCTTCCGGCAGTTCAATGGTGCCAGTCACGTCAGTTGTACGGAAGTAGAACTGCGGACGGTAGCCTTTGAAGAACGGAGTGTGACGGCCGCCTTCGTCTTTGGACAGGATATAAACTTCAGATTCGAACTTGGTGTGCGGCTTGATGGTGCCCGGCTTAGCCAGTACCTGACCACGTTCGATTTCTTCACGTTTGATACCACGCAGCAGAACACCTACGTTCTCACCCGCACGGCCTTCGTCCAGCAGTTTACGGAACATTTCAACGCCGGTACAGGTAGACTTCGCAGTCTCTTTGATACCAACGATTTCAACTTCTTCGCCCACTTTGATGATACCGCGCTCTACACGACCGGTAACAACGGTACCACGACCGGAGATGGAGAATACGTCTTCGATCGGCAGCAGGAACGGCTTGTCAATCGCACGCTCTGGCTCAGGGATGTAGGAATCCAGGAAGCCTGCCAGTTCGATGATTTTCTCTTCCCACTCTGCTTCGCCTTCCAGCGCTTTCAGGGCAGAACCACGAACGATCGGCGTGTCGTCGCCCGGGAAGTCATACTGAGACAGCAGCTCACGCACTTCCATCTCAACCAGTTCCAGCAGCTCTTCGTCATCAACCATGTCGCACTTGTTCAGGAACACGATGATGTACGGAACGCCTACCTGACGACCCAGCAGGATGTGCTCACGGGTCTGCGGCATCGGGCCGTCAGTCGCGGCAACAACCAGGATCGCGCCGTCCATCTGAGCAGCACCGGTGATCATGTTTTTAACATAGTCGGCGTGGCCCGGGCAGTCTACGTGTGCGTAGTGACGGGTCGGGGTATCGTATTCAACGTGAGAGGTGTTGATGGTGATACCACGCGCTTTTTCTTCCGGCGCGTTATCAATCTGGTCGAATGCGCGGGCAGCACCGCCGTAGGTTTTAGCCAGTACGGTAGTGATTGCAGCGGTCAGAGTAGTTTTACCGTGGTCAACGTGGCCGATGGTGCCGACGTTAACGTGCGGTTTTGTACGTTCAAATTTTTCTTTAGACACGGCTATATTCCTTACTATAGCGCTCTCCCCTTATGGAGAGAGCACGGGACTTAGGTTTTAATCCTGTGGATTACTTACCACGGGCTTCGATTACGGCCTGAGCAACGTTGCTCGGTGCATCATCATACTTCAGGAATTCCATGGTGTATGATGCGCGACCTTTGGTCAGAGAACGCAGCTGAGTTGCATATCCGAACATTTCAGACAGCGGTACTTCAGCGTGGATTTTAACGCCAGTCACTTCGGATTCCTGACCGCGCAGCATACCGCGACGACGGCTCAGGTCACCGATAACGTCACCGGTGTTCTCTTCCGGCGTTTCTACCTCAACCTTCATGATCGGCTCAAGCAGAACTGGTTTTGCTTTCTTAAAGCCTTCTTTAAAGGCAATAGACGCAGCCAGTTTAAACGCCAGTTCCGAGGAGTCAACGTCATGGTAAGAACCGAAGTGCAGACGGATACCGATGTCAACAACCGGATAACCAGCCAGCGGGCCTGCTTTCAGCTGCTCCTGGATACCTTTATCAACGGCCGGGATGTATTCGCCAGGGATTACACCACCTTTAATGTCGTTGACGAACTCGTAGCCTTTCGGGTTGGAACCCGGCTCCAGCGGGTACATGTCGATAACAACATGACCGTACTGACCGCGACCACCAGACTGCTTCGCATGTTTACCTTCGATATCGGTAACTTTCGCGCGAATCGCTTCACGGTAAGCAACCTGAGGTTTACCGACGTTCGCTTCAACGTTGAATTCACGCTTCATACGGTCAACGATGATGTCGAGGTGCAGCTCACCCATACCGGCGATAATGGTCTGGTTAGATTCTTCGTCAGTCCATACGCGGAAAGACGGGTCTTCTTTAGCCAGACGGCCCAGAGCCAGACCCATTTTTTCCTGGTCAGCTTTGGTTTTCGGCTCAACAGCAATGGAGATTACCGGCTCAGGGAATTCCATACGCTCCAGGATGATCGGATGATCCGGATCGCACAGGGTATCACCCGTGGTAACGTCTTTCAGGCCGATCGCCGCAGCGATGTCGCCCGCGCGAACTTCTTTGATCTCTTCACGTTTGTTAGCGTGCATCTGAACGATACGACCGAAACGCTCACGTGCGGATTTCACGGAGTTCAGTACGGTATCACCAGAGTTAACCACACCGGAGTACACGCGGAAGAAGGTCAGGTTACCCACGAACGGGTCGGTAGCGATTTTGAATGCCAGTGCAGAGAAAGGCTCATCGTCGCTAGCGTGACGCTCAGCAGGAGTGTCTTTACCGTCGTCCAGGATACCGTTGATCGCAGGTACGTCAACCGGGGATGGCAGGTAGTCAACTACCGCATCCAGCATCGCCTGAACACCTTTGTTCTTAAATGCGGAACCACAGGTTACCAGGATGATTTCGTTGTTCAGAACGCGCTGACGCAGAGCCGTTTTGATCTCTTCTTCAGTCAGTTCTTCACCACCCAGGTATTTTTCCATCAGCTCTTCAGACGCTTCCGCTGCGGACTCGATCAGGTTCTGGTGCCATTCTTCAGCCAGTTCCTGCATGTCAGCCGGGATGTCTTCATAGGTGAAGGTTACGCCAGCATCTGCTTCATTCCAGTTGATGGCTTTCATTTTCACCAGGTCAACAACACCGGTGAACGCTTCTTCAGCGCCAATCGCCAGCTGCAGCGGAACAGGGTTCGCGCCCAGACGGGATTTGATCTGACCAACAACTTTCAGGAAGTTCGCGCCCATGCGGTCCATTTTGTTAACGAACGCAATGCGCGGAACTTTATATTTGTTTGCCTGACGCCATACGGTTTCAGACTGCGGCTGAACACCACCAACTGCGCAGTAAACCATTACCGCACCATCAAGAACACGCATGGAACGTTCTACTTCGATGGTGAAGTCAACGTGCCCCGGGGTGTCGATGATGTTTACGCGATGCGGTTCATACTGCTTAGCCATACCAGACCAGAATGCAGTAGTCGCTGCGGAAGTGATGGTAATACCACGTTCCTGCTCCTGCTCCATCCAGTCCATGGTAGCCGCGCCGTCATGAACTTCACCGATTTTATGGTTTACACCGGTGTAGAACAGAATACGTTCGGTGGTAGTGGTTTTACCGGCGTCGATGTGCGCACTGATACCGATGTTACGATAGCGTGCGATGGGTGTTGTACGAGCCATTTGATTCCTCGTTTATCTTTTAGGCGTTCAATTTAAGTAGCCCAAAGCGGGCTGCTTACTCGAAGCGCCCGCCTGGTGACTAAAATTCCGAAGGGATTACCAACGGTAGTGTGCGAACGCCTTGTTGGCTTCGGCCATACGGTGAACGTCTTCACGTTTCTTAACTGCAGTACCTTTGTTGTCTGCAGCATCAGTGAGTTCGTTCGCCAGGCGCAGAGCCATGGATTTATCACCGCGTTTACGAGCAGCTTCAACGATCCAACGCATTGCCAGAGCATTACGACGGACCGGACGGACTTCAACTGGAACCTGATAAGTAGAACCACCAACGCGGCGGGACTTAACTTCGACAGTCGGACGCACGTTTTCGAGAGCGACTTCGAAAGCTTCCAGTTCAGATTTACCAGAACGCTGAGCCAGGGTCTCCAGCGCGCTGTATACGATAGTTTCTGCAGTAGATTTTTTACCATCTACCATCAGGATATTGACAAATTTAGCCAGCAGTTCTGATCCGAACTTCGGATCCGGCAGAATTTTACGCTGACCAATGACGCGACGACGTGGCATGGAAATACTCCGTTGTTAATTCAGGATTGTCCAAAACTCTACGAGTTTAGTTTGACATTTAAGTTAAAACGTTTGGCCTTACTTAACGGAGAACCATTAAGCCTTAGGACGCTTCACGCCATACTTGGAGCGAGCCTGCTTACGGTCTTTAACGCCGGAGCAGTCAAGCGCACCACGAACGGTGTGGTAACGAACACCCGGAAGGTCTTTTACACGACCGCCACGGATCAGGATCACGGAGTGCTCCTGCAGGTTATGACCTTCACCACCGATGTAGGAAGTCACTTCAAAACCGTTAGTCAGACGAACACGGCATACTTTACGCAGTGCGGAGTTCGGTTTTTTAGGAGTGGTAGTATATACACGAGTACATACGCCACGTTTTTGCGGGCATGCTTCCAGCGCAGGCACGTTGCTTTTTGCAACTTTGCGAGCACGTGGTTTGCGTACCAGCTGGTTAACTGTTGCCATTAAATAGCTCCTGGTTTTAGCTTTTGCTTCGTAAACACGTAATAAAACGACCTCATACAATATGAGGACGCCGAATTTTAGGGCGGTGTCGAAAAGGTGTCAAGAAATATACAACGATCGCGCCGTCACCAGGCCAACTGGCTGGCGTGCGCGACCGTGAGTCTGACGAAATCAGTATAGCTAACCCTGACGACGCTGTCTGAAATTTGACCAGTTAAACCGCGAGCGTCAATGTCTTCTTGCAGGGCGTATACGGTTATGGGGGCATTACGCAGCGTTTCAAGGTAGCGGCTGCCTTCTATGGCGGCGATGACGCCATCCTGAAGTAACAGAAGCGCATCGCCTTCCGCAAGTAAACGCAGCAAAGAGGAGAAGTCGGAATGCCACGGCGAGCGGCGTAACGTATGCAGCATGCGAACCTCAGAATCTCAGGATAACGTCGTAACGGCCAAGCTCACGGCGCAGCGCTTCAGGTTCAAGCGCCGTCGCCGCCACCACAAAACGCGCGTCGTCGCCAAGACCGCGTTCGCGCAGCGAAGCGGCGCACAACCAGCACTGTTCGATGTCATACAGCGCCAGCAGTTTAAAGGTTGCGATATAGTCGCGCGCCAGCACCACGCCCGGCTTTTGCCCTTCCAGAATCTGAAATACGCCGTCGCCAATAAAAAAGACGCCAGGCTCGTCCGTCAGCGCTGACGTCGCCAGCAGCGCGTCCAGCCCTTCCCGACCCGATGCGCTGCCGTGCGGCGCCGAGGAAAAAACAAAGGCGATTTTATTCATCAGAACTGCACCACCCGATCGCAGGTCAGCGAGGCTTCCGCCAGCGCGCCGAGACCGCTTAGCGTAAAGCCGGGCTGAAGATTGGCGGATGCCAGCCCCAGCCGTCCCGCTTCGGTTTCATCAACCACGCCGCGACGCAGCGCCGCAGCGACGCAGATGTTCAGCGCGACGCCATGCTGACAATTCAGCTGTTGCCAGGCGCGAACCAGATCGACCTCATCGCTGGCCGGCGAGGTGAGCTGGTTGGCGTTATACACCCCTTCGCGATAGAAAAAGACGCTGCTCAGCGTGTGGCCTTCCTCAATCACTGCCCGGGCAAACTGCAACGCGCTGCTCGCCTGCTGGGTGCCATAAGCCGGACCCGTCACCATGATGGCAAAACGCATTACTTATCTTGCCCCTGGAAGTCGCCGCTTTTGAACTGGCGAATATAGAGGTACACGGTGTGCTTGGAGATATTCAGGCGATCCGCCACCTGATTGATCGCGTCTTTAATATCGAAAATACCTTTCTCGTACAGGTTCAGCACGATCTGGCGATTCTTGGCGTTGTTAGAGACGTTACGATCGGCGTTCACCTCTTCAATGGTGAACTCCAGCGTCTGGGTCACCAGATCTTCCACAGACGAGGCAAAGTTAACCGCCGATCCCACTTCCGGCGTTTCCGGCGGAATAAAGGTGTTCATGATTTGCGAGAACGGCACATCAAGGTTCATGTTGATGCACAGCAGGCCAATCACGCGATGCTCACGATTGCGAATGGCAATCGTCACTGACTTCATCAGAACGCCGCTTTTCGCACGGGTAAAGTAGCACTTTGACACGCTGCTATCCGCACCGGTCATATCGTGCAGCATACGTAACGCAAGGTCGGTAATCGGCGAACCGATTTTACGCCCCGTGTGTTCGCCATTGGCGATGCGAATAGCGGAGCATTTCAAGTCCTGCAAAGAGTGCAATACGATTTCACAGTGGGAACCAATGAGCATCGCTAACCCGTCCACCACCGCTTCGTAGGATTTCAGAATATCAAAATCGGTCTGGTCGAAAGGACGTTGATCCAGCAAATCTAATTCACTGGTTTCGTTGGTTAAAAGCGACCTGGACATGAAAAAAAACACTCCTTTTCAGGAGCCTGTCGTTATGTTTTCAGGGCAGGCTCAGTAAATATGCGGATGGTTAAATTAATACAGTGGAGGTTCCACTTTCCACAACTAATTATATCCGGCCTGCAATAAAAAAACCGCCGCTCTGTTCGGCGGCGGTTCTCAGCTTTTATTTTTTAGCAGCATCGGCGGCTTTGGCGTCAGCTTTTGCCGCGGCTTCTGGCTTCGCATCCGCTTTCGGCGCCGGTTTGATATCCAGCAGTTCTACGTCGAATACCAGCGTGGAGTTAGCCGGGATACCCGGAACGCCGGTTTTGCCGTATGCCAGATCCGGCGGAATGACCAGCTTGATCTTACCGCCTTTCTTAATGTTCTTCAGGCCTTCAGTCCAGCCCGGAATCACGCCGTCCAGACGGAAGGAGAGCGGTTCGCCGCGGGTGTAGGAGTTATCAAACTCTTTACCGTCGATCAGGGTGCCTTTGTAGTTCACCACTACGGTGTCGCTGTCTTTCGGCGCTTCGCCGGTACCGGCTTTCTCTACTTTATACAGCAGGCCAGTAGAAGAGGTTTTCACATCTTTCTCTTTGGCGAACTTATCGCGGTACTCTTTACCTTTGGCTTCGTTTTCAGCCGCGTCTTTTTCCATCTTCGCCTGAGCGGAAGACTTCACGCGCGCTTCAAACGCCTGCAGGGTCTGTTCGATTTCCTGGTCAGTCAGTTTGCTCTTGTCGGCAAACGCGTCCTGGACACCAGCGATCAGCTGATTTTTATCCAGTTTGATACCCAGCTTTTCCTGCTCTTTGAGCGAGTTTTCCATATAACGACCCAGCGAAGCGCCCAGCGCGTAAGCTGATTTCTGATCGTCATTTTTAAACGCGGCCTTACTGTCCGCCGCGGCAGCCGGTTTCGCCGCTTCAGCAGCGAAGGTCATCGGGGCGTGCAGCGCAACGGCCATCGTGGTTGCCAGCAGCGTGGCTTTAAACAATGATTTCATCCATATCTCCAGGGCCGGGGCATCTCGCCCCGAGGTTAGCTTCATATCCAGAAGCGTACTATAAATCGTTGTTGAACAAATCAACATAAGGACATGCCTTAATCTCACCTCTTTTCAGACACTTTTTGTTTAAATTAGTTTCGGCGAGGGAGAACAGGGCTATGCAAACCGACAGATTGCAGTAGAATCCGCCGCAACCCAGGACAATCAATGAGGTGCATCATGCAGGATACCACAATGGAAGCGCGTCTGGCCGAGCTGGAAAGTCGTCTGGCTTTTCAGGAGATCACCATTGAGGAGCTCAACGCGACGGTCACCGCCCATGAGATGGAAATGGCCAAATTACGCGATCATCTGCGTCTGCTGACGGAGAAACTTAAGGCCAGCCAGCCGTCTAACATCGCCTCACAGGCGGAAGAGACGCCGCCGCCGCACTATTGAGACGTAAAAAAAGCGGGCGATGCCCGCTTTTTTGTATCCGCTCATTTACAGAGCAAATAATACCCTATGGATTTCAAGTCACAGCAAGGCGGCAAGCTTGAGAAATCCGGTCACATAGATACCTGGGTGACCGGGTTTCGACAGCGTCGCCAACGCCGCGGTGGCTGGAAAGACGACGGGTATTAGTGGCAACCGCAGCCGCCATTACCTTTACCGCCGCCACCGCAGCAGCCTTCGCCGCCGTGCTGGTGACCGTGGTCATGGCCGTGACCGCCGCAGCAGCCGTCGTGACCGTGGTCATGATCGTGGTCGTGGCCGTGCGCGCCGTGAACGTGGCCGTGAGCCAGCTCTTCTTCGGTCGCTTCGCGGATCGCCACCACTTCAACGTTAAATTTCAGATTCTGACCTGCCAGCATGTGGTTGCCGTCAACCACAACGTGATCGTCTTCCACTTCGGTAATTTCTACCGGCACCGGACCCTGGTCGGTTTCCGCCAGGAAGCGCATGCCAACCTGCAGTTCGTCAACGCCCATAAAGACGTCTTTAGGCACGCGCTGCACCAGGTTTTCGTCATACTGACCGTAAGCGTCGTTCGCGCCGACTGCCACATCGAATTTGTCGCCGACGTCATGACCTTCCAGGGCGGTTTCCAGACCAGAGATCAGGGAACCGTGGCCGTGCAGGTAGTCCAGCGGCGCACTCACCGGAGACTCATCAACCAACACACCGTCTTCTGTACGTACCTGATAGGCCAGGCTGACCACCAGGTCTTTTGCTACTTTCATGATATCTCCTGAGCGTGGGAAAATTGCTGGCGCAGATTGTAGCGGAAATCTGCACCCGTGTACCCTTTAGCTTAAAAAATCTCGGGGCATATCGCTAGTCTGGATGAAAGATCCCGATCACTTGTTCATCTTTGCGAACATGATCGCGCGCTTCTTTATCCGCTTCGCGCATTTGATGACCGCACTTAACGCACTCAACAATATCGATATTATTCTCGCGCCACATCGCCAGCGAATCCTGCGCCTGGCAGGAGGGACATTTTGCCCCGGCAATAAAACGTTTACGGATTGTCATACTGATCCCCTACTCAAATTCATCCCAGCCGTCCAGCTGGCGTCGTTCCTGCTGCATCTCACGCTGAAAAATCTCCTCCAGCTCGCGTCTGGCCTCTCTGGCGCGGGATATTTGTACCGTATCGGCGTGCATCGGAATCAGCTCCCGCAGCATCCGCATATCCAGCCGCCGAAAGTGCAACTGCGCCCGCTGCGCCTGATGGGGGTGCATTCCCAGCGACACCAGCGTTTTACGCCCCAGCTCCAGCGCACTGGAGAAGGTTTCGCGGGAAAACTGCGTGACGCCCGCCTGTAATAACTCATGGGCTTCCACACGTCCACGCGCCCGGGCAAGAATATGCAGATGCGGAAAATGCTGCTGGCAGAGCGCCACCAGCTTCATCGTATCTTCCGGGTCGTTACAGGTAATAACGATCGATTCGGCCGCCTCTGCTCCCGCGGAACGCAGAAGATCCACCTGCGTCGCGTCGCCGTAGTAAACCTTATAGCCATATTTACGCATCAGGTTAACCGCGCTGATGTCGCGCTCAAGCACGGTGATGCGCATCCTGTTGGCCATCAGCAGACGTCCAATCACCTGACCGAAACGACCGAACCCCACCACAATGACCTGCGGTTTGTCGTCATCAACCCACGGTTTTTCATCCGCCTCATCCGGACCATTAAACTGGCGGGACAGGCGCTTGTCGATAAGCTTCATCAGCATCGGCGTGGTCATCATCGACAGCGTGACGGTAACCAGTAACAGCGCCATCTGATCCCCCTGAAACAACCGCTGCGACGACGCCGTCGAAAACAGCACAAAAGCGAACTCCCCACCCTGGCTCAGCACGCCCGCAAACTGCATTCTCTCTGAGCTACGCAGGCCGTACACCCGCGCCAGCCCGTACAGCACCAGCGTTTTTACCGCCACCAGCGCCAGCACGCTCGCCACCACCCACGGCAGATGGGTATACAGCACGCCCAGATTCAGCGACATCCCCACGGAGATAAAAAACAGACCGAGCAGCAGTCCCTTAAACGGATCGATGGACGTCTCCAGCTCGTGGCGATATTCGCTCTCCGCCAGCAGCACGCCGGCGATAAAAGTGCCGAGCGCCATCGACAGCCCCAGCGCATCCATAAACAAAGCGGACCCTAATACCAGCAGCAGCGTGGCGGCGGTAAATACCTCGCGCACGCCGGAGGCGGCAATAAAGCGGAACACCGGACGCAGCAGGTAGCGTCCGCCAATCAGCATCACGGCAAAGGCCAGCACCTTCATGCCGACTTTCATCCAGTCGAAATGTTCGTCAGCGGAACCGGCCAGCAGCGGCACCAGCGCCAGCGCAGGGATCACCGCTAAGTCCTGAAACAGCAGTACGGAAAAGCCAAGCTGCCCGGACTCGCTACGGTTCATGCCTTTCTCACGCATTAATTGCAGCGCCATCGCGGTTGAGGACATGGCAAGACCAATCCCGCCGACCACCCCCGCCTGCCAGGAAAAACCAGTCAGTATCAGCAATCCGGCCAGTAGCGCCGCGCTGAACAGAACCTGCGCCGCCCCGACGCCAAAGATCGAGCGCCGAAGCTGCCAGAGCTTCGCCGGATTCAGCTCCAGGCCGATGATAAACATCAGAAATACGACGCCCAGCTCAGAAAAATGCAGGATTTCGTCGACGTCGCTGATAAATCCCAGCCCCCACGGGCCGATGGCGATGCCCGCCAGCAGATAGCCCAATACCGCGCCGATACCGAGCCGGGAGGCCAGCGGCACCGCCGCCACCGCCGCGAAGAGAAACAGCACGCCTGCCAGCAATAAATCAGAACCTTCCATCAGCGGCCTCCCACGGGTACAGGCTGGGCAAGCCAGTCGCCATACGCTTTCGCATGACTTTCCAGCTCCTGCGCGCTCTGCCGTCTGGCCCAGTAAATCACGATTGGACTCAGCCAGTGCATCCGGCACATGCCTGCCGTCAGCTCAAAGGGCCGCAGAATATCGCTCATCGGATAGCGGTTCAGCGCGTCATAACGATAGGCGCTTTCCGGTTCGCCGGTGGTTATCACGCTACGCCAGTACTTTCCCGCCAGCTGATTTCCCCCCGGCCCGCTGGCAAAGCCGCGGCTTAACACCCGATCCAGCCATTCTTTCAGCAGCGCCGGGCAGCTATAAGTGTATAAAGGATGCTGAAAGACAATCACGTCATGCTCGCACAGCAGCGCCTGCTCACGTGGAATATCGATAAAAAAATCAGGATAGTGCGCGTAGAGATCGTGCACCGTAACGTTGCTGAGCTGCATGGCCGGCTTAAGCAGCACCCGGTTCGCCACCGAGTCCTGAGATTCCGGATGGGCATACAGCAGCAACACCTTTGTTGGCTGAGACATCATCCCCCTCCCGGTTTTGTTTCTGTTTTTGTGTAGAGTTATTGTTTTGGGCTACCATTGCGCCCCGGTGCGGGAGAACGCCCGCACACTACATTATCATAATGATAAATTAACATGGTCAGAACATACGGCGCCTTATGATTGTTTTCTCCTCGTTACAAATTCGTCGCGGCGTGCGCGTCCTGCTGGACAATGCCACGGCCACCATTAATCCGGGCCAGAAAGTGGGCCTGGTGGGCAAGAACGGCTGCGGAAAGTCTACCCTGCTGGCGTTGCTGAAAAATGAACTCAGCGCCGATGCTGGTGGTTTTTCCTTCCCCGGAAACTGGCAGCTGGCGTGGGTCAACCAGGAGACGCCCGCCCTGCCCCAGCCAGCGCTGGAGTACGTCATTGACGGCGACCGCGAGTATCGCCAGCTGGAAGCCCAGCTGCGTGACGCCAACGAACGTAACGACGGACATGCTATCGCCACTATTCACGGCAAGCTGGACGCCATCGACGCCTGGACCGTGCGCTCCCGCGCCGCCAGCCTGCTGCACGGGCTCGGGTTCAGCAACGAACAGCTTGCACGCCCGGTCAGCGACTTTTCCGGCGGCTGGCGGATGCGCCTTAACCTGGCGCAAGCGCTGATCTGCCGTTCCGACCTGCTGCTGCTCGATGAACCGACCAACCACCTCGATCTTGATGCGGTTATCTGGCTGGAAAAATGGCTGAAGAGCTATCAGGGCACTCTGATTCTGATCTCCCATGACCGCGACTTCCTCGACCCGGTGGTGAATAAAATCATTCATATCGAACAGCAGACGATGTTCGAGTACACCGGCAACTACAGCGCGTTTGAAATTCAGCGCGCCACCCGTCTTGCCCAGCAGCAGGCGATGTATGAAAGCCAGCAGGAGCGCGTCGCGCATCTGCAAAGCTATATTGACCGCTTCCGCGCCAAAGCCACTAAAGCGAAGCAGGCGCAGAGCCGCATTAAGATGCTGGAGCGTATGGAGCTGATTGCCCCGGCGCACGTTGATAACCCGTTCCACTTCAGCTTCCGCCCGCCGGAAAGTCTGCCAAATCCGCTGCTGAAAATGGAAAAGGTGAGCGCAGGCTATGGCGAGCGGATTATTCTCGACGCCATCAAGCTGAATCTGGTGCCCGGTTCGCGCATTGGCCTGCTCGGGCGCAACGGCGCCGGTAAATCAACGCTGATCAAACTGCTGGCGGGCGAACTGGCGCCGCTCAGCGGCGAAATTGGCCTGGCGAAAGGCATCAAGCTCGGCTATTTCGCCCAGCACCAGCTTGAGTATCTGCGCGCCGACGAGTCGCCGTTGCAGCACCTGTCGCGGCTGGCGCCGCAGGAGCTGGAGCAAAAGCTGCGCGATTACCTCGGCGGTTTTGGCTTCCAGGGCGATAAGGTGACAGAGGAGACACGACGCTTCTCCGGCGGCGAAAAAGCCCGTCTGGTGCTGGCGCTGATCGTCTGGCAGCGTCCGAACCTGCTGCTGCTTGATGAACCGACTAACCATCTCGATCTTGATATGCGCCAGGCGCTGACCGAAGCGCTGATCGAATTCGAAGGCGCGCTGGTGGTGGTTTCGCATGACCGCCATTTATTGCGCTCCACCACCGACGATCTCTACCTGGTCCACGATCGCAAAGTCGAACCGTTTGACGGCGATCTGGAAGATTACCAGCAGTGGCTGAGCGACGTGCAGAAGCAGGAGAACCAGCCTGCCGAAGCGCCAAAAGAGAACGCCAACAGCGCGCAGGCGCGGAAAGATCAGAAGCGCCGCGAAGCGGAACTGCGTTCGCAAACCCAGCCGCTGCGCAAAGAGATCGCCCGTCTGGAAAAAGAGATGGAGAAGCTGAACGCGCAGTTAGCGCAGGCGGAAGAAAAACTGGGCGACAGCGAACTGTACGACCCTGCCCGCAAAGCGGAGCTGACCGACTGTCTGCAACAGCAGGCCAGCGCCAAAGCCGGGCTGGAGGAATGCGAGATGGCCTGGCTGGAAGCTCAGGAGCAGCTTGAGCAGATGCTGGCCGACTAATTTCAGGACACGACGATGACGCCGCTAAACACCAACGATATTACCTTCCGCAAGTTAAGCATCTTCATGACCTTTATGGAGAAAGGGAACATTGCCCGCACGGCGGAAGCGCTGGATATCAGCGGAGTGAGCGTTCATCGCGCGTTACATACGCTGGAAGAGAACGTCCGATGCCCGCTGTTCGTTCATAAAGGGCGCAACCTTATTCCCCAGCCGGCGGCCTGGACGCTGCTGGAGTATTGTCAGGAAATCACCCAGCTTATGGAGCGCGGGCTGGAAGAGGCGCGCAAAACGGCGGGCGTCGGTCAGGGACGGCTACGCATCGGCACGCTCTACTCGCTAACGCTGGAGACCGTGCCGCATCTGATTATGGGGATGAAGCTGCGGCGTCCCGATCTGGAACTGGATCTGACGATGGGCTCCAACGACGCGCTACTTTCAAAGCTCGAAGAAGGCACGCTGGACGCCATTTTGATCTCTATTTCGGAAAGCGATATCGATCGTAACAGTCTGGAAGTGCTGCCGCTGTTTCACGACGATATTTATCTCGCCGCGCCGTCAACGGCCGCGCTGGATAGCTCATCGCCTGCCGATCTGCGCGATTACCGCGATCAGAAATTTGTCTCGCTGGCGGAAGGCTTCGCCACCTACGCCGGTTTCCAGGAAGCCTTTCACATCGCCGGTTTTGAGCCGGAGATCGTTACTCACGTGAACGATATATTCTCAATGCTCAGCCTGGTGCAGGCGGGCGTCGGTTTTACCCTGATGCCGGGGCGCATGAAGAAGATGTATGAAAATTCCGTGCAGTTGCTGAAGCTGGCGCAGCCTTACCAGATGCAGCAGCTTATCGCCATTGTCTTTGCCCGCAACCGCGAGCGCGACCCGAATCTGCTGGCGCTCGCCGCCGAAGGTCGGATGTACGCGCGCAGTCTGAACAGCAGCACCTGATTGCCGGATGGCGACGCTAACGCGTCTTATCCGGCCTACGAGGTCGCGGTTTACACAATTTGTAGGCCCGATAAGCGCAGCGCCATCGGGCAGTCGCACTATGCCCGCAGGCGTTTCGCCAGATGTACGGCGACGTCCATCCCGCTACGCTCCAGCGAAATCGACTCGCCTTCCCACGCGGCCTGTCGCGTCAGGCAGGTCAACACTCCGCCGGGCGGCATTTCTATCGCCAGCCGCGCCTCGCGCTCGTTAGCGGCGATGACCGCCTCCTGCCAGCGCACGGTGCGCGCCATATTCATCGCCAGATCGTCGGCAATGCGCTCCGGCTGCCACAGCACGCGCCCGCTGCTGCCGCTGAGATAAGCACAGCGCGGGCGCGAAAGCGTTACCCAACTGAATGCCGCCGCCAGCGTTTGTGCAGGTTTCGCCAGCAGTTCGCAGTGCGACGGCACGCTGACCGCCAGCCGACGCGCTTTACTCGCCCCTTTCGCCAGCGCCCGTTTCGCCACTTCCGCCATCGCCTCATCGCTTCCGGCAATCACGATCTGCGTTTCGGCATTGAGGTTAGCGATATACGTCCCACTGCCCGCGATCAGCGCCTCCACCTGCGGTAACGTCAACCCCATAATCGCCGTCAGACCGTAGCCGTGCGGGTAAGCCTGTTCCATCAAATCGCCGCGCAGGGCGACCAGCTTCAGCGCGTCGGCAAAATCCAGCACGCCGGCGATCACCGCCGCTGGCCAGGCGCCAATAGAAAGGCCGCTGACGATATCCGGCGACACGCCGCGACGCATAAGCTCACGCGCCCAGGCGACGCCTGCAATCAGCAAACAAAGCTGTACCGCCCGGGTATGTTGTAACGCCTCGGGGGAATCCAGGCGATCCGCCTCCGCGCCCAGCACTTCACGCGCCTGCGCCAGCTCGCTTCCCGGCAGGTTTTGCAGCATCCCCGGATGCTGCGTTCCCTGTCCCGGAAAGGTAAACAGAATTTTCATTTACGCCTCCCTGCCCCACGGGTCGCTTACCAGACGCGGCCCCCGCGAGGTTTTTAACAGTGCTTTACCGTCGCGCAGCCATTCATTAAGGGCAAACGCGCCGTGCGGCGTTTCCACCTGCGTATCCGCCCGGCAAAGCCCGCCCGTTAGCTGCTGCTGCCACTTTTCCAGCGCATCACGCGATAACGGCTGCGGCGCGCGAATCAGCAGGTCCAGATCGCTTGCCGCGTGGATCACCGGAACCCCGGTCGCCAGCGCGTAGCCCGCGCTGCCGGTAATACCCCACGTCCACGGCCACGCCTGCTGCGCCAGTAATAACGCCACCTGAACCGGTGGCTGCGAAATAAAGGGCGAGCGCAACAGCGCCTGTGGCGCCACCAGCGACTCTGGGGCGCAGACCCGAACAACCGTATCCGGTTTAGCCCAGCCAGCCGCCCGCTGGTCGCGCTTCATGCCGCGCACGCCGACGGGAATGCGCCCCTGCGCATCAACATCACGCCGCACGACCACCGGCAGGCCGGTATGCCAGAGAGTGTCCACCCAGACGTCGCTGATGCCTTCCAGCGCGTCATGCGCGTGAAGCCAGATAAGATCGTGCGGGCGTAATGTTGTGGTCATGTTTTACATTCCTGAGGTCAGCGAGATAAACAGCGGCAGCGACAGGATACACAGGACCGAGCTTAACAGCAGCACGGCTTCTGCATCCGGCGACTGTACGCCGAAGCGGTTGCCGAACACGACGCCGAAGAAGCCTGCCGACAGAGCAATCATCAGAATCGCGGTGATCGCCACCGAGCCGTGCAGCCCGAAAATCAGCACGATGCCCCAGGCAATCGCAGGCTGGATCAGCAGTTTGGCGATAGTGGAGGTGATCACCATAGTATTAATCTGCAGCTTACGGGCAGAGAGGATCACCCCGGTCAGGAACAGCGCGGCGGCGGTCGCAGCCAGCCCCAGCGGTTTGATTGCCGCCAGTACCAGTTCGGGCATTTTGATGCCGATAGCGGAGAGAATCACTCCCAGCAGCGGCCCCATCACAATCGGTTTCTTGATCGAGCGCCACATCAGCACCGGCAGCATCGACAGCGTGGAGCCGGAATTGCCGCCTTCGGCGCGCGCTTTTTCACGTTCCAGAATCAGCAGGCAGAACGGCGTCATCAGCACCGAACCGCAGGCAATGGAAACGGCGACGGAAAGCGAGGTGGACGAACCTTCGCCCAAGACGCTGCCAAGGATCGGCAGGCCCAGCGCCGCATAGTTCGGCAGCGCGACGGTCAGGGTCAGCACGGCGGCGTCCTGCGGCGATTTTTTAAATACGCCGGTCGCCAGAAAATAGATTGCCGCGTAGGTAATCCACATCGCCAGCGTCAGCACCAGAATCAGCGGCGACTGCGCGACGATACCCGTCCAGGGCGTTTGTACCGTCGCGCTGAACAGCGCGGCAGGCAGAGCGAAATCCATGACGAAAATGTTGAGCAGGGAAACATTCTTGTTATCAACCATTCTGGCCTTCCCGGCCCAGAACCCCAGCAACATGATGACGAAAATCGGTGCAAGAGCATGAACAATCACGTAAGTCATAAATCACCTGTAATGAAGAAAAAAGTTAGCACGGACGCGATGATTATTATTTTTCGGATGCAGCGGCCCGCGCGGGCGCAGCGAGTACGCCCACGGAGCCGAACATTCGGCAGGTTTCAGTTATTTACCAGCTTGCCCGCATACGTTCGCGTACAAGCGCAGAACTGCGGCGGTTGTCAGCGCCCAGACGGTTTTTCAGCGTCGGGTCCTGACGAGCGTCGTGGATGGCCTGTTGCAGCGTGGTGGTCACCAGCGTCAGATCGTGTGCGGAAGGGGCGTCCGGATTGCTGATGTCCAGCAGTTCGGCAAGCAGTCCCAGCGTCGCATAGCTGCTGATGTCATACGCCATCGGCGGAATGGTCGCCGCCAGTTTTTCCAGCGACTCAACGGTGCGCAGGGTAATGCGCGCGGCGGACTCTTTCCCCATCGCATGGATCAGCACGCCTTTGTCGTTAAAGGCGATCAGGCGGTTGGCCTGGTAGCCGTGCGCCAGAAACGCGCCGGACATCGCTTTGCCGACAATCAGTCCAATCACCGGATGGCCCGCCAGACGTGCGTTGGCATATGCCGCCGCCGCGCCAGCCAGCGCCTGGTGAATACCGAAGCCTTCTTCACGACGACCATACGCCTGGCTTGGCACGTCGATCACCGCCACGATCGGGCGCTTCACGGCGTTATCGGCATCGGCGGCAACGGTTTCGCTCACCATCTTCGCCAGCGTCCAGCCTTCAAGCAGGCCGACTTCCCCTTTCGCCGCGCGCGGGAAATGGTTATTGGCGTCAGGCACCACGGCGATAAAACGAACCGTTTCACCGTTCAGCTCACCGTCTGCCGCCTGTACGGACGGGCACAGCCCCGCCAGACGTTTAGCGTTCGGGGCAAGTGTTTGCAGCCAGAGTTCGCCACGGCTTATTGAATTACTCATCATTTCACCTCCCGGGCAAAAAGCGCGTTAATCTGTTCGGCATCGGCCTGTTTGCGGGTGTCGAAACGGGTCAGACGATCGAGATACCAGTCATAGTTGTCGGTGCGATGCTGCGCCGGAACGCCTTTCGCTAACGCCGCGCTCATCGCCGCTTTCACCGCGTTGACGCCGTCGTCCACTAACGCATCGACCAGGCCGCTGCGGTAACGAACTTCGCCGCCGGTCATGCTCCAGATAAACGGGCGATCGCGGGAGTCGTACTCTTCAATCCCGGCTTCCTGTTCGATGACCTGCGGGCCGTTCAGACCGAGACGCGCTTCGCGGGTGACAATCAGGTAGCTGCACAACGCCGCGGCGATGGACATCCCGCCGAAGCAGCCAACGGTGCCCGCGACAATGCCGACCACCGGGGTGTAGCGACGCAGATCGACAATCGCCGCGTGAATATCGGCAATCGCCGCCAGACCGAGGTTGGCTTCCTGCAGGCGCACGCCGCCGGTTTCGAGGCTTAACACCGCCTGGGTCGGAATGCCGTTACGGTTATCTTCCGCCGCCAGCTCCAGCGCCGCCGCCATTTTGGCGCCGGACACTTCGCCCATGCTGCCGCCCTGGAACGCGCCTTCAATCGCCACGACCACCGCCGGTTTGCCGTTAATGGTGCCTTTGGCGACGACCATACCGTCATCAGCCTGCGGCACGATGCCCTGCGCGCCCAGCCACGGCGACATGACGCCTTCAAACGGGTCGAGCAGTTCGCGGTAGCTGCCTTCATCCAGCAGCGCATGAGCGCGCTGACGCGCTTTTAGTTCGATAAAACTGCGATCGTCACGCATAGCTCACCTCCTCAAACACCTGCTCGATACGAATACGCGCCACGCCGGGGGTTGCGCCAAAGTCGTGAATGGTCAGTTTGCCCGCAGGCAGGCTGCTCACCGTTTGCAGACGGCTGAACAGCGCTTCCCAGCGGCTGCGGCTGTTATCGACAGAAGTGGTGATATCAATGGTTAACGACTGGCTCTGGTCGGCGGTGAATAACACCTCCATATCCCCGGAGCCCACAACGCCTGCCAGCGCTTTGCCGCTTACGGTGCGGCTGGCCGGTACGGTTAACGTAATGTGTTCCATAACATCCTCTTAATACATTAATTAGGGCGATTCGATGCGATCGAGAAACAGCGTCGCGGCCAGCAGATCCGCCGCGCCGCCCGGCGAGGCATTGAGCATCAGCATCTCCCGGTCCAGCCGGTCCAGCGCTCGCTGTCCTGCCGGATGCGCGCAGCCGCCTTCGCGTAATACCGCGCGGGCGCCGGACTGCATCGCCTCCAGGCCATCCAGTCCGGCGCGGGAGAGCACGCAGGTATCGGTCAGCGTGGTCATGATCGCCATCAGCGCGTCAAGCCTCGCCTGCGTCTCGTTGCTGCCGTTCAGTCGGCTCAGCCGTAGCCGGGGCAGCGCCTGCTGCAAGATGTGCGGAAACGCCTGCTGCGCCTCTTCCCGCGCGCCGGGAACGCGATAGCGATGGGTGGCGCGAAGCCCTTTACTGAAGATCTTCGGCGCGGCGTCATCCGGTAGCTTCGCCAGCGCGGCGGCGGTGTTCGCCACCTGCTGCGCCTGGCCGGTTCCGCCGAGCATCGCCACGGCGCTGACCAGTAATCCCAGCGCCCAGATTGCGCCCCGGTGGGTGTTCACGCCGCCCGTCGCCGCCATCATCTGCTGTTCGCCTTCGCGACCGAGCCGCCCTATGGTTTGTCTGAGCGCGATATCTGCCGGACGCTGCCAGCTCTGCTGCGCCAGCGCCTGAAAGGTCGGAGTCAGGCTGTGGGCGGAGCGCTCCATCAGCGCAAGCGATAAATCGTGGTGCGCGCCGTTCCCCCGACTGTCCACCAGACCGGGTTTCGGGCTGAGTCGCGCCTCGTCAATCAGACACTGCGTGGCGGTTCGCGCCAGCCATTCGGCGCCGCCTTCAACCTGAATCCGCGGCAGAAGTCTCATTACCAGCTCCGGAATTTTGCAGGTGGGTTGTAAAGACCGCCGGACCATTCCACCAGATCCGCCACGCTACCTGCCGCCAGCAGGGAACGGGTGGCGTCGGTGCGACGAATACCGATGTCTTCCGGATAGACCACTTTGCCGCTGGCCCGCAGCGCCGCCACGCGATTGGCGTCTACGCCGAGGCCGATATCGGTAATCCCCGCCACCGCAGCGACCATCGCGCGACGTTCTTCAAGGCTTTCCGCACGATAGAGGTAAGCGATTCCTTCTTCGGTGAGCACGTGGGTCACGTCATCGCCGTAAATCATCACCGGCGCGAGCGGCATTCCGGCGGCTTTCGCCACTTCCACCGCATCCAGTTTCTCAACGAAGGTCGGCTTCACGCCTGCCTGGAAGGTTTCGACCATCTGCACCACCAGTTTTTTACCGCGCTGCATCGGGTCAGGTTCAGTGATCATGTTCAGCCAGGCTGGCGTGGCATGACGACGTCCGTGCGGGTCGTGACCCATGTTCGGCGCGCCGCCGAAGCCGGACAGACGACCGCGGGTAACGGTAGAGGAGTTAGCGTAGCCATCAACCTGTAGCGTAGAGCCGATAAACATATCTACCGCGTACTGGCCTGCCAGCTGGCAGAAGGCGCGGTTAGAGCGCATGGAGCCGTCGGCGCCGGTAAAGAACACGTCAGGACGGGCGCGAATGTACTCTTCCATCCCCAGCTCGCCGCCGAAGCAGTGCACGCTTTCCACCCAGCCGCTCTCAATCGCCGGGATCAGCGTCGGGTGCGGGTTCAGGGTCCAGTGTTTACAAATTTTGCCTTTGAGTCCGAGCTGTTCGCCGTAAGTGGGCAGCAGCAGCTCAATGGCGGCGGTGTTGAAGCCGATACCGTGGTTAAGCGACTGCACCTGATGTTCCGCATAGATGCCTTTAATGGCCATCATCGCCATCAGGATGTGTTCCTGTTTGATCAGGCGCGGGTCGCGGGTAAACAGGGGTTCGATAAAGAACGGCTTATCCGCTACCACGACGTAATCAATCCACGACCCCGGAATATCAACGCGCGGCAGATCGCATTCGTCATCCACCAGCTCGTTTACCTGCGCGATGACGATGCCGTCATGGAAGGCTGCCGCTTCGACCAGCGCCGGGGTATCTTCGGTACTCGGCCCGGTGTAGAGGTTGCCTTTACGGTCGGCTTTATAGCCGGCAATCAGCGCCACGTTCGGAGCCAGATCGACATACAGGCGGGAATAGAGTTCGATGTAGGTGTGAATGGCGCCGATTTCCAGCAGGCCATCTTCCAGCAGTTGCGAAATGCGCAGGCTCTGGGTACCAGAGAAAGAGAAGTCCAGCTTGCGGGCAATCCCCTTTTCAAAGATATCCAGATGCTCGCTGCGGCCAACGCTTGGCATGATCATGTGCAGGTCATGCACTTTTTCGGGATTCACTTCAGCCAGCATGCGGGACAGAAAATCGGCCTGCTTCTGGTTATTCCCCTCTAATACCACCCAGTCACCCGGCGCGATCAGTTTTTCCAGCATCGCGGTCAGGTCTGCGGTCGGCAGAACCTTGCCCTGCACCGGTACGGAAGCCAGGCGCCGCTGCTTCTCGGTGCGGCGGGTATTCCAGACGCGTGCTGGCGTTTGCCCAGATAACATTATTAACCTCCTGATTCAGCTAATCATTTTGATTGCTTAACACTGGATAGAGTGTGCGCCCTGGTGAGAAAGTCATCAATTAAGCGTAGAGGAGGATTGTTAGCCTGAGAGTAATAATTGGAGGAACAATTTGTGATCAGGATCACCTGTTCCCGCCGCAAATCGCCGGGTGCGACGGATTTTTTCATCAACATGGCAGGCAAGTGACGGTATAGTAGTCGGCTGATTACGAGAAACCATCGCATCCGTTATGACCCAAATTACCTCGCCTGACCTCAATCTCGCCGCCGCCGATTCGCGCGAGTTTCGCCCAATGCGCGGCGTTCGTAACCGTCATTTACAGACCATGCTGCCGCGACTGATCCGCCGCAGGGTAAATGTCGACGCCCACTGGCAGCGGCTGGAGCTGCCCGACGGCGACTTTGTCGATCTGGCCTGGAGCGAAGACCCCATGCAGGCGCAGCATAAACCACGGCTGGTGGTGTTTCACGGACTGGAAGGCAGCCTGAACAGCCCGTATGCGCATGGCCTGATTGAAGCGGCGCAGAAGCGCGGCTGGCTGGGGGTGGTGATGCATTTTCGCGGCTGCAGCGGCGAGCCGAACCGTATGAACCGCATTTATCACTCCGGCGAAACCGAAGACGGCAGCTGGTTTCTACACTGGCTGCGGCGCGAGTTCGGCAACGCGCCGACCGCGGCGGTGGGCTATTCGTTAGGCGGTAATATGCTGGCCTGCCTGCTGGCGAAAGAAGGGAAAGATATCCCGCTGGATGCGGCGGTAATAGTTTCCGCGCCCTTCGTGCTGGAAGCGTGCAGTTACCATATGGAAAAAGGCTTTTCCCGCGTTTATCAGCGCTATTTGCTGAATTTATTGAAGGCGAACGCCTCGCGCAAACTGGCGGCCTATCCCGGATCGCTGCCAATCGATCTGGCGCAGCTGAAATCCCTGCGCCTCATTCGCGAATTTGACGATCTGATCACCGCGAAAATTCACGGCTTTGCCGACGCCATCGACTATTATCGTCAATGCAGCGCCATGCCGTTGCTGAACCGGATCGCCATCCCGACGCTGATTATTCATGCTAAAGACGATCCGTTTATGGATCATCACGTGATCCCCAACGCAGAAGAATTGCCGCCGCAGGTTGAGTATCAGCTAACGGAACACGGCGGACACGTGGGCTTTATCGGCGGCACGCTGCGCCGCCCGGAGATGTGGCTGGAATCGCGCATCCCCAATTGGCTGACAAGGTATCTGGAGGCTTAACGATGATCGTTCCCTGGCAGGACATTTCGCCCGAGACGCTGGACAATTTGATCGAAAGTTTTGTCTTGCGCGAAGGCACCGATTATGGTGAACATGAACGCTCACTTGAGCAAAAGGTCGCCGACGTCAAACGTCAATTACAGAGCGGAGAAGCCGTGCTGGTCTGGTCTGAGTTGCACGAAACGGTCAACATCATGCCGCGCAAACAGTTTCGCGAATAACCCTGCGCTTCTGGCCGACTGTAATAATAAGACCAATCTTTTGATGGAGTTATCATGTCTGCCAAACATCCGGTGATTGCGGTAACAGGATCCAGCGGCGCGGGGACCACCACCACCAGCCTCGCGTTTCGTAAAATTTTTGCCCAGCTAAACCTGCGCGCAGCCGAGGTGGAAGGCGACAGTTTTCATCGCTATACCCGTCCGGAAATGGATATGGCGATCCGCAAGGCCCGCGACGCCGGGCGGCACATCAGCTATTTCGGCCCTGAAGCTAACGACTTCGGTCTGCTGGAACAGACCTTCATTGAATACGGGCAGACGGGCAAAGGCCAGTCGCGCAAATATCTTCACACCTACGACGAAGCCGTGCCGTGGAATCAGGTGCCCGGAACGTTTACCCCCTGGCAGCCGCTGCCGGAACCGACCGACGTGCTATTTTATGAAGGACTGCACGGCGGGGTGGTGACGCCGCAGCACGATGTCGCGCGCCATGTCGATTTGCTGGTCGGGGTGGTGCCTATCGTCAACCTGGAGTGGATCCAGAAACTGATTCGCGACACCAGCGAGCGCGGCCACTCCCGCGAGGCGGTAATGGACTCCGTGGTGCGCTCAATGGATGACTATATTAACTACATTACGCCGCAGTTTTCCCGCACCCATATTAACTTCCAGCGCGTGCCGACGGTGGATACCTCCAACCCGTTCGCCGCTCGCGGTATTCCATCGCTGGATGAAAGTTTCGTGGTAATCCATTTTCGTAATCTGGAAGGCATCGATTTTCCCTGGCTGCTGGCGATGCTGCAGGGGTCTTTTATTTCCCACATCAATACGCTGGTGGTGCCGGGCGGTAAAATGGGCCTGGCGATGGAGCTGATTATGCTGCCGCTGGTGCAACGGCTGATGGAAGGGAAGAAGATCAAGTAAGGCGAAATCTTGCCAGATAACGCCTTCTCCAGCCCGGAACAGGCTACAAACGTAGGCCGGGCAAGCGAAGCGCCCCCGGCAGTGTGCCGGATGGCGGCTAACGCCTTATGGCCTACAGATTGCGCAAAACCTAAGCCGCAATCACCTCATACGAGTGGGTAATGTTTACCGCTTTTTCCAGCATCAGCGCCACCGAGCAATACTTCTCCGCGGAGAGATCGACCGCCCGCGCCACTGCGGCATCTTTCAGGTCATTACCCGTAACGATGAAATGCAGATTGATATGGGTGAACAGACGCGGCGCTTCTTCGCGACGTTCAGAGGTCAGCTTCACTTCGCAGTTGGTCACATCCTGACGGCCTTTTTGCAGAATGGAAACCACGTCAATGGCGCTGCAACCGCCAGCGGCCATTAACACCATTTCCATCGGGCTGGGGGCCTTATCGCCTGAGTTGCCGTCCATCAGGATCTGGTGCCCGGAAGCCGACTCGCCGAGGAAGGTTAACCCTTCAACCCATTTAACACGCGCTTGCATATCTCGTAACTCCAATGTTGCAATTTTCCCCACAGATTACGCGCCCGCGACAAATCTCGCAACGGAAGGCGACCTGCGTCATGCTGAAGCGAGACACCAGGAGACACACAGCTAAAGCTATGCTAAAACAGACGAGATGCTACGGTGCGTTGACGTACTGTGTATGCACAGGATTTCATATTAAAGGCTGCTGCCGTTATTGACAGCCTCTTCCCGGGAAGCGGGAAGCACATTTTTGCAACCCCAGAGACAGCGGTGTTTTCTGGCTCTGGAGACAGCTTATAACAGAGGATAATCGCGCATGGTGCTTGGCAAACCGCAAACAGACCCGACTCTCGAATGGTTCTTGTCTCATTGCCACATTCATAAGTACCCGTCGAAGAGCACGCTGATTCACCAGGGTGAAAAAGCGGAAACGTTGTATTACATCGTGAAAGGCTCGGTAGCAGTGTTGATTAAAGATGAGGAAGGGAAAGAAATGATCCTTTCTTATCTGAATCAGGGTGATTTTATTGGCGAACTGGGCCTGTTTGAAGAAGGCCAGGAACGTAGCGCATGGGTACGAGCTAAAACAGCATGTGAAGTGGCGGAAATTTCCTACAAGAAGTTCCGTCAGCTGATCCAGGTCAACCCGGATATTCTGATGCGCCTCTCTTCCCAGATGGCCCGCCGCCTGCAGGTCACCTCAGAAAAAGTCGGCAATCTGGCTTTCCTTGACGTGACCGGGCGTATCGCCCAGACGCTGCTGAATCTGGCGAAACAGCCGGATGCCATGACCCACCCGGATGGTATGCAGATCAAAATCACGCGCCAGGAGATTGGTCAGATCGTTGGCTGCTCCCGCGAAACCGTTGGTCGTATTCTGAAGATGCTGGAAGATCAAAACCTGATCTCCGCGCACGGTAAGACCATCGTCGTTTACGGCACGCGTTAATCCCGTCGGAAACGGCGCGTTACCCCGGTAGCGCGCCGTTTTTGTTTTACCGATGTGGCGCAGACTGATTTATCACCCGGAGATCAACTACGCACTCCGTCAGACGCTGGTGCTGTGTTTGCCCGTGGCCGTCGGCCTGCTGATCGACCAGCTCCATCTGGGCCTGCTTTTTTCCCTCGTTCCCGCCTGCTGCAATATTGCCGGGCTTGATACGCCGCACAAACGCTTCTTCAAACGCCTGATAATCGGCGCGTCGCTGTTCGCCGGTTGTAGTCTGATCATGCAGCTGCTGCTGGCCCGCACGGTGCCGCTGCCGCTCATTCTGACTGTCCTGACGCTTATCCTCGGCGTCACCGCGGAAATCAGTTCGCTCCACGCCCGCCTGCTTCCCGCGTCGCTGATCGCCGCGATTTTTACCCTCAGTCTGGCGGGGAATATGCCGGTCTGGGAGCCGCTGCTGATCTATGCGCTGGGCACGCTATGGTACGGGCTGTTTAACTGGTTCTGGTTCTGGCTGTGGCGCGAACAGCCGCTGCGCGAGTCGCTGAGCCTGCTGTATCGTGAACTGGCAGACTACTGCGAAGCCAAATACAGTATGCTGACTCAGCACGCCGATCCGGAAAAAGCCCTGCCCCCGCTACTGGCGCGCCAGCAGAAAGCGGTTGACCTGATCACCCAGTGCTATCAGCAGATGCACATGCTGTCGGCGCATCGCAATAATGATTACAAGCGGATGCTGCGCGCCTTTCAGGAGGCGCTGGATTTGCAGGAGCATATCTCGGTCAGCCTGCACCAGCCGGAAGAGGTGCAAAAGCTGGTGGAACGCAGCCATGCGGAGCAGGTGATTCGCTGGAATGCGCAAACCGTCGCCGCGCGCCTGCGGGTGCTGGCGGATGATATTCTGTACCACCGCCTGCCCACGCGGTTCACCATGCAAAAGCAGATTGGCGCGCTGGAAAAAATTGCGAATCAGCATCCGGACAACCCCGTCGGTCAGTTCTGTTACTGGCATTTCAGCCGCATCGCCCGCGTACTGCGCACCCAACGTCCGCTCTATCGCCGCGATCTGATGGCCGATAAACAGCGCCGCCTGCCGTTATTTCCTGCGTTGAAAAATTATCTTTCCCTGAAATCACCGGCGCTGCGCAACGCCGGACGCATCAGCGTGATGTTAAGCATCGCCAGCCTGATGGGGAGCGCGCTGCATCTGCCGAAACCTTACTGGATCCTGATGACGGTGCTGTTTGTCACCCAGAACGGTTACGGAGCGACTCGCGTGCGTATCCTGCACCGTTCAGCCGGTACGCTGGCGGGACTGATTGTCGCTGGCGTGACGCTGCACTTCCATATTCCGGAAGGGTATACCCTGCTGCTGATGCTGTTTATCACGCTGGTGAGTTATCTGATCATCCGTAAAAACTACGGCTGGGCGACGGTGGGATTCACCGTGACGGCGGTATATACCCTGCAATTGTTAACCCTGAACGGCGAACAGTTCATCATCCCGCGGTTTGTCGATACGATCATCGGCTGCCTGATCGCCTTTGGCGGCACCGTCTGGCTATGGCCGCAGTGGCAGAGCGGCCTGCTGCGAAAAAACGCCCACGACGCGCTGGAGGCGGACCAGGAGGCCATCCGCCTGATCCTCAGCGACGATCCGCAGGCGACGCCGCTGGCCTACCAACGAATGCGGGTCAACCAGGCGCACAATACGCTGTTTAACTCGCTCAATCAGGCGATGCAGGAACCGGGCTTTAATAGCCACTATCTGGAAGATATGAAGCTATGGGTGACCCACAGCCAGTTTATTGTCGAACATATTAACGCCATGACCACCCTGGCGCGCGAGCATACAATGCTGACGAAGGAGCTGGCGCAGCGGTATCTGCAATCGTGCGAAATTGCGCTTCAGCGCTGCCAGCAGCGGCTGGAGTATGACGGACCGGGAAGTTCGGGGGATGTGAATATTCTGGAAGCGCCGGAGATGCTCTCCCACGGGCCGTTAAGCACTCTCGAACAACATCTGCAGCGGGTGCTGGGACATCTGAACACCATGCACACCATTTCGTCGGTGGCCTGGCGCCAGCGGCCGCACCACGGGATCTGGCTCAGCCGTCGGCTGCGGGACAGGAAAGGTTAGCGGTCCTACATCCAGACTTATACTCCCGTAGGCCTGATAAGCGCAGCGCCATCAGGCTGAACAACGCCGGATGGCGGCGTTGCCTTATCCGGCCTACATCCAGACTTATACTCCCCCAGGCCTGATAAGCATAGCGCCATCAGGCTGAACTGTGCCGTATAGCGGCGTTGCCTTATCCGGCCTACATCCAGACTTATACTCCCCCAGGCCTGTTAAGCGTAGCGCCATCAGGCTGAACAGTGCCGGATGGCGGAGTTGCCTTACCCGGCCTACGGCTTGACGACCTTCGCCACCGCCTGCGCAAAACGCTGCATTCCGTCGTCGATATCCGCCTCGTCCACCACCAGCGACGGGGCAAAGCGCATAACGTCAGGTCCGGCATTCAGCACCATGATCCCCGCCTTCGCTGCGGCATACAGGAAATCGCGCGCCCGCCCCTTATACTGCGGCTTCAGCTCCGCGCCAATCAGCAGCCCCATGCCGCGAATATCGCTAAACAGGTCAAACTGCTCGTTAATCTGTTGCAGATGCCGGACAAATTGTTGTCGTTTCGCCTGTACGCCGTCTAATACCGCTGGCGTATTAATGATGTCGAACGCCGCCTCCGCCACCGCGCAGGCCAGCGGGTTGCCGCCGTAGGTGGAGCCATGCGACCCCACGTGAAACGCTGAGGCAATCTCCCGGGTGGTCAGCACCGCGCTTATCGGGAAGCCGCCGCCCAGCGCTTTCGCGCTGGTCAGAATGTCCGGCGTCACGCCGTAGTGCATATAGGCAAACAGATCGCCGGTGCGCCCCATGCCGCTTTGAACCTCATCAAACACCAGCAGCGCCTGATGCTGGTCGCAAAGTTCTCGCAGCCCCTGCAAAAACGCCGGCGTTGCCGCCAGCACGCCGCCTTCACCCTGAACCGGCTCCACCACCACCGCGCAGGTGTGGTCGTCCATAACCGCTTTCACGGCATGGAGATCGTTAAACGGTACGTGGATGATATCCGCCGGTTTTGGCCCGAAGCCGTCGGAGTATTTCGGCTGGCCACCTACGGTGACGGTAAACAGCGAACGCCCATGAAAGGCATTGTGAAAAGCGATAATTTTGGTTTTGAATGGACTATGACGCACGCAGGCGTAATGACGCGCCAGCTTGAAAGCCGTTTCGTTCGCTTCCGTACCGGAGTTCATAAACAGCACCCGCTCGGCGAAGGTGGCGTTAATCAGTTTACGTCCCAGACGCAGCGCCGGTTCGTTGGTGAATACGTTGCTGGTATGCCACAGCGTTTCCCCCTGGGCTTTCAGCGCCGCTACCAGCGCCGGATGGCAATGTCCCAGCGCAGTGACCGCAATCCCGCCAGCAAAATCGACGTAATCTTTGCCCTGCTGATCCCAGACCCGGCTACCATTGCCTTTCACCGGAATGAACTCTGCCGGTGCATAAACTGGCAGAATAACTTCATCAAAGGTTGCCCGGGTTACTGCCGTTTGCTCAGTTGCCATCTTGTGTCCATCCAGTTATGCCAAAACGAATGTGAGATTATAATCACAAAATATGCATAAAAAATCACTAAATGGCAACCACAAATCAGCGGTTGAGGAAATTTGCCAGCAGCTGATGCCCCTGCTCGCTGAGAATGCTTTCCGGGTGAAACTGCACCCCCTCCAGATCCCAAGCCGTATGCCGAATCCCCATAATTTCCTCGCTTTCGCTCCAGGCAGTCACCTGGAAGCAGTCGGGCAGCGTGGCGGGATCGACGATCAGAGAGTGATAGCGGGTAACGGTTAACGGGTTCGCTAACCCCTGAAAGACGCCCTGTCCGTTATGGCGGATGGGCGACGTTTTCCCGTGCATTACCTTCGCGGCGCGGACGATGGACGCGCCAAAGGCCTGCGCCATCGCCTGATGCCCCAGGCAAACCCCCAGCATCGGCACCCGTCCGGCGTAGCGGCCAATCACCGCCAGCGAAATCCCGGCCTCATCGGGCGTACAGGGGCCGGGCGAGATGACGATTTTTTGCGGACTCAGCGCATCAATTTGTGCCAGCGTCAGCTCATCGTTGCGCTTCACCAGCACGTCCGCGCCAAGCTCGCAAAAATACTGGTACAGGTTCCAGGTAAATGAATCGTAGTTATCGATAAGCAGGATCATGGCGGCTCCGGAACAAGAAAACCGCGCTATTCTACTCAGTTTCCCCGGCTTCGCTTACCCCTTTACGAAATATCGCCTGCAAGGCGCTGAGGTCGCCCATCGCCCCTTCCTGATTGGCCTGATTCCACTCCTCTACCGAAATGTCATTCCAGTGGAGCAAATAGCCAGCGTGGATCGCCAGTTGCTCAAAGAAAATACGCTGCGCCATGCCGCTGCCGAGACGAAAAGGATGCAGCACGTTGATCTCGCAATAGTAGTGCGCCAGGCGATCGACGAATTGCTCTTTCGCCAGCCCCACCAGATAGCCCTCTTCTTCCAGGTCCTGCATCAGGGCATTGCCCTCTTTTTCGATGTAGGCGAAATGGCAGAATCGGGTATCGCCCTGATAAATATCGACTTCACGCAGCTGTCCCGCCCAGTCGAACACGTCCTGGTAGAGCTGGCGATGAATGGCGCACAGGTGAGGCAAACCTCGTTTGAGCGGCCCCAGTTCAATGGTCGCCGCCCGCAGCGCCGTCAGTTCCCATGCCGCCTGCGCCAGCCGTTCGGCCTGGCGGATCGACAATCGGTTGCGCATCACGTTCAGACCAGGATAGAGATAGGGATCGCGATCGTCGCCAATTTTAGCGCTCATAGTGCCTCCGGAGTTCTTCAAGACGCGCCAGCGCCTCTTCGGCGCTTAACGTCACCAGCGGGCTGTCGACGCCTTCGAGCCGACGGCTGGCCTGGAAGTTGGCATTTCGCTGCTGCTCCCAGAGACGGGATTTTTGTCTGTCGGTGAGTTTTTTCACTGTACGCCTCCCTGATAATCTCGTGTCTGCACAAGTATAAGCAGCAAAACGCGGTTACGCAGGGCGGGAAAACTGACGCGGACGTGAACCGTCCGCGCGGGAATGTCTTATGGCAGCACTTTCGCGGAGAGGATAACGACCGGTTTTGACGGCACATTCTGGTACGGACCGACATCGTGGGTCGGAACCTGAGAAATTTTATCCGCTACCTCCATGCCTTTCACAACTTTACCAAATACGGCGTAGCCAAAGTCGCGCTGGCCGTGGTCGAGGAAGGCGTTGTCGGCGACGTTGATAAAGAACTGGCTGGTCGCGCTGTCTTTATCTGCGGTACGCGCCATCGCGATGGTGCCGCGGGTGTTACGCAGGCCGTTGTCGGCTTCGTTTTTGATCGGCGGGTTTGGCTTCTTCTGCTGCATCTGCTCGGTGAAGCCGCCGCCCTGGACCATAAAGCCTGGGATCACCCGGTGAAAGGTGGTGTTGTTGTAAAAACCGCTGTTCACATAATCGACAAAGTTCTTGACTGAAACTGGCGCTTTCTGGCTATTCAGCTCCAGTTCAATATTACCGGCAGAGGTTGTCAGCAGTACGTGCGGATCCCCTTTCGCTGCCAACGCCGCAGGAGAGAGAGCAGAAAGGGCGAAAACAGCTGCAACAGCCGCCAGGGTCGATTTGAGCATGTGAATTCCTTACGAGAGCAGTAACTAAAGCGAGTGCTTTGATTCTAAAGAGCCTTCCCTGACAAGGCCATCCCTTTACCTATTTTTACGTACCAGAAACATCTGTAACTGACTGTCGTTGCTGCTCCAGGTGATCCAGATCACATTAAAAAATGTAACGTAACCAGAAATTACCAATAAAAGTTTAAATAAATCACTTAAACGCCTAAAATCTGCCCGCTCACGGCGCAGTCAATGCGCTTTACTTACTTATACACACCCCTTTTAAATGTGTATCACTACAGGCCTGTCATGACTAACAGCAATCGCATCAAGCTCACATGGATCAGCTTTCTTTCCTACGCCCTGACCGGGGCGCTGGTTATTGTCACCGGGATGGTGATGGGAAACATCGCAGACTATTTCAACCTGCCGGTTTCCAGTATGAGTAATACCTTCACCTTCCTGAACGCCGGGATCCTGATCTCTATCTTCCTCAACGCCTGGCTGATGGAAATTGTCCCGCTAAAAACGCAGCTGCGTTTTGGCTTTATCCTGATGGTGCTGGCGGTGGCCGGGCTGATGTTCAGCCATAGCCTCGCGCTGTTCTCCGCCGCGATGTTCGTGCTTGGCCTGGTCAGCGGCATCACCATGTCGATTGGTACTTTCCTGATTACCCAGATGTACGAAGGTCGTCAGCGCGGTTCGCGTCTGCTGTTTACCGACTCTTTCTTCAGCATGGCGGGGATGATCTTCCCGATGGTCGCCGCCTTCCTGCTGGCGCGCAGCATCGAATGGTACTGGGTATATGCCGGCATTGGCCTGGTCTATGTCGCTATCTTCCTGCTGACCTTCGGCTGCGACTTCCCGGCGCTGGGCAAACATGCGCCGCAAAGCGCAACGCCGGTGGCGAAAGAAAAATGGGGGATCGGCGTGCTGTTCCTCTCCGTCGCCGCGCTGTGCTACATCCTCGGTCAGTTGGGCTTTATCTCCTGGGTGCCGGAGTACGCGAAAGGGCTGGGGATGAGTCTGAACGATGCGGGCACGCTGGTGAGTAATTTCTGGATGTCGTATATGTTCGGCATGTGGGCGTTCAGCGTTATCCTGCGTTTCTTCGACCTGCAGCGCATCCTGACGGTGCTGGCCGCTCTGGCAACGGTGCTGATGTATCTGTTCATTACCGGCACGCCTGAACATATGCCGTGGTTTATTCTCGCCCTGGGCTTCTTCTCCAGCGCCATCTATACCACCATTATTACCCTCGGCTCCCAGCAGACGAAAGCGCCGTCGCCGAAACTGGTTAACTTTGTGCTGACCTGCGGCACCATCGGCACCATGCTGACCTTCGTAGTTACCGGCCCGATTGTCGCGCACAGCGGCCCGCAGGCGGCGCTGTATACCGCCAACGGTCTGTATGCGGTGGTGTTTGTAATGTGCTTCATTCTCGGTTTCGTGACCCGTCACCGCCAGCATGAGGCGCCCGCTGCGCAGTAAAGTGTTTGCCGGATAACGACGCATTGCGTCTTATCCGGCCTGTAACTTCCCGCCATCCGTCCCCTCCTCCAAACGTCTTAGATCCCAACGCCGCGAGGAGTAAGCTGACCCGCCGAAAAACCCTGCAAATCGTATGTTATTCGTACAACCCCGAAATGTCTGACTATTCCGTTACTTATAAAAATCCTGACAAATCAGCAATATACCCATTAAGGAGTATATAAAGGCGAATTTGATTTGCATCAATAAGCGGGGTTGCTGAATCGTTAAGGTAGGCAGTAATAGAAAAGAAATCGAGGCAAAAATGAGCAAAGTCAGACTCGCTATTATCGGTAACGGTATGGTCGGCCATCGCTTTATTGAGGATCTGCTTGATAAATCCGACGCAAGCCTGTTCGATATTACCGTCTTTTGCGAAGAACCCCGCAAAGCATACGATCGTGTCCACCTGTCATCTTACTTCTCTCACCATACCGCCGAGGAACTCTCTCTGGTGCGTGAAGGCTTCTACGAGAAGCACGGCGTTAAGGTGCTGGTCGGCGAACGCGCAATCACGATTAATCGTCAAGAGAAGGTGATTCACTCCAGCGCCGGTCGTACCGTTTACTACGACAAGCTGATCATGGCCACCGGCTCCTACCCGTGGATCCCGCCAATCAAAGGCTCCGAAACCCAGGACTGCTTCGTTTACCGCACCATTGAAGATCTCAACGCCATTGAAGCCTGCGCCCGTCGCAGCAAGCGCGGCGCGGTGGTCGGCGGCGGCCTGCTGGGTCTGGAAGCGGCTGGCGCGCTGAAAAACCTCGGCGTGGAAACCCACGTCATTGAATTCGCCCCCATGCTGATGGCGGAACAGCTCGATCAGATGGGCGGCGAGCAGCTGCGGCGCAAAATTGAAAGCATGGGCGTGCGCGTGCACACCAGCAAAAACACCCAGGAGATCGTCCAGCAGGGCAGCGAAGCGCGCAAAACCATGCGTTTCGCCGACGGCAGCGAACTGGAAGTCGATTTTATCGTGTTCTCCACCGGTATTCGTCCGCGCGATAAGCTGGCCACCCAGTGCGGTCTGGAGGTCGCTGCGCGCGGCGGGATCGTCATTAACGACGCCTGCCAGACCTCTGACCCGGACATCTACGCTATCGGCGAATGCGCCAGCTGGAACAACCGCGTTTACGGCCTGGTCGCGCCGGGCTACAAGATGGCGCAGGTCGCCGTTGACCATATTTTGGGTAACGAAAACGCCTTTGAAGGCGCGGATCTGAGCGCCAAGCTGAAGCTGCTGGGCGTTGACGTCGGCGGTATTGGCGACGCGCATGGTCGCACGCCGGGCGCGCGCAGCTACGTTTACCTCGATGAAAGCAAAGAGGTTTATAAGCGCCTGATCGTAAGCTCTGACAACAAAACCCTGCTCGGGGCAGTGCTGGTGGGCGATACCAGCGACTATGGCAACCTGCTGCAGCTGGTGCTGAACGCTATTGAACTGCCGGAAAACCCGGACTCCCTGATCCTGCCTTCCCACGCGGGCAGCGGCAAGCCGTCTATCGGCGTCGATAAACTGCCCGACAGCGCGCAGATCTGCTCCTGCTTTGACGTCACCAAAGGTATGCTGGTCGCCGCCATTAATAAAGGCTGCCACACCGTCGCCGCGCTGAAAGCGGAAACCAAAGCCGGTACCGGCTGCGGCGGCTGTATCCCGCTGGTCACGCAGGTGCTGAACGCCGAGCTGGCGAAACAGGGTATCGAAGTGAATAACAACCTGTGCGAGCACTTCGCTTACTCGCGCCAGGAGTTGTTCCACCTGATTCGCGTCGAAGGCATCAAAACCTTTGAGGAACTGCTGGCGAAACACGGTAAAGGTTACGGCTGCGAAGTGTGTAAACCGACCGTCGGCTCACTGCTGGCCTCCTGCTGGAACGAGTACATTCTGAAGCCGCAGCACACGCCATTACAGGATACAAACGACAACTTCCTGGCGAATATCCAGAAAGACGGCACCTATTCCGTTATCCCACGCTCCGCAGGCGGCGAGATCACCCCGGAAGGTCTGGTGGCGGTAGGCCGTATCGCTCGTGAATTTAACCTCTACACCAAAATCACCGGCTCTCAGCGCATCGGTCTGTTTGGCGCGCAGAAAGACGATCTGCCGGAAATCTGGCGTCAACTGATTGAAGCAGGTTTTGAAACCGGTCACGCCTACGCCAAAGCGCTGCGCATGGCAAAAACCTGCGTCGGCAGCACCTGGTGCCGCTACGGCGTGGGCGACAGCGTCGGCTTCGGCGTCGAGCTGGAGAACCGCTACAAAGGCATCCGCACCCCGCACAAAATGAAGTTCGGCGTTTCTGGCTGTACCCGTGAATGTGCGGAAGCGCAGGGTAAAGACGTGGGCATTATCGCTACCGAAAAAGGCTGGAACCTGTACGTCTGCGGCAACGGCGGCATGAAACCGCGCCATGCGGATCTGCTGGCGGCGGATATCGATCGCGACACCCTGATCACCTATCTCGACCGCTTTATGATGTTCTACATCCGTACGGCGGACAAACTGACCCGTACCGCGCCGTGGCTGGATAATCTGGAAGGCGGCATCGATTACCTGAAGTCGGTGATCATCGACGATAAGCTGGGCCTGAACGCGCATCTGGAAGAAGAGATGGCGCGTCTGCGCGAAGCCGTAACCTGCGAATGGACCGAGACGGTCAATACGCCATCGGCGCAGCTTCGCTTTAAGCACTTCATCAACAGCGATAAGCGCGACCCGAACGTCCAGGTGGTGCCTGAACGTGAACAGCATCGTCCGGCCACGCCGTACGAACGCATCCCGGTAACTCTGGTGGAGGAAAACGTATGAGCCAGTGGATTAACATCTGCAACATCGACGCCATTCTGCCTGCCACCGGCGTCTGCGCCCTGTTAGGCGACGAGCAGGTCGCGATTTTTCGCCCTTACCATAGCGATCAGGTGTTCGCCATCAGCAATATCGACCCGTTCTTTGAGTCCAGCGTCCTCTCCCGCGGGCTGATTGCCGAGCACGAGGGTGAGCTGTGGGTCGCCAGCCCGCTGAAAAAACAGCGTTTCCGCCTGCGCGACGGATTGTGCATGGAAGACGAGAGTCATTCCGTGGCCCATTACGAAGCGCGAGTGAAAGACGGCATCGTGCAGCTGCGCGGGTAATCTATTTTAGGGAGGCGTAACGCCTCCCTTTTTAACGTATGCCAGGTCTGACTTTTACAGGCCCGGTAAGGATGGCAATGACCATTGCTGCCTGGCGGCATAATGCCTTATCCGGCCTACGGTTACGTTTTTTATTTTTATATTTCAAGGGTAATCAATTCTATGTACACAGACACCATCAACAAGTGTGCGGCTAACGCTGCGCGCATCGCTCGCCTGTCGGCGAAAAACCCGCTGGGATTCTGGGTAAGTTCCGCAATGGCGGGGGCTTACGTCGGCCTCGGCATCATTCTTATTTTCACCCTGGGCAATCTGCTCGATCCCTCCGTGCGTCCGCTGGTAATGGGCGCAACCTTTGGTATCGCCTTAACGCTGGTGATTATCGCCGGTTCCGAACTGTTTACCGGACACACCATGTTTCTGACGCTTGGCGTCAAAGCCGGAGCAATCAGCCACGGCCAGATGTGGGCCATTCTGCCGCAGACCTGGCTTGGCAATCTGCTTGGCTCGGTGTTTGTCGCGCTGATGTACAGCTGGGGCGGCGGCAGCCTGCTGCCGGTCGATACCAGCATCGTCCATTCCGTCGCGCTGGCGAAAACCACCGCGCCGGCCACGGTGCTGTTCTTCAAAGGCGCGCTGTGCAACTGGCTGGTCTGTCTGGCGATCTGGATGGCGATCCGCACCGAGGGCGCGGCTAAATTCATGGCGATCTGGTGGTGCCTGCTGGCGTTTATCGCCTCCGGCTACGAACACTCCATCGCGAACATGACGCTGTTCGCCCTCTCCTGGTTTGGTCACCATAGCGAAGCCTATACCCTGGCGGGAATTGGTCATAACCTGCTGTGGGTCACTCTGGGCAATACTTTGTCCGGCGCCGTATTCATGGGATTAGGTTATTGGTATGCTACGCCAAAAGCGGAGCGTCCGGCTCCGGCGAAGACCAGCCAAACAGAGGCCGTAGCCAATCATTAAGGGGTAATGTCGTGGACCATTTGCCTATATTTTGTCAACTTCGTGACCGCGACTGTTTAATCGTCGGCGGTGGTGATGTCGCAGAACGCAAAGCGCGGTTACTGCTGGAAGCGGGCGCACGTTTAACGGTAAATGCGCTGGCGTTTATTCCCCAGTTCACCGTATGGGCAGATGAAGGCATGTTGACCCTCGTTGAAGGGCCGTTTGAAGAGGCCCTTCTCGATCCTTGCTGGCTGGTGATCGCCGCCACCGATGACGATGCGGTTAACCAGCGCGTCAGCGACGCGGCGGAATCACGCCGTATCTTCTGTAACGTGGTCGATGCGCCGAAAGCCGCCAGCTTTATTATGCCGTCGATTATCGATCGTTCGCCGCTGATGGTGGCGGTCTCCTCCGGCGGCACCTCGCCGGTTCTGGCGCGCCTGCTGCGTGAAAAGCTGGAATCCCTGCTGCCCCAGCATCTCGGACAGGTTGCCCATTACGCCGGTAAACTGCGTTCCCGGGTGAAGCAACAGTTCGCTACGATGGGCGAACGCCGTCGCTTCTGGGAAAAATTCTTTGTTAACGATCGTCTCGACCAGTCGCTGGCCAATGCCGACCAGAAAGCGGTGGCCGAAGTTACAGAGCAACTGCTGAGCGAGCCGTTGGATCATCGCGGCGAGGTAGTGCTGGTGGGCGCAGGACCGGGCGATGCCGGACTTCTGACCCTGAAAGGGCTGCAACAGATCCAGCAGGCCGACGTGGTGGTGTATGACCGCCTGGTTTCTGACGATATTATGAACCTTGTGCGCCGCGATGCGGATCGCGTATTCGTCGGTAAACGCGCGGGTTATCACTGCGTGCCACAGGAAGAAATTAACCAAATCCTGCTGCGTGAAGCGCAAAAAGGTAAACGCGTGGTGCGTCTGAAAGGCGGCGATCCATTTATCTTTGGTCGCGGCGGCGAAGAGCTGGAAACCCTGTGTCACGCGGGTATTCCCTTCTCGGTGGTGCCGGGAATCACCGCCGCTTCCGGCTGCTCTGCCTATTCCGGCATCCCGCTGACCCATCGCGACTATGCGCAAAGCGTGCGGCTGGTTACCGGACACCTGAAAACCGGCGGCGAGCTGGACTGGGAAAACCTGGCGGCGGAAAAGCAGACGCTGGTGTTTTATATGGGGCTGAATCAGGCTGCCACTATCCAGCAGAAACTGATTGAATTTGGCATGCAGGCGGATATGCCGGTCGCGCTGGTGGAAAACGGCACCGCCGTCAAACAACGCGTGGTGAAAGGGGAATTAGCGCGCTTAGGCGAACTGGCGACGCAGGTGGCAAGCCCCGCGCTGATTATTGTTGGTCGCGTTGTCGGTTTACGCGAAAAATTAAACTGGTTCTCTAATCATTAATTCATTCCATTTTTCAGATTAAGGGCGGCATCGTCTGGCCTTTTTTATTTCTGGCGTGCAGGAAAACAAAAAGTCCGGAAACGGACTTTTATCTAACCAACTGATTTAAATTAACTTAATGGATTCAACACGCCTCTATTGCCATTCCCTTACTGACGACAAAAAGAGATTACGTTATCGTCGCAAACGGATAGCGAAAGCATATTCGACTGATCCATAGTTAATTGATTAATTATTTTTTACATAGGAAATGTAAATGAACAAATTTATTAAAATGGCACTGGTGGGAGCGGCACTGGCGACGCTTACGGCGTGTACGGGACACGTAGAAAACCGCAATAAAACCTGCTCTTACGACTACCTGCTGCACCCGGCTATCTCTATTTCTAAAATCATCGGCGGCTGCGGTCCGGCAGCAGAGTAAACCTCGACTTTGCGCAGATACAAAAAAACCGGGAAATCCCGGTTTTTTCATTTCACACGCTCAATTACGGCTTCGCGACAAAACCAATCGCTTCATATACCGCTTTCAGCGTTTCAGACGCGCGGGCGCTGGCTTTTTCCGCCCCTTCCTTCATCACTTTTTGCAGGAAGGCTTCGTCATTGCGGAAACGATGATAGCGCTCCTGCAGCCCGGTCAGCATACCGGAAACCGCTTCGGCCACTTCACCTTTCAGGTGACCATACATCTTGCCTTCAAAGTGTTTTTCCAGCTCAGGGATGCTCTGGCCGGTAACGGCGGAGAGGATGTCCAGCAGGTTAGAGACGCCCGCTTTGTTCTGGATGTCGTAACGCACCACCGGCGGCTCGTCGGAGTCCGTCACCGCGCGTTTAATCTTCTTCACCACCGATTTCGGATCTTCCAGCAAACCGATCACGTTGTTGCGGTTGTCGTCCGATTTGGACATCTTCTTCGTCGGCTCCAGCAGCGACATGACGCGCGCGCCGGACTTCGGAATAAACGGCTCAGGGACTTTGAAGATCTCGCCATACAGCGCGTTAAAACGCTGGGCGATATCGCGGCTCAGTTCCAGATGCTGCTTCTGGTCTTCACCCACCGGCACCTGGTTAGTCTGGTACAGCAGAATATCCGCCGCCATCAGCACCGGATAATCGAACAGACCGGCGTTGATGTTTTCGGCATAACGCGCTGACTTGTCTTTGAACTGAGTCATACGGCTCAGTTCACCGAAATAGGTGTAACAGTTCAGCGCCCAGCTCAGCTGCGCATGTTCCGGCACGTGAGACTGAACGAAGATGGTGCTCTTTTCCGGATCGATACCACATGCCAGATACAGCGCCAGCGTATCCAGCGTTGCTTTACGCAGCTGCTGCGCATCCTGGCGTACGGTGATGGCATGCTGGTCAACGATACAGTAGATGCAGTGGTAGTCATCCTGCATGTTCACCCACTGACGCAGCGCACCCATATAGTTGCCAATGGTCAATTCACCTGAGGGCTGTGCGCCACTAAAAACGATGGGCTTAGTCATTTTTCGATTCCTGATTTTCGCTATGCGGAAGCCCGAGAGCGGGCAAAAGTTCATTAATGCTGTCGAAGATAACGTCAGGCTGGCTCAGGGCGATCGGTTCGCCGTAGTTGTAGCCATAGGTCAGCCCGACGGAGGGGCAGCCTGCCGCTTTTGCAGCCTGAATATCATTACGCGAATCCCCGACAAAGAGCAATTGCGCTGGCTCGATGCCAAGCCGGCTTGCCACCAGCAGCAGCGGATCCGGATGCGGTTTTTTGTTTTGCACATCATCACCGCCAATGACCACGCTGAAATATTTGCTGATATCCAGCGCATCGAGCAGCGGCGCGACAAACGGCGTAGGCTTGTTGGTCACCAGACCTAACGCCAGCCCCTTCGCGTGCAATGCGCCGAGCGTATCGGCAACGCCGGAGAACAGAAAGGTTCCCTCTTCCGCGACCTCGCCATAATAGCGGTCAAACAGCTTACGCAGTATACGCACCTGCTCCTCAGCGGGAATATCTTCATCAACGGGCGGTTTGCCCTGGGACTTACGCAACGTGGCGCGCTCCTGGCGGGACCAGGCAAGCGCACGTTCCATTAACACGTCTGCACCATTGCCAATCCAGGTAATCACCCGTTCTTCACCCGCTGTCGGCAGCTCCAGCGCGTACAGCGCCATATCCACGGCGGCGGTTAGTCCCGGCGCGCTGTCCACCAGCGTGCCGTCGAGATCGAAAGCGACGCCCCGAATATCCTGAAATTTATTCATGACTTACCTTTGCCAGTTCACTGCGCATTTCATCAATCACTTTTTTGTAGTCTGGCTGGTCAAAAATGGCAGAGCCCGCGACGAACATATCGGCGCCCGCCGCGGCGATTTCGCCGATATTATTCACCTTAACGCCGCCGTCGACCTCCAGACGAATGTCGTAGCCCGATTCATCAATGCGCCGACGAACTTCACGCAGCTTGTTCAGCGTTTGCGGAATGAAGGACTGTCCGCCAAAGCCGGGATTGACGGACATCAGCAGAATCACGTCCAGCTTATCCATCACGTAGTCGAGATAGCTCAGCGGCGTCGCCGGATTGAAGACCAGACCCGCCTGACAGCCGTGCTCTTTGATCAGCTGTAGAGTCCGGTCAACGTGCCCGGAAGCCTCCGGATGAAAAGTAATAATGCTGGCGCCAGCGGCGGCGAAATCCGGCACGATGCGATCGACCGGTTCCACCATCAGATGCACATCAATCGGCGCGGCAATGCCGTATTTACGCAGAGATTTCAGCACCATCGGGCCAATAGTGAGGTTGGGTACGTAGTGGTTGTCCATCACGTCGAAGTGTACGACATCAGCGCCGGCAGCGAGCGCTTTCGCGGTGTCCTCACCCAGGCGGGCAAAATCAGCCGACAGAATTGAGGGGGCAATCAAATACTGTTTCATCCGCTTCTCCTTGAGAATTATTTTTTCGCGGGTGAAACGACTCCTGGTTTGTACAGAGCCAGCAGTTCGTCCACCTTTTTACGTGTGCCGCCGTTGCTGCTAATACTGCGTCGCACTTTGACCTGAAAATGTGTCGCCTGTTTATACCATTCGCGGGTATCGGGCGTGTCATGGTTCGAAATTAACACCGGGATACGCTTTTTTACCAGCTTCTCAGCCAACTTAGCCAGATGCGCCTGCTCTTTCGGGCTGAAGCTGTTGGTGTGATAGGCGGTGAAATTGGCGGTTGCGGACAACGGCGCATAGGGCGGATCGCAATACACCACCGAGTTGCTGTCCGCGCGATTCATACACTCTTCATACGAGAGGCAATAAAACTCGGCGTTCTGCGCCTTTTGCGCAAAGTGATACAGCTCCGCTTCCGGGAAATAAGGTTTTTTGTAACGTCCAAACGGAACGTTAAACTCGCCGCGCAGGTTGTAGCGACACAGGCCGTTGTAACCATAGCGGTTCAGATACAGGAACAGCACCGCCCGGCGGAAAGGGTCCTGGCTGGCGTTGAACTCTTCGCGAAACCGGTAGTACACCTCGGGCTGATTAGTCTGTGGATTAAACAGTTCGCGGGAAGCCTGCACGTACTCTTCAGTGCGCAACTTTACAATGTTGTAGAGACTGATCAGATCGCTGTTGATATCGGAAAGAATATAACGAGAAAAATCGGTGTTAAGAAATACCGATCCGGCGCCCACAAAGGGTTCGATCAGGCATTCACCCTCCGGTAAATGCCTTTTAATATCATCCAGCAGAGGGTACTTCCCCCCTGCCCACTTCAGAAAAGCGCGATTTTTTTTCATGCTGACTAACAAATTACACCTTCTCCGGCTGTGGAGAAAGCTCCGACAGCATCCTGCGCTTTAGCGCCATGTCCCACCACGGGGGCGCGGCGTCAACGCAGAGCCACCCCCAACCGTGGGCATAGCTTTTATTATTTCAAATCGGCCTGAACCTGATGTAGCGGTTTCGCCCACGGATTCTTCGCCTGCACGTCGGCTGGCAGCGTGGACACAGCGCGTTTCGCCTCATCTTTCGACGCATAAACGCCCGATACCAGAACATACCACGGCTGACCGTTACGCGTCGTCTGATACACCACATAGTTTTTCAGATTCTCTTTCTTCGCCCAACCGTTCAGGTTGTCGTAATTAGAAGAGCTGCTCAACTGCAGGGTGTAATGGCTGGACGGCGCGGATTTCAGCGATCCCACGTTACCGCTGCTTTTCGCGCTGCCCGTCGATGCCGCTGGCGTACTCTGAGTCTGGGCCGGGGCTGCCTTCTGTACAGGTGCTACGTTCGCCGTGGCTTTAGGCGCTGTCGTCGCCGCTGGCGCGGAAGCCGTTTGCTTCGGCGTTACGGCGGGCTCAGTGCGTTTCGGCTGCGCGGCTGGCTTTGGCTCCGCTGGCGTCGCTTTCGCGGTCGTGTGCGTTTTCTTCGGCTCAATCACCGCCTGCTTACGCTCCGGACGGTTCGTCGGACGTTCGCTGACCGGGGCAGACGCCGTCTGGCGCGGCGCGTTGCCATTCCGTACCGGCGCAACGGTGGCGGGTTCAGTCGGCAGCGTCGAGTTCACGACCACGTTATTCATCTGTTCCTGACCCTGCGGCTGCGTCAGCGCGCTGTTCAGGTCGCCCTGCACTTCTACGCGCTGCTGGCCCTCCGCTGTCGGCGGAACCTGACCCTGGGTCGGCGTGGAAGAGATCGGCGGCAGCGAAACTTCCTGCGGCGCGTTGCCGGCGGTCTGTTCGGCAGAGGTGGTGCCCGGGGCGGGCTGCGCGCCGTTTGCCTGGTCAGCGGCATTGCCGGAAAGGTCGATACTCTTCTCATCGGACGCCGTCTGATTATTTGCCGAAGGCGTGGATGGCGCTTTCAGCGCGGAACCAATCCCGATGATCAGCAGCAGCAGAACCAGCACGCCTACGCCCATCATCATATACTGACGGGAAGCCGGTTTACTGGCCGCTTTTTTACGCTTACGCGGACGGCGCTCTACGCGCTCTTCATCCACGAATGCCTCATCGGATTCGTAAACGTCTTCGCTCTCAGGCTCTTCGGGACGCTCTCTGCGACCGCGGGTGGGACGGCGATCGTCAGCATCCAGATCCACATCATCGAAGTTGATCTGCGGTTCGCCGCGTTCAGAAGATTGTCGAGAACGACCAGGGCGACGATCGCTGGGATCGGGTTTCAGCTCGTCTTCTGGTTTGAATTCATCCATTTAACACCCCACTCAAAGGCGAATGCTTACCACGCTGCATTACGCCTGAATTTAAATGGCCGATGCGTAAGCCGCATCAGTCCGACCTTTCTTGTTGTTACGCCTGCTGACAGTCAGCAATCGCGTTAAGTACGATTTCGTGCGACACTCCGCCGCGCACTTCGCTTTTCCCTATTGCCAGCGGAAGCACTAAACGCATCTCTCCCGCCAACACTTTTTTATCACGCAACATGTGCGGCAGGTAAGCCTGCGCAGACATCTCGCGCGGTCCGTTCACCGGTAAACCAGCGCGCTGAAGTAAAGTGATGATGCGCTGCGTCTCCTCCGGCGTAAACTGCCCCAGACGTTCCGACGTGCGCGCCGCCATTACCATACCAGCCGCGACCGCTTCACCGTGTAACCAATTGCCATAACCCATTTCCGCCTCAATGGCGTGTCCATAGGTATGACCCAGATTCAGTAAAGCACGTAAGCCGGTTTCGCGCTCGTCTGCGGCGACAACTTCGGCCTTCAGCTCACAACAACGGCGAATACAGTAAGCCATTGCCGCGCCGTCCAGACGCAGTAACGCATCCAGATTCTCTTCCAGCCAGAGAAAGAATTCACCGTCGAGAATAATGCCGTACTTGATCACTTCAGCGAGGCCGGAGGCCAGTTCGCGGGCAGGCAGCGTTTTCAGACAGTCGAGATCCACCACCACCGAAGCGGGCTGGTAAAACGCGCCGATCATGTTTTTGCCGAGAGGGTGGTTTACCGCGGTTTTTCCGCCAACGGAGGAGTCGACCTGCGATAAGAGAGTGGTCGGAACCTGGATGAAGCGTACGCCGCGCTGATAGCTGGCGGCGGCAAAGCCAGTCAGATCGCCAATCACGCCGCCGCCAAGGGCGACCAGCGTCGTGTCGCGGCCATGCGGTTTTTGCAGTAAGGCGGTAAATACCGTATCCAGCACCGCCAGGCTCTTATACTGCTCGCCGTCAGGCAGGATGACGCTGTCAACGTTAATACCCGCGCGTTCAAGTACGCCGCGAATCTTATCAAGATAAAGGGGAGCCAGGGTTTCGTTGGTCACCAACATAACCTGATCGCCCGATTTCAGCGGTAAGAAAGAAGCCGGTTCGTTAAACAAACCAGCCGCGATGGTGATAGGGTAACTACGTTCCCCGAGAGTGACGGTAATCCTCTCCATGACGCGACATCCACCTTAATAGCTAGTAGCCGGTGTATTAAGCCAGAATCAGTTGCTTTCCAGCATATGAATGATCTGGTTTGCAACGACCTTGGCGCTCTGATCGTCGGTGCGAATGGTTACGTCGGCAATCTCTTCATACAGCGGATTGCGTTCGTTAGCCAATGCTTCCAGAACCTCGCGAGGCGGCGCTTCTACCTGCAACAGCGGTCGTTTTTTATCACGCTGCGTACGCGCAAGTTGTTTTTCGATGGTCGTTTCGAGGTAAACCACGACGCCACGCGCGGAAAGACGGTTACGGGTTTCACGCGATTTAACAGAGCCACCGCCGGTAGCCAGCACAATACCCTGTTTTTCCGTCAATTCGTTAATGACTTTCTCTTCACGATCGCGGAAGCCGTCTTCGCCTTCAACGTCGAAGACCCAGCCCACATCAGCTCCGGTGCGTTTCTCAATCTCTTGATCAGAATCGTAAAATTCCATATTGAGTTGTTGAGCTAACTGGCGCCCAATAGTGCTTTTTCCGGCACCCATAGGCCCAACCAGAAAGATATTGCGTTTCTCTGCCATTTTTTCGGTACTACTAAGACTGATCGTTAATGATAAACCCGCTTCGCCGACACTGAGCGCAGCAGGACATGAACTGAAACCTCATAAGATATTGCGAGAGTCAGACTAAAAATTATCTCAATACTCAAGCGGGTTTGGCAACTGAATAAATCACCAAACCAGATTGTAGACAATCCGAGTCGGCGTTGCCGGACGGCGATAAGGAGTACCGACTCTCAAATCGGTACTCCTTGTATGCTAAATAGTTGCGCACGTCAAATCTCTGTCACCGGTTAAGAGCAAAAAACAGCGCCGTTTCAGGCATACATTACTCTGTCGGGACCAGTCTGGGGGTGATAAAGACCACCAGTTCCCGACGCTCATTTTCCTTCCCGTCGTGGCGAAAGAGCTGCCCAAGCCAGGGAATATCGCCCAGCAGCGGCACGCTCTCCTGCCCGCGTTTATTTTTGCGCGAAAAAATGCCGCCCAGCGCCAGCGTTTCACCGCTTTTTACCTCAACCTGAGTGTCTATCTCCTGTTTGTCGATAGCCAGCACCTCGCCGTCCGCCTGTTGCAGGACCTGCCCCGGCATGTTCTGGCTGATATGCAATTTGAGGCGAATCCGCCCCTTTTGCAGCACTACCGGCGTCACCTCCATCCCCAGCACCGCCTCTTTAAACTCCACCGACGTGGCACCGCTTTCGCCACTGGAGACCTGATAGGGGATCTCGCTGCCCTGCTTGATGCTGGCGGGCTGTAAGTGGGAGGCCAGCAGGCGCGGGCTGGCGATAATATCAAGCTGCTGCTTTTGCTCCAGCGCGGAAAGCTCCAGATCCAGCAGCCGCCCATCGATTCGGCCAATGTTAAAGCCGACGCGCGTGGTCGCCGCGGCGACAGAGAGATCGCTGCCAAGGGTGGACACATCCCCCACCGCGCCGGTACTTTGCGCCTCTGCCAGCGTCCACTTTACCCCCAGCTCACGCAGGCTTTTCTCGTTAATGGTCACAATATGCGCCGCCAGTTCAACCTGCCCGACGGGAAGATCCATTTGCGCCGCCCACTGCTCCAGCAGCGTGAGCGTCGGCGGCGTGTCTCTGATTAGCAGCCGGTTAGTTCGCGTATCCACCGTCATATTGCCCCGGGCGCTCAGCAGCTTTTGCCCAGCTTTCGCCAGCTCAGCGGCGTCGGCGTAATGCAACGTGATGTGCCGGTTTTCCAGCGGCAGGCTGGCCTCCCGCCTCGCGTTCTCCGCCTGCAGGCGCGCCGCTTCGTCACGCTGCCAGTTCGCGGAATGGACGTGGATGATGGCCTCCTCCTGGCGCAGAACCAGTCCGGCGCTGCTGGCCACCGTCTGTAGCGCCTGCTTCCAGGGAACATCTCTCAGGCGCAGCGATACCACGCCGCTGACATCCGGCGCAACCACCAGATTACGCCGTTCCTGCTCCGCAAGCGCCTGAAGCACCTGGGCAACCGGAACCTCATCCACCACCAGCGTCACGTTTTGCGCTTTTCCGGCCAGTACCGGGTGCAGAACGGCTATCAGCGCCGCCAGTATCCATCGCCTCATCAACCTCTCCTTGTCTTAGCCACCGCCATTGCTGCGGATCGCAGCCGTTGCCGGTATTCACTGTCAGCTCCTGTTCATCAAGCCGGATTACCGTCCAGCCGGTATCCAGTACGTCATGCAGTTCAACGCGCCGCCATCGTCGTTCGCCGTCACGTAGCAGACCAATGCTCCGCCCTCCCTTGCCGACGATGCCCTGGTAGCGCCACTGCGTCAGCTCTGCGCAATGGCAACCATCCTCCGGCTGACGAAACGGATCGCGCATTCCGGTCAGCATCAGCAGCGACAGGACGGCCAGCAACCAGCGCCGGTTAGTCATGCAGGGATTCCAGCGTAAGGGTCACCAGCAGTTCGTTCTTCTCCATCGCCAGTGAAAAACCGTTTACCGACACTCCTCGCTCCGCCAGATACGCAAACAGCGACGGAACCGCCTCCCAGCCTCCACGCAGCGCCAGTTCGCCGCCCTGTTCCGACGGCTGCCAGCGCCGCAGCTGTAGTCCCGGCAAGGAAATGGCGAACGGTGAAAAAGGCGCATCGGGCGACGCCTCTGCTGACAGCCGCTCATCTTCGGTTGCCGCAAGGCGATACAGCGCAGGCCAGAGCTGACGATTCTCCATACGCAGCCGGTTCAGCGATTCACTATTGGCGGTTGGTGAAGAAAACAGGCACCACGCCATAAGCGCGCTCAGTAATACTGTCCATCCCGTCCAGCAAAAAACGCGCGTCCGCGGCGTTAACGCGCACCAGAGATCAATGAGCGCCGCCATCCGTTTCTCTCCATGCCAGCCGATAGTGAAATTGCCAGTATCCCTGCGCATCCTGTTGCGCTGCGCCGGTATGGGTTATCCGCCACGCCTGCGAACCGCGCAGCATGGCCTCCAGCGCGCTCAATGCCGCAAAACTGAGCGTTTTTCCGCTCAGTTGCAGGCTATTCTGCTGATAGTCCATCTGTGTCAGCCAGGCCTGCGCGGGAAGGCGCCGGGCGAGATTTTCCAGTTCAGGCTGCCAGCGGCGGGTCGCGTTTCGCCGCGCCTCGCGGGTAATAATCTGCTGTAACCGTTGCTGGCGCGCCTCCAGACGCGGCTTCGCAGCGCCAAGCGCCGTCGTAAGCTGCCGTTCCGCTTCTGCAAGCACCGTAGCGATCTGCCCGTTTACGCCCTGAATGACGCCCCCGATCGCCATTATCGCCAGCGCCACCACCGCTGGCGCGCTGAACGCCAGGCACCAGAAATGCAGGCACGCCCTGCGTCGTTGCTGTCGCCAGGGAAGAAAATTGACCGCGTACATTAACGAACCTCCCCCAGCGCCAGACCAAGCGCGATGGCGAAGGCATGACCTTCGGTCGGCACCGGAGGCTGACGTACTGAAACGGCCCGCCACGGATCGAATTGCGCCTGAGCGCAGAGCGCGACGCTATCCGGCGTAAGGGAAAGAGCGTCGATAAGGTCATCAATGGTCGCTATTTCCGCCCGCGTTTTTCGTCCCCAGGCATAACGCGTCGCCCACAGCCACTGCGCTTCATCGCACCAGACCAGGCAGGATTGCGTAGACGGCAGGAAAGGCAGCAGCCGCTGCAACGCGCTGGCATCCGGCGTAATGGCCGCCACCTGGATCTTCAGCGTTCTGGCAAGCGTGAGCAAAGTGGACACCTCTTTATCCTGGGCGGCAGTCACCGTAAATGCCGGGGTGAGCGCATCTTCGCTATAATCAAAACGCAGCGCATCCGGTTCCATATCCATTTCGCGCGCCAGCGTTCCAGCCAGCCACGCCGTCTGCTCGCGCTCGCGAAGCGACATTGCCGGGCGGGGAAACGCCTTTTGTCGCGTACGACTGGAGGGAAAGGAGAGATGTACCTGATGGCGCTGCGGCAGTTCCCGGCTCCACACCCGGAGCACGTCGGCAAGCTGCTCCGGGTCGCGGATGCGTCCCTCCTGAATGATTTTCGGCGCCAGCGGAATGCGCCACCAGCGCTGTAGCGACCAGCCTGAAGCGCCGCGCACGACGGCAACCGCCAGCGCTTCACGTTGTTGAATATGCAGGCCAATTTGCCAGATTCTGAAAGCCATAGCTGATGATCTCCTTATCTCCCGTTACTCTTACGGGTATATCAATGCGTCAGGCTTGCCTTTATACTACCGCGCGGTTGTTTAGAAACTGCCCAAATGAAACTAAATGGGAAATCTCCAGTGAAGTTCGTAAAGTATTTATTGATCCTTGCAGTATGTTGCATCCTGCTGGGAGCAGGCTCGATTTATGGTCTGTACCGTTATATTGAGCCGCAATTGCCTGATGTCGCGACGTTGAAAGAGGTACGTCTGCAAATTCCAATGCAGGTGTACAGCGCTGATGGCGAGTTGATCGCGCAATACGGCGAGAAGCGCCGTATTCCGGTTACGCTGAGCCAGATACCGCCGGAAATGGTCAAGGCGTTTATCGCGACGGAAGACAGTCGTTTCTATGAGCATCACGGCGTTGACCCGGTGGGGATCTTCCGTGCGGCCAGCGTCGCGCTGTTCTCCGGCCACGCTTCGCAGGGGGCGAGTACCATTACGCAGCAGTTAGCGAGAAACTTCTTCCTCAGCCCGGAACGCACCCTGATGCGTAAAATTAAGGAAGTGTTCCTGGCGATCCGCATTGAGCAGATGCTGAACAAAGATGAGATCCTCGAACTTTATCTCAACAAAATCTACCTTGGCTACCGCGCCTATGGCGTCGGCGCCGCGGCGCAGGTCTACTTCGGTAAATCGATCGATCAGCTCACCTTAAGCGAAATGGCTGTCATCGCCGGCCTGCCGAAAGCGCCTTCGACGTTCAACCCGCTCTATTCGATGGACCGCGCGACGTCGCGCCGCAACGTGGTGCTCTCCCGTATGCTGAGCGAAGGCTACATTACCCAGGCGCAGTACGATGAGGCGCGTAATGCGCCAATCGACGCGAACTACCACGCGCCGGAAATCGCCTTCTCCGCGCCGTATCTGTCGGAAATGGTGCGCCAGGAGATGTACGCCCGTTACGGCGAAAACGCCTATGAAGACGGGTATCGCATTTACACAACCATCACCCGCAAAGTTCAGCAGGCCGCACAGGAGGCGGTGCGCAATAACGTGCTGGACTACGACATGCGCCACGGCTATCGCGGTCCGGCGAACGTGCTGTGGAAAGTCGGGGAAGCCGCCTGGGACCCGAAAAAGATTATCGATACCCTGAAAGCCCTGCCGACCTACGGGCCGCTGCTACCGGCGGTGGTAACCAGCGCTAATCCGCAGGAAGCCACCGCGGCGCTGGCGGATGGCACGTCGGTCGCGCTGCGTATGGAGGGCATCCGGTGGGCGCGACCGTACCGTTCAGACACGCAGCAGGGTCCGACGCCGCGTAAAGTCACCGACGCTATCCAGACCGGTCAGCAAATCTGGGTCCGCAAGATGGGCGACGCCTGGTGGCTGGCGCAGGTGCCGGACGTAAACTCCGCGCTGGTGTCCATCAATCCGAAAGACGGCGCGGTGCTGGCGCTGGTGGGCGGCTTTGATTTCAACCAGAGCAAATTCAACCGCGCCACTCAGGCGCTGCGTCAGGTGGGCTCGAACATTAAGCCGTTCCTCTATACCGCCGCAATGGATAAGGGGCTGACGCTGGCGAGTATGCTCAACGACGTGCCGATCTCCCGCTGGGATGCCGGCGCCGGGTCCGACTGGCGTCCGAAGAACTCCCCACCACAGTACGCCGGTCCGATTCGTCTGCGTCAGGGTCTGGGACAGTCGAAAAACGTGGTAATGGTGCGCGCGATGCGGGCGATGGGCGTGGATTACGCGGCCGAATATCTGCAACGTTTTGGCTTCCCGGCGCAAAATATTGTGCATACCGAATCTCTGGCGCTGGGCTCCGCCGCGTTCACCCCGATGCAGGTTGCACGCGGCTATGCGGTGATGGCGAACGGCGGCTTCCTGGTCGATCCTTATTTCATCAGCAAAATTGAAAACGACCAGAACGGTATTATTTTCGAAGCGAAGCCGAAGATTGCCTGCCCGGAATGCGATATCCCGGTCATTTACGGCGATACGCAGAAGTCTGACGTTCTTGAGAACAGTAACGTTGAGGACGTCGCGGTTTCCGGCGAGCAGCAAAACGCCGTCGTGCCGATGCCGAAGCTGGAGCAGGCAAACCAGGCGCTGGTTGTGCAGACCGGCGCACAAGAATATGCGCCGCACGTGATTAACACCCCGCTGGCGTTTCTGATTAAGAGCGCGCTGAATACCAACATTTTTGGCGAACCGGGCTGGATGGGCACCGGCTGGCGCGCGGGTCGCGACCTTAAGCGTCACGACATCGGCGGTAAAACCGGCACCACCAACAGTTCGAAAGACGCTTGGTTCTCCGGCTACGGCCCGGGAGTCGTGACTTCAGTATGGATTGGCTTTGACGATCACCGGCGTGACCTTGGACGCACCTCCGCTTCCGGCGCGATCAAAGATCAGATCTCCGGCTACGAAGGCGGCGCCAAAAGCGCGCAACCGGCGTGGGATGCCTATATGAAGGCGGTGCTGGAAGGCTTACCGGAAGAGCCGCTGACCCCGCCGCCGGGTATTGTGACGGTCAATATCGATCGCAACACCGGACAGCTGGCAAGCGGCGGCAACAGCCGCGCGGAATATTTTATTGAGGGCACCCAGCCCACGCAGCACGCGGTGCAGGAAGTGGGTACCACCATTATCGATAATGGCGAAACGCACGAACTGTTCTGACGAAAAAAGGCGCTCCGGCGCCTTTTTTGTTGTCGGGGTCGTATTGTTGCCGGATAGCGGCTACGCCTTATCCGGCCTACAAAACCTTACCCCCGTAGGCCCGGTAAGCGTCAGCGCCACCGGGCAAACCTGCCGGATGACGGCTACGCCTTATCCGGCCTACAAAACCTTATCCCCCGTAGGCCCGGTAAGCGTCAGCGCCACCGGGCAAACCTGCCGGATAGCGGCTACGCCTTATCCGGCCTACAAAACCGGCGCTCTGCGGGTAAAGCCGCCAATTTACAGCCTGCCCTGCCCCCTCAGCCATTCGCGCACCAGGAACAGCGCGCTCACGTTCCGCGCCTCGGTAAAGTCAGGGTCTTCCAGCAGATCCATCAGATGCGTCAGCGGCCAGCGGACCTGCGGCAGCGGCTCAGGTTCATCTCCTTCCAGCGACTCCGGGTACAGGTCTTCCGCCACCACGATGTTCATTTTGCTGGAGAAATAAGAGGGCGCCATGCTGAGCTTTTTCAGAAACGTCAGATCCTTCGCGCCAAAGCCAACCTCTTCTTTCAGCTCCCGGTTCGCGGCTTCAAACACGCTTTCGCCGGGGTCAATCAACCCTTTGGAAAAGCCCAGCTCGTAAGACTCCGTTCCTACTGCGTACTCACGAATCAGAATCAGATGATCGTCAACTATCGGCACAATCATTACCGCTTCACGGTTAGAGGGGCGCATCCGTTCGTAAACGCGACGCACGCCGTTGCTGAACTCGAGATCCACACTTTCAACGCTGAACAGCCGCGACCGGGCGACCGTTTCAACATGCAGAATGGTGGGTTTTTGTAATGATTTGCTCATCGTGGGAATCTTTGCCGTGGAATCTACCGTCATTGTGCGATATACGACACGGTTTCGGCAACGTGAATTGCCGTTTATTTACATTTATGTAACCTAATAAAAATATAATTCCTATTTCAAATTAAAAGTCAATAGGTTGAAATACGTCCAGGAATTTGCTGATATTCCGCTTTTGCGGGTTTTGCTATCATTTGCCTTCACTGGGATGCGCTGAAAATGCTCAAGTTCAACTCCATGCTTGCCGATAGCCAACCACAGAATCACGTTTATTGTGACAGGGTGCGACTGACCACGCCTGACAGATTAAGTAAGATGGGAAAAGCATGAGCACCATTTTGATTTTTTTAGCGGCGCTACTGGTCGGTCTGTTTCTCGTCTGGTGGCGATACAAACTCCGCGCCAGGCGGCGAAAACTCCCATGGACGAACGCATTCTCAGACGCGGCAAGCCGTAAACTGACGCCGGAAGAACGCAGCGCCGTTGAAAATTACCTCGAAAACCTGAGCCAAATTCAGCAGGTTCCCGGTCCGACGGGCGCCAGCACGGCCCCCGTATCCCTGGCGCTGAACGCCGAAAGCAATAACGTCATCATTCTGACCCACTCGATCACCCGTTACGGCATTACCACCGACGATCCGAATAAATGGCGCTATTATCTCGACTCCGTCGAGGTCCACCTGCCGCCGTTCTGGGAACAGTACATTAACGATGAAAATAACGTCGAGCTGATCCATACCGATACCCTGCCGCTGGTCATTTCCCTCAACGGTCATACTTTGCAGGAGTACATGCAGGAGGCGCGCGGCTATGCGTTGCAACCTGCCAGCTCCACCCAGGCGTCGATTCGCGGCGAAGAGAGCGAGCAGATCGAACTGCTGAATATTCGTCAGGAAACCCACGAGGAGTATGCGCTAAGCCGTCCTGCCGGATTCCGTGAAGCGTTGCTGATCGTCGCCTCCTTCCTGCTGTTTTTCTTCTGCCTGATTACGCCGGACGTTTTTGTGCCCTGGATAGTTGGCGGCGCCGTGCTGCTGCTGGCCGCCGGACTCTGGGGACTTTTCGCGCCACCGTCGAAAACCGCGCTGCGGGAAATCCACTGCCTGCGCGGTACGCCGCGTCGCTGGGGTCTGTTTGGCGAAAATAACCAGGAACAAATTAACAATATTTCGCTTGGCATTATCGATCTGGTCTATCCGCCGCACTGGCAGCCGTGGATCGCGCAGGATCTGGGGCAGCAGACGGATATCGATATCTATCTGGATCGCCACGTCGTGCGTCAGGGCCGTTTTTTATCCCTCCATGACGAGGTAAAAAATTTCCCGCTCCAGCACTGGGTACGCAGTACCGTGATTGCCGGCGGCTCGCTGGTGGTGCTGCTGATGCTGCTGTTCTGCATCCCGCTGGATATGCCGATCAAGTTCACCCTGTCATGGATGAAAGGCGCGCAGACCGTTGAAGCGACAAGCGTTAAACAGCTTGAGCAATCCGGCGTGCGGGTGGGCGATACGCTGAATATTCGCGGCAAGGGCATGTGTAATATCCACGCTTCAGGCAGCTGGCGTCCGCAAACCAGTTCGCCGTTTACGCCATTTGACTGCTCGCAAATCATCTGGAACGACGCGGCGGCGCTGCCGTTGCCGGAGTCTGAGCTGGTCAACAAAGCCACCGCGCTTTCGCAGGCCGTCAATCGTCAGCTGCATCCCAAACCGGAAGATGACTCCCGGGTCAGCGCGGCGCTACGTTCAGCGATTCAAAAGTCGGGGATGGTGCTGATTGACGATTTTGGCGATATCGTTCTGAAAACCGCCGATTTATGCGCAGCGGAAGATGAATGCGTCCGTCTCAAAAACGCGCTGGTGAATCTGGGCAACGGCAAAGACTGGAACGCGCTGGTGAAACGCGCCAACGCGGGCAAGCTGGATGGCGTCAACGTCCTGCTGCGCCCCGTCAGCGCGGAGTCGCTTGATAATCTGGTCGCCACCTCGACGGCGCCTTTTATTGCCCGTGAAACGGCCCGCGCCGCCCAGTCGCTGAACAGCCCGGCGCCCGGCGGTTTTCTGATCGTCAGCGACGAAGGCAGCGAGCTTGTCGATCAGCCCTGGCCGTCGGTTTCGCTGTATGACTATCCGCCGCAGGAGCAGTGGAATGCTTTCCAGCGGCTGGCGCAGATGTTGATGAACACGCCGTTCAGCGCCGAAGGCATTGTCACCAGTATTTATACCGACGCCAACGGCACCCGCCACATCGGTTTGCACCGCATTCCGGACCGTTCCGGCTTGTGGCGTTACCTCGGCACCACCCTGCTGATGCTGACGATGCTGACCAGCACCGTCTATAACGGCGTGCAGGCGTTCCGCCGCTATCAGCGCCATCGCACCCGCATGATGGAAATTCAGCAGTACTATGAAAGCTGCCTGAATCCAAAACTGATCGCCTCTTCGGAAAGCCTCATCTGATAACATGACTGCGCGACGGGGTATGCTACCCTGTCGCGCAACGCGTTTTATTCTGGAGAGTTCCCATGCATATCAATATTGCCTGGCAGGAGGTCGATACCGTTCTGCTGGACATGGACGGCACGCTGCTCGATCTGGCGTTTGATAACTATTTCTGGCAAAAGCTGGTGCCCGAAACCTACGGCGCGCAGCAGGGGATCTCGCCGCAAGAGGCGCAGGAATTTATCCGCCAGGAGTATCATGCGGTCCAGCATACGCTAAACTGGTACTGTCTTGATTACTGGAGCGACCGCCTGGGCCTGGACATCTGCGCAATGACCACGCAGATGGGACCGCGCGCCGTGTTGCGCGACGATACGGTGCCCTTTTTAGCGGCGTTAAAGGCCTGCGGCAAGCGCCGTATTTTGCTGACTAACGCGCATCCGCATAATCTGGCGGTAAAGCTGAAGCATACCGGCCTGGATTCGCACCTTGATTTATTACTTTCCACCCACACATTTGGTTATCCCAAAGAGGATCAGCGGTTATGGCGCGCCGTGGCTGAAGAGACAGGGATAGACGCGCAGAAAACGCTGTTTATTGACGACAGCGAAGCCATACTTGATGCCGCCGCGACGTTCGGCATTCGTTACTGCCTCGGCGTGACTAACCCCGACTCTGGCGTGGCGGAAAAGCAGTATGCGCGCCACCCGTCGTTGAATGATTACCGTCGACTGATCCCCTCACTGCTGTGAAGGAGCCGCCATGAAAGAGAAACCCTCGGAAGAGGTCAGACTGGATAAATGGCTGTGGGCCGCGCGTTTTTATAAAACCCGCGCGCTGGCGCGCGAGATGATTGAAGGCGGAAAGGTTCACTATAACGGTCAGCGCAGTAAGCCGGGCAAGATCGTCGAACTGAACGCCACCCTGACGCTGCGTCAGGGTAATGATGAGCGCACGGTGGTGATCCGCGGGATCAGCGCCCAGCGCCGACCAGCCAGCGAAGCCGTCGCCCTGTATGAGGAAACGACGGAAAGCGTAGAAAAACGCGAAAAAATGGCGCTGGCGCGTAAGCTTAACGCACTGACCATGCCGCATCCGGACAGACGACCGGACAAAAAAGAGCGCCGCAATCTGTTACGATTTAAACACGGCGACAGCGAGTGACTGTCGCCCGCAAGAGAGATGACTATGCCGCAACATGACCAATTACACCGCTATCTGTTTGAAAATTTCGCCGTGCGCGGCGAACTGGTGACCGTATCGGAAACTCTGCAACAGATTCTGGAAAATCACAGCTATCCGCAGCCGGTAAAAACGGTGCTGGCCGAGCTGCTGGTCGCCACCAGCCTGCTGACCGCCACCCTCAAGTTCGCCGGGGATATTACCGTTCAGTTGCAGGGCGATGGTCCGCTGAGTCTGGCGGTGATTAACGGCAACAACAACCAGCAGATGCGCGGCGTCGCGCGCGTGCAGGGTGACGTGGCGGAAAGCGCCGACCTGAAAACCCTGGTCGGCAACGGCTATCTGGTGATCACCATCACGCCGGAAGAAGGCGAACGCTATCAGGGCGTGGTCGGTCTGGAAGGCGATACCCTGGCGGCCTGCCTGGAAGACTATTTCCTGCGCTCCGAGCAGTTGCCGACCCGTCTGTTTATTCGCACCGGCGAGGTGGACGGCAAGGCCGCGGCGGGCGGAATGCTGCTGCAGGTGATGCCCGCGCAGAACGCGCAGGCGGATGATTTCGATCATCTGGCGACGCTGACCGAAACCATCAAAGCCGAAGAGCTGCTCACCCTCCCGGCGAACGACGTGCTGTGGCGTCTGTATCACGAAGAAGAAGTCACCCTCTACGATCCGCAGGACGTGGAGTTCAAATGCACCTGTTCACGCGAACGTTGCGCTGGCGCGTTGAAAACGCTGCCGGACGCAGAAGTAGACAGCATTCTGGCGGAAGATGGCGAAATTGATATGCACTGCGATTACTGCGGCAGCCACTATCTGTTCAATGCAATGGACATTGCCGAGATCCGTAATAACGCCTCCCCTGCCGATCCGCAGGTGCACTGACAGATCGCCTTTATTGCCGGATGGCGGCATCTCCGCCATCCGCTTCCCCTTCGCGAAACGTCCTGTTTTTGTCCGCGGTTTAATTTGTGATGAATCGATATTTTACATGTAATGGTTACGTAATTTTCTTACGTGAATGCGATTACACTCACAATTTTTCCGTGAACAACACTACCTTTTAACGTTTTCAGAACATTTTCCACAACAAAAAGTCCATTCCTGCCATAATAACCGCCGCCTCGTGACCGGAGTCACAGCGTTTTCAGTCAATCGTGATTTTGTCCAGATAAGTAAATCTATGAGCCTTGTCGCGGTTAACGACCCTCAAAAAACCTTACTATTTCAGGTAATACATATTGGCTAAGGAGCAGTGATATGCGCGTGAAACGATTAACCCCGCAAGATCTCAAGGCTTATGGTATCAACGACGTTCAGGATATCGTTTACAACCCCAGCTATGAAACGCTCTATCAGGAAGAACTCGATCCTTCCCTTCAGGGCTATGAGCGCGGCGTACTGACGAATCTCGGCGCCGTTGCCGTTGATACCGGTATTTTCACCGGACGTTCGCCAAAGGATAAGTACATTGTCCGTGACGACACCACGCGCGATACGCTCTGGTGGTCCGACAAAGGAAAAGGCAAGAACGACAACAAACCGCTTTCCGAGGAAACCTGGCAGCATCTGAAAGGGCTGGTAACGCAGCAGCTTTCCGGCAAGCGTCTGTTTATCGTGGATGCGTTCTGCGGTGCTAACGCCGACACCCGCCTTTCCGTGCGCTTCATTACCGAAGTGGCCTGGCAGGCGCATTTTGTGAAGAACATGTTCATCCGTCCAAGCGATGAGGAGCTGGAAGGCTTTGAACCTGACTTTATCGTGATGAACGGCGCGAAGTGCACCAACCCGCAGTGGAAAGAGCAGGGGCTGAACTCCGAAAACTTCATAGCCTTCAACCTGACCGAACGCATCCAGCTGATTGGCGGCACCTAGTACGGCGGCGAAATGAAGAAAGGTATGTTCTCGGTGATGAACTACCTGCTGCCGCTGAAAGGCATCGCTTCGATGCACTGCTCCGCCAACGTGGGCGAAAAGGGCGACGTGGCAGTCTTCTTCGGCCTTTCCGGCACCGGCAAAACCACCCTCTCCACCGACCCGAAACGTCGCCTGATTGGCGATGACGAGCACGGCTGGGACGACGACGGCGTGTTTAACTTCGAAGGCGGCTGCTACGCGAAAACCATCAAGCTGTCGAAAGAGGCTGAACCTGAAATCTACAACGCTATCCGTCGCGATGCGCTGCTGGAAAACGTCACCGTTCGCGCCGATGGCTCCATCGATTTTGACGACGGTTCTAAAACCGAGAACACCCGCGTTTCTTACCCGATCTATCATATTGAGAACATCGTTAAGCCGATCTCCAAAGCGGGTCACGCTACCAAGGTGATCTTCCTCACCGCCGACGCCTTTGGCGTCCTGCCGCCGGTTTCCCGCCTGACAGCGAACCAGACACAGTACCACTTCCTGTCCGGCTTCACTGCCAAACTGGCTGGTACCGAACGCGGCGTGACCGAACCGACGCCAACCTTCTCCGCCTGCTTCGGCGCGGCATTCCTGTCACTGCACCCGACGCAGTATGCGGAAGTGCTGGTGAAACGTATGCAGGCCGCAGGCGCGCAGGCGTACCTGGTCAACACCGGCTGGAACGGCACCGGCAAACGTATCTCGATCAAAGATACCCGCGCCATTATCGACGCCATCCTGAACGGTTCTCTGGACGATGCGGAAACCTTCAGCCTGCCGATGTTCGACCTGGCGATCCCGACCGAACTGCCGGGCGTGGATACGCGTATTCTCGACCCGCGTAACACCTATGCCTCACCGGAACAGTGGCAGGAAAAAGCCACCGCGCTGGCGAAACTGTTCATTGAGAACTTCGAGAAGTACACCGATACGCCAGCAGGCGCCGCGCTGGTCAGCGCCGGTCCGAAGCTGTAACTGATGTTGCCGGATAGCGGCATAAATGCCTTATCCGGCCTACGGTGATATGAACGCAGGCCTGGTAAGCGCAGCACTATCAGGCATGCAAAGATAAACAAAAGGGAGGCTAAATGCCTCCCTTTTTACGCTTCTTTTGTCGTCCCCTGGATGCGCGCCACGGGAACCGGCAGCCAGGCGCGGATAGAAAGTCCGCCGCGCTCGCTGGTGCCGATTTCCAGCATACCGTTATGGTTATCGACGATACGCTGTACGATCGCCAGCCCCAGCCCGGTGCCGCTGGTGCTGCGCGCGCTGTCGCCGCGCACAAACGGCTGGAACAGGTGCTTGCGCTGTTCAGGTTTGATACCAGGCCCGTCGTCTTCCACCTGGAACCAGGCGCGATGCGGCTCCGTGCCGCTGCTGACTTTAATCCAGCCGTTACCGTAGCGGGCGGCGTTAACCACCATATTAGCCACCGCGCGCTTGATGGACAGCGGGTGCATTCTCAGCTGAATACTGCCCGGCTGCAACGCCGTCTCGATTTCACGTTCATAACCGCTTTCCGCGGCGACCACTTCACCCAGCACCGCGTTGAGATCCGCCAGCTCCATCGGCATCTCCTGACCGGTGCGCAGGTAGTCGATGAACTGCTCTATGATCGCGTTGCACTCTTCAATATCTTTATTGATGGATTCAGCCAGATAACCATCCTGCTCGCCCATCATCTCCGTCGCCAGGCGGATTCGCGTCAGCGGCGTGCGCAGATCGTGGCTGACGCCCGCCATCAGCAGCGTACGGTCATCGGCAAGCTGTTTCACCCCGGCCGCCATATGGTTGAAGGCGCGGGTCACCGAGCGCACTTCAGAGGCGCCATATTCACGCAGCGGCGGCGGAATGATCCCCTTCCCGACCTGTAACGCGGCATGTTCAAGGTCCACCAGCGGTCGGTTCTGAATACGGATAAACAGCCACGCCCCGCCGATCGCCAGCAGCATAATCGCCAGCGTATAGCGGAACAGCGGCGAAAAATCGCCCTGATGAATTTCCGTTAACGGCACGCGTACCCAGATATTTGGCGACAGCCAGGTTTTCAGCCACACGACGGGCGAGCTTTTATTGACCTCAACGCGCACTTCCGTCGGGCCGCCCAGCTGCTGCGCCATCTGATGGCTTAGAAATTCATAATGTTGCGCCCAACGCAGTCCCGCCTCTTCGGCAGCTTCGTTGGAGTAGAGGGAAATCCCCAGTTCACGGTAAATTTCCCGACGAAAGGCGGGAGGCACCACCAGCTGCGTGCCGTCCTCCAGCTGCAGCTTATCGGTCATCAGCATACGCACTTCGTAGGCGAGGACCTTATTAAACTGCTGGAGACTCGGCAGGATCGCAAAGTTCAGCACCACCAGATAGGTCGTCACCAGGCTGACGAACAGCAGGGTGACGATGAGCAGCAGCGTGCGGGCAAAAGAACTTCGTGGCGAGAAGCGCATTCGCCTCATGCTTTAGAACCGTCCGGCACGAAGACGTAGCCCAGACCCCAGACGGTCTGAATGTAGCGCGGATGCGCCGGATCTTCTTCCACCATGCGACGCAGACGAGAGATCTGGACGTCGATGGAGCGTTCCATCGCTGAATACTCGCGGCCGCGCGCCAGGTTCATCAGCTTATCGCGGGAGAGCGGTTCGCGCGGATGGCTGACCAGCGCTTTCAGCACGGCGAACTCACCGCTGGTCAGCGGCATCGGCTCGTCTTCACGGAACATTTCGCGGGTGCCGAGGTTCAGTTTGAACTTACCAAAGGCAATCACCGCCTCTTCCTGTGAAGGCGCGCCCGGCAGTTCGTTAGCCTGACGACGCAGCACCGCGCGAATACGCGCCAGCAGTTCACGCGGGTTAAACGGTTTCGGGATGTAGTCATCGGCGCCGATTTCCAGCCCGACAATGCGATCGACCTCTTCTCCTTTCGCCGTCACCATAATGATCGGCATCGGGTTGCTCTGGCTACGCAGACGGCGGCAGATCGACAGGCCATCTTCACCCGGCAGCATCAGATCCAGTACCATAAGATGAAAAGATTCGCGGGTCAGGAGACGATCCATTTGCTCAGCGTTAGCGACGCTTCGAACCTGGAAGCCCTGCTCGGTCAGATAACGCTCCAGCAGCGCACGCAGACGCATGTCGTCATCCACCACCAGAATTTTATAGTTCTCTTGCATTGTTTGTACTCCCAAAGGTTCGCAACAATTGAATGTGTGTATTCTTCAAAAAGCTTACGTTCGTCACCAGCGAATTCTGGTATGAATTCCAGGCTAAATTGTTACAAAGCATATTTAACAGCAGCTTAAGTATACAATGAAACGTGCGGCACATTATTTATTCTGTTAGCAGGGTGACGTAATACGATTTGTGCGCATCATCACAGACTTAAAGGTAATCAATAAGATGAAAACGCCCCTGATCACCCGGGAAGGGTACGAGAAGCTGAAACAAGAACTGAATTATCTCTGGCGCGAAGAGCGCCCGGAGGTCACAAAAAAGGTAACCTGGGCCGCAAGCCTCGGCGACCGCAGCGAGAACGCCGACTATCAGTATAATAAAAAGCGCCTGCGTGAGATCGACAGGCGGGTTCGCTACCTGACCAAATGCATGGAACATTTAAAAATTGTCGACTATTCCCCGCAGCAGGAAGGCAAAGTGTTTTTCGGCGCGTGGGTGGAAATTGAAAATGACGATGGCGACACCCGCCGCTTCCGCATTGTCGGCTACGATGAAATTTTCGGTCGTAAGGATTACATTTCCATTGATTCGCCGATGGCGCGCGCCCTGCTGAAAAAAGAGGTTGGCGATCTCGCCGTGGTCAATACCCCCGCCGGAGAAGCAAGCTGGTACGTAAACGCGATCGAGTACGTAAAATAGTCCGAGAGCGCCCTCCGCGACTGGCATTTTGCTGTGCCAGTCCGTATAACTAACCCCTGATTTTTTACTCAGATGAAATTAACTCGATGATGAATGATTCTTTCTGCCGCATTATCGCCGGTGAGATTCAGGCCGGGGCCGATCAGGTCGCCGCTGCCGTTCGCCTGCTTGACGAAGGGAACACCGTGCCGTTTATCGCACGTTATCGTAAGGAAATCACCGGCGGTCTGGATGACACGCAGTTGCGTAATCTGGAAACCCGACTGGGCTATCTGCGTGAACTGGAAGAACGCCGTCAGGCTATTCTCAGGTCCATTTCCGAGCAAGGCAAACTGACCGATGAACTGGCTAACGCCATCAACGGTACGTTAAGTAAGACCGAGCTGGAAGATCTCTACCTGCCTTATAAACCGAAACGTCGCACCCGCGGGCAAATTGCTATTGAAGCCGGTCTGGAGCCGCTGGCCGATCTGCTGTGGACCGATCCGTCACACGACCCGCAAACGGAAGCGGAGAAGTTTGTCGACGCCGATAAAGGCGTTGCCGATACCAAAGCCGCGCTCGACGGCGCGCGTTACATTCTGATGGAACGTTTTGCCGAAGACGCGGCGCTGCTGGCGAAAGTGCGCGACTACCTGTGGAAGAACGCGCACCTGGTCGCCGCCGTGATCAGCGGTAAAGAAGAGGAAGGGGCAAAATTCCGCGACTATTTCGATCATCACGAACCAATCGCCAGCGTCCCGTCGCACCGCGCGCTGGCGATGTTCCGCGGACGTAATGAAGGCGTGCTACAGCTTTCGCTGAACGCCGATCCGCAGTTTGATGAGCCGCCGAAAGAGAGCCACTGCGAACAGATCATCATGGATCACCTCGGCCTGCGCCTGAACAACGCCCCGGCGGACAGCTGGCGCAAAGGCGTGGTGAGCTGGACCTGGCGCATTAAGGTGCTGATGCATCTCGAAACCGAGCTGATGGGCACAGTGCGTGAACGTGCGGAAGACGAAGCGATCAATGTATTTGCCCGCAACCTGCACGACCTGCTGATGGCCGCGCCGGCGGGCCTGCGCGCTACGATGGGCCTCGATCCGGGCCTGCGCACCGGGGTCAAAGTGGCCGTCGTTGACGGCACCGGCAAGCTGGTCGCCACCGACACTATCTATCCGCACACCGGCCAGGCGGCGAAAGCCGCTACCATCGTCGCCGCGCTGTGTGAAAAATACCACGTTGAGCTGGTGGCGATTGGCAACGGCACGGCGTCGCGCGAAACCGAACGTTTCTTCCTCGACGTGCAGAAGCAGTTCCCGAAAGTGACCGCGCAGAAAGTGATCGTCAGCGAAGCGGGCGCGTCGGTCTACTCCGCCTCCGAACTGGCGGCGCAGGAGTTCCCGGATCTCGATGTCTCCCTGCGCGGCGCTGTCTCCATCGCCCGTCGCCTGCAGGACCCGCTGGCGGAGCTGGTGAAGATCGACCCGAAATCGATCGGCGTCGGCCAGTACCAGCACGACGTCAGCCAGACACAGCTGGCGCGTAAGCTGGACGCGGTAGTCGAAGACTGCGTGAACGCCGTCGGCGTGGATCTCAACACCGCCTCCGTGCCGCTGCTGACCCGCGTAGCCGGGTTGACCCAGATGATGGCGCAGAATATCGTCGCCTGGCGCGATGAGAACGGCCAGTTCAGAAACCGACAGCAACTGCTGAAAGTGAGCCGCCTGGGGCCGAAAGCCTTCGAGCAGTGCGCAGGCTTCCTGCGTATTAACCACGGCGATAATCCGCTCGATGCCTCAACCGTGCACCCGGAAGCGTACCCGGTGGTGGAGCGCATCCTGGCGGCGACGCAGCAGGCGCTGAAGGACCTGATGGGCAACAGCAGCGAACTGCGCAATCTGAAAGCCGTTGACTTCACTGACGACAAATTCGGCGTTCCGACCGTCAGCGACATCATCAAAGAGCTGGAAAAACCGGGCCGCGACCCGCGTCCGGAGTTCAAAACCGCGCAGTTTGCCGACGGCGTGGAGACCATGAACGATCTACAGCCGGGGATGATCCTCGAAGGCGCGGTCACCAACGTCACCAACTTCGGCGCCTTTGTCGATATCGGCGTGCATCAGGATGGCCTGGTCCACATCTCTTCCCTGGCGAACAAGTTCGTTGAAGATCCGCACACCGTCGTCAAAGCGGGCGATATCGTGAAGGTGAAAGTGCTGGAGGTGGATCTGCAACGCAAGCGTATTGCGCTGACCATGCGTCTTGACGAGCAGCCGGGTGAAACCAGCGCCCGACGCGGCGGCGGCAATCAGGATCGTCCGGCAGCGAAAGCGGCGAAGCCGCGCGGTCGCGACGCCCAGCCGACAGGCAACAGCGCGATGATGGATGCGCTGGCGGCGGCAATGGGTAAAAAACGCTAAAGCTGCCTCTTCTGCCGGATAGCGACGCTCACGCCGCTATCCGGCATGTTTATATTATTCGCCCTTCACACCCCCGCGTTATTTTTCACATCATTAACAGATGAAACCTTAATTAAACATTAAGTCTGTTTATTTATTAATAAATGGAATTATTTCACCTTCCCGCATTAAATGTTGAGCCATATCAAAGTTGACGCAAATTATTCTTTAAACCAACATTCCGTCACATTTATTCTGTTGATGATAGAAACCATTCTCATTATCATTGCATTGTTGATTATTTAATCTTTCCTTCGTTGGCTAATCATCTGGTCTCATGCCGCGTCCTCAGCCCCATGAGGTAACAACCATTTAGCGAGAAATAAGTAGGCTCTTATGCAATTTACTCCAGATACTGCGTGGAAAATTACCGGCTTTGCCCGGGAAATAAGTCCTGCATACCGTCAGAAACTGCTTTCCCTCGGCATGCTGCCTGGTTCCTCATTTAACGTCGTGCGCGTCGCGCCTTTAGGCGATCCGGTACATATTGAAACCCGTCGCGTCAGCCTGGTATTACGGAAAAAAGACCTGGCTTTATTAGAAGTGGAAGCGGTTTCCTGTTAATACAGTGAGTCTATAACAATGAAAAAATTAACCATTGGTTTAATTGGTAATCCAAATTCCGGTAAGACAACCTTATTCAACCAGCTTACCGGCGCGCGCCAGCGCGTAGGCAACTGGGCTGGCGTCACGGTCGAGCGTAAAGAGGGCCAGTTCGCCACCACCGACCATCAGGTGACGCTGGTCGATCTCCCCGGTACTTACTCCCTGACCACCATTTCCTCGCAAACCTCTCTCGATGAGCAGATTGCCTGCCACTACATTCTGAGCGGTGACGCGGATCTGTTAATCAACGTGGTGGACGCCTCCAACCTCGAACGTAACCTGTACCTGACGCTGCAACTGCTGGAACTGGGTATTCCCTGCATCGTCGCGCTTAACATGCTTGATATTGCCGAGAAGCAGCAGATCCGCATCGACATTGACGCGCTGTCTGCGCGTCTGGGCTGTCCGGTAGTGCCGTTGGTCTCCACCCGCGGACGCGGTATCGAATCGCTGAAGCTGGCCATTGACCGCCACCGTAAAAATGAAAACGTTGAGCTGGTCCATTACGCGCAGCCGCTGCTGCGTGAGGCTGACAATCTCGCCAACGCCATGTCGAAGACCCTGCCGTCGCATCAACGTCGCTGGCTCGGTTTGCAGATGCTGGAGGGCGATATTTACAGCCGCGCCTATGCGGGCGACGCCGCACACCAGCTGAACGCCTCGCTGGCGCGTCTGAGCGAAGAGATGGACGACCCGGCGCTGCATATCGCCGACGCCCGCTACCAGTGCATCGCCGCGATTTGCGACGTAGTCAGCAACACCCTGACGGCGGAGCCCAGCCGCTTCACCGCCGCGATGGATAAAATCATCCTCAACCGCTTCCTCGGACTGCCCATTTTCCTGTTTGTGATGTACCTGATGTTCCTGCTGGCCATTAACATCGGCGGCGCGCTGACGCCGATTTTTGACGCAGGCTCCGTCGCCATCTTCATTCACGGTATTCAGTGGATTGGCTATACCCTCCACTTCCCGGACTGGCTGACCATCTTCCTTGCCCAGGGACTTGGCGGCGGGATCAATACCGTTCTGCCGCTGGTGCCGCAGATCGGCATGATGTACCTGTTCCTCTCTTTTCTTGAAGACTCCGGTTACATGGCGCGCGCCGCCTTTGTTATGGACCGTCTGATGCAGGCGCTGGGGCTGCCGGGCAAATCGTTCGTTCCGCTGATCGTCGGCTTTGGCTGTAACGTGCCGTCGGTGATGGGCGCCCGTACGCTGGACGCGCCGCGTGAACGCCTGATGACCATTATGATGGCGCCGTTTATGTCCTGCGGCGCGCGGCTGGCGATTTTCGCCGTGTTTGCGGCGGCCTTCTTCGGGCAAAACGGCGCGCTGGCGGTCTTCTCCCTGTATGTGCTGGGCATTGTGATGGCCGTACTCACCGGCCTGATGCTCAAACATACCATTATGCGCGGCGAAGCCTCGCCGTTCGTGATGGAGCTGCCGGTTTATCATATTCCGCATATCAAGAGCCTGGTGATCCAGACCTGGCAGCGCCTGAAAGGGTTTGTGCTGCGCGCCGGTAAAGTGATCGTCATTGTCAGCATCTTCCTGAGCGCGTTTAACAGCTTCTCGCTGGGCGGCAAAATCGTCGACAACATCAACGACTCGGCGCTGGCCTCCATCAGCCGCGTGATTACGCCGGTGTTCAAGCCGATTGGCGTACACGAGGACAACTGGCAGGCCACGGTAGGTCTGTTTACGGGCGCGATGGCGAAAGAAGTGGTGGTCGGGACGCTCAACACGCTCTACACCGCGGAAAACATCCAGGAAGAGGAGTTTAACCCGGCGGAATTCAGCCTCGGCGATGAACTGCTGGGCGCGCTGGACGAAACCTGGCAAAGCCTGAAAGACACCTTCAGCCTGAGCGTACTGGCGAACCCGATTGAAGCCAGCAAGGGCGACGGCGAAATGGCGACCGGGGCGATGGGCATCATGGACGCGAAATTCGGCAGCGCCGCGGCGGCCTACAGCTATCTGATCTTCGTACTGCTGTATGTGCCCTGTATCTCGGTGATGGGGGCGATTGCCCGTGAATCGAGCCGCGGCTGGATGGGATTCTCAATCCTGTGGGGGCTGAACATCGCCTACTCCCTGTCGACGCTGTTCTATCAGGCTGCCAGCTACGCGGAACATCCTGTCTATAGCCTGGTTTGTATTCTGGCGGTGATAGTGTTTAACGTCGTGGTGATTGGCCTGCTGCGTCGGGCGCGTAGCCGGGTGGACGTGAACCTGCTGGCGACGCGTAAAAGCGTCAGCGCCTGCTGCGCCGCGACCACCACCACGACCGGCGACTGCCACTAAGGCGTAACGATGGCTTCACTGATCCAGGTTCGTGATTTACTGGCGCTGCACGGCCGCATGGAGGCGACGCAGATCGGTCAGACGCTGCACACGCCGCAGCCGATGGTCGACGCTATGTTGAAGCAACTGGAAAGCATGGGCAAAGCCATACGGATTCAGGAAGAACCCGACGGCTGCCTTTCGGGAAGCTGCAAAAGCTGCCCGGAAGGCAAAGCCTGCCTGCGCGAATGGTGGCGTCTGCGCTGACTCGCTGCTGGAGACTGGCGCGATAGCGGCCCGGCGTATTTTTTGCGTGCTGCGTTGGGCAAAAATGTACGCCTTTCACTAGCCGATTTTTTTCTTCCGTCATGTCTCGCAAGGGTAATATTTACCGGATGCGGCTGGCAGAACCGCCGTTTACTCTCCCGTCATCTTACTGTTCAGGTGACGGAACGCCATGGCTACATCTACGCCGCATGACGCAATTTTCAAAACATTTCTCCGCCATCCCGCGACCGCGCGGGATTTCCTTAAGCTCCATCTGCCCGCCTCTCTGCAAAGCCTCTGCGATTTGAAAACACTGAAGCTGGAGTCGGGGAGTTTTATCGAAGAACAGCTGCGGGCTTATTATTCCGACATATTGTGGTCGCTGAAAACCCGTGAAGGGGACGGCTATATCTACGTTGTTATTGAACATCAAAGCACGCCGGATGCTCATATGGCGTTTCGGCTAATGCGCTACGCCATTGCGGCGATGCAGCAGCATCTGGATGCAGGACATAAAAAATTACCGCTGGTAGTGCCGATGCTGTTTTATCACGGCGCCGAAAGTCCCTATCCGTTTTCCTTGTGCTGGCTCGAGGAATTCGATAACCCGCAGCTGGCGAGACAGCTTTACGCCAGCGCATTTCCCCTTGTCGACATCACCGTCATACCGGATGACGACATCATGCAGCATCGACGAATGGCGCTGCTGGAGCTGATACAAAAGCATATCCGCACCCGTGACCTGCTGGGGCTGGTGGAAAAACTGGCGACCCTGCTTGTTAAAGGACACGCTAATGACAAACAGCTTAAAGCGCTATTTAATTATCTTTTGCGTTCCGGCGACGCCGATCGCTTTGACGAATTTATCCATGCGGTGGCGGAACGCTTACCCCAGCACAAGGAGAGGATGATGACGATTGCCGAAAGATTACGTCAGGAAGGCCATCAGCGCGGCCTGGAAAAAGGCATGGAAAATGGGCTGAAGCAGGGCATCAAAAAAGGCTTACGGTTAGGCAGACGCGAAGAAGCGCAGCGTATTGCGCGAACTATGCTGGCTGATGGAATCGATCGCCATACCGTACTCAGAATCACCGGCCTGTCAGCCGACGATCTGACGTTATCAGGCCACTGATACCCTGCCAGGCGCCTTTGCACAGCCGGGCAAAGACGTCATTATCGTGACGGCCTGAGCGCCAGCAGCGCTTCGCAAAACGCCTCAGGATGGGAAATAAACGGCGCATGGGCGGCTTTGGCAAAAATATACGATTCACTCTGCGGCCATAGCGCATCCAGCACCGGCACAATTTTGCGCGGCACCAGGCCGTCGAGATAGCCGTACAGGCGCAGGAAAGGCAACTGTAGCGATTTCAGCGATTCGCGCAGATCGACCGTTTTAAGGATCTCCAGCCCGCCGTTAAGCACCTCCACCGGCGGCATCGGCAGCGCCAGCACCGTCTTTTTGAGGGCGCGCGCGTCCTGTCGCGCCGATTCCGTTCCCATCGTTTGCAGCGCCAGAAAACGCTCGACCGTACGCTGAAAATCTTCACTTAGCTGCTGCTGGAATCCTGCCAGCACCTCGGGCTTGATCCCCGGCCAGTCGTCGCGGGCGCTAAAGCAGGGCGATGAGGCGACGGTGACCAGCGCCTGTACACGCTCCGGATGGGCCAGCGCTACCTGACTGGCCACCAGCCCGCCAAGGCTCCAGCCCAGCCAGATCGCCTTATCAGGGGCCTGACTTAGCACCCGCTCCGCCATCGCCTCAAGCGACATCGCGCCAAAACCCTGACTACGACCGAAGCCTGGAAGATCCACCAGATGCAGCGTAAAATGCGCGCTTAATTCCGCGCTGATGCAATGCCACACCTCCGCATTCAGTCCCCATCCGTGCAGCAGCACAAGATGACAATTTCCCTCTCCACGGGTCTGCCACCAGACGTCATTCATCAGTTACAGTTCTCTTTTCGCTTACCAGGATGGATACATGCTAACAGTACCGGGATTATGCTGGCTATGCCGAATGCCGCTGGCGCTCAGCCGTTGGGGAATCTGCTCCGTCTGCCAGCGCGCGGCGCGGCGCCGGGTTTCCCTCTGCCCGCAGTGCGGATTACCCTCCACACATGCCACGCTTTCCTGCGGACGCTGCCTGCAAAAACCGCCGCCGTGGCAGCGGCTGATCGCGATCGGCGATTACGCGCCGCCGCTGAGCGCGCTTATTCACCAGCTGAAGTTTTCCCGTCGCGCGGAGATCGCCCCCGCGCTGGCACGTATGCTGCTGCTGGACGTTTTACAGGCGCGCCGACAGAACGGATTGCTTCTGCCGGACCGGCTAATCAGCGTGCCGCTCTGGCAGCGGCGGCACTGGCGAAGAGGATTTAACCAGAGCGATCTGCTGTGCCGCCCGCTGGCGCGCTGGCTCAGATGCGCCTGGGACAGCCAGAGCGTAACGCGCGTACGCCCTACCGCGACTCAGCATCATCTCAGCGCCCGCTTGCGCAAACGCAACCTGAAAAACGCTTTTCGCCTTGAATTGCCCGTCCGGGGACTCCATATGGCTATTGTGGATGATGTCGTCACTACCGGAAGTACCGTCGCGGAGATTGCGCAGTTGCTTTTACGCAACGGCGCGGCGACGGTCCAGGTATGGTGCCTGTGTCGAACCTTGTAGAGCAACGATGATGGGCGTATTATAACCAACTAAAATAGTCAACTATTAGGCCATTACTATGATCCGTATTTCCGATGCTGCACAAGCGCATTTTGCCAAACTGCTGGCAAATCAGGAAGAAGGGACACAAATCCGCGTATTTGTGATCAATCCCGGTACGCCTAACGCTGAATGCGGCGTTTCTTATTGTCCGCCGGACGCTGTGGAAGCAACCGACACCGCCCTGAAATTTGACCTGCTGACGGCATATGTTGACGAACTGAGCGCGCCGTTTCTGGAAGACGCTGAGATCGATTTCGTTACCGATCAGCTGGGTTCTCAGCTGACGCTGAAAGCGCCGAACGCCAAAATGCGTAAAGTGGCCGATGATGCGCCACTGATGGAGCGCGTGGAGTATATGCTGCAATCGCAGATCAACCCGCAGCTTGCCGGCCACGGCGGTCGCGTTTCCCTGATGGAGATTACCGACGAAGGCTACGCGATTCTGCAGTTTGGCGGCGGCTGTAACGGCTGTTCAATGGTCGATGTCACCCTGAAAGAAGGGATCGAGAAACAGCTGCTGAACGAATTCCCGGAGCTGAAGGGCGTCCGCGATTTGACTGAGCACCAGCGCGGCGAGCACTCTTACTACTAAGTTTTTCCCTCCTGTTGCCCGATGGCGCTTACGCTTATCGGGCCTACGAATGGCATCTGTTTTCAGGGCGTCAAACGCTTTCGCCGGAGTGCCGATGGCGCTTGCGCTTATCGGGCCTGTACTTGTAAAACGTCTCTTCTCTTCCTGCGCAATAATATGACCTGCCTCGCATAATTTAAATTTTGCCCGCTGGGGTGATTCTCAATTGCCACATGTTACCCGTATCATCGATATGGGCACCAAACATACAAATAACATCTGACTAAACTAAATAGTTCGACGTAAAGCAGTCGCGGTGCCGTTACATCTCTGTTCCCAGTTGGGACAACCGGAAATTGTCGTCTGAACACTGACGTTACCCATAACAAAATGAAAGGCCAAGTAAATCATGCCATTAGTCATCGTTGCTATCGGTGTAATCTTGTTATTACTCCTGATGATCCGCTTCAAAATGAACGGTTTCATCGCTCTCGTCCTGGTGGCGCTTGCTGTTGGATTAATGCAAGGAATGCCGCTGGATAAAGTTATTGGCTCCATCAAAGCTGGTGTCGGCGGTACGCTGGGCAGCCTGGCCCTGATCATGGGATTTGGCGCCATGCTCGGCAAACTGCTGGCGGACTGCGGCGGCGCGCAGCGTATCGCCACCACCCTGATTGCCAAATTTGGTAAGAAACACATTCAGTGGGCCGTGGTGTTAACTGGCTTCACCGTCGGCTTCGCGCTGTTCTACGAAGTGGGTTTCGTGCTGATGCTGCCGCTGGTATTTACCATTGCCGCCGCGGCGAATATTCCTCTGCTGTACGTCGGCGTACCAATGGCCGCCGCGCTGTCCGTTACCCACGGCTTCCTGCCGCCGCACCCCGGTCCAACCGCTATCGCCACCATCTTCCAGGCCGATATGGGTAAAACCCTGCTGTTCGGAACGATCCTGGCGATCCCAACCGTTATTCTCGCCGGCCCGGTATTTGCCCGTTTCCTGAAGGGTATCGATAAGCCGATCCCGGAGGGTTTGTACAGCGCGAAAACATTCAGCGAAGAAGAGATGCCAGGCTTTGGCGTCAGCGTCTGGACCTCGCTGGTGCCGGTAGTGCTGATGGCGATGCGCGCCGTCGCGGAAATGATTCTGCCGAAAGGACACGCTTTCCTGCCGGTGGCTGAGTTCTTTGGCGATCCGGTCATGGCGACGCTGATTGCAGTGCTGATCGCCCTGTTCACCTTCGGTCTGAACCGTGGCCGTTCGATGGATCAGATCAACGACACCCTGACCTCCTCAATCAAAATTATCGCCATGATGCTGTTAATCATCGGCGGCGGCGGCGCGTTCAAGCAGGTGCTGGTCGACAGCGGGGTGGACAAATATATCGCCTCGATGATGCATGAAACCAATATCTCGCCGATCCTGATGGCGTGGTCTATCGCTGCCGTTCTGCGTATCGCGCTGGGCTCGGCTACCGTAGCGGCGATCACCGCAGGCGGGATCGTGGCGCCGCTGATTGCCACCACTGGCGTAAGCCCGGAGCTGATGGTAATTGCCGTCGGTTCCGGTAGCGTCATCTTCTCTCATGTGAACGATCCGGGCTTCTGGCTGTTCAAAGAGTATTTCAACCTGACCATCGGCGAAACCATCAAGTCCTGGTCAATGCTGGAAACCATTATCTCGGTCTGCGGCCTGATAGGGTGTCTGCTGCTGGGAATGGTGGTCTGATAACCTTCTCTGATGGTAAAAAAGCCGGGTGGCGCTAACGCTTACCCGGCCTACAGAAACTGCTACCATTTTACGCCAGATGGCGACGCGCAGCGTCTTATCCGGCCTACAGAAACAGCTGCGCGTTATCGCTTTTTACCCACTGCCCGCCTGCGCTTATCGAGATCCTTAATCAGCTTGTTCACCCGCTCATCGGCAAACATCGCCTCAAGAGAAGCGGAAAGCTTACGACGCCAGTTTTTATACTGATAGCTGGTGCCCGGAATGTTCACCGGCTCCGCCATATCCAGCCAGTCCTCCGGCTGCAGCCCCAGCAGCGCGCTATGGCTGTCGGCGATATAACGCTGCATAGCGCGATTGAGCACCGGCGTCATCGACATCAGCGAAGCCTTGCGCCCGGCGCGTTTCGGCAGACAGCCATATGTATGCAGCGCATCCAGTAGCCCCTGCTTCGCCAGTTCGCGGTCCTGATACAGTCCGCGCAGCACCTCTTCATCAGGGTACAGCCCCAGCGTTTTGCCCAGCGTCAGATCGCCGCTCTCCCAATAGCCGCGCAGCGTAGGAAGATCATGCGTGGTCGCGACGGCCATTGACTGTTCCGGATACGCCTGCGGCGCGCGGTAGTTTTTCTCATGATCGTTCTCGAAATAGAGAACCTTGTATGAGTAAACGCCGCTGTTGCGCAGCTTGCTGACAATCTCCACCGGCACAGTGCCCAGATCTTCGCCAATCACCATGCACTGATGACGCTGGCTTTCCAGCGCCAGAATCGACAGCAGATCGTCGACCGGATAGTGAACATACGCCCCCTGGTCGGCGGTTTCACCATACGGGATCCACCACAGACGCAGCATCGACATCACGTGGTCGATGCGCAGCGCGCCGCAGTTCTGCATATTGGCGCGCAGCAGTTCGATAAACGGCTCGTAGGCGCGCGCCGCCATGATATGCGGGTCCATTGGCGGCAGGCCCCAGTTCTGCCCGAGCGGACCGAGAATATCCGGCGGCGCGCCGACGGAGGCTTTCAGGCAGTACAGCTCGCGGTCACACCAAGTCTCCGCGCCGCCTTCCGCGACGCCCACCGCCAGATCGCGGTACAGGCCGACCGGCATCTTAAAGCCCTGGCTGGTTTCCCAACAGGCGGCGAACTGAGTGTACGCCAGCCATTGCAGCCAGAGATAGAAATCCACCTCGTCGCGATATTCCTCGCAGAAAGTTTTCACCGCCGGGGAGTCTACCGACCGGTACGCTTCCGGCCACACCGGCCAGCCCCAGCGTAGTTCGTCTTCCTGCACCTGATGCGCATGAATCGCGTCAAACGCCGCCTGCCAGTAGAGGCTTTCACCCTCCTGCGTCACGAAATAGCGAAATGCCGCCATCTGCTCATCGTCACGCACGGCAAAGCGTTTCCACGCCATACGCAGCGCCGCCATTTTCAGCGCGGTAACCGTGGAGTAATCAACCCAGTCGGCCTCACGCGCCTGCTTCAGCGTCTGCTGCGTGGTTGGCATTCGCCACCACGCCTGCGCCTCTTCGCTGCGCTGGAAATCTTCAACCGCATTGACGTCAATATAAATCACGTTCAGCCAGCGGCGTGATGAGGGACTATAGGGGCTGGCACTTTCCGGATTGGCCGGATAGAGGGCGTGAATCGGATTTAAGCCGATAAACGCCCCGCCGCGTCTGCCGATATCCACCAGCATCGATTTCAGATCGCCAAAATCGCCGACTCCCCAGTTGTTTGCGGAACATAGGGTATAGAGCTGCACGCACGCGCCCCACAGTTTTTGCCCGTCCAGCAGCGCCTGCGGCTCATAGCAGCGCTTCGGCGCGACGACGATCCGGCAATGGCTGCGCAGTTCTCCCTGGGTCAGCGTCAGGGTGTGATAACCGAGCGGCAGCTTCGCCGGCAGGTTAAACGCTTTGCCGCCGGACGCACGGCCTTTGAACTGTTCGCCCTGCTCGGTCGTCAGCAGCCAGTGAAATTCGCCCTTCCCTTCAACGGTAAGCGGCATCTTTTTACCTGCGGTATACACCTTAACGCCCGGCACCGGGGATGCCGTCCCCTTCGTGGCGGCGGGGGTACGGTGCATCGCGTCCAGCAAACGCCGCCTGGTTTCGGCGCTAATGGACTGCGGTTTACCGTGGGCATTGATATAGTTGGGGCTGATCCCCGCCGCCAGCGCGGCATTATCCAGACGTTTGCTATCCATCGCGCTCCCTTAGCGTTTTGCCTGCCAGATGCGGGCCTGATAATCACGGATAGAGCGATCGGAGCTGAACATGCCGCAGCGCGCGGAGTTGAGGATCGCCGCGCGAGTCCAGCCCTCCGGGTCACGATACAGTACGTCCACCTGCTTTTGCGCCTCTACATAGGCGGCGAAATCCGCCATCACCAGATACGGGTCGCCGCCCTGCTTGCCGATGCTATGCAGCATCGGGTCGAACGCATGTTTGTCGCCATCGCTGTATTTGCCGCTTTCCAGCTCTTTCAGCACGGCATCCAGCACCTTATCTTTCTTACGCCATTTCACCGGATCGTAGCCTTTCGCCTTCAGAGCTTTTACCTCTTCCACAGTATGGCCAAAAATGAAGATGTTTTCGTCGCCAACCTTATCGGCAATTTCGACGTTCGCCCCGTCCAGGGTGCCAACCGTCAGCGCGCCGTTGAGCGCCAGCTTCATATTGCCGGTACCGGAAGCCTCTTTACCCGCCGTGGAGATCTGCTCAGAGACATCCGCCGCCGGGATTAGCATTTCCGCCGCCGATACGCAGTAGTCCGGCAGGAACATCACCTTCAGCCTGTCGCCGACCAGTGGATCGTTGTTGATAGTGTCCGCCACTTTATTGATAGCGAAGATGATATTTTTCGCCAGGTAATAGCCCGGCGCCGCCTTGGCGCCAAACAGGAATACGCGCGGTACGCGGTCTGCCTGCGGGTTTTCGCGGATCTCTTTATACAGCGCCAGAATATGCAGCAGGTTGAGGTGCTGACGCTTGTACTCGTGCAGGCGCTTAATCTGGATATCAAAAATCGCCTGCGGATTAATCTCAATGCCGGTCCGCGCCTTTACAAATTCCGCCAGACGCTCTTTGTTGGCCCGTTTTATATCGCGCCAGGTCTGACGGAATTTCGCGTCGTCCGCATACTTCTCCAGCTTGATCAGCTGGTCGAGGTCGTTAGCCCACTCTTTTTTCAGCGTTTTATCGAACAGCGCCGCCAGCTGTGGGTTGCACTGCTTGATCCAGCGACGCGGGGTGATACCGTTGGTGACGTTATGGAATTTAGTCGGCCACAGCTGGTGATATTCCGGGAACAGATCTTTTACCACCAGATCGGAGTGCAGCGCCGCCACGCCGTTTACCGCAAAGCCGCTGACCACGCACATATTCGCCATGCGCACCTGTCTGTCATGCACCACCGCCAGCTTCGCCCAGACCTGCTTGTCGCCCGGCCAGGTTTTATCAACCAGCGTCTTAAAGCGCGCGTTAATCTCTTTGATGATCTGCATATGGCGCGGCAGCAGCGCTTTCACCAGCTTCTCATCCCAGCACTCCAGCGCTTCCGGCATCAGGGTGTGGTTGGTGTAAGCGAAGGTCCTGCTGGTAATTGCCCAGGCGTCGTCCCAGCTCATCTGATGCTCGTCGAGCAGCACGCGCAGCAGTTCCGGAATGGCGATGGTCGGATGGGTGTCATTAAGCTGAATGACTTCGTAATCCGCCAGCTCATGCAGCTTACGTCCTGCCAGATGGTGGCGACGCAGAATATCGGCCACCGAACAGGCGCACTGGAAATATTGCTGCATCAAACGCAGCTTTTTACCCGCGGTATGGTTGTCGTTCGGGTAGAGAACTTTGGTCAGCTTATCGGCGTCGATGCCCTGCTGCTCGGCGCGCAGAAAATCGCCGTCGTTAAATCGGGTTAGGTTGAACGGGTGAGCATGGGTGGCCTGCCACAGACGCAGCGGTTGCGCCACGCCGTTACGGTAGCCCAGCACCGGCAGATCCCACGCCTGGCCGGTAATGGTGAAGCCCGGCTCCCAGCGCCCCTCCTTCGTCACTTTACCGCCAATACCGACCTGTACATCCAGCGCTTCGTTATGGCGGAACCACGGATAGCTACCGCGGCCCCAGTCATCCGGCGCTTCCATCTGCCTGCCGTCGGCAAAGGACTGGCGAAACAGGCCATACTGGTAGTTCAGACCATAGCCGGTTGCCGACTGACCAACGGTTGCCATTGAGTCGAGGAAGCAGGCGGCAAGACGTCCCAGACCGCCGTTGCCCAGCGCCGGATCGATCTCTTCTTCCAGCAGATCGCTCAGGTTAACGTCATGCGCTTTCAGCGCCTCGCTCACGCCTTCATACCAGCCCAGATTCAGCAGGTTATTGCCGGTCAGACGACCAATCAGGAACTCCATTGAAATGTAGTTCACATGGCGCTGATTGTTCACCGGCTTTGCCGCAGGCTGAGCGCTGAGTAATTCAGCCAGCGCACCGCTGACCGCCTGCCACCACTGGCGGGAGGTCATCTCGTGAGCCGACAGTAAACCGAAACGCTGCCACTGACGTGTCAGGGCTGCCTGAAATTGCTCTTGATTGAAGGTAGGCTGTGACATAGGAATTCCCGGTCCTTTGATAATAAAACAACGTTATCGCTAGTTTGCCTGGCTCAATGTTGACCTTCCTCATCCCGGCCAGCATTAGCCAGGGAGGAGTAGCGGGGATGAGGGTAAAAGTGTGATCGAGAGCACTAACGCTTTACTTTCGTACCGATTCGTCCGCCAGAAAGCGCTTAGTTTTTCCAGAATCCGTCTATTCCGCTTAAGCACCGGGAAATGTTTTTGCGAATTTTAGTCGATCCATTGAGATATTTATTACGCTAACCTTTAAATACACCGGCAGGCGAAAAACAAACGCGTTGAAATAATAAAAATTCGGGCGCAAACTGAAGTTCTATTATCGCAATATATTATTCACACATATTAATCATAAGGAATAATATGGCACACTTATCCTGGTTAACCCTGAAAGGTGAGTTACAAGGGGATATATCTGCACGATGCGGCTCCCGGAACTCAATAGGAAATAAATCACAAACCCGTCATCTGGATCAGATATTGATTTATGGGCTTGATCATGAGACAACGCGCCAGCAAAATGTTTGTCATCATGAGTTGCGAATCGTTAAGCCTGTTGATCGCGCCTCTCCTTTACTCAATAAAGCCATTAACGATAACGAGTCGCTTGATTGCATCATCGATCTCTATCGGGTCAGTCCAGGCGGTCAGCTGGAGGTTTATTATAAAATTAAATTATACAAGGCTCATATCTCTCACATAAATATTATCGTCCCACATAATATTATTGAAAGTGGGAATGAAGCTCAAGAACGGGTTTCTTTTATTTATGAATCCATCAGTTGGGAACACTGTATGGCAAGCACCAGCGCTTTCAGTTTATGGAGCGACCGTCGCATCTGAGTCCGTATAGCTTAGACAAGGAAATAACATGCGCTATCGACAATCTTCATTGAGCGATTTCTTATCACATCATCGCGGTGATAATCCACTCCGCGATTCAGCAGATATCCGCTGGCATTCAATGAATCCCATGCTGCGTGATATGGCTTTAATGGACGGGTCATTTATCACTCAACACCACCACATCCTCCTGCTGACCATTGAGGAAGCGCAGCAGGTTATCGATGATTTGACAGGTGGCGTCGATCGGTTTTTTTCATACCGGGCAGGGCCAGGCAATATAAAAGATGGGCTGGATGCCTTTCGCAATTTGTCTAAACTCACCACCTGGTACAACCCGGCCAAGGAACTGAAGTTTAACTTTGATGTTTTAAAAATCAAAGCCATTGAGTACAAAGTGGGCGGTAAAACCTATATAAAAATTACCGGATATCCCGGTATACGCCGCATACTTAACGGCACTCGCTACGGCGCTAAACATCCCCAAATACTGGAAATGGCCATTGGCAAACGAGGGCTTTACAACAACATCAGCAACGGCGTGAGGTATTGCATCTATTTCTCGCTGGCCTGGCGAGCGATTGAACTCATTTTTAAGTCTGATTATGACCTGGTTGATTTTCTGGTCGATATAACAATGGATATGGCAAAGGCGGTGGTGTCGGGGGTTGTGATTGGGGTTACTATTACAGGTCTCCTGGCAATATTTAGTTTCCCGGTAATAGCCACCACGACTATCATCGTTATTATGGGTTTAATCCTTAACAAATCTTTAAATATCACTGATGACAAAGCAGGGCTATCAAGAGAGTTAAAAAATAAATTGCGCGATTATATATATAATCATAGAAGTTATGATTACGGATTCGATCACCCCAATTTTTACTCATTCTAAGGAGGAGTAATGAAGAAGATTTATTTACGCCTTTATGCCATTGCACTTATTCTTTTTTTCCTCGCAAATCTGGATTTTTTGTTATTTGGCAGGGTAATGACTGACTTTTTATCCCTGATAAAGATGGGTGATATTATTAGTTATGACAAAACATGCCTGCTGCTTAGTGGCGCACCGGTGATAATTTTGGTTTTAATTTTATCTGTTGTGGCATTGTTCAGCAAAGATGCACATGCCAGTATCCCAGCGCCGATAGAAGCTCCTGTGGTCTTTATTGTTGTCTTTTCTTTAATTATCGGCTTTATTGTAAACTTTGTCGTTCCAATTTTACTCGCGGCATTCTCTTACACCTCCTGTCCCCAGGAAAAACTCCATGATTATTATGTAACCGACATCGAACTTTGCAAAACGATTGTCGATAAGCGTAGTTTCTGGTAACTCTCATTCAAAACAGCTGGCGTGGAGAAAATGACGCTGTTGTTTCCAGCCTTTTGCCACTGAATGAGAGGGGTTACTTTTCAAAAATAATTTATCACGGTAAGTTACAATTACTTTTCTCTTCACCCGTGTCAGCATCATCTTTCAGATTGTACTCATTGTACAAAAAAAGGGGAAGTATAAGGTGCCTTCCTTATCAGACCTGACTTCGGTACATGTTCCGCGTGATATAAAATTGTGATTTAGTGCAAATTAAGGCGGTCCGTTATCGGACATAACTTGCAAAAATTCTTAATCTGGCCGACCTTATAACCATTAATTACGAAGCGCAAAAAAAATCGCAGTCCCGCCATTTTCCACAGTGAAGTGTTAACTATGTTGATTCCGTCTAAATTAAGTCGTCCGGTTCGTCTCGACCATACAGTGGTTCGTGAGCGCCTGTTGGCTAAACTTTCCGGCGCGAACAATTTCAGGCTGGCCCTGATCACAAGTCCTGCGGGGTATGGAAAAACCACTCTTGTTTCACAATGGGCCGCAGGCAAGAGCGACCTCGGCTGGTATTCATTAGATGAAGGCGACAATCAGCAGGAGCGCTTTGCCAGCTATTTAATTGCCGCGATCCAGCAGGCCACCAATGGACATTGTGCTACCAGCGAAGTGATGGTGCAAAAACGCCAGTACGTCAGCCTGACTTCACTTTTCGCGCAGCTGTTTATTGAGCTGGCGGAGTGGCATCGCCCGCTGTATCTGGTCATTGACGATTATCACCTGATCACCAATCCGGTGATTCATGAGTCGATGCGTTTCTTCCTGCGCCATCAGCCGGAAAACCTGACCCTGGTGGTGCTGTCACGTAATTTACCGCAACTGGGGATTGCGAACCTGCGGGTGCGCGATCAACTGCTTGAGATCGGCAGCCAGCAGCTGGCTTTTAACCATCAGGAAGCAAAGCAGTTTTTCGACCGCCGTTTGTCCTCGCCTATCGAAGCAGCCGAAAGCAGCCGGATGTGCGACGACGTGGCCGGTTGGGCGACAGCGCTGCAGCTGATCGCCCTCTCCGCCCGCCAGAACAATCACTGCGCTCACCAGTCCGCACGCCGTCTGGCAGGGATTAACGCCAGCCACCTTTCCGATTATCTGGTCGATGAAGTGCTCGACAACGTCGACGTCAGCACCCGCCATTTTCTGCTGAAAAGCGCTATCCTGCGCTCAATGAACGATGCGCTGATCGTGCGCGTAACCAGCGAAGAAAACGGCCAGATGCGTCTGGAGGAGATCGAGCGTCAGGGGCTGTTCCTGCAACGGATGGACGATACCGGCGAGTGGTTCAGCTACCATCCGCTGTTTGGCAACTTCCTGCGTCAGCGCTGTCAGTGGGAGCTGGCAACGGAGTTACCGGAGATCCACCGCGCCGCGGCGGAAAGCTGGATGGCGCAGGGCTTCCCGAGCGAAGCCATCCACCACGCGCTGGCGGCCGGCGACGCGCATATGCTGCGCGATATCCTGCTGAACCACGCGTGGGGATTATTTAACCACAGCGAACTCTCGCTGCTGGAGGAGTCATTAAAAGCGCTGCCGTGGGAAAGCCTGCTGGAAAACCCGCGACTGGTGCTGCTCCAGGCCTGGCTGATGCAGAGCCAGCACCGTTACAGCGAGGTCAATACCCTGTTGGCGCGCGCTGAACAAGAGATCAAAGGCGTGATGGACAGCACCCTGCACGCGGAGTTTAACGCGCTGCGGGCGCAGGTAGCGATTAACGACGGCAATCCTGACGAAGCGGAGCGGCTGGCGAAACTGGCGCTGGATGAGCTGCCCATAGCCTGGTACTACAGCCGCATCGTCGCCACCTCAGTACACGGCGAAGTACTGCACTGCAAAGGCGATCTCTCCCGCTCGCTGGCGCTAATGCAACAAACCGAACAGATGGCACGCCATCATGACGTCTGGCACTACGCGCTGTGGAGCCTGATCCAGCAAAGCGAGATCCTCTTCGCCCAGGGCTTTTTACAGGCCGCCTGGGAGACTCAGGAAAAGGCGTTCCAGCTGATCAAGGATCAGCATCTGGAACAGCTGCCGATGCACGAATTTCTGGTACGCATTCGCGCGCAGCTATTGTGGGCGTGGGCGCGTCTGGACGAAGCGGAAGCCTCCGCCCGCAGCGGCATTGAAGTGCTTTCCGCCTTCCAGCCCCAGCAGCAGCTTCAGTGTCTGGCCCTGCTGATCCAGTGCTCGCTGGCGCGCGGCGATCTGGATAATGCCCGCAGTCACCTCAACCGCCTGGAAAACCTGCTCGGCAATGGACATTACCATAGCGACTGGATCTCCAACGCCGATAAGGTGCGGGTGATTTACTGGCAGATGACCGGCGATAAAAAGTCCGCCGCCAACTGGCTGCGCCACACGCCGAAACCGGAATTCGCCAATAACCACTTCCTGCAAGGGCAGTGGCGCAATATTGCCCGCGCGCAGATTTTGCTGGGGGAGTTTGAACCGGCAGAGATCGTGCTGGAAGAACTGAATGAGAACGCGCGCAGCCTGCGGCTGATGAGCGATCTCAACCGTAACCTGCTGTTGCTCAATCAGCTCTACTGGCAGTCCGGACGGAAAAACGACGCCCAGCGCGTCCTGCTCGACGCCCTGCAGCTTGCCAACCGCACCGGTTTTATCAGTCATTTCGTGATTGAAGGCGAAGCGATGGCGCAGCAGCTGCGCCAGCTTCTTCAGCTCAATACCCTGCCGGAGCTGGACCAGCATCGCGCGCAGCGCATTTTGCGTGAGATTAACCAGCATCACCGTCATAAGTTCGCGCATTTTGACGAAGGATTTGTCGAACGCCTGCTGAACCATCCGGAAGTGCCGGAGCTGATCCGTACCAGCCCGCTGACGCAGCGGGAGTGGCAGGTGCTGGGGCTGATTTATTCCGGCTACAGCAACGAACAGATTGCCGGCGAGCTGGCTGTCGCGGCCACCACCATCAAAACCCATATCCGCAACCTGTATCAAAAGCTCGGCGTAGCCCACCGTCAGGATGCGGTACAGCACGCGCAGCAGCTGTTGAAAATGATGGGTTACGGGGTATAAACCAGCCGGATAACGCGCGTTACGCGGCCATCCGGCGAGGTGATTAGCACAGTTCCAGCTGAATATGGTGGTCGGTGATCACCTGCATAATCCCCGCTGGCGGCAGCGTATCGGTATAAACCGCATCCACCATACTGATACTGCCCATATTGACCATCGCGTTACGACCAAACTTGGAGTGATCCACCACCAGCATGACGTGGCGGGAATTTTCGATGATGGCGCGCTTGGTGCGCACTTCGTGATAGTCGAACTCCAGTAGCGAACCGTCGCTGTCGATGCCGCTGATCCCCAGAATGCCGAAATCGAGACGGAACTGCGAAATAAAGTCGAGGGTCGCTTCGCCGATAATCCCGCCGTCGCGGCTGCGCAGCTCGCCGCCGGCGAGAATAATACGGAAATCGTCTTTCGCCATCAGCGTATTCGCCACGTTCAGGTTGTTGGTCACAATACGCAAATTACTGTGGTTGAGCAGGGCGTGCGCCACGGCCTCCGGCGTGGTGCCGATGTCGATAAACAGCGTCGAACCGTTCGGGATCTGGGTGGCGACCTTGCGCGCGATGCGCTCTTTTTCCGCCGTCTGGGTGGCTTTACGATCGTGCCAGGGGGTATTCACCGAACTGGACGGCAGCGCGGCGCCGCCGTGATGACGCAGAATCATGTTCTGATCGGCCAGATCGTTGAGATCGCGACGAATGGTTTGCGGGCTGACGGAAAAATGCTCCACCAGCTCCTCTGTACTGACGTATCCCTGTTTTTTTACCAGCTCGATGATCGCGTCATGTCGTTGTGTTTGTTTCATTGTTATTCCCTGAAATCTTGCCGGATAGCGACGCCTGGCGTCTTGTCCGGTCTACGGATCGTACCTTCCCCATTGCGCCGCTATCCGGCGCAACCTTAATCATGTTCGTTTTCGCGCATTTATCGTATCTGCCAGCGCCATCGTCAGGCCAACCGCCAGTCCGGCGATGTGCGCCCCGTTAGCCATCGACATGCCAAACAGATCGAACCATCCGGCGACGATCCAGATTAACGCAAAAACTATCAGCCCGCCTTGCAGGTAGATACCGCTCTGCGGATCGCGTACGCCGCGCAGCCAGACGTAGCCCATCAGTGCGTAGACCACGCCGGACAATCCGCCGAACCACGGGCCGCTGAATTTCTGCTGCACATAGCCGCTCAGCAAAGCGCTGATAACAGTAATCACAATTAGCTTGCCGCTGCCAAGCCGCTTCTCCACCGCCCCGCCAAGGTACCACCACCACAGCAGGTTGAAGAGAATATGCATCAGTGAGAAATGCATAAAGGCGTGGGTGAAGTAGCGCCAGACCTCAAATTTCAGTGACGGATCGAACGGCCACGCCAGCCACGCCATCACGGTTTGATAGCCAATCAGACTCTGAACAATAAACACCAGCACGCAGAGCGCCATGATAAACCAGGTCACCGGTCCGGCGCGCTCGCGCAGCGTGGCGAAAAACGGAAAACGACGATAATGCAGGCCGCTGCCGGTATGGCCGGACTGCCAGCTGGCCGCCAGATAGCGCGGATCGGCAGGGTTCTCCAGAAAACGCGCCAGCTCCACGCGCACCCGTTCGGCCTGGGACTCATCCGCCAGCCAGACATCGCTTTGCTGATGTTGTTGAATGGTCAGAATAACGCCCTGCGTCGCCATATAATCGACAAAGGCCTGCGCCACGCGGGGGTTAGCAAAAGAGGTAATCATCAACATGGTTGCGATCGCTTAATCCATACAAAAGGAGACAGTATATAGGCCCTGCTTCGTTCCGGCTGCATCTTTGTTGGCTTAAGCGCCACTGGCGACTTCGGCGGGAAAATGACGGTGCCAGGCGTCAAAACCGCCATCGACGCTGTACACCGCGTCATAGCCCTGTTGTAGCAGATACTGCGCCGCCCCTTTACTGCTATTGCCGTGATAGCACATCACCATCACCGCCGTGTCAAAATCATATTCGCGCATAAACGCGCCCAGCGTATCGTTCGTCAGATGAAACGCCTGCGGCGCGTGCCCCATCGCAAAACTTTGCGGATCGCGGATATCCACCAGCACCGCCGCGCCCTGTTGCAGCTTCTGGTGCGCTTCTTCAACGTTAATACATTCAAACTGATCCATAGATTCTCTTCTTTATTTTGCAGGTGACGCTTTTCAGGCATGTTACCGCTTAGTGTACGTCCCGGCGGCGGTGAAACGCCATAATGTTATATGTATCACTGTAAATTGTTTATTCAATGTTACCAGGGGCGCGTTTTTTTGCTATTATGCTCGATAACGAACATTTATGAGCTATAACGAAAGCGTAAGAGGACAGCATGGAAACCAAAGATCTGATTGTGATAGGGGGAGGCATCAACGGTGCCGGTATCGCGGCAGATGCCGCCGGACGCGGTTTATCCGTGCTGATGCTGGAAGCGCAGGATCTTGCGTGCGCCACCTCTTCCGCCAGCTCGAAACTTATTCACGGCGGCCTGCGCTACCTGGAGCACTATGAATTCCGTCTGGTCAGCGAAGCGCTGGCCGAACGTGAAGTATTGCTGAAAATGGCGCCGCATATCGCCTTCCCGATGCGATTCCGCCTGCCGCACCGCCCACATTTGCGTCCGGCATGGATGATCCGCATTGGTCTGTTTATGTACGATCACCTGGGTAAACGTACCAGCCTGCCGGGCTCGACCGGTTTGCGTTTTGGCTCAGAGTCCGTCCTGAAGCCCGAAATCGTGCGCGGTTTCGAATACTCTGACTGCTGGGTGGACGATGCCCGCCTGGTGCTGGCGAACGCGCAGATGGTGGTGCAAAAAGGCGGCGAGGTGTTAACCCGCACCCGGGCGACCGCCGCACGCCGCGAAAACGGCCTGTGGATTGTCGAAGCGGAAGATATCGATACCGGCAAGAAATACACCTGGCAGGCGCGCGGTCTGGTTAACGCTACCGGTCCATGGGTAAAAGAATTTTTCGACGAGGGGATGCACCTGCCGTCGCCGTACGGCATTCGTCTGATCAAAGGCAGCCATATCGTGGTGCCGCGCGTTCACAGCCAGAAACAGGCCTACATCCTGCAAAACGAAGACAAGCGTATTGTGTTTGTGATTCCGTGGATGGAGGAGTTCTCGATCATCGGCACCACCGACGTCGAGTACCACGGCGACCCGAAAGCGGTGAAAATCGACGAAAGCGAAATTAACTATCTGCTGAAGGTGTATAACGCTCACTTTAAGAAACAGCTGGGTCGCGACGATATCGTCTGGACCTACTCCGGGGTGCGCCCGCTGTGCGATGACGAATCCGATTCGCCGCAGGCCATCACCCGTGACTATACGCTGGATATTCATGACGAGAACGGCAAAGCGCCGCTGCTATCAGTTTTCGGCGGCAAACTGACGACCTACCGCAAGCTCGCCGAACACGCGATGGAAAAACTGTCGGGTTACTATCAGGGCATTGGCCCAGCGTGGACCAAAGAGTGCGTGCTGCCGGGCGGAGATATCGGCGGCGATCGCGAAGATTACGCGGCGAAGCTGCGCCGTCGCTATCCGTTCCTGAGCGAATCGCTGGCGCGCCATTATGCGCGCACCTACGGCAGCAACAGCGGCTTGATTCTCGGCGAAGCGACGTCGCTGGCCGATCTCGGCGAGAATTTCGGCCACGAATTCTATGAGGCGGAACTGAAGTACCTGGTGGACCACGAATGGGTTCGCCGCGCCGACGATGCGCTGTGGCGCCGCACCAAAGAGGGAATGTGGCTTAACGCCGAGCAACAGTCTCGCGTTACCCAGTGGTTGACGGCGTATATGGAAAAACATCCGTTGTCGTTGGCGTCGTAAAGAGTATACCGGATGGACTCAAATGCCGGATGGCGGCTGCGCCTTATCCGGCCTACGGGCGAACGTAGGCCGGGCAAGCGAAGCGCCCCCGGCAATCTTCCTGTTACAACCGCACCGGATCGATATGCCAGATGGTGTCGGCATACTCCTGAATGGTTCTGTCGGATGAGAAATACCCCATATTGGCGATATTAAGCATCGTTTTGGCGGTCCACTCTTCCGGACGGCCATACAGCTCGTCGACCCTGTCCTGGCAATCAACGTAGCTGCGATAGTCCGCCAGCACCTGATAATGGTCGCCAAAGTTAATCAGCGAATCCACTAAATCGCGATAGCGTCCCGGTTCGTCCGGGCTGAACACGCCGCTGCCGATTTGCGTCAGCACCTGATGCAGCTCCTCATCCTGTTCATAATACTCGCGCGGTTTGTAGCCCTGCCTGCGCAGCTCTTCCACCTCTTCTGCGGTATTACCAAAGATAAAGATATTCTCTTCGCCAACGTGCTCCTGCATCTCGACGTTCGCGCCGTCCAGCGTACCGATGGTCAGCGCGCCGTTAAGGGCGAATTTCATGTTACTGGTGCCCGACGCTTCGGTCCCCGCCAGCGAAATCTGCTCCGAAAGATCCGCCGCCGGAATGATCAGCTGCGCCAGACTGACGCTGTAGTTGGGAATAAACACCACCTTCAGCTTATCGCCAATCTGCGGATCGTTGTTAATCACCTTCGCCACGTCGTTAATCAGATGAATGATGTGTTTCGCCATGTAGTAGGCCGACGCGGCTTTACCGGCGAAAATATTGACCCGCGGCACCCACTGCGCGTCCGGATCGGCCTTGATCCGGTTGTAGCGGGTGATGACGTGCAGCACGTTCATCAGCTGGCGTTTGTACTCATGGATACGTTTGATCTGCACATCAAACAGCGCTTTCGGGTTCACCACCACGTTAAGCTGTTGGGCGATATACACCGCCAGCCGCTTTTTATTTTCCAGCTTCGCCTGGCGCACCGCATGGTTCACCAGCGGAAAGTCGCAGTGTTGTTCCAGCTCGCTCAGCTGGCTGAGGTCGGTACGCCAGGTGCGGCCAATGTTCTCATCCAGCACGGCGGAGAGCGGCGGGTTCGCCAGCGCCAGCCAGCGACGCGGCGTTACGCCGTTAGTCACGTTGCAGAAGCGGGTCGGGAAGATCGTGGCGAAATCGGCGAATAGCGACTGTACCATCAGGTTGGAGTGCAGTTCAGATACTCCGTTCACCTTGTGGCTGACCACCACCGCCAGCCACGCCATGCGCACCCGGCGCCCGTTGGATTCATCAATAATCGAAGCGCGCCCCAGCAGGCTGGTATCGTTCGGATACTGCTCCTGGAGGGTTTTCAGGAAATAGTCGTTAATCTCAAAGATAATCTGCAAATGGCGCGGCAGGATCTTGCCCAGCATATCCACCGGCCAGGTTTCCAGCGCTTCGCTCATCAGCGTATGGTTGGTGTAGGAGAAGACCTGGCAGCAGACCTCAAAGGCGTCGTCCCAGCTGAACTTATGCTCGTCGATCAGCAGGCGCATCAGTTCCGGAATCGACAGCACCGGGTGTGTATCGTTCAGGTGAATGGCGATTTTATCCGCCAGATTTTTGTAGGTTTTATGCAGCTGATAATGACGGCTGAGAATATCCTGCACCGTGGCGGAGACGAGGAAATACTCCTGGCGCAGACGCAGTTCACGCCCGGAATAGGTCGAGTCGTCCGGATACAGCACGCGCGATACGTTCTCGGAGTGGTTTTTATCCTCCACCGCCGCGAAATAGTCGCCCTGGTTGAACTTACCGAGGTTGATTTCGCTACTGGCCTGGGCGTTCCACAGACGCAGCGTGTTGGTCGCATCAGTGTCGTAGCCGGGGATAATCTGGTCGTAGGCCACCGCGAGGATCTCTTCGGTTTCAATCCAGCGCGTTTTCTTGCCTTCCTGCTGGATACGCCCGCCAAAACGCACTTTATAACGCGTATTGTGGCGTTTAAACTCCCACGGGTTGCCGTACTCCAGCCAGTAGTCAGGCGACTCTTTCTGTCGCCCGTCGACGATGTTCTGTTTGAACATACCGTAGTCATAGCGAATGCCGTAGCCGCGTCCCGGTAGCCCTAAGGTCGCCAGCGAATCAAGGAAACAGGCCGCCAGACGCCCCAGGCCGCCGTTGCCGAGGCCGGGGTCATTTTCTTCATCAATCAATTCTTCGAGATCTAACCCCATCGCTTCCAGCGCGCCTTTGACATCGTCATAAATGCCTAACGACAGCAGAGCGTTAGAGAGCGTGCGGCCAATCAGGAACTCCATCGACAGATAGTAGACCTGGCGGGTTTCCTGCGACAACTGGGCGCGGTTAGAACGTAGCCAGCGCTCCACGAGACGATCGCGCACCGCAAACAGCGTGGCGTTCAACCATTCATGCTTATTGGCAATGACTGGATCTTTACCAATCGTGAACATCAGCTTATAGGCAATAGAGTGCTTCAGCGCTTCTACGCTCAGTGTCGGCGATGCATAGGTAAAAGGAGCATTCATAATGGTGATTCCTGAATAACTATTTCAAGCGATAGTAAAGCTCGCGGTAAGACTTCGCCGCGACCTGCCAGCTAAAATCCATCGCCATCGCTTGCCGTTGCACAAACCGCCAGAGCGAAGGTCGCGACCACAACACAAAAGCACGGCGGATCGCCCGCAGCAGTGACCAGGCGTTGCTGTCCTCAAATACAAACCCGCTGGCGATACCGTCAGCCAGGTTTTCCAGCGAACTGTCAGACACCGTATCCGCAAGACCGCCGGTGCGCCGCACCAGCGGCAGGGTGCCGTATTTCAGGCCATACAGCTGCGTTAAGCCGCACGGCTCAAAGCGGCTCGGCACCAGAATCACGTCCGCACCGCCCATAATACGGTGCGAGAAGGCTTCGTGATAGCCAATCTGCACCCCCACCTGGCCGGGATGCTCCGCCGCCGCCGCGAGAAAGCCCTCCTGCAACACCGGATCGCCCGCGCCGAGCAGCGCCAGTTGCCCACCCTGCTCCAGTAAGCCTGGCAGCGCCTCCAGCACCAGGTCCAGCCCTTTCTGACTGGTCAGACGGCTGACGACGGCGAACAGCGGCACTTTATCGTTGACCTTCAGCCCCATCGCAATCTGCAGCTGGCGCTTGTTCTCGGCCTTCTCTTCCAGCGAGTCCCGCGAGTAGCGCGAGGCCAGCAAAAGGTCCGTTTCCGGACTCCATATTTTTTCATCCACGCCGTTCAGCACGCCGGAAAGGCGTCCTTCGCGGTGGCGCTGTTGCAGCAGCCCTTCCATACCGTAGGCGAACTGCGGTTCGGTAATCTCCCGCGCATAGGTCGGGCTCACCGCCGTAATATGGTCGGCATAATACAGACCGGCCTTCAGGAAGGAGATCTGTCCGTTGAACTCCAGCCCATGCATATTGAAAAACGACCAGGGCAACTGGATCTCATTCATATGCTGTGCATAAAACATGCCCTGATACGCCAGGTTGTGGACGGTAAAGACCGACCTCGCCGGACGCCCGCGCGCCGCCAGATAGGCCGGCGTCAGGCCAGCGTGCCAGTCGTGCGCGTGCACCACGTCAGGGCGCCAGAATGGGTCAAGGCCGCAGGCCATTTCACATCCTACCCACCCGAGCAGCGCAAAGCGCAGCACGTTGTCGGTATAGGCGTACAGGTTGGTATCGTGATACGGACTCCCCGGACGATCGTAGAGGTGCGGGGCGTCAATCAGGTAGATCCCCACCCCGTTGTAATGCCCGAACAGCAGGCTGATTTTACCCGCGAAGGTGTCGCGCCGCGTGACCACCTGCGCATCGGTAATGCCGCGCCGAAGGTCAGGAAACGCGGGCAACAGGACGCGCGCATCCACGCCATCCGCAATTTGCGCCGCAGGTAACGCGCCTAATACATCTGCCAGACCACCTGTTTTAAGCAGGGGGAACATCTCCGAACATACGTGTAAAACCTGCATTATCGCTCCTGTTTGACGTGCAGTTTGCGCAACATGTCGCGCGTAACTAAAACAATGCCTTCTTCGGATCGGTAGAAGCGACGGGCATCTTCTTCAGCGTTTTCGCCAATCACCATCCCTTCAGGAATAACGCAGGCACGATCGATAATGCACCGGCGCAGGCGGCATGAGCGCCCCACCCAGACTTCCGGCAGTAACACCGCCGAATCAATATTACAGAATGAATTGACCCGCACGCGCGGGAACAGGACGGACTGCACCACCACCGAGCCGGAAATAATACAGCCGCCGGAAACCAGCGAGTTCAGGGTCATACCGTGGCTGCCGGAGCGATCCTGAACGAACTTCGCAGGCGGTAAGGACTCCATATGGGTGCGAATCGGCCAGTTCTGGTCGTACATATCCAGCTCCGGCGTGACCGAGGCCAGATCGAGGTTAGCTTTCCAGTACGCCTCAAGCGTCCCGACATCGCGCCAGTAGGGTTCCGATTCCGGATCGGACTGCACGCAGGAGAGCGGGAAAGGATGCGCCCAGGCCATACCGGCTTTGGTGACGGCCGGAATAATATCTTTACCGAAGTCGTGGCTTGAGGCGTCGTTAGCGTCGTCCTGTTCCAGCAGTTCGTACAAATATTCGGCGTCGAAAATATAGATCCCCATACTGGCGAGGGATTTGGTGGCGTCGCCCGGCATCGCTGGCGGGTTCGCCGGTTTTTCAACGAACTCAATGACCTTGTCGTGTTCGTCCACCGCCATCACGCCGAAGGCGCTGGCTTCCTCAATGGGCACCGGCATACAGGCCACGGTACAGCGCGCGCCCTTCTCCACGTGGTCGATAAGCATACGCGAGTAGTCCTGCTTATAGATGTGGTCGCCGGCGAGGATCACCACATATTCCGCTTTATAGCGGCGGATAATGTCAAGGTTTTGCGTCACGGCATCGGCGGTGCCGCGATACCAGTTTTCTCCCTGCATACGCTGCTGAGCGGGCAGCAGATCGACGAACTCGTTCATCTCTTCGCTGAAAAACGACCAGCCGCGCTGAATATGCTGAACCAGGGTATGTGACTGATATTGCGTAATTACGCCGATGCGACGGATCCCGGAGTTAAGACAGTTTGATAAGGCAAAATCGATAATGCGGAATTTACCGCCAAAGTGAACGGCCGGTTTAGCGCGCTTGTTGGTTAAATCTTTCAGACGTGTGCCACGTCCACCCGCCAGGATCAGGGCAACAGACTTCAGCGGCAACTGGCGCGCCAACATTAAACGGTCGTTCTTCTCTAAACTCACCATGACTAACTCCTTTTTTATCCTCTCTGGAACACACACAGTCCATGCGCAGGTCCCGGCCAGACAGCCGTAATCACCGGATTATCCTCACCGGCAAATGGGGGAACGGCACGCCATTCCCCTTCGGGTAATACAATTTCTGCAACGTCAGGCGTGGCATTAATGGTGATAAGAAAACGGTCCGACAGCAGGATTTGCATCAGCCTGACGCCGTTTTGCCACTCATTTGCGCTTAATGGCTGCGCGTAGCGATTCAGCCAGCGCACATTGCCATCTCCCTCTTCCCACCACCGATCCGCCACCAGCGCAGGAATTTGCTGACGCAGATGAATCAGGGCAGCGGTAAACTCCGTTAAGCCGTCGCTTGCCTGCGACCAGTCCAGCCAGGTCAGCGCATTGTCCTGGCAGTAGGCGTTATTATTGCCATGCTGGCTGTGACCATGTTCATCGCCAGCCAGCAGCATCGGCGTCCCCTGAGAGAGCAGCAGCGTCGTCAGCAGGGCATGAACGCTGTCGCGCCGACGCTCAACCACTTCCAGCGTGCCGCCTAACCCTTCTTTACCATGATTATTGCTATGGTTATTGTCGGTTCCGTCCCGATTTTCCTCTCCGTTTGCCTCATTGTGTTTCTGGTTGAAACAAACGCAGTCCCTGAGCGTGAATCCATCATGGGCAGTCACCAGATTGACCGACGCGCCGGGCTGGCGTCCGCTGCGTTTAAACACATCGCTGGAGGCGGCAAAACGGCTGGCGAACTCGCCGAGCGTCACATTTTGCTGCAACCAGAAGCGGCGCATGGCATCGCGAAAGTGGTCGTTCCACTCGGCAAACGGCGGCGGAAAATTGCCGACCTGATATCCGCCCTCGCCGATATCCCACGGTTCGGCAATCAGCTTCACGCCGGAGAGCAGCGGACAATTTTTGATCGCCGTAAACAGCGGCGCGTCCTGACGAAACGCGGGGGTCCGCCCCATTACCGACGCCAGATCAAAACGAAAACCATCAACGTGACAGGTTTCCACCCAGTAGCGCAGGCATTCGCAGGCGTACTCCACTACCTGAGGATGACTCAGGTTCAGGGTGTTGCCGCAGCCGGTCCAGTTGTGGTAATCGCCATCGTCCCTTATCCAATAATAGCTACGGTTGTCGATTCCGCGCAGAGAGAAGAGAGGTCCGTCCAGATCCAGCTCAGCGCTGTGGTTCAGCACGATATCGAGAATGACCTCGATACCGGCTTTGTGCAGCGCTTTCACCGCATCGCGAAACTCGTCGAGCGCCGTTTCGGGCGAACAGGCGTATGCCGGATGCAGCGCAAACAGCGCCACCGGGTTGTAGCCCCAGTAGTTAGAGAGTCCCAGGCGCTGTAACCGCGGTTCGCTGGCGAAATGCGCCACCGGCAGCAGCTCCAGCGCGGTGATCCCCAGGCGCTTAAAGTAAGCAATCATCACCGGATGACCGAGCGCCCTCCAGGTACCGCGAATTTCCGCCGGAATCTGCGGATGCAGACAGGTTAAGCCTTTGACGTGAGCCTCATAGATGACGGTGTTGCCCCACGGCGTGCGCGGCGGCGTATCGTCCTCCCAGTCATACCGATCGGCAGTGACCACGCATTTCGGCGCAATGGCGGCGTTATCGCGATGATCCGGTTCGTCATAGCCAGCATGGAACAGCGGATTATCAGTAAAATCACCGTCAACGCGCCGCGCGCAGGGGTCAATCAGCAGCTTCGCCGGATTAAAAAGATGCCCCTGCGCGGGCGACCACGGACCATGCACGCGATAGCCGTAGCGCAAACCGGGACGCGCGCCGGGTAAATAGCCGTGCCAGATATCCCCGCTGCGCGCGGGCAAGTCGTAGCGCTGCTCGTTGCCCTGCGCGTCAAACACGCACAGCTCAACGCGCCCGGCATGGGCGGAAAACAGCGTGAAGTTCACGCCGCTTCCGTCATACGTGGCGCCGAGAGGCGTGGCGTTCCCCGTCGCCAGTTGGCTCATTCCCCCTCCCGGACCAGCCAGATGGTCGCCAGCGGCGGCAGCGACAGGCTCAGCGACTGCGGGCGTCCGTGGCTGGCGATGTCGTCGGTTTGCACCACGCCGCCGTTGCCCGCATTGCTGCCGTGATAGTGCATTGAGTCGGTATTGAGGATTTCGCGCCATTTACCCGGCTGATTGACGCCAAAGCGATAGTCGTGGCGCGGCACCGGGGTGAAGTTGCTGGCGACGATAATTTCATTGCCGACCTTATCGCGACGCACAAAAATCAGCACCGAGCGTTCGTTGTCATCCACCACCAGCCATTCGAAGCCATACGGGTCGAAGTCAAGTTCATGCAGCGCTTTATGGTGGCGATAGGTGAGGTTAAGGTCGCGTACCAGACGCTGGACGCCGTGGTGCCAGTTGTCGCCGCCTTCCAGCAGGTGCCAGTCGAGACTGCTATCGTGGTTCCACTCGCGCCCCTGGGCGAACTCGTTGCCCATAAACAGCAGCTTCTTGCCGGGGAACGCCCACATCCAGCCATAATAGGCGCGCAGGTTGGCGAACTTCTGCCAGGCGTCGCCCGGCATACGGTCGAGAATCGATTTCTTGCCGTGGACCACTTCGTCATGCGACAGCGGCAGCACAAAGTTCTCGGTATAGTTGTAGAGCATCCCGAAGGTCAGCTTACCGTGATGGTACTGGCGATAAACCGGGTCCAGCTTCATATAATCCAGGGTGTCGTGCATCCAGCCAAGATTCCACTTGTACCAGAAGCCTAAGCCGCCCGACTCCTGCGGGCGGGAAACGCCGGCAAAGTCGGTGGACTCTTCCGCCATCGTCACCGCGCCGGACGTCTGTTCGCCAAGGATGCGGTTGGTGTTGCGTAAAAATTCGATCGCTTCGAGGTTCTCGCGCCCGCCGAATTCGTTCGGGATCCACTCGCCCTCTTTGCGGCTGTAGTCGCGGTAAATCATCGACGCCACCGCATCCACGCGCAGGGCGTCAATGCCGAAGCGCTCAATCCAGTACAGGGCGTTGCCGACCAGGTAGTTGCTGACCTCGCGGCGACCATAGTTATAGATCAGCGTGTTCCAGTCCTGGTGATAGCCTTCCCGCGGGTCGCTGTGCTCGTACAGCTTCGTGCCGTCGAATTCCGCCAGCCCGAAATCATCTGACGGAAAGTGCCCCGGCACCCAATCGAGAATGACGTTCAGCCCGGCATGATGCGCGGCGTGAATGAAATAGAGGAAGTCATCGCGGGTGCCGAAGCGGCGGGTCGGCGCGTACAGGCCGGTAGGCTGATAGCCCCAGCTGCCGTCGAACGGGTGCTCGTTAACCGGCAGCAGTTCGATATGGGTAAAGCCCATCCACTTAACGTAGGGGATAAGCTGGTCCGCCAGTTCGCGATAGCTCAACCAGAAGTTGTTGTCGGTATGACGACGCCAGGAGCCGAGATGCACCTCATAAATGGAGATGGGCGCATCAAACTGGTTGGCTTTTTTACGCTCCTCGGTTTGTTCGACTTTTTCCGGCAGTCCGCAAATCAGCGAGGCGGTATCCGGGCGCATCTGCGCTTCGAACGCGTAAGGATCGGCTTTTACGCGCAGATTGCCGTTGGCGTCGATCATCTCATATTTATACAGCTGACCGTTTTGCGCGCCGGGGATAAACAGCTCCCAGATGCCGCTCTCCTGGCGCAGGCGCATCGGGTGGCGGCGACCGTCCCAGTAGTTGAATTGCCCGACCACCGAGACACGACGGGCATTCGGCGCCCAGACGGAAAAACGGGTGCCGGTCACGCCATCCATCGTGTCCGCATGCGCGCCGAGCGTCTCATACGGGCGCAGATGGGTGCCTTCCGACAGCAGCCAGGCATCCATCTCCTGAATCAATGGGCCAAAGCGGTAGGGATCGTCAATCAGGTTCTGCTGACCATGCCAGATCACCGCAAGCTGATAGCGAAAAGGATTTTTACGACGCGGCAATACGCCGCTGAAGAAACCGCGCGAGTCGAGGCATTCAAGCTTGCCGACTTTACGTCCGGTTTTCGGTTCAATGACCCACACTTCCGTGGCGTCAGGTAACAGGGCGCGGACTTCAAGTCCGGCGGGGGTCTGGTGCATTCCGAGTACGGAAAAAGGATCCGCAAAATGGCCTGCGATAAGCGCATTAATCACGTCTCTATCGATACGAACGGACATGGTTGTCTTCCTGTTGTACGGCCTCTCTTCACCGCTACCCAGGGCAACGGCTGGAGACGCTTTTTTTAACTTTTAACAGCGCAGCACAAAAGTGCATCCTCTCTGCGCCGTCCTGGCTTCAGGCAACGCCTTCATACCTCTCCGGTATCAGCGCACCCTTAAAGAATAGCCAACGCTTTCATTAACTCCTGTGAAAAAATGAAACATCTGCGATTACTCCTGTATAGCGCATAAAAAAGGGTGACTCCGCACCCTGGATAACACTTTGGCAAATTTTTGCGAAGATTCCGAAAACCGGTTCAGCGACCACCATCGCCGGTCTCCCGTAGGCCCGATAAGCGAAGCGCCATCGGGCAGCTCGCCCTTACGCCAGCTGGCGCAGCATCCGGCGTAGCGGTTCCGCCGCGCCCCACAGCAGCTGGTCGCCGACGGTAAAGGCTGACAGATACTCCGGTCCCATATTGAGTTTGCGCAGACGCCCCACCGGCGTGGTCAGCGTGCCGGTAACCGCCGCCGGGGTCAGCTCGCGCATGGTGATCTCCCGATCGTTTGGCACCACTTTCGCCCACGGATTATGCGTCGCCAGCAGCTCTTCCACGGTCGGAATGGACACATCTTTTTTCAATTTAATGGTGAAAGCCTGGCTGTGGCAGCGCAGCGCGCCGATGCGCACGCACAGTCCATCAACCGGGATCGCGGAAGCGGTGTTGAGAATCTTGTTGGTTTCCGCCTGGCCCTTCCACTCTTCGCGGCTTTGACCGTTGTCGAGCTGTTTGTCGATCCACGGGATCAGACTACCGGCCAGCGGTACGCCAAAGTTATCCACCGGCAGATCGCCGCTGCGGGTCAGGTGGGTTACTTTGCGTTCAATGTCGAGGATTGCTGAGGCAGGGGTCGCCAGTTCATCCGCCACGTGGTTATGCAACTGGCCCATCTGGTTGAGCAGTTCGCGCATATGGCGCGCGCCGCCGCCGGAAGCCGCCTGGTAAGTAGCAACGGATACCCACTCCACCAGATCGTTGGCAAACAGACCGCCCAGCGACATCAGCATCAGGCTGACGGTACAGTTGCCCCCAACGAAGGTTTTGATGCCTCTGTTCAGACCATCGTTGATAACGTTCTGGTTAACCGGATCGAGAATAATGATGGCGTCGTCTTTCATGCGCAGCGAGGAGGCGGCGTCAATCCAGTAGCCCTGCCACCCGCTTTCACGAAGCTTTGGGTAGATTTCGTTGGTATAATCGCCGCCCTGGCAGGTCACAATAATATCAAGCGCCTTCAGGGCCTCAAGATCGAATGCGTCCTGTAGCGTGCCGGTAGCGCCGCCGAACGTCGGCGCAGCCTGTCCCAGTTGAGACGTCGAAAAGAAAACAGGGCGAATGGCGTCGAAGTCGCGCTCTTCAACCATGCGTTGCATGAGAACAGAGCCGACCATACCGCGCCAGCCAATAAAACCAACATTTTTCATAGCGTTTTTTTCCTGCAGAGATGTGTGCTGTGTATGCTAACCAGTCTCCTGGTGGCTTATCCTTCACCATACAAAAAGCAGCCAAAGTCGCAAGTGAAATTAATCAATGATAACGACGCCATCAGTAATGCGACTTATCCCGCTACATACGCAAGCAGAAAGTCCACGGCAATTATCCGGAAATTTGAGTTATGAATGAAATTATATCAGCGGCAGTTTTATTGATTTTGATTATGGATCCGCTCGGAAATCTGCCCATTTTCATGTCCGTACTGAAGCATACCGAACCCAAACGCCGCCGGGCGATTATGGTTCGCGAGCTGTTTATTGCGCTGCTGCTGATGCTGATTTTTCTTTTCGCGGGCGAGAAAATTCTGGCGTTTCTTAACCTGCGCGCCGAAACGGTATCCATCTCCGGCGGCATTATTCTGTTTCTGATCGCCATAAAGATGATTTTCCCCAGCGCGTCGGGCAACAGCGCGGGTTTACCGGCGGGCGAGGAGCCGTTTATCGTGCCGTTGGCGATCCCGCTGGTGGCCGGGCCGACTATCCTGGCGACGCTGATGCTGCTGTCGCATCAGTACCCTAACCAGATGGGGCATCTGGTGATCGCCCTGCTGCTGGCCTGGGGCGGCACTTTTGCCATCCTGATGCAGTCGTCGCTGTTCCTGCGCCTGCTCGGCGAGAAAGGCGTTAACGCGCTGGAGCGCCTGATGGGGTTGATCCTGGTGATGATGGCGACCCAGATGTTCCTTGATGGCATCCGGATGTGGATGAAGGGGTAATAAAAAAGCCGGGTGGCGCTGACGCTTACCCGGCCTACGGTTTCCCTATGTGCATAACGTTGACCCGGCAAGCGCCACCGGCCTAGCGGGTGGCGTAGGCCGGATAAGGCGAAGCCGCCATCGGCCTTGTGGATGGTGTAGGCCGGATAAGGCGAAGCCGCCATCCGGCGATACGCCCGGTAAACGTAAGCGCCACCGGCCTAGCGGATGGCGTAGGCCGGATAAGGTGAAGCCGCCATCCGGCGATGTGCCTGCCAATCAACTCAACAGCTGGAAGGCAATCATCCCGATAATCGCGCCGACGGTGCCGAGGATGGTTTCCATCATCGTCCAGGTCTTCAGCGTTTGCGCTTCGCTCGCGCCGGTGAATTTGCCGAACAGCCAGAAACCGGCATCGTTAACGTGGGAAACGACAATCGAACCACCCGCGATGCAGATTGACAGCGCCGCCATCTGCGCGCCGGAGAAGTTCAGTTGTTCAATGACCGGCGTCACCAGCCCTACCGCCGTCAGACAGGCCACGGTCGCGGAACCCTGAATGATACGCACCGCCGCCGCGAGCACGAAGCAGGTTATAGCAATCGGCAGGCCCATGCCGGTTAACGCTTCGCCCAGCGCCGGGCCGACGCCGGAATCCACCAGCACCTGCTTGAACACGCCGCCTGCACCGATCACCAGCAGAATAATCCCCGCCGGTTGCAGCGCGTGACCGCAGATCTCCATCACTTTGTCTTTCGGCATTCCCTGACGCATCGCCAGGCCATAAATCGCTACCAGGCACGCCACCAGGATCGCGGTGAACGGATGGCCGATAAACTCAAACCATTCATAAGCCGTTGAGCCTTCCGGCACGAAGCGCGCAGCGATGGTTTTCAGCCCCACCAGCACCAGCGGCAGCAGGATCAGCGCCAGGCTGAAGCCAAAGGAGGGCATTTTGCCTTCGCCCAAATGCGGTTCGGTAATGTCGTCGGGAATACGCAGCTCAACGTAGCGGCTGATAAAGTTGCCCCACAGCGGCCCGGCGATAATCATCCCCGGGATCGCCGCGCACAGGCCAATCAGGATCATCCAGCCAAAATCGGCGTGCATCTGCGAAGCCAGCAGCATCGGCGCAGGCCCCGGCAGCAGGAACGCCGCAGCCGCAGCCACCCCGGCAAACAGCGGGATCACCAGCTTCACCAGATTGGTGCCGGTATGGCGCGCCATTGAGAACGCAACGCTGATCAGCAGCACGATCGCCACTTCAAAGAACAGCGGCAGCGCGCAAATCAGGCCGGCCAGACCAATCGCGTAGTGCGCGCGACTGTGGCCAAAAGATTTCAGCATTTTGACGGCAATTTGATCGACCGCACCGGTTTCATGCAAAATTTTGCCGAACATAGCCCCTAACGCGACCACTATCGCCAGGAAGCCCAGCGTACCGCCCATCCCTTTTTCCATCGTCGCCGCGATTTTATCGAGCGGCATACCGGAAAAAAGACCTGCACCTATAGATACCACCATCAAAGCAACGAAGGCATGCATACGCGCCTTCATTACTAAAAACAGCAGCAGTAAAACCGAACCTACTGCTGTTAAAACAAGCGTTAATGTACTCAAAACTTACTGCCTTTTGTTAATAGCCTCAATGGTGCTCGCAACCACACCGTCCAGCGGCTGATCGATATCCACCACCAGCACGTCTGTTTCATCCGCACCCGGCTCCTGCAACGTATCGAACTGCGTCACCAGCATCTGGGTTTTAAAGAAGTGACCTTTACGCGCTTTCAGTCGGCTTTCAATGACGTCGAAATCGCCTTTCAGGTAGATGAAAGAGAGATTCGGATTTCCGTCGCGCAGGAGATCGCGATAGTGTTTTTTCAGCGCGGAACAGACGATCAGCGAAACCTTGTTGGTACGCTGCATGGCAAACGCGGCGTCGTTCAGCGCCTGCAGCCACGGCTTACGGTCATCATCATTCAGCGGTTCGCCAGAGGCCATTTTCTCAATATTGCGACGCGGATGAAGAAAATCGCCATCAAGAAACGCGGCATTAAGCTGATGCGCCACTTCGCTTGCAACGGCGGATTTGCCGCTGCCCGATACGCCCATCAGAACGTAAACGTGGTGATCATGGTTAGTCGTGCTCAAAGTGGTGCCCCCACAGTACAAGAATCAGGAATTGTTACGGGTAACTGTTATCGGTAACATTGTCCAGCCGTACCCTCCTGGAAGCAATGTTCAAACGTGCCAGAAGTGAATAAGTGTGAGCTAGCTCAAATTTGTTACGTTAAATAGATCCACCTGGTGACAAGGTGAAACCTAAATCTAACATTTTTGGCGTCACGCTTTCGCCACGGATCCGCGCCAGCAGACGCTCGGCGCCGATGCTGCCCATCCGCTCGCGCGGCGTCAGGACGCTGGCCAGGCGCGGTTCCATCACCTGACCGATATCGTGGCCGTGGAAACCGGCAATCGCCATATCACGCGGGATTGAAAGCCCCAGGCGCTGGCATTCAAACGCCGCGCCGACCGCCAGATCGTCGTTGGTGCAGAAAATACCGTCCAGCTGCGGGTATTCCCGGCGCGCCTGGCGAATGAGCTCAATCCCCGATGAATAGGAAGAAGACTGCTCTACCATCACACTGTAAGGCACCAGGCCCGCGTCCAGCATCGCCTGTTCATAACCCTTCTGTTTGATAATAGTTCGTTCGTCGAGACGCGCCCCGAGATAAGCGATATGACGATGCCCACGGGCAATAATCGCGGCGGTCATCTGGCGTGCGGCTTCAAAGTTGTCAAAGCCGACGGCAATATCCAGGCAGGGCGACTGACTGTCCATCAGTTCGACCACCGGAATGCCCGCCACTTCAATCATTTTCAGGGTGCGCGGAGTATGGGTGCGTTCGGTGAGAATCAGGCCGTCGATGTTCCAGGAGAGCATCGACTCCAGACGCTCCTGCTCCATCTCGGGCTTATAGCCGTAGTGCGCCAGCATGGTCTGGTAGCCGTGGGCATCCGTCACTGCTTCGATACCGCGCAGCACTTCCGCGAACACCTGGTTAGTTAATGACGGCAGCAGAACGCCAATCGCCCGGCTGGTGGCGTTAGAGAGAATATCAGGGGCGCGATTGGGAATGTAACCCAGTTCATCAAGTGCAGCGGCAATCTTGCCCCGTAGCGCAACGGAAACCTGCTCCGGGTTACGCAAAAAGCGACTGACCGTCATTTTGGTCACGCCTACGCGGTCGGCTACATCCTGAAGTACGGGTCTTTTCTTTTTCATCGTCCTGAAAGATATAAAAGGGATAGATTTTCCCAGTTTACCACGGACGTGCGGCAACCTTCCCGATTAGTCGGGAAGGTTGTGATATTTATTTATACCGGTGGTAAATCAAACAACAGCACTTCGCTGTTGCTGTCAGCATGGATCGAAATGGCTTGCTCATCCCAAATCGCCAGCCCGTCGCTGGTGGTCGCTCTGGTGCCGTTAATGGTCACTTCGCCTTTCACCACCTGGATCCAGACGCGGCGCTCCGCGGCAATCTGATGCACCGACTGCTCATCTTTCGCCAGCGCCCAGCGGTACAGTTCCATATCCTGGTACACTTTCAGCGAACCGTCGCGGGCATCCGGCGACAGCACCAGCTGTTTCCCCTGCGCGGCGTCGAAACGGCGCTGTTCATAACGCGGGGTGATGCCGGTTTTTTCCGGGATAATCCAGATCTGATACAGACGCAGACGATCCGTTTTGCTCGGGTTGTACTCCGAGTGACGCACCCCGGTTCCCGCGCTCATAATCTGGAATTCACCGGCGGGCACCTGCTCTTTATTGCCCATACTGTCCTGATGCTCTACAGCGCCTTCCAGCACGTAGGTCAGGATCTCCATGTCTTTATGTGGATGGGTGCCAAAGCCCTGGCCCGCGTCGATCACGTCATCGTTTATTACCCGCAGCGCCGAAAAGCCCATAAAGTTCGGGTCGTAATAATCGGCAAAAGAGAAGGTATGCCAGGAATCCAGCCAGCCGTGATTTGCATGGCCGCGGTCGTTTGCTTTGCGTAAGTAGATCATTGTGTTCACCCCCGTATGTTTTCGATGGGGTAAGTGTGGACTCAATCGCTCAGGGATCATAGAGGGTGAAAATTGACTCCTCTGTTCAAAAAATATGAACAAGTACAGAGGAGCCGCTCAGCCTTATCGGGCAAGGGTAATGGTGGCAGGTGAAGCCTGTTCAAACGCCCGTTCGAGGATTTCCAGGTTGGTAAGAACCTCAGATTCCTTGACGTAATTTGGCACGCCGTGACTCAGCGTCTCAAACAGCGCATCGTAGACGCGACCGTAATCGCCCACCTCCGGCGTGACCTCTTCGCGTACCGTCACTCCTTCGTTGTTGACGTACTCCAGTACGCCCACGGAATCATCCGCCGCAAATCCCGCGTCGCCCGGCATGATATTGGCCTTCAGGCTGGTCTCCTGCTGGTCGATACCGTATTTAATAAACGAGCCTCGGGTGCCGTGAACGATAAATTTCGGATAATCGATTTTCACCAGATGGCTGGTTTTGACGATGGCTTTCAGGTCGCCGAAGAACAGCTGCGCTTCAAAGGTATCGTCCGGGTTAGCTTTATTGCGCAGGCTACGGATGTCATACGCCACGTGATCCGGGCGACCAAACAGCGAGATGATTTGATCCATCGTGTGTACGCCGAGGCCGTAAAATGAGCCATCCTGCGGCAGCCCCGGTTTGCTTTCCGCCACCGGGCGGTAGTAGTCGAAGTGGCTTTCGACTTCGACAATGTCTCCCAGCTTGCCGCTTTCAATGGCTTTTTTGGCGGTCAGGAAGCAGGAGTCGAAACGACGGTTCTGATACGGCGTCACCGTCAGCCCTTTGCTTCGCGCCAGTTCGAACAGTTCTTTGGCCTCGCGCATCGTCGGGGTAAACGGCTTCTCAACCAGCACGTTTTTCCCGGCTTCCAGCGCCCGTTTCGCGTACTCAAAATGGCTGTCGGCGTGGGTACAGACGATCACCAGTTTCACCTGCGGGTCGTCCAGCACTTCATGCAGATCGCTGGTGAAATGAATGTGCGAATAGACCGGCGCCTGCTCTTCCGGCTTCGGATGACGACGGAAGATATGCGCCACGTGCCAGCTCTCTTTGCGATTAAGAACGTAAGGAAGATGATAGCGGGTGGTGCTTTTACCAAAGCCAATAAATGCGCAATGTAAAGTCATAGGTGCGTCCTTTTTAAGGTGGTTGCCTACACCATAGCGCAAAGCGGGAAAAGACGACACGTCAGAGCCCGAAACCGTTGCCGGATGGCGCTAGCGCTTATCCAGCCTACAAACAAAGCCAAAAAATCAGCCGTCGGCGTCGCCGTCAGTTTGTTCACGGCAAGCGCGCAGGGCCCGGAGCGTACTTAATGTACGTGAGGAGCACGAGCACTTCCCGGGGACAAAATGACAAGTAAGCCAGGCTGAAACAGACCCCAAAAAAAAGCCAGCAGAGGCTGGCTAAAGTAATACTGGAAGCAATGTGAGCAATGTCGTGCCTTCAGGTTCTCCACACGGGGTCTCCCTGAATGCAAAGCAATAATAATCATTCTCATTCGCACTTGTCCAACACTTTTTGCAAAAAAATGCGGTTGACGGTGTTTTCAATCTCGGCGAGTGTAACGCTACGAACGCCCCCACAGGAGATAAGGAATGAGTGAGATAGTGATACGCCACGCTGAAACTAAAGATTATGAGGCGATTCGTCAGATCCACGCCCAGCCGGAGGTGTATCGCAACACGCTACAGGTTCCTCATCCCTCACCTGAAATGTGGCAGGCGCGCCTGGCCGATCGGCCGGGCATCAAACAGCTTGTCGCCTGCATTGATGAGCAGGTGGTCGGCCATCTGTGCATTGAGGTTACGCAGCGCCCGCGTCGCAGTCACGTTGCGGATTTCGGCATCTGCGTTGACGCTAACTGGCAAAACCGCGGCGTCGCCAGCGCGCTGATGCACGCCATGATCGACATGTGCGACAACTGGCTGCGCGTTGACCGCATCGAACTGACGGTATTTGTCGATAACGCGCCAGCGGTTGCGGTCTACAAAAAATATGGCTTTGAGATTGAAGGCACCGGCAAAAAATACGCCCTGCGCAACGGTGAATATGTGGACGCTTATTTTATGGCGCGGGTGAAGTAAGGCATTGGACGAACTCTCCCAGGAATTAAATCTGGCATTTTTAAATACAATGCCCCTTCAATACCAGCAACACTGTCTTTGTATTAAGGACACGAAATACATACCTATTCACTCCCTGAATATCGCCACATCAGATAATCCTCACAATTACGCCTAAAAGTGAAAGATTTTATTTCCTCCATATTAAAACACGTCTATTAAGCGTAAATAAAGAAGCAGATAATGAGCACTATTTTGTAATAGAGGGAAATTAATGGAATGAGTGATATAGTCTACCTGACGATTTCAGGAGAGCAGCAAGGTACTATTTCTAACGGATGCGGAACGAGTGCTTCCGTGGGGAATCACTGGCAAAGTGGTCATGAGGATGAGATACTCGCATTTTCACTCTCTAATAGCACAACCAGTACCGGTCACGGTTGCCAACTGCATGGCCTAAGATTCTGTAAACAGGTTGATAAAAGTACGCCGCTGTTTGCACGTGCTATTAATAACAACGAACAACTGTACCTCGAGTTTTATTTCTATCGTACCAACCATTATGGCCACCGGGAGAAGTATTATTATATACAGTTACGTGGTGCATTCTTATCAGGAATTCACTATCTGTTCAGTGAAAATAATATTGATACAGAAACCATTACAGTTAGTTATGAATACATCCTTTGCAAACATCTCATTGCTAACACAGAATACAGCTTCCTGGCCCTGCCGACAAATTATAACCACTTGTTTGTTCCCCGGCAGGATAGTGGTTTTCAAACGCTGAACACTAAAGGAGTCGGAAGGTTGCTAGCCGCGGGCGGCATTTACAACGGAAATGTAGAGGGATTCAGAGATACAGCAGAGAAACTGGGTGGGAATGCGCCAGCAGGTTACGATCAGATTTTAAATAAGCGGACAAAGGGATCCATCATCGCCCTGGCATCCATTGCCTCAGCCTTCGGGCTCAGGCGGCCAGGATTATTACGCGAAGTGGAAAAAATTGAGCGATTTAAACATACCGACATTATTGCCACAACCAATCAAAATTATCGTGCTATAGCTGCTGGCGTGGAAACGTTAAGCATTGCACAAAAGAAAATTCTGACACAATTACCTGACGCTGGCTCAAGAACAATTGTAACTAAAAGATTTGGGCAAAATGATTTAGGGGCACTCAGTGCCGCTACAGGTGACGAATTTGCAATGTTTACAACAGGAGGCAGAAGATTAATAATTCGTGGCGATGCAACTGGCGTTCCAATAGGTGCGATTGAAGCTGAAGAACTTGCAGTTAAAGGTTGGCGATGGTCCAGCCATGTTCATCCAGATGGGACGTTAAGATCGTCTACCGGTGACAGAGCTATCTTGAGTATTTTTAAGGAGCATGGTTTGAACAAAAAAAGTGCCATAATAGATCCTTACGGCCGCAGATTTAACTTTTCACCTGACGGTGATTTAATTAGCTCTGACTGGAGACCGTGAAATGAAAAAAACACCTTTAAATGTTTTAGAACAAAAAGCAAAAGAAATCAGTCGGAATATATTAAAAGATTATATATTGACTGATGAAATATTTGCAGAATTAACATCAGGAGTAATTATTGATGGCGATGACCGTATTTTTGTTTTATACATCCCTAAACAAAAAGCAAAAGATACCATTGATATCCTCAGAATAAGAATGAATATCTATTCAGGAGAGGGAGTTGTAGAATATGTTGGACTGGAGCGTAAAAAAGACACTATCACCGATGAATCAGACATCGATCAAGACAGGGATGGCTCTTAATAATTTAAGAATTTCCCTTCTTCAGGTGAAGTGCGATCTTACCCGAACAAAAAAGCAAAACCCTGGCCGGGTAAGGCGTAGCTGCCCCCCGGCCTCAGATTAATACCCCGCCGTTAAATCATCCACGGAACGTGGGTCAGATGCCCCGTACAGTTCGCCGTCCGGCCCGACCATGATGCTCTGGGTGCTGCCCATCGCCTCTTTCAGCGCGACTTTTTGCCCCCTTTGCTCCAGCAGTTTGAGCGTATCCGGGCTAAAGCCTTTCTCTACCCGCAGCTCATCCGGTAGCCACTGATGATGGAAGCGCGGCGCGTTAGTGGCTTCTGCGACGTTCATCCCATAATCAATGCTGTTCACTATCATCTGTAGCACAGTCGTGATGATGCGGCTGCCGCCCGGACTGCCGGTCACCAGCCAGGTTTTACCATCTTTGACCACGATGGTCGGCGACATCGACGACAGCGGGCGCTTCTTCGGCCCGACGGCGTTGGCATCGCCGCCCACCAGCCCGTAAACGTTCGGCACGCCCGGTTTCGCGGAGAAATCATCCATCTCATTATTGAGCAGTATGCCGGTGTTGCCCGCCACGATGCCGGTGCCGAAGGTGGTGTTCAGGGTGTAAGTCACCGCCACCGCATTGCCGTCTTTATCCACCACCGAGAAGTGGGTGGTCTGGTTACTCTCATAAGGCTCCAGCTTACCGGGTTTGATCTGGCTCGATGGCTTCGCCTTGTTAAGGTCAATCTGCCCGGCAATCGATTTGGCGTAGGCTTTGTCGGTCAGCGCCTGCCACGGCACTTTGACAAAATCCGGATCGCCCAGGTATTCCGAGCGGTCGGCGTAGGCATATTTTTCTGCTTCCGCCATGATCTGCATGGCGTCCGCGCTGCCAAAGCCATATTTCTTCATATCGAAGTTTTCGAGGATATTGAGGATCTGCACAATATGTATTCCACCGGATGAAGGCGGCGGCATGGAGAAGACCTGATAGCCGCGATAATCGCCGCTAATCGGCGTGCGCTCCACCGCCTGGTAGCTGGCTAAATCCTCTTTGCTGATAAGCCCGCCGTTTTTCTGCATCTCCTGAGCAATCTGCCCGGCAATCGCCCCTTTATAGAACGCGTCCGGACCGTTTTCGGCAATCAGCTCCAGGCTTTTCGCCAGGTTTTTCTGCACCAGCCTGTCGCCCTTCTTCAGCGGCTCCCCCTCTTTCCAGAAGATCGCTTTGCTGTTTTCATGATGGGGAATGACTTCACTGCCATAGTTTTTCAGATCGTCCGCCAGCGCATCGTTAACCACAAAGCCCTCTTCCGCCAGTTTGATCGCCGGGCGCACCACTTTATTTAGCGGCATCGTGCCGTATTTTTCCAGCGCCAGCGAAAAGCCCGCCACCGTGCCCGGCGTACCGGAAGCCAGATGCGAAGTCAGCGATTTTTTACTGTCGGGATTCCCCTGATCGTCAAGGAACATATCGCGCGTAGCGTTAGCGGGCGCCATTTCGCGAAAATCGATGGCGGTGGTGTTGCCCTCTTTGGTACGCAGCAGCATAAAGCCGCCGCCGCCCAGGTTCCCCGCCTGCGGATGGGTCACCGCCAGCGCGTAGCCCACGGCGACGGCGGCATCGACGGCATTACCGCCCTGTCTGAGAATATCCACGCCCACCTGCGTCGCCATTGCATCCACAGAGGCCACCATGCCCTGCTTCGCGCGAACGGGATGAAATACATCTTCCTCCACGCCATATGAGACTGGCGGCGGCGGTGGCGGCGCGGCAATAACACTAAAACAGCTTCCTGAGAGCAGAGCAGCAATGGCTACCCGGCGCAAAAACGTCGGTTTCATCATCGTTATTCTCCAGAAATAGGGGGCTAAACGCCCTTCTAAGCCTGGTGCATAACTCTGAAATAATCCTCGTTTTGCCAGGAAAGGAGTAAACTTATGAGATAGCTCACACAGGAGGAACGATGATGAAACGACTCTTCATGTTGACAGTACTTCTGCCGTTTGCCTGTTTCGCTCAGCCGTTTAACACCATGAACAACCCGAACCAGCCGGGATATCAGATCCCCAGCCAGCAGCGAATGCAAACGCAAATGCAGTCGCAGCAGATCCAGCAAAAAGGGATGCTCAATCAGCAGCTCAGAACCCAGACCCAGCTACAGCAGCAGCATCTGCAAACGCAAATGAACAATAACCAGCAGCGTATCCAGCAGGGCCAGCTGCATGAGCAGACGCTGCCCAACAGCGGCGGCGGTATGCTGAACGGCGGTACCGGCCAGAGCAGCGGCGGGAAGATGCTGCCCCAGCGGCAGAACGGCGATATGCTTAACCGGCAGAACTAAAATCCGGGCCAATCAGGTCGATCGCATCGGTACAGATACAGTCCACGCCCCAGCGCAGCAGCTCAGCGGCGCGCCGGGGTTGGTTGACGGTGTAAACCAGGATACGCAGTCCGGCTTCTTTCAGCATCCGCACGCGCGCTTCATCAAGCAGTTTGTGATTAAGATGAATCGACACGCAGCCTAAGCGGAACGTCAGCGCCTGCCAGTCGTCGCGCCACGCATCCATCAGTAAGCCGCGCGGCAGCTGCGGCGCGGCGGCCTGGGCCGCTTCCAGCGCGTCAATATCAAAGGATGAGAGCAGCGGCGCGGTCATGCCCTGCCACAGATACTCTGCGACAAGCGCGATCGTCTTGCCGGTCAGCGGCCCGACGCCGGTGGTCGGTTTGATTTCGATATTGGCCATCATCCCGTACTGGCGGCAACGCGCCGCTACTTGCGACAACAGCGGCAGCGGTTCGCCTTTAAACTCGCCGCTGTACCAGCTACCCGCATCGACATGCTGTAACGCCTGCCAGTTGAGAGCGCCCGCTACGCCCCAGCCGTTGCTGGTGCGCTCAAGGTTATCGTCATGCAGGAGAAATATTTCGCCGTTTTTCGACAGCTTAGCGTCAAACTCGATCATCCTGTGGCCGCAGCGGGCGCCAACGTCGATTGCCGCAAGGGTGTTTTCCGGCGCCAGTCTGCCGCCGCCGCGATGGGCGACGATGTGAGGATACGGCCAGTTATTCATACACGTTGTCCTGTTTCACCATCAAAAAGGTGCAAATGATGTTGCGGCAGATGCAGCCACAGCGTACTGCCTGCCGCCGGGCGCTGCTGATGCGCGAGGCGAACCACCAGCTTTTGCTCGCCCCAGCGTCCGTGTGCGAGGTTATCAGCCCCCAGTATCTCCAGGGTATCCACCGTCACAGGCACGCCGCCTTCCGCCTGCGAGCTTAGCGCAATATGCTCCGGACGGATACCGAGCGTCATTTTGCGTCCGGCGTAGCCGCGATAATCGCCATTGCACGGCAGCGCCATGCCGTTTTCCAGAACAAAATGGCTACCCGTAGAATCGATGCGCCCTGCCAGCAGATTCATCGCCGGACTGCCGATAAAGCTCGCCACAAAGCGGCTGGCGGGCTTTTCATAGACCTCAACCGGCGTGCCGATCTGCTCGGCGACACCCTTGTTCATCACCATTACCCGCCGGGCAAGGGTCATTGCCTCCACCTGATCGTGGGTAACGTACAGCGAAGTGGTTTTCAGCCGCCGGTGCAGATGCTGAAGCTCCAGCCGCATCTGCACGCGCAGTTTAGCGTCGAGGTTGGAGAGCGGCTCGTCGAAAAGGAATACCGCCGGATCGCGCACGATGGCGCGCCCCATCGCCACGCGCTGGCGCTGGCCGCCGGAAAGCTCGCGCGGACGACGCTGCAACAGGCCGTCCAGCTCAAGGATACGCGCCGCCTCTTTAACCCGCTGCGCAATATGCGCCCTGCCCATGCCGCGGATTTTCAGCCCCCACGCCATGTTCTCTTCGACGCTCATATGCGGATAGAGCGCGTAGTTCTGAAACACCATCGCGATACCTCTGTCCCTGGGCTCCATTTCAGTGACGCGCTGGCGATCTATCCAGATATCGCCGGAGGTGACGCGCTCCAGCCCGGCCACCATCCGCAGCAGCGTGGATTTGCCGCAGCCGGAGGGACCGACCATCACGATAAATTCGCCGTCCGCTACGTCGAGCGTCAGCGGCTGAATAATCTGGGTTTTGCCGTCCCAGCTTTTGGTTACTGCCTGAAGTTTTAAACCTGCCATTTTATTTCTCACTGTCCACTAAACCACGCACGAACGCGCGCTGCATGGCTAAAACGATAACGACCGGGGGGATAAGGGTGAGCAGCATCGCCGCCATCACCTGATTCCACAGCGTGGTGCCTTCGCCGGTGGCGATCATCCCTTTGATGCCCGCCACGGTAGTGCCGAGGTTCACGTCGGTGATAATCAGCAGCGGCCACAGGTACTGGTTCCAGCCGTAAATAAAAGTGATAACGAACAGCGCTGCGAGGTTGGTTTTCGACAGCGGCAGCACGATATCGCGAAAAAAACGCATCGGCGACGCGCCATCAATGCGCGCGGCTTCAATCAATTCATCCGGCAGGGTCATAAAGAACTGGCGGAACAGAAAGGTCGCCGTGGCCGAGGCCATCAGCGGCAGGGTTAAGCCTGCGTAACTGTCGAGCATCTTCAGGTTTGCAATCACCTCTACCGTCGGGAAAATCCGCACCTCGACCGGCAGCATCAGGGTGATAAAGATCATCCAGAAGAACAGATTTCGCAGCGGAAAGCGGAACCAGACGATGGCGAAGGCGGAGAGCATCGAAACGGTGATTTTGCCCACCGTAATGCTGAACGCCATGATGAAGCTGTTGAGCATCATCCGCCAGAACGGCGCACTGTTGACGCCCACGCCGTTGAGCCAGATGTTTTTCATGTTTTCAAGCAGATGACTACCAGGGAGCAGCGTCATCGGCGTGTCGAATACCGCCCGGTTATCCAGCGTCGCCGCGACAAACGCCACGTACAGCGGAAACAAAATCACCGCGATCCCCAGAATCAGTATGGTATGGCTGAACAGCGTCAGCCCGCGACGGTTCTCAATCATTGGTAACTCACCTTTCTTTCCACATAGCGGAACTGCACTATCGTGAGGAGGATGACAAGGAATATCAGCACCACCGACTGTGCGGCGGAGGCGGCGAGATCCAGCCCGGCGAACCCTTCACGATAGATCTTATAAATCAGCGTGGTGGTCGCCTGCACGGGACCGCCGGCAGTGGCGGCGTCGATCACCGGGAAGGTGTCGAAGAAGGCGTATACCAGGTTGACCACCAGCAGGAAAAAGCTCACCGGGGCAATCAGCGGCAGCGAAAGGCGAAAGAAGCGACGCACCGGCCCCGCGCCGTCGATGGCGGCGGCTTCCACCAGCGAACGGGGAATTGACTGTAAGGCGGCAAAGAAGAATAAGAAGTTGTAACTAATCTGCTTCCAGACCGAGGCAAACACCACCAGAAACAGCGCCTGTCCGCTGTTCTGCGCATGGTTCCAGTCATAGCCGAACCCGGCCAGAAAATGGGTGATCAGCCCGCGACCGGGGTTAAACAGGAAAATCCACAGCACGGCGGCGACGGCGGGCGCAACGGCATAGGGCAGCAGCATCAGCGTCTGATATAACCGACTGCCGCGCACCACGTAGTCCACCAGCGCGGCGAAAAAGAGCGACGCCAGCAGGCCGCTGAAAGTCACCAGCGTGCTGAATTTGATCGTCGTCCAGAAGGAATCAAGGTAGTAGTCGTCATGGAACAGCGCGACGAAGTTCTCCAGCCCGACGAACTGGCTGGAGAGCCCAAACGGATCGACGCTTTGCAGCGAATACCACAGCGCCTCGCCCGCAGGCCAGATAAAGAAAATAACGGTGATAACCAGCTGCGGCGCGACCAGCAGGTAAGGCAGCCAGCGCGAGCGGAACACCGGACGGGAAGATGACATTGCGATTGGGTTCCTGAACAGCGCCGGATGGCGCTACGCTTATCCGACCTACAGGTCCGCGTAGGCCGGGTAAGGCGAAGCCGCCACCCGGCATTTCACATTACGATTTGGTTGACTGTACAAAGCGGCGCAGCAGCTGATTACCGCGCTCGACGGCAGCATCCAGCGCCTGCTGAGGGGTTTTCTTACCGGTCCATACGCTTTCCAGCTCTTCGTCCACTACGGTGCGGATCTGCGGCATATTGCCCAGGCGCAGCCCTTTGGTGAACGGCAGCGGCGGCTTGTTCAGCATCTGCCGCGTGGCAATATCCGCGCCGGGATTTTTGTCATAGAAGCCCTGCTCACGCGTCAAATCGTAAGCGGCTTTGGTGATCGGCAGATAGCCGGTTTTCTGATGCCACTCGGCGGCGTTTTCCGGCTTCGCCAGGAAGGCGAGAAACTTCGCCACGCCGGTGTATGTTTCTTTGTCTTTACCCTGCATGACCCACAGGCTCGCGCCGCCAATAATGGCGTTCTGCGGCGCGCCCTTCACATCCGCATCGTAGGGCATCATCCCGACGCCATAGTTAAATCTGGCGTAGTGGCGTATGTCCGCCAGCGAACCGGAAGAGGCGGTGGTAATAGCACAGTCGCCGTTATAGAACTTCTCGGTGGACTCGTCTTTACGCCCGAAGTAGCTGAAATCGCCCTTCTTATTCAGCGTCTGCAACAGCGCAATGTGTTTTACCTGCTCCGGCTTGTTGAACTCCAGCACCGCATCAGTGCCGTCGAAGCCGTTGTTTTTGCTCGCCACCGGCAGCCCGTGCCAGGCGCTGAAATTTTCAATCTGAATCCAGCCCTGCCAGCCGCTGGCGTAGCCGCATTTTATCCCCGCCGCCTTCAGCTTAGCGGTGTAATCCGCCAGCTCCTGCCAGGTTTTCGGCGGTTGTTCCGGGTCTAAACCGGCTTTTTTGAAGGCGTCTTTGTTGTAGTAGAGCACCGGCGTGGAGCTGTTAAACGGCTGGGACAGCAGATGACCGGATTTGGCGTCGGTGTAATAGCCGGAGACGGTCGGCACAAACTGCGACTCGTCAAAGTTGATACCCGCATCGCTGAACACTTCATAGACCGGCTTAATCGCCTTCGAGGCCATCATGGTCGCCGTACCCACTTCATACACCTGCAAAATCGCCGGGGCGTTGCCGGTACGAAACGCCGCGATACCCGCGCTCAGGCTCTGCTCGTAGTTGCCTTTGTACACCGGCACAATTTTGTAATCCGGACTGGCGGCGTTAAAGCGCTGCGCCAGAGAATCGACCTCTTTTCCCAGCTCCCCTTCCATTGAGTGCCAGAACGGAATCGTGGTGACAGCCATTGCCTTCATTGCAAAAGCCAGCCCCACTGCCAGACCCAGAACTGTGTGTCGTAACAATGTCATTGTCATCTCTCTTATTGTGCCGGATGCGCGATATCACGCGTTTTATGTTCGCGGGTTAACATGCCACGCGCGAATGACAGAAAAATAACTATTTGTTTACAGATAAATGACAGCAAAAGGTCAGAGGGATGATGGTTGTGTGAAGGGGTGGATGTGAAAAAAGTCGGGCGGCGGCGTCGCCTTACCCGGCTAGGGCGATTCCCGTAGGCCCGGTAAGCGTAGCGCCACCAGCATTACACTAGCGGCGTAAAAGCTCAGCAATCTCTTCGAGGGATAAGCGACCCGCAGCAGCCTCGACCGTCATCGCCACAAAATCCGGATTGGCCTTCAGCGTAATGCCGTTGCGTTTGAGAAAAAGCAGGGTGATGAACAGGGCTGTGCGTTTATTGCCGTCGTTGAAAATATGACCACGGGAGATAGCCAACAGATGCATGGCCGCAAGGAGCCAGACATCCGTGACGCCTTCGTATTCATACTTATTCAGGACACGATACAAAAGAGCTTCCGCTCGCCCGGGATCCGGCATTCCCGCTACGCCGGGCGTGACGCTCAGCAGTTTGTCATGAAACCGGACTATCTCTTCCGCTGAGATAAATTGCACACTCATTTATCAGCCAGTTCCCTTATTTCATTTCCATGAACCGCCATAATCGCCTCAAATTCCGCATCCAGTTTTGCTGCCTGATAGCGTTCAAACTCTTCGGCGCTGATGATGACGGCGGGCTTATGCCCACGACGCGTGATGGTAACTGGCGTTCCGGTAGCCGCAGAATCCAGTGCGGAAGCAAGATTCTGGCGGGCTTCGCTATAGTTCATTGTACGCATATCGCCCCCTTTTAAGTACAAGTAAATTGTACAACTAAAGCGTACAGAAAACAAAAAAGCCGGGTGGCGGCGTCGCCTTACCCGGCCTGGGCGATCCCGTAGGCCCGGTCAGCGTCGCGTCACCGGGCAATACAGGCGACTCAGCCGCCGAGGTACGCACTCCGTACCGCTTCATTCGCCAGCAACGCGTCGCCGGTATCGGACAGCACCACGTGGCCGTTCTCCAGCACGTAGCCGCGGTCGGCGAGCTTCAGCGCCTGATTGGCGTTTTGCTCGACGAGGAAGATAGTCATTCCCTGCTCGCGCAGCTGTTCGATGGTGTCGAAGATCTGCTGGATAATGATCGGCGCAAGGCCCAGCGACGGCTCATCCAGCAGCAGCAACCGGGGCTGACTCATCAGCGCGCGGCCTATCGCCAGCATCTGCTGTTCGCCGCCGGACATGGTGCCCGCCCGCTGAATGCGACGCTCGTGCAGGCGCGGGAAGAGCTCGTACACCCACCTGATGCGCTCCTGAAACTGGTCACGCTCGGCGAAAAAGCCGCCCATCGCCAGGTTCTCTTCCACCGTCATACGGGAGAAGACGCGCCGCCCTTCCGGAACAATCGCCACCGCTTCCCGCATGATTCCGGCGGTTTGCCAGTCGGTAATGTCTTTATCATCAAATACAATCCGCCCGCTGGAGGCACGCGGATCGCCGCACAGCGTGCCGAGCAGCGTAGTTTTCCCCGCCCCGTTAGCGCCGATCAGGGTCACGATTTCCCCCTGATTGATATGCAGGCTTACCTCGTGCAGCGCCTGGATTTTGCCGTAGTGGGCACTGACTTTGTCAAACGACAACATGACTTTTTCCATCTTATGCCTCACCAAGATATGCGCGGATCACGTCCGGGTTATTACGAATCTGCTCCGGCGTGCCGTTCGCCAGCGGCGTCCCCTGGTTAACCACGTAAATACGGTCGGAAATGCCCATCACCAGCTTCATATCGTGCTCAATCAGCAGAATGGTGGTGTTGTGATGGTTACGCAGCTCGGCGATCAGTTCATCCAGCTCTTTGGTCTCTTTCGGGTTAAGGCCCGCCGCCGGTTCATCGAGCATCAGGATCTCCGGCTGGGTCACCATGCAGCGGGCGATCTCCAGACGACGCTGGTCGCCGTAGGCCAGGTTGCTGGCCTGACGGTTGGCGTGCTCCAGCAGGCCGATACGCTCAAGCCAAGTGGCGGCGCGATCCAGCGCTTCGCTCTGCGCCCGACGGAAGGCCGGGGTTTTCAGCAGGCCGGAAAAGACGCCGGTTTTCAGCTGATGATGCTGCGCGACCAGCAGGTTTTCGATCACCGTCATTTCGCGGAACAGACGCACGTGCTGGAAGGTACGCACCACGCCCATCCGGGCGATTTGCTGGCCCGGCAGCCCTTCCAGATGCTGATCGCGTAGCCTGATGGTGCCGCCGGTCGGCTTATAAAACCCGGTAAGGCAGTTAAAGACCGTGGTTTTCCCGGCGCCGTTCGGCCCAATCAGGGAGACAATCTCCTGCGGGCGCAGCTCCAGCTCAACGTTGTTCACCGCCAGCAGACCGCCGAAGCGCATCATCAGGCCGTTAACCGATAATAATGGCTGACTCATGCCTGCTCTCCTTCCGCCTGTTTGCGCTTCAGCTTCAGCTGTGGACGGGTCATCGGCAGCAAGCCTTCAGGACGCCAGATCATCATCAGCACCATCAAACCACCCAGCATCAACATGCTGTATTCATTGAAGTCACGCATCAGTTCGCGCGACACCACCAGCAGAATCGCCGCCAGTATTACCGCGAACTGCGAGCCCATGCCACCCAACACGACAATAGCCAGCACAAACGCCGATTCGGCGAAGGTGAACGATTCCGGGCTGACAAAGCCCTGGCGCGCGGCGAACAGCGTACCGGCGAAACCGGCGAACGCGGCGCTGATGGTAAAGGCGGTCAGCTTGATGCGCGTCGGGCTCAGGCCCAGCGAACGGCAGGCGATCTCATCTTCGCGCAGCGCTTCCCACGCGCGGCCCAGCGGCATCCGCAGCAGCCGGTTAATGACGAACAGGCTCAGCACTACCAGCAGTAGCGCCACCAGGTAGAGGAAAATCACCCGATCGGACGGATCATATTTGATACCGAAGAAGTTGCTGAAGGTGTCCCAGCCGCCTTCGCGGGCGGTGCGGCTGAACTCAAGGCCAAACAGGGTCGGTTTCGGGATCTGGCTGATGCCGTTCGGACCGCCGGTCACTTCAGTATTGTTCAGCAGCAGAATGCGAACGATCTCGCCAAAGCCTAAGGTGACAATGGCCAGATAATCGCCGCGCAGACGCAGTACCGGGAAGCCGAGCAGGAAACCTGCGGCCGCCGCCGCCAGCCCCGCCAGCGGCAGGCAAGTCCAGAAGCCGAGGCCGTAATAGTGATTCAGCAGCGCGAAGGTGTAGGCGCCGATGGCGTAAAAACCGCCGTAGCCCAGCACCAGCAGGCCGGACAAGCCGACCACCACGTTCAGCCCCAGGCCAAGAATGATGTAAATCATGGTCAGGGTGGCGATATCCACCGTACCGCGCGTCACCATAAACGGCCACGCGACGGCCACCACCAGCAGGGCGATCAGAAACAGCTTCTGCTTAACGGTCGAGCCGTCAATGGCCGGCAGAATAAACTTCGGCCCGGAAACGCTTTTCAGCCCTTTCTGGAACGCCGGGCGCAGAAGCTGGAAGAAAAAGACCACCGCGGTGCCGATAAATATCCACTGCCAGCGGATGTCGGCGGCGCGATCCACCACCAGCTTCGTGCCGTCCAGCTCCAGCTGAACGCCCATAAAAACGCCCGCCAGCACGAAGAACATGGCGGCAGAGAACAGCGCCATAGCAAAATGCATCGGTTTCATACTTTCTCTACCTCCGGACGACCCAGAATCCCGGTCGGCATCACCAGCAGCACCAGAATCAGCAGCGCAAACGACACCACATCTTTGTATTCAGTACTGAGATAAGCAGAAGAAAGCGCTTCGGCGACGCCGAGAATCAGGCCGCCGATCATCGCCCCCGGAATGCTGCCGATACCGCCGAGCACCGCCGCGGTAAAGGCCTTCATCCCGGCCATAAAGCCGATGTACGGGTTAATTACGCCGTAGAACTGGCCGAGCAGTACGCCCGCCACCGCCGCCATCGCCGCGCCGATCACAAAGGTCAGCGCAATCACGCGGTCGGTGTTAATACCCAGCAGGCTCGCCATTTTCAGATCCTCCGCGCAGGCGCGGCAGGCGCGGCCCATGCGCGAGTAGCGGATGAACAGCGTCAGGGCGAGCATCGCGATAAAGGTCACCACCCAGATAACCAGCTGCATGGTGGTAATGCTGGCGGAGAAGTTTTCGCTCGCCCCGACGACCCACTGGCCGTTAAACAGGCTGGGCAGCGCCACGTCACGCGAGCCTTCGGTCAGGCTGACGTAGTTTTGCAGGAAGATGGACATCCCGATCGCCGAAATCAGCGCGATCAGACGCTTGGAGTTACGCACTGGCCGGTAGGCCACCCGTTCGATACTCCAGCCGTAGGCGCTGGCGATGACAATCGCCCCGACGAATCCGGCCGCCACCAGCAGCCAGCTGGTATCGATACCCATCATCATCAGCGCGGCGATGATCATAAAAGAGACATAGCTGCCGATCATGTAAACCTCGCCGTGGGCGAAGTTGATCATGCCGATAATGCCGTACACCATGGTGTAACCGATGGCGATCAGCGCGTAGGTGCTTCCCAGCGTGACGCCGTTAAACATCTGCTGCAGGAAATAGAGGAACTGCTCGGACATAAGGTAACCTTTCTCAACCCACCCGTTTTACGCGGGCGGTGGGATAATTTGTCTTCAGAAATTACTTCGCCACGGTTGAAGAACCGTCGGCATGCCACTGAAAGACGCCAAATTCAAATCCCTTCAGATCGCCTTTTTCATCCCATTTCAGCGGCCCAATCACGGTGTCGGCGCCGTTCGCTTTTAAATCCTTCACCAGATCCAGCGGTTCTTTACTGCCGGAACGATCCATCGCGGTGGCCAGCGACTGCACCGCCGCATAGGTGATCCACACATAAGGACCGCTCGGATCTTTTTTGTCGGCTTTCAGGGCATCGACAATTGCTTTGTTCGCCGGATCCTGGTCATAGCGTTTCGGCATGGTGACCAGCATCCCTTTCGCGGCAGCGCCAGCGATGTTCGACAGCGAAGCGTTACCTACCCCTTCCGGCCCCATAAACTGGGTTTTCAGGCCAACCGAGCGCGCCTGACGCAGCATCTGCCCCATTTCCGGGTAGTAGCCGCCGTAATAAACGAAGTCGATATTCTCTTTTTGCAGACGGGCGATGAGCGCGGAAAAGTCTTTCTCGCCGGCGGTAATGCCGTCAAAGAAGACGATACTGGCGTTGCCCGCCTTCAGGCCGTCCTGCACCGAACGCGCCAGCCCCTCGCCGTATTGCTGTTTGTCGTGGATGATGGCGATGCGCTGCGGCTTCACTTTCTCCAGAATGTATCTGGCGGCGGTTGGCCCCTGAGAGGAGTCCAGTCCGGCGGTGCGCATGATGTGCTCATAGCCGCGCGCCGTCAGCTCCGGGTTAGTCGCCCCGGGGGAGATCATCAGGATGCCTTCATCTTCATAGATATCTGATGCAGGCTGAGTGGAAGAGGAACACAGATGACCGATAACATACTGAATACCGTCGTTGACGATTTTGTTGGCCACCGCAACGGCCTGTTTCGGATCGCAGGCGTCGTCATATTCCACGCCTACCAGCATGTCGCCCTTAATGCCTCCTTTGGCATTGATGTCTTTAATGGCCTGACGCGCGCCGTTAAACTCCATATCGCCCCACTGAGCGACCGGCCCGGACATCGCGCCCACCACGGCAACTTTAATCTCTTCAGCCAGTGCCGCCTGCGACATCGCTAATGCAATGACGCCTGCGACGATCGTTTTCGCGTTCCGTTTCATACTGAATCCCCACATGTGATGTAGTGTATTTATTTTGTATTTTTATGTTTAACAAGAAGTCTGTACTTTTTTTGCGCTGCGCTGGTTTTTTACCAGCCTGATTAATGGTTTAGCGCAGCATTTTCACCAAAAACAGATCAAAAGCTCTATTTTTCAGTCTATTAAGAACAGATAATATTCTGCTTTTCGCCATAGATAAACAAAAAAAAGCGCATTTTTCAGCATAAAATAACGGCATAAAGAGCGGAATAAAATGCTGCATTCCAGGGTATTATCCTGCCCGAGTACCATTCATTGACGTTTCGAACTAAGGTTATGTCTGTCAAAAAATTAATCAGCTGTTGAATGAATGAAAAAAGTGAAAGCATCCAGGTTAAATTTTTCGGTACACTGGCTGCCTGTTTTGTGATTTGGACATGCTGTCGATGAAGCTGACCATCATTCGTTTAGAACATTTCAGCGATCAGGATCGGATCGATCTGGGCAAAATCTGGCCGGAGTATTCTGCCGCCTCTTTAAGCGTAGATGAAACGCACCGGATCTACGCCGCGCGTTTTAACGAGCGTCTGTTAGGCGCGGTACGCGTCACGCTGAGCGGTACTCAGGGCGCGCTGGATTCACTGCGGGTACGCGAGGTCACGCGGCGTCGGGGCGTGGGACAGTATCTTCTGGCAGAGGTGATGCGCGATAACCCCAGCGTCGCCTGCTGGTGGATGGCCGATGTTGGCGTGGAAGATCGCGGCGTAATGGCGGCGTTTATGCAGGCGTCAGGTTTTACCGCCCAACAGGACGGCTGGGAGAAGCGTTAAAAAAGCCGGGTGGCGGCTTCGCCTTACCCGGCCTGCATTTCTGAAATGCGTAAGCCGGATAAGCGCGAGCGTCATCCGGCATGGCGCACCTTATTTGGCGTCGGTCGCCGTACCGTTAGCATGCCAGTTGAACACGCCGAACTCGAAGCCTTTCAGGTCACCCTTCTCATCCCAGGAGAGCGGACCCATGACCGTTTCGACGGAATTAGCTTTCAGGTACTTGGCGATTTCAGCCGGATCGTCCGACTGGTTCAGCCCCGCCTGCAATGACTGCAATGCTGCGTAGGTGGTCCAGACGAACGCGCCGCTTGGATCCTGTTTTTTGGCCTTAATCGCATCCACGATCGGTTTGTTCGCCGGAACCTGATCGTAGTTCTTCGGCTTGGTCACCAGCAGACCTTCGGCGGAGTCACCGGCGATGTTAGACAGCGAGACGTTCGCCACCCCTTCCGGCCCCATAAACTGGGTTTTCAGACCCGCGGCGCGGGCCTGGCGCAGAATCTGCCCCATTTCCGGGTGATAGCCGCCGTAATAAACGAAGTCGATATTTTCTTTCTTCAGGCGCGCCACCAGCGTGGAGAAGTCTTTCTCGCCAGCGGTAATCCCGTCAAAGAACACCACATTGGCGTTGCCTTTTTTCAGCCCATCCTGCACCGCGCGCGCCAGACCTTCACCGTACTGCTGTTTGTCATGAACGATAGCGATGCGCTGCGGCTTCACTTTTTCCAGAATGTATTTCGCCGCGGTCGGCCCCTGGTCAGAGTCCAGACCGGTAGTGCGCAGCACCAGCTGGTAGCCACGCGCGGTCAGCTCCGGCGCGGTGGCTGCCGGAGTGATCATCAGGATGCCTTCATCTTCATAAATATCAGACGCAGGCTGGGTGGATGAAGAGCAAAGGTGGCCGATAACGTATTTAATGCCGTCGTTGATTACTTTGTTCGCTACCGCCACCGCCTGTTTCGGATCGCAGGCGTCGTCATATTTTACCGCCACCAGCTTATTACCCTTGATGCCGCCTTTGGCGTTAATATCGGCGATCGCCTGCTCCGCGCCGGTAAACTCCTGGTCGCCGTACTGCGCCACCGGGCCGGACATCGCGCCGACAACGGCGACTTTAATATCTTCTGCCAGCGCCTGGCTGCTCATTATTAAGGCGATACATCCTGCCAGTAACGCTTTACCCTTCATATTCATCCTGAAGCTCCCCATTATCGTGGTCATTGCATTTGTTATGATGTTGTTTGTCAGCGCATTATTCTGTTATATAGAATCAGAAAAGCATATGATAGCTATTCCGACGGCTGCATTCCGCGCTTTTGCAGCACACTATGCTAAACATACCGTTATTTACCAGGGTTTGAAAAGACAAAATTAAGGCTGATGTAACAGATTAGTGACAAAAAAAACCGCGCCCTTACGCAAGGCGCGGGGGAGTAAAACAACGGATTACCAGCCAGCCGGCAGGTAACCCAGCGCAGAAGCGATGGCATAAACGGCGCTGCACAGGTAAAGCAATACAATAAATCCCTGAATAGCAGGATGGGTGATGAAAGCCGGGCAGGTCCAGCCAGGGGTCAGATCGCCACGCTGACGCGCGCCTTTCAGCATCAGGATGGGCATAATCGACAGGATCACCCCACTGAATACTCCGGCGAAATAGAGCGCATTAACAAACGACACCATGCCGCTGTAGGCAAGGATAAACGGCGGCACCGTCACTATCAGCAGTACCAGAAAACGTTTCAACAGCTGCGAATCATCGCCCAGGCGGAACTGATCGAAAATATTGGTCAGAAAGCTGCCGCCCAGCCCCCAGTACGAGGTCAGCATGGCGCACAGCGCAAATATGTTCGCGGAAAAGAATGCCCACTCGCCCAGCGCCTGCCCCCAGGAGATGGTCGCCACGTCGGTAATGTTATCCAGCCCGTTGAGGACGATAACCGACATCGGCACCAGCGCCAGCAGGCTGAAGGTGATCCCCATCCCGACCATAATCGCCTTCGGCAGTTTTTCCGGCTTGTCGGCAAAGCCGCGCGCCATTTCCGGGACGATATATTGCGCCGAAAAGCAAAATGCCACCACGTTGAATACCGGCACCATATACAGCCCGTTACCGTCAAGCAGGTAGCTTAACTGGGTCGTCTCTTTCAGCATGGTGGCGACAATCAGCACGGCGATCATTACCACCATCCCGATACTGATAAATTTTTCACCGCGTCCGATGGCCTTCAGGCCGAGATAAAGCACGCCGGCCGCCGGGATAAAAAACAGCGCGCTACCGAGCGCTGGCGAAATCCCCAACAGTGAATGCAGCAGCTTGCCGCTACCGGTCATATAGGCAATCAGCGCGCCAAACCGCCCGACGTAGCGGCGTGACAGGCCGCTTAGCTGCAAATGCTTACGGGTGCGCAGGGTCGATTCCGCGACATACAGCATGGTGATGGTGGTCAGGCTGCCAACCAGCATCAGCCAGAACAACAGCGGCAGGAAGCCCGCTTTGCTGGAGGCGTAAGCGATGGATAACACGCCCGCGCCGATGTTGGTGCCGACGATCATCGATACGCCTTCAACAAAGCTCAGCGATTTAGCGGGTACAGCGGTACGCTCCCGACGCGTCAGCGCCGGAGAAAAGGTGGAGTTTTCAGACATAATATTTTCCGTTTTATTCCGGCGACAAACGCCGCCGGAAAAAAGGTGATATCAGGGTGATCAACCACTCACGCTGAACGGGAACAACTTATTGTCGTAGAGGCTTCCCTGCCACTATCTACCTGTCCGGATCGGGCGCGTCAGCCCCGCAGCACGCGGGTCAGAATATCCAGCGCTTTGCTGAACTGCGCATCCGGGATCGTTAACGGGTAGAGGAAACGAATAACGTTGCCATACACGCCGCAGCTCAACAGCAGCAGACCGTTTTCCTGCGCTTTACGCTGGATCTGGCGGGTAAAGTCAGCGGACGGTTTCCCGGTTTGCGGATCGTTAAATTCCACCGCCACCATCGATCCCAGCCCGCGGACGTCAGCAATCGCCGGGCAGTGTTCGCGCGCCTGATTCAGCACTTCTTTCAGGTGTTCGCCCAGCTGGTTCGCCCGCTGGCACAGCTGTTCTTCTTCGATGATATCCAGCACCGCATGCGCGGCGGCAACCGCCAGCGGATTACCGGCGTAGGTGCCGCCCAGACCACCCGGCGCAGGGGCATCCATGACCTCCGCCCGCCCGACCACGCCGGAGAGCGGGAAGCCGCCCGCCAGGCTTTTCGCCATCGTCATCAGGTCAGGCTTCACGTCGTAATGCTGCATTGCGAAGACTTTCCCGGTGCGGGCGAAGCCGGTCTGTACTTCATCGGCGATCAGCAGAATGCCGTGGGTATCGCAAATCTTGCGCAGCGCCTGCATAAAGGCGGCAGGTGCGACGTTAAAACCGCCCTCGCCCTGAATCGGCTCCAGCACAATCGCTGCTACCTGATCGGCGGCGATATCGGCTTTGAAGATGCGTTCCAGGCTGTTGAGCGCCTCCTCAACGGTCACGCCGTGGGCCGCGTTCGGGTATACGGCGTGGTAAACCGAACCAGGGAACGGGCCAAAGCCTATTTTGTAAGGCGCCACTTTGCCGGTCAGCGCCATCGTCATAAAGGTACGGCCATGAAAGCCGCCGCCGAAGGTGATTAAACCGGGACGGCCGGTGCTGGCGCGGGCGATCTTCACCGCGTTTTCTACCGCTTCCGCACCGGTGGTGAAGAAGGCGGTTTTTGCCGGACCGTCAATCGGCGCGATGGCGTTGATGCGCTCCGCCAGCGAAACGTAGCTCTCGTATGGAACAATCTGGTACGCAGTGTGGGTAAACGCCTGCAGCTGTTGTTCTACCGCGGCCACAATCTTCGGATGGCGATGGCCGGTATTCAGCACCGCGATCCCGGCGGCAAAATCGATCACTTCATTACCTTCCACATCCCACAGCGTGGCGTTCTCGGCTTTCTCCACAAAGTAGTCGCACATCACACCTACACCACGGGGAGTCGCCTGCTGACGACGCTGATTCAGTTCTGAACTTTTCACCCTCGGATCTCCTGTTATGGATGTCACTTTATTGCAACAAATTCGAAACAATGTCGTTTATTTACACAGGTACTGGCCCTATAATCGAGTACCAATTATGAATATCTGAGGGATCCAATTGCGGGCACTTGTGGGCGATCTCCTGCTGGTCAGGCTCCAGCAGGAACAGGATGAATTCCTGCATAAACGGCTGTACAACGCGCTTCGGCGGTCAATTCTCGACGGCTCATTACCGCCGCACAGCCGCCTGCCAGCGTCGCGCGATCTCGCAGGCGAGCTTGGAATTTCAAGAAACACAATATTAACAACTTATGAACAACTACAGGCGGAAGGATATGTGGTTTCCCGGCGGGGAAGCGGAACATTCGTCGCGCAAACGGCCCCTGACACCTTCTTAACGGCGGCAGGGGGCGCAGAAAACAGTATCGAGATTGAGCAGGCTTTTCCGGTTTCGCGGCGCGGTCGTTTTTTACTCGATCACGTCAGCGCCAGCCCGCGCCAGTGGGGGGCGTTTATTCCCGGCGTTCCCGACGTTAATGCCTTTCCGCATTTACTTTTCAGCAAGTTACAGGCGCGGATCGGCCGCCGACCGAAGCCGGAAAAACTGAGCTACAGCTGCAATGGCGGGACGCCGGAGCTGCAACATGCGCTAATCGATTACCTGCGGGTGGCGCGCGGCGTGCGCTGTCAGGCAGATCAAATCCTTATTACCGAGGGGATTCATCAGGCGATCGATCTGGTGACGCGAATGCTCGCCGATAACGGCGATATGGCATGGGTGGAGGAACCGTCATACTGGGGTATTCGCCATGTGCTGGCGATGAACGATGTGCGGATAACGCCCGTGCCCGTTGATGCCAACGGCCTTGTGCCGCCTGAAAACGCGCAGGAAGCGCCGCGCCTGATCTTCGTTACGCCTTCACACCAATATCCGCTGGGCGCGGTAATGAGCCTTGAGCGGCGACAGCGGCTGCTGGCGCTCGTCAGACAGTACGGTAGCTGGATTGTGGAAGATGATTATGACAGCGAGTTTCGCTTTTCCGGGCAACCGATCCCGGCATTGCAGGGTCTGGTGGCCGATGCGCCGGTGGTCTATATCGGCACCTTCAGCAAGACGCTCTATCCGGGGCTGCGGCTGGGCTATCTGGTGCTGCCCCGTCCGCTGGCGAGCAAACTGAAAAGCGCCCACGCTGAGCTGTATCGCGGCGGACATTCACTGATTCAGATGGCGCTGGCAGAGTTTATTAACGGCGGTCACTATTCCGCGCATATCCGCCGTATGCGTCTGCTGTACAGCCGCCGTCGCGCCTTTCTGACGGAGCTGATTGAACGTCACTGCGGGCCGCAGGAGCTGTCGGATTTCAGCGATAACGCCGGGCTGCATTTGATTCTCAACCTGCCGGATGAGGTGGATGACGTCGCCGTCGCGGCCAGCGCCAACGCGCAAAATATTCTGGTGCGTCCGCTGTCGCGCTATTACCTGACCGCGCAACGTAAGAAAGGATTATTGATGGGGTTTGCCTGTCTGACCGAGGAACAGATGACGCCGGCTTTCGCCACGCTGCTGGCGTGCCTGCGTCAGCATTGTCCGCAGGTTCTGATCAATGCCTGATTTTGCCGGATGGCGGCGCAAGCGCCTTATCCGGCCTACATTGCTGCATCGCGTAAAGCAAAACGCCCCAACGGATGTCGGGGCGTTTTCGTAAGCGCTTGCGGCGTTATGCTTCGATAGCGGCGCGCAGTTTTTTCATCGCGTTCTTTTCAAGCTGGCGAACCCGCTCGGCGGAGACGCCATAGCGGTCGGCCAGTTCCTGCAGGGTGGACTTGTTGTCTTCGTCCAGCCAGCGGGCGCGGATGATCGCCTGGCTACGCTCGTCAAGGCCTTCCATCGCATGAGTCAGCTTACTGGCGGCCTGATCTTCCCAGTTGTCCTCTTCAATGCCATCGGCAAAGTTAGAGGTTTTATCCTGCAGATACAGTACCGGCGCCATCGGCTGGCTATCGGACTCGTCGTCCGGGGACATGTCAAAGGTCATGTCCTGCGCCGCCATACGGGATTCCATCTCACGCACGTCTTTGCTGGAAACACCCAGCTCGCGGGCCACCATTTCCACTTCATCCTGATTAAACCAGCCCAGACGCTGCTTGGTTTTACGCAGGTTAAAGAACAGCTTACGCTGCGCTTTGGTGGTCGCGACCTTCACGATACGCCAGTTACGCAGTACGTATTCGTGGATCTCAGCTTTGATCCAGTGCACGGCGAAGGAGACCAGGCGCACGCCCACTTCCGGGTTGAAGCGGCGCACGGCTTTCATCAGGCCGATGTTGCCTTCCTGAATCAAATCCGCCTGCGGCAGGCCATAGCCCGCGTAGTTACGAGCAATATGAACAACAAAGCGCAGGTGAGACAGGATCAGCGTCTTAGCTGCTTCCAGATCGCCCTGGTAATGCAGCCTTTCAGCCAGCGCCCGCTCTTCGTCAGCCGACAACATCGGCCACGCGTTCGCAGCCCGGATGTAAGACTCCAGGTTACCAACAGGGGCTAAAGCTAAATTTTGCATTTCTTTGGTCATTCAAATCCTCTCAATTTTTATCGTCCGGCACGACGGCGAAAGATATATCAGCAACAAGCATGCCAGCGTTAATGAGCAACGAGAATATCATTCACTCTTTTATCAGACAGTGATTTTATCCACAAGTTCCATGCAACGTTGTGTATAATTTGCGCACAAAATGTGACATGAAGATGAAAAGCGAGGGAAGAGACAACGGAGGCTCTTTCCCTGCGAACGGAAATCCATTGCAGGGAAAGATTATACCACGATTTTATTAATCGGGAGTAAAGTGACGTAAATGTTGCACCGTGGCCAACCACGCCGCCACCCAGCCGATCATCGAGCAGACCAGCAGCAACAGCAGGCACTCATCAAACGATAAACCATTGAGTTCAAACTTCGTTCCGAACACCTGCGCCACGTCGGTCACCGCCGACGACAGCCGCATTACCAGAATTTCAGACAAAATCAACGACAGAAACGCGCCGGAAAAACCTAGCAGCGCGCCGCCGTAGAGGAACGGACGCAGGATAAAGCCATCCGTCGCGCCAATCAGCTTTTGCACGTTAATGGTATCGCGACGGGCAAAGATGCTCAGGCGCACGCTGTTGCCGATCACCAGGAACACCGCCGCCACCATCAGCACGCCAATCATCGCCGACACGCGGCCCACCAGCCCGGTCAGCGCCGCCAGCCGGGCAAACCAGCTGTCGTCCATCCGCACTTCGTCAATGCCGTTAATCTGCGTAATGCGATCGCGCAGGGTATTGAGCGCCTCGGTCCCCTGGAAGTCGATCTTCGGCACCACCACCGCCACCGCCGGCAGCGGGTTCTCCTCCAGCATATCCAGCGCGCCGCCGAAACCGGACCAGTTGCGGAATTCACCCAGAGCGTCTTCACGCGACAGGTAATTCACTTTGTCCACGCCCTGCTCGGCCTGAAGCTGCGCCACTACCCCTGCCGCCGCATCGTCATCCAGCGTTTTTTGCAGATAAACGGTGATTTGCGGAGAGGGATAGTACTGCGTCGCCGCCTGGTTAACGTTCTTGTACACCATGTAGCAAACGCTTGGCAGCGTCAGGGAGATGGCAATAACCATCACCGTTAAAAAGGTCGCCAGCGGTTTGCTTTTCAGATCCTGCAACGCCCCCTGGAAGGCATAACGCACCTGCTCGTTAAAAACGTTAGTTTTCCGCGAGTTGGGCTTTGGCGACGGCTTCGCCCGTTTCGGCGCGTTGCGGCCGCCGTCGCCTGACGAACCGCCAGAGCGACGCAGGCGATCCAGTCGCCCGCCAAACTGCCGGATATGATTCATTGCATCGCGCTTATTCATAGGCCACGCCTCCATGCAGGTGTCCATCGCTCAGCACCAGCTGGCGATAAGAACGGCGGGAAATCAGCCCGATGTCGTGCGTCGCCATCAGTACGGTGACGCCCACGCGGTTAAATTCTTCAAACAGACGCAGGATCCCTTCCGACAGCGCGTCGTCCAGGTTACCGGTCGGTTCATCCGCCAGCAGGACCGCCGGTTTATTTACCACCGCCCGGGCGATGCCCACGCGCTGCTGTTCACCGCCGGAGAGTTGAATAGGAAAGTTTTTCGCTTTGTCCAGCAGCCCGACCTTATCCAGCGCCGCCGACACCCGGCGGCGAATGTCGTCACCGCTGGCGCCCGCGATAATCAGCGGGATCGCCACGTTGTCGTAGACGGTGCGGTCCATCAGCAGATGGTGATCCTGGAAAATCATGCCGATCTGCCGACGCAGAAACGGCACTTCGCGATTCTTCAATCGGGTAATGTCGTGCCCGCTGAAGATAATTTTCCCGGCGCTCGGCCGCTCAATCCCACAGATAAGCTTCAGCAGGGTACTTTTCCCCGCGCCTGAGTGGCCGGTCAGAAACGCCATCTCGCCCGGCTGCATATGGAACGTGACGCCCTGCAGCGCTTGTCTCCCACCGAGATAGGCCTTGCTGACATGTTCAAAGCGAATCATTGTTAATCCTCTCGGGCAAAAAGTGCCTCTATAAAATCGTCCGCCTTAAACGGACGCAAATCTTCGATACGTTCGCCGACGCCAATATAGCGGATAGGAATGCCAAACTGATCGGCCACCGAGAAGATCACGCCGCCTTTCGCCGTGCCGTCCAGCTTGGTCAGGGTAATCCCCGTCAGACCAACCGCCTCATGGAACAGTCTGGCCTGGCTTACCGCATTCTGCCCGGTGCTGGCGTCAATTGTCAGCATAACCTCATGCGGCGCATCCTCATCCAGTTTCTTCATAACGCGCACGATTTTTTTCAGCTCTTCCATCAGGTGCGATTTGTTTTGCAGACGACCCGCGGTGTCAGCAATCAGCACATCGATGTTACGCGCCTTCGCCGCCTGAATAGCGTCAAAGATGACGGATGCGGAGTCCGCGCCGGTATGCTGGGCAATCACCGGAATATTATTACGCTGGCCCCAGACCTGAAGCTGCTCCACCGCCGCGGCGCGGAAGGTATCGCCCGCCGCCAGCATCACCGATTTGCCCTGCTGCTCGAACTGACGCGCCAGCTTGCCGATAGTGGTGGTTTTACCCACGCCGTTGACGCCCACCATCAAAATCACAAACGGTGTTTTGCCGTCTACGTTCAGCGGCTCATCAACCTTCGCCAGAATCTCGCTCATCTCATCTTTCAGCAGGCCGTACAGCGCTTCGGCATCACGTAGCTGCTTGCGGCTGGCGCCTTCGGTCAGATTGGCGATAATTTTGCGCGTCGTTTCCACGCCCACGTCGGCAATCAGCAGTTGCTCTTCCAGCTCTTCGAACAGATCATCATCGATTTTTTTACCGCGGAACAGGCTGATAAATCCGGAACCGAGATTCTCTTTTGTTTTCAGCAGGCTACGTTTCAGCCGGGCAAATAAACCCTCTTTGGTCGGTTTTTCCTGCTCCTGGGCGATCTCGTCGACCGGCGTCTCCTCTTCCGCTACCGGCACCACCAGCACCGCTTCTTCCGCGGCTTCCGCCGCCAGCGCCTGCGCTTCCAGCTCTTCGTCGGACAGTGGCGGTACGTTCTGCGCCTCTTCTTCCACCGCGTTAACAATTTCGACGGTTTCCGCTTCCGCCTGCCACTCTTCCGGCGACGTCTCTTCCGCTTTCACCTCTTCCGGCAGCGGCAGCACTTCGCGCTCGACGGCGACCTGCGGCGCAACCACCTGTTCAGGCTCGACTACCGCTACCGGCTCAGGCTCTACCGGCTGCGGCTTTTCGCTCTCCTGGATCTGTTCTGTGACTTCAACCACGTCCTGAGCAAAGGTTTCTGTCTCTTCTTTGCTGTGCGCGGGCGCTTCTGCTTCTACGTCAGCCGCCGTGTCAACCGACGTTTCTGCCGGGCGTTGTTCTTCTTCAAGCTGCTGTTCTTCGGGTTTTTGTTCCTGCTGCTCTTTTTCACCAAAGCCCAGCCAGGAAAAGAAGCCACGTTTTTTCTGTTTTGCCATCTGCGATTACACCCCTCGCGGCCTATATACATGGAAGCTAAAAAAATGATGAAATAGTCTATCACTTAACTTAATTCACATCACCGCCTGGAATAACATGCAACAGGCAGTTTGAGCAGCAGAAATGAAAAAACCAAATCACTCTGGCAGCGGCCAAATCCGCATTATTGGCGGGCAATGGCGTGGCCGTAAACTTCCTGTACCGGACAGCCCCGGCCTGCGTCCCACCACCGACCGCGTGCGTGAGACGCTGTTTAACTGGCTGGCGCCGGTGATGGTCGACGCCCGTTGTCTGGACTGCTTCGCCGGCAGCGGCGCGCTGGGTCTGGAAGCGCTGTCACGTTATGCGGCCTCTGCCACGCTGCTGGAAATGGATCGCGCCGTCGCGCAGCAGTTACAGAAGAATTTAGCGACGCTGAAAGCTGCCAATGCGCAGGTGGTGAATACCAATACCCTGACCTTTCTGGCGCAATCCGGCACGCCGCACAGCGTGGCGTTTGTCGACCCGCCGTTTCGCAAAGGTCTGCTGGAAGAGACCTTAAGCCTGCTGGAAAAACACGGCTGGCTGGCGGATGAGGCCTGGATTTACGTGGAAAGCGAAGTGGAAAACGGTCTGCCCTCCGTGCCGAAAAACTGGTCGTTGTATCGCGAAAAGGTCGCCGGACAGGTCGCGTACCGTTTATATCAACGTGAAGCGTAAGGAGAAACCCATGCTGATTAACGTTGGACGTTTACTGATGCTCTGTGTCTGGGCCTTTTTATTATGGAACCTGGTACAGCCCTTCCCGCACCCGCTCAATATTTTTGTTAACGTCGCGCTGATCTTTATGGCGCTGATGCACGGCTTGCAGCTGGCGCTATTGAAAGCCACGCTGCCGAAAGAGGGCCCGCAGATGACCCGCGGGGAAAAAGTGCGCATTTTTCTGTTCGGCGTGTTTGAGCTGCTGGTGTGGCAGAAAAAGCTTAACGTCAAAAAATAACGTTTGCTGACGGCTTACGCCTTAATCCGACCGGACGTCAAACCCGACAAACCGCGTGCCCTTAAAGCTCAGCGTCCCTTCGTCGCCCACCGTCAGCGCGTGGTACTGGCGCGCGTCGAGGCGGAACGTCTTCTCCATCCCGCCGCGCAGCGGTTTAAAACTCGCTTCGTAACGCATACTGGTGCCTGCGGGCGTCACCTGCTGCTGGCGCGAGCGGCGATCGTTAATCGGTTTTTCCCGCTTACTGGCGACCACCATCTGCGCCTGTTGCAGGGGCGCGGCATCGTTATCCGCTTTTTCCCGCCGCTGCTGCACAAAGCGAAACGAGGCGGCAACGACGATTAACGCAATGATAATAATAAAAAAGAGCGGTGGCTTACTCATACCCTTAACCCATCAGAAAATGCGGAAATCAGCATACCCCGTGCGTAATGGTGTTGTCATCCGCCCTTACCCGCCTCTAAACTGAAAGGTAAGACCGTAAGCATACCGCTTACGAAAAAATAACGAATTCAAGGAACTAAGATGCTTTGGTCGTTTATCGCTGTCTGCCTTTCCGCATGGCTGTTTGTGGATGCCTCGTACCGTGGACCCGCCTGGCAACGCTGGGTCTTTAAACCCGTCACGCTTCTTCTCCTGCTGCTTCTGGCCTGGCAAGCGCCGATGTTCGACGCCGTCAGCTATCTGGTGCTGGCCGGTCTGTGCGCTTCGCTGCTGGGCGATGCCCTGACGCTGTTGCCGCGTCAGCGTCTGCTGTACGCGATTGGCGCGTTTTTCCTTTCGCATCTGCTGTACACCATCTATTTCGCCAGCCAGATGACGCTCTCTTTCTTCTGGCCGTTGCCGCTGGTGCTGTTGGCGCTGGGCGCGCTGCTGGTAGCGGTAATCTGGTCGCGCCTTGAGGAGCTGCGCTGGCCGGTATGCACGTTCATCGCCATGACGCTGGTGATGGTCTGGCTGGCCGGCGAACTGTGGTTCTTCCGCCCCACCGCGCCCGCGCTGTCGGCGTTTATGGGGGCGTCGCTGCTGTTCATTGGCAACATTGTCTGGCTGGGCAGCCACTACCGTCGCCGCTTCCGCGCCGATAACGCCATAGCCGCCGCCTGCTACTTCGCCGGTCACTTCCTGATTGTCCGCTCGCTTTATCTCTGATAGTGCTTGACTCTGGAGTCGACTCCAGAGTGTATCCTCCGGTTAATGAGAAAATTATCATCAACCGGAGGATGCCATGTCGACACCCGATACTGATGGCAAAAAAGCCCCACAATTTTCATCCTTCAGACTGGCCCCCGCGCCGCAAAAGGCCGATGAGTGCTGCTGCGACGGCGCCTGCGCCGCGCCGGAAACCGTCCCTGAAACGGTAAAAGGCGCCCGTTACAGCTGGCAAGTGGCCGGAATGGACTGCGCCGCCTGCGCCCGTAAGGTTGAAAACGCAGTGCGCCAGATACGCGGCGTGAATCAGGTGCAGGTGCTGTTTGCTACCGGCAAGCTGGTGGTCGACAGCGACGGCGACCTGCGTCAGCAAATTGAGCGTGCGGTGCAAAACGCAGGCTATCGTCTGCAGGATGAGCAGGCGAAAGCCGCCGCGCCCGAATCGCGCCTCAAAGAGAACCTGCCGCTGCTGACGTTGATGGTGATGATGGCGATCGGTTGGGGGCTGGAGCAGTTCAACCATCCGCTAGGGCAACTGGCGTTTATCGCCACCACCCTGGTCGGGCTGTACCCTATCGCCCGCCAGGCATTGCGCCTGATGAAGTCCGGGAGCTGGTTTGCCATTGAAACGCTGATGAGCGTCGCCGCCATCGGCGCGCTGTTCATCGGCGCTACCGCGGAAGCGGCGATGGTCCTGCTGCTGTTCCTGATTGGCGAACGGCTGGAAGGTTGGGCCGCCAGCCGCGCCCGTAAAGGCGTCAGCGCGCTGATGGCGCTGAAACCGGAGGTCGCCACCCGCCTGCGCGACGGGGTGCGCGAAGAGGTGGACGTCAGCGCGCTACGGCCTGGCGATGTGATTGAAGTCGCCGCCGGAGGACGCCTGCCCGCCGACGGCAAACTGATCTCCGCTTTCGCCAGCTTTGACGAGAGCGCGCTGACCGGCGAGTCGATCCCGGTTGAGCGAGCCAGCGGCGAAAAAGTCCCGGCGGGGGCCACCAGCGTGGACCGTCTCGTTACCCTGGAAGTACTGTCTGAACCGGGGGCCAGCGCCATCGACCGTATCCTGACGCTGATTGAAGAAGCAGAGGAGCGCCGCGCGCCTATTGAGCGCTTTATCGACCGTTTCAGCCGTATCTATACGCCGGCGATCATGGCCGTCGCTCTGCTGGTGACGCTCGTCCCGCCGCTGCTGTTTGCCGCATCATGGCAGGAGTGGATTTATAAGGGACTGACGCTGCTGCTGATTGGCTGCCCGTGCGCGCTGGTGATCTCCACCCCGGCGGCGATTACCTCCGGGCTGGCAGCGGCAGCGCGACGCGGAGCGCTGATTAAAGGCGGCGCGGCGCTGGAGCAGCTGGGACGCATCACGCAGATAGCCTTTGATAAAACCGGGACGCTGACCGTGGGTAAACCGCGCGTGACGGCGATTCACCCGGCTAACGGTGTCAGCGAGGCGGATCTGCTGGCGCTGGCGGCAGCGGTAGAGCAAGGGTCAACGCATCCGCTGGCGCAGGCCATCGTGCGGGAAGCGCAAAGCCAGGGTCTGACGATCCCCGCCGCCGAGGCGCAGCGCGCGCTGGTCGGCTCCGGCATTGAGGCGCGGGTTAACGGCGATCGCGTGCTGATTTGCGCCGCCGGGAAGCTGCCAGCCGATGCGTTTGCCAGGCAGATCGCTCAGCTCGAAAGCGCCGGGCAGACGGTAGTGCTGGCATGGCGAAACGATACCGTACTCGGGATCATCGCCCTGCAGGATACGCTGCGCGACGATGCCCGCACCGCCATCAGCGAGCTGAAGGCGCTGGGCGTCAACGGCGTTATTCTGACCGGTGATAACCCGCGCGCGGCGGCGGCCATCGCCGGAGAGCTGGGGCTGGATTTCAACGCGGGCTTGCTGCCGGAAGATAAAGTGCGGACGGTCAGCGCGCTGAATCAGCAGTCGCCGCTGGCGATGGTCGGCGACGGCATTAACGACGCCCCGGCGATGAAAGCCGCCGCCATCGGCATTGCGATGGGCAGCGGCACCGACGTGGCGCTGGAAACGGCGGACGCCGCGCTGACCCATAACCGCCTGACGGGATTAGCGCAGATGATAAAGCTGGCGCGAGCGACGCACGCCAATATCCGTCAGAACATCGCTATCGCGCTGGGGCTGAAGGGGATCTTCCTCGTCACCACGCTGCTCGGCATCACCGGCCTGTGGCTGGCGGTGCTGGCGGATACCGGCGCGACGGTGCTGGTCACGGCCAACGCGCTGCGGCTGTTGCGTCGACGGTAAAAAATGCCCGGTGGCGCTGACGCTTACCGGGCCTACGAAGTGGAAAGAATTGGCAGCCGCTATCCGGCAAAACGCCAGCGGTAAGAACCTGTAGGCAGGATAAGGCGCAGCCGCCATCCGGCAAAAAACGCCAGCGATAAAAACTTCCAGGCCGGATAAGGCGCTGCCGCCATCCGGCAAAAACATCGCTTACTGCATCCCCAGAATGCCCGGCAGCCACAGCGAGATGGCCGGAATATAGGTCACCATCGCCAGCACCACCAGCAGCAGGCCGTAGAAGGGCAGCATCGCCCGCACGACGGTCTCAATCTTCTGCTTGCTCACCGCGCTGGCGACAAACAGCACCGAACCCACCGGCGGCGTAATCAACCCGATCCCCAGATTCACCATCATGATCATGCCGAAATGCACCGGATCGATACCTAACGCATTGGTCACCGGCAGCAGCACCGGCGTCAGGATCAGGATGATCGGCGCCATATCCATCAGCGTGCCAATTAACAGCAGCATAATGTTGAGATACATCAGGATGACGTACTTGTTATCGGAGAGTGACGTGAAGAATTCGGTAATGCGCATCGGCAGCTGCATATAGGTCATCACCGCGCCGAACGCCGCCGCGAAGCCAATCAAAATCATCACGATAGTGACCGTTTTTACCGTCCGGCACATCAGCTTCGGCAGTTCGTTCCACTTGTAGTCGCGGTAGATAAACATGGTGACGAAAAAGGCCCACAGACAGGCCACCGCCGCCGATTCGGTAGCGGTGAAAATGCCGGACAGAATGCCGCCCAGAATGATCACCACCGTCATCAGCCCCCACAGCGCATCAATGAAGATTTTCACCGCCTGGCGAAACGGAATACGCTCACCCTTCGGATAGCCGCGCTTGCGCGCAAAACAGAGACACAGCGCCATCAGACACAGCCCGAGCAGCAGCCCCGGCAGCACGCCAGCGATAAACAGCGTGGCGATAGAGACTGTCCCGCCTGCCGCCAGCGAGTAGATCACCGAGTTATGGCTCGGCGGGATCAGAATCGCCTGCACCGAACCGCTCGCGGTCACCGCCGCCGCGTACTCGCGCGGATAGCCCTTTTTCTCCATCTCCGGGATCATCACGCTGCCGATGGAGGCGGTATCCGCCACCGATGAACCGGAAATCGCACCGAAAAAGGTTGAGGCGACGATATTCACCAGCGACAGCCCGCCGCGAATAAAGCCGACGAACAGATAGGCGAAGTTGACCAGCCGCCGGGCGATGCCCCCCTCCGCCATAATCGCTCCGGCGAGAATGAAGAATGGAATCGCCAGCAGGGTAAATTTATTCACCCCGCTGGTGATTTGGATCATCAGCGCTTCCAGCGGTAAATCGATCCACAGCGCGCCCGCAACGGCGCTCAAGCCGACGGCGAAGGCCACCGGCATTCCCAGCGCCAGCAGGATGGCGAGGGTGAATAACAACACAAAGGCGTCCATTGTTCACCCCTTACCCGTGGTTGCCGATCGTCACGACCGGACGGTGTTCCTGCGAGCCAAAGAACAAGCGCTCGAGGACAAATAAAATCAGAATCGCCGAGCCAATCGGCAGCGGCAGATAGCTTTCCCCCGAGGTCATAATCGGGAATTCCGCCACCGGCTGCTCCCACAGCTCCACGCACAGCAGGTAGCTGTACCAGAAGATGATCAGCGAAATCAGCAGCATCAGCAGCTCCACCACCCGCGCACAGGCGGTTTTCAGCACCAGCGGCAGGCGGTCGGTGAGCATGTTAACCGCGATGTGCGATCCGGCGCGGTAGCCCACCGCCGCGCCGATAAAGGTAAAGGTCACCATACAGATAATGGCGATCGGTTCCGGCCAGGACTCCCCGCGGTTAAGCACATAGCGCGAGAAGATACCGATGGGAATGACGATAGTCATCACCAGCAGCGACGCCCCCGCAATCGCCATCGCCAGCAGGTACAGGCGATCCATCCACTTCAGGTAGAGTTCGGACATACATCCTCCGCAACGGGGCTGGATCACTTCACATCCGCGATGGCTTTCATCAGATCCTGATGCTTTTCGCCATACTGCGCGCGCACCGGCTCGGTGGCTTTCACAAACACCGCCCTGTCGATGTCATGGAACTGCACGCCGCCCGCCTTCATTTTTTCCAGCGCCTGCTGGTTGTAGGCATTCCACAACTTGCGCTGTTCGAACTGCGCTTCGCGGGCGAGAGTGAGGATTTTTTGCTGCTGGTCGGCGCTGAGCTTGTCCCATTTCACCTTCGAGTAGAGCAGCATTTCCGGCGTGATAAAGTGGCCGCTGAGGGTGTAGTTTTTGGCGACCGGCATGTAGTTATGAGCGATATAGGTCGGCGGGTTGTTCTCCGCGCCGTCAATCACACCGGTTTGCATACCGCTATACACTTCGCTGACCCCCATCGCCACCGAGTTGGCGCCCATATCTTTTAAGGTTGCCAGCGCCACCGGGCTGCCCTGCACGCGAATCTTCATACCTTTTAAATCTTCCGGCTTGACCACCGGTTTTTTGGTGATCAGGTTACGCGTGCCGGAGTCCATCCAGCCTAAAAACACCAGCTTCGATTTTGGGTTATTGGTCAGCTTCTCGCCGATGCTCTTGCCGACATCGCCGTCAATGACCTTGTGCATATGGTCCTCATCGCGGAAAACATACGGCAGGGTAAAGACTTCGATATCGGGGAGGATGGCCGCCACCGGCGCCATCGAGACGCGAATCATGTCGATCGCCCCCATCTGCGCCTGTTCAATCATCTGTTTTTCATCCCCCAGCACGCCGCCCGGAAAGACTTTTATTTCCAGTTCGCCATTGGTTTGTTGTTTTAATTTTTCGCCCATCTGCTGCACCGCCACCACGTTCGGATAGCCTTCAGGGTGGACATCGGCGGCTTTAATCGTTTGAGCAGAGGCGACGCAGGTAAAAGCAAACAGACACAGAGCGGCCAGTAACGGCTTGAGAGTCGTTTTCATTATGTGAGCTCCAGGACAGTGAGGTAAGTGTTAAAACAGTGTTTTAGTTTTGCACTATTAAAAACTAGACTACGCCCTGAAAAGCGGAGGTGAAGCACTTCACAAAATTGTGAAGTTTTGAAACGATGGTTTAGAACTGTGATGTTTACATGCTTATGTTACTTCACCCGCTATGTAAACATCACCAATTTTTATTCTTCAATAATATGATTTTTAAGGAATTCATGCCCCTTTTCAGATACGATAAAAGTCTGTCGGGAATTTTCATAATCATTTATGACATCAACAAAACCCTCTTCCACTAAACGGTTCACGACTGTTGGAACATAACCGAATCCGGGTATATTCCGGGTCGAAAGCACCCTATCCAACACATACCAATTCCAGTCCCCATCTTTCAGGGCCATAACTTTAAGAACGCCTAACTCAATTTTTGAAATCATTTATTAAAGCCTCCGGATGGAATAATTCTGCATCTGTAATTCTGTAATCTGCAAGAGTAGCTGCATGCGCATTATTCCAAAGAATATAGCCTTCGAGCCCCTTAGGCTCTCCAGCCTCCCATCCTAAATTACAGTAACGCTGAAATTCCCGACATTCATGAGTGAAATAATTGAGATCAACCTGTTCTGCAGTAATCTCACCCTTTAAGATACGCTTCAAACGAGCAATCATTACATCATTAGCAGGATCATGTTCAAATCGAGAAATATGTTTTTCTACCGTAGCGATACCGGCACTGTCAATGATTGCACCTTCAGTGGTCAGATACTCTATTGGCCCCCCGGCTAATTCAGGGTCAAAAGTGCGTCCTGATACCGGACCTTTTGCGCCAGAATAGTGCATTTTTTCAATTGCCGGAAACTTCATCCTCCCCATCATTGATCCAGCCATCAACGACGCACCAGCAATCAGTAGGCCCTGGTTATCCATCACCTGGTTGTAGCCATCAGGGGCTTCTCCCCCCAGCTTTTTCGCGGTTTCTTCGAAGCCTTCGATATTCCCGTTATAAATCCCGCCAGCAGCGAGAAGTCTACCGACAGACTTGCTATTCAACGTTGCTAAAGCATTGTTGGCCTTTCCATTTTTGGCTGGTATAAACAGGCGGTTATAGTCAGCAGGAAGCGCCAGATAGTCAAACTCCGTATTGGCAATAAGATGTTTGCAGAGGATATATTCATAATTTACAACAATAGTTTCCGTATCTAAATCATCTGCCGAAAATAGTTGACGGATACTGGTTATGAAAACGCCCCGCAGTTGAAGATAGTAATATTTCTCCCATCTTCCATATGGATTGATGCGGAAGAAATAAAACTCCATATATAACTGCTCGTTATTATTAATCGCATTTGACAACAATGGTGTGCTTTTATCGATCAGTTTTTTGAAACTCAGCCCATGCTGTTGCGAACCATTACCGGTACTGGTAATAATATTCGTGAGCGAAAAAACAAAAATTTCGTTCTCATGACCGATTTGTCGACGGTTCCCAACTGAATCAGCGGTTCCACAACTGTCAGAAATAGCGCCCTGTTGTTCCCCTGCAATCGTCAGGTAAACAATGTCACTCATTTCATCCCTTTATTACATGTTGAGGTAATACAACAGTGGTAACAATAACCCTGGAAATTAATTCTTACGCTGACAAAAGGAATTTGCATAGCGAAAAAATAAATTCTTTCAATTTAACGTCGATTATCAGGGTTATCTGAAAGAATGAAATGCGTACTATGAATACATTAATTCAAATTTTAGAAGGTAATAATTTTATCGGGGCAGGTATAGTCTGTCGCACCTCCGGATAAATGTCCTTAACAGCGTGATTACTGCGGTCATTTGAATACGGAGAGCGCGAAAGAGCCGGAGCGTATATAGCGTGCGTGAGCATTATTCGCAAAGCTTACCCTTCGGGGCGTCCTGAAGGGCATTCAGTACCCTAACGCATTTTGTCTAAGCCCTGCCAGGGTTCGAAATGGCAAATAACTTAGCCTGATGGGACAGACTCTTAGCTTTTACGCAGCAGATAGCGGTAGGGCAGCGCGTCGGTTTCCTGCGCCAGCAGCTCATGCTCCATAAAGGTACAAAAGCCCGGAATATCACGGGTGGTTGCCGGATCGTCGGCGACAATCAGCAGCGTTTCGCCGCTCTGCATACCGCGCACGGTTTTACGCACCATCATTACCGGTTCCGGGCAGCGCAGGCCCTGGGCGTCAAGGGTATGGTCGGGAGAGGAAAACAGATCGCTCATGGTGGTCTCATTTACTGACAAACCGTCGTAGTTTACGCCCAGTTGCGCGCTAAGCCAATCAGGTTAACGATTGCGTGAAAAACAACCATTGCAAACTCCGGCTAAAGCAGTATCATGCCGCGGCCTTACCAGGCTTAAGACGCGTTATTATCGCAGCCAGTTTAGCTGAGGCCAGCACCGCCCGAAGGCAAAATGGCAAGTAAAATAGCGTGAAGCACGTATTGGGTTCCCTCACCCCAAAAACTAAAAAGGTACAACATGGCTTCGTTTACTCAATCGCAGCGCGTAAAAGCGTTGTTCTGGCTTTCGCTTTTTCATCTGCAGGTGATCACCTCCAGCAACTATCTGGTACAGCTGCCCATCTCCGTTTTTGGTTTTCACACCACTTGGGGCGCGTTCAGCTTTCCGTTTATCTTTCTCGCCACCGATCTGACCGTGCGCATTTTTGGCGCGCCGCTGGCCCGACGGATTATTTTCGCGGTGATGATCCCGGCGCTGCTGGTTTCCTATGTTATCTCATCGCTGTTTTACATGGGTTCCTGGCAGGGATTCGGCGCGCTGGCGCACTTCAACCTGTTCGTCGCCCGTATCGCCGCCGCCAGCTTTATGGCCTACGCGCTGGGGCAGATCCTCGACGTACACGTCTTTAACCGCCTGCGGCAGAGCCGTCGCTGGTGGCTGGCGCCGACCGCTTCGACGCTATTTGGTAACGTCAGCGATACCCTCGCCTTTTTCTTCATCGCCTTCTGGCGCAGCCCGGATGCCTTTATGGCTGAGCACTGGATGGAAATCGCCCTCGTCGACTACTGCTTTAAGGTGCTTATCAGCATCGTTTTCTTCCTGCCGATGTACGGCGTGCTGCTGAATATGTTGCTGAAAAGGCTGACAGATAAATCTGAATTCCCGGCGATGCAGGCGAGTTAAGGGCTCGTTTTCTGAGTTGTGTTAAGATGAACGAATGAGCCGTTATGGCCGTTTATCGAAAGGAAGAAGTCAATGCGCAATCTGGTTAAATATGTCGGGGTTGGCCTGCTGGTGATGGGGCTGGCGGCCTGTGATAATAGCGATACGAAAGCGCCGGCAGACGGCGCAGCGGCAGAAAGTCAGGCTAGCGGTCAGCCGATTACCCTGCTCGACGGTAAACTCAGCTTCTCACTGCCCGCGGATATGACCGATCAGAGCGGCAAGCTGGGCACCCAGGCGAACAATATGCACGTTTACTCTGATTCCACCGGTCAGAAAGCGGTGATCGTGATTGTCGGCGACAACACCAGTGAAGATCTGGCGGTGCTGGCAAAACGTCTGGAAGATCAGCAGCGCGCCCGTGACCCGCAGCTGCAGGTGGTGACCAATAAATCTATCGAACTAAAAGGCCACACCCTGCAACAGTTAGACAGCATTATCTCGGCAAAAGGCCAGACGGCGTACTCTTCCGTCCTGCTGGGCAAGGTGGATAACCAGCTGCTGACCCTGCAAATTACGCTGCCTGCCGACGATCAGCAGAAAGCGCAAACCACAGCGGAAAACATCATCAACACGCTGGTTATCCAGTAACGTTCTGCGCTGATGAAGCGGCCTCCTCAGGTGTCTGCGGAGGCCGTTTTTTTAACCGCCACGTCAGCAGTAACGCAATCGCCACCAGTCCCGCCGCCGCAAGGTAAATAACCGGGACGCCCGCCACGCTCATCAGCAGGCCCGCCAGCGGTCCCGTTACCCCGAGCGACAGATCCATAAATACCGTATAGGTCGCCAGCGCCGCCCCCTGATTCTGCTGCGGCACCGCTTTCACCGCCACCACGCCCAGCGCCGGGAATACCAGCGAGAAGCCCATCCCCGTCAGCAGCACGCCGAGTTTCGCCATCCACGGCATTACCGCCGCCCCCACCAGCAGCAGGCCGATAATCTCGACGCTAAAGCAGATCATCGCCACGTTCAGCCCGCCCAGCCGGTTAATGCCGTTGGGAAACAGCAGTCGCGTACCGACAAAGGCGCAGCTGAACAGGGTCAGCGCAAGCGCCGCGCCGTCCCACCCTTTGGCGTCGTAAAACAGGGTGATAAATGTGGCGATGACGCCAAACCCGGCGGAGGCCAACGCCAGCGCCATGCCGTACAGCCAGACCCGCCCAAGCACCGCGCGAAACGGTAGCGGCTTACCTTTGTTCGCCTTCACCGCCGGGCGCGGCAGCGCCAGCAGCACCGCCAGCAGCGCGACGCCCATGATCGTCAGCGCCAGCCCCTGTAAGCCGCCCCAGCGATAGAACAGCACCCCGAGCGGCGCGCCCATCGCCATCGCTCCGTAGGTGACAATACCGTTCCACGATATCACCCGACCGATATGCAGCGAGCCGACGACGCCGACGCCCCACAGCGTTGACCCCGTTCCGGCGAAGCTCTGGCCGATGCCCAGAATAATGCGCCCCAGGCACAGCAGCAGCAGGCTGGCAATCGGCCAGGAGCTTGCGTTTGCCGCCAGTAAATAGCTCGCGCCGCTCAGGAAGCAGCCGTACAGGCCAAAGACCACGATCGTCTTCGGCCCCAGTAAATCGGCGTAGCGTCCGGCGTGGGGACGACTGAGCAAGGTGGCGAAGTATTGCAGGCTAATCACCAGCCCCGCCCAGAAGGCGCTAAATCCCATCACATCATGAACATAGCCGGGAAGCACCGCCAGCGGCAGGCCGATGGTCAGGTAGCTGGCGAAGTTAAACATCACAACAGAGACAATGCGCAAATTCAGGCGCAATCCGTTAAGCGCCGGTTCAACGACGGGTTCGGGCATGGGGAGTCACCACGTTTTTACCACAGTGTTTCAGTTCTACCATGCGACGGTATGAAAATCAGCAGGCAGATTAGGAATATCAGTAGCAAGCCAGACGCTACACTTAATAAAAATATTCAGGAAGGAATAATAAATGACGACCCCTCAGCCCGACAAAACGGGCATGCACATTCTCCTTAAGCTGGCGTCGCTGGTGGTGATCCTCGCCGGGATCCACGCCGCCGCCGATATTATTGTGCAGCTGCTGCTGGCGCTCTTTTTCGCCATCGTACTCAATCCGCTGGTCACCTGGTTTATCCGCCGCGGCGTAAAGCGCCCGGCGGCGATCGCTATCGTGGTGGTGGTGATGCTGTTTGCCCTCACCGCGCTGGTTGGCGTGCTTGCTGCGTCGCTCAACGAATTTCTCGCCATGCTGCCGAAATTCAACAAGGAGCTGACGCGTAAGCTGATGTATCTTCAGGAGATGATGCCCTTTCTTAATCTGCATATATCGCCGGAGCGTATGCTGCAACGGATGGATTCAGAAAAAATCATGTCCTTCACCACCACGCTGATGACCGAACTTTCCGGCGCGATGGCAAGCGTAGTGCTGCTGGTGATGACCGTCGTCTTTATGCTGTTTGAAGTCCGCCACGTGCCTTACAAGATGCGTTTTGCGCTGCACAATCCGCAGATTCATATTGCCGGGCTGCACCGGGCGCTGAAGGGGGTTTCGCACTATCTGGCGCTGAAGACGCTGCTCAGCCTGTGGACCGGGGTGATTATCTGGCTGGGTCTGGAGCTGATGAATATCCAGTTTGCCCTGATGTGGGGGGTGCTGGCGTTCCTGCTGAACTACGTGCCCAACATTGGTTCGGTGATTTCCGCCGTCCCGCCGATGATCCAGGCGCTGCTGTTTAATGGCGTCTACGAGTGCGTGCTGGTCGGCGCGCTGTTCCTGGTGGTGCATATGGTGCTGGGCAATATGGTGGAACCACGCATGATGGGCCATCGCCTGGGCATGTCGACGCTGGTGGTGTTCCTTTCGCTGCTGGTCTGGGGCTGGCTGCTTGGCCCGGTGGGGATGTTGCTCTCCGTCCCGCTGACCAGCGTCTGTAAAATCTGGATGGAAACCACCAAGGGCGGCAGCAAACTGGCGATACTGCTTGGCCCTGGCCGACCCAAAAGCCGTTTGCCAGGGTAAACCAGCCCTGGCAAACGATGGCATTTTACGTCCTTAGCCGGGACACTATTATCAGGCGCGATGTTGTTACTTTACTGTATCAATAAACGCGCCGATTTTTTTGTCAGCATAATGTATATTATGTGGTAAATATGTTCATACGAATTAATACTCACAATTAATTTCGCTTAAATTAATCAGAATTAACTAATATCCTGTTCCATAAAAGAATTATTCTCCGTCCGGCCACTTTCATTAAAAACAGAATTTTCCCTGCATTTCGTCACAGTCACTTTAAGAAATAAGCGGTATTATGGTGCTGAAAAACAATTCTCATAGACTAACAATGTTAAAATAACCAGATATTTTATAGGGAAAGTTAATGAAACAATACATTAAATGGTTTGCGGCGCTTGCCGTTGTCGGCGCGCTGGCGGGCTGTGCGCGCACTGCGCCAATCGATCAGGTTCACTCGACCGTGAGCGCGGGCCACACGCAGGATCAGGTTAAAAATGCGATCCTGAAAGCGGGCGCTGAGCGCAAATGGATCATGAACGAAGCGGGTCCGGGCGTAATCAGAGCGCGCCAGCAGTCTCGCGACCACGTGGCGGAAGTCCGTATTACCTACAGCGCGACCCGCTACGATATTCAATACGAAAGCAGTCTTAACCTGCTGGCTTCCGGCGGCAAAATTCATAAAAACTATAACCGCTGGGTACGTAATCTGGATAAAGACATTCAGCTAAATCTGTCAGCTGGCGCCGGTCAGTAAAGCCTGAAAAATAATTAAAATCGGGCCGTTTTGGCCCGATAACCTCTTTATTACTTTTTTAACGGGTTATACTCGCCATGTACGAACAGGACTCTCTCAGCGCACTGGATGCGATCGCTGAAGCGCAACGTATCGCCTTCGCCCCGATGCTTTTTCAAACCGCGCGCTGCCTGCGCAACGCAGGCGTACTGGCCTATCTCGACAATCAGCGGAAGAAGGGCGCGACGCTTGCCGAGATCGTTGAACACAGCCACGTTAACGAATATGCCGCCAGCGTACTGCTGGATATGGGATTAAGCGGACGCATCGTCACCCAGAAAGCGGGCCGTTATTATCTGGCGAAAATCGGACATTTCCTTTTGCATGACGCCATGACCCGCGTGAATATGGATTTCACCCAGGACGTCTGTTATCAGGGGCTGTTTTTTTTAGAAGAAGCGCTGAAAGAGGGAAAACCCTCCGGTTTAAAAGTATTTGGCGACTGGCCCACCATTTATCCGGCGTTGTCGCAATTACCGCCGTCGGCGCGAGAAAGCTGGTTCGCCTTCGATCATTACTATTCCGACGGCGCATTTGACGCGGCATTACCGCTGGTATTCGCCAGCCGTCCTGCAACCCTGTACGATGTAGGCGGCAATACGGGAAAATGGGCGATACGCTGTTGCCGGTACGATGAAAATATCGCGGTGACGCTATTAGATTTGCCACAACAAATTGCACTTGCCCGTGAAAATATCGAGAATGCAGGATTATCTCATCGCATCGACTTTCATGCGGTGGATATGCTTGGCGACGCGCCTTTACCCACAGACGCCGATATCTGGTGGATGAGCCAGTTTCTCGACTGCTTCTCGCCCGAACAAATTGTCGCCATACTCAGCAATGTCGCACGCGTGATGAAACCCGGCGCGAGACTGTGCGTAATGGAGCTGTTCTGGGATGCGCAGCGCTTTGAAGCCGCCTCATTCAGTCTGAATGCGTCTTCACTCTATTTTACCTGCATGGCGAACGGCAACAGCCGGTTCTACAGCGCAGAGAAATTTTATGGCTATCTGGAAACGGCAGGGTTCCGGGTAGAAGAACGCCACGACAATTTAGGCGTTGGGCATACCTTACTGATATGTCAAAAGAAAATATAACAAAGTAGCGTCACGACGCTACAGGAATCACCGGTTTACCGCGGACGCGCGCTGATGAAATTCTCTTTAAACATTACCGACTGGCAGGCGATGGCCCCAGGGCTTAGCGATTCGACACAGTGGCGGCAGTGGTCACGGCATCCGCACGCCATCGATCCCGCGGCGGCGCAGGGCAAATTAAGCGAACTGCCGATGATGACCGCCCGCCGACTTAGTTCCGGCAGCAAGCTCGCCGTGGAGTGCGGCCTGGCCATGCTGCGCCGTCATGAAATTGATGCGGTGCTATATACCAGCCGTCACGGCGAACTGGAGCGTAACCATCGCATCCTGCACGCGCTGGCGACAGAACAGGCGCTTTCGCCGACCGATTTCGCCCTGTCGGTACACAACTCCGCCGTCGGCAATCTGACCATCGCGGCGAAAAAACCGATCGTCTCCTCATCCCTTTCCGCAGGACGCGACACCTTCCAGCAGGGGCTGTGTGAAGTGATGTGTCTGTTACAGGCGGGCTATCAGCGCGTGCTGATGGTCGACTTCGACGGTTTCCTTCCTGAGTTTTATCACCCGCACCTGCCCGACGGTATGCCAACCTGGCCGTATGCGGTCGCGCTGGTGTGCGAAGCCGGCGACGACTGGCGCTGTCAGACGCAGCCGGCACCTGCGGGCGCGGAAACGACGCTTGCGCAAAGCCTGCTGTTTTTACAGCACTTTTTACAAGACAGCGTTGCCTTTATGCTCCCCGGCGAACGGATGCAGTGGCGCTGGAGTCGCGCATGAACGCCCTCTTTAGCGCCCTGAACCGCCTATGGCGCATTGCCATGACCGGCGTCTGCTTTACCCTGTTCAGCCTCGGCGGGCTGCTGCTTTCCGTCGTCTGGTTTAACGTTCTGCTCATTTGTGTGCGCGACCCCGTCCGCCGTCGCCGCCTTGCCCGGCGCAGCATTGCCGCCAGCTTCCGTCTGTTTTTGTCGGTGACGCGGCTGCTTGGCGTGCTGGACTATCGCATGGAGGGGGTGGAGATTCTGCGCCAGGATCGCGGCTGCCTGGTGGTGGCTAACCACCCCACGCTTATCGACTACGTGCTGCTGGCCTCAGTGATGCCGGAAACGGACTGTCTGGTAAAAAGCGCGCTGCTGAAGAACCCGTTCCTCAGCGGCGTGGTGCACGCCGCCGACTATCTGGTTAACAGCCAGGCGGACGCGCTGTTGCCCGCCAGCCAGCAGCGGCTGGCGCAGGGCGACACTATCCTGATCTTCCCCGAAGGCACCCGCACCCGTCCCGGCGAAGCGATGACGCTACAGCGCGGCGCGGCCAATATCGCCGTACGCTGCCACAGCGATTTACGGGTAGTCACTATCCACTGTAGCGAACGGATGCTCGATAAAGAAAGCAAATGGTATCAGGTTCCACCCGTTAAACCGCTGTTCACCGTCGAGGTGCGCGAGCGACTGAAAATCAACCACTTTTACGATGCAGACTCACCAGAACCGGCGCTGGCGGCAAGGCGGCTAAACCGGCATCTTTTGTTGAAATTACAACCATGTACGTTATCTCTCTCAGGACTTAATGATGCAAGCGCTTTATCTCGAAATTAAAAATCTCATCATCAGCACGTTGAATCTGGACGAACTGTCGCCAGACGACATCGACACCGAGGCGGCGCTGTTCGGCGATGGGCTTGGGCTGGACTCGATTGATGCCCTGGAGCTGGGTCTGGCGGTAAAAAATCAGTACGGCGTGGTGCTCTCAGCGGAAAGTGAAGAGATGCGCCAGCACTTCTTCTCTGTCGCCACGCTGGCGTCTTTCATTCACGCGCAACGTGCCTGAGGAGAGCCATTATGACCGAACAACAAGCCATTTATGACGAAGTCACCGCGCTGCTGGTTAAGCTGTTTGAAATCGACCCGCAGGATATCAGCCCCGAGGCGCGCCTGTATGAAGATCTGGAGCTGGACAGCATCGACGCCGTTGACATGATCGTGCATGTGCAAAAGAAAACCGGTAAGAAAATTAAGCCGGAAGAGTTTAAAGCCGTGCGCACCGTGCAGGATGTGGTCGACGCGGTAGAACGACTGCTGAAAGAAGCGTAATCGCCATGTCAGGCGCTCGCTCGCTGCCTGGCGTCAAACTGCTGACCGGCGCGTTGTTGCTCGCCTGGCCGTTCCTGATCGGCTTCGGGCTGGCGCATAACAGCCTGCAGTGGTTGCTTCCGCTGATGGCGCTGCTGCTTTTTCTGCGCTTTCGCCAGACCAGGGGGCAGGCAGGGCCGCTGCGTACCGTCACCCGGGTGGTGGCGGTAGCCGGTATCGCCCTGTGCGTCGCCAGTTCGCTGCTGAAAACCCATCAGCTGTTGCTCTTTTACCCGGTGGTGGTGAACGGGGTGATGCTTACGGTGTTCGGCGGTTCGCTGTGGACCTCCATGCCGATCGTCGAACGGCTGGCCAGGCTGCGCGAACCGGAGCTTCCGCCGTCGGCGGTGCGCTATACCCACCGGGTGACGCAGATCTGGTGCGCCTTTTTCATTCTGAACGGCGGCATCGCGCTGTTTACCGCGCTGCTGGGCGATATGGCGCTATGGACCGCATGGAACGGCATGATTGCTTATTTACTGATGGGCGCGCTGATGGCGGGCGAGTGGCTGGTGCGCCGTCAGCTGATAAAACGAGATCCACAATGAAAGATACCCTGACGCTTGCCGGATGGCTTACCGCGCCGCGTCCCGCAGACACGCCGATCGCCTGGCTGGACGACCATACCTGGACGCTGGGCCATTTACGCCACGACGTCGCCCAACTCATGGCGCATTTGCAACAGCAGCCGGGCGCGCGCTGGGCGCTCTGCTTTGAAAACAGCTATCTGTTCATCGTCGCGCTGCTCGCCACCCTGTACGCGGGCAAAACGCCGCTGATGCCGGGACACTGCCGGGTTTCCCTGCTTAACGAACAGCGGGGGTTATTTGACGGCGTGCTGAGCGACAAAACGCTCGGCTGGCAAGGGCCGCTTCTGGTGGTGAGTTCCTCAAAATCAATCGGCGAAGGCGCCTTCATCTTTCCGCCGGTTAGCGAGGATGCCTGCGTCGAGCTGTTTACCTCAGGTTCCACCGGCCAGCCAAAGCGCATCGTAAAGCCCGTCGCCTGTCTGGATCGCGAAGCCGGGCTGCTGGCGGCGCGTTTCGCCGGACGTCTGACGGGCTGTCGCGTTGTCGCCTCCGTCGTGCCGCAGCATCTGTACGGCCTGACCTTCCGCATTTTCCTGCCGATGGCGCTCGGCCTGCCGCTGCACGCGGCGATGCTCTGGTACGCCGAGCAGCTTGCGGCGCTGGACCATGAACTTCGCTATGCGTTTATCAGCAGCCCGGCGTTTTTAAAACGCCTCGACCACCGGCTTACGCCGCCGCCGGTAACGATGATCCTCTCGGCGGGCGGGATGCTGTCGTGGCAGGAGGTGACGCAGGCCGCCGCCTGGCTCAACGTCTGGCCGGATGAAATCTACGGCAGCACCGAAACCGGCATTCTCGCCTGGCGCTATCGCCAGCAGGATAGCGTCAGCTGGCTGCCCTTCCCCGGCGTGCGGTTCGAGCCAGAAGGTGGCAATTTCCGCGTTTTTTCCCCGCTGATCGCCGACGTTAACGGCCTGCTGCTTGATGATATTTTACGCTTCGGGGAGAACGGCCGGTTCCGGCTGCTGGGACGCCGTGGCCGGGTGGTTAAAATCGAAGAAAAGCGCATTTCGCTCAGTGAAGTTGAGCAGCGCCTGCTGGCGCTGGAGGGCATCCGCGACGTCGCGGCGCTGCCCGTTACCCGTGGCGGTCGTCAGGGAGTGGGCGTGCTGCTGGTGCTGGATGGCGACGCGCAACGGCAGTGGCGACATCGCGGCGGCAAAGCGCAGGAGCTGGCATGGCGACGCGCGCTGCTGCCGTGGCTGGAGCCGGTCGCCATTCCCCGCTACTGGCGGGTGATCGACGAGATCCCGGTCAATAGCATGAACAAGCGTGTCTATGCGCAGTTACAGGAGTTATTTCATGAAACCCCATGAAATTGAGCGCCATCAGGCACAACCGCAGCAGATTGCGATCGTACTGCATCTCGACCCCGCCCTGTACTGGTTCAACGGCCACTTCGCCGTTCAGCCGCTGCTGCCCGGCGTGGCGCAGATGGACTGGGTGATGCACTACGCCACCACCCTGCTCGCCCCCGGCTGGCGCTTTCACAGCATTCAGAACGTTAAGTTCCAGGCGCCGCTGCTGCCGGACAGTACCGTCACCCTTACCCTTGACTGGCAGGAGGCGCGTCAGCTTCTGGCGTTCAGCTATCAGCGCCACGACGGCGACGCGCGCCATACCGCCAGCAGCGGGAAAATTCGGCTATGTCGTTGACCTTCTCACCGTGCGTGTTGATCCCCTGCTATAACCACGGCGCGATGATGCCGCAGGTGCTGGCGCGCCTTCAGCCGTTCGGCCTGCCCTGCATCGTGGTGGACGACGGCAGCGATGCCGATACGCAGCGGACGCTGGAGCGGCTGGCGGCGGAAACGGCGAACCTGACCTTACTTCGCCTGGCGGAAAACGCCGGTAAAGGCGCGGCGGTGATCCGCGGCTTACAGGCGGCGGCGCAGGCCGGATTTACCCACGCCGTGCAGGTGGACGCCGACGGGCAGCACGCCATTGAAGATATCCCGACGCTGCTCGAACGGGCGCAGGCGCACCCTGAGGCGCTGATTTCCGGGCAGCCGATTTACGACGATTCCATTCCCCGTTCACGCCTGTATGGCCGCTGGGTGACGCACGTCTGGGTGTGGGTTGAAACCCTTTCGTTCCGGTTGAAAGACAGCATGTGCGGCTTTCGCGTCTATCCGGTGGCGCCGACGCTGAGCCTGGCCCAACGCGTCACGCTCGGCAAACGGATGGATTTCGATACCGAGGTGATGGTGCGCCTCTGGTGGCAGGGCAACGACAGCTATTTTGTGCCAACCCGCGTTACCTATCCGGCAGATGGCCTGTCGCACTTCGACGCGCTGAAGGACAACTGCCGCATCTCATTGATGCATACCCGCCTGTTCTTCGGCATGTTGCCGCGCATTCCCTCGCTGCTGTTTCGCCGCGCGTCGCCGCACTGGGCGCGTCAGGACGAGGTGAAAGGGCTATGGGGAATGCGCATTATGCTGCTGGTATGGCGACTGCTGGGGCGTAACGCCTTCGCGCTGCTGCTGTACCCGGTGATCGGCGCGTACTGGCTGAGCGCTACCACCGCCCGCCGCGCGTCGCAAAACTGGCTCGCCCGCGTGCGCCAGCAGCTGGCCGCGCGTCAGATGCCGGTGCCTGCGGAGCTTAACAGCTACCGCCACTTCCTGCGCTTTGGCCATGCGATGCTCGATAAAATCGCCAGCTGGCGCGGCGAACTGCATTTTGGCCGCGACGTGGCGTATGCCCCCGGCGCAGAGGCGGCGCTTAACGTCAGCGATTCCCGCGGCAAGCTGCTGCTGGCCTCGCATCTCGGCGATGTCGAAGCCTGCCGGGCGCTGGCGCAATTGCAGGGCAGCAAAACCATCAACGCGCTGGTGTTCAGCGATAACGCACAGCGCTTTAAGCAAATCATGCAGGAGATGGCGCCGCAGGCCGGGCTGAACCTGCTGCCGGTGACCGATATCGGCCCCGATACCGCCATTGCGCTTAAAGAGAAGCTGGATCGCGGCGAGTGGATCGCCATCGTCGGCGACCGCATCGCGGTCAACCCGCAGCGCGGCGGCGAGTGGCGCGTCTGCTGGAGCCGCTTTATGGGCCAGCCCGCGCCGTTCCCGCAGGGGCCGTTTATTCTGGCGTCGATTCTGCGCTGCCCGGTGGATCTGATCTTTGCCCTGCGCCAGCAGGACAAACTGCGCATCTACTGCGAACCGTTCGCCGACCCGCTGTTACTGCCGCGCGGCGAGCGCCAGCGCGCCCTGCAACAAGCCATCGACCGCTACGCCGAACGCCTTGAGCACTACGCGCTGCGGTCGCCGCTCGACTGGTTTAATTTTTTCGATTTCTGGCGTCTGCCGGATGCCAAAGATAAGGAGTAAAGGGTGCTTAACGATCCCCGTTTTACGGCTGAAGTCGGGCTGTCCATTCCGTTCCACGACGTCGATATGATGGGCGTGGCCTGGCACGGCAACTATTTCCGCTACTTCGAAATTGCCCGCGAGGCGCTGCTTAACCAGTTCGACTACGGCTACCGGCAAATGAAAGCGTCCGGCTACCTGTGGCCGGTGGTCGATACCCGCGTCAAGTACCGCAGTCCGCTGACCTTTGAGCAGCGCATTCGCGTACGGGCGCGTCTCGAGGAGTACGAGAACCGTCTGCGCATCGGCTACGAAATTTTTGACGCCGAAACCGGCAAACGCACCACCACCGGCTACACCATTCAGGTGGCGGTGGAGGAAAAGAGCCGCGAGCTGTGCTTTATCAGCCCGGATATCCTGTTTGAACGTCTGGGGGTGACGCCATGAGATTCCTGCCGCTGCTGGCGCTGCTCATCAGCCCGTTGGTCAGCGCCCTGACGCTGGACGATCTGCAACAGCGCTTTACCGAACAGCCGGTGGTGCGCGCCCATTTCGATCAAACCCGCACCATTAAGGATCTGCCGCAGCCGCTGCGATCCGGCGGGAAAATGCTGATCACCCGCGACCAGGGGCTACTGTGGGATCAAACCCGCCCGTTCCCGATGCAGCTATTGCTCGACGATAAACGGATGGTGCAGACCATCAACGGCCAGCCGCCGCAGACCATCACCGCGGAAAATAACCCGCAGATGTTCCAGTTTAACCATCTGCTGCGCGCGCTGTTCCGGGCGGACCGGAAAGTGCTGGAGCAGAACTTCCGCGTAGAATTTACCGATGCGGGCGCGGGCCGCTGGACGCTGCGCCTGACTCCTGTCACCACGCCGCTGGACAAAATCTTCGCCACTATCGACCTGGCCGGAGGGAACTATCTCGAGCACATTACGCTCAACGACAAACAGGGCGATCGCACAGAGATTACCCTCTCTCAACACCAACTGACGCCGACCCAACTGACCGATGACGAACGCCAACGCTTTGCCGCCCGGTAAACGCCCGGCGCTGTTATGGGGCCTGGCCTGCCTGCTGATGCTGGGGCTGTTGCTGACGCTACTGCCGCAGGCGCGGCTGAACAGCAGCGTGCTGGCGATGCTGCCGAAGCAGACGCTGGGGGCGATTCCGCCAGGCCTGAACGACGGCTTTATGCAGCGTCTGGACCGCCAGCTGGTCTGGCTGGTCAGCCCCGGCAAACAGGCCGATCCGCAGGCGGCGCAGGCATGGCTGACGTTGCTGAAGCGCTCGCAGGCGCTGGCGGAGGTGAAAGGCCCGATGGACGCCGACAGCCAGCAGGCGTGGGGCGCCTTCTTCTGGCAGCACCGCAACGGCCTGATCGACCCCGACACCCGCGCGCGCCTGCAAAACGGCGGCGAGGCGCAGGCGCAATGGATCCTCTCCCAGCTCTATTCGGCCTTCTCCGGCGTCAGCGGCAAAGAGCTGCAAAACGATCCGCTGATGCTGATGCGCGGCTCGCAGCTGGCGATGGCGAAAAACGGCCAGCGCCTGCGGCTGATGGACGGCTGGCTGGTGGCCCAGGACGCGCAGGGAAACTTCTGGTATCTGCTGCACGGCGAACTCTCCGGCTCGTCGTTTGATATGCAGCAGACGCACCGGCTTGTCACCACCCTCAGCGCGCTGGAAAGCGAGCTGAAAGCCCGCTACCCGCAGGCGCAGCTGCTGTCGCGCGGGACGGTGTTTTACAGCGACTACGCCAGCCAGCAGGCGAAGCAGGATATCTCGACGCTCGGCGCGGCGACGGTGCTGGGGGTCGTGCTGCTGATCGTCGCGGTGTTCCGTTCTCTGCGCCCGCTGCTGCTGTGCCTGCTCTCCATCGGCGTCGGCGCGCTGGCGGGCAGCGTGGTTACGCTGCTGCTCTTCGGCGAACTGCATCTGATGACGCTGGTGATGAGCATGAGCATCATCGGCATCTCCGCCGACTATACGCTCTATTACCTGACCGAGCGGATGGTGCACGGCGCAGAGGCCACGCCGTGGCAAAGCCTCGCCAAAGTGCGCAACGCTCTGCTGCTGGCGCTGCTGACCACCGTGGCGGCGTACCTGATTATGATGCTCGCCCCTTTCCCCGGCATTCGCCAGATGGCGGTATTTGCCGCCGCAGGGCTTTCCGCCGCCTGCCTGACGGTCATTTTCTGGCATCCGTGGCTGTGCCGCGGCCTGCCGGTGCGCCCGGTGCCGGCGATGGTGCTGATGCTGCGCTGGCTCGCGGCCTGGCGGCGCAATAAGGCGCTCATCGTCGGGCTACCGGCGGCGCTCGCCCTCTTCTCGCTGGCCGGACTGGCGGCGCTGCGGGTGGATGATGATATTTCCCAGCTTCAGGCGCTGCCGCAGCATATTCTGGCGCAGGAAAAAGCCATCACCGCGCTGACCGGCCAGAGCGTCGACCAGAAGTGGTTTGTGGTTTACGGCGCCTCCGCGCAGCAGACGCTGGAGCGGCTGGAAGCCTTCCAGCCCGCGCTGGAACAGGCGAAAAAAGAGCAACTGATTAGCGGTTATCGCCACATTCCGCTCAATTCGCTGGCGCGCCAGCAGCAGGACGTCACGCTGCTGAGAAACGCCGCACCTGCGGTCATCCGCAGCCTGAACAGCGCCGGAATGACGGCGGTAAACCCGAACCTTAACCCGATGCCGGTGACGGTCGACGCCTGGCTTGCCAGCCCGGCGAGCGAAGGCTGGCGGCTGCTGTGGCTGACGCGGGAAAACGGCGAAAGCGGCGTGCTGGTGCCGGTAGAAGGCGTGAAGCAGAGCGCCGCGCTACAGGCCCTTGGCGAGCGCTATTCCGGCGTCGCGTGGGTGGATCGTAAAAGCGCCTTTGACGAACTTTTCGCCCTCTATCGCCACATATTGACCGGCCTGCTGTTGGTGGCGCTGGCGGTGATCGCCTGCGGCGCGGTCGCCCGACTCGGCTGGCGGAAAGGGCTTATCAGCCTGGTGCCGTCGCTGCTCTCGCTGGGCTGCGGGCTGGCGGCGCTGACGCTGAGCGGACATGTGGTCAACCTGTTCTCGCTGCTGGCGCTGGTGCTGGTGCTCGGGATTGGCATTAATTACACCCTGTTTTTCAGCAACCCGCGCGGCACACCGTTGACCTCGCTGCTGGCGATTACGCTGGCGATGCTGACCACGCTGCTGACGCTCGGCATGTTAGTGTTCAGCGCCACCCAGGCGATCGGCAGTTTTGGCATTGTGCTGGTGAGCGGCATTTTTACCGCGTTCCTGCTTTCACCGCTGGCCATGCCGACCAGAAGAGAGAAGAAAAGACGATGATGACAGTTATTTTTTCCGCATGGCGACGCCGGATCGCGCTACGCCATCCGGCAATCAGGGCCATGATTCTGACCGGCGCGCTCATGCTGACCGGCTGCAGCCACTCGCCGGACGCGCCGGAAGGCCGTCCGCAGGCGTGGCTGGAACCCGGCGCGCGGGTCACGCTGCCTGCGCCGGGCATCTCTCCGGCGGTCAATTCCCAACAGCTGCTCACCGGCAGCTTTAACGGCAAAACCCAGTCGCTACTGATGATGCTCAACGCCGACGACAAAAAAATCACCCTCGCGGGGCTGTCGTCCGTGGGAATCCGGCTGTTCCTGCTCACCTACGACGAGAAAGGACTGCACACCGAGCAGTCCATCGTGGTGCCGCAGCTGCCGCCAGCCAGCCAGGTGCTGGCGGACGTGATGCTCAGCCACTGGCCGGTCAGCGCCTGGCAGCCGCAGCTGCCGCCGGGCTGGACGCTGAAGGATATCGGCGACCGGCGTGAACTACGCAACGCCCGCGGCAGGCTGGTGACCGAAATCAGCTACCTGCAGCGCAAAGGTAAGCGCGAGCCGATCGGCATCGAACAGCACGTCTTTAAATACCACATCACCATTCAATACTTAGGTGACTGATATGATTTATATTTCCGCGGTCGGCACGATTAACGCGCTGGGCAACGATAACGACGAAATCGCCGCCAACCTGACGCGCGGCGTCGCCCCCGGTATGCGTCCGCGCGCGGGCTGGCTGCAGGGGCAACCGCAGGCGGTACTCGCCGGGGTGGACGGCGAACTGCCCGCCATTCCGGATGCCTTCAGCGCCCACCGTTCGCGCAACAATCAGCTGCTGCTGGCGGCGCTGGCGCAAATTCAGCCGCAGGTGGACGACGCTATCGCCCGCTATGGCCGGGATCGGGTGGCCGTGGTGCTCGGCACCAGCACGTCGGGGCTGGATGAAAGCGATACCCACGTCAATCTGACCATTCACGGCCAGCAAAGCAGCGCATGGCAGTATCCGCAGCAGGAGCTGGGCGACCCGTCGCGCTTTCTCAGCCACTGGCTGGCGCTGGACGGCCCGGCGTTTACCCTCTCCACCGCCTGCTCGTCCAGCGCCCGCGCTATCATCAGCGGACGCCGTCTGATTGAAGCGGGGCTTGCGGACGTGGCGATTGTCGGCGGCGCGGACACCCTGAGCCGGATGCCGGTAAACGGTTTTCACAGCCTGGAGTCGCTCTCGCCGACCCGCTGCCTGCCGTTTGCCCGCGACCGCAGCGGCATCACCATCGGCGAAGGGGCGGCGCTGATGCTGCTGACCCGCGAGCCGCAGCCCATCGCCCTGCTGGGCGTCGGAGAGTCGAGCGATGCGTACCACATCTCCGCTCCGCACCCGCAGGGCGAAGGGGCGCTCCGCGCGATTGAGCAGGCGCTGAGCGATGCGGGTATCACGCCGGAGCAGGTCGGCTATATCAACCTGCACGGCACCGCCACGCCGCTTAACGATCGGATTGAATCGGGCGTGGTCAACGCGCTGTTTGGCGAGCGGGTTCCGTGCAGCTCCACCAAACATCTGACCGGGCATACGCTGGGCGCGGCGGGCATTACCGAAGCCGCGCTCAGTATGCTGATTTTGCAGCGCGACCTGCCGCTGCCGCCGCAGGATTTTAGCCAGTCGCCGCGCGACGCCTCGCTGCCGCCCTGCGGTATCATCGACAGGCCGCAGCCGCTGGCGCGCCCGCTGATTCTCTCTAACTCCTTCGCCTTTGGCGGCAATAACGCCAGCATTCTGCTCGGGAGGATGGCATGAGCCACTACTTATCGCCCGGCGAATATCTGCCGCACGACGCGCCGATGCTGCTGCTGGAAGAGGTGGTCAGCGTGACTGACGAAACCGCTCTCTGCCGCGTCGCGGTGACGTCCGGCGGCGTACTGACGCCGTTTCTCGACCTTAACGGCGATCTCCCCGGCTGGTTCGCGCTGGAGCTGATGGCGCAGACCGTCGGCGTCTGGTCCGGCTGGCATCGCCATCAGCAGGGACAGGGCGCGATCTCGCTGGGCATGGTGCTCGGCGCGCGGGAACTGATCTGCGCGGCAGGAATTCTGCCTGCCGGTAAAACCTTAGCCATACACGTCCGGCTGCTGATGCAGGACGAGCGTTTCGGCAGCTTTGAGTGCGCGATTGAGGCCGACGGCGAAACGCTGGCGACCGGCCGCGTCAACACCTTCCAGCCCACGGCGGAAGAACTTCACACCCTGTTTCAACAAGGAGCGTCCGTATGAGTCGTTCAGTATTAGTGACCGGCGCCAGCAAGGGCATCGGACGCGCCATCGCCCGGAAGCTGGCGGCAGATGGCTTTGTGGTCGGCGTGCATTATCACCGTGACGCAGCAGGCGCCCAGGCGACGCTGGATGCCATTCAGGACGTCGGCGGCGCGGGACGTCTGCTCTGCTTTGACGTCGCCAACCGCGAACAGTGCCGCGAGGCGCTGGAGCAGGACCTCAACGCGCACGGCGCGTGGTACGGCGTGGTCAGCAACGCAGGCATCACCCTCGACGCCGCGTTTCCGGCGCTCAGCGACGATGACTGGGATGCGGTGATCCACACCAACCTCGACAGTTTTTACAACGTTATTCAACCGTGCATTATGCCGATGATCGGCGCGCGCCGGGGCGGACGCATCATCACCCTGTCCTCGGTTTCCGGCGTGATGGGCAACCGCGGGCAGGTCAACTACAGCGCCGCCAAAGCCGGGATTATCGGCGCGACCAAAGCGCTGGCGATTGAGCTGGCGAAGCGCAAAATCACCGTTAACTGCATCGCGCCGGGGCTGATCGACACCGGAATGATCGACATGGAAGAGGCCGCGCTGAAAGAGGCGATGGCGATGATCCCGATGAAGCGCATGGGGCAGGCGGACGAAGTGGCCGGACTGACCAGCTATTTAATGTCGGATATTGCGGGTTACGTCACCCGTCAGGTGATTTCCATCAATGGAGGGATGTTATGACACGTCGCGTGGTCATTACCGGAATGGGCGGCGTGACCGCCTTTGGCGAAAGCTGGCAGACGGTCTCCACGCGGCTGCTGGCCTATGAAAACGCAGTGCGCAAAATGCCGGAATGGCAGGTTTACGACGGTCTGCATACGCTGCTGGGCGCGCCCATTGACGACTTCAGCCTGCCGGAGCACTACACCCGCAAACGCATCCGCGCGATGGGCCGCGTGTCGCTGATGTCCACCCGCGCCAGCGAACTGGCGCTTGAACAGGCCGGACTGACGGACGATAAGGTGTTAACCAACGGGCAGACCGGCATCGCCTACGGTTCGTCTACCGGCAGCACCGGTCCGGTGAGCGAATTCGCCACCATGCTGACCGAGAAGCACACCAATAACATCACCGGCACCACCTATGTGCAGATGATGCCGCACACCACCGCGGTGAATACCGGGCTGTTTTTCGGCCTGCGCGGACGGGTGATCCCCACCTCCAGCGCCTGCACCTCCGGCAGCCAGGCGATCGGCTACGCGTGGGAGGCCATTCGCCACGGTTATCAGACGGTGATGGTCGCCGGCGGCGCGGAGGAGCTGTGTCCGTCGGAAGCGGCGGTGTTCGATACGCTGTTCGCCACCAGCCAGCGCAACGACGCGCCGAAAACCACGCCGTCGCCGTTCGATGAAGCGCGCGACGGGCTGGTGATTGGCGAAGGGGCAGGTACGCTGATTCTGGAAGAGCTGGAGCACGCGAAAGCGCGCGGCGCGACCATCTTTGGTGAAATCGTCGGCTTCGCCACCAACTGCGACGCCGCGCATATCACCCAGCCGCAGCGGGAAACCATGCAGATCTGCATGGAGCAGGCGCTGAGCATGGCGGGCCTGAGCGCGCAGGATATCGGCTACATCTCCGCGCACGGCACGGCGACCGACCGCGGCGATATCGCGGAAAGTCAGGCGACGGCGGCGATTTACGGCGATCGCGTACCGGTTTCCTCGCTGAAAAGCTATTTCGGGCATACACTGGGGGCCTGCGGCGCGCTGGAAGCCTGGATGAGTCTGCAAATGATGCGTGAAGGCTGGTTTGCGCCTACCCTGAATTTACGTCAGCCGGACGCTAACTGCGGCGAGCTGGATTACATCATGGGTGAAGCGCGCAAAGTGGATTGTGAATTTTTGCAGAGCAACAACTTTGCCTTTGGCGGCATCAATACCTCGATCATTATTAAACGTTGGGCCTGATATGTACCGGATTGTGCTGGGAAAAGTGTCGACGCTGAGCGCAGGCGCGCTGCCGTCAGCGTTAAGCGAACAGGCGCCGCAGGGCGCGCGGCGCGCGCGCTGGCTGGCGGGCCGCGTCCTGCTTTCCCACTTTCTCTCGCCGCTGCCGGCCATCGTCTACGGCGAACAGGGAAAACCCGCCTTTGCCGCGGAACACGCGCTGTGGTTTAACCTGAGCCACAGCGGCGACCATATCGCCCTGCTGTTGAGCGACGAAGGGGAAGTGGGATGCGATATCGAAGCGATCCGTCCGCGGGCCAACTGGCGTTCGCTGGCGAATGCGGTATTCAGCCTCGGCGAACACGCGGAGATTGAGGCGGAGCCTGCGGAGCGGCAGTTAGCCGCCTTCTGGCGCATCTGGACGCGTAAGGAAGCGATAGTGAAACAGCGTGGAGGCAGCGCCTGGCAAATCGTCAGCGTCGACAGCACGCTCGCCTCCTCGCTGTCGCTCAGCCACTGCCAGCTCGATAACCTGAGCCTCGCCGTCTGCACCCCAACGCCGTTTACGCTGAAGGCGGAGGCGATACAGTGGCTGGAGCGGGTTTAGCGTAAGTTTTCCGGGAAGTTCGCCGGCAGCTCGCTCGCCGCGCAGTCAATCACGCTGTCATTATTCGCGCCGCAGTCGCGCACAAAGGTAATGGTGGCGAATTCATCAATCACTTCGGTTGGATAGGCCGGACCCGCTTCACGATACGATTCCATCAATGGAATATGCTCGTTCTGGAAGCAGACGGTTTTTTCCGGGTTATTCATCACCCAGCGCGGGAAAAAGATAGTGCCGTGGAACAGCTTATCGCCAAGGTTAACGATCAGGCTGACGTCGGTGCCGGTCGGTTCAGTCCACGAAATTTTGTAGATGCTTTCCCCGACGCGCACAATGTAAGCATGCTGATCTTTCACCCAACGGTTGCCGACAATACCGCTGTGGATGCGATAATCGAGAGTGGTTTCATTTTTCACGTAAATCTCGTAGTTCCAGCCATTATCGTAGGTATAGACCAGATGTTTGCCGACAAAGCCGCTTAAATCATGTTTATCGAAAGTGCTCATATTCTTTCTCCTTTGAGTTGATGCGAGGATCATAACGCTTCAAAAATTGGATGAATAACGCTATGTTTGCATCATATTCATTCATTTTTTCGATGAGTTATGCATAAGACAACGCTTGAACAGTGGGCGCTACTGGAAAAGGTGGTGGCAACGGGCAGCTTCGCCAGGGCGGCGGAGGCAACCCACCGCAGCCAGTCTTCGGTGAGCTATAACCTGGCGCTGTTGCAGGAGCACCTCGGCGTGGCGCTGTTAGTCCCGGAGGGGCGGCGGGCGGTACTGACGCCCGCAGGCGAGCTGTTGCTGAACCAGGTGAAGCCGCTGCTGCAAGCCTTCAGCTGGCTGGAAACCCGCGCCGCAACGTTACAGAACGGTACGCGCACGCGGCTGGATCTGGTGGTCGACAGCATTTTTCCCCGCCGCCGTCTGTTTGCCATTCTTAAACAGTTTCAACAGGCGTGGCCGCAAACCCAGGTGCGCCTGACGGAAGTGCTGGAGAACAGCGCCGAAGAGCAGACGGCGTATGCCGACGCCGACGTAATGGTGTTAACCCGCCGCCAGGATGTGACCGGGCGCGGCGAGTGGCTGATGAACATTGATTTTGTCGCCGTCGCCCATTGCGATCATCCGCTTTGCGGCCAGGATGCGCTGCTGGACGAAGAGGCGCTGCGCGCCTGGCCGCTGATCCGTATCGCCGATCGGGATAACCCGCAGCAGCCCGCCCGCGATGCATGGACTTTTTCCACTATCGATGCCGCCATTGACGCCGTGATGTATCAGGTCGGCTACGGCTGGCTGCCGGAGGAGCGTATTGCGCCGCTGCTCGAACAGGGCATTTTGCGGACGCTGCCGTTAGCCCACGGCGCCCGCCGCGCCACGCCGCTGCACCTGATCGTTAAAAATAGCCTCGCCCCGCTTGATGAGCAGGTCAGCACCCTGCTGCGGTTATTGCGCGAGAGATAACATATGATTTTCGTATAATTCGCGCCGCTGACCGCCCTTCTCTTGATCCAGAACACATCAAAAGTATGATGAATCCTTAGAATCGTCATACTTCTTTAGTCGTACCTCTATAGCACTCAGGATCACTATTTTGTCCAGACTACGCCGCACACTCTTTGCGCTGCTGGCCTGTGCGTCCTTTTTCGCGCACGCCGCCGCGCCCGACGAAATCACCACCGCCTGGCCGGTCAACGTCGGGCCGCTCAATCCGCATCTCTATACGCCTAACCAGATGTTCGCCCAGAGCATGGTGTATGAGCCGCTGGTGAAGTATCAGGCGGACGGCACGGTGAAACCGTGGCTGGCAAAAAGCTGGATCCGCTCGGCGGATGGCAAAATCTGGACCTTTACCCTGCGCGACGACGTGGCGTTTTCTGATGGCGAACCGTTTGACGCCCATGCCGCGGCGGAGAACTTCCGCGTGGTGCTCGACAACCGCCAGCGTCACGCCTGGCTTGAGCTGGTCAATCAAATCGTGGACGTCAAAGCGCTCAGCAAAAGCGAACTGCAAATTACCCTGAAAAGCGCCTATTACCCGTTCCTGCAGGAGCTGTCGCTGCCGCGTCCGTTCCGCTTTATCGCCCCGTCGCAGTTTAAAGACCATGAAACGATGCGCGGCATTAAGGCGCCCATCGGCACCGGGCCGTGGGTGCTGAAAGAGTCAAAGCTGAACCAGTACGATGTGCTGGCGCGTAACGAACATTACTGGGGCCAGAAGCCGCAAATTAAAAAAATCACCGTCAGGGTGATCCCCGACCCAACCACCCGCGCGGTGGCGTTTGAAACCGGCGATATCGACCTGCTGTACGGCAATGAAGGACTGCTGCCGCTCGACACCTTCGCCCGCTTCAGCCAGAACCCGGCGTACCGTACCCAGCTTTCTCAGCCGATAGAGACGGTCATGCTGGCGCTCAACTCCGCCAAAGCGCCAACCGACGAGCTGTTGGTGCGGGAAGCGCTGAACCACGCGGTAAACAAAAAATCGCTGATCGACAACGCACTGTACGGCACCCAGCAGGTGGCGGATACGCTGTTTTCCCGCAACGTGCCTTACGCCGATATTGGCCTGCAGGCGCGCCAGTACGACCCGCAGCAGGCGAAAGCGCTGCTGGAAAAAGCGGGCTGGCGGCTGCCTGCGGGCAAAGAAATTCGCGAGAAAAACGGCCAGCCGCTGCGCGTTGAGCTGGCGTTTATCGGCACCGATGCGCTGAGCAAGTCGATGGCGGAGATTATCCAGGCCGATATGCGCCAGGTAGGCGTCGATGTCGCCCTGATCGGCGAAGAAGAGAGCAGTATTTACGCCCGTCAGCGCGACGGACGCTTCGGCATGATTTTCAACCGCACCTGGGGCGCGCCTTACGATCCGCACGCCTTTATGAGTTCGATGCGCGTGCCGTCGCACGCCGATTACCAGGCACAGCAGGGGCTGGCTGATAAACCGCTGATCGATAAAGAGATCGGCGAGGTGCTGGAAACCCGCGACGAAGCCGCGCGTCAGGCGCTGTACAGAGATATTCTGACCCGCCTGCACAACGACGCGGTCTATCTGCCCATCAGCTACGTCTCGATGATGGTGGTGGCCAAACCTGAGCTGGGCGAGATCCCTTACGCGCCTATCGCCTCTGACATTCCGTTTGAACAGATTACCCCGGTGAAACCCTGATGTTGCGTTACGTAGTGCGGCGCATTCTGCTGCTGATCCCGATGATTTTTGCCGCTTCGGTGATTATCTTTCTCATGCTGCGTCTGGGTACCGGCGACCCGGCGCTCGACTATCTGCGCCTGTCGAACCTGCCGCCGACGCCGGAGATGGTCGCCTCTACCCGGGTGATGCTCGGGCTGGACCAACCGCTTGTCGTGCAGTACGGCAGCTGGCTGTGGAAAGCGCTGCATCTGGATTTCGGCATCTCATTCGCTACTCAGCGTCCGGTGCTGGACGACATGCTGAACTTCCTGCCCGCTACCCTGCAGCTGGCGGGGGCGGCGCTGGCGCTAATCCTGCTCACTTCGGTGCCGCTCGGCATCTGGGCGGCGCGCCATCGCGATCGCCTGCCGGACCTGGTGGTGCGGCTGATCGCCTTTCTCGGCGTCTCGATGCCCAACTTCTGGCTCGCCTTCCTGCTGGTGATGTTCTTTGCCGTGTATCTGCAATGGCTGCCCGCGATGGGCTACGGCGGCTGGCGGCACATCATTCTGCCCGCGGTGTCGATCGCCTTTATGTCGCTGGCGATTAACGCCCGTCTGCTGCGCGCCAGTATGCTGGAGGTCGCCGGACAGCGCCACGTCACCTGGGCGCGCCTGCGCGGCCTGAACGAGAAGCAAACCGAGCGTCGCCATATTCTGCGTAACGCCTCGCTGCCGGTGATCACCGCGGTAGGGATGCACATCGGCGAACTGATCGGCGGGACGATGATCATCGAGAACATCTTTGCCTGGCCAGGCGTCGGACGCTACGCCGTGTCGGCGATTTTTAACCGCGACTATCCGGTGATTCAGTGTTTCACGCTGATGATGGTGGTGGTATTCGTGGTCTGTAACCTGATTGTTGATCTGCTGAACGCCGCGCTGGACCCGCGCATTCGTCGTCATGAAGGAGCGCACTCGTGAACTTTTTCCTCTCTTCGCGCTGGTCGGTGCGCCTGGCGCTGTTGGTCATCGCGCTGCTGGCAGTGATTGCGCTCACCAGCCAGTGGTGGCTGCCGTACGATCCGCAGGCGATTGATTTACCATCGCGCCTGCTCGCGCCGGACAGCCAGCACTGGCTCGGCACCGACCATCTGGGACGCGATATTTTTTCCCGCCTGCTGGCGGCGACGCGGGTGTCGCTGGGTTCGGTGATGGCCTGCCTGCTGCTGGTGCTGGCGCTGGGGCTGATCGTCGGCGGCAGCGCCGGGCTGATGGGCGGGCGCGTCGACCAGTTGACGATGCGCGTCGCGGATATGTTTATGACCTTCCCGACCTCGATCCTGTCGTTCTTTATGGTTGGCGTACTGGGCACGGGGCTGACCAATGTGATTATCGCCATCGCCCTGTCGCACTGGGCGTGGTATGCACGGATGGTGCGCAGCCTGGTGATCTCCCTGCGCCAGCGCGAATTCGTGCTGGCCTCGCGGCTCTCAGGCGCGGGACACGTGCGGGTGTTTATCGACCACCTGGCCGGCGCGGTGATCCCCTCCCTGCTGGTGCTGGCGACGCTGGATATCGGCCATATGATGCTGCACGTCGCCGGGATGTCGTTTCTCGGCCTCGGCGTCACCGCGCCGACCGCGGAATGGGGGGTGATGATTAACGACGCGCGCCAGTATATCTGGACCCAGCCGCTGCAAATGTTCTGGCCGGGGCTGGCGCTGTTTATCACCGTGATGGCCTTTAACATGGTGGGCGACGCCCTGCGCGATCACCTCGATCCTCATCTGATAACGGAGCATGCTCACTGATGCCGCAACAGGTAGCACTGCAAAATATCGCCCTCGAAGCCGATCGCCCGCTGGTGCGCGGGGTCTCTTTAACGCTGACCCGCGGGCGCGTCCTGGCGCTGGTCGGCGGCAGCGGCAGCGGTAAGTCGCTGACCTGCGCGGCGGCGCTGGGCATTTTGCCCGCTGGCGTTCGCCAGACAGCGGGGCGCATCCTCGCCGACGGCAGGCCGGTTGCGCCCGGCGACCTGCGCGGCATCAAAATCGCCACCATCATGCAGAATCCGCGCAGCGCCTTTAATCCGCTGCATACGATGGCGACCCACGCGCGTGAAACCTGTCTGGCGCTGGGGAAACCCGCCGATGACGCGACGCTTATCGCCGCACTGGAGGCCGCCGGTCTGGAAAACGCGGCGCGGGTGCTGAAGCTGTACCCGTTCGAGATGAGCGGCGGCATGTTGCAGCGCATGATGATCGCGATGGCGGTGCTGTGCGACGCGCCGTTTATCGTCGCCGACGAACCGACGACCGATCTCGACGTGGTGGCGCAGGCGCGGATCCTCGATCTGCTGGAAAATATTATGCGCGAGCGCGCCCCCGGTATACTGCTGGTGACGCACGATATGGGCGTGGTGGCGCGGCTGGCCGACGACGTGGCGGTGATGGACAACGGCGCGATTGTCGAACAGGGCGAGGTGGAAGCGCTGTTTCGCGCGCCGCAGCACAGCGTAACCCGCAATCTGGTGTCGGCGCATCTTGCCCTGTATGGAATGGAGTTAGCCTCATGACCTTACTCAGCGTTTCCGCCCTGTCCCATCAGTACGCGCATTCGGGCCTGCGCGGGAAACATCAGCATCAGGCGGTGCTGAACAATGTCTCACTGAGCCTGAAAAGCGGTGAAACCGTGGCGCTGTTAGGCCGCAGCGGCTGCGGAAAAAGCACCCTTGCGCGCCTGCTCGTCGGGCTGGAAGCCCCGACGCAGGGAACCGTCAGCTGGCGCGGCGCACCGCTGGCGAAGCTCAACCGGGCGCAGCACAAGGCGTTTCGCCGGGATATTCAGATGGTATTTCAGGACGCTATCAGCGCGGTAAACCCGCGTAAAACCGTCTGCGAGATCCTGCGCGAGCCGATGCGCCATTTGCTGTCGCTGTCGAAGTCCGATCAGCTGGCGCGGGTGCGCGAGATGCTCAACGCCGTCGATCTTGACGTTTCGCTGCTCGCTAAGCGCCCGCCGCAGCTCAGCGGCGGTCAGCTCCAGCGTGTCTGTCTGGCGCGGGCGCTGGTGGTAGAGCCACAGCTGCTGATTCTGGACGAAGCGGTATCAAACCTCGATCTGGTGTTGCAGGCCGGGGTGATTCGCCTGCTCAAAAAACTGCAACAGCAGTTTGGCACCGCCTGCCTGTTCATTACCCATGACCTGCGGCTGGTCGAGCATTTTTGCCAGCGGGTGATGGTGATGGACGAAGGGCAAATCGTTGAAACGCAGGCCGTTGGCGAGGCGCTGACGTTTTCTTCCGCTGCGGGACGCGTGTTACAAAGCGCGGTGCTTCCCGCCTTTCCCGTGCGCCGTCGCGCCATAGCTTAAGGTTTACATTTGATGCAACGTGTCACTATTACCCTCGACGACGATCTTCTTGCGACGCTGGACAGCCTGAGCCAGCGCCGCGGCTATAACAACCGTTCCGAAGCGATCCGCGACATTCTGCGCGGCGCGCTGGCGCAGGAAACCACCCAGCAACACGGCACCCAGGGCTTTGCCGTGCTTTCATATGTCTACGAACACGAGAAGCGCGATTTAGCCAGCCGCATTGTCTCGACCCAGCACCATCATCACGACCTTTCCGTAGCCACCCTGCATGTGCATATCAACCACGACGACTGCCTGGAGATTGCGGTGCTCAAAGGCGATATGGGCGATGTACAGCATTTTGCCGACGATGTAATAGCCCAGCGCGGCGTACGCCACGGCCATTTGCAGTGTTTGCCAAAGGAAGAGTAAGGCCAGCCCCGTCAGACGCAAATGCCGGGGGCGCTTCGCTTGCCCGGCCTACAACACCTCTGCCATCCGGCGTAAATGCCGGGGGCGCTTCGCTTGCCCGGCCTACAACACCTCTGCCATCCGGCGTAAATGCCGGGGGCGCTGCGCTTGCCCGGCCTACAACACCGCTCCCATCCGGCGTACATGCCGGGGCGCCGCGCTTGCCTGGATCGTACCCAACCGTAGGCCGGATAAGGCATCGCCGCCATCCGGCACAAATGCCGGGGCGCTGCGCTTACCCGACTTAATGGCGCTAAGCCTGCTTCAGACGTTTGCTAAGCGTATCAATGATCCAGGTATTCACTGAAACCTGTTCTTCTGCCGCCGCGGAACTTAAACGTTCGCCAAATGACTCCGGATAGCGAAGCGTAAATGTTTTCATTTTTTCCGCATGCGCATAAGGTTCAATACCCGCCTCCCGGCAATCTTCAAGGTATTCGTTTAAAGAGATCTCGCCCTCCTCCTGCAAGCCCTGGATGCTATCCGAGACAAAATCGCAATGTCCTGATAGCCCAAGAAACTTACCGCGAAACGCGTTTAGCTCAGGCACATAATTGATTACCGCAGGGTGCCCCGCGATTTCCATTGCATTTGGCGTTTTAGGTTTAATCATGGTTTAACCCCTATGCTGAGTAGCCAGTCACGCACACTCTCCACTGCGCCTTTATCCGTATCGGGTGAAGGATGAGGACGGTGAAAACAGGCAATACTGTTGTTCAATAAGAATTTGCAGCGCGAGCCGCGCCCTTCCTTAATTACGCCGCCCAACGCCTTCACCAGGGATTCTATCTCTGTCCACTTTATTCCTTGTGGTACAGGTGTTTTAAAGAGCTGTTCCAGCGTATTTCTTTGCTTTTTTCGTAAGGATAACACCTGCTGTCTCATGACATTCCCTTTATGACTTCATCCTTTGAAGTCAATTTTATGACGTCATCATATGAAGTCAAGCTTCGCCTGCCCGGCCCGCACCACCTCCCCCCGTAGGCCGGATAAGGCGTAGCCGCCATCCGGCATAAAGGTTACGCTATCAAGTATGCCTGAACCTTACAGACGTAATGGCTGCAAATGAAACAATTAGCGTCATCAAATAATATTATTCGCCGCAATATTATTTGTGATCGCCCCGTCACTCGCTATTTAATAATGCAATTCAGGGTTTTCATTTTGCAATAAAAATAGATTTTATCGCCGATATATTTTGTGAAGAATATCACCAAACAATCATTTAACGATTTTAAAACACACAAAATAAAACTTATTATTCAATAAGATAACAACAAAAATCCCTGTCGCGTATTTTGTGGCACAGGCCGTGCAATATCACCGGTGTAATCAACACTGGAGATAGTTAAATGACGTACAAAATTTTACTCCCGCAGGAAATCATGGCCGAAGGGAGAGAATATCTGGAAAGTCGCGGCTACGAACTCATTACCGGTTCCGGGATGGAAGAAGATGATATTATTCGCGACATTGCGGACTGTGACGGTATTATCGTGCGCCTGTCAAAAATGTCCGATCGCGTCTTTCAGGCGGCCAAAAAGCTGAAGGTCGTCGCACGCCACGGCGCGGGTTACGACACCGTCGATCTCGAATCGGCCAAACGCCACGGCGTGGTGATCCTTAACGCCCCCATCGCTAACAGCATGTCGGTTGCCGAACTGACCATTTTCTACATGCTCCACTGCTCGCGTAACTTCAAACTGGTCGAAGAGAAGATGCTGGAAGATTACTACTGGGCCAAGCTGCGCACGCCAAAAGTGGAGCTGGACGGCAAAACGCTCGGCCTAATCGGCGTGGGCAATATCGGCTCCCGCGTCGCCCTGAAAGCCATGAACGGCTTCAATATGCAGGTCATCGCTTACGATCCGTATAAAACCCAGCAGCAGGTGCCGCAGGGCGTACAGATGACGGACGACTTTGAGCGCATTTTCAAAGAGAGCGACTTCGTCTCTCTGCACTGCCCGACCACCGCCGAAACCACCGATTTTGTCGGTGAGAAACAGTTCTCCCTGATGAAGCCGACGGCTTATTTCATCAACACCGCGCGCGGCAAACTGGTGGATGAAAAAGCGCTTTATCACGCCCTCAGCCACAACGTCATCGCAGGCGCTGGCCTCGACGTGCTGAAAAAAGAGCCGTTTGACGCCAACGATCCGATTTTTTCACTGAGTAACGTCGTGATTGGCCCTCACATCGGCGCCGCGACCATTGAAGCGACCGATCGCGCTTCGCTGCACTCCGCCATCGGGATTGATGAGGTCCTGTCCGGTAAAAAACCATCCTGGCCAGTTCCGGGTTTTTAAGGAGAAAAACATGTCTATTGGTAACCGTATTTATTTAAAACGCCCGGAAGGCAATCCCGAACTGCTCAAAGCGTATGAACAGCTGCCGGCGGCGAATATCGCCGACACCATGAACCGTATCGCGGTGCTTGGCAACGGTATTAAACGCATCTCTGCGCCGAAAAAACCGATTATGGCAGGATTTGCTATCACCGTGAAAGCCCGCGCCGGCGATAACCTGATGCTCCATGCGGCGCTGGATATGGCGACCGAAAACGACGTGATCGTGGTTTCCAATGAAGGCGATCGCTCCCGCGCGCTGATGGGCGAAATCATGGTGGCCTATGCGCACTGCTGCAAAAAAATCGCCGGGATTGTGCTCGATGGCCCCATCCGTGATATCGACGCGCTTTCAGTACTGGACTTCCCGCTTTTCGCCACCGGCTCAAACCCCGCTGGCCCCTTTAAGGAAGGTCCTGGCGAGGTGAATACGCCGATCGCCGTCGGCGGCGTGGCGGTCAATCCGGGCGATCTGATCGTCGGCGATGCCGACGGCGTCATCGTGGTACCGCTTGGCGACGCCGAAGCGCAGCTGGCGAAAGCAAAAGAGTACTCAAAATTTGACGCAAGTAAGGTCGAAGCGGCTAAAAACGGCGCAGCGAATCGTCAGTGGGTCAGGAAGACGCTTGAAGACAAAGGCGTTGAGTTCATCGACGACACTTACCGTTAATTCAAATAAATAATAAAACGCCGCGACGTCTGGCAGGCCGCGGCTTTAAAGCAAAGGTACTTAACATGCTTTATTTAAAACTCTTACCCATTATTTTTTTCCCGGTTTTGTTCTGGATAATACCCAATCCTGAAGGCGTTTCCGCCGACACCTGGCACATGGTGGGGATTTATCTGGCGATGCTGTGCGGCCTGGTGCTGCGCCCTTTCACCGACGCGGTGATCATGCTGATCATTCTGGGATTCGCCTCTCTGGTACTCAACCCCGGCCCGCTGTTCGCCGGATTCGGCAGTCCGATGGTCTGGTTTATTATCAGCGCCTTTATTATCTGCAAAGCGTTTGTGATTACCGGCCTGGGGAAACGCATCGCCTATATGCTGCTCAGGCGCTACGGTAAAAATACCCTGACGCTCGGCTATCTGATGATGGTTACCGATACCGTTCTCGCTCCGGCCACCGGCTCAAACATGTCCCGCTCCGGCGGCATCACCTACCCTATTTTCCGCAACATTGCCGAAGCGCTGGGCTCAAAGCCGGAAGAAGGCAGCCGCAAAATCGGCGCTTATCTGACCATCCTGATGTACGTCGTTTCCATGGGCACCTCCAGCCTGTTTCTGACCGGGATGGCGACCAACTCGATTACCGTGTCGCTGGCGAATGAGATCATGCAGGTGAACCTTGAGTGGATGACCTGGTTTAAAGCCGCTGTGCTTCCCGCTGGACTGGTGCTGCTGCTGGCGCCGTGGGTGCTGTATAAACTCTATGCGCCTGAGCTGAAAACCATCGCCAACGTTAACGAAATCGCCGAACAAGGTCTGCGGGAACTGGGGCCGGTAAAGCGGGAAGAAAAGCTGCTGATCGTCTTTTTTATCCTCGGCGTGCTGGGCTGGATGACCGGTTCGCTCACCGGCATCGCTTTCATTCCCGTCGGACTTGCCTTCCTCGCCTGTCTGCTGCTGTTCGGCGTTTTAAACTGGAACGATGTGGTCAGCGAGAAAGCCGCCTGGCAAACCTTTGTCTGGTACGGGGCGTTCTACGGCTGCGCGGTCGCGCTGTCGAAGGGCGGATTTTATGTCTTCCTCGTCGACGTGATTAAAAACTATCTCGATCTGTCGCATCTCAGTGAATTCAGCGCCATCGCGGTGCTGGTATTTATCAGCCTGGCGGTACGCTATTTCTTCGTCTCCAACAGCGCCTTTGTAGTTTCTTTCTATCCGGTGCTGTTTACTCTCGGCATGACCACCCAAGCGCACCCGATGTATGTGGCGCTGTCTCTGGCGTTCTCGGCAGGCTACGGCGCGCTGCTGACCCACTATGGCAACGGCGCGGGGGTCTTTACCTTCTCCAGCGGCTATGTCCCGCAAAAAACCTTCTGGCTGTTGGGAACCATCATGGTGGTGATTAACGTGCTGATTTACCTGCTGATCGGTATTCCTTACTGGAAGCTCATCGGTATTTAACAGGAGTCATCAATGAAACTGGATATTGTGATTAAAAATGGCCTGATTGCCGATGTCGAAAGCAATGATTATGTCAATCGCAGCATTGGCATTGCCGGAAACCGGATTGTCGACCTGAATAACGTCGATGCCGCGCAGGCGGAAACGGTAATCGACGCCGCTGGCTGTATCGTACTGCCGGGGCTGATCGATTTTCACGCCCATGTCTTTCATGGCGGCACGGCGATTAGCGTTAATCCGGATATAGTCTGCCTGCCGAATGGCGTCACCAGCGTGGTGGATGCGGGAAGCAGCGGCTGGGTCAATTACCCGCTGTTTCGTCACAGCGTGATAACCCCTTCAATGGTGAAGATAAAAAGCTATCTGAACGTGGTGAACGTCGGGCTTTCCACGCTCGGCGGCGGGCCAACCGGCTATCTGGAAAACACCAATCCGGCAAACTATAACGTGGAGAAAATCGCCCAAACGCTGGCGGAAAACGGTGACAACATCCTCGGTCTGAAGTTGCGCTACAGTCAGGATATTGCCAAAGGCAAAGCGTACGCCAGCGATCCCTTTTTAACGACCGTGGCGCTCGCGCGGGAGCTGGATACTTCCCTTTGCGTTCACGTGACCGACTCCCTGCTGCCCGCAGATGAGCTGATTGGCCATTTTCAGGCCGATGATATTTACGCCCACTGTTTTCACGGGACGGGGCACTCCATCCTTGATGAGCAGGGCGACGTTTTCGCAGCGGTGAAAGAGGCTAAAGAGCGGGGCGTCATTTTTGATTGTTCGAACGGCGTGGCGCACTTTGATTTTAAGGTTGCCAGCAATGCGCTGGAACAGGGCTTTTATCCGGACATCATCAGCACCGACCTGACGCACAGAAACAGTCTGCGCACGGATAAGGTGTACAGCCTGCTGCACGTGATGTCGAAATATCTCAATATGGGCATGTCATTCTTTGATGTGCTGCGCGCGGTGACCGCGACTCCGGCTCGCCTGATGAAAATGGCAGGGCAAATCGGTACGTTGCAGCCCGGCGCCTTTGCCGATATCTCCATCGTCAAAATACGCAAAGAGCGGATTGTATTTGAAGATACGCGCGGCGTGAAAATGGAAGGCGATCGCTATATCGATAACTGCGCGACGCTGTGCAATGGTCAGATTGTCTATCGCCGTCTTCATTTTTAAGCATCGTCGGTTGAACCTTACGCGGCGGTTTGTGTAAGGTTCAGACTGCATAAAACAGGACGTCCTGGCTTAAGAGAAGAATGAATGAAGAATAATGAGATTGTTATCTTTTCCGTTTCCCGCACCATTACTCAGCGCATCGCCAATGTGTTAATTGAAAGGAAACTGGAGATACCCGTCTATGAATCTCATTATTCTGACGTGCTGGAAAAAGCGGAGGAGATGATTCAGGCGGGCACTAAAATCATTATCAGCCGCGGCGGCACGGCGGCGCTGTTACGCAGCAATGTGACGATTCCGGTGCTCGAAATCGCCCATGACTTTCACGGCGTTTATCGCATCCTGCAGGAAGCCAGACGCAAATCGCAAAAAATCGCCGCCGTCGGCTTTCCCCAGTTTTGTAATGTCCTGCGCCATTATCAAAACTTGACCAATGAAGAGTTCAAGATCTGCCAGGTCTATAACCACTATGATATTGAAAACGTGGTAAAGAGTCTGGCCAGCGATGACTATCAGCTGGTGATTGGCGGACTGACCGTCGCCGAAATGGCAAAAAAGTACGGTTTAAACGCGGTGATGGGCGACACCGATAATATCTCCATTGAGCAAGCCATTAACGAAGCCCGGAGCCTGCTGAAATATATCAACCGGGAAAACGCGAAGCTGTTAATGAGCCATTCAGCGTTAAATCAGTCGCGCGAAGGCATTATGTGTATCGATCAGATGGGCGAAGTGATCAACGTTAACGCCGCCGGAATGAGCTTATTTCAGTGCCACGTCGGGGATAAGCTGTTTAAAAAAGAGGCGTTTAAAGATTTGTACGGCAGTATTATTAACGAAATCAGCCTGAAAGAGCAGCCCGTTGAAATTAATGGCAGCCTGATTTACATCTCAATTAAACATTTTTCCCATCATCAGAACGCCTACTCCATTATCACCGGCCTGAGCCAGGACAGCGCCCTCTGGCATGCCGCCGCGAACAGGAAAAGTAAACTGCGCGGCTTTTCCACCACTTACTCTTTCGACGATATTATTGGTCAGTCGCCGGAAATCAGGAACGTCATTGAAAAAGCGAAGCTGTGCGCGCAATACGATCTGCCGGTCACGATTACCGGCGCGACCGGAACGGGCAAAGAGCTGTTCGCCCAGAGTATTCATCACCACAGCTCACGCAGCCACTCTCCCTTTATCGCCATAAACTGTGCGGCTATTCCGGAAAGCCTTCTGGAAAGCGAGCTGTTCGGCTATGCCGACGGCGCGTTTACCAACGCCCGCAAAGGCGGCAAGCCCGGTATTTTCGAAATGGCGAGAGAAGGCACGGTATTTATTGATGAAATCAGCGAAGCGCCGCTATCGGTACAGGTAAAGCTGCTGCGCGTGTTGCAGGAGAAGCAGTTTTCGCGGATCGGCGGCGACTCATTGATTACGGCGGATTTTCGCCTGATTACCGCCAGCAATAAAGCGTTAAAGGCGCTGGTCGACGCGGGCGAGTTCCGCCAGGACCTGTATTACCGCATCAACATACTGGAGCTTGAACTCCCCGCGCTGCATCAGCGTCCGGGTGACGTAATGCCGATCGTCCAGCACCTGCTGGCGCAGCAGGGCAAGACGCTGATTTTTACCCCGGAGGCCCAGGCGTTTTTGAATCGTTACCCCTGGCCGGGCAATATCCGTGAACTACAGGCGATGGTCTACCGGCTGATTGTATTGCTACAGACCGATGTGGTGAATAAAGAGATCCTTCAACAGCTGTGTCAGCTGACGCCCGCTTCGCAGGAAGAGAATGTTCACAACTCCGACTGCGAGGCAGCGACGGCGGAAACCGATCTGCTTAAAAAGCAGGAAAAGCAGCTGATCGCCCGCGTGCTTGAAACCACGGCGGGCGACCGGACCAAAGCGGCGGTGATGCTGGGGATCAGCCCCACCACCCTGTGGCGTAAGCTTAAAGAGCATCGCATCGGCGGGTAGTCCGCCGCGCGTGACCGGGACAGACGACCCGGCCACAGAACGGATGAACGGATTAAATTTCCGGGGTGTTTTTGTATCCGGTCAGCATCAGCAGCAGGCTCTGGCTGGAGTCCGCCGGGGCGAATTCATAATGGTTACCCTGACGATCGCCGCCGATATACTAGGAGATTTCGCTTTTCCCTTCCGCCAGCGCTTTACGCACTACCCGATCGATATCGATATAACGGTACTCATGCGAGTCGTTAATATACAGGATGGCATCAGAGCGGTAATTGATGGCGGGCTTGTTGCTCCATCTAACGTCAGCGGCGCGCCAGTCATTGTTGGTAGGGTAAAAGAAGATCTGATCCGCGCCGTTGTGTTCGGTTTTGCCGCCGTAGAGACGAATCCGGTATTTAAACAGGGAGGCGTCCATACCGGCTGGCAGAGCGGGAATTTTAAACTTCACCAGCGTCAGCGTTTCCGGGTGTCGGGTCCGGCCGCCGTTTGACCAGTCGTCCTGCACATACAGTTTTTCCGCACCGGCGTGAGGCGTATCCTCTTCGCTGCTGACCCAGCTGTTCTCTTCCGCTTTACTGTAAGCGTAAGGAACCATGGTGCCGCAATCCATTCCCTGGTTCATACAAAGATCGGTCATAAACCGCGCGCTGTCTTCCTTCCAGCCGTTCATAAAATCGGCATGGGCGGTATAAATGCTTCCCCAGCGCTCCTGACGTTTATCACCGTCCATGAGCGGATCCATCGACAGTTCGATTTTAGCGGTATCCAGCGATGTTATCTGCGGCAGCACATACGCGATATTCATATTCACCGTCGGGATTTTCACCGGATATTGCGCCGGACATTTCCCGTTATCGGCATAAACCGCATTGCTGTGGCCGTGAGCAGGTTTGAGATTGACGCCGTCCCAACAGTTGGGGAAGGCAATACCGATGGCATCGCCCGCTTTACGCAGGCCGCAAACCTCTCCGGCCTTGTTGGAATAGCCTTTGCCATTGGCGCATAAAAAGGAGATGGCGGAACTGGGGCCAGTGCCATGATGATCGCCCGCCAGCAGCTCCAGCCCTGGCGGGAAGGGATGGAGAGGATATTGCGTGACGTTGGTGGTCTGGTAGTAGGTTTTCTGATACGCCGGTTTGACGACTTCGCCATTGGGTAATTTCATCGACGGCGCCCAGTAAGCTGAGCTGTCCGCTTTGTTATCGCAGGTGGTGTCTGGCTGCGCGCGTAAGGTTTGATAAGTTGATACTGAGTCGGTATGCGTATTGCCAAAAAAGTCATGCCACATGGCCTGATTGGCTTTGCCAAACATCATAATGGCGTCGTCGCCCAGCGTATGGCTGTAGCCGCAAACTACCTGCGCCTGCGGCCCGGCGTGGGCCGAAAAGGCGCCAGCCGAAGCAAGAGCGACCAGAACGGAAGAGACAAGATTGAGTTTCATGTTTGCTGACCTGTTGATTACGGGTAGCGTCAGCAATAACAAAGCAGCGCGCGATGTTGCACATCATTAATTATCAATTCCGCTCAAAGGCGCAGGCGCTTAGCGGATGAGGTTAATCACGCCGGGCTAAATCCTGCGCGCACGCCCAGGCGCTCGACCATGCCCACTGGAAGTTGTAGCCGCCCAGCCAGCCGGTAACGTCCATCACTTCGCCAATGAAATAGAGACCCGGCACATGACGGGCTTCCATTGTGCGCGATGACAGTTCGTTGGTATCGACTCCGCCGAGCGTCACTTCCGCGGTGCGGTAGCCTTCGGTGCCGTTAGGCTGCACGCGCCAGGCGGTCAGCGTGTCGACCAGCGTCTGCTGGTCGCGGACGTTGAGCTGCTTAAGCGAGCCGTCCGGAATTTGCCCGAGCTGTTGCAGACATTCCACCAGCCGCTTCGGCAGATGCATCGCCAGCGTATTTTTCAGGCTTTGATTAGGATGAGCGCTACGCTGCTGGTTAAGGAAAGCGTCCGGATCGACATCCGGCAGCAGATTTATGCTGACATATTCGCCCGGCAGCCAGAAGCTGGAAATCTGTAAAACCGCCGGGCCTGAAAGCCCGCGATGGGTGAAAAGCAGATTTTCCCGGAAAACGGTGCCGTCCTCGGCGGTAATGACCGACGGAACGGAAACGCCGGAAAGCGTCTGAAGCTGCTCCAGCAAAGGTTTATGCAGCGTAAAAGGCACCAGCCCGGCGCGGGTAGGCAGCACCTTCAGGCCAAACTGTTCGGCAATTTTATACCCAAACGGCGTCGCGCCAAGACCGGGCATGGAAAGCCCGCCGGAGGCGATCACCAGCTTTTTCGCGCCAACGGTCATGCCGTTAAGCTCCAGCGTAAAGCCCTCATCATCACGCGCAACGCTCAATACTTCGCTGCGTAAGCGGAGGGTAACATTGCCTTTTTCGCATTCCGCCACCAGCATATCGACGATTTGCTGAGCGGAATCATCGCAGAACAGCTGGCCGAGCGTTTTCTCATGCCAGGCGATACCGTACCTGCCGACCAGATCGATAAAATCCCACTGGCTATAGCGCGCCAGCGCCGATTTGCAAAAATGCGGGTTCTGACTGAGATAGGCCGCGGGTTCGACATAAAGATTGGTAAAGTTGCAGCGTCCCCCGCCGGACATCAGGATCTTGCGGCCCGGTTTCTTACCGTTATCGATAAGCAGCACCCGGCAGCCCGCCTGCCCTGCCTGAGCGGCGCAGAACATACCCGCCGCGCCAGCGCCTATAATAATGGCATCGAACCTTTCCACTTTGCGTTCCTCTCTGAAATCCGGGCGTGAATTGTAAAGTTATCTCAGTGGTCGCACCAGCGACAAAAACGGCGGCAATGAGTATTTGCCTGAAATCTATAAGATAATTCTTTAGAGGCAGCTCGGGATGCAGGCGCTAAATCAAAAAAAGTCTATATTTCACTTTGCCCGCGCCGCTAAAGTCACTGATAATGCGCCGCGTTCATGTCCTCAAAATGGCGTAACGTCCTATGCTACATTTGTTTGCTGGCCTGGATTTACATACCGGGCTTTTATTATTGCTTGCTCTGGCCTTTGTGCTGTTCTACGAAGCGATAAACGGCTTCCATGACACAGCCAACGCAGTAGCAACCGTAATCTACACCCGCGCGATGCGTTCGCAGCTGGCGGTGGTTATGGCTGCGCTGTTTAACTTCTTTGGTGTGCTACTGGGAGGTCTCAGCGTGGCCTATGCCATTGTGCATATGCTGCCGACGGACCTGCTGCTTAACATGGGCTCCACGCATGGACTTGCGATGGTGTTCTCTATGCTGCTGGCGGCGATCATCTGGAACCTCGGGACCTGGTATTTTGGGTTACCGGCATCCAGCTCCCACACATTGATTGGCGCCATCATCGGCATCGGTTTAACCAATGCCCTGATGACCGGCACATCCGTTGTCGACGCGCTGAACATCCCGAAAGTGATCGGCATTTTTGCCTCGCTTATCATCTCGCCGATCGTCGGCCTGGTGGTCGCGGGCGGCCTGATTTTCCTTCTGCGTCGTTACTGGAGCGGCACCAAAAAGCGCGCCCGTATCCACCTGACGCCGGCGGAACGTGAAAAGAAAGACGGCAAGAAAAAACCGCCTTTCTGGACCCGTATCGCCCTGATCCTCTCGGCTATCGGCGTGGCGTTTTCACACGGCGCGAACGACGGGCAGAAAGGCATTGGTCTGGTCATGCTGGTACTGATTGGCGTGGCGCCTGCGGGCTTCGTGGTAAACATGAACGCCTCGGGTTACGAAATTACCCGCACCCGTGATGCGATCAACAACGTCGAGATCTATTTCCAGCAGCATCCTGACCTGCTGAAAAAAGTCACCGGCGTCGACCAACTTATTCCGTCCCCGGAACCGGCCGCCACGCAGCCAGCGGAATTCCACTGCCATCCGGCAAACACCATCAACGCGCTGGAGCGCGCGAAGGCGATGCTGGCGAACAACGTGGAAAGCTATGACAAGCTGAGCGTTGAGCAGCGCAGCCAGCTGCGTCGCATTATGCTGTGCATCTCCGACACCACCGATAAAGTGACGAAGCTGCCGGGCGTGAGCGCTGACGACCAGCGTCTGCTGAAAAAACTGAAAACCGATATGCTGAACACCATCGAATATGCGCCTGTCTGGATCATTATGGCGGTCGCGCTGGCGCTGGGTATTGGCACCATGATCGGCTGGCGTCGCGTGGCGACCACCATCGGCGAGAAAATCGGTAAGAAAGGCATGACCTATGCCCAGGGGATGTCCGCGCAGATGACGGCGGCGGTCTCTATCGGTCTGGCCAGCTACACCGGGATGCCGGTCTCCACCACGCACGTCCTCTCCTCCTCGGTGGCGGGTACGATGGTGGTCGACGGCGGCGGTTTGCAGCGTAAGACGGTTACCAGCATTCTGATGGCGTGGGTATTTACGCTGCCAGCGGCGATCCTGCTGTCCGGTACGCTGTACTGGATTGCGCTGAAGCTTATCTAAGCGGAAGCCGCGTCGGATGGCGGCGATACCTTCTCCGGCCTACAGATAAACGCAGGCCGGGCCGGCGGATAGACGAAATAAAGCGTATGAGCGGGTCAGGAAACTGGCCCGTTTTTTTATGCTCAGTGCCAGATCATCAATGCGATAAGGCTGATGACCACCAGACCGCACAGCGCGCTGGTCAGAATAAACTGGCCGCGAACCCGCTCGCAGCGGCGGATAAACTCTTCATCGTGGTGATCGCGGTAGCGCTGGGCATAGATATACCACACCAGCCGCACCTGTTTGTTGGGTTGACCATGCGCGGTGAAAAAACCGCCGCCATCCACATACTGGTAGAGCAACGGATCGCAACCCCGAAGTACCACTAATAGCGCGCGTAACGATGAGAAATAGCGCACCATATTAACAATGCATACGACACATAACGCCCAGAACAATGCGACGGTGCTTATCATACGACCTCCCCGGCGACCCGCCCTCGGAGTTCCTCTCCGGGACTACCGCTCCCCAGACTTGCCAGACAGTTCAATGAAAGAGTACGACCAAAACCGCTCATGGTGATGCATAGCATCCGAGCGGCTTTATTTATAGTGTAGGAGATCAGTTAATTTTTTTGCCATAAGGTTAATCACTATCAATGCAATTAGCGCAAAAATTTGTTTAACTAACTGGTAAGCAAGGCGGATTGACGGATTATCCCGCCCACTATAAGGTAAAGATAATCTGTACCAATCACATCGCGGCTGAGCTGGCCCCGCGTAAATAAATCGCAGAGTTCGCAGGACGCGGGTGACGCGACGGCACCAGAAACGTCAGCTGGCTGGTCATCGACAACTTTATGGAAGGAGTAATACTATGGCTTACAAACACATTCTCATCGCGGTTGATCTTTCTCCGGAGAGTAAAGTTCTGGTAGAAAAAGCGGTCTCGATGGCGCGTCCCTATAACGCAAAAGTTTCCCTGATCCACGTTGATGTAAACTACTCTGACCTGTATACCGGCCTGATTGACGTTAATCTGGGCGACATGCAAAAACGCATCTCTGAAGAAACCCACCACGCATTGACCGAGCTGTCCACCAACGCAGGCTACCCCATCACGGAAACCCTGAGCGGCAGCGGCGATCTCGGACAGGTGCTGGTAGACGCTATTAAGAAATACGATATGGACCTGGTCGTTTGCGGCCATCACCAGGACTTCTGGAGCAAGCTGATGTCCTCCGCGCGCCAGCTGATCAACACCGTTCACGTTGATATGCTGATTGTGCCGCTGCGCGACGAAGAAGAGTAAGTCTTCCCTGCCGGATGAGGGCGTACCTTATCCGGCCTACGGTTCGCCGCCTTTTACAGGCCCCATCCGACACAAACCTGTTCTCACGCCAACGCCCGCTTCTGCGGGCGTTTTTTATGTCTTCTTCAGAACTTCACGCCAGCGGCAAAATGATAATTAGTGTGATCAACTAATTAGATCGAAAACAATCTGTATAATAATCTATTCACGCGGTTAATAACCGCAGTCTATAACAGAGTCAGACATTTTCGGCGCGTTTTGTTTTACGCGTCATACTTTTTGGGATGGCATCAAAAGGCGAAAGAATATGAATACAACAGCACCCGGGGGTTTGCTCCAGCAACCCCGCCCGTTCTTTATGATCTTTTTTGTCGAATTATGGGAACGTTTTGGCTATTACGGCGTTCAGGGCATCCTGGCGGTTTTCTTTGTTAAACAGCTCGGCTTTTCGCAGGAACAGGCGTTTGTCACCTTTGGCGCCTTCGCCGCGCTGGTCTACGGCCTGATCTCCATCGGCGGCTACGTTGGCGACCATCTGCTTGGCACCAAACGCACGCTGGTGCTGGGGGCGATTGTCCTGGCGATCGGCTACTTTATGACCGGAATGTCATTGCTCAGGCCTAACCTGATTTTTATCGCGCTGGGGACCATCGCCGTGGGTAACGGGCTGTTTAAGGCCAACCCGGCGAGCCTGCTCTCCAAATGCTATCCGCCAAAAGATCCGCGGCTGGATGGCGCCTTCACCCTGTTTTATATGTCGATCAACATCGGTTCGCTGCTCTCGCTGTCTCTGGCGCCGGTGATTGCGGATAAATTCGGCTATGCCGTCACCTACAACCTGTGCGGCGCGGGGCTGATTGTCGCGCTGCTGGTCTATTTCGCCTGCCGCGGAATGGTGAAGAATATCGGTTCCGCGCCGGACCATCAGCCGCTCCGCTTCCGCAATCTGCTGTACGTGCTGGTGGGCACGGTGGTAATGGTTTTCCTCTGCGCCTGGCTGATGCACAACGTACAGATCGCCAATCTGGTGCTGATTGTGCTCTCCATCGCGGTAACGATTATCTTCTTCCGCCAGGCGTTTAAGCTGGATAAAACCGGGCGCAACAAGATGTTTGTCGCATTCATTCTGATGATTGAAGCGGTGCTGTTCTACATCCTGTACGCGCAGATGCCGACTTCGCTCAACTTCTTCGCCATTAATAACGTCCATCATCAGATCCTCGGCTTCACCATCAACCCGGTGAGCTTCCAGGCGCTGAACCCGTTCTGGGTGGTGGTCGCCAGTCCGGTACTGGCGGCGATTTATACCCGTCTGGGCAGCAAAGGCAAAGATCTGACGATGCCGATGAAGTTTACCCTCGGGATGTTCCTGTGCTCGCTCGGCTTTCTGACCGCGGCCGCCGCCGGTATGTGGTTTGCCGATGCGCAGGGGCTGACCTCGCCGTGGTTTATCGTGCTGGTGTATCTGTTCCAGAGTCTGGGCGAACTGCTGATTAGCGCGCTGGGGCTGGCGATGGTTGCCGCGCTGGTTCCGCAGCAGCTGATGGGCTTTATTCTCGGAATGTGGTTCCTCACCTAGGCCGCCGCGTTTCTGCTCGGCGGCTACGTGGCGACCTTTACCGCCGTCCCGGAAAATATCACAGACCCGCTACAGACGTTACCCATCTACACTGGCGTGTTCAGTAAAATCGGCCTGGTGACGCTCGGCGTCACGGTGGTCATGGCGCTGATGGTGCCGTGGCTGAACCGGATGATTAATACGCCAGACAGCAAACAGTAACCGTACCGCTTGTGCCGGAGGGCGGCTACGCCTTATCCGGCCTGCGGGCGCTTCATCATTTTGCTGCCGATAGCGGATGGTGCGTTTTTGCCTTTGTACTCTTACAGTGTAAGAGTATAATTCGGACAAAACAGGTCATCATGGACGAACCTGACCATGAATGATAAAGAGGGCTCATTATGAGTGATTTCTTTAAAGAGCTGATGGAGTCCGCTACCGAAGCCGTGGAAATCAGTCAGGGTAAAAAATCCGCAGCCCGGGTAACACGCTACGAACTCCCTGACGTCAAAGCCATACGTAAGCAAGCGAATATGAAGCAGGATGAATTTGCCTAGGCGATTGGCGTCTCCTCATCGCTGGTACAGGCATGGGAACAGAACAGACGTATTCCCACGGGCACCTGCCTGAAAGTACTTCGCGTGATTGAACGTAACCCGGAAATGGTTAGCCTTTTCAAGACGGCTTAACATGTTTGCCGTAGGCCCGATAAGCGTCGCGCCATCGGGCCATAACGACTACGGCGTACCGGGGTAGATATCGAACCGGTGTCCTTTGGTGACCACGGCGTTTGGCGTGGTGACGTCGGCGAGCGGCGGCGCATAGTCCGGGCGCTTGACCACCACGCGTTTCGTGGCAAGCAGACGCGCCGGTTCCAGCAGCCCGTCAGCGTCCAGATCCGCTCCCACCAGCGACTGAAATACCCGCATCTCTTTTTTCACCAGCGCGCTTTTCTGCTTGTGCGGAAACATCGGATCGAGATAGACCACCTGCGGACGCGGCGTGATGTCGGTCAGCGCCGTCAGGCTGGAGGCGTGGATGAGCTGTAAACGCTCCTGCAACCAGCCGCCAATCTCCGGGTCCGCATAGCCGCGCTTAAGCCCGTCATCAAGCAAAGCGGCCACCGCCGGGTTACGCTCCAGCATCCGCACGCGACAGCCTACGGAGGCCAGCACAAACGCGTCGCGTCCCAGCCCCGCCGTGGCGTCAACGACATCTGGCAGATAGTCGCCTTTGATACCCACCGCTTTCGCCACCGCTTCGCCACGACCGCCGCCAAATTTGCGCCGGTGCGCCATCGCCCCGCCGACAAAATCGACGTAAATACCGCCCAGCTTCGGTTCGTCACGCTTGCGCAGTTCCAGATGCCCGCTGGTCATCACCAGCGCCATCAGGTTGTCTTCATCGTGCTCAAGCCCCCAGCGGGCGGCAAGAACAGATAAGGCGCCGTCTCCGGCGCCCGTTTCATCGACTAAACAGATTTTCACTGATGGATTCCGTAATGCTCCAGCATCGCATCCAGCTGCGGCTCGCGGCCACGGAAGCGTTTGAACAGCACCATCGGCTCTTCGGAACCGCCGCGGGTCAGGATGTTATCAAGGAACGACTGTCCGGTTTCGCGGTTGAAAATCCCCTCTTCTTCAAAGCGGGAATAAGCGTCTGCCGCCAGCACGTCCGCCCACAGGTAGCTGTAATAGCCCGCCGCATAGCCACCGGCAAAGATATGGCTGAAGGCGTGCGGGAAACGACCCCAGTGCGGCGACGGCACCACGGCAACCTGCTTTTTGATCTCAGCCAGCGTCTCAAGGATTTTCGCCCCCTGCTGCGGGTCGAATTCCGCATGCAGGCGGAAGTCGAACAGGCCGAACTCCAGCTGGCGCAGAATAAACAGCGCCGCCTGGTAATTCTTCGCCGCCAGCATTTTATCCAGCAGCGCCTGCGGCAGCGGCTCGCCGGTTTCATAGTGACCGGAGATAAACGCCAGCGCGTCCGGCTCCCAGCACCAGTTCTCCATGAACTGGCTCGGCAGTTCGACGGCATCCCACGGTACGCCGCTGATGCCGGAAACCCCGGCGGTTTCGATACGGGTCAGCATGTGGTGCAAACCGTGACCGAACTCATGGAACAGGGTGATCACCTCATCATGGGTGAACAGCGCCGGTTTACCGTTAACCGGTCGGTTGAAGTTACAGGTCAGGTAAGCGACCGGCTTTTGCAGCGAACCGTCGGCTTTGCGCATCTGACCTACGCAGTCGTCCATCCACGCCCCGCCGCGTTTGTTTTCGCGGGCGTACAGGTCGAGATAGAAGCTGCCGCGCAGTTCGTTGTTGTCGTCATACAGCTCGAAGAAGCGCACGTCCGGATGCCAGGTATCAACGTCGTTGCGCTCTTTGGCAATAATGCCATAAATGCGCTTCACCACCTCAAACAGGCCGTTAACGGCTTTGTTTTCCGGGAAGTACGGGCGCAGCTGTTCGTCGCTAATGCTGTACAGATGCTGCTTTTGCTTCTCGCTGTAGTACGCGATATCCCACGGTTGTAGTTCATCAACGCCGAACTCCGCGCTGGCGAAGGCGCGCAGCTGCGCCAGCTCTTTCTCGCCCTGCGGACGGGCGCGTTTCGCCAGATCGGTTAAGAAATCGAGCACCTGCTGCGGGTTTTCCGCCATTTTGGTGGCGAGGGATTTATCGGCATAGCTGTCAAAGCCGAGCAGTTGCGCCAGTTCGTGACGCAGCGCGAGGATCTCCGCCATCACCGGACTGTTGTCCCATTTACCGGCGTTCGGCCCCTGATCGGAGGCGCGGGTGCTATAGGCGCGGTACATCTCTTCACGAAGCTGCCCGTTGTCGCAGTAGGTCATCACCGGCAGGTAGCTTGGAATGTCCAGCGTCAGCAGGTAACCTTCCTGCTCTTTCGCTTCGGCCTGCGCTTTTGCCGCCGCCAGCGCGCTTTCCGGCATTCCCGCCAGCTCCGCCTCATCGGTAATCAGTTTTGTCCAGCCCTGCGTCGCGTCGAGCACATTGTTGCTGTACTGGTTGCCCAGTTCGGACAATCGGGCGGCGATTTCGCCGTAGCGCTGCTGTTTATCTTTCGGCAGGCCGATGCCGGACAGTTCAAAATCACGCAGCGCGTTATCGACCGCTTTTTTCTGTGCGGTGTTCAGGGCGGCGTAATGATCGCCGTCGCGCAGGTCGCGGTACGCTTTGTACAGCCCTTCATGTTGCCCGACCCAGGTGCTGTACTCCGACAGCAGCGGCAGCGTTTGCTCGTAGGCTTCGCGCAGTTCCGGGCTGTTTTTCACCGAATTCAGGTGGCTGACCGGGGAGAAAATCCGCCCCAGCACATCATCAACTTCGGCAAGCGGCTGGCAGAGGTTTTCCCAAGTGTACGGCGCGCCCTGCACTACCACGCGTTCCACATTTTCCCGACAGTCGTTCAGCGCTTTGGTTACAGCCGGAACGACATGCTCAGGCTTGATTTGGGAAAATGGCGGTAGCTCGAAGGGCGTCAGTAAAGGATTGGTCATAAGCGCTGTCCTGTTTGAAAGAGGTGTATGAAGCGCGCATCCGGCGCTGTGCAATATCCCTGTAGAATGGGGATAAGTGTAGAGGATTTCAATGCCAGGCGTTGTGCTTTCGCGGCGATGGCGAGTTTTCTGTATACTGTGGCGATATGCTCTGTTTACGCCCGATAACGCGACGCTTTCGGGCCTACGTTTATAACCTGGAACACGTTTACCCATGCTCAGTTATCGCCACAGCTTTCACGCTGGCAACCACGCCGACGTCCTGAAACACACCGTTCAGAGTCTGATCATTGAATCGCTGAAAGAGAAAGAAAAACCGTTTCTCTATCTGGACACCCATGCCGGCGCGGGTCGTTATCAGCTGAGCGGCGAACAGGCCGAGCGTACCGGGGAATACCTGGAAGGCATCGCCCGTATCTGGCAGCAGGATGACCTGCCCGCCGAGCTGGAGCCATACATCAGCGTGGTGGAGCACTTCAACCGCAGCGGCCAGCTGCGCTACTATCCGGGTTCGCCGCTTATCGCCCGCCAGCTGCTGCGCGAGCAGGACAGCCTGCAACTGACCGAGCTGCACCCGAGCGACTTTCCGCTGCTGCGCGGCGAATTTCAGAAGGACAGCCGCGCCCGCGTGGAGCGCGCCGACGGCTATCAGCAGCTGAAGTCTAAGCTGCCGCCGGTCTCCCGTCGCGGTCTGATCCTCATCGACCCGCCTTATGAAATTAAGAGCGACTACCTGGCGGTGGTGAACGGCATCAGCGATGGCTATAAACGGTTTGCTACCGGCACCTACGCTCTGTGGTATCCGGTAGTGCTGCGCCAGCAGGTTAAACGCATGATCCATGCCCTGGAAGCCACCGGCATCCGTAAGATTCTGCAAATTGAGCTGGCGGTACGCCCGGACAGCGATCAGCGCGGCATGACCGCTTCCGGCATGATTGTCATTAACCCGCCGTGGAAGCTGGAAGCGCAGATGAACAACGTGCTGCCGTGGCTGCACAGCAAGCTGTCGCCAGCGGGGACCGGACAGACGTCGGTCAGTTGGATCGTCCCCGAGTAATCACAGCCATCGGTGGAACCAATTGATATCAGGTATACAATCGCAGCAATCTGAACTGAAGGATAAGAGCTATGAGCAAGCATTATGACTACATCGCTATCGGCGGTGGCAGCGGCGGTATCGCCTCGATCAACCGTGCAGCGATGTACGGCCAGAAGTGTGCGCTGATTGAAGCCAAAGAGCTGGGCGGCACCTGCGTCAACGTTGGCTGCGTACCGAAAAAAGTGATGTGGCATGCCGCGCAGATCCGTGAAGCCATCCATCTGTACGGCCCGGACTATGGTTTTGACACCACCATCAATACGTTCAACTGGCAGACCTTGATCGCCAGCCGTACCGCCTATATCGACCGTATTCACACCTCTTACGACAACGTGCTGGGCAAAAATAACGTCGATGTGATCAGAGGCTTTGCCCGTTTTGTCGATGCGAAAACCATTGAGGTTAACGGCGAAACCCTGACTGCCGACCATATCCTGATCGCCACCGGCGGACGTCCGAGCCATCCGGATATTCCGGGCGTGGAGTATGGCATCGACTCCGACGGTTTCTTTGAGCTACCCGCTCTGCCGGAGCGCGTGGCGGTTGTCGGCGCGGGCTATATCGCCGTTGAACTGGCGGGAGTGATTAACGGCCTGGGCGCGAAGACGCACCTGTTCGTGCGTAAACACGCGCCGCTGCGCAGTTTTGACCCGATGATCAGCGAAACGCTGGTGGAAGTGATGAACGCTGAAGGCCCGCAACTTCACACCCACGCGATTCCGAAAGCGGTGGTGAAAAATGCCGACGGCAGCCTGACCCTGGAACTGGAAGACGGTCGCAGCGAAACGGTCGATTGCCTGATCTGGGCGATTGGTCGCGAACCCGCGACCGACAATTTCAACCTGGCGGCTACTGGGGTGAAAACCAACGAAAAAGGCTACATCATCGTTGATAAATACCAGAACACGAATGTGGAAGGAATTTACGCCGTCGGCGATAACACCGGCGCGGTGGAGCTAACGCCGGTGGCGGTAGCCGCGGGCCGTCGTCTTTCCGAACGCCTGTTTAACAACAAGCCGGACGAGCATCTGGACTACAGCAATATCCCAACGGTGGTGTTTAGCCATCCGCCTATCGGCACCGTCGGTTTAACCGAGCCGCAGGCGCGCGAGCAGTATGGCGATGAGCAGGTGAAAATCTACAAATCGTCGTTTACCGCCATGTACACCGCCGTTACCTCTCACCGCCAGCCGTGCCGTATGAAGCTGGTGTGTATCGGTCCGGAAGAGAAGATTGTCGGTATCCACGGCATCGGCTTCGGCATGGATGAAATGTTGCAGGGCTTCGCGGTCGCGCTGAAGATGGGCGCCACCAAGAAAGACTTCGATAACACTGTGGCGATCCACCCGACGGCAGCAGAAGAGTTTGTGACAATGCGTTAATCCTGTTGCGCCCATTTCGTCATGAGATGGGCGCAAGAAATTCCCGCACTCAGTAGGTATCAAAATAGTGTTGGATAAGCGCAGGATCTTTAGTGCGGGTCAGAGCGGTCATCAGCAGTATGCGCGCTTTAGCCGGATTTAATGAACCGGCTACCAGCCCCGGTTGACCTTGATCAACAGGCACCACGCCATTGCCCGTGCGCGACGCGCGTACCACCACAATACCGGCTTTCTCTGCTTTTCTTATTCCGGCCTCACTGCGCACAGAAACGGAACCGGCTCCGGTGCCAGCATAGATAATGCCGTCAACATGATGGGAAATGGCGGCGTCATAAAGATATTCCGGATCGTCCTGATAGCCATAAATAATGGCAACTTCAGGTAATTTCCGCAGGTTTCGCACATCGAAAACGGAACGCAGGGTATGCACCTTTTCTACTCGCATCTCAAAGTGCGGTTTACCATTTACCATCACGCCAAGATACCCCTGCTCGGGCGCTTTAAACGTGTCCAGCGTGGTGGCGTTGGTTTTCGTGACGAATCTTGCCGACCCAATCCGATCGTTTAATACCACCATTACCCCGCGCCCCCTGGCATTCGGGTCGGCGGCCACGGTTACCGCTTCCAGCAGGTTCATCGCGCCATCCGCACTCATCGCCGTCGCGGGTCTCATTGCGCCAGTCAGCACCACCGGCTTGTCGCTTTTCACCGTCAGATTGAGAAAGTACGCCGTTTCATCCAGCGTATCTGTACCATGCGTAATGACCACGCCGTCAACATCGTCTCGCGCCAGCAGCGCATTCACCTGCTGAGAGAGTTGCAAAATAATCTTGCTGGTCATATTTTCACTGCCAATATTGGCAATTTGCTGACCGTCTACACGCGCAATCGTATTAATCTCAGGCACCGCATTAATTAATGTCTGGACACCCAGTTCGCCGGATTTATAACCGGAAGTTTGCGTGTTTTTTTCTGCTGTACCGGCTATCGTGCCACCGGTTGCCAGAATCATAATATGCGGTTTGACGGTGGCGCTAAATACCGCCTGACTGATAAAAAGCAAAGCCGTGACCATGAATATTCTGATATTCATTTTTTCTTCCTCTGAATTTTATTGTGCAGATACCCTGCCGGGGGGCGGAATAATCAGGCCAATACCATTTTGCCAATGATTAAGCCGACAATAACCGAGACAATCACATTGACCAGACCGGGCCGCATAAAGCTATGGTTGAGCACATACTTACCAATCCGCGTTGTTCCGGTGTCATCAAACGCTAATGCCGCCAGACACTGTCCCGCGACAGGAATAAAGAAATAGCCGTTGACTGCTGGCCATGAACCAATCAACGCATAAGCGGGTAACCCCAGCGCCAGCCCCAGAGGTAATAAAATAAGGGTCGTCGCAGCCTGACTGCTGACCATTGCAGAGACGAAAAACATCATAATTGCAATAAGCCAGGTATGCTGTTGTAACAGCGTCTGGACTTCGGCTTTGATCAGTTCAATATGGCCGTTCACAAAGGTTTCGCTCATCCAGGCGAGGCCAAAGGCGCAGACAATGGCTAGCGCACCGGCGCGAAATACCGTACCGCTAATAATCTGATCGACCGGCGGACGACATAACAGCACGATCAGGCAGGCAAAAGAGAGCATCGTAATCTGGATTGCCGCCGACATAGAAAGAGGCTGTAGCCCTTTTGCCGTATCAACAAGGGGACGCAACGCCGGAATCAGTCCCAGCAGTACAATCACCACCGCGCTCATTAAAAACAGCACCACGGAGAGCCGCGCTCGCCCTGTGACGACAGACGTTTTCTTCTCCTTTTCTGGCGCGTTAAGTAAACCTTCGGCCAGTCGACGCTGGTAGACAGAATCGTCTTTTAGCTCTTTGCCTTTATTGAAAGTCGCTATTGCTCCCATCGCCACGCCGATTAACGTGGCCGGAACGCAAATCATCATAATGGTCGAAATAGAGATGCCCAGCGGCGCCATCAGGCCAATCATTGCCGCCATAGCAGCGGAAATGGGGCTGGCGGTAATAGCCTGTTGGGAGGCGATTACGGAAACAGAAAGCGGTCGCTCTGGCCGTATTCCCGAATCGCGCGCCACCTCTGAAATAACCGGCAATAAACTGTAAACCACATGCCCGGTACCGGACATAAACGTGAAGAGATAACAGATAAATGGCGCCAGCAACGTAATATAACGCGGATGCCGTCGCAGGATTTTTTCCGCGAGCTGAACCAGTAAATCCAGCCCGCCTGCCGCCTGGAGTGAGGACGCGGCTAATACCACAGAAAGAATAATTAAAATGACATCAATGGGCGGCGTGGATGGCGTCAGGCCAAAAATAAAGACCATCACGCCAACGCCCAATCCACCGACCATGCCTAAAAATACGCCGCCGATCCGTGCGCCAATCATTAAAGCAATAAGAATAAAACACAATTCCGTCCAAAACATACTTCCTCCCGCTTATCCGGAGTGAATGTTGGTTAAAGTAATGGAACAGCGTTAACCGGCACGGTACGGCTTGCCAAAGCCAAACGCACCGTAATGCGACAGCACCCGCGCGGAAAATTTCCCACCAGTCTGCATGGCCGTCATAACCGCATCATGATCAGGGTCACGCATTCCGGATTGCAGAACAGAAAGCATAAATCCGGTTAGAAAAGCATCGCCTGCCCCCAGCGTATCCACAGGTTCTATATAGTCAGGACGCCATTGTAAAAAGCCGTTAGCCGAAAAATAATAAACGCATTCATGTCCATTCGTTGCGATCACATGCTGACAACCACAGCGATGCAGCGTACTTATTTTTTCTTTTATTTGATCCAGCGTTAAACCACTACAGGAAATAAAACCATAATTTACCCACGGGCAAACTTGCTCAAAATAATCGCCAGTGCCTCGGGAAGAAAAATCAAATGAAATAACGGTATTGCTTCGCGAGATTTTCTCCAGCTCGGTTTCCAGATAGCCGTTAATACTTGTGTGCACTAAGCTGAAGTGAGAGATATAATCAAGTTCGGCCGCTGATAAACAAAACGGATTCTCGCGCAGGACCCCATTCTTATTACTGGTGACAAATTCGCGGTCGCCATTTTTTAACCGGATACAGGCATATCCGTTTTCGCCTTCATACTGCCGACAGTGGCGGGTATCTATCTCTAACTCTTTTAGTACCGCCTGGACATGTTTCGCCGCATCATCATTGCCAAACGCCCCCATAAAGGCCGCTGGCACCCCTGCACGCTTAGCATAAACCGAAAAGTTTAATGCATTCCCGCCCGGATACATGATGCCGGAATGAAGATACTTATCGACAACATTGTCCCCAATGCCAATCACACTGATGCTCATAAATATTCCTTGGTCATTATTAATAATTAAAAAGCGTCCCTGCCTTTTTTCATTCCCCGGAAATTAGTACTCCACTTTCCACATATAGCGACGTGTGGTTAACGGGTGTTGACGCGCATCGGCAAGCGCGCGATTGTAGACAGGATAAACATTGTTAAAGAGTGAATGATTGAAATAATCGATCACTGTCGCTTTAATGGTGGATAAGCCTAATTCTTTGGCATCAACCACTTCTATCCGACGACCATATTTTTTCAGGAAGTTTAACGCGCGTTCATCCACGGGTCGTGTGCTGCCCTCTGAAAACTGGAAGAAAAATGGCGTATTCGCATCGGTAATTTCAAAAGGCCCATGGAAAAATTCGCCGCTATGAATGCAAGCTGAGTGAATCCACTGCATTTCCATAAAAATACAGATACTCTGTAGATATGCCGCACCGTAACCCGCGCCGCTGGCCATGGTATAAATCACGCGGTCATCTTTATAGTTTTGTGCAAACGCCGCCGCCCGTTCTGCGACATGTTCACACGCACGATAAACAATCCGGTTTATTTTGCTGAGGCCATCCTGAAAATCGGCATAATGTGCATAGCCTTCAGTCTGCTGTAAAAATTCGACGGCGCTCAGTAAACCTTTCATGGTTTTCTCTTCAGCAATATCCTTGTCATCGCCAAAGGTATAGCTTTCCACGTAGTCGCAATGCGCAACCAGAGGAGAATCCATCACCCAGGTCAGGCCAATCACCGGTGCGCCATATTGACGCGCAAGTTCCGCCGCTTTGATCGTTTCCGGGGTATTCCCTTTATGTGAAGCCACGATAACAACCGCATTTTCCCCCAGCGCCGACGGCAGGTTATGAATAAATTCACCGCTGTTGTACAAGCCAACGGTCAGGCCTTTCGCCTCTTTTTCAAGAAAGGCTTTCGCTGGATAAAACGCAGCGTAAGATCCTCCGCAGGCCACGTAGTAAACGTGTTTCACTCCCCCTTTATCTGCCTGACTGGCCAGAATAGTGCTAACAATCTCTTTCATGCTCATCGTACTTCCCTCTGGTGCGTGCTTTGACCCGGCGAACACTGTCGCCACAAATGACTGATAATGTATTGTCATTTTTATATGACATTTAGATACATTTATTCAAGGCGCTAAGCAAAAAAAATCGGGATCCGCGACGTGGATCCCGATTTTGCCTGTATAAGGAAAGAGATGAAGAAGTTATACCGTAAAGCGAATTTTGTCTCCGACGATCAGTTGTCGGGATACACACGATAATTCTCCTTTATTATCAATCATTTCACTCTTAATCAGAATCAGCGGATAGTGCTCGCTCACCCCGAGATAGTGCGCGATCTCAAAACTCGCATACACCAGTTCGATCATTTTACGCGAGTGTGTAAACCACAAACCGTGCTTGTCCCGCAGGCATTCATAAAGCGACTGGTTGTTGAGATCCTCCTGTAATAAGAAGGCGAAACGCGGCGGCATCTGCACTGTCTCCAGCGAGACGGGAATGTGATCGGCATAGCGGATACGTTCAATCACCACCGCTTTTTCTTCCTCTGCCATCCCCAGCAGCATTCTGGTTTCGTCATCCACCGCTTCGAAAATCGACTTAATGGTCCGCGAACCGGGTTGTCGCCCCTGAGAGTGACATAGCTCACTAAAGCTCATGATCCCCGTCATGCTACGCTGAAATTTCTCACTGGAAACAAAGGTTCCTTTCCCGGAGACGCGGGTCAGGAGATTCTCGCGCGTTAATGCATCCAGCGCTTTACGTACGGTGACCCGACTCACCTCCCAGCGGGCGCTTAACTCATTCTCGGTGGGGATCTGCTGTCCCGGTTGATATTCGCCACGCAAAATCGCGTCCTTAAGGGAAGCTTCGAGCTGTCGGTAAAGTGGCTTCGCGCTTTTACTGTCAGGTTGCCCCATCATTTGTATCCGTTTGTATTATATAAATGCCATGCGATGTATTATAACAAGTTATCACACATTTACCCACTAACGACACGGACACCTGTAATACGTCCCCGCCTGCACGCGATGGAGACAAAAAAACCGGCGTTACGCCGGTTTTTAGCTTCTGCACGCGGTAATTTACTTGCCCTGCATATAAGGCGTATACACCCCGGTCAGGCTTTCGAGAAAAGCGACAATATCGTCAATCTCTTCCTGGGGAATCTCTTTACCCACCTGGTAACGCAGCATCAGTTTTACCGCGCCGTCCAGCGTTGGCACATCGCCGCGGTGGAAATAGGGCGCGGTCAACGCGACATTGCGCAGCCCCGGCACCTTCTGGCGTAATTTATCCCGCATCTCGTTAGTGACGTTCATGCGGCCAATATCCGCCGCGGTCATTTCACCAAAGTTAAAGTCCCGCTTTAAACCCAACGGCTCAAACGACCGTCCGCCGAGAATCACGCCGCCGTGACAGGTGGCGCACTTATTATCCTTGAACAGTTGATAGCCGTGCTTCTGCCGGGCCGTCAGCGCGTTCTCATCACCGCGCAGCCATTTATCAAACGGCGAATCCGGCGTAATCAGCGTTTTCTCAAACTCAGCAATCGCGTCGGTGATCGTCTCCCCGCTGAATCCCTGCGGATAAACGGCAAGGAACTGCTGTTTCAGCAATGGATCTTTATCGAGTTTCGTGATGATTTCGTCCCAGGATTTGGACGCCATTTCGATCGGGTTCAGCGGCGGCCCGCCCGCCTGCGCCTGCAGGGTTGGCGCACGTCCGTCCCAGAACTGCTCAATATTAAAGACAGAGTTGAATACCGTCGGCGCATTGATTGGACCCACCGCGCCGCCCACGCCGATCGACGTTTTACGACCATCCACGCCGCCCGCATTCAGCGCATGGCAGTGAGCGCAGGAGATGGTGCTGTCGCCGGACAAGCGCGGATCGTGATACAGCGTGAATCCCAGCGCCACTTTTTGCGCATCGGTCGGCAAAACTTCTGGAATCGGCTGCACCGGTTCATTACGGTGCTGCGCGGCGGTGTCGCTACTGGCGTAATACTGTTCGCGCTGCTTCGCAATCCACCCCAGGATGGTTTCCCGCTCTGCATCACTCACCTTACCGGCCCAGTGCAGCGCGGTATAGCGCATTGGCGGCATGGTTTCGTACTGCATCACCCATTCAATCTTGTTCAGATCGCTCTGTGATACCGGTTCGTTCGCCACTAACGCGGCACGAACGGCTTCCAGATTGAAAGATTTATAGCCAAGCTGGATATCGTAATCCATCAGTTGCTTAGCGACGGGAAAAGAGGAATAAAAAGGTAATTCGGCGGAAGGAGTATGACAATAATCGCATCCTTTCTCGCGCAGAAAACCCAGCACCTGATTATTTTCTTCCAGCCCGGAGGGCTGAACGGATGCGCTCTGACTACGTTGTTTATCGTGATACCAGACGTAAGCAGATAATCCTGAATAACAAATAACAATGCCTGCGATAGCGATCGCGGTAAGACGAGTAATGATTTTCAATATTTTACCCTTACGGTAGTGAGTTGTCGTGTCCCAGAATAATAAAATTAAGGCGTTAGCAACCGCCCCGGTCATGATAAAAAAGGGGATATAGCGGTTATTGATAATTATCAAGCAATTACATGGGCGATAACTATCGTTGAAATAGCTTATCCCTATTATTAACAGGGGCTCTCTTTTTGTTATTTACAACTCGTTGCACTCGAATGTTCCGAAAATAATCGTTGGGTAAAAAAGGGGATAACGGGAAATATCCCTTAATTTCAGCGGACTAAATTATTTGTGTGATATATGCATAAATCCAGAATGTGATCTACCGCACACTTTGTACCGCATACACCGAGGCGAATGTCTAAGCTTAGAAAACAGCCGGGCCACACCCGTATGATTTACGCCGCAATCCGGAGGTCTTTCTCATTATGATCAACCAGAAACTACAATACGTCCCGTCAGAGGAATTCATGATCGACATCGATCTGAACTACGAAACGGATCCGTGCGAGTTAAAGCTGGATGAAATGATCGAGGCAGAACCGGAACCGGAGATGATTGAGGGGCTTCCCGCCTCTGACGCCCTGACGCCAGCCGATCGCTATCTCGAACTGTTTGAGCACGTGCAGTCGGTTAAGCTGTTTCCCGACAGCAAAACGTTTCCTGACTGCGCGCCCAAAATGGATCCGCTCGATATCCTGATCCGCTACCGTAAGGTCAGACGCCACCGGGATTTCGACCTGCGACAGTTTGTCGAGAATCACTTCTGGCTGCCGGAAGTGTACGACAGCCAATATGTCTCCGATCCTGAAAATACGCTGAAAGAGCATATTGACCGCCTCTGGCCGGTGCTCACCCGCGAGCCGCAGGATCATATTCCGTGGTCCTCGCTGCTGGCGCTGCCGCAGTCTTATATCGTGCCGGGCGGTCGGTTTAGCGAAACCTACTACTGGGACTCCTATTTCACCATGCTGGGGCTGGCGGAAAGCGGTCGTGAAGATCTGCTGAAATGCATGGCCGATAACTTCGCGTGGATGATTGAAAACTATGGCCACATTCCCAACGGCAACCGCACCTATTACCTGAGCCGCTCACAGCCGCCGGTATTTGCCCTGATGGTCGAACTGTTCGAAGAGGACGGCGTGCGCGGCGCGCGGCGCTATCTTGACCATCTGAAGATGGAGTATGCCTTCTGGATGGATGGCGCGGAGTCGCTGGTGCTGAATCAGGCCTATCGTCACGTGGTCCGTATGCCGGACGGCTCGCTGCTTAACCGCTACTGGGATGACCGCGACACGCCGCGCGACGAGTCGTGGCTGGAGGATGTGGAAACCGCCAAACACTCCGGTCGTCCGCCGAATGAGGTGTATCGCGATCTGCGCGCCGGCGCGGCGTCCGGCTGGGACTACTCGTCCCGCTGGCTGCGTGACGCCACGCGGCTGGCAAGTATCCGCACCACGCAGTTTATCCCGATCGATCTCAACGCTTTCCTGTTCAAACTGGAGAGCGCGATTGCCAATATCTCAGCGCTGAAAGGCGAACGCGACGTTGAAGCAGAGTTTCGACAGAAGGCCAGCGCGCGTCGGGACGCGGTAAATCGCTATCTTTGGGATGAGGAAAACGGCTGCTATCACGACTATGACTGGCGTCGCGAGCAAATGGCGCTGTTCTCCGCCGCCAGCATCGTTCCGCTGTATGTCGGTATGGCGAGCCATGAACAGGCCGACCGTCTCGGGGATGCCGTGCGTAACCGTCTGCTGACCCCCGGCGGGATCCTCGCCACCGAGTACGAAACCGGCGAGCAGTGGGATAAGCCCAACGGCTGGGCGCCGCTGCAATGGATGGCGATTCAGGGATTTAAAATGTACGGCGACGACGCGCTCGGCGATGAAATCGCCCACAGCTGGCTGCAAACGGTGAACCTTTTTTACCAGCAGCATCATAAGCTGATTGAGAAGTATCACATCGCTGGCGGCACCCCGCGCGAAGGGGGCGGCGGGGAGTATCCGTTGCAGGATGGTTTCGGCTGGACCAACGGCGTGGTGCGCCGGTTAATCAGCCTGTATGGCGAACCTTAAAACGTCAGGCCGGATGGCGGCGCGAAGCCTCTTCTCCGGCTGGCGAAATTAGCGGATGACGTTATAAATGGCGCGCTGGATCCTGCGCCATTTCTTATTGTCCGCGCTGGGATCTGTGCGGAAACGCCGTTCGGCCTGCTCCGCATCATACTGCTGTCGCTTCACCACCGCCGGTATGGTGCAAAAGCGCCGCAGATAAGCTTTATGTTCACTGGTCATCGCCGCGCCGCCGGCCATCGCGTGTCCGAGGGTGGCGATAAAGCGGCGGCAGGGCCTGTGTTCATCCATCAGTGAGGGGTAACGCAGCAACAGCTGTAAAACTTCATCGTTGCCCTGTGCGAAGGCAGTTTCTGTCCATGCGAGCTGCCAGTTCATTCCGCCCTGCAAAAATAACGCGGTCAGCCGCGTATCGTTACGATCGATCGCCGTGCGCATAGTAAACGCATCCCAGCTGATACCCATCTGCGTGACTATCTCCCGCGCCGAGGGCGTTTCCCGTTCAGGGTCCGCCTGTACCCTCTCCACGCCCTGCACCGGCGCTGCTGTCGGCGAACGCAACAACCACGCGCCGCCGGGTTCACCCGGCTCCGTCCCTGCTCATATGCCCGCTGTACGGGGCGCACGATATGCTGAAACTGGCAGGAAAGCAGCGCCAGCTGCGCCGATGTCAGGGGCACATCGGCCAGTACGCTGTTACGCGCCTGTCGACAATCATCAAGAAACACCCGCAGCGTCAGACGGGGTTCAACGAACAGGGACAGCACTGAGGCGTCATTAAAAATAGCGGCGTAGTGTCGGCTGAAAGTTTTTTTATCAACAATCATCAGCGCCAGCTCGCTGAAGCGCATCCCGCTCAGCGGCTCCTGTCCTTCACCCTGCCGGATCCAGCCTCTGAGCTTATCGGCGCCGAAACACTGTTTGAGATAGCGGTTAAGCTGGGTTTTATCCGGCCACATTTGCGAAATCAGCGCGATCATCGTCATCTCGATGGCGCGTAGCTGTCGCTCTGCGACCATTTGCTGGCGGTGGTCCGGGGTTTCAATCGCGGTGTTATAATTCAGCAACGGCTGATGCTGGCGCAGTTGCTCAAGGGAAACCACCACCCGCAGGGCGGCGATTAGCTGGTTCTCACTGACCTCCTGACCGCTTTCATACTGCGGTACGTTCTGCTGAAGATGGCGTAGTTGCAGCGTAAACCGGCTCAGCTGCGCGTCGTTAAGATGTAGCCGCCTGGCGACCGCGCTCCAGCCCCCCAGGTTGAGCCGGGCCTGATCGAGTTGCTCCAGAAACCAACGCGGATCTTTGCCATCGGAGGCATGAACGCCTAATAACAGCAGGATTTCCACTGACGCGTGGCGGATAATCCCCAGACTGTGTTCAAAGGCCGTGCGTGTCGTCTGTAAAACGCTGTTTGTCATTTTGTTCCTTACCGCAGAAAGGACACCCCACAGGAGAGTAAATTTGACTTTAGTTATTTGTTTTAATTATTACTTTTTATAGATATATCAAGTTGCGGAATGATTACAGTGACCGCTACGTGAAGATTGAGAAATTTCTCTGGCAAGCGCCGTAACGGCATCAGGATCGCCTGTCTCAGCGGAAGGAATCTGGCTTTACGCCATTGACCGGAAAGCAGCTGCTCTGCGGGCAGGAAAAACGTTACCGCAAAGCGGGCCGTTCGGTTTGTTAAAACAGGTGTATTTCGCGACCCGCCTCTTCGATCGCGAAATAACCGTCCGTGTTTAAGGCTGGAATAACAGCATGGCCGCCTGGGTGCGATTTTTAACATCAAGACGGCGATAAAGTGATTCCAGGTGCGCTTTTACCGTTCCGGTGCTGATATTTAACGCGCGGCCAATCTCCTTATTCGATTCCCCTGCCGCCAGCATCGTCAGAATTTCCCGCTGACGGGCGCTTAAGGTGTTTATATCGCGGAATTCAGGCTGCGGCGTCGTTAACCACTCGGCGGGTAAAAACAACATTCCCATTGCAACACTATTTAAGGCCAGCTTAAATTTTTCCGGTTCAGAATCGCGTGGAACCACGGCCAGGACATTATATTGCACCATTTCATGCAGCCATTTTTTACTACAGTCGGTGGCTGAAATAAGCGCTTTAACCTTGGGAAAGCGTTCTGACAATGTCTGCAACAGCCAGCGGCAGAATTCACCGTCCAGATCGCCATCCAGCATCAGCAAAACCTCATGATTTTCCTCAAGTTTCTTCCAGAGTTCATCCGCCTGACTCACACCCTGAATAATTACTCCTGGAATCCGCTCTTCTAAACTTATTTTCATTCCATGAATAAATATTGACTGCCTGTCAAACATGATGATGTGCATTACTCTCTCTCCACGGTTTTCCAAAAATAGTATTAAGGAGTGAAAGGGTATTACCCGAAGGGTAAAATAAGAATTCGCCTTTTGGCAGAGGCCATTCTACCGATATTAAAGATAAAGAGAAGGCAGAAAAATGAATGTTTACAGCTACGACAGGCTCATTACAAATTTGGTTAAATCATCGGCGAAAATTAAGGATTTTCTTACATTTAGTCGCGTATCTGATTATTTTAATATTAATTTCAGCAATTGTAGCGAGCGCGCGTGAGAAGAGAAATTGTTCCATGCACGTAATTTTGTAACAAATTCAGAAACCGCACTTTCCGATTTATTCAGCGCGTAAATAGTATTTAATATAATGCCCCCCGACGCGATAGCATTCACCGAAATACCCCGCTCGCCATCCTCTTTCGCCTGATAGTACGTCTGATCTTCCGTCGTCCCTTTCATCGCGGCATATCCCGGCAGGGCAAATATGCGCCAGTCCCGTCAAAACGTTGAGGATGCGATTAACTCATCAACATCTCAGCTAAGTGTTTATAAATGGCGTGTATAAACCCGATACCGGCGTTGTTCACTAAATAATCATCCGTCTCATGTTTATACCGGCTTTTCAGCTTTGCCTTTACCGCAGGGCAACGCCGAAAAAGCTGGAATTCGCCGACGTTTCGCTAAATTACCGCCGTTTTCTCCCCTTTTTGCTCTATTTGAGTCACAGCATTCCGCGCTGGCTGCGCCAGGTAAAAAATATCCGTTCCTCTGACTGTCAGCGTCAGTACGGCATTTTTGCCACATCTCCGGCAGCTATCGGTCACGAAAGCGATACGTTGCCTCATAAAAAAGCGCATTTCTGCTGTCGGGAAGATTGAGATACAGCGTATTAGGTGATAGAAGATCAATAAATACCGCTGCCTGCGCAACACTGTTTCATCCAGAACAACAATAGGTCAACGGAATGGATAAAATTCATGCAATGCAGTTATTCATTCGCGTCGCGGAACTGGAAAGTTTTTCCCGCGCCGCCGACGCCCTCGGACTTCCTAAAGGTAGCGTATCGCGCCAGATTCAGGCGCTGGAAAACGCTCTCGGCACCCGGCTTCTGCACCGCACCACTCGCCAGGTACAGCTGACGCAGGACGGCATGGTCTATTATGAGCGGGCGAAAGAGCTGTTAAGCAATCTGGAGGAACTGGACGGCCTGTTTCAGTACGATACCGCCAGCATTAGCGGCAAGCTGCGGGTGGATATGCCGGTCAGCGTCGCCCGGAATCTGTTGATCCCCCGCCTGCCCGCCTTTTTACAGCAGCATCCGGGGATTGAACTGGAACTGAGCAGCAGCGACCGCCTGGTGGATGTGATTCGCGAAGGGTTTGACTGCGTGGTGCGCGTCGGCACGCAGCAAGACGCCGGGCTGATCGCGCGTCCGCTGGGAAAACTCACCGTGATCAACTGCGCCAGTCCGCAGTATCTGGAACGTTTTGGCTACCCGGAGAGCCTCGACGATCTCGCCTCTCATGCCGTGGTGCATTATTCGATAAATTCCGCAACGCGTCCGTCCGGCTTTGAAATCGTCACCTTAGCGGGGACGCAGTGGATCAAAACCGGCGGTACGCTGACGGTAAACAGCACTGAAACGTATCACGCCGCGTGTCTGGCTGGACTGGGCATTATTCAGACGCCGCGCGTGGGGGTGCGCGAGGCATTGCGCCGCGGCGCGCTTGTGGAGATCCTGCCGCAGTACCGCGCCGCGCCGCTGCCGGTATCGCTGCTCTACCCGCCCCGGCGTCATCTTTCCCGCCGCGTGCATCTGTTTATGGAGTGGTTATCCGGCGTTATGAAGGACTACGTGGACTGAGAAGCTATACTGTCGAGAGATAAACAAAAGAAAGAAGGACGACCGACCTGATGACGCAGGAAAACGACGTAAAACGCCCGGTAGAGGAACTCGAACACCAGCCGATCCGTAAAGTCGATACGACGACCCCCGCCGAAACGCCGGAGCCGGAAAGCAGTAACCCGACGCTGAAAAAAGTGAGCAATACCATAGAACAGATCCAGCGCATCCCGATGGTCGCACACCTGCTCCGCGCAACTGAACGCTTTAACGACCGCTTAGGCAATCAGTTTGGCGCAGCCATCACTTACTTTTCGTTTCTGTCGATGATCCCCATCCTGATGGTGTCGTTTGCCGCCGCCGGTTTTGTTCTCGCGTCGCACCCTACGCTGCTCCAGGATATCTTCAGTAAAATCCTGACGAACGTCAGCGACCCGACGCTGGCCGCCACGCTGAAAAGCACCATTAATACCGCGGTTCAGCAGCGTACCACCGTCGGCCTGGTGGGGCTGGGGGTTGCGCTCTACTCCGGCGTAAACTGGATGGGCAACCTGCGTGAAGCGATACGCGCCCAGTCACGCGATGTCTGGGAACGCTCGTCGCAGGATCAGGAGAAAATCTGGATTAAATACCTGCGCGATTTTATCTCGCTGATTGGCCTGCTGGTCGCGCTGATTATTACCCTGTCGATCACTTCGGTCGCGGGTTCGGCGCAGCAGATGATTATCTCCGCGCTCTATCTCGACAGTATCGAATGGCTGAAGCCCGCCTGGCGGCTGATTGGCCTGGCGATCTCTATTTTCGCTAACTATCTGTTGTTTTTCTGGATCTTCTGGCGGCTGCCGCGCCACCGGCCACGGAAGCGGGCGCTGATTCGCGGGACGTTTATTGCGGCGATTGGTTTTGAGGTCATCAAAATCATTATGACCTACACCCTGCCAGCGCTGGTTAAATCCCCTTCCGGCGCAGCGTTTGGTTCGGTGCTGGGACTGATGGCGTTCTTTTATTTTTTCGCTCGTCTGACGCTGTTTTGCGCCGCGTGGATCGCCACCGCCGAATACAAAGACGACCCGCGGATGCCGGGCAAGACGCACCATTATTGATAGCGGGTTGAGCGCCGGATGGCGCTGCGCTTATCCGGCCTACGGTTTACCCCCGGCAAAAAATGTAGGCCGGATAAGACGCTTGCGTCGCCATCCGGCAAATCACGCAGGCCGATTAAGATATTTGTGCCGCCATCCAGCAATAAGATCAGGCACGTACTTCCGTCCTCACCCGCCGTTTCAGCATTTAAATCCAGTCCTTAACTTTTATTTAACCAAAAAACAGTTTTATCAACCAACTTCTCAAATATGTGAAGCATTTCATAGACGAGAAAAGGCGGGCGTAAAAATTATCCGCTTTTTGCCTGTTTTTTAGCCTCTCCGCGGCTTTGTTACAGATTGAAATGTCGCTTTTGCTATGCGTAATATGGCCTTTCGTTCGCCAAAAAATAAGAAAATACTATGCAAGCAACAGCCACCACACTCGACAATGAACAGGAACACACCCCGGTTAACTCGCGGAATAAGGTCGTCGTCGCCTCGCTCATTGGCACCGCCATTGAGTTCTTCGACTTCTACATTTACGCCACCGCGGCGGTGATTGTTTTCCCCCATATCTTCTTCCCGCAGGGCGATCCGACGGCGGCCACGCTACAGTCGCTCGCCACCTTCGCCATCGCCTTTGTCGCGCGTCCGATTGGCTCTGCGCTGTTTGGTCACTTCGGCGACCGGGTCGGACGCAAGGTAACGCTGGTCGCCTCGCTGCTGACGATGGGTATCTCGACGGTGCTCATCGGCCTGCTGCCGGGCTATGCCACCATCGGCATCTTCGCACCGCTGCTGCTGGCGCTGGCGCGCTTCGGCCAGGGGCTGGGACTTGGCGGAGAATGGGGCGGGGCGGCGCTGCTGGCGACCGAAAACGCGCCGCCGCGTAAACGCGCGCTGTACGGCTCGTTCCCGCAGCTGGGCGCGCCAATCGGCTTCTTCTTTGCTAACGGCACTTTCCTGCTGCTCTCCTGGCTGCTCACCGACGAGCAGTTCATGAGCTGGGGCTGGCGCGTGCCGTTTATCTTCTCGGCGGTGCTGGTGATTATCGGCCTGTATGTACGCGTATCGCTGCATGAGACGCCGGTGTTCGCTAAAGTCGCGGCGGCGAAAAAGCAGGTGAAAATCCCGCTCGGCACGCTGCTGACCCGCCATCTGCGCGTGACCATCCTCGGCACCTTTATCATGCTGGCGACCTACACGCTGTTTTACATTATGACCGTCTACTCAATGACCTATAGCACCGCCGCCGCCCCTGTCGGACTGGGGATGCCGCGCAATGACGTATTGTGGATGCTGATGATGGCGGTAATCGGCTTCGGCGTCATGGTGCCCATTGCCGGCCTGCTGGCGGACGCCTTTGGCCGTCGCAAGAGTATGGTGATCATCACCACCCTGATTATCCTCTTCGCCCTGTTCGCGTTTAAACCGCTGCTGGGTTCCGGCCATCCGGCGCTGGTGTTCGCCTTCCTGCTGCTGGGGCTCAGCCTGATGGGGCTGACCTTTGGCCCGATGGGCGCACTGCTGCCGGAGCTGTTTCCGACGGAAGTTCGCTATACCGGCGCATCGTTCTCCTATAACGTGTCGTCGATTCTCGGCGCATCCGTTGCGCCGTATATCGCCGCGTGGCTACAGTCGCATTACGGGCTGGCCGCCGTTGGCCTCTATCTGGCGTCAATGGCGGCGCTGACGCTGATTGCGCTGCTGTTAACCCATGAGACGCGCCATCAGTCGCTGTAATGCTGTTTGCCGGATGGCGCTGACGCTTATCCGGCCTGGAAATCACCTTACTTTTTCATCTGCGATAAAATGACCCGGCACTGATTCTCCTCTCCCTCGGAAGGTGAGATCAGCGCCAGCAGCGCAGCGGCTGGGGTGACTAACGTCGCCAGCGCTGCCGCAACCGCCCCGCGGGCGATCAGCGGTCCCGCTTTTACCCCGGCCTGTGGATTTTTGAAGGTGCCGCGCACGTACAGCGGCGAACGCAGGGTAATAATACGCCCCCCTTTACTCTCCGGATCGATGGTTAAATCCAGCTGCTCAGAGGCGAAGCTCGCCGTACCGGTAACGTTAATCAGCGCGTTTTCGGTATCAAAGGCGAAAATCTGCGGACGCGCTACGCCGTTCGCAATGTCGAGATTGGCCGCCGCGCAGTTTACCCGCACCTCGTCGTCGCCAAAGATCTGCCCGACGATGTAGTTGCCCACGTTCAGCCCGACGATCTCCATCAGGTTGCGGCTGATTAACCCGTCGTTCATCAGCAGCTTCAGGTTGCCGTTGCTGTTGCCAAGCAGCGCCGCCACGGAGTTCCCGCTGCCGCGCAGCTCGGCGTCGCCGTTCATCTCGCCCAGCGTTTTCTGCATCAGTTCGACGTCAGGCATCAGCTCTTTCAGCTTCAGACGGCGCGCCTGGATATCCGCCCGCCCCTGCATCGGCTTTTTATCCCCTTCCAGATGGATATTGGCGCTGATGGTGCCGCCCGCAAGACCAAACTTCAGCGGCCGCAGGCGCAGGTCGGCATTTTTCAGGATGATATGGGTGGAGAGATCGCTAATCGGCAGGCTGCTGCCGTGTTCAATACGGCGTCCCTTGAAGCGCACGTCGGCGTCCATCACGTCCCATTTATCGGTTTCGAAACGATCATAAGGCAGCACTTTGTCAGCAGGCTGGACGTTTTTCTCGCCCTTTTTCTGCTCGGAACGCTTCGACTGCTCCGCACCCTTACCGGAATCGACGCCAATCAGCGGGCCTAAATCCGCCAGCCGCAGCTGTTTTGACTCCAGATCGCCTTCCAGCTTCGGACGCGGTTTGCCGGTGGTGTAGGTGAGCGAGCCGTGAATATCGCTGTCGCCAATCCGCCCGTTGAAACCGCGGTAATCAAAGACCGACGACTTTTCAGCGTCGATTTTCGCGACCAGCCGACCGTCTGTTTCAAAGGGCGGCGTATCCGGCAACAGCACGCCGGTCAGGTCATACAGTTCCGCCAGCGAATCGCCGGAAAACTTAAGCTGTAAATCGACGCCGCCCATTTTCATCGGGTCGTTCACCACGCCGGCAAACGCCACCCGGGTGTTACCGGAACGGAAATCCGCCTGCACCGGAAACGGCGACTCTTCGCTACGCAACGCCAGCATACCGCCGATTTTCCCCGTCCCGCTGAGCGGTTCGCCGTTATAGCGCCCTTTCGCCTTCAGGCCGAAAACGTAGTCTTCCACGTTAGCCTTCTCGCCTTTGCTGCCGGTCACTTCGCTGAACGGCAGCGGTTTGCCCAGCGGATCGACCAGGATCTCGAGATCCGCCTTGCTCACCTTGTCATCAATGGCGATCCGCCCTTGATCAAAAAGAATATTATCCAGGCGAAATGACCAGCTGGAAGGTTGCGCATTGGGATCTTTGTTTTCGTCTTCTGCGAGGTCGAAGGTCCAGTTATTGTTTTTCTCCGACAGGCGAATCAGCCGCGCGTCGGGTTTCACCAGTTTGATCCACGGCAGCCAGACGGTTTTGCTCAACAGCGCCAGCGGCGCCAGCGTCGCTTCCACGCGCGGCAGATGCACCATTGTGACCTGCGGAATATCCGGCGGATTGCCGAGGATAACATCTTCAGCGTGAACGTGCGGCCAGGGCACCCAACTGCGCCAGCCGGTTTCCTGTTTCTGGCGCTCCCAGACCACCCCCAAATCGCCACGTATCGCAAATGGCCGGTTCAGCTCGGCAGAGACTTTCTGGTTGATGGTCGGTTTGAGCCAGTTCCAGTCAAAGGTCGCTATCAGCACGATGAGCACGACGATCAACAACAAGAAAGTCCCTGTCACGGCGGCGATGATTTTGCCTGCTTTGGTCATATTCTGCTTCCTCACTTCTTCCCTTGCCTGTCCTAAAGATAGTTCAGCCAAACAGATTTACCGGAAACAGCCTGCTTTCAGAGCGATAAAATCATCTCATCGAGACGGGAAAAGGGCGCCGGACGGGAAAGAAAATAGCCCTGGGCGGCAAACGCTGGCGAGTTTTGTACGTCACGCCACTCTTCCGCCGTCTCCACCCCTTCCACGATCGCGCCGCGGCAGTAGCGGTTCATCAGCTGTAGCAGCAGGATAAACAGATTACGCCCTTCCGCCGTCTGGCGAAGCATCACGAACAGCTCGCGGGCGATTTTAATGTAGTCGTAGCGCACTTCGTTTAACGCTGAGAAATTCGCCATGCCGGTGCCGAAATCATCCAGCCACAGCGGACCAAACTCGCATATTGCGGCGAAGGAGGAGTCTTTCGGCAGGCGGATATGCTCCACCAGCTCAAAGCGCAGCCAGGGCATCCGTTCGATAGTCTGCAAAATATCAGGATGCTGGCGCAGGGCAATTAAGGTTGGGCCATCGATGTTAACGGAAGCCAGAAGCGCGTGGCGGCGGAAAAATTCCGCTTTTTGCTCCAGCAGACGGAGCTGCTCATTCACCACTTCAATACGCTGGCGCACCGTCACTTCGGCAAAATAACGGTCGGGCGCGATACGCCGGGCAGGATCGTCCGGATGGGTCACTACCGTCAGCAGCTCAACGGCCAGCAGGCGTCCGTTGGTCTGATAGATGGGCTGGTATGTGTAAGCACGCTCACATTGCAACCAGTAGCGCCGCGCCTGCAAGCTTTCAATGCCCGTCGCAGAAGCGCTTAGCTGCTGGAGCCCCTGATTTATCATCTCCGATGTCCCGTGGTTGAGAGTGTGCTGCCCGGACTCATCAGTTATCGGCGCTCTGGTGCAGAACTTTATGTCGTGTATGCGCAAAATCAAAAACGACAGCGCAAAAATCAACGCAGAATACGGACTGGCTCAAGAAAATAATGGAACGTTGTTTTAATATGGTTGACCACTAAACACCCACAGCGCACACTAACGCTAATTTTTTTCCAGGTAGGTTCACGACTATGTCCAAAAAGATTGCCGTGATTGGCGAATGCATGATCGAACTGTCACAGAAAGGCGCTGACGTTCAGCGCGGCTTCGGTGGCGATACGTTGAATACTTCCGTTTATATTGCCCGCCAGGTCGACGCTGCGGCGCTCTCCGTCCACTACGTCACCGCACTCGGCACGGACAGTTTCAGCCAGCAGATGCTGGAGTCATGGCAGGGCGAAAACGTTGATACCTCGCTGACCCAGCGTATGGAAAACCGTCTGCCGGGTCTTTACTACATTGAAACCGACAGCAGCGGCGAGCGCACCTTTTACTACTGGCGCAATGAGGCGGCGGCGAAATTCTGGCTGGAGAGCGAGCAGTCGGCGGCAATCTGCGAGGAGCTGGCGACGTTTGACTATCTCTACCTGAGCGGCATCAGCCTGGCGATCCTCAGCCCTTCCAGCCGTGAAAAGCTGCTGTCGCTGCTGCGCGAGTGCCGCGCCAACGGCGGAAAAGTGATTTTCGACAACAATTACCGTCCGCGCCTGTGGACCAGCGCTGAAGAGACGCAGCAGGTTTATCAGCAGATGCTGGAATGCACCGACATCGCCTTCCTGACGCTGGATGATGAAGACGCGCTGTGGGGCAAAAAGCCGGTTGAAGAGGTGATCGCGCGGACGCACGCCGCTGGCGTACAGGAAGTGGTGGTGAAACGCGGCGCGGACTCCTGCATGGTGTCCATCAAAGGGGAAAACCTGATTGACGTCCCGGCGGTGAAGCTGCCGAAAGAGAAGGTGGTCGATACGACTGCCGCAGGCGACTCCTTCAGCGCCGGCTATCTGGCGATCCGTCTGACCGGCGGCGATGCGGTTGAGGCCGCGAAGCGCGGCCACCTGACTGCCAGCACGGTGATCCAGTACCGCGGGGCGATTATCCCCCTCGACGCCATGCCGCAGTAAGATTCGCGGTTGCCCGGTAGCGCTGGCGCTTACCGGGCCTGCGAAAAAGCTGGTTACTGCACCGCCGGAATATCCGTCACTTCCGGATGCGCCTCATCCGTCTCTACGGGCGCAGCGGCGGTCGTCGTCGGCGCCATAATCTGCTCCCAGGTCGCCTGCAACTCCTTCATGTTAAATTCCGCTTCGCCCTGCGGTTGCAACAGGATCAGCGCCATCTCCTGCGACAGCTGCTGACGCAGGCTCTGATTCAACATCTCCACGGTCAGCGTATTCAGAAAGTCCTGACGCAAACGTTGATACTGCTCTGGTGCGATATCCACCACCTGATTTTGCAGCGAACGCAGACGCTGGCTCATAAGAATGTCGGTAGTGGTGCGGCCATAGGTGGCGAACAGTTTTTGCAGTTCCAGATTCTTTTGCGCCACCAGTGCGTTGAACTCCTCTTCCGGCAGGCCGTTATCGCGCACCTTCGCCAGCTCGCTCGCCACGATGTTCAGGCCAGCGTTGAGCTTATCGTTCGGCGATTGAATGTTGATGGCGCACTGGGCGCGCAGGTACAGAACGCGGCAGTCAAAGCCGAAATCGATATTTTTAACGTTGCTTTTGCTTAGCGCCTGCTGAACGTGCCAGAACAGCGCTTCGCGCGCTACATCCGCGCGCCAGTAGCGCAGCAGCGCCGAGGATTCGCGGATGGGCTGCCACGGCGTGTCCCACATAATGGACAAGCGATCCTGGCGCACCATGTTGGTCATGATGCTGACCGCCTCCGCGCGCAGCGGCGACAGCGTCGGCAGCGGCGCTGGCGTTTCGCGCTTGCCGGTCAGCTCGCCGAAGGTTTTGTTGATCTGCTCGGTAACCGTTCGCGCATCGACGTTGCCGACGATAATCAGCGTCATCGCGTCCGGGGTGTACCATTTCTGATAGAAATCGTGAATTTTCTCCGCATCAACCGGTTTTTTCAGCGGTTCGGCAGGATCGTGTCCCAGCAGCGCCGAGCCTTTCAGGCGGTAACGCCACCAGCCTTCTTTGGTATCAGCCGGCAGCGTAGCGACCATGTCTTTGCTGCTGAGCGCATGGGCCACCGTCTCCGGGGAGATCGTCAGCTTGCCCATCGTGTTCGCCAGATAGGTCAGCGACTCTTTCAGCAGATCGTTACGGTTGTTGGGCAGGCTAAGCTGGTACTGCGTGGAATCATAGGTGACGGTGACGGGCGGCATCGGACGCTTGCGGGTGGGGTCGGACGCCTGCATCCACAGGGAGCGGGCCTGGGTGGCATCGAGGCCGCCGCTCTGGGTTAACGCAATACGGGGAATAACGTGACTGAAACCGCTCTGTTGGGTACTTTCGGTGAGCGAACCGGTATTTACCAGCAGGCGGACCTCTATGCGGTCGCTGGGGCGCTGCGGAGTGGCTAACACCTGCCAGTGTAAGCCATTCGCCAGCGTTCCCTGTTGCCATGCCGGGTCAGGCTGGAACGCATCTGCCTGCACATAGCCGGCAGTGGCCATCATCAGCAAACCGCCCGCCAGAAGTCGAATTTTTGTACCCTGCATGTGAACCCCTGATCAACAATCCTGGTAATAAAAAAGACAGACCAGTAAGCCCGTCTGAATATGACGTAGAAAACACTTCGTGTTAGACCGCAAGAACCGAAAAATGTCACGTAAGAAGTGAAATAAACCCAAGCCTTCATGTTGAAGGATTAGGGAGCAGGGGTCAATTATGCGCAGGAGCCCGCAGCCCCACAAGGGACTGCGGTCATAAGGATTGAAATTATGAGGATATTTCGTGCGTTTTGCCGTCCGGCGCACGATTATTCAGCACATCGTCGAGCTTCTGGTGATCCAGCTCTTTCACCCATTTCGCCACCACGACCGTCGCCACGCCGTTACCGACCAGGTTAGTCAGCGCACGGGCTTCAGACATGAAGCGGTCGATACCGAGGATCAGCGCCAGACCCGCCACCGGCAGATGGCCTACCGCAGAGATGGTTGCCGCCAGCACGATAAAGCCGCTTCCGGTAACGCCAGCCGCCCCTTTGGAAGAGAGTAGCAGCACCACCAGCAGCGTAATCTGATGGAAGATATCCATATGGCTGTTGGTCGCCTGGGCGATAAACACCGCCGCCATCGTCAGGTAGATCGACGTTCCGTCAAGGTTAAACGAGTAGCCAGTGGGGATCACCAGCCCGACAACCGACTTGCGGCAGCCAAGCTTTTCCATCTTATCGAGCATCCGCGGCAGCGCAGACTCAGAGGAAGAGGTCCCCAGCACAATCAGCAGTTCTTCACGGATATAGCGGATAAATTTGAAGATGCTAAAGCCCGTCGCGCGGGCGATAGAGCCCAGCACCAGCACGACGAACAGGATACAGGTGATGTAGAAGCAGATAATCAGCTGCCCCAACTGCACCAGCGAGCCCACGCCATATTTGCCGATGGTGAAAGCCATCGCCCCGAACGCACCGATCGGCGCCAGGCGCATAATCATGTTGATAATGCCGAAAATGACCTGCGAGAAGCTTTCGATCACGTTGAAAATCAGCTGGCCTTTGCTGCCCAGACGATGCAGGGCGAAGCCAAACAGCACCGCAAACAGCAGCACCTGCAGGATGTTGCCGCTGGCAAACGCGCCGATGACGCTGCCCGGGATCACATCCATCAGGAAGGCGACAATGCCCTGGTCTTTCGCCTGCTCGGCGTATACCGCCACCGCCTGCGCATCAAGGGTAGCCGGATCGACGTTCATCCCGGCGCCTGGCTGCACGACGTTGACGATAATCAGACCGATGATCAGCGCAATGGTACTGACAATCTCAAAGTAAAGCAGCGCCACCGCGCCGGTACGACCGACCGCCTTCATGCTTTCCATACCTGCAATGCCGGTAACGACAGTACAGAAGATGACAGGAGCGATGATCATCTTAATCAGCTTAACGAACGCGTCGCCAAGCGGTTTCATTTGTGCGCCCAGTTCAGGGTAGTAATGGCCAAGGAGGATACCAATGGCGATTGCTGTCAGGACCTGAAAATAAAGGCTTTTGAACAGAGAGGTTTTCATAGGGTGTCCTTGAAGTAAAAACCACAGGTCTTGTAAGGTTATGGTTAACCTGCGGCCTTAAAATAACACCCCGACAACATGACAGAAATGCACCAGGATCATAATTGAAACAAAAATGTTAAAAAGTTTGAGCTGGCTCGCACAAGTTCACCCTTTTATAACTATTTTAATTAACAGAGTTGTGCTGTAGATACTGTGCTTCGAAGATTTCCGCCGTCACCGCGCGGCCAAAAAGGTAGCCCTGAGCGATTTCCACCCCTGCGCCGGTCAGCCAGTCACGCTGCACGTCATTCTCAACCCCTTCAGCGATCGTTTGCAGGTTCAGGCTGCGCGCCAGCAGGATAATGGCAGAGATCATACTGTTATCCTCCGGCAGCCCCTCAACGAACATTTTGTCAATTTTCAGCATATCTATCGGCACGGATTTCATATGCTGAAGCTGGCGCAGCCCCGCATAGCCCATGCCAAAATCATCCAGCGCGATGCGCACGCCGGCGTTACGCAGAGGGCGCAGAATCGCCACCGCGGCATGCGGATCGTCGATACGGCGACTTTCCGTGACCTCCAGAATCAGCATGCCCGGCTGGATACGGTAACGGTTCAGCAGCGCAAGCATGTCTTTGACCATATCCGGATGCATCAGCTGCAGCGCCGACAGGTTGACCGACAGCGGCAGCGCAATCCCGCGCTCTTGCCAGGCGGCAAGCTGGCGACAGGCCTCCTCCAGCACCCAGTGGCCGAGGGTGACCATCAGGCCGCAGCTTTCAATCTGCTCAATAAGCCCTTCCGGCAGCGCCCAGCTACCGTCCGGCTGCTGCATTCGCAGCAGCGCCTCCACGCTCACCACCCTGCCGCTGGCGATATCCACCTGCGGCTGAAGCCAGAGCGCGAACTGATGGTTTTCCATCGCGGTGAGAATATCGCTCTCTTCGGTCAGCCGTTTCTGCGCCGCTTCCATTTGTTCAGGTTCGAAGAACTGAATCTGGTTTTTACCTTTTCGCCGGGCGGTGAACGCAGCGGAGATGGCGCGGCTATACAGCTGCTCGGCGCTAAGGTTGCCATAAAACATCGCCACGCCAATGCTGCAGCTCGGGCGCAGCTGGATCCCCTGAACGGGCAGACGCTCATTAATGATTGTGAGCACTTGCTGACCCAGCGTAATGGCGTGCCACGGCTCTTTCACGCCGTGAGCGATAATCGCAAAGTCATATCCGCTGACCTGAGCCAGCACCATTCTCGGGGAAATTACCGATTTCAGTTTTTCCACCAGCGTTAACAGCAGGATCTCCCGCTGCGCCTCCTGCAGTACGCCTGCCGTATCGCGCAGGGTTTCGCAGGTGACAATCATCAGCGCGGTGGTCTGCTGCCGCGCCGCCACCTGCTCCAGCAGCCCCATCAGGAAGGCTTTATTCGGCAGTTCGGAAACCGGGAAGCGCATCGCGTTGCCCGTCAGCTCCTCGCTTTGCCGTTTGACCAGCTGTTGATTGAGGTTGTAGCTGCGCACCAGCATGCCAATCTCATCGTCATGATGCAGACGCGGCAGCGCCAGCTGATGGCCAATAAGTTCCTGCTGGGGGATATCGTTCAGCTCGCGGGCGATTTTGCGCAACGGGTGCAAAATCAGGCGGTTCACGCACCAGCTAATCGCCACGGTCAGCATCAGCGATAAAAGTAAGTAAATAGTCACTAACGTAGAGAGGGCGCTCATGACGAACTTATACATACGGTATGAATCCGCCTGCAGCACCAGATAGGCCAGCGGCTGCGGATTCGCCGGGCGTTCAAGCGAATAAACCGGCAGCGAAATCTGCACCGGCAGCTCGAACAGGCGGGTCACCATCACCGGCACGGGCCGTTCGGGGATAAAGCTCATGCGCAGCGCCTGAAACTGGTTTGGCAGCACCACATCGGCGCGGCGGACCACACCAGCCGGTTTGATGCTGGCAAGAATGGATTCCGCTTCGCGGATATCGCCTTTCAGGATCGCCGCTGACAGAGGTTCTCGTACGGATCGCGCGATGCTTTCCAGTTGCGTAGCCGTGTTATAGCGGTTCTGCTGGACCAGATGGAACAGCAAAACGGTGCAAAACATAAAAACGAACACCATGACAACGGCCGCGACCATCGCCATCTGCTTGATTGTTAACGAGCGACTTACGCGCAATATTGTCTCCCCCGGAAATCCCTGTATGCCGCCCGAGTATACCCGATCGTCGCGGTATTAAGAGAGGTCTCATCTGAAACGGACTTTTCTTAATACCGGCCAGCGTTTGCCGGATGGCGGCTACGCCTTATCCGGCCTGCTGATCGTTGCGTCGTCCTCTTCCCGGCCATTACCAGTCTGCGTAAGGCACCAGCGGCTGCGGCGGTAAATCCATATCCCCCTGCCAGCCCGCAGCGGAATAACGTACGTAGAGCAAAAAATGGCTTGGGGTGTAATCTTTCGCCTGCTGAATATCAATGGCGGTGCCGACAAACCAGTTGGAGGTCACGCGCCGTTCAACCAGCGCCCGCGCGGTATAACCAAAGCCCTGGCTGCTGCCGCCGTCGTTGGTCTGCTCCCGCGCCGCGCTCTGGTAATCCGCCGGGATAAGATTCATCAGCGGATAGCGCGGCATCGTTTTGGTGCGGGAATGCGACCACGAAACGGAGCCGCCCAGCTCCCAGGACCAGTTTTCGGTCCGCTGCCGCCACATCACCGGCACCGCGAACGACAGATACTCCTGCGGGCTGTAATAACCGCCCTGACCGAGAGAGTAGCCGCTAAGGTCCTTATCGTAGTGCCAGATCATATTGTTCAGGCCAACGGTGACGCGGCGGTTATTCTCGTTAATCACCTTGTAGTAGTAACCGGTCATCCAGCGCACCCGCCAGTTGTCGGCCACGTTTTTGCCGGTGAGCTGGTCGCCGCTGAGCGAGGCCCAGACGCCGTTGGCTTCCCCTTTGTCGTAGCTGAGGCTGATGCCGCCGCCGTCGGCGCGCACGCCGCCCCATTTTTTGCCAGTGTTAACGTCGTTGCTGTCGCCGTTATGGCTTTGCGCATCCTTCTGGCCGCCAAAGGCCAGCAGCGAGCTGGAGACAGGCCGACGATGCGCGTTCAGCGTATAGCCTAGCGGTCCGATATCGCTGCTGTAGCTGACGCCGCCGACCACATCTACCACATTGAAGCCCATCGGCGTGGTGCCGATATCCCAGCTCCAGGTGTCGTTTGCCCAGCCGACCGCCACGCTCGCCCCGGTATCCGACTGACTGCGGTTGCCGCTACACTCCTCCAGCGTACAGGTGCCCCAGTTATCGTCATAGCGTCCGTCGGCATCGGTTGCGAAACTGCCGACGTTCATATTGACCAGATCGGTGCGGAAGAACATCCGCCCGTCGGACCAGGGCGCATCGACGTGGAGCATGGTGGTATGCGCTTTCAGATCGGAGTAGCCGCCGGTGCCGCTTGAGCCCCAGTAATCATGCTCAAGGGTGACGTTGAGATCCTGCTGCCGGTATAAATCCGCCGCATCGCTGCGCACGCCGCGCTTCAGCCAGTCATCTTTTTCATCATTGCGGGTCAGGCGGGTAAAGGTGTCGTTATCCTGCGGACGCGTCGGGGTGATATCGGCAGCGACCATCGCGTCTTTATACGTCTCCAGCGCCCGCTGGGGTTCGCCGCTCTGCGCCTGGAATCTCGCGGCGTCCCGCAGCACCATTGCGCTTTCCATCGACGGCGACTGCGATTTCGCCCGGGGGATCAGCGCGCTGAAGGTTTGCTTTGCCGCTGCGGTGTCGCCAAGCTGCATTTGCGCCAGCGCCACCCGACGCTGCACAGAGATGGACGGCTCTGCGGTCGCAGGCAGTTTTGCCAGCCGCGCGCGCGCCGCCGCTTTGTCGCCCTGAGCGATATCGAGTTCGGTCAGTCCCAGCAGGGCGTCAACGTTGTCCGGTTCGCGCGCCAGCACGCGGTTATAGTCGCCGCGGGCGGTCGCATAGTCCCGCCGCTGCTGCGCCCAGTCGGCCAGCGTTAAGTCGAGACGCGTGGAGGCGGGCTGCTGGCGCAGCAGCGCTTCCGCCTCAGCTTCTTTACCGCTGTCGCGAAGACGGTTTGCGGTTTCCAGTACCTGATTGCTTTGCAGCCGCTCCGCCAGTTCCTGAATATTCGCGTTCCACTGACTGCGCGGCAGCGCATTGAGATGCGCCAGCGCCGCGCGATCGCGCTCGGCGCCCGAGAGATACAGCCCGTAGGCGTACACCTGCTCCGGATCGTTTGGTTTCTGCCGCGCCAGCGCGCTCATCTGCGCGTCGGCCTGGCTGCGCTGTCCGGCCTGCCATAAATCGCGTGCCAGACGGTAGGTAATCCAGACGCTGCCGGGGTCCAGCGCCAGCCGACGACGATGCAACTCCGCGGCCTGCGCCCAGTTGCCCTGGCTCTCCAGCGTTTCCGCCTGCTGCGCCAGACGATCGTTTTCCAGCCCGCGCTCAATATCATCAATACTGCGGCGCTGGCTGGCGGAAAGGGTGGCGATAAACGCGCTGGCTTTTTCCGGCGACTGCTGGCGATAGAGATTCGCCAGACCGCGCACGGCGTTGGTGTTGCCGCTGTCCATGCGCAGGGTTTGCTGGTAATAGCGCTCCGCCGCCGGATAATCTTTGCGCGCCATCGCCGCGTCGCCCAGCCCCAGCACCGCATAGCTGTCGGTGTTATCGATATTTCTCGCCTGCTGATAAAGACGTTCGGCCTGGTCGATATCGTTGGCCTTCAGCGCGGCGTCGCCCTGCTGGATAGCCAGCCAGTAGCTGTTGACCTTCAGCAGGCTTTGCCACTTATCGCGGCTCGGGCTTTGCGGGTCTATTGCCAGCGCTTTCTTAAACTGCGCCACGGCGCTGGCGCGATCGCCGCGCTGTGAATAAGCCTGGCCCAGCGCGCCCACGGCCTCGCTGTCATTTTGATTGGCTTTCACCGCCTGCTGCAATTCCGCCACCGCGTTACCGCCCTGCCCGGCTTCTACCGCCGCCAGCCCCTGCGCGCGGGCGCGGAACGCCGGATCGGCAAGCTGTTGTTGCTGTTTACTCAGATTACCGCGCGCCGCCTCCACGCTGTCGCCTTCGCTAAAGACGGTAAGGTATTTTTGCAGCGCTTTCACGCTGGCATCGCTGACCGGCAGATCTTTAATCTGCGCGTACCAGATATTGGCGGCGGCGTTGCGTCCGCTGCTGGATTTCGCCATCTGCTCGAGCACGGCAAAGCCCTCCGCCGGTCGGTCGCTATCAAACAGCAGCTGCGCCAGCGTATTTTGCAGGGTGTTATTGCCCGGCGAGCGATCGTTGATCGCCTTAAGCTGGCCGATCGCCTGATTGCGCCTGGCGGGAATTTTCGCCACCGTGCTCCAGTACTCGACCTCCAGATCGCCTTCCGGCGGGGTTCCGTTGAACAACTTATCGTAGGCGGCAACCGCCTCTGGCGCATGGCCCGTCGTCGCCTGCAGGCGCGCCTCCTGCAACGCCTGGCGGCCATCCGGCGTGGCGAGTCGTTGCGTGGTGCGGGAGGATTGGTACGCCCTTGAGTCAGGCGCTATCTGCGCAAGCCTGTCGAGCTGCTTTTGCGCGCCGTCGTTGTCGCCCTGACGCAGCATATAGCGAAAGCGGGCGGCGATGACGTCCGGGTTATTCGGATCAATCAGCTCAAGCCGGTAGAGCGACTGACGCACCAGGTCTTCGCGGTGCGTGGCTTCGCCAAGCCGGACCTGATCCAGCAACTGCTGCTGCGCCGAAGGCGCGGCCTGGGCGATAAATGGCAGTAGGGCCATACCGAGCGTCAGGCCCAACAACGCCCGACGGCGACGCGGCGCGTTGCCTGACATGCCGGAACCACCCTCCGGCGATTTGCCCGGTGGCGCGCTGCTTACCGGGCCTACGAGAGACGGTAAGCCGGATAAGGCGTAGCCGCCATCCGACGATTTGCCCGGTGGCGCGCTGCTTACCGGGCCTACGAGAGACGGTAGGCCGGATAAGGCGCAGCCGCCATCCGGCAACAAACCGCTCAGCATTTTCAACTTTTTTAATGTGAACTTGCGCATTCCTGGCCCCAGTCAGGTAGTAACTCGCCGTTGGCGGCGAAGCGGTAACGATGCTGATCCCAGCCCTGCCCGAAGAGTGTCAGCACGTAACTGTAATAGGCGTCGCTACCGGGAAAATGGTCCGCCACGCTCTGCCGCTGCACCGCCTGCGCGTCGCGGTCTTGCAGGAAAGGCAGCAAAGAGGCGGAAAATCCTACCGGACCGTTGCCCTGCGCTTTACCGCTGGCGACGTCCACTTTCTCCGGCGGAAGGCCGTTTTTAGCGGTGAGAGTCGCCATCGGTTTGAATTTCGCCAGCAGCCGCGCTTTTTGCGGATCGCGGTCATGCATCATGCCGACCCACAGGTAAACGCGAATGGCGTCATAGCTGCTGACCAGCGTTTTCTCCGGCTTCAGCTGCCAGCCCTTGTTTTTCTCGTAACGCACCCAGTCCGGCGAGAAGCCTTTCGGCGCGGTTTCTGACAGCAGACGTTGATTCGTTTCGCGCAGGGTGGTCCACGGCGCGCCGAAACGGGTGAAATACTGCGCCAGCTGCGGCGGCAGATAGCTCGGGTTAAAGCGCCAGCTGTTCTCTTCGGCAAAGCCGATTTTGCCGGGTAGCAGCATCGACCCCAGCCCCGGCACCGTCACCACTTCCTCGCTGGCAATCCGTTTCAGCAGCGCTTTGCCGATGTCGGTATAGCGCGGCTCCTGCCATAAACGCCCGGCTTCCAGCAGCGACCAGGCGATCCAGATATCGCCGTCGGAGGCGGAATTACTGTCCAGCACGCTCCAGTTATCCGGATCTTTTTGCCCCCACAGCCAGGCGGGCAGATGTTCCTTCAGGGAACCTTGCGCCAGGTTGTTTTCACTCCAGGCCAGCAGCCTATCAAACGCCTGCCTGTCGTTAGCGGCGAGGGCAAAGAACATGGCGTAGCTTTGCCCCTCGGACGTGGTGATTTTCCGCGCGTCGCTGGGATCAATCACCCGCCCTTCCTGGCTGATGTAATCCTTTTTGAATTGATCCCAGGCAGGCCAGCTACAGGCCGCCTGGGCGCTCAGCGCGGCCAGCATCAGGACAGCGGCGATTCCACTACGCAACGCGTTCATCATTTATCACTCATGATCGGGATCGAGACGACGGCGGCTGATGATGCGCAGCAGACGCCACAGCACCCAGGCCAGCAGAACCACGCTGATCGCCGCCAGTACCGCCAGCAGTATCGGGTGATTCGCCAGGGCGTACCACAGACGCTCAAACCACGGCAAATGGCCGACATAATAGACATCGCCGACGCGCAGGCTGTTGACCCCCGACTCACGTATCACCGCCACGGAGCCGAACATCACCGCCCGCTTCCCGCTGTCGTTAATGGCTTCGTTCAGCAATTCATAACCGCGTGAGCTATCGGCCAGCAGCGCCACGACGCTGCGCTGATCGTTAAACGGCGACTGGAAGCCAATCACCGCCGCCATCGGCCCGCTCGAGGTGACGGAGGCCTGCGCGTCCGCTTTGCGGTCGGCCTCATCCGGCATAATGCTCGGGAACGCCGCCTGACGCAGCGGCGTCTTCACCCAGCTTTGCGTCGCCTGCACCAGCAGGTCGATGCGCTTATCGTCCTTCAGCGCATCCGGAAGGATGCCGATAATCAGAATGTCCGCATCTTTGTTCTGAATCTGGCTGCTGTTATCGACAATGGTCAAATTAATCGCCGGGAAGCCGGTTTGCGCGCCGATAGTGCCCGTAACGTCCAGCAGCGTTTCCATCTGCGCTTCGTCTGGCGCTTTCGGCATCACCGCGATGGTTTCCGCCAGGTCAGCCATCCGGCTGAACGGGAAGCCCGCGTTAGCGAAAGCCCGCAGATCCGGCATCGCAATAAAGTGATAATACTTCGAGAAGTCGATGGTCGAATCGTCGCCGATCACTACGTGATTCGGCACCGACTGGAAGGTAATACAGTTATCCACCGTGCCGCCCGGCATCGGGTTCATATACTCGAAGTCGAAACGCAGCTGGTTCATCGCCCCCAGCTTCAGCGCCGGAATCGAGACGTCGGTTTTACCATCCAGCAGCCCCTGCAATACCGGCAGACGCAGCAGCAGACGGTTGTCCTTCTCTTTGCTGGTCAGGCTAAAGGCCTGCAGGAACTGATTGTTCAGGCTGATATCCATGCGCGAGCTGTCTTTGGTCGGCGGCGTGGTGTAGCGGTAATTGAGATTCATATCAATACCGGTACTGCGCAGCAGATAAAGATCCGGCGGCAGGTTCAGGGAAATATTGATCGCCGCAGGCTCGATCCCCGAGGACTGCAACTGCTGTTCATAGGTCTTCAGTTCGCCAAAGGTCACCGGACGGTCAGTGCGCACCCAGTTTGGCGCATCGTACGGTTTACGCGCCACCAGCGGTTTCACCTCGTTAACCTCCACGCTGCTGCCGCGGAACAGAATGTTGCCCTGGGCAATGCCTTTTGCCGCCTGCAACAGATCGTTATCGTTACGGCCAAACACCACAAGCAGCTTCACGTAGGGGTTTTGCGGATGGCTGATCATCTCAATCACCGGCGCCTTCACCGGCGGATGGTCGCGCAGGAAATCCGGGCGTTTATCGTTAGTGGCAAAGACGATGGCATTGCGGTCCGGCAGCTGGTTATACAGCACCGGGAAGTGCTGGCCGCGCCAGCCGGAGCGGGAACCAAACCAGGAGGAGACGATCGACGCCGCCTGCTGCAATGGGCGATCCGGCGCGCCGGCAAACACCATCGGCAGCGTCATCGGACGATTGTCGCGCGAATCGAAGAACGGCACCGGGAAGTGCGAAAGATCGTTTTTCACCTCCAGCGTCTGATAGGTGAGATCCAGCACGCTGCTGCGACCCACGTCCAGCCACAGCGTGCTGTTGGCCAGGTTCTCGCACACCTGCTGATAATGGCCGATAAACTCCAGCCGCACACGGTTAAAGTCGGTGATAAACAGCGGGTTGATCGGTATCTGCGCCAGCGTCTTTTTGCCCAGCTGCTCCTGGGTGACCGGCAGGACGCCCATCAGCTCATCGTTAAGATAGACCTTCAGCTGCGACTGAACAGGCAGCAGCGACGGCGACGGCGTGTACTCCAGATTGAGCATCGCCTTCGTCACCACCTCATCGCTGCGCATCCCAAACTCAATGCTGCCGTTCGGGTTCACGCCACGCAGCACCATGCTGCCCGGCGGCGGCGCGATTTGCGCAAAAGTGAGCTTCACGTCGCGCGAAGGACCACCCTGCGCGACGATCGGCGCATCCGCGCCCGGTACGCCAGGCATCACCTGTCCGACGGGCTGATTATTATCCGCCGGAGCAGGTTCTGCCGGGGCCGCGGCTGGCTCAGCATTGATCAGTGGTTGCGTTGCAGGCGCCGCATTCGTCATGAAAGAGGGGAAAGCGCTCATCCCCATTGCCACTGCACAAATCCAGGAAAGTTTTCTTTTCATCGCGTTATCATCATTGTTGAGCCATAACCTGATCCGGCTGTTGCACCGCCGCGTCGTCCCGTTGCGGACGACGCGGAATGAACGACACAATCCAGGCGACCAGAGAGGTCAGTGACCGGAAAATTACTTTAACGGAAGGCGGGGAGAATTCCGCAAGATGGCGATAACCGCGGAAGCCCAGCTTCAGTATATCGAGCAGGCTTTCCAGCGGTTTGTCTTCCGGGTAGCTGTCCTGCCAGAGCGCCCATGTATCCGCACGGGCAAACGTACACTGCACAAATTCGATATGCTGCCTGGTGGTCAGCGGCATTAGTTGCAGCCCCACCTGGTCGCCCCAGACCCGCGCCACCTGCGTCGGGAAGACGTACTCCTGCTGGCCGCGTTTGAGCAGCAGATTCACCTTCTGTCCTTCCAGCACCTGCGCCTGCCCGTTAATTTTGATCCCCAGACCGCCGTCGGAGAAATCGTGTACGGTGCAGGAGAACAGATGGCCGTCCTCACGGGCTATCGCCGCCGGCATCGAAATTTCCACGCGGTGCGAGCGGCGCACCTGTTTGCTTTCCACCGACACCGCCACCGCGCCGCCGAGAATAATCAGGTTATAGAACACCCACACCAGGCTGACGACCACGGTCAGCATCTCGTTTTCCGGTCCGTAGAAGTAGCGCCAGACGCCAACCGCAACGCCAAGCAGGTTGATCAGCACCAGCCAGATGTACGGACGGGAGATCACCCAGTCGACATACTCCTCTTCCACCAGACCGCCCTTCGCGGTGACGTTGAACTTGCCTTTGTGCGGGTTAATCAGCGCCACCAGCGTCGGCGGCGCGATGTACCAGGCCAGCACCGTTTCGTAGATTTCGCTCCAGAAGGAGTGACGGTATTTCCCCTGAATCTTCGAGTTGGTCAGGCTGGCGTGCACCATATGCGGCAATACGAACAGCGCAATCATTAGCGCGGGCGCATAGATGATATAGGCGTGCAGCAGCAGAAACGCCAGCGGCGCGGTCAGGAAGATCAGCCGCGGGATGCCCGACAGGAAGTGGAACATCGCGTTGACGTAGCACAGCCGCTGGGCAAACTTCAGCCCCTTGCCGGTGAGCGGGTTATCGAGGCGGAAAATCTGCACCATCCCGCGCGCCCAGCGAATACGCTGGCCGATGTGCGCCGACAAACTTTCCGGCGCCAGCCCCGCCGCCTGCGGGATGCGCATATAGGCGGAGGTGTAGCCGCGACGGTGCAGGCGCAGCGAGGTATGCGCATCTTCGGTGACGGTTTCGACGGCGATGCCGCCAATTTCATCCAGCGGCTTACGGCGGATCACCGCGCAGGAGCCGCAGAAGAAGGTCGCGTCCCACATATCGTTACCGTCCTGCACCAACCCGTAAAACAGCGTGCCTTCGTTCGGCGTTTTGCGAAAACGGCCAAGGTTACGTTCAAACGGGTCCGGCGAGAAGAAGTGGTGCGGCGTCTGCATCATCGCCAGCTTCTTGTCTTTCAGGAACCAGCCCATCGTCATTTGCAGGAACGAGCGCGTCGGCACGTGGTCGCAGTCAAAGATCGAAACGAATTCGCCTTTAGCGTATTTCAGCGCGTTGTTGATGTTCCCGGCTTTGGCGTGCTCATGGGTGGTGCGGGCGATATAGTGCACGCCCACGTTCTGGGCGAACTGGCGGAACTCTTCGCGCCCGCCATCGTCGAGAATCCAGATATTGAGCTTATCCTTCGGCCAGTCGATGCCCAGCGAGGCGTAGATGGTGTTCTTCACCACGTGAAGATCTTCGTTATAGGTGGGAACGAAAATATCCACCGTCGGCCACTGCGACATATCTTTCGGCAGCGGCACAGGCTGACGGTTGAGCGGCCAGACCACCTGGAAATAGCCCAGCACCAGCACGATCCACGCGTAGGTTTCGGCGAACAGCAGAATCAGCCCGCATACCAGGCTCACCGGATCGTCCCAGTTCAGCGTGGAAGTATAGCGCCACCAGATATAGCGGCACGAGACGGTCAGCGACAGCACAATCAGCATCAGCGCGGAAAAACGTCCCGGCATCCGCCGCACGATGAGCGCGATGCCCCACAGCAGGATCAGGAAGATAAACTGCGCCAGCGGGTTAAACGGTTGGGTCACGCAAATCAGCGCCAGAATCAGCGAAAAGGTGACGATAACCCCGATAATAATGCGTCGCGCGCCAACGCTGAGATGCCCCAGCTCTTTCTGTTTATCAAGATGATGGGTATTTTTCGTCACCCGTTCAGGCAACGCATCCAGCCATTGATGGTAGCGCCCGCGCACGCCCTCAAGGCGGGAAAAGGTGCGCCAGCGCGGTTTGCTCGTCTGCCGACGCGAGGCGGCCGCCATCAGCCAGAACGTCTGAATCAGGTAGCGGGCGGGATCGAGAGGACGCGGCCGGGCGGCGTTAATATGCGGATAAAGGGCCTTATGTTCAGCGCGGATCCGCTGCCATCGCGGATGTTCCAGCGGAATGAAAATCCACGCCATAATCGTCCAGAAGCAGCCCAGCGCCGCGCTAAAAGATGACGCGCCGTGGCGACGATAGCCCTGATAGCGCTCGCTCAGGCGCGCGCTGACCGGCGGGATAAGCAGCCACCGGGACAGGAGACTCATGATGCGCTCCCGACGACGGTCTTCCCTGAGGCGGTGGTCTGGTCGGCATAGTTTAATAAGCACCAGTTAGCCAGCGTCAGCACCTCTTCGGCAGCCAGTGAATCGCTACGATACTCGCCGAGCGGCTGCTTTGCCGCCAGGCATTCCGCCATCGCCTCATCGCGATGAATCACCATCGGCAACAGCCGACGCTGGCTCTGCAACCAGACCCGATAGAGATCGTCCTGTAGCTGGCTGCCAATGCGTAGATCGTTAATCAGAATATGCGCGCCGACAGGCAGCGCCTGCTGATGCAGGCGAATATGGCAGTTGGCGTCGGCTTTGACCACCGCCAGCGTGCGATCGCAGGCCTTCACTAACTGGCGGGTCAGCTGCGCCGCGCCGTGAGGCAGATCGAGTAAAATCCATGAATAGCGTCCGCTCTCTTGCAGCGCGCGCAGGCCCGGCACCATCTCGCCCAACTGCGCCTGCCAGCGTTCCGGATCGTCGCGTTCCTCCGCCGTCAGCTGACCAAACGGCAGGAGATCCAGCTGCGAGGTATAGCGCATCCCGCCCTCGCGCCAGTCACGGCCGTCGAGCAGCGCTCTGGCCCAGCCGTCGCGATGCGCGAAATCAACGTTGAACGACAGGCGCAGCAAATTATCGGAGCAGGCGTCCACGACCAGGACGTTTTCCCCCAATAACTGCAATGACCAGGCCAGCGCCGCAGTGATAGACGTGGTGCCTACCCCGCCGCGAATGCCCTGAAGCCCCAGAATAGCCATCCACGACTCCCTTATTGTTGTTGCGCAAATTCAGCCAGCAGTGGCCAACGTTTAATCGCGGCGGCCAGCTGTTCACGTTGGGATATATCGGTGTAATCAAATTCAGGCAATGAAAAAGCCTGGCTCAGAGCCAGGAAGTCGTTTTGAAAGGTATAGCCTAAAGCTGAATCAGACTGAGTGTCGGGTTCGTTGTCAGACATTTGTTTATCTCTTTGAATATACTCGCCGCGCTTCAGACATTTTTTCTGTTTGCATTCTGCTTCCTTCCCATCGAAAATCAATGTCGTCAGGTAACGCGTATTTTTTGTGTTTTCATTGTTCAACAAATACGTGTCATGGAATCGAAACGGCCGTTTTTGCAACGCATCCTGCCAGCAGAATTGATTCACATGCTAAAGCTGATGCGTTTTAATTTCAATGTTAGGTTTATTTCTGTGCTTTCGCTAGTAAACTGATAAACAGACAAATAGCGACCCGAGGAACGCTGTGGAGCCCGTATTTTCACTTGGTATCTCATCATTATGGGATGAACTTCGCCATATGCCAGCTGGCGGCGTCTGGTGGGTTAATACCGATCGCATTGAAGATGCGGTTGGTCTGGCGAATCAAACCATCGCTTTTCAAACCGGGACGGCAAAAGTCGCGGGCATTTGCATGGGCGGCGATCCCGGAAAAACATTCAAATTAGAAGAATCTCAGGGCCCGGAAAAAATCCAGCTATTTTCTATGCCAAATTCAGAGAAGGGACTATACTTTATGTCCCGCGATTTAGTCTGTACGATTGATCCTACCCATTACTTATTCATCCTTCTGTGCGCAAATAATGCATGGCAAAATATCCCGGCGGAACGTTTGCGGCGGTGGCTGGATAAAATGAATAAGTGGACGCGTTTTCATCACTGTTCCGTTCTGGTAATTAACCCTGGAAATAATAATGATAAACAGTTCTCATTATTAATGGGTGAATACCGATCATTGTTCGGACTGGCCAGTATGCGTTATCAGGGCGACCAGCATCTGCTGGACATTGCATTCTGGTGCAATGAGAAAGGAGTCAGCGCCCGCCAGCAGCTCACCGTTCACCATCGTGACGGAAAGTGGGCGCTGGCGCAGAAAGAAGAGGCTGAAATCCAGCCCCGCAGCGATGAAAAACGCATCCTCAGCAACCTGGCCGTCCTCGAAGGCGCGCCGCCGCTGTCGGAGCACTGGCAGTTATTCGACAACAACGACGCGTTATTCAATGAAGCCCGCACCGCCCAGGCGGCGACGCTGGTCTTCTCGCTTCAGCAAAACAGCCAGATTGAGCCTTTGGCGCGCAGTATTCATACCCTGCGCCGCCAGCGCGGCAGCGCGCTGAAAATTCTGGTGCGGGAAAATATCGCCAGCCTGCGCGCTACCGACGAGCGGCTGCTGTTAGGCTGCGGCGCCAATATGGTCATTCCGTGGAACGCCCCGCTGTCCCGCTGCCTGACGCTGATTGAGAGCGTGCAGGGTCAGAAGTTCAGCCGCTACGTTCCGGAAGATATCACCACCCTGCTGTCGATGACCCAGCCGATGAAGCTGCGCGGCTTTCAGAAATGGGACGTGTTCTGCGACGCGGTGAATAATATGATGAGCAACACCCTGCTGCCCGCCGACGGCAAAGGGGTGATGGTGGCGCTGCGCCCGGTGCCGGGTATCCGCGTCGAACAAGCGTTAACGCTCTGCCGTCCGCACCGTACCGGCGATATCGTCACCATCGGCGGCAACCGGCTGGTGCTGTTTTTATCCTTCTGCCGGGTAAACGATCTCGACACCGCGTTGAACCACATTTTCCCGCTGCCGACGGGCGATCTTTTCTCTAACCGCATGGTCTGGTTTGAAGACAACCAGATTAGCGCCGAACTGGTGCAGATGCGCCTGCTGTCGCCTGAAATGTGGGGACAGCCGCTGCCGCTGACCCAGGAGGCGAAGCCGGTTCTGAATGCCGAACACGACGGCAGAGTGTGGCGCCGTATTCCGCAACCGATACGCTTACTGGACGATGAAAGGGAGCCTGCGCCATGATGAGCATCAGCGATATTCTGCAGATCATCGTCGTATGCGCGCTGATCTTCTTTCCGTTGGGTTATCTGGCGCGCCATTCCCTGCGCCGAATCGGCAATATCGTCCGACTGATCTTTGCTAAACCTCGTTATGTTAAACCGGCCGGAACCTTGCGCCGCACGGTGATTTCCAGAGCGAATAAAAAATGACTCAACATACTCAACACGCCTCGCCGTCTTCACCTCTCTGGCAGTACTGGCGCGGGCTTTCAGGCTGGAACTTCTATTTTCTGGTGAAGTTCGGCCTGCTGTGGGCTGGCTATCTGAATTTCCACCCGCTGCTGAACCTGGTGTTTATGGCGTTTTTGCTGATGCCGATACCGCGCTACAAACTGCATCGCCTGCGCCACTGGGTCGCGATTCCGATCGGCTTTGGCCTGTTCTGGCACGATACCTGGCTGCCGGGACCGGAAAGTATGTTAAGCCAGGGTTCGCAGGTGGCGGCATTCAGTAGCGACTACCTGCTCGATCTGGTCACCCGGTTTATCAACTGGCAGATGATTGGCGCCGTCTTCGTCCTGCTGGTGGCGTGGCTGTTTTTATCGCAGTGGATCCGCGTGACCGTCTTCGTGGTCGCTATTCTGGTCTGGCTGAACATCCTGACGCTGGCAGGGCCGAGCTTCTCGCTGTGGCCTGCCGGACAGCCGACAAATACGGTCACCACCACCGGCGGCACGGCAGCGGCGACAATCGCCACTGCGGAAGGCGCGCCGGTCGTCGGCGATATACCTGCGCAAACGGCGCCGCCGACCTCGGCCAACCTCAACGCCTGGCTGAATACGTTCTATAACGCCGAAGCGAAACGCAAAACGTCTTTCCCGGCGGCGCTACCGGAAGATGCTCAGCCGTTTGAGCTGCTGGTGATCAATATCTGTTCGCTCTCATGGTCCGATATTGAAGCCGCGGGGCTGATGTCACATCCGCTGTGGTCGCATTTTGATATTCAGTTTAAGCACTTTAACTCTGCGACCTCTTACAGCGGCCCGGCGGCGATTCGTCTGCTGCGCGCCAGCTGCGGTCAGCCGTCGCATACCAATCTGTACCAGCCAGCCGGTAACGAATGTTATCTGTTTGATAATCTGAAGAAACTTGGTTTCACTGAACATCTGATGATGGGGCATAACGGCGAGTTCGGCGGCTTCCTGAAAGAAGTACGGGAAAACGGCGGTATGCAGGCTGAACTGATGGATCAGAGCGGTTTACCGGTTCCGCTGCTGGGCTTTGATGGATCGCCGGTGTATGACGATACCGCGGTACTGAATCGCTGGCTGGAAACCACCGAAAAAGACAAAGGTACACGTAGCGCGACCTTCTATAACACCCTGCCGCTGCACGACGGCAACCACTATCCGGGCGTCAGCAAGACGGCGGATTATAAAGCGCGCGCGCAGAAATTCTTTGATGAACTGGAAGCGTTCTTTACGCAACTGGAGAAGTCCGGACGTAAAGTCATGGTGGTGGTGGTGCCGGAACACGGCGGCGCGCTGAAGGGCGACAGAATGCAGGTTTCCGGCCTGCGCGATATCCCCAGCCCGTCGATCACCAACGTCCCGGCCGGGGTGAAATTCTTCGGCATGAAGGCGCCGCATAAGGGCGCGCCGATTGAAATTGACCAACCGAGCAGCTATCTGGCGGTTTCGGAGCTGGTGGTGCGCGTACTCGACGGGAAGATCTTCGCCGAAGACCCGGTCGACTGGACGAAGCTGACCAGCAACCTGCCGCAAACCGCGGCGGTGTCGGAAAACGCCAACGCGGTGGTGATCCAGTATCAGGATAAACCGTACGTTCGTCTGAACGGCGGCGACTGGGTGCCGTATCCGCAGTAAACGAAAAAGGCCGCAAGGATATCCCTGCGGCCTGGTTCGGGCGCATGTTGCCACTGCGGCAGGCAGACGCCCGTCAGGGGATTACTTCCTGCTACGTAACCAGTTCACAACCATTCCCGCGATTATACCCGCGATGGCTGGAGCCGCTAAATCGTGCCAGAAGGCAATGCCTAACTGAATCAGCGTCATATAGCCGCCTGTGTTGCAATGGCAACCGTTCGCGGCTATCCTTGAATTGTTGAGGTTCAAGATTAGCCCCCGTTTTGTTGCCAGGTTTTTACCGAACAACGTGCGGGGGTTTTCTCTTTATCCAGCAACTCAACGCCGCCAGGGATCAAGCCCCCGCAACGTTGCGCCTCACCGGGTTGCCCCGGCTTGCTGCGGATTCTACGGCAAGCGGTCTGCCTGCACATCCGCCCGTGTTTCACACTGCGTGGCGTCTCGCAAATCCTCAATCGGCTGGCAGTGTCTCCTGCGCTTCTGTAGAATTGCGTCCCCTTGCGGCCATGACGCCGTGGAGGCTATTTCTGGCAGGGGACTTCATGCAGCACGACACACCACTTTCTCACCACAACAGCGCGAGCGAATCGACCTCACGCAGTCTACCTTTTACCCGCTACGATTTCGGCTGGGTTCTGCTATGCATTGGCATGGCGATCGGCGCAGGTACGGTCCTGATGCCGGTACAAATTGGACTAAAAGGGATTTGGGTATTTATTACCGCGTCGCTTATCGCTTACCCGGCGACCTGGATCGTGCAGGATATCTATCTCAGGACGCTTTCCGAAAGCGAAACCTGTCATGACTACACCGACGTCATCAGTCATTATCTCGGCAAAAACTGGGGCGTTTTTCTCGGCGTTATCTACTTTTTGATGATTATCCACGGCATCTTCATCTACTCGCTTTCCGTGGTTTTCGACAGCGCCTCTTATCTCCGCACCTTTGGCCTGACGCAGGCCGATCTCTCGCAGTCGCTGCTGTATAAAACGGCCATCTTCGCTGCGCTGGTCGCTATCGCCTCGGGCGGCGAGAAGCTGCTGTTTAAGATTTCGGGACCGATGGTCGTGGTGAAAGTCGGCATTATCGTGGTGTTTGGCATGGCGATGATCCCGCACTGGAATTTTGCCAATATCAGCGCTTTTCCACCCGCACCGGTGTTCTTTCGCGACGTGTTGCTGACCATTCCGTTCTGCTTCTTTTCGGCGGTGTTTATCCAGGTGCTGAATCCGATGAATATCGCCTATCGCAAGCGTGAAGCCGATCGGGTGCTGGCGACCCGAATGGCGATTCGCAGCCACCGCATCAGCTACATCACGCTGATCGCGGTGATTCTGTTTTTCTCTTTCTCATTTACCTTTTCCATCAGCCATGAGGAAGCGGTCTCGGCGTTCGAGCAAAATATTTCCGCGCTGGCGCTGGCCGCTCAGGTCATTCCCGGTCCGGTGATTCATATCACTTCGACGGTGCTGAATATCTTTGCCGTGCTGACCGCCTTTTTCGGCATCTATCTGGGTTTCCATGAGGCGATGAAAGGGATAGTGCTCAATCTGCTGGGCCGTATCGTCAACGTTGAGCGCATTCCTTCACGCGTTATCACGCTGGGGATCTGCGTCTTTATCGTCGCCACGCTGGCTATCTGGGTTTCGTTCCGCGTGTCGGTGCTGGTCTTTTTCCAGCTCGGCAGCCCGCTGTACGGTATTGTCTCCTGTCTGATCCCGTGCTTCCTGATTTATAAGGTTGGGCAACTGGAGAAACTGCGCGGCCTGAAAAGCTGGCTGATTCTGCTGTACGGGGTGCTGCTGTGCCTGTCACCGCTGTTAAAACTGATTGAATAACAGAGAAAAGCCCGGTAGCGCTGACGCTTACCGGGCCTGGATTCCGGGTGTAAGCCGGATAAGGCGCAGCCGCCATCCGGCATGGTGGGAAGGTTAAATCAGCGGCTTCTGCGCATTCTCATCCTGATCGACGGCAAAACAGGCGACCAGCTGACCGTCGTAGTCCTTAAGCTGCGGCTGCAGCTGCGTGCAGGGGCCGAAGCGACGACGACAACGGGCATTAAACGCGCAGCCCGGCGGCGGATTGAGCGGGCTTGGCAGCTCGCCGGTCAGCTTGATGCGCTCGCGGCGATCGTCCGGGTTGAGACGCGGCGTGGCGGAGAGCAGCGCCTGGGTGTACGGATGGCGCGGGTTACTGAAGATCTGCTCCTTCGTCCCCTTCTCCACGCAGCGGCCCAGATACATCACCATCACTTCATCGGCAATGTGCTCAACCACCGACAGATCGTGGGAGATAAAGACGTAGGAGAGCCCCAGATCCTGCTGCAAATCCATCATCAGGTTCAGCACCTGCGCGCGCACGGAGACATCGAGCGCGGAAACCGGTTCATCGGCAATCACCACGTCCGGGTCGAGCATCAGACCACGGGCGATGGCGATACGCTGACGCTGACCGCCGGAGAACATGTGCGGATAGCGGTCGTAGTGCTCGGTTTTTAGCCCCACTTTCGCCATCATCGCCAACGCTTTCTCGCGACGCTGCTGCTTGCTGAGCGAAGTGTTGATCAGCAGCGGTTCCTCCAGAATCTGCCCCACTTTCTTGCGCGGGTTCAGCGAACCATACGGGTTCTGAAACACAATCTGAATCTTCTGCCGACGCAGCTTCTGCGCCTGCGGATCGTGCTTCAGCAGATCCTGCCCCTGATAATAGAGCTCGCCGCCGGTCGGCGTTTCGATCATCGTCAGCAGGCGGCCAAGCGTCGATTTCCCGCAGCCGGACTCGCCGACTACCGCCAGCGTTTTCCCGCGTTCCAGGGTGAACGACACGCCGTCCAGCGCTTTTACCAGCCGTTCAGCAGAAAACAGCCCCTTCTTCACCGGATAGTGTTTTTTCAGATCGATGGCCCGCAACAGCGGCTGTTGCAAGGTGGCCTCGTGCGTACTCATAGTGTGGGCCTCCCGGCATCATCGAGTGGATAGTGACATTTTGACTGACGACCGCCGCCCAGTTGGTTCAGCGCCGGCTCTTCCACGCGGCATCTGTCGGTGGCATAGGGGCAACGCGGATTGAGCAGACAGCCCGACGGACGGTCATATTTGCCCGGCACCACGCCCGGCAATGAGGCCAGCCGCGCTTTGTCCTGAGCAAACTCCGGCAGCGCCCGCAGCAGCGCCTGGGTGTACGGATGACGCGGCGCGCGGAAAATATCGTGCGCGTCGCCCGTCTCCACCACCTGCCCTGCGTACATCACGATGATCTTATGCGCCGCTTCCGCCACCAGCGCCAGATCGTGGGTGATCAGCACCAGCGCCATGTTCTCTTTCTGCTGTAGCTCCAGCAGCAGCTCAATAATTTGCGCCTGGATGGTGACGTCCAGCGCTGTCGTCGGCTCATCGGCAATCAGCAGTTTTGGCCGACAGGCAATCGCCATCGCGATCATCACGCGCTGGCTCATTCCACCGGAAAGCTGGTGCGGATAGACGTCCAGACGCGACGCCGGATCCGGGATGCCTACCTGGGTCAACAGGTCAATGGCCCGCTGACGACGAGTCTGTTTATTGCCCCCCTGATGCACCTTGATCGCTTCCATAATCTGGAAACCGACGGTATAGCACGGGTTCAGGCTGGTCATCGGGTCCTGGAAAATCATCGCCACTTCGGCGCCGACCAGGTTACGTCGCTCTTTACCGGAGATGCGCTTCAGATCCTGATCGTTAAAAATCAGATTCTCTGCCTTTACCCGCCCCGGATAGTCAATCAGCCCCATAATCGCCAGCGAACTGACCGACTTACCGGAGCCGGACTCGCCGACGATACCGACCACTTCGCCCTGATTCACGCTGTAGCTGATACGGTCTACGGCGCGGAATTCGCTGCCTTCGTCGCCGAAGTGCACCGATAATTGATCTACATTTAATAACGCCATTTCGAACCTCTTACTGCTTCAGCCTGGGATCGAGCGCGTCACGCAGACCGTCACCCATCAGGTTAAATGCCAGCACCGTCAGCAGGATCGCCAGACCGGGGAAGGTCACGACCCACCAGGCGCTTTGCGCGAACTGCAACACGTCGGAGAGCATCGTGCCCCACTCCGGCGTTGGCGGTTGCGCGCCCATGCCCAGAAAGCCCAGTGCCGCCATATCAAGAATGGCGTTAGAGAAGCCCAGCGACGCCTGAACGATCAGCGGCGCAAGACAGTTCGGGAAAATGTTAATGAACATCTGACGCATCGCTCCGGCCCCTGCCACGCGGGAAGCGGTCACATAGTCGCGATTCACTTCCACCAGCACCGCGGCGCGGGTGAGACGCACGTAGTGCGGTAGCGCCACGAAGGTCAGCGCCAGCGCGGCGTTGCCGATCGAGGGACCAAATACCGCCACCAGCACCAGCGCCAGCAGCAGGCTCGGCAACGCCAGCATGATATCGACTACGCGCATAATGACGTTATCAACGATACCGCCAAAGTAACCGGCAATCAGACCCAGCACGATGCCCATCACCAGCGACAGCACCACCACCAGACAGCCGACCAGCAGCGACAGGCGCGCGCCGTACATAAGGCGCGACAGCACGTCGCGGCCCACGTCGTCGGTGCCCAGCAGATGCGCCAGGCTGCCGCCCTCCTGCCAGGCTGGCGGCGCGAGCAGCGCATCGCGGAACTGCTCCGCCGGGTTATACGGCGCGAGAACGTTAGCAAATACCGCAATCAGAATCATGATGACGACATACACCAGTCCGACAACCGCGCCTTTGTTGCGTTTGAAATAGTGCCAGAACTCCTGCAACGGGGTCATCGGCACCGGTGCGGCAATAACTTTATTTTCAGTAACCTGTGACATGATGGCCCCTTACTTCTTATGACGAATACGCGGGTTCACCACGCCGTACAGCAGATCGACCAGCAGGTTGACGAGAATAATCATTGTCGCCACCAGCAGCACCCCGCCCTGCACAACCGGATAATCACGACGTTGCAGCGCGTCAATCAGCCAGCGCCCGAGGCCAGGCCATGAGAAAATGGTTTCGGTCAGAATGGCTCCCGCCAGCAGCGTGCCGACCTGCAGGCCGATCACCGTCACCACCGGCAACATGGCGTTACGCAGCGCATGGACGATGATGACGCGCATCCGCGTCAGCCCTTTGGCGCGCGCGGTGCGAATATAATCTTCACCCAGCACTTCCAGCATTGAGGAGCGGGTCATACGCACAATCACCGCCAGCGGAATGGTGCCGAGCACCATCGCAGGCAGTACCATATGCGCCAGCGCATCAATAAAGTTGCCCTCTTCACCCCAGATGGCGGTGTCGATCAGCATAAAACCGGTCAGCGGATTGCTGTCATCAAGAAACACCATATCGCTCACCCGCCCGGAAACCGGCGTCAGGTTCCAGTGCACGGAAACCAGCATGATCAGCATCATCCCCCACCAGAAGATCGGCATGGAGTAGCCGGTCAGCGCCAGGCCAACAGCGGTATGATCGAAAATGGAGCCGCGCTTAACGGCCGCCAGCACGCCGACCGGAATACCGACCGCGGTGGCGAAAAGCATTGCGCAGACGCCCAGTTCGAGCGTCGCTTTAAAGCGCGGTACGAACTCGTCCCACACCGGCAAGCGGCTTTTCAGCGAGATGCCTAAATCACCATGCATCACCCCCCAGATATAATGGAGGTACTGCTGCCACATCGGCTTATCAAGGCCGAGTTCAGCCAGCAGCTGCGCATGGCGCTCAGGGGAGATACCGCGCTCACCTGCCATGATCATCACCGGATCGCCGGGGATCATATGGACAAACGTGAAGGTGAGAAGGGTGATACCGATAAACGTCGGGATGACGAGTCCCAGACGTCGGAGAATGAACTGCAACATAACCCGGATTCTCTCTCATGACGCATGGCCTGGAACCGTGCGTCTGTATTGCTCACAAATCTTATTCCCCCCTTTCAGAGAGGGAATAAAGCACTGCTGCCGGGTGGCGCTACGCTTACCCGGCCTACATACCGTAGGCCAGGGCAAGCGCAGCGCCGCCTTGCGTCGCTTTTAATTATTCGACAGAGACGTTTTCGAAGTGGTGTTTGCCTAACGGATCCACCACATAGCCTTTGACCTCTTTCCGTACAGGCTCGTAAACGGTGGAGTGGGCGATGATCAGGGCCGGAGCCTGCTCGTTCATCACCACCTGCGCCTGTTTGTAGAGTTCAATACGCTTGTTGTGGTCGTCGGTCGCGCGCGCCGGTTGAATCAGATCTTCAAACGGTTTGTAGCACCAGCGAGAGTAGTTGGAGCCATCTTTCGCGGCGGCGCAGCTGAACAGGGTGGCGAAGAAGTTATCCGGATCCCCGTTGTCGCCGGTCCAGCCCATCATCACCGCCTGATGTTCACCCGCTTTGGCGCGCTTCAGGTACTCGCCCCACTCGTAGGTGACAATTTTGGCCTGCACGCCGATCTTCGCCCAGTCCGCCTGAATCATCTCCGCCATACGGCGCGCGTTCGGGTTGTACGGACGCTGCACCGGCATCGCCCACAGCTCAACGGTAAAGCCTTTATCCTGACCCGCCTCTTTCAGCAGCGCTTTGGCTTTTTCCGGATCGTAGGTGTAATCTTTGATGTCGTCGTTATAGCCCCACATGGTTGGCGGAATCAGGTTTTTGGCAGCAACGCCAGCGCCCTGGTAAACGGCTTTGATGATCGCTTCTTTGTTCACCGCGTAAGTCAGCGCCTGACGCACTTTCACATCATCGAACGGTTTCTTCTCGGTGTTGAACGCGAGATAGCCGACATTCAGGCCCGCCTGCTCCATCAGGTTGATATTTTTGTCCTGCTTCATGCGCGCGATGTCCGCCGGGTTCGGATACGGCATCACCTGGCATTCATTCTTCTGCAACTTGGCGTAACGCACGGAGGCGTCAGGGGTGATGGAGAAAACCAGAACGTCAATCTTCGGCTTAGTGCCCCAGTAGCCATCAAATGCTTTATAGCGAATGCGGGAGTCTTTCTGGTACTGCTGCAACTGGAACGGACCGGTGCCGATGGGGTTCAGATCCACTTTTTCCGGCGTACCAGCTTTCAGCATGTTGTCGGCATACTCTTTCGAGAGAATAGAGGCGAAGTCCATCGCCAGATCGGCGAGGAACGGCGCTTCCGGACGGGTCAGCACGAACTGGACGGTCATGTCGTCCACTTTCTTCACTTCGCTTATCAGATCCGTCAGCCCCATCCCTTCAAAGTATTCATAGCTGCCGCCGGAGACTTTATGGTATGGGTTTTGCGTGTTTTTCTGTCGATCGAAAGAGAACACGACGTCATCGGCGTTCAGGTCGCGCGTCGGTTTAAACTCTTTACCGGAATGCCACTTCACGCCCTGGCGCAGATGGAAGGTATAGGTTTTACCGTCTTCGCTGATTTCCCACTTCTCAGCGAGGCCCGGGATCACTTCGGTGGTGCCGGTTTTAAACTCCACCAGGCGGTTATAGATAGGTACGGAACTGGCGTCATAGGTGGTGCCAGAGGTAAACAGCTGCGGGTTAAAGCCCTCAGGAGAACCTTCTGAGCAATACACCAGGGTTTTAGCCTGTACGCTTGCTGCAACGGTCATAGCCACCAGGCTCAGACCAAGCTTCAGCATCCCTGACTTCTTCAAGGAAATACTCATTCTTCTGCTCCAAATGTGATGTTGTTGTTTTACCCTTTGCAGTGGGTTAGCGCCGCCTGGCCTTTTTTATTTTTGGCCGGCCGGGTCGGCGTGACGAGGTGGGGATTCCGTTCACATAAACGACTGAGTAGCAGCGCGGATTCTCCATGAAATGCCCCTCATGCCCTACAATCTGTCAACAGAATGTGAAAACGTCAATACAGCTAACCGCGATTTACGACAACGGTGAGAATTAACAAACAAAGATTAAAAAAAGTGCAGGGCGCTATTTTCAGCAGAGAAATTTATGCTACACGCAGGAAGCCAGAATAACCCTCTTAATATTTCGCAACATCTGGTGATTAAGTTTTGTGCTTTCTGGACAAAATTTCTGACGAAACGCTGCATATCTGAGCGATAAATACCATGAACGTTAAAACGCACAGCGGAAAATGCTGACGTCAGCCATAAGTAACACCAAAAAAAGATTTATGCAGTGATAAAAAAAGACAATGGAATATGTCACAAAAACGTTAACAAATAGTGAGAAGTGGGGCACGATTTTGCCAGCAATAATGAAATGCCTGATGGCGCTTCGCTGTAGGCCGGATAAGGCGTTTGCGCCGCCATCCGGCGATGCCATGGCTCCATGCGGTTAAATGCCTGATGGCGCTTCGCTGTAGGCCGGATAAGGCGTTTGCGCCGCCATCCGGCGATGCCCTGGCTCCATGCGGTTAAACGCCTGATGGTGCTTCGCTGTAGGCCGGATAAGGCGTTTGCGCCGCCATCCGGCGATGCCTCTGTTAAACGCCTGATGGCGCTTCGCTTATCAGGCCTACGCCCCCCAAAGCAAAAAACCCAGCTCGTTGAGCAGGGTTTTAAATTTGGTCGGTGATAGAGGATTCGAACCTCCGACCCCTTCGTCCCGAACGAAGTGCGCTACCAGGCTGCGCCAATCACCGAATGCGGGCGCATCTTACTGCTCAGGCGCGCGCCCGTCAATCCCTTAGTCGCAAAATGCCATTCGATCGGTGAGAAAGTCGGCAACCCGCTTACTGCGCGGCGGCTTTCTGTCCATCAGGAATATGACACCAGTTATTGTGCTCATTAATCCCGCCGTCCGGCGAGGTATAGCCGAGACAGCCCATAATAGTGTCGTACAACTCAACGTGACGGCGCGGCACCTTCATTTCCGCCTCTTTCTTCAGATGCGCAAACGCCTGAGCGTTTGCCGGATTCTCTAAATATTTATCCGACATCCAGACCATCATCGGCACGCGGAACTGCTCCGGCGGCGCCATTTTACGCGGCGTGCCGTGCAGGTGCTCACGCTCGTTGATCGACTCACCATGATCCGCCGCATAGAACACAATTGCTTTCTTATCGCGAACCCGATCAATCACCGTATCAATAAAATGGTCAACGTAAGTAATAGAGTTATCGTAAGAGTTGATCATCAGATCCTTCGGGCACTTACGATCGATGGCATAGCACTCCGGTTGCCACTGCGCGAATGCGCGCGGATAACGCTGGGTATAGTTATAGTGGGAACCTTTGGTATGCAGCACGATAAGATGCTTGCCCTGCGAGTTATTCTCCAGCGAGCGGTCAACTTCATTCACCAGCAGCATATCATCTACGGCTTTACCGCGGTTGCGCGGCTCGGCGGCAATTTGTTCGCGATAGGCAATGTTGTCGGCCATCGTATTGCTGTAGAACCACATCTCGCTCTGCATCGCATACAGATCGGAGCTAAAGCCTAACTGCTTAAGCACCGCGAAAACGTTCTGCTCTTTCAGCGTGCGCTGAGGGTTATCTTCTGCCCCCCCCTGACGCACGAACATGCAGCGCAGCGACAGTTTGGTGGCGGTATCGCAGGAGTAGCCGCGGTACATCACCAGATTCTTCTCTTTCGCCAGCTTCGGCGTGGTATCACGCTCATAGCCGAGCATTCCCATATGATCCCAACGGGTGGTTTCGCCAATAATAAAAATCACCCAGGTGTCATCAAGGTTTTGCGTCGGGGTATAGGTAAACTTCTTCGCCGGGTTAATCAGCGACTTATTATCAGAAGATTCATCAACCTGCGCCCAGGCATACAGACCCAGCGCAGCAAGCCAGTTGGTCGGCAGATAAGAGTTCGCCAGCACGCCGCCGTAGCTCGGCATATCCACCCCGGCGATGCGATCGGCGCGCTTCTGGTGTACTTCCAGGAGACGAATCGGCGCCCACACCAGCAGAGCCGCCATCAGCACGGTAAGCGCGCTGCGCCAGCGGACTTTCGGCGTACAAAGCTGACGCCAGAAGGTATCCGTCGAGCGATTCAGCCAGATCATCACCAGCGGGATGAGGCTCACGCCAGCCACCCACAGGATAAGCGTCCAGCCGACGACCTCTTTTGACAGGTCGATATCCGTGGTCATCACCGAGGCTACAATACCGTAACCAATCATGACATTCATAAAGGTCATGTAGTAGCTTGCGCCTGCCGAAATGAGCACCAGCAGCGACGCCAGAACCCGCCAGACCGTCCGGCCAAACAGCGAAAAGAGACGTAAAAAGAAGAAGGTCGCCAGCACCGTGCCAGCCAGTTCCACCACCGCGGCGACGCCATTCCATACGGTAAAATCCTGCGCATATCCGTCAAACCGACGAAAATAGACCGCGCCATTCATAAACAGACCGATATAGACAGCAAGCAAAATGCTTAGCTTTTGCTGCGTTATCGACTTAATGTATTTCATGCAAGCAAGCTCTGGGAAACGAGGGTAAACACAGCCTGTACCTCAGCTAAACAGCCGGACAGAACAAATTGCGAAGGTAGTCAGAAAGGAAAGATCTACGCGCGCGGCTAAGTAGACCACAAGGAAGCGGAAAAGTGGCAGCAGATATTGTGATCAAAGGAGATTTTTACAAAAAATCAAGTATGAAAGCGGAGTATATGCCCGGCAAACATACGAAAAGGCCAGCGAATACGCTTAATGCCGATCAGTTAAGGATCGGTTGACCGATCCTTAATCTGCGGCACTATAACGGCTTCCACAACAGGGAGCCGTTTTCTTATGCCACTTCTCAATGACCTGCTCGATTTCAGCGACCATCCGCTGATGCCGCCCCCTTCTGCACAACTGTTTGCTCAGCATCTTCCCGTCGAATGGATACAACACTGCCTGACTCTTTCTGCACATGCGACCGTTCGCCGCCGTCGTTTACCTGGCGACATGGTTATCTGGATGGTCGTGGCTATGGCCTTCTTCCGTAATGAGTCGATTACCGATGTGGTTCGTCGTCTGAACCTGAGCGCGGATGGTGAAGCGGGGATGAACCTGCTGGCCCGCAGCGCTGTCACCCAGGCGCGTCAGCGCGTGGGTGCTGCACCGGTGGAATGGCTTTTCCGCCAGACCGCGCAGACATGGGGAACTGAGCGTTACCAGAAAGATGACTGGCATGGCCTGCAACTTTTTGCCATCTATGGCGCACAGTTCAGGACACCTGATGAACCTGAGCTGCGTGAACATTATGGCTCTGCCAACACATCCACTGAGCGGCAAAGCGCATACCCGGTAATGCGTCTGGTGGCTTTAATGAACCTGGGTAGTCACATTCTGCTGGATGCCGCGACCGCGCCTTACCGACGGAGCGAAACCCTGCTGGCCCACTCAATGCTCGTCACCATTCCGGATAACTCCATTACGCTGTTTGACAAGCTGTTCTACAGCGCAGACCTGTTGCTGTCGCTGAACCGGCAGGGTTGTAACCGCCACTGGCTGCTGCCCGCCTGGAAGAATATCGCAGCAGAAACGGAAGAAAGTTACGGTCCCGGAGACCGGCTTCTGAAACTGAAAGTGTCACCACAGGCAAGGAAAAAGAATCCTTCGCTGCCGGAATACTGGTATGCGCGGGCGGTAACTTATGAACTGAACGGAGTGGAAAAAACGGTCCTGACGTCACTTCAGGCAGACCGTTATAAGGCCAGAGAGGTGGCAGAGCTTTATCACTCAAGATGGGAAATCGAAGTCGGGTTCAGAAACCTGAAAAGCAGCCTGCTGAATAACGCTCTGGTACTGAGAAGCCGGAAGGTTGAGTTGCTGGAACAGGAGGTGTGGGGCATGTTGCTGGCTTATAATCTGATACGGCGTGAGGCAACAAAAGCAACGGAGAAACACAAAAAAGCGGCGTCGGAAATCAGCTTTAAGTTCGCGTTCCAGTTTATCGCCACAGAAATGATAGTGCTGGGAAATACGGTGTCACCGGGGACCATCCCGAAACGGCTGGAGCATCTGCGGGGGGCTCTGGAAGCGGTGTTCATAACAAAACGCCCCCGACCATCAAGGCCGAGGGCGGTTAAGATATCAAAAACCCGTTATCCGGTGAAACGCAATGCCGCACCGCTTAAGTGAACGGCATTAAGCGAATACGCTGGCCTTTGGCAGCACTTAGCGCCTGTCAGGCATGGGCCATTTTCATCGCTTCGCGTTTCGGCTGGCGGATGGTAGTGGACAGCGCCAGAGAGATCACCAGCAGCGCGAAGATAACGCAGAAGGTCACATAGAAGCCGCCGAACAGCGAGGCGATAATCGAACCGCAAATGCTGCCAATTCCGAAGCCCAGGTAAATGACGCCGTAGTTTTTCGCCAGATTGTTCAGGCCGAAGAACTCGCTCACCAGCGACGGGAACACCGTGATGGTGCCGCCGAAGTTAAAGGCGACGCAGGCGATAGCGGCAAAGAAGGTCAGCGCGTTCAGCGGCGCAAACAACAGAGCGGCCATGCCCACCAGCGATACCACCTGACCAATAGTAATAACGCGAATGCGGGCAATTTTGTCAGACAGGATACCCAACACCAGACGACCGGAGAGGTTGGCGATGGAAATCACCGTAACCGCATTCGCCGCAGAGGCGACATCAAGATGCGCCAGCCCCTGCGCAATATCTTTCGCCACGCCAATCACATACAGCCCGCTCATGCACGCCGTCAGGAACATCACCGCCAGCATCCAGTACTGCGGTTTACGCATCGACTGCGCGAGGGTGTAATCATTTTCCACCACGCCATTGGCCGTTTTCACCTCCTGATTCGGCGCGTCTTTCATCAGCATCGCACCAGAAACGATCATCACCAGGACAATCGCACCCCAAATCACAAAGGTTTTTTCCAGCCCGACGGTCGCCAGCAGCTGGCTGTCGATAAATTTAAAGCCCAGGCTGCCCAGACCATAAGAGCCGATAGCGAAGGCGGAGATCAGTCCTTTACGCTCCGGAAACCATTTCACGCAGTTCGACAGCGTTAACAGGTAGCCCGCGCCGTCCGCCAGACCCACCAGGACGCCAGCGCTCAGCCATAGCATCATCAGGTTATTCGAGTGCGCGGTGAGGAAGAAGCCCAGCCCAAGCAGAATCCCCGACGCCATCGTCACGCGCTTAACGCCAAAACGTTCCTGTAATTTCCCGGCGACGGAAGAGGAGATCGCCAGGCCCAGGCTTAACAGGCCGAAGGAGAATGCCACCTGGCTGACAGGTTCGCCCAGCTTCTCGGAAAGAACGCCGTTGAACAGGCTCCAGGTATAGACAGAACCTAAGGCAAACTGGGTAATAATGGTGCCGATAAGGGTTAACCAACGGGTACGCTGATACGATGAAGTTTTCATGGCAGTATTCCTGCATAAACAAAATGGGAAATTCTCTGCCGACAACCATAACGAAATGCATCTTACGCGGGGGGAAAACGGCATGAAGTGCCATCAGAACGGAATGAAATGCCTGCAACAGGGAATAAATGACGAGACAACGCGTACGCGGCGTGATTTTTTAAAAGGTCAGTTAGCGCCCACTATCAACACAATCGCTGTTATCACTGCGTTTAATTTGTAAAAGCGAAGTTAAAACCTGGCGCTAACGCCCATCGTATAGAGGAAGTCTGTATCGTTCGCCGTATTTTCCGCCTGAGAGAGCGCCGCATACGCGGCCAGATGCTGATTAAACAGCATATCCGCGCCAACGGTCACGTCGAGCCAGCTGTTGTCCTGGGTGGTGGCCGCCATACGGCTTAGCCCTGACTGCGCTTTCCAGATATTATCGCCATACTGCTGGTTATAGCTGACCTGCGCCCACGGTCTGACATCGCCAAATTGCGAATTCACCCGCCAGCCCAGCGTACTGACGCTGGCGTGCCATAACGGATCTGCCGCAGAACTGGTTACGCTGTCGCCAAATTCGTTATAAATGGAGGTGGTGGTGCCGTCATAATGCAGTGCGGCAACCGGTCCGGTGGTCACGCGCGCGGAGAGCGGAAAATTCCAGCCCAGGCTCATGCCGCTGGTCGCCTCTGTCGGCGTGGCGTCGGCAAAGCTGACGGCGAATCCCGGCACGCTCTGTGTTAATCTGATCCGTTCCGCAAGGATATCGTCATAACGTGGTTGGTGATCGCTGTCCCATGTATAGCGTTCAGCCGTATGTCCGGATGCGGTATCAGCGATATATTCTTGTTGCCATGCACAGGCTGTGTTGATGTAAAGCGAACAGGCCACGACGCTCGCCAGAAAAAACGTTTTCCGGCGACCACTGTTATTTTTTGTCATCATCAATGCGACTCCAGGGAAGAGCCGAAATCGGCGATTTTATTGTCATTGTCAGAAGGTTAACGGGCCAAAAGCCCTGTATTAAATATTGTCTTTTTCGCTGGTGCGTCAAGGCGATCGGAACGAAATTTTTATGGCAATTCAAAGAGCGAGGGAAAGTATGCAACGTTGTGGATGGGTCAGTCAGGACCCGCTTTATATTGCCTATCATGATAACGAGTGGGGTGTACCCGAAACCGACGGTAAGAAGCTGTTTGAAATGATCTGTCTGGAAGGACAACAGGCCGGGCTTTCGTGGATTACGGTGCTGAAAAAACGCGAGAACTACCGTGCGAACTTCCATCAGTTCGACCCCGTTCGCGTTGCGGCAATGCAGGCAGAGGATGTCGAACGGCTGCTGCTCGATCCGGGAATCATTCGCCATCGGGAAAAATCGAGGCCATTATCGGCAACGCCCGCGCTTATCTGGCGATGGAGCAAAATGGCGAACCCTTTGCTGAATTCATCTGGTCATTTGTCGATCATCAACCGCAGATTACCTCAGCCGCCGCGCTGAGCGACATCCCCACCTCAACGCCCGCTTCAGACGCGCTGTCGAAAGCGTTAAAAAAGCGCGGTTTTAAGTTCGTCGGCACGACGATTTGCTACTCCTTCATGCAGGCGTGCGGGCTGGTCAATGACCATATCACCAGCTGTTTTTGCCATCCGGGAGAAAAACATGATTCGCGAATCCCGCAGCGCTGATAAGTTGTCGATTCTGGCGCTCTGGCTGGAAAGCACTATTTATGCCCACCCGTTTATTCCTGAATACTACTGGTACGCGAGTGAAGCGATCGTACGCGACAGCTATCTGCCTGCCGCCAGAACCTGGGTCTGGGAAGAACAGGAGGAGGTGAAAGGCTTTATCAACGTGCTCGAAAATCGCTTTTTAGGCGCGCTGTTTGTCGCCCCAGACGCGCTGCGCCGTGGGATCGGCAAAGCGCTGGTGCAGCACGTCCAGCAGCGTTTTAGCCAGCTCAGCCTCGAGGTGTATCAAAAAAACCTCAATGCGGTGCACTTCTACCATGCGCAGGGCTTTCGTATTGAAGACAGCGCATGGCAGGAAGAAACGCATCATCCGACCTGGATTATGAGCTGGCGGGCGGATCAAACGCAGTAAGCGTCAGCGCCGGTCCGCGATATTTCTCCAGCCACGCCAGCGCGGTGTTCCCCGCACAGCCATTGCCCAGACGAGAAGTGGGCAAATCGTTGGTCAGTACGTTCACCGCGCCGTTTTTGCAGATGCCCCCGGCGGCAGGCTCCGGATCCGGCCATGCTCCTTCGTGGATGCACATCACGCCAGGCTTAATGCCGTCAGTGACCACCGCGCCGGCAAGGATCTGCCCGCGATGATTCCAGATACGCACCGTGTCGCCATCGCGAATGCCGCGCGCCCGCGCGTCCTCAGGATGAAGCGTGACCGGTTCACGGTTCGCCACCGCGTAGCGTTCACGCAGATGGCTGTAGTTGAGCTGACTGTGCAGGCGATGGGCCGGATGCGCCGACAGCACCTGGAGCTGCCCCTCCTGCGCATTGCCGTGCCACTCGTCCGGCGCAAGCCAGCTCGGGTGGCCGGGACAATCCGCGTAGCCATAGCCGGCGATGCGCTGCGAGTAAATTTCGATTTTGCCGCTATCGGTTTTCAACGGATGCGCCTCGGGGTCGCGACGGAAATCGGCAAAGCGGACAAACCGGGCATTGTCCGGGTTTTCCGGCATTTCAATAAGCTGGTTGGCTTCCCAGAAGGCCGCAAACGGCGGCAGCGTCACCTGCTGGCTGGCTCCGCGCTGAGCGGCAATATTGTAAAACGTTTCCAGCCACGCCAGTTCGCTTTTCCCTTCGGTAAAACGCAGCCGACCGCCGCGCTCCCAGCGTTCGCTCAGTTCGGCAAAGACGTCGAAATCGTTACGCGCTTCATACTGCGGCGCCACCACCTGCTTCATCGGCACCAGGTGCTGATTGCTGTAGTCCCCGGTCATGGTGAGATCGTTGCGTTCAAAAGAGGTGGTGGCAGGCAGCACGATGTCGGCATGTTTAGCGGCTGCGGTCCAGTAGCATTCTGAGATCACCACCAGCTCCGGCTTTTGCCAGGCGCGAATCAGGCGGTTGGTGTCCTGATGATGCGTAAAGTTTGCGCCGCCAGCCCACCAGATAAAGCGGATATCCGGGAAGCGGCGATCCATACCGTTATGCTGATAAGGCGCGCCGGGGTTTTCCAGCGCTTCGACAATGCGCGCGACCGGAATTTTTTCTACCGCGTCGGTCCCGCCCGGTAAACTTCCCTGCATCGAGGCCAGCACCGCTGAGCGTCGCGTCGGGTTACCGCCGTTGGCGAAGTGGTAAGAAAGCCCGAACCCGCCGCCGGGAACGCCAATTTGCCCGAGCATCGCGGCGAGCGTGACGATCATCCAGTGCTTTTGCTCGCCGTACTGCTGGCGCTGCATCCCCCACCCGGCCATCAGCATGGTGGTGTGATTATGGAAAATGTCTGCCAGCTCACGGATTTTCGCCGCCGGCACGCCGCATATTTCCGCAGCCCACTCGGCAGTTTTGGCAACGCCGTCGCTCACACCGGTAAGATAATCGGCGAAGATCTCATAGCCAGTGGTAAAGCGCGCGAGAAACGCCTCATCATGCCAGCGGTTTTCCACCAGCGTATGAGCGATACCGAGCATCATGGCCACATCGGTGCCCATATGCGGCGCAATCCACTCCATCTTATCGCCAAAGAAATCCACGGTTTCCGATCGCATCGGATCGATGCAGATCAGCCGTTTTCCGCTGCCGCGCAGCGCGTCAAACCAGGAAATGCCCTGCTCATCCGAGGCGTTCCAGGCAATTTTCAGCGTATTCAGCGGATTGGCGCTCCACAGCACCACCACATCGCTGTGTTCCAGCACGACCGGCCAGCTGGTCTGCTGCTGGTATACCTCGCTGCCGCCTACCACATACGGCATGATGGCCTGCGCCGCGCCGGTGGAATAATCGCCCAGATGGCCGGTATAGCCGCCCGCCAGCGCCATATAGCGCTGGAGCAAGGTGGCGGCCTTATGCAGTACGCCGTTGGAGCGCCAGCCATAGGAGCCGGCAAAAATTGACGATGGGCCATAGGTATCGCGAATACGTTTATGCTGGCGATCAATCAGATCCAGCGCCTCGTCCCAGCTCACCCGCACAAACTCATCCTGCCCGCGTACCCCCTGCGGCTTTTCCGGCGAAGCCAGAAAACCTTTGCGCACCATCGGATAACGCACCCGGGCGTTGCTGTGCACCTGGTCGCGCACCGCGCTTTGCAGCGAGTTGGGATGCGCAGTTGAAAGCGCGCCGCGGGAGGAGATAACCCTCTCTCCGTCAGTTTCAACGAGGACAGGTCCCCAGTGGGCGGCGGTGAGTACCGGTTTGTACGACGTCAAAGTAGGCGCTCCTGAAAATGGACTGATGTATTTCTCTGTTCAATGTTACTTACAAATTTCAGAGAGATCCCTGGAATTTTCTTCATCTTCCCGCGGCATAATCTGACGCCACATTCGCTGTGACATAAAAAAAGAAAATCATTAAGGAATTAAGATGAAGAAACGTGTTTTAGTCATTGCCGCCCTCGTCAGCGGCGCGCTGGCGGTATCTGGCTGCACCACCAACCCGTACACCGGTGAACGCGAAGCGGGTAAATCCGGCATCGGCGCGGGTATTGGCTCACTGGTCGGCGCGGGTATCGGGGCGCTCTCTTCCTCAAAGAAAGATCGCGGCAAAGGCGCGCTGATTGGCGCAGCGGCCGGTGCGGCCCTCGGCGGCGGCGCCGGTTACTACATGGACGTGCAGGAAGCGAAACTGCGCGACAAAATGCAGGGAACCGGCGTGAGCGTAACGCGCAGCGGCGATAACATCATTCTCAATATGCCGAACAATGTGACCTTTGACAGCAGCAGCGCAACGCTGAAGCCGGCGGGCGCAAACACCCTGACCGGCGTGGCGATGGTGCTGAAGGAATACCCTAAAACCGCCGTCAACGTTATCGGGTATACCGACAGCACCGGCGGGCAGGATCTGAATATGCGCCTGTCGCAACAGCGTGCCGACAGCGTGGCCAGCGCGTTGATTACCCAGGGCGTGGAAGCAGGCCGTATCCGCACCAGCGGTATGGGTCCGGCAAACCCCATCGCCAGCAACAGCACCGCGGAAGGTAAAGCCCAGAACCGCCGCGTCGAAATCACCTTAAGTCCGGTTCAGTAAACCATTGCCGGATGGCGGCTATGCCTTATCCGGCCTACAAATTCTTACCACTGGCGTTTTTGCCGGATGGCGGCTACGCCTTATCCGGCCTACGCGAAGCGCTACCCCCGGCACTGCGATGCGGCAATATGCGCCTCGTACATTTTTATGGGGGTGGCGCTTTTCGTCTTCCTATGGCTAACTCTGACTGAATCACCGTTACCGACTGGCGCACGCCACGCGTATATTCACATCATGGAGAGTCGTATGAAGCCGTCCATTATTCTCTACAAACCGTTACCTGACGATTTACTGCACCGCCTGACAGAGCATTTCACCATCACCCAGGTACCCGACCTGAGTCCGGAGACGGTCGAACAACACGCCCGGGCGTTCGCCGACGCGGAGGGCCTGCTGGGCTCCACGCAAACCGTCGACAGCGCGCTGCTGGAGAAAATGCCGAAGCTGCGCGCCACCTCAACCATCTCCGTCGGCTACGACAATTTCGACGTCGATGCGCTGAACGCCCGCAAGATATTGCTGATGCATACCCCAACCGTGCTGACGGAAACCGTCGCCGACACGATGATGGCACTGGTGCTGGCAACCGCCCGCCGCGTGGTGGAGGTGGCTGAACGTGTGAAGGCAGGCGAATGGACCGACAGCATTGGCCCGGACTGGTTCGGCACCGACGTACACCATAAAACGCTGGGCATTGTCGGCATGGGGCGTATCGGCCTGGCGCTGGCCCAGCGCGCCCACTTCGGCTTCAGTATGCCGATTCTCTACAATGCCCGTCGTCGCCATCCGGAGGCGGAGGAGCGTTTCAGCGCCCGCTATTGCGACCTCGACACGCTGCTACAGGAGGCGGATTTTGTCTGCCTGATCCTGCCGCTGACGGACGAAACGCATCATCTGTTTGGCGCTGAACAGTTCGCTAAAATGAAGCATTCAGCCATTTTCATTAATGCCGGGCGCGGTCCGGTGGTCGATGAAAACGCGCTGATTGCCGCCCTGCGAAACGGCGTCATTCACGCCGCCGGTCTGGATGTGTTCGAGCAAGAGCCGCTGCCCGTTGACTCGCCGCTCCTTTCGCTGGCTAACGTCGTGGCGGTGCCGCACATCGGTTCCGCGACCCATGAGACGCGCTACAACATGGCGGCCTGCGCGGTGGATAATCTGATTGATGCGCTACAGGGGAAGGTTGAGAAGAACTGCGTGAATCCACAAGTGGCGGGATAGCTTAGCGTATCGCTTTACCCGGCGCGGAAGAACACAGGCCCGACCGGCGCTGCCGCCGTCGGGCCTTTTTACCATCACTGAACGGCGTTAACCGCCGCCGTCCAGGCCTGGTTGAAAGCCTGATGCTGCGAAGCCAGCGGCCCAATCAGGGTATTGTACTGGCTTGCCTGCTGCGAGGTCGGGAACTGAATGCCGTTCGCCACAAAACTCACCTGCGTATCCTGCTGCGCCACGAAATCCCCCACCTGCACCAGCTGCTGGGTGAAAATCTGCGCGGCCGGAATCAGCGGCTGCAGCGCTTGCGCAGGCGTGGTCATCACCTTCTGATACGCCTGATCAAATACCGGCTTCAGATCATCGGCCTGTTTCAGCGCACCGTGCGCCGCGTCAGCCTGTTGCTTCGCGTTCTGCAACTGTTGGCCCAGCACGCCAAGAGAGCCGTTCAGATCGCGCAGCGGCCCACGCTGCGTGACATAATCCTGCGGCACGCGGATGGCGTTCACGCTATCAACGACCGGGCGCAGGCCGGAATCCATCGCCTGATTCACCTGCTGCGAATAGCCGTACAAAATCGCGTAGTCAGAAACAAACGGTCCAAACTGTTTTTTCTGATCGGCAGTCAGTGTCGGTAAACGTTCACCGCTACGCATCACCGTATTCTGCAGAAAGTCGATAAACGCTTTGCGCTGATCGCCTTCTTTATCAAAACACCCACTCAGGCTAACTATCATTAATAACGCCGCCAGAGGCGCAAACCAGCGAGAGCAGGACTTACCTGTCGCCATTTTAATACTCCTTTCACCCAAAAATGCGCACAACGCAACACACGTATCTGACGCTGACAAGAATAGTCCAGGTCAGCCTCTCAGGATACCCCTAATACATAAACTTGTAGCGGAAATTCACGTCAGGAAACGGAAAAATTGTGTTTGTTATCTTATTGTTAATTGCATCACATTTAGCGTCAGGAAATAAACGGCCCTTCTTCCAGTTATCTTTATGATTTTTCTTTACTTTTAGCAATTTCAGCGCCTGTGCAGAGCTATTTCGACCGATTATCGCACGTTAACCACGAAGGGACGATTGCCGGACAGACACTTCAATGTTTTGATTAAATGAACGATTAACGAATAAACGTTCGATAATCGCACATACCTTTTTCACGCTTGCGGTGGAGAAAATAAAAAGCCTCTGTCCCCCGCCTTGCTTTTGCAGGAATAACCGCATGACCAACAGAACAACTGATATTCAGGCGTTTATCAACGATCATCCATTTTCGAAATACCAGTGGATGATTCTTGTGCTGTGCTTTGTGACCGTCGCGATGGACGGATTCGACACCGCCATTATTGGCTTTATCGCCTCTGACCTCGTTCAGGAATGGGGCGTGGAAAAATCCGCGCTCGGCCCGGTGATGAGCGCCGCCCTGGTTGGCCTTGCCGTCGGCGCGCTGACCGCAGGCCCGATGGCTGACCGGATTGGACGCAAAAAAGTGCTGATCATGTCGATTCTCGTTTTCGGCGGATTCAGCCTGCTCACCGCTTTCGCCAGCACGCTCAATCAGCTCACCGCCCTGCGCTTTTTAACCGGACTGGGGCTGGGGGCAGCGATGCCGAATGCCGCCACCTTAATGAGCGAATATGCCCCTGAACGCCGTCGCGCCCTGATGGTGAACCTGATGTTCGTCGGCTTCCCGATTGGCTCGTCGATGGGAGGATTTATCTCCGCCTGGCTGATTCCGCATTACGGCTGGCAGAGCGTGCTGATCCTCGGTGGCGTGATGCCGCTGGCGCTGGCGGTTGTGCTGATTTTCCTGCTGCCGGAATCCGCCCGCTATCTGGTGGTAAAAAACCGATCGCAACAGCAGATTGGCGAGATCCTGCGCCGTATCGCGCCGGTGCCGGAAGCCACCCGTTTTGTGCTGCATGAAACCGGCCAGGTGAAAGAGAAATCCGCGCTGGGGGTGATCTTCTCGCCGCGCTATGCGCTCGGTACGGTCATGCTTTGCCTCACCTACTTTATGGGGCTGCTGATTTTTTACCTGCTGACCAGTTGGCTGCCGCTGCTGATCCGCGAAACCGGCGCGACGCTGCGCCAGGCCTCGATTATTACCGCCCTGTTCCCGCTGGGCGGCGGGATCGGCGTGCTGGTGCTGGGCGCGCTGATGGACAAGTTCAACCCGAACAAAGTGGTGGCCGTAGGCTGGTTGCTGACCGGTATTTTCGTCTGCCTGGTCGGTTTTTCGACCAGTAGCCTAGTGTTAATGGGGGGGATGGTTTTCATCGCCGGGACGATTATGAATGGCGCGCAATCATCAATGCCTGCGCTTGCCGCCGGGTTCTATCCGACGCAAGGCCGCGCGACCGGCGTGGCATGGATGCTGGGCCTGGGTCGTTTCGGCGGCATTCTTGGCGCATTTAGCGGCGCATTCCTGATGCAGGCGCAGCTCTCCTTTGAAACTATCTTCACCTTCCTGGCGATCCCCGCGCTGGTTTCCGCTTTCGCGCTGATGGTGAAATACTGGGCGGGTAAACGGCATCTCGCCGCGTCATTCACCGCGCCGGAAGAGCCAGGCAACGCCGCGCAAAAGGCCTGATTTTTACCCCGGCAGGGAGGACTCTGCCGGGGTGAAATTAATAAATTTGTCATATTTACAATTTTTTTTATTCGCCGCTTATTTGTCTCTTTTTCAAATCGTTAGCAGACTAAAAATTCTTTTGACGCCACGCTGAAACGAATCTTCTGTTACCGGGAAAGTGTGACCTTCCCCAAACTTCCGTTTTTATGACTATTCTTAACTGGCTTCGATGAAATTCACGATCCCGCTGTGTGATTTACAGGAGTTCTCAATGGAATATAAAGATCCTATGTTTGAGCTGCTGAGCAGCCTGGAACAAATTGTTTTTAAAGATGAATTGCCAAAAACGACCCTGACGCAAAAAGCCAGTCCCTGTACCGACATCGAACAGTGCAGACGGGGCAGTGGACTAAAAATTGATGATTTCGCCAGAGCGTTAGGCGTTTCTGTTGCAATGGTTAAAGAATGGGAATCGAAACGCGTGAAGCCTTCGAGTACCGAGTTAAAGCTGATGCGTCTGATTCAGGCGAACCCGGCGCTCAGCAAGCAGTTGATGGAGTAAGTTGCGTCTTTGTGAACGGTCCTGATCCAGGACCGTTTTCCGGTCGCTAAAAAAATTATCAAAATAACAGTTGCATCACACGGCGTTACATGAGTTAATGCGTTCAACGGTTTGACGTACAGACCATTAAAGCAGTTTAGTAAGGCAGTCCCCTTCAAGAGTTATCGTTGATACCCCTCGTAGTGCGCATTTCCTTAACGCTTAAAAAATCTGTAAAGCACGCCATATCGCCGAAAGGCACACTTATTTTTTAAAAGGTAATACACTATGTCCGGTAAAATGACTGGTATCGTAAAATGGTTCAACGCTGACAAAGGCTTCGGCTTCATCACTCCTGACGATGGCTCTAAAGACGTGTTCGTACACTTCTCTGCTATCCAGAACGATGGCTACAAATCTCTGGACGAAGGTCAGAAAGTGTCCTTCACCATCGAAAGCGGCGCAAAAGGCCCGGCAGCTGGTAACGTAAACAGCCTGTAAGCTTTAAAAGCTCAGAATTCAAGATCCCTGCCAGCCGGCGGGGATTTTTTTATTTTCTCCTGCCTTTGCATTTCTTTACCTCGTCCGGCTTTGACCTTCCCCTTAGGGCAAGCTTTATAGTGATTTCCCTGTTTTTTACATGGAATTAAAGCGATGTCCAGACTCCCTCTGTTGTTGACGCTGAGTATGTTTGCCAGCGGCGCTGTTTTTGCAGCCTCCCCGGAAACGGCTTTCCTTGCGGAACATGGCCTTGCCGGGAAAACCGTCGAGCAGATGGTCGATACCATTGACCAGACGCCACAGGCGCGTCCGTTGCCCTTGTCCGCCTCAGTAACCAGTACGGCGCTGAAGCTCTCTTCCGGCGAGCAGGCGTCGCTACCGCTGGGCGAGAAGTTTTATCTCTCCTTCGCGCCTTATCAGCACCGGACGCATCCGTGCTTTAACCACAGCCTGAGCGGCTGCCAGGGTGAAATGCCTGAAACCACCTTTAATGTCAAAGTAATGGATAACAAAGGCGATGTGCTGCTTGAGAAACCGATGAAAAGCTATCAGAACGGCTTTATCGGCGTCTGGCTGCCGCGCAATATTGAAGGGACTATCGAGGTCAGCTACAACGGGAAAACCGCGTCTCATGCTATTGCGACAAGAGAAGACAGTCAGACCTGCCTGACGGAACTACAGTTACAGTAATCGCGGTAATGATAGTGCCCGATAGCACTGCGCTTATCGGGCCGACAAAACGCTGATACAAAGAATAAAAGGGTGCATTGAGAATGCTTCGCACCAGAAAATGGCGGGGAATACACCCCGCCGGATGCTCTTACTGTTTCACTTCACAGGCTAAAAATGCCGCCAGTTCATTATTGCCCTGTCTGATATGTAATTCGCATAATGAATCACGAACCATCCAGGTAAATAATAATATAGTGAGACATATCACTATTAAACTGCATAATATACATTTTTGCGGCATCGCCAGCCTCCGGTGTTGATTTTCAACAGGTAAGAGGCTACCCTTATGGTGTTCATGCATAGAGGTGGCCTCACTTTGATTTATAGTCAGGTGGGGCTTTTCTCTGTCTGCCTTCTGGTGAATACCTGAGACACACAGTCTCAAGCACCCGCGCCTATTCTACTGCAAATAGCGTTCTGGCCTTCGTTAATTTAATCCTAAAATATTCTCAGACGCTCAATGAAATAATCATTTATATTAATAAAGTCATTATTAATGGATCGTTTAATGGATTCTTCGCGCATAAAAAAACCTGCACGTTGGCAGGTTTTTTTATTATTGGTTAACGCTTATTGCAGCAGCGAAATATCCGCCACGCGCAGGAACAACTCACGCAGTTTTTCGAGCATGGTCAGTCGGTTAATACGCAGCTCTTTATCTTCTACGTTTACCATTACCTTCTCGAAGAAGGCATCGACCGGTTCGCGCAGTTCAGCCAGTTCCACCAGCGCTTCCTGGTAACGGCCTTCGGCAAAGAACGGCTCCAGCTTGTCGCGCAACACTACGACCTGCATTGCCAGAGCGATCTCTTCCGGCTCTTTCAGCGTCGCGGCGTTCACGCGCTCGTTCAGCGTTTCATCGGACTTAGCCAGAATGTTGGAAACACGCTTGTTCGCCGCCGCCAGCGCGGACGCCGCTTCCAGCGTGCGGAAGTGCGAAACGGCCTTCATGCGCGCGTCAAAGTCTGCCGGACGGGTAGGACGACGCGCCAGCACCGCCTGAATGGTATCCACGCTGTAACCTTCGTCCTGATACCAGGCGCGGAAGCGGCCAAGCATAAAGTCGATCACATCATCCACAACGTTGGCGTTAGTCAGCTTATCGCCGTACAGACGCGCCGCTTCTTCGGTGAGGGTCTGCAGATCCAGATTCAGGTTCTTCTCAACGATAATACGCAGTACGCCCAGTGCCGCACGACGCAACGCAAACGGGTCTTTGTCGCCCTTCGGGTGCTGCCCAATGCCGAAGATACCCGCCAGGGTGTCCATTTTATCGGCGATCGCCACCGCACAAGCCACCGGGTTAGACGGCAGTTCATCACCGGCAAAACGCGGCTGATACTGCTCGTTCAGCGCCACGGCCACATCTTCCGCTTCGCCATCATGACGCGCGTAATGCATGCCCATCACGCCCTGCGTATCGGTGAACTCGAAGACCATGTTGGTCATCAGGTCGCATTTGGAGAGCAGGCCCGCGCGGGTCGCGTGGTTGACGTCGGCGCCAGTCTGACCGGCAATCCAGCCCGCCAGCGCCTGAATGCGATCGGTCTTGTCGCGCAGCGTTCCCAACTGCTGCTGGAACAGCACGGTTTGCAGACGCGGCAGATGATCTTCCAGACGTTTTTTACGGTCGGTATTGAAGAAGAACTCAGCATCCGCCAGACGCGGGCGAACCACCTTCTCATTACCGGAGACAATCTGCTGCGGGTCTTTCGATTCGATATTGGCAACGAAGATAAAGTTCGGCAGCAGTTTGCCGTCGTTGGCGTAAACCGGGAAGTATTTCTGGTCACCTTTCATGGTGTAAACCAGCGCTTCAGACGGCACCGCGAGGAATTTTTCTTCGAATTTCGCGGTCAGCACCACCGGCCATTCCACCAGCGAGGTGACTTCTTCCAGCAGACTTTCGCTCAGATCGGCGTTACCACCTATTTTACGCGCCGCCTCAATCGCGTCCGCTTTGATTTTGGCTTTACGCGCTTCGTAGTCCGCAATGACTTTACCGCGCTCCAGCAGAATCTGCGGGTACTGGTCGGCGTTATCGATGGTGAACTGCGGCTCGCCCATAAAGCGATGGCCGCGAATCACGCGATCGGACTGAATGCCCAGAATCGTCGCCGGGATCACATTGTCGCCCAGCAGCAGGGTCACAGTATGAACCGGACGCACAAAATGGACGTCAGACGCGCCCCAGCGCATCAGTTTCGGGATTGGCAGTTTCGCCAGCGAAGCGGCAACCATATTCGGCAGTAGCGCTTCGGCGCTCTCGCCTTTCACATGCGCGCGATACAGCAGCCATTCGCCTTTGTCGGTGGTCAGACGCTCGGCCTGGTCAACGGTTATCCCGCAGCCACGCACCCAGCCTTCCGCCGCTTTGCTCGGCTTGCCTTCAGCATCGAATGCCTGGGCGATTGCCGGACCACGCTTTTCCACTTCGCGATCGGGCTGGGATTCAGCCAGTTTCGCCACTTTCAGCGCCAGGCGACGCGGTGCGGCAAACCATTCAACGTTGCCGTGTGCGAGGCCGGCGTTATCCAGCTCCGCAGTCACGTTTGCAGCAAAGGACTCCGCCAGGCTGCGCAGGGCTTTTGGCGGCAGCTCTTCAGTGCCGATTTCCACCAGAAAAGTTTTCTCAGACATGGCCGCCTCTTATTTATCTTTATTGCACATCGGGAAGCCGAGGGCTTCACGGGAAGCATAGTAAGCTTCCGCCACGGCTTTGGTCAGGGTACGAATACGCAGAATGTAGCGCTGACGCTCGGTGACAGAGATGGCTTTACGCGCATCCAGCAGGTTAAAGCTGTGGGCGGCCTTCAGAATACGCTCGTAAGCCGGCAGCGGCAGCGGGTTTTCCAGCGCCAGCAGCTGCTGCGCTTCTTTCTCGTACTGCTCAAAGCAGGTGAACAGAAAGTCGACGTCCGCGTATTCAAAGTTATAGGTGGATTGTTCCACTTCGTTCTGATGGAATACGTCGCCGTAGGTGGTTTTACCCAGCGGGCCGTCGCTCCAGACCAGGTCGTAGACGCTGTCCACGCCCTGAATGTACATCGCCAGTCGTTCCAGACCGTAGGTGATTTCACCGGTAACCGGCTTACACTCCAGTCCGCCAACCTGCTGGAAGTAAGTGAACTGCGTTACTTCCATGCCGTTCAGCCACACTTCCCAGCCCAGTCCCCAGGCGCCCAGGGTCGGGTTTTCCCAGTTATCTTCCACGAAGCGAATGTCGTGAATGGTTGGATCCATTCCCAACTCTTTCAGCGACCCGAGATACAGCTCCTGAATGTTGTCCGGCGACGGCTTAATCACCACCTGGAACTGATAGTAATGCTGTAAACGGTTCGGGTTTTCGCCGTAGCGTCCGTCGGTCGGACGACGAGAAGGCTGCACGTAGGCAGTCGCCATCGGTTCTGGCCCCAGCGCGCGCAGGCAGGTCATGGGATGAGAAGTTCCCGCGCCGACTTCCATGTCCAATGGTTGAACGATGGTGCAGCCCTGGCGAGCCCAGTAATCCTGTAAGGTCAGGATCAAGCCCTGGAAGGTCCTGGTATCAAACTTTTGCATATTATTTCGTGCTGGATACGTGTGGATTTAAAGGAAGGGCTCAGTATACCCGCTGACTGCAAGATATACAGTACGAAACGGGAAAAAGGCAGGCTTAACGCATGGAAAGATGTAAAAACTGCCCCTCCGCGTCGAAAGAGCAGACAAAACTCTCTTTACGGAAGGTAGAACCGCGCATCTCATAGCTTCCCTGAAATTGCTCGAAGCCAGTAACGGCAATCTTCTGCGCGCCGGTGTTGTAACGTCGCGCCGCCTGCTCTTTACACAACGTCTCCATATCCAGCGTGCGCGTTGGGCTCATTTTGAGTTTTTGCGCCTTTTGCACCGGCGGCGACGTGGTGGCGCATCCTGCCAGCATCACAATGATGATTGCCGGAAAGAGAGGCTTGGTTATCATTTTCTTACCGCCTGATGGACTGGAAAGTTAAGTTGTTATTAAGCTGTATGGCAAAAGCATTTTGCGAATCCCGGCGGACCATCACAAGCTTTAGCGTACAATCTCAGATTTTTCCACCAGGACAGGCCGAAGAAATGCGGGTCTGACCTTTTTTAAACCAGATGAGAGGAACGGATGCAGCCCAAAATTTACTGGATTGATAACCTGCGCGGGATCGCCTGTTTAATGGTGGTGATGATCCATACCACCACCTGGTACATTACCAATGCCCACAGCGTCAGCCCGGTTAACTGGGATCTCGCCAACATCCTGAATTCGGCATCACGGGTCAGCGTACCGCTATTTTTTATGATTTCAGGCTATCTCTTTTTTGGTGAGCGCAGCGCGCAGAAGCGTCATTTCCTGCGCATTGAGCTGTGTCTGTTGTTCTACAGCGCCGTCGCGATGGCCTATATCACGCTGTTTACTTCGATTAACGCGGAGCTCTCGTTAAAAAATCTGCTGCAAAAGCCGGTTTTCTATCATCTGTGGTTTTTCTTTGCCATCGCCGTCATCTATCTGGTTTCTCCGCTGATCCAGGTAAAACAGATCGGCGGTAAAATGCTGCTGGCGCTGATAGTGGTGGTGGGTATCATCGCCAATCCCAATACCGTCCCACAAAAAATCGGCGGCGTTGAGTGGCTGCCGGTGAATTTATATATCAACGGCGACACCTTCTATTACCTGCTCTTCGGGATGCTGGGACGCGCGATTGGCATGATGGAGACGCAAAAACGCGCTTTCACTGTGCTAAGCGGCGTGCTGTTTATCGTCGCCGTAATGATCATTTCTCGCGGCACGCAGCATGAACTGCAATGGCGCGGGAATTTTGCCGATACCTGGTATCTCTATTGCGGCCCGATGGTGTTCATCTGCGCCGTTTCCCTACTGACGCTGGTGAAAAACACGCTGAACCGGCAGACCGTTCCCGGACTGGGCCTGATCTCCCGCCATTCGCTGGGAATTTATGGTTTTCACGCGCTGATTATTCACGCGCTGCGCACCAGCGGGCTCGACATTAAACGCTGGCCGCCGCTGGATATGCTGTGGATTTTCAGCGCCACGCTGGCCGGAAGTTTGCTGCTTTCCATGCTGTTGCAGCGGGTGGATACGCGCCGGCTGGTGAGTTAACAGGCAAACGCCCGGTCTGGACAGAGACCGGGCGTTTACAGGAAAAGATACTGCTTCAGGCAGAACGCCGTTTATAGCGGCGCAGTAAATAATAGCTCAGGCAATATAATAACAACGTTATTCCCTCTTGTTGCAACGATCCTCAGTCCGTATCACACGAACAAGCCCCAGTAAGCTGACACACAACGCCACTGGATAAAGCACCCTTTCGCCGGGCGTCAGCGGCGCATTGATGACCCCAACTAAAAGCAATCCGGTCATGACCAGCGCCATCAGTTTGCATACGGAGATAAAGCGTTCGTCAATCTCTCCCCGCATAACCTCACGCAGATAAACCCAGGCGACAAACCAGACGGTTATAAAAACGCCAAGGAAATAGCCTTTACCGCTCAGTAACGGGCAGGCCCGCCAGAAACCGATGACATAAGTCAATGTGCCTGAAAAGAGTAACAACCATGAAATAAACGTTGAGCTTTTCATTGGGATCTCCTTATCCAGCTTAGCAAGATAAGGGATAACCCCAGGAAGGCGGCAGCACAAAATGGACTACACGCTGAAATTTCAGAATAAATTCATATAATTAAATTATGAATTAATCATTTATATAAATAGCAAAAATCTCTCCCGCCACCGGGGCGGGAGGGATACTCAGGACATCAGCGGCAGAAGTTGTTGATAGAGACGACGGAAAGTCTCACGACGCTGCTGATAATCCGCATGGCGCTGCGCATCGGGCCGGTGCGTTTGCTCCAGCGGAAGCTGCGGCAGCAGGTCGCTTAGCGGTTTTTCCGGGTTCATCGCGATCTGCGCCAGACGCGCGGCGCCAAGCGCGGGGCCGACGTCGCCGCCGGTGCGGTAATCAAGCTGTAGTCCGCTGATATCCGCCAGCATCTGCCGCCAGTACGCGCTGCGCGCCCCGCCGCCGATAAGGGTAATGCTCTGCGGTTTCACACCGCAGGCATGCACCACATCCATACCGTCGGCCAGCGCATAGCCCACCCCTTCCAGCACCGCGCGCGCCAGTTCAGCCGGACCGTGCTGATGCGTCAGGCCAAAGAACACGCCCTTCGCCTGTGGATTGTTATGCGGCGTGCGCTCCCCGGACAGGTACGGTAAAAACCAGACAGGATCGGCGCTGGTATCCGCCGTCTGCGCGGCGTCAAGCAACGCGGGGACCGTCTCCAGTCCGGTGAGTTTCGCCGCCCAGTCCAGGCAGGAGGCGGCGCTCAGCATCACCGACATCAGATGCCAGCGGCCCGGCAGCGCATGACAGAAGCTGTGTACCGCGCTTTCCGGTTTGCTGAGAAAGCCGTCGCTGACGGCAAAATAGACGCCAGAGGTGCCCAGCGACAGCATGGCCTGATTCGCGTCAATCATGCCGACGCCAACGGCGCCCGCCGCGTTATCGCCGCCGCCAGCGACAACCGGCGCCGCGGGCATTCCCCACGCCGTCGCGATCTCTGGCAGTAAGGTTCCGCTGATGTCACTCCCCTCAAACAGCGCAGGCATATGGTCGCGGGTCAGACCGCAGGCTTCCAGCATGACATCGCTCCAGTCACGCTTTTCCACATCCAGCCACATGGTTCCCGCGGCGTCAGACATATCGCTGGCAAACTCGCCCGTCATACGCAAACGCAGATAATCTTTCGGCAGCAGCACCTTCGCCACCTGACGAAAAATCTCCGGCTCATGGCATTTCACCCAGAGCAGCTTCGGCGCGGTAAAGCCGGGCATCATCAGGTTGCCGGTGATGGCGCGGGACTGCGGCGCCTGCGCTTCCAGCAGCGCGCACTCTTCGCCACAGCGTCCGTCGTTCCACAGAATGGCGGGACGCAGAACGCGCTGCTGATCATCAAGCAGCGTTGCGCCGTGCATCTGCCCGGCAATGCCTAACGCTTTTACCTCGCTTAACGAATGCTGTTTGCCCAGCGCTTTGACGGCGCGATCTGTCGCCAGCCACCACTGTTCGGGGTCCTGTTCCGACCAGAGCGGATGAGGACGGGAGACGGTGAGTTTTTCCGTTTGCGCTGCCACAACCTCGCCTTGCTCATTGAGCAAAATGGCTTTTACGCCCGAGGTGCCAAGATCGATCCCGATATACATAGGTGGGTTCCTTCAATGAAAATGCCCGGCAGCGCGAAGCTCACCGGGCCTACAACAACCGTAGGCCGGGCCAACAGAGCGCCGCCCGGCGATAGCGATTATTTATTGAACAGGTAGTGGTTAACCAGGTTTTCCAGCAGTTCCTGATGGCCGCTCTGATGTACCGGCGCCAGGTTATGCTGTTCAGCATACTGCGCCAGTTCGCTTAACGACATCTGGCCCTTGAGGATCTGCTGACCCAGCTCGCTGTTCCAGCCGGCGTAACGTTTTGCCACGCGTTTATCCAGTTCGCCATCTTCAATCATGCGCGCGGCGATTTTCAGCGACAGCGCCATCGTATCCATCGCGCCAATATGACCATAGAACAGATCGTATTTGTCGGTGCTCTGACGACGGACTTTCGCGTCAAAGTTCAGGCCGCCGGTGGTGAAACCGCCCGCTTTCAGGATTTCATACATTACCAGCGCGTTCTCCTCCACGCTGTTCGGGAACTGGTCGGTATCCCAGCCTAACTGCGCGTCGCCGCGGTTGGCATCGACGGAACCAAACAGGCCCAGCGCGATAGCGGTGGCGATTTCATGATGGAAGGAGTGTCCCGCCAGCGTCGCGTGGTTGGCTTCAATGTTCAGCTTGATCTCTTTTTCCAGACCGAACTGTTTCAGGAAGCCGTAAACGGTGGCCGCATCGTAATCATACTGGTGTTTGGTCGGTTCCTGCGGTTTTGGTTCAATCAGCAGCGTGCCCTGGAAGCCGGTTTTGTGCTTGTGCTCGACCACCATCTGCATGAAGCGGCCAATTTGCTCACGCTCCTGGCGCAGATCGGTGTTCAGCAGAGTTTCATAGCCTTCACGACCGCCCCACAGCACGTAGTTTTCGCCGCCCAGTTTGTGAGTGGCGTCCATTGCCGTAACCACCTGGGTCGCCGCCCAGCTAAAGACTTCCGGGTCCGGGTTGGTCGCCGCGCCTGCGCCGTAGCGCGGGTTGGTGAAACAGTTCGCCGTGCCCCACAGCAGCTTCACGCCGCTCTCTTCCTGCTTCGCAGCCAGCACATCGACCATCTGGGCGAAGTTGTTTTTATACTCTTTGAGCGACGCGCCTTCCGGTGAAACGTCGACATCGTGGAAGCAGTAGAACGGAACGTTCAGCTTGTGGAAGAATTCAAACGCCACGTCCGCTTTGCGTTTTGCCAGCGCCAGGGCTTCGCCCGGCTGCTGCCAGGGGCGGTCAAACGCGCCGACGCCAAACATATCCGCCCCGTTCCAGCAGAAGGTGTGCCAGTAGCAGGCGGCGAAACGCAAATGATCTTCCATCCGTTTGCCCAGCACGATTTCATCCGGGTTGTAGTGACGGAATGCCAGAGGGTTAGTGGACTTAGGGCCTTCGAAACGAACACGGTCGAGTTGGTCAAAATATGCCTGCATAATGAACTCCGTAATCAGGTAATACAGCGAGTAATTGCGATGGCTTAATACTGGAATTTCCCGATTTAGAGCTCAATTACGTTATTTCACACCGCCATTGAGAGAATACCCAAATGTGCGCTGGCTCCCAAAAAAGGACATAAAAAAGCCAAAATCATCCCGGGTAAAAAGGCGATCCGGATCGAAGGTTGAGAAATAAACAAAAAACCATAACCGCCAGATAAAAAATGATAATTGTCTTCCTCATTGAGCTATGATGAATTTCGCATGGCGCCACGCTAGTGATAGTATCGACCAGCCCATGTTCACATTGATCAGGATATGTTCTTATGTTTGATAACCGTCACCGTATTACCCTGTTATTTAATGCGAATAAAGCCTATGACCGCCAGGTTGTAGAGGGCGTCGGTGAATATTTACAAGCATCACAATCTGAATGGGATATATTCATAGAAGAGGATTTTCGCGCCAGAATTGATAACATTAAAGAGTGGCTGGGCGATGGCGTTATTGCCGATTACGACGACCCTGACATTGCCCGCTTATTAATTGATGTCGATGTGCCGATTGTCGGCGTGGGCGGTTCTTATCATCTGGCGGAAAATTACCCGCCGGTACACTATATCGCCACCGATAATCACGCCCTCGTCGAAAGCGCCTTCCTGCATCTGAAAGAAAAAGGCATTAACCGCTTCGCCTTTTACGGACTGCCGGCCTCCAGCGGGAAACGCTGGGCGGCGGAACGCGAGCACGCTTTTCGCCAGCTGGTTGCGGAAGAAAAATACCGCGGCGTGGTGTATCAGGGGCTGGAAACCGCGCCAGAGCTGTGGCAGCATGCGCAAAATCGGCTGGCGGACTGGCTGCAAACCCTGCCGCCGCAGACCGGCATTATCGCGGTGACCGACGCGCGCGCCCGCCACGTCCTCCAGGTATGCGAACATCTGCATATCCCGGTGCCGGAAAAACTGTGCGTGATTGGCATTGATAACGAAGAATTAACCCGCTATCTGTCCCGCGTGGCGCTGTCGTCGGTGGCGCAGGGGGCGCGGCAGATGGGCTATCAGGCAGCGAAGCTGCTGCACCGGCTGTTAGCGAACGAAGCGCTGCCGCTACAGCGCATACTGGTGCCGCCGGTGCGCGTGGTCGAGCGTCGTTCAACGGACTATCGTTCCCTTACCGATCCCGCCGTTATCCAGGCGATGCACTTCATCCGCAACCACGCCTGTAAAGGCATTAAGGTTGATCAGGTGCTGGATGCCGTCGGCATTTCCCGCTCAAACCTTGAGAAGCGATTTAAAGAGGAGGTCGGCGAGACTATCCACGCGGTGATCCACGCAGAAAAGCTGGAGAAAGCGCGCAGCCTGCTGATTTCCACCACGCTGTCGATTAACGAAATCTCCCAGATGTGCGGCTATCCTTCGCTGCAGTACTTCTATTCCGTATTCAAAAAAGAGTATGGCACGACGCCGAAAGAGTATCGTGATGTGAACAGTGAAGTGTTGATGTAAGGTTATTTGCTGCTCCGGGCCTGCGGACGGGATGCAGGCCGGATTAGCCGCAGCGAGCATGGACACTTAGAAAGTGCCCGGTAGGCATCGCGCCGCCGGGCAAATATTACATATGGGCCGCAATTAAGCGCTGGTTATCCTGATACATCGCGAACAGATAGTTGTTGTAGCTCTGCCCCTTCGTTGAATAACCCTTCAGCTTATGGATCATCGCCGTCGCCGTGACTTCCTGGTCCGCCTTGCGCAACTGGGCGCGCGATTTACGGAACGAAGCGTAAGCCGGGTGCGTGTTCAGATTGGCGACATAGGCGCTGACCGACTCTTTGACCGAGCCGAATTGCGAGTACCCTTTCACCTTGCCCGGCGCATTAGTGCAACGCCCTTTGGCGCACTTCATGCCGAACAGATTGTTGTTGGCGCGCGCAAGCTTAGAGGTTCCCCAGCCGCTTTCCGCCGCAGCCATTGTCGCCACCATACTGGTCGGGATAATGTCCACGCGCTCCAGCAGCGTGTTCCACGGAATCGTCCGCGTATTGCCAGACCACTTCACCTTGTAGCGTTTGGCGATATCTTTCATCCGCGCACGCTCGGAAGGCGACCACTGGTTCTGATACTGTTTAGCGATCAGCCAGTTACGTTCCGCGGTAATCGCAGCATTCTGGCTGGTAATATAAGGCATAACCGTCCGGAGAAACGCTTTTTTTCTCGGTGTTCCGGAAGGGTATTTTCGCAAATCAGGAAGTGAACGACTCTTTGCACTATTGCGAGAATACTCTTGTTTACTGCTTACCTTTTTATTACTTACCTTCGTTACATGGGACTTTTGACTCGATGTCGTCGTGTGCGTCTTCGCCAGCACCTCACCTGAAAAAAGGATGGTGAGTAACATAAGAATCATTGCCCCATATCGTCGTATGGGCGTCAATATCATTAGGTCTCCTGGTCGGATTGAATCATTCCAACACCTTATCTGGTTCACAAATTTGAGAGGTGAATCTCAAATCATACCAAAAATAACGGTCGAGAGCACCTCAAGGAATAGTCTAAATCCGAAACCATGTCACGCCGAAACCATCCCTCACGGTACTAAATGCAAAAAAATGCGGTGCTTATCGCAAAATACGGCAGTTTTTTGCCCGCGATCGCTCATCCGCGCGCCTCATCCTGAGCAAACAGCGCGCAGGGATGAGTTTTCCCGGCGGGTTCTCAGGCACACTGGTCAATATTGCCGCAAAAAGGACCGCACGATGAAACTTGCCGCTGTTACGCTGGCGCTCCTGCCCGCGATGGGGATCGCCTCATCATGGACATCGCAGGGCTTTCCGCCGTTCACCGCCGGGGGTACCGGTAAGTTCGTCAGCCAGACAGCGCTAACGAAGGGTACCCGCCCTTTGTTACTCAATTTTGACCAACAGTGCTGGCAGCCTGCCGATGCGGTAAAACTCAATCAGATGCTGTCGCTGAAGCCCTGTGAAGGCGCGCCGCCGCAGTGGCGGCTGTTCAAAGACGGCAGTTACACGCTTGAGATCGACACCCGTTCCGGTACGCCGACGCTGATGATTACTATTCAGAACGAGGCGGAACCGGCCGCCAGGGTCATTCGCCAGTGCCCGAAGTGGGATGGCTCGCCGCTGACCCTGGAGGTCGCGCAGACCTTCCCGGAAGGCGCCGTAGTGCGGGACTTCTATAGCCAGCAAACCGCCACGGTGAAAGAAGGCAGGATCACCCTACAGCCCGCGCCGGACAGCAACGGTCTGCTGCTGCTGGAACGGGCGGAGACGAACGCGCCAGCCCCGTTCGACTGGCACAACGCCACGGTCTACTTTGTGCTGACCGACCGCTTTGTCAACGGCGATCCCACCAACGACCACAGCTATGGTCGCCATAAAGATGGCATGGAAGAGATCGGCACCTTCCACGGCGGCGATCTGCGCGGCCTGACCAGCAAACTGGACTATTTACAGCAGCTGGGCGTCAATGCGCTGTGGATCAGCGCGCCGTTCGAACAGATTCACGGCTGGGTCGGCGGCGGCGCCAAAGGCGATTTTCCGCACTATGCTTATCACGGCTATTACACCCAGGACTGGACCCGGCTTGACGCCAATATGGGCAACGAGGAGGATTTACGCGCGCTGGTTGACGGCGCCCATCAGCGTGGGATTCGCGTCCTCTTTGACGTAGTAATGAACCATACCGGCTATGCGACGCTGGCCGACATGCAGGAGTTTAACTTCGGCGCGCTCTATCTTACCGGCGATGAACTGAAAAAGACCCTTGGCGAACGCTGGACCGACTGGAAACCCGGCGCAGGACAAAACTGGCACAGCTTTAATGATTACATCAACTTCAGCGACAAAGCGGCGTGGGAAAAATGGTGGGGAAAAGCGTGGATCCGCACCGATATCGGCGATTACGACAGCCCTGGCTTTGACGATTTGACCATGTCGCTGGCCTTTCTGCCGGATTTGAAAACTGAATCCACCGTACCGTCCGGCCTGCCGGTGTTTTATCAGAACAAAGCAGATACGCGCGCCAAAGCCATTGATGGCTATACGCCGCGGGACTACCTGACCCACTGGTTAAGCCAATGGGTGCGCGACTACGGCATCGACGGATTCCGCGTCGATACCGCCAAACACGTTGAACTTCCGGCATGGCAGCAGTTAAAAACCCAGGCCAGCGCTGCGCTGGTCGAATGGAAAAAAGCCAACCCGGACAAAGCGCCTGACGATAAGCCGTTCTGGATGACCGGCGAAGCCTGGGGCCACGGCGTGATGCAAAGCGACTACTATCGCCACGGCTTTGATGCGATGATCAATTTTGACTATCAGGAGCAGGCGGCAAAAGCGGTGGACTGTCTGGCAAACATCGATCCTGTCTGGCAACAAATGGCGGAGAAATTACAAAATTTCAACGTGCTGAGCTATCTGTCCTCGCACGATACCCGACTTTTCCGCGAAGGAAATGATAACGCGGCGGAGCTTCTGCTGCTGGCGCCGGGGGCGGTGCAAATCTTCTATGGCGACGAATCCGCGCGTCCTTTCGGCCCGACTGGCTCGGACCCGCTACAGGGCACGCGCTCGGATATGAACTGGCAGGACATCAGCGGCAAATTTGCCGGTAACGTCGCGCACTGGCAGCGCCTCGGGCAGTTCCGGGCCAGGCATCCGGCAATCGGCGCCGGTAAGCAAACCACCCTGACGTTATCCCAGGGCTACGGCTTTGTGCGCACGACAGGTGATGACAGCGTGATGGTTGTCTGGGCCGGGCAGCGCTAAAAACCGCCGTCCGGGGCAGGCAGGCCGCCGGACGCTCACCAGATAAAACTCCACTCTCACAGCAATTTTCAGCATAAAACCTCAAGACGGCCGTCGAAGCCCGATTTGCACCCCGTCAGAGCTGGCGTTAAGGTAAGTCACTTTGATACAGCGTTTGACAGACCACCCGTTATGACATTTTCACTTTTTGGCGACAAATTTACCCGCCATTCAGGCATCACCCGCCTGATGGAGGACCTCAACGACGGTTTACGCACCCCTGGCGCAATCATGCTGGGCGGCGGTAATCCGGCAAAAATCCCGGCGATGCAGGATTATTTCCATACGCTGCTTGCAGAGATGCTGGAAAGCGGCAAAGCCACTGACGCGCTGTGCAATTATGACGGTCCGCAGGGTAAAACCGAGCTACTGTCGGCCCTCGCTTCGCTACTTCGTGAGAATCTGGGTTGGGATATCGAACCACAGAATATTGCGCTGACAAACGGCAGCCAGAGTGCGTTTTTCTACTTATTCAATCTTTTTGCCGGACGTCGCGCCGACGGGAGCACCAAAAAGGTGCTTTTCCCTCTCGCGCCGGAATATATCGGCTATGCCGATTCCGGGCTGGAAGAAGATTTGTTCGTCTCAGCGCGGCCCAACATTGAACTGCTGCCGGAAGGCCAGTTTAAGTATCACGTTGATTTTGAACATCTGCACATTGGCGAAGAGACGGGGATGATTTGCGTGTCCCGTCCAACGAACCCGACGGGTAACGTGATTACCGATGAAGAGCTCATGAAGCTCGACCGGCTTGCCAACCAGCACAATATTCCGCTGGTGATTGATAACGCCTACGGCGTGCCGTTCCCGGGCATTATTTTTAGTGAAGCGCGCCCGCTGTGGAATCCAAACATCGTACTGTGCATGAGCCTCTCCAAGCTGGGGCTGCCGGGCTCGCGCTGCGGCATTATCATCGCCAACGAAAAAATCATCACCGCGGTTTCTAATATGAACGGCATCATCAGCCTTGCGCCGGGAGGAATCGGGCCTGCGATGATGAGCGAGATGATTAAGCGTAACGATCTGCTGCGCCTGTCGGAAACGGTCATTAAGCCATTTTATTACCAGCGCGTTCAGCAGACGATTGCCATTATTCGCCGCTACCTGCCGGAGAATCGCTGCCTGATTCATAAGCCTGAAGGGGCAATTTTCCTGTGGCTGTGGTTTCAGGATCTGCCGATCACTACCGAACTGCTGTACCAGCGCCTGAAGGCGCGCGGCGTGCTGATGGTGCCGGGGCACTTCTTCTTCCCGGGACTGGATAAACCCTGGCCGCACACCCATCAATGCATGCGGATGAACTATGTGCCCGACCCGGAGAAAATTGAGGCCGGGGTGAAGATTCTGGCGGAAGAAGTTGAACGCGCGTGGGCGGAAAATCAGTAATACGCCCGCATAATCCGGCTAAAGCGGCTGCGCCCGCAGACGCTGGCGCTGGATGTCAGCCGCATTCACGCAGGCTATCGCCCCAGTTGGACACGCCTCCACGCAGGCGGGTCCGCTTTCGCGATGCCAGCAGAGATCGCACTTCAACGCCTGTACGCGCGCGCCAGGCCTGGCGACATTCATCGCGCCAAACGGGCAGGCCAGCATACAGCTTTTACAGCCGATACAGCGCGCCTGTTCCACAAAGATATGCCCGTGCTCGCGGCGTATCGCCTGCGTCGGACAGACGTTCGCGCACGGCGCGTCTTCGCACTGGTGACAGGCGACCGCCGTGGTGAAGGTATGGTCTTTAACGACCCGGATGCGTGGAGCAAACTGCCCGGCCGAAACCGTCGCGCAGTCCTGATTTTCCTGATGCGCAACCACACAGGCGACTTCGCAGGTACGACAGCCGATACACTTCGCCGCATCCGCCATAATAAACCGGTTCATTCATCGCTCCGCCAACATGAAAAGTCCAGAGTGCCAGAGGCGGCGGCGTGGCTGCTTTGATCAAACAGGGGAAACGGTTAAATTTTGTCAGATGCCCGAGGCGTTCTGGGGATCCGCCATAAAGCCCGCTGGCGCACGGGTAGTGAAGGTAAAAAAAACCTGGGCGGCAAACGCCCAGGAAATAATCCGCAGGCGACATCACACTACGGAATAAGCTGGCACTGAATCGAGGATTATCTATAGTTGATAATCTGCTTCATCGACCACGCTATACAGTGCCTGGATATTATCCAGTGCCAGTATGTATCCGCTTCCCTTGACGCTGACGATAGAATGCTGTGGCAAGCCCAGCATATTTAATTTGGTGTTGAGATTTTTAACCATCGTGGACAAACGTTGCGTGGAAGCGCTTAATTCGTTTTTTTCCCAGACGTTGACGAGTAATTCATCTTTTGACACATAATGGGTTCGGGCATGCAGTAACAGATAAACAAACAGACGCAGCATGGTATGATTAAAAAATACGCCGCCAAAAGAGATGACGCTGTCCATTTTATTTACCGGAAGCCTGAATATTCTTGATTCACTTATATCAAAAAATATTTCCCGACCAATCATAAATCCATGTAACTGGTATTCCATCGTTCCAATACTCACGTTATCTTCAACTAGCGACAGCTAAACATGATGCCTTCCTCATCGATAATGTCTGTCGCAAGTTTAAAAAAAATAAATTTAAATTCAATAGACACCCGGCACGTTATTTCCCCTTTCTGAACAGGCGACAGGCAGTCTGAGACGCTACAGGAAGGAGATATTCCTTCTGATCTAACGGCCAAAAACAAATTATCAGAAAATTATTCCGGACACGCGCAAATACTCGACATAACAAGTTAAATGCGCATATTTATCACAAATTATAGATTATTATTCTGTGGTGAGATAGTTAATAGACGAAGATCACGAATTGACATGGACTTTGCAGTAGCGTCGTTTCCAGACTGCGGGCGTCAGACCGGTGTGTTTACGAAAGATTTGCCGAAAATAACCAACATCGTTAAAACCGCACAGTTCCGCTACCTCTTTTAATGAACGCGCGTCGCTAATCAATAACTTTTCCGCCTCCCGGACGCGTTGACGATGAATGGCTTCCGTTAGCGTTAAATGAAAAACCCGCCGATAAACGCGGCCAAGATAATCCGCATTACAGTGTAATTCTCCGGCAAGAATAGCGGTGGAGAGCGGGCGGTGATATTGCGTGCGGATCAACTGCCGGGCTTTCCACGCCAGTGAAACTCCGGCTTCTTCCGCGCTTTCCGCCTGCCGGGCAGGCTGAGTCATCTGCTGTAATATCAGCAATACAATAAATTCCAGCGCCGGGCTGCGCTGCAATTTTTCCTGCTCAATCATAAACTGGCGAAACAGGGCGATCAGCGCCTGCGGATCGGCGACGCGGGTATGCTGTGGCACCGAAAGATGCATCAGCCAGCGCGGATCGTTATCCGGCGCTTTGACTTCAAAATGCAGCCAGTAAAAGCGTAAGTCGGCAGGAAAATCATCAACGCCGACATGACGACGTTGCGGCCAGAGCAGCAAACTTTCCCCCGCTTCCACATAAAAAACCTGCTCTTCTTCCTGAATTGCGAGCCTGCCCTTTTCAACAAAAATAATTTCCCATGACGATAACGTCCTTGCCGGATGACGACCAACGCCCCGGGAAATGAAGAGTCCACCGTTCTGTACTTTAATCGGAAGCGTCATGGATAATTCAAGCATAGATATGGAATTTCCCGCTTATCAGGCTGATATTTTTTATATTACCTTTTGATTATTAATTAAAAATAGCAAAGCCACCGGATCTGTCTCACACTTTTGCGTATGAGTCGGAATCCTCATCTTTTTTTACTCTTTCGTTGCCTTGTTGCAGCCCTGCTTCCAGGCAGAATTAAACAGGTCATCAGTCATAAAAAATAATCACTGCCCGAAACCTCATTTAGCGAGGAATAACTATGACCTCTACACCGATTACCCGTGATGAACTCGCACAGAGCCGCATCCACGATGCGCTCACCGTGCGCGAGAAAATTGGCTACGGCCTGGGTGACGCAGGCGGCACCGTCATCACCTGCCTGATCATGAATTTTCTTACCTTTTTCTATACCGACGTGTTCGGTCTGACGCCTGCGTTAGTCGGCACGCTATTTATTGCCCTGCGTGTATTTGATGCTATTTCCGACCCGATAATGGGCGTCATTGCCGACCATACACAAAGCCGCTGGGGACGCTTCCGCCCCTGGCAACTGTGGGTGGCGATTCCGATTGGCGTTATCGGCGTACTGACGTTTACCGTACCGGACGCGGGAATGGGCGTCAAAATCGCCTGGGCGTTTGGTACTTATCTGCTGCTCTCCGTCGGTTATACCGCCATCAACGTTCCCTATTGCGCGCTGATCAATACCATGACGACACGGCATAACGAGGTCATCTCCTGCCAGTCCTGGCGCTTTGTACTGTGCGGCGTGGCAGGTTTTCTCGTCTCGGTCGGATTACCGTGGATGGTTGATGTCTTTGGTAAAGGCAACGCCGCATTAGGTTATCAGTCTGGCGTCGGCGTACTGTGCGCCGTGGCGGTCGTCATGTTTCTGTGCTGTTTCTTCTGGGTACGCGAACGCGTGCCGCTTGAGATGATGGGAAAATTTACCCTACGCGAACATCTGGCCGGGCTGCGCAAAAACGATCAGCTGCTGCTAATGCTGCTGATGTCGTTCCTGCTTATCAACGTCTTTAATATTCGCGGCGGCGGCTATATGTATTTCATCACCTACGTGCTGGAAGGGAGCACCGCCTATACTTCCCTGTTCTTCACAATGGTGACCTTCGCCTCCATTATCGGCTCGGTGATTGTGAATCCGTTGACCCGCCGCGTTGACACCGTGAAGCTTTACTCGATCACCAACCTTGTCCTGGCGGCGCTGGCGGTGCTGATGTGGTTTTTACCCACCGGTCCGGCGTACCAGACGCTGTGGCTGGCGATTATCCTCGGCAACGGCATTATTCTCGGCTTCACTCTGCCGCTGCACTTCTCGCTGATGGCATTCGCCGATGACTATGGCGAGTGGAAAACCGGCGTGCGCTCATCCGGCATGAACTTCGCCTTTAACCTGTTTTTCATCAAACTGGCCTGGGCCTCCAGCGCCGGGATCATTAGCCTGCTGTTTATTTTTGTCGCCTACCAGCCCGGCGCAGAAAACCAGACGGCGCAGTCGCTCGGCGGCATTACCGCAATGGAAACCCTGTTGCCAGCCCTGTTCCATCTGCTGCTGGCGTTGTCGATTCGTTTTTGCAAACTCAGTAACCCAATGATGGCGCGTATTGCTACCGACCTGCGCCAGCGTCATGTTCAGTCATAAGGAGCACATCATGAACGTACCGGAAGTCGACCTGCATAAATTGACGGTCAGCGATCCGTTCCTCGGACAATATCAGCGCCTGGTTCGGGACGTAGTGATCCCTTATCAATGGGATGCCCTCAACGACCGTGTTCCGGAGGCCGATCCCAGCCATGCGATTGAAAATTTCCGCATCGCGGCGGGACGCCAGTCCGGCGAATTTTACGGAATGGTCTTTCAGGACAGCGATGTCGCTAAGTGGCTGGAGGCCGTCGCCTGGTCACTGTGCCAGAAGCCGGACCCGACGCTGGAAAAAACTGCCGATGAGGTGATTGAACTGATAGCCGCTGCCCAGTGTGAGGATGGCTATCTCAACACTTATTTCACCGTCAAAGCGCCGCAGGAGCGCTGGACCAATCTGGCGGAGTGTCATGAGCTTTACTGCGCCGGGCATATGATTGAAGCAGGGGTGGCATTTTTTCAGGCCACCGGCAAACGTCGCCTGCTGGAGATTGTTTGTCGCCTCGCGGATCATATCGACAGCGTTTTTGGTCCCGGCGAAAATCAGCTGCACGGCTATCCTGGGCATCCGGAAATCGAGCTGGCGCTGATGCGGCTGTATGAAGTGACGGAGCAACCGCGTTATCTGGCGCTGGCGAACTATTTTGTTGAACAACGCGGAACGCAGCCGCATTTCTACGATCAGGAGTATGAAAAGCGCGGAAAGACCTCGTACTGGCATACCTATGGTCCGGCGTGGATGGTAAAAGATAAAGCCTACAGCCAGGCGCACCAGCCGCTTGCAGAACAGCAAACGGCGATCGGTCACGCGGTGCGCTTTGTCTATCTGATGACCGGCGTGGCGCATCTGGCGCGGCTGAACAACGACGAAAGCAAACGCCAGGATTGCCTGCGCCTGTGGCGAAATATGGCCCAGCGCCAGTTGTATATCACCGGCGGGATCGGCTCACAAAGCAGCGGCGAAGCCTTCAGCAGCGATTACGATCTGCCGAACGATACCGTGTATGCCGAAAGCTGCGCCTCTGTCGGCCTGATGATGTTCGCCCGGCGGATGCTCGAGATGGAGGCCGACAGCCAGTACGCCGACGTGATGGAGCGCGCATTGTATAACACCGTCCTCGGCGGCATGGCGCTCGATGGAAAACACTTCTTCTACGTTAACCCGCTGGAAGTGCATCCGAAGTCGCTGTCCTTTAATCATATTTACGACCACGTGAAGCCCGTGCGCCAGCGTTGGTTTGGCTGTGCCTGCTGTCCGCCAAACATCGCCCGCGTGCTGACGTCTATCGGCCATTACATCTATACGCCACGCCCGGAAGCGCTGTATATCAACCTCTATGTGGGTAACAGCATGGAATTGCCGCTGGCTGGCGGCACGCTCAGACTGCGTATCAGCGGCGATTATCCGTGGCATGAGCAGGTAACGATCGCTGTCGACTCTCCGCAGAGCATTCATCATACGCTGGCGCTGCGTCTGCCGGACTGGTGTCCGCAGGCGAAAGTGGCGCTAAATGGAGAGGAGGTCGCGCAGGACATCCGGAAGGGTTATATCCATATTACCCGCAGCTGGCAGGAGGGCGATACGCTCAGGCTGACGCTGCCAATGCCCGTACGCCGGGTGTACGGCAACCCGCTGGTGCGCCACGTCGCTGGGAAAGTCGCCCTGCAACGAGGACCGCTGGTTTATTGTCTTGAGCAGGCCGACAACGGCGAGGATCTGCATAATCTGTGGTTACCGAAGGAGAGCGCTTTACGGGTATTTGAAGGTAAGGGGCTTTTTGCGCATAAGATGTTGATACAGGCTGAAGGGATGAAGCAGACTGCGCCTGACGCCGGACAACGCGCGCTGTGGCATTTCGATAACGCGCCTGGCGACTGGCAGCCACATACGCTGACCTTTATTCCCTGGTTCAGCTGGGCCAACCGGGGCGAAGGCGAAATGCGCATCTGGGTTAACGAGCGATAGTCGCGCGGCGCCAGGTTGTTGGAAAGCGGAGTTGCCGGATGGCGGCTTCGCCTTATCCGGCCTACGGGATATGCAGGCCCGGTAAGCGTAGCGCCATCAGGCAAAAAAGCGTAGGCCCGATAAGCGCAGCGCCATCGGGCAAAGATGGTCAGTTAAAACAACCCCAACGGTTTATCGGAGTAGCTCACCAGCAGGCACTTGGTCTGCTGATAGTGTTCCAGCATCATTTTGTGAGTTTCACGGCCAATCCCCGACTGCTTATAGCCGCCAAACGCCGCATGGGCGGGATAGGCGTGATAGCAGTTGGTCCAGACGCGTCCGGCCTGAATACCGCGCCCCATCTTATACGCCAGGTTGCCGTTACGGCTCCAGACGCCAGCGCCCAGACCATACTGCGTATCGTTGGCAAGCTCCAGCGCGTCATCCATCGTCTTAAAGGTGGTCACCGCCAGCACCGGACCAAAAATTTCCTCCTGGAAAACGCGCATATTATTTTGCCCAAACAGGATGGTGGGTTCGAGGTAATAGCCGTCTTTCAGTTCGCCGTCCAGTTGTTTACGCCGTCCGCCGGTGAGGATATCCGCCCCCTCTTTCTTACCGATGTCGATATAATTGAGGATGGTTTCCATCTGCCCCTGAGAAACCTGCGCGCCCATCTGCGTCATGCTGTCGAGCGGGTTACCGCTGCGGATGCTTTCCACCCGGCGAATCGCGCGCTCCATAAAGCGTTCGTAAATGGACTCCTGCACCAACGCGCGGCTCGGGCAGGTACAGACCTCGCCCTGGTTAAAAGCAAACAGAGCGAAGCCCTCCAGCGCCTTGTCGAAAAAGGCATCCTCTTCATCCATCACGTCGGCAAAGAAAATATTCGGCGACTTGCCGCCCAGTTCCAGCGTGACCGGAATGATATTTTGCGTGGCGTACTGCATAATCTGCTGACCTACTTCCGTCGAACCGGTGAAGGCGACTTTCGCAATACGTTTAGAGGTCGCCAGATACTCGCCGATTTCGCCCCCCGCGCCGTTTACCACGTTTACCACGCCCGGCGGCAACAGATCGCCAATCACCTCCATTAACAACAGCACCGAGAGCGGCGTCAGGCGCGCAGGTTTGAGTATGACGCAGTTTCCCGCCGCCAGCGCTGGCGCTAACTTCCAGCTCGCCATCAGCAGCGGAAAGTTCCACGGGATAATTTGCCCTACCACGCCGAGCGGTTCATGGAAATGATAGGCCACGGTTTCGCTGTCCACTTCGCTGATCCCGCCCTCCTGGGCGCGGATACAGGAGGCAAAATAGCGAAAATGGTCGATAGCCAGCGGCACGTCGGCAGCGCTGGTTTCACGCACCGGTTTACCGTTGTCCCAGGTTTCCGCCGTGGCCAGCAGCTCCAGGTTTTGCTCCATCCGGTCGGCAATTTTAAACAACATGGCGGCGCGATCCTGCACGGAAGTACGCGCCCACTTATCTTTCGCCTTATGGGCCGCATCAAGCGCCAGGTCGATATCTCTTTTGCCGGAGGACGCCACTTCGCATAACGGCTGCCCGGTGACGGGCGTGAGATTCTGATAATACTCACCGTCAGCCGGAGGAACCCAGTCGCCGCCGATGAAATTGTCGTAACGGGCTTTCAGCTTTAGCGGAAAACCATACTCGCCGGGCTGAATGCGTGTTGAAGGGGGATTATTAGTCATCATCGTCTCCTTGCTGCGGGTGTATAACAAAGGTAGACGCCACTGGCGATTTTCTCGCCAGCCGTTGACTACTTTACGAGCAGTATCACGGATTACCTTACTTTACGTTCCGTTTTTGCCGCTGAGCCATACTTATAAACTCTGAGTCTGGTGAGGATAAATAATATGCAGCTTTTTATCGGCTTCGACGTGGGCGGCACCCATATTAAACACGGCGTCATAGATGAAAACGGCAACGAACTGACGTCGGGTGAATTCGACACGCCGGACGATAAACAGAGCTTCAAAGAGCAGTGGAAAGCGGTGGTTGACGCGTGCCGGAAAGAGCACGAAATCGTTGCCATCGGCGTGAGCTTTCCCGGACATATCAATACCCATACCGGCCAGGCGGCAAAGGCGGGCGCGCTCGATTATCTGGATGACGTGAACCTTTGCGAACTGTTTGCTGAACTGACCGATCTGCCCGTCACGGCGGAAAACGACGCTAACTGCGCGGCGCTGGGCGAGCGCTGGCGCGGTGCCGGACGGGACTATGAAAGCTTTGTCTGCATCACCATCGGCACCGGCATTGGAGGCGGCATCGTGATGGATGGCGAACTCTATCGCGGTTCGCACTACCGGGCGGGCGAATTTGGCGTTATTCCGGTGGGAAATAACGGCGAGTATATGCATGAAGTCGCCTCGGCCAGCGGCCTGATGAAAGCATGCCGCCGGGCGCTGGCGCTGCCGGAAAATGAGATGCCCGGCGGTGAAGAACTGTTTGCGCGCATGGAAAGCGACGTTCATTTGCGTGAAGCAATAGAAGAATGGGCGCATTTCCTGGCACGCGGCGTTTACAGCGTAATTTCGATGTTCGATCCGCAGGCGGTACTGATTGGCGGCGGCATCAGCGAGCAGAAGAAGATCTATGCCCTGATGGATAAATATTTGCAGCGATTCGAGGAGTGGGAGGCGTTAAAGGTGCCGATTTTGCCCTGTGAGCTGGGTAACCAGGCGGGCAGGCTGGGCGCAGTCTGGCTGGCGAAGCAGAAGCTTGCGCGCGGTTAATTTGCCGGATGGCGGCTACGCCTTATCCGGCCTACGAACCGCAGGCCAGATATGCGAAACGCCACGGGCACCGGATGGCGACAGACCGTAGGCCCGGTAAGCGAAGGGCAGGAACGTTACATCGCGGCGTGATAAATCGCCATGATTTCCTCATGGCTCGCCTGGATCGGGTTGGTCAGACCGCAGGCATCTTTCAGCGCATTAGTCGCCAGCAACGGAATATCCTCTTCTTTTACGCCGAGATCGCGCAGACCCGCAGGAATATTTACCTGCTGCGCCAGGTTACGAATAGCCTCGATGCAGGCCGTTGCTCCTTCGGTTTCGCCCATCTCCGCGACGTTAACGCCCATCGCCGCCGCACAGTCGCGCAGACGAGCCGCCGCCACCTGGCTGTTGAACACCTGAACATGCGGCAGCAACACCGCGTTGCACACGCCGTGCGGCAGGTTGTAGAAACCGCCAAGCTGGTGCGCCATCGCGTGAACGTAACCCAGGGAAGCGTTGTTGAAAGCCATCCCCGCCAGGAACTGCGCATAGGCCATCGCTTCACGCGCCTGCATGTTGCTACCGTCTTCCACCGCGACGGTCAGGTTTTCGGCGATCATAGTCATGGCCTTCAGGGCGCAGGCGTCGGTGATCGGCGTCGCCGCCACGGAGACATAGGCTTCAATCGCGTGGGTAAGCGCATCCATCCCCGTCGCCGCAGTCAGCGATTTCGGCATCCCAACCATCAGCGAAGCGTCGTTGACGGAAAGCAGCGGGGTCACGTGTTTATCAACAATCGCCATTTTGATGTGGCGTTTAACGTCGGTGATAATACAGAAGCGGGTCATTTCCGAAGCAGTTCCCGCAGTAGTGTTAATGGCGATCATCGGCAGCTGCGGTTTCGCAGAGCGATCGACGCCCTCATAGTCGCGAATATCGCCGCCGTTTGCCGCCACCAGCGCAATGCCTTTCGCACAATCGTGAGGCGAACCGCCGCCCAGCGAAATCACGCTGTCGCATTTATTTTCCTTCAGAAGCTGAAGGCCTTCGACCACATTTTCGGTGGTGGGGTTTGGCTGCGTACCATCATAAATCACGCTGAAAATATCGCGTTCCTGCAACGCTTTCTGAATGTCGCCCGCCATACCCAGCTGGCTCAGCATACTGTCCGTCACAATTAAGGTCCGACGAAAACCATATTCCGCCATGGTATCCATAGCGTCTTTCAGTGAACCGGAACCAATAATATTGACGGAAGGAATAAAAAATGTAGAAGCAGCCATATGCTTAATCCTTAAATAACCCAAAAGGAGTAGCAGCATACGAATGAATGATTAGAAAAAATATGATCACGGTTGTTATTTACTACATCTGAACAATAAAAGAGCACATCAGGCCAATATTTTCTGTTCTCATTTGCGAATCGATGTATATATTGTGTTAATACATGTCTGGTTTAAATAAATTGTATTATTCCTTTTCCGGAAATAATAACGCATCGCGCAATAAATGATCGTTGCCGCGACGACGGGTAAAGCCAATCCGGTCAAAATATTCCAGAATCTGAATCGCCAGTTTTCGTCCAACGCCCAGCCGATCGCGGAAGTCTGCCGCGCAGGTGGAACCTCTCTCCTGATCCAGTTCGCGGATCAAGCTGGCGAAGGCGACAATCCGATCGTTACGGTAATACCGATCTTTGACGATCGCAGTAATCATTCCCTGCTGTGCCGCCTGCCGCAACACCATACGCATGGCCTGTTCCTCGGTGGCGAGTTCGCGGGCAAGATCGCGCACCCACCACGGATCGTCAGCGAACAGCGGCGCCGCTTTTTGCCAGACAGCCGCCTGCTCGTCGCTGAAACCCGCTTTATGGTCAGGCAGATGCAGCCAGCCGTGATGACTCTGGATCTCGCCGCTTTCGCGCATCCGCTCAATCAGCATCAGCACCAGCGCTTCATCTTCCATCGGCAGCGCCATGCGGCGCAAACGCTCGCGTCCGGGACCCGGTTCGTCACGATGTTGCTCATGATAGGTCGCCAGAGTGTCGAGGATTTTTCGCTGCCAGCGGGCGGCGACCGGCGCATTCAGCAGGCTGTCGCCAGCCTGTATAAAGCCATGCTGTCCGACGAGCTGCCGCATACCGTCAGCGTTAAGCTGACGCGCCCAGGCAAAATCGCCAAGGTTAACCGCTCCACTTTGCAGATGTACGGCAAGCGCATCGCCATCCTCTTTCGCCTCCGCCAGCGACGCCAGCCACTGTAAATATTCCGGCTTGCGCTTCCCGCGACGCGGCGGATTGAGAGCAACCACGCGCGCGCCCGCAAGCGTCATACGCGCGGAGATATCGCGCAGCACCAGCCGATCGTTATCCGCCACCCGCAGCGGCGTGTCGAATACCAGTTCAGCCAAGTTATTTTCCAGCAGCGATACGCGGCCTGTAACATGGCTGGCGGCATGGTGAATGTGCAGCGGCTGCCACTGCGATAACGGTACATGGCTTTCCAGCGCCACAATGATGCGGGTAAACGGTTCTGGCGGCCGTGCTGCGAGCAACCAGTCGCCCCGGCTCAGCCGATCTTTTTCGGCGTCGCCCGTGATGTTGAGCGCGATGCGCTGCCCGGCCTGAGCAAGCTCCGTCGCCTGGTTCTGCGCGTGCAGTCCGCGCACGCGCATCGGTTTATCGACGCCCGTCAGCCAGAGCGTATCCCCGACCTGAACTTCACCGCTGAGCGCCGTACCGGTCACCACCAGCCCGGCGCCCTTAACGGTAAACGCCCGGTCGATAGCCAGACGGAATCGCTGATTAGCGGCATGCTGGCGCGCAGGCAGCTGCTGCAGATGGTCGCGCAACGCCTCAATGCCGCGGCCTTCATGAGCGGCGGTGACGATGAGCGTCGCCCCGGAAAAGCCATATTCGCGCAGCACCTCCTGAACCTGCTGCTCAACCTCCTGCACCCGCGTTTCATCAACACGATCGGCTTTGGTTAAGGCCACCGTCAGCGTTGGATTACCGGTTAACTGCAGTATCGCCAGGTGTTCGCGGGTCTGCGCCATCACGCCATCATCGCAGGCCACCACCAGCAGCGCATGATCGATGCCGCCCACACCCGCCAGCATGTTGGAAAGAAACTTTTCGTGCCCGGGAACGTCGATAAAGCCCAGCATCCGACCATCCGGCTGCGGCCAGTAGGCATAGCCCAGATCGATGGTCATGCCGCGCTTTTTCTCTTCCGGCAGACGGTCGGCGTTCACGCCGGTGATCGCCTGTAGCAGCGTCGTTTTCCCGTGGTCAACGTGTCCGGCGGTAGCAATAATCATTTCAGCAACATCTCCATAAACCGGGATTCATCTTCAAGACAGCGCAAATCCAGCCACAGGCGGCCATCGTAAATCCGACCGATAACCGGAACGGACAGCCCACGCCAGCGGCTTGCCAGCGCTTCCAGCCGGCTGCCGCGCCCGTCGTGCGGGGTAAAGGTTAATGCCGCGCTGGGCAGGCGATCAACCGGCAGCGATCCACTGCCGATCTGCGACAGGCATGGCATAACATTAACCGCAAAATCGTCCGCGTAACGCCCGGCAAGCGCGGTCTGTAACCGCTGCGCCTGCGCGTTAATCGCCTCCTGAGGGCGGGCCAGCATCCGCAGGGTCGGCAGCTTTTCCGCCAGCGCCTCCGGATGCAGGTACAGGCGTAATGTCGCTTCCAGCGCGGCGAGCGTCATTTTATCCGCCCGCAGCGCGCGTTTCAGCGGGTGGTTTTGCAGCTGCGCAATAAGCTCTTTTTTGCCGACGATAATTCCGGCCTGCGGACCGCCCAGCAGTTTGTCGCCGGAGAAGCTCACCAGACTGACGCCCGCAGCGATCAGCTGCTGCGGCATAGGCTCTTTCGGCAGACCATACTGACTGAGATCGATCAGCGAACCGCTGCCGAGATCGGCGACAACCGGGATATCCCGCTCCCGCCCGATTTGCGCCAGTTCGCTCTCCTCTACCGCTTTGGTGAAGCCTTCGATGCTGTAGTTGCTGGTATGCACCTTCATCAACAGCCCGGTATTTTCGTTCACCGCCTGACGATAATCTTTGGCGTGCGTACGGTTAGTGGTGCCCACCTCATGAAGCGTACAGCCCGCCTGACGCATGACGTCCGGAATGCGAAACGCGCCGCCAATTTCCACCAGCTCGCCGCGCGAGACGATCACCTCTTTTCCCGCCGCCGTCGCTGCCAGCATCAGCAGCACCGCCGCCGCGTTGTTATTGACGATGCAGGCGTCTTCCGCGCCGGTGATGCGGCACAGCAGTTCCGCCAGCGCGCGGTCACGATGACCACGCCCCGCGCCGTCCAGATCGTACTCCAGCGTTACCGGCGAACGCATGGCCTGCGCGACGGCCTCTACCGCCTCCTCCGCCTGCAATGCGCGGCCAAGATTAGTGTGCAGCACCGTGCCGGTCAGGTTAATCACCGGACGCAGCGCGCTCTGCGCCTCTTTCTCCAGACGAGCGGCGACTTCCTGCGCCCAGTTCCCGCACCATGCGGGCAGCATCTGCGTACCGCGTATCGTCTCTCTGGCTTCCTCCAGCATCTGGCGCAGCAGGTCAACGACGCGGGTATGCCCGTACTGGTCGCGCAGGGTAAGAAATGCATTGTCTCGCAATAAGCGATCGATGGCGGGAAGCTGGCTGTAGAGCGAACGCGTTTCGGTTGTCATGAGATGGCCCGGCTGTTGGTGATCCTCTCCGCGAACGGAGAGGAATGTCGACATAAGGGGGATTGTAACGCGAGTTGGCTCAGGCGGACATAATACGAATCAAGCCTTTGGTGGTTCCGTACGGGCAAAGCTTTCGCGGCTAAACAGGGTTTCCACCAGCTTCACCAGGTTGGGCCGCTCCACGCACCAGCCCGGCGACACCCGGCGAAAGTTGAGATAGCCGATGGCGCAGGCAATAGCGATAGTCGCCAGATTCACCGTATCCGCTTTGATCGTCCCGTCCGCCAGGTAGCCTTCCAGCGCATCCAGGCTGCGGTTGATTTTTTCGCGCTGACGCAGCAGTTCATCTGCCGACTGCTGTGCGGCAGGACGCGCCTGTTCACGCACCGACACCAGACCGGCATCCATAATGCCGTCGGCCAGCGCCTCAAGCTGGCGTACCTTAAGCGAAGCCAGCGGCTCGCGCGGCAGCATCGCGGGCGCAATATCCAGCAGCTCGATGTATTCGGCGATAATCGGCGAATCGAACCAGTATTCCCCATCGTCGGTCACCAGCGCCGGCACTTTCCCCAACGGGTTGTACTGCGCCACGCCGTTGTCTGCGCTGTAAGGCAGTTCATTAACAAATTCGAAAGTGATGCCCTTCTCCAGCAGCAGAATCGAGATTTTGCGTACAAACGGGCTGGTGTAGCTACCTATGAGTTTCATACCGGGTCCTTTTTGCCAACGTAAAACACTGAGTATGACTCAGGTTCTGGTAAATGGCAGGTGACGACCTTCTCAATGATCCAGATAAAGATAATGCATCCAGCTGGTCATCCGCAGCAGCACTTTGCGCATCACCGAAACGTGGGAGAAATGGTCGGAATAGACCGCCACCTGAGCGTAGATGCCGTCGGGTAAGGCATCGACATCGGCGTTGGGTTCAAGATCGATAAGCGCCAGCACGCCGTCGGTGCCAGGCACAACGGTCAGCGACTGTAATACGCCCTGCGCCTGGTAAGAGCCGCCGGGGACGACCGGTAAAATTCCCGCCAGCTTACCGTGGAATACCTGCCCCGGCAGGGCGTTAAACACCACTTCAGCGTCATCGCCGCGTTCAAGGCGCAGCAGCGAATTCTGACGGAACTGGGCGACAATCTGCCGCTTTTGTTCAGGAATAAACACCATGACCGGGCGCAGCGGCAGCGCGGCGGCGTAAGTTCCCGGACGAATTAATACCTGAGTGACATAGCCCCGGCTGGGCGCGCGAACCACGGTTTGTTCAAGGTTATAGCGGGCTTCCGCCAGCTGCGCGCGCAGGCTGACAATTTGCGACTGCTCGCCGTTAACCATGCTGTCCAGCTGACTCTGGATCTGCGTCTGTTCAGCCACCGACCCTTTTACCAGCGCGTCCTGCGCCAGGTAATTTTGCCGGGCGTTATCAATATCGCTTTCCGAGAAGGGATTCACCCGCGCCCGGCTGCCTTTCAGGTAGCGCTGATAATCCTTGTACAGCCTGTCACGCTCTGCGGAGACGCGCGTGGTATTGGCCTGCGCTTCTGCAAGCTGCGCCTGTAACACCTTAATGTTGTGCGTCGCCGTCACCAGGTCTGCCTGCAGGCGATCGACCCGCGCCTGATAGCGCACCGGATCGATTTTAAACAGCACTTCTCCCTTTTCGATAAGCTGATTATTTTTACTGGTCACTTCACTCACCACCCCGGTCACCTGCGGCGTAACGGGAATCGACACCACCGCTTTTTGCGCGGTAAAGGTGTAAGGATGGTTATAGTTCATCAGTAAGATCAGGCCGCTGACCAGAAAAACGCCGCCTAAGGCCGCGGTCGCCAGCGTCCATTGATTCACCGGAATACGGAACAGTTTGAACACCGCCCAGGCCAGCGCCACGTAGGTTAAAACAATCAACAAATCCATGATTAAATCTCCGGAAACGTCGAATTGTCAGCCATGTTTTTCCCGGCCAGTTGTTTTTCCAGCTGCGCGACACGGGCAGACAGCGCGGCAATTTCCGGGTCTGGCGCTGCGCCGGGCGGTTTAATATGGGACTGCATTCCCCAGCCGCGCTCCGGCTGATACAGCGTCGCCCAGATCCACAAAAAGGGCCAGATCACATGCAGCGTAAACAGGCTGACCCATCCGGCTGTGTGGATGGCGTCGGCATGAGGGTGGTTGCGCTTTTTAGCAATTAAGTAGGGAATGTCATGAATAGCGATGATGCCATAGAAGATCACCAGAAAAACGAACACCAGCACACCTAACGCGAAATAATTCAGAAACATATCTGCCTCGGCTTCACGCTAATCGAATTTTTCAGAGGGGGCAGCCGAAAACGGTGCTGGCTGATAATTAGAACATAATGCGGGTTGATGACTTTCGCCATCAAACCCGATGATTATTTTTGCCGACGCTTTACGTCACCACTGCGGGACGATTCGGCAGGTACAGAATCAGACCGGCATCACAGCAGCGAAAATCTGAATGCAAATTTATTGTGATTTACATCACAAATACTCAACAAATCGACAAATTAAAATTGTGAAATAAATCACATTAAATTGCCATTTATGGTGAAAATAGGCGATTTGCTATCATCTCACGCCCGTAATCAGTGAAACAGATCACACCAACTACCTCCCTACCCCCTACATTTATGTGATCAATATCACGTAAAAGGCTACCCGCTGGACAGTTGAACGATTCAGTGCCAGATTTCGCAGTATCTACAGGGTCCGGCTACCTCTGCCGCCACATTAACAAAACCTTGGGCTTCCGGCCTGCGCGTCAGCAAACATAAGAAGGGGTGTTTTTATGTCATCCGATATTAAGATCAAAGTGCAAAGCTTTGGTCGATTCCTCAGCAATATGGTGATGCCAAATATCGGCGCGTTTATCGCGTGGGGTATTATCACCGCGTTATTTATTCCGACAGGGTGGTTGCCAAACGAGACGCTGGCGAAGCTGGTCGGCCCGATGATTACCTATCTCCTGCCGCTGCTGATCGGTTATACCGGCGGTAAGCTGGTGGGCGGCGAGCGCGGCGGCGTGGTCGGCGCGATCACCACCATGGGCGTGATTGTCGGCGCAGATATGCCGATGTTCCTCGGCTCAATGATTGCAGGTCCGCTGGGCGGCTACTGCATCAAAAAATTCGATAACTGGGTAGACGGTAAGATTAAGTCCGGTTTTGAAATGCTGGTGAATAACTTCTCCGCCGGCATCATCGGGATGATCCTGGCTATCCTGGCCTTCCTCGGTATTGGTCCGCTGGTAGAAGGCCTGTCGAAAATCCTGGCGGCTGGCGTTAACTTCATGGTTGTCCATGACATGCTGCCACTGGCGTCTATCTTCGTGGAACCGGCGAAAATCCTGTTCCTCAATAACGCCATCAACCACGGGATCTTCTCGCCGCTGGGCATCCAGCAGTCCCATGAGATAGGCAAATCCATCTTCTTCCTGATTGAAGCCAACCCGGGTCCGGGGATGGGCGTTCTGCTGGCGTACATGTTCTTCGGTCGCGGCAGCGCGAAACAGTCTGCGGGCGGTGCGGCAATCATTCACTTCCTGGGCGGTATCCACGAAATCTACTTCCCGTATGTGCTGATGAACCCGCGTCTGATCCTCGCGGTGATCCTCGGCGGTATGACCGGCGTATTTACTCTGACTATCCTCAACGGCGGCCTGGTTTCTCCGGCTTCTCCGGGCTCTATCCTGGCGGTGCTGGCGATGACGCCGAAAGGCGCGTACTTCGCTAACATTGCGGCGATCTGCGCGGCAATGGCGGTCTCCTTTGTGGTCTCGGCGATTCTGCTGAAAACCAGCAAAGTGAAAGAAGACGACGATATTGAAGCGGCAACCCGTCGTATGCAGGACATGAAAGCAGAATCCAAAGGCGGTACTCCGCTGTCTGCTGGCGATGTCACTAACGACCTGAGCCACGTGCGTAAAATCATCGTGGCCTGCGACGCGGGTATGGGCTCCAGCGCAATGGGCGCAGGCGTCCTGCGTAAGAAAGTGCAGGATGCCGGTCTGACGCAGATTTCAGTGACCAACAGCGCCATTAACAATCTGCCGCCGGACGTTGACCTGGTCATCACCCATCGTGACCTGACCGAACGTGCGATGCGTCAGGTGCCGCAGGCGCAGCATATTTCGCTGACCAACTTCCTCGACAGCGGCCTGTACACCAGTCTGACCGAGCGTCTGGTGGCGGCGCAGCGTCATGAAGTCAACGAAACTAAAGTACGCGATAGCCTGAAAGACAGCTTCGACGAGAACGACAGCCACCTGTTCCGACTGGGTGCCGATAATATCTTCCTTGGCCGTACCGCGGCAACCAAAGAGGAAGCTATTCGCTTCGCCGGTGAACAGCTGGTAAAAGGCGGCTACGTCGAGCCGGAATACGTTGACGCGATGCTGGAACGTGAAAAACTGACGCCGACCTATCTGGGCGAATCCATCGCGGTTCCGCACGGTACGGTTGAAGCGAAAGATCGGGTACTGAAAACCGGCGTGGTATTCTGTCAGTATCCGCAGGGCGTGCGCTTCGGTGAAGAAGAAGACGATATCGCCCGTCTGGTCATCGGTATCGCCGCGCGCAACAACGAGCATATTCAGGTGATTACCAGCCTGACCAACGCGCTGGATGATGAAACCGTCATTGAGCGTCTGGCGCAGACGACCAGCGTGGATGAAGTGCTGGCGCTGCTGAACAAGTAATATCCGTTGCCCGATGGCGTTACGCTTATCGGGCAATGGCTTCCTCTCCCGCAAGGGAGAGGGTTTGGCTGAGGGGAAATTTCGCCGTCCCTCACCCCAGCCCTCTCGGGTAAAAACATTAATGAAGGTTACAACGATGAAAGCATTACATTTTGGCGCAGGTAATATCGGACGCGGCTTTATCGGCAAACTGCTGGCAGACGCGGGGATACAACTGACGTTCGCTGATGTAAATCAGGCGGTTCTCGACGCCCTGAATGCCCGTCATAGCTACCAGGTTCACGTGGTGGGTGAAAATGAGCAGGTGGATACCGTCAGCGGCGTGAACGCGGTAAGCAGCACGGGCGATGAGGTGATTGAACTGATCGCTCATGTGGATCTGGTCACCACCGCCGTCGGTCCGGTGGTGCTGGAGCGCATCGCTCCTGCCATCGCCAAAGCGCTGGCGCAGCGTAAAGCGCAGGGAATTGAATCCCCGCTGAACATCATCGCCTGTGAAAATATGGTGCGCGGCACGACGCAGCTAAAGGGCCACGTCATGAATGCGCTGGCGGAGGAAGATAAAGCGTGGGTCGAGGCGCACGTCGGCTTTGTGGATTCCGCCGTGGACCGCATTGTGCCCCCTTCCGCCTCCGCCACGAACGATCCGCTGGAGGTGACCGTTGAAACCTTCAGCGAGTGGATTGTCGATAAAACGCAATTCAAAGGCGAGCTGCCGGACATTCCGGGAATGGAATTAACTGATAACCTGATGGCATTTGTCGAACGTAAACTCTTCACGCTGAACACCGGGCATGCTATAACCGCCTACCTCGGAAAATTAGCCGGCCATCAGACCATCCGTGACGCAATCCTTGATGAAAAAATCCGCGCGGTGGTGAAAGGCGCGATGGAAGAGAGCGGCGCGGTGCTGATCAAACGCTACGGTTTTGATGCGGACAAACACGCGGCATACATCCAGAAAATCCTCGGTCGTTTTGAAAACCCGTACCTGAAGGATGACGTTGAGCGCGTTGGCCGCCAGCCGCTGCGTAAACTGAGCGCGGGCGATCGTCTGATCAAGCCGCTGCTGGGGACGCTGGAATATGGTCTGCCGCATGTCAATCTGGTACAAGGGATTGCCGCCGCGATGCGCTTCCGTAGCGAGGACGATCCGCAGGCGCAGGAGCTGGCGGCGCTGATTGCCGACAAAGGCCCGCAGGCAGCTCTGGCCCAGATTTCCGGTCTGGATGCCAACAGCGAGGTCGTTACCGGGGCCGTAAACGCATATAACGCTTTCAAATGATGCAGAATGCGGCGCAGGTCAGCCTGCGCCCCGATTACAGATTGTCAGATATGCAGGCAATAATGGAAGAAACCCAGGCCTTTGAAAACCGTGTGCTTGAGCGTCTGAATGCTGGCAAAACCGTACGGAGCTTCCTGATCGCCGCCGTTGAATTACTGACGGAGGCGGTGAACATTCTGGTGCTTCAGGTCTTTCGCAAAGACGACTACGCGGTGAAATACGCAGTAGAACCGTTACTCGACGGCGACGGGCCGCTGGGCGATCTGTCGGTGCGCCTGAAGCTTATCTATGGGCTTGGCGTACTGAACCGCGCGGAGTATGAAGACGCAGAGCTGCTGATGGCGCTGCGCGAAGAGATGAATCATGACGGTAACGAGTACGCCTTTACCGATGATGAAATCCTCGGTCCGTTCGGCGAACTGCACTGTGTGATGGCGCTACCGCCGCCGCCGCAGTTAGACGCTTCCGATCCCGGTTTGTACGCAATGCAGGTTCAGCGCTACCAGCAAGCGGTACGCTCGACAATGGTCCTTTCCCTGACTGAGCTGATTTCTAAAATCAGCTTAAAAAAAGCCTTTCAGAAGTAAGCGCCTTTCCACCTATACTTTGTCCACCATTTTTGGGTGATATAACTGCCGGTAGTATTCCAGACGTTGCAGATAGATCTGCGCATGTTCTTCCGGCACCTCAGCAGGCACCACGTTGCGCGGGGGCAGCTTTTTTAAATACTCGCGGAACGCCTGGCTGGAGGCCATAAAATCCACAGCTTTGTCGATCAGAAGCGGAACGTTTTCACCCATTTTCGCCATAATCATTTCTCCGTGTCTTTATTGCTGACGCAAACGCCGTCGCCAGTTTAAGTTTAGGCTCGAAACGGCTATGGCATTGAGGAAAACGTGCTTAACCCGGCTTCCGGGCAGTAAATGGCGTTACAGTAAGTACTTTATTAAAAAGACTTATATATCAGATAAATAAGAAACATACGCGCCAGTAAACAGGCGCCGGATTTGGTTATTTTTGCACGATTTACTGTGATGAACGCCGCTCAGCGCGCATACTATAGGATATTCCCGTTATTTTTATCAGAAGCCATACCATGAAAGAAGTCGAAAAAAACGAAATCAAACGCCTGAGCGATCGCCTTGACGCTATCCGCCATCAGCAGGCGGAGCTGTCGCTGGTGGATGCCGCAGACAAATATGCTGAGCTGGAAAAAGAGAAAACCACCCTCGAAACGGAAATCGCCCGCCTGCGTGAAGTGCACAGCCAGAAGCTGAGCAAAGAAGCGCAGAAGCTGATGAACATGCCGTTCCGTCGCGCCATCAGCAAAAAAGAGCAGGCGGATATGGGCAGACTGAAGAAAAGCGTGCGTGGGCTGGTAGTGGTGCACCCGATGACCGCGTTAGGCCGGGAAATGGGCCTGAAAGAGATGACCGGCTTTTCAAAGTCTGAATTCTGATCTGTCGCGGGCGGCAGCGCTGTCGCCCGCCTCGTCCCGCCAACTGGCCCTACCAATTCCCCTCTTTTTCGTCCATTGGTTCACAATTTGTTAAATTCAACCTACAATAACGTTGCCAATAAATAACATTTGCTTAACCATTCATTGTCATTATCCTTACATAACAATATTGGATGGACCACTTTTACACATAATGTGACGACGAGATGAGCACAGACTCATTGCATTATGTCCGTGGTCCACAGGAGACCTGCAATGAATCTCTGGCAACAAAACTACGATCCGGCCGGGAATATCTGGCTTTCCAGCCTGATCGCATCGCTTCCGATTCTGTTTTTCTTCTTCGCGCTGATTAAGCTCAAGCTGAAAGGTTACGTTGCCGCCTCGTGGACCGTGACGATCGCCCTGGCCGTGGCGCTGCTGTTTTACAAAATGCCGGTTGATCGCGCGCTGGCCTCGGTGGTGTATGGCTTCTTCTATGGTCTGTGGCCGATTGCCTGGATCATCATCGCCGCGGTGTTTGTCTACAAAATTTCGGTAAAAACCGGGCAGTTCGACATTATCCGTTCGTCGATTCTGTCGATTACCCCTGACCAGCGTTTGCAGATGTTAATCGTCGGCTTCTCGTTTGGCGCTTTCCTTGAAGGGGCGGCGGGTTTCGGCGCGCCGGTGGCGATCACCGCCGCTCTGCTGGTCGGACTGGGCTTTAATCCGCTGTATGCCGCCGGGCTGTGCCTGATCGTCAATACCGCGCCGGTGGCGTTTGGCGCGATGGGGATCCCGATTCTGGTCGCCGGACAGGTGACCGGGCTGGACAGCTTTGAGATCGGCCAGATGGTGGGTCGTCAGCTGCCGTTCCTGACCATTATCGTGCTGTTCTGGATTATGGCGATTATGGACGGCTGGCGCGGTATTAAAGAAACCTGGCCTGCGGTGATGGTGGCGGGCGGCTCGTTTGCCATTGCCCAATATCTCAGCTCTAACTTTATCGGCCCGGAGCTGCCGGATATCATCTCCTCGCTGGTTTCGCTGGTCTGCCTGACGCTGTTCCTGAAACGCTGGCAGCCGGTACGCATCTTCCGCTTTGGCGATATGGGCGCATCGCAGGTGGATCAGACCCTGGCGCGTACCCGCTATACCGCCGGACAGGTCATTCGCGCATGGTCGCCATTCCTGTTCCTGACCGCCACCGTGACCCTCTGGAGCATACCGCCGTTTAAAGCGCTGTTCGCGCCGGGCGGCGCGTTGTACGACTGGGTGATTACTATTCCGGTTCCGTTTCTCGACAAGCTGGTGGCGCGTATGCCGCCGGTGGTCAACGAAGCGACTGCCTATGCCGCGGTGTATAAATTCGACTGGTTCTCGGCGACCGGCACCGCCATTCTGTTCGCCGCGCTGCTGTCCATCGTCTGGCTGAAGATGAAGCCTTCCGCCGCGATTCAGACCTTTGGCAGTACGCTGAAGGAGCTGGCGCTGCCAATTTACTCCATCGGCATGGTGCTGGCTTTCGCGTTTATCTCCAACTATTCCGGGCTCTCCTCGACGCTGGCGTTAGCGCTGGCGCATACCGGCAGCGCCTTTACCTTCTTCTCGCCGTTCCTCGGCTGGCTGGGAGTCTTCCTGACCGGGTCGGATACCTCGTCGAACGCGCTGTTCGCCGCGCTGCAGGCTACCGCTGCGCAGCAGATCGGCGTGTCGGATGTGCTGATGGTTGCCGCCAACACCACCGGCGGAGTCACCGGCAAGATGATTTCACCGCAGTCTATTGCCATCGCCTGCGCGGCGGTAGGACTGGTCGGCAAAGAGTCGGATCTGTTCCGTTTCACCGTCAAACACAGCCTGATCTTCACCTGTATGGTGGGCGTGATCACTACGCTTCAGGCCTATGTCTTAACCTGGATGATTCCGTGATTGTGATGCCTAAACGCCTGTCCGACGAGATAGCCTCTCGCGTGCGGGCGCTGATTGAAGAACAACAGCTGGAAGCGGGTATGAAGCTGCCCGCCGAGCGCCAGCTTGCCCACCAGCTTGGCGTATCACGTAACTCATTGCGCGAAGCGCTGGCGAAGCTGGTGAGCGAAGGCGTCCTGCTCAGCCGTCGCGGCGGCGGGACCTTTGTCCGCTGGCAGCATGAGGAGTGGTCGGAGCAAAACATCGTTCAGCCGCTGAAAACCCTGATGGCGGACGACCCGGACTACAGCTTCGACATCCTTGAGGCCCGCCACGCCATTGAAGCCAGCACCGCCTGGCACGCCGCCATGCGCGCCACTCAGGCCGACAAAGAGAAAATTAAGCTCTGTTTTGACGCCACCCTCAGCGAAGACCCGGACATCGCCTCGCAGGCCGACGTCCGTTTTCATCTTGCCATCGCCGAAGCGTCACACAACGTGATGCTGTTGCAGACCATGCGCGGGTTCTTTGACCTGCTGCACTCGTCGGTCAAACAGAGCCGCCAGCGTATGTATCTCGTTCCACCGGTTTTTTCCCGGCTGACGGAGCAGCACCAGGCGGTGATGGACGCCATTCTTACCGGTGACGCCGACGGCGCGCGTAAAGCGATGATGGCGCACCTCAGCTTCGTCCACGCCACGATTAAACAATTTGATGAAGACCAGGCCCGCCAGGCGCGTATCACCCGCCTGCCCGGCAACCATAATGAGCATTCCAGGGAGAACAAAGCATGATTATCTCAGCAGCCAGCGATTATCGCGCCACAGCCCAGCGCATTCTGCCCCCTTTTCTGTTCCACTACATCGACGGCGGCGCCTATGCGGAATATACCCTGCGCCGCAACGTGGAGGATTTGTCGGAGGTGGCGCTGCGCCAGCGCGTTCTGAAGAACATGACCGATTTAAGCCTGGAAACCACGCTGTTCAATGAGAAGCTGTCGATGCCGGTGGCGCTGGGGCCGGTCGGTCTGTGCGGCATGTACGCCCGTCGCGGCGAGGTGCAGGCCGCCGCCGCCGCGAATGCGAAAGGCATTCCGTTTACCCTTTCCACCGTTTCCGTCTGCCCGATCGAAGAAGTGGCGCCGACCCTCAACCGCCCGATGTGGTTCCAGCTGTATGTACTGCGCGATCGCGGTTTTATGCGTAATGCGCTGGAGCGTGCGAAAGCGGCAGGCTGCTCAACGCTGGTTTTCACTGTCGATATGCCAACGCCCGGCGCACGCTATCGCGACGCGCATTCGGGGATGAGCGGTCCGAACGCCGCGCTGCGCCGCTACTGGCAGGCAGTAACCCATCCGCAGTGGGCCTGGGACGTGGGCCTTAACGGACGTCCGCATGATTTAGGCAATATCTCCACCTATCTCGGCAAGCCGACCGGACTGGAAGATTACATCGGCTGGCTGGCGAACAATTTCGATCCGTCGATTTCATGGAAGGACCTTGAGTGGATCCGCGACTTCTGGGACGGTCCGATGGTGATCAAAGGGATCCTCGATCCGGAAGACGCTCGTGACGCGGTACGCTTCGGCGCGCGCCCTGCCTGCCATTGCCGACGCGGTGAAAGGCGACATCGCCATTCTGGCGGATAGCGGCATCCGTAACGGGCTGGACGTGGTGCGGATGATTGCGCTGGGCGCAGACAGCGTACTGCTGGGACGTGCTTATCTGTACGCGCTGGCGACAGCGGGCCAGGCCGGCGTTGCCAATCTGCTCACCCTGATCGAAAAAGAGATGAAGGTGGCGATGACGCTGACCGGCGCGAAATCCATCAGTGAAATCAGTCGTGACTCGCTGGTGCAGGAGTTAAGTAAACTCCCCGCCGCGCTGGCGCCGCTATCGCAGGGTGATGCGGCGTAGTGAAAGTGCTATGCTGCCCCCGCAATTAAGGGGGCAGCATGTTAAACATCGTTTTATTCGAACCAGAAATCCCACCCAATACCGGCAACATTATTCGCCTGTGCGCGAACACCGGGTTTCGTCTGCATATCATCGAACCGATGGGCTTTGCCTGGGACGACAAACGCCTGCGCCGCGCGGGGCTGGACTACCATGAATTTACTGCCGTGACGCGCCATCACGATTACGCCGCATTTCTGGCAGCCGAAAAGCCGCAGCGGATATTCGCGCTGACCACTAAAGGAACGCCCGCCCACAGCGTGGTGAGCTATCAGCAGGGGGATTATTTGCTGTTTGGCCCGGAAACGCGCGGCCTGCCCGCCAGCATTCTTGATGCTCTGCCCGCAGAGCAGAAAATCCGTATCCCGATGATGCCGGACAGCCGCAGCATGAACCTGTCAAACGCAGTGTCGGTGGTGGTATATGAGGCGTGGCGGCAGTCAGGTTATCCCGGAGCGGTATTGCGATCGCAGGCGTAATGGCCTTATCCGACAGTACTTTTCGCGACATGCGTCCGTTTATGCGGACTCTCGCTCAATCAAATGAAAGCCCATATCCACAATGGTTTCTGCGCACGGTTTCTGTTCAATACGATCGGCCAGCAGCGTGGCGGCGCGCTGACCGATGGCGCGTCTGTCAACGCTGACGGTAGTAATTGACGGACGATTGCTGGCAGCAAAATCAAGGTCGCCAAAGCCGATAACCGCTAAATCCTGCGGGATGCGTAAACCGCGGCTTTCCGCCTCCATTATCGCCCCCTGCGCCAGGGTATCGGAACTGCAGACAATGACGTCAAATTCACCTTCGCCAAAAAGCTGTGTTAACCCGCTGCGTCCCAACGAAAGCGATGCCGGAAGGGGCACATCCACCTGCGGGACAGCGGTAATTGCGTGGCGTTGCAGAACACTGCATAACCCCAGCTTACGCTGTGCGGCCCGGCGATCGGCAGTCCATAACAAACCGGGGCGACGATAGCCTCTGCGCAGAAGATATTCCCCCGTCGCCTGCCCGACTTTTTCATGGGAAAAACCGACCAGCATATCGAGCGGCGTGGGCGTTAAGTCCCAAATTTCCACCACCGGAACAGCCGCGTTCAGGATCACTTTCTTCAGTTCCGTCGTGTGATAGATCCCGGTGAGTACCACGCCATCGGGACGACGGGAAAGCAGAGTCGCCACCAGCTCCGCTTCCGTTTGTTCCGTATATCCCGCAACGCACAGCAATATGTGATACCCGCGTCGGGCCAGTTCATCGCTCAACGACTGGATGGTATCGACAAACATATTGTTGTTAATCTGCGGCACTACGACAGCAATTAATTTACTCCTTCGCGACGCCAGTCCTCCCGCCAGCGCGTTGGGAATGTAGCCCGTAGCGCGAACCGCCTGCATAACTTTCTCAACCGTTTTGGGACGAACCAGCTGCGGCGAATTCAGCACCCGGCTGACCGTCATTGAAGACAGTCCAGCGCTACGAGCTACATCTTCCAGCGTCGGCGCACGAGGTGGTTTGGTTCTCTTCACTGCGGATGCCCCTGCAAAATTGGCTGATTTATCGGCACATTATTCATCATGCCTGTGGCTATTGCCAGCTTCCCCTGGAGATATGCCGTAAATACAGCAGTTTACTGATATCTGTCGACAGCAAAATGATAACGCAATCATTTATTATTGTGCATTTTCCCAGAAAGTTTTGGATTGTGATCAATTTTGCAGGAAATAGCGCTTTTTTAACGGCATATGTGATCAAATGTTCAAATTAACATCAACTCTCTGGATTCCGGAATCGCTGAGGAATAGAAATGTTAGCGCAAACATAATTCAGGCAACCAGGAGAGTAACATGACTTTAAGCGCGAATTCCGACGCCGTAACCTATGCCAAAGCGGCAAATACCAGAACCGCGGCTGAAAGCGGCGATCGGATCGAATGGGTGAAGCTGTCACTGGCATTTCTGCCGCTGGCAACCCCTGTCAGTGACGCGAAGGTGCTGACCGGCCGGCAAAAACCCTTGACCGAAGTAGCGATCATCATTGCTGAAATCCGCAGCCGCGACGGCTTTGAGGGCGTGGGTTTCAGCTATTCCAAACGCGCTGGCGGCCAGGGAATTTATGCTCATGCCAAAGAGATAGCCGATAATCTGCTGGGCGAAGATCCCAATGATATCGACAAAATCTACACCAAACTGCTGTGGGCCGGCGCCTCCGTGGGGCGCAGCGGGATGGCGGTACAGGCTATCTCCCCTATCGATATCGCTTTGTGGGATATGAAGGCTAAGCGCGCCGGCCTGCCGCTGGCAAAACTGTTAGGCGCACACCGTGACTCCGTTCAGTGTTACAACACCTCAGGCGGCTTCCTGCATACACCGCTCGATCAGGTGCTGAAAAACGTCATGATTTCCCGCGAAAATGGCATTGGCGGTATTAAGCTGAAAGTCGGACAACCTGATTGCGCCGAGGATATTCGCCGTTTAACCGCAGTGCGTAAAGCGCTGGGGGATGATTTTCCGTTAATGGTTGACGCTAACCAGCAGTGGGATCGCGAAACGGCTATCCGCATGGGGCGCAAAATGGAGCAGTTCAATCTCATCTGGATTGAGGAACCGCTGGACGCCTACGATATCGAAGGACACGCCCGGCTTGCTGCCGCCCTGGATACGCCCGTCGCCACCGGGGAGATGCTGACCAGTTTCCGCGAACATGAGCAGCTGATTCTGGGCAATGCCAGCGATTTCGTCCAGCCGGATGCACCGCGCGTCGGCGGTATCTCTCCGTTCCTGAAGATTATGGAACTGGCGGCGAAGCACGGCCGTAAACTGGCGCCGCACTTTGCAATGGAAGTGCACCTGCACCTTTCCGCAGCTTACCCGCTGGAGCCGTGGCTGGAGCATTTCGAGTGGCTGAACCCATTGTTCAACGAGCAACTTGAGCTGCGCGATGGCCGTATGTGGATTTCCGATCGTCATGGTCTGGGCTTTACGCTCAGCGAGCAGGCGCGCCGCTGGACGCAATTAACAAGTGAGTTCGGTAAACGCCCTTAACGGTCAGGCGGGAATTATTCCCGCCCCTCTTACCTTACAGAATCCATTCTGCCCTTATCTGAGGAGTAGATTATGAACACAATAATAAAGCGCACAAAAGTGCGTCACACTATTCTTATATTTTTATTTCTTGCTACCGTATTTAATTATGCAGACCGCGCAACATTATCCGTTGTTGCCCCAATAATGAGCAAAGAATTAGGTTTTGATCCAGAATCCATGGGCCTGGCTTTCTCCGCGTTTGGTATTGCCTATGTCATTATGCAATTGCCCGGCGGTTGGCTATTAGATCGTTATGGGTCACGCCTGGTTTACGGTTGCGCATTGATTGGCTGGTCGCTGGTAACCATGTTTCAGGGGACCATCTATCTGTATGCCAGCCCCTTAATAGTGTTGGTTATTCTGCGCCTGATAATGGGGGCGATTGAGGCGCCTGCCTTTCCGGCAAATAGCCGCTTAAGCGTGCAGTGGTTTCCCAATAATGAACGTGGTTTCGTCACCTCAGTTTATCAGGCCGCGCAATATATCTCGCTGGGAGTGATCACCCCGCTGATGACCATTATTTTGCATAATTTAAGCTGGCATTATGTCTTTTATTACATCGGCGCTATTGGCGTGATTCTCGGTATTTTCTGGTTAATTAAAGTCAAAGATCCGTTGCGCCATCCGAAAGTGAATCAGGAGGAGATTGACTATATTCGTCATGGCGGCGGCGAACCCGCGCTGGGCAGTAAAAAGGAGGCGCAGAAAATAACCTTCGCGCAGATTAAAACGGTCTGTGTTAACCGGATGATGATCGGCGTTTACATCGGTCAATTCTGCGTCACCTCGATCACCTGGTTCTTTCTGACCTGGTTCCCGACTTACCTGTATCAGGCAAAAGGCATGTCGATTCTGAAAGTCGGTTTTGTGGCCAGCATTCCTGCCATCGCGGGTTTTATTGGCGGCCTGCTCGGCGGCGTTTTTTCTGACTGGCTGCTCAAACGCGGCTATAGTCTTACCATCGCGCGTAAGCTGCCCGTCATCTGCGGCATGCTGCTCTCTTGTGTGATTGTGATCGCCAACTACACCACTTCAGAGTTCGTGGTCATTGCCGCGATGAGCCTGGCTTTTTTTGCTAAAGGGTTTGGTAACCTGGGCTGGTGCGTACTCAGCGACACCTCACCGAAGGAGGTTTTAGGTATTGCCGGCGGCGTATTTAACATGTGCGGCAATATGGCAAGCATCGTTACGCCGCTGGTCATCGGGGTGATTCTCGCCAATACCCAGTCGTTCGACTTCGCCATCTTATACGTCGGTTCAATGGGCCTCATTGGCCTTATTGCTTATCTGTTTATCGTCGGTCCGTTGGATCGTATTACGCTGATTCCGTCCGCAGCCTGATTAACCTTATTGCGAACGCTTCGCCCCGCTGTTCCGGGATTGCACTCCATCGGAACAGCGCTTTTTATTAATACGGTAAGCCAGATAGCCCGAAATCAGATTCCGTCGCCGTATTCGAACGTATGATGTATCCCGTTAAAATGCTGATCCATATCCATCGACGGCTTATCGCTGTCCGGCTTGCCGACGATGCGCGCCGGAACGCCCGCGGCGGTGGTATGCGGCGGAACGGGCTGTAACACCACGGAGCCCGCGCCGATTTTCGCCCCGCGCCCCACTTCGATATTCCCGAGGATCTTCGCCCCGGCGCCGATCATCACCCCTTCGCGAATCTTCGGGTGGCGATCGCCGCTGGTTTTACCGGTCCCGCCAAGCGTGACCGACTGCAAAATAGAGACATCATCTTCAATCACCGCCGTTTCACCCACCACGATGCCGGTGGCGTGATCGAGCATGATCCCACGGCCAATTTTTGCCGCCGGATGAATATCGACCTGGAAGGTCACGGAAACCTGGTTTTGCAGGAAAATAGCCAGCGCGCGGCGGCCTTCTTTCCACAACCAATGGCCGATGCGGTAGGCCTGCAGGGCATGAAAACCCTTCAGGTATAAAAGCGGGGTGGAATATTTATCGACGGCCGGGTCGCGGGTGCGCACCGCCTGAATATCGCAGGCTGCCGAGGCAATCATTTCCGGGTCGGCGGCGTAGGCTTCTTCCACCACTTCGCGGATGGCAATCGCCGGCATAATCGGCGAGGCCAGCTTGTTCGCCAGCATATAGCTCAGCGCGCTGCCGAGATTTTCATGTTTGAGTAGCGTCGCGTGATAAAAACTGGCCAGCATTGGCTCACAGTCGGCCAGGGCACGGGCTTCGGCTTTAATATTGTTCCAGACGATATCCAGTTCTTCACACGGCATTGCGGACTCCAGCTAATGAGGCTCACGACCGGCCCGTTCTTCGCGGGCCGGGTCATTGGTTAAAACGTTTCCTTGCGACTAATGGCTGTTACGCTCATCCTTGCGCGCACGACCTAATAAGGTCAATGCTGCCTCGCGCGCGTTTTTTCCGCAATATAATACTTGATAAATTTCCTCGGTTATTGGCATTTCAACACCAAAACGGTGCGCCAGCTCGCGAACTTCTTTGGTATTGCGGTAGCCTTCAACCACCTGGCCAATCTTGTCCTGCGCGCCCTGAACGTCCATGCCCTGGCCGAGCATCATGCCAAAGCGACGGTTACGCGACTGGTTGTCGGTACAGGTCAGCACCAGATCGCCAAGCCCCGCCATCCCCATAAAGGTGGCCGGATCGGCGCCCAGCGCCGCGCCAAGACGCGACATTTCCGCCAGTCCTCGTGTGATAAGCGCGGTACGGGCGTTAGCGCCAAAACCAATGCCGTCGGACATGCCTGCGCCAATCGCAATCACGTTCTTCACCGCGCCGCCAAGCTGCACGCCAATGAAGTCCGGGTTGCTGTAGACGCGGAAGCTTTTGCCGCAGTGCAGCAGTTGCTGAAGGTCGTCGGCAAAGGTGTCGTCGGTGGAGGCCAGAGATATCGCCGTCGGTAACCCCGCAGCCAGCTCTTTGGCAAACGTCGGACCGGAGATCACCGCCAGCGGAATTTGATCGCCAAGCGCCTCGCGGGCGACATCCTGTAACAGACGCCCCGTCTCGGCTTCCAGCCCTTTAGTCGCCCATACCAGCCGCGCGTCGGAACGCATCAGCGGTTTAATCTGCCGCAGCACTTCACCAAAAACGTGGCTCGGCACGACCACCAGAATATCGCGGCTGGCCGCCAGCGCGGTGGCTAAATCGCTTTCAGGATGAAGCGTATCGGGAAAAGGCACATCGGGAAGGAACGCGACATTGCAGCGATCGTGCTCAAGGGTCGCAATATGTTGCGGATCGTGGCCCCACAGGACAACCTGGTGGCCGTTTCTCGCCAGGGTGATGGCAAGAGCAGTGCCGTACGAGCCGGCACCGATCACAGTCATTGAAGCATTACGTTGGTTCATCAGGCATCCTGATGTTCTTCAGTACCTTCGCCAGCCTGCTGCTGTAAGTAGTTCATGAACAGCGCATCAAAGTTAACCGGCGCAAGGTTCAGTTGCGGGAACGTACCGCGGGAAACCAGGCTGGTGATGCATTCGCGGGCATACGGGAACAGAATGTTCGGGCAGTATGCGCCCAGGCAATGCGCCATCTGGGTGCCTTCAATGCCGCTGATGGAGAAAATACCGCCCTGCTGAACTTCGCACAGGAACGCCGTTTCTTCACCGAGAGAGGCGGTTACGGTGACACGCAGTACCACTTCGTATACGTCATCCGCCAGTTGGGTAGATGCCGTATCCAGATCAAGTTTAACCTCTGGCTGCCAGTCTTTCTGGAAAACATGCGGCGCGTTCGGCGCTTCGAAGGAGATATCCTTGGTGTAGATACGTTGGATCTGGAAAGCCATTTCGGTGTTATTTTGTTCTGACATGTGTAGAAAACCCTTTTAGTGTTGTCCTTAAATACAGCCTGAGAGCCTGCCTCATTCCGCCGCGCGCCGTCGTTGTTCGGATCGGCGGCGTTACGTCTAATGAGGCAGGCGCAAAATCTGTGTTGTTGTTAGCTCAGCAGGGGATCAAGTCCACCACGCGCATCCAACGCATACAAGTCGTCACAGCCGCCAATGTGCTGTGCATCAATAAAAATCTGCGGAACCGTTGTACGGCCACTGCGCTTGATCATCTCTTCACGCTTTACGGCGTCGCCGTCGATCGGAAGCTCCTGGAAACTCACGCCCTTACTGTTCAACAGCGCTTTCGCGCGATGGCAAAACGGGCAGGTTGCTTTGGTGTAGATCTCGATGTTGGCCATACTTCTCTCCAGTGTTTTTTACCCTACGGATTTCGTGACAGCGGGTAAATTATTTGCCGCGAACCAGCGGCAGATTCTCACCGCTCCAGCCGGCAACGCCTTCTTTCAGTACGGAGACTTTTTCAAAGCCCGCCTTGATCAGCGCATTCGCCGCCTCCTGGCACTGCATACCCGAAGCGTCGACCACAATGATCGGTTTGTCTTTGTGCTTTTCCAGCTCGCCCACGTTATTGGCTTTGATTTCGCCCGGCAGCAGGTTTACGGCGCCGGCGATATGCCCTTTGCGGAAATCGTCACGCTGGCGTAAATCGACAACAATCGCATCTTCCTTATTGATAAGACGCGTTGCTTCGCCGCGCGTAATGACCTTCACTTTCGACGTCAGGCCCTTAAACGTAGTGAACAAAACCGCCACCAGTAACGCAATCCAGGCGATACTCAGTATGGGATGGCGACCAACAAATTGCATAATTTCTTGCATGGGGGGTAACAACTCCCGACTCAGTGATTAAAAAACCAGGGAAGGAGTATACCTGTGCGATGGCGCAAATACAGCCAGCGCGTGCACTGGATTGCATTTTTGCGGAGCACTACGGAAAAAATAGCGCAAAACCGCCGCATCCATAAACCACCCGGCTCCTTTCTTTGATCTTCTGAGGCTATTTTATCGATTCAGCTGTAGTAAAATTACGCAAAATTTTTGTCTCTTGAGTATGAGGTTTCGCAATGTCGGTTTCTAAAAAACCTATGGTACTGGTGATTCTCGATGGTTATGGCTACCGTGAAGACAGCCAGGACAACGCCATTTTTACTGCCAAAACCCCGGTAATGGATGCGCTGTGGGCAAAACGTCCGCATACCCTGATTGACGCTTCCGGCCTGGAAGTGGGTCTGCCTGACCGCCAGATGGGCAACTCAGAAGTGGGTCACGTCAACCTCGGCGCAGGCCGTATCGTGTATCAGGATCTGACGCGCCTCGACGTAGAAATTAAAGAACGCGCTTTCTTTGCCAACCCGACGCTGACCGCCGCGGTAGACCAGGCGAAGAACGCGGGTAAAGCCGTCCACATCATGGGTCTGCTCTCCGCAGGCGGCGTCCACAGTCATGAAGATCACATCATGGCGATGGTGGAACTGGCCGCTGAGCGCGGCGCGGAAAAAATCTATCTGCACGCCTTCCTCGACGGTCGCGATACCCCGCCACGCAGCGCGGAATCCTCACTGAAAGCCTTTGAAGACAAATTTGCCGCGCTGGGCAAAGGCCGCGTCGCATCTATCGTCGGTCGTTATTATGCGATGGACCGCGACAACCGCTGGGACCGCGTTGAGCAGGCCTATGACCTGATGACGCTGGCGAAAGGCGAATTCCAGTACGCGAGCGCGGTTGAAGGTCTGCAGGCGGCTTACGCCCGCGACGAAAACGATGAATTCGTCAAAGCAACCGTGATTCGCGCTGAAGGCCAGGCTGACGCCGCGATGGAAGACGGCGACACGCTGATTTTCATGAACTTCCGTGCTGACCGCGCGCGCGAAATCACCCGCGCATTCGTCAACGCTGACTTCGACGGCTTCGCGCGTAAGAAAGTGGTGAACCTGAACTTCGTGATGCTGACCGAATACGCGGCGGACATCAAAACGGCGGTGGCTTACCCGCCTGCCTCGCTGGCGAACACCTTCGGCGAGTGGATGGCGAAGAACGACAAAACCCAGCTGCGCATCTCCGAAACGGAAAAATATGCGCACGTGACCTTCTTCTTCAACGGCGGCGTCGAAGAACCGTTTACCGGCGAAGAGCGTATTCTGATCAACTCGCCGAAAGTGGCGACCTACGATCTGCAACCGGAAATGAGCTCTGCCGAACTGACGGAAAAACTGGTGGCGGCAATCGAAAGCGGCAAGTACGACGCCATCATCTGTAACTACCCGAACGGTGATATGGTCGGTCATACCGGGGTGATGGAAGCGGCGGTGAAAGCGGTTGAAGCGCTGGATCACTGCATCGCGCAGGTGACGAAAGCGGTTGAATCCGTTGGCGGCCAGCTGCTGATCACCGCGGACCACGGTAACGCCGAGCAGATGCGCGATCCGGCGACCGGTCAGGCGCATACCGCGCATACCAACCTGCCGGTGCCGCTGATTTATGTCGGCGACAAAAACGTCAAAGCGGAGGAAGGCGGCAAGCTTTCCGATATCGCGCCGACCATGCTGACGCTGATGGGGATGGAAATCCCGCAAGAGATGACTGGTAAGCCGCTGTTCATCGTGGAATAATCCCTCCCCATGAGGGGAAAGGCGATGAATACCAAAACAGGGGTGATGAAACCACAGCGGTTTTCAGTCAGGCCCCTGATTTACGCCAGCGTGGTGAGCGCTGGCGTATTGTTGTGCGCCTTTTCCGCCCACGCGGATGACCGCGATCAGCTTAAATCCATTCAGGCGGATATCGCCGCCAAAGAACGCGCTGTGCGTCAGCAGCAGCAGCAGCGTTCCAGCCTGCTTGCGCAACTGAAGGCGCAGGAAGAGGCAATCTCCGCCGCCGCGCGTAAACTGCGCGAAACGCAAAACACCCTCGTTCAGCTTAACAAGCAGATTGATGAGATGAACGCCTCTATCGCGAAGCTGGAACAGCAAAAGGCCAGCCAGGAGCGCAGCCTCGCCGCGCAGCTGGATGCGGCGTTTCGTCAGGGCGAGCATACCGGTATCCAGCTCATTTTAAGCGGTGAAGAGAGCCAGCGCGGCCAGCGTTTGCAGGCCTATTTCGGCTATCTGAACCAGGCGCGGCAGGAAACCATCACCGAACTGAAGGAAACCCGCGAGCAGGTCGCTGCGCAGCGTGCCGAACTGGAAGAGAAGCAGAGCCAGCAGCAGACGCTGTTGTATGAACAGCGCGCCCAGCAGGCGAAGCTGGAGCAGGCGCGTAACGAACGAAAGAAAACCCTCGCCGGACTGGAGTCTTCCATCCAGCAGGGCCAGCAGCAGCTGAGCGAACTGCGGGCGAACGAATCCCGTCTGCGCAGCAGCATTGCGCGCGCGGAAGCAGCGGCCAGAGCACGTGCGGAGCGTGAAGCGCGCGAGGCGGAAGCGGTGCGCAACCGGCAGAAAGAGGCTACCCGCAAAGGCACCACCTATAAACCTACAGAAAGCGAGAAATCACTGATGTCGCGTACCGGCGGCCTGGGTTCGCCGCGCGGTCAGGCCTACTGGCCGGTTCGTGGGCCTACGCTGCATCGTTATGGCGAACAGCTGCAAGGTGAGCTACGTTGGAAAGGGATGGTTATCGGTGCGTCTGAAGGCACGGAAGTCAAAGCCATTGCCGATGGCCGCGTCATTCTGGCGGACTGGCTGCAGGGCTACGGGCTGGTCGTCGTCGTTGAGCACGGCAAGGGAGACATGAGTCTTTACGGCTATAACCAGAGCGCGCTGGTCAGCGTGGGGACGCAGGTTCGCGCCGGTCAACCTATTGCGCTGGTTGGCAGTAGCGGAGGTCAGGGCCGACCGTCGCTCTATTTCGAAATTCGTCGCCAGGGTCAGGCCGTCAATCCACAGCCGTGGTTGGGAAGATAAGTTTTGCCTCACTTTCGTCGTACCGTTCTTTCACTCGCCAGCCTGCTGGCCTTCGTTTCCCCTGTTTTTGCCGGCAAGCTCGCCATCGTGATCGACGATTTTGGCTATCGTCCGCATTACGAAAATCAGGTGCTGGCGATGCCGGACGCTATCTCCGTTGCGGTGCTGCCGAATGCGCCCCACGCCCGCGAAATGGCCGCCAAAGCGCACAGCAGCGGACATGAGGTGTTAATTCACCTGCCAATGGCCCCGCTCAGTAAACAGCCACTGGAAAAAGACACGCTGCGCCCGGAGATGAGCAGTGATGAAATCGAAAGAATTATTCGCGAAGCGGTCAGCAAAGTTCCCTACGCCGTCGGGCTTAATAACCATATGGGCAGCGCAATGACTTCCAGCCTGTTTGGTATGCAGAAAGTGATGCAGGCGCTGGAGCGCTACGAACTCTATTTTCTCGACAGCATGACCATCGGCAACAGCCAGGCCATGCGCGCGGCGTCGGGCACCGGCGTGAAGGTGATTAAACGCAAAGTGTTCCTCGACGACACGCAGAACGAAGCGGACATTCGCCGTCAGTTTAACCGCGCCATAGAACTTGCCCGTAGCAATGGGTCCGCCATTGCGATTGGCCATCCGCATCCGTCAACGGTGCGCGTGTTGCAGCAGATGGTGTATAACCTGCCAGCCGATATTACCCTGGTGCGTCCGAGCAGCCTGCTCAACGAACCGCAGGTGGATACCTCCACGCCGAATCTGCCGCCGCCGAAAAACAACGAGGCGCCGCGTAATCCGTTCCGCGGCGTGAAATTGTGTAAAGCTAAAAAACCGCCAGAACCGGTTACCCCCCGCCGCTTCTTTAACGTCTTAAGCGAAGGCATCAGCCAGAGCACGCTGGTAAACTGGTATCAGCATCAGTGGCAGGGCTGGGGAAAACGCAGCGTTAACCCAGATTAAGCGCTTTGCGGGCAATGCGGTGATGCGAGCGTGTTTTATCACGCCACCGATAGAGTCTCGTTGACCATAACAGCGCCTGGTAGGCAGCCTTCGCGCCGCGCACGTTCATCATCATCCGTTTATACATGCCCGAAGTGAAGATTTCGGCAATCATGCGATGACGCGTCAGTACATCCGGCTCTTTACGCACCGCATGGCACACCCGTAAGGCTTCCCAGGTAATCTGTTGATGAAATTCAGGGTAAATTTTAATTCGTCCGGCATAATCACGATTCAGCTTTTCTAATAAGCGGGTGATTTTAATGTAATGACGCTGATAGTGAAGATGCTTATTCCCCTGCCTTTTTAAGCGGCTGACAGAGCAATCGTGAAGGAAATATTGATATAACGGCTCTTCAGTATAACGGGCGCGCTGAGCGTTAAACATAAACTCGGTGGTCCAGACGATATCCTGATGATGTAATCCCGGAATAAAACGAAGGTTATTATTTTCAATAACCTCACGGCGATAGACGCCCATCCATACCACGTGCGTCCAGCGGCGGGAAGCAAGCGCCATACGCAACCAGTCTGGCCCTGTTAATACTCCCGTTGAGCGAATGCGATCGCCAGGAATAGACTGCCAGGTGACGCCGGACTTACGCTCAGTCCAGTCGGCATTACACTGGGCGACGTCAAGATTGTCCGTCAGCGCCATATTCATCAGCGTTTCGTACATCTGCGGATAGACGCGATCGTCCGCGTCGACAAAGGCGATATAGCGACCCGTGGCGGCATCCATCCCGCGGTTACGGGCAACCGACGCGCCGGCGTTTGCCTGATGCAGCAGGCGGATGTGCGGATACTTTTCGGCGTAATGCTGTGCTATTTCAACAGAAATATCCGTTGAACCATCATTAACAATAATTATTTCCAGGGCAGTCCATGTTTGCACGATGAGTGATTCCATGCAGGCTTTAAAATCATTACCCGCATTATAAAGAGGGATAATGACGCTGAGTCTGTTTTCACTATTCATCATAAATTACCGATTACCTCTGAAGTTACCCGCAGTTGTACAGCCTTTGTGTTAAGAAACGATTAAGGCCGCTAAATAATGTTGGTAAAGCTGGCGGGGAATTCAGCGTAAAGCGTCGGGATGAACAGAAAAATAAGACGATAGCGTAATTACGTAATATTTATGTCAATGACATTTCTTTACAGCTTTCCAGAATTGGCTGAGAAATAAGGCCGGATAAACCGGCCTTTTACGATTAATCCCAGCTCAGGATCACTTTTCCAGACTGACCAGAACGCATAGCGTCAAAGCCCTGCTGGAAATCATCAATAGAGTAACGATGAGTGATAATCGGCGACAGATCCAGACCAGACTGGATCAGCGCCGCCATCTTATACCAGGTTTCAAACATCTCGCGACCGTAAATACCTTTGATAAACAGCCCTTTGAAGATCACTTTCGTCCAGTCGACAGACATGTCTGACGGCGGAATTCCCAGCATGGCTATGCGACCGCCGTGGTTCATGGTATCCAGCATTGAGCGGAACGCAGGCGGCGCACCTGACATCTCCAGACCAACGTCGAATCCTTCACTCATGCCCAGTTCCGCCATCACATCCGTCAGGCTTTCCTGCGCCACGTTGACCGCGCGGGTGATGCCCATTTTACGCGCCAGCGACAGACGGTATTCGTTCACGTCGGTGATCACCACGTTGCGCGCGCCGACGTGCTTCGCCACCGCCGCCGCCATGATGCCGATAGGACCTGCGCCGGAAACCAGTACATCTTCCCCCACCAGGTCGAACGACAGGGCGGTATGCACCGCGTTGCCGAACGGGTCAAAGATAGAGGCCAGATCGTCGGAGATATTGTCCGGAATTTTAAACGCGTTGAACGCCGGGATGACCAGATATTCAGCGAAGCAGCCCGGACGGTTAACGCCCACGCCGGTCGTGTTGCGGCACAGATGGGTGCGACCGGCGCGACAGTTACGGCAGTGACCGCAGGTGATGTGGCCTTCGCCGGAGACGCGATCGCCGATTTTGAAGCCTTTGACTTCCTGGCCGATGCCGACCACTTCGCCGACATACTCGTGACCGACAACCATAGGAACCGGGATGGTTTTTTGCGACCATTCATCCCAGTTATAGATGTGAACGTCAGTGCCGCAGATGGCTGTTTTACGGATTTTAATCAGCAGATCGTTGTGGCCGACTTCCGGTTCAGGAACGTCGGTCATCCAGATGCCCTCTTCCGCTTTCAGTTTGGATAACGCTTTCATCTTCGATCCTCAGGCAATAACGCCCAGTTGTTTACCAATGCGCGTGAACGCCTCAACCGCGCGCGTGATTTGCTCCGGCGTATGGGCGGCGGACATCTGGGTACGGATGCGCGCCTGACCTTTCGGAACTACCGGATAGAAGAACCCTGTTACGTAGATGCCCTCTTTTTGCAGTTCACGGGCAAATTGCTGCGCGATAACCGCGTCACCCAGCATAACCGGGATAATCGCGTGGTCGGCGCCCGCGAGGGTAAAGCCTGCCGCAGACATCTGCTCGCGGAACTGGCGAGCGTTCGCCCATAGCCGGTCGCGCAGTTCGCCGCCGGATTCCACCATCTCCAGCACTTTGATGGAGGCGGCGACAATGGCTGGCGCCAGTGAGTTGGAGAACAGATAGGGGCGGGAACGCTGACGCAGCCATTCCACCACCTCTTTACGCGCGGCGGTATAACCGCCGGATGCGCCGCCAAGCGCTTTGCCCAGCGTCCCGGTGATGATGTCGACGCGGCCCATTACCTCGCAATATTCATGGGAGCCACGTCCGTTCTCGCCCACGAAGCCGACCGCGTGAGAATCATCGACCATCACCAGCGCGTCATATTTATCGGCCAGATCGCAGACGCCTTTCAGGTTAGCGATGACGCCATCCATCGAGAACACGCCGTCGGTGGCGATCAGCACATGGCGAGCGCCCGCTTCGCGCGCTTCTTTCAGGCGCGCTTCCAGTTCAACCATATCGTTGTTGGCGTAGCGGAAGCGCTTCGCTTTACACAAACGCACGCCGTCGATAATGGAGGCGTGGTTCAGGGCATCGGAGATAATCGCATCTTCTGCGCCCAGCAGCGTTTCGAACAGGCCGCCGTTGGCATCAAAGCAGGAGGAGTAGAGGATTGCGTCCTCCATACCGAGGAACGCAGCCAGCTTTTGCTCCAGCTGTTTATGGCTGTCCTGGGTGCCACAAATAAAGCGTACGGAAGCCATACCAAACCCGTGCGAATCCATTCCCGCTTTCGCCGCCGCAATCAGTTCCGGATGGTTAGCCAGCCCGAGATAGTTGTTGGCGCAGAAGTTGATGACGTGGCTTCCATCCGCCACGGTGATATCTGCCTGCTGAGCAGACGTGATAATGCGCTCTTCTTTAAACAATCCTTCCGCCCGGGCGGTTTCCAGATCGTTAGTTAACTGTTTGTAAAAATCCCCACGCATTGCGATTCTCCAGACTGGGCAAATTTCAGCACATCTTACCTAACCCTGGACGTTGATACGAGATGACGCATTATCTCTTCTTTAAAATGCAGGATAAATCACGCGTACCCACACGAGCCGTCGGTGAATGGCTGAAGCCTGGGCTATGTAATGATATGATAGAAATATTCGTGTCTGAGATTGTCTCTGACTCCATAATTCATAGGTTACAGTTATGATCATCGTTACCGGCGGCGCGGGCTTTATCGGCAGCAACATTGTTAAGGCCCTGAATGATAAAGGCATCACCGATATCCTGGTGGTGGACAACCTGAAAGACGGCACCAAGTTTGTTAACCTGGTGGATCTGAACATTGCCGATTATATGGATAAAGAAGATTTCTTAATCCAGATTATGGCGGGTGAAGAGTTCGGCGAGATCGAAGCCATTTTCCACGAAGGCGCTTGCTCCTCCACCACCGAGTGGGACGGCAAGTACATGATGGATAACAACTATCAGTACTCCAAAGAGCTGCTGCACTATTGCCTGGAGCGCGAGATCCCGTTCCTGTACGCCTCTTCCGCCGCCACCTACGGCGGTCGCACCTCCGACTTTATTGAATCCCGTGAATATGAGAAGCCGCTGAATGTCTACGGCTACTCGAAGTTTCTGTTTGACGAATACGTGCGTCAGATTCTGCCGGAAGCCGATTCGCAGATCGTGGGCTTCCGCTATTTCAACGTCTACGGGCCGCGTGAAGGGCATAAAGGCAGCATGGCGAGCGTCGCTTTCCATCTCAACACCCAGTTGAATAACGGCGAAACGCCGAAGCTGTTTGAAGGCAGCGAAAACTTTAAGCGTGACTTCGTCTACGTGGGCGATGTGGCTGATGTAAATCTGTGGTTCTGGGAAAACGGCGTGTCCGGTATCTATAACCTCGGCACCGGTCGCGCGGAATCCTTCCAGGCGGTGGCTGACGCGACGCTGGCCTTCCATAAAAAAGGCGAGATTGAGTACATCCCGTTCCCGGAAAAACTGAAAGGCCGCTATCAGGCATTTACTCAGGCGGATCTGACGAATCTGCGCACTGCGGGCTACGACAAGCCGTTTAAGACCGTTGCCGAAGGCGTAACGGAGTATATGGCCTGGCTGAACCGCGACAGCGATACAAATTCACAAAATCATTCGAGCGGTATCAAGGCGGCAACCAAGTGAATCTCCGGGAGCTTACTAAAGTAAGTGACCGGAGTGAACGCAGGCAGCCAACGCAGAGACAGCTTGAAGGATGAAGTGAATGAAAATTTTGGTGATCGGCCCGTCCTGGGTGGGCGACATGATGATGTCGCAAAGTCTCTATCGCACGCTCAAGGCACGCTATCCCCAGGCGATAATCGACGTGATGGCACCCGCCTGGTGCCGCCCACTGTTGTCTCGTATGCCGGAAGTGAACGAGGCGATTCCAATGCCTCTCGGTCATGGGGCGCTGGAAATTGGCCTGCGCCGCAAGCTCGGCCATAGCCTGCGTGAAAAGCGTTACGATCACGCCTGGGTGCTGCCCAACTCTTTCAAATCCGCCCTTGTCCCCTTTTTTGCGGGTGTTCCGCAGCGCACCGGCTGGCGCGGCGAGATGCGCTATGGTCTGCTGAACGACGTAAGGATGCTGGATAAACAGGCCTGGCCTTTGATGGTGGAGCGCTACGTGGCGCTGGCCTATGACAAAGGGGTGATGCGTTCGGCGAAAGATCTGCCACAGCCGCTGCTATGGCCGCAGCTTCAGGTGAGCGACGGCGAGAAGTCGCTCACCTGCCGTGAGTTTTCCCTTTCCGATGAACGTCCGCTGATCGGCTTCTGCCCTGGCGCGGAGTTTGGCCCCGCGAAGCGCTGGCCGCACTATCACTACGCGGAACTGGCGAAGCAGCTTATTGATGAAGGCTATCAGATTGTGCTGTTCGGATCGGCGAAAGACCATGAAGCCGGCAATGAAATCCTGGCGGCGTTAAGCCCGGAACAGCAGGCCTGGTGCCGTAATCTGGCGGGAGAAACGCAGCTGGATCAGGCGGTTATTTTGATTGGCGCCTGTAAAGCGGTGGTCACCAATGACTCCGGGCTGATGCACGTCGCCGCGGCGCTGGACCGTCCGTTGGTCGCGCTGTACGGCCCCAGCAGCCCCGACTTCACGCCGCCGTTATCGCATAAAGCGCGCGTGATTCGCCTGATCACCGGCTATCACAAAGTACGTAAAGGCGATGCCGCGGAAGGTTATCACCAGAGTCTGATCGACATAACGCCAGCGCGAGTGCTGGAAGAGCTGAACAGCCTGTTATTACAAGAGGAAGCCTGACGAATGCGGGTTCTGATCGTCAAAACATCCTCAATGGGTGACGTATTGCATACGCTTCCGGCGCTCACCGATGCGCAGCAGGCCATACCGGACATTCAGTTCGACTGGGTGGTCGAAGAAGGGTTTGCGCAAATCCCTTCGTGGCATGCCGCAGTCAACCGGGTTATTCCGGTGGCGATTCGTCGCTGGCGTAAAGCCTGGTTTTCCGCGGCGGTTAAAGCGGAACGCAAAGCCTTTCGTGAAGCGGTACAGGCAGAACGTTACGATGCCGTCATTGATGCCCAGGGGCTGGTGAAAAGCGCCGCGCTGGTGACGCGTCTGGCGCATGGCGTTAAGCATGGCATGGACTGGCAAAGCGCACGCGAGCCGCTGGCCAGCCTGTTCTACAACCGCCGCCATCATATTGCCAGGCAGCAACATGCCGTTGAGCGTACCCGGGAACTGTTTGCTAAAAGCCTGGGATATCAAAAGCCTGACGCTCAGGGCGATTATGCCATCGCGCAGCATTTTCTTACCTCAGACAAGGCTGATGCGCAACCCTACGCGGTATTTTTGCATGCCACAACCCGCGAGGATAAACACTGGCCGGAAGCAAACTGGCGAGCGCTGATTGGCTTACTGGCAGAGAGCGACATAAAAATTAAGTTGCCGTGGGGCGCGCCTCATGAAGAAGCGCGGGCAAAAAGATTAGCGGAGGGATTCCCGCAGGTTGAAGTGCTGCCGAAGATGAGCCTGGAGGAAGTCGCGCACGTTCTGGCAGGCGCAAAATTTGTGGTTTCGGTTGATACGGGATTAAGCCATCTGACGGCAGCGCTTGATCGACCAAACCTGACGTTATATGGCCCTACGGATCCAGGGTTAATTGGTGGTTACGGGAAGAATCAGGTGGCGTGTCGGTCGCCGGAGAAGGATCTCGCTCAATTAGATGCGATTAATGTATTCAAAAAAATTAATCCATAAAAACCCATTTCGCTTCGCCATATTGTGGAGAAAAGATGTTAACGACATCATTAAATGTAAATAACAGAGAAAACTGGAAGCCCTACTGGAACAGAGCACTGGTATTTCTTTTTATTGCTACTTTCTTTCTTGACGGTATTACACGTTACAAACATTTGATTTCTGCACTGATGATTGTAACCGTTATATATCAATTCTCGCGTGCGCCTAAGAAATACATCAGCCGTTTTAATAACCATCTGTTTTACAGCATCCTGGCGCTGTCATTGATATTAATTTATGCTATTTTAATATCGCCGGATATGCGAATAAGTTTTAAAGAGTTTAATAATACGGTATTAAAAGGATTTTTACTTTATACTTTATTAATCCCTGTATTATTAAAAGATGAGGATAGCCAAACTGTTGGTAAACTTATCCTCTTTTCTTTTCTCACAAGTTTAGGTTTACGCTCGCTTGTCGAACTATTTCTGTACGCGCAAGATTATAATAAAGGTATAATGCCGTTTACCACTTTTGAGCACAGAAGCATTTCTGACTCAATGGTATTTTTATTCCCTGCGCTACTGAACTTATGGTTATTTAAAAAGAAATCATATAAAGCAATATTCTTTGTATTCAGTGCTGTTTTTCTTTTTTTAATTCTCGGAACCTTATCGCGTGGCGCATGGCTAGCAATTTTTATTGTTGCCATTCTCTGGGCAATATGTAATCGACAGTGGAAGCTCCTCACCCTGGGCGCCATCCTGTTTGCCGCCACATCATTTTTTGTTGTGACGCAAAAAACTGATAATGCAGACCACGAACGACTTCTGTTCAAACTGCAACAAACGGATAGCTCTTATCGTTATACAAACGGCACGCAGGGTACTGCATGGATACTCATCACCGAAAATCCGTTTAAAGGCTATGGATATGGCGATGATATCTATCATGAGGTATATAATAAACGCGTTCAGGATTATCCGTCATGGACTTTCAAGCAATCAATTGGTCCACATAACCTGATACTGTGTATCTGGTTCGCCGCGGGTATTTCAGGCCTGCTTGGATTGCTGTATGTTTACGGCGCAATTATCAAAGAAACGGCAAGTGGTTCATTAAAGAACAAGGAGATAAGTCCATACAATGGGCAGTTATTATTACTGCTGACATTTATTGGATTCTATATCCTGCGCGGGAATTTTGAACAGGTCGATGCAGATTTACTCGGCATAATAACAGGTTTTCTGTTAGCGTTAAGAAATAAATAATAAAAAAGCCCGCGGATAACTTACTTATCTGCGGGCTTTTTTATAAGGAACTTTTATTCTGAGCCAAACCAGGAAAATATTTGTTTCTCAAAAGATTCAGTAACAGATTCCCAACTGTACTTTGAAAAAACATAGCGTCTGGCATTTTCGGCTATTTCATCGCGTTTTTCATCATCCAGCACGCGGCCGATATCATCGATTAAGCTGTCAACAGTAATAGGCTCTGCCAAATGGTAACCTGTCGAACCATCAAGGACAAATTCACAAATTCCGCCCTTTTTACTGGCTAATACAGGCTTACCCGCAGCCATAGCTTCTACAGCAACCATACAAAAAGCCTCTTCGACCTGCGAAGGCACAACGACAAGATCGGCTAAGCGGTAGTATTCATGCATTTTTTCAGGGGGCTGCCCACCCACCATAATACAGCGCGGCCCTATTTTTTCAGCTGTCTCAAGCACGACTTTTTGGTAACTGGCCTTTTCCCCTTTTTTGCTCGCATAAGGATCGCCGACTACAACAAGTTTAAGGTTCTTTTGTTTTTCCTGCATTTTTTCAAAAGCTTGCAGTAAAGGTAGACATCCTTTATCGGGGGAAATTCGGCCTGCAAATAACAAAACAGTATCAGCGGAATCTATACCAAGTTGTTGCCGCAGGTTATCTGTTTTATTTTCTGCATAAGTCGAAGAGCAAAATCCATTTGGCACGATACGAACTTCGGCATCCGGTAATCGCTTTTCATAAAAATCTTTCAGAAACTGACTTGGCACGATGATCTTTGCATTTCGATCCAGTTGCTCAGGTTCAAACGCATTGTGTATATGCATAACCAGATTAGCATTTGGGCTTCGTTGGCGGATCTGTCGATAAAGCTTCATACTGTTATGAATAATAATCACAGAATCATTCGAACCAGCAACTTTATTTTTTATATTCAATATTCGCTGCGAGTAGGGCAATGGATCAATACGCGTCCATTTTTGGAAAATTCTTTTATAGAGGCGACTAAAACCGATATAGTGTATATCACATCCATCATCAATCTTTGCATATTCCGGATATCCGGGATTACGGATACAGGCAATGGTAGTGGGTATTGTCGTCCTCTTCGCAACCTGATAAATCCATGTCTCGACTGCCGCGGCACCTTTTGGGGGAATAGAAAAGATAGGCGTAACAGTAAATATTATCTTATTGATCATGATAGAATAGACCCGGACGTTATATCAGAGATACACGAAAAATCGTTAGCGGAAATACAGGCACAAATTAATGACCAATTAAGAACTAAATAATTTTACCATAAATGACCGGTTCTTCTATTTCAGAAGGATCAATAAATGGAATAATGTCATATTGTACCGCAGTATCATCCGATAAATTATAAATATTAATATCTTTTACATGCTCTTTCATATAACGGAAAAAGGGCAATATCTTCAGCAAATCCCGGCTAAGCTCAGATGGCATTGGATTGTTTGCCTCATCATAAAAACGCGAGCAACTCCCGGTTAAATCCAATCCGGAGCAAATTATTCGCTTATATTTCAAAGAATAAGCAATTTGAATGGCTGCATAAGCAATCGTATGACATGAACAATAACCAATACTAATGTCTTTACTAAAACCGACCAATCGCCCTTTTTTAGAAAAAGGAATAGAGATCAATAAATCTTCATGTCTCTTTTTCAGATATTTGAATTTTATTTTTTTAAACAGGCCGCCTTTTTCTCTTCTGTAAAAAGAACGTAGAACCAGGCAATTTTTTAATATATAAAGCTTATCTTCCGCAGAGGCCTGTTCGTAAACATCAATATTAACAATCGTAACTCGGCTGCGCTGACTGAACTTATAAAAATCATCACGCCGCTGGAGAAGGAAACGGACGTCTGTCAGCACATAGATGTAAGGTACGATATTATGGCTCAGCAGGTATTGCGCCGAGCCATTAACCGCAATGACATCTTTCGTTCGCAGCAGGCTCAAAGGGGTTTTCTTAGACGTAGGGCCAGAAAGGAATATAATTACATCATCAGATGTTTTATTATCAATGAGCTTTTGAACATCTTTTTTGTCAATGTATTCGATATTCTTCATGATGAACCTGTGAATGAGAAAAAGACTCCACGTAAGATCTGTTATAATTTAACAACATAGTGAATAAAAAAATATACCTGAATCGGACAAAAAAGAATGCTTACCTGACCGGTTTTCCCTTCAACCGTCTCATCAGCGCCCTGATCTTTTTACGATACATTAACATCAAATAGCCAAAATCTTTAATATCATTAGGAATATTATAATGCCGCTCTAAATCAACCCGATCTTTCGCTTTTCGTGACGCGGATGCCCGTTTGCCTGATAGATCAATGATCCTGACTTTATTATTTTCGATAATAAAGTTACCGCGATGCGGATCCCCGGACACCATTCCATGCTGATGCAGGGATTTTATCGACTCTTTAATTTTATTACGGAGTTCATCATCAATATCTTCCATATCGGATAATTCAACCCCGTCAATGTACTCAATAATCATGATATAAGTATGGACAAAGCGTAGGGTTTTCCTTTCAGCAAGAAGATAGAAGTCATTTAAAGAATGCAATCCTTCACTGCGAACCTTTTCTGTTTGAGAAAAAAGACGCTCGTAATAATCACCTTTGATTAACGATTTAAAAAATCTTTCGGTTTTTTTTACTTTGGGCGAAAATACTTTTAAAATTAACTTACCGTAGTCCGTATCGATCAGGAATACTTTAGTATCATCAATTGATCGAAAAATCTTAATGACCTTCATGTCATAAGATAAAAAATCATTTAATACGTTAATATATTTTGAATTATTTTCATTTGTAAAAACAACAAAATCTTTAATTTTACTCTTTATTATCATGATCGGACCAAAAATTTATTTATGAAAGTACTTTCGACGCAGGTATAAGACTCCAGCGATGATACCTGATAAGAAATGATTCTGCACAAGCAGATGCTTATAGCGCTTCTTATATTCAATAATTGTTTTAGCATCTCGCCCAGGTTCATCCTTCCACGGTGATAACTTCGCCGCTTTTCTATAGTATTCAACTGAAGGGTATACCGCCCATTTATGCCAGGGTTTTGTGGCGCCAGTGTAATGAATTAATAATGTATCTTCTGAAATTATGCGCTTATATTTTTGGTGTGTTCTGTCACGCAATTCGCTTTTTATAGTATAGATTGTGTTATATTCTCCAGGCAGGAATAACGTCATGCCTTTCAGCAAAGCATTTAATACGTCCTGGTCCGGATACTTATATATAGTGTCTTTACACAATAATATAGCTAACGCTTTCTCTGTCAGTTGGTGTTCAGCCCATTTCTGTAAATTCGCGTATACAACACCAGAATTAAAATACTTTCCTCTTAATTCCGGATCTGATAAACGAACAACGGCTTTCTCCTGCATCGGCTCAACGTCTTTTACAACGGCTGCTACCACATTATCCAGATTGACAGTCAATAACTTACTGATATCACCTTTGCATACAACATCGGCATCCAGATAAAGCAATCGATCCAATTTTGTGCTCAGTGATTTAAACGCAAACAGGCGAAAATACATCGCCCTGGACCAAACCTGAGTGCTCGGTAAACAAGCTATTTTTTCTACATTTATAGTATAAAGCACAATTTTTATACGATACATTTCAGCAAGATCATGAATCTTTTGTAAATAGGTATCGTTATAACCATCAGCGATAATGTAAAAATCAATATCGATATGCCGGTTATTAATCAGAATTGAAGTGATAGAAACCCCTACTCCATCGAGGTAATTCGTATCAACGCCATAGGCAATACTCAGTACTTCTGTAGAAGTTTTAGAAGAAACGCTATAATCAAAAACTTTAAATTCACTAATATCAATTGCGGGAAAATCGTCCACAAGGCTATCCTTCTATTATCACTTTTTAACCGTTTTTATCTATTTGTGATTTTTTTCATAAAATATAAAAAATAGCCAACCATTCCCTTTATATATCGTTTATTTTTAAGCATATGTTTAGCACAATACCTAAACTGGTTGCTGTTTGTAGGTTTTAATAATGCCGTGTTTTTCCATGGCGATGCTTGCTTTGCATCGATAAAGGGTTTTGATATCAAATAATCACCTGCCCAACTATGCCATGGTTTTGTTGGACCAATATAATGAATTAATATAGTATCGTTATTGACTGGATTTATAAATTTATCTTTTAATTGGTAATTCAGACTAAACTGTGTATTAAATTTTATATCCAGAAAATGTAATTTATCAGCAAGCAAGATATTAAGAACATCCTGGTCGGGATGGGTTATTCTACCGACAATATCCGGGTCGCTTAACATTTTTATGGCACGAGCAGAAATACACTCAATAGCCCACTGATTGAGATTGATCAATATAAGTCCGGAGTTAAAATAACCTTTCGTGATTCCTTCGGTTCCAAGACTTAACGCCCGTTTTTCCCACCAGTCTGCTTTACCTTCAGTAACCACAGCAGCAATTTTATCACTGGCGAAAGAGAAATTTACTAATTCATCAATGCCCCCCTGGCAAATAATGTCAGCATCCAGATAAAGAAGTTTATTCGTCTTACCAATAAAATAATCGGCTATAGCAAATCGGAAATAAATGGCATAGGTCCAGTTTTTAGTGCTCGGTAAGCTACGCAAATGTTCACAATTAATCAGATATATTGTTATGTGTGTTTTATACTGCGCAGCGAGTTTATCAAACATTCGCCGATCGGTTTCATTGAAAGCATCAATAAAAACATGAAAATGTAGAGTCTTATCTGTATTATTTTTTAAAACAGAGGCAATCGATATACCACAACCGAACAGAAAATTTTGATCAACCCCATAGGCTATATCCAGAACAACTTTTTCTGCCGTATCCTGATGATTGAAATCAATAGTCGAGGTAAGAAATTCTGTCTCTTTAAAGTAGACTTGCTGCATTATTTACTCCGGGAAACGGCAGAAAAAACAATCTTATTTAATCGTTCAAAATAGGTTGAACTATAAAATTCCCGAATGGTCGATGGAATACGGTCATGAGATAAAATAATATCACCAGAAATATATTGGTTAACTAATCGTACAAACTCTTCAACATTACCCGGTTGATACATATGTCCATTAACGTTAGATTGTATTATGTCTTCAGGACCAGAAGTACAATTTGAACTAATACAAGGAATGCCATATGACATCGCTTCAAGCAGCGTCATTGGAAATCCCTCAAAAGAGGATGTCAGCAATAAAGCGCTAACCTTTTTAATTTCTTGCTGTACAACTTCCCACGGTTTTTCCTGCCAGCCGTACCAGGTGATATGCTCATCAATCTTTAATTCTCTGCCATAGGCTTTGCATTTCTCAAAATCAGAGCCATCGCCAATCATATGTAAATGCCACTGCCCCTCAACCTGAGACAGCCCTTCCAGCAAATCTTTCACCCGCTTCTGACCTTCAAACTTCATACGCCCAACATAGATAAAGCTGGCAGGTTCGTTCTTTTCCGGCGCAGGAATAATAGCTGACTTAGGCTTCACAGGATTATAAATTACGCTTATTGCTGATTCAGGAACACCACGCGCCATAATCTGTTGTTTAATACCACTGCTGATTGCCAGATGGTAGTCTGCACAGGTCACACATTCAGCATGTTTTTTATGATCAAGCGAAAAATGTGGCCAGGAAAAGAGGGTGAAATCCACACCCGATTTTTTTCGCGCTTTACTGGCAAAAAGACAAGATAACACATCAATACAAATTACAACATCAGGCCGTGTTTCTTTTAGCCACTGGCTAAATGCATTAATATGCTTTGCGCGACGCAAAAAACCGAGTCGGGTGTTTGAGAAAGAGCATGAAAAGTTGATATTATTCAACCATGCTTTATCCATTTTGTCATTTCGACAAAAGAAAAACATGTCACACATATGCCCGAAGGGTTTTTCTTGTAAGTGGTTAATGACATCCCGGATAACTGTTTCCATGCCACCAAAACCTGAAACAGCCTCACCAATAAATGCTATTCTCATAAATTTCCAGATTAACTGTCACTATTGAATGTGATTAATTATAACGCTTGGAAGTCTTCAATAACTTTTTCAATCATACGGTCAGGGCTATAAGAATAGAGGACTTCTGGTGACAACGGTGCAATCGATGAGTGTAAAAACCATTCAAAATCACTCCATGAGTGATACCCAGTAACAAAAAATCTATCTCTTGAAAATACCTCTGAATCCAGCACACTGAGATTATTTGTAATTATTTTTTTATTAAAATATAATGCTTCAAGAATCCGAAGTGTCCAACCCGACTGGTTTTGCTGAGTAATATCCACAATAATATCTGAAGCAAGTGCACGCGCTAAATTTTCTTTATAAGATAATGGCTCGTCGATCAGAAATTCAGAGTCATCTTTTGTTTCATAGTCTTTAACCACATTAAAGTCTAATTGCAAATTTAAGGATGCAAGTTTGTCTGCCAATTTAATTATTTCCGGTAGCCTTTTTTTATCTCTACCTAAAAAAAAGCATACAGGTTTTTTTGTTTTTTTATTCGCCAAAACAAATTTATCAATTTCTTTCAAACCAACAGGAAAGAATTGGCCTATATATTTTAATTTGTCATTAAAGTGACCGCGATTTTCAAAATCATAAATAACATCAAAAATATGACTCCACTCCTTCAAAAAAGGAATGCTTACCGTGTTCCTCAATAACAATACCTTTCTACAATTCAAATTTTTAATAATGTAAGGAGTCAGGCCTTTATTTATCACGCTATCATTAAAGACAGCGACATCCGTTGGCTTTAAATCTGCAATGGTTTTATTAATAAATTTCTTACCAAGCCAATCAGGTTGAATACCAATCTTTGTTAACTTCTTACCCCACCAGACATATCGTGATGGGACATCTATATTTGTGACCGGGTAATGTTTATGTAAATAGCTAATCATGTGAGTCTCATAATCAGCTTTCCAGTTTATAAAATATATTTTCATTTGCTGTTAACTATTCTCATCAATTTCATAAAAATCACAGCCCTTTTCTTGTTGTTCTTTCTTTTATTTTTTTTGCTTTAATTTTAGCTGCACTTAATAATTTGGTTTCATCCCGTACAATCGCTCTTAACGGCGCCTCAAAGTATACCTGCAAAAACCGCCAGATATCCCGCTGCGTCAAGCCAATATTTAGGGACGAGAAATACAAGCCGATCAGATCCTTGTCACGCCAGCGGCGCGGGACCCTGCTGCGGATTTGCGCCCGATGCAAATCAATAACCGAGATTTTCAGTTCATTTTCGCACCCTGAGAAGGGTAAATGCAGCAGGAAGTGGCAAATATAGCAGTCACGATGATTTATACCGCCCGCGTGCATTTTACGCACCATGGTAGCCACACGATCAATAAGCATCCGCTTAACATGTATCGCTGGCGGATTTGTCGCCCAGTCCGCGCAATAATCTTCCAGGCTGATCGTTGGCGTAAGATCTTCAGTGATAATAAACGAGGTTTTCGTCAGCGGATTGAGGCCTTTCTCACCAAAGCCCACGCCATGCATAGTATCCACGCCTAAGTCGCGAAGCCGATAGATGGCGTTCCACTCCCTGTCAGCCCCCAGGACGGGCATTCGCAGAGAGAGTAAATTTTTGACGATCTCTTTCAGGGAGGTGCCGCGATGCCATTTAAGAAAATAGCTTTTCCCCGCCAGTTCGAAACGCAGCGTCCGGCGAGTTTCCAGCTCCCGGAAAACTTCACCCTGCAGGGCTTTGACTTCCTCAAAGGGATCTTTCCCACGCCATAACGTCGCTAATGGCTCTTTCAGCTCAACCATCCAGACCACCTGTAATGATGTCCGCCGCCTTTTCCGGCAGGCTGTACAAATCCTGCGTATCCGCGTAATGGCGCGCGTTCTCTGCCCATGCCGCGCGCAGCGACGGCTGGGTCAACGCTTTACGTAAAATGTCGTTCAGCGCTTCCTGTTTCCAGGGTTCTTCAATGGCGACGCCGCAGTTCGCATCCACAATATAGTGCGCAAAACCGCATACCGCCGAAGTCAGTACGGGCAATCCGGCGGCAATCGCTTCAAGCAAAACGATACCCGCGGCTTCCTGATAAGCAGGATGCAGCAATAAATCTGCGGCAGCCATCAGTTCCGCGACGTCATTGCGACCGGAAAAGAAATGAACATTGCTTCGTACGCCGAGCTTTTCCGCCAGCGCTTCGAATTTTCGCGGTTTATCCTGCCCGACAATATACAGCAGCGTGTTGTGCCTCAGCGCCTCAGGCAGTGAGGCCAGCGCGATAATCGAACGGTCCACGCCTTTACGCGTAAAATCAGAACCGACCTGCAACAATAAATTTTGCTGCCCGGTGATGCCGTTCTTCTGGCGATATATCTCCCGGGCGTCGGGGATTTGCGCGCTATATTTTCTGTCGGGATAAATTCCCGGTGGAAGTATATGAAAACGTTCCGCTTCGGTCTGGTAATGCTTCTGAAAATCAGCAATCTGTTTTTCAGTCAGCATCATAAGCTGCGTGGCTTTGCCCTGTTCAAATGTGGCGCGTTCGAATGCTGCATAATGCCGGTAACGCGACGTCAGACGATAGAAAAAGCCTTTTTCCCGTGCGACCTTTTCGGCATAACATACATCGGCGGCAAAATAGACATCCAGACCGGGCATTTTGTTAAAACCAACAACCCGATCAACAGGATGCTCACGCAAATGCGCCTGCACCCAGGCATGATATTCGGCATTCCGTCCGTGGTTGGTGCGCGATTTTACGGGTACCTGAACAATCTCAAATTCCGCAGGATGTTCCCCCTCCCATGACTGGGTATAAACCCGAACCTGATGACCGCGCGCGGCTACGGTCTGTGCAATACGTAAAAAATCTCGCTGTAATCCGCCAAACGGAAAAAACTTGTATAAGCAAAAAGCGATAATCATACCGGCGCTTCCATTTCACCAGGTTGCGCAATCTGCGGCAACATTTTTTCCGTGGCGGCAATCACATCTTCTGCGGGGATAACCGACATATATTTCTTGTTACGATCCAGTTCATGGCGTTCAGGCATGGCCTGATAATCTCCGGCCCAGAACTGAATAATATTATCCGTCCAGGGGCGCCAGAAAACATGGTCGGTAGCGCCAAACAAACTGACAACAGGTGTTTTTACTGCCGCGGCAATGTGGCCAGGAGCGGAATCCACGCCAATAAAGAGATCGGCATGATCAATTAACGCGCCCAGTTCAGGAAAACTGGTTTTACCGGCCAACCCGGTAACAGGACGGATTTCACACCCCTGCGCAATCTCTTCCACGCAGGCTAAATCATCCGCAGACGGCCCCGATGTCAGCACGACCTGATAACCGCGACGCTGTAAGGCGTCAATCACGCGAGAAAACTTGTCGTTATCCCAGCATTTAAACAGCTGTCTTGCCGTCGGCTGGATAACGACATAGTGCGCCTTAACGCCAAACGCATCCAACTCCTGGCGGATTTTCTGCCAGCGCTCGGGCTTATAGCTCATTGTTGTATCCTGATAAAAATCAGTAATACCTAAAGGCTCCAGCACAGACAAATTCCGTTCAACAATGTGCGTACCCTGTATTGGCGCTAAGCAGGTAAAACTATTTTTCCAGAAACCACGCTGTCGGTGACCATACAGCTGCGAAATTTTCGTTCTTGCGGACAGACAACGAACAATCAGCGCCACCATCCATTGATCGGTAAGGTTAATGACCAAATCGTACTGATTAGCACGTAATATTTTAATCAGCGAAAGCGCATTTTTAATTTTCTCTGTGGCCCCCGCCCCCTTATTACTGATGCCATAAAGGCCAGAAATATCAGGGTTTTCAGACAAAATAGGGATCGTGTCCTGATAAAGAAGCATATCGATTTTTGCTTCAGGATAATTCTGCTTCAGCGTACTGATAACGGGAGTGGTTAGTAGCATATCCCCGTGGAAACGCATCTTGATAACCAGAATTTTTCGAAAAGGCTTTTCCACACGCGACTCGTTTATTGTGATTGTCCGGTAAAGGTAAGCAGAAAACAGCACGCTACCGCCCCAGGCTCAACAGCTACCTGATTACTGATACCGCACTGACATTTTGTTCGCTAGTGTAACACTTCTTTCGCTGCGATCCGACTCGAATAAATATTAAACAAATTCCATTTTTTTATTTATAAAATCAATCATATAATTAATACTCCGTCGCTTTCTCGCATACTCAACGCGCAGGCGACGACGGCAGCCAGCCGCAAAAATCAATAAAACGCGTAAAAATGCAAAAAATGTACGTCTGACCGCGTTAAGTAGCCAGACTTAACGCTATTTAAGTCAAAAATAGGAAAAGTAATGGTAAAGCCCTGGCTAAATACATAGAATCCCCAGCACATCCACAAGTCAGCTATTTACTATGCTCGAATTGCTTTACACCGCCATTCTTTACCTTATACAGCCACTAATCTGGATACGGCTGTGGGTGCGCGGACGTAAGGCCCCGGCCTACCGTAAACGCTGGGGTGAACGCTACGGTTTCTACCGCCAGCCTCTGAAATCCGGCGGAATTATGCTCCATTCCGTCTCGGTAGGTGAAACGCTGGCGGCAATACCATTAGTGCGCGCGTTGCGGCATCGCTATCCCGATCTGCCGATTACCGTCACCACCATGACACCGACGGGTTCCGAGCGCGTCCAGTCTGCCTTCGGCAGCGATGTACAGCACGTCTATCTTCCCTATGATCTGCCCGACGCGCTGGGTCGCTTTCTCGACAGAGTCGATCCCCGCCTGGTGCTGATTATGGAAACAGAGCTTTGGCCAAACCTGATCGCCGCTCTGCACAAGCGCCACATCCCGCTGGTCATTGCCAACGCTCGCCTTTCCGAACGCTCTGCTAAGGGCTACGCGAAGCTGGGGAAATTTATTCGCCGCATCCTTCGCCGTATTACGCTCATTGCTGCGCAAAATGAAGAAGATGGTCAGCGCTTTGTGACGCTGGGCGCGAAGAATAACCAGGTGACCGTTACCGGCAGCCTTAAGTTCGATATTTCCGTTACGCCGCAGCTCGCGGCGAAAGCGGTAACGCTGCGCCGTCAGTGGGCGCCCCATCGTCCGGTATGGATCGCCACCAGCACCCACGATGGCGAAGAAAGCATTGTTATCGCCGCTCATCAGGCGTTGTTACACCAGTTTCCCAACCTGCTGCTGATCCTTGTTCCCCGCCATCCGGAACGTTTCCCGGATGCGATAAACCTCGTACGCGAAGCCGGTCTTAGCTATACCACCCGTTCTTCCGGAGAGGTGCCCTCAGCCACTACGCAGGTTGTCGTCGGCGATACGATGGGTGAACTGATGCTGCTTTACGGCATTGCGGATCTGGCGTTTGTCGGAGGCTCGCTGGTTGAACGCGGCGGGCATAACCCGCTGGAAGCCGCCGCGCACGCTATTCCGGTGTTAATGGGGCCGCATACCTTTAACTTTAAGGACATCTGCGCTCGTCTGGAGCAGGCCAGCGGTCTGATTACGGTGACAGACGCCCCCAGCCTCGTTAAAGAGGTTTCCTCTTTACTGACCGATGCCGATTATCGTAATTTTTATGGTCGTCACGCAGTTGAAGTGCTGTACCAGAACCAGGGCGCGCTCCAGCGCTTGCTGCAGCTGCTGGAACCTTATCTGCCACCGAAAACGCACTGAGGGCGGTTATGCAAAAACGGGCGATTTATCCGGGCACGTTTGATCCGTTGACCAACGGCCATATAGATATCATCACGCGCGCCACGCAGATGTTTGACCATGTCATTCTGGCTATTGCCGCCAGTCCCGGTAAAAAACCGATGTTCTCGCTGGAAGAGCGCGTAGCGCTGGCCCGACAGGCTACGGCGCATTTGAACAATGTGGAAGTGCTGGGCTTTAGCGATTTAATGGCGAGCTTCGCACGCCAGCAGCAGGCTAACATCCTCATCAGAGGACTGCGTGCGGTCGCGGATTTTGAATACGAGATGCAGCTGGCGCATATGAACCGCCATCTGATGCCAGAACTGGAAAGCGTATTCTTAATGCCGTCGAAGGAGTGGTCCTTCATTTCTTCATCGCTGGTCAAAGAGGTGGCGCGTCACGAAGGCGATGTCACTCATTTCCTGCCCGCCAATATTCATCAGGCGCTGATGGAGAAGCTCAGGTAGCCCTCTTTTGCCGGATAGCGACGCGCACGCATTATCCGGCCCTGGCGTCACGATTACTTCTGACAGCGCCGACAGTAAAACGTCGCGCGCTGGGCGTGTTTTGTCGCAATAATCGGCGTTCCGCAGACCCTGCACGGCTCGCCTTTACGACCATACACCTGCAGTTCCTGAGCAAAGTAGCCCGGCTTGCCGTCGCTTTGCAGGAAATCCTTCAGCGTGGTCCCGCCCTGCTCAATCGAGCGCAGTAAAACGGCTTTAATCACCCGCACCAGCAGCTCACAGTCCGCCTGGGACAGCGACGACGCCAGGCGATCGGGATGGATGCCCGCCGCGAACAGCGACTCGCTGGCGTAGATATTGCCGACGCCCACCACCAGTTTATTGTCCATCAGCCAGGGTTTAATCGCCGTTTTCTTCTTCGCGCACTTCTGCAGCAGATAGTCGCCATTGAAATCATCGCTCAGCGGCTCTGGCCCCAGGTGCGCCAGCACGTTGTGTCCTTCCAGCTCTTTCGTCCATAGCCAGGCGCCAAAGCGGCGAGGATCGGTATAGCGCAGCACTTTACCGTTACTCATGACTAAATCGACGTGGTCGTGCTTTTCCGCGGGAAGTTCTTCCGAAAGGATCCGTAAACTGCCTGACATTCCAAGATGGATAATGATCCAGCCGTCGGGAAGCTCCAGCAGAAGGTATTTCGCGCGTCGCTGAACGCTGAGCACCGGTTGGTCGCTAAGACGGTAGATCTCTTCTGATACCGGCCAGCGCAGACGTCCATTACGCACATGGGCGTGCAGAATCTTCGCCCCGACCAGATGCGGCTCAATACCGCGGCGGCTGGTTTCTACTTCAGGTAATTCAGGCATAGCGTCTCCGGCTGTGTATCAGGTTTCTCTAATATGGGGACGGCCAGAAAACAAAAAACCCCGCAGACGCTAATGCCGATCAGTTAAGGATCGGTTGACCGATCCTTAATCTGCGGCACTATAACGGCTTCCACAACAGGGAGCCGTTTTCTTATGCCACTTCTCAATGACCTGCTCGATTTCAGCGACCATCCGCTGATGCCGCCCCCTTCTGCACAACTGTTTGCTCAGCATCTTCCCGTCGAATGGATACAACACTGCCTGACTCTTTCTGCACATGCGACCGTTCGCCGCCGTCGTTTACCTGGCGACATGGTTATCTGGATGGTCGTGGCTATGGCCTTCTTCCGTAATGAGTCGATTACCGATGTGGTTCGTCGTCTGAACCTGAGCGCGGATGGTGAAGCGGGGATGAACCTGCTGGCCCGCAGCGCTGTCACCCAGGCGCGTCAGCGCGTGGGTGCTGCACCGGTGGAATGGCTTTTCCGCCAGACCGCGCAGACATGGGGAACTGAGCGTTACCAGAAAGATGACTGGCATGGCCTGCAACTTTTTGCCATCTATGGCGCACAGTTCAGGACACCTGATGAACCTGAGCTGCGTGAACATTATGGCTCTGCCAACACATCCACTGAGCGGCAAAGCGCATACCCGGTAATGCGTCTGGTGGCTTTAATGAACCTGGGTAGTCACATTCTGCTGGATGCCGCGACCGCGCCTTACCGACGGAGCGAAACCCTGCTGGCCCACTCAATGCTCGTCACCATTCCGGATAACTCCATTACGCTGTTTGACAAGCTGTTCTACAGCGCAGACCTGTTGCTGTCGCTGAACCGGCAGGGTTGTAACCGCCACTGGCTGCTGCCCGCCTGGAAGAATATCGCAGCAGAAACGGAAGAAAGTTACGGTCCCGGAGACCGGCTTCTGAAACTGAAAGTGTCACCACAGGCAAGGAAAAAGAATCCTTCGCTGCCGGAATACTGGTATGCGCGGGCGGTAACTTATGAACTGAACGGAGTGGAAAAAACGGTCCTGACGTCACTTCAGGCAGACCGTTATAAGGCCAGAGAGGTGGCAGAGCTTTATCACTCAAGATGGGAAATCGAAGTCGGGTTCAGAAACCTGAAAAGCAGCCTGCTGAATAACGCTCTGGTACTGAGAAGCCGGAAGGTTGAGTTGCTGGAACAGGAGGTGTGGGGCATGTTGCTGGCTTATAATCTGATACGGCGTGAGGCAACAAAAGCAACGGAGAAACACAAAAAAGCGGCGTCGGAAATCAGCTTTAAGTTCGCGTTCCAGTTTATCGCCACAGAAATGATAGTGCTGGGAAATACGGTGTCACCGGGGACCATCCCGAAACGGCTGGAGCATCTGCGGGGGGCTCTGGAAGCGGTGTTCATAACAAAACGCCCCCGACCATCAAGGCCGAGGGCGGTTAAGATATCAAAAACCCGTTATCCGGTGAAACGCAATGCCGCACCGCTTAAGTGAACGGCATTACCGCAGACGCGAGGTTTTTCGTTACAGCAAAGCGAGAATTACTTAATTTTCGCTTCTTTGTAGATAACGTGCTGACGAACAACTGGATCGAATTTTTTCAGTTCCAGTTTTTCCGGCTTAGTACGTTTGTTCTTCGTAGTGGTATAGAAGTGACCAGTACCAGCAGAAGAAACCAGCTTGATCTTCTCACGAATACCTTTAGCCATGATTTATTTCCTCTTTAAGTACTTAGTACTTTTCGCCACGGGCACGCAGTTCAGACAGAACTGTTTCGATGCCTTTCTTATCAATTACACGCATACCTTTAGCAGATACACGCAGGGTGACAAAACGCTTTTCGCTCTCAACCCAAAAACGGTGAGAGTGCAGGTTAGGCAGGAAGCGGCGTTTAGTCGCGTTCAGTGCGTGGGAACGGTTGTTACCGGTCACCGGACGCTTGCCAGTAACTTGGCAGACTCGGGACATGTCTATTCTCCAAAAATCAAATTAGCTCGAGCTTCGTATGGGGTATCGGCGCCTCGTCAGGCTTTACAGCCCGGTCATCGCAGTTCTACACGTATCGTTCAGGCTGTCTCTGTGGATACCCGAATGATGTCGTGTCTAAGTGAACTCTCGATTGCCAGGCCCAAATGCCAAACCCGAGATTCTCAAAGGTGGCGTAGTATACGCTGAGTCAGCGATGTGCTCAAGTCCCGAACAGACAAAGATCCCGATGGATCGCGCAAAGCAGGTCAAATCCAGCCGCGCTCCGCAAACGAAACGTATTCTCCGCGCCCGATGACAAGATGATCAAGCACGCGGATGTCCATGAACTGACAGCACTTTATTACACGCTCGGTGATGAGTTTATCCGCTTTACTCGGCTCTGCACAGCCTGACGGGTGATTATGCGCAAGGATCAGCGCTGATGCATTGATTTTTATTGCTTCACGAATAATTTCCCGCGGATGGACCTCAACATGGCTCAGCGTGCCGGAAAAGAGGCGGCTGTGCTTAATAACCTTATGCTGCGTATCAAGAAAAATAACCATGAAGATTTCCCGTTCTTCACCGGCAAACTGACTTTGCAGGAAGTTCTGCGTCAGTTCGGGACTGAGCAGCGGGTTCGCCTCTTTAATTTTTGCTTCGTAAAAGCGCCGGGCCAGTTCAGCGATGCCCTTTAGCTGCGCATACTTTGCCACGCCAATGCCGGTCACCGAAACGAACTGCGAATAATCCGCCGTCAACAGGCTATAGAGAGAACCAAAATGTTCGAGGATCTCCTTCGCCAGCGTAAAGACATCTTTTCCCGGCGTTCCGGTGCGTAAAAAGAGCGCCAACAGCTCGGCATCCGTCAGCGTCTCGATTCCCTGTTCTAACAATTTTTCCCGTGGAAGTACGCGCTCAACCCTTTCCATAGCAACACCTCCTTATGCCAGCGCGCATAGTGGCACAGCGCCAGCGGGGATTCGACGGGGAATTTCAACACCTGCGTAGCGCCTCGCAAAGTGCGGCATGGGGGAACGCACGACAGTTTACGGATTGTGGTAAAATGGCCGCCTTCTGGTGTAATCCAACAGGAAAGATCATGATGAGCCTGGCCGGTAAAAAAATCGTTCTCGGCGTCAGCGGCGGTATTGCCGCCTATAAAACCCCTGAACTGGTGCGTCGCCTGCGCGAACGCGGCGCCGATGTCCGTGTGGCAATGACCGAGGCGGCTAAAGCCTTTATCACCCCACTCAGCCTGCAGGCGGTTTCCGGGTATCCCGTGTCCGACAGCCTGCTAGATCCAGCGGCGGAAGCCGCAATGGGCCATATTGAACTGGGGAAATGGGCCGATCTGGTGATTCTCGCTCCTGCGACGGCGGATCTCATCGCGCGGGTTGCGGCCGGTATGGCCAACGATCTGGTTTCCACGATTTGTCTGGCGACACCGGCGCCCGTTGCTGTCCTGCCAGCAATGAACCAGCAGATGTATCGCGCCGCGGCCACTCAGCATAATCTGGAACAGCTTGCCTCCCGCGGTCTGTTAATCTGGGGGCCGGATAGCGGCAGTCAGGCCTGCGGAGACGTGGGGCCGGGCCGTATGCTGGATCCGTTAACCATTGTCGATATGGCCGCGGCGCATTTCTCACCCGCCGCCACTCTGCAACATCTCAACATCATGATTACTGCGGGTCCGACGCGTGAGCCGCTCGATCCGGTCCGTTATATTTCCAATCACAGTTCCGGCAAAATGGGCTTTGCGATTGCCGCCGCCGCAGCGCGACGCGGGGCGAACGTTACGCTGGTTGCCGGTCCCGTCACCTTACCAACGCCGCCGTTCGTGCAGCGCGTTGACGTGATGACCGCGCTGGAAATGGAAGCAGCAGTGCAGTCCACCATACAGCAACAGCATATTTTTATCGGCTGTGCGGCTGTCGCCGACTATCGGGCAGCCGCCGTCGCCAGTGAAAAAATAAAAAAACAGGCGACGCAGGGCGATGAATTAACAGTAAAAATGGTTAAAAACCCCGATATCATCGCCGGGGTCGCCGCGCTGAAAGATCATCGTCCTTTTGTCGTTGGGTTTGCCGCGGAAACAAATAATGTGGAAGAATACGCCCGGCAAAAACGTATCCGCAAAAACCTTGATATGATCTGCGCTAACGACGTTTCGCTATCAACTCAAGGATTTAATAGCGACAGCAACGCATTACACCTTTTCTGGCAGGATGGAGATAAAGTCTTACCGCTTGAGCGGAAAGCGCTCCTGGGCCAATTATTACTCGACGAGATCGTGACCCGTTATGATGAAAAAAATCGACGTTAAGATTCTGGACCCGCGTGTCGGCAAGCAGTTCCCGCTGCCGACGTATGCCACCTCCGGTTCCGCCGGACTTGACCTGCGAGCCTGTCTGGATGACGCCGTAGAGCTGGCGCCGGGCGCAACCACGCTGCTGCCGACCGGGCTGGCTATTCATATCGCCGATCCGTCACTGGCTGCGGTTATCCTGCCGCGTTCCGGCCTTGGCCATAAGCATGGTATCGTGCTGGGGAATCTGGTTGGTCTGATTGACTCAGACTACCAGGGACAGCTGATGGTATCTGTCTGGAACCGCGGTCAGGACAGCTTCACTATTGAACCAGGTGAACGTATCGCGCAGATGGTCTTTGTACCGGTTGTGCAGGCTGAATTTAATCTGGTGGAAGAGTTTGACGCCACCGATCGTGGTGAAGGTGGTTTCGGCCATTCAGGTCGTAAATAAGGCATTCACGCATCCCAATAACGTCATAACATCGCCGCAAACGCCATGTTTGCGGCCATAGCGTGGATGCTTGCCTGGCAAGTGCTTATTTTCAGGGGTATTTTGTAACATGGCAGAAAAACAAACTGCGAAAAGGAACCGTCGCGAAGAAATACTTCAGTCTCTGGCGCTGATGCTGGAATCCAGCGATGGAAGCCAACGCATCACAACGGCAAAACTGGCAGCTTCTGTCGGCGTTTCCGAAGCGGCGTTATATCGCCACTTTCCCAGCAAGACTCGCATGTTCGACAGCCTGATTGAGTTTATCGAAGACAGCCTGATCACCCGTATCAACCTGATACTGAAAGATGAAAAAGACACTAGCGCGCGGCTGCGTCTGATCGTGTTACTGATTCTGGGCTTCGGCGAACGCAATCCAGGCCTGACGCGTATCCTTACCGGCCACGCGCTGATGTTTGAACAGGACCGTTTGCAGGGCAGAATCAATCAGCTGTTTGAACGCATTGAGGCGCAATTACGTCAGGTGCTGCGGGAAAAACGTATGCGCGAAGGCGAAGGATACGTTACCGATGAAACGCTGCTGGCAAGCCAGCTGCTGGCCTTCTGTGAAGGGATGCTGTCACGCTTTGTGCGCAGCGAATTCAAATACCGTCCCACAGAGGACTTCGATGCCCGCTGGCCGCTGATTGCCGCGCAATTGCAGTAACGTCGTCGCCGGATGGCGGTTTCGCCTTATCCGGCCTGAAGATTGCCCGGCCCGCTAAGCGCAGCGCCACCGGGCAAAGATATTACACGCCGTATGCTTCCCGGTATGCCCGCACCGCAGCCAGATGCTCCGCCATCTCGGGCTTCTCTTCCAGATAGGCAATCAGGTCTTTCAGAGTGATAATCGAAATTACCTGGCAACCGTAATCGCGTTCCACTTCCTGGATGGCTGAAATTTCACCACGTCCACGCTCCTGACGATCTAAAGAGATCAGCACGCCTGCCAGCGTCGCGCCGTTGGCCTGGATAATTTCCATTGATTCGCGAATCGCGGTGCCGGCGGTGATCACATCGTCCACCAGCATAACGCGGCCTTCCAGCGCGCTGCCTACCAGATTCCCGCCTTCGCCGTGATCTTTCGCTTCCTTACGGTTAAAGCAGTACGGCAGGTCTTTGTCATGATGTTCCGCCAGCGCCACCGCCGTGGTGGTCGCAATCGGAATGCCTTTGTAAGCCGGGCCAAACAGCAAATCGAACTCAATTGCGGAATCCACCAACGCTTCGGCGTAAAAACGGCCTAACAGTGCCAGATCGCGCCCGGTATTAAACAGTCCGGCGTTGAAGAAATAGGGGCTTTTGCGCCCGGATTTCAGCGTAAATTCGCCAAACTTGAGAACCTGTTTGTTAAGCGCAAACTCAATAAACTGGCGCTGATACGGTTTCATGGATTCGCTCCTCTTTTCACTTTCATCATTTACGGAATTTACGGACAAAAAAAGGCGACTCACTGGTCGCCTTAAAATCAATTTTCTAACGCCGCCTTCTGCGTCGCGACAATAGATTCGATCCCCCCCCGGGCCAACGCCAGCAGAGTGAGGAGTTCTTCATGGCTGAACGGTTCACCCTCCGCCGTTCCCTGAACCTCAATGATTCGCCCGTCTTCAGTCATCACAACGTTCATATCCGTTTCAGCCGCAGAATCTTCCACATACTCAAGATCGCAGAGCGCTTCACCGTTGACGATACCAACAGATACCGCGGCAACCATGCCTTTCATTGGATTAGTTTTTAGTTTGCCGCTCGCCACCAGCTTATTCAGCGCATCCGCCAGCGCAACGCAGGCGCCGGTAATCGAGGCCGTACGCGTACCGCCATCGGCCTGGATCACGTCGCAGTCCAGGGTGATGGTGAATTCACCCAGCGTTTTCAGGTCTACCGCCGCGCGCAGCGCCCGCGCGATCAGTCGCTGGATCTCCATTGTGCGACCGCCCTGCTTGCCCTTTGCCGCTTCACGCGCGTTACGGGTATGGGTGGCGCGCGGCAGCATGCCATATTCAGCGGTGATCCAGCCCTGCCCCTGACCTTTCAAAAAACGCGGTACGCCTTCATCAATAGAGGCGGTGCACAGCACTTTGGTATCGCCAAATTCCACCAGCACCGAGCCTTCAGCATGTTTTGTATAGTTACGGGTCAGGGTTACGGGACGCACCTGATTAGCGCTACGGCCTGCTGGACGCATATTGAGATCTCCGGCTTGAAACGAATGTGGCTGCGCATTATACGGACTTCCCGTGGTTATTCCTATCCTGACAAGGCCGGGATGGCTATAATCCTCCCATCTCTCCTTTAAAAACAGGAACGTCTATGATCCGCAGTATGACCGCCTACGCCCGGCGTGAAATCAAGGGTGAATGGGGTAGCGCCACATGGGAAATGCGCTCGGTAAACCAGCGTTATCTGGAAACTTACTTTCGTCTGCCGGAACAGTTCCGTAGCCTTGAACCTGTAGTTCGTGAGCGTATTCGTACGCGCCTGACGCGCGGTAAAATCGAATGTACGCTGCGTTTTGAGCCGGACGTCAGCGCACAGAGTGAACTCATTCTGAATGAGAAACTCGCAAAGCAGCTCGTAAGCGCCGCAAACTGGGTCAAAATGCAGAGCGATGAAGGGGAAATCAATCCGGTTGATATCCTGCGCTGGCCCGGCGTAATGGCGGCGCAGGAGCAGGATCTTGACGCGATTGCCGCAGATATCCTCACCGCGCTGGACGGCACGCTGGACGACTTTATCGTCGCCAGGGAAACGGAAGGGCAGGCGCTGAAGAGCCTGATCGAACAGCGTCTGGAAGGCGTTAGCACCGAGGTGGCGAAGGTCCGCGCCCATATGCCGGAAATCCTGCAATGGCAGCGTGAACGACTGGTCGCCAAGCTGGAAGATGCGCAGGTCCAGCTGGAAAACAACCGTCTTGAGCAGGAACTGGTGCTGATGGCGCAGCGCATCGATGTGGCGGAAGAGCTGGACCGCCTGGAAGCGCACGTCAAAGAAACCTACAACATTCTGAAGAAAAAGGAAGCGGTAGGCCGCCGTCTGGACTTTATGATGCAGGAATTTAACCGCGAGTCGAACACCCTGGCCTCGAAGTCGATCAACGCTGAAGTGACCAATTCGGCGATTGAGCTGAAGGTCCTGATCGAGCAGATGCGCGAGCAGATTCAGAACATCGAGTAAAACTAAGCAAACGTAGCCCGCCGCATCCGGCGGCGCTACGTTTTCTGTTCGCGAGTATCATGCGCCACTTTAGCCATTATTTTTTCTCATCCTCTTTTCTGTTCAAAAAATGTAATATTCATTCTACACGTGGCATAACCTGCCGTTTCGCATAAGCAGGTTTTATTAAAACCCTCTCGCCTTAGAAAATCTCAATCGTGATATCCCGCACAAATCGTTACTCTCTGGCGCGCTAATCGTAGGGGGAGTCATGCTGTTACATGTTTTGTATCTTATCGGTATTACCGCTGAAGCCATGACAGGCGCGCTGGCAGCGGGTCGTCGGCGAATGGATACATTTGGCGTAATTATTATTGCAACCGCAACAGCCATCGGTGGCGGTTCCGTTCGCGATATCCTGCTCGGCCACTATCCTCTCGGCTGGGTTCAGCATCCTGAATACGTCATCATCGTCGCTACCGCTGCCGTGTTGACAACCATCATGGCGCCGGTCATGCCCTACCTGCGTAAGCTATTCCTGCTTTTAGACGCCTTAGGGCTGGTGGTCTTTTCAATCATCGGCGCTCAGGTTGCGCTGGATATGGGCCACGGGCCAGTCATTGCCGTTGTTGCTGCCGTCATTACTGGCGTCTTCGGCGGCGTACTGCGCGATATGTTTTGTAAACGTATACCTCTCGTATTCCAGAAAGAGCTTTATGCCGGCGTCTCCTTTGCATCCGCCGTACTTTAAATCGTTCTGCAGCAGTACGTTTCCAGCCATGACGTCGTCGTCATCTCAACGCTGATGTTTGGTTTTGTCGCACGACTGCTGGCGCTGCGCCTTAAACTGGGCTTGCCGGTGTTTTACTACCGTCATGAAAGTCATTGAGAAGCAAAACCATCGATACGCTGAGCATCTAACCAACGGCTCAGCGCAACTATCTCTGCGCACCTTATCCATTCAATAACCGACGCCGCGCGGCCCGCTCCGGTTCCGGGAAGTTGCCGCCAGTGCTTTTCGCTCTGCGCCGCAAGCTGCGGCCATGAACTGTCTCCGCTGATATTCAACGCGGCCTGCGTAAGCGGTATTCCCATCGCCAGCAGCCAGCGTTTGAAAGGTTTTTTGCGGGCAAGGTTAAACTGATGCCACAGCTTTTCCCCTCTGGCCTTTGTGAATCCGGGCGTGAGCTGGATCTGCTCAAGGGTCAGGCCAAGCCATGAAAAGATGTGCGCAAAGTGATGATGTTGATGGAGCGCTCGCCAGCCCGCCTCGCCTGTTCCCTCAATATCCAATACGCCGCGAGAGCCAACCCAGGCCAGCCGGGAGATAAATTGCTCCTGGCACGCATCGGTAGCGTAAAAACAGGTTAACGCGTTAAACCGATCTTTCGGCGGTACGGGCTTCGTGCGATCGACTCCGCGCCAGACCACTTTATCGATCCGCGGAATCCCCTGACCCGCAAGGCTGATGAGGATCTGATCGCCAGGCGCAATATCCCACTCCTGCCAGCGCCTCACCGATCCCAGATTGACGCGCTGCACGCGTTTGTCATCCAGCATGACCGGCATAAGCGTCGCCACGGCGGCTATTTTTCCGCTCTTACCGACCATAAACCGTATAGCCGTTACTTCTGCGACCTGAGCGACCGATGGGTATTTCCATGCCGCTAACCAGTTCCCTTGCCCCGGTAACCAATAGCGGGCGCCCGGTTCCTTGCCCGTTCGCACAACTACGCCATCGGTGACAAAAGGTAACCCCGATGACCACCAGTGCGATCGGGCGCGCTCTACCTCTTGTGCATTTTTTACCGCCAGAGTGAACCTTTCTGTAAGCGTAAATCCCGCCTGACTAAGCTGCGTGACTTTTTCGGCCATGCTTTGCGGCCCGTCGGGCCAAGCCCAGATAAAGATCCCCTGCGAGGCGATTTCGCTGGTCGTCTCCCGGCGCATCAGCAGACCCGCAACTTTCGCGCGCGCATTCTTACCGCCCATTTTTTGCTGGATATGCCTGTCCTGCGGCCAGAAAATTTCCCCCTGCAAAACGCTGTTCGCCAGCCCGCCAGTCACCGTCTGCGGTACGGCGGCAATCTGCTGCACTTTAGCCGTCCAGTCCTCCCCTTTCAGACCATCGCCGCGGCTTATCGCCCGCGTTAACCTGCCATTGCGATACACCAGCGTCACCGCCACGCCATCAACCTTTGGCTGCACCCAAAGATCATCACGCCCGGCCATCCACTGCTGTAGCGCGCGTTTATCCGTAAGCTTTTTGACACCGGTATGGGCGACAGGATGGGCGACCGTGCCGCCAATGGCAGGCAGAAGCGCTGGCGTAGCATCCCCGCCGAAGCAGCGTTGCCAGTCGCCAAGCCGCGTACGCAGCTGGTCATAAACGCCATCTTCTATGGCGCTTTTCCCCTTTTTCCAGTAATCGTCATCCCAGCGGGCGATCTGCTGTCGTAAACGGGAGATTTCCTCCTGCGCCCTCGCCGATGACCAGTTCGGACAGGCAGCCCAACACTGCGTCTGCCACATCAGCCCGAACAATATCGTTATCCATCCTTTCATTGCCGCCTCCAGTGTCCGTTGGCTGGCAGGTATAGCGCGTAACGACAGCCAGGCCGAGCGGCAAAATCGGCTTTTGCGTACAGGCTTCCGGGAAAGTCGCTTTGTTGCAGTGAATGACGTATAAATCAGGAAACTGGCTCGCAAATCGCTACAAACTGGCGCAAAAAGTGTGACAAAAGCTACGTCGCGTAGCGCTGACGTGTATAATAAGCCCGTATGTAGGTTCTGTTAGATAATCACATACGTAAGATACTCATGGCTCAAGGCACGCTTTATATTGTTTCAGCCCCCAGTGGCGCGGGTAAATCCAGCCTGATTCAGGCTTTATTAAAAACCCAACCGTTGTATGACACCCAAGTTTCTGTTTCTCACACCACGCGCGCTCCGCGCCCGGGTGAGGTTCACGGCGAACATTATTACTTCGTTAACCACGACGAATTCAGAACCATGATCGAGCAGGACGCCTTCCTTGAGCACGCGGAAGTGTTCGGCAACTACTACGGCACGTCGCGCGAGACCATTGAGCAAGTGCTGGCAACAGGCGTGGACGTTTTTCTGGATATCGACTGGCAGGGCGCCCAGCAGATTCGCCAGAAAATGCCCCATGCGCGCAGCATCTTTATTTTACCGCCGTCGAAGATTGAGCTGGACCGCCGTTTACGGGGTCGTGGTCAGGACAGCGAAGAAGTTATTGCCAAACGTATGGCGCAGGCTGTTGCAGAAATGAGCCATTACGCCGAATATGATTATCTTATTGTGAATGATGATTTCGATACCGCGCTGGGCGATCTGAAAACCATCATTCGCGCCGAACGTCTGCGCATGAGCCGCCAAAAGCAGCGTCATGACGCTTTAATCAGCAAACTGTTGGCAGACTGAACCCACTTTCAGTATTATGCCCAGTCATTTCTTCACCTGTGGAGCATTTTAAGTATGGCACGCGTAACTGTTCAGGACGCTGTAGAGAAAATTGGTAACCGTTTTGACCTGGTACTGGTCGCCGCGCGTCGCGCTCGTCAGATGCAGGTAGGCGGAAAGGATCCGCTCGTACCGGAAGAAAACGATAAAACTACCGTAATCGCGCTGCGCGAAATCGAAGAAGGCCTGATCAACAGCCAGATCCTCGATGTTCGTGAACGCCAGGAACAGCAAGAGCAGGAAGCCGCTGAATTACAAGCCGTTACCGCTATTGCTGAAGGTCGTCGTTAATCACAAAGCGGGTCGCCCTTGTATCTGTTTGAAAGCCTGAATCAGCTGATTCAACATTACCTGCCGGAAGACCAGATCAAACGTCTTCGGCAGGCGTATCTTGTTGCACGTGACGCTCACGAGGGCCAGACACGTTCAAGCGGTGAACCTTATATCACGCACCCTGTTGCCGTAGCCTGCATTCTGGCCGAGATGAAACTCGACTATGAAACGCTGATGGCCGCGCTGCTGCATGACGTGATTGAAGATACCCCCGCCACCTACCAGGACATGGAGCAGCTGTTTGGTAAAAGCGTTGCTGAACTGGTTGAAGGGGTATCGAAGCTTGATAAGCTCAAATTCCGCGACAAGAAAGAGGCGCAGGCCGAAAACTTTCGCAAGATGATAATGGCGATGGTGCAGGATATCCGCGTCATTCTCATCAAGCTTGCTGACCGCACCCACAACATGCGCACGCTGGGATCTTTACGCCCGGATAAGCGTCGACGCATCGCCCGTGAAACCCTTGAGATATACAGCCCGCTGGCGCACCGTTTAGGTATTCATCACATCAAGACCGAGCTGGAAGAGCTGGGTTTTGAAGCACTGTATCCGAACCGCTACCGGGTGATCAAAGAGGTGGTCAAAGCCGCACGCGGCAACCGTAAAGAGATGATCCAAAAAATCCTCTCTGAAATCGAAGGGCGGCTTCAGGAGGCGGGGATTCCCTGTCGCGTGAGCGGCCGTGAGAAGCATCTTTATTCCATCTACTGCAAGATGGTGCTTAAAGAGCAGCGCTTCCACTCGATTATGGATATCTACGCCTTCCGCGTTATCGTGCATGACGCCGACACCTGCTATCGCGTGCTCGGTCAGATGCACAGCCTGTATAAGCCGCGCCCGGGACGCGTGAAGGACTATATCGCCATCCCCAAAGCGAACGGCTATCAGTCTTTGCACACGTCGATGATCGGCCCGCACGGCGTGCCCGTTGAAGTGCAGATCCGTACCGAAGACATGGATCAGATGGCGGAGATGGGGGTCGCTGCGCACTGGGCGTATAAAGAGCATGGCGAAACCAGCACCACCGCGCAGATCCGCGCGCAGCGCTGGATGCAAAGCCTGCTTGAACTGCAGCAAAGCGCGGGCAGCTCATTTGAATTTATCGAGAGCGTTAAATCCGATCTCTTCCCCGATGAGATTTACGTTTTCACGCCGGAAGGGCGCATTGTCGAACTGCCTGCCGGTGCCACGCCTGTCGATTTTGCCTATGCGGTGCATACCGATATCGGTCACGCCTGCGTGGGCGCGCGCGTCGACAGACAACCCTACCCGCTGTCACAGCCGCTCACCAGCGGCCAGACCGTCGAAATTATCACCGCGCCGGGCGCACGGCCAAATGCGGCATGGCTGAACTTTGTTGTCAGCTCGAAAGCGCGCGCCAAGATTCGCCAACTGCTGAAAAACCTTAAACGCGATGATTCCGTCAGCCTGGGACGCCGCCTGCTCAATCATGCGCTGGGCGGTAGCCGTAAACTGGCGGAAATTCCTCAGGAGAGCATCCAGCGCGAGCTTGATCGCATGAAGCTGGCAACGCTCGACGATCTGCTGGCGGAAATCGGCCTCGGCAACGCGATGAGCGTGGTGGTGGCGAAGAATTTACAGCAGGGCGACGCCTCTGTGCCAGCGGCGCAACCGACAAACACCGGCCACGGGCATCTGCCGATCAAGGGCGCTGACGGCGTGTTGATCACCTTCGCCAAATGCTGTCGTCCGATCCCCGGCGATCCGATCATCGCCCACGTCAGTCCGGGCAAAGGGCTGGTGATCCACCATGAATCCTGTCGAAACATCCGTGGCTACCAGAAAGAGCCAGAGAAATTTATGGCTGTCGAATGGGATAAAGAGACGGCGCAGGAATTCATCACGGAAATCAAAGTGGATATGTTTAACCATCAGGGAGCGCTGGCTAACCTGACGGCGGCAATTAATACCACCACCTCCAATATTCAGAGCCTGAATACGGAAGAAAAAGATGGTCGCGTCTACAGCGCCTTTATTCGCCTTACCGCACGCGACCGTGTGCATCTGGCGAATATCATGCGCAAAATCCGCGTCATGCCGGACGTGATCAAAGTCACCCGTAACCGAAACTAGTTTTATGAATGAACAACGTTATGAACGTATCTGCGAAATGCTCGCCAGGCGGCAGCCTGATCTGACCGTCTGCATGGAGCAGGTCCATAAACCGCATAACGTTTCAGCGATCATTCGTACCGCAGATGCCGTTGGCGTCCATGAAGTTCACGCCGTCTGGCCGGGCAGCCGTATGCGCACCATGGCCTCCGCGGCGGCGGGCAGCAACAGCTGGGTGCAGGTGAAAACGCACCGCACCATCGGCGATGCGGTCAGCCATCTCAAAGGCCGGGGTATGCAGGTTCTGGCGACCCATCTTTCTGATAACGCAGTTGATTTCCGCGAAATTGATTACACCCGCCCCACCTGTATCCTGATGGGGCAGGAGAAAACCGGCATTACTCAGGAAGCGTTAGACCTTGCCGATCGGGATATTATCATTCCGATGATCGGCATGGTGCAGTCGCTGAACGTCTCGGTCGCCTCCGCCCTTATCCTCTACGAAGCACAGCGCCAGCGGCAGAACGCCGGTATGTACCTGCGTGAAAACAGTATGCTGCCGGAAGCTGAACAGCAGCGCCTGCTGTTTGAGGGCGGCTATCCGGTATTAGCCAAAGTGGCGAAGCGCAAGGGTCTGCCTTATCCCCATGTCAATCAGCAGGGCGAGATTGAAGCCGCTGCAGAGTGGTGGGCAACCATGCAGGCCGCGGGGTAATCACCATGTCGGGCCGCTTGTTAGACGCCGTCCCGCTGAATTCCTTAACCGGCATTGGCGCGGCGCAAAGCAGCAAGCTTGCGAAAATCGGTCTGCATACCGTGCAGGACCTCCTGTTGCACCTCCCCCTGCGCTATGAAGATCGCACCCATCTTTACCCTATCGGCGAACTGCTGCCGGGCATTTACGCCACGGTGGAAGGCGAGGTGCTGAACTGCAATGTCACTTTTGGCGGTCGCCGGATGATGACCTGCCAGATCGGTGACGGCTCCGGCATCCTTACCATGCGCTTTTTCAACTTCAGCGCGGCGATGAAAAACAGTCTCGCTGCCGGTCGTCGCGTGCTGGCCTACGGCGAAGCGAAGCGCGGCAAGTACGGCGCGGAGATGATCCATCCGGAGTACCGTATCCAGGGCGATCTCAGCACGCCAGCGTTGCAGGAGACGCTTACCCCCGTCTATCCGACAACGGAAGGCATCAAACAGGCGACGTTGCGCAAGCTGACCGATCAGGCATTAGACCTGATGGATACCTGCGCTATTGCCGAACTGCTGCCGCCGGAACTGTCACAGGGGATGATGAGCCTGCCGGAAGCATTGCGCACCCTGCATCGTCCACCGCCCACCCTAAAACTGAGCGATCTGGAAACCGGGCAGCATCCGGCACAGCGACGGTTGATCCTCGAAGAGCTGCTGGCGCACAACCTGAGTATGCTGGCGCTTCGCGCCGGGGCGCAGCGTTTCCACGCGCAGCCGCTCAGCGCCAACGATACGTTAAAAAATAAGCTGTTAGCATCCTTACCCTTTAAACCGACGGGCGCGCAGGCGCGCGTGGTGGCGGAAATCGAACGCGATATGGCGCTCGATGTGCCGATGATGCGTCTGGTACAGGGCGATGTCGGCTCCGGTAAGACGCTGGTGGCGGCGCTCGCCGCGCTGCGGGCGATTGCGCACGGCAGGCAGGTGGCGCTGATGGCGCCGACTGAACTGCTGGCGGAACAACATGCCAACAACTTCCGCCAGTGGTTTGCGCCGCTGGGCGTTGAAGTCGGCTGGCTGGCCGGCAAACAGAAAGGCAAAGCGAGACAGGCGCAGCAGGAAGCAATTGCCAGCGGTCAGGTGCAGATGATCGTCGGCACGCACGCCATCTTTCAGGAACAGGTGCAGTTTAACGGCCTTGCGCTGGTGATTATCGACGAACAGCACCGCTTTGGCGTACATCAGCGGCTGGCGCTATGGGAAAAGGGTGAACAGCAGGGTTTCCATCCGCATCAGTTAATCATGACCGCCACCCCGATCCCGCGAACCCTGGCAATGACCGCCTACGCGGATCTCGATACGTCCGTTATCGACGAACTGCCGCCTGGCCGCACGCCCGTTACTACGGTCGCAATTCCGGATACCCGGCGCAGCGATATTATTGACCGGGTACGCAACGCCTGCATTCAGGAAGGACGCCAGGCCTACTGGGTATGTACGCTGATTGAAGAGTCGGATCTGTTAGAAGCGCAGGCCGCAGAGGCAACATGGGAAGAGCTGAAGCTGGCCCTGCCGGAGCTGAACGTCGGGCTGGTGCATGGCCGGATGAAGCCTGCGGAAAAACAGGCGGTAATGGCGGCATTTAAGCAGGGCGAACTGCATCTGCTGGTCGCAACCACGGTGATAGAGGTGGGAGTGGATGTGCCTAACGCCAGCCTGATGATTATCGAAAACCCGGAACGTCTGGGCCTGGCGCAATTACATCAGCTTCGTGGTCGCGTAGGCCGCGGCGCGGTGGCCTCCCACTGCGTACTGCTCTACAAGTCTCCGCTGTCGAAAACGGCGCAGAAGCGTCTGCAGGTGCTGCGCGACAGTAACGACGGCTTTGTGATTGCGCAAAAAGATCTGGAAATTCGCGGTCCGGGGGAACTGCTGGGCACGCGTCAGACCGGAAATGCCGAGTTTAAAGTAGCGGATTTACTGCGCGATCAGGCCATTATCCCGGAAGTTCAACGCATTGCGCGCCATATCCATGAACGCTATCCGCAACAGGCAAAAGCGCTGATCGAACGCTGGATGCCGGAAACAGAGCGTTATTCCAACGCCTGATACTCACCGGAAAAGCGGCGGCAGTGATGCCGCCACGTCAGTTTTACTGGGCAAAAATCGGCAACAGCAGATACAGTTTAATCACCAGCGCGTTGACGATATCGATAAAGAACGCCCCCACCATCGGCACCACCAGAAACGCCATATGCGACGGACCGAAGCGGTCGGTAATCGCCTGCATGTTGGCGATCGCCGTTGGGGTGGCCCCCAGCCCAAACCCGCAGTGACCGGCAGCCAGCACGGCGGCATCGTAGTTTTTCCCCATCATCCGCCAGGTGACGAAAACGGCATACAGCGCCATAGCGACAGTTTGCACGACCAGGATCGCCAGCATCGGCAGCGCCAGCGACGCCAGTTCCCACAGCTTCAGGCTCATCAGCGCCATTGCCAGAAACAGCGACAGGCTGACGTTCCCCAGCACGGAAACCGCGCGTTCAAACACGCGGTAAAAGCCGAGCAGCGCCAGGCCGTTACTGACGATCACGCCGACAAACAGAACGCAGACAAAGGTGGGCAGTTCTAACACCGTCCCCGCTAATAATTGCGCAACGATCTTTCCGACGGTAAGACAGATGGCGATAAGCGCGATTGTTTCAATCAGCACCAGCGAGGTGATCATCCGCCCTACGTCCGGTTTTTCAAACGCCGTCGGCACTTCCTGGTCGTCAGGAATACCGTCTGGCGTGGTTGAGTGTTTAACGAGATAACGGGCAACCGGCCCGCCAATCAGACCGCCGAGCACCAGACCGAAGGTGGCGCAGGCCATCGCCACTTCCGTCGCGTTGGCAAAACCGTAGCGCTCGATAAACAGCTTACTCCACGCCGCCCCGGTGCCGTGACCGCCGGACAGGGTAATCGAACCGGCAATCAGCCCCATTAACGGGTCCAGTCCCAGCAGGCTCGCCATGCCAATACCAATGGCGTTTTGCATCAGCAGCAGCCCAACGACCACAATCAGAAAGATGCCAACAACGCGGCCGCCCTTTCTCAGACTGGCAATATTAGCGTTAAGACCGATGGTGGCGAAAAAGGCCAGCATTAACGGGTCACGCAGGGACATATCAAAATCGACTTCCCAGCCCATGCTTTTTTTCAGCACCAGCAGGGCAAGCGCCACCAGCAATCCGCCCGCCACGGGTTCAGGAATTGTATATTTCTTGAGAAAGGAGACTGACTGAACCAGCTTGCGTCCCAGCAGCAACGTCAGCGTTGCGGCAACAAGTGTCGATAAGGTATCGAGATGAAACATAAACAAGCTCCTGTTGTGTGCATGATTCGTTCACGCACGGTTATCCTGATTTTTCTGCTCTTTATGAGTTGTCGGAATGGATTTTAAGCAGAAACCAGGTAAAAGTTATATAAAAAGGTGAGTTTAGTTGTTTTAAATATTAAGATTCCTGCCTGGCAAACGTTTGCTTTTACCCTCTGGTCAGCTAAAATGCCCGCTTTTCCACCACGGGATTACCTCTGATGTCTGTTAATGCCCTCGAATCAGAAAATGCGCAACCGGTTGCGCATACTCAAAACAGTGAACTGATTTATCGTCTTGAAGATCGCCCGCCGCTACCGCAAACCCTGTTTGCCGCCTGCCAGCACCTGCTGGCGATGTTCGTTGCGGTGATCACCCCGGCGCTGCTTATCTGTCAGGCGCTGGGATTACCGGCTCAGGATACGCAACATATCATCAGCATGTCGCTGTTCGCGTCCGGCGTGGCCTCCATTATTCAGATTAAAGCATGGGGGCCGGTCGGTTCAGGGCTGCTGTCGATTCAGGGAACCAGCTTTAACTTCGTGGCGCCGTTGATTATGGGCGGCACCGCGCTGAAAACCGGCGGCGCTGACGTTCCTACCATGATGGCGGCGCTGTTCGGCACCCTGATGCTGGCAAGCTGCACCGAGATGGTGATCTCCCGTGTGCTGCATCTGGCGCGCCGCATTATCACGCCGCTGGTCTCGGGCGTGGTGGTGATGATTATCGGCCTGTCGCTGATTCAGGTCGGCCTGACGTCTATTGGCGGCGGTTATGCCGCCATGAGCAATAACACCTTCGGCGCGCCAAAAAACCTCCTGCTGGCGGGCGTGGTGCTGGTGCTGATCATTCTGCTTAACCGTCAACGTAACCCGTACCTGCGCGTCGCCTCGCTGGTTATCGCCATGGCCGCCGGCTATGCGCTGGCGTGGTTTATGGGCATGCTACCGGAGAACAGCGCGCCCGCTTCCCAGGCGCTGATTATGGTGCCGACGCCGCTGTACTACGGTCTGGGCATCGACTGGAATCTGCTGCTGCCGCTGATGCTGGTGTTTATGATCACCTCGCTGGAAACCATCGGCGATATCACCGCAACCTCTGACGTTTCTGAACAACCGGTTTCCGGCCCGCTGTACATGAAACGCCTGAAGGGCGGCGTGCTGGCTAACGGCCTGAACTCTTTTGTCTCCGCCGTGTTTAACACCTTTCCTAACTCCTGCTTTGGGCAAAACAACGGCGTCATTCAGTTGACCGGCGTAGCCAGCCGCTACGTAGGATTTGTCGTGGCGCTGATGCTGATCCTGCTCGGTCTGTTCCCGGCGGTAAGCGGTTTTGTACAGCACATTCCGGAACCGGTGCTCGGCGGCGCCACGCTGGTAATGTTTGGCACTATCGCCGCTTCCGGCGTGCGCATTGTGTCCCGCGAACCGCTGAACCGCCGCGCCATCCTGATTATCGCGCTTTCACTGGCGGTGGGCCTCGGCGTTTCTCAACAGCCGTTGATCCTGCAGTTCGCGCCGGACTGGGTGAAAAACCTGCTCTCTTCCGGCATTGCCGCGGGCGGTATTACCGCTATCTTACTGAACCTGATTTTCCCGCCTGAAAAGCAATAACGCGCCTGCGACGGTAATATTCCTTTACCGTCGCAATCATACTCTTTCACGATTCCTGCCTTGAGGATTGTGCGTAAATCGTGCATAACTCACCTATGTGTATTCGCGGGATGGAAGACCATGAAATTTATTGGAAAGCTGATTCTCTACCTGCTGATCGCCCTGCTGGTGGTGATCCTGGGCCTCTATTTTCTGCTGCAAACCCGCTGGGGAGCGGAACGCGTCAGTAGCTGGATCTCTGAGAACAGCAGTTATCGTCTGGCCTTTGATGCGATGGATCATCGTTTTTCATCACCATCACATGTTCTTCTGGAAAACGTCACCTTTGGCCGCCGCGGCCAGCCCGCGACGCTGGAGGTGAAAAGCGTGGATATTGGCCTCAGCAGCCGTCAGCTTACCGATCCCTTTCATGTCGATACTATCCTGCTGCGGGACGGTACGCTGAACATCTCCCTTCAGACCGCTCCGTTCCCTTTCCAGGCCGACCGTTTGCAGCTTCAGGATATGGCGTTTAACAGTCCGGGCAGCGAGTGGGATCTGAGCGCTCAGCGGGTAAACGGCGGCGTTACCCCCTGGCTTCCGCAGGAAGGCCATGTGCTTGGAAAAAAAGCGCACATTCAACTGAGCGCCGGTTCACTGACGCTGAATGACGTTCCTGCCGCCAACGTTTTAATTGAAGGCAGTATCGACAACGAACAGGTAACGTTAAGCACTATTGGCGCGGACATTGCGCGCGGCGCCTTAACCGGCGTGGCAAAACGCAATACTGACGGCAGCTGGAAGGTGGAAAATCTGCGCCTGAACGATATCCGGCTGCAAAGCGACAAATCTCTCACTGCGTTTTTCGCGCCGCTGACTACCGTTCCCTCTTTGCAAATTGATCGCCTTGAAGTGACCGACGCGCGCCTGCAGGGGCCGGACTGGTCGGTGACCGACCTCGATCTCAGCCTGCGCGACCTGACCTTCAGTAAGGACGACTGGCAGAGCCAGGAAGGAAAACTGTCAATGAACGCCAGCGAATTTATCTACGGTTCGCTGCATTTATACGATCCCATTCTCAATGCGGAGTTCGCGCCTCAGGGCATTGCGTTACGCCAGTTCACCACCCGCTGGGAAGGCGGCATGTTCAGGACCTCCGGCAACTGGACACGCGACGGCAAGGCCCTGATTCTGGATGACGCGGCCCTGGCTGGCGTGGAGTACACCCTGCCGGAAAACTGGAAACAGCAGTGGATGAAACCGCTGCCAGCCTGGCTTAGCAGCGTGACGCTGAAAAAATTCAGCGCCAGCCGCAATCTGATAATCGACATTGACCCGGCGTTCCCCTGGCAGCTGACCGCGCTGGATGCCTATGGCGCTAACCTCGGGCTGGCGCAGGATTATAAGTGGGGGATCTGGAGCGGCAACGCGACCCTGAACGCTGCGGCGGCGACGTTTAACCGCGTCGATGTGCGCCGCCCTTCACTGTCGCTGTCGGCAAACGCCAGCACGGTGAACATCAGCGAACTGAGCGCCTTTACCGGGAAAGGGCTACTGGAAGCCACCGCCAGCGTGTCGCAGTTACCGCAGCGCCAGACGCAGGTCAGCCTGAACGGTCGCGGCGTGCCGGTAAACATACTGCAGCAGTGGGGATGGCCTGCGCTGCCGATCTCCGGTGACGGCAATCTGCAGCTAACCGCCAGCGGCAGCATTCAGGCCGATACGCCGTTAAAGCCTACGGTAAACGGGCGACTGCACGCGGTAAATGCCGATCAACAGCAGGTGACGCAAACCATGCAGGCTGGCGTGGTTTCAGGTGGAGAGGTGAAGTCAACGGAACCGGCACAGTAACCGGGATCGCCCGGAAGCGCTGACGCTTACCGGGCCTGAGGTTATTGCGCATCTGTAGCCGGATAAGCGCAGTTAAGTAGCGCCATCCGGCATTTTAAATCAAAGCGTTATCACGATCTCGCTGCCCTGCGGTTTCACGACGACGCCCAGCTCGCTCCCTTCATGCGTACCGCAATGAATATCGCTCAGCTGCATTATATTGCGCAGGCACAGCGTCCAGTTGCGCGCTTCTCCGCTTCCGGTCACCGTAATCCTGTTGCCGACGCGCTTCGCGTTAAGCGTGAAGATTACCGAACCGTCCGCCGCGGGCACTTCGCAGGTCGCTTCGCGACCATCCTCAAGGTGGAATAGCTGGAAGGCCGTACCTTCGTGCCACGCGTAGTCTGGCTGCTGGTTATTGGCGCCCAGCGCCAGCAGCGTGTTATCACGCACGTAGACCGGCAGGCTCATGAAATCATGCTGCTGTTTATGCCAGCGGCTACCCTGCGCTTCATCGTTGCGCCACAGGTGGGTCCAGCGGCCTTCCGGCAGATAGAACTGAACGTCGCCCGCCTCACTGAACACCGGCGCCACCATCAGCGAATCGCCGAGCATATACTGGCGATCCAGATAATCGCAGGCCGGATCGGCCGGGAATTCCAGCATCATTGCGCGCATCATTGGCGTGCCCCGCTCATTCGCCAGGGCAGCCTGGCGATATAAATAGGGCATCAGGCGGCACTTCTGCTCAGTGAAATAGCGCACCACATCGCAGGATTCATCATCATAGGCCCACGGCACCCGGTAGGATTTGCTGCCGTGCAGACGGCTGTGGCTGGAGAGCAAACCAAACGCGCACCAGCGTTTATAAACGTGCGCCGGCGCGGTATTTTCAAACCCGCCGATATCGTGGCTCCAGAAACCAAAACCGGACAGGCCGATGGATAAGCCGCCGCGCAGGCTTTCCGCCATTGATTCGTAGTTGGCGTAGCAGTCGCCGCCCCAGTGCACCGGAAACTGCTGCGCGCCGACAGAGGCCGAGCGGGCGAACAGCACCGCCTCCTCTTCGCCCACCGTCTCTTTAAGCACGTTCCACACCAGTTCGTTGTAGACGTAAGCGTAATGGTTGTGCATTTTCTGCGGATCGGAACCGTCGAACCATTGCACATCGGTCGGGATACGCTCGCCGAAGTCGGTTTTAAAGCAGTCTACGCCAATGTCCACCAGCGCTTTTAGTTTGCTGGCGTACCATGCGCAGGCTTCCGGATTGGTGAAATCATAAATCGCGAGGCCCGGCTGCCATTTATCCCATTGCCACAGCGAACCGTCCGGGCGCTTTAGCAGGTAACCTTTCTCTTTCAGCTGGTTAAAGATGGGCGACTTCTGACCGATATACGGGTTAATCCACACGCAGACTTTCAGTCCTTTTTCTTTCAGGCGGCGTATCATCCCTTCCGGATCCGGGAAGGTCACCGGGTCCCATTCAAAATCGCACCACTGGAAAGCCTTCATCCAGAAACAGTCGAAGTGGAAAACGTGCAGCGGCAGATTGCGCTCCGCCATGCCGTCGATAAAGCTGTTGACCGTAGCCTCGTCGTAGTTGGTGGTGAACGAAGTGGTCAGCCACAGGCCAAACGACCATGCTGGCGGCAGCGCCGGGCGTCCGGTCAGCTGCGTATAGCGGTTCAGCACCTCTTTCGGCGTCGGGCCATCGATAACGAAGTACTCCAGATACTCGCTTTCCACGCTGAACTGAACTTTCGAGACTTTCTCCGAGCCAACTTCAAACGATACGCACTGTGGATGATTGACCAGCACGCCGTAGCCGCGATTGGTCAGGTAGAAGGGAATATTTTTGTAGGACTGCTCGGTGCTGGTACCGCCGTCACGGTTCCAGGTATCGACCGTCTGGCCGTTGCGCACCAGCGCGGTAAAGCGCTCGCCGAGGCCGTAAACCGTCTCGCCGACGCCGAGATCCAGACGCTCAAACATATAGTTACGCTGAGTACGGGTATCCTGCACATAGCCATTATTCTTCAGCTGGCTACCGGTAATACGCACGCCGTTACGCAAAAAATCCAGCGACCAGAATTCACCTTTGGTTACCCGTACGCTTAAATCGCCGCTTCTCAGCTCGGCAAACGCCTCGTTGTTTTGTATCTCTACCTTCACGTCCTGCAAAACGTTAAGCGGATAATGAGGCCCTTTATCCAGCGCCCCCTGGAAGTGTTCCATGCGCACGCCAATAACGCCTTCCTGCGGCGAGAAGAGGCGCAGAGTAAACAGCGGCGTATCCAGTTGCCAGGTACGCTCACGAACGTCACGCGGCGCGACGTATACCACCAGCTCCTTGTCATGCTGTTCCACGTCAAATACCTGGACGGGATAAATCACATTGAGGCCTGGCTGGATCAGCCAGTTACCGTCGCTAATTTTCATGGTCAGTTCCTTTCGTTCTGAAATTCGTTATGCGTGAATTGTTGCTGATTGCGACGCGCCCCCTGTGCCAGCTGGTCGAGGATCTTTCTCAGGTAAGGCGTTTTCAGGGTGTAATACCGTTTGGCAATCACCGCGCTCAGCAGGTAGCAGAGAGCCGGGACAAGGGTGAATAAGGCGATGATGATACTGATGGTCGCGCTGTTCTGAGCTTTCGCCGCGGCATCGTAACCGCCGCCTGCCAGCATCCAGCCGATGAGCGCCCCGCCGAACGCCAGACCCAGTTTGAGGACGAACAGCGTTCCCGCGAAGCTGATGCCGGTCAGCCGCTTTCCGTTACACCATTCGCCGTAATCGACGGTATCGGACATCATCACCCACTGGATTGGCGTTACCAGCTGGTGCAGAACGCCAATCACAAAGATGAAGCTAAACATGGTAATGCTGGCATGCATAGGTACGAAGAACATCGCCAGGCTGATAACCGCCAGCGCGGCGTTAGTCCACCAGAAGACGCTGACTTTGCATTTCCAGTCGGTAAGCGGTTTCGCCAGCGCGGAGCCAATCAGGTTGCCGACGCAGTAAGTCGTGAGGAAAGCGACAAAGACTTCCGGCGTTCCCATAATCCAGGTAACGTAATACATCATCGCGCCGCCGCGCACACAGACGGCGAGGATGTTGAGAATGGTCAGAAAACCGACGATCCGCCACTGGTCGTTGTGCCAGATATCGCGCAGATCTTCACGCATTGAGGTCGTGGACGGCGGCGCCTCGACACGTTCTTTGGTGGTAAAAAAGCAGAATGCCAGCATCAGGAACGCAACAACGGACAGCACTGCAATCCCGCCCTGGAAACCCAGCGCCTTATCTTCACCGCCAATAAAGTTGACCAGCGGCATCATCAGCACGGTGGAGAGCATTCCCCCGGCGGTGGCCAGCACAAAGCGCCAGGATTGCAGGGAAATACGCTGCGCCGGGTCGTTGGTGATCACGCCGCCCAGCGCGCAATAAGGGATATTCACCACGGTATAGAGCAGGGTCAGCAAGGTGTAGGTGATTGCGGCATAAATCATTTTACCGTTGAGGCTGAGATCCGGCGTGCTGTAGGCCAGTACGCAGACCAGACCAAACGGCAGCGCGCCAAACAGTACCCAGGGACGAAATTTTCCCCAGCGGGAACGGGTGCGGTCGGCCAGAAGCCCCATACAGGGGTCCGAGATAGCATCCAGCACACGCGCCAGTAAGAACATCGTGCCGACAAACCCCGCAGGGATACCAAAAATGTCGGTATAAAAAAACATCATATACAACATGACGTTATCGAAAATGATATGGCTGGCGGCATCGCCCATGCCGTAGCCAATCTTCTCTTTAACGGACAAAACATGATTTTCCATTTCACATCCTCTGGCGCTCATCCGCGCGCTGATACCGGTTACAGTTTTTGTAAACTATCCCGTCAGAGGCGGGTATTGCGATATCTTGTTATCAAATTACGATTCTTGATTTCTGTGATCGTGGTTGCGCCAAAAGGTGTGAGAAAGTGTAACCGACGGATTTTGTGAGGATTTAAAGGAAACTGACTGGGGTAAGCGGAAAGGGAACTTAAAAAAGTCAACGGGGGGATGTGGAAACCTTGAGAAAGTAGCTATAATGCGCCCCGCCTCCATGTAGCAATGCAGGCGCGGAAGATCGTCGTCTCCGGTGAGGCGGCTGGACTTCAAATCCAGTTGGGGCCGCCAGCGGTCCCGGGCAGGTTCGACTCCTGTGATCTTCCGCCAATTAGCTTCTTCTCAATTTCATCATAGCCAAAAAACTCCATATATTACCTGCCATCGCCATCAGTTATATTCTCCTGAGGCCAGCTTATATCTGTCAAAATAAAGTACATTCCGCGGGCATAACATAAGCAGGATTGCAGCGCCGCTAAAGCGGCAAAGCTAAAATACTAACATCTGGTTTATCAAACTAATTGCCCCTGAGCTCCTTTACGCCCGTTTTCTGTTTTCTGGATAGTCTGGCATCCTGTGTCTGGGTTTCCTGAGTAACCGCTTTCTTTTTTCTGCTTGCGATCACCGGAATGGGTTGCGCAGCAAGAGATTTATCGGCAGTGGATGCAGGCATTGCGGCAATAATTTTATCAACATAGCTCAGACCGTCCTTTCCTTCCGCTTTGAACCCCCGGGTAAAGTTTCCACTATAGTAGCAAGAGTAGGAGGCAAGCTGAGCATCCCGCTCAGAGCGATATTGCAACGATGCGCGCTGGAAACAGTCGTTATAAATAGCGGCAGCGATACGTAAATTATCGCAGGGGTCGAAAACTGAATCGAATGTCAGATTATATTTTGCCAGATTGTGCAAATTTATCTGCGCAATACCCATTGAGAAATTCCAGCCCTCTTTGTGGAGCATATTGGCGGTAGCAAGAGCCTCGTCTTTATTACCGGGCTGCCTTGCCAGATAGCCATCTACTACCCCAATGGCATAAGGATTATGGCCGGACTCAACTTTAGAAATCGTTAACAGAATCTCCGGTGGAAAATTGGGGGCGCACTGTGAAGCCAAAAGAAGAACATCAAGCATATACCAACACCCTGTCTGTATATCTTATAGAATCATTAATCCCGGAAGGGATTTTGGGACAGAGATTTAGCTTACTTAATCATCTGCGAGGATAAATGTCATCTCTTTACCGGGCCATGGAATATTGGCAGCGCTATTGGGATCAAGTTTATAAGCTGCACCATAACCATAGCCGTATAGCTTGCCATCGAACGTCCAGTAATAAAGATGCTCCTTACCGCCGCCAAATCCCTCTATAACGCCATGGGTTGGCGTTCGCAATGTTGGCCGGTGACCATAGATATCGGGAAATGCCGATCCGTTTGTTAACCCCCAGGTGTAAAAATCCCCGGATTTAGTTAACGCCGCAGACCCGACGTAACGGCCATAAAGGATGGCGACATTATCCAGAATTTTACGTGCGACAGCGCTGTTATATTTACTGTCCGTTGAACCGTTATCCGTCAGGCCAATTGATGCTCCAAGGCCCCAGCCCCATACCGATCCATCTTTAAGAAGCACTTCACTCCAGCGGTTGCCGCCCGTAATATCGATAACATCATGCGCATTAATTCCAGGTGCGAATTCGCGGGGCTTGCTGATGTACTCATGACGGCCATCACAGCGTGTTGGGTTGTACAGCGTAACCATCGGCCCCAGTTCACAGGTTTCATTATCACCCCAGCCCATAAATTTCCCTGATTCGGTCACAACAAAAGCGCTTTCATAGTGGGCAGTGAGCAGACGGGCCTTTTCCCCTGCGAGATCAACCTTATGCACTACCTGCGGTTTCGTATAAAAAGCTGAATAGCGATGGAGCGTACCATCGCCACGCTGACCATAGAGACCATCGCCCCAGGTATAGACATCGCCATCGGCGCTTAGCGCCGCAGAGAAATATTCACCGGCGGAAATTTTGATAATTTTTTTGCCTTCAATAACCTTACAGGGCGTCGAGATATATACAATGCCACACCCGGTTTCACCATAGCCGCTTTGCCCCCATCCCCAGACATCGCCGTTTTCATCCAGAGCAATGATGTGATAGATGCCCGAGGCCAGCGCAATAATTTTAATATTGTTATCACTGAAGATTTTTACTTTTGCTGGCGCAGAGCGCTGATTAACGACCATGACCCCATTACCCTGCTGACCTGAGCCGCGAAACCCCCAGACCCAAACTTCACCATTATGTATCGCCAGGCCCGTATCGACCACCGAACCGGTGGGCAAGAAATTACCCGCAGATTTTGACTCCAGTTTTGTCTCTCCGGTTATAGAACCCGGCATAATGGAATCACCGGCATATAACGCGGAGGTAAAAACAATGCTGGTCATGGCAATTAAACGACAGCTGTGCGTTATTAAATGTTTTTTTAATCTCATATCTCACCTGTAAATGATATCAGCTAAGCGGTACGTTTTCCTCGCTTTCAGTAACCGGAAAATCCACGCCATTTTGACTGTCCTGAATATAAAATCCCGTTTCAACGCCAATAATCGAAACCAGGGTTTCAATAAGCGATGAATAGTTAGTTGCGGTATGGGTATATTGCTTCTGATCGGTAGTATCATCACCTCTGGCGCAATATTTACCCCAGAACGCCATTCGTGATTCATTATTATTATCGTTAATGGAAACGTAATGAATTTCCACCGTGTTGGCAACCACGCCTGTTTTTCCAGATGCGAAAAGTCCTTCATCCTTTAACCCCGCTTTTATAACGTCACACATTCCGCGAGAGTGAAACTGGTCGGCGACAATGGCCGGGTCGATCTCATCTTCACCATCAGAAATCACGATAATCACTTTTTTCGGGTTGGTGCCGGCAGCAACAACGGGGACCGATCGCAAGAGGCCTATCGTACTGTCGGTGCCGCCACCGGCGGACATACCTGCAAAATCAGAGATCAGTCTGGTTTTCTCTTCGCTGGAGGTAGTTAGTGGAATAAGAAACGCCTGCGCCCGGGCACTGGTGAAAGTCGCAGCCATCTGTTCTTCCGCCTGGCTTTGCGAGAGCCTGGGGCTTACTGTACGCAAAGGGGTGGCTGACTGGCACATACCGGTAAATGCCCGATATTCATACATATTCGGCGCCCACGGCTGAATAAACTCCTGAATGGCCTCAGTGCCGAAAAGATTGTCATACTTCAGAGTGCTGGCGTAATCAATGGTTAAGCTATTGGCAATAGAAGAACGCTCCTCCGTCGGCGCAGCACGCATGGTATCCAGTAGCGCCGTCACATTATCGTACTGCTCCTCGATTTTTAATTTATTGGCGGGGGTAAAAATACTTTCCGCAGACTGTGCTTCGCAACTATGCGTATAAAGCCCCATAGGAGCTGCGGCACTGGAGTTCAGAGTACACCAGCCGCGATCTTCTAAATCCCCCATATCTTCATTCAATGCCTTACCCACAATGAATCGATAATAAAAATAGCGGCCCCGGTCTAAATTATAAAAAATAGAGTTTTTACTATTATTAAATAATGGATATTGTTTCTGGCTGATATTCTTATTAGCCCAGAAATTATAATCTATTTTATCTGGAGCATATTGCGGTTTCGGCACATACAGTGCCGAACAGCCTACCAGCTCACCACCGCCTTCATTTTCCTTATTTGCATAAGATGAGGTTGTATTAACGGAATCTTTTATCCTGAACGGAACGCCAATATCAAAAGGAACAATAGCGAACTGCGAGTCTGGATTTTTATTGCCAGAAATGACCTCGCGTACGACCTGCTTAAGCATGGCGAGACGTGTTGTTACCCTTCCCTGATCGATATAAGACGAATTCATGCTGTCTGAAAAATCGACAACAAAAACATAATCAGCAGGATCTGAAATTACGGTAACAAATTTTCTGGCGTTACCACTGTTATTGTCAAAGTTACCTACGGTTACGCTACGATCAAACGCAGAGAAACCTAAATGACCTAAAGGTAATAGCGTTGGCAGGGTTGCGGAGATGGCGATCTTATAATCAATATAACCTTTTTCAATAGTGCGATCGAAAGAGGTTACAACCACCTTTAGCTGCTCAGCCTGATTATTCGGCAGATAATAATTGACGAAATCTTTTGCAATCTGTTTATTATTATCAATAGCAACACTATCCACAAGTCTGTTATCCACTGCCGATATGGCTAATATAGCTTCACTGGATGCATCGGCAAGACGAGCCTTTCTGTTAATCATCAGTGCGCCGTCTAAGGCAAGCGCAACCATTGCCAGAAGCGCAGGAAAAATAATCGCGTAGACAATCGTGATAGCGCCATTTTCTGAAGATAATGTGGAAGGTAATTTTATCATAAAATTATCACTTAGCAGAAAAAGTTGCTCCATAGCCGGAGAGTTGTTAATTACGAGATATTGCTACGTCGGTGGCAAAAACGCTGGGTAATTTTTGGCTACGGCCGTTCATTAATGTCATGAATAAGCTACTAGTATCCGGAATACAAACACGAACGCGATAAATCGGCACCCACCTTTCGGTACTGGCAGCATAAGGGGATAATTTTTGCCACTGCACATCATTCGCAGCCACATTGTTCGGCTGACATTTGCCGTTTCCGGCATTGAAAGTAAGCGTACTGGCGGTAACGCTGGCGCTCTGACCTTCCTGTGTCGGCGTCAGATAAAGCGCATCTATAGTAAGATTGATATCCGCTTCCTTTTGCAAGTTTTTCCCTATTTCCAATAGCTCATCAACCTCTTCCTGAGTAAGCGTTTCATTGGCCTGATAAAGCGCTCTTCTTTCTCTGACCAGAGAGGCCAGCGTGTGGCTGGTTCTTTCCAGACGGCCCTGTTTAACGATTGCCATACCGAAATCCGTTACTAAATACATAATAAGAATAAAAATAAGCATGACAAATGAAAACTCAATGGATACGGAACCATCCTCATTCTTATTAGCAACAAAGTTTAAATTATTAAACTCAGGTTTTATTCCTTTGATATTCCTGTACATAAATTGTAGTCCGCTGTAGATATGACTCTGTTATTAAATCTGGAACAAATGGGACGATAGAGGAATATGCATAACCAACATGATACACAGCGAGTGGTTTTTGCTCATAACTTTGGCTGTCGCAATTATCTGTAATAATATCATTAAGCGTATCGCAATATTTAACACTGATAGTGAGGTTAGTATCTTTAGTTAACGATGGCCATAAAGGGACATCATTTTGCAATTTTTCGCGGAAAATTCTTTCATAATCCTTATCACTAATTTTCGCAACCGCCGCATAGCGACTGGCCTCAGCAGTGGCAAGGTTAAGCGCAGATGAGATATAGGTGACCCGACATAATTCGAATAACAGGAAAATCATAAACATAAGAGGAAAAAAAACCAGGGCCAGTTCCACTGCAACCGCCCCCCGCTCATCACCGGCTCCAGCGAATAGCTTTCGCCGGAAAACCGTTATCACGCATGAATAATGGCACATAGGATAAACTCATCAACTTTTAACGCTAAGCCCGGCATGCTTTATATAAAATTAAGTATCACCGGAGCGGTTACGATAAAATACCCCATAGAAATCGCTATGCCATAAGGCACCGTCGTTTTCTTCCTTTTTACTATACAAATATATATAACAGGTATAACGACCAGCAGGCCACATAGCGCTGTGGTTGTAATGAATCTTAAAATATCCTCACTGGATAAGGAAAATGACAGCGCAACAAGTAATTTCACATCCCCTGCGCCAACAAGGGAAAATGAACTCAATAAAAAACCGACCAGTAAGATTACACACGGAAAAATAATTGATGGTATGCCATATTGAATAATCCCGGAAACTAATGACACAATGAGTATAAGTACCACAGTCTTGTTTTTTATTTTCCTGTAAAATAAATCAGTATAACAAACGCGGAGCAACAAGACGTAGCAGATGAAATAAGTGATTATAATGTAGTCCTCAATATATAAGCAGAGAATATTATTTCTTTTTTCTTTTATTTTTCTTGCGCACGGGCTTTGAGGTCCCTTTCCCACTTTTTGCAGGCGGCATAGCGGGAGTATTGACTTCCGTCATTTTTACTTCTGTTAACGCAGGAGTCATAGCCTGTCCTTGTGGATCCTCTGACGTGTTTATAGCCACTTCCTGCGTAACGGTTGTCTTAACGCTTTCTTGCTGTTCAATAGCAAAAAATTTATTCAAATTGCTAAAATAGAAGATGATCCTTTCACGTATTTTTTCTGCTCGATCGTAAAGTATGGGGTTCAGGGAAATAGATCCGCAAAGGATATCGGCAGTGACCAGTTCAATGGCGCTACGCCACTGTTCGTCCTGTGGTTTAAGACCTGTACCGACAGATTCAGGAGTGAGCAGTATTTCTAATTCGGCTAATAAGTCACGATAGTAAGAACATTGTTGTGCAATAAGTTCATCCCGGTTATCTAAAACAGGTGTTGCGGAAATATAGCCACAATTGATATCGGCAGCACATAAGTTTACTACAAGTCTTTCTTTTAAAATTAAGTCCATAAGTTATACCTTTACTTATTTATAGCAGTCGCATTACAAATTTCAGATATCTCAGATGATAGTTGACGTATTAGCCAGAATTGTTGACCTAAAGGTTCCTCAGCCGAAGTGACTAAGGTAAGGACCAGTTCAGCTTTAATATTCTGGACGACAAAGATAAGAATATTGCTTTTTTCGCCTTCTAGGGTAAGCAAACGTTGCGCACCAGAGCGGATTTCTTTAAACATGGCAACGCCAATGGATAGAAGTGAGCTGGTCATCGCAGCAAGACGTCGCATACTTGCCCGATCCTGCTCTTCCAGTACTGCAGCAACCTCAAAACCGTCTACAGTTGCCAACAGCATATTCGTTAATCCTGGATGTTCTTTCGCGAATTTTTCAAGAACGCGCTGTATTTCAACAGCCTGTTCAGCTGTGAGCCCGGAAAGATTATTGATTATCCATGCTTCAGATGATGCCATAATCATATTGCCCCTTGATGATTAATAATAGACCTCTCAAGTTGACGCGACATTATTCGCAGCAACAGCAGTACACTTGTCGGATTACGTGCATCAACAGTGATGACAGAGAGCGAGAGACCCATATCCCGTAATAGTTGTTCATAACTATTTTTATCCGGGTAAGGGGCTATGTCTGTTTTGACAATTCCTACTATGGCGACTGAATTTCCTTTGTCAAACAGAGGTTGAAATGTATTCAGATAGCTTCTGATTTCACCCAACGGGTCGGGGCGACTATTATCCGCTAAAAAGATTATCCCGACAGTGCCTTTACCTAAAATATCCCACATAAAGGAGAAACGCTCCTGACCAGGGGTGCCATAGAGACGTAATATATTGTCCTGACCAAGAAGCGTGACTTCTCCATAATCTAACCCTACCGTTGTGACTTCTTTGTTATAGTTAGCCCGATCAGAGTTAGTTACATCAGTGGTAACCGTGCTGATCTCACTAACGCTGGTAATGGCCGTCGTCTTTCCTGAGCCACTACATCCGACAAACATAACTTTAAAGTCTCTCATTTTCGGGTAGATCCTTTATATAATTGTCTGAATAGCGAAGAGAAAATACCAGGCTTTCTCTTCCCCTTTGAATTAACAGATACTGCATTGGTATGCTCACGCAACGAGATATCTCCTGCAGCATCGTCATATAAAGGTCTCTCAGACGATACGCTTAAAGCATGATCATAAGCGTCAGGCACTGATATGGCGGGCGGCTCTGGATACAACGCCACGTCCGGTATCTCTTCCTGCGCCACTGAGGCTGTGAACTGAGGCAGCCTGTCAGGGCTGCCTCCGGTCTCAGATTCCGTAAGCGTTCATATACTGTTGATAGTCGTTTCGAAATCATGTGCTTTACGGCGCGCTAAAGCCAGGTTAGCGCGTTTAGAATCAAGCACCAGATAAATAAAAGCCCCCTCAACCGCTTGTACCGGACGAATAATGTGATACTGCTTACCTAAGGTAATCAGTATGTCGTCAATACGATCGTTGAGAGCCAGTAACTTCATTGTTTTCATTTTGGCACGCAGAACATCGGTATTGCCCGCAGCAGCGATTTCAATGTCCACACCTGAACCACAGGAGGCTAAAATCATTCCATTATTACTATCGACGACGGCGGCACACAGGGATCCATCCACATCCAGTAACGTTTGAATTTCTTCGCTTAAATTAGCCATGTTATTTATTACTCCTTATGTTGTGTTGTTAAGAAAAATATAAAATTTTCAGAGCGATTCTATCGTTGCATCGAAATCATTGACTTTACGTCTTGCAAGGGCAAGGTTGGCATTTTTGGTATCCAGAACTAAATAGATAAATGCCCCGTCAACAGACTGCAGGGGTCTGATAATATGATATTGTTTACCCAGCGTAATTAAGATGTCATCAATCTTATCGTTAAGTTTTAACAGATCGATGGTTTTCATCTTTGCACGCACAACATCAGTATTTCCGGCTGCGGCGATCTCAATATCAATTCCCGCCCCGGCATTGGCCATAACCATGCCATTTTTACTGTCTACCACTGCGGCACATAAAGCGCCCTCAATATCTAAAAGCTCTGCAATTTTGTCATCTAAATTTGCCATCTGGAACTCCTCGTTATAAACATAAAAAATCGTTAATTATTACTATGAGACGTGTAGCTCATGTAATACATCAACAACACTGGAAAGTAGTTGGTTATCAATAGACAGGCCGCTGACATGCACATGGAGAACCTGTGTCCATGGGGCTGTCCCTGGTGTATAGCAATTCACTATCACATGGACTTCAGAATTTAGGCAGGCCTCCTCATCAACAGAAGATTGAATAATATACTTATCGCCAATTTTAAAAGGTTTGGTCCCAGGACTGACGGTCTCTGTCAACACGATGGGAGCGAAAACTTTAAGTAACGAAGCGTCAATGAGCGATTTGTTCGCGTTGAGAACCGTAACAGGTAGAGCGAGTGTTTCATCAAGCGAACCATCAAAATTTATCTCAGGCTTAGAGGAATACGCTTTAATCATGCCATCTGCGCCTACTGCGATAAACTGGGTTTCTTCCGGTGCCTTAACTAAAACGCCTCTGTATTCGTAAATTATCATATACTAACCTACATTAAGAGTGATTATAGAAAATCAAAGACAAGACGTTCATGTACACTGTCGGGTAGTCTGAATATTTTGACTTTAATACTCCTGTTAAATGCAATAGTCATAATAAGAGAATTCAGTTCACTTTTTTCAATATTGATACTTTTAATATCCCGATGCCGTATGCCGATGTGCTTGTAAATAGATGAAATTTTGTTCTTAAATTCATCATCGAATGCAATATTAGTCAGAACAACCTGGAAAGTTGAACTTGTATTCTCTTTCATTGGCCAGTAATCAATTTTTTCGCGTGATACCAGCGTTAAACGTGAATATCCGGCATGAGTACCAAAACGTACGCTGTCGACTTTATTCAGTGTTCCGGCCTTATGTTCACTTGCTGTCAGCACAGGTTGTTTATTATCCTGTACAAGCAAAGCTGACGCTTTTTTATTATCGACATATTGACTGTTGGCAACCTGGGGCTTCTCTTCAGAGGCCGATGCCTTTGTTGGTTGCGGTTTCATCGGCGTGAGTGCGCTGATTTTTTTATCCGTATCCGGACCTTTTATCTGTTTCTCATTCTGAATATCGGTAACAGCGATCGGTTTAACATTAGCTATGGTCGTCATTAGCTCTGTAATTAAAACTTCAGGATGATCGTCCAGACCGTTTGTCAGGATAACATTACTGGCTTCTTCATATTTTTTCATTTTCACCAGCACAAAGGCCAGGTTATGTAAAATAGACTTTGTTGTATGACCCCGGGTATACAGCGGCATCAGATAGTTATAAGCCTGTTCATAATTTTCTTGTAAAATCATCAACATCGCCAAGTTATTCATAACCTGCTCTTCCGGAACAAAGAGCTCACGCGCATGACTAAATGATTGATAAGCCGCATCAAGTTCGCCATTTCGTGCCTGAAGGATGCCAAGAATATTATAAGCCTCGCCATTTTTTGCATTTAAAGAGAGGGCTGACAGTAACGCCTTTCTCGCGAGAGTATCTTTGCCCATCGCCATTAAATTTTTGCCTTGCAGAAGATAGACTTTATCATCCGGGCTTTTTTCCAGCAGCGGCGCAAGATAGTGTAACGAAGAGTCAAAATCATTCACCAGATTATAATATTCTGCCAGTTTAAATCTGACTACCGGATCTTCTTTTCGGCTCAATTTCTCGCGATAAAGCTTTAACAGTCCCTGGTAATTATTTACCTTAGTGAATATATATTCTTGCTGCTGTTCATCTATCTCTTTACCACTATAGGAATGTGCTGCACAGCCGCTAATAATGGAAGTAATAATAGTAATAGTTAAAAAGATTATTGGCCTGACCATAATGCGACAATCCTTATCACGCCGGGACCGGCGACAAGCACTAAAATGGGAAACATAATACATATAATCATCGGCAGCGACATTTTTGCAGCAAGACTGGAAATCTTTTCATCAATCGCCAAAAGCTGCATCTCGCGAATTTCCCTGGATAAATCCAGCAGCAAAAGATAGATGGAAGAACCAAACTTAATGCTCTGCTGTAAGGTCGATGCCAGCATACGTATCTCCTGGCTCGGAACTTCGTTATACAAGAGGTCGAGAGCTTCAGACATACCGCTGACCTCCATTTTCATAATTGTTCGCGCCAGCAGGACAGAGATATCGGGATTAATTGTTTCTGTATTTTCGGCAAGATAGCGAATTGTATTTTCAATTGTCATACCAGACTGAACGCAGATCGCCATTATATCGATGATATAAGGCAGATCGTTACAAATTCTCCTTACGCGGGAATCTATGATCATTTTTTTAATTTTTCCGGGCAGTAAAATAACCAGTAAGAGTGAAACCAGTAACACACATGCCATAACGGTGGCGGAGAGTGTTAAAATATCAAACTTTTCGAGCAACTGAAGTACAATAGCGATAAAGATAACCACAGCAGCTTTCAATGCAATATTCTTATCGAGCATTGAGGCAATCACGATCCCTTTACCGTTTCTGCGCAGTAATTTTTCAGTTGATGTTTCTCCGGCAATGATATCTTCGGTTTCCGGTACAGGCTGTTCGGCGATATTAATCCTTTCTCTAAATGCTTTTATTCTTTTTCTCTGATAAAGGAAACTGCTAATACCTGCGGTTCCTGTGAACAGGAGTAGTAACATATAATAACTCATCGCATTACCTATATTTTATTTATCATTGTCCAGACCCAGAACAACCCTAGTAATTCGCTTGCGATACAATAATAAAGGAGCATTTGCCCGGTGGGATCATGCAGAAGAACATCAAAGTTTTCCGGACTTAAAAATTTCAGAAAGAAAAAGAAACCAACAGGTATTACCATCAGTATTTTTATTGACGCCCGAGGCTCTGCCGTTTTCGCCAATTTTTGCCGATCCATTAATCGGGCATTAGAAATAAGTTTTGCCAGATGACTTACAATCTCTTTGACTTCGCCACCGCCACGCATATTGATTAATACGGCAATGACAAAGAAGAAATATTCACGATAGAACAGGCGTTCGTAAGAATCCATAAAAACACTTTCAACATCCTCCCCGATTTCCAGGCGTTGCGAAATTATGGTGAACTCCTCGCCGACAATGCCACTCACTTTCTGGCCGCTCTGCTCGATCCCATGGAGCAATGAGTTGCCAGCGCCCACCGCGCCGCCAATAATATTTAACGCCTCAGCAAATCCCGTTTCGAAAGCCTGTCTTGCCAGCTTCTTACTCTGAAGATAGATGGTATAGACTGTAATAAATAATATAGCCGGTAATACAACCATATAAGGAAACTGGAAGAATTGCTGATTCACAAAGGCTCCCGCCACCAGGGCAATTAAGACGATAATCAGATGCCTGATGGTGGTTGCCTGGTCTTTCCCCTTCAGATGCCGATAGAACTCTTTCCAGAGATCGGCAAGCGCCCGGCCATAGGTATAGCCTGTGAGTTTGTCGCTAATCCGGGTATGCTCTTCAGCGGTGAGAAGATCAAGATTAGTTATTCTTTTACCTCTTTGGTAAAAAATTATGGTATGGATGAATCCAACAATCGCCAATGACAGATAAAAGAGTACAATCATTATGATTTCCCAAATAATTGCTTGAGTGGCTCAATCAGGCCATGAAATACGGCATTACGATAGACCGCTGAGCGTTGTAATAATCCAAAGGAATTGAAATTCCCTTTAATCCGATCGTTTTCATCACGCTCCGCGACGGCGGTAAAGGTAAATATGTCCTGGAGGATAATATTCTCGCCTTCCATACCCATGACTTCCGTAATATTGATGACCTTTCTTGAGCCATCGGGCAGGCGTGTTACCTGGAGGATAAGGTTTACCGCAGAGGCGATGTTACGGCGAATCGCAATCAGCGGCAGACCAACGCTGGACATCATCACCATACTCTCCAGACGAGCCAGCGCGTCGCGCGGTGAGTTGGCGTGCAGCGTTGACATTGAGCCATCGTGACCGGTGTTCATCGCCTGGAGCATTTCAAACGCTTCTTCACCACGACATTCACCAACGATAATCCGGTCAGGGCGCATACGTAATGCGTTGACAACCAGGTTACGCATGGACACAACGCCGCGGTTCTCCGAACCGGCCATCCTCGTCTCAAGGCGTACAATATGCGGCTGAAGCAGACGTAACTCGGCGGCATCTTCTAAAGTTAATACCCGCTCATCATCAGAGATGTATTGTGATAACGCGTTCAGCAGCGTTGTTTTACCCGACCCCGTTCCGCCTGAAACAATAATATTGACCCGGCTACGTGCAGCAATCACCAGGAAATTGGCCATAGCTTCATTGATACTGCCATATTCGATTAGGTCGTTTAGCGTTTTTTTCCCTTTGCCAAATTTACGAATGGAAATTGACGTACCGTCAAGGGCTATCGGCGAGATAACGACATTTAAACGACTTCCGTCTGGCATTCGGGCGTCGACAAGCGGTTGCGAATCATCAACACGCCGGCCTACCTTTGAGACGAGACGCCTGGCAATTTCCGTTAATTGTTCATTATTGATAAATTTTTTATTAACGCGCTCCAGTCGCCCTCCTCGCTCAACAAAGATATGGTCAGGGCCATTGACTAAAATATCGCTAATTGAGTCATCATCCATTAACTCCCGTAACGGACCATAGCCAGTGATTTCATCAACAATGCTTTCGGTTAGCTGCGCTGAGGCGCTGTTCGAGAGATACCATTTTGAACTGTTGACGACTTTCTGGATGTTGTCAGAGATCTCTTTAATGAGTAAATCACGATCGTTTCTTAAGTCGTTTAATTTTTCGATATCAAGGTTTTTTAATACTTGCTCACGAATTAAAAGCATTGATGATGATTTGTCTCTGTCCATAATTACCACTTTTCTATTATCCAGAAAGCCCGTTTATCCCCGGTGTTGACGCACTATTTTTTTAATTTTTTTAAAAGAGATGCAAAACCATTCACTTTTGCTCCTTTCGGCGCAATGGCAATAGTTTTCTTTCCCAACAGTCTGGCGGCAAATGATGATAACTGTTTGTCAACCATTCCTTTTTTAGTTGGCTGAGCGGTATATATAACATCCACTTTTTGTCCAAGATACTCTTCAATATCTTCTGGCGTTAATTTATTTTTAGATGCCATCGGAAATTCATTCAGACAAATAAACAGCCGCGAGTATACGGCATCGTTGCCTGCTAAAGCGCGTCGGCGAATATTTTCAATAAGCTCCCTGGCGACACGTAACGTCGATAGCTCATGAGTAATCACCAGTATAAAGGTATGGGTGCGGCTAAGCACATAATCGAGGCGCTCCTGACTACAGCTGTAGACTGGATTATCGATAAAAATTATATTGAATTGATTAAATTCATCATCGTCAAAATTCCATGCGTTCTCCCTGGTTTCCATCCTGACGCTGATGTTTTTATCTAACGGCAATATCGAACCGTCCCTCGGTATCGCTTTTCCCAGTAGCAGGTCAAGGTCCAGGCTTCCCGCGGCTCCCTGCACCATCAGCAGGGGTATCGAACATTGCGCCCCCACGGCCTGTAGCAGATCATAGCTGAACGAAGAAGCACCGCTTCCTCCTTTACATCCCAGCACGCTATAGATCATTGAACCACGCGAAAACGTGTTGCCAGTTGGTTCGAATATGCGGGCTGGTAATTCTGCTAACTGACTCGCCAGATGTAAATAATGCATTCCCTGTTTGCTGATTTCATGAGAAAACATAATCGAGTCGTTATCGCCAACAAGTATGCAACGCGTGTTAACAGGGGCGACAGCATCAACGGTCTGCTTAAGTTGCATGACATCAACGCAATCAGCAATATCTGCAATGATCACGTCAGGGTGCTGCATAATGGCAATGCTCTCACTATCCAGAATACTTTCGACAATATTATCAACGTTGTTGTCAATATTATTCATCGTCAGGATACTATTGATCTCTTCCAGTACCATTGTCCGTGGTGAAATGATAACAATATTATATCCTGCTTCAGAGCTATCTCTGGCTTCTTCGCTTAAGTCGATTTTATTACTAAAAAGCTTCATTTGCAGATCCTTTGACGATACCGTTATTGTGAAAAGCCGCCATAACTAAGAAATTTATCGGTATCCTTTGACAATCTATTTTCCCGGGTTCCTTTATCGACACCAACATTGAAAAACAATTTATTATTACTGGTCTTGTTATATTCGGGTAAAACAATATCTCTGTTTGAGGCTACAGGTTTCACCAGATTAACCGTGGCAAATATAACTAATTCCGTCTTTTCCCGTTGCGTGTTGGAGTTACGCGCCAGGGCGCCAAGAATTGGGATATCGCCAATGAATGGAACCTTGCCGAGAGTCTCGTAATCTTTTTCCGTCAACAACCCGCCGATCGCAAAACTGTCGCCATCTGCGAGTTCGATCGTTGAGCTTGAGCGACGGGTGGTCAGCGTCGGGATACTGTATGCGTTAAAAGAGTAGGCGCCAGAAATACTGCTGATTTCATTAGATAATGACAGCTTTATTTTACTCTTTTTCTCAACCTTGGCGGCAATGCTCAGTTTGATACCGTACTCTTTATAAGTCACGGTTGTGCCTTCGTTATCGCTGTTTTTGCTCAGGATGGGGATTTCACCACCCACCAGAAAATCTGCGGTTTCGCCAGATAACACCGTCAGGTTAGGTTGTGCCATGATTCTGGCCACGGAGTCATTCTGAATAGCATTGATGACCGTACTGATATTTTTTGCATCAAACCCTCCTTTAAACCCCAGCAGGTTAAAGGTTCCGGGATTGTTAATGCTTGCGCCACCGTTGACAATACTGCTTAATGTCAGGCTGCTCCAGTCAATACCGAGCGCATCCGTAAACGTTTTGCTGACTTCAACAACCGTTAAATGGACGTTGACCTGATTGGAAGCCACAAGCTGCATCTTATTTATTACATTGGCATATTTTTTCTTTTCAATCAGATCGGTATTAATTTTAGAATCAACCACCCTCTTGTTAGCAGATTTATTATCTTTCTCTTCACCGCCACTACTATTAACAATCGAGCCGACAAGCTGATAGATAGCATCCATACTCTCTTCATCGGTAACTGAACCATTAATGATATAAACCACCTTATCCGCCGCCGTAGCCCCGCCCATAAAACGCGTGACCTCAATACTATTACCGGGGAAGAGTCTGGCGACCCTTTGATTGATATCACTGAGGAAGGGATCGACACTGATACTATGCTTAAGCAATACCGTATTGTTTCTGCCATAGACGATAAGATCCGTTGTGCCAGTATTTTTGGCATAAACTATAATATTTTTATTATTTACAACCTTATAGTCAGCAACCCGTGGATCAGAGATAAAAATAGTATCCAGATCGCCAGTGAAGTGAAAATTTCGTGACTGACCATGCTTCATATACAAGGCGCCAGCGGCGGCTGGCAAACTGAAAGAAAGAAGAACAGCTGTCAGCAATAAATGAGATAACATGGTTAATACGTGCCTGCTATTGTTAGTAGCTGTAAACATAATATATGTCCTTCAGTTAAGCTCTTAGCTAAAATCCCTGGTCGCTATTATTTTATTAACCACGTAGCTGATTAATTGACTTTTGCGGTAACGCATCAGTTTCGTCATCGAATATCACATCTTCGGAAACGGGCCACATTGCTTCCACATCAGGCAGGTTATCCTTACCCGTCAGCTGATATTCCTTGTGGGTGGCAGGAAGTATCACTATCTTCGCTTTCCCTTCCAGCCCTTTTAACACCTTAATATCCTGTTCGTTGAGTTCAGCGACCAGCTGACTGCCGCCCTCCCTGGTAGATATGCCATTCTTATCGGTAACAATCTTCGTGGGACGAAGCGCCAGCACCCTTCTGTTTTTCATCAATGGTTTTAGTCGGGTGCTTTCGATGGTCGTACTGGGTGAAACCAGCATCTCCTTGCCATTCTCTTTTTTCTTGCCATATACCATAAAAATATCAATGAATTGTCCGGCACGGATGTTATCGAAAAGATAGTTATCCGCTTCGGAGAGTCGGAAGGTATACAACACATGACCTGGCCGGAGGAAGAGTGATATATATTCAGTTGTCCCTGGCTTTACAAGCGCCGATCCGGGAATAAAGGTTCCTTTGGCTACCGGGACGTTAAGCGCGTAATCTTTTATCGATTTATTGCCGAGAGCGAATGATGCTTTCTCATGGCCACCCCGGGTGATTTCCACCATTTTTATGCGAAAATCCTCTGCCGTCAGAACGGCTTTCGCAGGTAAATCTCTTTCTGCAACGGCAACGCTGATCTTCTCCTGCTCCTCTTTTTTAATGGCAGGCGCTGGTGCTTTGTCGGTAACAGATTCTGCAGATTGCGGGCTATTCATTATCAAAAATAATCCGGCGAGGCCAACAAATATCATAACGATGTAAATATAAACTACTAATGATTTTTTTCTCATCGAATATATCCCTGTTTCAGACGCCCTTACATGCTGAAATAGTTATTAGTTTTATGCATAGCTACCGCACGAGCACTGTTGACCCGAAGTGACAGACAGACGCTAATCCAAAACGGCTTAGCGTCTTTTATGGTTAATACTTTTTATTAAAGCTTATTACTTATCTGGATTAATCCGATCGAGGGTTACTCAGTGGTACCAGTACCAGTACCAGTACCAGTACCAGTACCACTGTCACCAATAGATGCGATATTCGCCGTCATTTTATCGCTCAAATTAGTAAATGTAGTATTTAACATACTCTTTACAGGACCGCTATTACCAAAAATAAACATCACCACAGCAGCCACTCCGGCAACCACTACTGCATACTCAATTGCCGTTACCCCCTCATCATCTCTGATGAACTGGCCTACTTTTTCTTTCATCGTTATACCATAGCTAAACATCATTAATCTCCTTTTCCTTTCCTTGTGTTATTTCTACTTCTCACCTGTCCAACCTTACCTGGACATTTCAATATAATGTCCTAATCTGAACATTACATATCATAAGCAGTATTATCCTATGATTAGAAGCACATAATTCCTTTCGTTTACCATTAGAACTCATGAATTCAACTATTAATAAACAAAGCAAAATTGTTTTAATCAAATACCCTTTAAAAACATAAGCTTACAAAAACACAACAACGGATAATAAATTGTTTACTGACTAAATTCATTTTTCATGCCTTCATTTGCACCTGATTTTTTAATAATCCAGCCGCTCTGTATTAAAAAATTTAATATCCATACCAGGGCATATTGTTGAGAGCTTGTCGGAAATAGTTTGTCAAAGCGTGCATTATTATGGTAAATAGTTTGCTTTACTATTATTACAAGTTCAGGATTTTAGAATGTCGACTATGACTATTGATACTAATAACAAAAAGTATGCCGTACAACTTTATAACGGACACATAGCAATTTTTACCGAATCACAAAGTGATGAAATTCTGATATATGCGGCGGATATTAAAAATGGTACTTATCACCTTCATAAAAGGCGTTATCTGAAAGAGGTAGAGTCATATATATTATTAATGTTGTTGTCAGAACCCGGGATAGTCGTAAGTAACGCCAGATTACAAAGTTATGGTATAAATGGCAAAAATATTACCAGTAGTACTTTAAGACAGGCTATTTTGTCTTTACGTAATTTACTTGGTGATAACTCAAAACCGCATCGGATAATTATAAACAAGGCAAGAATAGGTTACAGCATTCAGAACGCCAGTCCTTTTTATGAAGATATCAATTATTATTTGCAAACAATCAGCGCTGTATCAGAAAACAGCTATTCTCTTGTTTCACGTTCAGATATTAAACATGTTAATCGCAAACATCTCAAACTGGTAAGCCCGGCGAAAAGATTAACTGACTCTTTTCTTCTCTGGTTGCCCTTTGGAAAAAACTTTTTTTTTACCGCTAATTTTTTATTGATTCTCTATTTTATCTTAAATTTTTTAGTCGATTCCCAGTACGGTTTTCATAAAGCTGCGGAATCCGTTCTTGATACACACATCGAAATAGTAAATCAAAACTTTAACTTTGTTATTATTCGTGAAAGTAAAAGTGAATATTTACTTATTGATAAATTAAAAAAAGCATTACTTAACTATCTTCCGCTTGACGATCGCAGCATCGTATTTGAAGCTATTTTCATTCAGAATAAGAATTATCTACAATTAATTTGTTTAAGCAGCAGTGACTTTTCCCGTGTTAAGAATTTCAGATTTACCGTTCAGGACTTTAAATCGGAACATTATCTGGAACGGTTGGCTAAGCAGTGTTTATATGTCAATTGATCATTAACCCTCAGAAATTATCTCAAAGAAGTTGCTACTGGCTCTATCTGGTGCCTGCGATATGTATACTTGAGGTATTGGGTGGAAACAGGGTTTTGCGGGCGGCAAGACGTTTCCCTCCATTCTGTTCTGGTCAGCTTCGCTACAGCCCGGCAAGTTGTCCCGTATGCACGTCAGCCGCTCATTAATGTCATGTGCGCGCTCAGCAAAGAGCGCCATGAGCGTCGCGGCCGGAGTGAACATTTTTCTGACGTGCGGCATATTGTCGCCAGGTTGTTGTTCAGGCTATTCGTAAGGATGTCATTCACTATGAACCACGTTTTATCCCTGAAAAATTGTTGATATTTTCGTTACCGGATAAGGAATATATGGCGCAAATGCCATTATTTTGTTTGAGATACGGAGGCTAATAGCCAGCAACTTCGCCCCGTTAAGTTTCGTATGAAAGACCGTTACGAAATGAAGACAGAAGGAGTGAAGATTAAGCCATTTTAATAAAGATCCGTCAGGTTAATTAACCCATTTTAAAACTGAATTTAAGACCTTTTCCTGGGCCTTTTTCTTATTGCATTATCCTAAAATAATTCTTAGCCATTACCAAATGAGAAGTTTTTGAATAATATCGAGGCGAGCAGTTTCTTATTCGTAAAGTTCTGTAGAGGCATTCCCGCTAGCGAATGCATGCTTTTGCGTAAAATGTTTATCTTGCTGTTTCAGGGGATAATTTGCTTTAACAGGGAATGCAACACGTGGGTGTGGAATATGTTGAATATATTGTTGATGGATTCTAACTATTATCGTGGATTAGGGGTAAAATCCTTAATTTTGAGTCAATTGACAAATGAACGTCTGATTGAGGCGCGCTTTGCGTTATCAACAGACGAAATGAAAAAGGAAAATGCGAACATCATCTTCTACGATGATTTCGTGACGATAAACGTATTGAATAAAAAGAAAATCCGCAGTAGCGGCGATAACTGGCATAAAGATAACCGGACGCAGGAAAGGATAACGCTGCATGTTCCCTTTCTGGCCAGACATCAAACGCTCAACGATATTTCGATGAAGATTGGTAAAATACTGGCAATCGCTAATGCGGACTATCATGTTCACCTCAATAAGAAAGAAGCCTACTGGAGCTTTGGCCTAAAGAAATACGCCCAACTTTCTAACGCGGAAAATGATGTCATGCTCTTAATTGGCAAGGGATACAATAGCGGTGATATCTCACGAATGCTTAACCGCTCACGAAAGACAATCTGTACTCATTATCGTAACGCCAGCCGCAAGATGGGCGCTTCCAATCAGGCTGAGTTTTATCGTTACGCTTCGTTTGTCGCCCGATGTGGACGTAATGAAAGAAACACCTTGTGTTTATAAATTCAATAGTTATAAGGCTTAATTATGGATAATTATCGCATCAATCGGAGTGGGTGGCATGATTTATTCTGCGCGCTACCGTTCTGTCTTATTTTTAACAGTTACGCATGCGCTGCAAATAGTGACACTATTGTTGTCGATAGCGGCAAACTCAACGCCGGAAATTTGTCTCTGATTAACAACGTAAGCGGCGCTTTTCTAATCCAGGCAAAAAACAGCGCGGAATTTAACACCAGCCAACTGTTTCTAACCACTACCTACGCCAGGGGCGGCGACGCATTCTCCGCCCCTAGCGCTTTCAACACCCTGACGGTGACGGAAGATTATGCCGGTATTGGCGGAGCGCTGGAGATGAACGGCGTGCAAAAGGGCGAAAACGGGTATCTGACCAACCAGGAGACGCCCGTCACGCCGCAACCTGCGTCAGAAGCCGGGTTGGATCTGATAACAGCTTCTGTACCGCAGATTAATTCAACAAGAAAACCTGAGGCGGTTTGTCGGGAAGCTGGAAGCTACATCGCCAACTTCGCGGCGACCAACACGCTGTTTACGATGAACCAGCATGACCAACCGAGCGAGCCGGGATTTATTGATGCCTTATCGGCACAACCGGAAGCGACCTGTTTGTGGCTGCGTCAGCCCGGTGTCCACAATGCCTGCCGTGACGATAGCGGAGCACTGAGAACGCAGCGTACTCGCTATGCGGCTCAGATTGACGCGCAAAATCCCGATGACATCAGGACGGGTCGTTCCCCCACGGCTGAACATCCGGGGAAATATTGGCGTTCAGGCAGGAGAGTGCCACCGTCCTGATTGGCCTCAAATATCACTTTTAGCGCCAGCTAACCCTCTGTCCCGGCATGCCATATTCTGGCACCGACGATAATTACTACCGGAGCAGAACATCTAATGGAAGTCATCTTTTTTTCATGGAGAGACAATGCAGATCTTTTCTGGAGACACGTTTTTTGTACTGGGTATTAAGAAATTACTAATCATTCTCGATATTCCTGAACCTGAGGGGCTCATTTTTCTTGATACCGGACAGGACTATATTTATGTACTTGATAGAGATGAGATTAGACATCTTGTTTATTCCGATCCTGTTTCCGCTTTTATTCTTTGTCGTCGCTCATTAATGCATCGGGCGGCAGGTACAAACATCTTTAGTAAGCTGTTAAGCGGATGGCGCTTCGGTTGCTCGAAACGACGTCATCCAACGATACTGACAACCAGTGAAGCGCTGATAATACGTATGATTTGTTTAGGCATTAGCCAGAAGCATATTGCGACAAAATTACACATCAGCGAGAAAACAGTCAGTACCCATAAGTTAAACGCGCTACGTAAGCTCAGGATCAAAAATGTCGCGATTTTTTTTACCGAGTATGCTGCATGGTATCGTTTATGGGACCAGTATATGAACACTTATCACGGTGGCGGTCTGAACGTTACGCAGCAAAGAAGTCCGGAAAACAGGCAAAAGGCAACGCTATTTAATCCTCCGGTTTTGAATGCAGATTGTTAAGGGCAATAAAAGATTTGGCACGCAGAGTGATAAGCCGGGAATTCCCCGGCTTGCCGCTATTTTTTCATTATTTTTCTGCTAAACGTATCAGAACATAACCTGAAGAACTGCTAACTACCCGGATCGTTCACGGCTGTTTCTTCACTTTTAAAGAAAACTGTTTCGGTGTAATACCAAAAAATTCTTTAAAGTTACGAATGAAATAAGACGTACTGGTATACCCTACCTCGTTCGCAATACTATTGATATGTTTGTCGCTTGTTGTGATTAACTTTGCGGCATGATACATCCGTATATCAAGAACTAATGCATTGAAATTGTTACTTTCCTTCTCCAGTTTTTTACGAATCGAGACCTCTGACATATGTAAAATATTCGCCAAGTCTACAAGCCGCCATGATCTGGAAAGGTCGGCCTCGATGATTACCTTTAATTTTTCGGTAAAAGTTGTATCTGTGGATACCGATAACGAGTAGACCAGAGATTCAATATCATTAACTTTAGACAAAAGATAAGTTATCTTATAGACAAGTCTGTGCTGCGGAACGTTGCTCCCTGTTAATCGCTTGAAAATTCTGGTATCTGTTTCATCTACGGCGCAGGTAAAGATTTTACGCCGCGTGTGATTGACTCTTTGCGGATCTAACAGCAGCGGCTCCATAACCTTACAGATACACCTTAAAACGTCGCTATCAACGTGGTAAACCTCATAAGGAACTCCGGAGCCTAACACTTTTAACGCTACGTCCATTACGGTGTTTTTTTCAACATAACATAATGACTCTGGTGGTATATTAAGCGTTTGTCCATCTTTGGTTCTGATAAGAAGTTGAGCATCCCGCAGATGAATAATAGCGCAATTATAAAACCGGATTTTTTTTAGTACTAACATATTGTTATGTGCAAGACTGTTTTTAGCCGGTATACTTAGATTACTTAAAGCACTTTGACGATTCATACAGTCACCCCCATGCTTTGTATGAATATAATTTCATGGGTTATCAGCTATGTAAACTCGAAAAAAACTTATAGCCCTCAAAAGAAAGAATTTTTAATTATTCTATTCTCAACAATACATTACAAATAAATACAATGAGTTATCCCTTACCTCTGTATAAAACACTTCTTTTTTGAATATTTTCAGAAGAAAATAATGCGCTAATTTAGATCTTAAGGTTTTGCCGGATGAAACAAAGATCTTAGTAACACCGGGAGCTTCCTGGTTGAATCTGCGCCCAGCTTATCCTTTACTACTTTTATCCTGTAATAGACCTGGCTTACTCTTAATTGTAAAATAGCCGCTATCGCCTTAATTCTGAATCCTTTAAAGAAATATAAATAAATTATTTCTGTTTCAATGTCAGTAAGCTTTTTAAGAACAGATACTGGTGAAGGTATACAATTAGTAATGATACTAATCCGTCCGTGGTGTAAAGTTAGCTGCTCCAGACAAATACAGGTTATCGGTTTTTTTTCAAAGAGGAAACTATACGTAGCATAACTCTCTTTATCGCAAATTAAATACGTGCTCTTGTACTTTTTGTAAACTTCATAAAGAGAATCCAAGCCATTAAAATCATAACATTTAATATTTATACTCTGATCTGTAAGCAAGCGCACCCCATAATTAAAATATGCATTTTCACTTGCTATTAAAAAAGCAATGGACATAAAATTCCTTAGCTATTTAATCTATTAACTACCTTAACTAAAATCGACTATAAGGGATGAAAAGCACAAACACCACCCTAAAAAATAACACCAAAAGATAAAATTATATCGCTCAAAAAAATTCCGAATAAATATAATTCTCACTCTCAGTTAATTTATAAGAAAGCCTAAACAATCCGTTCAGGCTGTAAGTATCTACAGTAAAAAATCAGAATGAATAACGGATATTAGCATTAAATGCCTTATCAATATCGTAATGACCGAAGGCTGACCGCTCAATATTAAGACTAATCCTGGTGTTTTCTCTGATTTTGGTGTTGACTCCAATACTAAAGTTCATCCGGCTATCTTTACCGTTCTTAATATGAGTTTCCCCCGCAAAATCATGGACAACCGTCTCATCCGGTTTAAACAAATCATACTGATAATGTACGCCCGCCAGAGCAGTCACTTCCCAGTCCTTGCCCTTAAAGCTCTTACCGGTTTCAACACCGGTACGACCAATCAGGGGCTTCATCTGTTTACGCTGCACGGCGATGTCAGTCCCTTCAGACTGCCAGGCAAATCGGTTACCAGACACCTTACCGTAAACCAGCTCCGTCTGCGGCTGAATAAAAGCTTCGCCAGGTAAGGAGAAGCGCCAGCCCGTTTCCGCACCCAGATACCAGGAGTGCGAGCGGTAATCCTGCTCCGGCATTCCCATATCACGCGCCTGGTAGTGGTTATCGTGACGCACGTATTTACCAATGAGATCGACATACAACCCGGAATCGAACATCGCGGACGCATAAATACCGGCACCGGTTGACTTCGTCTGTCCGGACCAGCCATCGCCATGACGATTACTGTTCGTAAATGTTGCCGTTACCCCGGTAAACAGCTCGCCGCCCTCAAACGCTTGCTTCCTGTCGGCGCCAGTCTGCAGGTGAGTCCAGCTGTCAGAGTAGCCTGCGCCCGCTGAACCGGTACCGCTAAAGATGCGCGCCCAGGCCCCGGTTTCACCACGGGTGTTGCGCAGATCGCCCATGCGGTAGTTCAGGTTGTTCATCTCTGTCAGGAAGTTCTTATATCCCGTATCCATAAAGGATTTGCTGGCCTGAAGCGCCGTTTTATCCTGCTGCACATCAAATCCTTCCAGCTGCCACAGCTTGCTGTTCCCCGTTTCCACCAGCGCTATATTCGGTGTGAAAGTGTGGAAGCCACTGCGTTGTGCAACCGGAGTGAGTGTAAACACATCGCTGGCTGTCGTTTTCGGTGCCGTCACTAAAGGTACAGAGGTTGTCTTCTTGCGGACTGAAGTCGCAGCCGGAACAACAACCAGCGCATTATTTTTCCCTGTCAGCGACTGTTTAACCGTGACCGTATCCGCCGTTTTGCCGTCGGTATTCAGGATGAACTGACTGTTACTGGTAGTAAGGGTGTCCACAGTCAGAGAACCCGGTGTGCCGGTTTTGCCGAAGCTTACCTGCGAACCGTTCAGATCCAGGGATTTCACCGTTGTCCCGCCATCTGCCTGCCAGACAGTATTAGCCATTGTTACTCCGGCAAGCGGCGCATTGATACTACCCAGATAACCCGTGAATTGGTTCTCGTTGCCTTTTTTATCCGTTTCGCCAAAATGAATGCCAGCAGCGTTATCAGCCTGAATATGTCCTGCCACCGTGGCGCCCGCTCCGACGTTCAGCGTTGCGCCCTGTCCGTTAAGACTCCAGCGCTCGGCTGCGTACTGCCCGGATAACAGTGAAAGCGTTGATCCCGCACCGACAGCCACTTCTTTGTCAGAAACCAGCCCCGACGTTGCCGTCAGTTGCGCGCCATCCGCCAGCGACAGCGGTGAGTGGCTGAAGCGGCTGTGCTGGCTGAGAACGGCGTCGGTGGACGACACCGTCACTGAACTGTCTGCGCTGTCAATCCCGCCGGTAAAGTGTTCATTAATGGTAAGCGTCGAACCATTTTTCAGATGTACGCCTCCGCTGAAACGGCTCTGATCGGCGTCGTTTGTCGCTTTTGACTGCCCGAATGACGGCGTGGTTTTCACTCCGTTCCCGTCATTGAGATCGATATAGAGGTTTTCACTGCCCAGCGTTACGGTGGAATGGTCGGCATTAATATTTGTATTAAGGCTGGCATTCCTCGCCAGACTGAAGTCAGCGTTGTACAGATCAAGCTGCTTCAGGCTGAACTGGCGGGTTTCCCAGTCACTCTGGGTGAAGGAAACCGGTTGGGTGAGAACAGAGTTGTCGCCCAGCGCCTTCAGCTTATTCGCTACGCCCTGGCTGCTGGCTGCATGGATAACCGGATGCCCCTGGACAAACAGGCGGCCATTTTGCTGAGTGAAGCTCCCCTGCGTGTTCATCCCGCCATCCATGACAAAATCATTCTGCGCTCTGGGCGTAACGATATTTTTGACATCAACATTGCCGGTGAAGTGGCCGTGCCAGATGTTGGCAACCGCCGTTGTGGCATCTGCTTTATTGAAATCCAGGTTGACGGTAGCCTGCTTCCCGCGGTTGGTCAGGATCGCCCCGTCGTCCGCGCCGTTAAGCTGATGGAAGGTAAGGCTGTTACCGTTGATGTCGAGCTTACCACCACGGTAATCCCACATGATATTGTCAGGGTTAACCTGCTTATCATCATTCAGTACAACCGTTGGGCGTCCGCTAACAATATCAACCATATTAAATGCCTGGACGTTGCCATCGCTGTCCGGGCGCTGCGCCAGAATCACCGTTCCTTCGCCAACATTCAGCCCACCGGGGTTGATACCCGTACCATTGACTTTCAGTGTCCCGGTACCGAGCTTGTGCAGGTTATCACCCTGAACACCCTTCACCTGCCAGTCGACGGTATGATCGCCGTTAACAATGATCCCGCCACCTTTCCAGGTTTCATCGGCACTGGCGCTGACGGTGTAATTCGCATCAAAAGTTAGCGTACCCGCCCCCTGATCTACAGAGTCGTTCAGCATGATCTGTCCATCAGAACCGAGGAAGGTCAGATTTTTGCCGTTATTGAGATTTGAACCATTTACGCTGCCATGCATATCCCAGCGCTGGCTTCCCTGGGTGAGATTCCCGGTACCGATTTGACTATCAAAATTCCAGAGAATTTGCTCAGAAGATGTATTGTTGACCGCAGGATCGGAATCCTGATCGAGAGCATTTTTAACATAGTCGACGGGGGTGACAGCCCAGTTATTTCCGTTACCACCCGCACCATTACCCGCAGTTAATACGCCAACCAACGTCCATTTATTAATGGTTGTATCAAAACCAAACAAAGGGGATCCACTGTCGCCAGCTTCACCATACGTCGCCATCGGTCCGTTTGCGGCATTATAAATTTGTCCGGAGGAGGTCGAGATCATCTGACCATTTTGATAAGAATGAAGCGAACCTACGGTACCGCCAGTAAGATAGCTATAAGCTCCCCAGATATGCTGAAGTTGTCCGGATGGCGTTTTGATGTACTGCGTCCCAGACCCTACACGATAAAAAACAGGAAAACGCTTTTTATCGTTATAAATGTTATTCACAGTACCAGCATGGGTCATTTCTGACGGGATAACCTCCGTCACGATCTTGTTCAGCCTTGGCGCATGGAAGTCCAGTCCCCAATGATTATTTCTGTCGACGATCGTATACGTGTAGTTGCCATACCGGACTGACTTATAGCCGCCATTATGCTTAACACTCGCCACATACTGCGGGTTGACTAAGGTGGCGACGCCTGTTTTGTCTACGGAACTAAAATCAGCCATGGGGGCTTTATCCAATACGCCCGCTGGTTTACCACTTTTATCATATAAGGTGATATTGGATGCACCGGCCTGGAAGGCTCCCCTATTTTGTGCGAAATCGCGATAGGTTTGATAGGGAAGGATGTTACCTACATCTGAGGCGTATGCTGAGGACGAATAGAAAAGCCCCATCATGCTGATTAACAAAACATATCGTGACAGACGTGACGTGATGCACTTCCTTATACCTTTACTTACGTCTGAAACAACAACCACCTCGCCCTTTCTGTTCTTTTTTATCGCATATATTTTATTCATGCTTCCCCCAGCAACTATCAGCTTGAATAACTTAAAATCAAACAAAGACCAGAACTAGTCAATATAAAAATAGCGTGTTTTTATTCTTATATCCTGAAAGAGCATTGTAATAATGAATCTACGGTCACTTTTATTATATCTCTGCAATAAATAGCTACAAAAATTGAAACGACATAAGCAAACGAATCACAAATGAAAAAAAGATATAAAAGTAACGATCACCATTTCAGGATTTGTCAGCGCATTTCCATCACAATATATTCTGTCTCGCTCATTAATATTGTTATGAGCTTACTATAGAATTAAACCTATTATATTAGTTAAATGGAGTATAAAATGAAAAAGCTGATTTTAGGTTCGGCAATTGTGGCAGTCTTGGGTGTAGCATCTAATGCTATGGCAGCGAACAGCGGTACTGTTAATTTTATGGGGGCAGTTTCAACTGCGACCTGTAATCTATCAGTAACAGATAACGCTGGTGCGAATATCGCCAGTGTTGACTTAGGAACATTAGCCAGCAATGCTACAGCCGATGGCACAGCTGTGACTTTTAAATTGGTCCCGCAGGAAGCAGCATGTCTATCCAAAACAGCCGCGAATATGACCTGGACGTCTCCGACATTAAGTGCAACCGGTCTAAATAACGCCACAACAACCGGTACTAATGCAACTATGGCTTTGAATGCAACTAATGCAACCGAGACGGATAAGGCTATTAAGCAAGGTAATACCTCCTTCAATTATAACGTTGCAAATGGTATTAAATCTTTTGACTTTTCAGCCCAATTAAAACGCCCGGCAACCGGTACAATGACTGCTGGCCCCTTCAGTGCGGCTGCAAGCTATATTGTGGCATATAAATAATACATATCTAAAAAAGAAGGGAGAAATCCCTTCTTTCTAGAAATACTTAGTTGGCAAGGGATAACATGAAAAAAAGTCTGGCTTTGTGTATTATCATTTTTCCTCTAGGTTGCAAAAATGTACTTGCTGACGGATTCAACTATAGCTTCATTCGTGGGGGGAGCAAAGAAATCCCTCAAATTCTCACCAATAAGAAAAAGAATGTACCAGGAAAATATTTTGCCGATATTATATTTAATGGTTCAAAAATTGCTTCAACTATAGAACTGGATATTAATGAAAATGAAGCAGAAAAGTTATGTATTTCTGCCGACTGGTTATTAAAAATAGGAATAAACCTCAATAAAGATTTTTACTCATCCGAATTTGATTCCACACGCCAATGCTTTGTCATCGAAAATGAAAAAAACAGTCAAATAAGTTTTAATCCTTCTTTACAAGAATTAACAATTGAACTCCCTCAGGCTGGTTTTATCGATTCTAAAAAAGAAGGCGGTACCTGGGATTATGGCAGTGCCGGTTTCAAACTCGCCTATGATGTCAATACGTCAAAATCAAGTGATCAAGACCGGACAACATACGGCAATATCGAGGGCCAAGTCAATATAGGAGAATGGGTTCTGCTAGGAAGGGGGTATGCGTATCAGGGAGAAAAATTTGAGAGCAACAACCTGCTGTTAACGCATGCGATAAAATCGATAAAATCAGATATCCTGATTGGTAAAACCCAGTCCTACAATACCCTGAACGATGGTTTTACCTTTTATGGTGCGCAGTTAAAGTCCAACCAGGATATGTATCCTTGGGACTTGCAGTCGTATGCTCCGATAATTAATGGTATTGCCAGAACACATGCCCGTGTCACTGTAGAACAAGGCGGATACACATTAAAATCGTTCGTGGTTCCGCCAGGTCCTTTTGTGATTAACGATCTGACCGGCGTGTATTCAGGCGACATTATTTTAAAAATTTATGAAGAGGATGGTTCGGTAAAAGAACAGCGATTCCCGGTTGCCGTGCTGCCTAATTTATTGAAACCTGGAAATTACAATTACAATATCGCGGTGGGTAGCAAAGTTGACCAATACAGTGACAAGCGTGATGATAACAGTTTATTCGCGCAGATGACCTATGATTATGGTTTTGAGCCCTTTACACTCAATACTTCTGCGTTGGTAGATAAAAACTACAACAACTTTGGCCTGGGTCTTATCCGTTCTTTCGGCTGGTTTGGAGCTGTGGCTATGAGCGGCAACCTGTCGCAGACAAAATACCATAATGGCAAATCTATGAATGGCTTTAGCGCATCGGTAAAATATGCCCGAGTCTTAGGGGAACACGCGAATTTACAGTTAATCAGTTATCGCTTTAACTCTGAAAATTATATTGATTACGCGGACTTCAACTATCGGTATAACAATCTGTTAAACATCAGACCCAAGCAGCGATATGAATCGATTATCACCTATCAACTTCCAAAAATGAATATGTTCTTCAACATGTCAGCCTGGAAGGAAGATTACTGGGACAGTTCCAGTGAGGTAGGTGCCAACGTAAATCTCAATAAGAGTTTTAATAATATCTCAGTCTCCCTAAATACCGGATATTCCCGACTACAGGGTATGGAAAGCGATTATAACGCCGGGGTATCCCTCAGCGTACCCTTCAGCGTGTTTGATAAATCGCACTACAGCTTCTCTGCCATAAATTATGATCGCCGTAATGGCACGAATTTCAATACGGGTGTTGCGGGAAGTGTTAATTCTCGCTTGAGCTATAATGCGTCCATCAGTCAGTCACGCAATACTACAGGAAGCGCGATTTCAGCGTCTTATCTGTTTGACGAAGTTCAAACCTCGGCAAGCTATTCGCAAATGGGGAGCACTTCCAGTTCTTCCCTCCAGGTCGGTGGAAGTATTATCGGGTTACCAGATGCAGGCATTCTTTTTACGCCTGTGAAAAATGATGAAATTGCGATTGTACAAATGGAGGATGTTCCTGGCGTCAGATTTAATGGCTCCATGCCTGGCGATAAAAAAGGTCGCGCCGTCATACCGTTAACGGCTTATAACAATAACACCATTACGGTCAATGCCGACAACTTGCCACAAAGCGTCGAATTGACAGAAAACGCAATCAATGTCACGCCGACAGAAAATGCTATTATCTACAAAAAAGTGAAATACAGAAAAATTAATACCTATATTGTCAAAGTCATCAGCAGTAATGGTTTTGTTATTCCAATGGGGAGTATCGCTAAAAATGCAGAAAATCATGAAATTGGCTACGTCAACAACGGCGGGATTCTGTTAATGAATCTTGAAGATAAAGATGAAGGGATAATTTCTGTAGGTAATTGCAAATTCGATTCACGATCGCTGCAGAAAGATACGGGTAAAGTACAGGAGATTAAGTGTGGCTAAGAACAATTCACTGAGAAAGCTTTTCATTTCTGCGTCACTGTTTTTATTTACGGCAACAAGTCATGCGGCGTTTGTCCTTAACAGCACGCGTTATGTATTTGATGAAAAAAGACAGAATATCTCTGTACAGGTTGATAACCAGTCCTCTCAGGAATATGGCGGACAGATATGGATTGAAAACCAGGACCAAAACGACAAAAACGTCTATTTTGTAACCAGCCCCACGTTCTTTAAAGTGGCCGATCAGCACAAACAAATCCTGCGTATCCTGAAAATTAATGATGCGTTACCAAAAGACAAAGAATCGCTTTTCTGGATCAATATCCAGGAGATCCCTAAAGCACCAAAAGAAGGTGCGAATACATTATCAATTGCTCTGCATACCCAAGTTAAAATGTTTTATCGCCCTGACGCCCTGAAAGAGAAAAGGGAAAATGCCGAACAGCAGATTAAAATGATAAGCAGTGAGGGTAATACCGTTCTCTGGAACGACACACCCTATTATTTTGCGATTATCAGTGTTAAACAAAACGGAACGCTTGTTAAAGTTAGTGACGATATTAAAGAAAAATTATCTGTTTTTGCGCCAGGTGAAAAAATTTCTCTGGGTAAATCAATTACCGGTAGCAACCTTAGCATTGTAGTTTTTGATGATTATGGCGTTGACAAAGAGTATAAATTAAACAAATCCTGACACGTGTAAGGCTTTTATTATGTGTAAATTCATATTTGCTCTTTTCATCGTTTTATTATCGTTCTGTTCATTACCTGCCATGGCAGCTAATTGTAGTGGAGGAACTATACTTTTTGATACTGATCCCAGTGATCATGGTTACTGGTTGGATGGTTATACATCAGCAAATAATGATCCACTGTTAATAATGCAAGTGACCGTACAAAATGGGATGAATTGCGATCCAGATTATACAGAGGATTTTACCACGATAAGTAATATGATTATGAGGCTAACCAGTGGAGGGACTTGTACTAACCGCAGCACCATAACGACTCCCTATCCGGGCATTGAATGGCAACTGGAGGGTATGCATTGTGATGGTACTCATATTATCTCCGACAACGTTAAAGCTGGGCCATGGGATAGTAGAATTGACTGGCCCGCAGGTACTGTCCTGGGTAAAGCCAAACTTGTCGTAAATGATCAATATTGGATACAAAGCACCCAAACGGGGCAATATGCTGTTAATATCCGGCCACTTTCTGTAGGAAATACACTAGTAAACAGTCCAGCGGTCAATGTTGCTTCAATTTTAGGGGGATCGATACCTTTTATTTTTAAAGATAATGCTACCTGCTCAATGTCGCTTTCTACAGAAAACTTAGATTTTGGAAAACTAACACCAAGTGATGTCAATGGTGATTCTTTATATAAAGAGTTATCAGTCTATTATTCTTGCAAAAATAAAGCACTAATTAATGGATTATATGTACGTTTTGACCCAGAGAATGTGGTTGATGCGGCAAATGGCATATTTAGTGCCACTGATAGTGATGGAAGGAAATTGAACTTCCAAATTACCAGACTGTACGGGAATTACCACACCATCCCTCTTAATAGGAATTATAGAATATTTGAGCCAACTAAAATTGATCTTGATGCTACTGCGACATTCAGAATCAACGTTAAACCTTCAACGCCATTTCCTGCCGGGAAGATTTCAACGTTCCTGAATGTTTCGCTAATATACAGATAGGCTAGGTGACTTTATGTACAGATGGTTAATATTTCTTTTAATATTTTTTTCATTGCATAACGCATCCGCGTCGAAATCAGTGCAGAGGAGAGTGGCTATAAACGCTGAGTTAGCCTTAAATACTTGCACATTATCACTTTCTCCGGCAAATCTTAACTTTCAAAAAATTAGTTTAAATCAGTTTGAAAATAACGCGACAACGCCACAGACAGTCGATTTGAATATCTCTTGCAGTTGGCCAGCAACGGGGATTTCAATAAAGTTTGCACCAGCTGCTGGCATTTCTGCGAGCAACGCCAGTCTGATGAAAACGGGCTTAACCGGCGTTGGGCTTGCGTTGTCCTGGAAAAATTCAGCCAGCACGGATTTTACGTCGCAAGATTTTAATAAGTCTTTTACACCCACATTAACCGCATTAAATAATAATAGTGAAACGCTTGGTCAGTTTCAGCTGCTACCTCAAAAAATTCCAAGTGAAACGATCCAGGCTGGGAACATATCAACAAGCCTGACTGTCGAGGTGACCTATGATTGACAGGACATGTCTTTTTTTCCCGTTGCTTATGGGACTGATTAGCGCATCAACGGCTTTTAACAATTATGCCGCACAAAAGGCAAGCGCAACGCTTCCCATTACGATGCAGGTCACTAATCCTCAATGCCAAGTTAATAACGGGCTTGGGCTGCCTGAAACCGTACAACTTCCTCTGATCACAACTTCAGGTGCCCTATTAGGCGATAACAACGTTGAAGTTCCCATTGTGATTGACTGTGTCAGTGACATCACCAAATTTGAAGTTACCCTGACTGGGGGCAGTAATTCGAAACTCACTACGTCAAATAATATGGTTGATATTACCTTGTCATGGAAGAAAGGCGGAGGAGCAGTTGAATTCGGGACGCCGGTCGAGCTGAGTAAAGCGCCTTTTCTTGTAAATCAAAAGCAGTTTGATGGCACCTTATTGGCCAGAGTTTCTTCCCATACAGGCACGATTCCTGCCGGGAGTTATACCGCCAGCTTGCCGGTGACATTTACCTATTATTAAGATGGTATAAACACAAGCCGGGGAAATCCCCCGGCTTTTGGATAAATCAATCAAACACCCCGTTAATAATCGCCGTCACCACCGCAGTACTGAGCGCAATCAACACCAGATCGTTGCCAACCATTTTCCATTCATATCCCGGATAGTAAGGCAGTTCGCCCAGCATAGAAGCCGGTACGGTTTTCTTCGCGATGCCCGGAGGAAGCGGTTTACCGCGCGCCAGGTTCTTCGCAATGCCCGGCGGTAACGAATCATAGCCCGTCAGGCCGTAGTTCACCGCCAGGTGGCGTGCGGTCGCAAAACTGATATCGGCCTCTACATGATCGGGTTTACCGTAATTTTTACGGTGATCGGAAGAGGCGTTCTTTTTCTCACCGGCATTTCCTTTGTGTCCGTTATTTCCCTGGTTGCCTTTATTTCCATGATTTGCACTACTGTTACCATGGCCGCCGCCGTTACCGTTTCCATTTCCATTTCCATTACCCGGGTTTGCCATGACAGGCGCGGCAAACAGGGAGAGAGAAACCAGAGTGGCCAGCACAGCCGTAAAACCACGACGCTTACCCATGACCTGTTCCTTCCTGCTGTTGATCTGTTTTCACCATAGAACGCGGTAAAGAAAGGTGCAATGTCCTGGATTCCTGGTTTGCAGACATATAACGCAGGTGATTAAACAATCCGTTATGTGAATGATAAACCGCCGGTGCTTCTCTGCTATCATGACGGCAAAACAGTGCGAAAAGTTATGCAGAGGAAAACATGGGCTCTACCAGAAAGGGAATGCTGAACGTCCTGGTTGCCGCAGTATTATGGGGAAGTTCCGGCGTCTGCGCGCAATATATTATGGAGCAGAGCCAGATGTCGTCGCCGTTTCTGACCATGACGCGTCTAATATTCGCCGGGCTGATTTTGCTGACGCTCTCTTTCGTACATGGCGACAAAATTTTTGCCATCGTTAAACATCGTCAGGACGCCCTCAGCCTGCTGCTGTTCTCCGTGGTGGGCGCGCTGACCGTACAGCTTACTTTCCTGCTGACCATCGAAAAATCAAACGCCGCGACCGCCACGGTGCTGCAATTTCTGTCCCCGACCATCATCGTCGCGTGGTTTGCGGTGATGCGTAAATCGCGGCCTGGCGCGCTGGTGCTGACGGCGATTCTCACCTCGCTTTTTGGTACGTTTTTACTGGTCACGCACGGCGATCCAACGTCGTTATCCATCTCTCCCGCTGCGCTGTTCTGGGGAATCGCTTCGGCGTTCGCCGCCGCGTTTTATACTACTTACCCTTCCACGCTGATCGCCCGCTACGGTACCCTGCCGATTGTCGGCTGGAGCATGTTAATCGGCGGGATGCTTCTGCTACCGTTTTATGCTGGCGAGGGAACAAATTTTGTGGTGAACGGCAGCCTGATACTGGCGTTTTTCTATCTGGTGGTGATTGGCACGTCGCTGACGTTCAGCCTGTATCTGAAGGGCGCGCAGCTGATTGGCGGGCCGAAAGCGAGCATTTTGAGCTGCGCAGAACCACTGAGTAGCGCGCTACTGTCGCTATTGCTGCTGGGCATCACCTTTACCCTGCCGGACTGGCTGGGTACGCTGCTGATCCTCTCGTCAGTCGTGTTGATTTCAATGGACTCCCGCCGCCGCGCCAGAGCGGCGTAACGGCAGGGAACTGTTCAACCTTCACCAGACATGACCTTCTCGTCCGGTCATCAAAATGTCCTGGTTAAATAATGTCTGGCTGCGCCTTCTTGCGGGAAATTATCGAGGGTCATTTGCAGCTGATAGCCGTTTTTTTGATAAAACGGCAGCGCCTGAAAACTCATGGTATCCACCAGCGCGTGACGGCAGCCTCGCTCCTGCGCCGCCTGTTCCGCTGCCTGCATCAGCTGTCTGCCGTAGCCGCCTCTGCGCAACGATTCATCCATCCACAGGTATTTTATACACAGCCACTCACCTTTGATTTCGCCAATCAGCCCCCCTTTGATCGCCTCATGCTCATCACGCCAGTAAACCGCCAGATCGCCAAAGTGGGTCGTTTTCAGGAACTGGAGATTGTATGCGCGTAACCCGGTGAGCAGTACGTTCTGATCGTTTTCGGTAACCGTATCCGTAACCCATATCTGCATCTGATCCTCCTGAAAAAATACAACGTCCGGCTTAATGTCGTTCAAACATTAGCACGGGTAGCTGAATGAGTCGTGCACCTGAATCATTACCTCAAAAGAAGGCAATCAACAGCATATCCACGAAGCGATTGTGGCGATAGAGAGGAATAATCAGAATAACTACTGGGAAGCGCTCGGCAAGGTGGAGTGCCCGGATATGTAGGCGTGAAGCCCTCGCTTCACGCCCGTTTATCGTCATTAACGCTGGCGAACGTCCGGAATAATTAAGTCGCCGCGTAAAACATACGATCCCAGCATATTGCGGGTTTTTTCGTTAAGCCAGCCGACAATACGCGCCGCCATAGCGTCCATAGAATATTCGATTGCCGGAATGGTGGGAATGCCCGGCAGATGCAGCGAGCCTGCCAGGCTGAAGACCATAATGTCTTCCGGCACCGACTTATTAAAGGCCTGCAACTGCGGGATCACCCGCTGCGCCTGCTGTTCGTCCGCCACCAGCAGCGCGTTAAAGTTAAGCGTCGATGCGTTATTCAGCAGCTCCTGCAGCGCGACCGACGAAGAGGTCGCCTCCATAAACACCAGGTTGCGGTTAAACGGCAAAAAGTTTTTTTCCAGCGCATGCTTATAGCCCAGCAGCACCTGCTCGGAGAAGCCCATTCCATGAGGATGGATCAGCGCAATCTGGCGACGATTCTGGCTGATCAGGTAATTACAGGCGGTTTCAGTGGCAAAGGCGTGGTCAAACTGAATGCTGTTTACGTCGTCGCCAGCCTCCAGACAATCGACCAGAATGACGTTCTCCTGATGGATACTCAGCGGAAACCGCGCGCCGATGATCAGCACATCGTCACACAGGCCGCAGCTCAGCTCATCAAGTGCGTTCATCACTTCCGCTCTGGTATTGGCGAAGCGGAGCAGCAGGTGCTTTTGATGCTGGCTCAGGTGTTTTTCCAGCGCATACAGATAGCCCGTGGTCTGGTTGATGTTGTCCTGGGCGCATATCACGCCGATACAGCCGGTGCTCTGGCTTAACAGCGACTGGGCAATCACATTGGGGCGATAGTTAAGCTCATCCACCGCTTTCAAAACGGCAAGACGACTGGCTTCCTTCACGCCACGCGATCCGCTCAACACGCGCGACACCGTGGCTTTCGACACGCCGGCCAAACGCGATACATCGTTGATAGTAGACATCATTCTCCCCTGACGGAGCCCGCCTGGCTCCTCCAATCCCATCATTAATTTTGGCTCAAATAATCGCCACCCGCAGTATAGCCGTTTCCGTTTTTCATGGAAACCGATTTTCCGTTTCCACTCAAAAAGACATTTTTCCGGAGAAATTGTGAGCCAAATCCAAATAATTAGTCTTATAAGAATAAGTTCTTGATGAGCGTCACAGTTCCGTTTTCTCCAAATGGAAACCGGTTTCCGTATGATATCAAATCAACCGCACACTACGTTTTTACCTTTAAGGATGGTTAAAGATGTTCAGGATTATGTTGTGTTGTTCCGCAGGGATGTCCACGAGTCTGCTGGTTGGCAAAATGGTCGAGGCGGCGAAAGCGCGGGAGTTGCCCGTGCAGATTGACGCATATGGTGTTTCCGAATTTGACATTCAGTTTCCAAATTACCAGGTGGTGCTGCTCGGTCCCCAAGTAAGATACATGCTTAATACGCTCTCAGAGAAGGCTGCCACCCAGGGCATCCCCGTACAAGCCATCGATATGCTGGATTACGGAATGCAACGCGGTGACAAAGTGCTGGATTATGCCCTGTCGCTGATTGAAGCGACACACTAGAAGGTGTTGTCATTATGAGTTCGTTATATCAGTCAATGGTTGCTGTCATAGAACAATCCATCACACCACTTGCCGGTAAACTGGGCCAGCAGAAGTACGTGATTGCGATTCGTGACGGGTTTACCGCGGCGTTGCCGTTTATGATCATCGGTTCCTTTATGCTGGTGTTTATCTTCCCGCCGTTTTCTGCCGAAACCACCAACAGCTTTGCCCGTGGCTGGCTCGATTTCTCCGCCACGTATCGTGAACAGTTGATGCTGCCGTTTAACCTCAGCATGGGCGTTATGACGTTCTTCATCTCCACAGGCATCGGCGCCAGTCTGGGCCGCCAGTTTAATCTCGATCCGATAATGTCCGGCCTGCTGGCGTTTATGGCCTTTTTACTGGTCGCCGCCCCGTATGCCGACGGTAAAATTTCCACCCAGTATCTCTCCGGCCAGGGAATTTTCACCGCGCTGATCGCCGCGATTTATTCCACCCGCGTCTATGCCTGGCTGAAGCAGCACAACGTGACCATCCGCCTGCCGAAAGAGGTGCCGACCGGCGTCGCCCGCTCGTTTGAGATCCTGATTCCGGTCCTGGTGGTTATCGCCACCCTGCATCCGCTGAATCTGTTTATCGAAGCGCAAACTGGCATGATCATTCCGCAGGCGATTATGCATTTGCTGGAGCCGCTGGTATCGGCGTCAGATTCACTGCCCGCTATTTTACTTTCCGTCCTGCTGTGCCAGATTTTCTGGTTTGCCGGAATCCACGGCGCGCTGATTGTCACCGGCATCATGAACCCGTTCTGGATGGCTAACCTCTCCGCCAACCAGGCCGCGCTGGCGGCGGGCGCCGCGCTGCCGCACGTCTATTTACAAGGATTCTGGGATCACTACCTGCTGATCGGCGGCGTAGGTTCCACCCTGCCGCTGGCCTTCCTGCTGCTGCGCAGCCGTGTGACGCACCTGCGCACAATCGGAAAAATGGGAATTGTGCCTAGTTTCTTTAATATTAATGAGCCTATCCTGTTCGGTGCGCCGATCATCATGAATCCAATGCTGTTTATCCCGTTCGTTTTCGTACCGATGATCAACGCCGTACTGGCTTATACCGCCACCCGTCTGGGCTGGCTGTCGCAGGTGGTGTCGCTGACGCCATGGACCACACCCGCGCCGATTGGCGCATCGTGGGCGGCGAACTGGACCTTCAGTCCGGTGGTGATGTGTCTTATCTGTATGGTGATGTCGGCGCTGATTTACCTTCCGTTCCTGCGCGCTTATGAACGCTCGCTGCTGAAAACAGAGGAGCAAAAAGCGCAGGATGCCGTCTCCGTGGCGAATACAGCCCGTAGCAACTCATAATGAATCAAGGAGTCAGAACAATGAGATACCGTTTTCCTGAAAACTTCTGGTGGGGCAGCGCCTGCTCAGCGCTGCAAACCGAAGGGGATAGCCTGAACGGCGGCAAAAGCCAGACCACATGGGATGTGTGGTTCGATCGCCAGCCAGGCCGTTTCCATCAGGGGGTTGGCCCGGCGAAGACATCAACCTTTTATCAGCACTGGAAGCAGGACATCGCGCTGCTTAAGCAGTTAAACCATAACAGTTTTCGCACGTCGATTAGCTGGACGCGTCTGATCCCGGACAGCACCGGCGAAGTGAATCCTGAAGCGGTGGCCTTTTATAACAACGTTATCGACGAACTGCTGGCGCAGGACATCACGCCGTTTATTACCCTGTTCCACTTCGATATGCCGATGGTAATGCAGGAAAAAGGCGGCTGGGAAAACCGCGAAGTGGTGGAGGCGTTTGGCCGCTACGCGCAAACCTGTTTCGAGCTGTTCGGCAACCGGGTGAAGCACTGGTTCACCTTTAACGAGCCGATTGTTCCGGTGGAAGGCGGCTATCTGTATGACTTCCATTATCCGAATATCGTGGACTTCAAACGCGCCGCCACCGTGGCGTACCACACCGTGCTGGCCCATTCGGTCGCGGTTCGTGCGTATCGCGCCGGAAATTATGCAGGTGAGATCGGCATCGTGCTCAATCTGACGCCGTCTTACCCGCGTTCGCAAAACCCGGCGGATATGCAGGCCGCGCACCATGCGGATCTGCTGTTTAACCGCAGCTTCCTCGACCCGGTGCTGAAAGGCGAATACCCGGCGGATCTGGTGGCGCTGCTGAAAGAGTACGATCAGCTTCCGGCCTGCCAGCCGGACGATGCACAGCTGATCGCCGACGGTAAAATCGATCTGTTGGGGATCAACTACTACCAGCCGCGCCGCGTGAAGTGCCGTGACAGCGCCGTCAATCCTAACGCGCCGTTTATGCCGGAGTGGTTATTTGATTATTACGAAATGCCGGGGCGTAAAATGAACCCCTATCGCGGCTGGGAAATTTATGAGCCGGGTATTTACGATATTATTACTAACCTGCGGGATAATTACGGTAACCCACGCTGCTTTATTTCTGAAAACGGCATGGGGGTGGAGAATGAGCAACGCTTTATTCAGGACGGGCAAATTAACGACAGCTACCGTATTGAATTTGTCAGTGAACATCTTAAATGGCTGCATAAGGGAATTAGCGAAGGCTGCAACTGCCTCGGCTACCATATGTGGACATTTATTGATAACTGGTCATGGCTGAATGCCTATAAAAACCGCTACGGTTTTGTGCAGTTAGATTTAGACACGCAAAAACGAACGGTGAAAAAGAGCGGCGAGTGGTTTGCGAAAACTGCCGCCAGTAATGGATTCGATTAATAAGAGACTATTATGATTGCATTAGAAGAAGCGGTAATGGAAATCATCGTCAACGCCGGGCAGTCCCGTAGCCTGTGCTTCGAGGCGCTGCACGCCGCACGCGCCGGCAATTTTGACGAGGCAAAAAGCCTGCTTCGTGAGGCTGACGGCTATGCGCGTCAGGCTCATCACATGCAAACCAAATTGATCGAACAGGATGCCGGGGAAGCCCGGCAACCGATGACGTTAATTATGGTGCATGCGCAGGATCATTTAATGACCTCGCTGTTAGCCCGCGAGCTGTCAGAAGAAATTATTCATCTGTATCAACGCTAATTTCAGAAAATTAAAACCGGAGACGCCATTACGAATAAATAAATACCTTCTGTACCTTGACCTATAAATAACAGATCAACTTGTTTTGGTGATAGCAAATAAACCGAGACGGGATGGTTATTATCTTAAAATAAATTAATACACATCTGTTCGGAATGCATAAAGCAAACTGAAGGATAAAGTGTAAATGAGATAACCATGAACATTAAAAAACTTCCAGTAACGCTGGCGGTCGTGGCCGCGCTTTGCCCGATATCTGTGCTCGCACAGGAGTTTACTCAGGAACAGATCGACGCCATTGTCGCCAAAGCCGTCGATAAAGCGCTGGCGGAACGTCAGGCGAAAATGGACGCGGCGGCGGCGAAAAAAACCGATGTCATTAACGAACCGCAAAGCGCCGCCCAGTCGCCGGATATGGCGATCCCGTTCGGCGTGAAGTTCAGCGGCTATGCGCGCTACGGCGCACACTTCCAGAGCGGCGATCAGAAATACGTTGGCGTTGACGGCTCCTATAACGGCGCTTCGGCGATTGGTCGTCTGGGCAACGAAAGTAACGGCGGTGAATTCCAGCTATCCAAAGCCTTCAAAAGCGATAACGGCGCTATCTGGGACATCAACGTCATGATCGACCACTGGGGCGACGAGGTGAACCTCAAAAAGGCCTATGCCGGGGTGACTAACGTGCTGGCCTCCAATCCAAACGCTTATATCTGGGCAGGTCGCGACTTCCATCAACGTCCGCAGCAGGGTATCAACGACTACTTCTGGATGAACCACGACGGCCAGGGCGCCGGGGTGAAGAACTTTGACATTGGCGGCGTGCAGTTTGACCTGGCCGCCGTGGCAGCGGTGGAATCGTGCAGCCCGGAAGTGATGGAGGATGAAGCCAACCCGTCGCGCATCACCTGTACCGGCGGCTCCGGAACCGGCGATAAGGGCAACTACGCCATCACCTCCAAAGTTCACGGCATGAAGCTCGGTCCGCTGGATCTGGAAATTTACGCCAACTACGGTTTCGACTCGAAAGCCGTCGACAGCGACGAGCGCCTGAAAGCCTGGCAGGGGGCGTTTGTGGTAAGCCACACCAACGACAGCGGCGTAAATAAAGTGATTGCCCGCTATTCCGATAACTCAGACAACAGCGTCTATAACAAAACCGACGATCTGACCACGGTATACGCCAGCTTCGAAGGCAGCCATAAATTCACCCAGCAGGCGCAGGTGGAATATTTGCTGGCGTTTCATGATTACGACAACAGCGTCGATCGGAGCGAGAACCGCAAGAACTACGGCGCGATCGTGCGTCCAATGTACTTCTGGAACGACGTCCACTCCACCTGGCTGGAAGCAGGCTATCAGCGCGTCGACTATGATACCGGCGGCGATAACAAAGGCTGGAAGCTGACGCTGTCGCAGAATATGTCGATCGCGATGGGGCCGGAGTTCCGTCCAATGCTGCGCTTCTACGTCACCGGCGGCAAAGTCGACAACGACCATACCGCGCGCGTCAACGGTACGAATGACGAAACCCTGGACGATTTCAATATCGGCGCAATGTGGGAAGCGTGGTTCTGACAGAAGAAAGGTGCGTGTTGCCGGATGGCGGCGTTAACGTTTTACCCAAGCCCCAGGCCCGATAAGCGAAGCGCCATCGGGCAATAAGGACTGTGATTACTGCATACCCTTTATGCGAACTTTCGCTGCCACCAGAAGCGCCGTCAGCAGCATCAGACTGCCGGAGAGCATCAGGGGCGACAGCAGGCCGAGGTTATCGAGCGCATAACCTCCCACCGCTGCCCCGCAGGTATTGGCAAGCTGGATCACGGCGACCTGCACGGATCCCGCTTTTTCTGCCTGATCGGCAAGCGAGCGGGTGATCCACGTCGACCAGCCCACCGGCACCAGCGCAAACGCCAGTCCCCAGACAATCGCAATGCCTGCCGCCACGACTTTATCACCGCCCCACAACGTCAGCACCAGCGCACTCACCGCCAGCACCAGCGGCGCTCCGGCGAGCGCGAGCTTAACCGAACGTTTAAGGATAAAAGACGACAGCGAGGTGCCGACAAAGCTGGCAATACCAAAGCTCAGCAGCACCAGCGTCAGACCATCGACATCAAATCCCGCCAGGTTCATATACACCGGGCGGATATAGGTGAAGAAGGCAAACTGCCCGGCGAAAGACATAAAGATAGCGATCATCCCCGCCATCACGCCGGGGCGATTAAGCAGGCTGAACATATTTTGCTTGTGGCGCGATGACTCGCCGGGCAGCGACGGCAGCGATTTCACAATCCAGATAGTGCACAGCACGCCCATCACCGCCGCGGCGTTAAAGACGTTGCGCCAGCCGATGAGCCCGCCTAAAAAACTGCCCAGCGGCGCGGCAATCACCAGCGCGACAGAAACCGCGCCAAAAATGACCGACAGCGCTTTCGGCACCGTACGCGGCGGCACCAGACGCATCGTCAGCGACGCCGACATCGCCCAGAACCCGCCGAGCGCCAGCCCGAGACAGGCGCGCCCGAGCAGCAGCAGGGTGAACGAATTAGCAAAGGATACCAGCAGGCAGGAAAGCGTCAGAAGCACAGAAAACAGAATCACCACGTAGCGGCGATCGGTCGCCTGAATAATTTGGGTGATGAACAGGCTGGCGAACATCGCGACAAACGCCGTAACGGTTACCGACTGCCCGGCCACACCTTCGGTAATACCCAGATCCTGGGCCATTGGCGTCAGCAGACTAACCGGCAAAAACTCAACGGTAATCAGGCAAGCGACACAGAACGCCACGGCAAATACCGCCGACCAGTTAGGACGAGCAACACCCTCAGCGCGGGCTTTTTCTTCGATACATTCACTCATTATTTGCTACCTGCGTGGTGTTTTTGTGGAAAAGTCACGCAGTGTAACATTTTATTTGTGACTAACTTAACGTTTTGGCAACTATTATCCGTCAGAAGCGATGAACGATGCGGGACTTACCCGGCTGGCCGGATAAGGCGTTTCGCCGCCATCCGGCGCTCAGGCGCAGTCGCCGTTCAGTGCAGCCAGCGAACGGACCCTTCTGGCTGAAACAGCGCGTTGTAGCGCAGCTGAAAAGCGTTAATCTCCGGCATATCCGGCTCCATCTCTCGCAGGTAGCCGATCGCCAGGCGCACCTGTGCGTCGGTAATCGGCGTCGCCAGCCGGGCCTTCTGCAACAAACGATGCCAGCGGCTCAGATTTTCCTCACTGCCGTCCACCACGACAATTTGCCAGATCAGTAAAATCTGCGCGGCGTTTTGCAGATGCGACTCGTCGGGACGGTGCAGATACTGCAAAAACGCCTCGCCCTGCGCTTTTCCCATCTGATCGATCATCGATTCCACCGGTACAACATCAATACCCAGACGTTCGCTTAAACGCAGATATAAAAGAAAAAAGCACCGAAGTCAGTGCTCATATTTATTGTACCCATAACGCCAAGGTGAACGTATCCTATAAAGGACAGAGAGTCTTGACTGATAGCAAAAATTGTATGCGTACAGATAAAGAAAATGACCTTGTTTTTTGCATTTCGGCGGATTCTCAACCAGTCGACTTAACGGGTGAAACAGCGCAACATACTAATTCATCAGACGCAACAGTTAAAATAAACGCGAAGGCTATAGTCAGAAGCACTAATGTCATTGGTGATCATCATGCCGCACTTCAGATTAGAGTGTCTCCTGAGTAACAATAATAATTGTTCATTTCTCGCTGTTATGTATATTTTTTGAAGTTTTCGGATCTGAAGAAAAAATGACAAGAATTATTGCCTTGAAAGCAAAAAAAGAAAGATTCTGTGTAGAATTATGCATTATATCAATCACATAAAAATCAACAGTGCTAATTTATACTAAAAAAACATCCGATTAAGATAACTGTAGTCCCAATCATCTCCACAGTTTATGCCACGCTGTATCCTGAGCCTACTGAGATTACGATGAAAATGTATAATATTGTCATACTCATGCCTCCGCTCTGGCGGAGGTCTTTTTTCGTTACCCCTTTCGCCGGCCCCGCTGCCGGTAGTACCGTGCCCGCCTCTGCGCAAACCGCCGCCATCTTGCACAGGGCGCCATTACTGCCACCCGTAGCCACGCGGCAGCGACCGTCCTGAAATGCCCCTTTCAGCTCTGTCCGTACCGCCAGACTGCCGACATGCTGGTACAGTAGTACGGTTCCCCGGCGGGAATATCCCCTCCCCCTGTCCATTCCTCTAACCTCCCTTCACCTGAAAAACATCCTGTGGCAGAATACTTCTTTCCCTCTCGGGTTGGGAAAGCGTTTATTGTTTGCAGCAACGCTTCTTGCTAATGGCCTTCTCCCGTGATGCCGAAGGCCCTTTTTTTACTTCCCTTCCAGCACAGCCATCAGCTCCGCCTTCTTTCGGTTCTGCTGGTGAATTTTCTCCAGTTTATTCACGGCATATGCCTCTTCTTCCGCTGTGATATGAGCCGTCACATAGCCGTCAGGACTGTACCGGCAGGCACCAGCCTTCATGGCGTTCAGGTAACCCTCTGAGCGCGTGATGGCCTTCAGAGCCCGGATTATCTCTTGTGCGACAGCGGTATTCCGCGCGCTTCCATATCCTCATACAGCATTTCCCGGATACAGCAGGCCAGTAACCGTGACACATTGCCCTCAAACAATTCCGGCCAATAGGGTTTCAGTGTACTGACAGCCTCCTCCACTGACTGAAGCCGCAAGTAGATGGGCAGTTCCTTTCTGGCCCGGGCCCGTTTTTCTGCCCGCTCCGCTTCCCAGGCTGCCCTGTCATCCAGCTGCTGTTTCTTCACCTTCCACTTTGGGGGCGTGGTGACGTTAATGATAGTTTAACGGCTGCGGGCGGGTATTTCCCCTTCCGTTTCAGTGTCAGTACCGGTCGTTTCTGCTCTGTCATGCTGTACCCTGCCCCTGCCAAATCCATCTATTACGGCCAAAGATACCACACACGTTACAGGGCCAGAATGCCCAGCACTGTCAGATGCAGAATGTAAAACACCGGGAAAAATCCCCGGGCCATGACCGGGGCAGGGTTCTGGCCGTCAGGGAAATCAGCCATACCGTCACGCCCGTGACCAACAGCCCCGACAGCGCCATCGGCTCCGTCAGGTCCTCCGCCCGGTACAGCCGTTAGCTGACCGCCAGTAGCAGCAGCCCCGGAATGCCATAACTGGTCTGAGACAGGGGCTGTCATGCCTCAACCAGTATCACAGCTACCAGGGAGCGAAGCGCGAGCGGGTTTCACACCACCTGAGCACCTGGGCCGCCACGGCAAAGGCAAACAGGATATTGCTCTGATACCACGGTAAACCGGCCACGTAATACGCGAACTGGGCAATCACCGCCCAGCCCCACAACCGGTTAACGGCGGACTGTCGGATATATTCATGGCGGGACAGATTCAGCCTCCATACGAGGGCAAACAGCGGAAACGCGCCCCGCCCGGCCAGAAATATCCAGTCCTGCTTAAGCTGGAATATCAGATTGATGTGGTCCAGTACCATCAGCACCACTGCCACGCTTTTGATGACATCCCGCTGACAGGGTGACCAGAGCAGCAGACGGTTCAGTCACTTCCGGCCCCTCATGGAAGTTCCGGCCGTATTGTTCATGTTCTCCATTCTTTTGTTCCTTGCTACATACTCATACATAGCTAAGCTATAGTTATGAACAATTTTTTTTGTACATATTGTACTTGCAATATGACTCTGATCTATCGAGTGACAAAATCTTATCTGCAATGCATAGTGCCTCGCCCTTATGGCTTATGATAATTTTTGTGCATGGAAGGGTAGCAATGTAGTCAATAACTTGCATTTCAGATTCACGGTCAAGATTACTCGTTGCTTCATCAAGGATTAGCAAAGCTGGTTTTCTGTATATAGCCCTGGCAAGTAATATACGCTGAATCTGACCAACGGACAAAAATGCATTAATATCAGTTACTTGGGAATAATAACCCATAGGTAAGCTATTTATTACGTCATGTATTCCCAGCCCTTTTGTAATGTGAACAACATCATCAAGAGGAACTGTATTATCAAAGGCAATATTATAAAGCAGAGAACCACTAAGGAGTGTATCTCCCTGTAAAACTGTACCAGTGATTTTTCTGAAAGATTGAATAGTATGTTTCGTAATATTCATATTATTACAGATAATACGTCCTCCGGATGGCGGTAACAGGCCAAGAATTATTTTTACCAGAGTACTTTTACCACAGCCCGATTTACCGGAAACTAATAATGTTTCACCAGGTTCCAGCTTAAATGATACACTGGATAAAATTTCAGATGTGGCAGAATAAGTAAAAGAGAGGTTACTTAATTCCAGAGAAACTCCATTCACAGATTTGAAAAAAGACGATTGTGTAAGAAACTCAGTCTCCGGGCTGGCTGTTATGACTTCATTGATGCGTTCAATGTGAGCTCCGGACATATAACCCTGCATCATGAAATCAATGATTTTCATTGAGCGACGGCAAAATTGTTCAGAGTATGAAATAAAAGCAACCAACATACCAATACTAAAATTTCCCGACATAACCTGAGCACCTCCAAAATACAAAATGGAAACATTTTTCAAAGAGGACAAAAATAAATTCGCTCCGGTAAAAACGATCTGAATATAACCTACTTTAGCTTGATTATTTACCACATCCACAAGGCTCTGAGTAAAGTTTCCTCTGACGCCCCTACATTCAGAATACAATTTTAAAAGTTGATGGTTCTTAACACTTTCAATAACAGCACCCTGCTGCCTCGCTCTTGATTTGAGCGTGCTCACATTACAATATTTATAAACTTTATACGAAAAAAGTTTAGTGAGAACATAAAGAAATAGCATAATTACCACTATTAATGTTAAAGACCTATCATAAATCATCAACATAATAAATGATGCTGATACCATGATAGAGTCCAGTACGGTAGCAAGTAACTGAGTCGTTGTAGTGTTTTTTATAATATCAACCGAATCAAATCTTGATATTAGGTCCCCAAGCGTTCTTGAGTTAAAAAAGGAGACAGGTAATTCCATTAATTTATTGTAAAAGCTGAGAGGAAGTTGATATCCGAGCTGAGCGGTCATCCATATCAGGATACCGTCCTTGGCAGAACTTACGACTAACTGTATCAGACTGAGCAGGAAGTAACCTGATGTCGCGACAATCAGTAGATGCATATCACTATTTACAATAACATCATCTATGATTAGTTGTGTCACCTGTGGTAAACAAATATTAATAAACTCGATGATAAATAATAATATCAGTATAAAATAAACAGGTGACTGACACTGCCTGAGCAATGAGAAGAAAAATTTCAAATTTTTAGAGACTGTATAACTCTTGTCTCTACCGGGAAGCAGATATGTTGATGAAGAATCCGTAATGACAAGACCGGGAACGGACTCAACAACAATACCTGTAAAATGATCAAAGAATTTTACATGACCAAGTTTAAGCAAGCCTTTTTCTGGATCATGAATGATAAATTTACCTTTTTTTATTTTTTTCAAAACAACAAAATGGTCACAATTCCAGTGAAGTATACATGGCAATATCACTTTCCCTAGCTCATCATTATCAACAGATAATACTCTCACATTCATTCCTGCAAAAGAAAGAATGTCATAGACATCATTCAGGTTCATTCCCTTTTTATATTGAGGATAAATACTCTTCAGTTCCGTCAGATTTAATGGAATGCCATGAAAATTAGCAACCATAGCGATACATGAAAGAGCGCAATCTGTTCTTTCCGTCTGAAATATAAGTGGCAGATGTCTTTTTTTAAAAAAAATATTCTGTTCGAGCATATTATATATCTACATTCTTATCTCTGAAAAAAGGGAATATCCATTTAATGATTGATGCTTTTCTGGTAGGTATTTCAACTTTAAGACTCATACCTGGAATAACAGTAATCTTTTCCTTTCGCTCAGTAATTTTAATTACAACCCTGAAACAGGAATTTTCAAGTTTGAGTCCAAAGTTTGTATAGATATCTTCAGGCTGAAGTGGGACCCTGGATATATCAATGATAATACCATATTCAACCCCAAAACGCTGATAGGGATAAGAATCATATTTCAGCGCCACTCGCGTACCTTTTTTTATTTCACCAATGAGCTCCGGTGATATAAAGGATACAATCTGGTTTACACTGCCTTGTGGGATAACTGTCAGTATAGTATCACCTGCGTTAACAAAACGACCTGTTCTTTCTACAATTTCTGCAATTTTACCCGCAACAGGTGCACGGAGGACAGACTCTGTATCTGAAGCAATACCATACATTTTCATTAATGACTGGAGACTCTCTTTCTTATCTTCATTCTGAATATTTTTGATTCTGTCAATGGTATCATCCAATTCCTTTTTGAGAGTTATAATTTGTCCTTCTCTGGATAAAATTTCATTATTAAGCGATTGCCGCTGCATTTTTTTATCAACTAACTGCATCTCAGCATTGTTTTTCTCAATATCTGAAACATACTTCTTTTTATAAGCATCTTGGATTCTATTAAATGTTACTTGCTGAGAATGTATCGCTGCATCGAGTAATCTGATTTGACTCGTCATAATCGCAATACTGTTTCTGGTTTGAGCAATCTGCTCCTCTGTTAATTTTTTTTTGGCATCCAGAGTTTTTATATTAGCCTGTGTTTCACTGCTACTAATCCCTCTTAATTTTGAAAGCATCTCACGATAATTTTCTTCGTTATTTCTGAAATAATGAGTTGATGAAGATGCATCGATTGCAAGCAATTTTTCGCCAGTATTAATATAATCACCACCATTTATATAAAGTGCTGATAAAGTGCCTGACTGTTTACTTTTAATATTGACAATACCTTTATCAGGATAAACAATTCCGTTAACATCCCTTTTTTGCGTGTATTCTGCAAAAGACATAAACAGAAGGACACAAATAAAAATAAAAAGTGAGCATATAATAATAACACGCTGAGAATACGTGGTGGTTACAATCACGTCACCAAAATCAGAGCGATAATTTTTCTCAATAAATTTTTGCATGATTTTTAAGAGGGGGAATCCCCCTCTATCATATTATCCAACGACAAATTTATTTTGTTCTACAGAAAAATGATAAGCGCCTTCTCTTGTGCTGTTCTGTATAGATTCAAGAGCATTCTGCGCTACTGATGCGTCAGAAGAATGCACATCCTGGATGTCTTTATTCATGCCCTGTTCAATGAACTGTTTTACATCAGGATCTTTAATTTCATCAGCAGAAAACGCCCCTTCAGCTGGCGTACCGCCCAGAGCTTCAAAATGATTTGATACGGGATTAAAATAAACCCGCCCATCATTCTGTAAATTATGAATAGCATCTTCACGCATATTATCCGTGATTTGATCGCTACCGGTGTGCGTCTGCATCTCATGCATGTAAGTATTCGCAATATTGACATCCAGACTCAATAATTGTGGGTCTGTTGTGTATTTTGGTGTGGATTTCTCCGGAGGCTCAAACAATCCCAGCGCATCAGCCAGCTGAACCCCCCCTTCTGCTCCATGGGCAAAATCTTCACCGAACTCTCCAAGTCCACGTAATGCTGGCGCAATGTTTATACCGCAGCCATATATTTTTTTACAATCCTCTCTGTTTAGCTCTTTCATTCTCTCACCTTTACTTAAGTTATGTCACACCACTTATGAAACTACGAATTTATAATCATTTTTCAAGGAATATTTTTTTTCTGATTATAAATGGATGTTTCTCATTGTAAAAACACAAAAATAAGATAATTTAATATATATTAAAATAGCACTAATGAGTATCCATAACCTTACTTTACAGAGTACGAACAAAACTTTAAAAAATCATATAACCCACTATAAGTTGCAGGCTGATAATTTCATGGCAGCCCGTGGATTATTACGTATTTTATTATTCGTCACCTTAGTGGTTTGTCTTCCTGCATCAGTCTCCGCCCAAGGTTTTCTCTTTCTTCAGCTCACGGACCATATCCCGCTCCCGCTGTGGTTCACGCAGAACACTCTCCGGCAACGTAGCTTGCTGGTCCTTCAATGGTCGGGGACTTTCACCCCTTGATCTCTACCTGTCTCCCAGTACTAACTGTATATATACATAGGCATATTAAGGAGTATGCCATGTTAATTTTCGTCACCTCAGCAACGGAACCAGCTTTGTTCACTGCACCTCTGTTTACAGAACATTGTCTTGCTGGATTTCCGTCGCCTGCTGCTGATTACACAGAAGAAGAACTGGACCTGAACGCCTGGTGTATCCGACGTCCCAGCGCGACATATTTTGTTCGCGCGATCGGCGACTCAATGAGGAATAAGGGGTTGCATTCCGGCGATCTACTGGTTAAACCGCAGCAAGGGGATATCGTTATCGCAGAAACAGACGGCGAATTTACAGTTAAACGTCTGCAGCTTAAGCCCCGTGTCGCTCTGTTGCCGATGAACCCAGCCAATGATGTTGTTCATCGGCTATTTTTCACGTAGCGCACGCACTGATTATGGATACAGTTATTCTGGACTAAAGCCATCACAATAAATCGCAGCGCGCGTATCCTTTGTTGTCTTATCCCGCATTATTGCGCTGAGGGATCCCCACTAAATCAGCGCTAATAAACCAGCACCATATTCCTGTAAGTTCTGGCGAGGTGGTTAAGAACGGTGCTCAGCACCGTTCGCCTTAAAATCAGCGGAGAGTGTCGTAAGATATTCTCCGCTAACGTCAGATACGAGATTACCCGCCGCGATTTAATACTGTTGGCCTGGTATCTCAGGTGTAATCCTTTATGTTCAGCATGATAGCCAATAAGCCACAGCGCTATTGTACTCAGCGTTGCCAGCAGACTCAGCACCAGCATTCTTCCCGCTGAACGGCTGTAACTCGCCCGTAGCCCGAACCCGAAGCGTTCGCTTTTCTCATCCCGGAAGTTCTGCTCTATCTGCATACGACGACTATATAACTTCATGATTTCACGTGGCTTAAAATCGTCTGAGCTGCTGAAGATAAGCCACGGGTCTTTTGCTGAAGAACGCCCGTCCTGAGCCTGAGATTTCCGTTTTATACGGCACCTTGAGTGCCGGTGTTTCCGGCCTTTCGGTTCTTTCCTGTGCAGATAAAAATGACCATCACACCGGGCATATTCGGCCTGCGCAGGTGTACCCGACCCCAGATATTTCGGTTTGCTGCTGGCCTGTAATTCCTGACGCCTGAACCAGCACTCCCCTTTGCTGTTCAGCCGCATCTGGATATTCCCCCTGACGCGACCAATAAAATCCCGGCCGAGTGACCTGATATGCCGGAACCATGCGTTCTGGAAGCCCGCATTAGTAATGATTATGACTCTGGCCTTCGGGTTTACCGCCCCGGCAAGGGCATCCAGGAAGTCTTTTTATATCTGCGAGTTCTGTTGTTTTTCTGACGGGACTATCCAGCTTAGCAGGGGAAGTGAGCGTCCGTCACAGAGCAGGATGGCGCGGAGAACATGGTATTCCTGAGACGGATAACCACTCCAGTCAACAGCAATAACACACAGCGATAATTTTTGCGTCAGCATGGTAATAATGCCTTTGAAAATCAGAGGAATATCAGAATGGAGTGATTCATTACCCAGCAGGCGATCAACGCGTTTGATTTTATTTTTGACCTGAGCAGTGCCGGGTAAATAACGTCCGATACTGGTCAGCGTCAGTGATGCACCGTTGATTAAAGCAAGGGTGGCATCCAGTAAAGCATTTTGTCGGTATTTGTGAAACGGAGCTAAGGTATCGCGGAAGAAATTCTGACATACTTGATAAGCAGGCATAGAGGTGATCTCATTGAATTGGTTGCACAATCAGTAGATCACAAAACTCTGTGCCTGTCTTTTTTCACCCGCCCATTACTGGGGATTCCTCAGCGCATTATTGCGGGTAAAACCAAATACGTAAAAGATCCTTTTTTAGCTGCGGGTCACGCTGAAGCCAATAATGACGCGGGCTAAGGGCTGTTTGACGGTTTTTGGGAGAAATGGGGTAATGCCAGAACAGGCCTGCAAGAATAGGAAGGGGGGCGTTATGTGAATTCTGACAGGTACAGCCCTCCCGCCCTGTAACAAAGTAATTTTTCACACAGCACAATTTGGGGACCGCCTTCCGGTGAAGGTTGACAGCATCCAGATACTATAGCTGTGTTATAGAATATATATCAGGTGATTAAAATTAATGCTCTAATGAGAGAAAACTATCTTTATATTCTATTAAGATAGCTTCTTAATTTGAAAATATAATTATGCGCAGCCAGTTGCATAAAAATTTTATAGACCTGAATTTAATTACAGGAAGAACGCCTGTTAGTGACGTTCTTCCCGGGTTGTAGTCAATATTTATAATATAATATTAAAGATAATTATTATGCCGACATGGCATTTGCCATAATAATATATCTTTTTACGTCATTCTGAAGTTTTTTAATGTTAATATCCTGACTGATATTTTTCTCGAAAAATATGTCTGCTAGCTGATTTGCCAACATATCTGCAGCCTTATTCTTCACACCTCTGTCCATGCCCTCACAAAGAGAGGCTGTTTTTTTACCAAAAGAGCCATTTCCGGTTATGATATGATTTATAGAACTTTGTGCTGAGCGGGCATCTAATTTGATGCCAAAATCCTTAGATATCATAGCAAAAACTCTTTGTCGAACCCTTCCAGTAACGTTTGTGTTATTTTCAGCGCAATACTTATCAATTCCAATATTGACTAATCGTGATGGATAAATTACTTTTTCATCTTTTTTCCATGCTAAAAGATCTTTAGTGCTCTGCCGGGAAACCGTACTCAGAATCTGTTTATTCATATGATCAGTAGAGAAACTGACACTTCTGCCCCCCATTGTGCATTTCAGAACCTCTTCAGTTCTTCCCCAGCAGGACGACTTCCTAGAAAAATTGATCCCCAAAGAACTGAAAGAGCTTCCTGATATATTCGCTGGCATAGTAATTCCTTTATTTGTCTGTATTTACAATATAGCAAGCTTATGGTTATGTTAGCGGAAAAAAATCATTACGTAAAGGATGATGTAATGAATTTTATTTCCCTAATGCGTTTATTGCATTTATTATTGTTTATTTTTTGTTAGTAATTTAAAAGGAAAACATATGCCTATTATGTTAAATTTCTCAAATGGAAGAATATTGCCAGAAAGTGAAGTGGAGGCGTTACGTAATGTAGCAAGAAGCAATCAGAGTGATGTGCTTCTTGTGGGAAGCCGTAGTCTGCGGCTTCATCATATTTCATTTATGGACGGATTTAGTGTGGAGCCCATTCCGGGCAGTTTTCTGGATCGCATTGGGGAGCGGAGGCATCGTCGACTCGCTGAAAGCCTGGAGAGACAGCTTAACGGAGGGAGTTCTTTTCTGCAGGCATTCAGTCAATATATAGAGCAAACCAGTTCAGCTCCGCCTTTGCAGGAAAGTGTCAGAAATGAAGTTCAGAGTAGAGTTAACTCTTATGCATTTTCCGTTAATCCAGGAGACTTTCCCTGCAGTGTGCTGCATCTGAGTTGTCCGATAACGCTATGTGTCCCAGAAACAGGTGTTTTTGTCAAAAATGCACGGTGCTCAAAAGTCTGTTCTTTATATGATATAAGTGCCCTGACTGAAATGCTCCGGCGCAATGCTTCACATCCACTCAGCCGTGAAGCTTTTACACCGGGAATGATTGTCCACAAAGAAGAATGCAATTTTAATACGACAGAACAACACTTCTGCATATTACCCAGGTCGGATACGCGTCTTTGAGTGATTTCGATACGTTAATGGTGTGGGCTGAGCCCACGCCCGTAGACAAATCTTTGGTCACGTGCTGTTATCGGCTGGTCGATGTCGTCACGGATAACGGCACAGCTTGCCTGCGATGCGCTACAGATGGCGCTGTGGCGGCGTAAGCGACCACAAAATGTCATCGTCGCGGAGGCCTGTATTGTTCAGCGGATTATCAGGCTTTGCTGAAGCGGTATAATCTGCGCGGGAGCATGAGTGCAAAGGGCTGTTGCTACGATAATGCCTGTGCGGAAAGCTTCTTCCACTCATTGAAAGTCGAATGCATCCACGGTGAACGCTTTATCAGTCGGGAAATAATACGGACGACGGTATTTAATTATATTGAATGCGATTACAATCGCTGGCATCGTCACAGTAGCTGTGGCGGGGTCAGTCCACCTCGCTTAGGGCTGTGTCCACATTACGTGGGTAGTAGCATCTCCCTGCAATCAGAAGAAAAAAATCTGCGCTATGCGCATCACAGGGAAAATGATGAGATAGAAGAACGTTAGTGATGTACGCATGATGCCCATGCTGAGTTCAGTAATGAATAAACTGAACTCGTCACGAGTCCTAAAACTCGATCATTTAGCCCCCTCCGCACATGGGGATTCATCATACAGAAGTATTTTTAATAAACATCCCACAAAAAAATCAAGATTACTCTACTGATTTTCGAGTTACCCCAAACGAAATCACAATAGTTGATATCCGCAATCTATGCGACGATGGTGAAAATACCAGGCTAAATTATGACCATGTGCGCGGCAAGCCCCGCCGTTCAGGACGGGAAAGGATAGCGCGGACGATGTAGCCGTCCTCAGGGTTAATGGGGTATTTGCTTGCACCTCGAAGTCAGTGCAGATCCTGTCAAATATCATGCACAATAGTTGATGGCGTCGCCATCGAATACTCTGCGGCGACACTTCGTCACAAAGACCAAATAGACATGCATCTTAAAAACACAGTGCCTTCCGTGTCTAATATAGACAAAACCAGTATAACCCTTTATATAATTAATGATGGAATATTATCCTCTCTGACGCAATTTATGCAAGAGAACCAGTGGAGAGTTCAACTGACGCCTTACGGAGATAAAACAGCAGCACTCATCAGACATAATTACTCAGGCCAGCATGTACTGGCCTGTCGTTATTGCCCGGAGACAACACAAAAACCTCTGAGCACAAATCATATTACTCAGCATTTTTCGGAACGTTGATTTTTCTTCAGCGTTATTATATGCTGCTTTCGAATATTTTACTTATGTATTCATTATGTGCTTTTATTGGGTTTCGGTTTTGATTAAACTGCAATTCCAAAGCAGCAACTCTACCCTCGCCCCCCCCACTGCGTCCCAATAAACGACCCAATAACCCACGATTGCCGATAGACTGGACACAGAATCCATCCAGGGATTTAACATGAGAAACGGAATAACAACATCCACCAACCTTTATATGTGCACATCCTGTCGTAATGGCTCTTGACTGAACAGTCTGTATAAACGCCGGGCTCAGGCTCATAGCACGACCACCAAATAAATTAACAAGAGACATATCAGCTCACTCCTCTTAAAAACTAAACATCCTTGGATATATGATGATACCTCATGGTCATGTTATAAACAATAGCGTAGCGTATAATCAACAGAACCAGAGCAATAAAAATCCAATAAAGACTATTTATTTTAAAATACACCCTCTCCCCCCCTTTACCACTCATCTCATTTGAGAGCAAAAAAAACATAAAAATATCATTTGAATTGCAATTGAATGTTTTTTAGGTTCTCTGAGCCTCCTGAACAATAGCATCATAAACCTTATCGCGGAACTTATTCATATCAATACTATTAACATTTCTCTCAAAGAAAATATCAGCAAGACTGCTTAAAGCTGTACGGACACACTGATTCCTGACTTCCACATCTGCTGAGCCGAAAAGTGTATCCATTTTTTTCTGAAAATACAGGCTATTTAAAATCATGTGATGAGTGGATGTCTGAGCACATCTTACATCCAGCGAGAAACCGCAATGAAAACTTGCGCGCTGGAAAACACGTTCCCGGACACATCCAGGTATGGTTGTCTGGTTATTTTTAGCAAAAATATCCAGTTGTTTATTGACGTCCCGAGAAACAAAGCAAATACATTCTTCCCTCATCCACTCATTCATTTTTCCTTCGTTTTTCAGGTTGATACACTGCATTAACTCGCTTTCCAGTCTGAGATAAGAGAATGAGATTTTCCTCGTTCCTAAAAAGAAACCATCTATCACCGTTTTTTGTCCGGAAGAGTGAGGCTGCTTTGCGATGCTAAACCCAAAACCACTGGAGCTTATTGTTCCCGGCATACTATGTATCCTCCCTGCATGAACTGGTATATTGTCTGCTATAGATTTATCCGGTTTTAATTGATACCTTTATCTCCTTTTATTTTATATTACAACACCTCACAAAAAGAAATACATCAATCTTTTTTAAGTTTTTCATTAGTTATTTTTAATGATTAAAATAGTTTCTTTTTTAATTTTATATCATATATTACACAGACTGTATTTTTGGGCAGAAATGTCCTCTACCGCTCACCACAATGATCTACACTCAACCAGCCATAGAATATCCAGACGGGCAAAGCGCTCCGGGCAGGTCTGGTTACAACAACTTCCATTGGGCAACGATTAAGGCCTGTTATCAGTTTCTGATCTCTCTGCATTGTATGTAAGCACTTATTGCGGAACCGTGCAAGAAGTCAGTGCTCTTAATGATAAGTATACCGTGTTTTGCTTTTTGTTCGTCCTGTAGTATTTCCATGATGCTCAGGAACTACCCTTTAATATCGCTGCTGACCATAAGATTCAACTGTGGATAACATGAAAGGCAATATAAATCCCCGTTATATTAATCGGAAACCTATGAATACATCATTCTACGAAAATAATGTCTGTCTTCTTCTTGAAAATGAGATATAATGTCCCTGTGATTTAATTTTTTTCATCATATTCACATATATTGTCAGTATATTCTCAGAGGGAGCATCAGAATTTTTTATTATGAACGGTATAAGTGGAAGTGTTTTTATCTGGTATCCAAAGAATGAAAATGTAGGGCATTGCTCATTACAGATAGGTAATGGCAATTCTCCTGAACACTATGTCAGTTGGTGGCCAGATGGTACAGCAAAGTTTTTTGGACGAAATAATGTTTTGAACAGTTCTTTCATTCATAATAATGAGATTATGAAGGCTCCCTACATCCTTATACCTAAAGAATATGATCTTCAGCTTGAAAACGGGCAGCCTCATGTTACCTATCATCTGCATTCAGATTGCTTTGATCTGGTAAAAATGCAGGATGCATGGATGCAGATAAAAACAAAAAGCAATCCTCATTATCGTATGATCGGGAAAAACTGTGCGGATATTGTCGGCAGAGTACTTACTGAAGGTGCCTCTGGCTCCTGTCGACGTTATGTATCCCAAAATGCAAGGCCTGGATTCTTGACGACACCAAGAGATATTGCAGTCATGCTCAATCAACTGACAAAAGAGGGGGACGTGGAGAAAATTGTATCACCGTCATGCCCAAAGCGACGCCATAGCTTTATGTATGTGTGCCTGAAAATGCGTTAATACTGATTATATATCTGACCATATTGCAGCAAATACATATGTAAAAAATATTGTTCAATATTTATTATAATAGCAGACATCGGCACAATCCCTGTGGCGGTATCTGCCCGAAAAATCGTCAGGATTTATTTGAGTTATTAATCTCGGTCTCTATAATTTTGCACATCCACTGAGCTTCTGAGGCAGAAATTTTTAGGGATGGCTGTCGTTCTCCGGCACCAGGCGGCTTTATATCATAAAAGCTGGTCCTTCTGTTTATGACCATTATACCATCCAAATTACATGTGCTTGAAATCAGAGTGCAATTTTTAGGTATTGGTTTATCAATTACAGGCCCGGATATTTCTGGTCGATGTGTAGAAGCACGTGAAAATATATTTCTTATTGACAATGGCATCGATTTCCTCCTGGTTGTATTACATACAGCGTACACCGTTATCCGGCGTGCCAGACAAGTCCAGACTGTATTTTAACAACCAGCAGAGTAATGCCGTCAATCCTGGTATAGTGAAAATGTGATCCTGTTAATGCAATACAATTAATCAAACAGAGCATTCCCGCCCCGGAACGGCATTAACGCATCAAACGAATATCCGTCCGGGTAATGCACAGAAGGAGTGTCCTGCTGCATCATGGATGACAACAGGAAAACGTCCTCACATAAAGAACTTTTTTTAAGCAGTTTATATTTTTGTCCTTAAAGTTTAATATTAATCACTTTCATTTATGCCTGTATCGTGCTTGCAGTCCTGATATAATCAGGTATGTTCTCCCGTACTTTTTTAATATCCACCTTAGTAGAAAATATGAGATTCATAAAAATGGCCAGCCAGTTTGTTTGCTATATTTCGGTGACATGATTTTTTGTATCTCTGCTTGCCCCCTCACAAAGAATATCCACTTTCTAACCAAAAGTGCCATTTCCAATTATTATATGATTAACTGATCTTTGCGCCGCGCGGACATCCAAAGGGATTCCTGTCTTGGTAGATACAAGCGTAAAAACTCTTTCCCTCCTATGGGAAGCGTCGTTTTATTTTCAGCACAATATTTGTCAATACCCTGACTGACTACCTGGAACAGGTAAACTGTACCTTCATCATTTTTCCACCCTTGGATATCTTTAGTACTCTACCGGCGAACTGAGTCAAAAATATCATTCGCCAGTTTACAGGTGGATAATCTGACACTTCGATCTCTGAGTGAACACTGAAGGACCTCATCCGATTTCCCCAGGCAGGATTGTTTTTGGAAAAAATTTAAAGAAAAAGAACTGAATTGAGCTCCTGATATGTGCTGGCGTTTCGTCCGGACCTGCGTAATAAGCCCGTTGTGGTGCTCAGTAACAACAATACTTGTGTAATCGCGCGCAGTGCCGAAGCGAAACGGCTGGGCATTAAAATGGGCACCCCCTAGTTCCAGCTGAAGACGGCACAATTCCCGGAGCTGGTCATCACGTTCACCAGCAATTACGGGCTTTATGTGTCGATATCTAACAGGGGAGAGATTTCAACATGAATTCAATGGCTGGACAAGCCCACAGGGCGCGTCAGCCAGTCACATTAAGGTATGTGCTTCATCAGTACCAGTTTCAGCCCGGACTTCCCGTCAGTTATTCATTCCCCACCAGTGTCAGTATTTTTTGCCTGTGATACTATAACCGGGTCATTTTCAGGGCATGGACTAACGAAGAAAAACACCACGCCGATTCCCCACGATGCCACCTTCAGGCAGTTCCTGACGCAGCAGGATATTGCAAGAGATTTTATGGAGATCCACCTGCCCGCTGAACTGCGCACGATCTGTGATCTCAGCACACTGAAGCTGGAATCCGGCTCGTTCGTTGAAGATGATCTCCGCCAGTATTTCAGCGACGTGCTCTACAGTCTGAAAACTTTGGCAGTGACGGTTACATACATGTACTGATCGAGCATCAGTCATCGCCAGATAAACATATGGCCTTTCGTCTGGTACGATATGCTTTTGCTGCCATGCAACGTCACCTGGAGGCAGGCCATAAGAAGCTGCCACTGGTGATACCGGTGCTGTTCTATACGGCTAAACGCAGCCCGTATCCGTACTCCACCCGGTGGCTGGATGAATTTGACGATCCGGCACTGGCAGGCAGACTCTACAACAGCGCTTTCCCGCTGATTGACTTCACTGTCATTCCTGATGATGAAATTGCTGGTCATCGCAGCATGGCCGCCCTGACCTTACTGCAAAAGTATATTCAAGCGGGACCTGGCAGAACTGGTTGACCGGCTGGTGCCCATTTTGCTGGCCGGATATCTTTCTTCATCGCAGGTAATATCGCTGGTACACTCTATGGTTCAGGCAGGCGAAACATCCGACGCCGAAGCCTTTGTACGCGAACTGGCACAGCGTGTACCGCAACACGGAGACGCACTTATGACCATCGCACAACAGCTTGAACAGAAGGGCATTGAGAAGGGGATTCAACTCGGTGAGCAACGCGGAATTGAAAAAGGCGAGCGTGAGGCCCCCCTTAAAATTGCCCGTACCATGCTGCAGAACGGCATCGATCGCAGTACCGTCATGAAATTGACCAATCTGACAGAAGAAGACCTGGCGCAAATTCGTCACTGAGTTTCCCCGTCTGCAATTCCTCTTCCTGACCGGCAAAAAGCTGGTAAAGTTATTGCTTTTCATCATAACGCGCCGTCTGTTCAGAACAGGCTTCTGGACAGAGGAGGGGTTGGACAAGCCCGCAGGGTGCGTCAGACCGTTATCATCTTCCATAAACCCTGCTCTCAGTATGGTCACCACCTCATCGCCTGGCATCTGGAAGCCGCGCCGCAACATCGAGCGCAAACACCTTCGTGTAGACCTCCGTCGAGCTGATCGACTTGTGCCCCATCAAGGCCTGCAGAGCCTCCAGCGGGATGCCGGCGCGTAGCTGTGGCGGAACGTGTGTGGCGTCACCGGCACCGAGAACGAGACGCCGTCGGCCGCAGCCGCTTCCATGGCTTCATTCACCCAAGTCCTTGCCGTCCGATCGGTGATTTCCCTCAACCGGGTTAGCGAACTGCTACTCTGGTGCATAGAGCTGCCAGTTGCTCCGTCAATACTGTTCTCACTGTATGCCGGGAAATCACGGAAAAATGTTTTCCAGAATATAACAATAAATACCCTTATTAATCACAGAACAATATTACGTAGGAGGAATACCGACAACATTATGATGCTGTCAGTATCTCAAACATGTTTGTATCTGAAACGGAACAATTTACAGTAAAGCACCTAAAAATATATTTTATTCGATAATGCCCCCGCTTGAGGAATATATTTGTTTTATATGAAAATATTGGCACCATCAAATAACATATTAATTTTCATGAACCTTGTTTCAAAAAACAATCACCATTAGACAAATAAAAAATACAAAACAAAGTCAAAACAAATGTGTTTTATTTATTGTTGCTGGCAACTTATTCTTCGAGCATGTGGCGAAATAACAGATAAAGAGAAGAAAATGACTGACGTTATATTTTCCACCGTTACTGGTTTGCACAAAAATGCATTCAATAACAAATACAACGTGTGAAATTAACTTCATTATCAATATGCTTGTCGCCGTAGTTGTGGTTGGCTCTAATTTCAGTGACTTATAGATAAAACGAAGGTGCGATATGTTTACAGCTCTGTAGATATGAGGTAGGAGTTAGTTTTTACAAAAAATTCTGCTAACTAATAAAAAACAGGAAAATATAAATGAATGCAGGTGCTTTTTTTTGAATGTTCCTTTTGTTTTTCCTTACACTTAAAATTGTGAATCAGTTTATTTTAATGTGTGTCAAAAAACATGATTGATGTCTTGAAAAAGTAAAAGCTCATTTTATAATGAATATTGAGACATGTCTTGTTTCTCTTTGTGAATAAATTGAGCAGGTACATATACTATGCAAAAATGATATCGTAAGAAAACGTCACTCTTTCAGGTAAAAATAATTTCTCTGGTTTATTGTTGAACTTGTAACACAATGAATAAAAAATCTCCTTTAAATAAAAAAACACTATCTAAAAAAACTCAAGTAGTTAACGGCATTACTTGGCTGAATATTTTTATTCAAATAGCATACCCTTTTTCCGGGATTTTTTCATCCAATACGGCATATGCTGAAAACGAGAAACGTTTTATTTCTCAGCAAAAAGCAGATAAAGAAATAAAAACAAAGCCTTATATCCTTACGGAAGGCGAGACATTACTTTCTATTGCTAAAAAATATAATATGAATATCCAAGAACTGAAAAAGCTAAATCAGTTTAGGACGTTTTCTCGTGGAATTGACAACGTTAAGGCTGGGGATGAAATTGATGTACCCGTTACTCCTTTTATTCCGGTAACGTGGGAAAATGATAACTTAGATAATATAATTGATGATAAAAAACTATCATCCTTAGCATCTCAAACAGCTATTTCTTTATCTAATTATACTATGGCTGAAGTCGTATCTTCCAAGGCCGGAGAAATGGCAATAGATGAAGTAAATAGTAAGGCTCAGCAATGGCTGAGTCATTTGGGAAATGCTCGAGTGAAGTTAGACACAGATGAAAAATTTTCTCTGCAAAACTCCCAGGTAGATTTGCTTGTTCCATTATATGAAAAAAGAAACAGCCTTCTTTTCAGTCAAGGGAGTTTTCACTATACAGATGATCGTTTTATGTCCAATTTGGGGTTTGGCTATCGTTGGTATAACGATGGTTGGATGCTAGGGGGTAATACTTTCTTTGATTATGATTTATCCCGAGATCATGCTCGCTTAGGTGCTGGTGTTGAGTATTGGCGAGATTTTCTGAAACTGGGGATGAATGGTTATTTTCGCATAACGAACTGGAAGAGTTCTCCAGATATAATTGATTATGAAGAGCGGCCTGCAAACGGATGGGACATTCATGCTCAGGCGTGGATTCCGGCTCTACCACAATTAGGGGCAGAGTTAGGATATGAGCAATACTATGGTGAAAATGTTGCACTTTTTGGTAAAAATAAGCAACAGCGTAACCCTCATGCAATGACTATAGGTGTGAACTATACCCCCTTTCCTTTGCTTACATTCAACACAGAGTATAAAGAGGGGAGGGCTGGAGAAAACGATGCACGTATAGGGGTTCAGGTAAACTATCAACCAGGCATAGACTGGAAGCAGCAGATTAATCCTAGCGCTGTTGCTACGATGCGCACTTTAGCGGGCAATCGTTATGATTTTGTAGAGCGTAATAACAACATTGTTTTGGAGTATAAGAAAAAAGAAATTATTAGCCTAAAAACTGTAAAATTAGTTAGTGGGTATGCCGGAGAGAAGAAATCACTGGGTGTTTCCGTTAACAGTAAGTATGGTGTGGAACGTATTGACTGGTCTGCATCAGAATTAATTTCAGCTGGCGGAAAAATTGTATCTGATGGTGGGACGAATTACAGTGTCATATTGCCTGATTATCAATCTAATAAACATGGAGTGAATACGTATACAATTCAAGTAGTTGCTATAGATAAAAAAGGTAATTTATCAGAAAAATCGGAAGTGCAAGTAACAGTCACACAGGCTGCTATTGATGTTAAGATGAGCTCATTATCACCGGGTAATATGGTTATTCCTGCAGATGGTAGAACTCAGAAACAATTGGTTCTCAAAATTAACGATAAAAAAGGTAATCCTGTTGATCTTAATGAAAGTGAAATATCCATACAAAAAGAAACAAAAAATAGAGAAAATACAGGAGCAAAATTAACTCCATTTATTCGTCAGAATGCTGGGGAATATGTCGCATATCTTAACTGCTGGTACTGAATTTGAAAAGTTTTCTGTAATACCTGTTGCGCGCAATACTCGTTTAGGATCAGCGGATATAACAATTACGAAAGAATATCGCTCGTCACTTAATGTCATGCCAACAGAAATTATAGCAGGAAAGGAAAGGGCAACTGTTAGAGTAATAGTAAGGAATGCTAACGGTGACTTACAAGATGGAATGGAAGAAAAAGTTAAGTTAAGTTTTTCTCCTAACTTATCTATTACCTCAACTAATCTTGTTAAAGTTGCAGAGGGGGTTTATGAAGCACAGGTAAGTGGAAAAAAAACAGGTATAACAACAATTAGTGCATCAGTAAATGGCGCACCGATTAATGAACAAATGAAACTTAATATAAAACCGGACAAAACTTCTGCTACAATTAAAGGAAATATCAGTGTGACGCCAACACAGGCTATGGTTGGTGAAACCGTAACTTACATGGCTACACTTGTAGACAAAAATGATAATGTTTTAGGTGAAGGGATTCCTGTTACATGGTCCACTAATAGTGGAAGCACGTTGGGGGCGACTGTAACAAATACAGATAAATCTGGAACAGCAAAAGTTACGTTAACACGCTTACAGCCTGGTATCGCAAAAGTCAGTTTAATTTTACCTTCAGAAACAATTAATGCTCCAGATGTCTTATTTAGTGAAGGTGCACCTGATGAAAAGAGTTCAGTACTGACTTTAACACCAGAAAGTATTATGGCTGGTAAGGAGTTCGCGAAATTAGAGCTTTTATTAAAAGATAAAAAAGGCAATCCATTATCAGGGCAAATAGTCAAAGGAATGAGTGATAATAATACTGTAACTGTTGGTGATGCTCAGGAAAATGATAGTAATCCTGGTTACTATGCGATGGTCGTAACCGGAAGTAAGTCTGGTGTAGCGAACTTATCAGTTATGGTAAATAATAAACCATTTACCCAGACTAAAAAGTTGACAGTAAAGGGGAATGCTGATAGCTGGAAAATTGCTCAAGTCATATCTAGTAGAGAGCAATTTGTAGCTGGTGATAGTGACGGTGTGACATATAGCGTAACAGTCACTGATGCTTACGGTAATAAATTACCTAATGTTGTCGTATCCTGGCAACTACAAGGACAAGCAGAAAATTTTGAACCCGTATCCCGCACAGACAATAATGGCGTTGCAACAACAAAAGTGAAGAGCAATATATCAGGAAGACTGATAATGACAGCATATCTTGATGAGAAGAATAAAAAACAGGCAAATACAGTCACCGTCGTTCCAGGAGCTTTAGATGCCTCAAAATCCAGTTTTGTTGTAGATAAAAAAATTATCGGTGCTGACGGTAAAGATACTGCAACTATGACCGTGCTCTTAAAAGATAAATATGATAATGGTATTACTGGTAAAAAGATAAATATTGATAGTAAAAATTCTCTTACTGGTTTTACCCTTTCCCCCGCCATTGAGACTGGTAATGGAATCTATCAGGTAAGAGCAACGTCAACAAATAAAGGACAGGTGACTTTACTGGCAAAAGTTGATGGAGAAACTATCGGCTCAGATATAACTATTACAGTAGGAGCAACTACACCAGAGATACGTTTTGATAATGCTCAACATAAAGTAAGCTATACGAAAAACTTCACAGCATCACAAACACCAAAGGGTATACCAAATGGTGTACAACAGATGTGGTCAAGTTCTTTACCTGAAGTGGCTTCAGTTGATCCATCTACGGGGCAGGTAAGATTACATAAATCAGGAGTTGCTACAATTACTGTTCAAACATCTGGTAATGGTCAATATAATCCTACTCAGGCCAGTTATGAGTTGATTGTTGATAAGGCCAGCCCTAAACTTAAATCAGCTCAGGAAATAATTCAAACAAAATGGAATGATAATATAGTCAATACGCTGAATATTTCTTTTGATAATCTCGATGTCGGAGTTGGCGAACTATCTTTTGAGTATGAAGTTGATGACCATACGGTAGCAACAGTCTCCGACAATGGTACAGTAAGGAAGATTAAACCAGGCTCCACTAACATCACAGTTTCAACAAAAGGGAACGAAAAATTTAAATCTGAAACGATAAAAATCCCTTATATACTCAATAAGGGAATTCATTCTATTGAGTTTAGTAAAAAAACGGAAGAAACTAATAGTAGTGCACAGTATAAAATTCAATCCCCTAATACTGGTGTGCCAACAGAGCTAGAAACAAGGTGGGAAAGTAGCAATCCGAATGCAATTGAGATTAATGAAAAAGGAGAGATTGTTTCATTAGGGGAAGGTCAGTCAAGATTAACATTAAGTGTATTAGCAAATGAGTTTTATGAGCAAAGTTCTGGATACTATGATGTGGAGGTTTATGCTAAACCAGTCATTGGTGTATATGACGTGCAATATACCAGCCAAGGTGAAAGCCATACCTCAGGGGAATGGAAGCCGTTTTATACATCAGATAGTATAAATTTTAACTGGAGAACACAGGACAAATATAAAACGCCGTCTAAAGTTTCTGTAATACTAAAAGACCAAAGCACCGGAGAAAAAGTGTACAACAAGGAGTATACTTTAGTTTCAGAGTTTGAAAATAAGAACGAGACTATTGCTGCAAGTAAATCATTTTGGGATAAAAATTTAGTTCTCGAAATTATTTATCATGGTCGAGGTGGAGCAGAGAATAGCGTATATTCTAAAAATATTTCTGTTAAAGCATTGACGCCACCAGAGCTGAAAGGTATAGATTTTTCTTTTATGACTTATATTGCTTGGAACAATGACAACTCTCCTGCTGGTATGTGTAGAAAAAATCTTGTTGAAGAGACTAGACATGTAATTATTGCACCTAGGGTAAAGTTTGGTTTTGGCGGGAATACGTTACTTGAACCTCTACATTTAGAGCTTAAACAACTGGTAAAACAAGGCTATGGTGCAGTTAGTAAAGATATTCTTTCACAAGAAATTATCACCGGTAGCGGGGATTATTATTCGTCTGATCTTGGTTATGGATCAGTAAACTCAATGGGTAATGATTGCTGGGAAAATCATTGGGGTAATCACACTATAGAGGCAAAACTGGAATTCAGAGGAAAAACATATACATATAAAGATAGTAGTTCTGTAAATTGGGATGGCTTTGGGACAAACATGACTGGGAAAAATAATTTTAAATCATTGTCAGGGTCATGGAATTAATTTAAATAAAGATCTATTATTAGATAATAAAAGCCCCCTTATGGGTAATGCCGTTCACTTAAGCGGTGCGGCATTGCGTTTCACCGGATAATGGGTTTTTGATATCTTAACCGCCCTCGGCCTTGATGGTCGGGGGCGTTTTTTTATGAACACCGCTTCCAGAGCCCCCGCAAATACTCCAGCCGTTTCGGGATAGTCCCCGGATTAAGGAGCTGCGCCTGCGCTGTATCAGTACACCTGAGACTGCAAACGCCTTTGCCGAAGAGTTCATGGCTGACTACAACCGCCGGTTTGCGAAACCGCCACGCCACGATTTCGACGTTCACAGTCCGCTTGAGAATAATGAGAATCTGGAGGAGCCATTCACCTGGCGTGTGCAACGTAAAGACTCAAAAAACCTGACATTACAGTACGATAAGACACTTTATCTGCTTGAAGATAATGAAGAAAACCGGCGCTTCAGGAAAAACACATTGATGTCTGGCAGTATCCGGACGGCACTATCGAGCTCCGGGCTAACGGTACTTCCCTGCCCTTTATCACCTACGACCGGCTGGGAGAACTGGACCAGGGGGCCATCATCGACAATAAATGCCTGGGACTGACTCTGGAGAAGATAAAGCTGGTTCAGGACAAACGGGACAACACCCGCTCACAGGCCCTGCCATCACTGAACGGCCAGATCTCACGCAGGAAGAAACAATCCGGCAAGAAATCATAACGAAGTCTGAATCAGAACGACATGATGGAAGCACTGCAGCAACTTCAGACAAGGAGTCTGGAAATATTTGGCAAAAGCTGAAACTTAACCCACATGCGAACATTTTAATTTAGCCAGAAAGCGGACCTTTAAAAATAGCCCAGACAAAATAATTGAAATATATGGATTTAAGCTAACAATGTAGTCCCAGTCATCTCCACAGTTCATCCACGCTGTATCCTGAGCCTGCTGAGGATACATGAGCAACTCCGCCAGAATGCAGGTACATTGACTCCGGAGGACGCAGAAACTGCCTCTGGGATTCTTGGGTACTGACAGCAGTATTAAAATTGAACAGGCCGGTTATCCGGCCCGTTCATTACCCCTAGCGTAAAGTGCATTCAGCTACTGACTGGCGGAAGTACAGGCATTGCGCATTGCATGACGGTACCGGACCGGTTTCTACCGTATATTATGGCAATCGGGCCGTCAACTGCCAGCCAGTGCATCTCCCACCGCACTGAATGGGATTTCAGCTCAAGACCTGAACTGTCAAATGCCAACTTCCCCAGTCTGCAATACCAGGCTTCGTAGTTCTATCTGTGCAGGATACTGTTTGTTCTGATCCAGTGTTTCAACGCAGCCTCAGTTTTTGCTGCGGTACTTCCCGGTTCGTTTAAAAAGTTCATATACTTTATCTCCATATCGCGGACAGCCTGCACATCAGATATACAATCACGACCAGGCGACCAAGAAGAAAAATCCGCGATCATGTCAGATATAGTTGGGCTTCCCCCTTTTTACGCACTGGTATCTGAATATAACCTGATTGTAACCCTTTTATTTCTATCCCTTCAGAAACAGCCCGACCGGGGTCAACACGAATTCTGGAGGACCGGGCATGGGGAGTGGACCGGTATATGACCCTTACATCTCCTCCGGCATCAGTCTGTAACGCCTCTGGCGGAACAATTATCCCCTATTCATTGCTGTAGAGAGTGACCACAACCCGGGCGCTCATACCCAGCCTGACCGGATAAACAGACGCCGTCTGGGGTGTATCAATGGATACCACCGTATCATAATTCGCCGTAACACCAGGTGAATCCGCCGTATTGCTCTGCACGGCAATAGACATGATTCGCCCCGTCAGCTGCAACCCTGTAAACCATCACCGGTGACCTGTACTTGCATACCTTCACGCAACAGGTGAAGATCAGCTTCATCAACCTGAGCCAGCACCTGAATACGATCCAGGCCTATGATTGTCATCAGCGGTGTTCCCTGACTTACCACCTCCCCCGGCAGGGGAATCGCGGTTTTGCCGCCGTCAATTGTGACGGACCTGACCACCAGTCCTGTAAAGGGTGCTTTTAGTATCCGTTTCTCGCTTTGTGTTTTGAGGACCTGATAACGCACCTGTGCATTCATGAGTTCCATTTCGGCGATCCGGCTTTCTTCCCCTTCTCCCCTCGCCTCAATAACGCGGCGTTCTTCCCGCGCTGTGAGCAAATCCTGCTGCTGTGTCTGTGCCTGTTGAAAGTCGTGATACTGGTGGTGGTTGTCTTGCAACTTCGTCTTCTCTTCATACTGCGGACCCATCATGCTGATGGTTTCAGATTAATCTCCCACGACAGACCCACAGCAAGTTGCTCATGAATACAAACACCAAAATTTATTAAAAGCTTCACTTGCCACTACGTCCCCCTTTTCAGACTTATATAAAACAAAATCATATATTAAAATATTCTGCAATTCACTAAATCTATCAATGAAGGCAAAATATTCTTCCTCTCCCATAACATCAGGTATTAAGTAGTTCATGAAAAATGAATATTCAAAAGCCCACCCATCGACATTAATAACACTCGCATATATATACAATGGAAAATAATATATGAAATCATCTTTATTAAGATATAGACACCCTTTTTCTAAAGCCTCACCATCCAATCTGAAATCAAGTCCGCTGATTAATTCAAGCCATGTTTTTTCATAAAAGTAATCATATACAACTTCCCCTTCATACATTTCAAGCATGCCAAAAGAAATCTCGCCATCACGTTTAATGGGGAAATTCCTTACTAATTCTTCTAAGAAAATATTTTTATCTTCAAAATTTGTCATTTCATACTCGCATAGCGGCTGCAAACTGCCCCCACACCATAGGCTTCACTCTCTTCGCTCATGTGAATCCTATCCCCACCTCCGAAACATTGATTATTAATCTGCTTTCTAACCGAAGCACAGGCCAGATTTATTTCATATCGCCTTAATAATTCACTTTTTGGCATTTGAGGAGCACAAGCTCTGGACTGGTTACATAATCTGTCTTTTTCATTTTGCAAATCATTAAGATCCTGCGGAGTACAATTCCCACCTGGATTTAAACCAGTCCTATGTTCATTTGTTAATTTATCTGCTTCTGGGTTAACCCTACGTCCATATTGATCCCGATCTTGCTGACTACTTTGGATTACACCTGCTGACGAAAGCAAACCACAACTCATTAATGCCGCAAAACCAAGAACTAACGGGTTTAATCCCTCCGGGTCTATCTCTGTGACCGGATTTAACGGATACGTATACGGATTCCATCCCCCTCTAAGTCCAATCGGATCCTGCGTAATATACCGTCCCTTCTGCGTGCGGAAATAACGCTCCAGCCGGTGCCGGTTATCGTAATGATAATGGTGGCTGAGGCTGCCGCCGTCGCGGATACGCCGCTCATCCTTTTCCGCCCGTCTTCCATGCGCGTCGTGGTAGTAAAAATATCAGGCGGTTGAAATGTTTCAATTTTTTCATTTCGAGCGCCAGAACTTTCTTATTATTAGAGCCCCCCCTCCCCCAATTCCACCTAAAACAGCACCTGTTAGAGCACCTTCAAGAAGTAAAATATACTCATTTTGACCTATCCCCGAAACTAAATAAGTAAACATAACACCTAGAGCTACAGCTAGTGAGGAATGAAAAATAGAGTTTTTATGTATTAAAAAACCTGTAAGGCATCCACATAAAAACATTATAGAATAAGCCATTGAGTTAAAAAAAACAATTAACCAATGACTTTGATAAGACTCTCTAAACATATACCAAAGGATAATCTTAAGAGAATTCCTTGCAAATGCACAAATATTTATACAAATAATATATGAAAGTGCCACTCCAACTTTTGGCGGTAATTCCGAGAATTTTTTTATATACTTATCCATTTAACTTTGTTACCTTTTTCCACATAATTTTTCTCCTGATTTTTGAGTCATTTCAGAATCTTTAAAGCACAGATAACCACTCTTTGAACCACATGTTATTCCCGTGGAGTGAGCATCTATGACTCCTTTGATACCATCAATAGCAGAATCCGTAGCTGTTGCCATATCCGAAAGATCTTCTCCAGGGTCTGGGATGCCCCTACCAGCCTCAACCTCATTAATAGGGAACCAACCGGTTTGAAAAGTCCGGGCGTTAACAGATCTTGTGTTACCAAATTGATCTTCACATATCGCGTTTATATTTATATAACTATTCCCAAATCTCTTTCCTTTATCCTCTTCCCATCGTGAAAATTTCCACTCAGATAAGGGTTTCGGAAGTGAATTCTCATATTGAGTTACGGCACAATTATAAGCATCTTTCATGCCCGGTTGATTCAGCAAGGGCTCTAACGCACTCAATCCGTAAGCGGCTCGCCAGAACCGTATTGATATTTACTGAGAGCTCAGATCAACTTTCCAGGGCAACAGATCGCGTACCCGATTTGCCGGCCAGTCCTGGATATGCTCAATGACGTAACGCAGCCATTTTTCTGGCTCCACATTGTTCAGACGGCATGTGCCGATCAGCGAGTACAACACCGCCGCATGTTCGCCACCGCTGTCAGAACCCGCGAACAGCCAGTTTTTCCGGCCTACGGCCACTCCCCTTAAGGCGTTCTCTGCGATGTTGTTGTCGATTTCCACCCAGCCATTACTGCAGTACACGTTCAGGCTATCCCACTGTTTCAGCAGGTATGCGAACGCTTTTGCCGTATCCGAGTGACGCGACAGTGTTTTCATCTGAGTCTGTATCCAGTCATACAGTGACTGCATCAGTGACGCAGCTCTGGCTTTTCTTGCCGCCAGACGCTGTTCTGCTGAACATCCCCGGACTTCTGCTTCGATGGCATACAGTTCACCGATACGCTGCAGGGCTTCCGTGGTGATATCGGTTGGCGCTCTTGCATGCACATCGTGGATTTTTCTCCGGGCATGGGCCATACACGCGGCTTCCGTTATTCTGCCGGATTCGTATAACGCCCGGTAGCCACCGTAAGCATCGGCCTGAAGCACTCCGCTGTAACCGGACAGGTGATTCTGTGGATGTATGCCTTTCCGGTCCGGGCTGTACGCGAACCAGACCGCCGGGGGCATCTGTGAACCGGCGTTACGGTCATCACGGACGTAGACCCACAGCCGGGCTGTCCGGGTTTTACCGCTGCCCGGCTCCTGGACCGGGACGGGGATATCATCAGCATGGACTTTACCGGGCATCAGCACATACTGGCGCAGGACGTCATACAGCGGCTCCAGCAGTTCAGCAACAGCACCTGTCCAGCGCCCCAGTGTGGCACGGCTCAGCTCCACTCCCTGACGACGGTATATTTCTGACTGGCGGTATAACGGCAGATGGTCTGCATATTTCCCGGTGACAACATGGGCCAGAAGCCCCGCTCCGGCATAACTGCGTGCAATGGGTTTTGAAGGTACTGGTGCCTGCACGATATGGTCGCACCGGCAACAGGCCAGTTTCGGACGTTGTGTTTCGATAACCTTAAAGGCGCTGCTGATAAGCTCCAGTTGCTCTGACACATCACATCCCAGAGAACTGAGTTCACCACCACAGGCAGGACAGCATTCCTCTTCCGGCCGGATAACCCGGGTTTCACGGGGAAGTGAGGCCGGTAACGGTTTACGGGCTGAAGACTGGCGCAGGGCGGATGGCAGTGCCGGGTCATATTGCTCACCCAGCGTTTCAGCCATTTCTTCCTGAAGTGCGCTGATTCTCTCCTGTGCATCCTGTATCTGCCGTTCGGTTTTTGCGCGAAGTTTTTCTGAGCTTTTACCGAACTGCATACGTTGCAGTTTCGCAACCAGCGCCTTCAGCCGGTTGATTTCGGAAGCATAAGCCGCCACCCGCTGTGAGAGCAGGCGGTTGTATTCGGCCATCTGGCGGATGGTGTCCTGTTGCGTCTGCAACAGTGCCCGCAGGCGGGCGTTCTCATGAGCAAGTGAGGTGTCCATATCCTCACTTTACAACGGGTTATATGCGGATTCCAGCGCGTTCCGTTCGTTTCGGGTGCTTCCAGTTGATACCTTCAAGAAGCATGGATAACTGAGCCGGAGTAAGGTGCACCTTGCCGTCACGGGTGACTGGCCAGATGAAGCGGCCCCGCTCCAGGCGTTTGGTGAAGAGGCACAGTCCGTCACTGTCAGCCCACAACACTTTTATCTGGTCACCCCGGCGTCCGCGGAAGATGAACAGGTGTCCGGAGAACGGGTCATCCTTCAGGACGTTCTGAACTTTTGATGCCAGGCCGTTAAAGCCATTTCGCATATCGGTGATACCTGCAACCAGCCAGATACGCGAACCTGCAGGGAGAGATATCATCAGTGGCTGCTCCCTTTTATTTCGCGGATAAGTGTCTGTAATAACGCCGGCGTCAGTTTACCTTTAAGCCTGAGAGTTCCGGCCGGCAGAACCAGCTCACAACACAGACTGTCGGACGGTGTATTTATCTGCTCTGGTTCCTGTGCGGGGGCCGGGATTTTATTATCCGGCTCCGGCGTTAACGTCACGGGAAGCAGTGCCGGCATATTTTTTCCGGAAGGCAGCAGGCCACCTTTCCGGTATTGATGGCGCCAGTTGAAGAGCAGGTTATCGTTGATTCCGTTTTCCCGGGCGATCTGCGCCACACAGGCTCCGGGCTGCAGTGACTGCTCCACTAAGGCGATTTTAAACTCATAAGGGAAGTTGGGCCGCCGGGGACGTTTTTTTACCACGGGGGTTTCGGATATAACGGTGCTTTCAGGACGTACGACTGGTACCGTGGAAAATTGTCCGTAAAGGCAGGCATCAAGTTCCTGCTCCGACATGCCTGCGGGCAAAGGCCACGAAAGGCCAGCTCTCCGAAAGCGCACGAACATACTACAAACTGTTGATTTTGGTACACCCAGGCGACGTCCGGCCACAACCCGAGGTAAATGTTCTTCGAAGTGAAGGCGTAAAGCTTCAGTAATCCAGGTCCGGTATTCCATACGATAGTGTCCACTAAAAATGATGGACATTATTTTTGTGGAGCCGGAGGAAACAGACCAGACGGTTTAAATGAGACGCTTACCTCAATCCACTTAATCCCAGCGGATCTGATTCTGTGAACGGATTTAACGGATACGTATAGGGATTCCAGCCCCCTCTTAGTCCAGTCGGGTCCTGGGTGATATACCGTCCCTGCTGCGGGTCGTAATAGCGGTGACGGTTATAGTACAGCCCCGTCTCCTCATCATACTGCTGTCCCGGCAGGCGGATGAGCTGCTCCAGCCCCTCCGGGTTATCCTCCCGCAGCACGTTGCCCCATTCATCATATTCCGCCTGCCAGGCCGTCCCTCCGTCCCGGCGTATCAGCGCCAGCGGCAGGCCCCGGTGGTCGCAGTGGTACAGGTGGATTTTACGCCGCGGCACGTATTCCGGCTCCGTCTGGTTCTTCATCTGCTCCGGCGTCAGCCCGCACTGCGCCAGCCACTGCCGGTTCGGCTCGCTGACTTCTCCGCGCCGCAGCTCCCCCTCCAGCACGTCCAGCATCATTACCAGCTCCGGCACGAACGTCATGTTCGCCTCCTGCTGGAGCTTCTGCGCCAGCGTGCGGTGTGCGGCGGCCTTCTCCAGCTCCGCCAGTTCCGTTTCGGCCCTGAGCAGCGGCGTGAAGCTGCCCGGCATGTATACCGTCTGCACACGGCGGTCTGCCGTCTGTGTGGTCACCAGCCTGTCGCCGTCATAACCGTACCATGTCACCTCCGGCGTGTGGCTGAGGGACGGGCGGTCTTTCCCGCCCGTGCTTCTCCATACCTGTTTACTTATACGGCGGCCCACAGGGTCATACAGGTAGCGGCTTTCCAGCCGCGTCTGTCCCTGCTGCATGCGGACATAACGCACCAGCCGGTGCCGGTTATCGTAATGATAATGGTGGCTGAGGCTGCCGCCGTCGCGGATACGCCGCTCGTCCTTCTCCGTCAGCCTGCCGTGTTCATCGTGATGGTAAAACCAGTGGCTGTCCTCAGTGATACGGTTATCCGGCCATGTTGCGGGCAGCGCCGGGTACTGTTGCCGGTCCGCAATGCGGTTGCCCGCCGGGTCGGTCAGCCAGTCTGCTGTCGTTTCTGTGGCGGTCAGGAATACCTGATTCAGCCGTCCCGCGTCGTCGTACCGGTACTGCCGCTGCTGCAGGGGACCGCGGATACTCACCAGCTCTCCGCCGTCGCTCCAGGCGTATTCCCGGTTCAGTTCCGTTATATTCAGCGTATGACCCTGCAGCTGCCCGCCTGCGCTGTACGTGCTGGCCAGTTCGTATGCCCCGGAGCTGCGCAGCGTCTCCCGGTGCAGGCGGTCGCGGGTGAAGTCGGTGAGCGGCGTGTCGCCGAGCTTCATCCCCGCCAGATAACCGCTGCCGTAGGTCAGCCATTCCACCGGCGGCAGGTGGTCAGGGGTGGTTCTGGTCGCCAGTCCGTTCCGGTAATCGTGCTGCGTGACGTGCTCCCACAGCAGTTCATTTGTCTGCGGGGCGTGGACGGTCTGTCGCTCGCTGCGCATCCGGCCTTTATCATCATACTCATAGTGAACCGCGACGCGGTGGCCGTCGCCGGGGTGGCTGATTTCCGTCAGCCAGCCGCGCTCATCGTACAGCCGGCGTTCAGCCTCCTCACCGTTCACCGTGCTGTGCGTCAGGCGACCGGAGGCATCGTAATGCCAGAGGGTGATGAGGGAGCCCTCTTCGCTGCGGACAGGCTGTCCGCCGGGGTCATATCCGTAACGCTGTGTCCGGCCGTCAAAGCCGCACTCTTCCGTCAGCCGGTCCATGACGTCGTAGTCAACGTGGTGACAGCGCCGTTTTCATTCGTCAGCGCGGTGACGCGCCCGGCAGCATCGTATGTTATCTGCCGCGTCAGGCCGCCTGCGCTCAGGCTGACCGGCTGTCCCGCCGCGTCATACTGCGTTTCATGGCGGCGGCCGTCCGGATGAATGATGGCGGTCAGGTCGCCCGCGATGCTGTATTCGTAACGCGTCTCCCGGCCCTGTATATCCTTCCGGCTGATGAGTCTGCCCCGGTTATCGTAATCCTGGTAAACGCTCAGCCCTTCCTCATGGTGAACCGCTGTGGTCTGCCCGAAGCGGTCATACTCATAACGGGTTTCATATCCCGAACAGTCGGTGACGGTCAGCACCTGGCCGTAACGGTTGCGGGTCATCGTCCTGCGGCTGCCGGTGGCGTCTTCCACAGCGCAGGGCAGCTCACTGTCCGGATTATCATAAAACCAGCGGGTGGTGTCGCCCTGACGGGAGGTCCCTGCCGTCAGCCGTCCCCGGTCGTCATATTCCCGCCGGCTGCGCAGGCCGTCCGCCCCGGTGGAGGAGATGAGCTGGTGCCGGTCGTTATAGCTGAACCGCACGGACCGGCCGTCAGGCGTGACAATTTCCGTCACCAGGCCGGAGCCGGCATTCATCCGGTATTCTGTCCTGCGCCCTGTGGCGTCAGTCTGCGCCAGCAGGCGGCCCGCGTTATCATGGTCACTGAGGACACAGCCGCCGTCCGCCAGCGCCTTCTTCACCACCCGCTTCAGGCCGCCTTCGCCTTCCGTGTGCAGCACTTCGCGGCGGTTCAGGCTGTCGGTAATCACGACGCTGTTCCTGTCATACCGGTAGCGGTAGCTCAGGCCCGCCGGGTTACGCTGCTCCACCACCCGGCCGGCGGTGTCGTAAAGGGCGGTGTCGTAAAGATAGCTGACCGGCGGGCGTCCGGCGTACCGGTGCGCGCACATCCGTCCCGGATGCTGCGGGTCGTATTCAAACTGACGCACCCGGACGCCGCCCCGGTCATACACCGCCGCCAGCTCCCCGCGCGGGGTGTATTCATAACGCGCCAGCGGCGCGGCGGGCAGGTTGTCCGGGTATTGCGGGTCATGCGTCAGCCACACCGCCTCCAGGCGGATACCGCTGTCCGCGCCGTAGCCGGAAACCGGCACCGTCTGCGGAAATTCAGGGGCTTTTATTCCGGATGTAATGGCCTGCTGACGCGCCGCGTGCGCCCGGCGCGGTCCGCCAGCCCGGTCAGCACCCGGTACGGCGGCAGCGGGGCGGGCAGCACCTCATCCGCCTCCGGCACCCGCTCAGGCCAGCCCGGAATCCACCACGGCCCCAGCGCGCTGTTCGTGGCAAGGTAAATGTGCGGGCTTAAGCGAATCTCCTCCGGCAGGGCCTGCCACAGGCGGTGCAGCGGGTTGCTCTCATGCAGCGTCAGCACGCCGCCGCGGGCCAGCCAGAACGACTCGCTGCGGCTGAAGGCGGTCTCACCGGGGAACAGTGGCTCAAAGCGAATGCTGCGCCCGCCGTTATCGTTAAGGATAAGTTCGTCATCAGAAAGCTGCAGGCGGATATCAGCAGGGGCTTTCCAGCCGGGACCGAAGACACTCACAGGCGCAGGCGTTTTCGTCTGATAACTGCTGTAGGTGCGGGAAAGGACAAACGGCAGCGGGCCGGGCAGGGCGAGGTCCGTTTCGCCGGGCAGCACTTTGGCGCCCGACAGGGGGTTAACCGGCGAGCCGGAGGTGATGCCGCCGGGACAGACCGAACAGGCGACGCCGGTGGGCGCGCCGATAAACACGCCCGCTGACCCCTGAACTATCGGCCCGCCGTACTGTGTCATGTCGCCCTGACGGGCCGCCGGTTTTCCGTTCATCACCATATCCCTATGTCAGACGTCAGTATTTGCACCTTACACCTGTATACAGGAACGAAACAGAAAGATGTGGACTGCGAAGATGAAAATCAGAAAATGTTTTAACTTTTAGAGAAAAATAAAAAAGCCCGGCATCGCGCCGGGCAACGTCGTTACTGATTACTCACTTAAGCGGGTTTCAACTGCCGAATCTTTTTCTCGCGGCGGATTTTGCGTTCTTCCAGCACCGCAACCATCGCCATCAGGCAGATACAGCCGATCGCGGCGGCATCCAGCGCGGCGAAGGTGCCTGCCCAGCCGGTCAGTCCGAATACCGGTGTGCCGTCGGCAATCATCCCCAGACCCAGCTTGGCGAAGCTGTCGCCAATCAGATACGCAAAGGTGCCCTTAATACCATCGGCGGCGCCGATCGCTTTTTTCGGGACGAAACCGACGGCCGCCACGCCGATCAGCAGCTGCGGACCAAACACCAGGAAGCCGAGCGCGAACAGCGACGCCAGATAAACATACTGGTTGCTGGCGTGCTGGTACACTCCCAGGGTGGCGATAATCAGCGCCAGCGCGATGCAGGCCACCAGCGCGCGGCGACCGTTGGCGAGGTCAGAGAGCCAGCCCCACAGTAACGTGCCGACCAGCGCGCCGACTTCAAACAGGGTAAAGCCCTGAATCGCCACCTCTTTAGAAAGCTTCAGCTCCTGGAAGGCATAGACGGTGGACCACTGGTCGATACCGATACGCACCACGTACAGGAAAATGTTCGAGAAGCAGAGCAGCCAGATCACTTTGTTTTTCAGCACGTACTCCACAAAGATCTGCCATTTGCTCATCTCGTTTTCTTCGGTCTCTTTGTCCTCTCCGCTGATCTCCTCACCGAACAGCTCTTCAGCTTTGCCGAGGCCGTAAGATTCAGGCGAATCGCTGCCGAAACGCAGGCCGATAAAACCCACAATCAGCGCAATGATCGACGGAAAGATAAACATGCCGATGACATGACCGTCGAACAGGTAGTTCGCGCCAAACAGCGCCACGCCAGCCGCGCCTGCGCCGCCGAGGTTATGCGAAATATTCCAGAAGCCGAGGAAGGTGCCGCGCTTGCGACGCGGCGTCCACTTGGTGATGGTGGAGTAGCTGCACGAGCCGCCGGTACTCTGGAAAAAGCCGCTCAGCGCGTAGAATGCGATCATCAAAAACAGGCTGACGGAACCGCTGCCCATGCTGGCGCTGAAACCGAGCATACAGATGGCGGAGAGGATCAGCATAAACGGCAGGAACTGCTTGGTGTTTTTACCGTCGGCGTAGTAAGAAACCAGCGTTTTCCCCACGCCGTAGGTGATGGAGAAGCCGAGGCCAATCATCCCCAGCTGCGTCATGCTCAGCCCGTAGGTGGAGATCATGTCGTTCTGGGCGATGTTAAAATTCTTGCGGATCAGGTACATGGTCAGGTAGCCGATAAAGACCACCAGGTAGGACTGCATGAACGGTTTGAACCACATCTTGCGCCGCACGTCGAGCGGCAGATCCAGGGTCGGCTTGCGCACCTGATTCAGAAAGGCCAGCATAGAACTCTCCCGAGCTAATTTTTTCCTGCGAATGGCAGGCATTGTAAAAATCAGCAGAGGAACTGGCCTGAGACAGCGTCCTGGCAAAACCGGGAAAATTTCTTAGTTTTGCCCTGATCGCCGTAAAAAAGTGAGCTGCATCACGTAACGCTGGCCGCCCGCGGCGCCTGGGCGTTGAGGAACGGCAGTAACAGCAGCGCAGAAATGCCCGCCGCGATGCTGATCACCACGAAGAATCCCGTCCAGTGCCAGATCTCCAGCACCTGCGCCAGCGGCCAACCGGAAAGCGACGCGCCGAGATAGGCAAACAGCCCGACAAAGCCGGTCGCCGCGCCCGCCGCCTCTTTGTGCGAGCATTCCGCCGCCGCCATGCCAATTAACATCTGCGGGCCGAACACGAAGAAGCCGGTAGTGAAAAAGCATGCCGCCTGCATCACATAGCTGGCGAACGGCATCAGCCACAAAGACCCTACTGAAAGTAAAATTCCGGCGGCGAAGATGAGGTTCATCGGCCCGCGGTTGCCGTTAAACAGTTTGTCCGAGCCCCAGCCCGCCACCAGCGCGCCAATAAATCCGCCCAGTTCAAACATCGTCACCGCCGTATTGGCGGTCACCAGATCGACTCCCAGCGTCTCCGACATATACAGATTGCCCCAGTCGTTGATCGCCGCGCGCACGATGTACACCAGCACATAACAGAGCGACAGCAGCCAGATGTAAGGATTGAGCAACACATAGCGGGTGAGGATCGCCTGGCGGTTGAGTCCGGCTCCCTCCTGCTGCTGGGCGATCTCCAGCGCATCGTGCCGCCAGTCACCCACCGGCGGCAATCCTACCGCCTGCGGCCTGTCGCGCAGACGCCAGCACAGCAGGATGCCGACGATAATCGCCAGCGTCCCGGCAATCATCATCCCGGCCCGCCAGCCATAGTGCAGGGCGGTCGCCGCCATCACCATGGGGATCAACGCCCCGCCGACGTTATGCGCGGTGTTCCAGATCGCCCACCAGCCGCCGCGTTCGTTACGCGAATACCAGGCGGTGAGCAGGCGGGCGCAGACCGGCGCGCCCCAGCCCTGGAAAAAGGCGTTCAGCGCCCACAGCAGCGCGAATGCCCACAGCGAGGTGGAGAAACCGAACAGGATATTTACCACGCCGGTAGCGATAAGCCCCAGCCCCATAAAATAGCCGGCGTTGGAACGGTCGCTGACAATGCCGGAAATAAACTTCGACAGGCCGTAAGTGATATAAAACAGCGTCGCCAACAGGCCGATGTCGCTGCGGGTCAGCACGCCGCTGACGAGGATCTCCGGCACCGCAGCGTTAAAGCTCTTACGGGTAAAATAGAACAGGGCGTACCCCAGCCAGATAGTCAGCAGAATATGCCGCCGCCAGTAGCGGTAGCGGGCATCAATGTCCTGCTTATCGGTCAGCAGCGGCGCGCTGGCCGGCGCTTTTAAAAACTGAAACATGCCGCTCCTTAGGCGTAACGTTGAGGCAACGAGACGCTGACGCGCGTGCCGTGAGTACAGGAAATGGTCAGCGAACCGCCAAGCGCCGTTACGCGCTCGCGCATACCGGTCAGACCAAATCCCTGCGCTCCCGGCCCCGGCGGCAGGCCGCTGCCGTCATCCTCAATCACCAGCATCAGCCGGTCATCCTGCCGCCAGCCCTGAAGCGTTACCGCGCTGGCGTTGGCGTGTTTGACAATATTGTTCAACCCTTCCTGACAGATCCTGAACAGCGTCACCCGCTGGCTCTCGCTCAGCGCCGCTTCGTCTATCCGCCAGTCGAGATGGCTGATAATGCCGCGGCTTTCCAGCTCCATTTCACGCAACAGCGAGCGAATCGCCTTCTCAAGGGTGAGATCGTCCAGCTGCCGCGGGCGCAGGCGGCCCAGTAACCGACGCACCGAATCATACACGCCGAGCGACAGCTGTTCGATAAGCTGTCCGCTCTGCTTCACGCCGCCGTTTTCCGCAGCCAGACGCTGCACAATGCCCGCCTGGGTACGGATGGCGGTAATCGTCTGGCCGATATCATCGTGCAGCTCGCGCGCCACGTCACGCCGCACGCTCTCTTCGGTTTCCAGCAGGCGTTCCGCCAGTCGGTGGTTGCGCGCCAGTTCGTTTTGCAGCGACTGGTTTAGCTCGCGCAGGCGCTGAATGCCCGCGCCAAGCAATAGCCCGGTCAGGCTTTGCGCCAGCAGAGAAAGCAGTAAATCCACGGGGTGATCGTGCCAGGTCTGGCTGACGATCAGCGCGATGGCGTTCATCAGGGTGGCAATCAGCGCCCCCTGCCAGCCGTAGTGCCAGGCCAGAGCAATGATCGGCAGCGCCAGACAGAACGGCGTGAAGCGGGAAAGCTCGGCGGGTAATCCCAGCTGGAGCCACAGGCTGACGGTGAACAGCAGCAGGTACCAGATCAGGTGCCGCCCGCGCCAGTTCACCGGCTGCGAAACCAGCGCCGGGCCAAGCGGCAGCCAGGTAGTGCTGGTCAGATAGTGCCAGAACACCAGACAAATCGGCGCCAGCGTTAATCCGCCAGTGAGCGTCAGCAGCAGCGCGTTCCACGCCTCCTCGCCCTGCCCCAGCCAGGGCAGCGACTGCAACAGCGCGGCGGCGGCGAGCGCGCCTCCCTGCAACAGCAAGGTCCGCCAGTCGCGCTGGTGACGATAGCGGGAGATTAACGCCACGGGCAGGAGCGTCAGCACGCTGCCGATGGCCAGTAACGGCAGATGCGCCAGCGCCACCTCCTGCGCCAGCCAGAAGATCAGCAGCCACTCCGCGCCCAGCAGTACCGGCCAGTAGCCGCGCGGACATTGCAGCATCATCCCCAGCCGCAGGCCGAACGGAAACAGCAGCACCGCCAGTTCAGGGCGTTCCACCAGATGCAGGCTGATGCTCCACAGGCAAAACCAGGCGGCGGAGAAGATGAAAAAGCAGGCGGCTACGGTGGTCAGCCGGGAGAAAAACGTGTTCATTGCCAGCCGTCAAACATCCTGCGCGCCAGTTCGACGTCATTGCTGACGCCCAGCTTTTCCATCAGATTCGCGCGGTGCACGTGCACCGTTTTCGGCGAAAGTCCCAGCACGGCGGCAATCTCTTTTACCGCCATGCCCTGAGCCAGCTTTTCCGCCACCTGGCGTTCGCGTCGGGTCAGCGGGTCCTGGCGTCCGGCCGCCAGCTTGATGGCGATATCCGGCGTCAGATAGCAGCCGCCGGTGGCGACCGTATGCACCGCGGCGATCAGCTCATCGGGGCTACAGCGTTTGGAGAGGAAGCCGCGCGCCCCGGCGTTCAGCGCCTGCTCCACCAGCGCCGGGCTGTCGTGTACCGAAAGCATGATGGTCGCCATGCCTTTCGGCAGCTGGCTTAACAACTCCAGCCCGGAAATGTCCGGCATGGAGATGTCGCAGATACACACCTGCACGCCCCGCCCCGGCAGACCCGCCAGCGCTTCGCGACCGGAACCGAATTCAGCCGCAACCTGCAAATCCGCCTCCAGCCCCAGCAGCTGCGCAAAGCCGGAGCGGACGATAAGATGATCGTCAATAAGGGCGATGGTGATCATGATTTTGTCCTGACGATGGGTCCTGCCGGATAGCAAAGGCGCTTACCTTAACCATAAGCGCCGTACCGTTCAAGCCTTGAGCATTTTATTCAAAGAACACGGCAATTTTGTTGAACATGGTGGGATCCGACTGATTGCGCACCACTTTAGCCACATCCTCCAGCTTGTCGATCTGCGCGATCATCTGCTCCAGACGCTGATCGTCATTAACCAGTAGCCAGATGCGGCTCTGGTCGCTGCCCTGAATCGGCAGGCAGAGAATGCCCTCGACGTTAAATGCGCGACGGGCGAATAGCCCGCAGACGTGGGTCATCACGCCAGGGTGGTTGCGGACGGTGAGTTCCAGAATGACGTTCTCATGTGATTGTTTCTGCATGGCTTATTCCCCCACCATCTCAGTATTTGCCGCGCCCGGCGGCACCATCGGATAAACTTTCTCTTCAGCATCAATGCGCACGTGGATCAGCGCCGGACCCGGACGGCTGATAATCGCCTGCAGTGCCGCCTGCGGATCGGCTTCATTGTTTAAATCACAGGTTTCCAGGCCAAATCCGGCGGCAATCTGCATAAAGTTAATCATCCCCGGATAGGTGGCGGCAAACACCCCCTGCTTGTAGAACAGGCTCTGCTGCTGATGCACCAGCCCCAGCGCTTCGTTGTTCATCAGGATGATTTTCACGTCCAGTTGGTTTTCACTGGCGGTCGCCATCTCCTGAATGTTCATCATCAGGCTGCCGTCGCCGGAGAAGCACAGCACTTTCTTGTCCGGGTTCGCCAGCGCCGCGCCAATCGCCGCTGGCAGGCCAAAGCCCATCGTGCCCAGCCCGCCGGAGGTCAGCCACTGGTGCGGACGGTTCAGCGGATACGCCTGCGCCGCCCACATCTGGTGCTGCCCCACGTCGGTGGTTATAATCGCGCTGTCGTCCACGCAGGCGGCCACCGCGTTAATCAGCCCGTAGTGGCTGAGCGGATCGCTCTCCTGCGGAATGGTACAGGGAAACTCGCGCTGCAAATCGCTCACCAGCTGATGCCACTCCGTGCGCGGCTGCGCCTCAATCTGCGGAATTAACTGCGCCAGCACCTCGTCCACGTCCGCCTGAATAGCCACGTGCGGCTGCTTGATTTTACCCAGCTCGGCGCGATCGATATCCACATGGATAATTTTGGCGTTCGGGCAGAACTGCTCGGTTTTGCCAATCGCCCGGTCATCAAAACGCGCCCCCAGCACCACCAGCAGATCGGCCTCCTGCAGGATATAGTTAGTGCTGCGCGCGCCGTGCATCCCCAGCATTCCCAGCGACAACGGATGCGCCTTCGGCAACATGCCCAGCGCCATCAGCGTCATGGTGGTCGGCAACTGCGCTTTTTCCGCCAGTTCGCGCACCCGCTCAGGCGCATTGATCACCCCGCCGCCGAGATACAGCACCGGACGCTTCGCCGCGTTAATCATTGCCGCCGCGTCGCGAACGTGCTGTTCGCTGAAGGCAGGCGCCGCCATTTTTTCCGCCGGAGCCGGGATCTCTTCTGGCTCGAATACCGCCGTTTGCACATCCTTAGGTATGTCTATCCACACCGGGCCAGGGCGTCCCGACTGAGCGAGACGAAAGGCGTCGCTCATCACCTGCGGAAGTTCGTCGATGTGTCTGACCAGATAGTTGTGTTTGGTGATGGGGATAGAGATGCCGTAGGTGTCCACTTCCTGGAAAGCGTCGGTGCCGATCATCGAGGCCGGAACCTGTCCGGTGATGCAGATCAGCGGAATGGAATCCAGACGCGCATCGGCAATAGCGGTGACCAGGTTAGTCGCGCCCGGCCCGCTACAGGCCATGCAAACCGCCGGTTTACCGTCGGTGCGCGCCATGCCCTGAGCAATAAATCCCGCCCCCTGCTCATGTCGCGCCAGGATATGGCGGATTTGCGTGCTCTGGCTTAAGGCGTCGTAGACGGGCAGGATCGACCCGCCGGGAATACCGGTAACGATCTGAATGCCCTGACGCTCCAGGAAATGAACGATAAATTCAGCGCCGGTAAAGCGCTTACGCGTGGATGCGGATGTTGTGCCCGAACTTGCCATGCTCCAGTCCTTTTCTTCTTGGCCGGGGCGCCGGGCAGGTCTCTAAACGAAAAACCCCGCCTGGTTTGCGCCGGCGGGGTTTTGGAATCGTGTGTTGTTCCGGACCCTACGGCGCATTGCCGACGACCACCACCACACGCACGACGACCGCTGCGCTGGATGGCGCAGTGTTTAGTAGGGTCGCAGTCAGCATGGAAGGGTTCATTAGGGACCTTGTCTGTTTAATCATTAACAGGATTTATACAAGCACAGCTTGTTAAGCGAGACAATGGAAAAATATTCATCTGTGCGAAAATGCGTCAACGATCACATTTCAGTAAGAAAAAGCGCCAGAAACAAAAAACCCCGCCGGAGCGAGGTTTTTCAGCGTAATGCGGTTGGTGGCCGCAAAGCACACTGTGTTATGTCAACAGCGAAAGTATACGCGTTCTGTGACGAACACGCAATTTCGGCGCGAATTTTGACGTTTTTGAGTATGGACCAGAAGTTTTCTTCTGTCCATAAATTACTGTTCATCCATACAGTGTTTATCTATAATGACGTTGTACACAGAGTGTCAGGTGGGGCCGCATCGTTACCCGGCGCAACTAAGTCCTGGCTGAAACGGGTGGTGCCGTCAGCGCCTTAACCCCCCCCGGTGAGCACACTGTGTTATGTCAACAAAGGTGCTGGCAACAGGCGGCGGAAAGGCACGTCAGCACCGTGCTCCTTTTACCAGAGGAGACGCGTATGAGCCTCGTGGATATTATTATTCTTATCCTGAAACTCATTGTTGCAGTGATGCAACTGCTTGATGCTGTTCTGAAATACTTTAAGTGATTCAGATTCAAGCCGCACCAAAGGGGAGCGGGCAACCGCTCCCCTTTCACATCTGGCAGATGCTTACGCCTGCGGGTTATGTTACGTTTTTATGACGTCCGCTAACGATGCCTGAATCATGACCCTTTCCGTTTTCTGCATTTTGCTGTTTGCCGCGCTGCTGCACGCCAGCTGGAACGCTATCGTCAAAGCAGGAAACAATAAGCTGTATGCGGCTATCAGCGTCAGCGGTTCTGCGGCGCTAATGGCGCTGATTTTCCTGCCGTTCGCGCCGCAGCCTTCCACTGCCAGCATCCCGTTTTTAGCCGCATCCACCGCGCTCCAGGTGATCTACACCGTGCTGGTCGCCCGAACCTACCAGGTTTCGGATATGAGCCAGACCTATCCGCTGATGCGCGGCACCGCGCCGCTGCTGGTGGCGATAATCAGCGTACTGTTCCTCGGCGACAGCCTGTCGTCAGTGGCATGGGCGGGCATCGCGGTGATCTGCCTGGCGATCCTCGGGATGGCTTTTAATGGTCGCGCCAGTTCGCAGCGCGGCATTGTGCTGGCACTGATTAACGCCTGCTTTATCGCCGGTTATACGCTGGTTGACGGCACCGGGGTCAGGGTGTCGGAAACCGCGCTGGGCTATACGCTGTGGACCTTTTTCCTCAACGGTTCATGTCTGCTGGGCTGGGCGATGGTGGCCCGGCGGCGTGAAGCGGCGCGCTATCTGGCGCAGCACTGGAAGAAAGGGATTTTCGGCGGCATTGGCACAATGGGCTCTTACGGACTGGCGCTGTGGGTAATGACCCAGGCGCCGCTGGCGGTGGTCGCCGCGCTGCGGGAAACTTCAATTCTGTTTGGCGCGCTGATCGCCTGGCTGCTGCTGAAAGAGCGGGTGGCGGGCCTGCGGCTGGTCGCCGCCGGTGGGATCGCTGCCGGGGCGATTCTGTTACGCCTGTCGTGAGGGCCGCTCTGCTTGCCGGATGGCGGCTACGCCTTATCCGGCCTACGGTTTGTGGTTTGTGGTTTGTGGTTTGTGGTTTGTGGTTTGTAATCCGTAGGCCCGGTAAGCGACAGCGCCACCGGGCATTTTGTCGGATGGCGGCTACGCCTTATCCAGCCTACGAATCACATTTTGCAGCCAGCGGATCGCCCATTGCAGTCCGGCAACATTTATTGCCGCTATTTGTTTACATTTCCTGCCGTTCCCCGCTTATACATTCCAGCCTGCAAACTGGCCTTCTGCTTTTTGTGTGGTAGATTTCACTCGAATTTGCGGCGTAATGCAGCACCTTATCCTTAATTTTCATCTTTTTTAAAAGTAATCAGCGAAATGAAAAGGCAGAGAAGCGTCAATTTGTTGTTGATGTTGGTATTACTTGTGGCTGTGGGTCAGATGGCGCAAACCATTTATATCCCCGCCATCGCCGATATGGCGCGCGACCTGAACGTTCGCGAAGGCGCGGTTCAGAGCGTGATGGCGGCCTATCTGCTGACCTACGGCGTGTCGCAACTGTTCTATGGCCCGCTGTCTGATCGCGTGGGTCGCCGCCCGGTGAGCCTCATCGGTATGACCGTTTTTATGCTTGCCACCCTCATCGCCATAACCACCCACAGCCTGACGGTATTGATTGCCGCCAGCGCGCTACAGGGAATGGGCACCGGCGTCGGCGGGGTGATGGCGCGTACCCTGCCGCGCGATCTGTATGAAGGCACACAGCTGCGCCACGCCAACAGCCTGCTGAATATGGGGATTCTGGTCAGCCCGCTGCTGGCGCCGCTGATTGGCGGGATGCTGGATACAATGTGGAACTGGCGCGCCTGTTACGCTTTTCTGCTCGTCCTCTGCGCGGGTGTCACCTTCAGCATGGCGCGCTGGATGCCGGAAACCCGCCCGGCTGATGCGCCGCGCACGCGGCTTATCGCCAGCTATAAGACCCTGTTTGGCAACGGCGCGTTTAACTGCTATCTGCTGATGCTAATCGGCGGTCTGGCCGGAATCGCGGTGTTTGAAGCCTGTTCCGGGGTGCTGATGGGCGCAGTGTTAGGCTTAAGCAGTATGGTGGTCAGTATCCTGTTTATTCTGCCTATTCCGGCGGCCTTTTTCGGCGCGTGGTTTGCCGGTCGGCCAAACAAGCGTTTCGCCACGCTGATGTGGCAGTCGGTGATGAGCTGTCTGCTGGCGGGGCTGATGATGTGGATCCCCGGCTGGTTCGGGGTGATGAACGTCTGGACGCTGCTGATCCCCGCCGCGCTGTTTTTCTTCGGCGCCGGGATGCTGTTCCCGCTGGCGACCAGCGGCGCGATGGAGCCGTTTCCGTTCCTCGCCGGTACGGCGGGCGCGCTGGTCGGCGGCCTGCAAAACATCGGTTCCGGGGTGCTTGCCTGGCTTTCGGCGATGCTGCCACAGACCGGTCAGGGTAGCCTCGGTCTTTTAATGACCCTGATGGGGCTGCTGATTTTACTCTGCTGGCTGCCGCTGGCGGCGCGCGTGTCGCATCAGGGACAGGCAATTTAACCCAGGCATGGCCGGATTTACCGTCCGGCCTGTTCGTGCAGCCAGCCGATAAACGCCTCGATTTTCGGCCACTGCCTGCCGGGCAATGTCGTCATGTAGTAATGCTGATGGCAGGTTAACGTCATCTCACCGAACGGGGCCACCAGTTCGCCGCTCTCCAGACGTTTCTGCACCAGCCGCTTCCGCCCCATCGCCACGCCAATATGATTCATCGCGGCAATGACCGCTAAATCAGAGCGATCGAAACCAATTCCCGACGATTGCGGCAAAGTCACCTCAAAATGCCGCGCCCAGCTGAACCACTCATCGGTTCCCGAATCATTGCTCCACGCCTGGCGATCGTGCAGTAGCGTACAGTGACGCAGGCTGGCCAACCGCCCGTCTAACCCGAAGCGACGCGCGTAGTCCGGCGTGCATACCGGCAGAATGGCCTCATCCATCAAAAAATGGTGAGTCAACTGCGCCGACGGCCCATCGTCGAAGTAGATCGCCAGATCGACCCCGGCTCGCTGTAGGTTAACGTTGTCGTTTCCGGTGAGGATCGTCAGAGAAATAGCGGGGTAGCGGCGGGTAAAATCACCCAGCGCGGGCACCAGCCAGCATTGCGCAATCGACGGTCGCGAATAGACGGTCAGGGTGCCGGACAGCTCCTGATTTTTGATATCGAGAATTTCCTGGTTCAGCGTATCCAGCGATGTCTTTAGCGCCCAGAACACCCGCTTGCCTTCATGGGTCAGCTCAACTTTACGGTGCGACCGCACAAACAGCTGAATGCCCAGCTCCTCTTCAAGTTGGTTAATACGATGGCTGATGGCGCCCGGCGTAAGAGAGAGTTCCTCAGCCGCCATCGCGAACGATTGATGCCGGGCCGCCACTTCGAAAGTGTAGAGTTTAGAGAGCTGCCAGCCGTTCAGTAGCCGGTTACGTCCCTCGCGAACGGGTTCCATTGTTGCCTCGGTAGTACAGAAAGTCATTGGTAAAGTGTAAAAAATCGAGCGCAAAAATTCAGCAATAAGATGAGCCATAGTGAATCACCTCGCAAATAAGCACCTTTTTTCGACCTGTATCACCTGTTTGATTCAATCTGATTCATGTGAAGGCATATTTATATCGTTTGTCAGCACGCGCTGTTTTTTTATCCAATGGAGGGAGATAAATCACAGGGCAAGGTGAGATATGCACTCTCAAATCTGGGTTGTGAGCACGCTGCTGGTAAGCATCGTGTTAATTGTATTGACCATCGTGAAATTCAAATTCCACCCGTTTCTGGCGCTGCTGCTCGCCAGCTTCTTCGTGGGGATCATGATGGGTATGGGACCGCTGGACATGGTCAATGCCGTTGAAAACGGTATTGGCAGTACGCTGGGCTTCCTGGCTGCGGTTATCGGCCTGGGCACCATTCTCGGCAAAATGATGGAGGTTTCCGGCGCGGCGGAGCGAATCGGGCTGACACTCCAGCGCTGCCGCTGGCTCTCTGCCGACGTCATTATGGTGCTGGTGGGGTTAATCTGCGGGATCACGCTGTTTGTGGAAGTGGGCGTGGTACTGCTTATTCCGCTGGGGTTCTCTATTGCGAAAAAAACCAATACTTCGCTGCTTAAGCTCGCCATCCCTCTCTGTACCGCGCTGATGGCCGTCCACTGTGTGGTGCCGCCGCATCCGGCGGCGCTGTTTGTCGCGAATAAACTGGGCGCGGATATAGGTTCGGTGATCGTTTACGGACTGCTGGTCGGGCTGATGGCATCGCTGATCGGCGGACCGCTTTTCCTCAAGTTTCTCGGCAACCGCCTGCCGTTTAAGGCAGTACCGGCCGAGTTCGCCGACCTTAAGGTGCGTGAAGAAAGCACGCTGCCATCTTTAGGCGCAACGCTGTTTACCATTCTGCTGCCCATTGGCCTGATGCTGGTAAAAACCGTCGCTGAGCTGAATATGACCAAAGGCAGTACCCTCTATACGCTACTGGAGTTTATCGGCAACCCGATCACCGCTATGTTCATCGCCGTCTTCGTAGCCTATTACATCCTCGGCCTGCGCCAGCAGATGAGCATGGGTGAGATGCTGACCCATACCGAAAACGGCTTTGGTTCGATTGCCAATATCCTGCTGATTATCGGCGCAGGCGGCGCGTTCAATGCGATCCTCAAAAGCAGCGGACTGGCGGATACGCTGGCGGTGCTCCTCTCGAACATGGATATGCACCCAATTCTGCTGGCCTGGCTGGTGGCGCTGATTCTTCACGCGGCGGTCGGTTCCGCCACCGTGGCGATGATGGGCGCAACGGCGATTGTCGCCCCGATGCTGCCGCTCTATCCCGGCGTCAGCCCGGAGATCATCGCCATTGCCATCGGTTCTGGCGCGATTGGCTGCACGATCGTCACCGATTCCCTCTTCTGGCTGGTGAAGCAGTACTGCGGCGCAACGCTGAATGAAACGTTCAAATACTATACGACCGCGACATTTATCGCCTCGGTCATTGCGCTGGCCTGCACATTCCTGCTTTCCTTTATCATCTGAATGCAAAGAGACGTACTATGGAAAACATTCAACAACTCATTACCCGTTATCCTCTGGTAGAGGATCTGGTGGAGCTGAAAGAAACCACCTGGTTTAACCCTGCCACGACTTCTCTTGCGGAAGGTTTACCTTACGTTGGATTAACGGAAGCCGACGTTAAAGGCGCGCACGCCCGGCTGGCCCGCTTTGCGCCGTATCTTGCTAAAGCCTTCCCGGAAACCGCCGTCAGCGGGGGGATTATCGAGTCTGACGTAGTGGCGATTCCGGCGATGCAGCTGCGGCTGGAAAAAGAGTATGGTCAGGCCATCAACGGCGAGATCCTGCTGAAAAAAGATAGTCATCTGCCAATCTCCGGTTCCATTAAAGCCCGCGGCGGTATTTATGAAGTGCTGACCCATGCGGAAAAACTGGCGCTGGAGGCCGGTCTGTTGACCACAGAAGACGACTACAGCGTACTTCTCAACCCGGAGTTCAAAGCTTTCTTCAGCCAGTACAGCATCGCGGTGGGATCAACGGGCAATCTTGGACTGTCGATCGGCATCATGAGCGCCCGCATCGGCTTTAAGGTGACGGTGCATATGTCCGCCGACGCCCGCGCGTGGAAAAAGGCCAGACTGCGCAGCCACGGCGTTACCGTGGTTGAGTATGAAGAAGATTACGGCGTGGCGGTGGAACAGGGGCGCAAGGCGGCGGAGTCCGACCCGAACTGCTTCTTTATTGACGATGAAAACTCGCGCACCCTGTTTTTAGGCTATGCGGTGGCCGGGCAGCGTCTGAAGGCACAGTTTGAAAAACAGGGGCGCGTGGTCGACGCAGATCGCCCGCTGTTTGTCTATCTGCCGTGCGGCGTGGGCGGCGGCCCGGGCGGGGTGGCGTTTGGTCTCAAGCTGGCCTTCGGCGACAACGTTCACTGCTTTTTCGCCGAGCCGACCCATTCGCCGTGTATGCTGCTTGGCGTGTATACCGGCCTGCATGATGCCATCTCCGTACAGGACATTGGCATCGATAACCTGACGGCGGCCGACGGGCTGGCCGTGGGGCGCGCATCGGGCTTCGTTGGCCGGGCGATGGAGCGCCTGCTGGATGGCCTGTACACCCTTGACGATCGGACGATGTACGACATGCTGGGCTGGCTGGCGCAGGAGGAAAATATCCGTCTGGAACCGTCGGCGCTGGCGGGAATGGCCGGACCGCAACGCGTCTGCGCCTCAGCGGACTACCTGCGGATGCATGGCTTCACGCCGTCGCAGCTCGGTAACGCGACGCATCTGGTCTGGGCAACCGGCGGCGGCATGGTGCCGGAAGCAGAAATGGAACAATACCTCGCGAAAGGGCGTTAATTTCACGCCGAAACATGCCGGATGGCGCTGCGCTTATCCGGCCTGCTTTTCCTCTACCGCAGCATAGCCATCAGCTCCATCGGCGAGCGATGCTGTTTGAGCAGATCGCGCATCACCCGCATATGGGGCGCGGTATGGACAAAAAAGGCCTGATATCCCGCGCATAACCGGCTTATTCCTGCTGCATCCCGATGTTTAGGGCAGTCGCCATGACAGAACTTCCGCCAGGCGCAGCTTTGACAGGCCGCATTAAGGGTGGTTTTTTTACGCTGGCCAAACGCCTTCGCCTGCGGGCTGGCGTTCAGTTCTCGCAACGGCGTGCGATGAATATTGCCCAGCAGGTGTTGCGGATAGACATAATGGTCGCACTGATAGAGATCGCCGTTCGCTTCCAGCGCAAACGCGTGACCGCAGGTTTCGCTTAACACGCACGTCTGCGACGGATAGCCGCACCATACGCCGAGGGTCGAATCGAAAAGCTGGATATAGACGCGACCAATATCTTCCCGCACCCACAGATCGAATACCCGACTCAGAAACGCGCCCCACGCCTGCGGCTGTACCGACCCGGCGGTCAGCGCGCCGTTCTCGTCATGCTCCACCAGCGGAATAAATTGCAGAAACGGCGTACCCAGCTGGCGGAGGTAACGGTACATCTGCTCCGGCTGCTGGCTGTTCAGGCGATTGATCACCACCAGCAGGTTGAACTCTACGCGATGCGCGACCAGTTTCTTCAGCGCGTTGATGACCTTATGATGGGTTGGTTTTCCGCTTCGGCTGACGCGATACGCGTCGTGAAACTCAGCCGGACCATCCAGCGATAGCCCCACCAGCCAGCCGTTATCGCGCAGAAAACGGCACCAGTCGTCGTTGAGTAAAATACCGTTAGTCTGGAAGGTGTTGTGGATCTGTTTCCCTTTGCCATACTGCTTTTGTAATGTCACCACGCGCTGGAAAAATTCCAGCCCGCACAGCGTCGGTTCTCCCCCCTGCCAGGCAAACAGCACTTCCGGCCCCGGCTGCGCGGCAATATGTTGCTGAATAAATGCCGTAAGCGTGGCGTCATCCATGACCGGTTGAGTGGGTTTATCAATATAAAAACAGTAACGACAATCCAGGTTACAACGTGAGCTGGCCGGCTTGACCATGACCTGACATCCTGTCATACGAGATTCCTGACAAATACGATAAGTTGGCGAATGTGCGTAACAGCAAACAGTATTGCGAGCGATAACACCGCGAGGGAGATCATAAATTTGTCACGAACCACGCGAGTTTGTGAAAAATCTGAGTGCGTTACGTCCATCAGGTTACGACTGAGGGTATAGCGCCAGAGAATGATCGCCACCACAGCCAGCACCGCAAGAGAGACCCAGAACAGGAATCCGGCCTGGTGCCAGTTATGTTTTACCGCCAGCGCCATCAGCGCGCCATAACCCAGCAGAGTGCGAAACCAGGCCAGCGACGTGCGCTCGGGTTGCAGTCCGGGATCGGCAATGCGCCGCGCTTTCCGGCTATCCGGCATACAGCACCAGCGTCATCACAATCACCGCCACGATCATCAAAATCAGACTGACAATCAGCAGGCTGTGGGTATAGGGTAAATCTTCCTTCAGGCGCATGGCCTTTTCGTTGCGCAGCCAGCGCAGATAGCCATAAATCGCCAGCCCGCCCGAAAACAGGCACAGCAGCAGCGCCAGCAGTTCACGAATGACCGGCGTGGCGAACTCCGGCGCGAGCTGGTCAAGGCCCACGCCCGCCGCCAGAAAACCCAGCGCGGTGCGGATCCAGGCTAAAAAAGTGCGCTCGTTTGCCAGCGAGAAGCGGTAGTCCGGCGCTTCTCCGAGGCGGGAAATTTTCATCAGGACTCCTTTGCATCAGGTTTCAATAGCCGGGTTCTTTTCATTTTAGGAATTTCGATTGCCATATCAGTGATACGCTTGTGCCGTTACACAAGGAGGTCGAATGGAAATCATATCGCAAAATAAAACCAGCGCCGCGGGAATGCTGTTTGGCGCCGTTGCGCTCATTATCACTCTTTTTCACTTCTCTTTTGGTCCGTTTACTCCTCCGCGCCCGCGCCTGGAGAATGTCATTGCAGAACAGGTATCCGCCGTTAAAAAAGGCATTATTGCCGGGCTTAATGGTGAAACCCTGCCAGCCGCGGCAAATGAACGCGCTGCGGATATGGATAAAATTATGCATGGTACGGAGGTTGCGCTCGCCATCATCGCGCTTATCTGCGCTTTCATCGGCGGTATGCGTAAAGAAAGTCTGTGGAGCGTCAGAGGCGCGCTCATCTTCGGCGGCGGTACGCTCGCCTTCCATGCGTTGTTGTTTGGTCTGGCAATATTCTGCGTAATTGTACTGTTTCTCGTGGTTTGTTCCTGGCTCAGCGGCGGCTCACTTTTTTAACGATCCAGCCGGATAATCCGGCCTGCCGGGGCGACCCCATTCAGGCCGGGCAAGCGAACAGTGTAGTCAGAACTTCTGCTTTTTCTCCTCCACTTTCACCCCCTGAGTGGGTAAACCGGTATCGTAATCACGCACCACAGGTGAATAGCCATCTTCAGGACGTGGCCGGAAAGCGCCCATCCAGCGCGGCTGCGCCTCTTTTCGCCACGGGCGCAGGCTCCACTGGTAGGTGCGGAACGGGTCGCGGATTTTATCCATATAATCCAGTAGCGCATCGTGCATCGTGTTGCGAACGTCGGCGAATCCAGGCGCATCAATCAGGTTATTCAGCTCATCCGGATCGTTACGCCGGTCATACAGTTCATCGCTGGTGAACAGATTGAGCACCAGTTTATACTCCTCCGTCACCCAGCAGCGCACCGGAATAAACCCGCCAAAGCTGTCGTGTTCAATCTCATAACGGTTGAATTCTACCATCACGCCGCGCGGCGAATCCGCCGCCAGAATATTTCCACCCGGCAAAATAGCCGGTTTGTCTATCCCGGCCAGCGCCATCATGGTAGGCAGCAAATCAATATGGCTGACCGGCGTATCCACCTGACGATGCTCCCCCTGCGGCGGACGGATAATCAAAGGAATGCGGGTAATGTCATCGTACATCGCCGCGCCTTTACTGATCAGCCGATGCGCGCCCATCATCTCGCCGTGATCGGAGGTGTAAATCACCCAGGTATTCGCCTGCTGCTCCGGCGTCAGGGCGTTGATCACCCGGCCAATCTGGTCATCAACAAAGTCGTTGCAGGCAAAATAGAGCGGATGGTGATAGCGCCCGTCATCGCCCACCGGCGACGGCATCGCCTGCGACCACAGGCGGTGATGTTCAGGTTTATTCGCCAGCGTATCGCGCGCTTTCGCCCCAAGATCGTAATAGAAATCCTGATACTTCTGTAAATACTCTACCGGACAGGTAAACGGATGGTGCGGCTCATCATAGGAGACAACCATCAGGAAGGGCTGGTCAGCGCGTGCAGGCTGATGAAGAAAATCCACCGCCCGGTTGCTGATACGGTGCGCCCAGGTGAAGGTTTCATCAATATTATTAGCCTGTAAATCTTCGATACTGTTCAGTCCGTTACGCCACAAACCAATCTCTTCTTCCGTCAGCTCCGCCAGATAATTAGCGCCATCGTACCAGTAATCGGCATCCCATTCGGAAGGGCAGACGCCTGTACCAAAATAGTCATGCCCGTCGAGGTGCCACTTCCCGATATAGCAGGTGTGATAACCGGCATCCTTAAAGTAGCGCCCCATGGTGGAGATGTTCTTTCCCGGCGCAACGTTATTGGTCCACGGACCGGACTGGTTTGCGTAGATGCCGGTAAACAATCCCGCGCGGGCAGGCGTACACACCGGCGAGCAGGTGTAGGCGGAATTAAAGCGGATGCCTTCGGCGGCAAGACGATCAATATTATTGGTATTCAGCGGCTTACCGCTGTAGCAACCCACCATATTGGTCGCCTGGGTATCGGTCATAATGAACAGAAAATTAGGCCGGGTCATAGGTTATCCTTAGCGTCGGAAAGACAGTTCGCGCCAGCAGAACGGCGGGCCTGCCAGCTGCTGTAAAACAGATAAAGCACCACTCCCGCCGTAACGGTGTAGCAGAAAACGGTGAGCCACCGCGTGGAGTAGCCGCCAAATTGCGCGAGGCCGGCATAGACGCCAATCATGGCGAACAGGATGCCAACGGAGGCGATCTTGGCGTTTTTCCACGGCTGCATATCCACGGCAAACGCATCCTGGAATTTAAATGGCGTAGCGCGCGGCTTTATCAGGCCGATAATAAGCATCACCACCACGTTGAGACAGAAGGTGCAGGCCAGGACATAGAGGAAGTGAAAGTCGAACTTCACCAGGTAGTTGATGGTGATGTAGCTGACAATTCCCAGCGCCATCGCCACCTTTGCCGCCTGCGCGGGAATGCGCGGGAAGAAAAAGCCCATGATGATAATGGTCACCAGCGGTACGTTGTAGATACCGTTAAGCTGTTTCATCCAGCTATAAAGCCCTTCCGGCGCGTTGGCGATCCACGGCGCCACCAGCACGGAAATAATCGCAATAAAGAAACCAAATTTACGCCCGACGCGCACTAACTGCTCCGGTTTGGCATCCTGGTTAATAATGCGCTGGTAGATCCCCATGCTGAATAAGGTGCTGGCGCTGTTAAGAAAGCCGTTGAAAGTGCTGATAACTGCGCCAAATAACACCGCGCCAAAGAATCCGACCAGCGGAACCGGCAGGACGTTATTGACCAGCGTCGGATAAGCCATATCCGCTTTCGGCAAATCCTGATACAGATGAAAGGCAATCAGCCCCGGCAATACCAGAACCAGCGGGGCGAGCATTTTCAGCACGGCGGTTAATAACGCCCCCTTTTGCCCTTCCGCCAGGCTCTTCGAAGCCAGCGTGCGCTGGACAATGCCCTGATTAGTACACCAGTAGAAGGTATTCACCAGAATCAGGCCGGTAAACGCCGCGCCGATGGGCAGTGGATCGTTCGCGCCGCCGATGGAGTTGAGTTTCTCCGCGTGTACGGTGGTGAGCTGTTCGATGCCCTGTAAAAAGCTACCTTTTCCCATCGCTATCAAACCAAATACCGGCACCAGCAGGCCGCCAATCACCAGGCCGATGCCGTTAATCGAATCCGCTACCGCCATAGCCCGCAGTCCGCCGATTACCGCATAAAGTATCCCCGCCAGCCCCAGCAAAATCACCAGCAGCCAGATCGCCGCGCCGTGGGAAATGTGCAGCGATTCGCTGATATGAAACAGGCTGTTTAGCGCCAGCGCGCCGGAATAGAGCACGATCGGCAGAAAGCAGACGCCGGTTGCGATCAGGAAACAGAAATCGATAATAATGCGCGTGGTTTTGTCATAGCGTTCTTCGAGAAAGTCGGGAATGGTGGCGATACCGCGCTGCAGATAGCGCGGCAGGAAAATCAGCGCCAGGAAGATTAAAGTGACGGCGGAGGTCACTTCCCAGCCCATCACCGACATCCCGCTTTTGTAAGCCTGCCCGGAAAGGCCCACCAGCTGTTCGGTGGAGAGGTTGGTCAACATCAGCGACGCGGCGATTACCGGCGCCTTCAGCGAACGTCCTGCCAGAAAATACCCTTGTTGCGATCCGGTATCCGTTTTGCGTACCTTCCACCAGGTGATCGCCGCCACCAATAGCGTAAAGCCGACAAAGCTCATAATTTGTAGCGTATTCATCTCTTAGCCCTTTTATTGTTTATGTCCCGGCGGCCTCAGAGTCAGGAAGAGGTATTACATGCCGGTTCAGGCAGACAGATTTCTTAAAGTACCTACGTCATATCCCTGAACGGATCTTTTTCTGTTATGTTCAGGTTGTGAGCATAATTCTCCGGCGAGAAATTAAAATGAATGGAAATTTGCAAAGTTCGCATGTAAAAAACGAAACTACGTACAATATTCCGCTGCTTATTAATGAAAATGTGATCTCCAGCGGAATTTCATTAATCTCGTTGTGGCACACCTTCGCCGATGAGCATTATCGGGTAATCTGGCCGCGCGACAAGAGAAAGCCGCTGATCGCCAACTCCTGGGTCGCGGTCTATACCGTGCAGGGCTGCGGGAAAATTCTGCTAAAAGATGGCGAGCAGATCACCCTTAACGGCAACTGCATCATCTTTTTAAAACCGACCGATATTCTGTCCTATCATTGCGACGGTTTGCTGTGGGAACAATACTGGATGGAATTTACGCCAACCAGTATCATGGATATTCCCGTTCGCCAACAATGCGTTATTTATCAGGGCGAGGTTTATAATAATGAGCTTGCTCAGGTATCGCAGTTAATAACGTCAGCAGAGCCCATAAAAAATAATCTCGCCGTCGCTTTTCTTACCAAAATCATTTATCAATGGATTTGTCTTATTTATGCCGAAGGGAAAAAAGACCCTCAGCGTCGGCAAATTGAAAAATTAATCGCCACCCTGCACGCCAGCCTGCAGCGCCGCTGGAGCGTCGCGGACATGGCGGCGACCATTCCCTGTAGCGAAGCCTGGCTGCGACGCCTTTTTTTGCGCTATACCGGCAAAACGCCGAAAGAATATGTGCTGGATGCCCGCCTGGAGCTGGCGTTATCGCTGTTAAAACAGGAGGGGAATTCCGTCGGTCAGGTAGCGGACAGACTCAATTTCTTTGACCTGTTTCATTTCAGTAAAGCGTTTAAGCAGAAGTTTGGCTATGCGCCGTCGGCGGTGCTGAAGCATGCGAACCGGCACCCGCAGGATGCCGGTCAACAGGGTTAGCGCAGTTCCGGCCAGAACTCTTTATTGGCTTCGATCAGGTCATCAAGAATCGCTTTAGCCACGGTCGAACCTGGCACGGTTTTCGACAGCGTGATCGCCTGCCATAGGCGCTGATAAGAGCGATGTTGCCAGGCATCCACGACCAGCTTTTCAACGGCTACCTGCTGGCTCATAAGGCCTTTTTGAAACTGCGGGATTTCCCCCACGGTCAGCGGCTCCGGTCCGTTATGGCCCACCAGACACGGGATCTCCACCATCGCATCATCATCAAAATTATTAATAGCCCCGTTATTCGGCACAATCAGCAGCATTCTCTCCTGAGTGTTAAAAGCAATGGCTACCGCCAGATCGACTATATAAGAAGCATGTTCGTCAATTTCCAGCTCGCCGGCAGAAGAATTTCCCGCGTCTATAATGGCCTGACAGGCTCCAAATACCTGTTTTTCACGATGATCCATGACCTCATTGGCACGGGTATATTCCGGATTTGAATGCTGTACGACATAATCGGGCAGCAAATAGTATTTCAAATAGGTATTCGGCAGGGTTTCAGGATCAAGCAGGCAGACATCCTTCATTTTTACAAAAGTATCGTTCCAGCTTGCTTCTGTGGGCGGAACATCAAGCAGCGGAACATAACCGTATTTTTTCGTATGTTCACGTAACAGCGGCATAAGATCGTTGCCCTGTAAATCTTCAATCGATGTCCACCAGCCAAAGTGATTCAACCCATAATAACGCGTCCGCAACTGCTTACGGCTTTGTAAGCCAGCAATCTGCGCAAACCGGCTTTCAATGCCAATGGGCATATCGCATATATTGAGGATTCTGGCCTTCGGACGCAGACGTCGCGTCGCCTCCGCCACGATGGCCGCCGGGTTCGAATAGTTAAGCATCCAGGCGGCCGGTGAATATTTTTCCATGTAATCCACCAGTTCCAGCACGCCGCCAATGGAACGCATGCCATAGGCGATCCCGCCCGGCCCGCAGGTTTCCTGACCCAGAACGCCATGACGCAGGGGGATTTTTTCGTCTTTCTCCCGCATAGGGTATTTGCCTACGCGGATGTGCGCCATCACGAAATCAACATCGGTAAATGCGGTTTCGGGATCGGTGCTGTAACTAAATTCAATCTCTGGCGCCTGCTCTTTGAGGATGATTTTGCAGGCTTCGGCAATTATTTCCTGGCGAGCGCCGTCATTGTCATAGAATTTCAGCGTGCGTAGCGGGAAACGCTCCTGATTAGCCAGCAACATTAATACGATGCCCGGAGTAAAAGTACTGCCGCCGCCCGCAATAACCACCGAGAATTTTTTCATGATACTGCCTCCGTCCTGAGGATCTGTTCGTTTGAGAAAGGGGTTTTCATTAGCGTTTCCATCTGCTCGCGCACCATCGGAACATTAAGTCCGACAATGACCTGGATCGCATTGCCATGACGAACAACGCCGTACGCGCCATACGTTTTGAAGACGTCATCATGTTGAGTTAACGCCATATCCCGGAGCGTGATACGCAAACGGGTGGCGCAGTTATTGATATTTTCGATATTGGCAGCGCCGCCCAAAGCCGTCAGAAAACCTATTGCCTGCTCGTGGGGCACTTTTGATGCCGCAGTCTGCGCAGCCTTATAATCGGCTTTGCTATAGAGCCGAACTTCACTCTCTTCACGACCCGGCGTCTTAAGATTGAAACGCAGGATAAGCGCACGAAAGATCACGAAGTAGAGCACGGTAAAGACCAGCCCAATCCCCATCTGGGTGAATATCATTCCGGCATGGTTATGGAACATTGGGATCCAGTCCTGCGGCAACATTGTATCGATCAACCCACCTCCCATATTGCCCACCACGCCGCAGAGGTACATGGTTGTCGCCATTGTGGCGGCAAGGAGGGCATGAATCGCGAACAACGCGGGAGAGATAAACAGGAAGGTGAACTCCAGAGGCTCCGTCACACCCACAAGTACGGCGGTTAACGTCGCTGGTATGAGCAACCCGGCGATTTTTTTCCGGTTCTCCACTGCTGCGGTGTAATAGAGAGCAAGCGCAATTCCGGGAGCGCCAAAGATTTTTGAATTACCAAACAGGCCAAATCCGCCTTCCGGGAAAAGAGTTTTGAGTGGCGTGGTAGTCTGGCTGTATTCAAGCAAATGGTTCGCCCAGTGGATCTGAATTCCACCTTCCACTGCGGCCGGACCAAACATAAAAGGACCGTAGACAAAATGATGCAGCCCCGTTGGAATCAGGATGCGCTCAAGGAAAGTGTAGACCCATACGCCGAACGCCCCGGCAGTGCGTAAAAAATCCTGCAATGAACCAATTCCTGCCTGCACTTTCGGCCAGCACAGTAATGTTAACCACGCACAGGGTAACATCACCCAAAAAGCTACAATGACGACAAAGGACGTACCCTGAAAGATGCCGATAATGGCAGGTAAGGGTTTATCAAAAAAATGATTATGGATAGCCGTAACAATACCGGAGATAACAATAGCGCCTATAATACTAGTATCTAATGTTTTTATCCCCGCGATCGTTGTCAATCCGCTTCCGGTTGTGGGAGCCAAAGAAAAATCGACGGCAAAAAAATCCCCCCATAGCGTTCCCATAATGTTAATGAAATAATTCCATGCCAGAAAACTGACCAGTACAGCTAAACAAGCCCTGGCGTGGCCATTATTGGCAAGTCCAATAGGTAATCCAATCGCAAATATTAAAGCCATGTTGCGAAAAACAGCCCAACCGCCGTCCTCAATCACTTTAACGATTTGAGCAAAAAGCGAGTCCGGAGAGGTCAACGCTTCCCCAACAAAAAGAGGGTTCTGTAATAGAATGCATATTCCCACAACAATGCCAGCAAAAGGAAATAACAATACAGGGGTGAACATCGCGCCACCAAAGCGCTGTATTTTACTCAGCATTTTTAATCCTTATATGTTACATTTACAATGAATATAACTTAACGATTTTTCATACTTCACCAATAAGATAAAACAGAAAGGATTCGTCATTGCCTTTGCAATAAAAACATTTGTGACCAGCATCATGATTTTATTTTATGTAAGCTGTATATTTTTTTAGTGGTTTCTATACAGCCTGGTAATTCCTGTTTTATCGAAAAGAAAAAACACATTTAGTTTCAATTGGTTAATTGGATGTATATCGATATTTTATGTAGCGAAAGAGGTCTAATGATGATCTATAAAAATATTGCAAATACACTAAGAGTTCGCATAGGCACCGCTGAATATGAAGTGGGTAGCGCTCTCCCTGGCGAAAACCGATTAGCCTCAGAATTTGGTGTCAGCAGAATGACCGTGCGCAAAGCTATCGATTTACTGGTCGGGTGGGGATTGGTTTTCAGAAAAAATGGGAGTGGAACATATATCATCCATAAAAATGTATATGCGGGAACAGATAGTATTCCTGGATTTTTTGATGCGATGAAAGTCTTTCACGGAAAAATCACCAGCGACGTCCTTGCCTTTAAAATCCAACCGGCAACTGAAGTGATAGCGGCGCAATTACATCTTGCAAATAATGAACAGGTTTACTACTCAAGGCGACTTCGCTTTGTTAATAGCACACCATTAATGTTAGAAGATAGCTATATGCCTGTTCGTTTTTTTAAGAACTTAACGGTGACGCACCTCGAAGGTTCAAAATTCAAGTATATTGAAAAAGAGTGCCATATTTCCATCGGTGGTACTTATGAATGCCTGACTCCTGTACTGGTAGAAAGCGGTATTGCCAGTCTTCTTAACATCAAAGAGAGCACGCCGATATTATGTATTACATCGTTAACCTATAGCCGGGAAAATGAGTTTATCAATTACTCTATCATGTATCGAAATACCAGCGAATATCGTGAAGATCGTTATCTATAAATAACGCGCATTAATATCAGGAATAAAAAAGATGATCTATAAATCAGTGGCGGAACGACTGCGAATTCGACTTAACTCTTCTGATTACCATATTGGCAACCCGTTGCCGGGTGAAAAAAAGCTTGCCGAAGAGTTTGCGGTTTCACGAATGACCATCCGTAAAGCTATCGACATGTTAGTAGACCTGGGGCTGGTGCAGCGCCGCCACGGCAGCGGAAACTACGTTGTCCGCAAAGATATTTATCATGAGACCGCCCATCTGAACGGGCTGACGGAAATACTGCAACGGCAAGAGAAAAGTGTAAAAAGCCAGGTTCTGGCCTTTGAGGTGATGCCAGCGCCGCCGGCGATTGCCAGCCAGTTACGTATTCAGATTAACGAACGTATTTACTTCTCCCGCCGCATACGCCATATAGAGGAGAAACCGCTGATGCTGGAAGACAGCTACATGCCGGTAAAACTGTTCCGCAATCTTTCAGTTGCCCATCTGGAGGGAGGAAAATTCGCTTACATCGAGAAAACGTGCGGCATTATCATCAGCGGCGGCTACGAAAATCTGACGCCGGTGCTTGCTGATAAACAGCTTGCCGCACTAATGAATGTGCCTGAACAGACACCGCTGTTACGGATTACATCACTTTTGTACAGCGATAGCGGTGATTTTTTGAATTATTCGGTGATGTTCAGAAATGCCAGCGAGAGCCCGGTGGACTACCATTTGCGTCGTGTCCATCCGGGCCGTGAACTTACCCCAGTCCCCAGAAAATCACCGCCAGCAGCTGCGGGGTGATAATGCGCAGGAACATCACCAGCGGATAAACGGTCGCATAGGACAGCGCCGCCGCGCCGCTGGTGGCGTGCAGGTTGTTGGCAAACGCCAGCGCGGGCGGATCGGTCATAGAACCGGCCAGCATTCCGCACAGCGTCAGGTAGTTCATTTTGGCGAAGATACGCGCCAGCAGGCCAACGGTAATCAGCGGAATTGCGGTGATAAATATTCCGTAGCCAATCCAGCTTAAGCCTTCTCCCTGGGTCAGGGTATCGATAAAGTCACCGCCCGACTTCAGCCCGACCACCGCCAGAAAAAGCACAATCCCCAGCTCGCGCAGCGCCAGGTTAGCGCTCGGCGGCATAAACCAGTACAGCTTACCGATGCTGCCGATACGCCCGAGGATCAGCGCCATAATCAGCGGACCACCCGCCAGCCCCAGCTTTAACGCCACCGGGAATCCGGGAACGAAAAGCGGAATGGAGCCGAGCATAACGCCCAGCCCGATACCGATAAACACCGGCAGCATCTGCACCTGTTGCAGCTTCTGCTGGGCGTTGCCCACCACGCTGGCGACGGCGTCAATGGAGGCCGGTCGCCCCACCAGGTTGAGAATGTCGCCAAACTGCAGGCTGGCGTCGCTACTGGCGACCAGTTCGACACCGGCGCGGTTGAGCCTGGAGATCACCACGTCATAGCGCTCTTTAAAGTGCAGATCGCGGATGCGCTTACCCAGCACTTTTTCATTGGTGACCACCACGCGCTCAACGCGAAGATCGGTGCCACGGGTGGAAAGGGAGGTATCCACTTCCTGACCAATGACCAGCTGAGCGTTATGCAGATCGCCGGGCTGCCCGACCAGGTGCAACAGATCGCCGAGCTGAATAACGGTGGTGGGCGACGGCACCATCAGCGTCTCTTCACGCTTCAGGCGCGAGCAGATAATTTTGTCGCTGTTCAGGAGCGGTACGTCCTGAATCGCCATATTGTTGAGGTTAGGGTTTTCAACGCGGATATTGATGGTTTTGATCAGCGAGTGCCCGTTGGTGAGGGTCGACTCATGCTGCTGAGCCTCCGCCTCCACATTCACGCGGAAGATCATGCGCATCAGCCACATAGTCAGCAGAATGCCGCAAATGCCGAACGGATAGGCCATCGCGTAGCTCATCCCCATTTGATCCACCACGTCCATTGGCGTGCCCAGATCGCGCAGGATTTGTTGCCCCGCCCCCAGCGCCGGAGTATTGGTCACCGCCCCGGAGAAAATCCCCAGCACCACCGGCAGCGGAATGGCGAAAATTTTATGCAGAATCGCGGTGACCAGGCCGCCCATGATAACAATCAGAATCGCAAACAGATTGAGGCGCAGGCCGGAAACGCGCAGCGAAGCAAAGAAGCCAGGTCCCACCTGAATACCGATGGTGTAAACGAACAGAATCAGGCCAAACTCCTGGATGAAGTGCAGCATATCGCCGCTCAGCGTCACCCCGGCCTGGTCGACAAAATGACCGACGATAATGCCGCCAAACAGCACGCCGCCAATGCCAAAGCCGATCCCCCGCACTTTGATATTGCCGATCCATAATCCAACAACCGCCACCACCGCCAGAACGCTGACCGTCAATGCTATATCACTCATCTTTTATTCCCTGTGAATAACATTATTGAGTAAATGGATTCTCGCAGAGTACAACCGCAATGTATGGGTGGTAAAGCACAAAAAAGCCCCGTCATTTCTGGCGGGGCAAGGGTAAGGAGCTATGTTTTAGCTATTCAGTGCGGGGCGCTCGCTGATGGCGATACGCTGGGGGGCAATGGCTTCTGGCTCGTTGCGGGTTAAATCGATATGCAGCAGCCCGTTAACGAAGGTGGCGCCGGACACTTCCATATTTTCAGCAAGAGTAAAACTCAGGCTGAACGGCTGGCTGATCAGCCCCTGATGTAACCATTTAGTCTCTTTTTCAGGCTGTACGGGCGTGCCCTTCACGGTCAGCCGTGTGCCTTCCAGTTGAATATCCAGATCTTCCTGACGGAAACCGGCCAGCGCAAGGGTAATGCGATAGTGGTTATCGTCACTTTTTTCGATGTTATAGGGCGGGAAGCTCTGGCTTTCACCGGCGTTTTGCAGCGTGCTGGCCAGTTTGTCGAAACCGATCCATTGACGCAGCAGCGGGGATAAATCGTAGTTACGCATAATAATCTCCTTCTGAGAAGCGAGTTAATACACCTGTGCTCCCTGACGGCGAGCAGGATTTAACAGGCCGCGCAGCGCGGCCCGCGGAATTAGTTGATTTCGATGCGGCGCGGTTTGTTCGCTTCCGGAATCACGCGCTCAAGTTCGATATACAGCAGGCCATTCACCAGATTCGCGCCACGAACATGAATGTTCTCGGCTAACTGGAACTTACGCTCAAAGTTGCGTTCCGCGATGCCCTGGTAAAGGTAAGTACGTTCTTTTTGCTCATCCGCATGGGCGCCTTTCACCACCAGCAGATTATCCTGGGCGGTGATCTCCAGTTCGCTTTCAGCAAACCCGGCCACGGCAATCGCAATGCGGTAATGGTTTTCGTCTACCAGCTCGACGTTATACGGAGGATAGCCGCCATTGCTCTGGCTCTGGTTGTTTTCAAGCAGGTTGAACAGGCGGTCGAAACCAATAGCAGAACGGTACAGCGGGGATAAATCAAAGTTACGCATAATCAATAGCTCCTGAAATCAGCGAGAATGTGTGACCTTCCATTGTGGACAGGTCGGGTAGTCAGAACCCCCATCAGGCGGGCCCTTCAGTTGTCTACACAATCAAAATGGGTCCGTTCACGAACTTTTCAAGCGCATCCGGCGGACTTTTTTTTGCAGTTTGGTGTCTATTGCATAGACTGAAGGTAAGGCACGTAATGTTAAAGTGCGACAGCCGCCACAGAGCGACGTGATGAGTCTGATTTTCTGGCAAGGGATCGCTATAACTCATCATGCAAACACCGATACGCCACAGATGAATAAATTATGATAAGAAATGTGTTATTAACGCTGATGTTGTGCAGTGGGATGGTTTTGCTGAATGGTTGCTCCAGCGTAATGTCACATACCGGCGGGAAAGAGGGAACGTATCCGGGCACCCGCGCCAGCGCCGCGATGATAGGTGACGATGAGACAAACTGGGGCACAAAATCGCTGGCCATTCTGGATATGCCGTTTACGGCGGTCATGGATACCCTTCTTCTGCCGTGGGATCTGTTCCGCAAAGACAGTTCAGTGAGATCGCGGGTAGAGAAAAGCGAGGAGGGAGCACAGGCGGTTAACGCCGTGATCCCACCGGCAAAAATGTCCGCCCCCTGACTACCGTCCGGTTTCTGTCAGCCAAAGCTGTCGGTAACCGTCCACCTCTTCCATCCACGCGATAAACCGGCCATCCGGTGAAAACACCACGGCGTCCGCCGAGGGCGGATGACCATGCTGCGGCGTCAGAAAGGTTATCGCGCCGCTTTGCGCATCGCAGCAGGCGATGCGGTTATCCAGCACAAACCCCAGCCATTTCCCCGACGGATGCCAGTTGAATGCTGACTGAATCCCTGCGGTATGATGCGTCAGCTGCCGCGGTTCTCCGCCCTGTGCGGATATAAGCCAGAGCTGCACGATACCCTTCTCATCGCGCATCAAAAACGCAATCTCATCCCCCGCTGGATGAGCGCGCACCCAGTGGCGCGGTACGTTCACCAGCCCCGGAAAACGGCGCGAGTGGGTGAACGTCAGACGACGTTGCCGCACTCCGCGCGGCGGCGCGGGCAGAGTGGCGTCCGTCCCTTCCAGCGGCGCGTCGCCGGGCGTTTTCCAGCCAGCCTCATCATGAGGCAGATCGACAATAAACAGCTCCGGCACCTTTTCGCCCGTAACCGAAAGCGTGTCGCCAATAAACGCCAGCGCATGATTCCCCACCCAACCTTCTTCATAAGCCCGATTGATCTCATCGCTGCCCGGCTGCGGCGAAGGCGTGGTCTGGCTGACCAGCACGCACCAGTAGCTTCCGCTGTATTCCCGGGGATGCTGCGCCGCGACGGTTACCGGGCCATAAGGCGTCGCGACGCCAACGTTGCGTAAATCCAGCGCCGGATCGCGCTCATGAAGGAGATGATCGTTATAGGTAAAGCTGACGCATTTACCGTCCGGGCTATAGACATGCACGTGGCTGCCGCCGCGCAGCGCGCCGGGAGTCAGGGGCGCGGTAATATCCATCGCGTCGAGGTTAGTGATGCCTCCCCGTTCAGCAACCACCCCGCGACGGTGATGAAAATCGTATTGCCAGTGCGCATCCGGATTTTCAGGCCCATGAATAAAGACATATTTCTCTGTCTGGGGATGAACGGTCACTACGCCGACGTGCGCCCCACGGGTGGCGCGGTAAATCACCTCTGTCTCCCCCGTATGAACGTTTACGCGCTCAATGGTGTCACCGGTAAACGACGCGCCGGAAGGGCGAACGTCAAACACCAGCCAGCGGCTGTCCGGTGTCCAGCTATTGATATTGGTCAGTTGATGATTACGCCGGGTAAAGGTGATCTGCTTCATGCGGTAGTCCGTTTCATGACATTTTCGCTCATCATACTTCACAAGGACTTCACTTTCAGGCGCTAGCCTGACGCCATCTTAATTTTTACGGACAGAAAGATGGAACATTTCGACGTAGCGATTATCGGTCTCGGCCCGGCTGGCGCCGCGCTGGCGCGTAAATTAAGCGGTAAAATGCAGGTGATTGCGCTGGATAAAAAGCGACAGTGCGGAAACGAAGGCTTCACCAAGCCCTGCGGCGGTCTGCTGGCGCCGGACGCGCAGCGGGCATTTATTCGCGACGGGCTCACGCTGCCCGTCGATGTCATCGCCAACCCGCAAATCTTCAGCGTTAAAACAATAGACGTTGAAGCTTCGCTGGAACGTAACTACCAGCGCAGCTATATCAATATAAACCGTCACGCCTTCGATTTATGGCTGAAATCGCTGATTCCTGACGATGTGCGGGTTTATCACGACAGCCTGTGTCGTAAAATCTGGCGGGAAGAGGATAAATGGCACATTATTTTTCGCGCCGATGGCCAGGAGCAGAAAGTCACCACCCGCTATCTGGTCGGCGCCGACGGCGCAAATTCGCTGGTGCGTCGCTATCTCTACCCACAGCATCAGATTCGCAAATATGTCGCCATCCAGCAGTGGTTTGCCGAAAGCCATCCGGTGCCGTTTTATTCCTGCATTTTCGATAATGCGATAACGGACTGTTATTCGTGGAGCATCAGCAAGGACGGCTATTTTATTTTCGGCGGCGCATATCCAATGAAAGACGGCCAGGCGCGATTCGAGGCGCTAAAAGCGAAGATGGAAGCCTTTCAGTTCCGCTTCGGTAACCCGCTGAAAAGCGAGAAATGCACGGTGCTATTTCCCTCACGCTGGAAAGATTTTGTCTGCGGTAAAGATAACGCATTCCTGATTGGCGAGGCGGCCGGATTTATCAGCGCCAGCTCACTGGAGGGAATAAGCTACGCGCTGGACAGCGCAGACAGGCTTAACGCCGTGCTGACGCGTCATGCGGCCGACAAAAATAGCGCTTACCGAAAGGTCACCCGTCAACTGCGCATTAAGCTGTATGGCAAGATCCTTAAGAGCCGGATATTAACCTCGGCGCTGACCCGAAAGCGGGTTATGCAAAGCGGCGTGGCGCATATTCCTCTGGCGCAGGATGAACAGCCCGCCGTTCAGACTGACGGGCTGATAAGCGATGGTTACCCTACGCGTTTAACATCCCCCACCAGCAGGATATAAGAGAGCGCGCCAATCAGGGCAACCGCCGAGATATAGACCAGCGCCGGACCAAAGCCGTAGTCCTGCGCCAGGTAGCCAATCACCAGCGGTACGGTGATCCCGCCCAGACCGCCGACAAAGTTAAACACGCCGCCGGTCAGGCCAATCAAACGCATCGGCGCCAGGGAAGAAACCAGCGACCAGGTGATAGAGGCGAAACCGTTGCCGAAAAAGGCCAGCGCCATCAACGTCATAATCCATACCGGCTCGTTGGTGTAATTGGCGCCCATGATGCAGGTGGAGATCAACAGACCGCAGATGATCGGGGTCTTTCGCGCCACGCCAAGGGAGAAGCCTTTTTTCACCAGCTTATCGGCCAGCCAGCCGGAGAGCAGTACGCCGAAGAAGGCGGCAAGGAAAGGCACCGTCGTCATAAAACCGGCTTTCAGCGCGGTAATGCCCTTTTCCTGGGTCAGATAGTTCGGGAACCAGGTCAGGAAGAACCACAGCGTGGAGGTAACGGCAAACTGCCCCAGATACACGCCTACCAGCTTACGGTGAAACACCAGCTTCCAGTCGGCTTTGCTCAGCGGCTGTCGCGCCTCTTTTTTCACCGGCGCATCGCCATCCACCAGCCCCCCGCCGTCACGAATGTAGTCCAGCTCCGCTTTACTGATGCTTTTGGTCAGGCGTGGCGGCTGGTAAACCTTAAACCAGATCAGCGACCAGATAATGCCGATGCCGCCGGTGACGATAAACACCCAGTGCCAGCTCAGCAGCTCCTGGATCCAGATCAGTAGCGGGGTGAGGAACGCCAGGCCGACAAACTGCCTGGAGGTGTAAAAGCCGACTGCCGAGGCGCGCTCGTGCTCCGGGAACCAGCTGGTCACCATCCGGTTATTGGTCGGAAAGGCCGGGGCTTCGAAAATCCCGGTAATCGCCCGCAGGCCGATCAGCGACAGCAACCCGCTGGCGAAGCCCTGCAATAGCGTCGCCACCGACCAGCCGAAAATAGCGATAAAGTAGGTCAGGCGCGAGCCGACGCGGTCAAGAAACCAGCCGCCGGGGATCTGGCACAGCGTATACAGCCAGGCGAAGGCGGAAAAGACGTAGCCCATTTCCGCTTTGGTAATGCCAAATTCCTCCTGAATATGCGCGGAGGCCACGGCCAGGTTGGCGCGGTCAACGTAACAAATAACTACGGTAATAAAGATCATAATCAGCGTCACGTAGCGGCGACGCCCGGTTTTTGCAGCAGTAACTGGAATATCCATCGCAATCTGTCTCCAGATTTTGGGCATAGCGAAGCCGCTCACCATGCCCTGTAATTTACAGAGGGTGTATTGGTTTTTTTTAATTAAAAACGTAAACGAAATGCGCTAAATAATTCGTGCTTGGGAAAGGCGGCAAGTTTTCGCATCCCCGGGAGCATACAAAAGTATGTGACCGGGGTAAGAAAACGCAGCCAACGCATCACCAGCGCGAAGTATGACGCGCATTTACCACTCGGCTACAGAACCGTCCTCATGACGCCAAAGTGGGTTACGCCAGTCCGGCGCATTTTTACTCAGCGCAATCACTTTGGCTTCGTCAATTTCCACGCCCAGACCCGGTTTGGTTAACGGTTTAAAGAAGCCGCCGTCCATGCTGAAATCTTCTTTATTGTTCACAAAGTCGAGCAGTTCCGCGCCCTGGTTATAGTGAATCCCCATGCTCTGCTCCTGGAATACCGCGTTGCGCGATACAAAGTCGACATGCAGGCAGGCGGCCAGCGCGATGGGGCCCAGCGGACAGTGCGGCGCCAGCGCCACATCGTATGCTTCCGCCATCCCGGCAATTTTGTAGCATTCGGTAATGCCGCCGGCGTGGGAGAGATCCGGCTGCAAAATGGCGATGCCGCCCGCTTCCAGCACGCGTTTGAACTCGAAGCGCGAGAACATACGCTCCCCCGCGGCGATGGGAATGTGGGTCTGTTCGGCCAGCTTCGGATAATACTCCGCCTGTTCGGCGAGCACCGGTTCTTCAATAAACAGCGGGCGATACGGCTCCAGCTCTTTAATCAGCACCTTCGCCATCGGCGCGCTGACGCGGCCGTGGAAATCGAGGCCAAATTCGATTTCGCTGCCGAAAGCTTCGCGGATCTGCGCCACGGTATTGACGGCGCGGTCAACGGCGCGCGAGTTATCGATAACGCCCATCTCCTCGCAGCCGTTAAGCTTGAAGGTGTCAAAGCCAATGCCGCGCAGCTTGTTAATACCATCAATCACCTCTGCCGGGCGGTCGCCGCCGACCCAGCTGTAGGCTTTAATTTTATCGCGCACCAGGCCGCCCATCAGCTGCCAGACCGGCGCGTTCAGCACCTTGCCTTTGATATCCCATAACGCCTGATCGATACCGGCAATGGCGCTCATCATGATGGGGCCGCCACGATAAAAACCGGCCCGGTACATCACCTGCCACAGATCGTTAATCCGTGACGGGTCCTGCCCAATCAGATAATCGCCAAACTCATGCACCGCCGCCTCCACGGTGCGGGCGCGCCCTTCGATCACCGGTTCGCCCCAGCCCACCACGCCTTCGTCGGTTTCGATTTTCAGGAACATCCAACGCGGAGGTAAACGGTACGTGGTGATTTTGGTTATTTTCATTTCACTGCCTCTCGATACGCTTTCACAAATGCCGCCGCCTGCTGCGCGGTACGTTCCACCGGCTGACCGGCGCGATAGAGATCGCTGCCCAGCCCGGCCCCTACGCAGCCTGCGTTAAGCCATTGCGCCAGGTTTTCCGGCGTAACGCCGCCCACGGCAAATACCGGCACATCCGGCGGGAGCACCGCTTTTAGCGCTTTGATGTAGTCCGGGCCAAAGGCCGATGACGGGAAAATTTTTAACGCCTGCGCACCGGCATCCAGCGCGGTGAAGGCTTCGCTGGCGGTCGCGCATCCCGGACAAACGGTCATGCCGTAGCCCACCGCGCGCCGAATCACCTCAGGCTGAATATTCGGCGTAACCACCAGCCTGCACCCCATTTGCACAAGCTTGTCGACCTGTTCGGGCCTGAGTACCGTTCCGGCGCCAATCAGCGCCCGCTTGCCATACGCGTCAACGACGGCGGGGATACTTTTTTCCCATTGTGGCGAGTTAAGCGGAATTTCGACCGCATCAAAGCCTGCGTCGATGACGGCGCCAACGTGCGCAAGAGCCTCATCGGGAGTAATGCCGCGCAAAATTGCGATCAGCGGGAGGTTAGTTTGCCACTGCATGTGCGATGCTCCTTATACCAGCCTGGAATGCCGTATCGCCGGCCACCGTCGCCACCTCGCGCCCGGCGGCGCGAAACGCCTGCTGATAGCGCGCGGTCAGCGATGAGCCCGCGACGAGAGTAATAGCCCGCTCGTTCGCGACAAAATCGCGCATACTGGCGACTTCCGCACCAATCAGCAGGCCGGATAAAAATTCGCTGACCTGCTCGCGCGGCAGACTTCCCAGCACGTGCGAGGCGCGAACTTCAAAAAGTTTCGCCAGCAGGTCAGGCGAGGCGAGTCCGCGCTCAAGCCCGGCGTTAAACGCCCCGGCAGACGTTTCCTGCTCCGGTAAACCTGCGCCCACCAGCGAATGACGCAGCAGGAGATGGTGTAGTTCGCCGGTCATAACGGTGCGGAAATCGTGAATCTGTTCGGCATCGGCCAGCACCCATTTACAGTGGGTTCCCGGCATGACATAGACAGAAGAAGGAGAGAGTGTGCGGGCACCCAGCAGTTGCGTTTCTTCGCCACGCATGACGTTGTGGTTATCCTCGCGTGAAACGCTCAGGCCGGGAATGATCCAGATATTGTCGCTAACGGCGGTTAACTGCTCGCCAATAGCGGAAAAATGGACGGGAACCGGCAAATAGGGAGCGATTTTCCAGCCCACGTTGCTGCCGATCATTCCCGCCATCACCACCGGAGTGGCGCTGTCGCGCCAGCTGTGCGTGACTTCAGCTAACACCGCCTGGGGAGATTTCCCGTTCAGGCGCGTGACGCCTGCTTCTGATTGTCTGCTGTCGAGACATTTTTCGCCCTGGTAAAGCCAAGCGCGCAGATTGGTCGATCCCCAGTCAATGGCGATGTAGCGAGCTGTCATGTAATTTCCTTGAGCCTTCGTGTTGAGCTGGCGATCATGGTTAAGGCCGCCTGCTCTGCCGCATCGCTATCCTGATGCCGTATCGCATCGAATAGCGCCTTATGTTCCTGGAGCGTCATCGGCATGTTGGCCTCGTCCCCCATCCAGGTTCGTTCAAAAACGGCCCGCTGTAGCGAGCTGATCGCCACGCTGAGCTGCTGTAAAACCGGGTTATGCACCGACTGTAAAACCGCCTCGTGATAGCGAATGTCCGCTTCGTTAAAGGCGTCCCGGTTCTGGTTGTTGGCGATCATGTCGTTGAGCGCCGATTCGATTTCCGCCAGATCGCTCGAGGTGGCCCGCTCTGCCGCCCAGCGCGCAATAGCCGGCTCCACCAGGTTACGCACTTCGCTCATTGCGCCAATCAGCCGCGGGTCATAGTCATTTTCCAGCACCCATTGCAATACGTCGGTATCGAGGTAATTCCACTGGTTTCGTGGCGCGATAAATGCGCCGCGATAGCGCTTCATTTCGATAAGTCGCTTCGCCATCAAGGAACGGAACACTTCGCGAATGATGTTGCGTGAGGTTGCAAACTCCTCACACAGTTCCGCTTCCGCCGGAAGCGCCGAACCCGGCACGTACTTGCCGATAACAATCTGTTTGCCCAGCGTGATAACGATGCGATCGGTTTTGTTGAGAGTCATGGAGAGTCCTTATGCTCTGAATGTACTGCTCTACTTTACCGTTACCGCTGCAATACGCCTCACTTTTGTAGTACTAACGTGATGCTGTTCATCATCGCCATGCGCTCAATGTAGTACAATCATACTGTGTTGTACTACAATTTAGATCACAAAAACGACAATTCGTAATAAAATTGTTATGAAGGATGGGCAACAGCAAGCATAAAAAAACCCGCTACGGGAGCGGGTTCGCATGGCAGGTTAATGACTTACAGGCCTGATAAGGTAACGCCATCAGGCAAAAGCAGGGGTTAATTCAGCACAAACTTCTCAATGGCATACGCCACGCCGTCTTCAAGGTTGGACCTGGTGACGAAGTCAGCAACCTCTTTCACTGAAGGTATGGCGTTGTCCATCGCCACGCCCGTTCCGGCGTACTCGATCATCGCGATATCGTTCTCCTGATCGCCAATCGCCATAATTTCTTCCGCTTTGATCCCCAGCGCATCGGCCAGAGATTTCACGCCTGTGCCTTTATTGACCCGCTTGTCAAGAATTTCGAGGAAGTACGGCGCGCTTTTCAGCACGGTGTACTTCTCTTTCACCTCTGCGGGGATGCGGGATATGGCTTTATCGAGGATCGCAGGTTCATCAATCATCATCACTTTCAGGAACTGAGTCGCCGGGTCCATCTTCTCCGCTTCACAGAACACCAGCGGAATCGTCGCCACATACGACTCATGTACGGTGTAGTAACTGATATCACGGTTGGCGGTATACAGCGTATTGCGATCCAGCGCGTGGAAGTGCGAACCGACCTCGCGGGAGAGTTGTTCCAGATAGCGATAGTCGTCATAGCTCAACGCCGTTTGCGCAACGGTACTGCCGTCGCCCGCCTTCTGCACCAGCGCGCCGTTGTAGGTAATGCAGTAGTCGCCAGGCTGTTCCATGTGCAGCTCTTTCAGGTAGTTATGCACTCCGGCGTAGGGACGACCGGTGGTCAGCACCACGTTGACCCCTTTTTCACGGGCGGCGGCAATGGCGTTTTTAACCGCCGGTGAAATGGTATGATCGGGCAGCAAAAGGGTGCCATCCATATCGATAGCAATGAGTTTGATAGCCATGAATTCCCCGCATTAAATGAGCACTGCCTCATGCTAACGCGATTCCGCTCAAAAAACAGCTATCAAAAGGGGGATGGAAAGGGGAAGCCGGATTCCTTTTTTGCGGGCAAAGAAAAGCCCGGTGGCGCAAGCGCTTACCGGGCCAACAACGCGGGGCGTTACGTTAAATATCGATGTTCGCCGCTTTCAGGGCGTTTTCTTCGATAAACGCACGACGCGGTTCCACGGCGTCGCCCATCAGCGTGGTGAACAGCTGGTCGGCGGCAATCGCATCTTTCACGGTAACGCGCAGCATACGACGGCTTTCCGGGTCCATCGTGGTTTCCCATAGCTGTTCCGGGTTCATCTCGCCCAGACCTTTATAACGCTGGATAGCGAGGCCGCGACGGGACTCCTTCACCAGCCAGTCCAGCGCCTGCTCGAAGCTGGCGACCGGCTGACGACGCTCGCCGCGTTCAATAAACGCATCTTCTTCAATCAGGCCGCGCAGCTTCTCGCCCAGCGTGCAGATACGACGGTATTCCGCGCCGGTGACAAACTCATGATCCAGCGGGTAGTCGGTATCCACGCCGTGGGTACGCACGCGAACGATCGGCTCGTACAGATTCTGTTCCGCATTGTGCTGAATATCGAATTTCCACATGCTGCCGTGCCGCTCTTTCTCGTTCAGCTCGGTGATCAGCGCGTTCACCCAACGGGTCACTTTCTGCTCGTCAGCGAGATCGGCTTCCACCAGCGTCGGTTGATAAACCAGCTCTTTCAGCAGCGCTTTCGGGAAACGACGCTCCATACGGCCAATCATTTTCTGCGCCGCGTTGTACTCAGAAACCAGCTTCTCTAACGCTTCGCCAGACAGCGCCGGGGCGCTGGCGTTGGTATGCAGGGTCGCACCGTCCAGCGCGATGGAGATCTGGTACTGGTCCATAGCTTCATCGTCTTTAATGTACTGTTCCTGCTTGCCTTTCTTCACTTTGTACAGCGGCGGCTGGGCAATGTAGACGTGCCCGCGCTCGACGATTTCCGGCATCTGACGGTAGAAGAAGGTCAACAGCAGCGTACGGATGTGCGAGCCGTCGACGTCCGCATCGGTCATGATGATGATGCTGTGATAGCGCAGTTTGTCCGGGTTGTACTCGTCACGGCCAATGCCGCAGCCCAGCGCGGTGATCAGCGTCGCCACTTCCTGAGAAGAGAGCATCTTGTCGAAGCGCGCTTTCTCGACGTTGAGGATTTTCCCCTTCAGCGGCAGAATCGCCTGATTCTTGCGGTTACGCCCCTGCTTCGCAGAGCCGCCCGCGGAGTCCCCTTCCACAAGGTACAGTTCGGACAGCGCCGGATCGCGTTCCTGACAGTCCGCCAGCTTGCCCGGCAGACCGGCTAAGTCCAGCGCGCCTTTACGACGGGTCATTTCACGGGCGCGACGCGCCGCTTCACGGGCGCGCGCCGCGTCGATAATCTTGCCGACTACAATTTTCGCGTCGGACGGGTTCTCCAGCAGGTATTCGCTCAGCAGTTCGTTCATCTGCTGTTCCACCGCCGATTTCACCTCAGACGACACCAGCTTGTCTTTGGTCTGGGAGGAGAATTTCGGATCCGGCACCTTCACGGACACCACCGCGATCAGCCCTTCGCGGGCATCGTCGCCGGTGGCGCTGACTTTGGCTTTTTTGCTGTAGCCTTCTTTATCCATGTAGGCATTCAGAGTACGGGTCATCGCCGCACGGAAGCCTGCCAGGTGCGTACCGCCGTCACGCTGCGGAATGTTGTTGGTAAAGCAGTAGATGTTTTCCTGGAAACCATCGTTCCACTGCAATGCCACTTCCACGCCGATACCGTCTTTTTCCGTGGAGAAGTAGAAGATGTTCGGGTGGATCGGCGTTTTGTTCTTGTTCAGATACTCAACGAACGCCTTGATGCCGCCTTCGTAGTGGAAATGATCCTCTTTACCGTCGCGCTTGTCTTTAAGACGGATAGAGACGCCGGAGTTAAGGAAGGACAGCTCGCGCAGACGCTTCGCCAGGATCTCATATTCAAATTCAGTGACGTTGGTGAAGGTTTCCAGGCTCGGCCAGAAACGCACCATCGTACCGGTCTTGTCGGTGTCGCCGGTTACGGCCAGCGGCGCCTGCGGCACGCCATGCACGTAGATCTGACGGTGAATTTTGTTATCGCGCTGGATAACCAGTTCCAGTTTCTGCGACAGGGCGTTTACTACGGAAACGCCAACGCCGTGCAGACCGCCGGACACTTTATAAGAGTTATCGTCGAATTTACCGCCCGCGTGCAGAACGGTCATGATCACTTCCGCCGCCGACACCCCCTCTTCCGGGTGAATACCGGTCGGGATGCCGCGTCCGTCATCCTGTACGGAAACGGAGTTATCGGCGTGAATGGTGACGATAATATCTTTACAGTGACCCGCGAGCGCTTCGTCGATAGCGTTATCTACCACCTCAAATACCATGTGGTGCAGACCGGTGCCGTCATCCGTGTCGCCGATATACATACCCGGGCGCTTACGCACCGCATCGAGTCCTTTCAGGACTTTGATACTGGAGGAGTCATAGGAATTCGACATCAACGTTTCTCGCTCATTTCAACTTGGGTTAATCCGTTATTTTACCCTTTTCTACGTTAAACATCTTCGAATTTTCATCCGACATGTCCAGAACGTGTTCAGCGCTGATTGCGCTGACGAAGACCTGCGATTGCGTCGCTTTTAAGCGGCTGGCCAGCAGCCCGCGGCGCGCATCATCAAGTTCAGAGGCAAAATCATCTATCAGGTAGAGACACCGCCGCCCGCTTTCACGGGTGAGGTACTCGCCTTGCGCCAGACGTAAGGCGCACATCAGCAGCTTAAGCTGCCCGCGCGACAGGGTATCTTCCACCGGCGCGCCATCGGCGCGAATGCGAAAGTCCGCCTTATGCGGACCGTGCGCGGTGTAGGTCAACATGCGGTCGCGTTCAAAGCTGCGCTCCAGCACTTCGGCATAGTCAGTCTCTTTCTCCCAGCCGCGCTGAAAGGAGAAGGAGAGCGTGAACTCAGGAAGAAACTGCTGGCAGGTGTCCGCCATATCCTGTGCGATACCGGCGCTGTACGCCGCGCGCCATGCGCTGATCTGTTCCGCCAGCGGGATAAGCTCTTTATCCCACGGACGCAGTTGTTCGTAGCGGCTCACCTGGCGCAGCGCCGCGTTGCGCTGTTTCAGCAGCCGTTTCAGGTTGCTCCAGGCGGTGAAGAATCCGGCTTCGTTGTGAAAGCATCCCCAGTCAAGGAACGCTCTTCTGTATTTGGGGCCGCCGTTGAGTAAAGTAAACCCCTCCGGCGTAATCAATTGCATCGGCATCAGGTGCGCCAGTTCCGCGACCTTATGGCCGTCGGTGCCGTCAATGCGCACTTTGCTGTCGCCCTGTTTATCTTTGCTCAGGCCGATCGAGGTTTCCCGCTCATCACCCTGTAATCGACCATGCAGGACAAACGACTCCTGGTCGTGACGAATCACGCGACCAGGCTGCAAACTGCGAAACGCCCGGCCGTGGCCGAGCGTATAGATGGCTTCCAGCACGCTGGTTTTGCCGCTACCGTTGGCGCCGACCAGGAAGTTAAAGCCGGGAGATAAAGCGAGATCCGCGTTTTCGATATTGCGGAAGTCTTTGATAAGAAGGCGCGTTAGTGACATATCAGAGATTCTTCAGGCCAGGGCGTAATCGGCGCAGCCAGTTTCAACGCGGACTGCGCGCAGACCCTGGAGCGTACACGAAGTACGTGACAGGGGCGAGCACAGCCCAGGTTGAAAATGGCAAGTAAGATAGCCCGATATTTTCCACTACAAGCGCATGGGCATAACAACGTATGCTGCGCTTTGGCTCGCCGCATCTTCTATCTGCACGCTCGACACAGAGTCGGTCAGCATAATGCGCACCGTTTCGCACTTCAGCGCATTCAACACATCCAGCACGTAGCTGACGTTAAAGCCGATCTCCATTTCCGTGCCCGGATAGGTCACATCCAGAATTTCTTCCGCTTCTTCCTGTTCCGGGTTATTAGCGGTAATTTTGAGCTGATTTTCGCTCACATACAGACGCACGCCGCGGAACTTCTCGTTGGACAGGATCGCCGCGCGGGCAAACGCCTGCTTGAGAATGTCGCATCCCGCTTCCAGATGTTTATCCGGGTTCTTCGGCAGTACGCGACGATAGTCCGGGAAGCGACCATCCACCAGCTTGGAGGTAAAGATAAAGTCGCCCACGTGCGCGCGGATGTTGTTGCTGCCAATCTGCACGTGCAGCGGGTTGTCGCCGCCGTCGAGCATACGCATCAGTTCAATAACGCCTTTACGCGGCACGATCACCGAATGACTGGGCAGCGACTGGCCAACGGGCATAGAGCAGACCGCCAGACGGTGACCGTCGGTCGCCACGGTGCGCAGCTCTTCGCCTTCGGTCTCAAACAGCATGCCGTTTAAATAGTAACGCACGTCCTGATGCGCCATCGAGAACTGCGTGGCTTCAATCAGGCGCTTCATCGTGGCCTGCGGCAGCGTGAATTCGACCTCGCTCTGCCAGTCATCCAGATTCGGGAAGTCGGCGGCAGGCAGGGTGGACAGCGAGAAACGGCTGCGTCCGGAACGCACCAGCATACGATCGCCTTCCAGCTGGACGGCGATTTCAGCGCCTTCCGGCAGGCCGCGGCAGATATCGAAGAATTTGCGCGCCGGCACGGTGGTCGCACCAGGCTCATGCGCCTGAATCAACGCAACGCGCGCCACCATCTCCATTTCCAGATCGGTGCCGGTAAGGGAAAGCGTACCGTCAGCGACCTGCAACAGCAGGTTACCGAGAATCGGCAGCGTAGGACGACCACCCAGCGGGCCGCTGACCTGCTGAAGCGGTTTTAATAAGTGTTCACGTTCAACGGTAAATTTCATAGCGTCACGAAGATAATGTTCTGATTAAATTGGAGAAATCTTCTTTAATATCATGGCTTTCTTCACGCAGCTGCTCAATCTTACGGCAGGCATGAAGCACGGTGGTGTGGTCGCGCCCACCAAACGCGTCGCCGATTTCCGGCAGACTGTGGTTGGTGAGCTCTTTCGCCAGCGCCATCGCCATCTGACGCGGACGCGCTACCGAGCGGGAACGCCGCTTGGAAAGCAGATCCGCAATCTTAATTTTGTAATACTCCGCCACCGTCTTCTGAATATTGTCGATAGTGACCAGTTTTTCCTGCAACGCCAGCAGATCGCGCAGCGCTTCGCGCACGAAGTCGATGGTAATCGCCCGACCGGTAAAGTTAGCGTTGGCAATGACGCGGTTCAGCGCCCCTTCCAGCTCGCGCACGTTAGAGCGCAGCCGCTTGGCAATAAAGAACGCCACCTCGCCCGGCAGACGAATGTCGTTCTCGTCAGCCTTTTTCATCAGGATCGCCACGCGGGTTTCCAGCTCTGGCGGTTCGATCGCTACCGTCAGCCCCCAGCCGAAGCGGGATTTCAGACGATCCTCGACACCATTGATCTCTTTAGGATAACGATCCGAGGTCAAAATGATCTGCTGATTGCCTTCAAGCAGGGCGTTAAAGGTGTGGAAAAACTCTTCCTGGGATCGCTCTTTGTTGGCAAAGAACTGGATGTCATCGATCAGCAGCGCGTCAACGGAGCGGTAATAGCGTTTAAACTCTTCGATAGCGTTGTTTTGCAGGGCTTTTACCATATCCTGCACAAAGCGTTCGGAGTGCATATAGACCACTTTCGCGTTGGGCTTGCGGGCCATAATGCCGTTGCCTACCGCGTGCAGCAGGTGAGTTTTACCCAGGCCGGTGCCGCCATACAGGAATAAAGGGTTGTAAGCGCCGCCGGGGTTGTCCGCCACCTGACGCGCCGCCGCGCGCGCCAGCTGGTTAGATTTACCTTCGACAAAGTTATCAAAGGTGTGTTTGACGTTGACGTTTGAGCGATAGGTCGGTTCCGCCGGCGCCGGAACGTTGTCCCAGCCAGGACGGGACGCCGTGGGTTCCGGACGCTGCGGCTGCGCCTGAGTCACCTGAGCGGGCGCGGCGAAATTGTTGTTCACCGGCGTTTTCAGGGTTTGAGTCACGGGCTTCGTCCCGACCTCAAAACGCAGCTGCGGGGCGTCCGCTCCGCAGAAGTTATTCAGCAGCCCATTGATATTATTGAGATACTTGTCTCTTACCCAATCGAGCACAAAACGGTTTGGCGCATACAAAGCCAGCGTGTTATCGCTCAGTTCCGCCTGCAACGGGCGTATCCACATACTGAACTCTGTGGCTGGTAACTCATCCTGCAATCGGGCAAGACACTGCTGCCAAAGCGAAAGTGACACGGCGGACTCCACTCGAACAAAAGTCGATAATGACAAGGCTGAAACATTCATGATTGTTGACGCACATCGACAAGACCCTGTGCAAAGGGTGACGTGCGAATTGCTATCTGCAATTTTCCCCGATCAGGATCTTTGAAACGATCGGGACCGCGGATCATAGCGTAAACTGAGAAAGAGATCTTCTGTTTCTCACAGATTCTTCCCGATTTATCCACAGGTCGTCACATGACCGGGTAAGTGTAAACGATCCTGGCGAAGATCAGCACGATTTCGCGCGCATATCGGAAAAATTAATGAGAAACGTTGCGTTGCGCCTTAAAACGATCTCATAAAGATCCGGCGCGATCCTTGCGCTTTGGCCGGTTGTCCGTATAATTCTCCACCCGTCGCGCGATGCCCGTAACATGGCGTCAGCACTGGCTGTTTTTCGCACGAAAAGGTGCGGAAAAAGGCAGGGATTTAAGGAAAGAGAATTGACTCCGGAGTGTACAATTATTACAATCCGGCCTCTTTAATCACCCACGACTTGGGCGTCCGTCATTTGAAATTCGTTCGGGCTCTCGTAAATGTCATGAATTTATTCAAGTTTAGGTAGAAATCGCCATGAAACGCACTTTTCAACCGTCTGTACTGAAGCGCAACCGTTCTCACGGCTTCCGTGCTCGTATGGCTACTAAAAATGGTCGTCAGGTTCTGGCACGTCGTCGTGCTAAAGGCCGCGCTCGTCTGACCGTTTCCAAGTAATAAAGCTAACCCCTGAGTGGTTAAGCTCGCATTTCCCAGGGAGTTACGTTTGTTAACTCCCAGTCATTTCACATTCGTCTTCCAGCAGCCACAACGGGCTGGCACGCCGCAAATCACCATCCTCGGCCGCCTGAATTCGCTGGGGCATCCCCGTATCGGTCTTACCGTCGCCAAGAAACACGTTCGACGCGCTCATGAACGCAACCGGATTAAACGTCTGACGCGTGAAAGCTTTCGTCTGCGTCAGCACGAACTCCCCGCAATGGACTTCGTGGTGGTGGCGAAAAAGGGGGTTGCCGACCTCGATAACCGTGCTCTTTCGGAAGCGTTGGAAAAATTATGGCGCCGCCATTGTCGCCTGGCTCGCGGGTCCTGATAGCCCTTATTCGGGTCTATCAGCGCCTGATCAGTCCGCTGCTTGGGCCGCACTGTCGTTTCACACCAACCTGCTCAAGCTACGGAATTGAGGCATTGCGCAGGTTTGGAGTGATAAAAGGCAGTTGGTTGACGGTGAAACGCGTATTAAAATGCCACCCTTTACACCCTGGTGGTGACGATCCCGTCCCGCCCGGACCATTTGATACCAGAGAACACTAACGATGGATTCGCAACGCAATCTTCTTATCATCGCTTTGCTGTTCGTGTCTTTCATGATCTGGCAAGCCTGGGAGCAGGATAAAAATCCGCAACCTCAGACCCAACAGACCACGCAGACAACGACCACCGCAGCGGGTAGCGCCGCCGACCAGGGCGTACCGGCCAGTGGCCAGGGGAAACTGATTACGGTTAAGACCGACGTACTTGATCTGACCATTAACACCCGTGGCGGTGATGTGGAACAGGCCCTGCTGCCAGCTTATCCGAAAGAACTCGGTTCCAGCGAACCGTTCCAGCTGCTGGAAACCACCCCGCAGTTTATCTATCAGGCACAGAGCGGCCTGACCGGTCGTGATGGCCCGGATAATCCGGCTAACGGCCCGCGTCCGCTGTACAACGTTGAAAAAGATACGTTTGTGCTGGCCGACGGTCAGAACGAGCTGCAGGTTCCGATGACGTATACCGACGCTGCGGGCAATACGTTTACTAAAACGTTTGTCCTCAAACGTGGCGATTATGCGGTTAACGTCAACTACAACGTGCTGAACGCCGGCGCGAAACCGCTGGAAATCTCCACCTTTGGCCAGTTGAAGCAATCCATCAATCTGCCGTCTCATCGCGATACCGGAAGCAGCAACTTCGCGCTGCATACCTTCCGTGGCGCAGCGTACTCCACGCCGGATGAGAAGTATGAGAAATACAAATTCGACACCATCGCCGATAACGAAAACCTGAACGTCAACGCCAACGGCGGCTGGGTAGCGATGCTGCAACAGTATTTCGCCACCGCGTGGGTTCCGCGTAACGACGGCACCAACAACTTCTATACCGCGAATCTGGGTAACGGCGTGGCGGCTATCGGCTATAAATCTCAGCCGGTACTGGTACAACCTGGCCAGACTGGCGCGATGACCAGCACCCTGTGGGTCGGCCCGGAAATTCAGGATAAAATGGCGGCCGTTGCACCGCACCTGGATCTGACCGTGGATTACGGCTGGTTGTGGTTCATCTCTCAGCCGCTGTTTAAACTGCTGAAGTGGATCCATAGCTTCCTGGGTAACTGGGGCTTCTCCATCATCGTTATCACCTTTATCGTTCGTGGCATCATGTACCCGCTGACCAAAGCGCAGTACACCTCCATGGCGAAGATGCGTATGCTGCAGCCGAAGATTCAGGCTATGCGTGAGCGTCTGGGCGATGACAAACAGCGTCAGAGCCAGGAGATGATGGCCCTGTACAAAGCTGAGAAGGTTAACCCGCTGGGCGGCTGCTTCCCGCTGATTATCCAGATGCCAATCTTCCTGGCGTTGTACTATATGCTGATGGGCTCCATTGAACTACGCCATGCGCCGTTCGCTCTGTGGATCCATGACCTGTCCGCACAGGACCCGTACTACATCCTGCCGATCCTGATGGGCGTGACGATGTTCTTCATCCAGAAGATGTCGCCGACCACCGTGACCGACCCGATGCAGCAGAAGATCATGACCTTTATGCCGGTCATCTTCACCGTGTTCTTCCTGTGGTTCCCGTCAGGTCTGGTGCTGTACTATATCGTCAGCAACCTGGTGACCATCATCCAGCAGCAGCTGATTTATCGCGGGCTGGAAAAACGTGGTCTGCATAGCCGCGAGAAAAAGTCTTAACCTGGCATCAGGCCGGGTAAGGCGAAGCCGCCATCCGGCACACGGAACATAACCTGAAGGGCGGTCTGATGACCGCCTTTTTTATTGCGAAATAACGAGATTTATCATGAGCCATAACGACACTATCGTCGCCCAGGCAACCCCACCGGGACGCGGCGGCGTCGGCATTCTGCGTATATCCGGCCTTAAGGCGCGCGAGGTTGCCGAAGCCGTGCTGGGCAAACTGCCCAGGCCCCGCTACGCCGACTATCTGCCGTTTAAAGACGCCGATGGCGCCGCGCTGGATCAGGGGATTGCTCTGTGGTTCCCCGGCCCGAACTCGTTTACCGGCGAAGACGTGCTGGAGCTGCAAGGGCATGGCGGACCGGTCATTCTCGACCTGTTGTTAAAACGCATTCTGACGCTTCCTGGCGTGCGCATTGCCCGACCCGGCGAGTTTTCCGAGCGCGCGTTTCTCAACGATAAGCTCGATCTGGCGCAAGCGGAAGCGATAGCCGACCTGATCGACGCCAGTTCCGAACAGGCGGCGCGTTCGGCGCTGAACTCGCTTCAGGGGGCGTTCTCCGCACGCGTCAACCACCTTGTGGAAGCGCTCACTCACCTGCGCATCTATGTGGAGGCGGCGATTGACTTCCCGGATGAGGAAATCGACTTCCTCTCCGATGGCAAAATCGAAGCGCAGCTTAACGAGGTGATTGCCGATCTCGATGCGGTGCGCGCTGAAGCACGTCAGGGCAGCCTGCTGCGCGAAGGGATGAAGGTGGTCATTGCCGGACGCCCTAACGCCGGTAAATCGAGCCTTCTGAACGCGCTGGCGGGCCGTGAAGCGGCTATCGTGACGGATATTGCCGGCACTACCCGCGACGTGCTGCGCGAGCATATTCATATCGACGGTATGCCGCTGCACATCATCGACACTGCCGGTCTGCGCGATGCCAGCGATGAAGTGGAGCGCATCGGCATTGAACGCGCATGGCAGGAGATCGAGCAGGCGGACCGCGTACTGTTTATGGTAGACGGCACCACCACGGACGCCGTTGACCCGGTTGAGATCTGGCCCGATTTTATCGCCCGGCTACCGGCGAAACTGCCGATTACCGTAGTGCGAAACAAAGCGGATATTACCGGCGAGGCGCTGGGCATCAGCGAAGTGAATGGTCACTCACTTGTTCGCCTCTCCGCGCGTACCGGCGAAGGCGTTGACGTGCTGCGTAACCATCTTAAGCAGAGCATGGGCTTTGACACCAATATGGAAGGCGGCTTCCTGGCCCGTCGCCGTCATCTACAGGCGCTGGCCGAGGCCGCAGAGCATCTCCAGCAGGGCAAGGGTCAACTGCTGGGCGCCTGGGCGGGCGAACTGCTGGCGGAAGAACTGCGCCTGGCGCAGCAGGCATTGAGCGAAATTACCGGCGAATTTACTTCAGACGATCTGCTGGGGCGGATTTTCTCCAGCTTTTGTATCGGTAAGTAAGTTTTACGTCCGTGAACGTTCACTAACCCGCAAAGACTTCCTGTTAATGCGGGTTTTACTGTACGGGGTTGTGTGAGGACATCGGCGATGGTTGTGTCCATGTATATGCTCATCGCGCAGCCAAAATGCCGAAAAAGAAATAGCGGCTATATAATAAACTCCCTTTATTAGCTATCTTTAAAAATAAATCAGCCAAATATATCCCATTCATATATCTTAGACATCAAATCACCAGAATAGACCAACAGCTCTTTTGCGATATTCCCTTTCCCTGGCGGGACAATAACTTTCATTATCTTTGTCTGCGGGATGGATCCCTTAGCTAACTTATGCTCATCTATCTCATCGGAAAGAATAATATCAGCAGAAATACCAAGCAGCACACTAAATGGCTCATGGCCATCTTTATGCGGCTCAAGCCTGAGTTTTGAATAATACACGGCTTCTTCATACCGGAACACGCTCATCAGCGAAACCCCTGTGTATACAGGCTGATCGTGAGATGCCAGACGCGTGTAGCCATCCTCTCCAGAGAGCGGCGTTAATTTTATGGCATCCAGCATGGCACGAGACCACAATGCCTTTCCAACAGATAACCCGTGAAGCGCTTTGCTATTAGTTCCATGCACATATTCAATACCAAACTCTCTCATCCGGTTAATTATTTTTTCCCTTTCATGCATGAACGACAGATCTAATGTTAAATTTAATGGCCTCGGCATATTACCCCTCCCTGTTAAGAGAAAAATTAAATAGCAAAAAAATTACCGAAACCATGTGATGAATATCAATTTATCGCTGTCCGTACTTTTTAATGAGATTTGTGCCCGAACCAGGCTTTTACACGTAAAAATGGCAGAGAAGAATCAATCCTGAAACAGGCAATATGCCACGACCAGATAGCGGCTAACGCCTTATGCGGCCTGTCGACAAACCGCCGTTCCCCTGAAATGTAAATCCGCGTAAGCAAGGCTGCTTACAGCGGATTTTTTGGCGATTATCCCTGTCTATAACAGCTGTCAATGTTACTCTCGTTATCATCACAGACCATTAATCATGGAGCGAAAAATGGGGATACATTTTGCCAGAGGGGTCCTTACGGAAGGCCGATTGTTTTCAGAACGTCTCCCGTCATTATGCCATCTCGAAGCGCGCAACCTTCCGGCGCATCGCCAGACCCGCTTCCTGGCGTCGAGAGGACTACTCGCAGAACTTATGTTCATGCTGTATGGCACCATCGAGTTACCTGAAATCGTACTTCAGGCTAAAGGCAAACCGGTATTTCGCGACAAAAATCTGCCAGCTTTCTCCTTCGCCTGCGCCGGGAATATGGTGGGCGTGGCGCTGGCAACCGAAGGTGTTTGTGGGCTGGATATGGAACTCCAGCGCGCTAATCGGGGTTTTATGAGTCCACATAAGGTACGCTCCCCAACCTTTTCCAGTAATGAAAGCCTGTGGATCAGCAAGCAGAACGATCCAGATGAAGCGCGCGCGCAGCTGATCACCCTACGTCAGAGCATCCTGAAACTCACCGGCGATGTCTGTAATGACGATCCTCGCGAACTCCAGCTTCTGCCCGGCGCAGGCCGCCTGAAGTGCGCGCATGCCGCGCAGATTGAAGCCATCTGCGATGCGGAAGATCTGTTGGTGTGGTCAGTTGCGGTTACACCAGCCATTGATAAACTTCAAATCTGGGAATTTGATGGGAAGCAGGGCTGGAAAAGCCTGCCCGACATCCAGAGCCGCGCAAATGCGGAAACGGGTCGTCTGATTCGATTCGCGCATTTATCCGCAGCGAAAACTTATACGCATAACTGATGGAGTCACCATGTCTGAGACATTGAAAGTTGTAACGTTACTGGGAAGCCTGCGCAAAGGCTCGTTTAACGCAATGGTTGCCCGTACGCTGCCCAAAATCGCCCCGGCAGGAATGGAAGTGAATGCGCTGCCGTCTATTGGCGATATTCCGCTCTATGATGCTGACGTGCAGCAGGAAGAAGGCTTCCCGGCGAGCGTGGAAGCGCTGGCGGAACAGATCCGCAAGGCCGATGGAGTGGTCATCGTAACGCCGGAATACAACTACTCTGTGCCAGGCGGCCTGAAGAATGCCATCGACTGGCTGTCCCGTCTGCCCGAGCAGCCGCTGGCTGGCAAGCCGGTGCTGATTCAGACCAGCTCGATGGGCGCAATCGGCGGCGCTCGCTGCCAGTATCATCTGCGCCAGATCCTGGTTTTCCTGGATGCCATGGTGATGAACAAACCGGAATTTATGGGCGGGGTGATTCAGAACAAGGTGGATCCGCAGAGCGGCGAAGTGATTGATCAGAGCACGCTGGATCATCTGACTGGCCAGCTGACCGCGTTTGCCGATTATATCCAGCGGGTGAAAGCGTAATGCCTGATGGCGCTGTGCTTACCGGCCTACGCAATTTGTAGGCCGGATAAGCGTTAGCGCCATCCGACAACGACCAGATTTAGTGCGCGTCGATAAAGACAATCTTCAGCACGAACAGCAGCGCCACCACCACCACACACGGACTGAGGTCGCGCAGGCGTCCGGTGCCGATTTTCATCACGCAGTAAGAGATAAAGCCCAGCGCAATCCCTTCGGTAATTGAAAAGCTGAACGGCATCATCACCGCGGTGATAAAGGCCGGAACGGACTCGGTCAGATCTTCCCACTTCACGCGGGCAAGGCTCGACGTCATCAGCACGCCAACGTAGATCAACGCCCCGGCTGCCGCGTAGCCCGGCACCATTCCCGCCAGCGGCGACAGGAAGATAACCAGCAGGAACAGCAGACCCACCACCACGGCGGTCAGGCCCGTACGTCCACCTACGGAAACGCCGGAAGAAGACTCAATATAGGCGGTAACGGAAGAGGTGCCGATAAACGCCCCGCTGACGGAAGAGACGCTATCGACAAACAGCGCCTGCTTCATGCGCGGGAATTTTCCTTTCTCATCCGCCAGACCCGCTTTGTCGGTTACGCCGATCAGCGTGCCGGAGGAGTCAAACAGGTTCACCAGCATAAAGGAGAAAATAACGCCTGCCAGCCCGAGGTTAAAGGAACCCGCCAGATCGACATGGCCAATTACCGAAGAAACGCTCGGCGGCGTGGAGACGATACCGTTGTAGTGCACATCGCCCAGCATCCAGCCCAGCAGCGTGGTGACGATGATCGACACCAGCACCGCCGCGTGAATATTACGCGACGCCAGAATAGCGATAATAAAGAAGCCGAGCACGCCCAGCAGCACGCTGTGGGAGGTCAGGTTGCCAATGCTGACCAGCGTTTCCGGGTTGGCGACGATAACTCCCGCGTTTTTCAGCCCCATCATACCGATAAACAGACCGATACCGCTGGTAATACCCACGCGCAGGCTGACGGGGATATTGGCAATCATCCAGTAACGCACGCGGAAAATAGTCAGTAACAGCAGACCGACCGCGCCCCAGAAAATTGCGCCCATGCCCACCTGCCACGGCAGGCCCATCGCGCCAACCACCACGAAAGCAAAGAAGGCGTTCAGCCCCATCGCTGGCGCCAGCGCCACCGGCAGGTTGGCGAACAGTCCCATCAGAATGCTGCCAAATGCGGCGATCAGGCAGGTGGTGACAAAGACGGCGCTGGTGTCCATGCCAGCAACGCCGAGAATCTGCGGGTTAACAAAAACGATATAAACCATCGTCAGGAAGGTGGTGAAACCGGCGATCACTTCGGTGCGTGCCGTCGTGCCATGTTCGCGCAGTTTAAACACGCGTTCCAGCATCCCCTGACCAGAAGTCTGGGTGGTGTGTTGTTGACTCATTATCAATTTCCGAACAAGGAGGGAAAATTCGTCGCTATCCTATACCAAAATGCGACAATAGGGGGTGATTGTGAGAGGTTTTTTTCATTGATTTTGCTTATACGGCAACGATTGCGTCTCACGATCGCGTCGTACGTAAACGTTAAACTGGTAAAAAGGGAAAGGCATGTCCGGAATTGAAGCGGTATTTTTCGACTGTGACGGTACGCTGGTTGACAGTGAGGTTATCTGTTCCCGTGCGTATGTCACCATGTTCCAGGAATTTGGTATCACGCTCGATCTCGAAGAGGTTTTCAAACGCTTTAAGGGCGTAAAACTCTATGAAATCATTGATATCATTAATGAGGAGCAGGGGGTTTCGTTGGCCAAGGCCGACTTAGAACCCGTTTACCGCGCCGAGGTCGCACGCCTTTTCGACTCAGAACTGGACGTTATCGCCGGCGCCAACGCGCTGCTCGACAGCATGACCGTGCCGATGTGCGTCGTGTCTAACGGTCCGGTGAGTAAAATGCAGCACTCGCTGGGCAAACTCGGCATGTTGCATCATTTCCCGGAAAAACTGTTCAGCGGCTACGACATCCAGCGCTGGAAGCCCGATCCGGCGTTGATGTTTCATGCCGCCAAAGCGATGAACGTTAACGTGGAGAACTGCATTCTGGTGGACGATTCGTCCGCGGGCGCGCAGGCGGGAATTGATGCGGGAATGGAAGTGTTCTACTTCTGCGCCGATCCGCATAACAAACCGATCGAACATCCTAAAGTGACCACCTTTACCGATCTGGCGCAGTTGCCGGAACTGTGGAAAGCGCGCGGGTGGGATATTACACGGTAATATTACCGTACCCTGTGCCGGATAGCGCTAACGCTTATCCGGCCTGGAAGACAGGTAGGGCGGGTAAGCGTTAGCGCCACCCGCCACAAACATCACTCTTTCGGGTCTTTTCCCGCCAGCAGCTTGTCCAGCTCGTCGCCACCAACGTGACGGAAATCCTGCCCCTTCACGAAATAGAAGATGTATTCGCAGATATTCTGGCAGCGGTCGCCGATACGCTCGATGGAACGGGCGCAGAACAGCGCGGTCAGCACGCTCGGAATGGTACGGGAATCTTCCATCATATAGGTCATCAGTTGACGGACGATGCCTTCGTACTCCTGGTCCACTTTTTTGTCTTCACGATAGATTCGCACCGCTTCATCGAGGTCCATGCGCGCGAAGGCGTCCAGCACGTCATGCAGCATCTGCACGGTATGACGCCCCAGCGACTCCAGGCTCACCAGCAGCGGCTGATGCTGCTGCGAAAACTTCTCCAGCGCGGTACGGCAGATTTTATCCGCCACGTCGCCGATACGCTCCAGCTCAGCGATGGTTTTAATAATCGCCATCACCAGACGCAGGTCGCTCGCCGTCGGCTGGCGCTTGGCGATGATGCGCACGCAGGCCTCGTCGATCGCCACTTCCATCATATTGACGTGCTTATCGCCATCAATAACGCGCTTCGCCAGCTCGCTGTCCTGGTTGTGCATCGCGGTGATCGCATCCGAAAGCTGCTGCTCCACCATGCCGCCCATGGTCATCACCTGCGTGCGGATGCTCTCCAGTTCAGCGTTGAACTGGCCGGAAATATGTTTATTGAGATTTAAATTGTCCATCATTTCTCCAGATGCAGATGCCCAAAAGATTTCTGAGGGCATATCAACCGTAGCGGCCAGTAATATAGTCTTCGGTCTGTTTCTTCGCAGGCTTGGTGAACAGATCGTCTGTGTTGCTGAACTCAATCAGCTCGCCCAGATACATAAACGCCGTATGGTCGGAGCAACGCGCCGCCTGCTGCATGTTATGGGTTACGATCACCACGGTGTAATCCTGCTTCAGTTCGGTGATCAGCTCTTCAATGCGACCGGTAGAGATGGGGTCCAGCGCTGAACACGGCTCATCCAGCAACAGAACTTCCGGGCGAATCGCGATCCCGCGCGCAATACACAGACGCTGCTGCTGACCACCGGAGAGAGAGTACCCGCTCTGGTGCAATTTATCTTTGGTTTCATTCCATAGTGCGGCTTTGGTCAACGCCCACTGCACGCGTTCATCCATATCGGCGCGGGAAAGCTTCTCAAACAGACGCACGCCAAAAGCGATATTGTCATAGATGGACATCGGGAACGGCGTCGGCTTCTGAAATACCATCCCCACTTTCGCGCGCAACAGCGCGATATCCTGGCTGTTGGTCAGGATATTATCGCCATCCAGCAGGATCTCGCCTTCCGCACGCTGCTCCGGATACAGCTCAAACATCTTATTGAAGGTACGCAGCAGCGTCGATTTACCGCAGCCCGAAGGCCCGATAAACGCCGTTACCTGGTTCTTCGCGATATCCAAGTTGATGTTCTTCAGGGCATGGAATTTGCCGTAGTAGAAGTTCAAATCACGAACCTGAATCTTACCCGGGGCAGTATCAACCATACTCATTTCAATCTTTTCCTCATCATGCCTGATGGCGCTTTGCTTATCAGGCCTACGGTAGGCCGGATAAAGCGGTTACGCCGCCATCCGGCAATAAATCCAGACTTAGCCGTGTTTCTTCTTAGCGAAAATCACGCGCGCCAGAATATTCAGCAGCAGGACGCACAGGGTAATAATCAGCACCCCGGCCCAGGCCAGCTGCTGCCATTCCGCAAACGGACTCATCGCAAATTTAAAAATGGTCACCGGCAGGTTGGCGATCGGCTGCATCATGTCGGTACTCCAGAACTGATTGGAGAGGGCGGTAAACAGCAGCGGCGCGGTTTCCCCCGCGATACGCGCAACGGCCAGCAGCACGCCGGTAATAATCCCGGAAACGGAGGCCTTAAGGGTGATGGCCGAAATCATCTTCCACTTCGGCGTGCCCAGCGCATAGGCCGCTTCACGCAGGCTGTCCGGCACCAGCTTCAGCATGTTTTCGGTGGTGCGGATCACGATAGGCACCTGCAACAGCGCCAGCGCAATCACCCCGGCCCAACCGGAGAAGTGCTCCATCTGCGCCACCACGATGGTGTAGACAAACAGACCGACCACGATAGACGGCGCGGAAAGCAGGATGTCGTTGATAAAGCGAATCACTTCGGCAAGCCAGGATTTACGGCCATATTCGGCAAGATAAATCCCCGCCATGATCCCCAGCGGCGTACCGAACACGGTCGCCCAGAGGATCAGCAGGCCGCTGCCCGCCAGAGCGTTCGCCAGCCCGCCGCCCGCGGTGTTCGGCGGCGGCGTCATTTCGGTAAACAACGCCAGTGACATTCCGTCGATGCCACGCGTAATGGTGGACATCAGGATCCAGATAAGCCAGAACAGACCAAACGCCATCGTCGCCATCGAGAGCGTCAGGGCGATGCGGTTCTTCAGACGGCGACGCGCCTGCATTTTGCGGCGAGACTCCGCCAGCGCTGCGGTATTTTGCATATCAAGCGTAGCCATTAGCGCGTCCCCTCGTTCTTCGCAAGGCGCATAATCATAAACTTAGACGCCGCCAACACGATAAAGGTAATCACGAACAGAATCAGCCCCAGCTCCATCAGCGCCGCAACGTGCAGACCGGACTCCGCTTCGGCAAATTCGTTAGCCAGCGCCGAGGTGATGCTGTTGCCCGGCATGTACAGAGAAGCGCTGTCGAGCTGGTAGGTGTTGCCGATGATAAAGGTCACCGCCATCGTTTCCCCCAGCGCGCGCCCCAGACCCAGCATAATGCCGCCAATGACCCCATTTTTGGTGAACGGAAGGACGATACGCCAGATAACTTCCCAGGTGGTGCAGCCGATGCCGTAGGCCGACTCTTTCATCATCACCGGGGTTTGCTCAAACACATCACGCATAACCGCGGCGATGTACGGAATGATCATAATAGCGAGGATCACCCCAGCCGCCAGAATCCCGATACCAAACGCCGGGCCGGAGAACAGAGCGCCGACAAACGGAATACTGGAAAGAATATTGCCGACCGGCTCCTGAAAGTAAGTGGCGAACAGCGGGGCGAAAATAAACAGGCCCCACATGCCGTAAACGATGCTGGGAATCGCCGCCAGCAGTTCGATAGCGATACCCAGCGGGCGACGCAGCCAGCCCGGCGCGAGTTCAGTCAGAAACAGCGCAATGCCGAAGCTCACCGGAACGGCGATCAGCAGGGCGATAAAAGAGGTCACCAGCGTGCCGTAGATGGGCACCAGCGCGCCGTAGATATCGTTCGGCGCGTCCCACTCTTTGGTCCACAGGAACGAGAAGCCAAACTTCTCAATGCTCGGCCAGGAGGAGATGACGAGAGAGACAATAATGCCGCCCAGCATCAATAGCACAATCAGCGCAGCCAGTTTTACCAGCGCGCTGAATATCATGTCACCCTTTTTACCCGGTGGGTTAAAAGCAGGCTTGGTTGCAGCCATAAATCACTCTTTAAGTTTGGGCCTGGAAGCGCGCATTTTATCGTGCTTCCAGACTAACGTAATGCCATACCCTAAATAATGCGAGTTGCAGGAACCGTAGGGCGGATAAGCGTAGCGCCATCCGCCAACTCGTTAAAGATATCCTGTCAGTACAGCGCTTTACCGCTGCTGTCCTTCACGTTGGTCTTCCATGCCGCGCGGACCTGTTCAACCACGCTGTCCGGCAGGCTGGCGTAGTCCAGATCGTTCGCCTGTTTGCCGCCGTTTTTGTATGCCCAGTCGAAGAATTTCAGCACTTCAGCGCCCTGCTCAGGTTTCTTCTGCTCTTTGTGCACCAGGATGAAGGTGGTAGAGGTAATCGGCCACACATCGTCACCTTTCTGGTTGGTCAGGTCCTGAGCGAAGGATTTGCTCCAGTCTGCGCCTTTCGCCGCGTTGGAGAAGCTCTCTTCCGTCGGGCTAACCGGTTTGCCATCGGCAGAGATCAGTTTGGTATAGGCCAGATTGTTCTGTTTGGCGTAAGCGTACTCAACGTAGCCGATAGAGCCTGGCAGACGCTGAACGAATACCGCGATACCGTCGTTACCTTTACCGCCCAGACCGGTCGGCCAGTTAACGGTAGAGCCAGCCCCTACTTTGGTTTTCCACTCTTCATTCACTTTCGCCAGGTAGCTGGTGAAGACAAAAGAGGTGCCGGAACCGTCGGCGCGACGCACCACCGCGATATTCTGCGCAGGCAGTTTCAGGCCAGGATTCAGTCTGGTGATGGCTTCATCATCCCACTTCTTGATTTTGCCGAGGTAGATATCGCCCAGGGTTTTACCGTCCAGCACCAGTTCGCCCGATTTCAGCCCCGGAATGTTTACCGCCAGCACCACGCCGCCGATGACGGTCGGGAACTGGAACAGCCCTTCCTGGTTCAGTTTTTCGTCAGATAACGGTGCATCAGATGCGCCGAAATCAACGGTGTTTGCCGTAATCTGTTTAACACCGCCGGAGGAGCCGATACCCTGGTAGTTAACTTTGCTACCAGTCTCTTTCTGATAGGTATCCGCCCATTTGGCATACACTGGCGCAGGAAAAGTTGCACCTGCACCTGTCAGGCTTGCTGCTGCGAATACAGAGAAAGCGCTCATGGATAAGGTCGCGGCGACAACAGTTGCGACAGTGGTACGCATAACTTTCATAATGTCTCCTGCACGATTTTCGTAAACCATTGTTTGAGTTGCTACGTTGAGCAAAATAGGACAAACAGGTGACAGTTAAATGTACGAAATATGACAGTTTTATGACAATGAAAACTTCACTTTAGAACAGGGAAATAAAGCATTAATTTTCATAAAGTTATCGATATATGTGACGCTGGTTTTACAGAAAGATTTCCTTTTTTTGACACGGTAAAAGTAGCAGAAGAGCGCGTTTTGTGACATTCAAACGGCGGGAGGGGGGATTAAAAAAAGCCCCGCTTTCGCAGTAATGCCGATCAGTTAAGGATCGGTTGACCGATCCTTAATCTGCGGCACTATAACGGCTTCCACAACAGGGAGCCGTTTTCTTATGCCACTTCTCAATGACCTGCTCGATTTCAGCGACCATCCGCTGATGCCGCCCCCTTCTGCACAACTGTTTGCTCAGCATCTTCCCGTCGAATGGATACAACACTGCCTGACTCTTTCTGCACATGCGACCGTTCGCCGCCGTCGTTTACCTGGCGACATGGTTATCTGGATGGTCGTGGCTATGGCCTTCTTCCGTAATGAGTCGATTACCGATGTGGTTCGTCGTCTGAACCTGAGCGCGGATGGTGAAGCGGGGATGAACCTGCTGGCCCGCAGCGCTGTCACCCAGGCGCGTCAGCGCGTGGGTGCTGCACCGGTGGAATGGCTTTTCCGCCAGACCGCGCAGACATGGGGAACTGAGCGTTACCAGAAAGATGACTGGCATGGCCTGCAACTTTTTGCCATCGATGGCGCACAGTTCAGGACACCTGATGAACCTGAGCTGCGTGAACATTATGGCTCTGCCAACACATCCACTGAGCGGCAAAGCGCATACCCGGTAATGCGTCTGGTGGCTTTAATGAACCTGGGTAGTCACATTCTGCTGGATGCCGCGACCGCGCCTTACCGACGGAGCGAAACCCTGCTGGCCCACTCAATGCTCGTCACCATTCCGGATAACTCCATTACGCTGTTTGACAAGCTGTTCTACAGCGCAGACCTGTTGCTGTCGCTGAACCGGCAGGGTTGTAACCGCCACTGGCTGCTGCCCGCCTGGAAGAATATCGCAGCAGAAACGGAAGAAAGTTACGGTCCCGGAGACCGGCTTCTGAAACTGAAAGTGTCACCACAGGCAAGGAAAAAGAATCCTTCGCTGCCGGAATACTGGTATGCGCGGGCGGTAACTTATGAACTGAACGGAGTGGAAAAAACGGTCCTGACGTCACTTCAGGCAGACCGTTATAAGGCCAGAGAGGTGGCAGAGCTTTATCACTCAAGATGGGAAATCGAAGTCGGGTTCAGAAACCTGAAAAGCAGCCTGCTGAATAACGCTCTGGTACTGAGAAGCCGGAAGGTTGAGTTGCTGGAACAGGAGGTGTGGGGCATGTTGCTGGCTTATAATCTGATACGGCGTGAGGCAACAAAAGCAACGGAGAAACACAAAAAAGCGGCGTCGGAAATCAGCTTTAAGTTCGCGTTCCAGTTTATCGCCACAGAAATGATAGTGCTGGGAAATACGGTGTCACCGGGGACCATCCCGAAACGGCTGGAGCATCTGCGGGGGGCTCTGGAAGCGGTGTTCATAACAAAACGCCCCCGACCATCAAGGCCGAGGGCGGTTAAGATATCAAAAACCCGTTATCCGGTGAAACGCAATGCCGCACCGCTTAAGTGAACGGCATTACGCTTTCGCAGGGCATTTTGCGTATTACTCAACGGTAACCGATTTTGCCAGGTTACGCGGCTGGTCCACATCGGTGCCTTTAATCAGCGCCACGTGGTACGCCAGCAGTTGCAGCGGTACGGTATAGAAGATCGGGGCAATGACTTCCTCAACGTGCGGCATCTCAATGATGTGCATGTTGTCGCTGCTGACAAAACCGGCATCCTGGTCGGCAAAGACATACAGCTGGCCGCCGCGGGCGCGTACCTCTTCGATGTTGGATTTCAGTTTTTCCAGCAGTTCGTTGTTCGGCGCAACGACGATAACCGGCATATCGGCATCAATCAGCGCCAGCGGACCGTGCTTCAGCTCGCCTGCCGCATAGGCTTCCGCGTGAATGTATGAGATCTCTTTCAGCTTCAGCGCGCCTTCCAGCGCGATCGGGTACTGATCGCCACGACCGAGGAACAGAGCGTGATGCTTGTCAGAGAAGTCTTCGGCAAGTTGTTCAATGCGTTTGTCCTGAGAAAGCATCTGCTCAATACGACTCGGCAGCGCCTGCAGACCGTGAACGATATCATGCTCAATCGACGCATCCAGCCCCTTCAGACGCGCCAGTTTCGCCACCAGCATCAGCAGAACGGTCAGCTGGGTGGTGAACGCTTTGGTCGACGCCACGCCGATTTCAGTGCCGGCATTGGTCATCATCGCCAGATCCGACTCACGCACCAGCGACGACCCCGGCACGTTGCAAATAGCCAACGAACCGAGATACCCCAGCTCTTTCGACAAACGCAGGCCAGCCAGCGTATCCGCCGTTTCACCAGACTGCGACAGCGTGATCATCAGGCTGTTGCGACGCACTGCGGATTTGCGGTAGCGAAATTCGGAGGCGATCTCCACATCGCACGGAATGCCCGCCAGCGACTCAAACCAGTAACGGGATACCATCCCGGAATTGTAAGAGGTGCCGCAGGCGATGATCTGGATGTGCTCAACCTGTGACAGCAGCTCGTTGGCTTTCGGTCCCAGCTCGCTTAAATCCACTTCGCCGTGGCTGATGCGCCCGGTGAGGGTGTTTTTAATCGCGTTCGGCTGTTCGTAGATCTCTTTCTGCATATAGTGGCGGTAAATGCCTTTATCGCCTGCGTCATATTGCAGATTTGATTCGATATCCTGACGCTTCACCTCCGCGCCGGATTTATCGAAGATAGAGACCGTACGACGCGTCACTTCCGCGATATCGCCTTCTTCAAGGAAGATAAAGCGACGGGTGACCGGCAGTAGCGCCAGCTGATCGGAAGCAATAAAGTTTTCGCCCATGCCGAGGCCAATGACCAGCGGGCTGCCTGAGCGCGCCGCCAGCAACGTATCCGGCTGGCGGGTATCCATGATTACCGTGCCGTATGCGCCGCGCAGCTGCGGGATCGCCCGCAGTACCGCTTCACGCAGCGTACCGCCCTGCTCCAGCTCCCAGTGCACTAAGTGAGCAATCACTTCAGTGTCGGTTTCAGAAACGAAGGTGTAGCCGCGCGCTTTCAGCTCTTCGCGCAGCGGTTCATGGTTTTCGATGATGCCGTTATGCACCACCACAATGTGTTCAGAAACATGCGGATGCGCGTTTGCTTCTGAAGGTTCGCCGTGGGTCGCCCAGCGGGTATGCGCGATACCGGTTCCGCCATGCAGCGGATGTTCTTCCGCGGCCTGGGCCAGCATCTGCACTTTTCCCAGTCGACGCAGGCGGGTCATATGACCTTCCGCATCCACCACGGCCAGACCGGCAGAGTCATAACCACGGTATTCCAGACGACGTAAACCTTCGAGAAGGATTTCAGCTACATCACGCTGCGCGATAGCGCCAACAATTCCACACATATTTTTGATTCCGAATTCAGGCATTATGCCTCTCGTTGTCTTTCGACCTGTATTTATCCTTCGTCTTTCACGCCGTGGCTGTGCTGGTCGGTCACTTACTTATGTAAGCTCCCGCTTGCCGCAACGCGAAATCCTTTGGATAAAACCCGTTTTTCCGGGCGCCCCGAGCCTTGTAGAGAGTGGGGGTATTTTTATGGGTATTGCTGGTGGGCGGGCGATATATTTTTACCGCCTCATCCCGTGTCTGCCGGATGGCGCTGACGCTTATCCGGCCTACAAAATCACAACGGATTTATTCGTTACCTTTTCTTCACCGGACGCTGCCAGCCCTGTTTATGGACCTGCGGCACGCGGCTTAATACCAGTTCATTATCGGCGACATCGCGCGTCACGGTGGTGCCTGCGGCAATGGTGGCGCCCTTCCCTACGCTTACCGGCGCCACCAGCTGGGTGTCGGACCCGACAAACACGTCGTCGCCAATCAGGGTTTTGAACTTGTTAGCGCCGTCGTAGTTACAGGTAATGGTGCCAGCGCCGATATTGACGTTGTCGCCAATTTCCGCGTCGCCAAGATAGCTCAGGTGGCCCGCTTTCGAGCCTTTACCCAGCCGCGCTTTTTTCATTTCAACGAAGTTACCCACGTGCGCCCCTGCAAGCAGCTCCGCCCCCGGACGCAGACGGGCGAACGGGCCGATGGTGCAGGCCGCTTCCAGATGCGCATCTTCCACCACGCTGTACGGGCTGATTTCACAGTCGTCGCCGATGACGCTGTTTTTAATCACGCAGCCAGCGCCAATTTTGACGCGGTTGCCAAGCGTAACGTTGCCTTCGATGATAACGTTAGTATCAATTTCCACATCCCGCCCGTGGGTGAGGGCGCCGCGCAGATCAAAACGCGAAGGATCGCGCAGCATCACGCCTGCCAGCAGCAGTTTTTCCGCCTGTTCGGACTGATAAACGCGCTCCAGACGGGAAAGCTGCAGGCGGTTATTCACGCCGTCCGTTTCGCTGATGCGAGCCGGGTGCACAGCCGCGATTTCACGACCTTCCTGATGCGCCATCGCGATAATATCGGTGATGTAATATTCGCCCTGCGCGTTGTTATTGGTCAGCTTCGCCAGCCAGCGCTTCATGTCCGCGCCGTTGGCAATCAGGATACCTGTGTTGATCTCCTGAATCAGACGCTGCTCATCGCTGGCGTCTTTATGTTCAACAATGCCGGTGACCTTACCGTTTTCGCGCGTGATCCGCCCGTAGCCGGCTGGATCATCCAGCACCACGGTTAACAGGCCAATGCCGCCCTGTGGTCTGGCATCGCGCAGGCGCTGGAGTGTTTCCACAGAGATCAGCGGTACGTCGCCATAGAGCATTAAAATGTCTTCGTCATCGCCAAAGAAGGGCGCAGCCTGCTGCATCGCATGACCGGTTCCCAGCTGTTCCGCCTGAAGCACCCAGTTAAGGTTGTCGTTTTTGAGGGTACTTTTAAGCAGCTCGCCACCGTGGCCGTAGACCAGGTGAATCTGAGAGGCGCCTAATTCATTCGCCGCATCAATGACATGCTGAACCATCGCCTTACCGGCAAGGGTGTGCAGCACTTTGGGAAGATCGGAATACATACGCGTACCCTTGCCAGCGGCAAGGATCACGACGCTCATAGCTTTGTTCAACATACGCGTCCTGACTGTAATTTGAGAACGAATTTATACCGTTTCACTTTGAAAATACTACATTTTTTTCAGCGTGAAATGGGGAGAAGATAAAACGCTCAATACCGGGGTTCCCCCAGCGGCGATAGCGTCATTTTCGACCATTAGCACGGCTTTTGTCTTGCGAAAAGTCGCGCTATACCCTGATTAAAGCGTTAGGCCGATGTTTTTGCTATTTTTTTGAGTCTTGAAGTAAGATGCCGCATGGGCCATAAATCACAGGCGAAAAAAAACCAGCCTTATATCAGGCTGGTTTATATGCTTTCAAGCCGGTGTTACATCGCTTTTTTGGTCAACTCGATAACGCGCAGTTTAGCGATCGCTTTGGCCAGTTCCGCAGACGCCTGAGCGTAATCCACGTCACCATGGGAGCTCTTAATATGCTCCTCAGCCTTACGCTTCGCTTCCAGGGCTCGCGCTTCGTCGAGATCCTGTCCGCGAATCGCGGTATCAGCCAGAACGGTCACGCTGCCAGGCTGCACTTCGAGAATGCCGCCGGACAGATAGATAAACTCTTCATGACCGTGCTGTTTAACGATGCGAATCATACCAGGCTTAATGGCGGTGAGCAGCGGCGCGTGTCCCGGGTAAATACCCAGTTCACCTTCACTACCCGTTACCTGGATTTTCTCGACCAGACCAGAGAACATTTGTTGCTCTGCGCTGACGACGTCCAGGTGGTAAGTCATTGCCATATCACCCTCCGATTAAGGCGTTAAAGTTTTTTGGCTTTTTCCACGGCTTCGTCGATGGAACCGACCATATAGAACGCCTGCTCCGGCAGGTGATCGTATTCGCCTTCCATGATGCCTTTAAAGCCACGGATGGTGTCTTTCAGCGCAACGTATTTACCCGGAGAACCGGTAAAGACTTCCGCTACGAAGAACGGCTGGGACAGGAAGCGCTGAATCTTACGCGCGCGTGCTACCACCAGTTTGTCTTCTTCAGACAGTTCATCCATACCGAGGATGGCGATGATGTCTTTCAGTTCCTGGTAACGCTGCAGGATAGACTGTACGCCACGCGCGGTGTCGTAGTGTTCCTGACCTACCACCAGCGGGTCCAGCTGACGGCTGGTGGAGTCCAGCGGGTCAACGGCCGGGTAGATACCCAGAGAGGCGATCTGACGGCTCAGTACCACGGTAGCGTCAAGGTGCGCAAAGGTGGTTGCCGGAGACGGGTCAGTCAGGTCATCCGCCGGTACGTATACCGCCTGTACGGAGGTGATAGAACCGGTTTTGGTGGAGGTAATACGTTCCTGCAGAACGCCCATCTCCTCCGCCAGGGTCGGCTGATAACCTACCGAGGAAGGCATACGACCCAGCAGTGCGGATACTTCCGTACCGGCCAGGGTGTAACGGTAGATGTTGTCGACGAACAGCAGAACGTCACGACCTTCGTCACGGAATTTTTCCGCCATGGTCAGACCGGTCAGCGCCACGCGCAGACGGTTTCCCGGCGGCTCGTTCATCTGGCCGTATACCAGGGATACTTTGTCGATAACGTTGGAGTCGGTCATTTCGTGGTAGAAGTCGTTACCCTCACGAGTACGTTCACCCACGCCCGCAAACACGGAGTAACCGGAGTGCTCGATCGCGATGTTACGGATCAGCTCCATCATGTTTACGGTTTTACCTACGCCTGCACCACCGAACAGACCGACTTTACCGCCCTTGGCGAACGGACACATCAGGTCGATAACTTTGATGCCGGTTTCCAGCAGTTCCTGAGAGTTAGACAACTCTTCATAGGACGGCGCGTCGCGGTGGATAGCCCAGCGTTCTTCTTCACCGATGTCGCCTTTCATGTCTACTGGTTCGCCCAGTACGTTCATGATACGACCCAGCGTTGCTTTACCTACCGGGACTTCGATCGGGTGTTCGAGGTCTTTCACTTCCAGACCACGACGCAGACCGTCGGAAGAACCCATAGCGATGGTACGTACGATACCGCCGCCGAGCTGCTGCTGCACTTCCAGCACCAGACGCTCATTACCATTCTGTACCTCAAGGGCGTCGTACACGCGCGGTACGGCATCCTGAGGGAACTCGACGTCAACTACGGCGCCGATTACCTGGACAATTTTTCCAGTAGCCATCTTGAATCCTCTACGAAATAACCTGGTTAAACCGCGGCGGCCCCCGAGACGATCTCGGTGAGTTCCTGAGTAATGCTGGCCTGACGAGCTTTGTTGTATACCAACTGCAGCTCTTTAATCAGGCTGCCGCCATTGTCGGTCGCGGCTTTCATCGCCACCATACGGGCGGCCTGCTCGCTGGCCAGGTTTTCTACCACGCCCTGATAAACCTGAGATTCCACATAACGACGCAGGAGGGTATCCAGCAGCGCTTTCGGGTCTGGTTCGTACAGGTAATCCCAGGCTTTGCGTTTCAGTTCATCATCTTCTGAAGCCGGTAACGGCAGCAGCTGAGTGATGGTCGGAACCTGAGACATGGTGTTAATAAATTTGTTGCTGACAATGTAAAGCTTGTCCAGACGGCCTTCGTCATAGGCCTGCAACATCACTTTCACCGGACCGATCAGTTCGGACAGGGAAGGGTTATCCCCCATGCCCGTTACCTGAGCGACAACGTTGCCGCCAACGGAATTAAAGAAAGACACGCCTTTAGAGCCGATCATTGCGAGGTCGCACTGAACGCCTTTATCGGACCATGCTTTCATATCCGCCAGCAGTTTTTTGAACAGGTTAATGTTCAAGCCGCCGCACAGACCACGGTCAGTCGACACCACCAGGTAGCCCACGCGCTTAACGTCGCGTTCTTCCAGATAGGGGTGCTTATATTCCAGATTACCGTTTGCAAGGTGACCAATCACTTTGCGCATGGTATCTGCATAAGGACGGCTGGCCGCCATGCGATCCTGCGATTTACGCATTTTGGAAGCGGCGACCATCTCCATCGCTTTAGTGATCTTTTGCGTGTTCTGGACGCTTGCGATCTTACTACGTATCTCTTTTGCGCCGGCCATGAGCTTCTCCTCAATGCCTTGCGGCCCGCCTTAAGGCAGGCCACCAGACGTTACCAGGACTGGGTTGCTTTGAAGGAATCGAGGATGCCTTTCAGCTTGCCTTCGATTTCGTCGTTATAGCCACCGGACTGGTTGATCTCTTGCATCAACGGAGCGTGATCACGGTCGACGTAAGCCAGCAGAGCGGCTTCGAAGCTACCGATTTTCGCCAGTTCTACATCCGCCAGATAACCACGCTCTGCCGCGAACAGAACCAGAGACTGCTGCGCAACGGACATCGGCGCATACTGTTTCTGTTTCAGCAGTTCGGTCACTTTCTGACCGTGGTCAAGCTGTTTACGGGTTGCATCGTCAAGATCGGAAGCGAACTGGGAGAACGCCGCCAGTTCACGATACTGCGCCAGCGCGGTACGGATACCGCCGGACAGTTTCTTCATGATCTTGGTCTGCGCTGCGCCACCTACACGGGATACGGAGATACCCGGGTTAACCGCAGGACGAATACCGGCGTTGAACAGGTTGGTTTCCAGGAAGATCTGACCATCGGTAATGGAAATAACGTTGGTCGGAACGAACGCGGAAACGTCGCCAGCCTGCGTTTCGATAATCGGCAGCGCGGTCAGAGAACCGGTTTTCCCTTTCACTTCACCTTTAGTGAAGGCTTCAACGTATTCGGCGTTAACACGCGCAGCACGCTCCAGCAGACGGGAGTGGAGGTAGAATACGTCACCCGGGAATGCTTCACGTCCAGGCGGACGACGGAGCAGCAGGGAGATCTGACGATAGGCCACAGCCTGTTTAGACAGGTCATCATAAATGATCAGCGCATCTTCGCCGCGGTCGCGGAAGTATTCGCCCATTGCGCAACCGGCATACGGCGCCAGGTATTGCAGCGCGGCAGATTCAGACGCGGTAGCCACCACAACGATGGTGTTCGCCAGCGCGCCGTGCTCTTCCAGTTTACGCACCACGTTAGAGATGGTGGACGCTTTCTGACCGATAGCGACGTACACGCACTTAATGCCGGAATCGCGCTGGTTGATGATGGCGTCGATAGCCAGAGCGGTTTTACCTGTCTGACGGTCGCCGATGATCAGTTCACGCTGACCACGACCGATTGGGATCATGGCGTCAACGGATTTATAACCGGTCTGTACCGGCTGATCGACGGACTGACGTTCGATAACGCCCGGCGCGATAGCTTCAACAGCCGAGAAGCCGTCGTGCTCAACCGGACCTTTACCGTCGATTGGCGCGCCCAGGGTGTTAACCACACGGCCCAGCAGGCCGCGGCCAACCGGAACTTCCAGGATACGACCCGTACATTTCACCTTCATACCTTCGGCGAGGTCAGCGTACGGACCCATTACCACCGCACCCACAGAGTCGCGCTCCAGGTTCAGTGCGATAGCGTAACGGTTACCCGGCAGGGAGATCATTTCACCCTGCATACAATCGGCGAGGCCGTGAATACGGATAACACCGTCACTTACAGAAACAATAGTACCTTCGTTGTGAGCTTCACTCACAACATTGAACTGAGCAATGCGCTGCTTGATCAGTTCGCTGATTTCGGTGGAATTCAGTTGCATGCTCCAGTCCCCTTAAGACTGCAAGACGTCTGCAAGGCGCTCAAGACGGCCGCGTACGCTGCCATCAATGACCATATCACCCGCACGGATGATAACGCCTGCCATTACAGACTTATCGATTTTGCAATTCAGCTTAACTTTGCGTGACAGACGTTTTTCCATCGCAGCGCTAATCTTCGCAAGCTGTTCTTCACTCAGTGCGGTCGCGGAAGTGACTTCTACCTCAGAGATAGACTCACTTGCGGCACGCAGGTGAATGAACTGCTCAAGAACATCCGGGAGCGCGTTCAGACGGTTATTCTCAGCCATTACCCGAATCAGGTTCTGACCGTTTTCGTCCAGCTGCTCACCGCATACTGCGATAAACGACCCGGCGAGCGTTTCCGGCGCCAGCGCGCCAGAGAGAAGCTCTGCCATTTGTTCGTTCTTCGTTACCTCGGCGGCAAACGCCAGCATGTCCTGCCAGCGCTCTACACTTTGGTGTTCGACGGCAAAGTCAAAAGCTGCTTTGGCGTAGGGGCGAGCTACCGTAACAAATTCAGACATCAGCCCCTCCCTCCTTACAGTTCAGCGACAAGTTTATCCACGATGTCGCTGTTAGCAGCTTCATCCACGGAACGTTCGATGATCTTCTCGGCGCCAGCAACAGCCAGGATAGCAACTTGCTTACGCAGCTCTTCACGGGCACGTTTACGCTCGGCTTCAATTTCCGCCTGCGCCTGGGCCACGATTTTAGTACGTTCCTGCTCTGCTTCAGTTTTGGCTTCGTCCAGGATCTGGGCACGGCGTTTGTTCGCCTGCTCGATGATTACCTGAGCTTCCGCCTTCGCTTTTTTCAGCTGGTCGGTCGCGCTGGCCTTTGCAAGGTCAAGATCCTTGTGTGCTCGTTCTGCAGAAGCAAGACCGTCAGCAATTTCTTTTTGACGCTTCTCAATGGCAGCCATTAACGGCGGCCATACGTACTTCATGCAGAACAGAACGAACAGGACAAACGCGATGGCCTGGCCGAGGATTGTTGCGTTAAGATTCACAGCACAATGCCTCTATTTAGTTAACGTTCTGATATTGCTCTTAATTCAAGCAACGCTTACTACGCGACAGCGAACATCACGTACAGACCCAGACCTACAGCGATCATCGGGATAGCATCCACCAGACCCATAACGATAAAGAACTGAGTACGCAGCAGAGGAATCAGATCAGGTTGACGCGCTGCGCCTTCCAGGAATTTACCCCCGAGGATGCCGATACCGATCGCAGCACCGATTGCCGCCAGACCCATCATCACAGCGGCAGCCATGTACAGCAGATCCATATTCAGGTTTTCCATGACAGTCTCCAGTTTGTTTCAGTTAAAACGTAGTAGTGTTGGTAAATTAATGCTCTTCAGACGCCATCGACAGATAGACAATCGTCAGAACCATGAAGATGAAGGCTTGCAGCGTAATAATCAGGATGTGGAAAATGGCCCACGGCACATTCAGAATCCACTGTGACCACCACGGCAACAGACCAGCAATCAGAATGAAAATCAGCTCACCGGCATACATGTTGCCGAACAGTCGCAGACCGAGAGAAACCGGTTTGGACAGCAGACTTACCCCTTCAAGGATTAAGTTGACAGGGATGAATGCCCAGTGATTGAACGGCTGCAGCGTCAACTCTTTCGTGAAGCCGCCGATGCCTTTCATTTTGATGCTGTAGAACAGAATGAGGATAAATACGCCCAGCGCCATAGACAGGGTGATGTTCACGTCAGCAGACGGAACCACGCGCAGTGCCGGCAGACCGATCCAGTGCTCCGCGATGTACGGCAGCAGGTCGATAGGCAGTAAGTCCATCAGGTTCATCAGGAACACCCAGACGAAGATCGTCAGGGCCAGCGGCGCAATCAGCTTGCTTTTGCCATGGTACATGTCTTTCACGCTACCATTTACAAAGCCGATCACCAGCTCAATCGCGGTCTGAAATTTACCTGGTACGCCGCTGGTCGCCTTTTTGGCTACGCTACGGAACATAAGCAGGAACAACAGACCCAGCACCACCGAGAAGAACATGGAGTCAATATTGAGCGTCCAGAAGGTGGCTGGGGGGTTATGCGGATCCACCAGCGAGAATGTACGCAGGTCCAGCTGAAGGTTGTTCAGGTGGTGCCCTATGTAATCCTGCGGCGTCATATTTTCTGAAGCCATGATGCCTTTTACCCTTTGTTGTTAATTACAGCCGGCGCCAGTATCTGAACCACCAGCACCAAAACCCACGTAACGATCAGCGGCAAAAAAACCGCCTTCAAAACCGCCAACGCCACCACCAGCAAAACGAGCATCGCCAACACCTTCAGGGCCTCGCCGAAGGCGAACGTCCAGGCCACCCGGCCCCTGACAGGCGTATGCGCCTGGTGACGCCAGGCAAATATCATAAACAACACATTAGGCAGAAAGACTGCCATACCTCCGCAGATTGCGGAAGTGCCCCAGAAGGGGTCTTTGAGGCTGAACAGCAATCCACTTGCCACTACCGCCAGAAACTGAATGAACAGAAGCTTACGAGCAACGTTTCGACTCACGAGCGACACAGACATCACGTTTTTCACTCCTGCTCCCATCGAGGTATGCCGCGTGTCGTATAAAACGTTCTTTAAGGCTTAGAGTCAAGCATCAAAAAGCGGTCAAATTATACGGTGCGCCCCCGTGATTTCAAACAATAAGTAGCCAAAAGGTGAATAAATGTTTAAATATTTTTCTCCAGCCCACATTTATTACTTTTCGCCAAACTGTGAACGATCGTGCAAAACGGCAAATACCGCATAAACACTGGCTACAAAGCGTGCTTCAGATCACACATTAAGCATATTCGCGCCGACGTTGTTTTATGACTTGGCAAATGTCGCCATTTCAACTTTCTGATATTTAAGCCGAAAATTAATCACTGTTTTAAAAACGGCTGCTTACACTTCAAAAACCAGCTATTGACATTTTTAATAAAAACTTAACATCAACGATTGCTTTGCTCGCTGCATTTTTAGCAGGCTGATATTTTCATGAATGACTAATCCATCGCTTTACAAAAAAAGCCACGTTGCTTCGTTGATAACAGCCAGTGATCATGACGTTAAATGTAACGAGGTTAAACGACCAGAACGCCTCAATGTGTTAACAAGCGAAAATGCGATTTTTCTCTAACTTTTTTGATAAAAATTAAATTTTGTTTGGCTTAATCACTACCAGATGACGCTCGCCTTCCAGCTGCGGCACCTGCAATTTGAACACCGCCCCGACGCTAAACTGCGGGGGTAACGCGGCAATCTCATCCTCAGGCAACTGACCTTTCAGCGCATAAAAACAGCCGTTCTCGCCGGGCAGATGATGACACCAGTTCACCATATCGTTGAGCGAGGCGAATGCCCGGCTGATCACGCCGTCGAACGGCGGTTCGGCTGGAAACGCTTCAACGCGGCTCTGTACCGGCGTAATGTTTTTAAGCGCAAGCTCATGCTGGACCTGACGTAAAAAGCGGACCCGCTTACCCAGGCTGTCGAGCAGGGTAAAATGCGATTCCGGACGGACGATAGAGAGTGGAATCCCGGGCAGCCCCGGTCCGGTACCGACGTCAATAAAGCGCTCGCCGTGTAAATGCGGCGCCACAACAATGCTGTCCAGGATATGACGCACCAGCATTTCGTCAGGGTCGCGCACCGAGGTCAGGTTGTAGGCTTTGTTCCATTTGTGCAGCATATCGACATAGGCAATCAGCTGATTTTTCTGGTGATCGGTAAGCGAAATGCCGGCATCAGCCAGCAGACGAGAGAGTTTATTGAGCACGGTGGTTACCTGTCGTTGTCCTTGCCGGCGGGCGGCTTCGCCTTATCCGCCCCGGAAATTTGCCGGGCGGGCGAAGCTCTTCGCCAGAACTGTTTGCAGGCCCGGTAAGCGTCGCGTCACCGGGCGGATTTCAAAACGTTATGCGCTGCGGCGCAGCATTCCCTGTTTTTTCAGCCATACCAGCAGAATAGAGATCGCCGCAGGCGTCACCCCAGAGATACGCGAAGCCTGGCCGATAGAAACCGGTTTATGATCGTTGAGCTTGGCGATCACTTCGTTCGACAGTCCGGAAACCTGGCGGTAGTCCAGCGTTGCCGGCAACAGCGTATTCTCGTTGCGCTGTTGTTTTTCGATCTCATCCTGCTGACGGGCGATATAACCTTCGTACTTCACCTGAATTTCGACCTGTTCAGCGGCCTGAGCGTCGGCAAGCGCAGGCGCAAACGGCGACAGCGCGGTGAGCTGCGCATAGGTCATTTCCGGGCGACGCAGCAGATCTTCACCGCTGGCTTCACGGGAAAGCGGCGCGGTAAGGTGAGCGTTGACTTCCACCGCAGTTTCCGCCGTCGGCGTAATCCACGTCGATTTCAGCCGCTGGCGTTCGCGTTCGATATTCTCCAGCTTCTCGTTGAAACGCGCCCAGCGCTCATCATCCACCAGCCCCAGCTCACGCCCCATTTCAGTCAGACGCAGATCGGCGTTATCTTCACGCAGCATCAGGCGATATTCGGCGCGGGAGGTAAACATGCGGTACGGCTCTTTGGTGCCCAGCGTACAGAGATCGTCCACCAGCACGCCGAGATAGGCCTGGGAGCGCGCGGGCGCCCAACCCTCTTTGTCCGCAGACAGGCGTGCGGCATTCAGACCGGCAAGCAGACCCTGCGCGGCCGCCTCTTCGTATCCTGTGGTGCCGTTAATTTGTCCGGCAAAGAACAGGCCGTGGATAAATTTGCTTTCCAGCGTCGGTTTCAGGTCGCGCGGATCGAAGAAGTCATACTCAATGGCATAGCCCGGACGCACGATTTTCGCGTTTTCCATGCCCTGCATTGAGCGGACGATCTGCATCTGCACGTCAAACGGCAGACTGGTGGAGATGCCGTTCGGGTAGATTTCGTTGGAAGTCAGCCCTTCCGGCTCGAGGAAGATCTGATGCTGGTTACGATCGGCAAAGCGCATCACTTTGTCTTCGATCGACGGGCAGTAACGCGGGCCGATCCCTTCGATCACCCCGGCGTACATCGGGCTGCGATCGAGGTTATTACGGATCACGTCATGGGTTTTCTCGTTCGTGTAGGTGATATAGCACGGCACCTGCTGCGGGTGCTGCGCCGCATTACCCATAAACGAGAAAACCGGCATCGGGTTGTCGCCATGCTGCTGAGCCAGCACGCTGAAATCGATAGTGCGCGCGTCAATACGCGGCGGCGTACCGGTTTTGAGGCGGCTTACGCGCAGCGGTAGTTCACGCAAACGGCGGGAGAGAGGAATGGAGGGCGGATCGCCGGCGCGGCCGCCGCTGTAGTTATCCAGACCAATATGAATTTTGCCGTCAAGGAAGGTCCCGACGGTAAGCACAACGGCTTTCGCGCGGAACTTTAGCCCCATCTGAGTGACGGCGCCCACGACACGATCGTTCTCGACAATCAGATCTTCCACCGCCTGCTGGAAGATCATCAGGTTCGGCTGATTTTCCAGCGCGGTACGGACCGCCTGGCGATACAGCACGCGATCCGCCTGGGCGCGGGTGGCGCGAACAGCTGGACCTTTGCTGGCGTTTAGTATCCTGAACTGGATCCCCGCCTGGTCGATCGCCTTCGCCATCAGTCCGCCGAGCGCATCCACTTCTTTTACCAGATGTCCCTTCCCAATACCGCCAATCGCCGGGTTGCAGCTCATCTGCCCCAGCGTATCGATATTGTGTGTCAAAAGCAGGGTTTGTTGACCCATACGCGCTGCGGCCATCGCGGCCTCAGTGCCTGCATGACCCCCGCCAATGATGATGACGTCAAAAGGATCCGGATAAAACATGGTTATTGCCTCGCATAACGCGGTATGAAAATGGATTGAAGCCCGGGCGGTGGATTCTACTCAACTTTAGTCGATGGAGAAAGACCCGGGATCCTGGGTATTAAAAAGAAGATCTTTTTATTTAGAGATCTGTTCTATTGTGATCTCTTATTAGGATCGCGACAGGGTGTGGATAAGCCGGATCCTGCTAATAAGATCAATACATTGGTAAGGATCATTAGCTGTGAATGATCGGTGATCCTGCTCCGTATAAGCTGGGATCAGAATGCGGGGTTATGCACAACTCAAAAACTGAACAACGGTTATTCTTTGGATAACTACCGGTTGATCCAAGCTTCTTACCAGAGTTATCCACACTCGATCGCACGATCTTTACACTTATTTGAGTAAATTAATCCACGATCCCAGCCAGGCTTCCGCCGGATCTTCCGGAATATCGTGTTCAAGGATGTTGATCTTAAGCGTTTCGCCGATCTGTTTCGCGCCTGCACGCTTCAGTTCCGCTTCTATCTTTTCGATCGCGCCGCAGAAGGTGTCATATTCACGGCTGCCGATGCCAATCGCACCAAACCGGACCTGTGACAGATCGGGCTTCTGCGCCTGAAGCTCTTCATAGAAAGGAAGCAGATTGTCCGGTATGTCCCCCGCGCCGTGGGTGGAACTGATCACCAGCCAGATCCCGGAGGGAGATAGCTCTTCTGACAGCGGACCGTGCAGGGTTTCGGTTGAAAAACCGGCCTCTTCCAGCTTCTCAGCCAGATGTTCCGCCACGTATTCCGCACCGCCGAGGGTGCTGCCGCTGATAAGAGTAATATCTGCCATTGATCGCTCGCTCATATAAAGAGGCGGCTATTGTACGCTGTGAGCGAGCTGGGATCTACCTGTGGAAAAATGTGGGATTAAAAAAGCCGACTATGGCTTGATGGTACGCATAATCGGGTTCTGCAGGACGATCAATGTCTCGGTGGACTGAATTTCATCAATTGTTTGGATCTTGTTGATAAGTACGTGCTGGAGCGCGTCGATCGACTTACACATTACCTTTATAAAGATGCTGTAGTGGCCGGTGGTGTAATAGGCCTCGGTCACTTCAGCAAGACTTTCCAGCCTGGCCAGCGCGGAAGGGTAATCTTTGGCGCTTTTCAGGATGATGCCGATAAAGCAGCCAACGTCATAGCCCAGCTGCTTGGGGCTGACATCGATGCGGGCGCCGGTGATGATCCCCGCCTGCTTCATCTTTTCTACCCGCACGTGAATCGTCCCGGGGCTGACGCCAAACTGTTTCGCCAGTTCGGCATAGGCGGTGCGGGCATTTTCCATTAAGGCGTCGAGAATGCCGCGGTCCAGATTGTCGATCTGATAATTTTCCATAGGTTTTTCTTATGAAGATTAATGATTCACACTATTTTAGCGGTAAATTTTAGAGAATTAAAACTGATGCAGGCTTTTTATTTGTTGAATATTGAATTGTGCCCGCATTTTGTTGCTTAATCATAGGCAACAGGACGCAGGAGTAATTACAATGAAAACCGCTTATATCGCCAAACAACGTCAAATTAGCTTCGTGAAATCGCACTTCTCTCGTCAGCTTGAGGAGCGTCTGGGTCTGATTGAAGTTCAGGCGCCGATTCTGAGCCGGGTAGGCGATGGCACGCAGGATAACTTGTCTGGCTGTGAAAAAGCGGTGCAGGTAAAAGTGAAAGCGCTGCCTGACGCCCAGTTCGAAGTGGTGCATTCACTGGCGAAGTGGAAACGTCAGACTCTGGGTCAGCATGACTTCAGCGCGGGTGAAGGGCTGTACACGCACATGAAAGCCCTGCGTCCGGATGAAGACCGGCTTTCTCCATTACACTCGGTCTACGTTGACCAGTGGGACTGGGAGCGCGTGATGGGCGACGGCGAACGTCATTTTTCCACCCTGAAAAGCACGGTAGAGGCTATCTGGGCGGGAATTAAGGCGACTGAAGCCGCGGTCAGCAAAGAGTTTGGTCTGGCGCCGTTCCTGCCGGATGAGATCCACTTTGTTCACAGTCAGGATCTGTTGACGCGTTTTCCGCATCTGGATGCTAAAGGCCGCGAGCGCGCCATTGCGAAAGAGCTGGGCGCGGTATTCCTGATTGGTATCGGCGGTAAGCTCAGCGACGGACACCGTCATGACGTTCGCGCCCCGGATTATGATGACTGGAGCTCCGCCTCTGAACTGGGCTATGCCGGGCTGAACGGCGATATTCTGGTGTGGAACCCGGTACTGGAAGACGCTTTCGAGATCTCCTCAATGGGTATCCGCGTTGATGCTGAGGCGCTGAAACGTCAGCTTCAGCTCACCGGTGATGAAGACCGTCTGAGCCTGGAATGGCACCAGGCGCTGCTGCGCGGTGAAATGCCGCAGACCATCGGCGGCGGTATCGGCCAGTCCCGCCTGACCATGCTGCTGCTGCAACTGCCGCACATCGGACAGGTGCAGTGCGGCGTGTGGCCTGCGCAGGTGCGTGAAAACGTTCCGTCTCTGCTGTAATTTTCTTATCGCCGCCAGCGTCGCAGCAGGCGGCTTCGCATCCCGGTATCAAAGCGCCAGATATGATCGAAAATGCGCATGATGCCGGGTTTGCCGTGTGCCGACATCGCTACCGCATGAAAACGGTGCTGATGGGCGCGCTGTAGCTCGCTGACCTTACTGACCACATCGTCGGGCAAACGCTGGGCGATAAAATCTGAAATAACCACCGCATCGGCATCAAACCACTCCCGTCCCTGCATCCGTTCGATAATGGCGCGAAAACAGCTGGCGATATCCGTACCGCCGCGAAAACGCTGACTTAAAAAGCGAATCGCCTGCTCAAGACCTTCCGGTCCGGTAAGCTCGTAGCGCACCACCTCGCTGGAAAACAGCATAATAAAGCAGCGACGGTTATCGGCGAGGGCGATGCGCATCAACGCCAGGCAAAAAGCCTTTGCGCACTGTTCGTTGAAGCCGCCCATCGAACCGGAGGTGTCCACGCAGACGATAAACGGTCCGCGCGGCTGTTCGTCGAAATCCTGATGCGTCACCGGACGTTCGGTGACTTTTTCACGCCACGCTTCGCCGTGCAGACGGTAAGTGAGCAGCTGTTTTTCCACCAGTCGGCGATAGAATTCATATTCCAGCTCGCTAATGCCGAGGGTCGCCAGTTCGGGCGGCAACAGGCGCAGAATGTCGTCGCTTTGCTGAATGCCGTCGACCTGCTCGGGCACCGTTGCCGGTTCGCGCACCAGCGTGCGGAAGGTTTCCATCGGCGCGTCTTTGCGTGGAACGGACCTGGCTTCCCGCGAACGTCCCAGCTGTTCCGCCAGCTGTTTCAACTCAGGCTGCTCTGCGAGAAAATCGCCATATTTGACGATCAGCTGATAATCACCGCGTCTGAGCTGCCCGGCGCTCATATCCCACAGGCGGCCCGCGGCGTTGTCATTTTCCGCCAGTACCGGATCGAGCTGTCCGCTGAGGGTCATTCTTTCCTGGACTTCGCTGAGCAACTGTTCGCGCTCTTCTTCAAGCAATTGCTGGTTGAGCGTGGTCGCCTGCACCACCAGGCTTAAACGCCAGCGCTGGAGAAAAAGGGTATGCAGCGCGGGCGTTATCACCGCGTTGCTGTCCACCAGCTGCTGCGCCTGCGCGGCATAAGGCGAATGCAGACGGTGCAGCAGGGCGAGGATCTGCGGGAGCTGGACAATAAACTGCGCGCCAGAGAGTAGCTGGCTCTGCTGATAGCACAACACCTCTTCGGTGAGTTCCGGCGGTACGCGCGCATCTTTCAGCCGACTGCGTAAGGCTTCGCGCCAGCGGGGGAGATCGTCGGTAATCGCCGCTTTCAGGCGCGGGAATTTTTCAAAAAACACCGCCAGCTGCGGCGAGGCCAGCAGCGCGAGGATCATCTCTTCGATCATCCCCTCTTCGCTGACGGCTAACATCACATTCAGCGTATCCAGCGTCAGCATTGTTTCGCCTGACGGATCTGCTCGCCAACGTCCTGTAAGCTCGCTTCAATACGTCCCAGCCAGTCGCTGTGGATAAACAGGCATTTTTGCTGCTCGCTGAAGCGGGTATGCTGCTGATGCCAGTCGTTTTCCAGTTCATCGAGCTGCTGTTTTATCTCGCCCGGCATGGCTTCTTCAGATGCGCCGGGAAGCGCCAGGCGGGTGCCTTGTAAGCTGACGTCGCGCACCACCAGGTGCTGGGCGCTGTCGACTTCCATATTCAGCGTCTGGGCAAAACCGATCCCGTTGAGTTTGCCGCGGATCTCGCCGCCTTTCGCCAGCCACTGCGCCAGCGCGCTGCGATCGAAGGTGATATGAATGACTTCCATATCATGAAGCCGCAACGGTTTTTGCAGCAGCAGCGTTACCGTGGAGGTCGTGATTTCTGGCGGTAAATCATAATGCGGTCGACGGCTGAACATGCCGCCCTGACGAGTTACCGTCAGGGCGGTTTTATCGCTTTGCTGCTGCTGGAGCTGGATGCGCCGCTGGACGATGCCGCCGAGGCGCGTCAGCATCGCCTGCTGCTGCCAGGCGTGTCCGGTCATCAATATTTCCAGCTGCTGTTGCATCAGGTTCAGGCTCTGGGCGTCGTGCCACAGGCAATCTTTCAGCAGGATGAGATCGACAGGCGCTACCGCTTCGCGGCCGCTAAAGAAGGCGCTGGCCTGTAACAGACGAATGGCTTTTTTCCAGCGCCGGTCGGAAACATAGGGGGCGTTGGGCAAATTTTCCAGCTGCTGGCGCAGGGTAAAAATCAGTTCAAATACGTGATCGGGCAGCAATATCGCGCCAATGTCCTTCTGCCACTGGACATATTCGTCATCGCTGACCTGTAGCGAGGCGGCGACGGGGAGTTCATTTTCATCCTGCTGGCTGGTGAGCATCGCGCGGAAATTCGCCTTATCCTGAACCTTATCCAGCCACAGGCGGATAAGCATACGGTCGTACAGCGCCTCCAGACTGCTGTCCGCTTCCGGCAGTTCGTTGGATGCCGCCACCAGCAGACGCATCGGGATTTTTACTTCATGCGCCCCGTTTCGAAAGTGGCGCTCATTGATGGCGGTCAGCAGGGTATTCAGGATGGCCGGACCTGCCTTCCAGATCTCATCAAGAAAGACTATTTCGGCTTCCGGAAGATAGCCGGTGGTTAAACGCTCATAACGCCCTTCGTCTTTCAGCGCCTGAATCGAAAGCGGGCCGAATACCTCCTCCGGCGTGGAAAAACGGGTCATTAAATATTCGAAAGCGCGCGCATTCCGGAAAGCATATTTCAGGCGGCGGGCGATCAGGCTTTTAGCTATCCCTGGCGGGCCCAGTAAGAAAACGCTCTCGCCGCTCAGGGCCGCCAGCAGGCATAAACGAATGGCATGGCTGCGCTCGAATAACCCCTTTTCCAGCGCGCTGCTCAGGCGCGAAATTCTTTCCGCTATTAAATGTGGGTGAGCCATAATAGAGTGGCATCCTTCGTGAAATGGACAGCGTTATCAGCGAGTATAGACGTAACGTATCAGAGGCTGAACTGGTTTGGCAGGCGGTTTCTTTTTCTTTGAGCCAGGTTAATCTGGTCTTATTTAGGGGTACGATTTTGCGATTAATCGTGCATACTGTGCGCTTTTTTGTGGGCCAGGGGACCAGGTACACATTTCTTTATATATGAAAGACTAGTCTATGAGCACTCATAATAAGCAATCATTGTCTGCGATTACCCTCGCGGCGATCGGGGTTGTCTACGGTGATATTGGCACCAGCCCACTCTATACTCTTCGTGAATGTTTGTCCGGTCAGTTTGGCTTTGGCGTTGAACGCGATGCTGTTTTTGGCTTTCTGTCGCTGATTTTCTGGCTGCTGATCCTGGTGGTTTCCATCAAGTACCTGACCTTCGTCATGCGGGCGGATAACGCCGGTGAGGGGGGCATTTTGACGCTGATGTCGCTGGCCGGGCGGAATACCTCCGCGCGTACAACCTCCATGCTGGTGATTATGGGGCTGATTGGCGGCAGCTTCTTTTATGGCGAGGTGGTGATCACCCCGGCGATTTCGGTCATGTCGGCGATAGAGGGTCTGGAGATCGTCGCGCCGCAGCTGGATACCTGGATTGTTCCGCTGTCGATTGTCGTTCTGACGCTGCTGTTTATGATTCAGAAGCACGGTACGGGGATGGTGGGCAAGCTGTTTGCGCCGATCATGCTGACCTGGTTTCTGGTGCTGGCGGTGCTGGGCGTGCGCAGCATTATTGGCAACCCGGAAGTTCTCCACGCCTTAAACCCGATGTGGGCGATACATTTCTTCCTCGAATATAAAACCGTTTCGTTTATTGCGCTTGGCGCGGTGGTGCTCTCGATCACCGGCGTTGAAGCGCTGTATGCCGATATGGGGCACTTCGGTAAGTTCCCGATCCGTCTGGCATGGTTCTCTGTCGTGCTGCCGTCGCTGGTGCTGAACTACTTTGGTCAGGGGGCGCTGCTGTTAAAGCAACCGGAAGCGATCAAAAACCCGTTCTTCCTGCTGGCGCCTGACTGGGCGCTGATTCCGCTGCTGATCCTCGCCGCGCTGGCGACGGTTATCGCTTCGCAGGCGGTCATCTCCGGCGTCTTTTCGCTGACCCGTCAGGCGGTTCGCCTGGGGTATCTGTCGCCGATGCGTATTATTCACACCTCCGAAATGGAGTCCGGGCAGATCTATATTCCGTTCGTCAACTGGATGCTCTATATCGCCGTGGTGATTGTTATCGTCAGCTTCGAGCACTCCAGCAACCTGGCGGCGGCGTATGGGATTGCCGTCACCGGTACGATGGTGCTGACCACCATTCTTTCCACTACCGTGGCGCGTAAAAACTGGCACTGGAATAAGTACTTCGTGGCGCTGATTCTGGTGGCTTTCCTGTGCATCGATGTTCCGTTGTTTTCCGCCAACCTCGACAAGCTGTTGTCCGGCGGCTGGCTACCGCTGTCGCTGGGTCTGCTAATGTTCACCATCATGACCACTTGGAAAAGCGAGCGCTTCCGTCTGCTGCGCCGTATGCATGAGCACGGTAATTCGCTGGAAGCGATGATCGCCTCGCTGGAAAAATCACCGCCGGTGCGGGTGCCGGGCACCGCCGTGTATATGTCCCGCGCGCTGAACGTCATTCCGTTTGCCCTGATGCACAACCTGAAGCATAACAAGGTGCTGCATGAGCGGGTGATCCTGCTGACTTTGCGGACGGAAGATGCGCCCTATGTGCACAACGTTCGCCGCGTGCAGATTGAACAACTCTCGCCGACCTTCTGGCGCGTTGTCGCCAGCTACGGCTGGCGGGAAACGCCGAATGTGGAAGAGGTATTCCATCGCTGCGGTCTGGAAGGACTGAGCTGCCGGATGATGGAGACGTCTTTCTTTATGTCGCATGAGTCGTTAATTATCGGCAAGCGCCCGTGGTATCTGCGCCTGCGCGGCAAGCTGTATCTTATTCTCCAGCGTAACGCGCTGCGCGCGCCGGACCAGTTTGAGATCCCGCCTAACCGCGTCATCGAGTTGGGTACTCAGGTCGAGATTTAACCTTTCAACATGCCGGGTGGCGCTACGCTTACCCGGCCTACCACACCCGTAGGCCCGCGCAAGCGAAGCGCCGCCGGGCACCTTCTTCAGTCTCCATTTCATTTAGCGAAACGTTTCGACGACGATCACAAATCTGCTACGTCATGGTGGTTTTCTGAGCGCTCTTAAGATTAAACTGACGCCAGCGAAACGTTTCGCTGGTGGAGCAGAAAAATGAAGAAAGGCGCAGTACTCAACTCTGAGATCTCATCGGTCATCTCCCGTCTGGGGCATACCGATACGCTGGTGGTGTGTGACGCAGGGCTTCCCATCCCCAACGGCACAGCGCGTATTGATATGGCGTTAACCCAGGGCGTACCGTCGTTCATGCAGGTACTGGAGGTGGTGACGCGTGAAATGCAGGTCGAGGCGGCCATTCTTGCGGCGGAAATAAAACAACATAATCCGCAACTCCACGAAACGTTGCTCAGCTTTATTGAGCAACTGCAACAACGCCAGGGAAATACCATAGACATTCGTTACACCACGCACGAACAATTTAAGCAACAGACCGCAGACAGTCAGGCGGTAATTCGCAGCGGGGAGTGTTCCCCGTATGCGAATATCATTCTCTGTGCCGGCGTCACCTTCTGAGGCCATCATGGACGCATTACTGCAACTCAAAGGCATCGATAAGTCGTTCCCCGGCGTGAAGGCGCTCTCCGGCGCCGCGCTCAACGTTTATGCAGGCCGCGTGATGGCGCTGGTGGGTGAAAACGGCGCCGGTAAATCCACCATGATGAAAGTGCTGACCGGCATCTATACCCGCGATGCCGGGTCGCTGTTGTGGCTGGGAAAAGAGACTACCTTTAACGGACCAAAATCATCTCAGGAAGCCGGGATCGGCATCATCCACCAGGAACTGAACCTGATCCCGCAGCTCACCATTGCGGAAAATATCTTCCTTGGCCGCGAGTTTGTGAACCGCTTTGGCAAAATCGACTGGAAAAAAATGTATGCCGAAGCGGACCTGCTGTTAGCGAAGCTCAACCTGCGCTTTAAGAGCGACCGCCTGCTGGGCGATCTGTCGATAGGCGATCAGCAGATGGTGGAAATCGCCAAGGTGCTGAGCTTCGAATCAAAAGTCATCATTATGGATGAGCCGACCGACGCGCTTACCGATACTGAAACCGAATCCCTGTTCCGCGTCATTCGCGAACTGAAATCGCAGGGGCGCGGCATTGTCTATATCTCTCACCGCATGAAAGAGATTTTCGAGATCTGCGACGATGTGACCGTCTTCCGTGACGGGCAGTTTATTGCCGAACGTGAAGTCGCCTCGCTGACCGAAGATTCACTGATTGAAATGATGGTGGGGCGTAAGCTGGAAGATCAATATCCACGGCTGGATAAAGCGCCAGGCGAGGTTCGTCTGAAGGTCGATAACCTGTGCGGACCGGGCGTTAATCATGTCTCCTTTACGTTGCGTAAAGGGGAGATCCTCGGCGTTTCCGGCCTGATGGGCGCCGGGCGAACCGAACTGATGAAAGTGCTGTATGGCGCCCTGCCGCGCACCAGCGGCCACGTGACCCTCGACGGACGCGAGGTGGTCACCCGTTCGCCGCAGGACGGCCTGGCGAACGGAATTGTTTATATCTCCGAAGACCGCAAGCGCGACGGCTTAGTGCTTGGTATGTCGGTAAAAGAGAATATGTCGCTGACCGCCCTGCGCTATTTCAGCCGTGCCGGTGGTGGACTAAGACATAAAGATGAACAGCAGGCGGTGAGCGATTTTATCCGCTTGTTCAATGTGAAAACGCCGTCGATGGAACAGGCGATTGGCCTGCTTTCCGGCGGTAATCAGCAGAAAGTGGCGATTGCCCGCGGTCTGATGACCCGTCCTGAAGTGCTGATCCTTGATGAGCCGACGCGCGGCGTGGACGTCGGGGCGAAAAAAGAAATTTATCAGCTTATCAACCAGTTTAAGGCCGACGGCCTGAGCATCATTCTGGTCTCTTCTGAGATGCCAGAAGTATTAGGCATGAGCGATCGCATTATCGTCATGCATGAAGGGCATCTCGGCGGTGAGTTCACTCGCGAGCAGGCCACCCAGGAAGTTCTGATGGCTGCCGCTGTCGGCAAGCTTAATCGCGTGAATCAGGAGTAAAAAAGATGACTACCCAGGCTGTTTCTGGTCGCCGTTATTTCACCAAAGCGTGGCTGATGGAGCAGAAGTCGCTTATCGCCCTGCTGGTGCTGATCGCGATTGTTTCGACGTTGAGTCCTAACTTTTTTACCGTCAATAACCTGTTCAATATTCTTCAACAGACATCGGTGAACGCCATCATGGCGGTCGGAATGACGCTGGTTATTCTGACTTCGGGGATCGATCTGTCCGTCGGTTCCCTGCTGGCGCTCACCGGTGCGGTTGCCGCTTCAATTGTCGGAATTGAAGTTAACGCGCTGGTGGCGGTGGCAGCCGCGCTGGCGCTGGGCGCCGCGGTGGGAGCGGTGACAGGGGTTATCGTGGCGAAAGGACGGGTGCAGGCGTTTATCGCCACGCTGGTGATGATGCTGTTGCTGCGCGGCGTGACGATGGTCTACACCAACGGCAGCCCGATAAACACCGGCTTTACTGATAATGCCGATCTGTTTGGCTGGTTTGGTATTGGCCGACCGCTGGGCGTGCCAACGCCGGTGTGGATTATGGGCATTGTCTTCCTGGCGGCGTGGTACATGCTGCACCATACCCGCCTGGGCCGCTATATTTATGCTCTGGGCGGCAACGAAGCGGCAACCCGTCTGTCCGGCATCAGCGTCAGTAAAATCAAAGTCATTGTTTATTCACTCTGCGGTTTGCTGGCGTCGCTGGCGGGCATTATTGAGGTGGCGCGTCTTTCCTCCGCGCAGCCCACTGCCGGGACCGGTTATGAACTGGATGCCATCGCGGCCGTCGTGCTTGGCGGCACCAGCCTGGCGGGCGGTAAGGGACGTATTGTCGGGACCTTGATCGGCGCATTAATTCTTGGTTTCCTGAATAATGGATTGAATTTGTTAGGTGTATCCTCCTATTACCAGATGATCGTCAAAGCGGTGGTGATATTGCTGGCGGTACTGGTAGACAACAAAAAACAGTAACAACGATTACAGGACATCTTAAATATGAACATGAAAAAACTGGCTACCCTGGTTTCTGCCGTTGCGCTAAGCGCCACCGTAAGCGCGAACGCGATGGCAAAAGATACCATTGCGCTGGTGGTCTCCACGCTCAATAACCCGTTCTTTGTTTCCCTGAAAGATGGGGCGCAGAAAGAAGCTGATAAGCTGGGTTACAACCTGGTGGTGCTGGATTCCCAGAACAACCCGGCGAAAGAGCTGGCTAACGTTCAGGATTTAACGGTACGCGGCACCAAAATTCTGCTGATCAATCCGACTGATTCCGACGCGGTGGGTAACGCCGTGAAGATGGCTAACCAGGCGAATATCCCGGTGATTACCCTTGACCGTCAGGCAACCAAAGGCGAGGTCGTGAGCCATATCGCCTCCGATAACGTGCTGGGCGGCAAAATTGCCGGTGACTACATCGCGAAGAAAGCCAGCGTTGGCGCGAAAGTAATCGAACTGCAGGGGATTGCCGGAACGTCCGCGGCGCGTGAACGTGGCGAAGGTTTCCAGCAGGCGGTTGCCGCGCATAAATTCAATGTATTGGCCAGCCAGCCAGCTGACTTCGACCGCACCAAAGGATTGAACGTAATGCAGAACCTGCTGACCGCGCATCCGGACGTACAGGCGGTGTTTGCGCAGAACGACGAAATGGCGCTGGGCGCGCTACGTGCGCTGCAAACCGCCGGTAAATCTGATGTGATGGTTGTCGGATTTGACGGCACGCCGGATGGCGAAAAAGCGGTAAATGATGGCAAACTGGCAGCGACCATCGCGCAGTTACCTGACCAGATCGGCGCCAAAGGCGTTGAGACGGCGGATAAGGTGCTGAAAGGCGAAAAAGTTCAGGCCAAATATCCGGTTGATCTGAAGCTGGTCATCAAGCAGTAAAATGCGATTCAGGCAACCGCGCGTTGCCTGAGGGACATCAAATAAAGAAAAGTAAAGTGTGGCATACGCCACCGGGTCATACCGGTGGCGCTCTCTGATGGACACCCCGAACATGAAAACCGCAGGCAAACTTGTCGTTCTCGGCAGTATCAACGCCGACCATATCCTTAATCTCGAGACATTTCCTGCACCCGGTGAAACCGTCACCGGTAATCACTATCAGGTCGCTTTTGGTGGTAAAGGCGCGAATCAGGCAGTGGCTGCGGGACGCAGCGGGGCAAACATTGCGTTTATTGCCTGTACGGGTGATGACGCCATCGGAAACAATATTCGTCAACAGCTGACGAGCGACAATATCGATGTTGCACCCGTCAGCGTTATTGCGGGTGAAGCCACCGGCGTGGCGCTCATTTTTGTGAACGGCGCAGGTGAGAACGTTATCGGCATTCATGCCGGGGCAAACGCCGCGCTTTCCCCGGCGTTAGTTGACGCGCAGCGTGAACGCATCGCTCAGGCTTCCGCACTGCTGATGCAGCTGGAGTCGCCGATCGAAAGCGTACTCGCCGCGGCGAAAATCGCCCGGCAAAATAACACGCGCGTGGTGCTGAATCCGGCGCCGGCGCGGGCGCTTTCTGACGAGCTGCTGGCGCTGGTGGATATCATTACCCCTAATGAAACGGAAGCGGAAAAGCTGACCGGGGTCCGCGTGGAAAATGACGATGACGCCGTGAAAGCCGCGCAGGCGTTGCATGATAAAGGCATCGATACGGTGCTGATCACCCTGGGTAGCCGGGGCGTCTGGGCCAGCGTGAAAGGTGAAGGACGTCGCGTACCTGGCTTTAAGGTCGAGGCTGTCGATACCATCGCAGCGGGAGATACCTTTAACGGCGCGCTGATTACCGGGCTGCTGGAAGATATGCCGCTGCCTGATGCGATTCGTTTCGCCCATGCTGCCGCGGCTATCGCTGTTACCCGTAAAGGTGCTCAGCCTTCTGTGCCGTGGCGTGAAGAGATCGAGGCGTTTTTAGGTCAGCAGAGGTAACGTTTGGCTACCATGAAGGATGTTGCCCGCCTGGCGGGCGTTTCCACATCTACCGTTTCGCACGTCATTAATAAGGATCGCTTTGTCAGCGAAGCGATTACCGAAAAAGTCGACGCGGCGATCAAAGCGTTAAACTATGCTCCTTCTGCCTTGGCGCGCAGCCTGAAGCTTAATCAGACGCGCACCATTGGTATGCTGATTACCGCCAGTACTAACCCTTTTTACTCCGAACTGGTGCGCGGCGTAGAGCGTAGCTGCTTCGAGCGCGGCTACAGCCTGGTGTTATGCAACACCGAAGGCGATGAGCAGCGCATGAACCGCAACCTGGAGACGCTGATGCAAAAGCGGGTAGACGGTTTACTGCTGCTCTGTACCGAAACGCATCAGCCGTCGCGTGAAATTATGCAGCGTTATCCGTCCATTCCCACCGTGATGATGGACTGGTCGCCTTTCGATGGCGAAGGCGACAGCGATCTGATTCAGGATAACTCCTTGCTCGGCGGCGACTTAGCCACTCAGTATCTGATCGATAAAGGATTTACCCGCATCGCCTGTATCACCGGTCCGCTGGACAAAACCCCGGCGCGGTTGCGTGTCGAGGGTTACCGCGCCGCCATGAAACGTGCCGGACTGGTCATCCCTGCGGGATATGAAATTATGGGCGATTTTGAGTTTGGCGGCGGGTTTGACGCCATGCATCGACTGCTCGCGCATCCGCAGCGCCCTCATGCGGTTTTTACCGGCAACGATGCGATGGCGGTCGGCGCTTATCAGGCGTTATACCAGGCCGGACTGCGCATCCCGCAGGACATGGCGGTGATTGGCTACGATGATATCGAACTGGCGCGTTACATGACGCCGCCGCTGACCACTATTCATCAGCCGAAAGATGAACTGGGCGAGCTGGCCATTGATGTGCTGATCCATCGCATGGCGCAGCCCGATTTACAGCAGCAGCGTCTGCAGCTTACTCCTGTTCTGATGGCGCGGGGGTCGGTTTAGGCTTGTGCCGGTCTTTGATCAGGTTGCGGCCATCTTTCGCCCTCAACAGCATGAACATTAGCGCGGATACGATCGTGATCGCGCCCATAGTAATAAAGGTGTAGTGGAACTGTTCCACGGTGCTGGTTCCCGCAACGCCTTCGTAAATGCGTAATACCGCCGCGCTGACGGCAACGCCCAGGCTAATAGAGAGCTGCTGCGTTACGGCCAGCACGCTGTTGCCGCTGCTGGCGTTGTCGTCATTCAGGTCGGCAAGCGTAATCGTATTCATCGCCGTAAACTGCGTCGACATCGCCATCCCCAGAATAAACAGCGGCAGGATCAGCATCCAGATGGGCATTGCAGGAGACTGCAAAGCGAACTGCGCAATCATCAGGCCGATGAAAATCGTAATTCCTACCAGCGTTCTCCTGTAGCCCAGGCTGCGCAGAACCTGGGTCACCATTGATTTCGCCAGTATTGAGCCCAGCGCGGTAGGCGCCATCATGCAGCCGGCAATCAGCGCCGGGTATCCAAATCCTACCTGGATCATCAGCGGCATCAGGAACGGGACGCATCCTGTGCCCAGCCGCGTCGCCAGATTACCGGCAATACCAACAGAGAAGGTGCGGGTTTTAAATAGCGACAGCGAAATCAGCGGAGTGGGATGGCGACGGGCGTGGCGAATGTAAGCCAGTAGCAGAACAATGCTGAGCACGATAATCGCCAGCGCAATCCAGGTGGCGACAATCCTCTCGCCAAACAGCTCCATTCCGCTGGAAAAGAGCACCAGGCTCAGGCCAAAGAGAAAAAAGCCGGACATATCAAATTTGCGGCGCGGCGTGGTGAAGTTCGGCATATATTTGCGCGCGTACAAAATGCCTGCGACGCCGATGGGTATATTTATCAGGAAAATCCAGTGCCAGCTGGCCCAGGTAACCAGCACGCCGCCCAGCACTGGTCCCAGAATCGGCCCGACTAAACCGGGCATCGTGACAAAGTTCAGTACCGGTAACAGTTCGCTTCGCGGGTAAGCCCGTAAAAGCGCCAGGCGTGCGACCGGCATCATCATCGCGCCGCCGATTCCCTGTACGATGCGAAAAATAACCAGTTCAGGCAGCGAACCGGAAAGCGCGCAGGCGAGCGAGCCAAGGGTGAACAGCGTGACGGCAAGCATAAATATGCGGCGCGTACCGAAGCGATCCGCCAGCCATCCGCTTACCGGGATCAGCATCGCCACCGTCAGGGTGTAACTGATAATGGCGGACTGCATGGCCAGCGGTGAACGGTTAAGACTCTGCGCGATAGCGGGTAAAGCGGTATTCAGAATAGTGGCGTCCAGTGCCTGCATGAAAAAGGCCATTGCCGCTATCCACGGCAACCCGGCCATACTGCGTGCTTTTTTACTGGTCATTCACAATCCCATTAATTATCCGGACGCTCATTCGGGGCGATAAGTAAAGCCTGGCAGGCTTTGAAGGCGGCGTCACCGTCGCTTTGCGCAATGGCGTCTACTATCGCCTGGTGCAGATCCAGCTTCACAACGGTGTTATAGGTAATTGAATTGAAATAGGTGTGATAAACGGAATGAAACAGCGAGGCGAAAGAGGTTAAGAACGGATTCGCGCTCATCTTATAAATATGCTCATGCCAGGCCATATCGACCTCAATCCAGCGCTCGCGTTTAAAGTTCTTTTTCAGCGCGACCATCTCTTCCATTAAGGTGTTGAGGTGCGCTTTCTGTTCCGCCGTGCCAATCGTCGCCGCGAGCGAGCAGGCCTGCGGCTCCAGGCTGATGCGCATTACCAGAAAATGGTCGATTACCTGCTGGAAGTTTTCCTCTGTCATCCACCAGTTGAGAAGCTCCTGGTCGAGGAAGTTCCAGTTAGCCTGGGGCATTACCCGGGTTCCAATGCGAGGGCGAGGGAGCACCATCCCTTTAGCGGTTAACGTTTTGACCGCTTCCCTGACCGCAGTGCGACTGACGCCAAACTGGTCGCCCAGTTCAATCTCGCCGGGAAGGATGTCGCCGGGGGCATACTCACCTTTTAAGATCCGTTGCGCCAGCTTTTCCGCCAGCACCCAGGAAATGTTTTTCTGTGCAGCCAATTGTTGTGCGTTTAAAGGCATTACTTGTTGTCCTTTCTCTTTTTATTACTTATTAGTATGCCACCGGGAAGGATGAATGCGGCCGCAAAAACAGCAAATCGCTTATTTTATGGCAGCTTAACGCCCGGATTGGTGAAAAAAGAAACACTCAGAAAATTATTTAAAATTTCCTCTTGTCAGCCCGGAATAACTCCCTATAATGCGCCACCACTGACACGGAACAACGGCACACAGGCCGCCGGGTCAGCGGGGTTCTGAGAGGAACCTCACGGAGAAAAGCAAAAAATAAATGCTTGACTCTGAGGCGGGAAAGCGTATTATGCACACCCCGCGCCGCTGAGAAAAAGCGAAGCGGCACTGCTCTTTAACAATTTATCAGACAATCTGTGTGGGCACTCAAAGTGACATGGATTCTTGACGTCGAAAGACGAAAAATGAATACCAAGTCTCGAAGAGTGAACACGTAATTCATTACGAAGTTTAATTCACGAGCATCAAACTTAAATTGAAGAGTTTGATCATGGCTCAGATTGAACGCTGGCGGCAGGCCTAACACATGCAAGTCGAACGGTAACAGGAAGCAGCTTGCTGCTTCGCTGACGAGTGGCGGACGGGTGAGTAATGTCTGGGAAACTGCCCGGTGGAGGGGGATAACTACTGGAAACGGTAGCTAATACCGCATAACGTCGCAAGACCAAAGAGGGGGACCTTCGGGCCTCTTGCCACCGGATGTGCCCAGATGGGATTAGCTTGTTGGTGAGGTAACGGCTCACCAAGGCGACGATCCCTAGCTGGTCTGAGAGGATGACCAGCCACACTGGAACTGAGACACGGTCCAGACTCCTACGGGAGGCAGCAGTGGGGAATATTGCACAATGGGCGCAAGCCTGATGCAGCCATGCCGCGTGTATGAAGAAGGCCTTCGGGTTGTAAAGTACTTTCAGCGGGGAGGAAGGGATTGTGGTTAATAACCGCAGTCATTGACGTTACCCGCAGAAGAAGCACCGGCTAACTCCGTGCCAGCAGCCGCGGTAATACGGAGGGTGCAAGCGTTAATCGGAATTACTGGGCGTAAAGCGCACGCAGGCGGTCTGTCAAGTCGGATGTGAAATCCCCGGGCTCAACCTGGGAACTGCATTCGAAACTGGCAGGCTTGAGTCTCGTAGAGGGGGGTGGAATTCCAGGTGTAGCGGTGAAATGCGTAGAGATCTGGAGGAATACCGGTGGCGAAGGCGGCCCCCTGGACGAAGACTGACGCTCAGGTGCGAAAGCGTGGGGAGCAAACAGGATTAGATACCCTGGTAGTCCACGCCGTAAACGATGTCTACTTGGAGGTTGTGCCCCTGAGGCGTGGCTTCCGGAGCTAACGCGTTAAGTAGACCGCCTGGGGAGTACGGCCGCAAGGTTAAAACTCAAATGAATTGACGGGGGCCCGCACAAGCGGTGGAGCATGTGGTTTAATTCGATGCAACGCGAAGAACCTTACCTGGTCTTGACATCCACGGAAGACTGCAGAGATGCGGTTGTGCCTTCGGGAGCCGTGAGACAGGTGCTGCATGGCTGTCGTCAGCTCGTGTTGTGAAATGTTGGGTTAAGTCCCGCAACGAGCGCAACCCTTATCCTTTGTTGCCAGCGGTTAGGCCGGGAACTCAAAGGAGACTGCCAGTGATAAACTGGAGGAAGGTGGGGATGACGTCAAGTCATCATGGCCCTTACGACCAGGGCTACACACGTGCTACAATGGCATATACAAAGAGAAGCGACCTCGCGAGAGCAAGCGGACCTCATAAAGTATGTCGTAGTCCGGATTGGAGTCTGCAACTCGACTCCATGAAGTCGGAATCGCTAGTAATCGTGGATCAGAATGCCACGGTGAATACGTTCCCGGGCCTTGTACACACCGCCCGTCACACCATGGGAGTGGGTTGCAAAAGAAGTAGGTAGCTTAACCTTCGGGAGGGCGCTTACCACTTTGTGATTCATGACTGGGGTGAAGTCGTAACAAGGTAACCGTAGGGGAACCTGCGGTTGGATCACCTCCTTACCTTAAAGAACCTGCCTTTGTAGTGCTCACACAGATTGTCTGATGAAAGTAAAGAAGCAAGGCGTTTACGCGTTGGGAGTGAGGCTGAATGAAATAAGGCCGCTCGCTTTCTATTAATGAAAGCTCACCCTACACGAAAATATCACGCAGCGCGTGATAAGCAATTTTCGTGTCCCCTTCGTCTAGAGGCCCAGGACACCGCCCTTTCACGGCGGTAACAGGGGTTCGAATCCCCTAGGGGACGCCACTTGCTGGTTTGTGTGAGTGAAAGTCGCCAGCCGTTATATCTCAAAACTCATCTTCGGGTGATGTTTGAGATATTTGCTCTTTAAAAATCTGGATCAAGCTGAAAATTGAAACACAGAACAACGAGAGTTGTTCGTGAGTCTCTCAATTTCGCAATCATGAAGTGAAACATCTTCGGGTTGTGAGGTTAAGCGAACAAGCGTACACGGTGGATGCCCTGGCAGTCAGAGGCGATGAAGGACGTGCTAATCTGCGAAAAGCGCCGGCGAGGTGATATGAACCTTTGACCCGGCGATGTCCGAATGGGGAAACCCGGTGCACCACGGTGCATCATCGTTAACTGAATACATAGGTTAACGAGGCGAACCGGGGGAACTGAAACATCTAAGTACCCCGAGGAAAAGAAATCAACCGAGATTCCCCCAGTAGCGGCGAGCGAACGGGGAGGAGCCCAGAGCCTGAATCAGCTTGTGTGTTAGTGGAAGCGTCTGGAAAGTCGCACGGTACAGGGTGAAAGTCCCGTACACGAAAACGCACAGGCTGTGAGCTCGATGAGTAGGGCGGGACACGTGGTATCCTGTCTGAATATGGGGGGACCATCCTCCAAGGCTAAATACTCCTGACTGACCGATAGTGAACCAGTACCGTGAGGGAAAGGCGAAAAGAACCCCGGCGAGGGGAGTGAAAAAGAACCTGAAACCGTGTACGTACAAGCAGTGGGAGCCTCTTTATGGGGTGACTGCGTACCTTTTGTATAATGGGTCAGCGACTTATATTCTGTAGCAAGGTTAACCGAATAGGGGAGCCGGAGGGAAACCGAGTCTTAATTGGGCGTTAAGTTGCAGGGTATAGACCCGAAACCCGGTGATCTAGCCATGGGCAGGTTGAAGGTTGGGTAACACTAACTGGAGGACCGAACCGACTAATGTTGAAAAATTAGCGGATGACCTGTGGCTGGGGGTGAAAGGCCAATCAAACCGGGAGATAGCTGGTTCTCCCCGAAAGCTATTTAGGTAGCGCCTCGTGAACTCATCTCCGGGGGTAGAGCACTGTTTCGGCTAGGGGGCCATCCCGGCTTACCAACCCGATGCAAACTGCGAATACCGGAGAATGTTATCACGGGAGACACACGGCGGGTGCTAACGTCCGTCGTGAAGAGGGAAACAACCCAGACCGCCAGCTAAGGTCCCAAAGTCATGGTTAAGTGGGAAACGATGTGGGAAGGCTCAGACAGCCAGGATGTTGGCTTAGAAGCAGCCATCATTTAAAGAAAGCGTAATAGCTCACTGGTCGAGTCGGCCTGCGCGGAAGATGTAACGGGGCTAAACCATGCACCGAAGCTGCGGCAGCGAACGTATCACTTAAAGCGATTCAGCGTCTTACGATTGACGGAGCGAAGCGACGTCAAAGCGTATACAAAGTCGAGTCGGTTTAAGGATACGTTCGTTGGGTAGGGGAGCGTTCTGTAAGCCGTTGAAGGTGTGCTGTGAGGCATGCTGGAGGTATCAGAAGTGCGAATGCTGACATAAGTAACGATAAAGCGGGTGAAAAGCCCGCTCGCCGGAAGACCAAGGGTTCCTGTCCAACGTTAATCGGGGCAGGGTGAGTCGACCCCTAAGGCGAGGCCGAAAGGCGTAGTCGATGGGAAACAGGTTAATATTCCTGTACTTGGTGTTACTGCGAAGGGGGGACGGAGAAGGCTATGTCGGCCGGGCGACGGTTGTCCCGGTTTAAGCGTGCAGGTGGAACGACCAGGTAAATCCGGTTGTTCATTAACACTGAGGCGTGATGACGAGGCACTAAGGTGCTGAAGTGACAAATGCCCTGCTTCCAGGAAAAGCCTCTAAGCATCAGGTAACACGAAATCGTACCCCAAACCGACACAGGTGGTCAGGTAGAGAATACCAAGGCGCTTGAGAGAACTCGGGTGAAGGAACTAGGCAAAATGGTGCCGTAACTTCGGGAGAAGGCACGCTGGCGCGTAGGTGAAGTGACTTGCTCACGGAGCTGAAACCAGTCGAAGATACCAGCTGGCTGCAACTGTTTATTAAAAACACAGCACTGTGCAAACACGAAAGTGGACGTATACGGTGTGACGCCTGCCCGGTGCCGGAAGGTTAATTGATGGGGTTATCCTCGCGGAGAAGCTCTTGATCGAAGCCCCGGTAAACGGCGGCCGTAACTATAACGGTCCTAAGGTAGCGAAATTCCTTGTCGGGTAAGTTCCGACCTGCACGAATGGCGTAATGATGGCCAGGCTGTCTCCACCCGAGACTCAGTGAAATTGAACTCGCTGTGAAGATGCAGTGTACCCGCGGCAAGACGGAAAGACCCCGTGAACCTTTACTATAGCTTGACACTGAACACTGGTCCTTGATGTGCAGGATAGGTGGGAGGCTTTGAAGTGCGGACGCCAGTCTGCATGGAGCCGACCTTGAAATACCACCCTTTAATGGCTGGTGTTCTAACGTGGGCCCCTTATCGGGGTTGCGGACAGTGTCTGGTGGGTAGTTTGACTGGGGCGGTCTCCTCCTAAAGAGTAACGGAGGAGCACGAAGGTTGGCTAATCCTGGTCGGACATCAGGAGGTTAGTGCAATGGCATAAGCCAGCTTGACTGCGAGCGTGACGGCGCGAGCAGGTGCGAAAGCAGGTCATAGTGATCCGGTGGTTCTGAATGGAAGGGCCATCGCTCAACGGATAAAAGGTACTCCGGGGATAACAGGCTGATACCGCCCAAGAGTTCATATCGACGGCGGTGTTTGGCACCTCGATGTCGGCTCATCACATCCTGGGGCTGAAGTAGGTCCCAAGGGTATGGCTGTTCGCCATTTAAAGTGGTACGCGAGCTGGGTTTAGAACGTCGTGAGACAGTTCGGTCCCTATCTGCCGTGGGCGCTGGAGAACTGAGGGGGGCTGCTCCTAGTACGAGAGGACCGGAGTGGACGCATCACTGGTGTTCGGGTTGTCATGCCAATGGCACTGCCCGGTAGCTAAATGCGGAAGAGATAAGTGCTGAAAGCATCTAAGCACGAAACTTGCCCCGAGATGAGTTCTCCCTGAGACTTTAAGTCTCCTGAAGGAACGTTGAAGACGACGACGTTGATAGGCCGGGTGTGTAAGCGCAGCGATGCGTTGAGCTAACCGGTACTAATGAACCGTGAGGCTTAACCTTACAACGCCGAAGATGTTTTGGCGGTTGAGAGAAGATTTTCAGTTCTGATACAGATTAGCGGAAACGAAAGATTTTGCGCTGAGGCAAGGCGGCAAGCGAAGGAAAGGAAGGAGCATACTGAAGTATGTGACTGACTTTACGAGCGCAGGCAACGCAGCATCAGTGAAAAAGATTCGTTTCTGACACAGAATTTGCCTGGCGGCACTAGCGCGGTGGTCCCACCTGACCCCATGCCGAACTCAGAAGTGAAACGCCGTAGCGCCGATGGTAGTGTGGGGTCTCCCCATGCGAGAGTAGGGAACTGCCAGGCATCAAATTAAGCAGTAAACTGATGTAAAAATCAGTGGTTGTAGAAAAATTCGGTGGAGCGGTAGTTCAGTTGGTTAGAATACCTGCCTGTCACGCAGGGGGTCGCGGGTTCGAGTCCCGTCCGTTCCGCCACCCTAATTAGGGGCGTAGTTCAATTGGTAGAGCACCGGTCTCCAAAACCGGGTGTTGGGAGTTCGAGTCTCTCCGCCCCTGCCATAAAATAATCCTTAGCATTTGCTAAGGATTTTTTTTGCCTCTGAAATACCTTCGCCCCTTTTCTTATGGCATCCCTGCCAGCTTATTTCTCTTATTCAGCCAGCACGTTAGTCTTCAAAAGATCTCTGATAAGCGTATGTTTATCGCTGTTTTGCAGCCATATTGCGTAAAGTGGCCGTATTAACGTTTTGCTGTCGGCAACCGTGTGCAGTCCGCCTTTCTCTTTAGCCCATTTCGTGGGTAGCCAGGTGCACCCGTTCAGCACAGGCAAATGCTGCCTGGCCAGCTCAGCTGAACTGGTTGTCAGCACCGGTACTTCATCTGCGGCGATCAATCCGGCTTCGTGCTGTTGAAAATCCGGTCCCCATTCCAGACGCAGATAATTCAGCGCATCCTTTGTTGTTGACGGGCGTGAACAATACAATGCCAGCATGAACTGTCCCAGTAGCTGACTGCTGAATTCATCCATTTTAGGGGCTTCGGTGGTAATAAGCAGATCAAGCTGGCGTTCGTGCAGCTGTTTTACCAGCGACTGGCGTTGAGCAATTCGCGCTTCAAACTGCAGACTGGCTTGCGGTTCCTGAGTCTGATAGAGACGTCCCAGCCATTCATTGAGCATACATTCCCACAGAGAAGCACTGGCGCCGATAGAGAACTCGTTATGCCGTGACGTATGGGCAACCTCCTTACGCGCCGCCTGCCATGTATTCATCAGCGTTTCGGCATAGGGTAAGAGTTTCTCACCGGCGGCAGTTAAGCGGATATTGTTTCTGTGCCGGGTAAAAAGGTTCACACCGAGCTGGTTTTCCAGCTGTCTGATGCGAAAGCTTACGGCCGACTGCGTCAAATAGAGCGCTTCCGCAGCCCTGCCAAAATGGCGCGTCCGGCTTACTTCCAGGAAAGTTTTTAACAATTCCGTATCCACAGTGCTCTCCGCAAAATTATTTGTCGTTATGATTTAAATGTTTTGTTTTACACTCTGTCAAGCGTAACTAATACTCCGCGCCATAAATAGCTCGGCCAAAGAATTAGGAGCGTGCAGGATGGCGGAAAGCTTTACGACGACTAATCGATATTTCGACAACAAATATTATCCACGCGGGTTCTCTCGTCATGGTGATTTCACCATCAAAGAGGCGCAACTGCTTGAACGTCATGGTTATGCCTTCAACGAGCTGAATCTGGGCAAACGTGAGCCGGTTACCGAAGAGGAGAAACTCTTTGTGGCGGTATGCCGTGGTGAGCGCGAGCCGGTGACCGAAGCGGAACGTGTATGGTCCAAATACATGTCGCGCATCAAGCGTCCAAAACGTTTCCACACGCTGTCTGGCGGTAAGCCGCAGATGGAAGGCGCTGAAGACTACACAGAGTCTGATGACTAATGAAAAAAGGGCGTAAGCCCTTTTTTTACGTCAGTAGTTTTTGCAGGTGAGCAAGCAGACGATCGATCGCCCGGTAGCTGACCGCCTACTGCAAGTGCCGGCGTGTAATCTCCTCCGCCTGTTCAAGATCGGCAATGGTCCTCGATACTTTCAATAGCCGCTGCCACGCCCGTATTGATAACCCGAGATGGATAAGCGTCTCCTCCAGCCACTGCGAATCCTCAGCAGCCAGCGAACAATACTGGCGAATCTCCCTGCTGTGTAAATGTGCATTCAGTTTGCCCTGGCGCTGATACTGGCGCGACTGTGCGGCGATGACCCGCCGTTTTACCGTATCGCTACTTTCCCCTTTGAGCTCCGTTTGCCTGAGAATGCCAGGCGGCAGTAAAGGGATCTCCAGTGAGAGATCAAAGCGATCAAGAAACGGACCGGAGAGTCGGGCGAGATAGCGCAGCGTCTGTTCGGGCGTACAGCGGTTATGATTGCCCTGATAATGCCCCGTAGGGCTGGGATTCATAGCCGCAACCAGCTGAAAGCGGGCGGGATAAGTGATCTTGGCTCGCGTACGCGAAAGATGAATCTGACCGGATTCAATGGGTTCACGTAGCGCATCCAGGGTGCGGCGTTCAAATTCGGGTAATTCATCCAGAAAAAGTATGCCGTTATGCGCCAGCGATATTTCTCCCGGCGCGGGGATTGAGCCGCCGCCGACCATTGCCGTCAGGGATGCGCTGTGATGCGGCGCCCGAAAAGGGCGTTGTTTCCACTGCTTTTGCACACAGGTTGCGTTGACCAGGCTGAGGATAGCCGCGCTCTCCTGCGCCTCCTCGTTGCTCAGCGGCGGCAAAAGTCCATTGAGACGGCTGGCCAGCATCGTTTTCCCTGTACCTGGTGGACCTATCAACAGCAGGTTATGTCCGCCTGCCGCCGTAATTTCGAGACTGCGTTTACCTTGCTCCTGACCAATGATATCGCGCAGATCCTCATGCGTAGCGCAGGGCGCAGCTTCACTGGCGGTGGGATGATCAAGCGACTGCTTTCCTTCCAGAAAAGCGCAGACGGCCTGCAAATGATCGGCCACCAGGCAGCCATCGCCACCAATAAGCCCGACTTCCTCTTCGTTCTCTTTGGCGACAATGATGCCTCTTCCTGCCCGTATCGCTTCCGTTGCGCTGGATATGGCGCCAGGAACGCCGCGTAGCGCGCCTGTAAGCGCTAATTCGCCCACTAACTCGTATTGATTAAGCCTATGGGTTGTAAGCTGTTCTGAAGCCGCCAGAAGCGCGACAGCGATAGGTAAATCGTACCTTCCTCCCTCTTTCGGCAGATCGGCCGGAGCCAGGTTAATGGTGATTTTTTTCGCCGGAAATTCATAACCGCTATTGATGATGGCGCTACGCACCCGGTCGCGAGCCTCTTTAACGGTGGTTTCCGGCAAACCCACCAGGGTTAAACCGGGCAGACCATTACTGATATGAACTTCGATAGTGATGGCTGGGGCGTGAACGCCAAGCGCAGCTCGCGTATGAACAATAGACAGTGACATAGATCCTCCCGATGCCGCTATTATGGCGGAGTATGATTTCTCTATATCGCGTCAAATTGCGTTTTTTCGACGCGCATTCCAGGAAGTTTTTATGTTTTCAGCCGATTGTGAAGGCCTTGGGAAGTCGCTCGCAGACGCACTTTTTGCCGGATCGCGCAGTAAAAAAGTCCTGAACCAGACAAACGATAAGTGAAATTTTTTCAGTTTTTGTTTTTTCTATAAAAAACAAACTGTTTCAGCAAAATTGTCAGCGAAGCCAGAAACAGGTCCATAAAAAATTCTTGTGCTATCGGTAAATACTATGGTAACTCTTTAGGCATTCCTTCGAACAAGATGCAAGAACAGACAACAATGACAGCCCTTCTACGAGTGATTAGCTTGGTCGTGATTAGCGTGGTGGTGATTATTATCCCACCGTGCGGGGCTGCACTTGGACGAGGAAAGGCTTAGAAATCAAGCCTTAACGAACTAAGACCCCCGCACCGAAAGGTCCGGGGTTTTTTTTGACCTTAAAAACAGAAATGAGGAGCAGGAAATGAACAATAGCATAAAACTCTGTTTCTCAGGATTTATGACGGGGAACTAACTATGAACGGAGCACAGTGGGTGGTACACGCGTTGCGTGCGCAGGGTGTCGAGACAGTATTCGGCTACCCCGGCGGTGCCATAATGCCGGTCTACGACGCATTGTATGACGGCGGCGTGGAACACCTGCTGTGCCGCCACGAACAGGGCGCAGCGATGGCCGCGATCGGTTATGCCCGCGCTACTGGTAAAACCGGGGTCTGTATTGCCACTTCCGGTCCGGGAGCGACCAACCTGATCACCGGACTGGCGGATGCGCTGCTGGATTCCGTTCCGGTAGTGGCGATCACCGGCCAGGTTTCTGCCCCGTTCATCGGCACCGATGCCTTTCAGGAAGTCGACGTTCTTGGGCTTTCCCTGGCCTGCACGAAGCACAGTTTTCTGGTGCAGTCGCTGGAGGAACTGCCGCGTATCATGGCCGAGGCGTTTGAAGTGGCCAGTTCCGGCCGTCCCGGACCCGTTCTGGTCGATATTCCGAAAGACATTCAGTTAGCCAGCGGCGCGCTGGAACCTTATTTCACCACCGTCGAAAGCGAAGCGGTTTTCCCTTATGCCGATGTTGAACAGGCCCGCGCTATGCTGGCGCAGGCGCAAAAACCGATGCTGTATGTCGGCGGCGGCGTAGGGATGGCGCAGGCAGTGCCGGCGCTGCGCGAGTTTCTGGCAGTAACGCAGATGCCCGTCACCTGCACGCTGAAAGGTCTGGGCGCCGTCGAGGCGGATTATCCGTACTATCTGGGTATGTTGGGCATGCATGGCGCCAAAGCGGCGAACTTCGCGGTCCAGGAGTGCGATTTGCTGATTGCAGTAGGCGCACGTTTTGATGACCGGGTGACGGGTAAGCTGAATACTTTCGCACCGCACGCCAGCGTGATCCATATGGATATAGACCCGGCAGAACTGAATAAATTGCGTCAGGCGCACGTTGCCTTGCAGGGCGATCTGAACAGGCTGCTGTCTGCGCTGCAGCAAACGATAAGCATCGATGCATGGCGTCAACATAACGCGGCGCTGCGGGCGGAACATGCCTGGCGCTACGACCATCCGGGAGAGGCCATTTACGCGCCGCTGCTGCTGAAACAGCTTTCTGAGCGTAAACCCGCTGACAGCGTAGTGACGACCGACGTTGGTCAGCATCAGATGTGGTCAGCGCAGCACATGAGCTACAGTCGTCCGGAAAATTTCATCACCTCCAGCGGCCTGGGTACGATGGGCTTTGGCTTACCGGCTGCGGTAGGGGCGCAGGTTGCGCGTCCTGACGATACCGTAATCTGTATCTCCGGTGACGGCTCTTTCATGATGAACGTTCAGGAGCTGGGCACCGTGAAACGCAAACAGCTGCCGTTGAAAATTGTTTTGCTCGACAACCAACGGTTAGGGATGGTCCGACAGTGGCAGCAGCTGTTTTTCGAGGAACGCTATAGCGAAACCACCCTGACCGATAACCCCGATTTCCTTATGTTAGCCAGCGCCTTCGGCATACCTGGCCAACACATCACCCGTAAAGACCAGGTTGAAGCGGCGCTCGACACCATGCTGAACAGTGAGGGGCCATACCTGCTTCATGTCTCAATCGACGAACTTGAGAACGTCTGGCCACTGGTGCCGCCTGGCGCCAGCAACTCAGAAATGCTGGAGAAATCATCATGATGCAACATCAGGTCGCTGTAGAAGCTCGCTTTAATCCAGAAACATTAGAACGCGTTTTACGTGTGGTCCGCCATCGCGGTTTTCAGGTCTGCGCCATGAATATGGAAGCGGCCAGCGACGCGCAAAACATAAATATCGAATTGACCGTTGCCAGCCCACGGTCGGTCGACTTACTGTTTAGTCAGTTAACAAAGCTGGCAGACGTTGCGCATGTCGCTATCTGCCAGAGCACAACCACATCACAACAAATCCGCGCCTGAGCGCGACAGGAAGAAAAAATGACGACGAAAAAAGCTGATTACATTTGGTTCAATGGTGAGATGGTTCGCTGGGAGGACGCGAAAGTCCACGTGATGTCCCACGCGCTGCATTACGGTACATCTGTGTTTGAAGGTATCCGTTGCTACGATTCTCACAAAGGGCCGGTGGTGTTCCGTCATCGTGAACACATGCAGCGTCTGCATGATTCAGCCAAAATCTATCGTTTCCCGGTTTCCCGGAGCGTGGATGAACTGATGGAAGCCTGCCGTGAAGTGATTCGTAAAAACAATCTGACCAGCGCCTACATTCGTCCACTGGTATTTGTTGGCGACGTTGGAATGGGCGTGAATCCGCCTGAAGGATACACCACCGACGTGATCATCGCCGCGTTCCCGTGGGGCGCTTACCTGGGCGCAGAAGCGCTGGAGCAGGGGATCGACGCGATGGTTTCTTCCTGGAACCGTGCGGCGCCGAATACCATCCCGACCGCGGCGAAAGCGGGCGGCAACTACCTCTCCTCGCTGCTGGTCGGCAGCGAAGCGCGTCGTCACGGCTATCAGGAGGGGATTGCGCTGGATGTGAATGGTTATATCTCCGAAGGCGCAGGCGAAAACCTGTTTGAAGTGAAAGATGGCGTACTGTTTACGCCGCCGTTTACCTCCTCTGCGCTGCCGGGCATCACCCGCGACGCGATCATTAAACTGGCGAAAGATCTGGGCATTGAAGTACGCGAACAGGTGTTGTCACGCGAATCCCTGTATCTGGCGGACGAAGTCTTTATGTCCGGCACCGCCGCGGAAATTACCCCGGTTCGCAGCGTCGACGGCATTCAGGTCGGCGAAGGCCGCTGCGGCCCGGTAACAAAACGCATCCAGCAGGCTTTCTTTGGCCTCTTTACCGGTGAAACCGAAGATAAATACGGCTGGTTGGATCAGGTTAATCACTAAGAATAAAAAATGGGACGGCACGCACCGCCCCGTTTAACAGACAGACACTGGGAGTAAAAAGCATGCCTAAGTACCGTTCCGCCACCACCACTCATGGCCGCAATATGGCAGGAGCCCGCGCGCTGTGGCGCGCAACCGGAATGACTGATGATGATTTTGGCAAACCGATCATCGCCGTCGTGAACTCGTTCACACAGTTTGTGCCGGGTCACGTTCATCTGCGCGATCTCGGCAAGCTGGTGGCCGAACAAATCGAGGCGGCGGGCGGCGTGGCGAAAGAGTTCAACACCATTGCCGTGGATGATGGTATCGCGATGGGCCACGGGGGGATGCTTTATTCACTGCCGTCCCGCGAACTGATCGCTGACTCTGTAGAGTATATGGTGAATGCCCACTGCGCCGATGCGATGGTCTGTATCTCTAACTGCGACAAAATCACGCCCGGGATGCTGATGGCCTCTTTACGCCTGAATATACCGGTGATCTTCGTTTCCGGTGGGCCAATGGAGGCCGGAAAGACCAAACTGTCGGATCAGATCATCAAGCTCGATCTGGTGGATGCGATGGTGCAGGGGGCGGATCCGAAAGTTTCTGACGATCAAAGTAATCAGGTGGAGCGTTCCGCCTGTCCGACCTGCGGTTCCTGTTCAGGGATGTTTACCGCCAACTCAATGAACTGTCTGACCGAAGCGCTGGGGCTGTCGCAGCCGGGTAATGGTTCTCTGCTGGCGACCCACGCCGACCGTAAACAGCTGTTCCTGAATGCCGGTAAGCGCATCGTTGAGCTGACCAAACGCTATTACGAGCAGGATGACGCAAGCGCGCTGCCGCGCAACATCGCCAGCAAGGCGGCGTTTGAAAACGCCATGACGCTGGATATCGCCATGGGCGGCTCCACCAACACCGTACTGCATCTGCTGGCGGCGGCGCAGGAAGCGGAAATCGACTTCACCATGAGCGATATCGATAAGCTTTCCCGCCAGGTGCCGCAGCTGTGCAAAGTTGCGCCGAGCACCCAGAAGTACCATATGGAAGATGTCCACCGTGCGGGCGGCGTGCTGGGGATCCTCGGCGAACTGGATCGCGCGGGTCTGCTGAACCGCGACGTGAAAAACGTGCTGGGCCTGACGCTGCCGCAGACGCTTGAACAATATGACGTGATGGTGACGCAGGATGAGGCCGTGAAGCAGATGTTCCGCGCCGGTCCGGCAGGTATTCGCACCACAAAAGCGTTTTCTCAAGAGTGTCGCTGGGATTCGCTGGATGATGACCGTGCGGAAGGCTGTATCCGCTCTCTGGAGCATGCCTACAGCAAAGACGGCGGTCTGGCGGTGCTCTACGGTAACTTTGCGGAAAACGGCTGCATTGTGAAAACCGCCGGGGTGGACGACAGCATCCTGAAATTCACCGGTCCGGCGAAAGTCTACGAGAGCCAGGACGATGCGGTTGAGGCGATTCTCGGCGGCAAAGTGGTGGAAGGCGATGTGGTGGTTATCCGCTACGAAGGGCCGAAAGGCGGGCCGGGGATGCAGGAGATGCTCTATCCGACCAGCTTCCTGAAATCGATGGGACTGGGTAAAGCCTGTGCGCTGATCACCGACGGGCGTTTCTCCGGCGGTACGTCCGGCCTTTCCATCGGTCACGTTTCGCCGGAAGCGGCCAGCGGCGGCAATATCGGTCTGATTGAAGATGGCGATACTATCGCGATCGATATCCCTGCCCGTAGCATTCAGCTTCAGGTAAGCGAGGCCGAACTAGCGGCACGTCGTGAAGCGCAGGAAGCGCGCGGCGATAAAGCCTGGACGCCGAAAGATCGTCAGCGCCAGGTGTCGTTCGCCCTGCGTGCCTATGCCAGTCTCGCGACCAGCGCAGACAAAGGCGCGGTGCGCGATAAATCGAAACTGGGAGGCTGATGATGGCCGAATCGCAACCTCTGTCAGCCGCCCCGGAAGGCGCGGAGTATCTTCGGGCGGTACTGCGCGCGCCGGTTTATGAAGCCGCGCAGGTGACGCCGCTGCAAAAAATGGAAAAGCTTTCGGCGCGTCTCGATAACGTAGTGCTGGTAAAGCGTGAAGATCGGCAGCCGGTTCACAGCTTTAAGCTGCGCGGCGCCTACGCGATGATGGCGGGGCTGAACGAAGAGCAAAAAGCGCGCGGCGTGATCACCGCCTCGGCGGGTAACCATGCGCAGGGGGTGGCGTTTTCCTCGGCGCGTCTGGGCGTCAAGGCGCTGATTGTCATGCCCGTGGCGACGGCCGATATTAAAGTCGATGCGGTGCGCGGTTTCGGCGGCGAAGTGCTGCTGCACGGCGCTAACTTTGATGAGGCGAAAGCCAAAGCGATTGAGCTGGCGCAGCAGCAGGGATTTACCTGGGTTCCGCCTTTCGATCACCCGATGGTAATCGCCGGTCAGGGCACCCTGGCGCTGGAGCTGTTGCAGCAGGATGCCCACCTTGACCGGGTGTTTGTGCCGGTCGGCGGCGGTGGACTGGCGGCAGGTGTGGCGGTGCTGATCAAACAGCTGATGCCGCAAATCAAGGTGATTGCCGTGGAAGCGGAAGATTCCGCCTGCCTGAAGGCGGCGCTGGAGGCCGGGCAGCCTGTCGACCTTCCGCGCGTTGGCCTCTTTGCCGAAGGGGTGGCGGTAAAACGCATTGGCGATGAAACCTTCCGTCTGTGCCAGGAGTATCTCGACGATATCATCACCGTCGACAGCGATGCGATTTGCGCGGCGATGAAAGATCTGTTCGAAGATGTGCGCGCGGTGGCGGAGCCGTCCGGCGCGCTGGCTCTGGCGGGGATGAAAAAGTATATCGCCCGCCACAACATCCGCGGCGAGCGCTTGGCGCACATCCTTTCCGGCGCTAACGTTAACTTTCACGGCCTGCGCTATGTCTCTGAACGCTGCGAATTGGGCGAACAGCGCGAAGCGCTGCTGGCGGTGACCATTCCGGAAGAGAAGGGCAGTTTCCTTAAGTTCTGTCAGCTGCTGGGCGGGCGCTCGGTGACGGAGTTCAACTACCGTTTTGCCGATGCCAGAGATGCCTGCATTTTTGTCGGCGTGCGTCTGAGCCGCGGTATGGAAGAGCGCAAAGAGATCCTTAATTTGCTGCATGACGGCGGCTACAGCGTGGTCGATCTTTCCGACGATGAAATGGCGAAGCTGCACGTGCGTTACATGGTGGGCGGTCGTCCTTCGAAGCCGCTCCAGGAACGTCTTTACAGCTTTGAGTTCCCGGAATCACCGGGCGCGTTGCTGAAGTTCCTGCATACGCTGGGCACGCGCTGGAATATCTCTTTGTTCCACTACCGCAGTCACGGGACCGACTATGGCCGCGTGCTGGCGGCGTTTGAGTTGGGCGATCATGAACCGGATTTCGAAACCCGTCTTAATGAACTGGGCTACGACTGCCACGATGAGAGCAACAACCCGGCGTTCAGGTTCTTTCTGGCGGGCCAGGACTTTCAGAAAAGCGCCTGATCACGACTGTAGGCCGGATAAGGCGTAGCCGCCATCCGGCAATTAGTGATTCGGTAATATCTTCCAGAACGCATCAATCAGCGGCTCATGCAGCCGCTTTTTTTGCGCGCAAACGCCCAGCTCAAACGGCGTTTTTTCGTCGCTACGCTCTAAAATCATCACGCGGTTGCGTACCGGTTCCGGGCTGTTTTCCAGCACCACCTCCGGCAGCAGCGCCACGCCGCAGCCGAGCGCCACCATTGATACCATCGCTTCATGACCGCCTACGGTGGCGTAAATCAACGGGCTGCTGATTTTATGACGGCGGAACCACAGTTCAATGCGACGGCGCACCGGTCCCTGATCGGCCATAATGAACGGCACCGTTGACCAGTCGGGCTTCTCCACCGACACCTGATTACGCACCGGGCAGGGCAACGCCGGGGCAATCAGCACCACCGCCAGATTCTCCAGCATCGAAAACGCCACCGCGCCGGGCAGCGTTTCCGGTTTTCCGGCTATCGCCAGATCTGCTTCGCCGCTGACCACTTTTTCCATGGCGTCGGCGGCATCGCCGGTGGTGAGCTTGATTTCCACCGAAGGATGTTCGGCGCGAAAACGATCGAGTATCGGCGGCAGATGGCTGTAGGCTGCCGTTACCGAACAGAAGATATGCAGTTCACCGGAGAGCGACGGTCCTTGCTGATCGAGCGTGTGGCGCAACTGCTGATATTGCAACAACGTTTGCTGGGCGAAGATGCGTAGCTCCTCGCCCGCCTCCGTCAGGGTGACGGTACGGTTGTCGCGCACAAACAGCGGCTGGCCGAGGTCATCTTCCAGCCGCTGTATTTGTCGGGAAAGCGTGGAGGGACTGACGTGCATTGCCCGCGCGCTGCGGCCAAAGTGGCGACTTTCCGCCAGATGCAGGAAGGTTTTCAGATCGCGTAAATCCACGGGGCATTCTCCCTTATTTTATATTGCATAAATTGCAACGTAACGTTGTGAATATATCAATTTCCGCAATGAATTTCCTGTTGTAATGTGGGTTCATTCCCGCAAATATGAATTTGCGAACCGGACAATAAGCACGACCACACAACATCACGGAGTACACCACCATGGCTAACTACTTTAATACACTGAACTTGCGCCAGCAGCTGGCGCAGCTGGGTAAATGTCGCTTTATGGGCCGCGACGAATTTGCCGATGGTGCAAGCTACCTTCAGGGTAAAAAAGTGGTCATCGTTGGCTGCGGCGCTCAGGGTCTGAATCAGGGGCTGAACATGCGCGACTCCGGTCTGGATATTGCCTACGCCCTGCGTAAAGAGGCCATTGCCGAGAAGCGTGCCTCCTGGCGTAAAGCGACCGAAAACGGCTTTAAGGTGGGCACCTACGAAGAGCTGATCCCGCAGGCGGATCTGGTGGTTAACCTGACTCCGGACAAGCAGCACTCCGACGTGGTGCGTGCGGTACAGCCGCTGATGAAAGACGGCGCCGCGCTGGGCTATTCCCACGGCTTCAACATCGTGGAGGTGGGCGAGCAGATCCGTAAGGACATTACCGTCGTGATGGTGGCGCCGAAGTGCCCGGGTACTGAAGTGCGCGAAGAGTACAAACGTGGTTTCGGCGTTCCGACCCTGATTGCGGTGCATCCGGAAAACGATCCGAAAGGCGAAGGTATGGCGATTGCCAAAGCCTGGGCGGCAGCGACCGGCGGCCACCGCGCGGGGGTTCTGGAGTCCTCTTTCGTGGCGGAAGTGAAATCCGACCTGATGGGTGAACAGACCATCCTGTGCGGTATGTTGCAGGCGGGTTCGCTGCTGTGCTTTGACAAGCTGGTGGAAGAAGGCGCCGATCCGGCATATGCCGAAAAACTGATTCAGTACGGCTGGGAAACCATCACCGAAGCGCTGAAGCAGGGTGGTATTACCCTGATGATGGACAGACTCTCTAACCCGGCGAAACTGCGCGCTTATGCGCTCTCTGAACAGCTGAAAACCATTATGGCGCCGCTGTTCCAGAAACATATGGACGACATTATCTCCGGCGAATTCTCTTCCGGCATGATGGCTGACTGGGCCAACGACGACAAGAAACTGCTGACCTGGCGTGAAGAAACCGGTAAAACCGCATTTGAAACCGCGCCGCAGTATGAAGGCAAAATCGGCGAGCAGGAGTACTTCGATAAGGGCGTCCTGATGATCGCGATGGTGAAAGCGGGCGTTGAGCTGGCGTTCGAAACGATGGTGGATTCCGGCATCATTGAAGAGTCTGCTTACTATGAATCACTGCACGAGCTGCCGCTGATCGCCAACACCATCGCCCGTAAGCGTCTGTACGAAATGAACGTGGTGATCTCCGACACCGCCGAATACGGTAACTATCTGTTCTCTTACGCCTGCGTGCCGCTGCTTAAAGAGTTTATGACCACGCTGCAGCCGGGCGATCTGGGTAAAGCGATTGCCGAAGGGGCGGTTGATAATGCTCAACTGCGCGACGTCAACGAAGCGATTCGCGGCCACGCGATCGAGCAGGTGGGTAAGAAACTGCGCGGTTATATGACCGATATGAAGCGTATTGCGGTCGCCAGCTGATTTGCCGATGTGTTGGCATAGAGGAAGGTAGCAGCAGAAGCGTTTCGTAGGCCGGATAAGGCGTAGCCGCCATCCGGCAAAACCCGGTGCATTGAGTCACCGGGTTTTTTATTAGTTACGGTACAGTACCTTAATGATGTGGTAGCCAAACTGGGTGTGCAGCGGACCGGTTGGTTCCAGCACCGGGCAGGAAAAGACCACTTTATCAAACGCCGGGACCATCTGACCCTGGCGGAATTCGCCTAAGTCGCCGCCGCGTTTGCCTGACGGACAGATAGAGTGTTTTTTCGCCAGCTTGCCAAAATCGGCGCCGTTCTTAATTTGCTCCAGAAGATCCAGTGCCAGTTTTTCTTCTTTTACAAGAATATGCAGTGCTGCTGCGGTTTTTGCCATGATTGCGCCTTGCGTGAGGGAATTGAAGCGAGGGATTTTAGCACGGGGGATGAGCGAAAGAATATCCAGGCCAGCTTTTGTTCGCTGGCCTGGCAATGTGTCAGCCGGTCTGCTGCTGCGAAAGCTTCCAGATGCTGGCAATATTTCGCGCCGAGACGCGCAGGTTATACTCTGCCTCCTGGAGCGCTTCCGGCAGCGTGGCTATGCGCGTCAGAACGGAGAAAACCGCGTCCAGCCCGTGTTGATGCACTATCTGATGATCGGGCGTTAATCCGCCCGCCAGCGCAATCACCGGTTTTTGGAACTGTTTGGCGCAGCGCGCGACGCCAATCGGCGTTTTTCCACTGATGCTCTGACTATCGAGACGGCCTTCCCCGGTGATCACCAGGCTGGCATCCGCAACCAGTTTTGCAAGCTGCAGGGCGTTAATGACAATCTCAACGCCCGGCTTTAATTCCGCGTTGAGTAGCCCTAATAATGCCGCGCCCATACCGCCAGCCGCGCCTGCGCCCGGCGCGTTCATCACATCTCGTCCGGTCGTCTCCTGAAGCCGTTTGCCAAAGTTGGCCAGCGCGCTGTCCAGCGTCGCGACCATCTCTGCCGTCGCTCCTTTTTGCGGACCGAATATCGCCGATGCTCCCGTCGGGCCACACAGCGGATTATTGACGTCGCAGGCAACGGTCAGCGCAATGTTGTTCAGGCGCGGATCGCAATGTGCGATATCGATTTTCGCCAGCCTGCTCAGCGCGTCGCCGCCAAACGGCAGTTTGTCTCCGTTAGCATCAAGAAGAGCAACACCGAGCGCCTGGAGCATCCCGGCGCCGCCGTCGTTGGTGGCGCTGCCGCCAATACCAAGAATGACATGCTCAACGCCGTGATCCAGCGCGGCGAGAAGTAACTCGCCGGTGCCATAGCTGGTGGTAAGCAGAGGATTACGACGTGCGGGCGGGACATGATGCAGTCCGGATGCCGCCGCCATTTCAATAATCGCCGTTTTTCCGTCGCCCAGAATGCCCCAGCGCGCCTGCACAGGGCTCCCCAGCGGACCCGTTACCACCTGATGCCGGTACTGGCCTTCGGTGGCTTCGACCATCGACTCAACGGTGCCTTCGCCGCCGTCAGCCATCGGCAGTTTGACATACTGGGCGTCGGGATAAATCTCGCGGAACCCCTGCTCGATGGCGTTTGCGACCTGCATGGCTGATAAACTTTCTTTAAACGAATCTGGTGCAATGACTATTTTCATCATCTCTTTACCCGGCAAGTCCGAAGACGCCAAACATCAGTGTGGAAATCAGGGCGATAACAAAACCGACAAGGGTTTCATAAGGCAGCAGTTTTAAGCGTTCGTGGATTTGCATACTGACGCTGCCGCCGGTAGCGTGAAAGAAACTGCCGTGGGGGAGGTGATCCAGTACGGTCGCGCCTGCATGAATCATCGCCGCGCCAGCGAGTGCCGACACGCCAAGCCCCAGCAGCGTCTGGCTGAATACCCCGGCGGCGACGGCGGTGCCTGCGGTTGTCGACGCCGTTGCCATCGACATAATCGCCCCGGAAATCGGCGCCAGCAGGTAAGAAGGAAGGCCGGAGGCGGTCAGCCCCTCAATCAGCACATCTTTTAACGCGGAGTTAGCGATGATCCCGGCGAGAGTACCGGTTCCGAGCAGCATAATGGCGACCGGCGCCATGCGCGTCAGCCCGGACAGCATAAATGCGTTACTTTGCTTAAATCTGCCCATCAGGATCGCGCCGACCAGGCCTCCCACCGGCAAGGCGATGAGCGGGTCGATGGCGATACCCGCAACCGGACGCAAGGCCAGCAGCACAATGGCCGCCAGCGGCGCGCTGATCGCGGCCAGGAACCCCGGCTGCGTACCCTGCGCGTCATGTGAAATCGCCTCTTCCGTTGTCACCATTGAACCTTTGTGGCTCAGGCGCTTAGCGAGGAAATAGGCCATTATCAGACCGAACAGGCCGGGAATAACGCCCGCCATCATTACCGAGGTCAGCGGGACGTGAAAGGCGTCCGAAGCGGCGATGGCGTTAGGATTTGGCGACATCACATTGCCTGCTTTACCGCCGCCAATCATCGCCAGCAGAATGGCGAGCCTGGAGAGTCCGGCGCGCCGGGCGATCGACAGAGCAATCGGCGCGACGGTAATCACCGCCACGTCGATGAACACGCCAACGGCGGTCAGGATCATGGTGGCAATCGCTAACGCTAAAAGCGCCCGGCTTTCGCCGACTTTTTTCACCACCGTTTCGGCGATGGTGTTCGCCGCGCCGGATTCAATCAGCACGCCGGCCAGCACCCCCGCCGCCAGAATGCGCAGCACGGCGTTGGTAATGCCCTGCGCGCCAGTCACCATCAGCGTAACGGTCTGCACCAGATCGGCGCCGCCGACGAGCCCGCCAACCAGCGCTCCCGCCATCATGCCGTAAGCGGGAGAAACTTTGCGTAAGATTAAAACGATAGCCACCACCAGTGCGATGACGGCGCCTGTTGCGGAAATTGAAACCATCGTCTGCTTTCTCCATAAAAATAACAGGGGGCAGTATGGAGAAGCCGACATCAATACGCCTGGTAGCAGGCACCAAATTCAGGCGGCTAACTGACCGTAAATCTGGAGGAAAATACAGTTTAGCGTTGTAATTCCATACCGATATACAACCAAAGCAGTTGTTTTAAATTGTTGATTTTTATTCCGCTTATTTCTTCAACACGCTGTAATCGGTAGCGTAAAGTATTGACGTGAATATGCAGGCTGGACGCTGTTTGCGAGAGATCACAATTGTGTTCAAAATAGTGTTGCAGGGTCTTTTGCAAAACGCCTTTCGCGTCATGGACCACCAGTTCGCGCCAGATTTTGGATAGCTCTTCCGCTTGCCAGGTGCCTGAAAGGCCGCCTAATAACGACGCCAGCGCATAGTCGTCGTGAAAGATAAACTGATGCTTTAATTTCAGCCTTTTCGCCATCGCCTGCGTTGATTTCGCCGTCTGAAAAGAGCGCCGCAGACCGCTGTCGCCGGAGAAATAGCTGCCGACGATCAGCCGTGAAAAACCGCACGACTGCGCGTAGTGTTTAAATCTTTGCAGCTCGCTCAGCTCCTGTGATTTATCCCGGACGCCATTTTTTAGCGCGACGGGTTTTAAAATGATCAGTTCGTTGAAATCGGAGAAGGTCACCAGATGATCGCGGGCGCGGTATTCAAAATAATCCATCAGATTGCGCAGCGCATCGCGATCCGGCTGTTGCAGTTCCATAATCACCACTACCCGCGGTAGCTGAAGGTTAATCCCCAGCCATGACACTACCGCGCTCAACGAGTCCGGCGGGGGATCGCGTAAAATCAGCTGGTTAATCAGCTCTTCGCGGTAGCGTTTATCCCATTGTTTTTGCTCAAGGAGCGCCATTTGCTCGATGATTAATTCCGAGGCCATTTTCACGAGTTGCGCGTAGGCTTTTACTTCACTCGGTTCACCGGTGATACCCAGCACGCCGATAAGCCGATCGCGAAAATTAATCGGTAAATTTATGCCCGGCTTAACGCCTTTGAGTTTATTTGCCGTTGCCGAGTCGATCTCAACGACCCGGTTTTCAGTTAACGCCAGCACCGCGCCTTCATGGCGCTGATGTAAACGTGAGCTTTCACCGGAAGCGATGATCATCCCGTGCTCATTCATTACATTCACCGAGTAGGGAATAATCCCCATGGTACGTTGCACAATCTGACGAGCGGTAGCGTCCTGTAGATAGTAATTGGCTTGAATCTTATTCATTGTATGCTCAGCATAAGAGGAGGGCGCAGTAGGTGGCCTGCTCCCGTTGTATTAGCGTATTTAGGTCTGAAATGTTTCGGGAGAACAGACAAAGAAACGCCTTTGCGTGGCTGCTTTTTTGTGTATTTGTACAACTTAAAGCCGTCCAACAGATTTGTGGTTGCCTTTTTTCTTTCAAACTCAACAGATTAATTCTGTGCATGCCGTCTCACTCACTTTCCCTTTTCGGTGTGATCGCCGTAGGATATTGTTCAGGAACTCATCATTGCCGGCGAGCGCGATCGACGCTTTTTTACCGGCAGGCAAACGGCGCACGAAGGAACTGAAAGCTCAATCTCTGCTTCGCTTTCTGCTACAATCCCTCCCCCGTTCGAAGATTGAGCACTTTTCCCATGCGTTTAAACCCCGGCCAACAACAAGCTGTCGAATTCGTCACCGGCCCTTGCCTGGTGCTGGCGGGGGCGGGTTCCGGCAAGACGCGCGTTATCACCAATAAAATCGCCCATCTGATTCGCGGCTGCGGCTACCAGGCGCGCCATATCGCAGCGGTCACCTTCACCAATAAAGCGGCGCGCGAGATGAAAGAGCGCGTCGGGCAGACGCTGGGACGTAAAGAAGCGCGCGGTTTGATGATCTCCACTTTCCATACCCTGGGGCTGGAAATCATTAAGCGTGAATACGCCGCGCTGGGCATGAAATCCAACTTCTCGCTGTTTGACGATACCGACCAGCTCGCGCTGCTGAAAGAGCTGACGGAAGGTCTGCTTGAAGAGGACAAGGTGCTGCTGCAACAGTTGATCTCGACAATCTCGAACTGGAAAAACGATCTGCAAACGCCCGCACAGGCTGCGGCTGGCGCTAAAGGGGAGCGCGATCGTATCTTTGCGCACTGCTATGGCCTGTACGATGCGCACCTGAAAGCCTGTAACGTTCTCGATTTTGACGATTTGATTTTGCTGCCGACCCTGCTGCTTCAGCGCAATGAAGAGGTGCGAGAGCGCTGGCAGAACAAAATACGCTACCTGCTGGTGGATGAGTATCAGGATACCAATACCAGCCAGTACGAGCTGGTGAAACTGCTGGTGGGCAGCCGCGCGCGATTCACCGTGGTGGGCGATGACGATCAGTCGATCTACTCCTGGCGCGGCGCGCGCCCGCAAAACCTGGTTCTGTTAAGTCAGGACTTTCCGGCGTTACAGGTGATCAAGCTGGAGCAGAACTACCGTTCGTCCGGACGTATCCTTAAAGCGGCGAACATCCTCATCGCCAATAACCCGCACGTTTTTGAAAAACGCCTCTTTTCCGAGCTTGGCTACGGCGCGGAACTCAAAGTGCTCAGCGCCAATAACGAAGAACACGAAGCGGAACGGGTGACTGGCGAACTGATCGCCCACCACTTCGTCAATAAAACGCAATATAAGGATTACGCCATTCTGTACCGCGGCAACCACCAGTCGCGGGTGTTTGAAAAATTCCTGATGCAGAACCGTATTCCGTACAAAATTTCCGGCGGCACGTCGTTTTTCTCCCGCCCGGAGATTAAAGACTTGTTGGCCTACCTGCGGGTGCTGACCAACCCCGATGATGACAGCGCCTTCCTGCGCATTGTGAATACGCCAAAACGCGAGATTGGCCCGGCCACGCTGCAAAAGCTGGGGGAGTGGGCGATGACGCGTAATAAAAGCCTGTTTACCGCCAGCTTCGATCTGGGGCTGGCCCAGACGCTTACCGGGCGGGGATATGAATCGCTGACCCGCTTCACCCACTGGCTGGGCGAAGTCCAGCGTCTGGCGGAGCGCGAGCCGGTGGCCGCCGTGCGCGATCTGATTCATGGCATTGACTACGAATCCTGGCTTTATGAAACCTCGCCCAGCCCGAAGGCGGCTGAAATGCGCATGAAAAACGTCAATCAGCTGTTTAGCTGGATGACCGAAATGCTCGAAGGCAGCGAACTGGATGAGCCGATGACCCTGACCCAGGTGGTCACGCGCTTTACGCTGCGCGACATGATGGAGCGCGGTGAAAGCGAAGAAGAACTGGATCAGGTGCAGCTGATGACGCTGCATGCCTCTAAAGGTCTTGAGTTTCCGTACGTGTTTATGGTGGGCATGGAAGAGGGATTTCTGCCGCACCAGAGCAGCATTGATGAAGATAACATAGAAGAGGAGCGCCGCCTGGCTTACGTGGGGATCACCCGCGCCCAGAAAGAGCTGATTTTTACCCTCTGTAAAGAACGGCGACAGTACGGTGAACTGGTGCGCCCGGAGCCGAGCCGCTTTCTGCTTGAGCTACCGCAGGATGATCTGATCTGGGAGCAGGAGCGCAAGGTGGTGAGCGCCGAAGAGCGGATGCAAAAGGGACAAAACCATCTGGCGAATCTGAAAGCGATGATGGCGGCAAAGCGCGCGAAGCCCCAGGGCGGATAAGGCGCTGACGCCCTTATCCGGCAACGTCACGATGACTGAACATCTAAAGGCCAGTGAACATAGCTTTGCCACTGGCTTTCCTGTTCAATCAGCTCTTTACCCAGCGGATGCTGTTCCAGCCACCCCTGCGGCAGCGTAACGGTCAGAATTTCATTTGCCGCCTGGAGCGAAATGGCGGGCAGCAGATCGTCACGCCGGCGGCTGGCGAAAATAATCGCCAGTCTGAGCAGACGACAGAGGTGCTCGGCCACCCGCGGCGGCACGGCGTTTTGCTGGTGTAACGATGACAGATCGACCAGGTTAGTCTGGTTCAGCAGCAGCGTGGCGAGCAGCTTTTTCTGCGCGGGCGTAAAGCCAGGCAAATCGAGATTACGGACCAGATATGCCGCGTGCTGCGGGGCCTGTCTGAAGTCGACGCTGAGGCCCACTTCATGCAGCATACAGGCGCTGTTCAGCAGTTCGCGGCTGATTGGCTCCAGATGCCACTCATTTTCTACCTGATCGAGAAAATTGGCCGCCAGTACGGCGACGCGATTCGCCTGATCGGTATCCACCATAAAACGCCGCTGAATGTTACGCAGGGTGCGGCTGCGAATATCCTGCTCGACCGTGAGATGGAGCATGCCGTAAACCAGCCCTTCACGCAGCGCGCCGCCTGCCAGCGTCATGCCCTGAATATTCAGCTCGGTGAAGATGGCGATCAGAATAGCCAGCCCGCTCGGGAACACTAACGCGCGCTCAAGCGTTAAGCCTTCAATTTCCAGCTCTTCCAGCCTGCCGCAGTGGATCGCCCGCTGTTTCAGCTGCTGAAGCTTCGCCAGCGTGATGCGCTCGTCCATCCCCTGCGCCATCATGATTTCCTGCAACGCCTGTACCGTACCGGAGGCGCCTACGCACACTTTCCAGCCGTGGTGACGCAGTTCGTCGGCGACCGGACGCAGCACTTCGCGCGCGGCTTTTTCCGCCTCGTCGAAATTCTCCTGCGCCAGGTTACGATCGGAAAAGTAGCGTTCAAGCCAGGTGACGCAGCCCATCGACAGGCTGAACAGCGAGGTGGTTTGCGCGCCGGTGCCGGTAACCAGCTCGGTGCTCGCGCCGCCAATATCTACCACCAGACGCCTGTCGGCGCCGCCGGTGGTATGCGCCACTCCCTGGTAAATCAGACGCGCTTCTTCTTCGCCGCTGATGACCTGCACCGGACAGTGAAGGATCTCCTGCGCTCTGGCGATAAACGCGTCGGCATTGACCGCAATGCGTAATGTCGCAGTGGCGACCACGCGGATTTGAGAGGGGGGTATATCCTGCAGGCGTTCGGCGAACAGGCGCAGGCACTGCCAGCCGCGCTCCATCGCTTCCGCGGAAAGCACACTATCGCTGTTCAGGCCAGCCGCCAGACGCACCTTGCGTTTTATGCGCGTGAGCGTCTGGATGCTGCCCGCCACCTCGCGTACTACCAGCATATGAAAACTATTCGAACCTAAATCAATAGCGGCATAGAGCGACGAGGTGGAGCTGAGCATATTTTTTAACCTGAACGACGACGATTACGCGGCGCGCCGGTACGGCGCGGACCATTGCCAGGGCGCGCGCGCGTCAGGCGCAGCGGCTTCGGCAGATTAGTCATCAGCGCGTCCGGGTTATATTTACTGACCGGAATAGAGTGACCGATATACGTTTCGATCGCCGGCAGGTTCAGCGCATATTCTTCACACGCCAGGCTTATTGAGTGACCGCTCGCGCCGGCACGACCGGTACGGCCGATACGGTGAACGTAGTCTTCGCAATCATCCGGCAGATCGTAGTTAAATACGTGCGTCACGGCAGGAATATGCAGGCCGCGGGCGGCGACGTCGGTGGCGACAAGGATATCCAGATCGCCGCGGGTGAATTCATCAAGAATGCGCAGGCGTTTTTTCTGCGCCACGTCGCCGGTCAGCAGACCGACGCGATGGCCATCAGCCGCCAGGTGACCCCAGATATCTTCGCAGCGGTGCTTGGTATTGGCGAAAATAATGGCGCGATCGGGCCATTCTTCTTCGATCAGCGTCTGCAGCAGGCGCATCTTTTCTTCGTTAGACGGGTAGAAAAGCTCTTCTTTGATGCGGTGACCGGTTTTCTGTTCAGGTTCGACTTCGACATACTCGGCGTTGTTCATTTGTTCAAACGCCAGTTCACGAACGCGATAAGAGAGGGTGGCTGAGAACAGCATGTTCAGACGCTGCGTTGCGGGCGGCATGCGGCGGAACAGCCAGCGGATATCTTTAATAAAGCCCAGATCGTACATGCGATCGGCTTCGTCGAGGACGACAACCTGGATAGCGCCCAGATTGATGTGATTCTGTTTTGCGTAATCGATCAGACGACCCGTGGTGCCGATCAGAATATCGACGCCGCTTTCCAGCACCTTCAGCTGTTTGTCGTAGCCGTCGCCGCCGTAAGCGAGGCCTAACTTCAGGCCGGTGGTCTGCGCCAGCGGTTCGGCATCGGCGTGGATCTGCACGGCTAACTCGCGCGTCGGCGCCATAATTAAGGCGCGCGGCTGGTTCACCTTGCGATCGTCAATCGCGGGATGAGAGAGGAGATAATGAAACGTGGACGTAAGGAACGCCATCGTTTTTCCGGTACCGGTTTGCGCCTGCCCCGCAACATCACGACCAGCCAGCGTAAGCGGCAGCGCGAGAGCCTGAATGGGCGTGCAGTTATGAAACCCTTTCTTTTCAAGGGCTTCAATAACCTGTGGGTGCAGGGCGAAGTCGGAAAACTTCTGTTCTGTTAAATGTGTTTTGCTCATAGTGTGGTAGAATATCAGCTTACTATTGCTTTACGAAAGCGTATCCGGTGAAATAAAGTCAACCTTTAGTTGGTTAATGCTACACCAATAGCCACACCAACACGCCAGGCTTATTCCTGTGGAGTTATATATGAGCGATAAAATTATTCACCTGACTGACGACAGTTTTGACACGGATGTACTCAAAGCGGACGGGGCGATCCTCGTTGATTTCTGGGCAGAGTGGTGCGGACCGTGCAAAATGATCGCCCCGATTCTGGATGAAATCGCTGACGAATATCAGGGCAAACTGACGGTTGCTAAACTGAACATCGACCAGAACCCGGGTACTGCGCCGAAGTACGGTATTCGTGGCATCCCGACCCTGCTGCTGTTCCGCAACGGTGAAGTGGCGGCGACCAAAGTGGGCGCGCTGTCCAAAGGTCAGTTGAAAGAGTTCCTCGACGCGAACATCGCGTAAGAGGATGTCCATGCTCGGGCGCCCTTAATCCTAATTGTTGTGGATGACTGGACGCCCGACGTGAGTCGTGCTAAGTTAATGTTGACTACGTAGTAAACATACCTTATTTAGTTTGAATCTTGTTATTTCCGATACTTCCCGTTTTTTCTCGCGCGAGAAGTGGATAGATTCTGGGCCTTATCATTCAATCCGTCTTGTCGTTTCAGTGCTGCGTACTTTCCTGTGACCAGACAGCGAACAGACATGAATTGATGGCCGTAAACAGGCATGGATGACCCTGCCATACCATTCACAACATTAAGTTCGAGATTTACCCCAAGTTTAAGAACTCACACCATTATGAATCTTACCGAATTAAAGAATACGCCGGTTTCTGAGCTGATCACTCTCGGCGAAAATATGGGGCTGGAAAACCTGGCCCGTATGCGCAAGCAGGACATTATTTTTGCCATCCTGAAGCAGCACGCAAAGAGTGGCGAAGATATCTTTGGTGACGGTGTGCTGGAGATATTGCAGGATGGATTTGGTTTCCTCCGCTCCGCAGACAGCTCCTACCTTGCCGGTCCTGATGACATCTACGTTTCTCCCAGCCAAATCCGCCGTTTCAACCTCCGCACTGGTGATACCATCTCGGGTAAGATTCGCCCGCCGAAAGAAGGCGAACGCTACTTTGCGCTGCTGAAAGTTAACGAAGTTAACTACGACAAACCGGAAAACGCCCGTAACAAAATTCTCTTCGAAAACTTAACTCCGCTGCATGCCAACTCACGTCTGCGCATGGAACGTGGTAACGGTTCTACCGAAGACTTAACGGCGCGCGTGCTGGATCTGGCTTCGCCAATCGGTCGCGGTCAGCGTGGTCTGATTGTCGCGCCGCCGAAAGCGGGTAAAACCATGCTGCTGCAGAATATCGCGCAGAGCATCGCCTACAACCATCCGGACTGCGTGCTGATGGTGCTGCTGATTGACGAACGTCCGGAAGAAGTGACCGAGATGCAGCGTCTGGTGAAAGGCGAAGTGGTCGCTTCCACCTTCGACGAACCGGCATCCCGTCACGTTCAGGTAGCTGAAATGGTTATCGAGAAGGCGAAACGTCTGGTTGAACATAAGAAAGACGTTATCATTCTGCTCGACTCCATCACCCGTCTGGCGCGTGCGTATAACACCGTTGTTCCGGCCTCCGGTAAAGTGTTGACCGGTGGTGTGGATGCCAACGCCCTGCACCGTCCGAAGCGTTTCTTCGGCGCGGCGCGTAACGTTGAAGAGGGCGGTAGCCTGACCATCATCGCGACCGCGCTTATCGATACCGGCTCCAAGATGGACGAGGTTATCTACGAAGAGTTCAAGGGCACCGGTAACATGGAACTGCACCTTTCCCGTAAGATCGCGGAAAAACGCGTCTTCCCGGCCATTGACTACAACCGTTCCGGTACGCGTAAAGAAGAGCTGCTTACCACTCAGGAAGAACTGCAGAAAATGTGGATCCTGCGTAAGATCATTCACCCAATGGGCGAAATCGACGCGATGGAATTTCTCATTAACAAGCTGGCAATGACCAAGACCAACGACGACTTCTTCGACATGATGAAGCGTTCGTAATCGCGTTCTCTGCCGAAAACGCCACGTTTTTACGTGGCGTTTTGCTTTTATAACTGTAATCTTAACGACAGCTTAACAATTTTGGCGTGCTACTCCACGCCGCCGCTTTGCGTTTTTTTGCCAAAAGCGAGATTGGGTTAAAAATTATACAAAACAGTCGCTTCGGAAGGGAGTTTCCCTTCTGAATAAAGGGCTTCGTGGTTATACTTCAGCTAATAATTTTCTCTGAGAGCACGCATTGTGAATTTACTGACCGTCAGTACTGATCTCATCAGTATTTTTTTATTCACGACACTGTTCCTGTTTTTTGCGCGCAAGGTGGCAAAAAAGATCGGTTTAGTGGATAAACCCAACTTCCGCAAACGTCACCAGGGGCTGATACCGTTAGTTGGGGGCATTTCAGTTTACGCAGGGATCTGTTTTACCTTTGGCATCGTCAATTACTATATCCCTCATGCGGCGCTCTATCTGGCCTGTGCGGGTGTGCTGGTATTTATCGGCGCGCTCGACGATCGTTTTGACATCAGCGTAAAAATACGCGCCACCATCCAGGCCGCTATCGGCGTGGTCATGATGGTGGTCGGTAAACTCTACCTCAGCAGCCTGGGCTACATTTTTGGTCCGTGGGAGCTGGTGCTCGGTCCGTTTGGCTATTTCCTCACGCTTTTCGCGGTGTGGGCCGCGATCAATGCGTTTAATATGGTGGATGGTATCGACGGACTGCTGGGCGGGCTGTCCAGCGTCTCGTTTGCCGCGATGGGGCTTATCCTGTGGTTTGACGGTCAGACGAGCCTGGCTATCTGGTGCTTTGCCATGATTGCCGCCATTCTGCCGTATATCCTGCTTAACCTCGGCGCGCTCGGGCGGCGCTATAAAGTGTTTATGGGCGATGCCGGCAGTACGCTGATTGGTTTCACCGTTATCTGGATCCTGCTGGAAACCACTCAGGGCAAAACGCATCCTATCAGTCCGGTGACCGCGCTGTGGATTATCGCCATTCCGCTGATGGATATGGTCGCCATTATGTACCGCCGTCTGCGTAAAGGCATGAGCCCGTTCTCCCCCGATCGCCAGCACATTCATCATTTGATCATGCGCGCAGGGTTTACTTCCCGCCAGGCGTTTGTGCTGATCACCCTCGCCGCCGCGATACTGGCCGCCATTGGCGTGTTTGCGGAATACTCCCATTTTGTACCTGAATGGGTCATGTTGGTGCTGTTTTTGCTAGCATTCTTCCTCTACGGTTACTGCATTAAGCGTGCCTGGAAAGTGGCAAGGTTTATCAAACGCATAAAGCGCAGACTGCGAAGAAACCGTGATAACAATCCAAAATTAACTAAGTAAATCGAGGGTGCGATGACTCAACCATTACCGGGGGCACACGCCGTGAGCGCTGAAAATGAACTGGATATTCGTGGGTTGTTTCGTACTTTATGGGCCGGGAAGGTGTGGATTGTCGGTATTGCGCTGTTATTCGCGCTGATCGCCTTAGCGTATACCTTTTTTGCCCGCCAGGAGTGGAGCGCGACCGCCATCTCCGATCGCCCCACGGTAAACATGCTGGGCGGCTACTATTCTCAGCAGCAATTTTTGCGCAATCTGGACGTCAAAGCCAGCAGCGCCCCCGCCGACCAGCCTTCGGTGATGGATGAAGCTTATAAAGAGTTTGTGATGCAGCTGGCCTCCTGGGATACGCGTCGCGACTTCTGGCTGCAAACCGATTATTACAAGCAGCGGATGGTTGGCAACAGTAAAGCCGACGCCGCAATGCTTGATGAACTGATCAATAACATTCAGTTTATTCCCGGCGATTTCACCCGCGCGATTAACGACAGCGTTAAGCTCATCGCTGAAACGGCGCCAGATGCAAATAACCTGCTGCGTCAGTATGTCGCCTTCTCCAGCCAGCGTGCCGCCAGCCATCTGAATGATGAGCTGAAGGGCGCGTGGGCGGCGCGAACCATACAAATGAAGGCGCAGGTGAAGCGTCAGGAAGAGGTGGCGAAAGCCATTTACTCCCGCCGCGTAAGCAGCATTGAACGGGCGCTCAAAATCGCCGAACAGCATAATATTTCCCGTACGGAGACAGACGTGCCGCCGGACGAGCTGCCTGATTCCGAACTGTTTCTGTTAGGTCGCCCGATGCTCCAGGCGCGCCTTGAAAACCTGCAGGCTGTCGGTCCTTCCTTCGATCTGGACTACTTCCAGAATCGGGCCATGCTCAATACGCTGGATGTGGGGCCGACTCTGGATCCGCGTTTTCAGACCTATCGCTATTTGCGGACGCCGGAAGAACCGGTAAAACGCGATAGCCCGCGCCGAGCCTTCCTGATGGTGATGTGGGGCATCGTTGGGGGGCTTATCGGCGCAGGCGTTGCGTTAACCCGCCGCCGCACGATCTAGCACGACTGCCGCAGTGGGGGGCTGGGCCCTCACTGACTATTCGAAGAGAATCGATGTGAAAGTACTGACTGTGTTTGGCACGCGACCGGAAGCCATCAAAATGGCGCCCCTGGTGCATGCGCTGGCAAAGGATCCTGAGTTCGACGCGAAAGTGTGCGTCACCGCGCAGCACCGGGAGATGCTCGATCAGGTATTGAATCTCTTTTCCATTGTACCTGACTACGATCTCAACATTATGCGGCCCGGCCAGGGACTGACGGAAATTACCTGTCGAATCCTGGAAGGGCTTAAGCCTGTTCTCGCCGATTTTAAGCCGGATGTGGTTCTGGTGCATGGCGACACCACCACCACCATTGCGACCAGCCTTGCCGCTTTTTACCAGCGTATTCCCGTCGGACATGTAGAAGCCGGACTCCGCACCGGCGACCTGTACTCCCCGTGGCCGGAAGAGGCAAACCGCACGTTGACCGGGCATCTGGCGATGTACCACTTTGCGCCGACGGAAAACTCCCGGCAAAACCTGCTGCGCGAGAATATCGCCGACAACCGCATCTTTGTTACCGGCAACACGGTGATTGATGCGCTGATTTGGGTGCGTGACCGCGTGCTGGCTAGCGATACGCTGCGTACCGAACTGGCCGTGCAGTATCCTTTTCTTAACGCCGATAAAAAGATGATCCTGGTGACCGGTCATCGTCGTGAGAGCTTTGGCCGCGGCTTTGAGCAGATTTGCCATGCGCTGGCCCAAATCGCCGCGGCGAATCAGGATGTACAGATTGTCTATCCAGTCCATCTGAACCCCAACGTCAGTGAACCGGTCAACCGTATTCTCGGCCACGTTGAAAACGTGATGCTGATTGAACCACAGGATTATCTCCCTTTTGTCTGGCTGATGAATCACGCCTGGCTGATCCTGACCGACTCAGGGGGAATTCAGGAAGAGGCGCCGTCGCTGGGCAAACCGGTGCTGGTGATGCGTGAGACAACCGAACGGCCCGAGGCCATTACCGCAGGCACGGTACGGCTGGTGGGAACGGATCCGCGGCGCATTGTTGAGGAAGTCACGCGTTTACTGCATGACGAAAACGAATATCAGGTCATGAGCCGCGCCCATAATCCTTACGGCGACGGGCAGGCCTGTGGACGCATTTTGGACGCTTTAAAAAATAATCGAGTATCGCTATGAGTTTTTCGACCATTTCTGTTATTGGGCTGGGTTATATCGGTTTACCCACTGCGGCGGCCTTTGCTTCGCGTCAGAAACAGGTCATTGGCGTGGACGTGAACCCGCATGCGGTGGAAACCATCAACCGCGGCGAAATTCATATCGTCGAACCGGATCTGGATAAGGTCGTGAAAACGGCGGTAGAGGGGGGTTATCTGCGCGCTACCACCACGCCCGTTGAAGCCGATGCGTATCTGATTGCGGTTCCCACGCCGTTTAAAGGCGACCATGAACCGGATATGGCCTATGTGGAGGCTGCGGCGAAATCCGTCGCGCCGGTGCTGAAAAAAGGGGCGCTGGTGATCCTCGAATCGACTTCGCCGGTCGGGGCGACCGAGCAGATGGCCGCGTGGCTGGCGGAAATACGCCCGGATCTCACCTTTCCCCAGCAGGCTGGCGAGCAGGCGGACGTCAACGTCGCCTATTGCCCTGAACGCGTACTGCCGGGGCAGGTTATGGTCGAACTGATAAAAAACGACCGCGTCATCGGCGGCATGACTCCGGTATGCTCGGCGCGCGCCAGCGAGCTGTACAAAATCTTCCTTGAAGGCGAGTGCGTCATCACAAACTCCCGCACGGCGGAAATGTGCAAGCTTACCGAGAACAGCTTCCGCGACGTTAATATCGCCTTTGCAAACGAACTGTCGCTGATTTGCGCCGATCAAGGGATTAACGTCTGGGAACTCATTCGCCTGGCGAACCGTCATCCACGGGTTAATATTCTCCAGCCCGGCCCTGGCGTCGGCGGTCACTGCATCGCCGTCGATCCGTGGTTCATCGTGGCGCAAAATCCGCAACAGTCGCGTCTGATTCGCACCGCGCGCGAGGTTAACGACGGCAAACCGCACTGGGTGGTCGAGCGGGTGAAAGCCGCGGTGGCGGATTGTCTTGCGGCCACAAACAAGCGCGCCAGCGAGATTAAAATTGCCTGCTTCGGCCTGGCGTTTAAGCCCAATATCGACGACCTGCGAGAAAGCCCGGCGATGGGCATTGCGCAGGGTATCGCGCGCTGGCACAGCGGCGAAACGCTGGCGGTGGAGCCGAATATCCATCAGTTACCGAAAAAGCTGGATGGCCTCTGCACGCTGGCGACGCTTAACGATGCGTTGGCAACCGCCGACGTGCTGGTGATGCTGGTCGACCATAATGAATTTAAAGCGATACAGGGCGATGCGATCCGTCAGCAATATGTTGTGGATACCAAAGGAGTCTGGCGCTAATGAAACGGATCCTGATTACCGGCGGCGCGGGGTTTATCGGCTCGGCGGTGGCGCGGTATATCATTAACGAAACGGCAGATGCCGCGGTGGTGGTCGATAAACTCACCTACGCGGGAAATCTGATGTCGCTGGCGCCGGTTGCGCAGAGCGATCGTTTCGCCTTTGAGAAAGTGGATATTTGTGACCGCGCCGCGGTGGATCGCGTTTTTCAGCACTATCAGCCGGACTGCGTGATGCACCTGGCGGCGGAAAGCCATGTCGATCGCTCCATCGACGGCCCGGCGGCGTTTATTGAAACGAATATCGTTGGCACGTACACCCTGCTGGAAGCGGCGCGCGCCTACTGGCATGCGCTGGCAGCGGACAAAAAAGCGGCGTTCCGCTTTCACCATATTTCCACTGACGAGGTGTATGGCGATCTGCATTCTACGGATGATTTCTTTACGGAAACCACGCCGTATGCGCCAAGCAGCCCTTATTCAGCGTCAAAAGCCAGCAGCGACCACCTTGTTCGCGCCTGGCTGCGCACGTACGGTCTGCCGACGCTGGTGACGAACTGCTCCAACAATTACGGTCCTTATCACTTCCCGGAAAAATTGATTCCGCTGACGATCCTCAATGCGCTGGCGGGTAAACCCCTGCCGGTGTACGGCAACGGGCAGCAGATTCGTGACTGGCTGTATGTCGAAGATCATGCCAGGGCGCTGTATCTCGTGGCGACCGCCGGAACGGTGGGGGAAACCTGGAACATTGGCGGTCACAACGAGCGTAAGAATCTGATGGTGGTCGAGACGATTTGCGATCTGCTGGAAGAACTGGCGCCGGAAAAACCGCAGGGTATTGCCCACTACCGTGATTTGATCGCCTTTGTCGATGACCGTCCCGGTCACGATTTACGTTACGCTATCGATGCATCGAAAATCGCGCGCGAGCTGGGCTGGACGCCGCGGGAATCCTTTGAAAGCGGGATGCGTAAAACCGTGCAATGGTATCTGGCGAATGAGGCCTGGTGGAAGCCTGTGCAGGACGGTAGCTATCGGGGTGAACGTTTAGGGCTTAAGGGCTAACAGCCAGGCTTTAACTCCTGAAGGAGAGAGGCATGAAAGGTATCATTCTGGCGGGCGGGTCCGGCACCCGTTTGCACCCCATTACGCGCGGCGTGTCAAAACAGCTGCTGCCGGTTTACGACAAGCCGATGATCTATTACCCGCTGTCCGTGCTGATGCTGGCGGGGATACGTGAGATTTTGATCATCACCACGCCGGAAGATAAAGGGTATTTTCAGCGGCTGCTGGGGAATGGCTCAGAGTTTGGCATTGATTTGCAGTATGCCGAACAGCCCAGCCCGGATGGCCTGGCTCAGGCGTTTATCATTGGTGAAACGTTCCTTAACGGCGAACCCTCCTGTCTGGTGCTTGGCGACAACATCTTCTTTGGTCAGGGCTTCAGTCCTAAGCTGCGACAGGTGGTGGCGCGGAGCGAAGGCGCGACGGTCTTTGGCTATCAGGTTATGGATCCTGAGCGGTTTGGCGTCGTTGAGTTCGATGACAACTTTCGCGCTATCTCATTAGAAGAAAAACCGAAGCAGCCCAAATCTAACTGGGCGGTGACGGGGCTCTATTTCTATGACAGTCAGGTCGTTGAGTACGCAAAGCGCGTAAAGCCTTCCGGGCGCGGCGAGCTGGAGATCACCTCGATTAACCAGATGTATCTTGAAGCCGGAAAGCTGACCGTTGAGTTACTGGGACGCGGTTTCGCCTGGCTGGATACCGGGACTCACGACAGCCTGATTGAAGCGAGCACCTTTGTGCAGACGGTAGAGAAACGCCAGGGCTTTAAAATCGCCTGTCTGGAAGAGATTGCCTGGCGCAACGGCTGGCTGGACGATGACGACGTCAAACGCGCCGCCAGCCAGCTGGCGAAAACCGGCTACGGCCAGTATCTGCTGGAGTTGCTCCGTGCGCGTCCACGCCAGTATTGAGCCGCTTGAGTGGGAAAACGCCTTTTTTGGCGTTAACAGCGCCATTGTGCGCATCGACCCGGCGGCAGCGCCCCTGACGGCAGAACGGTTGCAGGCCTGGTCACGGGTGCAGGCGAAAATCCCGGCAGCCGAAACCGCCTGGCTGGATGCCTTGCAGCAGCTTGGCTTTTCGCTGGTTGAGGGCGAAGTGGATCTGGCGCTGCCGGTGACGCCAACCGGCGAACAGGCTGGCGCGGAAATTGCACAACCTGCGGATATTCCGGCGCTGCGTCAGCTGGCTGCCGTTGCCTTTGCGCAGAGTCGCTTCCGCGCGCCTTGGTACGCGCCGGACGCCAGCGCGCGTTTTTATGCTCAGTGGATTGAGAACGCGGTGCGCGGCACGTTCGATCACCAGTGTCTGCTTCTGCGTGCGGCAAACGGCGATATTCGCGGCTATGTCTCGCTGCGTGAACTGAATGACCGTGAGGCGCGCATCGGCTTACTGGCCGGGCGCGGCGCGGGCGCTGAACTGATGCAGGCGGCGCTGGGTTGGGCACAGGCGCGCGGCAAAACAACATTGCGGGTGGCGACCCAGATGGGCAACACCGCCGCGCTTAAACGTTACATACAAAGCGGTGCCAATGTGGCAGGCACCGCGTACTGGTTATACAGGTGACAATATGATTCCATTTAATGCGCCGCCGGTGGTGGGAACCGAACTCGACTATATGCAGTCCGCGATGGGCAGCGGCAAACTGTGCGGCGATGGCGGCTTTACCCGTCGCTGCCAGCAGTGGCTGGAGCAGCGCTTCGGCAGTGCGAAAGTGCTGCTGACGCCCTCCTGCACCGCCTCTCTGGAGATGGCGGCGCTGCTGCTGGATATTCAGCCGGGCGATGAAGTGATCATGCCGAGCTACACCTTTGTTTCCACCGCTAACGCCTTCGTGCTGCGCGGCGCGAAAATCATCTTTGTGGATATCCGCCCGGATACCATGAACATTGACGAAACGCGCATTGAAGCGGCGATTACTGACAAAACCCGGGTGATTGTGCCGGTTCATTACGCGGGCGTGGCCTGTGAAATGGATACCATCATGGCGCTGGCGGAAAAGTATAACCTGTACGTGGTGGAAGACGCCGCGCAGGGTGTGATGTCGACCTATAAAGGCCGTGCGCTGGGGACGATTGGCCACATCGGCTGTTTTAGCTTCCACGAGACGAAAAACTACACGGCGGGCGGCGAAGGCGGCGCAACGCTGATTAACGATAGTAAATTGATCGAACGCGCGGAGATCATCCGCGAAAAAGGGACTAACCGCAGCCAGTTTTTCCGTGGGCAGGTGGATAAATACACCTGGTGTGATATCGGCTCCAGCTATCTGATGTCCGATCTACAGGCTGCCTATCTGTGGGCGCAGCTGGAAGCCGCTGACCGCATTAACCAACAGCGTCTGGCGCTGTGGCAAACTTACTTTGACGCCCTGCAACCGCTGGCGCGCGCCGGGCGTATTGAACTACCGTCCGTTCCGGACGACTGCAAACAGAACGGCCATATGTTCTATATCAAGCTGCGTGATATTGATGACCGGAGCGCGCTGATCAACTTTCTCAAAGAGGCGGAAATTATGGCGGTGTTCCACTATATCCCGCTGCATGATTGCCCGGCAGGGGATAAGTTTGGCGCGTTCCACGGCGAAGATCGCCACACCACCAAAGAGAGCGAGCGCCTGCTGCGCCTGCCGCTGTTCTATAACCTGTCAGCGGTTAACCAGCGCACGGTCATTACCACCTTGCTGAACTATTTCGCCTGATATGTCGCTTGCGAAAGCGTCCCTGTGGACGGCGGCCAGCACGCTGGTCAAAATTGGCGCGGGTTTACTGGTGGTTAAACTGCTGGCGGTGTCATTCGGTCCGGCGGGCGTCGGGCAGGCGGGAAACTTCCGCCAGATGGTGACCGTGCTCGGCGTGCTGGCGGGGGCCGGGATTTTTAACGGCGTCACTAAATACGTCGCGCAGACCCACGATAACCCGCAACAGCTGCGCAACGTCGTCGGCACCGCTTCAGCGATGGTGCTGGGATTCTCCACGCTGCTGGCGCTGGCGTTCCTGCTGGCGGCAGCGCCGATTAGCCAGGGCTTATTCGGCCACACGCAGTATCAGGGGCTGGTGCGCCTGGTGGCGCTGGTGCAGATGGGCATCGCATGGGCGAACCTGCTGCTGGCGCTGATGAAGGGCTTTCGCGACGCCGCCGGAAACGCGCTGTCGTTAATTATCGGCAGTCTGGTGGGCGTCGTCGCCTACTACGGCTGTTACCGGGTGGGCGGTTATGAAGGCGCGCTGCTCGGCCTGGCGCTGGTGCCTGCGCTGGTGGTCATTCCCGCAGCGGCGATGCTGATGAAGCGGGGGACGATCCCGCTGGGCTATCTGAAACCCTCCTGGGATAATGGACTGGCGGGCCAGCTCAGCAAATTTACCCTGATGGCGCTGATCACCTCCGTGACGCTGCCGGTGGCCTACGTGATGATGCGAAACCTGCTGGCGGCGCACTACAGCTGGGATGAAGTGGGCATCTGGCAGGGGGTAAGCAGTATCTCCGATGCTTACCTGCAATTTATTACCGCCTCGTTCAGCGTCTGGCTGCTGCCGACGTTGTCGCGCCTGACGGAGAAAGGCGATATCACGCGGGAGGTGGTGAAATCGCTGAAGTTTGTGCTGCCCGCGGTGGCGGCGGCGAGTTTTACCGTCTGGCTGCTGCGCGATGTCGCCATCTGGCTGCTTTTCTCTGATAAATTTACCGCCATGCGCGATCTGTTTGCCTGGCAGTTAGTGGGTGATGTGCTGAAAGTCGGCGCCTATGTGTTCGGTTATCTGGTGATCGCGAAAGCGTCGCTGCGGTTTTACATACTGGCTGAGGTCAGCCAGTTCATTTTACTGACGGCATTTGCGCACGGGTTGATCCCCGCGCACGGCGCGCTGGGCGCGGCGCAGGCGTACATGGCAACCTATGTCGTCTATTTTTCACTGTGTTGTGGCGTATTTTTACTCTGGCGTAGGCGGGCATGACTGTACTGATTCACGTACTGGGATCGGATATCCCTCACCATAATCAAACCGTGCTGCGGTTTTTTAACGACGCGCTGGCGCAGACCAGCGAGCATGCCCGCGTATTTATGGTGGCCGGAGAAGACGCCGGGCTGAGCGCAAGCTGTCCGGCGCTCGCCATCTCGTTCTACAAAGGTAAAAAATCGCTGGCTGAGGCGGTTATCGCCAAAGCCAAAGCGAACCGCCAGCAGCGCTTCTTCTTTCACGGCCAGTTCAATACCGCGCTGTGGCTGGCGTTGCTCAGCGGCGGCATTAAGCCCGCTCAGTTTTACTGGCATATCTGGGGAGCGGATCTGTATGAAGTCTCCAGCGGCCTGAAATTCAAACTGTTCTACCCGATTCGCCGACTGGCGCAGAACCGCGTGGGCTGCGTGTTCGCCACCCGTGGCGATCTAAGCTACTTTGCCGGACAGCATCCGCGCGTGCCTGGGGAGCTACTCTATTTCCCGACGCGCATGGACCCGGCGCTGAATAATATGGTGAACGATCGCCAGCGCAGCGGAAAAATGACCATCCTGGTGGGGAACTCCGGCGATCGCAGCAACGAACATGTTGCCGCGCTGGAAGCGGTACATCAGCAGTTTGGCGATACGGTGAATGTGATTGTGCCAATGGGCTATCCGGCAAATAACGCGGCCTATATCGCCGAGGTGAAACAGGTCGGTCTGGCGCTGTTCAGCGGCGAAAATCTGCAAATACTTGAAGAAAAGCTGGAATTTGACGCCTATCTGGCGCTGCTTCGCCAGTGCGATCTCGGCTACTTTATTTTTGCCCGTCAGCAGGGGATTGGTACGCTGTGTCTGCTGATCCAGGCCGGAGTGCCGTGCGTGCTGAACCGCGAGAACCCGTTCTGGCAGGATATGGTGGAGCAGCAGCTACCGGTGCTGTTTACCAGCGATGCGCTGAACGAACAGGTGGTGCGTGAAGCCCAGCGCCAGCTGGCGTCGGTAGACAAGAGCGCGATTACCTTCTTCAGCCCGAACTACCAGCAACCCTGGCTTCGCGCCATCAGAATTGCCGCAGGGGAGGCCGTATGAGCCTGATGCAGTTCAGCGGTCTGTTTGCCGTCTGGCTACTCGCGACGCTGTTTATCGCCACCTTAACGTGGTTCGAGTTTCGCCGTGTGCGCTTTAACTTCAACGTCTTTTTCTCACTGCTGTTTTTGCTGACCTTCTTTTTTGGTTTTCCGCTGACCAGCGTGCTGGTGTTCCGCTTTGACGTCGGCGTCGCGCCGCCGGAAATTTTGCTACAGGCGCTGCTCTCCGCCGCCTGTTTCTACGCGGTCTATTACGTCACTTATAAGACCCGCTTACGCAAACGGGTAAGCGATGCCCCACGCAAACCGCTGTTTACCATGAACCGCGTGGAGACCCAACTGACCTGGGTGGTGCTGATGGGCATCGCGCTGGTCAGCGTCGGTATCTTCTTCATGCACAATGGTTTTCTGCTGTTTCGCCTGCACTCTTACAGCCAGATTTTCTCCAGCGAAGTCTCCGGCGTGGCGTTAAAGCGCTTCTTCTACTTTTTTATTCCGGCGATGCTGGTGGTCTATTTTCTGCGTCAGGACAGCAAAGCCTGGCTGTTTTTCCTCGTCAGCACCGTGGCGTTTGGTCTGCTGACCTATATGATTGTCGGCGGCACGCGCGCCAATATCATCATCGCCTTCGCTATTTTCCTGTTTATCGGCATTATCCGCGGCTGGATCTCGCTGTGGATGCTGGCGGCTGCGGGCGTGCTGGGCATTGTCGGCATGTTCTGGCTGGCGCTAAAACGCTACGGGCTGAACGTCAGTGGCGATGAGGCGTTCTATACCTTCCTCTATCTGACCCGCGATACCTTTTCACCGTGGGAAAATCTGGCGCTACTGCTGCAAAATTACGACAAGATCGCGTTTCAGGGGCTGGCGCCGATCGTTCGCGACTTTTATGTGTTTATCCCTTCCTGGCTGTGGCCGGGGCGTCCGACGATGGTGCTGAACGCGGCGAACTACTTTACCTGGGAAGTGCTGAACAACCACTCCGGGCTGGCGATTTCGCCGACGCTGATCGGATCGCTGGTGGTGATGGGCGGTGCGCCGTTTATTCCGCTGGGCGCGCTCGTGGTGGGACTGATCATCAAATGGTTCGACTGGCTGTATGAGCTGGGAAACCGGGAAACTAACCGCTACAAGGCGGCGATTTTGCATAGTTTCTGCTTCGGCGCGATATTCAATATGATCGTGCTGGCCCGGGAAGGGCTGGACTCGTTTGTATCGCGCGTGGTTTTTTTCCTTGTGGTTTTTGGCGCCTGTCTGCTGATGGCAAAACTGCTGTTCTGGCTGTTTGCCAGCGCCGGGCTGATCCATAAACGCATAAAAACACTGCCAGGCAAACAGGTTGAAGGATAGTGATGACTGATAATACAACGGCGCCGATGTATGCGCTGCGCGGGCTACAGCTGATTGGCTGGCGTGACATGCGGCACGCGCTGGATTACCTCTATGCCGACGGCCAGCTCAGACAGGGTACGCTGGTGGCAATTAACGCGGAAAAGGTGCTGACGGCGGAAGATAATCCGCAGGTCAGAGCGCTGATTGAGGCGGCAGAATTCAAATACGCCGACGGCATCAGCGTCGTGCGTTCAGTACGGAAAAAGTTTCCCCGGGCGCAGGTGTCGCGAGTGGCGGGGGCCGATCTCTGGGAAGCGCTGATGGCGCGGGCAGGGCAGCAGGGAACGCCGGTGTTTCTTGTCGGCGGTAAACCCGACGTGCTGGCGCAAACCGAAGCGAAACTGCGCGCGCAGTGGAACGTCAATATTGTCGGCAGCCAGGATGGTTATTTCAAAGCGGAACAGCAGCAGGCGCTGTTTGCGCGTATTCAGGCCAGCGGTGCGCAGTTTGTCACCGTGGCGATGGGATCGCCGAAACAGGAAATCTTTATGCGCGACTGCCGTCAGGTGCATCCGCAGGCGCTGTATATGGGCGTGGGCGGGACCTACGATGTGTTTACCGGTCATGTGAAGCGCGCGCCGAAGATGTGGCAAAACTTGGGGCTGGAGTGGCTTTATCGCCTGCTTTCGCAGCCGAGCCGCATCACGCGTCAGCTTCGTTTACTGCGCTATCTGCGCTGGCACTATACCGGCGATCTCTGACTCTCTCTTATCAACGGACAGCGTATTGAGCTAAATACGCCGTCCGTCACGCTATGAATCGTTTGTTTATTACCCAAAACATGCATTTTTTTAATGCTTCATTTGCCATTTCAGCAAATTTGCGAAACCATGCGCCCCCATCGATGTACCCATAACAATAACCGGCAAAGCCGGACAGTAAGCAAACACGACAAGAGGACGTATGGCAGAGAATAAACCTGAGCTACAGCGTGGGCTGGAGGCTCGTCACATCGAATTGATTGCCCTTGGGGGCACCATTGGCGTCGGGCTGTTTATGGGCGCGGCCAGTACCCTGAAGTGGGCGGGGCCGTCGGTCTTACTGGCGTACATCATCGCCGGCCTGTTCGTCTTTTTCATTATGCGCTCTATGGGCGAGATGCTGTTTCTGGAGCCGGTCACCGGATCGTTCGCCGTTTACGCGCACCGCTACATGAGCCCGTTTTTTGGCTATCTTACCGCCTGGTCGTACTGGTTTATGTGGATGGCGGTCGGGATCTCGGAAATTACCGCCATTGGCGTTTACGTTCAGTTCTGGTTTCCGGAGATGGCGCAGTGGATACCGGCGCTTATCGCCGTCGGGCTGGTGGCGCTGGCGAACCTGGCTGCCGTGCGTCTGTATGGCGAAATCGAATTCTGGTTTGCGATGATTAAAGTCACCACCATTATCGTGATGATTGTCATCGGGCTGGGGGTAATTTTCTTCGGCTTTGGCAACGGCGGTCAGGCGATCGGCTTTGGCAATCTGACCGAACACGGCGGCTTTTTCGCCGGCGGCTGGAAAGGCTTTCTCACCGCGTTATGTATTGTGGTCGCCTCCTATCAGGGGGTGGAGCTGATCGGCATCACCGCCGGTGAGGCGAAAAATCCGCAGGTCACTCTGCGTAGCGCGGTCGGCAAAGTGCTGTGGCGCATCCTGATTTTCTACGTCGGGGCGATTTTCGTTATCGTCACTATTTTCCCGTGGAATGAAATTGGCAGCAGCGGCAGCCCGTTCGTGCTGACCTTTGCCAAAATCGGCATTACCGCCGCCGCGGGGATTATCAACTTTGTGGTGCTGACGGCGGCGCTGTCCGGCTGCAACAGCGGGATGTACAGCTGCGGGCGAATGCTCTACGCGCTGGCGAAGAACCGCCAACTGCCGACGGCAATGGCGAAGGTGTCGCGTCACGGCGTTCCGGTGGCGGGGGTGGCGCTGTCGATCCTGATTCTGCTAATCGGCTCCTGCCTGAACTACATCATTCCCAATCCGCAGCGCGTCTTTGTCTATGTCTACAGCGCCAGCGTGCTGCCGGGTATGGTGCCGTGGTTTGTGATTCTGATTAGCCAGCTGCGTTTTCGTCGCACGCACAAAGAGACGATCGCCAGCCATCCGTTCCGCTCTGTGCTGTTTCCGTGGGCGAACTGGCTGACGATGGCCTTCCTGATCTGCGTGCTGATCGGCATGTACATAAATGAAGATACCCGACTGTCGCTGTTTGTCGGTATCCTCTTTTTGCTTGGCGTGACGCTTATTTACAAGGTTTTTGGCCTCAACCGTCACGGTATCACCCGCGGAACGGGGGAATAAGCGACAAAACGCGCAAAGCGTAACCAAACGCGCATTTTATTTAAAAAGGCACTGGACAGCGGGGAGTGAAGTCCGTATTATCCACCCCCGCAACGGCGCTAAGCGCCCGTAGCTCAGCTGGATAGAGCGCTGCCCTCCGGAGGCAGAGGTCTCAGGTTCGAATCCTGTCGGGCGCACCATTCACCCGGTGCTGGAGCTGCGGTGGTTTGATACCGCGTAATACAGATTTGCAGTGGTGGCTATAGCTCAGTTGGTAGAGCCCTGGATTGTGATTCCAGTTGTCGTGGGTTCGAATCCCATTAGCCACCCCATTATTAAAAGTTGTGAAATGCGAAGGTGGCGGAATTGGTAGACGCGCTAGCTTCAGGTGTTAGTGTCCTTACGGACGTGGGGGTTCAAGTCCCCCCCCTCGCACCACGACTTAATGAATTGAACTAAAAATTCAAAAAAGCAGTACATCGGCGAGTAGCGCAGCTTGGTAGCGCAACTGGTTTGGGACCAGTGGGTCGGAGGTTCGAATCCTCTCTCGCCGACCAATTTTGAACCCCGCTTCGGCGGGGTTTTTTGTTTTCTGCGACTCTCCCGCGCAGTCGCCCGCAGGCGACAAACTCCCCCCTCTGCTGTCGCCATCTGGTGACGGATAACTTACTGAAACTAAGTCAGTTTCCTTTCCTCGCTGATAGCTGTCTCCGACTGGCGACAACCTGCGTTTAGCCTGTGAGGGATAAAACAAAATCCTTCGCCCTGAACCGCGCCAGCGCTGGCGCGGTAAAAAGTCTGAATCCTTATTTTTGGCAGTGCATCTCTGGCACGCTATGTGCAATAATAGACCTGTAGATGCTCATTCCATCTCTTATGCTCGCCATAGTGCCTCATAAACTCAGGAATGATGCAGAGCCGTTTACGGTGCTTATCGTCCACTGACAGATGTCGCTTCGGCCTCATCAGACACCATGGACATAACGTTGAGTGAAGCACCCATTTATGTTGTCATACAGACCTGTTTTGACGCCTGCCCCTTACCGGGCAGGCGTTTTTTTATGCATTTTTAGGGTATTGCAGGCCCGGTTAGCGTCGTCGCTACCGGGCAGAGGGGATTACTGCGGGGGATTATTCTGCAACGTCAGCATCAGACCGTCACGGCGCATGGTGGCCGCTTCTTCCGGCTGGTGCAGGCGATCCAGCGCGTCGGCAAGCCAGGCGTAGTCATAGGCGTCCGGGCGCTGCTTCAGCGCGGCGCGGAAGGCGATGGTCGCTTCCTGCCACTCTCCGTGTTTCATCAGCGACTGGCCGAGGGTGCTCCACAGCAGCGGTCGATCGCCGACGGACTTAATCTGCTGGCGCAGCACTTTTTCCAGCTGCTGCGGATTATTGGTTTTCAGACGCGGAATCGGCAGCAGCAGACGATCGTCATACTGACGTTTCAGTCCGTCGATAATAATCTGCTGCGCCATGTCGTGATCGTCGCACTCAATCAGGTGTTCAGCCATCGCTACCTGCAGGGCAACCTGATGGCGGGTTTTACGGCTCTGATTTTTCCACCATTCGCGCAAACCTTCGTTTCCGCGATCGGCCCGCGCCTGATCCATTAAACCAATCCACGCCTGCTGTTCCAGCGCGTCGCGATGCTCTTCATCACCGACGTTAGCCTTCGCCATGGACGGGATAATATCCAGCAGCGAACTCCAGGCGCCGGTGCGGATATAAGCCTGTTCCGCCAGACGCAGCACTTCCGGATGACGCGGCGTCACTTCCAGCAGCCTGTCGATGCCGTGACGCGCCGCATGGTTCTCATTACGCGCCAGCTGCAGACGAACGCGCGTAATTTCCACCGGGATGGTGTCGTTATCGGCCAGTTCCGCCGCGCGTTCCAGATGCTGATTGGCGCGCGCCTCATCGCCGCGCTGCTGCGCCGCTTCCGCCGCCAGCAGATAGTTCACCACCGGCTGCTCCGCGTGATCGGCGTTTTTCGCCATCAGTTTTTCAACCTGCTGATAGTCGCCTTCCGCCAGCTTCAGCAGCGCCTGTTCGGTCTGCTTACGCGCGCGACGGCGCTTACGGCCAACAAACCAGCCGCGGGTGTGCGCGCCGGTGCGGAAGATTCGCCGCAGCAGCCACTCAATGGCAAACAGCACCACCATCGCGAGGATCAGGATGATGACCAGTCCGGTGACGCTGGTTTCGATATTGTAGGTGTCGGTCTGGATCAGCACGTAGCCCTGATGCCCGGCAATCATCGGACCGACGACAATCCCGGCAATCAGCAGCACAAAGAGCAATAATACTTTCAGCATCATTATTCTCCTTGCGGCGCGGCTGCCGGGGCATCAGCCTGCGGTGCGGCAGGTGCAGGTGCAGGTGCAGGTGCAGGTGCAGACGGCGTCGCTGCGGGTTGCGCCAGCAGATTACGCACGCGGGTCTGCATCAGTTTTTCAAGAATGGCCTGGCTTTGCAGCATTTCCGGCACGTCCATCGTAATGTTCTGCTGGCTCAGCTTATCCACTTCTTCAAGGAACGCTTTGGTGGCGGCGTCTTCGGTATCGTAATAGGCGCGCACCCAGGTGGAGACATTATCCAGCGCCTGGCGGTACGTCTCTTCCTGATGGCGCGGCACGGCCTGCGCAGCGACTAACAGACGGGAACGAATATTTTCCCGCAGATAGATGTCCTGATTCGGCGCCAGCAGCGGCACCGCGGTGTCATCACGGTGGCGAATGGTGATAAAGCTGTCCATAAAGTTCTGCCAGCTCTTTTGCAGATTGATGCGCCATTCGCGAATCGAACTGGAAAGCTCTGGGCTGTCGGCATCCATCGGCGAACCGTCGCTGTCGTTATCCGCCAGGCGCAGATTGTCGATCTGGTTCGACAGCTGATTCACTTTAAGGATAATGCCGTCATAGTCGACCTGGGCGACAGCGGAGAGGCTGGCGATATCGTCGGTAATTGCCCGGCGCGCGGTAATCAGGCTCGGATCGTTCATGTCCGCCAGGCTGGCGTCGGCGCTTTTCAGCAATGCCGCCGCGGTGGTGACGTCTTGATCGCTCCACAGCTTACGCCCGGCCAGCTTGACCAGGAAGTCGGCCTGCGCCAGCAGCCAGGTTTTCGCGTCGCTGCCGGAAATGGTCGCCACTTTCTGCTGTACTTCGTCCAGCTGTTTCGCCAGTTCAGCCCGCTGGCGGTTAGCCTGCTCAAGCTGGTCGGCCTGCTGTTTGATAATGCCTTCCAGCTCGCTTTTCTGGCTTTCCTGCGCTTTTTGCAGTGCGGTCAGTTGGTTAACCAGCGCATCGTTTGCCGCGGTTTGCGTGGTTGCCTGTTGCTTCCCCCAGCCATAAAGTCCAACACCCGCCGCCAATGCAATGGCGATGGCCACTGCGCTCAGAACCAGCGCGGCGCTGTTTTTACTCTTTTTTTCAGCAGTAACTGGCTGTGGCGTGGTATCCACGGCCTCCCTGGTTTCTTCAACCACGGCGGAGGATTTTTCTTGTTCCGTCATTATGGCTTCCCATTATGAGAGTTATTGTAATGCGCGCAGTAGCGCATCGTTGTCGGCGTTATCGGCGACCTGAATATCTTGCCAGCCCAGTTCCCGGGCGAGGTGCGCCAGACGCTCGCTGACGACAAGAAGCCGACAGCGGAGTAACCAGTTTTCGCGATACCACTGCGGGATCAGCGCGGCGAGCTGTTGCAGCATTTCGCCGCTGGTGACAACCACCGTCGTCACCCCGCGCGCCTGCCAGCGCATCGCCTCTTCCGCGCCATCATAATGCTTCGCGCTGCGCTGATAGCATTCACAGAAAGCGACGTCGGCACCGCGCGCCGTCAGGGTTTCCCCCAGCAGTTCCCGACCGCCGTTACCGCGTAAAATCAGCGCGCGTTTACCCGCAATATTTTGTAATTCAGGTAATTGTAGCAAGACTTCGCTGATTTCCCGATCCTGAGGATAGCGAATATCGTGGCCGCTAACGGTATGCAGCGCCAGCGCGGTAGTGCGGCCAATGGCGAAATAGCGCGGAGCGGCGGGCCATTTTCCGCCTTGTCGTTCCAGCTGAGCATGGGCAAACGAGACGGCATGCTGCGACAGCGCAAACAGCAGATCGTTATCGGTAAGCGCCGCCAGCGCATCGCCCAGCAGCGGCAGATCGCGGCCCGGCGTAAATTCAATGAGCGGAAAACTCCAGGCCTCCAGCCCCAGTGTGCGCAGACGGCTCACTAATGCTTCCCCTGCGGGAGACGGGCGGGTGACCAGGATGCTCATGCGGGGGACTCTCCGTTATAGACCTCGGTCAGAATTGCGCGGGCGCCGTTGTCCAGTAGCTCTTCGGCGAGCGAGATGCCCATCTGTTCCGCCTGCTCCGGTGAACCGCGACGTTCGCCGCGCACCATCAGCGAACCGTCCGGCGCGCCAACCAGCGCGCGTAGCCAGAGTTCACCGTCGATCATTTCCGCGTAGCTGCCAATCGGCACCTGACAACCGCCTTCCAGACGGGTGTTCATCGCCCGCTCGGCTTTCACCCGCAGGGCGGTGATTTCATCATTCAGCGGCGCCAGCAGCGCCTGAGTGCGCCTGTCGTCGAGGCGGCATTCAATGCCGACCGCGCCCTGGCCTACGGCAGGCAGCGAAACTTCCGGCGGCAGCGCGGCGCGAATGCGCGATTCCAGCCCCAGGCGTTTTAAGCCGGCGACGGCGAGGATAATCGCATCATACTCGCCATTATCCAGCTTGCTCAGGCGCGTGCCGACGTTGCCGCGCAGCGAGCGGATAATGAGATCCGGACGACGCTCGGCCAGCTGGCACTGGCGGCGTAAGCTGGAGGTGCCGACGATGCTGCCCGCAGGCAACGCATCAAGCGAGGGATAGTTATTCGAGACAAAGGCGTCGCGCGGATCTTCGCGCTCGCAGATAGTGACCAGTCCCAGACCGGCCGGAAATTCTACCGGCACATCTTTCATTGAGTGCACCGCGATATCGGCGCGTTTTTCCAGCAGCGCGACTTCCAGCTCTTTGACGAACAGGCCTTTGCCGCCCACCTTCGCCAGAGGGGTATCAAGAATGACGTCGCCCCGCGTTACCATCGGCACCAGTTCCACGACCAGGCCCGGATGATTTGCCATCAGCGCGTCTTTGACATAATGTGCCTGCCAGAGCGCAAGGGGGCTTTGGCGTGTGGCAATTCTTAAAACATTGTCTAACATGCTTGTTACCGTCATTATCGTCCGTGGTTCATCCTAACATCCTTATAACCGGGATGTCAGTTTTACGGTTAAAGGTAAGTATAGGCCAGGACGCTGCGCGACTGTTGGCAGTAAACCCTGACGGTATGCCGCCCGGATGTATTCCAGAATTTACGCGCAGGGATTGATGCTACACTTGTAAGTAGTGCATCTTTCTTTACGGTCAATGAGCAAGGTGTTAAATTGATCACGTTTTAGACCATTTTTTCGTCGGTCAGCACAAAATCACCGGCGAGAAGGGTAACGGTTTTTTTGACATACGGTTTATCCCGAATGGTGAAGGTTGTTCAACGGCGTCAGCGCTGCGGCAATCAACAACATGACGGGTAGCAACATCAGGCGATACGTCTTGTACCTCTATATTGAGACTCTGAAACAGAGACTGGATGCCATAAACCAACTGCGTGTCGATCGCGCGCTTGCTGCCATGGGACCTGCCTTCCAGCAGGTATACAGTCTTCTGCCGACATTATTGCATTACCACCATCCGCTGATGCCGGGATACCTTGATGGTAACGTTCCCAGAGGCATTTGCTTCTACACGCCTGATGAAACCCAACGCCACTACCTGAATGAACTCGAGCTGCACCGCGGGCTTACGCCGCAGGACCCGCCGAAAGGCGAGCTGCCGATCACCGGCGTGTACTCGATGGGCAGTACCTCTTCGGTCGGCCAGAGCTGCTCGTCCGACCTGGATATCTGGGTGTGCCACCAGTCGTGGCTCGACAGCGAAGAACGTCAGTTGCTGCAGCGAAAATGCAGCCTGCTGGAAAGCTGGGCCGCCTCGCTGGGCGTGGAAGTGAGTTTCTTCCTGATCGACGAAAACCGTTTCCGCCATAATGAAAGCGGCAGTCTGGGTGGTGAGGACTGTGGCTCCACGCAGCACATCCTGCTGCTTGATGAATTCTACCGCACCGCGGTGCGCCTCGCCGGTAAACGTATTCTGTGGAATATGGTGCCGGGCGATGAAGAAGAGCACTATGACGACTACGTCATGTCGCTGTACGCGCAGGGCGTGCTCACGCCGAACGAGTGGCTCGATCTGGGCGGCTTAAGCTCGCTCTCCGCCGAAGAGTACTTTGGCGCCAGCCTCTGGCAGCTGTATAAAAGTATCGACTCCCCGTATAAAGCGGTGCTGAAAACGCTGCTGCTGGAAGCTTACTCCTGGGAATATCCTAATCCGCGCCTGCTGGCGAAAGACATTAAACAGCGCCTGCATGACGGCGAGATCGTGTCGTTTGGTCTCGATCCGTACTGCATGATGCTGGAGCGCGTCACCGAATACCTCACGGCGATTGAAGATCCGACGCGTCTGGATCTGGTGCGTCGATGTTTCTATCTGAAAGTGTGCGAGAAACTGAGCCGCGAGCGCGCCTGCGTGGGCTGGCGTCGTGAAGTGTTAAGCCAGCTGGTCAACGAATGGGGATGGGACGACGCCCGCCTGGCAATGCTCGATAACCGGGCGAACTGGAAGATCGATCAGGTACGCGAAGCGCACAATGAACTGCTTGACGCCATGATGCAAAGCTACCGCAACCTGATCCGCTTCGCGCGACGCAACAACCTCAGCGTCAGCGCCAGCCCGCAGGATATTGGCGTGCTCACCCGTAAGCTGTACGCCGCGTTTGAAGCTCTGCCGGGGAAAGTGACGCTGGTGAACCCGCAGATTTCCCCCGACCTCTCCGAACCGAATTTAACCTTTATCCATGTGCCGCCGGGCCGCGCCAACCGTTCTGGCTGGTATCTGTACAATCGCGCGCCGAACATGGATTCGATCATCAGCCATCAGCCGCTGGAATATAACCGCTATCTGAACAAGCTGGTGGCCTGGGCGTGGTTTAACGGTCTACTGACCTCGCGGACGCATCTGTTTATCAAGGGCAACGGCATTGTCGATTTGCCGAAGCTACAGGAGATGGTCGCTGACGTTTCGCACCACTTCCCGCTGCGCCTGCCTGCGCCAACGCCGAAAGCGCTCTACAGCCCGTGTGAAATTCGCCATCTGGCGATTATCGTCAACCTCGAATATGACCCGACGGTGGCGTTCCGCAATCAGGTGGTGCATTTCGATTTCCGTAAGCTGAACGTGTTCAGCTTCGGCGAAGAGCAAAACTGCCTGGTGGGCAGCATTGACCTGCTGTACCGCAACTCGTGGAACGAGGTGCGTACGCTGCACTTCAACGGCGAACAGGCGATGATTGAAGCGCTGAAAACCATTCTCGGCAAGATGCACCAGGACGCTGCGCCGCCGGACAGCGTGGAGGTGTTCTGCTACAGCCAGCATCTGCGCGGTCTGATTCGCACCCGCGTACAGCAGCTGGTTTCCGAATGCATCGAGCTGCGTCTCTCCAGTACGCGCCAGGAGACGGGACGCTTTAAGGCGCTGCGAGTCTCCGGCCAGACCTGGGGACTGTTCTTTGAACGTCTGAACGTGTCGGTGCAGAAACTGGAAAATGCCATTGAATTTTATGGCGCGATCTCGCACAACAAGCTGCACGGTCTTTCCGTTCAGGTGGAGACCAATCAGGTGAAACTGCCGCCGGTGGTGGATGGCTTCGCCAGCGAAGGTATTATTCAGTTCTTCTTTGAAGAGAGCGGCGATGAGAAGGGCTTTAACATTTATATTCTGGACGAGAGTAACCGTGCGGAAGTGTATCACCACTGCGAGGGCAGCAAAGAGGATCTGGTGCGTGACGTCAGCCGCTTCTATTCGTCTTCGCATGACCGTTTTACCTACGGCTCCAGCTTTATCAACTTCAACCTGCCGCAGTTCTATCAGATTGTGAAAACCGACGGGCGCGCGCAGGTGATCCCGTTCCGCACGCAGGCCCTCAACCCCCTTCCGCCTGCCAATCAGGATAACGACGCGCCGCTGCTGCAACAGTATTTTTCGTAATTATCGTGCCCGATGGCGGCTATGCCTTATCGGGCCTCTGTCCGGGCGAACGTAACCAGACTAACGGAAGCTGACCTGCTCGCCCGCCTGCTGCGTCGCCGCCTGTTCCAGCAGATCCCAGAAGGTTTCGCCGCTGCGATCGCAGACCCACTCGTCGCCTTTCAGATCAAAGTGATAGCCGCCCTGTTTGGTTGCCAGCCACACCTGATGCAGCGGCTCCTGACGGTTAATGATAATTTTGCTGCCGTTTTCGAAACTGAGGGTCAATACGCCGCCGTTGATTTCGCAGTCGATATCGCTGTCACCGTCCCGGTCGTCCAGACGTTCTTCGATGGACATCCACAGGGCGTCTGCAAGGCGATGAAATTCACTGTCGTTCATTGTCGTTTTCCATTTTTTTGTTGATGGCGGCAGTATAACGCGAAACAAAACGTGTTGCAGATTACGGGCAAACTCTTGCTTTTACATCTTCTCCTGCGATGATAGAAAGCAGAAAGCATGAACTTACAGGCAAACCATAATGAAAAACGTGTTTCAGGCACTCGCTGTACTTCTGGCTCTGTTCAGCCTGACGGGCTGCGGCTTAAAAGGTCCGCTCTATTTCCCGCCAGCCGATAAAAACGCACCGCCGCCGACGAAGCCGGTCGATCCGCAAACGCAATCAACGCTACCCGACCAGAACGATCGGGCTACGGGTAACGGGCCGACACAGGTGAACTACTGACGGTGTGTTTCTGTCCCCGCGTGAACGGAGTGAATGATGCAATTCTCTAAAATGCATGGCCTTGGCAACGATTTTATGGTCGTCGACGCGGTAACGCAGAATGTCTTTTTTTCACCAGAACTGATCCGTCGTTTGTCTGACAGGCATCTTGGGGTGGGGTTTGACCAGCTGCTGGTGGTGGAGCCGCCCTACGATCCGGAGCTGGATTTTCATTACCGTATTTTTAATGCCGATGGCAGTGAAGTCGCCCAGTGCGGTAACGGCGCGCGCTGTTTTGCCCGCTTCGTACGCCTGAAAGGGTTGACCAATAAGCGCGATATCCGCGTCAGCACGGCCAATGGCCGAATGGTGCTGAGCGTAACGGATGACGAACTGGTGCGCGTCAATATGGGGGAACCCAACTTTGAGCCGTCGCAGGTGCCTTTTCGCGCTAACAAAGCGGAAAAGACCTATATTATGCGCGCGGCTGAGCAGACCATATTGTGCGGCGTGGTTTCAATGGGCAACCCGCACTGCGTGTTACAGGTCGACAATGTCGACACCGCGGCGGTGGAGACGCTGGGACCGGTGCTGGAAAGCCATGAACGTTTTCCGGAACGGGCGAATATCGGTTTTATGCAGGTCGTGAAGCGCGAGCATATTCGTTTACGCGTTTACGAGCGCGGCACGGGAGAAACGCAGGCCTGCGGCAGCGGCGCGTGCGCGGCGGTCGCCGTTGGCATCCAGCAGGGGCTGCTGGCTGACGAAGTGCGCGTGGAATTAACGGGCGGTCGCCTTGATATCGTCTGGAAAGGGCCGGGCCATCCGTTATACATGACAGGCCCGGCGACACATGTTTACGACGGGTTTATCCATCTATGAAGCAGCCAGGAGAAGGACTACAGGAAACGCTTATGGAACTCGATGACCGGGCGGTCGTCGACTATCTGCAAAAGAATCCTGAATTCTTTATCCGCAATGCGCACGCGGTGGAATCGATGCGCGTTCCCCATCCGGTGCGCGGCACGGTATCGCTTGTTGAGTGGCATATGGCGCGCGCGCGCAACCACATCAACGTTCTTGAAGAGAACATGTCGCTGCTGATGGCGCAGGCGACCGCCAACGAAAGTCTGTTTTATCGTCTTCTGCATCTGCAGAGCCGTCTGGTTGCGGCGAGCAGTCTGGACGATATGCTGATGCGCTTCCATCGCTGGGCGCGCGATCTGGGGCTGGCGGGCGCGACGGTGCGTCTGTTTCCCGACCGCTGGCGGCTTGGCGCGCCGTCGAGTTACACCCATCTGGCGTTAAGCCGTCAGGCTTTCGAGCCGCTGCGTATTCAGCGTCTCGGGCAGGAGCGGCACTATCTGGGACCGTTAAACGGCCCGGAACTGCTGGTGGTGCTGCCGGAAGCCAAAGCTATTGGGTCGGTGGCGATGTCGATGCTGGGGCGTGACGGCGATCTGGGCGTCATTCTGTTCAGCAGCCGCGATGTGCATCATTACCAGCAGGGGCAGGGCACGCAACTGTTGCAGGAAATAGCGCTGATGATGCCGGATCTGCTGGAGCGCTGGATTGAACGCGTATGAGCGATTTTCACACCGACGTCGACCGCTTCCTGCGCTATCTCGGCGTGGAGCGGCAGCTTAGCCCCATTACCTTAAAGAATTATCAGCGCCAGCTTGACGCTATCATCGCCCTCGCCGCAGAGGCGGGACTGGAGAGCTGGCAGCAGTGTGACGCCGCGATGGTGCGCAGTTTCGCGGTGCGTAGCCGTCGTAAAGGGCTTGGTCCCGCCAGCCTGGCGTTACGTCTTTCCGCGCTGCGCAGTTTCTTTGACTGGATAGTCAGCGAAGGCAAACTGAATGCTAACCCGGCGAAAGGCGTTTCGGCGCCTAAGGCCCCGCGCCATCTGCCGAAAAATATCGACGTCGACGACGTGAACCGCCTGCTGGATATTGACCTTAACGATCCGCTCGCCGTGCGCGACCGGGCGATGCTGGAGGTGATGTACGGCGCGGGGCTGCGTTTGTCGGAACTGGTGGGGCTGGATATCAATCATCTCGATCTCGACACCGGCGAAGTATGGGTAATGGGCAAAGGCAGCAAAGAGCGCCGTCTGCCGATTGGCCGTAACGCGGTGGCGTGGATCGAACACTGGCTGGATCTGCGCGGGCTGTTTGGCTGCGAGGAAAACGCGCTGTTCCTGTCGAAACTCGGCAAGCGTATTTCCGCGCGTAATGTGCAAAAGCGCTTCGCTGAGTGGGGCATTAAGCAAGGGCTGAACAGCCATGTGCATCCCCACAAATTACGCCACTCCTTTGCGACCCACATGCTGGAGTCGAGCGGCGACCTGCGTGGCGTACAGGAGCTGTTGGGGCACGCTAACCTCTCCACCACGCAGATCTATACACACCTTGATTTTCAACACCTTGCCTCGGTGTACGATGCGGCGCATCCGCGCGCCAAACGGGGGAAATAATGCGTTTTTACCGCTCCTTAGGGCAGATCAGTGCGATCACCTTCGATCTCGATGACACCCTGTATGATAACCGTCCGGTTATCCTGCGCACCGAGCAGGAAGCGCTCGCCTTTGTGCAAAGTTATCACCCGGCGCTGCGCACGATTCAGAACGCCGATCTGCAACAGCTGCGTCAGGTGGTGCGGGAAGCGGAGCCGGAGATCTATCACGATGTCACCCGCTGGCGACACCGTGCGGTGGAGCAGGCGATGCTCAACGCGGGCCTTTCGGCGGAAGAAGCGGCGGCTGGCGCTAACGCCGCGATGATAAACTTTGCCAAATGGCGCAGTCAGGTGGACGTTCCCGCGGAAACCCACGACACGCTGAAAGCGTTAGCGAAGAAGTGGCCGCTGGTGGCGATCACTAACGGCAACGCCCGGCCGGAACTGTTTGGTCTTGGCGACTACTTTACCTTTGTGTTGCGTGCCGGTCCGGACGGGCGTTCAAAGCCGTTCAGCGACATGTACCTGCTGGCGGCGGAAAAGCTCAACCTGCCGCCCGGCGGGATCCTGCACGTCGGCGACGATTTGACCACCGACGTTGCCGGGGCGATCCGCAGCGGTTTGCAGGCCTGCTGGATCAAACCGCAAAATGCCGACCTGATGCAGACGTTTGATAGTCGATTGCTGCCGCATATGGAAATTTCGCGGTTGGCATCTCTGACCTCGCTGATATAATCGTCAACAGTTCTGTATAAATTCCCAGGCATTCTGGCGGATGGCGCTGCGCTTATCCGCCCTACGACAACGCAGGTCCGGTAAGCGAAGCGCCACCGGGCGGTTTCTGATTTCATGTTTTTACGCGGCGGTGCCAATGGACGTTTCTTACCTGCTTGACAGCCTCAATGATAAACAGCGTGAAGCGGTGGCCGCGCCACGTAGCAACATGCTGGTGCTCGCGGGGGCGGGGAGCGGTAAAACCCGCGTGCTGGTGCACCGCATTGCCTGGCTGCTGACCGTGGAGAACAACTCGCCCTATTCGATTATGGCGGTGACCTTCACCAACAAGGCGGCGGCGGAGATGCGCCACCGTATCGGCCAACTGATGGGCACCAGCCAGGGCGGGATGTGGGTCGGCACCTTCCACGGGCTGGCGCACCGGCTGCTGCGCGCGCACCATATGGACGCGAACCTGCCGCAGGATTTCCAGATCCTCGACAGCGAAGATCAGCTGCGTTTGCTCAAACGTCTGATGAAGGCGATGAACCTCGACGACAAGCAGTGGCCGCCGCGCCAGGCGATGTGGTACATCAACGGCCAGAAAGATGAAGGGCTGCGTCCGCATCATCTGCAAAGCTTCGGTAATCCGGTGGAACAGACCTGGCAGAAGGTGTATCAGGCCTATCAGGAGGCGTGCGATCGCGCCGGGCTGGTGGATTTCGCCGAGCTGCTGCTGCGCGCCCATGAGCTGTGGCTCAACAAACCGCACATTCTCCAGCACTACCGCGAGCGGTTCACCAATATCCTGGTGGACGAATTCCAGGATACCAACAACATTCAGTACGCCTGGGTGCGCCTGCTGGCGGGCGATACCGGTAAGGTGATGATCGTCGGCGATGACGATCAGTCGATCTACGGCTGGCGCGGCGCGCAGGTGGAAAACATCCAGCGCTTCCTCAACGACTTCCCCGGCGCGCAGACCATTCGTCTGGAACAGAACTACCGTTCGACCAGCAATATCCTCAGCGCGGCCAACGCCCTGATTGAGAACAACAACGGGCGTCTGGGCAAAAAACTGTGGACCGACGGCGTCGACGGCGAGCCGATTTCGCTCTACTGCGCGTTTAACGAACTGGACGAAGCGCGCTTTGTGGTTAACCGCATCAAGACCTGGCAGGACAACGGCGGGGCGCTTGAGCAGTGCGCCATCCTCTATCGCAGCAACGCTCAGTCGCGCGTACTGGAAGAGGCTTTGCTGCAGGCGAGTATGCCGTACCGGATCTATGGCGGTATGCGCTTCTTCGAACGCCAGGAGATTAAAGACGCGCTTTCTTATCTGCGCCTGATCGCCAACCGTAATGACGACGCCGCCTTTGAACGCGTGGTGAATACCCCGACCCGCGGAATTGGCGATCGGACTCTGGACGTGGTGCGCCAGACCTCGCGCGATCGTCAGCTTACGCTGTGGCAGGCCTGTCGCGAGCTGTTGCAGGAGAAAGCGCTGGCCGGACGCGCCGCCAGCGCGCTGCAACGCTTTATGGAGCTTATCGACGCGCTGGCGCAGGAAACCGCCGATATGCCGCTGCACGTACAGACCGATCGGGTCATCAGAGACTCCGGCCTGCGCACCATGTACGAGCAGGAGAAAGGCGAGAAGGGGCAGACCCGTATTGAAAACTTAGAGGAACTGGTGACGGCGACGCGCCAGTTCAGCTACAACGAAGAAGACGAAGATTTAATGCCGTTGCAGGCGTTTCTCTCGCACGCGGCGCTGGAAGCGGGCGAAGGGCAGGCGGATACCTGGCAGGATGCGGTGCAGTTAATGACCCTGCACTCGGCGAAAGGGCTGGAGTTCCCGCAGGTGTTTATCGTCGGGATGGAAGAGGGGATGTTCCCGAGCCAGATGTCGCTCGATGAAGGCGGTCGTCTGGAAGAGGAGCGCCGTCTGGCCTACGTTGGCGTCACCCGCGCGATGCAAAAACTCACCTTAACTTATGCCGAAACGCGCCGTCTGTACGGCAAAGAGGTCTATCATCGCCCGTCGCGCTTTATCGGCGAGCTGCCGGAAGAGTGTGTGGAGGAAGTTCGCCTGCGCGCCACGGTCAGCCGACCGGTGAGCCATCAGCGGATGGGCACACCCATTGCGGAAAACGATACCGGCTACAAGCTGGGCCAGCGCGTGCGTCATGCGAAGTTCGGCGAAGGCACCATCGTGAATCTGGAAGGCAGCGGCGAGCACAGCCGTTTGCAGGTCGCCTTCCAGGGGCAGGGGATCAAATGGCTGGTCGCTGCCTACGCGAAGCTGGAAACGGTTTGATTGCCTGATGGCGCTATGCTTATCAGGCCTACGTGAAGCGTAATATTTTGATTTGTAGGCCGGATAAGGCGTTTACGCCGCCATCCGGCATGGATGTCGTACGCTTATCAGGTTTACCCTTTTCCCCGGCAGACTGCCGCTTAATATTCTGAAATCATAGATAAATCCCCCTGCTCTGCTAACCTTTTTGTATAAGGGGAAATTATTACTTTTTCGCGTTCCGTTGCGTGTTGACGCCATATTGCCGCTGGCGTAACATGCGCGCACGATTACGCTATGAGGACATTCGCCTTGGACACACCCAGTAGATACTGGCTCACTATCCTGTCATCCAGGATCAACTCCTAAGGCTATCCCTTTTTGCTGATAGCCTTAGCGGTTGTCAGCGACCTGTATTCTTTCCCGTCGCGCTGAGTCAGGCTTTTATGGTCTGAAACCCAATTTGTTTCTGTGTGCCCACCGAACTGTCCGATATTTTTAAGCATTGGGAGTCCCGGTCATGCTGAGCGCATTTCAACTGGAAAACAATCGACTGAGCCGGCTGGAAGTCGAAGAATCACAAACCCTGATTGACGCCGTATGGGTCGACCTTGTCGAACCGGACGACGACGAGCGTCTGCGCGTACAATCGGAGCTGGGCCAGAGCCTGGCGACCCGCCCTGAACTGGAAGACATCGAAGCCTCCGCGCGTTTTTTTGAAGATGAGGATGGTCTGCACATCCACTCCTTTTTCTTCTTTGAAGATGCGGAGGATCACGCCGGTAACTCAACGGTGGCGTTCACCATCCGCGATGGCCGTCTGTTTACCCTGCGCGAGCGCGAGCTACCGGCGTTCCGGCTGTATCGTATGCGCGCCCGTAGCCAGGCGATGATCGACGGCAACGCTTACGAACTGCTGCTCGATCTGTTCGAAACCAAAATCGAACAGCTGGCGGATGAAATTGAAAATATTTACAGCGACCTGGAGCAGCTCAGCCGTGTGATCATGGAAGGGCATCAGGGCGATGAGTATGACGAGGCGCTCTCCACCCTGGCGGAGCTGGAAGATATCGGCTGGAAGGTGCGTCTGTGTCTGATGGATACCCAGCGCGCGCTGAATTTCCTGGTGCGCAAAGCGCGTCTGCCGGGCGGTCAGCTGGAGCAGGCGCGGGAGATCCTGCGCGATATCGAGTCTCTGCTGCCGCACAATGAATCGCTGTTCCAGAAGGTCAACTTCCTGATGCAGGCGGCGATGGGTTTTATCAACATTGAGCAGAACCGCATCATCAAGATCTTCTCGGTGGTTTCCGTGGTGTTCCTGCCGCCGACGCTGGTGGCCTCCAGCTACGGGATGAACTTTGAGTTTATGCCGGAGCTGAAGTGGAGCTTCGGTTATCCTGGCGCGATTATTTTTATGATCCTCGCCGGACTGGCGCCGTATCTGTACTTTAAGCGGAAGAACTGGCTTTGATATTCCGCCCGGTGGCGTTGCGCTTACCGGGCCTACGCTCCCTCATGCCGGATGGCGCTGCGCTTATCCGGCCTTGTATTATCCCTTCAGTGCAGGGAGAACCGGCCAGTTCTCTCTGCCATGCGGTCCGCATGCCGTATCAGGCCTCAGGCTAATAACCTGTGACGTAGATTTATGCAGCGGACCGCCGTTCTCCACAAGTGACAAACCGGACAGTATCATGGACCGGTTTTCCCGGTAATCCGCATTCACAAGGCTGGTCTCACTATGGAACAGGAACTTCATTTTATCGGTATCGATGTCTCTAAAGCTAAGCTGGATGTCGATGTGTTGCGGCCTGATGGCCGTCACCGCAGCAAAAAATTTGCCAACACCCCGAAGGGCCACGACGAACTTCTCCGCTGGCTCAGCGGTCATCGCGTGGCACCGGCACATATCTGCATGGAAGCCACCAGTACGTATATGGAAGACGTTGCCGCTCATCTCAGTGATGCCGGTTACACCGTCTCCGTCATCAACCCCGCCCTGGGTAAAGCCTTTGCACAGAGTGAAGGTCTGCGCAGCAAAACCGATGCAGTGGATGCCCGTATGCTGGCAGAGTTCTGTCGTCAGAAGCGCCCTCCGGCGTGGGAAGCCCCGCATCCGGTTGAACGGGCCCTGCGGGCTCTGGTGCTGCGCCATCAGTCGCTGACGGACATGCACACGCAGGAGCTGAACCGCCTGGAGACAGCGCGTGAGGTGCAGCGTCCGAGTATAGACGCCCATCTGCTGTGGCTTCATGCCGAACTTAAGCGCATCGAAAAGCAGATAAAGGACCTGACGGATGATGACCCGGATATGAAGCACCGCAGGAAGCTGCTGGAAAGTATCCCGGGCATCGGGGAGAAAACGTCCGCGGTATTACTGGCTTATACCGGTCTGAAGGAGCGCTTCACCCATGCCAGGCAGTTCGCCGCTTTTGCGGGTCTGACGCCGCGGCGGTATGAATCAGGCAGCAGTGTGAACAGGGCCAGCCGGATGAGTAAAGCCGGACATGCGTCGCTTCGCAGGGCGCTGTATATGCCTGCGATGGTGGCGGTAAGTAAAACGGAATGGGGAAGAGCGTTCCGTGACCGTCTGGCAGGGAACGGTAAAAAAGGGAAAGTGATAATCGGTGCGATGATGCGCAAGCTGGCGCAGGTGGCGTACGGTGTTCTGAAGTCAGGCGTGCCGTTCGATGCGTCCCGGCATAATCCGGTAGCAGCGTAAAATATGGTGGAAGGGATGAAAAAACAGCGCCTGACGGCGCTGTGACTGGTATGCCTGCAATCCGGTAAGGCGGAAAATAAAAAAGCTTGCAGGCGATAACAGTATCTACGTCCCTCATATCCGGTGGCGTTTCGCTTATCCGGCTCACAAGTGCACGTTAATGTAGGCCGGATAAGGCGCAGCCGCCATCCGGCGGAAGGCGTTACAACCCCTTACGCGCTCTGCGCTGGGTATACACCGCATCCATCACAAATATCGCCAGCGCCACCCAGATAAAGGCGAAGGTCACCATCTTATCCGCGCCCGGTACTTCGCCGTAAAACGTCACCGCCAGCAGGAACATCAGCGTTGGGCCAATGTACTGGAAAAAGCCCAGCGTTGAGAGACGCAGGCGCGTCGCCGCGCCGGTAAAGCACAGCAGCGGTACGGTGGTCACGACGCCCGCGGCGATCAGCAGCAGGTTGAGCGACATCGGGTTTTGCCCCATATGGCTGGTTGGGCTGTCGGCAATACCGAACAGATAAATTGCCGCCACCGGCAACAGCCATAGCGTTTCGAATAGCATCCCGGTTTGCGCTTCAACAGCGATCTTCTTGCGCACCAGGCCGTAAAAGGCAAAGCTGAAGGCCAGGCCCAGCGCGATAATCGGCAGCGAACCGAAGGTCCATAGCTGCACCAGCACGCCGCACACCGCCAGGATCACCGCCAGCCACTGCATCCGGCGAAAGCGTTCGCCAAGAAACAGCATCCCCAGCAGGATATTCACTAGCGGGTTGATAAAGTAACCGAGGCTGGCCTCCAGCATATGATGGTTGTTGACCGCCCAGATAAACAGCAGCCAGTTGCCGCCGATGAGTACGGCAGAGAGCGCCAGCAGGAACACCTTCTTTGGCGTTTGCAGCAGCGTTTTAACGCCTGACCACTGACGGCTGACGCTCATCAGCGCCACCATAAAGAAAAATGACCAGATCACGCGATGGGTCAGAATTTCGTCAGCGGGAACGTAATGAATCAGCTTGAAGTACGCGGGAGCCACGCCCCAAATAAAATAAGCGGCAAGAGCGAGTAAAACGCCCTGCCGCGTTTGCTTTGCATCCATCGGGAAAACTCATGTCTGAAATGTAACAACAGTTTATCGTGTTTTACCCTACCATATAAGTGGCGGTGGCGCTGGCAATGTAAAGCTGATCTTCGTTATGCAATTCCACCCGCGCCACGGCGACTTTGTTCCCGGCCCGCAGCAGGCTGCTGGTAGCGGTGAAGCGGTTGCCTCTGCCCGGACGCAGGTAGTCGACACGCAGGTCGATCGTACCCATGCGCGACAGGCGCTGGCGCAGTTCGTCTTCGCCGATCGTCTCATGACGGGTTAGCGTGCTGCCGACGCAAACCAGCCCGGCGGCGACATCCAGCGCAGAGGCGATGACCCCGCCATGCAGAATGCTTTGCGCCCAGTTGCCAACCATCATCGGCTGATTTGTAAAGGCCAGTTGGGCAAAGTCTTTTTCGTAGCGTTCCAGCTCCAGCCCCAGCGCCCGGTTAAACGGCATATGATAGACAAACATTTCGCCCACAAGCTTCAGGGCTTGCTCCGCGGTGAGAACAGCAGACATACGATTTTGTCACTCCATTGGTTAATGAAATGTTGATGTTATGCTTCTTGTTTGTTGATTTCTACTTTAAGACGGGATAACTAACCGCGGCGTGTGTAAATATGTAGAATGACAGGCACAATTTTATTCAAATCTTAAATATTTTGTTCAGGAGAACAACACGAATGCGGGCGATTCTGGGTGGGTTAACGGCAGCCGCCATGCTGCCAGTGGCAGCATTTGCGCAAGAAGCGACGGTAAAAGAAGTACATGATACGCCAGCGGTACAGGGCAGCATTATCGCCAATATGCTGGTAGAGCATGATAACCCGTTCACGCTTTACCCTTACGACACTAACTACCTGATCTACACCAATACCAGCGACCTAAACAAAGAAGCGATCAGCACCTATAACTGGTCTGAAAACGCCCGTAAAGATGAAGTGAAATTCCAGTTGAGCCTGGCGTTCCCGCTGTGGCGGGGGATCCTCGGACCGAACTCGGTGCTTGGCGCATCGTATACGCAGAAATCCTGGTGGCAGTTGTCCAACAGCGAAGAGTCTGCGCCGTTTCGGGAAACTAACTATGAGCCGCAGCTGTTTCTCGGCTTTGCGACCGACTATCGCTTTGCGGGCTGGACGCTGCGCGATATTGAAATGGGCTACAACCACGATTCCAATGGCCGCTCCGACCCGACCTCCCGCAGCTGGAACCGTCTTTACACGCGCCTGATGGCGCAAAACGGCAACTGGCTGGTGGAAGTGAAGCCGTGGTATGTCATCGGCAGCACTGACGATAACCCGGATATCACCAAATATATGGGCTACTATCAGCTGAAGATCGGTTATCACCTGGGCGATGCGGTGCTGAGCGCGAAGGGACAATATAACTGGAATACCGGCTACGGCGGCGCCGAGCTGGGTCTGAGCTATCCGCTGACGAAGCACGTCCGTCTCTACACCCAGGTGTACAGCGGCTATGGCGAATCACTTATCGACTATAACTTTAACCAGACGCGCGTGGGCGTTGGCGTGATGCTTAACGACATCTTCTGATCGATTAAACATTGCAGTTTCTCTCTCAGGCGCTGAAAATAGCGCCTGTTTTGTTTGATGGGCGAACGGGGTGAATGTGGCGCAGGCGGAAGTGATGAATCTGGAGTCCGGGGCTAAACAGGTTTTGCAGGAAACCTTTGGCTACCAACAGTTCCGCCCGGGTCAGGAAGCGATCATTGACACCGTTATGTCCGGACGCGACTGCCTGGTGGTGATGCCGACCGGCGGCGGAAAATCGCTGTGCTATCAAATTCCCGCCTTACTGCTTAATGGCCTGACGGTTGTGGTATCGCCGCTGATCTCCCTGATGAAAGACCAGGTCGATCAGCTGCTGGCGAACGGCGTGGCGGCGGCCTGCCTGAATTCGACCCAGACGCGTGAACAGCAGCTTGAGGTGATGGCCGGATGCCGCAGCGGGAAAATCCGCCTGCTGTATATCGCGCCTGAGCGGCTGATGCTGGATAACTTTCTTGAGCATCTGGCGCACTGGAATCCGGCGTTGCTGGCCGTCGATGAGGCGCACTGTATTTCCCAGTGGGGCCACGATTTCCGCCCGGAATACGCGGCGTTAGGCCAGCTTCGCCAGCGCTTCCCTGCGCTACCGTTTATGGCGCTGACCGCCACGGCGGATGAAACCACCCGGCTGGATATTGTTCGTTTATTAGGCCTCAACGACCCCTTAATTCAGATCAGCAGCTTTGACCGGCCCAACATTCGCTACATGCTGATGGAGAAATTTAAGCCTCTCGACCAGCTGATGCGCTACGTGCAGGAGCAGCGCGGCAAGTCCGGCATCATTTACTGCAATAGCCGGGCGAAGGTGGAAGACACCGCTGCGCGCCTGCAAAGCCGGGGGCTCAGCGCGGCGGCATACCATGCGGGGCTGGAGAATCACGTTCGCGCCGACGTGCAGGAGAAATTCCAGCGCGACGATCTGCAAATCGTGGTGGCGACCGTGGCGTTCGGGATGGGCATCAACAAGCCCAACGTGCGCTTTGTGGTCCATTTTGATATTCCGCGCAACATTGAATCCTACTATCAGGAAACCGGTCGCGCTGGTCGCGACGGTCTGCCAGCGGAAGCGATGCTGTTTTACGATCCGGCGGATATGGCGTGGCTGCGCCGCTGTCTGGAAGAGAAACCGCAGGGCCAGTTGCAGGATATAGAGCGACACAAGCTCAATGCGATGGGGGCGTTTGCCGAGGCGCAGACCTGTCGCCGTCTGGTGCTGCTGAACTACTTTGGCGAAGGGCGGCAGGAGCCGTGCGGCAACTGCGATATCTGTCTCGATCCGCCAAAACGCTATGATGGCCTGAAGGATGCGCAGATTGCCCTCTCGACTATCGGGCGGGTAAATCAGCGTTTCGGGATGGGCTACGTGGTTGAGGTGATCCGCGGCGCGAACAACCAGCGCATCCGCGAACTGGGCCACGACAAGCTCAAGGTTTACGGCATGGGTCGCGAGAAGAGCCATGAGCACTGGGTCAGCGTGATCCGTCAGCTGATTCATCTGGGACTGGTGATGCAGAATATCGCCCAGCATTCGGCGTTACAAATGACCGACGCGGCGCGCCCGGTGCTGCGCGGCGAAGCGTCGCTGCAGCTGGCCGTTCCGCGTATCGTCGCTCTTAAGCCGCGGGTCATGCAGAAATCCTTTGGCGGCAATTACGATCGCAAACTGTTTTCCAAACTGCGCAAGCTGCGTAAAGCGATTGCTGATGAAGAGAACATCCCGCCATACGTGGTGTTTAACGATGCTACGCTGATTGAGATGGCGGAACAGATGCCGGTTTCCGCCAGCGAAATGCTCAGCGTTAACGGCGTGGGTATGCGCAAACTGGAGCGCTTCGGTAAAGAGTTTATGGCGCTGATTCGCGCCCACGTCGACGGTGACGATGAGGAGTAGCCAGCCCGGCAAAAAAGTGTCAGGATGGTGACTCACTGAACTATTTCCCCCGCGAGTATATCGATCATGCTTATGTTATTTCTCACCGTGGCGATGGTGCACATTGTGGCGCTGATGAGCCCGGGTCCGGATTTCTTTTTCGTTTCGCAGACCGCCGTCAGCCGCTCACGTAAAGAAGCGATGATGGGTGTGCTGGGGATCACCTGCGGCGTCATGGTCTGGGCGGGCATCGCGCTGCTCGGCCTGCATCTGATTATCCAAAAAATGGCCTGGCTGCACACCATTATTATGGTCGGCGGCGGCCTGTATCTGTGCTGGATGGGCTACCAGATGCTGCGTGGGGCGCTGAAAAAGCAGGACGCAGCCGCGCCTGCGCCTCAGGTTGAACTGGCGCAAAGCGGGCGCAGCTTCCTGAAAGGTCTGCTGACTAACCTGGCCAATCCGAAAGCGATTATCTATTTCGGCTCGGTGTTCTCTCTGTTTGTTGGCGATAACGTCGGCACTGCCGCGCGCTGGGGGATTTTCGTGCTGATTATCGTGGAGACATTCGCATGGTTTACGGTGGTGGCCAGCCTGTTCGCGCTGCCGCGGATGCGTCGCGGCTATCAGCGGCTGGCGAAATGGATCGATGGCGTTGCCGGCGCGCTGTTCGCCGGGTTTGGCATCCATTTGATCATTTCGCGCTGATCTTCTTCCCGCCCGGGCATCATACCCGGGCGAATGTCCTGCTACTGCGCCAGTTTATACCACCTGAACATCTTGTGTGTTCCCAGTCTGCTCCCTGTCGTTTATCAGCAAGTTAACAATGCATTGCGAACGTGATTCCATTTATTACGCATGCCTTGCCGTGGTCAGTAGCGCCCCTATCAGCATAAACAGCGAACCAAACGCTTTATTCAGCGCTTTCATCTGCTTCGGCCCTTTAATCCATTGCGCGATGCGCTGCGCCAGCGTGGCGTAACCAATCATCACCACGATGTCGACCACAATCGTCGTGACGCCGAGGATGAGATACTGCATCAGCTGCGGCTCCTTCGGCATAATGAACTGCGGGAACAGCGCGGCGAGAAAGACAATGCTTTTCGGATTGGTCAGATTCACCAGCACGGCGCGTTGAAAAAGTCGCCCGCGGGAGCGGGTATTCGCCATCGTATTCAGATCTATTGCGCCCGCTGCGCGCCACTGCTGGATGCCCAGCCAGATCAGATAGGCCGCGCCCGCCCATTTCAGCACCTCAAAGGCGAGCAGCGAGCGCGAGAACAGCGTTCCCAGGCCGACGCCGACCAGCACAATATGTATCGCAAGGCCAGTCTGTAACCCGGCGATGGACGCCGCTGCGCCACGATAGCCGTGGTTGATGGCGGTGGTCATGGTGTTAATAGCGCCAGAGCCGGGCGAAAGGCTCAGAATTATGGCAGTCAAAAGGTAGGCGAACCACCATTCAAAGGTCATGTGAAATTCCCTGCTTGTCTGTTTTTATGCCACAATACCCTACTGTTGCGCGGTTGTATCAGGCAACGGCGAAAAAATGATTTTACCGGGCAAACGAGGCTGGATATCCGATGTTTCAGCAGCAAAAAGACTGGGAAACAAGAGAAAATGCGTTCGCGGCTTTTGCAATGGGGCCTCTGACCGATTTCTGGCGCCAGCGCGAGGAAGCGGAATTTACCAGCGTGGATAATTTGCCGGTGCGTTTCGTCCGTTTTTGCGCCGGGAAGAACGATCGGGTCATTGTGATTTGTCCGGGACGTATCGAAAGCTACGTTAAATACGCCGAACTGGCCTATGACCTGTTTCATGAGGGCTTCGATATTCTCATTATCGACCATCGCGGTCAGGGGCGTTCAGGGCGTATGCTGTCCGATCCACATCGTGGTCATGTCGAAAACTTTAACGACTATGTGGATGATTTAACCGCGTTCTGGCAGCAGGAGGTCCAGCCGGGGCCGTGGCGGAAACGCTATATTCTGGCGCACTCAATGGGCGGCGCGATTGCGACGCTGTTTCTGCAACGTCATCCGCACCAGTGCGATGCCATCGCGCTCTGCGCGCCGATGTTCGGGATTATGATGCGTCTGCCCGACTGGGTGGTGCGGCATATTCTCGACTGGGCTGAGGGGCATCCGCGGTTCCGCGAAGGTTACGCTATCGGCACCGGGCGCTGGCGGGCGTTGCCGTTCGGCATGAATCTGTTAACGCATAGCCGACAGCGTTACCGGCGTAACCTGCGTTTTTATGCTGACGAGCCGCAGCTGCGCGTCGGCGGTCCGACCTACCACTGGGTGCGCGAAGGCATTCTGGCGGCGGAGCAGGTGCTGGCCGGGGCGGGCGATGACGCCACGCCGACGCTATTGATTCAGGCAGAAGAAGAGCGTGTGGTGGATAACCGCATGCACGATCGTTATTGTGAAATTCGCGCTGCGGCGGGGTACCCGGTCGAAGGGGAGCAACCGCTGGTCATTAAAGGCGCGTACCATGAGATCCTTTTTGAAAAGGACGCCATGCGCTCAGTCGCGCTTAACGCTATTGTTGATTTTTTCAACAAGCATAACTCACCAGCGGAAACCGCTTTATTCAGAGGTTGAATTTTTATATGTATCAGGTTGTTGCGTCTGATTTAGATGGCACGTTGCTCTCGCCCGACCATACCTTATCTCCTTACGCCAAAGAGACGCTGAAGCTGCTGACCGCGCGCGGCGTTAACTTTGTTTTCGCCACCGGTCGTCACCATGTCGATGTCGGACAGATCCGCGATAATCTGGCGATCAGGTCCTATATGATCACCTCTAACGGCGCGCGGGTGCATGATATGGACGGTAATCTGGTGTTTACCCACAACCTGGATCGCGATATCGCCAGCGACCTGTTTGGCGTGGTAAATGCGAATCCGGATATCATCACTAACGTCTACCGTGACGATGAATGGTTTATGAACCGCCATCGTCCGGATGAAATGCGTTTTTTTAAAGAGGCGGTATTTAACTATTCGCTGTTTGAGCCTGCGCTGCTTGAGCCGGAAGGGGTCAGCAAAGTGTTCTTCACCAGCGATAGCCATGAAGCGCTGTTGCCGCTGGAACAGGCCATAAACGCCCGCTGGGGCGATCGCGTGAACGTCAGTTTCTCCACGCTTACCTGTCTGGAGGTGATGGCTGGCGGCGTCTCAAAAGGCCATGCGCTGGAAGCGGTAGCGAAGGCGATGGGCTACAGTCTGGCCGACTGCATCGCCTTTGGCGACGGCATGAACGACGCTGAAATGCTGACGATGGCGGGCAAAGGCTGCATTATGGGCAACGCTCACCAGCGGCTAAAAGATCTCTATCCGCAGCTGGAGGTGATCGGCATTAACGCCGATGACGCGGTGCCGCACTACCTGCGCGATCTGTTTTTACGTTAATCGACTGTTTATTCGTTAGCCAGTTGTCAACCTGACTCTCCGCTACAATGGATGCTCCTTGTTCTCAGAGATATCCATTGTGGCGTTACTCATTATTACCACCATCCTGTGGGCTTTCTCCTTCAGCCTGTATGGCGAATACCTTGCCGGGCATGTCGACAGCTATTTTGCCGTGCTGGTGCGGGTGGGGCTCGCGGCGCTGGTCTTTCTGCCGTTCCTGCGCACCCGTGGCCATAGCCTGAAAACGGCAGGGCTGTACATGCTGGTGGGCGCGATGCAGCTTGGCATTATGTACATGCTGAGTTTCCATGCCTATCTCTACCTGACGGTTTCTGAACTGCTGCTGTTTACGGTGCTGACGCCGCTCTATATCACCCTGATTTATGACCTGATGAGCAGACGTCGCCTGCGCTGGGGCTATGCGTTCAGCGCGCTGCTGGCGGTGATTGGCGCCGGGATTATTCGTTATGACCAGGTCACCGACCACTTCTGGACCGGCCTGCTGCTGGTCCAGCTTTCCAATATCAGCTTTGCCATTGGCATGGTGGGCTATAAGCGCCTGATGGAAACCCGTCCGATGCCGCAGCATAACGCTTTTGCCTGGTTTTACGTCGGCGCGTTTCTGGTGGCGGTGGTGGCCTGGTTTGCTCTGGGCAACGGGCAGAAAATGCCGCAAACGTCGCTCCAGTGGGGTATCCTGGTGTTTCTGGGCGTGGCGGCGTCAGGAATTGGCTACTTCATGTGGAACTACGGCGCAACCCAGGTGGACGCCGGTACGTTAGGCATTATGAACAACATGCATGTGCCGGCGGGACTGCTGGTCAATCTGGCGATCTGGCATCAGCAGCCTCACTGGCCGAGCTTTATTACAGGCGCGGCTGTGATCCTGGCTTCGCTGTGGGTGCATCGCCGCTGGGTCGCTCCGCGCTCCGCACAAACGGCAGATGATCGCAGGCGTGATTGCGCGCCGAGCGAATAAACGCTTCGGTCACCGGCTGGCGCTGCTCGCCGTCGCGCACGGCGGCGTAGAGGCGGCTCCATAATCCATCGCCCAGGGTTTTAGTCACCACCAGGCCCTGGCGTTCAAAACTCTCCACCACCCAGTGCGGCAGGGCGGCGATGCCCATTTTTGCCGCTACCATCTGAATCATCAGCAGCGTGTTATCCACGCTTTTCAGCGCCGGACTGACCCCCGCAGGCTGCAGGAAATGTCGCCAGACATCCAGTCGGCTGCGCTGGACCGGATAGATCAACAACGTTTCGCTGGCCAAATCTTCCGGCGTGACCTGTGTTTTACCGGCCAGCGGGTGGTCGGGCGCCAGCACCAAACGCACCTCAAAATCGAACATCGGCGAATAGTGCAGGCCGCTGCGCGGCAGAATGTCGGAGGTCAACACCAGATCCAGCTCGTCCTGTTGCAGCGCAGGCTGGGGATCAAAGGTCACGCCGGATTTGAAATCCATCTCCACCTGCGGCCATTTGACGCGGAAGTTTTCCAGCGCCGGGGTCAGCCACTGAATGCAGCTATGGCACTCAATAGCGATGCGCAGACGCGTTTGCTGCGGTTCATTGCAGGCCTGTAGCGCGCGGCTAATTTGCGGCAACACCTGGTTGGCCAGCTGCAACAAAATCTCGCCCTGCGGCGTAAAGCGCAGCGGCTGGCTCTTACGTATAAACAGCCGGAAGCCAAGGCGCTGTTCCAGATCGCTGAACTGGTGGGACAGGGCGGACTGGGTTTGATGTAGCGTTGCCGCGGCGGCGGCGAGCGACCCGGTATTCCGCAACGCCTGGAGCGTTTTCAGGTGTTTAATCTCGATCATGAAAGTCCTTCACTTCGGCATGAGCAAATTGCGCTTGAGGAATATACAGTAACCGCCAAATATGGATGTGTAAACATCTGGATGGCTAAATCCTGTGTCTTTCGAATTTATGGTGCGTTGGCTGCACTTCCTCATCCCAGTCACTTACTTCAGTAAGCTCCTGAGGATGAGCAAGTTTGCCGCCTTCCCTGAATCCGAAATCCTTCGGATTACACATTATGAGGTTATAAAAATGACAATTATTAATCACACCCTCGGTTTTCCTCGCGTTGGCCTGCGTCGCGAGCTGAAAAAAGCGCAAGAAAGCTATTGGGCGGGCAACGCGTCCCGTGAAGAACTGCTGGCGGTGGGGCGCGAACTGCGCGCCCGCCACTGGGAGCAGCAAAAACAGGCGGGCATTGACCTGCTGCCGGTGGGCGATTTCGCCTGGTACGACCATGTGCTCACCACCAGTCTGCTGTTGGGCAACGTGCCGGCTCGTCATCAGAACAAAGACGGTTCTGTTGATATCGATACCCTGTTCCGCATCGGGCGCGGCCGTGCGCCGACCGGTGAACCGGCTGCCGCAGCGGAAATGACCAAATGGTTTAACACCAACTATCACTATATGGTGCCGGAGTTTGTGAAGGGGCAAAAATTTGCGCTCACCTGGACTCAACTGCTGGAGGAAGTGGACGAAGCGCGGCAGCTGGGCCACAGGGTAAAGCCTGTATTGCTGGGGCCGCTGACCTATCTGTGGCTGGGTAAAGTGAAAGGCGAGCAGTTCGATCGTCTGAGCCTGCTTGATGACATTCTGCCGGTTTATCAACAACTGCTGGCTGAGCTGGCAAAACGCGGCGTTGAGTGGGTGCAAATCGATGAACCTGCGCTGGTGCTGGAACTGCCGCAGGCCTGGCTGGATGCCTTTAAACCGGCTTATGAGGCGCTCGCAGGACAGGTGAAGCTGCTGCTGACCACCTATTTTGAAGGCGTAACGCCGAATCTCGACACCATCGCCGCGCTGTCGGTACAGGGGCTACATGTCGATCTGGTCCACGGTAAAGACGATGTGGCAGAACTGCACGAGCGTCTGCCCGCTGACTGGCTGCTCTCTGCCGGTCTGGTAAACGGTCGTAACGTCTGGCGCGCCGATCTGACGGAAAAATACGCGCAAATCAAAGCGATTGTCGGCGAACGCGCGCTGTGGGTTGCTTCTTCCTGTTCGCTGCTGCACAGCCCAATCGATCTGAGCGTGGAAACCCGTCTGGATGCGGAAGTCAAAAGCTGGTTCGCTTTCGCCCTGCAAAAATGTGAAGAGCTGGCGCTGCTGCGCGATGCGCTGAACAGCGGCGACACGACGGCAATTCGCGAATGGAGCGCGCCGATACAGGCGCGTCGACACTCAACGCGCGTACACAACGCGGCGGTAGCGAAGCGCCTGGCGGCGATTAGCAAACGGGACAGTCAGCGGGCGAATCCATACGAAGTCCGTGCTGAAGCCCAGCGCGCGCGTTTTAACTTACCCGCCTGGCCGACGACCACGATCGGTTCTTTCCCGCAAACCACGGAAATTCGCGGCCTGCGGCTGGATTTCAAAAAGGGTAATCTGGATGCGAATCACTACCGTACCGGCATCGCTGAACATATTAAGCAGGCGATTGTTGAGCAGGAGCGACTGGGCCTCGACGTGCTGGTTCACGGTGAGGCTGAACGTAACGACATGGTGGAATACTTTGGCGAGCATCTGGACGGCTTTGTCTTTACCCAGAACGGCTGGGTGCAGAGCTACGGTTCGCGCTGCGTTAAGCCGCCGGTGGTGACTGGCGACGTCAGCCGCCCTGAACCCATCACCGTCGAATGGGCGAAGTACGCGCAGTCGCTGACCGACAAGCCGGTAAAAGGGATGTTGACCGGTCCGGTAACGATTCTCTGCTGGTCGTTCCCGCGTGAAGACGTGAGCCGTGAAACCATCGCGAAGCAAATCGCGCTGGCGCTACGTGATGAAGTAGCGGATCTGGAAGCCGCCGGGATTGGCATTATTCAGATTGACGAACCGGCGCTGCGTGAAGGGTTGCCGCTGCGTCGCAGCGAATGGGACGCCTATCTGACATGGAGCGTGGAGGCGTTTCGCCTCAACGCCGCGGTGGCGAAGGATGAAACGCAGATCCATACCCACATGTGCTACTGCGAGTTTAATGACATCATGGAGTCCATCGCCGCGCTGGATGCGGATGTGATTACCATTGAAACTTCACGTTCCGATATGGAATTGCTGGAGTCGTTTGAGGAGTTTGATTATCCGAACGAGATCGGGCCGGGCGTCTACGATATTCACTCGCCGAATGTGCCGAGCGTGGAGTGGATTGAAGGGCTGCTGCGAAAAGCGGCGCAGCGTATTCCGGCTCAGCGCCTGTGGGTTAACCCGGACTGCGGCCTGAAAACCCGCGGCTGGCCGGAAACCCGCGCGGCGCTGGCGAATATGGTGCAGGCCGCGCAGAATCTGCGTCAGGGGTAATTTCTGTAGGCCGGGTAAGGCGACGCCGCCGCCCGGCGATTTACCTGGCGGTAGTCCATCTTACCCGGCCCGCGATTATCTCTTACCACCGTACTGCGCAAACCACGCCAGCATTCTCTGCCAGCCATCTTTGGCTGACTCTTCATGGTAGCTCGGGCGATAGTCGGCATTAAAGGCATGACCAGCCTCAGGGTAAACCACAATCTCCGCGTTGGCGTTAGCGGCGCGTAGCGCCTGACGCATCGTTTCGACGGTATCCTGCGGAATGCTGTTATCCTGCCCGCCATAAAGCCCTAACACCGGGGCGTTGAGATCGGTGGCGATATCGACAGGATGTTTCGGTGAATTCAACGACTTATCGCCGACCAGTTTTCCGTACCATGCGACGGCGGCTTTCAGCTGCGGGTTATGCGCCGCGTACAGCCAGGTAATACGTCCGCCCCAGCAAAAGCCAGTCATCATCAGTTGATGAGCATCGCCGCCGTTGCGGGACGCCCAGCTGGCGACGTGGTCCAGGTCGGCCAGCACCTGGGAATCGGGCACTTTGGCTACCAGGCCATTGATAAGCGTAGGGATATCGGCGAAATCATTCGGATCGCCTTCGCGGAAATAGAGCTCAGGCGCGATCGCCAGGTATCCCTCCAGCGCCAGACGGCGGCACAGGTCGCGGATATGTTCATGCACGCCAAAAATTTCCTGCACTACAATGACCACAGGCAGCGGCGTATCGCTTGTTTTCGGACGTGCGTGGTAAGCCGGCATCTCCTCACCCTGTGAGGGAATGGTCGTGAAGCCCGCAAGAATGGCATCGTCCGGGGTGTGAACCGTTGTCGAGGCAAGGGGAGAGGCAGCAGGTGCAAAGCCGGTTTGTTGTGATGTTGTCATGGTATTCTCCGTACCCTCAGATAATTAGCGCAGTGTTAACTATAGACAGCCTTTAACAAACCCACACTGCCTGATTCGGTTCAATTTTTGTGCAATGAAAGATGAAATCAGTGCATTAATGTGAGGGTTATCACTTTTATTGCGTAATGTTATGCAAGTGGTTTATCTCAAAGTGATAGGTATCACAAAAAGGGGCTGTATCCTTCGGTAAAGTATCTTTTTGCTTCTTCTGACCCAAATCGAATCACAGAGGAGTTTCTTATGTCCGGATCGGATGTTTTTCATCTCGGCCTCACCAAAAACGATTTACAAGGGGCTACGCTTGCCATCGTCCCTGGCGATCCTGAGCGTGTGGAAAAAATCGCCGCGCTGATGGATAAGCCGGTTAAGTTGGCATCGCATCGCGAATTTACCACCTGGCGCGCAGAACTGGACGGCAAGCCCGTGATCGTCTGCTCGACCGGCATTGGCGGCCCGTCGACGTCGATTGCCGTAGAGGAGCTGGCGCAGCTTGGTATCCGCACTTTCCTGCGTATTGGCACGACCGGTGCGATTCAGCCGCACATTAACGTTGGCGATGTTCTGGTGACCACGGCGTCCGTGCGTCTCGACGGCGCAAGCCTGCACTTCGCGCCAATGGAGTTCCCGGCGGTGGCGGATTTTGAATGTACCACCGCGCTGGTTGACGCGGCGAAATCGGTCGGCGCGACCACGCACGTGGGCGTCACCGCCTCTTCCGATACCTTCTATCCGGGCCAGGAGCGTTACGACACCTATTCCGGGCGCGTGGTCAGCCGCTTTAAGGGCTCTATGGAAGAGTGGCAGGCAATGGGCGTGATGAACTATGAAATGGAGTCCGCCACGCTGCTGACCATGTGCGCCAGCCAGGGCCTGCGTGCGGGAATGGTGGCAGGCGTCATCGTCAACCGCACTCAGCAAGAGATCCCGAATGCTGAGACCATGAAGCAAACCGAAAGCCACGCGGTGAAAATCGTGGTGGAAGCGGCTCGCCGTCTGATCTAATCCTCATGATTTCCGTATAAGGCCGACGCGTTCGGCCTTTTTATTTTGCGTAACGCCTCGCAGGAATTTCCTTTTAAACTGGACGTTTATACAGCACAATCCTATTTTGTGCAGGTGAGCGGCAGCGGCAGGAGGCATTTTGGACATCTCAATCGTAATTTACGCGGTGATAGCGCTGGTGGGCATTGCGCTTGGCTGGTTGATCGCCAGCTATCAGCACGCGCAGCAAAAAGCCGATCAGCTTGCCGAACGTGAAGATATGGTGGCGGCGTTAAGCGCGGCGAAACAGGAGCTTGCGCAAAGCGAGCACTGGCGCGATGAGTGCGAACTGCTGAATAACGAACTTCGCAGCCTGCGCAGCATTAACACCTCTCTGGAGGCGGATCTGCGTGAAGTCACCACGCGGATGGAAGCCGCGCAGCAACATGCGGAAGACAAAATTCGTCAGATGATCAACAGCGAGCAGCGTCTCAGCGAACAGTTTGAGAATCTGGCTAACCGTATTTTTGAACAGAGCAATCGCCGGGTCGATGAGCAAAACCGGCAAAGTCTTAACAGCCTGCTGACGCCGCTGCGTGAACAGCTGGACGGTTTTCGCCGCCAGGTGCAGGACAGCTTTGGTCAGGAGGCGCGCGAGCGGCACACGCTGGCGCATGAGATCCGCAATCTGCAACAGCTGAACGCGCAAATGGCGCAGGAGGCAATCAACCTGACGCGGGCCCTGAAAGGCGATAATAAAACCCAGGGCAACTGGGGCGAGGTGGTGCTTACCCGCGTGCTGGAGGCGTCCGGGCTGCGCGAAGGCTATGAGTACGAAACGCAGGTCAGCATCGAAAATGATGCCCGTTCGCGGATGCAGCCTGACGTGATTGTGCGTTTACCGCAGGGTAAAGATGTGGTGATCGACGCTAAAATGACGCTGGTGGCCTACGAGCGCTATTTTAACGCCGATGATGAGTACACCCGCGAAAGCGCGCTTCAGGAGCATATTGCCTCCGTGCGTAATCATATTCGTCTGTTGGGACGAAAAGATTACCAGCAGCTTCCGGGGCTGCGAACGCTGGATTACGTGCTGATGTTTATCCCCGTAGAACCGGCGTTTTTACTGGCGCTGGACAGGCAGCCCGAACTGATTACCGAGGCGCTGAGAAATAATATTATGCTGGTCAGCCCCACGACGCTGCTGGTGGCTTTACGTACCATCGCTAATCTGTGGCGCTACGAGCATCAAAGCCGTAACGCACAGCAGATTGCCGATCGGGCCAGTAAACTTTACGACAAGATGCGGCTGTTTGTGGATGACATGTCGGCGATTGGGCAAAGCCTGGAGAAAGCCCAGGATAACTACTGCCAGGCCATGAAAAAGCTCGCTTCGGGGCGCGGCAATGTACTGGCCCAGGCGGAAGCCTTTCGCGGATTAGGGGTAGAAATTAAACGCGAGATTAATCCGGAACTGGCGGAACAGGCCACCTCGCAGGATGAGGAGTACCGTTTGCGGGCCGTTCCCGAAGAGCATGAAAAGACACTGAATTACGACGATGATGGGATAAAACAGCAGTCGCTGTAGTCCGTTCAGCGTTGCCGGATCGGGCAGAAGAGTAGGGCAAATTGCCCCAATCTGTTACACTTCTTGAACAATTTTTTGATGAGCAGGCACTGAGATGGTGGATAATTCACAAGAAACGACGCACTTTGGTTTTCAGACAGTCGCTAAAGAGCAGAAAGCGGATATGGTGGCCCACGTTTTTCATTCGGTGGCCTCAAAATATGATGTCATGAATGATTTGATGTCATTCGGCATTCATCGTTTGTGGAAGCGCTTCACTATCGACTGTAGCGGCGTACGCCGCGGTCAGACGGTTCTTGATTTAGCGGGCGGCACCGGCGACCTGACGGCTAAGTTCTCCCGCCTGGTTGGCGAAACCGGCAAAGTGGTTCTGGCGGACATCAATGACTCAATGCTCAAAATGGGTCGCGAGAAGCTGCGCAATATCGGGATCGTCGGCAATGTGGAATATGTCCAGGCCAACGCCGAAGCGCTGCCTTTCCCGGACAATACCTTTGACTGCATTACCATTTCTTTTGGCCTGCGCAACGTCACGGACAAAGACAAAGCTCTGCGTTCCATGTTCCGCGTGCTGAAGCCGGGCGGTCGCCTGCTGGTGCTGGAATTTTCCAAACCGATTATCGAACCGCTGAGCAAAGCCTACGACGCCTATTCCTTCCACATTCTGCCGCGTATTGGTTCTATCGTCGCAAATGATGCCGACAGCTACCGCTACCTGGCGGAGTCCATCCGTATGCATCCCGATCAGGATACGCTGAAGGCCATGATGCAGGACGCCGGGTTTGAAAGCGTTGACTACTACAACATGACGGCGGGTGTGGTTGCGCTGCATCGTGGCTATAAGTTCTGACTGGAGACGGGAATGCCTTTTAAACCCTTAGTGACCGCAGGAATGGAAAGTCTGCTCAATACCTTTCTGTACCGTTCACCGGCGTTGAAAACAGCGCGCACGCGTCTGCTGGGCAAAGTGCTGCGAGTGGAGCTAAAAGGCTTTTCGACATCTTTAATTTTGCTGTTCGGCGAGCGGCAGGTCGACGTGCTGGGAGAATGGGCGGGCGAGGCTGACTGCACCGTCATTACCTACGCCAGCGTGCTGCCTAAGCTTCGTGACCGACAGCAGCTTACCGCGCTGATTCGCAGTGGCGAACTGGAAGTGCAGGGTGACATTCAGGTGGTGCAGAATTTCGTTGCCCTTGCCGATTTAGCGGAGTTCGACCCCGCGGAACTGCTGGTGCCTTATACCGGCGATATTGCGGCCGAAGGGATCAGCAAAGCCCTGCGCGGCGGGACTAAATTTCTTCGCCACGGTCTTCAACGCCAACAGCGCTATATCGCCGAAGCGATGACTGAAGAGTGGCGAATGGCGCCCGGACCCCTTGAGGTCGCCTGGTTTGCGGAAGAGACGGCGGCGGTGGATCGCGCTGTCGATGCGCTGACCCGACGGCTGGAAAAACTGGAGGCTAAATGACGCCAGGTGAAGTACGGCGCCTATATTTCATCATTCGCACCTTTTTAAGCTACGGACTTGATGAGCTCATTCCCCGGATGCGGATCACGCTGCCGCTACGGTTATGGCGTTACGGCCTGTTCTGGATGCCGAACCGACACAAAGACAAACTCCTCGGCGAGCGGCTGAGACTGGCGCTGCAAGAGCTGGGTCCTGTGTGGATTAAGTTCGGGCAAATGCTCTCTACCCGTCGCGATCTTTTTCCGCCGCAAATTGCCGATCAGCTCGCGCTGTTGCAGGATAAAGTCGCGCCGTTCGACGGCGAACGGGCGAAAGCGCAAATTGAAGCGGCGATGGGCGGACTGCCGGTGGAAGCCTGGTTTGATGATTTTGACATCAAACCGCTGGCGTCAGCATCCATTGCCCAGGTGCATACCGCCAGGCTGAAATCGAACGGTAAAGAGGTGGTCATCAAGGTTATCCGCCCGGATATCCTGCCGGTCATCAAAGCGGATCTTAAACTTATCTACCGCCTTGCGCGTTGGGTTCCGCGCCTGTTGCCGGATGGCCGCCGCCTGCGGCCAACCGAAGTGGTGCGCGAATATGAAAAGACGCTCATTGATGAGCTGAACCTGCTGCGCGAGTCGGCCAACGCCATCCAGCTGCGCCGTAACTTCGAAGACAGCCCGATGCTCTACGTGCCTGAAGTCTATTCTGACTATTGCAGTGAGAATATGATGGTGATGGAGCGCATCTACGGCATTCCGGTCTCGGATGTGGCGGCGCTGGAGAAGAACGGCACCAATATGCAGCTGCTGGCGGAACGCGGCGTGCAGGTATTCTTCACGCAGGTGTTTCGCGACAGTTTTTTCCACGCCGATATGCACCCCGGCAATATTTTTGTCAGTTATGAACACCCCGAAGACCCGCAATATATTGGTATTGACTGCGGCATTGTCGGTTCGTTGAACAAAGAAGATAAAAGATATCTGGCGGAGAATTTCATCGCCTTCTTCAACCGCGATTACCGCAAAGTGGCGGAACTGCACGTTGATTCAGGCTGGGTGCCGCCGGATACCAACGTTGAGGAGTTTGAGTTCGCTATTCGTACCGTATGCGAGCCCATCTTTGAAAAACCGCTGGCGGAAATCTCCTTTGGTCACGTGTTGTTAAACCTTTTCAATACGGCGCGTCGATTTAACATGGAAGTACAGCCGCAGCTGGTATTGTTGCAGAAGACATTGCTGTACGTTGAAGGAGTGGGGCGTCAGCTGTATCCGCAGCTCGATTTATGGAAAACGGCGAAGCCTTTCCTCGAGTCGTGGATCAAAGATCAGGTCGGCATTCCTGCTCTGGTCAGGGCATTAAAGGAAAAATCGCCGTTCTGGGTCGAAAAAATGCCAGAACTACCTGAACTGGTGTACGACAGTTTGCGCCAGGGCAAATATTTACGGCACAGTGTTGATAAGATTGCGCGCGAGCTTCAAGAGAACCATGTGCGTCAGGGCCAGTCCCGCTATTTATTGGGTATTGGCGTAACGTTATTGCTGAGCGGCACATTCCTGCTGATTAGTCGTCCTGAATGGGGGCTGACGCCCGGCTGGTTGATGGCGGGCGGTATCGTCGCCTGGATCGTTGGCTGGCGCAAAACGCGCTGATTTTTTCATCGCCCAGGACAGGTCGCATAACGTATAATGCGGCTTTATTATTTCATCATCTATCACAGAGGAACATGTATGGGTGGTATCAGTATTTGGCAGTTGGTGATCATTGCCGTCATCGTTGTACTGTTGTTTGGCACCAAAAAGCTCGGCTCCATCGGTTCCGACCTCGGCGCATCCATCAAAGGCTTCAAAAAAGCCATGAGCGATGATGATGCTAAACAGGATAAAACCAGCCAGGATGCCGACTTTACCGCGAAGTCTATCGCTGACAAACCCGCAGACGCTAAAACCGAAGACGCCAAGCGCCACGATAAAGAGCAGGTATAATTCGTGTTTGATATTGGTTTTAGCGAGCTGTTACTGGTATTTATTATTGGCCTTGTGGTTCTGGGGCCGCAGCGACTGCCGGTTGCAGTCAAAACGATTGCGGGCTGGGTTCGCGCATTGCGATCCCTCGCGACGACCGTTCAGAATGAGCTGACCCAGGAACTGAAGCTGCAGGAATTTCAGGACAGTCTGAAAAAGGTGGAAAAAGCGAGTCTGGAAAACCTGACGCCCGAGCTTAAAGCCTCGATGGATGAACTGCGTCAGGCGGCAGAGTCCATGAAACGTTCTTATAGCGCTAACGAGCCGGAAAAGGCGAGCGATGAAGCGCATACTATCCATAATCCGGTAGTCAAAGGGAACGAAGCGCAGCATGAAGGGGTCACTCCCGCGACGGCAGAAGTACAGGCCAGCGCGCCGGAACAGGCTCCTGCAACCGCTGAGGCGACGAAGCCTGCTGATGCGGACCAACCTGCCGTTAAGGCGAATGACGCTGAACCAAAACCCGCAACGCCTGTTGCTGGCACTTCCCCTACGACGAGTGATAAACCGTAAACATGGCTGTAGAAGATACTCAACCGCTTATCACGCATCTGATTGAGCTGCGCAAACGCCTGCTTTACTGCATTGTCGCAGTTATCGCGATCTTCGTGGCATTGGTTTATTTTGCCAATGACATCTATCACTTGGTTTCCGCGCCGCTGATTAAACAGTTGCCACATGGGGCGACCATGATCGCGACGGATGTCGCCTCACCGTTTTTCACCCCCATCAAACTGACCTTTATGGTGTCGCTGATCCTGTCAGCGCCGGTCATTCTTTATCAGGTCTGGGCGTTTGTTGCGCCAGCGCTGTATAAGCATGAACGCCGTCTGGTCGTGCCGCTGCTGATCTCCAGCTCTTTGCTGTTCTACATCGGTATGGCGTTTGCCTACTTTGTGGTCTTTCCGCTGGCGTTTGGCTTTCTGGCCAACACCGCGCCGGAAGGGGTACAGGTTTCGACCGATATCGCCAGCTACCTGAGTTTCGTCATGGCGCTGTTTATGGCGTTTGGCGTCTCTTTTGAAGTGCCGGTCGCCATCGTCTTGCTGTGCTGGGTCGGCATTACCACTCCGGAAGATTTGCGTAAAAAACGTCCTTACGTACTGGTTGGCGCGTTTGTCGTGGGGATGCTGCTGACGCCGCCGGACGTCTTCTCGCAAACGCTGCTGGCAATACCGATGTACTGCCTGTTTGAGGTCGGCGTTTTCTTCGCGCGTTTCTATGTCGGAAAGCGAGTTTCGCGGGATGAAGACAACGAGGCGGAAGCAGAAGCTGAGAAAGCCGGAAAGACAGAAGAGTAATTTCAACCGCCCGTCAGGGCGGTTGTTGTAAGGAGAGAAGCATGTTCGATATCGGCGTGAATTTAACCAGTTCGCAGTTTGTGAAAGACCACGACGAGGTGGTGGCGCGCGCGTATGCGGCTGGCGTGAACGGCCTGCTTCTTACCGGAACCAATCTTTATGAAAGCCAGCAGGCGCAACGTCTGGCGCAGCATTATCCCCACTGCTGGTCTACCGCTGGCGTCCATCCCCACGACAGCAGCGAATGGCGGGCAGATACCGGAGAGGCTATCGTCGCACTGGCCGCGCTGCCAGAGGTGGTGGCGATAGGTGAGTGCGGCCTTGATTTCAATCGTAATTTCTCCACGCCGCAGGCGCAGGAGCACGCTTTTGAGGCGCAACTGCGGATCGCCGCCGAACTACAGATGCCGGTCTTTATGCACTGTCGCGATGCCCATACGCGTTTCCTTGCGCTGCTCGACCCGTGGCTGGACAAACTGCCGGGCGCGGTGCTGCACTGTTTTACCGGCACGCGCCAGGAGATGCAGGAGTGCCTTGAGCGGGGATTGTATATTGGCATTACGGGCTGGGTGTGCGATGAGCGCCGCGGGCTGGCGCTGCGCGAACTGCTGCCGTTGATTCCGACCGAAAAGCTTCTGATCGAAACCGATGCGCCATACCTGCTGCCGCGTGATTTGTCGCCGAAACCGGCATCACGACGCAACGAGCCCGCGTATCTGCCGCATATCCTTCAGCGCATCGCGCACTGGCGTGGTGAAGATCCGCAGCAGCTGGCCGCCGCCACGGATGCCAACGCTGAAAAACTGTTTGGCATTACCCTGAAGTCCGCTTAAGGCCTCACTCCTCCGCGCGGAAAAAGCGTTTACAGCTTTCGGAAACCGGTATTTTTAACGCTCTGCTTCACCTCTTTATTCAGCAGGTTGAGCAGCAGCATAGAACGCGTTTCGCCGTCCGGTTCGGTGAAAATCGCCTGAAGCCCTTCGAAGGCGCCTTCGGTGATAATCACGCTGTCGCCGGGGTAGGGCGTTTCTGGATCGACAATGCCTTCCGGTTTATAAACAGACAGCTGGTGAATGACGGCGGAAGGTACCGTCGCCGGCGATGCGCCAAAGCGGACGAAGTGGCTGACGCCGCGCGTGGCGTTGATCGTGGTGGTATGGATCACTTCCGGATCGAATTCCACAAACAGATAGTTGGGAAACAGCGGTTCGCTGACTGCGGTACGTTTTCCGCGCACCATTTTTTCCAGGGTGATCATCGGCGTCAGGCAGTTTACAGCCTGTCTTTCGAGGTGTTCCTGGGCACGCTGAAGTTGCCCGCGCTTGCAGTACAGTAAATACCAGGATTGCATAATGACTCTTATCCGCTAGTTCGGGGCGCAAGCATAACAAAAGCTATGCGCTAAGTTAATTATCCCTGTCGTATTTCGGGCCGCTTGTTTGCGGACTGCCAGAGTTCACGCTAATTTAACAAAAATACAGCATCACGATGATGAACGCCGTATAATGAGGCGCTTACCCAGAGGCTATAATGGACGCCATGAAATATCACGATTTACGCGACTTCTTGACGCTGCTTGAACAACAGGGCGAACTGAAACGCATCACGCTTGAAGTCGATCCGCACCTGGAAATCACCGAAATTGCTGACCGTACGCTGCGAGCTGGCGGTCCTGCGCTGCTGTTTGAAAATCCGAAAGGCTATTCAATGCCGGTGTTGTGCAATCTGTTCGGCACGCCAAAACGCGTGGCGATGGGGATGGGGCAGGAGGACGTCTCCGCGCTGCGGGAAGTGGGTAAGCTGCTGGCTTTTCTGAAGGAGCCGGAGCCGCCAAAAGGTTTTCGCGATCTGTTCGATAAACTGCCGCAGTTTAAGCAGGTGCTGAATATGCCGACGAAGCGGCTGCGTGGCGCGCCGTGTCAGCAGAAAGTCCTCTCTGGCGATGACGTTGATTTAACCCAGATTCCCATTATGACCTGCTGGCCGGAAGATGCCGCGCCGCTGATCACCTGGGGGTTAACCGTGACCCGCGGGCCGCACAAAGAGCGGCAGAATCTGGGGATTTATCGTCAACAGTTGATTGGTAAAAATAAGCTCATTATGCGCTGGTTGTCCCATCGCGGCGGCGCGCTGGATTATCAGGAGTGGTGCGCGGCGCACCCTGGCGAACGCTTCCCGGTTTCCGTGGCGCTGGGCGCGGACCCGGCCACTATTCTTGGCGCCGTTACGCCGGTGCCGGACACCCTCTCGGAGTATGCGTTTGCCGGTCTGCTGCGCGGCACGAAAACCGAAGTGGTGAAATGCGTTTCTAACGATCTCGAGGTGCCCGCCAGCGCGGAAATCGTGCTGGAAGGGTATCTTGAACCCGGCGAAATGGCCCCGGAAGGCCCCTACGGCGACCATACCGGCTATTACAATGAAGTGGACAGTTTCCCGGTTTTCACCGTCACGCACATCACCCGGCGTGACGATGCGATTTACCACTCCACTTATACCGGACGTCCGCCGGATGAGCCTGCGGTGCTCGGCGTGGCGCTGAACGAAGTGTTCGTGCCGATTCTGCAAAAGCAGTTTCCGGAAATTGTCGACTTCTATCTGCCGCCGGAAGGCTGCTCGTACCGTCTGGCCGTCGTCACGATGAAAAAACAGTACGCGGGACATGCCAAACGGGTCATGATGGGCGTCTGGTCGTTTTTACGTCAGTTTATGTACACCAAATTTGTTATCGTTTGCGATGACGACGTCAACGCACGCGACTGGAACGATGTTATCTGGGCGATAACCACCCGTATGGACCCGGCGCGGGATACGGTGCTGGTCGAAAACACGCCCATTGATTACCTGGATTTTGCCTCTCCGGTCTCCGGGCTGGGTTCAAAAATGGGGCTGGATGCCACCAATAAATGGCCAGGCGAAACCCAACGCGAGTGGGGACGACCAATCAGAAAAGATGCCGATGTGACAGCGCGTATTGATGCAATCTGGGATGAACTGGCCATCTTTAATAACGGTAAGGGCGCCTGAGGCGCGAACGTACTGCCCTACAGACCCATAGAGGGAGCGCATGACAACCTTAAGCTGTAAAGTGACCTCGGTAGAAGCTATCACCGATACCGTATACCGCGTTCGATTAGTACCCGATGCGGCATTTTCCTTTCGTGCCGGTCAGTATTTGATGGTCGTGATGGATGAACGGGACAAACGCCCGTTCTCAATGGCGTCAACGCCGGACGAGCAGGGTTTTATTGAACTCCATATCGGCGCGTCTGAAATTAATCTCTATGCGAAAGCGGTGATGGATCGCATCCTGAAAGATCATGAAGTTATCGTTGATATTCCTCATGGCGAAGCCTGGCTGCGTGATGACGAAGAGCGTCCGCTGATCCTGATTGCGGGCGGCACTGGTTTCTCCTACGTCCGTTCAATTCTGCTGACGGCGCTGGCGCGTAACCCGAATCGTGATATCACGATTTACTGGGGCGGCCGGGAAGAAAAACACCTCTACGATCTCTCTGAGCTTGAAGCGCTCTCTGTGAATCACCCTAATCTGCGCGTCGAACCGGTGGTGGAACAGCCGGAAGCGGACTGGCGCGGGCGTACCGGCACGGTTCTCACCGCTGTGATGCAGGACCACGGCACGCTGGCGGAGCATGATATTTACATCGCGGGACGTTTTGAGATGGCGAAAATCGCGCGGGATCTGTTCTGCAATGAGCGCAGCGCGCGGGCCGATCGCCTGTTTGGCGACGCCTTCGCCTTCATTTAAGCAATAAAAAACCCGCCCCTGACAGGCGGGAAGAACGGCAACTAAATTTTCTGATCACAATGGCCTGGCGAAAAGGGTATTTCATCCCGCGATTTGCCCGGTATAAGTTGTAGGCCGGATAAGACGTTTTTACGTCGCCATCCGGCATCGTTGCCGGGGGCGCTTCGCTTTCCCGGCCTACAACATATGACACTCTGTGATTAAACGCGCTCGAACACCGTCGCGATCCCCTGGCCTAAACCGATGCACATCGTCGCCAGACCAAACTCTACGTCCTTACGCTCCATCAGGTTGAGCAACGTGGTGCTGATTCGCGCGCCGGAACAGCCGAGCGGATGACCGAGGGCGATCGCGCCGCCGTTGAGGTTGATCTTCTCATCAATCTGCTCCATCAGTCCCAGATCTTTAATGCACGGCAGGATCTGCGCGGCGAACGCTTCGTTCATCTCAAACACGCCGATATCGCTGGCGCTCAGCCCGGCTTTTTTCAGCGCCAGCTTCGACGCCGGTACCGGACCGTAGCCCATGATTGACGGATCGCAGCCGACTACCGCCATTGAACGTACGCGGGCGCGCGGCGTCAGGCCCAGCTCACGGGCGCGGCTTTCGCTCATTACCAGCATCGCGGCAGTGCCATCGGAGAGGGCGGACGAGGTGCCTGCCGTTACCGTCCCGCTGACCGGATCGAACGCCGGGCGCAGAGTGGACAGCGCTTCGACGGTGGTTTCCGGGCGGATCACTTCGTCGTAGTTAAACTGTTTGAGCACGCCGTCCGCGTCATGACCGCCGGTCGGGATAATCTCGTTTTTAAACGCGCCGGACTGGGTGGCGGCCCAGGCGCGGGCGTGCGAACGCGCGGCAAAGGCATCCTGCATTTCACGGCTGATGCCGTGCATACGGGAGAGCATTTCCGCCGTCAGCCCCATCATGCCTGCGGCTTTGGCGACGTTGCGGCTGAGTCCCGGGTGGAAATCCACGCCGTGGCTCATCGGCACATGGCCCATATGCTCCACGCCGCCGACCAGACACGCCTGCGCGTCGCCGGTCATGATCATACGCGCGGCGTCATGCAGCGCCTGCATTGACGAACCACACAGACGGTTAACGGTAACCGCCGGGACGGAATGCGGGATCTCCGCCAGCAGCGCGGCGTTACGGGCGATGTTAAAGCCCTGCTCCAGCGTCTGCTGCACGCAACCCCAGTAGATATCGTCCAGCGCCGTCGCCTCCAGCGCCGGATTGCGCGCCAGCAGGCTGCGCATCAGATGCGCGGACAGATCCTCCGCGCGCACATTGCGAAACGCGCCCCCTTTCGAACGGCCCATCGGGGTACGGATCGCATCAACAATTACCACCTGTTCCATTGTGACTCCTTAAGCCGTTTTCAGGGAACCAACCGGACGGGCAGGCTCAACCGGGGGATAGTACGGTTCGTTATGACGCGCTTTATTACGCAGACCTTCCGGCACGGCATACAGCGGGCCGAGGTGCTGGTACTGTTGCGCCATATCGAAATATCTGGCGCTGCCGAGCGTATCCAGCCAGCGGAACGCGCCGCCGTGGAACGGCGGGAAGCCCAGGCCGTAGACCAGCGCCATATCGGCTTCCGCCGGGCTGGCGATAATGCCTTCTTCGAGACAGCGCGCCACTTCGTTGACCATCGGGATCATCATGCGGGCGATGATCTCTTCATCGCTGAAGTCATGCTTCGCATTGCTGACGTCGGCCAGCAGGCTCTCTACGGTAGCGTCTTCTTCTTTCTTCGGCTTGCCTTTGCTGTCTTCTTTATAACGCCAGAATCCGAGGCCGTTTTTCTGGCCAAAACGGTTGGCGTCAAACAGGGCGTCGATCGCGTCGCGATAATCTTTCTGCATTCGCTGTGGGAAGCCAGCGGCCATTACCGCCTGAGCATGATGCGCGGTATCAATGCCCACCACGTCCAGCAGGTACGCCGGGCCCATCGGCCAGCCAAACTGCTTTTCCATCACCTTGTCGATTTTGCGGAAGTCCGCGCCGTCGCGCAGCAGCTGGCTGAAGCCAGCGAAGTAAGGGAACAGCACGCGGTTAACAAAGAAGCCGGGGCAGTCGTTGACCACGATCGGCGTTTTACCCATACGGCTTGCCCAGGCGACCACCTTAGCGATGGTTTCATCCGAGCTTTTCTCTCCGCGAATAATTTCAACCAGCGGCATCCGGTGAACCGGATTAAAAAAGTGCATCCCACAGAAGTTTTCCGGGCGTTTCAGCACGCTTGCCAGTTCGCTAATGGGAATGGTCGAGGTGTTCGAGGCCAGTACGGTATCCGGACGGACTTTTTCTTCGGTCTCCGCCAGTACCGCTTTTTTCACTTTCGGATTCTCGACCACCGCTTCGACAACCACATCCACGCGTTCAAAACCGGCGTAGTCGAGGGTCGGATGAATCGACGAAATCACGCCCGCCATCTTCAGGCCGTCAACCTTACCGCGTTCAAGCTGTTTATTCAGCAGCTTGGCGGCTTCGTTCATCCCCAGCGTCAGCGATTTGTCGTTGATATCCTTCATGATCACCGGCACGCCTTTCCACGCCGACTGATAAGCGATACCGCCGCCCATAATACCGGCGCCCAGTACGGCAGCCTGCTTCGGCGTCTGAACATCTTTGGTCAGCTTCTTCGCCTTGCCTTTAACAAACTGATCGTTCAGGAAAATACCGACCAGCGCGCGGGCTTCATTGGTGTGCGCCAGCGGAACAAAGCTTTTGTTTTCCAGATTCAGCGCTTCTTCACGACCAAAACGCGCTGCCGCCTCAATGGTTTTTACCGCGGTGATGGGGGCCGGGTAATGCTTGCCCGCCGTCTGCGCGACCATGCCTTTGGCGATGGTAAAACTCATCGTGGCTTCAATCTTACTGAGCTTCAGCGGCTCCAGCTTCGGCTGGCGTTTGGCTTTCCAGTCCAGATCGCCGTTAATCGCCTGGCGTAAAACCGCCAGCGCGCCTTCAACCAGTTTTTCGGGCTTCACCACGCCGTCGACCAGGCCGATTTTCAGCGCCTGCTCCGCGCCGACGTCTTTACCGGCGGCAATAATTTCCAGCGCGCTGTCCGCGCCGAGCATACGCGGCATACGTACGGAACCGCCGAAGCCGGGCATGATCCCCAGCTTCGTTTCCGGCAGGCCGATGCGCAGATCCGGCGTCGCCAGACGGTAGTCGGTCGCCAGCACGCATTCGCAGCCGCCGCCCAACGCATAGCCGTTGACGGCGGAGAGGGTCGGCACCGGCAGATCTTCCAGACGGTTAAAGACGCTGTTGGCGAAATGCAGCCACTGGCTTAACTGTTCTTCAGGAACAAGGAACAGCGAAAGGAATTCGGTGATATCCGCACCGACAATAAAGGCCGCTTTATTCGAACGCAGCAGCAGCCCTTTTAAATCTGTTTGCTTTTCCAGTACATCCAGCGCCTGGCCGAGGCTGGCGACGGTCGCAGTGTCGAGTTTATTGACCGAGCCAGGGGCATCGAACACCAGTTCGGCGATGCCATCTTCCAGCCAGTCGAGGTACAGGGTGTCGCCTTTGTAAAGCATGTCAGTCTCCTGAATCCGCAAAGTTATCTGGTCGTACCAGATAAGTCGAAGTGTGTATTTTGTGTTAAGGAAATGCAAACAAGTGATTAAAAAAATGCCGTTCAGATCACGCTCGGCAGAAATCACGCTCTCCCGAAACGTTGTGCTAAGATGCGGAGACGAAAGGTCAAAAACAGAAGGATAGAAAATGGAATCACTGGCCGCGCTCTATAAAAATCATATCGTTACCTTACAGGAGCGGACGCGCGACGCGTTGGCGCGCTTCAAACTGGATGCGTTACTTATTCACTCCGGCGAGCTGGTTAACGTTTTTCTCGACGATCATCCCTATCCTTTCAAGGTTAACCCGCAGTTCAAAGCCTGGGTGCCGGTCACCCAGGTGCCAAATTGCTGGCTGCTGGTGGATGGCGTAAATAAACCCAAACTGTGGTTTTACCTGCCGGTAGATTACTGGCACAACGTGGAGCCGCTGCCGACCTCGTTCTGGACGGAAGAGATTGAGGTGATTGCCCTGCCGAAAGCCGACGGTATTGGCAGCCAGCTGCCCGCCGCGCGCGGCAACATTGGCTATATCGGTCCGGTGCCGGAGCGGGCGCTGCAACTGGATATTGCGGCCAGCAACATCAACCCGAAAGGGGTGATTGATTACCTGCACTATCATCGCGCCTGTAAAACGGACTACGAACTGGTCTGTATGCGCGAAGCGCAGAAAATGGCGGTGAACGGGCACCGTGCGGCGGAAGAAGCGTTCCGTTCCGGCATGAGCGAGTTCGATATTAACCTGGCCTATCTGACCGCCACCGGTCACCGTGACACTGATGTGCCTTACAGCAACATCGTTGCGCTTAACGAGCACGCCTCCGTGCTGCATTACACAAAGCTGGATCATCAGGCGCCGTCGGAAATCCGCAGCTTCCTGCTGGACGCGGGCGCGGAGTATAACGGTTATGCGGCGGACCTGACGCGGACCTGGTCGGCGAAAAGCGACAACGACTATGCGCAGCTGGTAAAAGACGTTAACGATGAGCAACTGGCGTTAATCGCCACCATGAAAGCGGGCGTCAGCTACATCGACTATCACATTCAGTTCCATCAGCGCATCGCTAAACTGCTGCGTAAACACCAGATTGTTACCGACATGAGCGAAGAGGCGATGGTGGAAAACGATCTGACCGGGCCGTTTATGCCGCACGGGATCGGCCATCAGCTGGGGCTTCAGGTGCATGACGTCGGGGGCTTTATGCAGGATGACAGCGGTACGCATCTCGCCGCGCCGGCAAAATATCCGTACCTGCGCTGCACCCGTGTGCTCCAGCCGGGCATGGTGCTGACCATTGAGCCGGGGATCTACTTCATCGAGTCGCTGCTCGCAACCTGGCGCGAAGGCCCGTTCAGTAAGCACTTTAACTGGCAGAAAATTGAGGCGCTGAAGCCGTTTGGCGGCATTCGTATTGAAGATAACGTCGTGATCCACGAAAACAGCGTGGAAAACATGACGCGGGATCTGAAACTGGCGTAATGGAGAGTTGGTTAATTCCCGCTGCGTCGGTCACCGTTGTTGAGGAGATCAAAAAAAGCCGCTTCATTACGCTGCTGGCGCACACTGACGGCGTGGAGGCGGCGAAAGCCTTTGTTGAGTCGGTCAGAGCGGCGCACCCGGATGCCCGCCACCATTGCGTGGCGTGGGTGGCGGGCGCGCCGGATGATTCACAGCAGCTGGGCTTTTCCGACGACGGCGAACCGGCAGGCACCGCGGGCAAACCGATGCTCGCTCAGTTAATGGGCAGCGGCGTCGGGGAAATTACCGCCGTGGTGGTGCGCTACTACGGCGGCATACTTCTCGGCACGGGCGGCCTGGTGAAAGCCTACGGCGGCGGCGTCAATCAGGCGCTGCGGCAGTTGACGACACAGCGCAAGACGCCGTTAACCGAATATACTTTGCAGTGTGAGTATGCGCAGTTGACCGGCGTTGAAACGCTTCTGGCTCAGCATGGCGGCAATATCGTCAGCAGTGATTACCAGGCCTGCGTTCTGCTCAGGGTGGCGCTTCCTTATGCCAAAGTGGACGAATTTTCAGCAAAGCTGGCGGATTTTAGCCGTGGTTCATTGCAATTGTTAGCGATTGAAGAATAATCCCCCCTCATTTTGAAGAACTAAGGAAGCGGCAGAGATGCATTTTCGCGCCATTACCCGAATCGTTGGACTACTGGTCATCTTATTTTCGGGGACGATGATTATTCCCGGACTGGTAGCCCTCATCTATCGTGATGGCGCGGGACGTGCATTTACGCAAACCTTTTTTGTCGCGCTGGCGATTGGCTCCATGCTGTGGTGGCCGAACCGCAAGGAGAAGGGCGAACTGAAGTCCCGCGAAGGGTTTCTCATCGTGGTGCTGTTCTGGACCGTGCTGGGCAGCGTGGGTGCGCTGCCCTTTATCTTCTCGGAAAGCCCGAATCTCACCATTACCGATGCGTTTTTCGAATCGTTTTCCGGTTTAACCACCACCGGCGCCACCACGCTGGTGGGATTAGATTCGTTACCGCATGCGATTCTCTTTTACCGCCAGATGCTCCAGTGGTTTGGCGGTATGGGGATTATTGTGCTGGCGGTGGCGATACTCCCTATCCTCGGCGTCGGGGGGATGCAGCTCTATCGCGCAGAAATGCCGGGGCCGTTGAAAGACAACAAAATGCGACCGCGTATTGCGGAGACGGCAAAGACGCTGTGGCTGATTTACGTCCTGCTGACGGTGGCCTGCGCGCTGGCGCTGTGGTTTGCCGGAATGCCCGCGTTTGACGCCATCGGACACAGCTTTGCCACGATCGCTATCGGCGGATTCTCCACGCACGACGCCAGCGTGGGCTATTTTGACAGCCCGACAATCAACAGCATTATCGCCATCTTCTTATTAATCTCCGGCTGTAACTATGGTCTGCACTTCTCTTTACTGAGCGGGCGCAGCCTGAAAGTGTACTGGCGCGATCCCGAGTTCCGCATGTTCATCGGCGTCCAGCTGACGCTGGTGGTGATCTGCACGCTCGTGCTGTGGTTCCATGACGTCTATAACTCTGCGCTGACGACCCTTAACCAGGCGTTTTTCCAGGTGGTGTCGATGGCCACAACGGCAGGTTTCACCACCGACAGCATTGCGCGCTGGCCGTTGTTCCTGCCGGTGCTGCTGCTGTGCTCGGCATTTATCGGCGGCTGCGCCGGGTCTACGGGCGGCGGGCTGAAGGTGATCCGTATTCTGCTGCTGTTCAAACAGGGGAACCGCGAACTGAAGCGCCTGGTGCATCCTAATGCGGTCTACAGTATTAAGCTGGGCAACCGAGCGCTACCGGAACGTATTCTCGAAGCAGTTTGGGGTTTTTTCTCGGCGTATGCTCTGGTATTTATTGTCAGTATGCTGGCGATTATCGCTACCGGCGTGGATGACTTTTCCGCTTTTGCGTCCGTGGTGGCGACGCTGAACAACCTCGGACCTGGGCTGGGGGTGGTGGCGGACAACTTTGCCAGTATGAATCCGGTGGCGAAATGGATCCTGATTGCCAATATGCTGTTTGGTCGTCTCGAAGTCTTCACTTTGCTGGTGCTTTTTACCCCGACCTTCTGGCGTGAATAATGGAGTAACGCGTGAAAACATTGATACTTTTTTCTTCCCGGGATGGGCAAACTCGCGAAATCGCCGCGTATCTGGCGTCGGAACTGAAAGAGCTTGGCATCTGGGCAGATGTCTTCAATCTGCACCGAACCGAAGAGCCGGACTGGGAGAGCTATGACCGCGTGGTCATCGGCGCCTCTATCCGTTACGGGCATTATCATTCTGCTTTCCTGGATTTTGTGAAGAAACATGCGACACGCCTGAACCAAATGCCAAGCGCGTTTTACTCGGTCAATCTGGTTGCGCGTAAGCCGGAAAAACGCACGCCGCAGACGAACAGCTACGCGCGTAAGTTTTTAATGCATTCCCAATGGCGGCCAGACCGCAGCGCGGTGATCGCCGGGGCGCTGCTTTATCCGCGCTATCGCTGGTATGACCGCATCATGATCAAGCTGATTATGAAAATGTCGGGTGGCGAAACGGATACCCGTAAAGAAGTGATCTATACCGACTGGGAGCAGGTCGCCAGTTTTGCCCGCGAAATCGCTCAATTAACTGACAAATCGTCGGTTAAATAAACGCAAAGCATAAAAAATGCGCGGTTGATAAATTATTTTAAATTTCCTCTTGTCAGCCCGGAATAACTCCCTATAATGCGCCACCACTGACACGGAACAACGGCACACAGGCCGCCGGGTCAGCGGGGTTCCGGGAGGAACCTCACGGAGAAAAGCAAAAAATAAATGCTTGACTCTGAGGCGGGAAAGCGTATTATGCACACCCCGCGCCGCTGAGAAAAAGCGAAGCGGCACTGCTCTTTAACAATTTATCAGACAATCTGTGTGGGCACTCAAAGTGACATAGATTCTTGACGTCGCAAGACGAAAAATGAATACCAAGTCTCGAAGAGTGAACACGTAATTCATTACGAAGTTTAATTCACGAGCATCAAACTTAAATTGAAGAGTTTGATCATGGCTCAGATTGAACGCTGGCGGCAGGCCTAACACATGCAAGTCGAACGGTAACAGGAAGCAGCTTGCTGCTTCGCTGACGAGTGGCGGACGGGTGAGTAATGTCTGGGAAACTGCCCGGTGGAGGGGGATAACTACTGGAAACGGTAGCTAATACCGCATAACGTCGCAAGACCAAAGAGGGGGACCTTCGGGCCTCTTGCCACCGGATGTGCCCAGATGGGATTAGCTTGTTGGTGGGGTAACGGCTCACCAAGGCGACGATCCCTAGCTGGTCTGAGAGGATGACCAGCCACACTGGAACTGAGACACGGTCCAGACTCCTACGGGAGGCAGCAGTGGGGAATATTGCACAATGGGCGCAAGCCTGATGCAGCCATGCCGCGTGTATGAAGAAGGCCTTCGGGTTGTAAAGTACTTTCAGCGGGGAGGAAGGGATTGTGGTTAATAACCGCAGTCATTGACGTTACCCGCAGAAGAAGCACCGGCTAACTCCGTGCCAGCAGCCGCGGTAATACGGAGGGTGCAAGCGTTAATCGGAATTACTGGGCGTAAAGCGCACGCAGGCGGTCTGTCAAGTCGGATGTGAAATCCCCGGGCTCAACCTGGGAACTGCATTCGAAACTGGCAGGCTTGAGTCTCGTAGAGGGGGGTGGAATTCCAGGTGTAGCGGTGAAATGCGTAGAGATCTGGAGGAATACCGGTGGCGAAGGCGGCCCCCTGGACGAAGACTGACGCTCAGGTGCGAAAGCGTGGGGAGCAAACAGGATTAGATACCCTGGTAGTCCACGCCGTAAACGATGTCTACTTGGAGGTTGTGCCCCTGAGGCGTGGCTTCCGGAGCTAACGCGTTAAGTAGACCGCCTGGGGAGTACGGCCGCAAGGTTAAAACTCAAATGAATTGACGGGGGCCCGCACAAGCGGTGGAGCATGTGGTTTAATTCGATGCAACGCGAAGAACCTTACCTGGTCTTGACATCCAGAGAACTTTCCAGAGATGGATTGGTGCCTTCGGGAACTCTGAGACAGGTGCTGCATGGCTGTCGTCAGCTCGTGTTGTGAAATGTTGGGTTAAGTCCCGCAACGAGCGCAACCCTTATCCTTTGTTGCCAGCGGTCCGGCCGGGAACTCAAAGGAGACTGCCAGTGATAAACTGGAGGAAGGTGGGGATGACGTCAAGTCATCATGGCCCTTACGACCAGGGCTACACACGTGCTACAATGGCATATACAAAGAGAAGCGACCTCGCGAGAGCAAGCGGACCTCATAAAGTATGTCGTAGTCCGGATTGGAGTCTGCAACTCGACTCCATGAAGTCGGAATCGCTAGTAATCGTGGATCAGAATGCCACGGTGAATACGTTCCCGGGCCTTGTACACACCGCCCGTCACACCATGGGAGTGGGTTGCAAAAGAAGTAGGTAGCTTAACCTTCGGGAGGGCGCTTACCACTTTGTGATTCATGACTGGGGTGAAGTCGTAACAAGGTAACCGTAGGGGAACCTGCGGTTGGATCACCTCCTTACCTTAAAGAACCTGCCTTTGTAGTGTCCACACAGATTGTCTGATGAAAAACGAGCAGTAAAAACCTCTACAGGCTTGTAGCTCAGGTGGTTAGAGCGCACCCCTGATAAGGGTGAGGTCGGTGGTTCAAGTCCACTCAGGCCTACCAAATTTTTGCTGATGCTGCGTTGCGGCGACACTCACATACTTTAAGTATGCTTCGTGTCACCACGCCTTGCCTCAGCAAAAATTACGGGTAATGAGGTTTAACCACACCGTATGGGGCTATAGCTCAGCTGGGAGAGCGCCTGCTTTGCACGCAGGAGGTCTGCGGTTCGATCCCGCATAGCTCCACCATTCTGTGGAATGTTTACGTTATAAAACTTCAGAGTGTACCTGAAAGGGTTCACTGCGAAGTTTTGCTCTTTTAAAAATCTGGATCAAGCTGAAAATTGAAACACAGAACAACGCAAGTTGTTCGTGAGTCTCTCAATTATCGCAATCATGAAGTGAAACATCTTCGGGTTGTGAGGTTAAGCGAACAAGCGTACACGGTGGATGCCCTGGCAGTCAGAGGCGATGAAGGACGTGCTAATCTGCGAAAAGCGCCGGCGAGGTGATATGAACCTTTGACCCGGCGATGTCCGAATGGGGAAACCCGGTGCACCACGGTGCATCATCGTTAACTGAATACATAGGTTAACGAGGCGAACCGGGGGAACTGAAACATCTAAGTACCCCGAGGAAAAGAAATCAACCGAGATTCCCCCAGTAGCGGCGAGCGAACGGGGAGGAGCCCAGAGCCTGAATCAGCTTGTGTGTTAGTGGAAGCGTCTGGAAAGTCGCACGGTACAGGGTGAAAGTCCCGTACACGAAAATGCACAGGCTGTGAGCTCGATGAGTAGGGCGGGACACGTGGTATCCTGTCTGAATATGGGGGGACCATCCTCCAAGGCTAAATACTCCTGACTGACCGATAGTGAACCAGTACCGTGAGGGAAAGGCGAAAAGAACCCCGGCGAGGGGAGTGAAAAAGAACCTGAAACCGTGTACGTACAAGCAGTGGGAGCCTCTTTATGGGGTGACTGCGTACCTTTTGTATAATGGGTCAGCGACTTATATTCTGTAGCAAGGTTAACCGTATAGGGGAGCCGGAGGGAAACCGAGTCTTAACCGGGCGTTAAGTTGCAGGGTATAGACCCGAAACCCGGTGATCTAGCCATGGGCAGGTTGAAGGTTGGGTAACACTAACTGGAGGACCGAACCGACTAATGTTGAAAAATTAGCGGATGACCTGTGGCTGGGGGTGAAAGGCCAATCAAACCGGGAGATAGCTGGTTCTCCCCGAAAGCTATTTAGGTAGCGCCTCGTGAATTCATCTCCGGGGGTAGAGCACTGTTTCGGCTAGGGGGCCATCCCGGCTTACCAACCCGATGCAAACTGCGAATACCGGAGAATGTTATCACGGGAGACACACGGCGGGTGCTAACGTCCGTCGTGAAGAGGGAAACAACCCAGACCGCCAGCTAAGGTCCCAAAGTCATGGTTAAGTGGGAAACGATGTGGGAAGGCTCAGACAGCCAGGATGTTGGCTTAGAAGCAGCCATCATTTAAAGAAAGCGTAATAGCTCACTGGTCGAGTCGGCCTGCGCGGAAGATGTAACGGGGCTAAACCATGCACCGAAGCTGCGGCAGCGAACGTATCACTTAAAGCGATTCAGCGTCTTACGATTGACGGAGCGAAGCGACGTCAAAGCGTATACAAAGTCGAGTCGGTTTAAGGATACGTTCGTTGGGTAGGGGAGCGTTCTGTAAGCCGTTGAAGGTGTGCTGTGAGGCATGCTGGAGGTATCAGAAGTGCGAATGCTGACATAAGTAACGATAAAGCGGGTGAAAAGCCCGCTCGCCGGAAGACCAAGGGTTCCTGTCCAACGTTAATCGGGGCAGGGTGAGTCGACCCCTAAGGCGAGGCCGAAAGGCGTAGTCGATGGGAAACAGGTTAATATTCCTGTACTTGGTGTTACTGCGAAGGGGGGACGGAGAAGGCTATGTCGGCCGGGCGACGGTTGTCCCGGTTTAAGCGTGCAGGTGGAACGACCAGGTAAATCCGGTTGTTCATTAACACTGAGGCGTGATGACGAGGCACTAAGGTGCTGAAGTGACAAATGCCCTGCTTCCAGGAAAAGCCTCTAAGCATCAGGTAACACGAAATCGTACCCCAAACCGACACAGGTGGTCAGGTAGAGAATACCAAGGCGCTTGAGAGAACTCGGGTGAAGGAACTAGGCAAAATGGTGCCGTAACTTCGGGAGAAGGCACGCTGGCGCGTAGGTGAAGTGACTTGCTCACGGAGCTGAAACCAGTCGAAGATACCAGCTGGCTGCAACTGTTTATTAAAAACACAGCACTGTGCAAACACGAAAGTGGACGTATACGGTGTGACGCCTGCCCGGTGCCGGAAGGTTAATTGATGGGGTTATCCTCGCGGAGAAGCTCTTGATCGAAGCCCCGGTAAACGGCGGCCGTAACTATAACGGTCCTAAGGTAGCGAAATTCCTTGTCGGGTAAGTTCCGACCTGCACGAATGGCGTAATGATGGCCAGGCTGTCTCCACCCGAGACTCAGTGAAATTGAACTCGCTGTGAAGATGCAGTGTACCCGCGGCAAGACGGAAAGACCCCGTGAACCTTTACTATAGCTTGACACTGAACACTGGTCCTTGATGTGCAGGATAGGTGGGAGGCTTTGAAGTGCGGACGCCAGTCTGCATGGAGCCGACCTTGAAATACCACCCTTTAATGGCTGGTGTTCTAACGTGGGCCCCTTATCGGGGTTGCGGACAGTGTCTGGTGGGTAGTTTGACTGGGGCGGTCTCCTCCTAAAGAGTAACGGAGGAGCACGAAGGTTGGCTAATCCTGGTCGGACATCAGGAGGTTAGTGCAATGGCATAAGCCAGCTTGACTGCGAGCGTGACGGCGCGAGCAGGTGCGAAAGCAGGTCATAGTGATCCGGTGGTTCTGAATGGAAGGGCCATCGCTCAACGGATAAAAGGTACTCCGGGGATAACAGGCTGATACCGCCCAAGAGTTCATATCGACGGCGGTGTTTGGCACCTCGATGTCGGCTCATCACATCCTGGGGCTGAAGTAGGTCCCAAGGGTATGGCTGTTCGCCATTTAAAGTGGTACGCGAGCTGGGTTTAGAACGTCGTGAGACAGTTCGGTCCCTATCTGCCGTGGGCGCTGGAGAACTGAGGGGGGCTGCTCCTAGTACGAGAGGACCGGAGTGGACGCATCACTGGTGTTCGGGTTGTCATGCCAATGGCACTGCCCGGTAGCTAAATGCGGAAGAGATAAGTGCTGAAAGCATCTAAGCACGAAACTTGCCCCGAGATGAGTTCTCCCTGAGACTTTAAGTCTCCTGAAGGAACGTTGAAGACGACGACGTTGATAGGCCGGGTGTGTAAGCGCAGCGATGCGTTGAGCTAACCGGTACTAATGAACCGTGAGGCTTAACCTTACAACGCCGAAGATGTTTTGGCGGTTGAGAGAAGATTTTCAGCATTGATACAGATTACAGTCTGCCGCCTGCCGGCGTCAGACAGACAGAATCTGCCTGGCGGCCGTAGCGCGGTGGTCCCACCTGACCCCATGCCGAACTCAGAAGTGAAACGCCGTAGCGCCGATGGTAGTGTGGGGTCTCCCCATGCGAGAGTAGGGAACTGCCAGGCATTAATTAAGGTGAAGAGCCCATCCTGACGGATGGGCTTTTTGCGTTTTGTCGCTGGCCTGACAGGCGCAGCGCATCAGGCACGTCCACCGTCATGACGCCGGATGGCGGCTCCGCCTTATCCGGCCTACAGAGCCCGGCCTGCGATGCATCACATTCAACAACGGACCGTGTTGCAGGCCTGATAAGCGCAGCGCATCAGGCACGTCCGCCGTGATGACGCCGGATGGCGGCGTTGCCTTATCCGGCCTACGGGGTCAGTTCCACGGTTATGAACCGCTTTTGAGCCACTCCAGAACAAACGTTGTGATCTGTGGAATATCGTTTATATCCAGAACAGGCACATCCACATCGAGTGGTATATCACTGGCAACGGCAATCACATGCTCATCAATAATCAGTTCTTCCACGCCGTGACCACATTCCTGACGAAACAATAAGATCTTCGCAACCGCTTCATGTTTGAAGCCTTCCACAAGCACCATATCCAGCTTAGAGGCATCCATCCGGCTTACCAGATACGTTAAATCCAGCTCGGGCTCGTCCGGCGTTTCGGTCATCAATGCCCAACGCTGCTGGCTGGCGACCAGCGTCTGCGCTGCGCCAGCCTTGCGTAATTCATAGCTGTCCTTGCCTGGCTTATCCACGTCCATATTATGATGGGTATGCTTGATCAAACCCGGACGGACGCCGCGGGCGCACAACATCGGTATTAGCTTTTTTAACAGAGTTGTTTTTCCGGTCCCGCTCCATGCGGCGATTGCCAGTAATGGGATCACGGTTGCTCCTGCCATCTGGCGAGCTCCTCAAGCGTATTCACATTTACGAATGCCTCTTTGCAATCACTGAAATCAACGGCATGTCCGCCTGCCTGGCGCATAAAAACCATCACCCGACGCTCCCCGGAGAGCAAATACTGCTGCAAAAATGGCTGAACCGAGCGGTTAACCAGCGCGATAGTGGGATGATCCCGTTCGCCATCGTGTACCCACACTACTGGCGAATTTTGCCGTTGAGATCGCAAGCGGATGACCAAATCATCGGGAATAAACGGCGTATCGCACGGACAGAACAGAAACCAGTCGCCTGTTTGCTGCTGCATAACGGAAAGCATTCCGGCCAGCGGGCCAGGATAATCCTCCAGCGAGTCTGCAATCACCTTCAGGCCGGCAGAGCGATAAATCTCAAGGTGACGATTTGCATTCACAATTACCTCATTCAGCTGCGGCAGGAGCGCATCGGAGACGTATTTCCACAGTGGTTTCCCTTTTAGCTCAAGCAACCCCTTATCAATACCGCCCATTCGTCTGGCCTTACCGCCTGCCAGCACAACCCCGGTAATTGCACTAACCTCATTCACTGATATCGCCTCTTTTATTGTGGGATTGACCCTGCTAACGTGTCTGTCTCAAGAGTAAGGAGCACGAGTATGAAATGTAAACGCCTGAATGAAGTTATCGAACTCCTCCAGCCAGCCTGGCAAAAAGAGCCCGAACTTAACCTGCTGCAATTTTTGCAGAAACTGGCGAAAGAGTCAGGTTTTGACGGCGAACTGGCGGATTTAACTGACGACATTCTGATCTATCACCTGAAAATGCGCGATTCTGCGAAAGACGCCGTTATCCCCGGTATCCAGAAGGACTACGAGGAAGATTTTAAGACGGCGCTGCTGCGCGCACGGGGCGTAATTAAAGAGTAAAAGCTTGTAAGAGACGGCACCGGAAGCGCTGCGAAATGTTATCCTGAATCATTCAAAGCATTTTCCGGATGATGGGATGAACGATAACGCTTTTACTTTCCAGACACTACACCCGGATACCATCATGGATGCGCTGTTTGAGCAGGGGATCCGGGTGGATTCCGGTCTGACCCCGCTTAACAGTTACGAAAACCGCGTTTACCAGTTTCAGGATGAAGACCGCCAGCGCTTTGTCGTCAAATTTTATCGCCCTGAGCGCTGGTCAGTTGAGCAAATCCTCGAAGAACATCGCTTTACTCTGGAATTGTGCAGTGATGACGTTCCGGTCGCCGCCCCGCTGGTTTTTAATGGCCAGACGCTTCTGCATCATCAGGGATTCCACTACGCAATCTTTCCGAGCGTAGGCGGACGGCAGTTTGAAGCGGACAATATCGACCAGATGGAAGCTGTTGCTCGCTATCTGGGACGCATGCATCGAACCGGACGTCGTCAGCCTTTTACGTTCCGGCCCACGATTGGCCTGAATGAATATCTCATTGAGCCCCGCCAGCTTTTCGAACGTGCCACGCTTATTCCTTCCGGACAAAAAGAGGCGTTCTTACAGGCGACGGATGCGTTGATCGCGGCGGTTACCGGGCGCTGGCATACGAACTTTACCCCGTTACGTCTGCATGGCGACTGCCACGCCGGCAATATTCTCTGGCGCGACGGGCCGCTATTCGTTGATCTGGATGATTCCCGTAACGGTCCGGCAATTCAGGATCTGTGGATGCTGCTTAATGGCGATCGCGCTGAACAACGTATGCAGCTGGAAACCATTATTGAAGCATATGAAGAATATAGCGAATTTAGTATGGCTGAAATCGGGCTGATGGAACCTTTACGTGCGATGCGTTTGGTTTATTATCTTGCCTGGCTGATGCGTCGTTGGGACGATCCCGCCTTCCCCAAAAATTTCCCGTGGTTAACCGGTGAAGATTACTGGCGGCGGCAGACCGCGACTTTTCTTGAACAGATTAAAATCTTGCAACAACCCCCATTACAATTAACACCTATGTATTAATCGGAGATGTGATCATGAAGAAGATTTGGCTGGCGCTGGCTGGTATGGTTTTAGCTTTTAGCGCATCGGCAGCGCAGTTCGAGGATGGCAAACAGTACACCACCCTGGAAAAGCCCGTTGCCGGTGAACCGCAGGTGCTGGAATTTTTCTCTTTCTATTGCCCACACTGCTATCAGTTTGAAGAAGTTCTTCATGTTTCTGACAACGTGAGGAAAAAACTGCCGGAAGGCGTCAAAATGACCAAATATCACGTCGAATTCCTCGGACCGTTGGGCAAGGAGATGACGCAGGCCTGGGCAGTGGCGATGGCGCTGGGCGTCGAAGATAAAGTGACCGTACCGATGTTTGAAGGGGTACAGAAAACCCAGACTATCCAGAGCGTGGCGGATATTCGTAAAGTGTTCGTTGACGCAGGCGTCAAAGGTGAAGAATACGACGCGGCGTGGAACAGCTTTGTGGTGAAATCGCTGGTCGCCCAGCAGGAGAAAGCGGCTGCCGACCTGCAACTGCAGGGTGTGCCGGCGATGTTTGTTAACGGCAAATATCAGGTGAATCCGCAGGGCATGGATACCAGCAGTATGGATATCTTTGTTCAGCAGTATGCGGATACCGTGAAATATCTGGTCAGCAAAAAATAACATATAGCCGGTCACTGACCGGCTTTTTTATTTACCGCTTTGATAGCGTCTATCTGCGCGTCTTTTTCACTCCACAGCGTATTCAGCCAGAGCTGGAAATGGCGCTTAAACTCTTTATCATTCGCGTAATCGCCATGCAGTTCACCGGTCACCGGCTGCATATCCACGCGCACTACAATACGCGTCAGCCTTCCTTGCAGCATATCGAAGAAAGGGGTCCGATCGTTTTCCGGATAGCACAGCGTAACGTTGAGCAATTTATCGAACCGGGTGCCCAGCACATTCAGCGCCATCGCAATCCCTGCCGCTTTGGGCGGCAACAGGTTTTTATACGGCGAGCGGGTTTGCTGGCGTTTTTCTACGGTAAAGCGGGAACCCTCGACGAAATTAACGATTGTTGTCGGTTGCGCGCGAAACTTCTCGCATGAACGGCGGGTGGTTTCCACATCTTTACCGCGTCGTTCCGGGTGGCGCAGGAGATAAGCGCGCGAATAGCGCTTCATAAACGGCATATCCAGTGCCCAACAGGCGAGCCCGATAAAAGGCACCCAGGCCAGCCGCTGCTTGAGGAAGTATTTATTCATCGGAATGTGCTTACGAAAAAGTACGCAAAGCACCACAATATCCGCCCAGCTGCGATGATTGCAGACCAACAAATACCAGTTTTTCTTAGTGAGTCCCTCAAGCCCTTCCACATCCCATTGTAGCCAGGGATTCAGGTGTAACAGACATGCAAGCCCTTCGCACCAGCAGTACATCATAAAATTACAGAAGCGGGAGACGCTGCGCCAGATCCAGGGGACAGGCAGCAGAAGCTTTACCATCCCGGCAATGATGATCGGCACAGAGCAAACAATGGTGACCAGAATGGTCAATACGATGCTCAGCAACAAAGTAACTGGAGCGAGCCATCGCCTCATGATTAACGTATTCAAAGGATTAGCCATAAACAGTGCGCTAAATCGCACAAGGTGGCTGATTTTATCAGAAAATGATGTAAATGACGGTTCTGCGTTGCCGGGGAAAAGCCAGTCTATCTATCCACAATTCGTATTTCCCTGAAATCGTAAAGAAAACGAATAACATTTTTTATAAATAGATGAAATAAAACGACAAAAAACAGAGAGAAAAAAGTATCCGATTGAAATTAAATCGAAGAAAACTAAATATGCACAAAGTTATCCACAGGAAGCCTGGCGAGCGATCCACAAGATCTCTAAAAGATTTGCCATAAATGTGGCGAAAAACTCATGTTTTCATCCCGTCTGTGGCATCCTTTACTCATAAACTGATAAACAGGCACGGACATTATGGTTCAGATCCCAGAAAACCCACTTATCCTTGTAGACGGCTCCTCTTATCTCTATCGCGCATACCATGCGTTTCCACCGCTGACCAACAGCGCTGGCGAACCGACCGGCGCGATGTACGGCGTCCTCAACATGCTGCGCAGCCTGATCATGCAGTACCAGCCGACGCATGCCGCAGTGGTGTTTGATGCCAAGGGTAAAACCTTCCGTGACGAATTATTTGAACACTATAAATCGCATCGCCCGCCGATGCCGGACGACCTGCGCGCGCAAATCGAACCGCTGCACGCGATGGTTAAAGCGATGGGATTGCCATTGCTGGCGGTATCCGGCGTAGAAGCGGACGATGTTATCGGAACCCTGGCGCGTGAAGCGGAAAAAGCAGGCCGTCCGGTGCTGATCAGTACCGGGGATAAAGATATGGCCCAGTTGGTTACGCCGAACATTACGCTTATCAACACCATGACCAATACGATTCTGGGTCCGGAGGAAGTGGTTAATAAATATGGCGTGCCGCCCGAGCTGATTATCGACTTCCTGGCGCTAATGGGCGACTCATCTGACAATATTCCGGGCGTACCGGGCGTGGGCGAAAAAACCGCCCAGGCACTGCTGCAGGGTCTGGGTGGGCTGGATACTCTGTATGCCGAATCAGACAAAATTGCCGGGCTGACCTTCCGCGGCGCCAAAACGATGGCGGGCAAGCTGGAACAAAATAAAGAGGTGGCTTATCTCTCGTATAAGCTGGCGACGATAAAAACCGACGTCGAACTGGAGTTAACCTGCGAACAGCTGGAAGTGAAACAGCCCATCGCCGATGAGCTGTTGGACCTGTTCCGGAAATATGAGTTCAAACGCTGGACCGCCGATGTCGAAGCCGGTAAGTGGCTACAGGCGAAAGGGGCAAAGCCTGCCGCTAAGCCACAGGAAACCCTCGTTATTGACGAATCGCCCGATGAGGCTACCGCTGCGCTTTCTTATGAAAACTACGTCACTATTCTTGATGAAGCGACGCTGAAAGCGTGGATCGCGAAGCTGGAAAAAGCGCCTGTCTTCGCCTTTGATACCGAGACGGACAGCCTCGATAACATCACTGCCAATCTGGTGGGGCTGTCATTTGCGGTTGAACCCGGCGTGGCGGCCTATGTGCCGGTCGCCCACGATTATCTGGACGCGCCGGATCAGATCGCCCGCGATCGCGCGCTGGAGCTGCTGAAACCGCTGCTGGAAGATGAGAAGGTTAGCAAGGTCGGGCAAAACCTGAAGTACGATCGCGGTATTCTGGCCAACTATGGCATTGAACTGCGCGGCATTGCTTTTGATACGATGCTGGAGTCGTACATCCTGAACAGCGTCGCCGGGCGTCACGATATGGACAGCCTGTCTGACCGCTGGCTGAAGCACAAAACCATTACCTTTGAAGAGATTGCAGGCAAGGGCAAAAATCAACTGACCTTCAACCAGATCGCGCTGGAAGAGGCGGGGCGCTATGCGGCTGAAGATGCGGACGTCACGCTACAGCTGCATCTGAAAATGTGGCCAGAGCTTCAGCAGCATAAAGGCCCGCTGAACGTATTTGAAAATATCGAAATGCCGCTGGTGCCGGTGCTGTCCCGCGTTGAGCGTAACGGCGTGATGATCGATCCCGCCGTGCTGCATAAGCACTCTGAAGAAATCACGTTGCGTCTGGCGGAGCTGGAGCAGAAGGCGCATGACATTGCCGGTGAGGCGTTTAACCTCTCATCCACTAAGCAGCTGCAAACCATTCTGTTTGAAAAACAGGGGATCAAGCCGCTGAAGAAAACCCCTGGCGGCGCGCCGTCCACATCGGAAGAGGTACTGGAAGAGCTGGCGCTGGATTATCCGTTACCGAAGGTGATTCTTGAGTATCGCGGCCTGGCGAAGCTGAAATCGACCTACACCGACAAGCTGCCGCTGATGATCAACCCGAAAACAGGACGTGTCCATACCTCCTATCATCAGGCAGTAACCGCCACCGGGCGACTGTCGTCTACCGATCCGAACCTGCAAAACATTCCGGTACGCAATGAAGAAGGGCGTCGTATCCGTCAGGCGTTTATTCCGCCGAAGGATCACGTCATTGTTTCCGCTGACTATTCGCAGATTGAGTTACGCATTATGGCGCACCTGTCGCGCGATAAGGGGCTGCTGACGGCGTTTGCCGAAGGTAAGGACATTCACCGCGCGACCGCGGCGGAAGTGTTTGGTTTACCGCTGGAGACGGTGACGAACGAACAGCGTCGCAGCGCGAAGGCGATTAACTTTGGCCTGATCTACGGGATGAGCGCATTCGGTCTGGCGCGCCAGCTGAACATTCCGCGTAAGGAAGCGCAGAAGTATATGGATCTCTACTTCGAGCGTTATCCAGGCGTGCTGGAATATATGGAGCGCACGCGCGCCCAGGCGAAAGAGCAGGGCTACGTTGAAACGCTGGAAGGGCGTCGCCTCTACCTGCCGGATATTAAATCCAGTAACGGCGCGCGCCGCGCTGGCGCTGAACGTGCGGCGATCAACGCCCCGATGCAGGGGACTGCCGCCGATATCATTAAACGCGCGATGATTGCCGTAGATGGCTGGCTGGAAAGCGAGCAGCCGCGCGTGCGGATGATCATGCAGGTGCACGATGAACTGGTATTCGAAGTGCATAAAGACGACCTCGACGTCGTCTCGAAAAAGATTCACCAACTGATGGAAAACTGTACGCGCATTGATGTGCCGTTGCTGGTGGAAGTGGGAAGCGGTGAAAACTGGGATCAGGCGCACTAAGAGAACGGTGAATAACGCGCTCTTTTCGTAATTAAGCAACATAAGAAACCACGTTTTGTGATGAGCATTGGAATTCCTTATGTAAAGAATGAAAAAAAATTACAAAAAGTGCTTTCTGAGCTGCTTAAAAAAGAGTAAAGTTATTCGCGTAGGGTACAGAGGTAAGATGTTCTATCTTTCAGACCTTTTACTTCACGTAATCGGATTTGGCTGAATATTTTAGCCGCCCCAGTCAGTTTCTGACTGGGGCGTTTTTTATTGTCGGTATCCATCGCCAGGCCGGATAAGACGCATCGCGTCGCTATCCGGCAGCGTACAACTTACTCGCTGTCCTGCGCCTCTTCCACCGGCGCCAGATCGCTGAACCAGCTGTCCAGCTTCTGCCGTAACTTGTCCACACCCTGCTTCTTCAGCGACGAAAAGGCTTCAACCTGCACATCGCCGTTAAACGCCAGTACCGCTTCACGCACCATGTTCAGCTGAGCTTTACGCGCGCCGCTGGCCAGTTTGTCCGCTTTGGTCAACAGAACCAGCACCTGAATATTGCTCTCTACCGCCCACAGGATCATCTGCTGGTCGAGATCTTTCAGCGGATGGCGAATGTCCATCAGCACGACCAGCCCTTGCAGGCTCTGGCGTTTTTCCAGATATTCACCCAGCGCGCGCTGCCATTTGCGCTTCATCTCTTCCGGCACTTCGGCGTAGCCGTAGCCGGGCAGGTCAACCAGACGCTTGCCGTCGACCACTTCAAACAGGTTAATAAGCTGGGTGCGGCCAGGCGTTTTTGACGTCCGCGCGAGGTTTTTCTGGTTGGTTAGCGTGTTCAGCGCACTGGATTTGCCTGCGTTAGAACGGCCAGCAAAAGCCACTTCAATTCCGGTATCGGAAGGTAAATGGCGAATATCAGGCGCACTCATCACAAAATGCGTCTGTTGATAATTCAGGTTAATCAAAGCGGTCGTCTCCGTCAGTCAAAGCTTTGCGGCGATTATACCTGAACAGCAGCAAAAGACGGATTTTTCGACACGAGCGCGATGTAAGTAAAAACCCTTCGCTTTGTGAGACATTGCCGATTGTTACTGGAAGAAATCCAGGAGTAATTGCAGGGCCATTAATTAAATATGCTAACTAAATCAGAGAATTAACTTTGTGTATTATTCTGAAAATGTATGATTTGCGTGGTTAGTGGGTTGTCAGTTTAAGTCAATAGAGTAAAGTACACCCCATAGCGAGGATGCTGGAAGGATAAACGACTCAGGATGAGGGTCAGGAGCGCCAGGAGGCGAAGACACAGGATTGTCAGGATGACAAGACGTTCGGAGACGTTTAATTTACGGAAAAGGAAAAGACACGGATCGTTCCAGGCTGAAGGAAAAACAGGGTGTGTTGAGAGCCGACACGGAATGTGGAACCCGCTAAGGGTTATGAGTCAGGTTAAAAGGCGGCAGAGCAATCTGTCGCCTTTTTTCTTTATTTCTGCTAGATTCCGGCGCAATTGTATACTGAATAAAACAGCCAAAGACGAATCACTATGAAATCCACATCGACATCACGCGGCAAAGGCCCCGCAAAGGCGCGCCGTAAAACCCGCGAAGAGTTGAATCAGGAAGCGCGCGACCGCAAGCGCCAGAAAAAACACCGTGGTCACACGGCGGGAAGCCGTGCGACAGGCGGCGGCGCGGCATCGGGCGCAAAAAACCAGAACAAGCAAAAAGACCCACGTATCGGCAGTAAAACCCCCATTCCCCTGGGCGTGACGGAAAAAGTCACCAGACAGCAAAAACCGAAGAGTGAGAAACCTATGCTTTCACCGCAGGCTGAGTTGGATTTACTGGAAACGGATGAGCGCCTGGATGCGCTGTTAGAACGTCTGGAAGCAGGCGAAACCCTGAGCGCCGAAGAGCAGAGCTGGGTGGATGCCAGACTGGATCGTATCGACGAACTGATGCAGAAGCTGGGCCTCTCTTACGACGATGACGAAGAAGAGGAAGAAGACGAGAAGCAGGAAGATATGATGCGCCTGCTTCGCGGGGGTAACTGACGGTTTACAGCGTGGGCCTCCCCGTCCTGCTTATAACCCTTCCGGTTATATGTTATCTGGTGTGGTTATTCGTTAAACTACAGCGGTTGTCGCGGCGACAAAAGTGGCTGCGCAACCGGCTTGTCGCTCGCAGTGGAGTGAGGCCGGTCCGCCGTACCCGCCAGAGACGCCATCGGAAGGAGTGAGCATGTCTGAACAACAAATAGACTGGGATCTGGCCCTGATCCAGAAATATAACTATTCCGGGCCGCGTTATACCTCGTACCCGACCGCGCTGGAGTTCTCTGAAGCCTTTGACGAGCAGGCATTCCTGCAGGCCGTCGCGCGCTATCCTGAGCGTCCGCTCTCGCTTTACGTCCATATCCCGTTTTGCCATAAGCTCTGCTATTTCTGCGGCTGCAATAAGATTGTCACCCGCCAGCAGCATAAAGCCGATCGGTATCTGGATGCGCTGGAACAGGAAATCCGCCATCGGGCGCCGCTGTTTAAAGGGCGCCAGGTCAGCCAGCTGCACTGGGGCGGCGGAACGCCGACTTACCTCAACAAAGCGCAAATCAGCCGCTTAATGACGCTGCTGCGCGACAACTTTCGCTTCAACGCTGACGCGGAAATCTCGATCGAAGTCGATCCGCGTGAAATTGAACTGGACGTGCTCGATCATTTACGCGCCGAAGGCTTTAACCGCCTGAGCATGGGGGTGCAGGACTTCAATAAAGAGGTCCAGCGTCTGGTTAATCGTGAACAGGACGAAGAGTTTATCTTCGCGCTGCTTCGCCATGCCCGCGACATCGGCTTTACCTCGACCAATATTGACCTGATTTACGGTTTGCCAAAACAGACCCCGGAAAGCTTCGCCTTTACCCTGAAGAAAGTTGCCGAACTGAACCCGGATCGCCTGAGCGTCTTTAACTACGCGCATCTGCCGACGCTGTTCGCCGCGCAGCGCAAGATTAAAGACGCAGACCTGCCGGGCGCGCAGCAGAAGCTGGATATTCTCCAGCAGACTATCGCCTCGCTGACGGAGTCGGGCTATCAGTTTATTGGCATGGATCACTTTGCCCGCCCGGACGATGAGCTGGCGATTGCCCAGCGTAACGGCGTTTTGCACCGTAATTTCCAGGGGTACACCACCCAGGGCGACACCGATCTGCTGGGGATGGGCGTTTCGGCCATCAGTATGATTGGCGACTGTTACGCGCAGAACCAGAAAGAGCTGAAGCTTTATTATCAGCAGGTGGATGAACAGGGGAACGCGCTGTGGCGCGGTATTGCGCTGACGCGCGACGACTGTATCCGCCGCGACGTCATTAAGTCGCTGATCTGCAACTTCCGTCTCGACTATGCCGCCGTGGAACAGCAGTGGGATCTCAACGTTGCCGACTACTTTGCGGAAGACCTGAAGCTGCTGGCGCCGCTGGCGAATGACGGGCTGGTGGAGGTTAATGAGAAGGGGATTCGGGTAACGGCGAAGGGGCGGCTACTGATTCGCAACATTTGCATGTGCTTTGACGCCTATCTGCGGCAGAAAGCGCGGATGCAGCAGTTCTCACGGGTGATTTAATATATTGCCGGATGGCGCTTCGCTTATTATCCGGCCTGCAATATCCAGGTCCATGAAGCGTAGCGCCATCCGGCACATCGTTAGCTGAACAGCCCAACCAGCGCCGCGCACAGCACTGCGGCGACCGCAGTTTGTGGCGTGTGGCTATCGACCGCTCCTCTTGATAGCAGATTTATAATCGATTCCAGCATAGTAAGTCCCCCGTTTGCCGGGCATGATCATACTCAACTCATCGGAACAGTAAAGCGCAAAATAACCGCAATTTGCGCTCAATTATTAATCTTTACACAAGCGTGAACGCTTACTCCATTCCCAGCTCTTTTAACTTCCGCGTCAGGGTGTTTCGTCCCCAGCCGAGCAGCCGCGCCGCCTCCTGCTTATGCCCCTGAGTGTGGCGTAGCGCGGTGGTCAGCAGCGTGCGCTCCATTTCCGGCTGCGCTTCAGACAACAGATTTTGATGACCGGAACGCAGCGCCCGATCCGCCCACTGCGCCAGCAGGGTGGCCCAGCTGTCCGGCTGCATGTGGGAAGGGCTGTCCGGCACCGTCGCTTCAAACAGCTCGCCGGGCAGATCCTGGATCAACACTTCCTGACCGGCAGCCATAACCGTTAACCAGCGGCAGGTGTTTTCCAGCTGGCGAACGTTGCCCGGCCAGGCCAGGCGCGTCAGCGCAGCTTCGGTTTCCGGATGCAGCAGTTTGGCTTCAACGCCAAGTTCGCGCGCCGCAACCTGTAAGAAGTGGCGGGCCAGGCGCGGAATGTCCTCACGGCGCTCACGCAGCGGCGGCAGATGGACGCGAATCACGTTCAGACGATGGAACAGGTCCTCACGGAATTTACCTTCCTGCACCCGCTGCTCCAGGTTCTGGTGGGTGGCGGCGATAATCCGCACATCGACCTTCACCGGTGCGTAGCCGCCCACGCGGTAAAACTGTCCGTCAGCCAGCACGCGCAGTAAGCGCGTCTGCACGTCCAGCGGCATATCGCCGATCTCATCCAGAAACAGCGTACCGCCATCGGCCTGTTCGAAACGTCCCTGACGAATGGTATTCGCGCCGGTGAAGGCCCCTTTTTCATGACCAAACAGCTCGGATTCGATCAGGTCCTTCGGGATCGCCGCCATGTTCAGCGCGATAAACGGCGCTTTCGCGCGCGGACTGTGGCGATGCAGCGCATGGGCGACCAGCTCTTTACCGGTCCCGGACTCACCGTTGATCAATACGCTGATGGAGGAGCGGGAAAGCCGCCCGATAATGCGGAACACATCCTGCATCGCCGGCGCTTCGCCGATAATGTCGGTGGTCGGACCGTTGATCTGGATATTACGCGGCTGCTGCTGTTCCTGATAATGGCTGATGGCGCGTTCAACCAGCGCGACGGCCTCGTCAATATCGAACGGTTTTGGCAGGTAATCAAACGCCCCCTGCTGATAGGCGCTGACGGCGGCATCCAGGTCGGAATGCGCGGTCATTATGATGACCGGAAGCATCGGGTGGCGCTGTTTAATCTGTTTTAACAGCGCCAGCCCGTCCATGCCCGGCATCCGGATATCGGACAGCAGCACGTCCGGCGTTTTGCTTGCCAGCGCGTTCAGCACTTCATTACCGTTTTCAAAGGTCGCACAGTTCAGACCCGCACCGGCGAGAGCACGTTCAAGCACCCAACGGATAGAACTATCGTCATCGACTACCCAGACTATTCCTCGTTGCATAAACGTCACCTTATTTCCTGATAGGCAGGTACACCGAGAACTCGGTGTGGCCTGGCCAACTGGTAAATTCAATTTTGCCGGAATGCTGATCGATCAGATTACGGGCAATGGACAGGCCCAGCCCGGTGCCGCCTTCGCGGCCGCTGACCATCGGGTAAAACAGCGTATCCTGTAAATGGGAAGGGATCCCCGGTCCGTTGTCTTCCACGTCGATGCGCGCCGCCAGGCGATAGCGCTCGCCGTGCAGGGTAAGCTGGAAAGCGGTGCGGGTGCGCAGCACGATTTCGCCGCCCTCCGGTCCCAGCGCCTGTAGCGCATTACGTACAATGTTTAACAGCACCTGCTCGATCTGCTCCGGGTCGTGCGGCAACTCCGGCAGGCTCGGGTCATAATCGCGAATCAGCGTGACGTTTTCCGGTAGCTCCATCGACACCAGCGCCACCACGCGTTCCGCCACTTTATGAATACTTTCCGTGACGTGCGTGCCCGGCATTTGCGGGCCCAGCAGCCTGTCGACCAGATTGCGCAGCCTGTCGGCCTGCTCAATGATCACTTTGGTGTATTCCAGCAGCGCCGGGTCGGGCAGGGCTTTGCTGAGCAGCTGCGCCGCACCGCGTAAGCCGCCGAGCGGGTTTTTAATCTCATGCGCCAGTCCACGTACCAGATCGCGCGCGGCGACCTGCTGAGCGTGCTGAAGCTGCTCCTGGCTCAGACGGCGCTGGTTATCCATTGGCGCCATCTCCAGTAAAATCTGACCGTCAGGCATACGCTGCGCGGTGACGGAAAGAATATGCGAGCGTCCGTCAAGCACCAGCGTCACTTCGTTATCCGTAAAACCCTGGCCCGCCTCTAAGCTCTCGCGCATCAGTTCGAGATTTAAGGAAAAGTAGCTCAACAGCTCTGGCAGCGGCGTGCCGAACAGCTTGCGCGAACTCTGGGCGAGAAGCTGTTGGGCGGCGGGGTTGGCGTAATGTACCGCCAGTTCATCGTCGACCAGCAGAATGCTGTTGATGAGAGAATTGAGGATCTGCCCAGCATCGGGCGGCGTGCCTGTTGCCATCTGCAGTCTCCTGACAGTTTGCACCAATTTAGTGCATTATAGCTTTTCAGCGGGAAAAAGCGCGAAGGATCAGTTTGTTGGCGGAGAAAAAAGCCCATCGTGAGATGGGCTACAGATGAGTGACAAACGTTGCGCCGGATGGCGGCTGCGCCTTATCCGGCCTACAAGAGAGTTACCCGTAGGCCCGATAAGCCTGCGCCATCGGGCATTTTTTGTTTGCCATCAATCCCAAACCTGCCTGCGCAGGCTAAAATTTCCACGGCAACTCGACACTTCCTCCTTCAGGCCGCCTTAGCGCAGCCAGAAGGATTGGGTGTATTAAACGCTGTAGTACAGCTCAAACTCTACCGGGTGCGGCGTCATGCGTACGCGGTCGTTTTCTTCGCGGCGCAGCGCGATGTAAGCGTCGATAGCTTCATCAGTGAACACGCCGCCCGCTTTCAGGAACTCGCGGTCCAGATCCAGCTCGTTCAGCGCTTCTTCCAGAGAGCCTGCAACCTGTGGGATCTCTTTCGCCTCTTCCGGCGGCAGGTCGTACAGGTTTTTATCCATCGCTTCGCCCGGGTGGATCTTGTTCTTGATGCCGTCAAGACCTGCCATCAGCAGAGCGGCAAAGCACAGGTACGGGTTAGCCGCCGGGTCCGGGAAGCGCACTTCGATACGACGCGCTTTCGGCGAGGCCACTACCGGAATACGGATAGAGGCGGAACGGTTACGCGCAGAGTAGGCCAGCATAACCGGCGCTTCGTAGCCCGGGACCAGACGCTTGTAGGAGTTGGTGGTCGGGTTCGCCAGGGCGTTGATCGCTTTAGCGTGTTTGATGACGCCGCCAATGTAGTACAGCGCCTGCTCGGACAGACCGGCGTACTTGTCGCCAGAGAACAGGTTGGTGCCGTTTTTCGACAGCGACATGTGGCAGTGCATACCGGAACCGTTATCGCCGAACATCGGTTTTGGCATAAAGGTTGCGGTTTTACCGAAACGGTGCGCAACGTTGTGAACCACATATTTGTAGATCTGGATTTCGTCCGCTTTTTTGGTCATGGTGTTGAAGCGGGTTGCCACTTCGTTCTGACCGGCGGTAGCAACTTCATGGTGGTGCGCTTCGACAACCAGGCCCATCTGCTCCATTACGGAACACATTTCAGAACGGATGTCCTGAGCGGAGTCTACCGGCGGAACCGGGAAGTAACCGCCTTTCACCGCCGGACGGTGGCCTTTGTTGCCGCCCTCGTACTGGGTGGAGGAGTTCCAGGCGCCTTCGATATCGTCGATAGCGACATGAGAACCGGAGATAGAGCTGCCGAAACGGATGTCGTCAAACAGGAAGAATTCTGGTTCCGGCCCGAACAGCACGGTGTCGGCGATACCGGTAGAACGCAGGTAATCTTCCGCGCGCTTGGCGATAGAGCGCGGGTCGCGGTCGTAGCCCTGTAAGGTGCCCGGTTCCAGGATGTCGCAACGGATGATCAGAGTGGAGTCCGCGAAGAACGGGTCGATAACCGCGGTAGAGGCATCCGGCATCAGCACCATGTCGGATTCGTTGATGCCTTTCCAGCCGCCAATCGAGGAGCCGTCAAACATTTTGCCTTCTTCAAAGAATTCGGCATTCACCTGATGAGCAGGGATTGTGACGTGCTGTTCTTTACCTTTGGTATCAGTGAAGCGCAGATCGACAAACTTCACTTCATGCTCATTCAGCATCGTCAAAACGTGTTCAGCGGACATACTTAACTCTCCAGATTGGTCATGGTCGTCGTGGTAACGAGGTGTTCAATTCTTTCATCATTGGCCGTGTCGCCGTAAAAAAGATAAAGCGAAAACTGTGCCAACTTTTAAATTGCCCCTAAAAGGCGTTATCATGCGCACCATCGTGCAAAAGGGCTGCACCATGATGAGTATGTTGCACCAATATAGTGCTTTAATGGGAACATTAAGCACCATGTTGGTGCAATGCACAGTGAATAACCCTTTTAACGCTCCGTGAAAGCGATCACAAAGAAACTCTGCAATACTTGTTTGCGGAGGATGTTTGTGATCCTGTTTTGTAGTGCGATTAATCCGTGTACAATAACGCGCTATTTCTAATGCCTGAGGCAAAGTTGTGATCGAAAATTTGCGTAACATCGCCATCATCGCGCACGTTGACCATGGTAAAACTACCCTGGTTGATAAGCTGCTGCAGCAATCCGGTACGTTCGACTCTCGTGCCGAAACTCAAGAGCGTGTGATGGACTCCAACGATTTGGAGAAAGAGCGTGGGATTACTATCCTCGCGAAAAACACCGCTATCAAATGGAATGATTACCGTATCAACATCGTTGATACCCCTGGGCACGCAGACTTCGGTGGTGAAGTTGAGCGTGTCATGTCCATGGTTGACTCCGTGCTGCTGGTGGTTGACGCATTTGACGGCCCAATGCCGCAGACGCGCTTTGTGACCAAAAAAGCCTTCGCTCATGGCCTGAAGCCCATTGTGGTTATCAACAAGGTTGACCGTCCTGGCGCCCGTCCGGACTGGGTTGTCGATCAGGTATTCGACCTGTTCGTTAACCTCGACGCGACCGACGAGCAGCTGGACTTCCCGATCATCTACGCATCTGCGCTGAACGGTATCGCCGGTCTGGATCACGAAGATATGGCGGAAGATATGACCCCGCTGTATCAGGCGATCGTTGACCACGTGCCTGCGCCGGACGTTGACCTTGACGGTCCGTTCCAGATGCAGATCTCCCAGCTGGACTACAACAACTACGTTGGCGTTATCGGCATTGGCCGCATCAAGCGCGGTAAAGTGAAACCGAACCAGCAGATCACTATCATCGATAGCGAAGGCAAAACCCGTAACGGTAAAGTCGGTAAAGTGCTGACTCACCTGGGTCTGGAGCGTATCGACAGCGATCTGGCGGAAGCGGGCGACATCATTGCAATCACCGGTCTGGGCGAGCTGAACATCTCCGACACCATCTGCGATCCGCAGAAAGTTGAAGCGCTGCCGGCGCTGTCCGTTGATGAACCGACCGTTACCATGTTCTTCAACGTCAACACCTCTCCGTTCTGTGGTAAAGAAGGTAAATACGTTACCTCTCGTCAGATCCTTGACCGCCTGAACAAAGAGCTGGTGCACAACGTTGCGCTGCGCGTTGAAGAAACCGAAGATGCGGACGCGTTTCGCGTATCCGGTCGTGGCGAACTGCACCTGTCGGTGCTGATCGAGAACATGCGCCGTGAAGGTTTCGAAATGGCGGTTTCCCGTCCGAAAGTTATCTTCCGCGAAATCGATGGCCGTAAACAGGAGCCGTTCGAGAACGTCACGCTGGACGTTGAAGAGCAGCACCAGGGCTCCGTGATGCAGGCGCTGGGCGAGCGTAAAGGTGATCTGAAAAACATGAATCCGGATGGCAAAGGCCGTGTACGTCTCGACTACGTGATCCCAAGCCGTGGTCTGATCGGCTTCCGTTCAGAGTTCATGACCATGACCTCCGGTACCGGTCTGCTGTACTCCACCTTCAGCCACTACGACGACGTGCGTCCGGGCGAAGTGGGCCAGCGTAACAACGGCGTGCTGATCTCCAACGGTCAGGGTAAAGCGGTGGCGTTTGCGCTGTTCGGCCTGCAGGATCGCGGTAAGCTGTTCCTCGGTCACGGCGCGGAAGTGTACGAAGGCCAGATTATCGGTATTCACAGCCGTTCCAACGACCTGACCGTCAACTGCCTGACCGGTAAGAAGCTGACCAACATGCGCGCGTCCGGTACGGACGAAGCGACGGTTCTGGTTCCGCCGATCAAGATGACTCTGGAACAGGCGCTGGAATTCATCGATGATGATGAACTGGTTGAAGTGACGCCGCAGTCTATTCGTATCCGTAAACGTCATCTGACGGAAAACGATCGCCGCCGTGCGATGCGTGGTGCGAAAGAAGAGTAATCGCGTTGAATGGCCTGATAGCGCTTTGCTTATCAGGCTGCAACGGGCAAGCAAAAAGCCGCTGAAATTTCAGCGGCTTTTTTTTTCTGACGCAGTGGTTCCCGCCCGGCGCGGTTTACTTCGCTGCCGGCAGGTAATCGACAGTCGTATCTTTCCGGTCCGTTGCGTTAACGGCCTGTTTTGCTTTTTTCCGCTGGTTTATCTCCGCAATGATAAAAGCGAAACGCGCCTCATTGAGTTTATAAAAGAAGCCCATGATTAACGCGGCGATAACCGCCAGCCCGCAGGGCCAGAGAAAGATCAGCTGACGCAGCCCTGACAGCGTGGCGTCGCTTTGCGCGATATTTGGCACATAGCCAATCTGGGTCAGCATAATGCCCGGTAAGAAACCCGCCAGCGCCGCTGAGATCTTGCGCGAAAAGGTGTAACCCGTGTACACCGAACCTTCCGCGCGAATGCCCGTTTTCCACTCGCCGTAGTCCACCGTATCCGGCACCAGCGCCCAGTTCAGGCTGTTTACAAAGGCGGTGCCGAAGAAGGCGACACAGGAGAAAGCCACGAAGGTCAGAGAGGTGCTGCCCCAGAAATAATTGAGGATATCGCCCACCGCCCATAGCACCATCCCGCCGAGGTAGACCTGCTTCTTGCCAAAGCATTTTACCGTCCAGGGTACGAGAATCACGCCCACTAAAACGCATCCCATGCTAAAGAATCCCATCCACGATAACAGATGGATATCGTTCAGCACGTATTGCGCGTAATAAACCTGAATCGCTAACTTAATGTTAAAGGCGGCCAGCGTGCATAAATTCGCCAGGCAGAGCACGAATAACGGCGGATTGCGGAAGATGGCGCAGAACGATTTAACGACGCTGATTTTATGTCCTGTTGACGGCGGCTCGACGTAATGTTCTTTAACGCCTTTGAAGCACAGCATCATAAATCCAAAACCGCACACGGAAAAAATGAATGCGGCGCAGGCATAGCCCAGCGAGGTTGAAGAAAACAGGGCCTGCAACGGCATAAACGCTACGGTGCAGACGAGTAAACCCAGCGTTGCGCCACCCTGACGAAAGGCGGCCAGCTGCGCCCGTTCTTGTGAGTTTTTGGTGATGGCGGGAATCATCGCGCCATAGGCGCAGTTCATCAGGCTGTAAAACAGGCCAAACAGCATAAACAGACCGGTGGCGATTGCCGTTTTCACCGGCAAACTGAAGGTCGTGGCGATGAACTGCACCGTCGTAATAATGGCGGTAGGAATCGCCGCATATAAGATAAATGGCCTGAATTTACCCATCGGACCAATATTTTTCCGCGAATCAAGCAGAATGCCGGTGAGCATATCGGTGAAAGCGGTAAAGAATTTCGCCACCAGGAAAATAATCCCGCCGTAGTAAGCAGGCATTGCCAGCTCATCGGTGTAAAATTTCAGCAGATAGAGCGTGCCAATACTCAGCATGAGATTAGAACCGATATCGCCCAGTCCGTAGGCGACTTTTTCCCGTAGGCTCAGTTTAAGCGTTAGCGGATCGTGGTCAGACATAATAAATCCCCGTAGCGCCCCGCAGGGCGCCATTCATTATCATTATGTGGTTGCGCGCTTACGGGCTTCAATTTCATCAACAATACGGATGTACATTTTTTCATTGAGGTTGTAGAAGCAGCCCATCGCGATGATGGTGATGACCGCCAGCGCGCAAGGATAAATAAAGATCAGCTGCCGTAGCCCCTCGACCGTTCCCGCAGACTGCGCCACGTTCGGCACGTAGCCGATTTGCGTCAGCATCCAGCCGGGGAAGAAGCCCGCCAGCGCCTGCGAGACCTTACGGAAGAAGGTGAATCCGGTGTATACGGTGCCTTCAGAACGCACGCCGGTGCGCCATTCGCCGTATTCCACGGTGTCGGATACCAGCGCCCAGTTCAGGCTGTTGACGAAAGCTGAGCCAAAGAAGGCCAGGCATGAGAAGGCGACAAAGCTCACCGAGCCGCCGCCAAAGAAATAGTTCAGTAAATCACCGGCCACCCAAATCAGCAGACCGCCGAGATAGACCTTTTTCTTGCCGAAGCGGCGCACCATTCCCGGCATCAGAAAGACGCCGATGAAAATGCAGCCCATGCTGAAGAAGCCCATCCATGACAGCAGGATCGGGTCGTGCAGGACGTACTGGGTGTAGTAAACCTGGATCGCCAGCTTGATGTTAAACGCGCCGAGGGTACAGAGGTTCGCTATGCAGAGAATAAACAGCGGACGGTTGCCGGCGATGGCGCGAAAAGACTGCAACAGTCCCGGCTTCTGCGCCGCACCGGCGGGCTTCGCCTCCACATAGCGCTCTTTTACCCCGGCGTAGCACCACCACATAAAAAACAGCCCGAACAGGGAAAACAGCGTGGCGGCGAAGATATAGCTCAGCTGTGGATTACCTTCGATCAGGTTCATCACCGGCACAAAGCCCACCGTACAGAGCAGCAGACCAAGCGTGGCGCCGCCCTGACGCCATGCGGCAAGCGAGGCGCGCTCGTCCGGGTTTTTGGTCATCGCAGGCACCATCGCGCCGTAGGAGCAGTTCATCATGCTGAAGAACAGGCCGTAGAGCATAAACAGCACCGTCGCCATGACCGTTTTACCGGTGACGTCGAACGGCGTGCCGACGAAGTTAGCGATGGCCAGCAGAGTCACCGGAAAGGCGGCGTAGAGCACGAAAGGGCGGAATTTACCCTTCGGGCCGATTTTACGCCGCGAATCGAACATAATTCCGGTTCCCATATCGGTAAATGCGGTGAAAAACTTGGCGATAAGGAAAATAATGCCGCCGTACGTGCCCGGCAGACCCAGCACATCGGTATAAAATTTGAGTAAATAGAGCGTCCCGATATCCAGAAGGATATTGGAGCCTAAGTCTCCGATCCCATAGGCGAGTTTTTCTTTAAACGGCAAGCGTAATGTTGCCGGACTGGCTGTATTTTGACTCATGATTATCCCTCATCTGCCCGCGGGGATTAGCCGCGGGCGAGCCCGATCAGATATGGCGCATTGATGCGAACAGCGATGCCCATTCACTGTCTGCCCGATAAAACACCGGCGGCTGTCCGAGCGGCGCATCCACGGTGATCTCTCCGCCCCGGTACGCTTCACCCGTCCAGAGGTTGATCCAGCTGTCCTCTGGCAGATACAACGTCCAGTCGCTGCGGCCCTGTTCATAAACCGGCGCCACCAGCAGGTCCCGTCCCAGCAGGTACTGGTATTTCAGGGTGTAGGCGGTCGCGTCGTCTTCGTAATGGAGGAACAGCGGACGCATCACCGGCAGACCGCTGGCGGCGTTCTGTGCGACGGCCTGCTTCAGATAGGGTTTCAGGGTGGTAAAGACGGTGGTCATTCGGGCAAAGTGGGCGATGGTTTGCGTATCGCTGTCAAACTGCCAGTTATCGCCCGGACGGTTGCCTTCATGAGTACGCATCATCGGCGTGAAGGCGCTGAAGTCGCACCAGCGCAGCAGCAGTTCCTTCGTACGCTTCATGTCAAACAGGGTGGTGTAACCGCCGATGTCGCTGTGATGCAGGCCGTGGCCGGACATTGCCAGAGAAAGCGCGGCAGGGATCACGGAGGCCAGGCCATCGTCGAGGCTCCAGTCAACGTTCTGATCGCCCGCCCACATCATGGTGGAATACTTCTGGCTACCGCTGTAGCCCGCGCGCATAAAGAACAGGATGTCGCCAAGTTTGCCGGTTTCCTGGAGCGCCTCGTAGTTGCACTTTGCCCACAGCGCCGGCCAGGCGTTATGCATAATTTCGGCGCTGACGCCGTTGTGCAGCCAGGTATCGGTCGGCAGGTATTCGCCGAAGTCCGCCATCCAGCCGCCGCAGCCGAGCGCGATCAGGTTCTTTTTGATGATCGTTTTGAACCAGTCATAGGCTTGTGGATTCGTCAGATCCACCACCCCGCCGTAGAACTCGCCAAATTCAACCAGATAGTCGTTTCCGGCGGCGTCTTTCGCCAGATAGCCGCGCTGCGCTGCTTCGGCGCAGAGGTCTTTATCGCTGGCGACATACGGGTTGATGTAGGAGAGGAACTGGACGCCTTCGGCTTTCCATTGCTGAATGCGGCTGTCCAGCTGCGGGTAGTTTTCGCTGTTCCACTTCCAGTTCCACATAACACGCTTGCCGAACGAGGTCATGCGGATCCCGGACCAGTCCTGCGCCCAGATGCCGTTAACTTTCACCCCGGCATTGCGCATGGTGTCCAGCTTTTGCTGACAGACGTCGGTGCCGCCCTGAATACCCAGCGTAACGCCATCGAACACCCAGTCCGGCAGCTCGGGCTGGCGGCCCAGCAGCGCGGTGAGTTTTTCCAGCAGAGCGATGTAGCTGTCGGCGCATTCAAAACGCAGCGTGGCGTTATCTTCCCAGAAGGCCAGTTCGTGATAGTCCGGCGCGCTGAAGTCAAAATTCATATAGCAGCTGTTATCGACGTGGCAGTAATACTTCTGCGTACTGACGAAGGTCGGCTGCGGGAAGAAGGTCCAGTAATAGTCGCCGCCCGCGTTCTCCTTGCAGTCGGCCTGCCAGGTCACATAGCTGCTTTTGTTGCGGCCCACGCCCTGTTCGCTGGTCCACAGCGGGAACGGCTTGCCGCGCAGGTCGAAATAAGAGAACTGCTCGCCGCAGCCGTAGATATGGTCCTGCGGTTTTGCCGCCAGCCGCAGCCAGATGCGGTTATGGCGGCGATCGTCGTTTTGCAGCCTGAGCGTCAGGCGGCCCATTTCATCGGCAGAGATATGCAGCGAGGCGTTAACCGCATCGCCGCGGCTAAAACGCACTCGCCAGCCGTCAGCCGATTCGCTGACGGCCGCGTCGGTCAGGGCTATCTTCTCGTTCAGCTTGTCCTTAATGCTGAAATTGCCGCGAAACATGTCGATATCGGCCACGCCCGCGCCGACCCACAGGCAAGGGGAGGTCGCGCTGTGGTGCAGGAGAGGGCGCTGTTGATAGAATAAAGTAAAACCGTTCTCACTATTCTCTAACCTGATGTTCAGTAAAAACTCATCTTTCAGACTCATAACAATATCTCCATTCATTAAGGAGAGCGGGACGGGTAAGGTAGTTATGTTTTGTTAGTTTTTTAATTAACGCTGACGCACAGCTGGCAGCGTTTTTTATTTCGCTGCATCAGCCTTGCGAATTTCGGCAATTTTTTTGCCAAATATCAGCTGTAACACCGCCAGTAATAAAAATGGCGGTAACAGCGCCACAAGCGCAGGAATTCCCATTGCGCCTTTTATTAACATCGCGCCAGAGGCAATCAGCAGTAAAAAGACCAGCACGCGGAATACCTTCACGGAAATACGTTTATGAACGTATTGGCCCACCAGCGATCCGAGAATCATCGTCGGGATACAGAAAATCACCAGCTTGAAGGTGGAGATGGTCAATATGCCACTGGTCGCCAGACCACCGACCACGGCAATATTGTTGGCGGTAAAGAAAGCGTTAAGCGTTCCGCGAAACGCTGCCGGACCTAAATTACGCAACATGCCATACATCACCACCGGCGGACCATTGGTGGAAAACGCGGCGCCCAGCGCCCCGGCGACAGCGCCAAGCGGCGCGGCGATCCATCTGCGGTCATAAATGGGCAGGCGGGGAATAAACATGCTGTAAAACGAATAGAGGATCAGAAATGCGCCAAGCCCTATTTTCATCATATGATCGGGCAGATATGTCAGCGCATATAAGCCGACCGGAATGCCGAGAAATGAAAAGCCAATCAGCACCGCGGCGGAGCGCCAGTCCGTTTCTTTTCGCGACAGCCAGGTGGCATAGATGGCGGTTGCGGTGCCGACAATCACCGATAAGGGCGTCGCCATCTTCACCGGCAACATCAGAGTAATGAGCGGCATCGTGGTCAGCCCGCCGCCAAAGCCTGCGCAAATTCCCACAAAGGTATAAAGGAACATTAATGCGATAACGATTAATACCACGTTGGTATCTAACATTAGTAAGCGGCTCGCCAGAACCGTATTGATATTTACTGAGAGCTCAGATCAACTTTCCAGGGCAACAGATCGCGTACCCGATTTGCCGGCCAGTCCTGGATATGCTCAATGACGTAACGCAGCCATTTTTCTGGCTCCACATTGTTCAGACGGCATGTGCCGATCAGCGAGTACAACACCGCCGCATGTTCGCCACCGCTGTCAGAACCCGCGAACAGCCAGTTTTTCCGGCCTACGGCCACTCCCCTTAAGGCGTTCTCTGCGATGTTGTTGTCGATTTCCACCCAGCCATTACTGCAGTACACGTTCAGGCTATCCCACTGTTTCAGCAGGTATGCGAACGCTTTTGCCGTATCCGAGTGACGCGACAGTGTTTTCATCTGAGTCTGTATCCAGTCATACAGTGACTGCATCAGTGACGCAGCTCTGGCTTTTCTTGCCGCCAGACGCTGTTCTGCTGAACATCCCCGGACTTCTGCTTCGATGGCATACAGTTCACCGATACGCTGCAGGGCTTCCGTGGTGATATCGGTTGGCGCTCTTGCATGCACATCGTGGATTTTTCTCCGGGCATGGGCCATACACGCGGCTTCCGTTATTCTGCCGGATTCGTATAACGCCCGGTAGCCACCGTAAGCATCGGCCTGAAGCACTCCGCTGTAACCGGACAGGTGATTCTGTGGATGTATGCCTTTCCGGTCCGGGCTGTACGCGAACCAGACCGCCGGGGGCATCTGTGAACCGGCGTTACGGTCATCACGGACGTAGACCCACAGCCGGGCTGTCCGGGTTTTACCGCTGCCCGGCTCCTGGACCGGGACGGGGATATCATCAGCATGGACTTTACCGGGCATCAGCACATACTGGCGCAGGACGTCATACAGCGGCTCCAGCAGTTCAGCAACAGCACCTGTCCAGCGCCCCAGTGTGGCACGGCTCAGCTCCACTCCCTGACGACGGTATATTTCTGACTGGCGGTATAACGGCAGATGGTCTGCATATTTCCCGGTGACAACATGGGCCAGAAGCCCCGCTCCGGCATAACTGCGTGCAATGGGTTTTGAAGGTACTGGTGCCTGCACGATATGGTCGCACCGGCAACAGGCCAGTTTCGGACGTTGTGTTTCGATAACCTTAAAGGCGCTGCTGATAAGCTCCAGTTGCTCTGACACATCACATCCCAGAGAACTGAGTTCACCACCACAGGCAGGACAGCATTCCTCTTCCGGCCGGATAACCCGGGTTTCACGGGGAAGTGAGGCCGGTAACGGTTTACGGGCTGAAGACTGGCGCAGGGCGGATGGCAGTGCCGGGTCATATTGCTCACCCAGCGTTTCAGCCATTTCTTCCTGAAGTGCGCTGATTCTCTCCTGTGCATCCTGTATCTGCCGTTCGGTTTTTGCGCGAAGTTTTTCTGAGCTTTTACCGAACTGCATACGTTGCAGTTTCGCAACCAGCGCCTTCAGCCGGTTGATTTCGGAAGCATAAGCCGCCACCCGCTGTGAGAGCAGGCGGTTGTATTCGGCCATCTGGCGGATGGTGTCCTGTTGCGTCTGCAACAGTGCCCGCAGGCGGGCGTTCTCATGAGCAAGTGAGGTGTCCATATCCTCACTTTACAACGGGTTATATGCGGATTCCAGCGCGTTCCGTTCGTTTCGGGTGCTTCCAGTTGATACCTTCAAGAAGCATGGATAACTGAGCCGGAGTAAGGTGCACCTTGCCGTCACGGGTGACTGGCCAGATGAAGCGGCCCCGCTCCAGGCGTTTGGTGAAGAGGCACAGTCCGTCACTGTCAGCCCACAACACTTTTATCTGGTCACCCCGGCGTCCGCGGAAGATGAACAGGTGTCCGGAGAACGGGTCATCCTTCAGGACGTTCTGAACTTTTGATGCCAGGCCGTTAAAGCCATTTCGCATATCGGTGATACCTGCAACCAGCCAGATACGCGAACCTGCAGGGAGAGATATCATCAGTGGCTGCTCCCTTTTATTTCGCGGATAAGTGTCTGTAATAACGCCGGCGTCAGTTTACCTTTAAGCCTGAGAGTTCCGGCCGGCAGAACCAGCTCACAACACAGACTGTCGGACGGTGTATTTATCTGCTCTGGTTCCTGTGCGGGGGCCGGGATTTTATTATCCGGCTCCGGCGTTAACGTCACGGGAAGCAGTGCCGGCATATTTTTTCCGGAAGGCAGCAGGCCACCTTTCCGGTATTGATGGCGCCAGTTGAAGAGCAGGTTATCGTTGATTCCGTTTTCCCGGGCGATCTGCGCCACACAGGCTCCGGGCTGCAGTGACTGCTCCACTAAGGCGATTTTAAACTCATAAGGGAAGTTGGGCCGCCGGGGACGTTTTTTTACCACGGGGGTTTCGGATATAACGGTGCTTTCAGGACGTACGACTGGTACCGTGGAAAATTGTCCGTAAAGGCAGGCATCAAGTTCCTGCTCCGACATGCCTGCGGGCAAAGGCCACGAAAGGCCAGCTCTCCGAAAGCGCACGAACATACTACAAACTGTTGATTTTGGTACACCCAGGCGACGTCCGGCCACAACCCGAGGTAAATGTTCTTCGAAGTGAAGGCGTAAAGCTTCAGTAATCCAGGTCCGGTATTCCATACGATAGTGTCCACTAAAAATGATGGACATTATTTTTGTGGAGCCGGAGGAAACAGACCAGACGGTTTAAATGAGACGCTTACTAACATTACGCCATCGGGCGTGAATAAATTAAAAAAATCCATGGTAATTCCTTGTTGTTAATCCAGACCTTAAACCCGGTGACGCTAAACACGTATGGAAGCAGTTAATTGTTATTCGGTTGCTTTTATCCATTTCCGGGCTCCAGGCGTTCGCCTTTAATGGATAAAAAGAGACGGTGGCTCTCCCCGGGTTGCAGGTGGACAAGATCGATGGCTGAATTAAATGCGTTCGGCGGGCAGCTCATAGGTTCCACCGCCAGTCCCTGACGACTTAACTTTTCACCGCTGTATATCTGCAACCAAGGCTGATCGGCGTACAGGCTTACGGAAAGCCCCTGCGCCGGGTCGGTTATATTGACCTCCCACGCGCGGGAATCGGTTTTAAAGGTGTGATCGATTTTCCGTGCGCCAATATAGTTGGGAAGGGAAAAGTCCAGGTCCAGCTCCTGCGCCGGATGCAGCGTCGTGGGATTTGCGCGACTATCTACCGCAAAAACCTGTTTTGCCGGAAATTGCAGCCGGTAGCTATCGACAGGCGCCAGGTTACAGGTGAGATAAGGGTGAATCCCCGCGCCATAGGGGGCCGGGAGTTTGCCAATATTTTCACTGATTATCTCTACCGACAGCCCCTTTTCCCGATCCAGCGAATAAATCACCGTGGAAAATAAAGAAAAAGGATAGCCATAGCTGGGGGGCAAAAATGCCGTCAGCGTGACCTTATCCGCCGTGGCGTCAGCGACCTGCCAGTCGCGCCATGCCAGAAAACCATGAATGGCGGCGTGGGAACTGTGCTCATTTACCGGCAGCTGAAATTCCCGCCCCTGATACTGATAACAGCCATTCGCAATACGGTTAGGCCAGGGGATAAGCACTTTCCCCAGATGTGCGGGCGGCATTTCTTCCGGGTTATGCGGTATCACCAGGTGGCAGCCCTGGTACGATAATTCAGCAAGTCCGGCGCCAACCGTCACAATTTGGGCGCGGTAATCACCTGCCGTAAGGGAAAGGGTTTTCCCTCCGCTATGCAAACGTCTTTTCTGCATACAAATCCCCTGACGGCATATCGACACCGAGTGTTGATATGCCGTATTGAGTGGTTTTACTTAGCGTTTACGTCCAGTAACCCGGCGGCGACAGCGGGCGCCAGGCCAGGCGCTAACGGGATGCGTGGAATCACCAGACAGTGCAGCAGGTGGTAAATATCCTGTTTACCGTCCCAGACTTTGGTGGTGACCTTATTGTCAGGATCAAGCTCCTGCCACCAGGAACCATTCTCGTAGTCCATCAGGTACTTAATGCAGTAATCCCACCATTTCTGATACCAGACTTCATACTGGCGATCGCCTGTCACGGTATAGAGCGCATATGCCGTACCCATCGCTTCCACAACCGGCCAGCGTACGCGTTCCCGCACGATGGGTTTACCATCCCAGTCCACGGTATAAACGATGCCGTCAGCGCCGTCCGGCGCCCAGGCGTCGCGGATCATGGCGTGGAACAATCCTTTGGCGTCTTCCAGCAGCCAGGCTGGTGGCTGTTCGCATCGGGCTTCAAACGCGGGGTGGATATGCAGCATCAGGCGGCCCCATTCAATCCAGTGGCCGGGCGTCCCGCCATAAGCGCGGAAGCGGTGAGCCGGATTCTCTTTGTTGTAATCGCGGATTGGGTTCCAGTTGACGTCAAAGTGCTCGTTGACGCGATAGTCGCCTTTACGCGCGACGTCGTGAATAATCACCGACGCGATACGTACCGCCCGGTCAAGCCATTTGCGGTCATGGGTCACGTCGTAAACGATCAGGAACGCCTCAACGGCGTGCATATTGGCATTGCCGCCACGGTAGTCTTCGGTTTTGCTGAAGGCTTCGTCCCAGGACTCCAGGCACATCTGCTCGTCTTCGCTCCAGAAGTATTTCTCAATGACTTCGATCGCATCATCGAGGAGCTTTCTGGCTTCCGGATGGCCGGTGGTGACCGCGCTGGCAGCGCCGAGCAGGACAAAGAAATGCTGATAGCCCTGTTTGGAGGCATCCATCACCCCTTCGTCATTAACGCAGGCGTACCAGCCGCCATATTTTTTATCCCGCAGCGCGCCATTGAGCGCTTTAATACCGTGGTCAACGAGATCGTAAGCGCCCGGTCTGCCCATTGCGGCGGCGACGGAATAGACGTGCAGCATACGAACGGTGATCCACAGGTGGGTTCCCATCTCTTCTTTTATCTGCCCTTTATTGCCCAGCCAGCCGAACCCGGTCGGCACCGCCGCGTTCTTACCAAAGTTAAAAATGCGATCCGTTTCCTGCTCCAGCCAGCGGTTGTGGCTCAGGGTGTTAAACCATTTCATGTGCTTTCCTCGTTTAATTACGTTTAGCCATCATTTCATCGACAATTTCGCCCAGTCGCTGCAATTTAGGGGCAGAAACGTCTCGCAGCATCATTTCACTATCCGGCAGGCCAATGACCGATGACCAGACCGCGCGGCCCGCCAGGAAACCCGAAGCTCCTGCCGTCATCGCGACGCTGACCGCGCGCGGGAATAATTTTTCATCCACGCCGGAGGAGAGGATCACCCACGGCATATTGATCTGATCGTTCAGACGCTGGGATACTGACAGCAACGCCTGTTGCGAACCTTTGCCGTGGAGCGGCATTTCGACTTTGTAGAGGTCGGCGCCGCTATCACCCAGCTCTTTTGCGGCATCGATGATGGCCTGTTCACGATCGAACTTATCGCCGCGGCGCGGCGGGCGCACTACCGGCTCGATAATGCTCAGCAGCCCGTTGGCATGGCATAGTTCATTGAATTCTTTAACCATTTGCAGGCGCTGCTGAGGATCTTCATCGCTGCGCCACAGCACCAGCAGCTTCAGCGCTTTTGCGCCATCCTGCTTCACGGCCTGAGGATTAATGCTTTTATCAATCGTTACGCTGTCAACGGGAATGCCGTTACCCGGAATAAACGCATCGGCGGCGACAATCATTGCGCAGCTTTTTGCCACGGCTTTCTGTTCCACCACCTGGCGGTAACAGAACTGCTGATCGAGCAGAATGGCGGAGGCATAAGGCGACAGAATCCTGGCCGCGTTAACTTTGAAATCCGTCAGCTGCTGATCCGTCACCGGCGTCGGCGCGCCGGCTGCGGCAAACATCAGGCGCATCGCTTCGCGCTGGTCAACCGCCAGCATGGCGAAGCCGCCGGAAGGTCGGGTGATATCTTTCAGGGTATACATCGTCATTTATTCGTCCTTTTGCGTATCAAAAATGGTTTTTTCGTCCGGCGGCGGCGCGAACCTGTTCAAGAATCGCGGTCCAGTCTTCCCGGCCGCGACCCGCCGCCCGCGCCTGGTTATAAACTTCACGTGAGGCGGCGCCGAGCGGCATCGGGACGTGCAACTGGTTGGCGACGTCCAGGGCGATACCCAGATCCTTGTGCGCGAGATCGATCATGAAAGCCGGAGAAAGATCGCCTTTCAGCACTTTGTTCGGCCAGGAGGTGGTGAAATGGCCTTTCCCGGCTGGCGTACCGCTCATTACCTTTAACGCCACGTCAAAGGAGAGGCCGAGCGCTTCGCACAGCACGGCGGCTTCTGCGGAAAGCGCGTTGAGCGCAATGCTCATGTAGTTATTAATCAGCTTCACGCGGATACCCATCCCCGGACCGCCCGCGTTAATCAGCTCATTGCCCATTGCCATCAGCACAGGCGTGGCGCGTTCGATCTGTTCTGCCGTACCGCCCGCCAGCAGAAGCAGGGAGCCGGCGATGGCGTGATCGGAGGTGCGTCCGACCGGCACATCCATCATGGCGAATCCTTTGGCGCGCATTTCTGCGATCAGGCTGTCGGTCTGCATGGGATGAATGGTGGACATATCAATCACCAGCGCCTGCGGCGACAGGCTTTCGCAAACCCCCTGCGCGCCAAACAAGACGCTGCGCACCAGATCGCCATTGGGCAGCATGGTGATAACGAACTCAGCGCCTTCCGCCGCCTGCGCCGGACTGCTGGCAGGCTGAGCGCCTTTTTCCACCAGACGCTGCACGGCGTCCGGATTGACGTCAAAAACGCTGAGCTGGTGGCCCTGCTTCAGCAGGTTGCCTGCCATTGGCGAGCCCATTTGCCCTAATCCGATAAATGCGATTACTGCCATAACGTCCTCCTGAGACGTGGATGTCATTTTTTGTCATTCAGAGACGGTTGTTTCTGTCTGTTTTTGATCGTATTTGTAATTTATGGTCAAAAAATTGACAGCCGTCACTTTTTTAACATTTCATGAAATTAAAATGATTCCATCTCAAATCAATTAAGGAATGGCCATGATTCGTATTGCTTGTGTAGGTATTACCGTGATGGACCGTATCTATTACGTAGAGGGCTTACCGACCGAAGGCGGTAAATATGTGGCGCAGCGCTATACGGAAGTGGGCGGCGGACCTGCGGCAACGGCTGCGGTGGCGGCGGCGAAGCTGGGCGCGCAGGTGGACTTTATTGGCCGCGTCGGCGATGACGACACCGGGAACAGTCTGCTGGCGGAGCTGGAAGCGCTGGGAGTCAATACCCGCTACACCCGGCGCTACGCGCAGGCAAAATCGTCGCAGTCAGCGATTATGGTGGATGCGAAAGGTGAGCGGATTATCGTTAATTTCCCCAGCCCGGACTTACTGCCGGACGCCGGGTGGCTTAATGAGATCGATTTTTCCCAATGGGATGTCGTTTTAGCCGACATTCGCTGGCATGAAGGGGCGAAGCAGGCATTTACTCTTGCACGCCGCGCGGGGGTCATGACCGTACTGGATGGCGATGTGACGCCGCAGGATATCAGCGAGCTGGTGGCGCTCAGCGATCATGCCGCGTTTTCGGCGCCGGGGCTGGCGCGGCTGGCTGGCACCGAAGATGTCATTAAGGCGCTGCATTTCGCACAAACGCTCACAAATGGACATGTCTATGTGACGCGCGGCGGTGAAGGCTGTAACTGGCTTGAAAACGATCGGCTGCTTCATCAGCCCGGTTTTAGCGTTGAGGTGGTGGATACTACGGGCGCAGGCGATGTTTTTCACGGCGCGCTGGCGTTCAGCCTGGCTTCAGGCAGCGCAATGGCGGAGGCTGTCAGGTTCGCCAGCGGGGTGGCGGCGCTGAAGTGTACGCGTCCCGGCGGACGTGCGGGGATACCTGACTGTGATCAAACCCGATCTTTCCTGTCACTTTTTGTATAAAATGCCAGAGCAATGGTTTTTCGAGGGCATTTCATGAGTCTTACTGAACTGACCGGCAATCCACGCCACGATCAGTTGCTCGCGCTCATTAGCGAGCGCGGGTATATGAATATTGATGAACTGGCGGATTTGCTGGAGGTTTCCACCCAGACGGTGCGCCGTGATATTCGTAAACTGAGCGAGCAGGGTCTTATCACCCGCCATCACGGCGGCGCGGGGCGGGCGTCCAGCGTCGTGAATATGGCATTTGAGCAGCGTGAAGTGTCGTGGACAAAAGAGAAAAAGGCCATCGCGGAAGCGGTGGCTGACTATATTCCGGACGGTTCAACGGTGTTTATCACTATCGGCACCACCGTCGAACAGGTGGCGCGGGCGTTGCTGAACCACAACCATCTGCGGATTATCACCAACAGCCTGCGCGTCGCGCATATCCTGTATAACAATCCGCGCTTCGAAGTGATGGTGCCCGGCGGCACGCTGCGTCCGCACAACAGCGGCATCATCGGCCCGTCCGCGACGGCTTTTGTCGCTGGCTTTCGCGCCGACTACCTGGTGACCAGCGTCGGGGCGATTGAAAGCGACGGCGCGCTGCTGGAGTTTGACGTCAATGAAGCCAGCGTGGTGACAACGATGATGACGCACTCGCGGCATATTCTTCTGGCCGCCGACCATACCAAATATCATGCTTCCGCCGCGGTGGAGATTGGTAACGTGTCGCAGGTGACGGCGCTGTTTACCGATGAGCTGCCGGGTCCTGCCTTACACAATTTGCTGAAGTCCCAGCAGGTCGAAATTGTCGAAGTGAGTCCTGCCCAGGACGATGTTGCCAGCGCCTGATCCGTTTATTTACAGAGACCGCCGTGAAGGCGGTTCTTTTATCACAAAAATTAAAAGTTGAGAAACGTCCTGGTATAATATGCAATATTCTTAATTGCGGGTTTATTTTGCAAAAAATGCTCTTTCCGGACCTTGATTTATTAGCCTTTTCGGCAGCCATGACAAGAGTTTTAAATTCTGGAAAATATTTTCCAGGAATAATGCAAATAAATGATAACGCTTTCGGTTTTGGTTTTTTTCCTCGTTTTTCCTCCGTTGACAGTTCATTTAAATAACGATATCTATGCCGTAAAAGGTAAGTTTCATTAATTGAGTTGGTCGCTGAATCTTTATTTTCTTAAAGAGCCGCCAATCTTTTGCCTTTGGTTTTTTCAAGCAGTTATTTTCATTCGAAAACGGAGTCCTGAATCCTGACGAGTCAGCGTTAATGACGAATGTTAAGGAAAAGGTGGAAATATGAAAACCACATACAAAGACTTAAAGAAAAGCGCGCTTTTTAAAAAGACGGCATTAAGTATTGCCGTAGCGCTTATTGCCGTAGGCGGCCATGTTCCGAACGCAAACGCGGAGCTGACGCTCGATCATAACAACGTACTTTATTATTACGGAGGTTCAACCCCTCTTGGCGATTACGACCTGATTAACGTCACCACTACCGGGACTGGCGCAACCTCCCCGCTGGGCGGTTTTGGGGTCTATTTACAGACGAACGGTATGAATGCGCCAAACCTCAAAGACATTACGATTAAAACGTCCGGCTCTGCCGCCGACGGGGTCAGGGGTAACAGCGAAGCGGTCTTTTTTAAAGCCAGAAATTTAACCATTGAAACCACGGGATCGTCGGCTGACGGCATTAACGCCGCATCCGATTTTAATAATGACTACGACTCTCTGGTGTATGTCACGGAGTCGACAAATATCTCGGTTAAGGATGGCGTTGCCGTCAGGGCGAATAACTTCCAGAACGCGGGCGCAAACAGCATTATTATCCTGGCCGGGAAAAACGTGCTGAAAGTGGTCGGGACCGGAACCGCGGCGAATGCGGCCGACAGTAAAGGCTATGCCGTTTACGCCGGTAACAGGGACAGAGACACCAACGGCATGGGAATTATGGATATCCTGCAGGGTAAAAACCATAACACTAAAGGCAATGCCTATGTGTTTATCGGCGACGACTCTGAAATTTCCACCACCACCAAAGGCGGCCATGCCGTTTACGCCAACAAGGGCGGACTTATCCAGCTGGGCGACGGCGTGGATATTGCAACAACGGGTGAGAACGCTTTCGCGATTTACGCTTCTACCGAACAGCAGGGGACCTATACGGATAACGTTCGTCCGGGGACGGTTTATCTGGCGGGCGGCGCGAAGCTGAGAACGGCCGCCAGCGCCGATGTTATTCAGGCGAATGGCGTTGACTCGGTTATTTCTAGTCAGGCAATCGTTATGCCGGTGGTCGCCGATACGCATTTGCGAACCGACAGCCTGAATCCTGACAGAACCGTGCTGACCGACAGCGAAGGCGTATTTGATATTGAAGGTAATATCAACGCCATCAATGGCGGTACGGTAGCCCTGAATATGGCGGATACCTCCCTTTTCGTCGGTTCGACCAGCGTGGACGCCACGTCGAAGGTTAACCTGAACGTAAAAGGCAGCGGCAGTCTGTGGACGATGACCAAAGACTCCACGCTGACCGATCTGACGCTGAACGGCGCCACCGTGGCGTGGCAATCTCCTGGCGCGGATGAGACATTCGTTCCGAAAACCCTGACCGTTGAAGGCAACTACGTCGGTAACGGCGGCACAATAGTGCTGAATACCGTGCTGGGCGGCGACGATTCCTTAACCGATAAGTTAATCGTTAAAGGGGATACTTCCGGCAACACCAGCGTGGGCATTAACAACATCGGCGGCGCGGGCGAACTGACGGTTGAAGGGATTAAGATCGTCGAGGTCGCAGGGAACTCCGACGGTACATTTGCCAAAGCAGGTCGTATCGTGGCGGGCGCGTATGATTACGACGTGGTGAAAAAAGCCAGCGACTGGTATCTGACCAGTGAACTGACGCCGGTGGATCCGCCTGAAGAACCCGATCCGGAACCGGTCGATCCGCCAGAGCCGCCGCCTCCGCCAGACCCTGTCGATCCGGTTGATCCTCCTGAACCGCCGGAGCCGCCTGCGCCGCCAACGCCGGCATCGCCGCCAAAACCAGAGGGTCCGCCTGCGCCTCCGACTCCCGTTGAGCATCAGTATCGTCCGGAGTTTGGTAGCTATCTGGCGAACAACTACGCCGCCAACACGATGTTTATCACCCGTCTGCATGATCGTCTGGGTGAAACGCAGTATACCGACGTGCTGACCGGCGAAGAGAAAGTCACCAGTATGTGGATACGTAACGAAGGCGGCCGCACCCGCTTCGATGACGCCAGCGGACAGCTGAGAACCACGGCGAACCGTTACGTTCTGCAAATTGGCGGCGATCTGGCGCAATGGAGCAGCGACAGCCTCGATCGCTGGCATCTGGGCGCGATGGCAGGTTATGCCAATCAGAAAAGCAAAACCCGTAACGACCACACCGGCTATGCCTCCCGTGGTTCGGTAGATGGCTACAGCGTGGGTCTGTATGCCACCTGGTATGCGAACGAAGCCGACAAGACCGGCACCTATCTGGATAGCTGGGTATTGTACAACTGGTTCGATAACACCGTTCGCGGCGACCATCTGGCCAGCGAAAGCTACAAATCCGACGGTATCACCGCATCCGTTGAAGGGGGCTACAGCTTCCTGATGGGAGAAAGTGAAAAAGCAAGCTACTGGATCCAGCCGAAAGCGCAGGTTATCTGGATGGACGTGCAGGCCGACGCTCATCGTGAACGCAACGGTACGCTGGTGAAAGATAAAACCGACGGCAACCTGATGACCCGTCTTGGCGTCCGCGCTTACCTGAAAGGGCACGCGGAAAAAGATGCCGGTAAAGGGCGCGATTTCCAGCCGTTTGTAGAGGCGAACTGGATCCACAATACCAGTAACCAGGCCGTGCAGATGGGCTCCATCACGGATGAAATCAGCGGCACGCGCAATATTGGCGAACTAAAAGTGGGTGTGGAAGGGCAGGTTACGCCTCGCCTGCAGGTCTGGGGTAACGTTGCGCAGCAGGTTGGCGACAACAGCTACAGCGATACCTCCGCCATGCTCGGCGTGAAGTACACCTTCTGATACGACAGACTGGCATAAGTCGTTGTAAAAATTGAAACCACAGGCCCGATAATCGGGGGATGCCACCAGAGGCGATGCGTTTACCGCATCGCCTTTTTTTCGTTCACCTTCCCGCTCAGACGCATAGTCAAAGCTCTCCTTTCCCGCTACAGTTACTCATCCACGGCGAGTAAGGAGATGAACATGCTCTATATCTTTGATTTAGGTAATGTGATTGTCGATATCGACTTCAACCGCGTGTTAGGGGCATGGAGTAACTTAAGCCGTGTACCGCTGGCGTCGTTAAAGCAAAGTTTTACGATGGGGGAGGCCTTCCATCAGCATGAGCGCGGGGAAATTACCGACGAAGCCTTTGCCGAGGCGCTGTGCCAGGAGATGGATCTGTCGTTGAGCTATGAGCAGTTTTCTCACGGCTGGCAGGCGGTGTTTGTCGCTCTGCGCCCTGAGGTCATCGATATTATGCATAAACTGCGCGCGCAGGGGCATCGCGTGGTGGTGTTGTCGAACACTAACCGGCTGCACACCACCTTCTGGCCGGAAGAGTACCCGGAAATTCGCCAGGCGGCCGATCGCATTTATCTTTCACAGGATCTGGGGATGCGTAAGCCGGAGACGCGCATCTATCAGCACGTCCTCCAGCAGGAAGGTTTTTCCGCGGACGATACGGTCTTCTTTGTCGACAACGTCGATAATATAGAAGGGGCTAACCAGTTGGGGATCGTCAGCATTCTGGTGACCGATAAAACCACCATTCCGGACTATTTCGCGAAGGTGCTATGCTAAAAACCGTGCATCAGAAAGCCAGGCATCATACGCGTCCGCTGCGGGCCTGGCTGAAGCTGCTCTGGCAGCGCATTGATGAAGACAACATGACGACGCTGGCGGGAAATCTTGCCTACGTCTCGTTGCTTTCCTTAGTGCCGTTGATTGCCGTGGTTTTTGCCCTTTTTGCCGCCTTTCCGATGTTTTCCGAAGTGAGCGTTCAGCTGCGCCACTTTATCTTTGCCAATTTCATGCCCGCGACGGGCGATGTGATCCAGCGCTATATCGAACAGTTTGTTGCCAACTCCAGTAAAATGACCGCGGTGGGGGCCTGTGGCCTGATCGTCACTTCGCTGTTGCTGATGTACGCTATCGACAGCGCGCTGAACACCATCTGGCGCAGCAAGCGGACCCGGCCAAAGGTCTACTCTTTTGCTGTTTACTGGATGATTCTCACGCTCGGGCCGCTCCTGGCGGGGGCGAGCCTGGCGATTAGCTCTTATCTTCTCTCTTTGCGCTGGGCCAGCGATTTCAATTCCGTGATTGATGACGTCCTGCGCATCTTCCCGCTGATCCTCTCCTGGCTTTCCTTCTGGCTGCTTTACAGCATTGTGCCCACGACGCGGGTGCTGAACCGCGACGCCATCATCGGCGCCTTTGTCGCGGCGGTGCTGTTCGAGGCGGGAAAGAAAGGTTTCGCGCTTTATATCACCATGTTCCCCTCTTATCAGCTCATTTACGGCGTGCTGGCGGTGATCCCCATTTTGTTTGTCTGGGTGTACTGGACGTGGTGTATCGTCTTGCTTGGCGCGGAAATAACTGTCACTCTCGGGGAATACCGCAAACTCAGGCAAGCCGCAGATCAGGAACAAGCAGAACAACCATGATTGCATTAATTCAGCGCGTAACCCGTGCCAGCGTCACCGTGGAGGGAGAGGTGACGGGTGAAATTGGCAGCGGACTTTTAGTGTTATTAGGTGTCGAAAAGGATGACGACGAACAAAAAGCGAATCGCCTGTGCGAGCGCGTGTTGGGCTATCGCATTTTCAGCGATGCCGACGGCAAAATGAATCTGAATGTGCGCCAGGCGGGGGGAAGCGTGCTGGTGGTGTCGCAGTTTACGCTGGCGGCGGATACGGAACGCGGTATGCGTCCGGGCTTCTCCAGAGGCGCGACGCCGGAACGCGCCGAAGCGCTGTACGATTACTTTGTCGAACGCTGTCGCCAGCAGGAAATGCACACCCAAACCGGACGCTTCGCTGCGGATATGCAGGTTGCGCTGGTCAATGACGGCCCCGTGACGTTCTGGTTACAGGTATGAACCAGCTTCCGGCGTGGTCGCGGGCAACAAGAGAGAGTACGGCTATGTATCATCTTCGGGTACCGCAAACAGAAGAAGAATTAGAACGTTACTATCAGTTTCGTTGGGAAATGCTGCGTAAGCCGCTGCATCAGCCGAAAGGTTCCGAGCGCGACGCCTGGGATGCGATGGCGCATCACCAGATGGTGGTGGATGAAGACGGTAACCTGGTTGCCGTGGGACGTTTATACATCAACGCCGATAACGAAGCCTCCATCCGCTTTATGGCCGTAGACCCGGCGGTGCAGGATAAAGGGCTGGGCACGCTGATGGCGATGACGCTGGAGTCGGTGGCGCGCCAGGAGGGCGTTAAGCGAGTGACCTGCAGCGCCCGTGAAGACGCGGTCGAATTCTTCGCCAAACTGGGCTTTGTGAATCAGGGGGAAATTACCACCCCGCAGACCACGCCGGTTCGCCACTTCTTAATGATCAAACCCGTCGCTTCGCTTGATGACATTTTGCATCGCGGCGACTGGTGCGGACAGCTTCAGCAGGCCTGGTATGAACATATCCCGCTGAGCGAGAAAATGGGCGTGCGCATTCAGCAGTACACCGGGCAGAAATTTATTACCACCATGCCGGAAACGGGCAATCAAAATCCTCATCATACGCTGTTTGCCGGAAGCCTGTTTTCGCTGGCGACGCTGACCGGCTGGGGCCTCATCTGGCTGATGCTGCGCGAGCGCCACCTTGGCGGAACGATCATTCTTGCCGACGCGCATATCCGCTATAGCAAGCCGATCAGAGGCAGGCCCAGCGCGGTTGCTGACCTCGGCTCTCTGAGCGGCGATCTCGACCGTCTTGCCCGCGGCAAAAAAGCGCGCGTACAGCTCCAGGTTGAGCTTCTGGGCGACGAGACTCCCGGCGCGATATTCGAAGGAATTTATATCGTCCTGCCCGCCCGCCCCTTTGGTCCTTATGAAGAGGGCGGGAACGAAGAGGAGTAGGGTGACTTATTATTCTGTAGCAAGGGCTGCCGATTGAGGCAACCCGCCACCGACTCGCCATGCGATATCCTGCATCGCGCTGCGTGCCGCATGGCTGATACCGCCGAGCTGGAAAAAGCCATGTATAACGCCGAAGTAGCGCTGGCAGGTGCAGTCCACGCCCTGGGCGGTAAGCCGCTCGTAAAGCTCCTCATCTTCATCGCGCAACGGATCAAACTCCGCGCTGATAATGTGCGTCGGGGGCAGTCCGTTGAGGTCGTTTCGCCAGAGCGGGCTGGCTTCCGGATGCCTGCGGTCGGTGTGCGATAGATACATCTCGTAGCCGGAGAGCAGGGTATCGCGGGTGATAATGTAATCGAGCCCATTACGGGTGTAGCTTTCAAAATGCGCCGTGGCGTCGAGCATCGGGTAGATGAGCATCAGCTGCGCGGGCAGCCACTGTTTCGCCGCTTTCAGACGTAACGCCGTGACCAGCGCCAGGTGCCCGCCTGCGCTGTCGCCGGCAAGCGTAATATGGTGACGATCGACGCCCAGTAGCCCGGCGTGCTTGCGGATGAGATTCGCCCCTTTTTCAGCGTCGTCATGCGCCGCAGGAAAAGTGTGCTCCGGCGCAAGACGGTACTGTACGGCAATGACCCGACAGCCGCTGGCGTAAGCCAGCTGCCGCAGTTGGTTATCGTGCGTGGCGAACCCTCCACTGATAAAACAACCGCCGTGATAGTAAATGACGCAGGGAAGCGTGCCGGAAGCATTGCGTGGCGACACCACGCGAAACGTCATGCCTTCCAGTTCAATATCGTTAACATCAACGCGGTTTTCTGTCCCGCCGGCAAGCGCTGTGCTGGCGATGTATCCCGCCCTCCGCTCATCAATAGTCAGATGACGAACAGAGGGACGTCCAGCCGCGATAAAGTCTTCTACCTGTTGTGCAATATCCTTTTCCAGCGCCATTTTTTCATCCTTATATCTGTATGTATATGGGTCTTCCCCGATCATGGTGGGAGGATCAGAACGTCATATCCAGCTTCCCGTAATGGAACATCACCCCCAGTTTAAATCGCTCCCGGTTTCGATAGCCTCTGGCCTTTATCCTCAGCAGCCTTATTTTGCTGTTCAGCGCTTCGGCATTACCATTTGAGACGCTGTACCGCATGGCGTTAAGTATTCCATATAGCCTTTTCGTGATGGCTCCTGCCATATTTCTCATTACCGGCACATCGCAACTTCTCGCCAATGCTATCCACTGCAACCAGTCTGCACGTCGTTTGTCACTCCAGGGGCGGTTCCAGATATCTTTCGCCAGCTCTTTCAGTGTCCAGCACTGGCTGGTCAGTTGCATTTGTTCTCTCAGCCATGCCAGTTTTTCCTGCCGTGGCTCTGTCATCCATTTGTCACTGTATTGCCACAGGAAGCGGGTTCCTTTTGCCTGACGACGGCTGTCCACTGGAAGTCGGGGATGTTCGTTCTGCCGTGTCTTATCAACGATTTCCCCCAGCTGTTTTGCCACATGGAAGCGGTCAAAGGCTATTTTCTCTACGGCGCCCGGAAGATGGATGCGTGCCGCTCTGATATATCCGGCATTCATATCCATTGAGAACGTTTTGACTGCCTGCAGCTGGCTGTCGGTGAGGGTGCGAAGATAGCTGGCAAGACTTTCCGTACCCCGATCATCCGTTAATGCCAGCGCTCGTCCCTTACGATCTGATATCACTGTGATGTACCGGTGCCCTTTTTTGAACGCAACTTCGTCCACATTCATATGCCGGGCTGATAGCGGCTTTTTTATTCGCGCAAGACCACGTTTAACTGCCCGGGTCATAATGCCGTCAACGGCATTCCAGCTAAGCTTAAGTTGCTTTCTTACCGCATCAACCGTGCTAATTTTCAGCCAGGAAAGGACGAATGATTCGAACAATAACGTATATCGGCTACCAGCTCCGGCCCACGGAACAGGTAACGTCTGGCAACCATGGTCTGGACACATGACCCGGGGGACATTCGCCTCAACGACAGTCATGAACTGGCAGGTATCAAGATGACGCCATTTGCGATGGCGGTGATCGTGAACATGGCATTGCTGCCCGCATGTCGGGCAGATTAGCAGTGAATTTTTGGCGATCCCGACAACAACGGTGACAGAGCCAGCATTTTCATCAAGGGAAAGTGATTCAACCTGCCACGGGGCGGACAGGTTGAGAATGTGGGCGTATAGCGATTTTTCATCCATATATGCAGATGAGTCCTCATATAAGCAACGTAGCTAAAGTAACGGATGCAGTTTTTTCCGCTGGAATCCCTGAGTCACTGTATTGTCATCATGAATGAGAGATGAATCGTGCGGGTAGAATGTTCTGCGGGGCATCCCAATCTCTTCACGAAATTTATTTTCTGAAAGAACTTCTTCAGAAAAAGCACCCAACCCAACAGTCCTGGCTTCTTCGAGTAAAAGTGGGGAGTGTGTTTGTAATTCTGGTTGAGAACTCTCAACTTTCAGGCGCTCTCCATTTAAATTGTGGAAAACGTGGAGAAGTTCATGGAAAACAATGCATGCATGAAAGTCTACCAGGCTAATTCCTTGCCCGCAGGGATATTCAACTGCATTCAGATTACAGTGAAAGTCGGAGCCAGTTCCTCGGGAGTTTTCAGCATCCGCATTGCAGTGTGCTATCACCCCTAACTCAGCAGAATCGAGATGTATTGCCAGTTTTTCTGATTTGAGTCGGGATGTTAATTCAATACAGTTCAAAAGAGTACGTCCAGTGTCTGTGGATTCGATCTTATCGAGGGCAGCTTCAAGATGCTGGTAGATTTTAAGGTCAGTCCCGTGGAAACAGAGTTGTTGGTTGTTTTTCACCCAGCGCACACCCGACATTTTTACAAGAGATTGAATGTCTGTGGCTGAAATTGAATTTGAAGATGAGGGTAGAGGTAACGAAGGTAATGTCAGGTTAAGGGATGTAGGGCGCATTAAGACCTCCTGAGGATAAGCGTAAGTCAAGAGGATTATACTTGATTGGCAGTGTACGCCACCACAACAGGGGATGACCCATGTATATACAGCGTTATACCCTGGAAGGCGGCGAAAGAAAATGGTGAATTTCAATGAGATTGAGATTGTGGAAAGCGCCTCGCAAAAGCGAAAGTAACTTTTGAACGCTCTTTTTTCCGTATGGCCACCGGCGTATGTTGTATAAAAATTGGCTGCAGACGATATACTGGAGGTATATATGAGCATGATGGCTGGAAGAGATATGGGCAGGATATTACTCGACTTATCAGATGACGTGCTCCAGCGTCTTGATGACCTGAAAAAACAGCGCAATCTTTCGCGTGCAGAGTTGCTACGCGAAGCGATTGAACAATATCTTGCAAAGCAGGGTTTGGCTGAAAATACCATTTCCAATGCGCTGGGTCTTTGGCAGGGTTGTGAGGAAGATGGCGTGGAATACGAACGGAAACTGCGCGAGGAGTGGTGATGCGCCGGGTACCCGTACTATTTGACACTAATATTCTGATCGATTTATTCAGTGGACGTATTGAAGCGAAACAAGCGCTTGAAACTTATCCGCCACAGAATGCGATTAGCCTTATCACATGGATGGAAGTGATGGTGGGCGCAAAAAAATATCATCAGGAAAACCGTACGCGAATTGCGCTGAATGCGTTCAATGTGATTGGCGTTACCCAGGAAATCGCGGAACGAAGCGTCAGCCTCAGGCAGGTGTACGGAATGAAACTGCCGGACGCTATTATCCTTGCAACAGCGCAGATTCATCGTTGTGAACTTGTGACGCGCAATACGAAAGACTTTGCCGGGCTGCCGGGCGTAATCATACCCTATAACTTATAGACCAGGCGTCTGTCCGCCGCCCGGTCATGGTGAATACTTACTCCCCTTCCCCCGGAAACAGGAACGGGTTAATGGAGCTACGGGCAAAGCCCTCCTGTTCCATACGCGCATCCAGCACCAGTGAGGCAAGGTCGTCGGCGACGGCTTCGACTTTCGGGTCTTTTTCCTGATAGAGGATCTTCAGGTAGGTGCCGCAGTCGCCGCAGCTTTCGGCTTTGATTGCCGCCTGTTCGTTTTCCAGCGACCAGTAGTTTAAATCGCGGCTCTGCTCGCAGTTGCTGCATTTCACCCGCACCACGTGCCATTCGGTTTCACACAGGTTGCAGTGCAGGTAGCGCAACCCCTGGGTCGTGCCGATTTGTACCATGCTGGAGACCGGCATTGAGCCGCATACCGGACAGAACTGACGCTGTTCGCCGTATTCTGCGTGGGCTTTGCCGGGGATCAGGCTCGCCATCTGCGCCCAGTAGAGCGACAGCGCGGCCCAGATAAACGGGGCTTTATCGCTGCTGACCGAGGCGAAATCCGCAGCAAACAGCGCGCTCGCCATCTGCTCCAGCTCCTGTTCGGACGCTTTCTCCAGATTTTCAATTACCGCCAGCGCCGGACCGCTCATCTCTGGCTTCAGTTCAGCGATCAGCGAGTGCAGGAGCTTCTGCCAGTGCTTATCGCGTGGCAGCACGTGAATATCCAGCGGCGGTTTGCCCTGTTCGTTCGCTTCCTTAATGCGCGCGGTCAAATCCATCTGTAGCGGATGGTCGTACAGCACCACTTCCTGCGCGTGGGCGATCAGCGCGGCAAAGCGCAGGTAATCACCCAACGGATTGTTCTCCGCCAGTTCGCGCAGACGCTCGGCGCGGCGGTTGTATAAATTTTTGAGCCGGGGGAATAATAGCGGCGGGATCATATCCGTCGCGCGCTTCTCGCTCTTTTCCAGCTCATCTTGCGGGATGATACGAATGCTCATTGAGTGACTTCCTGGTTGGGCGGATAGGCTATGCGTCATCCGCTCTGTGATTTGGCGCCTGCCACGCGTCCGCTCTGTTGAATGTCGGTATGATAACCGTATTCAGCCTGCGGGATATACCTGTGACATCGCAATGTGTGCGTTACGATACCCGATCTCAACTGACCAGACCATTCACCGTTTGGATTAGCTGTCGGTTTAATAAATAGCGCCGGAAACGGTGTTCCCGGCGCTATACAGAATGGCAAGCATGCAGCCTGTTATGAAGAAGATTTATCCTGCTTCTGCCGCACTTCGCGATACCAGCGCGGATGGTGCTTCCTGGCCCACGAGCGCGTGACCCAGCCTTCCACCATGGCGGTAATGGTGCCTTTCACCCACAGCGCGGCGTAAATATGCACCATGATCACCACAATCAGCGCGACGGCGGCAAAGGAGTGCAGCATCAGCGCGAAGCGGATCAGCGGAATGGGGAACGCCGGCGCAAAGTACGGACGCCAGATAATCACGCCGCTTACCAGCAGCAGCACCAGCAGAATAATTGCCGCCCAGAAGACGCATTTCTGACCGAAGTTATACCGTCCGGTATCGCCAACCTCATCGTTGACGATAACCTTGCGAATATTCTTCGCCCAGAAGATGTCGTCCCGGTTGATCAGGTTGTGGTGCCAGTAACGGAAGAACATGATGATGAACGAGGCGAACATGACAACGCCTACAAACGGGTGCAGTATCCGCGCCAGCTGCGGCGTGCCGAGGATCTGCATCAGCCAGTTGAAGGACGGGAAGAAAAAGCCTAACCCGCTTACCGCCGCCAGCACGAAGCAGAAGGCGGTGACCCAGTGGTTGATGCGTTCCGGCGCGGTGTAGCGCACGATGGTGTCACGTGGTTTCATTTGCGCACCTCGTCTTTCTCTTCATGCAGGTTATCATCTTCCTCTTGCGCGCGGTTCGGACCGACCCCGACGTAGTGGAAGATGCTGGCCGCAAAGGTCGCTGCAAAGCCGACCGCTGCAAGAGGTTTCCAGATCCCTTTCCAGAACTTCACGGTGGCGCTGATTTCCGGGTTCTCCGGCAGACCGTGGTACAGATTCGGCTTGTCGGCATGGTGCAACACGTACATGACGTGCGTACCGCCGACGCCAGCCGGATCGTACAGGCCCGCATTGTCGTAACCGCGGGTTTTCAGCTCGGCGACGCGCTCGCCCGCCAGCGTTTTCATATCCTCTTTGGAGCCAAAGTGGATAGCGCCGGTCGGGCAGGTTTTCACGCAGGCCGGTTCCTGGCCGACGTTAACGCGGTCGACGCACAGCGTACATTTGTAGACGCGGTTGTCTTCCGGGTTCAGGCGAGGCACATCGAACGGGCAGCCGGCGATACAGTAGCCGCAGCCGATGCACTGCTCAGACTGGAAGTCGACGATACCGTTGGCGTACTGAATAATCGCCCCTTCCGCCGGACACGCCTTCAGGCAGCCCGGATCGGCGCAGTGCATACAGCCGTCCTTGCGGATCAGCCACTCCAGCTTGTCGTTCTGTTCCACTTCCGAGAAGCGCATCACCGTCCAGGATTTAGCGGTCAGATCCGCCGGGTTGTCATAGACCCCGACGTTGCTGCCGATTTCATCACGGATGTCATTCCACTCCGAACAGGCCACCTGGCAGGCTTTACAGCCGATACAGGTGGTGACGTCGATAAGCTTCGCCACTTCTTGCTGGTGATCCCGCGCCTGGGGTGCGGGGGTGAAACCGTTAGTCGCGGAACGACGAATGATGTCTTGCGATTGATAAGCCATAAGTCGTCTCCGTTATACCTTTTCCACGTTCACCAGGAAGGACTTAAACTCCGGCGTCTGCGTGTTCGCATCACCGACGAATGGCGTTAACGTGTTGGCGATAAAGCCTTTTTTCGCCACGCCTTCGTAGCCCCAGTGAATCGGAATACCGATAGTATCGATATCCTTACCGTTGGCTTTCAACGTGCGGATACGCTTGGTCACCACCGCTTTAGCCTTGATGTAGCCGCGGTTGGACGAAACCTTCACCGTATCGCCGTGGCTGATGCCCAGCTTGTTCGCCAGCTTCTCGCCAATCTCCACAAACTGTTCCGGCTGTGCGATGGCGTTCAGCAGCGCGTGCTTGGTCCAGTAGTGGAAGTGCTCGGTCAGACGGTAAGTGGTTCCGACGTAAGGGAACTTATCGGCTTTACCCAGCGCTTCGGCATCGCCCTTAAAGATACGGGCGGCAGGGTTAGAGATAACGTTCGGGTGCAGCGGGTTAGTGCCCAGCGGCGTCTCAAACGGCTCGTAGTGTTCCGGGAACGGCCCTTCCGCCATCTTATCGACGGCGAACAGGCGACCCATCCCTTCCGGCTGCATAATGAACGGCCCGACGTCGCTGCCCGGCGCGGCGGCGCTGTAGTCCGGAATGTCCATCCCGCTCCACTTCGCGCCGTCCCATTTCAGGATCTGACGCTTCGGATCCCACGGGTTGCCCTGCGGGTCTGCGGAAGCGCGGTTATACAGGATGCGGCGGTTAAGTGGCCAGGACCACGCCCAGCCCAGGGTATTGCCGAGGCCTGACGGATCGGCGTTATCGCGCCGCGCCATCATGTTGCCTTCCGGCGTCCAGCTTCCGGCGAAGATCCAGCAGCCGCTGGAGGTAGTGCCGTCATCACGCAGCTGTGCGAACGAGCTGAGCTGTTGGCCTTTCCTGACGATCACCGTGCCCGTTGCCGGGTCAATGATGTCGGCCAGCGCTTTGCCGTTGCTCTCCATCGCCACTTCTTCCGACGCCGGTTCGTCCGGCCTGGTGTAGTTCCAGGTCATGTTCAGCACCTGCTCCGGATTCGCGCCGCCCTGTTCAGCGTACATCTTACGCAGACGCAGGAAGATACCGGCGAGAATTTCGCCATCGGTACGGGCAATCCCCGGGGCGTCCGCGCCTTTCCAGTGCCACTGCAGCCAGCGGCCGGAGTTGACGATAGAACCATTCTCTTCGGCGAAGCAGGTGCACGGCAGACGGAACACTTCGGTCTGGATTGTCGACGGATCGACGTCGTTCGACTCACCGTGATTTTGCCAGAAGGTTGAGGTTTCGGTGTTGAGCGGGTCGATGGTCACCAGGAACTTCAGCTTCGACAGCGATGCTATTACTTTATTTTTGTTCGGGAATGAGGCGACCGGGTTAAAGCCCTGGCAGAGATAGCCGTTGACCTTGCCCTGGTTCATCATCTCGAAGTACTGCAACACGTCGTACCCTTTGTCCCACTTCGGCAGCCAGTCAAAGCCCCAGCTGTTTTCCGCCGTGGCTTTGTCGCCAAAGAAAGCCTTCATCAGCGAGACGAAGAATTTCGGGTAGTTGCCCCAGTAGTTGACCTGGCCTTCCAGCAGCGGTTTTGGCGTGTTGGCGGTCAGATAGCTTTGCAGATCCGTCTGTTTTTCGTTCGGCAGGGTCAGGTAACCCGGCAGGCTTTGCGACAGCAGCCCTAAGTCGGTCAGGCCCTGAATGTTGGAGTGGCCGCGCAGGGCGTTAACGCCGCCGCCCGCCATACCCATGTTGCCGAGCAGCAGCTGGATCATCGCCATCGTGCGGATGTTCTGCGCGCCGATGGAGTGCTGCGTCCAGCCCAGCGCATACAGGAACGAGGCGGTTTTGTCTTTCGCACTGGTTTCAGCGATGTATTCGCACACCTTCAGGAAGTCGGCTTTTGGCGTACCGCAGATGTTTTCGACAACTTCCGGCGTATAGCGGGAAACGTGCTGTTTCAGCAGATTCCAGACACAGCGCGGGTGTTGCAGAGTGAGGTCGCGTTTCGCGAAGCCGTTTTCGTCCAGCTCGTAGTTCCAGCTGGTTTTATCGTACTGGCGTTTATCGGCGTCGTAACCGGTGAACAGACCGTCTTCAAAGCCAAAATCTTCCCGCACGATCAGGCTGGCGTTGGTGTAGGCTTCGGTGTATTCGCGGTTATATTTTTCGTTGGTCAACAGGTACAGCATCACGCCTGACAGGAAGGCAATGTCAGTACCGGAACGAATCGGCGCATAAAAGTCGGCCACCGACGCGGTGCGCGTGAAGCGCGGATCGATCACAATCAGCTTCGCGCCGTTGCGAATTTTCGCTTCCATCGCCCAGCGGAACCCGACCGGGTGCGCTTCTGCGGCGTTACCGCCCATCACCACGACGAGGTTGGCGTTCTTAATGTCGACCCAGTGGTTGGTCATCGCACCGCGACCAAACGTTGGAGCAAGACTTGCTACCGTTGGTCCGTGTCAGACACGCGCCTGGTTGTCGACCGCGAGCATACCCAGCGCGCGGGAGAATTTTTGCGTTAAATAGCCGGTTTCATTACTGGAGGCGGAAGCGCACAGCATTCCGGTGGAGAGCCAGCGGTTAACGGTCACGCCTTCGGCGTTCTGGGCTATATAATTGGCGTCACGATCTTCTTTCATCAGCTTCGCGATGCGGTCAAACGCCTCATCCCAACCGATCTTCTGCCATTTATCTGAACCTGGCGCGCGGTATTCCGGGAATTTCAGGCGACTTTCGGAGTGGATGAAATCCACCAGACCGGCCCCTTTCGGACAGAGCGCGCCGCGGCTTACCGGATGATCCGGATCGCCTTCGATATGGAAGATAGATGCTTTGGCGTTTTTCGCACCGTCGCCGAGGCTGTACATCAACAGCCCACAGCCAACGGAGCAGTAAGTGCAGGTATTACGGGTTTCGCGGGTGCGCAGCAGTTTATATTGCCGTGTTTCCGCTAGCGCTACGCCGGGCGCGAAGCCCAGTGCCGCTGCCGTGGTGCCTGCCATACCGCCAGCGCAGATCTTAAAGAACTGCCTTCTGCTGACCTGCATGGTTTGCTCCTTGTTTCGACATTGTCACTTCTCATTCACATTCAGTCCGAATGCTCAGGGAGTGGTTGTTATTTTTCTTTGCGGACAGGACCGCAAAGGTCCAGAATTGGGTCACTTTCCCCGCGTCCCGCCGGGAGTTGTGACAGAATACCACAATGTTGGTATGTGTGTTCTTATACGGTTAAAAGAAAGTGAATAAGATACATCCAAAAGAAGTTGAATGTGTGACAAATGTCACGGGCTATCGTCAGGTGAGCCTCTGGAAGCGCGAGAATTTGCAACATTCGCAGCCAGATGAGATTGCCGAGGAGGTTCCCGTCGCCCTGGTCTATAACGGCATTTCACACGTTGTGATGATGGCTTCGCCAAAAGATCTTGCGCACTTTGCGGTTGGCTTTTCTCTGTCGGAGGGGATTATTGCCAGCCCGCAGGACATTTTCGGTATCGATGTGGTGCCGTCCTGTAATGGTCTGGAAGTTCAGATTGAACTCTCCAGCCGCCGCTTCATGGGGCTGAAAGAACGACGCCGCGCGCTGGCGGGACGAACCGGCTGCGGCGTTTGCGGCGTTGAGCAACTGAATGATATCGGCAGGCCGGTGCGGCCGTTGCCGTTCACCCAGACGTTTCAACTAGCGAAACTTGATTCGGCTTTAGAACGTCTGAAAGACTACCAGCCTATCGGCAAACTGACCGGTTGCACCCACGCAGCGGCCTGGGTGACGCCTGACGGCGAGCTGGCGGGCGGGCATGAAGACGTTGGCCGCCACGTGGCGCTGGATAAGCTGCTCGGACGTCGTGCCGGGGAAGGCGATGCGTGGGGGCAGGGCGCGGTGCTGGTGTCCAGTCGCGCCAGCTATGAGATGGTGCAGAAATCGGCGATGTGCGGTGTGGAAATCTTATTTGCGCTTTCCGCCGCCACCACGCTGGCGGTGGAAGTGGCTGAACGTTGCAATCTGACGCTGGTGGGTTTCTGCAAGCCGGGCAGGGCAACGGTCTATACGCATCCGCAGCGGTTGATGGCAGGATAATAATCATTCAGTTTATTTGAAAGAAATGGGCAAATCCTTCCGCTTTTAGTTGTCTGAGTAACGAACTATTCTTTATCACATCAAGGCATGTCGCCTTACTCAAACAACTATATGAAAGGGTTTATCACATGAAAAGCATCAAAACTTTTGTCGCAGTTATCGCTCTGGCTACTTCTTTCGGTACTTTCGCCGCGCAGTCCGTGACCGCAACCGGCTCAACGCTGGAAAGCGCTGAAGCAAAAATCGCCGCTCAGGCGCAACAGGCAGGGGCCAGCGATTACAAAATCACTTCCGCTTACACCGGCAACCGCGTACATATGACCGCTGAGCTGCTGAAATAAGCCATGCCGGATGGCAATGCAAGCGCTTATCCGGCTGTAGGCCTGATAAGCGCAGCGCCATCAGGCACAGCGTGTCACATCAAATTACCCCAACCCCTGCCGCAGCAAAGCCGAAGACAATCAGCATAATTAATACTTTATTCGGGCTCACCTTTTTATTGAGCAGCTTCAGGCAACCGAGTACCAGCAGTAGCGGAATCAGTCCGACGCAAATTTTGTCGAGTATCTCCTGTAACACAAATGGTTGCCCGGCGATGGTCGTTTTGAAGGTGGTGGTAAATTTCACCATGCTGGCGCTCATTGCACCCACCATCATTAAGCCCATTATCGACGATGCCTTGGTAATACAGCTCAGCAATCCCGACTGCGTCGCTTCAGCGATATATTTCGATCCCAGACGGTAACCCATCACCCCGCCGTAATAGCGCAGCAGATAGCTGGGAATGTTATAAATCAGCAGAAACAGCAATGGCCCCAGCGGGTTGCCCTGTGAGGCCAGGCCAATCGCGATGCCGGTGGCGATAATGCGCAATACCCCGTAGAAGAAAGAGTCGCCGACGCCCGCAAATGGCCCCATCAGCGCCACTTTAATGCCGTTGATGCTTGAAGTATCAAAGTTCGGGTTAGCGGCGTTCTCTTTTTCCATCGACAGCGTCAGCCCCATAATGAAGGGCGCCAGATGCTGATTGGTGTTGAAAAACTGGCTGTTTCGCTTGAGCGACTCCGTGTAACGGTGGGGATCGCCGGCGTAGATTTTTTTCAGCATGGGCGCGAGGGCCCAGCCGTAGCTCAGGCCTTCCATACGGGTAAAGTTCATGGAGCCCAGCAGCTGGAACTGGCGGAAGAACAGCTGGCGAAACATCTTTTTTTCGCTTTTGCTGTCGGCATACGCGCACGGCGCGCTGTTGTGGATATCAGTCATTGAAGAACCCATCCTTATCGTCCACCGACGCTGGCGCGGCGACAGTGGCTTGTTTATTCGCCTTAAGTTGATTGAACTCGTTGAAGCACAGATAGACCGCAACGGAAGCGGCAATAATCGCGATACCCATAATCGGCAACTGTAAATAAGCCGCCATCGCAAAGCCGATAAAGAAGAACGCGGCGATATTACGATTCCACAGCGCCTTCAACAGAATGGCGAAGCCTAACGCAGGCAGAATACCGCCAACCGCCGTCATGCCGCGCATCACCGGATCCGGAATGCTTTCGACCAGGCTACGAATGACGTCAGTGCCGAAAAGAATGCCGAAGAACGCCAGTACCGCAAAGGGCACGCCGTAAAACATCGTCATTCCCAGCGTGATGCCCAGCGCCGCGCGATCGCGTCCCTCCTCCAGCAATGCGTCATATTTTTCCACCAGCGCGGTGTAAACCAGCTTAAGCACCTGATAAACGAATACCGCCAGCAGGCTGATCGGCAGCGCCAGCGCCACTGCGACAGCGGGTTCAGCTTTGGTCAGGATGGTGAAGGCCGTCGCCAGGACGGAACCGACGGCGAGATCGGCCGGTACTGAACCGCCAATGGTGATGGTGCCGAGGAAAATCAGCTCCAGCGTGGCGCCGATAATAATTCCCTGCTGAAAATCACCCAGCACAAAGCCCACCATCGCGCCGCAAATCAGCGGACGTTCGATCAGCGGCTGGCCGAGGGTATGGTCGGCGAACTTGGCGATATACATCACCAGCGCAACAAGTAATGCAGACGTTAACATGACGACCTCGCTTAGCTGGCGGCGCTATCCAGCATCTCAATCAGGTTCTTCACCGGATGAGAGGGCAGAACCTGGTATTCAACTTTTACGCCGCGCGCGGCGATGGCATGAAAATCCGCTACGTCTTCCGGCGTGACGTATACGGTATCGCTGATGCGTTTTTTCGCCGCCAGATTGTCGGTAATGCGCCCGAAGTTGGCGACGTTGAGGCTTTTTATCGCGGGCACCTGCTCAACCAGACGCCGGGCATCGGCGGCATTGTTAACGATCACCATAATTTTCATCGTTTCGGAACGCGGATCGTTAAGCACATCGCCCGCATCTTTTACCGCCATAATGGCGCACTTCGCGGTGTCGGGCGCCGCCATCCGCAGCGACATTTTCTGCACGTCATTATTTACGATTTGATCGTTAGCGACCAGGATGCGGTTGACGCCGAGGTGCTTAGTCCAGACAACGGCGACCTGGCCGTGAATTAAGCGATCGTCAATACGAATTAAAGAAATCATGTGTAGCTCCAGTTAGCAAAAGTAGGGTGTCCAGACGCGGGATAGACGAACCAGGGCTTCGAAATAAAAATAATCGCCCCAGAGGTTAGGTTCATTAATGCCCATGCTGCGGCCATAGTTGTAAACGCCTTCACGCAGCAGGCCGTCCTGCGTGTGGGCAAAGTAGCGCTCGCGTAAATTGCGCATCATCAGTTCGATGGCGTTCGCGTAGGCGGGGCGCAGCGGGTCGCTGAGCGGCAGCAGGGTTAACAGCTCCGACAGCCCGCAGGCGGCGACAGCGGCGGCGGAAGTGTCGCGCCAGGCGTTATCCTGTGGCGTGAATATCAGATCCCAGTAGCAGACGTAATCGTCCGGCAGCCGGTTGAGAAAATAGTGGGCCAGTTTACGCGCCAGCTCCGGCTGGCAGGCGTCGCCGGTATGACGAAAACCCAGCGCGAAGCCGTAAATACCCCAGGCCTGCCCGCGCGCCCAGCAGGAGCTGTCGCTGAAGCCCTGATGGGTATCGCCGCGCAGCGGCTGACCGCTGTGGATATCCATATAGAAAGTATGAAACGTTGAGGCATCGTCGCGTACCAGATAGCGCGCCGCCTGCGCCAGATGGTGGGTAGCCGCTTCACGCCAGGCGCTATTGCCCGTTTCGTTTGCCGCCCAGAATAGCAGCGGGACGTTGAGATTACAGTCGATGATCATCCGTCCCTGGCGCGCGGGATCGTTCAAATCGCCCCAGGCCTGAATCACTCCAGCCGTTGCGTTAAAGCGCTGATACAGCCGTTCGGCGGCGCGCAGCGCAAGTTCGCGCGCGCGACGGTTGCCCGTCAGTTTCCAGGCGTTAACGCAGGAGAGCAGATACAGAAATCCCAGGTCGTGCGTATCAACCTTTATCTGCTTATCAAGACGTTCTTCGAAGCTGTCGAGCAGTCCTTCCGCAATGGAGCGATACTTATCGTCACCGGTGACCTCCCAGGCCAGCCACAGCATTCCGGTCCAGAAGCCTTCGGTCCAGTCGACTTTTTCCACGGCCGGATAGCGACCATCAACCGCGCTGGCTGCCGGGAAGGTTGTGGTAAAGCGCGGTAGCATCGCGTCAATCTGCGTGATGACCTCCTTCAGCGCTTCGTTCAGCCAGCGCCGATCCAGACCCGGTTGCGGTTTGAGATAGCGTGGATCAAGCGTTTCCAGAGCGATGGTCATAATGGCCTCTCCGCGGCAAAAAAGCCGTCCATATCGTCAGCAGGGACGCTTGATACCGCCTGACGGGCGGCAAGAATTTCAGGCTGGCGGTTCATATACTGCATTGCGCCGCTGGCGGCGGTGATGGCGTCCTGGATGCGCGCTAAGGTTTCTGTCTGTTCAGAAAGACAGAACTCCATCAGCATGATCAAATTTGCGCCGCTGATCACGTGGACATGCGGATAGTTAACCAGCAGCTGGATGGCGGTGTTGTTAACGCTGCCGCCGGGCATATCGGTAAACAGCACCAGTTCCTTTCGTTGGCTAATCGTCCGCTGAACGATCGCTTCAAAGCGGGCTGCCAGCTCCGCCGTTGAGCCGATGTCGCCGCAGTAGGCGCAAATCGGCGTTACGCCATGATCGTCGCCGACCAGCAGATTCAGCGCTGAGACAATGCCCTGCGCATAGTGTCCGTGGGTTGCGATGTACAACTCTCGCATTGTGCATTCCTTCATTTTTCAGTATCTGTTGAAGGTATTGCAAGCGGTGTGCCATTTTTCTATCTTGCTGAATTTAATGAAGTAAAACGTAGTGTTCGGGGGCTTTTGCTGTGTCGAAAAGGGCCGCAAACGCAGTGTCGAAGCGTCTGCCAGCCAGCGGCTGGCAGAAACGTTAACAGAGCGCTTCGGTGGCTATCCACGGCTCCATAATTTCATAAATCATGAGCACTTCGGTCAGCGGCAGGGTGATATTGTATTTACGGTTTAGCGCCTGGAAAAAGGTGTCATGTACGGCGACAAAAGCCTGCTGATCCAACGTGAGTTCGGCTTCTTCGCGGTGCCGGACGCCGTTATTCACCATGACGCGCTCAATCATCAGCGCGATATGCATAAACAGGTTGATGCGCAGATAGCTTTCAAAGTGGATTTTGTAGAAAGACTCATACTGCTTAATGACGGCTTCCACTTCGTCGATGATCACCACCGGATTGAGGAAGTTCAGCCTGCTGGCGACCCCCTCAACGGTAAACAGTTTCACCACCTCCTCGATCATCGGCTCCAGAGCGCCTTCCATGACTAATCCGTTAAAGTAGTCGCGCTTCAGCACCAGCGTTTTCTCTTTAATCAGCTGTTCGACGCTGAGCAGCGGGATGTACCCCGCCTCCAGTTCGGTGGTGGTGATAATCAGCCGCGTGCCGTTCAACGCCGGGTCGGCGCGGGCGATTTTCCACTTCAGATCGTCATACTCCATCGTGATAATGTCGATCTCCTCCTGCGCCAGATAGCGCTGCACGATGTCTTTGAGCTTACGGGAAATGCCCTCGCCGGAGATGCACGAAATGATGATCTTGTTGCCGGGGAGTATGCCGGCGTAATAACGCGTTTCTACCTCCCACGCGCCTTTCGCCCCTTCGATAATCGCCTCCATTGGCAGCTTGTCCTGGATTTTCGAGGCAATATCCAGCGCCATTGCGGTGCTGACGTTGTTAATCACCAGCAGCTCGCCGTGCAGATGAAGCTTAATCTCTTCGTAGATCGCTTTCAGCGAGCCCATATCGACCAGAATAATCAGCCCGCCGCCGTGCTTAAGACGTGACAGATGACTTATCAGCAGGTCGATAATTTCCCGGGTTGAGGTCGCGTTGGGCATATCGAAGGCTTTAAAGTAGTAGCCGCCGGTCAGCTGGTTGGCGATGCCGGCAATGCTCGAGGCAGTCGAGCGCCCGTGGGAAACAATAATGCCCTGAATCGGCGAATCTTCTCCGGCCACAGAATGAAAGATACAGCTGAACAGCGGCTGCAACAGGGGTAACGGCTGATGCGTGACGTGCTTCGTCAGCAGCGCAATACACTCCTCCGCCAGCAGGCGCGCTTTACCGGAAACGTAGTCGGCAATGGTCAGCAGTTCATCGGCCTGTTCCGCCTGTTGTGGCGTATGCAGCGCGTAGGTCAGGCAAAGCCAGAGCGCTTTACGGATCTCCGGCCCGCAGGTGATGCCGGTCAGACACTCCAGTTCGTTTACCGCATGCATTGTGTTCTGCCAGACGTAGCCGTTATACAGCGTTTCAGTGGAAACCACGCCCTTCACCGTCGTCAGCAACTGCTCGATTTTGCGGTTCAGCAGCAGAACATTACCGCTGTGGCAGAAATCGCGGAAAATGACCTCATCATGCATCGCCTTAGGCAGCAGCATGCTGGTGTCGGGTTCCTGCCCCTCTGTGTCGGCGGAAATCACCAGCGTTTCGCCGTCCGGATGCGTACCGTGTAGCCTGATGATATCGGCGTCGCGATGATTACTCCACGCGCTGGCGCACATGACTTTGATCTGGTTTTTCAGTTCGCCGATGTTGCCGCGCACCGGCGAAGAGACGAGCTGGCGCATCAGCTGATTATCGAGATGGATGTCCCTGCGCAGGCTGGCCGCTTCCTGACGCAGGAACAGAGTGACCTGCGCAATACGCTCAGTAAGCGGTCGCGAAATAAAGTTAGGCAACGTTACCCGAACCGGGATGCGTCGGCGGAAGGTATTGAGCAGCGCCGTGTCGATGTTTTCCGTGGTGGCGAAGATAAAGCGTAACGAAGCCGGATGACGGGTGCGGTTATCGCCGAGGCGGTAGAAATAGCCTTTATCCATAAACAGGAACAGTTTTTCCTGGTTTTCCGCGGACAGACGATGCACTTCATCAAGGAACAGAAAGCCGCCGTTGGCGTCGTCAAACGCGCCCTGTTTTTCACGATCGGCGCCGGTGAAGGCGCCGCGGGTATAGCCGAACAGCGTGGCGGAGAGCAGTTCGGGATTGTTGGCGTAGTCAGCGCAGTTCAGTTCGACAAACGGCTTATCAGCGGCGATAACGCCGCGTCCGATGGCGTACTGATAGATCAGCGAGGCGAGATGGCTCTTGCCCACGCCGCTTTCACCTGAGATCAGCACAGGTAAGCCGTCTCCCGGATAGTCCACCGCCGAGCGGCAGAGAGCGACCGCTTCCGCCAGACTCCCCTCAGCGCCGGTCAGACTCTGAAAAGCATCAGCCTTTTTCGACACTAAACGAGACGCTTGCTCATTTTTTGCGCCATTATGCTGAATAAAGAAGCGCACCGGGCGCGTGTTTTCTTTGCGTAAACGCCCCTCGTCGCACAGCCGGTTCAGGTAGTGACTGATGACGCTACGGTTGACCTGCATAAAGCAAGTACAGTCCTGAGCCGTGAATCCCGTGATACTTTCCGCATAATGCGTCAGAATGTGATGCAATAATTTTTCTTTGGCTGTCCGCGCCATCTTTCTTGTTCCGCGTAGAGTAGAAAATAGCGTCGATTATTATTCGACGCTAGACACTGATGTTTTTCTTCGACACTAACTACTTTCTACGCTTAATCAGAAAAATGAAACTCTGTTTTAATCAGGTTGTGATCGCGATCGGCGATTGTTTTAGTGGTTACTGCACTCCCGCCATTCTCAATAACGCCGTCACCACCGCCGCTGCGATAATCACCACAATCAGCGGCATTTTCCGCCAGGCGAGGAACACCGCGAAAGCGACGCCCAGCAGACGCGCCATGCCTGCAAAGTGCTCGCCTTCGTAGAAGGTGGTCGCCAGCGCGACGGAAAACAGCAGTACCGTCGCGGCGTCGGAAAGCAGCGCCTGGGCGCGCTCCGACAGCGCCAGACGATTGCCCAGCTTTGCGCCGCCGAGGCGCATCAGGTAGGTGCCCGCCGATAAAAGAGCGATACCGAAGATAAACAGCGTCATGTCGCCCATTATTTTTTCCTCGCCAGTAAACCGAGCAGGGAGAGCAGCACCGGCAGTCCGACCGGCGTAAAGGGAACGGCGGCAAGCGACAGGGCGGCGCCGCTCAGGCTGCGAATTAACGTGGTGCGCTTTTTAAACGCCGGAATGACGAGCGCCAGCAAAATGGCCGGGAACACCGCGTCGAGTCCGATGGTTTCCGGCGCTGGCAGCAGCTGGCCGACCACCGTGCCGAGCAGCGTACCCACCGGCCAGAGAATGGCGACCCCCAGCCCGCACAGCCAGTAGGCGGCTTTACGCTGCTCCGGCGTTTTCTGCGACAGGCCGAACACCACGCTTTCATCGTTCATGATATGGCAGCCTAAAAGGCTGGCGCCGCGTGTGCCGACCAGCTCGCGCACCGTTACGCCGAACGGAACGTGGCGGGCGTTAACCAGTAAACCGGCCGCCGCCGCCGCTAGCGGGTTTCCGCCGCTGGCGACAATACCGATAAACATAAATTCAGATGCTCCGGCCAGCACAAAGATTGACAGCACAAACGGCACCCACACCGGAAAGCCGTAGGCCATTGCCAGTGAGCCGTAAGACATGCCCACCACGCCGACGGCAAGGCATACCAGAACAATCGCTTTTATCGTGTCTGCTTTAAGACAGGAAAAGATGTGTTTCATACTCTTTAGCCATATCGAACGAATTTCCATTATAATGAACGCAACAGGTTTTCATTACAAGACGAACGAAACGTTCGTTATAAAAAACGCGGAGTGGTGAATGACACAGCCCATCAGCATGATTGCCAAAAGTCTGGTACGTGAACGGCAGCGGACGGGGCTTTCGCTGGCGGAAATCGCCCGGCGTGCGGGGATCGCCAAATCCACGCTTTCGCAGCTGGAGGCCGGGAATGGCAATCCCAGCCTGGAAACGCTCTGGTCGCTTTGCGTGGCGCTGGATATTCCCTTTGCGCGTTTGCTGGAGCCGCAGGCGCAAAAAACGCAGGTGATTCGTCGCGGTGAAGGGACGAAAGTGGTGGCGGAACAGGCGCACTATCAGGCGATTTTGCTGGCGGCCTGTCCCCCCGGCGCACGACGCGATATCTATTTGCTGATGACGCAGCCGGGGGCCGATCGCGTTTCTCAGCCCCACCCGCCAGGCTCCGTTGAGCACATCATCGTCACGCAGGGAAAAGCGCTGGTAGGGCTGACGGAAGCGCCGGAAGAACTGGGCGAAGGCGACTACATTTGTTATCCCGCCGATCGGCAACATATTTTCAAGGCGCTGGTGCCGGATACGCAGGCTATTCTGGTGGCGGAGCAAAATTAAACGTTATTCTATTAACCTGTGCGTGGCGCCATCGCGCCACGCTTAAATATTTATTCTGTTTATGTATTGTCAAAATATATATTAATCTCTTTTTACGATTTTTTGTTTATTTCCCCTCTTTTGTTATATTCCTCACGAACTTTAGATTTTCAGGATTTACACTTAAAAATCATCATGCTAATGATTATTAGCCTGTAAAAACCCCCGCGGTTGTTTTTTAAATATTCATGGGTTCAATTGTTGGGTGTTTATTTATATAAAAATAAAAAAGTCTTTAGTTCGTTATTTACCCTGCGTATTCCTACAGGAAAGCGCTGATCATTCTTTATTTCAAGGAAAGCGAATAAATGAAGAAATCGACGTTATCTTTAGCAATCGGCTTATTACTGGTGGCAAATACCGGTTTCGCTAAAACAACACTACCTACTCTGGAACAACGGCTCGAACAACTTGAAGCCCGCCTGGAGGCCGCGGAAAACCGGGCGGCGAAAGCGGAAAATCAGGTGCAGCAATTACAGGTTCAGCAGGCGTCTGAGATCCGCGAACTTAAAGCGGCGCAGGGCAACACCCCTGTTAATAGCGAAACGGCGGCGGCGGAGACGCAGAAAAATGCCGCCACGCCGAATCTGCGGCTTTCCGGCTACGGCGATTTGAAGATCTACGGCGACGTGGAATTCAATATGGATGCGGAAAGTAAGCGCGGCCTGCTGGCGATGACCAACGCCAATATGGACCCTGATTCCAGCAATGAAAAATGGGATCTGAATGGTCGTATCCTGCTGGGCTTTGACGGAATGCGTAAGCTGGATAACGGCTATTTTGCGGGCTTCTCCGCGCAGCCGCTGGGTGATATGTCCGGCACCGTGGATATCGATGACGCCGTCTTCTTCTTCGGCAAAGAGAACGACTGGCAAGTGAAGGTGGGACGCTTCGAAGCTTACGACATGTTCCCGCTGAACCAGGATACCTTCGTTGAACATTCCGGTAATACCGCCAACGATCTGTATGACGACGGCAGCGGCTATATCTACATGATGAAAGAGGGGCGCGGACGTTCCGACGCTGGCGGTAACTTCCTCGTCAGCAAGCAGATTGATAACTGGTATTTCGAATTAAACTCCCTGCTGGAAGACGGCACTTCGCTGTTTAATGAAAACAGCTATCATGGCCGCGATATGGAACAGCAGAAAAACGTGATCTATATGCGTCCGGTTATTGCCTGGTCGAAAGATGAGTTTTCCGTTGCCGCGGCAATGGAATCGAACGTGATCAACAACGCCTACGGCTATACCAATGCGCAGGGCGATTTGGTTGATCAGTCCGACCGTACCGGTTACGGCCTGACCATGACCTGGGATGGCTTAAAAACCGACCCGGATAATGGCGTGGTGCTGAATGTGAACACCGCTTATCTTGACGCCAGCAGCGAAAAAGATTTTTCCGCCGCGGTTAACGCCCTGTGGAAGCGCTTTGAGCTGGGCTACATCTACGCGCACAACAAGATCGATGACTACTCGGGAATGGTCTGCGACAACGACTGCTGGATTAACGACGAAGGGACGTACGACATTCATACTGTCCATGCGTCTTATCAGTTCGCTAACGTGATGGATATGGAAAACTTCAATATCTATCTCGGCGCCTATTACTCGGCGCTGGACAGCGACGGCGATGACGTCCACGGTGATGACTCTGAAGACCGCTACGGCGCCCGCGTTCGCTTTAAGTATTACTTCTGATGCAGGCAGGCCCGGTGTTCACCGGGCCTGGATTGAGGCATGGATAGCGGCATCTGGCCATTCGGCATTGCCTGATGGCGCTGCGCTTATCAGGCCTGCGGAGCAACTCGTCGTTACGCCAGATAAAACACTTCTTTCAGTTCCGCGCTTACCGGACTGTTATCCGGGTTAGCGGGCATTACGTCGCGCATATACTTCCACCAGCGCTGACACACGTCGGTGTTCGCGACCGCGTTCCAGCGCTCCTCGGATTCGATCTCCACGGTGGCGAACAGCAGGTTGCGCGCCTTGTCGAGATAGATCGCATAGTGATGCGCGCCATGCGCCTTCAGCACCGCTTCCAGCTCCGGCCAGATGGGATTATGGCGACGCTGATACTCTTCGTGATCCCCGGCGTTAACCTGCATCACGAACGCTTTGCGGATCATAACGCCTCCAGATACAGTTCACGCACTTCATCGCGGCTGGCGGTGCGCGGGTTGCACGGCGCGCATGGATCGGCCAGCGCTTTATCCAGCCAGCCCTCAATATCCTCTTTGGTTACGCCGAGCTTGCTGAACCCTTCCGGAATCCCTACGCGCTTGCTGAGGGCGCGGATCGCGTTGATGGCTTCCATACTTGCCGCTTCGTCGCTCATGCCGCGGGTGTCGACGCCCATCGCTTCGGCGATGCGGGCAAAACGCGCGACGGCGTTCGGGCGGTTAAAGTTTTCGATAATCGGCAGCAGGATGGCGTTGCACACGCCGTGCGGCAGATTATGAGTCGCGCCCGGCTGGTGCGCCAGCGCATGAACCAGCCCCAGACCGGCGCTGTTAAACGCCATCCCCGCCAGATACTGACCAAACGCCATCTGCTCGCGGGCTTCCATGTTCTGGCCGTCATCGACTGCTTTCGGCAGCCACAGGTTAATCAGGCGAATGGCTTCCAGCGCGTTGGCGTCGGTCAGCGGGTGCGCGCCGACAGAGACATACGCTTCCACCGCGTGGGTCAACGCGTCCATACCGGTTGCCGCAGTTACGGACGGCGGAATATTGAGCATTACGCTGGCATCGTCGACGGCGATATCCGGGATGATATTCGGGTCGATGATCACTTCTTTCACCTGACGTTCGGAGTCGATAATCACTGCGTTACTGGTCATTTCCGCCGCCGTGCCGGCGGTGGTGTTAATCGCCACCAACGGTACGCCCGGATTTTTCACCTTGCCGACGCCGGAGTAGGCGGTGGACGGCGCCGGGTTGGCGGTGAGAATTTTCACCGCTTTCGCAGTGTCGATCGGGCTGCCGCCGCCAAACGCGATGATGTAGTCGCAGTTCGCCGCCTGGTACGCCGCATAGCCTTTTTGCACCAGCGCTTCGGTCGGGTTCGGGAAGACCTCATCAAACAGGTGATAAGCCATCTGATGCGCGTCCAGCGCGGTAAACAGGCTGTCGAGCAGCCCCAGCTTCACCAGTTGACCGTCGGTGACGATCAGCGCCTTGCCCCACTGCTTATTGGCGACCAGATTCACCATATCGCCAATCGCCCCTGCGCCGTGCAGACTGATTTTCGGAAGTGCCAGCATAAAGCTCATGTTATTCTCCTTAATTACGATGAAATTATGTCCGGCGGCGCAGCGCTTGCACGGCGCCGGAACCGCCAGAAATATTGATTCCGCTCAGTACCATACAGGCTGCCACGACCTGCCATTTAAAACCGTTAGCCACATCGATATATGCGAGATCCACATATTGCCGCTCCGGCGAAGGCGTCAGAGCGGCAACGGTGAGCGGGGCGGGTGTGGGTATTAATACAGATCCAGTGCGCTGGCGAGCGGGGTGACGCTAAAGCGTTTACCCAGCGCGATCAGTTCATCACGGCTGATGGTCTGCTTCATGCCGCCCATCGACAGCACTTTCACCAGCACTTCCGCCGATTTTTCGGCGGTGTCGATCAGGCCAAACGCTTCATCCAGCGTCGGGCCGCTGCCAAAGACGCCGTGGAACGGCCACAGCACCAGCGAATGCTTTTGCATTTCCCGGGCGGTCGCCTGGCCGATCTCGTCGGTGCCCGGCACCATCCACGGCAGGATGCCGACGCCGTCCGGGAACACCACCAGGCACTCGGTGCTGCCTTCCCACAGTTTGCGGGTGATGAGATCGGTGCTGTTTTCCAGCACGTAGGTCAGAGCGATCAGGTTGGTGGCGTGGCAGTGCATGATCACCCGATCTTTGCCGTTGGTCGCTTTGATGCGTTCGCAGTGGGAGAGGAAGTGCGCCGGCAACTCAGAAGTTGGCACCGCTTCGTGGGTCAGTCCCCATAAAATGTGATAGCCCGCGCCGTCGCTGTCTACTTTCACCACGCCTAAATTGGCCGCCGGGTCGAGCTGCACGTTGCGGAAGAATTTACCGGAACCGGTGACGATAAACGGCGTGTTGGCCAGCTGCGGCATCGGCTGGCTCAGGGCGATATAGCGCGGCGCCGGGTGGAAATCCGCGCCGTATGGCGCAATGTCCGCCTCGTCGAGGCGCAGCGTCAGGTTGCCGCCGTTGCGCTCGTCCCAGCCCTTCAGCCAGGCGTCGGAAGTGGCTTTGATCATTCCCTGAACAAACCAGGAAGTGGTAATACTTTGCATATTTTATACCTGTCTCATTGAATGCCCGATGGCGCTGCGCTTATCGGGCCTACGGTGTGCATCATTCCTGTAGGCCGGATAAGGTGAAGCCGCCATCCGGCAAAAAGGGTTAGCTACGTTTGCTCAGAATCTCTTTTTCATACGCGCGCACGCTCTCCAGCCACTGGCTGCCGGCTGGCGCGTCGTGACGCTGGCAGTACATTTCCCACACCGCCTGCCACGGCAGGGATTTCTGCTCTTCCAGCAGCGCCAGTCGCGCGGTGTAATCGCCGCTGGCTTCCAGTTGACGCAGTTGCTCCGTCGGCTCCAGCAGGGCGCGCAGCAGCGCTTTTTTCATGTTACGGGTGCCGATGACCCACGCCGCGATGCGGTTAATGGAGGCGTCGAAGAAGTCGAGGCCGATATGCACGCGGTCGAACAGTTTATGGCGCACAATCTCGCTGGCGATCGCCTGGGTTTCGTCGTCCAGCAGCACCACGTGGTCGCTGTCCCAACGCACCGGACGGCTGACGTGCAGCAGCAGGCGCGGCACATAAAGCATCGCGCTTGAGATCTTGTCGGAGATCACTTCGGTCGGATGGAAGTGTCCGGCATCGAGGCACAGCGCGGTCTGGCGGCTGGTGGCGTAACCCATATAGAACTCGTTGGAGCCGACGGTGTAGCTTTCCGCGCCGATGCCGAACAGTTTGCTTTCCACGGCATCGATGTGATGCGCCGGGTTCAGCTTCTCGCTGATCACCTCATCCAGCGCTTCCAGCAGACGCTGGCGCGGCGCCAGGCGGTCAACGGTGAGATCTTTCATGCCGTCCGGGATCCAGATATTCATCACCGACGGCGTGCCCAGCTGTTCGCCAAAATAGGCGGAAACGCGGCGGCTGGCTTTGCAGTGATCGATCCAGAACTGACGGATTTTGTCGTCGGCATGGGAAAGGGTGAAGCCGTCCGCGCTCAGCGGATGCGAGAAGCAGGACGGGTTAAAATCCAGCCCAAGCTGGTTAGCCTTTGCCCACTCCACCCAGTTCTTAAAGTGCTCCGGCTTGATCTGGTCGCGGGAAACCGGGGTATCCGACTCCAGATAGATAGCGTGCAGGTTAAGGCGTTTCGGCCCCGGGATCAGGCTCAGGGCCTGCTCCAGATCGGCGCGCAGTTCCGCGGCGTTACGCGCTTTGCCCGGATAGTTGCCCGTCGCCTGAATGCCGCCGGTAAGTGAACCCTCCGGGTTTTCAAATCCGGCGACATCATCGCCCTGCCAGCAGTGCATCGATACCGGCAGACGATCGAGCTGGCGCAGCGCCTCCTCGACATCAATACCTACTGCGGCAAAACGTTGTTTCGCCAGTTCCCAGGCTTGTTCCAGTTGAGTGGTCATGCGCAAAGCTCCTTTGTCTGTCGTTTTGAGCGAAACTGCGCCACATAGCGGGCAATTTCACTGTCTGGATTAGGGGTAAACGTCGTCAGGTTGTAATTGGCGGTGACCACCTGACGGAATTCATCGACGTTGTTCAGTTCGTCCAGAGTCATCAGTTGAATGCCGATATTGCCGAGCGTAGAGGCCTCGATCGGCCCGGCCATCACGCGGATACCGCAGGCGTCGGCGCACAGCTGGTTGAGCAGGGCGTTCTGGCAGCCGCCGCCGACGATGTGTAACTGGGTAAAGGCTTCGCCGCGCAGGCTCGCCAGTTCGCCCAGCACATCGGCATACAGCAGCGCCAGGCTGTCGAAAATGCAGCGCGCCAGCTCCGCGTCGCTGGCAGGCACAGGCTGGCCGGATTCACGGCAGGCGGCCTGAATTTCGGCGCACATATCGTCAGGGTTGATGAAGCGGTCGTCGTTGGGGTTGATCAGGAAGCGGCAGGCTGCAAGCGACTGCGTTTTTGCGATCAGCGCCGGCAGGTCGGTGACCTGGCGCTCTTTCAGCACCCGCTGGAGCAGCCACAGCCCCATAATATTTTTCAGCACCCGATAGCGGCCTTCCGCGCCGCCTTCGTTGGTGATGTTGGCCGCCAGCGCCGCGTCGTTGGTGTACGGCGTCAGGCTTTCAAAACCCATCAGCGACCAGGTGCCGGAAGAGAGGTAGGCGCTGTGCTTATTCGCCAGCGGCGAGGCGATAACCGCGCTGGCGGTATCGTGGCTGGCGACGGCGACCACCGGGATCTGATTTTTTTGCGGGCAGATCCAGTAGCCGATCACATTGCCGGGATGCGCAGGGCGGCCAAACCAGGCTTTATCCGCGCCGGTCCACGCCAGCAGGGTATCGTCCCAGTCGTCGCTGTTGATATTGACCAGTTGCGTGGTGGTGGCGTTGGTGTATTCCCAGTTCATTTCGCCGGTCAGGCGATAGCTGAAATAGTCAGGGATCAGCAGGGCATGGGCCACCTGCGACGCCAGCTCCGGCTGCTGTTCGACCAGCGCGCGCAGCTGGTACAGCGTATTGAACGGCAGAAACTGGATCCCGCTGCGCTGATAGATATTGGCTTTGCCGAGCTGTTTTTGCGCCTGCGGCATAATGCCCGTGGTGCGGCTGTCGCGATAGGACACCGGCAGCCCGACGCGCTGGCCCTGCTTATCCAGCAGAACAAAGTCCACGCCCCAGGTATCAATGCCGATGCTGTCGATGCGAATGCCTTCATCGCAGACCTTTTCCAGCCCGAGGCGAATGGCGTCTTCAAGGCTGTCGACGTCCCACGTATCGAAACCATCCTGTTTTTGCAGGCAGTTCACGAAGCGGTGGATTTCACGCAGCGTCAGGGTGCGGTGTTCACTGTCGTAGCGCGCCAGCATTACGCGGCCGCTGGATGCGCCGAGATCGACAGCCACACAATGGCGAAAAGTCATAGCGAGGTCCTTCTGAGTTTCATTAGGCCCAGTCTAAAAAACCTCGCTCTGGCGCACCTTCTCGTAACTGACAGGCAAAATTAGCCGCTGGCAAGAAAGCAAAGGTGAACGTGATAACGTTCACAGTTTCCGGTAAAACGCCTCAAAATAGTGGATGTGACGGCGACCGCAATTCCTGATCTTTCCCGCCCTTTCTTGAAAAATCGACGCTGTTTGCACGGTTTCAGGTCAAAAATTTAAGGTGAGGTTGATAACCCTTAATTACTATTTTGCCATGTTCATTACATCCGGAAGGGATCATCATGACCGTATTGCACAGCGTGGATTTTTTCCCATCAGGTAACGCGCCGGTTGCCATTGAGCCCCGGCTGCCGCAGTCTGCCTTTCCGGAGCATCATCATGATTTTCATGAAATTGTGATTGTGGAACATGGCACCGGCATTCACGTTTTTAACGGCCAGCCCTATACCATTAGCGGCGGCACGGTGTGCTTTGTTCGCGACCACGATCGGCACTTATATGAACATACCGACAATCTGTGTCTGACTAACGTGCTCTATCGCTCGCCCGATGCGTTTCAGTTTCTCTCCGGGTTGAATCAGCTGCTTCCCCAGGAGCGGGACGGCATGTACCCCTCGCACTGGCGGGTAAACCAAAGCGCGCTGGCGCAGGTACGCCAGCTGGTGGCGCAGATGGAGCAGAACGACGATGAGATGGATCTTCCCGCGCTGGCGAACCGCGAAATTCTGTTTATGCAGCTGCTGGTATTGTTGCGCAGAAGCAGCCTGATGGAGGGGGCGGAAAACAACGATGCGCGGCTGAATCAGCTGATGGCCTGGCTGGAGGATCATTTCGCCGAGGAGATCTGCTGGGAGGCGCTGGCCGAGCGGTTTTCGCTTTCCCTGCGCACGCTGCACCGCCAGCTCAAGCAACATACCGGATTAACCCCGCAGCGCTATCTGAATCGCCTGCGTCTGATTAAAGCCCGCCACCTGCTGCGTCACAGCGATGAAAGCGTCACCGAGATCGCTTATCACTGCGGTTTTGGCGACAGTAACCACTTTTCGACGCTTTTTCGCCGGGAATTTAACTGGTCCCCGCGCGATATCCGTCAGGGGCGCGATGCGTTGCTCCAGTAACGCGAAAGCTATCACCGTTTTTTGCCGCCAGTTTGCTGATAATCACTCCCTTGAATGCCGGATGGCGTTCTGTAGGCCGGATAAGCGTAGCGCCATCCGGCAGATATTCAGGTTGAGGTAACGTGGTGGCGAATCAGCTGGTCCTGTTAAAAAAAGATTTCTTTGCCGGTGACGAACAGGCCGTCGCCGTCGCCGATCGCTATCCGCAAAACGTGTTTGCGGAACATACGCATGAGTTTTGTGAACTGGTGATGGTCTGGCGGGGTAACGGACTGCATGTGCTGAACGATCGCCCCTACCGTATTACCCGCGGCGATCTGTTTTACATTCGCGCCGAAGATAAACACTCCTACACCTCCGTTAACGATCTGGTTTTGCAGAACATTATTTACTGCCCGGAACGCCTGAAGCTCAACGTTGACTGGAAGGCGGTAATACCGGGCTTTAACGGCGCGACAAGGCAGGCGCACTGGCGGCTCGGCAGCACCGGCATGGCCCAGGCGCGGCAGGTGATCGGCCAACTGGAGCATGAAAGCAACCAGCGCGAGCCGCTCGCCAACGACATGGCGGAACTGCTTTTCGCCCAACTGGCGTTGACGCTGAAGCGCTATCGCTACGCCACAGACAACCTGCCGGCGACCTCCAGCGAAACGCTGCTTGATAAACTGATCACCGCGCTGGCAGGCAGCCTTGAGCGCGCCTTTGCGCTGGATAAATTTTGCGATCGGGAAGGGTGCAGCGAACGCGTATTGCGACAGCAGTTCCGCAATCAGACCGGCATGACTATCAACCAGTATCAGCGGCAGGTGCGTATCTGTCATGCGCAGTATTTACTGCAGCACAGTCGGCTGATGATCAGTGAAATTTCCATGCAGTGCGGTTTTGAGGACAGTAATTACTTTTCCGTGGTGTTCACCAGGGAAACCGGGATGACGCCCAGTCAGTGGCGTCATCTCAGTCATCAGAGCAATTAGCTTGCCATACCGAGGCCGACGATATTGGCGGCGATGATAATCACCACGCAGCCCAGGCTCAGCACGCTGACGGGACGGCGACCGGCGTTTTTCCACTCTTTCAGCACCAGACCGACGATGCCGCCGCACAGCACATAGAAGCTCATGTGCAGCATCCAGCTGATGTAATCATACTGCGCCGGAATGCGCGCATGGCCCCAGGCGTAGAAGAAGAACTGGAGATACCACATCAGGCCGCCCAGCGCGGAGAGCAGCACGTTGGAGATAATCAGCGGTTTTGCCAGCGAGAAGTCGGCTTTTATCGACAGGTTCTTCACTTTTGCCAGACGGATAAAGCAGAAGCCGAGGTTAATCAGCGCGCCGCCGCCCATAATAACCACGTAGCTTGGCAACGCGACGTACAGCGGGTCGACGCCCAGCGCGGCCGCCGCTTCGTGCATCGGTTTTGCGGCGTTCATCGCAAACGACATACCCGCGGAGAAGATGCCGCACATTACCGCCAGCAGCAGACCTTTTTTCAGGTTAAATTCTTCGGCCCTGATGCCCATTTTGCGCTCTTTGAGCTGTCCCGCGCGGGTGACGATGCCGACGCCAATCAGCGCGACCAGCACGCCCAGCAGGGTCATTCGTCCGCCTTCGGTATTGATCAGCACGTCAAAATTGCCGTTGATGATCGGCGTCATTAGCGTACCGACAATCAGCGTAATGCCGATGGCGATGCCAATGCCCATCGACATGCCGAGATAGCGCATGGTCAGGCCATAGTTAATGTTGCCGATGCCCCACATCGCGCCGAACAGGAAGACAGGGAGCAGGGTTGAGAGGTTGAAAGAACTGTAATAGCCCCAGAAGTCCGGTAACAGCATGGCGCTGATGGCCCACGGCAGGATCAGCCACGACACAATCCCGCCAACCGACCACATCGTTTCCCATGACCATTGTTTGACCTGTTTGAACGGAGCATAGAAACAGGCTGCACTGGCCGCGCCTATCAAATGCCAAAAAATACCCATCGTAATCGCGTTACTCATCACGTCATCCTCATTGTTTTTATCGCCGGTATTACCCCTCCGACGTAATGAGTTTAAAAATTGCGCAGATGATTAACCTTTTGACAATTGCCGCGGTGGCGGTGTTGATGGCAATCAGATCGTTAAGTGGGTGATTTGGCTCACATAACGAAAAAAGGGCGGCAAAAATATAACCACACAAAAACTACGGCATTGATAATCATTTTCAATATCATTTAATTAACTATAATGAACCAACTGCTTACGCGGCATTAACAACCAGCCGCTCGATAATAATGGAGATGATTATGAGTTATACACTGCCATCCCTGCCGTACGCTTACGATGCCCTGGAACCGCACTTCGATAAGCAGACGATGGAAATCCACCACACTAAACACCATCAGACTTATGTAAACAACGCCAATGCAGCGCTGGAAAGCCTGCCGGAATTCGCCTCTCTGCCGGTGGAAGAGCTGATTACGAAGCTGGATCAGGTGCCTGCCGACAAGAAAACCGTCCTGCGCAATAACGCGGGCGGCCACGCTAACCACAGCCTGTTCTGGAAAGGCCTGAAAAAAGGCACGACTCTGCAGGGCGATCTGAAGGCCGCTATCGAACGCGATTTCGGTTCCGTTGAGAAATTTAAAGAAGAGTTCGAGAAAGCCGCAGCAACCCGTTTCGGCTCCGGCTGGGCATGGCTGGTGCTGAAAGGTGATAAACTAGCCGTAGTTTCTACCGCCAACCAGGACTCCCCGCTGATGGGCGAAGCGATCTCTGGCGCATCCGGCTTCCCGATCCTCGGCCTGGACGTGTGGGAACACGCTTACTACCTGAAATTCCAGAACCGTCGTCCGGACTACATCAAAGAGTTCTGGAACGTGGTGAACTGGGACGAAGCAGCAGCCCGTTTCGCGGCTAAAAAATAAGTCAATTAGCCGGATGGCGCGAGCGCAATCCGGCCTGCAATGGCCTGTTTAAGCCCGGTAAGCCGGGCTATTTTCATTTAGCGGCCAAATACCTCGTCGATGGTCCGGCACTGTTGTTCATTCAGTTCACCGCCCGCATTGCGCGATACGCCGGTGCAGTAGCCAAACTTCCGCGACACCACCGTTTTGATGGTGGTGACAAAATCCTCGCCGATGGCGTAAATCGCCATATAGACGCCGATCTTCTGCTGAATCTCCTGTAACGCGGCGAGATCGCCCGCCCGGAACGCCTCACGGGCGCTGACAAACAGCTCCGGCATAACGTTGTTCAGCCCGGAGATAATCCCCGCGCCGCCCGCCAGCAGGTTGGGAATGTAATACTCGTCATAGCCGGAGAGCACGGCGAAATCGTCACGTACCGCGCGGGTCGCTTGAATCATGCTACGGGTATGCGACTGGCAGTCGACGGTATCTTTAATGCCAGCGAAATTCGGGAATTCGGCGGCGAGAGTGGCGATCAGCTCCGGCGTTAAATCGCAGCCGGTGCGCGCCGGAAAGTTATAGGCGAACCATTTACCGTCAAGCTGTTGCCCCAACCGGCGGAAGTAGCTCAACAGCTGTTTTGCCATCTGGCCGTAATAATAGGGCGGCAGTACCATCACCGCGTCGTAACCGGAGCGATACGCTTCCTGCGCCATCAGCAGCACATCCTGCAAACAGGTGGCGGAGACGTTGGCAACCATCTTCAGCGTGCTCATGGCGCGCGCTTCGCGAATCAACAACAGCCGCTCTTCAACAGAGAAGGAGGCGAACTCCCCGATACTGCCCATCAGTAAAATCACGTCGATCTTCGCCTCGGTCAGGCGTTGAAGATGCTGCTTCAGCCCCGCGAGATCGATCTGTCCGTTATGATCCATCGGCGTAATGGAGGGGCACCAGACGCCAGCAAACTGCGTTTGATCTGTCACGTTGTCGACTCCTTATTATGAAATGGCGTTTCAAAAACACCTTCATTGATAGCATGTATCCTTCGGCATCATGTGAATCGCGCTCTCATTTTGCGCACCTGAAGTAAAATAATTGTGGTTAAATAAGGCAAATTATCGGGGAGAGGGAACAGATGCGCTATCCAGTAGAGGTATTTACCGGCAGGATTCAGGACTATGCGGGAAACCGTCCCAGCGCGATTGCCAAAATTCAGGTCGATGGCGAGCTGATGCTGACGGAGCGCGGTCTGGAAGGCGACCAGCAGGCGGAGAAGAAAATCCACGGCGGGCCGGATCGCGCGCTGTGCCACTACCCGCGCGAACATTATGCGTACTGGGCGCGTGAATTCCCCGGACTGGCGGATCGGTTCGCGGCGCCCGCTTTTGGCGAAAACCTGTCGACGGAAGGGCTGACCGAGGAGAATGTCTTTATCGGTGATATCCTGCGCTGGGGCGAGGCGCTGATTCAGGTGACGCAGCCGCGTTCGCCGTGTCATAAGCTTAACTTCCATTTCGGCATCAGCGATATGGCAAGCCAGATGCAAAACAGCGGTAAAACCGGCTGGTTGTGCAGCGTGATTGCGCCAGGGAAAGTGTCGACCGACGCGCCGCTGGAGCTGATTTCACGCGTCAGCGATGTATCGGTACAGGAAGCGATTGCGATAGCCTGGCATATGCCGTTTGATGATGAGCAGTATCACCGTTTGCTGTCGGCGGCCGGGTTGTCGAAAAGCTGGACCAGAACGATGCAGAAGCGCCGTCTGAGCGGCAAAATCGAAGATCAGTCGCGGCGTCTGCGCGGCTGACGGAGCAGGCAAGGGAGAAATATCACCCGGCCGCCATCCGGTGCTATTTGCCTGATGGCGCTGCGCTTATCAGGCCTGTGGGCGGTGCGCTTAACGGGGTTGCGGTTGTAGGCCGGATAAGGCGGAACGCCGCCATCCGGCGCTATTTGCCTGATGGCGCTACGCTTATCAGGCCTACGGGCGGTGCGCTTAATAGGGTTGCGGTTGTAGGCCGGATAAGGCGGAACGCCGCCATCCGGCGCTAATTTGCCTGATGGCGCTGCGCTTATCAGGCCTACGGATGGCGCGCTTAGCGGGGCTGCGATTGTAGGCCGGATAAGGCGGAACGCCGCCATCCGGCGCTAATTTACCTGATGGCGCTGTGCTTATCAGGCCTGTGGGCGGTACGCTTAGCGGGGCTACGGTTGTAGGCCGGATAAGGCGTTTACGCCGCCATCCGGCAACTCAGCGTTATTACGAACGCTTATACAGCGGTAACCAGATCACCAGCCGCAATCCGCCCAGCGGGCTGTCTTCCGCCTTTACCCAACCACGATGCTGCTGGATGGCGGTTTCGACAATCGCCAGCCCCAGCCCGGTGCCGCCGGATTCGCGATCGCGCGCTTCATCCGTTCGGTAAAACGGGCGGAAGATCTGCTCGCGGTCCTCGGGACTCACGCCCGGACCATCGTCATCCACGGTGATGGTAATCCCGTCTTTATCCACCGCGAAGCCAACTTCTATCTGCGTATGCGAATAGCGCAGCGCGTTGCGGACGATATTTTCCAGCGCGCTTTCCAGCGCGTTCGGGTTGCCGTACAGCGGCCACGGCCCCGGCGGGAAGTTCACCGTCAGCGATTTGCCCATCTGTTCGGCTTCAAAGGCGGCGTTGTCCAGTACTTCGCCCCACAGCTGGTTGGCTTTCATCGTTTCGCTGACCAGCGCGTTTTTCTGCTGATTGCGCGACATCACCAACAGGTCGTTGATCATGCTGTCCAGACGCTGCGCTTCGGTTTCGATACGCTCAAGCTCTTTGCTCTCGCCGCTGCGGCGGCGCAGCAGCGCGGTGCCCAGCTGTAAGCGGGTCAACGGCGTTCTCAGTTCATGCGAGATATCCGACAGCAGACGCTGTTGGGTGGTCATCATGCGCTCCAGCGCGGTCACCATCTGGTTAAAACTGGCGCCTGCGGCAAGAAATTCCTGCGGGCCAGCCTCCAGTTCCGGATGCTGACGCAGGTTGCCCTGGGCCACCTCGTCGGCGGCGTTTTTCAGCTTACGCGCCGGTTTCGCCAGGCTCCAGGCCAGCCACAACAGCAGCGGGGAGCTGACCAGCATCGTGACGATTAACAACAATAGCGGGCGGTCAAACAGCAGGTTAATAAAATCGGATTGGGAACTGCTGGCCGGTCGAATCAGGTAAAGCTGGTAATTATCTTCTCCGTCCCTGACGGAGAACGGGCCAACCATTTCTACGCGACCGTACTTTTTCTTCTGCGGATGATCGGCGTTATCCGCCTGACCAATGAAGTTACGGATGATCTGCATTTCGCTGCGTTCAGCGCCGATCACGCGTCCTTCAGTGGTCACAAGCAATAGCCGCTGTCCAGGCGGCGCCCACTTGTCAATCGCGCGGAACAGGCGACGCCACCACATTAAATCGTTTGGCGGATCGTTCGCGAGTTCAGCCTCGACGTGTTGCTCTATCATCAACCCCTGGCGCTGTTCGCTGTCCAGCAGCTCGGTCATTTGACGCGAGTCGAGCTTGGGCAACATCAACACCAGCATCAGCACCAGCGCCAGCGTTAACCAGAAGATGGCGAAGATGCGCGCGGTTAAGCTACCTATCATGAAGCGGAAACCATCAGATAGCCGCGACCACGCAGAGTTTTAAACCACGGGTGGCCATCTTTGCGCTCCGGCAGTTTGCGACGCAGGTTCGAGATATGCATATCGATGGCGCGGTCAAAAGGCGTCAGACGTTTGCCCAGCACTTCCTGGCTGAGATGTTCACGCGATACCACCTGACCGAGATGCTGCGCCAGCAAATAAAGCAGCGTGAACTCGGTGCCGGTGAGCTCCAGCGTCTGCCCGTCAAAGCTGGCTTCCTGACGCCCCGGATTGAGGCTGAGCGCGTCCACTTCCAGCGTCGGCGAGCTGTTATCGCTGCTCTGCTGCTGTTCGCTCCAGTGCGAGCGGCGGAGGATCGCGCGGATACGCGCCACCAGTTCGCGATCGTTAAACGGCTTCGGTAAATAGTCATCTGCGCCCAGTTCAAGCCCAAGCACGCGATCCAGTTCGCTGCCGCGGGCGGTCAGCATAATAACGGGGGTCTGGTGTGTCTGGCGAAGCGCTTTCAGGGTATCAATGCCGTTTTTCTTCGGCATCATGACATCAAGCAAAAGTAAATCGATGCTGTCGTCCAGAAGCTCCAGCGCCTGTTCCCCGTCATGGGCAACCAGCACGTTGAAGCCTTCCATTTCCAGCAGTTCCTTTAAAAGGGATGTCAACTCTCGGTCATCATCAACTAACAGGATTTTATTCATTGTTTACGTACCTCCGAGGCAGAAATTACGACATCAAGCGCCGCTAATCCATGACTTTACGTTGTTTTACACCCCCTGACGCATGTTTGCAGCCTGAATCGTAGACTGTCTCTCGTTGAATCGCGACAGAAAAGATTTTGGGAGCAAGTGATGCGCAAAGTTACCGCTGCCGTCATGGCCTCAACGCTGGCATTCAGTTCATTAAGCCATGCTGCTGAAGTCGATACAGGCGATAACTGGCACCCGAGTGAACCTTCGGCGCCGCGCACTGTACAAAGCCATATGTTTGACGGCATAAGTTTAACCGAACATCAACGTCAACAGATGCGAGATCTGATGCAACAGGCCCGGCACGAACAGCCTCCTGTTAATGTTAGCGAAATGGAGACGATGCATCGTCTTGTCACTGCAGAAAAATTTGATGAAAACGCTGTACGCGCTCAGGCAGAAAAGATGGCGCAGGCACAGGTTGCCAGACAGGTCGAAATGGCTAAGGTCCGCAACCAGATGTATCACCTGTTAACGCCCGAGCAGCAAGCGGTTTTAAATGAGAAGCATCAACAACGTATGGAGCAGTTGCGCGACGTGACGCAATGGCACAAAAGTTCATCGTTGAGGTTATTGAGTAGTAGCAACTCACGTTCCCAGTAACAAACCCTGTTTTCCTTGCCATAGACACCATCCCTGTCTTCCCCCACATGATGTGGGGGTTTTTTTTGTCCATAAAACGGACCTTACCAGGAAAAGCGCCGACAGGCGGACAGAAAAATTAATTGTAAACGGTCCTCAGCGGAGTAAAGCTACAGGCGTCCGCCGATTTATCACAATCATAAAAACGTTCGCTTTTTGATGCCGATTCTGGATACCAGTTTGTATTCCCATCAATTGAAACAATTAAATTGCTGAGTATGTCCTCTTCTCCTTTACGGCTGTACGTTAAGTCAATTTCCTGACCATTGGCCAGTTCATAGGTGCAGTTCACTAATACCCCTTCGGTAACGCCTGTTTTTGCAAAATAAAGCGCAGTGACAAAGCGCTTAATATCCTGCTGGCGGTGCGCCTGTGAATTCCAGCTTCCTTCCCATCCGGAAAGCGTCACGGGAGAAGTATAAATATGGTTCTCATAGCTGATGGATTCCGGCGCCGGGCAGCTCATGCTTTCCGTTGAAGCCGACGCACAGCCTGAAAGAAGGGCGAGTGTCATCGCAACATATATACCATGTTTCATTATTTAGTCCTTTATATTGATTTAAATTATTTATTGCAGTAAACCGCTTCTGCGTAAATGAATATAAACATTAAAAAATGGCGGCGCAATAAAGTTTATAAATAAATGACGGCGCAGGCATAGATTTTTAAATTATGAGGGTAATCTATTTTAATTTATATTAAATGATATATGTGATGATGGGATAAATTATTTATAATGATATACGTTACGTCTCCTGTGAAAAGTAAATGCATATCATCCACTCTCGCCTTAACAGCATTTATTTAACATTTTTTCTTATCCGGCATGATTTTCTGCCCGCTGTCGCTATGAGTTATACTACGGCCAGATAATAGCAGGAGCGTTTATGAATCAAACTTATGGACGGCTGGTCAGCCGGGCGGCTATCGCTGCGACGGTGATGGCGTCGCTGTTACTTTTGATCAAAATTTTTGCGTGGTGGTACACCGGTTCGGTAAGCATTCTGGCTGCGCTGGTCGACTCGCTGGTGGATATTGCCGCCTCGCTGACCAATCTGCTGGTGGTGCGCTACTCGCTGCAACCGGCGGATGATGAGCATACTTTTGGTCACGGGAAGGCGGAGTCACTGGCGGCGCTGGCGCAAAGCATGTTTATTTCCGGCTCGGCGCTGTTTCTGTTTTTAACCGGCATCCAGCATTTAATCACCCCTACGCCGATGAACGATCCCGGCGTGGGCGTAGTGGTAACGATTATCGCCCTGATATCGACGATTGTGCTGGTCACGTTTCAGCGCTGGGTGGTAAAACGGACACAAAGCCAGGCGGTGCGGGCGGATATGCTTCATTATCAGTCTGATGTTATGATGAACGGCGCTATTCTGGTTGCGCTCGGGCTTGCCTGGTACGGCTGGCATCGGGCGGATGCGCTGTTTGCGCTGGGCATCGGCGTCTATATTTTGTATAGCGCGTTGCGCATGGGCTATGATGCAGTGCAGTCGTTGCTGGATCGCGCCTTACCCGATGCAGAACGTCAGGAAATCATTGAAATCGTGACCTCATGGCCGGGCGTTAGCGGCGCTCACGATCTCAGAACGCGGCAGTCAGGGCCGACCCGCTTTATACAGATTCATTTGGAAATGGAAGATAATCTGCCGCTCGTTCAGGCGCATCTGGTGGCTGAACAGGTGGAGCAGGCGATCCTGCGGCGTTTCCCGGGTTCGGATGTGATTATCCATCAGGATCCGTGTTCCGTTGTCCCTAAGGAAGACAAACGGTTTGAGCTTTCGTAAGCGTGAGTAAAAAAGTGAGCCAGACCCGCATTTTGTGTATAAATTACCGCCATTTGGCCTGACCTGAATCAATTCAGCAGGGAGCGATTGTTATACTATCTGCATATTCGTTGGATCGTTTCGATGTGCAGAATCGACTTCCGGCAACAGATTTCATTTTGCATTCCACAGTTCAGAGGTAGTCATGATTAAAAAAATCGGTGTGTTGACAAGCGGCGGTGATGCGCCGGGCATGAACGCAGCAATCCGTGGCGTGGTGCGCGCAGCGCTGACGGAAGGACTGGAAGTCATGGGAATTTATGATGGCTACCTGGGTCTGTATGAAGACCGTATGGTGCAGCTTGACCGTTACAGCGTGTCCGACATGATCAACCGTGGCGGCACGTTCCTGGGGTCAGCCCGCTTCCCGGAATTCCGTGATGAAAACATCCGCGCCGTGGCTATCGAAAACCTGAAAAAACGCGGCATTGACGCTCTGGTGGTTATCGGCGGCGACGGTTCCTATATGGGGGCGAAGCGCCTGACCGAAATGGGTTTCCCGTGCATCGGCCTGCCGGGCACCATCGATAACGACATCAAAGGGACCGACTATACCATCGGTTACTTCACCGCGTTGGGCACCGTTGTGGAAGCAATCGACCGTCTGCGCGACACCTCTTCTTCACACCAGCGTATTTCTATCGTTGAAGTGATGGGTCGTTACTGCGGCGATCTGACCCTTGCGGCTGCCATCGCCGGCGGCTGTGAGTTCGTGGTGGTGCCGGAAGTGGAATTCAGCCGTGACGATCTGGTTGCTGAGATCAAAGCCGGTATCGCGAAGGGTAAAAAACACGCCATCGTCGCCATTACCGAGCACATGTGCGACGTTGATGAGCTGGCGCATTACATCGAGAAAGAAACCGCCCGTGAAACCCGTGCGACCGTACTGGGCCACATTCAGCGCGGTGGTTCCCCGGTGCCTTACGACCGTATTCTCGCTTCCCGTATGGGCGCTTACGCGATTGAACTGCTGCTTGAAGGCTTTGGCGGTCGCTGCGTCGGTATTCAGAACGAAAAACTGGTTCACCATGACATTATCGACGCGATTGAAAACATGAAGCGTCCGTTCAAAGGTGACTGGCTGGACTGCGCGAAGAAACTGTACTAATTCTTCGCTGCGCCTGATGGCGCTACGCTTATCCGGCCTACAAATCTTTGCGATCTATAGGCCGGATAAGGCGTCAGCCGCTATCCGGCATAAGCTCTTCATATATTCCCCCAAGTTATAGCCAATCTTTTTTTATTCTTTAATGTTTGATTTCCTTTCTGGCACGCTTTGCTCATCACAACACAACAAAAGAGAGTTGGGCGATGAACAAATGGGGCGTAGGGTTAACATTGTTGCTGGCATCATCCAGCGTTCTGGCAAAGGATATTCAGTTACTTAACGTCTCTTACGATCCGACGCGCGAGCTGTACGAGCAGTACAACAAAGCGTTTAGCGCGCACTGGAAACAAGAGACGGGCGATAACGTGGTGATTCGTCAGTCGCATGGCGGCTCCGGCAAACAGGCCACTTCCGTTATCAACGGTATTGAAGCGGATGTGGTTACGCTGGCGCTGGCTTACGACGTCGACGCCATTGCCGAACGTGGCCGCATTGATAAAAACTGGATTAAACGCCTGCCGGACAACTCCGCGCCGTATACGTCCACCATTGTCTTCTTGGTACGCAAAGGTAACCCTAAGCAAATTCACGACTGGAACGATCTGATCAAACCGGGCATTTCGGTGATTACGCCGAACCCGAAAAGCTCCGGCGGCGCGCGCTGGAACTATCTGGCGGCGTGGGGCTACGCGCTGCACCATAACAACAACGATCAAGCGAAAGCGCAGGATTTCGTTAAGGCGTTATACAAAAACGTCGAAGTGCTGGACTCCGGCGCGCGCGGTTCGACCAACACCTTCGTCGAACGTGGGATTGGCGACGTGCTGATCGCATGGGAGAACGAAGCGCTGCTGGCGACGAACGAACTGGGCAAAGATAAGTTCGATATCGTCACCCCGAGCGAATCCATTCTCGCAGAGCCAACCGTCTCTGTCGTCGATAAAGTCGTGGACAAGAAAGGGACGAAAGCGGTTGCCGAAGCCTATCTGAAGTATCTCTACTCGCCGGAAGGCCAGGAGATCGCGGCAAAAAATTACTACCGCCCGCGCGATGCCGACGTGGCGAAGAAATATGAGAACGCGTTTCCGAAGCTGAAGCTGTTCACCATTGACGATGTGTTTGGCGGCTGGACGAAAGCGCAGAAAGAACATTTCTCTAACGGCGGCACGTTCGACCAGATCAGTAAACGTTAATCAACGTATTTATCACTGGCCCGGGGCAATTGCCGCCGGGCTTTTTTAATTGTCATCATTTTGCGTTACTCTTGCGGGTCGTGTAGAGACAGGGAACGCATCATGAAAAAAATCGCTTTTGGGCTGCTGGCATTGCTGGTGATTACTGTTGCTGCGGGGACGGGGTACTGGAAATTTATGCGTAACCCTGACGCATTAAGGAACATCGTTTTCGGGCAGTGCTTACCCAACCAGTTGCAGCATAACGATCCCGCGCCGTGTGCTGAGGTAAAGCCCGCTGCTGGCTACGTGGTGTTTAAAGACCGCAACGGCCCGCTGCAATATCTGTTGATGCCAACTTATCGCATTAATGGCACTGAAAGCCCTTTGCTGCTCGAGCAGCCCACTCCCAACTTCTTCTGGCTGGCCTGGCAGGCTCGCGATTTTATGAGCCAGAAGTACGGCAAGGATATTCCGGACAGCGCCGTTTCTCTGGCGATCAATTCTCGTAGCGGACGGACGCAGGACCATTTCCACATCCATATTTCCTGCCTTCGCCCTGATGTGCGGGCGCAGCTGGACGCCAGCCTGGCGAAAGTCAGCTCCCGCTGGTTACCGCTACCGGGCGGGTTACGCGGGCATGAGTACCTGGCGCGCCGCGTCACGGAGAGCGAACTGATGCAGCGCAGCCCGTTTATGATGCTGGCGGAGGAGGTGCCGGAGGCGCGCCAGCATATGGGGAGCTACGCGCTGGCGATGGCCCGTCAGAGCGATAATTCTTTTGTGCTGCTGGCGACCCGGCGCAATCTGTTGACCTTAAATCGCGCGTCGGCGGAAGAAATTCAGGATCATAGCTGCGCGCTGTTAAATTAGGATAAAACGAAAGAATTGATGCTCGTTATTTGGCCGTCCGGCATGATAACGTTATTCGTTCTGCGCAGGTAAAGCGCCGCAAAATAAAGATCATCAGAACGGAGTTTCTATGTTTATTCACAAGGACGTCGTCCCGGGACTGAAAGCCCTGGCTTTTCTGCTGGGATTTATCGCTATTCCGCTTAATGCGAAAACCTATGACTGGCCGCTGCCAGAGAACGGAACGCTGACGGTCAATATTGCCCGCGGCGCGCTGTTAATCGTCACGCGGGATGATGGTAAGCCGCAGGTTTCCCTGGATATGCAAAAGGTAAATATCGCACGTGAGGCGTCGCTTACCACCCGCAAGATTACCGGCGATATTTCTTCAGACGAACCGCAATGGTCGCCTGATGGTCAAAACGCAACGCTTACGTTGCCAGCGCCTGCCGATATTGACCTGCAAAAGGTAAAGGGCGTCACGGCGGCGCTCAGCCTTCCCGCCACGGGTCAGTACGAGATTAACGGCACGCTGACTGACATCTACCTTAAAGGCACGAAAAATAATATTCGCGTAAACGTGGTTGATGGTAAGGTCAACGCGCAAAATGCCCTCAGCGGTTCTGTTTCGCTTGATGTCATGAAGGGCGAAATTTTGACTGAAGCCATGAAAGTCCCCGTGTCAGTGAAGTTACGAAGCGGTAATCTCACCGATAAAAACTCAGAAGGGCCGCTGACGTTAGACCTGGTCAAAGGTGACTTAACGCTTAACTCGCTATCTGAAACGATTCACATCCGACAGACCACCGGCACGCAAAATATCCATGCGCTGGCCTGCGAAACCTTCAGTAATAACCTGCAAACCGGCAACGGAAAAATCCATTTTGGAACCGTGCTGGCCAAAGGCGATATTTTCTCGGCAGATGGCGAAATCATAACGGTCATTCCAGCCAGCTGGCAGGGGAAAATTATTGCCGAGGGCATCACCGGTAATAACATCATTAACCAACTCTCCGCACAAAAGCCGGTTGCGATTAAAGCGCCGCTCTCTGATGAGTATCTGGAAATAGCACACGGAAAAGTGCCTGATAAATCGATAATGACCTTAAAAACGGTTGGCGGCGTGTTTACGCTCCAGCCTGAGGGGCAGGGAAGCAAATAAAATGAAAATGCGTATACGTCACTGGATGTTATCGTCACTGCTCGCGGTGTCGACGGTCAACGCTGCGGATAAAGGCAGGCTGGTACATGGACCTTTTGCCACTCATGATGGACAAACTCTCTCGTTTTATCAGAAAAATGATATTGTGACAGCCTGGTTCGACTCTCCTGAAGAGACAGAGGAGCGGACAATTTCCGATTATGAGTTAATTGAAAACCGGCAGTACGAACTCGGGAATGTCTCTGTTGTTGCCGTCTTTTTTCAGGATCTGGACCTGGGCGGCCAGGATGAAGTTGTGGTTATGTATCGCGACAAGGCCGGGAAACCTCACCTCAGAGCATGGGGAGCCGATGCGGATCAAGCGCTGCCGCTCACGCGTTTTACGCCACAACTGGAAAAAGTGGCGGCGTCGCTGGACACCTTTACCGTCGCCAGCGCCCGCAAGGCGATCGGCCGTCTGCTGCCGCAGCAATATTTGATCAAAGCATTCCCGCAGGATTTACCCGATCCGCTTTTTACTGAAGTGCTCAACGCGCCGGATAATTATCGGCACGAGTTCCTGCGTTATTTTGATGAGCTGGGCGATGATGTAGAAAAACTGGACGATGCAAGCGGCTATTCCCTTATTTTTCCTGACAAGTTTATCGAACGAACAAGCGAGAAAGGGGAAAACATACGCTATACGTTAACCATGGATATTCTGCGTCAGGGCACATGCGGAAATGATGATGCTGGCTTTGCTATTACCGGACTTTATTACCAGAACGTAGCGGCGGCCAATGAGTACTGCCGGGAGGGGCCATTTACTTTTTTTGGACTGCAAGGATGCCAGTTAAATCCAGGCTTGACAGGGCAATATCATAACAACGAATTTGACGGCGAATGGACCCATTTCAACGCGGAAGAGGGGCGATTACTGGAAAAAGGGACGTACCGCAACGGACTGCGTGAAGGACTCTGGCAAGAATACAATTATGAGGGGTTGCGCAAGGAGGGGCGATACCATGAAGACGAGAAGGACGGCGTGTGGCAAACCTTCTCTGATACCGGGGAGATTATTGCGGTAGAAACCTGGCAAAACAGAACGTTGAACGGATTATGGCAGCGGAAGAGCCGACAATGGGGTCATGAATCCGCCTGGCAGCTTGAAGAAGAAGGCCACTATCTTAACGGTCATAAAGAAGGCAGGTGGCAAGAGAATATGACCACGCAGCCGCGTTATGCGCAATATCGTAACGGGCTACTGGATGGGGAACTGCGGGAGACGACCCTGGAAGGGCAAAACGTTATCAGCAAACAGTACCGGCAGGGGGTAGTGAATGGGGAAATCAGCGAATGGTTTGCTAACGGCAAATTAAAGCGATACGCCATTTATCAGTATGGTCAGCTGTTGAAGGAAGAGGTGTATCATAAAGACAGTGGTCAACGCTATGAACTTGGCCACTGGAAGATCGTATCACCGGCTGGCGGCGACTTATGTAAAAACCTGACAGACCAGGACGCGTGCGACCGACGGGCCGCGAAACAGGCGGCGTCCCTGAAAGACGGAGAATGGCGCACCTGGCATGAAGACGGCGTTCTTGCTACGTTAACTCACTGGCAGGACGGTGAAAAGGCTGGCGCGGAGTATAAGTTTAACCATAACGGGAAGCTGTTTTCTTATGCGCGTTGGGACGGGAAATATTATCCGGCGGAAGAAACCCATTACGATTACTCTTCCAGTGATGATTACGCGCGTAAACCGGTGCGAATGCGTCTGTCTGCCGATTCACATGTGCTAAAGCCAGGCCTGAAAGAACAAACCACCTTTCATTCCGGCTCGGGTAATTTAATGCGTCAGAACGATTGGTGTACGACCTCTTCAAATGGCATCGCGGTATGCGGAAAAGAGTACTGGTGGCACAAATCGGGTTTCCTTTCATCAATCGTTCTGCAACATAACAACCGGAAAATAGAAAGTACCAGTTGGGATGACCAGGGCGTAATTAGTGGGCAATTAATTAAGACTAAAGACAACCGTTTTAGCGAGCGTTCTTATTTCAATGGCGCCCTGTTCAGCAATACGTTTCGTCTTGCGAAAACCTATCATGACAACAATGAAGAGGTCGTTACGGCTGACCCGTACGGTACGCCGGTGACGCATTATTATGATCAACAAGGCAATGAAATATCCCCTGAAGAGCTTCGAAAACAACGAAAGCCAAAGAATTTTAAATATATCTCAGAGTAAACGCTAACTGTAACCCCGGCGAATCTGGCGTTTACTCGACCTGCCTGTCCCCGTATTCTTGTTGAAAAAAACAACAGGAGACAGGCATGTCGCTCTGGCTTTCGCATCCGCTGTTTATTCCTTCGTTAGTGGTGGGCATCACCATTCTGCTCTGGGCGACCTCGCTGTTGCCGGAGTTTATCACCGCGCTACTGTTCTTTACCGTGGCGATGATGGCGAAGATCGCCCCGCCGGAGGTTATCTTTGGCGGCTTTGCCTCATCGGCGTTCTGGCTGGTGTTCAGCGGTTTTGTGCTCGGCGTGGCGATCCGCAAGACGGGGCTGGCGGACCGGGCGGCAAGGGCGCTTTCGGCGCGGCTGACCGACTCCTGGCCGCTGATGGTCTCCAGCGTGGTGCTTCTGAGCTACGCGCTGGCCTTCGTCATGCCTTCTAATATGGGGCGTATCGCGCTGTTGATGCCGATTGTTGCGGCGATGGCGAAGCGTGCCGGGATTATGGAGGGTACCCGCGCGTGGTACGGCCTGGCGCTGGCCGTCGGCTTCGGCACTTTTCAGCTTTCAGCGACGATCCTCCCCGCCAACGTGCCGAATCTGGTGATGAGCGGGGCGGCGGAAGGCTCTTACGGCATCCATCTTAACTATTTACCCTATCTGCTACTGCATACGCCGGTGCTGGGCTGGCTGAAAGGCGCGCTGCTGATCGTGCTGGTGTGCTGGTTGTTTCCCGGCAAGCCCCACGCGCCGCGTGATTTAACGCCGCCGGAGCCGATGAGCCGCGCCGAAAAGCGGCTGGCGTGGATGCTGGCGGTGGTGCTGACGATGTGGGTGAGCGAGAGCTGGCACGGGATTGGTCCGGCATGGAGCGGGCTGGCGGCGGCGGTCATCACCCTGCTGCCGCGTATCGGTTTTATCAGCGGAGACGAGTTTGCCTCGGGCGTGAATTTTCGAACCTGCCTGTACGTCGCGGGCATTCTTGGCCTGGCGATCGTCGTCACGCAGACCGGGATTGGCGATGCGGCCGGTGAGGCGTTGCTGCACGTCATGCCGCTCGATCCGCAGGCGCCGTTTACCAGCTTCCTCGCTCTGACCGGCATTACCACCGCGCTTAACTTCATTATGACCGCCAACGGCGTCCCGGCGCTGTACACCACCCTGGCGCAGAGCTTTTCTGAGGCGACGGGTTTTCCGCTCTTGTCGGTGATTATGATTCAGGTGCTGGGTTATTCCACGCCGCTGCTGCCGTATCAGGCGTCGCCGATTGTGGTGGCGATGGCGTTAGGGAAGGTGCCGGCGCGGGCGGGGATGCTACTGTGTCTGGCACTGGCGGTGGCAACCTGGCTGCTGCTGGTGCCGCTGGATTATTTGTGGTTTGGTTTACTGGGGCGTTTGTAAAAAAGCCCGGTAGCGCTGGCGCTTACCGGGCCTGAGATTTTATGAGGCGGTCATCCGCCACAAGCGATTAAGCCTGTTTGGCTGCTTCTGCCGCTTTCACAATTACCGCGAAGGCATCGGCTTTCAGCGAAGCGCCGCCAACCAGCGCGCCGTCGATGTCCGGCTGAGCGAACAGTTCAGCCGCGTTGGAGGCGTTTACGGAGCCGCCGTACTGGATGATAACCTGTTCAGCGATTTTCGCGTCCGCTTTGGCGATGTGGTCACGGATGAATTTGTGAACAGCCTGCGCCTGCGCTGGGGTCGCGGATTTACCGGTACCGATCGCCCAGACCGGTTCGTAAGCGATTACCGCGCCTTCAAAGGCGGCAGCGCCCTGCGTTTTCAGCACGGCGTCGATCTGACGGGCACACACTTCTTCGGTCTGGCCCGCTTCGTTTTCCGCTTCGGTTTCACCGATGCACAGAACCGGGGTCAGGCCCTGCTCTTTCAGCACGGCAAATTTTTTCGCGATCAGTTCGTCAGACTCTTTGTGATAAGTACGACGCTCAGAGTGGCCGATGATGATGTACTGCGCGCCGATATCTTTCAGCATTTCCGCAGAGGTTTCACCGGTGAAAGCGCCGGACAGGTTCAGGTCAACGTTCTGCGCGCCGAGGATAATGTGGCTACCGGCCGCAGCGTGCTTCGCCAGGTCGATGTACATTTCCGGCGGAGCGATAGCCACCGCGCAGCCAGCAACGCCCGCCAGCTCTTTACGCAGGTTCGATACCAGCTCGTTTACCATATGGCGGCTGCCGTTCAGTTTCCAGTTACCCATCACTAAAGGATGTCGCATTTCATTTCTCCACGCTTTGTCAGCGAATTAAGGAAGATGGCCACCCTGCTGGATGGCATGGTCTGTGAATCAGTATAGAGATTTTCACCTGAGAGGCTTTGCTTTTTATCACTAATTAAGCCCTTCAATATTCTCCGATAACGTCAGCTTAATCGGTTCAACAGCGAAGGTCAGCCCCTTTTCGCCGTTATCTGCCACGACATAGCGAATGGCGCCTTCGGTTTCGGCGTAGTAACGTTTGTTTTTCCCCGCCGCCAGCAGTTTTTGCAGCTTCTTCTGGCTCTGTTCTTTGGTGAGCAGCGGCGCGACGGTGCGGATCACGCCGGCCATATACTCCAGCGCTTTGGCTTTCGCCGCTTTCTGATCCGGTCCCTGAATCGGCAGCCAGGTGATCTGCATACTCTTTATTTTCAGCGTCCCGCGCTCAAGGGCGGTAGAGGCGTACAGATTCTCATTAATTTTGCTGGCCGCGCGGGTAAGCCTGGCTTTATCACGGCTGCTGTCGATAGCGCGGAATTCGTTTAACGGAAGCTTCGGATTCTGCTGGTTAAAATTTTCGCGAAACTGGCTGATAGAGAGATCGAACGTCGGCGCGCCGGCGAGCAGATACGGCGCAGTGGGCGCAATTAACGTCTCTGCCGACAGCGCTGGCGCGCAGGCAGTCATCGCAGAAAACAGTATTAAAAACAGTGAACATCCTGGCTTCATCAATCTTACCTTTCGTTATGGTTGCTCACGATTAAAACGATAACCGTCTGGCTTGTCAAAAGGGTAAACTAGCGGCGCTTTCTATTTTAAAGGAACTTACATGAGCCTACAGCAGTGGTTATTCTCATTTAAAGGGCGCATCGGTCGCCGTGATTTCTGGATTTGGATAGGGCTGTGGCTTGTCGGTATGGTGGTTCTGTTTTCGCTGGCGAGTAAAAACTTACTCGATATACAGACCGCCGCATTTTGCCTGGTTTGTCTGCTCTGGCCGACCGCCGCGGTGACGGTAAAGCGCCTGCACGATCGCGGGCGCTCCGGACTGTGGGCGCTGCTGATGATCGTGGCGTGGATGCTGCTGGCCGGCAACTGGGCGATCCTGCCTGGCGTCTGGCAGTGGGCGGCAGGACGCTTTGTGCCGACGCTGATCCTTATCATGATGATTATCGATCTGGGCGCGTTTGTCGGTACTCCGGGCGAGAATAAGTTCGGCAAAGATACCCAGGACGTGAAGTTTAAGGCGGATTGACCCGTATGCGCTGAACGCCCGGTGGCGCTGACGCTTACCGGGCCTACACGGGCTGTACGCCGGATAAGGCGCAGCCGCCATCCGGCAAAGAATAAACAAGCACCGCAAACAGGCGAAAATCGTAGGCCGGATAAGGCGCAGCCGCCATCCGGCAAAGAATAAACAAGCACCACAAACGGGCGAAAATCGTAGGCTGGATAAGGCGCAGCCGCCATCCGGCAAAGAATAAACAAGCACCACAAACGGGCGAAAACTGTAGGCCGGATAAGGCGCAGCCGCCATCCGGCAAAGAATTCACCAGCACCACAAACAGATGTAAATCGTAGGCCGGATAAGGCGTAGCCGCCATCCGGCACGTTGTCCGCCCGCCATCGAACTTCTGGCGCGATAAGGCGTTACCAGTAGTGCTCGGCGGTCATATGCCCCGGTCGACGGCGCAGATGTTTGCTCATCTGCCGGGTCTCTTTCAGCAACTGCTGGGTATCGCGCACCATCTGCGGGTTACCGCACAGCATCACGTGGCTGGTCTCTTTATCCATCGGCAGCCCTACCGCTTTTTCCAGCTCGCCGTTTTCAATCAGCGCCGGTACGCGACCGGTCAGCGAACCCGGCGCCGTCTCACGGCTGACCACCGTCTGAATCCGCAGCTTATCTTCATAACGGTTTTGCAGCGCCTGCATCAGCGGCAGATAGCTTAAATCGGCGGCGTAGCGCGCGGCATGGACCAGCACCACATTTTTGAAGCGATCTAAATCTTTACCCAACTGCAGAATCGACAGGTAAGGGCCGATGGCGGTGCCGGTTGCCAGCATCCACAGGGTGTCGCAGTCGGGAATTTCATCCAGCACAAAGAAACCAGCAGCTTCGCTTACCACCTGCACTTCATCGCCGGGCTTCAGCGCCGCCAGACGCGGACTCAGTTTGCCATCGGGAACGGTGACAAGGTAAAACTCCAGATCGGGATTGTCGGGAGCATTCACATAGGAGTAAGCGCGCTGAACGCGCTCGCCGTCAATCTCCAGCCCAAGCTTGGTAAACTGACCGGCGGTAAAAGGTTGAACGGGGGCGTGGACGGTCAGACTAAACAGGGCATCGGTCCAGTTCTGTACCTTCGTGACTTTGCCTGTTACCCAATCTGCCATGGTTTTCTCCTGTTCTGATCTCGTCCCTATATCTTCGTTCCCTGGCGGCAAGATTTCCAGCCCGGATGGGCCGGAAGGCTCGATTGATCAAATGCTTTGCCGGATAGATCCGGCCGACAGAACACATATCCGTTACAGGATATGCGCCTGCACGTCCGGGTCTTTACGATCGAGATAGTGGATCGACTGGATACGGCGGATGGTGCGGGATTTACCGCGAATCAACAGCGTCTCGGTGGTGGCGATATTGCCTTTACGGCTAATTCCTTCCAGCAGATCGCCTTTAGTGATGCCGGTCGCAGAGAAAATGACGTTGTCGCTGCGCGCCATCTCGTCCAGACGCAGCGCTTTGCCCGCTTCGATCCCCATCGCTTTACAGCGCGCCAGCTCCTGTTCGCCAATACGGCGATTCTCTTCGCTATCGCCCTTAACGTTATGACGCGCCAGCAGGCGGCCCTGCATATCGCCATCCAGCGCGCGGATCACCGCGGCGGAGACCACGCCCTCCGGCGCGCCGCCGATCCCGTACAGCACGTCAACTTCGCTGTCCGGCATACAGGTCAGAATCGACGCCGCCACGTCGCCGTCCGGAATGGCGAACACGCGTACGCCCAGCTTCTGCATTTCGGCAATCGCCTCGTCGTGACGCGGTTTCGCCAGAATGGTGACGGTCAGATCGCACAGCGGTTTGCCGAGCGCAGCAGCGACATTGCGCAGGTTATCCGCCAGCGACAGGTTGAGATCGATAGCGCCTTTCGCGCCCGGCCCGACAATCAGCTTCTCCATGTACATATCCGGCGCGTTGAGAAAGCAGCCTTTATCGCCGACTGCCAGCACCGCCAGCGCGTTGGCCTGGCCCATCGCCGTCATGCGCGTGCCTTCGATCGGGTCGACAGCGATATCCACCGCGTCGCCGCGTCCGGTGCCAACGTTTTCACCGATATAGAGCATCGGTGCTTCGTCGATCTCGCCTTCGCCAATCACGATGGTGCCGTCAATGTTGACCTGATTAAGCATAATGCGCATGGCGTTTACCGCCGCGCCGTCAGCGGCGTTCTTGTCACCGCGTCCCAACCATTTATAGCCAGCCAGCGCCGCCGCTTCGGTTACGCGGGAAAATTCGATGGCAAGTTCTCGTCTCATAGCAAACTCGTAGCAGAAAGGAATGGCGCGCAGTGTAGCACAGGGAGGGGGAGGAAATTATTGATGTGTACCCGGGTGCAGGACGTTCCCTGCACCGGGAAATGCCCGGCGGCACTGCGCTTACCGGGCTTACAGAGGCGCGTTACGCGTCGTGTTCTTCCCATGCCAGCGCGCGTTTGACCGCCTTCTTCCAGCCGCTGTAACGGTAGTTACGCTCGGTGGTTTCGATACCGGGACGGAATTCACGCTCAATCACCGCTTTTTCCTGCAGCTCATCAAGGTTCTGCCAGTAACCGACCGCCAGTCCCGCCAGGTACGCCGCACCCAGCGCGGTGACTTCGCGTACTTCCGGGCGCTCGACGCGCGTGCCGAGAATGTCAGACTGGAACTGCATCAGGAAGTTATTGGCAACCGCGCCGCCATCCACGCGCAGAGCGTGCAGGCGAATGCCGGAGTCCGCTTGCATCGCTTCCAGCACGTCGCGGGTCTGATAAGCGATGGATTCCAGCGTCGCGCGGATAATGTGGTTGGAATTGACGCCACGGGTCAGGCCGAAGATGGCGCCGCGGGCATACGGGTCCCAGTACGGTGCGCCGAGGCCGGTAAAGGCCGGAACCACATACACGCCGTTGGTATCTTTCACTTTGGTGGGGAAATATTCGGAGTCAAACGCGTCGCTGATCAGCTTCATCTCATCACGCAGCCACTGAATAGACGCGCCGGCCATAAACACCGCGCCCTCCAGTGCGTAGTTCACTTCCCCGGTCGGGCCGCAGGCGATGGTGGTCAAAAGTCCGTTTTCGGACTTGACCGCTTTCTCCCCGGTGTTCATCAGCATAAAGCAGCCGGTGCCGTAGGTGTTCTTCGCCATCCCTTCCTTGACGCACAGCTGGCCGAATAGCGCCGCCTGCTGGTCGCCGGCAATACCGGAGATAGGAATACGCGTGCCGCCTTTCCCGCCGATGTTGGTTTGACCATACACTTCAGAAGAACGGCTCACCTCCGGCAGCATGGCGCGCGGAATATCCAGCGCATCCAGCATCTTGTCGTCCCAGTCCAGCGTGTGGATATTGAACAGCATGGTGCGCGAGGCGTTGGTGTAATCCGTGACGTGTACGCGCCCCTGGGTCATTTTCCAGATAAGCCAGGTATCTACGGTGCCGAACAGCAGTTCGCCGCGACGCGCTCGCTCGCGGGAGCCTTCGACGTGGTCGAGGATCCACTTCACTTTGGTGCCGGAGAAGTAGGGGTCAATCACCAGGCCGGTTGTGCTGCGCACATACTCTTCCATGCCGTCGCGTTTTAAATGCTCACAGATGTCTGCGGTGCGACGACATTGCCAGACGATGGCGTTGTAAATCGGCTTACCGGTTTCCCGCTCCCAGACGATGGTCGTTTCGCGCTGGTTGGTGATACCGATAGCTGCAATCTGATCGGAACGGATGTCCGCTTTTGCCAGCACTTCCACCAGCGTCGAGCTTTGCGTTGCCCAGATTTCCATCGGGTCATGTTCTACCCAACCCGCCTTCGGGTAGATCTGCTCAAATTCGCGTTGGGAAACGCTCACGATATTCGCATCGTGATCCATCACGACGGCGCGGGAGCTGGTGGTGCCCTGATCGAGCGCAACGATATATTTTTTGTCAGTCATAATTTTTGTCCCGTAGTCACATTACAGCGAAGCTTTTTGTTGTGTAGCGGTCGTGGTTTCCTGTTCTTCCACGGCGCAGGTATCGCACGGCAAATGGCGGCCGATCAGTTTGCGATAGGCGAACGCGCCCAGAATTGCGCCAACGATGGGGCCAAAAAGCGGCACCAGGAAGTAAGGAATATCTTTGCCGCCGGTAAAGGCGACGTTACCCCAGCCGGCAAGCCAGGCGAACGCTTTTGGGCCGATATCACGCGCCGGGTTCATCGCAAAGCCGGTCAGCGGCCCCATCGACGCGCCGATAACCGCAATCAGCAAGCCAATCAGCAGCGGCGCCAGCGGACCGCGCGGTACGCCGTTGCCGTCATCGGTCAGCGCGAGAATAAGCCCCATCAGAATAGCGGTAATCACCATCTCAACCGCGAAGGCCTGCACAAAATTGATATGTGGATTAGGATACGTTGAGAAAGTGCCAGCCAGATCAATACTTTCTACACTGCCGCGCACGATATGGTGCGTCTGCTCAAAGTCCGCGAAAAGATTGTAATAAAGCCCGTAAACTAACGCCGCTGCGCAAAACGCGCCGGCAAATTGTGAAACGATAAAAGGAACAACCTTACGCTTGTCGAAACAGGCAAACAGCCATAATGCGATAGTGACAGCCGGGTTCAGGTGAGCGCCAGAAACCCCGGCGGTCAGGTAGATAGCCATCGCCACCCCTAACCCCCAGATAATACTGATTTCCCACTGTCCAAAAGACGCTCCGGCGACTTTTAGCGCAGCGACACACCCCACACCGAAGAAAATCAACAACCCGGTTCCGAGGAATTCAGCAATGCACTGGCCTTTCAAGGTTGATGTTTGACTCATAAGCGGATCCTGAAGAGTTTAATGTTTGTGGTAAGCGAGGAGGTCACTGACGTCCACGATGCCCTGTAGGTGCCCTGTTAACTTATCGTTAACGAACAAAAACGAGAAATATCGAAATTAAAATGTGTGTGCTTCGTCAATAAAATGAGCGTTATCGCGCCATGAAGCGCATTTTGTCGGACATAAAAAATGAGAGCTGAATCATTTCATTAACCAAAGCGTTAACACTTCAGGGGGAGAGGCGACATGTCACCAGGAGAAGTATGAAAAGTGTGGCAAACCGCAATCTGCGTGGGATGCTGCTGGACAGGGGCGACGGGGCTTCATACAATCGGGCACTATAGATTATGCGATATTGTGCGCGTATGCGTGAAGCGTCGCCTTGCAAGTCAGGAGAGTATAACCATGTCTTTAGAAGTATTTGAGAAACTGGAAGCAAAAGTACAGCAGGCGATTGATACCATCACCCTGTTACAGATGGAAATCGAAGAGCTGAAAGAGAAAAATAACAGCCTTTCGCAGGAAGTGCAGGCAGCACAGCATAGCCGCGAAGAACTTGAGCGCGAGAACAATTCGCTGAGAGAGCAGCAGAACGGCTGGCAGGATCGTCTGCAGGCTCTTTTAGGCCGTATGGAAGAAGTCTGATTACGCTTTATCTTTCGCGCCGTAGCGGCGTTGGCTGCGCTTAGCTACCCCAGTCACGTAGTTTACTACGCTCCTGGGGATATCTTCGCTTGCCGCCTTGCTACAACGCGAAATCTTGCGCGTAATCATCGTGGTGATTTTATCGATTTTGTAGGCCGGATAAGGCGCTCGCGCCGCCATCCGGCACAATAACCTCAATGGCGCGCTACGCTTATCAGGCTTACAGATGACGTAACGTATAAAAAAGGCACCTTGCGGTCTGAGGGTTCCCCATAAATAAAGACAGGCATAGAAGGTTGTGATCTACTTAGTGTTCCACCAAAAAGTAAGGTCACTCCTCTATGCCTGCTTCACAAGTTTGCCATAAATTTTTCAGCCAGTCCCTGAACTCCATTCATCAGTACCGTAAAAATGCCCTGCTCGATATGACCGTGGCCCTGACGCGTGGTGCTTCGCTTTCTCTTACCAGCATCGGCAGATACCTGCCAGGCCCCGCACGTGTTAAGCACAAGATTAAGCGTGTTGACCGGCACCTCAACAGCGACCTGATGTTCAGTGATATTCCCTCCGTCTACCGGCAGCTTGTATCCCGACTCACACACAGTCTTTCAGTTTGTGTCATTGCCGTGGACTGGAGTGGTTATCCTTCATCAGAGCTCAGTGTTTTGCGGGCAAGCTTATTGTGCGATGGCAGAGCTATTCCTCTGATGAGTAAAGTCATTTCCTCCCGCTACCAGAACAACTCTGCCGTGCAAAATGCCTTTCTCGATCAGATGGCTACTGCCATCGGCAAAGATAAGCAGGTCATTATCGTGACTGATGCAGGCTTTCGCAGCAGCTGGTTTCACCACATCCGTTCTCTGGGCTGGGATTTTGTCGGACGAGTCAGGGGCAGCCTCTATTTTCAGGTCGTCGGGGATGAAGATTGGCAGATGGCGCGGGATATTGCATCATCAACAACGGCGCGCTATCTGGGATTCGGGCGACTGGCACGCAACGCCAGTCGTGACTGTCCGGGACATTTTTACACCGTACATAAGAGGGCGACGGGCAGGAAAAGCAGCCAGCATTACCCCAGAACAGACAGGATGTACCGTAAAAATGCGCGTGAACCGTGGCTGCTTTTTACCAGCCTGATGGAATATAAGCCACGCGAGATTGTTAAAATTTATAGTCGCCGTATGCAGATAGAACAGAACTTCAGGGATGAAAAAAGCGAGCGCTATGGGTTGGGACTGCGGGCAAGTAAAAGCCGGGGGGAGAAACGAATATCCGTGCTTTGCCTGGTTGCAGTTCTCTACAGCATCATCATATGGCTGACAGGATATTACCTTGAAAGTAAGGGAATAAATCGATGGTTCCAGGCGAACAGTGAGAAATCACGCAGGGTGCTGTCGTATCTGACATTGAGTGAAAATGTCATCAGGCAGTCGCCGGGGCTCCTGTCGGGGATGAACCCCGACAGGGTATACGCCGATATGGCGAGGGCCTATCGAAACATCATTATGGTGTATTAATGATGTTTCTGGGGAACCCTCAGACCTTGCGGTGCCTTTTTTGATCACTCGATATCGAGCGGGTCTTCGGAAAGGATAATCCCGGTATTGTCGGCGTACAGATGGTCGCCGGAGAAGAACGTTACGCCGCCAAAGTTGACGCGAATATCGCTTTCCCCAATGCCTTCTCCTGCGGCGCCGACCGGAATGGCGGCGATCGCCTGGATGCCAATATCCAGTTCTTCCAGATCGTCTACCTGACGCACCGCGCCGTAGACTACCAGGCCTTCCCATTCATTCTGCACCGCCAGACGCGCCAGTTCGGCATCGACCAGCGCACGACGGACAGAACCGCCGCCGTCGACCAGCAGAACGCGACCACGGCCATTTTGTTCGAGCAGATCGTACAGCAACCCGTTGTCCTCGAAACATTTCACCGTGACGATTTGTCCGCCAAACGAAGACCGTCCCCCAAAGTTAGAGAACAGCGGTTCCACGACGTTGACATCTTCCTGATAGATGTCACAAAGCTCGGAAGTATCATATTTCATAGGTTTAACTTCAGTTGCTGCGAGAATTTTTAGTATATCGCGCTATGCGTACTGTTGGCAAAATCATCAATTGTTAATTGATATTTGTCAGTTATCTGCCCCACTGGCTTAAGAAAATTCCTATTATAAACAGCAGGTTAGTCAGTAGCGCGGCTTTCACGGTGCGCTCCAGCATCGGACGCATCGCCGCCGGGTCCATTTGCCGCATCACGTAACGCGCCTGTTTGACCAGCAACGGCGTCGCCAGCAGGAACAGCCAGCCCCACGGACTTTGCAGGGAAAGCAGGTTAAACAGAGCCAGACAGACCAGCGTTCCCATCAGCAGGCAGGCGTGATAGCGGCGGGCGTTAATCTCGCCTAAGCGGACCACCAGCGTGTTTTTGCCGTTTTCGCGGTCGCTGTTGATATCGCGCAGGTTATTGATGTTCAGCACCGCGGTTGCCAGCAGGCCGCAGGCGGTCGCGGGCAGGATCAACGCCGGAATCAGCGTATGCGCCTGCAGATACCAGCTGCCCATCACGCTGAGCCAGCCGAAGAACACCAGCACGGAAATATCACCGAGGCCAATATAGCCATACGGGCGATTACCGACGGTATAGGTGATGGCGGCGATAATCGACAGCCCGCCGAGGGCGAGGAAGCCCACGAAGTCGGTGAGCGTATGACACGCCACGGCGACCAGCGCCAGGCCGGAGAGACAAATCAGCACCACGGTGATAATCAGCGCGCGCTTCATCTGCTGCTGGGTGATGACCCCTTTTTGCATCCCGCGCAGCGGCCCGATGCGGTCCGGTTTGTCGCTGCCTTTTACCGCATCGCCATAATCATTGGCGAGATTCGACAGGATTTGCAGCAGGCCAGCGGTAATCAACGCCAGCAGAGCTACCAGCGGATTAAAGTGTCCCTGCCACCACGCCAGCGTAGTGCCGACGACGATCGCCGCAAAGGCCAGAGGCAGCGTCCTGGGGCGTAAACTTTCCAGCCAGGCCTGGGTGCGGCTAATTTGTTGTTGTTCAGTCATATCGAGCGCCAATAAAAATGGGGCTTTTCAGCCCCATCAACAGTGATGAAAATGCATTGAACGCGATTATAAGATAAAACGGCTCAGATCTTCATCTGCGACCAGCGCATCCAGATGCTTGCTCACATAATCCGCATCAATTGTTATGCTCTGACCGTTGAGATCGCTCGCATCGTAGGAAATATCTTCCATCAGACGCTCAAGAACGGTATGCAAACGACGGGCGCCGATGTTTTCGGTGGTTTCGTTTACCTGCCAGGCGGCCTCGGCGATGCGCTTGATACCGGAGTCGGTAAACTCAATGTTTACCCCTTCGGTCGCCATCAGCGCTTTATACTGCACGGTGACGGAAGCGTTCGGTTCGGTCAGAATGCGCTCGAAGTCGCTGGTCGTCAGCGCCTGAAGCTCCACGCGGATCGGCAGACGGCCCTGCAGTTCCGGGATCAGGTCAGACGGCTTCGCGACCTGGAATGCGCCGGAGGCGATAAACAGAATGTGATCGGTTTTGACCATGCCGTGTTTGGTGGAGACGGTGCAGCCTTCCACCAGCGGCAGCAGGTCACGCTGTACGCCTTCACGGGAAACGTCCGGGCCGGAGGATTCGCCGCGCTTACAGATCTTGTCGATTTCATCGATAAACACGATACCGTGCTGCTCGACGGCGTCGATGGCGTCCTGCTTCAGCTCTTCCGGATTCACCAGTTTGGCCGCTTCTTCTTCGATCAGCAGCTTCATCGCGTCCTTAATTTTCAGCTTACGCGCTTTCTGCTTCTGTCCGCCGAGGTTCTGAAACATTGACTGCAGCTGGCTGGTCATCTCTTCCATTCCCGGAGGCGCCATGATCTCAACGCCCATTGGCGCTGCGGCAAGGTCGATCTCGATTTCTTTATCGTCGAGCTGGCCTTCACGCAGTTTTTTACGGAACGCCTGGCGCGCTGCGGATGGTTCGGACTGCTGCTCCGCCTGGCCCCAGTTGTTCTTTGCCGGTGGGATCAATACGTCGAGAATGCGCTCTTCCGCCATCTCTTCGGCGCGGTAGCGGTTTTTCTCGATCGCCTGGACGCGAACCATTTTGACGGCGGCGTCGGTCAGATCGCGGATGATGGAGTCAACTTCTTTCCCGACATAGCCGACTTCGGTGAATTTCGTCGCTTCAACTTTGATGAACGGCGCGTTAGCCAGTTTCGCCAGACGGCGGGCGATCTCGGTTTTACCGACGCCGGTCGGGCCGATCATCAGAATATTTTTCGGGGTCACTTCATGGCGCAGCTCTTCGTCGAGCTGCATACGACGCCAGCGGTTACGCAAAGCAATCGCCACGGAACGCTTGGCGTTATCCTGGCCGATAATATGCTTGTTCAGTTCGCTGACGATTTCGCGTGGGGTCATTTCAGACATGGGAGATCCTTACGCTTTGGAGGTCAATTCTTCGATAGTATGGAAGTGGTTGGTGTAAATGCAGATGTCGCCTGCAATATCCAACGCTTTTTCCGCAATTTCGCGAGCGCCGAGCTCGGTGTTTTCCAGCAGAGCACGCGCCGCGGCCTGGGCGTAGGGACCGCCGGAGCCGATAGCAATCAGATCGTTTTCCGGCTGTACGACGTCGCCATTACCGGTGATGATGAGGGAGGCAGTTTCATCCGCGACCGCCAGCAGCGCCTCGAGCTTGCGCAGCATACGATCGGTACGCCAGTCTTTTGCCAGTTCGACGGCGGCTTTGACCAGGTGTCCCTGATGCATTTCGAGCTTGCGCTCAAACAGCTCAAACAGCGTGAACGCATCTGCCGTACCGCCGGCAAAGCCGGCAATGACTTTGTCGTTATACAGACGGCGGACCTTTTTCACGTTGCCTTTCATTACGGTATTGCCCAGCGTGGCCTGGCCATCACCGGCGATAACCACATGGCCGTTACGGCGTACGCTTACTATTGTTGTCACGAGCAGACCCCTTGGTTACAAATGCAGAATAAAGGCCCCGCACGGTGTACGGGGCATAATGCAATTATAGATGGGGGAGATTTTGGGGGTTTCAACCCCCGGCGGCGAGTCGAATGCAGTTTGTGTGGCCCGCCAGCTTCAGACGGCTGAGGGTGCTGTCGGCATTCGCTTTACCTTTCACCGGGCCAATAACCACGCGATTCCAGCCGTTATTGGTGGTGATTCTGGAGTCAAAACCTTCGAAAGCCAGCTGAGCGCGCACGGTTTCCGCCTGGTCTGCGCCTTTAAAGGAGCCGCACTGCACCATCCAGCGGCGCTCGTCTTTTTTCTCCGTCGCAGGCTTCGGCGCATCCGGCGCGCGGGTAACCGGCGCGGCCTGCTGAGTTTTCGGCTGCGAAGCGGTCGTGTACGCTGGCGTCTGCAACAGATCCTGATACGGCTGTTGGGAGGCCGTTTGCTTTGGCTGCGTCGTCTGTTTCGGCGGCTGTTGCGCGGTACGCGTTTGCTGCTGTGGCTGAGCGCGCTGCTGCTGTTGCTCAACCTGACGCTGTTGAGCCTGTCGTTGCAGCGTTTGCTGACGCTGCGCAGGCGTCTGTTCGTTCCACGGCACTTCATTGAGCTGGGTAGGCTGCTGGCGCATATCCGCCTGCATCTGCGCCAGCAGCTGACGCTGTTCGTTGGTCAACTGGTCCGGTTTCATCACTTCACCGCCCGCGGACGGTTCCGTTGGTGTACGCACCCCCGGCTGGCGGCTTTCCAGCTCTTTAATATAGCGCCAGCGTTCTTCTGGCTTCGGCGGCAGCCCGTTGCCCGTCACTTTCTGACTCTGCAACGTTTCAGACTCTTCTTTTTTGTGATGGGTAATGAAGTACAGACCACCGATAAAGGCTACAAGGACGGCGGCGGCAATGGCGACCATAGCGGGCGATACCGCAGACGTGTTGCGTTGCTTTTTCCGTGAAGTGCTCTTTTTGCGCCGCGAAGCTGCCGGTTGGCCGCGACGTACATAATCTCGTTGTGCCACTATCGTTTCGCTGTATTTATTCGTTCGTCAGCCCGCCATGTTACTTAAGCGACGGGCCTTTGACCAGATGTGGAAGTCTGAAAGGTTTACGTTAAAGCACGCGTTGAGCCCCGCAGGATCAGCTCACAGTCCATTAAACGCGAGCCGCTGCTGACATTCTGCCCCTGCATTTGATCGAGCAACAGCAGCATCGCTTCCTGTCCAATCCCGAAGCGCGGCTGCGCCACCGTTGTCAGCGGGGGATCGCAAAACTCGGCCAGCGCGATGTTGTCGAAACCAACGATCGACAGATCGTCCGGGACCTTTAGCCCCTGGCGTTTAGCCCATGAGAGGGCGCCAAGCGCCATCACGTCGCTATGGCAGAACACCGCCGTGGGGGGCAGCGGTAGCGCCAGCAGCTGCTTTAACGCATTGCCGCCCGCCTCAAAGGTAAAGTCGCCGCGGGCGATATAGTGCGGATCGACCACAATGCCGCAGCGGCGCAGCGCCTGGACATAGCCCTGCAGGCGGTAATGGCACAGCGGCATCTCTTCCGGCCCGGCAATGCAGCCGATGCGCTGATGGCCCAGCTCATGCAGATAGTTGACGGCATCGAAGGCGGCGGTCAGGTTATCAATGTGAACCGTGGGAAGCTCCAGCTCCGGGGCAAATTCGTTTGCCATCACCATTGGCGGCAAATTGCGCTGTTCTTCAATGCTGGCATCGAATGGCAGGCGTGAGCCCAGCAGCAGCATCCCGTCAATCTGTTTGGTAACGATCAGGTTAACGAACGTTTTTTCCTGCTGATTCTGATGCGCGCAGTCGCCGATCAGCACCAGATAGCCATGTCTGGCGGCGGTAACTTCAATGCCGCGAATGATTTCGCTAAAGAACGGATCGCAAATATCCGGGACAATCACCAGAATCGTCCGCGATTCATTACGTTTAATGTGGCGTCCCGCCGCCTGCGGCAAATAGCCGACAGCCAGTGCGGCCTGTTCAACCCGGCTGCGGGTGGCCTGGGAGACTTTTTCCGGGTTCATTAACGCGCGGGATACGGTTGCCGTTGAGACTTTCGCCTTCTCGGCAACATCTTTCATAGTCGCGGCAGCAACCAGCTTTTTCGGTTTCACTCTCTCTCCTTGCCTGGGTAATCCGGCGCAGCACTATCCTTGCCTGTACACGTGATCTTTCAGACGGACTTTACGTTGCCGCCTCGATGTATCCCGAATGTTTTTGTGTATACATCACATCGAAAACATTTTTATCAGATAGCAAGCGGTAACGGTTACAGAATTTTCATAAAAAGTGTGATGTATGTTGAATTTTACGATCCGCCTCGCATCGTGAGACGTTATCCTTCGATGGGATCGACATCCAGCACCCATTTCACCTTGCGCGCATCCGGCAATGTATTGATGAGCGTAAGCGTGCCGCTGACAATATGCTGCAGGCGAATCCGCGAGGGGTGCTGCAATAAAATTTGCCAGCGATAGCGTCCCCCGCGCTTTGGCGCCAGAGCGGGAACCGGGCCCAGAACCCATAGCTTGTCGTCAGCCAGCGGGCTGGCCTGAATCAGATTGCGTAACTGCTGCAAAAACAGAGGGGCCAGTTGATTGTTATGGTCTTCCGCCCGCACGATAACGTGGCTGGTCCACGGCGGCAGTTGCATGGTCTGGCGTTCCGCCAGCGCTTGTTCGGCAAACGCGTCATAGCCTTTATGCAGCAGCGTTTGCAGCAGCGGATGTTCCGGATGATGCGTCTGGAGCACCACCTCTCCCTGTTTACCGGCGCGTCCGGCACGCCCGGAGACCTGGGTATAAAGCTGCGCAAAACGCTCAGCGGAGCGGAAGTCTGCCGAGAACAGCGCGCCGTCCACGTCGAGCAGGGCGACCAGCGTGACGTCCGGGAAATGGTGTCCTTTCGCCAGCATCTGGGTGCCGATCAGGATCCGCGCGCCGCCGCGATGGACTTCCGCCAGGTGCTGTTCCAGCGATCCTTTGCGGCTGGTGGTGTCGCGATCGATGCGGGATATCGGCACGCCGGGGAAAAAGGGCGCTAAGGCCTGTTCAAGTTGCTCGGTGCCTAAGCCGACCGGCACCATGTGCGTGGAGCCGCAGGTCGGGCACTGGCGCGGTACGGGGCGCTGGCTGTCACAGTGGTGGCAGCGCAGATGATGCTGCGCCTGATGCAGCGTGTAGTAGTGATCGCAGCGCGGACACTCCGCTATCCAGCCGCAGTCATGGCACAGCAGCGCGGGAGCGAAGCCCCGACGGTTGAGAAACAGGATCACCTGGTTGTCGGCCTGCAAATGCTGGCGCATCCGGCCAATCAGCGCCGGAGCCAGCCCGGCTTGTACCTGCTGACCTTTTAAGTCCAGCACATGCTGAACCGCGGGACGCGCATTTCCCGCGCGTCGGGTCAGGCGCAGCATGCGATATTTTTTTTGCCGCACATTGCACAGTGTTTCCAGCGCGGGCGTCGCTGAGCCGAGGATGATCGGAATTTGTTCGCTGTGGGCGCGATACACCGCCAGGTCGCGGGCATGGTAGCGCCAGCCCTCCTGCTGTTTATATGAGCTGTCGTGTTCCTCATCAATGACGATGACCCCCAGATTCTTAAAGGGAGTAAAGAGCGACGAACGCGTGCCGATGACGATTGCCGCTTCGCCGTTTTTCGCTTTCAGCCAGGCGGAAAGACGTTCGCTGTCATTGAGACCGGAATGCAGTACCTCCACCGGCGCGTTGAAACGTTCGCGAAAGCGGGCGATGGTCTGCGGCGTCAGGCCGATCTCCGGCACCATCACCAGCGCCTGTTTTCCCTGGGCGAGGACGTTTTCCAGCACGCTCAGATAGACTTCGGTTTTACCGGAGCCGGTGACGCCAGCCAGCAGCCAGGCGGAGAACTGGTCGGCGGCGCTGTGAATCGCGCCAACGGCGGTAGCCTGTTCGGTATTCAGGCGCAGACGCTCGCCGCAGACGGCGTAACCGGTACGCCAGTCGCTGAAGCCAGGCGTTTCGCTTGCCAGCTCGCATAGCCCTTTTTTGCGCAGCGCCTGCAGTGCGGCGTCGCTGAAGTCGAGTTCCGCCAGCCGGTCGCGCCAGATTTTGCCCTGTCGCAGCGCGGCCAGCGCCTGTTGCTGTTTTGGCGAACGTTTCAGGCTGTTGAGATCGACCGCCTGACCTTCTTCAGTGGCAAACCAGTACCACATTGGCGCGTTGCTCGCCGGTTTCCCCTGGCGCAGCAGGATCGGCAGGGCATGAAACAACACGTCGCCGACAGGATGATGGTAATAGTCCGTCGCCCACAGCAGCAGGCGCCAGACGGAGGAAGAGAAAAGCGGTTCGTCGTCCAGCACGTTGACCACCGCTTTGAGTTCATTCAGCGGCAGTTCGCTTTTGTCGCTGACCGAAACCACAATGCCGATTCGCTCCTGCTGCTTGCCAAACGGGACGCGCACCCGGCACCCGGCTTTGACGTCCATGCCTTCCGGCAGAAGGTAGTCAAAGGTGCGGGGAAGCGGAACGGGTAAGGCGACGTGCGCAACGGGCATGAAATCTTCCTGACTTGAAAACTGGCGGGTTAGTATACACATTGTGACAAGGGAGCGAGGATCAGTTTGCATCCATTGTGCAAATTCTGTATGATTCGCCGCCTTTGATGCAATTTGATTGTGTCGAAAATTGACCATTACCCGAGAATTTCGCGCTGCTGGTGTAGAGTGGAAGGCGACGGGAAATAATTAACATCGCGTGGTGTCTGGCGTTAGGGCTGGAAGAGCGACGCGGCCTTAAACCGAGGTTTTCCCATGAAAAAAGATATTCACCCGAAATACGAAGAAATTACTGCTACCTGTTCTTGCGGTAACGTCATGAAAATCCGCTCTACCGTTGGTCACGATCTGAACCTGGACGTCTGCGGTAAATGCCACCCGTTCTACACTGGCAAACAGCGTGACGTTGCAACCGGTGGCCGTGTTGACCGCTTCAACAAGCGTTTCAGCATCCCGGGCAGCAAATAAGATTCTGCTGTCACAGAAAAAAGCGCCGGAAGGCGCTTTTTTTTCGGTGGACGATCGCCATTTTGCGCCTACGCTGACGCTCTTTCGTTCCATGCGTCAGCATACTGGATATTGCCGTCTTTATATAGCCAGGTAATTTTTTCGTAGCGCAACTGCACGCTTTCCAGATGCCCGGTGCCAGTTACCGTCCGGGTATCATGCACAACAGGGGTTATGGATACGACTTTCACCTCTTCAAGAAGAATAATAAAGTATTCAACTTCTTGCCCCGCATCATTGATATGATAAAACTTCAGTTCCGCGCTCTTCAGCGTCTGGCCCGTTGCGACAGCTTTGTAAAGATAGGGGGAAGAGGAATCGATCTCCTTATCAAACAATAAAGGCGCATGTCTGCGTGTACCCGTGAGTTTCCCTGTCGCGCTATCGGTGGGGATGCAGAGATTATGCGTTAAACCACGTAGCTCTATACTGCCTTCGCGATCCCGGACATCAGAAGAGCCGCGGATAATCGCGCCGCTATCATCTTTAAGCCATAAGTGAACAGGAACTGCCATTTGTAACGCTCCTTATCAGTCGTATAACCATTTACCCGCTTTAGCTGATTCTGCGAACATACGAACAGTGAGTGGCTTTGCCGTTTGTTTAACAGGTTCTTTAGTAAACCACTTACGGAAAAACCATTCTATTTCCCACGGATAATAAACGTCAAAATTTATATTATTTAAATCAATATTAAATTTTTCAGTGTATTTATCCATGGTAAATGAGAGGTCATCAAATGATGTATAATACTGTAAGGCATCATCCATCTGTAATGGAATCATTTTACCTGTTAATGTTCCCATAACGGGTAATTCATCCCGGAAAAATTCCAGTATCTCTTCATCAGTTACCATATCTTATCTTCCTCTCTTACAATGGTATTATAGGTTGATACGGTCTTATAAGTGATCTGAATTATATCGTTAGCAATGATAACCCAGCCAACTACGGGAACCCATCTGCCAACAAAAGCGCCCAGATTGGTAACATAACGTGGTTTCAAAGTCCTGACATTGGCATTTGTAAACGTTGGAAGCCTCATCGGCAACTCTACATTCAGAATTTCGCGTAGATATTTAGACGCTATAGAGGTACCTGCTGTTGTTCCATAAGGTTTACCTCTTGTTTCCAGTAATGGAAGCCCTAAAATAATGCATGCCATGGCGACAATATCCGTGATGCCGCCAAACTGCTCATCGATTTTATCCAGAAATATCCAGAAGAAAAGTTCTCCAGCGGAAATATTACAGATACTTTTATAAAAATAAGTGCCATTAAGTTCTTCGACAGTATCCATCGATAGCCTTTATTTTGTCAGCGTTTTTTTATCAGATATAACACGTTGAGCGTCCAGGACAAAGAATATTTATGACCTGCGTTACTGTCTATTCATCTGGAAAATTAATGGATTATGAGTAATAACTCGGGGTTAATTTAATGAGAAATATAGGCCGGAGATTATTCTGCAATTCACTCGGCAAAAATAACGATTAAAAAGTTGATGTAATTGAGCATGCGTCCGGGGACGACAAGAGGACGTGGCAGGTCTGAAAGGCCAGTCCAGGCATACCTGTTACAGGCTCGTGTTAATGCCAGTTACCTTTAGCAACTGGCATTAATTTTCCGCTTCCGGAATCAGTATTCCCACGTCTCCGGGTCGATGCCCAGTTCGCGCATGATCTCTTTTGCCGCTTCCGGGATTTCATCACTGCGCTCTTTACGCAGATCTTCATCATTCGGCAGAGGTTGTCCGGTAAAGGCATGCAGAAACGCTTCGCACAGCAGTTCGCTGTTGGTGGCGTGACGCAGGTTGTTCACCTGACGACGCGTGCGTTCATCGGTGAGGATTTTTAACACCTTCAGAGGAATGGAAACCGTAATTTTCTTAACTTGTTCACTCTTCTTACCGTGCTCAGCGTATGGGCTGATATATTCGCCGCTCCATTCAGCCATGAGATACCTTAATCCTCTTTGTCATTAATATGGGGCCAGGCCACACGCGGTGTGGCTATCAGCCGTAATTCCGCATAGTTTACCGTACAGGCGATCCCATGACACGGGTAAAGCGCCTGTAGTTGTGCGCTAATGCATATAATTTTAACGGCTATTTGCGGTTTGCTCAATCTATACGCAAAGAAGTTTAGATGTCCAGATGTATTGACGTCTATTGCTTCAATGATTAATCTGATGCCTAACTTTTCACCGACTCAGCTCAGGAACACCCTAACATGACGCGTAAACAGGCCACCATCGCAGTGCGTAGCGGGTTAAATAACGACGAACAGTACGGTTGCGTTGTCCCGCCGATTCACCTTTCCAGTACTTACAACTTCACCGGTTTTAATGAGCCTCGTGCCCACGACTATTCCCGTCGCGGCAACCCGACCCGTGATGTGGTCCAGCGTGCGCTGGCGGAGCTGGAAGGCGGTGCGGGCGCGGTGTTGACCAATACCGGCATGTCGGCGATTCACCTGGTGACGACGGTGTTCCTCAAGCCTGGCGACCTGCTGGTGGCGCCGCACGACTGCTACGGCGGCAGCTACCGTCTGTTCGACAGCCTGGCGAAACGCGGCTGCTATCGCGTTTTGTTTGTCGATCAGGGTAATGAGCAGGCGCTGCGGGCCGCGCTGGCGGAAAAACCGAAGCTGGTGCTGGTTGAAAGTCCGAGCAATCCGCTGTTACGCGTGGTGGATATCGCCAGAATCTGTCAGCTGGCGCGAGAGGCAGGCGCGGTGAGCGTCGTCGACAACACGTTTTTAAGCCCGGCGCTGCAAAATCCGCTGGTATTGGGCGCCGATCTGGTGTTGCATTCATGCACGAAATATCTGAATGGTCACTCTGACGTGGTGGCGGGCGTGGTGATTGCCAAAGATGCCGATACCGTCACTGAACTGGCATGGTGGGCGAACAATATCGGCGTCACCGGCAGCGCGTTCGACAGCTATCTGCTGCTGCGCGGGCTACGCACCCTGGCGCCGCGCATGGAGGTGGCGCAGCGGAACGCTCAGGCGATTGTTGATTACCTGCAAACCCAGCCGCTGGTGAAAAAGCTGTATCATCCGTCACTGCCGGAAAATCAGGGCCATGAAATTGCCGCGCGTCAGCAAAAAGGCTTTGGCGCAATGTTGAGTTTTGAACTGGATGGCGATGAGCAGACGCTGCGTCGTTTCCTTGGCGGGCTGTCGTTGTTTACGCTGGCGGAATCCTTAGGGGGAGTGGAAAGTTTGATCTCCCACGCCGCGACGATGACCCATGCCGGCATGGCGCCGGAAGCGCGCGCCGCCGCCGGGATCTCCGAGACGCTGCTGCGAATCTCCACCGGTATTGAAGATGGCGAAGATTTAATTGCCGACTTGGAAAATGGCTTCCGGGCTGCAAAAGAGGGGTAAACATGAGTGTGATTGCGCAGGCAGGGGCGAAGGGTCGCCAACTGCATAAATTTGGTGGCAGTAGTCTGGCCGACGTGAAGTGTTATCTGCGCGTCGCGGGCATTATGGCGGAATACTCACAGCCTGACGATATGATGGTGGTTTCCGCCGCAGGCAGCACCACCAACCAGTTGATTAGCTGGCTTAAACTCAGTCAGACCGATCGCCTCTCTGCGCATCAGGTGCAACAAACGCTGCGTCGTTATCAGTGCGATTTGATTAGCGGGCTGCTGCCTGCCGGGGCGGCGGATAACTTAATCAGTCTGTTTATCAGCGATCTGGAGCGCCTGGCGACCCTGCTGGACAACGGCGTAACCGATGCCGTTTATGCGGAAGTGGTCGGCCACGGGGAGATCTGGTCCGCGCGACTGATGTCCGCGGTGCTCAACCAGCAGGGGATGGAGTCCGCCTGGCTGGACGCGCGTGAGTTCCTCCGCGCCGAGCGCGCTGCGCAGCCGCAGGTCGATGAAGGTCTCTCTTATCCGCTGCTGCAACAGCTGCTGGTGCAGCATCCAGGCAAACGTCTGGTTGTCACTGGCTTTATCAGCCGCAGCAATGCGGGCGAAACGGTCCTGCTGGGGCGTAACGGCTCTGACTATTCCGCGACGCAGATTGGCGCGCTGGCGGGCGTCTCCCGCGTTACCATCTGGAGCGACGTGGCCGGGGTATACAGCGCCGACCCGCGCAAAGTGAAAGATGCCTGCCTGCTGCCGCTGCTGCGTCTGGATGAGGCCAGCGAGCTGGCGCGACTGGCCGCGCCGGTACTGCACGCGCGCACTCTTCAGCCGGTTTCCGGCAGCGACATCGATCTGCAATTACGCTGTAGCTACACGCCGGATCAGGGCTCCACGCGCATTGAACGCGTGCTGGCCTCCGGGACAGGCGCGCGCATCGTCACCAGCCATGATGACGTTTGCCTGATTGAATTTCAGGTGCCCGCCAGCCAGGACTTTAAGCTGGCGTACAAAGATATCGACCAGATCCTCAAACGCGCGCAGGTGCGTCCGCTGGCGGTGGGCGTGCATAACGACCGTCAGTTGCTGCAGTTCTGCTACACCTCTGAAGTCGCCGACAGTGCGCTGCGCATTCTCGACGAGGCGGGCCTGCCGGGCGAGCTGCGGCTGCGTCAGGGGCTGGCGCTGGTGGCGATGGTCGGCGCGGGCGTTACCCGTAACCCGCTGCACTGCCACCGCTTCTGGCAGCAGTTGAAGGGCCAGCCGGTTGAGTTTACCTGGCAGTCGGAAGAGGGCATTAGCCTGGTCGCCGTTCTGCGTACCGGGCCGACCGAGAGCCTGATTCAGGGTCTGCACCAGTCTATTTTCCGCGCCGAAAAGCGCATTGGCCTGGTGCTGTTCGGAAAAGGCAACATCGGTTCGCGTTGGCTGGAACTGTTCGCGCGCGAGCAGAGCACCCTTTCGGCGCGTACCGGCTTTGAATTTGTGCTGGCGGGCGTGGTGGACAGCCGCCGTAGTCTGTTGAACTATGACGGGCTGGATGCCAGCCGCGCGCTGGCGTTCTTTAATGACGAAGCCATTGAACAGGATGAAGAGTCCCTGTTCCTGTGGATGCGCGCCCATCCGTATGACGATCTGGTGGTGCTGGATGTGACCGCAAGCGAACAGCTGGCGGATCAGTATCTCGACTTCGCCAGCCACGGTTTTCACGTGATCAGCGCCAACAAACTGGCTGGCGCCAGCAACAGCGATAAATACCGTCAGATCCACGACGCGTTTGATAAAACGGGCCGCCACTGGCTGTATAACGCCACCGTGGGCGCCGGACTGCCGATCAACCATACCGTGCGCGATCTGATCGACAGCGGCGATACTATTCTGTCGATCAGCGGGATCTTCTCCGGCACGCTCTCCTGGCTGTTCCTGCAATTTGACGGTTCTGTGCCATTCACCGATCTGGTGGATCAGGCCTGGCAGCAGGGGCTGACCGAGCCGGACCCGCGCGTTGATCTGTCAGGTAAAGATGTGATGCGCAAGCTGGTGATCCTGGCGCGTGAGGCGGGTTATGACATCGAACCGGACCAGGTGCGCGTCGAGTCGCTGGTGCCGGCGCACTGCGAAGAAGGCTCTATCGACCATTTCTTTGAGAATGGCGATGAGCTGAACGAGCAGATGGTGCAGCGTCTGGAAGCCGCCCGCGAAATGGGGCTGGTGCTGCGCTATGTGGCGCGTTTTGACGCTAACGGTAAGGCGCGCGTCGGCGTCGAGGCGGTGCGTCCTGAGCATCCGCTGGCGGCGCTGCTGCCGTGCGATAACGTGTTCGCCATCGAAAGCCGCTGGTATCGCGACAACCCGCTGGTGATCCGTGGACCGGGCGCCGGACGGGATGTCACCGCCGGGGCGATTCAGTCGGACATTAACCGCCTGGCGCAGCTGCTGTAAAGCGCTTCGTTTGCTGGATGGCGGCTTCGCCTTATCCGGCCTGCAACAGCATCGATACGTAGGCCCGGTAAGCGACAGCGCCACCGGGCAAACAGTGGGATGGCAGTTTCGCCTTATCCGTATATGGACACCTCCCGTTATGCAAGCCACTAATCATGTTTTGTGTAACGGGAGTAAGATGCTTTCGTATATCCGGCCTTTCTTTCGGCACCGTCGTGCCCGGCCATGATGTTATCTGCACACCTGGTTCCATTCGGCCTGACGGCTTTGCTTCGCAGGGAGCCTTCGGATAAACCGGAGTTTTCAGGTGTCGGTCTTACCTGTTACACATTTGTGCTTAATGACTCTGCAATCTCACGACAGGATTATTCTTTTCTCTCACTCTTACCGTTTCGTTCTACATCACGCGATATTCTTCTTCCCGACTCAGCACGGCCCACGCGATACGGGCATTTTTGTTCGCCATGGCGACCGTTGCGACATTCCTGTTACGTCTTTCTGCCACTGACTGCAGCCACTGGCTTCGACGGTCTTCCTTGTTACCGCAGGCATTCAGTACTGCACGCGCTCCGTGGATCAGCAGCGTTCGCAGGTAGCTGTCACCCCGCTTACTGATGTGACCCAGCCGGTTTTTTCCGCCGCTTGAGTGCTGCCCGGGAACCAGCCCCAGCCAGGCCGCCATTTCACGTCCGTTTTTAAACTGTCTTGCATTACCCACTGCTGCAACCAGCGCGCTGGCGGTTACCGGGCCAATCCCGCTGATCTCCTGAAGCCGCCTGATACGGTCATCGTCCTGCGCCAGCTGTTTAAGCCGCCGGTCATAACGCGCCAGTCGGTCATCCAGTATCTGCAATTCCTCCGCTAACTCGCACAGCAGACGGATAAAGCGGTTATCCCATTGTTCCTGCTGAGAAAGTATCTCCGGCAGTGCTCGTCTGAGCGCGGCAAGCCCGACAGGAAGCACAAGGCCAAACTCGCCCAGCATGCCGCGTATCTCGTTGCTGAGCGCCGTTCTGTCGCGAAGCAGGCGGGCACGAACCCGGTGCTCTGCCTGCATGCTCTGTTGCGCTTCAGATTTAACGGCAACATAGCGCATACAGGGCCTGCTGACGGCCTCGCAGATAGCTTCGGCATCATTGGCATCGTTTTTGTTGCCCTTCAGATAAGGCTTAACGAACCGGGGCGGGATAATACGGACAGAGTGCCCGAGTCGGGTCAACTCTCTGGCCCAGTAATGCGAGGAGCCGCAGGCTTCGATACCAATAAGACAGGGCTCAAGCCGGGCGAAAAAGACAAGCATCTGTGAACGGCGCAGTGTTTTACGGAGAACAACGCGTTCATGGTGATCAACGCCATGAAGCTGAAAAACCAGCTTTGCGAGATCGAGGCCAATACGTTTAATATTCATGTGGACACCTCCCCCTGGGAACTGAAGTTAACACCTCAGTCTGGCACTAATGATGCCGTAAGGTGGGAGGTGTCCATCACATCGGCCTGCAACAGCATCGATACGTAGGCCCGGTAAGCGACAGCGCCACCGGGCAAACAGCGGGATGGCGGCTTCGCCTTATCCGGCCTGCACCGACACGTAGGCCCGGTAAGCGATAGCGCCACCGGGCAAACTATCGGATGGCGGCATCCGGCCTGGGATTCGCACTATCAGTCTGCTGGATACGTTAAAGCGCTCATCATCTGGCATTCTGACCGCGTTCGAAACGCCTTCCTTTCCTCGCAACGTGAATTTTTTTCACCTTCCCTGAGTTTTCCTCACTCTTTACGCTGATTTTTCTGTTGACGGCATCGCGCTTTTCCGTCATTTTTACATCTGGACGTCTAAACGGATAGATGTTCACAACACAACATATAATGACAAGCGATTGATGAGGTAAGGTATGAGCTTTTTTCACGCCAACCAGCGGGAAGCCCTGAATCAGAGCCTGGCGGAAGTACAGGGTCAGATTAACGTTTCATTTGAATTTTTCCCGCCGCGCACCAGTGAAATGGAGCAAACCCTGTGGAACTCTATCGATCGACTGAGCAGCCTGAAGCCGAAGTTTGTCTCGGTGACCTACGGCGCGAACTCCGGCGAGCGCGACCGCACGCACAGCATCATTAAGGGTATTAAAGATCGCACCGGGCTGGAAGCTGCCCCGCATTTGACCTGCATTGACGCCACCCGCGATGAATTACGCACCATTGCTCGCGACTACTGGAACAATGGCATCCGTCACATCGTTGCCCTGCGTGGCGACCTGCCGCCGGGCAGCGGCAAGCCGGATATGTACGCCGCCGACCTGGTCAGTTTGCTGAAAGAGGTGGCGGATTTTGATGTTTCGGTCGCGGCCTATCCGGAAGTGCATCCGGAGGCGAAAAGCGCCCAGGCGGATCTGCTGAACCTGAAACGTAAAGTCGATGCTGGTGCAAATCGCGCCATTACCCAATTTTTCTTCGACGTCGAAAGCTACCTGCGCTTTCGCGACCGCTGCGTCTCTGCGGGCATTGATGTCGAAATCATTCCGGGCATTCTGCCGGTTTCAAACTTTAAGCAGGCGAAGAAGTTCGCTGACATGACCAACGTGCGTATTCCGGCCTGGATGTCACAAATGTTTAACGGGCTTGATGACGATGCGGAGACCCGCAAACTGGTGGGGGCGAACATCGCGATGGACATGGTGAAAATTTTAAGCCGGGAAGGAGTAAAAGATTTTCATTTTTATACGCTTAACCGCGCTGAGATGAGTTTCGCAATCTGTCATACTCTGGGTGTCAGGCCCGCTCTGTAAGTTCTCCAGGCCCTCTGCGGAGGGCTTTTTTACGTCTGCTTTGATCTACATCTTGTTAACGAAAAATATAAAAGGTATTGGCTATCGAATCTGTGGATTATATCGAATATATCTAATCTCTGGTGGTGTATATCGTAGCGGTAACATTGAAAAGGGAGCTGAGATATGAGCACGTCCGACGATACCCATAACACCCTGTCTACCGGAAAATGTCCGTTCCATAAGGGCGGTCATGACCAGAGCGCTGGAGCAGGAACAACCAGCCGCGACTGGTGGCCTAACCAGCTCCGGGTGGATCTTTTAAATCAACACTCTAACCGTTCGAACCCGTTGGGTGAGGACTTCGACTACCGCAAAGAATTCAGCAAATTAGATTATTCGGCGCTGAAAGGCGATCTCAAAGCGCTGCTGACCGAATCACAGCCGTGGTGGCCTGCCGACTGGGGAAGCTATGCCGGGCTGTTTATTCGGATGGCGTGGCACGGCGCGGGCACCTACCGTTCGATTGACGGGCGCGGCGGGGCGGGTCGCGGACAGCAGCGTTTCGCGCCGCTGAATTCCTGGCCGGATAACGTCAGCCTCGATAAAGCACGCCGTCTGCTGTGGCCTATTAAGCAGAAATACGGGCAAAAAATTTCCTGGGCGGATCTCTATATTCTGGCGGGCAACGTCGCGCTGGAAAACTCGGGCTTCCGCACCTTCGGTTTCGGCGCCGGGCGCGAAGACGTCTGGGAACCGGATCTGGACGTGAACTGGGGTGATGAGAAAGCCTGGCTGACTCACCGTCATCCGGAAGCGCTGGCGAAAGCGCCGCTGGGCGCAACGGAGATGGGGCTTATCTACGTGAACCCGGAAGGCCCGGATCACAGCGGTGAGCCGATTTCCGCAGCGGCGGCGATTCGCGCGACCTTTGGCAACATGGGGATGAACGACGAAGAAACCGTGGCGCTGATCGGCGGCGGGCATACGCTCGGTAAAACGCACGGCGCGGCGGCAGCGTCTCACGTGGGGCCGGATCCGGAAGCGGCGCCGATTGAGGCACAGGGTCTGGGCTGGGCAAGCAGCCACGGCAGCGGCGTGGGAGCGGATGCCATCACCTCCGGTCTGGAAGTGGTCTGGTCGCAAACCCCAACCCAGTGGAGCAACTACTTCTTCGAGAACCTGTTCAAATACGAGTGGGTACAGACGCGCAGCCCGGCGGGGGCAATCCAGTTTGAAGCGGTTGACGCGCCGGAAATTATTCCCGATCCGTTCGATCCGTCGAAAAAACGCAAGCCAACGATGCTGGTAACCGATCTGACGCTGCGTTTCGATCCGGAGTTTGAAAAGATCTCCCGACGTTTCCTGAACGATCCGCAGGCGTTTAATGAAGCCTTCGCCCGCGCCTGGTTCAAACTGACGCACAGGGATATGGGACCGAAAGCGCGCTACATTGGTCCGGAAGTGCCGAAAGAAGATCTGATCTGGCAGGATCCGCTGCCGCAGCCGGTCTACCATCCGGGCGAAGAGGAGATCATTAGCCTGAAGGCGGCAATCGCCGCTTCCGGTCTGTCCGTCAGCGAGCTGGTTTCTGTGGCCTGGGCCTCGGCGTCCACCTTCCGCGGCGGCGACAAGCGCGGCGGGGCGAACGGCGCGCGTCTGGCCTTAGCGCCGCAGCGCGACTGGGACGTCAATGCCACTGCGGCACGCGTACTGCCGGTGCTGGAAGAGATCCAGAAATCGACGGGCAAAGCGTCCTTGGCCGATATTATCGTGCTGGCGGGCGTGGTTGGTGTGGAGCAGGCGGCGAGCGCTGCCGGCGTCAGCATCGGCGTACCGTTTACGCCGGGCCGCGTCGATGCCCGTCAGGATCAGACCGATATTGAGATGTTTGAACTGCTCGAGCCGATTGCCGATGGTTTCCGTAACTATCGGGCGCGTCTGGATGTCTCTACCACCGAGTCACTGCTGATTGATAAAGCGCAGCAACTGACCCTTACCGCGCCGGAAATGACCGCGCTGGTAGGCGGGATGCGCGTACTGGGCGCCAATTTCGACGGCAGCAGGAACGGCGTCTTTACCGACCGCGTTGGCGTTCTCAGCAACGATTTCTTCGTGAATCTGCTGGATATGCGCTACGAATGGAAGGCAACCGATGAATCCGGAGAGCTGTTTGAAGGGCGTGACCGCCAGAGTGGCGAAGTGAAATACACCGCCACCCGCGCCGATCTGGTGTTTGGTTCAAACTCGGTGCTCCGCGCGCTGGCTGAAGTGTATGCCTGCAGCGATGGCCGCGAGAAGTTCGTGAAGGACTTTGTGGCTGCATGGGTGAAAGTGATGAACCTGGACCGTTTCGACCTGCTGTAAGTCTGAATGCCGGGAGGCGAAGCCGCCTTCCGGCCTGTCAGTGACAGCCCGGTAAGCGTCAGCGCCACCGGGCAAATTGCCGGATGAGGCTACTCTCCGGCAAATTCCGCTTATTCCCACTCCTGCAGATAACGCTGTCCGTACTGGTCGGCAACCAGCAGAGCGGCATACACCTCATCCGGCGTTGCGCCGCCTGGCATATTGTGGATGGTTTCTCCCTCCACGCAGGACGCTTCCGCCACGATGCGCATTTTCGCCTGCACATCCTGTTTAATATCCAGCTGCGCCAGCGTAATCGGCAGACCGACGGAGTGGCACAGCGCGGCGACGGTTTCAATCTCCTCAACCGGGGCGTTTTCCAGCACCAGCTGCGTCAGCGTACCAAACGCCACTTTCTCGCCGTGGTAGTAGTGATGGGCGTCAGGAATTGCCGTCAGACCGTTATGAATTGCATGCGCTGCCGCCAGACCGCCGCTTTCAAAGCCGACGCCGCTCAGATAGGTATTCGCCTCGATCACGCGCTCAAGCGCGGGCGTTACTACGTGCTGTTCAGCGGCCAGCATCGCTTTTTCACCCTCTTCCAGCAGCGTGTTGTAGCACAGTTCAGCCAGCGCCAGCGCAGCCTGGGTGCATTTTCCCCCGGCCATCGTGATCGCGCCGCTGCGTGAACAGGCGCGCGCTTCGAACCAGGTCGCCAGCGCGTCGCCGATACCGGCGGCCAGCAGTCGCGCCGGTGCGCCCGCGACAATTTTCGTATCAACGATAACCATATGCGGGTTATGCGGCAACATCAGGTAGCGGTCAAACTCACCGGCGTCGGTGTAGATAACGGAAAGAGCGCTGCATGGCGCATCGGTTGAGGCGATGGTCGGCGCAATAGCGACCGGCAGATTCATAAAGTGGGCGAGCGCTTTGGCGGTATCCAGCGTTTTGCCGCCACCGATGCCAAGTACTGCGCCGCACTGCGCCTTTTCAGCGACGCTGCGCAGCCGGTCGATCTCATTTTGCGAACATTCGCCGCCGAACGGCGCGATTTCCAGCGCCAGTCCCGCATCCCGGAAGCTCTTTTCCAGCGCCTCCTGAGCGAAACCTAAAACAAATTTATCGCCGACCACCAGCCAGCGTTCCGCCAGCGGCTTGAGGTAGTCGCCAAGACGGGTGATGACATCTGCGCCCTGGATGTATTTACCAGGTGATTGAATAATGCGATCCATACGTTATCCCCTTTACAGGTTGATGTTTCCGAATGCGTTTTTCCAGTCCTGCTCAAACTTCTCAACAGCCGACTGTACCGCAGGGGTATCGAGCATTTGTTGCGCTACATCTAAAGGCAGCGTGATCGCTTCGCAGCCAGCCAGTAAACAGTCCAGCGCCTGACGCGGGGTTTTAAAGCTTGCCGCCAGCACTTTGCTGTTCGGGGCGTGCAGCGCCAGCAGGCTTTGCAACTCCTGTACCGTGCGGATACCGTCTCCGCCCTGCGCGTCCACGCGGTTTACGTAGGGGGCGACATATTTCGCGCCTGCCAGCGCGGCCAGCAGCCCTTGCGCAGCGCTGTACACGGCGGTGCCGAGCGTCGTAATGCCCTCTTTTTTCAGCATCTTGATCGCCGCCAGACCTTCGGAGGTCACCGGGATTTTCACCACGATGCCTGGTATGGCGTTGTTCAGGCGTTTCGCTTCGTTCACCATGCCCTGCGCATCGCGGCTCATGGTCTGGGCAAACAGTACGCCATCTGCGCCGATAACCTGTTGTAACCGCGGCAGCACATCCCAGAGGGATTCTTTGCTTGCCGCGACAATGCTCGGATTGGTGGTCACGCCAGCAATCGGGAAGATGCGCGCCAGCCGTTCAACTTCCGCTACGTTTGCGGTATCCAGATACAGTTCCATTTTCTTCCTCTTTTTAAAGTTCAAGCTCATGTTGCAGCAGGCTGGCGATAGCGTCGGCGGAGGCGGCGTTAACCAGCGCGTTGCGAAATTCTTCGTGCATGATGCGACGGGCCAGACGTGAGAAAATGCGCATATGCTGGTCGCCCGCGGCGTGTTTGTTGAGCGTCAGCATGATGATGAACTGCGCCTCGTCGTCGCCCCAGCGGACCGGCGCGTTCAGCCGCGCCACGCTGATGGTGGACTGCTCAATATGTTCAGATTTGCTGTGCGGAATGGCGAAGCTAAAGCCCAGGCCGGTTGAGAAGACCGCTTCGCGCGCCCAGAGATCGGCCTCCAGCTTACGCGGATAGCGGCAGCGACCCGCCAGCAGCAGGTTGTCGGTCATCCCCTTGATCACCTCTTCCTTACTGCGCCAGTCGCTGTCAAGGGTGATGCATTGGGCGGTGACCAGCGGGGCGTCCTGCTGCGTCATGCGGAACTGCGCCAGCAGATGCTCCACCTCCAGCGAGGTGCGGCAGGCCATCGCCTGATTCAGCAACTGGCGACAGGCGCGGCTGTCGAGCTGCGCCATGCGCGCTTTGGCGGTGGGAATCGACGGCGCGCTCATGCTGATCTCATCCAGCCCGAGGCCAACCAGCAGCGGAAGAACCGAGCCTTTTGCCCCCAGCTCGCCGCACAGGCCAATCCACTTACCCTGTCGATGCACCGCCTGCACCGCGTAATCCAGCGCGCGCAGAAAGGCCGGGTTCAGACTGTTATAGTGGCGAGTGACTTTAGCGTTGTCGCGATCGACGGCCAGCAGGTACTGCGTCAAATCGTTGCTGCCGATGCTGAAGAAATCAATCTCCTCGCAGCACTGATCGATGATGAACATCACCGACGGAACTTCCAGCATGATGCCGAGCGGGATCTTCTCATCAAACGGGATATGCTCATTGCGTAACTGCTGTTTAGCTTCCGCCAGTTTCTCTTTGACCCACAGGATCTCTTCCATTGAGGAGATCATCGGGATCATGATTTTCAGGCTGCCGTGTGCTGACGCGCGCAGGATCGCCCGCAGTTGGGTGGTAAACAGCGCAGCGTACTCTTCATAGATGCGCACGGCGCGATAGCCGAGGAAAGGGTTGGTTTCCGCCGGGATGTTGAGGTAATCAACGGGCTTATCGCCGCCGATGTCCATCGTGCGCACAATAATGCTGCGTCCCCGGGCGGGCTCCAGCGCCTGGCAAAAGATATTGTACAGTTCGTTTTCGTCCGGCGCGCTGGCGCGGTCCATATACAGCATTTCCGTACGGAACAGACCGACCGCTTCCGCGCCGTTGCCGAAGGCGGCCTGCGCCTCAACGGAGTGCGCGATATTGGCGGCGACCTCCATCCGGACATCGTCCGCAGTGCGCGCTTCCCGGTTCAGCCAGACGCGCTGCTGTTCGCGCAGGGCATGCTGTACGCGGGCCTCCTGCTGGTAATAGCGATCGACGGGCTCGTCAGGAGCGACCACGATTGCGCCTGCGTTGCCGTCGATATACACCGTTTGCTGGAGCCACGGCGTTAAGGCGTCAATTTCCACGCCGACCAGGGTGGGAATATTAAACGAACGGGCGAGGATCACCGTGTGCGAGGTGGTGCCGCCGCTTTTTAACAGCAAGCCTTTGAGGAACGTTTTATCCAGCTCCAGGAACTGGCTTGGCGTCAGTTCATCGGCCATACAGACGCTGGGCTGGGTCAGCCTGCTCGGCGCCGGAAAGCGTTCTTCGCCGTAAATGTGTTGCAGCAACTGGAAGCAAACGTCACGCACGTCCAGCGCGCGCTCCTGTAAATAGCTGCTGCTGGAACGGGAGAATTCATCGCAGAAATGGTTAGCGCTGGCAACAATCGCCTGCGCGCAGCTTAAGCCGCGTGAAACCCCGTCCAGCAGGTGCTGACGCAAAGAGGTATCGCCCGCCAGCGAACGGTGGGCTTCCAGGATGGCGCTGGTGGCGCCATCGCTGTCGAGCAAACGGAACGCGATGCTTTTCATTAATAGCGTTAAGCCGCGATCCAGCGCTGACTGTTCCTTCTCCACGTCGTTTGCCGCAGGTAGTTCGCCGAGGGCGTTGAGATCCAGCGAGGAGATCAGAGTCAGGATGCCGCCAGCGCTGCCGTTGCAGACGGTTCGGGCGCGAAATAACTGCGGATTCAGGTGGGTGAGCGAGGCGGGAAGCGGGACTAATTCGCTGCTGCTGACTTCTGCCAGCGGGGCGTCACAGAGCGGAAATTCTTCGCGTAGCCACTGGCTCAGACGCTGGTGAGCTTCGGCTTCATCCGCGCCGGTAATCAGCAACTGGCAGCTGTCGCCAGCCAGGGTGTCGGTGCCAATCAGCGCCAGCGCGCTTTTGGCGTTGCCCTTACGACCAGTGCGCAGGTTGTGCCACTCAATCTGAGACGTGAAGGTATTGCACAGCGTTTCCACGTGGCTTGCCGGGCGCGCATGAACGCCGTTGGGCAGTTCACAGGTAAATTCCACAATCAGGGCCATTGCCTCTCTCCCATAACGGTTTTCTGCTTACAGGATAAAAGGGCTTGATTGCTCTCTGCCATGTGACAAATCTGCCAAAAACTGGACAAATGTAATGTGACGAGAAAATTGCGAGTTGCTTCACAACTCGGAGCGTTAGCGTTTTCATTACGCTGTGCTGAAGTTATGAAGCGGATCGCATTTTTGTACTGATATTACAAAAATCCAGTAAATGGCCTTTTTATCCACTGTCTGCGCCGTTGCGGATTGCCTATTGTTTGCCACAACAACGTTATGGATATGGGCTTTCCTGGCCCGGGAGCGACGTATGAAAGAGTTGGTGCAGATCCTGAAAAATACCCGACAGCATCTTATGACGGGCGTGTCGCATATGATCCCCTTTGTGGTTGCGGGCGGCATCTTACTGGCGGTCTCCGTCATGCTGTACGGCAAAGGGGCGGTGCCGGACGCTGCGACCGATCCGAATCTGAAAAAACTGTTTGATATTGGCGTCGCCGGACTGACGCTGATGGTGCCTTTTCTTGCCGCCTACATCGGTTATTCCATTGCCGAACGCTCCGCGCTGGCGCCCTGCGCGATTGGCGCCTGGGTGGGCAACAGCTTCGGCGCCGGTTTTTTTGGCGCGCTGATTGCCGGGATCATCGGCGGCATCGTCGTTCACTACCTGAAAAAAATCCCGGTGCATAAGGTGCTGCGCTCCGTTATGCCCATCTTTGTTATTCCGGTCATCGGCACCTTTATCACGGCAGGCATCATGATGTGGGGGCTGGGCGAACCGGTCGGCGCGCTGACCGGCAGCCTGACCGAATGGCTGCAGGGGATGCAGCAGGGCAGCATCGTGATGTTAGCGGTAATTATGGGACTAATGCTGGCCTTTGATATGGGCGGTCCGGTAAACAAGGTTGCCTATGCCTTTATGCTGATTTGCGTGGCGCAGGGCGTCTACACCGTTGTGGCCATCGCCGCCGTAGGGATCTGCGTACCGCCGCTGGGCCTGGGGCTGGCAACGTTGCTGGGACGTAAAAACTTCTCTCCGGAAGAGCGGGAAGCCGGTAAAGCGGCGCTGGTGATGGGCTGCGTAGGCGTCACTGAAGGGGCGATTCCCTTCGCCGCCGCCGATCCGCTGCGCGTCATCCCTTCCATCATGCTGGGCTCAGCCTGCGGGGCGGCCACCGCTGCGCTGTTCGGCGCGCAGTGCTATGCCGGCTGGGGCGGCTTAATCGTCCTGCCGGTGGTGGAAGGCAAGCTCGGTTATATCGCCGCGATCGCCGTCGGCGCGGTTGTTACTGCAATCTGCGTAAACGTGCTGAAAAGCCTGGCGCGGAAGAAGGACACTCAGGTTGACGAAAAAGAAGACGACCTGGATTTAGAGTTTGAAATGAATTAAGTGAGGAAGAAACCATGACGAAAATTATTGCAGTTACCGCATGTCCTTCAGGCGTCGCGCATACCTATATGGCTGCCGAAGCGCTGGAGAGCGCCGCAAAAGCGAAAGGCTGGGAAGTGAAAGTGGAGACGCAGGGCTCAATTGGCCTGGAAAATGAGCTGACGCCGGACGACGTGGCGAGCGCGGATATGGTGATTCTGACTAAGGATATCGGCATCAAATTCGAAGAGCGCTTCGCAGGTAAAACCATCGTACGCGTCAATATCAGCGATGCGGTAAAACGCGCCGACGCCATTATGAATAAGATTGACGCGCATCTGGCGCAAACCGCGTAACCGTTTTTTGATTAACAGCCTGCTTCATCAGGCGTCATCGTTGCAGGCAGTTTGAACACGGACAGCGCGCAGGAACCCGAGCGTACCCGCCGTACGTGAGGGTTACGAGCACAGCCTAGGTTCAAAATGACAAATAAGATAGCCTGATGGCCAGGCTTCAGGGAGTTCCTCATGACGAATCGTATCCAACGCCTGAAAAGCGCGCTGTTCCAGAACAACCGTGAAATCTCGCTGGAACGCGCGCTGCTTTACACCGCCAGCTATCAGCAGACGGAGGGCGAACCGGTTATCCTGCGTCGCGCCAAAGCGACGGCGTATATCCTTGAACATGTGGCGATCTCAATTCGTGATGAGGAACTGATTGCCGGGAACCGCACCGTAAAACCGCGTGCGGGGATTATGTCGCCCGAGATGGACCCGTACTGGCTGCTCAAGGAGCTGGATCAGTTTCCGACGCGCCCGCAGGACCGTTTTGATATTAGCGAAGAAGATAAACGCATCTATCGCGAAGAGCTGTTCCCCTGGTGGGAAAAACGCTCGATGAAGGATTTCATCAACGCGCAGATGACCGATGAGGTGAAGGCCGCCGTCAGTACGCAGATTTTTAGCGTCAACCAGACGGATAAAGGGCAGGGGCATATCATCATTGATTATCCGCGCCTGCTGAATAACGGGCTGGGCGAACTGACGACGCAGATGCGGGCGCACTGTCAACAAGCGCCCGATAATCACTTTTATCAGGCCGCGCTGCTGCTGCTGGAAGCGTCTCAGCGGCATATTTTGCGCTATGCCGTGCTGGCGGAAGAGATGGCTGAGCGCTGCCCTGACGCGAAGCGCCGTCAGGAACTGCTCGCGATTGCGGCGAACTTGCGGCATAACGCGGCGCATAAGCCGCAGACCTTCTGGCAGGCGTGTCAGCTGTTCTGGTACATGAACATCATTTTGCAGTACGAGTCTAACGCCAGCTCGCTGTCGCTTGGCCGGTTCGACCAGTACATGCTGCCGTTTTACCAGGCATCGCTGACGCAGGGGGACGATCCGGCTTTCCTGAAGGAGCTGCTTGAGTCGCTGTGGGTGAAGTGCAACGATATCGTGTTATTGCGCTCGACCAGCAGCGCCCGCTATTTTGCCGGCTTCCCGACCGGTTACACCGCGCTGCTTGGCGGCTTAACCGAAAACGGGCGCAGCGCGGTGAACGTCCTCTCTTTCCTGTGCCTTGACGCCTACCAGAGCGTACAGCTGCCGCAGCCTAACCTCGGCGTGCGCACCAATGCGCTGATCGATACGCCGTTCCTGATGAAAACGGCACAGACGATCCGCCTCGGCACCGGTATCCCGCAGATCTTCAATGATGAAGTGGTGGTGCCCGCATTCCTGAACCGCGGCGTATCGCTGGAGGATGCGCGTGATTACGCGGTAGTGGGCTGCGTGGAGCTGTCGATCCCGGGCAAAACCTACGGCCTGCATGACATCGCCATGTTCAATTTGCTGAAGGTGATGGAGATTAGCCTCTACGAAAACGAGGGCAACAGCGAACTCAGTTATGAAGGCCTGCTGGATCATATTCGCAGCAAAATCAGCCATTACATCACCCTGATGGTGGAGGGCAGCAATATTTGCGATATCGGCCACCGCGACTGGGCGCCGGTGCCGCTGCTTTCCTCGTTTATCAGCGACTGTCTGCAAAATGGGCGCGATATTACCGACGGCGGCGCGCGCTATAACTTCTCCGGCGTTCAGGGGATAGGCATCGCTAACCTGAGCGACTCGCTGCACGCTCTGAACGGGCTGGTGTTTGAGCAGCAGCGCCTGAGTTTCGATGAACTGCTCGCCGTGCTGAAAGCTAATTTTGCCACCCCGGAAGGAGAAAAGATCCGCGCCCGGCTGATCAACCGCTTCGAGAAATACGGTAACGACATTGATGATGTCGATAACATCAGCGCCGAACTGCTGCGTTATTACTGCAAAGAGGTGGAAAAATATCAGAATCCGCGCGGCGGCCATTTTACGCCGGGCTCTTATACCGTCTCTGCGCATGTGCCCCTGGGTGCGGTAGTGGGGGCGACGCCGGACGGTCGTTTCGCCGGAGAACAGCTGGCCGACGGCGGCCTGTCGCCAATGCTCGGACAGGACATGCAGGGGCCGACGGCGGTACTGAAATCGGTCAGCAAGCTCGATAACACGCTGCTTTCCAACGGCACGCTGCTGAACGTCAAATTTACTCCGGCGACCCTGGAGGGCGAGGCGGGGCTGCGCAAGCTCGCTGACTTCCTGCGCGCATTTACTCAGCTTAAGCTTCAGCACATCCAGTTTAATGTGGTGAATGCCGAAACGCTGCGGGAAGCGCAGCAGCGACCGCAGGATTTCGCCGGACTGGTGGTTCGCGTGGCGGGCTATAGCGCCTTCTTTGTTGAGCTGTCGAAGGAGATCCAGGATGACATCATTCGCCGTACCGCGCATCAGCTGTGAGGTACCGGAGCCGCGCGGCGATGACGTTGCGCGCATCTTCAATATTCAGCGTTACTCGTTGAATGACGGGCAGGGAATACGCACGGTAGTCTTTTTTAAAGGCTGCCCGCATACCTGTCCGTGGTGCGCCAATCCTGAATCCATTTCACCGCGTATTGAAACCGTGCGCCGGGAAAGTAAATGTCTGCACTGCGTGCCCTGCCTGCGGGACGCCGACGAATGCCCTTCCGGTGCGTTTGAACGGATCGGGCGCGACGTCACCCTTGATGAGCTGGAACGTGAGGTGATGAAAGACGACGTTTTCTTTCGCACTTCCGGCGGCGGTGTTACTCTCTCCGGCGGCGAGGTGCTGATGCAGGCGCCTTTCGCGACCCGATTCCTGCACCGCCTGCGGCGCTGGGATGTGCGCTGCGCGATTGAAACCGCCGGTGATGCATCCGCCAGTCGCCTGTTGCCGCTGGCGAAAGCCTGTGATGAGGTACTCTTTGATTTAAAAATTATGGAGCCGGAGCGGGCGCGTGAGGTGGTGAACATGAATCTGCCGCGGGTACTGGCGAATCTGAAGCTGCTGGTGGCGGAAGGGATTAATGTGATCCCCCGCTTGCCATTGATTCCCGGTTATACACTTATGCCGGAGAATATGCAGCGTGCCCTGAGCTTGTTGTTATCACTTGGGATAAGACAGGTTCATTTGCTGCCGTTTCATCTGTACGGCGAACCGAAATATCGCCTGCTCGGGCAGTCCTGGTCAATGAAATACGTTCCGGCGCCCACGGCGCAAGCCGTGGCAAGATACCGTGAAATGGCGGAGAACGCTGGCTTTGAGGTCACCACAGGAGGTTAATATGTCCGTCTCAACGGGACGCTATCTGGTTGCCGTGACCGCCTGCGTTAGCGGCGTGGCGCATACCTACATGGCGGCTGAACGGCTGGAGAAGCTTTGTCAGCAGGAAAAATGGAACGTTAAAATTGAAACACAGGGCGCGCTCGGTACGGAAAATCGCTTAACGGAGGAGGAGATCGGCCGGGCTGACGCCGTGCTGCTGATTACCGATATCGAACTGGCAGGCGCGGAACGTTTTAGCCAGAGCCGCTACGTGCAGTCGGGGATAAGCGCGTTTCTGCGCGAGCCGCAGCGGGTGATAAGCGCAGTGCGCAAACTGCTGACCGCTCCGCAACAGACGCATCTCATTCTGGAGTAACCGGTTTTTCCGTCAACTGGCTGTGATACTGTCGGCGATACTCCGACGGCGACCGTTCGGTGTTTTTACGGAACAGACGGCAAAAGTAGTTACTGTCCACAAATCCGCAGGTATGCGCCACCTCTTTCACCTTCAGGTCGTAGCCCTTCAGCAACGTTTTGGCATGCTCCAGCCGCGTATGGTTCAGATACTCGTTAAAGCCGACGGCGCCCGTTTTTTGAAACAGGTGCGAGAGATAGTTCGGCGAGATATAAAACGCCTGCGCCACCTACTCGCGGGTGAGCGGCGAGGCGTAATGTTCATCAATATAGCTGCGAATGGCTTCAAACAGCGCCTGACTGCGGGAAGAGGTTTGGATCTGGCTGCCGAGCAGGTCGCGACAGTGACTGAGCAGGCTGGCGATAATCAGCCGCGCCGTTTGCTGCTCCTGCGGCTGCATCTGCATTTCATTGAGCGTTTGCAGCAGGAAAGAGCCGATCCGCGGGCCGCGTCGCGCAACGTGCTGTTTCGCCAGATTCTGGTAGCTTTTGCCGTCCCATTGCACCACGCTGAAGCCTAACTGCTGTTTTCCGAACAGGATGCTAAGCGTGGTGACCGGCGTTTGCCAGCGCGGGAGGTTCCAGCCGCCCGCCGGAACGTAGAGTACGTCGCAAGCGACCAGCGTATCGCCAACGCTGGCATCGGTCAGCTCACCTTCCAGTACGATCTCCAGTCGTGGAAAATCCACCTGATACGCCAGGTCCGGCGCGGGTGTGCTGGCGGAGGCGAAAAAAATCCGCCGCAGCGAAGCGGGGCCGTTAATCAGGTGGGAAAGAAGATGGCTGACATCCTGATACATGTTAATCCTTTGCGGAGCGCAGACAGGAGAAACAGTAACGTTGAAAACAGATGTCCTCAAGTGATTATTGCCGGGGGCGCTTCGCTTGCCCGGCAATGGAGCGCTTTACTGATTCCCCACCTGGTCGCCATACGGCAGAGTGTCATAATCAATCAGCGCATTTTTCTTGTACGGGTTGCCAATCCAGCGCGTAATCTCTTTGAACTGCGGGTTAACCACGGAGCGCGTCGGATCGTAACCTTCGTAGCTTAATCTCGCCAGATCGGACCAGGTATGGATCAGCTCGGAGCTGCTGTACTTTCTGTCCACATACTGCGAGAAATCACGCGGATGCGCCGCCTGCCATTTTTCCGAGGTCCACAGCAGGAACGGCACGGTATACATATGGCGCGTTGGGCTGTCCTCGTTACGCCCCTGCGTCTTATGCGGCGGCGTATCATAGACCTCTTCGCCGTGATCGGAGAGATAGAGCAGGAAGCCGTTCGGATCGGCCGCCTTATAATCCTTAATCAGAGTTGCCACGACCTTATCGTTATACAGGTTCGCGTTATCGTAATCGTTGTACGATTCCCGTTCCTCTTCGCTCAGCCCCGGCGGCAGGTGATCGGTATTGCCATCGAACTTGCCCTCGTTTTCCGGATAGCGGAACTTGTACTTAATGTGGGTGCCCAGCAGGTGAACGATGATGAACTTTTTCGGCGCCGGGTCGGCCATCACTTCTTTAAACGGCGCCAGCACGTTGCTGTCATATTCGCGCGCGCTCTGGGTGCGCTGCTGGTTCATATAAAACTGCTTATCGGTCTGCTTAGAGAAAACCGTCAGCATGGTATTGCGCGCGGTCATCGTCTGCTGGTTGGTGATCCAGAAGGTCTTATAACCCGCCTGCTTCATCATGTTCATCAGCGACGGTCTGGTCAGATACAGATCCGGCTGCTTTTCGTTCGCGAAGGTCAGCGCCTGCTGCAAAATTTCGATCGTGTAGGGGCGCGAGGTCACCACGTTGTTAAACACGGTCAGATTCGGGTCTGTCTTATGCAGCGCGTCCAGCTGCGGCGTCGTTTCACGCGGGTAGCCGTACAGGCTCATGCGACCGCGCTGGGTGGATTCGCCAATCACCAGCACCAGCGTGCGCGGTGCATCGCCGCTGCTGTCTTTAAAGTTTGCCAGCGGCGGCAGCGCGTTGTTTTCATTAAGCAGATTATTCAGCGACGTCAGCTGGCGCTGATACTGATAGTAGCCGGAGATAAATTGCCACGGCGCGGCAGGCTCCATCCGCGAGGCCAGGCTGTCCAGCGACTTCTCAAACGGCTTGTGTTTAATCAAGGTGCCTGTTGCGAGTGGATGCAGTATCAGCCCGTAAAGCAGGGCGAATGAGATCAGATAGCGCCACGGCGAAGGGATATAGACCGGGCGCAGACGCGTCCACAGGAAGATCGCCACCGCCGTATAGGCCAGGGCGATAAGGACGAGCTTCATGCTGAAGTACTGGGCCAGATATTCGCTGGCTTCGTTAGCATTACTTTCAAACATCACGAACAGTACGCTCTGCGAGAACTCCTGCCCGTAAATAACGTAATAGCTCAGCGCCGCCAGCGAGGCCGCCCACAGGATGATGCCCGTCACCGCCGCAATAATACGGATACGGTTAGGGAATAAGAACACCGGGATCAGCCACAGAGAGCTATATAACAGGGAGTCCCGCAGCCCGTTAGTGCCGCTGTAGCCGCTTATAAATATGATTGCCTGAAGTAGTGTCGAAAAAAACCAAAAGTAAAGCATCGCCCAGCCAAGGGCCTTTCCGCTAAATGCGGACGCGGGCTGGAATTTTGTGGAATGCATAGTGGTAGCCTGTCTTTAAACGTATTGCCAAACGTAACGACTAAATCTTAAGAGAATCTGAAGCTTCGCACGCCAAAGGGTGTTTACGCCGAAAATTCTTACAGTAGAAAAAACAGACAGGAATATAAGTAAAACGAAACATTTATGACAGAAATATTTTAGCGCACCCTCGCGCAATAGCACGAGGGTACGAAAAATAGGAATTTAGCCGGTATTACGCATACCTGCGGCAACGCCGGCGATGGTGACCATCAGCGCCTGTTCCACGCGCGGGTCCGGCTCTTTGCCCTGTTCTTCCGTCAGGCGTGAGCGGTGCAGCAGTTCGGCCTGCAGAACGTTCAGCGGGTCGGTGTAGATATTCCGCAACTGAATAGATTCGGCAATCCACGGCAGATCGGCCATCAGATGCGAGTCGTTGGCGATATCCAGCACCACTTTGATGTCCTCTGCCAGCAGATTACGCAGTTCTTTGCCCAGCGGCCACAGCTCTTTGGCGACCAGACGCTGATCGTAATATTCCGCCAGCCACAAATCCGCTTTGGCGAAGACCATTTCCAGCATCCCGAGGCGGGTGGAGAAGAATGGCCAGTCGCGGCACATGGCTTCCAGTTCGCTCTGCTTGCCGTCTTCGACCACTTTTTGCAGCGCGGTTCCTGCGCCCAGCCAGGCTGGCAGCATCAGTCGGTTTTGCGTCCAGGCGAAGATCCACGGGATGGCGCGCAGCGATTCCACTCCGCCGGTCGGACGACGTTTCGCCGGTCGTGAACCGAGCGGTAGTTTGCCCAGCTCCTGCTCCGGCGTTGCGGAACGGAAATAGGGCACAAAGTCTTTATTTTCGCGAACGTAGCCACGGTACAGATCGCAGGAGATAACCGACAGTTCGTCCATGATATGACGCCAGGCGTCCTTCGGCTCCGGCGGCGGCAGCAGGTTCGCCTCCAGAATCGCGCTGGTGTAAAGCGACAGGCTGCTGACGGTCACTTCCGGCAGGCCGTACTTAAAGCGGATCATCTCGCCCTGCTCGGTGACGCGCAGGCCGCCTTTCAGACTGCCCGGCGGCTGGGAGAGCAGCGCCGCGTGGGCAGGCGCGCCGCCGCGACCAATGGAGCCGCCGCGACCGTGGAACAGCGTCAGTTCAATGCCCGCTTTTTCGCAGGTCTTGATTAACGCATCCTGCGCCTGATACTGCGCCCAGGACGCCGCCATCACCCCGGCGTCTTTCGCCGAGTCGGAGTAGCCGATCATCACCATCTGCTTGCCCTGAATCAGGCCGCGATACCAGTCGATGTTCAGCAGCTGGGTCATGACGTCGTCGGCGTTATTCAGGTCGTCAAGGGTTTCGAACAGCGGGGCAACCGGCATCGCGAAGCCAATTCCGGCCTCTTTTAACAGCAGGTGGACGGCCAGGACGTCAGACGGCGTTTTCGCCATTGAGATGACGTAGGCGGCAATCGACCCTTTCGGCGCTTCGGCAATGACCTTACAGGTATCGAGCACTTCGCGGGTGTCGTTGCTCGGCTCCCAGTGACGTGGCAGCAGCGGACGCTTGGAGTTCAGCTCGCGGATCAGGAACGCCTGTTTGTCCGCTTCGGACCAGCTTTCATAATCGCCGATGCCGAGGTAGCGGGTCAGTTCGCCCAGCGCTTCGGTATGACGGGTGCTTTCCTGACGGATATCAATGCGCACCAGCGGTACGCCGAAGCATTTCACGCGACGCAGGGTGTCGAGCAGTTCGCCGTTGGCGATAATGCCCATGCCGCAGGCCTGCAGCGACTGGTAACAGGCGTACAGCGGCTCCCACAGCTGTTCGTTTTGCGTCAGCAGTCCCGCCGGCTTCGGCAGTTTTTCGCCTTTCAGACGCGCTTCCAGCCACGCCTGGGTCGCCATCAGGCGGGAACGCAGATTTTTCATCAGATAGCGGTACGGCTCACTGGCGCCTTCTTCGCCAACCATCGCTAACAGCTCCGGCGTGGCGTCGACCATCGACAGCTCTGAGACCAGCACCTGAATATCTTTCAGGAACAGATCGGTGGCCTTCCAGCGGCTCAGCAGCAGAACGTGGCGGGTAATGTCCGCGGTGACGTTCGGGTTGCCGTCGCGGTCGCCGCCCATCCATGACGTGAATCGCACGGGGACAAAATCAACCGGCAACTGATAGCCGAGATTCTCTTCCAGCTGTTCGTTCAGTTCGCGCAGATAGTTCGGCACGCCCTGCCACAGGCTGTTCTCCACCACCGCGAAGCCCCACTTGGCTTCATCGACCGGGCTTGGCCGCTGTTTACGAATTTCATCCGTGTGCCATGACTGGGCAATCAGCTGGCGCAAACGGCGCATCAGCTGGTGGCGCTCGTAATCGACGATATCTTTGTTATCGAGCTGTTTTAAGCAGGCGTTGACTTCCACCATTTTGTGGATCAGCGTGCGGCGGGTGATTTCTGTCGGATGCGCGGTCAGCACCAGCTCCAGCGACAAAGATTCCACCGCTTTTTTGATGGTGGCTTCGTTGAGATTCGGCTGGTTTTTGAGTTTACGCAGGGTGCGGGCAATCACTTCCGGGTTGCTGGCGGCTTCGCCCTTCGGCGAAATGCTGTGATACTGCTCTGCGGTGTTGGCCAGGTTGAGAAACTGGCTAAAGGCGCGTGCGACCGGCAGCAGCTCATCGTTTGACAGATTCTGTAACGTGGTGAGCAACTCCTGGCGATTTGCCTCATTGCCAGCGCGTGAAGATTTTGACAGCTTACGGATTGTTTCTACGCGATCAAGAATGTTCTCTCCCAGCGCATCCTTGATGGTTTCTCCCAGCACTTTGCCGAGCATACTGACATTACTACGCAACGCGGAATATTGTTCGTTCATATTAACCCAGACACCCCATCTCTTTTGTAAATGTCCTGATTCTTTCACGCTGTAGCCGTGTTGGCTGCGCTCGTTTGCCGTCTGCTGCAACGCGAAATCGTGCGGACTTAATTTTTTCACATCACTTACTCATCTTATAAAGCCACGTAAAAACCGTGGCGTCAATTGCTGCGAAATCGGTTCAGCAAACCAATAAATAGCGGCTAATTTACGTTATTTAATTCCTCGTGAATCAAATAAGCATTACTTATGAAAATGTAAAAAAACGCCGCGTTTAATACCAAAGAATTAACGCGGCGGGCAGACGATCAGTGCCAGCAGAAATGGTGTACAACCTGGGTAATCAGCTCCCGGGTCGGCTTAATAAAACGCGTCTCCAGATATTCATCAGGCTGATGCGCCTGATTGATGGAGCCGGGGCCGAGCACCAGCGTCGGGCACAGGGTCTGAATAAACGGCGCTTCGGTACAGTAGTTCACCACGTCGGTTTTCTCGCCAAGCAGCTTTTCCACCATTTCCACCAGTTGATGATCCGGCGGGCATTCGTAGCCCGGAATCGGCGGATGCAGTTCCGCCACCGTCAGGCGTCCCGGCCAGCGCTCGCTAACCGGCGCCAGCGCTTCCGCCAGAAGGCCGTCGAGTTCGCTTAACGTCATACCCGGTAGCGGGCGGATATCCATATGCAGTTCACAGCAGGCGCAGATGCGGTTCGATGCGTCGCCGCCGTGCAGGCTGCCGAGATTAAGCGTCGGATAGGGCACGGTGAACGCTTCATAGTGGTAACGCTCTTTCAGCGAGTCGCGCAACTGCATAATGCGGCCAATCGCATCGTGCATCAGCTCAATGGCATTCACACCGCGCGCCGGATCGCTGGAGTGACCGGACTGGCCCAGCACGCGCACCGCCGTAGAAATATGGCCCTTGTGAGCGCGAATCGGCTGCAGCGAGGTGGGTTCACCGATGATGGCGCAGTCCGGACGAATCGTCGCGTTCTCCGAGAAATAACGCGCGCCGGCCATGCTAGTTTCTTCGTCGGCGGTCGCCAGCACGTAGAGCGGTTTTTTCAGTTTCGTTACGTCCACGTCGCGCAGGGCGTCGAGAATAAACGCGAAGAAACCCTTCATGTCCGCCGTTCCCAGGCCGTACAGCTTGTTGTCGTGTTCGGTCAGGGTGAACGGATCGCGGGTCCAGCGACCGTCGTCAAACGGCACGGTGTCGGTATGACCCGTCAGCAGCAGCCCGCCCGCGCCGTGGCCGGTGCTGGCGAGCAGGTTGAATTTATTGCGGGTGCCCGGAACCGGTTGCACCTCTACATTGAAACCAAGTTCGCTGAACCAACCCGCCAGCAGATTGATTAAAGACTCGTTGCTCTGGTCCAACGCTTCTTCGGTGGCGCTGATGGACGGTGTGGCAATCAGGGCGCGGTAAATCTCGATAAATGGCGGTAAGTTCATTTTCATTGTTGACACACCTTAGGTCGTGATAGTATCAATATTCATGCACAAAATGTGAATAAAAATACATTAACGTTGAGCATAAAGGAACCCGATGTTGAATACGCTGATTGTAGGCGCTAGCGGTTATGCGGGCGCAGAGCTTGTAAGCTACGTAAATCGCCACCCTCATATGACCATAACCGCTTTGACCGTCTCAGCGCAAAGCAATGATGCAGGAAAGTTAATCTCCGATTTGCATCCCCAGCTTAAAGGCATTGTTGATCTCCCGTTGCAGCCGATGTCCGACATCCGTGAGTTTTCCGACGGCGTGGACGTGGTGTTCCTGGCCACGGCGCACGAAGTCAGCCACGATCTGGCGCCGCAGTTCCTGGCGGCCGGTTGCGTGGTATTCGATCTCTCCGGCGCGTTTCGCGTCAACGACGCCGGGTTCTATGAAAAATATTATGGCTTCAGCCATCAGCATCCTGAACTGCTGGCACAGGCGGTGTACGGGCTGGCGGAGTGGAGCGTGGATGCGCTGAAAGAGGCGAATCTGATTGCCGTGCCGGGCTGTTACCCGACGGCGGCGCAGCTTTCGCTGAAACCGCTGATTGATGGCGGGCTGCTGGATCTGACCTACTGGCCGGTAATCAACGCCACCAGTGGGGTGAGCGGCGCGGGGCGCAAGGCCGCGCTGTCTAACAGTTTCTGTGAAGTCAGCTTACAGCCGTACGGCGTATTTACCCATCGCCACCAGCCGGAGATCGCCAGCCACCTGGGGGCGGAGGTGATCTTTACTCCCCATCTGGGCAACTTCCCGCGCGGGATCCTTGAAACCATCACCTGCCGTCTGAAGCCGGGGGTGACCCATGCGCAGGTCGCTCAGGCGCTGCGCCAGGCGTATGACGATAAACCGCTGGTACGCCTGTATGAGCAGGGCGTTCCGGCGCTGAAGAATGTGGTCGGGCTGCCATTTTGTGATATCGGTTTTGCCGTTCAGGGCGAGCATTTGATCGTGGTGGCGACCGAAGATAACTTATTGAAAGGCGCGGCGGCGCAGGCTGTGCAGTGCGCTAATATTCGTTTCGGCTTTGCTGAAACGCAGTCTCTTGTTTAAGGGTGCAATGATGAATCCATTAATTATCAAGCTGGGTGGCGTATTACTGGATAGCGAAGAGGCGCTGGCGCGTCTGTTTACCGCGCTGGTTAACTATCGCGAAACGCATCAACGCCCGCTGGTGATTGTCCACGGCGGCGGCTGCGTGGTTGATGAGCTGATGAAAGGGCTGAATCTGCCGGTGAAAAAGAAAAACGGCCTGCGCGTCACGCCAGCCGATCAGATTGACATTATTACCGGCGCGCTGGCGGGAACGGCGAACAAAACGCTGCTGGCATGGGCGAAAAAACATCATATCGCTTCCGTCGGCCTCTACCTGGGCGATGGCGATAGCGTCAAAGTGACCCAGCTTGATGAGGAACTGGGTCATGTCGGGCTGGCGCAGCCGGGGTCGCCGGCGCTGATTAACACCCTGCTGAACGGCGGTTTTCTGCCGGTAGTGAGTTCAATCGGCGCGACGGAAGAAGGGCTGTTAATGAACGTCAACGCGGACCAGGCGGCGACCGCGCTGGCGGCGACGCTGGGGGCGGATCTGATCCTGCTCTCGGACGTGAGCGGCATCCTCGACGGCAAAGGCCAGCGTATTGCTGAAATGACTGCTGCGAAGGCGGAACAGCTGATTGAGCAGGGTATTATCACTGACGGCATGATCGTGAAGGTCAACGCCGCGCTGGATGCGGCGCGTACGCTGGGTCGTCCGGTGGATATCGCCTCCTGGCGTCACGCCGAGCAGCTGCCGGCGCTGTTTAACGGTACGCCGATAGGCACCCGTATTTTAGCGTAAGATTTAATGCCCGGCGGCGCTCTGCTAGCCGGGTCTGCAAGACCGTAGGCCGGGTAAGCGCAGCGCCATCCGGTAGTATTCGTAGGCCGGATAAGCGTAGCGCCATCCGGCATTAACATCAGAATTTAAGGACGTACGTTATGGCACTTTGGGGTGGGCGTTTTACACAGGCAGCAGATCAGCGGTTTAAACAGTTCAACGACTCGTTGCGCTTCGACTACCGCCTGGCGGAGCAGGATATTGTGGGCTCTGTCGCCTGGTCCAAAGCGCTGGTCACCGTCGGCGTGTTAACCGCGGACGAACAGCGCCAGCTGGAAGAGGCGCTCAACGTTTTGCTGGAAGAGGTTCGCGCGAATCCGCAGCAGATCCTGGAAAGCGACGCGGAAGATATTCACAGCTGGGTGGAAGGTAAGCTGATCGACAAAGTCGGTCAGTTAGGCAAAAAGCTGCATACCGGACGTAGCCGTAACGACCAGGTCGCCACCGATTTGAAGCTGTGGTGCAAAGATACGGTCGGCGAGCTGCTTGCCGCCAACCGCCAGCTGCAAAGCGCGCTGGTGGCAACGGCAGAGGTTAATCAGGATGCGGTGATGCCGGGTTATACCCATTTGCAGCGTGCGCAGCCGGTGACGTTTGCCCACTGGTGCCTGGCGTATGTGGAAATGCTGGCGCGCGACGAAAGCCGCCTGCAGGATGCCCTGAAGCGTCTGGACGTCAGCCCGTTAGGCTGCGGCGCGCTGGCGGGCACCGCCTATGAGATCGACCGGGAACAGCTGGCCGGCTGGCTGGGCTTTGCTTGCGCGACGTGTAACAGCCTGGACAGCGTCTCCGACCGCGATCACGTGCTGGAACTGCTGTCGGGCGCCGCTATCGGCATGGTGCACCTGTCGCGTTTTGCCGAAGACCTGATTTTCTTTAACACCGGCGAAGCGGGATTTGTCGAGCTGTCTGACCGCGTGACCTCCGGTTCGTCGCTGATGCCGCAGAAGAAAAACCCGGATGCGCTGGAGCTGATTCGCGGCAAGTGTGGCCGGGTGCAGGGCGCGCTGACCGGCATGATGATGACGTTGAAAGGTCTGCCGCTGGCCTACAACAAGGATATGCAGGAAGACAAAGAGGGGCTGTTCGACGCGCTCGACACCTGGCTGGATTGTCTGCATATGGCCACGCTGGTGCTGGACGGTATTCAGGTGCGGCGTCCACGCTGCCAGGAAGCCGCGCAGCAGGGCTATGCTAACGCCACTGAACTGGCGGACTATCTGGTGGCGAAAGGCGTGCCGTTCCGTGAAGCGCACCATATCGTGGGTGAAACGGTGGTGGAGGCGATTCGTCAGGGGAAAGCGCTGGAGGAGCTGCCGCTGGCGGAGCTGCAAAAATTCAGCGGCGTGATTGGCGACGACGTGTATCCCATTCTTTCGTTGCAGTCATGCCTCGATAAGCGGGCGGCGAAGGGCGGCGTTTCTCCGCAGCAGGTGGCGCAGGCCATTAGCTACGCGAAGGCGCGGCTGGGGTAGAGGAGTTTGCCGGATAAACGAAGCGCATCCGGCAACAAGCTTTAAGAGCCTGGCCCTGTGCCGGGCTTTTTTATGCAAAAAAAATGCGGACCACGGGGTCCGCAAAAGTTCACGTTGGCTTTAGTTATTCGGGTTGAGAGAAACTCTCTGAACGTGCGGTGGCTTCAAGGGTTAAACGTACCGCTCCGTTTCGTGTTGTATTATTAGTCAGAAAGCTTGATAGGGATAATCGTTGGTTGCTATGCTACCTATCGCCATGAACTATCGTGGCGACGGAGGATGAATAATGAATATTCGTGATCTTGAATACCTGGTGGCATTAGCCGAACACCGCCATTTCCGGCGTGCGGCTGACTCCTGTCACGTCAGTCAGCCGACGCTCAGCGGGCAAATCCGCAAGCTGGAAGATGAGCTGGGGGTGATGCTGCTGGAGCGGACGAGTCGTAAAGTGCTGTTCACGCAGGCGGGTTTGCTGCTGGTGGACCAGGCGCGCACCGTGCTGCGTGAGGTCAAAGTGCTCAAGGAGATGGCAAGCCAGCAGGGCGAGACCATGTCAGGTCCACTGCATATTGGCTTAATTCCGACGGTAGGCCCTTACCTGCTGCCGCATATTATTCCGATGCTGCACCAGACTTTCCCGAAGCTGGAAATGTATCTGCACGAAGCGCAAACCCATCAGCTGCTGGCGCAGCTGGATAGCGGTAAGCTGGACTGCGTTATTCTGGCGCTGGTGAAAGAGAGTGAAGCGTTTATTGAAGTGCCGCTGTTCGACGAGCCGATGCTGCTGGCGATCTATGAAGATCACCCGTGGGCGAATCGCGATTGCGTGCCGATGGCCGATCTGGCTGGCGAAAAACTGCTGATGCTGGAAGATGGTCACTGTCTGCGCGACCAGGCGATGGGCTTCTGCTTTGAAGCGGGCGCTGATGAAGATACCCACTTCCGCGCGACCAGTCTGGAAACGCTGCGCAACATGGTGGCGGCGGGCAGTGGGATTACGTTACTGCCAGCGCTGGCGGTGCCGCAGGAGCGCAGGCGTGACGGCGTCGTCTATCTGCCGTGCATTAAGCCGGAACCGCGCCGTACGGTAGGGCTGGTTTATCGTCCGGGTTCGCCGCTGCGCAGTCGCTATGAGCAACTGGCGGAGGCCATCCGTGGGGCGATGGATGGCCATTTCGACAAAGCGTTAAAAAAGGCGGTTTAAGCCGTTCAGCACCGCTACCCGATAGGCTTCGGCCATTGTCGGGTAGTTAAAGGTGGTGTTAACAAAATACTCAATGGTGTTACCGCCGCCTTTCTGCTCCATGATCGCCTGGCCGATGTGAATAATCTCGGCCGCGCGTTCGCCAAAGCAGTGAATCCCGAGAATTTCTTTCGTTTCCCGGTGAAACAAAATCTTCAGCGTGCCGACGTTCATACCGACAATCTGCGCGCGCGCCAGATGCTTAAACTGCGCACGACCCACTTCGTAAGGCACTTTCATCGCCGTCAGCTGCTGTTCGGTTTTCCCCACGGAGCTGATTTCAGGAATGGTGTAGATGCCGGTCGGGATATCTTCAATCAGATGTGCCGTCGCTTCACCCTTCACCAGCGCCTGCGCGGCGATGCGCCCCTGATCGTAGGCGGCGGACGCCAGGCTCGGATAACCAATTACATCGCCCACTGCGTAAACGTGCGGCAGCGCGGTCTGGTACATGCTATTGACCTTCAACTGCCCGCGGCTGTCCGTTTCGAGGCCGATATTCTGTAAGGCCAGGGAGTCGGTATTCCCGGTGCGGCCATTGGCGTACAGCAGGCAGTCGGCCTTCAGCTTTTTGCCTGACTTGAGATGCATAATCACGCCGTCATCGCAGCCTTCAATCTTCTCATACTCTTCGTTGTGACGAATAACGACGCCGCTGTTCCAGAAGTGGTAGGAGAGGGAGTCTGACATCTCCTGGTCGAGAAAGGCCAGCAGACGATCGCGGGTATTGATCAAATCGACTTTAACGTCCATTCCGCGGAAGATCGACGCATATTCGCAGCCGATCACCCCTGCGCCATAAATAATCACGTGACGCGGTTCATGATGCAGACTGAGAATAGAGTCGCTGTCATAAATGCGCGGGTGGGAGAAATCGACGTCCGCCGGATGGTAGGGGCGGGAACCGCAGGCAATGACAAATTTTTCTGCGGTCAGGGTTTCGACCGTGCCGTCGGAGCATTCCAGCGCCAGCGTATGCTCGTCAACGAAATGGGCATTGCCCTGTAAAATTTCGCAGTGGTTACGCTCATAGAATCCCTGCCGCATACGCGTTTGCTGGTTAATCACGTTATCGGCATGGTTAAGAATGTCGGCGAAGGAGGAACGGAGCAGGCGGGAGTGATCGCTGTAAAGGGGGTTCTGGTTAAATTCAATAATACGACTGACGGCATGGCGGAGCGCTTTTGACGGGATGGTGCCCCAGTGGGTGCAACCGCCGCCAACGTTATGGTAGCGCTCAATAACCGCAACGCGGGCTCCTTGCTTAACCAGACCCATTGCAGCGCCTTCGCCGCCGGGGCCTGAACCTATTACTATGGCATCGTAATCCCAGGAATGTGGCATGGTATGACTCACCTGTTTTTATACATAAAATAAACACGATGATAACATTCGCCTGCCTTTAACCCAATTATCGTTGTGCTTTTTTGCGAAGCAGGAGCACAAACTGCGCGTAAACAATCATTCACAAAGCTGAACAAACAGATTAACTTTGAACTCTGGTATAGTGCCAGGCAAGGCATATGGAAGGACTCAGACATCGTGATGGGCGTTAGAGCGCAGCAAAAAGAAAAAACCCGGCGTTCGCTGGTAGAAGCCGCATTTAGTCAACTGAGCGCTGAGCGTAGCTTTGCCAGCCTCAGTTTGCGTGAGGTTGCGCGGGAAGCGGGTATTGCGCCAACCTCATTTTATCGTCATTTCCGTGATGTTGACGAACTGGGGCTGACAATGGTCGATGAAAGCGGCCTGATGCTGCGACAGCTGATGCGCCAGGCGCGTCAGCGCATCGCCAAAGGCGGGAGCGTGATCCGTACCTCGGTTTCCACATTTATGGAGTTCATTGGCAACAACCCGAACGCCTTCCGTTTATTATTGCGCGAACGTTCCGGCACCTCGGCCGCTTTTCGTGCCGCCGTTGCGCGTGAAATTCAGCATTTTATCGCGGAACTTGCGGACTATCTGGAACTCGAAAACCATATGCCGCGCGCCTTCACGGAAGCGCAAGCCGAAGCGATGGTGACGATTGTCTTTAGCGCGGGGGCTGAGGCGCTGGATGTGGGGGCGGAACAGCGCCGACAATTAGAAGAGCGACTGGTATTGCAACTGCGCATGATTGCGAAAGGGGCCTATTACTGGTATCGCCGTGAACAAGAGAAGATGTCCCTTATGCCGGACAATGTGAAGGAAGAGTAATGAAACAGTCAGTTCAGGATAAAGGTACGCTGCTGCTGGCGCTGGTCGCTGGCTTATCGATCAATGGCACATTCGCGGCGCTGTTCAGCTCTATCGTGCCGTTCTCTGTATTCCCGATTATTTCGCTGGTGCTGACGGTGTACTGTCTGCATCAACGTTATCAGAATCGCACCATGCCCGTGGGGTTGCCGGGTCTGGCTGCGGCCTGCTTTATTCTTGGCGTGCTGCTGTACAGCACCGTGGTGCGCGCGGAGTATCCGGATATCGGCTCCAACTTCTTCCCGGCGGTGCTGTCGGTGATTCTGGTGTTCTGGATTGGCGTGAAGATGCGTAATCGCCCGCAGGATATCGCGGAATAACGTCAATGCCGGATGGCGACGCAAGCGCCTTATCCGGCCTACAGGGGCATATATTACGTAGGCCAGGCAGGCGAAGTGCCCCAGCAAAACGCCGAGTGGTGTACTCATTTGTAGGCCGGGCAAGCGAAGCGCCCCCGGCAAAACGCCGGATGGCGTACTCATTTGTAGGCCGGGCAAGCGAAGCGCCCCCGGCAAAACGCCGAGTGGTGTACTCATCTGTAGGCCGGGCAAGCGAAGCGCCCGGCAAGCCGCCTCTGCTACTTCGCGGTGAGTAGCACCCCGCACTCCATGTGGTGCGTGTAGGGGAACTGATCGAACAGCGCCAGACGTTCAATCTTATGCGTCTGGCTTAATGTTTCCAGGTTTTTGCACAGCGTCTGCGGGTTACAGGAGATATATAAAATCCGCGGGTACGCCTGCACCATCTTCTCTGTCTCGCTGTCCAGCCCGCTGCGCGGCGGATCGACAAAAATGGTTTCGCACTGATAGCTTTTCAGATCGACACCCTTCAGGCGGTTAAACTCGCGAACGCCATTCATCGCCTGAGTAAATTCCTCTGCCGCCATGCGAATAATCTGCACGTTTTCGATGCCGTTCGCCGCAATGTTGTACTGCGCCGCGGCGACGGACGGCTTGGCGATTTCAGTGGCCAGCACGTGGTCAAAGTTACGCGCCAGCGCTAAAGAGAAGTTGCCGTTGCCGCAGTATAGTTCCAGCAGATCGCCTTTCGACCCTCTGGTGACATCCAGCGCCCACTCCAGCATCTGAATATTCATCGCCGCATTCGGCTGGGTGAAGCTGTTTTCTACCTGACGGTAGATCATCTCTTTACCCGCCACCGGCAGACGTTCGTCGATGTAATCCTGATCCAGTTCGATCTTGGTCTTCGTCGCCCGGCCAATCAGATGCACGTTCAGATTCTGCGCGCGCAGGGCGTCACGCAGTGCTTCCGCTTCCTGCCGCCACGCCTCGTCCAGCTTCTTATGGTACAGCAGCGACACCACCGCCTGGTTGCTCATGGTGGTGAGGTAATCAATCTGAAACAGCTTTTGCCGCAGAACAGGGTTGTTGCGCACGCCTGCAATCATTGCGCTCATCAGTTGGTTAATCAACTCACTCGCCGCCGGGAAGCTGTCGACGCGAATGCGGCTTTTCGTCTGCTGATCGAAAATAATATGGTACAGGTCATCGCCGTCGTGCCAGATGCGGAACTCGGCGCGCATACGGTAATGGCTGACCGGCGAGCGGAACACTTCCGGAACCAGGTCAGAAAACGGCGCCATCATACTCTGTAAGCGCACCACTTTTTCGGCGAGCTGCGCGTCATACTGTTCTGTCGGAAGGTGTTCGGGGGTCATGATGCATCCTGAAAAATAAAAGTACGCGGGGATTGTAGGGATTGCTCAACGGATGTCCAGTTATTGATGACTTCTCATATTTAACAAACGCGCTGGACAGTAAGTTGTAACAGACTGTAGCATCCGTGTGCCGGTCCTGTGAGTTAAAAGGGAATCCAGTGCGAATCTGGGGCTGACGCGCAGCGGTAAGGAAAGGTGAAATGAGAGCGTAAGCAGACACTGCCTGCGGGTGGGAAGTCTTCATTTCTGCTATCCCCTAAAAGGATAACCTTCCGAGCCCGAAGACCTGCCGGCTAACGTCGCAACTGGTTTTCATCATCGCGTACTATCGGTGGGACCTGCGGCATCCTTCTTATATTGCGGATGCTTTACAATGATTAAAAAAATGTCGCTGCTGACGGCGCTCTCCGTCACGGCTTTTTCTGGTTGGGCACAGGATGCCACCCCGGACACGCTTGTCGTCACGGCAAATCGCTTTCAACAACCCGTCAACACTGTACTGGCCCCTACGGATATCGTTACCCGGCAGGATATTGAACGCTGGCAGTCCAGAACCGTGCTGGATGTTATGCGTCGTCTGCCGGGCGTGGATGTCGCGCAGAATGGCGGCATGGGACAGAGCTCTTCGCTTTTTGTGCGTGGGACTGAAGCCAAACACGTCCTGGTGCTGGTGGATGGCATTCCGGTCGCGCGTCCGGGTATTACCAATAACTCCGATATCGACCAGATTCCGGTTTCGCTGGTGCAGCGCATCGAATATATCCGCGGGCCGCGTTCAGCGATCTACGGTTCCGGTGCGATTGGCGGCGTGGTCAATATCATCACTATGGCGGGTGAAGAACGTTCACAGATCAACGCAGGCGTTGGGTCAAAGGGCTACCAGCAATATGATGGTGCCTGGCGTCAGCGCTTCGGCGATACGGTGGTGACAGCGGCGGGCGCTTACCAGACCACTAAAGGCTTCGACGTGCAGCCGCGCTCCAGCTATAGCGGGGATGGCGATCGCGACGGTTATCGCAACAAACTGTTCTGGGGCAGCGTTGAACATAAATTCAACGATAATTTTGATGGCTATTTTCGCGGCTACGGCTATGCCAGCAACGCCGACTATGACCAGGGCAACTGGGGTTATGACGGCGGAAACGATGAGCACCAAAATTACACCCAGTCGTGGGATACCGGGCTGCGTTTCAATTCCGGGATCTACTCGTCACAACTGGTGGCAAACTACCAGCGTATTAAAGACTACAACTACAGCAGTCTGAACGGGCGTTATGCAACAGGTTATAGCCTCGATGACATGGAGCAGCGCTATATCCAGTGGGGCAACAATGTTGTTGTGGGACATGGGGCTATCAGTGCCGGCGTCGACTGGAAGCAGGAAAAGCTGATGTCCTTTGGCGAGTACGGGACTGATAATTACAAGCGCGACAACACCGGGCTTTATCTGACCGGGCAGCAGCAGATCGACAGCGTGACGCTGGAAGCCTCGGGTCGTGAAGATCACGACGAGCAGTTTGGCTGGCACGGCACCTGGCAAACGGCAGCAGGGTGGCAGTTTGTCGACGATTATAAAGTGACGCTTTCCTATGGTACGGGCTTCCTCGCGCCTTCGCTTGGGCAGCAGTTTGGCGCTGAACGGTTTGGGATTGCCTCCAACCCGAACCTGAAGCCGGAAGAGTCAAAGCAATGGGAAGCTGGATTAGAAGGATTGACCGGGCCGGTTGACTGGCGTCTGTCGACCTATCGCTACAAAATCCAGAATCTGATCGATTACAACGACAATACCTACTTCAACGTCAAATCCGCGACCATTAAAGGCCTGGAGTGGACCGGCAATCTCACTACGGGACCGGTCGATCATCGCTTAACGTTGCAATATGTCGACCCGCGCGATGATGAAACCGATCAGCAACTTTACCGTCGCGCAAAACAGCAGGTGAAGTATGAGCTGAGCGGCGAGGTGTATGAGCTGGGGTGGGATGTGACCTATCAGTACATTGGTGAACGCTATGATTACGACTATGACAATTCCCGCAGAGTCAAAATGGGCGGACTGAGCGTATGGGATATCGGACTTTCTTATCCTGTCACCTCACATCTCACAGTTCGTGGTAAAATAGCCAACCTGTTCGATAAAGATTACGAGACAGTTTATGGCTACCAAACTGCAGGACGGGAATACACCTTGTCTGGCAGCTACACCTTCTGATCCCCGTCCCACCGTGCTGGTCTTTGACTCCGGCGTCGGTGGGTTGTCGGTGTACGATGAGATTCGGCAACTCCTGCCGGATCTCCACTATATATACGCTTTTGATAACGTGGCTTTTCCTTACGGGGAGAAGAGCGAAGAGTTTATCGTCGAGCGCGTTGTCGAGATAGTCACCGCAGTACAGCAGCGCAGTCCTCTTTCTCTAGCGGTGATTGCCTGTAATACCGCCAGCACCGTCTCGCTTCCCGCCCTGCGTGAAAAGTTTGCTTTCCCGGTAGTTGGCGTTGTCCCGGCCATTAAGCCAGCGGCGCGCTTAACCGCCAATGGTATTGTAGGGCTGCTGGCGACGCGCGGTACGGTGAAACGGCCCTATACGCACGAACTGATTGCACGCTTTGCCAATGAATGTCAGATCGCGATGCTGGGTTCGGCTGAACTGGTTGAACTGGCCGAAGCGAAACTGCACGGTAAACCTGTACCGCTGGAGGAGCTACAGCGGATCCTGCGTCCGTGGCTGCGTATGTCAGAGCCTCCCGACACGGTAGTGCTCGGCTGTACGCACTTCCCATTATTAAAAGAAGAGCTATTGCACGTTCTGCCGGAAGGGACGCGACTGGTGGATTCCGGCGCGGCGATTGCGCGGCGCACGGCCTGGCTGCTGGAACACGAAGCGCCGGATGCGAAATCAACGGCGGCGAATATTGCTTACTGTATGGCGCTGACGCCGGAAACCGAGCAACTTTTACCCGTTTTGCAGCGCTACGGTTTTGAAACGCTCGAAAAACTGGCGGTTTAATGGCAATTTGAGTAAATATCAGGCACTCGGAAAATTATTTTAAATTTCCTCTTGTCAGCCCGGAATAACTCCCTATAATGCGCCACCACTGACACGGAACAACGGCATACAGGCCGCCGGGTCAGCGGGGTTCTGAGAGGAACTTCACGGAGAAAAGCAAAAAATAAATGCTTGACTCTGAGGCGGGAAAGCGTATTATGCACACCCCGCGCCGCTGAGAAAAAGCGAAGCGGCACTGCTCTTTAACAATTTATCAGACAATCTGTGTGGGCACTCAAAGTGACATGGATTCTTGATGTCTTCGGACAATAAATGAATACCAAGTCTCTGAGTGAACACGTAATTCATTACGAAGTTTAATTCACGAGCATCAAACTTAAATTGAAGAGTTTGATCATGGCTCAGATTGAACGCTGGCGGCAGGCCTAACACATGCAAGTCGAACGGTAACAGGAAGCAGCTTGCTGCTTTGCTGACGAGTGGCGGACGGGTGAGTAATGTCTGGGAAACTGCCCGGTGGAGGGGGATAACTACTGGAAACGGTAGCTAATACCGCATAACGTCGCAAGACCAAAGAGGGGGACCTTCGGGCCTCTTGCCACCGGATGTGCCCAGATGGGATTAGCTTGTTGGTGAGGTAACGGCTCACCAAGGCGACGATCCCTAGCTGGTCTGAGAGGATGACCAGCCACACTGGAACTGAGACACGGTCCAGACTCCTACGGGAGGCAGCAGTGGGGAATATTGCACAATGGGCGCAAGCCTGATGCAGCCATGCCGCGTGTATGAAGAAGGCCTTCGGGTTGTAAAGTACTTTCAGCGGGGAGGAAGGGATTGTGGTTAATAACCGCAGTCATTGACGTTACCCGCAGAAGAAGCACCGGCTAACTCCGTGCCAGCAGCCGCGGTAATACGGAGGGTGCAAGCGTTAATCGGAATTACTGGGCGTAAAGCGCACGCAGGCGGTCTGTCAAGTCGGATGTGAAATCCCCGGGCTCAACCTGGGAACTGCATTCGAAACTGGCAGGCTTGAGTCTCGTAGAGGGGGGTGGAATTCCAGGTGTAGCGGTGAAATGCGTAGAGATCTGGAGGAATACCGGTGGCGAAGGCGGCCCCCTGGACGAAGACTGACGCTCAGGTGCGAAAGCGTGGGGAGCAAACAGGATTAGATACCCTGGTAGTCCACGCCGTAAACGATGTCTACTTGGAGGTTGTGCCCCTGAGGCGTGGCTTCCGGAGCTAACGCGTTAAGTAGACCGCCTGGGGAGTACGGCCGCAAGGTTAAAACTCAAATGAATTGACGGGGGCCCGCACAAGCGGTGGAGCATGTGGTTTAATTCGATGCAACGCGAAGAACCTTACCTGGTCTTGACATCCAGAGAACTTTCCAGAGATGGATTGGTGCCTTCGGGAACTCTGAGACAGGTGCTGCATGGCTGTCGTCAGCTCGTGTTGTGAAATGTTGGGTTAAGTCCCGCAACGAGCGCAACCCTTATCCTTTGTTGCCAGCGGTCCGGCCGGGAACTCAAAGGAGACTGCCAGTGATAAACTGGAGGAAGGTGGGGATGACGTCAAGTCATCATGGCCCTTACGACCAGGGCTACACACGTGCTACAATGGCATATACAAAGAGAAGCGACCTCGCGAGAGCAAGCGGACCTCATAAAGTATGTCGTAGTCCGGATTGGAGTCTGCAACTCGACTCCATGAAGTCGGAATCGCTAGTAATCGTGGATCAGAATGCCACGGTGAATACGTTCCCGGGCCTTGTACACACCGCCCGTCACACCATGGGAGTGGGTTGCAAAAGAAGTAGGTAGCTTAACCTTCGGGAGGGCGCTTACCACTTTGTGATTCATGACTGGGGTGAAGTCGTAACAAGGTAACCGTAGGGGAACCTGCGGTTGGATCACCTCCTTACCTTAAAGAACCTGCCTTTGTAGTGTCCACACAGATTGTCTGATGAAAAACGAGCAGTAAAAACCTCTACAGGCTTGTAGCTCAGGTGGTTAGAGCGCACCCCTGATAAGGGTGAGGTCGGTGGTTCAAGTCCACTCAGGCCTACCAAATTTTTGCTGATGCTGCGTTGCGGCGACACTCACATACTTTAAGTATGCTTCGTGTCACCACGCCTTGCCTCAGCAAAAATTACGGGTAATGAGGTTTAACCACACCGTATGGGGCTATAGCTCAGCTGGGAGAGCGCCTGCTTTGCACGCAGGAGGTCTGCGGTTCGATCCCGCATAGCTCCACCATTCTGTGGAATGTTTACGTTATAAAACTTCAGAGTGTACCTGAAAGGGTTCACTGCGAAGTTTTGCTCTTTTAAAAATCTGGATCAAGCTGAAAATTGAAACACAGAACAACGCAAGTTGTTCGTGAGTCTCTCAATTATCGCAATCATGAAGTGAAACATCTTCGGGTTGTGAGGTTAAGCGAACAAGCGTACACGGTGGATGCCCTGGCAGTCAGAGGCGATGAAGGACGTGCTAATCTGCGAAAAGCGCCGGCGAGGTGATATGAACCTTTGACCCGGCGATGTCCGAATGGGGAAACCCGGTGCACCACGGTGCATCATCGTTAACTGAATACATAGGTTAACGAGGCGAACCGGGGGAACTGAAACATCTAAGTACCCCGAGGAAAAGAAATCAACCGAGATTCCCCCAGTAGCGGCGAGCGAACGGGGAGGAGCCCAGAGCCTGAATCAGCTTGTGTGTTAGTGGAAGCGTCTGGAAAGTCGCACGGTACAGGGTGAAAGTCCCGTACACGAAAACGCACAGGCTGTGAGCTCGATGAGTAGGGCGGGACACGTGGTATCCTGTCTGAATATGGGGGGACCATCCTCCAAGGCTAAATACTCCTGACTGACCGATAGTGAACCAGTACCGTGAGGGAAAGGCGAAAAGAACCCCGGCGAGGGGAGTGAAAAAGAACCTGAAACCGTGTACGTACAAGCAGTGGGAGCCTCTTTATGGGGTGACTGCGTACCTTTTGTATAATGGGTCAGCGACTTATATTCTGTAGCAAGGTTAACCGAATAGGGGAGCCGGAGGGAAACCGAGTCTTAATTGGGCGTTAAGTTGCAGGGTATAGACCCGAAACCCGGTGATCTAGCCATGGGCAGGTTGAAGGTTGGGTAACACTAACTGGAGGACCGAACCGACTAATGTTGAAAAATTAGCGGATGACCTGTGGCTGGGGGTGAAAGGCCAATCAAACCGGGAGATAGCTGGTTCTCCCCGAAAGCTATTTAGGTAGCGCCTCGTGAACTCATCTCCGGGGGTAGAGCACTGTTTCGGCTAGGGGGCCATCCCGGCTTACCAACCCGATGCAAACTGCGAATACCGGAGAATGTTATCACGGGAGACACACGGCGGGTGCTAACGTCCGTCGTGAAGAGGGAAACAACCCAGACCGCCAGCTAAGGTCCCAAAGTCATGGTTAAGTGGGAAACGATGTGGGAAGGCTCAGACAGCCAGGATGTTGGCTTAGAAGCAGCCATCATTTAAAGAAAGCGTAATAGCTCACTGGTCGAGTCGGCCTGCGCGGAAGATGTAACGGGGCTAAACCATGCACCGAAGCTGCGGCAGCGAACGTATCACTTAAAGCGATTCAGCGTCTTACGATTGACGGAGCGAAGCGACGTCAAAGCGTATACAAAGTCGAGTCGGTTTAAGGATACGTTCGTTGGGTAGGGGAGCGTTCTGTAAGCCGTTGAAGGTGTGCTGTGAGGCATGCTGGAGGTATCAGAAGTGCGAATGCTGACATAAGTAACGATAAAGCGGGTGAAAAGCCCGCTCGCCGGAAGACCAAGGGTTCCTGTCCAACGTTAATCGGGGCAGGGTGAGTCGACCCCTAAGGCGAGGCCGAAAGGCGTAGTCGATGGGAAACAGGTTAATATTCCTGTACTTGGTGTTACTGCGAAGGGGGGACGGAGAAGGCTATGTCGGCCGGGCGACGGTTGTCCCGGTTTAAGCGTGCAGGTGGAACGACCAGGTAAATCCGGTTGTTCATTAACACTGAGGCGTGATGACGAGGCACTAAGGTGCTGAAGTGACAAATGCCCTGCTTCCAGGAAAAGCCTCTAAGCATCAGGTAACACGAAATCGTACCCCAAACCGACACAGGTGGTCAGGTAGAGAATACCAAGGCGCTTGAGAGAACTCGGGTGAAGGAACTAGGCAAAATGGTGCCGTAACTTCGGGAGAAGGCACGCTGGCGCGTAGGTGAAGTGACTTGCTCACGGAGCTGAAACCAGTCGAAGATACCAGCTGGCTGCAACTGTTTATTAAAAACACAGCACTGTGCAAACACGAAAGTGGACGTATACGGTGTGACGCCTGCCCGGTGCCGGAAGGTTAATTGATGGGGTTATCCTCGCGGAGAAGCTCTTGATCGAAGCCCCGGTAAACGGCGGCCGTAACTATAACGGTCCTAAGGTAGCGAAATTCCTTGTCGGGTAAGTTCCGACCTGCACGAATGGCGTAATGATGGCCAGGCTGTCTCCACCCGAGACTCAGTGAAATTGAACTCGCTGTGAAGATGCAGTGTACCCGCGGCAAGACGGAAAGACCCCGTGAACCTTTACTATAGCTTGACACTGAACACTGGTCCTTGATGTGCAGGATAGGTGGGAGGCTTTGAAGTGCGGACGCCAGTCTGCATGGAGCCGACCTTGAAATACCACCCTTTAATGGCTGGTGTTCTAACGTGGGCCCCTTATCGGGGTTGCGGACAGTGTCTGGTGGGTAGTTTGACTGGGGCGGTCTCCTCCTAAAGAGTAACGGAGGAGCACGAAGGTTGGCTAATCCTGGTCGGACATCAGGAGGTTAGTGCAATGGCATAAGCCAGCTTGACTGCGAGCGTGACGGCGCGAGCAGGTGCGAAAGCAGGTCATAGTGATCCGGTGGTTCTGAATGGAAGGGCCATCGCTCAACGGATAAAAGGTACTCCGGGGATAACAGGCTGATACCGCCCAAGAGTTCATATCGACGGCGGTGTTTGGCACCTCGATGTCGGCTCATCACATCCTGGGGCTGAAGTAGGTCCCAAGGGTATGGCTGTTCGCCATTTAAAGTGGTACGCGAGCTGGGTTTAGAACGTCGTGAGACAGTTCGGTCCCTATCTGCCGTGGGCGCTGGAGAACTGAGGGGGGCTGCTCCTAGTACGAGAGGACCGGAGTGGACGCATCACTGGTGTTCGGGTTGTCATGCCAATGGCACTGCCCGGTAGCTAAATGCGGAAGAGATAAGTGCTGAAAGCATCTAAGCACGAAACTTGCCCCGAGATGAGTTCTCCCTGAGACTTTAAGTCTCCTGAAGGAACGTTGAAGACGACGACGTTGATAGGCCGGGTGTGTAAGCGCAGCGATGCGTTGAGCTAACCGGTACTAATGAACCGTGAGGCTTAACCTTACAACGCCGAAGATGTTTTGGCGGTTGAGAGAAGATTTTCAGTTCTGATACAGATTAGCGGAAACGAAAGATTTTGCGCTGAGGCAAGGCGGCAAGCGAAGGAAAGGAAGGAGCATACTGAAGTATGTGACTGACTTTACGAGCGCAGGCAACGCAGCATCAGTGAAAAAGATTCGTTTCTGACACAGAATTTGCCTGGCGGCACTAGCGCGGTGGTCCCACCTGACCCCATGCCGAACTCAGAAGTGAAACGCCGTAGCGCCGATGGTAGTGTGGGGTCTCCCCATGCGAGAGTAGGGAACTGCCAGGCATCAATCAAGGTGAAAAGCCCATCCTGACGGATGGGCTTTTTGCGTTTTTGCCGCAGGCCTGACAGGCGCAGCGTCATCAGGCACTCCACGTCATGACGCCGGATGGCGGCTTCGCCTTATCCGGCCTACAGAGTCCGGCCTGCGATGCACCACATTCAACAACGGACCGTGTTGCAGGCCTGACAGGCGCAGCGCCATCAGGCACGTCCACGTCATGATGCCGGATGGCGGCTCCGCCTTATCCGGCCTACGGTAAGATCATCCATCCCGCCATAAAACAAGCCATCCTGTTGCATATGCGGTAAACTAGCGACGATTTTGCATCAGGAAAGCCTCTATGAATCACTCCCTTAAGCCCTGGAATACTTTTGGCATCGAACAGTCTGCAAATGAGATTGTTTGCGTCGAAAATGAACAACAGCTACTTGAAGCTTGGCAATCAGCCAATGCGTTACATCAACCGGTACTGATACTGGGCGAAGGGAGTAACGTCCTGTTTCTTGATACGTTCAGCGGTACGGTAATCATCAACCGTATCAAAGGAATAAACGTTACAGAACGGCCTGACGCGTGGTATTTGCATGTCGGTGCGGGCGAGAACTGGCATCATCTGGTGCAACATACGTTACAGCTGGGTATGCCAGGACTGGAAAACCTGGCGCTGATTCCTGGCTGCGTCGGTTCCTCTCCCATTCAGAACATAGGCGCATACGGCGTAGAGTTACAGCGCGTCTGCGACTACGTTGACTGTGTTGAACTGGCAACCGGCAAACAACATCGTATCAGCGCAGCGGAATGCCGTTTTGGCTATCGCGACAGTATTTTTAAGCATGAATATCAGGATCGCTTTGCGATTGTCGCCGTCGGCCTGCGTCTGGCGAAGCAATGGCAGCCTGTACTGACTTATGGCGATCTTACGCGTCTGGATCCCACAACGGTAACGCCTCAGCAGGTGTTTGATTCTGTCTGTCATATGCGAACAACAAAATTGCCAGACCCGAAGGTGAACGGCAATGCAGGCAGCTTTTTCAAAAATCCCGTTGTGTTGGCTGAGGTAGCGCAGTCGCTGCTGTCTCAATTCCCCGACGCGCCGCATTATCCCCAGCCGGATGGCACAGTGAAGCTGGCAGCTGGCTGGCTTATCGATCGGTGCCAGCTGAAAGGGACGACAGTTGGTGGCGCAGCGGTACACCGCCAGCAGGCCCTGGTGCTGATTAACGCGGATAACGCCACCAGTGAAGATGTCGTGCAGCTTGCGCATCTTGTGCGTACTAAAGTGGGTGAAAAATTTAACGTCTGGCTGGAGCCAGAAGTGCGTTTTATCGGGCAGACGGGGGAAGTCAGTGCCTTGGAGATCATTGCATGAAAGATAATACCGTCCCCATGACGCTAATCTCCTTGCTGGCTGACGGCGAGTTCCACTCAGGCGAACAGTTAGGTGAAACGCTGGGGATGAGCCGGGCAGCAATCAATAAGCATATCCAGACCCTGCGCGACTGGGGCGTGGATGTCTTTACCGTTCCTGGTAAAGGCTACAGCCTGCCGGAACCGATCCAGCTACTGGATAAAGAGCGCATCCACAGCCTGCTGGATCGCGGTACGGTCGCCGTGCTGCCGGTGATCGATTCGACTAATCAGTATCTGCTGGACCGACTCGGCCAGCTGCAATCAGGCGATGCCTGTGTGGCTGAATATCAGCAGGCCGGACGCGGTCGCCGTGGCCGTAAATGGTTCTCGCCCTTTGGCGCTAACTTATATCTTTCGATGTACTGGCGACTTGAGCAGGGGCCGGCTGCCGCTATTGGCTTAAGCCTGGTGATTGGTATCGTGATGGCTGAAGTATTGCGCGACCTCGGCGCGGATAAAGTCCGGGTGAAATGGCCGAACGATCTTTACCTTTTGGATCGCAAACTGGCGGGCATTCTGGTTGAACTCACCGGTAAAACCGGCGACGCCGCGCAAATCGTCATCGGCGCGGGGATTAATATGGCGATGCGTCGCGTCGAAGAAGGCATTGTCAATCAGGGGTGGATCACTCTGCAGGAAGCCGGGATCGTGCTGGATCGCAACACGCTGGCGGCGAGGCTGATTGGTGAGTTGCGTAGCGCGCTGGAACTGTTTGAACAGGAAGGCCTGGCTCCCTATCTTTCGCGCTGGGAAAAACTGGATAACTTTATTAATCGTCAGGTCAAACTCATTATTGGCGAAAAAGAAATATACGGTATTTCACGCGGGATCGATACACAGGGCGCATTACTTCTCGAACAGGATGGGGTAATTAAATCCTGGGTCGGCGGCGAAATATCGCTGCGTAGCGCGGAATAAAATAAGGGAGCGATTGCTCCCTTTATTATTATTTGCGCAGGCGGACCTGTTCAACGGCATGATTCGCGCTCTTGGTCATTATCAGACTTGCGCGCTCCCGCGTTGGCAGAATGTTTTGTTTTAAATTCAGCCAGTTAATTTCTTTCCACAGCGCCGTTGCGGTGGCAATGGCTTCATCTTTTGACAGCTTTGCATAATTATGGAAATAAGAGTCAGGGTCGGTAAACGCCCCTTCGCGGAATTTCAGAAAACGGTTGATATACCATGTCTGCAGTAAATCTTCCGGCGCATCAACATAAATAGAAAAATCGACGAAGTCGGAAACAAATACATGATGCGGATCGTGAGGATAATCCATTCCGCTTTGCAGAACGTTAAGGCCCTCAAGGATAAGTATATCCGGCTGCGCCACCGTTTTATCCCCGTCAGGAATAACATCATAGATCAGATGGGAATAGACCGGCGCTGTCACATTCGGTACGCCTGATTTCAGGTCAGAAACAAACTTAACCAGGCGATGCATATCATAGGATTCAGGAAAGCCCTTCTTCTTCATCAGACCACGATCTTTTAACACCTGGTTGGGATGAAGAAAACCATCGGTTGTAATCAGCTCAACGCGACGATGCTCCGGCCAGCGGCTTAGTAAAGCCTGCAATACACGGGCCGTCGTGCTTTTACCTACCGCTACGCTGCCGGCAATACTGATAATATACGGGATGCGCTCGCCATTGGTGCCTAAAAACTGTTCGAGAACCGCCTGACGACGCAGATTAGAGCTGATATAGAAGTTAAGCAAACGCGACAGCGGCAAATAGATCTCCGCCACTTCTTCCAGCGACAGATCTTCATTAATACCTTTTAACCGGGCGATCTCATCTTCGGTAAGCGTCATCGGCACGGAATCACGAAGCGCAGCCCACTGGTTGCGGTCAAACTGGAGGTAAGGCGTCATTAACGTTTGCTCTTTTATACTCATAAGCATGTTTCTGGCTGTCATCACACCATCGGGACTGTGATAAAAAAGCGCGTCAATCCCGGCCTGCAATGGCACGTCACATTTCAGTTAATTTGGACAATGGGCAGGAGGGTAACACCATGTGGGAAGGAATAATAAGAAAAAATCTCTTCCAGGCGTCATTCCCTGAAAGGCATTGTGACGGATATTCCAGATGTGAAGCGGACATGTTGGATCTGCGGAAGGCCGCAACGGACAGAACGGGGAATAACAGGCTACCGGCCGGTGCCGAAATTTTATGCTAATCTGACTGAAAATACATCATTTATTAACCGTATAGCACAAAATGTGAGCGATAGAACATTTTATGCAATTTTTTAGTTGCATGAGCTCGCCGCTCTCCATAGAATGCGCGCTACTTGATGCCGACTTAGCTCAGTAGGTAGAGCAACTGACTTGTAATCAGTAGGTCACCAGTTCGATTCCGGTAGTCGGCACCATCAAGTCCGGTGGGGTTCCCGAGCGGCCAAAGGGAGCAGACTGTAAATCTGCCGTCACAGACTTCGAAGGTTCGAATCCTTCCCCCACCACCACTTTCTGGCAGCGATAAGCTGTCTGAGCTGGTTAATAAAATAACCGGCTCGAATGAGAAAAGAGACCTGTCTCTTTTTTTGTTACAGAAAGAACTGGGTAGCCGAGTTTCAGGATGCGGGCATCGTATAATGGCTATTACCTCAGCCTTCCAAGCTGATGATGCGGGTTCGATTCCCGCTGCCCGCTCCAGACGTGCTGATATGGCTCAGTTGGTAGAGCGCACCCTTGGTAAGGGTGAGGTCCCCAGTTCGACTCTGGGTATCAGCACCACTTCACTTCTCCTTCCCTGTTTTCTCTGTAACGACTCAATGATTCAACATTCAGGCATATCGCCTGGTTGATGTGGTGATATCACCGATTTATCCGTGTCTTAGAGGGACAATCGATGTCTAAAGAAAAGTTTGAACGTACAAAACCGCACGTTAACGTCGGTACTATCGGCCACGTTGACCATGGTAAAACAACGCTGACCGCTGCAATCACTACCGTACTGGCTAAAACCTACGGCGGTGCTGCTCGCGCATTCGACCAGATCGATAACGCGCCGGAAGAAAAAGCGCGTGGTATCACCATCAACACCTCTCACGTTGAATACGATACCCCGACCCGTCACTACGCACACGTAGACTGCCCGGGCCACGCCGACTATGTTAAAAACATGATCACCGGTGCTGCTCAGATGGACGGCGCGATCCTGGTAGTTGCCGCGACTGACGGCCCGATGCCGCAGACCCGTGAGCACATCCTGCTGGGTCGTCAGGTAGGTGTTCCGTACATCATCGTGTTCCTGAACAAGTGCGACATGGTTGATGACGAAGAGCTGCTGGAACTGGTTGAGATGGAAGTGCGTGAGCTGCTGTCTCAGTACGACTTCCCGGGCGACGACACGCCGATCGTTCGTGGTTCTGCCCTGAAAGCGCTGGAAGGCGAAGCAGAGTGGGAAGAGAAAATCATCGAACTGGCAGGCTTCCTGGATTCCTACATCCCTGAGCCAGAGCGTGCGATTGACAAGCCGTTCCTGCTGCCGATCGAAGACGTATTCTCCATCTCCGGTCGTGGTACCGTTGTTACCGGTCGTGTAGAGCGCGGTATCATCAAAGTGGGCGAAGAAGTTGAAATCGTTGGTATCAAAGAGACTGCGAAGTCTACCTGTACCGGCGTTGAAATGTTCCGCAAACTGCTGGACGAAGGCCGTGCGGGTGAGAACGTAGGCGTTCTGCTGCGTGGTATCAAACGTGAAGAAATCGAACGTGGTCAGGTACTGGCTAAGCCGGGCACCATCAAGCCGCACACCAAGTTCGAATCTGAAGTTTATATCCTGTCCAAAGACGAAGGCGGCCGTCACACTCCGTTCTTCAAAGGCTACCGTCCGCAGTTCTACTTCCGTACAACTGACGTGACTGGCACCATCGAACTGCCGGAAGGCGTGGAAATGGTAATGCCGGGCGACAACATCAAAATGGTTGTTACCCTGATCCACCCGATCGCGATGGACGACGGTCTGCGTTTCGCAATCCGTGAAGGCGGCCGTACCGTTGGCGCGGGCGTGGTTGCTAAAGTTCTCGGCTAATCGCTGATAACATTTGACGCAATGCGCAATAAAAGGGCATCATTTGATGCCCTTTTTGTACGCTTTCGAACCAGAACCTGGCTCATCAGTGATTTTATTTGTCATAATCATTGCTGAGACAGGCTCTGTAGAGGGCGTTGAATCCGAAGCGCTGACACGCATTTCGGCACAAGGTTGACTGGTTAGCCTCGCATTCGCGGGGTGAAATTATTTGTAGAATTCTTCTGACAGGTTGGTTTATGAGTGCGAATACCGAAGCTCAAGGAAGCGGGCGCGGCCTGGAAGCGATAAAGTGGATCGTTGTCGTGGCGTTGCTGCTCGTGGCAATTGTCGGCAATTATCTTTATCGTGACATGATGCTGCCGCTGCGTGCGCTGGCCGTAGTAATTCTGATTGCTGCAGCGGGTGGTGTCGCGCTGTTGACGACGAAAGGGAAGGCAACCGTTGCTTTTGCCCGCGAAGCGCGTACAGAAGTACGTAAGGTCATTTGGCCGACTCGCCAGGAAACGTTGCACACCACGCTGATTGTGGCTGCGGTTACCGCAGTAATGTCACTAATCCTGTGGGGACTGGATGGTATTCTGGTTCGCCTGGTTTCCTTTATCACTGGCCTGAGGTTCTGAGATGTCTGAAGCTCCTAAAAAGCGCTGGTACGTCGTTCAGGCGTTTTCCGGTTTTGAAGGCCGCGTAGCAACGTCGCTGCGCGAGCATATCAAATTACACAATATGGAAGAGTTATTTGGCGAAGTCATGGTGCCGACCGAAGAAGTGGTCGAAATCCGCGGCGGCCAGCGTCGTAAGAGCGAGCGTAAATTCTTCCCGGGTTACGTACTGGTCCAGATGGTCATGAATGACGCGAGCTGGCACCTGGTGCGTAGCGTACCGCGTGTGATGGGCTTTATCGGCGGTACTTCCGATCGTCCTGCGCCAATCAGCGATAAAGAAGTTGATGCGATTATGAACCGCCTGCAGCAGGTTGGTGATAAGCCGCGTCCGAAAACGCTGTTTGAGCCGGGTGAAATGGTTCGCGTTAACGATGGTCCGTTCGCTGACTTTAACGGCGTCGTTGAAGAAGTGGACTACGAGAAGTCCCGTCTGAAAGTGTCCGTGTCTATCTTCGGTCGTGCGACCCCGGTAGAACTGGACTTCGCTCAGGTTGAAAAAGCGTAAGTAGCGATCAAAAAAGCGGCGATCTAATCGTTGCACAAGGCGCGAGATTGGAATACAATTTCGCGCCTTTTGTTTTTATGGATCTTATCCGTAAAACGATATTTATCACGGGGAGCCGTTACTTACACAAAATCATTCAGGTTGCATCAAGGCGGCAACTAAGCGAAAACCAGGAGCTTACATAAGTAAGTGACTGGTTTGAGAGAAGGCAGCCAACGCAGAGGCGGCCTGAAGGATGAAGTGTAAAGGCGTTATAACCCAATTTGAGGATTTAAGAATGGCTAAGAAAGTACAAGCCTATGTCAAGCTGCAGGTTGCAGCTGGTATGGCAAACCCGAGTCCGCCGGTTGGTCCAGCACTGGGTCAGCAGGGCGTTAACATCATGGAATTCTGCAAAGCGTTCAACGCAAAAACGGATTCCATCGAAAAAGGTCTGCCGATTCCGGTTGTTATCACCGTTTACGCTGACCGTTCTTTCACTTTCATTACCAAGACTCCGCCGGCAGCCGTTCTACTGAAGAAAGCGGCTGGCATCAAGTCTGGTTCTGGTAAGCCGAACAAAGACAAAGTGGGTAAAATTTCCCGCGCTCAGCTGCAGGAAATCGCGCAGACCAAAGCTGCCGACATGACTGGTGCCGACATTGAAGCGATGACTCGCTCCATCGAAGGTACTGCACGTTCCATGGGCCTGGTAGTGGAGGACTAAGAAATGGCTAAACTGACCAAGCGCATGCGTGTGATCCGTGAGAAAGTTGATGCGACTAAACAGTACGACATCAACGAAGCTATCTCTCTGCTGAAAGAACTGGCTACCGCTAAGTTCGTAGAAAGCGTAGACGTTGCCGTTAACCTCGGCATCGACGCGCGTAAATCTGACCAGAACGTACGTGGCGCAACTGTACTGCCGCACGGTACTGGCCGTTCCGTTCGCGTAGCCGTATTTACCCAGGGCGCAAACGCTGAAGCTGCTAAAGCTGCAGGCGCTGAGCTGGTAGGTATGGAAGATCTGGCTGAACAGATTAAGAAAGGCGAAATGAACTTTGACGTTGTTATTGCTTCCCCGGATGCAATGCGCGTTGTTGGCCAGCTGGGCCAGGTTCTGGGTCCGCGTGGCCTGATGCCGAACCCGAAAGTAGGTACCGTAACGCCGAACGTTGCTGAAGCGGTTAAGAACGCTAAAGCGGGTCAGGTTCGTTATCGTAACGACAAAAACGGCATCATCCACACCACCATTGGTAAAGTGGATTTTGACGCTGACAAACTGAAAGAAAACCTGGAAGCCCTGCTGGTTGCGCTGAAAAAAGCGAAACCGACTCAGGCGAAAGGCGTGTACATCAAGAAAGTTAGCATCTCTACCACCATGGGTGCTGGCGTTGCCGTTGATCAGGCTGGTCTGAGCGCATCTGCGAACTAAGATTAGCTTTACGTGGGCGGTGGTTTTGTCTACAATTCTACCCCCACGATTCTGCAAATAGCAGATTTATATTCGAGATATTCAGTTTGTGGCAAGGCAGCAACTGAGTGAATCACCAGGAGCATAGCTAACTATGTGACTGGTGTGAGCGAAGGAAGCTAACGCCGCCACAGGCTGAATAGCGAAGAATAGAAAGAATTTGTTCGTTGGAGCCTGGCCTATCCAGGCCTCCGTCGAAGACCGCAGGTGTTTCGCAAGAAACTTAATCCCCTGCGTAGACGGTGACAGAACGCTAAGATTATTTTTGGATATTCTGGCTTGTTTCTGCTCACCGTATTAAGACGCTCTCTCCGTTGGGAAGAGTGAAGTGAGTTCCGGAACATGAGTTCCGGCAAACATCCAGGAGCAAAGCTAATGGCTTTAAATCTTCAAGACAAACAAGCGATTGTTGCTGAAGTCAGCGAAGTAGCCAAAGGCGCGCTGTCTGCAGTAGTTGCGGATTCCCGTGGCGTAACTGTAGATAAAATGACTGAACTGCGTAAAGCAGGTCGTGAAGCTGGCGTTTACATGCGTGTTGTTCGTAACACCCTGCTGCGCCGCGTCGTTGAAGGTACTCAGTTCGAGTGCCTGAAAGACACGTTTGTTGGTCCGACCCTGATTGCATACTCTATGGAACACCCGGGCGCTGCCGCTCGTCTGTTCAAAGAGTTCGCGAAAGCGAATGCAAAATTTGAGGTCAAAGCCGCTGCCTTTGAAGGTGAGCTGATCCCGGCGTCTCAGATCGACCGCCTGGCAACTCTGCCGACCTACGAAGAAGCAATTGCACGCCTGATGGCAACCATGAAAGAAGCTTCGGCTGGCAAACTGGTTCGTACTCTGGCTGCTGTACGCGATGCGAAAGAAGCTGCTTAATCGCAGTTATCTTTATAAAGCATTTGCTTACGTATAAACTTATTCTGATATTCAGGAACAATTTAAATGTCTATCACTAAAGATCAAATCATTGAAGCAGTATCCGCTATGTCCGTAATGGACGTTGTAGAACTGATCTCTGCAATGGAAGAAAAATTCGGTGTTTCCGCTGCTGCTGCTGTAGCTGTAGCTGCTGGCCCGGTTGAAGCTGCTGAAGAAAAAACTGAATTCGACGTAATTCTGAAAGCTGCTGGCGCTAACAAAGTTGCTGTTATCAAAGCAGTACGTGGCGCAACTGGCCTGGGTCTGAAAGAAGCGAAAGACCTGGTAGAATCTGCTCCGGCCGCTCTGAAAGAAGGCGTGAGCAAAGATGACGCTGAAGCACTGAAAAAATCTCTGGAAGAAGCTGGCGCTGAAGTTGAAGTTAAATAAGCCAACCCTTCCGGTTGCAGCCTGAGAGATCAGGCTGATGGCTGGTGACTTTTTAGTCACCAGCCTTTTTGCGCTGTAAGGCGCCAGTAGCGTTTCACACTGTTTGACTACTGCTGTGCCTTTCAATGCTTGTTTCTATCGACGACTTAATATACTGCGACAGGGCGGCCGTTCTGTGTAAATCGCAATGAAATGGTTTAAGCGTGATAGCAACAGGCATTGCGGAAAGTGTTCCATTTTCCGGTCAACAAAATAGTGTTGCACAAACTGTCCGCTCAATGGACAGATGGGTCGACTTGTCAGCGAGCTGAGGAACCCTATGGTTTACTCCTATACCGAGAAAAAACGTATTCGTAAGGATTTTGGTAAACGTCCACAAGTTCTGGATGTACCTTATCTCCTTTCTATCCAGCTTGACTCGTTTCAGAAGTTTATCGAGCAAGATCCTGAAGGGCAGTATGGTCTGGAAGCCGCATTCCGTTCCGTATTCCCGATTCAGAGCTACAGCGGTAATTCCGAGCTGCAATACGTCAGCTACCGCCTTGGCGAACCGGTGTTTGACGTTCAGGAATGTCAGATCCGTGGCGTGACCTATTCCGCACCGCTGCGCGTAAAACTGCGTCTGGTGATCTACGAGCGCGAAGCGCCGGAAGGCACCGTAAAAGACATTAAAGAACAAGAAGTCTACATGGGTGAAATTCCGCTCATGACTGACAACGGTACCTTTGTTATCAATGGTACCGAGCGTGTTATCGTTTCTCAGCTGCACCGTAGTCCAGGCGTCTTCTTTGACTCCGACAAGGGTAAAACCCACTCCTCCGGTAAAGTGCTGTATAACGCGCGCATCATTCCTTACCGTGGTTCCTGGCTGGACTTCGAATTCGATCCGAAGGACAACCTGTTCGTCCGTATTGACCGTCGCCGTAAACTGCCTGCGACCATCATTCTGCGTGCGCTGAACTACACCACGGAGCAGATCCTCGATCTGTTCTTTGAGAAAGTAATCTTCGAAATCCGCGACAACAAGCTGCAAATGGAGCTGGTGCCGGAGCGTCTGCGTGGTGAAACCGCTTCCTTCGATATCGAAGCGAATGGCAAAATCTACGTTGAAAAAGGCCGCCGTATCACCGCGCGTCATATTCGCCAGCTGGAAAAAGACGATATCAAGCATATCGAAGTTCCGGTTGAATATATTGCCGGTAAAGTCGCCTCGAAAGATTACGTTGATGAATCTACCGGTGAGCTGATCTGCCCGGCCAACATGGAGCTGAGCCTCGATCTGCTGGCTAAGCTGAGCCAGGCTGGCCACAAGCGCATCGAAACGCTGTTCACCAACGATCTGGACCACGGCCCGTATATTTCAGAAACGATTCGCGTCGACCCGACTAACGATCGCCTGAGCGCGCTGGTAGAAATCTACCGCATGATGCGTCCGGGCGAGCCGCCGACTCGCGAAGCGGCTGAAAGCCTGTTCGAGAACCTGTTCTTCTCCGAAGACCGCTACGATCTGTCTGCGGTAGGTCGTATGAAGTTCAACCGTTCTTTACTGCGTGAAGAGATCGAAGGTTCCGGTATCCTGAGCAAAGACGACATCATCGAAGTGATGAAGAAGCTCATCGATATCCGTAACGGTAAAGGCGAAGTCGATGATATCGACCACCTCGGCAACCGTCGTATCCGTTCCGTAGGCGAAATGGCGGAAAACCAGTTCCGCGTTGGCCTGGTGCGCGTTGAGCGTGCGGTGAAAGAGCGTCTGTCTCTGGGCGATCTCGATACCCTGATGCCTCAGGACATGATCAACGCCAAACCGATCTCCGCGGCGGTAAAAGAGTTCTTCGGCTCCAGCCAGCTGTCTCAGTTTATGGACCAGAACAACCCGCTGTCTGAGATTACGCACAAGCGTCGTATCTCCGCGCTTGGCCCGGGCGGTCTGACCCGTGAGCGTGCAGGCTTCGAAGTTCGAGACGTACACCCGACTCACTACGGTCGCGTATGTCCAATCGAAACGCCGGAAGGTCCGAACATCGGTCTGATCAACTCCCTGTCCGTGTACGCGCAGACTAACGAATATGGCTTCCTTGAGACGCCGTATCGTCGCGTGGTTGATGGCGTAGTAACAGATGAAATTCACTACCTGTCTGCTATTGAAGAAGGCAACTTCGTTATCGCTCAGGCGAACTCCAACCTGGATGACGACGGCCACTTCGTAGAAGATCTGGTGACCTGCCGTAGTAAAGGCGAATCCAGCTTGTTCAGCCGCGACCAGGTTGACTACATGGACGTTTCCACCCAGCAGGTGGTTTCCGTCGGTGCGTCCCTGATCCCGTTCCTGGAACACGATGACGCCAACCGTGCGTTGATGGGTGCGAACATGCAACGTCAGGCGGTTCCGACCCTGCGCGCTGATAAGCCGCTGGTAGGTACCGGTATGGAACGTGCTGTTGCCGTTGACTCCGGTGTAACTGCGGTCGCTAAGCGTGGCGGTACCGTTCAGTACGTGGATGCCTCCCGTATCGTTATCAAAGTTAACGAAGACGAGATGTACCCGGGCGAAGCAGGTATCGACATCTACAACCTGACCAAATACACCCGCTCTAACCAGAACACCTGTATCAACCAGATGCCGTGTGTTTCTCTGGGCGAGCCGGTTGAGCGCGGCGACGTGCTGGCAGACGGTCCGTCCACCGACCTCGGTGAACTGGCGCTTGGTCAGAACATGCGCGTAGCGTTCATGCCGTGGAACGGCTACAACTTCGAAGACTCCATCCTCGTTTCCGAGCGTGTTGTCCAGGAAGACCGTTTCACCACCATCCACATTCAGGAACTGGCGTGCGTGTCCCGTGACACCAAGCTGGGGCCGGAAGAGATCACCGCTGACATCCCGAACGTGGGTGAAGCTGCGCTCTCCAAACTGGATGAATCCGGTATCGTTTATATCGGCGCGGAAGTGACCGGCGGCGACATTCTGGTTGGTAAGGTTACGCCGAAAGGTGAAACCCAACTGACTCCGGAAGAGAAGCTGCTGCGTGCGATCTTCGGTGAGAAAGCGTCTGACGTGAAAGACTCTTCTCTGCGCGTGCCAAACGGTGTTTCCGGTACGGTTATCGACGTTCAGGTCTTTACCCGCGATGGCGTGGAAAAAGACAAGCGCGCGCTGGAAATCGAAGAGATGCAGCTGAAGCAGGCGAAGAAAGACCTGTCTGAAGAACTGCAGATCCTCGAAGCGGGCCTGTTTAGCCGTATCCACGCTGTGCTGGTTTCCGGCGGCGTTGAAGCTGAGAAGCTCGACAAACTGCCGCGCGACCGCTGGCTGGAGCTGGGGCTGACCGACGAAGAGAAACAAAATCAGCTGGAACAACTGGCTGAGCAGTATGACGAACTGAAACACGAGTTCGAGAAAAAACTCGAAGCGAAACGCCGCAAAATCACCCAGGGCGACGATCTGGCGCCGGGCGTGCTGAAGATTGTTAAGGTCTATCTGGCGGTGAAACGCCGTATTCAGCCTGGTGACAAGATGGCGGGCCGTCACGGTAACAAGGGTGTTATTTCTAAGATCAACCCGATCGAAGATATGCCTTACGATGAAAACGGTACGCCGGTCGACATCGTACTGAACCCGCTGGGCGTACCGTCTCGTATGAACATCGGTCAGATTCTGGAAACCCACCTGGGTATGGCTGCGAAAGGTATCGGCGACAAGATTAACGCCATGCTGAAACAGCAGCAGGAAGTCGCGAAGCTGCGCGAATTCATCCAGCGTGCGTACGATCTGGGCGCTGACGTTCGTCAGAAAGTTGACCTGAATACCTTCAGCGATGAAGAAGTTCTGCGTCTGGCTGAAAACCTGCGCAAAGGTATGCCAATCGCAACGCCGGTGTTCGACGGTGCGAAAGAAGCGGAAATTAAAGAGCTGCTGAAACTGGGTGACCTGCCGACTTCCGGTCAGATCACGCTGTTCGACGGCCGTACGGGTGAACAGTTCGAGCGTCCGGTAACCGTAGGTTACATGTACATGCTGAAACTGAACCACCTGGTCGACGACAAGATGCACGCTCGTTCCACCGGTTCCTACAGCCTGGTTACTCAGCAGCCGCTGGGTGGTAAGGCGCAGTTCGGTGGTCAGCGCTTCGGGGAGATGGAAGTGTGGGCGCTGGAAGCATACGGCGCAGCCTACACCCTGCAGGAAATGCTCACCGTTAAGTCTGATGACGTGAACGGCCGTACTAAGATGTATAAGAACATCGTAGACGGCAACCATCAGATGGAGCCGGGCATGCCGGAATCCTTCAACGTACTGTTGAAAGAGATTCGTTCGCTGGGTATCAACATCGAACTGGAAGACGAGTAATTCTCGCTCAAACAGGTCACTGCTGCCGGGGTAACACCCGGCAGCGGAATGTGCTAACTCCGACGGGAGCAAATCCGTGAAAGACTTATTAAAGTTTCTGAAAGCGCAAACTAAAACCGAAGAGTTTGATGCGATCAAAATTGCTCTGGCTTCGCCAGACATGATCCGTTCATGGTCTTTCGGTGAAGTTAAAAAGCCGGAAACCATCAACTACCGTACGTTCAAACCTGAGCGTGACGGCCTTTTCTGCGCCCGTATCTTTGGGCCGGTAAAAGACTACGAGTGCCTGTGCGGTAAGTACAAGCGCCTGAAACACCGCGGTGTGATCTGTGAGAAGTGCGGCGTTGAAGTGACCCAGACTAAAGTGCGCCGTGAGCGTATGGGCCACATCGAGCTGGCCTCTCCGACCGCGCATATCTGGTTCCTGAAATCGCTGCCGTCCCGTATCGGCCTGCTGCTCGATATGCCGCTGCGCGATATCGAACGCGTGCTGTACTTCGAATCCTATGTGGTTATCGAAGGCGGTATGACTAACCTGGAGCGCCAGCAGATCCTGACTGAAGAGCAGTATCTGGACGCGCTGGAAGAGTTCGGTGACGAATTCGACGCCAAGATGGGCGCCGAAGCTATTCAGGCCCTGCTGAAGAGCATGGATCTGGAGCAGGAATGTGAAACGCTGCGTGAAGAGCTGAACGAAACCAACTCCGAAACCAAGCGTAAGAAGCTGACCAAGCGTATCAAGCTGCTGGAAGCGTTCGTACAGTCCGGCAACAAGCCGGAGTGGATGATTCTGACCGTTCTGCCGGTTCTGCCGCCGGATCTGCGTCCGCTGGTTCCGCTGGATGGCGGTCGTTTCGCAACGTCGGATCTGAACGATCTGTACCGTCGCGTGATCAACCGTAACAACCGTCTGAAGCGTCTGCTGGATCTGGCTGCGCCGGATATCATCGTCCGCAACGAAAAACGTATGCTGCAGGAAGCGGTAGACGCCCTGTTGGATAACGGTCGTCGCGGTCGTGCGATCACCGGTTCTAACAAGCGTCCTCTGAAATCTTTGGCCGACATGATCAAAGGTAAGCAGGGTCGTTTCCGTCAGAACCTGCTCGGTAAGCGTGTTGACTACTCCGGTCGTTCTGTAATCACCGTAGGCCCATACCTGCGTCTGCATCAGTGCGGTCTGCCGAAGAAAATGGCGCTGGAGCTGTTCAAACCATTCATCTACGGCAAGCTGGAACTGCGTGGCCTCGCCACCACCATCAAAGCCGCGAAGAAAATGGTTGAGCGTGAAGAAGCTGTCGTCTGGGATATCCTCGACGAAGTCATTCGCGAACACCCGGTACTGCTGAACCGTGCGCCGACCCTGCACCGTCTGGGTATCCAGGCGTTTGAGCCGGTGCTGATCGAAGGTAAAGCTATCCAGCTGCACCCGCTGGTTTGTGCGGCATACAACGCCGACTTCGATGGTGACCAGATGGCTGTTCACGTACCGCTGACGCTGGAAGCCCAGCTTGAAGCGCGTGCGCTGATGATGTCTACCAACAACATCCTGTCTCCGGCGAACGGCGAACCGATCATCGTTCCGTCTCAGGACGTTGTACTGGGTCTGTACTACATGACCCGTGACTGTGTTAACGCCAAAGGCGAAGGCATGGTGCTGACCGGTCCGAAAGAAGCTGAGCGTATTTATCGCGCTGGCCTGGCCTCTCTGCATGCGCGCGTTAAAGTGCGTATCACTGAATACGAAAAAGATGCTAACGGCGAATTCGTTGCGCACACCAGCCTGAAAGACACGACCGTTGGCCGTGCCATTCTGTGGATGATCGTACCGAAAGGTCTGCCTTTCTCCATCGTCAACCAGGCGCTGGGCAAGAAAGCGATCTCCAAAATGCTGAACACTTGCTACCGTATTCTGGGCCTGAAACCGACCGTTATTTTTGCGGACCAGACGATGTACACCGGCTTTGCATATGCAGCGCGTTCCGGTGCGTCCGTTGGTATCGATGACATGGTCATCCCGGATAAAAAATACGAGATCATCTCTGAGGCGGAAGCCGAAGTTGCTGAGATCCAGGAGCAGTTCCAGTCCGGTCTGGTTACCGCAGGCGAACGCTACAACAAAGTTATCGATATCTGGGCCGCGGCGAACGATCGTGTATCCAAAGCGATGATGGACAACCTGCAGACTGAAACCGTGATTAACCGTGACGGCCAGGAAGAGCAGCAGGTTTCCTTCAACAGCATCTACATGATGGCCGACTCCGGTGCGCGTGGTTCTGCTGCGCAGATTCGTCAGCTGGCGGGGATGCGTGGTCTGATGGCGAAGCCGGACGGCTCGATCATCGAAACGCCGATTACCGCGAACTTCCGTGAAGGTCTGAACGTACTCCAGTACTTCATCTCGACGCACGGTGCGCGTAAAGGTCTGGCGGATACCGCGCTGAAAACCGCGAACTCCGGTTATCTGACCCGTCGTCTGGTTGACGTGGCGCAGGATCTGGTAGTTACCGAAGACGACTGCGGTACGCACGAAGGCATCCTGATGACGCCGGTTATCGAAGGCGGCGACGTTAAAGAACCGCTGCGCGATCGCGTACTGGGTCGTGTAACCGCTGAAGACGTGCTGAAGCCGGGCACCGCAGACATTCTGGTTCCGCGCAATACGCTGCTGCACGAGCAGTGGTGTGACCTGCTGGAAGAGAACTCTGTCGACGCGGTTAAAGTGCGTTCCGTTGTATCCTGTGACACCGACTTTGGCGTCTGCGCGCACTGCTACGGTCGTGACCTGGCGCGTGGCCACATCATCAACAAAGGTGAGGCTATCGGCGTTATCGCGGCACAGTCCATCGGTGAGCCGGGTACACAGCTGACGATGCGTACGTTCCACATCGGTGGTGCGGCATCCCGTGCGGCTGCTGAATCCAGCATCCAGGTGAAAAACAAAGGTAGCATCAAGCTCAGCAACGCGAAGTCGGTTGTGAACTCCAGCGGTAAACTGGTTATCACTTCCCGTAACACCGAGCTGAAACTGATCGACGAATTCGGTCGTACCAAAGAGAGCTATAAAGTGCCTTACGGCGCGGTGATGGCGAAGAATGATGGCGAGCAGGTTGCCGGCGGTGAAACCGTTGCAAACTGGGACCCGCATACCATGCCGGTTATCACCGAAGTCAGCGGCTTCGTTCGCTTCACCGATATGATCGACGGCCAGACCATTACGCGTCAGACCGACGAACTGACCGGTCTGTCTTCGCTGGTGGTGCTGGATTCTGCTGAACGTACTACCGGTGGTAAAGATCTGCGTCCGGCGCTGAAAATCGTTGATGCTCAGGGCAATGACGTGCTGATCCCGGGTACCGATATGCCTGCGCAGTACTTCCTGCCGGGTAAAGCGATTGTACAGCTGGAAGATGGCGTACAGATCAGCTCTGGTGACACCCTGGCGCGTATTCCGCAGGAATCCGGCGGTACCAAGGATATCACCGGTGGTCTGCCACGCGTTGCCGACCTGTTCGAAGCGCGTCGTCCGAAAGAGCCGGCAATCCTGGCGGAAATCAGCGGTATCATTTCCTTCGGTAAAGAGACCAAAGGGAAACGTCGTCTGGTTATCACCCCGGTAGACGGCAGCGAGCCGTACGAAGAGATGATTCCGAAATGGCGTCAGCTCAACGTGTTCGAAGGTGAGCGTGTAGAACGTGGTGACGTGGTTTCCGACGGTCCGGAAGCGCCGCACGACATTCTGCGCCTGCGTGGCGTTCATGCTGTGACTCGTTACATTGTTAACGAAGTCCAGGATGTATACCGTCTGCAGGGCGTTAAGATTAACGATAAGCACATTGAAGTTATCGTTCGTCAGATGCTGCGTAAAGTGACCATCGAAAGCGCAGGTAGTTCCGACTTCCTGGAAGGCGAACAGGTTGAATACTCCCGCGTCAAGATCGCTAACCGCGATCTGGAAGCGAACGGCAAAGTGGGCGCAACGTTCTCCCGCGATCTGCTGGGTATCACCAAAGCGTCTCTGGCAACCGAATCGTTCATCTCTGCCGCATCGTTCCAGGAGACGACTCGTGTCCTGACCGAAGCAGCCGTTGCCGGTAAACGCGACGAACTGCGCGGCCTGAAAGAGAACGTTATCGTGGGTCGTCTGATCCCGGCGGGTACCGGTTATGCGTACCACCAGGATCGTATGCGCCGCCGCGCTGCGGGTGAACTCCCGGCCGCGCCGCAGGTGACTGCGGAAGACGCCTCCGCCAGCCTGGCGGAACTGCTGAATGCAGGTCTGGGCGGTTCCGACAACGAGTAATCGTTGACTGCCCGATAGTAAAAAACCCGCTCCGGCGGGTTTTTTTATGCCTGATGGCAGTCGCGCAACGCTTATTATGCCAGCACTGTCGTTGCAGGTCGGATAAGGCAAGGCCGCCATCCGACATTTAGCTTCAGGGTTTTTCCTCGCTTTACGTCGCAGTGAGGGCAGGGCGAAACGAGGAAGAAGCTTTTCGCCCTGGACAGCACTGCGGCTGACGGACATACCCTAAAAAAACGGGAGGCTGGCGGCAACCTCCCGTTTTCCGTTCTCCGTAGCGGCCCGGAAAAATGTTACAGGCTTACATTACGCTTCATAACCTTTGCGAGGCGCGCCCGAGAAAACTGTCCCAGTCTTTCCAGACCGGCTGTAATCCCCGGGCGATAAGCGCATCGGCAACCGTTTCGGGACGGCGGTTATCATGCGGCGCGAACTGTTCCAGCTCCGGATGTTCATCGGCATAGCCGCCGGGCTGGGTTTTCGAAAAGGCGCTGACGTTATTAATCGCCAGTGGAATAACGTGGTCGCGAAACCAGGGCGACTCGCGGGTGGACAGCGACAATTCAATTTCCGGCGCAAACAAACGAAAAGCGCAAATGGTCTGTACCAGCTGGCGTTCATCCATCAGCGAGGCGGGTTCGATGCCGCCCGCGCATGGCCGTAGCCGCGGGAAGGAGACTGAAAAGCGGCTCTGCCAGTAATGCTGCTGTAGCCAGAGCAGTTGTTCGGCCATCATGTAGCAGTCGACCCGCCAGCTGTCGGAAAGGCCTATCAGTGCGCCAAGACCAATTTTATCGATTCCGGCGCGGCCCAGCCGATCCGGCGTCTCCAGCCGCCAGAAGAAGTCCTGTTTTTTGCCCTTCAGGTGGTGCTGAGCATACTGCGCTTCGTGCCAGGTTTCCTGATACACCATCACGCCGTCAAGGCCCAGCGTTTTGAGTTCGGCATATTCCGCTTCCGCCAGCGGTTGCACCTCCATCTGCAATGAAGAAAACTGGCGGCGGATCGTGGGGAGATGACGGCGAAAATAGTCCATTCCCACTTTCGTCTGATGCTCGCCGGTGACCAGCAGTAAATGCTCAAAACCCAGCGCGCGAATGGCGGCGCACTCCCGCGCAATCTCTGCTTCATCCAGCGTCTTGCGCTTAATACGGTTGCTCATTGAAAAACCGCAGTAGGTGCAGTCGTTGGCGCAGAGATTTGAGAGATACAGCGGCACATAAAAGCTCACCGTATTGCCGAAGCGCTGACGGGTCAGCTTCTGCGCCCGCTGCGCCAGCGGTTCAAGATACGCGCTGGCTGCGGGCGACAGCAGCGCCATCATATCGTCGCGGCTGAGCCGGGCGGCATTCAGCGCCCGCTCGACGTCGGCGGGCGTTTTACTGTGGATGCGCAGGCGGATGTCATCCCAATCCAGCTGTCGCCAGCGTTCAGTGAAGGTTTTCATGCCGGAATCTCCAGAAAGCCGGTCAGCGGGCTGGTGGCGCTGGCACAGACGCTGCGGCTTCCCGGCACCGCCTGACGCGCCAGCAACCCCGCCTCAACGGCGAGGCGGAAGGCCCGCGCCATCATGACCGGATCGTCCGCCACCGCAATCGCCGTGTTTACCAGCACCGCATCGGCGCCCATTTCCAGCGCCTGCGTCGCATGACTTGGTACGCCGATCCCGGCGTCAACGACCACCGGCACGCTCGCCTGCTGGATGATGATCTCCAGCATCGCGCGGGTTTCCAGCCCCTGATTTGAGCCAATGGGCGCGCCCAGCGGCATCACCGCCGCGCAGCCGACCTCTTCCAGCCGCTTACACAGAACCGGGTCAGCACCGCAGTAGGGCAGTACCACGAATCCCTGCTTTACCAGCGCGTCGGCGGCCTTCAGCGTTTCGATCGGGTCCGGCAACAGCCAACGGGCGTCGGGATGGATCTCCAGCTTCAGCCAGTGAGTTCCCAGCGCCTCACGCGCCAGTTGGGCGGCGAAGATCGCCTCTTCCGCCGTTTTCGCCCCGGAGGTGTTGGGCAGCAGCGTCACCCCGGCCTCAATCAGCGGCGCCAGAATGGCGTCGCTATGCTGGCGTAAATCCACGCGCTTCATCGCCAGCGTCACCAGCTGGCTGCCCGACGCGCGGATGGCGTCAATCATCAGCTGCGATGAGGCGAACTTGCCCGTGCCGGTGAACAGATGTGAATCAAACGTTTTATCGGCAATACGTAACATCTCAACCCCCTGCAATAACCTGAAAAAGCAGGATCTGATCGCCTTCCTGCACGTTTTGTCGTTCCCACTGCTCGCGCGGGAGGATCTGCTGGTTCAGCGCCAGCGCGGCGCCCGGTTTGAGCTGATTCAACTGCGTCAACAGTTCCGCTACCGACAGCCCGTCTGCACACTGCAACGGTTCATCATTAAACAGGATTCGCATGTTGACCTCCGCAGACCGGGCAGCCAGTGGCGCGACGTAATGCCAGCGTGCGCCACTGGCTGGTTTTGCCGTCAAACAGGCGCAGTTCGCCGGCGGGCGTTTCAATGCCGCTGAGCAATTTGATCGCCTCCAGCGCCTGCAGTGTGCCCATCACCCCAACCACCGGGCCGAGTACGCCTGCGGTGCGACAATTGCGCTCCGGTTCGCTGTCGTCCGGCCACAGACAGCGGTAACAGCCCTGCTCCCAGGGCGGCGTCAGCACCATCAATTGTCCGCCGAAACCGACCGCGCTGGCGGTAATCAACGGCGTATTATGTGCCACGCAGACGGCGTTAATTTCCTGCCGCGTCGCCATATTGTCGGTACAGTCGAGCACCACGTCCGCCTGGGCTACCGCCTGGTTGAGCGCATCACCGTTAAGCCGCTGCGGTAACGCCACCAGTTCGATCTGCGGATTGAGTCGCGACAGCCGCTGTTGCGCGGCCTGCGATTTGGGCCGGGCGAGATCCTCGGTGGTGAACAAAATTTGCCGCTGCAGATTGCTGATGTGTACCGCGTCATCGTCCGCCAGCACCAGCGTTCCAACGCCAGCGGCCGCCAGATACAGCGCAGTTGGCGAACCTAAACCGCCCAGGCCGATAATCAGCGCCCGGCTTTCCAGCAGCGCCTGTTGTCCCTCAATAGCAATGTCGCCGAGCAGGATTTGTCGGCTGTAGCGCATAAAGTCACGATCGTTCATCACCCGCTCCTGCTAAGTCGAGTAACTGCGCCGTCGCGGTGCGCCAGTCCGCGACCCGGGTGATGGCGCTGACCACCGCAATGCTGCCAACGCCGGTAGAGAGCACTGCGGGCGCGCGCTCCAGGCTAATGCCGCCGATGGCGACGGTAGGGTAATCGGCCAGACGTTCAATATGCCGCGCCAGCTGTTCCAGACCCTGCGGCGCGGAAGGCATCTGCTTGGTTTGCGTGGGAAAGACGTGACCCAGTGCGATATACGAAGGACGTGCGGCAAGCGCCACGTCAATTTCCATATCATCATGGGTAGAGACGCCGAGACGCAGGCCCGCCGCCTGAATCGCTTTCAGATCGGTGGATTGCAGATCTTCCTGGCCCAGATGTATGCCGTAAGCGCAGTGCCTGATCGCCAGCCGCCAGTAGTCGTTGATAAACAGCCGGGCGTCATAGCGACGACCCAGCTCAATTGCCGCCACAACGTCGGCCTCTACTTCCTCATCGCGCTTATCCTTAATGCGCAACTGAATTGTCCGCACGCCAGCCTCCAGCAGACGTTCAATCCACGCGACGCTGTCGACTACCGGATACAGCCCCAGACGAAAAGGGACGGAAGGAAAATCGGGCTGATACATCACGCTTCCTCCTTACGCAGATAAATTTCGCCGCCCCTGGCGCGGAAGTTCTCCGACATATCCGCCATTCCCACTTCGATACTCTGCGCGGCGGCGTAATCGCGAACCTCCTGGCTGATTTTCATTGAGCAGAATTTTGGTCCGCACATTGAGCAGAAGTGCGCCACTTTGCCGGACTCCTGCGGCAGCGTTTCATCGTGGTACGCGCGAGCGGTAAACGGGTCGAGGGCGAGGTTAAACTGATCTTCCCAGCGGAATTCAAAGCGCGCTTTCGACATCGCGTTATCGCGAATTTGCGCGCCGGGATGGCCTTTGGCCAGATCGGCGGCGTGGGCGGCGATTTTGTAGGTAATCAGCCCCTGCTTTACATCCTCTTTGTTGGGCAGGCCGAGATGTTCTTTCGGCGTGACGTAGCAGAGCATCGCGCAGCCGAACCAGCCGATCATCGCCGCGCCAATGCCAGAGGTGAAATGGTCGTAGCCCGGCGCGATATCGGTGGTTAGCGGTCCAAGCGTATAGAACGGCGCTTCATGACAGTGCTCCAGTTCCTCGGTCATGTTGCGGCGGATCATCTGCATCGGCACGTGTCCCGGCCCCTCAATCATCACCTGTACGTCATATTCCCAGGCGATTCTGGTCAGTTCGCCCAGCGTATGCAGCTCGGCGAACTGCGCCTCGTCGTTGGCATCCTGAATGGAGCCGGGGCGCAGGCCATCGCCCAGCGACAGCGAGACGTCGTAGGCGGCGCAGATTTCGCAAATTTCGCGGAAGTGCTCATACAGAAAGTTCTCTTTATGGTGAGAGAGGCACCATTTCGCCATGATTGAACCGCCGCGCGAGACGATACCGGTCAGCCGTCTGGCGGTCATCGGCACGTAGCGCAGCAGCACGCCCGCATGGATGGTGAAATAATCCACCCCCTGTTCGGCCTGCTCCAGCAGCGTATCGCGGAAGGCTTCCCAGGTGAGGTTTTCGGCGACGCCGTTTACCTTCTCCAGCGCCTGGTAGATCGGTACGGTGCCAATCGGCACCGGGCTGTTACGCAGGATCCACTCGCGGGTTTCGTGGATATAGCGCCCGGTGGAGAGATCCATCACCGTATCCGCCCCCCAGCGCGTTGACCACACCAGCTTTTCCACCTCCTCTTCAATGGAAGAGGTCACCGCCGAGTTACCGATATTGGCATTCACTTTGACCAGAAAATTGCGGCCAATAATCATCGGTTCCGACTCAGGATGGTTGATATTGGCGGGGATAATGGCGCGACCGGCGGCCACTTCATCACGGACAAATTCCGGGGTGATATTTTCCGGCAGGCGGGCGCCAAATCCTTCGCCCGGATGCTGGTGGCGTAGCACTTCGCTGCGAATGCGCTCGCGCCCCATGTTTTCGCGGATGGCGATAAACTCCATCTCCGGAGTGATGATGCCCTGGCGGGCATAATGCAACTGCGTGACCCGACGCCCGGATTTAGCGCGCTTTGGCGTCAGCAGGCCGGTAAAGCGCAGCGCATCGAGGCCGTCATCCGCCAGGCGCTCTTTTGTATAAGCGGAGCTGCGAACGCTGAGTTCTTCGCTGTCATTACGCGCCTCAATCCACGGCTGGCGCAGCTTCGCCAGACCCTGCTGCACGTTGATGGCAATTTCCGGGTCGCCGTAGGGGCCGGACGTGTCGTATACCGGCACGGCTTCGTTCGCTTCGAACTGCGGATGCTCTTTGCTGCCGCCGATAAGCGTCGGGCTAAGCTGGATCTCCCGCATCGGGACGCGGATATCCGGTTGCGAACCGGTGAGGTAAATGCGTTTTGAATTGGGGAAAGCGGTGCCTTCCAGCGTATCGATAAAATGCTGGGCCTGAGCGCGCTGTTCGCGGCGGGTTAATGGTGTGGTAGACATAGCTCATTCCAAAAAAATTAAGGACGTGGCTTGTCAGACGACGGATGGAGTAATGGACGTGCGCCGCCCGTAAGGGCAGGGGCATAAAGCAGAATTACTCTTGTTCCCTTCGCAGGTCTTAACCTGATCAGGTTCCGCGGATCCCGAATTAACGGTCTCAGCCTTTCCCACATCGCCTTCGCGTTACCCTGAGGCATCGCGAATGCGTTTGTGGAATGCAGGCACTCCGACAAGATGATGTCCCCTCCAGCGAGGGGACGTTTGTAACCTACTCGTTAATTGCGCAGAATTCAAGCAGGGCGTTTAATTCTGGCCTGCTCATGCATGGCATCAAAGACCAGCATGATCAGCTTATCCTCAAGAACGAAACGCGCTTCCAGCGCTTCGCCGATATCCGACAGCGCCTGCTGGAACTCATAGCAATTGTCGTGATCGATGGCGGTTTCAAGGGTGGAATCGTAGTAGTCCATAATCTGCTGGGTGTTGGCTTCCAGCTGCGGCCAGATTTTGGTTGCGTTTAAAAGCTGACCATTCCCTTCCAATTTATGCAAAATACGTTCATAAATACTGAAGTGTCCGGCGGAAAGATAGTCGACCAGACTCTGACAAAAATCATCCAGCGCTTTCTCATTCAGCTGCATGTAGGATTCTTTGCCAGGCGTAATGCCAACCAGATTATAGTAAGCCACAAGCAGATGCTTACGCACGTGTAGCCAGCGATCGACCAGTTTGTTACTCCCGCCGACGCGCTCCGTCAGGTTTTCCAGCTGGTTTAGCATGATTGTCTCCGCAAGTGTAGATAAAAAACGGCTTACTCAGAGATTGTAAAAATAATGTTAACAACATGCCAGTGATGCAAAGGTAGTGCAAGAGCTATGGATCGTATAATTGAAAAATTAGATCACGGCTGGTGGATCGTCAGTCATGAACAAAAATTATGGTTGCCCTGTGGAGAATTGCCACACGGCGATGCGGCAAATTTCGATCTTGTGGGTCAACGCGCATTACGCATTGGCGAGTGGGAAGGCGAGCCGGTCTGGCTGGTGCAACAGCAGCGTCGCCACGATATGGGATCGGTCCGTCAGGTGATCGATCGGGACGCCGGATTGTTTCAGCTGGCGGGAAGGGGCGTACAGCTGGCGGAATTTTACCGTTCGCATAAATTTTGCGGCTACTGCGGGCATCCCATGCACCCGAGTAAAACCGAGTGGGCGATGCTGTGCAGCCACTGCCGCGAACGCTACTATCCGCAAATCGCCCCCTGCATCATTGTCGCCATTCGGCGCGATGACGCCATTCTGCTCGCGCAGCATACCCGCCATCGTAATGGCATCCATACCGTTCTCGCCGGCTTTGTGGAAGTTGGCGAAACTCTGGAGCAGGCCGTCGCCCGTGAAGTGATGGAGGAGAGCGGGATTAAAGTGAAAAACCTGCGCTATGTGACCTCTCAGCCGTGGCCGTTCCCTATGTCGCTGATGACCGCGTTTATGGCGGAATACGACAGCGGCGACATTGTCATCGACCCGAAAGAGCTGCTGGAAGCGGACTGGTATCGCTACGATGATTTACCGCTCCTGCCGCCGCCAGGCACCGTCGCGCGGCGGCTGATCGAAGATACGGTGGCAATATGTCGGGCTGAATATGAATGACATGATAAACTGACGGACTGACGCAATAAGGAACTGCAAAATGACCGAACTGAAAAACGATCGTTATCTGCGTGCGCTGCTGCGCCAGCCCGTTGATGTCACCCCGGTATGGATGATGCGCCAGGCGGGCCGCTATTTACCGGAGTATAAAGCCACCCGCGCCCAGGCTGGCGATTTTATGTCGCTGTGCAAAAATGCCGAACTGGCCTGCGAAGTGACGCTCCAGCCGCTGCGCCGCTATCCGCTTGATGCGGCGATCCTCTTTTCAGACATCCTGACCATTCCGGATGCGATGGGCCTTGGCCTGTACTTTGAAGCCGGAGAAGGCCCACGTTTCACCTCTCCGGTCGCCTGCAGGGCGGACGTTGACAAACTCCCCGTTCCCGATCCGGAAGACGAGCTGGGCTATGTGATGAACGCCGTGCGCACTATCCGCCGTGAACTGAAGGGCGAGGTGCCGCTGATCGGCTTTTCCGGCAGCCCATGGACGCTGGCGACCTACATGGTGGAAGGCGGCAGCAGCAAAGCCTTTACCGTGATCAAAAAGATGATGTATGCCGATCCGCATACCCTGCACGCCCTGCTCGATAAGCTGGCGAAAAGCGTCACGCTGTATCTCAATGCGCAGATCAAAGCGGGCGCGCAGTCGGTGATGATTTTCGATACCTGGGGCGGCGTGCTTACCGGGCGCGATTATCAGCAGTTTTCGCTGTATTACATGCACAAAATTGTCGATGGCCTGCTGCGTGAAAACGACGGTCGCCGCGTGCCGGTGACGCTGTTTACCAAAGGCGGCGGTCAGTGGCTGGAGGCGATGGCGGAAACCGGCTGCGACGCGCTGGGGCTGGACTGGACTACCGATATTGCCGACGCGCGCCGTCGCGTCGGGCATAAGGTCGCCCTGCAGGGCAATATGGACCCGTCGATGCTTTATGCGCCGCCAGCGCGCATTGAAGAAGAAGTGGCGACTATACTTTCTGCTTTCGGCGAAGGCGAAGGCCACGTCTTTAACCTCGGTCACGGCATCCACCAGGATGTGCCGCCGGAACACGCCGGCGCTTTTGTGGAGGCGGTGCACCGACTGTCCGCGCAATATCACCGCTAAGGAGAAAATATGGATCTCGCGTCGCTACGCGCTCAACAACTTGAACTGGCCTCATCCGTGATCCGCGAGGATCGGTTTGACCGGGATCCGCCGGATCTGATCGCCGGCGCAGACGTTGGCTTTGAGCAGGGAGGAGAGGTGACGCGAGCGGCAATGGTTCTGCTGAAATATCCCTCTCTTGAACTTATTGAATACAAAGTGGCGCGTATCGCCACGACCATGCCCTATATCCCCGGCTTTCTCTCGTTTCGTGAATATCCCGCGCTGCTGGCGGCGTGGGAACAGCTGTCGCAAAAACCCGATCTGCTGTTTGTCGACGGGCATGGCATTTCGCATCCGCGTCGGCTTGGCGTCGCCAGCCATTTCGGACTGCTGGTGGATGTGCCGACCATTGGCGTGGCGAAAAAACGCCTGTGCGGCAAGTTTGAGCCGCTCTCTGCCGAGCCAGGCGCGCTGGCGCCGCTGATGGACAAAGGCGAACAGCTGGCCTGGGTGTGGCGCAGTAAAGCGCGTTGTAACCCGCTGTTTGTGGCGACGGGGCATCGCGTCGGGCTGGACAGCGCGCTGGCGTGGGTGCAGCGCTGCATGAAAGGCTACCGCCTGCCGGAGCCGACGCGTTGGGCGGATGCCGTGGCGTCCGGGCGTCCGGCCTTCACGCGATGGCAGGAAATTCAGCCCTGATTGATGTACACTGCGGCTAATTTTCGATTCGAGATTTCATCATGTTACAAAACCCGATTCATCTGCGTCTGGAACGCCTCGAAAGCTGGCAGCACGTCACCTTTATGGCCTGTCTGTGCGAACGTATGTACCCAAACTATGCCATGTTCTGCAAGCAGACGGGGTTCGGTGATGGTCAGGTGTACCGGCGGATTCTCGACCTTATCTGGGAGACGCTGACGGTCAAAGATGCGAAGGTGAATTTCGACAGCCAGCTTGAGAAATTCGAAGAGGCGATCCCGGTTGCCGACGACTACGATCTGTACGGCGTTTATCCGGCAATTGATGCCTGCGTGGCGTTAAGTGAACTGGTGCATTCTCGTCTGAGCGGTGAAACGCTGTCGCACGCTGTTGAAGTCAGTAAGACGTCTATTACTACGGTGGCGATGCTGGAGATGACCCAGGCGGGTCGGGAAATGAGCGATGAAGAGCTTAAAGAGAACCCGGCGGTAGAGCAGGAATGGGATATTCAGTGGGAAATATTCCGGCTTTTAGCCGACTGCGAAGAACGCGACATTGAATTGATAAAAGGGCTCAGGGCAGACCTGCGTGAGGCTGGCGAGAGTAATATCGGTATAAATTTTCAGCAATAAGACACGAAAACGTGATTTAACTTCTGAATTGTCGTACCTGAAGGCTTCCCTTCCGCCCCCCGTCTGGTCTACATTTGGGGGGCGAAAAAAAGTGGCTATCGGTGCGTGTATGCAGGAGAGTGCTTTTCTGGCATTTCCGTCGCACTCGATGCTTAGCAAGCGATAAACACATTGTAAGGATAACTTATGAACAAGACTCAACTGATTGATGTAATTGCAGACAAAGCAGAACTGTCCAAAACCCAGGCTAAAGCTGCTCTGGAATCCACTCTGGCTGCTATTACTGAGTCTCTGAAAGAAGGCGATGCTGTACAACTGGTTGGTTTCGGTACCTTCAAAGTGAACCACCGTGCTGAGCGCACTGGCCGCAACCCGCAGACTGGTAAAGAGATCAAAATCGCCGCAGCTAACGTACCGGCGTTTGTTTCTGGTAAAGCACTGAAAGACGCAGTTAAATAAGACCGCGTGGCTGTGAACAGTTTTAACGAAGGGGCGGTTTCGCCCCTTTTGTCTGTCTGGCGTCGTGCGCTGACGCTGGCGGGCGCGCTGTTGCTGACAGCCTGTAGCCATAACGCTTCTCTGCCGCCTTTTACCGCCAGCGGCTTCGCTGACGACCAGGGCGCAGTGCGCATCTGGCGTAAAGACGACGCGGATGGCGTGCACTTACTTTCGGTGTTCAGCCCGTGGCGTAACGACGGCAACACCACAACCAGCGAATATCGCTGGCAGGGCGAAACGTTCTCTCTGATTGAACTCAATATTTATAGCAAGCCGCCGGAGCATATCCGCGTGCGGTTTGACGATCGTGGCGAACTGAGCTTTATGCAGCGCGAAGTCGAAGGCCATAAGCAGCAGCTTTCAAACGATCAAATCGCCTTATACCGCTATCGCGCCGAACAAATCCGCCAGACCAGCGACGCGCTGCGCCTGGGACGCGTGGTGCTGCGACAGGGGCGCTGGCACGGCGCCGAAGGCACGATAACCACCTGCGAAGGTGAAACGTTGAAGCCTGATTTAGACGCGTGGGCGATGAACCACATCGCGCGCCGCCAGCGCCATTCGTCAATGGACGTGAGCGTGGCGTGGCTGGAAGCGCCCGAAGGCTCACAGCTGTTGCTGGTGGCGAATTCCGATTTCTGCCGCTGGCAGCCGACGGAGAAAACGTTTTAACGTCGGCTGGATAGATCTGTAGGCCGGATAAGGTAACGCTACTGTCTCCAGGACTGATAAGCGTAGCGCCATCAGGCGACGTTGCTACCAGTGTCCCATTCCCCGATGACCGCCACGCCCGCCGCAGCCGCCGTAACCCATGTCTGTGCCGCGCGTTATGCCCGCCTGCGCCATCGCCACATCACGTTTTACCCGTAGCTCATCCAGCGACTGGTTTAACGACGCCATCTCTTTCGCTACCGCGTTGATTTTCGCGCTGTCCGGGGCGTTGGTTGAGAGCAGGGCGTTATACTCGTAGCGTTTGGACATCAGCTGCTGGCGCAGGGCGCTGGTCTGGTTGTAGTAATCATCATGGATTTTCTGCATCGCCGTCTGCTGTTCGGCGGTAAGCGGGCTGGCGTAGTGCGGCCCCATACCGTCGCCATTGCCCCAGTGATGACGCGCCAGCGCCGGGCTGGCGGCGAATGCCATCAGAGAGAACGCTATCAGCGTCAGGCCAGCTTTATTGTTCCGTTTCATCATTTATCCTCCTGTAGGTGGTTTCGCTTTCGGTATTGCATCTTCCGTGCCAGACACCGGCACCGCGTGTAGCGCGGGTCAGGGGAGGGAGGCTCCGACAAAAGCGAGTAAAAATGACCCGCCGGATGAACGCGGCGAGTCATTTTTACTCGTCCGGCGTCGCGGTTTGCGTGGCAGGACAGGGTTAACGGCAGCAAAAAGTGGCATGATTCCTGCTGCAAAGGCGTACACAAAGTAAGGGGAAAGGCGAAGGAGAGTATGCGACACCATAAGGATACCGTTGCGAAATGGCTCAGTGGCATCTTGCCTGCCGCCATGCTGATGCTGGTCGGGCTGTTTGCTGTGGTGGTGATCCGCGATTATGGCCGGGAAAGCGATGCCGCGCGCCAGACCCTGGTGGAAAAGGGCGACGTGCTGATACGCGCGCTGGAATCCGGCTCGCGCGTCGGGATGGGAATGCGCATGCATCATCGCCAACAGCAAACGCTGCTGGAAGAGATGGCGGGACAGCCTGGCGTGCTATGGTTTGCGGTGACGGATGTGCAGGGGACTATCCTGATGCACAGCGATCCTGCGCAGGCGGGACGGAAACTCTATGCGGCAGATGAGATGCAACGACTGCGTCCCGGCGAGGAAATGCGCTGGCGTCCTGCGGAAGCGATGGATGAGCGCGGGCAGGATGTTCCGGCGCTGGAAATTTACCGCCAGTTCCAGCCGCTGCATGCGTCAGGCAGGCACGGTATGGGAGTGATGCCGCGTTGTGAGAGTGACGATGCAAACACGCCTTCCACGCAGCGAATCATTTTTATCGCCTTTGATGCCAGCGAGTTAGCCACTACCCAGGCGCGTGAATGGCGCAATATGCTGATTATGCTGTTCGCCTTAACCGCGGTCCTGCTGGCGACGCTGATGACCTTTTTCTGGTACCGGCGGTATCTGCGTTCGCGTCAATTACTGCAGGACGAAATGAATCGTAAAGAGAAGCTGGTGGCGCTGGGTCATCTGGCGGCGGGCGTGGCGCATGAGATCCGCAACCCGCTTTCATCGATTAAAGGGCTGGCGCGCTATTTCGCCGAGCGCGCCCCGGCGGAGGGGGAAGCGCACCAGCTGGCGCAGGTGATGGCGAAAGAGGCCGATCGACTCAACCGGGTGGTCAGCGAACTGCTTGAGCTGGTAAAACCGGCGCGCTTATCGCTCCAGCCGGTAGATCTCAACGCGCTGATCGCCCACTCTTTACAGCTGGTGAGCCAGGACGCCCGTCAGCGAGAAATTGAGCTGAAGTTTACCCCCAGCGCGGGTTTGCCGCTGATCCAGGCCGATCCGGACCGGCTGACGCAGGTATTGCTGAATCTCTATCTGAATGCGATTCATGCTATCGACAGCCAGGGGACGATTAGCGTTACGGCAAGCGCCAGCGGCGATAATCGCGTTAAGATCGTCGTTGCAGACAGCGGGAAGGGGATAGCGGCGGAACAGCTGGAGGCGATTTTTACCCCCTATTTTACCACCAAAGCCGAGGGAACCGGACTGGGACTGGCGGTGGTGCACAATATTGTTGAACAGCATGGCGGGACGATTCAGGCGGACAGTCCGGCAGGCCGGGGCGCGGTTTTCACCCTCTGGCTGCCGGTGAACGCAAAACAGAAGGATTCACAAGGGTGACGGGCGAAAAGATCGACATTCTGGTGGTGGATGACGACGTCAGCCACTGCACGATTTTACAGGCGCTGCTTCGCGGCTGGGGCTACAACGTGGCGCTGGCCTACAGCGGACGTGAAGCGCTGGAAAAGGCAAGCGGCCATGTTTTCGATCTGGTGCTGTGCGATGTGCGGATGGCGGAAATGGACGGCATCGAGACGCTCAGAGAGATTAAAGCGCTGAATCCGGCGATCCCGGTGCTGATCATGACGGCATTTTCCAGCGTCGAAACGGCGGTAGAAGCGTTAAAAACCGGCGCGCTGGATTATCTGATTAAACCGCTGGATTTTGACCGCTTACAGGAGACGCTGGAGAAATCTCTTGCCCACGCCCAGGAGGTTGCCGGGGAACTGCCGTCGGTTTCCGCCAGCCAGTCTGGCATGGTGGGGAAAAGCCCGGCGATGCAGCAGTTACTGAGCGAAATCGCGATGGTCGCCCCTTCCGACGCCACGGTGCTGATTCACGGCGACTCCGGCACCGGCAAGGAGCTGGTGGCGCGCGCGCTCCATGCCAGCAGCGCGCGCAGCGACAAACCGCTGGTAACGCTGAACTGCGCGGCGCTCAACGAATCGCTGCTGGAATCTGAACTGTTCGGTCATGAAAAGGGGGCCTTTACTGGCGCCGATAAGCGTCGGGAGGGACGTTTTGTCGAAGCCGACGGCGGCACGCTGTTTCTGGATGAAATTGGCGATATCTCGCCGCTCATGCAGGTCCGCCTGCTGCGGGCGATTCAGGAGCGAGAGGTGCAAAGGGTGGGCAGCAATCAGACCCTTTCGGTGGATGTACGTCTGATCGCCGCCACCCATCGGGATCTGGCGCAGGAGGCGAGCGCCGGGCGTTTTCGTCAGGATCTCTACTACCGGCTGAACGTGGTGACGATTGAAACGCCGTCGCTGCGCCAGCGTCGGGAAGATATTCCCCTGCTGGCTGAGCATTTCCTCCAGCGGTTCGCCGCGCGCAACCGGAAAGCGGTGAAAGGCTTTACGCCGCAGGCGATGGATCTACTGATTCATTACGCCTGGCCGGGCAACATCCGCGAGCTGGAAAATGCCATCGAGCGGGCGGTGGTCCTGCTGACCGGAGAGTACATTTCGGAGCGTGAACTGCCGCTGGCGATTGCGAACCAGGCGATGCCGCTTATGCCGGCGCAGGCGATTCAACCGCTGGTGGAAGTCGAAAAAGAGGTCATTCTGGCGGCGCTGGAAAAAACGGGCGGCAATAAAACGGAAGCCGCCCGTCAGTTAGGGATTACGCGCAAAACGCTGCTGGCGAAGCTTTCGCGTTAGTTTTGCTCGCGTTCAATGGCGCGCCAGCCGATGTCTTTACGGCAGAAGCAGTCGTCCCAGTGGATATCGGCCATTAATGCGTAAGCGCGCTTTTGCGCCTCGGCCACGCTGTTCCCCAGCGCGGTGACGCACAGTACGCGGCCACCGCTGGTGATAACCTGCTCGTCATCAGCCAGTTTTGTCCCGGCGTGGAAGACTTTACCGTCCGCCACCTCTTCCAGCGGCAGGCCGTGGATCGCATCGCCCGTGCGGTAGTCGCCCGGATAACCGCCCGCCGCCATCACCACGCCCAGCGAGGCGCGCTCGTCCCATTCGGATTTTTGCGTGTCCAGCTTGCCTTCGCAGGCGGCCAGGCACAGCTCAACCAGATCGGACTTCATGCGCAGCATGATGGGCTGGGTTTCCGGATCGCCAAAGCGGCAGTTGAATTCGATCACCTTCGGATTGCCCTGCTTGTCGATCATCAGACCCGCATACAGGAAGCCGGTGTAGGTGTTGCCTTCCGCCGCCATGCCTTTTACGGTTGGCCAGATAATGCGTTCCATCGTCCGCTGATGCACCTCGTCGGTGACGACCGGCGCAGGCGAGTAGGCGCCCATCCCGCCGGTGTTCAGACCGGTATCGCCATCGCCCACGCGCTTGTGGTCCTGGCTGGTCGCCATTGGCAGCACATGCTCGCCGTCAACCATCACGATGAAACTGGCCTCCTCCCCGTCGAGGAACTCTTCGATCACAATGCGGTGGCCCGCGTCGCCAAAGGCATTGCCTGCCAGCATATCGTGAACCGCGGCTTCGGCCTCGCTCAGCGTCATCGCCACAATCACGCCCTTACCGGCGGCCAGACCATCGGCTTTGATGACGATCGGCGCGCCTTTTTCCCGCAGATAGGCCAGCGCAGGCTCGATTTCGGTGAAGTTCTGGTATTCGGCGGTCGGGATCTGGTGGCGCGCAAGGAAATCCTTGGTGAAGGCTTTGGAGCCTTCCAGCTGCGCTGCGCCCTGGGTTGGGCCGAAGATTTTCAGCCCAGCGGCGCGGAAAGTATCCACCACGCCGGTCACCAGCGGCGCTTCCGGTCCGACGATAGTCAGGTCGATCTTCTCGCGTTGGGCAAAATTCAGCAGCGCCGGAATGTCGGTGGCGCTGATTGCCACGTTTTGCAGGCCAGGTTCCAGCGCCGTGCCGGCGTTGCCTGGCGCGACAAAAACGGTTTCGACTTTCGGCGACCGGGCCGCTTTCCACGCCAGCGCGTGCTCGCGCCCGCCGTTGCCAATCACTAATACTTTCATCTCTCGCTCCATTAATGGCGGAAGTGGCGCATGTCGGTGAAGATCATGGCGATACCGTGCTCGTCGGCGGCGGCAATGACTTCATCGTCGCGGATAGAACCGCCAGGCTGGATCACGCAGCTCACGCCTACGGCGGCAGCGGCATCGATACCGTCGCGGAACGGGAAGAAGGCGTCGGAGGCCATCGCGGAGCCTTTGACTTCCAGACCTTCATCACCGGCCTTAATCCCGGCGATTTTCGCCGAATAGACGCGGCTCATCTGGCCTGCGCCAATGCCGATAGTCATATTCTCTTTCGCATAAACAATGGCGTTGGACTTCACGAATTTCGCCACCTTCCAGCAGAACAGCGCGTCACGCAGCTCCTGTTCCGTCGGCTGGCGCTTGCTGACGACGCGCAGCTCACCGTCAGTCACCATGCCCAGATCGCGATCCTGAACCAGCAGGCCGCCGTTCACGCGTTTGAAATCCAGACCCGGCACGCGCTCAGCCCACTGGCCGCAGACCAGTACGCGAACGTTCTGCTTGGCGGCAGTGATTTTCAAGGCTTCTTCCGTGGCGGACGGGGCGATGATTACCTCCACAAACTGGCGGGAGATAATCGCCTGCGCCGTTTCGGCATCCAGCTCGCGGTTGAAGGCGATAATGCCGCCGAAGGCGGAGGTCGGGTCGGTTTTATACGCACGGTCGTAGGCGTCGAGAATCGTGGCGCTGATCGCCACGCCGCATGGGTTGGCGTGCTTCACGATAACGCAGGCCGGTTCGCTGAACTCTTTTACGCACTCCAGCGCGGCATCGGTATCGGCAATATTGTTATAAGAAAGCGCTTTGCCCTGCACTTGCTGTGCGGTGGCGACGGACGCTTCTTTTACCTCTTCTTCTATATAGAAGGCGGCCTGCTGGTGGCTGTTCTCGCCGTAGCGCATATCCTGTTTCTTAATGAAGTTCAGGTTCAGCGTGCGCGGGAAGCGGCCGGAGGCTTCTTTGCTTTCGCCGTGGTAGGCCGGAACCATGCTGCCGAAATAGTTGGCGATCATGCTGTCATAGGCGGCGGTGTGCTCGAAGGCTTTGATGGCGAGATCGAAACGGGTGGCGAGGGTCAGGGAGCCTTCGTTAGCGTCCATCTCTTTAATGATGGCCTCGTAGTCGCCGCTCTTAACGACGATGGCGACATCTTTATGGTTCTTGGCTGCGGAACGCACCATCGTCGGGCCGCCGATATCAATGTTTTCTACCGCATCTTCCAGCGAGCAGCCTTCACGGGCAACGGTCTGCGCGAACGGATACAGATTCACGACAACCATATCGATAGGCGCGATGCCGTGCTGTTCCATAATGCCATCATCCTGCCCGCGGCGACCGAGGATCCCGCCGTGAACTTTCGGATGCAGGGTCTTCACGCGTCCATCCATCATTTCCGGGAAACCGGTGTAATCGGAAACTTCAGTCACCGGCAGGCCTTTATCTGCTAACAGACGGGCAGTGCCCCCTGTCGACAGCAGCTCCACACCACGTACGGAAAGTGCCTGGGCGAATTCGACGATACCGGCCTTGTCAGAAACACTGAGCAGAGCGCGGCGGACTGGACGACGTTGTTGCATGGTAAATCCCCTGGATTTGACTATTACAGAGAGCGTTAGCTGAATCTTTCGCGAAAAACTTAGCTAACGCCCCTTACGGGGCATCTTCATTTTGCCGGGCATTGTAACGAAAACGTTTGCGCAACGCTCGCGAATTTTTCGCTCGCCTGTTTAAGGGGCGTTTTTCTCTTTTCACGATCCGCTACGGGCCAGAAAGATCCGGCTGTTGATCCCTGTTTCTGTGGATAAGCTTGTGAGTAAACAGGTATAAGGCGGGGTTTTGCTGGGGAATGCAGCAGTCAGTCATTTTTCTGCAATTTTTCTATTGCGGATGCTCGGGAACTCCCTATAATGCGCCTCCATCGACACGGCGGATGTGAATCACTTCACAGAAAAACGCCGGTGGCGGTGAAGAGAAAAATCCTGAAATCAGGGTTGACTCTGAAAGAGGAAAGCGTAATATACGCCACCTCGCAACGGCGAGCTGAAAGCCGCGTTGCAACTGCTCTTTAACAATTTATCAGACAATCTGTGTGGGCACTCAAAGTGACATGGATTCTTGACGTCCCCGGACGAAAAATGAATACCAAGTCTCTGAGTGAACACGTAATTCATTACGAAGTTTAATTCACGAGCATCAAACTTAAATTGAAGAGTTTGATCATGGCTCAGATTGAACGCTGGCGGCAGGCCTAACACATGCAAGTCGAACGGTAACAGGAAGCAGCTTGCTGCTTTGCTGACGAGTGGCGGACGGGTGAGTAATGTCTGGGAAACTGCCCGGTGGAGGGGGATAACTACTGGAAACGGTAGCTAATACCGCATAACGTCGCAAGACCAAAGAGGGGGACCTTCGGGCCTCTTGCCACCGGATGTGCCCAGATGGGATTAGCTTGTTGGTGAGGTAACGGCTCACCAAGGCGACGATCCCTAGCTGGTCTGAGAGGATGACCAGCCACACTGGAACTGAGACACGGTCCAGACTCCTACGGGAGGCAGCAGTGGGGAATATTGCACAATGGGCGCAAGCCTGATGCAGCCATGCCGCGTGTATGAAGAAGGCCTTCGGGTTGTAAAGTACTTTCAGCGGGGAGGAAGGGATTGTGGTTAATAACCGCAGTCATTGACGTTACCCGCAGAAGAAGCACCGGCTAACTCCGTGCCAGCAGCCGCGGTAATACGGAGGGTGCAAGCGTTAATCGGAATTACTGGGCGTAAAGCGCACGCAGGCGGTCTGTCAAGTCGGATGTGAAATCCCCGGGCTCAACCTGGGAACTGCATTCGAAACTGGCAGGCTTGAGTCTCGTAGAGGGGGGTGGAATTCCAGGTGTAGCGGTGAAATGCGTAGAGATCTGGAGGAATACCGGTGGCGAAGGCGGCCCCCTGGACGAAGACTGACGCTCAGGTGCGAAAGCGTGGGGAGCAAACAGGATTAGATACCCTGGTAGTCCACGCCGTAAACGATGTCTACTTGGAGGTTGTGCCCCTGAGGCGTGGCTTCCGGAGCTAACGCGTTAAGTAGACCGCCTGGGGAGTACGGCCGCAAGGTTAAAACTCAAATGAATTGACGGGGGCCCGCACAAGCGGTGGAGCATGTGGTTTAATTCGATGCAACGCGAAGAACCTTACCTGGTCTTGACATCCACGGAAGACTGCAGAGATGCGGTTGTGCCTTCGGGAACCGTGAGACAGGTGCTGCATGGCTGTCGTCAGCTCGTGTTGTGAAATGTTGGGTTAAGTCCCGCAACGAGCGCAACCCTTATCCTTTGTTGCCAGCGGTCCGGCCGGGAACTCAAAGGAGACTGCCAGTGATAAACTGGAGGAAGGTGGGGATGACGTCAAGTCATCATGGCCCTTACGACCAGGGCTACACACGTGCTACAATGGCATATACAAAGAGAAGCGACCTCGCGAGAGCAAGCGGACCTCATAAAGTATGTCGTAGTCCGGATTGGAGTCTGCAACTCGACTCCATGAAGTCGGAATCGCTAGTAATCGTGGATCAGAATGCCACGGTGAATACGTTCCCGGGCCTTGTACACACCGCCCGTCACACCATGGGAGTGGGTTGCAAAAGAAGTAGGTAGCTTAACCTCCGGGAGGGCGCTTACCACTTTGTGATTCATGACTGGGGTGAAGTCGTAACAAGGTAACCGTAGGGGAACCTGCGGTTGGATCACCTCCTTACCTTAAAGAACCTGCCTTTGTAGTGTCCACACAGATTGTCTGATGAAAGTAAAGAAGCAAGGCGTTTACGCGTTGGGAGTGAGGCTGAATGAAATAAGGCCGCTCGCTTTCTATTAATGAAAGCTCACCCTACACGAAAATATCACGCAGCGCGTGATAAGCAATTTTCGTGTCCCCTTCGTCTAGAGGCCTAGGACACCGCCCTTTCACGGCGGTAACAGGGGTTCGAATCCCCTAGGGGACGCCACTTGCAGGCCAATGTGTGAAAGGCGTTGCCATCCGTATCTCAAAACTCATCTTCGGGTGATGTTTGAGATATTTGCTCTTTAAAAATCTGGATCAAGCTGAAAATTGAAACACAGAACAACGCAAGTTGTTCGTGAGTCTCTCAATTTCGCAATCCTGAAGTGAAACATCTTCGGGTTGTGAGGTTAAGCGAACAAGCGTACACGGTGGATGCCCTGGCAGTCAGAGGCGATGAAGGACGTGCTAATCTGCGAAAAGCGCCGGCGAGGTGATATGAACCTTTGACCCGGCGATGTCCGAATGGGGAAACCCGGTGCACCACGGTGCATCATCGTTAACTGAATACATAGGTTAACGAGGCGAACCGGGGGAACTGAAACATCTAAGTACCCCGAGGAAAAGAAATCAACCGAGATTCCCCCAGTAGCGGCGAGCGAACGGGGAGGAGCCCAGAGCCTGAATCAGCTTGTGTGTTAGTGGAAGCGTCTGGAAAGTCGCACGGTACAGGGTGAAAGTCCCGTACACGAAAACGCACAGGCTGTGAGCTCGATGAGTAGGGCGGGACACGTGGTATCCTGTCTGAATATGGGGGGACCATCCTCCAAGGCTAAATACTCCTGACTGACCGATAGTGAACCAGTACCGTGAGGGAAAGGCGAAAAGAACCCCGGCGAGGGGAGTGAAAAAGAACCTGAAACCGTGTACGTACAAGCAGTGGGAGCCTCTTTATGGGGTGACTGCGTACCTTTTGTATAATGGGTCAGCGACTTATATTCTGTAGCAAGGTTAACCGAATAGGGGAGCCGGAGGGAAACCGAGTCTTAATTGGGCGTTAAGTTGCAGGGTATAGACCCGAAACCCGGTGATCTAGCCATGGGCAGGTTGAAGGTTGGGTAACACTAACTGGAGGACCGAACCGACTAATGTTGAAAAATTAGCGGATGACCTGTGGCTGGGGGTGAAAGGCCAATCAAACCGGGAGATAGCTGGTTCTCCCCGAAAGCTATTTAGGTAGCGCCTCGTGAATTCATCTCCGGGGGTAGAGCACTGTTTCGGCTAGGGGGCCATCCCGGCTTACCAACCCGATGCAAACTGCGAATACCGGAGAATGTTATCACGGGAGACACACGGCGGGTGCTAACGTCCGTCGTGAAGAGGGAAACAACCCAGACCGCCAGCTAAGGTCCCAAAGTCATGGTTAAGTGGGAAACGATGTGGGAAGGCTCAGACAGCCAGGATGTTGGCTTAGAAGCAGCCATCATTTAAAGAAAGCGTAATAGCTCACTGGTCGAGTCGGCCTGCGCGGAAGATGTAACGGGGCTAAACCATGCACCGAAGCTGCGGCAGCGACACTAAGTGTTGTTGGGTAGGGGAGCGTTCTGTAAGCCGTTGAAGGTGTGCTGTGAGGCATGCTGGAGGTATCAGAAGTGCGAATGCTGACATAAGTAACGATAAAGCGGGTGAAAAGCCCGCTCGCCGGAAGACCAAGGGTTCCTGTCCAACGTTAATCGGGGCAGGGTGAGTCGACCCCTAAGGCGAGGCCGAAAGGCGTAGTCGATGGGAAACAGGTTAATATTCCTGTACTTGGTGTTACTGCGAAGGGGGGACGGAGAAGGCTATGTCGGCCGGGCGACGGTTGTCCCGGTTTAAGCGTGTAGGTGTGTGTTCCAGGTAAATCCGGTTCACTTTAACACTGAGGCGTGATGACGAGGCACCACGGTGCTGAAGTGACAAATGCCCTGCTTCCAGGAAAAGCCTCTAAGCATCAGGTAACATCAAATCGTACCCCAAACCGACACAGGTGGTCAGGTAGAGAATACCAAGGCGCTTGAGAGAACTCGGGTGAAGGAACTAGGCAAAATGGTGCCGTAACTTCGGGAGAAGGCACGCTGGTGCGTAGGTGAAGTGACTTGCTCACGGAGCTGAAACCAGTCGAAGATACCAGCTGGCTGCAACTGTTTATTAAAAACACAGCACTGTGCAAACACGAAAGTGGACGTATACGGTGTGACGCCTGCCCGGTGCCGGAAGGTTAATTGATGGGGTTATCCTCGCGGAGAAGCTCTTGATCGAAGCCCCGGTAAACGGCGGCCGTAACTATAACGGTCCTAAGGTAGCGAAATTCCTTGTCGGGTAAGTTCCGACCTGCACGAATGGCGTAATGATGGCCAGGCTGTCTCCACCCGAGACTCAGTGAAATTGAACTCGCTGTGAAGATGCAGTGTACCCGCGGCAAGACGGAAAGACCCCGTGAACCTTTACTATAGCTTGACACTGAACACTGGTCCTTGATGTGCAGGATAGGTGGGAGGCTTTGAAGTGCGGACGCCAGTCTGCATGGAGCCGACCTTGAAATACCACCCTTTAATGGCTGGTGTTCTAACGTGGGCCCCTTATCGGGGTTGCGGACAGTGTCTGGTGGGTAGTTTGACTGGGGCGGTCTCCTCCTAAAGAGTAACGGAGGAGCACGAAGGTTGGCTAATCCTGGTCGGACATCAGGAGGTTAGTGCAATGGCATAAGCCAGCTTGACTGCGAGCGTGACGGCGCGAGCAGGTGCGAAAGCAGGTCATAGTGATCCGGTGGTTCTGAATGGAAGGGCCATCGCTCAACGGATAAAAGGTACTCCGGGGATAACAGGCTGATACCGCCCAAGAGTTCATATCGACGGCGGTGTTTGGCACCTCGATGTCGGCTCATCACATCCTGGGGCTGAAGTAGGTCCCAAGGGTATGGCTGTTCGCCATTTAAAGTGGTACGCGAGCTGGGTTTAGAACGTCGTGAGACAGTTCGGTCCCTATCTGCCGTGGGCGCTGGAGAACTGAGGGGGGCTGCTCCTAGTACGAGAGGACCGGAGTGGACGCATCACTGGTGTTCGGGTTGTCATGCCAATGGCACTGCCCGGTAGCTAAATGCGGAAGAGATAAGTGCTGAAAGCATCTAAGCACGAAACTTGCCCCGAGATGAGTTCTCCCTGAGACTTTAAGTCTCCTGAAGGAACGTTGAAGACGACGACGTTGATAGGCCGGGTGTGTAAGCGCAGCGATGCGTTGAGCTAACCGGTACTAATGAACCGTGAGGCTTAACCTTACAACGCCGAAGATGTTTTGGCGGTTGAGAGAAGATTTTCAGCATTGATACAGATTACAGTCTGCCGCCTGCCGGCGTCAGACAGACAGAATCTGCCTGGCGGCCGTAGCGCGGTGGTCCCACCTGACCCCATGCCGAACTCAGAAGTGAAACGCCGTAGCGCCGATGGTAGTGTGGGGTCTCCCTATGCGAGAGTAGGGAACTGCCAGGCATTAATTAAGGTGAAGAGCCCATCCTGACGGATGGGCTTTTTGCGTTTTTGCCGCTGGCCTGACAGGCGCAGCGCCATCAGGCACGCCCACGTCATGATGCCGGATGGCGGCTTCGCCTTATCCGGCCTACGATGCACCACATTCAACAACGGACCGTGTTGTAGGCCTGATAAGCGTAGCGCCATCAGGCACGTCCACGTCATGATGCCAGTTGGCGGCTCCGCCTTATCCGGCCTACGGATGTGCTAAATTCAACAATGGATAGGGCTTTCCCAGGTCGTCCACTTCCGAACGTCCTGTTACTTTAAATCCCATTTTCTTATAAAATCCTACTGCCTGTTGGTTCTGCTCGTTTACGTTAGTTGTGAGTTCGGGTGCCAGCGACAGCGCGTGCTCAATCAATAACTTTCCCACACCACAGCCGCGAACATCCGGATCAACAAACAGTGCATCCAGATGCTCGCCGGTCAGCAGCATAAAGGCGACTGGCTCATCCTGTTCATCAACGGCCACCCATAACGGCGCCTCCGGTAAAAACGATCTCACCAGTTCTTCAAGCTCCGCACGATACTCTTTTGACAAAAAATCATGCGTGGCATCGACCGAGCGACACCAGATGTTGACCAGCTTTTCCCCTTCATCACGTTGTGAACGGCGAATGCTAATAACCATACTTTCTCCTTTTCGTTATCTTTATAGTCTAACGCACTTGCCGTCTTGAAACTTTCTCACCTTCCACATGCAGACTCGACATTCAGCGGAATTCCCGGTATCTTCAGCTATCTGGATGTCTAAACGTATAAACGTGTGTAGTGAGGTTATCAGGTTATGCCGATTCGCGTACAGGACGAGCTGCCCGCCGTCAATTTCTTGCGTGAGGAAAACGTCTTTGTGATGACGTCGTCCCGCGCGTCAGGCCAGGAAATTCGTCCGCTGAAGGTGCTTATCCTCAACCTGATGCCGAAGAAAATCGAGACGGAAAATCAGTTTTTACGCCTGCTCTCTAACTCACCCTTGCAGGTTGATATACAGCTGCTGCGGATCGATGCCCGTGAATCGCGTAACACGCCGGCAGAGCATCTGAATAACTTTTACTGTAACTTTGAAGATATCTGCGATCAGAACTTTGATGGCCTGATTGTCACCGGCGCGCCGCTGGGACTGGTAGAGTTTAATGATGTCGCTTACTGGCCGCAGATCAAGCAGGTGCTCGAGTGGGCGAAAGATCACGTGACCTCAACGCTGTTCGTCTGTTGGGCGGTACAGGCCGCGCTCAACATCCTCTACGGCATTCCCAAGCAAACCCGTTCCGATAAACTTTCCGGCGTCTATGAACATCACATCCTCCATCCTCATGCCCTGCTGACCCGCGGATTTGATGATTCATTCCTTGCGCCGCACTCGCGCTACGCTGACTTCCCGGCGGCGTTAATCCGTGACTACACCGATCTTGAGATCCTCGCGGAAACTGCAGACGGCGACGCCTACCTGTTTGCCAGCAAAGATAAACGTATTGCCTTCGTTACCGGCCATCCGGAATATGACGCGCATACGCTTGCCAGCGAATATTTCCGCGATGTGGAAGCGGGTTTAAACCCGGTCGTGCCTTATAACTATTTCCCGCAAGACGATCCGCAGAATAAACCGCGCGCCACCTGGCGAAGCCACGGTAATTTACTGTTTACCAACTGGCTCAACTATTACGTTTACCAGATCACGCCATACGATCTGCGTCACATGAATCCCACGCTGGATTAATCTTCTGACGCTGACGATCCTAAAGCGTTTCAGCATGTTGAAACAGGCACCTGCGGGTGCCTTTTTTATTTCCGAAATCCACTTCATGACGTAATAAAAATTTATCTTTAATGTTATCAAATAGTTAAATGATAATTTAATTAAAAATGGAAATTGTTTTTGATTTTGCATTTTAAATGAGTAGTCTTAGTTGTGCTGAACGAAAAGCGCACAACGATCCTTCGTTCGCATTGGGGATGTGATTTGATCAATGACGAGGAGCTACAGAATGAATCAACAGGCGACCACTACCGATGAATTGACCTTTACCAGGCCCAGCGGTGAGGCGGAAAAGCAAATTCTGACGGCGGAAGCAGTGGAGTTTCTCACGGAACTGGTGACGCGTTTTACGCCTAAGCGTAACAAACTGCTCGCCGCACGCATTCAGCAGCAGCAGGATATCGACAACGGCAAGCTGCCGGATTTTATTTCGGAAACTGCTTCCATTCGCAATGGTGACTGGACGATTCGCGGTATTCCAGAAGATTTACAGGATCGTCGCGTTGAGATCACCGGGCCAGTGGAGCGCAAGATGGTGATCAACGCCCTGAATGCCAACGTGAAGGTATTTATGGCCGATTTTGAAGACTCACTGGCGCCGGAATGGAGCAAAGTGATCGACGGACATATCAACCTGCGCGATGCGGTGAATGGCACCATCAGTTACACCAACGAAGCCGGTAAGATTTACCAGCTTAAGCCAGATCCGGCGCTGCTGATTTGTCGCGTGCGCGGCCTGCATCTGCCGGAAAAACATGTCACCTGGCGCGGTGAGGCGATCCCGGGCAGCCTGTTCGATTTTGCGCTCTATTTCTTTCACAATCACAAAGCGCTGCTGGCCAAAGGTAGCGGCCCTTATTTCTATCTGCCGAAAACCCAGGCCTGGCAGGAAGCGGCCTGGTGGAGCGAAGTGTTCAGCTATGCCGAAGATCGCTTCAGTCTGCCGCGCGGCACAATCAAAGCGACCCTGCTGATTGAAACTCTGCCCGCCGTCTTCCAGATGGATGAAATACTCCACGCCCTGCGCGACCACATCGTGGGGCTGAACTGCGGTCGTTGGGACTACATCTTTAGCTATATCAAAACATTGAAAAATCATCCGGACCGCGTCCTGCCTGACCGTCAGGTGGTGACAATGGATAAGCCGTTCCTCAGCGCCTATTCGCGCCTGCTGATTAAGACCTGCCACAAGCGCGGCGCATTCGCGATGGGCGGCATGGCGGCGTTTATTCCAAGCAAAGATGCCGAGCGAAATAATCAGGTGCTCGCCAAAGTAAAAGCGGATAAAGCGCTGGAGGCCAACAACGGTCACGATGGCACCTGGATTGCCCATCCGGGGCTGGCGGATACCGCGATGGCGGTGTTTAACGAGGCGCTGGGCGAGAACAAAAACCAGCTTTTCGTCACCCGCGAGGAGGACGCGCCGATCGCCGCAGAGCAACTGCTGGCGCCGTGTGAAGGTGAGCGTACCGAAGAGGGAATGCGCGCCAATATTCGCGTTGCGGTGCAGTACATCGAAGCATGGATCTCCGGTAACGGCTGTGTACCGATTTATGGCCTGATGGAAGATGCGGCGACCGCGGAAATTTCCCGCACCTCTATCTGGCAGTGGATCCACCATGAGAAAACACTCAGCAACGGCAAACCGGTAACCAAAGCCCTGTTCCGTCAAATGTTGGCCGAAGAGATGCGGGTGATCCAGGACGAACTGGGCGAGCACCGCTACAGCAGCGGCCGTTTCGATGACGCTGCGCGCCTGATGGAACAGATCACCACTTCAGATGACTTAATCGATTTCCTGACGCTGCCGGGCTACCGCCTGCTGGCGTAATTCACCCACAGTTTACCCTATGGATTTCGCGTTGCAGTCAACGCAACTGCGGCACGAAAGACGATGTAAAAATAATATGGAGCATCTGCACATGAAGACCCGTAGCCAACAAATCGAAGAATTACAAAAAGAGTGGACACAGCCGCGCTGGGAAGGCATTCGTCGCCCTTACAGCGCAGAGGAAGTGGTGAAATTACGCGGTTCGGTGAATCCGGAATGCACGCTGGCGCAGCTTGGCGCCGCCAAAATGTGGCGTCTGCTGCACGGCGAGGCGAAAAAAGGCTACATCAACAGCCTCGGCGCGCTGACCGGAGGACAGGCGTTACAGCAGGCGAAAGCCGGTATTGAAGCGGTTTATCTGTCGGGCTGGCAGGTGGCGGCGGACGCCAACCTGGCCTCCAGCATGTATCCGGATCAGTCTCTGTACCCGGCGAACTCTGTCCCGGCGGTGGTGGATCGGATCAACAACACCTTTCGTCGCGCCGATCAGATCCAGTGGTCCAGCGGCATTGAGCCGAACGATCCGCGCTATGTGGATTACTTCCTGCCGATCGTCGCTGATGCGGAAGCCGGTTTTGGCGGCGTGTTAAACGCCTTTGAGCTGATGAAAGCGATGATTGAAGCCGGTGCAGCGGCCGTTCACTTTGAAGATCAGCTGGCGTCGGTGAAGAAATGCGGCCACATGGGCGGTAAGGTGCTGGTGCCGAACCAGGAGGCGATCCAGAAGCTGGTCGCCGCGCGTCTGGCGGCGGATGTGATGGGGGTGCCAACGCTGGTGATTGCCCGTACCGACGCCGACGCGGCGGACCTGATTACCTCCGACTGCGACCCGTATGACAGCGAATTTGTGACCGGCGAGCGCACCAGCGAAGGGTTTTTCCGCACCCGTGCCGGCATTGAGCAGGCGATCAGCCGCGGTCTGGCCTATGCGCCGTATGCCGATCTGGTGTGGTGCGAAACCTCGACGCCGGATCTGGCGCTGGCGAAGCGCTTTGCCGATGCCATCCACGCGCAGTATCCGGGCAAACTGCTGGCCTATAACTGCTCGCCGTCGTTTAACTGGCAGAAGAACCTGGACGACAAGACTATCGCCAGCTTCCAGCAACAGCTGTCGGATATGGGCTACAAATATCAGTTCATTACCCTGGCCGGTATCCACAGCATGTGGTTCAACATGTTCGATCTGGCTCACGCCTATGCGCAGGGCGAGGGGATGAAACACTACGTCGAGAAGGTGCAGCAGCCGGAATTCGCCGCAGGCAAAGAGGGTTATACCTTCGTTTCCCACCAGCAGGAAGTGGGCACCGGTTACTTCGATAAAGTCACCACCATTATTCAGGGCGGCGCTTCATCGGTGACCGCACTGACAGGGTCGACGGAAGAGTCGCAGTTCTGAGTGACCTGATGCCCGATGGCGCGCGCTTACCGGGTCTACGATAACCCCCAGGCCGGATAAGCGATGCGCCATCCGGCATGATTGTGTGCAGGATGGGGAGAAACAATGTCGCGTGGCCTCGAATTACTGATTGCACAAACCATTCTGCAAGGCTTCGACGCTCAGTATGGCCGGTTTCTGGAAGTCACCTCCGGCGCACAGCAGCGTTTTGAACAGGCCGACTGGCATGCGGTACAGCAGGCGATGAAACAGCGTATCCATCTCTACGATCACCACGTCGGTCTGGTGGTGGAACAGCTGCGCTGCATCACCGACGGCAAGAGTACCGATGCGGGCTTTTTGCTGCGCGTGAAGGATCACTATACCCGGCTGTTGCCGGACTATCCGCGCTTCGAGATTGCGGAGAGTTTTTTTAACTCCGTCTACTGTCGGCTGTTTGACCACCGCTCGCTGACGCCCGAGCGGCTTTTTATCTTCAGTTCCCAGCCGGAACGCCGCTTTCGCACCATTCCACGACCGCTGGCAAAAGATTTCTTCCCCGATCGCGGCTGGGAATCATTGCTGATGCGCGTGCTCAGCGATCTGCCGCTGCGTCTGCCGTGGCAAAACAAAAGCCGTGATATTAGCCACATCATTCAGCATCTGACGGAATCTTTCGGCGCGGATGCGTTATCCCGCAGCCATTTGCAGGTGGCGAATGAGCTGTTTTACCGCAACAAGGCGGCCTGGCTGGTCGGTAAGCTTATTACGTCAGCGGGAACGCTGCCGTTCCTGCTGCCCGTTCATCGTACCGATGAGGGCGAGCTGTTTATTGATGCCTGCCTGACCACCACCGCGGAGGCCAGTATCGTGTTCGGCTTTGCCCGCTCCTATTTTATGGTGTACGCGCCGTTGCCTGCCGCGCTGGTGGAGTGGCTGCGTGAGATCCTGCCGGGGAAAACCACCGCCGAGCTGTATATGGCGATTGGCTGCCAGAAACATGCCAAGACCGAGAGCTATCGTGAATATTTGCGCTATCTGGAAAGCTGCGATGAACAGTTTATTGAAGCGCCAGGCATTCGCGGCATGGTGATGCTGGTATTTACCCTGCCGGGGTTCGATCGGGTGTTTAAAATCATTAAAGATAAGTTCGCGCCGCAAAAGGAAATGTCCGCCGCTCACGTGCGCGCCTGCTATCAGCTGGTGAAGGAGCACGATCGCGTAGGGCGCATGGCGGATACCCAGGAGTTTGAGAATTTTGTCCTGAATAAACGGCAGATCGATCCTGCACTGCTGGCGCTGCTGTATGAGGAAGTACCGGAAAAAATCACCGATCTCGGAGAGCAGATTATCATCCGCCATCTCTATATTGAGCGCCGGATGGTGCCGCTCAATATCTGGCTGGAGCAGGTGGAAGGCCAGCAACTGCGCGACGCCATTGAGGAGTACGGCAATGCGATCCGCCAGCTTGCCGCCGCCAATATTTTTCCCGGCGATATGCTGTTTAAAAACTTTGGCGTCACCCGTCATGGCCGCGTGGTGTTTTACGACTACGATGAGATTTGCTACATGACGGAGGTAAACTTCCGCGATATTCCGCAGGCGCGTTATCCGGAAGATGAGATGAGCGCCGAGCCCTGGTACAGCGTATCGCCGGGAGATGTGTTTCCGGAGGAGTTTCGCCACTGGCTGTGCGCCGATCCGCGCATCGGGCCGCTGTTCGAAGAGATGCATGCCGATCTGTTCCGCGCCGATTACTGGCGGGCGTTACAGACGCGCATCCGGGAAGGGCATGTGGAGGATGTCTACGCCTATCGGCGACGTCAGCGGTTTAGCGTGCGTTATGGTATAGTTCCCGGATAATTTTTATTCAGGGATGATGAATATGTTCTTTTTTCGTAATGCGATTAATCCGCTGGTTGAGTTTGCTCCAGCCTCGTTACTGCCGACGGCAGGCCAGGCAGAAGCGCTTTTCAGGCAACAAAATGCGTCTGATGAAGGCGAATGGCTGCTTGGCGAGCTGCCGGGGCTGTCGCTTAAAATGTGTCGTTACTACTGCGGCGAGCTGGATTTTACCGGCTACGAACTGGATGAATACGGGGCCCCCATTGACGATCCCTGGCTGGAAAGGAATTACCCCAGCATCCCGGATTACTACTACCAGCTGGAGTTTTACGCCTCCACGCAGAAGACGCTATCTCCCCTTGAACGAGCGGCGAAGAAAGCAACCGCACAGTGCAGTAAGGCATGGTTACAGGCTTATTGGGTTGAAGTGTGTAAACAGGCGGATATTGAGGTTAGTTACGGCTCCGTTGACACACGGACCCGCGGAATCGAGTATTCCATTGCCTGCGACGACTATCCTACCTTCCTGAAATGCGTGACCCAAATCGGCGTCAGCACGCGCGAGCTTGCACGGCAGACCCCGGTTTCGCAGCGCACTCGCCGGGCATTGCTTGCCGCGCTCCGACATTCATCCGGTGTTTAACGAATCCCGCCATACGCCAGCGTCACTTCCTTCGCCGCCTTGATCACCATTGCGCCAAACTCAGTCACACGGTCGTCGGTGATGCGCGAAATCGGGCCGGAAATCGAAATGGCGGCAAACGGTTCGCGGTGCTCATCATAAATGCACGACGCCACGCAGCGCAGGCCCAGCGCGTGTTCTTCATCGTCAAACGAATAGCCGCGCTTACGGGTCTGGGCGAGATCGTCCTTCAGGTGGACGGGCGAAACCAGCGTGGCGTGAGTGTAAGCATGTAACCCTTTCCGGTGCAGCAGGCTGGTCACCTGCTCCTCGCTCAACTGGGAGAGAAACGCTTTGCCCGCGCCGGAGGCATGCATCGGCAGCTTGCCGCCGATGGGCGCTGACATGCGCATCAGCTGAGTGCACTGCACCTGGTCGATGATAATCGCCTGGTGATCGCTCTGGTCCAGTACCGCCAGATTTACCGTTTCGCCGGAGTCCTCCATCAGGCGGCGCAGAATCGGATGGACAATCGCCAGCAGGTTGCGGCTCTGCAAAAAGCTGCTGCCGACGATAAACGCGTGCGCGCCAATCGCCCAGTGACCCAGTTCGCCAACCTGACGGACAAAACCCTGCTGCTGCATGGTGGTCAGCAGGCGATGGGTGGTGGAGTTCGGCAGGCCTGCCTGCTGCGCCAGTTCAGTTAACGCCACGCTGCCGTTGGATTCCGCTATCCACTCCAGCAGCTTCAGGCCGCGGGTGAGCGACTGAACCTGTCCGGCGGCGGGGGCGGTTGTCGCGGCGGGTTTTCTACCGCGTTTTGCGGGAACGGTGGCAACCATGGCAGACTCCTTTTCTGTATCGTGGAAATCATTTTCGTTTTATTCAATTATAATGCAAGAAAACTTGTACTGATCGGATGAGTGAAGCTGAACATGTCTCATGTTGCCCGTTGTTCTCTTTTCCACCTCTCCGGTTTGTGCCAGTATGACCTGTTAAGTTTTTTTCGGTCTGGTTGAGCGTTGTCGGGAGCAAGTGTGAGCAGCAAAGTTGAACAACTGCGTGCGCAGTTAAATGAGCGAATTCTGGTGCTGGACGGCGGTATGGGCACCATGATCCAGAGCTATCGTCTGAGTGAAGCCGATTTCCGCGGCGAGCGCTTCGCCGACTGGCCGTGCGATCTGAAGGGCAACAACGATCTGCTGGTGCTCAGCAAGCCGGACGTGATCAGCGCTATCCATAACGCTTACTTTGCAGCGGGCGCGGATATTATCGAAACCAACACCTTCAACTCCACCACCATTGCGATGGCGGATTACCAGATGGAATCGCTGTCGGCGGAAATCAACCTTGCCGCCGCGAAGCTGGCGCGCGCCTGCGCCGATGAGTGGACGGCGCGCACGCCGGAAAAACCGCGCTATGTGGCGGGCGTCCTCGGCCCCACTAACCGTACGGCCTCCATTTCGCCGGATGTGAACGACCCGGCATTCCGCAATATCTCTTTCGATCGGCTGGTGGCCGCCTACCGTGAGTCGACCAGAGCGCTGGTGGAGGGCGGAGCGGACCTGATTCTGATTGAAACCGTTTTCGATACGCTGAACGCCAAAGCGGCGGTTTTCGCCGTGAAAGAAGAGTTTGACGCGCTGGGCGTGGAATTGCCGATCATGATCTCCGGCACCATCACCGACGCCTCCGGCCGCACGCTTTCCGGGCAGACAACCGAAGCGTTTTACAACTCGCTGCGCCACGCCGAAGCGCTCACCTTCGGTCTTAACTGCGCGCTGGGGCCGGATGAACTGCGCCAGTATGTGCAGGAACTTTCCCGCATCGCGGAGTGCTACGTTACCGCCCACCCTAACGCCGGACTGCCTAACGCCTTCGGCGAATACGATCTCGATGCCGATACGATGGCGAAGCAAATCCGCGAATGGGCGCAGGCGGGCTTCCTGAACATCGTCGGCGGCTGCTGCGGCACCACGCCAGAGCATATTGCCGCCATGAGCCGCGCGGTAGAAGGCTTACCGCCGCGTAAACTGCCGGAAATCGAGATCGCCTGCCGTCTCTCCGGTCTCGAACCGCTCAACATTGGTGAAGACAGCCTGTTCGTTAACGTCGGCGAGCGCACCAACGTTACCGGTTCGGCGAAATTTAAGCGGCTGATTAAAGAAGAAAAATACAGCGAAGCGCTGGACGTCGCCCGCCAGCAGGTGGAGAGCGGCGCGCAGATTATCGATATCAACATGGATGATGGGATGCTGGATGCCGAAGCGGCGATGGTGCGTTTCCTCAACCTGATCGCCGGAGAGCCGGACATCGCCCGCGTGCCGATCATGATCGACTCCTCTAAATGGGAAGTCATTGAAAAAGGGCTGAAGTGCATTCAGGGCAAAGGCATCGTCAACTCCATCTCGATGAAAGAGGGCGTTGAAACCTTTATCCATCACGCGAAGCTGCTGCGCCGCTACGGGGCGGCGGTGGTGGTGATGGCCTTTGACGAGCAGGGCCAGGCCGACACCCGGGCGCGTAAAATCGAAATTTGCCGCCGTGCTTATAAAATTCTCACCGAAGAGGTGGGCTTCCCGCCGGAAGATATCATCTTTGACCCGAATATTTTTGCCGTTGCGACCGGGATCGACGAGCACAACAACTACGCGCAGGACTTTATCGGCGCCTGTGAAGACATTAAACGCGAGCTGCCGCACGCATTGATCTCCGGCGGCGTCTCCAACGTCTCGTTCTCGTTCCGCGGCAACGATCCGGTGCGTGAGGCCATCCACGCGGTGTTCCTCTACTACGCCATCCGTAACGGCATGGATATGGGGATCGTGAACGCCGGACAGCTGGCGATTTATGACGATCTGCCTGCGGAACTGCGCGACGCGGTGGAGGATGTCATCCTCAACCGCCGCGATGACGGCACCGAGCGTCTGCTGGCGCTGGCGGAGAAATATCGCGGCAGCAAGGCGGATGATACCGCCAACGCGCAGCAGGCGGAGTGGCGCAGCTGGGAGGTGAAAAAACGTCTTGAATACTCGCTGGTCAAAGGCATCACCGAGTTTATTGAGCAGGACACCGAAGAGGCGCGTCAGCAGGCCGCTCGCCCGATTGAGGTGATTGAAGGGCCGCTGATGGACGGTATGAACGTGGTCGGCGACCTGTTTGGCGAAGGGAAAATGTTCCTGCCGCAGGTGGTCAAATCCGCCCGCGTGATGAAGCAGGCGGTGGCGTACCTGGAGCCGTTTATCGAAGCCAGCAAAGAGCAGGGGACCAGCAACGGCAAGATGGTCATCGCCACGGTGAAGGGCGACGTACACGACATCGGCAAAAATATCGTCGGCGTGGTGTTGCAGTGTAATAACTATGAAATCGTCGATCTTGGCGTGATGGTGCCAGCGGAAAAAATCCTCAAAACCGCGAAAGAGGTGAATGCGGATCTGATTGGCCTTTCCGGGCTGATCACCCCGTCGCTGGACGAGATGGTGAACGTGGCGAAAGAGATGGAGCGCCAGGGCTTTACCATTCCGCTGCTGATTGGCGGCGCGACCACCTCAAAAGCGCATACGGCGGTGAAGATCGAGCAGAACTACAGCGGCCCGACGGTTTACGTGCAGAATGCCTCGCGCACGGTGGGAGTGGTGGCGGCGCTGCTGTCCGCGACCCAGCGCGATGAGTTTGTCGCCCGTACCCGTAAAGAGTACGAAACCGTCCGCATCCAGCACGGGCGTAAAAAACCGCGTACGCCGCCCGTGACCTTGGCCGCCGCCCGTGACAACGATCTGGCCTTCGACTGGGCGAGCTACACGCCGCCGGTAGCGCACCGTCTGGGCGTACAGGAGGTGGAAGCCAGCATTGAAACGCTGCGTAATTACATCGACTGGACGCCGTTCTTTATGACCTGGTCGCTGGCGGGGAAATACCCGCGCATCCTTGAAGATGAGGTGGTGGGCGAGGAGGCCAGACGCCTGTTCCAGGACGCCAACGAGATGCTGGATAAACTCAGCGTAGAGAAAGCGCTCAATCCACGCGGCGTGGTCGGCCTGTTCCCGGCGAACCGCATCGGCGATGACATCGAAATTTACCGCGATGAAACCCGGACTCACGTGCTGACCGTCAGCCATCATCTGCGCCAGCAGACGGAAAAAGTGGGCTTCGCCAACTACTGCCTGGCGGATTTCGTCGCGCCGAAGCTGTCCGGCAAAGCAGACTACATCGGCGCCTTTGCGGTGACCGGCGGGCTGGAGGAGGACGCGCTGGCGGAGGCGTTTGCAGCGCAGCGCGACGATTACAACAAAATCATGGTGAAAGCGATCGCCGACCGGCTGGCGGAAGCGTTCGCCGAGTACCTGCACGAGCGCGTGCGTAAGGTGTACTGGGGCTATGCGCCGAATGAAAACCTCAGCAATGAAGAACTTATTCGCGAGAACTACCAAGGGATTCGTCCCGCGCCGGGCTATCCGGCCTGCCCGGAACACACCGAGAAAGGCACTATCTGGCAGCTGCTGGACGTCGAAAAGCATACCGGCATGAAGCTTACCGAGTCCTTCGCCATGTGGCCGGGCGCCTCGGTTTCCGGCTGGTATTTCAGCCATCCTGACAGCAAGTACTTCGCGGTGGCGCAAATTCAGCGCGACCAGGTGGAAGATTACGCCTTCCGTAAAGGAATGAGCGTAACGGAAGTGGAGCGCTGGCTGGCGCCAAATCTGGGCTATGACGCCGACTGACCAGTCAGACCGGAGTCACGTTTCCTTACAACTCACAGGGCGCTCATTGAGCGCCCTGTCTCTTTCTTACATTTAAACCCTTATACTGGAAGAAGGTTCAGTGGCGCGGCATGCCCAATGGCGACGTAAACGTCTTATCCGGCCTGGTGGAAGATTTTGTAGGCCTGATAAGCGAAGCGCCATCAGGCATTCCGATGCCCATTGCCGGATGGCAACGTAAACGTCTTATCCGGCCTGGCGGGAGATTTGTAGATACTGTTATCGCCTGCAAGCTTTTTTATTTTCCGCCTTACCGGATTGCAGGCATACCAGTCACAGCGCCGTCAGGCGCTGTTTTTTCATCCCTTCCACCATATTTTACGCTGCTACCGGATTATGCCGGGACGCATCGAACGGCACGCCTGACTTCAGAACACCGTACGCCACCTGCGCCAGCTTGCGCATCATCGCACCGATTATCACTTTCCCTTTTTTACCGTTCCCTGCCAGACGGTCACGGAACGCTCTTCCCCATTCCGTTTTACTTACCGCCACCATCGCAGGCATATACAGCGCCCTGCGAAGCGACGCATGTCCGGCTTTACTCATCCGGCTGGCCCTGTTCACACTGCTGCCTGATTCATACCGCCGCGGCGTCAGACCCGCAAAAGCGGCGAACTGCCTGGCATGGGTGAAGCGCTCCTTCAGACCGGTATAAGCCAGTAATACCGCGGACGTTTTCTCCCCGATGCCCGGGATACTTTCCAGCAGCTTCCTGCGGTGCTTCATATCCGGGTCATCATCCGTCAGGTCCTTTATCTGCTTTTCGATGCGCTTAAGTTCGGCATGAAGCCACAGCAGATGGGCGTCTATACTCGGACGCTGCACCTCACGCGCTGTCTCCAGGCGGTTCAGCTCCTGCGTGTGCATGTCCGTCAGCGACTGATGGCGCAGCACCAGAGCCCGCAGGGCCCGTTCAACCGGATGCGGGGCTTCCCACGCCGGAGGGCGCTTCTGACGACAGAACTCTGCCAGCATACGGGCATCCACTGCATCGGTTTTGCTGCGCAGACCTTCACTCTGTGCAAAGGCTTTACCCAGGGCGGGGTTGATGACGGAGACGGTGTAACCGGCATCACTGAGATGAGCGGCAACGTCTTCCATATACGTACTGGTGGCTTCCATGCAGATATGTGCCGGTGCCACGCGATGACCGCTGAGCCAGCGGAGAAGTTCGTCGTGGCCCTTCGGGGTGTTGGCAAATTTTTTGCTGCGGTGACGGCCATCAGGCCGCAACACATCGACATCCAGCTTAGCTTTAGAGACATCGATACCGATAAAATGAAGTTCCTGTTCCATAGTGAGACCAGCCTTGTGAATGCGGATTACCGGGAAAACCGGTCCATGATACTGTCCGGTTTGTCACTTGTGGAGAACGGCGGTCCGCTGCATAAATCTACGTCACAGGTTATTAGCCTGAGGCCTGATACGGCATGCGGACCGCATGGCAGAGAGAACTGGCCGGTTCTCCCTGCACTGAAGGGATAATACAAGGCCTGATAAGCGTAGCGCCATCAGGCATGATGCCAACATTCCGAGCCTCAGGAAATCTATAACGATAAGGAGTACCTGATTCCGTGTTAACGCTGTTACACCTGCTTTCCGCTGTCGCCCTGCTGGTGTGGGGCACTCATATCGTGCGTACCGGCGTGATGCGCGTATTTGGCGCGCGTCTGCGCACGGTGTTAAGCCGTAGCGTGGAAAAGAAACCGCTCGCCTTCTGCGCGGGGATTGGCGTGACTGCGCTGGTGCAGAGCAGTAACGCCACCACCATGCTGGTCACGTCGTTTGTCGCTCAGGATCTGGTGGCCCTGACGCCGGCGCTGGTGATAGTGCTGGGCGCAGACGTCGGGACCGCGCTGATGGCGCGAATACTGACGTTTGATCTCTCCTGGCTGTCGCCGCTGCTGATTTTTATCGGCGTGATCTTTTTTCTGGGACGCAAGCAGTCCCGCGCCGGACAGCTGGGACGTGTGGGCATCGGTCTGGGGCTGATTCTGCTGGCGCTGGAGCTGATCGTCCAGGCCGTCACGCCGATCACCCAGGCCAATGGCGTACAGGTCATTTTCGCCTCGCTGACCGGCGACATTATGCTCGACGCGCTGATTGGCGCGATGTTCGCCATCATCAGTTACTCCAGCCTCGCGGCGGTGCTGCTGACCGCGACCCTGACGGCGGCGGGGATTATCTCGTTTCCGGTGGCGCTATGCCTGGTGATCGGCGCCAATCTGGGCTCCGGCCTGCTGGCGATGCTCAACAACAGCGCCGCCAACGCCGCCGCCCGTCGCGTGGCGCTCGGCAGTCTGCTGTTTAAGCTGGTGGGCAGCCTGATTATTCTGCCGTTCGTTCATCCGCTGGCAAACCTGATGGATGAACTGCCGCTGCCGAAGTCGGAACTGGTGATTTACTTCCACGTCTTCTACAACCTGGCGCGCTGCCTGGCGATGGTGCCGTTTGCCGGGGCGATGGCGCGGCTTTGCCAGCGGTTGATTCGCGACCAGCCGGAGCTGGAGGCGCACCTGAAGCCGAAGCACCTTGACGTCAGCGCGCTGGATACGCCGACGCTGGCGCTGGCGAATGCCGCCCGTGAGGCGCTGCGCATTGGCGATGCCATGGAACAGATGATGGTCGGGCTGAAAAAGGTGATGCACGGCGAACCGCGTGAAGAAAAAGAGCTACGCAAATTGGCGGATGATATCAACGTGCTGTATACCGCCATCAAGCTCTATCTTGCGCGGATGCCGAAAGAGGAGCTGGCGGAGGAGGAGTCTAAGCGCTGGGCGGAGATCATCGAAATGTCGCTCAACCTTGAGCAGGCGTCGGACATTGTGGAGCGCATGGGCAGCGAGATTGCCGATAAATCGCTGGCGGCGCGGCGCGCGTTTTCTGTCGAAGGGTTAAAAGAGCTGGATGCGCTTCACGATCTGTTGCTCAGCAATCTCCGGCTGGCGCTGTCGGTGTTCTTCTCTGGCGACGTTGCAAGCGCCCGACGGTTACGGCGCAGCAAGCACCGTTTCCGCATTCTTAACCGGCGTTATTCCCATGCGCACGTTGACCGCCTGCATCAGCAGAACGTGCAGAGCATCGAGACCAGCTCCCTGCATCTGGGGTTATTAGGCGATATGCAGCGCCTGAACTCGCTGTTCTGTTCCGTCGCCTACAGCGTGCTGGAGCAGCCGGACCAGGACGACGAGAGGGATGAATATTAATCAAACTGACTGCCGGACAGGCGTAGCGCCATCCGGCATCAAGGGCTAAACCGATTAAAAGCGGTGTCCCGCCTCCAGCGCTACTGCGTCCTCACCGGCTTTAAACACGTAGGTGGTGTTCGGGCCGCCGAGCACCGTCTGACCGTTACTCACCTTAATCCAGTTACCTTCCGGCAGGCCGATGACCGTCAGTTCCGGCGCAACCACCAGCAGTTCGCGAATACGCTGTTCGCGGGTTTCGCCCTTATGCCCCTCCGGCAGCGCGTTGGTGAAGTGCGGGTTAATCTGCAGCGGGAACAGGCCCAGCGCGTCAAAGCCCTGCGGATCGACAATTGGCATATCGTTGGTGGTGCGGATGGTCGGGCAGGCGAGATTGGAACCTGCGCTCCAGCCGATATACAGCGCGCCGCGTTTCACCACGTCAACAATCGGGGCCAGCAGGCCGCGCTCACGGCTCTCTTTCAGCAGCTGGAAGGTATTGCCGCCGCCGACAATCACCACCTCGGCATTGGCAATAGCGGCAACCGGATCGGCTACCGTATGGATACCCGTTACGTTGACGCCCATCGGCGCGAAGATGGCTGCCGTTTTCTCCGTGTACTCGTCCCAGGTTTGCGTCACGCCTGCGAACGGAATAAACACCGCCGAACGGCGTCCATTTAATTGCTCAGCAATCAGCGGCAGCGCGTGCTCCATCCAGCCCTTACCCGGCAGCGTCGAGTTACTCAATAAAAGCAGTTCCATCATTTCTCCCTGTAATCAGAAAATTAACCGGAGCATATGCTACCACTGCACGTTTATCCGCTTACTGACGTGGCTCACGGAGTGAAAAGGGCCATGCTGTATTTTGGCCTGAATCGCGGCTAGTGCTTTACCCACACCAGCTGATCGACCCGGAAGCCCAGGCTGCGCGCGGTATTCAGGTAGTCCTGTTTCACTGCCTCCGGCAGGTAGGCGTACGCGACAGGAGCCACAGGTAATCGCGATTCGGGCCGCTGACCAGCGCGTACTGATAATTATCGTCCAGTTTGATCACGTTATAGCCGCCGTAAAACGGCCCGAAGAACGAGACTTTCAGCGCGGCAGTGGTTGGTTCGCCGGTAAAGGAGGCTTTTCCTTCGCTCTCATTCCATTTCTTTTTCTGCGGATCGTAGCCGCGGTTGAGTACGCTGATCCCCCCGTCGCTGCGCTTACCGTAGGTTGCCGTCACCTGCTCAAGGCCACGCTCGAAGCGGTTCTCCAGGCGGGCGACTTCGTACCATTTACCCAGATAACGGCTGGCGTCAAAGTTTGTTATCGGCTGTACGCCTTTCGGCGGAGTCGGGGATTTACAGGCAACCAGAGTCAGTGCAATAGCAACTCCGGTCACGACGGGCCATAGCTTCATGAGAACTCCTTTCATCTACGCGGTTGGAAGTAAAGTGTAGTGCAAACCGTCTGTGCTTCATTCCAACCGGCGTGATTGGCAGAAGTTTGGGAGTAATCTTTATCCACTGTTATGCGTCTGTTACATAAGAGCATGTTCAGCGGCTAAAATATCATTACGCCCTATGATTCACAGCCAGGAGAAAAGCATGAACGTGCAACCCGTTATTGGTATCAGCGGATGTTTAACCGGTTCGGCCGTCCGCTTTGACGGCGGGCATAAACGCATGGGCTTTGTGATGGACGAGCTGGCGCAGTGGGTGACGTTTAAACCGGTCTGCCCGGAGATGGCGATAGGGTTGCCCGTTCCCCGCCCGGCGCTGCGCCTGGTGCAGACGCCTGAAGGGGACACCCGGATGCGCTTCAGCCATGCGCCGCATGACGACGTCACAGAGAAAATGACCGCGTTTGCCGATACTTTTCTCCCGCGACAGGGCAACCTGGCGGGCTTTATCGTCTGTGCGAAATCGCCCAGTTGCGGCATGGAGCGGGTGCGGCTGTACGATGAAAAAGGCAACCGCGGGCGCAAAGAGGGCGTCGGCCTGTTTACCGGCGCCTTAATGGCGAGCTATCCCTGGCTGCCCGTTGAGGAGGATGGACGCCTGCACGATCCGGCGCTGCGCGAGAATTTTGTCGAGCGGGTATTTGCCCTGCATGAGCTGAATACGCTGCGCGAAAACGGCCTGACGCGTCGTGCGCTACTGGACTTCCACAGCCGCTATAAACTGCAACTGCTGGCGCACCATCAGGCGGGATACCGTGAAATCGGGCCGTTTGTCGCCTCATTACACGAATGGGAAGATCTGGACGCCTTCTTTATCGCGTATCGGGAAAAGCTGATGGCGATTCTGAAAAAACCGGCCTCGCGGAAAAACCATACCAACGTCCTGATGCACATTCAGGGGTACTTCCGTAACCAGCTTAACAGCCGCCAACGCGGCGAGCTGCGTGAGGTGATCCTTAACTACCGCGCGGGATTGCTGCCCATCCTCGCACCGTTGACGCTGCTGAAGCACTATCTGGCCGAATACCCGGATCGCTACCTGCTGACGCAAAACTATTTTGACCCATACCCGCATGATTTGGCATTACGCCTGGCGGTGAATTAACGCATCGGCTCAGCGGTACTGACCTGGTCGAACGCGAATCTTTTTTATCGCCCCAAAGGTAGGGTATATTTCGCTTTTATCACTCAACAGTATCCAGGCTGTATTAAGGCGGCGAGGGAGAGAATCCCCTGGAGAATGCACTGTCTACAGGAGAAATAATGCTGCCCGACGCATCCATCCGACTCAATAAATACATCAGCGAAAGCGGAATTTGCTCGCGTCGCGAAGCGGATCGCTTTATCGAGCAAGGGAATGTTTTCATTAATGGTAAGCGCGCCGCCATTGGCGATCAGGTGATGCCGGGCGATGTGGTAAAGGTCAACGGTCGGTTGATTGAGCCGCGCGAAGCGGAAGAGCTGGTATTTATCGCCCTGAATAAGCCGGTGGGGATCGTCAGCACTACCGAAGACAGCGAACGCGATAACATCGTTGACTTTGTTAACCACAGTAAGCGCGTGTTCCCGATTGGCCGTCTGGATAAAGACTCGCAGGGGCTGATTTTCCTGACCAACCACGGCGACCTGGTGAACAAAATTCTGCGCGCCGGTAACGATCACGAAAAAGAGTACCTGGTGACGGTGGATAAGCCGATCACCGACGAGTTTATCCGCGGCATGGGGGCGGGCGTGCCGATTCTGGGCACGGTGACGAAAAAATGTAAGGTTAAAAAAGAAGCGCCGTTTGTGTTCCGCATCACCCTGATCCAGGGGCTGAACCGGCAGATCCGCCGGATGTGCGAATACTTTGGTTACGAAGTGACGAAGCTTGAACGCACGCGCATTATGAATGTCAGTCTCGCTGGCCTGCCGCCCGGTGAATGGCGCGACCTGACGGACGATGAACTGATCACCCTGTTTAAGCTTATCGAGAACTCTTCTTCAGAAGCGAAACCGAAGGCGAAAGCGAAGCCGAAAACGGCGGGAATAAAGCGCCCGGTGGTGAAGATCGAGAAACCGAAAGAAAAAGAGAAAGCGCGCCCGGCGGCAAACGGTAAGCGATTTACCTCGCCGGGGCGTAAGAAGAAAGGACGTTAACGTCTGCCGCGCGTCGGCGTATTCGCCGACCAGGAGAACGACGCCTCCGAATCCGGTTTGTAAGCCTGCTTTTTCTTTAACTGGCGGGCTTTTTTTGCCTCTGCTTCACGCTGAGCCATCAGCTTATCGATGTACTCTTTCTTCACGCTGTTGGTTTCACTGTTGGTCAGCGGACGACCGTGCGCAATGCGCGCGCGATCCAGCAGCGTTTTCAGCTCGCGCTGCTCGCGTTCCGTCATCTCTTTTTGGGTAATGCGGGGGAGTGCCATACGGGTGCCCTCAGTCGGATAATGAAACCAGTGTACGGGAAAGAGACAATGCTTTGTAGGCCGGATAAGGCGTTAACGACTTATCCGGCACTGTATCCGTATTGTGCCTGATGGCGCTGAGCTTATCAGGCCCGGGTTAATATTCAATTATTGGCGCTTATCTTTTTCAATCGGCTTGCCGGACCAGTAACCGGCCAGCAGCGAGCCGGACAGATTGTGCCAGACCGAGAACAGCGCGCCGGGCAGGGCAGCGAGCGGACCGAAGTAGATTTTGCCCAGCGCTGCGGCGAGGCCGGAGTTCTGCATTCCCACTTCAATCGCCAGAGTCCGGCAGGTGGACTCATCGAAGCCGAACAGGCGTCCGCCCCAGTAGCCGCCGAGCAGGCCGAGGGTGTTATGCAGAATCACCGCAAGAATCACCACAAAGCCGACCGAGGCGATATGCGAGGCGGAACCTGCGACCACTGCGCTGATAATCGCCAGAATACAGACCATTGAAAACGCGGGCAGGTACGGCTCTACCGCTCTCACAACGCGCGGGAACAGATGGTGGATCGCCAGACCCAGGGCAATCGGTATCACCACAATTTGCAGAATGCTGAGCAGCATACCCATCACATCAACCTGGATATGCGCATCGACGTAGAGGCGCGTCAACAATGGCGTCGCCACCACGCCCACCAGCGTGGAGACGGATGAAATCGTGACCGACAGCGCCACATCGCCCTTCGCCAGATAAATCATTACGTTAGATGCCGTACCGCTGGCCACGCTGCCTACCAGCACCATCCCGGCGGAAAGCTCCGGCGGCATATTGAATGCCAGCGCCAGCAGCCAGGCGGCGAGCGGCATCAGCAGATAGTGCAGGAAGATGCCAGCGGCGACCGGCGCCGGACGAGAGAGGACGCGTTTAAAGTCATCCACCTTAAGATGAACGCCCATGCCGAACATAATCAGCATCAGCAACGTGGCGATCCACGGGCCAACAGGGGTAAAAGTGGAGGGCGTGTAATAGGCAATAACCGAGAGCAGCAGCGCCCATAACGGGAACAGCCGCGTAAGAGTGGCCAGCATTTTTCATTCCTTGCGATAAGTGTGTTGTGTCGTTATAAACAGGCCGGGATCGAGCCAGGCCCTGCTTATTGTTTATCGCGGAAGCGTTTAATATTCAAACAATTTATGTTTGCTGGCGGAAAAGTTCGGATTTTACGTGCTGCGGATACTTTCCCAGCTCAGGCCAAAACGCGCCAGATACTTACGCAGGCGGTCAGCGTCGTTGGGGTTGGTTTTTTTCTGCCGGGAGACGGCAAACAGTTCGCGTCCGGCTTCAGACAGCGAGGCGCTGCGGCGACAGACCTCCAGAACCGTCTCTAACTGACAGCGATCGAACAGATCCAGCGTCATATCCCGTTCAGGCTGCGAGTCGGTGACCTGCCAGCTCGCTTTCAGCAAAGCAATTTCTTCTGCAACCAGATCCGTCGTTATGCGGCCCTGTTCGGCCAGCGTCGCCATTCGCGCGACGGATGAACTCAGTTCACGAAAGTTGCCGCGCCACGCCGCCTGCGCTGAGCAGGCAAACGCCAGATAGCGTTCGCGCGCCGCTTTGTCGAAGCGGATCTGGCTTTGTCTGCTGCGGGAAAAACGCTGTAGCTCATATTCAATGTTCGGCGCTATATCTTCCCGGCGCTGCGCCAGACCCGGCAGGGCAAAGCTCCACATATTAATACGCGCATAGAGATCTTCGCGGAAGCGGCCCTCTGCGACCCATTCTGGCAAATTGCGATGCGTGCCGGCGATCAGTTGAAAATCGCTGCGCGCTTCTTTATCCGCGCCAAACGGAAAAAAGGTTTTTTCTTCAATGGCCTTCAGCAGCATCGCCTGCTCGTCCAGCCCCAGTTCACCAATCTCATCAAGAAACAACACCCCGCCGTCAGCTTCGCGTAACAGCCCGGCACGCGGCGTCAGCGCGCCGGTAAATGCCCCCTTCACGTGACCAAACAGCGTGGACATCGCGTTGTCGCCGCGTAGCGTCGCGCAGTTCACCGCGACCAGTTTCCCGGCCACCAGATGTCGCGACTGGCGGAGTTGATAAATACGTTTTGCGAGGAAGGATTTACCTGCCCCCGTAGGTCCGGTGAGCAGGATGGGATCGCGGGATCGCAGCGCGACGCGCTCAATACGGTCGATGAGTTTGTTGAACGTGGCGTTTCGCGTGTCGATCCCCGCTTTCAGGAAAGAGACGGACGCCTGCTGTTCGCGCTGAAAGCGACTGGTCAATGTGGCATAGCGGCTTAAATCGAGGTCGATGACCGAACAGGTTCCGGCGGCGATCGCCTCTTCCGGCGTGCCTTTCGGCGCTGGCCCGGTTTGCAGCAGGCTGGCGGGCAGGTAGCGGGCCTCAGTCAGCAGAAACCAGCAAATTTGAGCGACATGGGTGCCGGTGGTGATATGCACCAGATACTCTTCGTTTTCGGTATCGAATGGATAGCGGGTCGCGAAATCGAGAAACGCCGCGTACACCTCTTCAAAATCCCACGGATCTGCGATGGCAATCGCGTGCGGACGCACCTCGGTATGCGGCGAGAGCAGGTGAATATCTTCCGTTATCTGCTGGCACATCCCGGTATCCCGTGGCTGATGGATAAGCTCCAGCCTGTCTACTGGAAAATCCGGCTGCTGGCATAAACCTACCGTCGGACGCCATTTCTTCATACGGTTGGCGCGCTTACCGCGTTTATCCAGCACCGTTCCCAGTACGCCAATCACTACCCGCCGCTTTTGCATGATTTATCCTGAAAGATAAAAGCTGAGAGTAAAAGATAAAAAATATCTTCGGGTACTGCAATTCATGCTTCGACATAGAAAAATAATCAGATAAAAATCAAACAATTAAATGTTCGCTTCGGCGTTTATATTTTTGGCACGCTTCTGGCACTACGCTTGTATCAAGATGCTGAAAGGCGAGAAGGAACAGAAAATGCAGCAGAAAGCGTATGAGCGGTTAGTTGTGCCGGACGCCGCGCCGGTAAAAATGTGGACCCGCGGCGTACCGGTAGAGCCGGAGGCGAGGGAGCAGCTTCTGAACACGGCAAGAATGCCATTTATTTTCAAACATCTGGCGGTCATGCCGGATGTGCATTTGGGAAAAGGGTCGACCATTGGCAGCGTGATCCCAACCAAAGGGGCGATTATTCCGGCGGCGGTAGGGGTGGACATTGGCTGCGGAATGATCGCCGTGCGGACTTCGCTGCTGGCGGGCGATCTGCCGGATAATCTCAGCGGACTGCGTAGCGCCATTGAACAGGCGGTGCCACACGGGCGCACCAGTACGCGTTCCCGGCGCGATAAAGGCGCATGGGAAACGCCGCCGGAGGAAGTAAGCGCTCACTGGGGACAGTTGGCGCCGCGCTTTAAGCGTCTGACCGACAAATATCCGCAGCTGCTGAAAACCAATAATCATCAGCATCTGGGGACGTTAGGAACCGGTAATCACTTTATCGAAGTGTGTCTGGACGAACAACAGCGGGTGTGGGTGATGCTGCACAGCGGTTCGCGCGGCGTAGGCAACGCGATTGGCAACGTTTTTATCACCCTTGCGCAGCAGGATATGCAGCAGCATATGGCGAATCTGCCGGATAAAAATCTGGCCTATTTCCAGGAGGGAAGCCGCCACTATGACGACTATATCGAAGCGGTGGAGTGGGCGCAGGATTTCGCCCGGCATAACCGGGAAGTAATGATGTCCCGCGTGCTGGCGGCGCTGTCGCGTATTGTGAGTAAACCGTTTTTAACCCGGCAGGAGGCGGTGAACTGCCACCACAACTATGTGCAAAAAGAGCGACACTTTGGGGAAGAGGTGCTGGTGACGCGCAAAGGCGCGGTGTCGGCGCAAAAAGGCGAGATGGGGATTATTCCCGGTTCAATGGGGGCGAAAAGTTTCATCGTGCGCGGACTGGGCAATGAGGAGAGTTTCTGTTCATGCAGCCACGGCGCGGGAAGAACAATGAGCCGAACGGCGGCCAAAAAACGCTTTACCATTGCCGATCACATTCGCGCTACCGCTCACGTGGAGTGCCGGAAAGATAGCGAGGTGATCGACGAAATCCCGATGGCCTATAAAGACATTGATGCAGTGATGGCGGCCCAGTCTTCGCTGGTGGAAATCGTACATACCCTTCGGCAGGTCGTGTGTGTAAAAGGATAATAAAATGGCTGAAAATACGGTGAGCCGCGCGATGCGTGAACGCGTCGTGCGGCAGCTCAGGGAGGTTGAACATCGCTTTGGCGTCAGGGTGCTGTACGCCTGTGAATCCGGCAGCCGCGGCTGGGGATTCGCGTCACCGGACAGCGATTATGACGTGCGATTTTTGTACGTTCATCCGCCGCAGTGGTATCTGCGCGTCGACGCGCAGCGCGATGTTATCGAGCTGCCGATAGATGATGAACTGGACGTTTGCGGCTGGGAATGGCGTAAAGCGTTGGGTTTGCTTAAAGGCGCTAACCCGACGCTTATCGAATGGCTGGATTCACCGGTAGTGTACCTTGAGGATAAGGCAACGGTTTCCACGCTGAAGTCTCAGGTTCCCCGCTGGTTTTCTCCACTGCGGGCGCGCTGGCATTACTACTCAATGGCGCGAAAAAATTTTCGCGGCTATCTACAGGGTGACAGCGTTCGGCTGAAAAAGTACTTCTACGTTTTGCGTCCTTTGCTGGCGGTGCGCTGGGTGGAGGCGGGTAAAGGCGCGCCGCCGATGCGTTTTGCCGAGCTGCTGGCAGGCAGTGAGCTGGAGGGGGCTTTGCGGCAGGAGATAGACGAACTGCTGGAACGCAAACAGCGCGCCGGAGAGGCCGAATATGGCCCGCGTCGTCCGTTGCTGCATGGGTTTATTCTGGCAGAACTGGCGCGAGGCGAAATCCCGCCCACGCTGCCGGACAGCCGGGAAGGAGATATTAACGCGCTGGACCGGTTACTGTATGAGACGGTAATGCAATGAACAGGGCCGATGGCGCAAGCGCCATCGGCCCTGACGGATATGTAAACTCACTTACTCAAACAGGTTCTGATGCAGCTTCTGCACCACCTGCTCGGCTTCCGCGCCCGGCACCAGGAAGCACAGGTTATGGCTGGAGGCCCCGTAGCAGATCATGCGGATATTAAACGGCTCCAGTACGCCGAACACCTCTTTGCCGACGCCGCAGGCTTTCGACAGATCGTTGCCAATCAGCGCCACCAGCGCCAGTCCTTCTTCCACCTCAACGCGGCACAGCGCGGAGAGTTCCATCAACAGCGATTGCGTCAGCAGGGTATCGCCGGTGGAGGTGGAACCGGTGGTGTCCAGCGTCAGCGCCACGCTCACTTCGGAGGTGGTAATCAGATCGACCGAGATATTATGGCGCGCAAGAATGCCGAACACTTCGGCCAGAAAGCCGCGCGAATGCAGCATATTCAGGCTGTGCAGGGTGAGCAGCGTCTGCTTGCGGCGCAGCGCCAGCGCGCGGAACAGCGGCGGGTTGTCGGTTTTGTTGCACACCAGGGTGCCGCCTGCTTTTGGCTCTTTACTCGAACCGACAAAGACCGGAATATCGCTGCGTACCGCGGGCAGAAGGGTCGCTGGATGCAGCACTTTCGCGCCGAAGGTTGCCATTTCCGCCGCTTCTTCAAAGGCGATTTTGTCGATCCGCTGCGCGGCGGGCACCACGCGGGGATCGGTGGTGTAGATGCCCGGCACGTCGGTCCAGATATCCACGCGCGTCGCCTGCAACGCTTCGGCCAGCAAGGCTGCCGTGTAGTCGCTACCGCCGCGTCCCAGCGTGGTGGTGCGCCCTTTGCTCTCGCTGCCGATAAAGCCCTGGGTGATGATCAGCCCCTCATTCAGGCGCGGCGCCAGCTGTAAGGTTGCCAGTTCCGCCAGCGCCGCGACATCCGGCTCGGCGCGACCAAAGCGATCGTTAGTGCGCATGATTTTGCGCACGTCGAACCACTGCGCCGCCACGTCGCGCTCGCGCAGGATCTCGACAAACAGCAGGGTGGACATCAGCTCGCCGTGGCTGACCAGCTCGTCAGTCAGCGCGGTAGAGGTGGCCAGCGAGGCGGCTTCCGCCAGCGTGGTAATATTCTCCAGCAGGCGCTCGATCTCTTCGCGAATGACGTTCGGGTAGCGCAGGCGTTCCAGAATATCGAACTGAATTTTGCGGATGGCGTCGAGTTTTTCGAAACGCGCCAGCGGCTCCAGACCTTCCGCCAGGGCGACCAGCAGATTGGTCACGCCCGCTGAGGCGGAAAGCACAACTACGCGAACGCTGGCATCGGAAAGCACCACGTCGGCGCTACGGTTCATGGCATCAAAATCGGCTACGCTGGTACCGCCAAATTTGGAGACGACTAGCTCTGTCATAACAACCTCGTGTCAGGGAGTGTGAAAGCGACCATGGCACAAAGGCAGAACAGAAACCGGTGCAGGCGCAAAAGCAAATTCAAAACTGTATTTATAAATAAAATGAGCGGCCTGGGCTGTCAACGCCGGGATTATGCGGATTTTTTATGCTGAGTTTATGCTCAGAAACAGCGCTTATAACAACTATACTTTCTGGTGCTTTGAATCTCGCATGAGCCGGGGCCAGGGCAACGGCACTAAAACAATCACACTTTTCTCTGTCTGGCGTTACAATCGATCCCAGTCACAATTCTCAAATCAGAAGAGTATTGCCAATGAAAAATATCAACCCAACGCAGACTTCTGCCTGGCAGGCGCTACAGAAACATTTTGACGAAATGAAAGACGTTACCATCGCGGATCTGTTCGCGAAGGATAGCGACCGTTTTAGCAAGTTCTCCGCGACGTTTGACGATCTGATGCTGGTGGATTACTCCAAAAACCGCATCACTGAAGAGACGCTGGCTAAGCTGCAGGATCTGGCGAAAGAGACCGATCTGGCGGGCGCCATCAAGTCCATGTTCTCCGGCGAAAAAATTAACCGTACCGAAGACCGCGCCGTACTGCACGTGGCGCTGCGTAACCGCAGCAATACCCCGATTCTCGTTGACGGCAAAGATGTGATGCCGGAAGTCAACGCGGTGCTGGAGAAGATGAAAACCTTCTCTGAAGCCATTATTTCAGGTAGCTGGAAAGGCTATACCGGCAAAGCGATTACCGATGTGGTCAATATCGGCATCGGCGGTTCCGACCTCGGTCCGTTCATGGTGACCGAAGCGCTGCGTCCCTATAAAAACCATCTGAACATGCACTTTGTTTCTAACGTTGATGGTACGCACATCGCCGAAGTGCTGAAAAAAGTGAACCCGGAAACCACCCTGTTCCTGGTGGCTTCCAAGACCTTCACCACCCAGGAAACCATGACCAACGCCCACAGCGCGCGCGACTGGTTCCTGAAAACCGCCGGTGATGAACAGCACGTGGCGAAACATTTTGCCGCGCTCTCTACCAACGCGAAAGCGGTTGGCGAGTTCGGCATTGATACGGCCAACATGTTTGAATTCTGGGACTGGGTCGGCGGTCGCTACTCCCTGTGGTCGGCGATTGGTCTGTCGATCATCCTCTCTGTGGGCTATGACAACTTTGTGGAACTGCTCTCCGGCGCGCACGCGATGGATAAGCACTTCTCCACCACCGCGCCAGAGAAAAACCTGCCGGTGCTGCTGGCGCTGATTGGTATCTGGTACAACAATTTCTTCGGCGCTGAAACCGAAGCGATTCTGCCGTATGACCAGTATATGCACCGCTTTGCAGCTTACTTCCAGCAGGGCAATATGGAATCTAACGGCAAATATGTTGACCGTAACGGCAACCCGGTAGATTACCAGACTGGCCCGATTATCTGGGGTGAGCCGGGCACTAACGGTCAGCACGCTTTCTACCAGCTGATTCACCAAGGCACCAAAATGGTTCCCTGCGACTTTATCGCCCCGGCGATCACCCACAACCCGCTGTCGGATCACCATCCGAAGCTGCTGTCTAACTTCTTTGCCCAGACTGAAGCGCTGGCGTTCGGTAAATCCCGTGAAGTGGTTGAGCAGGAGTACCGCGATCAGGGTAAAGATCCGGCAACGCTTGAGCATGTGGTGCCGTTCAAAGTGTTCGAAGGCAACCGTCCGACCAACTCGATCCTGCTGCGTGAAATCACCCCGTTCAGCCTGGGCGCGCTGATTGCGCTGTATGAGCACAAAATCTTCACCCAGGGCGTGATCCTGAACATCTTCACCTTCGACCAGTGGGGCGTGGAGCTGGGCAAACAGCTGGCGAACCGCATTCTGCCGGAGCTGAATGATGATAAAGAAATCAGCAGTCATGACAGCTCAACGAACGGGCTAATCAACCGCTATAAAGCCTGGCGCGCCTGATAAGCCATTTCGCCGCCATCCGGCAAAAAGAAAGTAAAGTCATAAAACAAGCCGATATTTATATCGGCTTTTTTATAAGATAAATCCGCTTGTCCACGTCATTGCGCATATTGCTGTATTGAGCTTAATCCTAAAATAATGAATAACCATAAATTACCGCCGTGTTATTTTAGGAAAATACGGATGTTAATTCTTCACTGGTAAAATATTAACCTTTTGATTTTTATATATAAATATATTTATCCAAAAATAAATAATTCCGCAAAGGTCCAATTATCCTAAAACCGCCTCGTTATTCAGAGCTGGCGTAATCCGCATGCTTTAGTTGTGTATACTCGATCCCGCCCGAAACTCTTTTGGGTAAATCTCCATTCATTCAATGAAGGGAAATTGTTATGAAAAAAGTTCTGTATGGCATTTTTGCCATATCTGCGCTTGCGGCGAGCTCTGTCTACGCAGCCCCGGTTCAGGTGGGTGAAGCGGCAGGTTCGGCGGCGACGTCGGTGTCGGCGGGCAGTTCCTCCGCGACCAGCGTCAGCACCGTAAGCTCGGCGGTGGGCGTCGCGCTGGCGGCGACCGGCGGCGGTGACGGTTCCAACACCGGGACCACCACCACCACGACCACCAGTACCCAGTAACACCGGTACGCTTTAAGCATAACCACACTTCGGTGTGGTTATTTTAGCTGTAGGTCGGGTAAGCGCAGCGCCACCCGACAACCATGCGGAGAAGAGTCGTGAAGCGACCTGGAATCATCCTTATTTGCCTGCTGTTACAGGCATGTTCAGCCACCACCAAAGAGCTGGGCCATTCTCTGTGGGACAGTCTGTTCGGCACGCCCGGCGTACAGCTGACGGACGACGATATTCAGAATATGCCCTACGCCAGCCAGTATATGCAGCTTAACGGCGGGCCTCAGCTGTTTGTGGTGCTTGCTTTCGCCGAAAACGGGCAGCAGAAATGGGTGACTCAGGATCAGGCCACCCTTGTGACGCAGCATGGTCGCCTGGTGAAAACGCTGCTCGGCGGCGACAACCTTATTGAAGTCAATAATCTCGCTGACGACCCGCTTATCGCACCCAACCAGATCGTCGACGGCGCTACCTGGACCCGCACAATGGGCTGGACCGAACACAAGCAGGTTCGCTACGCCACCGTGCGCTCGGTCTTTACGTGGGATGGCCGCGACACGGTAAAAGTGGGCAGCGATGAAACGCCCGTACGCGTGCTGGACGAAGAGGTGACCACCGACCAGACGCGCTGGCATAACCGCTACTGGATCGACAGCGAAGGGCAAATTCGCCAGTCGGAGCAGTATCTTGGCGCGGGATTTTTCCCGGTGAAAACCACGCTGATCAAGGCGGCAAAATGATGAAACGGACACTTTTCGCGCTGCTTATCAGCCTGAACGCCGCGTCGGTTTTTGCCGCCGGCACCGTAAACGTCTTTATCGCCGGGACGCCGCAGGCTAAAACGCTGACCGGCGCGGAACGCCTTATTGATCTGGTGGGACAGCCGAGGCTGGCGAACAGCTGGTGGCCGGGGGCGGTGATTAGCGAAGAACAGGCGACCGCGGCGGCGCTGCGCCAGCAGCAGGAACTGGTCGCGCGACTGGCGGCGCTGAGCGCCGGAGAGAGCGGCGATGACGCGGCCGCCATTAACGCCCTGCGCCAGCAGGTGCAGGCGCTCAGAATCACCGGCAGGCAGCGGGTGAATCTCGATCCGGACGTGGTGCGCGTCAGCGAGCGCGCAAATCCGCCGCTACAGGGAAACTACACGCTGTGGGTGGGTCCGCAGCCAGCGGAGGTCACCCTGTTCGGTCTGATGAGCCGTCCGGGAAAATTGCCGTTTATGCCGGGGCGCGACGTCGTCAGCTACCTCGAAGGGCAAAGCCTGCTCAGCGGCGCGGATCGCAGCTACGCATGGGTTATCTACCCTGACGGACGCAGCCAGAAAGTGCCGGTCGCTTACTGGAACAGGCGTCACGTTGAGCCGATGCCCGGCAGCATTATTTTTGTGGGGCTGGATGATGCCGTCTGGAGCAGCGAACCGGATGCGCTGAACGCCGACATTCTTCATACCCTGACGCAGCGGATACCCGAGTAATGAAAAAAATACATCTGCTCAGCTTACTGGCGCTGGGCATCAGCGCGGCCTGTCATGGCGAAACGTACCCGGCGCCCATTGGCCCCTCGCAGTCTGATTTCGGCGGCGTGGGGCTGCTGCAAACCCCGACCGCGCGCATGGCGCGTGAAGGGGAGCTAAGTCTTAACTATCGCGATAACGATCAGTACCGTTACTATTCGGCCTCGGTGCAGCTGTTTCCCTGGCTGGAAACCACGCTGCGTTACACCGACGTGCGTACCAGACAGTACAGCAGCGTGGAGTCCTTCTCCGGCGATCAAACCTACAAGGATAAAGCTTTCGACCTGAAGCTGAGACTGTGGGAAGAGAGCTACTGGCTGCCGCAGGTGGCGGTGGGTGCGCGGGATATCGGCGGTACCGGTCTGTTCGATGCCGAATATATCGTGGCGAATAAAGCCTGGGGGCCGTTTGATTTCTCGCTCGGCCTCGGCTGGGGCTATCTCGGCACCAGCGGCAACGTAAGCAACCCGCTCTGCTCGGTCAGCGACAAATACTGCTATCGCGATAACAGCTATCAGCAGGCCGGTTCCATTGACGGCAGCCAGATGTTCCACGGCCCGGCGTCGCTGTTTGGCGGCGTCGAATACCAGACGCCCTGGCAGCCGCTGCGCCTGAAGCTGGAGTATGAAGGCAATAACTATCAACAGGACTTTGCCGGCAGGCTGGAGCAGAAAAGCAAGTTTAACGTCGGCGCCATTTACCGCGTCACCGACTGGGCCGACGTTAACCTCAGCTACGAGCGCGGTAATACCTTCATGTTTGGCGTCACCCTGCGCACCAACTTCAACGATCTGCGTCCGACTTACAACGATAATGCCCGACCGAAATACCAGCCGCAGCCGCAGGATGCGATCCTGCAACACTCGGTGGTCGCCAGTCAGCTTACGCTGCTGAAATACAACGCCGGACTGACGGACCCCAAAATTCAGGTGAAGGGCGATACGCTGTACGTCACCGGCGAGCAGGTGAAATACCGCGACTCGCGGGAGGGGATCGAACGGGCGAACCGGATCGTGATGAACGATCTGCCGGAGGGGATCCGCACGATCCGCGTTACCGAAAACCGTCTTAACCTGCCGCAGGTGACCACCGAAACGGACGTCGCCAGCCTGAAGCGCCATCTGGAAGGGGAGCCGCTGGGGCACGAAACGCCGCTGGCGCAAAAACGCCTTGAGCCGGTGGTTCCCGAAAGCACCGAGCAGGGCTGGTATATCGACAAGTCGCGCTTTGCCTTCCATGTCGATCCGGTGCTCAATCAGTCGGTGGGCGGGCCGGAAAACTTCTACATGTATCAGTTAGGGGTGATGGCCACCGCCGACCTGTGGCTGACCGATCATCTGCTGACCACCGGCAGCCTGTTTGGCAACCTCGCCAACAACTACGACAAGTTCAACTACACCAATCCGCCGAGCGACTCGAAGCTGCCGCGCGTGCGCACCCGCGTGCGTGAATACGTGCAGAACGACGTGTACGTCAACAACCTGCAGGCCAACTACTTCCAGTACTTCGGCAACGGTTTCTACGGCCAGGTCTATGGCGGCTACCTGGAAACCATGTACGGCGGCGCGGGGGCCGAAGTGCTTTATCGCCCGGTAGACAGCAACTGGGCGTTTGGTCTGGATGCGAACTACGTGAAACAGCGTGACTGGCGCAGCGCGCAGGATATGATGAAATTCACCGATTACAGCGTGAAGACCGGGCATCTGACGGCTTACTGGACGCCGTCGTTCGCGCAGGATGTGCTGGTAAAAGCGAGCGTTGGTCAGTATCTGGCGGGCGACAAGGGCGGCACGCTGGATATCTCTAAACGCTTCGACAGCGGCGTGGTGGTCGGCGGTTACGCCACGCTCACCAACGTGTCGCCGGACGAGTACGGGGAAGGGGATTTTACCAAAGGGATCTATGTCTCCATTCCGCTGGATCTCTTCTCCTCAGGCCCGACCCGCAGCCGCGCGGCGGTGGGCTGGACGCCGCTGACGCGCGACGGCGGTCAACAGTTGGGACGTAAATTCCAGCTGTATGATATGACCAGCGATAAGAACATTAACTTCCGTTGATGCTTCACGCCGGGCGGCACTGCGTTTGCCCGGCCTACGATTTTGTAGACCCGGTAAGCGCAGCGCCACCGGGCGAACACGCCAAACATACACAAAAAATATAGATCTCCGTCACATTTTTGCGTTATACAGGAACCTCGCCACTGAGAAAGAGGTGCTGTTATGACGTCACTATCTCGTCCGCGCGTGGAGTTTATCTCCACCATCTTACAGACCGTGCTGAACCTGGGCCTGCTGAGTCTGGGGCTGATCCTGGTTGTCTTCCTCGGCAAAGAGACGCTGCATCTGGCCGATGTGCTGTTCGCCCCTGAGCAGACCAGCAAGTATGAGCTGGTGGAAGGGCTGGTGGTCTATTTTCTCTATTTCGAATTTATCGCCCTGATCGTTAAGTATTTCCAGTCAGGTTTTCACTTTCCGCTGCGCTACTTTGTCTATATCGGGATCACCGCGATTGTGCGGCTGATCATCGTCGATCATAAATCGCCGATGGATGTGCTGATCTACTCGGCGGCGATCCTGCTGCTGGTGATCACGCTCTGGCTCTGTAATTCGAAACGGCTGAAGCGGGAGTAGCCTGCGGGAAAGCGTAAAATGTGATCTATATAGATTTAATTTAAAACTATATGGTTTTAAATGCGTGCCATGAAACCTGAGTGCGGTGAGGGATCTCACCAGAGGTGGATGTATTCATTCACATTTCATGGAGAGCGCAAATGTTTAACGAAACAAGCTACGAAGAGTTAGTGATGGGCCTTATTGTTAATGCCGGTCAGTGCAAAAGCTGCGCGTTTAAGGCATTGCAGGAGGCCCGGAAAGGCAACTATCCTGCATCCTCTGAACAGATGGAGGCATCAAAACAGGCGGCGAAAGCGGCTCACGCCATCCAGACCAGACTCATTGAATATGACGAAGGGGAAGGAAAAATACCGGTTCACTTAATTATGGTCCATGCTCAGGATCATTTAATGACGGCGATGCTTGCTCAGGAGCTTATCCAGGAAATGATTGCGCTGAATTTCCCGGACATTCGTTAATCCCCTCTTTGACAGGAATCAGGTATGTTTCAATCCTCACTATTGGGGCGGATCACTGACGCCTCGCAGAAAATGGCCGCCGAGGTTCATTTACGCAGTTTGCGCGATAGTTTTATTATTGCGGTACCTTTCCTCGTGCTGGCAGGATTATTTATCATGCTCAATTATGTCATTTTTGACACGAATGGCATGCTCAGCAATCTGTTATCTACGGAAACCTTGCTCCGCTTACGTAATATTGGCGAGCGCATCCTTAACGGGACCATGAATATATTATCACTGATGTTAGTGATATTGGTTGCGTATCATATTGCCAGTAAGAAAAAGCATCACACGCCGGTTATTCCGGCGATGGTCGCGCTGGCGGTTTTTTACGTCCTGATGCCGGTAGAAACCACGCAAACGCTGGCAAATGGGCAGGAAATAAAACAGACCGGTATTGTGCCCTATGCGTATACCAATGCAGGCGGCGTATTCCTGGCGATCTTAACGGCGATACTGTCGACCAGGCTGTTTTTATGGATTTCGAAAAGCAAGAGGCTACAGATTCGCCTGGGCGATGAAGTTCCGCCAATGGTAGTGCAGTCCTTCCAGGCGATGTTTTCGATTATGCTGACCATCGGCCTTTTCGCGCTGCTGGCTTTCGCGGTGAATACGCTTGGCCACACGGAGGTTCAGGCGCTGATACAGACGCTCATTCAGGCGCCGCTGGTGCATTTAACCACCAACCTGCCCGGATTTCTGACGCTGACCACTTTAACCAATATCCTGTTTTCGCTGGGGATTCATCCTGGCGGGATTATCAACCCCGTGCTTGAGCCTCCGCTGCTGGTCGCCATGCAGGAAAATATGGCGGCTTTCGCCAGCGGGCAGGTTCCGCCGCATATCATTGTGCTGCCGTTTCGCGATCTCTATGGTCATATGGGCGGTACGGGAAGCACGCTGGCCCTGCTGCTGGCCGTTTTTATCCGCAGTAAATTGTCCAGCCATCGTAAATTTTCCCGCACGGTGATTGCCCCCGGCGTATTTAACATCAACGAGCCGGTCATTTTTGGTTTTCCGGTACTCTATAACCCGTTGATGATGATCCCGTTTATCCTCTATCCGCAAATTAACTTTATCATCGCCTATTTCGCGACCTCCTGGGGATGGGTGTCAAAAATTGTCGCCTACGTCCCGTGGTCAGTTCCGCCGTTTATTTCCGGATGGCTGGGGTCCGGCGGCGATTTCCGTAACGTTATTTTGCAGGCGGTTTTACTGGCGCTGGGGGTGGTGATTTATATGCCATTTTTACAGGCTTATGAAAACGCCATCATGAAAAGCCGGAATGAAAAAGTAATTGATGAACTGGCTGCCGCGCCAAAAGAAGAAACGACCCTTGACAGCCCGGCGGATATTCATCTGCTGGACGGCAAAACCATTATTCTTGCCTGCAACGAGGGTATGTCCACCTCATTAATGGCGTCGAAGATGCGCAAATATACCGAGAGCCAGAACTGTACGTTAACTATCTATGCGGTTAACGCCGGCAGGCTGGCGCAGGAGTATGAGCAAGCGCAGCTGATATTGCTCGGACCACAGCTCGCTTATCTTCAGGAGACGATCGCCCAGGATATTAACCATCATTGCCCCGTGGCGCCGATCGATCCCCAGCACTTTAGCAAACTCGATGGACCCGCAGCGGTTCAGGCTGCCTTAACCTTCTTTATTAAGGAAAAATCATGATCAACTGTGCTTATATTGGTTTTGGTAAAAGCGCCACGCGCTACCATTTACCTTACGTTTTGTTGCGTAAAGATAAATATCACGTCAAACGTATCTTCGATATTCAGCGTAAGCCGGAGCTCGAAGCCAGCGCGCAATATCAGCATATTGCCTTTACTTCCGATCCCGACGATATCCTGAACGACAGCGAGATCCAACTGGTCATTATCTGCACCCACCCTGACAGCCATTATCAGTACGCGAAAATGTGCCTGGAGAAGGGCAAAAATGTGATGGTGGAAAAGCCCTTCACCACCACGCTGGAGGAGGCCAGAACGCTGTTTGCGCTGGCGCGGGAAAAAGGCTTAACCGTCACGCCCTTCCAGAACAGACGCTTCGACAGCTGCTTCCTGACCATGAAGCAGGCTATTGAAAGCGGCAAGCTGGGCGATATTGTCGAAATTGAGAGCCATTTCGACTATTTCCGCCCGCAGGCGGAAACCTGTCCGGGCAGCGACTTCAACGGCGCGTTCTATGGTCTTGGGGTGCATACGGTTGATCAAATACTCTCGCTGCTCGGGCGGCCACAGCAGGTGGGATACCATCTGCGCAAGCTGAGGAACCCGCTTAACCCTGACGATACCTTTGACGTGCATCTCTATTACGGCAAGACGACCGCAATTGTCAAAACCAGCCATCTGGTTAAAGTCCCCGGACCACGGTTTATCGTGCATGGCACCAGGGGATCGTTTATTCGTTACGGTATCGATCAACAGGAGACCAGCCTGAAAGCGGGCATCATGCCGGGCGATCCGGCATTTGGCGAGGATCGGGAAATGGCGGTGCTTGAGTATGTGAACGCTGCCGGTGAGTCCGTCCGCGAGACGCTTGCGGCGGTGCCGGGGGACTATGGTCGCGTTTATGATGCGCTGTTCTGGACCCTGACCACAGGAAAAGCGAATTACGTCAGCGAAAACGAGGCGTTGACCAACCTCGAAATTCTCGAAGCCGCATTTCGCCAGCCGTCGCCAGCCGTGGTGACGCTTGCCACGGAGGCGTCATGATGAAACGGATCCTTAACTGTCGGGCCAGCGACTTTTGTCTGCCGGTCATGGGCGACGAACTGCGTGAAGCGATCGTCGCCAGCGAAGGGCGGGTGATTATGGCCGAGGTCGCCGTGCAGGCGCCGCCGCTGTTCGCCGAAGTCACCAATGCTGAACTGCTGTGCGCATTTGGCGCCGATTTGCTGTTGCTGAAGGGGATTAACTGCCTGCATCCGGTACTTAACGGCGGTGATAGTCGGTTTGGCGACGATCCCATCACCCAGGTAAAAGCGCTGACCGGGCGCTTAACCGGCGTCAGTTTTGAGGTGCTGGCAGAGAAAGCGTCTCCATCGCCCAACGCTTTCCTGCTCGCGCATTTTCACGCAATGGCGCACGCCGATTTCTTCTGCCTGACCGGGTACGACAAACTCGGCGTCACGGCTGAACGCATGTGTCAGGCGATTGAACAGCTCCGCGCGCAAACCGACAAACTGATACTGGTGGCTAAGTTCTCTACGGCGGGGCTGGCGCAGCCGGAAGAATATGTCAGCTATATCAGAGCTGGCGCGCATGGCGTTATTTTCTCTGCGCCTGGCGGATGCCGCGGCGCGGCGGAGGTGAACGTCAGGGAGATCGTCCAGGCGGTGCAGGCGTGCGGCGGTCTTGCCGTCACCACCCTGAGCAGTAGTCAGGAAGGGGCGGATTGTGCTACGGTGCGCGAAATTGGCCTCGCCAGTAAGCGCTGCGGTAGCGATATGCATAATTTTGGCGACGCCGGCGTGGCGGGCATGGCCGATCCGCAGGCGCTCAATGCGCTGTCGGTCGCTATTCGGGGGCGACGACATACCTGGGTGCGAATGGCGGCTTCGCTGTCCCGATAAATTTTTCCGGCCCCGTAAGGGGCCGTTTATGGAGGGTTTATGCCGAAATATATGGACATCTATCACAAGGTGCGGCACCGCATTGTGGCAGGCGTTTACGCTCCGGACAAAAAGCTTCCCGAAGGAACCCGCCTTGCCGCAGAGTTTGCCTGTAGTGAATTAACGGTCGCCAAAGCGCTGGATCTGCTGGTCAGAGAAGGGCTGGTATTACGCAAGCGCGGGCTGGGATCGTTTGTTAAGCGCCAGGTTTCCGCCGCCAGCAATTCCCATTTAATTGGCACTGCACAGCGTTGCGCCAGCTACGGTAAGACGTTATCGACGCGGATAGAGCAGTACGCCGCTGTACCGGCAAATCAGGACATCGCGCAAAAATTACAGATACCGGAAGGCGAGCTGGTGCATGAAATTCAGCGGGTGCGTATCATTGACGACCTGCCGTCGATTATTGAGTATACCTGGATGCCGGTTGCTCTCTTCCCTCATCTCAACCTGAGCCATATTCAGCACTCTATCTATGCTTACCTCACCCACGAACTGGGGCACACAATCCACAGCGCGCATATGACGGTCACCGGGCTGAACGCCAGCGAACAGGAGCGACAGTGGCTGAAATTAAGCGAGCCGACCATTTTGATTCAGGTAGAGCAGACGGCTTTCCTGGATAACGGCAGACTGTTCGAGTACTCCCGCGCCCGCCATCTCTGGCATACCTTTAATTTTGAAACCGACTACGTGCGCGTATAGGAAGTATCAGACGAGAAAAGGCGGCCCGCAGGCCGCCTGTAAAGAGAGAGCGGATTAAAGTGCCGTCGCTTCCGGCGCTTTTTTCTCTGCGCTCACCCACAGCGCTTCCAGCTCTTCCAGCGTTTTGCCTTTGGTTTCCGGCACAAACTTCCACATAAACAGCGCTGCCAGCACCCCCATGCAGCCGTAGATCCAGTAGGAAAAACCGTTGTGGAAATGGGCCACCAGCCACGAATTTTTGTCCATCATCGGGAAGGTCCAGGAGACAAAGTAGTTTGCCAGCCACTGGGCGGCAACGGCGATAGCCAGCGCTTTGCCGCGGATGGCGTTGGGGAAGATCTCCGACAGCAGCACCCAGCATACCGGCCCCCAGGACATGGCGAAAGCGGCGACGTAGAACAGCATCGACAGCAGCGCGACGATACCTGGCGCCTGGGTATAAAACGCGGTGCCGAGGCTGAACATACCGATCGCCATGCCGAGCGCGCCGATAATTTGCAGCGGCTTACGGCCAAACTTATCCACCGTCATAATGGCCAGTACGGTGAAGCTCAGGTTGATTACGCCGACAATAATGGTCTGCAACAGGGCGACGTCGGTGCTGGCGCCCAGCGTCTTAAAGACCTCCGGCGCGTAGTAGAGCACCACGTTAATGCCGACAAACTGCTGAAAGACGGACAGCATAATACCGATGACAATCACCCCCACGCCGAACATCAGCAGACGACCGCCGGTTTTGCGGCCATGCTCCAGCGACTGATGTATCTCCTGCACGGCCTGGGCGGCGAGCGTCGACCCCATGATTTTGCGCAGCACGCCTTCCGCCTGATCCTGCATGCCGCGCGCCATCAGCCAGCGCGGGCTTTCCGGAACGGTATACAGCAGCAGTAAGAAGAGCAGCGCGGGAATGCACTCCGAGGCGAACATATAGCGCCAGCCGTTGGTATTAAGCCAGGCGGCGTCGCCGGATTTGGCAATAAAATAGTTAACGCAGTACACCAGCAGCTGGCCGAAAATAATCGCGAACTGGTTAAAAGAAACCAGTTTTCCGCGTATTGGCGCAGGGGCCATTTCGGCGATATACATTGGCGACAGCATTGACGCTAACCCGACGCCGACACCGCCAATGATTCGATAAATAACAAATTCGGGGACGTAACCGGCTAAATAAACGGGGACGGTATTATCCGGGTTGATGCTGGTGAACCCTAATTCCGGCCATGCGGAACCCACGCCGGAAATAAAGAACAGCAGGGCGGCGATTTTCAGCGAGTCGCGTCGGCCAAAGCGGTTGCTGCAATAGCCGCCGATGGCCCCGCCGATGATGCAGCCGATCAGCGCGCTGGCGACGCAGAAGCCGAGCAGCGAGTTGGCGGCGGATTCACTTAAATTTTGTGGCGCGACAAAGACGGTATTTAATGACTCGACGGTACCGGAAATGACCGCGGTATCGTAGCCAAATAATAGCCCTCCTAATGTTGCGACTAATGTAATCGAAAAAATATAGCGGGAATTATATTGGGTATTCATTCAGACCTGCCTTGGACGATACAGTTCTTTTTATCAGTGTCGATGATGGTGGGTTTTACAGGAAGGCAAAACAATTATCATTTTTTACATTGCAGTTATGTTATATCTTTTCTGTGATCTTAATTGCGTTTGCTTGGCGGCAATGCCTGGGTGGAAATAAAAATGCAGTGACCGTGAGCACGAAAGAAAATAATCGTAACGGCATTATCAAATATCATAAAAAAAAGGCGCTCCAGGGAGCGCCGAATTGCAGTCACAAGTTGAATAAATACACATTGAGGGTGCAGTGGCATTGCCCGTTGCCGGGCAGAGTTAACACAGGTACTTCGATGAAACTTAACCTTTCACACCGCCTGCCGTCAGGCCGTTAACCAGCCAGCGCTGCGCCAGCAGGAACACCAGAGTGATAGGGATAGCGGACAGCACGGCCGCCGCGGCGAAATCGCCCCACAGGTAGTTTTGCGGGTTGAGATACTGCTGCATCCCTACCGCCAGGGTGTAGCTGTTAACGTCACGCAGCAGCAGTGAAGCGACCGGCACTTCGGTAATGGCGGCAATAAACGACAGGATAAACACCACCGCCAGAATCGGCACCGACAGCGGCAGCAGCACCAGGCGGAAGGCCTGCCACGGCGTGGCGCCATCCAGCGCGGCGGCTTCTTCCAGCGAACCGTCGATGGTTTCGAAATAACCTTTGATAGTCCAGACATGCAGCGCGATACCGCCAAGATAGGCGAAGATCACCCCGCCGTGGGTGTTCAGGCCGATAAACGGAATATACTGGCCGAGGCGATCAAACAGAGCGTACAGCGCCACCAGCGACAGCACCGCCGGGAACATCTGGAAAATCAGCATCCCTTTCAGCAGCGTGGCTTTGCCCGGAAAGCGCATACGGGCAAAGGCGTAGGCGCAGGTGGTGGAGAGCGCCACGATGCCGATGGCGGTAATCCCGGCGATCTTCACCGAATTCCACAGCCATAACAGCACCGGGAAGGGAGGCGGCGTGACCCGGCCATCAGCATGTTCTACGCTGAAGCCCAGCGCCAGCCGCCAGTGCTCCCAGGAGATTTTTTCCGGGATCAGGCTGCCGGTGGCGAAGTTGCCTTCACGTAATGAGATGGCGATAACCATCAGCAGCGGGAACATAATTGCCGCGATAAAAATCAGCAGCCCTAAGTGCGTCGTGAGAAGGCGTAACTTTTGAGATTTCGGTTGGACCATAGCCATATTTTTCTTCGCTCCTTAACACCGTTCCAGGCTATTTTGCTTGCCATTTTGAACGCTGGCAGTGCTCAGAATCCTCACGTACTTCGTGTACGCTCCGGTTCTTGCGCGCTGGCAGCGCCCAAACTGGCTGCGCCAATAACGCCTGGTGATTCCAGTTAGTCGAATTTCATTCGCGTGGCTTTCAGGTTAACGATAGCCAGCGCGCCTACCAGCAGGAAGATCAGCGTGGCAATCGCCGCCGCCAGGCCGAAGTCCTGTCCGCCGCCGCCCTCAAAGGCGATGCGGTAGGTATAACTGACGAGCAGGTCGGTATAACCGGCTGGCGTGGTGGTGCCGAGGCGGTCCGGACCACCGTTGGTCAACAGCTGAATCAGTACAAAGTTATTAAAGTTAAAGGCGAAGCTGGCGATCATCAGCGGCGTCAGCGGCTTAATCAGCAGCGGCAGCGTAATTTTAAAGAAGTTCTGGAACGGGCCTGCGCCGTCCATCGCCGACGCTTCATACAGGTCGTCCGGTATCGCCTTCAGCAGCCCCATGCAGAGGATCATCATATACGGATAACCCAGCCAGGTATTGACGATGATAATCATCGAACGCGCGGTCATGGGGTCGCTGAACCAGGCCGGTTTAATGCCGAACAGCGCGCTCAGCATCATGTTGATCTCACCAAAGCTCTGGTTAAACAGGCCTTTGAAAATCAGAATCGAGATAAATGACGGGACGGCATACGGCAGAATGAGCAGTACGCGGTAGATCGCTTTGCCTTTCAGCGATTCCCACTGCACTAGGCAGGCCAGCACCATGCCGACCGCCACGGTGAGGATCACGGTGAGCACCGAGAACACCACCGTCCAGACGAAGATAGCGAAGAACGGTTTCTGAATGCCTTCGTCGGTAAAGACGCGGGTGAAGTTATCCCAGCCGATGGTCACGGTATAGCCCGGACTGAGCTTTTCATCGCCCCAGTCGCCGTCAGCGGTGACGGACTGATAAAAACCAATATCGTTATTCGGGCGGTACTGCACGCCGCTCTGGTTATTGGTCAGGGTGCCGTCGTCGGCCAGGGAGTAGAGCGGTCGCGTGCCGGAAAACTGGCGCAGCGAGCTCATGATCACTTTGCTCTCATCCGGCAGCACGGCGGTGATCTGGTTCAGCGCCTGACGGTTCTGAGTGATGACGCGCAGGCTGGCGCGTTCGCCTGCGGGCAGGGCATCCGCTTCTTTCAGCTGAATTTTCTGCTCGCCGCCAAATTTGAAGGCGTCAGAAAGATAGTATTTGCCGGTATCGCCATCGGTCAGCGCCAGCTGCCACTCGTCATCCACCGGGTATAGCCCAAAATTATAGGCTTTACCTGCCTGATAAGAGCGGTCCAGCAGGACCTGCTGCGCGCGTTCCTGCGCCAGCTGGTTGGTGCTGCTGTAGTTGGTAAACGCAATAGCGATGGTGCAGATCAGCGGAAACAGGACGAACAGTCCCATCCCGGCCATTCCCGGATAAACATAGCGCCAGGCGTAAGCTTTACGTCTGGCGAAAATATAGAGGCCAACCGAGCTTAAAATCAGCGTCATGATGGCGAACAGGTACTCCCCCTGGGCGTACATTAAAACGACAAGATAACCTACCAGCAGAGCCAGCAGACCAATCACTGACCATTTCAGCGTGTCGCTTTGCCACCAGTATTTCTTTTTAACGACATCCATGGGGTTCTTCCTCTACAACGGTGAAAACTTATCGTCAGGGGCGCTCTGCTTACCTGACCTACGGTTCGAAACCGTAGTTGTAGGGCGGGTAAACGAAGCGCCACCCGCCGCTTTACTTACTTGGTGATACGGCCTTGTGCATCCTTCAGCGCAGCGTCTACGGTCTGACGGCCGCTGGCGGCGTTGATCACTGCCGTGCGCACCGCATACCAGAAGGCGGACATCTGCGGGATATTCGGCATGATTTCACCTTTCTGGGCGTTATCCATCGTGGCGGCGATGCGCGGATCTTTCGCTAACTGATCCTGATAGGATTTCAGCGCCACCGCGCCCAGCGGTTTGTCCTTGTTGACGTCCGCCAGACCCTCATCGGTCAGCAGGTAGTTTTCGAGGAACTCTTTCGCCAGCTCTTTGTTCGGGCTGGCGGCGTTAATACCCGCGCTCAGTACGCCGACGAACGGTTTCGATGGTTTACCTTTAAAGGTCGGCAGCAGGGTCACGCCGTAGTTCACTTTGCCCTTGTCGATATTCGACCACGCCCACGGCCCGTTAATGGTCATCGCCGTTTCGCCCTTGTTAAAGGCCGCTTCGGCGATGGAGTAATCGGTATCCGCGTTCATGTGTTTGTTTTTAATCAGGTCGACCAGGAAGGTCAGACCGGCCTTCGCGCCCGCGCTGTCGACGCCGACGTCTTTCACGTCATATTTGCCGTTTTCAAATTTGAAGGCGTAACCGCCGTCGGCGGCGATCAGCGGCCAGGTGAAGTACGGTTCCTGCAGGTTGAACATCAGCGCGCTCTTACCTTTCGCCTTCAGCTCTTTATCCAGCGCCGGGATCTCTTCCCAGGTTTTCGGCGGGTTCGGCACCAGATCTTTGTTATAAATCAGCGACAGCGCTTCGACCGCAATCGGGTAGGCGATCAGCTTGCCGTTATAACGCACCGCATCCCAGGTAAATGGATACAGCTTGTCCTGGAACGCTTTGTCCGGGGTGATTTCAGCCAGCAGGCCTGACTGCGCGTAGCCGCCGAAACGGTCATGCGCCCAGAAGATGATGTCCGGGCCGTCGCCGGTCGCCGCAACCTGCGGGAATTTCTCTTCCAACTTATCCGGATGCTCAACGGTCACTTTGATGCCGGTGTCTTTCTCGAATTTTTTACCCACTTCAGCCAGGCCGTTATAGCCCTTGTCGCCGTTAATCCAGATAACCAGCTTACCTTCTTCAATTTTGGCAAGCGCCGGTGCCGAAATCATCATTGCTGCAAGGGCGGACAATGCGAAAACGCGTGCGCCAGTCTTGATCTTCATATCTGCCATCCTTTTGGTGATGTGCTCGTGGTACGAATTCAGTGGTTCAACGTGCTCCAGTTTCCTTAATTGACATCCTCTTTCCATCATCCTTCCCCCTACGCCCCACGGTCGCTTTATGTGATCTGTGTTACATAAATGTGAGTAATGCGTGCTGGCGCACATAAAAACAGCTCCATTTTTGCAAGCGACATCACGAAATTCCCTGCCGCCGTCGGGCTCTGGTCTCAGACGTCCTTCTCTCATCCTCCCGACTCCTCCCCCATAAAAAAGCCGGGGGGTGGAGGATTTACGCAATCAATGATTCACGCATAGTCAGGCCATCATGAATGTTGCTGTCGATGACAGGTTGTAACGAAGGGAGAAGGGCATGGCGAGCGTACAGCTGCGAAATGTAACGAAAGCCTGGGGCGACGTGGTGGTATCGAAAGATATCAACCTCGACATCCACGAAGGGGAATTCGTGGTGTTCGTCGGGCCGTCAGGCTGCGGGAAATCCACACTGCTGCGTATGATCGCCGGGCTGGAAACTATCACCAGCGGAGACCTCTACATCGGAGAAACCCGGATGAACGATATCCCGCCCGCAGAACGCGGCGTCGGGATGGTCTTTCAGTCCTATGCGCTCTATCCCCATTTAACCGTTGCGGAAAACATGTCGTTTGGCCTCAAACTGGCTGGCGCCAAAAAAGAGGTGATGAACCAGCGCGTCAATCAGGTGGCGGAGGTGCTGCAACTGGCGCATCTGCTGGAACGTAAACCGAAGGCGCTTTCCGGCGGCCAGCGCCAGCGTGTGGCGATTGGCCGAACGCTGGTGGCGGAACCGCGGGTGTTCCTGCTTGATGAGCCGCTGTCCAACCTCGACGCCGCGCTGCGCGTCCAGATGCGTATCGAAATCTCCCGCCTGCATAAGCGTCTGGGCCGCACGATGATTTACGTCACCCACGATCAGGTCGAAGCGATGACGCTGGCCGACAAAATCGTGGTGCTTGACGCCGGTCGCGTCGCGCAGGTCGGCAAACCGCTGGAGCTGTACCACTACCCGGCTGACCGCTTCGTTGCGGGCTTTATCGGTTCGCCGAAGATGAACTTCCTGCCGGTGAAAGTGACCGCCACCGCCATCGACCAGGTGCAGGTTGAGCTGCCGAACCGTCAGCACGTCTGGCTGCCCGTCGACAGCGCCAACGTGCAGCCGGGCGCGAACATGTCTTTAGGCATTCGTCCTGAGCACCTGCTGCCAAGCGACATCGCCGATGTCACGCTGGAGGGCGAAGTGCAGGTCGTCGAGCAACTCGGTCACGAAACGCAAATTCATATCCAGATCCCCGCCATCCGTCAGAACCTGGTTTACCGCCAGAACGACGTGGTGTTGGTAGAAGAGGGCGCCACATTCGCTATCGGCCTGCCGCCAGAGCGCTGCCATCTGTTCCGTGAGGATGGCTCCGCATGTCGTCGGTTGCATCAGGAGCCAGGCGTTTAGGCTCCCCATTAAAAAAACAAAACGCAAAACCCTTCGAGGCTGTATCGAGGCGGCCCGAAGGATGACGCGTTTAAAGAAAAGCAATGATCTCAGGAGATAAAAGATGATTACTCTGCGCAAACTCCCCCTGGCGGTTGCCGTGGCGGCAGGCATGATGTCTGTCCAGGCAATGGCCGTAGATTTTCATGGTTATGCTCGTTCCGGTATCGGCTGGACGGGTAGCGGCGGCGAACAGCAGTGTTTCCAGGCAACCGGCGCTCAAAGTAAATACCGTCTTGGTAACGAATGTGAAACCTACGCGGAACTGAAACTGGGCCAGGAAGTGTGGAAAGAGGGCGACAAGAGCTTCTATTTCGACACCAACGTCGCTTACTCGGTCGCGCAGCAGAACGACTGGGAAGGTACCGATCCGGCGTTCCGTGAAGCTAACGTGCAGGGTAAAAACCTGATCGACTGGCTGCCGGGCTCCACCATCTGGGCGGGTAAGCGCTTCTATCAGCGTCATGACGTCCACATGATCGACTTCTACTACTGGGATATTTCCGGTCCTGGCGCCGGTATCGAAAACATCGATCTGGGCTTCGGTAAACTCTCTCTGGCCGCTACCCGTTCTCAGGAAGCGGGCGGTTCTTACACCTTCAGCAGCCAGAATATTTACGATCGCTCCAAAGATACCGCCAACGACGTGTTTGACGTGCGTTTAGCCGGTCTGGAAACCAACCCGGACGGCGTGCTGGAGCTGGGCGTTGACTACGGTCGCGCGAATACCACCGACGACTACCGTCTGGCGGATGGCGCATCTAAAGATGGCTGGATGTTCACGGCGGAACACACCCAGAGCATGCTGAAGGGCTACAACAAGTTTGTGGTTCAGTATGCCACGGATGCGATGACCACTCATGGTAAAGGGGTTGCGCAGGGCTCTTATGGTTCCACATTCACCGTCGGTGAGGGTGACGACCAGATCCATTACGTCGACAGCTATGTTAATAACAACGGTAAGCTGTGGCGTATTCTCGACCACGGGGCAATCTCCCTCGGCGACCGCTGGGATCTGATGTACGTCGGTATGTACCAGAAGACCGATCTGGATAACGATCTTGGCACCGACTGGTGGACCGTGGGCGTGCGTCCGATGTTCAAATGGACGCCGATCATGAGCACCCTGCTGGAAGTGGGCTATGACAACGTCAAATCCCAGCAGACCGGCGACCGCAACAATCAGTACAAAATCACCCTGGCGCAACAGTGGCAGGCTGGCGACAGCATCTGGTCACGTCCGGCTATCCGCGTCTTCGCAACCTATGCGAAATGGGATGAGAAGTGGGGTTATATCAAAGATGGCGATAACACCCTGCGCTATGCCGCTGCCAACAACTCTGGTTTCAGCACAACCAGCCGCGGCGACAGCGATGAGTGGTCCTTCGGCGCCCAGATGGAAATCTGGTGGTAACAGCTGACGTAAGGGGGACGCCAGTCCCCCGGTAACGAGATGCGGGCCGGATAAGGCATCGCGCCGTCCGGCCAATCCGCACCGTTTTTCACGGTTTAGCGCGCTATTGCCTGGCCACCGCTGAACCCATGCTTTCTGAGGTGATAACAATGAAAATGAAGAAAAGTCTCGTCGCCCTCTGTCTGTCCGCCGGGTTGTTCGCCAGCGCGCCGGGCATCACGCTGGCAGAAGTCAACTATGTGCCGCAGAACACCAGCGCCGCGCCATCCATTCCGGCCGCCGCGCTGCAACAGTTAACCTGGACGCCGGTCGATCAGTCTAAAACCCAGTCCGTCCAGCTTCCTGGCGGCGGCCAGCGTCTGGACGTCGCGGGCATTACCGGCCCGGTCGCCGCCTGGAGCGTGCCGGCGAATATCGGCGAACTGAACCTTACGCTCTCCAGCGAAGTGAATAAGCAAACCAGCGTATTTGCGCCGAACGTACTGATTCTTGACCAGAATATGACGCCTTCCGCATTCTTCCCCAGCAGCTACTTCACCTATCAGGAGCCGGGCGTAATGAGCGCGGATCGGCTGGAAGGGGTAATGCGCCTGACGCCTGCGCTGGGCCAGCAGAAGCTTTACGTGCTGGTGTTTACCACCGAAAAAGATCTCCAGCAGACCACCAGACTGCTCGATCCGGCGAAAGCGTATGCCAAAGGCGTGGGGAATGCCGTTCCGGATATTCCGGACCCTGTCGCCCGCCATACCACCGACGGTCTGCTGAAACTGAAAGTAAAAACCAGCAGCAGCTCCAGCGTGCTGGTGGGGCCGCTGTTTGGTTCTTCCGGCCCTGGGCCTGTGACGGTCGGCAATACCGCCGCGCCTGCGCCAGCCTATGCCGCGCCCGCTGCCGCGCCGACCCCTGCGCCGGTTAAGAAAAGCGAGCCGATGTTGAACGATACCGAAAGCTACTTTAACAAGGCGATTAAAGACGCCGTCGCCAAAGGCGACGTGGATAAAGCGCTGAAACTGCTTGATGAAGCTGAACGTCTGGGATCGACATCTGCCCGTTCCACCTTTATCAGCAGTGTAAAAGGCAAGGGGTAAGGGTTTCCCCACATTGCTGATTTGCAACAACTGGTGCGTCTTATGGCGCACCTTTTTTTTAGCTTTCGATGCTGATTGTTACTTTTTTGTTGCGCAACAGATCACTTAATTGTGTTTCTTCCTTCTGAAATCGTTTTTCTGCGATACAATGACCTCCGGTTATGAAACGGAGAGTCAGGCATGTCACACCCTGCGTTAACGCAATTGCGTGCGCTGCGTTATTTTGAGGCAATCCCTGCGCTGGAACCCGAACTGCTTGACTGGCTGTTACTGGAAGATTCCATGACAAAGCGTTTTGAACAGCAGGGAAAACGGGTCACCGTGACGCTGATAAGGGAAGCGTTCGTGGGTCAAAATGAGGTGGCGGAAGAGCTGGCGCTGCTGCCAGGCGAATCCCGCTACTGGCTGCGTGAAATCCTGCTCTGTGCCGATGGCGTTCCCTGGCTTGCCGGGCGCACCGTGGTGCCTGAATCAACGCTCAGCGGTCCGGAAATAGCCCTACAAAACCTGGGCAAAACCCCGTTAGGGCGCTATCTTTTTACATCATCGACATTAACCCGAGATTTTATTGAGATTGGTTGTGATGCCGGACTCTGGGGACGACGCTCCCGCCTGCGGCTGAGCGGTAAGCCACTGCTGCTGACCGAGCTGTTTTTACCTGCATCACCGTTGTACTAAGAGGAAAATAAAATGGAGTGGAGTCTGACGCAGGATAAGCTGTTGGCGTTTCATCGCTTAATGCGCACGGATAAGCCCATTGGCGCCTTGCTGCTCCTCTGGCCGACGCTGTGGGCGCTGTGGGTGGCGACCCCCGGTGTCCCTCCGCTGTGGATTCTGGCGGTATTTGTCGCGGGCGTCTGGCTGATGCGCGCCGCCGGATGCGTGGTAAACGACTACGCCGACCGCAAATTTGACGGGCACGTTAAGCGCACGGCGAACCGCCCGCTGCCGAGCGGCGCGGTGACGGAAAAAGAGGCCCGGACGCTGTTTGTCGTGCTGGTGCTGTTTGCCTTTTTGCTGGTGTTGACGCTCAACACCATGACCATCCTGCTCTCCGTGGCCGCGCTGGCGCTGGCGTGGGTCTATCCGTTTATGAAGCGTTACACTCATCTGCCGCAGGTGGTGCTGGGCGCGGCCTTTGGCTGGTCGATCCCGATGGCCTTTGCCGCGGTGAGCGAATCCGTACCGCTGAGCTGCTGGCTGATGTTCCTGGCTAACATTCTCTGGGCGGTGGCTTACGACACGCAGTATGCGATGGTGGACCGCGATGACGATCTGAAGATCGGCATCAAATCGACCGCAATCCTGTTTGGTAAAAACGACAAGCTGATTATTGGTATTTTACAGGTGGCGGTGCTGGCGCTGATGGCGCTGATTGGCTGGCTGAACGGGCTGGGGGTAGGGTTTTACTGGTCGGTGCTGGTGGCTGGCGCGCTGTTTGTTTATCAGCAGAGACTGATTGCTAATCGCGATCGCGAAGCCTGCTTCAAAGCGTTTATGAACAATAACTACGTGGGGCTGGTGCTGTTTATCGGGCTGGCGATGAGCTACTGGCGTTTCTGAATACAGACGCTTTTAGTCGAGGTCATGCCGGGGGCCCGGCCTGCAAAATGCGTTCGGTGGGTTGGTGCCTGATGGCGCTACGCTTATCAGGTCTACAAATGCATCCCAAGGCTGGAAACTGTAGGCCGGATAAGGCGGAACGCCGCCATCCGGCAACAAAAAACCGGTCATTTCAATTTTGACCGGTTTTTTATTCCTTACTCGCCCTGCGTCGCGCTCTCAATGGTGAGGCGCACGTCCGAGGTAATCAACTCCGCCAGCATCTGGTATACCTTCATGGTTTCGCCAGGTTCGGCGTCACCGGTATCGCTGATATAGCCTTCGTCACGCAAAGTAAGCACTAACGAACTGAACACCGCCTTGTCGAAAAACTCCGGTGCGTTGATGCCGTGCAGCACCGACAAACGCTGCGCCACGGTGCGGCTCTCTTTTTCCAGCGTGCCGCGGTTGATCGACGGATTCGCGCTCAGCAGCCAGAAGGTAATTGCATAGCGCTGCAGCGTCTCGCGCGCGCCAGCCGCCAGCAGTTGCAGGGTACGCGAATGGGCCGGATTAATATGCAGCTCGCCGTCCTGCACGGTAATCAGCCCCTGACGCTGCATCTCCGTCGCCAGCGCATCAATTACGCTGGCCAAATCGGCACGCTCCCAGCGCAGGAACAGTTCGGCTTTCAGCATCGGATAGAGGATATCGACATGCTGCAGCAGCGCCTCGCGGGAGATGCGGCGATGCTGGGTGATAATGGCCGCCATCAGCGAAGGCAGCACCAGCATATGTGCGATGTTATTACGGTAATAGGTCATCAGCACCGCCTGCTCGCGCGGCAGAATGATGATATCGCCAATCGTATCCTTCTCGACTTCGAACTTATTCATCTGCAATGCGTGATCGATAAGTTCACTGGCGCTGACGGAGGGCACCGTGGAGTCGGTGGAATAAGGCACATTGCGCATCAGATCCAGATAACAGTTCAACTGCTCAGTTAACTGTTCGCGGGTCAGTGAACGCTGACGCGAAGCCAGCAGCGCGGTACAGCACAGGTTCATGGCGTTCGCCGCCCCGGCGTTGTTAATGCGCACCATCAGCTCTTCGGCGATGCCGTTGACGGTCGGCGTCAGCCAGGCCGGACGTACCGCCTCGATAGGATCGATCGACTCGCGCCAGTCCGGCACGTGATGGTTCAGCCAGGTCATCAGCGGCATCGGCTCGCCGAAGTTCACGTAGCCCTGACCGAGGTTACGCAGTTTGCTCAGGCCGCGCAGCATCTGCGGCAGGCTCTCTTTCTCTTTGGTCGCGCCGCGCAGCTCTTTGGCGTAAGTGCCCACTTCCATCACATGCTCATAGCCGATGTAAATCGGCACTAACGTAATCGGACGGGTGCCGCCGCGCAGCATCGCCTGGATAGTCATCGACAGGGTGCCGGTTTTTGGATCCAGTAAACGTCCGGTACGTGAGCGGCCGCCTTCGACAAAGTACTCGACCGAATAGCCGCGGCTGAACAGCTCGCCCAGATACTCGCGGAACACCGTGGAGTAGAGCTTATTGCCCTTAAAGGTACGACGGATAAAGAACGCGCCGAGACGACGGAAAATCGGTCCGGCAGGCCAGAAGTTGAGGTTGATGCCGGCAGCGATATGCGGCGGCACCAGCCCCTGATGATAGAGCACGTATGAAAGCAGCAGATAGTCCATATGGCTGCGGTGGCAGGGCACATAGACAATTTCGTGCCCGTCATGCGCCAGCTGGCGGACGCGCTCGGCGTTATGGACGTTAATCCCCTGATAGAGCCGGTTCCAGGTAAAGCCAAGAATGCGATCGGTCAGGCGAATCATCTCGTAAGAGAAGTTAGCGGCAATCTCTTCCATCAGCGCGATTGCGTTCTGCTGCGCTTTTTCATGGGAGATTTTCTTGCTGCGCGCTTCGTCTTCTACCGCGCGGGCGATCGCTTTCGAGGCCAGCAGCTTGTTAAACAGATCCTGACGCGCAGGCAGGCGCGGGCCGACAGCCGCCAGACGCTGGCGGGCGAAGTGCATACGCGCCACGCGCGCCAGTTTTTGCGCGATGATTTTGTCGGTGCCGTGTTCGTCGGCCATCCGGCGCAGCGAAACGGAGGGTGAGAAGCGCACAAAGCTGTCGCGTCCCAGCCAGGAAACGGCAAAGAACTTCTGAATGCCGTTGAGCATACGTAATGGCGGGTTAACTTCGCCTTTTTCACGCCCCGGCGAGCGGCCAAACATCACCGATACCGGCACCATCTGCACATCCAGTTGTGGATTGCTGCGATGCAGATCGAGATAGTTATGGAACAGCTTGATGGACTCTTCTTTCGGCGTGTAATAGGTAAAGACACGCGGTCCGCCATGAATAAAGACATAGCGCGGCAGCAGCGAGCCGTCGATCTCCAGCGGTTCTAACGGATCGGGAAGATCGTGCGCCAGACACTGGGCGCGCAAAGTCAGTAAGTCCGCTTTGGAGTTGTACGGCAAAACGTACATAATTGGACGAGAGGTATCGAGTCCCAACTCCGGGGCAGGATCTGCCGGAATAGACTTGCTTTTTACCAGTACGCTTAGTGGTAAATTCAGTAACTTGTAGTAAATTCGTGGCCAGCCGGACATAAACGATGTAAAGCCTCTGGTTAATAATGCAAATGCGCTGCAAGGATAACAGAAAGTCATGTGAAATTCTGGTGTATCCGGTCATACTTCGCGCCGGGTCGCCTGCGCTCAATACCGCTGAGCTAAACAGACATTGTCATTGACGCCAATAATGCGAAAAGGTTCTTTTAATGGCTAATAATACCACTGGATTTACCCGAATTATCAAAGCAGCAGGTTATTCCTGGAAGGGGTTTCGCGCCGCGTGGATTAACGAGGCGGCGTTCCGCCAGGAGAGCGTCGCCGTTCTGCTGGCCGTGGCGGTTGCCTGCTGGCTGGACGTGGATGCGATTACGCGCGTTCTGCTGATTGGCTCGGTCATGCTGGTGATGATAGTTGAAATCCTTAACAGCGCCATTGAAGCGGTGGTGGACCGTATCGGTTCCGAGTATCACGAGCTGTCGGGACGGGCGAAAGATATGGGGTCGGCTGCGGTGCTGCTCTCTATCATTATCGCTTTGATCACCTGGGGCATCCTGCTGTGGGCGCATTTTGGTTAAGCTTTTTACGACCAGGGTTCCATAACCGTATAAAACTCGCGAGCATGATGCAGTTTGTGGTTCCAAAATCGCCTTTTGCTGTATATACTCACAGCATAACTGTATATACACCCAGGGGGCGGAATGAAAGCGTTAACGGCCAGGCAGCAAGAGGTGTTTGATCTTATTCGGGATCACATCAGCCAGACAGGTATGCCGCCAACGCGTGCGGAAATCGCGCAGCGTTTGGGGTTCCGTTCCCCGAACGCCGCTGAAGAGCATCTGAAAGCGCTGGCGCGCAAAGGTGTTATTGAGATTGTCTCCGGCGCATCTCGCGGCATTCGCTTGCTGCACGAAGAAGAAGACGGACTGCCGCTGGTCGGGCGCGTTGCCGCGGGCGAACCGCTGCTGGCCCAGCAGCATATTGAAGGCCATTACCAGGTCGATCCGTCACTGTTTAAGCCGAATGCCGATTTCCTGCTGCGCGTCAGCGGTATGTCGATGAAAGACATCGGCATTATGGATGGCGATCTGCTGGCGGTACACAAAACTCAGGATGTGCGTAACGGTCAGGTCGTCGTGGCGCGCATTGATGATGAAGTGACGGTAAAACGACTGAAGAAGCAGGGCAATAAAGTCGAACTTCTGCCGGAAAACAGCGAATTCAAACCGATCGTCGTGGACCTGCGTGAGCAGAGCTTCACTATCGAAGGACTGGCCGTTGGCGTGATCCGCAACGGCGAGTGGCTGTAGTACCTTCGTACTTTATTACCTTCACTCCGGCTGCGGCGTCAGCGCCGCCGCCGTCCGGTAACAGGCCCGCCAGCGCTACGCCTATCGGGCCTGTAAAATTTTTCAAAATGCGATAACGGCTTCTCAGGCTTCTTTTTATGCCTTTTTTTACTTCTGCTGATAAAGCGCTCTGGCGTCTTGCCTTACCCATGATTTTCTCCAATATCACCGTTCCCCTGCTGGGACTGGTCGACACCGCGGTGATCGGCCATCTCGACAGCCCCGTTTATCTCGGCGGCGTGGCGGTGGGGGCGACGGCGACCAGTTTTCTGTTCATGATGCTGCTTTTTTTGCGTATGAGCACCACGGGGCTGACGGCGCAGGCGTTTGGCGCGAAGAACCCGCAGGCGCTGGCGCGAGCGCTGGTACAGCCGCTGCTGTTGGCGCTGGGCGCAGGCGCGTTAATCGCGCTTTGCCGTACTCCGCTTATCGATCTCGCGCTGCATATCGTCGGCGGCAGCGAAGCCGTACTGACCCAGGCAAGGCGTTTTCTGGAGATTCGCTGGCTGAGCGCGCCCGCCTCGCTGGCGAATCTGGTTCTGCTGGGCTGGCTGTTGGGCGTTCAGTACGCGCGCGCGCCGGTGATCCTGCTGGTAGTCGGTAATATCATCAACATTGCGCTCGACCTGTGGCTGGTGATGGGACTGCATATGAACGTGCAGGGCGCGGCGCTGGCAACGATGATCGCCGAGTACGCCACGCTGCTGATTGGTCTGCTGATGGTGCGCAAGGTGCTGCGTCTGCGCGGCGTGTCGTCTGCGATGCTGAAACAGTCCTGGCGCGGCAACTTTCGCCGTCTGCTGGCGCTCAATCGCGACATTATGCTGCGCTCATTGCTGCTGCAACTCTGCTTTGGCACCATCACCGTCCTCGGCGCCCGCTCAGGTAGCGATATTGTCGCCGTTAATGCGGTGCTGATGACGCTGCTGACCTTCACCGCTTATGCTCTTGACGGCTTTGCCTACGCGGTGGAAGCGCATTCCGGCCAGGCGTATGGCGCGCGCGACGGTAGCCAGCTGCTGGCGGTATGGCGGGCCGCCTGTCGTCAGGCGGGCATTGTGGCGCTGCTGTTCTCGTTGACGTATCTGCTGGCGGGCGAACCGATCGTTGCGCTGCTGACCTCGTTGCCGCAGTTACAACAGCTTGCCGACCATTATCTGTACTGGCAGGTGATTCTGCCGCTGGTTGGCGTCTGGTGCTATCTGCTGGATGGTATGTTTATCGGCGCAACGCGGGCGGCGGAAATGCGCAACAGCATGGCGGTAGCGGCAGCCGGGTTCGCCTTAACGCTGCTGGCGTTGCCGGTGCTGGGAAATCACGGTTTATGGCTGGCGCTGGCGGTTTTTCTGGCGCTGCGTGGCCTCTCTCTGGCGTGGATATGGCGGCGACACTGGCGAAACGGCAGCTGGTTTTCGGCAGCGTGACGGTTAAATATTCTGAATAGTCAGTCGCACTCAGAATCACTGACTACACTTAATATCACGTCCAGCAAAAAACGCAGCAACGTTGGATGACAGACTCGCTATTCACAGCCTAACGAAGAGGACTTTATGATGAATAAAGACGAAGCCGGTGGTAACTGGAAGCAATTCAAAGGTAAGGTGAAAGAGCAATGGGGCAAACTGACCGATGACGATATGACGGTCATCGAAGGTAAACGTGACCAGCTGGTAGGTAAAATCCAGGAACGTTATGGTTACGAGAAAGATCAGGCGGAAAGAGAGGTCGGTGACTGGGAAACCCGCAACGACTACCGCTGGTAATTTTTCAGCTGCCAGTCAGTACAAGGACGTACTGCCCTTCATTACCCTGAGCGGCATAACCTTGCCGCTCGCGTTCTTAGCGTGGTTTCTTTTTCACCTGTACGGAGTGATCGTGCTGACACTCGCCAGGGTGACGACAGGCTTCCACCTCCACGCAGGCTGAACACAGGCCATGCGCTTCAATCACGTTATGGCGCAGAGCGAATCCCATCTTCGCCGCCAGCGTATGCATAATATCCTCCACTCCTTCCGCGCACTCTTCCTTCACGCCGCCGCAGCGATCGCAAATAAACATGGCTGAGGTATGGGTTGGCTGATCGAACAGGTAGCACAGCACGTAGCTGTTGGTGGACTCGACCTTATGCACAAACCCTTGCTCAAGCAGAAAATCCAGCGCGCGATAAACCGTTGGCGGCTTGGCCTGCGGCTCTGTTTCCCGCAGCAGGTCGAGCAGATCGTAAGCGCTAATCGCCCCTTCCTGCAGACTCATCAGACGCAGTACTTCGAGACGCTGTGGGGTCAGCCGCACGTTGCGTTGCGCGCACAATTTTTCAGCTTGCGCTAACAGCTCTTGCGTTGTGGTCTTTTCCATCGGGCACCTCGGATTGCGTGGGGTGATAAACCCTCACTTTATCATGTTCTGCCGGAAACGCCGAGATCCCGCCAGTAACGATATATCGTCTGCTCATCTTTCCCCTCTTTATAAACTCTTCTATACATATTGATGCACGTTACAAAAAGAAACAGTTCCGGCACGTTCAGCATGGAGCGAATAAAAGCGTTTTTTATTCATTTTTTTTCACAGCAATAGTACTCCTCTGCCTTACCGCTAACGGCAGAGGGTGTTATTTCAACTGCTAATAAAAATGGGTTTATTGTGAATAAAAATTTTAACTTTTCGGTGGTGGCGATTGCGGTCTCATTTCTGGTTTCTCAATCCGCAAGCGCGGCAAATACCTGGGCAGAAGCACGTAACGACGCGATGGGCGGGACGGGCGTAGCTTCGGCAAACTATGGCAGCGGCGTTCTGATCAACCCGGCGCTGCTGGCAAAAGCGAAGCCGGAGGACAGCGTAACCGTCATCCTTCCTGCGGTCGGGGCGCAAATCACTGACAAGGATTTTTAACCCTTTTTCAGTCTCTGACAATCTAAGGCTCCTTTATTAACAAACGCCCATTTGCAAACTGCTGTTTAATCTGAAAAAACATTCATAATCATACAGATAACAACATAACCATTTAGACGGGCAATACTGAAAAATTGTTATTCAGTATCACCCTTTAAGCCGTTTCAGGCTATATAAAATTAATCCCCCGTGGACACTGCGTGGACACTCACGCCACCTTTCAGCGGATTAAGGGCCACCGCATCCTGCAGGTAATCCGGTGCAAAATGTGCATATGCCATTGTTTGCTGAATGGTTGCGTGGCCAAGAATCTTCTGAAGCGCAATAATGTTTCCTCCGTTCATCACAAAATGGCTGGCGAACGTATGCCGCAGCACATGCGCAGCCTGGCCTTTTGGCAAATCGGGCTTAACCCTTTTCAGCGCTAGGCAGAATTCCCGGTACTTCACCTCAAACAAGTTGCCTGTTTCTCTGGTTCTGATCGCCTCACAAACCGCCTGTGAAATTGGCACCGTTCTCTTCCGGCCATTTTTGGTTTCAAGAAACGTTACACGGTTATGAACTATCTGTTCACCACGAAGCTTACAAGCTTCACTCCAGCGCGCCCCTGTGCTTAAACACAAAAGCGCAACACGCCAGTAGTCGCCCTCCAGTGTATCGAGCAATAGCGCTACTTCCTTCTGGGACAGGAAAGCCATTTCTCGCGGGGATACATAAAGAATAGAAATTCCCCTTACCGGATGTTCTGCATCCCAAAGGCCTATTCTTTTCAGAACAGTAAACATGCCGGATAGTCGGTTCATGTACCTGTTAGCAGATGACGGTTTCAATCCAGCAGCTATCTTTTGAGAACGCCACGCGATAATTTTCAGCTTATCAAGATCCACAGCCTGCATATCAGCGCCAAGCTCATTGATTATGTTGCACAGTTGTTTTCGGTCTTCTTCCGCCTTACGCCTGTGTTGACCGTGATACATCCACCACAACTCAAGCAAATCATTTAGCGTTCGGCGATCACGGTAGCCCTGTATATATTCCCGCTTTTCAGCGTTCGCCATGATGTAGCGTTCAGTGGCCACCGCTACCGATTTTTTGTCAAATACCTTACGCACGCGCTTTCCCTTGCGTCCGTTCGGCCTGATGTCCAGCAAATAACGACCATCTTCGAGCTTCTTAATTGACATTGCGAAGCCCTCCAATGAACCGCCCTACAATTTCTCCAGCCTCTTTCCAGCAATAATCAGACCAGACAAAGAGCAGGTCTAACCAGTTTTCTGGCCTTAGCGGGGTGATTTTTGGTTTGTTTCGGTTGAAACCTGATCGCCCTCCGAATCGAAGAAGCCATCAAGAGAGAGAGGCGGAGCAATCTGCCCCGTCGCAGCATTAGTTTGATTAAACATCACCCAATCCGAATACTTCCGAAAACGAGGATGATTCAAAATCAGGAGTAACGTTTCTCCAGGTATCATTCTTCCCAATATTTCATAATTTTTGAGATTGTATTGAGATACCCCTGTCACCTCCTCCATCTCTCTACGTGACAATCCCTCTGCCTCTCGAATCAGGCGAAGTTTTTCTCCAAGGCTTGATTTATGGATCATATGTGATCTAAACTCCATGCTATTGGGTTACATGTGATACAAAACATTCAAATAGCCAAAATAAGCCTATATAAGCCATTTTGGGCCATTTGGACGAATTAAGGAGATTACCACAATGAGCGAATCAGAGCTTGAGGGGTTCATTCAGGTAGCACCATATCCACTTGAAGCGGTGCCATATCAACTATTTGCCAAGATGATTGGTCGCAAAGAATCAACCGTCAGAACCATGATTGACGCTGCAAAGTTACCAACGATTGACTTTGTAAAACCAGGTTCAGTGAAGACGCGAGCATCAGAAAACTGGGTATATCTGCCAGCATTTAACGCAGGTATGCGCAAAGCGTTTTTTGATCAGCCGAAAGAACGCCGCGATGCATGGTTGTTGTGGCTGGGGCTTTAATCATAAATGACCAGCAATATCACCAGCGCCATTTTGGACCTTGTATTCCTAGAAGTGGGTGTAATAGCGATTTATCTGCTTAGCAAGCTAACAGGACAAAAAGAACGCTTTATTGTTCTCAACGTTCATTACCTCGCCGCTTATGCCAGAGGTCTTTTTCCGATCACCATTGGTGCGGTGCTCATGGCGTTTGTTATTTGGCTCATCGGGTAGAGGCACGAAAAATGAATAAGCAACAGCGAAATGGCAAGCCCCATAACACGGGACTTCGTCGCAATTACTTTGAAAATGGGCGTTATGCCGGGGAAGTAAATAGGTACGGAGTTTTTGACATGAAGCAACAGTGCAATTCTTCACAGCAGCGCTTCCGCAACGGTGCGGAACGCCATGCTAACCGTTTCGCTACCAGTGCATCACGCAGCAGCTCTCGCTACAGCCTGAGCGAAACGCATGCAACACCAGACGGACACGCTGTAAAACAAATCGGCGAGCACACCTGGCTGATTGAGAAAGCAGGAATCGTGGTTCACAGATGCCCACGCAATCCGTTTACCGGAAACCGCATTTTTGCTCTGAGCAACGGCGACAATCACTTCGGACAGGATTTCACATTATACGAAGCACTTCGCACGGTTGATCGTCTGCTTCGCGGGCAAAGTTTTATTAAACAGGCTGATTTATAACAGGTGCTTTATGACCAAAGAGCATGCACAAGGTGTATTTATCCGTTTTATTGATTTTCGCGGTGAACTGTTATTACGCGCATCCGCTATTGATGGAGTGGCTCCGGCGGGTAAAAACGGAGCCGACGAAGCCACTTACGTTTATCTGAACGGCACGCGACTGCTTGTGGAACTTCCGTACCAGACCGTACGAGAAATCATTAGTGAAGCTGAAAAGGCACGCCTGGCTAATGGCGATGAACCCTATATCGAAATTATTTGTATGGATTCAGAAACTGAAATTCAGAAAGCAGATTAAAGGGCGTTGCGATGGGCAAAGAATATAAAACTCTCATTAACAAAGCACTTGAGCGTTTTTATTTTCGCTTAAGTGCATCAGGCGCTCATGCTGAACGTGCAGCCCGTGACTCATTGACCAGGGCAATCCGGAGTCTGTATGACGTGGCTTTTTACGCTGATGATCTGGATGCACTTAACGAACTTTCCGAGCTGATCTGTGCCGCAGAATGCGGGGAACATATTGAACCGTATAAGCTGGGGAATATTGCATGAGTATATTTATCTCATGGCTTGTTCTGATTATTTCGGTGGCCTGCGCCATTGGGATTATGCGAATTATTCATTCAGTAAAAAAGATTGAACGCTTTTTCACTGGTGAATAACGATACAAATAAAGCATCAAATTAAATAAGAAAACGTGAAAACCTTCCGTATTAACGGAGGTATTCGCACACGCAAATAACGGAGATACAAAAATGCACGCAAAAGAAGAAGGTATCATCAGAGCACTGAAAGAAATTTCAAAGACAGAAAACGAAGTAGCGAAAAAAGCCGTGGCAAATGCACATATGGACGTCGCAACCCACACACTGATAGTCGCAAGAGTCACGGCAGAAGCAGCCGAAATTATCGCAAAACAGGATGCTGAACTGGCGGTTCTCAGAACACAACCAGTCACCGGACTGGATTTGTCTAACACCGGACGCCTTATTTACACAATTGGCTCGGAGCTACAGCGATACACCATTATCGCCGGATTACAGGATAAATACCTGATCACTCCTCACCCCATAAGGGAATCAGAAATTCTGACAAATCTCCGCCTGATAGAGCGCTCTCAAGTCGCATTCATTGATGACGCACAGCGCACCGTATTTAACGCATAGGGTTACTGGACAAAGGGGGCGCAGTGGCAATTAAGCGTTTTTCCGTCATTCGTTTCACCTCCAGAGGGCGTGAATACGAAGTTGACGAACGGCTGATTAAAACGATCGACCGTCACCGTTCGCAACCTGACGCGCATCACATTTATCTCACTGACGACACTTACTTCTGCGCCACCAACGTGGTGCAGGTGAATCTTATCAGACTGGTACAGGAGTCACGCAGATGACCATTCTGGACTACATCGCCGCCAATCCGGGTTGTAGCGGTGGAGAAATCGCCGCAGCACTGAATACCCCAACCACAGCCATTAATGCGGAGTTACGCCGACTCTGGCGCAGCGGTTCAGTCATAAGAAAAGAGCGCAAAACAGGTGGTCGCTTTTCTTACCAGATAAACCCGATGCCGTTCGGGTGCGGCAATCCACTTACCAACATGTTTAACCAGCTACTGAAGGAAGCCAGAGCATGAGCACCATCAACCACCAGGAACTACGCGAACTGGCGACTGACCTGCAACGAATGGCAACGCATCAAAAATTACTGGCGTTTCGCGCAATGCTCTCGCCATCTGCCGTGCTGGCACTGCTGGATGAGCTGGAGCACGCCAGAACCATGGCTCCTGCCATTCGTCTGACGCTCCATCATGAAATCAAGGATTTCTGCGCGACGCTGGAGTCACCAGGTGAATCAGAAACGCCGGAAGCAATGCAGCAGGAGCTGCTGCAACGCATCGACAACGTTTTCGATTTTTTCCTTAACCAGTAAGGGAGTAAATCACAATGAAACTCAAACCAATGGGTACACCTGGTGTGGCTCCGGCACATGTAAAACCATGGACACAGCAGGAGGATGAACTTTTAGCCACGTTATACCACTCCCACACAGCGCCGGAGCTGACAAAGCACCTTCAGAGAACCGAGTCAGCAATACGAAGTCGCATCCGTCTTTTGCTCTCTCAGGGGGTTATTCACGCCAAACGCCCCCACCTGAGCACAAAAGAACTCAGCATGCTCATCAGGAATCGCCACACAAAAACTATCCGGGAACTCGCGAATGAGCTGGGGCGCTCGCCATCCACGGTGGAACTGAACCTGAGAAAAAGAGGGTATCGGTTCAGGAAATACGGGGAACTCCACCACAGAACCAGATACAGCGATCACCTGGTGGAGTTGGTAACTGAACTGCGTGATGAGAAGGGGATGACATTCAGCGAAATCAGGAAGCACATCCGGGACACAGCCGGGATATCCCTTAAAAGATGGGTTCCCGCCCGGCTTTACGCACGATATACCGCCGCTGACACCGTGCTTTGCGAACTGCTACCGGACTGAGTAACCACTATGCACACACAAAAAAACCGCTTGCCATGCCGCAATCAGTCAGGTTACATTTCCGCTGCGCCTCATAAAACGGGTGCCGGGATTGGAACCCCGCTGACAACCAAAGCGCACAACCGCGCCAGCGGTTTTTTTGTGCGTACCGTATCGCCACGTCTTTTTCGCACACGAATTATGGTGAGGCGTATGGGGCCGACTTCGGTCGGGCCGGGTTCTTTGGTTGCCGGTAGTTCCAACCCTGTACGTCTCACCACCCCGAGCTTGGAACCTCTGGATGGTGAGTTTTCAAAACTTACAACCAAAGAGGCCACACCATGGCAAACCGCAAACAGCACCGCGCTATCGCGGAGCGTCGTCACATCCAGACTGAAATCGATCGCAGACTCACCCGCGCCGCACACATCGCCTTTATCATGCAATCCAACACATTGCACAGACTCAACAGCACTATTTCAGCCGACTACTGCGCCGCTGTATTCAGCTATCTGGCGGAAGACCTCCTGTCTCTTCAGGATCTCATCCAGCAGCAAAACAAACTCCATTAATTCCTGTTCCGGGCCTTTCTTGCACCTTGCGGCGGGAGGCCTTCGCACATCTGTAACCAGAGGATTGCCGCAATGATTCTCGCCAACGACTTTCTTGAATACCTGCTCAACACAGAGCGTGATCTTGCCGTTCGCGTGCGTGACCGTTATGACATGTACCTGAAATCCCTGCCTGTACCGCAGCTCGCTGACGGAAAGATTGTTATTGATGGCCGCTACATGATTGACAGCCACGAGGGAAATTACAGGCTTTACCGCATTGAAGGTGGCACCCCGTCCGTTATTGGCATTTACCAGCGCCCATCCTCTGCAATCGTCGATGTGATTGCCGACAGCATCCGCATCACACATCGCCATGCCGACACAGAAGACACCGTGCTGGAAATTCAGCGGCTGGCTGCCGTCTGCCGCGACACCCTGAATGGCATGACGAAGTAAATCACTATGACGGCAGAGTACATCAGGGACTGGCAACAACCGCGCCACGCGGTGGGGCGTGAAGGAACGGGGATCCCCGCTCCTGAATCCGCGCTTTCCTCCTGGCTGGGTGCCTACCGGGTAGAGAACGAGCGCCGCCAGGAAATGGCTGATGCGGCGTTCTCCGCCACGCCGCTGGGCAACCTGATTAATAAAAGCTTGGACGCACAGGAAAAACAGGACAAAACCATCACACTGGCAGGAGACGCCAGAAAACAGGCACGCGGCGCGGTGGATGAAGCCATGGCCTCGCTGCGCCTGCTGCCGTCCTATCTGCGCGATCCGCTTATTCGCCACCTCTCCTTCCTGCGCAAAAAACAGGAAGCCGATCGCCGGAAAGGCAAAAAGAGCTGGCAGGCGGAACGCTATGCACGCGGAACCCTGCGCAAAATATTCGAACGTCTGGACCGCACCGATCACCGCTGGCTGACACCGGGTTATCGCTCCCTTGCTGGACGCGAACGCCTGGACGATTTGCTTTACCTGCCGCAGCTCAACAAACACCAGATACAGACGCTGGCCACCATGACGGCGGCGATGTTCAGCAGCACCTTCGAAAAACTCTGCGATGGCTTTGGCGCGACTGATGGCGAACTGACCATGGATGTAACGCTGAAGGCGTATCAGATGCTGGCCCGCATGGCGTTACACCTGCACGCCATGCCTCCACATTATGACGCACTGACAACAGACAAAGACCGGAGGAACGAACCGGACACAGAGCTGCTGCCGGGCGCAATCCTTCGCCTGACCTGTGCGGAATGGTGGAAACGCAAACTATGGCTGTTACGTTGCGAGTGGAGAGAAGAACAACTCCGCGCCGCCTGTCTGGTTTCCAGAAAAACATCGCCCTATCTGAGCCAGGACGCGTTAAGCGAGTTTCGCGCACAGCGCGAGAAAACACGCGATTTCCTGAAAAGTTTCATGCTGGAAAACGAAGACGGGTTCACGATTGATCTCGAGACAGTGTATTACGCGGGAGTAAGTAACCCGGTTCACCGTAAGGCAGAAATGATGGCCACCATGAAGGGACTGGAACTTCTGGCCGAAGCCCGTGGCGACAGAGCGGTGTTTCTGACTGTCACCTGCCCGTCAAAATACCACGCAACAACGGAGAACGGTCATCCGAACCCCAAATGGAACGGGGCCACCATGCGCGACTCCAGCGATTACCTGGTTAACACGTTTTTTGCGGCGGTCCGCAAAAAACTGAACCGCGACGGCCTGCGCTGGTATGGCATCCGCACGGTGGAGCCTCACCATGACGGCACCGTGCACTGGCATATGATGGTCTTTGCTCATCCGGAAGAAATCGACAGCATCGTGGCCATCACCCGCGATATTGCCATTCAGGAAGACCGCCACGAGCTGGGCAATGATATTACTCCGCGCTTTAAAGTGGAGTATGTCGACGGCTCAAAAGGCACACCAACCAGCTATATCGCGACCTACATCGGGAAAAACCTGGACAGCCGCGCCGTGGATGGCATCGACCCGAAAACGGGCAAACCACGCGTTGACCACGAAACCGGAAAATCAATGGCCGAGAGCGTGGAGCGCGCCATCGGTTGGGCACGCCTTCACCGGGTCCGCCAGTTCCAGTTCTTTGGCATCCCCTCCCGTCAGGTGTGGCGTGAACTCCGCCGCCTTGCCAGCCAGATGGCACGCAACCCGGAAGGCCCGCAACGGCTGAAGGATGACGCAATGGATGCGGTACTCGCTGCCGCTGATGCCGGATGTTTTGCCACCTACATAGAGAAACAGGGCGGCGTACTTGTTCCACGCAAAGACTACCTGATTCGCACCGCCTACGACCTCGCCGATGAGCTGAACGATTACGGCGAACAGAGTGTACAGATTTACGGGATCTGGTCACCACTCATCGGGGAATCCTCCCGTGTGTGCACGCACCCGGATAACTGGAAGCTGGTAAGACGTAAACCGGAACAGGAAGGCAGCGCCCACGAAAATGGTTTTGACCTTCAGGGCGGCCCTGCCGCCCCTTGGACTCGTGGCAATAACTGTCCCAGTGTACAAGAAACGGACAACAACGGGACAGAACAGCCGGAAGAACGGCCAACACCGTGGCCGCAGCTTCCTGACGGCGTTGAAGTGAATGAATGGATGCGCTCACTGAAACGGCACGAACGCCGGGCGCTGATGCGTTCGCTTCGTGACAAACAGGCAAAAAACAGCAGTGATGAAATGCAGAGCTGGACACAGAGCCGCAAACAGCCGCGGCCTTTGCCTGATAACCACGAATTACTCGCTAAAGAATGGCGGGAGTCTGCTGAATCTCTCGGCCTGCATATCGGTGAACAGCAGATGCAGCACCTGTTACGGGGCGGCAGTCTGTACGTTGACGGCAGCATCATTGCACCGCAGGGATTTGAAATTGTACGCAAACCGGATACCCGCCCGGACAGCCGAATCACGCAGCTCTGGCAACGCCTGAGCCGTAATCACGGCGTAAGCAGCACGGAGATCCGCCATAACCCGGTCGCCAGCTATCTGGAACAGCTGGGGGTATCAGACCCTGAAGCCGCCGCACGCCTGGCATCCACACTTCAGCAAGACCAGAACACCATGAAAACACCCGTTACCGTGCTTTCTGACATGCTGCGCGCCATCCGCGACGCAGAGCACGCACAGAGAATCAGTGAAACCACTGAACGCGCCCGCCGCAAAGCAGACCTGCTGCGGGGTGGCCTGACCAGTGGAAACAAAAAACAGACAAAAACGGGATTCACAAATCCCGTAAATGAGCAAAAAACGCGCCGCGATATATGAAGCGCGCATAAAACAGGCAAAAACGGGATTTCAGAATCCCGTAAACGATTAATTAATCAACATAAGGAAAAACGACATGAAAATTTGTATCGACGACGGCTCCACCAACATCAAGCTGGCATGGACTGAGAACGGCGAACGCCGCAACGCCATCAGCCCGAACAGCTTCAAGTCGGAATGGTCTGCGCCGTTCGGTGGCACGCAGCCCGCGAACTATATGCTTGATGGCGTGCGCTATGGTTTTGATCCGGTCAGCGATCGCTTTGTCCAGACGACCGACACGCAATACCAGTACAGCGATGTGAATGTCATTGCCATTCATCACGCGCTGGTCAAATCAGGCATCACGCCACAGGAGGTGGATGTTGTTGTCACCCTGCCACTGAGCGAGTATTTCGACACAAACGCCCAGCCGGATATGACCAACATCAACCGCAAAAAAGCGAACGTTATGCGCCCGGTGGAGTACCAGAACGGTGAGGCATTCACTATCCGTAATGTACGGGTTATGCCTGAATCCATTCCGGCTGGCTTTAAAGCACTGGCTGACATGAGTCCGTTTGAATCCCTGCTGATTGTGGATTTGGGCGGAACCACGCTGGATGTGGCAAAGGTTCAGGGACAACTGGCAGGTATCAGCCAGGTGTTTTGCGATCCACACGTAGGCGTTTCCCTGATGGCCGATGCCGTACTGTCGGTGATGGCCACTAACGGTATGCGTACCAGTCACCACATCGCCAATACCATTATCGAACATCGCCATGATGAAGCCTGGTTGCGCCAGCACATCCACAATGACGCGCATTACGCCAGCCTGATGGCGGTTATTCGTGAAAAGGAAGAAACACTGAAACAACGCGTGATCCGCGCGCTGGCGGGTTTTTCGGGTTACGGGCGGGTGATGGTTGTCGGTGGCGGGGCGGAGATTGTGGCACCCGCTATCCGCGAAGCCTGCGGAGTTAATGCGACTTTCATCGCGGACGGGGTGCCACAGTTTGCTCTGGTTAATGGGCTGTACGCAATGGACAAGGAGTAAACCAATGACGACACCAACCAGACGGATAAGTTTCTATCTGAAGCCCGCCGCCGTCAAGAACGAAGGCGAAGCATGCGCCTGGCTGGACAGCCTTACACCAGAAGCCCGCAAAAGTGGCCAACGCGTGGCTTTTCTGGCAGGGCTGGCACTTCTGAAAATGAATCCGGCAGAGGCTTACCGACTGGCTGCATGGGCTGACGATGAAGCGTTATCCCTGACGCAAACCAGGACAGAACGCCCCGTATCACAACCAGCACCAACCGCACAGATAACCTGTCAGATGGCCGGAAATATCCGGGCGTTATTTCCCGAATAACACGTATTCGCCCCGATATCCCATCTCACAACATAAAGAACGGGGTGCAAAGCACTATGCACCCCGTTCCAATACAACCAATCAGAAGATCTACACATCTTTCTCAAGTGGCCTGGCTTTCCATCTCTTCACCAACCACTCAAATTCCTGGTAAGCCGTTTTTGATTGGGTATCCTCTCTGATGGCTTTAATCAGGGGTTCCGCAATATCATAAGTCGTAACGACCGTTGTAAAGGATGTTCGCTTAATCATCCTTTCATCGTAAATCCCTTCACGGATACTTACGGCCACTCTCTCATAAAAGTTAAGAATGTACTGGAATTTGCGACGTTCAGTCATCTCTTCTTCCGTAATCACCCCGCCTTCACAGGGAAAGACATAAGCACGAAACGATTTTCCTGAACGATGAATGCGTCTGAGAAGATGTAGCGATTCCAGGTATTCTTTGTCCTGGCGACTTTCAAATAAAAAATTAGCAGTCTGTGTTTTTTTGGCTGTACGAATGTTATAGATAATCGTGCAGATAGCAACTATGACGCCAAACAGGACTATCACGTTACTAATGATTTGTATCGCTGTTGAATCCAGAGTCATCTTTCCTTCACCCATAAAAAAGGCGGAGATAGACTCTCCGCCTCATAGAGGTTAACGCATTTAGAAACCATCAAATTCATCAAACACTTTTTTCATATTAACCCCTCCGCTTCAAACATGTTCTTAGATTAACGTTACTTAGTTAACCGGGATTTTGTGTTTACAGATCCACTTCGCCCGATTCACTGAAATTTTTAGTCAATCCAAATTAACGCAAAGCTAACCCGCATGTCAAATATATGGCCATTTTCTGACTGCACAATAGTGCACAAATTTGCACAATTTTTTTGAACGACTTTTTGCCCTTCCGGCCCGCGTGGCGGCTGGATCCGTCAAGGATCCGTGCGTGCACAAAAAAACGCGTTTTTTCTGCGCGCAGGTGACGGGGGAACAGCCCGCGTTTCAGGAGGTAAATAGCATTCCCTGAGCGATGTCGCAGCGACACAACAGAATGTCCATATTTCTCACGCTGAGCGTGAAAAAGACGTGAGGGCTTTTGATTTGATGGGGTGAAAGGTAAGGCCGTCAAAATCGCACTGAGGCGGCGAGAAAATACAGTCAACGCGGTGGGATTGCGTAAGAGTCTGACCGTCGATGGTGGCGATATACTGGAAGGCGTCGTGAAATTATCTGATTGATACAGGAGCTGGAGAGTCGGGGCATAAATTTTTTATGCCCCGGCGAAGCAGCAGACAAGCGAAGCGCGTCAGGATGTGGGCTGGGTGTCTAACAGTGCGTAAGGGTTAAAGCGGATCACCTCTTCGCCAAGCCAGTCATTGATGTGCTTCATGGCCTCCATGACGGGCATCAGCTCGTTAATTGCGTAAACCCGCGCGGCCTTCTCCACATCACCAAACGCACTTTTTTCACCCGGCATCGCCCCCATCAGTTGCGGCGGAACGCGGTGCGCAGCCAGCACATCATCACGGGATGCCGCCTTAACATTCATGAACTCATCCTTTGCGGTGATCTGCTGGAACGGCAAAATTTGCACCCCCTCTTTGCCCCCGTTGGGCGCATGAATGAGCACATTTTTAAACGCACCACCACCACGTGCACCCTGTAACGTTTCTTTCAGGGAGTCCATGCTTTCGCGGTTTACCTGCGCTGCACCGATGTAGATAATGCACCCGGCGTGGGATCCATTGTCGTAGTACAGTTTTCTGAACATGTCCGCCGAATGAGACAGGCTGGCCGAGAGTAATGCGCCGAGATATTCCGGCATGCCGTAGATTTCCTGGTTAATATCCGGATTCATCAGGTGGCACACTTTGCCAGGGCGAAACTGAAACGCATCCTTGCCATCCTGCACATACCACCATGATTCAAGATCACTTCCGCGTCGCATGTATTTCGCCAGGGCGTGCCGTAATTTAAGCGGTTCGCCGAGCATATTGCTCCGAAGCTCAAGGAATGCGTTACCGAACACAAACCAGTCCAGCGCCAGCGCCGAGAAATCCTGCCGGGAAAGCAGCGGGTGCGGAATATAGCAACCGAGCAATACATTGCGCTTAAAGTAAAGCGCAGACTGATGCCAGGACGTTTGCCGGGCGGCTCTTGCCAGACCGTACCAGTCCACCGGGGTTTCATACCACCGCCCGTTATCAGCACAGTACATATTGTCCAGCAAATCATGCCCGGTCAGGCGATAAGGACCATCAAATGTGAATGCACTGAGAGACGATTCTTTCCTGAGCGCATCAGCGAGATCAATGCGTGAACTCATGCGCACTTTTTTATTTTTTCTGCTCATCAGAACTCCATAACCGTGAAACGCTCGTTTTCTCCTTCGCCGCCAATTGGTTCGTTAATGACAGCAAGCATGGTTGCCCACGCAAGGTCGCCGTGGCTGATCCCCCTCGCGCGGTCCGTTTCGTAAGTGATAAAGCCGCCCGGTGTTTTCACCTTACGCACGGCGTTAAAGGCCGCGACCAGCTCGCGTTCGGCGCGATCGTATTCCCACCGCCCGGCACGCATTATTTGCAGCATTTTCAGTACCAGCGACCGTTTTGATGACAGCGTGAAGGTGTACGGAATAGCGGCAGGGAAAAACCGTTTCACTATCTGATAAACAGCCTCCCCGTTCCCGCCCGTCACATCAATGCCGATGTGTTCCACGTTGTAGCGACACGTGAACTCTTCAATGACTCTGGCCTGTTCTTCAAACTCCAGCCCCTGAACGCGTCGCGTCTCCACCGTTCGAAAACGGCCACCAGGAACAGACGGAGGAACCACCACGGACACAGCGCCGCTGTCGCCGTTGCCACTGCTGCCGTTTGCGTCATACCCAATCCATACCGGACGATTCCCCATCGGGCGGGGAGCAAAAGGTTTCCAGTCTTTCCAGTCGTCGTATCCGTCAACACCGCAGCCAATCAGGATATTCAGGTTAAATGCCGATTCCCCTTCGCGGACAAACTCACACATATAGAGATTGAGGAACTCGTCTTCGGTGTTTTCATCACGAATTTCGTCGATATCGGTGTGTTTCCAGCCGTGATTAACCACATCTTCCAGCGTGACAATTTGCCGCCACGTCCGGTCAGGGCAGATAAGCCCGTTATGCAGCGTTTTCCAGTCCACAGAAAAACGCTGGCGTTTATGCGAGGCCTTTTTCTCGTTCCAGCGGTCGCCGTTCCAGTAGGCGTATGCCTCGTGCGTTTCGGTGGATGGCGTGGAGAAGTAGGTGCGCCGCAGTCCGCTGAGGGTTGCCATAGCGCCAGCCACCTTGCGCAGTTCAGCAAAGCGACTGACCCAGAAAAATTCATCAAAATAAAAATTGCCCGTATAGGACTGTGCCGACGCAGCAGAAGTGCCGAGAAAATGCAGCTCTGCGCCGTTGGAGAGGATGATTTTATCGCCCCCTTTCAGCTCCACATCAACTTCAGCCGCGGCCTTCTGAATAATGCTTTTAAACTGGAACGCCTGACGACGCGACGCAGACAAAAAAATCTGGTTACGCTGGTAAGGTTGCGCCACATCGTCACGCAGCGCCATCAGCAGAGCTTCCTGTGCAAAATACCAGGTCGCCCCAATCTGTCGGGATTTCAGGATCATCCTGTTACGTATCCCGGCTTCCCTGCAAAGTGTCAGGGAGTCAAACCAGCCCCGCTGATGCCACTCCAGCCTGCTGATGATTTTTTCCCGCAGTGCGGCAATCTGTTCCGGCGTGAAATGATTTTTGAGTTTTTTCGCCCGGCCTTTCTTTCCTGCGGCCATCACATCCGGCTGGCCATCATGCAGCTTTTTAAGCTGCCGGGTCAGCAGGTCTATTTCCTTAAAGTCACCGCCTGTTTTATTCTGTTTTTCAGTAAGCTGGATGAGGCGCGCATCGATGGACTGCGTGACACGCTGCACGGGTGGCGTTTCATCCCACTGGTCGCGTTTTTTCCACGCATAAATCGTGTTCGGGTTTATTCCCATCAGACGTGATATTTCTGCGGGCGGATAACCCTGCCAGTAAAGTTGCCGCGCACGCTGGCGCACAAAAGCGTCCTGAATCATTGCTCCCCCTGAGTAATTACAGGAAGATTACCCGCGCGCGAAACCGTTCTCCTTAACCCCCTGTTCTGGCCGTTTTCTTACAACAAAAGCCCTTTGTATCAGCCTGTTACGCTTTGCCATCATGACTGAAGAACCAGTCAGAGGGGCAAAAACTATGGCTAATGAAAAAAAGACATCCCGCAAAAAGTTTCGCGTGGCTGTCTCCGGATCAACTGTTGATGGCCGCGAAATCAGCCCGGTACATCTGCGTGAAGCCGCCGAGAACTTCAACCCGGATGTTTACGCTGCCCGCGTGAACGTTGAGCACTATCTCTCGCCATGCCCGTCAAGCGAATTTTCCGCAATGGGCGATGTCACCGCACTGAGTACGGAAGACATTACGGAAGGTCCGCTGGCCGGACGTACTGCGCTGTATGCAGAAATCGAACCGACCGAGCGCATGAAGCAGCTTGTCGCGGACGGCAAGAAAATCTATTCCAGTATCGAACTGCACCCGCAGTTCTCCGTTAACGGGCGCGCCTATCTGGTCGGGCTGGCGATGACCGACACCCCGGCAAGCCTGGGCACTGAGCGCCTGAAATTCACGGCACAGCAACGTCAGGCGGTGATGACGTTCAACAGTGTCCAGGGTGAAGCACCGCTCATTTCCGAAGCCATCGAGTCTGAAATCATCGAAATGGCAGAACAACGCCAGGAAGAAGGCACCCAGTGGTTTAACCGCGTAATGGGGATTATTGGCCGTGGCCGCAAAGCGGATGACGCCAGTTTTTCCCGTATTCAGGAAGCGGTGGAAGGCGTCGCAACGTCACAGGCCGACATTATCGACCGTTTTAATGTGCTGGAAACCCGCCATCAGCAGGACAGCCAGAAAATTACGTCACTGACCACAGAGCTGGCAGCACTGAAGGAAAAACTGCGCACGCAGGACGGCGATCCGCAGAACCGGTTCACCACAACAGGTGCAGCCTCCGACCAGCTGGCTGACTTCTGATAAGACAAAGGAGCAAATTTTTTATGAATCTGGTGATGTCAGATATTACCCGCAACAAGCTGGGTTGCTATATGGCGCAGCAGGCGTCGCTTAATAATATTCCGGTTTCCGCACTGGTATCGCGATTTACCGTGGAACCCTCGGTGCAGCAGCGTTTTGAAAACGCCTCAAAGGAAAGCACCGAATTTACGAAAAGAATTAACGTGATCGGCGTGACCGACCAGAAAGGCGAAAAAATCCTCCTGGACACCACCGGGCCAATTGCACGCACGAATACCAGTTATGACGGCACAAAACGCCGTAACCCGAATAACGTGGTTGATCTGAAAAACCGCAAATACCAGTGCGAACAGGTGAACTACGACACGTTTATTTCATATCCGCAGCTTGATGCCTGGGCGGCACATCCTGATTTTCAGTCCCGCATCAGCGCACAGATTGCCCGACAGGTGGCGCTTGACCGCATCATGATCGGTTTCAACGGCACGTCTCACGCGGATGAGTCCAACTTCAGCACCAACAAGCTGCTTCAGGACGTTAACGTGGGATGGCTGGAGCACATCAGAACCGACGCCAGCGAACGCGTTATGAATGACGTGACGCTGACCTCCCGCAACATGGACAACACCGTGGCGCACGCGGGTAAGTATGCGAACGCTGATGCACTGGTACAGGACGCGCGTTCATCCCTGCTGGATGAATGGCACAAGGAAGCTGACGACCTTGTGGTGATTATGGGGCGCAACCTGTTTAACTCGCTGCGTCTGCCCGTGCTGAACAGCATCAGCGGCCAGAATCCCAATGCGGAATTACTTGCCGGGCAGCTCATCCTGTCATCGCGCACCATTGGCGGGCTGGGCGTGTTCCTTGCGCCGTTCTTCCCGGATGCAACGATGCTGATCACCTCGTTCAACAACCTGTCGATTTACTGGCAGAAAGGTTCAATGCGTCGCCTGATGAAAGACGAGCCGGAATACAACCGCATCGCCACCTACCAGTCCATCAATGACGCTTATGTCGTTGAAGACTATGGCAAGTGCGCGATGGTCACTGGCCTGAAGTTCGCCGACAGCTAATCAACTCACGGCGGGCATCATGCCCGCCAGTAACGGAGAGAACAAATGATTACTCCTGCACAGCAACACTGGCAGAACGTGATGGCACAGCGCGCAGGCCGGGCGAATGAAGGCGTGGACCACGCCGCGCGTACCGCGCATGAAGAGGTGCTGTATCGTCTGCGTCTGGCACAGGCCCGGCTTAAGGGCGTACAGGCCAGAAGCGCGAAAGCCGCCATCAAAAAAGAGTTGTTGCCGGATTTTTCCGGCTGGATTGAGGGAACGCTGGAGGCTGACGGCGGGCAGCAGGATGAAGTGATTGCCACGCTGATGGTGTGGGCGATTGACTGCGGCGATCTTCCGCTGGCGTTGCGTATTGGTGCGTATGTGGTCCGTCACAACCTCATCATGCCGGATAACTTTGGCCGTACTGCTGCCACAGTGCTGACCGAAGAAATCTGCAACCCGGTGCTGACGCAGGCCGGGACGGATGCCGACGCGGATTTGTCCGCCTTTATCGAACCACTGGACATCCTCCGGGAGATTGTCACAGACCAGGATATGCCGGACGAAGTACGCGCCAAATTATGCAAGGCGTGCGCCTTTGCCCGTCGTGGTCTGACCGATGCAGACAACATGGCCTTATCACTGAAGCTGCTGCGCGAAGCGATGCACCTGAACCCGAACGCAGGTGTGAAACGCGAGATTGCAACCCTTTCCCGCGCCCTGAAAAAAGCCGATTCCGCAGCCGCACCAGAAGACGCCAGCGCACAGCAGGCGCAGGACGAAAGCAGCAAAAGTAAAAAGACAACGCGGAAGCCTGCAACACGAAAAACCACCGCGACGCAGAAGGCGAAGCGCGGTTAACGACTGACCCCGTCAGCGGGCGGCGTACGCGGTGTTCCGGTCTGACTCCGTGACCGTTTACACCGCGCACCCACCGCCCGATTTTTTTCAGGAGTGAACCCCATGAGTATGGTTGCCAGAACCAACCCCAGACCCGCAGAGGACGACATCACCGATACCGATGATGGTGATACCCGTATTTCAGCGGGTGCATTCTGGCCGGATATTGTGCTGCGTGAGCTGCGTCTGGCGGTACGACTGCCGGGACGTGTGACCACCTCCCGCCTGCTGCATACCGCCACCGGGGCTGTGGCACACGTTACCCGCGAGCTGGAAGCATGGCAGCAGGAACAGCAGGCGGCTGGCCATCAGACGCTGGCCGATGTTCCGGCACCCGTAATTAACGGAGAAAGCGTCAATCTCTGGCACTGGCGCAATGCTGTTTATACCGCCACACGCGCCCTGATTCTGGAGCGTTACCGCGATGCGGACACAACGGACAAGGGCGACCGCCGGGCGGACGCACTGGATATACAGACATCGGATTTGTGGCGCGATGTGAGCTGGGCCATCTCTGACATTCTGTGCCGCCCGCGAATCTTTGCGGAGTTGTGCTGATGAAAGTGAAGGCACTGGAAGGCGACACCGTGGATTCGCTCTGTTTCCGGTACTACGGCACGACGCAGGGCGTCACCGAAAAGGTGCTGGATGCCAACCCCGGACTCTGTCAGCAGGTATTTCTGGACGCCGGGCAGGACGTGGAGATGCCGGAGCCGGAGAAGAAGAAACGAGAAATGATTCAGTTGTGGGGAGAGTAGTAGTGAGCACCATTCAAACAGGGATCACAGAGCAGGTTATTGCGTGGCTCTTTGACCACCTGCCAGCGGTGTATGCAGCAGGCGCGGCGGTCAGCATTTCCGCGCTGATGAGTCTTTATGACGGACGAACGCTGGTTCAGACCGTAACGGGATCGCTGGCGTGCGGCGTTCTTGCCATGGCCGTGGCCGGGTCGTTGCGCTTCTTCGGAGTTCCTGAAGATGCCGTGACGTTTTTCGGCGCATCTATCGGTTTTATGGGCGCAGAAAAAGCACGCGACAAGATCATTGCCGCCTTTAACCGCATAACCCAAAAGGGAGATGAATAAGTCGCAGGCTTAAAGCCGGTAATCACCATAAAAATCATTCACAGAGGTGACGAAATGAAATCGAAAGACGAAATTTTTGATGCCGTTCTTGGCAAAGAAGGCGGCTACGTCAATCACCCGGATGACAGAGGCGGTCCGACAAAATGGGGCATCACTGAAAAGGTGGCACGGGCGCACGGATACCGTGGCGATATGCGTGATTTAACGCGCGGACAGGCACTGGAAATCCTTGAAGCTGATTACTGGTACGGACCGCGTTTTGATCAGATAGCGAAGCTGTCCCCGGATATTGCCGCAGAACTGTGTGACACCGGAGTAAATATGGGACCGTCTGTGGCAACCAGAATGCTTCAGCGCTGGCTGAACGCATTCAATCAGGGCGGGAAACTGTATCCCGATATGGACACGGACGGACGCACTGGCCCACGCACGATTAACGCATTGCGTGCATATCTGGAAAAACGCGGTCGGGACGGCGAGATGGTGATGTTAGCTGCACTGAACTGTACACAGGGTGAACGCTATCTGGAGCTGGCAGAAAAACGCGAAGCCAACGAGTCGTTTGTCTACGGCTGGATAAAGGAACGCGTGGCGGTATGAGGTTATGGACTTCTCCGGGCGTCGCTTTTCTTCTGATTGCCGTATGGGGAGCATCCGTGCGTCTGTCGTGGTCGCTGGGCCGGGAGAACGCCAGAAACGAAGCGCAGGCCAGCACCCTGAAAAGTACCGTCGACACCCTGAATATCATCAGCGCCGGGGTACAGGATATGCAGCAGGTGCTGGCACAACTCCGCACGGAAAATCAGCAACGCAATCAGGACGGAGAGGCCAGACGTGAACAGCTACGTAACGATATTGCAAAAGATGAATGCGCCCACGCTTTGCCTGACGCTCGTTTTACTGACAGGTTGCGCAGGCACGCAGAACGCGCCACTGCCAGCGCCGTCAGTCCGGCTTATACCACAGACGCTGACCATACCGGTAACGCCTCCCCCCTTCCCTGATACTCCCACATGGGGAAATCTCGGTATATGGGGCGACCGCCTTCTGGATGCACTGGAAACCTGTAACGCGGATAAACGGGCCATTGAATTACTGGAACAGCGCAGGCTGCAACGACTGAACAACGAGGATAACAACCATGCTGAAAACTGATTCCCTGCGTGAAGCCATGACCCGTTCATGCCGATGGTGTCAGGCCAACCCGGAAAAATTCACCATTTTCGTGGAGAGCGGCAACATTGAAACGACAGGAGAAACCCCATCGTTTGTTTACCGCTATCAGATGGTGATGTTTGTCATGGATTACGCCGGGGAGCTGGATGACCTCACGCTGCCGCTGCTGGCGTGGTTATCCGAAAATCAGCCACAGTTGTTGCTCAACCCTGAGCGTAATCAGGACATCAAATTCTCCGCCGTTATCAATGACGATGACAGCGCCGATCTCCTGTTTACGCTCCCCCTGCGGGAACGCGTTCGCATCACGCGCAGCAGTCAGGGCACACCGCAGGCAGAACACCTGCCGGAGCCAAAACCCCGCCTGCCCTCTTCCGAAGGCGACTGGTCGCATGTATTCCAGGATGTGACGTGGGGTGAAAGCGATGGATAAGGCATTCACCCGTGTGGATGAAACCTTTGAGGCCATCCGCGACAGCCTGAATCAGCAGGCCATTAATAACATCGCCAGAAAGCTGGCACAGGATTTACGCCGCGCCCAGCAGGCGCGTATCCGGTCACAGAAAGCGCCGGACGGGACCGCGTGGACACCACGCAGACGCCGCGTAACCCGGATACAGGAACGCATTCGCTTTATCTGGAATAACGAAGCACGCACGCTGAAAAACTGGCATCACGACACGGGGAAATACGGGCGAACCATTACCGGGTGGGATGAGGATAAAAACAATATCCGCACGTTTTACCGGGATGACATCGACCGTTTTCTGGAAATACGCACCCGGCGCATCAACCAGGACAGCACAAAGCGCGTCCCCATGTTCGTAAAACTGCGCACCGCCCGCTACCTGAAAGCCCGTGCGGATACTTCCGGTGTGACGGTGGGTTACAGCGGCGTGGCCGCACGTATTGCACGCGTTCATCAGTTCGGTGAGCGCGATCAGGTTGCGCCGGGCATTTTCACCGATTACCCGGTACGTGAGCTGTTGGGTATCAGCCAGGCAGATGAGCGCCTGATTTATAACACGGTGCTGGGCCGGATTGCGGAGGCTGTACGGTGAGCGCAGAACTCATGCGACTGCTGAGCAACATCATCCGCACCGGGATCATCTCTGAAGTTGATGAGGAATCCTGGTGCGTGCGCGTTCGCAGCGGCGAACTGGAAACAGGCTGGTTGCGCTGGAACACCACGCGCGCGGGAGCCTTCAATGTGTGGCTGCCGCCATCACCAGGCGAACAGGTGGCAATTGCCTGCATCGGCGGCAACCCGGAAACCGCCATGATAATCGGCAGTCTGTGGAGTGATACCATTCCGGCCCCCGGCAAAAGCCTGAAAGAAATCGTGGTCAGCGCGCCGGATGGCGCGGTGTTCCGCTACGACGCGGACGCAGGCGCACTGAGCGCCAGCGGCATGAAAACGGCCACTTTGCAGGCATCCGTCAGCGTGAAACTGGATACGCCCGTCGTGGAATGCACAAACCTTCTGAGAACGGCGACGCTTGACGTCACAAAAGGAGGAAAGATGAGCGGCAATATCACGCACAGCGGCGGCAATTTCACCTCAAACGGCATTACCGTGCATACGCATAAACACGGTGGCGTGAAAGGCGGCAGCGATTCGACAGGAGGCCCGCAGTGACAACCCGCTACACAGGAATGAATCCGGACGGGACGGGAAACCTGAACGATATGGAGCACCTGAAACAGTCAGTCAGGGACATCCTGACCACCCCGCTGGCAAGCCGGGTTATGCGACGGGAATATGGCAGCCTTGTGCCTGATTTGATTGACGAACCCATGAATAACACCACGCGTCTGCAATGCATGAGTGCTGCCGTGATTGCGCTGACACGATGGGAACCCCGCATTGCCCTGGATGCCATCGACGTTGTCTGGAAGGCAGGAGGCCGCGCCGGGGTGACTCTGTCGGGCACTGTCATGCAGACCATGCAGAATGTTGAATTAACCATCACGCTGAGGGAGTAAATCATGCCTGCCGTTGACCTTTCCCAGTTACCGGAACCCGCCATCATCGCGGAGCCTGACTTTGAGGCAATTCTGGCTGACACAAAGGCCATGATGATTGCGGCTTATCCCGCCGAACAGCGTGAAGCCGTCTCCGCCGCGCTGGAGCTGGAATCGGAACCACTGAACGTTATCGCCCAGACAACAGCGTTTCGTGAAATGCTGTTACGCCAGCGGGTCAATGAGGGTGCACGCGCCTGCATGTTAAGCCACAGCGCCGGGACAGACCTGGACAACCTCGCGGGCAATATGAACACAAAGCGCCTGGTTATCACTCCGGCAACGGATACCACCGACGCGGTGATGGAGAGCGACACCTCGCTGAGACTGCGGGCGCAGCGGGCGTACGACGGCCTGAGTGTTGCTGGCCCGTCAGGTGCATACGAGTATTTTGCCCGCAGCGCCAGCGGTCTGGTGCGTGATGCGCGGGCTATCAGTCCGTCTCCGGCAAATGTGACGGTTTCCATCCTGTCCACTGAAGGCGACGGCACAGCAACGGAGGCGTTGCTTAATACCGTTAGCGCCGTTCTGAATGCAGAGGATGCCCGCCCGGTGGCCGACCGCCTGACCGTACAGAGTGCCAGAATCGTGACATGGCGGCTGAATGCAAAACTGTACTTTTATCCCGGCCCGGAATCCGAACCTATTCTGGCTGCGGCTGAATCGTCGTTCAGGAAGTGGCTGGCTGAGCAGGGGCTTATCGGTCAGGACGTGGCGTTGTCCGCCATTGCTGCCGCACTGCATGTGCACGGTGTGCAACGCGTGGAGATAATCGAACCCACACAGAATATGGCCATCAGCGACATACAGGCGGCGCGCTGTGAGTCATTCACCATCAGCGAAGGTGGGCGCAATGAGTAATTCGTTGTTACCACCATCAGCCAGCAATTTCATGCGTTGTGCCGAAGCCATCGGAACACGCATTACAGACATTCCGGTAGACCTCAACACACTGTGGTCGCCGGATACCTGCCCGGTGCATCTGCTGCCTTATCTCGCCTGGGCATTTTCCGTTGACCGCTGGGATCGCAACTGGCCGGAAGAGACAAAGCGACAGGTTATTCGTGATGCATGGCTGATACACCGACACAAAGGGACCATCAGCGCACTGCGCAGGGCCATTGAACCGCTGGGATACCTCATTCGCGTGTCTGAGTGGTGGGAGTTCGGCGGAGAACCGGGAACATTTACCGTTGAAGTCGGCACACTGGACAGTGGCGTGACGGAGGAAATGTATCTGGAAATGGAGCGGTTGATTGCTGATGCCCGCCCGGTCAGCCGCCACATGACAGGGCTGAATATCATTCAGGAAATTCCAGGGGATATTTTCGCAGCGGCGGCAACTTATGACGGTGAAGTTATTACCATTTATCCAGGCGATTAAGCATGAGTACCACAACACGAAAATTTAAAACCGTTATCACCGATACGGGTGCAAAAAAATTAGCGCAGGCAGCCGCGCCAGATGGTAAGCCTGTCCGCCTGACTCATATGGCCGTGGGCGACGGTGGCGGCACGTTGCCCACACCAGACAGTAAGCAGACCCGTCTGGTGCATGAGGTGTGGCGACATACTGTTAATCGCGTCATCCTGGACGCAACACATCAGAACCGCATTATTGCGGAGCTGGTTATTCCTCCTGAAACGGGCGGATTCTGGATCCGGGAAATTGGTGTGTTTGATGAGCACGGCGATTTAATCGCGGTGGGCAATACTGCCGAAAGTTACAAGCCAACCGTTGCCGAAGGGTCCGGACGTGCACAAACATTTCGCACCATTCTGACCGTATCCAGCACAGCCACCGTGGCGCTTACCGTGGATAACACCATGGTGATGGCCACAGTGGATTACGTGGATGACAAACTGAAAGAGCATGAACAGTCACGACGTCACCCGGACGCCTCGCTGACCGCAAAAGGCTTTGTTCAACTCAGTAGCGCCACTAACAGCGTGTCTGAAACGCAGGCTGCAACGCCGAAAGCAGTAAAGGCCGCGTATGACCTTGCTAACGCAAAATATACCGCTCAGGACGCCACGACGGCACAAAAAGGGATAGTCCAGCTCAGTAGTGCCACCAACAGCACGTCTGAAACACTGGCCGCGACATCGAAAGCGGTTAAGGCGGTAATGGATGAAACGAACAAGAAAGCGCCCTTAAACAGTCCTGCGCTGACCGGAACGCCAACAACACCAACTGCGCGACAGGGAACGAATAATACCCAAATCGCAAACACGGCTTTCGTTATGGCTGCGATTGCCGCCCTTGTAGATTCGTCACCTGATGCACTGAACACGCTGAACGAGCTGGCGGCGGCGTTGGGCAACGACCCGAATTTTGCGACCACCATGACTAACGCGCTTGCGGGTAAGCAACCGAAAGATGCCACCCTGACGGCGCTGGCCGGGCTTGCTACTGCGGCAGACAGGTTTCCGTATTTTACGGGGAATGATGTCGCCAGCCTGGCAACTCTGACAAAAGTCGGGCGGGATATTCTTGCGAAATCGACCGTTGCCGCCGTTATCGAATACCTCGGTTTACGAGAACTCGGCACAAGCGGGGAGAAAATACCGTTACTCAGTACAGCGAATACCTGGACTAATCGACAAACATTCAGCGGTGGCCTTTCTGGGGAACTGTCCGGCAATGCCGCTACTGCAACAAAGCTGAAAACAGCACGAAAAATTGCTGGAGTTGGTTTTGATGGTTCTAGCGATATTTCAATTAGTGCCAAAAATGTCAATGCATTTGCACTCCGACAAACAGGTAATACTGTTAATGGTGATACATCCGTTGGATGGAATTGGGATAGTGGTGCATATAACGCCCTGATTGGTGGTGCATCTGCATTAATTCTTCACTTTAATATAAATGCTGGTAGCTGTCCTGCCGTACAATTCCGTGTGAATTATAAAAATGGTGGCATTTCCTACAGGTCAGCTCGTGATGGTTATGGGTTTGAATTAGGTTGGTCAGATTTCTATACCACGACACGAAAACCATCAGCGGGAGATGTTGGTGCATATACGCAGGCAGAATGTAACTCAAGGTTTATTACAGGTATTCGCCTTGGCGGTCTGTCATCTGTTCAGACATGGAATGGTCCCGGCTGGTCTGACAGGTCAGGTTATGTCGTTACGGGTTCAGTTAACGGAAACCGTGATGAATTAATTGATACAACTCAGGCAAGGCCAATTCAGTATTGCATTAATGGAACGTGGTATAACGCGGGGAGTATTTAATTATGATGCACTTAAAAAATATTACTGCTGGCAACCCTAAAACAAAAGAGCAATACCAGCTAACAAAGCAATTTAACATCAAATGGCTTTATACAGAGGATGGGAAAAACTGGTATGAGGAACAAAAGAACTTTCAGCCTGATACGTTGAAAATGGTCTATGACCACAACGACGTTATTATTTGTATTGAAAAGGATGTTTCAGCAATTAATCCAGAAGGCGCAAGCGTCGTTGAGGTTCCTGATATTACAGCAAATCGCCGGGCTGATATTTCGGGTAAATGGATGTTCAAAGATGGCGTAGTGATAAAGCGAACTTATACCGAGGAGGAACAGAGGCAGCAGGCAGAGAATGAAAAGCAAAGCCTATTGCAACTTGTCAGGGATAAAACCCAGCTATGGGACTCACAGCTACGGCTGGGTATCATTTCCAACGAGAATAAACAAAAATTAACCGAGTGGATGCTCTATGCGCAGAAGGTCGAATCCACAGACACCTCCAGCCTGCCAGTAACGTTTCCAGAACAACCAGAATGAAACAAGGCCCGCTATCGGGCCTTAATTTTTACTCAGGCTTTTGTGGCCATTCGGGATTTGCTGTATCCACACGGCTGACCAGAACGCTGTAGCGTTCCCATGACTCCAGTCGTGTGCGTTCCTCATCCGTCGCCATATTCAGCCTGACAGCGCGTTCCAGTGGCTGAATAACGCTTTCAGCTTCAGAAAGCAACGCGACCTTTTGTGATTCGGCCTGTTGTTGCTGTTCGTCTGCTGTATAAATCCGCTTAAACACAGTTCCGTCCTTAAACATCCACTTCCCTGAATCATCGGCACGACGATTGGCTGTTATATCAGGAACTTCAACGACGCTATAGCCTTCAGGGTTAAGCGTGGAGGCATCTTTGGTGATGGCGACAATAATATTATTCTCGTCATAAAGAATTTTTATTGTGTCTTCCTGAAAGTTCTTTAATTCCTCGTACCAGTTTTTCCCGTCTTCGGACCATAACCAGATAACATCAAAATTCTTTGTTAGCTGATATTGTTCTTTTGTTTTTGGATTTCCGGACTTAATATTTTTTAAATGCTGCATAATTTACACCTGTGCGACGTTATACCATGTGCCATTGATGTATTTTTGTATTGGTCTGAAGATGGCTTCATCATCGCCATCTACTTCACCAATGATTCTTAATCCGGTAATTGCGTGTCCGGCTTTTTCATAACGACCACCACGCGCCATCAATTGAACAACACGCGTACCCAGGCGAACATCTTTTACATAGCGTGAATCAAAATTCCCCCAGTTGCTGGGCTGTATCTGACCGTTAACAGAAAATATTACCGAGTTATCTGTATTTCGCTGGCTATAGAAATGCCATCCTGCCTCATCGCCTAACTCTGCAACTACTGGACGGGTTGAAGCACCCCATAAATTAAACGTTGCATTCTTTGTGGAGGTGTTGGAGCTGGATAGCGAGAACTTTTTACTATCACCTGCCTGAATGTTTTTAAAAGCAATAGCAACTCCATTCTGAAAGCGGAATACTCGCTGACTATTAGCGTAAACATCCAGAATACCATCACCATTCTGTTTGAATCCGGTGTCATTATCACCAAGAACAATAGAGCTACCACCTAACGCATTCGTCGTACCAACTCCAAGACTGCCATTAATGACGGCATTTACCAGAATATTTAGTGCATCCCATTTCAGCGTCATCAGGTCTTTTGTTGTGGTGCTCTGGCGGCTTCTCCATTTGAAATATTCATTGCCGTTGTCGCCTGTTTCAAACCACATGTATGAATCAGTGTCACCATCAGCATCATTTTTAAATCCAATCTTCGCCCAGTCAGTATTTCGAATCCAGGCAAGGATTGAGTCATTTTCAAAAGTAAGCCCACCGGACAAGGTATCGCCATTTTTTTGCACGGCGTTACCAGCCCTGTTTACCGTTTCCTGTAAACCGAGGTTTTAAATAATGGCCGTTTCTGGCCTGCATGGCATGATTTGCGCTTTTGGACGGGAGATTCAGTGTGCTGATTGGCTATGTAAGGGTATCAACAAATGACCAGAATACAGACCTGCAACGAAACGCTCTTGTTTGTGCAGGATGTGAACAAATATTTGAAGATAAATTAAGCGGGACAAAGACAGACCGACCGGGATTAAAACGCGCTTTAAAGCGCCTTCAAAAAGGTGACACGCTGGTTGTCTGGAAACTGGATCGCCTCGGGCGAAGCATGAAACATCTGATTTCTCTCGTCGGGGAACTACGGGAGCGAGGGATTAATTTTCGCAGTCTGACCGACAGCATAGACACATCTTCTCCAATGGGGCGTTTTTTCTTCCACGTGATGGGTGCCCTGGCTGAAATGGAACGTGAATTAATTGTTGAACGTACACTGGCCGGGCTGGCGGCAGCGCGCGCAAGGGGGCGCACAGGCGGACGTCGACCGAAGCTGACAAAAGAACAGCATGAGCAAATAGCAAGGCTAATCAAAAACGGGCACGACAGAAAACAACTGGCAATAATTTACGGCATTGGCACATCGACGATTTATCGTTATCACCCTGTAGGCGATATACAGACTGAAGAAACAACCGGGCAGACTCAGGAAAATGAAAACCGCTAATCTGACCATTAGCGGTTTTTGTGTTAAATCAGAACAGCCCTTTAACTGAACTGGCCGCGCTGTTAAGAGATGATGTCACCTTATCTTTGAAGCCGGATAGCATATCACTGAACGATGAGGATTGCAGGCGCTCCCGCAAATCCTCATCACAGCGTTCAAGGGTCAGTGAAAATTCTATCTTTTTCGCCTTACCGTAGCGATCAAACTCGGAACGGGTCGTATTCGTTTCAGTCAGCACATACATGCCGTAAATCTGCCCGACGCCATCAATCAGAGGCCAGGGTCGTCCTGTATACGCCTGCGTGGTCAGCAGCGACAGCGATACTTCGCCACCTGTAATTTCAGGATAAAGCACACCAGAAAGAACGATGCGATCATCTCCTGCACCGATATACTGCCAGCTTGCTGAACGGTTAACGCGTTCATTTTTCACATGCCGCCAGCTTTTGTTTTGCTGTAACTGCTGATGCGGCAGCGTGCGCAGCTCAAAAACAAACATGCCGTAGATCATCATCATGGCCATGACTCCTCAATCTTTATCGTAAAAACTGCCACGCCCGGCACGGGCGCGCCGTTCCATTTCTGCCCTGACCATTTCACCGACCAGTTTCGCAAGTTCGCGGGGATTCTGCGTAACAACGTTATGCAGATGAACATGAATTTCACCGCCAAATCCGGAGGCAACCGGCTCCCGATTACGGGAAGCTGCAGGAACTGATGCCACTGGCGATCGTATGGCCTCCGCCACCGGGCGGGAGCTGGCCGCAACAACAGGGACCAGCGCCGGAGGCAGCGGAGCCGGGACCACGGGTGTGATATTAATTGCGGGGGCAGGCTTACTGACCTGCGCAATCTTCCGCTCCTGCCACTCCCCACGAACAGCCAGTGCGCGGGGCAGGTTCTTAAAGACAATATCGCCGGGGCCAATGCGTTTTTTCGTCTCATCAACCAGCTTACCTGTGTTATCAGCAATTTTGCTGAGTCTGCGTAGCGTCCCGGTATTGCTGTCTGTGAGCGGTTTGTTGTCTTTGGGTTTATCACCTCCGGTGCCATTGCCATTTTCCACAGGCTTCGGCGGATTGATTTTCGCCAGGTCCCCCTGAAGCAAGGCAACCTTGTCCTGAAGAATGGCCGCACGCTGTGCGTCTTCGATTTTCTTGCGCGCCTTTTCCGCTTCATCCGGAAGGACGCCAAGTTTTTCAAGTATCCACGCCAGCGTATCCAGTAGCATTTTTGCAGGTGTCAGAACAAGCTGTAACGCACCGCCAAGAACGTTACCGAATATCTCGCCAGCACTGGTACATTTATCCAGCGTTTCCTTGCTGGACTCCATCGGTGACAGCAGCGATTTAAACCAGTTAAACACCTGGCTGATCCCGCTTCCGACTGCGTCAAAAACAGGACCAAACCGTTCAAAGGTTTCGCGCAGCGGGGTCAGCCTTTCCATAATCCCGCTGAACACCCCGGCAAAAAATGCCCTGATGGGATCCCAGTATTTCCAGATAAGAACGGCAGCTCCGGCAAGCGCAGCCACGATAAGACCAACCGGACTGAACAGCGCCCCGATAGCGCCTCCCAGTAAAGAAACGGAACCCGTCACCATTCCCCACAGCGCTGGCAGGACCATGACAGCATTCATTGATCCGGTCAGGAGAGAAAAACCAAGACGCAGTTTTGCCAGCGGACCAGCAAGCACACCAATAGCCAGCGACAACGAGCCAACCGTTGCAGTCATTGCCAGCAACGCACCGCCTGCTATCAGTAGCTGGCGCGTCAGTGCCGGATGGGCCTGCGCCAGCGCCGTCACCCTTGATACCACCCGCGTGAGCCACTGCGTGACAGAACGCAGCGGACCGTCAATCAGATCTGCAATGCGGATGCGCACCCCTTCCCATGCACTGCCGAGTGATTTCAGATCGCCGTCAAGGTTGTTGGCCATAACCTTTGCTGTGCGTTCAGCCTCACCGCGCGCGCCTTCAAGTTCTTTTCTCAGTTTGGGTAAGGAACCGTCACCCGCTGCATCAACGAGCGCCATAAACGATGTGAAAGCCTCTTCTCCGGCAATGTCCTTAAAGAACGATACCCGGTCAACTTCCCCGTATTTGCGGGTGGCTTTATAAAGGTCGGCCAGCACATCCTCCATCGGGCGCATTTTGCCCCCGGCATCCGAGACAGACACGCCCAGCTCTTTCAGCGCCTCTGCTGCCGCCTTTGGCGGTGATGCCAGACGAGCCAGGCTGGCACGCATTGCCGTCCCGGCATCACTTCCCCTGATACCCATATTCGCCAGCACGCCCGCCATCGCTGCGGCCTGCTCCAGCGATATTCCCAGCTTGCCCGCCACCGGACCTGCATATTTCATGGTTTCGCCCAGTGCGCGAAGGTCAGTGTTGGTACGGGTAAACGCTGCGGTGAGTGTGTCACCGACCCGGTCCATCTGGTCAGCAGAAAGGCCGAACTGCGTCAGGATATTTGAGCCAATATCTGCCGTCTCGCCGAGATCCATACCGCCAGCCGTTGCCATGCTCAGCACGCCGGGAAGCGCAGCCTGAATGGCCTGCGGAGTGAAGCCAGCCATTGCAAGAAATGCCTGTCCACTGGCGGCATCGCCTGCGGTGAACTGCGTTTCAGAGCCAAGTTTTAACGCCTGCTCACGCATCGCCTTAAACTGCGGGCTGTTCTGGTCGATTCGCGTCAGTGCCTGAACGCGGGACATCTCTTTGCCGAACCCGATCGCAGGCTGCAAAAAACGCCCGGCAGCATAGCCGCCCGCCGCTGCCGCACCAATTGCCAGCGCACCACCTGTTTTCAGTTTTCCCGCTGTTTCCTGCGCGCGCGAATACCGCTCACGCGCCCGCGTTACACGCGCAAGCGCCTGCCGTTCGCGTTCAAGCTGGTTGTTATACTGTTCGGTGCGTCTGATGGCCTGCTGGATGGTGTTATCGCTGCCTGTCAGGGAAATGCCGTGGCGTTTCAGCTCTCCGCCAAGTTCCCGCATTTTCTGAATTTCCCGTGTGCGCGATTCATTCAGGCGTTCAAGCCGGGTGCTTAACTGCTGCATCAGCTTTTGTTGTTTTTCGCTGAGCACTGTACCCGTGCGTTGTAACTGATTAAGGGCGTTAAGCTGGCGTCGTGCTTTCAATATGCCAGCATCCGCTTTACTGACAGCGTCACGGGCGCGCTCAAATGAACGCGCCTGACGCTCGAGATTTTTGATCGCCCCCTGAGTTCGCTGGATGGAGTCACCAAACTGCCCCATCAGGCGGCGGGCGTTTTCGGCAGGCCGGGTCAGCCTGTCAACGGCGCTGAAAGCGACCCGGATATCAAGAGTCTTCATTATCTGCATTCCCGCTGCGAAGTGCCGCCCGCTCGCGCCAGCTAACCACTTCGCCGGGCGTCATCATGAAGATTTCGGCGGGCGACCAGTTAAAAATAGCGGCAATATCCGCCACCAGATCTTCGATGTGCTCAAAGCACACCAGGGTGATTACGCTGCCGTCTCCTGCACGCTCTTCGCGCCAGAGTCTGGCTCGCTCATAAAATTTACAGCCACAGCGCACAACTGAATAAAATCGCGTGACGACATTTTTTTAATCATCACTTCATCCAGTCGTGGCGAGGTCACGCGAGGCAACAGCGTGAACATGGTATCCGCTTTCAGATTCAGCACATCAGACAGCGACAGACCACGCAGGGATCCAGCCTGCTCAATAGCCCCGGTGATCTCCACATACGTGATTTTTTCGCCACCACGCTCAATTGGTCGGGTCAGTTTTACGCCACGTTCGACAGCCATATCCTCACCTGCCGTCACATCATCCGCCACGGTGTTATTCCGGGTTTCAGTATCGATGTCTTTCATCAGTTGTCTCCTTTTCAGTCAGAGGCGACGCACTGCGCCGCCTGCATATTACTTATCAGCCAAGCCCAAGCGCGGAACGGATACGGTCAGGCACAATGTCCTTGCCGTCCTTCCGGTAGATGTGGTTCAACAGGTCGATTTCCCACAGCGGGCGATCGTTAACGCTCAGCTTGTAGTAGGTGTTTTTGACAGCGTAAGTGTGTGATGTGGCTTCGCCCTGTTTGGCTTCCCCCATATCAATTTCCGTCACACGCCCGCGCATCTCGATTTCATACAGATCGCTTTCTGCATCGGTGTAGTATTCACCCGCAAAACGCAGCAGCGTGCCGTCAATCGTGCCGCCATATTTAAGGAACAGCGCACGAACAGCTCCCCCCATAACAAAACTCGCATCAAGCGCGGAGTCGTCCAGACCGAGATCAATACTTACCGCCCCCATCATGCCACCACCACGATAGCTGTCGGTTTTGCGCGTCAGTTTGGGCGGCGTGACGGATGTCACTTTACCCACTTCGTTTTCACCATCCACAAACAACGTAAAAAAGCGAAGATGTTTTGGTACAGCCATCAGGCACCTCCCAGCACCGCAAATGCGGGACCAAAGAATTCATCAGTAAACGTCTGGTAAAGCTCCATGTCTTCCAGTGGCGGAACGGGCGTATATTTGTAGCGAATACGCACACGTCCCTGACGTAAATTCGTGGTGCCGTTATCCACCACGTCATACCAGCACTCCGCACCAATCAGTTTCCCGGCAGTAACCAGCGAATCCAGTTTTGCCCTGATGGCACTGATAACATCCTTCACGTTCGCAGGCGTCAGTGGACTGTCGATGGTTTCAAACTGCGCTTCCGCAATTGAATCAGCCAGCACCTGTGCGGTTCGGGTATACACCTCAAAGATGTAGGCGTTCGTTTCCGGTGTGCGGTTGCCCCAGAAGCGGAGCCCGTTGCGACGAATAATGGTCGTGATTTCTTTGTTATTGAGGCTGTTGGCATCACTGTCTTCGGCCTGCAACGACCAGAACACATGCCTGGACATTCCCAGCACATTTTTAACCGGAACGTTGGACAGCGATTTGTGCCAGCCCTGCTCATGGTCAATGTACGCACGAAGGCCGCACGCATAAGCAGGCGCGGGGAACGTTTCGTTTTTGCCACTTTTCGGGTTGTAGGCGATGAAGTCAGGCCATAAGAGCATCACCTCACGTTCGTTGAATTTCTGGCGGTAGGTAATCGCCTCAGCCATCGTGTTACAACCATGACATGTGGCATACACAAACGCGCGCAGTTTACCCGCAATCACGCACAGGGATTTTGTTACCGCCTCCGTGTCCAGCTCCGGCGCGGCCAGAATACGCGGACGGTATCCGATGCTTTCATCCTGCTCTGCAACAAGCAGCGCATACATCCCCGTATAGCTGCCGTCATCCTCAGAACCACCGATAACCAGTTGATCCTGCGTCTTTCCGTCTTCTTCTTTGTGTTCAGCCACGCGAACGACGATCACCTTTGTGCTCACCTGGTCTGCGATGGCCTTAAGCGCACGATAAAGCGTCCCCGTTGTTCCGCATTTTCCCAGCACGTCATTGACGCGGGTCAGCAGTGTGGGCTTGTTCAGCGGGAACAGCTCCGCGTCCGCATCATCCGCCGTTGCCACGATACCGATAACGCTGGAATCAACATCGTTAATCGCTGTTACCAGGTCGGTATTTTCCGTAACACGGGCACCATGAAAACGAGTTTCACTCATAGCTTCAGCCCCTTGTATCCGTTAAATGATTCAGCAACAATCATCACCTACCACGCGCGTAATCTCACCCCTGCGCCGTTCTCCCGACCCGGCGACAACAAAAAGCAGTAACCCCCTCCGCACGCACATGCGACCATGCCGCACAGGGAGGGAACAGATGACCGACACCACCATGCAATTGCTCAGTCAGGGCACAGACCCCGTGAAAATGCCGGATTTTGATATTCTCGCGGAGGGTAAAACGCTGTCAGGCGTGGCAGAGCGCCTGATGAGCCTGTCACTGACCGACAACCGGGGATTTGAGGCGGACCAGCTCACCATCACGATGGATGATGCAGATGGTCAGTTGCAGCTACCGCCACGGGGCGCGCGCCTGACGGTTCTCATTGGCTGGAAAGGAGAACCGCTGACAGAAAAAGGCACTTACATTGTTGATGAAATCGCTCACGAAGGACCGCCGGACAGGCTGACGGTTTCAGCCAGAAGCGCAGATTTTCGGGATGAATTTAACGTTAAACGTGAGGTGTCCTGGCATGATGTGACCGTTGAGCGCGTGGTATCCGCCATCGCTCATCGGTATGGTCTGAAACCGCAAATCAGCGAAATGCTGATGGATATCGAAATCGACCACGCCGACCAGACCGAAGAAAGCGACATGTCCTTCCTTACGCGCATGGCGGAAATGTTGGGTGCAATCACCACGGTAAAAAGAGGTAATCTGTTATTCATCATGCCCGGCGGTGGCGTGAACGCACAGGGCCAGCCGTTGCCATCGTTCGCCATCACACGCAGCAGCAGCGATCGCCATCAGTTCCGCATTGCTGACCGCGAGGCGTATACGGGGGTACGCGCCTACTGGCTTGATCTTAATTACGGGAAAAAGAAAAAAGTCAGCGTGAAACGCCGCAAACCGCCAAAACCCAAAAAAGAGAAAAGCAGCAGCCGTGAAGGTGATTATATGGAAGGCGCAGAAGGCAATGTGTTTGTGTTACGCAAGACTTATCAGAACGAGCAGGCAGCAAGACGCGCAGCGGCGGCAAAGTGGCAGCAGCTACAACGCGGAGCCGCATCATTCTCCATCACACTGGCACGTGGACGCGCAGAACTCTACCCCGAAATGCATGGCACGGTAACAGGATTTAAAAGCGAGATTGATAATCAGGACTGGATTATTGCAAAAGCCGAGCACACCATTGATAACAGCGGCTTTACCACGCAGCTTGAGCTTGAGGCAAAAATCCCGGAATGGATAGCGGAAACAGAGTGAGCAACTTAGAATAGCGGCAGCACCACGTTAAGGGAGGTCGCTATGTTCCGTTGTCCGCTTTGTGGCGCATCTGCCCGTATCCGCACCAGTCGTCCGGAAAATGATTCAAACACCGTGCGGCAAAAGTATTACCAGTGTAACAATCTGGAATGCGGCGTATGCTTCTCAACACTGGAAGCTTTCCATAAATTCACATCGAAACACGCCTCCGGCGTTCACTCTTCAGAAGGTATCCCGTGGCATGAGCTGCCAGCTTCACACAGGGGAAACAATCAGATGAGTTTGCCTTTACCTCAGAATTAACAGGCAGAATTGCCGGAGTAACAAAAAAGCGATAGATTACGCGCGGGTGCCTTTCGGCTGATGGTCGGAGGGAATGCCCGAAGGCCAGATGTGGAAAGGCCCCGGAAAACATTTCTGTTTAACCGAGGCCCTGACCATCTAACCTTAGCAAGTGATAGGTTAGCGCCTCCCCAAAAAAGGAGCAAGCGCTATGTCGCAAAAATCGCTTATGGCCATCACATTCTGCGTGACGGCAATCCTCATCATCTGGATGCTACACGGTTCGCTGTGTGAAATACGGATGAGCTTCTGGGGAGCGGAGTTTGCGGCGTTCTTACAGTGTAAGCAGTAAGGAAACCGCGACGGGGGAGTAATCCCCCGTCAATCGGTTGCTAGGGTAAGGTCGATAAGGCACCCTATCTCACAGCTCTAAATGCAAAAATTCCATGAAACTGTGGGATTTTTGCATCACATACTGATACAGACCAGCCCTTCTATATGCCTCACTCTATATACCAGCTAATAAATTGACACTTATCAATAAAAATAAATCTGATAAAATCAAAATGTTTTGTCACAAATATCAACTCGTATTAATCCAAAGGAGGCGGATTACATGGCATTAATCAAATGTCCTGAATGCCAGAAAGAGGTGAGCGATTCAGCATTGTATTGCCCTGCTTGTGGTAAACAACTGCAAAAACTTAAGCGTTCATTTTTTGGACGGGTCATTAAGTGGGTTTTTATATTATTTAATATTTTTATGATCTATACGCTTTTAGTTGGACTAGGAGGCACTAGTGAAATAATAAATAATGCCACATCCGATGCCGAAAAAGCCGGTGCAGTTATTGGTACGGGCTTAGGTTTAATTACCATTGGAAGCTTATGGGTTATTGGCGATATCATTATCGGAATTTTAGTATTTCTTACTAAACCAAAGGGATAATAAAATGAAAAATATAATTTTTTCTATAGGTGCATCATTTATATCAATTAGTGTACTGCCTGTTCACGCAGCAACTGAACATAAGAACTTCAATGCAGTACTCCAGTGCCGAGCAATAGAAAATAATAAAGACAGACTTTCTTGTTACGATAAGTCAATACAACCGACTCGAACGAAAGTTGCTGAAAAATTCGAAAGCAGAGATCAATGCCCTGATGAGAAAGATGATGATAGACGTTTATCTTGTTATGATCGTTTCTTTTCTCCAACATTTACTCCATCTGTAAACTCAAAATCTAAAACGGAAAAGCCAGTAACAACAGAGGCTCAGCAACCAAATCTTTCTGAGATATCTAAATGTCGTGCAGAAAATGATAAAGAAGCCAGACTAAACTGCTACGATAAACTATTCCCACAGGATAAAATCGTTCAAGCTGAATCAAAATTAGAGAAAGCCACAGATGTAGGAAAATGGCACACATCCATTACTACATCGCCAATTGATGATTCGAAAAATGTAATTTTATCGTTAGAAAGTGATGATTATATCAGAACTCCATTTGGAGAAGCGGTTACTCCTACTCTTTTTATAGCTTGCCGAGAAAAGAAAACCGAAGTATTTCTTAGTTGGGATGTATATTTAGGCCTTGAACAAACCAGCATGCTTTATCGCCTTGATAAACAGAAAGCAGTTGAGCGAAACTGGCTAGTATCTACAGATACAAAGGCTGTTTTTTATAAAGGTAATGACATTGATTTCATCCGAAAACTAGCCAACTCAAGCAAAATGTATACAAAAATAACGCCTTATAATGAGAGCCCCGTAAGTGCAACTTTCAATTTAAACGGCCTGTCAAACGCGCTAAAACCGCTTCAAGCTGCTTGTAACTGGAAATAGTATTAAATCATGTGGCTTAGCCACAATCACAGATAACACAAAGCCCGTGAAAACGGGCTTTGTGTTATCTGTAACTCGAAAATGTGGTCACTGCGTGGACACGCGCCGACATAAATCCTTTTAAATCAATAAATTAAGTAATCATTTTTTTCATCAACAAGGATAATCTTCAGGATGAGATCGACGATATCAGCGACAAAATTGATTACTACGACGATGTAGTGGATAACCTGACGCCCGCAGAGGTGTTACTGAATCCGCGCGGCGTGTTGAATCAGTTTCAGGGGGCAGCGCGCGATCTCGCCGATGAACTGGAGTACCTGCGCGGCAAAACGGCGCGCGCCAACGCCGGCGCCGGGCTGGCGGTCAGCATTCCCAATGACGTGCTGTCCGTGGCTTTCGTGGCGAAAGGGTACGCGCATGGCCGCGTAAGTTCGTCAATCGATCAGGGGGATATCGATTACCTGCGCAGAATCGAAGGCAGCGATGCTTACGCGCTCATTGAGGCGGGACGGGCAGCGCTGCAGGGTTCAGATGAGCTTACTAAACACCTGAACTCGACGGCCTCCGGGCGGGCGGCAATCGTCTCAGATTACGGCATCGCCGTGGCGCGCCAGTTTACGCTGGGCGAGGTGCCGCTTTCCATTGGCGTCACGCCGAAACTGCAAAAAACCTGGCTCTATAATTACACCACCTCGATCTATAACTACGACAGCAGCGACTGGAACAGTAGCCGCTATCGTAACGATGATACCGGTTTTAACGTGGATGCCGGGATCGCGGCGGATTTTGGCGAAAACTGGACGCTGGGCGTCAGCGGGCAGAACCTTATTTCGCGCGATATTGATACCAAATCGATTTACATTACCCACGGTCTCACGGGTGAAACGCGAAATTACCAGGATACCTACCAGATTCGCCCGCTGGTTACCGCTGGCGTCGCCTGGCATAACGACCTCGTCACCCTGACGGCTGACGGCGATTTAACGGAAACCAAAGGCTTCAAGAGCGAGGATAACTCCCAGTATGTGGGCGTCGGCGCGGAAGTGCGTCCGCTAAACTGGCTGGCTGTCCGCGCCGGTTATCGCGCTGACGTAAAGGATAACGACAGCAATGTGTTTACCGGCGGCGTCGGATTCTCGCCCTTTAACCGCGTCCACGTGGATTTAATGGGGCTGTACGGGGAAGACGAAACCTGGGGCGCAGGCGCGCAGCTGAGCATGACGTTCTGATGATATTTGGGCATCTTTATGATGCCCTTTTAATTTCCCTGCCTCCCCCTTTAGGGCGTTATCAATGCTACCTGCTATGCAGGTAGTTTTTGCGCGGGGAGTTAAAAATGGCCCGAAGATCGGACTATTTAAGTGATCAGGCAAACACCACTTTCAGGCTGCCCGGTGTCCGGCGCGGCTTTCCTACCACAATCTGTACGTCGCGTCCTAAGCGGGTCAGGCACTCCAGCATTTTGGCTTCACTGATCCCCCGGAACTGACCGCGCAACATATTGGATAGTTTGGGTTGCGTCATTCCCAGCAGTTTTGCCGCTTGTTCCTGCGTCAGACGACGGCTTTTGATGATGTTGCCAATGGTGGTGGCAAGCTGGGCTTTTACCAGCATTTCTTCAGCATCGTCTTTGCCAATATCGGCATAAACATTGCCGCTGCTGACTTCAATATCGTGGCTCATATTATGCTCCTCTGGCATGGCTTTCTGCGGCTTTCAATCGTTCACGTATTTTGTCCATATCGGGCTTCGGCGTGGCGATCCCCGATGAAGACTTTTTCTGGAATACGTGCAAAACATAGACGGCATCACCGAACTTAACGGTATACACCGCACGATAAGTATCACCGAGAAAGTCTTCTAGCACCTCAATTACGCCAGCTCCACCAAATCCCTTCAGTGGCCTGGTCTGGGAGTGTTTACCGCCTGCCTGCGCCAGATGCAGGGCATAGCCGAAAATATCCTGTACATCTTCAGGCAATGACTGGAGATCTTTCTTACTACTACACCCACCCAATATAGTGGCTTCATCCGCGTTATCCATGCGCTTTATTATACCCATATGGGTATAATTTAACACGGTGATTGGCTAATGTATAGACAAAAAAGGAGGGGGAGGTATTGGTTTAATTGAGCCAGGTGGCAGCCCGGCCAGTGCTAAATTTCACTTTTTCCATATACTTTTCCCTTTCCACAGGGTCGACAGAGGCGTTTTCCGTCTTGTTTTAAGCCCACATACAGAGCGCCGTCCACGCGAGGACGTTCTCCTGTGTTATAGTAAGCCATATCTTCATCACCCTCCGTAACTGAATACACCATTAATGCGTGTACTATTTGGTGTACTGAGGAATTAAAAATACGCCAAAAAGTTTAAAATGCAGCAAAATATAGAACCGCAGAATACTTTGCAAACCAGCAGGATACCTGAGAAAGTGGCCCACTTTCCCGCCCACCGCTTCTCCATCGCTCCCATGCTCGACTGGACGGACCGCCACTGCCGCTATTTCCTGCGCCTGCTGTCCCGTCAGACGTTGCTCTATACCGAGATGGTGACCACCGGGGCGATTATTCATGGCAAAGGCGATTATCTGGCGTACAGCGGGGAAGAGCATCCGCTTGCCCTGCAGCTTGGCGGTAGCGATCCGGCCCAGCTTGCGCAGTGTGCGAAGCTGGCGGAAGCGCGCGGTTACGATGAGATCAACCTTAACGTTGGCTGCCCGTCCGATCGCGTGCAGAACGGGATGTTTGGCGCATGCCTGATGGGGAACGCGCAACTGGTAGCCGATTGCGTGAAGGCGATGCGTAATACGGTGTCGATTCCAGTAACCGTGAAAACGCGCATCGGTATCGACGACCAGGACAGCTACGAATTCCTCTGCGATTTTATCGACACGGTGTCCGGTCACGGCGAATGCGAAACGTTTATTATCCACGCGCGTAAAGCCTGGCTCTCCGGGCTTAGCCCGAAGGAAAACCGCGAGATTCCGCCGCTGGATTACCCGCGCGTTTATCAGCTTAAGCGTGATTTCCCGCACCTGACGATGTCGATTAACGGCGGTATTAAATCGCTGGCGGAAGCCAAAGCGCACCTTGAACATATGGATGGCGTGATGGTTGGTCGCGAAGCCTACCAGAACCCGGGGATACTGGCGTCTGTAGACCGGGAAATTTTCGGTGTCGATAGTCCGGATGCCGATCCGGTTGCCGTGGTCCGCGCCATGTATCCTTATATCGAGCGTGAACTGAGTAACGGCACTTACCTGGGACATATCACCCGCCATATGCTCGGCCTGTTCCAGGGGATTCCGGGAGCGCGCCAGTGGCGTCGTTACCTGAGTGAAAATGCCCATAAAGCTGGCGCCGATATTAACGTCCTTGAGCATGCGTTAAAGCTGGTTGCAGATAAGCGTTAAAATTTCACCAATAGTTAGTCAATTTCACCACGCCCTGCGCTATGTCGCGGGGCATTTTATTGATAAAACAAGCAATTAAATCTGGCATGAATTTTGTAATGATCTGAGCAGAATTTCATTATGGGAGAGCGTCATGCTGGAACTACTTTTTGTGCTGGGCTTTTTTATCATGCTGATGGTCACGGGCGTCTCGCTGCTGGGGGTTCTCGCCGCGCTGGTGGTAGCTACCGTCGTGATGTTCCTCGGCGGGATGTTTGTTTTGATGATCAAACTGCTGCCGTGGCTGCTGCTGGCTGTTGCTGCGGTATGGGTCATAAAGGCGATCAAATCGCCAAAAGTGCCGCAGTATCAGCGAAATAACCGTTGGCGTTACTAAGGTATTGTGCAGAGGATCACACCCTGTCACTTTGCCTTCAGAAGCAAATAGGAATTGATTAGCAAATCTGTCACTATGCGCGTCTGACGTATTCATCGCGCTGTACCCTACATACAGCCGAACTAAAAAAAGAAAGGGCTTCCCGAGTGGAAGCCCTAATTCTTTCATCCGCTTCATCCTTACGGAATCAGCAGACTGGAGCCCTGCGTGGCCCGGCTTTCCAGCGCTTCATGTGCGCGCTGCGCGTCTTTCAGGGCAAACTTCTGCGCGTCCGCAACATCCACTTTGATCACGCCGCTGGCTACCAGCGAGAACAGCTCATTGCTGGCTTCAGTAAGCTCATCGCGGTTGGTGACATAGCCCTGTAAAGAGGGGCGCGTGACGTATAAAGACCCTTTCTGATTGAGGATACCAAGATTGACGCCGGTAACCGGGCCGGAAGAGTTGCCGAAGCTTACCATCAGGCCGCGGCGTTGCAGGCAGTCCAGCGAGGCTTCCCAGGTATCTTTGCCGACAGAGTCGTACACGACGCGCACTTTTTTGCCGTCGGTCAACTCTTTAATCCGTTCAACAAGATTCTCTTCGCGGTAGTTGATGACCTGCCATGCGCCCGCGTCCTTTGCCCGCTGCGCCTTTTGCGCGCTGCCCACGGTGCCGATAAGCCGGGCGCCCAGCGCTTTTGCCCACTGACAGGCAATCAGGCCCACGCCGCCTGCCGCGGCATGAAACAGGAACGGCTCGTCGGGCTTGATTTCATACGTTTTACGCAGCAGATAAAAGACGGTCAGCCCCTTCAGAAATGAAGCGGCGGCCTGTTCATAAGAGATGGCGTCAGGCAGGATAGCCGCCTTGTCAGCCGGTACGTTGTGCAGCGAACTGTAGGCGCCGAGCGCGGCCTGCGCGTACACTACGCGATCGCCCGGTTTAATATGACTCACGCCGCGGCCAACCTTGCTCACCACGCCAGCCGCTTCGGTGCCTAACCCGCTGGGCAACGCCGGCGGCGGATAAAGCCCGCTGCGGATGTAGGTGTCGATGTAGTTAATACCGATTGCTTTGTTTTCGACCTGGATTTCATTCTCCGCCGGATCGGCGGGGGTAAACTCCACGACCTGAAGCACTTCAGGACCACCATGCTTGTGAAATTCAATACGTGTTGCCATGCTTCCTCCAGAAAAAATGTGATAATCTTTCGACCCAATCACTATTTCGGTAACTCCTTTCACTATGGCAGGAAATAAACCCTTCAACAAACAACAGACTGATGCCCGTGAGCGCGACCCGCAGGTTGCCGGGCTGAAAGTGCCGCCGCACTCGATTGAAGCGGAACAGTCGGTGTTGGGCGGTTTAATGCTGGATAACGAGCGCTGGGACGACGTTGCCGAACGCGTGGTGGCGGATGATTTTTATACCCGTCCGCATCGTCATATCTTTACCGAGATGGGGCGGTTGCAGGAGAGCGGCAGTCCGATCGATCTGATTACGCTTGCAGAATCCCTTGAGCGTCAGGGGCAACTGGACAGCGTCGGCGGCTTTGCGTATCTGGCTGAACTGTCAAAGAATACGCCAAGCGCGGCGAACATCAGCGCCTACGCCGATATCGTGCGCGAGCGCGCCGTTGTGCGCGAAATGATCTCCGTGGCTAATGAGATAGCCGAAGCGGGTTTCGATCCGCAGGGGCGCACCAGCGAAGACCTGCTCGATCTCGCCGAATCCCGCGTCTTTAAAATTGCCGAAAGCCGGGCCAATAAAGACGAAGGGCCAAAAAATATCGCCGATGTGCTCGACGCCACCGTCGCGCGTATCGAACAGCTGTTCCAGCAGCCGCACGACGGCGTAACCGGCGTCAATACCGGCTACGACGATCTGAATAAAAAGACCGCCGGTTTGCAGCCCTCGGATTTGATTATCGTCGCCGCGCGTCCGTCAATGGGGAAAACCACTTTTGCGATGAACCTCGTCGAAAACGCGGCGATGTTGCAGGATAAACCGGTACTTATCTTCAGTCTGGAGATGCCCTCGGAACAGATTATGATGCGTTCTCTGGCCTCGCTGTCGCGCGTCGATCAGACCCGCATCCGTACCGGCCAGCTTGACGATGAGGACTGGGCGCGCATATCCGGCACGATGGGCATTCTGCTGGAAAAACGTAACATCTACATTGACGACTCTTCCGGCCTGACGCCGACGGAGGTGCGTTCCCGCGCGCGCCGTATCGCCCGCGAGCACGGCGGCATCGGGCTTATCATGATCGACTACCTCCAGCTGATGCGCGTGCCGTCGCTTTCTGATAACCGTACGCTGGAAATCGCCGAAATCTCCCGCTCGCTGAAGGCGCTGGCGAAAGAGCTACAAGTGCCGGTGGTGGCGCTGTCGCAGCTTAACCGCTCGCTGGAACAGCGCGCCGATAAGCGCCCGGTCAACTCAGACCTGCGTGAATCCGGCTCCATCGAGCAGGATGCCGACCTGATCATGTTTATCTACCGTGATGAGGTCTATCACGAGAACAGCGACCTGAAAGGCATCGCGGAAATCATTATTGGTAAGCAGCGTAACGGCCCTATCGGTACGGTACGACTGACATTTAACGGGCAATGGTCGCGTTTTGATAATTATGCCGGGCCACAATACGACGACGAATAAATAATTTGGCTATTTTATTTGCGATTTTGGGATTGGGCAGTGCTCGCCATCCTCACGTACTTCAGTACGCTCCGGTGGCTGCGCGCTGGCCTCACCCAAACTTGCTGCAACAATAACGCCAAATTTGGGACAAATAATTCAAGGAATTCAAATGCAAGCGGCAACAGTTGTTATTAACCGCCGCGCTCTGCGACACAATCTGCAGCGTCTGCGTCAGCTGGCCCCTGCCAGCAAACTGGTTGCAGTAGTGAAAGCGAACGCCTATGGACACGGTCTGTTAGAGACCGCGCGAACGCTCCCCGATGCCGACGCTTTTGGCGTCGCGCGTCTCGAAGAGGCTCTGCGCCTGCGCGCGGGCGGCATTACGCAGCCAGTACTGCTGCTGGAAGGCTTTTTTGAGGCGTCAGACTTACCGACCATCTCCGCGCAGCATCTGCACACAGCGGTACATAACGAGGAGCAACTGGCCGCGCTGGAAAGCGCCAGCCTGGATGAGCCGGTGACGGTGTGGATGAAGCTTGATACCGGGATGCACCGTCTGGGCGTGCTGCCGGAGCAGGCTGAGGCTTTTTACCAGCGCCTGACGAAATGCAAAAACGTACGCCAGCCGGTGAATATCATCAGTCATTTTGCCCGTGCGGACGAGCCGGAAAGCGGGGCGACGGAAAAGCAGCTTAATATCTTCAACACTTTCTGTGAAGGCAAACCGGGTCAGCGTTCCATTGCCGCCTCTGGCGGGATCCTGCTGTGGTCGCAGTCGCATTTCAACTGGGCGCGTCCGGGGATTATTCTTTACGGCGTGTCGCCGCTGGAGAACCGTTCTACCGGCGCCGATTTCGGCTGCCAGCCGGTGATGTCATTAACTTCAAGTCTGATTGCGGTGCGTGAGCATAAGGCGGGCGAACCGGTCGGCTATGGCGGTACGTGGCAAAGCGAACGCGACACGCGCCTTGGCGTGGTGGCGATGGGCTACGGCGACGGCTATCCGCGCGCGGCGCCTTCCGGAACTCCGGTGCTGGTAAACGGTCGCGAAGTACCGATCGTCGGTCGCGTGGCGATGGATATGATCTGCGTCGACCTGGGGCCAGAAGCGCAGGATAAAGCGGGCGATCCGGTGATTTTGTGGGGCGAAGGGTTACCCGTGGAACGGATTGCCGAAATAACAAAAGTAAGTGCTTACGAACTTATCACGCGCCTGACATCAAGGGTGGCGATGAAGTACATTGATTAATCGTGCGGCGTGCGCTTACATTCACCCCTAGGCCCGGTAAGCGTCAGCGCCACCGGGCAATTTCGGCGGATGGCGGCATAAATGCCTTATCCGGCCTACGGGTATATCACGCGCCTGACATCAAGGGTGGCCACCCGTAGGCCCGGTAAGCGTCAGCGCCACCGGGCAATCTCGCCGGATAAGGCGCAGCCGCCCTTCGGCAGATACCGTTATTATCTGCGCAACATCCTCTCGATCTTCTCATCCTTCCGGTTTATTGTGTTGTTATTCCCTGTCTGTAAACCCGGAGAACCATCGCGTGTTTCAAAAAGTTGACGCCTATGCGGGCGACCCGATCCTGTCGCTCATGGAGCGGTTTAAGGATGACCCGCGTAGTGACAAAGTGAATCTGAGTATCGGCCTCTACTACAACGAAGACGGCATCATCCCGCAGCTCGACGCGGTAGCGGAAGCGCAGGCGCGGCTGAATGCCCGGGCGCACGGCGCTTCACTGTATCTGCCGATGGAAGGACTGAACAGCTACCGTCACGCCATTGCGCCGCTGCTGTTTGGCGCCGATCACCCGGTTCTCCGGCAACAGCGTATCGCCACCATTCAGACGCTTGGCGGCTCCGGCGCGCTGAAGGTCGGCGCCGATTTCCTCAAACACTATTTTCCGGATTCCGGCGTGTGGGTCAGCGACCCGACGTGGGAAAATCATATCGCTATCTTTGAAGGGGCAGGCTTCGAAGTAAGTACTTACCCCTGGTATGATGACGCCACTAACGGCGTGCGTTTCAACGACTTACTGACATGTCTCAAAACGTTGCCCGCGCGCAGTATTGTGCTGCTACATCCCTGCTGCCATAACCCAACCGGGGCGGATTTAACCCACGCGCAGTGGGATGAGGTGATTGAGATCCTGAAAGCAGGCGATCTTATCCCGTTCCTCGACATCGCCTATCAGGGCTTTGGCGCCGGGATGGACGATGACGCTTATGCGATTCGCGCTATCGCCAGCGCCGGGCTGCCTGCTCTGGTCAGCAATTCGTTCTCGAAGATTTTCTCGCTCTACGGCGAGCGCGTCGGCGGGCTGTCGGTGGTGTGTGAAGATGCGGAAACCGCCGGGCGGGTGCTGGGACAGCTGAAAGCCACCGTGCGCCGCAACTACTCCAGCCCGCCAAACTTTGGCGCGCAGCTGGTTGCGACGGTGCTGGGCGATGCGGCGCTGAAAGCAAACTGGCTGGCGGAAGTGGAAGCGATGCGAACGCGAATTCTGGCGATGCGTCAGGAACTGGTGACGGTGCTGACGGCGACCATTCCGGGGCGTAATTTTGATTACCTGTTAAAACAGCGCGGAATGTTCAGCTATACCGGGCTGAGCGCTCAGCAGGTCGATCGCCTGCGCGACGAGTTTGGCGTTTACCTGATCGCCAGCGGCCGCATGTGCGTGGCCGGGCTGAACGCCGCTAACGTCCAGCGCGTGGCAAAAGCCTTTGCCGCCGTAATGTAAGTTTTATCTCCCTTGCCGGATATGCGGTATATCGCTATCTGGCAAAACGAAATTCTCTGCGCGATTATCTTATTTTTCTGCATTTTCCTGACGAAACGGCAAAAAATTCTTCCTTTCACCCGCCTCCGGGGGTAAGGTCAGGGGGTTTTTTGGACAGTCGTACCTAAAATAGATAACTAAATGACTTTAAAGGGAAAAGTATGCGTAAGGTCTCGCTGGCGCTGAGCGCCGCCTGTTTGTTGTTTACCTTAAACTATACTGCCAGCGCGCTGGCCTCTTCTCCTTCACCGCTCAATCCGGGCACTAACGTCGCGAAGCTTGCGGAGCAGGCGCCGGTCCACTGGGTTTCCGTCGCCCAGATCGAAAAAAGCCTGACCGGACGTCCGCCGATGGCCGTTGGTTTTGATATCGACGATACCGTGCTGTTTTCCAGCCCCGGCTTCTGGCGCGGCAAGAAAATGTACTCGCCGGACAGCGAAGAGTATCTGAAGAACCCGGCATTCTGGGAGAAGATGAATAACGGCTGGGACGAATTCAGTATTCCAAAAGAGGTGGCGCGTCAACTGATTGCCCTGCATCTTCGCCGCGGCGACAGCATCTTCTTTGTCACCGGCCGCAGCCAGACCAGCAATGAAAGGGTGTCGAAAACGCTGGCCGATGACTTTCTGATCCCCGCGACGGTGATGAATCCGGTGATTTTTGCCGGCGATAAGCCTGGGCAGAACAGCAAAATTCAGTGGCTACAGGCCAAAAATATCCGCATCTTCTATGGCGATTCGGATAACGACATCGCTGCCGCCCGGGAACTGGGCATCCGCGGCATACGTATACTGCGCGCCTCCAACTCAACGTACAAACCGTTACCGCAGGCCGGGGCGTTTGGCGAAGAGGTGATTGTGAACTCGGAATATTAATATCTGCCCTTGTACGCTGTTTTTTTAAACAAAAATTAGCCCATCGCTTTTACCTTTCGCTGACTTGCTGCAAACTGAATAGAGACGTTTCAACAAGGAGCAGCCTATGTGGTATCAGCAAACCCTGACCTTACACGCGAAGCCGCGCGGATTTCATCTCATTACGGATGAGATCCTCGGGCAACTGGCGGAAATGCCGCGCGTGGAGAATGGCTTGCTGCATCTGCTGCTGCAACACACCTCCGCATCTCTGACGCTTAATGAGAACTGCGATCCCACCGTCCGGCAGGATATGGTACGCTTCTTCCTGAAAACCGTTCCCGATAACGGCGATTACGAACACGACTATGAAGGGCCGGATGACATGCCTGCGCATATCAAATCCTCCCTGCTCGGCGTATCGCTGCTGCTGCCGGTTCATAAAGGGCGCGTAAAGCTGGGAACCTGGCAAGGCATCTGGCTTGGCGAGCATCGTATCCACGGCGGTTCGCGCCAGATTATCGCGACACTACAAGGGGAATAAAGATGACCAATTCAGAGTTACTGCAATATTGCATGGCGAAACCCGGCGCGGAACAGAGCGTGCACAGCGACTGGAAAGCCACGCAAATCAAGGTTGAAGACGTGCTCTTTGCCATGGTGAAAGAGGTGGAAGAACGCCCGGCGGTATCTCTGAAAACCAGCCCCGAACTGGCGGAACTGCTGCGCCAGCAGCACAGCGACGTGCGTCCGAGCCGCCATCTGAACAAGGCGCACTGGAGCACCGTTTATCTCGATGGTTCGCTGCCGGATTCGCAAATCTACTACCTGGTGGACGCCTCCTACCAGCTGGCGGTAAATACCCTGCCGGAAGAGAAGCGTAAGCAGCTCTGACTTAACAGGCTTTCAGTAGCGTCGTCAGAGCAAGATCGATCAGCCGGATAAGCGTTGCATGGATCCGGCTGCGCAGAGCAATCTGCGCGTTATTGGCGCGTATCAGCGCCATTTCCCGCTGACCCTCCAGCAAAATGACGACATCCTCCAAGTCCAGCCAGCCGCACGCCTTCTCCTGTAATATGCGGGCGATGAACGCGCTGGTTTCGCGGATCCCGGCGTCATCATCCTGGCGCGCCTGCTCGAGCAGGCGGGTAAACTCAAATGCCAGATATTGTTGGTCTGGTCCTGCTTCGGCGAGCTGCGGGTTGCGTTTTTCAGTGAATGGCATCATCTCCTCCTGTGCGGCAGGGGGAATCCGTTCTCAGACACTCCCCCTGCATGGCTAATTGCCAGGCGCGCTGCGTCTGTTGTTGATAAAGGCTGAGCTGGGCGGGCGTGAGAGGTTTGCCGCGCGCTAACACTCGCGTGTACAGCCGCGAGTAGCTGCGCTCAAGGATCGTCAGATTGTCGAGCCGCAGTTCGTCGCCCAGGCGCTCGGCCAGCATCCAGGCCTGCGAAAACCGTTGGCGAATAGCCCGATCGTCCTGCGCCAGCTGTTCTCCGTCCCACGGCGATTGCCCGGCGTCGTTAATAAAGCGCAAAGAGAGCGTTTCCAGCGTCTGCAACTGCTGAAAAGCCCTCGCGTCATACCGGTCGGTAAGGACGCAGGCGGACAGAAACAGGCAGACGGAAAGCACAAACCAGTGAGTTAACTTCATCATTTTTTACCGCAACCAAAACCGTTGACGCCATCAAACGTCAGAGCGGGGCGGGCGGCAAATCACAAATACTCACGGGTGAAAAATGAGAAAAGATGAGGAAAAATGTGGGACGGGGAGGCCGCTTCCCGCCAGGGCAGGAAGCGGCTGAGGAGGGTCAGAGCATCGGTTTCAGGAAGCGCGCGGTGTGTGAGGCTTCACATTCCGCCACGGTTTCCGGCGTGCCGGAGACGAGAATTTCCCCGCCGCCGCTGCCGCCTTCCGGACCGAGATCGACAATCCAGTCCGCGGTCTTAATCACGTCCAGGTTGTGTTCAATGACCACGATGGTATTGCCCTGATCGCGTAGCTGATGCAGCACGTCCAGCAGTTGCTGGATATCGGCGAAGTGCAGACCGGTGGTCGGCTCGTCCAGAATGTACAACGTCTGGCCGGTACCGCGCTTTGACAGCTCGCGCGCCAGCTTCACGCGCTGGGCCTCGCCGCCGGAAAGCGTGGTGGCGGACTGGCCGAGACGGATGTAGGTCAGGCCGACATCCATCAGCGTTTGCAGCTTCCGCGCCAGCGCGGGCACCGCATCAAAGAATTCACGCGCCTCTTCGATGGTCATATCCAGCACTTCGTGGATGGTCTTACCCTTGTATTTAATCTCCAGCGTTTCGCGGTTATAGCGTTTGCCTTTGCACTGATCGCACGGGACGTAAATATCCGGCAGGAAGTGCATTTCCACTTTGATCACCCCGTCGCCCTGACAGGCTTCACAGCGTCCGCCGCGCACGTTAAAGCTGAAACGACCCGGCGTATAGCCGCGCGAGCGCGCTTCCGGTACGCCGGCAAACAGCTCGCGAACCGGCGTAAACACGCCGGTATAGGTGGCCGGGTTGGAACGCGGGGTACGCCCGATTGGGCTCTGATCAATATCGATCACCTTGTCGAAATGTTCCAGTCCCTGCACGTCGCGGTACGGCGCCGGTTCGGTGATAGTCGCGCCGTTCAGCGCGCGCTGGGCAATCGGGAACAGCGTATCGTTGATCAGCGTCGACTTCCCGGAACCGGATACGCCGGTGATGCAGGTGAACAGGCCCACCGGCAGCGTCAGCGTAACGTCTCTCAGGTTATTGCCGCGCGCGCCGGTCAGCTTCAGTACTTTTTCCGGATTAGCGGGCACACGCTGCTTCGGCACCTCGATTTTACGCTTGCCGCTCATATACTGTCCGGTAAGCGATTCCGGCACCGCCATAATCGCGGCCAGCGGGCCTTCGGCCACCACTTCGCCGCCGTGAACGCCTGCGCCCGGACCGATATCGATCACGTGGTCGGCGGCGCGAATCGCATCTTCATCGTGCTCGACCACAATCACGGTATTGCCGAGGTTGCGCAGGTGAATCAGCGTACCCAGCAGACGCTCGTTGTCGCGCTGGTGGAGGCCGATTGACGGCTCATCCAGCACGTACATTACGCCGACTAAGCCAGCGCCAATCTGGCTTGCCAGGCGGATACGCTGCGCTTCGCCGCCGGAGAGCGTCTCCGCTGAGCGGGAAAGCGTCAGGTAGTTCAGGCCGACGTTGACAAGAAACTTCAGGCGATCGCCAATCTCTTTCAGCACTTTCTCGGCAATTTTCGCCCGCTGACCGGAAAGTTTGAGATTGTTGAAGAAGTCCATCGCATGGCCGATGCTCATGTCGGAAATGGCCGGTAGCGGCGTATTTTCGACAAAGACGTGGCGCGCTTCACGACGCAGACGCGTCCCTTCGCAGCTGGCGCACGGACGATTGCTGATGAACTTCGCTAACTCTTCACGTACCGCGCTGGATTCCGTCTCTTTATAGCGGCGCTCCATGTTATGCAGCACGCCTTCGAACGGGTGGCGGCGCACGGAGGTGTCGCCGCGATCGTTCATGTATTTGAACTCAATGCTCTCTTTGCCGGAACCGTACAGCACGACTTTGTGCACGTTGGCGCTCAGGCTTGCCCACGGCGCGTCCACGTCGAACTTATAGTGCTCCGCCAGCGATTTCAGCATCTGGAAATAATAAAAGTTGCGCCGATCCCAGCCGCGGATCGCGCCGCCGGCCAGCGACAGATCCGGATTCTGGATCACGCGATCCGGATCGAAATACTGCTGCACGCCGAGGCCGTCGCAGGTCGGGCAGGCGCCCGCCGGGTTGTTGAACGAGAACAGGCGCGGTTCCAGTTCGCGCATGCTGTAGCCGCAAATCGGGCAGGCGAAGTTGGCGGAAAAGAGCATCTCTTCCGCTTTGGTATCGTCCATATCGGCAACCACCGCCGTTCCGCCGGAAAGCTCCAGCGTGGTCTCAAACGATTCCGCCAGGCGGGTGCTGAGATCGTCGCGCACTTTGAAGCGATCGATCACCACCTCGATGGTATGTTTCTTTTGCAGCTCCAGCTTTGGCGGATCGGAGAGATCGCACACTTCGCCGTCGATACGGGCGCGGATATAGCCCTGGCTTGCCAGGTTTTCCAGCGTTTTGGTGTGCTCGCCTTTGCGCTCTTTGATCACCGGCGCCAGCAGCATCAGGCGTTTGCCCTCAGGCTGCGAAAGCACATTGTCGACCATCTGGCTCACCGTCTGCGCCGCCAGCGGAACGTCGTGGTCCGGACAGCGCGGTTCGCCGACGCGGGCGAACAGCAGACGCAGGTAGTCGTGGATCTCGGTAATGGTGCCGACGGTGGAGCGTGGGTTATGCGACGTCGATTTTTGCTCGATTGAGATAGCGGGCGACAGCCCCTCAATATGATCGACATCCGGCTTTTCCATCAGCGACAGAAACTGACGCGCATAGGCGGAAAGGGATTCAACGTAACGACGCTGCCCTTCGGCATACAGGGTGTCGAAAGCGAGCGAGGATTTGCCAGACCCCGAAAGCCCGGTCACGACAATCAGTTTGTCGCGGGGGATAACGAGGTTGATGTTTTTGAGATTATGGGTGCGGGCGCCCCGAACTTCGATCTTATCCATTCACCTTTCCCGGATTAAACGCTTTTTGCCCGGCTGCATGCAAGGTGCGCCCGGCGATCACAAACGGTTAATTATGACACAATATAACCTGAATGGATATACAGTATTGGAATGCAAAACGCAGAGTAGTGTGTAACAATGTCCGGCCGGGGTCGTTTCGCGGAATCGACGTCACAACGTGGTAAAACCGCTATTGGTAATGCTACAATCCCGCGTTTACACTTATTAAGAAACGTTTTCAGGAGACTCGATCATGGCCAGCAGAGGCATAAACAAAGTTATTCTGGTTGGTAATCTGGGTCAGGACCCGGAAGTCCGCTATTTGCCGAGTGGCGGCGCAGTTGCCAACTTTACGCTGGCTACGTCGGACTCCTGGCGCGACAAGCAGACCGGCGAAATGAAAGAACAGACCGAATGGCACCGCATCGTGATGTTCGGCAAGCTGGCTGAAGTGGCAGGCGAATACCTGCGTAAAGGTTCCCAGGTTTACATCGAAGGCCAGCTGCGCACCCGTAAATGGACCGATCAGAGCGGGCAGGAGCGCTACACCACCGAGATCAACGTGCCGCAGATTGGCGGCGTGATGCAGATGCTCGGCAGCCGTCAGGGCGGCGGCGCGCCAGCGGGCGGTCAGCAGCAGCAGGGCGGTTGGGGCCAGCCGCAGCAACCGCAGCAGGGCGGCAACCAGTTCAGCGGCGGCGCGCAGTCTCGCCCGCAGCAGTCTGCGCCAGCAGCGCCGTCTAACGAACCGCCGATGGATTTCGACGACGACATCCCGTTCTGAGTGCGCCGTTTTGCTTTGTAAATCAAGTGGTTAATTCAAGTCATTGAGTTAATCATAGGCTGTTGGAATGCCTATTGCAAGCCTGACTTATCCTTACCCAGTAATGGGTTTGAACCTCGAAAGAGGGAGGGGAGTGTAGCATGTCAGGAAAAGGCTGGTTGCGGGGAAATAACCTACTTTGCGCCAGCCATTGCAAGTCCCATATGGTTAAGCCTGATTGATTGAATCATAGTTCATAGTGGGTTTCGGGATATCTATGGCTCACGGTTATTCAGGAGTCATACCAATATTTATAGTAATCATGTCGAGAAGGTTACTATATCCAACAATATTGGCACCTGCTCGGTGAGAGTGGTAATTGAACGTAAGTGGAACCTAAGTGGGATGCACCTTGACTACAAAGAAATACGGGATTACCTAAGTTGGTTGAGTAATTAACCAATATGGTAACGGAGACTCCGTAGTACCCAACGTAGCTCTGTAATGGAGTCGCAATTGGCTAACCAATCTGAAAGATATATATAAATTGATAAGAAATTATCAATGAAATTATATTCGTAAGGGGGAAGGGAGTCAGTTGGATCTATACTAATAGAAGCGAGGTTCGATAGTCAGTGCTATCACAGAGAACACTCAATGCTCTAAGTGGTATAAACAAAGCCAGTACACAAGGTTATAAGATCAAGAAGCTGCACAAAATCATGTGTAGCAATAAAGATCTTTGGGCACAGGCCTATGCCAATATTTATTCTAATCAGGGAGCCATGACGAGAGGAATAAATAATAATACGATGGATGGAATGAGCGTGGACAGGATTATTAATCTCATTCAGCTTATAAACTCAGACTCGTATAAACCCAAACCTTGCCGGCGCACGCACATACCTAAAGATGCCCGAAAACCGAATGGAAAGAAACGTCCATTAGGTATTCCAACTGGAGACGATAAATTAATACAAGAAGTAATGAGGATGTTATTGGAAGAGATCTATGAACCGGTTTTTAGCGACTGGAGTTATGGATTCAGGCCTAAACGTTCCTGTCATTCTGCATTAAAAGAAATCAGAAACGGTTGGAAAGGAACAAAATGGGTATGTGATGTTGATATCAAAGGTTACTTCGACAACATTGACCACGGTCTGCTGCTGAAATTCCTGAGCAAGCGGATCGCTGATAACAAATTTCTGGCGCTTCTCAAGAAGTTCCTGAAAGCTGGCTATCTGGACAACTGGCGTTACTTTGGCACACATAGCGGGACACCACAAGGCGGTATTATCTCCCCTATTCTTGCCAATGTATTTCTCCACGAGCTTGATGAATTTATGAAAAATAGAATCACCGAGTTCGGCAAAGGAGGACGGAGGAAACCCAATCCCATATACAAAAGAGCACTACAAAACCGGGCAAATCGTATTAAATGGATCAGGCAAGGTTTCGGCGCTTCAGGAATGCCTGCTGATGAGCAGAAAATCCAAAAATGGAAAAATGAAGCTGATGAACTGGAGAAACAATTGCGCACATTATCCAGTGTTATTATGGATGATACTGAATTCAAAAGAATGCGGTATGTTCGATATGCTGATGATTTTCTGATTGGTGTGACAGGAAGTAAAAGTGAGGCGAAAAAGATAATGAAAGAGGTTGTCGATTTTGTTGAAACTGAACTTCATCTGGAAATATCACAAGAAAAATCTGGCATTATTGACCCAAAGAAAGGATTCACTTTTCTCGGTTATGAAATTAAAACACGCCGAGAAAGCAAACAGGTCAAATGTGTTGTAGGGCTTAATGCAGATGGAAGTAAAACTCATGCGGTAAAACGTACGATAACGGAACACGTCCATCTGGGTGTACCGAGGGAAAGAATCCTGAAATTCTGCTCTCTACGTGGCTATGGGAATTACGATGGCGGATATGGTAATAGTGCTGGTCGGCCAGCAATGATGCACATGTCTGACTATGAAATAATTGGTCAGTACAACGCCGAAATGCGCGGCTATGCGAATTACTACAATCTTGCCCCCGTTCTCTATCTCAATAAGTTGCATTGGATATGGGAAAATAGTCTTTATAAGACGCTGGCAGGTAAACATCGGATGTCACGCACCAAAATCGCGCGGCGGTTAAGGCAAGCGGATGGCAGGTATGTTTATTGGGAAAATCGTAATGGAAAGGTATATGAGTTGGAGGTATTCAGACTCAAAAACAGGAGTGCGCCAAAACACAGTTCACCGGATATATTGCCGAACACGCATAAATATTCTGGTAGAACTGAATTGCTGGACAGGATGGCTGCATGCCAATGTGAATATTGCGGTACCAGAACCGGTCCTTTTGAAGTCCACCATGTGAGGAAACTTAAGGATATCAAGTCGGGTACAGATAACTGGAAGAAGCTGATGATTGCCCGTAACAGGAAAACATTAGTGATCTGCCGGACCTGTCACGTTAACCTTCACAGAGGAACACTGCCAGACCGAATAAGCTTTGTTTGATCCAATGGAGAGCCGTATGCACAGAAATGTGCACGTACGGTTCGGTGGGGGGGCAACGGCTAACCCGTTCTGGGCGCACGTGCCCTACCCAACTTGCGCTGTTTGCCTGCATATCGAAAAGCTCCCGCCCGGGAGCTTTTTTATGGCATTCAGAAAGAAAATTCCTTAGCAGGCGTGTCAGTTTTGTCATCTCAGGTAAACTAATCTACATACTTTTCATTAAGTTACCAAAATTGCTCGCGATCACAATCATCCTCGTTCAGTCAGCTATCCTCGGGTGGCAATCTTCAAAACGACCAGTGAACCTTGCCAGGCGTTTCATGGAATTACAGATAGCCTGTCAGTGAACATAAGGAAATTATGATGAACAAAGTGATTTTGATGCCCGTTGATATTCTGGCGATGGACCTTTCCGATAAAGCGATTGCCTGGGCCGATCGGCTGCTCGACAAAGAGGAGGGCGTGCTGCACCTCCTGCATGTTTTTCCTAAGCTGCACACCTCTGCGATTCGCGGTTTTGCTTCGGATATCAAAAAATACGAAGAGTATATGGCTAACGATGCGCGGGAAAAGTTGCTGGCGCTGGCGAGAAAGTTTAAAACCCCCCTTGAGCGGATTCACTTCGAGGTGCGCTACGGCAATATCCGTGATGAAGTGAACAGCGCGGTGGCTGCGCTGAATGCGGACGCCATTATTATCGGCTCCCGTAAGCCGGGAATAAGCACTCACTTACTCGGCTCGGCGGCCGCCAATATATTGCGCTACTCGAAGATTCCGGTGCTGGTTGTACGTTAAGTCGCAAACCCAGGCCTGATGGCGCGGCGCTTATCAGGCATGGGAAAGGGTACCGTCTGTAGGCCGGATAAGGCATTTCGCCGCCATCCGGCAAAAAGCCTCCGAAGCGGATAACACCGTTCACTTAAGATGTTTTGAGTGAACGGGATACTGGGTTTTTGAGATTCTGACGGTCCTCTTTTTGGGCCGTTTTCTCTTTTCTGGCAGGATAAATTGCTTCACATTCTCCCGCATTTTCTTTAGCTTCGTTGGGATCGTCCCCGGTTTACCCAGTGAGCACCAGACAAGTTCATCCTGGATTAGTCTCATCGCCATCACGAAGCTTATCCGCAGCGGCGGCACTTTTGCTTCCCGTGCTATCTGACTCATCTCCATCCGTATCAGATTATAGGCCGTCAGCAGGCCCCATATTTCCTGGTAAATCCCGCTCACTTTCTGACTGCGCAACAGCGTGGCTGTGCTCAGCTGGAACTGTTTCAGTTCTCCATAACCATTTTCTATGCTCCATCGTTCCTGATATACATAACGCAGCGCCTCTGCCGGATACTGCCCCGGCTCTGTCAGAGAGGTGATAAAACCTTTGTAATCGCCTGATTCATCTTCATATTCTATTAGCCGGGCCTGCCAGTTTTCTGGCAGCGAACTGTCCTGTTTGCGGGCCTGCGGCGAGACCTGCATCTCCACCAGATGGTCTCCTCCGGCGAAGGTTTCAACTATGCGGTATTTTGTATTGCCCTTCAGGGGAACCAGCCAGTGCGCTTCCTGCTGCCTGCGCTGCCAGTTAATCAGTAACTCTGCAGACAGATAACATCGGTCAAACAGGGTCAGGCTCTTCGCCTGCGGCGATAACTGCTTCGCGTAACTGACCTCGCCGGAGTTTGCCGGGCCGAATTTTACGCCGTGAATCAATCTGCTGCGCAGTGACATCATGGCGCACAGCCTGACCATCGGGTACTCGGTGTGTCTGTCCGGACGATGCTTTATGTACTCAAAATGCCCAGCAAGTTCGGGCGTATCGGGAGTACGAAAAAGCGTGCCATCAACGGCAAACAGGCGCAGCCCGTGCCAGAGGTCATCCTTGTCTTCCTGCTGCGTCCAGTGGCTGGCCGTCAGGGTGAAGAGCTCCCGGAGCGGTTCATCACTGAGTCTCTGACGGGCCCGGGCAACAGAGCTGGCGGCGAGAGTCTCGCCTTCCTGTGAACTCAGGACGAGATCGAGTTTTGTCACAACGTCCGTGATGGAGCGGTCGCGATACAGGCCCATGCCCACAATCAGCCAGACCACGAGTTCTGCGGGGGAGCTTACGTTTACGGATACTGGCTTTATTGGTGGAATCAAGGACCTGAGAAATCCACTCAAGGAGAATGGCACGCTGAAAACAGGAAAGTGAAGCGGGTTCAGCCCAGGTCTGGGTATCGTCAAGCCAGGTCGAAAGCATAAAAAAGCCCCATCAGAAAATTGATGAGGCTATTGTCACCTACCCACGTAAGCGGCTCGCCAGAACCGTATTGATATTTACTGAGAGCTCAGATCAACTTTCCAGGGCAACAGATCGCGTACCCGATTTGCCGGCCAGTCCTGGATATGCTCAATGACGTAACGCAGCCATTTTTCTGGCTCCACATTGTTCAGACGGCATGTGCCGATCAGCGAGTACAACACCGCCGCATGTTCGCCACCGCTGTCAGAACCCGCGAACAGCCAGTTTTTCCGGCCTACGGCCACTCCCCTTAAGGCGTTCTCTGCGATGTTGTTGTCGATTTCCACCCAGCCATTACTGCAGTACACGTTCAGGCTATCCCACTGTTTCAGCAGGTATGCGAACGCTTTTGCCGTATCCGAGTGACGCGACAGTGTTTTCATCTGAGTCTGTATCCAGTCATACAGTGACTGCATCAGTGACGCAGCTCTGGCTTTTCTTGCCGCCAGACGCTGTTCTGCTGAACATCCCCGGACTTCTGCTTCGATGGCATACAGTTCACCGATACGCTGCAGGGCTTCCGTGGTGATATCGGTTGGCGCTCTTGCATGCACATCGTGGATTTTTCTCCGGGCATGGGCCATACACGCGGCTTCCGTTATTCTGCCGGATTCGTATAACGCCCGGTAGCCACCGTAAGCATCGGCCTGAAGCACTCCGCTGTAACCGGACAGGTGATTCTGTGGATGTATGCCTTTCCGGTCCGGGCTGTACGCGAACCAGACCGCCGGGGGCATCTGTGAACCGGCGTTACGGTCATCACGGACGTAGACCCACAGCCGGGCTGTCCGGGTTTTACCGCTGCCCGGCTCCTGGACCGGGACGGGGATATCATCAGCATGGACTTTACCGGGCATCAGCACATACTGGCGCAGGACGTCATACAGCGGCTCCAGCAGTTCAGCAACAGCACCTGTCCAGCGCCCCAGTGTGGCACGGCTCAGCTCCACTCCCTGACGACGGTATATTTCTGACTGGCGGTATAACGGCAGATGGTCTGCATATTTCCCGGTGACAACATGGGCCAGAAGCCCCGCTCCGGCATAACTGCGTGCAATGGGTTTTGAAGGTACTGGTGCCTGCACGATATGGTCGCACCGGCAACAGGCCAGTTTCGGACGTTGTGTTTCGATAACCTTAAAGGCGCTGCTGATAAGCTCCAGTTGCTCTGACACATCACATCCCAGAGAACTGAGTTCACCACCACAGGCAGGACAGCATTCCTCTTCCGGCCGGATAACCCGGGTTTCACGGGGAAGTGAGGCCGGTAACGGTTTACGGGCTGAAGACTGGCGCAGGGCGGATGGCAGTGCCGGGTCATATTGCTCACCCAGCGTTTCAGCCATTTCTTCCTGAAGTGCGCTGATTCTCTCCTGTGCATCCTGTATCTGCCGTTCGGTTTTTGCGCGAAGTTTTTCTGAGCTTTTACCGAACTGCATACGTTGCAGTTTCGCAACCAGCGCCTTCAGCCGGTTGATTTCGGAAGCATAAGCCGCCACCCGCTGTGAGAGCAGGCGGTTGTATTCGGCCATCTGGCGGATGGTGTCCTGTTGCGTCTGCAACAGTGCCCGCAGGCGGGCGTTCTCATGAGCAAGTGAGGTGTCCATATCCTCACTTTACAACGGGTTATATGCGGATTCCAGCGCGTTCCGTTCGTTTCGGGTGCTTCCAGTTGATACCTTCAAGAAGCATGGATAACTGAGCCGGAGTAAGGTGCACCTTGCCGTCACGGGTGACTGGCCAGATGAAGCGGCCCCGCTCCAGGCGTTTGGTGAAGAGGCACAGTCCGTCACTGTCAGCCCACAACACTTTTATCTGGTCACCCCGGCGTCCGCGGAAGATGAACAGGTGTCCGGAGAACGGGTCATCCTTCAGGACGTTCTGAACTTTTGATGCCAGGCCGTTAAAGCCATTTCGCATATCGGTGATACCTGCAACCAGCCAGATACGCGAACCTGCAGGGAGAGATATCATCAGTGGCTGCTCCCTTTTATTTCGCGGATAAGTGTCTGTAATAACGCCGGCGTCAGTTTACCTTTAAGCCTGAGAGTTCCGGCCGGCAGAACCAGCTCACAACACAGACTGTCGGACGGTGTATTTATCTGCTCTGGTTCCTGTGCGGGGGCCGGGATTTTATTATCCGGCTCCGGCGTTAACGTCACGGGAAGCAGTGCCGGCATATTTTTTCCGGAAGGCAGCAGGCCACCTTTCCGGTATTGATGGCGCCAGTTGAAGAGCAGGTTATCGTTGATTCCGTTTTCCCGGGCGATCTGCGCCACACAGGCTCCGGGCTGCAGTGACTGCTCCACTAAGGCGATTTTAAACTCATAAGGGAAGTTGGGCCGCCGGGGACGTTTTTTTACCACGGGGGTTTCGGATATAACGGTGCTTTCAGGACGTACGACTGGTACCGTGGAAAATTGTCCGTAAAGGCAGGCATCAAGTTCCTGCTCCGACATGCCTGCGGGCAAAGGCCACGAAAGGCCAGCTCTCCGAAAGCGCACGAACATACTACAAACTGTTGATTTTGGTACACCCAGGCGACGTCCGGCCACAACCCGAGGTAAATGTTCTTCGAAGTGAAGGCGTAAAGCTTCAGTAATCCAGGTCCGGTATTCCATACGATAGTGTCCACTAAAAATGATGGACATTATTTTTGTGGAGCCGGAGGAAACAGACCAGACGGTTTAAATGAGACGCTTACAGTGCTTTATGTAATCCTGTATTTTCGCCGTATTTTTACCTACCGTATCGACGTAGTACCCTCTGCACCAGAACTCCCTGTTCCTGTATTTAAATTTCAAATCCCCAAACTGCTCGTAAAGCATCAGACTACGTTTCCCTTTCAGATATCCCATAAAGCCGGATACGCTCATTTTGGGCGGGATTTCAACAAGCATATGGATATGATCTGCGCAGCATTCAGCTTCCAGAATCCGTACGTTTTTCCATTCACACAGCTTTCTCAAAATACTGCCTATTGCTCTACGCTTCTCGCCATAGAACGCCTGTCTTCGGTATTTTGGCGCAAAAACTATGTGATATTTACAGTTCCATCGGGTGTGCGCTAAGCTCTTTTCGTCCCTCATTGGGACCCCCTTTTGATTTCTTGTTTGACACTTGCAGTTGCCAGACCGCAAGGTGTTTTAACAAATCAAAAGGGGTTTTAATAACTGGCCCAAAGCTGAAAGCTTTACTGAACCCCCAGCCTAGCTGGGGGTTTTCTATAGACAAAAAAGGCTTAGATAATCTCTTATCTAAGCCCTTGATATATCTGGTGGCCCCTGCTGGACTTGAACCAGCGACCAAGCGATTATGAGTCGCCTGCTCTAACCACTGAGCTAAGGGGCCGTGGCGGTGAATTATAAAGTAACTCCGTCCTGCAATCCAGCCATAACCGCACGTGTGCTGATTTATTAAACAACGTATTTTCAATCCGTTATACTTTTATCATGATGTATTGTTCTGGAGAAATCATGGTGAAGGATATTTTAGCGCCCGGACTGCGGGTAGTGTTCTGTGGTATCAATCCGGGGCTCTCTTCGGCGGGAACGGGGTATCCGTTTGCACATCCGGGGAATCGTTTCTGGAAGGTTATTCATCAGGCCGGGTTTACCGACCGTCAGCTGAAGCCGGAGGAGGCTGAACAGCTACTGGATTTTCGCTGCGGCGTCACCAGACTGGTCGACAGGCCGACGGTGCAGGCCAATGAGGTCACGCGCAAAGAGCTGCATGACGGCGGGCGCAACCTGATAGCCAAAATAGAAGATTATCAGCCGCAGGCGCTGGCCATTCTGGGCAAGCAGGCATTTGAGCAGGGCTTCAGCCAGCGTGGTGCGCAGTGGGGCAAGCAGAGCATCACCATTGGCGCGACGGAGGTCTGGGTGCTGCCCAATACCAGCGGCCTGAGCCGCATTACGCTGGATAAACTGGTTGAAGCGTACCGGGAGCTGGATGAGGCGCTGATTACGCGCGGGTTATAGAAAATGTAATGGCGATGGCCCTGACTTAACAGACCGGGTTTGCGCCGCAGAGATAAAAAAACGCCACCTGGAAGGTGGCGTTTTAGCAGGCTTATGCGACGAGATTAATCGTCGAGGAAGCTACGCAGCACTTCAGAACGGCTCGGGTGGCGCAGCTTGCGCAGCGCTTTCGCTTCGATCTGACGGATACGTTCGCGGGTAACGTCGAATTGTTTACCCACCTCTTCCAGCGTGTGGTCGGTGTTCATATCGATACCAAAACGCATACGCAGGACTTTCGCTTCACGGGCAGTCAGGCCCGCCAGTACGTCATGAGTGGCGGCGCGCAGACTCTCCGTGGTCGCTGAATCCAGCGGCAGCTCGAGGGTGGTATCCTCGATAAAATCACCCAGATGCGAATCTTCATCATCGCCGATCGGTGTTTCCATAGAGATCGGCTCTTTCGCGATCTTCAGCACCTTACGGATCTTATCTTCCGGCATCAGCATCCGCTCGGCCAGCTCTTCCGGCGTCGGCTCGCGGCCCATCTCCTGCAGCATCTGGCGGGAGATACGATTGAGCTTGTTGATGGTCTCAATCATATGCACCGGAATACGGATGGTGCGCGCCTGATCCGCGATAGAGCGGGTAATCGCCTGACGGATCCACCAGGTTGCATAGGTGGAGAACTTGTAACCGCGACGGTATTCAAACTTATCTACCGCTTTCATCAGACCGATGTTGCCTTCCTGAATCAGATCGAGGAACTGCAGGCCACGGTTGGTGTACTTTTTGGCGATCGAGATAACCAGACGCAGGTTCGCTTCAACCATCTCTTTTTTCGCACGACGCGCTTTCGCTTCGCCGATAGACATACGACGGTTGATATCTTTTACCTGCTCAATGGTCAGCCCGGTCTCTTCTTCAATCTGATGCAGTTTCTGCAGACCGCGATGGACTTCATCCGCCACGTCGTGCAGTTTCTCAGACCACGGTTTGTTCATCGCGATAGCCGCGTTGAACCAGGTTTCGCTGGTTTCGTTGCCGGTGAAGAGGGTGATGAAATTCTTCTTCGGCATTTTGCACTGCTCAACGCAGAGCTTCATGATCAGACGTTCCTGCGTACGCACGCGGTCCATCATCACGCGCATACTGTTCACGAGGTAGTCGAACTGCTTCGGCACTAGGCGGAACTGCTTGAACACTTCGGAAAGCTTGAGGATCTCTGCCTGCGCATCCGCGTGGCTACGACCTTTCGCTTTGATGGTGTCACGCGTCACTTCATACTGCGTGCGCAGCTCGGCGAATTTCTCACGCGCCAGCTCAGGGTCGATGCTGTTGTCGTCGTCCGCGCTATCGTCGTCTTCTTCTTCGTCTTCATCCTCATCGTCGTCCAGATCTTCCTGCGACAGTTCAGAGCCGACGTGCGTGGCGGTAGGCGCCAGATCTTCTTCCGCGTTCGGATCGACGAAACCGGTGATCAGATCGGACAGACGCGCTTCTTCAGCTTCAACGCGATCGTACTGCTCCAGCAGATAAGTAATGGCTTCCGGGTACTCGGCAACCGAGCACTGAACCTGATTGATCCCGTCTTCGATGCGTTTTGCGATGTCAATTTCACCTTCGCGGGTCAACAGTTCAACGGTGCCCATTTCGCGCATATACATACGCACCGGGTCGGTGGTACGACCGATTTCGGACTCTACGCTGGAGAGAACTTGCGCTGCCGCTTCTTCTGCGTCTTCATCGGTACTGGTGGTGTTTTCAGCAAGCAGCAGATCATCGGCATCCGGCGCTTCTTCCATCACCTGAATACCCATGTCGTTGATCATTTGGATGATATCTTCAATTTGATCGGAATCGACGATATCTTCCGGCAGATGGTCATTGACCTCGGCATAGGTCAGATAGCCTTGCTCCTTACCACGGGTGACAAGAAGCTTCAGCTGTGACTGCGGGTTTTGCTCCATAAGACGGTATCCACACTTAATTCGTTTGATTGGTGTCAGCCAGCGTTGCCGCCAACATTTAAAGCGAGGGCGTACTTATATTGTTGCCGCTGCCTCTCAGTGCGGCTGTCGGGATCTTCCCGAACGATATTCGGCAATTAAGCCTTCTGTTCATTTACTTTTCGCCAGCTCCTGGCTTAGGGTCCAGAGCTCCCGGCGTTCTTCGCTGCTTAAACCGTGTGTGCGCTCGCGAGCAATCAACTCTTCCTGGCGCAGCTCAAGCATCGAATCAAACATATGGTTGAGTGAGTCGGTGAAGGTTTTTTCAGCAATATCCTTATCTGCTATATCGTCCCACAACGACAGTTTTTCAAGGGTGGCCGCATCTTTTGTGCCACGGTAGTGCTCTAAAAGTTGCCCGGTGGTCAGCCCGGGCTGGGACAAACAAGTGTTGACCAGTTCGGCGAATAAGCCAAGTCCGGGCAGCTTATTGTGGTCCAGTCCGCCTAACGGCGGCACCAGCGGCGCCAGTTCCGGATTTTGCACCAGTAGTCCTATCAGTATACGCATGGTCGTGCGTTTTAGCTGAGGAACGGGCCGGGAAGGGCCATTTTCAGATAATTTTGGCATTAATCGTTCAAGCTGGCTGTCGTCGAGGATGCCGAGCTTGTTGCCTAATTCCTGGCGCAGATAGATACGCAGCGTTTCGCCAGGCACCTGGGTAATCAACGGCAGCGCCAGCGTGCTAAGCTGCGCGCGCCCGTCCGGCGTGCTCAAATCAACCTGCGGCAGCAGACTGTTAAACAAAAACGCGGAGAGCGGCAGCGCCTGCTCCATCCGGGCTTCAAATGCCGCTTTTCCCTCTTTACGCACCAGCGTATCCGGATCTTCGCCGTCGGGTAAAAACATAAAGCGCAGCTGGCGTCCATCCGTCATATAAGGCAGAGCGGTTTCCAGCGCGCGCCAGGCGGCGTCTCGTCCCGCCCGGTCGCCGTCATAACAGCAAATCACATTGTTGGTCGCCCGAAACAGGAGCTGGATGTGATCGGCGGTGGTTGAGGTGCCCAGCGAGGCCACGGCATAGTTAATGCCGTACTGCGCCAGCGCCACCACATCCATATAGCCTTCCACGACCAGCAGACGCTGTGGGTCGGCATTATCCTGCTGCGCTTCATACAGGCCGTACAGCTGACGGCCTTTATGAAAAATATCGGTTTCCGGGGAGTTGAGGTACTTCGGCAGGGCATCGCCCAGCACCCGACCACCAAAGCCAATCACCCGGCCACGCTTGTCGCGGATAGGGAACATCACCCGTTCGCGAAAGCGATCGTAACTGCGTCCCTGATCGTTGGTGACCAACATGCCCGCATCAATAAGCGACTGGCGATTTTCACTATTGCCGCCAAACCGTTTCAGGACGTTGTCCCAGCCGGGGGGCGCAAAACCAATAGCAAAACGCGCGATCACCTCGCTACTGAGTCCTCGCTTTTCCAGATACTGGCGCGCAGGGGTAGCGGCGGGTTGCATCAGAGATTGCTGATAAAACGTATTCAGACCGTCCATCAATTGATAAAGATTCTGCCGTTGATGGCGCTCTATCTGACTGGGGCCAGAGCCTGCTTCAAACGGAACTTCAAGGTTGTGCATCGCCGCCAGCTCTTCGACGGTTTCCACGAACTCGAGCTTGTCGTAGTTCATCAGGAAGTCGATCGCGTTGCCGTGCGCGCCGCATCCAAAGCAGTGGTAAAACTGTTTTTCACCGTTTACGGTGAAGGAGGGGGTTTTTTCGTTATGGAACGGACAGCACGCGTGATAATTCTTGCCCTGCTTTTTGAGCTTCACCCGCGTGTCGATCAGATCGACGATGTCGGTTCTTGCCAGCAGATCATTAATAAATACGCGTGGGATTCGTCCAGCCATAAGCCCCGCAAGTAGTTAGCATTCATAAACGAAAATAAGCCGCGCATTCCTTTCGGAAGCACGGCCTTACAACTACAACTCTGTCTGAATTGAGAGCCTTAACCCTCAACGGATTAGTACAGACGAGTACGGCGTGCGTTTTCGCGAGCCAGTTTCTTCGCGTGACGTTTCACTGCGGAAGCTTTAGCGCGCTTACGTTCGGTAGTCGGTTTTTCATAAAACTCACGACGACGAACTTCCGCCAGAACACCTGCTTTTTCGCAGGAACGCTTGAAGCGACGCAGAGCTACGTCGAACGGCTCGTTTTCACGTACTTTAATTACCGGCATGTGCCTCTCACCTTTGATTAAATCGGTTTGCCGCTGGCATCAGCGCCAGCTTATTTCAAAATGGTGCGGAATTTTACTGCAATTGCTGCTGCTTTGTAAAGCACCGCGGCCTTTTTTGAAAGGGACTTTTGTAAGGGGGCAGAGTATACACGAAGTCGGGTCGCAGGGTATACATCGACCCGTATTCGCCCTAAACTGCGCGGTAATCAAGCGAGGTAGAAACAAGTCATGCGTGTACTGGGAATTGAAACATCCTGCGATGAAACCGGCATCGCCATTTACGACGACGAACAAGGTCTGTTAGCCAACCAATTGTATAGCCAGGTGAAATTACACGCTGACTACGGCGGCGTGGTGCCGGAACTGGCCTCCCGCGATCACGTGCGTAAAACCGTACCGCTGATCCAGGCGGCGCTGAAAGAGGCGGGGCTGAGCGCAAAAGAGATCGACGCCGTGGCCTATACCGCCGGTCCGGGCCTGGTCGGCGCGCTGCTGGTAGGCGCAACGGTCGGTCGTTCGCTGGCGTTTGCCTGGAACGTGCCGGCTATTCCTGTGCACCATATGGAAGGGCATCTGCTGGCGCCGATGCTGGAAGATAACCCGCCGGAATTTCCGTTTGTGGCGCTGCTGGTATCCGGCGGTCATACCCAACTTATCAGCGTGACCGGAATCGGTCAGTATGAACTGCTGGGCGAGTCGATTGATGACGCCGCAGGCGAAGCGTTTGATAAAACCGCCAAGCTGCTGGGGCTCGATTATCCGGGCGGCCCGATGCTGTCGAAAATGGCCGTGCAGGGCGTCGCCGGACGTTTTGTCTTTCCGCGCCCGATGACTGACCGTCCGGGGCTGGACTTCAGCTTTTCCGGCCTGAAAACCTTTGCGGCCAATACCATTCGCAGCAACGGCGACGACGATCAGACCCGCGCCGACATCGCGCGCGCCTTCGAGGATGCGGTAGTTGATACCCTGATGATCAAATGCAAACGCGCGCTGGAGCAGACGGGCTTCAAACGGCTGGTGATGGCGGGCGGCGTCAGCGCCAACCGCACCCTGCGCGCGAAGCTGGCGGAGATGATGCAAAAACGCCGTGGCGAAGTGTTCTATGCGCGCCCGGAATTTTGTACCGATAACGGCGCGATGATCGCCTATGCCGGAATGGTGCGCTTTAAAGCGGGCGCGCTGGCCGACCTTGGCGTGAGCGTGCGTCCGCGCTGGCCGCTGGCGGAGCTGCCTGCGGCGTAACCTCTTTTCTCTTGCCCGGCGGCGCTACGTTTGCCGGGCCTACGCCTTTAACATGCCTTTCTCTTCCAGGAACGCAATAATCGTCGCCAGACCCTCTCCCGATTTTAAATTGCTGAATGTCCACGGGCGATCGCCGCGCATCCGCAGAGTATCGCGCTCCATCACCTCCAGCGATGCCCCGACGTAGGGAGCCAGATCCGTTTTATTGATCACCAGAAAATCGGATTTGGTGATCCCCGGCCCGCCTTTACGCGGGATCTTCTCACCCTCCGCCACGTCGATGACGTAGATGGTCAGATCCGCCAGCTCAGGGCTGAAGGTGGCGCTCAGATTGTCGCCGCCACTTTCCACGAAGATCAGCTCCAGATCGCCGAACTTCTCGCTTAATGCTTCTACTGCCGCCAGGTTCATTGAGGCGTCTTCACGAATGGCGGTATGCGGACAGCCGCCGGTTTCGACGCCGACGATGCGATCCGGCGCCAGCGCGCCGGCCTCGGTCAGAATGCGCTGATCCTCTTTGGTGTAAATGTCGTTAGTGACCACCGCCAGTTGGTATGTGTCGCGCATGGCTTTGCATAGCGCTTCCAGCAGGGCGGTTTTTCCGGAACCGACCGGGCCGCCTACGCCAACGCGCAGGGGATGCTTGTAATGACTCATGGTTTCTCCTCAGGAGCGGAATAAACGGCAGTATTGGGTTTCGTGACGGGCCGAGGCGATAGCGGCCAGCGGCGTGGCGGAACCGAGGTGTTCGTCAGGACAGTCCAGCGCCTGCGCCATGCCCTGCGCATACTGTTCGCAAAGCGAGGCGATCAGCCGCTGCGCCGACTGCTGGCCGAAGGGCACCAGCTTAACGCCCGCCATTACGGCGCTTTCAATCCAGCTGTAGCCCAGGGTTAACGCCAGATCGCTCAGCGACAGCCGCCACCGCACGCCGAGCCAGGCCATCCCGCAGAGCTGGCTGTCGGCGAACAGCGTGCGCCAGGCGGGCGGACAGTCCGGTATCCAGTCTGTCACCAGCCGGGTAAACGCCGCCCCCCGGTTGCGTTCTTCTTCGCGCAGTTCGCGGGTCTCCCGGCAGGCCAGCAGATAGGCCGTCCAGCGGCGGGCGGCCACGAGATCGTTCTCTTCGCAGGCGCGATAAAGCCGGGCGAACAGCGGCAGGTCGACGGTAAAAAAAGCGTGTTCCATCTGCTGTCGCTGCCAGCGCTCAAAGGCGTCAATGCTGTTCACCCAGCCGCATTCCACCGCCCACTCAAGTCCCTGGGACCAGGTAAACGATCCCACCGGCAGGCTGGCGCTGGCGAGCTGCATCAGACGCAGCTGTTGTCGGGCGTCGCGCATCAGTGCGCATGGCCGTGGTGATGAACGTGAGTTTCGCTGGCATAGGCGCCCGCTTCCGGTTCAAACGGCAAATGGGCGAATGTCACCTCCAGGTCGAACTGGCGTAGCATGGCGTCCAGAACGTGATCGTGGTGATAACGCAATTCGTCCGGCAGGATTTGCAGTGGAACGTGGCGGTTGCCGAGGTGGTAACAGGCGCGGGCGAGCAGGAACGGACTGGCGCAGCGCACCACCGAAACCGCTTCGTGGGCGGCCACGATCTCCACCACTTCCGTTCCGTCTTCATTACTCAGACGGTCGCCGCCGCGCAGCAGCAGGCCGCGCGGCAGCATCAGCCCCGCTTCGCGCCCGTCGTTCAGCCGCACTTTGGCCCGGCTTTTTACGCGGATATCAATCGGCAGCGTCAGGGTAGCGGTGGCTTGCGCCGTTGACGCAACGCGTTGCGTTAATAGCAGCATGTCGGCTCCTTAAAATAAAAAGTAACGTTGCGCCATCGGCAGCACGTCTGCCGGTTCGCTGGTAATCAATTCGCCGTCAATGCGCACCTCGTAGGTCTGGGCATCGACGGTGATGTCGGGTTGCAGGCTGTTGTGGATCATGTCGGCTTTTTTCACCGTCCGGCAGCCTTTCACCACTGCAATGGCGCTGTGTAAATTCAGCCGTTGCGCCACGCCGTTCTGTTGGGCGGCCTGTGAAAGAAAGGTCAGGCGGGTGTGATGTCGCGCCGCGCCCAGCGCGCCGAACATCGCCCGGTAATGCACCGGCTGCGGGGTGGGAATTGAGGCGTTGATATCGCCCATCGGCGCGCAGGCGATCATCCCGCCTTTGATAATCACAGCTGGCTTAACGCCAAAAAACGCCGGTGACCACAGCACCAGATCCGCCAGCTTTCCGGCCTCGACCGAGCCGACTTCATGGGCGATACCGTGGGTCAGCGCCGGATTAATGGTGTACTTGGCGATATAACGTTTCACCCGCTGGTTATCGTTATCGCCGGTTTCTTCGGCCAGCGCGCCGCGCTGAACTTTCATCCGGTGCGCCACCTGCCAGGTGCGCAGGATCACTTCGCCCACGCGCCCCATCGCCTGGGAGTCTGATGAGGTGAGGGAAAACGCGCCGAGATCGTGCAGCACATCCTCAGCGGCAATGGTTTCGCGACGAATGCGCGACTCGGCAAACGCCACGTCCTCGGCAATATCCGGATCGAGATGATGGCAGACCATCAGCATATCGAGATGCTCGTCGATGGTATTAACGGTATAGGGCAGCGTCGGGTTGGTCGATGACGGCAGAATATTGCCGTGCGCGCAGGCGGTGATAATGTCCGGCGCATGGCCGCCGCCCGCGCCTTCGGTGTGAAAAGTATGGATGGTGCGATCGCCGATCGCCGCCAGCGTATCCTCAACAAAGCCGGACTCGTTCAGCGTGTCGCTGTGCAGCGCCACCTGAATATCCATCTCGTCGGCGACGGTCAGCGCGCAGTCGATGGCCGCAGGCGTCGCTCCCCAGTCCTCATGGATTTTCAGGCCAATCGCCCCGGCGGCGACCTGTTCGCGCAGGGCGTCAGGATTCGAGCCGTTGCCTTTGCCGAGCAGGCCGATATTCACCGGCAGAGCGTCCGCCGCCTGCAACATTCGGGCGATATACCAGGTGCCGGGCGTACAGGTGGTGGCGTTGGTGCCCGCGGCGGGTCCGGTGCCGCCGCCGATCATCGTCGTCACGCCGGAAACCAGCGCTTCCTGCGCCTGCTGCGGGCAGATCCAGTGGATATGGGTATCGACGCCGCCTGCGGTGACGATCCTGCCTTCCCCGGCGATCGCTTCCGTTCCGACGCCAATCGGGATCGTTACGTCAGGCTGAATGTCGGGATTACCGGCTTTGCCGATGGCGAAGATCCTGCCGTCTTTAATGCCGATATCCGCTTTAACGATCCCCCAGTGATCGACAATCAGCGCGTTAGTGATCACCAGATCCACGCAGGCTTCGGCGCGCATCTGGCCCTGTCCCATGCCGTCGCGGATCACTTTGCCGCCGCCGAATTTCACCTCTTCGCCATAGGTAGTGAGATCGCGTTCCACTTCGATCCACAAATCCGTGTCCGCCAGGCGCACCTTATCGCCGGTGGTGGGGCCAAACATGTCGGCATAGGCCTGCCGGGAAATTTCAGCCATTATCTGTCTCCAGTGGGCCCATCACCTCGCCGCGAAAGCCAAAAATGCGCGCTGCGCCCGCCACCCGCACCAGCTCGACCTCGCGTTTCTGTCCCGGTTCAAAACGCACCGCAGTACCGGCAGGAATGTTCAGGCGGAATCCGCGCGCCGCCTGGCGCGGGAAGCGCAGGGCGGGATTGACTTCAAAAAAGTGGTAGTGCGACCCGACCTGAATGGGGCGGTCGCCGTGATTTTCCACCACGAGGGTGCAGGTTTCCCGTTCGCTGTTGATCGCGATGTTGCCCGCCGCGATCCGGTATTCGCCAGGGATCATAGCCGCTCCTTATACGATCGGATTGTGGACGGTGACCAGCTTGGATCCGTCCGGAAAGGTGGCCTCCACCTGAATGTCGGGGATCATCTCCGGGACGCCCTCCATCACCTGATCGCGGGCGAGCACGTGGCGACCGTCCTCCATCAGCGAGGCCACGCTTTTGCCGTCGCGTGCGCCCTCCATAATAAAAGCGCTGATCAGCGCCACCGCTTCCGGATAATTCAGCTTCAGGCCGCGCGCCAGACGGCGCTCCGCCACCAGCGCGGCGGTAAAGAGCAACAGCTTGTCTTTTTCTCGGGGTGTCAGTTCCATAGGGCGTCTCTCAGGTTTGCCAGATGCGCGGCAGATGCGGGGGTTTTTGCGTGAGCTGCGGGCGCAGGAAGCGCCAGATATCGCGCATCGCGCGCTGGATTAGCAGATTGTCGTCCGCCAGAAAACGCACGACGAGCAGCGAATCGACAAGCGTCGCGCCCGCGTATTCGCCGAACGGCGTAAGGCGTTCACGCACGCCGTCGAGCATGGTTTCTGTCGCCGGACAGCAGAACAGCGTGCCGCACCACGGCTGATGCGCGATACGGGACAGCTGACCCTGCGTAATCCGCAGGCCTTCGATCAGTAGCGGCAGGCCGTCGCGCCGGATCCCGAGGCGGTTATTCAGCACGCCGTGGCTAAAGGTTTCCTGCATAACCGGTCGTCCGAAGCAGATGACGTCCCAGCCGAGCAGCCGACTTTCAGCAGTCAAATGAAACGTGGAGCAGATGCGGGCGTCAGCGCCGGGAAAGAGGATCGTATCCTGCGGCAGCCACTCCAGCGTGGCGCCAGGGGCGAGAGTAAAAGTCTGCCGCAGCCGCGCCTGCTGGCCCGCGCTGCGGTAAAACTTTCCCGCGCCGGGCTGGGTGATTAACGCATGGCTGTCAGCCTCCAGCGTGACGGAGAGCGTCAGCTCATCGCCGCCGACAATTCCGCCGGGCGGATGGAGTAAATAGAGGTGGCAAACGTCTCCTTCCGGATAGAACGGACGCTGCACGGTTAAGGGGCCAACGTGGCGCGCCGAGGTCAGCAGCGTTTTGTCGGCGGCGCGGGTAAAGCGCAGATCCAGTTCAGCCTGCCAGCCCCGAGTGAGTGTCTTGTGCGCAACCGTGTCCAGAGCGTTTCCCCTGTCTGCGTGAGGATGTTTGCATGGCAAAAAAGTATGCCTCAGCAGGCGGTGAAAGCGGTCATATGAGAAGCTTATAGAAAAAAGGGGCAGCCGCCCGGCCGCCCCAACGAGGGTTAAAGCAAAACGAGAGGCATCCAGACCAGGCCGGTGATGATTAACAGCACCATAAAGGTCAGACCAAAAATGGCCCCCAGCCGCCAGTAATCTGCCGTCGGCAGGTAGCCGCTGCCGTAGTAGATAGGGCTGGGGCCGGTGGCATACGGAGTGAGAATGCTGCCCAGGCCAATCGCCGCGCCGACCATCAGGCAAAATACCGGCAGCGGAATGTCCGGCATTGCCAGCGCCGCGGCGATCATCATCGGCGCCAGGGCGGAGGTGTAGGCCGTGGCGCTGGCGAAGAAGTAGCGCAGCAGGTAAAACACCACGATCAGCGCCACCATCACCATCGTCGGCGAATAGCCGCTCAGACCGCTTGCCAGCAGCTTGCCAAACCAGGTGATAAAACCGGTGTTGTTCAGCCCGGTGGCCAGGGTTATCAGCGACGCCAGCCAGAAAAAGACGTTCCATGCGGCTTTGTTACTGATAATGTCGTCCCAGGAGATGATGCGCAGCACCAGCATCAGCGCCACCACGCTGTAGCCGACCAGCGCTGCGTGAATATAGTCGCCGCCGAAAATCCACAGCACCAGCGCGCCGACCATCAGCGCCAGCATCTTTTTCTCACGGGCGCACAGAGGCCCCATCTCTTTCAGCTCCGCCTGCGCCCAGCGCGGCACCTGATCGCCCGACTTCAGTACCGGCGGATAGAGCACGTAAGCGAGCCACGGCACCAGCAGAATCAGCAGAATACTCAGCGGCAGCATCCCCAGGAACCAGTCGCCCCAGCTCAGCGTCGTATTGGAGGCGCTTTTCATCAGGCCCGTCAGCAGCAGGTTCGGGGCCATCGCGGTAAGGAAAACGGCACTGGTCACGCAGTCGGCGGTGATGCCCATCCACATGATGTATGAGCCGATAGAACGCGAGCTGGCGTCATTCGGCTGCGAGTGGTACAGCGGCGGCAGGTTGCGGATAATCGGATAGATGATCCCGGCGCCGCGCGCGGAGTTAGACGGCGTAACGGGGGCGAGGATCAGTTCGGAGAACATGACCGCGTAGCCGAGAAACAGCGTGCGATGGCCCATTTTCTTCACCAGCCACAGCGCGATACGCCGTCCGAGGCCGGTTTTTTCATATCCGGTGCCGAACATAAAGGCGGCGAAAATCAGCCAGATAACCGAGTTAGAAAAACCTGACACCGCCCGTGACAGCGCTTTGGCGGTGAATTTAAAGCCGTCCTGCGCCAGCTGCGCCGGGCTGAACAGCAGCCACGGCGAGAGGATGGCGATAATCGAGATGCCGATCATCGCCACCACCGCGCCGGGGACAGGTTCCAGAATGAGTCCTACAATCACGCCGGTAAAAACCGCAAAATAGAGCCAGGTGTGGCTTTCAAGCCCGGCGGGGACGGGCAAAACAGCAATAATGGCGATGACCACCAGCGGAGCCAGGTATCGCCACCAACCAGCTAAAGGTGCCATTGTCGTATCCCTGCGAATGGGGAGAGGCGCAGCGCCTCTCCGGAAGGGTTATTTGATGTAATGTACGTGTTCGCAGATTTCGTCGACGATCGGGCCGCGACGCTCGGCAAACAGCTTTTTGTTTTCGGCGATCAGGTTGTTGCCGTGGGTGTCAATGGAGACAATCAGCGGGCCGAACTCTTTTACCCGGCAAACCCACAGCGATTCCGGCATACCGAGTTCCGTCCAGTGCACTTCCTCGATCTCCTCCACCTGAGTCGCCGCCAGCACCGCGCAGCCAGCCGGGAAGATCACGTGCAGCGCCTTGAACTTCTGGCAGCCTTCTTCCGTCAGCGGTCCCATACCGCCTTTGCCGACAACCAGTTTGACGCCGGTCTGCTCGATGAACTCTTTTTCGAATGCTTCCATACGCATACTGGTGGTCGGGCCGACGGATACCATCTCCCATTTGTCGCCGTTTTTACGCACGATCGGCCCGGCGTGGAAAATCGCCTTGCCGTTGAGGTCGTAAGGGATTGGGCGCTTGAGTTCGATCAGACGGCGATGGCAGACGTCGCGGCAGGTGACCAGCGTGCCGGTCAGGTAGATCACATCGCCAACGCGAATATCTTCCAGGTCTTCGGCCTTGATCGGGGTCGTCAGGATCTTTTTCATAGCGCGCTCCGGGTATGAGACAGGTTTTCGAAGGAGAGATCGGCATGGACCAGCAGCGTACCGCGACGGTGCGCCCAGCAGCCGGTGGAGACGGCCACGCCGATGGTGGACGGGTGGCGCGCGGCGGATTCAATATGCACGCCCATCACCGAGTTGTTGCCGGTCAGCCCCTGCGGACCAATACCCAGGCGGTTCAGCCCCTCTTCCAGGCGTAGCTCAAGCTCGGCGGCTTTGGGGTTTGGATGGCGGGTGCCGATGGGGCGCAGAATCGCTTTGCGCGACAGCACGGCGGCGGTTTCCACGGAGGTGGCGATACCCACGCCGACCAGCACCGGCGGACAGGCGTTCACCGCCAGAGTAGAGATGTTTTCAAAGACGAACTTAACGACGCCTTCGTAACCTTCGGAAGGCATCAGCACTTTCGAGCGGCCCGGCAGAGTGCAGCCGCCGCCCGCCATATACACTTCGATTTCCGCGTCGTCGCCGTCGGGAATGATGTCCCATGTCACCCACGGCACGCCGCTGCCGGTGTTTTTCCCGGTATTCACTTCGTCAAAAATTTCCACCGCGTTATGACGCAGCGGCGCTTTGACGGTGGCGTCTTCTACCGCCTGTTTCAGTATGCTCTGCAACTCGCCCAGCAGCGGGAAGCGGGAACCGACTTTCACGAAGAACATGATTTCACCGGTGTCCTGGCAGGCCGGGCGGTTCAGGTCGATCGCTTTTTGCATGTTGTCGAACATCGTGTGGTAGATGATTTTCCCCATCGACGATGTTTCGGCGTCGCGCAGCTGTTTTAATTTGTCCACCACGTCGTCGGGCATCCGGGTGGAAATCATCGCGGTAAAATCGGCGACAATTTCCGTCAGCTTATTTATCGCGTCTTGCTTATTTTGATTGCTCATCATGTCAACTCCAGTTTTTTATTTGTCTGGAAATAAATTCTCTGCAGTAAACTACCACTAAAGTTGTGGTTTTTTTATTTGTCGCCCCTGTGTATCTGTAATTAACAGTTCGTGAATCATGGCGCTGAAAGACGTGGAAAATTGAGCAAGGGCAGGGAACACGGCGCTGAAGGAAATTACACTGTGGGCAATCTATTCACGGATAAGCCGAACATGCTGAACAACTATCCTTTAGCGAAAGACCTGCAGGTGCTGGTTGAAATTGTCCATACGGGAAGCTTTAGCGCGGCGGCGGCGGCCCTCGGACAAACGCCGGCGTTCGTGACGAAACGGATCCAGATTCTGGAGTCCGCGCTGGCCACCACGCTGCTCAACCGCTCGGCAAGAGGGGTGGCGCTCACCGAGTGCGGACAACGGTGCTATGAACATGCGCTGGAGATCCTGACCCGCTATCAGCGGCTGGTGGATGAGGTAACGCAAATTAAAACGCGTCCGGAAGGGATGATTCGTATTGGCTGTAGCTTCGGTTTTGGCCGTAGCCATATTGCGCCCGCCATTACCGAACTGATGCGCAATTATCCGGAGCTACAGGTCCATTTTGAGCTTTTTGATCGGCAAATCGATTTAGCGCAGGATAATATCGACCTGGATATTCGGATTAATGACGCCATACCGGATTATTATATTGCGCATCTGTTAACAAAAAACAGCAGGATATTATGCGCGGCGCCCGCCTACCTGAAAAAATATTCGGAGCCGAAAACCTTGCAGGAATTAAGCCGCCACGATTGTCTGGTGACGAAAGAGCGTGATATGACGCACGGGATCTGGGAATTAGGCAACGGTAAGGAGAAAAAATCGGTAAAAGTGAGCGGGCATCTGTCGTCGAATAGCGGGGAAATTGTGCTGCAATGGGCGCTGGAGGGGAAGGGGATTATGCTGCGCTCCGAGTGGGACGTGCAGCCGTTTCTGGCGAGCGGCAAACTGGTGCGGGTGTTACCTGAGTATGCCCAGAGCGCGAATATCTGGGCGGTCTATCGGGAACCGCTATATCGCAGCGTGAAGCTAAGGGTCTGCGTCGAGTTTCTGGCGGCGTGGTGCCAGCAGCGGTTAGGCAGGCCGGATGAGGGGTATCAGGCGGCGCGCTAAGCCGCTGTCCGGGCCTGATGTCAGGCCCGGAGCGTGTGCGAAAATCTACTCCGCGTCTTTCTCGCGTTTCTTCTTCAGCTTTGACCAGATCTTCGTCTCCTGGCGACGCCACAGACGCTGGATGTTGTCATGATGGCGCAGCAGGATCAGGCACGAGAGCATGGAAACCGGAAAGGTGAACTGCGGTTTGAACCACCAGACGTAAAACGGCGCGATCAGCGCGCTGACAATGGCGCCCAGCGACGAGTAGCCGCTCAGCAGGACGGTAAGCAGCCAGGTGCCCGCCATTACGCCGGTTAAATCCCAGCCGATAGGGGCGATGGCGCCGAAGGCCGTCGCGACGCCTTTGCCGCCTTTAAATCCAAAGAACACCGGCCAGATATGGCCCAGACAGGCGGCAATGGCGATCAGGCCCAGCCAGAAGGGGGTAACGCCTAACGCGTATGCGCCCCAGACGGGCAACATCCCCTTCAGGATGTCGAAAATCAATACCGTTACGGCTGCTCCCTTGCCACCGATTCGTAACACATTGGTCGCGCCGGGATTGCCGGAACCGCTGGTACGCGGGTCGGGCAAGCCGGCAAGGCGGCAGACCAGAATGGCACTGGAAATGGAGCCGCAGAGGTACGCGATGAGGATCATTCCAGGCGCGATTGCACTCATAAGCTGTTCCGTTTTGAAAATGTCGTGTAAAACGCTACTTCTGTGGATAATACGCATATTTCGCCGGAAGTGGTATCCGGGGGAGCCAAAAAGCGGGCAGGTCGTGATGGATATTGTATTTATAGAGCAACTTTCGGTAATCACCACCATTGGTGTTTATGACTGGGAACAGACCATCGAACAGAAGCTGGTGTTCGATATCGAAATGGCGTGGGATAACCGCAAAGCAGCCAAAAGCGACGACGTTGCCGATTGCCTGAGCTATGCGGATATCGCGCAGACGGTAATCGATCATGTCGAGGGCGGACGTTTTGCGCTGGTGGAGCGTGTGGCTGAAGAGGTCGCTGAACTGCTGCTGAGCCGCTTTAATTCGCCGTGGGTGCGCATCAAACTCAGCAAGCCCGGCGCGGTGGCGCGCGCGGCGAACGTTGGCGTGGTGATCGAACGTAGCAGTAATCTGAAAGGGAAATAATTAACTTCATAAATATTAAACCAAACGGATATAAAAGAGTCTTACGGCAGGATCGCTTTTGCTGCAATTTTTTGGTTTTTTCTGTTTAGGGGTTTATTGATGAGTGATATGCACTCGCTGCTGGTTGCGGCGATTCTGGGTGTGGTCGAAGGATTGACGGAGTTTTTACCGGTTTCCAGTACCGGCCATATGATCATCGTCGGCCATCTGCTGGGTTTTGAGGGCGACACGGCAAAGACCTTTGAGGTGGTGATCCAGCTGGGGTCGATTCTGGCGGTGGTGGTGATGTTCTGGCGGCGGCTGTTCGGCCTGATCGGCATTCATTTTGGTCGTCCGCTACAGCGCGAAGGCGAGAGCAAAGGGCGCTTAACGCTTATTCATATTCTGCTGGGGATGATCCCGGCAGTGGTGCTGGGACTGCTCTTCCACGACATGATTAAATCGCTGTTTAACCCGATTAACGTGATGTATGCGCTGGTGGTTGGCGGTTTATTGCTGATCGCCGCAGAGTGCCTGAAGCCGAAAGAACCGCGCGCCCCCGGCCTCGACGATATGACTTACCGCCAGGCGTTTATGATCGGTTGTTTTCAGTGTCTGGCGCTGTGGCCGGGTTTCTCTCGTTCCGGGGCGACCATTTCCGGCGGGATGCTGATGGGAGTGAGCCGGTACGCAGCGTCGGAGTTCTCCTTCCTGCTGGCGGTGCCGATGATGATGGGCGCGACGGTGCTGGATCTCTACAAAAGCTGGTCGTTCCTGACGGTGGCGGATATTCCAATGTTCGCCGTGGGTTTTGTGACGGCTTTTATCGTTGCATTGATTGCTATCAAAACCTTCCTGCAGCTCATTAAACGCATTTCGTTTATTCCGTTTGCTATTTATCGTTTTATCGTGGCGGCAGCGGTTTACGTCGTTTTTTTCTGATTTAACAAATGAAAGCCATTCTGATTTATATCAGGGCGGCTTTTATTTATAAAATGAATAAATAAATTTAATTCTCTGACTGGATAGTATTGTTACTTTCTATAAAAACTCATTTAAAGATAACCATCAAGGCGTTTTATTTTCCTCTGGGCTTATTTATAAAGAAATTAAAAATAAATATTTGCCAGCGGTAATTACATCTGTTAATTGATCTCTCCGATATATTAGGAAATATTTTAATATATTCGCTTAATTGATGGATTGTAATTAAATGGAGGCGTTATGACATTAAATAAGCTCACGAAGGCCATAATCCTGGCGACTCTGGGGCTCCCGTTAGTCGCTTCAGCGGCTTCAGTGGTTCCCAACGACCAGACGAACTCTTTTTCCGGGCTTGACCCGTGGATGATGATATCGAAGGATCTGGGTTATAGCTGGGAAGCGTATACCGATAGCAGCCAGAATAATTTCCCGGGTTCAACTTACGCGATGATTGCCGCTAAAGACGAACTGGCAATAATATCTCAACCTTATGATCCAAATTCAACCTATAGAGGGGGCGAAAAAGTTCGCTTCCTGGGTTATTACTGGACAGCGCAATGGTGGGTGGATCAGGGGATTAGCCCGTCAACCGATCCGGTATGGAAACAAGGGGATAAAGTTAACTTTAACATCTATTCAGAGTTTCAGTTCACTCCTTATACCGGTCAGCAAGCGGTAGATTTGCAGAATAGCGAGAAAAAGAAAGTTAAAGCGCAGCGTAAGGTCATTGGCTATTTCCCTGAATGGGGCGTTTATGAGGCGCATAATTTCTTTACGCCGGATAAGGTAAACTATAAGGGATTGAGCCATCTGAATTATGGCTTTGCCGTCGTTAAGAATGGCGTCGTCACAATGCATGATACCGCGCAGGCGCCTGATTTAATGCGTACTCTCGAGAAGTTAACCGAAAAAAATAATGTGACCTTTATGCTTTCCGTCGGCGGCTGGGATAACTCGCAGGAGGGGGCGTTTGAAGCGGCGACCAGTTCTGATGAAGGGATCGAGAAGCTGGCGGACAGCATGGTTAAATATGTCCACGACTGGAAATTTGACGGTCTGGATATTGACTGGGAATACCCGGACAACGAAACCGAAAAAAATCAGTTTACTAAACTCGTAAAATCGTTACGCAGCAAGCTTGATGCGCAGGGACGGAAAGACGATAAGTATTATCAGCTCTCGGCTGCCGTCACCACTAACCATAAAAATGTGAAGTACATTAATCCGGCTGTTACGGCGGAATATCTCGACAGCATTAACGTGATGGCATATGACATCCACGGTGCTTTTGACCCGATAACCGGTCATAACGCGCCGCTATTTGCCAACAAAAAAGATGCCGATCAGAAACTGAATGTCGCCGGAGCGATGCGCGAATATGCGGAAGTCTGGCAGATCCCTAAAGACAAACTGATGATGGGCGTTCCCTATTACGGCAGGGGATGGGGATCGGTTCCTTCCACCCAAATAGAACCGGGTTTGCCGGGTCTGTTTGCGCCGGGCGATGCTTCTGTAAAAGGCGCATGGGATGATGTGGGGCAGTATACCGGAACGAACCCGTGGTATGTGCTGAAAGCGAAACTGGCAAGCGGAGAGTACAAGCGTTACTGGGATTCTCAATCACGCGTTCCGTATCTCTACAGCTCGAGCAAGCAAGAATTCCTTACTTATGACGATCCGCAATCTATTCGCGAAAAAGTGGATTACATCAAACAGCAGGGGTTCGGTGGGGCAATTATCTGGGATATCAGTGGTGATACGCCGGAACATGAGCTGGGTAACATCGTTGATGATATTCTTACCGCTAAGTAAATGAGAGCTGAATAGTATTCTCCGGGTCACGTATCGATATGGACGCGGCCGTACGTACGTAACGGTTTAAAGGAACATGACGCTGATTAGCTCGCCCTTGCAATAAGGGCGAGTTTCTCTGGTTAGCGGGGGACCTTTTCTTCCTTCCATTTTGCGACTGCCGCAATACGCCGCCTGGTCAGCTCTTCGCGAATCTCCATGCCCTGGAATCCGGACTCCACCACCTCTTTCGTCGGCACCGACTGCGCCACCTGCCAGGCTTCGCGCAGCAGGCGTCCCTGCGGGTAATCGGCGGCTTCAAAGCCGGTACGTCCGCGCACATCGGCCTCGCTGGTGAGCGCTATCTGCTCTACGCGCTGCGGCTTGCGCCAGGCATCTATCGAATCAAACAGCTTCACGATAGTTTTGGGTTGCAGGACGGGGAAGGTATGGATGAGATCGTGAAATTCCGCCACCCGTTTTGCCAGATCGCGTATATCGTTCGGTACGCGCAGGCGCTGGCACAGCTGTTCCACCAGTTTGACGCCTGCCGGACCATGACCATGATGACGCGGCCAGAGTTCCGGCGGGGTTAGCCCCTTGCCGAGATCGTGACACAGCGTGGCGAAACGGATATCGACTTCCGGGCTCAGCATTGCCGCCATCGACAGCGTCATTAGCGTGTGGACGCCGGTATCAATTTCCGGATGCCACTTTGCCGGAGCGGGAACGCCGAACAGCGCATCAACCTCGGGAAACAGCACGCGCAGCGCGCCGCAGTCGCGCAGCACCTGAAAATAGACCTGCGGGTTACGCGTGGTTAACGCGTTCTCCGTCTCCTTCCAGACGCGCTCAGGCGTCAGATGCTCCAGCTCTCCGGCATGGGTCATTTCCCGCATCAGGGCCATCGTTTCGTCGGCAATGCGGAAGCTCAGATGCGCATAGCGGGCGGCAAAGCGCGCCACGCGCAGAACGCGCAGCGGATCTTCACTGAAAGCGGGAGAGACATGACGCAGCAGACGGTTTTTGAGATCGGCGCGACCATGATAGGGATCGATAATATTGCCATCATCATCCTGCGCCAGCGCGTTAATCGTCAGGTCACGGCGCTGCAGATCCTCTTCCAGCGTGACGTCCGGCGCGGCGTAGCAGGTAAAGCCGGTATAGCCCGGGCCGGACTTACGCTCGGTGCGCGCCAGCGCATATTCTTCGTGCGTTTGCGGATGGAGAAAAACAGGAAAATCACGGCCTACCTGCTGGTAGCCCGCGTCGAGCATCTCCTGCGGCGTGGCGCCAACCACAACCCAATCTTTATCTTTAACCGGTAGCCCTAACAACGTATCCCGCACTGCACCACCGACCAGATAAATCTTCACGCCACACCACCTCTCCTGAGAAATACATTCCTTTAATCATATGACAGTGTGGCGGAGAAGGCGATTTAGTTCATCCAGCGGTCTTTACGTTTACGGCTTGGGATCATATGCGGCAGGACCAGGCCCAGCAGCAGACCGAGGCCGAGCACGCCGCCGCCATACATGAACCATTGCATAATGATGGTGCGTTGCTTGTCATCAAGCTGCAGATTAGCGGCGCTGACCTTTTTCTGCGCCACGATCAGCTCGTTTTTCAGCTTCTGGTTTTCTTTTTGCAGACCGTTGATTACGCTGTCGCTCTGCGCCACTTTTTTCTGCATGTCGGCAGTGCGCTGGTTCCACGTGGTGTCGATATTGGTCAGCTTGTCGGTCAGGGTTTTGACCTGATTTTCCAGGTCCGGCACGCGGGTGCGCAGGCTGGGGGAGGTGTTCAGTTCTTTCAGCGGGATCCAGGCGGTACGCCCGGTGCTGTCTTTCACCTGGCCGTAGTTGTTGTCCGTCTGTAAGAGAGTGACCTGTTCGCCAGCGTTAACGGTGCCGACGAGACGATAATTATCTCCCGGGCCGCTGCGGACCCAGGTGCTTAGTTCATCTGAGACATAGCGCGTTTCTTCGGCGTGGGAGACGGCAGTGGCGCTAAGCGCAAGTAATGTTAATCCAATCAGGCGTAATTTTGGCATCAGGCTGTCGTTATTGTCATAGAAAGTGGAACGATAGTAGTGATATCAGTGTCTCTACGCAAAGCATTCGGCATCAATCGGAATCATCTGTGTCCGCTTTGCCACTACTTCAAACTTTTACGCCCGTTAAATTGCCCGTTGCATGGCAATCTGGCGCAAAATACTATCTACTGACAATAAAGAGTGCACTAAGTTCGCAGTCGGCCCTTCAACTGTGACATAACCCGTAAGTACAAGGCCATGGCTCAGGAAATCGAATTAAAATTTATCGTTAATCACGACGCGGTCACTGCGCTGCGCGACCATCTGAACACGCTCGGCGGCGAGCATCATGCGCCCAGCCAGCTGCTGAATATTTACTACGAGACGGCGGATAACTGGCTGCGTCGTCACGATATGGGATTACGGATCCGCGGTGAGAACGGGCGCTATGAAATGACCCTGAAAACCGCCGGTCAGGTGACCGGAGGGTTACACCAGCGGCCTGAATATAATGTGCCGCTCAGCGAACCCGCGCTGGATTTAGCGCAGCTTCCGCTGGAGATCTGGCCGAACGGCGAACTGCCGACCGACCTGGCTTCTCGCGTGCAGCCGCTGTTCAGTACCGATTTTTACCGCGAAAAGTGGCGGCTGGAGGTGGATGACAGCCGGATTGAGATTGCGCTCGATCTCGGGGAAGTGAAGGCTGGCGAGTTTGCCGAACCGATTTGCGAACTGGAGCTTGAGCTGCTGAGCGGCGATACCCGGGCGGTGCTGAAGCTGGCGAACCAGCTGGTAACCCAGACGGGACTACGCCAGGGCAGCCTGAGTAAAGCGGCGCGCGGTTATCATCTGGCTCAGGGGAACGTTCGCCGTGAGATCAAACCGACAGCGGTGCTGAAGCTGCCCGCAAAGGCCAGCGTTGAGCAGGGGCTGGAAGCGGCGATGGCGCTGGCGTTAGCGCAGTGGCAGTATCACGAAGAGCTATGGCTGCGCGGCGTTGATGCGGCAAAGGACGAAGTGACCGCCGCAATGGGGCTGGTACGCCACACCCTTACCCTTTTCGGCGGTATTGTTCCGAGAAAAGCGAGCACTCACTTACGCGATCTGCTGACCCAATCGGAGGCGACGATCGCCTCGGCGGTATCTGCCGTGACGGCGGTGTACACCACGCAGACGGCGCAGGCGAAACTGGCGCTGACCGAGTGGCTGGTGACCAAAGCTTGGCGGCCATTCCTTGATGCCAAAGCGCAGGATAAACTTGCCGATTCCTTTAAGCGCTTCGCGGATATTCATCTTTCCCGTACCGCCGCTGAGCTGAAAAGCGTTTTTGCGCAGCCGCTGGGTGACCAGTATCAGGATCAGCTACCGCGGCTTCGTCGTGATATTGATACGGCGTTATTGCTGGCGGGCTATTACGACGCCGTGGTGGTGCAGGCGTGGCTGGAAAACTGGCAGGGGCTGCTGCACGCTATCGCTACCCGACAGCGCATTGAAATTGAACATTTCCGCAATGAGGCGATCAATCAGCAACCGTTCTGGCTGCACAGCGGAAAACGATAAACCGACCTTATTGCCTGATGACGCTGCGCTTATCAGGCCTTGTATTATCCCTTCAGTGCAGGGAGAACCGGCCAGTTCTCTCTGCCATGCGGTCCGCATGCCGTATCAGGCCTCAGGCTAATAACCTGTGACGTAGATTTATGCAGCGGACCGCCGTTCTCCACAAGTGACAAACCGGACAGTATCATGGACCGGTTTTCCCGGTAATCCGCATTCACAAGGCTGGTCTCACTATGGAACAGGAACTTCATTTTATCGGTATCGATGTCTCTAAAGCTAAGCTGGATGTCGATGTGTTGCGGCCTGATGGCCGTCACCGCAGCAAAAAATTTGCCAACACCCCGAAGGGCCACGACGAACTTCTCCGCTGGCTCAGCGGTCATCGCGTGGCACCGGCACATATCTGCATGGAAGCCACCAGTACGTATATGGAAGACGTTGCCGCTCATCTCAGTGATGCCGGTTACACCGTCTCCGTCATCAACCCCGCCCTGGGTAAAGCCTTTGCACAGAGTGAAGGTCTGCGCAGCAAAACCGATGCAGTGGATGCCCGTATGCTGGCAGAGTTCTGTCGTCAGAAGCGCCCTCCGGCGTGGGAAGCCCCGCATCCGGTTGAACGGGCCCTGCGGGCTCTGGTGCTGCGCCATCAGTCGCTGACGGACATGCACACGCAGGAGCTGAACCGCCTGGAGACAGCGCGTGAGGTGCAGCGTCCGAGTATAGACGCCCATCTGCTGTGGCTTCATGCCGAACTTAAGCGCATCGAAAAGCAGATAAAGGACCTGACGGATGATGACCCGGATATGAAGCACCGCAGGAAGCTGCTGGAAAGTATCCCGGGCATCGGGGAGAAAACGTCCGCGGTATTACTGGCTTATACCGGTCTGAAGGAGCGCTTCACCCATGCCAGGCAGTTCGCCGCTTTTGCGGGTCTGACGCCGCGGCGGTATGAATCAGGCAGCAGTGTGAACAGGGCCAGCCGGATGAGTAAAGCCGGACATGCGTCGCTTCGCAGGGCGCTGTATATGCCTGCGATGGTGGCGGTAAGTAAAACGGAATGGGGAAGAGCGTTCCGTGACCGTCTGGCAGGGAACGGTAAAAAAGGGAAAGTGATAATCGGTGCGATGATGCGCAAGCTGGCGCAGGTGGCGTACGGTGTTCTGAAGTCAGGCGTGCCGTTCGATGCGTCCCGGCATAATCCGGTAGCAGCGTAAAATATGGTGGAAGGGATGAAAAAACAGCGCCTGACGGCGCTGTGACTGGTATGCCTGCAATCCGGTAAGGCGGAAAATAAAAAAGCTTGCAGGCGATAACAGTATCTACGGACCGGAAGAATCTGTAGGCCGGATAAGGTGGAACACCGCCATCCGGAAATAAGGTGATGCCTGATGGCGCTACGCTTATCAGACCTACGGACCGGAAGAAACTGTAGGCCGGATAAGGTGGGACACCGCCATCCGGCAATAAGGTAATGGCTGATGGCGCAGCGCTTATCAGTCCTGCGGGCCGGAAGAAACTGTAGGCCGGATAAGGTGGAACACCGCCATCCGGCAACTGTACAAGGAACCCTTTAATGAAGCCGCTTTCCCCACCGTTACAGCAGTACTGGCAAACCATCGTTGAACGGCTGCCAGAGTGTATTACGCCTGGCGCAGAGGCGAAGTCAGTGCTCACATTCAGTGACTTTGTGCGGGACAGCGTTATCGCTCATCCGCACTGGCTGAGCGAGCTGGAAAACGCGCCGCCGCAGGCTGACGAATGGCAACGCTACGGCGAGTGGCTGGAGGCGGCGCTGGCTGAGGTAGGCGACGAAGCGTCGCTGATGCGTGAACTGCGCCTGTTTCGCCGTCGCATCATGGTGCGGATTGCCTGGGCGCAGGCGCTGTCGCTGGTGGATGATACCGCTATCCTTCAGCAGCTCAGCCAACTGGCGGAGACGCTGATCGTCGGCGCGCGCGACTGGCTGTATGACGCCTGCTGCCGGGAGTGGGGAACGCCGTGCAATCAGGCGGGCGTTCCGCAGCCGCTGCTGATTTTAGGAATGGGCAAACTGGGCGGCGGCGAGCTCAATTTTTCCTCCGATATCGATCTCATCTTCGCCTGGCCGGAGCATGGCGCCACCCGGGGCGGTCGTCGCGAACTGGATAACGCGCAGTTCTTCACGCGCCTGGGACAGCGGCTGATTAAAGTGCTGGACCAGCCAACGCAGGACGGCTTTGTTTATCGGGTCGATATGCGCCTGCGTCCGTTTGGCGACAGCGGCCCGCTGGTGCTGAGCTTCGCCGCGCTGGAAGATTATTATCAGGAGCAGGGGCGCGACTGGGAACGCTACGCGATGGTGAAGGCGCGGATCATGGGTGATACCGATGGTCGTTATGTCGATGAGCTACGCGCCATGCTGCGTCCGTTTGTTTTCCGCCGCTATATCGATTTCAGCGTCATCCAGTCCCTGCGCAATATGAAGGGCATGATTGCCCGGGAGGTGCGGCGTCGTGGTCTGAAAGACAATATTAAGCTTGGCGCGGGCGGCATTCGCGAAATCGAATTTATCGTTCAGGTGTTTCAGTTGATTCGCGGCGGACGCGAGCCGTCGCTGCAATCGCGTTCTCTGCTTCCCACCTTAAGCGCTATCGCCGCGCTGCATTTGCTGGCGGACAGCGACGCTGACCAGCTGCGCTCGGCCTATCTTTTCCTGCGCCGCTTGGAAAACCTGTTGCAAAGCATCAACGACGAACAGACCCAGACGCTGCCGGGCGATGAACTTAACCGGGCGCGTCTGGCGTGGGGAATGAACGTTGATGACTGGCAGCAACTGACCGGGGCGTTGGATGACCATATGGCGAACGTGCGCCGCGTGTTTAATGAGCTGATTGGCGACGACGAGAGCGAAACGCAGGAAGAGGCGCTTTCGGAGCAGTGGCGCGAACTGTGGCAGGATGCGCTCCAGGAAGATGATGTGCCGCCGGTGCTCTCTCATCTGACCGACGAGGACCGGACGCAGGTGCTGGCGCTGATTGCCGATTTCCGTAAAGAGCTGGATAAACGCACGATTGGCCCGCGCGGGCGCCAGGTGCTAGATCATCTGATGCCGCATCTGCTCAGTGACGTCTGCTCCCGCCAGGATGCTTCCCTCCCGCTGTCGCGCATTACGCCGCTGCTGGCAGGCATCGTCACGCGTACCACCTATCTTGAACTGCTGAGCGAGTTCCCCGGCGCGCTGAAGCACCTGATATCGCTATGCGCCGCTTCGCCGATGGTCGCCAGCCAGCTTGCCCGCTATCCGCTGTTGCTCGATGAACTGCTTGACCCCAACACCCTCTATCAGCCTACCGCCACTGACGCATACCGCGATGAGCTGCGTCAGTATCTGCTGCGCGTTCCGGAAGATGATGAAGAGCAACAGCTGGAAGCGCTGCGTCAGTTCAAGCAGACTCAGCTGTTGCGCATTGCCGCCGCGGATATCGCCGGCACCCTGCCGGTAATGAAGGTTAGCGACCATTTAACCTGGCTGGCGGAGGCGATGATTGACGCGGTGGTGCAGCAGGCGTGGCTGCAAATGGTGGCGCGCTACGGGCAGCCGACGCATCTGGCCGATCGTGAAGGGCGCGGCTTTGCGGTGGTCGGCTACGGTAAACTGGGCGGCTGGGAGCTGGGCTACAGCTCCGATCTGGATTTGATCTTCCTGCATGACTGCCCTGTCGACGTGATGACCGATGGCGATCGTGAAATCGACGGACGGCAGTTCTATCTGCGGCTGGCGCAACGCATTATGCATCTGTTCAGCACCCGCACCTCCTCCGGCATCCTGTATGAAGTGGACGCCCGTTTGCGGCCGTCCGGCGCGGCGGGGATGCTGGTCACCTCCGCTGAGGCCTTTGCCGACTACCAGAAAAACGAAGCCTGGACGTGGGAGCATCAGGCGCTGGTGCGCGCGCGGGTGGTTTATGGCGATCCGCAGTTAACCGCGCAGTTCGACGCGGTGCGCCGCGATATTATGACGCAGCCCCGCGACGGCGCCGCCTTACAAACCGAAGTGCGTGAAATGCGGGAAAAAATGCGCGCTCACCTCGCTAACAAGCATCGCGATCGTTTTGATATTAAAGCGGATGAGGGCGGAATTACCGACATTGAATTTATTACGCAGTATCTGGTGCTGCGCTATGCCCATGAAAAACCGAAGCTGACGCGCTGGTCGGATAATGTGCGCATACTGGAGCTGCTGGCGCAAAACGATATTATGGATGAGCAGGAGGCGATGGCGTTGACCCGCGCCTATACCACGCTGCGCGATGAGCTACACCATCTGGCTTTGCAGGAGTTGCCGGGGCATGTGGCGCAAACCTGTTTTGCGGCGGAACGCACCCTGGTGCGGGCAAGCTGGCAGAAGTGGCTGGTCGCCGTTTGAAGTGTGCTATTATCGCGCGCAAATTTTGAATCTCTCAGGAGACAGGAATGAAAGTTACGCTGCCAGAGTTTGAACGTGCAGGAGTCTTGGTTGTTGGTGATGTGATGCTGGATCGCTACTGGTACGGGCCAACCAGCCGTATTTCACCGGAAGCGCCGGTCCCTGTGGTCAAAGTGGATACCATCGAAGAACGTCCGGGCGGTGCGGCAAACGTGGCGATGAACATCGCCTCTCTGGGCGCCAGTTCGCGTCTGGTCGGGCTGACCGGTATTGACGACGCGGCGCGCGCGCTGAGCAAAACCCTGGCCGATGTGAACGTTAAATGCGACTTCGTTTCTGTGCCCACCCATCCGACCATCACCAAGCTGCGCGTGCTTTCGCGTAACCAGCAGTTGATTCGCCTGGATTTTGAAGAAGGATTTGAGGGCGTCGATCCGCAGCCGATTCATGAGCGCATCAACCAGGCGCTGAGTTCCATTGGCGCGCTGGTGCTCTCCGACTATGCCAAAGGGGCGCTGGCCAGCGTTCAGCAGATGATTGCCCTTGCGCGTAAGGCGGGCGTTCCGGTGCTGATCGACCCGAAAGGCACCGATTTTGAACGCTATCGCGGCGCGACGCTGTTAACGCCGAACCTGTCTGAGTTTGAAGCGGTGGCCGGTAAATGCAAAAGCGAAGAAGAGATTGTGGCGCGCGGGATGAAACTGATCGCCGACTTCGATCTCTCCGCGCTGCTGGTGACCCGTTCCGAGCAGGGAATGACGCTGTTGCAGCCGGGCAAAGCGCCTCTGCATATGCCGACTCAGGCGCAGGAAGTGTATGACGTCACCGGCGCGGGCGATACGGTGATTGGCGTGCTGGCGGCGACGCTTGCCGCGGGAAATTCGCTGGAAGAGGCCTGTTTCTTCGCTAACGCGGCGGCAGGCGTGGTGGTCGGCAAGCTGGGAACCTCCACCGTTGCTCCGATCGAACTGGAAAACGCGGTGCGTGGGCGTGCGGAAACCGGTTTTGGCGTAATGACCGAGAACGAGCTTAAACAGGCGGTCGCCAGCGCCCGTAAGCGCGGCGAGAAAGTGGTGATGACCAACGGCGTGTTCGACATTCTGCACGCGGGCCATGTTTCCTATCTCGCTAACGCCCGCAAGCTGGGCGACCGTTTAATCGTGGCGGTAAACAGCGATGCCTCGACCCGGCGTCTGAAAGGCGACACGCGCCCGGTGAATCCGCTTGAGCAGCGGATGATCGTCCTCGGCGCGCTGGAAGCCGTGGACTGGGTTGTCTCGTTTGAAGAAGATACGCCGCAGCGTCTGATTGCCGGTATTCTGCCCGATCTGCTGGTTAAAGGCGGCGATTACAAGCCGGAGGAGATCGCCGGCAGCCAGGAAGTGTGGGCCAACGGCGGCGAAGTGCTGGTGCTGAACTTTGAAGACGGTTGCTCAACCACCAATATCATCAAGAAAATTCAGAAAGACAGCGAGAAATAAACGTCCTGTAAAGTGCCGGATGGCGCTGCGCCATCCGGCGGTCATGGGATCAGGCTTCCGCAGATTTCTGTTCCGCTTCCAGCTCGCCTGGGGAGATGGATTTCAGCGGTTCAGCCATCGCTGACAGCGAGCCGCCGGAAATTCCAATCTCGTTTAGCAGCGAGTCGATTAACGGCGCCTGAGTACGATAGGAGAGGGCGGCCGATAGCGCCTGTTCTGCCAGATTGTTGCCGTTTACGCTGCCTGTGGTCACTTCCCCGGCTGCGCCTGCGCGATTCAGGCCATCAACCTGAATGATCTTAATGCCGTCGATAGACTTCATCGGCTCAACGGATTTCTCAATCACCGCCGGCAGTGACTGCAACAGCGCCAGTTTGAACTTGAGGCTGGTCTGCTCGTTCGAAAGCACGTTGATGGCATCGTTCAGCGCGCGTTGCGCTTCTGCTTCCGCAAGACCTTTTTTCCGCGTTGCTTCCGCCAGTTCCACAATGGCAGCCGCCTGCAGCTCCGCCGCCTCTTTCTCCGCCTTCGCCCGCACGGTCAGTTCTACCGCTTTGGTTTCCGCATCCTGGGCGGCTGCGATAAGCGCCACCTGCTTGGCGCGATCGGCTTCTGCGGTCTGGCGAGTGGTTTCAACGTTCTGCTGCGCGCGAACCGCTTCGGCCAGCGCGTCGTTGGCGCGCGCTTCCGCCTGTGACTGCTGTTCAGATTTGGCGGCAATGGCGATGGATTTCGTCTGGTTGGCGATTTCCGTCACCTGCTGTTGTTCGATCTCTTTAATACGCACTTCCCGCTCAGCCTCGACCTTTCTGGTACGAACGGCCTGTTCGCGTTCGATTTCTGTTTCCTGAATCTGGCGTTCGGCGAGGATACGCGTCTGCTCCGCTTCGCGATGACGTTCTGCCTCAAAGGCGGCGATGCGGGCATTCTGCTCGGCAGTGCGGGTTTTCACCTGCTGCTCCTGCTCAAGCGTCATAAAGGCTTCCTGCTGTTCAATTTCCAGCTTACGCGACAGCGCATCGCGGTTTTTCTCACGCACCGCCACTTCAACGTCCTGTTCGACTTCGTTACGTTCCCGGCGACGACGCTCCGTTTCCTGGGTCAGTTTGGTCAGGCCTTCGGCATCAAAGGCGTTATTAGGGTTAAAGTGTTCCTTCTCGGTCTGGTTAAAGTTGGTTAACGAGACGCTCTCCAGCTCCAGACCGTTCTTCGACAGATCTTCCGCGACGGTGTTCTGTACGCCCTGAACGAAGTTTTCGCGGGTATCCTGCAATTCATGCATTGTCATCTGCGACGCGGTGGCGCGCAGGGCGTCGACAAACTTATCTTCAACCAGCATACGCAGATCTTCCGGCGACAGCGTCCGCTGCCCCAGCGTTTGCGCGGCGGTGGCAATGCCTTCCTCCGACGGTTTAACGCGCACAAAGAACGCGACCACCACATCCACGCGCATACGGTCTTTGGTGATCAGGCTGTCTGCCGTCGAGCGGCTGACTTCCAGTTTGAGCGTGTTCATATTGATTGGAATAATTTCATGAAAGATAGGCATCACTATCGCGCCACCGCTCATGACCACTTTTTGTCCGCCCAGCCCGGTTCGGACAAATGCCTGTTCCGCCGAGGCGCGGCGATAGAGGCGGGCAAAAATAATGCCGATAATGACTAAAACGAAGACCGCGATAGCCGCGCTAAACATCCATGATGGCAATATGCCAAAAATCTCATCCATTGTTAGATCCCTCTCAGTTAAAATTATAAAACATCCGGCCAGGGGTTAAGTTCGGCTAAATAACGCGTCGCGGAGAGTCGACAGATAATCAGCACCCTGTCCCCTTTTTTAAATTCCTTTCCCTCTTCCGGTTCCAGCAGCAAATAATGCGTCTGGCCAAATTTATCGGTAAATTTTCCTTCACAGGGCGTCCCGGCAGTGGCTGAGTGTCCTGTGATAATCGCCATGCTGCCGATAAAGTCATTCTCGGCAATGGCGCTGCTTTCATCCCGGGGCAGCCAGGGCGCGATGATTTTTCCGCAATAATGGACGGCGAGGACCGCGAGGATAAAGCAGATCGGGGCCAGCGCCAGGTTGCTGAGCGGGGCTTGCCAGACCGTGATGCAGCCATGCTGGAAAAGTATGCCGAAAAGACCAAAAAATCCCGCCAGCAAACAGAGTATGACCAGCGCAGGAATGCGTCCGATATTCAGGTAGTGCAGCGCTTGTCCGATATTGCCGGAGGTGAGTGAGTCATACTGACTGAGATGAGCATCAAGCGCGCCGGAGAGATAATGGCCAAAGACCAGAGAGAGTATTTCCAGCAGGCCGATAAGCAGGACAAAACAAAGAGCAAACAAATAGGGGTTATTATATGCCGCAAATAAAACCATCCCTTCTCCTTCTGAAACCGTGTTCCCTGGTGGTGACGTTAGTAACAGTTGTCCAGGTTACTTTTACGTCTTGTTACAATAACATGTCTGGCGATAATTTCTAATTCTGAATACGGATTTTCGCCTTCCTCATTTTTTGGCGAAAAATGTGAGGTGACGCGGCGCTTTTGCGCACGTTATGTACAACCCTGCGGCGTGGCCGGGTAAATACTGAAACCAGAAAAAGCATATGGCCTTAGCAGAGTTTTACTAACTGGAGGGTATGCTGATGAACAACACGGTTTATTCGTTGAACAATTTTGATTTCCTGGCGCGCAGTTTCGCCAGAATGCAGGCAGAAGGCCGTCCGGTGGATATCCAGGCCGTCACCGGCAATATGGATGAAGAGCACCGCAGTTGGTTCTGCAAACGTTACGCCCACTACTGCCAGCAGGCGCTACGGGCGAGAAAATTAGAAGTGGAACACTGATACGACAACGGGCCCTGCGGCCCGTTGCGGTTTTTACTCTTGCGGTTCCACCGGCGGAATGGCGGGCGCGGGTTTGACCTCGTCGCTCATACCGCTCTGGCGCGCTTCCAGTTCGCTGAGTCGCTGTTCCAGCAGCGCCAGCTTTTCACGGGTACGCAACAGAACCTGCGTCTGCACGTCAAACTCCTCGCGGCTCACCAGATCGAGACGCGTCAGCTGAGATTGCAGCGTCTGGCGAATCTTCTTCTCGACATCTTCCCCGAACTCCCGGATCCCTTTCGGCATCGACTCGTGAACCTGGCGAGCGATCTGCTCAATTTTTTTCGGGTCAATCATAATGGTTTCCCTGAACTGGTAAGTGTTAAGTGACATTGTAGTGCGATATGCGCGAGGCATAAACCAGAATTGTGTGAAGCTTATACGGGTAAAGACGTTGAAGGCGGTAATCAATAGCGTTATAGTTAACCCGCTTATTCTCAGGGCGGGGCGAAATTCCCCACCGGCGGTAAATCAGCCTCAGGCTGAAAGCCCGCGAGCGCTTTGGGTCAAACTCAAAGGTCAGCAGATCCGGTGTAATTCCGGGGCCGACGGTTAAAGTCCGGATGGGAGAGAGTAACGATCCAGTCGGGCATGGACCCGCTCACGTTATTTTTTTGCCGCTTGTCGGCACTCCTAAGACTGCCCTGATTCTGGTAACCATAATTTTAGTGAGGTTTTTTTACCATGAATCAGACGCTACTTTCCTCTTTTGGTACGCCTTTTGAACGTGTCGAAAACGCACTGACCGCGCTGCGCGAAGGCCGCGGCGTGATGGTGCTTGACGACGAAGATCGTGAAAACGAAGGCGATATGATCTTTGCGGCAGAAACCATGACCGTTGAACAAATGGCGCTGACCATTCGTCACGGCAGCGGTATTGTATGCCTGTGCATCACCGAAGATCGCCGCAAACAGCTTGACCTGCCGATGATGGTGGAAAATAACACCAGTGCATACGGCACCGGCTTTACCGTGACCATCGAGGCCGCCGAAGGCGTGACCACAGGCGTCTCCGCCGCTGACCGCGTTACTACCGTGCGTGCGGCGATTGCCGACGGCGCGAAGCCTTCCGATCTGAACCGTCCGGGACACGTTTTCCCGCTGCGCGCTCAGGCGGGCGGCGTATTGACCCGCGGCGGTCATACCGAAGCGACCATCGATCTGGTGACCCTGGCCGGCTTTAAACCCGCAGGCGTGCTGTGTGAACTGACCAATGATGACGGCAGCATGGCGCGCGCGCCGGAGTGCATTGAATTTGCCGGTAAGCACAATATGGCCGTGGTGACGATTGAAGACCTGGTGGCGTACCGTCAGGCGCATGAGCGTAAAGCCAGCTAAGCGCGACTGAAACGTCGCAGGACGACGGGCCCGTAGCGGCTCACCATAAAAAAACCGAAGCCAGCCTGCTGACTTCGGTTTTTTGTTAGCGCGGCAGATTACTTCGCTTTAATCAGCTTGATTGCCCAGGCGCCGCTCATAATCAGCAACAGTGCAAAACATAGCCCAAACGCCAGCAGGCACGCCTGCGCCATATTCATAAAATGCCAGGGCGGGATCAGATACCAGCCTTCGGAGTGCTGATACATTTCCACAAACCACTGCTGGACAGAACTGAGCGTTACGCCGTCAGGCACTACTGGCGCGTCATAGCCGCAATCTCCGGTGGGCCTGAACCATTCCGGGGCCCACTCCGCTAACGGTAAACCGAAGGGGAAGGTGGGGTCGGTGGAGCAGCCCTGAACGCCAAAAAGCGCGTCGGGATCGGGGTTGTGGACCGCATAATGGATACCGTTCAGCTTCACAGAGAACTTAATACCCATAATGCTGCCGTAAAACGCCGCAAGGCAGCCAATCAGTTTCAGGATAATGTTTTTCGGGTTTATCGCCGCAATCAGACCGCCAAAGACCATCACAAACATGGCAAAGCGAATGTAAACGCACTGTTCGCACGGCGCCATGTAGAGATAAATCTGGAAGAAAGAGTGAGCAAGGATAATGAGCCCGCCCATTGCGACGGCCATCAGTAACCATAAAAACCGCTGCTCCTGCCATCTGACAAGCGTTTCCACCGGCGTGGCGCGCAGGTCTTTCCACATCCCCTTAATATCAACCATAAGCCTTTCCCTGTTTATTTCGTCGCTAACTCTCTGACCAGCTGTGCCATTGAGTCAATTGACTTGATATTTTTGGTATATATCAGGTATTTGCCGTTGACGACGTAGGCCGGAACGCCCTGGATTTTGGCCACCTCATAAGCGGCTTTCCATTTTTGCAGCGTTTGCTGGACGGTAGGTTCTTTCAGCGCGGCTTCAAATTCGGCCTGGCTCATTCCCGCGGCATCCAGCCCGGTTTTCAGAAACGCCGCCGGGTCTTTACCGTCTGACCAGCGCTCTTTCTTGTCGTGATAGGCAGCGTACCAGGCGAATTTAGCTTTCTTAAACTGAGATTTTTCATCGAATAATGAAACACCTGCCGCTTTATCTTTCGCCATCGTCACCGCAAAGAGTTCGCTGGCCTGTTTGCCATATTCGCCTTTGGTTTCCAGGTGGAAAGGGACAAAGGTGACCAGATCGGCGACCTTATCCGCAACCGGACCGGTCACCGCCTTGTCGTATTTGTAGCAGAATGGGCAGGCGTAGCTGAACACTTTGATCAGCGTTTTATCGGCATCGGGAATGGGTTTTTCCAGCACCATATAATCGGTGCCTTCCGTAAATGCCGATGCGGTAAAGGGCAACGCCAGCGCAGCCGTTAACACCACGCTTTTAAATATTGAATTAATCCATTTTGCAGACATAATTAATCCTTAACAAAAATAATTCGCTTATTTAAACATCTGTTGTGGGTGAACCAGTAAGGCGCGATAGTGGGTCTGATTGGGCTTATCGGAAAGCACGTCGATTTCCACCTTAACGTCTTTCGTTTTGTAGTCGATTTCATTTATTTTACCGATGGTCGGCTGTCCGACTTCAAATAAATTAATGGATCCACTAAAGCCAAAGATGGTGTCACGATCTTTCTGATATTCAATTACCGAGGTGATCGGGCTATAAAAATCGTACCCGCGCTCTTTGCCATATTGCCAGAGCTGTTGCACGGTTCCATTTTTCTCATCAATTTTATATTCCACAAAGCGCGAATATTTCATTGACGGCAGCGCAGGTTGCTCCAGCCATCGTCCATCGCCGTTATCAAATACCGTCAACGTTCCTTTATCGGTAAGCCACGCGGTATGTTGGGTATAGGAGAAATCGAAGTCGGTATTTTCACACTTGCCGTTTTCATTGCAGGTAAGAGGATTGCCTTTGCTGTCCACCGGTTTCAGTAATTTACTGGCAAGCTGTTTATTCCAGCCTTTCGCTGGCGCAAGGATCCATTTCACCTGCTTGTCGCGGCCTATTTTGACGATTCCCTGATGGCGGGATGAGAGGATAATGGCGTCGTCTTTGGCATCGTAAGCAATGGAGTTGACATGCGCCCAGTTGCGTCCCGCGCCTACGCCCAGCGCGTCGCCAAACGGCGTATCCGGCTCCAGCTTCGCCTGCTGCCCTGCATGTTCCAGATCGACGTTAACGCAGACGGCGCCCGCGTCCAGCGCGCCCAACAGCGAGTCGCGAAGAGGATCGAGGATCTTCGTCAGGTCCCAGACGTCAATCACGCGGCCTGATTTATCCACTTCGATAATCTGATCGCGAATGGTATGAACATGGAGGCCATCTTCTTTACGATAATTGCGTTTGCCTACGCGCAGCAGCACCGTGCCGTTAACCGTTTCAATCGATTCATGAGTGGCGTCGAGGAATCCGCGCGGCAGCTTATGATCCGCCAGAACCTGTCCCATCATATCAAACTCATACCAGTGCTGGCCCTGAACGGCGGTAAAGGTGCCGCGCGGAGTTTCCCGGATCCCCATCAGATAGCCGCGCTTGTTGATGTTCATATCGTGGCCGTCATAGAAGGTGTCCTGATCCAGCCACCAGCGATATTCACCTTCGGTATCAACCACAAAGGTGAACGGCGCGATGTCAAACGGCAGCGCGCCTCCCGCCGGACCGGCGTCCAGAAGACCGGCATTCTTGTCTTTTTCACCGTGCCAGTGGAATTCCGCCCCCTGGGGAGTAAAGGTATGAGTATTCACCAGATAAAGGCGATCTTCAAAACCGGGAGCAACCTTAATGACTTTGGTTTTCTGCAGGTCTGAGATGGAGCGGTTATCCATATAGCGGTTCACGATGGCGGACGTTTGTATGACGTAATCTTCCTTCATCGCTTTACCGTTTTCGGTATATTCAACGGTAACCTTATTGGCATGCTTTTGATAAAGCCCGAAAACAGGTATGCCGTCGTAGGTTGCCAGCGATTGTTTGCCGACGGAATAAGAAACGGGCACGCCTTTTTCGCCTTTGCCGTGCACGGTGACTTTTACATCTGAAATAGTATGGCTATCAAGTTCAATCAGCGCTGTCAGCGGCGCATTGCCATAGGGGTCGACAACAATCGCGCCTAATTTGCCCGCGGGTTGCGCAGGCTGAAAGCCGGCAGCAATCGCACCTGTTGCAAATAAGCCTAACGCGAGCGCAACGGTTCCCGAGAGGAGGGTTTTTCGATAGGGATGAAACATGGATATATCTCCTTATATAACGCTGAGCATAAGATAATGGCAAATATATTCTGTTTAATGATTATTAGTACTTAAAAATAAATAACACTAATCTTTTCCACGGTGAAAAGAGTATTGTTTTACGAGGCATATATTCGTGATAAGAATATGTTTGGTGATATTACGTTTTTGATAGTAAAAGTGAGTTTCTGTCAGGTAAATAAGTAATCTGTGAGATTGTGATCTTATCGACAATGTTTACTTTAAATATTGTCATTCACTATTTATAAATTCTGCCTTTTTATATGATCAAAATCATATAATTGTTGGCGTACTGTGCGAGTATATGAATATGTTGCGGCGTGGGTATGTTAAATTTTTAACGCTATTTATTTATTAATGTTAAATTAAAAGGGTAAAAGGATGTTTATCGCCTGGTATTGGATTGTATTAATTGTTGTGGTCGCCATTGGTTATTATTGCCATATGAAGCGCTATTGCAAAGCGTTCAGGCAGGACCGGGATGCGCTGCTGGAAATTCGTAATAAATTACTGCGCCGCCAGGACGAAGAACGTCTGACGGCGAAAGAGCAGAAGTAGGCGCATTCTGCGCGCAGCGACGAGACGATTAGCCGAGCCCCATGCTCTGCAACGCCACGAGACTTAACCCCATCACCGACATACCGCAGAGGACGCCGTAGCTTGGGTTGTTATTGGGATCGATCTCTTTCGCCAGCGGCATCAGCTCATCGACCGACAGCGCGACCATGATCCCCGCGACGGCGGCCATAATGGCGGCCATCACGACCGGCGACACCAGGCTCCCCAGGATCAGCCAGGCCAGTACCCCGCCCAGGATTTCAGCCATGCCGGAAATGCCCGCCCAGAATACCGCCGTTCGCTTAGAGCCGGTTGCGGCATAGACCGGACCCGCTACCGCTAATCCTTCAGGAATATTGTGCAGGGCAACGGCCAGCGCCACGCCAAACCCCAGCTCCAGATTACTGCTGGCGGTGACGTAGGTTGCAATCCCTTCCGGGAAGTTATGCAAACTGATCCCCAGGGTCAGCAGTATGGCGGTACGTTTAATCGAGCCGGGAAGCGGTTGCTTTGTTTTTTGCACCAGATCCTGCGGGTGGGCGTGAGGCAGCAGCCGGTCCAGGCCGAAATAGCCCAGCAGGCCGACGATAAACATGCCGTAACCGAGGATCGGCGACATCTCTTCTGCGGCCAGCGCGGCGGGGAGCATCTCCATCAGGGAGATCAGCAGCATGATCCCGGCGGCAAACCCAAGCGAAAATGCCAGCAGACGGTTTGACGGTTTCTGGCCCAGTACGCCCAGAAACGCGCCGATAAACGTGGCGGCCCCCGCCAGTAAGGTCAGAATTAAAGGTACTGACATTAAAATCTCCTTAGAAATCGACCTGACCTTCAAAATAACTGATGATGATCATCATGGTTATCTGAGTTCTTCACACATTGAAAGAGCGTATTGTAAGACTATCAAATGACTCCCTTAGTAAGGATATCATCATGTCTGCAGTTCGTATGCCAGCATTGTTTTTAGGCCACGGCAGCCCAATGAACGTGCTGGAAGATAATCGTTATACCCGTAGCTGGCGGCAGCTGGGGGAGCGCCTGCCGCGGCCCAAAGCGATTGTTGTGGTGTCCGCCCACTGGTACACACGCGGAACCGGCGTGACGGCGATGGAAGCGCCAAAAACGCTCCATGATTTCGGCGGCTTTCCGCAAGCATTGTACGACATGCGCTATCCGGCGCCGGGTTCGCCGCAGCTGGCGCAGCATCTGGTGGATCTTCTGGCCCCGGTCGCAGTGACGCTCGACAAAGAGGCCTGGGGATTTGACCACGGTTCGTGGGGAGTATTGTTTAAAATGTACCCGAATGCCGATATCCCTATGGTGCAGCTGAGCATCGACAGCACCAGATCGGCGGCCTGGCATTTTGCGCTGGGACGCAAACTGGCGGCGCTGCGCGATGAAGGTATTTTGCTGGTAGCCAGCGGTAACGTGGTGCATAACCTGCGCACCGTTCGCTGGCATGGCGACAATTCGCCCTATCCGTGGGCAACGTCGTTCAATGATTTTGTCAAAGCGAATCTGCGCTGGCAGGGGCCGGTTGAGCAGCATCCACTGGTCAACTATCTCGACCATGAAGGCGGTTCGTTGTCGAATCCAACGCCAGATCACTATCTGCCTTTGCTGTATGCGCTGGGCACATGGGATGGCAAAGAGGCCATCACCCTTCCGGTGGATGGCATTGAAATGGGCAGCCTGAGTATGCTGTCGGTGCAGGTGGGCGAGGCCGGATAAGGCGCTTTGCGCCGCCATCCGGCACTTCCGGTCATTCGACAAAAATATGCGGGTAGAAGCGGGAGAGATCCTGGGTGATCAGCGCCCGGTCTTCGCGAATACCGATCCCGGCAGGCTGATCGTTGATCAACCAACTGCCAATCAGCATATAGCTGTCGCCAAACTTCGGCAGCGGATGGAACTGCTGCACGATCATACCTTCTTCGCCGTATGGGCCTTCCACTGCTTCGATCGTTTTACCGTTTTCAACGATCGAGACGTTGGCGCCTTCACGCGAGAAGATTGGCTTCACGACATATTTTTCCATTTGCGGATGGTCGTCTTCGGCGAAGTACGCAGGCAGCAGGTTTGGATGGTTGGGGAACATCTCCCACAGCAGCGGCAGCAACGCTTTGTTGGAGATAATGCTTTTCCAGGCCGGTTCCAGCCAGCGAACGCCAGCATCTTCCAGCTTGGTGGAGAACATCTCGCGCAGCATAAACTCCCACGGGTACAGCTTGAACAGGTTGGCGATGACCTGATCCTGCAGATCCGTAAACTGACCTTTCTCGCCCAGACCAATATCGTCGATATAGAGGAATTCGGTGGCGATTTCCGCTTCGGCGGCGCAATCCTGCAGATACTGGATCGTACCGCGATCTTCCACGGTGTCCCGGCAGCAGGTGAGGTGCAGAAGCTGAAAACCGTACTGCTCGCGCAGTTCGGCAAAACGCTCAATGAGCTTTTCCTGCAGGCTGTTAAACTGGTCGCTGCCTTCCGGCAGGTTACCGGCATTAAGCTGATCTTCCAGCCAGATCCACTGGAAGAATGCCGCCTCGTACAGCGACGTAGGCGTATCGGCGTTATTTTCCAGCAGCTTAGGCTCGCCAGTGCCGTCCCACGCCAGATCGAGTCGGGAATAGAGCGACGGCTGATGCGTCTGCCAGGACTGGCGGACGAAGCCCCATGTGTGTTTCGGAATGCGGAATTTGGTCATCAGCTCATCGCTGGCGATCACTTTCTCAACCACTTTCAGGCACATCTGGTGCAGTTCGGCGGTCACCTCTTCCAGTTTTTCGACCTGCGCCAGCGTCAGCTTGTAGTAGGCATCTTCACACCAGTACGGTTCGCCGTACATGGTGTGAAAATTGAAACCGTATTCAGTAGCTTTATCGCGCCAGTCCGGGCGCTCGGTGATACTGACTCTTTCCATGCGGATCAACCACCCATCGAACGCGTGCTGGTGCCGCTGGCGCTACGCTGCATGGTGCTCTGTTTAGCGACAGATTCACCGAAGCCGCCGCGAGTAACGGTTGAGGTGGTGGCAGGCTTCGGCGCCATTGCGGTTTTCGGCACCGTCATGGTACGGCCCGGCGTTGCCGCGCCGTAGTTTTTGCCGCTCGCATCGGTATATTTGCCGTAGGCCGGGCTGGCCGGATTTTTCGAGCTGAACAGCGGCTGCTGGGCAAAGCCCGCGCCGCCGCCCATCATCCGGCCCATCATATAGCCCGCCATCAGCGGCATCCAGAAGCTGCCGCTGGACTGCTGCGCCTGCGCCTGACCTTCGGGGGCCATACCTGCCTGGGCGGGCGCCTGCTGGCACTGGCCTTCGCCGAACTCGGCGACGCAGTCCTCGCGGGAGGCGTATTTCGGCGCGGTGCGTTCAGCTTCTTTCAGGGCGTTGTTGTAAGCGGTGGTACACTCCGCGCTCTTGCCCGGATTGGCCGTCGAGCAGTCATCCGCATTCTGATACAGCGACACGGTTTCGTCGCTCTTTTCACAACCCGCCAGCATAAACACCGCGGTGACGGCTAACGCCACAGGCGTCAGATGACGTGCGCTCCAGTTTTTACGGAACGCAGCGTGTTTGATAGATTTTGTCCGTTTCATATTCGTCTTCCAGGACCCAGTGGTAATTACTGCTCAGGATAGAGGATGAGTGGTTGAAAATGAAGCGAGAAGGCGGCGGAATGTGAGGATCTTTACGTTGTCTTACGTTCAACGGCGGTTTAATGCCGGATGGCGGCTGCGCCTTATCGGGCCTACGAGAGTGTAGGCCCGATAAACGAAGCGCCATCGGGTAACGCTTAGTTGCGGAACGGATTACCGCTGTTGCCAGAGGAGGTTGTCGTCCGCGCGCTTGCAGGCTGTACGGCAGCAGCATTGCCGTTAAAGTTATCAACGGCGGAGTCCTGCTGCGGCGTTTCCGGCGCCACGCTGTCCGGGTTGGTCGGAATCGGTTTGCCCAGCGTATTGTTCAGCGCCAGCAGATCCTGCTCGTTCAGCGTACCCAGCGCTGATTTGATATTCAGCTGGTTAAGCAGGTAGTTATAGCGCGCATTGGCCAGCTGCTGCTTGGCGTTGTACAGCGTGGTGGTCGCATCCAGCACGTCGACGATCGTACGCGTACCAACGGAGTAACCGGCTTCCATCGCGTCCAGAGAGCTCTGGGCAGAGACTACCGCCTGTTTGTAGGCGTTAATGCTGCTGATGGAGGCGTTGATATTATTGAAAGAGGAACGCACGGTCTGCACGACGCTGCGGTGGGCGCTTTCCAGCTGCTCGCTCGCGCCGACAAAGTTGTACTGCGCCTGTTTGACCTGCGAGTTGACCATTCCGCCCTGATAAATCGGCAGCGAGAAGCTCAGACCGATTTTGTTCTGGCCCATGTTGCTGTCGTCATATTGTGAACCGGCAGCGCCGCGGGTTTTTGAACCGCTGTAGGAGGTGTCAGAGACGCCGGTAGAGGCGGTTAAATCCAGCGTCGGCAGATGGCCGTCCTGCGCCTGGCGAATCTGCTCGCGTGCCAGATCCTGCGTCAGACGGGCCTGCAACAGCGTTAAGTTACGGTTTTCCGCTTCTTTCAGCAGCGCGTTCACCGGCTGCGGCTTGTCGGTTTTAAAACTGTCGACGTTCAGCGACGCCAGTTCCGGATAATAGTTGCCGGTGACCTGACGCAGTTCTTCCACCGCATTGTCGAGATCGTTACGCGCGGTCACTTCGTTCGCCAGGACGGTGTCATACTGTGAGCGGGCGTTCTGCACGTCGGTGATTGCCACCAGACCCACGTTGAAACGTTGCGTGGTTTGATCCAACTGACGGTAAATCGCCTCTTTCTGCGCCTGGGTGTAAGAGAGAACGTCAATGGCGTTCAAGACTCTGAAATAGGCGCTGGCGGTGTTTAAGATCAGCGTTTGCTGGTCTGTCTGGTAAGTGACATCCTGAATGCCGGCTGATTTTTCCTGCAGGGTCAGCGCGCGCCATTTCGACATGTCGAAAAGCGTCTGGGTCAATTGCAGAGAGGCGCTGGTGGCGTTAGAGTTTACGCCGTTAGCGTCACGAAAGCCGTTGCTGTAGGTGTAATCGGCACCTAAACCCAACTGAGGCAGTAAAGGACTACGCGCTTCGTTAATTTTTTCGAATGCAGCATCGCGATCGGCAGCGGATTTACGTAGTTCCGGGTTGCTCAGGCGTGCTTGCTGATAAACTTGCATCAGGTTCTCTGCCTGGCTCAGTGTGCTGAACCCCGACAGGCTCAGGCCGATAAGGATGGGGAGCAATTTCTTCATTTGCATTCCTTGTTGTGAAGCAGTATTTAGCGCTGATCAAATTGTAAAAATAATTGCCGATTCTAGCAGAATCCGCCACTGCAAAAAGTTGGCGTTCTGTGCCATCAGGCGTTAATTTGCACCAATTTACCACAAGGTTGCGGAAACAGCAGGCTAACGCCCTTGAAATTCACATTTAAATCACTATTGGTACAGAACGGACGGCACAATGCGTAAATCAGACAACTCGCCAGTAACTTTCACCAAAAACGATGTAGAAATTATTGCACGTGAAACGCTTTACCGCGGTTTTTTTTCGCTGGATCTGTACCGCTTTCGCCACCGCTTATTCAACGGCGAGATGAGTCAGGAGGTGCGCCGCGAAATTTTTGAGCGCGGTCACGCCGCTGTCTTGCTACCCTTTGACCCTGAGCGCGACGAAGTGGTGCTGATTGAACAGGTGCGCATCGCGGCTTATGACACCAGCGATACGCCGTGGCTGCTGGAGCTGGTGGCAGGGATGATTGAAGAGGGCGAAACCGTCGAAGAGGTGGCCCGCCGCGAGGCGATGGAGGAGGCCGGCATCATGGTGAAACGGACGAAACCGGTGCTCAGCTATCTGGCAAGCCCCGGGGGCACCAGCGAACGCTCGTCAATTATGGTGGGTGAAGTGGACGCCACGACCGCGAAGGGGATTCACGGTCTGGCTGATGAAAACGAAGATATTCGGGTTCATGTGGTAAGCCGGGAGCAGGCTTACCAATGGGTTGTGGAGGGGAAAATTGATAACGCGGCTTCTGTCATCGCCCTGCAATGGCTACAGCTGCACTATAAAGAGTTAATACACGAGTGGAAAAAATGAAGCGCTATACACCTGACTTCCCGGAAATGATGCGTCTTTGCGAAACCAATTTTTCGCAATTACGCCGCCTGCTGCCGCGCAATGACGCACCCGGCGAAACGGTAAGCTATCAGGTAGGAAACGCACAATATCGCCTGACGGTCGTTGAATCGACCCGATACACTACGCTTGTCACTATCGAGCAGACGGCGCCGGCTATCACCTACTGGAGCCTGCCGTCGCTGACCGTACGCCTCTATCATGACGCGATGGTGGCCGAAGTGTGTTCAAGCCAGCAGATCTTTCGCTTTAAAGCGCGGTATGATTACCCAAATAAAAAGTTGCATCAACGCGACGAAAAGCATCAAATTAATCAGTTTTTGGCCGACTGGCTAAGATACTGTTTAGCACATGGAGCGATGGCGATTCCGGTTTACTAGCGTCGTGAAACCTAAGGACACCATTTGGAAAGCCTGTTAAACCTTCCTCTGGCTGGTGAGGCCAGAGTCAGGATCTTACAAATTACCGATACTCACCTGTTTGCCGAGAAGCACGAAACGCTGTTGGGCGTGAATACCTGGGAGAGCTACCAGGCCGTGCTGGAGGCGATTCATGCCGACGGGCAGGAATACGATCTGATCGTGGCGACAGGCGATTTAGCGCAGGATCAAACCGCTGCGGCCTACCAGCATTTTGCGGAGGGCATCGCAAGCTTCCGCGCGCCCTGCGTCTGGTTGCCGGGCAACCATGACTTTCAGCCCGCGATGTACAGCGCGCTTCAGGAGGCGGGGATCTCTCCGGCCAAGTGCGTTATGGCGGGCGAACACTGGCAAATTCTGCTTCTCGACAGTCAGGTTTTTGGCGTGCCTCACGGCGAACTGAGCGAATTCCAGCTCGAGTGGCTGGAAAATAAGCTGGCCGCAGCGCCGGAACGCTACACCCTTCTGCTTTTACATCATCATCCTATGCCGGCAGGATGCAGCTGGCTTGATCAGCACAGCCTGCGTAATGCCGCGGAGCTGGACAGCGTGCTGGCGAACTACCCGCGCGTGACGCATCTGCTTTGCGGGCATATCCATCAGGATCTGGATGTCGACTGGAATGGACGCCGCCTGCTGGCGACGCCGTCAACCTGCGTCCAGTTCAAACCGCACTGCGCCAACTTTACCCTCGACACCATCAGTCCGGGCTGGCGCACGCTGGAGCTGTTTGCCGACGGTACGCTGCAAACGGACATCTGCCGTTTACAGGGCGACGCGTTTCGGCCTGATACCGATTCCGAAGGTTACTGATGTCGACGCTTCTTTACCTTCACGGCTTCAATAGTTCACCCCGTTCGGCGAAAGCCTGCCTGCTGAAAGCGTGGCTGCGTGAACAGCATCCCGGCGTGGAGATGATTGTGCCGCAGCTGCCGCCCTATCCGGCCGACGCCGCGGAAATGCTGGAATCTATCGTGCTGGAGCACGGCGGGGCGCCGCTGGGCGTTGTCGGCTCTTCTCTGGGCGGTTATTATGCGACCTGGCTGTCGCAATGCTTTATGCTGCCTGCCGTTGTGGTTAATCCGGCGGTACGGCCCTTTGAATTGTTGACGGACTACCTGGGCCAGAACGAGAACCCCTGGACGGGGCAGCAATATGTGCTAGAGTCTCGTCATATTTACGATCTTAAAGTCATGCAGATTGACCCGCTGGAAGCGCCGGATCTTATCTGGCTGCTGCAACAGACGGGGGATGAAGTACTGGATTACCGCCAGGCGGTGGCGTATTACGCCTCCTGCCGACAGACAGTCATTGACGGCGGCTGCCACGCATTCACGGGCTTCGAAGATTATTTCAACCAGATTGTCGATTTCCTTGGACTGCACAGTTGCTGACAATCATTTCGAATTGCTATTAAACACCATGACGCAAAGTTATAACGCTGATGCCATTGAGGTACTCACTGGGCTTGAGCCGGTGCGCCGCCGCCCAGGGATGTACACCGATACCACCCGCCCCAATCATCTTGGGCAGGAAGTGATTGATAACAGTGTTGATGAAGCACTGGCGGGCCACGCGAAACGCGTGGACGTGATTTTACATGCCGATCAATCGCTGGAAGTCATTGATGACGGGCGCGGTATGCCTGTAGATATTCATCCGGAGGAGGGTGTCCCGGCGGTTGAGCTGATCCTCTGCCGCCTGCACGCGGGCGGTAAGTTCTCCAACAAGAACTACCAGTTCTCCGGCGGTCTGCACGGGGTCGGGATCTCAGTGGTGAACGCCCTGTCGAAGCGCGTGGAGGTCAACGTGCGCCGCGATGGTCAGGTGTATAACATTGCGTTTGAAAACGGTGAGAAAGTCCAGGATCTCCAGGTCGTCGGCACCTGTGGCAAACGCAATACCGGCACCAGCGTACACTTCTGGCCGGATGAATCCTTCTTCGATAGCCCGCGTTTTTCTGTCTCCCGCTTAACGCACGTGCTGAAAGCGAAAGCGGTGCTGTGCCCTGGCGTCGAAATCACTTTCAAGGATCTGGTCAACAACAGTGAACAGCGCTGGTGCTACCAGGATGGGCTGAACGACTACCTGGGCGAGGCGGTCAACGGCCTGCCGACTCTGCCTGAAAAACCGTTTATCGGCAATTTCGAAGGCGATACGGAAGCGGTCGACTGGGCGCTGCTCTGGCTACCGGAAGGCGGCGAGCTGCTGACCGAAAGCTACGTCAACCTGATCCCCACCATGCAGGGCGGGACGCACGTTAACGGTCTGCGTCAGGGGCTGCTCGACGCGATGCGCGAGTTCTGCGAATACCGCAATATTCTGCCGCGCGGCGTGAAGCTGTCGGCGGAAGATATCTGGGACCGCTGCGCCTACGTGCTTTCGGTGAAGATGCAGGATCCGCAGTTTGCCGGTCAGACCAAAGAACGCCTCTCTTCGCGTCAGTGCGCGGCGTTCGTCTCCGGGGTGGTGAAAGACGCCTTTACCCTGTGGCTGAATCAGAACGTTCAGTCCGCTGAAATGCTGGCGGAAATGGCGATTGCCAGCGCCCAGCGTCGACTGCGCGCGGCGAAGAAAGTGGTGCGTAAAAAGCTGACCAGCGGACCGGCGCTGCCGGGAAAACTGGCGGACTGTACCGCCCAGGATCTGAACCGGACCGAGCTGTTCCTTGTGGAAGGGGACTCGGCGGGCGGGTCGGCGAAACAGGCGCGCGATCGGGAATATCAGGCGATCATGCCGCTCAAAGGGAAGATCCTTAATACCTGGGAAGTCTCCTCTGATGAGGTGCTGGCCTCGCAGGAGGTTCACGATATCTCGGTGGCGATCGGTATCGATCCGGACAGCGAGGATCTGAGCCAGCTGCGCTACGGTAAGATCTGCATTCTTGCGGATGCCGACTCCGACGGCCTGCATATCGCCACGCTGCTCTGCGCGCTGTTTGTGAAGCACTTCCGCACGCTGGTGAAGCACGGACACGTCTACGTTGCGCTGCCGCCGCTGTACCGTATCGATCTCGGCAAAGAGGTCTATTACGCCCTCACCGAAGAAGAGAAAGCGGGCGTGCTGGAGCAGCTCAAGCGTAAGAAAGGCAAGCCGAACGTTCAGCGCTTTAAAGGGCTGGGGGAGATGAACCCGATGCAACTGCGTGAAACGACGCTGGACCCGAACACCCGCCGCCTGGTGCAGCTCACCATCAGCGATGAAGACGATCAGCGTACCAACGCGGTGATGGATATGCTGCTGGCGAAGAAACGCTCCGAAGACCGCCGCAACTGGTTGCAGGAGAAAGGCGATCTCGCCGATATTGAGGCATAGTCCTTCGTCTTTGAAGCATGCCGCCATCCGGCAAATTGCCCGGTGGCGCTGACGCTTACCGGGCCTACGGGTTGATGTTGGCTGTGGGTCGCCCTCCGGCAAATTTGCCCGGTGGCGCTGCCGCTTACCGGGCCTACAGACTGGGGTTGGCTGTGGGCCGCCATCCGGCAATTTTATGCGGAATGCCTTTTTCGGTACTGTAACGGCGTCTCGCCAATCCCCTTGCCAAAAGCGCTGATGAAATAGGTCACATCCGAGAATCCCACCTGACCGGCAATTTCCCGCACGCTGGCTTTGCTGTGCAACAGCGCCTCGCAGGCTTTTCTGAGCCGTAAGGTATTGAGATACTCCAGAATGCTCTCGCCGGTTTCATAATGGAAACGGCGTGAAACGTAACTTTTTGATTTGCCGATTTCGGCTGCCAGCGCATCCAGACGGAATTTTCGCGTGTAGTTTTCATCAAGCCAGAACATCACCTGACTGGCGATCCCGCTGTCGATCTCCTGCATACTGTGCCTGTCTTCGGGCAACATGCTGAGAAGATTCAACAACAGGCAGGCAACGTGCTCGGCGTTCAGCGGCTTGCGCGTGCTCAGGCTCTCATAGCGACTGAACAGAAAATCGATATGCCGGTGGATCTCCGCAGCATCAATCACCCAGGCTTCGCTGCCGCGGGCGCTGAGCTTTTGCAGACGCTGCTGGCTGAGCGGAAAATCGCGCAGTACCTTGAGCACCGCGTGCTGATCGAGATGAATAATGGTGCGCCGGTAGCGATCCTGCGCCTGCTCGTCGACCATGATTTTATGCAGCGTAAACGGTGGAAAAAAGAACATTCGTCCCGGTCGCATGGTGTACTGCTTATGATCGACCGTAACCACGCCGAACCCGTCTTCCACATACAGCACTTCCAGACACTGATGCCAGTGGTGATAGCGAACCGTATTAGCAAACAGCCGACTGAATGACGCAATAGCGTCATTCAGCGTGATCAGTTCCAGATGTTCTGCATTCAGCGTGAGGTTCATAGTGCAACCAATTTAAATTTTTATCGGCCTGATTTCATTTATAAACCCTTTTTTTAAATTTTCTCAATAGCTGTTTTATTGCGCGTTCAAGGGTGTGACTGAGCTAACATTTCCGCTTCGCCGCCATTCACTATGATTTGGCCTCTTAATCTGGAGGACAGGCTATGTGGTCGGCTGCTGAAGAAACATCAAATCCTTTGTCATCCCGCGAAGACGTAACGCGAGCCGTTAATGACATCTTAAGCGCGCTGGATAAGCAGTTTCCGGCGGGGCAGGCGCAGTTTTCGCTGGGGGACACCTGCGCGCATTACAGTGTGGATATCGCCTGCATGGAGGGCCTTTCCCGCGCGCTGTGGGGACTGTTTCCACTGCTGGCTGGCGGCGCGGAAGTCCCGTTTGCGGATAAATATATTCAGGCGATTAAGCTCGGCACCGATCCGCAAAGTCCGCATTACTGGGGCGATACCGGTCCTTACGATCAGCGTCTGGTGGAGATGGCCGCTTACGGTCTTGGCCTTGCCCTGTTGCAGAGGCGTCTGACCGATGCGTTCAGCGCAGCCGAGCGGGAAAATCTGCATCGCTGGCTGAATCAGATTACCGACGCGCAAATGCCCGACAGCAACTGGAACTATTTCGCCATTATCGTCCAGCTCGGCTTCATGCGCGCCGGTTTGCCGTTCGATCAGGACGCCATCGACCGCCGTTTTGCAATGATGGAGGCGTACTATCTGGGCGACGGCTGGTACTCCGACGGTCCGGGACGGCCAAAGGATTATTACATCTCCATGGCCTTCCATTTTTACGGCCTGCTGTACGCCACGCTCAATCCGCAGGATGCCGAACGCGCCGCCACGCTGCGTGAACGCTCACGGCTGTTTGCGCAGGATTTTATCTATATGTCGGCGGCGGACGGCGCCTCGGTGCCGTTTGGCCGCAGCCTGACCTATCGCTTCGCGATGGTGGCGTTCTGGAGCGCGGCGGCTTTTGCCGATCTCGATGTTTTCTCGCCGGGGGTGATCAAAGGGATTATTCTGCGCCATCTGCGCTGGTGGCAACAGCAGCCTGTTTTCGATCGCGATGGCATCCTGACGCTGGGTTTTGCCTACCCGAATCTGGCGATGTGCGAAGACTACAACTCGCCGGGCTCTCCCTACTGGGCGCTGAAGGTATTTCTGATCCTTGCCCTGCCGTCGACGCATCCGTTCTGGCAGGCGGACGAGCTGCCGCTTCCCACGCTTGCCGAAACGCGGGCAATGCCCCATGCCGGACAAATAGCGCAGCACAGCGAGCGCTCCGATCACGTCACCCTGCTGACCTCCGGCCAGCTTGAGCTGAATAACTACGTCAATACCGAAGCCAAATACACCAAATTCGCCTATTCCAGCCGCTTTGGTTTCACCATCGAACGCGGACGATACGGCATTAAACATGCGGCGTGCGATTCAATGCTGCTGCTGGCGGACGGAGACAATTACTACCGTGGCCGACGCGACTGCGAGATGGTGCGGGTGGATGAAAATGCGATTTTCTCCCGCTGGTCGCCGTGGCATGACGTCACCATCGATACCTGGCTTGCGCCATTTGGCGAGTGGCATATTCGTCTGCACCGCATCAACAGCGCCCGTATTTTACAGACGGTAGAGGGCGGATTTGCGGTGCAGAAAGCGGAGCACCAGCTGTACGAGCGCGGCTGTGTGATTACCGCCAGCAACGGCAGCAGCGCGATCGTCGATCTGTCGCCGGTTATTCATCGCCAGGCTGACAGCGTCGTTACCCCGCCAAACAGCAGCATTATGTTTGCCGAATGCGCCTCTGTACCGGTGCTCGCCGCAGAGATTGGGCAGGGAGAAAGCTGGCTGTGCTGTGCGGTGGCGGCCTCTGGCAAACCGAAAAATTATGCGGCGATCCCGCAGCTTGAACTCAACAATAACCAGGTCGTTATTCGCGAGCCTGGAAGCGCACGCCAGCTGTCGTTCGATTTATAAAAAACTGGCACTCTACACGTCGGCGAGGATGATATGAATAAACTGTCACTGAATAACAGAGTGGAATATTACAAAATCAGTAGTTTTATATTCCTCTATTTTTTTACCTGGTCAGCCAGTATTGGTCTGTTAGCGATTTGGCTGGGACAAAAAGCGCAGCTTAGCGGTACGGTGATTGGCACCGTGTTTGCGGTGAATGGTATCTTTTCGGTTATTCTGAAACCGATCTACGGCTATATTCTTGATAAAATCGGCATGAGCAAATATTTGCTCTATTTTGTCGTCATTATGTCCGCCCTGATGGCGCCGTTCTTTATTTACGTTTATCAGCCGCTGTTAATGTCCAGCACCATGCTGGGGATTATTATCGGCGCGATCTACCTGAGCTTTGCCTGGTATGCCGGCGTGGCGGCCTGTGAATCCTATTCCGATCGCTATAGCCGCCTCAACGGTATGGAGTTTGGCCAGATCCGCATGTGGGGATCGCTTGGCTGGGCGGTGGCTTCCTCCTTCTCTGGTCTGCTGTTCAACCTCTCTCCTGCGTATAACTTTATGCTCGGCAGCGTGGCGTCGGTGGTGATGCTGATCGTCCTGCTGAGCCTCAAGGTTAACGTCAATGCGGCCAACGCCGCCGAGGTGCTGACCAAAGAGAAAATCGCGCCGGCGGACGTGTATGCCCTGCTGCAGAATCGTAAATTCTGGGCCTTTTGCCTGTATGTCGCGGGCGTGGCGTGGATGATGTTTATCGCCGAGCAGCAGTTCTCCCGCTATTTCGTCACCTTCTTTTCCGACGTGCAGGAAGGGAATGCGGTGTTTGGTTATCTTGGCACCGTGCAGTCGGGCATGGAATTCGTCATGTATATGGTGATTCCGCTGTTCGTGAACTACGTCGGCGCGAAACGGGGCTGCTGATTGTGGGGGCGCTGGTAGGAGCGCGGCTGGTTATTTCCGGGCTGTGCGATTCCCATCTGTTAATTTCGGTGCTGAAGCCGCTGTACGGTCTGGAAATCTGTTTACTGTTGGTTTCGGTATTTAAATATATCGCCGAACATTTTGATAAACGCGTCAATGCCACCATGTATTTGCTGGGTTATCAGGCGATGCTGTATGTCGGTAACGTAGTCGTCTCGTCCCCTGCCGGATTAATGTATGACCGTATTGGTTTTGAGAAAACCTATATCATTATGGGTATTATCGCCCTGGTCTTTACGCTCATTTCCGCATTTACCCTGTCGGCATGTAAAAGTAAGCGCCGGAGCAATGCCGCGCTTGATATCGCTGAGAATAACGCTTCAAGATAAATTACGCATTAAGGAACCGAAATATGTTAAACCATATCGTTGAGGAGACGTTACGCGCCTTCCCTGGCAGCCCAATCGCTATGGGAGCATTTCAGGATCAAATGAATGGCGCGCGTCAGCATGTCCTTGAACTGATTAGCCGTCATTTAACGGAATTCGGTGAACAATTTCCCGCCGAAACCTGCGTTAAAGGCTATTACCCGTTAACCGACAACGTTGAATGGACTACCAGCTTCTGGACCGGGCAGCTCTGGCTGGCCTGGGAGATGAGCGGCGAAGCGACGTTCCGTGAACTGGCGGAAAAGCATGTGCGTTCATTCGGTCTGCGCATTGCCGGACGCCATGATACCAACACCCACGATCTCGGCTTTCTCTATACGCTTTCCTGCGTGGCGGCCTGGCGCCTGACGGGCAATCGCGATGCGCGCGGTTTTGCCCTGATGGCGGCGGAAGCGCTGCTGGAACGTTTTCATAAGAAGGCGCAGATCATTCAGGCGTGGGGCGATCTTAACGATCCGCAACAGGCCGGACGGATGATCATCGACTGCAATATGAACCTGCCGCTGCTCTACTGGGCCAGCGAGCAGACCGGCGACAGGCGTTTTGCCGAAGCGGCGAAGGCGCACGTGGCGCAGGCAGCGAAATATCTGATTCGTGAAGATACTTCTACATTCCATACTTACTATATGGATGTGGAAACCGGCGCGCCGCGCTATGGCAACACGCAGCAGGGCTACGCCGACGACTCGTGCTGGTCGCGCGGGCAGGCGTGGGGCATTTACGGCTTCTTGTTGAGCTACATCTACACCGGCGATAAAGAGATGGTCGCATTGTCGAAAAAGCTGGCGAACTACTTCCTCAACCGACTGCCAGACGATGCCGTTTGTCACTGGGATCTGGCGCTGGTGGGAACCGACGCGCTGCGCGACTCCTCCTCGGCGGCGATTGCGGTCTGCGGCCTGCTGGAGCTGATTAAACATCTGCCGGTCACCGATCCGGATCGCGAATGCTATCAGCAGTGGGCAATGGGGATAATGTCTTCGCTGACCTCGCACTACCTGATGGCGAAAGACGAGAAGGGCAACGGTTTACTGAAGCACTCGGTGTATCACCTGTCCAGCAATAAGGGTGTGGATGAGTGTGCGAGCTGGGGGGATTATTTCTATGTGGAAGCGCTGATGCGTTTCACCCAGTGCTGGAAGCTGTACTGGTAAGTTATTTCCGCGCCGGGAAGGGCCAGGCGCGGAAGAGACTTATTGATTCTGGTAGAGAGGTCTATTACGCTCAAGCGGAGGCGAGAACGCGGGGGCGCAACGTAATCTGGCGGGTATCGACAGGTGGATAGCTGATACCGGGGATGAACGCCAAAATACGTGATAAGGAAACAGCATGAACAACACACATCTCGCCCGCAACGTCGATGCGTTAAAGCCGTCGGCGATCCGCGAATTGTTAAAACACAGCAAAATGCCCGGCGTCATCTCTCTTGGCGGCGGGATCCCCAGCCCCGAACTGTTCGATAAAACCGGTCTTGAACTCGCCACCCATCAGATGATGGAAAATCAGTTTCTTGATGCCTTCCAGTATGGTCTGAGCGAGGGCTTTCCGCCTCTGCGCGAGGCTATCAGCCAGCTCTGTCGGGAGCGTGGCGTTGACTGCGCGGCGGATCGAATTTTGATCACCAACGGTTCCCAGCAGTCGCTGGATATTCTGGTCAGAACGCTGGTGAATCCGGGGGATAAGGTGGTGGTTGAGCGCCCGACCTATCTTGCCGCCTTGCAGGTTCTACAGTTGTCGCAGGCCGATATTCTGTCGGTGGGCACCGACAAGGACGGCATGATCGTTGACGAGCTGGAGCAGCTGTTGCAGCGCCATACGATTAAAGCGCTGTATGTCGTGCCGACCTTTGGCAATCCGGGGGGCGTGGTGCTGAGCGAAGCGCGTCGTCGCAAGCTGGTACAGCTGGCGAAACAGCACGATTTCGTGATTATCGAAGACGATCCCTACGGTGAAATTAACTTCACTGACCAGCACTGGAAACCGCTGTTCCGGCACGCTGCGGAAGCGGGCTGCGCCGGGCATGTGATTTATACCTCGACCTTCTCTAAAATTCTGGCGCCGGGCCTGCGGGTGGGCTGGGTGGTATTGCCGGAGTGGATCAGCCAAAAAGCGACCATCGTGAAGCAGGCGACCGATCTGCATACCAGCGCGCATTCGCAGGCGATGGCCGCCAGCTATCTGTCGCTGGGACGGCTGGCGGAGCAGATTACGCTAATCCGTCAGGCTTATCGCGAGAAGTGTTATGTACTGGCGGATATGATGCGCAGCGAACTGGACGAACATATCACTTTCCATATGCCGCAGGGCGGGATGTTTCTGTGGGCGACCTTCCGTCACGATTTTGACGCCACGGCCTGGCTTTCCCGTACCTTAGAGGAAAAAGTTGTCTATGTGCCGGGGGAATTTTTCTACAGCGATAACCCGGACAAGCGCACGCTACGACTCTCTTTTGCCACGCCGACGATGGCTGAACTGGAAGAAGCGGTGCGCAGACTGAAAAGAGCGTTGCCTTAAGGCACCGCCGCCGGGTCGTCGTTCTTGCCGACCCGGCATGACGCAGAACGCTTAGATTCCGGATTCCAGAATACGGATATTCATCTCCAGCACGTCGCCCTTCACCGCTTCGCTATACGCTTTCATATGCGGGGTTTGCAGGTGTGCCTCAAGGTGCGCAATGCTTTCCCACTGTTCAATCATCACGATTGAGTCAGGCGCGGTGGTCTGGAAGCTGACGCCTGCGGCGTGATCCACCATCGGCGCGTAGCCGTGGCAGCCTTCTTCTTTCAGTACGGTTGGAACGATTTTCGCAAACTGTTCCAGCACCGCCTGGCGGTGATGTTGACCCGGACGGGTACGAATTTCAGCAATCACTGTAAGCATGGTTAACTCCTTCTAATTCCAGGCTACCAGTTAACCAAAAATCGCGGTCAGATGCTCGCGATATTCTGCAAGATAACGCGGAACGTCCGGCATTTTGATCACGTCATTGGCGATAAAGGTCGGCAGCGCTTCCATACCGAGGAACTGATTCGCCTTATGGAACGGCAGATAAACGCCGTCAACGCCCACGCCGTGGAAGAACTGATCTTTCTCGGTAAAGGCTTCCATCGGCGCGTTCCAGGTCAGCGACAGCATATATTTTTTGCCCTGAATCAGGCCGCCGGAGCCATATTTTTTCGTGGCGTCGGAACGGGTACGGCCATCGCTGGCGTACAGCGTACCGTGGCCTTCGGTAAAGACATCATCAATGTATTTTTTCACCGTCCACGGCGCGCCCATCCACCAGCCTGGCATCTGCCAGATCACCACGTCGGCCCAGACGAAGTTCTGGACTTCTTCTTTCACATCGTATTCGCCGTCTGCGCGCACAATGCGAACATCATGCCCGAGGCCGCGCAGCGTGCCGTCCGCGACTTCGGTCAGAGTGTCGTTCAGCTGTCCGTTAGAGTGAGCGAATTTTTTCGCGCCGTTGATAATCAGGATGTTGCTCATTATTTGTCCTCTGCAAAATGCGTTTGAGGCTAATTCTACGCCTGCAGACGGGACGGAGAAATGAGAAAAATGTACAAAGTCTTTTGCTGCTGGTGCAATAATTCGCTATTTCCATCTCACCGTGGCTTCAAATCCTCCCTCCGGCAGATTGCCAAACGACAGCGTCATGCCGTGCAGCGCGGCAATACGGCGCACAATCGATAATCCCAGACCGCTGCCGGTAACATGTTGACCGGGCGGGCGGTAAAAACGTTCGCCGATGCGGTCCAGCGCTTCCGGCGTCACGCCGGGGCCGTTATCTCTGACCGTAAAGTGGTCAGCATTCAGGGTGACGCAGACAATACTGCCGCGCGGGCTGTAGCGAATGGCGTTATCCAGCAGATTGCGCGCCAGCAGGCTGAGCAGAAGCGGCTGGCCCGTGCGCTTCACGTCGCGGGCGTTAATGTGCAGCCGCACGTCAATATCCGTCTGCTGTGCGGCATGGTATATATCCATCACCGCCGATTGCAGCAGCTCGTCCAGGGCGACCGTCGTCACATCCTGCAGATTATCCAGCGAGTCGAGACGGGAAAGGGTTAGCAGCTGATCGACCAGACGGGTGGCGCGATCGATCCCGGTATGCAGCTGCGCCAGCGCCTTCGCGCGCGCCTGCGGATCGTCGTCAGATAGCTGTGCCACGTCGGCCTGCACCTTGAGGGCCGCCAGCGGGCTACGCAGCTCATGGGCCGCGTCAGAGGTGAAGCGCCGTTCGCGCATCATCATTTTATGCGTGCGGGCAAAGAGCTGGTTAAGGGAGTCGATCAGCGGGCGCACCTCGCTCGGCACCCCCTGCGCGCTGAGCGGTTCGCTGGATTCCGGGTCGCGTAAACGCAATGCGCCAGCCATTTTCTTCAGCGGCTTAAGTTCTCGGTGCAGCAGTATAATCAATAACAGCAGCATCAGCGGCAGCGCGATAAGCGACGGTACCAGCTGGGCGATAACGATCGCCAGCGCCATATCTTCACGATATTCCCACTCCTGGCCGACCACAATGCGATACTTGCCGTCCGCAGAAGTCAGCCAGACAAAGCGCCACGGATCGTCGTCGTCGTCCAGTTGACCATCGTCAAATCCCTCCCGGCGATAGTTGTAGGGAATATATTGCCCGTTATCGCCGTCGTGCAGCACCATCTTGCCGTCGAGGGTGTAGATGGCAAAAACCAGCACGTCATCGTCAATATGGCCGTGCTTAAACTTTTTCGGCGTGCGGGCCATTCGCTCAGGGGCCTTCAGTTCATCCAGATCCAGCGTCACCAGCCGTTTGGCGAACAGCATCAGCTGGGTGTCAAACAGTTCGTCCACGTTGTCGGTGGTTTGCTTCCAGGCGACAAAGCTTGAGGCCACCCATGTAATGGCCGCCAGAATCAGAAAGATGAGGGTAAGCCTGACGCGCAGGCTAAGACGCTGAGTCACTTTTATGCCTCGCTAAGGGTATAGCCGATGCCGTGAACGGTACGAATAAAATCGCTGCCCAGCTTACGGCGCAGATGGTGGACGTGAACCTCAACGGCGTTGCTGGTCACCTCTTCGTCCCAGTTATAGAGCTTTTCTTCAATAAGTTTACGCGGCAGCACTCGCCCTTTATTACGCATTAACAGTTCAAGTAGCGCGAACTCTTTTGGCTTAAGCGCTAAGGCGCTGCCGTTCAGCGCGGCGACCCGGTTACCGGGATTGAGCGTTACCTGTCCGTGGCATAGTTCGCTGCTGGCCTGGCCGCTGGCGCGGCGCATTAACGCCTCCAGCCTGGCGGCAACCTCAATAAGCGCGAAGGGCTTACAGAGATAATCGTCCGCGCCGAGGCGCAAGCCTTCGACCCGCTGCGCCAGCGCATCGCGCGCGGTCAGTATCAATACCGGCTCACGTTTACCCTGTTCGCGCCAGTCGCGCAGAATGTCGCGCCCGTCCATTCCCGGCAGCGACAGGTCGAGGATCACCGCGTCATACGGCGCGCTATGCAGCGCTTCCTTCCCCTGACGACCGTCGGTGAACCAGTCGACGCAAAAGCCCATTTTACTCAGACCTGTTTTAATGCCATCGCCAATCAACGCATCATCTTCAATCAGTAAAATTCGCATCTTTTCATCCCAGGGTCGGATTCACTCAGGGCAAGTAAACCCCGTTGCCGCCCGCAATGTACAGAAAAAAATAAATCTTTTTTTTGCCTTAAGAAGTCGTTAAGGATTCACTTATTTAATGGATGCAAAAGACGAGAAGGGAGAAATGAACATGAAAAAATCAGCTGCAATTTTTGCCGTTCTGGTACTCAGTACTGCACCGGCTATCGCGGTCCAGCAGGGCGGTTTTTCCGGCCCGACCGCCACACAAACCCAGGGCGGCGGCTTCGTCGGACCTAACGGGAGCAGCGCGACGGTAGAAAGCGCAAAATCGCTGCGCGATGACACCTGGGTAACGCTGCGCGGCAATATCGTCGAGCGTATTTCCGATGACCTCTATTTGTTCAAAGATGGTACGGGCTCTATTAATGTCGATATTGATCATAAGCGCTGGTACGGCCTGACGGTCACGCCGCAGGATACCGTCGAAATTCAGGGCGAAGTGGATAAAGACTGGAATTCCGTTGAAATCGACGTGAAGCAAATCAGGAAAGTCAGTAAATAATCCCCATCAGGGCCGCGTTCGCGGCCCTTTTCTTTGTGACTCAACGCGTCAGATAAGGTAGTATCTGCGGCAATATTGCCTGAAAAGATACCGGGTATCTGGCGGGCTTACAGTTGAGGAATCACGATTAATGAGCGATATGGCAGAGCGCCTTGCGCTGCATGAATTCACGGAAAACGCCTATCTGAATTACTCCATGTACGTCATCATGGACAGGGCGCTACCGTTTATTGGCGATGGTCTGAAACCCGTTCAGCGTCGCATCGTTTACGCGATGTCAGAGCTGGGGCTGAACGCCAGCGCCAAATTTAAAAAATCCGCCCGTACCGTCGGCGACGTGCTGGGTAAATACCACCCGCACGGCGACAGCGCCTGCTATGAAGCGATGGTGCTGATGGCGCAGCCGTTCTCTTACCGTTACCCGCTGGTCGACGGGCAGGGGAACTGGGGGGCGCCTGACGATCCGAAATCCTTCGCGGCGATGCGTTATACCGAATCGCGCCTGTCGAAGTATGCGGAAGTGCTGCTGGGCGAACTGGGGCAGGGCACCGCTGACTGGGTGCCGAACTTTGACGGTACGCTGCAGGAACCGAAAATGCTGCCCGCCCGTTTGCCGAACATTCTGCTTAACGGCACCACCGGTATCGCGGTCGGCATGGCGACCGATATTCCGCCGCACAACCTGCGGGAAGTGGCGAAAGCCGCCATCACCCTGATTGAAAAGCCGAAAACCACGCTGGATGAGCTGCTGGAGATCGTGCAGGGGCCGGACTTCCCGACCGAAGCGGAAATTATTACTCCGCGCGCTGAAATCCGTAAAATTTATGAAAACGGGCGCGGCTCGGTGCGTATGCGCGCGGTCTGGACCAAAGAAGACGGCGCGGTGGTGATTACCGCGCTGCCGCACCAGGTGTCCGGCGCGAAGGTGCTGGAGCAAATCGCCGCCCAGATGCGCAATAAAAAGCTGCCGATGGTGGACGATCTGCGTGACGAGTCCGACCACGAAAACCCGACCCGCCTGGTGGTGGTGCCGCGTTCCAACCGCGTGGATATGGAGCAGGTGATGAACCACCTGTTCGCCACCACCGATCTGGAAAAAAGCTACCGTATTAACCTGAATATGATCGGCCTGGACGGTCGCCCGGCGGTGAAAAATCTGCTGGAGATCCTCACCGAATGGCTGGCGTTCCGTCGCGATACCGTGCGTCGTCGCCTGAACTACCGTCTGGAGAAAGTCCTGAAGCGCCTGCATATCCTGGAAGGTTTGCTGGTAGCGTTTCTCAACATCGACGAAGTGATTGAGATCATCCGTACGGAAGATGAGCCGAAACCGGCGCTGATGTCGCGCTTTGGCATCACGGAAACCCAGGCTGAAGCGATCCTCGAGCTGAAACTGCGACATCTCGCCAAACTTGAAGAGATGAAGATCCGCGGTGAACAGGATGAGCTGGAGAAAGAGCGCGATCAGCTGCAGGGGATCCTCGCCTCTGAACGTAAAATGAACACCCTGCTGAAAAAAGAGTTACAGGCGGATTCCGACGCCTATGGCGACGACCGTCGTTCGCCGCTGCATGAGCGCGAAGAAGCCAAAGCGATGAGCGAGCACGATATGCTGCCGTCTGAGCCGGTGACCATCGTGCTGTCGCAGATGGGCTGGGTGCGCAGCGCCAAAGGCCATGATATTGACGCTCAGGGACTGAACTACAAAGCGGGCGACAGTTATAAATCAGACGTCAAAGGCAAGAGCAACCAGCCAGTGGTGTTTATTGACACTACCGGACGCAGCTACGCCATTGACCCGATCACCCTGCCGTCGGCGCGTGGTCAGGGCGAGCCGCTGACCGGCAAGCTGACGCTGCCGCCGGGCGCTACCGTTGAGCATATGCTCATGGAAGCCGACGAGCGCAAGCTGCTGATGGCATCCGACGCGGGCTACGGCTTCGTCTGCACCTTTAACGATCTGGTGGCGCGTAACCGTGCGGGCAAAGCGTTGATTACGCTGCCGGAAAACGCGCACGTGATGCCGCCGGTGGTTATTGACGATGAAAGCGACATGCTGCTGGCGATCACCCAGGCCGGACGTATGCTGATGTTCCCGGTAAGCGATTTGCCGCAGCTGTCGAAAGGCAAGGGGAACAAGATCATCAACATTCCGTCGGCGGAAGCGCTGAAAGGCGAGGACGGTCTGGCGCATCTGTACGTTCTGCCGCCGCAGAGCACGCTGACCATTCACGTCGGTAAGCGTAAAATCAAGCTGCGTCCTGAAGAGTTGCAGAAGGTGACCGGTGAACGCGGTCGTCGCGGTACGCTGATGCGCGGCCTCCAGCGAATCGATCGCATTGACATTGATTCGCCGCGTCGCGCAAGCCAGGGCGACAGCGAAGAGTAAGATGTTTTTAAACGCCTGAAGGCGCCATCTGGCAATACCATCGTGCCGGATGGCGCTGCTACCACTTTCCGGCCTGCGGTTTTAATCATGCCGTCGGGCCGGATAAACATTAAAATTTCCCGTAAAACCGTTGTTTATTCGTCAATAGCGATTAACAATACAGTTTTCCAGAGAGCCACATTAACAATACCCTAACCTGATAGCAGGTGACGTAGAATCCCGGGCTCTTAGGCCTTCAGAGGTTGTTATGCTATTTATTTTTCGCTTTATTATTACCGTTATTTATTCCATTCTGGTTTGCGTTTTTGGATCGATTTACTGCCTGTTCAGCCCGCGTAATCCAAAACATGTCGCGACCTTTGGCCATATGTTTGGCCGCCTTGCGCCGCTGTTCGGTCTGAAAGTGGAATGCCGCAAACCTGCCGATGCCGAGAGCTATGGCAACGCCATCTATATCGCAAACCATCAGAATAATTTCGATATGGTTACCGCAGCGAATATCGTGCAGCCGCCAACCGTCACCGTGGGCAAAAAGAGCCTGCTGTGGATCCCATTTTTCGGCCAGCTCTACTGGCTGACGGGCAACCTGTTGATTGACCGCAATAATCGTGCGAAAGCGCATAGCACTATCGCTGAGGTGGTCAACCATTTTAAAAAACGCCGCATCTCTATCTGGATGTTTCCGGAAGGCACCCGTAGCCGTGGCCGCGGGCTGTTGCCGTTTAAAACCGGCGCGTTTCACGCCGCCATTGCCGCTGGCGTGCCGATTATTCCGGTTTGCGTTTCCAATACCTCGAATAAAATCAATCTAAATCGCCTGAAGAATGGTCTGGTGATCGTTGAGATGCTGCCGCCGGTGGACGTCAGCCAGTACGGAAAAGATCAGGTTCGCGAACTGGCTGCTCATTGCCGCGCGCTGATGGAGCAGAAGATTGCCGAGCTTGATCAAGAAGTCGCTGAGCGGGAAGCTGACGGAAAGATTTGATTCAGCTCGCGTTATTTTGCAGGAAGCAGGACACCCTTTTCTGCCCGTTATTTAGCCAGATTTACATGGAGCTTATATGTCACTCAGTCGGCGTCAGTTCATTCAGGCATCGGGAATCGCACTGTGCGCAGGCGCGGTTCCGCTGAGGGCAAAGGCTGCCGGTCAGCAACAGCCGCTGCCCGTTCCGCCGCTGCTGGAGTCCCGTCGCGGCCAGCCGCTATTTATGACGCTACAGCGGGCGCACTGGTCCTTTAGCCAGGGGACGCGCGCGTCCGTCTGGGGCGTCAACGGACGTTATCTCGGGCCGACGATTCGCGTCTGGAAGGGCGACGATGTAAAGCTTATTTACAGCAACCGCCTGACTGAAAACGTCTCTATGACCGTTGCCGGATTGCAGGTGCCGGGGCCGCTGATGGGCGGTCCGGCGCGAATGATGTCGCCGAATGCCGACTGGGCGCCGGTTCTGCCGATCCGCCAGAGCGCCGCCACGCTGTGGTATCACGCCAATACTCCCAACCGTACCGCCCAGCAGGTCTACAACGGGCTTGCCGGAATGTGGCTGGTGGAAGATGAGGTGAGTAAAACGCTGCCGATCCCGAATCACTACGGCGTGGATGATTTTCCGGTCATTATTCAGGACAAACGGCTGGATAACTTTGGCACGCCAGAGTACAGCGAGCCGGGAAGCGGCGGATTTATCGGCGATACGCTGCTGGTTAACGGCGCGCAAAGCCCCTACGTTGAGGTTTCCCGCGGCTGGGTGCGGCTGCGTTTACTGAACGCGTCCAACGCGCGCCGCTATCAGCTGCAAATGAGTGATGGCCGCGCGCTGCACGTTATCTCTGGCGATCAGGGGCTTTTGCCCGCGCCGGTTTCGGTGAAGCAGCTGTCGCTGGCGCCGGGCGAGCGCCGTGAAATCCTGGTGGATATGACCAACGGCGATGAGGTGTCGATCACCTGTGGCGAAGCGGCAGGCATCGTCGACAGGATCCGCGGTTTCTTTGAGCCGTCCAGCATCCTGATCTCGACGCTGGTGTTAACCCTGCGTCCTACCGGGCTGCTGCCGCTGGTGACCGACAGCCTGCCGATGCGCCTGCTGCCGAATGAAATCATCAGCGGCGCGCCGATTCGCAGTCGGGATATCAGCCTCGGCGACGATCCGGGCATTAACGGTCAGCTCTGGGACGTTAACCGCATTGATATTACCGCGCAGCAGGGGACGTGGGAGCGCTGGACGGTGCGCGCCGATATGCCGCAGTCGTTCCATATTGAAGGCGTCTCTTTCCTGGTGCGTAACGTCAACGGCGCTATGCCGTTCCCGGAAGACCGCGGCTGGAAAGATACCGTCTGGGTGGATGGTCAGGTTGAACTGCTGGTTTACTACGGGCAGCCTTCCTGGGCGCACTTCCCGTTCTACTTTAACAGCCAGACTCTGGAGATGGCCGATCGTGGATCTATCGGTCAGATTCTGGTGAATCCGGCGCCGTAACGCGCTGCCAGCTCGCCCGAAAGGGCGAGTGAATACCTTTCGATTTCTCTTACGTTCCGGCTTATAATCCCCGGCCTTTGATTATTTTTTTACCATTTTTGGAAGCACTATGAGCGCAATATCCCTGATCCAGCCAGACAGAGATCTCTTCTCCTGGCCTCAGTACTGGGCGGCCTGTTTTGGACCTGCTCCTTTTTTGCCGATGTCTCGCGACGAAATGGATCAACTTGGCTGGGATAGCTGCGACATTATTCTGGTGACGGGCGACGCGTATGTCGACCATCCGAGCTTCGGCATGGCAATTTGCGGACGTATGCTGGAAGCACAGGGCTTTCGCGTCGGCATCATCGCTCAGCCGGAGTGGAACAGCAAAGACGACTTTATGCGTCTGGGTAAACCCAATCTGTTCTTCGGCGTGACCGCAGGCAATATGGACTCGATGATCAACCGCTACACCGCCGATCGCCGCCTGCGCCATGACGATGCCTATACGCCGGATAACGTCGCGGGCAAGCGCCCGGACCGCGCCACGCTGGTTTACACCCAACGCTGCAAAGAGGCGTGGAAAGATGTCCCGGTCATTCTCGGCGGCATTGAGGCCAGCCTGCGGCGTACCGCGCATTATGATTACTGGTCCGATACCGTGCGCCGCTCCGTGCTGGTGGATTCCAAAGCCGATATGCTGATGTTCGGCAACGGCGAGCGTCCGCTGGTGGAAGTGGCGCATCGTCTGGCGATGGGGGAAACCATCGACCAGATCCGCGACGTGCGTAACACCGCGATTATGGTGAAAGAGGCGCTGCCGGGCTGGAGCGGCGTCGACTCCACCCGCCTCGACACGCCGGGCAAAATCGACCCGATCCCGCATCCGTATGGTGAAGATCTGCCGTGTGCAGATAACAAACCGGTCGTACCGGGTAAGCAGGCGGCTAAAGCCGTTACCGTGCAGCCGCCGCGTCCAAAACCGTGGGAAAAAACCTACGTACTGCTGCCCTCTTTTGAGAAAGTGAAGGGCGATAAGGTGCTTTACGCCCACGCTTCCCGCATTCTGCACCATGAAACCAACCCCGGCTGCGCGCGGGCGCTGATGCAAAAGCACGGCGACCGCTATGTCTGGATTAACCCACCGGCCATTCCGCTCTCCACCGAAGAGATGGACAGCGTGTTTGCGCTGCCGTACAAGCGCGTGCCGCATCCGGCCTACGGCAACCGCCGCATTCCGGCATATGAAATGATCCGTTTTTCGATCAATATTATGCGCGGCTGCTTTGGCGGCTGTTCGTTCTGTTCGATCACCGAGCACGAAGGGCGCATTATTCAGAGCCGCTCTGAAGATTCGATCATCAATGAGATTGAAGCAATCCGCGATACCGTGCCGGGCTTTACCGGCGTGATCTCCGATCTCGGCGGCCCGACGGCCAACATGTATATGCTGCGCTGTAAGTCGCCGCGCGCAGAGCAGACCTGCCGCCGTCTGTCGTGCGTCTATCCGGATATTTGTCCGCATATGGATACTAACCACGAGCCGACAATCAACCTGTACCGCCGCGCGCGCGATCTGAAAGGCATCAAGAAGATCCTCATTGCCTCCGGCGTGCGTTATGACATTGCGGTTGAAGATCCGCGCTACATTAAAGAGCTGGCGAGCCATCACGTCGGCGGCTATCTGAAGATCGCCCCGGAACATACCGAAGAAGGGCCGCTGTCGAAGATGATGAAGCCGGGCATGGGCAGCTATGACCGCTTCAAAGAGCTGTTCGATCTCTATTCGAAGCAGGCGGGCAAAGAGCAGTATCTGATCCCGTACTTTATCTCCGCGCACCCCGGTACGCGCGATGAAGATATGGTGAACCTGGCGCTGTGGCTGAAGCGCCACCGTTTCCGCCTCGATCAGGTACAGAACTTCTACCCGTCGCCGCTCGCTAACTCGACGACTATGTATTACACCGGTAAGAACCCGCTGGGTAAAATTGGCTATAAGAGTGAAGATGTGGTGGTGCCGAAGGGCGACAAGCAGCGCCGTCTGCACAAAGCGCTGCTGCGCTATCACGATCCGGCTAACTGGCCGCTGATCCGTCAGGCGCTGGAAGAGATGGGCAAGAAGCATCTGATCGGCGGACGCCGTGACTGTCTGGTGCCGGCGCCGACCATTGAAGAGATGCGTGAAGCGCGTCGTCAGAACCGCCATACCCGTCCGGCGCTGACCAAACATACGCCGGTAGCGCATCAGCGCCAGACCCCTGTCGCCCGTAAAAAACGCGGCCAGGCCGGATAAGCGTTAGCGCCTCCGGCAGTGCGCTTGTATATTGTTATCAGTTTCGTAGGCCGGATAAGCGTTAAGCGCCATCCGGCTGTTATCAGGAAAAGATAAATCAGGACGGAGAATCCGGGATGAAAGCAGGGATGATGGCAGGGGCAATCGTGATTGCCTTACTGCAAAGTGGTTGCGTGATACATCGCCAGACGCAGCCGGAAGTGGAAGGGCGGCTTATCGACAGCGGGGGGAGGCCGGTCACTCACGCCAGATTAACCTTAGTCGGCACCGCTGATAAGCCGGACGAGACGCTTTCAGATAATGACGGTCGCTTTGCCTTTCAACCCCAACACGAATGGATCTTCTTTCTGCCGATAGGTCCGATGGACTGGTTTTATCACAGCCTGCTGCGGGCGAATGCCAACGGTAAGGTGTACGAAGGAAACCTTGGCGGCGGCCCTGGCGGGCCGTTCGCGCTTGAGGATAAAGTGATTAAGGTGGTTTGCACGGTACCAGATGAACCGGGTGAGATGATCTGCCGGTACGGGTTATAAGCAGCCCGGCAGAGCGCCGGGCCGGGGGAAAAATCAGCCGCCGAACTGATCCGGGTCGGGGCCAAGTCGCTTGCCCTGATCCAGTCTGGCGATCTCGCCCAGCTCGTCTTTATCAAGCCGGAAGTCCCAGACGTCAAAGTTCTCAGCAATGCGCGACGGCGTGACCGATTTCGGGATCACCACCAGGCCGTTGTCCAGATGCCAGCGGATAACAATCTGCGCCGGGGTTTTACCGTACTTGTCCGCGAGGTCGCGGATGATTTTCTGATCGAACACGCCTTCGCCGCCCTGCGCCAGCGGGCTCCAGGACTCCGTCTGGATTTTATGCGTCGCATTCCAGGCGTGAAGCTGGCGCTGTTGCATCAGCGGGTGCAGTTCAATCTGGTTAATCACCGGCGTCACGCCCGTTTCATCAATCAGGCGCTGAAGGTGGTTGATCTGGAAGTTGCACACCCCGATGCTCTTGATCAGCCCCTCTTTTTGCAGATCGATCATGCCCTGCCAGGCCTCAACGTAACGATCGATAGCCGGCACCGGCCAGTGCATCAGGTACAGGTCCACGTAGTCGAGGCGGAGTTTTTCCAGACTTTCCAGCAGCGCTTCGCGCGGACGTTTTTGATCGTCATTCCACAATTTGGTGGTGATGAACAGCTCGTCGCGTGGGACGCCCGCGCTGGCCAGCGCGTTGCCCACCCCCTCTTCATTTTTGTAGGCGGCGGCGGTATCGATTGACCGGTAGCCGACTTCCAGTGCTTTATGAATGGCGGAGACGACCTCGTCGTTACCGGCTTTCCATACGCCTAACCCCAGCTGGGGCATTACATTGCCATCCTGAAGCTTAATTACGGTTTGGTTTGCCATTTTTCCTCCTTCATGTGCTCACCACCGGAGTCTGCCTCCGGTGGTGTGGTGTGACTTAAGTCTGGACGAAATGTCCAAAAACGAAAGGCAGAGGCGAAAAAAGCTTAGCGTGCGGCTTCGTAAATACGGCGGCTGACGTCAAGAGTAATATCTTTATTTTCACCCAGTTGCGTCATGCCGTGCTCCTCTAATTTCGCCAGCAGCGCCGGGATGGAACTGCCGTCCAGACCATAGCCGGAGAGGCGCGTCGGTACGCCAAGCTGCTCAAAGAAGTTGCGCGTTGCCGCAATGGCCGCATCAATACGCTCATCTTCAGAGCCGTCGGTGATGTTCCAGACGCGCTCCGCGTATTGCAGCAGTTTGGCGCGTTTGGCGTCGCGTTTTTCATTCCACAGCGCAGGCAGCACCACCGCCAGCGTCTGAGCGTGATCCAGACCGTGCATCGCCGTCAGTTCGTGGCCCAGCATATGCGTTGCCCAGTCCTGCGGCACGCCAGCGCCGATCAGGCCATTGAGCGCCTGCGTCGCCGCCCACATGACGTTCGCGCGCACCGCGTAGTTTTCCGGTTGCTGGAGCGCTTTCGGGCCGTCTTCGATCAGCGTCAGCAGAATGCCTTCGGCGAAGCGATCCTGAATTTTGGCGTCAACCGGCCGGGTCACGTACTGCTCAACGGTATGCACAAAGGCATCAACCACGCCGTTCGCCACCTGACGCGGCGGCAGGGTGTAGGTGTAAACCGGGTCCAGCACCGCGAACACCGGCTGTACGTGCGCGGAATGGAACGCCTGTTTGTCGCCGGTGGTTTTACGCGAGATGACCGCGCCTTTGTTAGATTCAGAACCGGTGGCGGGCAGGGTCAGCACGGAGCCCATCGGGATGGCGCTTTTAATCTCGCTGCCGCTGGTCTGCAGGATGTGCCACGGATCGATATCGTTCGGATAGTGCGCCGCCGCGGCGATGAACTTGGTGCCGTCGAGCACAGAGCCGCCGCCGACCGCCAGCAGAAAGGTAATCTTGTCATCGCGGGCGATTTGCACCGCCTTCATCAGCGTTTCGTAGGAGGGGTTGGGTTCGATGCCGCCAAACTCGCGCACGTCCATGCCCTTCAGCGCCTCCAGAACCTGTGCCAGTACGCCGGTCTTTTTCACGCTGCCGCCGCCGTAGGTGATCAGCACGCGTGCCTCCTGCGGGATCTGCGCGCGCAGATCGGCAATGGCGCCTTTACCAAACAGAATGCGGGTCGGGGTATGCAGATTAAAGTTATTCATTGCTCGTTCCCTTATGTGGGTAAAAAAGAGGGCAGGCGTCAGTCTGCCTGATGGGAAATATTGTGAGCACGCGCGGCCGGTCCCTCAATGCTCATTTCTGCCAATGTTTTGCCTGATCCTCCAGAACGCTGGAGAAAAGCGATAAATTTGCGCACAATCAAAACGTCGCCATTGATTGAGTAAAGACACCGCTATGAACCGTGAAGCGATCTGTTTACAGCTGACAGATAAAATTAAGAAGCTGAAAGGTAATGAAAATATTGACGATCGGTTGCCGGGGATTCGTCTGCTGTACGGCACCGAACCGGCGCCGCGCACGCCGGTAATGTACGACCCCGGTATCATTTTTCTCTTTTCGGGGCATAAAATTGGTTATATCAATGAGCGCGTTTTTCAGTATGACGCCAATGAATATCTGCTGTTGACCGTTCCCTTGCCCTTTGAATGCGAAACCTTCGCCACGCCGTCGCTACCGCTGGCCGGTATGCGCATTAACGTCGATATCCTGCAACTGCAGGAGCTGCTGATGGACATTGGCGAGGATGAACGGTTCCAGCCGTCGATGGCGGCGAGCGGGATAAACTCCGCCACGCTCTCCGATGAGATCCTTTGCGCGGCGGAGCGTCTGCTGGATGTGATGGCGCGACCGCTGGACGCGCGGATTTTAGGCAAGCAGATTATTCGCGAGATCCTCTATCACGTGCTGACGGGTCCCTGCGGCGGCGCGCTGCTGGCGCTGGTGAGCCGCCAGACCCATTTCAGCCTGATCAGCCGGGTGATTAAGCGCATCGAGAACAAGTACACGGAAAGCCTCAACGTCGAATAACTGGCGGCGGAGGCCAATATGAGCGTCTCTGCGTTTCACCATAACTTTAAGTCGGTCACCAGCACCTCGCCGTTGCAGTATCTGAAAACCTACCGGCTGCATAAAGCGCGAATGATGATCGTCCACGACGGTATGAAGGCCAGCGCGGCGGCGATGCGGGTGGGTTATGAAAGCGCGTCGCAGTTCAGCCGCGAGTTCAAGCGCTATTTTGGCGTGACGCCGGGAGAAGATGCGGCGCGGATCCGCACGATGCAGGGACAGGCCGGATAAGCGCAGCGTTATCCGGCGGTAATGCTCAGGCGTTGCAGTATTTCTTTTTGATCACTACCACTACCGTACCCAGCAGACCGGCGGCCAGCAGGACGATGGGCAGGATCATCAGAAAGGTCATAACCTGATCTTCATGGCGTTTTACAAAGGGGATCATGCTCAGGGCGTAGCCAAAACTGGTGACCACGCCGACCCATAGCAGGCCGCTCAGCCAGTTAAAGAACTGGAAGCGACGGTTGGAAAGCCCGGAAATTCCCGCCATCGTGGGCAGCAGGGTACGTACAAACGCCAGAAAACGCCCGGCAAGCAGCGCCAGCAGACCGTGGCGATCGAACATGCAGGTGGCGCGCTGATGGTATTTCACCGGCAGTTGCGCCAGCCAGCCCTTAACCGTTCGGGTATTGCCCAGCCAGCGTCCCTGAATATAGCTCAGCCAGCAGCCGAGGCTGGCGGCGGTCGTCAGGATCAGCAGCGTGGGGATAAAACTCATTACGCCCTGCGCAACCAGCGCGCCCGCCAGCAGCAGCAGGCTGTCGCCCGGTAAAAATGAGGCCGGCAGCAGGCCATTTTCTAAAAACAGCGTGGCGAACATCACGAAGTAGACGACGCTGACAACATGCGGGTCCGCCAGCGCGGCAAAATCGTGTTGCCAGAGCGCAGCGATAATATCTTGAATAACAGCCATGGACTTTCCTGTGGAACAGCGTTTACGCCTTAATGAATATATTGTACTCCTTAACAGGCCCGGATGCCTTGATCCGGGGCGCAACAAATGCAGACAATTTCGCTCGATTTGTCTGCATTCATGTCCATCGGCGTCAATATTATACGATGCGGGAGAAACCGGCGGCTAAATCTGCAATCAGATCGTCAACGTTTTCTAAACCGATATGCAGACGAATTAAAGTGCCGTCGAAATCAACGCCGCCCTGAGGGCGAATTTCCGCTATCTGCTCAGGCTGGTTCGCCAGGATCAGCGACTCAAAACCGCCCCACGAGTAAGCCATGCTGAACAGGCCCATGTGGTCCAGCAGGGCGGAGAGTTCGGCATCGGTAAGCTTTTTATTGAGCACAAACGAGAACAGACCGCTGCTGCCAGTAAAGTCGCGCTTCCAGAATTCATGGCCTTTGCTGCCGGGGAGCGCCGGATGGTTCACTCGCGCAACCTGCGGATGCGCGGCCAGCCATTCGGCAATCTTCAGGCTGCTCTCGTGGTGCTGGCGCAGGCGCACCCCCAGCGTTCGCAGCCCGCGACTGCTCATATAAGCGGTATCGGCATCCACCATTTGCCCCATCAGATAGGCGTTTTCCCGCAGTTGATCCCAGCAGCGGGCATTGGAAACCGCAGTGCCGATCATCGCGTCAGAGTGGCCGACCAGGTATTTGGTCGCCGCCTGAATGGAGATATCAATCCCGAAGTCGAGTGCCTTAAACAGTACGCCCGCCGCCCAGGTGTTATCGATCATAATGATGGCTTCCGGCGCGACGCGCCTTACCGCGGCGACGATTGCCGGTACGTCATGCACTTCCATCGTAATGGAGCCGGGCGACTCAAGGAACACCACTCTGGTGTTGGGCTGGATATGCTTAACAATATCCGCGCCGACCAGCGGGTCGAACCAACTGGTGGTGACGCCGAGTTTGCCGAGAATCTTGCTACAGAAATCCTGGCTTGGTTCGTAGGCGGTGTTGGTCATCAGCACGTGATCGCCCTGTTCCACAAAGGCCAGAATGGTATTGGCGACCGCCGCCGCACCGCAGGGAAACAGCGCGCAGCCGGCGCCGCCTTCCAGTTCGCACATCGCTTGCTGAAGCGAGAAGTGGGTTAGCGTGCCGCGGCGACCGTAAAAAAGCTCGCCCTTCGCGCGGTTGCGGGTGGCGTGCTTTTTGGCTTCCACCGTTTCAAAGACCAGCGATGAGGCGCGCTGTATAACGCTATTTACCGAGCCGAGCGTATACTTTTTGCTGCGTCCCGCAGTGATCAGTCTGGTATCCAGTTGTTTGTCTGCCATGTGGGTTTTCCTGTTTTTATACGTCTGGATGTCTAAACTACCATGAATGGTAAAAACCGCACCCCATCGGACGGCATTAAGCACAATATTTTCCCAAATGTGCCCCTCATGAGGTTTTACTGCGTAAGCGCAAAGAAAAGAAACCGAAGGTGCGGCACTATGTAAATAGTAATGAGAACGACTATCAATTCGACGTCGTTTTGATATTATTATGCTCAGATTTTGTGATTTGCGTCCTGGAGATACACAGTGGGTAATAATTTGATGCAGACGGATCTCTCCGTCTGGGGTATGTATCAGCACGCTGACATCGTAGTGAAGTGCGTGATGATTGGTCTGATTCTGGCGTCAGTGGTCACCTGGGCTATCTTCTTCAGTAAAAGCGTCGACTTCTTCTCGCAGAGGCGTCGCCTCAAGCGCGAACAGCAGCAGCTGGCTGAAGCCCGCTCACTGGATCAGGCAAGCGACATCGCCGCCAGCTTTGGCGCGAAAAGCCTGAACACGCAGTTGCTTAATGAAGCGCAGAACGAACTTGAACTCTCCGCAGGCAGCGAAGACAACGAAGGAATCAAAGAGCGCACCGGTTTTCGTCTGGAGCGTCGCGTGGCGGCAGCCGGGCGGCAGATGGGGCGCGGAAATGGCTACCTCGCCACTATCGGGGCGATCTCGCCGTTTGTCGGTCTGTTCGGTACGGTGTGGGGCATCATGAACAGCTTTATCGGCATCGCGCAAACGCAAACCACTAACCTCGCCGTGGTTGCGCCGGGGATCGCTGAAGCGCTGCTGGCGACCGCTATTGGCCTGGTGGCGGCGATTCCTGCCGTGGTTATTTACAACATCTTCGCCCGTCAGATCGGCGGCCTGAAAGCGACGCTGAGCGATATCGCCGCGCAGGTGCTGCTGCTGCAAAGTCGTGACCTGGATCTGGATGCGAGCGCTTCCGCGCATCCGGTACGTACCGCGCAGAAATTACGTGTAGGATAATGTTTCATGGCAATGCGTCTTAACGAAAATCTGGACGATAACGGTGAAATGCATGAAATCAACGTGACGCCGTTTATCGACGTCATGCTGGTGCTGCTGATCATCTTTATGGTGGCCGCGCCGCTGGCGACGGTGGATGTGAAGGTCAACCTGCCGGCCTCCTCCAGCACCCCGCAGCCGCGTCCGGAAAAGCCGGTTTATCTCTCCGTGAAAGCCGATAACAGTATGTTTATTGGCAACGATCCGGTGACGGATGAAACCATGATCGCCGAGCTGAACGCGCTGACGGCCGGGAAGAAAGACACCACGATTTTTTTCCGCGCGGACAAAACCGTTAATTACGAAACCATGATGAAGGTAATGGATACGCTGCACCAGGCAGGTTACCTGAAGATTGGTCTGGTGGGTGAAGAGGTCGCGAAAGCGAAATAAGCCCGCCGCGACGGACAGAGCTGGCCGAATACGCGTCGTAATGAAAATGCCGGGTGGCGGCTACGCCTTACCCGGCCTACACCGATGTTTATATGTAGGCCCGGTAAGCCTGCGCCACCGGGCACTTCACTACAGATTTATCGCTAGCCTAAATGCTCCCCGCCGCACACACCGTGTACTTCCGCGGTAACATAGCTTGATTCCTGACTTGCCAGATAAACATACACGGGCGCCAGTTCCGCCGGCTGTCCTGCGCGTTTCATTGGCGTTTGCTGACCAAACTGCGGGATTTTATCCTGGGTCTGACCGCCGGAGATTTGCAGCGCGGTCCAGATTGGCCCCGGCGCAACAACGTTGACGCGGATCCCTTTTTCCGCCACCTGTTTTGCCAGTCCACGACTGTAGTTAAGGATAGCGGCTTTGGTTGAGGCGTAGTCCAGCAGATGCGGGCTCGGCTGATAAGCCTGAATAGAGGAGGTGGTGACAATGCTGGAACCGGCAGGCAGTAGCGGAATCGCTTCCTGAGTGATCCAGAACAGCGCAAAGACGTTTATCGCGAAGGTCTTCTGGAACTGTTCGCTGGTCAGATCTTTGATTTCCGGAATCGCCACCTGCTTCCCGGCCACCAGCGCCAGCGTGTCCAGACCGCCCAGCGCTTCGCGCGCTTTATGCACCAGAGAGCGGGCGAACGTTTCATCGCTCAGATCGCCCGGAATCAGCACCGCTTTGCGTCCGCACTCTTCGATAAGCGCTTTCACCTGCTGCGCGTCTTCTTCTTCCGCTGGCAGGTAGTTGATCGCCACATCTGCGCCTTCACGCGCGTAAGCAATGGCGGCAGCACGTCCGATGCCGGAGTCACCTCCTGTCACCAGTGCTTTACGATCTTTAAGGCGACCGCTGCCGACGTAGCTTTTCTCGCCACAGTCGGGAACCGGGGTCATTTTCGCCTGCACGCCCGGCGCGGGCTGTTTCTGCTGGGGATATTCACCGGTGTAGTACTGGGTGGTCGGGTCTTTTAATTGCGTCATAACGTATCTCCCTTCAGGTTAATCATCCTTTAAGGGTAGACGCTGTGCGGGAAAGAGGGGGGAACCAGGACGATCCTTAACGCCCGGTTTGTTCCGTTTTCGCTGAAGCGAAATGTTCATTCAGCGCGACGGTGGTGATGTTGAGGGTGCGGTAATTCCCTTCAGCAAGCTTACGCGTCAGGCGCAGCGTCGCCGTCTCGCGCGCCAGCAGTCGCTGCCAGCTGTTTTCCAGTTTCGCCAAGATTTTATCGTGTAATTCAGGATGTTGTCTGACGATGGCATTGATGGTCGCGCCATAAATTTCTTCTTTCACTTGCAGCGCGTACATTTCCCGCCGATTCTGCCATTTCAGCCGTACCAGCGCGGCGGGAATCGACGTGTCATCCTGGGCGACGCTTTCCAGGAGCGCATTTTTATTGGCGATCAGCGCGGCCAGATTTTGCTTTAAAACAAATTGATCGCTTTTATTATCATCTAAAGCCAGATAAACATTATTGTCAGCAGCTTCACTCATTTTCAGCTTCCAGAGAATAGAACAGGGGAGCACTTGTTTCGCGCGTAATTAAATTAAGCCAAATTTCATTACCGTTCTCATTAATATGGGTAGTGGCTTCGGCGATTATTTTACTTAAGGCCTGCGCATCAATGTCGCCTTCTGCCTGTAATGAATTAATCAAGCGGGCAAAAGTTTCAATTTTCGCCACCCGATAAAGGCGCTCTTTGAAATGACGGTCATGTTCTTCAAGTAACATATTTTTGGCTTGCCCGGTGTGGGTAGCGCTAATTAAAATATCCGCTTCGTAATCGCTAAGCGTTTTCTTCCCCTGAGTTAAATTATCAGGATTCTCTGCTGTCTTATTCGTTGATCCTGATGACAGCAGATGAAAATGCGCCGGGACAAGATGCTCGGGAAGCATGTCAGAATATCCTTTATTATCAATGTGATATTTGTTTTCGCCTGGCTGGCTGCGTTGACAATAGCATGGGGTAAATTTAAAATCAAAAAAAATGGAGTCATTTTATGAACAGTCTTTTTTATTCTGTTATTGCCCTGCTATTGCTCAGCGGCGTGGTGTATTTTGTCATCTGCGAGTTGAGTAAACCACACAATAGCCAGGCCGACTTGCCCCCTTTGCTATTGACGAAAGAGGAGGGGGAGGACCATTTCTCCGCGCTGATGAATGCGATTACGCCGGTGTGGTACTGGCGCGTTAATCATGAATATATTGATTTTCTGCACGCGACGGTAAAGCGCATGACGATGGCGCAGCTGAATGACACGCCGGGTCTGTTTGACGCTCAGCGGCGGTGCAGCGATCTTAATTCGGCGGTGTATAAATACTACGATACAATAAAAAAACGCTGTCTTAATGGCGAAGAGGTCCCGTATTCCGACCTGGACGTGCTCAACCTGCGCCAGTGCTTCAGCGAATTTAGCCTCGAAGCCTATCCTTCGCTGGTCGCGCTGGTGTGGCCCGACTATCAGCGTCCGTGGATCCAGCCGGAGGACGTTTGAGAGAGGTTTATCTGGTGTTGCGCTGTTGCGATATACTGTTAACCGGTTTTGCTACCTGACAGGATTTTATGGAACGCTTTTTCGAGAATATCATGTACGCGTCACGCTGGCTGCTTGCTCCCGTTTACTTTGGGCTGTCCTTTGCGCTGATTGCGTTGGTGCTGAAGTTCTTTCAGGAGATCTTTCACGTTCTGCCGAATATCTTTTCGATGGCGGAAGCTGACCTGATTCTGGTTTTACTGTCGCTGGTTGATATGACCCTTGTCGGCGGTCTGCTGGTGATGGTGATGTTTTCCGGCTACGAAAATTTCGTCTCTCAGCTCAATATCTCTGAAGGTCGGGAAAAGCTTAACTGGCTGGGGAAGATGGATGCCACTTCGCTGAAAAATAAGGTTGCGGCCTCAATTGTCGCCATCTCCTCAATTCATTTGCTGCGAGTGTTTATGGATGCCAAAAACGTACCGGACAACAAGCTGATGTGGTATGTCATCATCCATCTGACTTTCGTTCTGTCGGCCTTTGTGATGGGTTATCTCGACAGGTTGACCCGGCATAAGTACGACTAAGCGACATTCCCCCAGCCAGGTGCCGGATGGCGGCGATGCCTTATCCGGCCTACGGACTGAGTATCCGTAGGCCGGGCAAGCGCAGCGCCCCGGCAAAACATTTTATCCGGCGCGGGTATTTGTAGGCCGGGCAAGCGCAGCGTCCCCGGCAAAACATTTTATCCGGCGCGGGTATTTGTAGGCCGGGCAAGCGCAGCGTCCCCGGCAAAACATTTTATCCGGCGCGGGTATTTGTAGGCCGGGCAAGCGAAGCGCCCCCAGCAAAACGTCTTATCCGGTGCGGATATTTGTAGGCCGGGCAAGCGAAGCGCCCCGGCAAAACATTTTATCCGGCGCGGGTGTTCGTAGGCCGGGCAAGCGAAGCGCCCCCGGCAAAATATCTTATCAACCTTATAGTTTATTTATCAGAAGACGCCTGCCACAGATTCAGCTCGCCGTCGGCGACATGCTTATCTATCTGCGCCAGCTCCTGCGTGCTGAATGACAGATTATTCAGCGCCTGAACGTTCTCTTCCAGCTGTTCCGTTCGGCTTGCGCCAATCAGCACCGAGGTGACCCGCTCATCCTTCAGCAGCCAGCTTAACGCCATTTGCGCCATCGACTGGCCGCGCTGCTGCGCCATCTCGTTAAGCAGTCGCAGGCTGTTGAGGTTCGCTTCCGTCAGCATATTTTCCGTCAGACCGCGCGCTTTTTTGCCTTCCCGCTGCATTCGCGACCCTTCTGGAATGCCATTTAAATATTTTCCGGTCAGCAGCCCCTGCGCCAGTGGCGTAAAAGCGATACAGCCGACGCCGTTTTCCTGCAACGTGTTCAGCAGACCGCTTTTATCTACCCAGCGATTAAGCAGGTTATAGGAGGGCTGGTGGATCAAAAGCGGGATTTTCCACTCGCGTAGCAGTTCCGCCATTTTTTGCGTGCGCGCAGGTGAGTAGGAGGAGATACCGACGTACAGCGCCTTTCCGCTCTGCACGGCGTGCGCCAGCGCACTGGCGGTTTCTTCCATCGGCGTGTTTTCATCCACGCGGTGGGAATAGAAAATATCGACGTAATCCAGCCCCATCCGTTTCAGGCTTTGATCGAGGCTGGTGAGCAGATATTTACGCGAGCCGCCGGAGCCATAGGGACCGGGCCACATGTCATATCCGGCTTTGGTGGAGATAATCAACTCGTCGCGATAAGGGGCGAAATCTTCGCGTAGCAGGCGACCGAAGTTTTCTTCCGCGCTGCCCGGCGGCGGCCCGTAGTTATTGGCTAAATCGAAATGAGTGATGCCCAAATCGAAGGCTTTACGCAGCAGCGCGCGCTGAGAATCCAGCGCCTGAACGTGACCAAAGCTGTGCCACAGGCCGAGCGACAGCGCGGGCAGGCGCAGGCCGCTTTTCCCGCAGTAGCGATACTGCATATTTTCGTAACGGTCAGGGGAGGCGTTCCAGGACATGTTGTCTCCTTTCTTGTGAAGAATTTCGAAACAGCGTTTTTATTTTGTGCCTGGCACACCACAATACCCGGATAAATATGGGAAGCAAGAAAGATTATATTTTCGCCTGTTTCTGCCGATAACGAACTAAGGCTCGCTTCTGGCGATCACTCACAAGGTAAGGAACACTTATGAAAATACTGCGTAATTTCACCATCCGGGTCGTCATGCTGACAATCCTTGGTGTTTTCTGTTTAATGTGGTTGGGCGTCGGGCTGTACAGTACCTGGTCTCTTTCCCGCGTCGCAGAGGGTAATGAGGTCGATCGCCATCTTGTCCGCCAGATGACGGTGCTCAGCCAGGGCAACGATCAATACTTTCGTTTTGTTACCCGCCTCAGCCGCGCTGGAGGAAACTGCCGCCAGCATGGAGCAGCTTACCGCAACGGTGAAGCTGAATGCGGACAATGCCCGCCAGGCCAGCCAGCTTACGGATACCGCCTCACGTACCGCCAGTAAGGGCGGCTCGCTGGTATCGGAGGTGGTGGAAACCATGAACGGCATCTCCGCCAGTTCGAAACAGATTGCTGAAATCACTACCGTGATTAACAGCATCGCCTTCCAGACTAATATCCTGGCGCTGAATGCGGCGGTGGAAGCCGCCCGCGCGGGCGAACAGGGGCGTGGTTTCGCCGTCGTGGCTGGCGAAGTGCGCAACCTTGCCAGCCGCAGCGCCAATGCCGCGAAAGAGATAGAGACGCTGATTGCCGAATCTGTTCGCCGTGTCGAACAAGGTGCGGAACTGGTGAAAGATACCGGCGCGACCATGGACGCAAGTGGACACCATTATGAAACAGATTGCCTGCGCCTCTGAGGAGCAGAGCAAAGGCATTTCGCAGGTTAGCGTGGCGATTAGCCAAATGGATGGCGTCACGCAGCAAAACGCCTCGCTGGTTGAGCAGGTGTCCGCAGCCGCCGCTGCGCTGGAACGGCAAACGGAAGATTTGCAGCGTTCGGTGCAACAGTTCCGACTGTCGCAAAGCGACGCCCCGGCTGTCGCCTCGCCTGAGACGCGGCGTGCAGATGCTTCAGGCGGTGAATGGGTGTCGTTATAAGCCGTTATCTTCCGTTCGGCAGGCCATATCGCTACTGCTGCCTTATACCGCGATATGGCAAACTGGCAAACTTTCGATACGAAGATTGATCCAGAAGGGGTATTCAGGCGATTTAATTAATTACACTACTGGCTACTCCCTTCGTTTTAGTCATCCGTCGCAGTATCATAGGCTACATAACCATAATAAAAGTGTGGTAAATGGCGCATCGATCGCAGATACGTTTGCGCGAACGATGCAAAATAAAAGCCAGGTCTTCGCAACGGAATAACTATAAAATGACTGGAGATAATACTCTCATTAATTCTCACGGCGTAAACCGTCGTGATTTCATGAAGCTTTGTGCAGCACTAGCCGCTACCATGGGGCTCAGTAGCAAAGCCGCCGCAGAAATGGCCGAGTCAGTATCCCGTCCGCAGCGCCCGCCGGTTGTCTGGATTGGCGCTCAGGAGTGTACGGGCTGTACTGAATCTCTCCTTCGTGCGACCCATCCCACGGTAGAAAATCTGGTTCTGGAGACGATCTCTCTGGAATATCATGAAGTGCTTTCCGCCGCTTTTGGTCACCAGGTAGAAGAGAACAAACACAACGCGCTTGAGAAGTATAAAGGGCAGTATGTGTTAGTTGTCGACGGTTCCATCCCGCTAAAAGATAACGGTATTTATTGTATGGTCGCCGGCGAGCCGATTGTGGATCACATCCGCAAAGCGGCGGAAGGCGCGGCGGCGATTATCGCTATCGGCTCCTGCTCCGCCTGGGGCGGCGTGGCCGCCGCTGGCGTGAACCCGACCGGCGCGGTTGGCCTGCAGGAAGTCCTGCCGGGCAAAACCGTCATCAACATCCCAGGCTGTCCGCCAAACCCGCATAACTTCCTCGCGACGGTCGCGCACATTATCACCTATGGCAAGCCGCCGAAGCTGGACGCGAAAAATCGTCCGACCTTCGCCTATGGCCGCCTGATTCACGAACACTGCGAACGCCGCCCGCACTTTGACGCCGGTCGTTTTGCCAAAGAGTTCGGCGATGAAGGGCACCGCGAAGGCTGGTGCTTATACCATCTGGGCTGTAAAGGACCGGAAACCTGGGGCAACTGCTCCACGCTGCAATTCTGCGATGTCGGCGGCGTATGGCCGGTGGCGATCGGCCACCCTTGCTACGGCTGTAACGAAGAAGGGGTGGGGTTCCATAAGGGCATTCACCAGCTTGCTCACGTGGAAAACCAGACGCCGCGATCTGAGAAGCCTGACGTGAAGATGAAAGAGGGCGGCAACGTCTCTGCCGGGGCCATCGGGCTGCTCGGCGGGGTCGTCGGTCTTGTCGCAGGCGTCAGCGTGATGGCGGTGCGTGAACTGGGGCGTCAGCAAAAGAAAGATAACGCTGACTCACGGGGAGAATAACCGTGAACAGACGTAATTTTATTAAAGCAGCCTCCAGCGGGGCATTGCTGTTAGGCGGCGCGCCGTCTGTCAGCCATGCGGCTGCGGAAAACCGCCCGCCGATCCCCGGTTCGCTCGGTATGTTGTATGACTCGACGCTGTGCGTGGGCTGTCAGGCCTGCGTCACCAAGTGTCAGGACGTCAACTTCCCGGCGCGCAACCCGGAAGGTGAGCAGACCTGGTCGAACAACGACAAGCTGTCGCCATACACTAACAACATCATCTAGGTGTGGCGCAGCGGCGACGGTGTGAATAAGGATCAGACAGAGAACGGCTACGCGTATATTAAGAAGCAGTGTATGCATTGCGTCGATCCGAACTGCGTCTCCGTCTGCCCGGTCTCGGCGCTGAAAAAAGATCCGAAAACCGGCATCGTTCATTACAACAAAGACGTGTGCACTGGCTGTCGCTACTGCATGGTCGCCTGCCCGTACAACGTTCCGAAGTACGACTACAACAACCCGTTTGGCGCGCTGCACAAGTGTGAACTGTGCAACCAGAAGGGCGTTGAGCGTCTTGATAAGGGCGGTTTACCCGGCTGCGTGGAGGTTTGTCCGGCGGGCGCAGTGATTTTTGGCACTCGCGAGGAGCTGATGGCCGAGGCGAAAAAAACGCCTGGCGCTTAAGCCTGGCAGCCAATATCACTATCCGCGCCAGACGCTGAAAACGGGCGACACCTACGTACACACCGTGCCGAAGTATTACCCGCACCTGTATGGCGAAAAAGAGGGCGGTGGTACGCAAGTACTGGTGCTTACCGGAGTGCCTTACGAAAATCTGGATCTGCCGAAGCTGGATGACCTCTCTACCGGCGCGCGTTCCGAACATGTTCAACACACGCTTTATAAAGGCATGATATTACCCCTGGCTGCGCTGGCGGGCTTATCCGTGCTGGTTCGTCGTAATACGAAAAACGACCATCACGACGGAGGAGACGATCATGAGTCATGATCCTAAACCGCTGGGCGGCAAAATTATCAGTAAACCGGTCATTATCTTCGGGCCGTTAATCGTTCTGTGTATGCTCCTGATAGTGAAGCGTCTGGTGTTCGGGCTGGGGTCTGTCTCCGATCTGAACGGCGGCTTTCCGTGGGGCGTATGGATCGCCTTCGACCTGCTGATCGGCACCGGCTTTGCCTGCGGCGGCTGGGCGCTGGCGTGGGCGGTGTACGTCTTCAACCGCGGACAGTATCACCCATTGGTGCGTCCGGCGCTGCTGGCCAGCCTGTTCGGTTACTCGCTGGGCGGTTTGTCGATCACCATTGACGTAGGGCGTTACTGGAACCTGCCGTATTTCTACATTCCGGGCCACTTCAACGTGAACTCGGTGCTGTTCGAGACGGCGGTCTGTATGACCATCTACATCGGCGTGATGGCGCTGGAGTTCGCGCCAGCGGTGTTTGAACGTCTGGGCTGGAAAGTGTCGCTACAGCGCCTGAATAAAGTGATGTTTTTCATCATCGCTCTCGGCGCGCTGCTGCCGACCATGCACCAGTCCTCAATGGGATCGCTGATGATCTCGGCGGGCTATAAGGTGCATCCGCTGTGGCAAAGCTATGAAATGCTGCCGCTGTTCTCAGTGCTCACCGCTTTTATCATGGGCTTTTCAATCGTCATCTTTGAAGGCTCTCTGGTGCAGGCGGGGCTGAAAGGCAAGGGGCCGGATGAGAAGCACCTGTTCATCAAACTGACGAATACCATCAGCATTATGCTGGCGATCTTTGTTGTGCTGCGCTTCGGCGAGCTGATCTGGCGCGACAAATTAGCGTATGCCTTTGCCGGCGACCTCTATTCCATCATGTTCTGGATTGAAGTCGTGCTGATGGTCTTCCCGCTGGCGGTGCTGCGCGTGGCGAAACTGCGTAACGACTCGCGGATGCTGTATCTGTCGGCGCTGAGCGCGCTGTTGGGCTGCGCGACCTGGCGTCTCTCCTATTCGCTGGTGGCATTCAATCCAGGCGGCGGCTACCACTACTTCCCGACCTGGGAAGAGCTGTTGATTTCTATTGGTTTTGTGGCTATTGAGATTTGCGCTTATATCGTTCTCATTCGTCTACTGCCGATACTTCCTCCTTTAAAACAAAACGATCACAATCGTCATGAGGCGAGCAAAGCATGAGCCAGAGAATTACTATTGATCCGGTCACCCGTATTGAGGGGCATTTACGCATCGATTGCGAAATCGAAAATGGCGTTGTATCGAAAGCATGGGCGTCCGGCACCATGTGGCGCGGGATGGAAGAGATTGTCAAAAACCGCGATCCGCGCGATGCCTGGATGATTGTGCAGCGTATCTGCGGCGTCTGCACCACCACGCACGCCATCTCCTCCGTTCGTGCGGCGGAGAGTGCGCTGAACATCGACGTGCCGGTTAACGCGCAGTACATCCGTAATATCATTCTGGCGGCGCACACCACGCATGACCATATCGTTCACTTTTATCAGCTTTCCGCGCTGGACTGGGTGGATATCACCTCTGCGCTGAATGCCGACCCGGCAAAAGCGGAAGCGCTGCTGAAAGGCGTTTCCAGCTGGCATCTGAACAGCGCCGAAGAGTTCACGAAGGTACAGAACAAGATTAAAGATCTGGTCGCCAGCGGCCAGCTGGGCATTTTCGCCAACGGCTACTGGGGACACCCGGCGATGAAACTGCCGCCGGAAGTCAACCTGATCGCCGTCGCGCACTACCTGCAGGCGCTGGAGTGCCAGCGCGACGCCAACCGCGTAGTGGCGCTGCTGGGCGGTAAAACGCCACACATTCAGAACCTGGCGGTGGGCGGGGTGGCAAACCCGATTAACCTCGACGGTCTGGGCGTACTGAACCTTGAACGCCTGATGTACATCAAGTCCTTCATCGACAAGCTGAGCGACTTTGTTGAGCATGTTTACAAGGTTGATACTGCGGTTATCGCCGCCTTCTATCCGGAGTGGCTGGAGCGCGGTAAAGGCGCGGTGAACTACCTGAGCGCGCCGGAATTCCCGACCGACGGTAAGAACGGCAGCTTCCTGTTCCCGGGCGGCTATATCGAAAACGCCGATCTGGCGACCTACCGGCCAATCAGCTCTCACTCCGATGAGTATCTGATTAAGGGTATTCAGGAGAGCGCGAAGCACGCCTGGTATAAAGACGAAGCGCCGCAGGCGCCGTGGGAAGGAACCACCATTCCGGAATACAACGGCTGGGCGGATGACGGTAAATATTCGTGGGTGAAATCGCCGACCTTCTACGGTAAAACCGTCGAAGTGGGGCCGCTGGCGAATATGCTGGTCAAGCTGGCGGCGGGGCGTGAGTCTACGCAGGCGAAGCTGAATGAAATCGTCGCCATCTACCAGAAGCTGACCGGCAAAACGCTGGAAGTGGCACAACTGCACTCCACTCTGGGACGCATCATTGGCCGTACCGTTCATTGCTGCGAGCTGCAGGGGATTCTGCAGAACCAGTACAGCGCGCTGATCGCCAATATCGGCAAGGGCGACCACACCACCTTCGTCAAGCCGAACATTCCGGCCACCGGCGAGTTTAAAGGCGTCGGCTTCCTTGAAGCGCCGCGCGGTATGCTCTCTCACTGGATGGTGATCAGAGACGGCATTATCAGCAACTACCAGGCGGTTGTGCCGTCAACCTGGAACTCCGGTCCGCGCAACTTTAACGATGACGTTGGTCCGTATGAACAGTCGCTGGTGGGAACGCCGATCGCCGATCCGGAAAAACCGCTGGAAGTGGTGCGCACCATTCACTCTTTCGACCCTTGTATGGCGTGCGCGGTGCACGTTGTCGACGCTGACGGGAACGAAGTTGTCTCTGTGAAGGTTCTGTAATGCGGATTTTAGTCTTAGGGGTCGGCAATATTTTGCTGACCGATGAAGCCATCGGAGTACGGATCGTTGAGGCGTTAGAGCAGCGTTATGTACTGCCGGATTTCGTTGAGATCCTCGATGGCGGCACGGCGGGAATGGAGCTGCTTGGCGACATGGCGAACCGGGATCACCTGATCATCGCGGACGCCATTGTCTCGAGGAAAAACGCGCCGGGCACCCTTATGGTCCTGCGGGATGAGGAAGTGCCTGCGCTGTTTACCAATAAAATTTCCCCGCACCAGCTGGGCCTGGCCGACGTTTTGTCGGCCCTGCGCTTCACCGGCGAGTTTCCGAAAAAGCTGACGCTGGTGGGCGTTATCCCGCAGTCGCTGGAGCCGCATATCGGCCTGACGCCGACGGTGGAAGCGATGATTGAACCTGCGCTTGCGCAGGTTCTGGCCGCGCTGCGCGAATCAGGTGTGGATGCTGTCCCCCGGGAGGCTGCCCATGTCTGAGGAAATTTCCGGCTTCCGGACGGCCCCGAGGACGCAGGTTCAGGCCGCTTTTGAGGCAATAGCCCGGCGTTCCATGCACGATCTCTCATTCCTCCATCCCGATATGCCGGTGTATGTCTCTGACTTTACGCTGTTTGAAGGGCAATGGACGGGATGCGTGGTCACGCCGTGGATGCTGAGCGCTTTGATTTTCCCCGGGCCGGATCAGCTCTGGCCGCTGCGCAAAGTCAGTGAGAAAATCGGCCTGCGTCTGCCGTATGGCACGATGACCTTTACGGTGGGCGAACTGGAGGGGGTATCGCAATACCTTTCCTGTTCGCTGATGTCGCCGCTCAATCACAGCCTGTCGGCGGAAGAGGGGATGCGCCTGGCGGACGACTGTGCGCGGATGCTGCTGTCGCTGCCGGTCAGCAATCCTGACGCGCCGCAGACCAGCCGCCGGGCGCTGCTGTTTGGCCGTCGGAGCGGTGAGCATGCATGAGCTGTCGCTGTGCCAGAGCGCGGTTGAAATTATTCAGCAGCAGGCTGAGCAGCACGCGGTAACGCGGGTGACCGGCGTCTGGCTGGAAATCGGCGCGCTTTCCTGCGTTGAGGAGAGCGCCGTCCGCTTTAGTTTTGATATCGTTTGCCAGGGAACGGTGGCGCAGGGCTGCGCGCTGCATATCGACTACAAACCCGCGCAGGCGTGGTGCTGGGACTGTAGTCAGGCGGTTGAAATTTTCCGCCACGACGCGTCGTGTCCACATTGTCATGGCGATCGTCTGCGCGTCGATACCGGCGATTCGCTGACCGTAAAAAGTATTGAAGTTGAATAAACCGTTGGGTGGTTAATTATGTGTATTGGCGTTCCTGGGCAGGTTCTGGCGGTAGGTGAAGATATTCACCAACTGGCGCAGGTGGAAGTATGCGGCATCAGGCGCGAGGTGAATATCGCCCTGATCTGCGAGGGCGATCCTGCGGACCTGGTCGGACAGTGGGTGCTGGTGCACGTGGGCTTCGCGATGAGCATTATTGATGAAGATGAAGCCAGAGCCACGCTGGACGCGCTGCGCCGTATGGAGTATGACGTCACCAGCGCGTGACGCGTACCGCTGGATGCAATGCCTGATGGCGCGTCGCTTATCAGGCATACGAGCGCATAACCGCAGGCCGGATACGGCGCGTGATGCGCCGCCATCCGGCAATACGTTTATCCCTGTCGCTTATCTTCCGTATTGTTTTCAAAATCGCTGGCGTCATGGCGCTCATGCAACTGTTCGTTCAGCGGACCATTGGTGCGGTTGACAATCCGTCCGCGCTTAACCGCCGGACGTTCGGCAATTTCCTTCGCCCAGCGCTGCACGTTTTTGTAGCTGCCTGCATCCAGGAACTCGGCTGCGTCATACACATTGCCCAGCACCACCAAACACGCGCACTGGCGGGTTTTGCGAATGATCGCGCAGCGCCGGGATCTTCGAGTTCGGGTTAACCTCAACAAAGCCGCTGGAGAACTGATCGCCTTCGCCGATGCGGATCAGCCAGGCGTCATACTCTGCGCCGGTGACGCCCAGCGCGAGCAGTTCTTCCAGCATGATCGTCACCTTCTGACCGTTCGGCGTGCCGAGCGAATAAAGCTGAAGCGGATGTTTGCCGACGGGCAGCGTTTTGTCGTGCGTCGGACCCGAGATAGGGCGGTTGATGTTGGCGAACGCGCCGCCGCCTGATTTATCCCACGTCCAGACTTTTGCGGGCTGATAAGCGTTATCTGACATGTTGACCTGCCTTCTGATGAGTTGTGTTGAAGCAGTGTAGCAGTTCGCCATTTGGACATTTAGCCGATTGGCACATTTATCCGCGGCTATTTTTTGTCGCCAGGCGTCTGCCCGCTGCGTTGAGGTGTATGATGATACATGTTGTTGAGCAGGCAAATGCTGCTCAGGCTGTACAGCTTTGAGGTAAGGTGCATGAGCAAAGGAACGACCAGTCAGGATGCTCCCTTCGGGACATTGTTGGGCTATGCCCCCGGTGGCGTAGCAATTTACTCTTCAGATTACAGCTCCCTCGACCCACGGGACTATGCCGACGACGCCGCGTTTCGTAGCTACATCGGCAACGAATATATGGGCCACAAATGGCAGTGCGTTGAGTTCGCCCGCCGTTTTCTTTTTCTTAACTATGGCGTGGTGTTTACCGACGTCGGCATGGCGTGGGAGATCTTTTCGCTGCGTTTCTTACGCGAAGTGGTCAACGACAATATTCTGCCGCTACAGGCGTTTGCCAATGGTTCCGCCCGCGCGCCGGTTGCCGGGGCGCTGCTGATCTGGCAGAAGGGCGGAGAGTTTAAAGACACCGGCCATGTAGCGATTATCACCCAGTTGCTGGATAACAAAATCCGTATTGCCGAGCAGAACGTGATTCATATGCCGCTGCCGCCGGGTCAACAGTGGACGCGCGAGCTGGAGATGGTGGTCGACAACGGCTGCTATACCCTGAAAGATACCTTTGACGACACTACGATTCTGGGCTGGATGATCCAGACCGGGGATACGCAGCATAGCCTGCCACAGCCGGAGATTGGCAATGATTCGCTGAAGATCCGCGGCGCAAGGCTGGAGAATAAAGGCCAGTTTGACGGCAAATGGCTGGATGAACATGATCCGCTGCAAAAAGCCTATATCGCCGCTAACGGCCATGTCATTAATCAGGACCCGTATCAGTTTTTCACCATCAGCGAAAGCGCCGAGCAGGAGCTGATAAAAGCGACCAACGAACTGCATTTGATGTATCTGCACGCTACTGACAAGGTGCTGAAAGATGATAATCTGCTGGCGCTGTTCGATATACCAAAAATACTCTGGCCGCGTTTGCGCCTTTCCTGGAAGCGTCGACGCCACCATATGATCACCGGTCGTATGGATTTTTGCATGGATGAACGCGGGCTGAAGGTCTACGAGTACAACGCCGATTCCGCCTCATGTCATACCGAGGCTGGTCTGATTCTCGAACGCTGGGCGGAACAGGGCTATGCGGGGCAAGGGCATAATCCGGCGGAAGGATTAATCAACGAGCTGGCCGGCGCGTGGAAGCACAGCCGCGCGCGTCCTTTCGTGCATATCATGCAGGACAAGGACATTGAGGAGAACTACCACGCGCAGTTTATGCAGCAGGCGCTGCATCAGGCCGGGTTTGAAAGTAAAATCCTGCGCGGGCTGGATGAGTTGCGCTGGGATGAAGCCGGGCAACTGATTGACGGCGACGGTCGGCTGGTGAACTGCGTCTGGAAAACCTGGGCGTGGGAGACAGCGATCGAGCAGGTGCGCGAGGTCAGCGAAACTGAATATGCGGCGGTGCCGATTCGCACAGGGCATACCGAGCAGGAAGTGCGGCTGATAGACGTGCTGTTGCGCCCGGAAGTGCTGGTTTTTGAGCCGCTGTGGACCGTGATCCCCGGCAACAAAGCGATCCTGCCGATTTTGTGGCAGTTGTTCCCGCAACATCGTTATCTGCTGGATACCGATTTCGTGGTGAACGACGAGCTGGCGCAAACCGGTTATGCGGTGAAACCGATAGCGGGCCGCTGCGGCAGCAATATCGACCTGGTAAGCCACCAGGAAGAGCTGCTGGATAAAACCAGCGGTAAATTTGCCGAGCAGAAGAACATCTATCAACAGCTCTGGTGTCTGCCAAAGGTCGACGGGAAATATATCCAGGTCTGTACCTTTACCGTGGGCGGCAATTACGGCGGCACCTGCCTGCGCGGCGATGAGTCGCTGGTAATTAAGAAAGAGAGCGATATCGAGCCGCTGATAGTGGTGAAAGAGTAGGTAACTGCGCTGCTCCGGCCTGGGATGGGGCCGGGGCAGAGGTTGATATATCTTTCTATAATCACAGATGATTTAGCAGAGGGCATTATTAATTGAGATTATTGAGCCCTCTATATTTTTTATCTTTTTATGATCATGTCTTTGGGATAGTAGACATTATCTTTGAAAGAGGAGTCATCTATATTTAATAAATTTACGACCAGTGCAGCCTCGAAGCACCAGTAGCCATAATAAACACCTTCATAGCTTTTATCATTACCATGCCAGGCAGCCGGTTTCATGCTCCTGTACCAGCCCTCGACAAATTTCTTCATCAGTGCCGGCCGATCGTTTTCTGAAGCCAGTATAACATCAAGCAAAGGTTTATATATTTTACCATACACAAGAGTGTTATTACTGGCGATGGAGCGGTTCGTATCACCAAGTAATACAGCGACATGATCTAATAAGGCATCTTCTCCTTTATGTCCAAAAAGATCGAGTACTTCTAAAAAATCAGACTTCTTCCCGCCAGAACAATACAAAAAAACCAGCCAGCAAAAAAAATCATAATAGATATAAAGAGTTAACTTGCTGTACATTTTTTTAGTTTGTTCACCTAGTTCTGTTAAGCAGGTAAACTTTTCATTAAATAATTTTCTTATCTGTACAAGTTCTTTTAATTCGTCCGTAAAAGAAGAAACTGGATCACCTCGTCCATATTTCATAATACATTTAGTCAAAATATAGCTATGAATTCTGGATAATCGGGAAAGGATTCTATGTTGGATAGGTATGCTGTCAATATCTTTCCTTGTTTCATATACAGCCTTCTGTAGAAAATGAATCCATTTATCAAAATAGGCTTTATCTCTACGGCTATCTCTGACCTGCAAATTTTCGCTCATTATTCAACCTTACCTTTATTTCCAGGTATAACGCTAGCATCTACATCTGGCTTCAGTGGTTCGTTAACAGTATATTATTGTTTCGGAGGATCTTGAGATTTTTCTATTATTATCCAATGATTACATTGTCTTTATTTAACAAAAGCAATTTGGTTGTTTTAATCTAATATTTCACGGAGAAATGGATCTCTGTTTTACCATGTTTGGCATCCTTGACTTAAGTTTGACTTCATTTTTGAAAAGCTGCGATGTGGTTAATATTACCCGACTCCATTATTATTACAGAATATGTCATTTACAGTCTTAATTTCCAGTTTGTTTTGGAGGTAAATGAAATCTATCGTACGCATAATTTCTTCTGAATTAACAGTAAACATAAATATGGATGGTTTAGCAGAGGGCATTATTAACTAAGATTATTCAGCCCTCTATGTTTATTTTTTCTATCTTTTTATGATCATGTCTTTGGGGTAGTAAACATTATCTTTGAAAGAGGAGTCATCTATATTTAGTAAATTCACGACCAGTGCAGCCTCGAAGCACCAGTAACCAAAATAAGCTCCTTCACCTCCTTTATCATTACCATGCCAGGCTGCCGGTTTCATGCTTCTGTACCAGCCCTCGACAAATTTCTTCATCAGTGCCGGCCGATCGTTTTCTGAAGCCAGTATAACATCAAGCAAAGGTTTATATTTTTTACCATACACAAGAGTGTTATTACTGGCGATGGAGCGGTTCGTATCACCAAGTAATACAGCGACATGATCTAATAAGGCATCTTCTCCTTTATGTCCAAAAAGATCGAGTACTTCTAAAAAATCAGACTTCTTCCCGCCAGAACAATACAAAAAACCCAGCCAGCAAAAAAAATCATAGTATAGATAAAGAGTTAACTTACTATACATTTTTTTTGTTTGGTCACTTAGTTCTGTTAAACTGTTAAATTTTTCGTTAAATAACTTTCTTATTTGTGCCAGTTCTTTTAATTCGTCAGAGAAAGAAGAAACTGGATCACCTCGTCCATATTTCATTATACATACAGACAAAATGTAGTCATGAATGCTGGATAATTGAGCAAGGATTCTATGTTGGATAGGTATACTGTCAATGTCATTTTTATCTTCAAGTATAGCTTTCTGTTGAAACTCAATCCATTTATCAAAATAGGCTTTATCTCTACGGCTATCTCTGACCTGAAAATTTTCGCTCATTATTCAACCTTACCTTTATTTCCACGTATAACATTACCATCTTCATCTATTTTACAGATGGAAGTTACCGGTAATTTTGACTGGTCGATCGGCCTCAAAATCAAATGCCCTACCGGTAATGGTCACTTTTTCGCTACTGTCCATTCTCAGCAGGCTGGCGCCACATTTCAGCTCAATCACATCGCCTGAATCTATTGTTGAACTGCTGGTCACGGTCAGGGAAAAGTTCTCCCCCACCGTGATGGTCTGTGATTTTTCCACCGCTTCGGTATCGTTTCCTGACACTTTGCTGTCCTGGTCATTACCGCCGCTCTTGTTACGATTATTTGTGACCTCCAGTTTCTGATCGTTACCCACACTCACGCTCTGATCGTGGGCGACCGTCACGCTCTGGTCATGCCCGCCGGTATTCTCCTGACCGACCTTCACCGTCTGCCCGACGCCCACGGTAATGCGCGCTGGTTATTGCCGATGGTTTCCGTGTGGTCCACCTTCACGTCGGTGGTGCGGTTGTTCAGCACCTCCGTGTCCATGTTCTTCTGGGCGTGGATATACACCTGCTCGTTATCCGTCGCATCCTCAAAGCGCAGTTCGTTAAATCCGCTGCCCTTGTACGTCTTCGAGCGGATGGTCATCTGCGTCCTGGTTCCCGGCAGGCTGCCCGGCGCGCGGTTGTCCTGGTGGTAAGTGCGCCCCGTTATGACGGGCTGGTCCGGGTCGCCGTTGAGGAAGTCGACAATCACCTCCTGGCCGACGCGGGGAATGGCAAGGTTGCCGAAGCCGGCCCCGGCCCACGCCTGGGACACCCGCACCCAGCAGGAGCTCTCCTCGTTGCCCGGGCAGTAACGGTCCCAGTGAAAACGCACCCGGACACGGCCGTGGTAAGCGGCTCGCCAGAACCGTATTGATATTTACTGAGAGCTCAGATCAACTTTCCAGGGCAACAGATCGCGTACCCGATTTGCCGGCCAGTCCTGGATATGCTCAATGACGTAACGCAGCCATTTTTCTGGCTCCACATTGTTCAGACGGCATGTGCCGATCAGCGAGTACAACACCGCCGCATGTTCGCCACCGCTGTCAGAACCCGCGAACAGCCAGTTTTTCCGGCCTACGGCCACTCCCCTTAAGGCGTTCTCTGCGATGTTGTTGTCGATTTCCACCCAGCCATTACTGCAGTACACGTTCAGGCTATCCCACTGTTTCAGCAGGTATGCGAACGCTTTTGCCGTATCCGAGTGACGCGACAGTGTTTTCATCTGAGTCTGTATCCAGTCATACAGTGACTGCATCAGTGACGCAGCTCTGGCTTTTCTTGCCGCCAGACGCTGTTCTGCTGAACATCCCCGGACTTCTGCTTCGATGGCATACAGTTCACCGATACGCTGCAGGGCTTCCGTGGTGATATCGGTTGGCGCTCTTGCATGCACATCGTGGATTTTTCTCCGGGCATGGGCCATACACGCGGCTTCCGTTATTCTGCCGGATTCGTATAACGCCCGGTAGCCACCGTAAGCATCGGCCTGAAGCACTCCGCTGTAACCGGACAGGTGATTCTGTGGATGTATGCCTTTCCGGTCCGGGCTGTACGCGAACCAGACCGCCGGGGGCATCTGTGAACCGGCGTTACGGTCATCACGGACGTAGACCCACAGCCGGGCTGTCCGGGTTTTACCGCTGCCCGGCTCCTGGACCGGGACGGGGATATCATCAGCATGGACTTTACCGGGCATCAGCACATACTGGCGCAGGACGTCATACAGCGGCTCCAGCAGTTCAGCAACAGCACCTGTCCAGCGCCCCAGTGTGGCACGGCTCAGCTCCACTCCCTGACGACGGTATATTTCTGACTGGCGGTATAACGGCAGATGGTCTGCATATTTCCCGGTGACAACATGGGCCAGAAGCCCCGCTCCGGCATAACTGCGTGCAATGGGTTTTGAAGGTACTGGTGCCTGCACGATATGGTCGCACCGGCAACAGGCCAGTTTCGGACGTTGTGTTTCGATAACCTTAAAGGCGCTGCTGATAAGCTCCAGTTGCTCTGACACATCACATCCCAGAGAACTGAGTTCACCACCACAGGCAGGACAGCATTCCTCTTCCGGCCGGATAACCCGGGTTTCACGGGGAAGTGAGGCCGGTAACGGTTTACGGGCTGAAGACTGGCGCAGGGCGGATGGCAGTGCCGGGTCATATTGCTCACCCAGCGTTTCAGCCATTTCTTCCTGAAGTGCGCTGATTCTCTCCTGTGCATCCTGTATCTGCCGTTCGGTTTTTGCGCGAAGTTTTTCTGAGCTTTTACCGAACTGCATACGTTGCAGTTTCGCAACCAGCGCCTTCAGCCGGTTGATTTCGGAAGCATAAGCCGCCACCCGCTGTGAGAGCAGGCGGTTGTATTCGGCCATCTGGCGGATGGTGTCCTGTTGCGTCTGCAACAGTGCCCGCAGGCGGGCGTTCTCATGAGCAAGTGAGGTGTCCATATCCTCACTTTACAACGGGTTATATGCGGATTCCAGCGCGTTCCGTTCGTTTCGGGTGCTTCCAGTTGATACCTTCAAGAAGCATGGATAACTGAGCCGGAGTAAGGTGCACCTTGCCGTCACGGGTGACTGGCCAGATGAAGCGGCCCCGCTCCAGGCGTTTGGTGAAGAGGCACAGTCCGTCACTGTCAGCCCACAACACTTTTATCTGGTCACCCCGGCGTCCGCGGAAGATGAACAGGTGTCCGGAGAACGGGTCATCCTTCAGGACGTTCTGAACTTTTGATGCCAGGCCGTTAAAGCCATTTCGCATATCGGTGATACCTGCAACCAGCCAGATACGCGAACCTGCAGGGAGAGATATCATCAGTGGCTGCTCCCTTTTATTTCGCGGATAAGTGTCTGTAATAACGCCGGCGTCAGTTTACCTTTAAGCCTGAGAGTTCCGGCCGGCAGAACCAGCTCACAACACAGACTGTCGGACGGTGTATTTATCTGCTCTGGTTCCTGTGCGGGGGCCGGGATTTTATTATCCGGCTCCGGCGTTAACGTCACGGGAAGCAGTGCCGGCATATTTTTTCCGGAAGGCAGCAGGCCACCTTTCCGGTATTGATGGCGCCAGTTGAAGAGCAGGTTATCGTTGATTCCGTTTTCCCGGGCGATCTGCGCCACACAGGCTCCGGGCTGCAGTGACTGCTCCACTAAGGCGATTTTAAACTCATAAGGGAAGTTGGGCCGCCGGGGACGTTTTTTTACCACGGGGGTTTCGGATATAACGGTGCTTTCAGGACGTACGACTGGTACCGTGGAAAATTGTCCGTAAAGGCAGGCATCAAGTTCCTGCTCCGACATGCCTGCGGGCAAAGGCCACGAAAGGCCAGCTCTCCGAAAGCGCACGAACATACTACAAACTGTTGATTTTGGTACACCCAGGCGACGTCCGGCCACAACCCGAGGTAAATGTTCTTCGAAGTGAAGGCGTAAAGCTTCAGTAATCCAGGTCCGGTATTCCATACGATAGTGTCCACTAAAAATGATGGACATTATTTTTGTGGAGCCGGAGGAAACAGACCAGACGGTTTAAATGAGACGCTTACCCTGAATCACCCGCAGTCCGGCATCCCTCACCAGCGCCTGTCCGACGCCCTGCCCATGTAGCGACCGATCCACAGCCAGACGGCCCAGCACCACCACTGGGATCGGATCGGGCATATTGCGACGAAAGCGACCGGGGGCGGTGTTGGTCGTTACCGCGCTGGACGCCAGCGAGTAATACGCCAGTACGTTAGAATCGCTGCCGCAACATACAAAGGTACGCGATGCGCCAGTGACCTGATTTTTCATCGCCCGCTGTTTCAGCCAGTTATCCATCGAATCCACACCGCAGCAGAACGGGGTGAGAATATGCCCGGCGTGAAGGGGCTCAGGGGCGGAGATCATTTTTCCGGCTCCCACGGCGCGGGGGTCAGCATGGTTTTACGCAACGCATCGTTTGGCGCGGGAGCCTGATCCAGACGGGTCAGAAACGCCTGATAAGCCTCCGGATCGGCCATAATGATACGCTGTTCGATCAGCGCCTCTTCAGCGGCAGCGCGGGCGGCCTCCAGCACAAAGTCTGTGCGGTTTTTCCCTCTGGCTTTTGCAGCCCGATCGATAAGATCGCGCTCGGCGGGCTTGATGCGCAGGTTCAGGGTTTCGCGTTTCATCGCCATACTATTTGCGGCTGGCATGGTATTGTCCTCTTGTGTTTCTGTGGATATTAAGTATACAACACGCGTAACGCAGATGTCATTACGATAAATTCAGAAGGAATCGAACCGGAGTATCGAACCGAAAGATTTTCTATTCATTCTAATCCACCTTTATGCTTTACAAGCAGAAACGAGGGTCAACCTCTGGGTCTTGACAATAAGTAGCAGAAGAATTTATGATAGAAATCAAATTGGTAAGTAATTGAATGTTCCCGAGTCCGGGCACCACTTATTCAGAGAACCCAGCCTATGGCTGGGTTTTTGCTTTTGGAGCTACGGACTCTTCATCGAATTTCGTTCGATTATTCGCCGCAAGCGGCTCACCCCTTCGGGGCCAGCGCGACAAGCACGCTGTTCAACGCCTACGGCGTTAGTCCGAGTCCGGGCACCACTATTCAGAGAACCCAGCCTATGGCTGAGTTTTTGCTTTCTGGCTTTATCCAACTTTCGTCGGATGGCGAGTAAATACCTCATTAGTTCTTTCATCACAGACCGCTAAGCGCAACACCTCAGGCATTCCTGTTAATCCTGCTGCAAACTCATCAATAAACTTCACGCTATCAGCCACACGTAACCAGCCGGGGCCTTCATTTCGGCAGCAAAATACCAGATCAGTGCATAAATTAATCTGATCAGCGTCTTTTCCATTGCGGGTTATAGAGCCTTCCCTGTCAGAAACTATGTCAGCGCGAATGAGTAATCGCAAAATGATCCAGAGTAAAGTTCAAATCCGGAGATGTTGGTGGCAGCATTGAAGAAAAAGGAAAGTAATGGGTGTATTTGAATAGAGTAGTAACAGCCTCCACCACAAAACAGACCAGCCTTAACAATAGTGGAACCGGACAGCTTAGTCTTACCGGTCTTACTGGGCACCGGTGCATCTCGCGACACTTTCTCCCAGCTCATTATTGAATGTAGCTGAACGTGCATGACATAAAAAGACGCAAAAAGCGTCACATGTCATCAGTAAGGAATATCTTCAGGAAACCAAACCCAGCACCTGAATTTAAAGGCGCCGGGGAATGATACTGCGATTTGTTATCGATGACGAGGCATTTTATTTTTTAAAAAAGTTAAACAAAATTACCATTTAATTTTTTATTTCTTTCTTTTAATATATCATTTAGTACTAATTCTTTAAGATCAGCACTTTTCATCTGATTTTTAAATATATTTGCCACATATGAATCAGGATACTTACGATTTAATTTTTTATGTGTGGCTGTAACAGCAAAGCTACATAATTTGTATAGTTCTTCAATTTCATTAAGACTAATTTTTTCAGAGCCATTGGAGATATCAAAAGTAGCAGACTGCATAACAATATGTGTAATAAACCGATTACCATGAACAGAAATCGCTCTTTCCTTTCCCTCAATTGTCTTTTTTAGATGACTCAACCGTATTTCGATATATCTATATACTTGAATCAATCGCCATAATTGAGGGCCTGTTAATGATTTATTAAAAATTATTGTATACGGGGCTTTACTCTGACATGTAATTGAGCCATAACTCTCCCTGGTAATCTGTCTGACAAGTATTTTTTACAAACATTTTATTATAGTAACCACATGATTTTCATAGATAATGGATGTTGCCAATGTTCATTAAGCTCATTCACTGAAAAAAGTGTCTTCACCTGCCTATATTATTTTCCATTAAAACATTATAATGGTTTAAATTTTAACTGTTATGTCCATCAAGAGACGACATTTGGCAAACTATCTAAACTGGCTGATGCAGAACACCCTCCCCGGTCAGGTTTTGCTCCAGTCATGGCTCACCCGCAATGGCATAGATCGTAAGCTCTCTTACCTCTATGTGCAGAATGACTGGCTCAGGCGGATCGCGCACGGCGTATATTGTCGGACGGGCCGTGAGCCGAACTGGGTGGACGCAGTTTACTGTCTGCAAACGCAGTGGGGGAAAAAAGTTCGCGTGGCGGGGCTGACCAGCCTTGCGCTACAGGGCCACGCTCACTATACCGAACCGGGTAGACAACAAATCTGGCTTGCACTACCGGCTTACGTCAAACTGCCGGGATGGTTCACCGCCTTTGAGCAATCCGCGACGTTTGTCACGCTGTATACCTCTGGTCTCACCGTCGATACAACACTATTCGCAACAAAACTAAATATCGGCGACCGGCAGTTAATGGGCAGTGTCCCGGAACTGGCCGCATATGAGATAGCCTGCGGCGTTCCTTCGTTGATCTCCTTCGAACATGCCGACGCTCTGTTTCAGGGGATGAATCTTCTCAGCCCGCGTAAATTACAGACACTGCTCTGCGCCAGTCATTCGGTTAAAACCAACCGGGTGATGCTTTACCTTGCCCGACGCAATGAGCATCCTTACTTTCAGTATCTCGATCAAAGCGGTATAGAAACAGGCACGGGAAAACGGCAAATTGTTCCCGGCGGCTGGCTGGAACCGGATTATCAAATCACCGTTCCCCGCGCATTTAAACCGGAAGGAGTCGAAGATGGATCTGCGTGATATTTATGCCCGACAGGTCAGGCTATTAATGACTGCTCTGCCGCTTGTGGCAAAGGAGTCCTGCTTCGCGCTGAAAGGCGGCACGGCAATCAATTTGTTTGTACAGGATTTCCCTCGCCTGTCGGTGGATATCGATCTTGCTTATAAGAGCTTTGCGGATCGCGATACCGATCTGGTTGCCATCCATGACGCCCTGATGCGTATTACTAAATCGCTGAATGGCAGGCCAGGGATCACGGCGATCCGGCAGGAGAATAAAGCGGATGAAAAGCGCATCATCGTTAACACCGCCGATGCGAAGATAAAGATTGAGGTTAGTCCGGTCTGGCGTGGACTACTGTTGCCACCAACAGAAATGCCAGTATGTGAACAGGTGGAAATGGAATATGGCTTCACCACCATGAATGTTGTCTCGCTGGCGGATCTTTACGGCGGTAAAATCTGCGCTGCGCTTGACCGCCAGCATCCACGCGATCTGTTTGACGTGCTGAATATGCTGGAGAAACCGGGTCTGACACGTGAGATCTTTGACGGTTTTCTTTGTTATCTGGTAGGCCATCCCCGCCCCATTGCTGAACTGCTGGCACCAAACTGGGACACGACCCAGATCGCCACGCTGTACGCACAGGAATTTTCAGGGATGACACAACAGGAAACTTCGCTGGACTCTCTTTTGTCAGTCACAACCTTGCTACCGCAGGCGCTGAAATCGCACCTTACGGGCAAAGATCGCCAGTTCCTGCTCACCTATAAGCAAAATACTCCTGACTGGTCGCTGTATCGCTATCCTGAAATTCAACACCTACCGGCTATTCGCTGGAAGTTGCGTAACCTGGAGGTGCTGAATGATAAGAATCCGGCCAAGTATGCAGCGGCAGTGAGTAAGCTGGAGGGGGTTCTGAAGCAGTATTTTTAGCTCTGGTTCTGAGGGATTGAATTGAGCCATGATGCTTAGTTATCTCAACGCCCTGATGGCTATATCTCAAAAAAAGATTAAAATATTCATATAATTCAATAAATAATAATAAACTCCATCAAATATTATCTCAAAAGTGACTAACCCGACATATCAACTTACAGCTCAATGCAGGGGTGACGAATTAACACCCTGCGGGCAAGGAAAGTATGTTTTTACGCGGTTATATGTGGACCTCAAACCGTTATGTGTGGAGCTCCATCCACTATATGTGGACCTCATACCGTTATGTGTGGACCTGACTCCACACATAACGAAGTCCCTATTCGCTAAATAACGATTTTCGTGGGTTTTGCTTTCCGGGATTTTGGTAGATTTGTGGTCGTTATCACCACAGAAGCCACTATTTTATTTGCCCTTTGAGCCACACCTACTCCTTCCGGTCAGTCCGTCGTTGCCTGTTCGACTTCAGACAGCGAATCAACACCATCTCAATCATGTTTAGCCATTGGCTAATTGCATCACCACACAGTAATATCCGTTTTTTGTCTGGTCAGGAGAAGGTAAGCGTTCGCCCCCTTGCCCCGGCAAAGCATTAGCGAAACAGATTCATATCCAGCTTTTCGTGAACCGCCAGAATCACTTCACACAGTGCAGCAAAAATACTGTCTTCTCCACGCTCACCCAGCTTCGCCCAGATAGCGCCATCATTACCCCAGTTTTGAGGAATACGGTTTTTCCCTTGCGGATCAAGATCCCAGCTCCACCATGACCAAAGTTTACTGGGCTTTCCCTGCATATGGGGAAAAATGTCCGATATAGCAGCGCTGATTAAAGCTTCATGTTGCTCATTCTTACCTTTTCCTGAGATCCCAAAATACAAACCGTTATAGTTTGTTCTGTCAAACTCCCAGCACAAAGAATAGACTCCATCAGGGCTTAGCGGTACGTAAAAACCAGCCCACCGACTCGATGGCTCGACATAAGTAACGTTAATAACGAAAGGATAATCCGCAAATCGGTCATTTAAATCAGAAATCAATTCGTTGAATAAATCACGGCGAACCTCATTGATCTGGTTAAATATCATAAATGCCGATTCTATTGAACGACTATCCTTGCGAATGATTTCTGACAGCTCCCGACTATTATCCATTATGAATTTACCATTAATTGACTGACTGATATATTTAATCAAAGACTCAACAAATACTCTGACTGCATTAGCCCTGACATGTAGTAAGCACGCATTCAGCCATTCAACGACGTCATGCCAGGATATGGTGAGGATATGTTGCCTTAGCGCTTCTGGCGTATTTTCAGAAAGAGTCCGCTCCCCCGGTTCATGGTTGCATAAATAAATTAATTTCCATGGCCTTTCACGTTTGTTCAACCATAATGCGTAATCCCGTAGTTGGTTTTCCTGATCGGCTGCCCATGGTTTATTTTCGATAGCAATAACACCTCCTGAAGAGGTCATTAACAAGTCTATCTTTCTTCCGTTTTCGATAGTAACTTCATAATCAACCCTGACTTTATCCCCCATAGCTAAAGGGCTATCGCTTCCACTTCTTTCAATGAGGGAAAGAAATCCCTTCAGAAACAGCCCTGACTGACCATGAGTTTCATCAGGAGAAAGTAAAAATTGTAAATAACGTGAAAGCGCCAGCTCGTCATTTTTCAGCCATTCCATAAGGCTGAAATCAGGTGCCAGTTCGACCTGATAGCGTAATTTAGCCCGGGTCGTCACTTCATTCCATCGTGCAACACTATCCAAAAGCGCCGCGGCATTTTGCTGTATGCCATTCATTATCTTAGCCTGTTGATAAACGATACTCGTCACACTAACGCCATCCACGGTATGTGGTAAATAGCCCATATCTGGCAAGTAGCCGCCAACTGACACGAGATTTGATTTAGTGCAATTATTCGTCTCAAACGGCCTCCTTCGGAATCAGGCCGTTCAATACCTGCAGCGTTAATCCTGTGTCGTTTCCGTGCGCAACCACGGTGTAATGGTTACCCCTGTCAGCAGCCCCTCCGGGCTCAGTAAACGGGTGACGGTCTGGCCCCAGGGTTCCAGACGTTTCGCAATTAACAGCTGATACCCTTTTTTAATCAGGATATCCGTCGCAACATCAATATCCTGCACTTCAAACTCGACCCATCCCTGGGGAACGGGTATCGCTTCCGGCCACGCTTCTGCGCCAAAACAGGAGAGTGCCGCCTGAGACAGAGGCCAGAGCGCAAAATGCTTGACTCCCTTTAATGCCTCAACGTCCGTCAGCATATAATCGTGATTGCCTTCCATATGTTTTAAAGGCAAGCGGAGGGTATCTTTATAAAACGCTTTACTGATTTCTGTATCGAGCGTAACCGGGCCAAAGCCTGCAACAAACAATACCTCAATGTCATTTAAATCTGCTGTCATATGTCCCCCTGTCTTTTCTTTAACCTATTATGCCCTTGCCTGACGATTAAAAGGAATTTTTTTAATTTTGTAACCGCACTTCCCGACGTAGCCCTGGCATGACTGTTTTGCAGGATTGATAAAGGTGGTCCTGATAATGCCACCATAACATAACTCACTTACGCTTCTAATAATTAGCCACGCGTAAACTAAGGGAATAAACAGTGACAAAGCAATTTGTTCTGTTCTGGCTTACAGTGGATATTTACGCTGACGTCAATGACAAACTATTATCACCTGTTAGCCGATGTTAAAATTGTTAATAAATTTTAGTCACCTGGCGCGATAACTGTAGGGGAGATAGTTACTGGAAGAAAAAGAAAATAAAAATTTGGGGGAACAAAAAAACCATGACGCGAGGTCAAACATTTTTATTGGGAATATTCCGAATGCCTCGCGAGATATTAGCAGGGAAAAATCTCGATATAAAGTCTAACTTATTGATTTACGACTGTTTGTTGCAAATGATAATCCCCCTTGCTAGAATCCTCGATAACTTCTGTAGATTCACTGGATAAAAACCATTGATGGTGTTTTTGCATTTTATCTCGTATAACTTGTCCATATTTTTCCAGCGGAAGCAGTAAGTGCCTAACTTTATAAATTGAAATGCCGCAAAGGTCAGCAAGTTCCCTTGTAGAAAGTCCATTAGCACTGTGATCTTTTAATAATTCAAGAATATATACTTGCTCCGGAACCCTGACCGTAGCAAAGCTGCTTATTCCCATTTCCACCGCTACCAACTGCAGATTGTTACACGGTGCATTATACCGAATGGGTAACGCGCCTGAAGGGTAGGCACATAGCGAAAGTTTCATGGCACAGCCTCCTGGGTTGCAAAGGAGTGCCCAGTATGCATTGATGAGCAACAAGCTAGCAACATTAGCTGTAAATATTCATTAAAACAGATTTTTTATCTGATATTAACTTCTTTTTATTTTTTAAAAGCTGCATGTTAGTAAGAAGTAGGATTAAGCGCGGAGAGGAACATGAGGTTCGACATAGAGGGATTTATCACTTTTGATACCGAGGACGCGTCTCTCGTTAACCTACTGACCGGGGATTGTATCGAATTATCCCAAACGTCCACGCGACTGCTGGCCGAGCTGCTCAACCATCGCGGCGATATCCTGTCGCGCAATGAAATCTTTCAGTCCGTTTTTGATAAATATGGCGCCAGGGCGTCGAACAGTAATCTCAATCAATATATCTCGACATTGCGCAGAAACCTCAGCGATCTGGGGGTAAAAAAAGAAATCATTGTTACGGTTCCGCGTATTGGTTTCAAAATTTCCGAAGATGCTATCGTCAATAACGATCGTGAGTATCGAACGCCTTTTTTGGATGAGAAGGACGCTTCTCTCAGCCTCAGCGCACAAACCAGTCCCTTTCATCATCTGTTTACCCGCATTATTGCGCTGACGATCGCTTTTCTGCTGTTGATGATGAAGCCTGGCGTGTACAGGCCAGAGGCAGATATTCATAAAATTGTAAAAGGTCACTGCGTTATTTTTATCCCTGCATCATTGTCGTTGATGGATGTAAAGAGGAGTTTTGATTTAACCGCTCAGCCTTTCGACTGTTCGAAAGCAAAAGAATTGTATATCTACAGGCAACAGGTACAGGGTACGTTAGGTAATATTATGCAATTGCTGCTCATGGAGTGTGATAATGAGGGTTGCGTAAGCTTTTATTACAGAGAAAAAAATAATGTCTAAGCATATCTGTGTTCTGTTTATCTGCGTTGGCTTAATTTTTATCGGCGCGATAGGCTTTGTTGAATAAATCGAACTTTTGCTGAGTTGAAGGATCAGATCACGCATCCTCCCGACAACACAGACCATTCCGTGGCAAAGCAAAAGTTCAGAATCACCAACTGGTCCACCTACAACAAAGCTCTCATCAACCGTGGCTCCCTCACTTTCTGGCTGGATGATGAGGCGATTCAGGCCTGGTATGAGTCGGCAACACCTTCATCACGAGGAAGGCCCCAGCGCTATTCTGATCTCGCCATCACCACCGTTCTGGTGATTAAACGCGTATTCCGGCTGACCCTGCGGGCTGCGCAGGGTTTTATTGATTCCATTTTTGCCCTGATGAACGTTCCGTTGCGCTGCCCGGATTACACCAGTGTCAGTAAGCGGGCAAAGTCGGTTAATGTCAGTTTCAAAACGTCCACCCGGGGTGAAATCGCACACCTGGTGATTGATTCCACCGGGCTGAAGGTCTTTGGTGAAGGCGAATGGAAAGTCAGAAAGCACGGCAAAGAGCGCCGTCGTATCTGGCGAAAGTTGCATCTTGCTGTTGACAGCAACACACATGAAGTTGTCTGTGCAGACCTGTCGCTGAATAACGTCACGGACTCAGAAGCCTTCCCGGGCCTTATCCGGCAGACTCACAGAAAAATCAGGGCAGCCGCGGCAGACGGGGCTTACGATACCCGGCTCTGTCACGATGAACTGCGCCGCAAAAAAATCAGCGCGCTTATTCCTCCCCGAAAAGGTGCGGGTTACTGGCCCGGTGAATATGCAGACCGTAACCGTGCAGTGGCTAATCAGCGAATGACCGGGAGTAATGCGCGGTGGAAATGGACAACAGATTACAACCGTCGCTCGATAGCGGAAACGGCGATGTACCGGGTAAAACAGCTGTTCGGGGGTTCACTGACGCTGCGTGACTACGATGGTCAGGTTGCGGAGGCTATGGCCCTGGTACGAGCGCTGAACAAAATGACGAAAGCAGGTATGCCTGAAAGCGTGCGTATTGCCTGAAAACACAACCCGCTACGGGGGAGACTTACCCGAAATCTGATTTATTCAACAAAGCCGGCGCGATATACAGTTTTGCCCGTACGCCTGCTTTTTCCTGTACCTCAAAATTTTCGGTAACACAAACGATCAACCGCGATACTATCCAGGCGGAAGGGCTGATTTTTGCCAATCTGATGAATAACAGTTTACTGGTCAATATTGATGGTCTGCTCACCCATAACCACAAAAAATATTTAATCTCACGCACTTTGCAACTCAAGTTTAAGTTGTATAACGCTAATGCGCATCTGTATAAAATAACAAGTGTCGATGTTGTGCGCGACAACACTGACAATGTAGATGATGAGATTGCTAATAGTTTGCTATTCAGCAAAGGTCCGGACGAAAAAATTATTTTTCTTAAAAGCATTAACAATAATGCAATATTATTTGGTAACCACGCATTTCCGCAGTATGGTTGCAAACGAGATTAATTTGTGTGGTTTTCTTTCACGAAGCACAGCATATGTTAAATTTCTCAAATCATGAATATAAACTTAATAGAATCACTGGCTTGTATTTCAAAAATTATAGACATGATCAATCCCAGACTTAACCTGCATCATGTCAGAACCGCTTTTATCGCCTGGCATTTAGCCCGCGAGTCTCAGTTCACGCCTGCGCAGTGCCGAAAAACCCTGCTGGCGGCGCTACTTCATGATATTGGCGGCCTGAGCGAAGAGTCGCGGCTTCAGCCGCTCAGTTACTATGATAATGAGCTGAACAACCACGCGGCGGTCGGCGCAGAACTTCTGGCCAGCGTGCCGCTATTGAACCCGCTGAGTTCGATTGTGCGGTATCATCATATCCGCTGGCATAACGGCGATGGCGGCTGTGTAAAGGATGAAAAAGTTCCCAAAGAGAGCCATCTCATCTACCTTGCGGATCGTATAGACGTTTTAATCGCGCGCTACCGCACAGACGATATCATATCGGCTAAATCAGAAATTATTAATATAATCACTGGCGGCGAACATCTCTTATATAAACCGGAATATATTAGCGCATTCAGGAAAATAGCAAACTGCGAACACTTCTGGTTACGAATCAAATCAACAGAATTTATTGACTATATAAAAGAAATTCCCCGCATTCATAATGATTCCGTCTCTTTGCATAATTTTCGCGACATTGCCGGTATGCTGGCATTCATCATTGATGGCTTCAGCCAGCATGGCGTCCAGCACTCTCTGGTTGTCGGCCGGATATCGGGCTATCTGGCAAAAGAGATGGGCATTGCGCCGATTGAGTGTCTGAAAATTGAAATCGGCGGCCTGCTGCATAATCTTCCCTCCCTTGCCCGCTGTTCCGCACCGGCGCATACCGGCGATGAAAATGCCATCTGGCAAGAGCTGTACCCCATTGCCGCGATCCGCGACATTGCGAGCTGGTGCCGGATGCAAACAAAGGCGGTGGCGCAATCCACCGCCCCGCCGGAAGCGAAAATTCTGCGCGCCAGCATCTGGCTGGCCTCGTTATTACAGGGCGTCACGCTGTCGACGGAATTTAAGGCTCGCGTGGGGGAAACGGCAGAAATCGCGCCTGAACTGGCGGGTATCATACGGCAGCACAGCACGGTCCTGTTGCAGATCTTCCAGGAGTCGGTGAAAGAGCGACGCGCGCTGGTCCAGCGCATTAATCAATTGAATGCGACGTAAACCGCGAGAACAGCAATCTCTCGCGGTTTACGCTCATCAGGCAGACAAACCGCCATCCAGCACCAGCGTCTGCCCGGTGAGATAGCCGCTTTCCTCCCCCGCCAGAAACGCGACGGCGCGCGCAACGTCCTGCGTTCGCCCCAGACGACGCAGGGGAATATTCTGCCGCATCGCCTTCAGGTGTGCCTCCGGGATCGCTTGCACCATTTCACCGTCAATCAGACCCGGCGCCAGACAATTGACCCGAATGCCGAAGCGTCCGACCTCACGGGCCAGCGAACGCGTCAGGCCGATCATCGCCGCCTTGCTTGCGGCGTAAGCCGTCTGACCGCTGTTGCCCTTTAGCGCCGACACCGAGGACATAAACACAATGGAACCTTCCCCCTGCGTCATCATCGCGGGCAGCAGCGTCTGATTCCAGTTCACCGCAGAGATCAGATTATTGTTCAGCACGGCCTGCCAGTCCTGCGCGTTCTGATGAATATGCAGTCCGTCCCGGGTCATCCCGGCGTTATGGATAACCGCAGAAGGCGCGCCAAACGTCTCAAGTAGCGATGAGGCCAGCGTCGAAACGCTGGCCTCATCGCTGCCGTCGCAACGGAAGCCCTTTACCCAATGTCCAGCCTGCAGGCTGCCCGCGCTTGCCAGCGTTCGGGCGATCCCCGCCTCATTACGCCCGGTAAAGACAATATTCCATTCCGCCAGCAAATCATGTACCAGCGCCTGACCAATCCCCCGGCTACCGCCGGTGATCAGCATCCATTTCCGCGTCATATCAGCCTGCCATGCTTTTCTCAATGCGCAGGCTCAGCTCGCGCAGCGTCATAAATGGGTTTTTCATAAACATTTCCGGGTTTAGCGTCACGTTAAACTCCCGTTTCGCCAGCACCATCAGCTCCACATAGTCCAGGCTGTCCAGCTCCAGTTCGGGCAACGTAGTCTCCGGCGTGAGATCCTCCGGCGCCATATCCTTTGCGTCACAAATCATCTCGCTGATCGTGTTGTAGATTACTTCATATAGGCTCATGTGATTTTCCTTCTGTCTAGTGCGCCGACTTTCAGCGTCACGGCGCTGCTGATGGCGTGATGTTGATAATGGGTTCGCGCAGCGATTCGCACCACGGCGCCGTTGGTAAGGTCGCCCACCACCAGCGCAGGCAGTGTATCGACCGTCAGATGTTGTGGTACGGACTCCGCCCGCCAGGGCGCAAGAAGATGACTGTCGAAAATCACCTCCTGATGGGTCTGCACCACCGGAAAACGGCTAAACAGCGCCTCCATGCTGCGGCACTCCGGCAGCATGGCAGCGACAGCAGGCTGGCGGAGCAGCGTTTTGTCCTGCAACAGATGACGAAACAGCAAGGCGTCGAGAAAATGCCACTGCTGGGCGTCAGGCAGCAGCGGCTGAAACGCCTGATGCAGCGCGGCAAGCGTAGCGGCATCGAGTCGCCGCTGGCTTTGGCCTGCCTCAGGAGGAAAACGGCGCTCCGCCGTGAGCTGGCAGGAGAGACAGGTTTCGCCGCCTGGATGCGCCCTGACCGTTGCCGCCACCCGTTTACTCGCTTCGCGCATAAGAGAATAGGCCGTGTCCCGCCACAGCGGCCTGCGCAGACGCACGGTGCATTTCAGGAACGGGGCGCTGTCGGCGGGCGGGCTGATATAGCGCTTCACGTCCAGTAAGGCGCGCATCCCATGAACGCTGAGCGCGCTGCCGCCCCGCGCTTTCACCCACGCCTCATCAAAATGCACCGGGTTGTAATCGCCGGAAAACGCCGCCCAGCGGCTGGCATCCTGCTGACCATAGTGAAGCGCCATCATCTCTGCTTCTCCAGAATCAGCGCCGCGTTAGCCCCGCCAAAGCCAAAGCTCAGGTTCAGCGTGCGGCGGATATCGCCCGCCCGATGTCCCTCGACGATATAATCGAGATCGCAACGTTCATCGGCCTGTTGGAAGTTGGCGGTCGCGGGCATCACGCCGTGGGCGATAGCCTGTAAGCAGATAATGCTTTCAAACGCGCCGGCGGCGGAGATTAAATGCCCGGAATAGGATTTCGTGCTGGAGACCGGAATGGCGTAAGCCGCGTCGCCCAGCGCCATTTTTAACGACTGGGTTTCGTTGATATCGTTCAGCGGCGTCGAGGTGCCGTGCGCGTTGATGTAGTCCAGCTGTTCCGGCGCCAGCCCCGCCTGCTGGAGCGCATGGGTGATGGTTTGTACGCGCGCCAGACAATCTTCCGCCGGCGAAGTGAAATCCCAGGCATCGGAAAAGTTGGCGTAGCCGGTAATTTCCCCGAGGATCGTCGCCCCGCGCGCCAGCGCGCCCTCCCGTTCTTCCAGGCACAGCACCGCCGCCCCTTCCGAGAGGACAAAACCGCTGCGGTGAGCGCTGAACGGGCAGCTTGCCCGCTGCGGGTCCGACGGCTCTTTACTGAGCGCCCCGAGGACGTCAATGTTCCATACCGCGCAGTGGCTGGTGAGCGATTCACCGGCCCCGGCCAGCATCATCTGCGCCCTGCCGCTGCGGATCGCTTCCCAGGCGTCGCCAATGGCGATAGTGCCGGTGGCGCACGCGGCGATCACCGTATTCTGGTAGCCGTTCAGCCCCCAGAACTGACTGCAGGCGGCGGTGGTCACGCTGGGCATGGCGTAAAAACAGTTAAACGGCGAGGCGACGCCCGTTGCGGCAAACTCGCTCTGGGCCTCGTAGCTTTCATCCAGCCCCGCCCAGCCGGTGCCCATAATCACGCCGCAGTCGAGCGAATTGTAGAACTCCTGCGGCGGCTTCCCGCCAAACGCCATCTCCATAGCCTGACGCGCCGCGCCAACGGTCAGGCGGGCAAAGCGCGGCAGCCGTCGGCGGATGGCGGCAGGGACGCCCGCGAGGCCCGGTTCGTTGTCCACCAGCCCGAGAAAATGGGTGTTGATATTATGCGCGGTCTTGTCGACGTAGCGATAGCCGAGCCGGTTAGCCATAATCGCCTGCCAGCTCTCCTCTGCCGTTGCGCCAAGCGGGGTCACGGCGCCATACCCGGTAACGACGACCCGCTTAAAGTGATTATTCAGCTTCATGTTGCATTATCCTGTATTGCGTTTCGCCACCCCCTTGCGCCAGCCACAGCTGCATCGTGGCGTAGAGGTAGTCGTATTGGGTTTGTGCGAGGGCGTTTTCTAAAGTCAGCAAATCGTCCTGCGCGTCGAGCAGCGTCCGGAAGTCCACGGCGCCAGCGCGATAGCGGCTTTCCGTCAGCGTTAAGCGTTGCTGGCTGAGGGCCAGCGACTGATGCAGTCGGGCGCGCTGTTCCCACGCGCTCAACCGGTTTTCCATCGCCTCATCCACTTCGGCGAGGGCGGCGTAGGCGGTTGAGCGGAAGGCAATCGCCGCCTGCTTCACCTCTAAATCGCCCTGTTTTATGCTGAGCTGCCGGGTGTTCCACTGAATAAACGGCAAGGCCAGCGCGCCGCCGACGGTACGTATTGGATCGCTGAACCACTGGCTGAATGCCTGGCTTCCGGCATTCAGCGACGCGTCAAGAGACAGCGAGGGATAAAAGCGCAGCCGCGCGGCGTCGTATCCGGCCAGCGCCGCGCGCAGGCGGGACTCCGCCGCCTGAATATCCGGGCGTTGCGCAATCACGCGCAGCGGCGTTTTTTGCGCCACCGGCACCTGCTGGTTCACATCCAGCGCCGGGGACTCATCGGTATGCTGTTCCGCCGGTCTGTTAAGCAGCAGCGCCAGCGCATTGCGCGCGCTGCGCCGCTGTTGTTGATAGGCGCGCAGCTGGTTCTGCCGCTCAAGCCGCGCCTGCTGCGCCTGTAGCAGATCCAGCCGGCCGACCTTTCCGGCGTTAAACCACGACGCCACCTGCTCCACGGTCTGTTCGGCGATGGTCAGCGCGGCGCGCTGGTTGCGGATCTGCTGGTTATACAGCGCAATCCGCCAGTAGAGCTGCGCGGTGGTGCCGATGGTCGAAAGCACCGTCGCACGGTAATCCTGCTCGCTCGCCACCGCCTGCCACTCGCTTTGTTCGCGAATACGCGCCAGCTTGCCCCACAAATCCAGCTCATAGCTGATGGCGATGCCGCTGCTGTAGTTCTCCTGCGGCGTACTGCCGCGTCGCACGTTTTTGCTGTTGCTGGCGGCGCCGCTCACCGTCACGTCCGGCGTAAGGTTGGTATTGGTTAACCCGGCGGCCACCCGCGCCTGTTGCAGCGTTATCGCCGCCGCCGCGAGATCGTTATTGCTCTCCAGCACCTGTTCGATCACCCGCGTCAGGCGCGGGTCGCCAAAACGCTGCCAGCCGTCGTCTGACGGATTATCCGTGGCGGCCTGCCACTGAACGGGCAGAGAGAGCAGCGGGCGCTGGTAGTCGCTGCGGGTCAGGTGCCCACAGCCGGCAAGCAGCAGCGCGATCAGGCAAGTCGCCCCGGCGAAGATACCGGAGCGCGGCAGCGTGTTATCCGGCTTACAAACAGGTGTCGTCATTCGCGCGCCAGCGCCTCCGTCGGGTTAAGGCGAGCCGCTCTGCGCGCCGGGAAATAGCCAAAGGTCAGGCCAATCAACGCGGAAAAGCCGCAGGCCATCAGTAACGGCGTGACGGTAAAGACCATTGAGAACGCATCGGTAATGAAGGCGAAAAGCTGCCCCGCCACCCACGAGCCGAGCACGCCCAGCAGGCCGCCGAGGGCGCAGATCATCACCGCCTCAATCAGAAACTGGTTCATGATGTCCGACGGACGCGCGCCAACCGACAGGCGAATGCCGATTTCATGGGTGCGCTCGGTCACTGAAACCAGCATGATGTTCATCACCCCAACGCCGCCCACCAGCAGCGAAATGGCCGCGATGGCGGTGATCAGCAGCGACATCGAATCGGAGGTTTTTTGCAGGGCGTTCGCCAGTTGATCGTCGGTCTGAATAAAAAAATCCTTCCTGCCGTGTTCACGCAGCAGATGCCGTTCCGCCCGCTGCGCGGCCTGATGAGGTTCCAGAGACGGCTGAAAGCGCGCAATCAGCGACTCCAGCGGCTTTTCGCCGGTCAGCCGCTGCTGCAGCGCGGTATGTGGCACCCAGGCCGCCATAAAGCCGCCCACCACTTTCGGGCCGGGCCGCGTGGCGATGCCGCTCACCCGCCACGGCGCGCCGGCAATCTGCACGATGCCGTCCAGCGGATCTTCACCGCCGGGAAACAGCGTATCGCGCCCGGTTTCATCGAGGATCAGCACCGGTTCGCCCTCCGCGACGTCGCGCGCGGTAAAGCCATTCCCCTGTACAAAGCGCAGCCCCTGGAGGGCAAAATAGTCCTGCGACACGCCGGAGAGCATCACTGACGAATCCAGTCCTTTGCGCACCGCGAGCGAGGTGCTGCTGACCACCGGCGAGACGCCCGTAATCCACGGCAGCGCCTGCAGGCTGCGCACATCATCCAGCGACAGCGCGCGCTCCATATCCGGCCGTTTGCTGCCCCATCCCGTTCCGGGGCGAATCTCCAGCGTGGTGCTGCCCAGCTTGCCGATCTCGCTCATGATCGCCTGTCGCGCCCCTTCGCCAACCGCCATTGACGACACCACCGAGGCAATGCCGATAATGATCCCCAGCATCGACAGAAAGGCGCGCATCCGGTGTCCGAGCAGCGAACGCCAGGCCATTCGTACCGACTCATGCAGACTGCGTCCCAGCGACGCACGCCCGTTATCCTGCTCCGGCAGCGCGACGGAACGGCGGACAGCGGTATGTCGCACATCGCTGATTATCCGCCCGTCGCTGATTTCAATGATTCGCTGCGCCTGGCGGGCAACGTCGCGATCGTGGGTGACGATAATCACCGTATGCCCTGCGGCATGAAGCTGGTGCAGCACGTCCATCAGCGCCTTTCCGCTGACGCTGTCGAGTGCGCCGGTCGGTTCATCGGCCAGAATAATGTGCGCGCCGTTGATCAGCGCCCGGCAGATGCTTACGCGCTGCTGCTGGCCGCCGGAGAGCTGCGCCGGGCGGTGAGACAGGCGGTTTTCCAGACCGAGCTGTCGCGCCAGCCGCTGCGTGCGGGCTTTACGCTCAGCTTCCGGCATCGCGGTATACAGCGCCGGAATCGCGATGTTCTCTTCCGCCGTCAGGTACGGCATCAGGTGATAGCGCTGGAAAATAAAGCCCAGATAGCGGCTGCGCAGATCGGCAAGATGCAGCTCGTCGGCCTCATGCACCGGCGTGCCGTTGATCAGCACCTCGCCGGACGTCGGTTTGTCGAGGCAGCCGATAATGTTCATCAGCGTCGATTTCCCCGATCCCGACGCGCCGACAATCGCCACCATCTCCCCGGCGTGCAGGGTCAGGGAGATATCGCGCAGTACCGCAATCTGCTGCGTACCGGCGGTAAACGTCCGGCAGACCTGGCGTAAAACAATCACTGGCGTCATACGCTACCCCCGTACCGTATCCGCAGAGAGCACTACGCGATCCCCCGCCTTTAGCCCTTCCAGCACTTCGGCATACCGCCGGTCATTAATGCCGATGCGGATAATACGCTCGCGCGTTTTGCCGTTTTCCAGGGTGGTGATGGTGTAGCGTTCAGCGTCCAGCGCCTGGCCAAGCGCGGCGACCGGTACGCGCAGCACGTTTTTCGCTTCAGCGATCTGAATAAACACCTGCGCCGTCATTGAGGTTTTGAGCTGGCGATCGGCGTTAGGCACCTCAAAGGCGCCGGTGTAATAGACCGCCATCGCCTGCTGATTGCCGCCCATCCGGCTCTCGCCCGTCGCTTCCAGCGCCTCCTGCGGCGCGGGCTGCACAAAGCCCATCGTACCGCTGTAGCGTTTTTCCGGGTTGGCAATGACGTAAAAACGCAGCGGCTGCCCTGGACGGATTTTCTGCACGTCCGCCTCCGAAATGCGCGTCTGCACCTGCATGGTGTCGAGGTTTGCCAGCACCAGAATGGTCGGCGCCGTTTGCGAGGAGACGATGGTTTGCCCTTCACGGGTGACGATTCCCAGCACTTCGCCGTCAATAGGGGCGACGATGCGGGTATAGCTGAGGTTGGCCTGTGCGGTTTTCACCGCCATCTCCGCCTGCACAATCTGCGCGTCGCTCACCGCGATCTGCTGCACTTGCGCGTCGTATTGCGCCTGCGCCTGCTCGAGATCGCTGCGCACGCCGGAACCGTCGCGCATCATCATGCGCTGGCGTTGCAGCTCCTGGCGATAGCGTAAAAGCGTCGCCTGCGCCGACAGCTTTTGCGCTCTGGCGCTGGCAAGCTGGGCGCGGGCGTTATTGAGATCGGACTCCTGTAGCGTCGGGTCGATCTCCGCCAGCAGTTGGCCTTTTCGCACCTTGTCGCCCTGACGGACATACAGCTTGCGCAGCTGTCCGTTGACCTGCGCGCCGACGTTGACCTGCACCGCAGGTTTCAGGACGCCCGTCACCAGCACCACTTTTTCGATATCGCCAGCGCCAATCGTCTCCAGCGGCAGCGTTTCCGCTGGCGAATCGGACGCCATTGAGGTCCACGCCGCGCCGGTCGCGACGACCAGCGCCAGCCCGCAGCCTGCCAGCATCCAGCGAACGTTGCGCTTCATATGTCAGCCTCCAGCGCCTGCAATTGGCCGTCGGCAAGCCGGTAAACGCGCGAAAAATGCGCCAGCGCCTTGTCGCTGTGGGTGACGACAATCAGCGACTTACCGCTTTGCCGGCACTGGCTGCGAATGGTGTCCATAACGGTGGCCGCAGTCTCTTCATCGAGATTGGCGGTCGGCTCATCGAGCAGCAGCACCGGACGCGTGCTGTACAGCGCCCGCGCCAGCAGCAGTCGCTGACGTTGCCCCAGCGAAAGCGCCGCGTGGCTTTCACGGATCAGAGCGTCAATCCCGCCCGGCAGGCCGCGCACCACGTCGCCCAGCGCGAGGGCGTCCAGCAGCGCTTCGATGCGTCCACGGTCGCTTTCACGGTACTGCGCGTCGAACAGGGTAATGTTGTCCCGCACCGGGGCATTGAACAGAATATCTTCCTGACTTTGCAGGCAGACAAACTGGGTGAGCAGCTCCGGCGGCAGACGCGTTTCGCCCGCGTAGCAACCGCCCGACTGCGGCGCGAACAGCCCGGCAATCAGCCGCAGCAGGGTACTTTTCCCGGCCCCGGATTCGCCGATAATCGCTATTTGCTCACCGGCTTTCAGCGAGAACGACACCCCGTTGAGGATCGGTTTGCCCGGATCGTAGTCGTAGCGCAGCGCCTCAAAGCGGAGATCGGGCGTCGTGCCGGAAGGCATCCGATCGCTCAACGGCGCGGGCGGTTGCGCGTTCTGCGGAGCGAACAGGCTATGGGCGCGGGTATCAATCACGTTCAGCTGCGTTTTCTGAATAATGGCGTAGAAGATCCGCGTGACGTAGGAGGTAAAAATCTGCCGCAGAAAGCTGTAGGCAAAAAAATCGCCCAGCGAGATGAGTTTGCCGTGCACCATCGGCAGCACCACCAGCATAAATACCACCATCTCCAGGCTGCCGGTCAGCTGATACAGCCCCTCTTTCACCTGCTGATAGATTTTCTGGCGCTGCAGGCAGCTAAAGAGATCGCGGCTGAGAGCGGCGAACTGCCCCTGCCGCTGGCCGGTCAAACCGGCGGTCTTGACGGTCAGAATGCCCTGCAGGGTTTCCATAAAGAAATCGTTCAGCGTGGCGCTTTTCAGCTGTATCTGCTGAGTGAACCAGCGGTCGCGGATCACCGCCCAGACGCTGATGATTCCCATCACCGTCACGCCCACCGCTGAAATAGCCGCCAGCACCGGCGCGATCCAGAACATCACCGCCAGCGCGATGGCGCAAATCACCCAGTCGGAGCGCAGGCCGTTATCCAGTTCAATCTTTTGCAGCAGCCCCACCTGCCAGGCGGTGAAGCGGCTGAAGATCTCCCCCGGCGCGCGTTTTTCGAAAAAGCGCAGCGGATTACTGAGTAAACGGGCAAAGCCTGTTCCGCTGTGCAGCAGTACAAAGCGTTTGATAAAGCGCTCGCTGATGACCCGCACGCCCAGCGCCATCAGCGAAGCGGCCACGAACGCTACGATAAACCAGCCGTAGGGAAAGTCGCTGCGCTCCACGCTGGAAAACGCCTGGTTGATGGCGTTGCTGACCATCGTCGGCATCAGGAACAGCGACAGCGAGACAAGGAAGGTCAACAGCATCAGGCGATAGATACCCGGCACCGCTGCGGTTTCGCGCATACTCATGGCGCGCGGCGCGCGCTGTCCGGCGGTCGACAGCGGTAAATCGGGATCGGCCTTCAGCGTCTGCTCCGGCTCGACAACCAGGGCATAGCCGCTGATCTCCTGCTTGAGCGCGGAAAACGGCAGCCACTGTTCGCCAATCGCCGGGTTCATCACACAGACCTGATTGCCCTTGCGCCAGGCCAGCAGGACATAGTGGCTGGCGCCATAGTGCAGGATGGCCGGCAGCGGCAGATCGCGTAATTCATGATGTTCAAACAGGACCGGCGTCGTGGCGATCCCCAGCCGCGCCAGAATCTTCATCAGCGTATCCAGCGAAGTGCCGTGGTCGGAAGCCGGAAAAATATCGCGCAGCGTCTCCAGCGAAACGGATTGCCCTTGCGTTTGCGCCAGCATCGCCACACACGCCAGGCCGCATTCGTTAGTCTCTTCCTGAAAAATGAGCGTCGGGATCGTGGTTTTCATTTTTATCATTAGTGGTTAATAAAATAGAGCGAATGGCTGTGCCAGAGCAGCCACTCCTGCGGGTAGTCCTGTAAGGTCTTTTCAACGATCCGCGGCAGCGCGCGGGCAATCTCCCGATGATCAACGGGCGGATGGATGTGGATGCGCAGGCCGTTGCGATAGCTGAGGTGATAGAACACCACCTGCGCCTTAATCACCCCGGAGAGACGCACCACGCCGTTGTGCAGCTTCGCGCTGCGCCCGAACAAGCGGCACGGCAGCTTCGCCGCCAGCGCGCCTTCGGCCTGGAGGGTGTAATCCGGTGAGATATCAGGAAAAATGATCATATTTTGCCGACCGACCGCGACGTCGGTAATCAGCGTCATCAGCTCGCCCGCCAGCGCTTTATTTGGCTGGTGAATCGAACAATAGGAGAGCGCAACGCCGCCCAGCGCGCGGATCTGCGCGTTATACAGCTCCGCGCTTGAAGAGACCACCACGCAGGCGCTGCCCGGCATCACGCTGGCGCCGACCATCGCCGCCAGCACGTCGGAAACCGTATGCAGCGGCGCCAGAATGTAAGGAATGTTTTGCCGGTGCAGCGGCGCAACCACCGCATCCAGCTCCGTTGCGCAGGCGTGAATCTGCCGCAGCAGTTCGGGATTTTGCCCCCAGGTTGCCGCCTCTTCCAGCAGGCGGCGGCGGACGGCGATCCAGACGGCGTCCACCCGCTCCGCCTGCCCGACCAGGCAGCGCGCGTTTTCCTTTGCCACCGCATTGCGCGGGCGGAAGGCGCTTCCAGCCAGCCGCAGCGCGCACAGCCCTCTCGCCAGCGCCAGCAGCGCAGGCAGGTGTCCGTAGCGCAGGACTTTACGCAGCAGGAATATTGCCCCCTGCGACATATAACGCCGGGCGGCGTAGATCCGTTGCCACTGCTGTCTGACGCTGAAGACGCTCCAGATAATTAAAAATCTGCCCACGGAATTACCGTTCCTCTTTCAGCAGTTGCAGCATACGCTCGGCAAATTGCGGAAAGTCGCGGTCCTGGGCGACGACATAGCGCTTATTAATAATAAATATCGGGGTGGCGTTAATATTATAGTGGGTGGTAATGGCCGCCATCTCGCTGAGCCGTTTTTTCACCGCGTCACTCTGGCGAAGCGCGTTAAATTTCGCCGTGTCGATATTATTTTTCGCCAGCCAGTCGGCCAGCGTTTTTTCATCGGCCAGGTTGACATTACGGGTAATAACCGCGTTATAGGCGCTGTCGCGTACCGTTTTTTCAATCCCCATCTCTTCCAGAGTGGCGAATATCGGCGCCCAGGCAGCAAGCCCGCTATCGTTTCCGGCAATATGAATGGAGGTAAATGTACTGCCCGGTGGCAATGAACGGGCAAATTCGGCCAGATTATCCTCATTGGCTGCGCAATAATGGCAACCGTAAGACATCACCTCAACGATACTGCGTTGTTCTTTGATTGGGCTGTTCGCGACATACTCTGCGCTGACTTCACGGAATGCCTGCGTCTGCCCGTCATCCGCGGCAAAGGTTTTAAACACAAAAATATGGTAACAAAGCACCGTCATCAGCGAAGAGATAACGATCAGAAACAGCGAATAGCTAATAATCGTAATGCGTTTAAAGTGAGTCGCCATAATATTCCCGCCACGTAAAAGAAAAGCCTGGAGGCACGATCGCCTCCAGGCATGTTGGACTATCAACGGTTCGGAACACCGCCACATTTGCTGGTATCCGCATCTCTCAGGGACATTGTGGTGCCGTGTTTGTCGGTGCAGGTCGTCACCGCCTTACAGGAGGTCACGCCGCCGATGGTCACGTTCTGATACGTGGTTTCACAGGTCTTACAGGTTCCGCCGACAACGTTCGCAGCTTCAATAGCAGTCAATTTTTTCATCTCTGTTTTCCTTAATTTATGATTAAAAGGTGCTTATCGGCACCGGATATCCGGCGAAAGCCTTCGCCGAAAAGGGTTTTCGCGGGTTCAGGGCATAATTCCCTTAAACGCGGCGAATAAAGCGATATTGTTTCTGATATTGAGCCGCTTCATTAAGTGGCGCTTGATATAGCTGAGACGACGAACGTCCATATTCACTTCACTGGAAATTTGCGACAGCGATTTCCCTTTGAAGATCTCTTCCATCAGCCACCATTCATTGCCGGAAATAGCATAATGGCCTTCCCGGCTATGCAGTCTTTCCCGGGTATAGTTCACCAGCGAGTCGCTAAAACAGCGCCGTTTATCGCCACCTTTACTGACGAGGTTTTGAAAAAAAGCGGCGATGCAGTCAATATGCTCATTTTTTAACAGCCAGTGCGCTTCCGGTAATAGCGAATAAAGCGTAAAAAACAGCGGTAAATTATGTTCGTTCACTAAAACCACCAGATGCTTATTTTGCTGGCGGTAAAAGGATTTCATTAATTGCAGCGCGCTGAAGCGTTCGCGTGGCAAACTATCGAGATCGCAGAGAATTAACTGGCGGCTTTCTTCACCTCCCGTCATCTGTAATGCCGTGATGAGCCGGGCATAATCATCCGTTAGCGAAAACAGAAGCTCCGCCTGCCCGGCAAGCACACGGCTAATGACGGTTTTAATTCCCTGGGAATAAAAGAAATTTTTATCGTAAAGGAAACATTGATAATCCATACCACAATTCCCTGTCGTTGCCTTACTGATAGTTCAGGGTGTAATTCGCCGTTGCGGTGAACGGCCCGGTCGTCAGCGTTCCGTTCGCTAAGGCGTCCGGCTCCGCTTCAACAAACGCCTGGAAATTCAGCCGCAACACGGTGTCGCTGACGGTCGTGGGGGTAGTCGGCACGTTCAGCCGCACCGGCGTGTCGTCGGCCTCCAGCAGCCCCACCCCCACGCCGCCCGCATTCCCCGGCGCGGTGGCGCTGATAGCCAGCCGATCCGCCAGATTGGGATTCTCTGTGCCGCTAAAGGTCACCGTCACGCTATGGAACACGCTCGGATTACAGTCCTGTAATTTGATGGTGAACGGAACGGGGGTGGTTTTCCCGTTAATCGACAACGATTTGGTCGATATTTTGCCAAAGTCGACCGGTATCCGTTCGGAGTCAGGCGCAATGCTGCACGGGTAAGCAACGACCACCCCTTTAAAGCTCAGATCGCCGCCAATCAGCTGCCCCTGCGCCCACGCAGGCGCGGTACAAAGGGGCGTCAGGAGACTGGCGAGGAAAATCATAATGCGATGCATATCGCCTCCTTACTGGAATTCAGCCACAACCGTTGCCGACGCGTGGAACTCACCTTCCGGAATCACTGAGGTGGCGCTTTTTGCCACCGGCGCGGCAATCAGATTCCAGTCGCCTTCGTTATTGGCAAAGCCCGGTACGTTATAAAAAGTATTCGGTTTAATGAGAGTGCCCTGCTGATCGCGTAGCGCAATGCCCAGCATGGAGCGATCGAGGTCGCCGCTTCCCTGGGTGCTCAGATACGACCCGTCCGTAAAGGCCGGATTAGGCTGCTGAATTCCCAGTTTGATATTGAGCGCCCCGTTGGAAAAACTGCCGCCTTCGCACTTCACGTGAATCGGCACGTTGCGGCTGAAATTATTGCCGTCAAGCTGGCTGCCCGTCCCCGGAATGGTGTTGAAATCGACAACGATGGGGGTGCCCTGATTTATCACGCACTTATCCGGCACGGTGATCACCCCGGAGGCAATAGTGACGCGCGACAGCGGGGTGCCGCCGATGGGACCCGGCCCCAGACGCCCGTACAGCTTAGCGATCTCAGAGCCCTGTAAGTTCACGCCGTTGATAATGGGTTTGGTGATCATAAAGGTCACCCTTCCCTTTGCTCCGGAGGTGAACTGGTTAGGCAGAACCGTACTCGGCACGTTGCAATAGTTCTGGTTGGTATTGTTTGAGACGTTATCAAACGGTACGGTTTTGTAATCTTTCACTTCCCCGCCAATAAAGATCTCAATTTTGACGTCCATATAGTCATTGAGCTTCAGGTAGCCGGGATTGACGCCGGGCTGAGATAATGTCGCCTGCGCCGTGTAGTACACAGATTCATTTACCATTGATGTGGAACAGTAAGCTTGTCCCTGAAACATCCCGGCAAGGTCAAATGTGTCCGTATGGGTTGTTCCTGGCTGGTTGCTGGTAATGTCTGTGTTCGTGATGTTGACCAGATAGTCATAGGTGCCGCCGACCGGCACGATTTCGCCATCCACGGACCATGCCGATCCCGACGCGCCGAGCGCGCTGCACAGCAGTAAAACTGACGATTTGCGGCGCAACAGGCCTGTTACGTTCATTACAGATACTCCATTTTCAGGCGCACCAGGCTACTGAACTCCCCCGCGCTAACGTGCGGGCCGGTGGACTCCAGCGCCGCCATCAAATTCAGCTCGCTGTCCCCATTGTTAATCAGCCAGGGGGCGTGGGTCTGCCCAACGTCCAGCGCCTTGCCGTTTTCATCCAGCAGGCGAATGCCCGCGCCGCGGCTAACGCCGGTGGTGCGCAAAAGCTGCGTATTATTGATATCGGCCTCGCCGACAAACGTCAGTTGCACCGCCTGTTCGCCGGTGCTGTATGCGCGCCAGCGGCTGCCGGTCGTGGCGGAGGCCAGACTGCCCCGCGACTGCGACGCCCCTTTCAGGCAATCCTTGAGGTGCAGGGTAAAGCGCACCGGCTGGCTGCGGTCGCCCGCCTGATGAAAGCGCTGCGCGCTGATTTCGCCCAGCTCAACGTCCTGAATACGTCCCTCGGTCATCAGCACGCAGGGGGAGGCAAACACCGAACCGTGAAACCGGACAATGCCGCTGTCTTCGCCGGCCTGCAGCTGAGCGTTATGCTGCGGCTGCGCCGGTACGTCCGCCTGACCTGAAAAGGTCACGCCCATCGCCAGAAGGGCAATACATGGAAATCGGTTTTGCATTGTCAGGTTCCCTCTTGATTAGCCCTGCTGAGCGGGCGGCAACGCTTTACAGGTGTTGCCATCGCAGCGAAATTTCAGCTCCGGATGACCGCCGTAGTCGTTCACATACATCATCGAAAACTGATTCACGCCGGAGTCCGTCACCGCAAACTGCTTGCTCGATTTTGGCGCGATCATGATCCCCGGAAAGCGGGTGATCTTCTGTCCGGCGCCTTTCGACAGGCCGAGGATAGTGATGTAGTAAGGCGTCGGGTTCTCCGCCGTCATCTGGCTGCCGTTCTTGTGAAACACCACCTGGTCCTGCCAGATTTCGCTTTTTGTTTTCGGGATCACCGCCGCCGGGCGGTAAAACAGCTTGATGCGCGACTGCATCGCCAACTGTAAGGTGTTCGGTTTATCCGGCTTTGGCGGGATCTCCCTGACGTTGAGATAGAACAGGCTCTCCCTGTCCTTCGGCAGCTTTTCGATACCGGCCGTTTTGGTGACGCGCGCGATCCCTTTCTGCCCGCCGTTGATCCGCTGGAGCGGCGGCAGCACAAGCAGCGGCGAGGTGATCTTGTTGCCGTTCTCGTCTTCCACCCACGACTGGGCGAGGAACGGAATATCCGGGCTGGTATTGGTCAGATTGGCGCTCGACGACGCCTCTTTCTCCGTAATAATGACGCGGGTCCGATCCAGGGAAACGCCCGCCTGCGCATAGCCGCCAATCGCACCCAGCGCCAGCGCCGCCAGCAGATATCCGTTATGTCTTTTCTTGCTCATGTTTGGCCTTTTATTACAGTGAGATAACTCGTTTCGTCGCGGCTTAACGACACGGCAGCAGCATGTTCTCGCCGCCGTCCGTCGCGCCTGGCGGAATGGTGATCTGGCACTGCTGTTTTCCGCCCCACATCACCTTCAGCGTTTCATCGGCATTCACCCCGGCAAGCCAGGCCTGGCCGTCCTCCAGCACCATCGCGACGCTGATACCGTCGGCGTTGTAAACTTCCGCGCCGAACGGCGGGACGCTGTTATCCGCGAGGCGCAGCGTGCCCATCATCTTCATCCCTTTCGCCATGCCGAAGGTCTGATAGCCAATAGCGCCTTCGGTAAGCGTGGTGGTGCTGATGGCTTTTGACGGTTCGATATCGCCGTCCATCGCGTCCACGTCCACGCGGGTGTCAAAGCTGTTGTAGCTCACCACATCCGGCACCACGGCGATGCCGAAGCGGTTGGTCCGCGACTTCTCGCCGTTGAGCGGCACGCCGCCAATTCCGTTGGTGTCGACCATCACGCGCGCCGTGTTAAGCGTCGCGCCGCTGTTGTGCATCGCCGCGCCGTATCGGGTCGCCGTGAAGCCGCCGCGCAGGGTGGCGCTCAGCGCCATATACTCGTTCTGCTGATAGCTGGCGTTGGTATTAATTTCCGCCAGCTGCGAACGATGCTGGTAATAACCGTCCACGCTGGCGTTGCCGTTCAGGCTGGCGCCGGCGCGGATCCGCCACAGGTTGTTGTAATCGCTGTTATCGGTGTAAGAGGCCATCGGGCTGGTTTTGCCGTTATTGGTCTGTACATCCAGCCCCGCCCATTTGTTGTCGCCAACCGGCACTGACAGGGAGAAGGAGATGGAGTCGTCCTTACGCCCTTTATAATCTGTACGCCAGGCGGAGAGGTTAGCGGTCACGCCGCGGATATTGCCGATGCGGAAAGAGCGCCCGACCGACATGCCGTAGCGATCCTGGCTGCGCCTGTCCCAGTAGTTCTGATGCGTCCAGGTCAGAAAGAGCGTGGTCGCTTTATCCGCTTCATCAGCCCAGAAGGTTTTATTGCCGGTGATGGTATACAACTCTTTTTCACGTCCGAGGTGGTCATAGTCCTCGTAGCGCTCGTCGAGGTATTGCGCCATTGAACGAAAATCTTCCTGCGAGAAACGGTAGCCCGCGAAGGTGATGGCGCTGTGGTACTCATCAAAGGTTTTCGCATAGCTCAGCTTGTAAGAGGTGCCCTTCTTGCGCTCGCCTTCCGGCGTGCGGCTCCACGACTCGGTGGCGTCCACCGATATCGCTCCCAGCAGATAGAGGTCGCGCCCGATACCCAGCGAGGCCGCGGTGTACTCTTCACCGGAGGACTGCAGGCCGCCGTACAGCGACCACGCGTTGCTGACCCCCCAGGAGAAATCGCCGGAGAGGAAGGTTGGCCCCTGCATTTTGTGGTTATAACGAGACGGCGTACCGCCGGAAATGTTGTAGCGCACATAGCCCGGACGCGTCAGATACGGGATATTGGTGGTATTCACCTGGAAAGTGGACACCGATCCGTCCTGCTCCTCCACGCGCACGTCGAGCGTACCGCGCACCGAACTGCGTAAATCCTGAATATTGAACGGTCCGGCGGGCACGGTGGTTTCATAAATAACGCGCCCGCTCTGGCTGACGGTGACTTTGGCGTTGCTGCGGGCGATGCCGTGAATTTCCGGCGCATAGCCCTGCAACGCAGGCGGCAGCATCCGCTCATCGCTGGCGAGGTTGATCCCGGTGAAGCGCAGCGTGTCGAACACCTGCGAGTTAAGGTAAATCTCACCGAGCGTCAGCTTCGCCGCCATCATCGGCAGCGGGCGATAGGCGTAGATCTGATTCCAGTCGAAATCGAACTGGTGGTTCTGGCTGTAGTAGCTGGTCTGGTACTCGCCGCGCAGACGCCAGCCGCCGATATTAGCGCCCGCCTGGCCGTAGCCCGACAGCGAGCTGTAGTTCTCATGATTGTTGAACTGACGGGTGAGCTGCCCGTTGAGGCTGTAGTCAAAAATCAGCCCGGCCACCCCTTCGTCCCAGCGCTCCGGCGGCGTCCAGTCGGGGTCGTTATATTTCATCCACGCCTGCGGTACGGTGATTTCCAGCACGCCGGCGTAGTTGGTCAGCTTTGCTCCCGGCAGGCTTTGCAGCGAATAGCAGTTCTCATACAGCGGAGTGACCTGCAGCCGCGCGTCTTCCTTCAGCGCCAGTTTAGCCAGCAGGTCGCTGCTGATGCACGGCAGCGTGCGTTTGCCGTCGGGGGCCTCGATGTAACGAATTTTCTCCTGACCAATCTGCTGCCCGTTAATACGGATATCCAGCAGATAATCGCCAGGGGTAACATAGTTGTCCGTCGCAAAGCGCGACAGATCGATGCGGGTGCGATCCGCAGCATCCAGGACATCGGTATTAAATTCAACGCTTGCCTCGGACCAGACCGCTGAAACATAACAGCAGCTGAATACCTGAAGGGCTATTATCGTCATCTTTGTTTTTAGTTTTACCGACATGATTTTCGTCCCGAATAAGTCCGTTAAAAACGTCCTGCGTCCCGCCGCGTTATTGTTATATTGTTAGTTGTAATCCATAAAAAATTGCGCAACGGCGGAAAATTCGCCTGCTTTTATATATTTCTCCAGCGGTACCAGCGATGCGGAAAATTTTAAAGCGTTATCGGTGTCGCTCAGTTCATATCCGCGAGAGGGCTGGCCCAGCGTTAATATTTCTCCGTGGCTGTCACGAAAACGAATACCAAACCCATCGGCCTTGCCGCGAATTAATAAGGTGGTGGGATCGGCTGCGGCGGCGCTACCAATAAACGTGACCGACGCATAAGGATAAAGCGAACCATCCAGGCCTCTTTTAACAATCGAACAGCCGGTAAGGCGCACCCAAAATGGCCGGGAGAGATTACCTTCATCATTACGGTTAATCTGGCTGGCGGAGACGTCGCCAAATTCCACTTGCACATCACGGCTTGTCGGATCAAGGCTGCACGCGGCTTCGATGATTTCGCCGCTCATGGCTAATTTTCCCGGCGTCACGGTTGATCCAGCAGCAGAATCTGTCGCCAGCAGAGCGCACAAACAGAGCGACAATAAGCCCGCGTTGCCTGATTTCATCTTGTCCCTCCCTGGTCCGAATAAGGCGCTGAAAGGAGTGCGGGAGGGCCCCCGCACCCGGGTCAAATCTAATTACTGGTAAGCAATCTCGAAGTTAACCGTTGACTGGAAGGAACCTGCCGCCACGGTCGCGCTTGCGCTTTCTGCTTTCACATAGGCGACAAACGGAATGGTGTTGGTGCCGTCAACCAGCTGTACAGCCGTTGTTGCCTGACCCCAGACGACGTCCTGGCTGGCGCTGTCGCGCAGGCCGATACCCGCGCCGGAGGCGGTGCCGGAAGTGAAGGCGGCCAGGGTGTTGTCCGTCGGGTTCAGGCTGGTCGGGTTGTAGGTCACTTCAGCCGAGGCAGCTACGGTGGTATCGCAGTGTTGCAGTTCGATGTTTTGGTGTACGTTTCCGGCGCGCGCGCCGTTTGCCAGAGCCGAAACCGGAATCTGACCAAAATCAACGATTACCGGGCTTGAATTCGGCGCCAGTCCGCAAGCGGTATTCACCAGCTCACCCTGGAATTCGATCTGGCCATTTGTGGTTGCAGCGAATACAGACGCAGAGCTCAGAGCGGCAGTGAAAGCAACAGTCAGAGCAACTTTATTCATTTTCATAACAATATCCTGTTTGTACCAAAGTCCTGTGAAATAAAGAGTCATCACGACGCGATCGTTATTTCGCTATGCGGTAAACAACTCTTGTTTTGGTTCCGGAAACGTCCTGGTAGTAATTAATATGAAAGTTATACGATATTAATTAACGTCACTCCTTTGAACTGAGCAAAATGCTACCAAATCAAAATTTGACCACAAAGCACTACGTTTGCTATGGGTTATATACGCATTGTTAACTCGCAGGAACATAAAAGGCGAAACAATATCTCGCAAAAGAAACAGAAGAATCTTAATCGCGTGATTGTTTTTAATGGGAAAAATTGATCGGAATAATCAAAAGTGGATATAGGATATTTCGCAATAAAGGATATATTCTGGCGGTTATTATATTGAATAACCCCATTTGCAGAGTCACTCCGGCAGGCGCGCCAGGGTGACGGCATCATAGCCGCACTGTACGCGACATTCACCGCAGCCGTTGCAGCGCCCGGTATCTACCGCCGGGACGCCGTTCGCGCCGATCGCGCAGGCCTGTTCAGGGCACGCCCCGATGCAGGCGCCGCAAGGACGAAGCGGATTGACGCAGGCATTGCTGAACTGCGGGCGCAGGGCGGTATCAAAACGCGGCTGTACGCGCAGGGCGCCGGTTGCGCAGGCAGCGATACAGGCTCCGCAACCGTCGCAGCCGGCATAGTCAATCGCCAGCTGCGGGAAGCCGTCCTGATGCTGCGTCAGAATGCCCATCGGACAGGCGGCAATACAGTGATGGCAGCGGGTGCATTGCGCGCTGAAAAGCGCGTCAGGCAACGCGCCGGGCGGCAGCGGATGCGGCAGCCGCAAGTCCGACGTCGCGGGCGGTTTCTGCCTGGCCGCGCTGACAAAGGCGCGGAACAGTCCCCGGCGGCTGACGTGCCGGTGGCTCATCAGCTCCTGATAGTATTTCTCTGACTTCGTCATCCGAACCAGATCCGTTTCACCGCCGGTTGCAGCGCCTGCTGCTGCGCTACCTCGCGTAAATAGCATTCCGTAACGGCGGCAAGGCGGGAATAGAACGGGCTTACCGTGTTGCCGCGTAATTTTTGCAGATAGTGATACCCCCACGGCAGCAAATGCGCTTCCAGCAACTGGTTAACCGCCGCTTGCTTTCCGGACGCCAGCAGGGCGCTACAGGCCAGCAGCATCAGGCCAAACTGATCTTCCGGCTCGCTATGGCGTGCATCAAAAACCATTCCGTGAGATTGCAGGAACGCCCGGTATTCCGCGGTGGTGTCGCCCATCAGCAGATTATCCCGCTCCAGCCAGACGGAGCCCCACGGCGGTACGGGCATATCGCCCTGCCCTTCAAACAGGACTGAAAATTGCCAGGTCAGCTTCTGCGCATCCGGCAACGGCCAGTCGGCGCACAGCCGGGTAATCTGCGCCGGATCGCGCCACGGATAAAGCTCCGGCAGCGTGGGCAGACAGTCGAAAAGCGCGTTCACCTCGGGTTTTTCCGGGGAATAATAAAATAGCGCGCCGAGAATACGCGGTAGTACAGCACCGGTGGGCATAGTTAAACTCCAGGAAAGCGCCTGATGGCGCGGTGCTTATCAGGCCTACAAAATTATAAAACAAGCGTATATGTAGGCCGGATAAGGCGTTTACGCCGCCATCCGGCACTATATCTGCCTGATGGCGCTTATCCGGCCTGAAAGGTTACATCGGCAGCGTCCAGAGATTGTAAAACGCGATGCGCCCCACCAGCTCCGCGCCGATAACCACCAGCGCCGTCGCCGCCAGCGCCGCCACGTTCGTTCTGAATCGCGCCCAGACCACAATGCCCATAACGCCCGCCGCCAGCAGTACCGCCTGCGCGGTAAACCAGCTGGCCTGAGCGGCGGTTAATACCCCGTCGGCGCTCATCAGCGTCGACATATAGCCCGGACGCAGGCAGAAGCTGACGAGGATCGCCAGCACGCTGACCAGCAGCGCCGGACGCAGACCGAACAGACCCGCCAGAATACCGCCGCCAATTAACGGCGTCAGCACCATCATCGCGGTGGTATAAGACGAGCGCCACGTCGCTACGGTCGGCAACTGATAGATCTGCGGGATCGCCAGAATAAAGACCACGCCGACAATTGCCGCCAGCCACACCAGCGCCTTACACAGCGCCACGCCACGATTCAGCAGCAACCCGAGGGAACCCAGGCCGCCCAGCGTGGCGAACACGGCGGAAAGCGCAATCTCATTGCTCATGGGCGAGTGGCCCACGCGCAGCAGCATATTTAACGCCCGCAGCGGCTGTCCAACGTGGAAGATCCCCAACAGCACGCCAACGCCGAACAGACACATCGCGGAAAACAGGCCAATCGCCATCCGCCGCGCGTCAATCTTGCCGAGCGTGCCGCCAATCAGCAGCAGAATAAACGCGCCGACCGCGCTCTGGGTAAAGACGGTAAAAAAGACCAGCGGTAACTCATGCATGACGCACCTCCCTGATGTTCATGATTGCCCCTTCCTTGTCCCCCGTCGGTCGCGCTTTCGGGTGCGGTTTAATAATCAGGTTCGGATGGGTAAATGACGCGGAGGGCAGCGGCGCGATTTCATTTTCACTGCCGTATTTCGCCCGCAGTTCATCAATCGGGCCGAAGTCCAGCGCGCGCTGAGGACAGGAGTCCACGCAGATCGGACGCAGGTTTTTCTCCAGCCGGTCGAGGCAGCCGTCACATTTACGCATTACTTTCGCCTGCGGGTCGAACTGCGGCGCGCCGTACGGGCAGCGCATTTCGCAGTAGCGGCAGCCCACGCAGACGCTGTCGTCCACCAGCACCAGACCATCTTCTTCGCGCTTATGCATCGCCCCGGTCGGGCAGCCGGAAACGCACACCGGCTCATCGCAGTGGTTACAGGCGATCGAGAGATAGTAGCTGAAGGTATCGTTATGCCAGCTTTCGCCCTCTTTCACCCAGCTGCCGCCGCCGTATTCATAGACGCGACGGAATTTCGGCCCGACATCCAGATCTTTATTATCCTTGCAGCTGACCTGGCAGGTTTTACAGCCGGAGCAGCGCGAGGAGTCAACGTAAAAGCCATACTGTTTCATTGCGGTTCACTCCTTAAGCGCGTTTGATTTCAACCAGGTTGGTATGCTGCGGATTCCCTTTCGCCAGCGGCGACGGCAGATGGCTGGTCAGGGTGTTGATGCACCCGCCGACGTCCACGCCGTTGCCATCCAGCCGGGTCCACGCCCCCTGCGGCATCGCCACCACGCCCGGCAGAATACGCTGCGTCACCTTACAAGGGATCGCCACTACGCCGCGATCGTTATACACGTGCACCAGATCGCCGGAGTTCAGCTGCCGCGCTTCGGCGTCGATCGGGTTGATCCACACCTCGTCCGGCACCGCTTCGTGCAGCATCAGTAGTTGGTGTAGGTGGAGTGGGTATGGCCTTTAGTATGAAAACCGCTCAGCTGTAGCGGATATTTCGCGGTCAGCGTTTTATTAAGATGCGACTCTTTGACGACGCAGAACTCAGGTATCGCCGGGATGCGATCGCCTTCCGGCAGCGTCCAGCTTTTCGCCAGATCCGCCAGCGCCCGGGAGTAGATCTCAATCTTTCCGGAGGGCGTGGAGAGTGGGTTCGCCCCGGCGTCGGCGCGGAAGTCGGCAAAGGCCAGGCTCTGTTTCTCCGTCGCGACGCGCTGATCGATCACGCCCATCTCTTTCGCCACCGACCACTCCGGCAGGTACGGGCGTTTTTCCCGGATCTGCTGATAGTGCAGTTCCGCCCACTGCGCCTGGGTTCTGCCTTCGGTGTACGCTTCGCGCAGCCCCAGATGCCCGGCGATGTCGGCGCAAACGTCGTAGGTGCTGCGCACTTCCCACATCGGAGTGATGGTTTTCTGAATGGCGATCATGTAGTTATGCGACCCCGCCGAGTAGGAACTGTCCACCAGATCTTCCGCTTCGAGATAGCTGGTTTCCGGCAGCAGAATATCGGCGTATTTCGCGCTCGGCGTCATATGGTTTTCAATGACGATAATGGTTTCGCACAGGCTTTCATCGGCGAGAATTTTGCGCGTGCGGTTGGTTTCGCCGTGCTGGTTCAGCAGCGTGTTCCCGGCCTGGTTGAAGAACAGCTTAATGCCGGTTTTCAGCCGCTCCGCGTTTTTGACCCCCATCGTGGTGGCGGTCATTTTTTCCGGGTTCTGAATCGCATCGGTCCACAGATAGCATGGGATAGACGTTTTCACCGGGTTGGTCAGAATCGGCAGCAACGGTACGCCATACGGCGTGCCGTACGGCCAGTTGCCGTTGTTGGTGCCCGGCAGACCGAAATGCCCGGTTAACGCCGGCAGCGTCTGAATTGCGCGCACGGTCTGTTCGCCGTTGGCGTGGCGCTGCGGCCCCCAGCCCTGGCAGATGTAGCAGGCGCGGGCTGAGGCGATATCACGCGCCAGCTGGCGAATCCGCGCCGCCGGAATACCGGTGATCTCTGCCGCCCACTCCGGCGTTTTGGCGATACCGTCATCGCCGTTGCCCAGCACATAATCTTTGTAGCTGGCGTTCGGCGCGGCCCCTTCCGGCAGGGTGCTGCTGTCGTAGCCGACGCAATATTTATTCACCTGCGCTTCGTCAATCAGTTGCTCACTAATCAGCGTATGGGCGATACCGGCCACCAGCGCGGCATCGGTGGTCGGGCGAATCGGCAGCCATTCGGCGTGTTCCGTAATCACCGAGTCGGTATAGCGCGGGTCGATAATAATCACCCGCGCTCTGGAGACTTCCAACGCGCGACGCAGCTCCTCCACCTGACCGCCGCCGGACATCCGCGTTTCTGACAGATTCAGGCCAAACAGCACCACCAGATCGGAATGGGCGACCTGGGTAAAGTGGCTGCCGACATACTTGCCGTGGGTGTAAGGCGTTGCGGTGGCGATTTGCGCGGTGGAATAGGTGTTGTGGTAGTTCAGATAGCCGCCGGTGAGGTTAAGCAGGCGCTTCCACGCTGGCGACCCCTGCGTGTGGTAGTAGGCGCCAGACTGATAATTATAGTAAATGGCTTCCCGGCCATATTTTTCGCTGACGCGCTTCATTTCCGCAGCGATAAAGGCGGTCGCCTCATCCCAGGAAATGCGTTTGAATTTCCCTTCGCCGCGTTTGCCGACGCGCTTCATCGGATATTTAATGCGATCCGGACTATAAACGCGCCAGCGGCTGGAGCGCCCGCGCAGGCAGGGGCGAATCTGGTGTTCGCCAAATACCGCGTCATCCTTCGCGTCTTCCGGTTCAATACGCACAATACGGTCGTCTTTGACGATCACCTTCAGCGGACAGCGGCTGCCGCAGTTGACCAGGCACGCGCTGTGGCGGACGGTTTCGCCATTTTCAGCCGGAGCCGGGGAAGAAGGGGCCTGCGCATGCGCAGCGGTAGAGAAAGGTAAGGTAATCGCGTTACTCAGGGCGACGGCAGCGCCGACTTTTGCCGTACCGGTCACGGCGTCTCGTCGGGACAGCCTGGCGTTGAGCCACTTGTTTATTTCCATGTTAAATTTCCCACATTGCGTCCATACTTATTATTAATAAGTAAGCGATTATCATCATAAAGTAGTATGGCAGTTAGGCGCTTGACGCCGATCAAGCGAAAAATGGTCGAAGAGTAACCAGCGCTGCGCCGCTTAGCGCAACGTTTTCCTTTATTGTCTGACCGCAGTTATACTTTTTGCAGTATTCATCACCAGGCGAAATTATGTCCCTGTTAAGAGCAGCCCCTTCCCTGCGCCTGTCGCTGGCTGGCATCCTGACCCTGATGCTGTTTGCCGTCGGCTATACCCTGCATATGCATTGGGGCGCGTTTATTCAGTGGTGTCTGGCGGCGCAAATCACCCTGCACCGTTATCTGGTGATGTATCTGCTACAGCTCAACAACCACCAGTACAGCGGCGGGTTCTGGCTGCTGACCGGCGCGTTTCTGTATGGCGTGCTGCATGCCATCGGTCCGGGGCACGGGAAATTTATTGTCACTACCTATCTGAGCACCAATAAGGAAAGCCTGCTGGCCGCGCGGGTTGTGCCGTTTGTCGGCAGTCTGATGCAGGGGGTGAGCGCAATTCTGTTTGTGTTTATTCTGGCGATTGGCTTTAACCTCGCCTCCGGCGATCTCAGCACCAGCCGCTGGTATGTGGAAAAAATCAGCGCCGTGCTGATCGGCAGCTTTGGCGCGTTTCTGATCTATCAGGCGCTGAAAAGTCTGCGCCCACATCCCGTCGTCTTCACCCGCTTCACCCCACAGCATTCGCACAGCGAAAAGTGCGGCTGCGGTCATCACGGCGTGGGCCGCGATCTCGCCGACAGCAGATGGAAAACGCGCCTGGGGGTGATCCTCGCCATCGGCGCCCGTCCCTGCAGCGGCGCAATCATGATCCTGCTCTTTTCCAACGCCCTCGGCATTGTCAGCTGGGGCATTGCGGCAGTGATGACAATGTCCTTCGGCACCGCGCTGTCGATCATGGGGCTGTCGCTGGCGGTGCGCTACGCGCGTAACCGGACGCTGGCGTGGTTCGATAATGGCTCCACGCTGCAATGGCTTGCCCCGGCGGCGAAAATCGTCGGCGGCGTAGTGCTGATACTGTTTGCCGCCGTCCTGTTCCTGACGGTGATCCCCATCAGCGCTAACGGCGATTATATTGCCGCCGGCTGCTGAGCCAGACGGGAAAAAAATTATCTGATAATCGCGCGCCTGCTACGCCGATCGATCCTGGCGCCTTTGAATTACGCCTCTCAATAGGGATAATACCGACTCGAATGTCAATCCGGGACCACCATGAGATATCCCCTGCCCTGCCGCAAGCTACGCAAAAGACCGATGAAACTCGGTACGACGGTGATTTTAATGGTCAGCGCCGTGCTGTTTTCCGTCCTGCTGGTGGTCCATCTGATTTACTTTTCCCAAATCAGCCGCATGACGAGTGATGCGCTGGCGGATAAAGCGCTGGCGGTGGCCCGCGCGCTGGCCGATTCGCCGGATATTCGCCAGGGGCTGATGAAAAAGCCGGAAGAGAGCGGGATTCAGGCGATTGCCGAAGCGGTGCGCAAGCGAAACGATATGCTGTTCATCGTCGTTACCGACATGAACAGCCTGCGCTATTCCCATCCGGAGGCCCAGCGTATTGGCCAGCCGTTCAAAGGCGACGATATTTTGCTGGCGCTGGATGGCAAAGAGAATGTCGCCATCAACCGTGGCTTTCTCGCCAAAGCGCTACGCGTGTTTACGCCGGTTTATGACGACCAGCACCGGCAGATAGGCGTGGTGTCGATAGGTCTGGAGCTAAGCCGGGTCACCGAGCAGATCAACAACAGCCGCGGCAGCATCATCTGGTCGGTGCTCTTTGGCGTGCTGGTCGGCCTGCTGGGCACGTGGGCGCTGGTGAAAGTGCTTAAGCGGATCCTGTTCGGGCTGGAACCCTATGAAATCTCCACCCTGTTTGAACAGCGCCAGGCGATGTTGCAGTCGATAAAAGAAGGGGTGATTGCCGTTGACGATAACGGCGAAGTCACGCTTATCAACCACGCCGCGCAGGAGCTGCTGAACTACCGTAAGTCGCAGGATGATGCCCAGCTTTCCACCCTGAGCCACGCGTGGGCGCAGGTGGTGGATTTAAGCGACGTCCTGCGCGACGGCACGCCGCATCGCGACGAAGAGATCAACATCAAAGACCGGCTGCTGTTGATTAACACCGTTCCGGTACGCAGCAACGGCAACATTATTGGCGCGATCTCGACCTTCAGGGATAAAACCGAAGTCCGCCAGCTGATGCAGCGGCTGGACGGCATGGAGAACTACGCCGACTCACTCCGTGAACGATCCCACGAATTCATGAATAAATTACATGTGATTCTCGGTTTGTTACATCTGAAGAGTTATGAGCAGCTTGAAGAGTATATTATTAAGACAGCGAATAACTATCAGGAAGAGATCGGCTCGCTGTTGGGCAAAATAAAATCACCGGTGATCGCGGGATTTTTACTCAGTAAGATTAATCGCACCTCCGATTCAGGGCATAAGCTGCTGATTAGCCACGACAGCCAGGTACCGGACAGCGGCAATGAAAATCAGGTTGCGGTATTAATTACCGTACTGGGAAATTTGATCGAAAACGCGCTCGATGCCTTAGCGCAACAGCCCGACGGTGAAATTAGCGTCTCCTTATACTATCGCAACGGCTGGCTACACTGTGAAGTCAACGATGACGGTCCTGGCATCGAGCCGGACCGTATCGACGCTATTTTTGCTAAAGGCGTCTCGTCTAAAGGAACTGGACGCGGCGTTGGTTTAGCGCTTGTTAAACAACAAGTTGAAAGTCTTGGCGGCAATATTTCCGTGGAATCCGAACCCGGCGTTTACACACAATTTTTCGTACAGATCCCCTGGGATGGGGAGAGGGCCAGCACATGATCAATGTCTTTATTATCGATGACGATGCGATGGTCGCGGAGTTAAATCGCCGCTATGTCGCGCAGATCCCCGGTTTTCAGTGCTGTGGCACCGCCTCTACGCTTACCCAGGCCAAAGAGGTTATTTTCGAGAGCGATACGCACATCGATCTGATTTTGCTGGATATTTATCTGCAAAAAGAGAGTGGACTGGATCTGCTGCCGCAGCTGCACGCGGCCGGCTGTAAAAGCGACGTGATCGTGATCTCCTCTGCTGCCGACGCCGCCACCATCAAGGACTCCCTGCACTACGGTGTCGTTGACTACTTGATCAAGCCGTTCCAGGCGTCGCGCTTTGCAGAAGCGCTCACCGGCTGGCTGCAAAAGAAACGGGACATGGATAAGCACCAGTATTATGAACAGTCTGAGCTTGACCAGCTGATTCACGGCAGCGCTTCCCACGAGCAGGACGCCCGTCGCCTGCCGAAAGGCTTAACGCCGCAAACGCTGCGCACGCTGTGCCAGTGGATTGACGCCCATCAGGACTATGAGTTTTCCACCGATGAACTGGCGAATGCGGTGAATATCTCCCGCGTCTCCTGTCGTAAATACCTTATCTGGCTGGTTAACTGTCATATTCTGTTTACCAGCATCCATTATGGCGTAACGGGACGTCCGGTATACCGCTACCGTATTCAGGCTGAACATTATTCTTTACTTAAGCAATATTGTCAGTAGACGCCAACGGCGCTGCTGCGGATTATTTCGTTATATATTGGTAACAATTATTACAATAATGAAAAATTAATAACGTTGCGGCCGGCGCGAGAAAATTCGTAAATTGTGCCAGATCAAATATATTAACTATCCACCTTCGCGTCCTCTGGGTTATTATTGCCGGGCGTCACATTGTTTTTAATTTCAAAAACGCTAACAAAAGTTAATAAAGTATTAACTGACTGATGGAGTCTGTATTTTTAACCAAAAAGGAGTAGTCTGGAAATATCGACGGACAGATAAAAAATATAAACAGCGGCAAAGGCGTTCATGCCGCGACTCAGGGACAAGCGCATTTTGTGAGCAGAAAAGATGTTCATCTATTTCAATACAATAGAAAAAGAAGCGCCAGGACGGCTTCTGCCTTCCTTTTTCAAACCTGCCCATCGCCAGGGAGCGCGGCTTCCTGAAAACATCAAATTAGTCGATAAGAATTTCTCTGCGCGCAATGAAAATTCTTATTCAATGTTCACAAATTAATCACGCTTTTAAACGAAACGCATATTCGCCAGGCTCTGCACCCAATTCACAAAAAACAGAACATGGCTGTGATCTATTTATCAAAATTGATTGTTTTTCGCGAGGGTAAATAAATGCTATTTAGTATACAACTTATCATAATATTAATATGTTTGTTTTATGGCGCCAGGAAAGGCGGTATCGCGCTGGGTCTGTTAGGCGGTATCGGCCTGGTCATTCTGGTTTTCGTTTTCCACCTCCAGCCGGGTAAACCGCCGGTTGACGTTATGCTGGTCATCATCGCGGTGGTCGCGGCCTCGGCAACGCTACAGGCCTCCGGGGGTCTGGACGTGATGCTGCAGATCGCCGAAAAAATGCTGCGCCGCAACCCGAAATATGTCTCCATCGTCGCGCCGTTCGTGACCTGTACGCTGACAATCCTCTGCGGTACGGGCCACGTGGTGTACACCATCCTGCCGATCATCTACGACGTGGCGATTAAAAACAACATTCGTCCGGAACGTCCGATGGCCGCCAGCTCTATCGGCGCGCAGATGGGGATTATCGCCAGCCCGGTTTCCGTAGCGGTCGTCTCGCTGGTCGCCATGCTGGGCAACTTTACCTTCAACGGCAGACACCTCGAGTTCCTCGACCTGCTCTCCATCACCATACCGTCCACACTGCTGGGTATCCTGGCGATCGGTATTTTCAGCTGGTTCCGCGGTAAAGATCTGGATAAAGACGAAGCGTTCCAGAAGTTCATCTCCGTTCCGGAAAACCATCACTACGTCTATGGCGACACCGCGACGCTACTGGACAAAAAGCTGCCGAAGAGCAACTGGCTGGCGATGTGGATCTTCCTCGCGGCTATTGCCGTCGTCGCGCTGCTGGGCGCCTTCTCTGAACTGCGTCCGGTCTTTAACGGTAAACCGCTGTCGATGGTTCTGGTCATTCAGATGTTTATGCTGCTGACCGGCGCGTTAATTATTATCCTGACCAAAACCAATCCCGCGTCTATCTCAAAAAACGAGGTCTTCCGCTCAGGTATGATCGCCATTGTGGCGGTATACGGTATCGCCTGGATGGCGGAAACAATGTTCGGCGCGCATCTGTCTGAGATCGAAGGCGTGCTGGGCAACATGGTGAAAGAGTATCCGTGGGCCTACGCGATCGTGCTGCTGCTGGTTTCCAAGTTTGTTAACTCGCAGGCCGCGGCGCTGGCGGCAGTGGTCCCACTGGCGCTGGCCATCGGCGTCGATCCGGCGTATATCGTGGCGTCCGCGCCGGCGTGCTACGGCTACTATATTCTGCCGACCTACCCGAGCGATCTGGCGGCGATTCAGTTCGACCGCTCCGGCACCACCCACATTGGTCGCTTCGTCATTAACCACAGCTTTATTCTGCCGGGGTTGATTGGCGTAAGCGTATCCTGCGTGTTTGGCTGGATCTTCGCCGCCATGTACGGATTCCTGTAAAGGCATCCCGCGTGCCGCTCGTCGCCGGGCGGCACGCCACTTATAATATTCAGAAAAATCAACAGGCTGGAAGCACATGTCAAATAAAGAGTTCTTTTATCAGGCGCCTTTCCCGATGGGGGAAGACAAAACAGAGTATTACCTGCTCACCTCCGACTACGTCAGCGTGAGCGAGTTCGAAGGAGAATCCATCCTGAAGGTCGAGCCGCAGGCCCTGACGCTGCTGGCGCAGCAAGCCTTCCACGACGCCTCTTTCCTGCTCCGCCCTGAACATCAGCAACAAGTCACCTCCATTCTCCACGACCCCGAAGCCAGCGAAAACGACAAATACGTCGCCCTGCAGTTCCTGAGAAACTCCGAAATCGCCGCCAAAGGCATTCTGCCGACCTGCCAGGATACCGGCACCGCGATTATCGTCGGTAAAAAAGGGCAGCGCGTCTGGACCGGCGGCGGTGACGAAGCGGCCCTGTCCCGCGGCGTATATAACACCTATATTGAGGACAACCTGCGCTACTCGCAGAACGCGGCACTGGATATGTACAAGGAAGTGAACACCGGCACCAACCTGCCGGCGCAGATCGACCTGTATTCCGTCGACGGCGACGAGTACAAATTCCTCTGCGTAGCGAAGGGCGGCGGTTCCGCAAACAAAACCTATCTTTACCAGGAAACCAAAGCGCTGCTCACCCCCGGCAAGCTGAAAAACTTCCTCGTTGAGAAGATGCGCACGCTCGGCACCGCGGCCTGCCCGCCGTACCATATCGCCTTTGTGATTGGCGGCACCTCAGCGGAAAGTACGCTGAAAACCGTCAAGCTCGCCAGTACGCACTATTACGACGGTCTGCCAACCGAAGGCAACGAGCACGGCCAGGCATTCCGCGATACGCAGCTGGAGCAGGAACTGCTGGCGGAAGCGCAAAAACTGGGCCTCGGCGCGCAGTTCGGCGGCAAATATTTCGCCCATGATATCCGCGTGATCCGTCTGCCGCGCCACGGCGCGTCCTGCCCGGTAGGGATGGGCGTCTCCTGCTCCGCCGATCGTAACATTAAGGCGAAGATCAACCGCGAAGGGATCTGGATCGAAAAACTGGAGCACAATCCGGGCCGCTACATTCCAGAAGCCCTGCGTCAGGCAGGCGAAGGCGACGTGGTGAAGGTAGACCTCAACCGTCCGATGAAAGAGATCTTAGCCCAGCTTTCGCAGTATCCGGTCTCCACGCGCCTGTCGCTGACCGGGACCATTATCGTGGGTCGCGACATTGCCCACGCGAAGCTGAAAGAGCGCATCGAGTCCGGCGAAGGGCTGCCGCAGTACATCAAAGATCACCCAATCTACTATGCCGGACCGGCGAAAACCCCGGCGGGCTATCCGTCCGGTTCGTTAGGCCCGACCACCGCAGGCCGCATGGACTCTTACGTCGATCTGCTACAGTCTCACGGCGGCAGCATGATCATGCTGGCAAAGGGCAACCGCAGCCAACAGGTGACCGACGCCTGCCACAAACACGGCGGTTTCTATCTGGGCAGCATCGGCGGCCCGGCGGCGGTACTGGCGCAGCAGAGCATCAAACATCTGGAGTGCGTGGAGTATCCGGAACTGGGTATGGAAGCGATCTGGAAAATCGAAGTGGAAGACTTCCCGGCGTTTATCCTTGTGGATGACAAAGGCAACGACTTCTTCCAGCAAATCGTCAGCAAACAGTGCGCTAACTGCGCGAAGTAATCCCGGCCTCCCTGCACAAGCCAACCTTAAGTTCTTAAGGTTGGCTTAATTTTACTCTGCGAAGATCGGCGCGACTTCGTTGATGGACTTCACCACCATGTTAAAGCGCCTGTTCAAAAGACCCTCTCTCAGACTGCTCGCCTGGCTGCTGCTGGTTTCGTTTTATCTTGCCGTTGGCCTGAATATCGCCTTTTATCAGCAGCTCATACAGGATCTGCCGCTGGACTCCCTGCGCAACGTGCTGGTCTTTCTGTCGATGCCGCTGGTAGCGTTTAGCGCGATCAATATCGTTCTGTCGCTGGCCTCGTTTCTCTGGCTGCACAGGCCGCTGGCCTGTCTGTTTATTCTGGCGGGCGCAGCGGCGCAGTATTTCATTCTGACCTACGGCATCATTATCGATCGCTCAATGATCGCCAATATGATGGATACCACCCCCGCCGAAACGTTCGCCCTGCTCACGCCGCAGATGGCGCTCACGCTCGGCCTGAGCGGGATCGCCGCCGCCGTTATCGCCTGCTGGATTAAAATCAAACCGGCTTCATCCGCGCTGCGCGGCGTACTGTGGCGCAGCGTCAGCATCATCGCTTCCGTATTGCTGATAGCGCTGGTCGCCGCCTGCTTTTATAAGGATTACGCCTCGCTGTTTCGTAATAATAAACAGCTGGTGAAGGCGCTCAGCCCCTCGAACAGCCTGGTAGCCTCGTGGTCGTGGTACTCGCACGAAAGGCTGGCGAATCTGCCGCTGGTGCGCATTGGCGAAGACGCCCATCGCAACCCGCATATGGCGGCGGGTGAGCGCAAAAACCTGACCATTCTCATCGTCGGCGAAACCTCGCGGGCGGCCAATTTCTCTCTTGGGGGCTACCCGCGGGAAACCAACCCGCGGCTGGCGCAGGATAATGTGATCTATTTCGCGCATACCACCTCCTGCGGCACCGCCACCGCCGTCTCCGTCCCCTGCATGTTCTCCGGAATGCCACGCAAGCATTATGACGCGGAGCTGGCGCACCATCAGGAAGGCCTGCTGGATATTATTCAGCGCGCGGGCATAAACGTGCTGTGGAACGACAACGACGGCGGCTGCAAAGGCGCGTGCGATCGCGTGCCGCACCAGAACGTCACCGCCCTCAATCTGAAGGGACAGTGTATTGACGGCGAATGCTATGACGAGGTGCTGTTCCACGGTCTGGAGGAGTACATCAGCCATTTGCAGGGCGACGGGGTGATTGTGCTGCACACCATCGGCAGCCACGGTCCGACCTACTACAACCGCTACCCGCCGCAGTTCAGGCAATTTACCCCAACCTGCGACAGCAACGAAATCCAGACCTGCTCACAGCAGCAGCTGGTGAATACTTATGATAATACCGTGCGCTATGTCGACTATATTATTGATAAAGCAATTAATATCCTGAAAGCGCACCAGGACAGGTTCACCACCAGCCTGGTCTATCTTTCCGACCACGGCGAGTCGCTGGGGGAAGATGGCGTTTATCTGCACGGCCTGCCTTACGCCATTGCGCCACAGACGCAAAAACAGGTGCCGATGCTGCTGTGGCTGTCGCCGGATTATCAGCAGCGCTACGGCGTAAATGCGGACTGCCTGCAACAGCTGGCGCGCACGCAGGATTACTCGCAGGACAACCTTTTTTCAACCATGCTGGGACTGACCGGCGTGCAGACCACGCAGTACCGGGCCGCTGATGACATCCTGCGGCCTTGCAGGAGAATCGCTGAATGAAAATATTGATTGTGGAAGACGATACGCTGTTGTTGCAGGGACTGATCCTGGCGGCGCAAACGGAAGGGTACGCCTGCGACGGCGTCTCTACCGCCCGCGCGGCGGAGCAATGTCTGGAGAGCGGCCACTACAGTCTGGTGGTGCTGGACCTCGGCCTGCCGGATGAAGACGGCCTGCACTTCCTGGCGCGTATCCGGCAGAAAAAATATACCCTGCCGGTGCTGATCCTGACCGCCCGCGACACCCTTACCGACAAAATTTCCGGGCTGGACGTCGGCGCCGACGACTATCTGGTAAAACCCTTCGCGCTGGAGGAGCTGCACGCCCGCATCCGCGCGCTGCTGCGCCGCCATCATAATCAGGGCGAAAGCGAACTGACGGTCGGCGATTTGACCCTCAATATGGGACGTCGGCAGGTGTGGAAAGCGGGTGAAGAGCTGGTGCTCACGCCAAAAGAGTACGCCCTGCTCTCAAGGCTGATGCTGAAGGCCGGTAGCCCGGTGCATCGGGAAATTCTCTATAACGACATTTATAACTGGGACAACGAACCTTCCACCAACACCCTGGAAGTGCATATTCATAATCTGCGCGACAAGGTCGGCAAGTCGCGTATTCGCACCGTGCGCGGCTTTGGCTATATGCTGGTGGCGACCGCAACGGAGGAAAGCTAATTGAAGCTGACGCGTTTTCTGCACCGCCCCATGACCCTGCGCCAGAGGCTGATGTTGACTATCGGCCTGATTCTGCTGGTTTTCCAGCTTATCAGCACCTTCTGGCTCTGGCACGAAAGCACCGAACAGATTCAGCTTTTTGAACAGGCGCTGCGGGATAACCGTAACAACGACCGCCACATTATGCATGAAATCCGCGAGGCGGTCGCCAGCCTGATTGTCCCCGGCGTGTTTATGGTCAGCCTGACGCTGCTGATTTGTTATCAGGCGGTGCGGCGCATTACCCGTCCGCTCGCCACTCTGCAAAAGGAGCTGGAGACCCGCACGGCGGATAACCTGACGCCTGTCGACATCCGTAGCTCAACACTCGAAATAGAAGCGGTGGTTTCCGCGCTCAATCAGCTGGTGCACCGGCTGACCACGACCCTCGAAAACGAACGGCTGTTTACCGCCGACGTGGCGCACGAACTGCGCACGCCGCTGGCCGGGGTGCGCCTGCACCTGGAACTGCTGTCAAAGGCGCACAATATCGACGTCGCGCCGCTGGTGGCGCGGCTGGACCAGATGATGGACAGCGTCTCGCAGCTGTTGCAGCTCGCCCGCGTCGGCCAGTCATTCTCATCGGGAAATTATCAGCAGGTCCGGCTGCTGGAGGATGTGATTCTGCCCTCCCGGGATGAGCTGAGCGCGATGCTCAGGCAGCGCGAGCAGACGTTGCTGCTGCCGCAAGCGTGCGATGAAGTAATGGTCAAAGGTGACGCCACGCTGTTGCGTATGCTGCTGCGCAATCTGGTGGAAAACGCCCACCGCTACAGCCCGCAGGGGACGACGATAAGTATCACGTTATGCGCAGAGAAGCAGGCGGTGATGGGAGTTGAGGATCAGGGGCCGGGGATTGATGAGAGCAAGTGCGGCGAATTAAGCAAAGCCTTTGTGCGCATGGACAGCCGTTTTGGCGGCATCGGGCTGGGATTAAGCATTGTCAGCCGCATCACGCAGCTGCATCGCGGACAGTTCTTTCTGCAAAACCGCGCCGACGCCACGGGCACCCGCGCGTCGGTGGTGCTGGAGAAGGTTTAGTAGGTGGTCACCCAGATGTACAGGAAGCTGCTGACCACCAGAACGCTGAATATTGTTGTCAGACTTTCACAGATACGTTTTTTCATCACACTCTCCTCCGGAAAACAGAGAAGAGTATGCCCGCGTGAGATTAAGTAAACCTTAAGGCGCCCTGCCGGATGGCGGCTTACGCCTTATCCGGCCTACTCATCGAACGCTTCTCCTGGAGGTCGGCACCCGTAGGCCTGGTAAATCTGTAGGCCTGATAAGCGCAGCGCCATCAGGCAATACCTGCCGGATGGCGGCTTACGCTTTATCCGGCCTACTCATCAATGCGCGGATGCTGCTGAACCAGACGCGAACGCTTCTCCTGGAGGTCGGCAATTTCCTGATCGATATTGTCGATCTTCTGCTCGATGTTATCGTAGTGCTCGCCAAGAATTTCTTTGGCTTCCTGAATATCGGAAGCGGCAGGCGTCGCCCCTTTCAGCGGACGGTTCGCCGTCTCTTTCATGGTCATACCGGTAATAAGACCAATCACCGCAATCACCATCAGGTAATAGGCGGGCATCATCAGATCCCGCGAGCTTTCCACCAGCCAGGCGGCCAGCGTCGGCGTCAGACCGGCGATCAGCACCGAGATATTAAATGCCGCCGCCAGCGCGCTGTAACGAATGTGCGTCGGGAACATCGCCGGCAGCGTGGAGGCCATAACCCCGGTGAAGCAGTTCAGGATCACCGCCAGCATCAGCAGACCGGCGAAAATCAGGCCGATAACGTTGCTGTTAATCAGGATAAAGGCCGGGATCGCCAGCACAAACAGCGCGATACTGCCTAAAATCACAAACGGTCGACGGCCAAAGCGGTCGCTCAGCAGCCCCATCACCGGCTGGACAAACAGCATCCCGATCATAATGGCGATAATAATCAGCACGCCGTGATCTTCCGAGTAGTGCAGGTTATGCGACAGATAACTCGGCATATAGGTCAACAGCATGTAGTAGGTGACGTTGGTGGCGATCACCAGGCCGATACAGGCCAGCAGGCTGCGCCAGTGCTTCGTCGCAATCTCTTTAAAGGAGACTTTCGGCCCGTCCTGTAGCCCTTCGCGGTCGCCCTGTTCCAGTTTTTCGACATGCTGCTGGAACGCCGGAGTCTCTTCCAGCGCATGGCGCAGGTAAAGCCCGATAATCCCTAACGGCAGGGCGATAAAGAACGGAATACGCCAGCCCCAGTCAAGGAAGTTCTGTTCGCCGACGACCGTGGAGATCAGCACCACCACGCCCGCGCCCAGCACAAACCCGGCAATCGAGCCAAAGTCCAGCCAGCTGCCCATAAAGCCGCGCTTACGGTCAGGCGAATACTCGGCGACAAAGATCGACGCGCCGGTGTACTCGCCGCCCACCGAAAAGCCCTGCGCTATCTTACACAGCAGCAGCAGGATCGGCGCCCAGATGCCTATCGAGGCATAGGAGGGGATCAGACCGATACAAAACGTACTGATCGACATAATGACAATGGTGATAGCCAGAATCTTCTGACGACCATATTTGTCGCCGAGCATACCGAAGAACAAACCACCGAGCGGGCGAATCAGAAAGGGAACGGAGAAGGTGGCAAGTGCGGCAATCATCTGCACGCTGGGGTCTGCCCCCGGGAAGAAGACTTTACCTAATGCGTAGGCAACGAAGCCGTAGACGCCAAAATCGAACCACTCCATCGCGTTACCCAGCGAAGCGGCGGTAATGGCTTTGCGCAGTTTACCATCGTCAATAATGGTGACGTCGCGAAGCGTAATCGGTTTTACTTTTTTCCTTTTCAGCATAGCTGTCCTCATAGACTAAGCCCTGTCTCGCTGCATACCGCGTTCATTGGCGCAACCTGCGCGAACGTCACCGTCGAGCGCTGGAATCGCGCGGGCGCAATTCCTTTAACAAGCGTAGCAGGTTTACTTACACAGACCGGTTAAGGGTCGTACAACCGAACCTGTTGACGCCTGAATTGGGCGGTTAATAACCTCTTTACCCTACCAGTGTTTAAATTTGTGATCAACTTCACATATATGTGCGCATTCCGTCAAACAACGTAAATAAGGTGATTCTCAGACCCTTTTTCTCAGTAACAGGTTCACATTTTTTACTCTCTCTGCTCTGGGTAAATCCTTATTCCCTGCTGAAAAATCACCGCGGTCACTATTCCCCTGCTATGTAAATTTTCCGCGCTTTTTTACAACTTCTTTACGCTTATTTTGAATAAGCAAAGTTCGTGCGAATGTTTAGATTAATTATGTGACAAAGATAACTAAAACACTGTTTCGTTTTGATTGAATCAATATTCCAATGAATGCAAGATAAGAGACGAGGTAACACCACCGGGGCGCGAAAGCCGCTGACAGCTGGCGCAATCGTTACGTACCACGAAAAGAAAACGCAGCTTCCCCTGCCTGTCTTTTCAATATAACAAACTGAATTTCAATACCTTTTGCCGCCTTGTTCGCGCATTCTGCGAACGAGAAGTGAGGATGTTTATGAAAATTAAAGCCACTATTGAACGCATCCCTGGTGGGATGATGTTGATTCCATTGCTGCTTGGCGCAATTTTAAATACCCTGGCGCCGGAAACGGGCGCGTATTTTGGTTCGTTTACGAAAGGCATGATTAGCGGCACGGTGCCGATTCTCGCCGTCTGGTTCTTTTGTATCGGTGCGTCGATAGATTTACGCGCCACCGGTACGGTATTACGTAAATCCGGTACGCTGGTGATTACCAAAATTGCCGTGGCGTGGGTAGTGGCCATGATCGCCGCCTCGTTTATTCCGGATACCGGCATTCAGACCGGTTTCTTTGCCGGCCTGTCGGTGCTGGCGATTGTCTCCGCGATGGATATGACCAACGGCGGCCTGTACGCCAGCCTGATGAACCAGTACGGCACCAAAGAGGAGTCCGGCGCGTTCGTTCTGATGTCGCTGGAGTCCGGTCCGCTGATGACAATGGTGATCCTCGGTACCGCTGGCCTTGCCTCTTTCGAGCCGCATCACTTCATCGGCGCGGTATTGCCGTTCCTGATTGGCTTTACGCTGGGCAACCTCGACCACGATCTGCGCGCATTCTTCAGCAAGGCGACGCCGGTGCTGATCCCGTTCTTCGGCTTCGCGCTGGGTAACACTATTAACCTGAGCGTTATCGTCGATACCGGCCTGCTGGGTATTCTGCTGGGTGTGGCGGTAATTATTATCACCGGTATTCCGCTGATTATCGCCGACCGCGTGATCGGCGGCGGTAACGGTACGGCGGGGGTGGCGGCCTCTTCTGCGGCGGGCGCTGCGGTGGCTAACCCGGTGATTATCGCGCAGATCAACCCGGCGTTTGAACCGGTCGCGGCCTCCGCAACGGCGCTGGTGGCCGCCAGCGTGATTGTCACCGCCATTCTGGTGCCGATTATTACCGCGCTGTACGCCAGACGCTTCGGCAATGTTCCGGCGCCGATCGGTGCGGAGGAGAAAACCGCGCAATCTTTGAATCACTAACCTTCACTTTCAGCCCCCTCCTCTCCGTGGGAGGGGGCGATTAACGACCACGCACGTTTTCCCTCTTTCGTCTCGTCTGATTTCGTCATCCAATTTTTAAACGCCAGTAGACCCGACAACATTGGGGATTTTGTGTATAATTGCCGCCTTTTTCGGCAATCTGCCATATTTTTTGGGCTTTTGGCCCTGCTGACGTTTGAGGAACACACCATGTCATTACCTGTCTGCCCACAATGCAATTCTGAATACACCTACGAAGATAACGGCATGTACATCTGTCCGGAGTGCGCGCACGAATGGAACGATGCGGATCCAGCGCAGGAGAGCGACGAACTGATTGTGAAAGATGCCAACGGCAACCTGCTGGCCGATGGCGACAGCGTGACCGTTGTTAAAGACCTGAAGGTGAAAGGCAGCTCTTCCATGCTCAAGATCGGCACCAAAGTGAAAAATATCCGTCTGGTGGAAGGCGACCACAACATCGATTGCAAAATCGACGGCTTTGGCCCGATGAAGCTGAAATCCGAGTTTGTGAAAAAGAACTGATTTCTTGCGCCTGCCGTCATGTTGCCGGGGGCGATCAGTTGTGGTTCGCATATCGCAGCGTCAGGCGCACACCCCATGCGTCTGACAGCAAAACGGCAAACGCATAGAGCTTTTCAGGGCTGATGTTTGTGCCGGAAAAATCAAGCTCCACCGCACTGCCCGCTGAGCAAAAAAGCAGCGTGTGCCAGTCAGAGCCGCGACAGGTATTTTCTACTACGGCAATGCTGTTCAGCCAACCGGCTGGAAACTCCACGCAGGCATGTTTATAGCGCAGACCATAATGTTTCCCCGTTACTTTCCTGAAGGCATATATTCCCCAGTCAAATATCTGGTCGGTATTGACATCACCGGATATGACAGGCGTAACGTAGCCGCCGCCAGGAAGAACAGCAAGGCTTCGTTCAATAAAAGCAAAGCGCCAGGCGTCACAATCGTGGTCGTTCGCTGAAGGATAATTCACGATATCAGGGAGACGATACGCGACAATGCCATTTCTGCGCGTACCGGCGGGCGAAAAGAAACTATAAGGGCTGTCCAGTTGCCGAAGAGTGAAACCCGGCTGCTTTTGCCACGCCCGCCGCTCCTTTTCTGCAGGTATCAACGTCTCAGCAGTGGCCTCCTGCTCACTTTGCTCCGGCGCCCAGAACGTTAAGCACAGCATGACCGCGAAAATAATGAAAATACCGGGCACCCAGCCGTATTGCTGCCAGCCAGTGTGAATTAACGCCACCGAACAGCCCAACAGCAGGCAAAAAATGATGCGGGCGGGTATGCCTGATTTAATCACCTGGAATCCCCGCGCCGCGGTAATAAGGGCAACCAGCGTTCCCGATACCACGGGCGAAAAGTCATGCAACCCATATCCGCTGAGTATCACGACAGCAACGTAAAGTATCAACGTTCTCTTTTCACTATTATTGATGGCCATCTCTGTTCTCACCGTTTAAGAGAAATACAGCACATTCACCGCCAGAAAGACGGGCTATTTAGCGGATTAAACGTTGATAATGACAGGCATGATCCATCTGTTCTTCCCTGCCCTTATACAGTAACGCCAGCCATGCTCTTCTTTCCATTAAACCTGACGCGGTAAAATCGAAAACCGGCATACCGCGTAAAATCGTTACCGCCATTCCATCAAGACGCTTGTCTTTTTCCCGGGGACCTGACTTGTTGAATACCCTGTCTTCAAACTTCGCGAATTGTTTTTCACAAAAGGGAGAAAGTTTATAAATACGCGTACTGTCCCGATAGGCTTCTCTGGTGATATCAGGATCCTGTTCCCAGGTTTTCCTGGCAAAATGACAATACTCGTTTAACGTTGCACGGGTCTGGTTAGATCTCATTTTAACCATGAGAACGTCGATAAAAGACAACATCTCAGGAAGCAGACGTTCCACCTCCGCCAGCTTTGTGGAAATACGCTGCCTGTAAACCTCTCTGTAGGCGAGGCAGGCATCAGGCAAGGAAAGCGCGTAGAGTACGCTTTCTTTCGCCTCGTCTTCACTTTCATATTGCGTCGCGCTTTGCAGAGATTGCTCTATTCCATCGTAGACTTCATCCAGGCCGCCATCGCAGTCATACTCATCAAACTCTTTCCTGACGAAATAATCCTGAAAGATGTCGACCCGTTTCTCAAATGAAAGTGAAGCTAACTCTTCAACATTTTTACCCAGGTCGGAAAAACCTGTTTTATAACTGGCATAAACATGGCTAAGGGTATTGCAGGTCAGAGAAAGAGAATTTTTATTAGCAAACACAGATGAACTGTAGCCGCCGCACAAAATAATCAATATCGCGAGGAGAGTTTTTCGCTTAACAACATTACGCAGCAACGCATACCCGCGTTGCGGAAAATTATCCATAACAATGCCACCTCATCCCTACAGGTAGCAAAGATAATTGCATAGCGTACCAGCGCTGTAAACAGAGGAGACTCTGTCAGATTCTTAATTAAAAAGCCATGGCGGTCCGCGCCTGAGTATGAGCAGGAAGCGGCTACGATGGATACTGTCAGCGCGCGTAATCCTCTTCCATTCTGCGCTCTTCGTCGTCAAGCTGACGGCGCTCGCGGTCAAGCTGGCGCTGGCGTTCGTCCAGTTGACGACGCCGGTCCTCAAACTGACGGCGACGGTCATCATACTGTCGGCGGCGATCGTCGCTCACTTCGCTGCGCCAGCCGTCGTCACGCTCATCGTCATAATCGCGACCGTTATCCTGCTGATAAGCATCGTTAATCGCCTGCTGAATGTTGCCGATGGCGTCATCAATAATATCGGCCTGCGCTGGAATCGCGGTCAGCGACAGGAAGCCGAATAAAAAGAGCGTCGGATAGCGTTTCATAGCGTCAGCCTCACAGATGGACTGGCTCTACGTTAATAAATGGTTAATGGCAGCTGTAGCGGAGGAATCTCAATTCATCTCCGCTCAGCCGCAGCTATCGCCTCCACCCGTTGTTGATGGCGCCCCCCTTCGAATTCCGCATTCAGCCAGGCGTCAACGATCATTTTCGCCAGTTCCAGCCCAACCACCCGGGAACCAAAAGCGAGTACGTTGGTATCATTATGCTGACGGGAAAGCTGCGCCGAATAGGGCTCGCTACAGACGACAGCGCGGATCCCCGCAAATTTATTCGCCGTAATCGAAATGCCCACTCCCGTACCGCAAATCAGAATCCCGCCGTCGGCCTCTCCTTTGACGACCGCCTGCGCAACCTTACTGGCATATAAGGGGTAATCGGTGCGTTCACCGGACCAGGCGCCTTTATCAATCACCTCTATACCGCGCTGCATAAGGTGGTCCAGGATATCCTCTTTAAGAATGTATCCAACATGGTCACAGCCAAAAGCTATTTTTTTCATATCCACCCGCCTCACTTCACAAGTTAAATTTTTTTGTGATTTAAACAACCATCAAGGCCAATAAAACGCCAATTCCGGCGCTTTTGGTCTGTTCTACATACCTGAATCAGACAAAGCAATAGCTTAAAATTGCCGCCTGGCTGAAGTAAAAGATGCCCGCCTTTTCCGAAACAAACTTAACATACTGTTTTATTTTGGATTATTTAAAAAAGGCTCTTCCTGCATCGCTAAAGTTTCACGAAACCAAAAACTTTATAAAATTACTGATTTTGTGAAGTTACCGACATCTTTTCTGCTTCCGCTGTGGTGATATAGTGGCGTCTACATTTTAAGGACAAGAGAACGTAATGAGTCAGTCAGAGTTTGATTCAGAACTGCCCAACGGGATCGGTCTTGCGCCATACCTGCGTATGAAGCAGGAGGGGATGACCGGGAATGAAAGCCGGATCGTGGAGTGGTTGCTAAAGCCCGGTAATCTCAGCAATGCCCCGGCAATTAAAGATGTCGCAGAGGCGTTAGCAGTATCTGAGGCCATGATTGTTAAGGTATCGAAGCTGCTGGGATTTAGCGGCTTTCGCAACCTGCGCAGCGCGCTGGAAGACTATTTTTCCCAGTCGGAGCAGGTTCTCCCGGCAGAACTCTCCTTTGATGAAGCGCCGCAGGATGTGGTGAATAAAGTATTTAACATCACCTTGCGCACCATTATCGAAGGCCAGTCGATCGTCAACGTGGATGAGATTCACCGGGCGGCACGCTTCTTCGCGCAGGCCAGGCAGCGCGATCTCTACGGCGCGGGGGGTTCTAACGCGATCTGCGCAGACATGCAGCATAAATTTTTGCGCATTGGCGTACGCTGCCAGACCTACCCGGACGCCCATATTATGATGATGTCAGCATCATTACTTAAAGAAGGCGATGTGGTTCTGGTGGTCACCCATTCCGGACGTACCAGTGATGTTAAAGCCGCGGTTGAACTGGCGAAAAAGAATGGCGCAAAAATTATTTGCATCACCCATAGCTATCATTCACCGATTGCAAAATTAGCTGATTTTATTATTTGCTCGCCCGCGCCGGATACGCCGTTATTAGGCAGAAACGCTTCGGCGCGGATATTACAACTGACCCTGCTGGACGCATTTTTTGTTTCTGTCGCCCAGCTTAATATTGAACAGGCAACCGTGAATATGCAAAAAACCGGCGCGATTGTTGATTTCTTTTCTCCCGGCGCGCTGAAATAAATTGTTAATCCCGCATCTGCGGGATTAATCCTCTGAAAACTACACTGAGAATATTATCATGAATAAATATCTGAAATTTTTCAGCGGCGCAGCTATTGGCCTGATATTATCCGGCAGCGCTTTTGCCGCCGCCGATTACGCTGTGGTATTAAAAACGTTATCCAATCCATTCTGGGTGGATATGAAAAAAGGAATAGAAGACGAAGCAAAAAAATCCGGTGTCAGCGTTGATATTTTTGCCTCGCCTTCAGAAGGCGATTTCCAGTCGCAGCTACAGCTCTTTGAAGATCTCAGCAATAAAAATTACAAAGGCATCGCCTTTGCGCCGCTCTCCTCCGTTAACCTGGTAATGCCCGTCGCCAGAGCCTGGAAAAAAGGGATCTATCTGGTCAATCTTGATGAAAAAATCGATATGGATAACCTGAAAAAAGCGGGCGGGAACGTTGAAGGATTTGTCACCACTGACAACGTGGCGGTAGGCGCAAAAGGAGCAGCGTTTATTATCGAAAAATTGGGCGCGGAAGGCGGCGAAGTGGCGATTATTGAAGGTAAGGCGGGAAACGCGTCCGGCGAAGCGCGGCGTAATGGCGCCACCGAATCCTTTAAAAAAGCAAGCCAAATCAAATTAGTGGCAAGCCAGCCCGCAGACTGGGACCGTATTAAAGCCCTTGATGTCGCGACCAACGTGCTGCAACGCAACCCGAATATTAAAGCGATATATTGCGCCAACGACACCATGGCGATGGGCGTTGCCCAGGCGGTGGCAAACGCCGGGAAAACCAGCAAAGTACTGGTCGTCGGCACGGACGGTATTCCGGAGGCGCGTAAAATGGTTGAAGCAGGGCAAATGACCGCAACCATCGCCCAGAATCCGGCAGATATCGGCGCGACCGGCCTTAAACTGATGGTCGCTGCTGCAAAAACCGGCAAAGTCATCCCACTGGATAAAACGCCGGAATTCAGGCTGGTGGATTCCATTCTGGTCACGAAGTAAGTCTGTCATTATGCCGGAGGGCCTACCGCCTGGATGTAGGCCTGGTAAGCGCAGCGCCATCAGGCATTAACACGAAGTCTGGTGCAGAGAGGTTAATTATGGTCACGCCATATATTTCAATGGCGGGGATCGGCAAATCCTTTGGCCCGGTTCACGCATTAAAAGCGGTTGATTTAACGATTTACCCTCACGAAATACATGCCTTATTAGGGGAGAATGGCGCCGGTAAATCAACGTTGATGAAAATCTTGTCGGGGATATATGAACCGACCAAAGGCACCATTACTCTTAATAATATCAGTTATGACAAGCTGGATCATAAATTAGCAGCCCAGCTCGGCATCGGTATTATTTACCAGGAGCTCAGCGTTATTGATGAATTAACGGTGCTGGAGAATTTATATATTGGTCGCCATCTGACAAAAAAAGTCTGCGGCGTCAACGTTATCGACTGGAAAGAGATGCGTATACGGGCGGCGATGATGCTATTGCGCGTCGGTTTAAAGGTCGATTTAGATGAAAAAGTGGCGAATTTATCAATTAGTCACAAGCAGATGCTGGAAATCGCCAAAACCCTGATGCTCGACGCCAAAGTGCTGATCATGGATGAACCCACCTCTTCACTGACCAATAAAGAGGTGGACTATTTATTCCTGATTATGAATCAGCTGCGCAAAGAGGGTGCCGCCATTGTCTATATCTCGCACAAACTGGCGGAGATTCGCCGCATTTGCGACCGCTATACGGTCATGAAAGACGGCAGCAGCGTATGCAGCGGGATGGTAAGTGATGTGTCAAACGACGATATCGTCCGGCTGATGGTGGGCCGCGAGCTACAAAACCGCTTTAACACCATGAAGGAGAGCACCGGTAACATCGATCGCGATACGGTGTTTGAGGTGAAAAACGTCACCAGCCGCGACAGGAAAAAGGTTCGCGATATCTCCTTTAGCGTCAGCCGTGGAGAAATCTTAGGGTTTGCCGGGCTGGTCGGCTCCGGGCGCACCGAACTGATGGATTGTCTGTTTGGGGTGGATAAACGCGCCGGTGGCGAAATTCTCCTGAACGGCAAAGATATCTCTCCCCGCTCGCCTCTGGATGCGGTGAAAAAAGGCATGGCTTACATCACCGAAAGCCGCCGGGATAACGGATTTTTCCCCAATTTTTCGATCGCGCAGAATATGGCCATCAGCCGCAGCCTGAAAACAGGCGGCTACAAAGGCGCGATGGGTCTACTGGATGAAAGCGAAGAGTTGCGTACCGCCGAAGCGCAGCGCGAACTCCTGGCGTTAAAGTGCCACTCGGTTAACCAGAACATCACGGAGCTTTCCGGCGGCAATCAGCAAAAAGTCCTTATCTCTAAATGGCTGTGCTGTCATCCGGAAGTAATCATTTTCGATGAACCCACCAGGGGAATCGACATTGGCGCCAAAGCCGAAATTTATAAAGTGATGCGCCAACTGGCGGACGAAGGAAAAGTCATCCTGATGGTTTCATCTGAACTTCCTGAAATTATCGCCGTCTGCGACCGCATCGCCGTGTTCTGCGAAGGACGACTGACGCAAATCCTGACAAACCGTGATGACATGAGCGAAGAGGAGATTATGGTATGGGCATTACCACAAGAGTAAAAGGCGAATTGCGCGAGAAAAAGCCGTTCAACTTCCCGCTGTTCTGGGATAAATATGGCACCTTTTTTATCCTCGGTATTATCGTCGCGATCTTCGGCTCACTGTCACCCGAATATTTTCTGACCACCAACAATATCACGCAGATTTTTGTGCAAAGCTCCGTGACGGTGCTGATCGGTATGGGGGAGTTCTTCGCCATTCTGGTGGCGGGCATTGACCTCTCCGTCGGGGCTATTCTGGCGCTTTCCGGGATGGTAACCGCTAAACTGATGCTGGCGGGCGTCGATCCTTTTTTTGCCGCAATTATTGGCGGCGTGCTGGTTGGCGGCGTGCTGGGAGCGATTAACGGTTGCCTGGTCAACTGGACCGGTTTGCATCCTTTTATTATCACTCTCGGCACTAACGCTATTTTTCGCGGTATCACGCTGGTGATTTCTGACGCCAACTCGGTATATGGCTTTTCGTTCGATTTCGTCAATTTCTTTGCCGCCAGCGTAATCGGCATTCCTGTTCCCGTGATCTTCTCGCTGCTTATTGCGCTCATCCTCTGGTTCCTGACGACCCGCCTCAGACTCGGGCGCAATATCTACGCGCTTGGCGGTAATAAAAATTCGGCGTTCTACTCCGGGATTGACGTCAAATTTCACATCCTGGTGGTGTTTATTATCTCCGGCATTTGCGCAGGACTGGCAGGCGTCGTCTCCACCGCGAGGCTGGGCGCGGCGGAACCGCTGGCCGGAATGGGCTTTGAAACCTATGCCATCGCCAGCGCCATCATTGGCGGCACCAGCTTCTTCGGCGGTAAGGGACGCATCTTCTCGGTGGTCATTGGCGGCCTGATCATCGGCACCATTAACAACGGCCTGAATATTCTGCAGGTTCAAACCTATTACCAGCTGGTGGTAATGGGTGGACTAATTATCGCGGCTGTCGCCCTCGACCGTCTTATCAGTAAGTAAGGAATTCATAATGAAAATTTCTCCCTCTCTCATGTGTATGGACCTGCTGAAGTTTAAAGAACAGATTGAATTTATCGACAGCCATGCAGACTATTTTCACATCGATATTATGGATGGCCATTTCGTGCCGAACCTGACGCTATCGCCCTTTTTCGTCAGCCAGGTTAAGAAACTGGCAAGCATTCCGCTGGACTGCCACCTGATGGTCACCCGTCCCCAGGACTACATTAGCCAGCTTGCTCAGGCCGGAGCCGATTTCATCACCCTGCACCCTGAAACCATCAACGGCCAGGCCTTCCGCCTGATTGATGAAATTCGCCGCCACGGCATGAAGGTCGGTCTGATCCTCAACCCAGAAACGCCGGTTGAGACGATGAAGTATTACATTCACAAAGCCGATAAAATTACGGTGATGACCGTCGATCCCGGCTTCGCAGGCCAACCGTTTATTCCGGAGATGTTAGATAAAATTGCCGAACTAAAACGCTGGCGCGAGCGGGAAGGATGGCAATATGAGATCGAGGTGGATGGCTCCTGTAACCAGCTAACCTACCAGCAACTGATGGCGGCCGGAGCGGATGTCTTTATCGTCGGCACCTCCGGGTTGTTTAACCATGCCGCGGACATTGATAAGGCATGGAATATCATGACCGCGCAAATTCTGGCGGCGAAAAACGAGGCGCTTCCCCATGCAAAAACAGCGTAACGTGGTGGCTGGCGTGGATATGGGAGCAACCCATATCCGTTTTTGTCTGCAAACACATACCGGTGAGGTCCTGCACTGCGCAAAACAGCGCACCGCAGAGGTCATCGCTCCCGGTGTGGTTGCGGGTATCGCCGCCCTGCTCGGCGAACAGCTCGCGCGATTTCAGGCGCGATGCTCCGGCCTGATCATCGGCTTTCCGGCGCTGGTTGGCAAAGATAAACGCACCATCATCTCGACGCCTAATCTGCCTTTGCAGCCAGAAGAGTTCGCAGGACTTGCCGGTAAACTGGAAGATGCGCTGCGCTGCCCGGTAGAGTTTTCCCGCGACGTCAATCTACAGCTTTCCTGGGACGTAACGGAACACCATCTCACGCAACAGCAGGTTCTGGCCGCCTATCTGGGCACCGGTATGGGGTTCGCTGTGTGGATGAACGGCGCCCCCTGGACCGGCGCGCACGGTGTGGCAGGGGAACTGGGCCATATTCCCCTCGGCGATATGACGCATCGGTGCGCCTGCGGCAATCCCGGGTGTCTGGAAACAATCTGCTCCGGACTCGCCTTAAAACGCTGGTATGAACAACAGCCGCGCGAATATGCACTGGGCGATTTATTCCGCCACGCCGGACGGGAGCCGTTTATCGAAACGCTGCTCGAAAACGCCGCCCGCGCCATCGCCACCGCAATCAACCTTTTTGATCCAGACGCGGTCATTCTCGGCGGCGGAGTAATTGATATGCCTGATTTCCCACGCGAAAAATTGATTACTCGCACCCAAACATATCTGCGCCGTCCGTTGCCGTTTCAGGCTGTGCGCTTTTTTGCCGCCTCCTCCTCCGACTTTAACGGCGCGCAAGGCGCCGCCACGCTGGCGCGAAGTCGTTTTGGCTGATGCTCCGCAACGTCGGTTATCGTCGCTTATTGCCTTTTCGTCACGTCAAAACTGTCGACAGCCTGTTTTTCGTCAGGGTTTTGACCAAATTTTGCCCGTAATATCAGGGAAAGCCCCCAATTAAAATGTGGCATAAAAGATGCATACTCAGGGCGAGAAGCGTGTATGCGCGATTTGATTAACTGGAGCGAGACCGATGAAAAAAGTCGTCACGGTTTGCCCGTATTGCGCATCAGGTTGCAAAATCAACCTGGTGGTCGATAACGGCAAAATCGTCCGGGCTGAGGCGGCGCAGGGGAAAACCAACCAGGGTACCCTGTGTCTGAAGGGCTATTATGGCTGGGATTTTATTAACGATACCCAGATCCTGACCCCGCGCCTGAAAACCCCCATGATTCGTCGCCAGCGCGGCGGCAAACTGGAATCTGTTTCCTGGGATGAAGCGCTGAATTATGTCGCCGAGCGCCTGAGCGCCATTAAAGCGAAATACGGCCCTGACGCCATCCAGACGACCGGCTCGTCGCGTGGCACCGGGAATGAAACCAACTACATCATGCAAAAATTCGCGCGCGCCGTTATTGGTACCAATAACGTTGACTGCTGCGCTCGCGTCTGACACGGCCCATCGGTTGCAGGTCTGCACCAGTCGGTCGGTAACGGCGCAATGAGTAATGCGATTAACGAAATTGATAACACCGATCTCGTGTTTATCTTCGGGTACAACCCGGCGGATTCCCACCCAATCGTGGCGAATCACGTGATTAACGCGAAGCGTAACGGAGCGAAAATTATTGTCTGCGATCCGCGCAAAATTGAAACCGCGCGCATTGCCGATATGCACATCGCATTGAGAAACGGCTCGAACATCGCGCTGTTGAATGCAATGGGGCATGTCATTATTGAAGAAAATCTGTACGACCAGGCGTTCGTCGCTTCGCGTACGGAAGGCTTTGAAGAGTACCGCAAGATTGTCGAAGGCTACACGCCGGAGTCCGTTGAGGATATTACCGGCGTCAGCGCGCAGGACATTCGTCAGGCGGCGCGGATGTACGCTGGCGCGAAAAGCGCGTCGATCCTGTGGGGCATGGGCGTCACCCAGTTCTACCAGGGCGTGGAAACCGTGCGTTCGCTGACCAGCCTCGCGATGCTGACCGGAAACCTCGGCAAGCCGAGCGTCGGCGTCAACCCGGTGCGTGGGCAGAACAACGTACAGGGCGCGTGCGACATGGGCGCGCTGCCGGATACCTATCCGGGCTACCAGTACGTCAAGTTCCCGGAAAACCGCGAGAAATTCGCCAAAGCCTGGGGCGTGGAAAGCCTGCCGGCCCATACCGGCTACCGCATCAGCGAGCTGCCGCACCGTGCGGCGCATGGCGAAGTGCGCGCGGCGTACATCATGGGCGAAGATCCGCTACAGACCGATGCCGAGCTGTCTGCGGTGCGTAAAGCGTTTGAGGATCTGGAGCTGGTCATCGTGCAGGACATCTTTATGACCAAAACCGCGTCGGCGGCGGATGTGATTTTACCGTCAACGTCGTGGGGCGAGCATGAAGGGGTCTTTACCGCCGCTGACCGTGGCTTCCAGCGCTTCTTCAAAGCGGTTGAGCCGAAGTGGGATCTGAAAACGGACTGGCAAATCATCAGCGAGATCGCCACCCGGATGGGCTACCCGATGCACTACAACAACACCCAGGAGATCTGGGACGAGTTGCGTCATCTGTGCCCGGATTTCTACGGCGCCACTTACGAGAAGATGGGCGAACTGGGTTATATCCAGTGGCCGTGCCGCGATACCTCAGACGCCGATCAGGGCACCTCTTATCTCTTTAAAGAGAAATTTGATACCCCGAACGGCCTCGCGCAGTTCTTCACCTGCGACTGGGTCGCGCCGATCGACAAGCTGACCGAAGAGTACCCGCTGGTGCTGTCGACGGTGCGCGAAGTCGGCCACTACTCCTGCCGCTCGATGACCGGTAACTGCGCGGCGCTGGCGGCGCTGGCGGACGAGCCGGGCTATGCGCAGATCAACACCGCCGACGCCGCGCGTCTGGGGATTGAAGACGAAGCGCTGGTCTGGGTTCACTCGCGCAAAGGCAAGATCATTACCCGCGCGCAGGTCAGCGATCGCCCGAACAAAGGGGCGATTTACATGACCTACCAGTGGTGGATTGGCGCCTGTAACGAGCTGGTAACCGAGAACCTGAGCCCGATTACCAAAACGCCGGAGTATAAGTATTGCGCCGTGCGCGTCGAGCCGATCGCCGATCAGCGAGCCGCCGAGCAGTATGTGATTGACGAGTATAACAAGTTGAAAACCCGTCTGCGCGAAAGCGCAATGGGGTGATGCTTATCAGGCCCACCTGGTAGGTCTGATAAGCGTAGCGCCATCAGGCTGCTGTATGCAAAATGCCTGATGGCGATGCTGACGCATCTTATCAGGCCTTGTATTATCCCTTCAGTGCAGGGAGAACCGGCCAGTTCTCTCTGCCATGCGGTCCGCATGCCGTATCAGGCCTCAGGCTAATAACCTGTGACGTAGATTTATGCAGCGGACCGCCGTTCTCCACAAGTGACAAACCGGACAGTATCATGGACCGGTTTTCCCGGTAATCCGCATTCACAAGGCTGGTCTCACTATGGAACAGGAACTTCATTTTATCGGTATCGATGTCTCTAAAGCTAAGCTGGATGTCGATGTGTTGCGGCCTGATGGCCGTCACCGCAGCAAAAAATTTGCCAACACCCCGAAGGGCCACGACGAACTTCTCCGCTGGCTCAGCGGTCATCGCGTGGCACCGGCACATATCTGCATGGAAGCCACCAGTACGTATATGGAAGACGTTGCCGCTCATCTCAGTGATGCCGGTTACACCGTCTCCGTCATCAACCCCGCCCTGGGTAAAGCCTTTGCACAGAGTGAAGGTCTGCGCAGCAAAACCGATGCAGTGGATGCCCGTATGCTGGCAGAGTTCTGTCGTCAGAAGCGCCCTCCGGCGTGGGAAGCCCCGCATCCGGTTGAACGGGCCCTGCGGGCTCTGGTGCTGCGCCATCAGTCGCTGACGGACATGCACACGCAGGAGCTGAACCGCCTGGAGACAGCGCGTGAGGTGCAGCGTCCGAGTATAGACGCCCATCTGCTGTGGCTTCATGCCGAACTTAAGCGCATCGAAAAGCAGATAAAGGACCTGACGGATGATGACCCGGATATGAAGCACCGCAGGAAGCTGCTGGAAAGTATCCCGGGCATCGGGGAGAAAACGTCCGCGGTATTACTGGCTTATACCGGTCTGAAGGAGCGCTTCACCCATGCCAGGCAGTTCGCCGCTTTTGCGGGTCTGACGCCGCGGCGGTATGAATCAGGCAGCAGTGTGAACAGGGCCAGCCGGATGAGTAAAGCCGGACATGCGTCGCTTCGCAGGGCGCTGTATATGCCTGCGATGGTGGCGGTAAGTAAAACGGAATGGGGAAGAGCGTTCCGTGACCGTCTGGCAGGGAACGGTAAAAAAGGGAAAGTGATAATCGGTGCGATGATGCGCAAGCTGGCGCAGGTGGCGTACGGTGTTCTGAAGTCAGGCGTGCCGTTCGATGCGTCCCGGCATAATCCGGTAGCAGCGTAAAATATGGTGGAAGGGATGAAAAAACAGCGCCTGACGGCGCTGTGACTGGTATGCCTGCAATCCGGTAAGGCGGAAAATAAAAAAGCTTGCAGGCGATAACAGTATCTACAGAGTGGGTTCGTGCAGGCCTGGCCGCTGTCCGGCAAGGTCATACTCGTCCGCAGCCTCCTTCGCGGAGGCTGTTTTTTTATCCATACAATCTCTTTATACTGTTTCTTCCCTACCTACCCAACTATACAAAATGAAACGACTTATAGCGTTAACGCTATTTATTACCGCCTTTACCCATGCCGCCGATCCTGAGCCGGGGAGCCAGTACTTGCAGGCCGCAGAGGCAGGCGACAAACGCGCGCAGTATTTCCTCGCCGAAAGCTGGTTCAGCTTCGGCGATTTGAGCAAAGCCGAATACTGGGCGCAGAAATCGGCCAGTAACGGCGATGCGGACGCCTGCGCGCTGCTGGCGCAGATCAAAATCACCAATCCGGTCAGCCTGGATTACCCCGAAGCAAAAACGCTGGCGGAAAAAGCCGCGCAGGCGGGCAGTAAAGCGGGCGAAATCACGCTGGCGCGGATCCTGGTGAACACTCAGGCCGGTAAGCCGGACTATCCGCGGGCCATTTCCCTGCTGCAAAACGCGTCGCAAAACCTGGAGAGCGACGTGGCGGTTGATGCGCAAATGCTGCTTGGGCTGATTTACGCCAACGGCGTCGGCATTCCGGGAGACGACGATAAGGCGACCTGGTACTTCAAACGCAGCTCCGCGATATCCCGTACCGGCTATTCCGAATACTGGGCGGGAATGATGTTCCTCAACGGCGAGGAGGGCTTTATTGAGAAGAACAAACAGAAGGCGCTGCACTGGCTGAATCTGAGCTGTACCGAAGGATTCGATACCGGCTGCGAAGAGTTTGAGAAGCTAACCAACGGGTAAACGCTGAGCGCCTGATAGCGACGCTCACGCGTCTTATCAGGCCTACAAAGCGAATGCAGGCCTGATAAGCGTAGCGCCATCAGGCACTCAACGCGTCAACCATCACTGGGCGGTTTTGTCGAATTTGCCCAGCACTTCACGCTCGTAGGCCAGCGCTTTCTTGCGGTCGAACTTGTGTTCCCACTTGGCGATAACCAGCACCGCCAGCGCATTCCCCACCACGTTCAGCGCAGTACGCGCCATGTCGAGAATACGGTCGACGCCAGCGATAAACGCCAGACCTTCCAGCGGAATACCAACGCTTCCCAGCGTCGCCAGCAGCACCACAAACGAAACGCCCGGCACGCCGGCAATCCCCTTCGAGGTCACCATCAGCGTCAGCACCAGCACGATCTCCTGCCACAGCGACAGGTCGATGCCGTACAGTTGGGCGATAAAGATCGCCGCAATGCTCTGGTACAGCGTCGAACCGTCAAGGTTGAACGAATAACCAGTCGGCACCACGAAGCTGGTAATCGACGCTGGCGCGCCGTAGGCTTCCATTTTCTCAATGATACGCGGCAGCACGCTCTCGGAGCTGGCGGTAGAGTATGCCAGAATCAGCTCGTCTTTCAGGATGCGGATCAGGATCCAGACGCTTAAGCCGCACAGCCGGGCGACAATCCCCAGCACCACCAGCGCAAAGAACAGGATCGCGAAGTGAACCAGCAGCACCAGCTTCGCCAGCGGCCACAGCGAGGCAAAGCCAAAGTTGGCGACGGTCACGGCAATCAGCGCAAATACCCCGATCGGCGCATAGCGCATCACCATGTGGGTCACTTTAAACATGGTTTCAGAGATTGAACGGAACACCGTTACCAGCGGCTCACGATGGGTAGCCGGCAGCGAGGACAGCCCCAGCCCGAACAGCACCGAGAAGAAGATGATCGGCAGCATATCGCCTTTCGCCATCGACGCCACGATGTTGGTCGGCACCAACGACAGAATCGTCCCCATCAGGCCATGCGCGTGGCTCTGCACCTCTGCCGTCGTGCTCTGGTACTTCGAAATATCCACCGTCGCCAGCTGCGACATATCGATACCGGCGCCAGGCTGAAACACATTCGCCAGCGTAATGCCCAGAATGATGGCAATGGTGGTGATCACTTCAAAATAAATAATGGTTTTGGCGCCGATACGCCCCAGCTGTTTCGCATCGCCCACGCCGGCAATACCGACAATCAGCGTAGAGATAACAATCGGCACGACGATCATTTTAATCAGATGGATAAAGATATCGCCTGCGGGCGACAGCAGGTTAGCTATCAGCCATTCACGGCTGTCACTGTGATAGTGGAGGTAACTCCCCAATAAAATGCCCAATATCATGGCAATCAGAATCTGCCAGGCCAGGCTGAACTTAAAACTTTTCATAACAGCGGACTTCCTCAATGGAGCGCCAGACCCCTCGTACAGGCGGGAATGGATACATACTGAAAGGGTATGATTTGTGTTGCGTTGGTTAATAGAGTTTTTTAACGCGCATAATCAGTACCATTTGCGGGGTATTCAGTGCAACCCTTTCAGAACGGCGCATTTAGCTGAAATAATGCATAATAACGCGAGTTTATGGTGATAATCATGAATAACTATTTGTTATGGAAAGATTTTCACAGATATATTTTTGAATTATAACTTTCTGGAATTATTTTGTTCTGACGGTTCATTTGCGCATTTTTTATACAGCGCGTTCGCTACATTCGATAAGTAAACCAAATCATTCCGACCGGTTTTGCAGAAGTTTCGCCATGTTGATTGAGTCGATCAGCTGCCTACGATTTACCCGCGGCGAATTCAAATCAAGGACTTTTTGCCACAGTAACATCGCCTGCCGGTAATCGGCCTGCATAAACGCATCCGACGCCAGCAGCATCAGCGCGGTCACCTCGCTGGCATCCAGCGCCAGCGCTTTATCAATCATCTCGCGGGCTGGCGGCGTCATATGCTGTCCGGCCTGATAGTAAAGCACCGTCGCCAGCGCCGAGTAAAGTTCGGCATTCTCACCGCGGATGCGCAGCGCCTGACGATAGGCCAGCAGCGCGTCGGCGTAATCGTTGCGCCAGAGATAATACTCGCCGAGCAGCGCCCATTTTTCGCTATCCTGCGGATTGGCGCGGATCTGCTTTTGCAGGGCGAGCAGTTGCGCCTGCGGCGTTTGCGGTTCGCTAAACTCCCGTAGCGGGTCCGCCAGACGCCGCTGTTCGTCGCGCGCCGCCTGCCATTTCGGCGTCAGCAGATACCCGCCGAAACAGGCGATCGCCATCAGCAGCGCGGCAGCCGCCAGTCGCTTTACCGGCAGCGGGCGCAGCGGTTCAGGCTGAGTCATCGTTCGCCCTCCCCTTTTTTTGACCTCGTGCGACGCGCCAGATCACGACGGCTATCAGCAGCAGCAGCAGACACGGCAGCGCCCACAGCGGCAGCGTTTGTTCGTTCAGCGGCGGGTTGTAACGCACAAAGTCGCCATAGCGTTGCGTCATCCAGGCGGTGATTTCCGCCTCATCCTTGCCTTCCGCCACCATCGTGTAGACCTGATGGCGCATACTGACCGCCACCGGCGCATTGGATTCCAGTAGGTTTTGGTTCTGGCACTGCGGGCAGCGCAGCTGGCTGGCAATCGCGAGCGCTTTCTCCTGCTGCTGCGGGCTGGCGAACGTCCAGGTATCGACCACCTGGGCGCGGGCGGTGAACGAAATAAATAAAAGGGTAAACAAGAGGATCATCATACCGGATGGCGGCCTACACGTTTCTCTCTCTGTAGGCTGGATAAGCGCAGCGCCATCCGGCAAAAATTCAGGCACATTAAGCATCCTCTCTCCTCCCGCGCCAGCCGCTTAACAACGCCCCGACGATCATCAACAAGCCGCCGCCCCAGATCCAGCGCACGCCGCTCTGCACGTACAGCCGCATGGCGTAACGCTCCGGCCCGGTTTTCTCGCCCATCACCGCATACCAGTCGTGTACAAGGTTCCAGCGAATGCCCGGCTCCATCATCTGCTGGCGACGCGCCGGGTAAAACCGCCGTTCCGGCGTCAGGCTGCCGATGCGTTTATCCCCCTGCCACAGCGAGATTTGCGCTTTCTCGGTGGTGTAATTGCCTTTCGCCTCAAGCATAAGACGATCAAAACGGAAGGTGTATCCGGCCAGTTCCACCTGCTGTCCCGGACTCAGATTGAGGCTGATCTCCTGGCGACTGACGCCGGAAAGAACAATTCCCGCTGCCGCAATCAGCACCCCCACATGGGCGATCAGCGCCGGAAGCTGGCGACGCAAAGATTTCCGGCCTTTTATCGTCGCCAGCACGATAACCCCCAGCATCAGCAGGCCGAACGGCAGCGTGGCGCGGTTGAAATAGGGCGCGCCCACCGACAGCCGTCCCCACCCCAGCAGGCCGTAAATCATCGGGTAGAGCGTGCCGATCAGCACAATCAACAGCACCGCGCTAAACAGCAGCAGCGCCGACAGAATCAGCATTTCGCGCGACCAGACGGCGAAGCGCACCGCCTGTTCACCGGCGCGGGCGCGCCAGGCGTACAGTCCGAGCGCGGCCAGGCTCAGTAGGGTAAACAGCGCAAACAGCGGAACGGCACGCACGTTATCCAGCGCAAAGGCGTGAACGGAAATCAGGATGCCGGAACGGACGATCAGCGTCCCCAGCAGCGACAGAATCAGGGTGGCAATCGCCAGCAGCAGCGACCAGTGCCTGAAGATCCCCTTCCGGCGGGAAAGATACAGGCTGTGCAGCAGCGCGCTGGCGGACAGCCAGGGTAGTAACGAGGCGTTTTCCACCGGGTCCCAGAACCACCAACCGCCCCAGCCCAGCTCGCAGTAGGCCCACCAGGAACCGAGAATAATGCCGAGCGTCAGCGCGCACCAGCCAGGCAGCGCCCAGCGCCAGCACAGCCAGGCTGCCCCGGGAGTAAACCCGCCGCTCAGCAGCGCGGCCAGCGCCACGCCCGCCGCGACCATCAGCCCGCCGTAGCCGAGATAGAGCAGCGGCGGGTGCAGAATCAGCCCCAGATGTTGCAGCATCGGGTTAAGGTCCCGCCCCTCAATAGCGGGCGGGAAAATGCGGGCGAACGGATCGGACCACAGCATCACAAACAGCAGCAGCAGCGCGGTAATGAACGAGAGAACGCAGAGGGTCAGCGGAAACAGCGCGTCAGCTTCGCGGCGTGAGCGCCAGGCGAACAGCGCGCTCCAGGCGGAAAGAAACAGCACCCACAGCAGCAGCGAACCTTCATGGCCGCCCCACGTCGCCGCCAGCTTAAGTCCCGACGACAGCAGGCTGTGGCTGTGCTGCGCCACGTAAATCACCGAAAAGTCGCTGGTCAGAAAGGCGTAAACCAGCAGAGAAAAGGCGAGCAGCAGCAGGGCAAACTGCGTCCAGACGCCGAGTGCTGCCAGCCGCATCACCCCCTGCCAGCGCCGCCGTATTCCCGTCAGCACGGCAAGCGGGGTCAACAGGTTGACCCCGAAGCTTAATAACAGCGCCAGAAAACCGGCTTCAGGAAGGAAGACGCCTGGATTATGCAACCGTCAGCTGTCCTGCATAAAGAATAAAAAAGCGCAGCAGCAGGACGCCAGTCAGACTGGCGCCGCAAACCGCCAGCACGCCGTAATACGTCGGGCTGCGACTGGCCCAGCGCTTCAGCAGCATCGGCACGATTAACCCCAGTCCCGCCACGCCGAGCCAGAACCACCAGCTCCAGAATCCGCCGCCCAGCGCCGCGGAAAGCGCGCGCATTTTTCCGTCATCGCCCAGCGCCAGGCCGACGAAGAACGCCGCCAGCAGGAAGATCTCCAGCCACACCACCGGCGTTTCCATACGGTGAACAAAGTGCGCTTCGGTACTGTGTGGGTTGCTGCGCAGACGTAACGCCATCGCCATCAGCGCCACCGCCGCGCCGGAAGAGATCCCGGAAAAGAGGAACAGCGCAGGCAGGATCGGGTTATTAAGGAACGGATAGGACTTCAGCGCCGACAGCAGAAAACCGGTATACGCGCCAAGCAGTACCGCCAGCACCAGCATCAGCGTTTCAAGCAGACGATGGAACGGGGTAATCAGCACCAGCGCTTTCGGCAGCAGCGTCAGCCGCGGCAGCCAGCGCTGTTGCAGGGCGATCAGCTCTTTTTCAAAGATTTTCGCCAGCCACAGCACCAGCACCACCATGTAAAGCTGAAACAGCATCACCCCCATCGACATCACCGAGGTAAAGCTGTAATGAAACATCAGCTTCCAGAAGGTCCACGGGCGCGTCAGGTGGAAAACCAGAATCAGTAGGCCGAGAATAATCGCTCCCGGCCCGAGCACCAGCGTGGTGCGCAGCAGGGTACTCTCTGAACCGCCCGCCTCCGGGTGAAAACGGCGTAAGAGGATCGCCAGCGTCACCAGCCCGGCGGAGATGCCGATCAGAAACAGATAGATGGCGATGGGCCAGTCCCACACCAGCGATTCAAAGTGGAAAGCAGATGCGTTTGTCATTGGCTCACCTCCCCATATTTAAAGGGAACGCGGTAGACCTTCGGCCTGGTGCCCAGCGCCAGCTTGTAGCGGTAAGTGGTTTTCTGTTGCAGCAGCCGACAAATGTCGCTGTTAGGATCGTCGAGATTGCCAAAGGTCAGCGCCTTCGTCGGACAGGCTTCAACGCAGGCCGGCAGCTTGCCCGCTTTCAGGTTGGTCTTGCGGCAGAAATCGCACTTGTCCGCCGTTTTCGTCACCGGGTGAATAAAGCGCACGCGGTACGGGCAGGCGGCGATGCAGTACTGGCAGCCGACGCAGAGATCCGGGTTCACATCGACAATGCCGTTGGCGGCGTCGCGATATGACGCGCCGGTCGGACAGACGTCAACGCACGGCGCACGATCGCAGTGCTGGCACGAATGGCGGAAAAAGCGATACTTCACGTCCGGAAAGCTCCCCTGCGGCTCGCTGCGAATAATCGTCAGCCGCGAGACGCCTTCCGGCACCTGGTTCACCTCCCGACAAGCGTCCATGCAGGCGGTACAGCCAATGCACAGCGATTCGTCATGCACCATGCCATAGCGCACGCCATTGATGTTCAACGTTTTCGCCACCACGCGTCCTGCCGTACCGCTGACCGCCGCCAGCGCGCCGACGCGGGTGATAAACTGGCGACGGGTGCAACTCATGGATGCTCCTTAAGCAAGGGAACCGACGCCGGATTAAAGTCCGGATTGTTGCGCTGATCGCTGTGGCAATCGACGCAGATTTTAATCCGTCCTTTATCGCTTAACGTCTGCATCGTGTCTTGCTTCGGATGCAGCGAGTGACAGCTGGCGCAGGCCACTTTGGTGACGTGAACATCATGCGGCCAGAACGCTTTTTGCAACTGCTCAGGCAGGTGACAGGACATACAGACGCTGTTCTGCTGCTCAACGTTGTACATCGGCTCGTTAAAGCGCATCACGTCCTTCACCCCTTCACGGTGCTGCGGCGACGGCTGGCCGTGGCAGTTGGTGCAGGTGACCGGCAGTTTGTTGTTCGGATTAGTGGCGGACGCATGTTTACCGTGCATCCCTTCGCTATCCGGTTTGTGACAGTCCAGACACGCGGCGTCCGGGCTACGCTGTGGAGTCACCTCCCAGCGTTCAGACTCCTGCGGCGTTGGCGTGGCGGTTGCCCCGCTCAGGCTCCATAACAGACCTGACGCCAGCACCCCAGCAGTTAATAACGAACGTAATACGCTCATATTCACTCCGTTGCATAATGCCTGATGGCGCTACGCTTATCAGGCCTACAAGACTTCCGTAGGCCGGATAAAGCGCTTGCGCTGTCATCCGGCAAATTTGTCACATGTGAGGTTATTGGCTTAACAGACCGTTTTTACGCGCCTGATCTTCCCACTGCGGAATCACCGTTTTGATGAACTCCTGTTTCTCGGCGTTAATCTGCTGCATGTTCAGACCAATTGCCGCCTGGGCTTTCTCTTTGGTGGAGATATCCGGCAGAGCGATTTCATGAGTGATGCCTTTGGTCGCCAGCAGACGCGCCAGTTTGGTGCGGGCGTCGGCGGCTTTATCCATCGCGCCGCCCAGCATCCGCAGCCCCTCTTCCGGAGCATGCATATGAATGCCGTGAGAGGCGATAGCCAGATCCCAGCGCCACTGGGCGTGGCGAATATCCTGCAGAATCGGCTTCATTTCCGCTTCTGTCGCGCCGGCATCCCAGGCCGCTTTCGCTTCAAAGTGGGCGTGGACCAGCTGATCTTCCACCTTGATTTTCATCTCGCCGATCGCTTTCTTACGTTCGGCCACCACGTTTTGCAGCGCGGCTTTGTCCTGGGTGTGACAGTTGGCGCAGGTCTGGGCGAAGCTGTCGAACGGGTTGCCAATCTTATGGTCGGTGTAGAGTTTACCCGCGGCGTTCTGCACCTTCGGCATATGGCAGTCGATACAGGTGACGTTATTTTTGCCGTGGATACCCGCGCTCCAGGTTTCATATTCCGGGTGCTGCGCTTTCAGCATCGGCGTTTTTGACAGCGAGTTGGTCCAGTCGGAGAAGGCGATGGCATCGTAATATTTCTCCAGATTCTCGACCTTCATCCCGTCGTCCCACGGGAACTTCACGGCTTTGTTCTTACCCTCGAAGTAGTATTCCACGTGGCACTGGCCGCAGACCATCGACTGCTGATCGAAACGGCTGGCCTTATCGAACGGTTTGCCGATAGCCTCCATTGCGCGCGCGGCATAAGGGCGCGACAGGTTCAGCTCCGGCTTGCCTTTGGCGAAATCGGCGGAGGCGGTGTTGTGGCAGTCGGCGCAGCCCAGGTTATTGACGATTTCCGGTCCCCCGCGCGCCCATTTACCGTGGAAGTAGCCATCTTCGCCCTCTTTCTGGATCAGACGCGCCACGTCCGGGCTTTTACAGCTCCAGCAGGCCATCGGCAGCGGGCCATCTTCGGCGTTTTTCGGCGCGCCGGTACGCAGAGTTTCCCGCACGTCGGTCACCGCATAAGCGTGCCCACGCGGTTTGTTGTAGTCGCGAGAGAAGGGATATCCCGCCCACAGGATCACCAGCCGCGGATCTTCCGCCAGCGCGTCTTCCCGCGTCGACTGTTCCGAAGTAGCTTTCCAGGAGAGATATTGATCGGGGTGTTGAGGCGCGAACAGCTCATTTTTCGCTTCAACGGTAACGGTTTTTGCGGGGGCGGCAGTTTGCTCAGCGTAAACAGCAGAAATGAAAAACAGCGGTACTATCAGGCTGAAAAAACGGCGTGCACGTTGTGTAATCCTTGCCATAGAGGTCTCATCCAGATTGCGCCATTGCTCACAATGGCGGTTCTTTTTATTCTTTCCATGACGATAACCGCACATAACCGTCATGACATTGCTCTGATCCAGATGTAACAAAAAACCACAAAGAAAATGTTGTCTTTAATCAATTGTAAGTGTATGTAAAATACCACTTTAGAGTTATTCACTCCGTTTTAGCATTTCACCGCCCCTGTTTTCCTCTGCCCGGCCACCTGCAAAAAAATTAACATAACCTGCTGTTACAGAAAGGGTTACGCAACTTTTTTTGGCCTTCTTCAAAAAACGTATTGCCGCTTATTTGCACAGTTCCCCTATTGCGTGATCTGCCGCGCAAATACTAAACAAAACTGTAAATGCCCCTACATTTAACGTTTGTGAGACATATTATTAACATCTTACAAGGAGAACAAAAGCCATGAGCCAAATACATAAACACGCTATTCCCGCCAGTATTGCGGACCGTTGCCTGATTAACCCGCAGCAGTATGAGGCGCAATATCAACAATCAATTAACGATCCTGATACCTTCTGGGGCGAACAGGGAAAAATTCTCGACTGGATAAAACCGTACACTCGCGTCAAGAACACCTCCTTTGCGCCGGGCAATGTGTCCATTAAATGGTACGAAGACGGCACGCTAAACCTAGCGGCAAACTGCCTTGACCGCCACCTCGCGGAAAACGGCGATCGCACCGCCATCATCTGGGAAGGCGACGACGCTTCGCAGAGCAAACACATCAGCTACCGCCAGTTGCACCGCGACGTCTGCCGCTTTGCCAACGCCCTGCAAGACTTAGGCATTAAAAAAGGCGACGTGGTGGCGATTTATATGCCGATGGTGCCGGAAGCGGCCGTTGCCATGCTGGCCTGCGCGCGCATCGGTGCGGTGCATTCGGTGATCTTCGGCGGCTTCTCGCCGGAAGCGGTCGCCGGGCGTATTATCGACTCCAGTTCAAAGCTGGTGATCACCGCCGATGAAGGCGTGCGCGCCGGACGCACCATCCCGCTGAAGAAAAACGTCGACGACGCGCTGAAAAACCCGAACGTCAACAGTATTGAGCACGTGATTGTGCTGAAGCGCACCGGCGGCCCTGTCGACTGGAGCGAAGGCCGCGACCTGTGGTGGAACGAGGTGACTGAAAAGGCCCACGACCAGCATGAGCCGGTTGAAATGAATGCGGAAGATCCGCTGTTTATCCTCTATACCTCTGGCTCCACCGGCAAACCGAAAGGCGTACTGCATACCACCGGCGGTTATCTGGTGTATGCCGCCACCACCTTTAAGTACGTTTTTGACTATCATCCGGGCGACATTTACTGGTGCACCGCCGACGTGGGCTGGGTAACCGGGCACAGCTATCTGCTGTACGGCCCGCTGGCCTGCGGCGCGACGACGCTGATGTTTGAAGGGGTGCCAAACTGGCCGACTCCGGCGCGCATGGCGCAGGTGGTCGATAAGCACCAGGTGAATATTCTGTATACCGCGCCGACCGCGATCCGCGCGCTGATGGCGGAAGGCGATAAGGCGACCGAAGGCACCAGCCGCGCCTCGCTGCGCATTCTCGGCTCCGTCGGCGAGCCGATCAACCCGGAAGCGTGGGAGTGGTACTGGAAGAAGATCGGCAATGAAAAGTGCCCGGTGGTGGATACCTGGTGGCAGACCGAAACCGGCGGCTTCATGATCACTCCGCTGCCCGGCGCAACGGAGCTGAAAGCCGGTTCCGCAACGCGTCCGTTCTTCGGCGTGCAGCCTGCGCTGGTGGACAACGAAGGCAATCCGCAGGAAGGGGCGACCGAGGGCAATCTGGTGATCACCGACTCCTGGCCTGGCCAGGCGCGTACGCTGTTTGGCGATCACGAACGCTTCGAGCAGACCTACTTCTCCACCTTTAAGAATATGTACTTCAGCGGCGACGGCGCGCGGCGTGACGAAGACGGTTACTACTGGATCACCGGTCGCGTGGACGACGTGCTGAACGTCTCTGGCCACCGTCTGGGCACGGCAGAAATTGAATCGGCGCTGGTGGCGCATCCGAAGATCGCCGAAGCCGCGGTGGTCGGTATTCCGCATAGCATCAAAGGCCAGGCGATTTACGCCTACGTGACCCTGAATCATGGCGAAGACCCCTCACCCGAGCTGTACGCGGAAGTGCGCAACTGGGTGCGCAAAGAGATTGGCCCGCTGGCGACGCCGGACGTGCTGCACTGGACCGACTCACTGCCGAAAACCCGTTCCGGCAAAATTATGCGCCGTATTTTGCGCAAGATCGCGGCGGGCGATACCAGCAATCTGGGCGACACCTCGACCCTCGCCGATCCGGGCGTGGTAGAGAAGCTGCTCGAAGAGAAGCAGGCTATCGCGATGCCGTCATAACGAGTATATGCCGGATGGCGACGCGAGACGTCTTATCCGGCCTACAAATCTAACCCTACCCTCTCTTCACCGGGAGGGAACTATAAAAATCTCCCCCAAAGGATTTCGCGTTGCAGGAAGGCGGCAAGCGAGCACATCCCCAGGAGCATAGATCGCTATGTAACCGGGGTGGGCAAGTGTGCAGCGCGAAAGACGCAGGGGCCTCTGGAGACTCTGTGATGGATAATTCTATTTATCAGCGGATAGAAGACAGTGCGCATTTCAGGGAGTTAGTCGAAAAACGGCAACGGTTTGCCACCATTTTATCAATCATCATGCTGGTGATTTATATCGGCTTTATTTTACTGATTGCCTTCGCGCCAGGCTGGCTTGGCACGCCGTTGCATCCGGGCACCAGCGTCACCCGCGGTATTCCGATTGGCGTGGGGGTGATTCTGATCTCCTTTATTCTGACCGGCATTTATATCTGGCGGGCGAACGGCGAATTCGACCGTCTTAATAATGCGTTACTGCATGAGGTTAAAGCATCATGAAGAGAGTCCTGACGGCGCTTGCCGCCACACTACCCTTCGCGGCCAACGCGGCGGATGCCCTTAGCGGTGCCGTACAGCGCCAGCCGACGAACTGGCAGGCCATTATTATGTTCCTGATTTTTGTCGTGTTTACGCTCGGAATTACCTACTGGGCCTCTAAACGCGTTCGTTCACGCAGCGACTACTACACGGCGGGCGGCAATATCACCGGCTTCCAGAACGGGCTGGCGATTGCGGGCGATTATATGTCTGCCGCCTCCTTCCTCGGCATTTCCGCGCTGGTGTTCACATCCGGCTATGACGGGCTGATCTACTCACTGGGCTTCCTGGTCGGCTGGCCAATCATTCTGTTTTTGATCGCTGAACGTCTGCGTAACCTCGGCCGCTATACCTTTGCCGACGTGGCCTCTTACCGCCTCAGGCAAGGGCCGATCCGTATTCTCTCCGCCTGCGGTTCGCTGGTGGTGGTGGCGCTGTACCTGATCGCCCAGATGGTCGGCGCGGGCAAGCTGATCGAGCTGCTGTTCGGTCTGAACTATCACATCGCGGTGGTGCTGGTGGGCGTGCTGATGATGATGTACGTGCTGTTCGGCGGTATGCTGGCGACCACATGGGTACAGATCATCAAAGCCGTGCTGCTGCTGTTCGGCGCCAGCTTTATGGCCTTTATGGTGATGAAGCACGTCGGCTTCAGCTTCAATAACCTGTTCACTGAAGCGATGGCGGTTCACCCGAAAGGCACCGCGATTATGAGTCCGGGCGGACTGGTGAAAGATCCGATCTCCGCGCTGTCGCTGGGCCTTGGCCTGATGTTCGGCACCGCCGGTCTGCCGCATATTCTGATGCGCTTCTTCACGGTGTCAGACGCGCGCGAAGCGCGGAAAAGCGTGTTCTATGCCACCGGCTTTATGGGTTACTTCTACATTCTGACCTTTATCATCGGCTTTGGCGCCATCATGCTGGTGGGCGCAAACCCGGCGTACAAAGACGCGGCGGGCGCGCTGATTGGCGGCAACAATATGGCGGCGGTGCATCTGGCTAACGCGGTCGGCGGCAATATGTTCCTCGGCTTTATCTCCGCGGTCGCTTTCGCCACCATTCTGGCGGTAGTCGCCGGGCTGACGCTGGCGGGCGCTTCGGCGGTTTCGCACGATCTGTACGCCAACGTGTTCCGTAAAGGCGCGACCGAGCGTGACGAATTGCGGGTGTCGAAAATCACCGTGCTGGTGCTGGGCGTGATTGCTATCATTCTCGGCGTGCTGTTTGAAAACCAGAATATCGCCTTCATGGTCGGCCTGGCGTTTGCTATCGCCGCGAGCTGTAACTTCCCGATCATCCTGCTCTCCATGTACTGGTCGAAGCTGACTACCCGCGGCGCGATGATAGGCGGCTGGTTGGGACTGCTGACGGCGGTAGTATTGATGATCCTCGGCCCGACCATTTGGGTACAGATCCTCGGTCATGAGAAAGCGATTTTCCCGTATGAATACCCGGCGCTGTTCTCGATCACCGTGGCGTTCCTCGGTATCTGGTTCTTCTCGGCGACCGATAACTCGGCGGAAGGAAACCGCGAACGCGAACAGTTCCGCGCCCAGTTTATCCGCTCCCAGACCGGGTACGGTATCGAACAGGGCCGCGCGCATTAATCACTCTTCAACTCCCCGGTCATTGTGGCCGGGGAGAAGCGTGAGCGTTTATGTTGTTTATTTCTGTTGGCAATCCGACATTACCCGGCGGTAAAACTACCCGTCATCCGCAGTTTTCCCTCAACCAGCTTAAATATATATACCGATGCCCCGTCACACATTTCAGACATCCCCGGCAACTGCCTGTTAGCGAGGGTTCCCTGACTGATCTGCAACGTGTCGTTTTCAAAAGCGCCCCCGACTACCGTGTCGCAGACGCCATCAACGGTATGACGCTGCCCGTTTTCTTCATAATAAAATCTGCCGTCCTGATCCTGAGGAAAATAGCGTCTCTGCCGTTCCTTTGCCGAAAGCGCATTAATTCTGTACTCGTTTATCGTCAGGGATTGAGGATTGACGTCCAGGCGGGCAAGCTTCTGCAAGCCAGCAATAATTTGCCCGGCATTGTCATCAAACACGGCTTCGGTGAACGTTTCCATCGGATGATTTTCATCATAAGGAATAAAGTCAAACAGCTCCCCCTGCACAGGAAAGACAAAATATCTTTTCAGCGCGGCGACATTTTTTTCCCTTAATGCCTGCTGGAACTGTTGCCACTGTAACAACGCGCTTTTCTTTTGTTCTGGCGTGGTGATGGAAGTCACGACGTTGACGTCATCCAGAATAAGCAAAACAGGGGTAAAGTGGCGGCCTGACTGCGCAAACATCGTTTTCCCACTGACGAGCACCTCTTTACCCAGACGGGGCGCCAGGTCGGAATAAGCAATCCGATCCTGGTCTGGCAAAATAAGCTGCACCTCAGAAACGCTCACCTCCCCATTGTCACCCCCGCACTCAAACGGTTGTTCGAGTTGAAGATAATCGTAAGTAAGCGCTTCGTCACCCTCCCTGATGCTTTCGTAATTCGGTGGACCGGGAAGGGTCTTTTGTATCAGCGTTCCCTGAAACGTCACCTGCTGATCTTCATCCGGGCAATAGGCCTGAGCGGCACAGCTAACGCCGAACAACGCGGCCAGGAGCCAACAATAATTCATGCAGAGTATCCTTACGCTGACGAGTGAAATTCATCGTTATTGTAAGGGGGACGGATAAAATTAAGTAGCACCAGCAATGAAAATCAGAAAAGCACGCTTCTCCGGCATTATGGCCAGGGATCACATTTTTCTCGCTGCGATCTACCCCTCTTCTGCGATAGCGCTAAAGTACCAGAATGATATTGAAACGCTGTTTTTATTACATCAACACGTTAATTCATTTTGCGAAAAGAGGATACGATGAAGAAATATGCCCTGGTGGGAACCGGCGGTCGCGCGGGACTGTATATTTCGGCAATTGGCGGGCAATGGAAAGAGAACGCCCGGCTGGTTGCCTTCTGCGACACTAACCAGACCCGGATGAATTACGCCAACACGCTGCTGGAAAAAGAGGGCGCAGCGCCGGTATCGACCTGGAAAGCGCAGCAGTTTGAGGAGATGATCCGTGAAACGCGCCCGGACATCATCATCGTTACCACTATGGACCGCACTCACGATGATTACATCGTCCGGGCGCTGCATGCGGGCTGCGATGTGATCACCGAAAAACCGATGACCATCGATGAAAAGCGCGCTCTGCGTATTCTGGACGCCATTGAGGAGACCGGACGCCAGGTGCGCGTCGCCTTTAACTATCGCTATGCGCCGCACCACAGCAAAGTGCGCGAACTGCTGATGAACGGCGCGATCGGCGAGGTGTATTCCGTTCACTTTGAATGGCTGCTGAACACCGAGCACGGCGCAGACTATTTCCGCCGCTGGCACCGTGAAAAGCGCAACAGCGGCGGCCTGCTGGTGCATAAATCGACCCACCACTTCGACCTGATGAACTTCTGGCTGGGCAGCTATCCGGCGCGGGTCTACGCCGAAGGCAGCCTGCGTTTTTACGGCAGGGAAAACGCGGAGCGCCGTGGCGTAACCCAGTTTTATCCGCGCGCCCACGGCTACGCGCAGGCGAAAGACGATCCCTTCGCTCTGCAAATGGCAGACAACCCGCAGCTAAAGGCGCTGTATCTCGATGCCGAGCATGAGGATAACTATTTCCGCGACCAGAGCGTGTTCAGCGACGGCATCACCATTGAAGACACCATGTCGGTGCTGGTGAAATATCAGAATGAGGTGCAACTGACCTATTCGCTGAATACCTACCTGCCGTGGGAAGGGCTGAACGTGGTGTTTAACGGCAGCGCAGGCCGTCTGGAGATGAAGATCGTCGAGAAGTCATACGTTAACGCAGGCGGCGAGCGCGCCAGTGAAGGCTGCCTCGAGATGTGCGATATCACCATCTTTCCGATGTTCGCCGCGCCGTGGAAAGCTGAATTCACGCTGGGCGAAGGCGGGCACGGCGGCGGCGACAACGCGATGCTCGCCGACCTGTTTGGCGAGCGCCAGCACGACCCGCTTCAGCGCGCCGCCGACCACCGCGCCGGTGCAATGTCTATTCTCACCGGCATCGCCGGAAATATCTCCATGCAACAGCAGCGCCCGGTCCATTTTCATGAGTTTGAACTGGTGTCGCGGTTGAAATAACGCCAGGGCCGCTGGTCAGAACATTACGCTTCGCGACCCGCGGCGCTAAAGAAACGTGCGGAAAACACATCCTGAGCGCCCGTCGATGAATGAAATGAATTAAAATCATTGCGGGCATAGTCACCAGGAATAGTTATGGACATCAGAACGCTGCGTTATTTTGTCGAGGTGGTGCGCCAGCAAAGTTTCACCCGCGCGGCGGAGAAGCTATTTGTCACCCAGCCAACTATCAGCAAAATGCTGAAAAACCTTGAAGATGAGCTTAACTGGACGCTGCTGATCCGCAACGGACGAAAGCTGCTGCTTACCGATACCGGCCGCGTGGTGTTTGAACGCGGGCAGGCGATTCTGGCGGAGTTTCGCCAGCTGGAAGCGGAGCTGGGCGATATTAATCAACTGAATAAGGGGCTGTTACGGCTGGGCATACCGCCAATGGTCGGGATGCTGATGGCCGGTCCGGTCAGTCTGTTTCGCCAGCGTTACCCCGGCGTGGAACTGAAGATTGCGGAATTTGGCGGCCTGACGGTACAGCAGGCGGTGATGAATGGCGAACTGGACGTGGCGATGACCGCGCTACCGGTAGAAGCGGAGAGCGGTCTGGCGACGCTACCGCTGTTCAGCCATCCGCTGTGCGTACTGGTTCCCCGTTTCGGCCAGTGGATGGAGCGCAAGTCGGTGTCGCCCGAAGCGCTGGCAGAGCATCCGCTGCTCATTTACAACGAAGAGTTCGCCCTGAGCCGCCAGCTGATGCAGCTTTTCAGCGAGCATAACGTGAAGCCGCGCATCGCCGTGCGCAGCGGACAGTGGGACTTTCTCGCCGCGATGGTGCAGGCGGGCGTCGGCGTCGCGAACCTGCCGGAACCGATTTGCGAGCGGCTGGATAAAAATACGCTGCGCTGGATCCCGCTGGAGAGCGATTTACGCTGGGAGCTTGGGATGATCTGGCGCGAAGGCATATATCTCTCGCACAGCGCCAGAGCGTGGCTTTCGTGTTGTGAAGGATTCTGGTCCGCCCCGCAGGGCTAATGCGTCATTGCCGGATGGCGGCTTACGCCTTATCCGGCCTACAGTTCCGCTTTGTACTCCCCAGGCCTGATAAGCGCAGCGCCATCAGGCATTACGTCACCGCCGGATGGCGGCTTACGCCTTATCCGGCCTACATCCAGATTTATACTTCCCCAGGCCTGATAAGCGTAGCGCCATCAGGCATTACGTCACCGCCGGATGGCGGCTTGCACCTTATCCGGCCTACATTCCGCTTTGTACGCTGCCGAATCACTGATTCTCGATCAGCAGCGCTTCCAGCAGGTCGAGATCGTGCAGCAGCTTCTGCAAGGTTTCATTGCTGATTTCGCGGGTGGCGCGCAGGTGATACAGCTCGGCGCGTTCGGAACGCAGCGCTGCCAGCCGGAAGCGGCGCTCCAGGTTCTCTTCCTGCAACGAGCTTTCAACATCATTACGCCCGTCGGCGCGACGACGCAGGTTACCGATGACCCGCGAACTCACCTCGGTCAGCAGCTGGTTGTCGATATTCTCCTCGCTGTCCGCCGCCAGACGCTCCTCCATTTTCTGGATCGTCACAATCGCCACTTCCGCCGTCGCGGCGCGCGCAATGCGCTCCTCTTTCAGCTGCTGCGAATGGTCACCCACTTCCAGATGTTGCAGCAGAATCGGCAGCATCACCACGCCGACAAACAGCGAGAACAGAATCACCCCGGCGGCGAGAAACACCAGTTCATAACGCGCCGGGAAGGCGTTGCCGTCGGGCAGCAGCAGCGGAATAGAGAGCACACCGGCCAAGGTAATCGCCCCGCGCACGCCGGCGAAGGAGGCAATCAGAATCTCACGCGTGCTCCATGAACCAAACTCCATCGGTTTCTTTTTCAGGAACCGCATACTGAAATTTTTCATCGTCCATAGCCAGCCGAAGCGCACCAGCATCAGCGCGACGTAGATCAGCACGATGTCGGTAAACAGCATCCAGATTTCAACGTTCGGATCGGCTTCCGCCGCCACCAGCGACGACTCGAGAATCCCCGGCAGTTGCAGGCCCAACAGCAAAAAGACCATGCCGTTAAACACAAACTCCAGCATCGCCCACGTGCTGTTGGCGCGCAGACGCATCGCCAGCGGCGCACGACGCATCACGCCGGAACGGGTGATGGTCATCCCGGCCGCCACCGCCGCCAGAATGCCGGAAACGCCGATGTGTTCGGCAATCAGGTAAGAGGCGAACGGCAGCAGAAACAGCAGCACGATTTGCGTCGCCGGTTCATCGCCGCCCCAGCGGCTGAGAAAACGCAGCGAGCGTCCATACAGCCAGCTCACCACGAAGCCCGCCAGGATACCGCCAATCGCCACTTTCAGAAACTCAACGGTCGCGCCGCCGACGGTAAACACCATCGTCCCCATCGCCACCGCGACGGCAAACTTCAGCGACACCAGGCCGGAAGCGTCGTTCATTAACGCTTCACCCTGCAAAATACCCATGATTTTCTTTGGAATACGCCCTTCCCCGACGATGCCGGAGAGCGCGACCGCATCGGTTGGCGACAGCACTGCCGCCAGCGCAAAGGCCGGAATCAGCGGAATGCCCGGCACCATCCAGTAAATAAGAAAGCCGATGCCGACCACGGTGACAATCACCAGCGCCAGCGCCAGACCGAATATCTCCCGCCCGTGTTCGAGGAACTCGCGCGTCGGCGTCTTCCAGCCGTCGGCGAACAACAGCGGCGGGATGAACAGAACCAGAAACAGTTCGGGATCAAACTCGACATGCAGGCCAAACGTCGGCCACGCCAGCAGTGCGCCAATGGCGATCTGCATGAGCGGTAACGGCAGCTGGAAGGGCAGCACGCGCGTAACAACCCCGGAAAGTGAGACCACAAGGGTCATGATGAGTATGGTGAAGAATATTTCCATGCGTTCCCTGTTTGCAATGTTTCTTATGTGTGCCTGAGAGGCATCGTGCCTCATTTTTATTCTTCCCAGAGTATCGCAAAAGTCAACAAAATGGGCGTTGAAAATAAAAACGGGCGGCCAAAGCCACCCGTTATCTGCGTCAAGTTCGGAATCAGATAGCCCAGCCGCCGGCATAAAACGCCACCAGCGCGATGGCGATCACTAGCGTACCAATATTCAGCTTACGCCACTCGCCGGAAACCAGACGGCCAATCACCAGGGTGGCGAAGCCAATCATAATGCCGGTAACGATGTTACAGGTCAGCACAATGAATACCGCCGTCACCAGACCCGCCATCGCATCAACGAAATCGGCAAAGTCGATTTTCGCTACGTTGCTCAGCATCAGCAAACCGACGTACATCAGCGCAGGCGCCGTCGCATAAGCCGGAACCAGATAAGAAAGCGGGGAGAGGAACAGGATCAGCAGGAACAGCACGCCGACGGTAATCGCCGTCAGGCCGGTTTTACCGCCCGCCGCCGTACCCGCCGCGGACTCAATGTACACCGCCGCCGGAGCCGCGCCGACCAGACCGGAGAAAACGCTGCTTAAGGAGTCGGTGGTCAGCGCTTTGCCGCCGTCGATGATCTGTCCGTCTTTATCCAGCAGATTCGCCTGTCCGGCGACGGCGCGGATGGTGCCGGTAGCGTCAAACACCGCGGTCATCACCAGCGCCAGCACGCTCGGCAGCACGACCGGATTCAGCGCGCCCATAATGTCCAGGCTGCCAATCAGCGATTTGCCGTTTTCATCACTCAGCGACGGCATGGCGAAAATACCGGAGAATTTCACCGCCGGATCGAAAATCAGGCCAACCACGGAAATGCCAATGATGGTCAGTAAAATCCCGCCCGGCACCTTCAGCTTTTCCAGACCAATAATCACCGCCAGACCAATCAGCGACATGATGACCGGGAAGGTATCGAAATTCCCCAGCGCCACCGGCAGACCGTCCAGCGGGTTCTTAATCACCAGCCCCACGCCGTTGGCGGCGATAAGCAGCAGAAACAGGCCGATACCGATGCCGGTACCGTGCGCGACGCCCTGCGGCAGATTGCGCAGGATCCAGCTACGGATGCCGGTTGCCGAGATAATGGTGAACAGCACCCCCATCAGGAATACCGCGCCCAGCGCCACCGGCACGCTGATCTGCTGACCCAGCACCAGGCTGAACGCCGTAAACGCGGTCAGCGAAATGGCACAGCCGATCGCCAGCGGCAGATTCGCCCACAGGCCCATAACGATAGAGCCAAGCCCTGCCACCAGGCAGGTCGCCACGAACACGGCGGCAGGCGGGAATCCGGCTTTGCCCAGCATACCGGGAACGACGATAACCGAATACACCATCGCCAGAAACGTTGTTAACCCGGCAACCACTTCCTGACGGACCGTGCTTCCGCGTTGTGAAATTTTAAACCAGGCGTCAAGTGAACCGCCGGTACGCGCTGAAGGCGTAGACATAGAAAACATCCCCTGAGAGTTTATTTTTCGTTTTTATGCGTGGTGGACAATCCACTGCCAGCGAAACGTCAATTCCCTGTGCTCCGTCGCGACAAAAAGGGGAGTCGCAAAAAGCAAACGTTTAGCTCCGCGCATAAAAAAACGGGTGGTAAAAAAAAGCAAACGATTATCCAGCGATCATATGCCGCTTTTCAACCGAACTTTGTCGCTTTTTACCTATTTCTTGCGCTAACGACGAAGAAATCGTCAACTGATGCGCAAACGTTATCGTCGATGCGCAATCTGGCAACATATTTCACGCTGGCGATCTGCGTCGTCAGCCGCCGGGAAGGTCGAAAGGCCCGCCCTGCTGAATTGCCCGCTGCCAGGCCGGACGCAGCTCCACCCGCTTTTTCCACGCCTGGATGTGGGTGAGGTTGTCGATACCGCCGCGGGCCAGCAGGGCAAACAGCGGGAAGCTCATCTGAATATCCGCCATGCTGAACTGCTCGCCGGCAAACCAGGAATGGGTGGCCAGATGCGCGTCAATAAAGCGGGCATGGGTCTCCAGCTGCGGGTTGAGATACGCTTTTTGTACCCCTTTTCCCAACGCGCCGCCCAGCGTGCGCAAACCGAAAGGCACCGGCGGTTTGCCCAGGCTAACGAATACCAGCTTCATCAGCAGCAGCGGCATCAGCGAGCCTTCCGCATAGTGCAGCCAGAAACGATACTGCCGCTTCGCCTCTGCCTCAGCGGGCTTAAATTTGCCTTCGCGATCGTAGGTTTCCTGCAGGTATTCGAGAATCGCCCCGGACTCGGCGAGGATCGCGCCGTTATCTTCCACTACCGGCGACTTGCCCAGCGGGTGCACTTTTTTCAGGGCTGGCGGCGCGAGCATACTCTTTTCACGCTGGTAGCGGACAATCTGATACGGCAGCGATAACTCTTCCAGCGCCCAGAGGATGCGCTGGGATCGGGACTGATTTAAATGGTGCACCGTCAGCATGGCGTTCTCCCGTGATTTCATCTCATTAACTATAGAAAATTGTTGAAGATGGCGAAAAAAATTTGGCTAAAAAATCATCATTACGGCTGGAAAACCGAAGGCCGCGGCATACAATTACAGTATCAACACAAACCGGAACCTCCACCACGTGCCCGAATGAGGGGTGTTGATGTCGGGGGAAACCCTCCCGTGATATAAGCGGGATAGAGCGAAAGACAAAGACCGGGGAAAAAAACTAAAGCGCCCTTGCGGCGCTTTAGTTTTATGCGGCTTCTTTTGCCGGATGGCGCTACGCTTATCCGGCCTACGGCACTGAATGTTTACTCTACACTGCCGGATGGCGCTGCGCTTATCCGGCCTACGGCGTTGAGTATATGTTGCATGTCATCTGATATACGTTAATCATCCTCCAGCAGCCGCGCGCCGGTCCCCTGCTCGCCAAGCCGATCGCCAGGGTTACGCAACGGACAATCCTTACGCGACAGACAGCCGCAGCCGATGCAACCGTCCAGTTCATCGCGCAGCGACACCAGGGTATGAATGCGCCGGTCCAGTTCGTCGCGCCATTGCGACGACAGTTGCTTCCACTCTTTCGCGCTCAGCGTATGCCCTTCCGGCAGCACCCCCAGCGCTTCGCGGATAGTCGCCAGTGGGATGCCGATTCGCTGCGCGATTTTGATAATCGCCACATAACGCAGCACATCGCGCTTATATCGCCGCTGATTGCCGCTGTTGCGCATACTGCTGATCAACCCTTTGCTTTCATAGAAGTGCAGCGCGGATACCGCCACGCCGCTACGCTTCGCCACTTCACCCGGCGTCAGCAGGGCTTTTATGCGGGGAGATTTCTTTTCCATAAAACGCTTTACCTCAAGTTAACTTGAGGAATTATACTCGCCCGCAGACAAAAGACGAATCGAACACTGAGAAAGAGGCAGCCATATGTCCCATCAGCAAATTATTCAGACTCTTATTGAATGGATTGATGAACATATCGACCAACCGCTGAACATTGATGTGGTCGCAAAAAAATCAGGTTATTCAAAATGGTATTTACAGCGGATGTTTCGGACGGTGATGCACCAGACGCTGGGCGACTACATCCGTCAGCGTCGGCTGCTGTTAGCCGCCGTGGAGTTACGCAATACCGAACGCCCCATCTTCGATATTGCGATGGATTTAGGCTATGTGTCGCAGCAGACCTTTTCCCGCGTCTTTCGCCGGGAGTTTGATCGCACCCCCAGCGACTATCGTCACCGCCTGTAACATTACTGCCCGCGCGACGTCAGCAGCGCGGGCGGCTGCTGTAGCCAGTGGATAAACTCCTGCGGCGGCAGCGCCTTCGCAAAGTGCCAGCCCTGGCAATACTGCACGCCGCGCTTAAGCAGCCAGCTCACCTGATCCGCCGTTTCCACCCCTTCCGCGATGGTTTTCAGCCGCAGGCTTTGCGCCATCTCAATGATATGCTCCGCAATCAGGGGGCTGGTGCTGTTGGTGGTGAGCGTGTCGATAAACGACTTATCGATTTTGAGAATATCGACGTTCAGCGAGTAAAGATTGTGCAGGTTAGAGTAGCCGGTGCCGAAATCATCGATCGCCACTTCGTAACCCGCCTGGCGAAACGCCTGGATCACTGGCGTGGTTTTCGGCACATCGATAAAGCCCCGCTCGGTCACCTCCACCTTAATCTGCTGCGCCTGCACGCGGTGCTCACGCGCTTTTTCCGCAATCAGGGCTATCAGCCGGGAAGAGTGGAAATCGGAAGCTGAAAGGTTAATAGAGATATAGAGCTGCGGATGCGCGGCCAGAAAATCCCCCATATCGCGAAAAACCTCTTCCACGACATAGTCGGTAATCTGCGCGATCATCCCCTCTTTTTCCGCCAGCGGGATAAACTCAGCCGGGCTCATCACCTGTCCGTTGCCTCCCGGCCAGCGCAGCAGCGCCTCCGCCCCGACGCATTTCTCATTTTTGATATCAATGATTGGCTGGTAGTACACGCTAAGCTGGCGCTGCCTGAGCGCGCGCTGAAGCATTCTTCGCGGCGAACAGTACTGCCGACGCGCCCTCGCCCGCAGCAGGAGCAACAACAGACTACAGAGAATGGCGATCGGCAGGGCAATTAACAGCTGCTGCACCAGGTTGTGGTAGAACCGCTCCATCGAGGTCGACACAATCACCGCAATGGGACGTTTATCTGAATGGACGATGGTATAAAAACGGCCGCCCTGCTGAAACACAGGTTTGTCGCGCTGCACCAGCGGCAGAAGCTCAGCCGCCCATGCCTGTTCGCTAACGGAAAAGAAGGTGTTGGTTATCGTGTCATACACTCCCCAGGCCAGCGAGGGATCTTCACTCATCACCTCACTCCAGGACAGCGGATTAATCACCGCAACGTAGTTTCCACGTTGCATATACGTCATTTTATAACCAGTAAAAAATGGCGTATCGCGAAAATAATAAATCGAAACATCAGGTTTTCGTTTATAGTCCGCGCCCGGCATAATATAAGGCGTCGACGGCGCCATTACCGTCGAGCATAAAAAGCGTTCGCCCTGCGCATAAATTAACTCGTTGATATATAAACGCCCGCGAATAATATTCAACATTCGCTGGCGATGCGCTGGCGAACAGGGTTGCCCCTGATACTGCTCGGCGGCATCGCGGGCCAGGTCCACCTGTAAAATGACCTGTTCAGTTTTATCTAAAGCCAGCTGAGCGAAAGTAGCTAATTGTTGGCTGGTTTGCGAAACCGCCCGAAAGTGGGCAAACCAAAGCATCAGCATCATGGGGAGCAACACCGCCATGATTATCCCAAAGAGCCCCAGCATCTTCCGTCGCGCCCGATGATTCATTTCAGCCCTATTTCCCTGCATATTATGTGCCTGTTATCATCAAGGCAGATGCTAAATCACTGTGGTGGTTACGTTGCATGAATCTGTCAATATTAGCAACTGACTTTTATTAGTAAAAGTCCGATATTGACTACGGTTAATAATATACGCACATAAAACTAAACCTGAGGTAAAGCGCCATTTTGTTAAGCGTAATGCATTATCTGAAGCCGGTAAAAAATGATCAATTTTTTGCCGGATGATTCGCAAAATGGAATTAAGTTAAATTTATTCAGCGTTTATTTTTTGACAAAACAGAAAAGTTACGAATTTGTGTATATTTATTACGTTAAGCGCCGCCACGGCTGTTTTGCGGAGATCGTTAACGGGCGACCAGACGTTAACCCTGCAATTAATAAGGTTAAAAATCGTTCAAAAAAGTGGCTTTCGTGCTGGAAAACTCAGCGCTCAATGTGATATAGTTCACAAAAATCATGAAACAGAAACGCTGTTTCAATGATGTCGATCCGAATGCCTGTCGATAGCCAGAGCGTGCCGCGCCCGCCGTGAAAACGCCACGCTGTCAGGGCGCCTGCTATTTTCAGAGGAAATGTTTCATGGCTACCATAACCACTGGCGTGGTTCTTCTCCGCTGGCAGCTGCTGAGCGCAGTGCTCATGTTTTTAGCCAGCACGCTTAATATTCGTTTTCGCAAATCTGACTACATTGGCCTCGCGGTGATCAGCAGTGGTCTGGGCGTGGTTGCCGCCTGCTGGTTTGCGACCGGACTGCTTGGCATCACCATGATGGATATGTCTGCCATCTGGAAGAATATTGAAGCCGTTATGGTGGAGGTGATGAGCCAGACTCCGCCTGAATGGCCGATGGTTCTGACCTGATCCCCCCTTTCTCCGGGGGCCTGGCCGCTACGTCATCGCCCCCGCATACCATATTCGTGACGCTGACAGATGGGGCAGCGTTTATCTTCCGCGGTGAACGTGGCAAACGTTCGTCGGCAGTCCGGACAGACCTTACGCGTGAACGTAAACGTTGCAGGCTGGCTAACGCCCGCTACGGCTTTGGTCGCTATCGCCTTCGTCGGACACACCACCGCGCAGTTATTGCACCCCGTACAGCGCGCCGCGTCTGTGCGTAACGCCAGTTCATCAATCTTAATCACCTGCTGCTGACAAACCCGCTCGCACGCCCCGCACAGTACGCAGTTCACGGCATCAAGCAACACGGCATGTTCCTGTACATGCGGCATACCGCTTCGGCGCACACGCTGCGATGCGTCCACGCTGGCGGTCTGTACCTTCTCTTCACTGACGTGCAGTAAATGGCGGCGAAACACGTTGACGGGTTTCGTTGTCGGTGGAATTAACTGCCACTGCGGTTCGCCGAGGGCGTTAAGCTGGATGTTCAACGCCGCCACCGCCAGCACCCAGGCCGGATGGGCGTCCGGCTCAATTTCAAGCGCGCGGATCCCGTACTGAAGATGCCACATCAGCAGTTCATCAACCGACGCCGCCTGAGCGGTAAAAGGCGCGACCAGCATCCCGTGGCGAAACGGTCGCCGGGCGGTGGGCACATTTTCCAGCGCATCGACGGGGCAGGCAAACGCACAGTGACCGCAGCGAATGCAGCGCTCACTGTCCAGCGTAGCCGCGTTGGCAGTAAACGAGATAGCCCCGACGGGACACGCCTGACGGCAGGCGTCGCAGGTATGGCGAGGAAAATGCTGACGAACGCAGGACGCTCCCACACCTGGCGGTGCGGGAGTTTTCATCAGGGTAAAAAGGGTCATTAATGGATACTGAAGAACATAAAGCGCAGCAGCACTTCAGCGACAATCAGCCCCACTCCCCCCAGCAGTACGGCGGTGCGTTTCGCGCGCCATGCGCCAATGGCAAACAGCAGAGTGGCCAGAACGGACAGCGCCCAGGCGCAAATTCTCATTCCCGCCAGCTGGTGGAAGGCGACCAGCGGCTGATGCGGGAACGTCACCACATCGCTCAGGCTTGCGGTTGCCAGGAAGTTGATATATTCCGGCTGTACCAGCAGGCGAATGGCAGTAATCGCCAGTACCAGCACGGCGGCTACGCGCAGAAGCTTCGTCATGCCCGGCAGCAGGGCGTTGCCCATAACCGCGCCCAGAATACCCGCAGCCCCGAAGAACATGACCCAGGTATTAAAGTGCTGCCAGGTCGCCACCGATGAATGGACGTAAATGGCCCCCATACAGTAAACGTCGACCAGCCCGGCCAGTGTCGCCAGCGCAAGCAAAACGCGCGAGGGCTGTTTTTTAAACAGCACCAGCAGCGTTGCCATGCCAAGAATCGCCAGATAGAGGCTGGCAAAGACGATTTCCCGGCTCAGCCATGAGCTTGCCACATGACGCAGGGCGTTAAACGCGTTCAGCGGATAGCCGAGGTGCAGCGTCGAGGCGATAAGCCCCAGACCGCCCATCACGCAGGCGACCAGCATTGCCGGGAGCAGCGCGCGCCTGTCGCCGGCGCTGAAGGCCATAAACAACGTCAGGCCTACCGAGCCCTGCACCAGCAGGGTAAAAATCAGCAGCGGTAACTCATGCATGGCGTTTGCCTCCCTTTTCTGCACCCTGGTGTGGCTTAATCACTAAATTCGGATGCGTTATGGAGGAGTCGGGCAGTCCCTGCACGTCACAGACATTGCCGTATTGCGCGCGCAGTTCCTCAATCGGACCAAACTTAATCGCTTCCAGAGGACAGGTCGCCACGCATACCGGCTGCTCCCCTTTTACCAGCAGGTCGATGCACATATCGCACTTCGACATCTGCCCGGCCTGGGTATCCATCTGCGGCGCGCCGTAAGGGCACGACCATGCGCAGTAGCCGCAGCCGACGCATTTATCGGTGTTAACGCGCACGATGCCGTCGCCCGGACGTTTGTGCATCGCCGTGGTCGGGCAGTTTTTGGTGCAAATCGGATCGGCGCAGTGGTTACAGGAGATCGACATCGTATACGCGAAAACGTTATTCGCCACGCCGCCCTGGCCGGTGGCGACAAATCCGCCGCCATTGACTTCATACACCCGGCGGAAGCGGCGTCCCACTTCCAGGTTATGGCGATCTTTGCACGCCACCTGACACGCCTTGCAGCCGGAACAACGCGACGTATCGATGAAAAAACCAAGCTGCTTGTCGCTGACTGACGGATACTCTTTAAACTGACTCATGCTTTAACAACCTCCACCAGCATGGTTTGATGTGAATTACCTTTGGCAAGCGGCGTAATGCGCGTTGAGCTCAGCACGTTCGGGCAGCCGCCGCGATCGACGCCTTCCGCGTCAGGTTGCCACCACGCGCCAGCCTGCATCGCCACCACGCCCGGAATAATGCGCGGCGTCACCTCCGCGGGCACCAGACTGACGCCGCGGTTGTTGTGGATGCGAACGGTATCGCCGTGCGCGATGCCGCGCTTTTCCGCATCGATCGGGTTAATCCACAGCTTCTGCTCCTGCACTTCTTGCAGCCAGGGGTTGGCGTACTGAGTTGAGTTCGCGCGGTTCTTGCCCTTCCAGGTGATCAGCTGCAACGGAAACGCTTTGGTCAGCGCGTCCTGCGGCCCTTCATGCGCTGGCACATAGTGCGAGAGCGCCGGAATTTCCGGGTGCTGCATGTCGTAGAGACGCTTAGAGAAGATCTCAATCTTGCCCGACGGCGTCGGGAACGGGTGATTTTGCGGATCGCGGATATTCTCCTCGAAGGCCACGTACGGCTTGCTCTTGAACAGGTGGCGACGTTTTTTCTGCAATTCCGCAAAGTCCGGCAGCTGCTGTTCCGGCATCGACAGGCGCGTCTGCTCCCAGATGTGCTCTATCCACTGCTTCTCATTACGCCCTTCGCTGAATGCCGGTTCCACGCCGAGCTTCGCCGCCACTTCGCGGATCCATTCATAGTCAGAGCGACGTTCGAAATCGGGTTCCACCAGTTTTTCCGACAGCACCAGATAGCTTGCCGTACCCCACGTCTCGCCAATGTTCCAGCGCTCCATAAAGCTGGTTTCCGGCAGCAGCACGTCGGCATATCTGGCGCTTGGCGTCATGTACAGATCGCTGACCACGATAAACTCGATTTTCGACTCGTCTTCCAGCACCTTCGCGGCCTGGTTGACGTCCGGGTTCTGGTTCACCAGATAGTTGCCCGCCAGCGAAAAGAGGATGCGGATATTGCTGTTGAGCTGTTCCGCGTCCTTCAGCCCCTGCTCTGGCGTCACTTTGCTGGCATCGTCCGCCGCCTGCACCCAGTTCATGATCGAGATTTTCTCTTTCACCGGGTTTTCCGGCATCTCCGGACCGGCGGCAAACAGACGATTGCCGCAGCCGCCGTAGCCCGCCGCCCAGCCGCCTTTGATCCCGACGTTGCCGGTAATGGTCGCCAGAATGGTGGAGCCGCGCGCGGTGCGTTCACCGCAGATATGCCGCTGTGGACCCCAGCCCTGAATCAGCGCCGCCGGTTTGGTGGAGGCGTAGTCACGCGCCAACTGGCGGATAGTCTGCGCCGGCACGTGGGTGATTTTTTCCGCCCACTCAGGCGTCTTGCGCACGCCGTCTTTGTTACCCATCAGGTAAGAGACTAACGATTCGTTCGCCGGTACGCCTTCCGGCATAGAGGATTCATCAAAGCCCAGCGTGTAGCGCTCAATAAACGCTTTATCGTGCAGATTCTCGCTGACGATCACGTACATCATCGCGTCCATCAGCGCGTTATCGGTAGTCGGCAGCAGCGGGATCCACTGATCGGCCAGCGACGAAACGGTATCGGAATAGCGCGGATCGACCACAATGAAGCGGGTGCCGTTCTGCTTCATCCGCTGGAAGTAGTGGTTGGTATGACCGAAAATGGTTTCTGTCGGGTTATGTCCCCACAGGATCACCAGCGGCGTATTCTCCAGGGTATCCAGAGAGTTACCGCTGGCGGCGACGCCGTAGGTATAAGGCGTGGCGGCAACCGTATTGCCAAGACTCACCGAATGATAATATTCGAGATAGCCGCCAGTTTGGTTTAACAGGCGACGGATCATTTTATCGCCGGAAAAAGTGCCGCCGCTGGTTGCGGTGTTATTATGAACAAAGCGGGAAGCCGGGCCATATTTATTGGTAATACGCTGTAAATTATTAGCAATAAGTGTTACAGCCTCTTCCCAGGTAATACGTTCAAATTTTCCTTCGCCGCGCTTACCCACGCGTTTCATTGGATATTTCAGGCGGTCGGGATGATAAACAAATTTACGGTATCCCCGGCCACGCACGCAGGCGCGCATAATGGGCATATCGGGATCGAGTTCATTATCCGGACGGGTGGTGATTTGCGTAACGACGCCATCGCTGACGTGCGCCCGGATATCACACTTTCCACCGCAGTCAAAAGTGCTACAGGTAGGCACCACGCGCTCTGCCGCGGCTTCCGCCGCTGCGATCGGCTGCCCGGATACGGCGGCGCTGGCCTCTCTGGACATAATAAAAGGCAGCGTGACTAACGCTGCGCTTGCTTTTAACATGCCCCGCCGTGAAACGGCCAGAGAATGGCCGTCTTCTCTATTTTCTTGCTGTTGCATTTCATCCCCTTAAAAAAGGGTATGATCGGTGTTAATCCACAAGGGGTAATTGATTTTTATCAACCAAAATAAACGTCAGAAAGACCATTTTGCGTTTTTTTATAATAATAAGAACCATTCCCAGATATTTTTACTTTTAATTTAACTGATTATTCACCAAATAATATATTCCCTTATATTTGTGTAAAAATAAAAATTAAAAAAACAACCCAATCGTCCCTTCTGAAAGCGCTAAAAACGCATTTTTAACATGGTTGAAATGAGAAGCATTCTCATATTAGTATGCGAACGTAATGATTAACCGTTGAAACAATCGCCTATGTCTACTTCCGCGCCATGCACACCTCATCCATCTGAAACGCTGTATCGCGCGCATCACGGTTGGTTAACGCGCTGGCTGACGCGTAAGCTTCAGTCAGCTTTTGACGCGGATGATATTGCGCAGGATACCTTTTTGCGGGTGCTCAACGGTGAATCGCTGGCCACTATTCGCGATCCGAAATCTTTCTTATGCACCGTCGCCCGGCGGGTGATGATCGACCTGTTTCGCCGCCATGCGCTGGAAAAAACCTATCTCAATATGCTCGCCCAACTCCCGGAGGCGCTGGCCCCTTCGGCGGAAGAGAAGCAGTCGCAACTTGAAACACTTCAGCTTATCGATCGCATGCTGGACGGGCTGGGAAACAAAGCGCGAAATGCGTTCCTGCTCTCTCAGCTCGACGGTCTGACCTACAGCGACATCGCCCTACGCCTGAACGTCTCCGTCAGTTCAGTGAAAAAGTATGTCGCAAAAGCCACCGAACATTGCCTGCTGTTTCGCCTGGAGCACGGGCTGTGAAAGCGTTGACCGATTCCCGTCGCCTGGCGCTGCGTTCCGCCTCTCACTGGTATGCCGTGTTAAGCGGCGAGCGCGTGAGTCCACAGCAGGCGGCGCGCTGGCGACAGTGGTATGAACAGGACAAAGATCATCAGTGGGCGTGGCGGCAGGTGGAAAGCCTGCGCTGCCAGATAAACAGCGTACCGGGCGCGCTGGCCAGCCAGACGCTGAAAGACAGCGGCCTGAAACGTCGCCATGTTCTGAAAGGGCTGTTGCTGCTGGCCGCGGCGTGCTGCGCTGCGATCCCGCCGTCGCCGGATTACGCCTGACGGGTACCTTTCCTCTCGCCGACAGCGATGCCGTTCTCAGGGCGATAGCCAAAACGCTGCCCGTTAAAATTCAGTTTGTTACCCGCTACTGGGCCACTCTCCTGCCTGCCGACTGAACAATAATGAAAAAAAATCGCAATCTTATTGTCCCTCTTCGCCCGCTCGTTCGACCTGATAAGTGAATAAAAAAGTAATGATGATGGGATAACACATAATGACCGTTCATAACACAGTACCGCTGGCTAAAGCGATGCGTTCCGGCCTGCTGCCGCTCATTGGGCTACTTTCACTGCCAGCCTTCGCCGCCCGGTTTGACATTGCCGCCGGGGATTTAGATAAAGCGCTAAATCAGTACGCCGCCGAAAGCGGCATCATGTTATCCGTTGACGCCTCGCTCACCCGGGGAAAGCGCAGTCACGGGCTGCACGGCGATTTCGCGCATGAGGAGGGTCTGTATACCCTGCTCCAGGGCAGCGGCCTGCAGGTTAAATCGTTGGACAATAACGCCTGGACGCTGGAACCCGCGGCGGCGGGCGCGGAAGATTCCCTTACCGTGGTCGGCGACTGGCTGGGCGAAGCGAGAGAAAACGACGTGTTCGAACACGCGGGAGCGCGAGATGTCATCCGCCATGACGAAGCGAACAAAACCGGCGCAACCACCGTGCGTGAAGCGCTGAACCGCATCCCCGGCGTCAATGCCCCGGAAAATAACGGCACCGGCAGCCACGATCTGGCGCTGAACTTTGGGATTCGCGGCCTGAACCCGCGTCTGGCAAGTCGCTCGACGGTATTAATGGACGGTATCCCGCTGCCCTTTGCCCCCTACGGCCAGCCGCAGTTGTCCCTGGCCCCCGTATCGCCGGGCAATATGGACGCGATTGACGTGGTACGCGGCGGCGGCGCGGTGCGTTACGGGCCGCAGAGCGTCGGCGGCGTCGTAAACTTTGTCACCCACGCCATTCCGCAGGATTTTGGCATTAAAGCCAGCATGGAAGGGCTGCAAAGCCCTCAGTCATCGCAGAACAACCCGAAAGAGACGCACAGCCTGCTGGTGGGCGGTACGGCGGAAAATGGCTTTGGCGCGGCGCTACTCTATTCCGGCACGCGCGGCAGCGACTGGCGCGAACACAGCGATACCCGCATTGATGACGTGCTGCTGAAAAGCAAATACGCGCCGAACGAGGCGCATACCTTTAACAGCCTGTTGCAATATTACGATGGCGAAGCAGAGATGCCCGGCGGTCTGTCCCGCGCCGACTACGACGCCGATCGCTGGCAGTCCACGCGCCCTTATGACCGTTTCTGGGGCCGCCGCCAGCTTGCCAGCCTGGGCTATCAGTATCAGCCAGACAGCCAGCACAAGTTCACGGTTCAGGGCTTTTACACCCGCACCCTGCGCAGCGGCTTTTTACAACAAGGGAAGCGCATTACCCTCTCCCCGCGCGACTACTGGGTGCGCGGCATTGAACCGCGCTACAGCCAGAGCTTTATGCTCGGCGCTTCGGCGCACGAAGTTGGCGCTGGCTACCGCTATGTCAGTGAATCGACGCATGAAATGCGTTACTACGCGCCCACCGCAGGCAAACAGTTGCCCTCCACCTCCAGTCCGTACGATCGCAACACGCGCTCCGGCACCGGGGCGCACGCCTGGTATCTTGATGACAAAATCGATATCGGTAACTGGACCATCACCCCAGGGATGCGTTTCGAACATATTCGTTCTTACCAGGACAACAACATCAAAGGCACGCGCGAAGAGGTGAGCTATAACGCCCCGTTTCCGGCATTTAACGTCCTGTATCACCTGACAGACAGCTGGAATCTGTATGCCAACACCGAAGGCTCGTTCGGGACCGTACAGTACAGTCAAATTGGCAAGGCTGTGCGAAGCGGCAATGTGGAGCCGGAAAAAGCGCGAACCTGGGAAGTCGGCACCCGCTTCGACAACGGCACGCTGAGCGCCGAAATGGGGCTATTCCTGATTAACTTTAATAATCAGTACAACTCCAGTCAGATCAACGACACGGTGACCGCGCGCGGGAAAACCCGTCATAGCGGACTGGAAACGCAGGTGCGTTATCAGCTCGGCGAAATAACGCCCATACTGGAGAGTGTCTCCGTCTACGCCAACTACGCCTACGTAAACGCCGTCATCCGCGAAAAAGGCGACACCTATGGCAACCAGGTGCCCTTCTCGCCGAAGCATAAAGGCAGCCTGGGCGTGGATTACCGGCCTGGCAACTGGAGCTTCAACCTGAGCAGCGATTTCCAGTCCAGTCAGTTTGCGGATAACGCTAACACCAACAAAGAGAGCGCCGACGGCAGTACCGGACGTATTCCGGGCTACATGCTGTGGGGCGCGCGGGTGGCCTATGACTTTGGCCCGCAGGCCGCCAACCTGAACCTTGCCTTCGGGGTGAAGAACCTTTTCGACCAGGAGTATTACACCCGCGCCTATGACGATAACAACAAAGGGATCTATGCCGGGCAGCCGCGCACGCTGTACCTGCAGGGGTCATTGACGTTCTGATGGTACGCTGTCGGATGGCGGCGCAAGCGCTTTATCCAGGGAACTGAGTACTGGCTGAATAAACGCGGCGCCATCCGGCACCTGCCGCCACCGTGCGGCGCATTGTCATTCAGGGCAAAACGCTGCGGCGATCCTGACGTGTCGCAAAAAGCGGAGTCTGGGTTATGCATGCTGGCAGTTTACGACAAAGAGTGAACAGTTTTTTTAACCTGCTACTGCCACGTTAATATTTTGCGCGTCAGTCGTCAGCAGTCTGTTCATTTGCCGCCGATCCTTAAGTTAAATATTTACGTGATATCAGTATTTACCTAATGTCATTATTATTCAGGTTTTAAAAGTTATGTAAGGAAGACTATTTTATTATTTCTTACGCAATATATTTTACGAACATATAGGTAGAAATACCGCTAATCATCGCAATAATGACCGCGAAAATTATCAATAAAATCAATCTCCTTGCGCTATATATTCCAAACATACACTCTCCTTTCCAAAATTTACATTGTCTTTTGACTCGCTGAACTGGCTGGAGAAAAAAGAGGCTTAACGCCAAGATAAAATACTCTTTAGGGAAACGCCATTGATTAATATCAAAAACCCGAACGCATTATTTAAATAGCATACCTGAGTTATCTAAAATTATAATTTTATATCGAGAGGGATTTTACTTTGACCAGAATGCCGAACAGCAATCGTCTCCATTCTGCGCCATGCGCTGGAAAAAAACCGTACCAGCTTTCTGTGGATGAGGTCTTAAAACAGCAACAGAGCCAGCCAGGAGGGTTAACGCCAAACGAAGCCAGCGCGCGTCTTGCCAGAGATGGCGCCAACGCCCTGCCGGAGAAAGCCGGTAAACCCGCCTGGCTGCGTTTTCTCGCCCATTTCCATGACGTCCTGATTTACGTTCTGATTGCCGCCGCAGCGCTGACCGCCGTTATGGGTCACTGGGTCGATACCGCAGTCATCCTCGGCGTAGCGGTGATTAACGCGCTGATTGGCCACACACAGGAAAACAACGCGGAAAAATCGCTGAAAAGTATCCGCAATATGCTTTCCAGCTCGGCGGTGGTGATCCGTAACGGCCAGCATGAAACAGTGCCGACGACCGGTCTGGTGGTCGGCGATATCGTGGTGCTGCGCGCGGGGGACCGTATCCCTGCCGATCTGCGGGTGATGGAAGCGCATAATCTGCGGGTGGAAGAAGCGATTCTGACCGGCGAATCAACCGTCGTCGATAAGACAGCGGATACCCTGGAAGGGGAGCTGCCGCTTGGCGATCGCAAAAACCTGCTGTTTTCCGGCACCACCATCAGCGCTGGCGCCGGGCTTGGCGTGGTGATCGCCACCGGCGAAGCGACGGAGCTGGGGCATATTAACCAGATGATGAGCACCATCGAAAAACACCGGACGCCGCTGCTGGTGCAGATGGATAAGCTTGGCAAAGCGATATTCTCGCTGATTCTCGCCATGATGGTCGGCCTGTTCATCTTCAGTCTGCTGCTGCGCGATATGCCGATGGGCGAGCTACTGCTTTCCCTGATTAGCCTTGCCGTCGCCGCCGTACCGGAAGGTCTGCCAGCCATTATCTCAATTATCCTGTCGCTGGGCGTCCAGACGATGGCCCGCAAACGCGCCATTATCCGCAAGCTGCCAACGGTGGAAACGCTGGGCGCCATGTCGGTGATTTGCTCCGATAAAACCGGCACGCTGACGATGAACGAGATGACGGTAAAAGCCATCATCACCGCGGAGAAAAACTATCGCGTTGAGGGCAACAGCTATGAGCCAACGGGCGAGATCCACGCGGAGGAAGAAGACGCACCGGCGGTCATTCGTCCCGGTAGCGTACTGGAATCCTTTCTGCGCACCATCGATCTGTGTAACGACAGCCAGCTCGTCCAGGACGAGCAGGGGCACTGGGGCATCACCGGCGGGCCAACCGAAGGGGCGCTGAAGGTGCTGGCCGCGAAGTCTGACCTGCCCGCCGTCGGGGCGGAGCTGCGCAGCAAAATCCCCTTCGACTCGCAGTATAAATATATGGCGACCCATCACCGCATCGGCCAGCAGGAACACGTGCTGGTGACCGGCGCGCCGGATGTGTTGTTCAAACTGTGCCAGCTCCAGCAAACCGCCAGCGGCGCTGAAGCCTTTACCCAGACGCACTGGGAAGCGGAAATCGCCCGCTATGCGAAAGAGGGCTTACGCATGGTGGCTGCCGCCTGGAAACCCGCTCAAGGCGACGCGCTGACGCACGACAGCCTGCGCGATGGCCTGATTTTCCTCGGCATTGCCGGCATGATGGATCCGCCCCGCCCGGAAGCGATTGATGCGATCGCCGCCTGCCAGCAGGCCGGGATCCGCGTCAAAATGATCACCGGCGATCATCCGCAAACGGCAATGAGCATTGGCAGTATGCTCGGCATTCATCATTGCGCCCACGCGGTGACGGGCTATGAGCTGGAGCAGATGAACGACGACGAACTCGCCGAAGCCGCAGTGACCTACGATATTTTCGCCCGCACCAGCCCGGAGCATAAGCTGCGTCTGGTCAAAGCGCTGCAAAATAAAGGCGAGATCGTCGGTATGACCGGCGATGGCGTGAACGATGCGCCTGCGCTGAAGCAGGCTGACGTCGGCATCGCGATGGGGATTAAAGGGACCGAAGTTACTAAAGAAGCCGCGGATATGGTGCTGACGGACGACAATTTCGCCACCATCGCCAGCGCGGTGCAGGAAGGCCGCCGGGTCTACGACAACCTGAAGAAAACCATCCTGTTTATCATGCCGACCAACCTGGCGCAGGGGTTGCTGATTATCGTCGCGCTGCTGGCGGGAAATTTGATGCCGCTGACGCCGGTGTTAATTTTGTGGATGAATATGGCAACCTCCGCCACGTTGTCGTTCGGCCTGGCGTTTGAGGCCGGGGAGCGCAACATTATGCGCCGCCCGCCGCGCCAGACCAACGAAAACGTGATGGATGGCTTTGCCGTCTGGCGCGTGGGCTTTGTCGGCACGCTGATCGCCGCCAGCGCCTTTATGCTGGAGGCCTGGCTCCAGCCGCGCGGACATAGTCCGGAGTTCATCCGCACCGTGCTGTTGCAGACGCTGGTCACCGCGCAGTGGGTATATATGCTGAACTGCCGCGTGTCTGATGGCTTCTCGCTGGGGCGCGGGCTGTTGATGAATAAGGGCATCTGGCTGGTCAGCGGCATTCTGCTTTTGCTACAGCTGGCCATCATCTATGTTCCGTTCCTGCAGATGATGTTTGGTACACAGGCGCTGCCGCTGCGCTACTGGGGCATTACGCTGGCGATCGGCGTCGCGCTGTTCCTGATTGTTGAAATTGAGAAACCGCTGACCCGAAAATTCCGTCAGCGGTCGTAACCCTGAGCCATGAAAAAGCCTCCGCTTCGGATAACACCGATCGGTTAAGCAAAATGATCGGTTGAACGATCCAGTGGGTAGGTAAGCGTCTCATTTAAACCGTCTGGTCTGTTTCCTCCGGCTCCACAAAAATAATGTCCATCATTTTTAGTGGACACTATCGTATGGAATACCGGACCTGGATTACTGAAGCTTTACGCCTTCACTTCGAAGAACATTTACCTCGGGTTGTGGCCGGACGTCGCCTGGGTGTACCAAAATCAACAGTTTGTAGTATGTTCGTGCGCTTTCGGAGAGCTGGCCTTTCGTGGCCTTTGCCCGCAGGCATGTCGGAGCAGGAACTTGATGCCTGCCTTTACGGACAATTTTCCACGGTACCAGTCGTACGTCCTGAAAGCACCGTTATATCCGAAACCCCCGTGGTAAAAAAACGTCCCCGGCGGCCCAACTTCCCTTATGAGTTTAAAATCGCCTTAGTGGAGCAGTCACTGCAGCCCGGAGCCTGTGTGGCGCAGATCGCCCGGGAAAACGGAATCAACGATAACCTGCTCTTCAACTGGCGCCATCAATACCGGAAAGGTGGCCTGCTGCCTTCCGGAAAAAATATGCCGGCACTGCTTCCCGTGACGTTAACGCCGGAGCCGGATAATAAAATCCCGGCCCCCGCACAGGAACCAGAGCAGATAAATACACCGTCCGACAGTCTGTGTTGTGAGCTGGTTCTGCCGGCCGGAACTCTCAGGCTTAAAGGTAAACTGACGCCGGCGTTATTACAGACACTTATCCGCGAAATAAAAGGGAGCAGCCACTGATGATATCTCTCCCTGCAGGTTCGCGTATCTGGCTGGTTGCAGGTATCACCGATATGCGAAATGGCTTTAACGGCCTGGCATCAAAAGTTCAGAACGTCCTGAAGGATGACCCGTTCTCCGGACACCTGTTCATCTTCCGCGGACGCCGGGGTGACCAGATAAAAGTGTTGTGGGCTGACAGTGACGGACTGTGCCTCTTCACCAAACGCCTGGAGCGGGGCCGCTTCATCTGGCCAGTCACCCGTGACGGCAAGGTGCACCTTACTCCGGCTCAGTTATCCATGCTTCTTGAAGGTATCAACTGGAAGCACCCGAAACGAACGGAACGCGCTGGAATCCGCATATAACCCGTTGTAAAGTGAGGATATGGACACCTCACTTGCTCATGAGAACGCCCGCCTGCGGGCACTGTTGCAGACGCAACAGGACACCATCCGCCAGATGGCCGAATACAACCGCCTGCTCTCACAGCGGGTGGCGGCTTATGCTTCCGAAATCAACCGGCTGAAGGCGCTGGTTGCGAAACTGCAACGTATGCAGTTCGGTAAAAGCTCAGAAAAACTTCGCGCAAAAACCGAACGGCAGATACAGGATGCACAGGAGAGAATCAGCGCACTTCAGGAAGAAATGGCTGAAACGCTGGGTGAGCAATATGACCCGGCACTGCCATCCGCCCTGCGCCAGTCTTCAGCCCGTAAACCGTTACCGGCCTCACTTCCCCGTGAAACCCGGGTTATCCGGCCGGAAGAGGAATGCTGTCCTGCCTGTGGTGGTGAACTCAGTTCTCTGGGATGTGATGTGTCAGAGCAACTGGAGCTTATCAGCAGCGCCTTTAAGGTTATCGAAACACAACGTCCGAAACTGGCCTGTTGCCGGTGCGACCATATCGTGCAGGCACCAGTACCTTCAAAACCCATTGCACGCAGTTATGCCGGAGCGGGGCTTCTGGCCCATGTTGTCACCGGGAAATATGCAGACCATCTGCCGTTATACCGCCAGTCAGAAATATACCGTCGTCAGGGAGTGGAGCTGAGCCGTGCCACACTGGGGCGCTGGACAGGTGCTGTTGCTGAACTGCTGGAGCCGCTGTATGACGTCCTGCGCCAGTATGTGCTGATGCCCGGTAAAGTCCATGCTGATGATATCCCCGTCCCGGTCCAGGAGCCGGGCAGCGGTAAAACCCGGACAGCCCGGCTGTGGGTCTACGTCCGTGATGACCGTAACGCCGGTTCACAGATGCCCCCGGCGGTCTGGTTCGCGTACAGCCCGGACCGGAAAGGCATACATCCACAGAATCACCTGTCCGGTTACAGCGGAGTGCTTCAGGCCGATGCTTACGGTGGCTACCGGGCGTTATACGAATCCGGCAGAATAACGGAAGCCGCGTGTATGGCCCATGCCCGGAGAAAAATCCACGATGTGCATGCAAGAGCGCCAACCGATATCACCACGGAAGCCCTGCAGCGTATCGGTGAACTGTATGCCATCGAAGCAGAAGTCCGGGGATGTTCAGCAGAACAGCGTCTGGCGGCAAGAAAAGCCAGAGCTGCGTCACTGATGCAGTCACTGTATGACTGGATACAGACTCAGATGAAAACACTGTCGCGTCACTCGGATACGGCAAAAGCGTTCGCATACCTGCTGAAACAGTGGGATAGCCTGAACGTGTACTGCAGTAATGGCTGGGTGGAAATCGACAACAACATCGCAGAGAACGCCTTAAGGGGAGTGGCCGTAGGCCGGAAAAACTGGCTGTTCGCGGGTTCTGACAGCGGTGGCGAACATGCGGCGGTGTTGTACTCGCTGATCGGCACATGCCGTCTGAACAATGTGGAGCCAGAAAAATGGCTGCGTTACGTCATTGAGCATATCCAGGACTGGCCGGCAAATCGGGTACGCGATCTGTTGCCCTGGAAAGTTGATCTGAGCTCTCAGTAAATATCAATACGGTTCTGGCGAGCCGCTTACAAAGCACCAGCTTGAAGAGGATAAAATGGGAGAGCAGTTATCGATCCCATATCCGGGTAGCCCGTTTACGGGCCGTAAGTGACTAATCTTGATGCAAATGTCAGATCGTATGCGCCTGTTAGGGCGCGGCTGGTAAGAGAGCCTTACAGGCGCATCAGAAAAACCTCCGGCTATGCCGGAGGATATTTATTGTTTGCGTCGAATCACAACGATAAAAGGCCGTAGGTAGGTTAATCAGCTTTCTCAACCGTTCGAGCAACAATTTTTGCCCCACCTGGCACCACAAATACTGCATGGCTGATAACGAACAAATTCGGTTCTCTGTTGTTCCGTCAAAGTCTTCCTCAGAAACGGATGTTCGTCATTGTAAGCTTTCAAAAGTTCTCCAGGTACAAGCCCCCAGTTTTCTTTATCAGGCGTCACATTAGCTCTGATCATCAAGCCATGAGGAAGTTTTTTTTCGCCTTTTAACTTAAGCCGTTTTTTTTTTGATTCCGGCTGAACCGTCATCGTTGCAAGACCGAATTCAAGATCATAAAACTCGGTCGAACGCGGGATCTGCATATCCCCACCAACACCAGAAACATGAACAATCAGATTTTCATCGATGCTAATTTCCAGCTCAATCCTCTCTTCCAGAGGGGGAAAATCCGGGTTAATCGGGATAACCAATTCACCATAGTTGGTACGCGGATCTGCGGCAGCTGTTTTACCTACCATTTGTGGTCGTTTAAACGAAGCAAGTGCATTCCCATCTCGAGGGTCGGTGCAATACATGGATTGTGGATAGCTAATCGAATTTCCACGGGTCGGCAGCAATGTCCCCTCAGGAATTCTTCTCATTGATTAAGCCATCGCCGCGCTCTACGATGCGTTTTTCGAATGCCTGAATACCTATTTTTACATCACATTTGCCTGTTTCTACCGCCCACAAATAACAGATAGTCAGCAAATTTTCGCATTGTTGGCGAAGATGCTCCGGAGTTAAAGAGCGAAGCGAAGAAGAGGATGTGTCTGAGCCCTCTTTCTGCTTAAGCTGCTCCTTAATCGACCTAATTCTTGCTTCATAGCGTTCACTAAAGCTACGGGTCAAGTGCGCCAGAATCCCCGGATTACTCAAACTCAGAGATTCAGCCGCCGACAGAAAGAGATTTGAGTACCCCAGGTGTTTACCCACCCAATGCGCACTTAATGCCTTTACGGCAAAATCGAGTACTACCTTGCTAACCTCATGATTCCCTTGAGTGAGAATCACTATTTGCGACAGTTTGTTGAACTCAGGATCTGACATCCCGACAGATGCAACCAGCTTCTCAAGTACCTCGTTAGGTATTCTCCCCGGCTGCTGTATGCGCTTTAAATCAGACTGCAATGCCTGAGTTAGCGCACTTGCACGCACCTTGCCGTCCTTATTCGTCACAGGAATAAACAGCTGGCTTAAGATATTCTCTAGTGTTTTTATTTTTTCAGCATCATTCGCTTTGCTACTGCTCACAACTACTTCTGACGACGCTTTGTCTGAAAAACGTTCTGCCTTGTCGAACTCGGCCTGGGTTTCGGCAATCACTGATTCAGTTTCAGTGGTAGCTGGATTAACTTGAGGTTCCGCATGATCCCTGTTTCGTTTCAAGGATAAGGTCCCCATCTTTTTTTCTTTATTTTCAGACATCTGAAGCCTCTGATTCTGGGACTGTAACGTTAAAAACTTCACTATATTTCAATTTTGTACCGTAGTTACGCTGAGCTTTAAGATTACCTTCCTCTGACGCCTTGAGATAACGAAGGTAATTCAGTTTTTGGCGATCCTGATTAACCAGTTTCGAGGTGTTAATTTGATCGATAGCCAGCTCAAGGCTTTCCAGTGTATAGCGCGGAAAATGGGCAACATAATCATTCAGAATACGGCTGGTAATATGGTCTGTCGGTAATTTTAAAATGGCATTCTGGTCGCCAGCATTGGTCGAAATAGTATCCCCCCGGAAGAGCATCAACGCGTCATCCAAACGAGAAATAGACGTTCGGCTACGGAAATCTGAAAAATCATTAAATGAGAATTTAATGAGTTGAGATAGTGAATACGATAACGCCGTGGGATACTGCACAAGCAACTGATGTGATCGATTAAAACACTTTGCAAAGTCTTCAGTGGTTAATCGTTCAGCGCGCTGATCCTTCGCCATCACGCCATGTAAATAACGAACAAGCCCATCTCTGTACCAGATGACTTCATCGCAGCCCTCCGTTTCACTTATGAAGTGAGATATCGTATCGCCATCAAAATCATCCCGGCCAAACAGGCGCAAGAAACTCTGATCGACCTGTTCAAGCTGAGTCAGGGAGGCCACCAGCAAATCAATCTTAATGCGCTTAGGGCGTATCCCCCGGCGCGATAACTTGATATCAAAAAAGCCTTTCTTCGCTGAACTGAGTTGCTTCAATAACTCGTCCGGGTGATCGAGAACATTACCGTTCAGTTCAATTTCATCAACACAACTCAATACAATGTCTTCCGGACCCACCGCTCGAGTAAGCTTGAAGTTATCTCCCATGACCTCTCGTCCATCGATGGTAAGCATAGGATTTGCAACAGGATGAAGGCGTTCATGTTGGCTACGCTCTGCCATAGAAGAAAATTCCATCGGGCATTCACGACATTTAAATTTGGTCGTAGACCCTTTTTCTTGCGCTGAAAAACCTCGTTCAAGAAAGAGGTCAATGGCCGTCTCCTGAATCCAGCCTACGGTAGGCATAGCTTGCTCCTGTAAATGAACGCAAATAACTCAAGAAGTAAGAAGGAATAAAGCAGGCACATCATCCGTTCTCGGTGATTTCCTGGCCTATTGCTCCCAATCAGTGAAACAATTAAGCTCCTTTCAACATATCAAACACCACGCGGGCAAAGCCCTTCGCCAGCTCAGGGTTAGACAGGTATTGCACCATCATCTCCTGCTGGGCGTCGTTGCTGTCCATGACGGCATCATCAATGGCTTTCGGGAAATCGCCCAGCATCGCCTGCTCGCGCGTATTGTTGGCAATCTGGGTCATCACCGCTTGGTTTTCTGACAGCTTGTCGCGCACTGCGAAGGCATAATTGATCATGTCTTTATCGGTCAGATTGTCGGTGACGAACAGCTCGTTAAGACGCGCCAGGATATTCGACAGAAATTCTTCTTTCTTATCCTTCGGCTTCGCCGTACCGATATCATTACCCGGTTTGATTTTGTACTCCGCCGCATCTTCCTGCAGCTTCAGGTGCTGCTCGTGAAGCTTCGATAAGCGATAATGGCTCATTTCCACGTTGCTTAAATCAATCTCATCTTCTTCGATACGTTGTTCATGCAGTAGCGGGCGCAGGTGACGGGCAAACAGGCTCAGCTTTTCCAGATTCTTGTCATCATAATCGATGATTTGCGACATAAACTCGTAAAAACGGACAAAGCTACCGAGATCTTTCTTGAAGATATCCAGCTTACTTTTTTCTTTTTCACAGTCCTTAAAGGTATTCTCCGCATTGGTGATCAGCACAATATCGCCGGTCTTTTTGGTGCGTTCAAACATCTCTTTAGCCAGCACATACGCATCAATCGCTGAGGTATAACGATGCTTCCAGCGCTCTACCGCAGGTTTGCAGATATTGCTAATCGCCGCATTGGATTTGTTTTTGCTGAAAAACGCTTCGCAGAACTGTTCCACTTCGCTCCACAGGAAAATACCGCTGGCCCGCAGCTTTTCATACAGCTCAAAAACAAGCTGCGGATCGCTGACGTCCATCAACTCCGCCGTCTGGTAATACGGCTGGAAAGCACCCAGAATCTCTTCCGGCTCGTTAACGAAATCAAGTACAAACGTGCCCGACTCAGCTTTACCGGGATAGGTACGGTTCAGGCGCGACAGAGTCTGTACGCACTCAACGCCGCCCAGCTTTTTATCCACGTACATGGCGCACAGCTTGGGCTGGTCAAAACCGGTCTGGAATTTGTTGGCCACCAGCAACACCTGGTAGTCGTCGGTATCAAACGCTTTACGCATATCCCGGCCTTTGAGGCCTGGGTTCATGTTGATCTCGGTAAACTTCTGGTTGAGCAGCGCAAGGCCGCCGTGGTCATTTTCCTGGAACTCCACTTCACCGGAAAATGCCACCATGGCGCTGATTTTGTCGTACTTATGGTCAGCGATATATTTATCAAATGCCAGCTTGTAGCGCACCGCCACTTTCCGGGAGCTGGTCACCACCATGGCTTTTGCCTGCCCGCCCAACAGGTGCATCACATGCTTACGGAAGTGCTCAACAATCACCTTCTGCGACACGTTATGGTCGTGCAGCGAGACCCACTGGTTCAGTTTGATCTTCGCTTTCTTACTGTCCACTTCCCGGTCAGAGTCGTCCAGCTTTTGCAGCAGCTTGTACGCCACCTTGTAGTTGGTGTAGTTCTTCAACACATCAAGAATAAAGCCTTCTTCGATGGCCTGACGCATGGAGTAAACATGGAACGCTTCCGGTTTGTTCGTTTTCGATGCGGGTTCCTGCGGATTAGGACGACGGCCAAACAGCTCCAGGGTTTTGGCTTTCGGCGTGGCGGTAAAGGCGTAATAGTTGAGATTGTTGCTGCCTTTGCGTGCGGCGACGGTGGCGTCCAGAATATCTTCTGAAGACATCTCCACATCGTCGTCCGTTTCTTCGGTCATCAGCACTTCTTTCAGCTGACGCGCCGTAGAGCCGCTCTGCGAGGAGTGCGCTTCATCGGCAATGACCGCGTATTTACGCTGCTTGAGGCTGACGCTGTTTTCAATCGCCTTCAGGACAAACGGGAAGGTCTGAATGGTGACGATGATAATCGGCTGCGAGTTTTCCAGTGCGCTCGCCAGCTTCTCCGATTTAGAACCGTCGCCTTCTTTGTTATTGATACGCCCGACCACGCCATCCTGATGCTCGAACTGATAGATGGTGTCCTGCAACTGATCGTCGAGCACAGTACGGTCCGTCACCACAATCACCGAGTGGAACTGCTTCTCGCCATTTTCATCGTACAGGCGGGAAAGCTGGTGGGCCGTCCAGGCGATAGAGTTCGATTTGCCCGACCCCGCACTGTGCTGAATCAGGTATTTATTGCCGGTCCCTTCCAGCGTTGCAGCGGTGATCAGCTTATTCACCACGTCCCACTGGTGATAGCGTGGGAAAATCAGGCTCTCGCTTTTGTATTTCAGGCCAAGGGCGTTTTCTTTTTCGACGATTTGCAGATGCACGAAGCTGGCAAGAATTTTCAGCAGATTGTCCGGCTGCAGTACCTCATTCCACAGGTAGCTGGTGGCATAGTCGTTGGCATCTTCCGGAATATCGTTCCCCGCGCCGCCGTCATGGGTGCCTTTGTTAAACGGCAGGAAGAAGGTTTTATCGCCCTCGAGTTTGGTCGCCATAAAAACTTCGTACTGGCTGACAGCGAAGTGCACCAGCGCGCCGCGTTTAAAGGTCAGCAGCGGCTCAGGCTTATTGGTGCCTGGGTCCTTTGGCAAACGCGTTTTCTTATATTGCGTGATGGCGTTTTGCACCGTCTGCTTAAATTCAGACTTTAGTTCCAGTGTCGCTACCGGCAGACCATTAACGAACAACACCAGGTCGATACGCCATTTCTTCGCCTTAACGCCTGCTTCTTCAAATGCGGCGTTCGAGGCATGCGGGCTGTAAACCAGCTCCGGCACAATACGGCAGATATTCTGTTTGTAGCGCGCAAGGGTTTCCGGATTAAGGTTATGTTCCGGCTTAAACTGACATAGGGAAAAACGCGCATTATGGCTTTTGATACCATGACGTAGCACGCCGAGCGTGCCGTAAGTGCGCGACAGCATATCGGTAGCGTTGATATCCGCTTTTTTCAGCTGAGCCACCAGCGCATCGAGAAAATGACGCTCGGTATCAGTAGGGTAAATTTTGGCAAACTTCTCCCATTCCTGCGGCTGCGTGGTTTGCACAAAGGTCAACGCATCCTGCGAGTACAGCGCACGTTCGCGATCATAGTCGTCGGTTTTTCCACGAACCCAGCCTCGATCGATCATCTGAGCGATTATCTCATCCTGGAAAATCAGCTCTTTGGTGCTGTCCATGATCATGAGATGGCCTCCTGAATTATCTCAATATCCTGCGTGTCAGGAGCAACCCAATCGCGGACGTCGATTTTGCCGGTGACGGCAGCGGAGATAAGGGCAGTGCGGCGTTCCTGGAGTAAAGAAAGCATATCCTCAACTTTATTTATGCTGCTTTTAATTTTCTCAATTTTGCTAAATGCCCAGTCGATTAAATTACGCTGTTCTTCAACAGGTGGAAACGTAGATTTTAACCCTCTAACATTGTCCATTCCGATAGTTTTTATAGTAGCACCAAAAGTATAACGTTCGAACTCTTTTTCCATCGCATAAAAAACAAGGAGTAAAAATTCTGGAATGATAAATTTTTCATCACAGATCCATGCAATCAAATGTTGCGAAACCGCCATTGATTTTGTTGTTATCGCACTAAGTCCAATGGATGCATCACGTGTGAAAACTACAGCACGTGCTGGTAATAAATGAGCGGAAGAATTAGCCATTCCAAGTTCACTTATTTTATAAAAAGTATCTTCTATGTAGTCTATTTCCTTCAATTGTTTTGAGTCATTTAACGACACCCACGGGATATTACAACTGATCCAGTATTCTGGTTTTGTTCTGCTAGGCGTATGTCCACTTTCTATTTTTGCATAATTTTTAATACGACTTACACGCCAATGCTCCGGCACATCTCCCAACCACTCAACGCCAGAATCTTTCATCGGTACATCAGGGTTTAACCCTTTGGTGACGGCATGGCTAATCACTGCCTGACGCTTTTCTTTCAGCAGTTCAATCAGTTGCTGTTGCTTCTCGATCAGATTATCGATTTTTGCGGTTTCGTGATCGAGGAAATCTGCTACTTGCTTTTGTTCATAGATCGAAGGGATGCCGAAACTAATACTTCTTAATTCATCACCGTTTACATGCGGGATACCCATACCAACTGCATTCTTACGCATTTCTGGCTCTATAGAAATACATAAATACCAGTAATATTGTGAATGCAAAGGATATATTAATGTCGCGGCAGCCATAGTCGAGGATAAAATCCCTGACTTTCCTTTGAGGAACTCCCCTGCATTTGAACCATCCCATATAACTAAAGGTTGTCCTTCCAAAGCAACACGTACATCATTCGATATTAATGCATACTTATCAGTAGTGTTGTTCCTCAAACATTCCATTGAAAGATAAGGAAGTGTATTTTTTAACGGTTGTTCAAGTAAATTCGTTGGGTTTTTACCCTTTGTAAAAAATGCCACATATTTATGTCGTAACATTTTCCAGTGTATAGGGATCTCTCCTAACCACTCCACCCCAGAATCCTTATACTCCGGATACGCTTTATACTTAGCCATCAGGAATGTACCTCCTGCAGCAGCTTCATAATCTCGGCGCTGACAGCATCCAAATCGGCATCAATCTCTTCGAGCGGGCGCGGTGGCTGATAGACGTAGAAATGGCGGTTAAACGGGATCTCGTAACCGACAATCCCCACCTCACCATCTTTCGCGTCTCGCTTATCAGCGTTGATCCACGCGTCATTCACATGCGGCAGCACTTCAGCTTTGAAATAGTTTTCAATCAGGTCACTGGTGGACACTGCCGGGTTTAGCGGCACGTTTTCGTTATCACGCAGCTCGCCGTCCTGCTCAAACTCAACAACCTTGCCTTTGTATTCAAACGCACCGTACAGCGGCTGAGCGGCTTCCTTCAGCACCTTCTTCACCACCGGCTCGGCATCCGGGTTTTTCGTGGTGATAGCATCGATAAACTGCTTGTTCTCTTTAGCGTCCAGCTTCACGCCAGCCGTTTTGATAGCCCCTTTCAGGGTCATCTGGAACTGGTTGAAGTCATTACTCACCAGCGTTTTACCACCCGCCTGCGTACCCAGAGCAGCCTGAATCTGCTGCGCTTTTTCCAGCAAGGCGCGCTGCGCCAGCCACAGTTTGCTGTCGAGCAGGTCTTTAATCTGCTTCTCTTTCAGCTCGGCAAATTCAGCTTTGATGATGGCGCGCGCTTCTGCTTCCAGTTCGGAGAAGTCACCATAGGTTTCCTCCTGCCACTGGGCCGCAAACTCGTCATACAGGCGTTCCATCGGTGCGTTAAACGGTTTCGGCGCAAAGCGCAGAGTCGTAATCGCTTCATCCGTCACCTGAGCGGATAACCGCAGCGGACGCTCAATGGTCAGGCGGCGATAGCCAAAGTCGGTGCTGTTAAAGATTTTGCTGGCAAAGGTTTTAGTCGCTTCGGTTTTGGCGGTGGCTGGCTGACGGCCACGGCTGGATTTTTGCTCGGCGGCTTTTTCAAGACCCAGTTCTTCCAGGGTTGTGGCATCCACCACCTTAAAATCACCGAAAGTCTGGGTGATCAGCTTGATATCGTCTTCGCCCATCAGGTTACGCTTCGAACCCAGCGACTTACGCATCTTGCCGCACAGGTTGGTGCCGTCAATCAGCTGCACTTTACCTTTACGCTCAGGCGCTTTCTTGTTTGAGAGGATCCAGACGTAGGTGGCAATGCCGGTGTTGTAGAACATATCCGTTGGCAGCGCGACGATGCCTTCCAGCAAATCGGCTTCCAGAATGTAGCGACGGATTTCGCTCTCACCGCTGCCCGCACCACCGGTAAACAGTGGGGAACCGTTAAGGATAATCCCGATACGCCCGCCGTTGCTCACGGTGCCATCCACATTGTGGCTGTCGCGCATTTTGCTGATCAGGTGCATCAGGAACAGCAGCGAACCGTCGGAAACACGCGGCAGGCCCGGGCCAAAGCGACCGTTAAAGCCTTTCTGCGTATGTTCGTCGTTAATCTCGCCCTCAATCTTTTTCCAGTCTACGCCAAACGGCGGGTTAGAGAGCATGTAGTCGAACTGGTCCTGCGGTAACTGGTCGTTAGAGAGGGTGTTACCCAGCTTGATTCGGCTGACGTCCTGACCTTTGATCAGCATGTCGGCTTTACAGATAGCGTAGGATTCCGGGTTCAGCTCCTGACCAAAGGCACGCATGACCGCATTAGGATTCAGCTCGTGCACATATTCCATACCGGCAGAGAGGAAGCCGCCTGTTCCGGCCGTCGGGTCATAAATGGTGCGGATAATACCGTCCTGCGTCAGCGCTTCATCATCTTCCATAAACACCAGTGAAGTGGTCAGACGCACGATATCGCGTGGGGTAAAGTGCTCACCGGCGGTCTCATTAGAACTTTCCGCGAAACGACGGATAAGCTCTTCAAACACCAGGCCCATTTCATAGTTGGAAATGGCTTTCGGGCTGAGATCGGTGGTGGCGAATTTCTTCACTACTTTAAACAGCAGATTGGCATCTTCCAGCAGGCCGACGAACTCGCTGAACTTGAAGTGCTCGAAGATTTCACGCGCATCCGGGGAGAACGCCTGTACGTAGCTTTCCAGGTTGGCTTTGATGTCGTTCTGGCCCATCTTGCCCAGATCCATCTTCGAGGTGTTGAAGAAGGAGAGCCCGCTGGCGCGCAGCAGAAACTTCTCTTTGGCATCTTCCGGCAATGGACTGGTTTTTAATTCATCATATTTCGCCACCACCGCGTCTTTGGTCTCTGCCAACACACATTCAAGGCGGCGGAGCAGCGTAAAGGGAAGGATCACGCGCCCGTACTGAGATTGTTTAAAATCACCGCGCAGCAAATCAGCCACCGACCAGATAAACGCAGCCGTTTGAGAAAAGTTAGTGTTAGTCATGAAGCCCTCAGAAGAGATCGCAGCCCTGGAGCAAAATGCTCAGGCAAAAATTCAATTTTGGAATGCAGTGCGCAAAATAATACCTGCTACGAGGACTATCGCAAACGATACAGGACAAAGAAATGAACGTTGGCCTGAATGGGCGCTTTACCCACGTCCTGCACGCCTCAGCTATGTATTAGGCGGAACGCCCGAGCACTGACTGAAAGCGCAGGGTGACGTTTTACAACCGCTCCGTCCATTTGCTCAGCCGCGACTGGAGTTTGCCATCAGCGCCGATGATGCGACCATCCGGTAGCCAGCGTTCGGTCTCTTTTTTAAGCTTTCCTTGTTCATAATATTGCCGTAGCGCCAGCGCGCCGTCCGGATAAAACTGTTCACTACACTGATGTCGCAAACCATGTAGCCATTGTTCGCGCAGATGCAGCGCGCCGGAAGGGTAAAAGCTTCGGCTTTCACCGTGCTGCTCACCGTCATGCCAGTGCTCCTCGCGCACCAGCTTCCCTTCCGGTGAAAAATAGCGCGCAACGCCATGGAGTCTGCCATGTTGATACATCTGCTCCAGCGCCAGCTGCCCGTTAGGATGCCAGTTCTCCATTTTGCCGTGGAGCACGCCCTGCTGATAGCGCAGGATCGTCAGCAACCGTCCCTGTTCCTCAATCCGCATCTCGCCGTTAAGCAGGCCGTCGCTCAGCGCGGCCTGCATACGGGTACGATCCTGCTGTAGTTCCAGCGTTTCGATCATCATGTCTCCGTCAGTTGATCTTCACCATCCCGCCTTTAATCACCAACATACCGCCGCCGTCTACGGTCTGGGTGGCGCTGGCTTTGCTGGTCAGGGTCGCTTTCGCTTCCTGGCTAATGGTGGCGGCTTTCTGAGTCAAAGAGGATTCTGCTTCGCTGGCAATGCTAGTGGCGTTCATTTTCAGGCTGGCCGAAGCTCTGGCGTTAAGATTTGCCCCGCTCTTCACCTCCAAATTTTTACCGCTTTCCAGGGTTAGCGTGCCGTTTACCTTAATGGTCAGATTGCCGTCAACATTGAGGGTATAGTTGCCTTTTACCTTATGCGTTTCGTTACCCTCCACCGCGTGTTCCTGATCGCCCTCCACCGTCACACTGCGCTTGTCCTTCACCTCCAGCGTGTCGCTACCCTTCTCGATTTTTACCGTCCGGTGACCTTTTTTCACGGTGACGGTTTCGTTCCCCTCTTCAACGGTGTGGGTGCGATCGTTTTTGACGCTGTGAATCTCATCGTGGCCGATGGTGGTTTTGCTGTCGTTAAGCACCATAAGATGAAAATCTTTCTGCGCCTGCATAGCCAGTAACTCGGCGTCTTTTTTGTCGTCGAAGCGCAGTTCATTGAAGCCTTTTTCACTTTTCGTTTTAATGCCGGACTGGGTCTGGTTTGCCGGCAGCGCATACGGCAAGGCATTCGCGCCGTTGTAGACGCAGCCTGTTATCAACGGCTTATCCGGGTCGCCGTCGATAAAGCTCACGACGACCTCCTGGCCGATACGCGGGATAAACTGCGCGCCAAATCCGTTGCCGCTCCAGGCGGTAGCTACCCGTAACCAGCAGGAGCTGGTTTCGTTATTATTGCCTTCTCTGTCCCACGGGAACTGCACTTTTACCCGCCCAAGTTTGTCGGTCCAGATCTCTTCGCCGCTTTTGCCAACCACCGTCGCCGTTTGCGTATGCATAAACGGCGCAGGCGTCGCGGACAGCGGACGATACGGCGTGGACTTCGGAATGGCGGTAAAACGGTTATGGTATCGGGAACCATCATATTCATGGTTAACCGCGATAATCAGCCAGTCGATGTTCAGGGATTTGTCGTCATGATCGGTAAGCGTAAACCAGTGCCCGGCCATCAGCGCCGCGCAGTCGCTTTCACCTACCAGCTGTTTCGCCTGCGTCTTCAGCGCATTAACCTTCCACGCCGCCAGCGCATCGCCAGCGTCTTTGGCGCTAAAGCGCCCCGGATGCTGATAGTGCATGCCCCCCTTCTGTTCACCCGCCCAGGAGAACAGCGGCGCTTTCGGCTGCTCGTAATTATAATCGCTGCTCTGGAAGCCCTGAGCGGTAGCCTGTAAACGCAGCTCTGCCGAGCGAATCGCCCCGATTTCCCGCTCACCGCTCTGCGCAGCCTGATATTTTACCTTTTTGTCGCCTGGAATCGGCGGGAAGGCGCTGTTATCGTCAGCCAGCACCAGCGTATGCTTACCTTCCTGATGAGTGAAGAACCAGAAGATCCCCTCCTGCTCCAGCAGACGGGAAACAAAATTAAAGTCGCTTTCATTATATTGCAGACAGTATTCACGCTTCACCGGTGTGGTTTTAAGCTGGAATTTATAATCGGAAAAACCTGCATCTTTAAATATATTTCCGACAATCTCCTGAACGTTCAGGTTCTGAAAAACGCGGTTATTGCTGGAGAGCGTCAGCCACCACAACCACGGACGTAACACAAACTGATAGCGGTCAGCGTTACCGGTCGCCGGAAGCTGGTACGCCCCGGCAATCAGCCCATCGTAGTCGGCATTGTTTATCGTGGCGGTCAGATGGGTTGCCAGCGCGCTGTCTAACGTTAACGGCGCACAGCTGGTTCCTGCGACGGTGGCGGTAGTGAGCGCGTTGAGCTGTGATTCAGTCTGCGCTGAGGAGACAGTCAGGCCGGTCAGCAATGGAGCGCTGAGTCTGATAATGGCGGTATCGGACATTGGAAATTCCTTTCTTGTTCATAAGAGAAAATCTGTAGACTGGTCAATTTTCATAGCAATACCCTTCAGCGAAGAATAAGCGCTCAGTTCACTTAAGTTTTAACTCCTTAAGAGCATGAGCGCCAGCAGCTCGAAATTTTCACTAAGCTTTTCATCTGTAAAGGCATTTTCAATAGCTATCCGAAGTTCTTTTCCTCCACGCATTTATTTATCGCCCATTACTGCCCCAATCACCAGATTCTCAATATCTCTGGCCCCCACTCCCTTACATTGATCCATTACCCTTTCGACCAGCCCATCCTCCATATTTAATTTCTCACCTGTCGCCACCAGATACCGTTGAGCTAATTTCTCCAGTTTCGCCAGCACAATGCCTTTTAATGTTTCTTCATCCAACGCGCGATAGGCTACTGTGGTCATCCTCGCTAAAAACGCCGGACGAAAATGGCGCAACAACTCTTCGCGCATCGCCGTATTAAACCACTCGCTATTGAATTCAGAAGTCGGCGTTTCAAGAATTAACTCCGCCCCGACGTTGCTGGTCGCCAGCATCACCGTGTTTTTGAAGTCGACAATTAATCCGGTACCGTCCTCCATGACGCCTTTGTCGAAGACGTTATAAAACGCCTCCAGCACGTCCGGATGCGCCTTTTCGATTTCATCCAGCAGAACCACAGAGTAAGGACGGCGGCGCACGGCTTCAGTTAGCGCCCCACCGCTGCCATAGCCGACGTAACCCGGCGGCGCGCCTTTTAACTGGCTGACGGTGTGCGCTTCCTGGTATTCGGAGAGGTTGATGGTGATGAGATTTCGTTCGCCGCCGTAGAGCGCATCGGCCAGCGCATAGGCGGTTTCAGTTTTGCCAACGCCGGTTGGCCCCACCAGCAGGAATACGCCAACCGGCTTTTGCGGATCGGTCAGGCCGCTGCGGTAGGCGCGCAGCCGCCGGGCGATAGTCTCAAGCGCTGCCCGTTGCCCCATCACCCGCTCGCTCATCCGTTCGACCAGCGTACGCAGCGCGTGCGCTTCATCAGTAAGCATCTGCCCGATCGGTATCCCGGTCCAGCCGCCGATCACTGCTGCAACGGTGGCGGCATCAACGCAGTCTGGTACCAGCGGCACTTCATCGCGGAGTTGGACGGCGGCGGTTTCCAGTTTGCCGATCAGTGCCGCGCACTCCACCAGCTCCTGTTCCAGTTCTTCCTCGTCGTCCAGCCGCGCGTTCAGCGCCAGCATCCGTTGACGGGCAGCCAGCAGTTCGCCGACCCGCTGGCGTTCATCCTGCCAGCGTTCCTCCACCTCCTGCGCCTGAAGCTGCAACAGCTTCGCCTGCGCCTCCAGATCGCATAGCCGATCGTGATGATCGATGCCCACCAGCAGCTCGCGATTCAGACGCACGCTCTCTTCCTCAATGGTAGCCAGCTGCTGGCGAACCTCCTCCAACGCCGGAGGGATATCATGCTGCGCCAGCGCCACCCGCGAACAGGCGGTATCAAGGACGCTGATAGCCTTATCCGGTAGCTGACGCCCGGAGATGTAGCGTTGCGACAGGCGCACCGCCTCTCGAATAGCGGTATCCAGAATCTGCACCCCGTGGTGCGCTTCCAGCTTATCGGCCACCGCCCGCAGCATCATCACCGCGCTATCCTCGTCCGGCTCTTCAATATGAATGCGCTGAAAACGGCGATCCAGCGCCGGGTCCTTCTCAAAATATTTTTTGTACTCCTGCCAGGTGGTAGCGGCAATGGTTCGCAGCTCGCCACGCGCCAGCGCTGGCTTCAGCAGGTTGGCGGCATCGCTGCCGCCCTCGGCGCCGCCTGCGCCAATCAGCGTATGGGCTTCGTCGATAAACAAGACGATCGGCTGAGAGGATTTTTTGACCGCCTCAATCACCCCTTTCAGGCGCTGCTCAAATTCGCCTTTCACTCCCGCCCCCGCCTGTAACAGGCCGAGATCGAGTGAAAGCAGCGCCACATCACGCAGAGGCGGCGGCACGCTGCCTTCGGCGATACGCAGCGCCAGCCCTTCGGCGACGGCGGTTTTCCCGACGCCCGGCGCGCCTACCAGAATCGGGTTGTTCTGCCGACGGCGCAGCAGAATGTCAATGCACTGACGGATTTCAGCATCACGCCCGATGATCGGGTCGATCCGTCCTTGCCGGGCTTCACGGGTAAGATCGTGTGTGTATTGATCCAGCACGCTGTCGCCGCGAACCGCCGCGTCAGCGTCCGATCTATCGCTCACCGCTTCAGCGGATCCACGACACCAATTCAGCCAATGATCTTCCAGTTGTTCTGCGGAGATCTTTAACAGCAGCGGTAGCCCCTGCGCCAACTGGGCGCGCAGGCGATCGCGGGTGAGCAGAGTCAGCAGCAGCAGCGCGGAGCGCACCTGCTTCAACTGACGGAAAGTGGTCAGTAACAGCGCCCCCTCCAGCAGCTCCACCAACTGCGCAGAAAAGACCGGCATTCGCGTACAGCCGGTTCTGAACTGCGACTGGGCGCGCCGGATCTCATCGCGCAGCGCGTCGACAGGAATCCCCGCGCCGTCAAGGCAGCACGCCAGATCGCAGTGCTCGTCGTCCAGCAATGCCAGCAGCAGATGTTCCGGCTCCACAAACCAGTGCCCCTGCGCCCGGCTACGCCCGGCGGCCTGTTCCAGCGCGTACAGACAAACCGGGTTCAGCCGCTGTACCAGCGCTTTTAAGTCCATGTTGTATTCTCCTTAAGATGCTGTCGGCAGCTGAATGATGACTTCCTGCGTCCACCGAGCTGTGCGGTGCGTCCGAGTCGCGGCGGGTTGTTGCGGGTGAGCATAGCGTCGAGCGCCAGCGTGCCGCTTAATACCAGTTCCAGTGTTATTCCTGCGCCAAACCAGACCTGGCCCAGCCAGGCCAGGGTCTGAAATCCCTCGCCGCCGGGTAAAAATGTCCGCCACTGCGTCTCGCTGTCGACCTGCAGATGCACCCGCAAAGCCGCATGCTGGTTCCAGGCGCGCCTTCCCGCCACGCTGTCCCGCCCAAGGCGGCAACCGATACGTCCCTGTGAAGCAGGCGGCAACGTCTGCCAGCGACCAATAAATTCTTCAGCGCGCAGCGTGACGTTCAATACCGCTGCCGCGAGAGCGATAAAGCCCTCTGTCGAACGCCTGCGATTTGCCAGCAATCCGCTCTGCGCCAGCAATCGGGGCGATCCATACCGCATTGCCGGTGAATCAAAGCCGCACAGCGCGCGCATAATCGCGAACCCTGGCGCCTGTTCCCGCGTGGCATAGGGGGGCGCCAGCCGCCAGAGACTCAGGCTGCGGCAATGGTGTTCAATCAGCCGCCGCTGAAACAGGCTGAGAAAATCCTGCGGAGCGGCATTTTTATCCTGAGTCGCCTGCTGCAGCCACTCCAGCCAGTCGTAAGGCAGCACGCCGTCGGCGCCGCCCGGTCCAAGGCTGCATACCCGCAGATGACCATCACGCTGTACGCCAACCTCCGCAGGCGCGAAGGCCAGTCCCGTGTCACCGTACAGTTCGGGGAGGATGCCGCTCAGTTCAATCAGCCTGACGTATTGCTCCAGCGAGAAGCTCCACGGCTCGCGACGCAGACGCTCAATTACGCTGATAGCGCCGTTTCTCCGGTGTCGCGCCATAGCGGCAACGTCCTCCCGTCATCCTGTAAGACACATTGAACAAAGCAGTTCGCCGTGGCGTTCCGCGCCAGATAGCGGGCGATAATCGCGGCAAACAGCAGGCGGCTACTGGCCGTAAAAGCTTTCGGATCGAGCGTCAACGTCACACGAAGGCCGTTATGCCACCCGCGCCAGGCCTCGCCGCCGCGATGTTCGCTTACCCGTTCGCAGCGCAGGTCGCTGATGCCGTTGATCTGCTGCCAGACGGCAGACGACGCGCTGGACGGAGCGTAGAGCGACAGCATCTCCTTCAACGAAGCGAGCGCCGTTTCGCCATCGGTGAGCGACAGATGATTAAGCGCCAGCGACGAGACCAACCGCCAGCGCGCGTCACGCCGGGCAATGGGAGAGGAAGGCGCCGTTGGCGTTCCCAGAAGACGCGCCTGCGCTACCGGACCAGGCAGTGCGAATGCGAGAGGGGTGCCCGCCGCCAGCGACAGCGCCGTCTCGCCGTTGCTACACCACAGCCGGGCCGTCAGACTGGCCTCCTCCGCTGGCTCTGCCGGATCAAAACAGCTGTCCACCAGGGTCAACCACAGCGTATTGTCCTGCATGCGATGACGGCGCGTATGCCAGAACCAGCGGCTTTCACTGTGTCCCTGCGCCGAATAATAAGGGGGGACGCGCCATGCCGACTCCTGATTGCTCATCCACAGCGCCTGGACGCGATAAATCTGCACGGCGCTGTCGTTATGGTCCGCTACCAGCCGCTGTTCGCTGCGGGTATGTTCAGCGATCAGCGGTTCCGAGGTGCGGGCAAAAAGATTAACCAGGGGCGCGCAGCCGGGGCGTATATCATCCGGCTGCAGAGGCTGCGCGGTTGGCGGAGCGCAATCAAACGGGATCAGTAACGTCATAGTGTCGTCTTCCGCGCCTGGCGGCATCGGCAGATCGAAATACATCAGCGCCTGTGGGCAATGCATCCACGCGCTCAGCGCCACTCCGCTGGCCGCCGTAGCGGCATCGAAAGGCAAAATATCTGACGCATTGCGTACGCCCACGGGCTGCGGACGCCGGGGTCCGATAGCGTGGGCATAAAGTAAATCGAAAAGAGCGGCGTTAACCTGCGGTGAACCACAAAGATGTACGCGCAGCGAACTCATCGCCAGTTGCGAAAAACGATACGGCGCCAGGCAGCGCAGCCGAATACGCAACGCGCTTCGCGCATCCGCCAGCCCGCTGTGAAGCTGTGCGGTCGCGGCGTCGCACCAGGCAAGCTCGTCGATCGCCACCGGCCACAGGGTCTGCTCCAGCGCGGTCCGCCACCAGACCGTTTTCCCTTCGGCGTTCAGCGCATACAGCGGCGTTCCTGCGGGCATCGTATAGCCACGCGTCAGATCGCCTGCTAACGGATCGGGGATGAAACAGGCGGTAGCGGTTGAGGGAAAAGGACGCATCAGATGCGGAGAGAGCTGTTCCAGCAGCGACTCGCTCAGTTCGCCGAAGCCGTCGTCCAGCCGCTGGTGCAGGCGGGCGCTTTGCAACGCGAAACCTTCCAGCAGACGCTCAACGTGAGGGTCCGGGCAGTCAAATTCGCTTAAACGCAGGCGCGCGGCCACCTGCGGATGACGGCGGGCAAAGTCGCCGCTAACCGAACGCAGCCAGCGTAGCTCCTGCAGGTAATTATCAAGCAGTCGATCGTCCATTGATCACCCCTTGTATCGTCTATTGCCAACTACCGTTGCGCCAGGCTAACTCCAGTTGTAGCGGGGCGTCGTCGTGCCAGAGCTGCGCATCGATATGCAGCGCCAATGCCTGCTGGCCCGCCTCTTTCACGCTCACCGTCAGCGCCACAATTCGCGGTTCAAGACGCAAGATCGCGCTGCGCAACTGGCGGCAGACGCCGTTAAGCACCCGTTTGTCGCTCACGTTCAGACCATGCCACTCGGGAGCGCCCCAGATAAGCAGCGGCGGTAATCCTTCGGTCTGCTGCGGGGCGCGGGTATTAAACAGGCAGATCAGTTCACGGCGTACCGATTCACGCGGCGAAATATTCTCATCCACCAGTCTGTCGAATAGCGCAACCGGAATGGCGGGCTGCTTCATCAACGCCCTTTCTGGTTCATCGCCATATCCCAAACGGAAGAAGAGTTACCCTCTTTTTGCCCGGCCGATTTCTGAGCGGTGATCTCCCATTTGATTTTGGTGAAGTTCAGCGACATTGTCTCCACTGGCTTACCGCCGGATCCGCCGCTGACGTTGAGCTGAGAAATAATGACATTGTTTAAGGTGTAGACAATAAACGGCAGCATATTGCCATTGTCGTTACGGCACAGCGTCAGTACCGCCGTGGGGATCACCTTCCCGCAGCAGCAGTATTCGTTGAGCACCGGGGTAGAGAGATCGACAAACTTGGTCAGAGAAAATTCGCCAACATGGGCGCGCCCGGAGGTGCGCTCGGTGTTACTGACGTCGTTCGTCACCTGCATCGCCACGTTATGGCTGTAGGACATGATCTCGAGCTGTTTCTCAAATCCTTTTACCAAGCTCTCGCCATCAATGCCTTCCAGCTTTAAAAAAATTGCATCCATCATTTATTTCCTTATCGATCAGGCCGCAGCTGGCGGCGGCAGTTCCGCGACCAGGCGAATTGAAGTAGTGAGTTCTTCGAGCTGGAAGTGCGGGCGCAGGAACACAACGGCGCGGTAAACCCCAGGTTTGCCGGGCACTTCACTCACGTCGATACGCGCTTCACGTAGCGGATAACGCGCCTTGATCTCCTGAGGAGCGGTATCACGCAGCAGCACGTAGTCAGCGATCCAGTTATTAAGATAGCTTTCCACCTCGTCGCGACTCAGAAAGCTGCCGACCTTATCGCGCATGATCACCTTCAGGTAGTGCGCAAAGCGGGAAGCGGCGAAAACATAGGGCAGCATCGCTGAAATACGCGCGTTGGCGTTGGCTTCCGGCGTGTTGTAGATTTTTGCCTGATTGGTCGTCTGCCCGCCAAAAAAGGCCGCCGTATCGGTGTTCTTTTTGTGGCACAGCGCGATAAAACCGAGATCGTTAAGCTCTTTCTCACGACGATCGGTAATGGCGATCTCCGTCGGGCAGCGCAGGCTGATATCGCCGGAAGGGGTGGAAAAAGTGTGAGCCGGTAGATGCTGCACCAGCCCGCCGCCTTCCACACCGCGGATTGCCGCACACCAGCCATAGAGGGTAAATGCTTCGGTGATCCGGTTAGCCAGCGCCCAGGCGGCGTTGCCCCACAGGTATTTGCTGGCATCCAGTCCATCCACGTCTTCAACAAAGTTAATCCCTTCCACCGGCAGAGTATCCGGCCCATAGGGCAAACGTTGCAGCACGTGCGGCAGCACCAGCGACACGTAGCGTGAATCTTCGCTTTCGCGGAAGGCCCGCCATTTGATTAACTCGCTGCTCTCGAAGATTTTCGCCAGATCGCGCGGGACGCTCAGCTCGGCAAACGATCCCATGTCGAACAGGCGCGGGCTGGCGGCAGCGATAAACGGCGCGTGGGCCGCGGCGGCAACCTGCGAGATTTTTTCCAGCAGCGCCACATCCTGCGGGTGGCGGCCAAACTCAAAGTCGCCAACCAGGACGCTGTACGGATTGCCGCCGAAAGTGCCGTACTCCTCTTCATACAGCTTTTTAAACAGCGTGCTCTGGTCAAATTCAACCGCCTTTTCCAGATCGTCCTGCAGCTCTTTACGCGAGACGTTGAGCAGGCGCAGCTTCAGGCGGGCGCTGGTTTCGGTATTCATCACAAACTGATGCAGGCCGCGCCAGCTGGCCTCCAGCCTCTGCATGTCGGGGTGATGCAGCACTTCGTTAAGCTGGGCGCTAATCAGTTCATCAATCTGCGCGATGCGATGGTTGATCATCGCGACAGTGTCGTTTTCCACCGCCATGCCTTCATCGAGAATTTGCGTAGCCAGCTCTTCCAGCATGTCGCGAGCGTAGGTTTGCTGAAGCTCATCCCGCGCCATGCGGCCTTCCTGAATAATGCGATCCAGCACGCTCAGCGTGACCGTCTGGCCGCTGGTTTCAGCCTGTTCCTGAACATTTTCCATTGTTCGTCACCTCTTCGGTTAAACGTTTTCCGTCGTAGAGTTTTTCTCTGCCGGACGCAGCGCCTGCAGCTCCGCATTGTCATTGACCACCTGCTGCAGCAGCGTGTCCAGATCGTCGTTGCCGTCCAGCTTGGTCAACAGATCGCGCAGGCGCTGGCGGGCAAGAAAAAGACGCTGAAGCGGCTTAACCTGGTTGATAATGTTGAGAGGGGTAAAGTCTTCGAATGTTCTGAAATTCAGTTCAACGTTGAGCTTGCTGTCATCGTTCGCCAGGCGGTTATCCACCTGAATCGCCAGGCGGGGGGAGATCGAGGAAAGTACGTCATCAAAGTTATCGCGGTCGATTTCGACGAAGCGACGTTCGCGAAGTTTCTGCGGCGGGGAGGCTGGCTGACCGGACAGATCGGCCAGAATCCCCACCACCATAGGCAGTTCTTTTTTCTCAACGGCCCCGCCGGTTTCCACGTCATAGGTAATTTGAACGCGCGGCGGTCTTATTTGGTTGAGTTTATGTTGAATGCTTTCGGCCATAATCAAATCCTTTTTGAGCAAAGTATCCCTGACACCATAAATACGGTACCATTTATTCGAAAACACGGTCTATTAACAGCTTCTTTTATTATAAAAAAACATAACAATAAGCAAATATCAATCGGATTTTTTTCGCAAGAAAATCGCCTGGCTGACAAACCAACAGGACAATACACTTTTCACCTTAAAATCAAAACATTATAAAACAATCTATTTAGGTTATTGATATTTACATGCTGGGATATTCATATTTCAAATAACTGGCCGAACGTTTTTATTTATACGCAACGCAGTATAATGACTTAAATCAAAAAACAAATCATCGATATTAATTACTTTCTTTACCGGAATATAAAGGGAATTTATATGAGCCACAGCATCAGCCGTTCAATATATCTTATTTTATTGATTTTATTCTGTATGCAAACGGGCGGCTGCGCATTCTGGCAAAAACGAGTGGAATTGAATGCGGTACAGATAGACACAGCGCCTGATGCCAATGATAACGCGCCCGTTGCGGTGGATATCGTCGCCATTGCCGACGCCGCTCTGGTCCCCACCGTTCAGTCGCTCCCGGCGGCGCAGTGGTTTAACGCAAAATCGCAACTGCTGCGCGACGCGCCCGATGGTCTCCGCGTCTGGTCACTGGAACTGGTTCCCGGTTCTCGCTACATCAGCGAAGAAAACCCGCTGCGCGACGCGCCGGCGGAGGCCATCGTATTGTTCGCCCGCTACCGCAGCGCAGGCGATCACCGGCTGCGGCTGGATAATCTTGATTCACTGCATTTGCTGTTAATGACGGATGAGGCGGTTATCGCGCCTGTACAAGGAAAGTAATATGAACGCAATTCCCGAAATGGTCTGCTGGTATGAAGGAATGGCGATGCTGCCGCAGCATTTTCAACTGCAGTCGCTGCGCAATGAGGCGCTCGCTGCGGCTCTTGCCCATAGCGCTAACCCCTACTTCTGGGGCGTTAAGCGGATGGAAGTGGATAACGCGTCGCTGTGCGCAGGCACGCTGCGCCTTCTGCGTCTGGAGGCAATCATGCCCGACGGCATGCCGGTGGATTATGACATCAGCCGCGATCCGCCGCTGGAATTCGACTGCGTCAGCCTGCTGCCCGCGCTGCCCGACAGCGCGCACACTCTGTATCTGGCCGTGCCCCCGGCGAATCGCGCCGGGATCTGGCAACCCATGGACGGTCGCTACCGATCCATTAGCAGCGCACCGCTGCCCGATCTCACCAGCGGCGAGTTCCCTGAGAGCATTCCGCTCTGGCAGCCCGCGCCACGGCTGGTCAGCCAGCATGAACGCGCCGATTTCGTCTGCCTGCCGCTGATACAGGTGGTTTATACCGAGGGGGGATTCCAGCAGAACGACTGGTTCGCTCCCACCCCGGCGCTGGACAAAAATAGCTATCTTATCCGTCATACCCGCCAGCTCTGCCTGCAGGCGCGGGAAAAAATCCTTTTTCTCAGTCGGGAGATGCAGCTGGCGCAGCAGAATCAGCAGACCACCGACTGGCTGAGCCTGGCCCTGTCGCTGCAAAGCCTGCAGGGCGCTTTGCCGCTGCTGGAATGCCTGCTGAACAGCGGCAAGCCCCATCCGGTGGATCTCTGGCGCGCCCTCTGTCTGTTCCTCGGCCAGACGGCGATTCTCAACGAAGAGAAAACGCTGCCGCTGCTGCCGGGCTTTGACTACCAGAATATGCTGCCCGCTTTCATCTCGCTCTTTAGCCTGCTGAAAGCACAGCTTGCCAGCATCCGACGCCGCCTGCTGCGGCTGAACTTCAGCAGCGAGGAGAATCACTTCGCCCTGTCGCTGCCGAAAGGCCTTAACGCGGGCGATCGGGTCACCATCGGCGTGCTGATGCCGAACGGCTGCGCGTTACCGGCGGAGACCTGGCTGCATCAGTGCCTGATCGCCAGCCAACCGTTTCTGGCGACGTTGCGGCGCCAGCGGATGCACGGCATGAATATTGCGCCACTGGCGACACAACAGCGCGGCGAATGGGAAACCGACCCCGCTATCGCCCTGTTCACGCTGACTCTCACTGCCCAGTGGTTTGCAAAAGAAATGCCGCTGATCGTTGCGCCGCTGCATAAAACGGACGGCGCGCCGGAACGAATTACGCTTTACTGCCAAGAGAATCACGATGTCGGTCACGCCTGATATGCCCGCCTGCCGTCTGTTCGACGACCTATTTTCCCGCTGGCTGGCGCAGTTCGAACAGTGGAAAAGTGCCCCTCTGCCCCCCGACGAACTGCATCGCCAGGCGTTTGATTACAGCTGTCAGGCGGTAGCGGAATATAGTCGACGCCTGTCCCGGGAACTGGGCGCGCCGTTTCGCGCGCACATTGACGCCGCGGTTTATGCGCTGGTGGCGCTGATTGACGAAACCGTTCTTTACGGCGACTGGCCCGCCCTGACGTTCTGGCAGGCGTGCCCGCTGGAATTTCACCTGTGGCAGACCCACTGCGCGGGCGATCGTTTTCCGGTATGCGTACAGACTCTGCTCGACGAACGTAATCCGGCCAGCCGCGATCTGGCGGCGCTTTACCTGCGCTGCCTGACGCTTGGCTTCGGCGCCAGACGCAGCGATTTTAATCCGCTGGCGCATAAGGAAACCTGCCGGATGCTCTGGCATTTCGCCTTCCAGCAGGATGCCGAGCCTGGCGACATCGTGACGCGTCTTGACGCCAGTTCGCTGGGGTCGCCGCTGCTGCTTCCGCCCCGTCGACGTCTGCCGGACAACTCGCGCCTGCACCTGATCGCCGTCGTTGTGCTGCTGGCGCTGCTGCTGTTAAGTCAACGTTTGTGGCTGAGTATTGAAGATGCCATTGGCGTCGACACGTTACCGGTCTTCCCGGTCAGCACGTTCTGCGGAGGCGAAAAATCATGACTCAGCCCTGGCTGACGCTGGTGATTATCGTGCTGTTACTGCTGGCGCTCACCCTGTGGGCCGTCTGGTGGCAGTGGGATTACCGTAATAACGCCTTTACCCGCGCGCAAAAGGAGATCCAGCGCGCCTGCGGCGGGCAGGATCCCTATGACAGCACGCGCATTCTGATGCTGGGCGACGAAGAGGAAAATCGCCTGCTGTGTCGCAGTTGGTCACTCTCTGACGGGCTGGAATACTGGTTCGGACAGTGGTGGTTTAACGCGCAGTGCAGTTTGCTTTGCGTACCTCATGCGCTGCAAAGCCCCGGTAAAAAGCATCTGTTTCGCCAGAACGAATGGCAAAAAACCCTGGCGGCATTAGTCAGAAGCCGCCCCCAGCGCCCTCTCGACGCGTTGATTATTACCCTGCCGCTGGAAGCGCTGTGCGGCGACGCTCACGCGCACATTCAGCTGATTAATAACTGTCAGCAGATCCAACAGGTGTGCGGGCTGAGTCTGCCGATCTATTTGCTGATTGGCGGTCTGGAAAGCGTCGACGGCGCGCAGGAACTCCTGGAGCTCCTGCCGGAACAGGCACGGCGCTGCGCCCTCGGCAGCGCCATACCGCTGGCCCGGGAAGCGGTATGGAAGCCGCAGTGGATCGACGAGGCGCTGGACAATACCCGACACACTCTGCGCCAGGCGATTAGCGAACTCGGCACCCTGAACGGGCAGACGCCGCAGGCGCTGTTCCGGCTACCGGAATTTTTTCCGTCTCTCGCCGCGCCGCTGCATGACTATTTTGATTCGCTGCTCAACAGTAACGCCCGCGATGAACCGCCGCTGCTGCGCGGCATCTGGTTCGTCGCCCGCAGCGTAACGGACGACAGAGCGCAGATGCAGTTCTGCCAGCGCCTGCTGAGCGGCAAAATCGCCGCCGAGCGCGGTCTGGCGCTGCCGGTTCGTCGTCTGCTGCGTCTGAATCTGCGCCGCCAGTTTTTTACTCTCGCCTGCTACAGCTGCCTGTGCGTGCTATGGCTGGTGGTGATGAGCTGGCGCTGGCAGTATCAGCACACCAACGCCCTGGTGTTACACGATCAGCTGCAACTGCTCGCCAGGAGCGCGGAGAGCGGGACCTCCGGCGAACGTACCGCCGCCTTATACTGGCGCATGCTCAACGCTATTCCACAGTGGCAGTTTCGTTCAGCGATCTGGCCAGGTTCGCTGTTCAGCCGCACCGACAGCAAACTGCGCGAAACGTTTCACAACGCGACCATGTCCAGCCTGCTGCTGCCCGCCGCCAACGGCGTCTGCCAGCAAAACCAGAACGACCTGCGCGACGAAAAGGACACTCGTGAGGATCTCCTGCCGGAAGAGCGCTACCGGCAAATCGAGGCGTTGCTGAACCAGATAAAACAGATGGAGACCCGCTATCTGCCGCTGCTCCAGTTGCTACAGGTGAAACAGCCGACGGTATCGACGCTGGCGAACGTCTCTTCTTCTGTCTGGGGAATGACCGTTGACGTCGATGCTCTGCCCGGGCAGGAGCAGCTGAAGCCACTGTTCGCGACCCTCAACGTGAGCCGTTTACAGTTGCCCGACGCCAGCGAGTTGACGCGGCGCAACAACGAGCGTTTCTCGCATGGGATAATGCGCTGGCTGGAGCAGAGCTATGGCAACACCCGTCTTGACGACAGCGAAGAACAGCTGGAAAAGCTACTCTCGCTGTTCAGCAACGACACGCGGGTCACGCCGCTGTTCGTTCGCTGGTGCGCCAGATTAGTCGTTTGCAGACTACCCTGACGACCATAAATAACCTGAGCCGCGATGCGGCGCACTCCCCTATTCGTCTGCCGCTTGATGAACTGCTGGCCCAGGCGCGCGGCCTGCGGCTTATCGACAACCGCGTGATCCAGGAACTGCAGCGCCATGAGGCCCTACTGCGCCAGCGCTTCCTTGCGCAGGTTGACGACTCCCGGCTGCACTTTTCATCGCTAACAGAGCAGTCGCCGGACGGCAGCTTCAGCGTTTCGCCGGACGTACTTGCCCTGCAAAAAAGCCTGCGCGACCTGCTCAACCAGCCCTTCTGGCAGCGCGGCGCAGACCCGACGCCGGTTCCCGCGACGGGCTATCCTGGCGCCCCGCAGCTACAGCAGGCGCAACTGCTGTTCAGCGGCTACCAGCGCTACCTTCAGCAGCTACCGGACAGCCTGTGGCGACCAAAGCTGGTTACGCTGGCGCAGAATGCGACAGACAATGCCATGAGCCAGGCGCTGTATGCCGACGCGCTGGAATCGGCGCAGGGAAGCGTCATCAGCACCGCCGATGCGGATCGGGTTATCGACGCCTTCAGTCAGCTTGCCCGCCCGCAGTCTGCCGTCCGTCTGCGCCAGCAGACCGCCGCCCAGGTGCTCGCCCGCGTCAGTCAACAGGGCGGCGCGCTGCTGCCTGACGTCGCGCCGACCACAATACATTACGCCACGCCTCAACAGGCGCAGTCCAGCGGCGAAAAAGCCGCCGCCTGGTCAAACACACAGGCGGCGCAGATTTCCGCCACGCTCAGCCGCTACCAGCAGGATATCGCCTGGCTCGACGGGCAGCGTCCGTGGCTGTCGGCGGCGGAGAATCAGCAGATCGCCCGCTGGGTTAACTCTCTGAATACTATGCAGCGCCTGCAGCAGCAGGATCCGACCAGCCCGCCTGCGCAGATGTCCTCTCTCGCCACCGCGCTGCCGACCCTGACCGCGCAAAATTGCCAGAGCGAACTGGCGCCGTTCGCCGCCTCCGTCAGTAATGATTTTTACAGCCAGTCGCTGAATTCGCTGGTCGCCGCCGCGCAGCAAAACTGTCGGCAACTACGCCAGCAGGCAGGCATCAGCGCGACGCAAAAAATCTTCACGCTGTATAACGTCTGGCTGTCGGGGCGCTTTCCGTTTACCGCCGCACCGCACGCGCCGGATGCCGATGTCGATCGGGTACGCGAGCTTATCGCGCTGCTGGCGGCGCTGCCGCCGGAATCGTTACCCGAACAGCCATCGCTGATCCAGCAGCTGGCGGCGGCTAAACCGCTGCTGGCGGCGCTTGTCTCGCCACAGGGCATAGCGCTGCGGGTGGTCTGGCGCACTTCGCGCAATAATGAGTCCGGCGCGGATCAGATAGCCGACTGGCAATTGACCGGCAATCAGCAAAGCCTCAGCTACCCCGGTGGCGCAGAGGCGGAGCTGCACTGGCGCAGCGGCGACGCGCTGAGCTTTAGCCTGCGCTGGGCCGCCAACTCTGCGTGGCGACCGTTGCCCGGCGCTGCACTGCCGGGCGTGACGGTTACCGGCGACACCGGACGCTGGCGCTGGCAAGGGAGCTGGGCGCTACTGCGGATGATTGCTCAGCAGCGCGTCGGCGGCGCGCTGGCCCAGCCGCTGCCGCTGCGCTTCTCGCTGCCGGTCGGCGACGGACAGCAGCGCGCAAATGCTACAGTTTACTTACAGGTCGCGCTGCTGGATGCGGAAGGCAAAGCGCCGCTGCCCTGGGTGACGCTCACGGGCAGGGAGTATAAGGAGAATATTCATGGAACAGATTGAAGCACTGCTGGCGCCCATTCGCGCCGATAACCCCTGCGGCGAATCGATGCGCTACTCGCCGGAATTTGATCGGCTGGTCGCCGCCCGACAGCAGGACGATGAGTCGCTACCCACCGGCGTCTGGCAGAGCACGCTCCGGCGAGCCGACTGGGATGAGGTCGCCCATATCGCCCGCGAGCTGACGCTTAACGGCAGTAAGGATCTGGTCATTATGGGCTGGCTGGGTGAAGCGTGGCTCCGCCTGCGTGGTCTGCTTGCGCTGCCCGATGCGCTGGCGCTGCCGGTACTGGCGCTGGAGCGTTACCCGGAGGCGCTCCACCCACAGATTAAAGAAGGCGATTACGACTATCGCGCCGCGCCGCTCAGTTGGCTGGCGCAGCACTACGCGACGCTGGTGGCTGAGGCCCCGTTGTTTTACTCTTCAGAAGAGAGCGTGTCGTTGGCCGAGTGGCAGCAGGGTAAAACGGCCGGACAGATATCCCCGGAAATACAGGCATCGATCGTTCAGGCGCTGGCGGCAAGTCTGGAATGGCTACAGCGTTTGAACGCCGTCTGTCGACACTGGCCGGAGGATTCAGCGCCCTCCTTTAGCGGGCTGGAGCAAAAAATTAAGACCTGTCAGCAGGCGCTGGGCGGCACCCTGCCTGAACCTACGCCAGTGGTTGAGCAGGCGGTTGCCCCAGCGCCCGCCTGCAGCGCAACCTTTCACAGTCGCGAGGAGGCCTACCGGATGATTAAGCAGGTCGCTGACTATTTGCAGCGCACCGAGCCGCACAGTCCGGTGCCCTATCTGTTGCAGCGCGCCTTCGTGTGGGGAAATACGCCGCTGCCGGAGCTACTGAATGAACTGATTAGCGGCGATGAGGCCGCCCGCCAACTGTGGCGGCAACTGGGAGTCTTACCATGAGCTGTCCGGGAGTTTGTCAGGGCGCGATGCTGCAATGCTCGTTTGGCCTCGCGCCAGCTTCCTTAATGGTGCTACCGAAAAGCCGAACGCTGGTAAACGGCGTACCGATGGCAAATATCATGGACAACCAACCGTTCGTGAATATTTTACCGTTCGGGATGTGCAACAGCATGGCTAACCCGAGCGTGGCCGCCGCCACCGCCGCAGCGCTTGGGGTGCTGACGCCGATGCCCTGCCTTCCCATGACCATGGCCCCCTGGGTGCCCGGTTCGCCAACGGTGCTGACAGGCGGCATGCCTGCACTCACCGCACAGTCGAAGCTGATGTGCAACTGGGGCGGAGTGATTCAAATCGTGTTTCCGGGACAGGTGACAACGGTGGTAGCGTAGAGCCAAACAAAACGCCCGGCGTTTGCCGGGCGCGAAAATAACTTCACCCAAGGATTACGGCTTGTGCTCAATCGCCGGGCTATTATTTATGGCGATTCGCTGCGGTTTCTCCTCTTCCGGTATATCCTGGAACAGTTCAACCGTCAGCAAGCCATTCTTCAGCGACGCGCCAGTCACTTTTACATGTTCCGGCAGGCTGTAGCTGGCCCGGAAGTCGCTACGGCTGATGCCGCGATGGATCCAGCCTTCATCGCCGTTTTCCGTTTTCTCCTCTTCGCGTTTCCCGCTGATGTTCAGCTGTGCGCCGACGGTTTCAATTTCCAGTTCGCTCTCTTTCCAGCCCGGTACGCTGAGCGTCAGTTCATAGCGATTATCCCCCAGCCGCCGGATATTATACGCAGGCGTGGTGGGTAACGGCGTACTGCCAGTTAACTGACTGAAAAGGCGATCGATGCGGTTAAAGCGGTCCGCAAACAGAGAATCGGAAAGGTCGTTCAGTATTGGAAAAGTTCTGAGAGTCATCATGTACCTCCTGAACAGTAAAAATAATATTCAAAAAGTTCATGTTTCCGGGCTGATGTTGCTTACCCGTTTTCTATATAAGGCTGATGCACAACTTTTCAACATGCCGAAGCAAAAAATTAGTGTAACGGCAGCGTAACGTAGCGACAGAGAAATTTCGCTTCATGCTCGCTATCCAGCCGAACCTGAAACACGTCATGCGCATCCTGAGAAGGTGCCTCTTCACGCCAGGCCTGCAGACCCTGTTGGTTCATGCGGATAATTATCTGATCGGGCGTTTCGCCCTGGGTTAGCGCTTCCACAACCTGTTGCAGGGGAAGCGGCAGCGTCTGCGAAGGCCACATCACTTCAACGCTCACGAGCTGGCGGTGTGTCCGGGATGACATGAGTTGTTTCCTCCGTGGTAAGAGAGCTTCTGAGATTTACTCCTGAAATAGGGGCATTTTTCACCGTTGCAACCTTTGCCGGTGTTTATATCTGGCAGAGCTACCCACACGGATAATCCTTGTTGCATAACGGAAAGGCTCTCCTCAGGATCACACTTTTCAGTTGTTGCTATTCCCTCATAAAAACGCCGTGTTATCATTTACTCTGTAAATACCTTTCTACTCATCCCGAGGCTTTGATGCTGGAGAATGTAATCATCCGATAATCAGTTACCCGACCTTTTCAGGCCAGGCTGATTATCAATGCGCTGAAATCGGATGCGAGCACCGCTGTGTGTTTGCAGGTTTTGCCTACGATGATTAAACAGGTTTTCCAGTATGAATTTATCCCGTCAGGAACAACGTACCTTACACGTTCTTGCCAAAGGTGGTCGTATTGTGCACGTCCGCGATACGTCAGGCCGTATCACATCGGTTGAATGCTATAGCCGCGAAGGGTTGCTGCTCACCGACTGTACGCTCACCGTCTTTAAAAAACTCAAAACCAAAAAGCTGATCAAGTCCGTCAACGGTCAGCCCTACCGCATTAATACTACAGGGCTGAACAATGTTCGCGCCCAGCCAGATAACCGTTAAGGAGAGCGTTATGGATATCAGCACTCTTATTTTTGCCTCTGGTCGCCCGCAGCTGTCAGCGGATGAAAGCAAAATCCCCTGGGACGAGCCGGCTTTTAGCCAGCGCATGTTAGAAAACCATTTGTCGCAGGAACATGACTGGGCCAGCCGCAGACAGACCGTGATTGAACAGCAGGTCACATGGATTGCCCGCCAGCTACCGGCTGGCGCACGCATTCTGGATCTCGGCTGCGGTCCCGGATTTTATACCCGTTTGTTAGCCGAACGCGGATTTCACTGTACGGGCGTGGATTTCTCGCCAGCCTCCATTGAGTGGGCGCGCCAGCAGGCGCAAACCACGGGCCTGAACATGGATTACATCCACCAGGATATCCGCACTTACTGGCCGGAAGCACCGTTCGATTTCATCATGATGACGTTCGGAGAGCTGAATGTTTTCAGTGCCACAGACGCCCACGCCCTTATCAGCCGCTGCGCGCAATGGCTGACGCCTGGCGGCAGGCTGCTTGTGGAAGTTCATACTTTTGAAGAGGTTAAACGTCAGGGGATGGCGCCGGCAAGCTGGCAGCGCTGCACGCACGGGCTGTTCCTCGGGGTTCCTCATCTGCTGCTGACGGAAAACGCCTGGGATGAAGAGGCGCAAACCAGCGCAACGCAGTTCTGGGCGATAGAGGAAAGCGGCCGCACCACCCGTTTCGGCAGTCAGATGACGGCCTGGCGGGATGAGGAATATGTCAGCCTTCTCGGTAACGCAGGTCTTAACGTACTGAAGCGACCGGACAGTACCGAATGGCCGGTCAGCGAGACTTTTGAGGGCAAACTTTTTGCTCTGCTGGCTGAAAAATCACAATCTCCGGAAGGAAGCCCCCTGAATATGCCATTTAAAAAAGGAGTTAATTAATGGATATCCCACGCATTTTTACCATTAGCGAAAGCGAGCACCGCATTCATAACCCGTTCACGCCGGAAAAGTACGCCACCCTGGGCCGCGTATTACGCATGAAGCCCGGCGCGCGGATAGTTGACCTGGGCAGCGGCTCAGGCGAGATGCTCTGTACCTGGGCGCGCGATCACGGCATAACCGGCACCGGCATCGACATGAGCCCGCTCTTTACCGCACAGGCAAAACGCCGGGCAGAAGAGCTTGGCGTCAGCGAACGCGTACATTTTATTCATAACGACGCGGCGGGTTACGTCGCGGACGAAAAATGCGACGTGGCGGCATGTGTCGGCGCCACCTGGATTGAGGGCGGCGTCGTCGGCACAATGGAACTGTTGGGTAAAAGCCTCAGGCCTGGCGGGATTATGCTCATCGGCGAACCTTACTGGCGTCAGGTTCCTGCGACGGAAGCTATCGCCCAGGCCTGTGGCGCCTCATCCCTCGCTGATTTTCGCACCCTTCCCGATCTCATTGCCTTATTCGGTGAGCAGGATTATGTCATCGTGGAAATGGTGCTGGCGGACCAGGAAGGCTGGGACAGATACGAAGCCGCGAAATGGATGACCATGCGCCGCTGGCTGGAGGAGAACCCTGACGATGACTTTGCGCAGGTTGTACGGGCGGAATTATCGGCTGCGCCTGAACGCCACGTCACGTACACACGGGAATACTTTGGCTGGGGAGTGTTTGCGTTAATCGCACGATGAAATGAAGCTGGCGGTATAGCCCTTTGCGGCTATACCGCTGCGCAGGCCGTAGGCCATTCAGAACAGAATAAACCCGGCCCGGTCAAAGGTGTTATGCAACCCTAATATTAATGGCTTCCATTTCTGACACCATACAACAATATCTACCTGTCGGCAGGCAGAATAATAGCGTCCTGTTATTTTCGCTCAGCCGATCTCTCCTTCTGCCAGTGAATATTTCTTAATTTTGCGATACAACGTGGCAATGCCAATACCTAATTCGCTGGCCACCTGTTTTTTATTACTGTTGCGGGAGAGCGCATCGCGGATCATCTGCCGTTCCATGGCTTCCAGCGCCGCGCCCCTCTCATCCTGAGCGGGTAATATTATACTTCCGGATGATTCAGGGTCAGGGGCATTATTACTGTTCACCAGATTCGGCGGTAATAGCGACATACCAATCACCTCACCAGAGGGGACGACGTTGACCAGATACTCTATTAAATTACTCAGCTCACGAATATTACCCGGCCAGATATAGCGCTTAAGGAAATCAATAACCTCCTGCGCCACACCGGGATAAACCAGCCCAAGCCGGTGGGTATGCAAATTCAGAAAATAGTGAATCAATAACTCAATATCAGCCTGCCGTTCACGCAGTGGCGGCAGGCACAGCGGGATCACGTTAAGGCGATAATAAAGATCTTCACGAAATTTACCGTCAGCGATGAACTGTTGCAGGTTCTGATGAGTGGCCGAAATAATGCGAATATCAACCGGAACGGGGCAACTGGCGCCAACCGGCTGAATTTCACGCATTTCAATGGTTCGCAAAAGTTTGGCCTGCAGGGTCAGCGGCATATCACCTATTTCATCGAGAAACAGCGTCCCCATATTGGCCGCCTGAATCAGCCCCACTTTCCCGTTTGCCGACGCGCCGGTGAACGCCCCTTTTACATAGCCAAAAAGCTCGCTCTCAAGCAGCTGTTCAGGAATGGCCGCGCAGTTAATCGCGATAAACGGCTTGGTCTTACGGTCGCTGAGATTGTGAATGGCCCTGGCGACCACCTCTTTACCCGTGCCGCTTTCACCAACAATCATTACGCTGGAAGGGCTTGGGGCAACGCGACCAATCATCTTTTTAAGCTGGCGCATCGCACGACACTCTCCCACCATCGCCTCAATTTTCGGTACCCCCTGCACGCTGCTAAAGTCCGCAGAAGAGTGAGACTGATGGAAGGCCATTAAAAAAAGCCATTGATCCTGAACCGCATGCAATTGCCCAATAATGATCTCTTTTCGATCGCCAAACGTAATAACGTGCTGCATATGTCCCTGTCTGAAATTATTCTCAAACGTCAGGGGCTGAAACTGAATGGCTTTACCCATTATCTGCTCCCGACTGGCATCCATAATTTTCAATGCCGTCTGGTTAGCAAATATCACTTTTTGATCGTCAGCCATGACCAGCACGCCCTGATCCATATTCTCAATCATCGTTAAGAATATTTTCTGAATATCCCTTCCCGAAGAGTGTTCAGATAAGAAACGAGAAACAAAAATGGTTGAAACATGGCGAACGTAATCAGAGAACTCCTGAATATTATCATTAATACGTTTCTGCTGTTCGCGAGTCAGCGCAACCAGGCTGATCACGCCGACGCACTGGTCATGATAAATAATTGGCGTACCCAGAAAGGCTTTCTCCTTACACTCATCTTTATTACTACAATTTTTGCAAAGGGGATCAAAGCGGGAATGCGTAACGACCTTCTCTTTTTTGGTTTCGATTATGTAACGTAGAAGTCTGGAGTTTGTAGATAATTCTTTTCCAATTTGTTTGCTAAAACTACCCGTTCCAGCAACGCGATAAAGTGAACTATCAATGATTTCTACTTCAAGCTGGAGCACGCTGGAAAGCATCCTCGCAAATTTCTGAATTTTAGGCTGGATTTGCATCAGAATAGAGAATGGTGTAGTTGAAATCATAGTCGACCTTTTAATTTGCTCATCAGATACGCACTTATACGTAACGACCTGGAAAGGGCATTTCGCAATGATATTACTCTCTCTTACCTTATGACCATCAATATAGGTAGCGACTTCAGCCAGTCTTGCCCGAATATGTTGCTGCCATCACACTTTCATATCAATATGATAATGACGACAGCGTAATTATCATATTGACGCTGTATTACTATGATAATGAGAAATATTCAACCAATAGTGGCTCGCCTGCTCTCTCTCACGCATCGTAAAATAAGTATTCACGGGCAATATTGCTGAACCGAAAACAGTTTCGTGACAGGCTTCACAAAACACTTCCCCTGTTTGTCATCATCACCGTCTTTATTCAGGAGCTGGCACATTTATTGTTAGCAACAATATAGCGCTGGCTGTTGTCATTCGACACCGGATTCATCCGACCGCACAGCAATCATTAAGCCCGTCATTCACGACCAGGATCAAAAAATGAAAACTGTTAACGAATTGATTAAGGACCTCAATAAGCTCAACTCTCACCTCAGCGAAAAGGATTTTTTACTCACCTGGGAGCAATCACCGGATGAGCTAAAGCAGGTGCTGGACGTTGCGGCAACGCTGAAAACCCTGCGCGCTGAAAATATTGCCACCAAAGTGTTCAACAGCGGGCTGGGGATCTCTATTTTCCGCGATAACTCTACCCGTACCCGCTTCTCCTACGCCTCGGCATTAAACCTGTTAGGGCTTGCCCAGCAGGATCTGGATGAAGGTAAATCTCAGATTGCCCACGGGGAGACGGTGCGTGAAACGGCCAATATGATCGCCTTCTGCGCCGACGCTATCGGTATCCGCGATGATATGTACCTCGGAGCAGGTAACGCCTACATGCGCGAAGTGGGCGAGGCGCTGGATGATGGCTATAAAGAGGGCGTTCTGCCGCAGCGGCCTGCCCTGATTAACCTGCAATGTGATATTGACCACCCGACCCAGGCCATGGCCGATCTCGCCTGGCTGCGCGAGCACTTCGGCTCGCTGGAAAACCTGAAAGGCAAGAAAATCGCCATGACCTGGGCCTACTCGCCCAGCTACGGTAAACCGCTCTCCGTTCCCCAGGGCATCATCGGCCTGATGACCCGCTTCGGTATGGATGTCACTCTCGCCCATCCGGAAGGTTATGACCTGATCCCGGACGTTATCGAAGTGGCGAAAAATAACGCGAACAACTCCGGCGGCAGCTTCCGTCAGGTCACCAGCATGGAAGAAGCCTTTAAGGACGCAGATATCGTCTATCCGAAATCCTGGGCGCCGTACAAAGTGATGGAGCGCCGTACCGAACTGCTGCGTGCCAATGACCACGACGGTCTGGCCGCACTGGAAAAAGAGTGCCTCGCGCAGAACGCCAAACATAAAGACTGGCACTGCACAGAAGAGATGATGAAGCACACCCGGGACGGCGAGGCGCTGTATATGCACTGCCTGCCCGCAGATATCACCGACGTCTCATGTAAAGAGGGTGAAGTGACCCAGGGCGTCTTCGAAAAATACCGCATTGCAACTTACAAAGAAGCAAGCTGGAAGCCTTACATCATCGCCGCAATGATCTTATGCCGCAAATATGCCAAACCGGGCCAGGTGCTGGAACAACTCCTTAAAGACGCGCAAAAACGGATCAAATAACGCCTCCGGCTGGCCTGCGGGCCAGCCCAAACTTTCGTCATCCAGGAATAAGGATCGAGTATGTCTGCTTTCTCACTGAAAATAGATATTGCCGAAAACCGCTTTTTCAACGGGGAGGCATCACCGCTGTTTTCCCGCCAGCAGGCGCAGCAGGCACGTGGCTTTCATCAAAAAATCGCCGGTTATAAACCCACGCCGCTGGTGCAGATGAACGGGCTGGCGGCCCTGTTTGGCGTGAATAAAATTTTGGTCAAAGACGAATCTCAGCGCTTTGGCCTGAACGCCTTCAAAATGCTGGGCGGCGCTTACGCGATCGCGCAGTTACTCTGTGAAAAATACCATCTGGACATCAACGAGCTCTCTTTCGATACGCTGAAATCGAGCATTAAAGAGAAGATGACCTTTGCCTCCACCACCGACGGCAACCACGGCCGCGGCATTGCGTGGGCGGCCCGACAACTGGGACAACACGCCGTTATCTATATGCCGAAAGGCTCCACCCAGGAACGAGTGGACGCCATTTTACGCCTCGGCGCTGAATGTATCGTCACCGACATGAACTACGACGATACCGTCCGTTTCACCATGCAAACCGCACAGGAAAAAGGCTGGGAGGTGGTGCAGGACACCGCCTGGGAGGGTTACACCAAAATCCCGACCTGGATTATGCAAGGTTACGCCACTCTCGCGGATGAAGCCGTCGAACAAATGTCGGCAATGGGAATTTCCCGCCCGACTCACGTCTTTTTGCAGGCTGGCGTCGGCGCGATGGCGGGCGGCGTGCTCGGCTATCTGGTTGACGTTTACGGGGCCAGCAACCTGCATTCGGTCATCGTTGAACCAGAGCTGGCGGATTGCATCTACCGCTCAGGGGTGAAGGGAAAAATCGTCAACGTCGGCGGCAGCATGAACACCATTATGGCAGGACTCGCCTGCGGTGAACCTAACCCACTGGGCTGGGACATTCTGCGCAACTGCGCCACCCAGTTTATCTCCTGCCAGGACGCGGTTGCCGCGCTGGGAATGCGAGTGCTGGGTAATCCTCCCGGTAACGACCCACGCGTGATTTCCGGCGAGTCCGGCGCTGTCGGCCTTGGCGTGCTCGCCGCGGTTCATTTCCATCCACAACGCGAAGCGCTGATGCACAAACTGAAGCTGGACAGCAATTCCGTCGTGCTGGTGATCAGCACCGAAGGCGATACCGACGTTAAGCACTACCGGGAAGTGGTCTGGGAAGGCAAGCACCCGGCCGCACAGTAACAGGCGAATCACAGGCTTCCCGCCAAGCGGGAAAACAGTAAGGACTGGAGAATACATTCATGGCTAAGCAAATTCCTTTCGAACTGATTGTTGAAAAAGCAAAACATTATCAAAAAGATATGACCCGGTTTCTGCGCGATATGATCGCCATTCCCAGCGAAAGCTGCGATGAGAAGCGCGTGGTGCATCGCATTAAAGAAGAGATGGAAAAAGTCGGCTTCGACAAAGTGGAAATTGATCCGATGGGTAACGTGCTGGGCTATATCGGCCACGGCCCGCGCCTGGTGGCGATGGACGCGCACATTGATACCGTCGGCATTGGCAACATCAAAAACTGGAACTTTGATCCCTATGAGGGGATGGAAACCGACGAGCTGATCGGCGGACGCGGCGCGTCTGACCAGGAAGGCGGTATGGCCTCAATGGTTTACGCAGGCAAGATCATTAAAGATCTGGGCCTTGAAGATGAATATACCCTGCTGGTTACCGGTACGGTGCAGGAGGAGGACTGTGACGGCCTGTGCTGGCAATATATTATTGAGCAGTCCGGTATTCGCCCTGAGTTTGTGGTCAGCACCGAACCGACCGACTGCCAGATCTACCGCGGCCAACGCGGACGCATGGAGATCCGCGTTGAGGTCCAGGGCGTAAGCTGTCACGGCTCCGCCCCGGAGCGCGGCGATAACGCGATTTTCAAAATGGCGCCGGTCCTGACCGAACTGGAACAGCTTTCCCATAAGCTCGGTTACGACGAGTTTCTCGGCAAAGGCACCCTGACCGTCTCTGAGATTTTCTTCACTTCGCCGAGCCGCTGCGCGGTAGCGGATAGCTGCGCCGTCTCTATTGACCGCCGCCTCACCTGGGGCGAAACCTGGGAAGGCGCGCTGGAAGAGATCCGCGCCCTGCCTGCGGTGAAAAAAAGCGGCGCGGTGGTCTCCATGTATAACTATGAGCGCCCGTCGTGGACCGGGCTGGTCTACCCTACCGAATGCTATTTCCCGACCTGGAAAGTGGAAGAGAACCACTTCACCGTCCGCGCCCTGACCAACGCCTATGAAGGCCTGTTCGGGAAAGCGCCGGTGGTTGATAAATGGACCTTCTCCACCAACGGCGTCTCTATCATGGGCCGTCACGGGATACCGGTCATTGGCTTTGGTCCGGGCAAAGAGCCGGAAGCGCATGCGCCGAATGAAAAAACCTGGAAGGAGCATCTGGTCACCTGCGCGGCAATGTATGCCGCCATCCCGCTGAGCTGGCTGGCAACAGAGTAATTATAAGCAACAACTTCCGCCGCGCCCTGCGGCGGAATGCCGAGGTTCCTATGCGCGTATTGATTAAAAACGGCACCGTAGTGAACGCCTGCGGACAGGTGCGCCAGGATCTGCTCATTGAAAACGGACTTGTGAAACAGCTCGCCGACGTCATCGACGTTGAGCAACCGTGCGACATCATCGACGCTGAAGGTTGCTATGTCATGCCCGGCGGCGTTGATGTCCACACCCATTTCAATATTGATACCGGTCTTGCCCGTAGCTGCGATGACTTTTTCACTGGCACACGCGCCGCAGCCTGCGGCGGCACCACCACCATCGTCGACCATATGGGCTTTGGCCCGTCCGGCTGCCATCTGCGCCACCAGCTGGCGGTGTATCACGATTACGCCGCCTATAAAGCGGTGATCGACTACAGCTTTCACGGCGTGATACAGCATGTGAACCACAGCGTGCTCGATGAAATACCGATGATGGTCGAAGCAGGCATCAGCAGCTTTAAGCTCTATCTGACCTACCAGTACAAGCTGAATGACGACGAACTGCTCCAGGCCATGCATCACCTGCATCGCGCTGGCGCGCTGACCACGGTTCACCCGGAGAACGATGCCGCTATCGCCCAGCGGCGAGCCGAGTTTATTAACGCCGGCAAAACCGCGCCGCGCTACCACGCCCTGAGCCGCCCGCTGGAGTGCGAAGCAGAAGCCATTGCCCGGACGATCAACCTTGCGCAACTGGCCGGGAATGCGCCGCTGTATATCGTTCATCTCTCCAACGGTCTGGGACTGGACTACCTTCGCCTCGCCAGAGCGCGCCGTCAGCCGGTATGGGTCGAAACCTGCCCGCAATATTTGCTGCTTGACGATCGCTGCTATGAGCGTGAGGACGCGCTGAACTATTTGCTCAGCCCGCCTCTGCGCAATGCCAGCAATAACGATGCGCTATGGTGCGGCATTGCCGATGGCGCGATTGATACGGTCGCGACCGACCACTGCGCATTTTCGATGGCCCAGCGCCAGCGCATCTCCGGGGGGGACTTCAGCCGCTGCCCGAACGGCCTGCCGGGGGTTGAGAACCGCCTGCTGCTGCTGTTCTCTCACGGCGTTATGACCGGACGCATCTCCCCCGAACGTTTTGTGGCGCTGACCAGCGCCAATCCGGCAAAACTGTTCGGCCTCTGGCCGCAAAAAGGGGTGCTGGCGCCCGGCGCCGACGGCGACGTGGTGATTATCGATCCCAGACGGACCACCACGATCCGTCATGAGATGTTGCACGACAATGCCGACTACTCCCCCTGGGAGGGCTTTATTTGCCAGGGCGCCATTCGCCAGACCCTGTCACGGGGCCGGGTGATTTTCGACAACGGCGCCTTCACCGGCAGCGCCGGACAGGGACGCTTTTTACGCCGCGCCCCCTTTTCCCCCGCTCACCTTCCCGTCAGCGAACCTGAGACATAATGAGAGGATTTTATGAGTAAGAAAATTGTACTGGCCCTCGGCGGGAACGCGCTGGGTGAAGATCTTGCAGGACAAATGCAGGCGGTAAAACAGACTTCGCAGGCCATCGCCGATTTAATCGCCCACGGCCACCAGGTGGTCGTGACCCACGGTAATGGCCCCCAGGTAGGCATGATCAATCTGGCCTTTGAAGCAGCGGCCAGGACCGAGGCCCACACGCCGTTATTGCCGATGTCGGTCTGCGTAGCCTTAAGCCAGGGCTATATCGGTTACGATCTCCAGAATGCCCTGCGGGAAGAGCTGGTATCGCGCAAGCTGGACATCCCCGTCGCCACCCTGATCACGCAGGTAGAAGTGAGGGGAGACGATGAGGCGTTCCGCAACCCGAGCAAGCCTATTGGTTCGTTTTTCAGCAAGGAGGAGGCGGAGAAACTGACGCAGCAGGGCTATATCATGAAAGAGGATGCCGGACGCGGCTATCGTCGCGTGGTCGCCTCACCGAAGCCCATCGACATTATCGAAAAACAGACGGTAAAAGCGCTGATGGATGCCTGCCACGTCGTCATCACCGTGGGCGGCGGTGGGATTCCGGTTATCCGTGAGGGGAATCACCTGCGCGGCGCCAGCGCGGTGATTGATAAAGACTGGGCCAGCGCCAAACTGGCAGAGATGATTGACGCGGATATGCTGATCATCCTCACCGCCGTGGAGAAGGTCGCCATCAACTTCGGCAAACCCGACGAGCAGCAGCTGGATTACCTGTCGCTAAGCGACGCCGAACGCTTCATCGCCGAGGGGCACTTTGCCAAAGGCTCCATGCTGCCAAAAGTGGAAGCCGCCGTCGCTTTTGCCCGCTCACGCCCCGGTCGTAAGGCGCTCATCACGGTACTGAATAAGGCAAAAGAAGGTATTGAAGGTAAAACCGGCACTGTGATTTGCCAGTAAATCTCCCCCCTCACTCCCCCGGAGGGGGTGAGGGCTCAGATTACATGGCGTTCGCTTCCCCTGTTCAGTTACACATCGCTACCGCTTCAACAGGTAAAACTTCTCTGGACTCTTCCAGACGCAAGCCGACGTGCTTCTCCCGGGACATCAGTCCTCCCGACGCGCCGTTTTTCACCTGTAAAAGCTCCGCCAGAACGCTGACAGCAATTTCATCCGGCGTCTCCGCGCCAATGTCATAGCCCACCGGCGCGCGTAAGCGGCTGATATCCTCTTCCGCTACGCCATTTTCCCGCATCTGGCGGATAAACACCTGCACCTTGCGGCGGCTTGCCAGTAAACCAAGCCAGGCAACGGGCCGGGAGATAAGCTTATCCAGCGCCTCGCGATCCTGATTGTTGGTGGCGATAAGCACAAAATCTTCGGGCTGCATCGCCATATTATCGATAACCTCAGCGAAGCTTGCGGCCTGAATCAGATGCGCCGACGCGGGAAAGCAGTCAGGATTGAGGCTTTCCGGGTAAATGTCGCCCACGTAAATATCAAAACCCAGCCGCGCCGCGCTCTGCGCTATCGCGCGATTAACGTGCCCGGCGCCTATCAGCCATAGCTTCTGGCGCAGCCCATGAACGCTGATATACACCGACATTGCCCCACCGCAGTCGGACCCCACCGCATCGCTGCCGCTACGCGCCATCCGCCCATGAAACATTCTTGACGCCTTCTCGCGCAGGGCTTCCAGCGCCTCGGCAATCACTTTGCGTTCAACCATACCGCCGCCGATGGTGCCCACAATCGAGCCATCGTCGCGAATTAACATCTGAGCAGAATGCCGGGGAGTCGATCCCCGGCTGTCAACGATCTGCGCCAGCGCAAAAGGACGGTTCTGTTTTTCAAGTCGTGCAGCTTCTTCGAAAATAGTCATTTCAGCCTCAACGAATAATATTCTGACCTGTAGCCTGCCGCGTTCTCAGTTTGAGACGCGAACGCCCCGGCGACGTTGTCGCGATATTTCGGTTATGCAATATTCATGCGCGTCGCTTATTTCCGTTTGCAAAGCGTGAGCCGGGTCAATTTCAGCGGCAAACAAAAGCGGAAAGTGAGATATCACACGCAATAAGGATGACTGACAGGGAAATAGCCGCCGTCCGCAGGACCAGATATTACCCGCATGCGCCATCACATTATCATTTTGATATTTCACCTGACTTTTTGATAAATCAGACCGCAGGAAAAAGCAGAGTGATTTTAATTCTCATTAAGCCGCTGTGAAATATTTCACATTTGCTCGTTGAGTTTCGAAGCTGCTCACAAAACGACTATCACCAGCGATATTTTCTGCATAACTGGTGTGATTGTTGCTCCTGATAACCCACCGGCCGGAATGATGACCAAACCGGCAACATCGTTCTTACTAATAAGACTAAGGAGTGGGTTATGGGAGATATTATGCGCCCCGTCCCGTTTGAGGAGCTTTTGACGCGCATTTTCGATGAGTACCAGAGTCAACGATCTATCTTTGGTATTCCCGAACAGCAATTCTACTCGCCGGAAAAGCAGCATCAGTTCAGGGTATTTGGCGAAAGCTGCGCCACGCCTCTTGGCCCGGCGGCCGGCCCGCACACGCAGCTTGCGCAGAATATCATTACCGCATGGCTGACCGGCGGGCGGTTTATCGAACTGAAAACCGTTCAGATTCTGGATCGGCTGGAGCTGGAGAAACCCTGTATTGATGCGGAAGATGAGTGTTTTAATACCGAGTGGTCCACCGAGTTCACCCTGAAAAAAGCCTGGGATGAGTATCTTAAAGCATGGTTTATTCTGCACCTGCTGGAACAGGTTTTTCCGCTTACGCCAAACGGTGATGACAAATCCTTTATTTTCAATATGAGCGTCGGCTATAACCTCGATGGCATTAAGCAGCCGCCGATGCAGGAGTTTATCAATAACATGATGAACGCCGCCGCCCATCCTAAGTTCACGGATTATCGCGATACGCTCAACCGCTGGTTACATAACCACGCCTTTATCGCCCGACTTCCCTCCTGCGCCCGGCTTTCTCAACTTGATACGCTGGCGCAGCGTATCCCCGCGACGCTGGTGCAGGGGGTAACGCTGTCAACCATGCATGGCTGTCCGCCGGATGAAATCGAAGCCATCTGTCGCTACATGCTGGAAGAAAAAAATCTCAATACCTTCGTGAAGCTTAACCCAACCCTGCTGGGCTATTCCCGCGTGCGGGAAATACTCGACACCTGCGGCTTTGGCTATATCGGCCTCAGCGAAGAGTCATTCGAGCATGATCTGAAAATAGACCAGGCGCTGGAGATGCTTACCCGACTGATGACGCTGGCGAAAGCGCGCGGGCTGGGCTTCGGCGTTAAGCTGACCAACACCCTGGGCACCATCAATAACAAAGGCGCCCTGCCCGGCGGCGAGATGTATATGTCTGGCCGCGCGCTGTTCCCGCTGTCGATCAACGTTGCCGCCCTGCTCTCACGGGAGTTTGACGGCAAATTGCCCATCTCCTATTCCGGCGGGGCCAGCCAGCTCAACATCCGCGAAATTTTCGAAACCGGTATTCGCCCAATCACGATGGCTACCGACCTGCTGAAGCCGGGAGGATATCTGCGCCTCAGCCAGTGTATGCGCGAGCTGGAAGGGGCAAACGGCCAGGAGATGACCCAGGTTGACGTTCCTCGCCTCAACGCGCTGGCAGAAAAGGCGGTCAGCATGGCCTATACCCAGAAGCAGTGGAAACCGGACGAGCGCATTGACGTCGGCGAGCCGTTACCGCTGACCGACTGCTATGTGGCCCCCTGCGTCACCGCCTGCGCCATTAAGCAGGATATCCCGGAGTATATTCGCCTGCTGGGCGAACAGCGCTACGCCGATGCGCTGGAGCTGATCTACCAGCGTAACGCGCTCCCGGCCATTACGGGCCACATCTGCGATCACCAGTGCCAGTACAACTGTACCCGTCTGGATTACGACAGCGCCCTCAATATCCGGGAACTGAAAAAAGTGGCGCTTGAAAAAGGCTGGGATGAGTACCTGAGCCGCTGGCGCAAACCCGCGGGTTCCGGTTCGCGACATCCGGTGGCGATTATCGGCGCAGGCCCGGCAGGGCTGGCGGCGGGTTACTTCCTCGCGCGTGCGGGATATCCGGTAACGATATTTGAGCGGGAGGCTAACGCTGGCGGGGTGGTGCGCAACATCATTCCACAGTTCCGTATCCCTGCCGAACTTATCCAGCATGATATTGACTTCGTCGTCACCCACGGCGTCAGGATCGTTTACGGCTGCGATCCGCATCTGACGGTCGATAAACTGCAGGCGCAGGGCTTTCAATATGTGCTGGTCGGCACCGGCACCGATAAAAACAACGGCGTGACGTTAGGCGGCGATAACCAGAACGTCTATAAATCACTGCCGTTCCTGAAAAGCTATAACAGTGGCGAACCGCTGCATCTCGGCAGGCATGTGGCCGTCGTCGGGGCGGGCAACACCGCGATGGACTGTGCCCGCACCGCGCTGCGCGTGCCCGGCGTGGAGACGGCGACCATCATTTACCGCCGCTCCCGTCAGGAGATGCCCGCCTGGCGTGAAGAGTATGAAGAAGCCCTGCACGAAGGCGTCAGCTTCAAATGGCTGTGTAACCCGGAGCAGTTCAACGCGGACGGCACCCTGGTGGTACGGGTGATGAAGCTCGGCGAGCCGGATGAAAAAGGCCGCCGCCGCCCGGTTGCAACCGAACAAACCGAAACGCTGCGGATTGATGCGCTGATCACCGCCGTTGGTGAACAGCAGGATGGCGAAGCGCTGGCGGCGATGGGCGTTCCGCTCGATCCGCAGGGCTGGCCGGTGGTCAATGACATTGGCGAAACCAGCAGAAAAAATGTCTTCCTGATTGGCGACGTGCAGCGCGGCCCCTCATCGATTGTCTCCGCGATTGGCAACGCCCGCCGGGCGACGGACGAGATCCTGGCGCGGGAGAGCATCGCCAGCCACTACGGCAATAAGCACTGGAATAACGTCGATCCGGCGCTTATCTATCAGCGTAAAGGCGCTATCGCCGTTACCCAGGTCGATAAGGATGACCGTGACGCCTTCATTGAGCAGGAGGCCAGCCGCTGTCTTGAATGTAACTACATTTGCAGCAAGTGCGTTGACGTCTGCCCGAACCGCGCCAACGTCTCCATTGCCGTTCCCGGTTTTCAGAACCGCTACCAGACGCTGCATCTGGACGCTTACTGCAATGAATGCGGCAACTGCGCCCAGTTCTGCCCGTGGCAGGGCCGCCCTTACCAGGACAAAGTCACCATCTTTAGCCTGGAGCAGGATTTCGTGAACAGCAGCAATCCCGGTTTCTTTATTGAGGGCGGTAACGTGCGGGTGCGTCATGGGGGGGAAACCTGGCAACTCAGCATCAGCGATAGCGGCGAATTCACCCACGTTCCGCCGCAGCTCAGTGAGCTATGCCGCATCATCAGCCACGTTCATCAACACCATAGCTATCTGCTCGGAGGGGTTGAAGTATGAGTGTGTTAATCCTGAAAAATGTCACCGCCGTCCAGCTTCATCCGGCGAAATTATGGGAAAACGTCGATATCGCCATTGATGATGACCAAATCCTCGACGTCGGCTCCGGGCTCGGCCAGCGCTACCCGCAGGCGCAAAGCAAAGAGATGCGCGGTCGGCTGGTTATGCCCGGCATGGTCTGCGCCCATAACCATTTCTACTCCGGCCTGTCGCGCGGTATCCAGGCCAACATTGCCCCCAGCCCGGATTTCATCTCAACGCTGAAAAATCTCTGGTGGCGTCTGGATCGGGCGCTGGACGAAGAGTCGCTGTACTACAGCGGGCTTATCTGCGCGATGGAAGCGGTACGCAGCGGCTGTACGGCGGTTATCGATCATCACGCGTCCCCGGGCTATATCGCCGGTTCCCTGAGCCAGCTACGCAACGCTTTTCTCAAGGTCGGACTGCGCGGGATGACCTGCTTTGAAACCACCGACCGCAACGACGGCATGCAGGAGTTAATGGCCGGGGTGGAGGAGAATATCCGTTTCGCGAACGAAATAGACGCCGCCCGGCGCAAGGACGAGCAACCCTATCTGGTGGAAGCTCATATCGGCGCCCATGCCCCCTTCACGGTGCCAGATGAGGGGCTGACGATGCTGCAGGAGGCACTGAAAGCGACCGGACGCGGGCTGCATATTCATGCCGCCGAAGACCGCTACGACGTTTCCCACAGCCACCACCATTATGGAAAAGATCTGCTGGTGCGGCTGGCGGAGTTTGGCCTGCTCGACAGCAAGTCCCTGATTGCGCACGGACTGTATCTCTCCGACGCCGACACAGAGGCGCTCAACGCCAGCGACGGCTTCCTGGTACACAACGCGCGCTCCAATATGAACAACCACGTTGGCTATAACCATCGGCTACCGCAGATCCGCAACCTCGCGCTGGGCACGGACGGCATCGGCTCCGATATGTTTGAAGAGATGAAGTTTGCCTTCTTTAAACATCGCGATGCCGGCGGCCCTCTCTGGCCGGACAGCTTCGCGCAGGCGTTGTCCAACGGCAATACGCTGCTGAACCGCAACTTCAACGCGCGCTTTGGCCGCATTGAGGCGGGCTACAAGGCGGATCTCACCATCTGCGACTACCTGCCGCCCACGCCGCTTGTGGCTCAGAACATCGCCGGGCATATTGCCTTCGGCCTCGGCTCCGGCAGCGTTCACAGCGTGATGGTCAACGGGGTGATGATTTATGAAGATCGTCAGTTCGCCTTTGATTGCGAACCTGTTTTCCACGCCGCACAGAAGGTGGCGAAACGGTTATGGCAACGCATGGATGCCCTGCCCTGATTAAGACGGAAAAAGTGAGCCCGGCGCAATGGCCGGGCTTTTTATTGGCTACTTGCAGGCTTACAAATTCAGCAGCGCGGCAGTGGCAAGTTTGCGCTGTTTTTGCAACGCCTCAAGCTGGCGTTCGGTCATTTTACTGAGCGCCGCCGTCGGACAGACATCTACGCAGGCCGGTCCGCGCTCGCGATCGCCGCAGAGATCGCACTTCACGATCGTCGGCGTCAGCCCGACGGGAGTTTCGATGGTAATGGCGCCAAAGGGGCAAGCCACCACGCAGCTCTGGCAAGCGATACAACGGCCTGCATCGGCCTCTACCCGCTCAGGCCCCATCGTGAGCGCCCCCACCGGGCAGGCTTTCACGCAGGGCGCATTTTCACACTGATGGCACATCACCGGCACGCTCAGGTTATCAGGACGCATCACTTTCAGACGAGGATGGAACTCCGCGCCAGGCGAGACATGCTCCAGCGCGCAGGCAATTTCGCAGGTCCGACAGCCAATACAGGCCTGCGGGCTGGCGACGATAAGGCTGGTCATATTCCCTCCTTCTCTCTGAACAGCGTAAGCATCTCGCTGGCGGCCCGGCGTCCTGCCGCCATCGCCGTCACCACAAGGTCAGCGCCCGTCACCACATCCCCTCCGGCGAAAATTTTGTCGTGGCTGGTCTGGGTGGTTGCGCGCCCTTTACCGCCGGTAGCAATATTGCCCCAGCGGTCCCGTTTAATACCGAGGCCACGCAGCCAGGGCGTGTCATGGGGCTGAAAACCAAACGCCATGATGAGCACATCGGCGGGCAGCTCAAACTCCGAGCCGGCGATGGGCTGCGGGCGGCGTCGGCCATCCGGCCCCGGTTCCCCCATTTTTGTGCGAATCATCCCGACGCCGGTCACCTGCCCTTTCCGGTTGCGCAGGATGGACTGCGGCTGGACGTTAAACTCAAAATTCACCCCCTCTTCACGGGCATTGATCACCTCTTTTTTCGAGCCGGGCATGCTCAGTTCATCGCGGCGATAGGCGCAGGTGACGCTGGCAGCCCCGCGGCGAATGGCGGTACGCAGACAGTCCATCGCCGTATCGCCGCCGCCCAGCACCACGACGTTTTTGCCTTTGATAGCCGTAAGCGGGTACTCCGCACTCTCCTCCAGGCCCATGACGTCACGGGTACTGGCAATCAGAAACGGCAGCGCCTGGATCACCCCGGGCGCATCTTCCCCCTCCAGTCCCGCCTTCATCAGGCCATAGGTGCCGACGCCGAGGAACATGGCGTCGTAGTTCTCCACCAGCTCGCTGAAGTCCACATCCCGGCCAACTTCCTGGTTCAGATGGAAATGAATCCCCATATTGCTGAAGATTTCACGTCTGACCTTGAGCACGTTTTTATCAAGCTTGAAGGGAGGGATACCAAAGGTAAGCAGGCCGCCAATCTCCGGATGGCGGTCAAACACATCAACCTGCACTCCCGCGCGGGCGAGAATATCGGCACAGCCCAGTCCGGCGGGGCCGGCGCCGATCACCGCCACCCGCTCCTTGCGCGGAGTGACGTCGCCGATGGAGGGTAGCCAGCCCATCTTCAGCGCAGTATCGGTGATGTAGCGCTCCAGGTTGCCGATTGTGACCGAACCGCCCTCGTTTTTCAGCGTACAGGCCCCTTCGCAGAGCCGATCCTGAGGGCATACCCGCCCACAAATTTCCGGCAGAGAGCTGCTCTGGTGGCACAGTTCCGCCGCTTCGATGATTTTGTCCTCATTCACCAGACGGATAAAATCCGGGATCGCGTTGTGCAGCGGGCAGGTCCAGTTACACCATGCTTTCTGCGCGCAGTAGAGGCAGCGCCCGCTTTCGTAGGTGGCGTCGCACCCGGCTAACGGCGAATAAATCTCGGCAAAATGCTGTTTTCGCTCTTCGCTCGCGATTTTCTTTGCCCCGACGCGCGGCGGTTTATCGAGAATGTCCCGCCGCCGTTCGCCACGGACGGTATCAACAGGCTGACCAACGGCGGAGCGAATCTGGCGCTCCCGGCGCAGTTGATTGATGCCGGCTTCATCCATCAGGCGCAGCGCCCGGGTGGGGCAACTCGCCACACATGCCTGCTGTCCGGAGGGGTGCTGGTTACAGAGGTCGCATTTTTGCGCCAGCAGCGGCGCCTCATCATCGTTTGCCACCATCTCAATCGCGCCGAACGGACAGGCGATAACGCAGTTCTTACAGCCAATGCATAGCGCCTCCGTGAGCTGGACGCTGTTGTTGGCAAAAATCAGCGCCTGCGTCGGACACGAGGCGACGCAGGGGGCATCGTTACAGTGGCGGCAGGTGGTTGCGCTGCTGGTATTGCGGTGGAAGAAAACGTGAATGCGCGGGAGAAAGTCGCTGCGTTGCTGCGGCCAGCTGTCCTGATGATGAGAGGTCACGCAGGCCACTTCACACGCATGGCAACCAATGCAGTTTGCGGCATCAGCCACGATAAATTTATTCATTTGCTTCCCTTTATTATTTTCAGGCTCACGCCGGGAAGCGATGCAATAATCAGGCGCGTTTTATCATTTGAAGTACAGGGGCGTTATTTTTGTGAACCATCTCAAAAATAACTGCCGCACCAATCAGCTCCCGCTTTCATTAAAATAACCGGGGAGGTTTCCACACGCATTTACGCTGAGTCATGCCAATCAGAATGATAATTTTCTTTCTGCACATCGATACCAAAATGAGAGACGACGGTATATCAGAATGATTACCGGAACTTATCACTACCGGCCCATCATATTTATTTTTACTCCCGAGACGCGATCGCGTGATTTATTTCACAAATATGCGACTTAATTGCTGATGTGATTATTTTTGGCACAGCTTACGCATAACCCAACCGTACGCGCTGCATTCAGATGACGCTATTGTCTTAGGGAGGCTACGGCCTTCGAATCGTAACTTCACACCGATCGAAGTGAAGTCGTACAGGAGATATAATTTCATGAAAGATAATGCCGAACCGGCCTCACGAAATTCCGCATTCACCGCCCCCGTTGATGAGGTATTACCCATCACACAAATGTTTCTCTACGGCCTGCAACATGTGCTCGTCATGTATGCCGGTGCCGTCGCCGTACCGCTGGTTGTGGGCAACGCGGTAGGTTTACCCCCTGAACATATTATTTTACTGATCAGCGCCGACCTGGTTATTTGCGGGGCCGCCACCATGTTGCAATCCCTCGGGTGTACCCAGTGGCTGGGCTGTAGATTACCGCTGATTCAGGGCTGTACCTTCGCGGCGCTCATCCCGATGGTGCTTATCGGCCGGGAGTATGGCATCGGCGGGATTTCAGGCGCCGTTATCGTGTCAGGTATTTTTATACTCTGCTGCGCGCCGTGGATCAGTAAATTGATCCGTTTTTTCCCGAAGGTCGTCATGGGCAGCATCGTGACCCTAATCGGCATGTCGATAATGCCGGTCGCGGGCGGCTGGATCGGCGGCGGCTCCAGCGAGATGGACAATTTCGGCGCCCCCTTCGCGCTGCTGATGGCGGCAATTACCCTCGTTATCATCCTCAATATTTACACCTTCGCCTCCGGAGTGCTTAAAAACACCTCAGTACTGATCGGGCTTATTATCGGTACGGTTCTGTGGAGTTTTTTCCAGCCGCTCGATTTTCATCTCGTTAACGCAACCCAGTGGCTGCATTTACCCACGCTGATGCCATTCGCTAAGCCGGAGTTCCATATTATCCCGGTAGCCTTACTGTCGATGGTGATGGTGGTAGTGATGGTTGAAACCATGTCGTCGATGTTAGCTACCGGCGACATCGTCGGTAAGAAGGTCGATGCGAAAATGCTGCGCAATGGCCTTAACGTCTGTGGCCTTGCCACCCTGTTCTGCGGCTTCTTTAACCTTTTTCCCTACGCCGCCTTTGCGCAAAACGTGGGGCTGATTGGCCTTACCGGCGTGCGTAGCCGCTTTGTGGTTTCGGTATCCGGGATCATTCTGATGACGATGGGTCTGTTTGCCAAAATGGCGGCGCTGGTTGTGCTGATCCCGAAACCCATCCTCGGCGGCGCGGGCATCGTGATGTTCGGAATGGTTGCCGTTTCCGGCATCCGCACCCTGGGACAAGTGAATTATCGAAATAATAATAACGGCATGGTGGTGGCTTTAACCCTCGGTCTCGGCATGATGCCGGTGTTGGTGCCGAACCTGTTTACGCAATTTAACGCCATGCTCCAGCTCTTCCTGCATAGCGGTATCACCATCGGCACGCTGACGGCGATAGTCGCCAACCTCACGCTCAACGGTAGCGCGCCTTTTCGCATCAACCACGACGCGCCGGTGCCTGACCCAGCTCCGCCCAGCTCAGCCGCGCGAAACATGGCCGTCAGAACCGTCAGAATGTGGCTGCTGCTGCGGAAAGTCCAGAAAGACCAACTGCATGAGGAAACCCAGGAGAGCTGATTATGTTCATTCGCCTGTCTCTCGCGCTGTTTGTTTTACTGCTGCTGGCGATACCCGCAGTACAGCAGGCGATAACGCTGGGTTTAAACAGTCGTTTTAGTTTTGCCCTGCTGTTTTAAAACAGGAATATCATTATGAAAACGGTGACAACGGTCTGCCCCTACTGTGCCTCAGGCTGCAAAATGCAGCTTACAATTGAGGACGGCAAAATTATCCGCGCCGACGCGGCGATGGGCAAAAACAACCAGGGCACGCTGTGCCTGAAAGGCTACTACGGCTGGGATTTCCTCAATGATAACCAGATCCTCACCCCACGCCTGAAAACGCCGATGATCCGCCACGCGCGCGGCGGCAGGCTGGAGTCCGTCTCCTGGGAAACCGCGCTGGACTACGTCGCAACGCGCCTCAGCGCCATCAAAGCGAAATATGGCCCGGACGCCATCCAGACCACGGGCTCTTCCCGCGGAACGGGGAATGAAACCAACTACATCATGCAAAAGTTTGCGCGGGCGGTAATTGGCACCAATAACGTGGATTGCTGCGCACGCGTCTGACACGGCCCTTCGGTTGCAGGTCTGCACCAGTCGGTCGGTAACGGCGCGATGAGCAATGCCATCACTGAGATCGATCATACCGATCTGGTATTTATTTTTGGCTATAACCCGGCGGATTCGCACCCTATCGTGGCGAATCATATTCTTAACGCCAAACGTAACGGCGGCAAAATTATCGTCTGCGACCCGCGTAAAATCGAAACCGCGCGCATTGCCGATATGCATATTGCGCTCAAAAACGGCTCTAACATCGCCCTGCTTAATGCTATCGGGCACGTGATTGTCAAAGAGGATCTTTATGATAAATCCTTTGTGGCCAACCGTTCTGAGGGCTTCGAAACCTGGCGTAATATCGTTGAGCGTTATACGCCGGAATCGGTTGAAGAGATAACCGGCGTCAGCGCCCGGCAGATTCGCGAGTGCGCCAGAATGTACGCCACCGCCCGCACCGCCACCATCCTGTGGGGAATGGGGGTCACGCAGTTCTGGCAGGGTGTCGAGACCGTCCGCGCGCTGACCAGCCTGGCGATCCTCACCGGCAACCTCGGTAAAGCGCACGTCGGGGTTAACCCGGTACGCGGCCAGAATAACGTGCAGGGAGCCTGCGATATGGGCGCGCTGCCGGATACTTACCCCGGCTACCAGTACGTCAGCGTTCCTGAAAACCGGGAGAAATTTGCCAAAGCCTGGGGCGTGGAAAGCCTTCCGGCACACACCGGCTACCGGATAAGCGAGTTGCCGCACCGGGTGGCAAAAGGCGAAGTGCGCGCCGCCTGGATAATGGGCGAAGATCCGCTTCAGACCGACGCCGAACTGTCCGCAGTGCGTCAGGCGTTGTCGGATCTGGAGTTGCTCATTGTGCAGGATATTTTCATGACCAAAACCGCCGCCGTGGCGGACGTCATTCTGCCCTCAACGTCATGGGGGGAGCACGAAGGGGTTTATACGGCGGCGGATCGTGGCTTCCAGCGATTTTTTAAAGCGGTGGAGCCGCAGTGGGATTTGAAAACGGACTGGCAAATCATTTGTGAAGTTTCCAGCCGGATGGGCTACCCGATGCACTATGACAACACCCGGCAAATCTGGGATGAGCTGCGTCATCTCTGTCCGGGCTTTTTGGGCGCCACCTATGAGAAAATGGGCGAGCTGGGCTACGTGCAGTGGCCGTGTTGGGACGAATCGGAGGCGGATCAGGGCACCTCTTATCTGTTCGAAGAGCGTTTTTCGACGCCTGACGGCCTGGCGCATTTCTTTACCTGCGAATGGCAGGCGCCTCTCGATAAGCTCAGCGATGACTTTCCGATGGTGCTCTCCACGGTGCGTGAAGTTGGCCACTACTCCTGCCGTTCGATGACCGGCAACTGCGCGGCGCTGGCGAAGCTGGCAGACGAGCCGGGCTATGCGCAGATTAACACCGCGGATGCCGAGCGTCTGGGCATCAGGGATGAAGAGCTGGTATGGATAAATTCCCGCAAAGGTCGCGTTATCACCCGGGCGAAGGTCAACGACCGGCCAAACGTCGGGGCGATCTATATGACTTACCAGTGGTGGATAGGCGCCTGCAACGAACTGGTGACGGAGAACCTCAGCCCCATCACCAAAACGCCGGAGTATAAATACTGCGCGGTTAACGTTGAGCGCATTGCCGACCAGCAGGCTGCCGAACAGTACGTGATTGACGAGTACAACAAGCTGAAAGCCAGCCTGCGGGACATCGCTGCTGGATAAATAAATCGCCCCGTCGGGGCGATTTTTTACACTTTGGCCGTCAGACGCCGCCCGGCAATCTGCTGATACTGTAACGGCGTGTCCACATCCCAGTGAACGCCCTGCTCGCTAACCGGCACCCTCAGTATGGGCATCTGACCCGTTATCTCTCTGAGCGTAACGTCATCCGCCGCGTCGCGAATAAGCGCAATGGCCCGCTCCGCAAACAGCACCGGGTGCCCTTTCCCCCGCCCGTACACCGGAATGCAACAGCTGTCCTGCGCTTTGCAGGCCCACAGCGCGCGATAGACGGCGGGCGTCACTTCCGGCATATCGCCCAACGCCAGAAAAAAATATGGCGCCCGAACATGGCTAACGCCGCAGCGAATGGATGAGAACATCCCCGACGGATAGTCCGGGTTAAACACCACCTCAATTGCCGGATGATCGGCGTAATACGCCGCCAGCTCATCGCCGCGAAATCCCGTTACCAGCACGACCCGGTCGCAAAACGCCAGGGCGCTGTCCAGCGCGCTGTCCAGAATGGTGCCCTCATTCCAGGGCAGCATCATTTTCCATTTTCCCATGCGGCTGGAAAGCCCGGCCGCCAGCATGACGCACTCTTTCATTATTATCTTTTCCATCGCGAGACACCGTATGGCGTATCAACGCTACCTTCTCGCAAAGGTAGCGTTTAACCGCATTCAGCCCTTCAGAACCGCTTTAATGGATGTAATGATCGGTTGATATCCGGTGCAGCGGCATAGATTGCCCTCCAGCGCCTCCTTCAGCTCGTCATCGTCAGGAGATGGGTTAGCATCCAGCAGCGCTTTGGCGCTCATCAACACCCCCGGGGTACAGAACCCGCACTGCACCCCGCCGTGGCGTACAAACGCATTCTGCAGTTTCTTACCCACCGGATCGTGGTGCAGCGCTTCGACCGTCGTCACCTCCGCGCCGTTACACTGCGCCGCCAGCAGCAGACAGGAACAGACCGATTTTCCATCCATGATGACGGTACAGGCGCCGCACTCCCCTACGGAACATCCCTCTTTGGTGCCGGTCAGGCGCAGCGTCTCACGGAGAAAATCAATCAGCCGAAGATTATCCTCTACGTCATGGCTCACGCGGATGCCATTCACTTTAAGCTCAATATGATTCATGGTAATGGCTCCTTATTTGCTCTGTTCAGTCATCACGTCCTGCAACATCTGCCGGAACATATCGAGAAAAACGGGGATTTTGTAAGGCGCGGACCAGCGTCCGCCAATGGCTTTTTCAACCAGCCCGTTAAGCACCTGAGCGGCCTGGTTAACGGTTTCGGCATTAAGCACTTTCCCCGTTAACGCCTGCTCAACCTCCAGCAGCCGCTGCGGTTTGCTCATCAGCGCCCCATCCACCAGCCGGCACAGACGAATCACGTTGTCTTTATCAACATGGAACTGGCCGGTTAGGCTCTGGCGGGTAATGTTGAGCGCATTGCGCCTTCCAAGCTGCAGGTAGTGATTGCTCAGCGGCTGTTTCACTGGCGCGGGAAGAATAAATTTCGTCACCAGCTCATCCGGCTCAAGACAGGTGCGGTATCCGCCGGTAACAAATTCGCTGACCAGCATCCGCCGCGTACCGCGCAGGCTGCGCAGTTCAATTTCGGCATCGTAAATAATCAGCGGCGGCATGGAGTCCGCGCAGGGCGCGGCGTTAACGATATTGCCGCCAATCGTGGCGCGATTGCGCAGCTGCAGGGAACCGATGGTTTTACAGGCCGTCACCAGCAGCGGATAACGCTGCGAAATAAGCGGATGTCTTACCAGGTCTGTGAAGCAGACGCCCGCGCCAATGGAGACGCCGCCGTTATTATCCGTAATCTCTTTTAACTCCGCTAAGGCGGCAATATTGACCAGCGGCACCTCGCCAGACTGCATTCTCGCCTGCACCAGTACATCCGTTCCCCCGGCAATCGGCATTGCGCCCTTCTCCGCCAGCAGGGTTAAAGCCTGTTCCAGGGTTTGAGGCATGCTGAGCGACAGCGTGTTCAGGCGATGAACCTGTTTTTTCTCCCCTGCATCCAGCATCTGCTCGCTTTGCCGCTCAGGTTTTTTAAGGTTATAGCCCAGACGTACCTGTTCCAGCGTCAGCGGCAGCGTGCGGTTGCGGCGACCAATGGCAAAACTCACCGCGTTGTTAAGAGCCGCAGCGCCCAGCTCAAGCACCGGTTCGCCAATGACCTTCGCGCCCATTGGCCCGGCTTTGTCGTAATTTTCCACCGCGATAATATCAATGTGCGGCATATCCTTTATGGTTGGCAGCAGGTAGGTATCGAAGTTCTCTGACTTCACCACTCCGGATTCGGTGTTGAAATCCTCCAGCATGCCGTAGCCGATCATCCCCTGTAGCACCCCGCCGTAGACCTGTCCGGAAAAACCGACCGGGTTGATCACTTTCCCTACGTCGTGGGTTGCCACCACGTTGTTGACCGTCACTTTACCGGTACGCATATCCACGGCGACGTCCGCAAGCTGGCAACCGTAAACCCAGGTGAAATAGGGGTTGCCGCAGCCTTTCTCTTCATCCCAGTGAATATCCGGCGCAACGTGCCAGCCGTAAGAGGATAAATTTGCCCCGGTGGCTTTGGTCATGTCGACCACCTGCTGAAAACTCAGGCCCAGCTCCGGGCGATGGCGGTTGAACACCTTGCCCTCCTGCCAGGCCAGATCGTCTGGCCCCTCCGCCTGCAGCGTCTCTTTGACGGCTTCGGCCATCCGTTTTTTGATTTTATTTGCCGCGTTCAGAATCGCCTGTCCGCCCATCAGCGTCCCGCGCGACGCCACCGTGGAGCCGCCGTCGGCGATCATCGCGGTAGCCGGTTCGGTGAACATCACGCGATCAAGCCCGACGCCGAACGCTTCCGCCGCCAGCAGTGACATGGTGGTTTGCAGTCCCTGTCCGTTTTCGGAAACCGAGGTTGAGATATTAATACTGCCATCCGCATTAACCTGTATTAATGCTGAGGAGGCATCCAGCCCTTCGGCCCCGAGCGAACAGCCGCGATGGCTTAACGCAAAGCCGATGCCGTAGCGAATGGGGCCGCCTTTGGCGTTAAGCTGCTGGTAATGCGCCCGTCTGGCCTCGTATTCCGCTTTGATCAGCGATTTTTCCAGCACCTCCCGGGCAGACACGGTATGTCCATCGAAGACCTGTCCGGCCATGCTGGTATCGCCCTGCTTAAGGACATTTCGCAGACGTAGCTCAACGGGCGAAAGCCCCATCTGTTCGGCCACCTCATCCATCAGGGATTCGTTAGCGAAAATCACCTGCGGCGCGCCATAGCCACGATAGGCGGAGGTGTAGTTGTTATTGGTATAAACCCCCACCAGATCGACACGGACGTTAGGGATGTTATACGGCCCCGCCGCCTGCACCGAGCTGCGCCAGGTGACAAACATGGTCTGCCCGGAGTAGCTGCCGCCATCGGCGATAATCTCGATTTTAATCGCCTGAATACGCGCATCGTCATCCAGCCCGATGCGATATTTCATCTTATAAGGGTGGCGCTTATAGCTCTCGCGCATGGACTGTTCGCGGTTGTAGGAGATTTTTACCGGGCGGCCAGTGAGGTGAACCAGCAATGCCGCGCGGCAGGAGACGTTATCAATAATGTCATCTTTGCCGCCAAAGGAGCCGCCCAGCACCGAGCGCTTCACGTTCACTTTGGCCTGCGGAATATTGAGGTATTTGGCGACCACGGCGCGGGTGCGGTGCGCGTTCTGAATGGAACCGGCAATGGTCATGATCTGCTCATTATCATCCAGATACGCAATAATTGACTCCGGCTCTATATAGCCATGCTCCTGAAAACCCACCTCGTATTCACGTTCGAAGATGTGGGTTGAGGCGGCGAACCCGGCATCAATATCCCCTTTCACCGTATGGTGGCGATTAATAATATTACTGTCGAGTTCGCTGTGAATCAGCCTTGCGCCCGGCTTCATCGCCTCTTCGGGGCTGGTAATCGGTTCCCAGGGAGTGTAGGTGACTTTTATTTTTTCGACCGCAACACAGGCCGCTTCGTAGGATTCTGCGGCAACAACGGCGATCACGTCGCCGCGATAGGCGATTTCTTTGTCGATGATGGGGGGGTGATCGGGAATAATCGCCCCTAATTTACGCTGTCCGGGGATGTCATCCCAGGTAGCGATGCACACCACGCCGGGAACCTTTTCCGCTTCAGTTAAATCGAGCGCATCGATATGTCCGGCAGCAATATCCACATAGCGACAGACACCATACAGCATATCCTTCATTTTGATATCGTCGCCGTAAACCGCCTTACCTGTTACCTTCGCGAGCCCATCGACGCGCGGCACTTCATTGCCAACCAGCAATGTATCCATAACGTTCTATCTCCACTAATCAAGGGTGATAAGCAGATACAGCAATGGTTATGCCATCTATACTGAAAGGGGAGTTTGGTGTGTGGATATGTGAGTTTCTTCAAAAAAAGATTCTGAAATTAAACAGCTGGATATAATCAGGCCGCGCTCGGTTATCAAAAAGAGAGGCGGCTTATCATAATGATATTGCTAAGTTCTGCGCTTTAATCTGCATGATGAGGGTTGTGTTAATGGTGAAGGCCGGGCTGGCTTTTTTTAATTTATTGAGAATGAAATGATTGTCAGTAAAACGTGTATTCCCTGAGTCTCTCACCCGGATGTTGTGATGAACTGGACTTGAGTCATTGATGTTTTGCGAGCATGATCGCAATTACATCAGCCTGTTATCCGGTTCATCCTTATGATCGCTCCTGAAATGCTGCAATCCGCTATCTCTAACATCTCTGTCTGGCGTCAGGGCGACGTATGCGCGCCGCATAAACCATTGCTGCTGTTGTACGTACTGTCACAGTACAAAGCAGGCCACCCGCGCCTGTTTAACTATGGCCTGGAGATCCACGAACCACTTACCCGCCTGCTGAAAGAGTTTGGCCCTAAACGGCGTACCGATTATCCCAATATGCCTTTCTGGCGGCTCAGAACTGACGGCTTCTGGGAAATCACCAATGCGGAAGGCTGTAAGCCCCGCAGAGGCAACACTCAGCCGACAAAGAAAGAGTTAATTGATAACCAGGTGGCGGGCGGCTTCGATGAAGCGGCTTATCAACAATTGCTGGCACATCCTGAGATGATCGACCAACTGGCCCAGAAGATCCTGGCCGATCGCTTCCCGGAAAGTGTTCAGCGGATCCTCGCCAACCAACTGGGCTTCGATTTTATCGATCGCTCCAGGAACCGCGATCCGCGCTTCAGAGGGATCGTACTTCGCGCCTACCACTCCCGTTGTGCTTTTTGCGGTTACGATCTGCGGATGGATGGCGCGCTGATCGGCATTGAAGCGGCCCATATTCACTGGAAAACCTACGGTGGACCCTGCGTGGTAAATAATGGCCTGGCGTTATGTTCGCTACATCACGATGCTTTCGATATGGGCGCATTCGGACTGGATAAAAACCTGACCATTCGTATTTCCGGCGGCGTCAGCCGTAGCCCGGTGGTGGATAATCTGTTCTGGAACAGAAATGGCCAGCAGTTGTACCTCCCTCATGACAAATCGCTGTGGCCTGCCGAACAGTACGTTGGCTGGCACCGCAAGCAGATTTTTAAAGCCTGAAAAAGCAACGGGCTTAAGCCCATTGTGATTCTGAATTTAAACTACCGCAGTTATCTCTTTCGCGCCTTCTCAACCTGCTCTCAAAAGTGTCCATATTCACGCCGCTTTGGGCAATAGCATCCGCGATCTAACCCAGCTCTCCCGGCTGCTCCTGGCGTAATTTCCTGATTAAGGGACGACGCACGCTCTGGACATCGAAGCCTGTTTCAAGCAGAACCAAGTGAGCTTTTTCGCCGTCTTCCACCAGAAAATGCGCGTGGCCTGCGTCCGGCATGGGGAATACGCCTCCCCCTTCAAGGCCGACGCCATTCCTTCCCAGTACTCTGCCGAGAGACGCAAGCGCCCCCGGGATATTTTGTTCAGTCGTACATGGATATTATACATGCTGGTGTGTTTCCTCATCAGACGCATAATCCCGCAGGACGCTGGCAATTCGTATTCTGTAGAATGAAAAGATTGACTGCTTACCTTCCTGTTGCGCCGTATGGTGCTGCGCGTTGCGTTTCCACCTGAGTACCGCGCCCTCGTCTTCCCACCATGACAGGGAGAGTATTTTCCCGGGGATACTCAGGCTCAGGAATCGTTCAATCGAGATAAACCCCGGAATGTCTGATAACAGTGGCTTCAGCTCAGCAGCAAGCTGAAGATAGCGTTCCCGGGCGTGGGACTGCGTGTCTGCTTCAAAAAGTACGGCTATCATCGGGTACCCTGGTCACTGTGGAACATCACTCCGGCTGGTTTACCGCGAGCTTCCCACGCCATTTCCAGCGCTTTGATGGTCAGCTTGCTATCCGGCGAGAATGACATTGCCCAGCCCACCGGTTTCCTTGCGAACAGATCGAGAACAACAGCGAGGTAAGCTCAACGCTTGCCTGTCCAGATATACGTCACATCGCCGCACCACACCTGGTTAGGTTCTGTCACTGCGGACTGTTGCTCAAGGTGATTCGGGACAGCGATGTGTTCATGACTGGACTGACTGGACTGACCCCACGCCTGTAGACAAATTCTGTCCTCACGACGAGGCCTGTTCAAAGGCCTCCGGACTGACGCCGCCGAGGTGGCTGTGGCGCCGGGCCCGGTTGTAGAACACTTCAATGTAATCGAAGATATCCGCCCGGGCCAGAGCCCGGGTTTTGTATATTCTCTTCCTGATGCGTTCTTTTTTCAGTGAACTGAAGAACGATTCGGCCACCGCATTATCCCAGCAGTTGCCACGCCGGCTCATGCTCGGTGCCAGGTGATTGGCCCGGCAAAAGCGCTGCCAGTCGTCACTGCCGTACTGACTACCTTGATCGCTATGTACGATGACCTCGCCGTCCGGTTTTCGGCGCCAGACCGCCATCATCAGCGCGTCGAGCGCCAGTTCGCGCGAGAGAGTGGGTTTCATCGACCAGCCGACCACATTACGGGCAAAGAGATCGATAACCACCGCCAGATACAGCCAGCCCTGCCAGGTGCGGATATAAGTAATATCGGTGACCCAGACCTGGTTGGCCCGGACAACGGTGAACTGCCGCTGCACGCGATTAGGAGCAACGATTGAAGGCCTGCCAGCGATACGACGTGGCGCTTTATAGCCGCGCACGGCTTTAATCCGGTTCAGTTGCATGATCCGACCCACCCGGTTTTTACCGCAGGTTTCCCCGATTTCGTTCAGATCGCCATGAACCCGCCGGTAACCGTATACGCCTCCGCTCAGGGAATATGAGTCGCGGATAAGTATCAGCAGGCGCTGGTTATCTTTATCACGCGCCGAGACAGGGTTATGCAGCCACGCATAGAACCCGGCCCGGGCGACATTCAGTACCCGACACATCGTCATCACACCCCATACAGTGCGGTGCTCATTGATAAAGCGGTACTTCAGTCGGGCTCCCTTGCAAAGTACCGCGCGGCCTTTTTCAGGATATCCCGTTCTTCTTCGGTGCGTTTTAGCTGCGCCCGGAGTTTCAGGATCTCGCTTTTCGCTTCCAGTAAATCCCGGGCATGCTGCTCGCTGTTATCAGGTTTGATAGCCCGTAGCCACTTGTAGAGGCTGTGTGCAGAGACGCCCAGACGGTCAGATACTTCGGCGACGGAATAACCGCGTTCCGTTATCTGACGGACGGCTTCTTCCTTAAATTCAGGTGTAAATCGTGGTGTGCCCATACGCTCCTCCTATGCTCAAACTATAGGGCAGGATCGTCTACCGGGGCGGGGTCAGTCCAACTATAGGGCAGGATCGTCTACCGGGGCGGGGTCAGTCCATTAGCCTTCACAGATTGCTCAAGCGATTGATAGCATTGCCCGAGCTAATTTATGAGTCTATAAATACCAAATTAGCAAAAAAAAATAAGGCATACCCAACGTATGCCTTATAGAAACTCTTTTTAATCAACTCGCATTTAATTTAGCAAAATCAAACGGACTAATCCCCTTCACCCGATTAATATCAAGATAATCCGCCCACCATTGCAACATCAATCGTCTCTCATCCAAATGTTCCGCCTTATGGATATAAGCCGCGCGCATAGAATTACGCTCCATATGGCTCATTTGACGCTCTACCGCATCCCTAGACCACAACCCTGATTCAATCAACGAGCTACACGCCATCGTCCTGAAGCCATGCCCACAAACATCGACCTTTGTGTCATAACTCATAACACGCAGCGCCTTGTTGACCGTGTTTTCACTCATCGGTTTACGAGGGTTATGATCGCTAACGAAAACAAAGTCACGCTCACCACTAAGATTGTGAAATTGTTTAAGGATTGCCAATGCCTGACGAGAAAGCGGCACTAATTTTGAGCCGTTAGGGTGAATAAGCAAAAACATGCCATCCCCATCGACAAGGGTGTATTCCTTTTCCTGCGATTTTGCAGAACGTACTTTGATATCTGTCAGAGCCATAAAAGTTCTCCTTCCATGTGCCGCTGTGAGTATATAACCATTATCGAACCAGCATATATACTCAGTTCTATACTCACATGCGACTTGATGTGGGTTGACTCAGATTGACTTCTGTTGAAAGGAAAATCGCGAAAAGCCTTGCGTGGCGGGGATTTCAGGCACAAAAAAAGACGTCAGTTGACGTCTATTGATGTTCCGATGGTGCGAAGGCCGGACTCGAAACGGCACGTATTTCTACGGTTGATTTTGAATCAAAGCGATCGGGTAACTTAACCTACTAATAAATCAGCGTTTTTACAGTGAAGTCCTTTTCAGAAAACGAAAAAGGCACTGGTTATGAGAAACGCAGATGCACCTGATTTACCTACATTAATTGCCGCCATTCTCTCCACCAAAGGTGGCGTGGCGAAAACCACCGATACGGCGAACCTCGGCGGCTACCTGGCCGATCAGGGGCTGAAAGTCCTGATGATTGACGCCGATATCCGCCAGCCGACGCTCAGCAGCTATTACCCTCTCAGTAATGAAGCCCCCGGCGGGATCTACGAGCTTATCGCGCAGAATGAGCTGGATCCAGCCATCATCATTTCACACACAACCATTCCCCGACTGGATATCATCATCTCCAACGATCCACGCGGCGAACTGATGAGCCTGCTTCAGGCTGCACCCGACGGAGTGATCCGTCTGCGCCATCTGGTACGCCAGATAATTGGCTGTGACGTCATCCTGATCGATACCATTGGCGCACGCACCATCGCGCTGGAAATGGTGCTGTTAGCCAGCGATCTCATAATCTCCCCTGTTCTACCGGAAATGCTCTCGGCACGCGAGTTCCTGCGCGGCACGCTGCAAATGTACCGGGATCTCCAGCCCTTCACCCGCTATGGTATCCCGCTGCCGCCACTGAAGGCGGTGATCAACAAGCTCGACCACACTAACGATGCTCGCGAAATTCACCATAACCTGCTTCAGGTTCTCCAGCATAAGCAGAAAGAACAGGAGCTACTGGTGCCCACCGAGATCCTGATGACGCCGGTTTATGCCAGCGTGGCCTATCGCCGGGCGGCATCGCTGGGACTACCGGTACATCGTCTCGATACTTCTCGCGCCAGAGGACGGGCAACCCCCTGCGCCGCCGAAACCATGCAGATGCTGGCGAAAGAACTGTTCCCGCAGTTTCTCGCCCTGCCCCATCAGCGGATAGAGGGTATCGCATGAAACGGAAAATCTGGCGGGCATTTTGCTCTTATTACGCCCAGCATCCCTTTGAGAAAGACGATGAAGTGATCGTGTTCTTTGAAGCCGCCGATCGTGAAGAAGCGCGGGAAACACTGCAGGTATTAATGTCGCTGCTCTGGCATATCCCGCCGGAAAAGGTGGACTGCTACAACCTGGAGGATGAGAACGAACTGCGTGATAACTCTGACTCGCTGACCGCACCCAGAGACTGGGCGCTGTTTGAAATCGGCTGGTCCAATAATAAGCCGCTCTACTCCAGCGATTTACCGCTTTTACTGCTACCGCCGTATCAACAGGCCCGACTGTGGGAAGCCTTTGTGGCCTGTCAGGAGGGTAATAGGGATGAGTAAGCGCAAACGGTCACAACCGCCCCACTCTGTCGAAGCGGAACAATCCGTGCTCGGCGGACTGATGCTGGATAACGATCGCTGGGATGACGTAGCCACGCAGATTTCCGCGCAGGACTTCTTTATATCCACGCACCGCACTATCTATAGCCATATGCAAACCCTGGTCGAACAAGGAAACCCTATCGACCTGATCACCCTGAGCGAATCGCTGGAACAGCAGGAGCAACTCGAACAGGTGGGCGGTTTTGCTTATCTGGCGGAGCTTTCCAAAAACACACCCAGCGCCGCCAATATCATTCCCTACGCGCAATACATTGCCAGCTACGGTGAACTGCGCCAGCTACTGTTATTAGGCAATGAACTGAGCGATATGGCAGGCCAGCCGCGCAGCAATGTGGCCGATGTGCTGAATTTTGCCGAACAAAAGCTGTTTGCCATTGCGCAGTCGCATCAGGATGGCGGCCTGACCGACATCAGCGCCTACTTTGACAACGTGCTGGCTGGCATCGCTCAGCGCTATGAGGCAGAACGCGGTAGCCTCAGCGGCACGCCATCCGGGCTGGAACAGCTCGACGCCCTGACCTGCGGCTTCCAGCCTGCCGACCTGATTATCGCCGCCGCACGCCCTTCCGTAGGTAAAACCGCTTTCGCCCTGACGCTGTGCGTCAACGCGCTAATGCTCCTCCCCACCCAGCCAGTACAAATCTACAGCATGGAAATGTCGGCAGAGCAGCTACTGCTGCGGCTGGTTTCTCTGATTGGCCATGTCTCGCAGATCCGGCTACGCAGCGGTGATCTCAGTGATGACGACTGGCAGCAGATTGGCCTCAGCGCCAATATCCTGATGAACGAGTGGAAAGATCGTCTGCTGCTCGACGACTCCGGGATCCTCACCCCATCCCTGCTACGCAGTCGGGCCAGACGATCGCTGCGCCAGTACGGGCTTCCCTCCCTGATCGTGGTTGATTACCTGCAACTGATGCGCAGCGGCGGCGCGGAGAACCGCAATCTGGAGATCTCGACGATCTCCCGCTCGCTAAAAGCGCTGGCGAAGGAATTAAATTGCCCGGTGCTGGCGCTGTCGCAGCTTAACCGGGCGCTGGAGTCACGCCTTAACAAGCGCCCCTGTAATGCCGATCTGCGCGATTCCGGCTCTATCGAGCAGGATGCCGACGTGATCTTATTCCTCTACCGCGACGAGCTGTATGATCCCAACACGCTGGATCGTGGTATCGCCGAAGTCATTGTCAGCAAACAGCGCAACGGCCCGATTGGCACGGTGCGCACCCGATTTATCAGCGATCAAACCCGCTTCGAATCGCTCAACCAGCAAGGAGTCGGGTCATGAACAACAAGCTGACTTCGACGGAACTCCAGTCCCGCCTGCTACAGGGCAATTTTGATCGGGGAAGATCACCTGATGAACGATTTGCCGATCCGCTGACGGAAACCTCGATGATCGTCACGCTGGAGCAGCTTCGCCCTTACGATCTCAATCCGCGACTGATGCGTAACCCCAGCTATGACGACATCAAGGAATCGATCCGTCGTCGTGGACTGGACACACCGCCGCCGATCACCCGTCGTCCCGATCAGGAGTGGTGCATCATCGCCAACGGCGGCAATACCCGCCTGTCGATCCTCAACGAACTGTGGCGCGAAACGCATGACGAACGGTTCTGGCGCATTCAGTGTCTATACAAACCGTGGGCCGGTACGTCCGATCAACCCATGCTGGGCGAACTACGCTGCCTGAACGGTCATCTGGCGGAAAACGATATGCACGGCAAACTCAGCTTCATCGAGCGGGCGCTGGGGCGCGGGAACTGTACCAGCAGGTGGAAAAGTGCCAGCTTTCACAGCGGGCGCTGGCAGAGCATCTGAAGAACGACGGCTACCCCATTAATCAGTCTCATATCAGCCGGATGGAACAGGCGCTGGAATACCTGCTACCCTGCATCCCCGAAGTGTTGTACGCGGGAATGGGCCGCTCACAGGTGGAAAAACTGCTGTCACTGCGGGCGGCATCATTACACCTCTGGCAGCGTCACGCCGCCGAAGACGACGGTTCCTTTGATAACCTCTTCTCTTCCGCGCTGTCGTTGTTCAACGACCAGCCGGAAGACTTCGCCATCGAGCGAGTGCAGGATGAACTGCTGGGGCTGATGAGTCAGGAGCTGAACGTTGATTACAACCTGTTGTTGCTGGACGTCGATCCTTCTGAGCAAAAACGCCAGGCCGTGCTCGGCCCGACGCCGGAACCACCACCGTACATACCGCTGGAAGAACCCGAACCACGCCCGGTAACGCGCAGGCGTAAACCTGAAACAGAGGAAGAGGACATTGGCGCACCAGCCCCTCAGCCTGAGCCAGAAGAAGCAACATCGCTATTGTGTGAAGGGACCGAACCCGTTACGGATATCTGGCGCATCCCACAACTGTGGGATACCACTGAGTCCTTACGATCGGCCAGCGATCGCCTGGCGTGGGATTTGGCGGAGCATTACGCCATCGACGACCGGGTGATTTCGGATGCTAACGAAAATGGCATTGGTTTCCGGGTGATGCCATTCGCATTAGATCATCCTATGTTCACCCGGCCACAGTCACGCGCCTGCTGGGCGCTGCTGGCGGCACTCAACGAAATCCCGCTGACGGAAGATTTGGCCTCTGCACTGACGCCTGGACTCTTTTTTCAACGTGATGCAGACGGCTTCTTCTTCAGCGATGAATTCCTTATTAAAGCATTCCGGTTGATCCGTATTGTCCGCCGGATCAAAGAATTTCAGCAGGAGGCACAACATGCTGCCGACGATTAATCAGGCCGTTTTGTCACAGGTGATACAAGCCCTGAAGGACGGCAATGTGCGCTATTGCGAAGCGCTGGGCTTTGACCGTGAGGAGCTGAACGAACTGAACGCCCTGACCTTTGAGGAGTTAATGCACCAAGGCAACACCTCGGCGCAGTTCCTGAAAATCACCATCAATCACGATGTACTACGCAAGATGCTGGTTCAGGTGCGCCAGGAACAGAAATTCCAGCAACTGGTCGGCCAGGCGGTGCAGCTTGGCGGCTCAATAGCGTTAATCATCCACTACTTCGGCATCTCGACCGCTGAAATCAGCGCCCGTCGTCGGCTGATGGGGATCCACGTTCGTCAGGGACGTAACCAGGCACCCGGCGAAGAGGAAGAAGCCGCGCTCTGGAACCGCTGGCAGGAGATCAAAGTGGATAACATCGACTCCATACCAGCACTGGAAGCCATGATGCTGCTGGCACAGGAACGTTCGATCTCACTGACCGTGGTCTGGAATCTGATCCGACAGTGGGAAAAAAGCTGAGTGACCGAGGGGAAGATCATGACACCATATATCCAGGCGCTGATCGCTATGACCGGTGACAAACTCCAGCAACGGATGCAGAAGGATCCGACATCGGCTTCCGATAGCCTGCTGTTTATGGGCAACCAGCATGACACGGTTCCGCGTCGCCTGTTGCAGGATCCGCTGTTATCGCCTAGAAATAAATTCGCCTGGCAGGTGATCCGGATGCAGGCGCAGGACAACGGCGGCGCGGTGTTCCCCTCTTACAGCGAATTACAGATGCAGCTCTCTAACCGCCCGCAGGATGAAAAAGCCTCGCGCAGCACCGTCAGCCGGGCATTGCTGATGTTGCGCCTGACGCGCTGGCTCAGCCTGTGCCATAAGGCACGGGATCGGGTATCCGGGCGCATCCTTGGGAATATCTATGCACTACACGATGAACCGCTGAGCGTGCTGGATGCAGTGCGTTTCGATGCCAGCTATCTTCATTTGCTGGAGCAGTGCTCGCGACATGAAAACAAGGCCATCCGCGCCACTGCGCAAGGTATTCTGTACGACATTCGCCAGGACACCAGCCTGCGTTATTTATCGTCGCGTATAGAACTGCTGGAAGAACGCGCCCGCTGGCAGCAACGCCAGTCTCCTGAGGAGACTAAGCCAGAAACGTCCGGTCTCAATACGGTACCAGGCAAAATTTCACCTGGTACCGAATCAGGACTAAGTCGGAAACCGGGGCCTGGCGGCTTAGTCTCAAATCAGGACCGGGCTTCTGTACGTACTGTATCTACAGATATTTGTAATAGTACTACCGCGCGCGCGAACAGCTCACCGCCGAACTGGCCGCCGGAAATTCCGTTAACTCATCCTGAAAAACAGCTTGTCTTGCAGGCCATGCAGAACCTGCCGCCCCCGCTGCGCCAGGACGTGCTTGATGACGCAGCTCAACGCGTTGCCCGTGGCGGCATACAAAACCCGCTCGCCTATCTGATGGCAACGGTGCGCAAAGCGCAGGGCGGTGAGTTTAATCAGTATCGGCGCGGCAAAGCGGCGGAGCCGAAGTTTGTGCCACCAGTGCTTTCAGAGCAGGAAATGCCGACAAGGCCGCGCCAAAAACGGGATATCAGTAAGTTGGTTGCGGAGATTCGGGCAAAAAGTGATGCCAGTGGCATCACTTTTTCTCCACGCTTTTGTTTTCTGGGCCCATTCACTACTGATTCAACTCCTGTAGCAACCTGGTATTGATATACAGCTTTTCACGGCCAACGCTCATTTCCTCCAACACACCAATTTCGACCAACTGCTTGAGGTATGTCGATGCCGTCTGGCGCTTGGCCACTCCACGTTCGACAAGGTTATCGATCCGACAATATGGTTGTGCAAAAAGCGCCTGGACAAGTTCATGGGTGTAGATTTTCGGTAGCTTCTCGCGTACATACTCTGTGGTTTCAGCCATTAATGCCCGCACAATCGATATCTTATCAGTAGTCCATCGGGACGTACTCTCCACAGCCTCCAGCATAAATAATATCCACGATTCCCAGTCACCCTCTTCTGTCACCCTACGAAGGAGCGTGTAGTAATCATCGCGTCTCTCCAAGATAAAGCGGGATAAATACAGGATTGGTAGCGAAAGCAATTCGCTCTGGATCAGATACAGAATATTCAAGATACGGCCCGTTCTCCCGTTCCCATCCGGGAACGGGTGAATGCACTCAAACTGATAGTGCGCAATAGCCATTTTAACCAATGGATCTAAATCATCATCACCGTGTATAAACCGCTCCCAATTCGCCAGTAGCTCACGAATGGCGTCTTCCCCCACCGGCGGCGTATATACCACGTTATTATTCTGATCACGCAATACCGTGCCCGGAGTTTTCCTGATATCAGTTTGAACTGCACGTAATTTGGTGCAGATAGCTACCGCTGTGTTTGTACAGAGTGGATAGTCCTCAAGATGGGTATAGCCATCATAGAGCGCTGTACGATAGCGCAGCGCTTCTTTAGTAGCAGGATCTGCGCCATCTGCGCGGTCAGCATACTGAAAGAGTTGATCGCTGGTAGTTAAGATATTCTCTATGCGCGATGAGTCCTTCGCTTCCAGCATCGGGAGGATGTTTATCAGCAACCCTTGGTCAGGGATCAACTCACCAGCAGTTTTCAACTCAGCGATTGCTGCGCGCGCACTTATGCATGCTTTAAGTACGCTGCGTGTTTCAATGCGCTCCAGGTCAGGCGGCAGTATCGGCAAATCGTTGTAAGGGGTTTCTGCATTCCAGTTCATATGTTTATGAAAACCGTTTTAATCGACATATAGCCATAATATGTCGTTGTCATCGACATGTCACGTCATCATGTTTAAAAAGTCACGTTTTATCGACATATCACTGGAACGTGTCGACGCGGTAAACTCATCCATACAACATGTTTAAAAAAGCAAATTTCATCGACACATAGCAAGAACGTGTCGATACCTTAAGCATATCTCGACAATATGTTTAAAAAATTACACTTTATCGACATATAACTGGAATGTGTCGATGCGGTAAACATATCCAGAAGACATGTTTAAAAAAGCAAATTTCATTGACACATAACAAGAACGTGTCGATGCCATAAGCATATTCCGGCAACATATTTAAAAAAATGAATTTTATCGACATGTTCTAAGGTTTTCACCATAGACTATCACATAGACATCATCACCACTTTTCTCGTCTGGCTAGAGAATCTCTATATTTATCAGTTAACTTATATGAATTTATGGCTGATGAAGCCAATGGAGAAGAAAGTTCTATTTCAACGCCCAACACAGTAAACACTTTGAACAACCGCTCAATACTGGCGCTACCTGGGTTCGCCTCCAATCGAGCATAGGTTTGCTGTGTTACGCCAAGCCTCTCTGCAATATCCTTTTGGGTCAGTCCATTTACTTTACGAAAGCCAATCAGAAGAGGGCGTAACTGATTCATGGTCTTCAACGGATAAACAGTATTCATAAGGCATTCACCATTTTCTAGAACGTTTTACAGCCTATAAGCTGTTTTAACCAATACACCCTATAGACTGTAAAAAAGACAACTTCACCTAATGAACTTTACTCAATCACCGAGCTGAAACAGGAAATTGTTAAATTCCCCAATTCAAGTTTTTCGCGCGAATAACTTGAAGAAAAGGTGTGAATTAATTCTAACACCAGATGGTTAGGCTAAGAGTGACAAATAAGGGAGTTTTTTATCTCTACATAAAAGAGAATTTTATGTGCCCTTTATGTAGAGATAAAAGGCAAAATAAGCTTTGATGCCAGTGAAGTCACATCAATACCTATCAATCCATCACTAATCAATAGATAAAACGACAATATCACTGGCTAGCCAAGAGAGCAGTATTATTCCACAGAGTTTTTTAGTTAGACATGCTTGGTAACAATGAATGAAATATTAATAGCCATAGTATTGCTTTGATTTAAAATAAAGGCTATAAAAGCAAATGACTATAAAATATTAAAATAATGATTCTATTATATATGTACATTAGATTTAAGTATTCACTGACTTAGGGGTAATAAAGTGATCATACAGACGTCACTAATGAAAAATACAAGAAAACTTAACTTCTTGCATTATAAAAATAAGTACAATACTTTTATGAAAATTAAAAACACAAGAAAAGCGTAAAAATCATCATTTACTAAAAAATTAAGTGAAGATAAAAACTTCACACTATATAATATTTAGAGCTGAGGTTAAAAGATATGCCCGTTAATGAATCAGAAGAGAGATTGCTTAACTTCACAAAGAAAACATTTCTGTCAATGTGGTCTCACAGTAATATTTTCTATAAAAAAGGAAAGGAATTTTGCGATGTAATGGTCGTCTTTGGCAATGATGTAATCATCATGTCTGATAAACTTATTAATTATAATATTGAAATTGACGAAAAAATCGCATGGAATAGATGGTATAAAAGTGCTATCGAAAGCAGCATAAAACAGCTAAATGGTGCATATAACCATATAAACTCATATCCCGACAATCTATATACTGATGCTCAAGCAACAGAGCCATTCTCAATGGAATTACCACATTCGGATGAAATATGCATTCATTTAATTGCTATCGCAAATGGTTGCTCTGACGCATGCTATAGAAAATACGGTCGCTATGGATTAAATATTGATACAGCATGTACCGGAAAAGACACCTTATTGACCATAGGTATACCCACAAGAAAATTCGTCCATATATTCAATGATAGCAGTCTAGATAAAATATTTACATGTTTAGATACAACCAGAGATTTCATTGATTACATTCAAGCCAGGGAAAACTTACTTACAACTTCAGATAATCACATCAAAATATATGGCGAAGAAGAGCTATTGGCAGCCTGGATGCTTAGCCAGCCAGGTAATGCTCCGTTCCATATGCCATATGAACTATTTCGTACAGCAGATGACATTTATCATATCGGCCCAGGCCTTTGGGAACAATATAATAGCGATGAAAATCAAAGAATAAGACAAGAAACTCGACAAAACTCCTATACTATAGATAATTTGATAGATCACATTCATACCGAATATGAAAACCAAAGTTTAATCATTGGTCAAGATGAATCAATTAATTACCACGAGAGGGCTTTCAGATTATTAGCCTCTGAATCAAGACTTGGACGTCAACTTATTTCAATACCATTAATTGAAGTCGCACAAGAAGATCCTGGATTCTTTTGGGCTAACATTGTCGAATCCAATGATTTTCCGGGATTGTTATACTTATGGTTAATTTACCCTGAGATACCAGAAGATGTCTCTGATGATATTGTTCTAAATATATTATTTTCTCAACTCAGTAAATATTTACTTGTTGCACAATCCAAGTTTAGAGATATGAAAATAATTTTTGGTGCATGCTTGCCGAATATACAATCATCACGCAAGGATCGCCTTTTTATTGTTAATGATGCTTCACACTGGAATGAAGAGATGCAAAAGCTAGCAATTGAATATGAAAAAAATGAAGATATACTTGCTAATATAACCAGCACTAAGAATTTTAGCATTAGAGCATAGCCTTTCTGGCGTTGATAATTCAGCGCCAGAATGACATTAATTTATAGATATAAAAAGTGAAAGTATATAATTAAAAAACAAAGTTACAAGGATAACTAATCCTCGACATCAATTAATAAGAGAGAAGCCCTTACAAACTTAAAAATATTATCTAACAGAGTATAACGTTATTAATATCTCTCCCAGCAATCTTCTCGTATGCGTTTTCCCATTGCTCACAATCCCTCCCGCCATCACTCTGCGTTGACACCCACCCGCAACAGGAAACACATATGTCGGACTACACCTTCAACATGGGTCCCCTGCGTAGTGCGATCCATATTCAGCTTCACACTCACAACGCCACCCGGCTGTGGACCGGACAGCGGGCGACAGAGAATGGCCCTGCACCAATCATCGGAATGCCGCGCTTTATCGAAATCCTCAACCAGATGCGCATTGCCGCAGAACATAACGATCCTTATGCCGATCTGTGGATGCTGCGTATGGAAGAGAAACTGGTGCAGTCGCGTAAGTTGATGCAAGTGATGCTGGATCAGGCGAAAAGCATGTTCAGCGAATTGCCGGAAGGCATCGATATTGAAAACTGCTTCAATGTTCAGCCTGCCCACTTTCCGCTTTTTATCAACGCTCCACTGGCCTATCAGGGCGTTTATCTACTGACCGATTTCGACCAGCTCGCACGCCAGCTTCTGCTGGCCTCGCATATCGCCGTCATCTCCCGCAGGGAAATGTACAACCGATTAAATAACGGAGCAACGGTTATCCGCAGCGCCTTCGGCCTGGCGCAGAAGTATCACGGTTCCGGCCTGACCCGTCAGGACTTTATCGACGACACGCCGCAGGCCAGAGCCGCTATTGAGCATTTAGGCCCGCTGCCGGAAGCGATACTGAGCGGCAAACTGCGCTCATCGTTTTCATCACCGTTGCCTGGCGAGACCGAAAATCCCAGAGTTACTGATGATGAATAACCCCATAACCGGCTATCAATCGCTGGCTGATGAAGACTATAAAATGCTGGCTTACGTCTCCACGCTAAAAGGCCTTTTAAAGCCTTTTAAGAGTAAGGGGGAGCTGGAGCTGCTGGAGAGCTACGCCCGAAGCGTGCGCGAGATGATGGAGCCGTTAATGCAGCGCCTGATCCAGAGCGCCAGACGCTACCCCGTACGCCAGCTTCCGCTGATATTCACCATCGGCCCTGCCCCCTCCGGCGCGAACTTCCTACGCTGGCGTAACCAGCAGAACAACAAATCCGGCGCCCCGGCATTTTGCAACCTGATTAGCGATCCCAAAATCCCGCAACGTGCCAGAGATGCTCTGCTGGAAATAGAGCGGGACCGCATCGTATTCAATATGCAGATGTCGGTACTGACCTTCATTATCCGCCAGGCGCGGGAGTGTCAGGAAAAGATGGAACAGGCAGAAATGCTGTATCAGGGGCAGCAAAATAGCTGAGGCAGGACATGAATTGCAGCGCGACACTAAGCGACTACGCGATTACTCTCACGCCATACCTGACTGCGCGGTTTGTTTTGCCTATTCGCGCTCGTGACGTTTCCGTCACGCAAAACAACCTTTACGCCACTGTTCAGCCTCATTTCGGGCGACAGCCGTCTCGCTATCCGCCCGGACCGCCTGCATGTTTCCGGTACCCACCGGATAACAACGGGATCCGTTTGTGCGCAAGCGCCAGTTTTTGCGATTTACACTGCTGACAGAAATCGCGCGTAATCCGACGCGGCCAGTGACCCCTTCAGCCCGCTGCACCTTAACAGCCTCCGCGCGGAACACGATATTTAAGGTGCAGCAAACAGAATATCGCCTCGCAATTTCCCTTCCCCCTCGTTTAAATCCCCTTGCTTATTCGGTAGCCGGAACCTTCACGCTACCCGCCGTACGGCGTGGTTCCATCGCCTTTTAAATGCGCAGCATCATCTCCGCGCATCCCTTTCACCCGATGCACTCAGCATATCACCAGGTAACGCGTGTAACCACGCGGGAGGATCCTATGAGCGAGAAAACTTACTTCAATCTGTACACCAGCGGTCTGGGTTACGTTAACCGTGTCCGTACCGTCACCCCAAAACGCGGCGAACCCTTTTTATGCTGCGACATTGCCGCATTAAGCGGGGCTGCCGATGACGTGGACTATGTCCGCTTTGACTGCAAAGTCACCGGTAGCGAAGCGCGTAAGCTGATTGCCCGCTGCGAGCAGGCGGTCAATGAAAAGCGCAAAGTGCTAATCCACTTCCGGTTGGGCGACTTATACGTTGATATGTTCACCTACAGCAAAGGCGAGCGTAAAGGCGAAACGGGCGTCAGCCTGAAAGCCCGACTGCTCTATATTGGCCTTATCAAAATCGACGGCGAAGTCGTCTGGCAGGCCGGAAACCAGGAAGCAGAGGCAGAAGCTGATGCCGCCTGAATCTTTATCGTGACGCCCACTCCGGGCGTCTTTTTTTCATCACCGAAAAACAATTTCGCGTTGTCTGCCCTTCCACCTTTGCGCACCCTCGGGCTATTCCTCACCAGATTCAGAGAAACAATGGCGCGAATAACAGGATGGGTTATCACACTGCTGATGCTGGACGGCTGCAACTCACCGCAACAGCCCGCTGTGCCTGCGCCAAAACCAACACCACCGCCCGCGCCTGAAGTGGTGCGCTATGACCGCTACCTGCTGATCAACACCCGCCCTGACGAAGCTCAGCGCAACCCGCTGCACCAAATCATCAACATCAACCTGCCGCTGAACCTGAAGCTCACCGTTGGCGACGCCTTCGCCTGGCTGCTGAAACAGAGCGGCTACAGCCTGTGCGCCGATGACCATCCAACGCAGTTTCTGGCTGGCAAACCACTGCCGCTTTCGCAATACCGGCTCGGCCCGATGCGACTGGAAGAGGCGCTGAAAACGCTGGCCGGGCCGGGCTGGCTGATGCAGACCGATGTACTGAACCGCGAAGTTTGTTTTCACCTGAACACGCCGGGAACGGGGGACCATCATGCTTAAACATCTGGCTTACCTGATAGCAGGCAGCGCTCTCCTTCTGCTGGTAGCGGCGATGTTCTGGGGCTTCAACCGCCTGAATGCCCTGACGCTGGCACAGCTACAAACACAACGCCAGATGGCGCAATGGCACAACCAACCGCAGCCAGACGACAATTACCGAGAACTGAAGGTTGCCGTAAAAAACATCACCGATCGCACGGAAGCCCTTGCCAGACAGCTTAACGATGCCGCCAGCGCGCAGGCCGAACACCTTCAACCCATTAACGAACAGATCAAGGCGCTGGAGAAACAAGTCCAGACCCTGAGCAGCAGTTATCAACACCTGCAACAACAGTCCGCCACGCGCAGCCGCGCAAAGGCAAAACGTCCCGTCTCATCTCCGCTTTGGGCCGCAAAGGCCCCTTTTTCTCTTATCAGCAGCGAGTTTCGCGCCGGGCGGCAGTTCGCCGTCATCGCCCCATCCGGCTATCGCTCGCTCTCACAGCTTCAGCTTGTGGCCCCCGGCGACAGCGTGCAGGGCTGGCAATTGCTGCAATTGGACGGCAGTCACGCTACTTTCCGTAAAGGCGGGCAGCGGCTGACGCTGAACGCAGGAGGATAAACCGCAATGCGCAGATATCTGTTGCTGTGCCTTCTGCTACTGCCGCTGTTTGCCAGCCCACAGCAAACCCGTATTGAAGAACAGACCATCACCCACACGCAGGCACAGCAGTGGGGATTAACCGACAGCGAATGGCAGCACTACCAGCAACTGCGTCAGGGCGAGCGCGGCATCTGGTCGCCGGGGCTCGATCCCCTCACCACCCTCGGCGTGGAAGCCAACAGCGACGCTGAACGCCAGCGCTATGCTGAGCTGCTGGCCCGTAAAGAGCATCAGCGGGTGGAGAAAGAGCTGGCGTTCCAGCGTGCCTACGACCAGGCGTGGAAGCGGCTTTATCCGACGCTGACGCCCATCCGCAGCGTCGTCCAGCCACGAATAGCGCTGTTCGTCAGTGAAAAATGCCCAGCCTGCGAGACGCTGGCGCAGAAGCTTATCAACGATGACCGCCCGCTGGATATCTGGCTGGTTAACAGCCGTAACGACGATGCCAGCCTGCAACGCTGGGCGCAGCGCCAGCATATTGATATGCGCAAAGTCGAGCGCGGGCAGATAACGCTTAATCACGATAACGGGCGCTGGCAACGCCTCGGTGGTGGAAAGTTACCGTTATTGCTGGAACAACAGGGGGAGCAATGGCGTCCCGTCTCTGCACCCTGACAGTCGGCCTGCTTATCTGCGCCCACGCCTGTGCCGTGCCGCCGCTGTATGCGCAAATTGCCCGCCAGCAGCAGGTTCCGGCTGAACTGCTCTACGCGGTAGCCCGCGCGGAAAGCGGCACCCGTCTGGCGCAGGGACTACATCCGTGGCCGTGGACGCTGAATATTGCCGGAACCGGCTACCGTTACCCCAGCCGTTCTTCAGCCTGCCAGGCATTACTGGCCTTCGCCCGCACCCGCAGCATGAAACGCATCGACGCCGGGCTGGGACAAATTAACCTCGGCTGGAACGGGCACTGGTTTCCCTCGCTGTGCGCCAGCTTCGATCCGGCGGACAATCTCACCGTCACCGCCCTGCTGCTGCGTCAGCACTACAATGCCTCCCCCGGAAGCTGGCTGGGCGCTGGTTGAGGCCCGGTTGCTGCCGGTCGTCACCCACAATCTTCATCCCGGTCAGCAACCCCATCTGGCGCTCAGCCTGCCAGGGATGACGCCGCTGTTCTTAATCGGCGACGATCCGCTGTCCACAGAATGGCTGCGCCAGCACCGGGACGCGTTAAAAACCCTGCACGCCACCGGGCTGGTCGTGAACGTCACCACGCTGACGCGGTTGAATGCCCTGCGGGCCATCGCACCGACGTTAACGCTGCTCCCCGTCAGCGCCGACGATATGGCAAAAAACCTGCCCATCAGCGCTTATCCAGTACTTATCACCGACAAGGGGCTGGAACAGTGAGGCTTGATTTTATCCTGCGCCCGGCGGTGGAGCTTTACAGCGCCAGCGGCGGCGATCCGCTGCTGCACGGCGTGGAGTTGCGCGAAGGCCGCGTCACGTTGCCGCCGCGCGACCGACCGGAGCATACGCTGGTCCTCGGCACTACCCGCGTCGGCAAAACCCGGCTGGCAGAACTGCTGATTGCTCAGGATATCCACCTGTTTTTGACCCCAAGGGTGACGCAGACCTGCTGCGTCGCGTCTGGGCAGAAGCGCACCGAGCCGGGCGAGAAAATGTCTTCTGGCTGTTCCATCTTGGCTGGCCGGAGATCTCCGCCCGCTACAACGCTGTCGGGCGCTTTGGCCGCATCTCGGGAGTGGCCAGCCGTATCGCCGGGCAGCTTTCCACGGAGGGCAACTCCGCTGCCTTCCGCGAGTTCGCATGGCGCTTCGTCAACATCATCACCCGCGCCCTGGTTGCGCTGGACCAGCGACCGGTCTACGCCCGCATCGCCCGTCACATTATCAATATCGACGAACTGTTTATCGACTACACCCGCGCCTTTCTGCCCGGTCACGACCGCCAGGCATGGGACAACGTGGTGCGGATTGCCGGTGGCATCACCGAGAAAAACACGCCGCGTAACCTTCAGGGACGGGACAGCTACGTCGTCGCGCTGGAGCAGTACCTTTCCACTACCCGCCTGCATGACCCGATCCTCGACGGCCTGCGTTCTGCCGTGCGCTACGACAAAACCTATTTCGATAAGATCGTCGCCTCGCTGCTGCCGCTGCTGGAAAAACTGACCACCGGGAAAATCGCCCAACTGCTGGCCCTGGACTACGGCAATCTCAACGACCCGCGCCCGGTGTTCGACTGGCTGCAGGCGATTCGCCAACGGGCGATTGTGTATGTTGGGCTGGATGCGCTATCCGATGCTGAGATCGCCGCCGCCGTCGGCAACTCGATGTTTGCCGATCTGGTTAGCGTCGCCGGGCATATCTACAAGCACGGCGTGATGGATGGCCTGCCACAAACGGAAGAAAAATCGGCAATCAACCTGCACTGCGATGAGTTCAGCGAACTGATGGGCGATGAATTTATTCCGCTGATCAACAAAGGCGGTGGTGCGGGCGTGCAGGTCACGGCTTACACCCAGACGCTCTCCGATATCGAAGCCCGCATCGGCGACCGCGCCAAAGCGGGCCAGATGGTCGGCAACTTCAACAGCCTGATCATGATGCGAGTGCGGGAGACCGCTACCGCCGAACTGCTGACCAGACAACTGCCACAGGTAGACGTGCTCAGCAACAGTGTCAGTTCCGGCGTCACCGACAGCGCCGACGCTCAGGGCGGCATTAGTTTTTCCAGCAACACCCAGGATCGCGTGAGCAGCGTACAAGTGGCGCTACTGGAACCCGCCTCACTGGTGCAACTTCCCAAAGGTCAAGCGTTCGCTCTGCTGGAAGGCAGCCAGCTCTGGAAGTTACGCATCCCGTTACCGGATACCGCGCACGATCCGCTGATGCCGGAAAACATCGCGCAAATCGCCCGCTATATGGAAAAACAGTACGACAGCGAAACCACGGAGAAACTGACCGATGACACCCCGGACACATCGCCATCTCGTAAGCGTTGAAGTTATATGGCCCGCGCAAACCTTGCCACTTCCCCTGCAACAGGCGGTAGGTGCGTTGACGCAGGGAGAAATGCCCGACCAGATTATCGCTCGCATGAATTTGCAGGGCTTTCAGGCATGGCGTGAAGCTACATCACCGCAGGGCGAACACGACATTTTTCAGATACGGCTGGATGAGGCGCACGAGGCACGATTCCTCTGCCGCTACATTACGTTGCCACTGCACTGATGCCCGAACATGCGCCACACCCTGTGCGCCACCCCGGATTGCTCGGCTGGCTCGTATTATTACCCGGCGTGCTGGTTGGCTTTTGCCTCGGCGCATGGATGCTGGCGATAGCGCTGGAGTGGCTGGGTGATGCATTTTTCTGGCGGAACTCCTGCGCCAGCCATAGTGAACAGGTATTGAAGGCAACATGGCAGTGATGGCGGGGTTCCGCTAGCGCACCAGTGTGGTTAGTAGAAGATCTGGCGCTTGTCAGCGATACGCTGCAGCAAGGGATTGCGGCGCTGGTTCATTCGTTCAACGGGCAAAATGGGTTGTTCTGGACGGAAACCGTCACTTCGATGATCCGCTGTGCGTTACTGTCTGCGGGTAACGTCACCCTCACCTTTCTGCTGCGGCTGGCGATTCTGTTGCAGGCGCTGCCACTGTTTGCTCTGACTATCATCATCGGGCTGATTGACGGGTTAGTAAGACGCGACTTACGGCGGTTCGGCGCAGGCCATGAGTCCGGGTTTGTTTATCACCATGCAAGGCGTATGATTTCATCCTGCTTGATAGCGACGGGACTGGTGTGGCTGACGGTACCGGTTTTTCTTGAGCCGGGGGTTGTGTTAGTGCTGGGAGCAATGATAACTGGAATTGGCATATCTGTGGCTGTCGGCACATTCAAAAAATATTTATAATATTTCATAACCATGTGGCTATGTATAACACGTCACAACTTATTCATGGTATAAATAAAGCTCAATCGATACGTAAAAAGAGTGCTATATAGTGAAGGCTATAGTTTACTTATCTGTCGCAGTATCAATAATTTGGTCTTATATTGCATTTCCATTTAATCTAACATCGCCAATTGCTATGCTCATAAGCCTCTATAAATATCAATTACCATCGGCAACATGGATAGTTGCATTTGTTTATTTGTTAGATTTTATTATGGCAACCCTAAAGAAGAGCTCCCCTTATATGATAGAGTTCTATAGAGGTGTAAGAATAGAATTTATTAGTTTGGTGTCTCTATTTGTTTTTACCCTATTATTATACAATTTATCCTCCATGCAATTTACAAATACAGCTATTGATATTAGCATGGCTGGGTTCGGTTTTTTAGTATTTGGAAATATAGGTACCTTTCGTTTGTTTACCTATAAAGTTGGCAGCAGATCATACCCTAAAAAAGTAGCGTTCTTTTTTTCACTTTTTAGCGTATCAACTTCTTTTTATTTTCTTTATCTAACATTCAAAGTTGCAGATGGTGAATATAACATAGTGCAATCACTTTGGGTTCAGATAACAGTTCTTTCTTATTCTATTACATTATATTTCTTTGCAAAACAGTTATGCTTTTTTATGGATAAGGGGCGTGTAGAGGCATCACCTATCTTACTAAGCATATTGAAAAAAGTAAGGAATAATAATAACCTTTATGAGCAAATGGCATCTGACACTACGCTCTTTAATCAAGAATTGATTAAAGAGCGTTCTATACATAGTCGAGCATTGCGTCGAAGACATAAACCGAAGAAGAAATAATTTTTATATTTTCCACAATAACCACGAGATATTACTTATAATGGTAATATCTCTTCTTGATATCATGGAACTATACGAGAATACCTTTCAACTAATGATGATAAATGCTCCCCCGAATGCGTCTTTCCTTTCCAATACATAAGAATCATTGCAATAAAAGAAAGCACTATAAAACCCATGGCCACATATGATTTTGGAATGGGCATGATGTTTTTCAACTCAATAAAAACACTCGATGATGCTATCATTATTAGAAAAAACCAGATGAAGCATATATATATAGCAACCCATTGATTTATTTTAGAAACAGATAATTTACTGGGGCCAGTAAAAAAATGATCAATTTTATTATTCTTTTTATTGCTAACTTTAGGCCTTTCTAATATTGTCTTATAAAGAGGCCCTGTGATTTTATCCTCCATGTGATCAAGATGATTTTCCCAATTTTCTTGCCAATATTTGCTACCGCGATTCACCAAATACCATGAAAATGTGAAGACCAATCCCATATTAGAAAGCAACAATAAAAAGAGATCTTTATAAGGAAAAGAACTTGAGGCAGATAAAGCGAAAAAACCAGTAAATGTTACAGCTATAATAGTCCAGAAGTAAGCTGCTCTTTTCCAATACATATCGATTTCAAATTTTCGTATATCGGCAACTTGAGAAAACGCTCGAATATGTTTATCTGTAGGCCTAATCGTGAATTTAGTTATACCAAAGTATTTATTATATTTATCCGTAGACATACTTATAACCCTCCTTAAAATACATTGAAAAACAATAGGGAATTTGCATACGTTGCAAAATTTTATCTTTATCCATATAAATGATACATGCGTAGCGAATAATATGAAGCATAACAATAGAAAAAGATAACTTACCACAATCAGTTAAAAACATAACACGTGGATAAACATTTTCCTACAGTTCTTGCAGTAATGCTTCCCTACTATTGTTCAAAATAGGTTATCGGGATAATGTATCATGAAACCCTGTTATACGTTTTTCATACTTTTCATAACTCTATGCCATACGAGAGGTATTTTCGCAGCCCCCTCACCAAGCGCGAAGAGCTAACCCTGTCCCTCAACCAGCTTACCCAAATTGAAGCCTCACTTAACCGCGCTCAGCAAAGCGCCAGAACCGGTATCAACGAACGCTACTACTTCGACTACCCACATATCCACGACGATATCACTACTCTGCGTAACGGGATTGAACATTACCTCACACCTGCCCGCGCCCAGCCGCGAGATACAGCAACGCTAGTCGGGCAATACCGTGAGGAGAAAACCACGCCATGACCCCCGAACAAATCAGCGCTTTCCAGGCCGCCAGTCTGATAAAGCCCGATGCCGTCAGCCTGGTGATGCTCGGCCTGTTCAGCGCCTTTCTGCTGTTGTGGGTGGTCTGGGTGCTGAATGACGCCTACCGTGGCGTGGCAACCGCGCGGCTAAGCTGGCGAGCGCTGGGCAGCATCAGCGGGCGAACCATCTTACTGCTACTGGTCAGCTTCTGGCTGGTACTGAGTTAGCAGCTTCAGGAGGCATTATGAAAAAATGGCTATTCAGAGTGCTGCTGTGGCTCCCGGCCCTGCCCGTCCGGGCCGATCTGCCAGAGATGGAAGATCCCTCACGCGGTCAGGGCGACGGCATCATGGAAACCTTGCAGAACTATGGTTATGACATCGTGATCCTGATGACGCTGGGCGTCTGCGCCGTGGGTTTTCTGGTGGTCGCCAATAACTGCATCGCCACCTACTCCGAAATTCAGGGCGGGCGTAAGCAGTGGAAGGACTTGGGGGCAATGGCGGGTGTCGGCGCGGTTCTGCTGATGATCACCATCTGGTTACTCAACCAGGCTTCGGACATCCTGTAAGCCATGAGCACCATTCCCTTGCTCCCGGAACGGCTGAACCGCGAGCCTGCGGTGTTTCGCGGTCTGACGGTCAGCGAGCTGCTGATAGCGCTGCTGTTCGGACTGACTACCGGCGCAATCACTGGAACCATTCCAGCAGTTCTATGGCGAAACTGGAGCCTTATACCCGGCAGCGCCCTGCCCGGCGCTACGCTGGCGATCCTCTGCGGTGGACGCTGGCTGGCACGGCTGAAGCGCGGGCGCCCGGAGAGCTGGCTGTACCGGGCGCTGAAGCTGAAACTGGCCCGCTTCGGCATTGGCACTCAGCGTTTTGTTCTGCACGATGGCGTCTGGGCCATTCGCCGGAGCCGACGATAAGCACCTTTAAGCACGCGCTGGCCGCGCGGGATGGGCATATCCGCACCCTGCATATTGCGCTGGTCGCGTTATTCCTGCTGGCATCAGGCATGGGATTCGGCTGGTATAGCGCCCCACGCCAGCTTACGGTGTACCTGCCGCCGGATCTCCGCGCGGCCAGTCAGCGTCCGTGGTGGGAAGTGCCGCCTGCCACAGTGTACGCCTTTGCGTTTTCAGTGTTTCAGTGTTTCAGTGTTTCAGTGTTTCAGTGTTTCAGCAGATTAACCGCTGGCCGACCAACGGCGAGGCCAATTATCCCCGTAACCTCAGCGCCCTACGGGCCTATCTTACCCCCGGCTGCTACAGCCAGATTGACCGTGAATTTCACCAGTGCCTGCAAAACGGCGAGCTGCGCGACCGGGTACGCGGCGTATATGAAATCCCCGGTCGGGGATTCAGTGATAAGCAGGTGCAGATCCTCGACCGCGACAACTGGATTGTGACGCTGGATCTGACCGTCGATGAGTATTTCCACTCCGAACCCGTCAAGCGGGCGATGGTCCGTTACCCCATCAAAGTACTGCGCTACAACATCGACCAACAGAAAAACCCGTGGGGGCTGGCGCTGGGCTGTTTCTCATCGCCGCCGCAGAAGCTGGAGACGGCTAAACCATGAATACACGCCCGCTGCTGATCCTGCTGGTTGCCCTGCCCCTGCACGCCGTCGAATTGATGAAGTGGGAACGTATCCCGCTGCCGGTGGCGCTGAACATCGGGCAAGAACGGATCGTCTTTGTCGATCGTAATGTCCGGGTGGGCTATCTCGCCGCGCTCGAAGGCAAGCTGCGCATTCAGAGCAGCAACGGCACGCTGTACCTGCTCGCCAGCCAGCCGTTTGCCGCCACCCGACTACAGCTTCAGGACACAGAGAACGGTGAGCTGATTTTGCTGGATGTCTCTGCCAGCAAGGGCGAGCACATCCGGGAGCCGATGCGCATTGTCCGCGAAGAGAAAAAAACGACTGACGCAAAGCCCGATGCAGTTCCAGACCCCTTACCCTCCACGCCGCTGCCGGTCGCGCTCACCCGCTATGCCGCGCAGATGCTGTATGCCCCGCTACGCACCGTGGAGCCTTTGCCGGGCGTTCAGCCCGAAGGCGTGCGGCTGGCAAAAACCATCACCACTCTGCTGCCCGCGTTACCCGTCAACGCCATACCGATCGGCGGCTGGCGGCTGGATCCTTACCACCTGGCGGCGATCCGGCTTCAGAATAAAAGCGCCACCCGGATGGAACTCGATCCGCGCCAGCTTCATGGGTGGTTTTACGCCTCCTCCTTTCAGCATCGCTGGCTGGGGCCTGCGGGCAGCGCCGAAGACACCACCGTGCTCTATCTCATCACCCGCAATCATCGTCCTGAACAGGCGATCCTGCCAGAGCCTGCGCCGGAGAAGAAAAAATGAAGCTTCAGGCTAATATCCTGCTGCGGATCCTGACACCACTTATCCTGCTGGCGGGCAGCGTTCTGCTGTTTCATGCCTGTCAGGACCGCAAAACCACACCGGCAAAATCCTCAACGCCTGCAACGCCCCTCTGTCAGGACGAGCTGAAGGCTCTGGGGATTGAGGGCGATACGCCCGCCGATACCGTCGCCACGCTGGTCGGCCAGATGAAGCTCTGGCGTAAGGAACTGGAGACGGTGAAAGCCAGCAACGCCGCACTGGTGCAGGAAAATCAGCGCCTGCATGAACGCGAGCAGAATACCGACAGTCGTATCAACGAGGCCATTAACCGCCAGCAAACCAGCGCTTCAGAACAGCAAAACGAATTGCTCAGCTCGCTACAGACGCAGATCCAGCAGCTTAAAGGCAACAGAACAACGGATGACTCACTGGCCGGGGCTGGGCATTGATGAAACTGAAGTGGCCTCCAGCGAGCCAATGCGCTGGATAGCCCCCGCCGATGCCCTGCCGACGGATAAGAACGGTCGTCCACTGCAGCCTGCGCTGGCCTTTCCTTCTGCGATGCAGAGCCCTACACCACAACCTGAAACTCCACCGCCCGCCGCCGTCAAACCGGTCTACACTCTGCCGCAGAACAGCACGTTAATCGGTTCGGTGGCGATGACCGCACTGCTGGGACGCATTCCGCTTAATGGCAGCGTCACCGATCCTTACCCATTCAAGGTGCTGATTGGCCGCGATAACCTCACCGCCAACGGCATCGAGTTGCCCGACATTGAAGGCGCGGTGATCTCCGGCAGTGCCACCGGCGACTGGACGCTCTCCTGCGTGCGCGGCAGCTTAACATCAATCACCTTTGTCTTCCGCGACGGCACGATACGCACGCTACCCGCCGAAGGCGATAAAACCGGGAGCGGCACGGAGGGCAATATCGGCTGGCTGTCCGACCCTCACGGCCTGCCCTGCATCCCCGACGAACGTAAATCCAACGCCGCCGAATATATTGGCTCGCAGTTTCTGCTGGCTGGATCGTCCGCCGCCGCGCAGTTCTTCCGGCACCGGTTTTTCATCCAGATCCGCCAGGTGCCACTTCCCGATATAGGCAGTGTCATATCCCGCCTGAATGAACAGTTTCGCCAGCGTCACCTCATCCTGTCGCATGGCGATATTATTGCGATAACAGCCGTTCTGCGTCGGGTAACGTCCGGTTTGCAGACAGGAACGCGCCGGGCCGCAGACCGGCTGGACGGTAAAGGCGTTTTCGAACTTCACGCCCTCGCGGGCAAGCTGGTCCAGCACCGGGGTGGTACTGACGGCAGGGTTGTAGCAGCCCACCGTATCCCAGCGCTGTTGATCGGTGAAAAAGACCAGAATATTCGGTTGCATAATGTTCTCTCCATTAGAGTGTGACGGGTGCGCAGGCGTCCGCCGTTTTCTGGCGTGGGGTCACCGTTAGCAAGAAAGCGGACAACAGAGTGAATACGGCGGTAATACTGCCGAGGATCAGATAGGTGCTATGGAAGGCGACAGCAGTAACCACCAATGGCAAATGCTGGTTCCCAAAAAATCCGCCTCCTGCGCCATCTTCCCGGATGGCTCCTCCACCGATTCTTACGCCGATAAACTGGCGGAGGATGGTGCATATGTCTGGACGCTGTGGCGGCCCTATAAATGCTGCCCGCATCGTGGGCAGACCTTTCTTGGCAGCAGCGGAGGTTAACTATGCGCTCAGCCTGGTGTCTTCTATTCGTCGCCTTTCTCGCCCCGGCAGACGACAAATATCAATACAAACAACAGGGGGCGATCAGCGACTGGATGTATTATCGCATCGGCGGCGGTGCGGCCATCTCTCCACCGCCAACACGGCGCAACACCTTCCCGCTGACGGCAGGCGTAAGCTGGAACAGCGACATGATGTGCGGCAATTTCGATATCGATACCACGGTGCGTAATCAGCTCAACGGTGTAACGGACGGCTTCCAGCAACTGATGGGCGAGGTTGTCGAAAGCGCGACCAGTGCGGTCGCCAGCCTGCCCGCAATGGTGATCCAACGTGCTAATCCCCAGCTCTACGATCTGCTGACCAACGGCGTGCTTCAGGGACGGCTCGACTTCGATAAATCACTATTAAGTTGCCAGAAGATGGCTGGCAAGATGACGGATTACGCGCTCGGCCCAGCCTGGACGCAAAGCGCCCAGGCTGAGAACTATCAGGGGATTGCGGCCAGCGAAAAAGACGCCGTTCGCGCCGAACAAAGAGCTGCCGAAGAGGCGGCAGAGAAAGGCAAACGCTGGGTTGATGGTGAACATCGCGGCGGCAAAGGCCAGCCGCCCATCAAACTGATACGCGATACGACGGTTGCAGGCTACAACATTCTCAATAATCGCAGCGCAACCAGTACCAGTTCGGTATCCAGCAACGACTGTCAGGGGGAACTTTGCCAGGTATGGAGCAAACCCGACGACGTCGCGCAATGGCTCACACGGGTGGTTGGCGAACAGACCATTAACGTCGCCCCGGATAACGATCAATCCGACGACACTGACCAGCAAAGCGGCGCACAATCCGGTGTCGGGCTGACGCCGCTGATTCAGGAAGAGTAGGATAAGATCCAGCCGCTGATTATCGATATGGTGAACGCAGCCAGCCTGTTAACGATGACACGCTGGCGCAGGCCAGCGGCGGCGAACTGCATCTAACGCGCGGCGTGATTGAGGCGCTGCGCGACGATCCTGATGCAGCGGTACTTATCCAGCGGCTCTCCGGCGAACTGGCGCTCTCCCGTGTGATGGAACAGGCGCTGATGGCCCGGCGCACGCTGCTGGCAGGAATGCGCAAACCCAATATCTCCGGTGAAAAAGAAGCACAAACCGCATTGACCCAAACCATCGCCCAGCTCGACCAGGAACTGTCACAGCTTAAGCTGGAACTGGATATGCGCCAGGCGCTGGCAGATAACGCGGCGCTCACCATCCTTGAACGCCAGACGATGCGCGCGAAGACTAAAGGCCAGGCTGTCGGCGTAGAAGACGACACCGACAAACGGGTGGACGATCTCAGCAAATCCACGGGCGGGGATACACAATGAAATGGCTGATACTGTCCAGCTTCCTGCTTCTGGTCTGCATGGCAGTGATGTTTTATCTGGCTGCTGACAATACACCGCAGATTAACCGTAGTGACCTGCTGCCCTGGCGCATAACGCTGTACGCTGCGATTTCCGGTGTGGGCTGGCATCTGTATGACCGCTTGCCGCCACATCGTCCGGCAATTCGCCATATCGCGCTGATATTTATCATACTGATTGTACTCAACGAAATCGTGCCAGAGGTATTCCGGTGACGACCAACAGCTATCTGGAATACTTTCTGACGCTGCTCGGCTGGATGGTCAATAACGGGTTGTGGAACGCGATAAGCGCCACCGGATTATTCGCCCTGCCGCTGCTGATTAAGCTGCTGGCGCTATGGTTACAGGCCAGAAGTCAGGGGGCGGATGAGGGCAATAAAGCCGCCCTGTCTTTGGTATGGACCGAGCACCTGATGTACACCTCATTGCTGGTGATTATGTTCACCTGCGTGCCGATATTGAACATCGACCTCGATACCATCAAATATGACACCACGCGCTCAAAGCAGTGCGGTATGTCGGTGCCACAGCCCGCCGATACCGGCTATCAACCGATTATAAACTCGCTGGGCGGTAAAACCGCCGCCGTCCCGATCTGGTGGTACTTTATTCATGTAATTAGCAAAGGTATCACCAGCGCAACGGTTGCTACCCTGCCCTGCCAGCCTGACCTGCGTCAGATCCGCTTTGAGGTGCAGTACACCCGAATCAAGGATCCGGCGCTGGCTCAGGAGTTACTTGATTTTGTTGAAGAGTGTTATGCCCCTTCCCACGCCCGTTTGAAATTCCACGCCGGAGAGCTGGACGATGACACCAGTGACGATACGGCTTGGCTGGGATCAGCGTACTTTCTCAACACGGCGGGTTACTACGATACCGACCATGCGCTTTCACCGCACAGTGCGTGGCCATACAGCACATCACGCGATGCCAGGCTGGCCGATATAGGTGCAGGCGGTTATCCCACCTGTAAACAGTGGTGGGCCGACGATACGGTTGGGCTGAAGGCCCGACTTCTGCAACTCCCGGCTCCGGATATCTGGACAGCGTTTAAAAAGATCGGCCAGTCCCAGGCAGTATACGAAGAGGCCGTGCTGCGCTCGCTGGTCAGTGAACGAAAGATGCAGGTATCACAGAACGGGCGCGTTTACCCCGGCTATGGTGGCAATGTCGATGGCACCGTCGCCAATGCCGCCACCCGGCTGGCATCCAACGCCGGAAATATCCTCGGTAGCATAGCGGCGTTCACGGCATTCGACAGCGTGCGCCAGGCTCTGCCGATGGTACAGGCGCTGCTGCAAATGGCGCTGGTGATCTGTATTCCGCTGATAACGCTCTGTTCGGCATGGGACGTGAAAGTGGTGATGACGCTGACGTTTGTCCAGTTCGCCCTAGTCTTCCTCACCTTCTGGTGGGAACTGGCGCGGTGGCTCGATAGCTGGCTGCTGGATGTGCTCAACAACAGCAATACCCACAGTAGCTGGAATCTGGCCGGGATCCAGAATACGCAGGATGACGTGATTATCAATCTGGTGATGGGGTCGATGTTTCTAGTGCTGCCGACGTTCTGGTTGGGGGCGATGACGTGGGCTGGAGTGAGGGTTGGCGTGGCGGTGAATGGGGCGCTGGCGGGTGGGGTTAAAGTAGCGCAGGATAGCGGGGGGAAGGCTGGGGGGCGGTTGTTGTAACAAAATAAATAATGCAACATTTCCCTAAAACAGCAGGCACAAAGTGAGTTACAACTACCCCATTGCTAATTAATAAATAAGATTTAATGACATGACTTTTACTTCAGACCTTTTCCTCGCTAGCAGATGGCGAGACGCAGCCTCAAGTACCACACATGGTTATCATTCATTAAAATGTAACTTTCAGGAACTGGCGGAGGCTTATCATAGGGAAACATCAGAAGTACTTTCGAATATGATGAATTTTTTCGCAAGTCTCTGTTCTATGGCACTTACACCTGAAAGCCCCAACGAACCTTATAGACCGTTTATAACTTCTTCAAATAGTAGAAGTATGATTCCAGACGATCTTACCATAGAGGATCTTATATTTATAGAATCTATTTTGGGTCATATTGACATTCCATTACTTAAAGCACGTTTAGCAGATTTATTATGGCTGCGTAAACGTCCGAAAAGTGTTGAACATGCCAGAATTGTTATTTCATCATACTTAGCACTTCCAATAACTAGTGAGCAATGGACGAAAGGTGGGCAGCTATGTTGGGAAAGAGCCATAGTACTTAGTTTTCAAATAAAAAACTTCACATCAATTGAAATAATAAGACAGCGCTTCATAGAAGCATTGACATTGAGCTATGAAGATTTTCCATTAATGCGATACCGCATAGGTGAATCAATAAATAGAACGAATTTATTCGGAAATGATACGAGTACAATTGCTCAAACTCTTTTTGAAATAGGGGATGACATCACCGTACCAGATACTATATCATTAGCCTTTCATATCAAGCGATCATATTTTAAAGTATCAGAGAGGTTATTTAGAAAAGCAAAGGAGCACAACCGAGCTATCGACTGTCAGGTAAGAATCGCTGAAGTATTTGTAAATGAAGCTGAGCAGCGACTTTCTGATGAAAATCCAAATCCCGGTGTTGCGAACAGCTTTTATGAAGACGCTTTGCAAGCCTATCGCAAAGTTCCACAAGCCTATAGATCTGAATATAATGTAGAGCGTAAGTTAGAAGAAATCGAACAAGCCATTCTCAGAACAGGTGCCGAGGCGCTTGAGAATATGTATGAGATTCGAACAGATGGCATTGATTTATCTACCCAAGCTGAGCAGGCTATTGCTCATGTTACAAACAAACATCCACTGGGGATGGCGATTTTATATTTTACTGGTTTTATTACAGAAAGTTATTCGGCATTAAGAGAACAGGCTATTGCCAGTTTATCTGAACCAAGTTTTCTAAATACTATTGGAAGGACCATAATATCACAAGATGGACGCACGATCGCCAGAACTCCGAGTGTATCAAGTAATAATAGTGCATCAGATGATGAATCAATCATCTTTAGTAAAATCATGGAGATATTTAACTTCAATCTGAGCATTATTGTTAATGGAACTATTATTCCGGCTCTCGATCAAATTATAATAGAACACCGTATAACTAAAGATGGCATGGAAGCATTGTGCTTTTATTCATCAATAATACCACGAAACTATAACAGATCTGTTGCCAACGCATTATGGTATGGTTTTGAACGTGACTTTCGAACGGCTATATATCTATTATGTCCACAAATTGAGAATATTATACGTCAAAAATTAAAAAGTGCGGGAGTAAACACAACCATTACAGATGAAAATGGAATTACTCAGGAAGTCGGCCTGGGAAAATTACTTAATTTTAATTCAGCTACAGATTTATTTGGGGAGAGTTTTGTTTTCGAGTTGAAGGCTATTTTCACTGAAGCACTTGGTCCTAATCTGAGGAATAATACTGCTCACGGCTTACTGGATGATGATAGCTCCAATTCTGAGCCTTGCGTTTATGCTTGGTGGTTATTTTTAAAATTTATATTTAAATCGACATTGATACACTAAATGCCGTAAGGTTATATAACAAGAATAATCAACTCAATATAGCTTAGTGTATAAAAGGAAAATTAGAGCTACCGATTACTAACCTAGAATATCACTTCTATAAAATCGGTAGCACATTCGCTCACATAGTGAAATATAATTATCTTATTAACTTTATCATATTTCGGATTTATTACTCATCATTTCTTTTTTGACTGTTAGACAGAAGCGCTTCAACTTCTCTAAAGTCATCCAATGCGGACGAAAGTAACTCAATGATAGAATCAACCAGCACTGGAGACGATTCAATATTTTCACTCTGGTTAAAAACATCTTCCTTTAGCCATTGAATGTCTAAATTAGCTTTGTCACGCAAAAGAATTTCTTCATAAGAAAAAGCCCTCCATCGACCATTAGGAGTGCTATATTTAGTTACATCTGTACTCCACGTACTTTTTCTAGACTCGATGTTTTCTTTTTTATAAAGTGCTATAAATTCATTAAAATCGCTTCGTATTAATTTATTATGTTTGAACGTTTTATGAATGCTTGTTCTCAAGTCATAGAACCAAACCTTTTCAGTTCTTGGCCTTTTTTTATCAATACAATTATCAAAGAATAATACATTTGCTTTTACACCTTGGGCGTAAAAAATTCCTGTCGGAAGGCGTAAAACAGTATGTAGATTATATTCATCTAATAATTTTCTTCTTATTTTCTCTCCAGCTCCGCTGTCAAAAAGAATATTATCAGGGAAAACTACAGCGGCTTTCCCATCTTTTTTAAGCATGTTACAAATATGTTGTAAAAAATTAAGTTGTTTATTAGTTGTCTCTACCCAAAAGTCATCTCGGATATATTTATTGTCAATTTTTGATTTATCGATATTAATTGTAAATGTACTTTTTCGACCAAATGGTGGGTTTGCTAGAACAATATCTACTTTCTTAGATGGTTTAGATTCGAGTGCGTCTGAAACTGAAATTGGATTCGAATAGATGCCAATTTCATGTAAGTAAAGATTCATCGCACATAAACGTGCAACAGAACTAGAGATTTCATTTCCACTGAAAGTGCTGTTTCTTAAAAAAGAATGTTTATCCACCTCATTTTTATCGATTTTATTAAAGATATAGTCATGTGCTACAGTTAAAAACCCACCGGTTCCACATGCAGGATCTGCAATAGTTTGCATAGGCTCAGGATCAACAGCTTCAACAATTGCTTCAATCAACGCTCTAGGGGTAAAGTATTGCCCAGCCCCTTTTTTTTCGGTGTCAGCGCTTTTTTGCAAAATGCCTTCGTAAATTGCACCTTTAACATCGAAATTAGAACTTAACCAAACCTCTTCATTAATCATTAATATTAATTTTTTTAACTTGCCTGCATCCTGTATTTTATTTTGTGCACCATAGAATATGGTTTCTAATAACCCTTCACTCTCCCCAAGTTGACTGATTATTTTTGAGTATTTCGTTAGCAGTGACTCACCTGAAAGTTTAAGAAGTTCATCCCAAGCATCAGAAACAATATTACCTTTTAATTTTCCCAAGCTTACTCGCTCAGCGTTCATCTTCAAAAATATAAGAAATGTAAGTTGTTCAACATAATCGCCATTACTTATACCATCATCACGAAGAATGTTCGCATACCCCCATACTCGGTTAACTATATCTGTGACACTAAAATTTGACATTAACCGCCCCTATCAAGCATATCTTTCACCCAAACATGAGTGTTATAAAATTCTCTAAGGTAGATTCTAGCTGCTGAATTGAAGGAAGTCGAGGGGCACGATACTCTGATCATCTTATGAAGCTGCGTTTTCAGATCCTTGATAGTATCTCTATTTTCTTCTAAGTTTTGAGTAATAAGGTTATTTATATTCGTAACAAGTGATCTTACATTTTGCCGAATCGTTTTTCTCGCCCTTTTTGTAGGCATATGATTTAAATGATAAATGTCAACACTAGTTTTTACTCTTTGATATTGAAAGGAATCTTTATCTTCAACGTTAGGGCATGCTTCTCCATTTATATTAAAAGTTAATAAATTAACATCATCTACATCAGTTGGATCAAGTAAAACAGGATTTTCTAGATAGAAATCATCCTTACATTTATTCCATCTCTCAGGAGGTAACAACGGAAAATGGTCCTGTTTGCCACCCGCTGTTTCAACGTCAACTCTTCTAGAATTACAGTACGTGCATGAGTATCTAAAATTAGACCACTCGAAAGCGAGCCACCAATATCCTGGATGATCAGGACATTCAGCAACTTTCCCTTTCGGTCTGAAATGATCGACAGGATTATCGGATCGTAACTCACTCGTCTCGCAGTACCAGCACTTTCCAAAAGAAATTTCTGAAAGAATATGAGCTGCCCCTCCCCATATATCACTTTTATTATTTATAGCTGTTTTTCTAGCCTTAGTAATACCTAAAACTAGTTCATGCTCTAATTTTTCATTACTCCACCCCTCTTCTATAGCTTTAGTCCTTAAAGCATTTTCTACTTCCGTAACTTTATCATTAACGTAGTTCCAAGCAGATTCAACCTTCTCTTGCCAATTATCTGGCAATCTAATTTCGACATCACTTTTATCTATAAAATGCATGATTATTTACCTTCCTCACGTTTCAATTCAGAAAGAATCTCATCACTCATTTTAGACAGTTCATCTCTCTCCTGATCTGTAATAATAGTACATTTAAATTTATCAATATTATCATGCCTTGTCCAAGCCTTCACGAATTCGGAAAAATATGGATCTGAATATGCCTCCAAGAAACCAAGCATGTCTAACTCATTCTGCAATTGACTAAATCTTATTTCTTCATCATCAGTCCTATTTTCTTTAGCTAGTAAAACAGCATGCTCATCCAAAATATCTAATGTTTTTGGATCCAAATCAGAACGAAGGCCAAACATGTCACTTGTTAGCACTCCTGAAAAACCCATACCTTTTGGACCATACAGAGGGGAATGGGCAAAAACTTCGAGTGTATTGTCGTCTCGCTTCATGATCTGGATTTGTTCTTTTTTCAATGTTGATATTACTACAGGATCATGTGTCGCCAAAACAATATGGCTATTTTCTACTTTTGTCTCTTTGGCGCCTTTCTCCACATTAGCATTTGCACATAGATTAAAGCCAGCAACATCTTCAAGATAATTTATATATTCCATACTCCAAGCCGGGTTTAAATGAGTATCTGGCTCATCTAGTAAGAAAAGAGATTCGTCATCTCTAGTGAACCTGAGTAATCCTAATACGGTTATAAGTTGCTGTTCTCCTTCACTTAACTCTCTAAATGTTAGCAACTCATTTGTGCCATTTTTATTGTTAACTCTTACTCTGATTTGAACTTCATGAATTAGGCTTGAAAAATATATACTTTCTAAAAGTTTAAAAAAATCTTTATCTGATGTATGGTTACCTACTTTTTTTAACGCCTCAAGATCTTTTAGAAAGAGAAATAACGCATCAATGGTTTCGCCATTCTTTTTTAAAGGATGTGGAAGCGTAAATTTTATATCCATTGGTGCCAAAGATGCTTCAAATAATCTATCCAAGAAGGGCTGAACCACTCCTTTTGCATTCCAAAATCTTGAATCACCATTTTTACTTTTCCAATCAGGTTTACTGATTACGAACATCACTGATTCAAGTCCATCTATAAATAGCTTTTCTTTAAGAAATTTCTTTATTTTTTGATCTTCGCTTAAGAAAAAAGCCAATAGAACAAAATTGCTATGAACTTTTTGTGCATAAAATAGAGGACGCAACGGTAAAGTCTTTTCGTTTAGATTGTACTTTTCTGGATAAATCAGTTGTTCTCTAAATTTACGTTGATGCTCATAAAAATGGCTTGCTAACCTGTCACTAGGACCAGAATAATAACCGAATACATTTGTAGGCAAATAGGTTCTATTTTGATCGTTAAAAAAATCTTTATTGTTAACATTTCTCATATCTTCAGGGCGTCCCACTGGGTGAACTCTGATGTTATATCTTTCTTTTTTATCGTGATGAGCTTCGATAAAGATTTTATTCCCTCTGCATATATAAGCTAACTTATAAGAAAACATTGGGTTTTTATGAAGATCCAGATCTCTAAATATAATTACTAACGCCTCAATTACATTAGATTTACCAGCTCCATTCCACCCTATGATAACTGTAACCAACTCGCCTTCATCAAAGTCTATGTTAATATTTTTTAGGTTTTTAAATTCACTAATCCATAGATTATCTAGCTTCATGTAATCAACCTCTAAATGTTATTACATCTTCAATTTTCGTATTACCATCTCTAATTTCTTCAATGGCAATATCTTTATTATTGCTCAATTCTTTCAACTCAAGATAAAATGCCTCTACAGTTTCAGATGATATTTCATTGTTGTATTTAGAATTAGCAAACAACTCTTTCACAGTGAGCGTTTTCCCTGCATCCTTCAATATATCAAGAAGACTACGGTCATTATTCATCTTTCCCGCCCTTGGTTTCTTGGACCTGTTTTTCTTTTTTGCAACAAGCATCTTTTCTTTTTTTAATTTGATATCAGTAATGTAATCCTCAAGCTCATCACCTACTACCTCCATCTCTTTAAATCCAATAGAAAATGCATCTTTAACTATTTCTTTTTTTGTTAACTCACTCTTTTCTAACAGATTACGCAATTGAACCTGTTGTGCCTCAAGGTTATACTTTATATTTTCAAGTTCGTTTACAATAACCAATTGTTCTTCTATAGAACAAATTGGAATTATTAAAGAACGAATCTCTTCAGCATTTATGTTATTAACACCGCTGCTTGATTTTGCTATACGTTCAATTTGCTTTCTTAATAAAGGTGATTCAAGAGCGTATTTTAAATATGAAGGGTTAACAAGTTCTAAATTTATACGCAGCCTCAGCAAATAGCCAGCAAAAAGGTAACCAGTATCTTTACTTTTTACTCGAGCGCAAGCACCAACTAAATTAAGACTTCCGTTCGATCTTATAATTAGAATGTCATCTTCTTTTAAGGAATATTTATCCTTTTCTTTTTCCGTGAAATTAGCGAACTTTAAATCATTATCACAGATCTCACCATTAACAATATTAGGAATTCTTATAACTCCAGTTTCCTGTGGTTCATAAGTACATTTTTTTGAGGTTCCATAGCTAATACTTTCGATGACACTTGATAGTTTTACATATCGCCAATCACTTGGAAGAACAGGAAGAGTTTCTTCTAATTGGTTATTTATAGAAATTATATCTACTGGAAGTGGTTTACCCTGGCTGTTACTATCTCGCCAATTTTTCGTTAACTTTCCAGATAATGCTTCCGTGATTCTTAATGACCATAATATAGATATCTGGGCAAGTGCCTTTTCTGTCTTAGTAAAACCATCATCAATCAGGTTATATAGTTGATCAATTTTACTATATAAAATTTCCTGATTAGAAACAGATGTAATTGGAAAATCAATCTCTCCTAAATATACAGGATCAATATGAGGAATACCCATGCCCCTTGTATTATTATTCAACTCATCGAATTTGGAAAGAAGAAAATAATAAATATACTGAGGTAGAATGAATGGTATAGAAATAGCTACGAGCGTAGACCCTAAAGCGCCATAGATCCCCATTCCAACCAATCCACTACGGGAACCATCCCATACCATCAACACATCAGTTTCGTTGCACAGCACAGCGTTCTCAGGTGAACAATAACTAGTTATCTCATTGTTTTCAAAGGCTTTGATATCGATATATGGTATTTCTCTAACTGATGATCTATCCCCAACATTAGCCGGTTTTCTGCCTTTGGTTGTAATTAGTAATTCTGACAATTTGACCGTTCGGAAGAAGTCATTTTTCGTTGCCATGTAGCAACCCCTTGAAAATATTGAACTTATTGAAGTAAGGCATCGTTCATGATAAATGAGCAATATTGTGCGTTAAAAACATGAAAATATCAATAAATCCAGTTAATCGGATGTTATTGAACCATTTTGTTGAAAATTACACCATCATGACTTTATTTCAATAATTAGCAGTTTCATCAATTAATTTTGCGGAATACTGTAACTATAATACAATGTGTTTCAGTTCCATTTATTTTAGTATCTTAATATTAAGATGCCAATGGTTAAAATAAAAGTGAAAAGTTAAATTCAATACTACAAACACCTATTATTACAATTAATAGAAAATTCCAAGATGCTATTATTTACCAATAAAAAATATAACACTCCTATAATCACACTAATTTATTATTTTGCTTCGTGACTATTTAAAATATAAAGGTAGCCTTAATGTTGTTTTCAGCAACCAGAACCATCAGGTTGCCACCTTCCCGGTGAGGCTCGCCTTTTCGTCCGCTCCGTATCATCCTCGCGGACAGCGCTTAGCGCCTGATACATCCTCTACCCCACCATGCAGGGAATCCCTCCCTGCCGGGCGGTGTTTCTCTGCTTTCATCACTGGAGAAATACTATGCCAACTTCATCCATCACTGAAGCAACTTCCTTATCATTGTCTATCTCATCTGAGGCCTGGGAAAAGGTAGTCAGTTTTCCATCCGATCCCTCTCAGGAAGACTACCGTCTCGAAAACCTGATTGTCGCCACCATGCTGACATTCAAAAGCGCAGGCCCGGACCGTAAGAGCATTAATTTCGGTCTGTACTGTTTGCCCTCTGACGGCAGCAGCAATGTACCGCTGATGACGCCGCTGCGCTTAACGCTTGAAGATAATCACCTGTTGGTTACTGCCCTTCATACCTGCTGATTGCCTCAGCATCCTTCACTCCCCGTGCCGGGCGACTCCCGACCGGGAGCGCTGTACCCGGCTTCTTTATCATGAGGTTACGCTTATGAACAGAAGCAACGATCTTTACCAGAAAGTCACCGATGAAATCATCGCCGCGCTGGAGAAAGGCGTGATCCCTTGGGTCCGCCCGTGGCGGGAAGGGGAACCGGTGGTGCCGATGAATGCCCTGTCCGGGCGGTTTTATCACGGCATCAATATCCCTCTGCTCTGGAACAGCGCAGAACGACAGGGATATGAAAGCGATCGCTGGCTGACCTTCACACAAATTCGCAATGCGGGTGGTAACATCCGCAAAGGCGAAAAATCTACACTGGCCGTGTTCTATCTGCCCCAGCAGCGCGAGGTAGTGGACAGCAACGGGAACACAGTTCTTGATGCTGACGGCAATCCTAAAGTGACGTCTTATGCCGTGGTACGCGAGTTCCGGCTGTTCAATATTCAGCAATGTGAAGGACTGCCGGAAGAGTTTTTACAGCCTGTCGTGATGGTCGATGATCCCATCGCTGCTGCCGAGCAGGTTGCCCGTCAAAGCGCGGTAGTGATCACTCACCGACGTCAGAACCGGGCGTATTACTCACCAGGACGCGACTGCATCATCATGCCGCATCCTGAGCAGTTCGCTTCGCGTGAGGATTACTACGGCACACTACTGCATGAACTGACGCACGCGACCGGACACGCTTCTCGGCTGAGTCGGGACGGTATTACCGCCGGAAACCATACCTTTGGCGATCCGGCGTACAGTTTTGAGGAACTCGTCGCCGAAATGGGATCTGCATTTCTCTGCACCCATGTCGGCATTCAGGCGAAGCTACAGCATGACAGCTACATCGCATCATGGCTGAAGGTGTTGCAGCAGGACAAAAAAGCGATTTTCCGCGCCAGCGGATTAGCGCGTAATGCCTGCGAGTACCTGCCTGAACGGGCGCAGCAGCCGTTAGCGCTGAGCGCATGACCTTGATATCAACGGCGGAGCATCCTGCTCTGCCGTTTTTCTCCACTCCAATAAATTTGCGCAACCCAATAAACAATTTCCCCCCGAATCTGACGGCACCAAAAGGCAAAATCCAAAGGGTTAAGGGGAAGAGAGTGAAGGGGGAACGGGCTTACCCGAAAAAGGGTCTTCCCTTCGTCTTTCGAGTTGCAGGTGCGTTGGCTTTCCTCGCTCACCCCAGTCACTTACTTATGTAAGCTCCTGGGGATTCACTGCGTCGCCGCCTTCCTGCACCTCAAAATCCATTGGGAATAAAGGGCCATTATGCGGATATGGCTGACGCGCAAAAAAACAAAGACCATACCATCCGACGGCAAACCGAGCACCACGGAGGGATGGCTGCATCCTGAATCCGCGCAAACACTACTGGCTGAAACTCCCCGTCAACAGCTGGTCCAGTTTATTCGCCAAAGCACCGCGCTTCCCGCCTCACTATTTGAACGCTTCTGGCTGATACCAATCCACCGCTTCGCAGAACTGGCGCAGTTGTTCCCAGCCTCGGAAAACCACCACCATTCCCACGCAGGTGGCCTGCTCGATCACAGTCTCGAAGCCGCCTGCTATGCCGCACGGCTGCGGCAGAGTTATCTTTTCCCGCCTAATGCAGCGCCAGAAGATCAGGCGGCGCAGTCCGAACGCTGGACCACCGTTATCATCTACGCCGCGTTGCTGCACGATCTGGGCAAACTCATCACCGACATCGAAGTGGAAGATATTAGTGGTCAACGCTGGTTTCCTTGGCATGGCCCTCTAACCCAGCCTTATAGGTTTCGCTATCTGCCGCAACGTGATTATCTGCGCCATCCGGCTGCGGCAGCTCTTCTGCTCACCCAACTACTCCCACCGGAAGGCCTTGACTGGCTCGCCGCCGATGCCGCTGCATTATCCACTCTGCTGCACTGTCTGAACGGACAGTATCAGTATGCCGGGCTGGCGGGTGAACTGGTGCAGAAAGCCGACCGGGCGTCGGTGGCGTTTAATCTCGGCGGCGATCCGGTCAAGGCTATCCACCGCCCACAAACCTCGCTACCGCAGCAAATCATCGCCGCCCTACGCAACTTGCTGGCGCATGAGTTCCGACTCAACAACCCGAATGGCGGTTCTGACGGCTGGCTGACGGAAGAGGCGCTGTGGCTGGTCAGCAAGAACGCTGCCGATGCCGTGCGTGGCTGGTTGCTGCGCCAAGGTATTGACGCCGTACCGCAGCATAACGTGCGGCTGTTCGATGAGATACAGGCACACCAGTTGCTCATTCCCTGTGAGGATAAAGCCATCTGGCATTGCCGGATTGAGGCCAGCGGCGGCTGGAGCAGTGAACTCACGCTGCTACACTTTTCCCCTTTGCTAATTTGGGAAGAACCACAACAGCGACCCGCAACCTTCGGTGGAACCGTTACGCCGATAGCGGAAGTCCAGAATGCGACAGAAACAGTGATTGCAACGGATATCACTGTGGAACAACCATCCCCCCTACCCGAACAGGACGATACCCCACTTTCAGGCAAAGCCTTCTGGCAGTGGCTGGTTCGTAATGTTCAGGCTCAACATCTGGAAGTCAATGAACCTAACGCCCGAATCCATACCGTCGCTGGGTCGGTGTTTCTAGTGACGCCCGGTATTTTCAAACTCTGGCTTAGCGCCTGCGGTCAGAATGTCCCTGAAGAATACTGGCGGGAGGTACAGAAGAAGTTCCAGAACCTGAATCTTCACCGAAAACAAAAAAACGGTCTCAACATCTGGCACTGCGCCGTTGTCGGCCCACGCCGTTGTTCACGTCTGAAGGGATATCTGCTTGACGATCCCACGCCGCTTTTTGGAGATGACGTTCCCTTTAATAACCCTGATCTCTTGCTCAGTGAAGGAGAAGACTCCCATGACTTTTGAAGAGCTCTTGGAAGAGTATTTTTTTGCCCGTCTGCTGCGCCCTGATACCCAGAGTTGCTATCGCACGGCGGTAAATCAGTTTACCCACTGGCGCGACGTCCTACCCGCCGAAGTGACGTCGCATATGGTGTTGGAGTGGCGTCATTACCTGTTAAATGTGCGCTGTATCAAGCCGGTGAGCTGGAACCACTATATGCGCCATATGCGGGCCTTGTACAACTTCGCGATTGAACAAGGGCTGCTGGAGCAGTTTATCAATCCATTTCAGAAAACATCGCTGCGGGAATCTCGTAAGAAAAAGAAAACCCTGACCCGCGAACAAATCCTCGCATCCCGTAAAGTGCTAAACCAATATATCGAACGGGAGAAAATGCAGCGTGGCTATCGTTCGCCTTTATATCCGGCATGGTTTTGGCTGACCGTGGTTGAAACTTTCAATTACACCGCTATCCGGCTGAATCAGCTTATTCACCTGCGGGTCAGGGATATCGATCTGGTCCATGACACGCTGTTTATTCAGAGCGAAGGCAGCAAAAGCCATGATGAACATATCGTTCCCATCGCCTCCCGGCTGCGGCCCTGGCTGGAACATCTGCTTGAAGAAGCGAAAACAAGGGGAATGCGGACTGACGATCAGTTGTTCAACATCAATCGTTTCAGTCGGCGGACGCTGCGCCAGGGTAAACCAATGACGGAAAATCAGGTCAGTTATTTCTTTGCCAAACTCAGCGATGCCTGCCACAGCCGTTTTTCATCACATCGCTACCGTCATACCGTTGCCACAGAATAATGCAGAAACCGGAGCAAAATCTGTATGTCACGCAGAAACTACTCGGCCACCGCGATATTAAGGTGACGCTTAGCTATATTGAACACAATGTCGAAATGCTCAGAAGTTGCGTGGAGAGAGATTGACAAAACAGGGAGTGAGTGAAAAGATCCGGCCCGAGGCTTTATAAACAAAAAAAGCCGGAGATGCGGCCATTTTGTAGTTGCCGTCAACGTCCCGCTTCATTGTACAACGTACTGATTGTTGTAGATTTTCCGATTACCATCATCGTTTTTGGTGCCGAAGGCCGGACTCGAACCGGCACGTATTTCTACGGTTGATTTTGAATCAACTGCGTCTACCGATTTCGCCACTTCGGCACTGAAGAGGTATGCGGAAAACGTTGTGGATTATACCTGTAGCGCGCAACCATGCAAGCAGTAGCATATGCCTTGTTCGCTAAGTGTCGAAAAAAACAGCATGCTTTTCTGTCTCTCACCTTTTATCCCCTGCTTCTGTGAAGCGATGCCTTTTTCCATGCTCTACACTTCCAGTTCAACAGCACGCTAAGGGAAAACACAATGTCGATGATAAAAAGCTATGCCGCAAAAGAAGCGGGCAGCGAACTTGAGCTTTTTGAATATGATGCCGGTGAACTTAAGCCGGAAGATGTCGAAGTTGAGGTTAATTATTGCGGTATCTGCCACTCTGATCTGTCAATGATCGATAACGAATGGGGCATGTCCAGCTATCCGCTGGTTGCCGGTCATGAGGTGATTGGCCGCGTGGCGGCACTCGGCAGCGCGGCGCAGGACAAAGGGCTGAAGGTGGGTCAGCGCGTCGGCATTGGCTGGACGGCGCGCAGCTGCGGGTATTGTGATGCCTGCATCAGCGGCAATCAGATCAATTGCCTGGAAGGCGCTGTCCCCACTATCCTCAACCGCGGCGGCTTTGCCGAGAAGCTGCGCGCCGACTGGCAGTGGGTGATCCCGCTGCCCGAAAGTATCGATATTGAATCTGCCGGGCCGCTGCTGTGCGGCGGCATCACGGTGTTTAAACCGCTATTGATGCACCATATTACCGCCACCAGTCGCGTCGGCGTAATAGGGATTGGCGGGCTTGGGCATATCGCCATCAAGCTGCTGCATGCAATGGGCTGCGAAGTGACTGCGTTCAGCTCTAATCCGGCGAAAGAGCAAGAAGTGCTGGCGATGGGCGCAGATAAAATGGTGAACAGCCGCGATCCTGAGGCATTAAAAGCGCTGGCGGGTGAGTTCGACCTTATCATCAACACCGTCAATGTCGATCTCGACTGGCAGCCCTACTTCGAAGCGCTGGCTTACGGCGGTAATTTCCATACCGTCGGCGCGGTGCTGAAACCGCTGCCGGTCCCTGCCTTTACTCTGATCACAGGCGACCGCAGTATCTCTGGTTCGGCAACCGGTACGCCGTTTGAACTGCGTAAACTGATGAAATTTGCCGGACGCAGCAAAGTCTCGCCGACGACTGAAATGTTCCCGATGTCGCAGATCAACGAGGCTATCCGGCACGTGCGCGACGGTAAAGCCCGCTACCGCGTGGTGCTGAAGGCCGATTTCTGATTAGCCTTGCCGGGCGGCGCTCGCTGCCCGGTACTTAATTTCACTTTGGAATCCTTCTCGCAAACTGCTGAATAAAGCGGTGAAGAGTGCGTCACGGTTGCCTATACTCGACGCAGGATAAACGGAGGAAATCTCATGAGCGCACCCTTGCTAATTGCCCGCACGCCGGATACTGAACTGTTTTTACTGCCAGGCATGGCGAATCGTCATGGGTTAATCACCGGCGCGACGGGAACCGGCAAAACCGTTACCCTGCAAAAGCTGGCCGAGTCTCTGTCGGAGATCGGCGTTCCGGTGTTTATGGCGGATGTGAAAGGCGATTTAACCGGCGTTGCGCAGGAGGGGCAGGCCTCAGAGAAACTGCTCGCCCGGCTGCAGAATATCGGCGTGACCGACTGGCAGCCGCATAATAACCCGGTGGTGCTGTGGGATATCTTCGGTGAAAAGGGGCATCCGGTGCGCGCCACGGTCTCTGACCTCGGCCCGCTGCTGCTGGCGCGCCTGCTGAGCCTGAACGAAGTGCAGTCCGGCGTCCTCAATATCATCTTCCGCATCGCCGACGATCAAGGACTGCTGCTGCTCGACTTTAAAGACCTGCGGGCAATCACGCAGTATATCGGCGATAACGCCAAATCCTTCCAGAATCAGTACGGCAACATCAGCAGCGCCTCGGTCGGGGCAATCCAGCGCGGATTGCTCACTCTTGAACAACAGGGCGCCACGCACTTCTTTGGCGAACCGATGCTCGACATTCACGACTGGATGCGCACCGACGCCAGCGGCAAAGGGATAATTAATATCCTCAGCGCTGAGAAGCTCTACCAGATGCCGAAACTCTACGCCGCCAGCCTGCTGTGGATGCTCTCTGAGCTTTATGAGCAGTTGCCGGAAGCGGGCGACCTGGAAAAACCGAAGCTGGTCTTCTTCTTCGACGAGGCGCACCTGCTGTTCAACGACGCGCCGCAGGTGCTGCTGGATAAAATCGAACAGGTAATCCGTCTTATCCGCTCGAAAGGCGTCGGCGTCTGGTTCGTGTCGCAAAACCCGGCGGATATCCCGGACAACGTGCTGGGACAGCTGGGCAACCGCGTCCAGCACGCCCTGCGCGCCTTTACCCCGAAAGATCAAAAAGCGGTGAAAACCGCTGCGCAAACCATGCGCGCTAATCCGGCGTTCGACACGGAGAAAGCGATTCAGGAACTGGGCACCGGCGAAGCGTTAATCTCTTTTCTGGATGCCAAAGGCAGCCCGTCGGTGGTGGAACGGGCAATGGTGATTGCACCCTGCTCGCGCATGGGGCCGGTAACGGACGACGAACGCAACGGGTTAATCAACCACTCTCCGGTATACGGCAAGTATGAAGAGAATCTGGACCGCGAGTCGGCATTCGAAATACTGCAAAAAAGCGTTCAGGCGACAACGGAACAACAAAACGCGCCAGCAGCGAAAGGCAAAGAGACGGCGGTTGACGACGGCATACTTGGCGGGCTGAAGGATATCCTGTTTGGCACGACCGGGCCACGCGGCGGCAAGCGCGACGGCGTGGTACAGAGCGTGGCGAAAAGCGCGGCGCGGCAGGTCACCAATCAAATTATTCGCGGAATGTTAGGTAGTCTACTGGGCGGCAGAAAGCGTTAACAAAAGGGAGGCGGTATTTTGCCGGATGGCGGCGTAAACGCCTTATCCGGCCTACCGATACCTCTCAACCGGAGGTACGGTAAGCCGGGCAACAACAAGGTTAAAGCCAGTATTACGATTTACGCATCATCAGCCACAGGCTGATGAAAAAGAACGAGGCGCTCGGCAGCAGCGCGCCGATAACCGGCGGAATGCCATACACCAGCGTCAGCGGGCCGAAGATCTGATCCAGCACGTAGAAAACGAAGCCAAAGCTGATGCCGGTCACCACCCGCACGCCCATTGGCACGCTACGCAATGGGCCGAAGATAAATGACAGCGCCATCAGCATCATCACCGCCACCGACAGCGGCTGGAAGATTTTGCTCCACATATTGAGCTGATAACGTCCGGCGTCCTGGCCGCTCGACTTCAGGTACTTAACGTAGTTATGCAGGCCGCTGATGGAAAGCGCATCCGGATCCAGCGCCACCACGCCCAGTTTGTCCGGCGTGAGGTTAGTTTTCCAGGTGCCGCTGACCGTCTGGGAACCGGTGATCTGCTTCGGATCCTGAAGGCTGGACTCATCCACCTGCGATAAACGCCAGACCTTCTGCTCCGGGTCGAATTTCGCGGAAGCCGCATAGCGTACAGACTGCAGACGACGCTGATCGTTAAAGGCGTAAATACTGATGCCGCCTAACTCTTCGTCGCCTTTTACCCGTTCGATGTAAACAAAGCTGTTGCCATCTTTCGCCCATAGCCCCTGCTGGGTGGAGAGCAGCGAACCGCCGTACATCGCCTGCGCGCGATAGTTGCGCGCCATTTGTTCACCCTGCGGCGCAACCCACTCGCCGATAGCCATCGTCAACAGCACCAGCGGGATCGCGGTTTTCATCACCGAAAGCGCCACCTGCATCCGGGTAAAGCCGGATGCCTGCATCACCACCAGTTCACTGCGCTGGGCCAGCATCCCGAGCCCCAGCAGCGCGCCAAGCAGCGCCGCCATCGGGAAGAAAATCTGCACGTCTTTCGGCACGCTGAGCAGGGTATACATCCCGGCGCCGAGCGCGTCGTAGTTCCCCTGCCCGGCTTTTTTAAGCTGATCGACGAACTTGATAATGCCGGAGAGCGACACCAGCATGAACAGCGTCATCATGATGGTGGTAAAAATCGTTTTACCGATATAGCGGTCAAGTACACCAAATGGCTGCATCACACCGCTCCTTTACGTGAAAAACGGGCGCGCAGTCGGCGCACCGGCACTGTATCCCACAGGTTCAGGCCAATCGCTAACGCCAGGTACAGCAGGTTGACCAGCCACATCCAGATCACCGGATCCAGCTTGCCTTTGCCGCCGTTAGATTTTAGCGAGGTCTGGATCAGGAAGAACATCAGATAGAGCAGCATCGCGGGCAGCATCGACAGAACACGCCCCTGACGCGGGTTGACCACGCTCAGCGGCACCACCATCAGCGCCATCATAAATACGGTGAAGATCAACGTAATACGCCAGTGAAGCTCCGCGCGGGCGCGATCGGTATCGGTGGTCCACAGCGTGCGCATATCCATCTGATCGGTATCATTCGGATCCAGCGCCACCGCCTGGTGGCCGATAATCGCCTGATAGTTCTGGAAGTCGGTAATGCGAAAATCGCGCAGCAGCGCGGTTCCTTCAAAACGGGTGCCTTTGTTCAGCGTGACCACCTGCGAACCGTCGCGCAGTTGGGTTAAATGCCCGGAATCAGCCACCACCACGGAAGGACGAGCGTTGCCTTTCGGGCGGATCTGCGCAAGGAAGACATCTTTAAAGTCGCTGCCGTCAACGCTTTCAATAAACAGCACCGAGCTGCCGTTGGACGCCTGCTGAAACTGCCCCTGCGCCAGCGCCGCCATGCCGGGGTTGGCCTTGGCTTCCGCCAGCACTTCATCCTGATGTTTAGAAGACCACGGACCTGCCCACATGACGTTGACCGCCGCGATAATCCCGGTGAACAGCGCCAGTATCATGGCGGCTTTAATCAGCACCGCCTTGCTCAGACCGCAGGCGTGCATCACCGTAATTTCACTTTCGGTATACAGTTTGCCCAGCGTCATCAAAAGCCCCAGGAACAGGCTGAGCGGCAGGATGAGCTGCGCCATTTCAGGTACGCCAAGCCCCAGAAGCGAGAGCACCAGATTTGCCGGAATATCACCGTCAACCGCCGCGCCGAGGATCCTCACCAGCTTCTGACAGAAAAAGATCAGAAGCAGGATAAAGAGGATCGCCAGTTGGCTCTTGAGCGTCTCCCGCACCAGATATCTTATGATTATCACTTTAAATACGCCCGTAAAAACTCGTCTTTTGCAGGAATTTAGCTTGTTTCATGGCTTAAACGTCATTTATTCTCTTGAGTCGTCGAAATCGTCGCTAAAATTATTATACTCAGCGGATTCGCCGCTCAGAACGCGTTCTGACGTGCCAATGCCGTAATAACGTTAAGATTAACACGAAGTCACCGCAACAGCGGACATGAGTTACGAAAGCTTGCAATTCTAACCGCAGGTGCCGCCGTTGTCTTTAAGATTCAGGAGCGTAGTGCATGGAGTTTAGTGTAAAAAGCGGTAGCCCGGAGAAACAGCGGAGTGCCTGCATCGTCGTGGGCGTCTTTGAACCACGCCGCCTTTCTCCGATTGCAGAACAGCTCGATAAAATCAGCGACGGGTACATCAGTGCCCTGCTGCGCCGTGGCGAACTGGAAGGAAAACCGGGACAAACCTTATTGCTGCACCATGTTCCCAACGTTCTCTCCGAGCGTATTCTCCTTATTGGCTGCGGCAAAGAGCGCGAGCTGGATGAACGTCAGTATAAGCAGGTTATTCAGAAAACGATAAATACTCTTAATGATACCGGCTCGATGGAAGCCGTCTGCTTTCTGACCGAACTGCACGTTAAAGGCCGCAATAACTACTGGAAAGTGCGCCAGGCCGTGGAAACGGCGAAAGAAACCCTTTACAGCTTCGATCAGCTGAAGACCACCAAAAGCGAGCCGCGTCGCCCGCTGCGTAAAATGGTCTTCAACGTGCCGACCCGCCGCGAACTGACCAGCGGCGAACGCGCCATCCAGCACGGTCTGGCGATTGCCGCCGGAATCAAAGCGGCGAAAGATCTGGGCAACATGCCGCCAAACATCTGTAACGCCGCCTACCTCGCTTCACAGGCGCGCCAGTTGGCCGACAGCTACAGTAAAAACGTGATTACCCGGGTGATTGGCGAACAGCAGATGCGCGAGCTGGGGATGTGTTCCTATCTCGCGGTGGGCCACGGTTCGCAAAACGAATCGCTGATGTCGGTCATCGAGTACAAAGGCAACCCGGATGAAGACGCTCGCCCCATCGTGCTGGTTGGCAAAGGCTTAACCTTTGACTCTGGCGGCATCTCCATCAAGCCAGCCGAAGGCATGGACGAAATGAAGTACGACATGTGCGGCGCGGCGGCGGTCTACGGGGTGATGCGCATGGTCGCGGAACTGCAGCTGCCGCTGAACGTCATCGGCGTACTGGCAGGGTGTGAAAACATGCCGGGCGGACGCGCTTACCGTCCGGGCGACGTGCTGACCACCATGTCCGGCCAGACCGTGGAAGTGCTGAACACCGACGCGGAAGGCCGTCTGGTGCTCTGCGACGTGCTGACCTACGTGGAGCGTTTCGAACCGGAAGCGGTTATTGACGTCGCGACCCTGACCGGCGCCTGCGTCATTGCGCTGGGCCATCATATTACCGGCCTGATGTCGAACCATAATCCGCTGGCGCATGAGCTTATCGGCGCGTCTGAACAGGCCGGAGATCGCGCGTGGCGTCTGCCGCTGGGCGATGAGTTCCAGGAGCAACTGGAGTCCAATTTTGCCGATATGGCGAACATTGGCGGACGTCCAGGCGGGGCGATTACCGCAGGCTGTTTCCTGTCGCGCTTTACCCGTAAATACAACTGGGCGCACCTGGACATCGCCGGTACGGCCTGGCGCTCCGGAAAAGCCAAAGGCGCAACCGGGCGGCCGGTGGCGCTGCTGTCACAGTTCCTGCTCAATCGCGCCGGGCTTAACGGCGACGAATAAAGTTAAATGCCGGGCGGCGGCTTCGCCTTACCCGGCCTGTAAATGGCATTTAACCCCAGGCCGGATAAGCGTAGCGCCATCCGGCTTCGCATTTAAATCCACCACAAGAAGCCCCATATCATGAGAAACGCAACGTTCTACCTTCTGGACAATGACAACACCGCAGATGGCCTGAGCGCCGTCGAGCAACTGGTGTGTGAAATTGCCGCAGAACGTTGGCGCAGCGGCAAGCGCGTACTGATCGCCTGCGAAAATGAACAGCAGGCGCTGCGCCTTGACGAAGCGCTGTGGGCCAGGCCTGCGGAAAGCTTCGTGCCGCACAATCTGGCCGGGGAAGGCCCGCGCGGCGGCGCGCCGGTCGAAATCGCCTGGCCGGAAAAACGCAACAGCAGCCCGCGCGATTTGCTGATTAGCCTGCGCGTCGGCTTTGCAGATTTTGCCACCGCTTTCACAGAAGTGATAGACTTCGTTCCTTACGAAGATTCTCTGAAACAATCGGCGCGCGAACGCTATAAAGCCTACCGCGTGGCTGGTTTTAACCTGAATACGGCAACCTGGAAATAATGGAAAAGACATATAACCCGCAAGATATCGAACAGCCGCTTTACGAGCACTGGGAAAAGCAGGGCTATTTCAAACCCAATGGCGATGAAAGCCTGGAGAGTTTCTGCATCATGATCCCGCCGCCGAACGTCACCGGCAGTTTGCATATGGGTCATGCTTTCCAGCAAACCATCATGGACACCATGATCCGCTATCAGCGTATGCAGGGCAAAAATACCCTGTGGCAGGTCGGCACCGACCACGCCGGTATCGCGACCCAGATGGTGGTTGAGCGTAAAATTGCCGCTGAAGAAGGTAAAACCCGTCACGACTATGGTCGCGATGCCTTTATCGACAAAATCTGGCAGTGGAAAGCGGAATCCGGCGGCACCATTACCCGCCAGATGCGCCGTCTCGGCAACTCCGTTGACTGGGAGCGCGAGCGCTTCACGATGGACGAAGGTCTTTCCAATGCCGTGAAAGAAGTCTTTGTTCGCCTGTATAAAGAAGACCTGATTTACCGCGGCAAGCGCCTGGTCAACTGGGACCCGAAACTGCGCACCGCGATCTCCGATCTTGAAGTGGAAAACCGCGAGTCAAAAGGCTCCATGTGGCATATCCGCTATCCGCTGGCCGACGGCGCGAAAACCGCCGACGGTAAAGATTATCTGGTCGTTGCCACCACCCGTCCGGAAACCCTGCTGGGCGACACCGGCGTGGCCGTGAATCCGGAAGATCCGCGTTATAAGGATCTGATTGGCAAGTTCGTGGTGCTGCCGCTGGTTAACCGCCGCATTCCGATTGTCGGCGACGAACACGCCGATATGGAAAAAGGCACCGGCTGCGTGAAGATCACGCCGGCGCACGACTTTAACGACTACGGAGTCGGTCGTCGTCACCAGTTGCCGATGATCAACATCCTGACCTTTGATGGCGATATCCGCGAAAGCGCGGAAGTCTACGACACCAAAGGCAACGAGTCCGACGTTTACTCAAACGAAATCCCGGCCGAGTTCCGCAAGCTGGAGCGTTTTGCCGCGCGTAAAGCCGTCGTCGCGGCGATTGACGCGCTGGGCCTGCTGGAAGAAATCAAACCGCACGACCTGACCGTACCCTACGGCGACCGCGGCGGCGTGGTGATCGAACCAATGCTGACCGACCAGTGGTATGTGCGTGCCGACGTGCTGGCGAAACCAGCAGTAGAAGCAGTGGAAAACGGCGATATCCAGTTCGTGCCGAAGCAGTACGAAAACATGTACTTCTCATGGATGCGCGACATTCAGGACTGGTGTATCTCCCGCCAGCTGTGGTGGGGGCACCGCATCCCGGCATGGTACGACGAGCAGGGCAACGTCTACGTTGGCCGCAGTGAAGAGGAAGTGCGTCAGGAAAACAATCTCGGCGCTGAGGTTGCGCTGCGTCAGGACGACGACGTGCTGGATACCTGGTTTTCCTCCGCGCTGTGGACCTTCTCGACCCTCGGCTGGCCGGAAAACACCGACGCCCTGCGTCAGTTCCACCCGACCAGCGTTATGGTTTCCGGCTTCGACATTATCTTCTTCTGGATTGCCCGCATGATCATGATGACCATGCACTTCATCAAAGATGAAAACGGCAAGCCGCAGGTGCCGTTCAAAACGGTCTATATGACCGGCCTGATTCGCGACGACGAAGGCCAGAAGATGTCCAAATCCAAGGGTAACGTGATTGACCCGCTGGATATGGTAGACGGCATCACCCTGCCGGAACTGCTGGAGAAACGTACCGGCAACATGATGCAGCCGCAGCTGGCAGAGAAGATTGCCAAACGTACCGAGAAACAGTTCCCGGACGGCATTGAGCCGCACGGCACCGACGCTCTGCGCTTCACCCTGGCGGCGCTGGCCTCGACCGGTCGCGATATCAACTGGGATATGAAGCGTCTGGAAGGTTACCGTAACTTCTGCAACAAGCTGTGGAACGCCAGCCGTTTCGTGCTGATGAACACCGAAGATCAGGATTGCGGCTTCAACGGCGGCGAAATGACGCTGTCGCTGGCGGATCGTTGGATCCTCGCGGAGTTCAACCAGACCATCAAGGCCTACCGTGAAGCGCTGGACAGCTTCCGCTTTGATATCGCCGCGGGCATCCTGTACGAATTCACCTGGAACCAGTTCTGCGACTGGTATCTGGAGCTGACCAAGCCGGTAATGAACGGTGGAACGGACGCGGAACTGCGCGGCACCCGCCATACGCTGGTGACCGTACTGGAAGGCCTGCTGCGCCTGGCGCATCCGATCATTCCGTTCATTACGGAAACCATCTGGCAGCGCGTGAAGGTGATTTGCGGCATCAGCGCGGACACCATTATGCTGCAGCCGTTCCCGGCTTACGACGCCGCCCTGGTTGACGAAGCGGCGCTGGCCGATACCGAGTGGCTGAAACAGGCGATCGTAGCCGTGCGTAATATCCGCGCGGAAATGAACATCGCCCCGGGCAAACCGCTGGCGCTGCTGCTGCGTGGAGCGAGCTCCGACGCGGTTCGCCGGGTCAACGACAACCGCAGCTTCCTGCAAACGCTGGCGCGCCTGGAGAGCATCACCGTGCTGCCTGCCGATGACAAAGGTCCGGTATCCGTGACCAAAATTATCGACGGCGCTGAACTGCTGATCCCAATGGCGGGCCTGATCGACAAAGAAGCCGAGCTGGCGCGTCTGGCGAAAGAAGTGGCGAAGGTCGAAGCGGAAATTGGCCGTATTGAAGGCAAGCTGGCGAACGAAGGCTTTGTGGCGCGCGCGCCGGAAGCGGTGATCGCCAAAGAGCGTGAGAAGCTGGAAGGTTACGCGGAAGCGAAAGCGAAGCTGATTGAACAGCAGGCAGTAATCAGCGCGCTGTAAGCAGGCTGAACGGCAATAAAAAAGGCCAGAGTAAGCTCTGGCCTTTTTGTTTTTTAGATGAAATAGAGTTTTGGCATCATGCCGCGAGACAATCGCGCCACCAGTCCGTTGTCCACCCGATCGTCACTGTCGGTCAGCGCCAGCGCATCCAGATCGCCTACCACAAACGTATTCTCCGCCAGCCAGCGAATCAGCCACATGCGCAGCAGTGGATAGGCCAGCCCGCAGGTGATCGCCGAAAGCACATACAGACCGCACAGACGGTAGACCATCCCGTGGCAAGTCAGCGTGGAGCGAAAGCGTATTTCACCGTCGGCTAACGTCAGGTTATTCAGGAAGTGGTTACGGAACGCGACAATGAGATAGCTGGTTACAACAGCAATACCCAGATAGTAAATAATCTGCATAAGTATGATTTGCCGATCGAATTCGCTGGCAATCAGCGCCTCAATCTCCGCCTCCGTCATTCCCGTCACGTCAAGCTCAGCCGCTGAACTGATGAGCCCGATCGTGATAACGCCTATTACCACCAGAAACGGAATGAGCGTCGCCATCGAAAGTATCGCGAATTTAATGCAGTGGCGAAGGTTCACCTGCACCGAAAAACGGTGGACGCCAAAGCGCCCTCCCTCGCCGACCATCGTCATCAGACGGCCGTAAGCCACGCCGCTGGTTATTCCCATTCCCGCCAGCGTCACCAGTCCAATGACGCTTGCCATGAAAATAATTTCGCCTATGCTTTCCTGCGGGAGTAGCTGAAACAGGCAATAGATCACCACGAACAGCCCCACCAGCATCAGCACCGGCAGGCCCAACAGATTCCACATCGCCTGGAGCGAAGAAAAACGAAAGCCGAAACGGACGCCGTTAATGGAGGTCATCACCGCCTGGAATTGCAGATTCTTCATTACCAGAATGGGAATCGACAATAACAATAATGCCAGAATCGTCGCGCTCGCGGCAAAATATTCCATGCTGAACAATATAAAACTTACAATATATATCACTAACAGCATCAGCCAGCTTAAGAATATATCTCCACCCGTTGCCTTCCAGCTAAAAGCCTGGCCGTTTAAAGTTAATTGCGAATATATATAGCGGCGGCATTTCATCAGCGCCCACGGCAGGTAAAGCCCAAGCGTGACGATGGAAAGTAAGGTATTAACCAGGCAAATGAGAAAGTAATTGCCGCCATCGCCATTAAACTTAAAAGCGTGCGACGCCGTTTCATTTTTTATAAGATTTTCCTGCATATAAAATCCCTGAAGTTATTTATCCTTAAATAATCGAATTATTAGCAGGCAATAGAATTTACCTGCTAAATTCATAGTATCTTATTATCTGTTTAAATAATATAAAACCTGTGCCTTCCAGGAGACTTGCATCGCCTGACAGAGGGTGCTATTAGTGCCGTTTATTTGCATTGGTTAACCGGGTAGTAAAATGAATGCTGCACAATCCCTTACTCTACGCCGCCTGACGGCTAACGATAACCAGGCTATCGCTGCGATTATCCGTCAGGTTTCCGCCGAATATGGTCTTACCGCCGACAAAGGCTATACCGTCGCCGATCCGAATCTGGACGAACTGTATCAGCTTTACTGTCAGCCGGGTCATGCCTACTGGGTGGTGGAGCACAACGGCGAAGTCGTGGGCGGCGGCGGCATTGCGCCATTGTCCTGTAGCGAACCGGACATTTGCGAACTGCAAAAAATGTATTTTTTACCGGACATTCGGGGAAAAGGGCTGGCGAAAAAACTGGCGCTGATGGCGCTGGATCACGCCCGTGAACTGGGATTTAAACGCTGCTATCTGGAAACCACCGCCTTCCTGCGCGAAGCGATTGGCCTGTACGAACATTTAGGCTTTGAGCATATCAGCGAGCCGCTTGGCTGCACCGGACACGTCGACTGCGAAGTACGGATGCTCAAATCCCTGTAAACGGTGCGGCGGCAGGCGCCGCCGCACTTCAGAACGTCAGGGATTAATGGCGCACGCCGTCGTCATCTTCATCGACGTAGTCTTCGTCGTCGCCTTCACCTTCTTCGCCGTTCGGATCTTCAAAGTAGGTGCCCCAGCCGTCGTACTCGACGTCATATTTCTCCGCCAGGGTCATCAGTTGCTCAACCTGAGCGTCGATCAGCTCGGCATTCAGCGCGCATTCGCTGAGGATATCGCAGCAGATCACCGTGTCGCCCTCTTCCACCTCCAGCTCTTCCGGCTCGGTGACTTCGTAGCCGAGTTTAAACGCTTCTACCGCTGCCTTTTCCAGCGTTTCCAGGTCGTCAGCGGAAAGGTGGTGCTCAATGGTATACAGCGCGTCCGGGTCGCTGCCGTCCTCGAGTAATTCTTCAATAATCAGGCGCGTCTCTTCACGCTGTTCTTCCAGTAGTTCCGGGTTTGCCATAGCTCGTTCCTCATAATGTCCTGCCGATACTCTTATTGTCACATACCGCCGTCATTGCCTCCACCTTTCCGCAAAAGATTTGTTAAACGGGGTTGCAAATGCATAAACACCCATATAAATTGAATTTTAATTCAATAAATGGCCTGTGCCATTGGAGGGATCTATGTCAGGTTTTTATCAGAAGCATTTTTTAAAATTACTCGATTTCACCCCTGCCGAACTCACCGCGCTGCTGCAACTCGCCGCTAAACTGAAAGCCGACAAAAAGAGCGGTAAAGAAGAACAAAAGCTGACTGGCAAAAATATCGCGCTCATCTTCGAAAAAGACTCGACCCGTACACGATGCTCTTTCGAAGTTGCCGCATATGACCAGGGCGCGCGCGTGACGTATCTCGGCTCCAGCGGCAGCCAGATCGGGCATAAAGAGTCGATTAAAGATACCGCCCGCGTGCTGGGACGGATGTATGACGGCATTCAGTACCGCGGCTATGGACAAGAGGTGGTCGAAACGCTGGCGGAATATGCCGGAGTCCCGGTGTGGAACGGCTTAACCGATGAGTTTCATCCGACCCAGCTACTGGCAGACCTGCTGACCATGCAGGAGCACCTGCCGGGGAAAGCCTACAACCAGATGACGCTGGTGTACGCGGGCGATGCGCGCAACAACATGGGCAACTCCATGCTGGAAGCCGCCGCCTTAACCGGGCTGGATCTGCGTCTGGTCGCGCCGCAGGCCTGCTGGCCGGAGGATGCGCTGGTCGCCGAATGCCTGGCGATGGCGAAGAAAAACGGCGGCAATATTACGCTGACGGAAGATATCGCTGCGGGCGTAAAAGGCGCGGACTTTATCTATACCGACGTCTGGGTGTCGATGGGCGAACCAAAAGAGAAATGGGCGGAGCGTATCGCGCTGCTGCGTGACTACCAGGTTAACAGCCAGATGATGGCGCTTTCCGGTAATCCGCAGGTGAAGTTTCTGCACTGTCTGCCGGCGTTTCATGACGACCAGACCACGCTGGGCAAGAAAATGGCGGCGGAGTTCGGGCTGCACGGCGGAATGGAAGTGACCGATGAGGTGTTTGAATCACCCGCCAGCATTGTCTTCGACCAGGCTGAAAACCGGATGCACACGATTAAAGCGGTGATGGCGGCGACATTGTCGCAGTGATGTTGCTGTGTTGCCGGGTAAGGCGCAGCCGTCACCCGGCACGGACTCATTACGCCACCAGCAGTTTAACCACGGCTTTACGCACCTGCGCAGGCGCGCCGACGGCGCACAGCGGTTTGTGCACTTCTCCCGGATAGAAGACCACAAAATCGCCTTCGCTGAGGATTACCGTTTTTTCCTGCTCGCCCGCCGCCAGGAAAGCGATGTCTTTATCGGCCAGCCAGTCGGTGTCCGGCGTATCCGCAGGTAGCGTACTGAAGGTCATTCCTTCCTGCCCTTTAAGTACGATCTGGATATCCAGATAGCGCGCGTGATACTCCGCCCGGCGCTGCTCAAACGGCTCGGTCGTATCTTCGGAAATCAGATAAAACAGTCTGTTACCGTCGATATCATGTTTGCCCTTTTCCGTAGCCTCAGTGACATTGGCTTTAATGTACTCAATAGCTTCGCGCAGCTCCTCGGGAAGCCAGGATTGCAGATGGTGAATATTGCCGACGATCATCTCATACCTCACATTTAAAACATTGTTTCATTTTTAAACGTTATACGAAAATTTTAGTCGGAGCACCACCCCTGACTGATGAAGTTTTGCGTCAGCGCATGTTTCTCGACGGCGAGCGCATTCTGCCTGGCGTGGCGTTGATTATCAGCATTGCGCGCGGCATTGTGGTGGTCGTTGCTCCGCTATCAATAAGACAAGGCGAGAAGAGCGCCAGTCCATTGATATGAATAATAAAGATAAGGTGCATTATGATGGATTACGATGATTTCCCCGCTAAAGAGCAGCAGCAGCTGGCGGTCTGCCAGCGCCTGATTAGCGAAAAAAGGTATCTTTCGCAGGAAGAAATTCGTCGCGACCTGCAAGGACACGGCTTTGAAAACATCAGTCAGTCGTCGGTATCGCGGCTGCTGAGAATACTTGGCGTCATAAAAATCAGAAATACAAAAGGCCAAAAAATTTATTCGGTGAATCCACAGCAGCGTCCGGCACCGGACGCCGCCCGTTCCGTCGCAGAAATGGTGGTCAGCGTCGAGCACAATCGCGAATTTATCCTGATCCATACCGTTGCCGGATATGGCTGCGCCGTTGCCAGTATCCTTAATTATCACGCCCTGCCAGAGATCCTCGGCGTGATTGCCGGCAGCAATATCGTCTGGGTCGCACCACGGGTTGTACAGCGCACGGCGCTGGTGCATAAGCAAATTAATTATTTGCTAAAAATGCATTAATATTCATTAAAACCGTTTGCGTTGAATAAAAAGGGCATGATTTTGCTTGATCCGCAAACGGAGCTGAGTATAATCGCGGACAATTTGCCGGGAGGAAGCATGGTCCAGTGTGTTCGACATTCTGTCTTACCGCGTCTGAAAGCAGACGCTGGCCTGCCGTTTTTCTTTCCGTTGCTACCCTATTCACAGCCCCTCAGTTGAGGGGCTTTTTTTTTGCCCTGGCGTCAGGAGATAAACATGGCTAATCCGCTATATCAAAAACACATCATTTCCATAAACGACCTTAGTCGCGACGACCTCAATCTGGTGCTGGCGACAGCGGCGAAATTAAAAGCGAACCCGCAGCCGGAGCTGCTGAAGCATAAAGTGATCGCCAGCTGCTTCTTCGAAGCCTCCACCCGTACCCGTCTGTCTTTTGAAACCTCCATGCACCGCCTGGGCGCCAGCGTGGTCGGTTTTTCCGACAGCGCCAACACCTCGCTGGGTAAAAAAGGCGAAACGCTGGCGGACACCATTTCGGTGATCAGCACCTACGTCGACGCCATTGTGATGCGCCACCCGCAGGAAGGCGCGGCGCGTCTGGCGACCGAGTTTTCCGGCCAGGTGCCGGTGCTTAACGCCGGCGACGGTTCTAACCAGCATCCGACCCAGACGCTGCTGGATCTGTTTACCATTCAGGAAACCCAGGGGCGACTGGATAACCTGCACGTGGCGATGGTCGGCGACCTGAAATATGGCCGCACCGTCCACTCGCTGACCCAGGCGCTGGCGAAATTTGACGGCAACCGCTTCTATTTCATCGCGCCGGACGCGCTGGCGATGCCGCAGTACATTCTCGATATGCTCGATGAAAAAGGTATTGTCTGGAGCCTGCACGCATCCATCGAAGAGGTGATGGCGGAAGTGGATATTCTGTATATGACCCGCGTACAGAAAGAGCGTCTCGACCCGTCGGAGTATGCCAACGTTAAAGCGCAGTTTGTCCTGCGCGCCAGCGATCTGACAGGCGCGCGTGAAAACATGAAGGTGCTGCATCCGCTGCCGCGAATTGATGAAATCGCCACCGACGTCGATAAAACCCCGCACGCCTGGTATTTCCAGCAGGCGGGTAACGGTATTTTTGCGCGCCAGGCGTTACTGGCGCTGGTTCTGAATCGCGATCTGGCACTGTAAGGGGAGAGAAGAAGATGACACATGACAATAAACTACAGGTTGAAGCGATCAAATGCGGCACCGTAATCGATCACATTCCCGCCCAGGTTGGCTTCAAATTACTGACCCTGTTTAAGCTGACCGAAACCGACCAGCGCATCACCATTGGTCTGAACCTTCCTTCCGGCGAAATGGGCCGCAAGGACCTGATCAAAATTGAGAACACCTTCCTGACCGCCGAGCAGGTTAACCAGCTTTCGCTGTACGCGCCGCAGGCCACCGTGAACCGCATCGACAACTACGAGGTGGTGGGAAAATCGCGCCCAAGCCTGCCGGATCGCATTGAAAGCGTGCTGGTGTGCCCGAACAGCAACTGCATCAGTCATGCTGAACCGGTTTCGTCCAGTTTTGCAGTGAAAAAGCGCGCAGATGACATCGCGCTCAAATGCAAATACTGCGAAAAAGAGTTTTCTCATTATGTGGTGCTGGCCAACTAATTGGGATTGGTTATAAATACCCGGCTCCCTATAATGCAAGGCCTGAGAAAATTCTTTTACCGCTGTACTTCAGGAGAAATCATGAGCAAAACTATCGCGACGGAAAATGCACCCGCAGCTATCGGTCCATATGTTCAGGGCGTGGATCTGGGCAGCATGATCATCACCTCCGGCCAGATCCCGGTTGATCCGAAAACCGGCAGCGTACCGGAAGAGGTATCCGCCCAGGCGCGTCAGTCGCTGGAAAACGTGAAAGCTATCGTTGAAGCGGCTGGTCTGCAGGTGGGCGACATCGTGAAAACCACCGTGTTTGTAAAAGATCTGAACGACTTCGCCACCGTCAACGCCACCTACGAAGCGTTTTTCGCCGAGCACAACGCCACCTTCCCGGCACGCTCCTGCGTGGAAGTCGCGCGTCTGCCGAAAGACGTGAAAATTGAAATCGAAGCGATCGCCGTGCGTCGCTAAGCGTTTCGCCCAAAAATTAAGGCAGCCTGGGCTGCCTTAATTTATTGGTTACTGCCAGCCGTAGCGACGGCTGTAAAAACCTTTCACTAACTGCGTTAGCGTCATATACCCCGCCAGGATGGCCACCAGCCACGGGAAGTAGCTCAGCGGCAGCGCCTGCAATTGCAGATAGCCCGCCAGCGGCGAGAACGGCAGCGCAATCCCTACCGCCATCACCACCATCGTCATTAACAGCAGCGGCCACGCGGCCCGGCTCTGGATAAACGGCACGCGGCGGGTACGGATCATATGCACAATCAGCGTTTGCGACAGCAGGCCCACAACAAACCAGCCGGACTGGAACAGCGTTTGCGCTTCCGGCACGTTCGCGTGGAAAACCCACCACATCACGCAGAAGGTGAGAATGTCGAAAATGGAGCTGATTGGGCCAAAGAAGATCATAAAGCGCCCCAAATCGGCCGGGTTCCAGCGCTGCGGCTGCTGGATCTGCTCGTCGTCCACGTTATCAAACGGGATCGCCACCTGGGATACATCGTACAGCAGGTTCTGAATCAGCAGATGCAGCGGCAGCATCGGCAGAAACGGTAAAAAGGCGCTCGCCACCAGCACGCTGAAGACGTTACCGAAGTTCGAACTGGCGGTCATTTTGATGTACTTCAGCATGTTCGAGAAGGTGCGACGGCCTTCAATGACCCCCTCTTCCAGCACCATCAGGCTCTTTTCCAGCAGGATAATATCAGCCGCTTCACGGGCGATATCCACCGCGCCGTCAACCGAGATGCCGATATCCGCCGCGCGCAGCGCCGGGGCGTCGTTAATGCCGTCGCCCATAAAGCCAACCACGTGCCCTTCGCGCTTAAGCAGGGTGACAATGCGCTCTTTATGCATCGGCGTCAGACGGGCAAACAGCGTGGTGCGCTGCGCCAGCGCCGCCAGCTCGTCGTCGCTGATCTCTTCGATATCGCTACCGATAACCACTTCGCCTGCGTCCAGTCCCACTTCATGACACACCTTCGCCGCCACCAGCTCGCTGTCGCCGGTGAGGATCTTCACCGTGATGCCGCTGGCCTTCAACGCCTTCAGCGCAGGCGCGGTGGTCTCTTTCGGCGGATCGAGGAAGGCGATGTAACCTTCGAGGATCAGATCGGACTCGTCGATACGCTGATAATCCCCTTCCCGCGCCGGCAGATATTTCGTCGCCACCGCCACCACGCGCAGCCCCTGACGGTTCAGCGAATCGGTGACGCGCTTAACCCGGCGCAGCATACTGTCATCCAGCGGCACAATTTCGCCGTTATGACGTACCCGGCTGCAGACGTTAAGGATCTCCTGCAATGCGCCTTTGCACACCAGCTGATGCACCGCCGCCTCTTCGGCCACCACCACCGACATGCGGCGACGTTCGAAATCAAACGGGATCTCATCGATTTTCTGCCAGCGGGCGGCCAGTTCACACGCGGAGGCTTCATCCACGCCTTCCAGCACCGCGGTATCGAGCAGGTTTTTCAGCCCCGTCTGGTAGTGGCTGTTCAGCCACGCCGAGTGCAGTACGTGTTCGCAGGATTTACCTGAGATATCGGTATGATTTTCCAGTACGATTTTATCCTGGGTCAGCGTACCGGTTTTATCGGTGCAGAGAATGTCCATCGCGCCAAAGTTCTGAATGGCGTCAAGATGCTTCACGATCACTTTTTGCTTCGACAGCTTCACTGCCCCGCGCGCCAGCGTCGAGGTGACAATCATTGGCAGCATTTCCGGCGTCAGGCCGACGGCGACGGAGAGCGCAAACAGCGCCGCTTCCCACCAGTCCCCTTTGGTATAGCCGTTAATCACCAGCACCACCGGCGCCATGACCAGCATAAAGCGAATCAACAACATGCTGACGCGGCTGATCCCCTGCTGGAAGGCGTTCTGCTCGGTCTCCTGTTCGCTGACGCGCCCCGCCAGCTGACCAAACCAGGTGTTGCCGCCGGTAGCGATCACGATGGCCTGCGCGGTGCCGCTTACCACGTTGGTGCCCATAAAGCACAGGGTGTCGCACTCGAGCGGGTTGCTGTGCGCGGCTTCACGGCTGGCGGCGAACTTCTCCACCGGCAGCGATTCGCCGGTTAACGACGCCTGGGCGACAAACAGATCGCGCGCCTGTATCACGCGCAGATCGGCGGGGATCATATCGCCAGCCGACAGCTTAATGACGTCGCCGGGCACCAGCTGATCGATCGGCAGTTCAAGCCAGCCGCTTTCCCCTTTTTCGTTAATCACCCGCAGCACCGTCGCGGTGTTGCTGACCATCGCCTTCAGCGCATCAGCCGCTTTGGTGGAGCGGGCTTCCTGCACAAAGTTCAGCAGCGTGGAGATCGCCACCATCAGGCCGATCACTCCCGCGGCGAACAGATCTTCAGTGGCATAGGAGATCGCCCCAAGAATGGTCAGCAGGATATTAAACGGGTTGCGGTAGCAGTCCCACAAATGCACCCACCACGGCGACGGTTTCTGAGTGGGCAGTTGATTCGGGCCGTGCTTTTCGCGCGCCGCTTCCACTTCCGCGTGATTCAGCCCTTCCGGATGGGCGTTGAAGGTTTTCCACAGCGTCGCCTCATCCATCATCGCCGCCTTCAGGCACTGTTCGCTAAGTGAAGAAGAGGGCGAGGTACAGACGTACGTCCGGGCGTTCGGTAACGGATCGCGGTGTACCAGGCGATCGGGTAAATGGCGGCTGAGCCGGGCAAAGAGTTGACGAGTGATATTTTTAAACATAGGTAGTCCCTCCGCGCCAGACATAACGGCGCAGAAATCATTTTCAGGCGTGGCAAAGCCTTACCTGACAGGCAACATAGTAGTCGTAACAGGGACGTTTTAGCGTCGCTGTCTTACGTAGCCGGTAAGACAGCGCAGGGCAGGCTTACCGGAAAAAAACGTATCTCCATCGGGGGAGAGGGGTGGGATCGGGATCCATAAATCCTCCGGTAAGTGAATGATTTAAGCCGTAGATCATACTATTTACGGCGATTCTGGCGATATAATAACTACCTGTGATTAAACGAAACGTATACATAAAATTATTCGCGTCGCCTGACGGCGGCAGCCTGAAGGATGAAGTGTGTAAACAGACTTTGCCCATTGTGTTTCAGATGAGTACAGTTACCCTCTTTACATCACTTGCGGCAGACCACGGGAACACAGGATGCAAAATCGATTGACAATCAAAGACATCGCCCGCCTGAGCGGCGTGGGAAAATCCACGGTTTCCCGCGTGCTGAACAACGAAAGCGGCGTGAGCGAACGTACCCGCGAGCGCGTGGAAGCGGTGATGAATCAGCACGGTTTTTCCCCCTCCCGCTCCGCGCGCGCCATGCGCGGGCAGAGCGATAAAGTGGTCGCCATTATCGTCACTCGTCTGGATTCGCTATCGGAAAATCTCGCCGTTCAGACAATGCTGCCGGTGTTTTACGAGCAGGGCTACGATCCCATCATGATGGAAAGTCAATTTTCAGCGGAGAAAGTCGACGAGCATCTGGGCATGCTGCGACGCCGCAATATTGACGGCGTGGTGCTGTTCGGCTTTACCGGTATTCCTGACGCGATGCTGGCTCCCTGGCAATCCTCGCTGGTGCTGCTGGCGCGCGATGCGAAAGGCTTCGCGTCGGTTTGCTACGACGATGAAGGGGCGATTAACATGCTGATGCAGCGCCTGTATGAACGAGGACACCGCCATATCAGCTTCCTCGGCGTGCCGCACAGCGACGTCACCACCGGTAAACGCCGCCATGAAGCCTACCTTGCGTTTTGCAGGCAGCACAAACTGCATCCGGTTGCCGCCCTGCCGGGTCTGGCGATGAAGCAGGGCTACGATTATGCCGCCAGCGTGATGACGCCCGAAACCAGCGCGCTACTCTGCGCCACCGATACCCTTGCGCTCGGCGCCAGCAAGTATTTGCAGGAGCGGCGGATCGACACCCTGCAACTGGCGAGCGTAGGCAACACGCCGCTGATGAAGTTCCTCCACCCGGAAATCATCACCGTCGATCCAGGCTATGCCGAAGCCGGTCGCCAGGCGGCTTGCCAGCTGATCGAGCAGATTAACGATCGCTGCGATCTGCGCCAGATCGTGATCCCTTCCACTCTCTCCTGAACCGCAAACGAGCACTTTGTGAGCGGTAATTTGTGATCTTCGCTGCGTTTCGGGAACGTTCCCATTTTTAAATATTCATCCCGGATATATGCTGTCGCCAGTTCAACAACACACATTTTCACAGTCATCGCCATGAGGCTTCATGATGAGCAAAATCAAACAAACGGATATCGACCGGCTTATAGAGCTAGTGGGCGGGCGGGAGAACATCGCCACGGTAAGCCACTGCATTACGCGCCTGCGTTTTGTGCTCAATCAGCCTGCGAACGCCAGGCCGAAAGAGATTGAACAACTGCCGATGGTCAAAGGCTGCTTTACCAACGCCGGTCAGTTTCAGGTGGTGATTGGCACCGAGGTCGGCGACTACTACAAGGCGCTGCTGGCGACCACCGGCCAGGCGCACGCCGACAAAGAGCAGGCGAAAAAAGCGGCGCGCCAGAACATGAAGTGGCATGAGCAGCTTATCTCCCACTTCGCTGAGATCTTCTTCCCGCTGCTGCCGGCGTTGATCAGCGGAGGCCTGATCCTCGGCTTTCGCAACGTGATCGGCGATGTGCCGATGAGCAACGGCCAGACGCTGGCGCAGATGTACCCGGCACTGAAAACGGCGTATGACTTCCTGTGGCTGATTGGCGAAGCCATCTTCTTCTACCTGCCGGTGGGGATCTGCTGGTCCGCGGTGAAGAAAATGGGCGGAACGCCAATTCTCGGCATTGTGCTGGGGGTGACGCTGGTGTCGCCACAGCTGATGAACGCTTATCTGCTCGGTCAGCAGTTGCCGGAAGCATGGGACTTTGGCCTGTTCAGCATCGCCAAAGTCGGCTATCAGGCGCAGGTGATCCCGGCGCTGCTGGCGGGTCTGACCCTCGGCTTTATTGAAACGCGCCTGAAGCGCATCGTGCCGGACTATCTGTATCTGGTGGTGGTGCCGGTCTGCTCGTTAATTCTGGCGGTCTTCCTGGCCCATGCGCTGATCGGCCCGTTTGGCCGGATGATCGGCGACGGCGTGGCGTTCGCGGTACGCCATCTGATGACCGGCAGCTTCGCGCCGGTGGGCGCCGCGCTGTTCGGCTTCCTTTACGCCCCGCTGGTGATAACCGGCGTGCATCAGACGACGCTCGCCATCGATATGCAGATGATCCAGAGCATGAACGGCACGCCGGTCTGGCCGCTGATTGCGCTGTCTAATATCGCCCAGGCCTCCGCCGTGGTGGGCATAATTATCGCCAGCCGCAAACATAACGAACGCGAAATCTCGGTGCCCGCCGCCATTTCCGCCTACCTGGGCGTTACGGAACCGGCCATGTACGGCATCAACCTGAAATATCGCTTCCCGATGCTCTGCGCGATGATCGGCTCCGGCCTTGCCGGTCTGCTGTGCGGCCTGAACGGCGTGATGGCCAACGGGATTGGCGTTGGCGGCCTGCCGGGCATTCTCTCGATACAGCCCTCGTTCTGGCAGGTGTACGCCGTCGCGATGGCCATCGCCATTGTTATTCCGATCGTCCTGACCTCGTTCGTTTATCAGCGGAAATTCCGTCAGGGCACCTTACAGATTGTTTGACTCTTTTCGGGGCGCAGCAGCGCCCCGCGCATAACCAGGAATTTACTATGACCACTCTTCCCCACTGGTGGCAAAACGGCGTTATCTACCAGATCTATCCCAGGAGTTTTCAGGATACGACCGGCAGCGGCACCGGCGATCTGCGCGGCGTGACCCTGCGTCTCAACTACCTGCAAAAGCTGGGCGTGGACGCCATCTGGCTGACGCCGTTCTATATCTCGCCGCAGGTCGATAACGGCTACGACGTCGCCAGTTATACCGCTATCGACCCGGCCTACGGCACGCTCGACGACTTCGACGAGCTGGTTGCCCAGGCCAAAGCGCGCGGCATCCGCATTATCCTCGACATGGTGTTTAACCACACCTCCACCCAGCACCCGTGGTTTCACGCGGCGCAGGAGAGAAACAGTCCCTATCGCGCGTTTTATATCTGGCGCGACGGCGAACCCGACCAGCCGCCGAACAACTGGTGCTCCAAATTTGGCGGCAGCGCCTGGCGCTGGCACGCGCAGAGCGGGCAATATTATCTGCACCTTTTCGCGCCGGAGCAGGCGGATCTGAACTGGGAGAACCCGGCGGTGCGCGCCGAACTGAAAAAAGTGTGCGAGTTCTGGGCGGATCGCGGCGTGGACGGCCTGCGACTGGACGTCGTGAACCTGATCGCCAAAGATCAGCGCTTTCCTGACGACCCCGACGGCGATGGCCGCCGTTTTTATACCGACGGCCCCCGCGCCCATGAGTTTCTGCATGAGATGAACCGCGACGTTTTTACGCCGCGCAACCTGATGACCGTCGGCGAGATGTCTTCCACCACCCTGGAACACTGTCAGCGCTACGCGTCGCTTACCGGCAGCGAACTGTCGATGACCTTTAACTTTCACCATCTGAAGGTCGATTATCCCGGCGGCGAAAAGTGGACGCTGGCAAAGCCCGACTTTTTAGCGCTGAAAGCGTTGTTTCGCCACTGGCAGCAGGGGATGCATAACGTGGCGTGGAACGCGCTGTTCTGGTGTAACCACGACCAGCCGCGCATCGTTTCGCGCTTTGGCGACGAAGGCGAATACCGGGTTCCGGCCGCTAAAATGCTGGCGATGGCGCTGCACGGTATGCAGGGAACGCCGTACATCTACCAGGGCGAGGAGATCGGTATGACCAATCCGCATTTCTCGCAGATTACCGACTACCGTGACGTCGAGAGCCACAATATGTTCGCGGCAATGCGCGCGCAGGGAGGCGATGCGGATACGTTACTCGCCATTCTGGCGAGTAAATCGCGCGATAACGGCCGCACGCCGATGCAGTGGGACAAGAGTGAAAACGCCGGTTTCACCACCGGCGAACCGTGGATAAAACTGTGCGATAACTACCCCGACATCAACGTGGCGGCGGCGCTTGAAGATCCTGACTCGGTGTTTTACACCTACCAGCGGCTCATCGCGCTGCGCAAAGCAGAACCGGTGCTGAGCTGGGGCGACTATCAGGATCTGCTGCCGGACAGCCCGCACCTGTGGTGCTATCGTCGGCAATGGCAGGGGCAGACGCTGCTGGTAGTAGCCAACCTGAGCGGTGAATGCCAGCGCTGGCAGCCAGAGCAAAGCCCGGGAGCGTGGCGGCTGTTAGTGCATAACTACGAGGAGACGTCGCCGCAGCCGACGGCGATGACGCTGCGCCCGTTTGAAGCGATCTGGTGGCTGCGGACGTAATTCTGCCGCGCATTATTTGCCCGGTGAAGGTTTAATTGCCGGGCTGAATCCTTCTGACCTCTTGAACCACCTGTTTTTGTTGAATAATTAATCAGAATTTTCCCGAAAGAATTTACAATCCCGCCAGTGCCCGTCATCTGTACGCTCTGATTTTTACTTTGCGCTACATCAATAAAACTTCAAACACTTTTGATGCAAATCACTACATATAGAATTTAAAATGCACGCCGCCCCAACATGTTGTATTAATCGACTACAATTGCTACAACTACAACACGCCGAATCAGGGTGGCATTGTGGATAACATGGGTGCGGATTGCGGGAAGTCATTGGATAGAGAGATGAATAAACACGTCGCGGCTTCCCCGGCCTTTGTGGATAACCTGTTCTTATAAATATGGAGTGATCATGACACCGCATGTGATGAAACGAGATGGCTGTAAAGTGCCGTTTAAATCAGAGCGCATCCAGGAAGCCATTCTGCGTGCAGCTAAAGCAGCGGGAGTCGATGACGCAGATTACTGCGCCACCGTCGCAGAAGTCGTCAGCAGCCAGATGAATGAACGCAGTCAGGTCGATATCAATGAGATCCAGACTGCGGTTGAGAACCAGCTGATGTCCGGACCGTATAAGCAGCTTGCGCGCGCTTATATAGAATATCGCCACGATCGCGATATTCAGCGCGAGAAGCGCGGTCGTCTGAATCAGGAGATCCGGGGCCTGGTGGAGCAAACCAACTCCGCGCTGCTCAATGAAAACGCCAACAAAGACAGTAAAGTGATTCCGACCCAGCGCGACCTGCTGGCCGGTATCGTGGCAAAACACTACGCCCGTCAGCACCTGCTGCCGCGCGACGTGGTGCAGGCGCACGAGCGCGGCGATATTCACTATCACGATCTCGACTACTCGCCGTTCTTCCCGATGTTCAACTGTATGCTGATCGATCTGAAAGGCATGTTGACTCAGGGCTTTAAGATGGGCAACGCGGAGATTGAGCCGCCGAAATCCATCTCCACCGCCACGGCAGTCACCGCGCAAATCATCGCCCAGGTCGCCAGCCATATTTATGGCGGCACCACCATTAACCGTATTGATGAAGTGCTGGCGCCGTTTGTCACCGCCAGCTTCAATAAGCACCGTAAAACCGCCGATGAATGGCAGATTCCGGATGCCGACGGCTACGCGCGCTCCCGTACCGAGAAAGAGTGCTACGACGCCTTCCAGTCTCTGGAATACGAAGTGAATACCCTGCACACCGCCAACGGCCAGACGCCGTTCGTGACCTTTGGCTTCGGGCTGGGCACCAGCTGGGAATCGCGCCTGATTCAGCAGTCGATTCTGCGTAACCGTATCGCGGGCCTTGGTAAAAACCGTAAAACCGCCGTCTTCCCGAAGCTGGTGTTTGCCATTCGCGACGGCCTGAACCACAAGTTTGGCGATCCGAATTACGACATTAAACAGCTGGCGCTGGAGTGCGCGAGCAAGCGCATGTATCCGGACATTCTCAACTACGATCAGGTGGTGAAAGTGACCGGTTCGTTCAAGACGCCGATGGGCTGCCGCAGCTTCCTCGGCGTGTGGGAGAACGAAAACGGCGAGCAGGTGCATGACGGACGCAACAACCTCGGCGTTATCAGCCTCAACCTGCCGCGCATCGCGCTGGAAGCGAAAGGCGACGAAGCGACGTTCTGGAAGCTGCTGGATGAGCGGCTGGCGCTGGCGCGCAAGGCGCTGATGACCCGTATCGCCCGCCTGGAAGGGGTGAAAGCGCGCGTCGCGCCCATCCTCTATATGGAAGGCGCCTGCGGCGTGCGTCTGAAAGCCGACGACGATGTGGCGGAGATCTTCAAAAACGGCCGTGCATCCATATCGCTGGGCTATATCGGTATTCATGAAACCATCAACGCGCTGTTTGGCGGCGAACATATGTATGACAGCGAAGCGCTGCGCGCCAAAGGTATCGCGATCGTTGAGCGTCTGCGTCAGGCGGTGGATCAGTGGAAAGAAGAAACTGGCTATGGCTTCAGCCTGTACAGCACGCCGAGCGAAAACCTTTGTGACCGTTTCTGCCGTCTGGATACCGCCGAGTTTGGCGTGGTGCCGGGGGTAACCGATAAAGGCTATTACACCAACAGCTTCCACCTCGACGTGGAGAAGAAGGTGAACCCGTACGACAAGATCGATTTCGAAGCGCCCTACCCGCCGCTGGCGAGCGGTGGCTTTATTTGCTACGGCGAATACCCGAACATTCAGCACAACCTGAAAGCGCTGGAAGACGTCTGGGATTACAGCTACCAGCACGTGCCGTACTATGGCACCAACACGCCAATCGACGAGTGCTACGAGTGTGGTTTTACCGGTGAGTTCGAGTGCACCAGCAAAGGCTTCACCTGCCCGAAATGCGGCAACCACGACGCCTCGCGCGTCTCGGTCACCCGCCGCGTTTGCGGTTATCTGGGCAGCCCCGACGCGCGTCCGTTTAACGCCGGCAAGCAGGAAGAGGTGAAGCGCCGCGTTAAGCATTTAGGCAATGGGCAGATCGGTTAATCCTCTGCCACGTTGATGCCCGGTGGCGCTGCGCTTACCGGGCCTACGCTTTCGTTTGCCACCTTTTGCCTGCGTAGGCCTGATAAGACGCCATCGCGTCGCCATCAGGCATGACAAGACGGTGCAGGCCCCCTGTTCGGCCTGCGTTCTTTCTGGACATTCGCTATGCAATACCATCAGTACTACCCCGTCGACATCGTCAACGGCCCCGGCACCCGCTGCACCCTGTTTGTGTCAGGGTGCGTCCACGAATGCCCCGGCTGCTACAACAAAAGCACCTGGCGGCTGAACTCCGGCCAGCCGTTTACCAAAGAGATGGAAGACCAGATCGTTAACGATCTGAACGATACGCGCATCCATCGCCAGGGGATCTCCCTTTCCGGCGGCGATCCGCTGCATCCGCAGAACGTGCCGGATATTCTGAAGCTGGTGCAGCGCATTCGCGCTGAGTGCCCCGGCAAAGATATCTGGGTATGGACCGGCTATAAGATCGACGAACTCAACGCCGCGCAAATGCAGGTGGTGGATCTGATCAACGTGCTGGTTGACGGCAAGTTTGTGCAGGATCTGAAAGACCCGGCGCTTATCTGGCGCGGCAGCAGTAATCAGGTAGTGCATCACCTGCGTTAACAAGCCTGTTTATGAAATAGCAGACGAACGGCTTCTGTCAGGGCGTTGCTGGAAAACGCCTCTCAAAAACGGCTCACGCACTCCATCGCCACCGCTTTAAATTCGGCGAAATTCTGGCAGGCGCACAGTCGCGTCATGGTGCGCTCGCGCAGGAAGGTAACGAAAATATCGTAGATCGCCATCGCTTCTTCGTATTCGCTTTTGCTGATGGCGAGTAAAAAGATCACGTGGGCGGTTTCGTCGCCCCAGGCAATGCCCTGCGGCGCAAGGACGGTATAGACCACCGTTTTTTTCGCCAGCAGACCGAGGGCGTGGGGCAGCGCGATGCTGTCGCCAAGCAGGGTGCTGACAATGGCTTCACGCTCAATCACCGAGTCGAGAAACTCCGCGTCGACAAAATCTTCGCTGTGCAGCTGATCGCACAGCGTTTTAAACAGCGTCTGCCTCTCCATCTCGCCGTCGATAATGCGAAAATGGGCGGCATCAAAATATTTATTCAGCATCCACGGCCGGGTTCTGTCTACCAGCACCAGCTTGCCAATCTGCTCGAGCTGGTAGTCGGTAGGAAACGGCGCAATCTGCACCACCGGCTTGTCTTTTTCGCCAATCCGCGCGGTGGAAATCACGAAATCCTCAGCGATGCTCTCGCGCTGCTCATAGTCGCGCAGGGTCAGCGTCCGTACAATCTCAATCTGCGGATATTTACGCGCCAGCACCGCCTCAATCATTCGCACCATCGCATTGCCCGCATCGCACACCAGCAGCACTTTCGGCTGCCGCTGGTAGCCGATGTTGTAACTACGCTCAAGCCCGACGCCAATATGCAAGACCAGAAAACCGATCTCATTTTCGCTGATGGTATACGGCGTGTATTTTCCCCAACTGGATACCGCCGCCAGGGTCATGTCCCAGGCCATCGGGTAGTGCTGTTTGATATTTTCTAACAGCGGATTGGGGATCATGATCTGGTAACGCACCCGGGTGATCATCGTTTTGATATGGGTGAGCAGATCCGCCCGCAGCTGTTCGTCATTCAACAGGTTGTAATTGTACTGGGTATTAATAAATTGCAGGATGTAGTTCACCAGCGCCTCTTCGTCATCGGCGTTGATCGCGCTCGGCGCAATCTCCTGCACCTGGCGGGCGGCGATATGCACCTTCAGCCAGTTCACTTCCGATAGCGAAAGGGGATGATTCGCCAGACGCTGTAGCACCGCGGCGATCTCGCGCGCCGCCAGGCACACATTCTCTTCCACCTCTTCGCTGGCAAATTCCGACAGCGGAAAGCCTTCGCTGATACGACGTACCGCGACGGCGCAGTACAGACGCAGAAACAGCTCGCCTTCGTCGGTCAGGCGAATATGAAAGCGGGTAAAAATGTCCTGCAGAATCGGCTGTAGCTGTGACGGCACGCCGGCATACAGCGCTTCTTCCGTCACCAGCGGATTCGTCGGGTCCTGCTGCGCCAGCGTCCACAGAAGATCGGTCAGACAGGCGCGGATCGCCATTTCGCTGCCGAACAGCTTCATGCCGTGACGCGGACGGGTTTCCAGCGTCAGATGGTAACGCTGCAGCCATTCGCGTACTTCCGCCATGTCGTTTTGCAGCGTCGCCCGGCTGACGAACCATTCATCAGCTAAATCTTCCAGCTTGATGGAGAACGCGGAGGTCAGGAAGCGTACCATCAGATAGTGCACCCGCTCCTGGCTGGAGCGCGGAATACGCAGCATGCTGGGCTGCTGCGTTTGCAGAGACTTAAAACTGGCCGGGTCGTCGATTCTGAGCTGATAACCGTTGCCCCGGCTCAGGATAAACTGCGCGCCGTGCCCGGTAAGCAGGGCGTTGAGCGCAGAGATATCGGCGCGAACAGTGCGCGTGGAGACCGACAACCGCTGCGCCAGCTCATCCTGCGGCAGCGTCTCGTTTTGCAGCATTGCGAACAGTTGCGCTAAACGTTGGTTGGGGAATCGCACGTCACTCTCCTCGTTTTTTTAGCCGATGCACGTCCGGGTGAGCGCCAGCAGCTGGCGCACATCGTCCGGACGGGTATTACCACTCACCTTATCAATAATTGAACTATAAATGTGAGGAATGATTTTGCTCACGCCGGCATCCAGCGCAATCTGCAAAATCTCGGCATAATTATCCAGATCGATACCGCCCGTCGGCTCCAGCCAGAAGTCATGACGCGCGCAGGCTTCCGCTACTGCTTTAAACTCGTCACGGCTTTTCAGACCGCCCATCGGGAAGTATTTGATCGAGCTGCCGCCCATATCCTTAAGCAGCGCGATAGCCGTCTCAACCGGTACGATCCCGTCCGCGGCTTTGCTGCTCAGCGGTCCGGTAGAAATCTTCACCATCCCCGGCGTGCCGGTAGGCGACACCAGACCGTTGACCACCGTTTCACCCTGCCCCAGCAGCGCGCGGCTGGTCGCCACGCCGGTAAAGACCTGGTTGACGTGCTGCGGCTGCACCTGACGTGAGATCTCGCTGACCATCGCCGACTGGTTCGGATCGCCCGCCCCCAGCCCTACCGACAGCGCGTTATCGATCAGTTGCGCATACTCACGCATATCGGCCACGGCGCTGTCGACGTCCGGATAATTTTTCGAAAGCACGCCGACCAGCACATGACCTTCAGCCGCCTCATAAATTTCACGAGCGTTCTCTTTCGAGCCTGCCAGTACGTTCAGGCAGACGCGATCGCGGTAAAAGTTCGGGGTCAGTTTCATGCTTTTTTCTCCTGGTTAATCACTTCGTTGATACGGCGCGCCACAATCTCCAGCTGCGCGCGGTCTACGCTGCGTACGTCCGCTTCAATAATCCCTTCGTTGGCTTTGTACCCGCGGAAGTAAATCGCGTATTCGCCCTGTTTGAGCGCCTCCACCAGATCGCTGGTGGCGATGCCGGTTACCGCTTCATCAAACTTAATCTCCGCACGTGCGATATCGCGTCCGGCGCTGTCCCACACCACGCGGGCGCTCACGCCGTTGAAGGTGTTCAGGGTGTCGATAAACGGCGTCATTTTTTCCACCATCTCCGCCCCGCTCTCTTTTTGCGCGCTGAGATAGTGTTCGATGGCGCAGGTCAGGCCGAGAATCCCCTCTTTACCGACCTTCATCGCCCGGCCAATGCCCGCCGACTGGCGCTTCACCCACTCCACATACTGGGTTTTGCCAATCACCAGTCCGCTGGTCGGCCCTTCGATGGCCTTCGCGCCGCTGTAGATAACCAGCGACGCGCCGGCGCGGTAGTAGCACTGCAAATCTTCCTCCGCCGCCGCATCAACAATCAGCGGCAGGTTGTGTTTGCGCGCGACCACGACCGCCTGTTCAACGCTGAGCATGCTTTTCTGTACGCAGTGGTGTGATTTGATATAGAGGATGGCCGCGGTACGCGGCGTAATCGCCGCCGCCAGATGGGCTGCCGAGCATTCATTGGCGTAGCCTGCTTCCACCAGCTTACCGCCGCCCAGCGCCACCATCGTGCCGACCGGCGCGCCAAAGTTAACGTTGTGGCCTTTTGGCAGCACGATTTCGTTATTTTCAACTGGCGTGACGTGCAGATTTTCCAGCAGCCAGTCGCTGTCCTGCACCAGAACCGCGGCCACCGACTGGGCAATGCCCGCTGACGCGCAGGAAACCACCGTCGCGCCCTCCACATCCAGCAGCTTCGCGATGTATTCGCCGGTTTTGTTGACCAGATCTTTCATCTCAAAATACTGGTTCATTCCGGCCATCGCCGCTTCCACCACTTCCGGACGCGGCGTGGAAACGCCCAGCGCCGTCATGCGGCCAGATGTATTAATTACCTGTTTTAAATTGTATTTCTCAAAAATCGAAGGCATATTCCGCGCTCCCTTGTTCGGTCATATAGCCCTTGCCCGCGCGAATCGCGGCAAGCGGCACCAGCAGCTTCTCAGCCTGTAAGCTGTCGTTTTCAGCATCCACCAGCACGGTTGGCTGGCGTTTAAGCGTAAAGAGGGTTAAATCGGCGTCCATCCCCGGCTGGAGGCGGCCTTTGGTTTTCAGCCGCAGGCTGTCGGCGGCATTGGCGGTCACACAGTCGATGACCTGCGGCAGCGTCATGCCGATGGCGAGAAATTTCGACATTACGTTAGCCAGCGAATGCACCGGACCGCTGATGCGGTTGCGGCAGTAGATATCCGAGCTGATGGTGTGCGGCAGAATGCCTGCGCCGATCGCGCGCTTCGCCACCGCAAAGCTCAGGCTGGCGGTGCCATGACCGACGTCGAGACGCACTCCGCGCTGCAGCGCCCGGGTGATCGACGCGCGCAGTTCGCCTTCCGGCGTTAAAATGCGATTCGGTTTGCCGTTGTAGCAATGGGTAATGATGTCGCCCGCGCTCAGGCGTTCGGCGATCTCATCGAGATCCGGCGGGTTATTGCCGATGTGGACCATCAGCGGCAGTTCGCCGTTCTCCTGCTGCATCGCTTTAGCGCGATCCAGCGGCGTGATGCCGTTTTCACCGACCACGCTGCTGCTCATCCGCGCCTTCAGGCCAACGATAAAGTCCGGGTGGCGCTTCACCGCCTGCTTCACCGCATCGGCGTCGATATTGGCCATGTTCGCCAGTTCGTTCTGCGCGATCAGCCCGACGCGGGAGATATTCAGCAGCGCATACACCTCAGTCGCCGCATCGCGGGTGAGGGTGTAGAACTCGTCAATATCATCGGCGCCGGTACTGCCTGCATCCACCACGGTGGTCACGCCGGTCGCGATGCCGACGCTGTCCGGCTCGTCATGATAAATGGGCGATTTCGGATAGCAGTGCACGTGGGAATCAATCCATCCGGCGCTGACGTAACATTCGCCGCGTAAATCGAGCGTTTTTACCGCCGGTTCATCAGTCCTGCCCAGCACGGCAATTTTGCCGCCTTTAATCGCAATATCGCAGATCGTTTCGTCAACCAGACGCGCATGGCGCAGGAGTAAATCAAACATATCTCTCTCCTGTTTGAGCGGACGCTTCCACGTCCGCCGGGATGATGTGCCGGATGGCGGCGTTACCGCCTTATCCGGCTTACAAAGTTGCGCTTACCCGTAGATACTGTTATCGCCTGCAAGCTTTTTTATTTTCCGCCTTACCGGATTGCAGGCATACCAGTCACAGCGCCGTCAGGCGCTGTTTTTTCATCCCTTCCACCATATTTTACGCTGCTACCGGATTATGCCGGGACGCATCGAACGGCACGCCTGACTTCAGAACACCGTACGCCACCTGCGCCAGCTTGCGCATCATCGCACCGATTATCACTTTCCCTTTTTTACCGTTCCCTGCCAGACGGTCACGGAACGCTCTTCCCCATTCCGTTTTACTTACCGCCACCATCGCAGGCATATACAGCGCCCTGCGAAGCGACGCATGTCCGGCTTTACTCATCCGGCTGGCCCTGTTCACACTGCTGCCTGATTCATACCGCCGCGGCGTCAGACCCGCAAAAGCGGCGAACTGCCTGGCATGGGTGAAGCGCTCCTTCAGACCGGTATAAGCCAGTAATACCGCGGACGTTTTCTCCCCGATGCCCGGGATACTTTCCAGCAGCTTCCTGCGGTGCTTCATATCCGGGTCATCATCCGTCAGGTCCTTTATCTGCTTTTCGATGCGCTTAAGTTCGGCATGAAGCCACAGCAGATGGGCGTCTATACTCGGACGCTGCACCTCACGCGCTGTCTCCAGGCGGTTCAGCTCCTGCGTGTGCATGTCCGTCAGCGACTGATGGCGCAGCACCAGAGCCCGCAGGGCCCGTTCAACCGGATGCGGGGCTTCCCACGCCGGAGGGCGCTTCTGACGACAGAACTCTGCCAGCATACGGGCATCCACTGCATCGGTTTTGCTGCGCAGACCTTCACTCTGTGCAAAGGCTTTACCCAGGGCGGGGTTGATGACGGAGACGGTGTAACCGGCATCACTGAGATGAGCGGCAACGTCTTCCATATACGTACTGGTGGCTTCCATGCAGATATGTGCCGGTGCCACGCGATGACCGCTGAGCCAGCGGAGAAGTTCGTCGTGGCCCTTCGGGGTGTTGGCAAATTTTTTGCTGCGGTGACGGCCATCAGGCCGCAACACATCGACATCCAGCTTAGCTTTAGAGACATCGATACCGATAAAATGAAGTTCCTGTTCCATAGTGAGACCAGCCTTGTGAATGCGGATTACCGGGAAAACCGGTCCATGATACTGTCCGGTTTGTCACTTGTGGAGAACGGCGGTCCGCTGCATAAATCTACGTCACAGGTTATTAGCCTGAGGCCTGATACGGCATGCGGACCGCATGGCAGAGAGAACTGGCCGGTTCTCCCTGCACTGAAGGGATAATACAAGGCCTGATAAGCGCAGCGCCATCGGGCGGTTAGCTAATCGCAATCGGGAAGATGGAACCTAAAATCATCGCGCCGAGGATCGCGCCGCCGGTGATCGGCTTCTGCCAGATGTAAAACAGCAGAGCGCCCAGCAGCGAACCCACGCCAATCGGAATCGAGGCAGTCATGGCGCTGAGGATAATCAACGGCCCGAGGAAACGACCGGAGGCGTTACCGGCGCCCATCATAACGTCGGCGCCATAGGTGGAGTCGCTCTGGTTGATGGTGAACTTACGCGCCAGGATAATGATGTAGCCAATCGCCAGACCAAGCGCCAGACCCGTCGCCAGCGAAGCGATAAAGTTCTCTACCGGGAAAACAATGCCCGCGCCGAGCAGCAGCGCCGGCACGCCGAGGCCGATACCGGTCTGAATGGCGCCGCCGATATCCAGAATCCCCACCAGCGAGCCTTCGATGATGCGGGCAAACAGGAAGCTGGCGCCAAACGCGGCGACCGCGCCGTAGGAGCCGGTATCAATCCCCGCCTTCAGCATCGCCACAAAGGCCACTTCGTTGAACGCGCCGATGCCGTACAGGTAGTACATATGCGTCCCGGCAAACACGCCGGAGGAGAGCAGGCCAACGAAGATCGGGAACGACCAGTCGGCAAACCAAAAACCTTTATTCTGTTCCATTGTGGCCTCCGTTATTTGCCGCTAAGCGAGTTGTGGATCAGTTCGAGCCAGTTCGGCACGGTCATGTGGAAGGATTCGATCATCTTCATGTCGAAGCCGCGGAAGAAGCCGCCCAGTACGAACAGCAGCACGATGGCGACCATCATCACTTTGGTCACGTGGTTCCAGCCGCTCTCTTCCACGCCTTTGCCGATCAGGATGCCAAGCACCAGACCCGGTACGGCGTTACCCATGATCAGCTGCGCCGCGCCGCCGAATACGGTGGCCCAGAAGCCCGATTTCTTACCGGCGTCGATTGCCGCCAGCCAGAAAATGACCGGCATCACGGTGTTCACCAGCAGGTTAGCCGCTGGCACCAGCACCTTCACGGCGGTGACCTGAAGGGCTTCCGGCACCGAGGAGGCGGTCAGGTTGAGGAAGGTAACGACAATCATGCCGATGATGCCGCAGGCAATCGCCATCTTTTTCGGATCGTGCAGCGTCTCACCGACGTTACGGTTTTTCACCATCAGCGCCGCCGCCCCCCAGTTAGGGATGATGCGGTGGTCGACGTCCTGGGTGAACGAGCCCGCCGCAACGGAAGACGCCCAGGCGTTGAAGAAGAAGCCCAGGCCAAAGGAGAAGTGAGAAGCGGGGTCCCCTTCGCAGGAGTTCAGCTCTCCCAGTGTGCGAAACGCGCCCATCCCCTGAGTGGTAGGCGCATGAAACATGCGTGCAGCCCCGGCCCCCACACCTACGCCGACGAGGCCGCCGATGATGAGCGATTTTATTAAAATTATCAGGAACATAGTTATGCCTTCTTAACAAGAATCAGCGTTGCGAGACGAAATCCACCTTGTCCAGATTGATGGCTGTCACGTTCACGGTCACGTCCAGCTCCACGCTGTACGTGTGTCTTTCCCGGCGCAAAAAGAAAAACAAAAATGCTTCTTTACGCACCGCTTCACGCGCCTGAACAACCTGCACATCCTGTGGCTCAATACGCAGTAAAATATGCGGCGATGCCTTCATCACCGCGGCCTGAACGTGGTTCAGGGCATCGGCAAAGGCGCGCGCTTTGGCTTCGCCCTTGCCGGTCACTCTCACCGTCGTGGTGAATTGTTCTTTCATACTCAGGCGCCGTATTTTTTCTGCCACGCCTGTACCAGACGTTCGCCGAGCTCTTCTTTATCCATAAAACCGAAGCCCAGCACGTTGCAGCCTTCGTTGATCGCCGTCACGCCTTCGTCTACCGAACGCATGCCGTATTTCGCCTTGTAGCCGTGTTTGTTTTGCGCGGTGATCGCTCCTGCGCCGCCGCTGCCGCAGAAAGAGATGCCGAAGGTGGCGTTTTCCGCCTTCATCACATCACCCAGCTTCATATCCGCCGCCACGCCCGGCACCACAACCGCACGGCCGCCCGCTTTTTCGACGCCTGCCGCCACTTTCTGGCCTTTTCCCAGACGATCGCCAATCACAACGGTAATTTGTTCCATTTTTCGCTCCTTAAAGATTATCTTTCGCGACTTCAAAGTGGACCGACAGCAGCCAGGCCTCTTCCTCGGGAAGATTGCCAAACGCTGCGACCACGTCGCGGGCAAGCGCCATTGATTCGGCGGATATTTCATCAAATAAACTGGCATCCACTTCCGGCAAAGGCTCGCCGGTCAGCGACCGGTGCGCCATGGCGCGAACATGAGACGTCAGCATTTGTTCCTGTACGGCGTTGGGAATGATGTGATGTTCACGCAGTAACGCATAAACCTGCGCCAGCATGCGATCGGCCAGTTCACCAGGCTGCGCCGCCTGTTCACCCATGTCGTTCATTACTGCTCCGTTATTCACTCGTCTTACCCCGTTAATGGCTCTGAGTTAAAACTAACGATGAGGGTAAAAAGTTTGTAGCGAGTTGTTTTCCACTTCGAAGTGGAAAGGCGAGTGGCAATAGTGATCTGTGCCGCAAAAAAGGCGGTTTTGAGGCGTTATCGACGGAAAAATGTGATTACCTTCACGGTTATTAAGGTCTTTTTGCCTTGTCTGCAACATGGAAGAAAACACAGAACTGTGAACAACAAACGATTTTTGCGGGTGATATCAGAAAGCGTTATGACGAATTCTTGCAAAGCGCTACGCAGAGATCGTCACTTTCTGAGACAGAAATAGCGACGATGCTTCAGGATAGAGGAAATTTACAGCGCCATTCGCAGGGAAGAGAGAGAAATTAGCCTATAAGCTAATTTAGCTTTTATGCTAATATTTATTCAGGGAGAGGCCATGTTCACCGTTATATTGCATGTCGACGTCGCCAAAGAATTAGCCGAGCTGCCGCCCATTGTTCAGGCTAAAATGATCCGCCTGATCGATAAGTTAAAAGCGAACCCCACAGTGCTTCGGGAACCGGACAGTAAGCCCCTCGGCGCGGGACTGTTTGAAATACGCACTATGGGGATCGGGATCGCCCGGGGCCTGTATGTTTATCAGAAAGGTAAAAGGATCTACCTGCTGCGGGTCTTTATTAAAAAAACGCAGAAAACGCCGGAACACGAAATGCTGTTAGCCTTCACAAGGCTGGAGGAGATGCTCAATGAAGAAAACTAAAAGTGTCGCCTGGGACGAGGTCAGAACAGACCTTCTGTCCAGTCCTGAGGTACAGGCTGCAATGGAAGCAGAAGAACGTAAAGCGCGTCTGCAGGCTATGCTCGCAGAATGGCGCAATCATGCTGGCTTAACCCGCGCACAGGTTGCAGAGAGAATGGGCGTCACGCCACCGACGGTATCCAGAATGGAGGCCAATATTGTCAGGGCCAGCCTGGAAACCATCGCCCGCTATGCCAGAGCCTGTGGAATCAAACATCCACAAATCCTTTTATAACGCTTCCCCCCTGATACCGACAGTATCAAGGGGATAAACGTTTTACGTTTAACGCAGAGCGAAGCTTATTGACCGGCGATCTTCATCTCCGGCAGAAGAACGGAACCACACTGGATATTGCTGCGGGTTTCAATATCGTTGCCCACGGTCACGATATTGCGCCACATCTCTTTTAAGTTCCCGGCGATGGTAATTTCGCTAACCGGATACTGAATTTCGCCGTTTTCGACCCAGAAGCCAGCCGCGCCGCGCGAGTAATCCCCGGTAATGCCGCTTACGCCCTGGCCCATCAGTTCGGTGACCACCAGACCGGTACCCATCTCTTTCAGCATCTGCTCAAAGCTCAGCCCCTGCCCGGCAATACGCCAGTTGTGAATGCCGCCCGCGTGGCCGGTGCTTTTTAGTCCCAGCTTGCGCGCCGAATAGTTGGTCAGCAGCCACTGGGTCAGCACGCCGTCTTTAACGATGTCACGCCGTTCGGTACGCACGCCTTCGCTGTCGAACGGCGAGGAAGCCAGCCCTTTGCGCAGATGCGGATGTTCTTCGATGGTCAGCCACTCAGGCAGTATTTGTTTGCCCAGCGAATCCAGCAGGAACGTCGATTTACGATAAACAGAGCCGCCGGCAATTGCGCCAACCAGATGACCAAACAGCCCGGTCGCCACTTCATTAGCGAAAATGACCGGCGCTTTCATCGTCGAAAGCTTACGCGGCGCAAGGCGCGATAACGTGCGGCGAGCGCACTCGGCGCCGACCCACTCCGGCGATTGCAGATCGCCCAGCGCGCGGCCAATGGTATAAGCGTAGTCGCGTTCCATATCGCCATTCTCTTCGGCAATCACGCAGCTGGACAGCGAGTGACGGCTGGAACAATAGCCCTGCAACATACCGTGGCTGTTGCCGAACACTTTAATGCCATAGTGGCTGTTAAAGCTGCCGCCTTCGGTATTGGTAATGCGTTTATCCGCCTGTAATGATGCCTGCTCGGCACGCGCGGCCAGTTCAATGGCCTCGTCCGGGGAGATTTCCGCCGGATGGAACAGGTCGAGATCCGGCGCGTCAAAGGCCAGCAGTTCTTTATCAGCCACGCCCGCGCACGGGTCTGGCGAGGTATAGCGCGCTATGTCCAGCGCTGCCTGCACGGTGCGGGCGATAGCCTGCGGGCTTAAGTCCGTCGATGACGCGCTGCCTTTGCGGTTCTGATGGTAAACGGTGATGCCTAAGGCGCCATCGCTGTTAAATTCAACATTCTCCACTTCACCATAGCGGGTGCTTACGCTGATGCCGGTGGTCTTGCTAACCGATACTTCCGCCCCGTCCGATTTGCCTGAGGCTAACTCCAGCGCCGTCGAGACTGCTTCTTCCAGGCTCTTACGCTGCGCTTCAACTTGTGAGATTACTTTCATTGCAAATGCCATAATGTAGTGAGAGTTTCTTTGAAGTCTAACAGAGAACCGTTTTTCAGTGCGCATCTTAACTGGTAACATTAGCCTCTTTTTTTAAGGAGCCTGAGATGACAAAGCAGCCCGAAGACTGGCTCGACGACGTGCCCGGTGATGAAAACGAAGACGAAGATGATGAAATTATCTGGGTCAGCAAAAGTGAAATTAAACGTGATGCCGAGGAGCTGAAGCGCCTGGGCGCAGAGATTGTCGATCTGGGTAAAAACGCGCTGGATAAAATCCCGCTGGATCCGGATCTGCGCGCCGCAATTGAGCTGGCGCAGCGTATTAAAATGGAAGGCCGCCGCCGTCAGCTGCAGCTGATTGGTAAAATGTTGCGCCAGCGTGACGTTGAACCCATCCGTCAGGCGCTGGACAAGCTGAAAAACCGTCATAACCAGCAGGTCGTGCTGTTCCATAAGCTGGAGCAAATGCGCGATCGCCTGCTCGTCGACGGGGATGAGGCGATAGCGGAAGTGCTGAACCTGTGGCCGAACGCAGACCGTCAGCAGCTGCGTTCGCTTATCCGCAACGCGAAGAAAGAGAAAGAAGGGAACAAGCCGCCGAAATCCGCACGCCAGATTTTCCAGTATCTGCGCGAACTGGCGGAAAACGAAGCGTAATTTCGCGCGTCGGCAATGCCGGATGGCGGCGCAATGCGCCTTATCCGGCCTACAGAACTATGGCGCGGATAGTGATGTAGGCCCGGAAAGCGCAGCGCCTCCGGGCATTTTTATTACTCGCCAGCCTGGGATTTCTTCGCCAGACCGTCTAACAGCTTCTGATGAATTCCGCCAAACCCGCCGTTGCTCATCACCAGGATGTGATCGCCAGGCTGTGCCGTTTTCACCACCATCTCCGCCAGCGCGTCGACGTCGCCGCTCCAGTGCGCAGGCTGAACGCAGGCATCGGCGACCTCCGCCACCTGCCACGGAATGTGCGGCGGTTGCAGCAGATACACCTCATCGGCGCGGCCCAGCGACGGCGCCAGATCGTCTTTGCACAACCCCATTTTCATGGTGTTGGAACGCGGCTCCAGCACCGCGATAATCCGCGCCGTACCGCCCACTTTGCCGCGTAATGCCGCCAGCGTCGCCAGAATCGCCGTCGGGTGATGGGCGAAATCGTCATACACCGTAACGCCGTTCGCTTCGCCACGCAGCTCCAGGCGGCGACGGGCGTTGATAAACGATCCCAGCGCCGCCGCGGCATCGGCTGGCTGTACGCCAACATGACGCGCTGCGGCGATAGCCATCAGGCCATTGTGCATGTTGTGTTCGCCCACCAGCGACCACTTCACTTCGCCGACCTTTTCGCCGTCCAGCCAGACTTCCCACGCCGATGCGTCGGCGTTCAGCTTCTTCGCCTGCCAGTGTCCCTGCTCGCCCACCAGCTCCTGTTCGCTCCAGCAGCCCATCGCCAGCGTCTGCTTCAGGTTGATATCATTTTCCGGATAAATAATGCGCCCCTGGCCCGGCACGATGCGCACCAGATGGTGGAACTGTTTCTGGATTGCCTTCAGGTCGTCAAAAATATCCGCATGATCGAACTCAAGGTTGTTGAGGATCAGCGTGCGCGGACAGTAGTGAACAAATTTAGAACGCTTATCGAAGAAGGCGCAGTCATATTCATCCGCCTCAATGACGAAGAAATCGCTCTCGCCCAGACGCGCCGACACCTCAAAGTTGCCCGGCACGCCGCCAATCACAAAGCCTGGCTTGTAGCCGCAGGCTTCCAGAATCCAGGCGGCCATCCCGGCGGTGGTGGTTTTCCCGTGCGTTCCCGCCACGGCCAGCACCCAACGGTCGCGCAGCACAAAATCGTGCAGCCACTGCGGCCCGGACATGTACGGGATGTTTTTTTCCAGCACCGCCTCAACGCACGCATTACCGCGGGTCATGGCATTGCCGATAATCACCAGATCGGGCTGCGGGTCGAGCTGACTGGCGTCATAACCCTGAATAAGGTCAATGCCCTGCTTTTCAAGCAGGGTACTCATTGGCGGATATACATTGGCGTCCGAACCCGTTACCTCATGACCAAGCGAACGCGCCAGCATCGCCAGACCGCCCATGAAGGTGCCACAAATTCCCAAAATATGAATGCGCATACGTCACTATCCTTTTTTAATCCGGGAGCCATTTTACGCATATGTCAGCCCGGTGAGAAACGCATTTCAGGATAATCCGTAGTTTGCTGGCGCGATTCACCTGAGCGCAGTCCCTGAAATATTTGTTAAGATTGTTAAGGTCGCTTTACTCCATATCAATTGCAGGGAAAGTGTTATGAAAACGTTAGGTGAATTTATTGTCGAAAAGCAGCACGAGTTCTCGCATGCAACCGGTGAGCTCACTGCTTTGCTGTCGGCAATAAAGCTGGGCGCCAAGATCATCCACCGTGATATCAATAAGGCCGGACTGGTCGATATCCTGGGTGCCAGCGGTGCTGAGAACGTGCAGGGCGAGGTTCAACAGAAGCTCGATCTGTTCGCGAACGAGAAACTGAAAGCGGCGCTCAAGGCACGCGATATCGTCGCGGGCATCGCCTCTGAAGAAGAAGATGAGATCGTCGTCTTTGAAGGCTGTGAACACGCGAAGTACGTGGTGCTGATGGATCCTCTGGATGGTTCGTCCAACATCGATGTTAACGTTTCTGTCGGAACGATTTTTTCTATCTATCGCCGGGTCACGCCGGTCGGCACGCCGGTAACGGAAGAAGATTTCCTCCAGCCGGGCAACAAACAGGTTGCCGCGGGCTACGTGGTTTATGGCTCTTCCACCATGCTGGTCTACACCACCGGCTGCGGCGTGCACGCTTTCACCTACGATCCGTCGCTGGGCGTGTTCTGCCTGTGCCAGGAGCGTATGCGCTTCCCGCAGAAGGGCAAAACGTACTCGATCAACGAAGGTAACTACATCAAGTTCCCGAACGGCGTGAAGAAGTACATTAAATTCTGCCAGGAAGAGGATAAGTCCACCAACCGCCCGTACACTTCGCGCTACATTGGTTCGCTGGTGGCGGACTTCCATCGCAACCTGCTGAAAGGCGGAATTTATCTCTACCCAAGCACCGCCAGCCACCCGGAAGGGAAGCTGCGTCTGCTGTATGAATGCAACCCGATGGCGTTTCTTGCGGAACAGGCAGGCGGCAAAGCGAGCGACGGGAAAGAGCGTATCCTGGACATTGTTCCGGAGAGCCTGCATCAGCGCCGCTCGTTCTTCGTCGGCAACGACCATATGGTTGAGGACGTAGAACGTTTTATTCGTGAGTTCCCCGACGCGTAAAACCTGACCGGATGGCGCTAACGCTTAACTGGCCTACAGACCGTGTGTTGTAGGCCGGAGCCATCCGGCATTTCCCCTTAAGCCGTCTGTAATTTAAATGCAGACATCGCCTCGATTAACGCCTGAGACTGCTCTTCCAGCGAGCGGGTGGCCGCGGAAGATTGCTGCACTAACGCCGCGTTCTGCTGCGCCGTCTCATCCATCTGGCTGACTGCAACATTCACCTGTTCAATGCCGCGGCTCTGCTCCTGCGACGCGCTGGCGATTTCCCGCATCAGCGTCGTCATCTGCATCACTTCGTTGGCGATCTCATCCATCGTTTCCCCCGCCTGCATCGCCAGGTCGCTGCCTTCGTGGACCTGCGCCTGAGAATCGCCGATCAGCGTGCGGATCTCTTTCGCCGCCTCAGCGCTCCGGCTGGCGAGGTTACGGACTTCACCCGCCACCACCGCAAAACCCCGTCCCTGCTCTCCTGCGCGCGCCGCTTCGACCGAGGCGTTCAGCGCCAGGATATTGGTCTGGAACGCAATGCCGTCGATAACGCCGAGGATATCGGCAATCCGGTTGGAGCTACCGGAGATATCGCGCATTTTCTCGATGACGTAGCAGACCATTTCGCTGCCGCGATCGGCGGTATCCGATACCAGTTTCGCCAGCTGATGCGCCTGACCGGCGTTTTCCGCGTTCTGTTTCACCGTCGCGGTGAGCTGCTCTATGCTGGCGGCGGTTTGTTCCAGCGAAGTGGCGGTCGATTCGGTGCGCACGGCAAGGTTCATATTGCCTGCCGCCAGCTTATGGCTGCCGGTATCGATTTGCGAGCTGGCTTTACGTACTCGTTTTACCGATTCGCTCAGCGCCACGCGCATTCCCTCAAGCGCGGCCTGCAGGCGATTAAACTCGGCGCTGGCGTAGCGGCTTTCCGTCGCCGACAAATCGCCGGTCGCCAGGCGCTCCAGTTGTTTAACCAGGCTGTCCAGCGGGTTGAGAATATTATTACGCAGCATCAGCCAGGCGACAGCCAGCAGCGCGATAGTCGCCAGCATGACGCCCCACATAGCGCCGAACCAGGCCCAGGAGGTGATGTTGTGGGTCGAGGCATACATTCCCATACCGCCCGTCAGCAGCAGGAATGCAGTAATCAGCGATAATAAGACCAGCAGAGTATTTCTTACGGAGAGGGAGTTGGGCATCGTTATTGTCCGGTTGAAGAAGATATAAAATCTATCGACAACAACCGGAATAAGTTTAGCTGATTAATTATTTCATCTGTTTCTTTCTGGCGCGCTGGCCGATCCTGTGCGGGTGACGGGCGAGTGCTGACGATTCTCCCACAGCACCGTCAGACCACGCTGCATGGCGATGAAAATGAATAACAAAATGCCAATTGCGATTTTCGTCCACCAGGAACTGAGCGTACCGTCGAAGTTGATGTAGGTCTGGATCAGACCCTGAATCGCCACGCCAAACAGCGTGCCGAGCACGGTGCCTGTTCCGCCGCTGAGCAGCGTGCCGCCAATCACCACCGACGCGATAGCGTCCAGTTCCACCCCAACGCCCGCCAGCGCGTACCCGGCCTGGGTATAGATGGAGAACACAATCCCGGCAAGCGTCGCCAGCCCGGAAGAAAGCATATAGATACGGATGGTGGTGCTGCGAGTGGAAATCCCCATCAGGCTTGCTGAGGTCGCGTTACCGCCAATGGCGTACACCTGATTGCCAAACCGCGTGCGGTGAGCGAGAAAAATACCGATCGCCACCACCGCCAGCATCAGTAGCCCCATCGCGCTCAGGCGGCCACCGCCGGGAATTTTCCACGCCAGGCTGGAGAGGGTGTCGTAGACGGGATGGTTGATGGGAATTGACTCCTCAGAGAGCAGATAGCTGACCCCGCGCAGAAAGAACATCCCGGCGAGGGTGATGATAAACGCCGGGAGCTTCAGCGCGTCAATCAGTAGCCCCATAAAGGCGCCGAAGGCACAGCCCATCGCCAGCACCAGCGGAAACGCCAGCAGCGGCGAGATCCCCCAATAACCGATGGCTTTTGCAAGAAAGACGCCGGTAAAGGCAATCACTGACCCTACGGAGAGATCGATCCCGCCGGAGAGGATCACAAAGGTCATGCCGACGGCGATGATGCCGAGAAAAGCGTTGTCGGTCAGGATATTACAGATCACCCGCGTGGAGGCGAAGCCGGGAAACTGCGTCAGGCAGTAAAGGTAGCCCAGCACAAAAACCCCGAGGGTGATCATCAGCGGTAAATTACGTTTTATCACGACCGCGCACTCCTTTAATCAGACTGATAAAGCGCTGCGACTGGACAATCAGCACGCACAGCACCACCACGGCCTTCACAACCTGGTTCATCTCCGGCGGGAAGCCGGAGAGCAAAATACCGGTGTTCATCCCCTGAATGATCAGCGCCCCCACTACCGATAAAAACAGGTTGAAGCGTCCGCCCATCAGCGAGCCGCCGCCGATCACCACCGCCAGAATCGCGTCCAGCTCCAGCCACAGCCCGGCGTTGTTGGCGTCCGCGCCGCGAATATCCGCCGCGACGATAACGCCCGCGATCGCCGCGCACAGCCCGCTCAGCATATAGGTGAGCATGACGATGATCCGCGTATTCACGCCGGCGTTTTTTGCCGCCCGGATATTGATCCCGACCGCTTCGATAAACAGGCCAAGCGCAGTTTTGCGTGTGAGCAGCCAGAACAGCGCCAGCGTGACCAGTACGATAATAACCGGCGTCGGAAACAGCAGCAGCGATCCGCTGCCAAGCCAGGAGAGCGCGGGCGAGTTAAAAGTGACGATCTGCCCGGCGGTGATCAGCTGTGCGACGCCGCGCCCGGCTACCATCAGGATCAGCGTCGCGACGAACGGCTGAATTTTCAGGATCGCCACCAGGATACCGTTCCATAACCCCGCAAGAACGCCTGCGCCCAGCGCGGCAAGCAGCACCACCGGCAGGCTGTGCCCGGCGACGGTCATCGCGGCGGTGGTGGCGCCGGCTATCGCCATTACCGCACCGACGGAAAGATCGATGCCGCCGGTGGCGATCACCAGCGTCATGCCTATCGCCAGCAGCGCCACGGGGGCGGCGCGGTTGAGAATATCGATCGGGCTGCCGAACAGACGCCCGTCCTGCAGGACGATCTGATAAAAATGCGGCGCGACAAGGCTGTCCGCCAACAGCACCAGCAGGAGCGCGATCAGCTGCGGCGTTCCGGCTGGCCAGCGAAAGCGACGCTTTGACGAAGCGCTTTGCGGAACAGAGTGAGGCATCACACAGATCTCCTTATGCCGCAATGGCGTTCATGATCGCCGGCACGGACAGTTCAGCCAGCGGGATCTCCGCTACCTGTTTACGGTCGCGCAGAATAATAACCCGATCCGCATAGCCCACCAGCTCTTCCAGTTCTGAGGAGATCACCAGCAGCGCCAGACCGTCGGCGCACAGGGTTTCGATCAGCCGGACGATCTCGGCGTGCGCGCCAACATCAATACCGCGCGTGGGTTCGTCGAGGATCAGAAACTGCGGTCTGGTCAGCAGCCAGCGTGACAGCAGCACCTTCTGCTGGTTACCGCCGGAGAGAAACTCAATCGGCTGTTCCGCGTCGGGCGTGCGGATACCCAACTGACGGATGAAGCGCGCGGCGATGTCATCCTGTTCCTTACGCGGAATCGGTCGTAGCCAGCCGCGCTGGGCCTGTAGCGCCAGAATGATATTTTCCCGTACCGACGCCGCGGCGATTATGCCGTCGGTTTTGCGATCTTCCGGACAGAAGCCGATCCCCAGACAGGACGCCTGATGCGGCGATCGCAGCGTTTGCGGCCTGCCCTTGATCAGCGCGCTGCCGCTGTCTGCCGGTTTGACGCCGAAAATAACTTCTGCGGTTTCCGTTCGCCCGGATCCCAACAGTCCGGCCAGACCGACGATCTCGCCGGGGCGCACGGCGAGGTCGAACGGCGCGATGGTTCCCTTTCTGCCAAAGCCTTTAAACGCCGCCACGGGCTTCTCGCTCAGCAGGGTGCGCCCTGCTCGCTTAAGCGCATGTGTGTCGAGTTCGCGTCCCAGCATCATCTTCACCAGTTCGATCTGCGGCAGCTCACGGGTTTCCCGACAGCCGACAAAGCTACCGTTGCGTAAAACAGTGATCCGATCGCTGACTTCATAGACCTGATCGAGAAAATGGGTCACGAAGATCAGGCTGACGCCGCGATCGCGCAGATGGCGCATCAGGCCAAACAGCATCTCCACTTCCTGGGTATCGAGGCTGGCGGTGGGTTCGTCGAGGATCAATACCTTCGCAGAGAGATCGATAGCCCGACAGATGGCGACAATTTGCTGCATCGCCACCGAAAAGCGGTTTAGCGGCTCGCGCACGTCGAGAGAGAAGCCGTAAGAAACCATCAGCTCCGTGGCGCGCTTTTCCATCTCTTTGCGCCGCAGCAGGCCAAAACGTCGGGGCTCGCGACCAATAAACAGATTATCGGCCACCGACATGTTCGGCAGCAGGTTCACCTCCTGATACACCGTGCCGATACCCAGCTGCTGGGCATGGGCGGTGTTCTTTGGGGAAATGGCGTTGCCTTCAAGAAAAATGGCGCCGCGATCGGCATGGTAAACGCCGGTCAGCGCCTTGATTAGCGTCGATTTCCCGGCGCCGTTCTCCCCCAGCAGCGCCATGATTTCGCCGCGTCGCAGGCTGAAATCGACGTTATCCAGCGCTTTAACGCCAGGGAAGAATTTACTCAAGCCCTCGGTACGGAGGATTTCCTGATGTTGATCGGTGGTCATGGTTCCCCCGGTGCAAAAAGCAGGGTCAGCGCAGAACGGGCACGCATTGCGCCTCAGCCAGTAAATGCCGGATGGCGGCGTAACCGCCTTATCCGGCCTACAGAGCGGTATATCACAGGCCGGACAGGTACAGCGCCGCCCGGCATTTTCAATCGATCAATAGCCCATATTTTTCTTCTTCTCTAACTCCTCTTTCGCGGTATCCGGCAGATAGAGCGTCGATTTGGTAAGGGTGACTTTCTGCGGCATCGTGCCGTCTTTCTTGAATTTTTCGAGCGCGTCGAAGGCTGGCCCAGCCATATTGGGCGTCAGCTCAACGCTGGCGTTAGCGTCGCCGTCAATCATCGCCTTAAAGATATCCGGTACGCCGTCGATGGAACCGGTGAGAATATCTTTACCCGGTTTCAGCCCTGCCTCTTTTATCGCCTGAATGGCGCCGATCGCCATATCGTCGTTGTGGGCGTAGACCATGCAGATGTTCTTGCCGTTGTTTTCCGCTTTGATAAAGCTCTCCATCACTTCTTTACCCTTACTGCGGGTAAAATCGCCGGACTGAGAGCGGATGATTTTGATGTTTGGCGCGTTAGCGATGGCCTCCGCAAAGCCTTTCTTACGATCGATCGCCACGCTGGCGCCTACCGTTCCCTGTAACTCAACCACGTTGCACGGCTTGCCGTTCACCTCTTTTATCAGCCAGTCGCCAATCAGTTTGCCTTCCAGGACGTTATCTGCCGTCACCGTTGTCATATAGAGAGAGTTGTCTTTTACATCGATGGAGCGATCGAGCAGAAATACCGGAATCTCCGCATCTTTCGCTTCCTTCAGCACCGGTTCCCACCCCGTCGCAACCACCGGCGCGATGAAGATGGCATCGACGCCCTGGGCGACAAACGAACGCACCGCTTTAATCTGGTTTTCCTGCTTTTGCTGGCCGTCGGCGATCTTCAGCGTAATGCCGCGCTTTTCGGCCTCGCTTTTCGCCACGTTAGTTTCTGCGGCGCGCCAGCCGGACTCTGAGCCGACCTGCGAAAATCCTACGGTTAAGGGAGCGGCCATGACTATAGACGACATGGCTGCCGAAACTGCTGTGACTAAAAGTAAGCGCTTCCACATAACTGTGTCCTCGTAGGGTGGGTTTTAGTTGGTTAAGAAACAGTCGCGAAAAAACTATAGACAATCGACTATGTAACGGATTGCGTTACATCACACTTCAAAAAAGTAAATAAAACGTTAATCACAAGTTTGTAATCGCTTCCATCGACCTATGAAAAAAGCGGCTAAAGATATGGATTTTTCTGTCATGAGAGTGCGCTGAAAAGCGCGCAGCGAAGCGAGGGAAACTAAAATCAGGCGGAGACATTCGGCGCGAGATAGCTATAATACTCGCCACTTGTTTAAGACACAGTTAAAGGAAACAGACATGAGCTTACTCAACGTACCTGCGGGTAAAGAGCTGCCGGAAGATATCTATGTAGTGATTGAAATCCCGGCTAACGCAGATCCGATCAAATACGAAGTCGACAAAGAGAGCGGCGCGCTGTTCGTTGACCGCTTCATGTCCACCGCGATGTTCTATCCGTGCAACTACGGCTACATCAACCACACCCTGTCTCTGGACGGCGACCCGGTTGACGTACTGGTCCCGACCCCGTACCCGCTGCAGCCGGGCTCCGTGATCCGCTGCCGTCCGGTTGGCGTTCTGAAAATGACCGACGAAACCGGTGAAGACGCGAAGCTGGTTGCCGTACCGCACACCAAGCTGAGCAAAGAGTACGATCACATTAAAGATGTGAACGACCTGCCGGAACTGCTGAAAGCGCAGATTGCCCACTTCTTCGAACACTACAAAGATCTCGAAAAAGGCAAATGGGTGAAAGTGGACGGCTGGGACAACGCCGAAGCCGCCAAAGCGGAAATCGTTGCCTCCTTCGAGCGCGCTGCGAAGAAATAAGTTCGTTTTGCAATAAACCCTGAACGTCGGGCATCGGCGGATCGGGGTTTTTTTATGCCTGACGAAGCGCCTTATCCGGCTTACCTTCCCCTGTTCCCCTATTCCACGATGGCCTGCAATCTTAATAACGCATCTTCGACCACCTCATCCGCAGCCAGGCCTATGCGACGGGCCTCTCCGGCGCGGAGATCCAGCATCCGTATCTGGTTGATCAGCACCATTCCCTGAATATCTCCCTCCTCACAGTGAAGCGGAACGCAAAACCCGGCGTAACGCGCATAGTTCCCCCCCTGGGTGATGGGCGCAACCAGAGTCATCCCCATCTGATTAAATGGACGAACGGAGAGAACCAGCGCAGGCCGACGCTTACCCTGTTGTTCATGACCGCTTGCCGGCTCGAAGCCGACCAGCACAATGTCTCCCCGTTCGAATACCTGCTCCTTCACCATATTTCATCACCAGCCGGATCCGCGGCTCCCCATATCTCCTGTTCGCGTATTTCAGGCGCCTGCGGATCGCACTGCGCAAGCAGTTCCTCCAGCGAATACCGCTTTATGGCGGGCGTCAGCACTAACTGATTGTTCGTCACATGGGCCTCCATACTCTGTCCCGGCTGTAAGCCAAGCTCTTTCATCACCACGTTTGGTATCACCATACCGGCACTGTTTCCCCATTTCTTAATGGTAATTCGCATATCCACCTCCAGAGTTAGACAAAGTATAACCCGGTGTGGAAACAAGAACGTTTTACGCCGCTAAAAGTGTGCGCGCCAGCGGAAAATGAAGCGGCGTTTTCTTTTCGGAAAGCGGGACGGAGAAAAAAGAAATTGCGTGGTGAAATGACAAATAACTTTGCGTAGGGCCTCGCAAAAACAACGCCACCCGAAGGTGGCGCGTTTGGCTCAGTACTGGTCTCTGTCTAACCAGTTACCGCTTTCGATCAGCGTTAATCCTTCAACCGGACGTTGGTACACGTACATCCATGCACTTCCGTACGGCGTCTGGATCAACTGGCGTGCGTATTCGCCGCCCCGGGTGCGTAAGGCATCCAGCTCGGCCAGCGTGGCGTTATCAATACGATAAACCTCACCGTGTACCGTTCCGTTCCCCGGAACCGCGCCTGGATAGTGGCCCAGACTGTACAACTGGTAGTTATCAATACTGTACTCGCCCAGCAACAGAGCATTGGTCATCCAGTGGCTGTTGCCTTGCTTGGTTCGTAAACTGCCGTAGACAAATATTCGCATTGCTAAAACTCAAACTGATAGAGCAAATCCAGTGCCTGGTCTACGCCAGACACGGCTTCCAGATATAGCTTAGGCATCAGGCGGTAACGTAGCGTGAGCGTGGCTAATGAGTCGAATATCCCCACGCCATATTTCACCTGCAGACCAGGCAATACATATCCGCTGACCACCACCTGGGATGAATCTCCGACCCCCTGCGTGTCCAGCGCCAAATTGCTTACGCCGAATGTCTCCCCGATTTTACCCACAACCTGACCACTTTGTGCAACCCCCAGACCAATAAGCATTGAGGTCATCGCCGCGCTGTCGCTCTGGTTACTGTCCAGACCCTGGCCGCGTAACAGGTAAGAGAGCGCCTCCTGCTGCGACATCGCCGGATCGGAGAAGATCTCCGCCTTCGGCTCATCTGCCGAACCGGTGACGCGAACGCCGGCGATCACGTCGTCTTCTGTCGCCTCCGGGTTACGAATCGCTTCGATATTCAATATCGGCTGATCCGGCGGACCGGAGAACAGCAGTTCACCTTTGCGCACCAGCAGATCCTGCCCGTAGGCGTGGAATCGGCCTTCCGGTATATTGATCTGCCCGTTCAGCCCCAGCCCCTGTTTATCCTGCGCCACCTTCAGATCGCCGGTCAGACGCGCTCTCAGCCCGAAGGCGTCCATCCGCACGTTATTGCCGACATGCACGATCAGATTGCTGTTGATGGGGATCGCGGCGGTCTGCGGCTCCTCCGGCTGGAGTTGATTATTCAGCATCACTTCGTCGCTGGAAACGCCCACCGCGCTTTCCGGCAGCTCATGCACTACGATACGCGCCCACGGCACATCCACGCGGCCATCGAGGGTGAACAGGCTTGGCGTCGCCTCAAATACCACGTCCGGCGACACGTCCAGACGCACCATCGGCGGTACGGTGATCCGCACCCGGCTTCCTTTCGCCGCTATCCGCGCGCGCCAGTTCTCGATCTGGCTCCAGTCGGCGTCGCCGCTCAGGTTAATCTCTCCCTGCTGGGTACGCACCACGCCGGTAAGCGTTGAGCGCGTCCCGTTGAAGTTCATCGCCAGCTGGCTCGGCTGCATATCGAACGGCATAAAGTTACCGTCGATATCCACGCCGTTCAGCTGCAGCTGACCAAACATCTGCGGGCTTTGCACATCGCCGCCCAGGCGCAGGTTCGCGTTCAGCAACCCCGCCGCTTTTTCGCCGCGGGCGAAGATCGGATTCACCATCGCCAGGTTAAGATTGCGGATGCTTACGTTGCCGCCCAGATTGCGACGCCCCTGCGGATCGGTCACCTGCACCTGCCCGTCCAGTTGACCGTTGTTGCTCAGGCGGATCTGCCAGCCCAGCTCCGCGCGGTTGTCATGCAGATCGGCGCTGACGTTCAGGGTGTCAAACGCCAGCGGCAGCGGCGCGTCGTTGACCGTCTGCGTCACCTTCACGCTGCGTCCGGAAAGCGTGACGTTGCCCTGCGGCAGCCCTTCTTTGGTGGTGTCCCACGCCACGTCAGCTTTGCCGCTAAACACGCCGCTGGCCTGGGTCGTCTCCGGCATAAACGGCTTCAGCATCGCCAGATCGAAACGGTTGAGATTCACCACCGCCCGGCCTTCCGCGCCGGCATCTATCGTTTGCGGCACGCACAGCTCGGCGTTCGGGTTGGTCCAGCAGTGCGGCCCGATACTGATTTTTTGCTCCTGACCGCGATAGTCCAGCGCGATGGCGCGGGTTTGCGACCACGGTCCCACCGGCGTGCGGAAGCGGGTATTGCTCAGCGTGCCTTTCCAGCGCATCTCTTCACGGTCAAAGCTACCGGCCAGATCGAGCTGCCCGGAAACCGGCTCGCCCTGAATCCGCAGCTGGAGTTCGTGCTGCTTTTCGCTGCCTTTGGCATGCAGAGTGACGAGATTGATATTCACATCCGGCTGCGAGATGCGCTCCACCCGGACATCAAGCTTACCGGCAATCTGGTCGGTCGATTTGATGTCACCGTCCACCCGTACCTGAGCGATGGAAAGCTCCTGCCAGCGCAGGCCACGGGCGGTAATATCCGCCAGCAGCTGCGGCGCGTCGACCGTACCGCGCACTTTCACCAGCCCTTTCGCCGTTCCGCCCAGTCCCGGCAGCGCGTTATCCAGCCCCGGCGCGTCGATGGTGGCGTCCAGGTTGAGATCCTTGACCCCCAGCTCGCCTTTCACATCAGCGCTGTTTGGCCCCAGCACCAGGTGCAGGCCAGGGATGGTCCACTGCATGTAGCTGTTGCCCTTCAGCGAACCGTTGACGTTAACCTTGTTCTGCTTAACGTTGCCGGTCAGCTTCAGCTCCGGCACCTCCATCTGCCAGCTGCCGCCATACAGGCTGCCGCGGGTTTTGATCAGGCCGTTTAGCTTCGACGGCCAGTCCGGCACCTCTTTTGCGGTGTTGATGCCGTCCAGCGTCAGTTCGCCGCGCCAGCTGATCGCCTGCCGCCAGTCCACCAGCGCTTTCAGCTCGGTTTTTCCTTCCAGCGCCGCAACGGTAAGCTTGTCGAGGTTGATCTGTTGTTCGTTGCCTTTGGCATCCAGCGTGATGGTGGCTGGCGGCACATCCTGCCCTTTCACCGCCGTGCGCATCGACAGGGTGTAATCGGTCATTTTGCCGGTGAGTTTAAGGCGGGTATTATCGGCCTGGAACTGCCTGTCGCCGGTAAACGGCCAGGATATCTGCTCGCTGACCACTTCCAGATTGAGCGGCAGCCCGGCCTCCGCCAGCCGCGCCTGCGCCCGCAGATTCACATCCAGCGGGCCGGAAAGATTGACCCCCACTTCCAGCTGCTCGCGCAGCGCGCCGCCCACCTTCAGCTTGATCTTCTCGCCCTTCAGCGGCTCGACGTTCAGCGTACTGTTGAGGGTAATATCCACCGGCCAGTTATTGGCCAGCTGCGCGGTACCGGTCGCGTTAACCGCTCCCTGACTGGAGTCGATGTCCAGCGCATCTAGCTTCATATTGCCGTCGATGCTGCTCACCTTCAGCAGCAGGCTAAAGACCGTCAGATCGGTATCGCCCGTGAGACGCAGCTGTTCGCCTTTAAACTCCTCGATATTAAGATTGAGCGGCAGATGAACGTCGGTCATTTCCGGCAGGACTGGCTTTGAGAATAGATCCTGTAACGTCTCGCCGAGCGGTTTTTCATCCGGCTGCGGGTTCTGGATCTTCGGCTCAACCACCTCTTCCTGGGCCACTTCCGCCACCTTCGGCAGCGCGATCAGCAGCCCCTGCAACGCGGTCGGCTTCAGGGTCAGGTTTTTCTCCTGCCAGTTCAGGCCGGAGGTAAAATCCATCACCGAGACGGTGGTGTCATCGATTTTAACGTTGATGTTTTCCAGCGCGACGCGGGAAAGGGTGACCGGATAGGGGGTGGAGAGATTCAGCGGGCCGCTCTCTTCCTCTTCTTCAACCTGTTCGCCTGGCGGCATCTTTTTGCTGTCGATGACGACGTTAATGTCCTTCAGCGACAGATCGTTCACGCACAGGCTGCTTTTCCACAGGCACTCCAGCCCCACGGCCAGGTGAACTTCCCCGGCGTTGACCGCCACGCCTGGCTGGTCGTAACGGATATTCTTCAGCGACAGATCGCGCCAGCCGCCGGTCACCTGACCTATCTCCAGCCCCGGCACCCAGCGGTTAGCCGCGCTGAACACCAGATGCAGACCGGTGGTCGTGCCCACCAGAAACCCGACGGTCGCCAGCAACAGCAGGATAAAAATCAGTACCCCGAGGCTTATTTTCTTCCACAAACTCATAATTCAGGCCCCAGGCCGATGTAAAACTGTAAACCGTGTTCGTCTTTATCGCCGATCGGCGCGGCGAAATCGAGTTTGATCGGCCCGACCGGAGACTGCCAGCGCACGCCTACCCCGGCGCCGGTTTTGAAATCGCTTCGGCGGATATCGCTGACCGCTTCGCCGCTGTCGACAAATACCGCCCCCCACCATTTTCCGGTGACGTTGTACTGGTACTCCAGCGAACCGGTCGCCAGCTTTGAGGCCCCTTTCAGGTCGCCATTGCTGTCCTTCGGCGAGATGGATTTGTATTTATAGCCGCGGATGCTGCGATCGCCCCCGGCGAAGAAGCGCAGATCCGGCGGTACTTTGTCGAAGTCGCCGGTTTCGATCCAGCCGAGGTTGCCGCGCATCACGAAGCGGTGGCGATCGTACAGGGTGCGGATCCAGACGTTTTGCGCCTGGATAACCGAGAAGTCGACGTCTGAGCCCCAGGCCGTGTTTGAGTAGTCAACGGAATAGCGCTGCGAGTCGCCCCAGGTCGGCATCAGGCCGCCGCGCGAGCGGGTACGGCTGATCATCACGCCCGGATAGAGCAGCATGGTGGTATTGGTCACTTCCCCCTGGGTAAAGTGGTCGAGGCTCCAGCGCAGGTTAATCGCCCTCTGCCAGCCGCTAGAGAGATCCCAGTAGCGGGAAAGCGCCAGCGTCGTGGAGTCCTGCTCGGTATCGTTTAAATCGGTGCGCTTAAAGCCGCCCTGCACCAGGTAATACTGCTCCAGCGGGTTCTTTAACAGGGGGATTTTGTAGCTGAAATCCAGCACCTGCTCCGGAGCGGAGATGCTGGCGCTGGTGGTCAGGCTATGTCCGTAGGAGTTCATCCACGGTTTTTTCCACGTCGCCTTCACCCGCGGGCCGACGTCGGTGGAGTAACCAACCCCGGTTTCAACGGTGTTTTCAGTGCGCGGAGATACCACCCCTTTCAGCGGCAGCACTTTGGTTTCGCGCGCCTTATCGAACTCCGGCGCGACCACCACCGAGTTGAACCAGCCGGTCGCCGAGAGGCGGCGGTTCAGCTCCCCGAGATCTTTCGATTCGTACTCGTCCCCCTCTTTGAACGGCACCAGATTTTGCAGATACTCATCGCGGATCTGCGACCCTTCAAAGGTGACATGGCCGAAACGATAGCGTTCGCCGCTGTTGTAATCGATATCCCAGAAGGCCTGGTGGCGGTCAAGCGCGACGCCCAGCTGGCTTTTGTTAAATTCGCTGTCGAAATACCCTTTACGTAGCGCCACGCTGGTGAGGGACTTTTTGAAGTTGTCGTAATCCCCGTGATTGAGCACCGTACCGATGGCCGGACGCGTTTTCAGCAGATCCAGATAATCTCTGTCGGTACGCGCGCCGCCGCGTAAAATGACTCCTGTCCCGCCAATGCGCACCGGTTCTCCCGGCGAGACTCTGGCAAGTAATACCTGCCGCCCTTTTGCCGGCGGCGGACGCAGATCAAAATCGATGGTCGGCTCATAATAGCCCAGCGCTTTCAGCCCTTCGCGGATAGCATCATCCACGCGCGCGCGAAAACGCCTGTCCGGCGTCACCTCATCGCTTTGAATGGTGGAGAGCTGAGCGCGGACGTTTCTCTCCAGTTCCCCTGATAATCCTTCGACCTGTAACCGGACGTTCGCGGCAAAGGCGGAACTGCTTAAGCACATCAGGCTTACCCAGCATAACTGACGGATATGTGGCACTTTTTCTCCTGAATATCCCTTATTTCCACCCTGGAAAACACGCTTAATGCCGATCCACGGCTTAACAAAAACCCAACAATTGGGATTGAAAAACAGACGCCAACCCAAATATTTCTTATGTTTACTCTAGACCTATTCGTAACCGATATTGTGTGCAAATACGCGTCTTGTTACAACCTTAACCCCAATTACAGATTTTCGGGAGAACGGCACCATGAGTTTATTTGATAAAAAGCACCTGATTTCACCGTCAGATGCCCTGCCGGGACGTAATACCCCGATGCCCGTGGCGACGCTGCACGCCGTTAATGAACATTCAATGACCAACGTACCGGAAGGGATGGAAATCGCCATTTTCGCCATGGGCTGCTTCTGGGGCGTGGAGCGACTGTTCTGGCAGCTTCCCGGCGTGTACAGCACCGCCGCAGGCTACACCGGAGGCTATACGCCCAACCCGACCTACCGGGAAGTGTGCACCGGCGAAACCGGCCATGCCGAAGCGGTACGGGTGGTATACGACCCGAAAGTCATCAGCTATGAGCAGTTATTGCAGGTGTTCTGGGAGAATCACGATCCGGCGCAGGGTATGCGTCAGGGCAACGACCACGGCACGCAGTACCGCTCGGCGATCTATCCGCTGACGCCGGAACAGGAAGCCGCGGCGCGCGCCAGCGCAGAGCGTTTTCAGGCGGCGATGACCGCAGCCGGCGACGATCGCGTTATTACCACAGAAATCAGCAGCGCCAGACCGTTCTATTACGCCGAGGACGATCATCAGCAGTATCTGCATAAAAATCCGTACGGCTACTGCGGCATCGGCGGAATTGGCGTTTGCCTGCCGCCGCAAAGTTAAAGCGTTTGATATCAAGGCCGGATAAGGCGCTTGCGCCGCTATCCGGCAATACGCACACGGAATTTACCGCGCCACGGCAACGCGGGCGGCGTGGCGCGTGGCGTTGACCACCGTGCCTCTCTCCAGCACCTTGCCTTTTAACAGTAAATTGAACACCGGGGCGGAGGGTCGGTTGAGGCGGTTTTGCAACAGATGCACCGCCTCCACCCCCAGCGCCCGGCAGGGAATGGCAATGCTGGTTACCGCCCCGACGATATCGGCATCCAGCTCCTGTACGCCGATAGTCATCAACGATATATCCTCGGGTATACGAACCCGCAGGCGCTCAAGCACGTGACGAATTCCCAACGACATCGGCGCGCCCGCGCAAAAAATCACCTCCGGCCACGCCTGACGCGGCGTATTGCGCAGCCAGTCGTCTGTCGCCTGCTCCGCCTCTTCGGCGGTAAATCCTTCCGTTACCAACAAATCGCGCTGTGAATCAAACGGGATCTGATACTGGCGATACACCTCTTTGATCCCTTCCAGCCGCCAGTACATGGTTTCCCGGCGCAGGCTGGTGATATGCAGAATGCGTCGGTGCCCCCGATCGAACAGATACTGCGTCGCCCGGTTGCCCGTCGCCCGGTGATCGGGTGATACCGCGTCAATCAGCCCTTCCCGATCCTGCGTATTAATCAATACGCACGGTTTCTCCAGCGACTGCGCCAGCGTGTGAATGGTCGGATCGTCAATGCCGATCAGAATGATGGCGTTGATATTTTTATTGTTGGCCTTTTCCAGAAAAACTTTCACATCCGCACGCTGCTCATCCAGCCCGCAGTAAGTGAGATAGACATCGTGCGGCGCTACCGCTTCGGCAATCCCGCGCGTCACCTCCAGGTAAAACGCGTCGCCCTGGGAGGTAAATGTTCTCTGCGGCGCAAAAACCACAATGCCGTTGATCAGCAGTCGCCCGCTGGCGAGCGAGTCAAGCACGCCCAGCTGGCGGGCGCATTTGACTATCGCCTCCCGCGCTCTGTCGCTGGTGTAGGACTTCCCGCTCAGCACCCGGGAAACCGTACTCACAGAGAAGCCGGTAAGAGCCGCAATTTCGTCCATTTTTAGCTTGCCTGACATTCTGTGACCTCGCTCGCAATGTATCTTTGCAAATTTTTGCAGCCGTACCGCGTTGATTCTAAAACGTCTTTTTGCTTTGCGTGCTAACTTCTTTTGCGTCCTGCAAACCCTCTCACAAAATCCCGTTGTCGCTATTCCATGCGTTTCCTATGTTCCGCTTATCCCTCATCGATTCTGATTAAGGCATGACATGAAAAAAGTACGTTTTGGCATTATCGGCGTCGGCAATATTGGCACTGTCCACGCCCGTTATCTGCTGGCCGGGACGGTTAATGAGGCCTGCCTGGCCGCCGTCTGCGACAACAATCCCGAAAAACACGCGGCCATTCGCCAGTTAACCGGCGAGTCGATTCCCCTTTTTAGCGACGCCAGCGAGATGCTGGAAAGCGGGCTGATCGACGCGGTGATTGTCGCCACGCCGCATTACGACCACCCAGCGCTGTCGATGATGGCGATGCGCCTTGGTATCCACACCCTGTGCGAGAAGCCCGCCGGGGTCTATACCGCCCAGGTACAGGAGATGAACGCCTGCGCCCGTGAGTGCGACGTGGTCTTCAGCATGATGTATAACCAGCGCCCGAATCCGCTTTATCAGAAGGTGAAAGATCTGATCGACAGCGGCGAACTGGGCGAACTGCGCCGCTCCAACTGGATCATTACCAACTGGTATCGCTCGCAGAGCTATTACAACTCCGGCGGCTGGCGCGCCACCTGGAAAGGCGAAGGCGGCGGCGTGCTGCTCAATCAGGACCCGCATCAGCTCGATCTCTGGCAGTGGCTGGTGGGGATGCCGGTGCGGATGCGCGCCTTTTGCCAGTTCGGCAAACATCGTCAGATAGAGGTTGAAAACGAGGTCACCGCCTATGCGGAATACGCCAACGGCGCGACCGGCGTGTTCATCACCACCACCGCAGAAGCGCCGGGCACCAACCGGCTGGAGATTGTCGGCGATCGCGGCAAAGTGGTGGTGGAAGAGGGTCGCCTGCGCTTCTGGCGGCTGCGCGAATCTGAAACCGAATTTAACGCCCGCTGGCAAAACGGCTTCGGCGAGCCGGAGTGTTGGGAAGTCAGCATTCCCACCGCGCCGGAATGCAGCGAGCACTATGTGATCACCCGCAATTTCACCGCCGCCATCCTGCACGGCGAGCCGCTTATCGCTCCCGGCGTCGAAGGTATCCACGGGCTGACGCTCTCTAACGCCATGCACCTTTCCACCTGGACGGACGACTGGGTCACGCTGCCTTTTGATGAACAGCGTTACTACCAGCTGTTGCAGGAGCGCATTGCCTCCTCGGTCGAGAAAAACGTGGTCAGCCGCACGCTGGACGCTTCAGGTAGCTGGTAATCACAAGGAGAAAAGATGCTGAACGTTGCGATTGTCGGAACGGGGAATATCTCCCATAACCATATTCAGGGCTACCTCGCCTTTCCTGAGCGTTGTCGGATCGTCGCGCTGGTGGATATCTACCCGGAAAAAGCCGAGGAGAAAAAAGCGCGCTATGGACTGACAGACGCGCAGGTGTTCGCCAGCCATACGGCGATGCTGGCGGCGGATCTGCCTATTGACCTGGTGGATGTGTGTACGCCGCCCTACGTCCATGCGGAAATCAGTATTGATGCGCTGAACAGCGGCAGGCACGTGCTGTGCGAAAAACCGATGGCGGCGTCGCTGGAGGAGTGCGACGCGATGATTGCCGCCCGGCAGGTCAGCGGAAAAACGCTCTCCATTATTGCGCAAAATCGCTTCACCGACGCGTTCTGGCGCTTAAAAGCGGCGGTGGATTCCGGGCTGGCGGGCAAGATTTGTCACGCCCAGGTCGACTCCTTCTGGTGGCGCGGACACTGCTACTACGATCTGTGGTGGCGCGGCACCTAGGAAAAAGAGGGCGGCGGCTGCACGCTGAATCATGCGGTGCACCATATCGACGCGATTCAGTGGCTGCTCGGCTTTCCCGACGAAGTGGTGGCGATGATGACTAACGTCGCCCACGACAACGCGGAAGTCGAAGATCTCAGCGCGGCGATTTTCAAATACCCCGGCGGCGCGCTGACCCAGCTTACCGCCTCGGTGGTCCATCATGGCGAAGACCAGAAGATCGTAATACAGGGCGAGAAAGCGCGGATCTCCGCGCCGTGGAAAGCCTTTGCCAGCCAGTCCGCCGATAACGGCTTTCCGCAGCCGGAGAATAACCTGGCGCTGGAAGAGAGCCTGAACGCGCTGTTTAAAGCCACCCCGCCCCTGCAATGGACGTTGCATACCGGGCAGATTGAGAACGTGTTAACCGCCATTGAACAGCAAACCGCGCCGCTGGTCGACGGCGAACAGGGCAAGCGTTCGCTGGAGCTCATCACCGCGATCTATAAATCGGCGATTACCCGCTCGGTCGTCACGCTGCCGGTTCAGCGTGACGATGCCTTTTATCGTACCGGCGGCCTGCTGGAGAAAGCCCCGCATTTTTACGAGAAATCCGCCTCCGTGAGCAATTTCACCGAAGTGGGCGCAATCCCTCTGGGTAAAGATTTAGATTCAGGAGTTGAAGTATGAATATGAAAGATGGCATGAACTACGCCCCGACCGGGAAACCGCAGCCGGTGGTGAAACCCGGCGAATTTATCATTGCCGCCGCCGCGCTCGATCACGGTCATATTTACGGCATGTGCAACGGACTGACGGAAGCAGGCGCGACGCTGAAGTGGGTATACGACCCCGATCCGGCGAAGGTCGAGGCCTTCTTAAAACAGTATCCCCAGGCGCAGGTCGCTGACTCGCTGGAGCGCATTCTTGACGATGCCTCGGTGCGGCTGGTCGCCGGGGCGGCAATTCCGTCGCAGCGCTGTCCGCTCGGCCTGAAGGTAATGGCGGCGGGCAAGGACTATTTCACCGATAAAGCGCCGCTGACCACGCTCGAACAGCTTGAAGACGCCAAAGCGATGGTGGCGAAAACCGGGCGTAAATACGCGGTGTACTACAGCGAGCGCCTGCACGTCGAAAGCGCCGTCTTTGCAGGCGAATTAGTCAAACAGGGAGCGATAGGCCAGGTCATCCAGACGCTCGGCACCGGCCCGCACCGGGAAGGCAGCGGTCGCCCGGAGTGGTTCTACGAGCGGCGCTACTTCGGCGGCATTCTCTGCGACATTGGCAGCCACCAGATCGAGCAGTTTCTCTTCTACACCGGCAACAGCGACGCGCGAATTGTCGCCAGCCAGGTGCGCAACGTAAACCACCCGCAGTATCCGCAGTTTGAAGATTTCGGCGAGGCGATGCTGGCGGGCGATAACGGCGCGACGGGCTATTTCCGCTGCGACTGGTTCACGCCGGACGGCCTCTCCACCTGGGGCGACGGACGTTTAACTCTGCTCGGCACCGAGGGCTACATCGAAATCCGTAAATATGCCGATATTACCCGCGGCGAGCAGGACGTGGTCTATCTGGTCAATAAAGAGGGGGAATTTCGCTACCCCGTGGCGGGAAAAGTCGGCTTTCCGTACTTTGGCGAGCTAATCCTTGACTGCCTCCACCGGAGCGAAAACGCCATGACCCAGGCTCACGCCTTTAAGGCCGCCGAACTGTGCGTTAAGGCGCAGATGCTGGCGAATGCGCGCGGATGACGGAGTGCATATGAAAACACTGAATGCCGCCATCATTGGCTGCGGCGCCATTCATACCACGCACGTTGCGGCGCTGCGGCAGCTGCCCGGCGTGACGCTGCGGGCAATCGCGGAGAGCGATATCAACAAAGGGCAGCAGATAGCGGCGGAATACGGCTGCCATTTTTACCATGACTATCGCGAGATGCTGAGGGATGAGGCTATCGACGTGGTGCACATCTGCACGCCGCACTATCTGCATAAGCCGATGATCCTTGCCGCGCTGGCGGCAGGAAAAGAGGTTTTTTGCGAGAAACCGGCGGTAATGCGCGCGCCGGAGGTGGCGGAAATTGCCACCGCTCTTCTCCAGGCGAAGGGAACGCTGGGGATCTGCTACCAGAACAGGCTGAACCCGACCAGTCTGGCAATCAAACAGCAGCTACAGGAAGGGACGATCGGCAAAATGCGCGCCATGAAGGCGGTGCTGACCTGGTCGCGCGGCGGAAGCTACTACCGTGACAGCCCCTGGCGCGGCAAGTACGCCACCGAAGGCGGCTGCCTGCTGATCAACCAGGCCATTCACACCCTCGATCTGTTGCAGTGGTTCGGCGAGGGAGTGACGCGGGTGAAGGGCGTGGTCGACAGCAGCTGGCTTGCCGAAGAGATTGACGGCGAAGACAGCGCGATGGCGACCTTCGCCTTCGGCAACGGCGCGCGCGGTCTGTTTTACGCCAGCAATTGCCACACCGCTAACTCTCCGCTGCAGCTGGAAATAGACGGAGAAAAAGGCACGCTGCTGCTTGAAGGCAGCGAGCTGTGGCTGCTGCATGATGGCGCGCGGCGCAGGCTGGCGAGCGACGCCGCCCCGGACGGCAGCGGCAAAAGCTACTGGGGCGTCGGGCACCGGGAAGCCATCCGTCTGTTCTATGACGCCGTGCGCCATCCCGCCGCCGGGAAGGTGTGCGACATTCATGAAGCCGCTAAATCATTGCAGATTGTCGATGCTATTTATCGATCGTCGCAATTACGTCAATGGATCCACATGGAGGAATAAAACCGCAGCGTATTCACCCCATGCCGGAGAGCGTGACGCCGCCCTCCGGCAATAAAAGTACCCTACAGGAATAATGATATGGCGAAACCTACTGAACGGAGAGTAGGTTACGGCGTAGCGATTGGCTATGGCGTAACCGATTTATTTGGCGGCGGTGCATTCGCAGTTATTGGCACCTGGCTGTTATTTTTTTACACCACCTATTGTGGACTATCGGTACTGGAAGCGGGGTCGATATTTGCCATCGCCCGTATTATCGATGCCATATTAAGCCCGGTGATGGGATATATCACGGATAATTTCGGTAATACCTGGCTGGGGCGTAAATTTGGCCGTCGACGTTTCTTTTTATTAATCAGCGCGCCGCTGATGTTTCTTTATGCGCTGGTATGGGTAACCGATATGGGTTACTGGTATTACCTGGGCACCTATCTGTCTATCGAACTGCTGTCGGCGATGGTGCTGGTTCCCTGGGAGACGCTGGCCGCCGAGATGACCAACCGCTTCAGCGAGCGGACGCGTTTAGCCGGAGTGCGCATGATGTGCTCCTCGCTGGGCGGTTTTTTAGCGGTGTCCGTACCGGGCATTATTATGCAGTTCACCGGCAAAGATAACTCTTTTACGTGGACGCTGACCGGCATTGTCTTTTCAGTTATCTATTTTATTGCCGTATTTACTACCTGGGCGACAACCTGGGAAGCGAAAGATGTGCGGGAAGAGTATGAATTCACCCCACCGACCCAGCGGAGCGCAGGGTTATTTAATCATTTAAAATATCTGGTCATCGATCTCTTTTCCTCTTTTAAAATTCGTATCTTTCGCCAGCATATTCTGATCTATATTTGCTCATTTACCGCGATGGACGTTTTTGGCTCGGTATTTACGTATTATGTGGTCTATGGCTTAAAACAGGATGCGGCGGCGGTTTCAGGCCTGTTAAGTATCGCGGCGTTTGTCTCTATTCCGGGAACGTTCGGCTTTATGATGCTGATGAACAAGCTGAACATGACCCCTTCCGGCGCGCTGCGGCTCTCTTACAGCAGTATTTTCCTTGTGCTGGCCTTTCTGTTTGTGGTTTATCTGGGCGATATACAGGTTCCTGCGCTGCTCTTTTCAGCCATCTTTGTGCTGTTCGGCCTGGCGAAAGCGGGGCTGTATTACATTCCGTGGAATATCTACAGCTTTATTCCCGATGTCGATGAAATTGTCACCCGTCAGCGTCGGGAAGGGATTTTTGCCGGAGTGATGGTGCTAACCCGCAAAAGCACCGTCGCGCTGGCGATTATGCTGATAGGCGTGGTGCTGGAAGAGAGCGGCTTTGTGAAAGGCGGCGGCGTGCAGCCCAGCAGCGCCCTGCACGCCATTATCGGCCTGATGGTATTCGCGACCGCAGCGCTGCTCGCCGTCAGCTTCTATACCACCTTCCGGTTTAAACTGACGCAGAAAACGCACAAGATCCTGATCAAAGAGGTTGCCCGCCGCAAGCTGGGCGGCAACAGCGCGGACTGCGACGAAGAAACCCGCTACGTCATAAAAGCGCTGACCGGCTATGAATATAACGAAGTGTGGGACGCCGCGCCGGGCGCGAAGGGAGAAGAACGCACGATTATCGCTGAAAATTAACCCGCTGGCGGCGTTACTGTCGCTTACGCTATACTACCTCTGAACTAAGCGGCTCACCGCTACGAGCCGGTTTTCATTGTGCTTTACCACGTGGATTTATCAACTTCCCTTCCGAGGATCTGGCCTCTACGGTCGGATAAGATATGTTAGATAGTATTTTTATTATTTTTTGCCTGATCGCTGTGAGTGCGTTCTTCTCAATATCCGAGATCTCGCTTGCCGCCTCACGTAAAATCAAACTGAAGCTGATGGCTGATGAAGGCAATCTCAATGCCCAGCGCGTACTGAAGATGCAGGAAAACCCCGGCATGTTCTTTACCGTGGTGCAAATTGGCCTGAACGCTGTCGCCATTCTTGGCGGTATCGTCGGCGATGCCGCCTTTTCACCGGTGTTTCACGCGCTGTTTTCACGCTATATGCCTGCGGAACTCTCCGAGCAGTTGAGCTTTATTCTCTCTTTCTCGCTGGTTACCGGCATGTTCATTCTCTTCGCGGACTTAACCCCGAAACGCATCGGTATGATTGCGCCAGAAATTGTGGCTTTGCGCATCATCAACCCGATGCGCTTCTGTCTGTTAGTTTTCACACCGCTGGTATGGTTCTTCAATGGGTTAGCGAACGTTATCTTCCGCATCTTCAAGCTGCCGATGGTGCGTAAAGATGACATCACGTCGGATGATATCTACGCTGTGGTGGAGGCGGGCGCGCTCGCTGGCGTACTGCGTAAGCAGGAGCATGAGCTGATTGAAAATGTGTTTGAACTGGAGTCCCGTACCGTGCCGTCATCGATGACGCCGCGTGAAAGCGTGATCTGGTTCGATCTGCACGAAGACGAACAGAGCCTGAAAACCAAAGTGGCGGAGCATCCGCACTCGAAGTTTCTGGTGTGTAACGAAGATATTGACCACATCATCGGCTACGTGGATTCAAAAGACCTGCTTAACCGGGTACTGGCGAACCAAAGCATGGCGCTGAACAGCGGCGTGCAGATTCGCAATACCCTGATCGTTCCCGACACCCTTACCCTCTCTGAAGCGCTGGAAAGTTTCAAAACCGCCGGGGAAGATTTTGCGGTGATCATGAACGAATACGCGCTGGTGGTCGGGATCATCACTCTCAATGATGTCATGACTACCCTGATGGGCGACCTGGTCGGCCAGGGTCTGGAAGAGCAGATTGTGGCGCGCGATGAGAACTCCTGGCTGATCGACGGCGGAACGCCTATTGACGACGTGATGCGCGTGCTGGATATAGACGAGTTCCCGCAGTCCGGCAACTACGAAACCATCGGCGGCTTTATGATGTTCATGCTGCGTAAAATCCCGAAACGCACCGACTCGGTGAAGTTCTCCGGCTACAAATTCGAAGTGGTGGATATCGATAACTACCGTATCGATCAGCTGCTGGTTACCCGTCTGAACAGCAAGCCCAACGTTCTGGCGCCGAAGCTGCCGGACGCAAAAGAAGAAACCAAAGCCTCCTGACCCCAGAAACACCAACGGCTCCCGTCGGGAGCCGTTTGACTTACTACTCAAAACTACTGCATAGCACTTCGGTTAAGCCATCTCTGTTTGCAGACGCAAAACCTGACGGTTAACTTCGGACATCACAGACAAGTGCTGTTTGTCCCTCACTTTTGGGATAAGAATCTTACCCTTATCAAACTCAAAAGCGCCAACGTCCTTGATATATAACCGTCCACGGAACAGGATCTTCACGTACTTCGCCACCTGAAGTGGGTTGTACCGTTGGAAAATTTTCATTGTTGTCTCCTGCTATAAGAGTCGCCCTTGCGGTGCCACAATCGGCCCAACAGTTCTAAGGCGCAAATTTTAATGCCATTTGACTATAGACTATCCGTACGATGTTTCCAGCGCGTATAAGTTTATTTACCTTTTCATTACAGTTAATCAGAATCGTCTCTGATTGCTGGTGATAACCCCAGTATAAGCCCGCGTTTTTCCCTCGATTTGTGCGCCCGTCCGCAATCTGACATCAGGTTTACGGGAAAAAGCACCATTCGCACATATGATTGAAAGCTGGACCCAAGTGGTCGGATCACCTGCAAAACAAAAAGAAGGAATGACTATGACCCTACGTAACATACTGGCGCTGGCGTGCCTGTTAGTACCGATGCTCGCCTCCGCCCATCGCTTCGAAACCAACCAGCGCGTGCCGCCGGTCGGCATCGCCGATCGCGGCGAACTGATGCTGAACAACGATAATTTCAGCTATCAGCGCTGGAACAGCGCCCAGCTGCCGGGAAAAGTGCGTATCCTCCAGCACCTCGCCGGGCACTCTTCGGCAAAGGAGAAGAACGCGGTGCTGATCGAGGCGATTAAAACGGCAAAACTGCCTCACGACCTCTACCAGACCACCACCATCGTCAATACCGATGACGCGATTCCGGGTTCCGGCATGTTCGTGCGCAGTAGTCTGGAGAGCAATAAGAAGCTCTATCCGTGGTCGCAGATTATCGTCGACAGCAACGGCGTGGCGCGCAAAGCCTGGCAACTGGAAGAAGAAAGCTCGGCGGTTGTGGTTCTCGATAAAGACGGGCGAGTACAGTGGGCGAAAGACGGCGCGCTAACGCAGGAAGAGGTGCAGCAGGTTATCGCCCTGCTGCATAAATTACTCAGTAAATAGAGACGCGGAAGCCGGGGTTAAGGAACGATTCACGCGGCGTATAGTCCAGCGTTTTCCCCTGCCAGTCGTGAACGTGCGCCCCGGCGGCGGCGGCAACCGCATGACCTGCGGCGGTATCCCAGATGCTGGTCGGCCCGAAGCGCGGGTAAAGCTGGGCCTGGCCTTCCGCCACCAGACAAAACTTCAGCGAGGAGCCAATGGCGGTAGTCTGGTGTTCGCCCAGCTGCTGCAGATACTCTTTCAGTTCGTTATCCGCATGCGAACGGCTAATCACCACCAGCGGCGGGCGGGCGTCACGCACCTGAATGGGTTTACGCACGCCGCACTCTTCTTTCCAGGCTTTGCCTTCGGCGGCGCTGTACATCACTTTCATCACCGGCGCGTAGACCACGCCGAGTACCGGCTTGCCTTTATCAATCAGCGCGATATTGACGGTGAATTCGCCGTTACGCTTGATAAACTCTTTGGTGCCGTCCAGCGGGTCCACCAGCCAGTAGCGCTGCCAGTGCTGACGCACAGCCCAGGCCGGCGGATCTTCTTCCGACAGAATCGGTATATCCGGAGTCAGCGTTTTCAACCCTTCGACGATAACGGCATGAGCAGCAATGTCCGCTGCGGTGACGGGAGAATCATCCAGCTTACTGGCGATCTCCATCGGTTTCGCTCCATCATAAACCTGCATAATGGCATCGCCCGCGTTCCGTGCAAGCTGACAGACTTGTTCTAACATTCTCCACCTCGTTGAGTGCAGTGGTGTTAACTCGTTGTTTTACTTATACCCTATCGCGGCAGGATCCGCCAACTGTGATAGCGTCTGCGTTTTTAGCCGCGCTTTTCATGGCATGATTCACATTTCTGTAAGAAAGAAAATCTATATACATTTTCTTTTGTGGCCTGAGTCTTAAAAGGATGCCCCCTGATGATTAAGTTTAGTGTAACGCTTCTGGCCACGCTGATCGCGGCCAGCGTAAATGCCGCGACTGTCGATCTCCGAATTATGGAAACCACTGATTTACATAGTAATATGATGGATTTCGACTATTACAAAGATACCGCAACAGAAAAATTCGGACTGGTACGCACCGCAACGTTAATTAACGCCGCGCGCGGCGAAGTGAAAAACAGCGTGCTGGTCGATAATGGCGATCTGATTCAGGGCAGCCCGCTGGGCGACTATATGGCGGCAAAGGGTCTGAAGGAAGGCGATATTCATCCGGTTTATAAGGCGCTGAACACGCTGGACTACGCGGTCGGCAACCTCGGCAACCATGAGTTTAACTACGGTCTGGATTACCTGCATAAGGCGCTGGCTGGGGCCAGGTTCCCCTACGTTAACGCCAATATCATGGATGTTAAGACCGGGAAACCGCTGTTTACCCCTTATCTGATCAAAGAGACTGACGTCGTTGATAAAGAAGGGAACAGGCAAACGCTGAAGATTGGCTATATCGGCTTTGTGCCGCCGCAGATCATGACCTGGGATAAAGCCAACCTGAGCGGCAAAGTCACGGTGAATGACATCACCGCAACCGCGCGCCAGTATGTGCCAGAGATGCGTGAGAAAGGCGCGGATGTGGTGGTGGTTATCGCCCACTCGGGTCTTTCCGCCGATCCGTACCAGAGCATGGCGGAGAACTCAGTCTATTATCTCAGCGAAGTGCCGGGCGTTGACGCCATTATGTTTGGTCACGCGCACGCGGTCTTTCCGGGCAAAGACTTCGCCGCAATCAAAGGCGCGGATATTGATAAAGGCACCCTCAACGGCGTACCGGCGGTCATGCCGGGCATATGGGGCGATCACCTCGGGGTGGTCGATCTGGTCCTCAATAATGACAGCGGTAAATGGCAGGTGATGCAGGCGAAAGCTGAAGCGCGCCCGATTTACGACACGGCGGCGAAAAAATCGCTCGCCGCGGAAGATAAGACGCTGGTGGATATCCTGAAAAGCGACCATGACGCCACCCGCGAATTTGTCAGCAAACCCATCGGCAAATCCGCCGACAACATGTACAGCTATCTGGCGCTGGTGCAGGACGATCCGACCGTACAGGTGGTGAACAACGCGCAGAAGGCGTATGTGGAGCGCTTTATTCAGGGCGATCCGGACCTGGCGAAGCTGCCGGTGCTTTCCGCCGCCGCGCCGTTTAAAGTGGGCGGTCGCAAGAACGATCCGGCCAGCTTTGTCGAAGTTGAAAAAGGCCAGCTGACCTTCCGCAACGCCGCGGACCTGTACCTTTATCCCAACACGCTGGTGGTGGTGAAAACCAGCGGTAAAGAGGTAAAAGAGTGGCTGGAGTGTTCTGCCGGACAGTTTAACCAGATTGACGTCAACAGCAACCAGCCGCAGTCGCTGATTAACTGGGACGGCTTCCGTACTTACAACTTCGACGTGATTGACGGCGTCGACTATCAGATTGACGTCTCTCAGCCCGCCCGTTACGACGGTGAATGCCAGATGGTCAACCCGAAGGCCGAACGGATTAAAAATCTGACCTTCAACGGCAGGCCGATCGATCCACAGGCGCAGTTCCTGGTCGCCACCAACAACTATCGCGCCTATGGCGGCAAGTTCGCCGGCACCGGCGACAGCCATATCGCCTTCGCCGCGCCGGACGAGAACCGCTCAGTGCTGGCGGCGTGGATTAGCGCCGGGTCGAAACAGGGCGGAGAGATCCACCCGGCGGCGGATAATAACTGGCGTCTGGCGCCGATTCACAGCAGCGGCAAACTCGATATTCGCTTTGAAACGTCACCGTCCGATAAAGCCGCCGCGTTTATAAAAGAGAAGGCGCAGTATCCGATGAGCAAGGTCGCCACCGATGACATCGGGTTTGCGATTTACCAGATAGATTTAAGCCAGTAATGGTTGTGCGGCTGGCGGATAGCGGCTAACGCTTATCCGTCACGCCGCACGCTCTTTCCGTTGCGCCAGCACCTGCGGTAAATTCAGCTCAATCCAGTCGGCCAGCGCGGCGACCTTCTCGCTCACCTGCTCGCCAGACGGCGTCAGGCTGTACTCCACGTGCGGCGGCACCACCGGATATGACACCCGATTAATAAACCCATCCTGTTCCAGCGCCTGTAGCGACTGCGCCAGCATCTTCTCGCTGACGCCGTCCATTTTGCGCCGCAGGTCGCTGAAGCGGTGCGTACCGTCGCGCAGCGCAACCAGAATCAATACGCCCCAGCGGCTGGTGACATGTTTAAGCACATCCCGTGACGGACACTCCCCGGCGAACAGGTTACCGGCGCGAAGCTGCTGAGAAAGCGTTGGCGTGGTCATCTCATACTTACCTTTTTGTATGTACTTACTAAAAGTTAGTTTAGATGTTAGCGTAGTGAAACACAACGAACACGTAAGGAGAGATCTGATGATTGCGATTACCGGCGCAACTGGTCAACTGGGCCAGCACGTTATTGAAAGCCTGCTGCACACTGTCCCCGCCCGCCAGATTGTGGCGATTGTGCGTAACCCGGCGAAGGCAACGGCGCTGAGCCAGCAGGGGATAACGGTGCGTCAGGCAGACTACGGTGATGAGGCGGCGTTCACCACGGCGCTACAGGGAGTGGAAAAACTGCTGCTGATCTCCTCCAGCGAAGTCGGACAACGGGCAGCCCAGCACCGCAACGTGATTAACGCGGCAAAGGCCGCTGGCGTGCAGTTTATCGCCTACACCAGCCTGCTTCATGCAGACCGCTCCCCGCTCGGCCTGCACGTTGAACATGTTGCAACCGAGAAGATGCTGGCCGAATCCGCGATACCCTATGCCCTGCTGCGTAACGGCTGGTATAGCGAAAATTACCTGGCGAGCGCCCCTGCCGCGCTGGAACACGGCGTGTTTATCGGCGCGGCGGGAGAAGGCAAAATTGCCGCCGCGACGCGCGCCGACTATGCAGCGGCGGCCGTACATGTCATCAGCACTGAAGGCCATGCCGGGAAGGTGTATGAGCTGGCGGGTGATGACGCCTGGACGCTGAGCCAGCTGGCCGCCGAACTGAGCCGCCAGAGCGGAAAAAAGGTGGTTTATCAGAATCTGAGCAAAGCGGATTTCGCCGCGGCGCTGAAAAACGTCGGCCTGCCTGCTGGCCTGGCGGATATGCTGGCCGATTCTGACGTCGGCGCGTCTGAGGGCGGTCTGTTTGACGACAGCCGCACGCTGAGCAAACTAACCGGTCGGCCAACCACCACGCTGGCTGAGAGCGTCAGCGCCCTTCTGCAAGTGTTAAAAAATAGTTAAATTTTACTGGCATCCCCACGCATCCTTTCCGATAATGGCAAAAGGATGCGTGCGGGGAGCAAAAAGATAGCTCCTTCTGACGCTTCACCCTGTGACCCGATGTGGACATCAATAATGATTAGCGGCCTGTTATATGCCCTGCTGGCAGGGCTGATGTGGGGACTGATCTTTGTCGGGCCGTTGATCGTGCCGGAGTACCCGGCGGTACTGCAATCGATGGGACGCTATCTGGCGCTGGGCCTGATCGCCCTGCCGCTCGCGTGGCTGGGGCGCGCACGCCTTCGCCAGCTGGCGGCGAAAGACTGGCTGACGGCGCTGGCGCTGACCATGATGGGCAACCTGATTTATTACCTCTGCCTCGCAAGCGCGATCCAGCGCACCGGCGCGCCGGTATCAACAATGATCATCGGCACGCTGCCGGTGGTGATCCCGGTGTTCGCCAATCTGCTTTACAGCCATCGCGACGGCAGGATCGCCTGGCGACGCCTGGCCCCGGCGCTGGCGCTGATCGGCATCGGTTTACTGTGCGTCAATATTGCGGAACTGAATCAGGAGCAGCCTGATTTCAGCGCCTGGCGCTATGGTTCAGGCATCGCGCTGGCGCTGATTTCGGTGGTTTGCTGGGCATGGTATGCGCTACGTAACGCCCGCTGGCTGCGGGAGAATCCGGATAAACATCCGATGATGTGGGCGACAGCGCAGGCGCTGGTGACGCTGCCCGTGTCGCTGTTGGGATACGTAGCCGCCTGTTTCTGGCTGCAGGGACAGACGCCGACCTTCGCACTGCCGTTCGGCCCGCGCCCCGCGGTCTTTATCGGCCTGATGGTGGCCATTGCGGTGCTCTGCTCATGGGTCGGCGCGCTGTGCTGGAACGTCGCCAGCCAGCGCCTGCCGACGGTCATTCTCGGCCCGCTGATCGTTTTCGAGACGCTGGCGGGCCTGCTGTATACCTTTATCCTGCGCCAGGAGATTCCGCCGCTGCTGACGTTAAGCGGTATTATGCTGCTGGTTATCGGCGTGGTGAGCGCCGTTAAAGCGAAGCCGCAAAAATCGGGCGCAGTTCCGCTTTCCCAGACCTGAACGCGCCGGATGGCGCTTCCAGCAGTCGCTTAGACTTTAAATATCGCCACCGTCTGGTTCAGCCGCGCGGCCTGCTCTTCCAGCGCGGCGGCGGCGGAAGCCGACTCCTCCACCAGCGCGGCGTTCTGCTGGGTCACACGATCCATCTCTGCCACCGCCTGTCCGACCTGGTCGATCCCCCGGCTCTGTTCATCAGAGGCAGAAGCAATCTCGCCCATGATATCGGTCACGCGCGTCACCGCGCTGACAATCTCGCTCATCGTTTCTCCCGCCTCGTGCACCAGCGCGGAACCGGCGCTGACCCGCTCGCCGGAATCATCAATCAGCGCTTTGATCTCTTTTGCCGCCTGGGCGCTCCGGCTCGCCAGCGTCCGCACTTCCCCGGCAACCACCGCGAAGCCGCGCCCCTGCTCGCCTGCGCGCGCCGCTTCCACCGCCGCGTTAAGCGCCAGTATATTGGTCTGGAAGGCAATACCGTCGATAACGCTGGTAATCTGCGCGATCTTGCTGGAACTGGCGGCAATATCATTCATTGTGCGCACCACATCTTCCACCACTTCCCCGCCTTTCTGCGCCGTACCGGAGGCGTTAATAGCCAGCTGCGTCGCCTGTCGGGCATTATCCGCATTCTGCCTGACGGTTGCGGTAAGTTGCTCCATACTGGCTGCGGTTTCCTCCAGCGAGGCCGCCTGCTGCTCGGTACGGGAAGAGAGATCGTTACTGCCGGCGGAAATCTCGCCCGCGCCGGTATATATGGTATCTGCGCCATCGCGCACCACGCTGACGGTGTTCGCCAGCGACTGTTGCATCTCATGCAGATTGCGCGCCAGCAGCGCCATCTCGTTACTGCCGTCGGCCTGAATAACATGCGTGAGATCGCCGGAGGCGATATGGCGAATATGGTCCATCACCTCATGCAGCGGTTTCAGCAGCACACGCTGCATCGCCATCCAGCTGATCGTAATCACCGCCATCACCGCCAGCAGAATAAACGACAGAATCCACAGGATGCGCTGGTAATCTTTTTCGTTGTCCTGAATCCCGGCATTCGCCAGTTCCGTCTGGGCGGCGCGCCACTCCCGATAGACGCTCTGCATAGCCTTCTGCTTCTGTTCCGCGTTCTGCTGAAACATCTCCTCCAGTTTACCTTCGGCGAGTAAGACGTTCATTTTCGCCAGCGTCGCGGAGTAGATGCCGTACTGCTCTTCCAGTCGGTCCGCCAGGTGTTCTTCCAGCCCCGGCGTTTCCGGCAGGGCATAGTATTTGTCGTAATGGTTTTTCGCTTCCGCCAGCAGCGCATCGGTGGTTTGCACCAGCTCGTTGAGCTGACCGCCATTAATCTGACCCGCCATATTACCCTGCAGACGCAGCATCCCGCGGTTCAACGTGACGCGCGCCTGATTCAGGCTTATCCACGCATCGGTCAATTCCGCCACGTTCTGGCTGGAAAGCTGCGATACCGTGAAATTTTGTTTGTCATTTTTTAGCGCGGTAATAAACACGCCAGCCGAGAGAAGCTGCATCGCCCCCAGCGCAATAAGCACCACAATCAATAAGGTTATGACTTTGATTCGTTTATACATTTTTTGCCTTTTATTTTGCAGGTATTGTCTGAGGTGTTGGTATCGGCAGTGATGGCGAGTTGTTTAATCCCCGTTGAGAATTGCTCTGGCCGGGTTACGTACTTTCCAATAGCTTTCAGTACGTTAAAGCCGAAACTATTTTTTTGTGATGTTCATCACAAATACCTCTTCCCCGAAAGGGTTATAGCTTCCCCTTAAAGATGTATTTAATATACATCTTATATTATTGAGAATGAGGTAACGGCTATGGCTTATCGCGATCAACCTTTGGGTGAACTGGCGCTCTCTATTCCTCGCGCTTCGGCACTGTTTCGTAAGTACGATATGGATTACTGCTGCGGCGGTAAGCAGACGCTGGCGCGCGCTGCTGCCCGTAAGGAACTGGATGTTGAGGCTATTGAAGCGCAGCTTGCCCAACTGGCTGAACAGCCGATTGAAAAAGACTGGCGTACCGCGCCGCTGGCGGAAATTATCGACCATATTATCGTGCGCTATCACGACAGACACCGCGAGCAGCTCCCGGAGCTGATCCTGCAGGCCAGCAAAGTTGAACGCGTTCACGCCGACAAGCCAAACGTACCGAAAGGTCTGGCGAAATACCTGACCATGCTGCATCAGGAGCTTTCGAGCCATATGATGAAAGAGGAGCAGATCCTGTTCCCGATGATCAAACAGGGCATGGGCAGCCAGGCGATGGGTCCTATCAGCGTGATGGAAAGCGAGCATGATGAGGCGGGCGAACTGCTGGAGGTGATCAAGCACACCACCCATAACGTGACCATTCCACCGGAAGCGTGCACCACCTGGAAAGCGATGTACAACGGAATTAACGCGATGATTGATGACCTGATGGAACACATCAGTCTGGAAAATAACGTCCTGTTCCCGCGCGCGTTAGCCGGAGAGTAAGCGGTTGCCGGATGGCGGCTTACGCCTTATCCGGCCTACGGTCCGTGGTTCCGGTAAGCGGCAGCGCCACCGGGCATTACGCTATCGCCGGATGGCGGCTTACGCCTTATCCGGCCTACGGTCCGTGGGCCCGGTAAGCGACAGCGCCACCGGGCATTACGCTATCGCCGGATGGCGGCTTCGCCTTATCCGGCCTACGGTCCGTGGCCGTTAATGGTCAAAACGCTTAACGCATTCCCGCCATGCGTTTCTTACCGATAAACAGCCAGCCCAGCCCCAGCGCGATAAACCACAGCGGCGTGACGATCAGCGCCTGACGGGTATCATCCTCCAGCGTCAGCAGCACGATGACAAACACAAAAAACGCCATGCACACCCAGCACATCAGCTTACCGAGCGGCATCTTGTAGTTCGACTTCTCATGCAGTTGCGGACGCTGTTTGCGATATACCAGATACGAACACAGGATGATGGTCCAGACGAACATAAACAGGATCGCCGACACCGTGGTGATCATGGTGAACGCGCCGATCACGCTTGGGTTCACGTACAGCATCACCACCCCACCCAGCAGGCAAATACAGGAGAAGGTCAGCCCTTTCGCCGGAACTGCGCGCTTAGAGAGTTTGGCGAACGCTTTCGGCGCCACCCCTTCCTGCGCCAGACCGAACAGCATACGGCTGGTTGAGAACACGCCGCTGTTTGCCGATGATGCCGCAGAAGTCAGCACCACGAAGTTGATCACGCTGGCCGCGGCAGGCAAGCCTACCAGCACAAACAGCTCAACGAACGGGCTCTTATCCGGCACCACGGAGCTCCACGGCGTCACCGACATAATGACGATCAGCGCGAAAACGTAGAACATAATGATACGGATCGGAATAGAGTTGATCGCCCGCGGCAGCGATTTTTCCGGATCCTTAGTTTCCGCCGCCGTCGTCCCAACCAGTTCGATACCGACAAACGCGAACACCGCAATCTGGAAGCCCGCGAAGAAGCCGCTGATGCCTTTCGGGAACCAGCCGCCGTCATTCCACAGGTGTGCGAAGGAGGCCTCTACGCCGGTCGGTGATTTAAAGTGCATGGCGATCATCACCAGGCCCACGACAATCAGCGCGACGATGGCGACGATTTTGATCATCGCGAACCAGAACTCCATCTCACCGAACATTTTTACAGTGGCGAGGTTCAGGCTCAGCAGCAGAATAACCACCGCCAGCGAGGCGACCCAGTCGGAAAGGCCGGGGAACCAGAACTGGGCATAGGCGGTAATCGCCACCACGTCCGCCATTCCGGTGACCACCCAGCAGAACCAGTAGGTCCAGCCGGTAAAATAGCCAGCCCACGGACCCAACAGATCCGAAGCGAAATCGCTGAACGATTTATATTCCAGATTCGAGAGCAGCAATTCGCCCATTGCGCGCATCACGAAAAAGAGCATGAAGCCAATGATCATATAGACAAAAATGATCGACGGACCGGCGAGGCTAATGGTTTTACCTGAGCCCATAAACAGCCCCGTGCCGATGGCGCCGCCAATCGCAATAAGCTGAATATGCCGGTTTGTAAGATTGCGCCGTAGCGACTGTTCAGTCGACGCCTGTTCGTCGGCAGCGACTTTTACCTGATCTACCATGTTTTATTCTTCCTGTACCTGTCTGTGTTGTGCAGGCTCTGCGGCCTTTAATGCGTCTGTTGTGTTTCTATGATACGACGATCCTGTTGTCAGGACTCATCGATATTAGGTAAGAATCGGTGGGATGAATACTATGAATTAAATATAATGTTAATTAAATGTTTAAAGTGAGTGTCATATCACTCTGTTAACGCGAATTAGCTCACAAAAATACACGCAACGAACTCATATGCAAGATAAAACTCTATAAGAAGCAGAATAAACGTTTTTATTGCGTATTTTCTGTTCCCCTCTTTTCAGAAGGGAACAGAAGTCTCTGCTTAGAGGATTTCCAGCAGCTCAACCTCGAATACCAAGGTGCTGAACGGCGGAATGGAAGCGCCGGCGCCACGCTCACCGTAGGCCAGCTCCTGAGGAATGGTCAGCTCCCATTTCGAACCAACCGGCATCAGGGTCAGCGCTTCAATCCAGCCAGCGATCACGCCGTTAACCGGGAATTCAGCCGGTTCGCCGCGCGCAACGGAGCTGTCAAACACGGTGCCGTCGATCAGCTTACCGGTATAGTGTACGCGAACGCGGTCGGTGCGCGCCGGAATCGGACCTTCACCCTGGGTCAGTACGCGGAACTGCAGGCCGGACTCGGTGCTGTTTACGCCCTCTTTCTCACGGTTTTCTTCGAGGTATTTTACGCCTTCCGCAGCCATCGCCTGGAAGCGTTCACGACGAACGGCGTCGGCCCGCTCATGAATCTCACGCAGCGCGCGGTGCACCACATCAACCGGAACGGCAGGCTGTTTGCCTTCCAGCGCATCGGCAATGCCAGCCACCAGCGCTTCCGGCAGCAGCCCTTGCAGACCGGATTCGCTCAGCTGCTGCCCTACCTGCAAGCCAATGCCGTAACTTGCCTGCGCTTCGATAGTGTCAAAAGTCGGGGTTGCCATCGTATTTCCTTTCATCGGATTTAAAGTAGCGGGCAGCATAACAGCCACGTCCCTTCCGGTAAAATGTTGTCGCCGGGAGGATGACAAATCACAGGGAAAAAGAAACAATAGGCAAACCCCGTATCAATGTGGCAAAACGGGTAATATCACGAACATCATAGCGTTAGCTGTCTATACTCTATGATTGAGGAACGAGACGCGGAGCAGGAGGAAAGCCATGCCCGGGCGCTTTGAACTAAAATCAACCCTGGCGAAAATCTGGCACGCACCGGACAATTTTCGCCTCATGGACCCGCTTCCGCCGGGGCACCGCCGCGGCATCATCATTGCGGCGATAGTACTGGTGGTCGGTTTCCTGCTTCCCTCAGATGACCATAGCGTGACGCCAGCGGCAAGCCGCGACGCGCAGCTGGACATCCAGTCGCAGTCTCAGCCGCCGGGCAGCGCCCCGTCTCAGCCGCAGCTCGTCGCGCCGCAGAACGATCCGGACCAGGTCGCTCCTGTCTCGCCGGAACCCGTTCAGGAAAGCGAACCGGAAGAGCAGCCTCAGTCGCAGGTTCAGCCTTTCCAGCCTGACAGCGGCATTGACCAGCAGTGGCGTTCTTATCGCGTAGGCTCCGGCAAAACCCTGGCGCAGCTGTTCCGCGACCACGGTCTGCCGCCAACGGACGTCTATGCGATGGCCCAGGTTGAAGGCGCAGGTAAACCGTTGAGCAACCTGCAGGAGGGGCAAATGGTTCAGGTTCGCCAGAACGCCAACGGCGTCGTCACCGGATTGACTATCGATACCGGCAACAATCAACAGGTGCTGTTTACGCGTCAGCCGGACGGCAGTTTTATTCGGGTACGTTGACGAAGAATGCCGGGGGCGAGATCCTCCGGCCAGTCGACAGGCGCAGCGCCGTCAGACAGCCTGCGTTTTATTCACCTTGTTAACCCACCATATCCCCGAGCAGACCAGCACCAGCGCAATCGCGTACTTCCACTCAAGGATATTTTCGCCGAGGAAAATCGCCGACAGCAGCGCGCCGGAGACCGGGATCAGGAAGTTAAACGGCGCGATCATGCCCACGCGGTTGTATTTGAGCAAAATACTCCACAGGGCAAACGCCACCGAAGAGAGCAGCGTCAGATAGCCGAGGATCGCCACGGATGAAAAACCGTGAACGGTAAGCGTGCCGCCGCAGGCATAACCGCCAACAACCAGCGCCAGGCCGCCAGTTCCTAACTGGTAGCCCGTCATCACCGTCGGGTCGACGGTCTGCGAAATTCGCTTGCCATAAAGCGTGGCGGCGGAAAGGATAAAGGCCGCCAGCACCACCGAGCCGTCGCCCGCCAGGCTGAAACTGAAGTCCAGCCCGTTGCTGAAATTGACCACCATCACGCCGGCAAAACCGAGGATACAGCCCAACGCTTTGTTGTAGCTGAGTTTGTCATTCTGATAAATAAAGTGCGCCAGCAGCACGCTAAAGAAGGTGCCGGTAGCATTCATGATCGAGCCTTTCACGCCGGTGGTGAAAGCCAGCCCCACGTAAAAGAAGATGTACTGTAAAGAGGTCTGCGTCAGCCCCAGCAGCGTCAGTTGCCCAAACTGACGCGAAGTAAGCCGACCAATCGGTTTACGCTGGGCCATCGCCAGCAGTAACAGCAGTAGTCCGGCGAACAGAAAACGGTATCCGGCAAAAACGATTTTTGAGGGGATATCATCGGCGGCAATCTGAAAGATCTCATAGCCGCTTTTGATCGCCGGGTAGGCGCTGCCCCATAGCAGGCAGCAAAACGCGGCGCTCAGCCAGACAATGTTCTTGCGGGCAAACAGAGGTTGCGGGTGCAGGGTATCCATTCTTCACCAGTTTGAAATGTTGTTTTATTTTTATTGATTATCCCGAAAAGGGTAAAGAATAGCCAGTGGGATAAAGAGCGCCTTCAGAAAAGCAAAACGCCGACACAAGGTCGGCGTTTTTCACGAAGCTGTCAGAATAAAAACTTATTCTGCAACAACGTTAATGGTCAGCTTAGCGAATACTTCGCTGTGAACCTGGAAGTTCACTTCGTGCTCACCGGTGGTACGCAGAACGCCGTTCGGCAGACGAACTTCACTCTTAGCCACTTCAACGCCTGCTGCAGTTACAGCGTCAGCGATGTCGCGAGTACCGATGGAACCGAACAGTTTACCTTCGTCGCCTGCTTTAGACGCGATAGTAACGGTTTCCAGCGCGTTGATTTTCTCTGCGCGTGCATTGGCAGCAGCCAGAACGTCAGCCAGTTTAGCTTCCAGTTCAGCGCGACGTGCTTCGAAGTATTCAACGTTTTTCTTGGTAGCAGGAACAGCTTTACCCTGTGGTACCAGGAAGTTACGAGCGTAGCCCGCTTTAACGTTAACCTGATCACCCAGGCTACCCAGGTTTGCTACTTTATCAAGCAGAATAACTTGCATTACCTTATCCTCTCAAAGTCGTATTAATGGACCGTGACCGATTACTGATGGCGATCAGTGTACGGCAGCAGGGACAGGTAGCGAGCGCGTTTGATAGCGCGAGCCAGCTGACGCTGGTATTTTGCACGGGTACCGGTGATACGGCTTGGGACAATCTTACCGCTTTCGGTGATGTAGTTTTTCAGCGTAGCGATATCTTTATAGTCGATCTCTTGAACGCCTTCCGCGGTGAAACGGCAGAACTTGCGACGACGGAAATAACGTGCCATATGGCTAGTCTCCAGAATCTATCAATTCAATCTGCTCGGCATGCAGAACCATTTTACTCAGGCCATTTCTCGCCTTATGGCAAGAGATAAATCCCTGGATGGTTATGCGGCTACCGACCGTTATACTGTGAGTAATGGCCTGGTTTTCGTGTCCGCTAACAATAACGGGCATTTGGCACCACGCCTGCCGGTGAAACCCGGCTTCCTCTTGCACAGAACGATGCTCAAGCACGAACTGGCAATGCGGAATTCCTGATGGACTGACCTTTCGAAGGGGAGCCCTGCACACGATGCCGGACAACACCAGACGGTTGGTCATCAGAAATTACTCTTCAGAATCCCCAGCTTCAGCATCATCTGCGGTTTCGTTAGCGAAATCATCGCGACGCTCACGGCGCTCGTCTTTCGCTTTAACCATCGGAGATGCTTCGGTAACAGCGTGCTTGGTACGCATTACCATGCTACGGATAACGGCATCGTTGAAGCGGAAGGTAGTTTCCAGCTCATCGATCACTTCCTGCGGCGCTTCAACGTTCATCAGAACGTAGTGTGCTTTGTGCAGTTTGTTGATCGGGTAAGCCAGCTGACGGCGGCCCCAGTCTTCCAGACGGTGGATCTTGCCTTCTGCACCAGTGATGGCAGCAGAGTAGCGCTCGATCATGCCCGGAACCTGTTCGCTCTGGTCAGGATGGACCATAAAAACGATTTCGTAATGACGCATCGAATTGCTCCTTACGGATTATTCAGCCTCCTGTCTGGGTCAGCCGAGGCCCGGGGAGGCAAGGAACGTGTTAAAGGTCGGCTGAAAAATGACGCGTCATAATACTGGTGTCAGGCGGGAAACTCAAGGCGATTTGCAAACAATCGCCTGCGCGCTGTCGCTGCTCATCCCCCGGCGAGAAGAGAGGATTCCATCTTGTGGTTGTTATTAGATGGTTTTTGCCGGGATGAACACTTAGTATTCAGGGAGATAAAATGGAATATCTGACCTGGAGCAAAGGATGCTTAGCAAAAAATATGGGCTGGCGTTTATTTTCACAGGCCTGATGGCCTGGTATGTCATTCACACTGGCACAGAGAGCCCGCCGCGCCCTGAAAGCTGTTTACCCTCACCCTATACTGACTATAATCCTGCGCCGGTTTTTACCCGGTGGCAATGGGAATCGCCCGCAGAGCGGGGGCTGACAAGTTCGCCGGGAGCGCCCCTGGACGATACCAACATTCTGGTCTGGCTGGATGGCAAAAAACGGATTGCGGCAGATAAAATGACGCTGGCGATCGCCGCCGACTGGAATACGCTGGCGCCGAAGCTGTCGGACTTACTTAAACAAGAAAATTTTAGTCTTCGGTCAGCGTCAATGCCTGTCGCTTACCTGGAAGAGGACTGGGGGCAGGCCCTGCTATCACACAGACCGGAAGTGGCCGCCAGCCTGGCTGAAAAATTTATCACGCCGAAATTATGGCAAGCCCAGCAGGCTGGCTATATCACGCCCAAAGAAGTTGAACACAAAACAAATCGGGCTATTTCACAGCATTTGTTATGGTTGACGCCGCAGGAATTAATTAAACAGCCTGAACTACAAAAAGAAATATCGTTTACAGAGGCACGTAAAACATACTCTGTAGGTGACACTAAACGTACCACTTATCTGAAAATAATGGATGCCAGCGCTGTTTTTGGCGAGCCAAAAGTTGCGTTGTTCTTAACAACATGTGTTTTATCGCCTAATCCCAACTATTCGTATCTAAAGGCAATAGAGAACAGAATCGACTACTGGAAAAACTTCAATCTTCTCGGGCCGGGCCTCAGGCCATTACAGAGCTATCTCTCTGACAAGTTCGTACTGGAGGAGAGTATTAAACCCATTACCACCTACCTGAAGGAAAATAATCTACAAAGCGAACTTGCTTCAGAGGTCATGGCATGGGTTAAAAAAGCACCGTTAGCGGAAACTGCGCCTGAACGTCAGCCTGGTGAAACAACGTCATCAGACACCATAAGCATGGTGACAATAACACTTAAAGATCTCCTTTCTGATACGGATGACTCCCGGGAAATTAAGGAATACAAGGAACTTCCTGACGGCAATTCATTATTCGCCACGCAACGCTACGATCGCCAACAGCAAAATTACGTTTCGGAACTCTATATCACCGGGCCCGGAAATCCGCAGCATGCCACCCAACTTTGGCAAGGGAAAAGTCTGTCCGGTTTAACGTTGGTCCATCAGGGAGAGAAGGCCTGGTTCAATACGTCTCCGGGCCAGTGGTTTGAACTGAATATCCCCACCAGAAAAATAGCTACGCTGGCTTTAAATGAAGAAACTGGCGTGACATCATGGTTCAGTGATGCGAACGGGAATCCCATTACCTTTTCTACCGACTATAGCGACGAAGGGAAAGGATGTTTGATTTTTCGCCGTATCGATCCGCGTATATCTCCGCCAGAAAATAGCCTGTTCAGAACTTGCCGTAACCATTTCGCCAGCGGAAACTCCATTCAACCGGTTCTGATTTCAACCCCAGGCTATTTTTGGCTTGAAGACAGCAATGGGTTAGTAAAACTTAATTCAGAAACCGGTAGAGCTGAACTTTCGTATACGGTTCCTTTCCGCTCGCCAGCCGATATCGGAAGCCGCCGCATCGATTTATCTGCCGATAACATTACCCGACATACGCCATATCCGCTGGGCTCCAGTGAAGCCCACTGGATAGCGCTGCATTATCAACATCAATCACCGCTTCAACATGACATGAATGCCTGGCGAATGGGGACCTATTTTATTGATAGCCTCAGCGGCAAATGGCGCTTTAGCGCAGAGCTTAATAATGCTGATAGTATCGATGCAACCGCCCGTTCCGCTCATGGACGCTTTTATGCTCAGGCAGGTTGTGGAAAACTAGCGGGTTCAGGAATAACCGCGGATATCTGGGATGTTGCCAGCGCGACAAAAATTGCATCATTGCGTCGACTTCGCTACTGCGGGTTAAAAAACATGGCTTTTAACTGGCAGGGAAATACGCTGATCCTGGTTTTTTATGACAGGTTGATACGCGTCAAACTGCCTGATAACAGACAAGATGCCGCCACTGCAGAGGCGATTCCAGCTGAATCAAAAAGTTAAACCTGCTACGCCTGATGCGGTAATTTTTTGAACAACTGCAACAGAAATGGTCGCCATCGACTTTGCGGACTGCGATTAAAATAAGATCAACAGGGATTGCCCAAAACGGTATCGCTCACCAGAACCAGCGGTTAAGGAGGCAGGTATGCGAATCCGTATGATAGCCCTTCTGGCCGGGCTTTTGCTGGGCGCCAGCGCGCAGTCTGCCATTGAGATAGACCACCAGCAGGCCAGGAATATGGAAGACGTGCAGAGCTTAGGGGTGATTTACATTAATCATCATGTCGCCACCGAAAGTGAGGCGGTAAAAGCCCTCAATGACGAAGCCGACGCCCGGGGAGCGAAGTACTTCTCTGTCGTTCTGATCCGCGAGCCCGGCAGCAACGGCAACATTCACCCGAGCGCAGAGATTTATCGCTAGCACCAGGAAACACCAACGAAAATATTGCCATACTCTGACTTGCCCCCTTTCCAGGGGGCTTTGTTTAGAAAAACGCGCCTGAACCTGACCGGTTACCTCCCCGGAGGGAACGGATTCCGGCGCGTTTTACCCGTTCACTTCTGCCCGTAATAAGCGTCGGGGCCATGCTTGCGCATGAAGTGTTTATTCATCAGATAACCGTCTATCGGGCTGAGGCCAGGGTTAATACCGCGCGCAATCCAAGCCATTCGCGCCACTTCCTCCATCACCACGGCATTATGCACCGCGTCGTGGGCGTTTTTGCCCCAGGCGAAGGGGCCGTGCTGATACACCACTATTCCGGGCGTATGCAGCGGCTCAATGTCGCCCAGCGTTTCAATAATTACCTTACCCGTGTTGCGCTCATACTCCCCCTGCACTTCCTCTTCGCTCAACGCTCTGGTACAGGGGATATCGCCGAAGAAATAATCCGCATGGGTGGTGCCCAGCGCCGGAATGGCCAGACCCGCCTGCGCCCACGCCGTCGCGTGGGTGGAGTGAGTATGCACTACGCCGCCGAGAGTGGGATAACGCTGATACAGCGCCAGATGGGTGGCGGTATCGGATGACGGGCGATAGCGCCCTTCCACCACCCTGCCCACCATGTCGACGACGACCATATCGTCAACCGTCATGCTTTCATAAGCGACGCCGCTGGGTTTAATCGCCACCAGACCTCGTTCACGGTCAATGGCGCTGACGTTTCCCCAGGTAAAGGTCACTAAGCCATAGCGCGGCAAATCCATATTGGCGTCGAATACCTGCTGCTTTAACGTTTGCATTATGCCGCCTCCACCAGACCCGCGCTGACCATGCGCGCTTTCACCCAGTCGCGCGCCTTCGCCACCTCCAGCGCCGGATCGTCCGCCGTTTCGCTCCACATCTCAATCAGGTATGGCCCGCAGTACCCACTCTGTCTGAGCGTGGCAAAACAGCGTTCAAAATCGACCACTCCTTCGCCAAACGGTACGTTTTTGAATACGCCAGGCTTGGTGTCTTTCACATGCACCGCCACGATATGGCCGATCCCGGCCTGAAGTTCCATCTGCACATCGTTGTCCCACGCCGACAAATTGCCGATATCAGGATAGAGTTGGAACCAGGGATTATTCAGATAATGGGCATAGCCTAAGGCCTTGCTGATGGAGTTCATCAACGGATAATCCATTATCTCCATCGCCAGCGTCACCTGCGCCCGGCTCGCCATCTCCACGCTCTCTTTCAGGCCGTCGCGAAAACGACGGCGCGTCTCGTTATTGGTCTGCTGATAATAGACGTCATAGCCTGCCAGTTGGATCACGCGAATCCCGATGCCCTGAGCAAGCTGGATCGCCTTGCGCATGATCGCCAGCCCCTGCGCGCGCACCGCATCATCTTCGCTGCCCAGCGGGAAACGACGATGGGCGCTCAGACACATCGACGGGACGCGAACGCCGGTTTCTGCAATGGCGCTTACCAGCGCCAGGCGCTGTTCACGACTCCAGTCGAGCCGCGCCAGGCGGGCGTCGGTTTCATCTACCGACATTTCCACAAAATCAAAGCCCAGCGCGCTGGCCATCCGCAGACGTTCCATCCAGCACTCCCCGGCCGGGAGCGCTTTTTCATAAATGCCCAGCGGGTTCTGTTTCAACAGCATAACCGCTCCTTATCCCCACAGCCGGGCGATGGAACGTTTGAACTGACGCGCGGCCTCCACCGGAGAGTCGGCATCGCGAATGCTGCGACCGGCAATAAAGACGTGAATCGGAATGCCTTTGAACAGCGGCAGATCGTCCAGCGCCAGGCCGCCGGTCACGGTCACTTTAAAGCCCATATCGGCAAGACGCCTGATGGCGCTGATATCCGCCTCGCCCCAGGCGACGCCCGCCGCCTGCGCGTCGCGGCTACGGTGATAAACCACCTGCTGTATGCCCGCGTCACGCCACTGCTGCGCCTGTTCCCAGGTCCAGTAACCGGTCAGCTCAATCTGCACGTCGCCGTTAAATTCTTGCGCCACTTCCAGCGCGCCTTTCGCGGTGTTGATATCCGCGCAGCAGATCACGGTGACCCAGTCTGCGTTGGCTTCAAAGCACATCCGGGAGAGAATCTTACCTGCATCGGCAATTTTGGCGTCCGCCAGCACGATTTTATGCGGATACAGCGCTTTCAGGTCGCGCACCGCGCGTACCCCCTCGCCGACGCAGAGAATGGTGCCCACTTCAATGATATCGACCTCTTCCGCAATCAGGCGGGTAGTTTCGTAGGCGTGGGACAACGTTTGGTTATCCAGCGCGACCTGCAACATAGGTAACTGAGACATATGAAACTCCTTTAAACAGCCGCCGTGGCGCGGTCAATTAAATCCAGCACGTCCTGCTCGGTACGGCAGGCGCGTAAACGGTCAAAGTTGGCTTCGTCTTCAAACAGATTCACGATCTGCATGATGCCCACCTCCTGATGGGTATTGGCATCAACGGCGGCCATAGTGATGAGGATATCGACCGGATCGTTATCTTCGTGATTGAACGCCAGCGGCGTTTTCAGCGTCACCAGCGAAAAGCCGGTTTTCTTCACCCCCTCTTCTGGTCGTCCGTGCGGCATGGCCAGACCCGGCGCAATCACAAAGTACGGGCCAAACTGCTCAACGCCATCGAGAATGGCCTGGTAGTAGCGCGGTTCGACCACGTCGGCGGCCACCAGCAGCTCGACGCCAATCTTCACCGCCTCTTGCCAGCTACTGGCTTCCGCCTGCAAACGAACGGAATGGTTCTGCGCCAGCGAATCACGTAGTTTCATGACGCCTCCTTACTTCACGTCCTGCGGGAAATGCGCTTTGATCACTTCCAGCAGCTTTGGACCAAAATCGGCAGGCGACAGCATATTGCGCACGCCAACCACATGTTTGTTACCTGTTACGCTAATTTCACCAGCGATATGCGTTGAGGCGATGATGATATCCGCGCCGCCCAGCTCACTTTTGTACTCGCCCACAGCACAGCTGTTTACCGTGTGGTCGATATTGGATTGGGTCAAAAACTGGTCCACTTTCATTTTCATGATCATGGAACTCCCTTGCCCGTTGCCACATACAGCCAGAATACGTACGGTCATAATCCAGACTCCTTATCAGGCAGAGTGTTCTGCCAGTTGTTTTTCTGCGTCTTCTTCCGCACGCAGCGCGCGCCCGGCGAAGACCATGTAAACTGCCGCGATAACCAGAATGACGGCCATAAACGCGATGCCAATGGAGAAAAAGCCCTGCATCATCGGCGGCGCCAGAATCGACCAGTCAGCCATCCCCATCCAGGCGCTCATTGCCGTCAGTTTCACCGCCCAGACGCAGCCAAAGATTTCGATCATCCCCATCACCAGGCATATCTTCAGCGCCGCGCGCCAGCCGCCGAAGTGATTAGCGAAGACGCCAATGGTGGCGTTAGAGAAGAACATCGGGATAAAGCCCGGAATGATCAGGATGGACGAACCGCAGGCCACCAGAATGCCGACGGCGATCAGCTGACCGATGGTGCCCCACATAAAGCCCCAGACCACCGCGTTAGGCGCGAAGCTGTAAATCGCGGCGCAGTCGATGGCGAGGACGGCGCCAGGAATCAGGCGCTGAGAGATGCCGTTGAACGCTTCGGAAAGTTCGGCGACGAACATACGTACGCCCTGGGTGATAATGAAAATCGCCACGGCAAACGCAAAGCCGGTTTGCAGGATGTAGATCGTCCAGTGGGTTTTGCCCGCCATCGCCTGCACCGTATCGATGCCGAAGGAGAGCAGTATCGCGCCGAAGAAAATCGTCATGACGATTGCCGTTGAGACGATATTGTCGTGAAAAATGTTCAGCCAGCCCGGCAGTTTAAGATCTTCCACGCTCTCTTCTTTTTTGCCCAGGTACGGCGCGACCTTATAGGCGATCCAGGAAGCGAACTGCTGCTGGTGACCGATGGAGAAACCGCAGCCGTCGGTCACTTGCTGAGTCGGTTTGTACATCATGTTGGAGGTGATGCCCCAGTACAGGGAAACCAGAATGGCGGTGCAGATAATGGTGGTCCACATCGAATAGCCGAAGATATAGAGCGAAACCGCGATCAGCCCCGCCTGCTGAAACATAATGTGTCCGGTAAGCATGATGGTGCGGATCCCGGTGAGACGCCGCAGCAGGACGTAACAAATATTCAGCGCCAGCGCCAGCAGCACGGCGTATCCAACCCAGCTATAGGCGTCGCCCATCCGCTCGATGGTCGCCATCATGGAGGCGTAGGTGTCGGAAATCGCGCCGTTGATACCGTACACTTCCGACATTTTCGCCACCACGGGCTTAAAGGTGCTGGTCAGAATGCCAGATCCTGCCTGCAGCAGCATAAAGCCGATAATGGTTTTAATGGTGCCTTTAATAATTACGCTGACGCTTTTACGCAGCAGGATATACCCCAGGCACGTCACGATACCGAGCAGCAGCGGGGCATTGGTCATTACCTGATTAAAGAAAATGGTAAAGACGTTGTAGAGGATCTCCATAACTCTCTCCGGTAAACAAGAACACAAAGGGCAATCCCTCCGTGGTGGGTGCCATCACTCTAGTAATCACAAATAATCACCACAAGATTGAATTTGATTATTTGTGACGCATCACGCAAATTATTTCCATAGCGTTTGCAGTGTTTTTCACCAGACGAATCCACAAAGAGAATAACCCTTTATTTTCAATTAAATAATTGAAGAATCTTGTTGTAATTCCGAAAAAATATGAGGTTATACGCATAGGATGCTGCCAAAAAGCGTCTGCAAAGCCCATTGCAAACTGCTCAAAATGGTGACAACATTAATCATAACGAGTCATTAACTGATTAGATTTGATTTAACCAGGAGTCAAAACAATGAGCAAAGTGAATACCATCACCCGTGAGTCATGGATCCTGAACACATTCCCGGAGTGGGGAAGCTGGCTGAACGAGGAAATAGAGCAGGAGCAGGTCGCGCCAGGCACCTTCGCGATGTGGTGGCTGGGCTGTACCGGCATCTGGCTGAAGTCAGAAGGCAGCGCCAACATCTGCGTGGATTTCTGGTGCGGCACCGGTAAACAAAGCCACGGCAACCCGCTAATGAAAACAGGCCACCAGATGCAGCGCATGGCCGGGGTGAAAAAATTACAGCCGAACCTGCGCACCACGCCGTTTGTACTCGACCCTTTCGCCATTCGTCAGATCGACGCGGTGCTGGCGACGCACGATCATAACGATCATATCGACGTCAACGTGGCGGCGGCAGTAATACAAAACTGCGCTGACGATGTGCCGTTTATTGGGCCGCAGACCTGCGTGGATCTGTGGATCGGCTGGGGCGTGCCGGAAGCGCGCTGCATCGTGGTGAAACCCGGCGATGTCGTCAAAGTCAAAGACATTGAAATTCACGCGCTTGATGCGTTCGATCGCACCGCGCTGATCACCCTGCCGGCGGATCGGAAAGCGGCTGGCATTCTGCCGGACGGCATGGATGCGCGTGCCGTTAACTATCTGTTCAAAACGCCAGGCGGCACGCTGTACCACAGTGGCGATTCCCACTATTCCAACTACTATGCAAAGCACGGCAATGAACATCAGATCGACGTGGCGCTGGGCTCCTATGGCGAAAACCCGCGCGGTATTACCGATAAAATGACCAGCGCCGATATCCTGCGGATGGCGGAAGCATTGAATACGAAAGTGGTTATCCCGTTCCACCACGATATCTGGTCGAATTTCCAGGCCGATCCACAGGAGATCCGCGTGCTGTGGGAGATGAAGAAAAATCGCCTGCAGTACGGCTTTAAGCCGTTCATCTGGCAGGTTGGCGGGAAATTTACCTGGCCCGCGGATAAAGACAACTTTGAATACCACTACCCGCGCGGCTTTGACGACTGCTTTACGATCGAGCCGGACCTGCCGTTCAAATCCTTCCTGTAATTGCGAAAATGCCGGGTTTTCCCGGCATTTTTTTCCATTTACTTTAGTATTTTCAGGCTATTTCAAATATCATCTTTAAAAATCATTTTGTATCGGAATAGCGCATGACGGAAGCACAAAGACATCAAATCTTACTGGATATGCTGGCGCAGCTGGGCTTTGTAACCGTTGAAAATGTCGTTGAGCGCTTAGGCATTTCCCCGGCGACAGCGCGCCGGGATATTAATAAACTCGACGAGAGCGGTAAGCTGAAAAAAGTTCGCAATGGCGCTGAAGCTATCACCCAGCAGCGCCCGCGCTGGACGCCGATGAATCTGCACCAGGCGCAGAACCATGATGAAAAAGTGCGTATCGCGAAGGCCGCCTCTCAGCTGGTCAATCCGGGGGAAAGCGTGGTGATCAACTGCGGCTCCACCGCATTTTTACTGGGCCGGGAGATGTGCGGTAAACCCGTGCAGATCATCACCAATTATCTGCCGCTGGCGAACTATCTTATCGACCAGGAGCATGAGAGCGTCATTATCATGGGCGGTCAGTACAATAAAAGCCAGTCGATCACCTTAAGCCCGCAGGGCAGTGAAAACAGCCTCTATGCCGGGCACTGGATGTTTACCAGCGGTAAAGGGCTGACGGCGGATGGTCTGTACAAAACCGACATGCTGACCGCCATGGCCGAGCAAAAGATGCTTAGCGTGGTGGGTAAGCTGGTTGTGCTGGTCGACAGCAGCAAAGTCGGCGCGCGCGCGGGTATGCTGTTCAGCCGCGCGGATCGCATCGATATGCTGATCACCGGCAAAAACGCTGATCCAGACATCCTGCAACAGCTGGAAGCGCAGGGCGTGAACGTTCTGCGCGTCTAAAGGTGCTGGCGAAAAAACGACGCCGTTGCCGCCAGGGCTTCAGGCGTGATGCGATGACGCACGCCCGCCTGCCAGTGGCAGCTCAGATGCCGATCCAGGCCTGCCTGACGCATCGCCTGCTGTAAGCGGAATGATTCAGCCGCCGGAACGACGTCGTCATCCTCTCCGTGCCATAACAGCAGTGGCCTGTCCGCCAGGCGTTCCAGCTGCTGCGTCACCTCCCACTGCGCCAGCGGCGCGATAAGGCTGGCGAACGCCGCCTGCTGCGCGGCGGTATCAAGAGGGAAAGGGGAAAACAGGGTCCGCGCCAGGCGGGTAAAATAGCCCGACCCCATCAGGCTGGCGACGCACTTAACGTCCGGATGGCGGGCCATAATCCCCAGCGCGGTCATGCCGCCCATTGACGCTCCGGCGACCGCGAGCCGGTCATGCTGTAGCCAGCCCTCCGCGTCGATAGCCGCACGTAACGCCGCAAACTCTTCCATGTTTTGCTGCAGGATTTGCCAGAAGCGAGACATTCTTGTCTGCGCATCGCCGTTAAAACGTGCGCCATGTTCCGGGGCGTCCGGCATAATGACCCGAAATCCGGCCTGCGCCAGCGCGACGGCAAAATAGCTATAGACCAGCGCAGAGGAGGTAAATCCGTGGTAGAAAACAATCACCGGCAACGGCGTATTATTTTTGCCGCCGGGAAAGGCATGAAGCAGATGCTGTCCGGTTAATTGTCGCGTTTCGATTTCAATCATATTTAGCCCCTTTTTCATCCGGTATGCCACGGGGTAATTCATTTAGCAAGGTCAGGTGTTGATTAACGATTCATAATGTTGAGAACTGGATTACGCTTTCGCGATATTTTCATTCGAAAATCGCGCGGAAGTTAACATTTCGGGAACATTCCCCCAAAGGGAAATAAAATAGGCACTACACTATGGCTATCAGGAAACGAGATAGAGTTATGCGTCGGCTTGCCCCTTTGATGCTGGTTATGCTGTTAAGCGGATGTAGCGCCCTCCAGGGAACGCCGCAGCCAGCGCCCCCGGTTGCCGATCATCCGCAGGAGATTCGGCGCAACCAGACGCAGGGGTTGCAGCGAATCGGAACCGTGACCTCGCTGGTCAGAGGTTCTCCGGATGATGCGTTAGACGAGGTCAGAGCCAAAGCCGCCGCAGCGCAAGCGGATTATTACGTTATCGTCATGGTGGATGAAACCATCGTGACGGGTCAGTGGTATTCACAGGCCGTTTTATATCGTAAATAAAAAAGCGTGGAATTTAAGACAGTTTCACGTTGCTTTACGCCTCTATACGTTTTCCTGTGCACAATAAACCAACAGCAGGAGGCTGAAGGTTTATTTCGGCGATGGACTCGCCCTGCATCATGCGGGGAAACGTAAAATGGAGCTGACGATGAAACAATCTTTTGCCTTTAATTCAGTGTTGCTTACTGCCGGACTTATAAGCACTACGGCCCAGTCTGCTGAATTCGCCAGCGCGGATTGCGTGACGGGCCTGAATGAAATTGGCCTGATTTCTGTCAGTAATATTCCAGGAAATCCACAGGATGTGGAGCGTATCGTGGCGTTAAAAGCGGATGAACAAGGCGCTTCATGGTATCGCATTATCCAGATGTATGAAGAACAGCAGCCAGACAACTGGCGCGTTCAGGCCATCCTTTACGCATAACAGGCAACCAGGCCGGGTAAGCGTCAACGCTACCCGGCAACGTTATCAGCGTACTCCCCCCGTCGCCCGCAGCAGCACCTCATCCTGAACCTGCGCGGAAATCCGCATTCCCCCACGCGTATCCAGCATCATCTGGCACCAGGCCTGCGCCACGGGAGGCGAAGCGTGCCGCAGCATCCGGGCGCCGCAGCCCAGCAGATAAATCAACCGGGCGATGTCACGCCCCTGTTCCTCTACAGGATTGCGCAGACGCTGCTGTAGCTGGCGGACTGCGCGGTCAAAATGCCGGTCCTGGCCTCTGACTTCAGAGAACATCCCGATAAGCATCTCTTCTGCGCCGGCGTGTTTGCTGAGCACCCGCAGAATATCCAGACACATCACGTTGCCGGACCCTTCCCAGATACTGTTGACCGGCATTTCCCGGTACAGGCGCGGCAGTTCGCTCTCCTCGCAATAGCCGATGCCGCCGAGCACCTCCATCGCTTCGGCAACAAACGGAATACCGCTTTTACAGACGGCAAATTTCGCGGCGGGTGTAAACAAACGCGCCAGCAGCTGCTCCTTCGCCTCCCCGCGGCGATCCCAGGCGCGCGCCAGACGAAACAGCAGCGCGGTTTGCCCCTCAAGCTGGAGCGCCATCCGGCTGAGCAGCTGTCGCATCATCGGCTGATCGATTAACGCCTTGCCAAAAACCTGCCGCTGATGGGCATGGTAAATCGCCACCGAAAACGCGCGGCGCATCAGGCCGTGACTGCCGAGCGCACAGTCAAAGCGCGTCATACCGCCCATCTTCAGAATATGACGAATACCCTCTCCCTCTTCGCCCAGCAGCCAGCCGATGGCATCATCAAACTCCACCTCACAGCTGGCGTTTGAGCGGTTGCCCAGCTTGTCCTTCAGCCGCTCCAGGCGGACCGCGTTGCGCCTGCCGTCGGGTAAGAAACGCGGCACGAAAAAGCAGGAAAGCCCCCCTCGCGCCTGCGCCTGCGCCAACACCAGATGGGCGTCGCTCTGCGGCACCGAGAAAAACCATTTATGCCCCACCAGCCGGTACGTACCATCCTCCAGACGCTCGGCCCGGGTGGTATTGCTCAGGACATCGGAACCGCCCTGTTTTTCGGTCATCCCCATGCCTATCAGCAGGCCGCGCTTTTGCCCGCCCGGCATAAGGTGCGAATCATAGCGATCGCTCATCAGCGGCGTCAGCCACTCTGAAAACGGGGCTGGCAGCATCTGTTGCAACAGCGGCGTGGCGGCAAAGGTCATGGTTATCGGGCATAGCGTTCCGGCTTCGACCTGGGCGTGTAAGATAAAACGCGCCGCCCGGGCGACAAACGATCCGGCGCGCGCCTCCTCTTCCCAGGGCAGATTGTGCACGCGATTGGTACACAGCCCCTGCATGAGCAGGTGCCAGGCGGGATGAAAACGAACGTCGTCCAGCCGCTGCCCCTGCGGATCATAACGCAGCAACTCAGGCGGCCAGGCATTCACCAGCCGCCCCAGTTCAAGCGATTCCGCAGTGCCAAGTTGTTGTCCGATGCTGGCGAGCAGTTCACTGTCCCAGCCAGCGCCTTCGCGGGCAACCGCTTCGCGCAGCGCGCCGTCAGAAAGGAAAAGGTTACTGTTGTTAAGGGGTAACGGCTGGTTAAAAACGGTATGAGTTTGCCAGTGCATTGTGTCTCCCTCCGTCAATGGCAGCGACAGTAAGTATGGTCAGGGAGAGAAAAGTACGCCTGGGATAACGGTCACAAAAAAGCCATCCGAAAAGGGATGGCTTAGCGTTTAAAGTGAGTTTTAACTACGCTGACGAACGGCCTCAAACAGACAGATGCCTGTCGCCACCGAAACGTTGAGTGACGAAACGCTACCCGCCATCGGAATGCTAATCAGTTCGTCGCAGTGTTCGCGCGTCAGACGGCGCATACCTTCGCCTTCCGCGCCCATCACCAGCGCCATGCGTCCGGTCATTTTGCTCTGATAAAGGGTATGATCAGCTTCGCCCGCCGTTCCCACAATCCAGATATTCTCTTCCTGCAACATACGCATGGTGCGCGCGAGGTTGGTGACGCGGATTAACGGAACGCTTTCGGCCGCGCCGCAGGCGACTTTCTTCGCCGTCGCATTCAACTGCGCGGAGCGATCTTTCGGCACAATCACCGCATGGACGCCAGCGGCGTCCGCGCTACGCAGGCAGGCCCCGAGGTTATGCGGATCGGTTACGCCGTCAAGGATCAGCAGAAACGGTTGTTCGAGCGAAGCGATAAGGTCCGGCAGATCGTTTTCCTGATACTGACGCCCCGGCTTCACCCGGGCGATAATCCCCTGATGGACCGCCCCTTCGCTTTTTTCGTCGAGGAACTGGCGGTTCGCCAGCTGGATCACCACGCCCTGCGCTTCAAGCGCGTGAATCAGCGGCAGCAGGCGCTTATCTTCACGGCCTTTAAGAATAAACACATCCTGAAAACGTTCAGGCGCGCGCTCCAGCAGAGCCTGCACCGCGTGGATGCCGTAAATCATTTCACTCATGAAAGTACTCGTTAAGGTTATGGCCGCCAGGTCATATTTGCCCCCCGGCGGCTGGTGTCTGGCGATTATTCGGCGGCTTTTTTCTTCGCCGCGCGTTTAGCTTTCGTGGCGGCAGCGATTTTAAGCGTTTTTTCTGACGGTTTTTTCGCTTTTTTGTCGCTTTTCTTCGCCGCTTTCGGCTGAGTAGCCACCTTACCTTTTTTCTCGCCGCGGAATGCGCTGTCCGGCTCAAAGTTCACTTTTTTGCCGACCTGGCGACGGCGGCTGGTTTTCTTGCCGGCATCGCCTTTTTTCGCCTTTTCACGCGCCGTTTTGCCAACGTTACGCGGCGCGCGCTCGCTGGAGATCAGGCTGAAATCGATCTTACGCTCATCCATATTGACCGCTTCAACGCGCACTTCCACGCGGTCGCCCAGACGATAGGTCTGGCCGCTGGATTCGCCGGTCAGACGCTGTCCGACCTGATCGTAACGGTAATAGTCGTTTTCCAGCGAGGAGACATGTACCAGACCATCGATGAACAGCTCGTCAAGGCGCACAAAGAAGCCGAAGCCGGTGACGCTGGCAATTACGCCTTTAAAGACGTTGCCGACCTGATCCAGCATAAAGTCGCACTTCAGCCAGTCAGCGACATCACGCGTCGCTTCGTCAGCGCGGCGTTCGGTCATGGAACAGTGCTGACCTAACTGCAGCATCTCTTCCATAGAGTAGTGATAGCCGCCGGTTTCAGTGGTGTTTCCGGTATGCCCCTGCTCTTTCGCCAGCAGATATTTGATGGCGCGGTGCAACGAGAGATCCGGGTAACGGCGAATCGGCGAGGTAAAGTGCGCGTAGGACTGTAGCGCCAGACCAAAGTGACCGCGGTTCTCCGGATCGTAAATCGCCTGCTTCATCGAACGCAGCAGCATGGTTTGCAGCATTTCCGCGTCCGGACGATCGGCAACCGACTCCAGTAGTTCCGCATAGTCGCGCGGCTCCGGTTTGTTTCCGCCCGGCAGCTCCAGCCCCAGCTCCGCCAGCACGGAACGGAAAGAGGTAATCGCTTCGGTGGTCGGCTTATCATGGATACGGAACAGCGCTGGCTCTTTGGCTTTCTCAACGAAACGCGCCACGGAAATGTTGGCCAGAATCATGCATTCTTCAATCAGCTTATGCGCGTCGTTACGCTGCGTTTGCTCGATACGTTCGATACGGCGCTCGGCGTTGAAAATAAACTTCGCCTCTTCGCTTTCAAACGAGATACCGCCGCGCTCTTCACGCGCTTGCTCCAGCACCTTGTAGAGATTGTGCAGCTCTTCGATGTGCTTAACCAGCGGCGCATACTGCTCGCGCAGCTCCCGATCGCCCTGCAGCATATGCCAGACCTTGGTGTAGGTCAGACGCGCATGCGAACTCATCACCGCTTCGTAGAATTTGTATCCGGTCAGACGGCCTTTATTCGAGATGGTCATTTCACAGACCATACACAGACGATCGACCTGCGGATTGAGGGAGCACAAACCGTTGGAGAGCACTTCCGGCAGCATCGGCACCACCTGCGAAGGGAAGTAGACGGAAGTACCACGGTTGCGCGCCTCCTGGTCAAGCGGCGTCGGTGGACGAACGTAGTAGCTTACGTCGGCAATCGCCACCCACAGACGCCAGCCGCCGCCGCGTTTCTTCTCGCAGTAAACCGCATCGTCAAAGTCGCGAGCGTCTTCACCGTCGATGGTCACCAGCGGCAGGGAACGCAGATCCACGCGTCCCGCTTTCGCCTCTTCCGGCACCTCTTCTTTCAGACCGGCAATCTGCTTCTCTACCGCCTGCGGCCAGATGTAGGGGATTTCATGGGTACGCAGCGCCATATCAACGGCCATGCCGGTGCCCATATTATCGCCGAGCACCTCGACGATTTTACCCACCGCTTTGGTGCGGCGGGTCGGGCGCTGGGTGAGTTCAACCACCACCACAAAACCCATCCGCGCGCCCATCACCTCTTCAGGCGGGATGAGGATATCAAAACTCAGGCGGCTGTCGTCCGGGACGACAAAGCCCACGCCCGCATCGGTAAAATAGCGCCCCACAATCTGGCTGGTTTTCGGCACCAGTACGCGGACGATGCGCGCTTCACGACGACCTTTACGATCTGCGCCCAACGGCTGTGCCAGCACCTGATCGCCATGAATGCAGGTTTTCATCTGCTCGCTGGAAAGGTACAAATCGTCTTTACGCCCTTCGACGCGCAGAAAACCGTAGCCGTCGCGATGGCCAATAACGATGCCCTTCAGCAGATCGAGACGCTCCGGCAGCGCATAGCACTGGCGGCGGGTAAAGACCAGTTGACCGTCACGCTCCATCGCGCGCAGACGACGACGCAGGGCTTCCTGCTGTTCATCGCCTTCAATGTGCAGTTCAGCGGCCAGTTCGTCGCGGTTGGCCGGTTTTTCACGTTTTGTTAAATGTTCGAGGATAAATTCCCGGCTCGGGATAGGGTTCGCGTACTTTTCAGCTTCGCGTTCCTGGAAAGGATCATGTGACATTGAGGTTCCTCCATTGTCAGCTCCGGTGGAGATTTTCGTCACTCCACCAGCAATAATTTATAAAGCGGTTGATTCTGTTCAACCAAATCGGCAAGCGTGTAGTTATCCAGTTCCGTCAGAAAACTTTGCACGGCCTTAGAAAGCGCCTGTTTGAGTCGGCAGGCAGGAGTAATATGGCAAAATTCGCTGTTACAGTTCACCAGCGACAGCGGTTCAAGTTCACGCACCACATCGCCAATACGAATTGTATTCGCCGCTTTGCCTAAGCGTATCCCGCCATTTTTTCCCCGGATAGCAGTAATGAAGCCCGCCCGGCTAAGTTGATTGATTATTTTGACCATATGATTACGCGACACGCCGTAGACTTCTGTCACTTCAGAAATACTGGTCATGCGGCCTTCCGGTAGCGACGCCATATAAATTAGCGCTCGTAGTCCGTAATCGGTGAAACTCGTTAACTGCACATCAACCTCAAGGAAAAGGGGAAAACGGGATAAAACTTATCTAATGATGATAAACCAGCCACTCGCCAGGTCGCTAATTTATTTCAGTTCGGGAAGGAAAAAAGCGAGGATCTTGCATTGTATAAAGCCAGATGGCAACGAAACGCCTTATCCGGTCTGTGTTTCAGGCCCGGCAACCATCACGCTGCCGGGCATTATACCGTAATTATGCGTCGAATGGATCGCGCAGAATCATGGTTTCAGTACGATCCGGGCCGGTAGAGATAATATCAATCGGCACGCCGGTCAGTTCTTCGATACGCTTGATGTAGTTCAGCGCCGCCTGCGGCAGACCGCTACGCTCTTTCACGCCGAAGGTGGACTCAGACCAGCCCGGCATGGTTTCGTAGATCGGCTCAATACCTTGCCAGTCGTCAGCCGCCAGCGGAGTGGTGGTGACTTCGCGGCCATCCGGCATACGGTAGGCGACACAGATTTTCACCTCTTTCAGACCGTCCAGCACGTCCAGTTTGGTCAGGCAGAAGCCAGACAGAGAGTTGATCTGTACCGCACGGCGCACGGCGACGGAGTCCAGCCAGCCGGTACGACGACGACGACCGGTGGTGGCGCCGTATTCGTTACCCTGCTTGCAGAGGAACTCGCCGGTTTCATCAAACAGCTCGGTCGGGAACGGACCCGCGCCCACGCGCGTGGAGTACGCTTTGATGATCCCCAGAACGTAGTCCACATAACGCGGCCCCAGGCCGGAGCCGGTCGCCACGCCGCCAGCGGTGGTGTTCGAGGAGGTCACGTACGGATACGTACCGTGGTCAATATCCAGCAGCGTACCCTGCGCGCCTTCAAACATGACGAAATCGCCACGCTTGCGCGCCTGGTCCAGCAGATCGGAAACATCAACAACCATAGCGGTCAGGATGTCGGCAATCGCCATCACATCATCCAGCACTTTCTGGTAGTCAACGGCTTCCACTTTGTAGAAGTTAACCAGCTGGAAGTTGTGATATTCCATCACTTCTTTCAGTTTTTCAGCGAAGGTCGCTTTGTCGAACAGGTCGCCGACGCGCAGACCGCGACGCGCCACTTTGTCTTCATAAGCCGGCCCGATGCCGCGACCTGTGGTGCCGATCGCTTTTGCGCCACGCGCTTTCTCACGGGCGTTATCGAGCGCCACGTGATAATCAAGAATCAGCGGACAGGCTTCAGACAGGAGCAGACGCTCACGAACGGGGATGCCACGGTCTTCCAGACCTTTCATCTCTTTCATCAGCGCAGCAGGAGACAGCACAACACCGTTACCGATGATGCTGGTTACGTTCTCGCGAAGAATGCCTGATGGAATAAGATGGAGGACGGTTTTTTCACCGTTGATTACGAGAGTATGGCCTGCGTTGTGTCCACCCTGGTAGCGCACAACATATTTAGCCCGTTCAGTCAGAAGATCGACGATCTTTCCTTTACCTTCGTCACCCCATTGGGTGCCCAGTACGACGACGTTGTTACCCATTTTTCAAAATCACCGTTTGCTTAAAAATGGATTCTACCATCGCTTTTTCAGAGATACAGCACTTTTTGCCCCTGAATCATGCCAAATCCGACCACTTTTTGATCAGCCAACCGTTTTCCGCAACATGTAGTAGATGACAATGCCTGCAACCACAAGTCCACCGCCGAAGCGGCGCAAAGTATTTTCCGGCAGCTGCGTCATGGCGGAAATCATCTTTTTCCACGCGCGCGGATAGAGCATCGGGCCAAGTCCCTCCAGCACCAGAACGAGGGCCAGCGCAAGCCAGATCGTTGAATTCATTGCTATTCCCTGTAAAGAAAACCACCGCTTCCGAAGAGAGCGGTGGTTTAGCCTCAGACGCGTTGAGTTTAGCGCGTTGCGCTATTCGGCGTCTTCATGTAGCGGAAGAAATCGCTGTCCGGACTCATCACCATAACGTCCTGATTGCCTTCGAAGCTCTTCTCGTAGGCGCGCAGACTACGGATAAAGGCATAGAAGTCAGGATCCTGGCTGAACGCGTCGGCAAACAGTTTCGCCGCTTCGGCATCGCCTTCACCGCGCAGGATGCGACCCTGACGCTCCGCTTCCGCCAGCGTTTTGGTCACTTCATAGTCGGCAGCCGCACGCAGCTTCTCCGCTTCTTCCTGACCCTGGGAACGGTGACGACGCGCTACCGCTTCACGCTCAGCGCGCATACGGTTATAGATTGCCTCAGACACTTCGGTCGGCAGGTTGATCTGCTTGATGCGCACATCCACCACCTCGATGCCTAACGCCGCCATACTGTTCGGATTGATCACCGGCACATTGCCGTTGGTTTCAGCCTGAACGCGCTCCGCCGCTTCGGCAATGGCGTTATCTGCCGCTGGCGTTGTCACTTCGTCTTCGGTGCCCGCAGAACCGGAGTTCAGCGCGTCACGCACTTCCAGCGTCAGACGACCGCGGGAGTCGGTAACGATATCTTTCACATCCAGACGACCAATCTCAGAACGCAGGCGGTCAGAGAACTTACGTTTCAGCAGCACTTCCGCCTGCGAAACGTCGCCGCCGCCCGTTGCCAGGAAGTAGCGGCTAAAGTCGCTGATACGCCATTTGATGTAAGAGTCGACGATCAGGTCTTTCTTCTCTTTGGTCACAAAACGATCGGCCTGGTTATCCATCGTCTGGATACGAGCGTCGAGCATTTTCACCGACTGAATAAACGGCACCTTAAAGTGCAGGCCCGGTTCATAGATCAGCGGTTTCTTATCGCTATCTCTCACCACGCTGCTGAACTGGAACTTAATTCCGCGCTCACCCTCTTTCACCACAAAGACTGAGGTATACAGCACTACCAGCACGATGATGACAATCGCAATAACTGACTTACGCATCGTTATTCCCCCTGACGCTGGTAGTCGTTACGCTGCGCGTTAGCGCGGCGTTGGTCCATAATATCGCCCTGAGTGGCGGACGATGTGTTGCTTGCTCCACTATTGCCGGAAGAGGATGTCGCCGGCAGACGCAGCAGGTCGGAACCGCTATCGCGTTTCGCCGCTGGCGCATTACCGCCTTTCAGCATCTGATCCAACGGCAGAACCATCAGGTTGCCGCCCTTGTCGTTAACCAGCACTTTACGGGTATGGCTTAACACTTTTTCCATCGTCTCAATATACAGACGCTCGCGAGTGATCTCTGGCGCGGCTTTATATTCCGGCAGGATCTTCGCAAAGCGCGCCACTTCACCCTGCGCTTCCAGGATGGTTTGCGTTTTATAAGCGCGCGCTTCTTCCAGAATACGCTGCGCCTGACCATTGGCGCGCGGCTGGACTTCGTTGGTATACGCTTCCGCTTCACGGATGTATTGCTGTTCGTTTTCACGGGCGGCAATCGCATCGTCAAACGACGCTTTCACCTCTTCCGGCGGACGAGCGGCCTGGAAGTTAACGTCCAGCAGGGTAATCCCCATGTTGTACGGACGAATCGTCTCTTCCAGTTCACGCTGGGTATCGCTACGAATGACGGTACGCCCTTCGGTCAGAATGCGGTCCATGGTGTATTTGCCGATAACGCCGCGCAGCGCGCTGTCCGTTGCCTGACGCAGACTGTCGTCGGCGCTGGTCACGCTAAACAGATACTTCTGCGGATCGGTAATGCGGTACTGAACGTTCATCTCCACGCGCATAACGTTTTCATCAGAGGTCAGCATCACGCCGGATGCGGCCAGCTCACGAACTGCCTCGACGTTCACCGGCGTCACTTCGTCGATAAACGTCGGCTTCCAGTTCAGGCCCGGTTCAACCAGATGGCTGAATTTACCGAAGCGCGTCACCACGCCGCGCTCTGCTTCTTTAATGGTATAGAAACCACTTGCCGCCCAGATAATGACGATCGCCGCCGCCGCGATGGTGACAACGCGACCGCCCAGATGGGGACGCGGGCCTTGCGATGAACTGCCGCCGCCGGAGCCTGTGCCTTTACCGCCCCCAAAGCCGCCGAGTTTTTTGCTCAGTTTACGGAAGATATCGTCAAGATCAGGTGGCCCCTGCTCGCGACCACCTTTGTTTCCATTTCCCTCAGAGTTGCCGCCAGGTTTGCTGCTTCCCCACGGGTCGCGGTCTTGTCCGTTATTACCGGGCTGATTCCACGCCATGTATGTGCTCCATATTTGTTATGCGATGCTATATCTCTGTCTCTTGCGCTGTGTCCGGCGATATCAGTACTTACCGCCTTTCCGCATCTCAAAATCCAAAAGGTATAGAGGCGAAAAAATCTTCAAACCATATCCGGCAGGTCAGACAACATAGTCTTCCAGTGCCGGTTCTTGTTTACAGAGGCGACGCCAGTCAACGATCGGCATGCGAACCTGCAGGCTTACGCTGCCGTCATCCTCCATCCACTCTTTTTCGATGGCCTGAAGCTGATAAAAACGACTTCTCAGGCGCCCTTCCTGCGGCGGCAAACGCAACGTGTGCTGCGCCACCTCGCCGGAAAGCCGCTCCGTCAAAGCCTGAAAAAGCTGTGGTATCCCTGCCCCTGTCTGCGCGGAAAGCCAGACACGGATCGGTTTGTTCTCTTCATCTCTGTCGATACGCGGCGCAAAGTCGTCCAGCATATCGATTTTGTTCATCACCATCAGGGTTGGGATCTCATGAGCGTCGATCTCTTCGAGAACCGTATCCACTGCGTCGATGTTTTCCTGCACCCGCACGTCAGCGGCGTCAACCACGTGCAATAACAGCGTGGCCTGTCGCGTCTCCTGGAGGGTCGCCTTAAACGCCGCCACCAGATCGTGCGGAAGATGGCGGATAAACCCAACGGTATCCGCCAGCACGGTTTCGCCGACGTCCGCCACGTCAATACGACGCAGCGTTGGGTCGAGGGTGGCGAACAGCTGGTCTGCCGCATAAACCCGCGCTTCTGTTATCTGGTTGAAAAGAGTGGATTTGCCGGCGTTGGTATAGCCCACCAGCGAGACGGTCGGGACATCCGCTTTTATGCGCGACTGTCGCCCCTGCTCACGTTGCTTTTCAACTTTCTCCAGGCGCGACTGGATCTGCAAAATACGATTACGCAGTAACCGGCGGTCGGTTTCGAGCTGGGTTTCACCCGGACCGCGCAAACCAATCCCGCCTTTTTGTCTTTCAAGGTGGGTCCAGCCACGGACAAGACGCGTAGCCAGATGGCGCAGCTGCGCCAGCTCAACCTGCAGCTTCCCCTCATGGGTCCGCGCACGCTGGGCAAAAATATCTAAGATAAGACCAGTACGGTCAATGACGCGACACTCGCACAAACGTTCCAGGTTACGTTCCTGAGCCGGGCTCAACGCGTGGTCAAAAAGCACGACGGCAGCGCCAGTCGCTTTTACGGCTTCCGCAATTTCAACAGCCTTACCTTCACCTACAAAATACTTCGGGTGCGGTGCTTTACGGCTACCGGTAATCACCTGCATTGCTTCGACACCGGCGGAAGAAACCAGAGATTCAAACTCCTGGAGGTCTTCCATATCTTTGTCTTGCGAAAAATAGATGTGTACCAGTACCGCCTGCTCACCGGCGTCATAACGGTCAAACAAGCGTCAACCCCTCGATAAAGATCAGCGGGGAACGCAGATACCCTGGCTCCCCGTGTATAAAACAGCCAGAAACCTTATTCAGTTTCTTCGCTGTCCTGCGGCGCAGAAGAACCCTGCGCGTTGTTACTGTGATGATAGTTACTGCTGGTACCACCACCGGTATTGTTACTGTGATGAGAAACCGGGCGAGACGGGACAACAGTAGAAATCGCGTGCTTATAAACCATCTGGCTGACCGTGTTTTTCAACAGGATCACGAACTGATCAAAAGACTCGATTTGACCTTGCAGTTTAATACCATTCACCAAATAAATAGAAACTGGAACACGTTCCCGACGCAGTGCGTTCAGGAACGGATCTTGTAAAGATTGCCCCTTAGCCATTCTCTCTTTTCCTTATATGCTTATTTGTACTTTGAACCTTTCGATTCTGAAAAATTGCGCACGATACGTCTCAATTGTACACATTCAGTTCGTGATAGCACCAACTACCTGTAATACTTCGCTTAGCGCCTGGTCAGGCTGTTCACTGTCAAGCCAGTGCACCCCTTCCCAACCGCGCAGCCAGGTCACCTGACGCTTCGCCAACTGTCTCGTGGCGCAAACACCTCTATAAACCATTTCATCATAGGAAATGTCGCCTTCAAGGTATGACCACATCTGGCGATATCCCACACAACGAATGGAAGGCAAATCCGTATGCAAATCTCCACGGGCAAAAAGCGCCCGAACTTCTACTTCAAAACCTGAAGCCAACATCTGATGAAAACGTTGCGCGATGCGTTGATGCAACACTTCCCGGCTCGCCGGAGCGATAGCGAACTGATGCACATGGTACGGTAAAGCATCACCTGACGTTTGCGTCAGTTCCGTTAAAGTTTTACCCGAAATGAAAAAAACTTCCAGTGCCCGGGAAAGCCTTTGCGGATCATTCGGATGAATACGTCTGGCCGCAACCGGGTCGATAGTCGCGAGTTGCTGATGCAACGCTTCCCACCCCTGTTCTTCCGCCTGCTGTTCAATCCTGGCTCTGACCTCCGGGTCTGCCGACGGTAACGGCGACAGTCCTTCCAGCAAAGCCTTAAAATACAGCATCGTACCGCCCACCAGTAACGGGATGCGTCCCGCCGCGGTGATGTCCGCCATCTCAGCCAGCGCATCGCGACGGAAATCTGCCGCCGAATACGCCTGCGACGGATCGCGAATATCCAGCAGCCGGTGCGGAGCGGCCTTTAACTCCTGCGCGTCCGGCTTCGCCGTACCGATATCCATCCCTTTGTAAATAAGGGCGGAATCAACGCTTATCAACTCAATTGGCAAAACTTTACGCAGTTCAATCGCTAACGCCGTTTTGCCTGAGGCCGTCGGCCCCATCAAAAAAATTGCCTTTGGCAGGCTCGCCTTAGGGGTATCACTCATGTTTCAGGGCATTCATCGCCGTTTGTAAATCAACAGGTTGTAACAGACCACCCGGCGGCGCTTTCACCAGCTGCGGACAAAGCCGCTCCACATCAGCCAGCAGGGTAATGGCCTGGGCCATCGTCCACTGCGCGTGTTCGCTCAGCAGATTACGCGCGATCCACCGCGCCAGAGTGTCCGGTTCCGGCGCTGACTTTTGCGTCAGGTAGCCTATCAGTTCAGGAATCAAGTTTTGTAAACTTTGTTGGCGTAAGGGTAAAGGCACTGCCCGAACGGTCACATGCTGGGCATCGGACTGAAATTCAATACCCAACGCCGTCAGCGTATCGCGCGCTTTTTCCAGCGCCGCCTTTTCGTCGGCGGTCACTTTCAGCCGCAGCGGGATAAGCAGCGGCTGTGCGCAGACCTGTCCCTGCCCCGGCATCAGTTGCGCCTGACGCAGCCAGCGTTCCGCCACCGGCAGCGCCAGCAGCTGAATCTGCCCGTCACGCTCAAGCAGCGCGCAGTCGTGAGCAATAATCGTCAGTACGCGGCCAAAGCTCTGGCTGTGCCCTTCCAGCGCCGGGGCTGGCGCTTCCGCCGCAGGCGTTTTCGACGCTGAGGCCGGTACGGGAGTTTGCAACAACTGACGATACACCTCGCCCTGCTGCTTCTGGTATCCCGGCTGGGCATGCGGCCAGGCCGCTGATGCCGGGCGCGAACCGCCGCCCGCCGCCGAAGGCGTCGCATAGCGCGGAGAAGCCGTTTCACGCGCCTGGGCGGGTTCGGCAAAATGGTTACGTCCGGCTGCGATGCGGTTTTCCGGCACCTGCCGCGGCGCAGGCTCATCGTCCGTCGCCAGCGGCAACGGCGCTTCAAGCCGCTGTTGCAGCACGCTCAGTACGCCCTGATAGATAAAGTCGTGCACCAGACGCGACTGGTGGAAACGGACTTCATGCTTGGCCGGATGAACATTCACGTCCACCTGATGCGGGTCAATCTCCAGATAAAGCACGAAAGCAGGCTGCTGATCGGCGCCAAGCCGGTCTTCACATGCCTGACGAATAGCGTGATTGATCAGCCTGTCGCGCATCATACGACCATTCACGTAGCAGTACTGAATCTCCGCCAGCGCCGTCGTGGTATGGTTGGGATCGGCGACCCAGCCGCGCAGCGTCAGATCGCCGTGCTGCCATTCAATCGCCAGCGCCTGTTCAAGAAACGGCGTCCCGCAAATCGCCCCCAGCCGCCGTTCTTTCTGCCCGTCTTGTGCCACCGCACGGTACTGGCGCACGACTTTTCCGTTGTGCGACAGGTTAATCGTCACGTCAAAGCGCGCCAGCGCAATGCGACGGACGATCTCATCAATATGGTTGAATTCGGTTTTCTCGGTGCGCATGAATTTACGCCGGGCCGGGGTGTTGTAAAACAGATCCAGCACTTCCAGCGTGGTGCCGACCGGATGCGCCGCCGGTTTTACCGTCACATCCATGTCGCGCCCTTCGGCGTAGGCTTGCCAGGCCTCCTGTTGCTCCGCGGTGCGGGAGGTCAGCGTCAGGCGGGACACCGAACTGATGCTCGCCAGCGCTTCGCCGCGAAAGCCCAGGCTGATAATGGCTTCCAGATCGTCAAGCGAGGCGATTTTACTGGTGGCATGACGCGCCAGCGCCAGCGCCAGCTCGTCCTTTTTAATGCCGCAGCCGTTGTCGCGAATGCGAATCAGCTTTGCGCCGCCGCGCTCAATATCGATATCAATACGCGTCGCGCCAGCATCAAGGCTGTTTTCCACCAGCTCTTTAACCACCGATGCAGGTCGTTCAACCACCTCACCTGCGGCAATCTGGTTCGCCAGTTGTGGCGGCAGCACCTGAATCGGCATGATCACTCCTTAATTAATCAACGACTCGCCGGGCGTGACGGCGCTCGCGGTTTGCGTTCCCTCCGGCGCCGACTGCAGCGGATGCGCCTGGAAGTAGTTACGCAGTCCCTGGTAAATCGCTTCGGCCAGCCGCTGCTGATATTCATCGCTCGCCAGCAATCGTTCTTCGCCATGATTGCTGATGAAGCCGGTTTCAACCAGCACCGACGGAATATCGGGCGAACGCAGCACGCCCAGGCTGGCGTGTTCCGGACGCCGCTTGTGCAGCGACCCGATGCGTTCGAGCTGGCCTAACATATTGGTCGCCACATCATACCCTACACGCTGGGAATGGCCGAACTGCAAATCCAGCACCGCCTGGCTTAAGTAAGGATCGGACTGACTGTTCGCCAGTACGTCGCCCGCACCGCCCAGCAGTTCGGATTGCTTCTCATGCTCTTCCAGCCAGTTAGCCATTTCGCTGTTAGCGCGACGGTTCGACAGCACCCACACCGAGGCGCCGGTCGCGCTCCGGTTCGGCGCGGCATCGGCGTGAATCGAGACGAGGAAGTTGGCGTTTTGCTTACGCGCCACGTCAGAACGCCCCATAACGGAGATAAAGTAGTCGCCGTCGCGGGTCAGCACGCCTTTAAACATCGGATCGGCATTGAGCAGAGTGCGCAGTTTGCGGGCGATGGCGATAGTGACATTTTTTTCACGCGTTCCGCCGGGGCCGATTGCGCCGGGGTCCTGACCGCCGTGGCCGGCGTCAATGGCGATGACAATTTTGTCGCCGCTGCTGGCCGCCGCCCGCGCAGCAGGTCGGGTGACAGTATTGCTGCTGGTCACTGCCGTGGTGCGATCGTTACTGGATTTAAACGGATTCCGCGCCGGTTCGGCCGGGCGCGACGGCGTCACGACCGGCGTTTCCACGCGCTTTGCCACCACGGGCGGTTGCGGTGGCGGCGGCGGAACGTCGGCGTTAATGGTAAACACAACGGTGTAATTACCGCCGTTTTGCCGTTTGACCGCTTCAGTTTTCCCGTTTTCAGTGAGATCGACCAGCAGCCGTAACGACTGCGGATCTTTCGGGGTGCCGGAACGTATCGTTTTCACCAGGTTGTTACCGCTAAACTGCAACGGTAGCCCCTGAATTACGCCGGTTTGCTTAATGTCCAGCGCAACGGTGCGTTTTCCGGACTGCGAATAGGCATAATCCGGCTCGCCGATAAAGCTGAGCGTGATCCGCGCCTGCCGATCGCCATTAGAAACCTGAATGTCTGAGAGGCTGGCGGCACCGGCCTGCGCGCACAGCAGAACCAGCGTTGCCACCACCCATTTCCTGATACGATATATCATCCCGCCACCTTTAAGGTTAACCGGCTAAACGCGCAAGCAGCGATTCGCCTGCTGAGGAGACGGCGCTGATTTGCGCCTCACGCCCCTGCGCCTTGTAATCTATCCGTATTTCGATATCCGGATCGGGCAGCACGCCTTTCCCCTGCTGCGGCCACTCCACCAGGCAAATGGCGTCGTTGGCGAAATAATCGCGGATCCCCATAAACTCCAGTTCTTCCGGATCGGCCAGCCGATACAGATCGAAGTGATAGACCATCAGATTGTCGAGCGTATAGGGCTCGACCAGCGTATAGGTTGGACTTTTCACATTCCCGCAATGACCTAAGGCCTGCAAAAAACCGCGGCTAAAGGTGGTTTTGCCCGCACCTAAATCACCATATAAATAGATAACGGTCGCGCCGTCGCAGGCGTTGGCGACCCGCAGGCCCAGGTCTAGCGTCGCCTGTTCGTCAGGTAGCGGAATTACTCGATTCATCATGATAAACGTCAATCACATCAGGGTTAACAATACGCTGTAGCGTGGAAAAGAGATCGGTGGCCAACATGCCGCGCATCCCGACGCGCGCCGCCAGCACATCGGCCGCCGCGCCGTGGGCGACGCAACCTGCGCAGGCGGCATCATACGGGCTAAGCTTCTGTCCAAGCAATGCGCTAATGATCCCGGAGAGTACATCGCCCATACCGCCGCTGGCCATTCCCGCATTACCGACATCAATAATGCCCAATACGTTTGGCTCCGCGGCGACGACCGTGCCTGCGCCTTTTAACACCACAACGCCGCCATAACGTTGTACCAGACGCTGCGCAGAATGTAAGCGATTGTTTTCAATTTCTGCAACAGAACAGCCCAGCAAGCGCGCGGCTTCCCCGGGATGCGGCGTGATGACGCGATTGTGACGTTTATCGGGATTGATTGCCAGCAGGTTCAGCGCATCGGCGTCCCAAAGCATCGGTTTGCGAAAATTTTCCACCTTTTGCAGCGCTTTTTTGCCCCACTCCGCCTGGCCGAGGCCGGGGCCGATCGCCACGACATCCGCCCATTGCAGACTCTCTTCCAGCGACTGCGGGGTAAGTTCGTGAACCATCAGCTCGGGGCGAGCGGTCAACAGCGGGGCGATATTCTCTCTGCGCGTCAGCACCCGCACCAGCCCGGCACCGGTGCGTAACGCCGCCTCGCTGGTCATGCGGATGGCCCCGGCGGTGCCGTAATCACCGCCAATAATCACCAGCCGACCGTGATCACCTTTATGCGAAGTGGGTCGACGCGGCCTCAGCCAGCGGGCCAGCTGCGAGGCGTCGAAACGCTGAACCGGCGCCTCCTGCCCCGCCAGCCACTCCTCGAGGCCCAGCGCGTTAAAATGGAGATTCCCCACCACATCACGGGCTTTTCCAGTCAGCAAACCCGGCTTCAGGCCGATAAAGGTCACGGTGCGATCGGCGTTGATCGCCGCGCCAGGCGTCGAGCCGGTTTGCGCCAGCAGGCCGGACGGGATATCCACGGCCAGGATGGGGGCGGGATGGGCATTGGCCTGGGCAATCAGGCTGGTAAGCGGTTCGCGAGGCGCCTGGGTTAATCCGCTGCCCAGCAGAGCGTCGATAATAAGATCCACTTTTTCCGGCCACACAATATCCGGCGCATGAATCATGCCGCCCGCGTTAAGCCAGGCCTCCCGCGCCTGTTCCGCCTCTTCCGGCAGCGGTTTGTCTGGCTGCCAGGCTAATAGCGTCACATGAATCCCGGCGGCTTTCGCCAGCCGCGCGACCACATAGCCGTCACCGCCATTGTTGCCGTGGCCGCAAAGCACCAGCCAGTGACGGGCGTAGGGCCAGCTTTCGCGCGCGACGTCAAACGCCGCTTCTCCCGCGCGCAGCATGAGTTCAAACAGCGTTAACCCTAACCCGTCAGCGGCCTCACGCTCCAGCCGCCTGATGTCGTCGGCGGACCAGATGGAGTGTGGTATACTTACGGGGTTTTTCTTCATAGTATGGTCCGTCATGTCAGAGCCCCTCGATCTCAATCAGTTAGCGCAAAATATCAAACAGTGGGGGCTGGAGCTGGGCTTTCAGCAGGTCGGTATTACCGATACCGACCTTAGCGCAGCAGAGCCAGCACTGCAGGCATGGCTGGACAAACAGTATCACGGCGAGATGGAGTGGATGGCGCGCCACGGCATGATGCGCGCGCGTCCGCACGAGCTGCTGCCCGGCACGCTACGCGCGATCAGCGTGCGAATGAATTACCTTCCGGCCAACGCCGCCTTCGCCAGTACGCTGAAAAATCCCGCTCTGGGCTACGTCAGCCGCTACGCGCTGGGCCGCGACTACCATAAGCTGTTACGTAACCGACTCAAAAAACTCGGCGAGAAGATTCAGCAGCATTGTGTTTCGCTGAATTTTAGACCTTTTGTCGACTCTGCGCCCATTCTTGAACGCCCGCTGGCGGAAAAAGCCGGTCTTGGCTGGACAGGTAAGCACTCACTTATCCTTAACCGCGAGGCGGGTTCGTTTTTCTTTCTGGGGGAATTGCTGATTGATTTACCTTTGCCGGTCGATCACCCCGTCGCGGAAGGTTGCGGAAAATGCGTCGCCTGTATGACCACCTGCCCGACAGGCGCAATCGTCGCGCCTTACACGGTTGATGCCCGCCGCTGCATCTCCTATCTCACGATCGAACTCGAAGGCGCGATCCCGCAAGCCCTGCGCCCGTTAATGGGCAACCGGATTTACGGCTGCGACGACTGCCAGCTTATCTGTCCGTGGAATCGTTATTCCCAACTGACGGACGAAGCCGATTTTAGTCCGCGCAAATCTCTTCACGCCCCCGAACTGATAGCGCTTTTTGGCTGGGATGAAGCGACCTTTCTGAAAATCACCGAAGGTTCGGCCATCCGGCGTATTGGTCACCTGCGCTGGCTGCGTAATATCGCCGTCGCGCTCGGTAATGCCCCGTGGAACGAAGCGATTCTTAACGCGCTGGAAAGTCGCCGGGGTGAGCACCCACTTCTTGATGAACATATACAGTGGGCCAGAGAGCAGCAGATCGCGAAGCGAAATGCGCAGGGTGTCGAAGTACAGTTACCGAAAACACAGCGTCTGGTAAGGGCTATTGAAAAGGGGCTGACGCGCGACGCTTGATTTAAGCGCGTGAATGTTTCTGGCTATAAATATAATCCTGGTTTTTAATGCTACATATTGTAATGAAATTATGAGGAATATACAGTTCATCCGCGCCTACTTTTAGCCTTAATCAGGGATGAACTATGAATTTAAAATTTCTAACGCTATGCGTTGCGGCTTCCTTTTCGTGTATATCTACGGCAGAGGTATTAGAAAATACAGAAAACGCTGCGCCCGATTATTATGACGAAAGCTACAACCGTGAGGATGATGGCCCCATTGCGGAAGATACCGCGATATACGGTATCGTCAGTCAGGACGGTGAGAAAAACATATTTACCCGTCCGGAAACAGTCAAACTCAAGGCCGGTTCAGGAAGTATCACGGAATTCGCCGAGGAGAAAGATCTCAGCCATTCGTCCGCCGATCGCCAGTCAGCGCAAGGCGAATACCATTATCGCCGTCATGGTAATGATTATAATATCAAGTATAACTTCGCTGCTGACTCTGCGGAAGAAGTCGCTTCAATGGTTGATAATTTTTATAGCCGAATGCTCAGCCAATATAAAAGTGACGAAATTACGGTCCGCTACGGTAATATTTCACAACCTAAATACTGGTATGAAGATACGACGCCAGGTGAAATCCATGAAGGCACCGTGGAGGGTAAGCGCACCCTGTTCGAATCTAAATTCACGGGCAACACCAGTATCCTGAAAGCCTATTATCCAACGAACAGAAAAGACAATAAGTGGTGGCGGGTCATTCATCCTGTTGAATATTACGCCATGACAGCCGACCCGCAATATCCATGGCTTGAAACAGAAGCCAAATCCCGGGATGTCATTCTTGAACAATATACGCTGCTGAACACGCTTAAGAAAACCTATGGCGACGCGTATCGCGGTACGATTATTAACGGCGACATCACTGCATTTGGACATGACTGGCAGTGGAAATTCATGAAGCAAGCGCTGGGAACCCTCAACCATCCTTACTGGTATGGGCTGGGTAACCACGACTATGATAACAACGTCAACGACTGTGCGTTACATGAAAACCGTTGCGCAATCCGCAGCGTACGCAATCTGGTCGATCATATTAATAGCGCCCCCGATGTGCAGGCAGTGGATTACTCCGTCATTTCTGGCTACAAACGCGCCGCACTGGATACAACGTATACGGGCAGCTTTTCTTACAGCTTTGATATCGGCGGCATCCGGTTCATTCAATCGAATTTTAAACCGGGTTACGTCAGGGAGATTGCTGGCTTTAATTCTGCCGATGCCCGCCGCTATACCATCCATGTGCAAAAATCTGACGCCTGGCTGGAAGAGCAAATGGCTGAGGCGCGTAAAAAAGGTAAAGCGATTATATTATTGCGTCACGCATCGCAACCGATCACCAAAGCTGACTGTAAAGTCGCCTCGGGGTGTGTCAAAAAATACGATGTTAACGACTGGGCTACTGCCGGGCGTAGCGGTAAATACAACGTGACAGCGATGTTCGTTGGTCACACCCACAACACCGATAGCAGTAAAGAGACCAGTTTTACCTCTCCCGCCACTTTCCAGGGAAAATTCCTGCTCGCAGAAGTGGATTATGAAAAGCTGAAGCTGAATATCTATGAAATGACAAATAAGGGAAACAAAACCCTTATAGCCAGCCGCACGCTGCTCACGCCAGTCTGCGACTATACAATTAAAGAACGCCAGTTCACCCTCTCGTTGAAAAACAAGGGGGGTTATGTGGGTTACTACACCGTGCAGTATAAGACGAAGGAAGGAAACAACTTTTCGAAGCAATATAAATTAATGATGGGCAACACCGCCCAGCATACGGTCCCGCAAGGTGCGAAAGAGGTCTCTGTTCGCGGCGTAACGGGAACGGGACGTTCTCTCTACAATCTTAAACTAACGGATTATAAAAACACCTGTCTGGAGACATGGGGAACGCTGCCGAAAAACTTGCACTGGGGCCATTGCGGCTAATTAAACGACGCTCTGTCTCTTTTCTCAATCGCCATCATCCGTTATTGCAACGGGTGATGGCTTCCCGCCAGCCTGTTATTTGCGTCAACTTTTTACCCTGATTATCCCGCATAAAATTCCCCTGAATTGTCGGCGCTTCTCTTATTTCTTTCTGTGGATAAAAAAATTAACAGACAGAGTCGCAGAAGAAAGCGAAAAAAACGGGCTTTCCTTTACAGGATATTTTATAAGATAAAACAACAGGTTAAATTTCTGATGCTAGCCAGATCAAATTTTTCAGTTTTAGAAAAGGATCGTATTACCTGTGGGTAACTCTGTACATAATACTGTTACGATTGAAACAAAAGGCCTTTCAGCGGCGCAGGCAGCTGTGGATAATTTTTTGACAGGGAGAAAATCTGGAGCGGGAAACGAGACTCGAACTCGCGACCCCGACCTTGGCAAGGTCGTGCTCTACCAACTGAGCTATTCCCGCTTGGGTGGTCTGTGCTTTTGCAGCACCTTCAAATTCTGGAGCGGGAAACGAGACTCGAACTCGCGACCCCGACCTTGGCAAGGTCGTGCTCTACCAACTGAGCTATTCCCGCTTGGGTGGTCTGTGCTTTGCAGCACTTTCAAATTCTGGAGCGGGAAACGAGACTCGAACTCGCGACCCCGACCTTGGCAAGGTCGTGCTCTACCAACTGAGCTATTCCCGCTTGGGTGGTCTGTGCTTTTGCAGCACCTTCAAATTCTGGAGCGGGAAACGAGACTCGAACTCGCGACCCCGACCTTGGCAAGGTCGTGCTCTACCAACTGAGCTATTCCCGCAAATTTGTTACTTTTACTGCTGCCGTAATTCGCATTTCTGCGTCGTTACGGGAGGCGCATTATACGAGAAATCCTTCCGCCTGCAACCCCTTCAAACGCATTTTTTTATGAAATTCGTTTGAGTGCTGATTTTATCAGCAAGACGTATAATTTAGCGGCAATTCTCCGTCGGCGCAAGCCGACTACCTTCATACAGGGCCGGGTAAGGCGCAGCCGTACCCGGTCAACCGCTCACTTAAAGCTGAATAAAATGCTCGCGGTAGTAAGCCAGCTCCGCCACCGACTCGCGAATGTCATCCATCGCCTGATGGGTGCCCTGCTTGGTAAAGCCGGCGAGGATTTCCGGCTTCCAGCGACGCGCCAGCTCTTTCAGAGTGCTCACGTCCAGATAACGGTAGTGGAAATATGCCTCCAGCTCCGGCATATACTTAAACAGAAAACGCCTGTCCTGACCGATGCTGTTTCCGCATATCGGCGACTTGCCCGCCGGAACCCACGCCTTCAGAAATTCGATAGTCGCCAGTTCGGCTTCGCGATCGCCCATCGTACTCGCCTTCACCCGCTCCACCAGCCCGCTGGCGGTGTGGGTACGCACGTTCCAGTCATCCATTAACGCCAGCTGCGCATCGGACTGATGCACCGCGATGGTCGGCCCTTCCGCCAGTATATTGAGATTAGCGTCGGTGACCAGCGTGGCGATTTCAATTATGCGATCGCGCTCGGGATCCAGACCGGTCATCTCAAGATCAATCCAAATCAGGTTGTTTTCATTGGCACTCATGCTATTTTCCACCCTTCAGGGGTCACAATCAGTGTGACTATATTCATTCAGAATTGCGTGTATCATAAATGTTTTGCCCATCATGGGCGACCAGGAGTCAGTACGATTGAGTAAAAATAAACTCTCCAAAGGCCAGCAGCGCCGCGTGAACGCGAATCACCAGCGTCGTCTCAAAACGTCTAAGGAGAAGCCAGACTTTGATGACAATCTGTTCGGCGAAACCGCTGAAGGCATCGTCATTAGCCGCTTTGGCATGCATGCCGACGTCGAATCCGCCGACGGCGACGTTCACCGCTGCAATATTCGCCGTACCATCCGCTCGCTGGTAACCGGCGACCGCGTGGTCTGGCGTCCGGGAAAAGCCGCAGCCGAAGGGGTGAACGTAAAAGGCATCGTTGAAGCGGTGCATGAGCGCACCTCGGTGCTGACGCGTCCGGACTTTTATGACGGCGTCAAGCCGATTGCCGCCAACATCGACCAAATCGTTATCGTTTCCGCCATCTTACCGGAGCTGTCGCTCAATATTATCGACCGCTATCTGGTGGCCTGTGAAACCTTGCAGGTCGAACCCATAATCGTACTCAACAAAATCGATCTGCTGGATGATGACGGTCTGGCGTTTGTTAACGAGCAGATGGATATCTACCGCGACATCGGCTATCGCGTGCTGATGGTTTCCAGCCATACCCAGGATGGTCTGAAGCCGCTGGAAGAGGCGCTGACCGGTCGCATCAGCATCTTTGCCGGGCAGTCCGGCGTCGGCAAATCCAGCCTGCTGAACGCGCTGCTGGGCCTGCAGGAAGCGATCCTCACCAATGATGTATCCGACAACTCGGGACTCGGTCAGCACACCACCACCGCAGCGCGTCTCTACCATTTCCCCCACGGCGGCGACGTGATCGACTCTCCGGGCGTGCGTGAATTCGGCCTCTGGCATCTTGAGCCGGAACAAATTTTCAACGGCTTTGTCGAATTTCATGACTTCCTGGGTTTGTGTAAATATCGCGACTGTAAACACGACACCGATCCAGGCTGCGCGATCCGCGAGGCGGTAGAAGAGGGAAAAATTGCGGAATCCCGCTTTGAGAACTATCACCGTATTCTTGACAGCATGGCGCAGGTAAAAACACGTAAAAACTTTTCTGCCACGGACGACTGACAGATAGGCTAAGCCTCGTTAGAATCGTCCCCTTTTTTCAGGTTCCGGCTGTCGCAGCCGGATCGGGAATGACAAAACAATGGCCTGGAGGCTACCTTGTTAAATTCATTTAAACTTTCGCTACAATACATTCTGCCGAAACTATGGCTCACTCGCCTGGCGGGCTGGGGCGCGAGCAAACGAGCAGGATGGCTGACAAAACTGGTTATCGATCTGTTCGTGAAGTACTACAAGGTCGATATGAAGGAGGCGCAGAAGCCGGATACCGCCAGCTACCGCACCTTTAACGATTTCTTTGTTCGTCCGCTGCGCGACGACGTACGCCCGTTGAATACCGACCCGAACGTGCTGGTGATGCCTGCCGACGGCGTTATCAGCCAGTTGGGTAACATTGAAGAAGATAAAATTTTGCAGGCGAAAGGCCATAACTACAGTCTGGAAGCCCTGCTGGCCGGCAACTACCTGATGGCGGATCGGTTCCGCAACGGGTCATTTGTCACCACCTATCTGTCGCCGCGCGATTATCACCGCGTACATATGCCGTGTAACGGCATCCTGCGCGAGATGATCTACGTGCCGGGCGATCTGTTCTCGGTAAACCACCTGACCGCCCGCAACGTGCCGAACCTGTTCGCCCGTAACGAGCGCGTTATCTGCCTTTTCGATACCGAATTTGGCCCTATGGCGCAAATTCTGGTCGGGGCGACTATCGTCGGCAGTATCGAAACCGTCTGGGCTGGCACCATCACCCCGCCGCGTGAAGGCATCATCAAACGCTGGACCTGGCCTGCCGGGGAAAGCGAAGGCTCCGTGGCGCTGCTGAAAGGCCAGGAGATGGGGCGCTTTAAGCTGGGATCGACGGTCATTAACCTGTTTGCGCCAGGGAAAGTGGATCTGGTCGGGTCGCTTGAAAGCCTCTCTGTCACCAAAATCGGTCAGCCGTTGGCGATCGCTACCGAGACCTTCGTGGCCCCGGTGGAGGCTGAGCCCGCGCCGCTGCCTGAAGAAGAAGTCAAAGCCGAACATGACGCCAGCCCGCTGGTAGACGACAAGAAAGACGAAATCTGAAACAGACACACCGTTTTCAGGATGCGCCAGGACGGCCTGAATGGTGAAGTGGAGAGGAACTGCTGCTGTGCGCCTGATAATCACTTTTCTGATGGCCTGGTGCCTCAGCCTGGGGGCGTACGCTGCGACGGCCCCCGACGCCAAACAGCTCACCCAGGAACTGGAGCAGGCGAAAGCGGCGAAACCCGCCCAGCCGGAAGCCGTTGAGGCGCTTCAGGCGGCGCTGAACTCGCTTGAGGAGCGTAAAGGCTCCCTTGAGCGCGCTCAGCAGTACCAGCAGGTCATCGACAATTTCCCCAAAATGTCCGCCTCGCTGCGGGCGCAGCTCGCCAACCTGCACGATGAACCGCGCAGCGTTCCACCGGATTTGTCCACGGATGCGCTGAACCAGGAAATTCTCCAGATCAGCAGCCAGCTGCTGGAGAAAAGTCGTCAGGCCCAGCAGGAACAGGAACGCGCGCGCGAAATCGCCGACTCGCTCAGCCAGCTTCCGCAACAGCAAACCGATGCCCGCCGCCAGCTCAACGAAATTGAACGCCGCATCGGCACGGCAACCGGCAATACGCCTGTCAGCCAGGCGCAAAATTACAGTATGCAGGCCGAATCCGCGCGTCTGAAAGCGCTCGTTGATGAACTTGAGCTGGCGCAACTCTCCGCCAATAACCGCCAGGAACTGGCGCGGATGCGTTCCGAACTGGCGCAAAAGCAAAGTCAGCAGCTTGATGCTTATCTGCAGGCGCTGCGCAATCAGCTGAACAGCCAGCGCCAGCGTGAAGCGGAACGCGCGCTGGAAAGCACCGAACTGCTGGCGGAAAACAGCGCTGACCTGCCGCCGGATATCGTGGCACAGTTCAGGGTCAACCGCGAGCTGTCAGCCGCGCTGAACCAGCAGGCGCAGCGCATGGATCTGGTTGCCTCTCAGCAGCGCCAGGCCGCCAGTCAGACCCAGCAGGTACGTCAGGCGCTGACGACGCTGCGGGAACAGTCGCAGTGGTTAGGCTCGTCGAATCTGCTCGGCGAAGCGCTGCGCGCGCAGGTCGCGCGACTGCCGGAAATGCCAAAGCCGCAGCAGCTTGATACCGAAATGGCGCAACTGCGCGTGCAGCGCCTGCGCTATGAGGATCAGCTCAATAAGCAGCCACAGCTGCGTCAACTGCACCAGACCAACGGGCAGCCGCTCACCGCGGAGCAGAATCGCATCCTGGAGGCCCAGCTACGTACTCAGCGCGAACTGTTGAACTCGCTGCTACAGGGCGGCGACACGCTGATCCTCGAGCTGACCAAGCTGAAAGTCTCCAACAGCCAGCTTGAAGACGCCTTAAAAGAGGTGAACGAAGCGACCCACCGCTACCTGTTCTGGACGTCGGATGTTCGCCCTGTTTCCTTCTCCTGGCCGATTGATATCGTGCAGGATCTGCGTCGCCTTATCTCGCTCGACACCGTCAGCCAGTTAGGCAAAGCCAGCCTGATGATGTTAACCAGCCGGGAAACGCTGTTACCGCTGTTTGGCGCGCTGATTCTGGTGGGCTTTAGCATCTACTCGCGCCGCCACTTTACCCGCTTTCTCGAGCGCTCCGCCGCCAGGGTCGGCAAAGTCACCCAGGATCACTTCTGGCTGACGCTGCGCACCGTCTTCTGGTCGATCCTGGTGGCCTCGCCGCTGCCGGTTTTATGGATGACGCTGGGCTACGGGCTGCGCGAAGCGTGGCCGTATCCGCTGGCGGTGGCGATAGGCGATGGCGTCACCGCAACGGTGCCGCTGCTGTGGGTGGTGATGATCTGCGCGACCTTTGCCCGTCCGAACGGCCTGTTTATCGCTCACTTCGGCTGGCCGCGCGAGCGGGTAACGCGGGCGATGCGCTACTATCTGATGAGCATCGGGCTTATCGTACCGCTGATCATGGCGCTCATCATGTTCGATAATCTGAACGACCGGGAGTTCTCCGGCTCGCTGGGTCGCCTGTGCTTTATTCTGATCTGCGGCGCGCTGGCGCTGGTGACGCTGAGCCTGAAAAAGGCCGGTATCCCGCTCTATCTCGATAAAGAGGGTAGCGGCGACAACATGGTTAACAGCATGCTGTGGAACATGATGATCGGCGCGCCGCTGATAGCGATTCTGGCTGCCGCGGTGGGTTATCTGGCCACCTCGCAGGCGCTGCTGGCGCGGCTGGAAACCTCGGTCGCTATCTGGTTCCTGCTGCTGGTTATCTATCATATTATTCGCCGCTGGATGCTGATTCAGCGCCGGAGGCTGGCCTTCGATCGCGCCAAGCACCGCCGCGCAGAGATGCTGGCGCAACGCGCGCGCGGCGAAGAAGAGCCCGCTCATTCCACCAGCCTCGAAGGCGCCGTCGACATTGATGAAAGCGAAGTCGATCTCGACACCATCAGCACCCAGTCGCTGCGGCTGGTGCGTTCCATCCTGATGCTGATCGCCCTGCTGTCGGTGATCGTGCTGTGGTCAGAAATCCATTCCGCATTCGGCTTCCTGGAAAATATCTCGCTGTGGGACGTTACCTCCACGGTGCAGGGCGTCGAAAGCCTCGAGCCGATCACGCTGGGCGCCGTGCTGATCGCGATCCTGGTGTTTATCATCACCACCCAACTGGTGCGCAACCTTCCCGCGCTGCTGGAGCTGGCGCTGTTGCAGCATCTCGATCTGACGCCAGGCACCGGCTACGCCATTACCACCATAACCAAATATCTGCTGATGCTGATCGGCGGGCTGGTCGGCTTCTCGATGATTGGCATTGAGTGGTCGAAACTGCAATGGCTGGTGGCGGCGCTGGGTGTCGGCCTTGGCTTTGGCTTGCAGGAGATCTTCGCCAACTTTATCTCCGGCCTGATTATCCTGTTTGAAAAGCCGATTCGTATTGGCGATACGGTGACGATCCGCGATCTGACCGGCAGCGTGACAAAGATTAATACCCGAGCGACCACCATCAGCGACTGGGACCGCAAAGAGATTATCGTGCCGAACAAAGCGTTTATCACCGAACAATTTATTAACTGGTCGCTCTCCGACTCGGTAACCCGCGTGGTGCTCACCGTTCCGGCCCCCGCCGACGCCAACAGCGAGGAGGTGACGCAAATCCTCTACACGGCGGCAGAGCGCTGTACGCTGGTGATAGACAACCCGCCGCCGGAGGTCTTCCTGGTCGATTTACAGCAGGGTATTCAGATCTTTGAACTGCGTATCTATGCTGCGGAAATGGGACACCGGATGCCGCTGCGTCATGAAATCCACCAGCTGATTCTGGCGGGCTTCCATGAGCACGGTATTGATATGCCGTTCCCGCCGTTCCAGATGCGTCTGGAAAGCCTGAACGGCAAACAAACGGCGAGAACGCTGACCTCAGCCGGGCGCAGAAGCCGCCCGGCGGGAAGTTTGTAAACGCATGACCCAGGCCTGATAAGCGCAGCGCCATCGGCAATAAATGCTGGATGGCGGCTTCGCCTTATCCGGCCTACAGCGTGCCGCTATTCCATCGCCCATTGCGGCTGTTTCGCCATCCGGCGAATATAGTTCTGATAAATCGCCATCGCCAGCAGCGAGAAGAATACCGGGCCGCCGGTCATCCACAGGGCGCTGTTCCAGTCTCCGACTTCAATGACCGGCTGGATAATCGTAAACACGTTGGCGAACGTCACCACCAGCAGCACCACGCCGGTTGCGACAAGCGTTGAGGCTTTGGTTTTAAACATCACGAACGGCCTTTCCAGAGAGGCTTGCGCCTTAAAGAACGGGAACGCCAGCGCGAGGAACAGGTACGGCAGCGTCATGGAGACGTTCGCCATCAGCGTCAGCTTGTTATAAAAGGCCGAGGCGGTATCGCCGCCAAACGAGACCAGCAGAATAAACAGACTCACCAGCAGGCACTGCATCCACATTGCCGTGGCGGGCATCCCGACGGTATTCAGCTGCGTCACAGGCGCAGGCCACAGCGCTTTCGGCGTCCCCTGAATGATCGCCTTCAGCGGCGAATAGCTCAGCGTAAAGAACGCGCCGGTATAGGCAAGGAACATCGACAAACCGGTAACGCGCGCAAACCAGACGCCCAGCGTCGTCGTCGCATCCGGAGACAGGTGTAGCGCATTGCCCAGCGTCATGCCGAGACTGTTCATCAGGATGTAGGTAATATTACCGAGGTTAACGGCGCTGTTACTGAGCACCTGCTGCCAGTTGGCGCTCACGCCCCATAAAAATATCGCCAGCGAATAGCCGACAGAAATAACAAGCGCGGCAAAAACGATCCCTTTGGCAAAGTTCTTTTCCGGCTTTTCGGTTTTATCGACCAGACCGCCGACCGCTTCAATGCCGCCATAGGCGAAAATAGCAAATACCACAAAAGACAACATTGCCAGACCGGACTGATAACCGGTATTCGGCGAGGTAGTGAAATTAATTTCCTGTGCAAAATGCCCACCGTTTAATAACAAAATGGCGACACTTACGATCAGTAAAACTAAATTAAGACACATCACCGCAATACCGCCCACCGCCGTAATACGGGCGATTTTATTAATGCCCCGGGCGGCAACGCCGGTGACCACAATCATCCACGCCACGGCGAGCAGCCCGACAACCTGCGTCGGCTCAAGGCCGCCAATGCGCCAGTGCTGGGTCATATCAGCGCCAAAGACAAAGGTGGAAAACGGAACCCAGACCTTTGCCGCAGTGCTGACCATCCAGATCACATACGACGAGAACCACATGAAAGTGCCGATAAACGCATAGCGCGGACCAACGCTCTTGTTCATCCATGAATAGATCCCGCCCTCTTCTTTACGGTAAGCGGAACCCATTTCAGCCATCATTAATGCAAATGGAATAAAGAATAATAAGGCGGAAAAGATATACCACGGTATTGCGCTATAACCCATTAAATAAAAAGCAGAAGGACTATTAGCGAAACCAAAAACGGACGTAAATATCATCAGGATGAGGCCCATCAGGCTCATCTTTTTTATTGTCTGGGTCATTTAACCCTCCCCCACTTCGGGCGCGCGCTACGCGCTGCGCTCACTGAATCGCGCCGTTCACAATTAAGTGAACAGCAAATATGAAATCAACACAGGATTGATACCTGAATGATATCAAATATCCAGAACTAAAATGTGGCCATTGAAGGGAAAATGAAAGCATATGCTACAAAGTGGCGAAATATACGCCACTTTATTCTATAGAGAAGGCTTAAGCGCGATCGACGGTAAACGCGATCACTTCCGCGAGGCTTTCCGCACCCAGCGCCAGCATGACAAGGCGATCGACGCCCAGCGCCACGCCGGAGCAGTCCGGCATCCCCACTTTGAGCGCTTCCAGCAGATTGTGATCGATCGGCTGCTGCGGTAAGCCACGCGCGGCGCGCTTACGGTTATCCTGCTCAAAGCGCTGCTGCTGCTCGCGCGCGTCCGTCAGCTCATGGAAGCCATTTGCCAGCTCAATGCCTTTAAAATAGACCTCGAAACGCTCCGCCACGCGGTGATCTTCGGTGCTGATTTGCGCCAGCGACGCCTGGCTAGCCGGGAAGTGGTAGACAAACGCGGGCTTCTCTTTACCGATGTGCGGCTCCACGCCCATCGTGAACAGCAGTTGCAGCAGGGTATCGCGATCCTCTTCGGTATCGGCAATATTGCTTAAGTCCAGCTTCGCCGCAGCTTCGCGCAGCTGCGTCTTATCCGCTGAGAGCGGGTCGATCTCCAGATGGCGCTGAAACGCCTGCTGATAAGAGAGGCTTTCCGCCGCCGGGCATTCCAGCACCTGCTGCAGCAGATCGTCCACCTCATTCATCAGCCGGTACATGTCGTAATGGGGACGATACCATTCGAGCATGGTGAATTCCGGGTTGTGATGACGGCCCATCTCTTCATTGCGGAAGCTGCGACACAGCTGGAAAACCGGACCGCAGCCCGCCGCCAGCAGACGTTTCATATGGTATTCCGGGCTGGTCATTAACCACAGGCTCATCCCCTGAGAATGACCGGGGCCGACGAAACGCGTTTCGAACGGCACCAGATGTATATCGGTCACCGTCGCCTGGCTCATGCAGGGCGTCTCAACCTCCAGCACTCCGCGATCGGCAAAGAAACGGCGTATTTCCGCCATGATTGCCGCTCGTTTTAACAGGTTAGGTATGGACGCGCTCGGCTGCCAGGTTGCCGTTTCGCTCATGGTTCTTTCTCCAGTTTCAGACAAGGGCACGAAGTCTACTCGTAACGCGCCGACGAAACAAATTTTGCGCAGCCATAATAAAACAGGGCCAACAGGTTAAAAAATCGCAAAACGATGGTTTAGTAATTAAATTAATCGAATTCAGTGATAATTCGCCCCTGTGACGCGCTAAAAAAATCGAACACGTCAAATTTCGCACACATCGCAATGACTATACTGTCGTACCTATAAAGGAGCAGTGGAAACGCATTCACGAAACGAATGATTTAGGTCTTTATCTGAAATCGCAGGGTCGTGAAATTACAATAATCTGGAGGAATGTCGTGCAAACCTTTCAAGCCGATCTTGCCATTATAGGCGCCGGTGGCGCGGGATTACGTGCTGCAATTGCTGCCGCACAGGCGAATCCCAATGCAAAAATAGCACTGATCTCAAAAGTGTACCCAATGCGCAGCCATACTGTTGCTGCTGAAGGGGGCTCAGCCGCTGTCGCCCAGGATCATGACAGCTTCGACTACCACTTTCACGATACGGTAGCGGGCGGAGACTGGCTGTGTGAACAGGACGTCGTGGACTACTTTGTCCATCACTGTCCGACTGAAATGACGCAACTGGAACAATGGGGTTGCCCCTGGAGTCGTCGTCCGGACGGCAGCGTAAACGTCCGTCGCTTCGGCGGGATGAAAATTGAGCGTACCTGGTTTGCCGCGGATAAAACCGGCTTCCATATGCTGCACACTCTGTTCCAGACCTCCCTGCAGTTCCCACAAATCCAACGCTTTGACGAACACTTTGTTCTGGATATTCTCGTCGATGAGGGCCATGCCCGCGGCCTGGTAGCGATGAACATGATGGAAGGCACGCTGGTGCAGATCCGCGCCAACGCGGTAGTGATGGCGACGGGCGGCGCAGGCCGCGTGTACCGCTATAACACCAACGGCGGCATCGTTACCGGCGACGGGATGGGCATGGCGCTGAGCCACGGCGTTCCGCTGCGTGATATGGAGTTCGTGCAGTATCACCCGACCGGCCTGCCGGGATCCGGTATTCTGATGACCGAAGGTTGCCGTGGTGAAGGCGGTATCCTGGTCAACAAAAATGGCTACCGTTATCTGCAGGATTACGGCATGGGTCCGGAAACCCCGCTGGGCGAGCCGAAAAACAAATATATGGAACTGGGCCCGCGCGACAAAGTGTCTCAGGCTTTCTGGCACGAATGGCGTAAAGGCAACACCATTTCCACGCCGCGCGGCGATGTGGTTCATCTCGACCTGCGCCATTTGGGCGAGAAGAAACTGCTCGAACGCCTGCCGTTTATCTGTGAACTGGCGAAAGCTTACGTGGGCGTCGATCCGGTGAAAGAGCCGATTCCGGTTCGCCCGACCGCGCACTACACCATGGGTGGTATCGAAACCGATCAGCGCTGCGAAACCCGCATTCAGGGTCTGTTTGCCGTTGGCGAATGTTCTTCCGTGGGTCTGCACGGCGCTAACCGTCTGGGCTCCAACTCGCTGGCTGAACTGGTGGTCTTTGGCCGCATGGCGGGCGAGCAGGCGATGGAACGTGCCGCTACCGCTGGCGCCGCGAATGACGCCGCGCTGGAAGCGCAGGCCGCTGACGTTGAAAAACGCCTGAAAGATCTGGTTAACCAGGAGGGTAACGAGAACTGGGCGAAGATCCGCGACGAAATGGGTCTCTCAATGGAAGAAGGCTGCGGCATCTACCGTACGCCGGAACTCATGCAGAAAACCATTGATAAACTGGCCGAACTGCAGGAACGCTTCAAACGCGTCCGTATCACCGACAACTCCAGCGTCTTTAACACCGACCTGCTCTACACCATCGAGCTGGGCCACGGTCTGAACGTCGCGGAATGTATGGCGCACTCCGCGCTGGCGCGTAAAGAATCACGCGGCGCTCACCAGCGTCTGGATGAAGGTTGCACCGAGCGTGACGACGTCAACTTCCTCAAACATACTCTCGCCTTCCGCGACGCTGATGGCACGACTCGCCTCGACTATAGCGACGTGAAAATCACCACGCTGCCGCCGGCAAAACGCGTTTACGGTGCGGAAGCGGAAGCAGCCGATAAGAAGGAGAAGGCGTAATGGCTGAGATGAAAAACCTGAAAGTTGAGGTGGTGCGCTACAACCCGGAAACCGATACCGCGCCGCACAGTGCTTTCTACGAAGTGCCGTATGACGAAACCACGTCGCTGCTGGATGCGTTGGGCTATATCAAAGATAACCTGGCGCCGGACCTGAGCTACCGCTGGTCCTGCCGTATGGCGATTTGCGGCTCCTGCGGCATGATGGTCAACAACGTACCGAAACTGGCTTGCAAAACCTTCCTGCGCGACTACACCAGCGGCATGAAAGTTGAAGCGCTGGCGAACTTCCCGATCGAACGCGATCTGGTGGTCGACATGACGCACTTTATTGAAAGCCTGGAAGCCATCAAGCCGTACATTATCGGCAATCCGCGCACGCCGGATCAGGGTCCGAACGTCCAGACCCCGGCGCAAATGGCGAAGTATCACCAGTTCTCTGGTTGCATCAACTGTGGTCTGTGCTATGCCGCCTGCCCGCAGTTCGGCCTGAACCCTGAGTTCATCGGACCGGCTGCGATTACGCTGGCGCATCGTTACAACGAAGACAGCCGCGACCACGGTAAGAAGGAGCGTATGGCGCAGTTGAACAGTCAGAACGGCGTATGGAGCTGTACTTTTGTGGGCTACTGCTCCGAAGTCTGTCCGAAACACGTCGATCCGGCCGCCGCCATTCAGCAGGGTAAAGTGGAAAGTTCGAAAGACTTTCTTATCGCTACCCTGAAACCACGCTAAGGAGTGCAACATGACGACTAAACGCAAACCCTATGTGCGGCCGATGACGTCCACCTGGTGGAAAAAACTGCCGTTTTATCGCTTCTACATGCTGCGCGAAGGCACTGCCGTTCCGGCTGTGTGGTTCAGCATTGAGCTGATTTTCGGCCTGTTCGCGCTCAAACACGGCGCTGAATCCTGGGCAGGCTTCGTCGGCTTCCTGCAAAACCCGGTGGTGGTGATCCTTAACCTGATCGCCCTGGCGGCAGCGCTGCTGCACACCAAAACCTGGTTTGAACTGGCGCCGAAAGCAGCCAACGTCATCGTAAAAGATGAAAAAATGGGGCCGGAGCCGATCATCAAAGGTCTCTGGGTGGTTACTGTCGTGGTAACCGTAGTCATACTGTTTGTTGCCCTGTTCTGGTAAGGAGTCCGGGATGATTAATCCAAACCCAAAACGTTCTGACGAACCGGTATTCTGGGGTCTGTTTGGCGCAGGCGGTATGTGGAGCGCGATTATCGCGCCGGTGATGGTACTGCTGGTCGGTATTCTGCTGCCGCTGGGCCTGTTCCCGGGCGACGCGCTCAGCTACGAACGCGTGCTGGCGTTTGCGCAGAGCTTCATTGGCCGTGCGTTCCTGTTCCTGATGATCGTGCTGCCGCTGTGGTGTGGCTTACACCGTATGCACCATGCGATGCATGACCTGAAAATTCACGTGCCGGCCGGCAAGTGGGTGTTCTACGGACTGGCGGCCATCCTGACCGTCGTAACCGCTATCGGCATTCTGACTCTCTAAGCTCCCCCGCCCTCTTGTCGGCCAGATAAGAGGGCGATTTTTTCTCCCCCCTGCCGCTATTTTCCCGTCAGGTTCTACACTTAAGTAAAAAATCGCTTAAGGAAGACCTATGCGCCTGTTCCCTGTCGTTGCCGCCGTGGCCGCGGCTTTTCTGGTCGTCTCCTGCAGTAACCCGACGCCGCCGCCAGGCGTTACCGTAGTCAATCATTTTGATACAAAACGCTATCTCGGCACCTGGTATGAGATCGCGCGTTTCGATCATCGTTTTGAACGCGGTCTCGATAAAGTGACGGCGACCTACAGCCTGCGCGACGATGGCGGTCTTAACGTCGTCAATAAAGGCTATAACCCGGAGAGAGGTCGCTGGCAACAAACGGAAGGAAAAGCGTATTTTACCGGCGATCCCAGCCGGGCAGCGCTGAAAGTCTCTTTCTTTGGCCCGTTCTACGGCGGGTATAACATCATCGCGCTCGACAGGGAGTACCGTCATGCGCTGGTCTGCGGCCCGGATCGCGACTACCTGTGGATACTCTCCCGCACGCCCGCCATTTCAGAAGAAATGAAACAGCAGATGCTGGCCGTCGCGACCCGGCAAGGGTTTGATGTCAGTAAACTGATCTGGGTTAAAGCCGGGCGCTTAGTGGGTGCTCAGCTTCAGGCCGATAATCCCGACGACGATTAACGCCAGGCTTGCCAGACGCATCGGGTTAGCGGATTCACCCAGCAAGATAATGCCGGTGATGGCCGCCCCTACGGCACCAATGCCCGTCCATACCGCGTAGGCGGTGCCAACGGGCAGCGTTTTCATCGCCCATGCCAGAAGCGCCATACTGACAATCATCGCGGCAATAGTGATAACGCTCGGCGTCAGGCGGCTAAAACCGTGGGTATATTTCAGACCTATTGCCCAAACCACTTCCAGCAGGCCGGCAATAAACAAGACTATCCAGGACATATCAGCTCCGAAAAATTGGGGCCGTCCCCGGTGAAAGACGCGTTTGCAGGTCGTCCTGCAAAGCGGAGGGTAGAAAAACCATTCTTGCCCGGGCGACAGCAAATTTCAACTTTTTTCTTTTTTTGGCCTGAAAGCCCGAATTAACCCCATTTCGACGCGCATTTTGCGCATTCAGCACTCATCGGACTTCTCTATGATGGAACGCTTTCTGACGTCAGAAAGTCAGTTGCCATACCTCTTAAAGCGAAAACGTTATGTTGAAAATATTAGTGATTGACCGCTGCCACTTTACCCGCACCGGGATTGAGGCGTGGCTTAATCATTCTGAACGCTTTACTGCTTCGTTTGTGGTTTCCGGGCTCAACAATCTGCTGCTGGTTAAAGAGCATATTCAGCAATGGAAGCCTCACCTGGTGATCGCGGATCTCTATGGCTTTCTCAACGATGCGTTATCCCTGCAGCACATTACGCCGTTCTTGCTCGCCTGCGGCAGTAGCCCGCTGATTTTGCTGGAGTCCGGCGGCCTCACTGCGCCACTGCGCCATCCGGTCCGCGCGGCGTTAACAAAGCAAATCCCTCTCCATGAGCTGGCGGATAATATTCACACTGCGCTGCTGTCCGCTTCGGTCAAAGAAGCGCCCGACAATGCTTCGCCGCTGCTGACGCCACAGGAAGAGAAAGTGCTTACGATGTGGATGGAGGGGGCGAGTAATAATGCGATTGCCTGTGCGCTCAGCATTCACGGCAAGACGGTATATACCTATAAACGCAATATCCGTATGAAGTTACATATGGGTAATCGCTTTTCCCCGTTCCTTGCGCTTCCTGAGCTGAAAAATTAACGGCACGACAGGACTGTCGTACCGTTGATGCGGTTACTGCTGCGCTCTTGTCGCTGCGCCCGAAAGGGCATCGCCACCGTCAGAAATATCCTGACCCACGCCGCGCGTTGTATTACATGCGGTTAATACGGAGGAAAGTACTAACACAGAAAAGATCGCTGCAATTGTTTTCTTAACCATAACGTCTTCCTTTTCTAGCCAATGTTATTTGTGTATAGCTTTTTAAGGATAGACAACTTCCCGAAAAATGACGGGAAAGAGAGGAATTTTAAGACGATGGGAAAAAATTAGCTGGCGGCGCGGGAGATAGCATTGCCGAGATGCCTGACATCTTCACCGAAACCACGCGCGGTGTTACAGCCCGACAGCAACGCCGTGACGAGAAAAAGCAGAGTGGCAAAACCAAGAAGACGTTTCATTATTCCTGCCCTGGAGAAACGGTGGTGCAGCGAAAGGGCTGCACCAGAATCACTGATTGCTACATCATTCAGGATAACGTGGCTTATTTCACGCGGGAAACGTATTCGCCGGAACGAGTATCCACTTTGATTACCTCGCCGATCTGAACGAACAGCGGCACTTTAACCACTGCGCCAGTGGACAGGGTTGCGGGTTTACCGCCAGTACCTGCGGTATCGCCTTTCAGACCCGGATCGGTATCAACGATTTCCAGCTCAACGAAGTTCGGCGGCGTAACGGAGATCGGCTGACCGTTCCACAGGGTCACGATGCACTCAGCCTGGTCCAACAGCCATTTAGCGTTGTCGCCAATCGCTTTCGCGTCTGCGGACAGCTGCTCAAAGGTTTCGTTGTTCATGAAGTGCCAGAACTCACCGTCGTTGTACAGGTAAGTCAGGTTCATATCGACAACGTCTGCGCCTTCCGCGGAATCAGTAGACTTGAAGGTTTTTTCTACGCGGGTGCCGGTCAGCAGGCGGCGCAGCTTAACGCGCGCGAAAGCCTGACCTTTACCTGGTTTAACGAATTCGCTGGATTCAACGGCATAAGGTTCGCCATCCAACATGATTTTAAGACCAGCGCGAAAATCGTTGCTATAGTACGTTGCCATAAGGCCCTCTGAAAATTGTTAACTGGTAGCTAAGCCACAAAATGGCGCATATTGTAACCCTAAATACCCCATCCAGAGAAGATTGGTTATCGCAACTTGCCGATGTTGTGACCGATCCTGATGAACTCCTGCGTCTTTTGCAGTTAGACACAGATGAAAATCTGCTGGCCGGACGCGACGCCCGACGCCTGTTCGCCCTGCGCGTACCGCGCGCGTTTATTGCGCGTATGGAGAAGGGTAACCCGGACGATCCGCTTTTACGACAGGTACTTACCTCGCAGCAGGAGTTTATCGCCGCCCCCGGCTTTTCCACCGACCCGCTGGAAGAACAGCACAGCGTGGTGCCTGGCCTGCTGCATAAATACCGCAACCGGGCGCTGCTGCTGGTGAAAGGCGGCTGCGCGGTAAATTGTCGCTATTGCTTCCGCCGTCACTTCCCGTATACGGAAAATCAGGGCAATAAGCGAAACTGGCAGGCCGCGCTGGACTATATCAACGCGCATCCTGAGCTGGATGAGATCATTTTCTCGGGCGGCGACCCGCTGATGGCGAAGGATCATGAGCTGGAGTGGTTGCTTACCCGTCTGGAAGACATCGGGCACGTAAAGCGCCTGCGCATCCACAGCCGCCTGCCCGTGGTAATTCCGGCGCGGATCACCGGGGAGCTGGCGGCCCGGTTCGCACGGTCGTCGCTGCAAATCCTGTTGGTCAACCACATTAACCACGCCAACGAGATCGACGGCGATTTCCGCGAGGCGATGGCGAAACTGCGCGCGGCTGGCGTCACCCTGCTCAATCAGAGCGTGCTGCTGCGCGGCGTGAATGACAACGCCCGGACGCTTGCCGACCTCAGCAACGCCTTGTTTGACGCAGGCGTAATGCCCTATTACCTGCACGTACTGGATAAAGTGCAGGGAGCGGCCCATTTCATGGTCACCGACGACGAAGCACGGCAGATTATGCGCGAACTGTTAACGCTGATTTCAGGGTATATGGTGCCAAAACTGGCGCGGGAAATTGGCGGCGAGCCAAGTAAGACCCCGATCGATTTACAGCTACGTCAGCACTAACCGCAAGCAGGTGTCCGGATTCGGACACCTTTCTCAAAATATCCGTTTTCTGACCACATATTATGTTATTTTAATGGAACCTTTCGCATTATATATTTAAAAAACATATATATAGCTCACAACTAATAATTAAATCAATAATTGGTTAGGGAGAACCTTTATGGCTATCAGTATCAAAAGCGTTAATACGGGCGTTATTCGTAAAGCGAATGAATTTCTTGCGCTGGCGTTGAAAATAAAAGAACCACGCAATAAAGAATCGCTGTTTTTTCTCCCGGTGCTGGAGTTGAGAGATCTGCTGATCGCCTTTGAAAGCAAATTAGATGAAAAGCATAAACTTAATGATAGCGAACGGCAGCAGTATGAAAAAGCGCGCGATAAAGCCAGTAAGAAAATGCTGGAAAATATTCCCGCAATTGTAGAAGAAGAGCTGCGCAATGCAGATATTACCCGCCGCGTCACTTCCGTCACCTTAAACAGCGCAGCGGAGGGTCATTTAACCTTCGGTTTGACCCTTCATGACGGCAGTTCCTGCGAACTGCTGGTGAACGAATTGCAGATTGATACGATGGCCAGGGCGATGGTTCGCGCAGTAGAAAATGCGGGGATGCGTGAGCTGGCGCTGCGTATTACCTCGCTGCTGGATTTCTTACCGTTATACGATGCGGACTGCACAGGCGCCGAACGTCTGGAGTATGACGCCTATACCCAGCCAGAGTGGAAGCATTTGCTTTTTACCCATCATCTCGCTTTTATTTATCGTTTTACGGACGATGCCGGAGAAGCGCAGTTCAGCGGCACGGTGGTCAAAACCCGCGTGCCGTCGAACAGCAAAGAGGCGGAAGCGATTTCTCATCGGCTGCCCAACTTTAGTCCACGGCTGAAGAAACTGGCAGGGAAACCGTGTCAGGTATTTATCAGGACGCTAACCACCGGGACGGCGGAAAAGCTGACCCAGGAGCAGTGCCTGCACGCTTTACACCATTTACGCGTTCAGTCAGTGAGTCAGACACAGAACGCCTGATAGCGTGACGGCGGCAAACGAAGTCATCCCCGGGAGCATAGAAACCGCTATGTGACCGGGGTTGCACTGTTTACTGGCCGGATAAGACGCGCAGCGTCGCCATCCGGCAACAAACGTGAATTACTCAGGACACTTATAAACCTGACCGACCATCTTGCTGGCGGTTGGAACGAAGCTCGATAACATGCCCTGTGATGGGCTGCTTACGCCGTAGAGCACGTTGCCGCCCATTGCCGCAGCCTGGTTACGCAGATCGTTTGCCGCGCCGCGCATAGAACCGCCTTCTTCGCCATGCTGCCCGGAAAGCCAGTTGCTCTGCGTACCGGTCGCGGTGCCAATCAACTGACATTCAGCGCCGGGTTTATCTTCCACAAAGCGGATGCTTTGACCGGCGGCACTCAGTTCGTTACTGGAGCTACAACCCGCCATCAGTAGCGCGGCACCAACGATCCCTGCTAAATATTTCACGTGCATGTTATTCCCCATAATCAATGAGCTGGACCCTGTGTCCGTAGTTGAATCTTATACTAGAAAGAGGTCCAAAAGAAAAACCCCCGCGCATTTCTGCCCGGGGGTTTCTCATTTTTCGCGATAGGTTCGCTAAGTGTATTTAACCGAATAATTCACGCCGCCAACATGCGGCGTGAATTATGAAGATTAAATGTCGGGTAGCAGCAGCGCATTACTGCGCCGCCGCCCCCTAAGAACCGTACGAGCGAGTTTCCCCGCATACGGCTCAAGCCTTAATAAGTTCAACCGACGGGTTGAACCGGCTGCGCGTCTTTTCCTCATTCACGTGCCACTGGATGTGACAGCCGGGATGCAGCATTACCAGATTCTCAAGCTCGTCACCGCCGCCCAGATGCTTCTGGTGCTTATGGTGAACATGCCAGCCTGTATCCATTGTGATTAACTGGTTACAGAGCGGGCAGCGTTTCTCCTGCCTGAGCCAAAGCGCCAGTAATTTCTTCCTGCCCTGCATGGTTTCCTTCCAGCGACGCTCAAGGCGCTGCTCGAAGTACAGTTCCCATTCAGGCAGATAAGGGTTAGCTTCCGCCTTTATCTTGGTATGCCGTTTAATGACGGTCTCTTTCAGATATACCAGCATCGCCGGTTTCTCTTCTTTCTCCCGCCATTGAAACGTCCAGTGCCGGTTGCCCACCGCGTGAAAGTATTTCTCTTTCACCCAGCGTTTATGGCGGTTTTTATGCCGCCTGCAACACCAGCGCCAGAGCAGCTTCCAGACACGGTAGTCCACATAGCTGAATGTTTCCTTCGCTACCACATGCCGATGATAGTTCGCCCAGCCCCGTAATACTGGGTTGAGCTGTCGTATCAACCAGCCCTGCGACTGCGTCGGATGACGTTTCACGATGTCCCTCACCTTCGCCAGAAACGTTCGCAGGTTCTTACGGGAAGGCTTTATCAGCATTTTCCCGCGATACTTGCGCACGTTCTGACCAAGGAAGTCAAAACCCTGCTCAATGTGCGTTATCACCGTTTTCTCCGGCGATAATTGCAGCCCCCGTTCCGCCATAAAGGCCTCAACGAGAGGTTTAACTTCATTCTCCAGCAACTCTTGTGAGATACCGGTGATGATAAAGTCGTCTGCATAACGCACATAGTTGACCTTGGTCTTGTAGCTGGCTTTGGTATTCTTCACCCCAAATCGGGATTCAAGTACCGCTTCCAGTCCGTCAAGCGCCATGTTGGCCAGTACCGGCGAGATGATGCCGCCCTGAGGCGTTCCCGCGCCGGTTGCATGGTAATGACCAGACTTCATGTAACCTGCCTTCAGCCATTTACCCAGCACCTGCTTATCCATCGGGATATGCGCCAGTAACCAGTCATGACTGATGTTATCGAAACACCCTTTGATATCGCCCTCCAGCACCCACTGCGCCGAGTTGCCCCGGCTGAGCGCCACAAAGCACTGTTCAATAGCATCCGCCGTTGAACGCATCGGACGAAAACCATAACTGTTGCGGTCGGCTGTGGTTTCCGACACGGGTTCCAGCGCCAGCAGATATAACGCCTGCATGGCCCTGTCCCTCATGGTCGGTATCCCGAGCGGACGCAGCTTGCCGTTCGACTTCGGGATATACACCCGCCGCAGCGGTTTAGGGTGATATCCGGTTCTCTTCATATCGAAGATGGCCTCCCATTTGGTTTTCGGGGTACTCCATAACTTTCCATCCACTCCGGGGGTATCCTTGCCCCGGTTTTCCGTGACTCGCCTGACCGCTAATGCCTTAGCCGCCAGCGAACGGGTCAGCATTCGTTGCAGCGCTTTTACGCGCCGCCACTCCTGCCGTTGCGCTGCCTTCGCAATGCGTACCTGTAGCTTTCTCACCGCTTCTGAGGTTTTACGCCAGTTTATGGCGTGCCACCTTTCCGGGCGGGAAGATGCAGATACCGCCTGCGATTCAACTCGCGTTTCGGTATTCACCTTGCTATCCTCCTGAATGCTCGTGCAGAGCACCCTGAGGACGGACGTGGATTCCCCCGAGGGAGAAATCACGTTTCGCCCCTCGGGGTTTTACATTCAATAAGCTTTACAAGCCTTATTACGATTTAAGACCAGCTGGAAGTCTGCCCCGTTTCCGGTGAAGCCCTGTTTCATGCCTCTATCCCCACCATTACAGCGCGGCGTTTGCTTTCTCCAGCCTCCTTTACCCGCATATCCAACAGTTCGCCTTGCGACTCCCCTGCCTCAGTGAGGCGAATATACGGGCTTACCGAGTTCCGTACAGATGACACGTATCGGTTAGGTTCTGCCTATCCACCGGTGGCGCTCATATCAGCGTATCCCCAGATGTAAGAGGGATAACCTGGCCACCCACCTTTTGGTCAGAGCGTATCAACGACTTACGCTCAATGCGGCTGACGGTGTTTAACAGCAGTTCACATACGTTAACCTTACGATACAGCCTGGCCTCTCATGGTCATGTCGTTAGACCAATCCAGATGGCGTCCTCGCGGATACCAGCCGCCGCTTGCGCGGGAGTACGTTGTCAGGAAGCTTCGCACCTCACCGTTACCAGTGACGCACTATCCTTAGGCTACCGTTGGCTGAACAACGGGTTCTTCTTCGCTGTTTCTGCTCAGAAAAGCGACAGAACAATCACCCGTACAGCTTGCGCTGCATTCCTCTTGTGAAGATCGTGAGCAAAACGATCCCGTCCTGTTCATGAAACCATGAAAGGATGAAGTGATGATGTATGGCAAACCGCGCCATAATCTTTAAGGATGTAACGTCGATTTTGGCGTCGCCGACGTCTGCCCTGATGGGCACTCCGCGCAGAGTAAACTACTGCGGATAACTGAGTGAAAGTAATGGGCGCGTTACTGCTCATTGACTTAAAGGTAACCCAAACTTCGGGGGCGTATTCCACCGTCGAAACGGCTCCACCTTCTGCTACGCTAAAGGGTTTTGGGAGCGGGGACAAGCCCCGCTCACCAAGGGCGCGCAAGATAACTGTTAGAGATAATTCTCTGTTTATTCAGTTACTTACGCAGAGGAATGCGACTCTCGTCGCACTACATCATGCCGCCCATACCACCCATGCCGCCCATACCACCAGCAGCACCTAAGTCAGGCGCATCGCCTTTCGGCAGGTCGGTCACCATGCACTCGGTGGTGATCATCAGGCCAGCCACAGAAGCCGCGTACTGCAGTGCAGAACGGGTTACTTTGGTCGGGTCCAGGATACCCATGTCGATCATGTTGCCGTATTCTTCGGTCGCCGCATTGTAACCGTAGTTGCCGTCGCCGCCTTTCACGGTGTTCGCCACAACAGACGGTTCTTCGCCGCAGTTCAGCACGATCTGACGCAGCGGCGCTTCCATCGCGCGCAGCGCGACTTTGATACCCACGTTCTGATCTTCGTTCTGACCTTTCAGATCGGCAATCTTCGATGCTGCGCGAATCAGCGCAACGCCGCCGCCGGCAACCACGCCTTCTTCCACCGCCGCACGGGTCGCGTGCAGGGCGTCTTCAACGCGTGCTTTTTTCTCTTTCATTTCAACTTCGGTAGCTGCGCCAACTTTGATTACCGCAACGCCGCCTGCCAGTTTCGCTACGCGCTCCTGCAATTTTTCACGATCGTAGTCGGAAGTGGCTTCTTCGATCTGCTGACGAATCTGAGTCACACGACCCTGAATTGCCGCTTCTTCGCCCACGCCATCGATGATGGTAGTGGTGTCTTTGTTGATCACCACGCGTTTCGCCTGACCCAGATCTTCCAGGGTCGCTTTTTCCAGCTCCATACCGATCTCTTCAGAGATAACGGTACCGGCGGTCAGGGTAGCGATATCCTGCAGCATGGCTTTACGACGATCGCCGAAGCCCGGCGCTTTAACCGCAGCCACTTTCACGATGCCGCGCATGGTGTTAACCACCAGCGTCGCCAGCGCTTCGCCTTCCACGTCTTCAGCGATGATCAGCAGCGGTTTGCCTGCTTTCGCAACGGCTTCCAGAACCGGCAGCATTTCGCGGATGTTGGAGATTTTCTTGTCAGCCAGCAGGATGTACGGGCTTTCCAGTTCTACAGCGCCAGTTTCCGGCTTGTTGATGAAGTACGGAGACAGGTAGCCGCGGTCGAACTGCATACCTTCAACCACGTCCAGTTCGTCCTGCAGACCGGTGCCGTCTTCAACGGTGATCACGCCTTCTTTACCGACTTTATCCATCGCTTCAGCGATCAGTTTACCTACGGTTTCGTCGGAGTTAGCGGAGATGGTGCCTACCTGAGCAATCGCTTTCGAGTCAGAGCACGGTACGGACAGCGCTTTCAGTTCTTCAACCGCAGCAGTAACCGCTTTATCGATACCACGTTTCAGATCCATCGGGTTCATGCCCGCAGCAACGGCTTTCAGACCTTCAGTGATGATCGCCTGAGCCAGTACGGTTGCGGTGGTGGTGCCGTCGCCTGCCGCATCGTTTGCTTTAGAGGCAACTTCTTTCACCATCTGCGCGCCCATGTTCTCGAACTTGTCTTCCAGTTCGATTTCACGCGCTACGGAAACGCCATCTTTGGTGATGGTCGGTGCGCCGAAGGATTTGTCCAGCACTACGTTACGGCCTTTCGGACCGAGGGTTACTTTTACTGCATCTGCCAGTACGTTAACGCCACGCAGCATTTTCACACGAGCGTCGTTACCGAATTTTACGTCTTTAGCTGCCATTTTCTCTTTCCCTTAAATTCGTATGTTCAGTGTCGTTCGCGGATTACGCTTCAACAATTGCCAGAATGTCACTTTCAGACATGATCAACACTTCTTCATTGTCGATCTTCTCAGATTTCACGCCGTAGCCATCGTTGAAAATCACGATGTCGCCGACTTTCACGTCCAGCGGTTGCACGGTGCCGTTATCCAGGATGCGACCCTTACCGACAGCGATGATCTCGCCACGAGTTGATTTACCCGCTGCAGAACCGGTAAGAACGATGCCGCCAGCTGATTTGGATTCAACTTCTTTACGCTTGACGATCACACGATCATGTAACGGACGAATACTCATTGATAGCTCTCCTTTGAGAAGGTCTTTATCATCTATGGGTGACGCCGGTCCCATACAGGTTCGCCGGCTAGTGACCAGAGAGATGGGGATCGGTTTTTCCCCCTTCAAGGGGTAACGTGAAAAAAAATTGCGTTCAGCAAAAAATCCTGCAAAAACACGACTTACCTCACATTTCTCGTCTATTTTCCCGCCACCGTCATAAGCAAATCTGATTGTGTTAACATCAAAAACCTGCGCAGTGGCCTGGAAACAGGCGCAACCGGATAACATCTCATGAGTGGACTAAAGCAAGAGCTGGGACTGGCTCAGGGCATCGGCCTGTTGTCGACATCATTATTAGGCACCGGCGTATTTGCCGTCCCCGCTCTCGCCGCGCTGGTGGCGGGCAATAACAGCCTGTGGGCCTGGCCGGTTCTGATTGTTTTAGTGTTCCCCATCGCCATCGTCTTTGCCCTGCTGGGCCGCCATTATCCCAGCGCGGGCGGCGTCGCCCATTTCGTCGGCATGGCGTTTGGTTCTCATCTGGAACGGGTGACCGGCTGGCTGTTTTTATCGGTGATCCCGGTGGGCCTTCCCGCCGCCCTGCACATCGCCGCCGGTTTTGCGCAGGCGATGTTCGGCTGGCACGGCTGGCAGCTGCTGCTGGCGGAACTCGGCACGCTGGCGCTGGTGTGGTTTGTCGGTTCGCGCGGCGCCAGCTCCAGCGCCAATCTGCAAACGGCGATCGCGCTGTTAATCATCACGCTGATCGTCGCTATCTGGTGGGCAGGCGACCTGAAGCCTGCGGAGATCCCCTTCCCTGCGCCTGCTGATATTGACGCGTCCGGGCTGTTCTCTGCGCTGTCGGTGATGTTCTGGTGCTTTGTCGGTCTGGAAGCGTTCGCCCATCTCGCCTCTGAATTTAAAAACCCGGAGCGCGACTTCCCGCGCGCGCTGATGATTGGTCTGCTGCTGGCGGGCTCCGTTTACTGGGCCTGTACCGTGGCGGTGCTGCGCTTTGACGCCTGGGGCGAAACCATCGCGGCGGCGGCGTCGTTGCCGAATATCGTGGTACGGCTGTTTGGCGTCCAGGCGCTGTGGGTGGCCTGCGCGATCGGCTATCTGGCCTGCTTCGCCAGCCTCAACATTTATATACAGAGCTTTGCCCGTCTCGTATGGTCGCAGGCGCAATACCGACCCGATCATTATCTGGCCCGGCTTTCTTCACGCCATATTCCACGTAATGCGCTGAACGCCGTGCTGGGCTGCTGCGTGGCGAGCACGCTGGCGATTTACGCGCTGGAGATCAATCTTGATGCGCTTATCGTCTACGCCAACGGCATCTTTATTATGATCTACCTGCTGTGCATGCTGGCGGGATGCCGCCTGTTGCAAGGGCGCTATCGCGCGCTGGCGGCGCTCGGCGGCCTGTTGTGTCTGCTGTTGTTACTGATGGTCGGCTGGAAGAGCCTGTATGCGCTGATTATGCTGGCGGGACTGTGGCTGTTTTTACCGCGCAGGCCGGAGTGCCATCCGTCAAAGAATACCTAGTTGCCCGGTGGGGCTTACCGGGCCTGTACGGCTGCTCAGTAATCAGTCGCGACGATCGTCCTTATGTTCGATTCGCTCGCGCTCTTCATCTTTACGCTGAAACTCGCCGTCGAAGGTTTCCCCGCCGCCGGTTCCGGCATGAAAACCGCCGCCCGGCATCCGGGAGAAGCGCAGATGCGGCAGCAGTTTCATCGTCAGGTGCTTCTGCACCGGCGGTAATAAAAGAAGAAGGCCGAGGAAATCGGTGAAAAAGCCGGGCAACAGCAGTAGCAGACCCGCAATAATCAGCGACACACTCTTAATCATCTCGGCTGCCGGGCTTTCACCTGCCGCCATTTTCTGCTGCATCAATAAAAAGTTCTTAAATCCCTGGTTGCGCACCAGCGACATGCCGATCACCGAAGTGAAAATCACCAGGATCAGCGTCATCAGCACGCCGAGGACGTGGGCGACCTGAATAAAAATAGAAATCTCAATATAAACATAGAGAAAGACAGCAAGTAACGGTATCCAGCGCAAGGGTTTCTCCTGTGGCAGACCGCCGTTTTACCCACGTCGGCCCAAAATTAGTGGCGAATCGCATTAACTCTTTGTGGGGATGGTTCGCAAAATTTCAAGCTGTTTGTACACTTATTTTTAGAGTTAATCCTAAAGCGGTGACCCATTTCACAAAATAATAATTATGAGGTATTTTCTGCCGTTTAAAGTGATCCAGGTTACGGCACAATTCCTGAAGCAGAATATGATCTCGTACAGCAGACCGATGGAGGGGATAATCGTCGGTCAGGAAACAATCGAAACCACATATGTTCTGTGGATTTAGTGCATTCATTGGCAGCTTTAAAAAAGAAGGTTCACATGTTAAACAACATTCGTATCGAAGAAGATCTGTTGGGTACCAGGGAAGTTCCAGCTGAAGCCTACTATGGTGTTCACACTCTGAGAGCGATTGAAAACTTCTACATTAGCAACAGCAAAATCAGCGATATCCCTGAGTTTGTGCGCGGAATGGTCATGGTCAAGAAGGCCGCAGCGCTGGCAAATAAAGAGTTGCAGACCATTCCTAAGAGTGTGGCGAATGCCATCATTGCCGCATGTGATGAAGTCCTGAATAACGGCAAATGCATGGACCAGTTCCCGGTAGACGTTTACCAGGGCGGTGCAGGCACCTCCGTCAACATGAACACTAACGAAGTGCTGGCCAATATCGGGCTGGAGCTGATGGGTCACCAGAAAGGTGAATATCAGTACCTGAACCCGAACGACCACGTGAACAAATGTCAGTCTACCAACGACGCCTACCCAACCGGTTTCCGCATCGCGGTTTACGCCTCCATCGTTAAACTGATCGACGCTATCAACCAGCTGCGTGAAGGCTTCGAACGTAAAGCTGTCGAGTTCCAGGACATCCTGAAAATGGGCCGTACCCAGTTGCAGGATGCCGTTCCGATGACGCTGGGTCAGGAGTTCCGCGCATTCAGCGTCCTGCTGAAAGAAGAAGTGAAAAATATCGAGCGTACCGCTGAGCTGCTGCTGGAAGTTAACCTCGGCGCAACAGCTATCGGTACTGGCCTGAACACCCCGAAAGAGTACTCCCCGCTGGCCGTACAAAAACTGGCGGAAGTCACCGGCTTCGCCTGCGTACCGGCAGAAGACCTGATTGAAGCGACCTCCGACTGCGGCGCTTACGTCATGGTTCACAGCGCGCTGAAGCGCCTGGCGGTGAAGATGTCCAAAATCTGTAACGACCTGCGTCTGCTCTCCTCTGGTCCACGCGCCGGCCTGAACGAGATCAACCTGCCGGAACTGCAGGCGGGCTCATCTATCATGCCAGCGAAAGTGAACCCGGTCGTGCCGGAAGTGGTTAACCAGGTGTGCTTCAAAGTTATCGGCAACGACACCACCGTCACGATGGCCGCTGAAGCAGGCCAGCTGCAGCTGAACGTGATGGAGCCAGTGATTGGTCAGGCAATGTTTGAATCCATTCATATCCTGAGCAACGCCTGCTACAACCTGCTGGAAAAATGCGTTAACGGTATCACCGCTAACAAAGAAGTGTGCGAAGGGTACGTCTTTAACTCTATCGGCATCGTCACCTACCTCAACCCGTTCATCGGCCATCACAACGGCGACATCGTCGGTAAGATCTGCGCCGAAACCGGTAAGAGCGTACGTGAAGTGGTGCTGGAGCGCGGCCTGTTGACGGAAGCAGAGCTTGACGATATTTTCTCCGCACAAAACCTGATGCACCCGGCTTATAAAGCAAAACGTTATACTGATGAAAGCGAACAGTAATCGTACAGGGTAGTACCAAAAAGGGCACGTCAGATGACGTGCCCTTTTTCTTATCGGAAGTTACTAAATAACAACAATTTAATATCAACTTGTTAAACAACAAGGTAGGCTAATATGATAGTTGTCGAACTTATCATTGTTTTGCTGGCAATCTTTCTGGGCGCCAGACTTGGGGGCATCGGGATAGGATTTGCAGGTGGGCTGGGTGTACTGGTGCTTGCCGCTATCGGCGTCAAACCCGGTAACATTCCGTTCGATGTCATTTCAATCATCATGGCGGTTATCGCTGCCATCTCCGCAATGCAGGTTGCTGGCGGCCTGGACTATCTGGTTAACCAGACGGAAAAACTGCTGCGTCGCAATCCGAAGTACATCACTATTCTCGCGCCAATTGTCACCTGGTTCCTGACCATTTTTGCAGGCACCGGGAACATCTCTCTGGCGACGCTGCCGGTTATCGCGGAAGTGGCGAAGGAACAGGGCATCAAGCCTTGCCGTCCGCTCTCCACCGCCGTGGTTTCTGCTCAAATCGCCATTACCGCATCGCCGATCTCCGCGGCGGTGGTGTATATGTCTTCGGTAATGGAAGGACATGGCATTAGCTACATCCATCTGCTGTCGGTGGTCATTCCGTCCACCCTGCTGGCGGTGCTGGTGATGTCCTTCATCGTCACCATGTTGTTCAATTCCAAACTCTCTGACGATCCGGTGTACCGCAAGCGTCTGGAAGAGGGACTGGTTGAACTGCGCGGCGAGAAGCAGATTGAAATCAAACCGATGGCGAAAAACTCCGTCTGGCTGTTCCTGCTGGGCGTGGTCGGGGTGGTCATTTACGCGATTATCAACAGCCCGAGCCTCGGTCTGGTTGAGAAGCCGCTGATGAACACCACTAACGCTATCCTGATCATCATGCTGAGCGTCGCGACGCTGACCACTATCCTGTGTAAAGTGGAAACCGACGCCATTCTTAACTCCAGCACCTTCAAAGCCGGTATGAGCGCCTGTATCTGTATTCTGGGCGTGGCGTGGCTGGGCGACACCTTCGTCTCCCACAATATTGACTGGATCAAAGATACGGCGGGCGAAGTGATTCAGGGCCATCCGTGGCTGCTGGCGGTGATCTTCTTCTTTGCCTCCGCTCTGCTGTACTCTCAGGCGGCAACCGCAAAAGCGCTGATGCCGATGGCGCTGGCGCTGAACGTCTCTCCGCTGACTGCCGTGGCCTCTTTCGCGGCGGTTTCCGGTCTGTTCATTCTGCCAACCTACCCGACGCTGGTGGCGGCGGTTCAGATGGATGACACCGGCACCACCCGTATCGGTAAGTTCGTCTTCAACCACCCGTTCTTCATTCCCGGTACGCTGGGTGTGGTTCTGGCGGTCTGCTTCGGCTTCCTGCTGGGCAGCGTTATACTGTAAGCATGACCTGCGGGGCGTGTTCACGCCCCGCATTTCCCTCCCCTTTATCTGACATCTCGCCCTTGTCCGTTGTATAGTGACCACTTTCTTGCTGGTCATTCCGTTCATTCGAGGTGTTTATGCTTGATGTTAGCCGTCAGGACAAGTCCATCCCCGATGCCGTTGTTGTGCTTTGCACCGCACCGGATGAAGCCACCGCTCAGGATCTGGCCGCCAAAGCGCTGGCCGAAAAACTGGCCGCCTGCGCCACGCTGATTCCCGGCGCCACGTCGCTCTATTACTGGGAAGGCAAACTGGAGCAGGAGTATGAAGTGCAAATGCTGCTAAAAACGTCGGTGCAGCACCAGCAGGCTTTACTCGATTGCCTGAAGTCGCATCATCCTTATCAGACGCCTGAACTTCTGGTTTTACCCGTCACTCACGGAGACAATGATTACCTCTCATGGCTCAACGCATCCTTACGCTGATCCTGCTGCTTTGCAGCGCATCATCTTTTGCCGGACTGTTCGACGCGCCGGGTCGCTCGAATTTTGTCCCTGCTGACCAGGCGTTCGCCTTTGATTTTCAGCAAAACCAGCACAACCTGAATCTCAACTGGCAGATAAAGGACGGCTACTACCTGTACCGCAAACAAATCCGCGTTACGCCTGCGCAGGCGCAAATCGACACTCTCGCACTGCCGGCGGGCGTCTGGCATGAAGATGAGTTTTACGGCAAAAGTGAGATCTACCGCCAACGGCTGACAATTCCGGTTATCGTTCAACAGGCTGCCGCTGGCGCGACGCTGACGGTAACGTATCAGGGCTGCGCTGACGCCGGTTTTTGCTATCCGCCGGAAACCCGAACCGTGCCGCTAAGCGAAGTGGTCGCCAGCGCCACGTCGCAGTCTGCCGCAACGCCAGCGCCGGTAGCCGTTCAACCGGCCGGACAGCCGCCCGCGCAGCTTCCCTTCTCCGCGCTATGGGCGCTGCTGATCGGCATCGGTATCGCCTTTACGCCCTGCGTACTGCCGATGTATCCGCTTATTTCCGGCATTGTGCTGGGCGGTAAACAGCGCCTTTCCAGCGGACGCGCGCTGCTGCTGACCTTTATTTATGTGCAGGGGATGGCGCTCACTTATACCGCGCTGGGCCTGGTGGTCGCGGCCGCCGGGTTGCAGTTCCAGGCCGCGCTTCAGCATCCCTGGGTGCTCATCACTCTGGCGGCAGTGTTTACCCTGCTTGCGCTGTCGATGTTTGGCCTGTTCACGCTACAGCTGCCATCTGCGCTGCAAACGCGCCTGACGCTGATGAGCAATCGTCAGCAGGGCGGTTCTGCGGGCGGCGTTTTTGCGATGGGGGCTATCGCCGGGCTGATTTGCTCGCCGTGCACCACCGCCCCGCTGAGCGCCATACTGCTGTACATCGCCCAGAGCGGCAATCTGTGGCTTGGCGGCGGGACGCTCTACCTCTACGCGCTGGGAATGGGGCTGCCGCTAATGCTGGTTACCATTTTCGGTAACCGTCTGCTGCCGAAAAGCGGTCCGTGGATGGAGCATGTCAAAACCGCCTTCGGTTTTGTGATCCTCGCGCTGCCGGTCTTTTTGCTGGAGCGCATTATCGGCGATGTCTGGGGTATGCGTCTGTGGTCGCTGCTGGGCGTCGCCTTCTTTGGCTGGGCGTTTATCACCAGTCTGCAGGCCAGGCGCGGCTGGATGCGCATCGTGCAGATTATCCTGCTGGCGGCGGCGCTGGTCAGCGTGCGTCCGTTACAGGACTGGACGTTTGGCGCGTCTCCTGTACAGTCGCAGACGCATCTGAGCTTTAAACAGGTGACGAATATCGACGAGCTGAATCAGGCGCTGGCGGAAGCCAGTGGCAAACCAGTGATGCTCGATCTGTACGCCGACTGGTGCGTTGCCTGTAAAGAGTTCGAGAAATACACCTTCAGCGACCCGCAGGTGAAGCAGGCGCTGGGCGATACGGTGCTGTTACAGGCCAACGTGACCGCCAACAACGCGCAGGACGTCGCGCTGCTGAAACATTTGCAGGTGCTTGGCCTGCCCACCATTCTGTTCTTCGATGCGCAGGGTCATGAGCACCCGCAGGCGCGGGTGACGGGCTTTATGGACGCGGCGACGTTTAGCGCGCATTTGCGCGATCGCCAACCGTGAGCGACACTTGCAAAAGGAAAGTCGGAGGAAAATACCGTGCAACGTGAAGATGTCCTGGGAGAAGCCCTAAAATTATTAGAGATCCACGGGATCGCCAATACCACGCTGAAGATGGTGGCCGAACGCGTTGATTACCCGCCAGAAGAGATGCAGCGTTTCTGGCCCGATGATGAGGCCCTTTTGTATGATGCTCTGCGCTACCTGAGCCAGCAAGTGGATACCTGGCGGCGCCAGCTGATGCTGGATGAGACGCAGACTGCGGAACAGAAGCTGCTGGCGCGTTACGCCGCGCTGACCGAATGCGTAAGCAATAACCGCTATCCCGGCTGTCTGTTTATCGCCGCCTGTACCTTTTATCCCGATCCGGCGCATCCCATCCATCAGTTGGCGGACCAGCAAAAGCGCGCCGCGCACGACTTCACCCATGAGCTGCTAACCACGCTCGAAGTTGACGACCCGGCGATGGTCGCCCGGCAGATGGAACTGGTGCTGGAAGGCTGCCTGAGCCGAATGCTGGTCAACCGCAGTCAGGCCGATGTGGACACCGCCCGCCGTCTGGCGGAGGACATTCTGCGCTTTGCCCAGTGCCGCCTGGGCGGCGCGCTGACCTGATTATCATTTCGTTACTTCTTTGAATCGCATATAATTTCGCCACTGCCGACTCATTAAAAGGAATTATATGCGTCTCCTGCCCTGCGCCCTTCTGACGGGCCTTCTCTCTATGCCGCTCTTCGCCGCACCGCTAAACGGCTTTTCATTTGCTCACAAAGACTGGGAGGTCGCCTGTGATAACACAGGCACCTGTCGGGCTGCGGGTTACAGTGATAATGCGGTTAGCGTTCTGCTCAAGCGGCCGGCAGGCCCCGACACCAGCGTAACAGTTGAGGTGGCTTTTGCCCAACGTATGGAAAACCAGCCTCCCTTGACAGACGCGGCGCTTTTTATTGACGGTCAAAAGGAAGGGGCATTAACCCCCTCCGCAGAGGGCTACTTCACCCTCAGCTACGCACTTCGCAGCGCGTTTCTCACCGCCTTACGCCAGGATAATACCATTGAGTTTGCAGCCGACGGGAACCGCATACCGCTCTCCTCTGCCGGTTCCAACGCGGTGTTGCTGAAAATGGATGAGTTTCAAAAACGTCTCTCTACCCAAAGCGCTCTGCTGCATCCGGGAGATAAAAACAGCAATGATGTGCTGCAGGCCGAGCCTGCTCCGCTCATCATCACCCAACCGGTCATTCGCACTCCGGAGGTGGAACCTTTAACGGCGACACAGCGACTAAAAATGGCGCATCAGCTCAGACTTACTCCGGAGATGGGGTGCCGTGAACCTGCAGAGGGTCAGGAAAGACTTTATTACCGCATTCCGGTGGATAAACAGCATACGCTGATCCAGACCGAATGCTTTGACGCTTCCCGTTTTGCTCTCTGGCTGACCAATGCCGAACTGACCTCTCCGCCCGTACTGATTACCAGCGATGCCAGCGAATATGAAAATGGCGAGATAGCGCGCTTCAGCGGCCCCGTTCAGTTCTGGGTCTGGAATGGAAAGCACTTCATTCTGCGTGATGAATACCATAGCGGCGGACAAGGAACGCTCTCTGTCGGCGGCGTCTGGACGCTCCCGACGTTTGTCAGTAACGTACGCGCGCAGTCTGATGTGGATGCGGACAACGCCGCCCTGAAAGCGCTTTACGACGCCATAACAGAGCAACAAAAAATCGATCCCGAACTCGACCTGAGCAAAATCGCCAAACGGTTCCCGCTGACGGGCCAGTTCACCGACTTCACCCTTTCATACACGGAAGATTCATCGCAGCCGACGACAAAACCATCACCGGAAATCAGTGACGATGAATGGAGGGCATTTTTGCATTCCAACATTCGCGCTTATGCAGAAAATGGTCAGGTGAATTTTACGCTGGTTGATCTGGACGGCGATGGCAAGCGCGATCTTATTATCGACAGTTATATTGGCGGGACGGGCCTCTTCAGCTATACCGGCGTGCTTAAACGGGGTGATGGCGCATTCTTAACCGTGAATGAAAACGCTAACGACGATGACGTTGGGGTACCCGGCGCGCTATTTTCGGAAAATGGCCGCGGTGCTAACCAGTGGAGCCAGTGGGTACGGATCAACGGTCAGGTTTACGCACTCTGGTTCAACGGCGTCTTTGGCGAAGATAACATTTATCTGCTGCGTCCGTTCAGCACAGACAATAAGGTGCCGGTAGTGACCCTCCGCTATCACTATACGCTTGACGTCATCGACTCAGCAGAAGAAGGCCGCCCCTTGACCCCCGCGCTGAGCGACAAGGACAAGGCGGGGCTATTCAGGGCGCTGGATGTAATGCAGGACCATCTGCTTAAAGACCTCCCCCCAGACCAGCCTGACACCGCTATCTGCCCGGTTCCTGAAGGCATCTCAGCAGAAGACGCGGAATGGTACTATAGCGGCTTGGCAGGCCATTACACCATAGAAACCGTCGCCCTGGTTCCCGTCTGGCTAAACGAGAAATGTTATATTGGCACCGTCTTCAGCCATCACGGATTTTATGACCATGGTGTGGATGCCGAGGTGGTCCTCAGCTCGCCCGCTGAAAAAGGTGATATTGTGGGCGGCTATGCGATCTCCGGCCTGCGGCAGGCAACGTCGATAAAAAGTGACTGGCAGTTTCGGGAAGGCGATAACGGCGCACTGTGATGGCGGGTTAACGTCGCTGAATTATGCCCGAATCGCCGCAAAGTTAAGCAGTTGAACTGCTTTTCGGGAAATTAGGTTGACTGGCGGGCGCGATTACGGTTTAATGCGCCCCGTTGCCCGGATAGCTCAGTCGGTAGAGCAGGGGATTGAAAATCCCCGTGTCCTTGGTTCGATTCCGAGTCCGGGCACCACCTTTCCTTTTTTATGCTTCCTTATAAATCCCTATGTGTTTGTGATTCAATGAGTTAGCGTAAAAATCTTTCCGGATGCGTTTTGATTTATCCCTACGTATCCGGAAAATTGTGGGTCAGATTGAGGGTTCATTCAGTTCGATGAATGGAGAGACCCTCATGTTGACTGACAGCAAGATCCGCGCCGCGAAACCCCTCACAAAATCCTATAAACTCACTGATGCACAAGGTCTGTACCTGACGGTATCCACTAGCGGCTCTAAGCTGTGGTATTTCCGCTATCGTTTTGAAGGTAAGGAAAACCGTCTGGCCTTCGCTACCACAGGTTACGCTGGCAGAAGCGCGCGAAAAGCGCGATGCGGCGCGTAAGCTGCTGGTATCGGGCATTTGCCCTTCCCTGCCCCGCAAGGCGGAAAAAGCCGCCGTTGACGGCACGCGCACCTTTCAGTACATCGCTACCGCGTGGCACACCAGTTGCTTTAAGCTCTGGTCGGAAAGCCACGCGGACAAAATCCTGACCTGCCTGAAGCGCTATGTCTTCCCTGATATTGGCGCAATGGACATTGCAGAGGTTGAAACCCGCCATCTGGCCCAACTGGTCAAATCTATCGATGATAAAGGTGTGCATGATGTCGCCGGGCGGGTGCGCCAGCATCTGACCAAAATCATGCGCCACGCCGTACAGCAGGGAACGATTAAATATAATCCGGCTTACGATCTGGATGGCGTCGTGACCCCAGTTGTGACCCAACATCACCCTGCTCTGCCCCTGAAACGCCTGCCGGAGCTGCTGGACAAGATTAATGGCTACAAGGGGCGGGAGCTGACCCGTCTGGCGCTGGAGCTTAATCTGCACGTTTTCCTGCGCTCCAGCGAACTGCGGCTCGCCCGCTGGGATTAGTTCAACCTGAAAGCCCGTATCTGGACAGTGCCTGCACAGCGGGAAGCGGTTAAGGGAGTGAGATTTTCATCGCGTGGCGCAAAAATGAAGGATGAGCATCTGGTGCCGTTATCCGCGCAGGCCGTCGCCCTGCTGGAGCAGATTAAGGAAATTACCGGAGAGTCTGTCTTCGTGTTTGCAGGTGCGCACTCAATGAATAAGCCGATGAGCGAAAACACCATCAACAAAGCGCTGCGCGTGATTGGCTACGACACCAAAACCGAGGTTTGCGGTCATGGTTTCAGAACAATGGCCTGTAGCGCCCTGAACGAATCCGCGCTGTGGTCTAAAGATGCCATCGAGCGCCAGATGAGCCACAAGGAGCGCAACGGCGTGCGGGCGGCGTATGTGCATAAGGCGGAGCATCTGGAAGCGCGTATGGAGATGATGCAGTGGTGGTCAGATTATCTCGATGTGAGCCGCGAGGGGTACGTGGCACCGTACATTTATGCGCGGCGGCATAAGGCGGCCTGAGTTAGTCGCAGCGTCATGGAAAAGCGGTTTCTGGTTGTCCGGGAGCTGCTTTTTTGCATTAAAAGGTTCTGACTTCGTTTTTCTGGTTATTCATCGGAAAGCGCCCGATTTTATACGGGGCCATATAAAATTGGGTACTCTTCTATCGATTCATCACAAATCAATAGGTGAATATCGAAAATTATTTGAGGTGAATACTTCAGGCGATAACTGCCAGACAATCTGCACCAGAACCTGATTTGCCAATACGCCACAACTGCACCAGATATAATCGGATAAATATAGAACTGCGCCAGTGTTAAGGCCCTTTCAGCCCTTTGGCCTTTTCCGGTCTGGCGCTGTTACCCTTAGTCGCCCTTTACCTTTATCTGGCCTTTTTCCTTTTGCTGGCGCAATCATCAGAAAAATACTGTAATGCTGCACCAGAATCCTGTTAATAGGCTATACCGTTTGTAAGTACCGTTATTAAGAGGAAACCGTACAAAAAATTTCTACGTAGAAATTTTTTCGGTGGATAACGATGAATAAAGGGTATTTTATAACGTAATGGCTATCAAAAATCGACCATCCAAACATAATTCATTAATTTATAATTAATAATCATGAATTTAATAGCCGATAGTTATTGTTCTTGTCAGTATTGATAGGAACGTATATAAAAAATTTTGGCCCCAAAATTTTTTGTACGAAAACCTATGAATAACCCGGGATTAATAGAAAATCACCCAGAATTATTTGGGGGCAAATAATTTTGTACAAAAACCGATTAATAACGGGTCTTACGAAAGACAACGGCTATCAGTCAGTATCCCCCTGCCCGTACACCTGCGCCACATACCGTCCGCGCCCGTCGCCGTGACCTAAATCCATCGCCGTCATTGCCAGCGCTTCCTTCTCACAGAATCCCTGCGCCAGATAATGACGGATCGCATCCTGTGCCCACGCATAGCGCAACGAGTGCGGGGAATATGCGTCAGTTAACCCGAGACCCGACGCCTGGCTGTGCCAGTATTTCATGGCGGTTTTCAGATCCGGCTTATCTATCAGCCTGCCGTGACGATCTTCTGCCACAGCCAGCGCATTATCCAGCGCTTTTTTGACTGCGCCAGCATCAAGAATAATGGTTTCACGCGCCCGCCCGCCTTTAGTGCCGAAAACTACAGTTAACCGGGTATCGCCACGCTCCAGCGCCTGCCTGCCGCCACGTTCTTAATGACTGCACACTTTGCACCGCCTCCTGCGAACGCAGCCCCATCAGTCTTGAAAGTTCCAGCGCTACCGCCATCCCCGGATCTTTTACGCGGGCCGTCCCCAGCACATCGCAATAGTGCTCCGGCGTGATAGCCAGCTTCGTACCGTTACGGGATGCGCCGGATAATCCCAGCGAGCGGTTATTTAGCCGCTCACTCTGCGCCAGCCTGTCACGCCCGGCCTGTTTCAGAATGCAGCGTACCGCTGCCATCTCGTTTTGCAGGGAACGCTTTGTGATGCCCTGCGCCAGTCGCTCCCGGATATAGCCTTCAATATGCCGCTCCTTAAGTTGCTCCACCCGGCGGATCTGCACATTCTGCGCCAGTACCAGACGCTCACAAAGCCGCTGCGCCAGCTTAATGCGATCGTGAACGGTCTTATGGCTACCGCCTGCCTGCTGCGCCAGTCGCTTCATTTCCTGCTCCAGTATTCCCATACATTCCCCTTTTCATGATTGCCGCAAACTCATCCCAAAAACCCAACACGGATACAACTTTCCCCGGCGCGTAGGCCAATAGCCCCTGAGTTTTATCGGGGCTGCGAACGATACCTGAGCGCCGGGGCGGCAGCCGTTGAGGTGTGGTGGGGCTTCGGTTGTGCTCTCTGAGCAGCCGCCCGCGTTAGCGGGTTATCCCCCGGATCGTCCTGATCCCCCTCCGGTATCGGTTCATGTTCTCCTTATTGGTCAAATGGCCTGAAAAGGCGGTGTCAGGATCCAGCCATGAGCTGGCGCAGTTGAGTTTTCTGGTGCAGGTCGAAAAGGCTGCGTGCGTCACTTTCCCGCTTTACGCGGTCAAAGTGACGCACTGGCACTGGTTCAGTGTTTAAACGTTGCGTTTCTGGTGCAGTTTTACGGCCACGCGGCAGCAAATGCCTTGCGGCAAATGCAGGCCGCAGGCCGTAAGGTAAAAGGCGCTGATGGTGTCAGCCAATATACGCTGGCCGGGATAATTCCGGTGTGGTGAGATGGGCGCAGTACTCTGGCACAGTTGTAAAAACTCGGGCCTCCGTCGCGATGTTCTGCGACCCGGTGTTTGCAGAGTTCTGCACTGGTAAACGGCTCAACCGTCCTGATAACAGGCGCTTCTTTCAGGTTGTGAAGCGTTGGGCGCTGTCAACGACAGCATGGAGCAGGAGGGAGACTATGCCAGTATCGATGGTGCAGAAAGGAAAAACTGTTTGTGCGTCAAAAAGGATTTTTGCGAACCTGCGCTGCCGCGCTTCGCTTGCCTTCTCCCGCTCTTCTGACAACAGAGCCATCAGAAGAACGGGAGAGCTATTTATCAATTTTCAGGTTTACGGTAGCGGGAAGGCCAAATTTGCTCTGGCGCAACGCCCAGAGCTTCAGCGATCAACCTTTCACCTTTAGGCCAGCGGCGGTTAAGGGCATTTGCCAGCGTGGAGGACGCCAGCCCGGCCTGACGGGACAACGCCGCCAGTGAGGTGCCCCGCTTTCTCAGCCCGGCGATAATGTCGGCGGAGTGCCAGTCTTGCTGCATCATACTGTCACCTCGTCAATAAACTTTACGCCGTCGGCGGTGTGTATCCAGCGCGGGGCTTTGAGTTCGGCGGCAAAGTACCAGACCAGCTCACACAGTAATCCGGTCAGCGTCTGTTCCATTTTCGGCAGTAACGCCCGCCCCGTCAGAAGCTGCGCCAGCGTGAGTGAGTAGTCACAAAGTAATTCGGAACCGGGTTCAAAGCAGGGGTAACTGGCGGGAAGGGTATCAGTGGTCAGGCTTTCAATCAGGTGGGGCGGGATGGGATCGTTCAGAGTGGGCTGGAGCAGCGAGAGGCAGGCGGCAAGCCGTCCGCAAAGCGCCAGCCGCAGCGTCGGATCGTCGCTTTCAATCAGGGTTTCGGCGAAGCGGTCGCAGTGATCGGCCAGAGCGGTGAAATCCGTGGCGGCGCTGAAGGGAACGGTAAGTAACGGGTGTGTTTGGGTAGGGATCGTAGCCATGGTGGCAATCTCCAACAAAAGTTGATAAACCACCACCTGAGAGGTCAATCTCGTGGGTGGTGGAACTGGACGGGGTTGACCTTACCGGCTTTGTTGGCAACCGGCGCACCTTGCGGTGCCCCCGCCCAGCCCACCATTGAGATGTAGCCGCGCGTACGACATAAAAAAAGACGCAGGCGCGTCAATATGTCGCCAACAAAATATATTCAGGAGGTCAAGCCCGGCACCTGAATTTGCAGGTGCGAAACAAGGATACTGCGATTGGAAGTAGGCGGCAAGGGGAACTGATACAACAATCCAAGCTATATGTAGATTTACCCTGTCAGAATATTCTTTTATCTCTTTGTTTTATTGGTGGACTGTCCGTAAAATAAACATCGTCGGCATTAAAACCACTACGCAGGCAGTACCAGAGGTCAAAGTTGGCTCAAGTGGTGGCAACACAACAGCGAAGTATAAGGATAAAAGTCTAAACAGCTCAGTGATACGATTCGTCACGAAATAAGTGGAGCAGATGGTATGAAACATTCAATTTCAACCAGTAATGGCTACGTTTACCGGGATGCACTCCGTCTCTTGTTCATTTTAGTTCGGGGAAGTGAACCCTTGAAACAACCTGCTGATGGCTGGGATCGCGTATTTTTGGGAGAAAAACGTGCACTGGCTATTGATTTCTGGCTTCGCTATCCAGACTATCTCGCAGACCAATTACTAAACATCTACTCACATACTCTGGATATATCGGTGCTTGAAGCCGCAAAGCATATTTTCGATGATGATGAGCCAGACATTCGTCTTGTCAGAATGATTCGCTGGCGCAGAGGGGCCTTTGACAACTTGCAAACATCATTGGCAATGTTAGGGTACAGAGGGCTGGCTCGTTCAATGAAACGCAAGTTACCAACTGGTCATTATCAGTATGAATATTTGACTGGCACTCTGGCGCGCACTTTCTTAGATGAAACTATCGCTGAATATCCAGAGCTTGCCTGGTATGAAAAGCAAACTCAACTTGCATTTTTAGTAGCAAAAAATAAAAGCGGAAGCGCACTAAAAGACATGCATTATTCAGAGGGTGAATATGCCGCAACACCATATGGAGCAACCATCCCCTCTATCAAAGATCGTGTATTAAAACGGATATCAAATATTAGTATACAGGAGCCAGCATGACTGAAAAAAACACCAGCATGAGTATTAACGAATGGCATGCGGCTATTGCAAAACGAGCAGGTTCACTGCCTGAGAAAGTGGCATCTATTCTCGAAGAACTGAAAATTCGACCAAGGCCGGTTCTGCCGCGCGCTCGAACACTAAATTTGTTATCCATTCAAATGACGGGAAAGAAGTGTGAGAAAAACCAAGAAACACCATTTTCATTTGAATGGTCCGAGCTCTCAGATGGACTATGGGCTCTCCTGTCAGAGGGAAATTTCAAAGGGAAATCCAGCACGTTAGCTGTATTTCGTGCTGCTATACAAGGGAGATTTCCGGGTAAAATCAAGCTTGATGTCTGGAGCTGGATTGCTAATCTAAAAGTACGGTTCAAAATCGACGATACCTCCTATGAGATTGAATTGCAAAAACAGCCCACAGAAACCGACGAGAATAAGGCCGAGGCTTCACTAGTTCGCATTATTGGCGGCATAGAGCTCCCGCTCTATACAGGTTTGGCTGGAGAGGGACTGCGTACAGCTATCGAAGATGTTTTTATGGATGAACTCGGTTTTGACCATTTTCATGCTTATAGATCTAATAAAAACACGGTAGTAGAGCACGGCTGGACCGCACTTTCCTCGGCACTATTCGTAACCGGACCAGGCCCGGCTATATTTGGAGATCATACCGAGGATGGCCTTCCGTTGCGCCTGATCCAGATGTTTATAGGTTTGCCTTGGGTATCCACTTATACAGCTATTTCTACTGCCTTAAAGAAAGCAAAGAGTGAATACGATAAAGCTCAAAACGATAATCTGGCAGGTAACTTTAAGGTTGCTGAACGAATCGAGTCCCTGCAAGAGGAAAAAAAGGAAAAGGAATGCGAACTGTCTCAATTATCCGATCGTAACCACATACGAAGAGAGCTCAGTTCCCTAGATTACAAATTATCAATAGAGCAAGAGAAAGTCATAAGCCTACGAAATGAATTGAATAAAGCCCAAACTCTTGTTCAGGAGACTACAGTTGCTCATGCCGAAGCGCGACAAATGTTACAACAAGCCAAGGATGAGGCTGCTGCTGGTTATGTTTTCCGCAAACTTCAACCTGTTTGCTGTCCGGCATGCGAAACAAAACTACAACCAGACCGTTTCTCCTCCCATATTATTCAGGCATGTGGTCTTTGCGGTAATGAATCTCTTCAAATAGATGGGCATGAGGCTATAGATTTCAACGAACTGGAAATAGCTGTCAATGATTCAGATACAGCACGAAAAAATGCAGTTGAAGTATTAGCGAAAACTAAAAATATTTTTCTCAAAGCAGATGAATCACGTGATGCGACGCTCGAACAACTCAATAAGTTGGGAGATGTATTATCTGGTTCCGATGATACAGATCGGATTTTACGAGAAATTGCCGGAATTGATGGACGAATCGAAGAGTTGAATTCCATGCTCGTTACCTCCAGCCAAGAAACACCTCAAGAAAATGAAATAATACGGGTACTCAATTCGGCAGAAATCATTACAAAAAAAGCTATGGAGGGGCTCCAAGCAGAAATAATGAAAGAAGTAGAAAAGGAGCTTTTCGATCTTGCAGAGAGATTTGGTGTTCGTAACCTCGAAGCATTGTCATTCAAAGCTCACCGCATGGATCTCCGCCAGGGTGGGGTTGATGTTACATTCAGTGGCCTCAACTCTGGTGAAAATCTACGGATTCGTGTGGCTGCGGCGTTGGCTACATTAAAGGTGGCCCGTTCGCGAGGTTTCGGCAGACATCCTGGCCTACTTATTCTTGATTCACCGGCGGCCTCCGAGATGAGTGCCGATAATTTTTCAGCTTTGATTGGTGCAGTCGCAGCGACTGTTAATGAAATCCCCGGTATTCAGGTTATAGTCGGCGCAATAATGCGATCTGAATTAGAACCCGTAGTACCTCAAAAACGACGCAAAATCGCAGTAGGTACAGAAACGTTGTTCTAGGAGAATCGAATGAGCGATCTGGCGAATAGATTTTTAGAAGCGTTTCAACATGATGAATCTATTGATTTGTCGAATCAGGCAATTACCGAACTTACCGAAGCATCAGTACAACTTGCAGATACCCCAGCTTGCGCCGCTTTCTTTATGGCGCTCCTTGATACAGAAACCACTTCAACTGTATTGGCTGCGATTAACCTGCTCACTTCAACCAATGATCCAGGAGTCATGGCTGAGATCGTTCAGCATCTCACTGTTCCTTTTAGTTTATCCGAAAATGTGATCCGTAGTTTACATAAGGTATTTCTGGATAAATCCAGTAATAAAGGACTCCATAGCGGTACACGAGCTTTAGCATTACTCGGTTCACTAAACCTATCTCAAGAATATCCCTCACTATTAAGGCGGCTACAGGCCCATCTTTTAGATATCGAGTCGCAGGATGATGGTGACTATTTGCGAAGCGTCGCAAAAATTAATGGGTTAGTGCTTACACACATTCGAGATCAAGATCTAAATTTGGCGTTGCATGAACTACTTTTGGTTCCAGAGGCAGAAGATGAAGCGTCATTTGCACTCGGTTTATTGGCAATCGCAGATGCTCTGGATGAGGATGAAAGAAAAGTTGCACTTGAAGCATTTCACCGTGCGCACTGCTTCATGCAACGTGCAATTGTTTCCAGTGAAGGCAGACAAGACGTATCTCTGTATGTCGCATGCCTAAGCATATTACTCGATTTTCAGAAGGGAACATACGATAAAAGTCTGGAAGAAAAGTTAACAATGCTCCGTCAGGCTGCTTTTGAGTATTCCGCATTTCTCATTCCGTCCGATCGACAAATTAATCGCGATACGTGGCCAGGAGCTTCATCGCTCGAAGGGCTGCGGTGGGCTGAATTAGGAATCCGACTGGCAATGCTTGATATTAACTTATTGAAGAGAGCATGGCTAAACGCGGCAATAATTATCGAAGAAGAACTTTTCAGAATATTCGAAGCGAGTAGGTCAATATTACGACGTAACTCCGCTGGCGGAATTGAGGCTATCGTTCGGCCCCAGATCATTGGTACCCTACAAGAAAATCGGGTTCAGCTTACAATGTTAGACCAGTGGTTAATTGAAAATAAGAATTCGCTATCTACGCCCACCGCACTAATTATGCGAAAGGAAATTGATGCAGCTATAGAAGCGAGCTTATACCGAAACCCCATTGACGCAGCAGTGATTCCGGCTAGCGCTGCTGCGATCCTCGATAAAGCCAAGCTTCCCACAGTATTGAATATGAGTGCTCAAAAATTACTTACCGATGCAGTAATTACTTTTGAGCTGGAAAGGAGCGATACAGTTACGTGTGAAATACTGGAATCTATTCATAATCAATTACAGGAAAACCCTGACTACCAAAGAAACGCACAGCAGTTTTTTTGTCTGATCCTGTACTACACAATTTTATTCGTAACGTCACGTGAGAACATGTCGATGGGTTCAGTATCTGGAATCGAGTATTTATTTAATCGAGATCCGAATAATCCCCCCTTAGAAGCCGATCTTCATAAAGACTATTTTAACTTTCTTCAAGCAACTCCCTTGCACGCATTGGCACAAAGTGAGAGTAGAGATGTAGCACATGGGAGAGTCGATGTTTATTTCACGCAAAACGGTATCAAAACAGTGGCGGAACTGAAGAAAACTCACCACGATCGAACCCTCGAAAAGCTGGTTGATGAATTTGGCTTACAGGCAACTGCTTATCAACGAACCAACATGAGGTTCTGTATCTTAATGGTACTTGATCTTTTTGATCGAGGAGGTGGAAGTGATCATCTTCGTAATTTGATCAATGTATTCCAGAAAACTCCTCACAGTGGGACAGCAACCTATTCAGTCGTTGTTTTCCGCGTACAAGGAATGAAGAAAACCCCTACTCATCTTAAATAATTTCATACAGTTATATAATTGTGAAATCCATCAGAGGAGGCATTTAGGAATAAATAACCATTAAACTAATTCCACCAAATCCCCCAACGTCACCATCAGCATCATCGGATCCATCGGCGACGGCTCAAACCCCACCCGCAGGTAAAACTCCCGCGCTTCATCCGACAGGGCGTGAACCAGCATCCCGCGAATGCCGATAGTCTCCGCCACCTGAATCGTAAGCGGCTCGCCAGAACCGTATTGATATTTACTGAGAGCTCAGATCAACTTTCCAGGGCAACAGATCGCGTACCCGATTTGCCGGCCAGTCCTGGATATGCTCAATGACGTAACGCAGCCATTTTTCTGGCTCCACATTGTTCAGACGGCATGTGCCGATCAGCGAGTACAACACCGCCGCATGTTCGCCACCGCTGTCAGAACCCGCGAACAGCCAGTTTTTCCGGCCTACGGCCACTCCCCTTAAGGCGTTCTCTGCGATGTTGTTGTCGATTTCCACCCAGCCATTACTGCAGTACACGTTCAGGCTATCCCACTGTTTCAGCAGGTATGCGAACGCTTTTGCCGTATCCGAGTGACGCGACAGTGTTTTCATCTGAGTCTGTATCCAGTCATACAGTGACTGCATCAGTGACGCAGCTCTGGCTTTTCTTGCCGCCAGACGCTGTTCTGCTGAACATCCCCGGACTTCTGCTTCGATGGCATACAGTTCACCGATACGCTGCAGGGCTTCCGTGGTGATATCGGTTGGCGCTCTTGCATGCACATCGTGGATTTTTCTCCGGGCATGGGCCATACACGCGGCTTCCGTTATTCTGCCGGATTCGTATAACGCCCGGTAGCCACCGTAAGCATCGGCCTGAAGCACTCCGCTGTAACCGGACAGGTGATTCTGTGGATGTATGCCTTTCCGGTCCGGGCTGTACGCGAACCAGACCGCCGGGGGCATCTGTGAACCGGCGTTACGGTCATCACGGACGTAGACCCACAGCCGGGCTGTCCGGGTTTTACCGCTGCCCGGCTCCTGGACCGGGACGGGGATATCATCAGCATGGACTTTACCGGGCATCAGCACATACTGGCGCAGGACGTCATACAGCGGCTCCAGCAGTTCAGCAACAGCACCTGTCCAGCGCCCCAGTGTGGCACGGCTCAGCTCCACTCCCTGACGACGGTATATTTCTGACTGGCGGTATAACGGCAGATGGTCTGCATATTTCCCGGTGACAACATGGGCCAGAAGCCCCGCTCCGGCATAACTGCGTGCAATGGGTTTTGAAGGTACTGGTGCCTGCACGATATGGTCGCACCGGCAACAGGCCAGTTTCGGACGTTGTGTTTCGATAACCTTAAAGGCGCTGCTGATAAGCTCCAGTTGCTCTGACACATCACATCCCAGAGAACTGAGTTCACCACCACAGGCAGGACAGCATTCCTCTTCCGGCCGGATAACCCGGGTTTCACGGGGAAGTGAGGCCGGTAACGGTTTACGGGCTGAAGACTGGCGCAGGGCGGATGGCAGTGCCGGGTCATATTGCTCACCCAGCGTTTCAGCCATTTCTTCCTGAAGTGCGCTGATTCTCTCCTGTGCATCCTGTATCTGCCGTTCGGTTTTTGCGCGAAGTTTTTCTGAGCTTTTACCGAACTGCATACGTTGCAGTTTCGCAACCAGCGCCTTCAGCCGGTTGATTTCGGAAGCATAAGCCGCCACCCGCTGTGAGAGCAGGCGGTTGTATTCGGCCATCTGGCGGATGGTGTCCTGTTGCGTCTGCAACAGTGCCCGCAGGCGGGCGTTCTCATGAGCAAGTGAGGTGTCCATATCCTCACTTTACAACGGGTTATATGCGGATTCCAGCGCGTTCCGTTCGTTTCGGGTGCTTCCAGTTGATACCTTCAAGAAGCATGGATAACTGAGCCGGAGTAAGGTGCACCTTGCCGTCACGGGTGACTGGCCAGATGAAGCGGCCCCGCTCCAGGCGTTTGGTGAAGAGGCACAGTCCGTCACTGTCAGCCCACAACACTTTTATCTGGTCACCCCGGCGTCCGCGGAAGATGAACAGGTGTCCGGAGAACGGGTCATCCTTCAGGACGTTCTGAACTTTTGATGCCAGGCCGTTAAAGCCATTTCGCATATCGGTGATACCTGCAACCAGCCAGATACGCGAACCTGCAGGGAGAGATATCATCAGTGGCTGCTCCCTTTTATTTCGCGGATAAGTGTCTGTAATAACGCCGGCGTCAGTTTACCTTTAAGCCTGAGAGTTCCGGCCGGCAGAACCAGCTCACAACACAGACTGTCGGACGGTGTATTTATCTGCTCTGGTTCCTGTGCGGGGGCCGGGATTTTATTATCCGGCTCCGGCGTTAACGTCACGGGAAGCAGTGCCGGCATATTTTTTCCGGAAGGCAGCAGGCCACCTTTCCGGTATTGATGGCGCCAGTTGAAGAGCAGGTTATCGTTGATTCCGTTTTCCCGGGCGATCTGCGCCACACAGGCTCCGGGCTGCAGTGACTGCTCCACTAAGGCGATTTTAAACTCATAAGGGAAGTTGGGCCGCCGGGGACGTTTTTTTACCACGGGGGTTTCGGATATAACGGTGCTTTCAGGACGTACGACTGGTACCGTGGAAAATTGTCCGTAAAGGCAGGCATCAAGTTCCTGCTCCGACATGCCTGCGGGCAAAGGCCACGAAAGGCCAGCTCTCCGAAAGCGCACGAACATACTACAAACTGTTGATTTTGGTACACCCAGGCGACGTCCGGCCACAACCCGAGGTAAATGTTCTTCGAAGTGAAGGCGTAAAGCTTCAGTAATCCAGGTCCGGTATTCCATACGATAGTGTCCACTAAAAATGATGGACATTATTTTTGTGGAGCCGGAGGAAACAGACCAGACGGTTTAAATGAGACGCTTACCTTTCTATAACTTGCTGTTTTTATTTAATTCATCGCAACGGCCTTCTGCATATTAAAATCAATACCATCGGTCAAAACACGCCAGATGATTCTCGTCAGCTTATTCGCCAGCGCAACCGTGGTTTTCAGGAACCCTCGACGGGCCTCCATCCTTTGCAGCCAAATACTCAGACTGTCATCGCGCTTTTTCACACAGCGCATTACAGACCGCGCACCATGAATAATGAGAATTCGCAGACTCCGATTGCCATTTTTTCGTCACAGAAGACAGGCGCTGTTTTCCGCCCGAACTGTACTGGCGGGGAACCAGTCCACACCACACCGATAATTCTCGCCCACTCGAGAACTGTGTGGCATCAACTTCGCTGAGAAACGCTGCTGCAATCAGGGGACCGACGCCCGGGATTGTTAATAGATGGCGGTACGCGATTTGTTGTGATGACAGCGCCACAATTTCGCTGTCCAGACGGGTAATTCGTTCATTTAATGCCTGCATATCTTCCCGCAGCGAAGACAACAGTCGACAAAGAGTAAATGTCAGGCTGTTTGAGGCATCTTCAATCAGCTCCGGTAGCTGTTGCTGGAGACGCAGGATTCCGACAGGAATAGTGAAACCATATTCAGCGAGCAGAGAACGAAGCTGGTTGGTCAGCGCTGTTCTCTGCTCAACCATCAGTTGGCGTGTGTTCCGAAGCGCCTTGATATCCTGCTGTTCTGTGGTTTTTACAGAAACAAAGTGAATACCCGGGCGAAATGCTGTCTCGCAAATTGCCAACGCATCATTGGCATCATTTTTCTGGCTACGGACAAAAGCTTTTACGTGTTGTGCGGGGATGAGTCTGACGCAATAGCCCATAGATGCGAAGGTTCGCCCCCAAAAATGCGAAGTGACGCAGGCTTCCTTCGCAACAAGGGTTCCAGGTTCAAACTGTCGGATAGTATCCGGCAATTTAGAACGAGAGATTTTTTTGTTCCATGCGACGGAGCCATCGACCATCCAGACGCAGACCTGAAAAACTGATTTGGCGATATCAATACCAACAACTCTGATCGTGCTCATGTGATTTACTCCCGTAGCAAACGCAGACAGTAAAAGTATGGTACTGGCTGCTTCAGGAAAGGGCGTCCATCACATCACTACAAGATGAATCACTAACAACTACTCCATTAAAAGAAATAGAGCGTTTTTGAGCGATTAGGTCCCCCTCCCGTCGGGAGAAAATGATTTAAATATTTAATAAGGAATAAGGAATAAGGAATAAGGATAAGAATAAGAATAAGATAGGATAAGGATAAAAAGCCATTAATTTTGATTATGATAAGTTACTACTGTAAATAATCCTAAAGTTAATTATAAATTATCAGTAAAAACTGTCAGGTAATGATGTTAATTATACTCTTTACAAATCAAAGTTGTTCTGATATAAAAATCATTAAAGATGAGAAACAACTATGGGATATAATATCATAATTTGTGGCTTATATACATATTTTCGCACGATTTACCTTCAGCCCTAACATTTGATAGCAAACATGATCACTTTCAAACGAGGACAAAATGCCGCCTATAGTGTATAATACTTTGCATGCACCAACATCCTTATCAAAAACTGAAGATATTAAATCCTGGGATACAGAAAAATACCTAAAAACATTATCAAAATTCAATAATGACAATATTTTTAACGATCAGATTTCTAAAATAACAGAGAAACAATACGATTTTGACAAAACAGCCACAAATGAAAATTACTACAATTTAAATCTGTATGACATTTATTTTCAACCATGCAGTAACATTATAGAAGAAAACATAACAAGAATATTACAGTTTCAATACTCAAATAGCCCAACATTCAGACGCCTGGTAAACTACCATACTGACAATTTACCAAACTACGATATAAATAAATGCCAAATATACATTACCAATACTTTTGCATACAATAAAAAAGAAGATAGTGTAAGTGAACTATTCATTGCACTTGATGAAAAGGGAAATTTTATTGTCCCTAAAACAGAATCATTAGAAGAAATATCACCAGAAAAAATATTGTTGAATTTCTTTTTGAAACATATCAGCAACCCAGACATCCTTGGTTATGATGATATTGACACATATACCAATATAATTTTTAAGGAATTATCCCCCCAGGCAATAGCTCACACTTCAAAATCATTTCAACATGCTTCTGTGAGAGATAAATACAAACTATACGATTGCGAAAATTCGACTAAACAAATAGATAATATTGAACAAGTCATATCAAAGGGAAGCACCCTTCAGAAAGAGTTTTTTGATAGTTATATAAAAAATAAAGAACTTGATCCCATTCCCTCGCAAAAAAAAGGAATTCAGTTTAAAAAAATCGCACTTAATGGATTATTGCTTACCTCAGGCTTATTTCAAACATTAAATAATAACCAACATAGCGGTAATTCGAATTCATTAGATAAAATAAATGTCAGGCATTCAAGGTCTCTTCCTGAAGAACATTCTGCACCTGCTGAAACCAAAAGCAGTTCCATTGTAAAAGGAATCAATGAGTTTATATTAAAAAAAGCAGCCTCTCTTTACAACTTGCTGACTAACTTAGAGCTAGAACTGCAACTAGAAAATTACATAAGAGGGTATCATGAATTACTTGCATTTTCTCAAACAGGGATTTGGACTCGTAATGGCAGAGATGCTGCAAGAAATTACATAGTTGAAATAATGAAACAACACTTTTACAAATTTGAAATAGAATATAATAGCGGAAGAGTTGTTTTTTTCCAGGATTTCATAGAAAAACACCGAGAGTATGAGTACAATATATATGAAACGTTTGCGCGAGATATAATCGTGCACCCGCTACCATTTGATTTAGACTATGCTCCTCCTGAAAAAGGTGGGATCATAAGGTCAGAACCAGCAAATCATTATATGCAAACTGTGAGACAGAAGTTTTCACATAGTGCACCACTACATTTTGATAATCTATACGGTAAAGAATCTATATTCTTATCAGTGGCATTACATGATCTAAAATCAAATAAAAAACTAAGCAAAAGAGATTTTGAACATCTATTTAAAATCGCTCAATTAGTAATCCATCACTTATCAAAAGATGGCGGTGATAAAATCCTGTGCTCCTCTTATGGAGTTAAGTATCATCGTCTTATATTAAATGAGATTGTAACACGGTGCAAACATCACCAGAGACATATTAATGAAAGTATAATAGAAAAAATATCACTAGCAATAATTACTAATAATGACCTTTCGAATCAAATAAAATCAAAAATATTAAAATTAAACTCACAAAAAAACTACTGCAACCCATGGTTAATGATATTAGCAACAGAAAAACAGCTCTCATGGGCGGAGGCTCACTATAAAGCACAAAAGCATATTGAAAGTCATATTCAGGATTGTGAATTATTAGGTTTAATGGATACAAACAAAATGGTCAGAGATGCCATTACTGGATTTATCCATCAGATTAATGAAATAACAGAATCCAGTTGGATGTCATCAGAAGAACAACATGCAAAAAAAATTCTGGCTCTCGAGATGTTCAAAACAAAGATATCAACCCTGAATGGAGGTCAGGGATTTGTCTATGGTTTTAACAAAGTTATTCAGGAAGGGCTTGGAGGACTAATCGAGTTAAGTTTTGACATTGACGATGAGTGGCATCATCGAGCATTATCGTCACTTAGTCCTGCATCAAGAAATGGACTTCATTTATTAGGTACTATCTGGAATATAGTAATGAGTGCGGTCCCTGGATTTAACGCCTTAGCAGGAACTAGCAGTATACTAAACCACGCTGTTGTTGAAAAATCTACGGATGTATGTAGCTACATACAAGATGCAATACGTATTGGTATGGAAGCAGTTCCGGTAGCCGAGTCGAAATTCACAAAAAAATCGTCAAATAGCAAATACATAGGTCTTCGTTTTGTTGAGGAAAAAATTAATAAAAATTTAATTAATGAACCTCTGCAACGCGGCTCATCTTATAGAGTAATAGAGTCAATAGAAAATACTGATTTTATTTATCAAAAAATCACTAAAAAAATTTTAGAATTAATGACCACAGAAAATAATGAGCTGTATAGTGCTACGGGGTTTAACAATGAAAACTATGGATACTACAAACGATCTGGTGATGGTTTTTATAGAAAACAGCACTCATTCCAGCCTTTATCGAAAGAGACACCAAACAAAATAACATACAATAATAGAGAATTAGAATTAATAAAAGAATCAAACTCAGAAATTTACTGTGGAACATTTACCGACAACGGAAAAAATTCAATTGTAAAGTTTTATAAAAGTTCCGATGGTAGCTTTTATCAAGCAGAAGGATTAAAAGGAGGAGGGCTTATCCGGCATACGGATAAGCCATACTCAGAGTTGAAAGAAGGTGATATAGGATATGATGAGGAACTTCTGGATATTACTGATGATTCACCTGAGTTAGAGGAAACTTTGCCTGCAATATCAGAAGATTTATACCCTAGCGAAGAAGAGAATGTACAAAACATTTACAGTAAATTTAAAAGTGGTGATATTGAGGCGGGAATGACAGAGGTGACATTATGCCGAGGAACTATTGCCTCTCAGGCTGAAAACATTGTTTCTTATAGTACCGCTGGAGGAGCCGAAATTGCAAACCCAAATGTAAATCCGGTTTCTGAAGATATTGCAAAATTGCAAATAAAAAGTGGAAGAATTGAACCTGAATATACAACAGATATTAGTGTTGCCGACCGATTTAGCCGTGGACATCACTTAGTTATTGTCAAAGTAAGGGTGAAATATCTTACAAGAGGCAGTATAAGCGAAAGTGGTTGGATTATTCCCCAAAACGCTCCCATCGAGCCAGTTGGTTTAATTGACAGGACATATGGTCAACCTGAAAACATACAACAAGCAAATGCATCATAGTAACGTTTGTCATTCGGTATCGCATATCGAAAGATATGCATAAATCACAAGATAACCATAACTTAATCTAACATTGAATGCTAATAGCTACGGTTGTTAATGGTCAATCAATCATTACTTCTTAAACAGCCCCGCACTCCCGTACGGGGCATGTCCTGTTTATCTCCACCCTCTTTTTTATTGTACTCGCGGTTAAACCGAACCACGACAATCTTCATATCCCGCTCCACCGATTTAACCAACGCTGCCTGTTCCGCCAGAGATATAGTCAACACAGAATTTCATGGATTCCGGGGTAATATCCACCACGCAGGGGCGGTACAGGCTGTCACCGGAGAATACTTCAGCCAGAAAGCAAACGCCTTGTACACTTCAGTCGTTGAACATCTTCCCAACTGGCTACCCGGTTCGGGCACAGACAACAGGCAAAGTGGAGCGGATGGTGCAGTACACCCGCAACAGCGGCGGATCTGTTGCTTCAGCTGTCTACAGCGCAACGCCAGGACCGCTATAAAACAACGCTTCACCGTGGTGGGATGGCGCCGAAGCTGCTCATCATAGATGAAATAGGCTATCTGCCGTTCAGCCTGGAAGAAGTAAAATTGTTCTTCCAGATCATCGCCAAACGTTACGAGAAGAGAGCGATGATCCTGACATCTAACCTGCCGTTCGGGCAGTGGGATTAAACGTTCGCAGGAGATGCGGCACTGACATCGGCGATGCTGGACCGGATCTTACACCACTCACACGTTATTCAGATAAAGGAGAGAGCTATCGACTTAAACAGAAAGAAAGCCCGGGTTATCACTGAAGCTAATCCTGAGTAAAACGGTGGATCAATATTAGACCGTCGGTGGAGATGTAAGTGGTTCACTTTTTACCCGTCGTTGACAGTTATCCTGAAGTGTTTAAAATTGAAGGAGTTAAACAGGTTGTTGCTTGTGGTCATTCTGTTTACAGTGTTGCAACACGTCCCGATATCACTACCCACAGTCTTTATGCCTGGATAAAGAAGTACGGATCGGACTCTTTCACCAACAAAGAACCGTCAGATGCTCAGGCTGAGATCCGCCGACTCCAGAAGGCGCTGAAGCGGGTTACTGACGAACGGGACATATTAAAAAAAGCTGCGGCATACTTCGCAAAGCTGTCCGACTGAAGTACGCCTTTATCCGTGACAACTCCTATTGTTGGCCTGTTCGTCTGCTCTGTCGGTTGCTGAATGTTCATCCGGGTGGGTTTTACGCCAGGCTTCAGCAGGCGCATCTCAGGCTGACAGGACAAATCAAACAATTCTGGCTGTAGCCCGGTTGCGTTTATGGCTATCGCAAGATCCATCTTGACCTGAAAGATAGCGGGCATCAAGGTGGGATTAACCGGTCTTGCGGCTGATGAAGCGTGAACGGATAAAGAAAAAGATCTACGGAACGCAGGAAGAAGCCCGAAGCGATATTTTTGATTACATCGAAATGTTTTATAATAGTAAGCGTCGGCATGGTTCGAGTGATCAAATGCCACCGACGGAATATGAAAATCAATATTATCAACGGCTCATAAGTGTCTGGATTATCCGTGGCGATTCAGGAAGCCTTAATGCTGTTTCTACAGATGAGGATATTGTCCCTGATTCAGAACTGGCCAGCACTATAAGCAAATCAAAGGAATATTGGCGTCATCTGGTAACATTAACTTAAAAATCAAAGTCAGTCTTAAGATAGTAGGCCAGGAACACTCTAAAACGGTGGTCAATTTAGCTGGCCACTACAAAACTAAAAAAACGGTATAAGGATAATATTCGCAATGAGATTACCACAACAAAGCACTAACACACTTTCTGCCCCAAAAGGCTCTATTACTTACATACCAGAGGAACAAAAAAATAATAGTCCTCGACCATCTTCCAGTGGAAGAATTATTAAGACACTGAGAAATAACCAGGCATCACTTACGACTTCGCGATTGGGATATTATAATTATCTTGTTAACCAAAATAATTCAACTGAAGACGTCGTCGCTATTGGGGCGATGATACAACGAGACCTACGACCTCATAATGCGGAAGAAATAAGCAACCTCTCCCATCTCGTCAAACACTCAGGAAACAGGAAATCCTCCTTACTTCATAACCTGCTTTTGGTTACTTCCCGTATTTACCAGGCAACTAAATACCCATTGACTGAGTCCTCTTCACTCTCACCAAGGGAATATCCCCCTTCACCGGTATTAGGCTCTTTACACAAGGAAACCGAACTTACTCACATTGAATCACATACTGAAAAAAGAAGTCGCCGGGTTAAACGTGCAGGAGGGGAAGATGGAGAAGTTGCATCATCATCCAGAGGGGGGAAACGGCCCATTGAGACAGATAATGATGTAGAATTGGCAGAAAAGCGCGCAAGACATCAGGGGGATAATCTACCTGCTGAGGGTAATCCATCGTTAAAAATACTCTCCTCCCGGAAAGCCAGTTTTACCTCTTCCCTTCATCCTTCCCACTGGCAGAGCAATGAGCAGAAGGCAGTAGAAGAGATATTCCCTCGTATGCTTAGAATTGTTAGTCATCTGAAGGAAAGTTTTCGCAGTCATGAAAATATCTCTCAGAATCGACTTACGGAGATTGATAATAAACTGCATGCTCTCTGGGAACGTCTGACCAGTGACAAGGCAAAAAGTGAGGTTTACACTCTGCTCAGGGAGTTACAGGAAAATCTCCCTGCGGCGGGTAATCCATCGTTAAAAATGAAACCACTGCCGGTATATATTCCCGCCCCTGTTGCTGCAGCCCCAGCAGTAAATTTACCAGAAGCCAGCTTTACCTCTTTCCTTTATCCTTCCCGCTGGCAAAGCAATGAGCAGAAGGCAGTAGAAGAGATATTCCCTCGTATGATTAGAACTGTTGGTCATCTGAAGGAAAGTATTCGCAATCATGAAAATATCTCTCAGGATCGACTTACGGAGATTGATAATAAACTGCATGCTCTCTGGGAACATCTGACCAGTGACAGGGCAAAAATTGAGGTTTACACTCTGCTCAGGGAGTTACAGGAAAATCTCCCTGCGGCGGGTAATCCATCGTTAAAAATGAAACCACTGCCGGAATATGTAGTAATCCATCCGGTTAGATTACCAGAAGCTCCTCTACATCTGCTTCACTGGTCGAGTAATGACCAGGAGGCAGTAAAGGCTATATTCCCCACAATGGTCAGCACGATTAATCATCTGAAAACAGATATCCGCTATAATGAAAATATCTCTCAGGATCGACTTACGGTGATTGATGGTAAACTTCACACACTCTGGACGAGTCTGACCGGTGAACTGGCAAAAAATGAGATTTATACCTTGCTCAGGGAACTGCAGAACAGTCTGCCTGCAATGGGTAATCCATCATTAAAAATGCGCCCCCTGCCGGAGTATATTATTGATCCCCGGGCAGCATTGCCGGAAGCCAGCTTTACCTTTTCTCTACACCTATCTCGCTGGTCAGATAGCGATCAACAGGCACTAAAGCAAATACTTCCCAATATGCAAGTGTATATTTCCAAATTGAAGATAGATATCAGCAATCATCGTAATATATCCCAACAACGTCTCACGTATATTGATAATAAACTGCATGCCCTCTGGAAACATCTGACCGGTGACCTGGCAAAAAGTGAAGTTTACACTCTGCTCAGGGATCTGCATAAAAATCTGCCTGCAGCAGGCAATCCATCATTAAAAATGCTCCCCCTGCCGGAGTATATTATTGATCCCCAAACAGGATTGCCGGAAGCCAGCTTCACCTCTTCTCTACACCTATCTCGCTGGTCAGATAGCGATCAACTGGCACTAAAGCAAATACTTCCCAATATGCATGTGAATGTTTCCAAATTGAAGGCAGATATCAGCAATCATCGTATTATATCCCAACAACGTCTCATGGATATTGATAATAAACTGCATGCTCTCTGGGAACATCTGACCGGTGACCTGGCAAAAAGTGAAGTTTACACTCTGCTCAGGGATCTGCATAAAAATCTGCCTGCGGCAGGCAATCCATCATTAAAAATGAAACCGTTGCCGGAATATATTGCCGTTCCCGTTCCCCCTCCTGTTGCTGCTGCCCCAGCTGTAAATTTACCAGAAGCCAGCTTTACCTCTTCTCTTCATGTATCTCGCTGGCTGGGCAATGAGCAGCAGGCGGTAAAAATGATATTTCCCAATATGAACGACAGTATTAATTATCTGAAGAGACAGATCCGTTATTATGCAGGTATCTCCCAGAAATAAATCTCGGAGATTGATGATAAACTGCATGCTCTCTGGACACATCTGACCAGTGAACTGGCAAAAAGTGAGGTTTACACTCTGCTCAGGGAGTTACAGGAAAATCTTACTGCGGCGGGTTAACGATCGTTCAAAATGAAACCACTGCCGGAATATATTCCCGCTCCTGTTGCCCCAGCTGTAAATTTACCAGAATCCAGCTTTACCTCTGTTCTTCATCTGTCTCGCTGGCTGAGCAAGGAGCAGCAGGCGGTAGAAGTGATATTTCCCTCTATAACCAACAGTATTAATCATCTTAAGAGACAGATCCGTAATCATGCAAATATCTCCCAGACATATCTCTCGGAGATTGATGATAAATTGCATGCTCTCTGGGAACATCTGACCAGTGACCAGGCAAAAAATGAGGTATACATTCTGCACAGGGAGCTGCAGGATAATCTGCCTGCGACATTAAAAATGAAACCACTACCGGATAAACAACCAGCCCCCTGGTTGATGAGCGATTTCACACAACGTGATATCAGCATGATGGATCTCTGGTCATCTCATGACAAGAAAGTACAGTCCAGGGTCGCACCTCATCTGATGTATGGCCTGAAGAAACTGGCCGAAAAAACATCGCCCACCCTGGCGGACATCACCAAAATGGATGCTGCACTGACACAGATGCTGGAACAGTTCACCGGGGATAATGCTAAAGCAACCGTTCACTCCATCCGAGAGGCTATGTTCCGTCATTTCCAGAATATCCAGGTACCTACTGCTAAAGATATTCATCTGCTGTTTAACCGCGCCCCGGAATATGCCCTGACGCTCCCCCTCCATATACTTAAAAGTGTGTCAGATTCACTCACTATATGGACAGACAGCCCGCGCCTGCATGATGCCCGTCTCAAAGATATCTTCGGACGTATCGTCATAATGAAATTTATTGATGACAAAATTGATGCGCTGCGGGGAATTGATGTGGCAGCCGTGCCTGTTCAGGAAAAACTGAGTCCAAAGCATATCCAGTTATTGCAGGCCTATCGCCAACTGATGACCCGGATCCAGCCCGACCGTCACGAACGAGAAAGGTTGTTACAACAAATCAGCCTGGAGCCAGAACTTCACCGCTATATCCGACAGGTGGAAGCCTCGTTGGCCTTTCATACCCATAAGCTGCTTACCGAGAAAATTGCAGAATGGGGGCTACTACTCCGGCCTGAACAGCAACAGGCTTTCCTGCGCTATATTGATAAATACAATCATCAGACGCTTTCTCAACAAGCCAGACAATATCTGCAAATGCTTTCTGCACCAGCAGTAGTGTTGTCCACTCTTCCTGAGCAGGTGACAGTACGTGAACTGAGTGATTTCTTCACAGAGAACTCCCTCTATCAGCGCCTGAAAGCCGACCATTACACCTTTAATGACCGGGATACAATCATCCGTTTTCTGCTGGCGGCCGAAGGGAAACAGGGGCTGTTTACCAGTGAGCTGCAGCCTCCATTCTCTGAGGCGGTAAACGAGTTGATAACAGAACACCTGGGGGAAGAATATACCCGGATGCCAGCACTGAGGGAGGAACTGTATAAGGCAATGGAAAACCATCTGGCTCACCCACAGGAAACTTTCAGTATCGCCGTACCGCCGACTCTACCGGCGTCCTTACAGGAGAATTTTCAGGCATTTTCTTTATTGCTGTCCTTACTTCCTGCGGAACAGTGGTTTCAGATGCCAGTCTGGAGTACCCCTCTGCTTGGAACCGGTGTTCGTTTCAGCGCTGATGAGCATCAACTGACAGACCATGCCATTATTGCTGGTGAAAATCCGCTGCGTACCAGCACACGTAACTTTCTGTTCTATCTGGATGCCCTCTATTATTTTCACCAGCGTGCCATTGCCGGGCAACTGACCACCGAACGCGTTCAAAAGAAGCTACAGTCCCTGGGCATGACGGAGAGGTTCACATCAGAGAGGGTACAGTTCTTTGTCGAAAAAATGGCAACAAAACCTTATCAGTCTCTGACACAGATACACACCCTGCTGACACAATCCCCTACTCTTGCACAGGGAGCACTGATATGGTCAACGGAAGAGTACCCGTTGCTCAAAAAACTGATGCCAGATACCCTACTGGCTCACGAACTTTCGTCATCGTTACTGATATATGAAAGCCAGTTAGGGATTTTCCCCAAAGCTCCTGTGGCAGGCCCCTCAGGACAGCCACGATATACCTTGCTCTCCTGGCCTGAGTTTTACCGTGACCATGCACAACTCTGGTTTTCGCTGGCCAGAGGGCACGCTGCTGATACGACCGACTTCCATCCGCAGTCCCTCCTGATATCACAGGAAGGTCGTTGTATGGGGCTGGCCTGGCTTTACCTCCAGGCTGAAGATAGCATTCACTATGCCGTGTTACAGGAGAATCTGATGACGGTCAGTGCACTCCGTCAGACCCGCGAGCGTAGCCACCTGCCTCTCACAGAAGCCGATAATAGCTTACTGGACAATGCCCTCCAGCTGATTGACAAACTTCAGGTGCAGGGGAACCAGTACATCCAGAGCAATACATTTTTTAATAAAGCCTCGTGGCAACCTGACACCCTGGTGACACTGTTTTATAAAAAGGGCATTCAACATCTCCTGGTGACCACTCCCACCCATACATTGGTAGTGCAACAACTTGAAGACAGTTTCCGGGTCACCGATCCGAATTTCGGGCATGCAGACTTTGCTTCCCTCATGGATGCGCTGCACTTTATTGAGTCATCGGTGCAGTTAACCCCTGTGCTTCAACAGTATTACGGCCTGTCGGTGGGCCACGTCAGAAAGCAACTACAGGTATACTATACAGATTCAGAAGAAGCGCGCTACACGCTCCTGCAGGACGCCACAAACATACTGACTGACCGTCTTCAGCATACCACCGCTGACCGTCTGGCACAGCTGGCTGAACCGGTCGCGGTTGCTGGCGTCTCCCTGCCAGTAAAAATGCTTTATGATATCGGAGCCACCCTTGACGGCCGGCGTATCACTTCTCTCCCCACTCCGGAGCAAATCCCCTCCCTGCGTCTGAACGGTGAGGTGCTGCATGATTACCTCTCCCGCACAGTACTGACAACAGAACAGGCTAATAACATAAGAAAAATTCTGCAGACTCAGGGACTGTATAGTGGCACCCGCCTAATCGATCCGGATATGATTCGCGGGACGTATGATGATATGGCCTCCTCACAGGTTCGCCTGCAACGGCAGGCAACGCGGGTTAAACAGCAACTCGCCGGCGTACTGGAAACTCTGCAGCAACGCTTCCAGAGTGTTACCCGCTCATCCGGTCGTCATCTTTCTGTGGAACAGATTGAACTGACTGATGTCGGAAGCGGGCGATTCAGTCTTCAGGTTCGGGACGGAGAAACATTGCATCCTGTTTCTGTTGAAGCCCCGGATGTGGTATCCCGTTTTCAGAAACTCTCTACCATGCTTTCAGCCCTGCCTGCCAGCGGGGTCATGGATTTCGATCTCGGCATGAGTGTGGTCGGTATTGTTCAGTATGCCCGCATGCTACAGCAGGGGCAGGAAGACAGCACCCTGGCCAGGCTCAATCTGGCTATGGATATCAAACAACTTTCCGAAGCCACTCTCGGCAGCATGATTCAGATTGCCGGGAATAAATTTCTCAATACAGAGGGTATTCAGGGATTCAGACTGGAAAGTGCCGTGGCTGAAGGTCTGCGCTCAGCGGCAACCCGTACCGGAGGCACAATGGGCAAAGCACTCTCCGCCAGTGCCCGCGTTCTTGAACTGCCCGTACTGGAAACCGCTCTCGGTACCTGGAATCTGTACAACAGTGTCACCCAGCTCCAGCAGGCCACACGCCATTCTGATATTATGGCTGCCCGGGTACAGGTCGCCTTTGACTCCCTCTCTCTGGGGCTGGCTGTTGCTTCCGCGGTCTTCCCTCCTCTTATTATTGCCACCGGGCCTGTTGCCGCTATTGGTATGGGAGCATCCAGTATTGCCCGCAATGTGGCACTGAAAGAAGAACGCCATGAACAATGGCTGGAATATAAAAAATTCCTGACTGACGGCAGTAAACACATTGTCGTGGCCTCTCCGGAAAGAGGTTTGCTGGATTTCTCCGCAAACCAGGTACTTGGAAAAATGGTGCTGGATCTGCGTCAGTCCCCCCCTCTCCTGACCGGTGAACGCTCTTTTAACGCTGACAGAAAAATCGGTCATCGTCCGGACCTGGGGGACTGGCAGATTCGTGAGAAGGTGGGCTATGCCTACAGCATCAGCCCCTACTACGCCCTGGCACATGGTTACGCAAACAGTAAATGGCCCCGGTCCCTGCCGGAAATCCCTGCCGGAGAGTATGACACCATTATTCTTGGCTACGGTAAACAGTATAAGGCCAATACGGAAATAGAGTATCTGTCCAACAAAGTGGTCTGGCGGGAAGCTGTAGCGGACAGTACTTCCCGCGACCGGCGTCCTCCACTGGAAGTGCTTAACAGCCAGTGTACTGTGATAGCAGGAGAGCGTAAAACCACAGTCCTTCCCCTGAGGGTGCTTGATGAACTTACATCAGAACGTACAGAACAGGCTATATCGTTAAAAGATTATAAATTCATACTGAAAGGGGGCAGCGGTGGACTGACTGTTCAGGTAGGCGGAGCGGGAAATTATGATATTGATGCAAATCCTGCGGCACAAGAAAATATACTCTCCTTCCGTGGGCTGCCGGAAGAGTTTCCGCTCACCTTTGATTTATCAAAACAAACGCAGCCTGTCATGCTGAAAACAACAGACGGTGAGGTGCCGGTAATGACCATCACCCAGAAGGGGATAACCACCCTGGTAGGAACAGCCGCCGGTAAAGACAGACTAACAGGTAACGATGAGGACAATACCTTCCATACGAGCTCCGGTGGCGGTACTGTCATCTCTGGTGGAGGGAATAACCGCTATATTATCCCCCGCGATTTAAAAACGCCGCTGACACTGACGCTGTCTAATCACTCACTCTCTCACGAAATCCTTCTGCCAGAAACAACCCTGACAGAATTAAAACCTGATGCCTTTGAGCTGAGTCTGATTTACTGGGCCGGGAACAATATAAAAGTTCAGCTGGAGGATGAGACACAACTGAACCGTTTTGCCGGAAACTTCAGGGGGCATACCCGTGATGGCATAACTCTGGAGGCTGTTTCCCGGGAAAAGGGGACTCAGCTGGCGGTTTCATCATGTGATGTTCAACGCTGGCAGGCTGTTTATCCGGAAGAAAACAACAGACCGGATGCCATACTGGACAGGCTGCATGATATGGGCTGGAGTCTGGCACCGGAAGTCCGGTTCCGGGGGGAGAAACATTCGCCAGCTATGCCCCCCTGACTCATCAGCTCGTTTACCAGCTTCAGGAGCGTTATTCGGAATTCCGGCTGACCGGCAGCCGCCATTATACCACGACTGTAACCGGAACCCCCGGAAGCCGGTATATTCTCATGGAGCCGGATACAGCACAGATATCACCGGTACAAATCATACTGGCCGGTGACAATGACCACCCGGAAACAATTGATTTGCTTGAGGCCGGTCCTGTTCTGGTTGAAGGGAAAAAAGACAAAGACAGCGTGATATTGACGGTTGCTACGATCCAGTATTCCCTTCAGCTGACAATATCCGGGATCGAAGACACGTTACCCGGTACAACCCGTGTGTCAATTCAGCCCCAGGATACCCGTTTGCTGAGTGACGTACTCCGGCTGTTACCGGAGGATGGTAACTGGGTGGGGATTTTCCGGAGTGGTTACAGGCCAACGATAAACCGGCTGGAAACGCTGATGACATCAGACCATGTAATGACGTTCCTGCCCCGGGGAGCCGGAAGTGCAGACCAGGTATTGTGCCTTGAGAATCTGAGTGGCGCCAGGAAAAAACTGGAAGGTGAATTACTCTCCGGCACGCTAAAAGGAGCATGGAAAGCCGATGGTAAGCCGCCGGTTCCGGTAAATATCTCGGAACTGAATATCCCTCCCCATTCACGGATGTATCTGGTTTTTGAAGGAGAAAAGAATGTGTTGCTACGCAGTAAAGTACATGCAGCTCCGTTGAAAATAAAATCCGGCGGAGAGATGCGGTTATCTGAAAGGCAGTGGCAGCAACAGGACAGTATTATTGTCAATCCCGACAAGTATGCCCCCTCATTAATACTTGAGGAATTTCGTCGTTTCAGTATTTCATCAGATGAAACATTTTCTTTAAAACTGATGTGCCATCAGGGTATGGTCCGTATCGATCGCAGAACATTATCTGTCAAACTTTTCTATCACCGTGAACAGACCGGTATTGGAAGTTTGCGTATAACGTTCAGGAATTTTTTCACAGAAGTGATGGATACAGAAGACAGTGAAATAATCGAGAAAGAACTGAGGCCCATTCTGATAGGTGACACACATCGCTTTATTAATTCCATTTATAAAGAGCATCTGAATGTAAAGTTAGGAGATGGAAACCTGAATCTGGCGGAAATCGTTATGGAGCACGCCCGTATTCAAAAGAAAGAAACGTCAGAAATAATCCATACAAGTCATGGTGCCATGCAAAAAAGTCCAGAGGGACTTTCCCTGATGGAAAATGCAATTACGACTATCAGTTTCACAACGGATTCGGGGAAAAAATTTCCGTCCTTCCACTCATGGTTCATTGAGGGATTATCTGAACGCTATGAGAGCTTACCTGCGACACCGAAAGCAGAGAGCTTATATTACCTGACACCAGAAGGTGACCTGCAGATAACATATCAGGTAGCTGAAAAAATGGTGAATCAGGCAATGATTGTCTCCCTGCCAAACTACCGGCAACAGTGGGAAAAATATCCTTTAAGTATTTTATCCGAAATCCCTCAGAACAATAATACTGTTGTGCATTCAGTCCTCAGGGTCAATGGACCCACAATGCTGAAGCGCACCATTGATTACAGAGGGACAGATATAAACAGTCCTGTAGTATCTTTTTCAGATACAACTTTCATAGATGGTGAACAGATGCTGAGTCATGGCTCGCGTTCCGCAAGACAATTCCGTTCCAGAGAAGAATATATGCTGTGGGAATTACAACAACGGGTATCTGAAGCCCCTAGCGCCCGGGCACAGGATAGCTGGTTGATGGATACTGTGGCAAGAAACGGTGAATGGAAAATCACCCCTGAAATATTGCGACACGCATCGGGATACGTCAGAACCACGGTGTCAGAATGGCCTTACGGATGGCTAAAAACAGGCACGATACTCCGGACTCCGGAAGATAAAAATACAATGGTATACCTGACCACCACGCAGAACAGTGTATTTCATCGTCAGGGCTCCGGATATCAGGTATATTACCGTATAAGCAACATTTATGGTGCGAATATAGTGGATAATGAACCTGGTGAAACCCTCTGTACTCTCAGGCCTGAAACATGTTTTGAAGTGACAGGTGTGGATGAAAGGCATTATGGAAGGAATATTATTTATGTCCTACTGGCTCCCTGTAGCAAAGACCACGCAGGGCAAAGTAAAACGCCAGGCGGTGACAGCCTTTTTTAACTGATTAAATTTCCATATAAGAGCCTGTTTACCATTCAGTGTTAATGCCTTTTCTTAAAAGTGACCGTCAAGGCGGTCACTAAACCCGATAATGTAGTGGCCAAAATTAGTTGACCACGACACTGCCATACCATGCGGACCACTGTAGGAACCATCCTGTCCCGTTCACGGTGAGGTTATGCCTGCGAAGTGACTGTTGATGGGGAATTTATCTCCCACTATCCTGAAAACACTGCTTCGCGAACTGACCGGGAGGGGACGATGATCTCCCTCCCATCAGGTACCCGTATCTGGCTGGTTGCAGGTGTGACAGATATGCGTAAATCCTTCAACGGACTGAGGGAACAAATACAACATATGCTGAATGATAACACCTTCTCCGATCACCTGTTTATCTTCCGTAGCCGACGGGGGGAATACTGTTAAAAACCTCTGGGTAGATGCTGATGGCCTGACCAAACGCCTTGAAGAAGGGTCGTTTATCTGGCCTGCGGTGCGTGATGGTAAGATCTCCATGACCCGCTCACAACTGGCAATGCTCTTCAATAAACTGGACTGGCGTCAGCCGAAAACATCCCGCCTTAACGCACTGACAAGATATATTGCTGAGTTCTTCAGCCATATTAAGTAAACCGGCTTTGTGTTCGAAGACGGGATTGGTAGTATGGAGCATGAGAGTTACCTTGTGTTTTATATAAGGATTCGACAATCATATCAAAACCGGTAACTCTCAATCTTTCAAGGCCATATGTCAGATCAAGTCGCGACTAATACAGCTAATATATTGATTTTAGCATCCCTGGATAAATGTTCGACATCCAGCTCAACTTATTAGAGCCCTTTACAGCGATATAGCATACCTCATATAACGAGGAATCATACCCCTTAATCTTGTAATATCAACATCCGGTTCGATATGTTTCTCATAAAACTTGTCTGCAAGCAAGTTGGCCATGTAATCTGATGTATGATTTTTTACATTCCTGGTCATCCCCTCGCAAAGGTTATCCATTTTTTTACCAAAAGAACCATTTCCTATTATCATATGATTGATGGAGCTTTGAGCTGCTCCAGAATCAAGTTCCAGGCCATAATGCTTTGAAATAATAGCGAAAACTCTTTTTCTGTCATTGTTAGTGATGTTACGCCTATTTTCAAGGCAGAACTTATCGATTTCCTGATTCACCACCCTTGATGGATACACTTTCTGTTCATCTTTTATCCATCCATCAATATCTTTAGTACTCTGCCGGGTTACCAAACTCAGTATGTTATCGCTAACTTTTTGAACAGAAAAGCTGATGCGCCTTTGTCCCATTGAGCATTTTACAACTTCATCACACTCACCCCAGAAGGATTTTTTCTGATGGCAGCTGATACCAAAAGAATTAAAAGATAAACCTTGAACATTCACTGGCATAGTTATACCTTTTTATTAAAATTTATTTACAAATTGCATGCATGTGTTTATTTTAGTCAGAAACAACATCTATGCAAATAATATTAAATCAAAAATCTCTTTATATTTTTTTGAATCACATCACATATTTGGTGTGTTGACTAATGTTACCAAGATGGCTCACCAAAATGAACTGCAGAGAGAAAGAACATGCCTGTTATATTAAATTATCTAATGGAAGGCTGTTGCCAAAAAGTGAACTGGAGGCTTTACGAAATGTCGCAAGAAGCAATGAGAATGATACCATTATTGCAGGGGGTATATGAGGATTTATTATATCTCATTTATGGATGGTTTTAGCGTAGAACCGATTGCGGGTGGGATTTGGGACCGTCCTGGGGCAAAAGGATATCGTCGTCTCGCAGAAAGCATTGAGATACAACTTAACAGGGGGAGTAATTTTCTACAAGCATACAATTTATATATAGAACAGAACCGCCCCCCTTCTTTGCAGGAGAATGTTAGAAATACAGTACTGAACCTAATTAACGCTCATGCTTTCTCCGTTAGTCTGCGAGACTTTTCCTGCAATGAGTAGCACCTAAACTGTTCGATAACATTATGTGTTCCTGAAATAGGCGTTTTGGTCAGAAATGCACACATCTCAAGATTTTGTTCGTTGTTTAACCAGAAAGCACTAACTGAACTATCCGACGCAACCTCCCACATCCTTTGAGCCGTGAGACATTTACTCCAAAAATGATATCAGCAGAGATAAGTGCAATTTTAATGTGACAAAACAATGATTTTACGTATTGTCCACGCAAAATACATGTCTTTGAATGATTTTGACATGTTTTCACTTTTTCCTGGTTGACTGCATTATTCTGCTGATTGTTGAATTTGACCCCGCTTTTATCCAGAGTATATAGAGAACATGACTTTGAACTACATATGCTTTCTAAATAAGCAGGCTGTATGTAGCATACATTATGGTTATTTACTTCATGAAAATTGAATTTATCGATACATCCTACATCACAATTAGAATCGTCAGAGATGTTCTGTTAATATCTGACTAAAACAGTAACACCTATCAGACATAAGATCACGCTAATGCTGATAGAGGTTCCTTTGCTAATTGGCTGTTTCAATATTAAAAAACATAGACTTGAATATTATTATATATTTTAAATCGAAGCTCAGGATAAATCTAGAAAGAATGCAGCAGATAAAAACAGAGGTAAGTATTATTTCACCCTATTGAGAAATAATTAAAAAAATCAAATCACTTAAACAAAAAATATACTTCACAACAAGTAGAGAGCAAAACTCCTTTATTACTAAACTCAGTGGCAGCTCTTACGAGCCCTGCCAAGAAAAACGATCGTATAAAAATAATACGTTATTTAGCATATTATACAATATCCGGGTAGGATACATACGGCACTCATAGTCGAGCTTATACATAGATTTGTGTAATTGTCTAATTTTGACATATTCAATCCAACATCTAAAGTGGGTTAAATTATGGACGAGAAACAGTTACATGCTCTCATCCCGCACTGAAACTCTGACCGATGTAACATCAAAGGCTATACGGCGTTTTGTGATATAACACAACTTACTTTCATAATTTTCGCTCCAGTCCGTAGAAGATAACTTGCGTATCATCTATGTTTACCAGCCACAGGCATCTGCTTATATCCTGAATGCCTGTGACGTTTTATATAAATTATTGAAAGTTAATATTATTTCAAAGAAAAATATTTTAATTATTTTTTATAACGAAGTTCCCCTTGGCATGGTCATAAATACATCTATTAGTTTTTACAATCATTGATGCCATTATTTTCTCTCGTGTCAGCGGGTGAGGTAAGTCTTCCTTAACTAAACGAGAAAAATTATCAGCACTAAATAAACAGCATACTACTGAACGCTCTGAATTTTTAACAAATATCCCTTTTTCTGGCATCTCTAATGTGATTGGACATTGAACCGCCTCAGGAGGACACTGAAGCTGTTTCTGAGCAACAATAAACTTAGATTTTAATATTTTTTCCTGTATATTCTCTTGCGATTGTGTTTCACTTGAGGCTGAAAGCATACTTAACATTCTCTCGCCAAGAGCTGCAGGACCACTATTAAACCCCATTAAGTAAACAATCCCCCATTGCCGTTACTGGATAAAAAGCGCCCATCTGTTGAATCATATACAATCCTGACCGTTTTACCACCAAATCTAAATTCTCCGCTTCCATTGGCTGCAACTTGAGAACGAAAAGCCTCCATTCAAGTATTAAATGAATTTGCTCCAATATCTGAGATTGATGGCATAACAAAACTCCCTATTTTAATATGGACTCCTAATACAGGTAGCAATAACAAACATCCCCCTGACATGACAACAAAAACCGGATCCGAACGCCGGCTTTTGTGAACCTGTCGGGCTATTTCATCTCACCAATATTTTCCCATGCGCCGTCAGCCCGCCGGATTTGCAGCGGTCTCACCACGCTTTTCTCCGCATCCAGTATCACCACCTGCGTGATAACCGTATCCTGCTCCGGAATAATGCCATTCTCGTCAGACACCAGGATGTTTGCCGGTCCAGGACGCAGTTGCGCAGTAATTGACTGCCCGTTTTCACCGGCACCACGCTTTCCACAACCACACAGACTGTGCATAAGTTTTTCAATATGTTCATATCATCCTCCTGTTCTGCCTGTCTCACTGCTCACTTCATCCAGATCCTTAATATCCTGCCACGGCCCGTCACCAAACCAGACCTGTAAATGCCGAAATACCCTCTGAACCTGTGTGGCATCTTTGGGATCCAGAAATGTCAGACCGGTGATTAGCGTACCGTCTGTATCCGGGAACCAGCCATGACTATTAAGTTTTAATAATGTTTGGAGGTCCCAGAAGGAACCGGATTTGTGTCTCGCCCGGGTTGCCCTTCGGTCTAGGTATACCAGCCGGACCGGCTGGTCCTGCCTCTCCTGGCTCGCCTCTGTCACCTTTCGGCCCCCGCGACCCCACTGCGTTTTCAGCCTTCCTGCGGCCTCCTCCGCACTGCGAACAGCCTCTTCAGCAGCTTCTTCCAGCTTTTTCAGTGAGTCCGGATAATAAACCGCATCCGCTTCACGCATCAGAAAAGCATTCAGCGTTCCAGGCTTATCATCTTCCGACACCTCAATCTCACCCACAAAGGCGGGCTAACGACCTTCCTGTAATAGAGTCATACGATAACGCCCTGGATCTACCTGCATGGCATAAGCAAACAGGGTGGTCATCCCGGTCATTTTACCCGGTGATGTTGATGGCGTGTCAGGTAATGGTTTTTCTTCCGGCTGTGTCAAGGTCTGTCCGCCCATCAGTTCAGCCGTGCTTCCCGCATGGAGTAGAATAGCTAAGGCCAGAGGGTCAGAAATGATGCCACGGCGTGCCCATGAGCTGAAATGACTCTCACGCTGTGTGGAGACAAGGCACTCGTGTCAGTTTAAATAGCTTCACTCGTGATGAAATGATTAACGGGATCGTATTTGGCGTACTTCTTTATGCAATCCTGACATTTGAAACGTTTGGCGTTAAACACACCTCTGCTGCAAATGCAGATTTCTTGATTGCATTATCGGTAGTGTTAGTTCCCTTTTTTGAACGTTTTATCGGCAAGAGGAAAAAAAGCAAATTCATCTATTTCACCTGTTTTATATCTCTTGCTGGTGGCTGCATGTTGAGTTTTACAGCCCATGGTAATATAGAGTTCAATCAAGGCGATATTCTTATCTTATCGGCTGCATTGATTTGCGGTTTTCAGATAATTATGTTTGATCGGCAGATCGCTGGTAAGGATTACTCGCTAATCAATATCACATTGATTGAATTATTGGTTATCGTTGCCCTCGGCCTGGTTACTATTGTGCTGACCGAACCCACAGCGCTGCAATATATTCCTGAAATATCTTTTCGACATGGAACTTGATTCTCTTTCTGAGTCTGCTGGCGAAGGCATTTGCATTCCTGATGCAATTATATGCTGCTAAAATAACCAGTCCGACACGCGTCGGGTTACTCTTGTCTCTCGAACCGGCTTTTGCAGCTATATTTGCCGTTACCATCATGGGGGAAACCCTTGGTTTGCTGCAAGCAATAGGGAGCAGGATCATTATATGTACGGCCCTGTTGGGGCGTATTGCTGAAGGGAAGCGCCATGAATAAGCAGCCACATATCGCTATGTTTCATCATGCCGGAGGGAACGCTGCCGCTCTTAATTTACCATGGAGAAAGCTGAAGACAATGTAGCACCGATGACCTGCTGCGCCCACAGAGAGCCGATACTGACGATTGAGCCTTTAATTCCGGCAAGGATACCCACCACGCACCGCCTCCCCTCTTCTTTCATCAGAGCGGCTTAGCGGGAATTTTTAAGCCCCGGCTGCAGTAATGGTATCTCGTTCATCATGCAGCATTGATGTATCTGAAAAAATCCGGCGGGACCTGCCTGACACCTACAGCGTGAATCGGAAAAACTACTCGAGTAATCATTCAGGAGGTGATGTTGTTTTCACGTCACCTCTCTGTATTGAGCCTTCAGTCTGACTTAGGTGCTGCTTTGGAAAATCTAACCTGCTTCCAGGCATCTGCTACTTGTGCTTTATCAGTATATTTTGAAACGACAGGTGTTGCGCCTGGCAATGTACTTAAAACGCTATGAAAATAATCTGAATTCGTGCTTGAGAAGACCTCCCGTAAACTGACACTGGCCTCCATTATTGCAATTAAATCTATACCCGGATCTCGATGATCAGACTTTTGAGGTGAAAACTGGACACATATAGACATTAATCGTTCATAAGTCACACCGAGTTTGTATATTTGTACAACTTCTTCTGGCCTGGACTGTGGTTTAAATAAATCGTCAGGGCATGAGCTCAAATTAAATCCAATTTCTTCCTGAAACTCTCGTTTAATAGTGGCAACATCATTTCTTTTGTCCTTCGGATCCTGAGTGCCGCCAGGAAATGTACCAAATCCATGTACAGCATGTCTTCCAACAAGAATACAGAGTTTCTTATCCGCATCTAAGGCATATACGATAACATATACTTTCCTTTTCCGTGCCGGAGCTTTGGGCAATGTTTTCCCAGAATGACTACTGGATGTCCCCCGCATATCTTCATCTCCTGATGATTCTGTAAACGTGTAAAATACCATGTTATTGCAGAAAAAATAGCTTACTGGATAAAAAAACTGAGTGGGGAGTGCATATGGCGATCAAACTATAAACTGAGACAGGACAAGTACCTCAAATTACGATCAGTGGACTATAGTTTGAACATAAAAGCAGGAACCATACCAGTGACAAACCTTAAAAAAGTTTGTGAAAGGAGCACCATACCTGATGGTAAAATTGATAAGATGAATACTACTTAGCTAAGTATAGTTTTTATAATTTAATACCGCAGAAAGCTATTACTGCCATGACTGGAATTCGAAATAGCGTGGCTCATGGTAAAGTTGATGAGTTTACCAAAGAAGATATAATAAATATGATTAATATTGAGTCATTTCAAATAAAGCATTTTAAATAAAGTTAGTAATGAATCGTATGATGGCATTAAACTACCAGACTGCTTCGCGGGAGGCTTTCGCCGTAGCCTTTTCAACCATGGCCTTGCTAATGAATATATTTGGGTTGGTGGTGACATGCCGCAAAGCCAGGGTAAAACAGCTTTATTTCATTTATTGCTCCCTCACATAGCCTGACCTTCATCATGCTGCGCCAGATTTTCTGTCGGCCAGTCATACCTGCCCCCAAAAGCGCTGCGTCACGGATAGCCCCGTATAGTCAGAAAGATGCCATGGCTTGCCGGACACAGACACGGGTTCTTCTGCACCGGTCTGTCATAACCATTCCCTGGTTTTTTCCCTCGACCCGCTCAGAAACTGCTGATGTTTTTCCCGATCGGCAGGGGTGGCTGGCGTCCCCGGCGGTCCAGATAATCAGGTGAAGCACAAAGACGGGCGATAGCCTTGCCTGTGGAGGAGCGACATCACGTTGAGCCTCGTTAATATATCTTTTTCATCATCCACACCTCATAACGTTCGGATGATGCTAAATATCGTTGCAGGAAATCTGTTTCCCGAATTATTTTTTACCTATACCCGTATATCTGTAAAAAGATCAGATACGACTCAGGATCAATTTTCATGCTTTAAAAACCAAAAGGCTTTCTCTTATAAAATCACTTTCATTCAGGCTCCAAATATATGCCAAAGTGATATAAATCAATATCGCACAAAATACAAATAATGATATATAAAATTCAGTCGCAGAAGATAATATTTCCAGACGACTTTCTTTCACTTCTGGCGTAAAATATCATCTTCTGCCTCAGAGAATTTTCCCTGACAGGGCAGACAAAACCCTTATTCTTTATTGATTTGAGTCAACAACAAGGCACATACACAGAAAAGCACAGATCACTATAATGAGAATCATTCTCAGTGAATAAGATCGTATTTTGGCACTATTTCGATCTTTCAATTCATACATGTCACATTGGGCAGTTTATTACTCTTTACAATTACAGAAAAATAGATTACTGATTTATACTCTTATACATTATTAGTTCTTTTATTTGCTGCTATCATAAAAACAATATTCACCAACCAGAAGGCAACATGCTAATAATGTTTTGAACCATCGGCACTGAATGCCAGAGGGTTCATCATCTCTACAAATCAAAAAAAGCAAACGTGAATAAGACAACATTTTTCAATGTTAAATATTCTTCAACTTGATAATAATAAGTGTCTTACATGGAATGGATAATAGAAAAGAGCCTTGTGTGTCCTGTAACAGGAACGGGGTTTTCATTGGCTGTCGCAGCAAAAAACCTGAAATTAATCATATGGTATACGGGGGAGTACTTCCTCAGAACAGGTACGGTCATACATATCTCGAAGAAAGTGGTGACCGTCAACGGGAAACCCGTCTTTGTCAACATCCTGCATATTTTCCCGTATACAAAGGAGTTATGGCAAACTCTCGCGCAACGTATCCTCTGTCCGGGAAACACGAATCCTTTACTTCAGATATGCAATCAGATGAAAACATGTAAATTCACATTGTGTCCCTACGGGGCTATACAGCCCCGGGACCTTTGATCACTCAGCGCTGCGCTTTAAGCATTGCGCCCAGCGCTTCCCAGTCGAACGGCTCCAGCTGCTGCCAGGTGATGCCATGCGCCGCCATAGTCTGCGGCAGATGGCGCTGGGTCTTTGCCGTCGCCTGACTCATCAGGCTCTCGCTCCCCCCATCGCGCAGGGTTTTGACCACCTCTTCCATCTCCTCACTACGGCGAATACCGTGCTCCGCTACGCGACTAATTAAATAGCCGGGTAAGTCCCCATCCCAGCCCATCGACGGAAAGCTGGCGTGCAGCGATGCCAGCACAGCTTCTTCTACCCCGTACTGACGGGCAGCAAACATGCATTCCGTGGTGAGCGCCTCCAGCCCTTTGATCATCACGCTGCGGCACATTTTGATTGCCGATACGCTGCCCACATCGTTTCCGCCGTAGCGGGCATGACATCCCAGAGAAGTCAGCAACGAGGCGACCGCCTGCGCCTGAGCGCCCCCCGTCAGCAACGGCGTGCGGAGTGCGGAAGGTGGCACAGGGGCCATCACCGCCACATCCACATAAGCGCCTGGCGCAAAACACTCTGCAGCCTGACGTTTGGTCTGCGGCGCGACCGAGTTAAGATCGAGAAAATACTGCGATTCACTCATCAGCCGGGCTGCCCGGGTTGCCACGTCCAGCGCCGCTCCCGCAGTGACGGTGGAAAAGACCAGGTCGGCCTCCTTCAGCGCATCAGCCAGCGAAGAGGCCGCCCGTACGCCGCCGCGGCGCGCTTTTTGCAGCATCCCGTCACGCTCCGGGCCATTGAGCTTGCAGTCCCAGATAGTGACCGGGTTCGCCTTCGCCAGCGCATCGGCGAAAATGCCGCCCGCTTCGCCATAACCAATAAACGTTATCGTCGTCATCACTGCTCCTCATGCGGCCAGACGCTGGCCGGAATGCAGACGTCACCGGCGAAAAGCAGCCGCGCGGTGCGTATCAGGCCGCAGCCAGCCAACCGGCCGTCGTCATCAAGCCGCAGCGCCACGCTGAATTCACCGCTCGGGTGTTCAACACTCAGCTCCGGCGCCCCCTCAAGGCTGGCCAGCCCCTGCGCCACCGAACCCGGGATGAGACAGGCGCTGGCAACGCTCACCGCGCCAAAAACGCCAATCGAGGCATGGCAGCGGTGGGGAATAAAGGTTCGGCTGCTGATAGCGCCCCCGCTGCGCGGTCCGGCAATCAGCGTCATTTTGGGAACGGTACGCTGCGCCACGTCGCCCAGGTTCATTCGCGGCCCGGCCTGTAGCCGAATCGACTCCAGCCGCTGCTTCAGCTCCTCGTCGGCGTCGAGCTGCTCGCGGCTCTCATAACCGGTGCGCCCCAGATCGCTGGCGCGGATCAGGACGACGGGCATGCCGTTATCAATACAGGTCACGTCAACGTCGTCAAAGCGATCGCTTGCCTGCCCGGTAGGGAGCAGCGCGCCGCAGGCTGAACCCGCCACGTCGAGGAAATTGAGCACAATTTTGCTGGCCGTACCGGGTACGCCATCAATACGCGTATCGCCGGCATACTCCACGCTATCGGCGCTACAGGGCACCTCTGCAACCGCCATCTGTCCGGTGTTTTCCATAAAGATGCGCACCCGGGTCAGCGGCGCAGTACCTTTCACCAGCCCCTGTTCAATAGAAAACGGTCCGACGGCAGCCAGAATATTGCCGCAGTTTTGCCCGTAATCGACCACGGCGCGATCGACGTTAACCTGGGCAAAAAGATAATCGACATCGACATCCGGTCGTGCTGAGCGGCGAATAATCGCCACCTTGCTGGTCAGCGGATCGGCGCCGCCAATCCCGTCGATTTGCCGCGCATCCGGCGAGCCCATCGCAGCCAGCAGAACCGCGTCCCGCCGGGCGGGATCCGCAGGTAAATCGTCCGCCAGAAAGCAGGCCGCCTTCGAGGTGCCGCCGCGCATCAGCAGGCAGGGAATTCTGCGTTGCGCCATATTAACTCTCCACGTCGTCAGCGCTGTCGTAGTAGCGCAGCCCTTTCTCGGCCAGACGCGGGCGCATGGCGTAGATATCCAGCCCCAGCTCGCCATTGCGCATCCGCTCGCGTTTCGCCTCTTCGTTCGCCATCCGCGTTTCGGCTTTTGCCAGCACTGCGCGGGCCCGGGCGTGCGCAATCACCACCACCCCGTCGTCATCGGCCACAACCACATCGCCAGGCGTCACCAGTTGACCGGCGCAAATCACCGGAACGTTAACCGAGCCCAGCGTCTCTTTCACCGTTCCCTGGGCGTAAACCTGCCGGGACCAGACGGCGAATCCCATCTCGCGCAGGGTATGCGAATCACGAATGCCGATATCGCCCACCAGCCCCACGACGCCGCGCGACTGTAACGATGTAGCCAGCAGATCGCCAAAGAAACCATCTCCGCACGGCGACGTCGGGGCAACCACCAGCATATCCCCCGGCTGACATTGCTCGACGGCAACGTGGAACATCCAGTTATCGCCCGGTGTGACCAGTACCGTAACCGCATTTCCGGCCCGGCATACGCCCTGTTGCACCGGCCTGATATGCGGCGCCATAAGCCCCTGGCGATCGTATGCTTCGTGGAGCGTGGCGACCCCGGCGGCGGCAAACTGGCGCAGCGCGGCAGCGTCGTGACGGGGAAGCGAGCGGATCACAATCCCTTTTCGGTTCAGCAATTTCATGCGAGGTTCTCCGTTACGCGCGGGAAAATGCTCTGGAAACCTTCGGCGTGTACGATCTCGCGCGCGGCGGTGATACCGATGTTGCGTTTCGCCTGCACGCCCCGCTGGAGCGCCACGCGGCTGTAGTATTCCCACAGGTGCTCCTGGCCCTGCATACACTGGATCGCCTGATATTTTTTCTCCCAGACGCGGGTAATATCCAGCAGGACATCCGGCTTCCAGTTGCACTGTTCCGGCTGGTGCGGTTCAAAACAGTACACCGGCGGCGCCTGCACAACCGGTTCGCCAGGGCGATATCCCTCCGCCTGGGCGATGATGCGGGCTTCCTGCGCCAGATTCGACGTCAGCGGATGATCGTAGTTATAGGGGTCCTGCATCGAGTGGGTCAGGACAAAGTGCGGCTGTACGCGACGATAGACATCCGCCAGACGGAACAGCGTCTCTTTGTCGGCGCGCAGCGGATAGTCGCCAGTATCAAAAAATTCGACGCTGGCCCCCAGAATGTCGGCGGCGGCCTGCGCCTCTTCCCGGCGATAACGTTTTACCGTCTCTTCGGTCATATTCCCTTTACGCCATAGTTTTGCAGACTCCCCGCGCTCGCCGAATGACAGGCAGACGATATGCACCTGATAACCCTGCTCAACGTGCAGGGCTATCGCGCCCCCTGCGCGCCAGACGAAATCAGCGGAGTGGGCGCTGACAATAAGCGCGCTTTTTTCACGAATCGGTTGCGACATGATGGCTTCCTCTGTTGTTTTTATCAGCTTGTCATGCCCCGCCGACGGGAAGGTAATGCGTTAACTTGCGAATGCTATGATTTTTATTTATGTTGTCGATTCCTTCACCTGTTAAGGCCTGGCGCGACATGCAGAGAAAAAAACGCGATAATGCGATTAACATCATGCAGCTACGATTTTTCTGCCAGGTCGCCGTGCGGGGTAGCGTATCGCGTGCTGCCGATGATTTATTCCGCACTCAGTCAGCCATCACCCGGGCCATTCGCGATCTGGAAGCCACTCTTAACGTGCCTCTGTTTGAACGGCACTACAGCGGCATGGTGCCAACCGAATACGGCAAATGTATTTTGCCCCGCGCCAGACGGGCGATAGACGATCTACAGGCCGTACCGGCGCTCATGCAGAAGCTCAGGGCGCGCGCCAGCGCCACTGCCGCGCTGCCGGATGCGGGCTGGTTGTTTCATACCCGTCGGCTGGAGATTTTTATTCAGCTTTACCATGTGAACCATACGCAAACCGTCGCCACCCAGCTTGGCGTGACCCAGCCGGCGGTCAGCGCCGCGCTTAAAATCCTCGAAAAAGGGGCCGATACGGCGCTGTTTCGCCGTACGCCGGAAGGCGTTCGTCCGACGCCTGCGGCAGATGTGCTCTATCCCCACATCAGCCGGGCGCTGAACGAACTGGAAAACATCTGGAGCGATCTCGCCGCCCGTCGCGGCGTGCTGGAGGGGAGCGTACGCATCGGCGCGCTGCCGCTCAGCCGTACGCAACTGCTGCCCGGCGCGATCGCCGATTTTCTGGCGCGCCATCCGGGCATCACGATCATGACGAACGAAAGCCCGTATGAATCCCTGGTGTCGGACATGCGTGCGGGCAATATTGATTTTATTATTGGCGCATTGCGTCAGGATAAAGATCTGCCCGACCTGACAAGCGAAGCGCTGTTTGAAGAAGATATGTTAATTCTGGTGCGTAACGACCACCCGCTGCTGCGCGACCCGGATCCCAGAAGCAAACTGGCGCAGGCGCAGTGGGTGCTGCCCCGCTCCAATGCTCCGGCGCGCCGTCTGCTGAATAACGCCTTTGTCGCTTCAGGGCTGCCGTTACCACTGCCCTGTGTCGAAACCGGCGACGCGGCGATGGTGCGCGGTTTGCTGCACCATTCCGATATGCTGGCGGCGGTCTCCGCCAGCCAGATGCGCTTTGAAATAGACAATGGCCTGCTCACCGTTTTGCCGGTTCGCCTGCCCGATACCACCCGCACTATCGGGCTGACGTTCCGTGAGGGGAGCCTGCCGTCACCGGCCACCCAGGCGCTGCTGGGCTTTATCCATCAACAGGTTGCGAAAGGCTAACGCGTACCCGCCACAGAATAGGTGACCTGCTGGTTACGCGTTTGCTGAAACTCCTCCAGCGTCTGTCCGCGCATCGCGGCATAGATATGCAGGTTCGACACGCCGACCACCGCGCCCATTTTTTCGAGCAGGAAGAAGCTCGCACCGTAGTGGATCAGGCCACGCCAGTCGCGTTCGTTGAGTAACCGTTGCTCCTCTTCGCTCAGCCCGGCCTCGTCGTACAGCGCCTGCGGCGAGCTCAGGAAGCGTTCACGCCAGGAAGGCTGCGTCAGCTTATGCAGAAAACTGTTCAACCGCAGGCCGTTCAGGCTACGTTCATGGGTAAAGGGGTAGGTTCCCGGCAGCTTTTCGACCCCGTCCAGCTGTTGCGCCATATGCTGGCGATGGCGACTCAGGGTATCCACCGGCGGGATTCGGGCGTTATTCTCCAGAATCAGCGTGGCGATGCCGGTCATCGAAGGCAGGTAGTAATCGCGCCAGGTTTCGCTCACATTAGCCGAAAGCGCGCCGCGCATCACCAGCCACATGATAATTTCAGCTCCCTCCATGCCACCCAGCGTCGCATATTCGCTGATGGTCATTTCCGTGAGTTTTTGCGGATCGTTAACCAGCATGTCAATAAACTGCGCGTCCCAGTCGGTGTTGTTAAACCCGCACCGCTCCCCGTGAACCTGATGCGACAGGCCGCCTGTCGCCACAATCGCCACGCCAATATCTTCAGGATAACTTTCAATCGCACGGCGCAGCGCCTGACCAAGCTTGTAGCAACGCTTTGCGCTGGGGATCGGGAACTGAAGTACGCCAATCTGCAATGGGATCACCCGCGTCGGCCAGCCCGCCTCCTGCTGCCAGGGCAGAAGCGCCGACAGCGGGGAGAACAGGCCGTGGTCGAGTTTTTTATTCATAAAGAACGACATATCAAATTCGTCGGCCATCAGGCTGGCGCCGATATGGCGCGAGAGCGCTGCGTCGCCCTTTACCGGCGGCAGATCGCGCGGACCGCCGCCCTCGTCCGCCACGTCGTACTCATTGTCGATCCCGAGGGTAAACGCCGAATAGTGGTCAAAGAAGAAGGCGGTCACGTGATCGTTAAAGATATAGACCAGCGCATCCGGCTTTTTCTCATCCAGCCAGCGCCGGAGCGGCTCAAAGCTCTGAAAGATGGGCGACCACGCCGGATCCTGTTGTTTATGATGATCGACGGCGAAGCCAATGGTTGGCGTGTGTGAGACGGCGATGCCGCCAAGAATTCGGGCCATAGGTTAACTCCAGTTATCGGTTATGCAAGGTTTGCGACAGTGCGCTCAACTCTGCCTCTGTTGCACGAGGCTCTGTTCGGTTCATCCGGTGCAGCAGGATCGCGAAGCCCGCCAGACACGCCGGCAGCGCGAGCACCAGAAAAATGGACGAATGCCCAGGGACGGCCAGCATAATGACGCCGCCGAGCGTGGAGCTCAGAATCGCCCCCGTACGTCCGATGCCGTGCATCCAGCTTACGCCCGTGGCGCGGATTTCCGTCTGATAATAGGCGGGAGAATAGGCCTGCAGTCCGTTCTGCGCGCCGTTAATGCACATGCCGCTGATAAAGATCAGTACCGCCAGCGTCAGAGAGCCAAAATCCATCAGCCCCTGTGAAAGCAGGCACAGGCAGCCGAGAAAATAGGTGAAGGCAATCACTTTTTTCGCCGCGGTGCGATCCATCAGGTAGCCGACAATAATGCCGCCCAGCGGTCCGCCGAGCTGGAACAGGCCGGTAATAATTGCCGCCTGCTGCAAAGAGAGCCCCCCTGAACGCAGAATAGTCGGCAGCCAGCCGTTCAGCAGGTAAATGACAAACAGCCCCATAAAGTAGGTCAACCACAGCGCTAACGTCCCCCGGGCGTAACCGTGACGGAACAGCTGTATGACCCGGTTGCGACGGGAAATCTGCGGAGAGTTGAGCCTGAAGAGGGTATTTTCACCGAAGCTACCGCCCAGGCGGTTCAGCACGCGAGCAATCTTCGCCGCAGGCACCCGGCGGGCCACCATGCTCATCGCTGACTCCGGCAATAGCGCGATCATCACCGGCAGAAGCACCAACGGCAGTACCCCTCCGAAGATCAGCGCCGAATGCCAGCTGTAATGTGACAGCAGACCGGCGGCGATAAAGCCGCCCAGACCTGAGCCGACATTAAATCCGCTATACATCAGGGTGATCATTAATCCTTTGCGACGTTCTGGCATGTATTCCGCGACCAGCGTCACGCAGTTTGGCATGACCGCCCCCAGCCCAAGCCCGGTTAAAAAACGCATCAGCGCCATCTGTAACGGGCTTTGCGCCACCGCTGCCGCCAGGCTGAACAGGGCGAAAAAGGCCACCGACCAGAGCAGGATCCGCTTGCGCCCATAGCGATCGGACAGCGGCCCCGCCACCAGCGCCCCGACGGCAACGCCAAACATCGCAGCGCCAAGGATCGGCCCCAGTTCGGCGCGGCTAATGCCCCAGTCCTCAATCAGCGCGGGGGCGATAAAGCCCATCACCGCTGCGTCATAACCATCAAGCATGATGATAAGAAAGCAGAGCAGCAGAACATGCCACTGAAAACGTGATATCGGTCGGGCATCGATCCACGCCTTTACATCAACGACGTTTGTTTGATTCATAGGGTCACTTCCTTAAGCAGGCGGTACGAATGTTCTGGTTAGTGTTATGTCATGAACGTTCGCCACCAACTTAAGGCAGACCGAAGGCCGAGTCTGGTTCGAAAAACCCGCGTTAGATATGAGTTCTGTTTATAATGTGATGAACGTTACGAAAAGACGGGGGGCTCTATTGATGGGGTATGGCGACATTGCAGGCTGGTTTTATCCGGCGTGGCCCCTGAAAATATTCAGATTCTCTGAAAGAGAGAGCATGGCGACATGGCCCCTGCCTCCTTTTAAACAAGCGATGCAGAGCCCCGCATCGCTTATTGAAGACAGGATTCCCCTAAACGGACTCACCGAAACCATCAGCAAAAGCGGTTTTTAATTCATTCATAAAGGCCAGTTCGTCCTGACCATCACAAATTAAATCGATCATCGTATTTCCTTTTACCCCGGCCCCCAGAATACTCATCATGCCCTTGATGGGAATTTCTATATCATTATTAACCAGCGTTAAGGATGACTCATATTTTTTGATAATCTTCGCCAGCACCGCGGCAGGTCGCGCATGTAGCCCGGTGCGATTCACCACGCGTACTTTTTGTCTGATCATATCTCCTCCTCAGGATGCTTTACGCAATGCCGGGTGTGATTTATTCATCATCGCTATTTTAGAATACACATCCTCTTCAACGGCTCGTTTGGCATTCGCCATTACGTGTGCCAGATTCGCCTCGTTATTATTATTTACCCAGGCTTTACCAACGGTAGTGATAAAGGCCTTGCGCAGGTCGCTGGCGATATTCACTTTGATCACCTTATAATGAACAAAGCTGCGCAGCGTATCCGCATCAATTCCTGAGCCGCCGTGAATAACCAGAGGGACAGGAGTGACAGCAGCGATACGCTGGAGTAACGGGATATCAATCCGTGGAATATCCTCCAGCCCGTGCACGTTGCCAATGGAGACGGCCAGCATGTCGCAGCCTGTTTCCTCGACAAAGCGGCGGACTTTTTCCGGTTCAGTTTTACAGTCTGCTTCACTGACGTGATCATCTTCTTTACCCAGAATAGCCCCCAGCTCTGCTTCAACAGGCACACCGAATGATTTGCAGAAATCCACCGCCTCCCGGGTAAAGGCAATATTGTCTTCGAACGATAAAGCTGCGCCATCAATCATTACCGAAGTAAAACCCGCCCTGACCGCCTGCTTCACATCTTCCAGCGTTTTTCCGTGATCCAGATGCAGACTGACCGGAACATCCATTTTATCGGTATGGCGCTTAACAATTTCATAAATATAATCGTAACCAGAAAGCCGGGCGTTGGTTGGCGCTATCTGAATAAAATTAGGCAATCCCGAACGCTCTATGGCGTTCAGAATGGAGATAGTTGTCTCGAGATTTGTCGTGTTGAATGCGCCAGCAAGGACTCGTTTTTCCTGAATACAATCGAGCAGGATCCTACCATTGACTAAAGGCATATTAACTCCAGATATTTTTACGGATAAGGATAAATAAATTTATTTAACGCTCTGGTTGTCGCAATTATTCGTCAGTAATGACGCCCTCCTGAAACAATTTAAAGCGATAAAATGCCAGCCATTGCTGCTGATACGCTTTTAATTTTGCTGAACGCAGCGCGTCAGGGGTATACCGTTCAGCGACCGGAACCGCTGGCGGAATCACCTCCGGACAGGCAATTAACAGTGCGCCAACGGAGACGGTTTCCTCAAACGCCACGGCTTCGACCGGACATTGAAGAATGTCAGCCTTTAATTGCATCCAGTAGGGATTTTTCACCGCAGGACCAATGACTTTTATTGTCCTGCCAGCCGGTATATTAAAACTTTCGTAGCAGTGGGCGAATTCCATGACCAGGCCAATGAATACGCTCTCAACAAGTGCCTCAGCAGAGAGCGAATCTGTCAGACCAAACATCAGGCCGCGAGTAAGCCGGTTTTTATTTGGCGAACCGGAGCCACGTAGATGAGGGATAAACACCGGCACATGATCGGCGGACCAGCAGGGCCGGAGATACCGTTCCCTTGCCCTTTCCAGCGCGGTACTGATTTCCTCAACGGTTAAACGAAACGTTTTCTGTAACCATTCAAGCGCATAGCCCCCGACAGGCAATGAGGCGAAAAGGGTGTAAAATTCGCCATCGGAATAACACCCGTTCGCCAGCTTATCCCGCCGGGCCTGCGCGCTGAGGGTTGGCTGTGTATTCAGCAGCAGAATACCTTCGGTCGTCCCGGTAGAGTTCAGCACTTCGCCCGGCTGCATCTGCAGTGCGCGGGCCCCCACCATATGATCGTGACCTGCCAGAGTGATTTTTACCTCATTAGAGAGCCCCAGCTCATTTCTGAGGGCTGGCGTCATCCAACCGGCTACCTCTCCCGGCGTTATCAACGGCGCCAGAACATGGAACGGCACGCCGAGGATCTCCGCCGCTTTACGTGACCAGCTCCGACGAGTCACATCCAGGCACAATGTTCTGCTGGCAAGGGACAGCTCCGTCTTTTTCTCGCCCGTCATCCGCCACAACAGAACTTCCGGCGCATGCAGCCAGCAGATGTCTTTCCGCTCATGCAGTGAATAATTATCGAGCAGCCAGCGCATTTTAAACGCCGAGTAATTACTGTGCGGAGGCAGCCCGGTGATAGCGTAAAGTTCTTCAACGTCTGACTCGCTTAACGACGCAAGCCAGGATTCACCGCGCCTGTCATACCAGGCCAGCATGGGGGTGAGGATGGTTCCTTTTTCATCCACGAAGACACCGGATTCACCAAAACTCGCCATACTGATATCCGTCACCGGGAACGGTGAACTGGAAACCAGCTCAGCCATTACCCGTCGCAATGCCTGCCACAGCGCTTCGATATCGAAATCGACCTCTCCGTTGCCTGATTCCCTTTTAGGCGTCGGAAACTTACGGGCTTCCAGAACTGACGCGTCATGACATGAACAGCAGCTGACTTTGCAGTTGGTGGTGCCAATATCAATGACAAGCGCTGCGCGGTAGTCAGGCATAAACCGCTCCTTTTGTCAGACGGAAGACGCCGTATAAGGCCAGAGCAACCACCGGAATAAGGCCAAGCGCAATCACATTGCCGTTGAAAATCTCAAGCAGCCAGTAACGGAAAGGATTCCCGCCATCAAGAAAGCTTGACACTTGTCCGCTGGAACCTTCTGCCATTTTGAAATTAACGTCTTTCGCCATCCCGGTAATAAATGGCGCAATTTTTGTCGCAATCCACAGATCGGCGATGATGACCGGAATTGCCGTAATCACTGCCCGGAAAATATTGCCGCGACAGGCCAGAACAATCATCGACGCCATAACCGCCAGATTCGCAAGGTCCCCCAGCGGAAGGACTTTATTGCCCGGCAGTAAAAACGCAATAAAGACAGAGATGGGCGTCAGGATCAGCGCGGTGGAAATAATTGCCGGGTTACCGACCGCCACTGCGATATCCAGCCCGATATAAAGGTCGTCGCGCCCCGGATATTTGGCATTCAGGTATTTCTTGATAGCCTCAGAGAGTGGCAGCAAGCCTTCCATCAGAATGCGCACCATGCGGGGAAGAATGAACATAACGCCACCGATGCTGATCCCGAGAAGCAGAATATGCTTAACGTCATAACCGGCAATGATCCCCAGCAGAACGCCGAGAATAGTCCCGACCATCATCGGCTCTCCAAAGATCCCCAGCTTTTTCTGCACGCTTTCAGGATCAATATGAATGCGATTGAGTCCGGGGAGCTTGTCGATGATTTTGTCGAACAGCAGTCCTATCGGAAAGAAGACGACGGCTGACAGAGTCGGAAGTGAAATCCCTTCCAGTCCAAAGTGCTTAGCCACTAATGGCGCGGACCAGTCCGCCAGCTTGAGAACCACGATCGCGGCAAGAGCGGCGGCGGAAAGTCCCAGAACAAAACTGCCGGTGCTGTAGTACACCAGCGTCCCCGCCAGCGCAAAGTGCCAGTAGTTCCACATGTCCACATCCACGGTTCGGGTTCTGTTCAGTGCCAGCATGGCGATATTAATCAGCATCGTCAGCGGGATGACAAAAGGAGCGACCGGTGATCCCCAGGTAATCGCAGCCAGCGGCGGCCAGCCCAAATCGACAACGGGCAGGCTGATGCCGGTACGCTCAACCATTGCCTGCGCAGCCGGGCCTACGTTGCTGGTAAGAATATCAAAAATGGCATAGATCCCAACGAAGCCAATACCGACGATTAACGACGAACGAAGGGCTTTCGCCGGTTTGACTTTAAAGAATAATGCCAGGAAAAACAGCACCAGCGGTAATAAAACCGTGGGGCCAAATCCCAGTATATATTGCACAACGGTATACAGGGTATGTGCTATTTCATTCATCTCAGACCTCTTATTTCAGATGCAACCAGACCTCGCGTTAGCGCCTGGATAATTTATCTGCGTTTTTATTTATAGAATCAGGCTTGACTTTTGAGAATAGAAACTATTTTTTCCAGCACCTTATCTTCGCCTACGCCCGTAATTATCGGCAGACCATTAATCACCGGAATATCCAGTTGATAAGGCACTTTAGTGGTCGAAACAATCAGGCTTGCACCATCGGTATTATTCGGCAACGAAGCCACATTGGTCTGAGCATAATTAACGTTCAGGCCATTCTCCTTGCAATATTCCATCACTTTTTCTGTCACTGCTGTGGAGGTTGCAATGCCCGTAGCACAGACAAACAGTATCATTTGACTCATAACTCACCTCTTTCAGATATACGTGTGAAAATCGACTGATAAATTTCATCATCATTCATAACCAGCAGTTGCTGCATAAAGTCCTGGTCCTGGATAACATCCATAATCCAGCCCAGAACGTTGAGCTGCTTGTTGCTTTCTCCTAAAGCAAGCATGAACACCACCCTGACAGGAACGGGGTCGGGTTCCCCGCCCATCTCCTCAAAGTTAACGGGCTCAGCCAGTATTCCAACGCTAATGGCATTCTGCCGGACATGCTTATGATCGGTATGTGGAATCGCAACGCCAACGGGTTCCACCGGCAGGCCTGTCGGGAAATTCTGTTCCCGCGCAATCACATGATCGGCAAAATCAGATACCACCATCCCATCGTTAATTAGCGGACTGGCAAGCGCCCTGATAATGTCATTCTGGCTGACCTCTTCAGGAAGGTGTCGGACATAATGACGACGAAAATGAATATCCTGCACAATAACCTCCTTACGGGTTGCTATCCCGGCGCTGCAAAATGGTGCCAAGATAATATTTATTCCCTTTTAACCAGACGTTACCAAACTCAACGGGCAATCCTCTGGAGAAAAAGACGAGCTGTTCAAGATGCAACACCGGGGCATCGTCAGCGATACCCAGATAATGGCCCCGTTCTTTCCCGATTAATCTGGCTGCGTAGCGGCTTTCAGAAAAACTTATTTTCCTGGCAGACAGTTTTTCTATTGTGGGAAATAAGTTTTCGCGGGTGAAATCCACATCAACAATACCGGGACAAAGATCAATATTGATACGGTTTTCAATCAACATGACTTTTTCATCGCCGATAGCGCGAAGGCGTTCAAGAAATAAAACTTCCTGCCCCTGTTTAATATTCAACTTCTCTGCCACAAAACGATTAGCCGGCTCCAGTCGGGAGGTGATCACGCTGGTGGTAAAGTTAATCTTCTGGCTGGCCAGCGCTTCGGCGAAAGAGAGCAGCCCCTCGCCCAGCGGATAGGCAACATTTTCTTTCTTCACAAACGTGCCTTTGCCCTGAACCTGAACTAACACACCTTCTCTTACCAGCTGGTTAACCGCCTTCTTAACCGTACCGCGACTGACCTCCAGCATATCCATGATCTGATACTCGGAAGGTATGCGGTCGTCTTCAACCAGCTCACCGCTATAAATACTTTCCCTTATCCACTCCACTACCTGTTGGTACAGCGGAGTCTGCGAACTTTTACTCAATGCTTTCATGGCGCGCACCTGAACATTTAGAGTTGTCTATGGACAACCATGTACAACATGAAACGTATCATAGGGAAATTTATGAAAAGAGGGACGGGAAGGAGTCACAGTTTTGGTGTTCAATTCAGGATCACCATACTGTGATTCATATCACAGTAAGGTGCCTGCCAGGGCAGCATACGCTGAGTTAAAAATCATCGGGCCTTCGTCACCACACGCCAGATGAAGATCATCTTTCCCCAGTCCCAGGGACTAACGCGCCAGTATTAAGCCATGCCAAAATTTATTCTGATACGCAACCGTTCCCTTTTCGCTTTGTGCTATTGCGCAGATATAAAAACAGCGGCGACGGATGAATTGTTACAGGACACCGCTAAGCTGGTCGCTTATTAAATAAGTTCTCCCAGACTTTTTTACTATACATTTACTGGCAGTATTATTTTTCCACCCTGAAACCGTTTTGTCGAAACCCCTATTTTGCTGCTGACAGCGGCTAAAGGAGCCGGAGGGAAATATACCTTCAGTAACGCCAGCAGCGCGTAGCTCACCTTACCCGGCGCGGCATACTGCCCTCCCGACAATAAGACACTGCCAGCAGGATTAACGTGAGAGCCTGAACAATGGCGGTATTCGACCTGTCATCAATGTTCAAACCGGGAAATTGATTCAGATTCCATCGTATAAACAGGCAAAATGGGGATGAGCAACGGAAAGACGAGACTGAATAATAGCCGCTACCTCAGGGATTCCAGCAGAGAAACACGCTTCCCATCATGTCAGTATTACCGAATAATTTTTTACCCCCCATAAACAAACCTCTCTCAGAGGCATCGCTTCCCCTTTTAATGTTATTTTACTGCCTGAAATTCTTCCTGAATAACAGGGCATCATTAATTCAACGCCAAAGAAAACTCATTAAAAGTGTTAAACAATTAAGCCTTCAAATAAACCCGGCAGCGTTTCACATAAGTTTAATTCTTGCCTATATAGATGAAAGCAAGAGGAAAATCCTTTGACGCAAACCTGTCCGGAGGCAGGAAAATTCCTATAAGCTAAAACGATGCTAATTAAAACACACCTTGTAACATTTAGGTTTATTAAGAAACACTCTGCCTTGTTTAATTTCCGCTTCTCCCCTGGTCACGGGATTATAAGGAGCCTAATAGTATTGAACTATACTACGCCAATGAGATAGTTCTGCCTTCTGGCATAATCCGGTTGGACAAAGTGATATTTTTAGTCTACTACCGGAGGAGTATGACCTTTCACTACAGGTTATCTCCGGGCCGCTCAAAGCCACTCAGGTTAAGTACCTCAACAACACGGCGCATCTAATTGTAAATTCTCACAGCCGTTATCATCCCGTGAGGGATATAATTTCAGAGTGATATTTATTGCTAAATCAATGTTTATCTCTAATAAAAAGATCAAAAAACACGCACCCCGCCAACAAGCTATTTGTAAAGATATGTATTATTCCTAAAATGCTATTTTAGATTACTTTATGAAATATAAGGAATTTTCCTGGGCGAAAAATAAAAACGATCATAATCAATGAGTTACGTCAACTTGAATAATCTGTAAAGTTAATTTACCTTCTAAAATAATCCTTTTCTCAATTTTGACTGAATATATTTTTGGTGTTTTGGAGTAAACATGAAGTGGACAGTTATCGACACGCTGGCGTGTCCAAGCACAGGGATCGCTTTCTCCAGCATTGTAAGTATGAAGATGATAAAACTTGTGATCTGGTACGAAGGTGATGTTGTCATTCCGCCAGGGGCGACAATTGTGCCAGCCGGAACAGGGATCAATATTGATGGTAAATTTTCTGAGCTTAAAGTCTATAACATCACAACTTTTCGTAAATCTGTCTGGCTCGAAATGAAACAGAAAATTACGTGCCCAGGCAGTGAGGACAGCGAGTCTGAATATTGTCTGTCGCCGATCAGATGTGCGTTAAAAGTTTGCCCTTACGGCAAAAAACAGTATTTAGCTGCCGACATAGGGTGATCGTTTTGTGCAAACTTTCGCCATTTGCAACACCTTTCCCGGTTTATCGGACGCTATGCGCCGTTCCGGTTATGCTCTTGCGCATCAGCCCCCCTGCCAGATATGGTCCCGTAAATTGCGGGACCGGTTAAATAAAAAGCGGACAGTTTCTTCGTTGTCAGTTTTCTGACGATCCGGTGCACCTGCGAAAATCGCGGGCGCAGATCCTCCCGCGACGATCCGTTTCACTTACAGTTTTATCCTAAAGCCGCCGCTTCGTTCTGCTGCCAGGCTTAATAACGTGAATCACTGATAACGTTAAGCGAGGATATTATGAAAAAAACAACGATCGCCTTATCTGCTCTTCTGCTGGCTTCCCCGGTCTTTGCCGCAACCACACACGCTACCGATAATGATGTTGCCGCGGCGCATGAAAATGCCAATACCGCCAAAGAAAAACTGCATCAGGCGCAAAATCAGGGCGAAGAGCAGCAGCTGAAAGCGAAGCACGCCGCTGAAGGTTCCAGCAACGACCTGAGCAGCAAAGTGAGCGAAGGCTCTCAGGAAGCCTGGCACAGCACCAAAGAAGGGACGGAGAAAGGCTGGAACGCCACAAAAGAAGGCGCGGAAAAGGGCTGGAATAAGACCAAAGAAGGCGCCGCTTCCGTTGAGCGGAAAGTCAGCGAGTAAGCATTTATCTCTTCCTGAATATAAAGCCGCTCTTGCGGCTTTTTTGCTTTCAGGCCCGGATTTAAATCCTTTTGCAGAACGAAAGACGCTTACCCCGTCATCCGGCAAAAGGAAGGTTACTGCGTCATAATTAAAAACCGCACCCTCACGCTGAGCCCGCCCAACGCCTCGCTGCGTGAGAGCTGCGGATGCGTGCGGTGCAGGCGCGCGATATCGTTGACCAGCGCCAGACCGATGCCCGCTCCCGCCTGCTGACCAACGTTGTCAAGGCGGTGAAACGGCAGCAGCGCCTGCGGGATCTGCTGGTCCTCAATCCCCGGCCCGCTGTCTTCCACTATCAGCGTCACGGCCTCGCCATCCCGTTCGAGCCTTGCCGTTACCGTTCCCTGAGGCGGCGTATATTTCAGCGCATTATCCAGCAGATTGCCGCACAGCTCGCCAAGCAGCAGCTCATCGCCGGCGATCCATATCGACTCCTGTACGCCCTCATAGCCCAGGTCGATATTTTTACTGCGCGCCTGCGCAAGGCGAGTAAAACAACTTTCCTGCACCAGCGCAAACAGATTCACGGGTAAAAATTGCCGCTCGCCCTGCTCTTTGCGCTTCACCGCGGAAAGCTGCAACAGCCGTTCGGTTAACAGAATCGTGTTATCCAGCGTGGCGCTCATCGCCTGTAAACTCTCATACCACTGCTGCGGCTGTCGGCTTGCCAGCGCCACCGCCGCCTGGGTTTTCAGCACCGCCAGCGGCGTTTTCAGCTGATGGGAGGCATCGGCGCTGAAGCGCTCCTGTCGCGAGATCAACACGCGCAGACGATCGAGATAGCGGTTAAATGCCACAATCAGCAGACGCGTCTCCGACCACGGCAGCAGTTCCGGCAACGGCGTTAACAGCTCCGGCTCCCGGCGCACCATCAGCGAAGAGAGCTGACGCATCGGCTTCAGCACCCGGCGCAATAACCAGCCGACCAGCACCAGCGTCAGCAGAACCAGCAGTCCCTGGGAGACCCAAGACGAAAACAGCAGCTGGCCCGCCAGATAGCGCCGGGACTGGAGCGTTTCGGCGACATAAATTTCCGCCATCCCGACGATGCCGCCCTCATTGACCGGCTGCAGCAGGCGCGCAACGCGGATCGCCTGGCCCCGGTACTGGGTGTGATAGAACCACGCCAGCGCCGGATAGAGCTGCGTTCGCGAGGTGGAAGGCGGCATGGCGGGCATGTCGTCATAGCCGGAGATGACCCGCCCCGCCGGGTCCACCACCTTATAATAGAGCCGGTCGTTCATGTTCAGCTCAAAGCTGTCCAGCACCACCCAGGGGACGTCCACCGCCAGCCTGCCGTTACGCACCTCCAGCCGTTCCGCCACCGTCCTGGCGGAAGAGAGCAGCGTGCGATCGTAAGCCTGGGTCGCCGCCTGCAGGGCGCTGACATAGCTGTTGAACGCGGAAAGCCCCCACAGCAACAGCAGCGGCAAGCCTAAAAACAGCAGCAGTTGCAGGTACAGCGACTGCGGTTTAGCCCACCTCATCACTGCGCTCCAGCAGGTAGCCCAGGCCACGCAGCGTCGTGATCCGCACATTGCTGCCGTGCAGTTTTTTGCGCAGGCGATGGATATAGAGCTCGATGCTCTCCGGACTCACTTCGTCATTGAGGCTGAATACCTGTTCAAACAGCTGTTGGCGCGAAACCGGGCGCGTCCGGCGGTACATCAACACCGTCAACAGCGCCAGCTCCCGCGGGGTGAGCGCCAGCGGCTGCTGCTGAAGCAAAAAATAGCCTTCGTCATGAAACGCGAGATCGCCCAGCTGCTGAAGCTCCTGCACCTGCCCCGCGCTGCGCCGCAGCAGGGCGCGCAGCCGGGCGTCCAGCTCCTCCAGCTCAAAGGGTTTCGGCAGATAGTCATCGGCGCCCGCGTTCAGCCCCTTTACCCGATCGGCCACCGCGCTGCGCGCGGTCAACAGCAGCACCGGCAGCGTCTGTCCCCGCTTGCGCAGACGCTGTACCACCTCAAGTCCGTCGATGCCGGGCATATTGATATCCAGCACCGCCAGCGCGTAACTCTCGCTATGCAACAGGTGATCGGCAGCCAGCCCGTCGAACACGCAGTCCACGGCGAATCCGTTCTGCACCAGCGCTTTTTCCAGCCAGTGAGCCAGCTCACGGTTATCTTCCGCCAATAAGAGACGCATATCACATCCTGTAAAGTTTCTGCCGCATTGAAAGGGAAATGAAAGGTTAATGTTTTAACAATCGCGCAACCGATCCGCGTGACCTATATGCCCGGCGGCGTCGGCGCGGTCGCCTATAACGCCATCGTCGCCCAGCGTCCGGCGGAACCGGGTACGGTGGTCGCTTTCTCCGGCGGCTCGCTGCTGAATCTGTCGCAGGGCAAATTTGGTCGCTACAACGTCAATGACGTGCGCTGGCTGGCGACGGTCGGCACCGACTACGGAATGATCGCCGTGCGCGCCGACTCGCCGTGGAAGTCGCTGAAAGATCTGCTCACCGCGATGGAAAAAGATCCCAACAGCGTGGTGATCGGCGCAGGCGCGTCGATCGGCAGCCAGGACTGGATGAAAGCGGCGCTGCTGGCAGAGAAAGCCCGTGTCGACCCGCATAAGATGCGCTATGTCGCCTTTGAGGGCGGCGGCGAACCGGTTACCGCGCTGATGGGCAACCATGTGCAGGTGGTCTCCGGCGATCTCAGCGAAATGGTGCCGTACCTGAGCGGCGACAAAATCCGCGTCCTTGCCGTGTTTTCTGAAAACCGCCTGCCGGGACAGTTAGCCAACGTGCCGACCGCCAAAGAGCAGGGCTATGACCTGGTCTGGCCGATCATCCGCGGCTTCTACGTTGGCCCGAAAGTCAGCGATGCCGAGTATCAGTGGTGGGTGCAGGCGTTCGAAAAGCTCCAGCAGACCGCAGAATTTAAAAAGCAGCGCGATCTGCGCGGCCTGTTTGAATTCAATATGACCGGCCAGGCACTTGATGAATATGTCAAAAAGCAGGTCGCCGGTTATCGGGATCAGGCGAAAGCCTTTGGCCTGGCTAAGTAATCGCGGAGGCCACTATGAGCGATCGTATCTTCGCCGGCATCTGGCTGCTGCTCTGTATCGCCGGGCTGTTTATCGCCTGGCAAATTCAGAGTGAATACAGCTATGAACCGGTTGGACCACGCCCGTTTCCGCTGGGGATTATCGGGCTGATGGCGCTGTGCGCGCTGACAATGCTGCTGCGCCACCCGGACGTGGTCGAGTGGCCGCACCGGCAGGTGCTGCAAAAGCTGTTAACGATGGTGATCGTCCTGCTGATGTACGCCTGGGGCTTTGAGTGGCTGGGCTTTCCCGTCGCCACCGCGATTCTGACGCTGACGATCGGCATTCTGTTCGGCGCCACCCTGCCAGCGGCGGCAATCTCCGGCGTGATACTGGGCGTTGTCCTGTGGTACGCCTTTGACCGCCTGCTTGACGTCACTTTACCGCTCGGCGCCTGGCTGAGTTAGGAGAAATGATGGATACCTGGATATATCTTTCTCAGGGTTTTGCGGTGGCGATGACCCCGGAAAACCTGCTGATCGCACTGATCGGCTGCTTCGTCGGCACCATCGTCGGCCTGCTGCCGGGGCTGGGCCCCATCAACGGCGTAGCCATTTTACTGCCGCTGGCGTTCGCCCTGCATCTGCCTGCGGAGTCGGCGCTGATCCTGCTGGCGACCGTCTATATCGGCTGTGAGTACGGCGGGCGCATCTCATCAATTTTATTGAATGTGCCCGGCGACGCGGCGGCGATCATGACCGCGCTCGACGGCTACCCGATGGCGCAGCAGGGGCGCGGCGGCGTCGCGCTCTCTATCTCCGCGGTCAGTTCGTTCTTTGGCTCGCTGATCGCCATCGGCGGAATCATTCTGTTCGCGCCGCTGCTGGCGCAGTGGTCGCTGGCCTTTGGTCCGGCGGAGTATTTTGCGCTGATGGTGTTCGCCATCGCCTGCCTCGGCAGCATGATGGCGCAAAATCCGCTGAAATCGTTTCTCGCCGCGCTGATCGGCCTGGGGCTTGCCACCGTCGGCGTTGACGCCAACACCGGCGTTTACCGTTTCACCTTCGACAGCGTCCACCTCTCCGACGGCGTGCAGTTTATCGTGGTAGTCATCGGCCTGTTCTCGGTGTCTGAAATCCTGCTGATGCTGGAGCACACCAGCAGCGGACAAAAGCTGGTGCGTAAGACCGGACGAATGTTGTTCAACGCCAAAGAGGGTACGCAGTGCATCGGCGCCACCCTGCGCTCATCGGTCATTGGCTTCTTCGTCGGCGTGCTGCCCGGCGCGGGGGCGACGATTGCCAGCGCCATCACCTACATGACCGAGAAGAAGATCAGCGGCAACAGCGACAGCTTTGGTAAAGGCGATATTCGCGGGGTGGCGGCGCCGGAAGCGGCGAATAACGCCTCGGCCTGCGGCTCGTTTATCCCGATGCTGACGCTGGGCGTTCCCGGCTCCGGCACCACGGCGGTAATGATGGGCGCACTGACGCTGTATAACATCACGCCCGGTCCGGCGATGTTTACCGAACAGCCGGATATCGTCTGGGGGCTTATCGCCGCGCTGCTGATCGCCAACGTGATGCTGCTGGTGATGAACATTCCGCTGATCGGCCTGTTCACCCGGATGCTGACCATTCCGCTGTGGTTCCTCGTGCCCGCCATCGCCGCCGTCTCCGCGGTCGGCGTGTATGCGGTGCACAGCACCACCTTCGATCTGGTACTGATGGTGGCGCTCGGCGTGCTGGGCTACATACTGCGCAAAATGCACTTCCCGATGTCGCCGCTGATCTTAGGCTTTGTGCTCGGCGAAATGCTGGAGCAGAACCTGCGCCGTGCGCTGTCCATCAGCAACGGCAATATGGCGATTCTGTGGGAAAGCGGCGTCACCAGAACCCTGCTGGCCATGGCGATCGCGGTGATTGTTATCCCGCCGCTGTTGCGCATCATCCGTAAGCGCCAGGCTAAGCCGCAGGCTGACGTCGGCTAATCCCTGCCGGAGACGGCAACCGCCTCGATCCGTTCTTCCAGATAACCGAAGAACGGATTCGAGGTGACGCGCATTAAGCTATCTAATCCCACCAGCAGCGTGGAAGTTTCTCCGCGCAGCGCAATGGTGCCGATACTCAAGCCGTAGCGCTCCGGTTCATCCGGCTGTAGCCCGTACAGGGCGTCGTTGACGGGAAACGGCACCGCCACATGCGACAGCGAATACATCTCCTGCGGCCAGGCTTCGCGCAGCGGCTGAGCCCGTTCTTCCTGTTTTCCGGCTGGCGTATCGCGCGCCACCACCGCCAGCGTATCCGCCGCGGCGTTGGTGATCACCGTGGCGCGATAGGCGCGCGGCGCTGGCGGCTGCAGCGTAGCGGCGGCGGTATAAGAGGAAGAACGCAGCAGCGGACGCAGGCTGGCGGCCTGATTGATATCGAACAGCACCAGCTCGCTACCGTTAGCCGGCAGATAGCGATACAGCGAAGTGACCACCGCACGGGTGCTGACGGTGGAATCCATCACCGACTGGAAGGACAGCACCGGCGGTAATGCGTTCAGCCGGTTACGCTGCGCATCGTCGGCAACCTGCTTTTGCAGCGCGCGGGTCAGCAGGTACGACTGGCGCGCCGCGTTAACCGGAAAGGAGTTGTATTTGAAAGGGTTATATTCCGGCGACACGTTAAGCCAGGCGGCTTTGGCAAAGGCGGGAAACAGCGCCGGCAGTCCGGCCAGCCCGGCAAAGCGGGCGAAGGCGGTAACGCCAATCATCGGCGACAACAGCACCAGCTGTCGGGGGCGGCGCAGGGTGGCGTCATCCAGACTGTCGAGGGTGTATTTCAGCGCCAGCGCCCCGCCGTTGGAGTAGCCCACCAGGTGCAGCGGCAGCTTATCTCCCCCCAGCCGCGTCGCTTCCCGCACCGCCAGCCGCGTTACGGCCAGCCACTCCTGCCACGTCACCTTCGTCAGCGCGCCGGGAGCGGTGCCGTGTCCGGGCAGACGCGGCGCCACCACGATAAATCCCCACTGCTGGTAGCGCTGCGCCACATATTTCAGGCTGTAGGGCGAGTCGGTTAACCCGTGCAGCATCACCACCGCGCCGCGCGGTGCGCCCTGCGGCATCAGGACGAACGAGCGGTTCCAGTTCGGAGTAAATTGCGGCGGATAAACCCGGCTTCCGGGCCAGTAGCGGTTGATCGGCGTCTGTTCCTCTTCAGCGAGCTTATCGCCAATCTGTGTTTTCAACGCGCTGAACAGGCGCTCCTCACGCGCCTGGTACTGAGCGAACGTGGCCTTATTCAGCGCCTTCACGGACATTTCGTCGCCGCGCCAGGTGTGCCAGAGCTGGAGATCGGGACCACGTTCGCTCTGATAAACCCGCACGCCGATAAAGATAATAAGCACCGCCAGCAGCGTAAGCGAGACGTGTTTAAGCAGCACCATCAGCCCGGCACTCATCCACTTCACCCGGCGAAAAAGGGTTTTCATCATTACGTTAATCTCCGCTCCCGGCTCTGCTGTGTCACGCCATAAACGGCGTTAGTGTAGGCTAAGCGCCAGATCCCTCAAACCTTTTATGCCGCAGCCTGTGAGAACAGCACGCTACTGATTTATCTGATGGGGAGATGGGAGAAGAGAAATGAGCGGCAATTCTGGCGCGCAATGCCACGCGCGCCAGTGAGTTAATGCGCCAGCGCAGGCTGACGCCGGTTCAGATGCTCCCGCAGGCAAGCTGCCGGGAGGAGATCCTGAAAGCGATTATTCCTCCGGAATACGCAGTACCTGACCCGGATAAATTTTATCCGGACTTTGCAGCATCGGCTTATTCGCTTCAAAGATTTTATTATACAGGTTGGCATTACCGTAAACCTGTTTCGAGATGGCGCTCAGGGTATCGCCCGATTTTACCGTGTAGAACTGGCTTTCGCTGGCGGGTGCAGAGGTTTTCACCTGATCGTCCACGCTGCCGATACCGGAAATGTTGCCGACCGCCACCAGAATTTTTTCTTTCGCTTCCTGGCTTAAACCGTCGCCGGTCACCGTCGCCTTACCGTCGGCAATTTGTACATTCACTTTATCGGCGTCGGGAATACCGGTTTTGTTCAGATGATCCTGCACTTTTTTCGCCAGATCGTCTTTATCGTGATTGCCGGTTACCGCATCCCAAAGTTTTTCACCCGCGTCTTTTACAAAGTTGAAAAGTCCCATATTCACCTCGACTGTTTACAATAAACACATCCGAAGTGTAGCAGAAAGTTTTACTTAAAATTTCTGAAAGGCAATTTGAAGCTGGCCCGAATAGCTGAATGCTATCGGGCCGCGTAATGAATTAAGAAAAAACTTAATTGCGGGTTTGCACCCAGAAGGCATGAATCAGACCCGGGATATAGCCCAGTAAGGTCAGCACGATATTCAGAATAAACGCCCAGCCAAATCCTTTACCTAACAGTACGCCAAGCGGCGGCAGTATTATCGTAAAAACCACTCTCCAGAAACCCATATACTCTCCATACAAGCAAAATTACTTATTGTTTAAAAAAGAGAATTTATCTCTAAGCATAGTAATTTTACGTTAAGACGCCAGTTTCTCTCTTCGCTTTTACCCTCTTTTACGCTCTTTACACTGGCCTTATGCGCGCCACTAGTTTAGGATTTACTTAATTTAGCAAACTCTAAAACAGATATGAACGAACTTGAACAGCTACAGGCCAGCGCAGAACAGGCGGCCACTCTGCTTAAAGCGATGAGTCACCCGAAGCGGCTGCTGATTCTCTGTATGCTCTGCGGTTCGCCGGGCACCAGCGCCGGAGAACTGGCGAAAATCACCGGGCTAAGCCCTTCCGCCACTTCCCAGCATCTGGCGCGAATGCGCGAAGAGGGGCTGATTGAGAGCCGACGCGATGCGCAGCGCATCCTCTATTCCATCAAAAATGCGGCGGTGAATGCCCTTATCGCCACATTAAAAACCGTATATTGTCCATAAGGAGTAAACATGACCGGGATGACGATTTCCGCGCGCGAGGCGCACGACCGCATTGCGCAAGGCGCGAAGCTGATTGATATTCGCGATGCCGACGAATACCTGCGCGAACACATTCCCCAGGCGCACCTTGCGCCGCTGACGGCGCTGGAACAGGACGGTTTACCGGCCAGTCTCCGGGGCGAACAGATTATCTTTCACTGTCAGGCAGGCAAACGCACGCAAAACAATGCGGCGAAACTTGCGGCCATTGCGGCGCCGGCAGAAGTCTGGCTGCTGGAAGGCGGGATTGAAGGCTGGAAAAGCGTGGGATTCCCCACCGCGGAAGATAAAACGCAGCCGCTGCCGCTGATACGTCAGGTGCAGATTGCCGTAGGCGGGCTGACGCTGGCTGGCGTAGCGCTGGGCTATGCCGTCAACAGCGGCTTCTTCCTGCTGAGCGGTTTTGTCGGAGCGGGGCTAATACTGGCAGGCATTACCGGTTTTTGCGGGATGGCGCGTCTGCTCGACAAAATGCCGTGGAACCGCCGCGCATAACAAACGCCGTAAAATATGCGGTGAGGATAACCTCACCGCCCGGGTGATTAGATCAGGAAATCGTCGAGAGATTTTCCTTCAGCCAGCGCTCTGGCGATCGGTTTTGGCGTACGGCCCTGACCGGTCCAGGTTTTGGTTTCGCCATTCACATCGGTGAAACGATATTTCGCCGGACGCGGCTGACGTTTTTTCCCGGTCCGCGCTTTCGTTGTTTCACTGGAAAATAACTCTTCCGGGTTAATACCGTCCGCCTTCAGCATTTCCACCCAGGTTTTAATTTTCTCCTGCTGTTCCATGCGCTCACGCTGTAACTGTTCTTCTTCTTCACGTCTTTCTTTAGTGACGACCCTGAATTTCTCAAGCATTTCTTCAAGGACGTCAATGGAGAACTCGCGAGCCATTGCGCGTAGTGTCCGAATATTATTTAAGTTCTGTAACATCACATTCATAATAATTAAAACCTTATAACGCTAAAAATTTGTATTACGCCGGGTAGTGTATTCGATTATAAAATCAATTTCCAGACTCAATGAAATTGTACGGGAATTGCCCGGATCGTGGCCGTGGATATATTGCGGCGGGTACTATAAATAATATTCACGCTAATTTTCACGCCCGCTGATATATAGGCTGAAGGACGCCCAACCGACCGGTTGCGCGCGGCAGGCGCCGCAGCGTTGTTCTCTGCGCCGTTCAGAAAAACAACCCTTTGATTTATGGTAGTTTTCCTCCATTTGACAACGAAAATTCCGCAGACTCCATCCGACAGGCTGTCGCAGAGTATTTTATCGACAAAATGCGTAAAAATAAAAAGATTTAACTAGTTGATAGTTACAATGCAGACATATAACCTATAACAAAGCGAAAACAGCAACCTAAAACACTATCAAAATCGCGATTTACGCCGATTTTCCCCTTTTTAAAAGGAGCATTAGCATGTTCTCACCGCAGTCACGCTTGCGTCATGCAGTTGCAGATACGTTTGCGATGGTTGTTTATTGTTCTGTCGTGAATATGCTGATCGAGGTTTTTCTTTCCGGAATGACTTTCGAACAATCCCTTTCTTCCCGCCTGGTCGCCATTCCGGTCAATATCCTGATTGCCTGGCCATACGGCATGTATCGCGATCTAATTATGAAAGGCGCGCGCAGGGTAAGCGCCGCGGGCTGGGCGAAAAACCTGGCGGATGTGCTGGCTTATGTGACCTTCCAGTCCCCCGTTTACGTCGCAATCCTGCTGACGGTCGGCGCAGACTGGCACCAGATTACCGCCGCGGTCAGCTCGAATATTGTGGTATCGATGCTGATGGGCGCAGTGTACGGCTATTTTCTTGACTACTGCCGCCGTCTGTTTAAGGTCAGCCGTTATCAACAGGTCAAAGCGTAACACGACAGGCGACTGGCAGTGCCAGCCGCTTTGTCATTGCGCTTCGCCGAACAGACCATTTAAATAGCGCTCAAGGGCAATGCGTGAACTGAAGCCGTGCGGAATACCGTAATGTTCGTGAGTACTGCCGGCCAGATAAAGCGGGAAGTGCTGATAATGATCGCAGGTTTTAATTTCTGAGGCGGGTTCCGCCAGCGATGAGCTGCGCTCCTTCAGGGTAGGATGAATCACCAGCGCCGTCCGTCCCATGCGCGCTTCGCGATTCACATAGACATAATTTTCGCCACGTCGATAACCGTACGCTTTCTGTGTCACCACATCGACGGTAAACCCCACTTTTTCAAGTACGCGCGCCACCTCGTCAGGTCGTAAATACATATTTTTTCCTCATTCTCTTTTACTGCGGGCTTACCTTACCTGATTCAGCATTAGCAACGCTTTCAGAAAAGTCCATAAACACGCGCGAACGCCGTGATGCGTCTCAGAAGTTAAAAATATGAACTAAACTGAATAGCGATAGCGAAATCACTGGAGGATCATATGTTTAACAGACCGAACCGCAACGATGTCGATGAAGGCGTGCAGGACATTCACAATGACGTCAACCAGTTAGCAGACAGCCTGGAAGCCGTACTGAAGTCATGGGGAAGCGATGCGAAGGACGAAGCGGAAACCGCACGTCGCAAAGCGCAGGCGCTGCTGAAAGAAACCCGCGCACGCATGCAGGGCCGCACGCGCATGTCGCAAGCGGCACGGGACGCGGTAGGCTGCGCCGATACCTTCGTGCGCGAAAAACCGTGGTGTAGCGTAGGGACGGCGGCGGCCGTCGGCATTTTCGTTGGCGCGCTGTTGAGCCTGCGTCGCTAACAACACCGATGCCGGATGGCGCTTGCGCTTATCCGGCATTTCACTGCCTCCACTTCATGCCGGGCAAGGGCCCGGTGTTCTTAACGCCGCACGGCCCCCTTCCCGTTGAGCTTCTCAACAGACGCATTATTAATCGGAAATTCCCATATCTTGTATGGTTGAAACTTAAACCAACTACATCTAGTATTCCCTGTATCAGCACATACCTAACCCGACGCGTCATTTCGCGCCGTTCTTTTCATTCTAAATGGAAATACGAATCATGCGCATTATTATTTACACTCGCAATGACTGTGTTCAGTGCCACGCGACCAGACGGGCGCTGGAAAGCCGCGGTTTTGAATTTGAGACGGTGAATGTCGATCTGTTGCCGGAAGCGGCAGAGACGCTGCGCGCCCGGGGTTTTCGCCAGCTGCCGGTCGTGATTGCCGGAGATATCAGCTGGTCAGGATTCCGCCCGGACATGATCAACCGCTTGCCTGTCGAACCTCGCGTGGCCAGGGCATGAACCCGCTCGTCTATTTCTCCAGCAGCTCCGAAAACACGCATCGTTTTGTGCAGCGTCTGGGGTTGCCCGCGCTCCGCATTCCGCTTGATGAGCGCAAACGCCTGCGGGTAGACGAGCCGTACATTTTACTGGTGCCCTCTTACGGCGGTGGCGGTACGGCTGGCGCGGTGCCGCGACAGGTGATCCGTTTTTTAAATGATGAACACAACCGGGCGCTGATCCGCGGCGTGATTGCCTCGGGCAATCGTAACTTCGGTGAGGCCTACGGTCGCGCAGGCGCGGTGATCGCCGAAAAATGCGCCGTCCCCTGGCTTTACCGTTTTGAGCTGATGGGCACACCGGCCGACATTGAAAACGTCCGAAAAGGAGTAAGCGAATTTTGGCAACGACAACCGCAGAACGCGTAGCGCAGGCAACGCCGGATTATCACGCGCTGAATGCGATGCTCAACCTGTACGATAAAGCAGGCCGCATTCAGTTTGAAAAGGACAGAGAGGCGGTGGATGCCTTTTTTGCCGCGCACGTTCGTCCCCACAGCGTGACGTTCAGCAGCCAGCAGGCGCGTCTTGAAACCCTCGTCCGCGAAGGCTATTACGACGAAAGCGTGCTGAACCGCTACCCTCGCGCTTTCGTCATCGATCTGTTCGCCCACGCGCACGCCAGCGGCTTTCGCTTCCAGACCTTCCTCGGCGCCTGGAAGTTTTACACCAGCTACACGCTGAAAACTTTTGATGGCAAACGCTATCTGGAAGATTTTGAGGACCGGGTGGTAATGGTGGCGCTGACCCTCGCTCGTGGAGATGAAACGCTGGCGAGACAGTTAACCGATGAGATCCTCGCCGGTCGCTTCCAGCCTGCCACGCCTACCTTTTTAAACTGCGGCAAACAGCAGCGCGGCGAACTGGTTTCCTGCTTCCTGCTGCGTATTGAAGACAATATGGAGTCGATTGGCCGGGCGGTGAACGCCGCGCTTCAGCTGTCGAAACGCGGCGGCGGCGTGGCGTTTCTGCTCTCTAACCTGCGGGAAGCGGGCGCGCCGATTAAACGCATCGAAAACCAGTCCTCCGGCGTGATCCCGGTGATGAAAATGCTGGAGGACGCCTTTTCCTACGCCAACCAGCTCGGCGCGCGCCAGGGGGCGGGAGCGGTATATCTGCACGCCCATCATCCGGATATTCTGCGTTTCCTCGATACCAAACGCGAAAATGCCGATGAGAAGATCCGCATTAAAACGCTGTCGCTCGGCGTCGTTATCCCGGACGTCACCTTCCGGCTGGCAAAAGAGAATGCGCAGATGGCGCTCTTTTCCCCCTATGACGTGGAGCGGATTTACGGCAAGCCGTTTGGCGATATTGCGGTCAGCGACCTTTATGATCAACTGGTTGCCGATGCGCGGGTGCGCAAAAAATACATCAACGCCCGCGACTTCTTCCAGCGGCTGGCGGAAATCCAGTTCGAGTCCGGCTATCCGTACATCATGTTTGAAGATACGGTGAACCGCGCCAGTCCGGTTGCCGGGCGCATCAATATGAGCAACCTGTGCTCGGAGATTTTGCAGGTCAACAGCGCCTCCACGTATGACGATAATCTCGACTACGCGCAGACGGGACACGATATCTCCTGCAACCTCGGCTCGCTGAATATCGCTCATACGATGGATTCGCCGGACTTTGGCCGCACCGTGGAAACGGCGATTCGCGGCCTGACGGCGGTGTCCGATATGAGCCATATCCGTAGCGTTCCCTCCATTGAGGCGGGTAACGCCGCTTCCCATGCAATCGGGCTTGGGCAGATGAACCTGCACGGCTATCTGGCGCGGGAAGGCATCGCCTACGGATCGCCGGAGGGGCTGGACTTCACCAACCTCTATTTTTACACCATCACCTGGCATGCGCTGAACACCTCAATGAAGCTGGCGCGCGAGCGTGGTCAGGCCTTCGCCGGTTTTAAACAGTCGCGCTACGCCAGCGGTGAGTATTTCAGCCAGTATCTGCAAGGCGACTGGCAGCCGAAAACGGAAAAGGTGCGCGCCCTGTTCGCCCGCAGCGGCATTACGCTCCCCACGCGGGAAATGTGGCGACAGCTGCGCGATGACGTGATGCGCTACGGCATCTATAACCAGAATTTGCAGGCGGTGCCGCCAACCGGGTCGATCTCCTATATCAATCATGCGACCTCCAGTATTCATCCGATTGTCTCGAAGGTGGAGATCCGCAAAGAGGGAAAAACCGGCCGCGTTTATTACCCTGCGCCGTTTATGACCAATGAAAATCTGGACATGTATCAGGATGCGTACGAAATCGGTCCGCAAAAAATCATCGACACCTACGCCGAAGCGACGCGCCACGTCGATCAGGGGCTGTCACTGACGCTGTTTTTCCCGGACACCGCCACCACCCGCGACATCAACCGGGCGCAGATTTACGCCTGGCGCAAGGGGATAAAAACGTTGTACTACATCCGGCTGCGCCAGTTAGCGCTGGAAGGTACAGAAATTGAAGGTTGCGTCTCGTGCGCACTGTAAGGAGAGCGGAATGACATTATCACGCGTGAGCGCCATCAACTGGAACAAGATTCAGGACGATAAGGACCTGGAAGTCTGGAACCGCCTGACCAGCAACTTCTGGCTGCCGGAAAAAGTGCCGTTATCGAATGATATTCCGGCGTGGCAGAGCCTCAATGCGGCTGAACAGCAGCTGACTATCCGCGTATTTACCGGCCTGACGCTGCTCGATACGATTCAGAACATCGCCGGCGCGCCGTCGCTGATGGCCGATGCGCTAACGCCGCACGAAGAGGCGGTGCTGTCGAATATCAGCTTTATGGAAGCGGTACACGCCCGCTCCTACAGCTCTATTTTCTCAACGCTCTGTCAGACCAGAGATGTCGATGCCGCCTACGCCTGGAGCGAAGAAAACGCGCCGCTACAGCGTAAAGCGCAGATTATTCTGGCGCATTACGCCAGCGACGAACCGCTGAAGAAGAAGATCGCCAGCGTGTTTCTGGAATCCTTTTTGTTCTATTCCGGCTTCTGGCTGCCGATGTATTTTTCCAGCCGCGGTAAGCTGACCAACACCGCCGATCTGATCCGCCTGATCATCCGCGACGAAGCGGTGCATGGCTACTACATCGGCTATAAATACCAGAAAGGAATGGAAAAACTTCCCGACGCCGCCCGCGAAGATCTCAAAAATTTCGCGCTCGATCTGCTGATGGAACTCTACGATAACGAAGTGCGCTATACCGAAGAACTGTATGCCGACACCGGCCACGCGGAGGATGTGCAAGCCTTTCTCTGTTACAACGCGAATAAGGCGATGATGAACCTGGGTTATGAAGCGCTGTTTCCGGCGGAGATGGCGGAGGTTAATCCGGCAATCCTTGCCGCGCTGTCGCCAAATGCTGACGAAAACCACGATTTCTTCTCCGGCTCGGGTTCGTCTTATGTGATGGGAAAAGCCGTCGAAACGGAAGATGAGGACTGGAACTTTTAACGTTAATGACAGGGTAAATATCCTTACGCTTGTCGGGTTATTATTTTAAGCCGATCACGTTTTTATCACACAAATATCCGTAAGTGGACTACACTCATTCGTAGTGGGTTTATTCGCCTGAATTTCCGCAATTTAGGCGTAATTTTTGTGTTTTTTACAAAAAATATTACCGCGGGCGCACTGGCGCTCAGCCCTTCTGTCACGGGAAATTCGGCCAGATCTCTCCTCCATATATTCCGCTGAAATTCACATTCAGGGTTGTCTCAAATTCTCATTATGTTAGGGTAGAAAAAGGTAACTATTACTTTTGGGTATCATATCGACATAAATAAATAACGGGAAATATTCTATTGCATGGCAATTAAATTAGAAGTTAAGAATCTCTATAAGGTATTTGGCGAGCATCCGCAACGTGCCTTTAAATATATTGAAAAAGGATTTTCAAAAGAGCAAATACTGGAAAAAACCGGGCTGTCGCTTGGCGTGAAAAACGCCAGTCTGGCCATTGAAGAAGGCGAGATTTTTGTCATCATGGGATTATCCGGATCGGGTAAGTCCACAATGGTACGCCTTCTCAATCGCCTGATTGAACCCACCCGCGGGCAGGTGCTGATCGACGGCGTCGATATTGCCAAAATATCCGACGCTGAGCTCCGCGAGGTGCGCAGGAAGAAGATTGCGATGGTCTTTCAGTCCTTTGCCTTAATGCCGCATATGACCGTCCTGGATAATACGGCATTCGGCATGGAATTAGCCGGCATCGCCGCGGAAGAGCGCCGGGAAAAAGCGCTGGACGCCTTACGTCAGGTCGGTCTGGAAAATTATGCGCAGGCATATCCGGATGAACTTTCCGGCGGGATGCGACAGCGTGTCGGCCTTGCCCGCGCATTAGCCATTAATCCTGATATTTTATTAATGGACGAGGCCTTCTCGGCGCTCGATCCATTAATTCGTACCGAGATGCAGGATGAACTGGTAAAACTGCAGGCGAAACATCAGCGCACCATCGTCTTTATTTCCCACGATCTCGACGAGGCTATGCGTATTGGCGACCGTATCGCCATTATGCAAAATGGCGAAGTGGTACAGGTCGGTACGCCGGATGAAATACTGAATAGTCCGGCCAACGATTATGTGCGCACCTTCTTCCGCGGCGTTGATATTAGCCAGGTATTCAGCGCTAAAGATATCGCCCGCCGCAGCCCGGTGGGGCTGATTCGTAAAACGCCGGGATTCGGTCCGCGTTCTGCGCTGAAATTATTGCAGGACGAAGACCGGGAATATGGCTACGTCATTGAGCGCGGAAATAAATATGTCGGCGTCGTGTCCATCGACTCATTAAAAACTGCATTAAGCCAGGCCCAGGGGATTGACGGCGCGTTGATCGACGAACCGCTGGCGGTCGACGCGCAAACCCCACTGAGCGAACTGCTCTCCCATGTCGGTCAGGCGCCCTGCGCGGTGCCGGTAGTCGATGAGGAACAACAGTATGTCGGCATTATCTCAAAACGCATGCTGTTACAGGCTTTAGATCGCGAGGGGGCAAACAATGGCTGATCAATCCAATCCGTGGGATACCGCACCGGCGGCCGATAGCGCCGCCCGTTCCGCTGACGCCTGGGGTACGGCGGCCGGCACGCCGACCGACGGCAGCGCAGACTGGCTGACCAGCGCTCCTGCGCCGGCGCCAGAGCATTTCAATATTCTGGACCCGTTCCATAAGACGCTGATCCCGCTCGACAGCTGGGTCACTGACGGCATCGACTGGGTGGTTGCCCATTTCCGTCCCGTTTTCCAGGGGATTCGCGTCCCGGTGGATTACATTCTTAACGGCTTCCAGCAGCTGCTGTTGGGGATGCCTGCGCCGGTGGCGATTATCGTTTTCGCGCTGCTCGCCTGGCAGATCTCCGGGGTCGGCATGGGCGTGGCGACGCTTGTCTCGCTGATCGCCATTGGCGCGATTGGCGCCTGGTCGCAGGCGATGATCACCCTGGCGCTGGTGCTGACCGCCCTGCTGTTCTGCGTGGTCATCGGCCTGCCGATGGGCATCTGGCTGGCGCGCAGCCCGCGCGCGGCGAAAATCGTCCGCCCGCTGCTCGATGCCATGCAGACCACGCCCGCGTTCGTTTACCTGGTACCGATTGTGATGCTGTTCGGTATCGGCAACGTGCCGGGCGTGGTGGTGACCATTATCTTTGCGCTGCCACCGATTGTCCGTCTGACCATTCTGGGGATTAACCAGGTGCCGGCGGATCTGATTGAAGCGTCGCGCTCCTTCGGCGCCAGCCCGCGGCAGATGCTGTTTAAAGTGCAGTTGCCGCTGGCGATGCCAACCATTATGGCGGGCGTCAACCAGACGCTGATGCTGGCGCTGTCAATGGTGGTGATCGCCTCAATGATCGCCGTCGGCGGACTGGGTCAGATGGTGCTGCGCGGTATTGGCCGTCTCGATATGGGACTGGCGACCGTCGGCGGGGTTGGCATAGTGATCCTCGCCATCATTCTGGACCGCCTGACCCAGGCCGTGGGCCGCGACTCGCGCAGCAAGGGCAATCGTCGCTGGTATACCACCGGTCCGGTCGGGCTGCTAACCCGCCCTTTCGTTAAGTAAATCATCCGTTGCCCGGTGGCGCTATGCCTGCCGGGCCATGCCGATGACATCCCTCTGTAATTAAAGGAACAACGATGCGACAGAAATTCCTCATAACCACAGCGTTTGCCACCCTTGTCGCCACCAGCGCATTCGCTGCCGACCTGCCGGGTAAAGGCATTACCGTTCAGCCGGTACAGAGCACCATCACCGAAGAAACCTTCCAGATGCTGCTGGTCAGCCGGGCGCTGGAAAAGCTGGGTTACACGGTCAATAAACCCAGCGAAGTCGATTACAACGTCGGCTATACCTCTATCGCTTCTGGCGACGCCACCTTCACCGCGGTGAACTGGCAGCCGCTGCATGACGATATGTACGCCGCCGCGGGCGGAGACAACAAGTTTTACCGCGAAGGAACTTTTGTGAACGGCGCGGCGCAGGGATATTTGATCGATAAAAAAACCGCCGAACAGTACAACATCACCAATATCGCGCAGCTGAAAGATCCCAACATCGCCAAAATTTTTGACACCAACGGCGACGGCAAAGCCGACATGATGGGCTGCTCGCCGGGCTGGGGCTGTGAAGCGGTGATTAACCATCAGAATAAAGCCTTCGATCTGCAAAAAACCGTTGAGGTCAGCCACGGTAACTACGCGGCGATGATGGCCGACACCATCACCCGTTTTAAAGAAGGCAAGCCGATTCTGTACTACACCTGGACGCCATACTGGGTGAGCGACGTGATGAAGCCGGGTAAAGATGTGGTCTGGTTACAGGTGCCGTTCTCTTCCCTGCCGGGCGAGCAGAAGGATATTGATACCAGCCTGCCGAACGGCGCGAACTACGGCTTCCCGGTGAATACCATGCACATTGTGGCCAATAAAGCCTGGGCGGAGAAAAACCCGGCGGCAGCGAAACTGTTCGCCATCATGAAACTGCCGCTGGCCGATATCAACGCGCAGAATGCGATGATGCACGCAGGCAAAGCCTCTGAAGCCGACGTGCAGGGGCACGTTGACGGCTGGATCAAAGCCCACCAGCAGCAGTTTGACGGCTGGGTGAAAGAGGCGCTGGCCGCGCAGAAATAATTGCCTTTAACGCCGGAGGGGGACGCCACGCCCCGTCCGGCCTTTTTCCTTGCGCACAATCCATCACACGGCCCCTCACCCAATACCATAAACATCCGCTATTATTGATTCCCCTGGAAATCATCACCTGAATCACGATTGCAAATATAATGACAAAAACCTCTCACGGGCTTAGCCCGGCGCTGACAATGCTGATGTCTGTGGCAACCGGACTGGCGGTCGCCAGCAACTATTACGCGCAGCCGCTGCTCGACACCATCGCCAATAACTTCTCCCTTTCCGCCAGCGCTGCGGGATTTATCGTCACGGCCGCTCAGACAGGCTATGCCGCGGGGCTGCTGTTGCTGGTGCCGCTTGGCGATATGTTTGAGCGCCGGGCGCTTATTGTCCTGATGACCCTGCTGGCTGCTGGCGGCATGCTGATCACCGCCAGCAGCCAGTCGCTGACAATGATGCTTCTCGGCACCGCGCTGACCGGCCTGTTCTCCGTCGTCGCCCAGATTCTGGTGCCGCTGGCGGCGACCCTCGCCACGCCGGATAAGCGCGGTAAGGTGGTCGGCACTATTATGAGCGGGCTGCTGCTGGGGATCCTGCTGGCGCGTACGGTGGCGGGCTTGCTCGCCGGCCTTGGCGGCTGGCGCACCGTTTTCTGGGTCGCCTCGCTATTAATGGCGCTAATGGCCATCGCCCTGTGGCGCGGTCTGCCGAAAGTGAAACCAGAAACGCATCTGAACTATCCGCAGCTGCTCGGTTCGGTATTTCGCTTATTCACCCACGATAAATTGCTGCGCACCCGCGCGCTGCTGGGCTGTCTGACGTTTGCCAACTTCAGTATTCTCTGGACCTCAATGGCCTTTTTGCTGGCGGCTCCGCCCTTCAGCTACTCCGAAGGTATCATCGGCCTGTTTGGTCTGGCTGGCGCCGCCGGGGCGTTCGGCGCGCGTCCGGCGGGCGGTCTGGCGGACAAAGGGCACGCTCATCTCACGACCAGCTGGGGACTTGCGCTTCTTTTACTCTCCTGGCTGGCGATCTGGCTGGGACAAGCGTCGGTGCTGGCGCTGATCGTCGGCATCCTGGCGCTGGATCTGACGGTTCAGGGCGTGCACATCACTAACCAGACGGTGATTTACCGCCTGCATCCAGACGCCCGTAACCGTCTCACCGCAGGCTATATGACCAGCTATTTTATTGGCGGCGCCGCAGGTTCGTTAATTTCAGCCTCAGCGTGGCAACATGCTGGCTGAACGGGAGTCTGTCTGGCGGGAACAACGGTTGCAGTGCTTAACCTGCTGGTCTGGTGGCGAGGTTTTCACCGCCTGGAAGCTGCAAATTAAGCGGTTAGCAAGCGTTTACCTCTGTTTAGGCTCCTTAGGGTGTTAAGGAGCCCCCCAGTCTGTTAAGGTTATGGTAATCATTTCTCCTGGTTATTTTAACATGGGTGATAACGCGCTAAATTTTATGGAAAGCCTTTTACCTCTGTTCGCAACTTTCCGGGCATTGTTCACGGAAAAATTGACCGACAGCGTCGCCATCGTCATCAGTTGCCTGACCGTAACGGTTACCTGTGGCCTGACTCTCCTTCATCGGGGATTTCGTCCCCTCGAACACCTGTTCTTTTCCGCTCGCTCTCCTGTCAGCCCGTTATCCCTTCCTTTCTTGCCGTTACTCTCATCAGCATTATGCAGGTTGCGCAGCGCATTTTCGTACCCGCATTGTCGGGTGCCCTGAGCCACAGATTCACCAGGGAGATGCTGGTGATTTTATAACCATAAAGAATCATTTTCGTTTATTAATACATTTACTTTATTTGTCACCGTCGTTACTATATCGGCTGAAATTAATGAGGTCATGCCAAATGGATAGTTCGTTTACGCCCATTGAACAAATGCTAAAATTTCGCGCCAGCCGCCACGAAGACTTTCCGTATCAGGAAATTTTGCTCACCCGTCTCTGCATGCATATGCAGGGCAAGCTGCTGGACAACCGCAATAAAATGCTGAAGGCTCAAGGGATTAACGAGACGTTGTTTATGGCGTTGATTACGCTGGAGTCTCAGGAAAACCATAGCATTCAGCCCTCTGAACTGAGCTGCGCGCTGGGTTCCTCCCGTACTAACGCAACGCGTATTGCGGATGAGCTGGAAAAGCGCGGCTGGATTGAGCGCCGTGAAAGCGACAACGATCGCCGTTGCCTGCATCTGCAGTTGACCGATAAAGGCCATGCTTTTCTGCGCGAAGTCTTACCGCCGCAGCATAACTGTCTGCATCAGCTCTGGTCGGCCCTCAGCGTCGCGGAAAAAGATCAACTTGAGCACATCACCCGTAAGCTTCTGACGCGTCTCGATCAGATGGACCAGGATGGCGCCATTCTTGAGGCGCTGAGCTAACGCGTCGACTCGCTCAATAATCCAGATTAACAAAGAAAACTGACTGGCCAGCATCCACACGTGCTGGCCTTTCTGATAAACAGCTCGGCCCGGCCGACAAAAAATAAAATCGTGGAGAACAACATGAGCGCAAATGCGGAGACCCACACCCCGCAGCAACCGGTTAAAAAGAAAGGCAAACGTAAAAGTGCGCTGATTCTGCTGACCTTGCTCTTTATTATCATTGCCGTGGCATATGGCATCTATTGGTTTTTAGTACTGCGTCATCACGAAGAGACGGATGATGCGTACGTGGCAGGGAACCAGGTTCAGATTATGGCGCAGGTATCCGGCAGCGTCACCAAAGTCTGGGCGGATAATACCGACTTCGTCAAACAGGGCGACGTCCTCGTGACGCTCGACCAGACGGATGCGAAGCAGGCATTCGAAAAAGCGAAGACCGCGCTGGCGTCCAGCGTACGCCAGACCCATCAGTTAATGATCAACAGCAAACAGCTGCAGGCCAATATTGCGGTGCAGAAAACCGCCCTCGCGCAGGCGCAAAGCGATCTTAACCGCCGCGTGCCGCTCGGCAGCGCCAATCTGATTGGTCGCGAAGAACTGCAACATGCCCGCGATGCCGTAACCCGCGCCCAGGCGCAGCTCGACGTCGCTGTCCAGCAATACAACGCCAATCAGGCGATGATTCTCAACAGCAAGCTGGAAGATCAGCCCGCTGTCCAACAGGCCGCGACCGAAGTGCGTAACGCCTGGCTGGCGCTGGAGCGTACCAAAATCGTCAGTCCGATGACCGGCTACGTCTCCCGCCGCGCCGTTCAGCCCGGCGCGCAGATAAGCCCCTCAACGCCGCTGATGGCCGTCGTCCCGGCAACCAATCTGTGGGTGGATGCGAACTTTAAAGAGACGCAGCTGGCGAATATGCGTATCGGCCAGCCTGCCACGGTGGTCAGCGATATTTACGGCGATGACGTCAAGTACACCGGTAAAGTGGTCGGTCTGGATATGGGGACTGGCAGCGCTTTCTCTCTGCTGCCCGCGCAGAACGCCACCGGTAACTGGATCAAAGTGGTTCAGCGTCTGCCGGTGCGTATCGAACTCGATGCGCAACAGCTGGCGCAGCATCCGCTGCGTATTGGCTTATCCACGCTTGTCACCGTCGATACGACCAACCGCGACGGCCAGGTGCTGGCAAGTCAGGTTCGCAGCACGCCGGTCGCGGAAAGTAACGCCCGTGAAATCGACCTTGCGCCGGTCAATAAGCTGATCGAAGAGACTGTGCAGGCCAACGCTGGCTAATTCCGAGGGGCGTGTGATGCAACAGCAAAAACCGCTGGAGGGCGCGCAGCTCGTCATTATGACGATTGCGCTGTCGCTGGCGACATTCATGCAGGTGCTGGACTCCACCATTGCTAACGTGGCGATCCCGACCATCGCCGGGAATCTTGGCTCCTCATTGAGCCAGGGAACGTGGGTAATCACCTCCTTCGGGGTGGCGAACGCCATCTCGATTCCGATTACCGGCTGGCTGGCGAAGCGCGTCGGGGAAGTGAAGCTGTTCATGTGGTCTACGGTGGCGTTTGCCATCGCCTCATGGGCGTGCGGCGTCTCCAGCAGCCTGAACATGCTGATCTTCTTCCGCGTGGTGCAGGGGATCGTCGCCGGGCCGCTGATTCCGCTTTCCCAGAGTCTGCTGCTGAATAACTATCCGCCCGCAAAACGCTCTATCGCGCTGGCGCTGTGGTCGATGACGGTGATCGTCGCGCCGATTTGCGGCCCGATTCTGGGCGGTTATATCAGCGATAACTACCACTGGGGCTGGATCTTCTTTATCAACGTGCCGATCGGCATTGCGGTCGTATTGATGACCCTGCAAACCCTGCGCGGTCGCGAAACCCGTACCGAACGGCGGCGGATTGACGCTATCGGTCTGGCGCTGCTGGTTGTCGGTATCGGCAGCCTGCAGATTATGCTCGATCGCGGGAAAGAGCTGGACTGGTTCGCCTCGCAGGAGATTATTATTCTGACGGTGGTCGCGGTGATCGCCATCAGCTTCCTGATTGTCTGGGAGCTGACCGACGATAACCCAATTGTCGATCTCTCGCTATTTAAGTCGCGAAACTTCACCATCGGCTGTTTGTGTATCAGCCTCGCCTATATGCTTTACTTCGGCGCGATTGTTCTGCTGCCGCAGCTCTTGCAGGAGGTTTACGGCTATACCGCGACGTGGGCGGGGCTGGCCTCCGCGCCGGTTGGGGTGATCCCGGTGATCCTGTCGCCGATTATCGGCCGCTTTGCGCATAAGCTGGATATGCGCAGGCTGGTGACGTTCAGCTTTATTATGTACGCCGTCTGCTTTTACTGGCGCGCTTACACCTTTGAGCCTGGAATGGACTTCGGCGCCTCGGCCTGGCCGCAGTTTATCCAGGGCTTCGCGGTGGCCTGCTTCTTTATGCCGCTGACCACCATTACGCTGTCAGGTTTACCGCCCGAGCGTCTGGCGGCGGCGTCAAGCCTGTCGAACTTTACGCGAACGCTGGCAGGCTCTATCGGCACCTCGATCACCACCACCATGTGGACCAACCGGGAATCGATGCACCATGCGCAGCTCACCGAATCGGTGACCCCCTATAATCCGAACGCCCAGGCGATATACGATCAGCTTCAGGGACTCGGCATGACGCAGCAGCAGGCGTCAGGCTGGATCGCCCAGCAGATCACCAACCAGGGACTGATTATCTCCGCCAACGAGATTTTCTGGATGTCGGCGGGGGTTTTCCTGGTACTGCTTGGCCTTGTCTGGTTCGCCAAACCGCCGTTTGGCGCTGGCGGTGGTGGAGGCGGCGCGCATTAATAAAAAAGCCAGTTCAGATGAACTGGCTTTTTTGTGCCGGATAGCGGCAGCGCTACTAGATATGCAGCTCCTGCAATTTCTCTTTCGGCAGCGCCAGCTCGTCGTTGCTGTTGACGCGAACATCGCGTTCCAGAATATGACGGGCGATCTCCTGCGCTTCGCTCAGAGAGTGCATCTGGTAAGTTCCGCACTGGTAAACGTTAAGCTCCGGGATCTGACTCTGATCCTGGACTTTCAGCACGTCGGCCATTGCCGCTTTCCACGCATCCGCCACGCGCTGTTCGTCAGGCGTACCGATCAGACTCATATAGAAACCGGTACGGCAGCCCATCGGCGAGATATCGATAATCTCAACGCCGTTACCATTGAGGTGGTTGCGCATAAAGCCTGCAAACAGATGCTCCAGCGTGTGAATCCCTTTCTCCGGCATCACCTCTTTATTTGGAATGCAGAAACGCAGGTCAAACACGGTAATCGCGTCGCCATGCGGGGTGTTCATCGTTTTCGCGACGCGGACGGCAGGTGCTTCCATCCGTGTATGATCGACTGTGAAGCTATCTAACAACGGCATTTAGCCACCTCCGATATTTTTTTAAAAATAAACTGAACTCTTTGTTCCGGGGCGAGTCTGAGTATATGAAAGACGCGCATTTGTTATCATCATCCCTGATTTCAGAGATGAAATTTTGGCCACTCCCGAGTGGCCTTTTTCTTTTCTGTCAGGCCTGTTTTTCCAGCCAGCGCTCAAACGGCTCGCGGTCCGCCGCCTCCACCTCACGCTGACGCTGTATCGAAGCGTCGCGCTCGGCGATAAAGTCTTCTTCCTGCAAAATTTCCAGCGGTTCTTCACGCAGCAGATTGCGCCAGGCTTCGCCCAGGGCTTTGCCCGTTCCGCCAATGCCGGAATCGATCATCGATCGCAAAATACGCGCTGAGAACGTCAGTTCCGGATCGTCAAAGCAGGCGACCAGTTCGTCGCACACCTTCTGATAATCCTCTCCGCCGTGAATGCTGTCCAGCGTTTGCGCCACGCGTCTGAGATCGCGGAACAGATCTTTACCCACTTTGGTCAGCGGGAACTGCGCGGTTTCACAGCCGATGCCCAGCGTCAGGCCCGGTTTACGGCCTTCCAGGATCACCCGGTTCCAGTTGGCGCGCGTACACAGCAGTTCGCCGCTGCTCATCTCCGGTGCGTCAGCCAGCGCGCACCAGACCATAAACAGATCGAGGAAACGTACCTGTTGTTCATCCACACCAATTGGCGAGAACGGGTTAATGTCCAGCGAGCGCACTTCAATATATTCAATGCCGCCGCGCAGCAGCGCGTCTGAAGGCGACTCGCCGCTGCGGGTAACGCGCTTCGGTCGAATCGGCGCGTACAGCTCGTTTTCAATCTGCAAAACGTTGCTGTTGATTTGCAGACGCTTGCCCTCTTTTTCCAGACCGATCGCCGCGTACTCTTCAGACGGCGTTTTGATCGCCCGCTTCAATCCTGCCACATATTCATGCAGATCGTTAAACGTAATACCGAGATTGCTTTGCGACTTATTGGTATAACCCAGATCGCTGAGGCGCAGCGAAGTGGCATAAGGCAGGTAATACATACCGCAGTCGGTTTTCTCAAACGGCAACGCGGTCGGCTTGCCCTGCAGGAAAGAGGAACAAATCGCCGGTGACGCGCCGAACAGGTACGGAATGACCCAGCCAAAGCGATAATAGTTACGGATCAGACGAAAATAACCGGCAGAGATTTTCTCTTTCGCCGCCTCAGCGTCCATCTCGCCGCACTTCGCCTGCCAGAACGCCATCGGCAGCGAGAAATTGTAGTGTACGCCGGAGATGGTTTGCATCAACGCGCCATAGCGGTTTTTCAACCCTTCGCGGTATAGCGTCTTCATACGGCCCACGTTAGAGGTGCCGTATTGCGCCAGCTCAATCTCCTGCCCTTCCGCGATGTAGCACGGCATACTCAGCGGCCACATGCGTTCATCGCCAAGCTTTCTGGCGGTATAGCGATGCAGGTCGCGCATGAACGTCAGCATATGCGATATCTCCCCGTCTACCGGGGTGATAAATTCCAGCAACGCTTCGGCAAAATCCGTGGTGATCCATTTATGCGTCAACGCCGAACCTAAGGCTTCCGGGTGCCCTGTTGTTGCCAGGGTGCCATCGGCATTTACCCGCAGTGTTTCGCGCTCCAGCCCGCGCTGAATCCCCTTAAGCGCCTGAGGATGTTTTTCCAGCCAGGCCAGCGCCTGTGATACGTCCGGGATCAAATCGACCTCCCGCCTGTCAAAATCGTTTTAATTAGCATAATTGTAGTGGTTGCCCTGAAGGCTATTCCAGGCACAATTAGTGCCACCATAAAGAGCCCTGAATGGTTGCAGCCGCGACGACAATATAGCGCAGCGCTTTGCCAAGGCATAAAAAAAAGAGCACCGGTTCCCACGCGAGACGCATCCATCCCGCTAACAGACACAGCAAATCGCCCACTACCGGCATCCAGCTTAATAATAGTGCGACCGCGCCATAACGCTTAAGCCAGCCCGTCGCTTTCTCCTGCCAGCGCGATGTTTTGCGTAACGGGAAGAAACGTCCAAGGATAACGTTAGTTAACCCTCCAAGGCTATTACCCATTGTTGCTGTTAAGACCAAGACCCAGGGTTGACTGACCCCGGCGAGCAGCATGGCAACCAGAACGACCTCAGAGTTGCCGGGCAATAGCGTCGCGCTGAGAAAACTACTGGCGAACAGAGAGATGAGCGACAGTCCGTCACTCACAGCAGACGAACGTCCACGGCGTCCATACCGGCGGCGCGCGCGGCCTGTATGCCGAAATCGGCGTCTTCGAACACCACGCACCGCGCCGGCGGCACGCCCATGCGTTGTGCGCAAAGCAGGAAGGTATCTGGCGCGGGTTTATGGTGCCGGACATGATCGGCGGCGACGACGGCGTCGAAATAGCGACGCAGCCCCAGGTGGTTGAGCAATGCTTCCGCCACCACGCTTTCACTGCCCGTCCCGACGGACATCGGGCGACGGCCATACCATGCCCTGACCACCTCGACGAGCGGCAGCGGTTCAACGCTATCGAGCAACATACTTTTTACCGCCACGGTTTTTTCTTCCGCCAGCGCGTACGGGTCAAGATCGGCCTGGTTCAGCTCAATGATCGCCTGCGCGATGCGCCAGGTGGGAGAACCGTTCAGCGCGATGATCGCCTGATGGTCGAAACGCATGCCATAACGCCCTAATACTTCGTCCCACGCCTTACGGTGCGTAGGCTCAGTATCCAGAATGGTGCCGTCCATATCGAAAATCAGACCCGCATAACGATCGTACATTGTGTTCTCGCAAACCGAAAAACCAGTCGTTATTTTATCGTAAAGGATTGATTTTGTCGCTGACGGCGAAAATGAGGTTTGTTCAGGGAGAAGAATGAAACAGGAACAGGAAGTATATGGTGCATCCGGGAGGATGACTCGGCTACGCCTCGCCCTGCGGGCCGTTGCGAAAGCAACGTTATCCTCCCTGGTGCCTGCGATAAAGCCTGCAAGCCACGAAACAATAAGCTTTCTGTTATTTCGGAGAAAGATGGTGCATCCGGGAGGATTCGAACCTCCGACCGCTCGGTTCGTAGCCGAGTACTCTATCCAGCTGAGCTACGGATGCATCGGAATTGCTGATTACTGCTGATATCAAGTATCGCACTTACGCCATACTGAATAAGAGATGGTGCATCCGGGAGGATGACTCGGCTACGCCTCGCCCTGCGGGCCGTTGCAAAAGCAACGTTATCCTCCCTGGTGCCTGCGATAAATCCGGCAAGCCATGAAACAACAAGCTTTCTGTTATTTCGGAGAAGATGGTGCATCCGGGAGGATTCGAACCTCCGACCGCTCGGTTCGTAGCCGAGTACTCTATCCAGCTGAGCTACGGATGCATCGGAATTGCTGATTTACTGCTGATATCAAGTATCGCGCTGACGCCATACTGAGTAACAGATGGTGCATCCGGGAGGATTCGAACCTCCGACCGCTCGGTTCGTAGCCGAGTACTCTATCCAGCTGAGCTACGGATGCATCGGAATTACTGCTTTACTGCTGATATCAAGTATCGCGCTGACGCCATACTTAAGTAAGATGGTGCATCCGGGAGGATTCGAACCTCCGACCGCTCGGTTCGTAGCCGAGTACTCTATCCAGCTGAGCTACGGATGCATCGGAATTACTGCTTTACTGCTGATATCAAGTATCGCGCTGACGCCATACTTAAGTAAGATGGTGCATCCGGGAGGATTCGAACCTCCGACCGCTCGGTTCGTAGCCGAGTACTCTATCCAGCTGAGCTACGGATGCAAATGGCGGTGAGGCGGGGATTCGAACCCCGGATGCAGCTTTTGACCGCATACTCCCTTAGCAGGGGAGCGCCTTCAGCCTCTCGGCCACCTCACCACACGCCTCTTACGAGTGCTTCGAAGAACTTGTTTCTGCTCATCGTCGCTGCGTGGCGCACATATTACTTTCTGAGACTTATAAGTCAAACAATTTTTCCTGCGCTTTTATCGTTTGCACACTTCACGCTCAATTAGTCTGCAAAAACGGCAAAAAGAGTGTTTTATCAACAGATAATTTAGCGCAAAATTGCCCTGACCGACACGCTTGTCATAGCGCAGAGTGGGGCTGGAAAAAGAAAAGCAAGAAAGGCGGGGGAAGACAGGGAAAGCAGGTGGCGTCTCACCATCCCGGTGAGACGCGAAAACCTTAGTAACTGGACTGCTGGGATTTTTCAGCCTGGATACGCTGGTAGATCTCTTCACGATGGACAGAGACTTCTTTCGGGGCGTTTACGCCGATGCGTACCTGGTTGCCCTTCACCCCTAAAACTGTCACGGTGACCTCATCACCAATCATGAGGGTCTCACCAACTCGACGAGTCAGAATCAGCATTCTTTGCTCCTTGAAAGATTAAAAGAGTCGGGTCTCTCTGTATCCCGGCATTATCCATCATATAACGCCAAAAAGTAAGCGATGACAAACACTTTACATGTAAGCAGTCACGGCATCACATTCTGTTAAACCTAAGTTTAGCCGATATACACAATTCAACCTGACTTTATCATTGTCGACAACGTTGAGACGAACGCCGCGGAGGATAATCCGCGGCGCTGGCTAACGCTTATAGTTATTACAGTTTTGCGCTGACCCAGGCTTCTACACTGGCTAACGCTGCTGGCAGAGCAGCCGCATCCGTACCACCGGCTTGCGCCATGTCCGGACGACCGCCACCCTTGCCGCCCACCTGCTGAGCGACCATACCGACCAGTTCCCCTGCTTTGACACGGTCTGTCACGTCCTTAGACACGCCGGCAATCAGAGAAACTTTCCCTTCGGCCACTGTCGCCAGCACGATAATGGTGGAACCCAGCTGATTTTTAAGGTCATCAACCATGGTTCGCAGCATTTTCGGCTCAACGCCAGCAAGCTCGCTGACCAACAGCTTAACGCCGTTGATATCCACCGCTTTGCTGGAAAGATTCGCACTTTCCTGCGCCGCGGCCTGTTCTTTCAGCTGCTGAAGCTCTTTCTCAAGTTGACGGGTACGTTCCAGCACGGAGCGCACTTTGTCGCCCAGATTCTGGCTGTCGCCCTTCAGCAGATGCGCAATCTCGTTTAAACGGTCGCTTTGCGCATGGACGGTAGCCATCGCGCCCTCTCCGGTTACCGCTTCAATACGACGAACGCCTGCCGCCGTGCCGGACTCGGAAATGATACGGAACAGGCCGATATCCCCGGTACGGCTGGCGTGTGTACCGCCGCACAGTTCGGTAGAGAAATCGCCCATGCTCAGTACGCGAACGCGCTCGTCATATTTTTCGCCGAACAGCGCCATCGCGCCTTTGGCTTTGGCCGCTTCCAGATCCATCACGTTGGTTTCAACCGGCAGGTTACGGCGAATCTGCGCGTTCACCAGGTCTTCAACCGCGCGGATTTCAGACGGCTTCATCGCTTCGTTATGGGAGAAGTCAAAACGCAGCAGCTTGTCATTGACCAGCGAACCTTTCTGCGCCACGTGCGTGCCCAGTACCTGGCGCAGCGCCGCGTGCATCAGGTGCGTTGCGGAGTGATTGAGACGGATACGCGCACGACGCGCTTCATCAACGTCGGCCTGTACCGCATCGCCCACTTTCAGAGAACCCGCAGACAGTGTGCCGATATGACCAATCGCCTGACCATATTTTTGCGTATCGCTAACCGCGAAGGTAAAGCCTGCGCCCTTCAGTTCGCCGGTATCGCCAACCTGGCCGCCGGACTCCGCATAGAACGGCGTCTGATCGAGAACGACAACCGCCTGCTGGCCTGCGTTAATCGCCTCAACCGCTTTACCGTCTACGAACAGCGCGGTGACTTTACCGTTCAGCTCAAGGTGCTCGTAGCCTTTAAATTCAGAGGCGCTGTCAACGCGGATCATCGCGTTGTAGTCCGCGCCAAAACCGCTGGCTTCGCGCGCACGGCGACGCTGCTCTTCCATCGCCGCTTCAAAACCCGCTTCGTCCACCTTAATGTTGCGCTCGCGGCAAACGTCTGCCGTCAGGTCAACCGGGAAACCGTAGGTATCGTACAGACGGAAAGCCGTTTCGCCATCCAGCGTATCGCCGGTCAGTTTCGCCAGCTCTTCGTCCAGCAGCGCCAGCCCACGCTCCAGCGTGCGGGCAAACTGCTCTTCTTCGGTTTTCAGTACCTGCTCAACCAGCGCCTGTTGACGCTTCAGCTCCTCGCCGGCAGATCCCATTACTTCAATCAGCGGACCCACCAGCTTGTAGAAGAAGGCCTCTTTCGCACCAAGCATGTTGCCATGACGCACCGCACGGCGGATGATTCGACGCAGCACGTAGCCGCGGTTTTCGTTCGATGGCACTACGCCGTCGGCGACGAGGAAGGCGCAGGAACGGATGTGATCCGCAATGACGCGCAGCGATTTGTTGCTCAAATCCGTTGCGCCGGTTACCTTCGCCACCGCGTCAATCAGCGTGCGGAACAGGTCGATGTCATAGTTGGAGTTAACGTGTTGCAGCACCGCCGCAATACGCTCCAGCCCCATACCGGTATCCACGGACGGCTTCGGCAGCGGTTCCATGGTGCCATCGGCCTGGCGGTTAAACTGCATAAAGACGATATTCCAGATCTCAATGTAGCGATCGCCGTCCTCTTCCGGACTTCCCGGAGGTCCGCCCCAGACGTGGTCGCCGTGGTCGTAGAAAATTTCGGTGCACGGGCCGCATGGACCGGTATCACCCATCTGCCAGAAGTTATCGGAGGCATAGGGCGCGCCTTTGTTATCGCCGATACGGATAATACGCGCGCGCGGGATACCCACCTCTTTTTCCCAGATTTCATAGGCTTCATCGTCGGTTTCGTAGACGGTGACCCACAGACGCTCCTTCGGCAGCGCAAACCAGTTTTCACCGGTCAGCAGTTCCCAGGCGTACTGGATAGCATCGTGTTTGAAATAGTCGCCGAAGCTGAAGTTACCCAGCATTTCGAAGAAGGTATGGTGGCGCGCGGTGTAACCGACGTTTTCCAGATCGTTATGCTTACCGCCTGCGCGCACGCAGCGCTGGGAGGTGGTCGCACGGGAATAATTACGCTTGTCGAGCCCAAGGAAGACATCCTTGAACTGGTTCATCCCGGCGTTGGTAAACAACAAAGTTGGGTCATTGTTTGGAACCAGGGAGCTGCTGGCAACTACCTGATGTCCCTTACTATGGAAAAAGTCGAGAAACGCCTGACGGATCTCAGCGGTGCTCTTGCTCATAATTATCCTGAAATCTTGCTCAACACTACATCCATCAAACCGCCCCTGCGCTGGCTGCTTTTGCCACCCTGACGCAGCTTGATTGACTTTGTGTCTATGGAATTATCGTCGTAGACGCGAATTGCCTTGCGGACAATCCGCGACCAGACGGAAAAAAGTGGGAATAAGATAAGTTTTCTTTGGTGGGAAGTAAAATACCGTATGCGCTCAATCGTCAAAATTTCGCCATATTTCCTGTATATCCTCCATCAGATAGCCGCGGTAGAGTAAAAAACGCTGTACTTTTACCTTTTCTGCAAATACCACCGGCAGCGGTTCGCCGTACTTGCGAACTGCCTGTTCGCGAGCCAGCACGTGCCACTCTATCTCACATTCGCGCATCGCTTTTTCAGCGGATTCGCGGGAAATACCTTTCTGGTTTAGCTCCTGGCGAATACGCGCCGGACCGTAGCCTTTCCGGCTGCGGCTGGCGATAAAGCGCGCGACGAAACGACAGTCGTCCAGGTAGTTGTGCTCATAGCACCAGGCGATGACCTGTTCGATATCTTCCGCCGTCGCGCCGATGTCTTCCGGGCCGTTTTTCCCCATTACTGGTGCCGCCAGCTTACGCCGTAACTCCTGCTCGCTGTGGTCGCGCACCGCCAGAATACGGACTGCGCGATCGAGCAGGCGGGCGCTGGCGGAACGGCGCGGCGTTGATTCACTCATAACCACCTTCAAATCAGCAAATGCAAAAGGGCCGCATAAGCGACCCTGAGTTGTAACTTACCTTCTTGCCGGACGGCAGCTTTGCGCCATCCGGCTTGCGGTTACCTGAAAATTAAAAATCTTCGTTGGTTTCCGCCACGCCTTCACCGTCGTCAACGGAGAAGTCCGGCGTGGAGTCCTGGTTGTTGAGCAGCAGCTCGCGAACCTTTTTCTCAATCTCTTTGGCGGTAGCCGGGTTCTCTTTCAGCCAGGTAGTGGCATTCGCTTTACCCTGACCAATTTTCTCGCCGTTATAGCTGTACCATGCGCCCGCTTTCTCGATCAGCTTCTCTTTCACGCCCAGGTCAACCAGTTCGCCATAGAAGTTGATCCCTTCACCATAGAGGATCTGGAACTCGGCCTGTTTAAACGGCGCGGCGATTTTGTTCTTCACCACCTTCACGCGGGTTTCGCTACCCACCACGTTATCGCCCTCTTTTACCGCGCCGATACGACGGATGTCCAGACGAACAGAGGCATAGAATTTCAGCGCGTTACCACCGGTAGTGGTTTCCGGGTTACCGAACATAACGCCGATTTTCATACGGATCTGGTTGATGAAGATCAGCAGCGTATTGGACTGCTTCAGGTTACCCGCCAGCTTACGCATCGCCTGACTCATCATACGCGCCGCGAGGCCCATGTGAGAGTCGCCGATTTCGCCTTCAATCTCCGCTTTCGGCGTCAGCGCCGCAACGGAGTCGACGACGATAACGTCAACGGCGCCGGAGCGCGCCAGCGCGTCACAGATTTCCAGCGCCTGCTCGCCGGTATCCGGCTGTGAGCAGAGCAGGTTGTCGATATCGACGCCCAGCTTGCGCGCATAAACAGGGTCCAGCGCATGTTCCGCATCGATAAACGCGCAGGTTTTACCTTCGCGCTGCGCTGCGGCGATCACCTGTAACGTCAGCGTAGTTTTACCGGATGATTCCGGACCGTAAATTTCAACGATACGGCCCATCGGCAGGCCGCCTGCGCCCAGGGCGATATCCAGTGAAAGCGAACCGGTGGAGATGGTTTCCACATCCATGGAGCGGTCTTCACCCAGGCGCATGATGGAGCCTTTACCGAATTGCTTTTCGATCTGGCCCAGTGCTGCCGCCAACGCTTTCTGTTTGTTTTCGTCGATAGCCATTAACTACTCCTGTCATGCCGGGTTCCGCTTGCGCTTATCCGGATAGTGAATTCTGTACTGTTGAAGCAATTATACTGTATGCTCATACAGTATCAAGTGTTTTGTAGAAATTGTTGCCACAGCGTTTGTAGCGCAAAAAGGGTGGCCTGTCGGCGCACCGCGTCGCGGTCGCCGCTGAAGCATTCCCGGCGGGTGATCCCCTCTCCGCTCGCGCTGGCGAACGCGAACCAGACGGTGCCGACGGGCTTTTCATCGCTGCCGCCGTCCGGCCCGGCGATACCGCTGACAGAGACGGCATAATGCGCGCGCGCGGCTTTCAGCGCGCCGATCGCCATTTCCACCACCACCGGTTCGCTGACCGCGCCATGCTGCGCCAGCGTCTCTTCCCGCACGCCGATCATCTGCGTTTTCGCTTCATTACTGTAGGTGACAAACCCGCGTTCAAACCAGGCGGAGCTGCCGGCTATATCGGTAAGCGTTTTCGCCACCCAGCCGCCGGTGCACGATTCCGCGGTGGTCACCGTCGCGCCGCGCGCTTTTAACGCCAGCCCGACCTGCTCGCTTAACTGCGTCAGTTCACTGTCAGTCATTTCGACCTCTGTCAGTTAAAATTCATGCCGGACAAGATAGCACTTTCCCGACAGAGATGGGGATGAGGTGACGATTTTACGAGGGGCATTCCGAAAAAACGTCCGGACGTCACATGCCGGAAGGGAGCGTTGCCTTATCCGGCCGGCAAAATCAGGACGCTCTTCAGCGCCGGATAAGATGCCCAGGCATCGTCATCCGGCAACAAAGAAACTTACTGGACCCGCGCCAGCGCCACCGCCTGCCCTAACTGCCAGACCGCCATCGCGTAATGCGTGCTGTGGTTATAACGGGTAATCGCATAGAAATTCGGCAGGCCGTACCAGTACTGATAGCCGGTGCCGATATCCAGCCGCAGCAGGCTCGCCTCGCGGTGATCGCCCAGCGGCTGCTGCGGCGTTAAGCCTGCGGCGGCAAGCTGCGAGACGCTGTATTTCGTCTTAAAGCCGTTCGCCAGCCCCGGCGCCTGGCCGTTAGCCATCACCGCCACCGCGTCGCCTTTCACCCAGCCGTGCGCTTTGAAGTAGTTCGCCACGCTGCCGATAGCATCCACCGGATCCCACAGATTGATGTGTCCGTCGCCGTTGAAATCGACCGCATACTCTTTATAAGACGACGGCATAAACTGACCGTAGCCCATCGCGCCCGCGAACGACCCTTTCAGATCCAGCGGATCGTCCTGTTCGTTGCGCGCCATCAGCAGAAAAGTTTCCAGCTCGCCGGAGAAATAGGCCGCGCGACGCGGGTAGTTAAAGGAGAGGGTCGCCAGCGCATCCAGAATGCGCGTTTTCCCCATCACGCGCCCCCAGCGGGTTTCCACGCCGATAATGCCGACGATAATTTCCGGCGGTACGCCATACACCTGCCAGGCGCGGTTCAGCGCCTCTTCATACTGGTTCCAGAACGCCACGCCGTTTTGCACGTTATCCGGCGTAATGAACTGTTTGCGATAACGCAGCCATGCGCCGTTAGGCCCGGCGGGCGGCTGCGTGGTCGGCGCCTGCCTGTCCATCAGGCGCAGCACATAGTCCAGTCGTTTCGCCTGCGAGAGGATCTCCTGCAACTGCTGGCGGTCAAAGCCGTGCTTACTCACCATGTTGTCGATGAACTGCTGCGCATTGGGGTTATTGGCGAAGTCGCCGCCCATCTGCATCACGTTGTGCTGAGGCTCCAGCAGGAAGCCGCCTGACGGCGTACCCGCAGTCGTTTGAGGCTGCTGGGGTTTCGGTTTGCTACTGCAGGCAGCGAGTAACACGCAAAGAGGGAGTAATGCCAGATAACGACGCTTGAACATGAGACATCCATTAAACAGATTCAGCCAGAGGGAAGTATGGTAAAGCATCCCCCGCCGTACAAGGAAGCGCGGGATATTCTCCTTCACACAATTTACGTATCGCTTTCCCCCAACGTCATTGCGCTGGCGCAAACACGCAATCTTTCAAAATAAAATATTTTACTTTCATTTTGCGATCAAAATAACACTTTTAAATCTTTCGATCTGATTAAAATAACTCACCAATTGGCAAGATAACGAGAAAACCCTACAGGAGAGAACAATGATCGAAGCCATTACACATGGAGCAGAGTGGTTTATCGGGCTGTTCCAGAAAGGTGGAGAGGTGTTTACCGGCATGGTGACCGGCATTCTTCCGCTATTAATTAGCCTGCTGGTTATCATGAACGCGCTGATCAACTTTATCGGCCAGCAGCGAATTGAACGCTTTGCCCAGCGCTGCGCCGGTAATCCGCTGTCGCGCTACCTGCTTTTACCGTGCATCGGCACATTTGTGTTTTGTAACCCGATGACCCTGAGCCTGGGCCGCTTTATGCCCGAGAAATACAAGCCCAGCTACTATGCGGCGGCTTCATACAGCTGCCACTCGATGAACGGCCTGTTCCCGCATATCAACCCCGGCGAACTGTTCGTTTACCTCGGCATCGCCAGCGGCCTGACCACGCTCGGTCTGCCGCTCGGCCCGCTGGCGGTGAGCTATCTGCTGGTCGGCCTGGTGACCAACTTCTTCCGCGGCTGGGTCACCGATCTGACCACCGCCATTTTTGAGAAAAAAATGGGCATCCAGCTTGAGCAGAAAGTCCATCTTTCAGGAGCAGCATCATGACGCGTATTCGTATTGAGAAAGGAACCGGCGGCTGGGGCGGCCCGCTTGAGCTGGACGTGGTCGCAGGCAAGAAAATCGTCTATATCACCGCGGGCACCCGCCCGGCCATCGTCGACAAACTGGCCAGCCTTACCGGCTGGCAGGCCGTGGACGGCTTTAAGGAGGGCGAGCCGCCGGAAGAGGAGATTGGCGTGGCGATCATCGACTGCGGCGGCACGCTGCGCTGCGGCATCTATCCCAAGCGTCGCATTCCGACGGTGAATATTCACTCAACGGGGAAATCCGGCCCGCTGGCCCAGTACATTGTCGAAGACATTTATGTCTCCGGCGTGAAGGAAGAGAACATCACCGCAGTTGGCGAAGCGAGCGCCGCGCCGCAGCCGTCAGGCGTAACGAGCGGGCGCGATTACGACGCCAGCAAAAAGATCACCGAGCAGAGCGACGGCCTGCTGGCGAAGGTTGGGATGGGAATGGGCTCGGCGGTAGCGGTGCTGTTCCAGTCCGGTCGCGACACCATCGACACGGTGCTGAAAACCATCCTGCCGTTTATGGCGTTCGTCTCGGCGCTTATCGGCATCATCATGGCATCGGGCCTCGGCGACTGGATCGCCCACGGTCTGGCGCCGCTGGCCAGCCATCCGCTGGGACTGGTGACGCTGGCGCTAATCTGCTCTTTCCCGCTGCTGTCGCCATTTCTCGGCCCCGGCGCGGTTATCGCCCAGGTAATTGGGGTGCTGATCGGCGTGCAGATTGGTCTGGGCAACATTCCGCCGCATCTGGCGCTACCCGCCCTGTTCGCCATCAACGCCCAGGCGGCCTGCGACTTTATTCCGGTTGGCCTCTCGCTGGCGGAAGCCCGTCAGGACACGGTACGCGTCGGGGTGCCGTCAGTGCTGGTGAGCCGCTTTTTGACCGGCGCGCCAACGGTGCTCATCGCCTGGTTTGTTTCCGGCTTTATTTATCAATAGGAGGTTCCGGGATGACCGTGATTTATCAGACCACCATCACCCGTATCGGCCAGAGCGCGCCGGATGCGCTGTGCGACCAGATGCTGATTACTTTTCGCGAAGGCGCGCCGGCGGATATCGAAGAATTTTGCTTCATCCACTGTCATGGCGAGCTGAACGGCGTGCTACAGCCCGGCGCGCAGTTTGAGCTGGGCCAGCATCGCTACCCGGTAACCGCCGTCGGCAGCGTGGCGGAGCAAAATTTACGTGAACTGGGCCATATCACCCTGCGCTTCGACGGACTGAACGAAGCGGAATTCCCCGGCACCGTGCACGTTGCGGGGCCCGTACCGGACGATATCGCGCCGGGCTGTATTTTGAAGTTTGTCGCTTAAGGAGAGAAAAATGAATCAGGTTGCCGTAGTCATTGGCGGAGGACAGACCCTGGGGGCGTTCCTGTGCCGTGGGCTTGCAGCAGAAGGCTATCACGTGGCGGTTGTCGACATTCAGAGCGATAAAGCCACCAGGGTGGCGCAGGAGATTAACGCCGAATTTGGCGAAGGCATGGCCTGGGGTTTTGGCGCTGACGCCACCAGCGAGCAGAGCGTTCTCGCCCTCGCCCGCGCCGTGGATGAGATCTTTGGCCGGGTGGATCTGTTGGTTTACAGCGCGGGGATCGCCAAAGCGGCGTTTATCAGCGACTTCCAGCTCGGCGATTTCGACCGTTCATTACAGGTGAATCTGGTCGGCTACTTCCTCTGCGCACGGGAATTTTCCCGTCTGATGATCCGCGATGGCATTCAGGGACGCATTATTCAGATCAACTCGAAATCCGGCAAAGTGGGCAGTAAGCATAATTCCGGCTACAGCGCCGCCAAGTTCGGCGGCGTCGGTTTAACCCAGTCGCTGGCGCTGGATCTGGCGGAATATGGCATTACCGTACACGCGCTGATGCTCGGCAACCTGTTGAAATCGCCGATGTTCCAGTCGCTGCTGCCGCAGTACGCCACCAAGCTTGGCATTAAGCCGGAGGAAGTGGAGCAGTATTACATTGATAAAGTCCCGCTCAGACGCGGCTGCGATTATCAGGATGTGCTGAATATGCTGCTGTTCTATGCCAGTCCTGGAGCGTCGTATTGTACCGGCCAGTCAATCAACGTAACCGGCGGTCAGGTGATGTTCTGATAGCGACCCTGCCCGGTGGCGCTGCGCGCGCTTACCGGGCCTACACAACCCCCGCACCGTAGGCCCGATCTTCGGTAGACAATTTAAGGAGCATATAATGGTTTCCGCACTGATTACCGTCGCTGTTATCGCCTGGGGCGCGCAACTGGCTCTCGGCGGCTGGCAGCTCTCCCGCTTTAACCGCGCCTTTGACCTGCTTTGTCAACAGGGGCGGGTCGGCGTGGGACGCTCAGGCGGACGGTTTAAACCTCGCGTGGTGGTCGCCATCGCGCTCGACGAAAATCAGCGGGTAACGGATACATTGTTTATGAAAGGGCTGACGGTATTCGCCAGCCCCCTAAAAATTCCCTCTATTCAGGGTAAACATCTCAATGAATTACAGCCTGATGTGATCTTTCCCCGTGATCCGCTATCACAGAATGCACTATCATTGGCGCTTAATCTGAAACAAGGATAATTTCGTTGTGAATGCCAATAGCTTGCGAAATTGTCATTTCGAAACTTCAATTCAGGATATGCACGCCAATGAAACCTCGTCAGCGTCAGGCCGCCATTCTGGAGCATCTGCAAAAGCAGGGAAAATGCTCGGTTGAGGAACTGGCCCAGCACTTTGACACCACGGGCACGACCATCCGCAAGGATCTGGTCATTCTGGAAAATGCCGGCACCGTCATACGTACCTATGGCGGCGTGGTGTTAAATAAAGAGGAGTCTGACCCGCCTATCGATCACAAGACGCTGATCAATACGCATAAAAAGGCGCGTATTGCCGAAGCGGCGGTCAGGTTCATCTACGACGGCGACTCGATCATTCTCGACGCCGGCAGCACCGTTTTACAGATGGTGCCAATGCTCAGCCGCTTCAGTAATATCACCGTAATGACCAACAGCCTGCATATTGTTAACGCGCTGTCAGAGTTAGATAACGAACAAACCATCCTGATGCCCGGCGGCACCTTCCGTAAAAAATCGGCCTCGTTTCATGGTCAGCTGGCGGAAAACGCCTTTGCGCAGTTCAGTTTTGACAAACTCTTCATGGGCACCGACGGCATTGACCTGGACGCAGGCGTTACCACCTTTAACGAGGTCTACACCGTCAGCAAAGCGATGTGCAACGCCGCGCGCGAAGTGATTCTGATGGCCGACTCGTCAAAGTTTGGCCGCAAAAGCCCGAATGTCGTATGCAGCCTGGAAAGCGTCGATAAATTGATTACCGACGCGGGCATCGATCCGGCGTTTCGTCGGGCGCTGGAAGAGAAAGGAATAGACGTGATCATAACCGGAGAAACCAATGAGTGATGCACTACTGAACGCAGGCCGTCAGACGTTATTGCTGGAGCTACAGGAAGCAAGCCGTCTGCCGGAACGTCTGGGCGATGATTTTGTCCGCGCCGCCAATACCATTATCCACTGCGAAGGCAAAGTGGTGGTTTCGGGTATCGGCAAATCGGGGCATATCGGCAAAAAAATCGCCGCGACCCTCGCCAGTACCGGCACCCCGGCCTTTTTCGTACATCCGGCAGAGGCGCTGCATGGCGATCTGGGAATGATCGAAAGCCGCGACGTGATGCTGTTTATCTCCTACTCCGGCGGCGCCAAAGAGCTGGATCTGATCATCCCGCGCCTGGAAGATAAATCCATTGCCCTGCTGGCGATGACCGGTAAGCCCGGCTCGCCGCTGGGGCTGGCGGCGAAAGCCGTTCTGGACATTTCGGTTGAACGCGAGGCCTGTCCGATGCACCTGGCGCCAACCTCCAGCACCGTCAACACCCTGATGATGGGCGACGCGCTGGCAATGGCGGTAATGCAGGCGCGCGGCTTCAGCGAAGAGGATTTTGCCCGCTCGCACCCGGCTGGCGCGCTCGGCGCCCGGCTGCTTAACAAGGTGCATCACCTGATGCGTCGTGACGACGCGGTGCCGCAGGTGCAGCTGTCCGCCAGCGTAATGGACGCCATGCTTGAGTTAAGCCGTACCGGACTCGGTCTGGTCGCCGTCTGCGACGCGCAACAGCAGGTGAACGGCGTCTTTACCGACGGCGACCTGCGCCGCTGGCTGGTCGGCGGCGGCGCGCTCACCACGCCGGTCAGCGAAGCGATGACCCGCAACGGCATCACGCTTCAGGCTGACAGTCGCGCCATTGACGCCAAAGAGATCCTGATGAAGCGCAAAATCACCGCCGCGCCGGTGGTTGATGAAAACGGCAAGCTCACCGGCGCCATCAACCTGCAGGACTTTTATCAGGCCGGGATCCTCTAGCCTTTCAGCCCCAGACGCTTCGCCAGCCGGTGCAGGTTGGCGACGTCCGTCTCCAGCGCCCGCGCGCTGGCCGCCCAGTTATGGTTATTCTGCGCCAGCGCCCGACGGATCATCTCGCGCTGAAAAGATTCGGTGGCGTCACGTAAACTGGTATGCGGCGCACTCTCCGGCAGGGTTTCCGTTTGCGACGCGATAGCCTCTTCCTGCAATGCGAAGTGCTGCGCTTCCAGCACCACTTCATCCCCCGCCCTCGTCGCCCGCGCCAGCACTACCGCGCGGTGAATGGCATGTTCCAGTTCGCGCACGTTGCCCGGCCAGGCGTAGTTCAGCAGATGGCTGCGCGCGCCCGGACTCAGCACCACTCTGGAAAGTCCCAGCCGTAGCCGACACTGCTCGCAGAAATAGCCCGCCAGCAGCACCGCGTCCTCCCCGCGCTCGCGCAGCGGCGGAACGGAAAGCGGAAAGACGCTCAGGCGGTGGAACAAATCGGCGCGAAAGCGTCCTGCCACCACCTCTTCGCGCAGATCGCGGTTGGTCGCCGCCAGCACGCGCACGTCAACGCGCAGGCTGCGGTCGTCACCGACGCGCTGAATGTCGCCGTATTGCAGAACACGTAAAAGTTTGGCCTGCAACGCCAGCGACAGCTCGCCGATTTCATCCAGAAACAGCGTGCCGTTATCGGCCATCTCAAACTTACCGCTACGGTTGCTGATGGCTCCGGTAAACGCGCCTTTGACATGCCCGAACAGCTCGCTCTCGGCGACGCTCTCCGGCAGCGCGGCGCAGTTCAGATAGACCAGCGGATTTACCGCCCGCGGCGATCCCTCATGAATCGCTTTCGCCACCAGCTCTTTCCCGGTGCCGGTTTCACCGCTGATCAGGACGTTGAGATCGGAGGCCGCCACAATCTCAATTTCTTTTTTCAGCTGCATCATGCCGGGCGACAGGCCAATCATCTGCGTCTCTTTTACCTGGCCGAAATCGGGGGTCGGGCCCGGCAGCATATTCTGGCTTTCCAGTTGTTCAATCAGCAACGCATTACTGAGCGCCCCGGCGGCCAGCGCGGCGATCAGCCGTAGCTCCTCGTCGCTGAATACGTCAAACTGATCCGGCGCCATACCGTCGAGGGTCAGCGCGCCAATCAGATTTTGCCCGGCAAACAGCGGCAGGCCGATGCAGGCGTGCACTTTTAAGCTCTCCTGGCCGGGAATCAGCCCGTCATACGGATCGGGCAGATCGCTGTCCGCCGGAAAGCGCACCACGTCACCGGCGCGGGCGATGGCCTCCAGCCGCGGATGCCCTTCCAGGGTAAAGCGCCTGCCCAGCACGTCCTGCGCCAGACCGTCGATCGCCAGCGGAATAAACTGCCGCGCCTCATAGCGCAGCAGCGCCGAGGCGTCACACTCCAGCACCTGGCGCAGCGTGGTAATCAGACGCTGAAAACGGTCCTGATGCCCGACGCCGCGCTGTAACTCAATGGCGATACCCGCCAGCACGTCTACAGAAAAGCTCATCATTACCTCATTGTCATTTTGACAATCTATAATGTCATATTGACTGTAATAGTGATAGTCTTTTTGACTATAAAAAAACACCAGGAAAATAAAAAACCCTTTAAAATAAATTCAATAAAAAACTGGCACGCAACCTGCAATAAGCAAAACAACACTTTCGAACAACGCTGAATTAATTGAGGTTGCTATGTCTATTCTGGTTAAAAATAACATTCATTGGGTTGGCCAACGTGACTGGGAAGTGCGTGATTTTCACGGTACTGAATACAAAACCCTGCGCGGCAGCAGCTACAACAGCTATCTCATCCGCGAAGAAAAAAACGTCCTGATTGATACCGTCGATCATAAATTCAGCCGTGAGTTCGTACAGAACCTGCGCGCCGAAATCGACCTTGCCGACATTGATTACATCATCATTAACCACGCGGAAGAAGATCATGCCGGGGCGCTGACGGAGCTGATGACCCAGATCCCGGATACGCCAATCTACTGCACCGCCAACGCCATCGACTCGATTACCGGTCATCACCATCATCCGGAATGGAACTTTAACGTGGTCAAAACCGGCGACACGCTGGATATCGGCAACGGCAAACAGCTGATTTTTGTCGAAACTCCGATGCTGCACTGGCCGGACAGCATGATGACCTACATGACCGGCGACGCGGTGCTGTTCAGTAACGACGCCTTCGGACAGCACTACTGCGACGAACGTCTGTTTAATGATGAAGTAGATCAGAGTGAACTGTTTGAGCAGTGCCAGCGCTACTACGCTAACATTCTGACCCCGTTCAGCCGTCTGGTAACGCCAAAAATCACCGAGATCCTCGGCTTCAACCTGCCGGTCGATATGATCGCCACCTCGCACGGCGTGGTATGGCGCGATAACCCGACGCAGATCGTCGAACTGTACCTGAAATGGGCGGCGGACTATCAGGAAGATCGCATCACCATCTTCTATGACACCATGTCCAATAACACCCGCATGATGGCCGACGCCATCGCCCAGGGCATTAATGAAGTCGACCCGAACGTGGCGGTGAAAATTTTTAACGTTGCCCGCAGCGATAAAAATGAAATTCTCACTAACGTCTTCCGTTCAAAAGGCGTGCTGGTCGGCACCTCCACCATGAACAACGTGATGATGCCGAAAATCGCCGGTCTGGTGGAAGAGATGACCGGCCTGCGTTTTCGTAATAAACGCGCCAGCGCCTTCGGTTCCCACGGCTGGAGCGGCGGCGCGGTTGACCGTCTCTCCACTCGCCTGCAGGACGCCGGTTTTGAAATGTCGCTGAGCCTGAAGGCGAAATGGCGTCCGGATCTGGACGCGCTGGAACTGTGCCGCCAGCACGGTCGTGACATTGCCCGTCAGTGGGCGCTCGCCCCGCTGCCGGAAGCCGCGCCGAAAGCAGTAGCGGCAGAAAGCGCTCCGGCTGAAGCGCCTGCGGCCGCCGATCTCGGCCCCTGCATGCAGTGCAGCGTCTGCCAGTGGATCTACGACCCGGCCAAAGGCGAGCCGATGCAGGAAGTCGCGCCGGGTACGCCGTGGAGCGAAGTGCCGGACAACTTCCTGTGCCCGGAATGTTCATTAGGTAAAGAAGTGTTCGACGAACTGGCGACGGAGGCAAAATGAGCCGGGGAATAGTTATCATTGGTTCGGGCTTCGCCGCCCGCCAGTTAGTGAAAAATATCCGTAAGCAGGACGCGGAGATTCCGTTAACCCTGATCGCCGCCGACAGCATGGATGAGTACAACAAGCCCGATCTCAGCCATGTGATAAGCCAGGCCCAGCGCGCCGATGACCTCACCCGCCAGTCGGCGGGGGAGTTTGCCGAACAGTTTAATCTGCGCCTTTTCCCGCATACCTGGGTGACCGACATCGACGCCGACGCCCACGTGGTGAAAAGCCAGGACAAACAGTGGCAGTACGAAAAGCTGGTGCTGGCCACTGGCGCGGCGGCCTTCGTTCCGCCTGTGCCGGGGCGTGAGTTAATGCTTACTTTAAACAGCCAGCAGGAGTACCGCGCCTGTGAAACGCAGCTGCACGACGCGCAGCGGGTGCTGATTGTCGGCGGTGGGCTGATTGGCAGCGAGTTAGCGATGGACTTCTGCCGCGCCGGTAAAGCGGTGACGCTGATCGACAACGCCGCCAGCATCCTCGCCTCGCTGATGCCGCCTGAAGTGAGCAGTCGCTTACAGCACCGGCTTACCGACATGGGCGTGCACCTGCTGCTGAAATCACAGCTCCAGTCGCTGGAGAAAACCGATAGCGGCATTCGCGCCACGCTGGATCGCGATCGCAGCATTGAGGTGGATGCGGTGATTGCCGCCACCGGCCTGCGCCCGGAAACGGCGCTGGCGCGCCGCGCCGGAGTAACGGTTAATCGCGGGGTCTGCGTGGATAGCTACCTGCAAACCAGCAATGCGGATATCTATGCTCTCGGCGACTGCGCGGAAATCAACGGTCAGGTGCTGCCATTCCTGCAACCCATCCAGCTCAGCGCGATGTACCTGGCGAAGAACCTGCTCGGCGGCAATGCGCCGCTGAAGCTGCCCGCTATGCTGGTGAAAATCAAAACGCCGGAGCTGCCGCTGCATCTCGCCGGAGAAACCCAGCGGCGCGATCTGAGCTGGCAGATCGGTACGCAAGCCGACGGGATGGTCGCGAAAGGGATGAACGAAGAAGGTCAGCTTTGCGCCTTCGTCGTGAGCGAAGACCGGATGAAAGAGGCGTTCGCTTTGCTGAAATCGCTACCGGCATAAGTCCGGCTGTGCCGGATGGCGGCGATGCCTTATCCGGCCTGGAGACGGGTCTGTTGTAGGCCGGGCAAGCGAAGCGCCCCCGGCACAGTTTGCCGGATGGCGGCTGCGCCTTATCCGGCCTACGTAAGATTGCAGGTCGGATGAGAGATTATGCGTCGCCATCCGGCAACGCTGCCACTGCTTTACTAACCTCACGTACACGGACGTACACTATTGCTTGTTGTTTTGCCCCGCCAGTCCCGGGGCTTTTTTTATTTTTGGCTTGCCAGCCAGCGCGCCGCCGCGATAACCCCCTGCCCGAATGACAGCCCGCCATCGCCCGCCGGAAGCTGCTGCGGGAATAACAGTTCAAAATCAGAGAGATAAAATGCCAGCCGCGCGCGCAGTAATCGGTTGTGCATTACGCCGCCGCTGAACGCCAGGGTGGCGATCCCCCTCGCCGCGGCCCGTTCACGCATCAGCGCGGCAAAGCCCTGCGCCAGCGCGTCATGAAACGCCCATGCGCGCGCAGCGGGCGTCGCCTGCCAGTTCAGCCACTGACGCCAGAAGGTCGCCAGATCCAGCTGATTGCCGCTGAGCGGCAGGGTCACCGGATGGGTTACCTCGTCACACTGCGTCGCCAGCGCTTCCAGCGCGCAGGCCGCCTCGCCTTCATAGCTGAGCGATACTGGCGTACACTCCAGCGCCGCCGCCACGGCGTCAAACAGACGTCCGCAGGACGACGCCAGCGGCGCGTTAAGGCCGCGCTCAATCGCGCGCGCCAGCACCGGCCAGTTTTGCTGCTGAAGCATGGCGGTTTGCGGATACTGTTGCCAGTCGGGCACAAAGCGTAAACAGTGGGCCAGCAGATTCCGCCACGGCTGGCGGGCGGCGAGATCGCCCCCCGGCAGCGCCACGGCGGGCAGACCGCCGAGATGTTCACACTCGCGGTAGTTCACCCGCAAGCACTCTCCGCCCCATAGCGCGCCCGCTTCGCCCATGCCAATACCGTCCAGCGTCAGCGCAATAACATCGCCGCCGTCCAGCGGCCAGCCGTGCTCGGCAAGACAGGCCGCGGCATGGGCGTGATGGTGCAGCACGCTTTCTGTCGGCAGGTTCATCTCGCTGGCCCACTGACCGGAGACATAGCCGGGATGCGCGTCGCGCACCACGCGCTCTGGCGTAAAGTCGTAGATATTCTGGATCAGGCGCAGCGCCTCGCGCCACTGGCCCTGAATGCCATCGTCGCTGAGATCGCCCAGATGCTGGCTCAGCACCGCCTGACCGCCGCGCAGCAGACAAAAGGTGTTTTTCAGATCCGCCCCCAGACACAGCATCGGCGGCAGGTCATGAAATCCCGGCGGCAGCGCCAGGGCATCCGGCACGTAGCCCCGCGAACGTCGCAGCATTTCACCGCTTTCGCGTACCACCGAATCATCCATCCGTTGCACGATATCACGGTTGTGCAGCAGGAAGCCGTCGGCAATCGCCTGCAAATCCTCCATCGCCTGAGCGTTGCTCATCGCGGGCGGCCTGCCGCTGAGGTTGCCGGAGGTCATGACCAGCGGGCAATTCAGCGCCTGCATCAGCAGATGCTGTAACGGATTGGCGGGCAGCATCACCCCCACTTCGCTCAGCCCGGGGGCAATCTCCGCGCACAGTGAAGCAACGTACCGTTTGTCGATCAGCACTATCGGCGCGGCGGGCGCGTTGAGTAACTCCCGCGCCGCCGTCGGCAGACCGCCATCGTCCGGCAGCATCACCGCCAGCGGTTTTGCCGGACGGCGCTTGCGCGCCCGCAGCGTTGCCACCGCGTCGGGGTTTCGCGCGTCGCAGGCCAGATGAAAGCCGCCAATGCCTTTAACGGCGACAATTCCGCCCGCTTTCAGCACCTCTGCCGCCGCGGTTAATGCCGCCTCTTTTTCCGCATAAGCATCGCCGCTGCGCCATTGCAGATGCGGGCCGCATAGCGGACAGGCTACCGGCTGGGCGTGGAAGCGGCGGTCATACGGGTCGCGATACTCCTGGTCACACTGCGGACAGAGCGGAAACGCCGCCATAACGGTATAAGGGCGGTCGTAGGGCATTGCGCGAATAATGGTAAAGCGTGGGCCGCAGTGGGTGCAGTTGATGAAAGGATAGCGATAGCGCCGTTCGCCGGGGGTATTCATTTCTTCAAGACATGCCGGACAGGTGGCGGCATCCGGCACGATTTGCGTGTTCATCGCACCGCCCGCGCTCTGACGGATGGTGAATTCCGCAGGCTGCTGCCTCCAGATAAACGTCGCCTGCTCTACGCTGTCGATGCGCGCCAGCGGCGGGCAGTGCTGATGCAGTTCGCGGATAAAGGTCGCCGGCTCTTCCAGCAGGCGGACCACCACGCCGTCGCCATCGTTACAGACATCGCCGTGCAGGCGCAGCTGTTGCGCCAATTGCCAGACAAAGGGCCGGAAACCGACGCCCTGCACTTTGCCCCGAATGCGTAACTGTACGCCGGAGTGGTTGGTTGTTGCCATTTTGATGTCTCACCGTGATCCGCGATATCCCGGATGGCGGCTTTGCCCGATCCGGCTTACGTCTTGCGCGCCTGCAGGCCTGATAAGCGCAGCACCATCAGGCATAAAGACTGCGCTATTTTACGCGGTTTTACAGCGATCAGAACAGCAATGACGCAGAAGAATCCAGCGCGGCGCGGCGGCGTTTTTCCGCACTCAGCTGTTCCAGCTTATTACGGTCAACGCAGATCAGCGCATGCGTCGGGCAGGCCTCCATACACGCCGGTCCCGCGTCGCGGTGATGGCACAGATCGCATTTGTTGGCTTCCGCTTTTTCGGCGCGCACCTGCAATCCCGCCCCGCTGTTGCGCACCACCGGGCGAACGACCACTTCCATCGCACCATACGGACAGGCCACTACGCAGGTTTTGCAACCAATGCAGCGCTCCTGCATAACGTGAACAAAGCCTTTATCCCGGCTGATAGCGCCGTTCGGGCAGACGTTGGCGCACGGCGCGTCTTCACACTGGCGGCACAGCGTCGCCGTCGAGACATTCACGCCTTTAATAACGTGAATACGCGGTAAAAAGGTATCAGGGGTTAACGACGCGCAGTCCTGGTTTTCCTGATGGGAGACCACGCAGGCCACTTCACAGGTACGGCAACCAATGCATTTATTGGCGTCTGCAATGATGAAACGGTTCATCAAATTCTCCAGCAATAACGGATAATGTGCCGGAACATACATAAATCATGCCAGTTTTTATATTATTGTAATTTAAAACTATTTAGTCAAAGAAATGGAAAAAAACGGTGTCATCGTCACGAATGACGATGACGGGTGACAATCACAGCGACGAAGGTAGCGGCGCAACGGAAGCGCGCCGGATAAGCGAACCGGTGAAGGTTTTCGGCGGCGTAAACGCCCCGCCGTCGAGCATAAAGATGAGACGACCAATCGTCTCCTTGATCATGTCGGTCACCGGGATCCTGACGCTGGAAAGCGCCGGAACGGTGTATGGCGCCAGCGCAATATCGTCAAAGCCAATCACCGACACCTGTGACGGCACCGCCACTCCACGGTCATGAAGCTGCTTTATCGCGCCAATCGCCATGTCGTCATTACTGGCGACCAGCGCGCTAAAGGCCGCGCCGCGCGCAAGCAGCGTTTCCACCCCCGCCGCGCCGCAGGCTGGCGTCCATTTGCCCCGGACGATCAGGTTTTCATCGATGGCGATACCGTGGCGGGTCAGGGCGTCTTTATAACCGGATAAACGTTCCACGCCGGTTGGCGAGTCCATTGAGCCGGTGATAAAGGCAATCTGTCGGTGCCCGGCGGCAATCAGCTCGCTCACCGCATTCTCGCTGGTTTGCCTGTGATCGCACCAGACGCAGTGGCTGCTGTTTTTGCGCAGTCGACGGTTGAGCACCATAATCGGCTGCGGATGGCTGTCGATGATCTTATCGATCTCATCGACGCTGAGAAAGCGCGGGTAAATCATGATCGCGTCGCAGCGCAAATCCAGCAGGTACTGGATCGCCTGACGTTCCTCCTGCGCGCTGTGTTTTCCATCGGCAAGCAGCAGCTGACGCCCTTTGTCCTCCGCCATCCGGGCGGTATGGAACAGCAGTTCGCTAAAATAGACCCCATGATAGAGGGTGTTCGTCACCACCAGCCCCAGCGTCTGGGTGGTTTTCGCCGCCAGGCTGCGCGCCAGCAGATTTGGCCGGTAGCCGCTCTCCGCCACCGCCTGGAATACGCGATCCTTTGTCTCCTGGCTGACGTAACCGTTCCCTGAAAGCACCCGCGACACCGTTGCCTTTGACACTCCCGCCCGCTTCGCTACCTCCAGCATTGTCGTCATCTTTTTATCCCTTTTCCCGCAATGAGACGCAGTGTACTGCACCGCTGCGTGGTTGTCCCTGATGGTAAACCGCGACCAAAAAACATAAGTGATAAAAGTCACATTTATAAAAAATAGTAAAAATCACATCTTGTGGAATACATATTAACTATTCATGATTTTGTGAAACCGGTTTCTCATTAACATTTCATCACCGTCGCGCTCTCCCCTGAACGGACGGCAAAAATAAAACGTACCCTACTGATAAAACAGGATAAAAATCCTATGTCCAGGAATTATGCAGCGCTGGCGCGCTCGGTAGTGATGGCTCTGGGTGGCGCAGACAATATCACCGCAGTGACTCACTGCATGACGCGTCTGCGTTTCGTTATCAAAGATGACTCGCTGGTCGACAGCGCCGCGCTGAAATCGATCGACGGCGTGCTCGGGGTGGTCCGCAATGACAACCAGTGCCAGGTGATCGTCGGCAATACCGTTTCGCAGGCTTACAGTGAAGTCGTCGGCCTGCTGCCCGCCGGTATGCAGCCCGCGGAACCGGTCGGTAAACCGAAGCTGACGCTTAAGCGCATTGGCGCGGGGATCCTTGACGCGCTGATCGGCACCATGTCGCCGCTGATCCCGGCGATTATCGGCGGATCGATGCTGAAACTGCTGGCGATGATCCTCGAAATGCCCGGCTTACTGGAGAAAGGCTCCTCAACGCTGACCATCCTGACGGTGACTGGCGACGGCGCGTTCTTCTTCCTGCCGCTGATGGTCGCCGCCTCTGCCGCCATTAAATTTAAAACCAATATGTCGCTGGCCATCGCCATTGCGGGCGTGCTGGTGCACCCGAGCTTTATCGACCTGATGGCGAAAGCGGCGCAGGGCGAGCACGTGGAGTTCGCGCTCATCCCGGTCACCGCGGTGAAATACACCTACACGGTGATCCCGGCGCTGGTGATGACCTGGTGCCTGTCCTATATCGAACGCTGGGTGGATCGCATTACGCCGGCGGTGACGAAAAACTTCCTCAAACCAATGCTGATCGTATTGATCGCCGCCCCGCTCGCTATCGTGCTGATAGGCCCGATCGGCATCTGGATCGGCAGCGCCATTTCGGCGCTGGTCTATACCATTCACGGTTATCTGGGCTGGCTTTCGGTCGCCATCATGGGCGCGCTGTGGCCTCTGCTGGTGATGACCGGGATGCACCGCGTCTTTACTCCAACCATCATTCAGACCATCGCCGAGACGGGCAAAGAGGGCATGGTGATGCCGTCGGAGATTGGCGCGAACCTGTCGCTCGGCGGCTCTTCGCTGGCGGTGGCGTGGAAAACCAAAAACCCGGCGCTGCGCCAGACCGCGCTGGCAGCCGCCGCCTCCGCCATTATGGCCGGGATTTCGGAACCGGCGCTGTACGGGGTGGCGATTCGTCTGAAGCGGCCATTAATCGCCAGCCTGATCAGCGGCTTTATCTGCGGCGCGGTGGCCGGTATGGCCGGCCTTGCCAGCCACTCGATGGCGGCGCCCGGCCTGTTTACCAGCGTCCAGTTCTTCGATCCGGCCAACCCCATGACCATTGTCTGGGTGTTTGGCGTGATGGCGCTGGCGGTGGTGCTGTCGTTCGTGCTGACGCTGCTGCTCGGCTTCGAGGATATTCCCGTCGAAGAGGCCGCCGCGCAGGCGCGCGATAAGCACGCCGCACAACCGAATACTGCAAAACAGGCCAGCGTCTGACTGGCATTAACTGAGGTTTACTATGTCTGTATTTCCGCAAGGATTTTTATGGGGCGGCGCGCTGGCCGCCAACCAGTCTGAAGGGGCGTATCGCGAGGATGGCAAAGGGTTGACCACCGTCGATATGATCCCGCACGGCGCGCATCGCATGGCGGTCAAGCTGGGGCTGGAAAAGCGTTTTCAACTGCGGAATGACGAATTTTACCCGAGCCATGAGGCGATCGATTTTTACCATCGCTATAAAGAGGATATCGCGCTGATGGCGGAAATGGGCTTCACGGTGTTTCGCACCTCGATTGCCTGGAGCCGCATTTACCCTGACGGCGACGAACTGATCCCTAACGAAGAGGGCATTGCCTTTTACCGCTCGCTGTTCGCCGAATGTAAAAAGTACGGCATCGAACCGCTGGTAACGCTTTGCCACTTCGACGTGCCGATGCATCTGGTGACGAAATACGGCTCCTGGCGCAGTCGTAAAATGGTGGAATTTTTCACCCGCTATGCCCGCACCTGCTTTGAAGCCTTTGACGGCTTGGTGAAATACTGGCTGACCTTCAATGAAATCAACATCATGCTGCACAGCCCATTTTCCGGCGCCGGGCTGGTGTTTGAGGAAGGGGAGAATCAGGAGCAGGTGAAATACCAGGCCGCCCATCATGAGCTGGTCGCCAGCGCGCTGGCGACCTGTATCGCCCATGACGTTAACCCGCAGAACCAGGTCGGCTGTATGCTGGCGGGCGGGAATTTCTATCCCTGGTCCTGCAAACCGGAAGATGTCTGGACGGCGCTGGAGAAGGATCGTGAAAACCTGTTCTTTATTGATATCCAGGCGCGCGGCGCGTATCCGGCCTGGTCCGCCCGCCTGTTGCGTGAAAAAGGGGTCACGATCGAGAAAATGCCGGAAGACGAGGCAATCCTGAAAAACACCGTCGATTTCGTGTCATTCAGCTACTACGCCTCCCGCTGCGCCTCGGCGGAAATGAACGCCCATAACACCAGCGCGGCTAACGTGGTCAAATCGCTGCGTAATCCCTACCTGCCGGTCAGCGAATGGGGCTGGGGCATCGACCCGCTCGGCCTGCGTATCACGATGAACATGCTGTATGACCGCTATCAGAAGCCGCTGTTTCTGGTGGAAAACGGCCTCGGCGCAAAAGATGAAATCGATGCCAACGGTGAGATCAACGATGATTACCGGATCGGCTATCTGCGCGAACATATCCGGGCGATGGCCGACGCTATCGAAGACGGCGTGCCGCTGATGGGTTATACCACCTGGGGCTGCATCGATCTGGTATCGGCATCGACGGGCGAAATGAGCAAACGCTACGGTTTCGTCTACGTCGACCGCAACGATGACGGAAGCGGCACCCTTGCGCGAATCCGTAAAAAATCATTCTGGTGGTATAAAAAAGCGATCGCCAGCAACGGAGAAGACCTGGCGTAATCGGCTTGCCGGACGGCGCTTGCGTTTGTCCGGCCTCTCTGCTTTCCCGTTACATTTATTGCATTCTCTTTTTGGAATTCGCCTTCCAGTTTCAGATTTGCCCGCGCCGCTTTTTACTGGCATTTTAAACAGGTATTTTTACTTCTGTGCGTGGGCAACAAGGAATCGTTTATGACTGTTCAGAGCGAAAATAAAGCCGCAATAACAAAACCACTCCGTCGTTTAAAAGTCGGCTATGTCAGAAAGCGTCATGAGGATCGTAAAACCGGCAATACGCGACGCTATACCCGCCACGCATCGTTAACGATTAACGGCGACTGGCTGGAGCAGGCGGGTTTCCCCACCGGAACGGTGGTGAACGTTGAGGTAATGCAGGGAAAGCTGATAATCGGGCTGGCGAGAGAGTAATTCTTTTTGCAGGAATGATTATTCCTGCATTCTTCTTTTATGAGAATGACAGGCAGAATTATTGCGGATCAATGAGATCAATCACCATGCCTAAGATTTCGTCCATGATATGTGGCGCAACAGTCGCAGCGTAACGGGCATTGCGCGCAACCAGATCCAACGCGCGGAGTTGATAACAAAACACAACCCCCGTAATGCGTCCGGTATCTGTGCTATCGCCATCCAGATAAACGGTTACCGCATGAGAACGCGACAGTACGCCACCGCTTGTCACTGGCACGCAAACCGCCGTACCCAATGCGGAAACCAGTTTTTTGTCAGAAATAACGAGGTAGTAGTGGGCCCCTCTAAATTCATGCCCCTCCACAGGATCACCATTAACGTGCCAAATTTCTCCCTTTGCCGGCGTTCTCCTTCCCTGAGCCATCAAATTTTCTCCTTACCCTGAGGAGCGTCAGACAAGTCATCACGCATGTCGTCATTAAACCTGGAGATTTCCTGTTCGTCGATTCCGTCCAGTATCTCCGTGACGGAACGGCGGCCTCTGGCGACGCGCTTCGCTGGCGTCATGCTAACCGTATTACCATCAGCCGTCACAATCAGGGTCGTCCCGGCGCTCCAGCCCATAGCAGAGGCGATTTCACCTGGAATTGTCACAACGACCGCTCCGCCCTGCTGTCTCAGTTTTGTTAATGGCATAACGTCTCCCCTAAGTGTGACAAAGTTACACCGGAGTATAGCGCAAGTCACACAAAGTCACACCTGAAAGACAGACGAATGACAGCTTATGTCTCCGGCGCCTCTAACTGCGCAAAACCGCCGTGCCCTTGCCAGCCGTCGAGCCGCTGATAGATGATGTCCACCGCATCTTTAACCGGCTGGGTCATCGGATAATAAAAACCGACGATATCCGGCTGAATACCTAAGAAAATCACCTCGCCGACATCCTCTTTTAGCTGATCGACCAGGTAATTGAGCGGCATATTGTGGGTGGTCATCATAAACATCCCGGCAATATCGTCAGGGTCGATAATACGGATCTCGCCGGGATTCAGCCCCATGTCGGTGGCATCGACAATCAGCAGGCGATCCGGGCGCAGTTCGCGGATCGCCACGATATCGTTTTCCGGCGCGCTGCCGCCGTCGATGACGATCCAGCCGCCTTTCGGCCCGGCGGCGCACTTCTCCGCCAGCAGCGGTCCGGCGCCGTCATCGCCCATCATGCTGTTGCCAACACACAGTAAAACGTCAGTCACGCACTCTCCTCACCATCAGATAAATGGCGCTTTCCTGATGAATATTATGCAGCATGCCGAGCATCTGTTTGCTCCATGCCTGCTGTTGCGGGGTTTGCGCCGCGAGCGCGTTGTCAAACGCGCGCGCCAGCATCTGCACATGATTGTAATCGATAACAATCTCGCCGTACTTCGGCACCCCTTCCATTTTACGGCGGGCATCGCTGCCCGCTTCCAGCGTGGCAATCCACGCCAGGTACGCTTCCCACGGACAGGTCAGCGCCGCTTCGAGGCAGTCGATTATCCCGAGGTGGTGACCAATCGCGAGGCTGTAATAGACCACCTGCTGCGCCTCGGCGGGCGTCGCATCGTTCTCATCAATAAACTTACGGCTCAGTTGACTGAACACCACCTTTTCACTCATCGGATCCGCGCCTCTTCCACCACATGGTTCAGATGATTAACGATCTCCGTCAGGCGCGGATCGTTTTCCGCTTCCAGCCAGCGCGCCACCTGATGTTCCCCTTTGCCTAACTGGTTGAGGTAATCATCGGCAATCTGGCGACCATAGCGATACCCCGCCAGACGACGCGCCGCGCGATCCACCTTCACCCGCAGCGGCTGTACCATATCCGGATGCAGAATGTCTGCCGGCTGGTCGTCCAGTTCTCCCGGCGCGCGGGCGTGGATTTTCTGCTCCAGCAGACCCAGCGCCATCGCAAAGCCGTAGAGGGTCGCCGCAGGCGTGGGCGGGCAGCCCGGAATGTAGACATCTACCGGAACGATTTTATCGGTGCCGCCCCAGACGCAGTACAGATCGTGAAAAATCCCGCCGCTGTTGCCGCAGGCGCCGTAAGAGATACAGATTTTCGGGTCCGGCGCGGACTGCCAGGCGCGCAGCGCCGGTGAGCGCATCGCCCGGGTCACCGCCCCGGTGAACAGCAGGATGTCGGCATGGCGCGGCGACGGCACAACCTTAATACCGAAACGTTCGGCGTCGAACAGCGGCGATAAGGTGGCGAAAATTTCAATTTCACAGCCGTTACAGCCGCCGCAGTCCACGCGGTAAACGTATGCCGAACGCTTAATGTTTTTCAGTAAAGACGCCTTCATGCTGGCGATGGATTCGTCCACCGTCATCGGTACAGGAATACCGTTTGCGTCGCGCGGGCCTAATAAATTGCTCATCAGCTGGCCTCTTTCATATGGCGAGTCAGTTCAATACGGTCGGACGGCACCAGGCACTTCTGTCGTTTGCAGTCCGGGCAGGTCTCAAAGCTTTCGCGGTGATGCTCCGCGCGGCTGTCGCCGTTGTGCTTCAGCAGCGCAATGGCGTAGTCGATCTCCTTCTGCACCGCGAAAGGACGCTGGCACACGCGACAGTGACACAGCGCAAAGCGCGACTGTTGCAGGAAATCCTCTTTTTTCCACACCGCCAGCTCATACTCCTGAGAGAGTTTGATCGCCGCCGTCGGGCAGACCTCTTCACAGCGCCCGCAAAAAATGCAGCGCCCGAGGTTGAACTGCCAGGCCAGCTCGTTAGTGGCCAGATCGGTTTCCACCGTCAGCGCGTTCGACGGACAGGCGTTGACGCAGGCCGCGCAGCCAATGCACTGCTGCGGGTTGTGCTCCGGTTTGCCGCGGAAGTTTTTATCAACCGCAATCGGCTCCAGCGGGTAAGAGGAGGTCTGCGCGCCGGTTTTGATAACTTTTTTGATAAAGGTAAACATGGCGATTCCTTATTTCAGCGGCGAGTTTTTACGCTCAATGCTGTAGCGCTCAAGTTCTTTGTACGGCACGACTTTGCTCTTCTTCTTCCGCACGTCGACCACGGTCATCCGGTCGGTACAGGAGTAGCAAGGATCGAGGCTGCCGATGATCAGCGGCGCATCGGAGACGGTATTGCCGCGCAGCATGTAGCGCAGGGTCGGCCAGTTAGCGTAGGTCGCCGCACGGCAGCGCCAGCGGTACAGCTTCTGGTTGTCGCCGGTCATGCTCCAGTGAATGTCGTCACCGCGCGGCGCTTCCGAGAAGCCCAGCGCAAAGCGGTGCGGAATGTAGGTGAACCCTTCCACCATCAGCGGACCGCCCGGCAGGTTGTCCAGGCCGAAGTCGATCATATTCAGCGAGGTGTAGACTTCGTTGATGCGCACCTTCAGGCGGGAGATGACGTCGCAGCCCTGCTCGCTGTGGACCTCCATCGGCAGCAGACCGTAGCCGACAAACGGGTGATCGGCGCGGGTATCGCGGGCGTGGCCGCTGGCGCGCACCATCGGGCCGACGTTACTGAAGTCACGGGCGATTTGCGGATCGAGTCGACCAATGCCGACCGTGCGCTGCTCCATATTCGGCGTGCTGAGCAGCATATCCACCAGCTCCTGCACGTCGCGGCGCATCTGCTGCGCTAGCTGGCGGGTCTGAATCATGTCATCTTTCAGCAGATCGCGGCGAATCCCGCCGATCAGGTTCAGGCCATAGGTTTTACGCGCCCCGGTGAGAATTTCCGCCATCTTCATTGACGTTTCACGCACACGGAAGAACTGCATAAAGCCGGAGTCAAAGCCGGTGAAGTGACAGGCCAGGCCGAGGTTCAGCAGGTGCGAGTGCAGACGCTCCACCTCCAGCAGAATCGCGCGGATCATCTGCGCGCGCTCCGGCACCTGAATGCCCATCGCGTTCTCGACGGAAGTGGTGTACGCCGTGCTGTGGGCGAAGCCGCAGATGCCGCATACGCGGTCTGACAAAAAGGTGACTTCGTTGTAACCCATGCGGGTTTCCGCCAGCTTTTCCATACCGCGGTGAACGTAGAACAGGCGGTAGTCGGCGTCGATAATGTTTTCGCCGTCAACGAACAGGCGGAAGTGCCCCGGTTCATCGGAGGTCACGTGCAGCGGACCAATCGGCACCACGTTATTTTTCTTATCGCCCAGCTCGTTGATAAACTCGTAGGTTTCAGCGTCGGTCGTCGGCGCCGGACGCTGACGATAATCCATGCTGTCTTTACGCAGCGGATAGAGTTCATCCGGCCAGTCATCCGGCAGCACCAGGCGGCGTTCATCCGGCAGGCCGACCGGGATCAGCCCGTACATATCGCGCACTTCGCGCTCGCCCCAGACGGCGGCGGGAACGCGCGGCGTAACGGACGGGTACTCCGGTTTGTTCGGATCAACCTCCACGCGCACCGTAATCCAGCACTTCTGCCCCTGCTCCATCGACAGCACGTAGTAAACCGCGTAATGCCCGCACAGCTGGCGCTCATCGTTACCGAACAGAACCGAAAGCCAGCCGCCCTGTTTGTAGTACAGAAATTCAACCACTTCCGGCAGGTAGTTCACCTTAACGGTGATGGTCAGTTGATCTCTGGTCTGCCAGGCTTCGTCCAGCACTACGCCGGGGAAAGCCTCATGCAGCGCCGCAAGGTAGTGTTGACCTAATTTTTCTTCAGACATGCTCAAACTCTCTTAAATCACGCCACCAGCAAGGAGACGAACGCTAAAAACGCAAACCCAAAACCGGCCCAGGTCACGCGGGAAGTGGCGCAAAAACGCAGGCGCGCCATGCTGTTTTCAAACAGGGCAATCACCAGCACGCCGACAAGCAGTTTGACGACGGCAATCACCAGCGCCAGCAGCAGTCCGCCGAAGCTGAAGGTTTCCATCTGGCCCCACGGCAGAAATACGCCGACAAACAGTTGCAGCACCACCAGCTGTTTGAGGCTGATGCCCCACTTCAGCACCGCGAAGCCGCTGCCGCTGTATTCGGTCAGCGGGCCTTCCTGTAGCTCCTGCTCCGCTTCCGCCAGGTCAAACGGCAGTTTGCCCATCTCGATAAAAGTGGCGAACGCGCAGGCGCACAGCGCGAGGATCAGCGGAATACTGCGGGCCGCAGGCCAGTGGTAAATGACGTCGGTGATATTGCTGATGTGAGTGGAGCCTGCCACCTGCGCGGCAACCCACAGGCCCAGCAGCAGAATCGGCTCCACCAGCACGCCAAGCATCGCTTCACGGCTGGCGCCGATCGCGGTAAACGGGCTACCGGTATCCAGACCGGCGATGGAAAAGAAGAAACGGGCAATGGCGAACAGGTAAATCAGGGTGATCAAATCGCCCAGCGGCGGCAGCGGCGAACTGACGGTCACCACCGGCAGCGCGGTGGCGATGGTCAGCATCACGCCGACCATCACAAACGGCGTCAGACGAAACACCCAGCCGGCATCGGCAGGGGCGATGCTTTGCCGACCGAGCAGTTTGATAATGTCGCGGTACTCCTGCAGAACGCCCGGCCCGCGACGATTGTGCAGACGGGCGCGCGCCACGCGGGTAACGCCTGACAGCAGCGGCGCAATGGCAAATAACGCCAGCGCCTGAATTAACGGATACAAAACATTCATTCTCAGGCTCCTCGGGAAACCACAATCACCACCAGCACCGCCAGCTCAATCAGCGCCAGGCGACGAAACAGAACCGGCGCCTCCGCGTTTTGCCAGCCCGGAACCAGCGATACCGGATTAAGCCATTTGCGCAGTTTAAGTACCGGCGCAAAAGCCTCTTTCACCGGCATGGCGAAACCGTGCGCGGTAATGACCATCGACCGTTCGTGGTCGTAGCCGCAGACCCACGCCGCGCCGCGCGAGCGTGACGGCAGGCGGTTGCCTTTGCAGATCGCCATGATGATAAATGGCAGTAGCGGACAGGCGATCAGCAGCAGGGTGATCATCGGTTGCGACACGGTGGTGTTCGCCGTTTCCAGCGGCAGAGGAACGGCGGTGGAAATCATCGGCAGCAGCCACGGCGCGGCAACGCCGCCCAATACGCAGCAAATTGCCAGCGCCACCACGCTCGCCCCCATCAGGATGGGTACGCAGCAGGCGTTTTCCGCCTCTTTGGTGCGCGGCGCGCCAAGGAAGGTCACGCCGTAGACTTTCGCCATACACATCACCGCCAGCGCGCCGGTAATCGCCAGGCCAACCGCCAGCAGCGGCCCCAGCAGACGCCCCACAAACGCGCCGCTGTCGCCCAGCTTAAAGAAGGACTGATAGATCACCCACTCGCCGGCAAAACCGTTCAGCGGCGGCAGCGCGGCCATCGCCATCAGCCCCACCAGCATCGCCACAGAAATGACCGGCATCCGTTTGCCAATGCCGCCGAGCTTTTCGATATCGCGGTGGCCGGTACGGAACCAGATGCTGCCCGCGCCCAAAAACAGCACGCTCTTAAACAGGCTGTGGTTCACCAGGTGATACAGCCCGCCGGTCAGCCCCAGCGCAATCAGCGCAGGCTGTTGCAGCGCGATGCCGGTGACGCCAGCCCCGAGGCCAAGCAGAATAATGCCGATGTTTTCCAGGGTGTGATACGCCAGCAGACGCTGAATGTTATGCTCCATCAGCGCGTACAAACCGCCGACGAAAGCGGTGATCATGCCGAGCACCAGCAGCAGAACGCCCCACCACAGCGGCGCGTTGCCGCCGATCAGCGACAGCGACAGGATGCCCAGCAGCCCGACCTTCATCACCACGGTGGAGAACAGCGCGGCGGCGGGAGCGCTGGCGCTGGCGTGCGCCTGCGGCGCCCAGCCGTGCAGCGGGATAATCCCCGCCAGCAGGCCAAAGCCCGCCACGCCCAGCAGCCAGATGTCGGCGCCCAGCGGCAGTTCCTGGGTGCGCAAATCCAGCGCGCGTAATTCCAGCGTGCCGTAGCGCTGCCACACCAGCCAGCAGGCAAGCGCCAGCAGCAGCGTGCCGAGACGCCCGAGCGCAAACCACAGCTTGCCCTCTTTGCTGCATCCGGTCAGGAACATGGCGCACAGCGCCATAATTTCCGCCATCACCACCAGCGCGCCCAGATTGCTGGCGACGACGGCGCAAACCGCCGCCGCCATCAGCAGATTAACCAGCAGGCCATTAGCCGTAACCTGCGGGTGACGATGCCAGTCGATGTTATAGAGGCTGATAAACAGCCCGCACAGGCCGAGGGTAATCAGCCAGATGGCATTCAGCGGGCTGATTTGCACCCCGTGGCCGATAAGCGGCAGCACGCCGCTGACCGCAACCCCGCGGGTCAGCACAAGGAACCCGGCGCCCGCGGCGCACAGGCTGGCGACTGCGCCGCCTGCCCCCGCGATCCAGCCGCTCAGCGGTTTATGAAAGGAAAACAGAAACGCCAGAACCGCGGCGGCGGCGAACCACACGACGCTGCTGGTAATTAATGAAATTGCGCTCATTTTGCATCCCCACTCTGAGCCTGCTGAAACAAGGTGAGATCGCCGAAATCGGTATTGAAGGTCAGCTCACGTTTCCGCTTGCTGGCGCGGGCAATATCCATGTTGTTCACCAGATGCAGGGCTTTGGTCGGACACATCCGCACGCACGCAGGACCCTGTTCATCAAAGCTGCACAGATCGCACTTCACCGCGATGGCGCGCACGCCCGGCACCCAGTCCAGCAGCGTGCTGACGCGCGCCGGTGCCGGTGGCGCAGGCGGCGCTTTCGGCGTATTGGCGTTTGCCGGAATGTGCAGCGGTCGGCTGCCGGAAAATTCAATAGCGCCAAACGGGCAGGCAATGCCGCACAGTTTGCAGCTTACGCACAGGCTTTCATTCAACTGTACCGCGCCATCGACCCGGTTAATGGCATTGACCGGACAAACGGTGGCGCAGGGCGCATCTTCACAGTGGTGGCAAAGCTGCGGCGCAGATTCTTTTTCATTCAGCATCACTTTCAGGCGCGGCATAGACTGCAGGCCGTGCTGGCGATGCGTCTCTGAACAGGCGGCTTCACAGGTGTGGCAGCCGATGCAGAGCGTGGAGTCAGCAATTACAAAACGATTCACCAGGCATTCCTCAGGTGATAGTCATTTTTGACGAAAACACGTCGGGAAAATGTCATTTCGACACTTATCGACACGTCTGTTCCTAAAACTTCCTGTGACGGCGCGCGGCGCGACCTCACAGTTGAAAACGGGCTTAAGCCGCCGGACTTTGTCCCGCCGCCAGTTGGCTCAGATTGATCGGCGTCCCGCTCTCAACGGCGGCGTACAGCCTGTCGTAGACGCTGGCGATTTTGTCGAGATAGTGTTCCAGCACCCGCTCGCGGTCGCGGTTGCTGATCTCGCCGTCCACGCTGCCGTCGATGCTTAACTGCGCCTGCGCAATCAGCTTCTTATCTTCACCATCTTTGGTTTCAACGTAATATTCGATGGTGTGGCTGTTAAAGCCATCTGCCAGCGTGACGTAGATACGAAAGTGTTCGAACAGCACAAAGCAGAGATCTTTATCCGGCGCGCAGCTCATCGCGTGATGCAGGCGCGCTTTTGACAGGGTGATACCCTGAACCAGCGAGTTGCAGTAAATATGCCACTGGTCCTGTAGGCGACGATGCCGCTGCGCGATGTAGTCGGCTTTTTCGCTTATTTCCCAAATAGTCATGTCAGGTTACCCGTTTAACAGAGATAGCCAGCCATAAGCATTTTCCATGCCAGTTTTTAATTGGTTGTTTTTAGTAGATTTACTGAATCAGAGGGGCTTTTCGACGCGCTGATGACATGTCATTTCGTCATTGTCGACATTCCGCCAGACCGCCGTTTTTCAGGCTGGCATGGTAATTGCTTAACCCAGCCCATCACTGCGGGAGGCAATATGCACGAAATTACCCTTAGCCAGCGGGCGCTGGAATTGATCGAACAACAGGCTGTCGCACATGGGGCGAAACGAGTCACTGCGGTCTGGCTCAAAATTGGCGCATTTTCTTGCGTAGAAAGCAGCGCTCTTTCCTTTTGTTTTGATCTGGTATGCCGTGGCACCGTGGCGGAAGGTTGTAAACTGCACCTCGAACAAGAGGAAGCCGAATGCTGGTGCGAATCCTGCCAGCAATACGTCACGTTATTAACCCAGCGCGTGCGCCGTTGTCCGCAATGCAACAGCGATACGCTGTGCATCGTGGCCGATGATGGATTACAGATTCGGCGCATAGAGATTGATGAGAGTCCAGCGTCGGACGGCACAAACCCGTAGACCGGATAAGGCGAAGCCGCCATCCGGCTTACAGCAAGAAACAGATCAGGAGTGAGCAATGTGTACAACGTGCGGTTGCGCTGAAGGCAACCTTTATATAGAGGGTGATGAGCATAACCCGCATTCGGCGTTTCGTAGCGCGCCGTTTGCCCCGGCCGCTCGCCCGACGCTGAATATTACCGCTATCAAAACCCCGGCATTTACCCCGAAACAGAGCGAAGAAGGCGATCTGCACTACGGTCACGGCGAAGCCGGCACCCACGCGCCGGGAATGAGCCAGCGCCGGATGCTGGAAGTGGAAATCGACGTGCTGGATAAAAACAACCGCCTGGCCGAACGCAACCGCGCCCGCTTCGCCGCGCGCCAGCATCTGGTGCTCAACCTCGTCTCAAGCCCTGGTTCCGGCAAAACCACCCTGCTCACAGAAACGTTGATCAGGCTGAAAGACCGCGTCCCCTGCGCGGTGATTGAAGGCGACCAGCAGACGGTCAACGACGCCGCGCGGATCCGCGCCACCGGCACGCCTGCCATTCAGGTCAACACTGGTAAGGGCTGCCATCTCGACGCACAGATGATCGCCGACGCCGCCCCGCGTTTACCGCTGGCGGACAACGGCATTCTGTTTATTGAAAACGTCGGCAACCTCGTCTGTCCGGCCAGCTTCGATCTCGGCGAACGCCACAAGGTCGCAGTGCTGTCCGTCACCGAAGGCGAAGACAAGCCGCTGAAATATCCGCATATGTTTGCCGCCGCCTCGCTGATGCTGCTCAACAAGGTCGACCTGCTGCCATACCTTAATTTCGACGTGGAGAAGTGCCTTGCCTGCGCCCGCGAAGTCAATCCGGACATTGAGATTATCCTCATTTCCGCCACCAGCGGCGAGGGGATGGACCAGTGGCTGAACTGGCTGGAGGCGCAGCGATGTGCATAGGCGTTCCCGGCCAGATCCGCGCCATTGATGGCAATCAGGCCAAAGTCGACGTCTGCGGCATTCAGCGCGACGTCGATCTGACGCTGGTAGGCAACTGTGATGAAAACGGCGCGCCGCGCATCGGTCAGTGGGTGCTGGTTCACGTCGGCTTTGCGATGAGCGTGATTAACGAAGCCGAAGCGCGCGACACCCTCGACGCGCTACAGAACATGTTTGATGTAGAGCCGGACGTCGGCGCTTTGCTGTATGGCGAGGAAAAATAATGCGTTTTGTTGACGAATACCGCGCGCCGGAACAGGTGATGCAGTTGATTGAGCATCTGCGCGAGCGCGCCGCTCATCTGCCTTACACCGCCGAACGTCCACTGCGCATTATGGAGGTCTGCGGCGGCCATACCCACGCGATCTTCAAGTTTGGCCTTGACCAGTTGCTGCCCGACAACGTCGAGTTTATCCACGGCCCTGGCTGCCCGGTCTGCGTGCTGCCGATGGGACGTATCGACAGCTGTGTGGAGATCGCCAGCCGTCCGGAGGTGATTTTCTGCACCTTCGGCGACGCGATGCGCGTGCCCGGTAAACAGGGTTCGCTGCTGCAGGTGAAAGCGCGCGGCGCGGACGTTCGCATCGTCTACTCGCCGATGGACGCCCTTAAACTGGCGCAGGAGAACCCGACGCGTAAAGTCGTGTTTTTCGGCCTCGGTTTTGAAACCACCATGCCGACCACCGCCATCACGCTTCAGCAGGCGAAACTGCGCGACGTAAAGAATTTTTATTTTTTCTGCCAGCACATTACGCTTATCCCAACCCTTCGCAGCCTGCTCGAACAGCCCGACAACGGCATCGACGCCTTCCTCGCGCCGGGTCACGTCAGTATGGTGATCGGTACCGACGCCTATAATTTCATTGCCAGCGACTTTAATCGTCCGCTGGTGGTCGCCGGATTCGAACCGCTTGATCTACTGCAAGGCGTGGTGATGCTGGTTGAGCAGAAAATAGCGGCCCACAGTCAGGTGGAAAATCAGTATCGCCGCGTGGTGCCGGACGCCGGTAACCTGCTGGCGCAGCAGGCCATCGCCGAAGTGTTTTGCGTGACCGGCGACAGCGAGTGGCGTGGACTGGGCGTCATCGCCTCTTCCGGCGTGCATCTGACGGCGGATTATCAGCGCTTTGATGCCGAAGCCCACTTCCGTCCGGCGCCGCAGCAGGTCTGCGACGATCCGCGCGCCCGCTGCGGCGAAGTGCTGACCGGGAAATGCAAACCGCATCAGTGCCCGCTGTTTGGTAAGACCTGTAACCCGGAAACAGCCTTTGGCGCGCTGATGGTCTCATCGGAAGGGGCATGCGCCGCCTGGTATCAGTATCGTCAGCAGGAGTGTGAAGCATGAACAGCGTACAACTCGCCCACGGCAGCGGCGGTCAGGCCATGCAGCAACTGATCAACAGCCTGTTTATGGAGGCCTTCGCCAATCCGTGGCTGGCCGAGCAGGAAGACCAGGCGCGGCTGGAGCTGGCGCAGCTGGTGGCCGAAGGCGATCGTCTGGCTTTTTCCACCGACAGCTACGTCATCGACCCGCTGTTTTTCCCCGGCGGCAACATCGGTAAGCTGGCGATTTGCGGCACCGCCAACGACGTTGCGGTCAGCGGCGCGATCCCGCGCTACCTCTCCTGCGGCTTTATCCTTGAAGAAGGGCTGCCGATGGAGACGCTGAAGGCCGTGGTCAACAGCATGGCCGCCACCGCGCGCGAGGCGAATATCGCCATCGTCACCGGCGACACCAAAGTTGTTCAGCGCGGCGCGGCGGATAAGCTGTTTATCAACACTGCCGGGATGGGAGCAATTCCCGCCAGCATCCGCTGGGGCGCGCAAACGCTGGCCGCCGGGGACGTTTTGCTGGTCAGCGGCACGCTGGGCGATCACGGCGCCACCATCCTCAACCTGCGTGAACAGCTGGGGCTGGACGGCGAGCTGGTCAGCGACTGCGCGGTATTAACACCGCTTATCCAGACGCTGCGGGATATTCCGGGCGTGAAGGCGCTGCGTGACGCCACCCGCGGCGGCGTTAATGCGGTGGCCCATGAATTTGCCGCCGCCTGCGGCTGCGGGATCGAACTGTCCGAATCCGCACTCCCGGTAAAACCTGCGGTTCGCGGCGTCTGCGAGCTGCTGGGGCTGGATGCCCTCAACTTCGCCAACGAAGGCAAACTGGTGATCGCCGTGGATCGTCAGGCGGCGGAACAAACGCTGGCGGCGCTACAGGCCCATCCGCTGGGGCGCGACGCGGCGCTGATTGGCGAAGTGGTGGAACGTAAAGGCGTGCGCCTGGCGGGTCTTTACGGCGTGAAGCGCACGCTTGATTTACCGCACGCCGAGCCGCTGCCGCGAATCTGTTAGTTTGTCATAATGCCGGATAGCCGCTGAACGCTTATCCGGCCTGCATAAGCGGATCGACACAGAGATCCGCAATACGTTAAAACGAATACCTGTAATTCAACTATCTTTTCGCACCGCGCAGCGGTACTTTCCTGGAAAAGCAACATGTCGTATACACCGATGAGCGATCTCGGGCAGCAAGGATTGTTCGACATCACTCGTACATTATTACAACAGCCCGACCTGCAGTCGCTGAGCGAGGCGCTTTCGCAGCTGGTAAAGCGCTCAGCGCTTGCCGACAGCGCCGCTATCGTCTTGTGGCACGCGGCAACGCAGCGCGCATCGTATTACGCCACGCGTGAGAACGGCAAAGCCATCGCTTACGAGGATGAAACCGTGCTGGCTCACGGGCCGGTTCGCCGTATTCTTTCGCGTCCTGACGCCCTGCACTGTAACTACCGGGAGTTCAGCGACACCTGGCCGCAGCTGGCGGCAGGCGATCTTTATGAAGACTTCGGCCATTACTGTCTGCTGCCGCTGGCGGCAGAGGGACGCATATTCGGCGGCTGCGAATTTATCCGCAATGAAGATCGCCCCTGGAGCGAAAAAGAGTACGAGCGCCTGCAAACCTTCACCCAGATCGTCGGCGTGGTGGCGGAGCAGATTCAGTGCCGGGTGACCAACAACGTTGATTACGAACTGCTGTGCCGCGAGCGCGATAATTTCCGCATTCTGGTCGCCATTACTAACGCCGTGCTCTCGCGCCTCGACATGGACGAACTGGTCAGCGAAGTCGCCAAAGAGATCCACCACTATTTCAGCATCGACGATATCAGCATCGTTCTGCGCAGCCACCGGAAGAACAAACTTAACATCTATTCCACCCACTATCTGGATGAAAACCATCCCGCGCACGAGCAAAGCGAAGTGGATGAAGCCGGTACCCTCACCGAGCGGGTATTTAAAAGCAAAGAGATGCTGCTGATTAACCTCAACGAACGGGATGCGCTGGCGCCGTATGAGCGGATGCTGTTTGAAACCTGGGGCAATCAGATCCAGACGCTGTGCCTGCTGCCGCTGATGTCGGGCAATACCATGGTCGGCGTGCTCAAGCTGGCGCAGTGTGAAGAAAAAGTGTTTACCACCGCCAACCTGAAGCTGCTGCGCCAGATTGCCGAGCGCGTGGCGATTGCCGTCGATAACGCCCTCGCCTATCAGGAGATCCACCGCCTGAAAGAGCGTCTGGTGGATGAAAACCTGGCGCTGACCGAACAGCTTAATAACGTCGACAGCGAATTCGGCGAGATCATCGGCCGCAGTGAAGCGATGTACAGCGTGCTGAAGCAGGTGGAAATGGTGGCGAAAAGCGACAGTACGGTGCTGATCCTCGGCGAAACCGGCACCGGTAAGGAGCTGATTGCCCGCGCCATCCATAATCTGAGCGGGCGTAACGCGCGCCGGATGGTGAAAATGAACTGCGCGGCGATGCCGGCCGGACTGCTGGAAAGCGACCTGTTCGGCCATGAGCGCGGCGCCTTCACCGGCGCCAGCGCCCAGCGCATTGGCCGCTTCGAACTGGCGGATAAAAGCTCGCTGTTTCTGGATGAAGTGGGCGATATGCCGCTGGAGCTACAGCCGAAGCTGCTGCGCGTGTTGCAGGAGCAGGAGTTTGAGCGTCTGGGCAGCAACAAACTGATCCAGACCGACGTGCGGCTGATCGCCGCCACCAACCGCGATCTGAAAAAAATGGTGCTCGATCGGGAGTTTCGCAGCGATCTCTACTATCGTCTGAACGTCTTTCCGATCCAGCTGCCGCCGCTGCGCGAGCGTCCGGAAGATATCCCGCTGCTGGTGAAAGCGTTCACCTTTAAGATCGCCCGTCGCCTGGGACGCAATATCGACAGTATTCCGGCGGAGACGCTGCGCACCCTCAGCAACATGGAGTGGCCGGGCAACGTGCGCGAGCTGGAAAACGTGGTGGAGCGCGCCGTTCTGCTCACCAGAGGCAGCGTGTTACAGCTCTCTCTGCCCGATATTGGCCTCCTCTCTCCGGCCACGCCGCCGGTCGCCACCGAAGTTGCTCAGGAAGGGGAAGATGAGTATCAGCTGATTATGCGCGTGCTGAAAGAGACCAATGGCGTGGTCGCCGGACCGAAAGGCGCCGCCCAGCGCCTGGGGCTGAAGCGCACCACGCTGCTGTCGCGCATGAAGCGGTTGGGTATTGATAAGGACGCGCTGGTCCCGTAGGCCGGATAAGGCAAAGCCGCCATCCGGCATCTCAACGCCGGATGGCGCTACGCTTATCCGGCCTACCGATCACCGGCTGCCATCGGGCCTCTGTTTTTTTACTTCTTACGCTGGTATTTCTCCGGCAACGGCGGGACCGGGCGCTTATCGTCTATCAGATGGCGCACGGTGAGAATCGGATGCCGCCAGAGCATCCGCGGCCCCGCCCAGCGCATAATCTGCTTCATCTCTTCACGCTTAGCGGGCTGATAGCAGTGAACCGGGCACTGCTTACAGGCCGGTTTTTCCTCACCGAAAACGCATTTATCCAGCCGCTTCTGCGCATAAACAAACAGCGTCTCATAATGTCCCGGCTCAACTGACGCCTGCGGGCACTGGCTCTCATACAGCGCGATCATTTTTTTTATCGTCAGTTTTTCGCGAGCAATACGCTTGTCGGTCATGATGCGCCCTCCGCTGCGGTTAAAGTGCATTTATTCTACAACTTAAACCGGCGCGGCACTATCACCCAAAGGTGACACCTCTCCTCTTAACTTAAATAAGAATTATTTTCATTTAACTGTATCTTATCTATACCTTGTGCTATATAACATAGCAAAGGCTATATTCGATGAATAATTAACCACTCTATTATGAGGGATACTATGCCGCACCTGCACCGTTTGACGTCGTATCTGCTGACTGGCGCACTTGCCTTCTTTACGCTGACGCCCGCCAGCGCCAGTGAAAAATTTAAGGTGATCACCACCTTTACGGTTATCGCTGACATGGCGCAAAACGTCGCAGGCGATGCCGCAGAGGTCAGCTCCATTACAAAACCCGGCGCGGAGATCCATGAATACCAGCCGACGCCCGGCGACATTAAACGCGCGCAAGGCGCACAGCTGATCCTCTCTAACGGACTGAATCTGGAGCTATGGTTTGCCCGTTTTTATCAGCACTTGTCTGGCGTGCCGGAGGTGACGGTTTCCGATGGCGTGCAGCCGATGGGCATCAGCGAAGGCCCCTATAACGGCAAACCGAATCCGCACGCGTGGATGTCGGCGGAAAACGCGCTGATCTACGTCGATAATATTCGCGATGCGCTGGCGAAATACGACCCGAAACACGCCGCCATCTACCAGAAAAACGCCGACGCCTATAAGGCGAAAATCCGCCAGACGCTGGCCCCGCTACAGGCCAGACTGGCAAAAATACCGGCCGACAGACGCTGGCTGGTCACCAGCGAAGGGGCGTTTTCCTACCTTGCGCGCGATAACGCACTGAAAGAGCTGTATTTGTGGCCGATCAACGCCGATCAGCAGGGTACGCCAAAGCAGGTGCGTAAAGTGATCGACACAATCAAAGCGCATCAAATCCCGGCCATCTTCAGTGAAAGCACCGTCTCCGATAAACCGGCGCGCCAGGTGGCGCGTGAGTCCGGTGCGCACTACGGCGGCGTGCTGTATGTCGACTCCCTGAGCGCCGCCGACGGCCCGGTGCCGACCTATCTCGATCTGCTTCGCGTCACAACCGAAACCATCGTCAAGGGGATTAACGACGGACTGGGGAGTCAAAAATGAGTCAACCGGCGATTACCGTGAATCAACTGACGGTGACGTATCGCAACGGGCATACTGCGCTGCGTGACGCAACCTTTCAGGTGCCGGGCGGCTCCATTGCCGCGCTGGTAGGGATAAACGGCTCGGGAAAATCGACGCTGTTTAAAGCGCTGATGGGGTTTGTCCGGCTTGCGCAGGGAGAAATCTCCATCCTGCAACAGCCGGTGAACAAAGCGCTGAAGCAAAACCTGATCGCCTACGTACCGCAGTCTGAAGAGGTGGACTGGTCGTTTCCGGTGCTGGTGGAAGATGTGGTAATGATGGGACGTTACGGCCATATGGGCTGGCTGCGGCGGGCGAAAGCGGAGGATCGTGCGCGCGTGGAGGCGGCGCTGGCGCGAGTGGATATGCTGGAATACCGCCACCGCCAGATTGGCGAGCTTTCCGGCGGGCAGAAAAAGCGCGTTTTTCTCGCCAGAGCCATCGCCCAGGACGGGCAGGTCATCCTGCTGGATGAGCCTTTTACCGGCGTGGACGTCAAAACCGAAGCCCGCATTGTCGCGCTGCTGCGTGAGCTGCGCGACGAAGGGCGTACCATGCTGGTATCCACGCATAATCTCGGTTCGGTGACAGAGTTTTGCGATTACACGGTGATGATCAAAGGCACCGTGCTGGCAAGCGGTCCTACCGAAACCACCTTCACTACTGCGAACCTCGAACGGGCGTTCAGCGGCGTGCTGCGCCACGTCGCGCTGAGCGGCGGCGAAGAGCATATTATTACCGATGACGAACGTCCGTTTATCTCTCAGCGCGCGGCGGGAGAAGGATCGTGATGAACTGGCTGATCGAACCGTTTGGCTATCAGTACATGCTCAACGCGATGTGGGTTTCGGCGATGGTCGGCGGCCTGTGCGCCTTTCTCTCCTGTTATTTAATGCTCAAAGGCTGGTCGCTGATTGGCGATGCGCTGTCGCACTCCATCGTTCCCGGCGTCGCCGGCGCGTGGATGCTGGGCCTGCCCTTCTCGCTCGGCGCCTTTCTCTCCGGCGGGCTGGCGGCGGGCAGTATGCTGTTTCTCAGCCAGCGCTCGCGGCTAAAAGAAGATGCCATTATCGGGCTGATTTTTTCCTCGTTCTTCGGCATCGGGCTGTTTATGGTCTCGCTGAATCCGATGTCGGTGAATATTCAGACCATTATCCTCGGCAACGTGCTGGCTATCGCGCCGGAAGATATTGTGCAGCTGGCGATTATCGGCACGGTCTCCCTGCTCATTCTGCTGGTGAAATGGAAAGACCTGATGGTCACTTTTTTCGATGAAAACCACGCCCGCTCGATTGGCCTGCATCCGGGTCGCCTGAAGCTACTGTTTTTCACTCTGCTGTCGGTCTCCACCGTTGCCGCGCTGCAAACCGTTGGCGCTTTTCTGGTGATCTGTCTTGTCGTGACGCCCGGCGCAACGGCCTGGCTGCTGACCGATCGTTTTCCGCGCTTACTTGCCGCTGCCGTCGCCATTGGTAGCCTGACCAGTTTTCTCGGCGCCTGGCTCAGCTACTGGCTGGATGGCGCCACCGGCGGGATTATCGTGGTTCTGCAAACGCTGCTGTTTCTGCTGGCGTTTATCTTCGCGCCGAAACACGGCCTGCTCGCTAACCGTCGTCGCGCGCGACTTAAGGAGCCATCATGTTCCTGACCACGCTGCTGGAACCCTTTCAGTTCGACTTTATGCTGAATGCGCTTACCGTCTCCGCCATTGTGGCGGTCCCCTGCGCGCTGCTGTCAGTCTTCCTGGTGCTGAAAGGCTGGGCTTTAATGGGGGACGCCATGAGCCACGCGGTATTTCCGGGCATTGTGCTGGCGTATATCATCGGGCTTCCGCTGGCCGTCGGCGCGTTTATCGCCGGACTCTTCTGCGCGGTCGCTACGGGATATCTCGACGATAACAGTCGAATCAAGCGCGATACCATTATGGGGATCGTCTTCTCGGGAATGTTTGGCGCGGGTCTGGTGCTGTACGTTTCTATCCAGTCAGAGGTGCATCTGGACCACATTTTGTTTGGCGACATGCTTGGGGTATCGCTGAACGATATCCTGCAAACCGCGCTGATTGCGCTGGGGATCGCGCTGATCGTCAGCATGAAGTGGAAAGATCTGCTGCTGCACGCCTTTGATCCGCATCAGGCCAAAGCCAGCGGCCTGAACGTCGTGCTGCTGCATTACGGGCTGCTGTGCATGATTGCGCTGACCATCGTGGCGACGCTGAAATCGGTCGGTATTATTCTGTCGATCTCTTTGCTGATAGCGCCGGGGGCGATTGCTGTCTTACTGACCCGCCGCTTTGCCCGCGCGCTGTTGCTGGCGGTCGCGCTGTCGGTGACGACGTCATTTCTCGGCGTTTATCTGTCGTTTTTTCTCGACAGCGCGCCTGCACCGACCATCGTGGTGCTGTTCACGGTGATATTTGTGGCGGCATTTATTTATGCGACGCTACGCGATCGACGTTCAGAAATGCGGCAACAACGCTCTCTCTCAGTTTCAGAAACGGAATGAGGATCGAGAAGCGATCGATCCTCACTTTCCCTGGGTTGTCTATCTCCGCTATCATGTCCCCCTGATGTGATAATAATGAAAATAAAAAACATCATAATCCATTTAAATACAGGGAACTGGACACAACTCCATGAGTACACTAGAGAATCTCGATGCCCATACCCCGATGATGCAGCAGTACCTCAAGCTGAAAGCTCAGCATCCGGAGATCCTGCTTTTTTATCGCATGGGCGACTTTTACGAGCTGTTTTACGACGATGCAAAGCGCGCGTCGCAACTGCTCGATATTTCACTGACTAAACGCGGCGCCTCGGCGGGCGAGCCTATCCCGATGGCGGGCATTCCCCATCATGCGGTGGAAAACTATCTTGCAAAGCTGGTGAATCAGGGCGAGTCCGTCGCTATCTGCGAGCAAATCGGCGATCCGGCGACCAGCAAAGGGCCGGTGGAACGTAAGGTTGTGCGTATTGTCACGCCGGGCACTATCAGCGATGAAGCGCTGTTGCAGGAGCGCCAGGACAACCTGCTGGCGGCCATCTGGAAAGACAGTAAAGGCTACGGCTATGCGACGCTGGATATCAGTTCCGGGCGCTTTCGCCTGAGCGAGCCTGCCGATCGCGAAACTATGGCGGCCGAACTACAGCGCACCAATCCCGCTGAGCTGCTGTACGCGGAAGATTTTAGCGAAATGGCGCTGATTGAAGGGCGTCGCGGGCTGCGCCGCCGTCCGCTGTGGGAGTTTGAAATTGATACCGCCCGCCAGCAGCTGAATTTACAGTTTGGTACGCGGGATCTGGTCGGCTTCGGCGTGGAAAACGCCCCGCGCGGGCTGTGTGCGGCAGGCTGCCTGTTACAGTATGTGAAAGACACCCAGCGCACCTCCCTGCCGCACATTCGCTCCATCACGATGGAGCGCCAGCAGGACAGCATCATTATGGACGCCGCCACGCGCCGCAATCTGGAGATTACCCAGAACCTGGCCGGCGGCGTGGAAAATACGCTGGCCTCGGTGCTCGACTGCACCGTAACCCCGATGGGCAGCCGGATGCTTAAGCGCTGGCTGCATATGCCAGTGCGTGATACCCGGATCCTCACGGAACGCCAGCAGACCATCGGCGCGTTGCAGGATCTCACCGCTGAACTGCAACCGGTCCTGCGCCAGGTGGGCGATCTGGAACGTATTCTGGCGCGTCTGGCGCTGCGTACCGCCCGCCCGCGCGATCTCGCCCGGATGCGCCACGCCTTCCAGCAACTGCCGGAACTGCACGCGCAGCTGGAAGGCGTCGACAGCGCACCCGTGCAGATGCTGCGTGAAAAAATGGGCGAATTTACCGAACTGCGCGAGCTGCTGGAGCGGGCGATTATCGATACGCCGCCGGTGCTGGTTCGTGACGGCGGGGTGATCGCGCCGGGCTACAACGAAGAGCTGGACGAATGGCGCGCGCTGGCGGACGGCGCAACCGACTATCTCGACAAGCTGGAAATTCGCGAGCGTGAACGCACCGGGCTGGATACCCTGAAAGTCGGCTTTAACGCCGTACACGGGTATTACATTCAGATCAGCCGCGGGCAAAGCCACCTGGCGCCCATTAACTATACCCGTCGCCAGACGCTGAAAAACGCCGAGCGTTACATCATTCCGGAGCTGAAAGAGTACGAAGACAAAGTTCTCACCTCCAAAGGCAAGGCCCTGGCGCTGGAAAAACAGCTTTACGACGAACTGTTCGACCTGCTGCTGCCGCATCTGGCGGATCTGCAACAGAGCGCCAGCGCGCTGGCGGAGATCGACGTACTGGTGAACCTTGCAGAGCGCGCTTACACGCTTAACTATACCTGTCCGATCTTTACCGATAAGCCCGGCATTCGTATTACCGAAGGCCGTCATCCGGTGGTCGAACAGGTGCTGAACGAGCCGTTTATCGCCAACCCGCTGGATCTTTCGCCGCAGCGCAGAATGCTGATTATCACCGGACCGAACATGGGCGGTAAAAGTACCTATATGCGTCAGACCGCGCTAATCGCGCTACTGGCCTACATTGGCAGCTATGTGCCCGCACAGAAAGTGGAAATCGGCCCGATTGACCGTATTTTTACCCGCGTCGGCGCAGCGGACGATCTGGCTTCCGGGCGCTCCACCTTTATGGTGGAGATGACCGAAACCGCTAACATTTTGCATAACGCCACCGACAACAGCCTGGTGCTGATGGATGAAATCGGGCGTGGCACCTCCACTTATGACGGACTGTCGCTGGCGTGGGCATGCGCGGAGAACCTGGCGAATAAGATTAAAGCGCTGACGCTGTTCGCGACGCACTACTTCGAACTGACGCAGCTGCCGGAGAAGATGGAAGGCGTTGCCAACGTGCATCTCGATGCGCTGGAGCATGGCGATACTATCGCCTTTATGCACAGCGTTCAGGACGGAGCGGCCAGTAAGAGCTACGGCCTGGCGGTCGCCGCGCTGGCGGGCGTGCCGAAAGAGGTGATCAAGCGCGCACGCCAGAAGCTGCGTGAACTGGAGAGCATTTCTCCGAACGCCGCCGCCACGCAGGTTGATGGCACACAGATGTCGCTGCTGTCGATACCGGAAGAAACCTCCCCTGCCGTGGAAGCGCTGGAAAATCTCGACCCGGATTCGCTGACGCCGCGCCAGGCGCTGGAGTGGATTTACCGGCTCAAGAGCCTGGTATAACCGTTATTGCCCGGTGGCGCTGCGCTTACCGGACCTGTGGAGTTCAGTATTCCCGGGCCGGATAAGGCAGCGCCGCCCTCCGCCAACACAAGACGTCATTTTTATTAGACGTTTTCCGGCGAACAGGTCTGTATAATTACACCAGCAGCAACCTCATAGCTATATTGTCTGACAGTGTACCCTGGCGGTTCATTTATCGTGATATCACTATACGCGACATAGCTGACAGGTTGGTTATAGTATGCCTCATGCGTTTTTCTTTCCATTTCGGGATTTCCTGGAAAATCGACATGAATGTTTTTTCTGTCCAGCTCAAGACGTATTCTCCGTTGCTTCCCTTCAATTTTCTGAATCGCAGAATAAGACACATACAGATAAGGTTTCCCGACATTCAAAATGGAATATGTTGCCTCTCCGTCAAAATAGAGATGATTAAACTGCCGACCGGTAATCGTTATTCGTGAAACCATGTGCACAGGAATAGTCGTATTACGACTCTTAACTTTCATAATGGCTTCACATTTAACCACTGACCCAACAGGTAAAAGATGATAAAGGGAAATAATTTGCTCATGTGAAGCACAATATGCTGCCGTGCTCACTCCCAGAGAAAATAACAAAGCAACAGAATAATGTGTTGTCATATATTCAGTGACATCCTTGTGATAAAGCAAAAACACTCTACGAGTGATTTTAAAGTAGAGGCTAAAATAACACAGGAAGCAGCAAAGAGAATAAATAATAGCGGAATATCACCTGATGAAAAGACGGGTATTTCACCCGCCTCAGCACTGTTATCAACGTTTATCTTCTGCCAGCAACGGGGGGATAGCCGGCACCATCGGCGCGTCATCAATATCCTTCTGCGTCATGCGAAAGGCTTCAGGATAATGCTCACGGCTGGTACGGCGTAGCGGCTCGCTATCACGCCAGGTGTACAGGCAGTGCTGGCACTGATATACCGTCCAGACCCCTTTAACCGGCGAAGTCGCCATCACTTCAATCTGCTCATCGGCGCAACGTGGACAAATCATCTGCTCCTCCTTATTTACGGTTAGCCAGCATGGCGGTCAGCTTTTCGGCCCAGGCTTTGGTTTCCGGTAAATCGCAGACCGGCTGGCTGTAATGTCCACGGTTGTCCGGCGCAACCGGCGTGGTGGCGTCAATAATCAGCTTGTCGGTAATCCCCGCCGGACTCGATCCCGGATCCAGCTCCAGCACCGACATATTCAGCAACTGCACCAGATCCCCCGCCGGATTGACCTTCGATGACAGCGCCCACATCACCTGCGGCAGATTGAACGGATCGACATCTTCGTCAACCATGATCACCATTTTCACGTAGCCCAGACCGTGGGGCGTGGTCATCGCGCGCAGACCAACGGCGCGGGCAAAGCCGCCGTAGCGCTTTTTGGTTGAAATAATCGCCAGCAGGCCGTGGGTGTACATCGCATTTACCGCCTGCACTTCCGGAAATTCCGCTTTCAGCTGCTGGTAAAGCGGTACGCAGGTCGCCGGTCCCATCAGATAGTCGATTTCGGTCCACGGCATCCCAAGATAGAGCGACTCAAAAATCGGTTTGCTGCGATAAGAGACTTTATCAATGCGCACCACCGTCATATTGCGTCCGCCGGAGTAGTGGCCGGTGAACTCTCCGAACGGCCCTTCTATCTCGCGCTTACGGCTTTCGATAACCCCTTCGAGAATCGCTTCGGAGCCCCACGGTACGTCAAAGCCGGTCAGCGGCGCGGTGGCGATGGGGTACGGGCTTTCACGCAGCGCGCCAGCCATCTCATATTCCGACTGATCGTATTTGAGCGGCGTGGCCCCCATCAGGGTGATGATCGGATCGTTACCTAGGGTAATCGCTATTGGCAGATCTTCACCACGCTCTTCCGCTTTATGCAAATGCAGCGCAATGTCGTGCATCGGCACCGGTTGCAGGCCAAGCTTACGCTTGCCTTTGACTTCCATCCGATAGATGCCGACGTTCTGCTTGCCGAAGTTGTCAGGATCAAGCGGATCGCGGGAAACGACGCAGGCTTTATCAAGGTAGAAGCCGCCGTCGCCGTCGTTCAGACGAAACAGCGGCAGAATGTCGAACAGATTGATCGCATCGCCATCGACGCTGTTCTCCGCCCAGGGCGGATTCATCCGGCGCTCCGGCGAGACGGGAAAGTTATCCCAACGGCGAATAAATTCATCAATCTGTTTTTTTACCGGCGTATTGGGCGGCAGCCCTAACGAGATGGCATGATTCTGCCAGGAACCGATGGTGTTCATCGCCACGCGCGCGTCGGTGAATCCCCGGATATTGTCAAACCACAGCGCCGGCGCGCCGTCGCCAATACGCCCGGTAGCGTTGGCGGCCGCCGCCAGGTCCGGCTCGGCGTTTACCTCTTCACTGATTTTCAGCAGTTGCCCCTGATCGTCGAGCGCCTGCAAAAAGCTGCGTAAATCATCAAATGCCATTATCCATTCTCCTGAGAAAAATTCCTTGTCTGCGGCAACCCCTGCCAGCGCCGGGCCAGAGGATGCTCCAGCGCAAACTGATCGAGCACGCGCGCCACAATGTGCTGCGTAATGTCATCGACGGTTTGCGGTTGATTGTAGAAAGCAGGCATGGGAGGCACCATTGCGACCCCCATGCGGGAAAGAGCGAGCATATTTTCCAGATGGATAGCGCTGAGCGGCATTTCACGCGGCACCAGCACCAGCTTACGCCCCTCTTTCAGCACCACGTCGGCAGCGCGGCCCACCAGCCCTTCGGCGTAGCCTGCGCGGATCCCCGCCAGGGTCTTCATGCTGCACGGAATAACAATCATGCCGTCGGTACAAAACGATCCTGAAGAGATGGCCGCCGCCTGATCCGTCGGGCTATAGCTGTAATCCGCCAGTCCGGCGACATCGCGCGCGCTGTAGGGTGTTTCCAGTTCAATGGTCGTTTTGGCCCATTTCGACATCACCAGATGCGTTTCCACTCCCGGCATCTTTCGCAGCGCCTGCAAGAGCGCCACCCCAAGCGGCGTGCCAGTGGCTCCGGTCATTCCGATAATCAGTCTCATTCATTCCTCACAAATTGTTCGCATACGAACATTACGGATAAAATACGCCTGCGACATCATGACGACAACAGCGAAAGGAAATCTGCGCACGGATCGCTTAAAAGTACGGCATTATAAAACCTGAAAAAAACCCGTTATGATAGAAGCTGATACGTCAACCGGAGTGCTTATGGAGTTACGAAACAAAGCGTTTCACCTGTTGCGTCAGCTTTTTCAACAGCATACCGCGCGCTGGCAGCATGAATTACCGGAGCTAACCAAACCTCAGTACGCCGTCATGCGCGCCATTGCCGAACGCCCCGGCATTGAGCAGGTTGATTTAATGGAAGCGGCGGTCAGCACCAAAGCGACCCTTGCTGAAATGCTGAGCCGGATGGAAAAACGCGGGCTGGTAAAGCGGGAAAACGATCCGCTGGATAAACGCCGCCGCTTTGTCTACCTCACCGCGGAAGGAGAAGCGCTGCTCACCGCGATGATGCCGCTGGGAAACCGTGTGGACGAGGTCTTTCTCGGACGACTCAGCGCGCAAGAGCGCGAGCAGCTCATGCATCTGATTCGTAAGATGATGGGATGATTTGCCGGATGGCGGCTACGTCCCGATCCCGCCAGATCTGATAAGCGAAGCGGCCAGCGGGCAATAATGCAGCCAAAGAAAAAGACCAGCCTCACAGAGACTGGTCTTTTCTGATGGAACGGTGCTTACTCGCGGAACAGCGCTTCGATATTCAGCCCCTGCGTCTGCAAAATTTCCCGCAGACGACGCAGACCTTCAACCTGAATCTGACGAACACGTTCACGCGTGAGGCCGATTTCACGACCCACATCTTCCAGTGTCGCCGCTTCATAACCCAGCAGACCGAAACGACGCGCCAGCACTTCACGCTGTTTGGCGTTCAGTTCGAACAGCCATTTGACGATACTCTGTTTCATATCGTCATCCTGCGTGGTGTCTTCCGGACCGTTGTCTTTTTCATCGGCCAGAATATCCAGCAACGCTTTTTCGGAATCGCCACCCAACGGGGTGTCTACCGAGGTAATACGCTCGTTCAGACGAAGCATACGGCTTACGTCATCAACCGGTTTGTCCAGTTGTTCTGCGATCTCTTCCGCGCTCGGCTCATGGTCCAGCTTGTGGGACAACTCCCGTGCGGTACGCAGATAAACGTTCAGCTCTTTTACAATGTGAATCGGCAAACGAATGGTACGGGTTTGATTCATAATCGCCCGTTCAATCGTCTGGCGAATCCACCAGGTTGCGTAGGTTGAAAAGCGGAACCCGCGTTCCGGGTCAAACTTCTCAACGGCACGGATAAGCCCCAGGTTGCCCTCTTCGATCAGATCCAGCAGCGCCAGACCACGATTGCCATAACGGCGGGCAATTTTCACCACCAGACGCAGGTTACTTTCAATCATCCGACGGCGTGAGGCTACATCACCACGCAGCGCACGACGCGCAAAATACACTTCTTCTTCGGCTGTTAACAGAGGCGAATAACCAATCTCACCAAGGTAAAGCTGAGTCGCGTCCAACACTCGCTGTGTGGCCCCTTGCGATAACAGCTCCTCTTCAGCCAAATCGTTATCACTGGGTTCCTCTTCAACTAAGGCTTTTTCATCAAAAACCTCAACTCCGTTCTCATCAAATTCCGCGTCTTCATTTAAATCATGAACTTTCAGCGTATTCTGACTCATAAGGTGGCTCCTACCCGTGATCCCTTGACAAAACAAGCCCGTGTCAGCCTGCTCCGTCGATTTATCGCTGCGGTAAATAACGCAGCGGGTTTACGGATTTCCCCTTGTAACGAATTTCAAAATGCAAGCGTGTAGAACTGGTTCCGGTGCTACCCATAGTCGCTATTTTTTGTCCCGCCTTCACTTCCTGTTGTTCCCGGACCAGCATTGTATCGTTATGAGCGTAGGCGCTCAGGTAATCATCGTTATGTTTGATGATAATAAGATTACCGTAACCGCGCAGCGCGTTACCGGCATAAACGACGCGGCCATCTGAGGTCGCGACAATCGCCTGTCCCTTGCTGCCTGCAATGTCGATCCCTTTATTGCCCCCTTCGGTAGCGCCAAAGCTCTCGATCACTTTGCCATCCGTCGGCCAGCGCCATGCAGAGATGGGCGAACTGGTAGACGTACTGCTTGCAGTTGGTTCGGTTGTGCTAACTGCCGGAGCCGTTACAGGCGCCGTGACAACTGTCGCGGCAGGCTTGTTATTCGGCAACATTTTGTTAGCACTTTGTTCACCTGAGGTCTCAGAATACGTAATTGTCGGTTTCGACGCAACAGCGACGGTGGAATTTTGTGCAGGCGCGGTCACAACTCCTTGCGCTGCTGCATCCGCCTGAGTGATGGCATTACCGCCGGTAATCGGCGTACCTGAAGCGTTACCCACCTGCAGCGTCTGCCCGACATTCAGGCCGTACGGGGCCTGGATGTTATTGCGCTGGGCAAGATCGCGAAAATCATTACCGGTAATCCAGGCGATATAAAATAGCGTATCGCCTTTTTTGACAGTATAGGTGCTGCCGCCAGTATAGCTACCTTTCGGAATGTTCCCATACTGCCGATTGTATACGATACGACCATTTTCCATCTGCACGGGCTGTTCTGCGACAGGCTGGACGGACGTCGGCTGGCTCACCGCAGGCTGTACTGGCTGAATTTGCGGCGTCTGCGGAGCGGCTGTCGCCGTCCCTATTTTCGGCGGCGGCGTAATCAACATACCGGAGTTGGTATTCGCAGAAGCGCTGTCGTTAACTGAACCGACAGGCGCTGGCGGATTAGAGGAATTTGAACAGCCTGCCAGCCATAACGAAACCAGTGACAAAGCCGCAATGCGACTAACGGTGAATTTTGGACTTCCCGCGCTCATTTATCCCCCAGGAAAAAATTGGTTAACAACCAGTGACATAATCACCATGAAAGCACTGGAAAACGTGTTCACAATACGCTGGCCTGTTGCAAAATATCCAGGAAAACTCCGGTATTCACAACCGCTTCCTACGCCAGCTCTCCCTTCACTAAGGGTACAAAACGCACGGCTTCCACGGTGTCGATAATATATTCGCCGCCCCGACGACGCACCCGTTTCAAAAACTGATGCTCATCGCCAACGGGCAGAACGAGAATGCCGCCCTCATCCAGCTGCGTCATTAACGCGGTCGGGATCTCCGGCGGCGCTGCCGTTACAATGATCGCATCAAACGGCGCCCGCGCCTGCCAGCCCTGCCAGCCGTCGCCGTGGCGCGTTGATACATTGTGTAAATCGAGCTGCTTCAGGCGACGGCGCGCCTGCCATTGCAGCCCTTTGATGCGTTCGACCGAGCAGACATGATGCACCAGATGCGCCAGGATCGCCGTCTGATAGCCGGAACCAGTGCCGATTTCCAGCACCCGCGACTGCGGCGTCAGCTCAAGCAGCTCGGTCATCCGCGCCACCATGTAGGGCTGCGAAATCGTCTGCCCCTGGCCTATCGGCAGCGCGATGTTCTCCCAGGCCTTATGCTCAAACGCTTCATCGATGAATTTTTCGCGCGGCACGGCGGCCAGCGCCTCAAGCACCTGCTCGTCGCGAATGCCCTGCGCGCGCAGTTGATCCAGTAGCGTCTGTACGCGTCTGCTTACCATTGCGTGCCAACTCCCACGCTCTCTAACCAGTCAGAAACCACATCATGCGCGCTGTGCGCGGTTAAATCCACATGCAGCGGCGTAATGGAAACATAGCCTTCATCCACCGCCGCAAAATCGGTGTCCGGCCCGGCGTCATGCTTATCGCCCGGCGGACCAATCCAGTACAGCGTATTGCCGCGCGGATCTTCCTGCGGGATCACTTTATCCGCCGGATGGCGGCTGCCGCAGCGCGTGACGCGAATGCCTTTGATTTGGTCCAGCGGCAGGTCGGGCACATTGATATTGAGTATCCGTCCGGTGCGCAGCGGCTCGCGGCTTAGCGCACGCAGAATACGGCAGGTAATGGCCGCGGCGGTGTCATAATGCTGATGCCCGTCTAACGAAACGGCCAGCGCCGGAAAGCCCAGATGTCGGCCTTCCATTGCGGCGGCGACGGTGCCGGAGTAGATAACGTCATCGCCAAGATTCGGCCCGGCGTTAATTCCGGAAACCACGATGTCCGGACGCGGGCGCATCAGGGCGTTCACTCCCAGATAGACGCAATCGGTCGGCGTTCCCATCTGTACGGCGATGTCGCCATTATCGTAAGTAAAGGTGCGAAGCGAAGATTCCAGCGTCAGCGAGTTTGACGCGCCGCTGCGGTTACGATCCGGGGCGACGACCTGAACGTCGGCAAACTCCCGCAGCGCTTTCGCCAGCGTTTGTATACCGGGTGCATGAACCCCGTCATCGTTACTCAGCAATATGCGCATAATCACCCGTTGTGTTGATCAGTTCCCTTACTACGCTTGTCGCAAAGCTGCCCGCCGGGAGCCAGAAACGTAACTCGACGGTTACGTCGTCCCACCAGCTCCAGCGCATCTGCTGCGGATAAAGCAGCATTGCCCGGCGCGCGGCCTCGACTTTTTCACGCAGCAGCAGCGATTGCAGCGCCGTTTCCTCCGCAATCGCGGACTGCTCAAAGGCCAGCGCTTCACCCTGTGCGCCCCATTCGCCGCAGCCGGGAAGCGACGCCGTAATCATCAGCGCTTTGTCATCGACGCGACGCTGGAGTTCCGCACGCTCTTCCATCGTTGCCACAAACCAGCTTCCGCGCCCGGCTAATTGTAGCGCATCGCCGTCAACAACTTGATTAAAGTCTGGTTTTTTCAAACGCTCGCTGACGATTTGATTAAACAACGCGCTGCGCGCCGCCGACAACCAAAAACTACGTTTATTGCGATCGCGCACCGGCGCATCGCTTTGCGCCCAGCGCAGCGCGCCCTGTAAGTTACTGCCGCCAATGCCGAAGCGCTGCGCGCCGAAATAGTTCGGCACCCCGGCCTCGCTGATGGCCTTCAGGCGGGATTCTACCTCATCACGATGAGTGATTTCGCGCAGCACCAGCGTAAAGGCATTGCCCTTCAGCGCGCCGGTACGCAGTTTGCGTTTATGACGCACATACTCCAGCACTTTGCAGCCTTCAAGCTGAAAGGCGCTCAGGTCTGGCATCTCTTTACCCGGCACGCGCGCGCACAGCCACTGTTCGGTGACGGCATGTTTATCTTTTTGCCCGGCAAAACTCACTTCACGGACATGAATTTTCAGAAATTTCGCCAGCGCGTCAGCGACAAAACGGGTGTTGCAGCCGTTCTTAAGAATGCGCACCAGCACATGCTCGCCTTCGCCATCCGGTTCGAAGCCTAAATCTTCGACCACCAGAAAATCTTCCGGGCTGGCTTTCAGCAAACCGGCGCTCTGCGGTTTTCCGTGAAGATAAGTGAGATTATCAAACTCTGTCATTGCGCGGCCTTAACGAGTAGCGCTACCGCCTCGCAGGCGATCCCTTCACCCCGTCCGGTAAAGCCGAGCTTTTCCGTGGTGGTCGCCTTCACGTTGACGTCATCCATATGACAGCCGAGATCTTCGGCGATAAACACGCGCATCTGCGGAATGTGCGGCAACATTTTGGGCGCCTGGGCGATAATCGTCACATCGACGTTGCCGAGGGTGTACCCTTTGGCCTGAATGCGCCGCCAGGCTTCACGCAGCAGTTCGCGGCTGTCCGCGCCTTTAAATGCCGGGTCACTGTCCGGGAACAACTTACCGATATCGCCCAGCGCCGCCGCGCCGAGCAGGGCGTCGGTAAGCGCATGGAGCGCGACATCGCCGTCAGAGTGCGCCAGCAGTCCCTTCTCGTACGGGATGCGCACGCCGCCAATGATAATGGGGCCTTCGCCGCCAAAGGCGTGTACGTCGAAACCGTGTCCAATTCGCATTATGTTGTCTCCAGTTATACACGTCATCTTCAGGCTACCTCATTGCTGGCGGCATTCCTCCCGGCCACATCGTTATCTGAACCCCCGTGGCGGTTGCCGACGCACTGCGGCCTGAATGATTATGTGTCTACATTGTTCGGGTCAGATAGAATTCAGCCAGCGCTAAATCTTCCGGACGCGTCACTTTGATATTATCAGCCCGTCCTTCAACAAGCTGTGGATGGAAACCGCAGTATTCCAGCGCCGAGGCTTCGTCGGTAATGTTCGCGCCTTCATTCAGCGCCCGGGTCAGGCAGTCATGCAGCAGTTCGCGCGGGAAAAATTGCGGCGTCAGCGCATGCCATAAATCGGCGCGCTCAACGGTATGGGCAATAGCAGCGACGCCCGGCTCCGCGCGCTTCATGGTGTCGCGTACCGGCGCGGCGAGAATGCCGCCGGTGCGGCTGGTTTCACGAATCGCCAGCAGGCGGGCTAAATCGTCCTGATGCAGGCAGGGGCGCGCGGCGTCATGCACCAGCACCCATTCAGCGCGACCCGCGGCCTGGAGTCCGGCCAGTACGGAATCGGCGCGCTCCGCCCCGCCGTCCACGACGGTGATTTGCGGATGCTGCGCCAGCGGAAGTTGCGCAAAGCGGCTGTCGCCAGGACTGATGGCGATAATGACGCGCGTCACCTGCGGATGCTTCAGCAGCGCATGGACCGCGTGTTCAAGAATGGTTTTATTGCCGATCGAGAGGTACTGCTTAGGACATTCGGTTTGCATACGGCGGCCAAAGCCGGCCGCCGGCACCACGGCGCAAACATCCAAATAAGTGGCTGCCATGTTAAATCCCTGGATGGTTTATCGAGTATTTTGCCCCGCACTCTGTGCGCGTTTAGACGCGTCGGGCACCAGGCGATAAAACGTTTCGCCCGGCTTCGTCATGCTGAGTTCGTTGCGCGCGCGTTCTTCGATCGCTTCCTGGCCGCCATTGAGATCGTCAATTTCGGCGAACAGCTGATCGTTACGCGCTTTAAGTTTGGCGTTCGTCGCCTGCTGTGCCGCCACGTCATCGCTGACGCGACTGTAGTCATGTATACCGTTCTTACCGAACCACAGCGAATACTGCAGCCAGACCAGTAAAGCCAGCAACAGCAGCGTTAGTTTACCCATCCTGCCCCCTGAAAAACGGCGCCATCATCCCATAGTTCCACAAACGCCCCTCTGTTTGTGGGCGGAAACGCCGCGACAACGCGGGCAAATGTACCACATTTGCCCGGTATAACGTATACCCGGAACCCTTTGAACATAATCTTAAGAATTGCTTACGGTTTGAATTATGGACAGCAGTCGCGTTTTAGCCCAGCAGCCACATAAACAGCGCGCCGAACATCGCGCCGACGGTGAGCAGGGTCGCCACGATACTGTAGCGTAATTTGCCGTGAAGAAGGGAGTGCAGCGCGATGCCGACCACCACCGCAACGGGCATCAGCGCCAGAAAGAAGGGCCAGGTATAGATAAAGAAAAACAGGGTGTTAGGGCCATACACCAGAAAAGGTATCCCCAGCGCCAGCAGCCATGAGACGAATCCCACCACGGCGCCTGGCAGCGACCAGGTGGTTTCGTCATCGGCTGAAAATGGGTCTGACGCCGGCAGAGTCATGTTCTGGCTATTACGCATATCAAATCCTGTCACCTTGACTGACCGGCTATACCGGTCAGGTATCTCAGGATCTGATAATATCGTCCTGTCTCAGCAGGTCTAATAATTGACTAACCAAATTTGTTACTAATTGTTCACCATCCAGATGAATTTCTGGCGATTCAGGGGCTTCGTAAACGGAATCGATACCGGTGAAATTGCGTAATTCGCCGGCACGCGCCTTTTTATATAACCCTTTCGGATCGCGCGCTTCGCAGATTTCCAGCGGCGTATCGACAAATACCTCAATAAAACGCCCTTCGCCTACCCGCTCACGCACCCATTGCCGCTCCGCCCGGCGCGGAGAGATAAATGCGGTCAATACAACCAACCCCGCATCCAGCATCAGCCTGGCGACCTCGCCAACCCGACGGATGTTCTCTTCGCGATCGGCATCGCTGAATCCCAGATCGCTGCACAGGCCGTGACGCAGATTATCACCGTCCAGTAAATAGGTGCTGAGGCCAAGCTTATGCAGCGCTTCCTCCAGCGCCCCGGCTATCGTCGATTTCCCCGAGCCGGAAAGGCCGGTAAACCACACGACGACGCCCCGATGGCCGTGCTGCTGTTCACGCTGTTGCGGCGTGACCGGATGCGGATGCCAGATGACGTTTTCATCATGCTGCGCCATTACTTGCCTCCCGCCAGGTCGCGCGCCCCCCAGTGCGGGAAGTGGCGGCGCACCAGCGCGTTCAGCTCCAGTTCAAAGGCGCTGTACGCCGACGGCGCTGCCGCAGCCTCGGCTATCGGCTCGCGTACCATGCCCGCGCCAACGGTGACGTTGCTCAGACGATCGATGAAGATCAGCCCGCCGGTAACCGGGTTTTGTTGATAGGCGTCCAGCGCCAGCGGTTCGTCAAAGGTCAGATTAACCAGACCAATGCCGTTCAGCGGCAGGTTTTCCACTTCACGCTGGGTCAGATTGTTGATATCAACCTGATACTGAATGCCGTCAATCCGCGCGCGGGTCTTTTTACCGGCGATTTTGACTTCGTAGCTTTGGCCCGGCGCCAGCGGCTGTTCCGCCATCCAGACCACGTCAACCGCAGCGCGTTGCACGGCAGGCAGACTCTCACTGGCATCCAGCAGCAGATCGCCGCGGCTGATATCAATTTCATCTTTCAGCACCAGGGTAATGGCTTCACCGGCAAACGCCTGATCCAGATCGCCATCAAAGGTGACGATACGCGCCACGCTGGACTCCACGCCGGACGGCAGCACCTTCACCCGTTGCCCGACCTTGACGCTGCCGGAGGAGAGCGTGCCGGAATAACCGCGAAAATCCAGGTTCGGGCGGTTAACGTACTGTACCGGGAATCGCATTGGCTGGTTGTCCACCACGCGCTGGATCTCCACCGTTTCCAGCACCTCCAGTAAAGTAGGGCCGCTGTACCACGGCATGCTTTCGCTGCGGGAGGCGACGTTATCGCCTTCCAGCGCCGACAGAGGGACAAAGCGGATATCCAGATTGCCCGGCAACTGTTCGGCAAAGTTGAGATAATCTTCGCGAATACGGGCGAACGTTTCTTCGCTGTAGTCGACCAGATCCATTTTATTGATCGCCACCACCAGGTGTTTGATCCCCAGTAGCGTTGAAATAAAGCTATGGCGACGGGTCTGATCCAGCACGCCTTTTCGCGCATCGATCAGCAGGATCGCCAGGTCGCAGGTCGACGCGCCGGTTGCCATGTTGCGGGTATACTGCTCATGGCCGGGCGTGTCGGCGATGATAAATTTGCGCTTCTCGGTAGAGAAATAGCGGTACGCGACGTCAATGGTAATCCCCTGCTCGCGCTCGGCCTGCAGGCCATCCACCAGCAGCGCCAGATCCAGCTTCTCGCCCTGGGTACCGTGACGTTTGCTGTCGTTATGCAGCGAGGAGAGCTGGTCTTCATAAATCTGCCGCGTGTCATGCAGCAGGCGACCGATCAGGGTGCTTTTACCGTCGTCCACGCTGCCGCAGGTTAAAAAACGCAGCAGGCTTTTATGTTGCTGGGCGACCATCCAGGCTTCGACGCCGCCTTCATTGGCGATTTGTTGTGCAAGTGTGGTGTTCATGGCGGCTCCTTAGAAATACCCCTGACGTTTCTTCAGCTCCATTGAGCCTGCCTGATCGCGGTCAATCACGCGCCCCTGACGTTCACTGGTGGTGGAAACCAGCATCTCTTCAATAATTTCCGGCAGCGTCTGCGCGTTTGACTCCACCGCGCCGGTCAGCGGCCAGCAGCCGAGGGTGCGAAAACGCACCATCCGTTTTTTGATCACTTCGCCAGGCTGCAGGTCAATGCGATCGTCGTCAATCATCATCAGCATGCCGTCACGCTCCAGCACCGGACGCTCAGCCGCCAGATACAGCGGGACAATCTCTATATTTTCCAGCCAGATGTACTGCCAGATATCCTGTTCCGTCCAGTTAGAGAGCGGAAAAACGCGGATGCTTTCGCCTTTATTAATCTGCCCGTTATAGTTGTGCCACAGCTCCGGGCGCTGGTTTTTCGGGTCCCAGCGGTGAAAACGGTCACGGAAGGAGTAGATGCGCTCTTTGGCCCGCGACTTTTCTTCATCGCGACGCGCGCCGCCAAATGCGGCGTCAAAGCCGTACTTGTTCAGCGCCTGCTTCAGCCCTTCGGTTTTCATGATGTCGGTATGTTTGGCGCTGCCGTGAACAAACGGGTTAATCCCCATCGCCACCCCTTCCGGATTTTTATGCACCAGCAGCTCACAGCCGTAGGCTTTGGCGGTACGGTCACGAAACGCGTACATTTCACGGAACTTCCAGCCGGTATCGACATGCAGCAGCGGGAACGGCAGCGTCCCCGGATAAAACGCCTTACGCGCCAGGTGCAGCATGACGCTGGAGTCTTTGCCGATGGAATAGAGCATTACCGGATTCGAAAATTCTGCTGCCACCTCGCGAATAATATGGATGCTTTCCGCTTCCAGCTGTCGCAGGTGGGTGAGTCGTTTTTGGTCCATAGCCGTTCCTTTACAATACCGCTACTGTCGAGCGCGTCAGATATGCCGACTATAGGGAGCGCAGGAGAACGAATGAAATTACGAATTGGAATGAGTAGTTCCTCAAAGGAATAACGATTCGGGAAAGCAAATATCAAAAAGTGCTTAACCCGGCGTTTTTTCTGGCATTTCAGAGCAAATGAAATTGTTTTAGTCGGGGTACGGTTTCATACTACGTGGATTAGAATTTTTGCTTTGTATTCAGGGCTTCCCCCGGCTGGCTATTTAAGGACTCACTATGTTTTCCGCAACGCGCCATTTTTCTGCTCTGCTGGCGCTCGGCGTATGCTTTATGGCTCCCGTTCAGGCAACGTCTTTCAAACCTGGCGATTTCGCGACCCTTCAGACCCGACACATCGCGACCGTGTTTCCCGGACGGATGACGGGCTCGCCAGCAGAAATGCTGTCCGCTGACTATTTGCGCCAGCAGTTTGAGCTGATGGGCTATCGTAGCGATATCCGCACGTTCAACAGTCGATATATCTTTACCACCAAAGATAACCGTAAAAACTGGCATAACGTCACCGGTAGCACAGTGATTGCCGCCCATGAGGGGAAAGCGCCGCAGCAAATTATCATCATGGCGCATCTGGATACTTACGCCCCGCAAAGCGAAGCCGATATCGACGCGAATCTGGGCGGACTGACCCTGCAGGGCGTGGATGATAACGCCGCCGGGCTGGGCGTGATGCTCGAACTGGCGGAACATCTGAAGGATGTGCCAACCGAGTATGGCATACGCTTTATCGCCACCAGCGGCGAGGAAGAAGGCAGGCTCGGCGCCGAGAACCTTCTCAGGCGGATGAGTGCGACAGAGAAGAAAAATACCCTGTTGGTGATTAATCTCGATAATTTGATCGTTGGCGATAAGCTGTACTTTAATAGCGGACAACGCACCCCGGAAACCGTTCGTAAATTAACCCGCGACCGGGCGTTAGCCATTGCCCGCCGTCACGGTATTGCCGCCGCCACCAATCCCGGTCTGAATAAGGATTATCCGAAAGGCACCGGCTGCTGTAACGACGCGGAGATATTCGACAAAGCGGGCATTGCGGTGCTTTCCGTTGAGGCAACCAACTGGAATCTCGGCAAAAAGGATGGCTATCAGCAGCGTACGAAAACGGCCTCTTTCCCGGCGGGAAATAGCTGGCACGACGTCCGGCTGGATAACCAACAGCATATTGATAAAGCGCTGCCCGGGCGTATTGAACATCGTAATCGCGACGTGATGCGAATTATGCTGCCGTTGGTAAAAGAGCTGGCGAAGGCGCAGTAAGGGTAAGAACCGGATAAAGAAAAATCTTTATCCGGCGAAAGCTGTTTATTTATATCTGTCGGTATTTTTACTACGCTTGTTGCCAGGATTTATTTAATACCCATCGACTGTTTCATTTGTACCAGCGCCGCCGCGCCCTGTTTGCAGCCAGCATCCTGATTTTCCGCCGGTAATGCCGCGAGCTGTTCTTTAGCCTGCTCCAGCTGCGGTTTCATGGCTTCCATCTGCTGTTTAGCCTGTTCGCTGGTTTTAGACGCCTCAACGATCAGCGCATCCACATCATTAAAATATTGCTGACAAGTCTCAGTAATTGCTGCAAAAGAAGAACCTGACGCCAGAGTCAGCGCCGCAACAAAAATAAGTTTTTTCATGTGCTCTATCCCTCAGTTTTAAATGGACGTGATTGCCTCCGGCAATCACGTTATGAAGGGTAAAACAACGCTATCGATTAAACAACTCATGTCTATGCTTTCGGACTTTTCATTTTTTATGGGTAGATACAGGTATTCAGGCAGGCTGTTTCTGTTTATTATATTTTGCGTAATGTCTGCAAGGGAAATGCGCTTAAAAAAACAGATATTATTGACGTTGCTGCTGATGCTTTATCCCGTCACAGCCATGATATTGCTTTACATTAAGAGCCGGAATGCAGGTTACGGTGGTCTGGCTTACGACATGTCAGGCGTATTGTTTTTCCTCGGAAGTTTTATTGCTAATATTATTATATCTCTGAAATCCAAAAAGAGAGCTTACATCAACGAGCAAATCTGGCTTTACCCTTCTCCAGTTTTCTGTGGACTCTGGTTAATACCAGTATAACTGAAGCATAAGAAATGATAGTAAAAATGGGTACAATATAGAAACAATTGTGTCATGTGCCGGGCACCCTTATTAGCCCGATTTATCCCCGCTGGCGCGGGGAACTTAATAGCTACATCCAGCGGGCAAACGTCTGCCCCGGTTTATCCCCGCTCGCGCGGGGAACTTGTCCAAGCGGTGTTGTTGATGGCTATCTATATCGGTTTATCCCCGCTCCTGCGGGGAACTTTCCAGTTTGCGCTGATTAATTTCATCACCTTCCGATTTATCCCCCTCGTGCGGGGAACTTTGTTGCGTGACGACATCCGCGAAGGAACGATACGGTTTATCCCCGCTCATGCGGGGAACACGTCATTCGCCAAAAAGTGCGGATTATCCGACACGGTCTATCCCCGCTCGCGCGGGGAACTTAACATGACGTCTGGAAACGCGGCAACATATGACGGTCTATCCCCGCTCGCGCGGGGAACTTACAGGCGCGCCAGTAAACGTTTAAACATACTCCGGTCTATCCCCGCTCGCGCGGGGAACTTACTAAAAATATCCGACTGATTTTAAAAGACTTTCTTCAAAGGCAACAATCTACCAACTTAAAATCAACAAATCCACATTTTTAAAGATCAGTCAACTATTTGATTTTAAACAGGAAGAAATGAGACCAAACGAAGTCCATCCAAATCCACGGGAATACGACGATTCTCACCCCATGTCTGAAATTCAAAACCTGACTCCGTATTGGTCGCCCATGCCATTACAACATTTCCCTCACCACCGAGTTGAATGACTTGCTGCCATATCATTTCCCGGATGCGTTTCGAAACATCTGCAACATAAACGCCAGCGCGAATTTCCAGCATCCAGATAGCAAGACGCCCTCGTAAACGCGGAGGAACATTTTCCGTAACAACCACCATCATGCTCATCCGCTACGTCCCCGATGTCCGTTATCCCCCAGCGGCTTCGGCTCTGGTATCGCTGGGGGCAACATATCCGGAGCGGGCTGCGGCGGCTCGATTTCACCGGCTAATAGCACCTCTTCAATCAAAGGAATCAATTTTCCGGTAAGTTTGTTACTACGAAAAATATCCCGGCAGGCAAGCCGCACTTCTCGATCAGATTCTGCCGGATGGCGGGAGGCGATTTCAAATGCTTTGGGGACAACTGACTCAAACTTGATAATGTCGGCAATATCGTAGACAAACGAAAGCGGCTTACCGCTGTGAATAAAACCAATAGCCGGGGCATATCCTGCGGCTAAGACCGCAGCTTCAGTAATGCCATAAAGACATGATGTCGCCGCACTAATGCATTGATTAACAATGTCACCTTTTTCCCAGTCCTTTGGATCATAACGACGTCCATTCCATTTCACGCCATATTGTTTTGCCAGCAGCGCATACGTCTGACGAACGCGGGAACCTTCAATTCCCCGTAATTGCTCAACTGAGCGGCGAGCAGGCGGCGGCTCACGAAAACGTAACTCATACATTTTACGCACCACCTTCAGCCGTAAATCATCATCCAACGCCAGCTTCGCCTGATAGAGCAATTTATCGGCGCGAGCGCCTCCGGGCTGGCCTGAAGCATAGACGCGAACACCCGCCTCTCCCACCCAAACCAGTAGCGTCCCTACCGTTGAGGCCAGCCTTACTGCTGCATGAGAAACCCGGGTTCCCGGCTCAAGCATAATGCAAGCGACGGATCCAACCGGAATATGGGTGCGTATGCCCGTCTTGTCGATCAACACAAACGCGCCGTCAAGTACGTCAATCTGACCATACTGCAAAAAAATCATAGATGTCCGATCCTTCAATGGGATCGGACTCAACGGAACGAACGTCACTCACCGTCTCCGGGCTTAATCAGCATCAAACCACAGCCAAAAGCACGACTTTTGCCATATCCCTGCATCAAACGCTGGAGAAATAAATCCGGTTCGTTAATCTGCAGCACGCCCGAATAATCCACGCTACTGAACTGAATCGGCGGGCGGGATTTACCACGAATGATTTGTTGCTGTCGATAGCTATCAACATTCACTTCAGATAATGAAAATCCATGCTGCTCACCCTGGCTGGCTAACCATTTTTGCGCTGCCTGCTGCTGGTGAAACCAGATAGTCTCTCCATCAGGGCAGGCTTTTGCCCGCCGCTTAGCATCCATCAACAGATCGTGACGTTTCCCTGTTTTACAAATGGTCGGGTTCGCACGCAGACTAAAGCGTAATCGTTGCCCGACCCGTAATTCAGGCGAAAACGCACGACATTCAATGCGAAATAAGTCGTCCGAAACAGGTGGTTTTGCAGACAAAACGAAAAAGCGAAATGCCCCCTGTACTTCCTCCCGACGGTAAAGATATTGTCGTTCCTGCTCGTCCGGAAATAGCGCCCAGAGCCATTGATGCATGACATATTCGCCACGCTCTACCATATTTAACAGTTGTGAGGGCGATAACTGGCTGGTGTGTAACGTTATTCTTGAGAGGTACACATTTCCTCCTTGAGAGACAGGGGCCCCTGATTCAGGGTACGCTCACCAAATAACCAATGCTGTCGACATAAAGGCACATCCCGGCGACGCAGAAGTTTATTGGCAACCAGACCTTCATGTTCCCCCTCCCACCAGCATGTTGGTTGCAATCTGGGTAACCGAATATTGAGGCCTTTGAGTTTATCCTGATACTGCCGCCAGGCGCTGTTTAACACATCCGGGGCATTACCCTGAAGGAGCAATGGCAAAAGCGGTAATGCCAGAGGATGGCTTTTTCGTCCCGCATAAAGTGTAAAAACAGGATGCCTGAGCGCTTCCTGGAGTTGCTCCAGAGAATAAGGCGCCCCTGATGTTGAGGCCATCGCGACCATCCACCACGCATCGCTGTAATAGTCGCGTCGGGAGATCAGCGCACTCAGCAAGTCCGGATCCTGTAATTCTTCACGGCGGCTGAAGTACCGCGCTTTACGAACCTCTTTCGGCATCTGAACGGTGTGATAATCTCTCGCCCAGCGGGGCCCCTCACTGGCGCACAGTAAGAATGTATAATGACGATTAAAGGCCTTCAGCCGGGCTTCATCATCACGTTCAATGCCAAGCGCGGCAGCCAGAAGCCCTAATAGCGCAGAACGTGACGGCAATTCATGGGTGTGGCGAACTTCGCCTGGGGCATCAACACCCCATGAAGCCATCGGCCCATGAAGCTGAAAAACCAGATAGTGGTTCATTAGCCGCTCCTTACGCGCAGATAAATTCCAGCACGTCCTTTATGCTTCCTTCTTTATTCATGACATTAAAGCCCACGAATTCGGTCTGCTGTTCGTAAACGGCGTTCATGTTTTCCCGAAGCTCGGTGACGCGCTGTACCGCCACGTTCAGATGATCCGAACCGACAATAGGTTTATAGAATGCCGCCGCGAGAGAACGTGGCTGATCGGTGCCTTTTTCCGCCATCGCCCAACAAGCGTAAGCACGGCTGGCGAAACTATTTTGCTTGCCCGTCGGAGAAACTTTTAGTGCGGCCTCGGTAAACGCCCGCAATGTTTGATTTGCAAGATCAACATTGCCGTTCAGATTTTTTATCAGCAAATCTTTATTGATGCAGATATAGGTATAGAAGAGCGCCGATCCAAATCCTGTATAGCCAAGATGACCCGCACCCGCATCGTCAGAGTTGGCGCGTAAGTCATCGACGGCGGTAAAGAAATCATCTTCAACGATGGTTTCACTTACGCCAAACGCGTGTGCTACCTGGCAGGCTGCTTCCACATTAAATTCAGGTTTATCCGCCAGCATGCGACCAAACATGGCGATATCGACGGCCATGCGATCGTGACGTAACAGAGCCAGTTCTTCTTCTTTCGGCGCACGCTTTTCTTCCGCCAGCCGGTGCGCCAGCGCTTTTACGGCATCAAATTCAGCAGGGCTGATATGCACAAGCTGTTCGGTTTCGCTGTTAGTTAACGGCTCTTTCGCTTTTTTATCCGCCTTCACTTTGCCAAAGCACCTGGCGATGGCTTCTACATACGCAACCGCTTTTTTCTCGTCAATACCACTTTTAATAAGGATTTCTGCGGCTTCACGCGCAATACGTCCGCTGCGGATACCAATATTCCCGGCCAGCGCCTGCTCAAACAGCTCGGAGGTGCGCCATGCGCGTTTCAGACTCTGAGAGGAAATACGCAGACGCGTTGTGCCGCCGAGTACGACAGTTTTAGGCGCACCGGTATCATCACGATTCAGATTAGCTGCGGGGTAAGCGGTTAATAAATGGAGTTGAATAAACGTTGTCATGTGAATATCCCTGTTAATCATTGTCGTTATCAGCATCGCCTGCCTGGTAAAAGTCCAGCGCCCAGCGGATACGGATAAATTCAGTTGGCCGCTGTTGACGGCGTTGATGTTTCAGTAAATCATCCTGTTCCTGACACCAGCGGAAAATATCTTCCGCCAGTGAAATCAAATTGACCGAGCCATTTAACAACTTCACTGCTCGTCGCAGTTGCCTTAATAGCTCATCCGGCGTCTTTACCGCACAAAGCCGGGAAAAACGCAGATCCGACATAACGCCGCTGAGCTGCGAGGCGAATGTTTGACGCTCATCTATTGATTTAACATGTGCCGCCAGCGCCGCCGTCAGCGCCAAGGCGGTAAAACGCCACTCCTGGCCTTCTCTTTTCCACAGCGTATGCGTCCGCATCAACAGGGAGCGGAAGCCTTCAGAAAGACAGGCGTCGTTTAGCGTCGTACTACGTCGCAGACTGGCGCGCGCACCACGCTTCTCCTGTAACTCCTCATGCCATTTGCGCAGCGTGGCTTTATGATCCTCTTGCACAATACTCATTCAGCAGCCTCCTGCTTTTTTTCCCTGGCGGCTTTTGCGCTTTGCTTTTCCGCCGATGTCGTAAAATATTTTCTGCGCGCCGCCATAATGCGCTGCAGGTCGTTATTCTCGTAAGGATTGGTAAAAGCGCGGTCATCGAAGTAGCGACGCGTAAATAGCCAAAGCTCTCTTTGCCATTGATTCAGCCTTTCATCCGGCTTCTGCCCTGTCTCCAGATCGTGAATCAGATGAAGAAAGCGCCCCTGCGTCAGGTTCCAGAAATCGATATCGATGAAACTGAAGTCGCCTCGCGCATCTTTTGCACTGGCGAACCATGCTTCCTTCAATGCACTGCGTAGCAGGCTGAGGAGACGGGCTGCGGTTTGTACGGCCTTACGCAGATCGGAGAGCAGATTTTCCGTCATAAGCAATGGGAAGTGATGCTCATACCAGCAGCGAATCTTCATATTGTCGAAATCCGCCCCAAATCCCCATAGTCCAGCTTTGACGCCAGCAAGCTTATGCGCATTAAACACGTTGACGACCTGCGCCGGATATTCCTCATTCGCTTCCGTTGAATTTTTCTGGTTTAACCCCAGCCAGTCTCGCCAGATAAGTCCGCCGGGCTGAAGTTTGACGGAAAAGAACCCGCTCTTATCTTTCACAGGCGCGCGATAGGGGGTGAGTGGATGCCGCCAGCCATCGTAGTTAACGCCATAATTCTTGACGGTCATAAAGCCAAGCAGCGCATCGCTCTCCACACCACAAATATCACAGAGTCCTGTCTGCGTAGTCGCAAAATCCAGGCGGATGCGGCGCGGCATTCCCCAGTACATTTGCAGTTTATTGACCTGCTCCGGCGTGGTAACAGTATTTGCAGGCGGTTCGCTGGTTCGCGTCGCGGCAAGCCACGGAAAAACAGACGCATCACAGACAGCAGGCAAAGGCAGATCCGCGGTATCCTGCGGCATCACGTTGAGCCACAGTTTGCGCCAGAGCGGCGTTTGCCGTTCGCCCTTGTACTCCTGCAATTCAATCAGAGTGGTCAGCGGTCCGCCGCCGCGCAGGCCGGTGCGATAACCTTTGCCGCCAGAGGGGGCATTGAGCTGCAAGGAAAATAACGCCAGCGCTGCGCAGTGCGGACAAAGCCGTTCCGTTACCCCGCGTTTAATAAAATGATCTTTATTGAATTTGATGGTTTGCGCGCCGGGAATTTCCGGCAGCAGAGAGGCTATTGAAACTTTTTCACCGGCTAACGGTTCAAAATCCTGCATAAAACTCGGCGACTCCGCGCCGAAGTGAAAGGCATGCCCCAGCGGTGCCAGGGCTTTATGCAACATCTCCCCTGTCAACCCCTCTTCCCAGATATCCTCCCAGCGACTATAGTTTTTCGGCGCAATGCTGCTTTGCAATAACCCCAACAGAAACTGCCAGGCAGCCCCCTGTAAATCAGCTCGCGTAGCGGCAATATCCACCACATTTTCATCCGCCAGATCGACAGGCGCCAGTTTACCCGTGGCGCCATTTTTGAAACGAACGGGCAGCCATTGACAAAAAATCAAATTTACAGGAAACATGCTTTTTCCTTATCTGATGGGCCATCCATGGCGCCAATATTCCCTTAACGTATTAGTGAAGTGAGAGCTGGAAACTAATTGATAGTTTTTTCCCCAGACGAACCATCATCCGGAGAAACAGGCATTTAAATCTGGTTGATTCTTCTTGCATATAAAACCTTTCTATTGATAACAACCAAACCCTGCAAGTATTATCAATACCGCCAAGCATGATTAGGCTTCAGGGCATCTCTTCTTATGGAGAGGCTCTGGAGCCTAACCCACATGAATTATGGGTGATAATACATCCTCTCGTAACAAGGTTCAATATGTCGGATGGTGGTTAAAGAGAATTTATGAAAAAACAAACCTACCAGTCTATTAACCTGTTAAACTTGACACATTCCCCTTCCAGGAAGGGGATAAACCAGTGGTGAAAGACAACTGTCTGATTACAATGGTCCCGTTCCTCGCGCCAGCGGGGATAAGCCCCGGAGCCATCTGGCTCCGGGCAATCTAATCACCCTTACCAATCAATCCCTCATTTGCCGAATAGCCGCACCCGGCTGAATCCGTCACGATAATCACATAGGTAAAATCCTTATCCTGGTAGTGTTCAGCGCACCAATTTTGCAGCGCTTCACCCTCTAAAAGCTCAAACTCGCCTTTATGTTTTCCCCACCAGCTCTGGCGCACCCGCACTACGCTCATCTCCCACGGATGCTCGCTTAGGGCATAAGGCATCACCACGCCATCGACAATTTTGGCCAGCCACAGCGTGACGGATTCTTCCGCCAGCCGAGTGGAGAGCGTTTCTGACAGGTAATGACTATTTTCAGAGCTATAACCTGCGGCAAAGTTAAGTAGCATTTGCGTAGCAAATGCTCGATCGCAATAATATTTTCCTTCCTGCTTCTGTTCAGTTTCTGCAAATCCGACAGGCATGACGACGCTTTCACCGTAGACCGACTCAATTAATAATCGGGCGGATTGCGGCATCCGGATTGCGCCCTGTTCACGCAGGACACGCTGCGTGAGCCACAGGCGACCATGATCGGGATAGACATAAGCGCTATTACGCATAGCACAAGAAAACCAGTCTTCCTGCGGCGCCTCATCCCATTCAGGCGCAAGCACCAGTAGCTCCGGCGCATCACGTTCATCCTGTCCGCTATTTTTCAGTTGACCGTTACGGTCACGGATATGGCGCTGCAATCGCCCGGCCCGCTGGATAAGCAGATCCACTGGCGCCAAATCAGAGATCATGGCATCCATATCAATATCTACTGAACTTTCAATTACTTGAGTGCAGATAAGTACTTTTCCCGCCCGCTGCGTACTCTCACTTTTACCAAATCGCGACAGCGTTTCCGTCTCAATCCTTTGCCGGTCATAAAAGGCAAACCGACTGTGAAATAACGAGATATTTTCAGCAGCTATCACACCTCTGGCGATAAGCTGGCGATAAACTCGTATCGCATCGTCAACCGAGTTTCGTATCCATGCGATGCATTGCCCTTCACTCGCTGCCTGTTCAATGCGTTCGATACAGGATTGTTCGCTATACAGCCAACCGACTTTGACGCAACGTTCAACCTCTTTACGGGTCGCGACATGGCGGGAAACGACGCCTGTACCAGTAACCTGCGTTAGCCAGGGATAATCGCCATGACCTAACAGCGGTGCTTCGATATGGCTCCCTCTGCCACGAGCAAAAGCGGCTACCAGGCGGTCACGCTGCTGCTGTGAGAGCGTGGCGGAGAGAAGTATGGTGGTGTTGCCGTTGCGAGCCTGATTTTCGATCAGGCTTTCAAGGATCCGCGACATATAGGCGTCGTAAGCATGTATTTCATCCGCCAGCAGGATTTTATTACTCAGCCCCAGCAGGCGCAGATTGTTATGCTTAAACGGCATTACTGCCATCATCGCCTGATCGAGCGTGCCCACGCCAACTTCAGCCAGCAACGCCTTCTTATTACTGTCGGCGAACCAGGCGGCGCAGCCCTGGCGCTCATCCGGCTCCCCGGCACCGATCAAATCAGCGGACCAGATTGATTGATTAAACCTGTCCATCAGGCCACGCGCACTGTGCGCCAGAACCAGACTGGGGCGAGAGCCGGGCTGGTAGAGCGCCTGCCAGCTTTGCGCCAGCCGATCAAACATCGCGTTCGCCGTCGCCATTGTCGGCAGACCAAAAAACAGCCCTTTTGCTTTTCCGGCAGCCATTAAGCGGTGCGTAAGGATCAGCGCAGCCTCCGTTTTTCCGGCCCCCGTGACGTCTTCCAGGATAAATAACTGCGCCCCTGCATCATGAATATCGAGCGTCAGGACTTTTTGCTGTAAGGGCGTGGGCTGCCGGATAAAAGGAAATAACGTGTTAACACCCGAAAAAGGGGCCACCCCAGAAGAAGGCGGGAAAATGGCAAGCGCCGCTTTCGCTTTCTCCAGCGCCTGCTGCCAGTATGTTTCGACAGGCATCTTACTGGCGATGCGCGGGAAAAAGCGGGTAGACGAGCCGCTCCAGTCAGCCAGCACTACAGCCGCCGAAATGAGCCACGAGAGTTGCTGAAATAACGCGATGCCATCATCCTCATCCCAGCATGACGGAATCACTATCTGCGGAAACAGCGCTTTGGCGCTGGCAAGAAATTCGCGCGCCGCCTCTTTATCCTGCGGAAGGAAGTTGTCGAGTTCTTGTACGCCGTCTGGTGGTCGCCCGTGATGCCCGGTTGTTAGCGGCATCCACATCGCAATGACTCGCTTCAGTTTGCGGGGAGTCAGCGTCGAGTGCGGAAATAATTCAGGACAGTCGCTTAACCAGGTATTCCATAACCAGTAGCCAAGCGTCGTATGAGAGATTTTTTCATAGTTTTGTCGCCGTCCGGCAGGAACGTTCAGATCCGGATGGCTGTAAAGCTGTTGAAACGAACTGGCAAATTTACCTGTATCATGCCAGCATAATAACCAGGCAAAAAACTGTGCGGCCTGTTCAATATCCGTCATACCCAACCGCCGAAAATGATCGGCCAGCCCATAGATATTATTTTTCACCATCCAATAGCCTACCGCCGCTACGTCCAGTGAATGCCAGCACAATAAATGGTAATCATCACCGCCATCTTTTTCTCCCTGGCGGGTTTTGCCCCAAAAATTAAATATCGACACAAATTCTCTACCTGACGGGAAATTATACTGACGTATAATTACGGAATCAGGCCAGAAATTTTGTGATTTCAATCAACAAATTATGATGATTTCTGATATGAATATACTGGGCGTTAATATAATAAAAAATACTTATTCCTGGCGTTAAAATTAAAAATCCCGGAATAACCGGGATCCTAAAGTGAAATATTCTCTGCCATCACCCCTCATGCAATCCGCATTCACGCTTCAGGCCAAAGAAGCGGGTTTCTTCTTCCGCCATTCCCGGTTCCCATTTGCGGGTAGTATGCGTATCACCAACGGAAAGATAGCCTTCATCCCATAACGGATGGTATTTCAGCCCGTGCTTTTGCAGGTACTGATAAACCGTACGGTTATCCCAGTCGATAATCGGCAGCACTTTAAACACCCCGCGCTGGATGGCCAGCACCGGCAGATGTGCGCGACTGCCGGACTGTTCGCGGCGCAGTCCGGCAAACCAGGTTTGCGCGTTCAGCTCTTTTAACGCGCGGTTCATCGGCTCGACTTTGTTGATTTCATTATATTTCTCAATGCCCTCAACGCCCTGCTCCCACAGCTTACCGTAGCGCGCCTCCTGCCAGGCGGCGCTTTCGGTTGCACGGTAAACCTTCAGATTCAGGTTGAGCCTGTCCGTTAACTCGTCGATAAAACGGTAGGTTTCCGGGAACAGATAGCCGGTGTCGGTAAGAATCACCGGAATATCCGGACGGACCTGATTCACCAGATGCAGGCTGACCGCCGCCTGAATGCCGAAGCTGGACGACAGCACATATTCACCGGGCAGATTTTCCAGCGCCCATGCCACGCGCCCTTCGGCGTTCAGCTTCTCCAGTTGGCTATTGGTTTCAGCCAGCGCCATAACGCGGTCGACTTTTGGCAATTCATTAAGGGCGTTAAGATCGAGTACGGACATAAGAACCTCGTTTGCCTGTTTTGCCGGGCGGTACTGCGTTTGCCCGGCCTACAAAACCCGTAGGCCCGGTAAGCGAAGCGCCACCGGGCAAAGGATGGGTTACTCCCAGAAATCCCGCGCCGGGTCGAGCACCGGGCGAATAATGCCCGCACGCACCGTAAAGTCGCCGAAGCCTTCACCCGCTTCGCGCTCTTTCGCCCAGCGCCCAATCAGTTCATCCAGCGACGCCAGAATTTCCGGTTCAGTGATGTTCTCTTTAAACATCCGGGGGATACGCGTCCCGATACGATTACCGCCCAGATGCAGGTTGTAACGCCCCGGCGCCTTACCGACCAGGCCAACTTCCGCCAGCATGGCGCGGCCGCAGCCGTTCGGACAGCCCGTCACGCGCATCACGATATGCTCATCGCTCACGCCATGTTTTGCCATCAGCGTATCGATCTTGTCGATAAACGTCGGCAGGAAACGTTCGGCTTCCGCCATCGCCAATGGACAGGTCGGGAACGAGACGCAGGCCATAGAGTTTTCCCGCTGCGGGGTCACGGCGTTCATCAGGCCGCTCTCCCGGGCGATCTTCTCTATCTTCGCTTTCTCGCTCTCCGGCACGCCAGCAACGATCAGGTTCTGGTTGGCGGTAATACGGAACTCGCCCTGGTGGATCTTCGCAATCTCCAGCAGACCGGTTTTCAGCGGACGGCCCGGATAATCAAGAATGCGGCCATTCTCAATAAACAGCGTCAGATGCCATTTATTATCGATACCTTTCACCCAGCCGATGCGATCGCCGCGCCCGGTAAATTCATAAGGCCGAATCGGCTCGAATGTGATCCCCGCCCTGCGTTCAACTTCCGCCTTAAACGTCTCAATACCGACGCGTTCAAGGGTATATTTGGTTTTGGCGTTTTTGCGGTCGGTGCGGTTGCCCCAGTCGCGCTGCGTCGTCACCACCGCTTCCGCCACCGCCAGAGTGTGCTCCAGCGGCAGATAGCCAAACTCACTCGCGGTGCGGGCGTAGGTTTTTTTGTTGCCGTGCTCAATAGACAGACCGCCGCCGACCAGCAGGTTAAAGCCTACCAGCCTGCCGTTTTCCGCTACCGCTACAAAGTTCATATCGTTGGCGTGCAGATCGATGTCGTTCTGCGGCGGGATCACCACCGTGGTTTTGAACTTGCGCGGCAGATAGGTCTGGCCGAGGATCGGTTCTTCATCCGTCGTCGCCACTTTCTCCTGATCAAGCCAGATCTCCGCATAGGCGCGGGTGCGCGGCAGCAGATGCTCAGAAATTTTCTTCGCCCATTCGTATGCTTCCGCGTGCAGCTCGGATTCATACGGATTCGAGGTGCACAGCACGTTACGGTTCATGTCGTTGGCGGTCGCCAGCGCGTCCAGCCCAACGGAGTGCAGCATCTGGTGTACCGGCTTGACGTTTTTCTTCAGAATGCCGTGGAACTGGAACGTCTGGCGGTTAGTCAGGCGAATGCTGCCGTAAATCGTGTTTTCACCCGCAAACTTATCAATCGCCTGCCACTGTTGCGTGGTGATCACCCCGCCCGGCAGACGGCAGCGCAGCAGCATCGCATGACGCGGCTCCAGCTTCTGCTCGGCGCGCTCGGCGCGAATATCGCGGTCATCCTGCTGATACATGCCGTGAAAACGGATCAGCAGAAAGTTATCGCCTTTAAACCCGCCGGTGAGACCGTCATTCAGATCTTCAGCAATAGTGCCGCGCAGATAGTTGCTTTCCAGCTTCATGCGCTCGGCGTCGGACAGTTTACCTTCGACCACCAGTGGCCCTGGATGTTTTTCGCTCATTAGTAGACATCTCGCTGATAACGGCGCTCAACGCGCAGCTCACTTAAAAATTCATCCGCTGCTTCGACTTCCATACCGCCGAATTCAGCAATCACTTCCAGCAGCGCCTGCTCGACGTCTTTCGCCATGCGATTAGCGTCACCACAGACATAAATGTGCGCGCCGTCGTTGATCCAGCGCCACAGCTCCGCGCCCTGTTCGCGCAGTTTGTCTTGTACGTAAATTTTTTCTTTTTGATCGCGTGACCAGGCGAGATCGATACGGGTGAGGACCCCCTCTTTGACATAGCGCTGCCACTCCACCTGATAGAGAAAATCTTCAGTAAAGTGCGGATTGCCAAAGAACAGCCAGTTTTTCCCCGGCGCTTCATCCGCCGCGCGCTGCTGCATAAAGGCGCGGAACGGCGCGATGCCGGTGCCAGGACCAATCATGATCACCGGCGTTTGCGGGTTCTCCGGCAGACGGAAATTATCGTTATGTTCAATAAATACCCGTACTTCGCCGTCCTCTTCGACACGATCGGCGAGGAAGCTGGAGGCGCCGCCAGCGCGGGCGCGGCCTTCCACTTCGTAACGCACCGCGCCGACGGTGATATGCACTTCGCTGTCCACTTCCGCCTGCGACGAGGCGATAGAGTACAGGCGCGGCGTGAGCGGACGCAGCAGGCCGATTAACGCTTCTGCATCCAGCTGTGCCGGCGAGAAACGCAGCATATCAACGATGGGCGTCGTCGCCGCGTAGTGCTGCAACTGCGCTTTATCGCCCACCAGCGGCAGCAGCGATTCACTGCGCGTCAGGGTGGCATAATTTTCCACGATATTGGCAGTGTTGACGGTCAGTTCGAAGTGCAACTGTAGCGCTTCAGACAGCGGTAGCGTTTTCCCGTCAACCGTCACCGGCTCATCGCCTTTCAGCCAGGCCAGTTCGACAATCTCTTTCACCAGCGCCGGATCGTTCTGATACCAGACGCCCAGCGCATCGCCCGGCTGGTAGCGCAGGCCGGAATCGCCAAGATCGATCTCAATATGGCGCACGTCTTTTTCAGAATCTCGGCCGGTAATTTTTTGATTTACCGCGAGCGACGCGCTGAGCGGCGCTTCCTTAGTGTACGGACTGGAGTGGATTTCGTTGACGGCGCCGGTTGCCGCCGTCTGAACGGAAGGCGCAACCGGTGCGCGCGCTTTCAGCGCCTCAACCACCCGCGCGCGCCACTCTGCGGCGGCGGCCTGGTATTCGACATCGGCATCGACGCGATCCAGCAGACGTTCGCCGCCCAGCTCCGCCAGCTTGCTGTCGAAATCTTTCCCGGCCTGACAGAAGAACTCATACGACGTATCGCCAAGACCGAACACCGCAAAGGCGGTGTTTTCCAGCTTCGGCGCTTTTTTAGAGAACAGGAACTTATGCAACGCGACGGCTTCTTCCGGCGGCTCCCCTTCCCCCTGCGTGGAGGTTACCACCACCAGCAGCTTCTCACTGGCGATCTGCTTGAATTTATAGTCGCCAGCGTTCACCAGCGTGACGCTGAGCTTCGCCGCAAGTAAATCATCGCGCAGCGCTTCCGCCACGCGGCGCGCGTTGCCGGTTTGCGAGGCGGAGATCAGGGTGATGCCCGGCATCTCCGCCACTGGCGCTGGCGTCGCAGCGGCTACGCCTGGCTGCTGATTCAGCATGCCCCAGAAATAGCCAGAAACCCAGGCAAGCTGCGTGGGCGTGAAGTCGGTGGTGGCCGCCTGGAGGCGTGCCAGCTGCTCCGGGTTCAGCGGAAGCAAAGCGGAAGGTGGGGCCTGTGTCGTCATGCGTCGTTATGTTCCAGTAAGCAAAGCGGATTTAAGCGGTAAAACCCAAACTGAGGGTAAGGTTAACGGCGGGAATAATAACAACAAAGAAGGCTTGGAAATATCAAATAACTAAATGGACTAACCTGTTTTAGCTATAGTTCATAACGACAAAAACGATTAAATAACCAACTGAAATATATAATATTATTTTCCATTTATCGTATCAATGACATAATGGGCGGCGTTGAGCCGTTTTAGGTAATGATAAAAATTGTACTTTCCTGTACCCTACGGCGGTTTTTGCCTGACTGAGAATTTATGATGACCACCACCCTGTTTAAAGATTTCACCTTCGAAGCCGCCCACCGCCTGCCTCACGTTCCGGAAGGACATAAATGTGGCCGCCTGCACGGACACTCTTTTATGGTGCGCCTTGAGATCACCGGTGAAGTTGATCCGCACACGGGCTGGATTATTGATTTCGCGGAGCTGAAGGCGGCGTTTAAGCCAACATACGATCGCCTGGATCACCATTATCTGAACGAGATCCCCGGCCTGTCTAATCCCACCAGCGAAGTGCTGGCGAAGTGGATTTGGGACGAAGTCAAACCGACCATGCCTTTGCTGAGCGCGGTGATGGTGAAAGAGACGTGTACGGCGGGCTGCGTCTATCGCGGCGAATAAACGAAGCTACTCGTCTTCGCTGGCGGTAAGCGGCGTAAGCTCATACAGTACCAGCGCGTTGCTCTCAAGCGATTCCGTTATCTGCCACCCCTCCTGAAGTCGTTCATCGCGCACCGTAAGCGTTGGACGCGCTTTATGCCTCAGCCAGCGCCACACCTCTTCATCGGGGCCGCTTTCGCTGCGAAAGCCTTCCATTAGCGGGAACAGCGCCCCGTTGTGGCGATCGTACAGATGGCTTTTGATGCGCCACCGACCGCTGATACCCTGCAGATGGACGCGATACTGCTGGCGAAAACGCTGGATAAACGCCTGTTCACTCGACAGCAACGGGTTATATACCACCGTATTGCTTAGCAGCAGCTGATACCCGTTTTGCTGGCGTAACAGCAGTAGATGTTTATCATTCACCAGCACTTCGCCGCGCAGCCGTCTCCATAGCCACAGCACCCAGTAGATAGGCCTGGGCAGGCCGTGGTTATACTGCAGCGCCAGGCTCGAGGTATCGATCGTTTTGTTCGACCGGGCTTCGCCCTGCAGGCCAGAATTAAGCCAGAATCCGGCAAGCCAGACCTGACCAGACAGCCCGAGCAGATTCTGCATTAACAGCGCCGCGCGAAAAAACCAGCCGTTCGTCGCCCGGGTGTTCCCCGTCAGGGTATTCCAGGCGAGTAGCCACATGGGCAGCGAGAGCTGCCGCTGGCGAAGCTGCGCCAGGATCTGGCGGGTCCTCTGCACCGGGTAATTTTCTGATGATGACAGATGCGCCGGATCGAGCTGTGTCGGATCGAGTAGCTCGTTAGCATCAGCCGGACAGGCGAGGAAGTCGGCCTGCTGGAGAATGGATGAACTGAGAAACGCCTCATCACCGTGCGCAAACTCATCGGGCGAAAAGCGATACCAGACGCCAAACCGCGCCCGTGGCAGCCAGGTGCGCAACAATGCGCGCTGGGTCTGCCAGGCCTGCTCGCGCGCCTCATCGCTGGCCTGCGGCGACCAGTGCAAAACAAATTGCCAGCCCGCGGTAACCTGCGCAGAAAAATGGTTCACCGACTGGCGTAAAAAACGCGCCAGCAGATCGCAACGGGTGGTTAAGCCGGTGTGCAGAAGCACCGTCCAGCCCTTCTGCGCAAGCCAGGTAAAAAGCTGATGCAGGTTATACCAGCAGGCATAGCCCGCCATCAAAGGATCGTCCCATCCGCTGGCGAACAGGCGGCTGCTGAGGAACGGTTCAGCAATATCTATACCGTAAAGAGGGATCTGTTCATGGAGCCTGTCGAGCTCACGGCGGACATCTTCCCGCAATAAATCGTCAAGTTCGCGCAGGGTGATAATAACGCGGGTGTGACGCAGCGCAGGGGCGTGCGCGTTGATGCTTTGTAAATCAATAACCCGTTCCTGCAGCGAATGCATCGTTAACGGCGATGGCTCCCAACCGCGCGGCTCAGGCTCGTTCAGCAGCCTGAACAACTTATCCGCCGCAACGGGGTAACGCTGCGGCGGCGCATCCAGCCGGGTACGAGGAGCATCGGCGACAGGCCGCTTTTGCTGGCGAAACTCCCGCGGCGTCATCTGGTGGTGGCGACGAAACAGATCGCTCATCATGCGGGTGCTGGCAAACCCGTGTTCAAGCGCGATCTGGTGCAGCGAACGGTTGGTCAGACGCAGGGCGTCAGCCGCCTTTTCCAGTCGCAGCGTATTGATATACTGCATAAAACTGATGCCCACCTCTTTACGAAAGAGACGGGAGAGCCAGGCTTCAGAGACAAATTCCGCCTGGGCGATCTCGGCAAGGGAAATGCGCCGGGTGTAACCAGCGTGGATCCGCTCCACCACCCGGGCGATGCGCTTACTCCAGCCAGGGCTGCTTTGCCGGTAATCGGGCCGGGCAGGATAGTGAAACCGACTCGTCAGAAGCAACAGAATTTCGCTCAGCCAGCGGTTGGCTTCCAGCCGGTAGCGCTGCCTGTCGTTAATCAGCGTCGCCACCAGTAGCTGTCGCAGCAGACGACGCAGCTCGTCGCACTGCGGCCAGACGCCGTCTGCTTCAGCCGGAACACGATAGTCGTGGGCAAAAAAGGTTTCGCAGAGTTGCAGCAGCCAGCGTCCGGAAAGCACCACCCGCAGCGTGGCATTGGCTGTCTCGCTGGTGATCTGCCAGCTCCGGTGGCGGTTCACGATCGCCAGGTTATTTGCCGCCAGCGTTTCGCGTCCCTCATCGGTGATCAGTTCAGCGCGGCCTTCCAGAATCCACAACAGCGTCAGCGCATCGCTCTCCTCCTGCTGAAGCTGGCGGATGTCCTCTACCGTCACCTGAAATTCGCTGCCGCGTTGCTCCACACGTCCCCCGAAGACAAATAATAACCGCTCTTTTTTGTCATAACCGAATTGTATGGAAAATAATCAGAAAAAATACGTCGCTTCACAACAAAAAAGCGCAATTTCTGGATGCGCGCCCATCATAAACTCGACATTAACATCGTCAGGCAAAAAAAGGATAACAAAAATGACACATCCGATTGTTGAAGCGCTCCGGCACACCGAAGCCCGGTTCATTGAGCTACGCCGTCATTTTCATCAGCATCCGGAAACAGGATTTGAGGAGCAGCAGACCAGCGAACACGTCGCTCGTTTACTTCGCGAATGGGGTTATGAAGTACATCAGGGGCTGGCGAAAACCGGCGTGGTCGGCACATTAAAGGTCGGTAATGGCAGTAAACGCCTCGGTCTGCGCGCCGATATGGATGCCCTGCCGATGCAGGAGAACAGCGGTAAAGCGTGGAGCAGTACCGTCGAGGGGAAATTCCACGGCTGCGGCCATGACGGTCATACCACCACGCTACTGTACGCAGCGGAGTACCTTGCCCGTACCCGCAACTTTAACGGCACGCTGCACCTGATTTTTCAGCCGGCGGAAGAGTTACTGTACGGCGGACGGGTCATGTTAGAAGACGGTCTGTTCGACACCTTCCCCTGCGACCATATTTTCGGCCTGCACAATATGCCAAAGCAGAAGCTCGGGGTTATCGGTTTGCGCGACGGCGCCATGATGGCCTCCTCCGACACGATTCATATTGAAGTGAAGGGAGTTGGTGGCCACGGCGCGGTGCCAGAGCATACCGTTGATGCCACGCTGGTGGCGTGCCATATCGTCCTGGCCTTACAGTCCATCGTGTCACGCAATATCACGCCGTTTGAACCCGCCGTGGTCACAGTAGGTAGTATTCAGGCAGGCCATGCGCCCAACATCATCAATGATAATGTGTTGATGAAGCTGACCGTCCGCACGCTCAATGAAAAAGTGCGCCAGACCGTACTGCAGCGCATCCACGATATTGCTACCGCCCAGGCGGAAAGCTTTAACGCCACTGCCACCCTGCGCCATGTCAACGGCAGTCCGGTGCTGTTTAACAGTCCGGCGGCTAACGATATGGTGCGCAGTGTGGCAACCGATCTCTTTGGAGCGGAGTCTGTCGCCTCTATCGACGCCTTTATGGGCAGCGAAGACTTTGCGTTCATGCTCGAGAAAAACCCTGACGGCTGTTATTTCACTATTGGCGCTGGCGACGAAGCGGACCGCTGTATGGTGCATAACCCCGGCTATGACTTTAACGACAAGATCCTGATCACCGGCGCAGCGCTGTGGAGCGCTCTGACCGAACATTATCTGCGTTGATCCCCGCATAACCGGAGGGCTGCAAAATGAGTACCGTTCCCCTGACTGGCACCCGGACCTATGCCGGTAACGATCGCCTGCTGGCAGGCATTGTATTAAGCGTACTGACGTTCTGGCTGTTCGCCCAGTCGGTCATTAATGTCGTACCGGCAATGAAAAGTAGCCTCGATATCTCTCTTGAAACCCTCACTCTGGCGGTAAGCCTCAGCGCATTATTTAGCGGCTGTTTTGTCGTCGCCAGCGGCGGCCTGGCCGATAAGTTTGGCCGCGTTCGCCTGACGTTAATCGGCCTGCTGCTCAGCGTGACCGGCAGCGCCCTGCTGATGCTGGCGCAGGGTCCGGCGCTGTTTCTGGCTGGCCGGGCCATTCAGGGGCTGTCGGCGGCGTGTATTATGCCCGCCACGCTGGCGCTGATTAAAACCTGGTATGAAGGTAAAGCGCGCCAGCGCGCGATTAGCTTCTGGGTGATTGGATCGTGGGGCGGCAGCGGCTTAAGTTCGTTTGTCGGCGGAGCGATTGCCACCAGCCTTGGCTGGCGCTGGATTTTCGCCTTCTCCATCCTGGTGGCGCTGGTGGCGTTTATACTCATCCGCAACACCCCGGAAAGCCGTAGCGCAGAGGCGCAGCAGCATAAACTTGATGTCACCGGCCTGGTGAGTTTTGTCACCATGCTGGTGATGCTCAATCTGTTTATCAGTAAGGGGCACGGCTGGGGATGGAACAGCGGTCTGTCGCTGTCGGTGCTGGGACTGGCGGCGCTGGCGGCGATCGGCTTTATCGCAACAGGCCTGCGTAAGGGCGACGCGGCGCTTATTGATTTCGCGCTGTTTAAAAACCGGGCCTACAGCGCGGCGGTACTCTCCAATTTTATGCTGAATGGCTGTATAGGCACGATGATGATTGCCAGTATCTGGCTGCAACAGGGCCATCATCTCTCTCCGCTGCAAACCGGTATGATGACGCTGGGCTATCTGGTTACCGTTCTTTCCATGATCAGGGTCGGCGAGAAGCTGTTGCAGCGTTACGGCGCACGCCTGCCGATGTTGACCGGACCGGTACTGACCGCCATCGGCATTACCTTTATCTCCTGTACGTTCCTGAGTAAAGAGGTCTATATCGTGACGGTCTTTTTCAGCAACGTACTGTTTGGGCTGGGGCTGGGCTGCTACGCGACGCCTTCGACGGATACTGCGGTAATGAATAGCCCGGAAAGTAAGGTAGGCGTGGCGTCGGGCATTTACAAGATGGGCAGCTCACTCGGCGGAGCGATGGGCATTGCCGTCACGGCGTCGCTGTACGCGCTGCTTCTGCCGCTGGGAATGGCCAGTGCGGCGCAGTATGCGCTGCTGTTTAATAGCGCCATCTGCCTCAGCTCCGCGCTGGTCAGTTGGGCGTTGTTGCCGGGAAACCGTTAAACAAAAAGGCCCCGGATAAAAGGGGCCATGCGCGATCAGGCGATATTGAGGTATTTATGCGTCTGCATCGACAAGCGCCAGTTGCGCGCGATGCAGGTTTCTATGCACAGACGCGTCGCGTCTTCTTTCTGACTGATCGGTTGCAGCGCAATTACCCGCGGTTTGTCGTCGCTCAGTGTCGCCAGCAGTTCATCCAGCGCTTCGATATCGCGCACCCGACCGACCGGATGTTTGATTTCATTGGCGCGCTCCAGCGCCTGAGACAGGATGTCATAGCCGCCACGCATATTCACTTTTGGAGATACCGTCACCCAGGTATTCGGCGTACAGCGCACCTCATGGGTACCGCTGGTTTCGATCTGGCAGCTGAAGCCGTTTTTTTCCAGCAACGCAGTAAGCGGCATTAAATCGTGGATGCAGGGTTCGCCGCCGGTAATCACCACATGACGCGCGGTATATCCCTGACGATTGATTACCGCCAGCAGATCTTCGCTGCTCGCCGCTCCCCACTTATCACTCTCTTTGGTTTTCGCCAGGATGCTGAACAGGGAGACTTCCCGATCCTCAAGCTTATCCCAGGTGTGTTTGGTATCGCACCAGGCACAGCCAACCGGGCATCCCTGTAAACGGATAAAAATGGCGGGGACGCCGGTGAAATAACCTTCACCTTGCAGGGTCTGGAACATCTCGTTAATCGGGTACTGCATAATCGTCTCTGTCTGGGGTTATGAGGGCGCATTATCGCAGATCGCAGATAGCCAGGCAAAACTACGGTGTTTCCCGCTCTCGCGAGGAACACATTGTGGTGCTCAGCAACAATGATGGTTGCGTCGGTTTATCCCCGCTAGCGCGGGGAACACATCAGCGAGTTCAGCGCGGCGTTCGATAATGGCGGTTTATCCCCGCTGACGCGGGGAACACACTCACAAAAAAGCCGAGCCCTGGGTTTACGCCGGTTTATCCCCGCTGCCGCGGGGAACACTCGCGGTTGAGTTTACCTGTTTCAGCTATTAACGGTTTATCCCCGCTGCCGCGGGGAACACACTATTCAGCATCGCCCGTATTGAATGGGGTACGGTTTATCCCCGCTGGCGCGGGGAACACAGCTGGGCGGCTGGGTCGTGACCCCCCATGAACGGTTTATCCCCGCTGGCGCGGGGAACACCATGAAACACGGCAAAAAATACATGTCGCGTACGGTTTATCCCCGCTGGCGCGGGGAACACCCGGATGGTAGCTCTTATAAATCAACCGTAGTCGGTTTATCCCCGCTGGCGCGGGGAACACGTAATCACGTACCCCTGCGGTGTTCGTTTCCACGGTTTATCCCCGCTGGCGCGGGGAACACTTTATAAATTTTATAGCCAGCTATAAACAGATCGGTTTATCCCCGCTGGCGCGGGGAACACAAATACGCTCACACGTCATTCCGGCACCGAAACGGTTTATCCCCGCTGGCGCGGGGAACACGTCGCTCCAGTCGATTTTGTTCTTGCCAGCTGCGGTTTATCCCCGCTGGCGCGGGGAACACTGCCACCAGGATGCGTTGATTTTTGTTTATTACGGTTTATCCCCGCTGGCGCGGGGAACACTTCCAGCAATTCCAGTTGGTGCGCCGGAATGACGGTTTATCCCCGCTGGCGCGGGGAACACGCAAACCGCTTAGAAGGCGGTTACAGTGGTTTCCGTTTATCCCCGCTGGCGCGGGGAACACCTGGGATTAAGTGGATTGAGTGCGTTAGAGTCCCGTTTATCCCCGCTGGCGCGGGGAACACACTAAATACAACCAACTGTTTATAAAGCAATTTCTATCAATACAACATTCTACCAACTTAATCCTTACAAATAGTCATTTTTAAAGAGCAACTAATCTGTTGATTTTAATAAGATAAAGAAGATGGTAGCTATTCTTTCTTCAAATCTACCAAAACAGTGTGATGATTATCGCACCATTGAAAATTTCAATTCACGATCGAGACAGAACGACCGGGGTCAAAATCACTGGATGATATAAAGCAAAAAACCCGCCGAAGCGGGTTTTTATATCAGAACGAAAGTACAGGATTACGCCTGACCTTTGATCTCTTTACGACCGTTGTACGGCGCTTTTTCACCCAGCGCTTCTTCGATACGAATCAGCTGGTTGTATTTAGCAACGCGGTCAGAACGGCTCATAGAACCGGTTTTGATCTGGCCCGCAGCAGTACCAACAGCCAGGTCAGCGATGGTCGCGTCTTCAGTTTCGCCAGAACGGTGAGAGATAACGGCAGTGTAGCCAGCGTCTTTCGCCATCTTGATTGCAGCCAGAGTTTCGGTCAGAGAACCGATCTGGTTGAATTTGATCAGGATGGAGTTAGCGATGCCTTTCTCGATACCTTCTTTCAGGATTTTGGTGTTGGTTACGAACAGGTCGTCGCCCACCAGCTGGATTTTGTCGCCCAGTACTTTAGTCTGGTAAGCGAAGCCGTCCCAGTCAGACTCGTCCAGACCATCTTCGATAGAGACGATCGGGTACTGTTTGGTCAGCTCTTCCAGGAAGTGAGTGAACTCTTCAGAGGTGAACGCTTTGTTGCCTTCGCCAGCCAGAACGTATTTACCGTCTTTGTAGAATTCAGATGCTGCGCAGTCCATCGCCAGAGTGATGTCTTTGCCCAGCTCGTAGCCAGCCGCTTTTACCGCTTCAGCGATAACAGCCAGCGCTTCGGCGTTAGAACCCAGGTTCGGCGCATAGCCGCCTTCGTCACCAACAGCGGTGTTCATGCCTTTGCCTTTCAGCACTTTTGCCAGGTGATGGAAAACTTCAGAACCCATGCGGATGGCTTCTTTAACAGTTTTTGCGCCAACCGGCTGAATCATGAATTCCTGGATGTCGACATTGTTGTCAGCGTGCTCACCGCCGTTGATGATGTTCATCATCGGAACCGGCATGGAGTATTTGCCCGGAGTACCGTTCAGTTCAGCGATGTGCTCGTACAGCGGCATGCCTTTCGCAGCAGCGGCAGCTTTGGCGTTAGCCAGAGACACAGCCAGGATAGCGTTCGCACCGAAGTTGGATTTGTTTTCAGTACCGTCCAGATCGATCATGATCTTGTCGATACCAGCCTGATCTTTGGCATCTTTGCCAACGATAGCCTGAGCAATCGGACCGTTAACCGCGCCAACAGCTTTGGTTACGCCTTTACCCAGGAAACGGGATTTGTCGCCATCGCGCAGTTCCAGCGCTTCGCGGGAACCAGTAGAAGCACCTGACGGGGCAGCTGCCATACCAACGAAACCACCTTCCAGGTGTACTTCGGCTTCAACAGTCGGGTTACCACGGGAGTCGATGATTTCACGACCGATGACTTTAACGATTTTGGACATTAGGTTTTCCTCAGTACAAGTTAAACTAAAACTCCAGACAAACAACGCGTACCCCTGGTACGCGTTGCCGTTCTAACTTTTCTACTTCTTACTTCGCCTGACGCTTCTGATGTTCGCTGGCGGCTTTGACAAAGCCGGCGAACAACGGATGTCCATCACGTGGCGTGGAAGTAAATTCCGGATGGAACTGACAGGCCACGAACCACGGATGATTCGGTACCTCAATGATCTCGACCAACTGATCATCACCGGAACGGCCTGCAACACGCAGACCCGCAGCTTCAATCTGTTTCAGCAGCATATTGTTGACTTCGTAACGATGGCGATGGCGTTCGACAATAGTCGGCGCGCCGTACAGCTGGCGAACCAGACTGTCATCGCTGAGCTGACACTGCTGCGCGCCAAGGCGCATGGTGCCACCCAGATCGCTTTTCTCAGAACGGACTTCAACATTGCCGTCCTCGTCACGCCATTCGGTAATCAGCGCCACGACCGGGTACTTACAGTCTGGCACAAATTCCGTTGAGTTGGCGTTGTCCATGCCTGCGACGTTACGGGCAAACTCAATCAACGCAACCTGCATACCCAGGCAAATGCCCAGATAAGGAATATTATTCTCACGCGCATAGCGCGCAGTGGCGACCTTCCCTTCCACGCCGCGGTAGCCGAAGCCGCCGGGGATCAGGATAGCGTCCAAATCTTTCAGAATTTCGACGCCGCGCGTTTCAACATCCTGCGAATCGATCAGCTTGATGTTGACGGTGACGCGATTTTTCAGACCGCCGTGTTTCAGCGCTTCAATCACCGACTTGTAGGCGTCCGGCAGCTCAATATACTTACCGACCATCCCGATGGTGACTTCGCCTGCCGGGTTCGCTTCTTCATAAATAACCTGTTCCCATTCGGCCAGGTTTGCTTCCGGGCAGTCTAAGCTGAATCGTTTACAAATATAATCGTCCAGGCCCTGCGATTTCAATAAGCCCGGAATTTTATAGATGGAATCGACGTCTTTCAGAGAAATCACCGCTTTTTCCGGAACGTTACAGAACAATGCAATTTTCGCACGTTCGTTGGCCGGTACGGCGCGGTCGGAGCGGCAGATCAGGATATCCGGCTGGATACCGATGGAAAGCAGCTCTTTTACAGAGTGCTGAGTCGGCTTGGTTTTCACTTCCCCCGCCGCCGCCATGTACGGAACCAGCGTCAGGTGCATAAACAGGGTATGTTCGCGGCCAATTTCAACGGCCATCTGGCGAATCGCTTCAAGAAACGGCAGGGATTCGATATCGCCGACGGTGCCGCCGATTTCCACCAGCACAACGTCGTGACCTTCGCCGCCTTCGAGTACGCGTTCTTTAATAGCGTTAGTGATGTGCGGGATAACCTGTACGGTCGCGCCCAGATAGTCGCCACGACGCTCTTTACGCAGTACGTCAGAGTAGATGCGGCCCGTGGTGAAGTTGTTGCGGCGGCTCATTTTGGTGCGAATGAAGCGCTCGTAGTGGCCCAGGTCCAGGTCGGTTTCAGCGCCGTCTTCAGTAACGAACACTTCCCCGTGTTGGATTGGGCTCATGGTGCCCGGATCGACGTTGATATACGGATCCAGCTTCATGATAGTCACATTGAGGCCACGGGCTTCAAGAATGGCAGCGAGGGAGGCTGCGGCAATGCCTTTACCCAGAGAGGATACGACCCCGCCGGTCACAAAAATATAGTTCGTTGTCATGCTGAACCTGAGAAGTTAGGGTGAAACGATGGAATAACCAGGACGGGAAAGTAGTATACCCGAACACAGCGAGCGCCACAAACTTTCATTCTTCGTCTCCATTCCAGGCGATGACAAACATAAGGAGTGAGAAAATAGCCCCTTTTGGCTAAATGTTTTTGACGCAAATCAAGCGCTTGTCATTTAAAAAATCGCACAAATAGCGCTTGTTCGCAAAATCCCGTTAGAGATCAGTTTCCTGGCGTTTTACTTCCTGCCAGACCGCTTCCATCACATCGAGGTCAACGCCGCTCATTTCCAGGCCGCGCGCGGCCACAATCCGCTCCACTTCGCGAAAACGTCGCTCAAACTTCAGGTTCGCTTTTTGTAACGCAGACTCAGCCTTGACGCCCAGATGGCGGGAAAGATTGACCGTCGCGAACAGCAGATCGCCCATCTCCTCTTCGAGTCGGGCTTCATCCACGACGGCCTGCTGCGCTTCGTGCATCACTTCGTCGATCTCTTCATGCACCTTATCCAGCACCGGGCCGAGAGAGGTCCAGTCAAACCCCACGGCGGAACAGCGCTTCTGAATCTTCTGCGCGCGCATCAGCGCGGGCAGATTCAGCGGGATATCATCCAGCGCAGAGTGCTGGGATTTTTCCGCCCGCTCGGCGCTTTTAATCTGCTCCCAGCGGGCCAGCACTTGAGAACTGTCTCCCGCCGCGGCATCACCAAAGATATGCGGGTGACGGCGTTCCAGCTTGTCGCTGATGGCGGCGCAGATATCGTCAAAATTAAAGCGCCCCTCTTCCTGCGCCATTTGCGCATAAAACACCACCTGGAACAGCAGATCGCCCAGCTCGCCGCGCAAATCGTCAAAGTCCTTGCGCGCAATGGCGTCAAGCACTTCGTAGGTTTCTTCCAGCGTGTAAGGAGCGATGGTGGCAAAAGTCTGCTCTTTGTCCCACGGACAGCCGTTTTGCGGGTCGCGCAGACGCTGCATAATGCCGAGCAGGCGGTCGATTTGAGTCATAATCTTTTCCATTAAAAAAGCAAGCCGGGCAGCAGCGAAGCCTTACCCGGCCTACAGAAGAGTGTGTTTAACTGCCGTGCAGACGGCGCGCGTCAATCACGTCCGGCACCTGGTTCAGCTTGCTGAGCACGCGCCCCAGCACCTGCAGGTTGTAGATTTCGATGGTCATATCAATCGTCGCCAGCTGCTGTCTGGTATCGCTGCGGCTGGCGACGCCCAGCACATTGACCTTCTCGTTCGCCAGAATGGTCGTGATATCGCGCAGCAGGCCGCTGCGATCGTTGGCCTGGACGCGCACCACCAGCGAATAGCCCGCCGAGTAGCTTTCGCCCCATACCGCATCCACAATGCGCTCCGGCGCATGCGCGCGCAGCTCGACCAGCTGTTCGCAGTCCGCCCGGTGGACGGAAATCCCGCGTCCCTGGGTGATAAACCCGACAATCTCATCGCCGGGGATCGGCTGACAGCAGCGCGCGATATGGTGCATCAGGTTGCCGACCCCTTCCACCACCACCCGCCCGTCGTCTTTACGACGGTTCTGCGGCGCATAAGTTTTCTGCTGAAGCTGCTTCAGCGCCGCGGCATCTTCTTCCGCCGCGCTCGGCTTGTTGAACTGCGACTGCAGGAAGTTCACCATCTGGTTAAGACGGATATCGCCCCCGCCAATGGCCGCCAGCAGCTCCTCCAGCTCGTTGAAGTTGTAGCGCGGCAGCAGAAGTTTTTCCGCTTCTTTCAGGCTGATGCCCAGATGCGACAGCTCATCGTCAAGGATCTGGCGTCCGGCCAGGATATTCTTGTCGCGATCCTGCTTGCGGAACCAGGCGTGGATCTTCGAACGCCCACGGCTGGTAGTGACATAGCCGAGGTTCGGGTTAAGCCAGTCGCGGCTGGGGTTCGGCTGCTTCTGGGTGATAATTTCGATTTGATCTCCCATCTGCAACTGGTAGGTGAACGGTACGATGCGCCCGCCGATTTTCGCCCCGATGCAGCGATGCCCGACGTCACTGTGAATGTGATAGGCGAAATCGAGCGGCGTGGAGCCTGCGGGCAGGTCGACCACATCGCCTTTCGGCGTAAATACGTAGACCCGGTCGTCGAAGACCTGGCTGCGCACTTCGTCGAGCATCTCGCCCGAGTCGGCCATCTCTTCCTGCCAGGCGATCAGCTTACGCAGCCAGGCGATGCGATCCTCATGGCCCGAACGCGTTCCGCCCGCCGCCGCGCCTTCTTTATATTTCCAGTGCGCGGCAACGCCCAGTTCGGCATCTTCATGCATCTGCCTGGTCCGGATCTGGATCTCAACGGTTTTCCCGCCCGGCCCCAGCACCACCGTATGGATCGACTGATAACCGTTAGGCTTCGGGTTGGCGACATAGTCGTCAAACTCATCCGGCAGATGGCGATAGTGGGTGTGAACAATCCCCAGCGCGGCGTAGCAGTCCTGCAGACGTTCGGCGACGATACGCACGGCGCGCACGTCAAACAGCTCATCAAACGCCAGGTGCTTTTTCTGCATTTTGCGCCAGATGCTGTAGATATGTTTTGGTCGCCCGTAGACCTCCGCCTTCACGCCTTCGGTTTTCATTTCGGCGCGCAGATGGCCGACGAACTCTTCAATATAGTGTTCACGATCGATGCGGCGCTCATGCAGAAGCTTCGCGATGCGCTTGTACTCCGCCGGGTGCAGATAGCGGAAGCAGTAGTCTTCCAGCTCCCATTTCAGCTGACCGATGCCCAGACGGTTCGCCAGCGGGGCGTAAATATTGGTGCACTCTTTCGCCGCCAGCACGCGCTCATCTTCCGGCGCGTCTTTCACTTCGCGCAGATGGGCGATACGTTCGGCGAGTTTGATCACCACGCAGCGGAAATCGTCCACCATCGCCAGCAGCATACGGCGAACGTTATCGACCTGCTCGGATGAGACGGAATCGGTATGGGTGGCTTTAAGCTGGCGTATCGCCGCCATGTCGCGCACGCCATGAATAAGATTGACGATCGACTTGCCCACGCTTTCACGCAGGGTATCCTCGCTCACCACGCTGGCATCGGCCAGAGGGAACAGCAGCGCCGCCCTCAGCGTGTCGAGATCCATACTCAGCGTCGAGAGAATTTCCACCATCTCCACGCCACGCCACAGCAGCAGCTCCGCATCCGGATGCCCCTGTGTCTGTTGCAGGCAATACGCCCAGGTTTCGGCTAAACGTTCACACGACTGCTGGCTGGCAATCCCCAGACTTTCAATCCATTTTTTCGGATCAAACTCCCCAGCTTTATTTAAATGTGCACTTCGTACCGCAACCATTGTCCTCTCCTTAAGGGACCCGGCCTGCCGGATTCAGCAAGCCGGACGTTATTACTTGTGCTCAAACAGCGCCATCGATTCCAGGTGTCCAGTGTGGGGGAACATATCGAGCATTGCCAGCCGCTGAATCTGGTATCCCGCGCGCAGCAGTTGCTCGCTATCCCGCGCCAGCGTAGCAGGATTACAGGATACATAAACAATGCGGCGAGGCTGTAATTTTATAATATGCTGCATCACGCCAGCGGCGCCCGCCCGCGCGGGATCGAGCAGAACTTTGTCAAAACCGCTTTTGGCCCACGGTTGCCGGGTGACATCCTCCTCAAGGTTGGCATGAAAGAATGTCACATTGTGTAATTCATTTTGCCGGGCATTTTCCTGCCCTTTCTCCACCAGCGCGGGTACGCCCTCAACGCCGACCACGCTTGCCGCCTGGGTCGCCAGCGGCAGGGTGAAGTTGCCCATGCCGCAGAACAGATCAAGAACGCGATCGGTCGGCTGCACTTCCAGCCACGCCAGCGCGCGGGCAACCATCTGCTGGTTTACCCCTTCGTTGACCTGAATAAAATCGCGCGGACTAAAGTGTAAGCGTAGCCCGTTTGACTCATACCAGGGCGTCTGGCCTGAAACGCGCTCCAGTATCTCGCCTGTCGGCGCCAGATAAAGCGCCAGTTGGCGTGAATGCGAAAAGCGTTCCAGTTTTTGCCGATCCCCGGCGCTTAACTGCGCCGTATGGCGCAAAATCATCAGCGTGCCGCTGCTCGCCTGCACCAGCTCAACGTGCCCGAGGTGACGAACGCCCTGCAACGCGCTGAGGCATGCCCTGACATCGGGCAAGAGCGCCTCAAGTTGGGGCGCCAGAATGGGGCACTGCCTGATATCGACAATGTCGCTGGAGGCGGCCTTGCGAAAGCCCATTTGCAGTTGTTGGGTTTTCGACTGGTACTGGAGACTTAAGCGCGCGCGGCGGCGATAGCCCCACGGCCCGGCGGCAACGATCTCAGCCACTTCACACTTCATCAGACGCGACAGCGCCGCGCTTTTACTGCGCTGTTGCAGCGCAATGCTGGCGTGCTGTTGCTGACAGCCGCCGCAGACGCCAAAATGCGGACAGCGCGGCGATACGCGTTCCGGGCTGTCATTCAGCCGACGCTTCACCTGCGCTCTGGCGTACTGTTTTTTATCTTCGGTAACGACCACTTCCGCACTTTCCTGCGACAGCAGTCCGGGGACAAACAGCGCCTTTCCATTATGCCGCGCCACGCCCTGACCAAACGAGTCGAGGTCATTGACTGTCACGGTTATGATCTGGCGCGTCGTCACGCGCCGTTTTGCAGAGTAGAATTGCGCCATCGACGAGATTATTCTCAAATTAACAGTGTGACCCTGATTGTCCCATAACGGAACTCCATGACCAACTACAGCCTGCGCGCTCGCATGATGATTCTGATCCTGGCGCCGACCGTACTTATCGGATTACTGCTCAGCATCTTTTTTGTCGTCCATCGCTATCACGACCTGCAGCGTCAACTGGAAGATGCCGGGGCCAGCATTATTGAGCCTCTCGCAGTCTCTACCGAATATGGCATGAACCTGCAAAATCGTGAGTCCATCGGCCAGCTTATCAGCGTTCTGCATCGTCGCCATTCGGATATTGTGCGGGCGATTTCAGTCTACGATGAGAATAATCGGCTGTTCGTTACCTCTAACTTCAACCTCAATCAGTCACAACTAAAGCTTCCGCAGGGCGCACCCTTCCCGCGTCGGCTGAGCGTTGAACGGCACGGCGATATTTTAATTCTGCGAACGCCGATTGTATCGGAAAGCTATTCGCCGGATGAGTCGCCGGTGACCGATGCGAAAAACGCGAAAAATATGTTGGGATATGTGGCGCTTGAGCTGGATCTCAAGTCTGTTCGCCTGCAGCAGTATAAAGAAATTTTCATCTCCACCGTGATGATGCTGTTTTGCATCGGCATTGCGCTTATCTTCGGCTGGCGTCTGATGCGCGACGTCACCGGGCCTATCCGCAATATGGTCAATACGGTGGACCGTATTCGCCGCGGCCAGCTCGACAGCCGCGTCGAAGGCTTTATGCTCGGCGAGCTGGATATGTTGAAAAACGGCATCAACTCAATGGCGATGTCGCTCGCCGCCTATCACGAAGAGATGCAGCACAATATCGATCAGGCCACCTCCGATCTGCGTGAAACGCTGGAGCAGATGGAGATCCAGAACGTTGAACTGGATCTGGCGAAGAAACGTGCGCAGGAGGCCGCGCGCATTAAGTCCGAGTTCCTGGCGAACATGTCCCATGAACTGCGCACGCCGCTGAATGGCGTGATTGGCTTCACCCGCCTGACGCTGAAAACCGAGCTGAATACCACCCAGCGCGACCACCTCAATACCATCGAACGCTCGGCGAATAATCTGCTGGCGATCATTAACGACGTGCTGGATTTCTCCAAGCTGGAAGCGGGTAAACTGATTCTGGAAAGCATCCCCTTCGCCCTGCGCAATACGCTGGACGAGGTGGTCACGCTGCTGGCGCATTCGTCGCATGATAAAGGCCTTGAACTGACGCTCAATATCAAAAATGACGTGCCGGATAACGTCATTGGCGATCCGCTGCGTTTACAGCAGGTGATCACTAACCTGGTCGGCAATGCGATTAAGTTTACCGAGAACGGCAATATCGACATTCTGGTCGAGAAACGTTCGATCAGTAACACCAAGGTACAGATAGAGGTGCAAATCCGCGACACCGGCATCGGTATTCCCGAACGCGATCAGTCGCGTCTGTTCCAGGCCTTCCGGCAGGCCGACGCCAGCATCTCCCGCCGTCACGGCGGCACCGGGCTGGGGCTGGTGATTACGCAAAAACTGGTTAACGAAATGGGCGGCGATATCTCTTTCCACAGCCAGCCAAACCGGGGCTCTACCTTCTGGTTCCATATCAATCTCGATCTCAATCCGAGCGTGATCAGCGACGGGCCAGCCACGATGAGCCTGGCGGGCAAACGCATCGCCTACGTTGAGCCAAACGCCACCGCCGCACAGTGTACGCTGGATATTCTCAGCGAAACCCCGCTGGAGGTGATTTACAGCCCGACCTTCTCGGCGCTGGCCGCTGAACATTACGATATTATGCTGCTGGGCGTCGCCGTCACCTTCAAAGAGCCGTTGACGATGCAGCATGAGCGGTTGATTCAGGCGACAAAAATGACCGATTACCTGATGCTGGCGCTGCCCTGCCACGCTCAGGTCAACGCCGAGAAACTCAAGCAGGACGGCGTGGCGAGCTGTCTGTTAAAACCGCTGACCTCGACGCGTCTGCTTCCGGCGCTGGTGGAGCTGTGTCGCCATAACCACCACGATAACGCCCTGCCGGTAAACGATCGCAAGATCGCCATGACGGTAATGGCGGTGGATGATAATCCCGCTAACCTGAAGCTGATCGGCGCCCTGCTGGACGATCTGGTTCAGCACGTCGAACTATGCGACAGCGGTCAGCAGGCGGTCGATCGCGCCAAACAGATGCAGTTCGATCTGATCCTGATGGATATTCAGATGCCGGACATGGACGGCATCCGGGCCTGCGAGCTGATTCATCAGTTGCCGCATCAGCAGCAGACGCCGGTCATCGCGGTGACCGCCCATGCGATGGCGGGTCAGAAAGAGAAGCTTCTGAGCGCCGGTATGAATGACTATCTGGCGAAACCGATCGAAGAAGACAAGCTGCATAGCCTGTTACTGCGCTACAAGCCGGGCACCGGCGTGACCACCCGCGTGCTGACGGCGGAAGGGCCAGAGCCCTCCGTCAACCCAAACGCCACGCTGGACTGGCAGCTGGCGCTGCGTCAGGCGGCCGGAAAAGCCGATCTGGCGCGCGATATGCTGCAAATGCTGATCGATTTTCTGCCGGAGGTGCGTAACAGAATCGAAGAACAGCTGGTCGGAGAGGATCCGGGGGGAATCGTGGATTTGATCCATAAGCTGCACGGCAGCTGCGGCTATAGCGGCGTGCCGCGCATGAAAAACCTGTGCCAGTTGCTGGAAGGACAGCTACGTAACGGTACGCCGGAAAGCGAGCTGGAACCGGAATTTCTGGAGCTGCTTGACGAGATGGATAACGTGGCGCGCGAAGCGAAGAAGGTGCTGGGATGAATTTCAGGTGCCGGATGGCGACGTAAACGCCTTATCCGGCCTGGAGATACGCAAATTACAGGCCTGATTTGTAGATACTGTTATCGCCTGCAAGCTTTTTTATTTTCCGCCTTACCGGATTGCAGGCATACCAGTCACAGCGCCGTCAGGCGCTGTTTTTTCATCCCTTCCACCATATTTTACGCTGCTACCGGATTATGCCGGGACGCATCGAACGGCACGCCTGACTTCAGAACACCGTACGCCACCTGCGCCAGCTTGCGCATCATCGCACCGATTATCACTTTCCCTTTTTTACCGTTCCCTGCCAGACGGTCACGGAACGCTCTTCCCCATTCCGTTTTACTTACCGCCACCATCGCAGGCATATACAGCGCCCTGCGAAGCGACGCATGTCCGGCTTTACTCATCCGGCTGGCCCTGTTCACACTGCTGCCTGATTCATACCGCCGCGGCGTCAGACCCGCAAAAGCGGCGAACTGCCTGGCATGGGTGAAGCGCTCCTTCAGACCGGTATAAGCCAGTAATACCGCGGACGTTTTCTCCCCGATGCCCGGGATACTTTCCAGCAGCTTCCTGCGGTGCTTCATATCCGGGTCATCATCCGTCAGGTCCTTTATCTGCTTTTCGATGCGCTTAAGTTCGGCATGAAGCCACAGCAGATGGGCGTCTATACTCGGACGCTGCACCTCACGCGCTGTCTCCAGGCGGTTCAGCTCCTGCGTGTGCATGTCCGTCAGCGACTGATGGCGCAGCACCAGAGCCCGCAGGGCCCGTTCAACCGGATGCGGGGCTTCCCACGCCGGAGGGCGCTTCTGACGACAGAACTCTGCCAGCATACGGGCATCCACTGCATCGGTTTTGCTGCGCAGACCTTCACTCTGTGCAAAGGCTTTACCCAGGGCGGGGTTGATGACGGAGACGGTGTAACCGGCATCACTGAGATGAGCGGCAACGTCTTCCATATACGTACTGGTGGCTTCCATGCAGATATGTGCCGGTGCCACGCGATGACCGCTGAGCCAGCGGAGAAGTTCGTCGTGGCCCTTCGGGGTGTTGGCAAATTTTTTGCTGCGGTGACGGCCATCAGGCCGCAACACATCGACATCCAGCTTAGCTTTAGAGACATCGATACCGATAAAATGAAGTTCCTGTTCCATAGTGAGACCAGCCTTGTGAATGCGGATTACCGGGAAAACCGGTCCATGATACTGTCCGGTTTGTCACTTGTGGAGAACGGCGGTCCGCTGCATAAATCTACGTCACAGGTTATTAGCCTGAGGCCTGATACGGCATGCGGACCGCATGGCAGAGAGAACTGGCCGGTTCTCCCTGCACTGAAGGGATAATACAAGGCCTGATAAGCGCAGCGCCATCAGGCAACTAGCGTGAAAGCAGCCCAATACTGAACGTTGCCGCCACATTTCGCGCCGTCATCCGCACGTTGTCTTCCGCATTCTTCAGCGCGTCGTCCAGGGTGCAGATGGTGTAAATTACGCTAAACACCGCGTCCAGCCCGTGATCGTGTACCACACCGACATCCGCCGTCAGGCTACCTGCGATGCCGATTACCGGCTTGTTGTATCGCTTCGCCACCTTTGCCACCCCTACCGGTACTTTACCGTGAATGGTCTGACTGTCGATGCGCCCTTCGCCGGTGATCACCAGGTCGGCGTCGGCTACGCACGCCTCCAGTTGCAGCGCGTCGGTGACAATCTCAATACCGCGTCGCAGCTGGGCGCCGCAAAACGCATACAGCGCCGCCCCCATTCCACCTGCCGCGCCGCCGCCCGCCAGCGTTGAAACATCCACATCCAGATCGCGGGCAATCAGTTGCGCATACTGCTCCAGCGCCTTATCCAGCCGGACAATCATCTCCGGCGTCGCCCCTTTTTGCGGGCCGAACACCGCCGATGCGCCCTCTTTTCCGGTCAACGGATTGGTGACATCGCACGCCACCTCAATGCGACAATCAGCAAGCCGCTTATCAAGCTGGCTGATATCAATACGCGCCAGCGTCTCCAGCCCCGCGCCGCCCGGGGCGATGTCGTTGTGCTGCGCATCAAGCAGTTTCGCGCCCAGCGCCTGCACCATGCCCGCCCCGCCATCGTTGGTCGCGCTGCCGCCAAGTCCGATAATAATATGTTCAACGCCCGCATCCAGCGCATGACGAATCAGTTCCCCGGTTCCCCAGGAGGTGGTTTTTAACGGATCGCGCTGGTGAAAGGGAACCTGCTCCAGACCGCTCGCCGCCGCCATCTCAATGAAGGCCGAGCGCTCGTCGCCTGATAAACCGTAAAATGCCGTAATCTGCTCGCCCAGAGGGCCAGTAACCTTGACGTCAACAATGCGTCCCGCCGTCGCCGCAACCATGGCTTCAACCGTACCTTCACCGCCATCAGCGACCGGCAGTTTTACGTAATCCGCATCAGGCCAGACCTCACGAAAGCCCTGCTCAATGGCGCTCGCCACCTCAAGTGCGCTCAAACTTTCCTTATATGAGTCCGGTGCGATCACTATTTTCATAAGTCGTCCTTACGCATGATGACTCTGTTAAGCATATACCCATCTGCAAATAAAAAATCGCCGGTCCACAGGGGGACCGGCAAGACCTTAACGCACCATACAAGGACGTTTGTTATCAAAGGTCCAGTTCGGGATCAGATACTGCATGCCCATCGCGTCGTCACGCGCGCCCAGACCGTATTTCTGATACAGCTCATGCGCTTTCATCACCTGATCCATATCAATCTCAATGCCCAGACCCGGTTTCGCCGGCACCTGCACCATCCCGCCTTTAATTTCAAACGGCTCTTTGGTCAGGCGCTGGTTGCCTTCCTGCCAGATCCAGTGGGTATCGATAGCGGTGATTTTGCCCGGCGCCGCCGCCGCGACGTGGGTAAACATCGCCAGAGAAATATCGAAGTGGTTGTTGGAATGCGAGCCCCAGGTCAGGCCAAACTCATGGCACATCTGCGCCACGCGGACAGACCCCTGCATCGTCCAGAAGTGCGGATCCGCCAGCGGAATATCCACCGATTGCAGAGACAGCGTATGGCCCATCTGACGCCAGTCGGTGGCGATCATGTTGGTGGCCGTCGGCAGGCCGGTAGCGCGACGGAATTCCGCCATCACTTCGCGTCCGGAGAAGCCTTGCTCGGCGCCGCACGGATCTTCCGCGTAGGCCAGCGTGCCTTTCAGGTACTTACCAATTTTAATCGCCTCATTCAGCGACCATGCACCGTTCGGGTCCAGCGTCACCCGCGCCTGCGGGAAGCGTTTCGCCAGCGCGACAATGGATTCCGCCTCTTCTTCCCCGGCCAGCACCCCGCCCTTCAGTTTGAAGTCGTTGAAGCCATATTTTTCGTACGCCGCTTCCGCCAGGCGCACCACCGCGTCCGGGGTCATCGCCTCTTCGTGACGCAGACGATACCAGTCGCACTTCTCATCCGGCTGGCTCTGGTACGGCAGCGGCGTAGCCTTGCGGTTGCCGACGAAGAACAGATAGCCGAGCATTTCCACTTCGCTACGCTGCTGACCGTCGCCGAGCAGCGACGCCACGTTAACGCCCAGATGCTGCCCCAGCAGGTCAAGCAGCGCTGCTTCAATACCGGTCACCACGTGGATGGTGGTGCGCAGGTCGAAGGTCTGTAAGCCACGGCCGCCCGCGTCGCGATCGGCAAATTCATTCCGCACCGCGTTCAGCACGTTTTTGTATTCACCAAGCGCCTTGCCCACGACCAGCGGAATAGCATCCTCCAGCGTTTTACGGATTTTCTCACCGCCGGGAATTTCACCGACGCCGGTATGACCGGAGTTATCTTTAATAATGACGATGTTACGCGTGAAGAACGGAGCGTGCGCGCCGCTCAGGTTCATCAGCATGCTGTCGTGACCCGCAACCGGGATCACCTGCATGGTGGTAACAACGGGAGTGGTAAATTGTGTGCTCATAATCTCGTCCTTATACAAAATCAGTGGCGACCGAAAACCGGGCGTTTACGGTCAAAAGTCCAGCCGGGGATCAGATACTGCATCGGGCCCGCGTCGTTACGCGCGCCGCCGGGCAGCGCTTTATAGGCTTCATGCGCCTTCTGCACCTGATCCCAGTCCAGCTCCACGCCCAGCCCGGGCGCGTCCGGAACAGCAATTTTTCCGTTTTTAATCTCCAGCGGATTTTTGGTCAGGCGGCAGTCGCCCTCCTGCCAGATCCAGTGGGTGTCGATGGCGGTGGGATTACCCGGCGCAGCGGCGCCAACGTGGGTAAACATCGCCAGAGAGATATCAAAGTGGTTATTGGAGTGGCAGCCCCAGGTCAGCCCCCAGTCGTCGCACAACTGTGCCACACGTACCGCGCCGGAGAGCGTCCAGAAATGCGGATCGGCCAGCGGTATATCAACGGCGTTGAGCATCACCGCATGGCCCATTTCACGCCAGTTGGTGGCGATCATATTGGTCGCCACCGGCAGCCCGGTCGCCCGACGGAACTCCGCCATCACTTCGCGACCGGAGAAGCCCTGTTCCGCGCCGCAGGGATCTTCCGCGTAGGTGAGCACATCGTTGAGCCCTTTGCACAACGCGATGGCTTCATCCAGCAGCCAGGCGCCGTTAGGGTCAACGGTAATACGCGCGTCAGGGAAGCGTTTTTTCAGCGCGCGGGCCGTTTCAATCTCCTGCTCGCCCGGCAGCACGCCCCCTTTCAGTTTGAAATCCTTAAAGCCGTAGCGATCCTGAGAGGCTTCCGCCAGCCGCACCACCGCGTCGCTGTTCAGTGCTTCCTGGTGGCGCAGGTGATACCAGTCATGATTGCCCGGCGTGGTTTCCAGATACGGCAGATCGGTTTTGGCGCGATCACCGATATAGAACAGGTAGCCCAACACGGTGACCGCATCGCGCTGTTTGCCCGGCCCCAGCAGTTCGCAGACCGGTACGTTGAGCGCTTTACCCAGAAGGTCGAGCAGCGCCGCTTCCAGCGCGGCGACCGCGTTCACCCGCAGTTCAAACGTCCATGCGCCTTTACCGAATGTATCGAAATCGGCCGCCTGGTTGCCTTTATGTACCTGCTGCACCACTTTGTTCAGCCGCGCCACTTCCTGACCGAGCACCATCGGAATGGCATCGACCAGCGTCTGGTAGATCACCTCGCCACCCGGCGCTTCGCCAACGCCGGTATTCCCGGCGTTGTCGGTGAGCACCACGATATTGCGGGTGAAATACGCGTTATGGGCGCCGCCAATGTTAAGCAGCATACTGTCATGCCCGGCCACCGGAATGACCTTCATATCGGTAATAACCGGACTCGATTGCGTTGTCATCTTCATTGCCCCGCGACAGGTTTCAGTTCAATACGTTTAATATCGCCGACCAGCACCAGGTAGCTCAGCACCGCGACCAGCGCATGGACCCCCACGTAAATCAGCGCGCCGTTAAAGGAGCCGGTACTGCCGACGATATAGCCGATAGCGATAGGCGTCACAATGCCGGAGATGTTACCGAACATATTGAACAGACCGCCGCTCAGACCGCTGATCTCTTTCGGCGCGGTATCGGCCATTACCGCCCAGCCCAGCGCGCCAATGCCTTTGCCGAAGAACGCCAGCGCCATAAAGCCGATGATCATCCACTCGACGTTGACGTAGTTACAGAACACCATCACCATCGACAGCAGCATCCCCATCACGATCGGCGTCTTACGGGCAATATTCAGCGATCCGGTACGACGCATCAACCAGTCAGAGATAATGCCGCCCAGCACGCCGCCGACAAAGCCGCAGATAGCCGGAACGGAGGCCACGAAACCTGCTTTCAGAATCGACATGCCGCGCGCCTGCACCAGATAGACCGGGAACCAGGTAATGAAGAAGTAAGTCAGGGCGTTGATGCAGTACTGGCCGATATAAACACCGATCATCATACGGGAACCCAGCAGCTGTTTAATCTGCCCCCATTTGACGCTGAACGGCACTTTCACCTTGTTGTTTTTCTGATCCATGTTGATCAGCGCGCCGCCTTCCGCAATGTACTCCAGCTCTTTCTGGTTAACACCCGGATGCTGGTTCGGCTCATGGATCACTTTCAGCCAGATAAAGCTAATCACGATCCCCAGACCGCCCATAAAGAAGAACACATGCGACCAGCCCACTTCGTGAGTCAGCCAGCCCATGATCGGGGCGAAGATAACGGTCGCGAAATACTGCGCGGAGTTAAAAATCGCCACCGCAGTTCCCCTTTCCTGCGCCGGGAACCACGCCGCGACAATACGGCTGTTGCCGGGGAAGGAAGGCGCTTCCGCCAGACCGACGAGGAAACGCAGCGTAAACAGCGCGACGATAATGCCGAAGCCGCTAAAGATATCGACGAAGCCCTGCAGGAGGGTAAACATCGACCAGACAAAGATGGACCAGAAGTAGACGCGTTTGGAACCAAAACGGTCGAGCAGCCAGCCGCCCGGGATCTGGCCGATAACATAGGCCCATGAGAACGCAGAGAAAACGTACCCCATACCTACCGGATCCAGGCCGATGTCTTTGGCCATTTCTGAACCCGCGATCGATAACGTCGCGCGGTCGCCGTAGTTGAAGGAGGTGACGATAAACAGCATCACCACTATCCAGTAGCGGGCGTTGGTGCGTTTTTCCGCACTGCTCGCAGCCTGACTTAATGAACTCATTGTTGCACTCCTGAATTATCGCGTTAGTCACGCTCACTCTGAACTGCACAACCGGTAGGGAATCAGAGATGACGTTTCTTACATGGCAGCTTTATTAGAGGTTATTCGCCTTGCGTACTGTGTTGTTGTCACTGGCAGGAAAAGTATAAAAAGCGCCTGGGTCTTGCTCACCGTGCAACGACACAACATTTCAACGACATAACGCGTATGTTTTTGGCAAAAGCCCAGGACAATGGAAGCCACTTCACGGAAATGAAAACCCATAACCAAAATGGCGTGAGGCGACGTGCAAAAGGACAGGAGTGTGAATCAGGTCGCTTGACCCTATGAAAACGCCAGTAAAAGCCCTTTCATGCGAAAGGTTTTTAGGCATATGCCCGATGCTAACACGATTCAGTGTTAACTATACTGCAGACAGGTTATTCCCCTGCTTACTGGCGCAAGCAGGAGTTCCCCTCCCGGTAGGGGGAGGGATGACTCTCCTCAGGAGAGAAGTGTTCCCCAGTGTTCCACCCAGGGATTGGATTCGCTTTCCGGTTCAGGATGTTCGCTGGCGTCAATCAATAACATTTCACCCACGCGTCGGGCGCTTTGTTCCTGCAACAGAGCGTCAAACTGCTTGCCGCCGTTACAAAAATGCGTATAGCTGCTGTCTCCCAGCGCAATCACCCCGTAGCGCAGATTTGGCTGAAACCCGAGCTGATCCTTAATACCCTGGAACAGCGGCGCGATGCTGTCAGGTAAATCGCCCTGCCCGGTAGTTGAGGTCACCACCAGCGCGACTTTATCCTGGTAGCGCTGCCAGTCGCTCAGTTCAGGGTCCTCAAAAACGGTTGCGTTATGCCCCTGCGCCGTCAGGATCGCTTCAGCCTCTTCGGCAACCAACAGCGCGTTTCCGTACATTGTCCCGACAAAAATACCCACTTCCGCCATGCTTAAAACTCCGTGAATTACGAATTTACGCCTTCATCCTGACCTGCCGGCACACTGAACTCAACCCTTTCATTTTCGGGGAGAAGACCTCGCCAGCCAAACTGTGACAGCGCCTGCATCCAGACCGCATCCAGTCCGGCGCGAAGAGTCAGCGGCTCGCCGGTAAACGGATGGGTGAGCGAAAGCTGGCTGGCGTGCAGCATCAGTCGCGAACAACCAAAATGTTCCGCCGCGCTGCGGTTTTGCCGCAGGTCGCCATGTTTACTGTCGCCGATAATCGGATGGCGCAGATGCGCCAGATGGCGTCGCAGCTGATGCTTGCGGCCCGTTTGCGGATCTAACTCTACCAGGCCGTAGCGGGTGGTGGGATAGCGCCCGGTCGCCACCGGCATCTCCACTGTCGCCAGACCACGATAGTGGGTGACCGCCGGCTGCGGTTCTTTATTTTCTCTGGCAAACTTATCGGCGATTTTATCCAGCTCTTCCACCAGCGGGTAATCCAGCACCGCTTAGTCCATCAGCCAACCGCGCACGATGGCGTGGTAGCGCTTTTGCATCTGGTGCTGCTCAAACTGCTGCGCCAGCAATCGCCCGGCTTCGCTGGACAGGCCCATCAGCAGTACCCCGGAGGTCGGCCTGTCGAGGCGGTGCGCGGTAAACACGTGCTGCCCTATCTGATCGCGCACGGTTTGCATCACCACAACTTTTTCGTCGCGATCCAGCCAGCTGCGATGAACCAGCCAGCCGGAGGGCTTGTTGACCGCCACCAGCCATTCATCCTGATACAGTATCTCCAGCATCAGGACTTATCTTGCGCGAACAGCGCATCCAACGCCTGCAGCGCATCGAGCAGTACCCCGCGCTGAGGATGATCGGCACTCAGCGCCACTTCATAATACGGCGCGACGGCAAAGGCGTCGGGCAGCGGCTGCTGGCTGTCCAGCAGGGCATGCATCCGCGGTATCAATACCCATTGCAGCCACTCGAGCGGCTCCATTGTATCCATGCAAAACGGCTGGGTACTGGTAAACAGGTGGGCGTCGGGTTCATCCATCCGCCAGTGTTGATGTTCACGCAGCAGCGCTTCAAGAGCATGAAGCTGCTGACGTACACGATCATGCGTGGTCATGAAAGTCACCTTAGTGAAGAAAAATCTGCCGCGAAGGATACCACTGCCACTGAGAGATACACAAAATCATTGGGGATGCGCGAGGATTCAATGACGATCTACCGGCTGCCAACCAGCTATCCGGACATGGCATTGAAGCCCCTTACCAGCATCTTGAGCCGTATTGCCACCAGGACAACAGTGCGTTATAGTGTTTACATAATGTGAACACGTGAAGGGAATCTCTCAGTGCACATCATCTCCAAAGAGCCATTTGAGCAAGCGGCGCGGTTATTTCCAAACGACGCCATGGCCATTAGGGCGCTGTATCGCCTGGTAAGCGAAACAGACTTCAAATCGCCCGATGAGTTGCGCACCGCCGTGCCGAGTCTCGACAATTTTAAGTACCGGAACAAATGGTGGGTTTTAGATGTGGGTGGTCATAATTTGCGAGTTATCGCCTACATCAACTTTGTGAATAAACGCTTCTACGTGAAGCACATCGCCACCCACGCTGAATACGATAAGCTGACTCGCTACTATCGGGAGAACAAAGAATGATCGCCGACACCACTAAAGCTATCGAAGCAACGAAGCAACTGGTAGCTGCCGTCCCTCTGCTGGGGGGCAGCACCTCAGAGAAAGACTACCGCGACGCGCTGGAGCTGGTGGAGTACCTGATCGACCACGACGACGAGAACCCGCTGATCGACTTCCTGGCAGCCAAGATTGCGGATTACGAGGACAACAGCGAACAGTTTGCGGAGTTCAACAAACGCATTGCAGAGATTCCGGTTGGCGTCGCGCTACTGCGCACCCTGATTGACCAGCATCAGCTCTCCTACTCCGACCTGAAGAATGAGATTGGATCCAAATCGCTGGTGAGCCAGATCCTTTCCGGCCAGCGCTCCCTGACGATCTCACACATCAAGGCGCTTTCGGAGCGGTTCGGCATCAAGCCGCAGTGGTTTCTCTGATCTCCACCGCCAGCCCGCGTCACGGCGGGCTGTAACTTTCCGCAGAAAAACGTTAACGCGCCAAAAACTCGCTCCCTTCCCCCCTTTTTAAACATCTACGGACGGCGCAAGCCAGCAATGGTCCCCCACGGTAAGGTCCAGGTATGCCTGACGCTCTTTCATTATCAAAAGAAGCAAGTACGTAAGCGTCTCATTTAAACCGTCTGGTCTGTTTCCTCCGGCTCCACAAAAATAATGTCCATCATTTTTAGTGGACACTATCGTATGGAATACCGGACCTGGATTACTGAAGCTTTACGCCTTCACTTCGAAGAACATTTACCTCGGGTTGTGGCCGGACGTCGCCTGGGTGTACCAAAATCAACAGTTTGTAGTATGTTCGTGCGCTTTCGGAGAGCTGGCCTTTCGTGGCCTTTGCCCGCAGGCATGTCGGAGCAGGAACTTGATGCCTGCCTTTACGGACAATTTTCCACGGTACCAGTCGTACGTCCTGAAAGCACCGTTATATCCGAAACCCCCGTGGTAAAAAAACGTCCCCGGCGGCCCAACTTCCCTTATGAGTTTAAAATCGCCTTAGTGGAGCAGTCACTGCAGCCCGGAGCCTGTGTGGCGCAGATCGCCCGGGAAAACGGAATCAACGATAACCTGCTCTTCAACTGGCGCCATCAATACCGGAAAGGTGGCCTGCTGCCTTCCGGAAAAAATATGCCGGCACTGCTTCCCGTGACGTTAACGCCGGAGCCGGATAATAAAATCCCGGCCCCCGCACAGGAACCAGAGCAGATAAATACACCGTCCGACAGTCTGTGTTGTGAGCTGGTTCTGCCGGCCGGAACTCTCAGGCTTAAAGGTAAACTGACGCCGGCGTTATTACAGACACTTATCCGCGAAATAAAAGGGAGCAGCCACTGATGATATCTCTCCCTGCAGGTTCGCGTATCTGGCTGGTTGCAGGTATCACCGATATGCGAAATGGCTTTAACGGCCTGGCATCAAAAGTTCAGAACGTCCTGAAGGATGACCCGTTCTCCGGACACCTGTTCATCTTCCGCGGACGCCGGGGTGACCAGATAAAAGTGTTGTGGGCTGACAGTGACGGACTGTGCCTCTTCACCAAACGCCTGGAGCGGGGCCGCTTCATCTGGCCAGTCACCCGTGACGGCAAGGTGCACCTTACTCCGGCTCAGTTATCCATGCTTCTTGAAGGTATCAACTGGAAGCACCCGAAACGAACGGAACGCGCTGGAATCCGCATATAACCCGTTGTAAAGTGAGGATATGGACACCTCACTTGCTCATGAGAACGCCCGCCTGCGGGCACTGTTGCAGACGCAACAGGACACCATCCGCCAGATGGCCGAATACAACCGCCTGCTCTCACAGCGGGTGGCGGCTTATGCTTCCGAAATCAACCGGCTGAAGGCGCTGGTTGCGAAACTGCAACGTATGCAGTTCGGTAAAAGCTCAGAAAAACTTCGCGCAAAAACCGAACGGCAGATACAGGATGCACAGGAGAGAATCAGCGCACTTCAGGAAGAAATGGCTGAAACGCTGGGTGAGCAATATGACCCGGCACTGCCATCCGCCCTGCGCCAGTCTTCAGCCCGTAAACCGTTACCGGCCTCACTTCCCCGTGAAACCCGGGTTATCCGGCCGGAAGAGGAATGCTGTCCTGCCTGTGGTGGTGAACTCAGTTCTCTGGGATGTGATGTGTCAGAGCAACTGGAGCTTATCAGCAGCGCCTTTAAGGTTATCGAAACACAACGTCCGAAACTGGCCTGTTGCCGGTGCGACCATATCGTGCAGGCACCAGTACCTTCAAAACCCATTGCACGCAGTTATGCCGGAGCGGGGCTTCTGGCCCATGTTGTCACCGGGAAATATGCAGACCATCTGCCGTTATACCGCCAGTCAGAAATATACCGTCGTCAGGGAGTGGAGCTGAGCCGTGCCACACTGGGGCGCTGGACAGGTGCTGTTGCTGAACTGCTGGAGCCGCTGTATGACGTCCTGCGCCAGTATGTGCTGATGCCCGGTAAAGTCCATGCTGATGATATCCCCGTCCCGGTCCAGGAGCCGGGCAGCGGTAAAACCCGGACAGCCCGGCTGTGGGTCTACGTCCGTGATGACCGTAACGCCGGTTCACAGATGCCCCCGGCGGTCTGGTTCGCGTACAGCCCGGACCGGAAAGGCATACATCCACAGAATCACCTGTCCGGTTACAGCGGAGTGCTTCAGGCCGATGCTTACGGTGGCTACCGGGCGTTATACGAATCCGGCAGAATAACGGAAGCCGCGTGTATGGCCCATGCCCGGAGAAAAATCCACGATGTGCATGCAAGAGCGCCAACCGATATCACCACGGAAGCCCTGCAGCGTATCGGTGAACTGTATGCCATCGAAGCAGAAGTCCGGGGATGTTCAGCAGAACAGCGTCTGGCGGCAAGAAAAGCCAGAGCTGCGTCACTGATGCAGTCACTGTATGACTGGATACAGACTCAGATGAAAACACTGTCGCGTCACTCGGATACGGCAAAAGCGTTCGCATACCTGCTGAAACAGTGGGATAGCCTGAACGTGTACTGCAGTAATGGCTGGGTGGAAATCGACAACAACATCGCAGAGAACGCCTTAAGGGGAGTGGCCGTAGGCCGGAAAAACTGGCTGTTCGCGGGTTCTGACAGCGGTGGCGAACATGCGGCGGTGTTGTACTCGCTGATCGGCACATGCCGTCTGAACAATGTGGAGCCAGAAAAATGGCTGCGTTACGTCATTGAGCATATCCAGGACTGGCCGGCAAATCGGGTACGCGATCTGTTGCCCTGGAAAGTTGATCTGAGCTCTCAGTAAATATCAATACGGTTCTGGCGAGCCGCTTACTCTAAAAAATATTAATTAATGGAGAAACAATAATTAATGCCGCTTTGCCAACTAGCTAAATCTTTATAATTTATTGATTTTTTAATGATTTTTTAATTGGTATAATTTTTTTGTTGACATTTAAGGATAATATATTTTACACATTATGTATCAGGGGTTAATAGCTTTTATAGGGGTTTTGTATGATGAAGTAGATTTTTCTAATGTGATAGATAAGACGTTATCTTACATAATTTATAACATTCTATTAATTGTTGACCCATCCATGTAAGGATGAGCTTGTTAATATCTTAATATATAAAAGTATGAGGAGATTATTTATTATGAATATGGAAACTAATTCGCCCACAACAAGCCCATACATTCAGCTGATTGAGCAGATTGCTGTGCTACAGCAAGAAGCAAAGCGGCTGCGTGAGCAGGAGATTCAAACTGTAATTGAGTCAATTCAAAAACAGATTACTTATTACAATATAACCTTACAAGAACTGGGGTATACTAATATACCTGATGGTGCTCTTGCTCGCCGGAGCTCATCAAAAGGGGTATACTACCGTAATGAAGACGGACAGACTTGGTCTGGAGTGGGTCGACAACCACGTTGGCTTAAAGAAGCATTATTGAATGGAAGAAAGAAAGAAGATTTTCTTGTGAAGGACACAGAAGAAGAAGTAACATCTCTGAATAACATTTAACATGAAATAATTAAATGATAACGATAACTGAACTGGAAGATGAAATAATAAAAAATAAAAAATCAGCAAATATTTTTATTGAAAAAATAAATGATAAAAAAAATGAAATCCACGAAAAAATGAAAAAACCTTTGGATAAGGTCACTTACAATGAAGCAAAGGAACTGCTCATTGCATGCGATGCGGCAATTAAGGTCATTGAGATAATGGTAATCAGATTGAATAGAGGATGAATATTGTGAAGCAAACAAAAAACAAAGAGTTATTAGATAAAAAAATAAGATCAGAGATTGAGACAATAAAAAAAATAATTGCTGAATTTGATGTTATAAAAGAAAACGTTAATATATTAAGTGAAAAGGCAAAAACATCCCCTCAAGCTGCGGAAACTTTAAACAAATTAATTGAAGGATATACATATGGTGAAGAGAGAAGATTATATGATTCCGCTTTAAGTAAGATAGAGAAATTAATAGAGACAATGAAACCTACAAGATCTGGAAGTCAATTAACAAAGAATCAGCGTAATAAAAACAATAGAAAAATAGTATGACAATTTTGAATAAAATAGACTATAGCTACTATAAATTAATTAACTATCCTCTCATGATGATTCATGATGAATGGCTAGGTGATTTAACCGGTGTCAATCAGGGCTGTTTTCGACGTCTAAGAGAAAATAGTTCTACACGTAATCAACTAAATAGGATTATACGTCAGGATATTCAAAGTAAAATAGCTGGTGCAGAATTATCAAATATAAATAAGGATAGTTTTCTATATCAGTCAATTGGTAAAATAAGATTGCTTGCTTTAAGTAGTGCATTATTTGAAATTCAATGTCCTGATTATATTTTTTCACGAGTATATAGAGAGAATCTGATTGAAGAGATAGGATATCAAAATGTGAAACAGTTATCATTCTATTGGCAGGGAGGACAATGTAAACCAGAATATGGCGAAGATCGGTTCTGTTCGGAGCTAATAAAATATGGTGCAGGAAATCTGGAATGGTTATTCTCTGATAATCCATTATGGGCAATAGTTAAATATCTTTTACCGAAAAGCGGAGAAATAAAGCCAGTTCATATTAATGGTATATTTCTTAATAAACTTAATAAAATTTTACTGCCTTATGAAACTTTATGAATATAAAAATATAAAAATTATTGACTTAGTGCTTACGGAAGATGTTGTAGCTGAAAGTAAGCTGCAGGAAATTTTCCAAACTGATAACATTATCAAACTGACTCGAAAAAGAACATGCGAACATTTACTGAGGATTAGGAGGAAAACGAAACAGTTAAAGATAGAATCAAGAAAAAAAATTGCAAAAAAAATGTTATCAATGAGAGAAAGAGAACGCAAATACAAAAAAATAAAATTAGAAAAAGAGATTAATAATTCGGTGAAATGGGTTAAAGATATCCAGGATATCGAGTTGGTTTTAATACAAGATATAATGAATAAAATTCATTTGACACTAACTGATGCATTGCATTCTTTAGATACATCATCAAGAATTAATTGGGATGCCTTACTTAATGAAGTCGTAAGAGAGGCGATTTCTCATAATAATATTGTAGGGGCTATTAAGATCACTAAAAACCCAGACGTTAATATTGACCTCGGTGAGGGTAAGAATTTAGAGTTTATTGATGATTTAAATATACCAGTTAATCAGATAATAATAGAAAATGAATATATAAGAATAACTTTAGATCCGTTAGAGCAAATTAATATCTTATTAAATTCATTTAAAGAGAGTTATTTGAGTATTATTCAGGAATAATGATATGACTCAGTTAATGACCATTGGCTCACAGCCAATATTTTTAATTGTTGTTTTTTTCTTTTTTTCATTACTGCCAATATTTGTTGTTATTGGAACTTCATTTCTGAAAATTTCGATTGTATTAGGGATACTGAAGAACGCATTAGGTATTCAACAAGTACCACCAAACATGGCATTAACATCAGTATCTCTGATACTTACTATATTTATTATGTCTCCAATAATATTACAGATTAATGATAATATATCTCAGGAGCCGATAAACTATACTGACTCTGATTTTTATCAAAAAGTTGATGGGAAAATAATATCACCATACCGTATTTTTTTAGAAAATAACACTAATAAAGAAAATATTGATTTTTTTGAAAATGTTGCCAAGAAAAAATTGGGTAATGAAACTTCTTTAAAAAAAGACTCACTTTTTATACTGTTACCGGCTTTCACTATGGGACAGCTTGAAGCCGCATTTAAGATAGGATTTTTACTTTACTTACCCTTTATCGCTATAGATTTAATCATTTCCAATATCTTATTGGCCTTGGGTATGATGATGGTATCGCCAGTAACAATTTCGATACCTTTTAAGATCTTGCTATTCATTCTTATTGGTGGTTGGCAAAAATTATTTGAATTTCTTTTGGTGGTGAATTGATGGGTACTGGATATTTTGTTCAATTATGTGTGCAAACACTATGGATTATATTCATCCTGTCATTGCCGACAGTCATTGCAGCCTCTGTAATTGGTATTATTATTAGCTTAATCCAGGCTATAACGCAATTGCAAGATCAAACATTGCCTTTTTTGCTGAAAATAATAGCAGTATTTGCTACACTTGCTCTGACTTATCACTGGATGGGTACAACAATCATAAACTTCTCATCAATAATATTTGAAATGATTCCAAAGGTGAATGGTTAATGAATGAAATAATGACTGTCATAGTTTCATCATTCTTTTGCATACTCAGACCGCTGGGGATGTTTATTATTCTTCCAATATTTTCAACAGGCGTTTTGCTGAGTAATTTTATACGTAATTCAATTATGGTTGCGTTTACACTACCAATCATAGTCGAGAATTATAAATTTTCAGAAGGATTACCATCTGGAATTTTTCAGTTGATCGCTATCGTGTTAAAAGAAATAAGCATAGGTTTTTTTATTGGTTTGTCATTTACTATACTTTTTTGGGCTATAGATGCGGCTGGACAAATTATTGATACCCTAAGAGGTTCAACAATATCTTCAATTTTTAACCCGTCTATAAGCGATTCATCCTCTATTACTGGCGTTATTTTGTACCAATTTGTCACCGTAATATTTGTCATCCATGGAGGAATACAAAGCGTTCTGGATAAGTTATATTTGTCCTACGAGATGTTGCCATTACAATCTGGTATAACATTCAATCATACTTTGGTTGATTTTTTATTTTCACTATGGGATTCATTTATTAAACTAATGTTGTCATTTTCAGTCCCCATGGTTATCGGTATATTCTTATGTGATATGGGATTTGGGTTTCTCAACAAAACCGCTCCTCAGCTAAACGTATTTACACTATCGCTACCAGTAAAAAGTTTGATAGCAGTTTTTATATTGTTGTTGGTTATTCACATTTTTCCAGAGTTTATTACAGCCAATATTCATTCTGACATAATTGACAGAACCTTACCGAGTATGATTAATGAGTGAAAAAACAGAAAAGCCTACACCTAAAAAAATTAGGGATTTAAAAAAGAAGGGCGATGTAACTAAAAGTGAAGAGGTAATGGCTGCTGTGCAGTCGTTAATCCTATTTTCATTTTTTTCTTTATATGGCGCAAGTTTTTTTATTGAGGTTGCAGGAGTAGTTAATACAACTATAAACTCGCTTAATGAACCATTTTTATATTCCATACACGAAATATTAGGAGCTGTGTTAAAAATATTTTTATTATATGTTTTACCAATTGTTCTTTTTGTGTTTGTAGGTACTGTTGCGACCGGTGTATCACAAATAGGATTCATCTTTGCGGTGGAAAAAATAAAGCCATCAGCTCAGAAGATTAGTATAAAAAACAACCTAAAAAATATTTTTTCAGTGAAGAGTATTTTTGAATTACTTAAATCAGTATTTAAGTTGGTGATTATCTCTCTAATTTTTTACTTTATGGGAAATACATATGCGAGTGAATTTGTTAATTTTACAAGACTAAATGCCTATCAGACTCTTGTTATTATCGCTTTTTTTATTTTTCTTTTATGGAAAGGTGTGTTATTCGGATATTTGCTCTTTTCGGTGTTTGATTTTTGGTTCCAGAAACATGAGGGATTGAAAAAAATGAAAATGAGTAAAGATGAGGTGAAACGAGAAGCCAAAGATACTGATGGTAACCCTGAAATTAAAGGCGAACGCAGGCGTCTTCATTCCGAGATACAAAGTGGAAGTCTGGCTAATAACATCAAAAAATCAACTGTTATTGTCAAAAATCCGACTCATATTGCAGTCTGTCTGTACTACAAACTTGGTGAGACCCCATTACCTTTAGTGATTGAAACAGCAAAAGATGCCAAAGCACTACAAATCATTAAACTTGCGGAATTATATAATATTCCAGTGATTGAAGATATTCCATTGGCAAGAAGCCTCTATAAGAACATACATAAAGGGCAATATATAACAGAAGACTTTTTTGAACCTGTTGCACAATTGATCCGTATTGCAATGGATATTGATTATTAATCCATTATTGGTTCATTATTTTTTAGTTTAGTATATGTGTTGTATATTTTCATCGCATATTGCCTTCTGAGTTCTACAGCATTTGGTGTGTTAAAATAACCAGCATTGTATGCACCCACGGCATCCCACGTATTCCCTCTAGATTTTATGTTGGAAGCTAAAATATAACCAGCGACAGTTATATTTATGCAATCATCATTTAATAAATCATTTTCGGATATGTTAAATTTACTTAATAGGTCTAAATGGGATGAGTTTATTTGCATTATCCCTATATCATAGGTTCCATTTTTATTTATTTTGCTTTTTATTCCACTTTTGTTTCTTGACTCATTCCATGCAATGGATTTTAATATTAATGGATCAATGTTATATGCTTTTCCAGTTGTTTCAAAACAATCAGAAGCATAGCAAAAGTTAGTGATAAGAATGATACTTAATATTTTTTTTGCTTTCATGTTTATCTTCAATGTGATGCGTTAGGATTTAAAGATGGCAACCACAGAAAAACTTGGAATATGAGTATATTTAATGATATATTACAGTGTAATTTGGAGAAAATGAAGCATCTCCGTTATTCTTTATACGGCTTATGGATAGAACAAATGGAATGGAGTGAGGTTAGCATGAAATCGAATGAGTTATAATTATGAAGGATGGCATCTATAGTATTACCTTTATTAGTAATGAAGATTCCTGTGGGGAAGGCATACTGATTAAAAATGGAAATTTAATCACTGGTGGAGATATTTCCTCTGTGTATCAGGGGGGACTGACTGAAGAGGAAGACATCATATTTCATGTTCATCGATATAATCATGAAATTCCCTCGGTGCTGAGCATTGAACAAGATTATCAATTAGTTATCCCTAAAAAAATACTAAGTAATGATAATAATGTTACATTACATTGCCACGTAAGAGGAAATGAAAAGTTATTTGTTGATGTTTATGTCAGATTTATCGAACCGTTAATTATTAAAAATTAATTGCTTATCTAAATATTTTTATTGTTTTTTTGTGTTAATTTTTTATCAAATAAAAAGAACATGGAAAATGGAATCTAAAAATAGTGACTATGTAATTCCTGACTCTGTAAAGAATTACAATGGTGAGCCTCTGTATATCCTGGTTTCTCTTTGGTGTAAATTGCAGGAGAAATGGATTTCTCGAAATGATATTGCCGAAGCATTCGGTATAAACCTGAGGAGAGCGTCATTTATTATAACTTATATATCGAGAAGAAAAGAAAAAATTTCATTTCGTGTCAGATATGTCAGTTATGGGAACTTGCATTATAAGCGCCTTGAGATTTTTATTTACAATGTTAACCTTGAGGCGGCTCCGACAGAAAGTCATGTATCAACCGGACCGAAAAGAAAAACCTTACGAGTTGGTAATGGTATTGTGGGACAGTCGAGTATTTGGAACGAAATGATCATGAGACGAAAAAAGGAGAGTTAGACGTAGCTTTCTTAGTAAGTTTATAGAATAATAAAAAAAAGATCCCTATTCAGGGGGGACAGTCCGGAGACATAATGAACATTTGTTCGGAGACATGGTAGACACTTACAACTAAGGCATAAGAACCCGTTTATGGTGCTGCTTATGCCTTGGGAATCAAGAGATATTATGTCACTAGATTCTGAGTTTATTCTGTTCGCCTCACAGGAAGGGGCGAACATCCGTTCTCTTTGCCGTCACTACAGCATTTCTCCTGCCACAGCTACAAATGGCTTAAACGCTGGTACGACGAAGGTTTATCTGGTTTTCAGGACCGTCCACGTACACCTCATCATTCCCCGAACCGTTCGTGCGACGACATCATTGCGCTGTTACGTATGCGCATGATCACCATGAACGCTGGGGAGCATGCAAGATAAACACTGGCTGGAAAATCGTGAACATCGCGTGTCCGCCTTCAGCACGGTTCATAACCTGATGGCCCGTCATGATCTTCTACTGGGTCTGGCTATGGCAGCCCCGGCGACTGGCCGATTTGAACATGAAGCGCAGCTCTGGCAGATGGATTTTAAAGGGCACTTTCCCTTTGGCAGTGGACGCTGCCATCCATTAACACTGTTTGATGACCATTCCCGTTTTTCCCTGTGTCTGGCTCACTGCGCCAATGAACAACGGACGACCGTACAAGCGTATTTGAATACGATGGACTGCCGGACCGGATGACCATGGAGAACGGTGCTCAGTGGGGTGATACTCACGGAACCTGAACGGCACAGGAGTTATGGTTGATGCGTCAAGACTGAAAGGTGTCAGTCAGAGTGCGGACAAGGCATTCAGAAATGAACTTTTGGGACTGAAGAAGACGCATGAAGATGGTCAGTATGAAGTCTGGTGGTACAGTACAAAAGTGGGGGTGATCGGCCTGAAGAATAAGTCGATCACCATGGCAAAAAATGTTAAAAAGTGTTCACCATGTTCTCTAACACCTGTCTGGCATGTCTCCGGATTGTACAGGGGGAGAGGAACAGGATAGTCCTTTTCCTGTGTAAAGTTTGAAAGCCATTTCTCAGAAAATATACTCGGGACCATATATGATTGCAGTGGTTGAATTTTCAACAATATATTGAGAGATATAAATAATTCAAGCGGCAGGAATTTGACAGACAAGAAAATTATCAGAGTTTTATAGAGTAAATGACTGGGGTGAATAAATGCAGATACAGCACTTGCAACTTAAATTATGGTGAGTATATACAGATTATTCCATGAACGGAGATGGCATTTAATACTATGGAAATTATTCAGACGCATATAAAGCTTTGATTAATGGAGTTGATCCCTCTCTGTAGAGGAATCTATCTATAGGCCAGTATCTAAATTTGGGAGTACTTCATTTATGCTGTTTTAATTTTTCGCTAGAAAATCCCCAGACGGGCTGGGGATTGGTATGCAGACGGTGATTTTTAATCTGTATTATCTAATAGTTTTTTAATATTTTCTTTATATGTAGAATATTTTTCTTGTTCATTACACCACATCAGACAAGCCTTAAAGGCTTTTTTGGCCATTTTTCGATTTCCCACAAGTAAGTAGCTGATACCAGAATAATAAGATGCTCTGGGATCTTGCATAACTAAGGTTGCACAACGAGCAAAACACAGTTGTGCATCTTCATGATTTGATAAACGTTGATGACATAAGCCCAGAGATAAGGTGTAGTCATAATTCCAGTGCTCCAGATATGTTAGCAAATGGAATAGATTTCTTGCGGTTATAATATCACCAGATTGATATACTGTATAGGCATAAGAATGAAGATCATTGAGATCTTGTTGCGTCAGATTTGTCAATGACGCTAATGTGCCACCATTCTGGTAGAAATCATAGATTTCCTCTAGGGAGCTAAATTTTGTGCTCATAAAGCCTCATTTATTATTCGCTAGATGCAGATCTTATCGGGGTCGCTTTAATTAAAAAGAGTCGAACAACACTATGCTTTTGTTTTACCGTACTGGAGAACAGGCTACCAATAACAGGAATATCGCTTAACAACGGTATACCATCTTTACTTGAACTTTCTTTATCCTGAATGAACCCGCCAAGTAGCAGACTTTCTCCTGCGCTTAATGTTGCTTCTGTTGTCATTTCTGAATTTTGGACTTCGGGTAAGAGGCTGCCGGCATTCTGAATATTGCTTTGGTTAACCGACTGGTTGCCATCCTGAATATCAAGTAACAAACGAACTCGTTCCCGACGTTTCCCGGTAAGACTATTCGAGGTGTCATCAAGTATACGTGGTGTCACTCTCAGCAATGTCCCACTGGTTATACTTTCCAGCGATGCCACCTTTTCACCAGAAACTTTTGTATAAAACGTGACGTTTTTATCAAGAATCGCCTGCATATTATTTAAGGTTATAATTGATGGCTGAGAGAGTATTTTGGCTTTCGAGTTCTGCTGTAACGCATTCACTCTAATCATGAAATTACTAGCGTTACTTATCACAGAGGAACTAATATTAGCCTGTGCTGCAGAGCTATTAAAGGCAATAGAACTTTGCCCTGCATTTAATGTACCGGACCAGTTTACACCTAGCTGTTGAAGATCGTTTGCATCAACATCAATAATTGAAACGGAAATTTCAATTTGCCTTTGTTCAATGTCAAGCTCAGAAATTAATTGCTGATATATATCCATGGTTATTTCACGGTCTTTAACAACAACAGCATTAAGACGTGGATCAGCAGAAATATTTACACTATTATCGAACAGATTACCACTTCTTTCAACCGCACCTTTACCGGTACTGGGAAGTGAACCATTACTTGCCATTGTCTTTAGGATAGAGACGACGCCAGGCACGACAACATTTTGGTCGCGGTATTTGTATGTTATATCTGTCGCTGAAGCATAGTTTAATTTAAAGACTTTAACGACATCTTTATTTTTAGCTTTAGATTGTGCTTCTTTGTCAAGGCTTTCCGATAAAGATGTAATATATTTTATACATTCTGGAACGCCCCGAACTTCAATAGAGTTAAACGTCGTGATTTTTCTCACATTACAGGAACTTTTGTTTACAGAGATCGTATCACGCAAATATTTTAGCAGTGAATCAATATCCAGATATGTTGGTGTAATTATGCTTCTTGATATTTCATTTGTTTTATAAATATACAAGATGTTTTCATCATAATACCATGTGAGATGATAAAGTTTGGACAGTTTCTCCAATACTTTTACTGGTTTTTCATTTTTTATTTCGCCAGAGAAATCATCATTCACAGAATTACTGATGAAAACAGGAATGCTGTAGTTAGCGGCAAAGTCATTAAGGATCACGCTTACTGGAGAACTTTTTGTAATAATAAAATACTCGCTCTCGCCTAATCTTTTTTCCAGAGAGGATGGGGCCGCCTGAGTATTGCAAAAAAATAATGCTGTAAAAATAAAAAGGCTTATTTTTTTCATTACACAATTCGTCCTATATCAGAAAACAAGTGTGTTGGAGACAACGTTGTATCTGATGAAGATGATTGCTCTAGTTTATTAAAATGCTTATCGAGCAAAGAGGCTAATGTATGTTGCATTATTGTTTTTGACATGTTTGTTCGATGATTATTACCTTTATTAAAAATTTGGCAAATATACCATTTATTATTAGACAAGAAAATACCCATTTGTTTATATTCTTTACTAACCGCCAGAATATTGCAGAGTTTGATGAATGTATCTGTTGGAACCTGGCGAAAATCACCACTAAGCTCGATATATAAAACCCAATAGTTTCCAAAATCGTGTAAGAAAGCATTTTTTTGGTAGATATAAAAAGTAAGATGCGTTGGTGAACCTTTGACATCCTTTACAAAATCAAGAGCCGTTAACCAGCCACTATCATTCTTAGCGCTACCATTATTATTGTTCATACATATTACCCGTCATGTCCTGAGGATGACTTGATAACGACACTAATATTTTCTAATTTGAGATCGTCTACACTATTCTTAATTAAGTTTTTTATCTGAATAACAGATGGTGCTAAGTTAACCTCTGGCGAGCTAATGACTAAAACAGCTGCTGAGGATGGTTGGCTCTCGTTATTGTTGACATTTAATGAGACGCTGCAATCGATAACACCTGGGATTTTACTTAACAACCTTTCTATATCTTGTTCTTTGAGATAGTTGATTTTGGCATTTTCTTGTGATGGTGATGTAACTAACTGGCTTGGCGGAAAAATAACCTCAATATCTGCAAATTTCTTTTTTGGAAAACCATTGTTATTTAAAATAGTTATCGCGCGAACAAAATCCTCTTTTTCCACACTAATCGTTACATTTCCACTTTTATCCATTTCTTTAGAAACATTAACATCATTGGATAGCAACAATGCTTGCATCAGATTGGCTTCTTTTTCCGTTAATCCTGTATACAATTGCTCTTTACATGCAACTGTCAAACAAATAGCAATCAATAAAAAAGTATTTTTAATGCGTTTTTTCATATTTATTGCTGTGAAATTAATTTTGTAAGCGATGTTGAAAGGAGGCTTGCGAACTTGGAGAGGACATCAACGTTGACGTTTGCGTTGAGCACTTTCTTTTGTAAAATACGCAACTCTTCTATTGACAGTTCCCCTGCAGATAGTGCATCGAAACGGCGATTAGTGTCCATTGTTGCAAGATGTTTCTTTTTAATTTCCTCAATCAACACTCGCTCTGGAGAAGACACTCCAGCGGTTTTAGGGAGTAATTGATCAAGAAACTGAGCCGCTCCGGCCGCAGATGGGGTTGGGGCTAACGGAGTATACTCATCAACAAAATTTGTTTGGGACGTGTTATTTAACTGAATATTAATCTTTTCTGATTGATTCATATTGTTTATTTTCCTGTTAGTCTCTTATTCTGAGAGAGGTAAGGATATAAATTATCCATTACCTCTCTCTCGCATTTATGCTATGCGATGCTTACGCATATTTCATCGCTAATGCACCGCCAACCGAAGTCAAACCACCTAAAACACCAGCAGCGATTCCTAAGCCTAATTTTTCTGTTTGTGAAGAGTTGTCGATACACATTGCTGCAATTCCCGCACCTGTTGCTGCTAGTGCTGAAACGGCAAGTGCGACTCCAGCAAAAACTCTGACATTGCGACTTGCCCCTCCTTCCGCTTGCATCACTCCTGTATTCTCATCCACGGGACCATTTCCATTTATTGCAGTCGCCAGCGGTAATACCACACCAGAAGGACTTAAATTTGTTGGTTCCATTGATTTTTCTCCTTTTATCTAATTTAGACATTTACCTTATTATAAATAACCAAATTATCCCATGGGCAACTATAGCCAACTATTACTATTGTTAAACAGTTGCAATGTACATATACTGTATATATTATTTGATACACTTTTTCAAGCAACAATATTCATGTATATACTTACTTCAAGAGTCTGCCGATGAATCTTTTAATTAAAAGAAATGTAGAGGAATTTTTAAGATTATTGGGAAATGATTTTTATTTGCTTGATAATCGTGTTGAAATTGATTTTAATGGTTTTTCTTTTTTTATTGAGGTAATTGGTGGTAATCTTTTTTTTACATTTGCTTTAGAGTATAACGAAAATGCATTTTTTTCTTTCTTCAGTGCCCTTGCCCCTGAGCGGACGCAGGGGGTGATTGAACATATCTTTGTCTACGATAATAAATTATGTTTAAGTTATTTGTTAACTAATATCGATGTGTTATCTTTAATGAATACTTTTCAACAGCATGTGCAGATTATTGAGCGAGTTCGCAGGATGACATCATGAATAAACTCTTAAATGTATTTGAAAAAGTAGAGTCATATCACGATCTTATTCTGGCTCTCTTCTTCTTTATGGCTGTAATGATGATGATTATTCCACTGCCAACAGTTGTGGTGGATATCATTATCGCGATTAATATCTCGACAGCTTTACTTTTATTAATGCTCTCAATCTATATAAAAAATCCTCTTGAGCTAACTTCTTTTCCAACAATTCTGTTGATTACGACGTTGATGCGCCTGTCACTCAGTGTCAGTACCACCAGACTTATTCTTTTGCATCATGATGCGGGTGACATTATTTACTCCTTCGGTAACTTTGTTGTTGGCGGTAACATTGTTGTTGGCCTGGTTATTTTTACAATTATCACCATTGTACAATTTATGGTTATTACAAAAGGGGCTGAGCGCGTTGCTGAAGTGAGTGCTCGTTTCTCCCTGGATGGTATGCCAGGGAAACAAATGAGTATTGATGGTGATATGCGTGCAGGCGTTATCGATCCGCTTGAGGCAAAAGTTCTTCGTTCCCGTGTACAAAAAGAAAGCCAGTTCTATGGCTCAATGGACGGGGCGATGAAGTTTGTAAAAGGGGACGCTATCGCTGGTATCATCATTGTTTTAGTTAACTTGTTTGGTGGCGTTCTCATTGGTATGTGGCAGTTTGACATGCCATTTAGTGAGGCACTTAGCCTGTTTTCTGTATTGTCGGTTGGTGATGCCCTGGTTGCTCAGATCCCTGCGCTTATTATTTCTGTAACTGCGGGGGTGGTTGTTACTCGTGTTCCCGGTGAAAGCGAAAAAGAAGAAAACCTTGCAGGGGATATTATTCAGCAAGTTTCTGTTAATAGTCGTCCATTTTTGATCAGTGCTGCATTGATGCTTGTAATGGCGATTATCCCTGGTTTTCCTACGTTGGTCTTCTTGTTTTTGGCCGTTTGTTTGCTGGGTATTGCCTGGAAATTGCAGAAAAAAAGAGCATTTGGATCTACCAATAGTAAAGATTCGCTGGGAGGCGATTTGTCGAATAGCCAAAATGTCTCTCCAGGCGCCGAGCCATTAATTTTAAACTTAAGTAATAATATTTATAGTGCAGATATTACACAGCAAATTGAGGTTGTACGTTGGGGTTTCTTTGAAGAAAGTGGAATCCCATTGCCTAAGATTATTGTTAATCCGATAAAAAATAATGATAGTGTAGTGGAATTTTTGCTCTATCAAGAGTCAATATACAAAGATACACTGACCAAAGATACTGTTTATTTTGAAGCCGGACACGGAGATATATCATTTGAGTTTGTTCAGGAAAAAATTTCGATTAACTCTATCGTATATAAAACGAATGAGGCTAACCAACAGCTAGCTCATCTTTCAGGTATGAATGTGTATTCAGAAACAAATGATAAGATAACATTTTTGTTAAAGAAACTTGTATTATCTAACGCCAAAGAGTTTATTGGTGTACAAGAAACTCGTTATCTGATGGACATCATGGAGAGAAAATATAACGAGCTTGTGAAAGAACTCCAACGCCAGCTTGGTCTGAGCAAAATTGTCGACATTCTTCAGCGGCTTGTAGAGGAAAATATCTCAATTAGAGATCTTCGAACTATCTTTGAGACACTTATCTTTTGGTCAACAAAAGAAAAAGATGTGGTTATCTTATGTGAATACGTTCGTATTGCTCTCCGTCGGCATATTTTAGGCCGCTATAGTGTTCGTGGTACTATTCTGAATGTTTGGCTTATAGGTTCTGATATTGAAAATGAGCTGCGGGAGTCGATTAGACAAACGTCATCAGGTTCGTATCTGAATATCTCCCCGGAACGGAGTGAGCAGATAATTGGCTTCTTGAAAAATATCGTGAATCCAACGAGTAACGGCGTCATTCTGACCGCTTTAGATATCAGGCGTTATGTGAAGAAAATGATTGAAGGTTCGTTCCCGTCAGTACCCGTGCTCTCTTTTCAGGAAGTTGGTAATAATATCGAACTGAAAGTATTAGGAACGGTAAATGATTTCAGAGCATAATTCTATGTTGGAAAGATACCCACGTATCCAGAAAGTGATCAATAGCACCTTGCCGGCATTATTATTCAATTCATCCACAAAGTATGAAGGCAAGATTACTAATATTGGCGGGACGATTATCAAGGCTCGTTTACCAAATGCCCGTATTGGCGCCTTTTATAAGATAGAACCCGGTCAACGTTTAGCTGAGGTGATTGCTATTAATGGGGATGAGGTTTTCTTGCTACCTTTTGAGCATGTTTCTGGCATGTATTGTGGGCAGTGGCTAAGTTATCAGGGAGAAGAGTTCAAGATTCGTGTTGGTGATGAACTGCTTGGGCGACTTGTTGATGGCATAGGCAGGCCAATGGGGAGCAATATTGCTACGCTTTATCTTCCGTTTAAACGCAGCCTGTATGCGGAACCACCAGATCCTTTATTAAGGCAGGTTATTGATCAGCCATTTACGCTTGGGGTTAGGGCAATTGATGGTTTGCTTACTTGCGGTATTGGGCAGCGCATCGGTATTTTCGCTGGTTCCGGCGTTGGTAAAAGTACGCTTCTGGGGATGATTTGTAATGGCGCATCAGCGGATATTATTGTCCTTGCCCTTATCGGTGAGCGTGGTCGTGAAGTAAATGAATTTCTTGCGCTTTTACCCCAATCTACGCTTTCTAAATGCGTACTGGTTGTTACAACTTCAGACCGTCCTGCTCTGGAAAGAATGAAAGCCGCATTTACGGCGACAACCATTGCTGAGTATTTCCGGGATCAGGGGAAAAATGTATTATTAATGATGGACTCCGTAACTCGTTATGCCCGAGCAGCACGTGATGTTGGGCTTGCATCGGGGGAACCGGATGTAAGGGGAGGATTCCCCCCGAGTGTTTTTTCTTCGTTACCCAAATTATTAGAGCGTGCGGGCCCTGCGCCAAAAGGGTCAATAACTGCGATTTATACGGTGCTTTTAGAAAGCGACAATGTTAATGATCCTATTGGTGATGAAGTTCGCTCTATTCTTGATGGGCATATAGTGCTTACACGAGAACTTGCAGAGGAAAACCATTTTCCTGCAATTGATATTGGTTTAAGTGCTAGTCGTGTTATGCATAACGTTGTTAAATCGGAACATTTACGTGCGGCGGCAGAATGCAAAAAGCTTATTGCAACCTATAAAAATATTGAGCTGCTTATTCGTATTGGTGAGTACACGATGGGGCAAGATCCTGAAGCGGATAAGGCTATAAAAAATAGAAAAGCAATCCAGAGTTTTTTACAGCAAAGTACTAAAGATATCAGTAGTTATGAAAAAACGATTGAAAATCTATTCAAAGTGGTTGCCTGAATATGTTGGACAGAATTTTATCTATTCGTAGAAATAGAGCGAATCGTTTGAGGGAGTCGATGGCCAGGATTAACTCTCAGATAAGAGAAATTGATGGCAAACTCGATGACTGTGAGCAAGCCATTAAAGAATCGATCGCGGCTAAGCAAGCGTATTGTGCATCGCTGGTGAATTTGGATAAAGTATCTTTATACAAATATCAGATAAAAAATAATGCATTTGATGAACAAAAACAGCGATTATATGAGAAAAAAATCTTGATATCTAAAGAAAAAAGCTCCTTGCTTGAATCGCAAAAAAGAATAAAAGAGAATATACAACGTGTTAATAAGTCAATAGAAAAATTATCTTTTGCCTTAAAGGAGCATTACCTTGACTAGAGTTTCTCTAAAAAGAAATTTGATAGAGCCTGTTTCTTTTCGGCCATTAGATGACTGGTCACAAGGAGAAGAAAATTTTAATGATATTCTTAATCGTATGAAAAAAAGATCGCCAGATACTTTGTTCATACGAATGGCTTCTTTATGGAAGAAATTGTTTTACTTCCCTGGCAAACGGCGGCGATATTTTGAACAAGAGGAGCACTCGTTTAGTATCATATGTGGAAGATTACGTGGTATTGTTGTAACATTTAAATGTAGTAAGGGAATAATTTATCTTTCTATTAAAGTAAACCCTAATAACAGTAAACACATTTTATTATATAATAAAAAAGAGTATATTTTTGATAAATTAAAAGAGCTCTTTCCAGATGAAGCCATTGAATTCTCAATCGAATATGAAAATTAATGATTTTTACTTACCATTATTACCTGTCATAGGAATCGGTCGCCTCTATATTACGTCCGAAGGGCATGCTTGCCATGCATATTTTCGTGAGGTCAGCGGTAATGGTTTTCGTTTCACGTTGGCATACTCGGGCTATGAGGGGTGTTTTTGGGTATCAGAAGAGCAGCTTATTCAGTGGTGCCATGAGTTATTCCCGTATAGCGATAGTAGATTGATTCCCGAAGATACGATAAAACTCATGCTCCTATGGGCAATACACGCAACATTACCAGAAGATGATGCGTCAGTTGATGATGTTCAATTTACGACGTTAAATAAAGATATTTATCCGGTAATAGAAAATAATAATGGTAAAAACAGACTTAATGTAATTATTCTTGAAACGACGGTACAAAGTTTACAATATCTGATTAATGATAATTGGCAATTAGTTCCGCATTCTAATACTCTTTTTTTTGATGGTTATATCGCACCTGGATGGACTGATTATCCAATTACAAAATTGAGTATTGGTGATAGTTTAAGACTCTATCATGTTGATGATAGTCAAGAGAGAAAATGTTGGCTTGTTATTAATAACCCTTTGGCAACCGTAAAGTTAAGTGATAATAATTTGTCTGTTACGGATGTTCAGGCCGCGGATCCGTTATGTATTATCAGCAACGAGACTGTAATGAATCGTATTTATTGTGCGATTGGTACAATAAATGTCGATATACATAAATTGCGGAATTTAAAAAAAGATGATACTATAGGTTCTGTCGGATATCATCTTTTCGGTGGGGGGCGGTTAATACGGAATAATACAATAATAGCATATGGAACTATTATAAAAATCAATGAGGATTTTTATTTTAATATTAGCGTAGTATGTGATTAATAGGAATGGATTATATAGGGAGATGTATCATGTCGTCATCATTGTCAGGTATAACTTTTACTACTTTTTTGACAAACAATCATGCATCATGGAACAGGTTGACCAGAAATCTTTATATATCGAATACTGATATAGTTGATGAAGTTCAACTTAAAGCACGTACTCAACAGCGTCACCATCGGATTTTTCCAGAGATTGATGACTGTTCAATTATCCATTTTCGTGGAAAAGAGTATTTTGTTCGCTTCATTAAAGATGATAAAAGTAATGATTATATATACAAAGTACAAAAGATGACTCAGGAAAGTGGATGTTTCTCAAAGATATTTGGCTTTTTGTATGGCGGTGTTACGAAGGCCCTGGAGTGTAAATTAAATGAGAGACATATTACTCCACTTTCTTCAACCTGGTATCCTCGCTCTTCATTAGAAGGCTTCTTAACTGAAAGAGGGCTTTCCTCTTTGTTACGTCGCGTACAATCTACGGAAAATGTCCCCCTTTCTGAGTCAGCCACATTAAACCCTTTGTCAGGCATGATGGTTTAAGAATTATTTAAGGTGTTCAAGGATAGAGAACCGTAGTTTTTGTGAAATATGAACCAGATGCTACTATCCGGTTCATATTATAACTTACTGAAGTAAAAATAAATTATAGTAAAAAAGAGTTTATTATTTCTTTTTTTATTATATATCCATTTTCCATTAAGTTAGTAAATTCCGTTATGTCTATTTTGTTTGCGGGAAATGCAATATTTAAAAGCACTTTATTTTCTTTTAATGATAGAAAAAACATACCAAGCATTTCTCGGTTGCTATTTATTTCTAATATTTTATTCATTTGTTCTGGCTCAGTATTTGATAGGTAACAATAAAAAAACAAAATTTCTGATTGAGGTGCGCATTCCAGTATCCACTCATGACCGTCGTTGTCATGAAAAGCAAGGGCGTCCGTTGGCTCTTCAAGTGTTATCCCAAACGTATGTGCAAGATCTGTGAGAAATTGTTCATTCATATTGTAGTCCTGTCATTTTTAACGCAGATGTATTCAAACGTAATTGATTTGTGACTTTGTACACAATTAACAGCGAGAAAAATATAATATGTAAGTAATAGTGTTGCATACTCATGATAGCATATGGTAAATGTAGTGCAACCACCTATAGATAAATGGCGATGGAGGAAAATAAAAATAATAAAGTAATTATTATTTTATTATTCATTTAATATTTGTTTGCGGGTAAATGTTATTTTTCCTTATGTGATTTACAGAGTTTTATTGTATGTTTAATCCAACGGCAATGGTCGGTAGAGCGTTAGCTCAGGCGGCTACACAAACTCTTAGACCAGTGGTAACAAAGGCTGCAACACAAGCGGGCATGGGAGCCAGCGGTATGAGGTTCGTACCTGTGCAGTCGAACCTTATGATTAATCATGACAAACTGACTGCTCAGCTACTAAAGGCCGTGGCCAAACAAACTGGTAATGGTGATACTCAGCAATGGTTCCGGCAGGAGCAGATTACTTTTATATCCAAAACGGTAAACAAAACTGTGGATGACTATTGCATAAATAATAATTCGACAATTAATAAGGAGACTAAACAGCACATTTTTAAAGCGGTTGAAAGCGTGATACAGCAGCCTCTTGATATAAATTGTGCACAATCATCAATCAGTCACTTTTTGCAATCTAATAAATATTTTAATAAGATAGTTGATGAGCAGTGCGGTAAAGGAGTGGATCCTATTACACGTTTTAACACTCAGACTAAGATGATAGACGATGTCTCATGCGAACTGTTTGAAAAGAATTTTAACTCCACGAAAGTGAGCGATATCAAAGCTATAACGCAGAGTGTGATTGCAGATTGTGTGCAGGATACCAGGCTGTAGGAGGGTATTTTGGGCTTAATGGCCTGTTATTTGTTCTTTCTTGATACAAAAAGAGTGCTATAAATATTTAAAGTAAAATATTATTTTAATCTATAATTATATTTTCGTACATAAAATAAATGTGGTTAATTTTTTGTTTATGTATTATTTGATTTTTTTTGATAGTGTATTTTTTAGTTGGAAAGACAAACATGCATTTCTTGTGCATTATTATGCTTGCATCATAAGTTAGACTGTGATTTATTTGGTTTATGTCCAGCCGTTTATCGACTGCATACCGTTGCATCATAACAATATAAAGGATTAGTGTAAAATTTCCGATTAAATAAAAGGATATATGTATGCCTATTGGTAATCTTGGTAATAATAATATAAGTAACAATTTAATTCCGCCTGCGCCGCCACTACCGTCACAAACAGACGGCGCGACAAGGGGGAATGGTAGTAGTCTTATTAGCTCTACAGGATCATTGGGATCTCGTTTATTATTTTCTCCCCTGAGAAGTTCTATCGTTGATACTGTTGATTCCAGAGATGTTCCAGGGCTTCCTGAACATCCATTGCGTTTTGCGACATCAGAGACATGTTTGCATGGGGGATTTGAGGTTCTTCATGATAAGGGACCACTTGATACTCTAAATCAGAAAATTGGATCCTCTGTATTTCGTGTTGAACAGCAGCCAGATGGTACCCATGCTGCTATTGGGGTAAAAGATGGTGTAGAGGTTAGCGTTACATTAAATTCTAGTGAATTGCAAAGCTTGCAATCTCTTGACACTGAAGGTAACGGTCGATTTGTTTTCACCGGGGGACGTGGTGGTAGTGGGCATGCCATGGTCACTGTTGCATCAGATATCTCGCAAGCTCGTGAGAAAATAATAGCTAAGTTAGATCCAGACAACCATGGAGGAAGACAACCTAAGGACATTGATACACGTTCTGTTGGTGTCGGAAGTGCTTCAGGAATGGGAGATGGAGTTGTTAGCGAAACTCATACTTCAACAACAACTTCAAGTGTTCGTTCAGATCCTAAATTCTGGGTTTCTGTTGGCGCAATTGCTGCTGGTTTAGCGGGGCTGGCAGCTACAGGTATTGTTCAGGCGGTTGCTTTGACACCAGCTCCGGATGATCCTACAACCACAGATCCTGATGAAGCCGCAAATGCTGCAGAAGCTGCGACAAAAGATCAGTTAACGAAGGAGGCGTTCCAGAATCCTGATAATCAGAAAGTTAACATTGATGAGCTCGGAAATGCAATTCCGTCGGGTGAGTTAAAAGATGATGTTGTTGCGCAAATAGCAGATCAGGCTAAAGTGGCGGGTGAACAGGCCAGACAGCAAGCTGTTGAAAGCAATGCACAGGCGCAGCAGCGGCATGATGATCAGCAGGCTAAACGTCAGCAGGAATTGGATCTCTCATCAGGTATTGGTTACGGCCTCAGTAGTGCATTGATTGTTGGTGGGGGGATTGGTGCTGGTGTTACGGCTATGCTCCATAGACGAAATCCGCCGACAGAACAGACAATAGCTACTACACATTCGGTTATTCAGCAGCAGACCGGGGGAAATACTCGAGCACAAGGCGGCGCTGACACCACTGGAGTGGAAAACGCTTCTCTGACTAGACGTGATTCGCAGGCTAGTGTTGCATCGACCCAATGGTCAGATACCTCTGGCGATGTGGTGAATCCGTATGCTGAAGGTTGGATGTCCAGGAATAATCCATCGCTTCTCGCTCCAGAAGAGCCTATTTATGATGAAGTCGCTCCGGATCCTAACTATAGCGTTATTCAGCATTTTTCAGGGAATAATCCTGTGACTGGGCGGTTAGTAGGATCTCCTGGGCAGGGTATCCAAAGCACTTATGCGCTTCTCGCAAGCAGCGGTGGATTGCGATTAGGTATGGGAGGATTGACTGGGGGAGGTGAGAGCGCAGGGAGCGCTGCGAATGCCGCTACAACACCGGGAGTTGAACGTTTCGTCTAAATATATAATGGGTATTTTGTTGGGGGGGAGGGGGAGTATGTCAATGTTTCAGAGAACCAAGTTGTAGTATAAGCAACTTTTCAAATTCTGTAAGAATAAATCCAATTAAGAGAAATTATAATGTCATCAAGATCTGAACTTTTATTAGAAAGATTTGCAGAAAAAATCGGTATTGGAACTATTTCATTTAATGAAAACAGATTGTGTTCTTTTGTTATTGATGAAATCTATTATATCTCGTTATCTGACACTAATGACGAATATATGATGATCTATGGTGTCTGCGGGAAATTCCCGACAGATAATCCTAACTTCGCTCTTGAGATTTTAAATGCAAACTTATGGTTTGCAGAGAATGGTGGACCATATCTATGTTATGAGTCAGGAGCACAATCGTTGTTGTTAGCGTTACGTTTCCCTCTCGATGACGTTACACCTGAAAAACTTGAGAATGAAATAGAAGTCGTCGTTAAGTCAATGGAAAACCTGTACCTGGTATTACATAATCAGGGAATAACATTAGAAAATGAACATATGAAAATAGAGGAAATTAGTTCAAACGATAATAAACATTATTACGCCGGAAGATAAAGAATTATTTATTAATATAATTTACTACTCATTCTAACTCATTGTGGTGGAGCCTATAACATGATTATTCATGGTTTTTGCACCGGGACCCGGCACAAGCATAAGTTAAGAAAAACATTTATTATGCTTGGTGCTGGTTTAGGATTGTTTTTTTCTGTTAACCAGAACTCATTTGCAAATGGTGAAAATTACTTTAAGTTAAGAGCCGATTCTAAACTAATAAATAATAATATTGCTCAGGATCGTCTTTTTTATACCTTGAAAACGGGTGAAAGCGTTGCTCAGCTTTCTAAATCACAAGGGATCAGCGTGCCGGTTATTTGGTCGCTGAATAAGCATTTATATAGCTCTGAAAGTGAAATGATGAAGGCTAGTCCTGGTCAGCAGATCATTTTACCGCTCAAAAAACTTTCTGCTGAATATAGTACCTTGCCTATTTTAGGTACAGCACCTGTCGTTGCTGCAGCTGATGTTGCTGGTCACACGAAAAAAATGTCCCAGGATACGACCAAAAGCAATACAAGCGATGACAAGGCCTTAAACTATGCAGCACAACAGGCCGCGAGCCTCGGTAGCCAACTTCAGTCTCGCTCACTGAACGGAGACTATGCGAAAGATACAGCCCTTAGTATGGCTGGTAACCAAGCCTCATCCCAGATGCAGGCTTGGTTACAGCATTATGGAACGGCAGAGGTTAATCTGCAGAGCGGTAATAACTTTGATGGCAGTTCACTGGACTTCTTATTACCGTTCTATGATACTGAAAATATGCTGGCATTTGGTCAGGTTGGAGCGCGTTATATTGACTCTCGCTTTACGGCAAACTTAGGGGCTGGTCAGCGTTTTTTCCTTCCTGAAAATATGTTGGGCTATAACGTCTTCATTGATCAGGATTTTTCTGGTAACAATACCCGCTTAGGAATCGGCGGTGAATATTGGCGAGACTATTTTAAAAGTAGCGTTAACGGCTATTTCCGCATGAGCGGTTGGCATGAGTCATACAATAAGAAAGACTATGATGAGCGCCCGGCAAATGGTTTCGATATTCGCTTTAACGGCTACTTACCATCATATCCTGCATTAGGTGGCAAGCTGATGTATGAGCAGTATTATGGTGATAATGTTGCTTTGTTTAATGCCGATAAGCTGTATTCGAATCCTGGTGCGGTGACAGTTGGTGTCAACTACACTCCGATTCCTTTGGTGACGATGGGGATTGATTATCGTCATGGTACAGGTAATGAAAATGATCTCCTGTACTCAATGCAGTTCCATTATCAATTTGATAAACCATGGTCTCAACAAATTGAGCCACAGTATGTTAACGAGTTAAGAACATTATCAGGCAGCCGTTACGATCTGGTACAGCGTAATAACAACATTATTCTGGATTACAAAAAGCAGGATATTCTTTCTATGAATATTCCGCATAATATTAATGGTACTGAACACAGTACGCATAAGATCCAATTGATCGTTAAGAGTAAGTACGGTCTTGAGCGTATCGTATGGGATGACAGTACATTACGCACTCAGGGTGGTCAGATTCAGCATAGCGGAAGCCAAAGCGCACAAGATTATCAGGCTATTTTGCCTGCTTATGTGCAAGGCGGTAGCAATGTTTATAAAGTGACCGCTCGCGCCTATGACCGTAATGGAAATAGCTCTAACAATGTACAGCTTACTATTACCGTTCTGTCGAATGGTCAAGTAGTCGACAAGGTTGGGATAACGAACTTTACGGCGGATAAGACATCGGCTAAAGCGGATAATGCGGATACCATTACTTATACCGCGACTGTGAAAAAGAATGGGGTAGCTCAGGCTAATGTCCCTGTTTCATTTAATATTGTTTCAGGAACTGCAACTTTAAGTGCCAAGAGTGCCAATACTAATAGTAGCGGTAAGGCGACTGTAACGCTGAAATCAGACAAGCCGGGCCAGGTAGTTGTGTCAGCTAAAACAGCGGAGATGACTTCAGCACTTAATGCCAATGCGGTTATATTTGTTGATCAAACCAAAGCCAGCATTACTGAGATTAAGGTTGATAAGACAATAGCGACGGCAGACAATAAGGATACTATTGAATACACAGTTAAAGTGATGAAGGGTGGGAATCCTATTTCTGGTCAAAAAGTGACCTTCTCTAAGGATTTTGGGACCCTAAATAAGACTGAAGCAACAACCGATCAGAATGGTTATGCTACTGTAAAATTGTCATCCGGAACTCCGGGTAAGGCTATAGTTAGCGCAAAAGTGAGTGAGGTAAATACAGAAGTTAAGGCCGCCACTGTTGAATTTTTTGCCCCACTGAGTATCGATGGCAATAAAGTGACTGTAATTGGTACTGGTGTCACTGGTTCTTTGCCAAAGAACTGGTTACAGTATGGTCAGGTTAAGCTACAGGCAACAGGAGGCAACGGGAAATATACATGGAAATCCAGTAATACTAAAATTGCTTCTGTTGATAATTCGGGAGTGATAACTTTAAATGAGAAAGGCAGTGCTACAATTACTGTAGTATCGGGTGATAATCAGAGTGCGACATATACAATTAATACACCAGACAATATTATAATAGCGGTGGATAAAATTAATCGGATGGCGTATTCTGAGGCAGAAAGCAGGTGTCAAGCAATTAGTTCAAATTTAGCACAGTCAAAAAGCGTATTGGAAAATATATATTCTAAATGGGGAGCCGCGAATAAATATCCTTATTATTCGAGTTCTAATTCATTGACAGCTTGGATTAAGCAATCTACTTCTGATTCTGCATCAGGTGTATCAAATACATATGATTTAGTTACAACAAACTCTTTGACAAATGTTAAAGCAACAGATAAAAATGCTTTTGCAGTTTGTGTAAAATAGTCTAATCATATAAACCCGGCACCCGGCACCCGGCACCCGGCACCCGGCACCCGGCACCCGGCACCCGGCACCCGGCACCCGGCACCCGGCACCCGGCACCCGGCACCCGGCACCCGGCACCCGGCACCCGGCACCCGGCACCCGGCACCCGGCACCCGGCACCCGGCACCCGGCACCCGGCACCCGGCACCCGGCACCCGGCAAATAAACAAAGTTTATTTGCCGGGACTGTCCATAATTCTGTGTAACTGCCCACTCGTTAAAGGTGATCGCTCCGGCGGTCACCGAACTTGATAATAAAGCGGCTCATTGACAGCCGCTAGTTCTGGAGCGGCATACTCCATTTTTTCGACGCATCCTTGATCGCCAGATATACAACCTTCCGCACCGAGTCATCTGTCGGGAACACTTTGCGTTTCTTAATCACGGCACGGATCACGCTGTTCAGCGATTCTGTCGCGTTCGTGGTGTAGATAGCCTTACGAATATACGGCGGGTAGCCGAAGAAGGTATTAAGGTTTTCCCAATGTGCATATGGATGACGCACAGCTGGATGTGAGTCTGCGGATAGACGCTGTTTATCGAATCCGGGAAGCCCTTCAGACCGTCCTCGAAGGCAATCAGGATGTCCCTGAAGACTACGATTTTCAAGCTGTGTCAGCACACTCAGCCAGAACTTTGCGCCTTCATTTTCGGCCAGCCACATATCTGGTAATTCTTTCTGGCCTTCGGTGTGGATACCTAGCGCTAGGAAGAAGGCTTTGTTGATTACGCTGTCATTCTGACGGACTTTGACGACAATGTAGTCCCATATAAACAATGGGATACAGCGTATCCAGCTGTCGGTTTTGCCATTCCATGACCTGCTCTTTTACGGCGCCGGTGATTTTAGATATCAGCGTGGGCGATAAATCGGTGTCGTACATTTCTTTGAACGTGGCGACGATTTCGCGCGTGGTCATACCTTTGGCGTACAGAGATAAAATCTGGCTGTTCATCTGCTTAATACGCATCTGGTTCTTCTTAATCAACTGAGGTTAAAAGGTATTTTCACGATCATGCGGCGTGTTCAGTTCAATCTTGCCGTCATCGCAAAGCAAGATTTTTGACGAGTAGCTATTACGGGTATTAGAGCCTTTTTGGGCGCATTTTTCTCATGTCCGAGATGGTCAGTCAGCTCAGCATTGAATGCTGTTTCGACGGTAAGCTTCGTCAGCATTAAGATCAGCTTCGGTTTTAAGGCCTTTAGCCAGTTCAGCAGCCAGTGCTTTGAGTTTATTTTCGTCCATAATTTGCCTGTCTCAGGTGTTGGAGTGAACATATCAAAAACAGGCAATTACACAATTTAAATTACAGTCTCTATTTGCCGGATTTTTATTACACCTACTTAATCTTTAAATGAATGCTTCGTGTTAAAAGCCATGTTCTATTTCGGTTATAAGCTTTTTTATGTTCTGGTTGATAGATATTTTATTTAACATATCTATAGCATCTACACAATAAAAAAGCTTCGAAGAGGTAGAAGATGATAAGAGGTTAATACGACAGCGGTATATGTATATACTCGTCTGGGCGGGAGATGTTGATACCATCTTTAGGATCAATCGCATCTATGACATAGCCTCCTTTCAGAATACTACCAATCCCCAGACTTGTACCGTTATCAAGAGCAATTGTTGGATTCTTCATCGTGCCACTGATTCTGAGTATTTTTCCAGGGAAAATATCTGCTGAAATGTATGGCTGAATGTTTTGAAAGAGTATCTTGTCGTTACTCTTTTTGCTTATTGCGTTTATGATGGCAAGAATCTTGCTCTCGTTCTGTTGAGAAACTTCTCCGGCAACAATAATGGCATCATTCTTTTTGAAAATATTGACATAATTTATTAATTTATTCTTTTTAAACTCAGATACCAATTCACTGATCTTATTATTACTGTTGTTGTGTATTTCCCATCCGGCAATGCCTGGCGTATTTAGCAATAAGTTTTCAACTTCACTCCACTTTGGTGAAGGAGGAATGTATCCCGATAGCAGGAAGAATCCCGGCTTATTACCTTTTGTTATAATAATATCTTTATAATCGTACTCTGTTAAAATGTCATTAATCGCAGAAATAATCTGGTTGTTGCAAATAATGTTATTGTAATAGAAAATATTTTTTTCTTTTAGGTAATTAAAAAAAGGTGTTAAATCGGTAGTTGATTCGCAACGTCCATAAAGTGTGACGTTTTTCCCATGCCATACCGGGGTGATTGCATGGAGTTTGTTTTCTTTTAGCTGCTTATATACATCTGCTCTGGTAAACGTTGGAAGCTCAACTTTTGGGGAAAGCCAAATGTAACTGCCGACAGCACCAGGCAAAGCAATAGCAGCGCCAATCACGCTCGCCAGGATAAGACGCTTTCTGCGTTGATTTTTTGCAGAGAACCGTTCTGGTACGTCTGACAAAGGTAAGGTATGGTCATTATCACCAATGATGAAGCAACATCCCGCTATATCGATCACCTTTCCGGTTGGTAATGGTTTATCTGCTTCATAGGGAGTGGGCTGCCCATCAATCCAAAATTCAACTGGAGATAAAAGGAAAACACCTTCCTCACGTATATCAAGTAAAAACTGATTGAGGCCTTGTTCAAGGGGAACATAAACAATATCGTTATCTTCCGTACCAAGCGTTAGGTTTCCTGTCGGAAGTTGTAATTCCCGATTACGCATCGCACCATTAAGGAGTTTGATTTTATATGAGGATAACATTTTTAAATTTTATTCATCCTGGTGGTTGAACAATGAGAAAAAATATGATGAACTACGTCTACAAGGATAGAGTAGAAAGGACGCTGTTGTACAGTACTATTTAATGGAATATTCATAATTAATAGTGACGTGAGATTCCTATGGCTAATGGTATTGAATTTAATCAAAATATCTCATCTGTTTTTAATTCTAATTCATTAGAATTTGAATTGGAATCTCAACAGTTAACACAAAAAAATACTTCTAATACTTCTTCACCATTATTAAATTTGCAAAATGAATTGGCAATGATTACTAATTCATCACTTGCGGAAACGATTGAAGGGTTAAGCCTGGGATATCGCAAAGGTAGCGCGAGAAAAGAAGAGGAAGGTACGATAACAGAGAAGTTGCTCAATGATATGCAAGAGCTGCTCACTCTTACAGATACTGATAAGTTAAAAGAACTTTCATTAAAAAATGGTGGATTGCTGGAACAACACGATCCTACTTTGGCGATGTTTGGCAATATGCCAAAAGGGGAAATTGTTGCTCTAATATCTTCTTTATTGCAATCTAAGTTTGTTAAGATTGAATTAAAAAAGAAATATGCAAAATTATTATTAGATTTATTAGGTGAGGATGATTGGGAGTTGGCCCTGCTTGCCTGGTTAGGAGTGGGGGAGTTAAATCAGGAAGGCATCCAGAAGATCAAGAAGCTTTATGAAAAGGCTAAGGATGAGGATTCTGAAAATGGAGCCTCTTTACTTGACTGGTTTATGGAGATCAAGGATCTTCCTGAGAGAGAGAAACACTTAAAAGTTATTATAAGGGCGCTATCATTTGATTTGTCTCATATGGCCTCTTATGAAGATAAAGTAAAAACATCTTCAATCATTAGCGATTTATACAGGGTTATCATTTTTTTATCCCTTGATAATTACACAGATATCATTGCAATCTCTATAAAGAAAAATAAAGATATTATTTTAAATGAAATGCTATCTATTATTGAACATGTATGGCTAACCGAAGACTGGCTACTGGAGAGTGTTTCTCGGGTATCCATAGTTGAAGATAAACATGTTTATTATTTCCATTTATTGAAAGACTTTTTTGCAACATTACCAGATGCTTGTTTTACTGATAGTGAACAGAGAGATAATATATTATCAATGATCGGAAAAGTAATCGATTATAAGGAGGATGTTATGTGATATTGATTTTTTAATGGTTTTTTTCTTGTTAAGAAAAATTGTTAAGAGGTATACACATGGATACATCAACTATGACATCAGTTGCTGGTGCGAGCGCGAGTACTTCGACATCGATGACCTATGATTTAGGAAGCATGTCGAAAGAAAAAGTTATTGAGCTTTTTGCAAAAGTTGGCGTATTTCAGGCAGCGCTTCTCATGTTTGAGTATATGTTTCACGCACAAAGCGAACTGTCGATTGCAAAGTTTGCAGATATGAATGAGGCATCCAAGGCGTCAATCACGGCCCAAAAAATGGCCAATCTTGTAGATGCTAAAATTGCCGATGTTCAGAGTAGTTCTGACAAGAATGCGAAGGCCAAACTTCCTCAAGAAGTTATTGACTATATAAGTGATTCTCGCAATAGTATTACAGTAAGTGGTATTAGTGATCTTACGGCTGAGTTAAGCGCCGGTGATTTGCAAACCGTGAAGGCTTCTATTTCGGCTAAAGCGAATAATTTGACAACGACGGTGGATAATAGCCGTCTTGATATACAGCAGATGACAAATACTTTAAACCTGTTAACGAGTGCTCGTTCTGATATTCAGTCATTACAATACAGAACTGTTTCAGCAATACCCATTGGCAAATAACCGGAGATAACTATGCTAAATGTAAATAGCAATATCCAGTCTATAAGGTCTGGGGCCAGTGCTGCTACGGCTATTTCAGGTATTAATCAGCCTGAAGTGACTTCCGGGCTGGACTTACAACTTGTTAAATCTTTTGCCCCATCAACAAGTTGGGCAGAAAGTACCGCTTTACCAATGCCACCAGCAGGCCACTCATTAGTGACGCCCTCTGTTGCTGAGGATGTCTTGAGCAAACTTTTCGGTGACATTAGCGGTGATGTTATTAATCGCACTGCTGGGACAGAACCAGAGCGCGGCACACAAAATACAAGCTCTGGCTATCCTTATCTTTCTCAGGTGAATAACGTTGACCCTCAGGCAATGATGATGATGGTTACCCAGTTATCCCTGAATACCTCAGCACAGAAAGTTGCGAGTATGAAGGACTCCAACGAGATCTACACGGCTGGGCAAAATCAAGCGCTGGAAAATAAAACTCTGGAGTTTAAAAAACAGCTTGAAGAACAACAGAAAGCTGAAGAGAAAGCACAAAAAAGTAAAATTGTTGGTCAGGTCTTTGGGTGGTTGGGTGTTGCGGTAACTGCTATTGCAGCTTTTTTTAACCCAGCTCTCTGGGCTGTTGTTGCCATTAGCGCAACAGCAATGGCACTGCAAACTGCTGTTGATGTTATGGGCGATAAGGCTCCGCAGGCGTTAAAAACAGCAGCACAAGCTTTTGGCGGTCTATCTCTTGCCGCAGGTATTCTGACAGCCGGCCTTGGTGGGGTGTCTTCACTTATGTCTAAAGTTGGCGATGTGGCTGGTAAAGTGGGTTCAAACATTGTAAAAACAGTCACTAAACTGGCCGACGTATTTGTTGAAAATATTGCCTCGAAAGTTTCGGCTGTGGCAAATGGTTTAACTACTTCTACGCGCTCTATTGGTACAACTGTGCTTAATAATGATGCAGCGAATCATAATGTGTTATCACAGATTTCTGCTTTTGTTGTGGAAAATTTAACTCGACAAAGTGAACAGTTAAGTCAGAGTGCGAAGGCTGAACTGGATAAAGCCGCAGACGAACTGCAAAACCAGGCTAGTTATATGCAGAGTGCTTCTCAGCTAATCTCCGACTCTGCGCGAGTGAATAGCCGTATTGTCAGTGGTCGAGTTTAATTGTTAAAGAGGAAGTTATTATGAATACTATCGATTATAACAATGCAGCAATCGCCGTTAATCCAGTTGTGAGTAGCACGACTGACAGCGCCAGTTCAACAACTACATTAACCTCGTCAAGCAGTTCATCTTTACTTACTGCTGGCAAAGTGGATATTTCTAAACTTCTGCTAGAGGTTCAAAAACTGATGCGTGAGATGGTCACCACATTACAAGATTATCTTCAGAGGCAATTGGCGCAAAGCTATAACATCCAACAAGCTATTTTTCAGAGCCAAAATAAAGCTATTGAGGAGAAAAAGGCCGGTGCGACAGCCGCTCTGATTGGTGGTGCTATCTCATCTGTCCTGGGGATTTTAGGCTCTTTTGCTGCCATTAATAGCGCAACGAAAGGGGCGAGCGATGTCGTTCAGAAGGCCACTTCTGCTTCTGCGAAGTCTGTCAATACCGCCTCTGAAGTTTCAACTAAAGCACTGGTGAAGGCTTCCGAAAGTATTGCGGATGCCGCAGATGAGACAGTTGGCACATTGCAGCAAGGGATCGCGGCAGCTACAAAAGCGGCAAATCGTACATCAGGTATCGCTGATGATGTTACTACTTCTGCTCAGAAAGCTTCTCAGGTAGCTGAAGAGGCTGCTGACGCTGCTCAGGATTTAACACGGAAGGCAAATCTGTTAAGTCGCTTTACTGCTGCTGCCGGACGAATTTCTGGTTCTACAGCATTTGTTGTTGTTACCAGCCTTGCTGAAGGTACGAAAACATTGCCAACAACGATATCTGAATCTGTCAAGTCCAATCATGATATCAATGAGCAGCGTGCTAAATCGGTAGAAAATCTCCAGGCGTCGAATTTAGAAACCTACAAACAGGATGTTCGCAGATCGCAGGATGATATCGCCAGCCGCCTGCGTGATATGACAGCGACTGCTCGTGACCTTAATGACCTTATTAATCGTATGGGGCAATCGGCTCGTTTAGCAGGGTAATTGAACATGGTCGATACGTTTAATGACGAAGTGCTTAATTGCTATCTTGAACAAAAAGGATATATACCACAAAAGGAATTCCTTTTTGGCAGTGCCTTTTTTATCGGATGGCGGATTGAGACACCTTTTTTCTCATTAGCGTACAGACTGGATGAACAAGAACTGATTTTGTGCTCTTTTGAAGCACGTAACCAAACAGGGCTAAACGGCCCTGTTTTATCACTGACTCGCTTGCTCGAAGAGTTGTACCACCATTTTTCGGCTATTAAGAAAATCAGTGCCATGAAATCTAAGATTGGTTCAGTTTCAGATCGTCAAAAGCGCGAAGAGTTATTTAATTACTTCATTAGAAAGGGGGCCGTTCAGCAGGAAACAGAAAACGAAATTTGGTATGTAATGAAAGTAAATAATTAGAAATATTTTATTTTATTAATCTTAGAGGAAAATATAATGAATCTGACTCAAATTACTGAAGATATGGGGAATATCGCTGATACGCTGGCTGAGCCTGTGCCAAAGTTACTTAGTAACCCAGATCTGGTTAATGACCCCCAGAAGATGTTACAACTGTCGTTCTCGATTAATCAATTTTCTTCTTATATTAACTTGGAAAGTGGGATGATAAAAACGGTAAAAGACCTTATTTCAACTATTTCCAACCGTACGTTTTAATTTTTTATGGGTAATGATATTTCTGCCAATAAGATAATGGTATGGGCGGCTGTAGCAGCGGCAAATCATAAGCTTCCAAAATATGCAGAATCTATTCTGAATGTATTGCCGCAAATCTTATCAGATAAAAAAGATATTGCACATTTAGAATTCATTATTTTATATGGGTTAAATAAAAAAAATGATGCAGTAAAGGCTCTTGAGGGCTATATGGATGATCAGACAAGCCAGTTGTTGTATAGCCTGGTCTGTGAAAACAAGAGACAAGAGAGAGAGGACTCTGATAGATTAATTTTATATTGACTCAAAATGCAATTTCACTTTTATGTATTATAAGAATGTTTCATGCGGCTATAATATCTGAATAGTAAATACAGAAGTATGGAAGTTTCTGTATTATTATGTGAGGGGATAGTAGTGAGTTATTTTCTTAATGTAAATTAATATCACCCCTGTTAATTTGATATAAAAGGTATTAATTATGCTTAATGGAATTGGTCAGGCCGTTTCTACACTAGGACGGCAGCTTGCAAATGTGGCAAGTCGGGTGGGCTCTGTGGGAGGTGCGAGCTTTTCAGTTTCCCCTCAGGCAGTGCGTCTGACCACGATTAGAATTCAATCTCCTTTTTCTCCGGCTGTGTCGCATATCAATGCAAGAACGAATTTTAATGTGAGTGGAGTTACAACGTCATTAACTCCCTCTCGCCCTGCACCATCACCGCCGACAAGTGGACAGTCCACCGGGCGATCCCAGTCTTTACCCCCTATTGCACAGGCATTAAAAGACCATTTGGCAGCCTTTGAAGCGTCTAAAAGTTTAGAGGCCTCAAGCCTTAAGCCAGCTCGTCCGGCACCACAATCACCGACAAATGGACAGTCCACCGGGCGATCCCAGTCTTTACCCCCCATTGCACAGGCATTAAAAGACCATTTGGCAGCTTTTGAAGCGTCTAAAAGTTTAGAGGCCTCAAACCTTAAGCCAGCTCGTCCGGCACCACAACCACCGACAAATGGACAGTCCACCGGGCGAGCCCAGTCTTTACCCCCCATTGCACAGGCATTAAAAGACCATTTGGCAGCTTTTGAAGCGTCTAAAAGTTTAGAGGCCTCAAGCCTTAAGCCAGCTCGTCCGGCACCACAACCACCGACAAGTGGACAGTCCACCGGGCGATCTCAGTCTTTACCCCCTATTGCACAGGCATTAAAAGACCATTTGGCAGCCTTTGAAGCGTCTAAAAGTTTAGAGGCCTCAAGCCTTAAGCCAGCTCGTCCGGCACCACAACCACCGACAAGTGGACAGTCCACCGGACGAGCCCAGTCTTTACCTCCCATTGCACAGGCATTAAAAGATCATTTGGCAGCCTATCAGCAATTTAAAAATGGATAAAATAAGATTTGAAATCTATTAATCCCTGCTGATGCTTTAGATTATCAGAGGAAATAAAAAAGAAGGTTAAATTATGCAGTAGCCAATGCAATTCATAATATCGGTTAACACAATATTCCTTATCCTCTCAGCCATGAACTATTTCCTCCGGAAATGATTTGCGGTCGAGAGGATTTTTATTTTAATCTGACGGAGTCGTGGTTTTACATTATTTCCGGTCTGGATGTACGCTTTAAGTGAGTGCTAATGTTAATACAAGCTCAGGTAGTTCTGTTAGCTTGTTTAAATATGCGTTCATGAAAATTATACTAGGCTGAGCAAGCTTTTACTGATGTACTTTTCATCTTACATGCTGTTTGTTCTAGGGGAACTATATTCGTGTTTCTTGCATACTATGAGATTGCCAAATTTGATCGCTCAATACTAAGGACTGTGACTGGCTTACCTGAGTGGGATAAATTTAGCGAGGATATCAGGTTCACTGACAATATAAATACTTCCATCAGACATAGTTACAATACCTTCAGGCTGAGGCAAATCACTAGTTAAAGCATGATTTCCTTTCGTTAAGTCCATAATTTCAACAAAAGACATTTCTATCAGGTTAAACTTAAGTAACTTACGCGACTCATCGGACAGAATCATCAGGCTTTCATTATTAAAGTCTAGGCCGGATATATCGTTAACACGTATATCATTTAGTGCCTCTGGAATAGTTACTTGCTTTGCACTCAGCAGATCGGACGAAAGCTGGTATGCAAATATGCCATTAGGGCGTCGCTCTTTTGCGGCAAACAGCATCAGGTCGTCTGCTTTCCATGCCAGCCCTTCAAAACCTCTATTTTTCTTATTAAATTTTTCTAACTGAATTTTGTTTCGAAAGGAGACATTCATATGTTTCGTAATTGTGAAAAAGAATAGTTCAGAAGTTTTTTCGTCTACTGCTGCAAAAATATTTCCTTTTATGTATTCAATTGTTTCGGCATCAGAGATAAAAGGCAGCGGGACCCTGTCAATGATATCGCCGCTCTTGGTTATTTTGAGTAGCTGCGCAGGGCTGTTCTGGGTCGCATACAGGAAATTATCCTCCTTACTATAAGTAAGCGATGACAGATTCACCGTATTTGGTAATCTTTTGATAAATGAAAGCGAATATTCTTGTGGTGATTTTTTGTAACTAAAATTAAATTCAAAGAGGAATAATGTGGTTGATGTAATTAGTATTGCAATAAAAAAAACGATCAATGAATTTCTTTTCATGCTATCTCCATTTGCTTCAAATAGTTTGTAGGATAGATATTTTTTCTTATAAAGGAGCTAAAGGTAAATTTGTATTGGAAATAGTGGCGCAAGCGCCACTATTTTTATTAATAAAATGATTGGTGCTCTATTATTTTCATATTTTAAGCATTGTTCAGATATGTTTCAGATGAGGCATATTTTGCTTTTAACATCCTTGCCATCTCATTAGGTTCACATTTCACACCTGGCGGCACCTCATAAGAGGTTCTGTTCGTCAACATCCCTAATTGGTTGGGACGGTCCTCTGGCGCCATGATTAAAACTCCAGTATGGCTGGTAACGTGAATGCTTCCCTCTGATGATTGAGTGATGCTTATGTTAATACAAGCATTAGGCATATCTAACGATCTTTGTGCATTATATGCACTAGCTTGAGAGATCCTTACATGTGTCAACATTAAGGCTGGAACATTGAAGGACTGATAGAAAGCCGAGCATATGGCAGTTGGCGCTTCGGGCTGACATAAAAAATCCACAACTGCAGCTTTCTGCTCATTGGTACTGCTGCTTTCCTTTACGATTTGTTCTGCATAATGACGAGGAATACCATTCCTAATAACATTTAGATCAGGGGATGAATTTGTGTCTTTAAGCCCTAGCGTATTGCGAAGCAATTTTTGTGCATCTGCAGGTATATCAACACCATTGAGTGAAAGCTTTGAATTGCCGAGTCCCCGAGACGTATCCATAAACACAGTGCTGAATGGCGTAAGTCCAGAAAGCGGATCTGTTTGATTATTATGAGGAATCAAAGTTGCTGATAATTTGGAAGTAAAACTAAGTAGTTTGTGCATTGACAGAAGATCAGTCAGTTCCTCCTGAGGTAAGGTATGATGAACCTGAATGTATGGCATGTGGCGATTGATGGGTAAAGATTGTAATAGCCGATTTTGTTCGTTTGCCTCCAGGAGTACAAGAAACTTTTCATTATTCGGCGTGTGAATCTCTGCTTCAATGAGTTCGCTGTTAGTGACGGAAATTCTTAAGGATGAGCCATCTGAAAATTTCGCATATACTCTGCCTAATTCATTGTGAGCGGGAGATACAGGTTCTAAAACGGTTAACAACCCTTGAAATTGTTGTCTTTCATCCTGAGAATACTTTGGATTCCATAACCCCAAAGTGAGAATTTTTAGCAATTTTTCTGCACATGTCATCTCATTCCACGGCTTTTTATAATCAGAGTTAATTTTAATTGTAGCATCTAAAACTAAAGATGCGGAATTATTATTAAGTCCGTTTAACATGAAAGCTCTCTCTGTTTCATCAATTACGAATATCTTGATAACGAGTATCATATAGCATGATATAGTGTCAATAATGTGTAAGGTATTTGTCGTTGGGGTTTTAAATACAGACAAACTAATTTTTTTTGGGATTTATTTGATATGATGTTATTGATTGATATTGATGAGTTATTAATGTTTTTTTCTGCGAAAAAATGGTGACTATTTACATTAATAATGATATTCGGTGGGGGGATGATAAAATATATTGTTAATGTTTAGCTTCGGAGGATGGTCAGCTCTTTATCCCGTTTTGCTAACTGGCGTTTGAAACATGCAATCTCGGTGGACATCCCGATCTCACATTCAGAAGAAAACTGCAGATTTTGCTTTTGCTGTTTACTGTGGACTGACCCCGCCCCGGTAGACGATCCTGCCCTATAGTTGGACTGACCCCGCCCCGGTAGACGATCCTGCCCTATAGTTTGAGCATAGGAGGAGCGTATGGGCACACCACGATTTACACCTGAATTTAAGGAAGAAGCCGTCCGTCAGATAACGGAACGCGGTTATTCCGTCGCCGAAGTATCTGACCGTCTGGGCGTCTCTGCACACAGCCTCTACAAGTGGCTACGGGCTATCAAACCTGATAACAGCGAGCAGCATGCCCGGGATTTACTGGAAGCGAAAAGCGAGATCCTGAAACTCCGGGCGCAGCTAAAACGCACCGAAGAAGAACGGGATATCCTGAAAAAGGCCGCGCGGTACTTTGCAAGGGAGCCCGACTGAAGTACCGCTTTATCAATGAGCACCGCACTGTATGGGGTATGATGACGATGTGTCGGGTACTGAATGTCGCCCGGGCCGGGTTCTATGCGTGGCTGCATAACCCTGTCTCGGCGCGTGATAAAGATAACCAGCGCCTGCTGATACTTATCCGCGACTCATATTCCCTGAGCGGAGGCGTATACGGTTACCGGCGGGTTCATGGCGATCTGAACGAAATCGGGGAAACCTGCGGTAAAAACCGGGTGGGTCGGATCATGCAACTGAACCGGATTAAAGCCGTGCGCGGCTATAAAGCGCCACGTCGTATCGCTGGCAGGCCTTCAATCGTTGCTCCTAATCGCGTGCAGCGGCAGTTCACCGTTGTCCGGGCCAACCAGGTCTGGGTCACCGATATTACTTATATCCGCACCTGGCAGGGCTGGCTGTATCTGGCGGTGGTTATCGATCTCTTTGCCCGTAATGTGGTCGGCTGGTCGATGAAACCCACTCTCTCGCGCGAACTGGCGCTCGACGCGCTGATGATGGCGGTCTGGCGCCGAAAACCGGACGGCGAGGTCATCGTACATAGCGATCAAGGTAGTCAGTACGGCAGTGACGACTGGCAGCGCTTCTGCCGGGCCAATCACCTGGCACCGAGCATGAGCCGGCGTGGCAACTGCTGGGATAATGCGGTGGCCGAATCGTTCTTCAGTTCACTGAAAAAAGAACGCATCAGGAAGAGAATATACAAAACCCGGGCTCTGGCCCGGGCGGATATCTTCGATTACATTGAAGTGTTCTACAACCGGGCCCGGCGCCACAGCCACCTCGGCGGCGTCAGTCCGGAGGCCTTTGAACAGGCCTCGTCGTGAGGACAGAATTTGTCTACAGGCGTGGGGTCAGTCCAACTATAGGGCAGGATCGTCTACCGGGGCGGGGTCAGTCCACTTCCCGTGCGAAAGCGGCACCGATTAGCGCTTTCGCTTGATGAAAGAGAGGAGATATCCAGAGGACTGGTAGCAAAGCTCAGTATCAGGGACATCGCTGCCAAATTATCAAGAGCACCCTCAACGATTAGCCGCGAGATCAAGAGGCATGGTGGTGCAAAACAATACCGTGCAGCAAAAGCCGATGCGTGGGGAAATGCGCTGAGACCAAAACCTTGCAAGCTAATTGAAAGTCCCGCATTGTGTAAAATCATTGCAGAGAAGATGCCTCAGGACTGGTCGCCGGAACAGATCGCCGGTTGGCTGAAACGCTATTATCCGGATAATCAGGAAATGCAGGTGTCACACGAAACGATTTATAAAACGCTTTTTATACAAACCCGCGGGGTATTAAAAAAAAGAGCTGCAGCAATGCCTCAGAAGCGGAAGAGCGGTTCGTAGATTCACAACGTCATCGCTTAAAGGGAAAGGGTTAGGAGCATGCGATACCAATAAGCGAAAGGCCATCTGAAGTTGCAGACAGAGCCATACCGGGTCACTGGGAAGGTAACCTGATCCAAGGCTCGAAAAACTCCTATATCGTCACTCTCGCGGAACGCCATTCCCGCTTTGTTATGTTGGCCAAAATCAGAGACAACAAGACCATAACGGTTATATCTGTCCTCATCAGACAAGCCCGGGAATTACCTGTTGAGCTTTATAAAACAGTAATATGGGGGCTGAAATGACCAAGCACACAAGATTTACTGTAGCGACAGATATTCAGATTTATTTTTGTGATCCTCAATCTCCCTGGCAACGTGGCTCAAATGAAAATACGAACAGATTGCTCAGACAATATTTTCCAAAAGGAACTGACTTATCGGTTCACAGCCAGCAAAGACTTAACAGTGTTGCCAGACAGCTCAACGAAAGGCCCAGAAAAACGCTAGACTATGAATCACCTGCAGAGCAGTTCAATCAATGTGTTGCATCCATCAGTTAAACTCACAGCGAGAAACGGACGCTGGCGATACCTTTCCCGCTGAACGCCTTGCGGCGGCGCGTGATAATACGTTCTTCGACGCCGATCCTTTGGCTGAAAGCGGCAGAGGTCTGAAACTGATTTTGCTGTATGTTGATATTTTTACAGTAGAAAACGTTGCGGGGAAGAATGTCACGACCCTGGAGAAATGGGTGTCCGGATAGCCGGGCGGTTCGCCTCTGACGTAAAGCGACCCACCCCGGCTACAAAAGACTTTTTACCCCTGTTGGTCATATAGCGTGCTTAATCAACGAAGGCGCCTTCTGCTATCTTTCTCTTAATGCTTCACCAACCTTATTGAATGGTTTAATCAGATACTGAAGAATGGTCTTTTTACCGGTCTTGATATCAACACTGGCTACCATCCCTGGAGAAATAAAGTGCTTTTTATTATTCGCGGTCTGTAAATGGTCTTTCGTTGTTCTGATATAGACACGATAAAAAACAACGTCAGGTTTTTGCGGGTCGGAAATGGTATCCGGAGATATCGTTACTACTTCGCCATCCAGACCGCCATAAATGGAGTAGTCATAGGCGGTGATTTTAACAATTGCCCGCTGCCCGGGATGAATAAAAGCGATATCGCGAGGTAAGATCTTTGCTTCAATCAGCAGTCGATCGTCAAGGGGAACGATATTCATGATGGTTCCATTGGGGGGAATAACGCCACCAATGGTGTTAATCTCGATGTTTTTGACAATTCCTCTGACCGGTGAAGTAATGGTCGACTTTTTCAGCAGATCGCGCTGGCCGACGATCTTTTGATACAGTGAATCAACTTCCGCGGATATTCGGGATAGCTCCTCTCCAGATTTTACCTTATAGTTGTAATGCAGTTCAGATTCTTTCATGTTCAGATCGACCAGTTGTTTTCTGCTCCTGATAACGTCAACTTTACTTGATGCTCCCTGTTCCATCAGTCGCGTATTGATCGCTAATTCTTTGTTCAATAACACCTTTGAGGCTTCGATATCTTTTATCGACGAGATATAATTATTCTTCCGGGAATGATAGAGAATCCTCTCTCTGTCGGTGATTTCCGGAAAATCATTCAGCTCGGCGGGGAAGACCAGAGGGCTATCGCTTATCTCCGCCAGCAATCGAACCTTGCTGGCCAGCAATGCCCGATATTTTGATTCGGATTCCATCACCGCCGCCTGGGTTCTAATCGTATCCAGGTTGGCAATAATATCTCCCGCCTGAACGATCTGTCCCTCTGTAACATGGATTTTATCGAGGATGCCGCCATCGAGAGACTGAATGATTTTCTCTTTCGAACTGGGGATGACCCGGCCATCGCCTTTTGAGACTTCATCAATACTGAACAGGGAGGCCCACAGTAAAAATATGCTGAGGAAAAAGATAACGCTGAGCAGGATATAAAGCGCCCTGCTGGTTTTTACGCCGCCGCGGGTATCCGCAAGCGTAAACTCATCAGTCTCTCGTACCCGATGGATGGCGTCTTTATCCGTGGTCAGAAATACATTCTTGCAAAAGTCTTTTGCCAGTATGAACTTCTTTTTTAAATTCCTTGAAAAATTTTTCATTAAAGACTATCACCTGAATTAACTGGGCTGAATGATAAGGATGCGGTTATTGATAACGTATCGGTTACATATCATCAATAATGTCACTCTTGCTTTTATCTAATACAACTTTACCGCCAGATAAAACGATGGTCCGATTAACAAGATCCAGTATTTTCTTGCGATGAGTGGCAATAATAACTGTTTTGCCAGCAATCCAGTTGCCCATATTTTTGACGAACTCATTTTCCGTAACATCATCAAGAGAGGAGGTGGGTTCATCCATAATCACAATATTAGGATTACGCAGCACCAGTCTTGCCAGTAAGATTGTTTGCTGCTGCCCGCCTGAAAGACCGTGACCACCTTCCTGAATAATATAATCTAAACCCGATGGCAGCTGGTTAATAAAGTTAATCGCCCCGGTGAGCCTGATGGCATTAATAATATCGTTATCCTGCGCCATCGGGGAGCCCAGCGTAATATTTTCCCGAATGGAACCGAAAAAAAGGCGGGAGTTCTGGCTCAGATATCCAATATCACGGCGCAGATCGGCGGGATCGATATCGTTGATGTTAATACCATCCAGAATCACATCACCGGACCTCTGGCACATCATTCCGGCAAGCGCGTTTAACAGCGATGATTTCCCCGAACCGTTGCGCCCAAGAATGGCGATGCGCTCACCTGCTTTGATCTCCAGCGAATCAATGCTCACCGCTATTTTTTGACTATCGGCGTGATGCGTAAAGGCGGCATTTTTAATCGAATATCTGCCTTCGATAAATTTCTTATGGATCAATCTCTGATGTTCCGGCTGGTCAACGGGTAACTGCATAATCGAGTCCAGACCTGTCATCGCCACTTTGGTTTGTTGCCAGCGGGTGAGGATATTGGCGATCTGCGCGACAGGCGCCATCATTCTTGAACTGAGAATTGAGGAGGCGACTAATGCACCGGTAGAGAGATCGCCGGACATAACAAAGGGAGTCCCCACCAGGATCAGGCAAACGAACACCGAACTTTGCACGAAGTAAGACCAGGTGGTTAATGTATGGGTCAGATGCTTTAGTTCCAGGCTATTTTCAGCGGTCGTCTTAATGTAATGCAGCCATTGCTGTTGAAAGCGATGCTCAGCCTGTAAAAATTTGATGTCATCCAGCCCCTGAACTGTTTCAACCAGCATGGCATTACGCAGGCTGGATTCTCGCATAGCGGTATTAGCCAGGCGAAAAAGTTTCTTTTGGCTCATTAAGCCAGGGAGCACCATGAGAATTGCCCCAGCGAGAGGGACAAGGAAGACAATCCCACCCAAAAAATAGATAATCACCAGGAACATAAAGAAGAACGGCAAATCCGTAATGGCGACGACCGTCGAAGAGGTCATCATTTCACGCACCTGCTCCAGCTCTTTTAGCTGAGAAATAAATGAACCGGTTGATTTCGGACGGTAGGGGTTTTTAATCCTCAGGGCCCGGCCAAATACCCTGTCTGAAATAATCAAATCCGCGCGTTTTCCGAGAATATCGGTTACGCTATAACGGATTAAGCGTAGGGTGAAATCAAAAATCAGCGCCAGAATCACGCCGATAAAAAGCACCCACATTGTGGGATAGGACTGTGCAGGAATGACCCGATCGTAAGTCTGCATCGAGTATGTAATGCCGGCCAGGCCGAGAATATTGACAAACAGGGAGCCCAGTATGACCAGATAGTATGGCTTCATGTCCGCAAAAATAATTCGCCAGACCCAGTACTTTTCCGTCGGCTTGATATAATCGTCAATGCGGGCATCGGGGACGTTTTTGGCCGGCCTCAGGGTGATGATTCGGCGTCCTTCTTGACGTAGCTGCTCCTCCTGAACTAACGAGATGAGATCGCCATCGTCAATAAACGAGACAACAAAGTTTTTATCCTCATCAATGCTTTTGATAATAGCCAGACGGCCATCTTTCATTTCCAGCACCTGAGGAAATAGCCAGGCGTTAAGCCGGGAGCTATCAACCGATTCTTCTTTAAAAGAAAGCCCGGCTCGACGCGTCATGATTTCTATGACTTTGCTGGTTGACTCATTGTCATGCCATAAAGATGTTATCAGAATGTTCTGCTCTGAAACATTGAGTCGATAATGGTGGGCGATATTTACTAACGCACTTTTCCATTGTTCCAGATAGTACTGTTTGGCGTCATTGTCATTTTCCATAAAGGAAAAGAAATCCATATCTTGCACTATATCATCCTTTGGTTTTTAATAAATTTATGAGTTTCCCGGCATAGTAGAGGCTTTCCAGAGAAAGGTTCGATACCGTATAATTACTGTTAATAATGTCTGTCCTGGTCTGGTGGATCTCAGCCTCAGCGCTGGTCAAATCGGAGAATGAGCGGGTGCCTAATTCCAGATACTGTGCCATATACAGATCGCGGGTTCGTATGGCGCTTTTTTGTTTCTCTATTTTGTTTTCCAGACTAATTTTAGTGTTTCTCATCTGGCTTGAGAATTCCGTTATTTTCTGTTTGGCATTATTCTGTTCAGCATCGAAGTTAAATTGTGCGGTAGAGAGCGCTTCTTGTGCTTGCTGTACCTTAGATGACACAGAACCACCCTGATAAAGCGGGACTTTTACATTTATAAATGCGCCATAACGATCGCGATTTCTGGTAGTGTCATTACTGGATGACTGGGCTGTTAAATCATGTTCATAGTAAGGTGCAAATACTATTTTCGGATAATGTCCGTTTTTTTGTACATCAATTTCTTTTTTCGCAATATCGATTTTGGCCCGGGCAATCCTGATAGCTGGGGAGTCAATATTTGTTGGGTTATCGCGTAATAAATTATTATAGAGTTCTTCCACTTCGTCCGGGATTTCCATGACAATCCCGGCGGAAATTTTTTTATTTACCAGGTAGTCCAGCGTTGCCGACCATTTTTCATACTGAGAGATATAATCATTATAGTTCGAGAGTGACTCGGATACTCTCAGGTTGGCCTGAGAGTAGTCAGATTCTGCGCTGGCCCCCAGAACGACGCGTTTTTTTGTTATGTCTCTGATCCTCGAAAAACCGTCAATGCGATCTTTTGCGGCTTCACTGAGTTGATGATAACGAACTATCTGCAAATAGGCCCCAATGGTTTGATAGAGGATATCGTTAATTTGTTTTTCAACTTCATAACCCGCATTGGCGACGTTGAGTTCAGAGAGCTCAACCCGGTCGCCAGTGCCGCCAAAATCATAAATCATCTGTTCAATTGAGACGTTTAGCTGATTGGTTTTATTATTGTCGTCAGTGTAATCATCTTTTTCCAGTCCGGAATTAATACCCATCTCTATATTAGGATAATAGCCAGCTCTGACCTCATCTACCATAGACTTTAATCTTTCAATTTCAGCTTTTGCCCGTTTAATTTCAGGGTGCCAGCTAACTGCCATCCACATTGCGTTGTACAGGCTATATTTTCCTTTTGAAGAGGGGAGACTTTGTTGAGACGCTGTCGTGGATTTGGATTCCACGACAGGTTGTTTCTTTGCCAAAGCGGGCTTGAAGTATACGACAGGATCCTCACCAGGTCGGTCTTTTGGGGATTCTGAACTAGCTGGCGTTACTGATGATTTTTCCTCATTAACAAATGAGACGGAAAACGTTTCTGGTTCACAGAAGGCATCCGCGATCGTTAACAGATTTCCCATGGCAACGGATAAATAGAATAATGTTTTATGAATAAATCTCACTGTATATCTCCCTGAATTATAATATAACGCGTTAACATTCCATGCTGATAGTTTTGGTCTCCGTAATGAAGAGATACTTCATAGCGCTGATAAAAAGCCACATTGTTGGAAAACAAGTGGCTGAACAATCCCAACCGCTAAGGTATAAAGCGGTTGGGAAAGTGGGTTAATTAATATTATGCCGCAGCAAAATGATAACTATCTTCATTTAACTGTAGCTGAGTGATAATTTTATTCAGTACGCTATATCCTCCAGTCTCTTCGACGCTGTGTTGCTGCTCAGGAATATGAGTTTCCGCTACGGTAAGAGTGCTTTCTGTACCAATGAGAGAATCCAAATCCACTTCGCTGGGGCTATTTTCTTCAAGGAGAGAAGTGAGCTGTACAGCGGTAAGCTCTTCGCTTACAGCTGGCGTAATCGCTTCCTGCGAAGGCTGTACGTCAGCGGTAGCGGTAAGCTCTTCGCTTACAGCTGGGGTAACCGCTACCTGTGAAGGCTTCGCTTCAGCCATATCGGTGAGCGAAACAACGTTGGTATCTGCGTATCCCGCTAATTCATTGAGCGTACTCGTGATTTCTGCCAGCTCGTTGACAGATACGCTGTTTTCGTTGTTCTCACCAAAGACGAGTTCAACCGGGGCGCTCAGGATTTTCTCAACAGTAGCCTCTGCATGAACGAGCAGATCATCAACGGCTTTGGCCGCTGGCGTCGCGACCTCGACTGCCGTTTCAACAGTATCAATAATGGCATTGAACGATTCGGCAACAACTTCAGTCGTTTCGGTGGATGAGCCGCCAAAGATCTTCGCTACAATATCGTTAAAAATATTAGCGAGCGTTTCCAGCGGATGAGTAATGCCATAAATAATCGATCCTACAAAATCAATGATTCCCTTAAACGGGCTCAGGATAGTATCAATGACATTATTGAACAATTCGGTAATTGTTCCGAGTGGGTCAGTGATAAATTTGAATGCCAGGCCTACTGAATCGCCGATCAGGTTAAATATTGCATCAACCGGATGGGTAACAACGTTAATGATGGAACCCACTGCATCAATAATACCCTTGAACGGGCTGATAATCAGATCAATAACATTCTGGACCATCTCGCCGATAGCGCCGAATGGATTACTAATGATGTTGCCGATGCCTTCTATTATATCGCCAATAAAACCACCCGCAGCCTCAAACGGACTGGTGATAAAATCAACGAAGGATCCAACGGCATCAATAATACCCTTGAATGGGCTGAGGATCAGATCAATAACCCCCTGAATCATATCACCGATAGTGCCGAGCGGGTTGCTGATGAATTGCCCAATGCCACTCACGATTGAGGATATAATTTCTCCGATTCCGCTGATTGGCGAATCAATAAAGTTGATAATATCATCAATAAAATCATTGATCGGATTACTGGCTACGTCCTCATCTGAGCTAAGCCCCAGCATACCTTTTATAAAGGATTCAACAATAGTGACCAGCGAGGTCCCCGTGCTGATACCAATTGGGATCCCCATGATCAACGCCATGCCCAGCTTCGTGATCAGGTTGACAACATTGCTTACGCCATAATGAATGGCAATAACAACACCATCAATGGCAAGTGGTAAATCAGAGACTATACCCGCGACAGGAATTATTCCCGGGATAACCTGTAGAATCCCTGTAATGATCCCCAGTATCCATTCTGCTGCGACGCCTATGCCCTCTACGGCCAGTTTAGGGATAAGCATTATGGCGACGAATAAATCACCCAGTAATAATGGAATAAGTGGGTTTTGGGAAAGCGATTGTGAGATGTTATTGATGAACTCTTCCATCGCGGAGGAGTCACCGCTCAACACAGCGCAAAGCCCTTTACCAAGGTTAATCGCCCAGGCAATTGACCCTGTAATGATCGCCGGGATGGAAATAACGCCAACGCCAATGCTTTCGATGATGGCTTTAGCGGCGTTAAACACACCATCTATGATAATTAACACGCCATTCAGGAAGTGAGGAATTAAACCTAACGGTCCCCAAATCCCTCCGAGAACACCTGTGGTGAAGCCTGTAATCCACTGAACCAAATTAGACAGGAAGCTTAATGGGGCGTGGATAATTTCAACCGCGGCTTCCCAAATGACCAGTGCGGCACCGGTCAGGGCTGCGGGTGCTGACTCGAGCGTAAAGTGGTAATCACCTAACGACGAAACGACCGACTTGAGCGCCTCTAACAGACCTTTAGGAATTGCAGTAATGACATCCCATATGCCACCGACGATATTCCCAACCATATTGAACAACGAATCCAGGAATGTAGGATTGTTTTCATCATTGAGGCTGATTGCATCGCCAAGTACTTTTTCCACGGCCGCTACGTCGGTTGCATCGTTAACGGCCTGATGGGCATTATCCTTCTGCTCGTCGCTAAGGTTAGGCATCTCGTCGATCGCCTTGCCAGCTTCCTCTTTGGCAGCCTGAAGGTTATCGCTGGCGGCATTAGCAACGACCTGTTCCACGGCCGCCACGTCGGTCGCATTGTTAACGGCCTGGTGAGCGCTATCCTTCTGCTCGTCGCTCAGATACGCCATCTCGTCGATGGCCTTACCAGCGCCATCTTTGGCAGCCAGAAGGTTATCGCCAGAAGCTCCGGCAACGACCTGTTCGACGGCCGCCACGTCGGTCGCATTGTTAACGGCCTGGTGGGCGATATCCTTCTGTTCGTCGCTCAGATACGCCATCTCATCGATGGCCTTGCCAGCGCCATCTTTGGCAGCCAGAAGGTTATCGCCGACAGCGTTAGCAACGGCCTGCTCTACGGCCGCCACGTCGGTCGCATTGTTAACGGCCTGGTGGGCGATATCCTTCTGCTCGTCGCTCAGATATGCCATCTCGTCGATGGCCTTGCCAGCGCCGTCTTTGGCAGCCAGAAGGTTATTGCCAGAAGCTCCGGCAACGACCTGTTCCACGACCGCCACGTCGGTCGCATTGTTAACGGCCTGGTGGGCGCTATCCTTCTGCTCGTTGCTCAGATACGCCATCTCATCGATCGCCTTGCCAGCGCCGTCTTTGGCAGCCTGAAGGTTATCGCCGACAGCGTTAGCAACGGCCTGTTCCACGGCCGCCACGTCGGTCGCGTCGTTAACGGTCTGGTGGGCGATATCTTTCTGCTCGTCGCTCAGATACGCCATCTCATCGATCGCCTTGCCAGCGCCGTCTTTGGCAGCCTGAAGGTTATCGCCGACAGCGTTAGCAACGGCCTGTTCCACGGCCGCCACGTCAGTTGCGTCGTTAACGGCCTGGTGGGCGGTATCCTTCTGCTCGTTGCTCAGATATGCCATGTCATCCACGGCCTGATTCGTTTCCGATTTGGCGTTCTCCAGATTCTGTGCAACAGCATCAGTAACGGTTTTTTCCACGTCCGGAACGGTAGTCGCCGTCTGGATGGTTTCCTTCGCCTGAGTCTTCTGCTCATCGCTCAGGTATGCCATGTCGTCCACGGCCTGAAGCGCTTCCGATTTGGCGCTTTCCAGATCCTGTGCGGCAGCATTGATAACGGCCTCTTCCACACCTCCAGCGTCGGTCGCATCGTTAACGGCCTGGTGGGCGCTATCCTTCTGCTCATCGCTCAGGTGTGACATTTCGTCGATCGCTTTGTCGGCGTCGACTTTGGCAGTCTGAAGGCTATCTCCGGCGGCATCGGCAACAGTTTGTTCTACGGTCGCCACGTCGGTCGCATCATTAACGGCCTGGTGGGCGTTGTCCTTCTGCTCATCACTCAGGTGTGACATCTCGTCGATCGCCTTGTCGGCATCGTTTTTGGCGGCCTGAAGGTTATCGTTGGCAGCACCGGCAACGGCCTGTTCCACAGTCGCCACATCGGTCGCGTCGTTAACAGCCTTCTGGACATTATCCTTTTGCTCATCGCTCAGGTAGGCCATGTCATCCACGGCCTGAGTCGCTTCCGATTTGGTGCTCTCCAGATTCTGCGCGGCAGCATTGGCAACGGTTTTTTCCACGTCCGGAACGGTAGTCGCAGCCTGGATGGTTTCCTTCGCCTGAGTTTTCTGCTCGCCGCTCAGGTAGGCCATGTCATCCACGGCCTGAGCTGCTTCCGATTTGGCGCTCTCGATATTCTGCGCGGCAGCATTGGCAACGGTTTTTTCTACGTCCTGAACGGTAGTCGCAGCCTGGATGGCTTCCTTCGCCTGAGTTTTCTGATCATCGCTCAGGTATGCCATGTCATTCACGGTCTGAGTCGCTTCCGATTTGGCGCTCTCCAGATTCTGCGCGGCAGCATCAGCAACGGCCTGTTCCACGACCGCGACATCAGTTGCATTGTCAACAGTGTTATGGGCGTTATCCTTCTGCTCGTCGCTCAGGTGAGACATATCGTCGATTGCCTTGCTGGCATCACTTTTGGCGCCCGCAAGGTTATCTTTGGCAGCATCGGCAACGGCCTGTTCCACGGCCGCAACGTCGGTCGCATTGTCAACGGCCTTGTGGGCGTTATCCTTCTGCGCATCGCTCAGGTGAGACATATCGTCGATCGCCTTGCTGGCGTCGCCTTTGACGCCAGCAAGGTTATCGTTGGTTGTATCCTGACTCTTATGATGACTGCTGCTATCGTTATTGTTATTGACTACAGCAATCGCGAGACCGCTTGCCGCGGCTACCGCAATTAAAGGTACGACCCAAAAATACTCTTCACTGGCGTTTGCGGCCGTTTCAGCTCCTTCAAATATTTCATCAATGCTCTGTAATGGTTTAAATTGCAGACCGTTGAATTGTTCTTTTACGAGATAATCGCCTTCAAAAATCTCCTTGCCATCGTCGAAAACCAGCTTCTTTTTCTTGTCGCCGAAAAAGTCTTTGATGACAATTTTCTGATTATCTTTCAACAGGATAGTAAGAGTATTATTTTCCTTCTGTACTCCCGTGACATCCCTTGCTGAAACAGGTAAGCGGATCGCTCCACTTTGAGCAGGGGCTACCCCTGTCATGCCTGCCGCGCTTGTAAGCTTTTCGCCTGATGGCGAGAAAAAATCAATTGTTCCATTCATAGATATCAGTCCCAAATTTATTTGCAAATAAGAAAACACACAGTGATCGGGTACAACTCATATGGGAACATCCTTAATTCCATTTCCTGATTCGATATGTTTTCCTATACATAGAAAGCAAAATCCCTTAGCTTAGCTGTGGCTTGTCAGTTTTTTCCTTTCCCATGTTCTTAATGATGTCGAGAATACCGTCGAGATTGAAAGCAATCGCTTCTTTCATCAGCATGATGATATCCTGAGGTGTAGAGAATAATTTTGTTAGTTCATGGAAAGACAGTTTTACTTTTTGTTCATCCTCTTTGATGTAAACAATCATCCCCTCTGAAAGTACTCTCTTTACCCACTTTTCTAAATTACGACTATCAATAACCGTTGAGAGTGACTTTAATAACTTCATTACATCTGGCTTGTTGTCCTGGTCTGATACGGCTGAAAAAAGGCCATCAAGAGATTTTTCTCCCAGGTTATCCAACAGAGGCGCCAGAATATCTTTTTGTAAATCAGCGACGAACATCAGGCGATTCCACGCTTGTAATTTAACTAACATAAACTTCTTGTCGTTTAAGATAATTTCTTTATTTTCCATAATTAATGTGTTCTCTGGCGGGGTTGTGGGTTTCTCAGGAGAAGGCCGCCGTCTCTCCTCCTGAAAGAATATTTGGTTACCCCCAGACAGTTGGAGTGGTTACTACCCGTTCGAAAATCATTTCCACAGCACCAGTGAATGAACCACACACCGTCAGATATCAGCCTGAGAAGTTGTTAGCGCAGTGCAACCTCCCGTTTGGCCGTTTATCCAGGGGGGCATGTGGCTTACTATCAGTATCCAGATTTCTCGTTAATGTTATCTGGATACACCACCAGTTGTATTTTTGTAGTGGGATTTGTTTTCAGGCACTTTTCTTTTTTCTATACATCCTCCCTTTACTGGTAAACAAGAAACAATTGAATTAACTTGAATGTCATGGTAATGAATTTGTTTAATTGAAAAAATTTACCACTTTTTAGCTTACACTCCAGTCAATATCTCCATTTATATCTTAAAAACCACTCAAAGAGGCGACAACAGGCGACTCCTGCTCAATACTAAACATCTTGGTAAATAAGAAAAACCCTTAAGCAGAATAGCGTGATGAATTTAAGAAAAATGCTCAAAGTGTATTCCTAATTTCGCCGTGAGCGGTAAGGAATTTGTTTGTGAAGAACGCGTTTAATTCCAGAATTGATTTGATAAAGAGAGTCGTGAATTTGACGACATGTAATAGGGAGCGCAAATATCTGGATTCCGGTAGCCGACAACGGATATTTGTTGCAGAAAAGGGAGGGCGTGAACTTGCTGAACGGCGCCCGGAGAGCGCCGAATGGGGGGCGTGTAGATATCAAAACACAGTTTATTAAGTCATAGTGAATCCGTTACAAGAGCCTGCCAACTGTTTAATACCATCTGGCGATCCTTATACGATTGACCTGGCGCTACCCTTCAAGCAGTCTCTCCTGCATCAAAGCGCAGGCCTGCGGCGTCAGCTGAAACTCCTCGTTTAGCCATGCGGCAATGTTGCCATAACGGTCGTGAATGGCTGTAAGCGCCGACGCAAGATATGACTCTTTTACCGTCAGGATGTCGGCAAGGGTCTGTCTTCCCTGCGCGCTGAGGCTTTCACCCAGCATATTGAGCAACTCATCTTCAACCTGGGTGAGCAGATATTCTTCCATCACCGTGTGGCGATCGCAGCCGAGGGCGAACAGCGTCAGAGCGCAGCCAACGCCGGTACGATCTTTACCCACCGCGCAATGCTGTAACAGCGCGCCGTCGAAAGGCTCCATCAGCCATCCGGCAAGCTGGCGATAGGCAGCATTATTGAACGGCAGCTGGCGATAAAGCTCCAGCATAAACTGTTCGCCATTGAGGTCATTAAGCGTGGCGGCGTTAAAATGGGTTACTTTTGCATTCACGTCGTGAATGAGCGGATTGGCAGGGGCGTTAAGGTAGTGGGCTTGTTTATTCAGGTTATCGGGGCAGCGATTCACTTCGTCCGGGTCACGATAATCTATCACCCGACTAAGCGGGATTGAGTCCAGATGTTTTACGTCATCTGTCGTTATCATGTGTAGCGAACCGGAACGGAGTAATTTTCCCGTGCGTACGCGGCGACCATCGACGGTACGCTGACCGCCCATGTCACGAAAGTTGATACCGCCCTGCAGCGTTAAAAAAGCCGGATGGTATCTCTGGCTGGTTACCATATTTCCTCCCTGTAAACATTCTGGTTCCAGTCTCAGGCCCGAATGTCGGGCCTTACATTTTGTTGTCTGCCCGGATAATGCCGGCAATGGCTACCGATCGATTCACGGTATTGCTCACTGCGATGACCCATACATCTCAGGCATCATTAAACGGAGAGTATCATGTTTCGTTATCTTTCTCCGCTGGCACTTTTCGGTTGCGTGGCATCACGCTGGAAGCTCTTGCGCCATTGCCACGTTATACCGAAAAAGAAAACGGTACATTTTATGAGCTTTGTACTCTTATAACAAAAGCCAGTATTATGCAACGCAGACCTTTAACCAGAGCTATCCGAGCCGTCCTGCGGCAGTGGTATAGAGGGATGTGATTAAGCATGTGTAACAGGATATTAAGGAGGGGTGTTGCAGAGTGGATTATATGAATCTGACGCGATCGAAAATATTACCCCTTGAAAACCCAAGGGGCAACAGATTAATTATAGTTATTTGATATTTATCGTACTTTAATCGTTTTTTATGCTTCAAGTGCTTATTGCATTCTGTACCCGAGAGTACAAATGTAAGATAATCCCGTGCGGATTTATCCCTGGTGTTGCGTTGGTCTTTGACCCCCTGACCAGTATGCATTGCGAGTGCTGTTGGTCAGGTATTTTTTAAGTATAGGTAAGACCCGACATAAAAAAAAGCTGTCCTAAAAGACAGGGGATAATAATTTCAGTGTGTGATTATCAGGAATAACAATGAACTCTGTTGTTGAGTTTTTTTTGCATGATTACGATGAATTGCCGCCAGGTTTTGCCCGAGAACTCTACCGGCTCAGAAAAAGAACATTTCGTGAACGACTCGACTGGAAGGTTGAATGCATCGACGACCAGGAGAAAGATCAATTTGACAACGAAAACACGACCTACCTGTTAGGTATGCATGACGGTCAGCTGCTTTGCGGCGCGCGCTTTATCGATGCGACGCATCCTACGATGATCAGCGAAATATTCCATGCTTACTTTGATGATATAAAGCTTCCCACCGATATTCCCTGCTGTGAAATCAGCCGCCTGTTCCTGGATAAAGAAAGACGCGACTCCGGTAATTTGCGTGGTATGCCTGTGAGTAAAGCGCTTTTTCTCGCGATGATAATCTATTGTATGAAACGGCAGTATCGGGGAATGTACGCTGTCGCCAGCCGCGGCATGTATGCCATCTTTCGTCATGCGAACTGGAAGGTGGAGGTCATTCAGAAGGGGCTTTCTGAGAAGGGCGAAACTATCTACTATATCTTCATGCCTGCCAGCACAAGCGCTGTCGAAGACATCATCAGCAAAGACAAAGCTGGTGACTGGCTGCGTGAGATGCTTCAACAACTGCGCCGTATGTAAGCAGGTATCCGGGGCTCAGTTATCCAGTAATCTGAGCTCCATGCCGAGTTTTACCGCATGTCTGGCGTTATTTACCCCGAGCTTCTTCATCGCATTGCTCATATGAAATTTCACCGTTCGTTCGGTAATAGATAAAATCAGCGAAACTTCTGCGTAGGTTTTCCCGGCGCTGACCCATTTCAGAATTTGCCGTTCCCGCGGCGATAAGAAAACATTCTTTTTCTGATGCACTTTACTGTAAAGATTGAGTGTTTTCTGATGTAGCTGAACGAGAAAGTGCATAAAATATGAACGATTCGCTGTCATATCAATGCCCGAGTCTTTGTGGCTGATAATGGACAGTACAACCAGATTGTTCAGATAATCATGCAGCGGAAACGTATGCCCCTGGTAGATGTTATGTTCAGAACTTTCATTGAAAATGCGCGTCAGGTTGTAACCGCCTGACAAGAGAACTTTGTTCTCCCAGTAAAAATCTTCTACGCTGCTCAACGCCCGGATAATAACCGGATCGATAAACTGGTATTTTCTTTCCAGATAGATATCGAACCACTGCGGATTATTATTGATTATCCGCATTTGCGAGGGGTCTTTCTTGTTTACTATCGCGTAGGCATAGGTCGTATCTTTGTAGACCTCAAAGACCTTATTCAGCTCATTCTGGATTAACGCATTGATTCCTTTGTCATTGTAGTACGTATCCTTCACGTCAGTTACAGCCTCTTGGATGAATGGTTGAAGATGTATAGTCTGCGTCGTTAGCCTGTAAAAAGATAGGGTTTGCAATGACAATGTCAAAGCGAAGCGAACGGCGCCAAACCTGTTACTTGTTACTGTAAGGTCATAGTGTCTCCGCTACCCGCTGATTTTTCGTTTGAGAAGGAGGGATGTGTTAGTCGTATACATTGCATTGAGCTATTCAGTAAGGGGGAAGGGGGCAGAATAGACGTGAGTAATCTGCCAGTGAGCAATCGCGTGAACGGGCGTTTTTAGTAAGATCGGGAGGAACGATCCCGGTTCGGTGGTCGGGATCTTTTAAACAATCATATTGTCTAAAACAAGGCTTATATCATTAATCAATGTACAAACTTCTTCTTTAGAAATCCCGATTCTTGTTTTAGACTCTGGAACAGAAATGCCATTACAAATTTCATTCAAAGCTGTATTCAGGATTATTAACCCATTCTCACGAATAGTTAATTGGGCTTGTTTCCCTGAAACAGATATTACGTCCATTCATCCTATCAAATTAATGAAGTATGCTCTACCGTTTACTGGTTTACGACATCAAGTGCTTTCGGACTACGAAATAACCTGTAGCTGATCCCAATAACTCGAATAATTATTGCTTAGATTTTTTTAAATGGCCTCTTTCTAAGAGGGACTTTAATTTATTGTATAAACTTGACCCTTATTATTATACTCAGACCAGGGATTTTTTTGCTCAGGGCTACAACTTCACTGTGTTTTGCAACCAGTGCTGGCGAGTTATTCATTAATGATGATCTTCTAGTTTATATAAAAAAACCTCTTCCTTAAAACCCTCATATACATCATTAATAATGGATAAATTCCCATCATCTTCCAGTATGCTAAACCCACCTATGTTACATTCTACATATATACCTATGCATCCATTTTCTACTTCTTTAATTCTATATTCATATAATGACACTATTTTTTTTCAATATAATCAGTTAGTTGCGGTATATTTTTTATAGGATAGGCGAACTCATCGTTTATTTCATTAAGATCTAATAAAAATGGTTCTGATTCTACCTGCGAAAAAATCGCGATACCTTCATTGATACTTAATGATACCCAGCCTGAAATAGATGTTCGAAAAAATAACATTAGTATTTCGCAAACTAATTCATTATTTATAAAAAATGAACGCCCTCGAAAATCTTTAATATGTTCACTAACAAGCATCTTCACTCCTTTTAAAATTTTGATGATTTTTCAGGTATTAATGTATCAAACTCATACTTACCATTAGATAAAATTCTCAAGCTAACTGTGCTATTAGTTTTTGAACTATACACATGAATTAGGTCGTAATCTCCGCGAACAGAAGAACTTGGGATTACTGGGCTAATTTGTGTTGCATTTTCTAAAGTTTCTTTTATAGTCAACTTCGCTTGTTCAATCCCCTCTTTACCAGCGGCATAAGGTAAACGACCTTGTCCTATTTTTGTACCTAATTTCTTATTAATATTTATTGATTGAGAGGAAAGGAATTCATTGACATTTCGGCTTTGTTGAATAAATCAGATTTCGGGTAAGTCTCCCCCGTAGCGGGTTGTGTTTTCAGGCAATACGCACGCTTTCAGGCATACCTGCTTTCGTCATTTTGTTCAGCGCTCGTACCAGGGCCATAGCCTCCGCAACCTGACCATCGTAGTCACGCAGCGTCAGTGAACCCCCGAACAGCTGTTTTACCCGGTACATCGCCGTTTCCGCTATCGAGCGACGGTTGTAATCTGTTGTCCATTTCCACCGCGCATTACTCCCGGTCATTCGCTGATTAGCCACTGCACGGTTACGGTCTGCATATTCACCGGGCCAGTAACCCGCACCTTTTCGGGGAGGAATAAGCGCGCTGATTTTTTTGCGGCGCAGTTCATCGTGACAGAGCCGGGTATCGTAAGCCCCGTCTGCCGCGGCTGCCCTGATTTTTCTGTGAGTCTGCCGGATAAGGCCCGGGAAGGCTTCTGAGTCCGTGACGTTATTCAGCGACAGGTCTGCACAGACAACTTCATGTGTGTTGCTGTCAACAGCAAGATGCAACTTTCGCCAGATACGACGGCGCTCTTTGCCGTGCTTTCTGACTTTCCATTCGCCTTCACCAAAGACCTTCAGCCCGGTGGAATCAATCACCAGGTGTGCGATTTCACCCCGGGTGGACGTTTTGAAACTGACATTAACCGACTTTGCCCGCTTACTGACACTGGTGTAATCCGGGCAGCGCAACGGAACGTTCATCAGGGCAAAAATGGAATCAATAAAACCCTGCGCAGCCCGCAGGGTCAGCCGGAATACGCGTTTAATCACCAGAACGGTGGTGATGGCGAGATCAGAATAGCGCTGGGGCCTTCCTCGTGATGAAGGTGTTGCCGACTCATACCAGGCCTGAATCGCCTCATCATCCAGCCAGAAAGTGAGGGAGCCACGGTTGATGAGAGCTTTGTTGTAGGTGGACCAGTTGGTGATTCTGAACTTTTGCTTTGCCACGGAATGGTCTGTGTTGTCGGGAGGATGCGTGATCTGATCCTTCAACTCAGCAAAAGTTCGATTTATTCAACAAAGCCTGACATTTCCTAAGCTTTTAACAAGAGTTGTCGACTTTCCTGTATTTTTCAGTGCATTAACAGCCAGAGCCTCGGCTTTGGCAGCCGCTGCTTCTGATGCAGTCTTGCCTATCCCTATTGCACCACCGGCACCAACACCGCCCGGTACTGCCGATTCCGCTACCATTATACCTGCTTCGTTCAGACAAACTACAGGCGCGGATTGGCATCCTGCAAGAGTTGCCCTTGCTAAAATAGCAACCTCAGTGGTAGCAGCAACGATGGTTACACCACCTGCGACAATCAAGTTTCCCTCTGCAACTCCTTTTGCAATGTTAGCTTTACAAGTGACGTCACAGTCTGATGTTTTACCTAACCAGAAACCGATATCTCCTGCTCCAGGACTCAGCGAGTTATTCTCAACAACAACGTCTTCCGTTGCGAACCCGGCCGCCGGACTAGGGTTTTCCATGTCCTCTCAGCAGGTTATAACCACTTTTCCCGGTACATTTCGCTGAACCGGACACAACGCCCCGATACGCGTTTTTGCTCCCTGTTTTCCCTTTTCCCCGACGCTGTTAAAGATCATGTACCCGCATAACCACTTGTTATCCCATCAGCCCTGGCCTACGCCTGAAGGGGGAACTGGTTGGCGGAGGCGGGATTCAGTACCGACACGCCGGTTATGGTCAGCGTGGAACTGGGACGACTTGTGATCGAGCCGGTCAGGGGCTGACGGGTAAAAAAAATCTCGGTGTTAACGCCGGAATTTAATATATCTCTAATTCTTTATACCTAGACGAATTATGTCTGTTGGAAATAGAGGTTGTAATATCAACTCATTGTTAAAAATGAACAATTTAGGAGATAAAGCTGTAACGTCATAAATATTTTCAGCAACCAATACTAGGTTAGTTCTAAAAATAGGAATGTTAATGTTATCCACAAAAACGAAAACATCATGATTTTTATTATAATAATCGGATATGAGATGATTTATATCTTCGTAATCTGAATAGTTAAAATTATCCCATAATAAATTCCCATTAATAAATGGGAATTTATGCAAAATATTAAGCGCATCCTTCTCTTTCTGACCTTCAAGCACTTCGAAATCAGCACTAAGGGCCTCTTTACACTCATCAAATAAAGTCATTTTTCTACCTATTCAACTGTTTTAATATGGTTTCAAACGCTTTTTCATTACCTTCAAATGGTATAACCTGCTTGACTGCTTTGCCCGGCCCTTTCCCTTGAGAGTAATCCCATACGTTGATGTGCGTTCCCTTTTCAGGATCATAATCAACACGCCAACCAACCTTATCATCATTAGATTGACGTCCAATTATTTTTCCATTCCCAGCACTCACTTCTAACCGCCCAATTACAGGCTTAGAGTCAGCACCTAAATTACCCACAATATTTAACGCCTTATTTCGAGCACTTTCCCAGTTTTTCTCAGTTTTTAACATTGTTTCAATTCGAGTCGCTGGACTTGGTACTTTCTTCCCTGGCAACATAATGCCTGCCAGTAACCCGCCTGTGGCTTCCGGCGCTGCCTGATTTCCTCCGGCAGCCTGTTTAACTGTGTCCGCAACTGTAGACCAGGTTTCACCCTGCATCAGCGCGGTAACGGTATCCGCCACCGCCTGATTTTTCCCGGCCAGGTCGCTTATCGCTTTGCTGCAATAGCTGTCACCCACAGCGCATGATGCCAGCGCCATTGCCGCATCCGCTACGTAATCTGCTGAGCCTAACGCTGCATCACCGGTATCAGCAAGGGCATTGATAATACCGTTTGCGATGGACGAGGTTGTACCTTCACCCAGTTTGTCTCTTACCTGATTTTTCAGGGATTCAGTAGCCTGTTCCGCCGCTTCACGGGCCTGGTCACCACTCAGCGAGTTATTCTCCACAACAACTTTATCCGTTACGAAGTCCGGCGACGAAGAGAGATTTTTCCAGCGTGTTCAGCAAGTTACAACGACTTTTTCCCTGTGCGTTTTGATGACCGACCACCGATGCCCGATGCCCCGATACGCACTTTTCGACCACGACACGCTACCGCCCCGCCTTGGCCTTCCGGCCTGCACACCCCGCATCATAGCAGCGGCGTCACCCGCTGCCATTGCTTATCTCACTAACCGCACTGGAGTTTTTGACTCGCTCCCCGATGCGCCCTCAGGCGCATGGAAGGCGGCTCTCCATCCTCACAGGAAGCGCCGGTGTCGAACCGCCGAAGCCAGATGCAGCGGGGTTGGGGCGGGGGCGAGGTGAAGCCCTTAGCGCCAGCACTTGCTCCACCTCCTCCACGCTCAGGATATGATGCGGCAACCGCTTCTCCAGCCTCGGCAACTCAAGGTCCGCCGCCGGGTTCGCCAGGATAAGATTCTGCTTCGTCATCCAGCGGAACCACACCTGAAGCGGCTGCAACGCAGTGCGCTGCGTCCGCGTGCTTAACGGCTTCCCGTTCGCCTTACGATACTGGAACAGATAACGCTGGTAGCGCTCCAGCACCGGCGCGTCACTTCAGCGGCGTAGTTCACCCCGCGCTCTGAGGCCCACAGGATAAAGCGGTAGCAACTGAAGCGCCGCAACCGACCACCCGCTGCGAGTTCTACAGCCGGGCCGTACATAACGCGATATTTTTACGCGGCGAGTGGATACCGCTGGCGGGATTTACCGACGGCATGCCGATTAAGATTAGGGTGATGCCGGACTGCATCATTATCACCACCCAGAACACCCGCGAGCTGTACGGCTGCGCCGAGGGCTTAAGCGTTGCCGGCGTCAACCGGCCCAAGATGATCCAGTGGATCAAGGCATTTCCGGGGGGCGCTGAACGATACCGGCGATGTGCCGGATCTTACTGCTATTCAGGGAACTAACTGGATCGGGAAGATTACTTCCCGACCTTCAATATAATCCCATATTATTTTATGCAACTTATTAAAAATTGAAGGTTCATAAGGCATGAACTTCATTAAGAACGAGTACAACTCGTCAGAACTGACCAACTTTATCTCCCCAACTTTTTTCACTTCAGCCGAGAAAATTTCTTTATTATCAATACAGCTAAAATACAAAATGACTTTCCTATCCTCTTCTGAATATAAAATATCATTTATATATAATGAGTTACTGGTTGAAGACGGCATTTCCATTCCAGGTTCCCTTAAATTCTTTATCTGTCATTTTATAACTGGTTCCTTTCCACGGATCATAGATAGATACATTTCCTTTACTATCAGTGCCCTTAACAACAACCCAATGTCCAATTTTGCTACCTTGATCCCACATCATTGCACTCCATGAACCGGTTTTATTCAAAGCATCATAGGCTTCAAAACCAACAAATCCTCCACTCCAGCTACTTCCACTATTTTTGGCCAAATCTCTAGCTAACTGTTCAGGGCTTTTCAGTCCAGTGCCTATTTGAGTTTGATCAACAAAGATATTCCTGTCTTTCAGCATCATTTCACCGCAAGCACCGCCACAACCTGTTGGTGTTGATTGTTTCACCACATTTGGATCAACTATTTCATCCAGCACATTCCAGTTTCCACCGGCTCCGCCCTTAGGCTCAACGGGCTTAACAATAACTTTTGCCGTTGAGCTTCCGGAAGGGAGAAGCTTCGCTGGTATAAAAGCACCAGATATTATTCCTGCAACATTCTCCAGCGCCTTTTGATCGCCATTGGCCGCCTTAACGGCTGTGGATTTAATACCCTCCCACGCATCGCCATTCATGATGCCATTCAGCACATTCGCCGCTGCTGCATCCTTCTTGGCGATATCACTTTTCGCCTGACTACAGTAACTGTCTCCGGTGGCACAGGCTGCTAACGCCGCCACAACATCAAACGCTGTATCGCCGCCCAGCATCGCCAGATCGCCGGTTTCACTGGCCAGATTAACCAGACCATTGGCGAGTTGGGAAGCAGTGTTTTCACCCAGCTTGTCCCTGATTTGCTTTTTCCACCATTCGGCGCTTTCTTTTACTGACTCCCTGGCCTTATCCCCGGCCAGCGAGTTATTCTCCACCTCCACCTTCGCCGAGTTTGACGCCAGCGCCGCCATGGACAGTTCGCCATCCGTCACCGCTGCGCCTGCCAGTCCGCCCGCTATCGTGACCAGACTGCTGACCAGACGTTTTTCATCCGCCGTCAGTTCGCTGATATCTTTATTGCCATACAGTGCGCTGACCAGACGGTCGGTCATTGTCGATGCGGTGATGGCGCCAACAGCGCCGGCCTTCATGCCATCAGAACCGCTGCCGCCGCTCAGCTGCGTCAGCGCGGCGGCCACAATCCCGTGAAGTGCCGCGCGGATGGCCGGGTCTTTCTGCTCTTTCACCAGCGTGGCGAGCAGGGGAGCCGCGCCTGCGGCAGCGCCCGCCTTCAGGTTGCCGCCGAGCGCACCAGCCAGCAGTCCGGCAGCCGCGCTGCCCTTCGTCCAGTATTCACTCCCCGGACCGTAGTCGGTCCCCTGATAATCAGGATGTGCCTTCAGCGTGGCTTCACGCTCTGCGGCGGTCATGCTGCCGGTAAGCTTACCTTCTGCGGTGAGTTTCGCTTCCAGCGCCGCATTGGCTTCCCGGGCCTTCGTCTCCGCATACCTGCCGTATGCGTCCAGTGCGGAGGTCGCCAGCGCGGCGCCTTCGCTCTGTACCGCAAGGTTATCCTGCACCTTCTGCACGTCGCCGTTCACGTCCACGCCGTGGTGAGCGTTGTCCGTATCCCGGCTCAGGCTGGCGATATCCTGTTTCTGGCTGGCCGGGTCACGGATGATGATGGTGCCGTCGCTGACAGCGGATGAGGTGGTTCCGCTGCTGTTCTCTTCAGCGTGGCCGGTACCGATAGCCGGAACCACGTTACGGTTTTCAGCGTTTCCACTGCCTCCGGCGCTGCCTGAAATCGCCACAGCGTAGCTGTCACCGGAGGTATGGCTTTCGTTACGGATATCCGTCCAGCCGAGCGTTCCCGTATCCAGCCTGTTTTTATCGCTGTCCGCAGTGGAAGCGATAACTGCGCCATCAAGCTGGGTGTGGTTACCAACTGTGATATCGAAGCCATCGTTACCGGCGTAAATACCGCTCTGGTCGGTCACGCTTTTGCCACGCTGGGTGACATTTTCACCTGAGGCGTTCAGGCTGCCAGAGGAGGCGCCATAGCACAGCGGCGGAATGCACAGGCTGAGGCCCGCGCCGGACGACGACTGTTTGCTGTCGTAAGATGCGGTATCCTGAACGCTGCTGATGGTCAGATCCCGTCCGATGTTTGCCACCACGCGATTGCCTTCCAGTTCAGCGCCTTGCAGGGTGGTGTCACGTCCGCTGTTCACCGTAAGCTGTTCTTCAGCATGGATGACGCTGTTCGCGTTGCTTTGCGAGCGGCTGTTTTCTTTCCCCTTTTGCTGCGAGGCCCCCAGCTCAACGCTGATGCCGTTCTGCGAGCCGATCAGGCTTACACCAGCGCCGACGCTGAACTGATTGCCGCTGTTTTTGCTCTCCTGACTGTTCGTGTTCTTCGAGGCTGTGAGCAGAATATCGCGCCCCGCATCAAGCGTTACCTGTTTGCCGTCAATCTGTACGCCCTGACCGACAATATCGTTACCGGCGCTAACGGTGACATTCTCACCCGCGCGAATGGTGGTGCCCTGCGTAACAGTGCTGTGGTATGCACTCTCCTGCGAGGAAGAGCCCGCCGTAACAGATACCTTGCCTTTGATGACGGAGTTGTCAGACAGCGCGCCCTGCGCTGCGGTGGCGCCAGCCTGTCCCGTTCTGATCGCGGTCAGCCGTGGGTCATCGCCGTTTTCAGCGCTGCGGGCAGCCGTTTCCGTCGCTTTAGCGGCATCAACCGCCCAGCCGCCAGCCGCAGCGGTCACGCCGTACTGTGAACTGTTGCTGTGCGCTTCCCCGTCACGGGTATCGCGGCTTACGTCAAACAGCACGCTCTCGCCGCTGAGTGACACCGATTTACCGGCGCTGACATCGGTTCCTGACAGGGAGAGATCGCCCCCGGCCTGCGCAATAATATTGCCGCTTGTACTCGTTAACTGGCTGCGCTGCCCGCTTTCAGTAGCGGCATCATCACGACTGCTGTGTTGCTCCCGGCTGTAACCGGCCGTGGCGCTGTAACCATCGCCACCCAGCGTACCGAGGGTTTTACTGCTGCCGCTGCTCTCATTGTGGGAGGTATCGCGTCCGGCAGTAACGTTGATGTTACCTTTAGTCGCCGACAGTATCAGATCATCCGTGGTGGTGAGCTGGCTACCGCTGATTTTTACGCTGCCTTCACGGCTGTTGATATAAATATCAGAACCCTGAATGACCGACGCATTTTCTGTGGTGCGCGTTCCGCTGCTGTTATCCTGCGAGTGGTTCATCCCGCCCGGCAGCAGCTGGTTGCCGTGCTTACCACTTCCCTGGGTGGCGCGAGTGGCGCTACCGGCGGTCGGCATCTCATTGGTGATGTTCCAGCCGCTGGATTTACTGCTGTTACTGTAGCGCTCGCTGTCGGTCGAGGTGGTGATGTTAACGTCGCGCTTCGCATCCAGGATAGCCGCTTCTCCGGCATTAACCTGGCTCCCGGCGATGAGAATATCCCCGCTGCCGTCACCCTGTTTGCCGGTGGCGGTCATCTGGATATTGCCTGCGGCGGCAAGGCTGCTGCCACTGTTAAACTCGCCCTCGTAGTGTGATTCGGAGGATGACTTGCTGCGGCTTGCGGACACGGCAACCATCTGCCCGGGACCATCAAGGGCAACGGCGGCGCCTTCCGCACTCAGCGATTTCACCTTATTCACGGTGCTGTTGCCGCTGCCGTCTTTTCCACGAACAGTGTCACGCACGTTACGCACGGTATCTTCAAACGGCGTCTTCACGCTGACCGTAATGCCGGAAGATTGACTTTCGTGCTTCACTGATTCAGTCACGGTGTCCCGTCCGGGGATCACGGCAATATCGCTGCCGGTGATATCGATATGCCCGGTGGTACGGGTGGTATCGTCCTGTGCCCGTCCGGCAATCACGTCGGCGGCGCTCAGCGTGACCTGATTTCCGGCGCTGATGATGACGTTACCGCCGGAAGTACCCACCATACTGCGCGCGTCACTCTGGGTGGTTTCCGCGCCCTGGCGGATCGTTTTTGTCGACTGCGAACCAATAGTGACGCCGAGGCCCGAACCACTGCTGAAGATGCCGGATTTTTTCGTCTTCTTCATATCGTAGTGGGTGTCGGTGTTGGTGGCAGCCTCCACCGTTACGTCGTTGCCGGCTTTCAGTACTACATCGCGTTCAGCGGCGACGGATGAACCCTGCACCATCAGATTGTTGCCTGCACTGAGCGTCACGTTTTCACCGGAAAGCTGCGTGCCTTTCTCGCGGGTATGGCTTTCCTCATGGATGGTGTGGGTGGTTTTCTTACTGAACATACCGCCGGAGGTTTTTTTCTTCTCCCGGTACTCGTAGTCGCTTTCGGTAGCGGTCGTCAGGGTGATATCCCGTCCGGCCACCACCGCGGCGTCGCCAGAAGCATACATATCGGTAGCCTGGGCATTCACATCCCGTCCGGCAACGACGGTGACGTTACCGCCAGCGGTGATGTCGGTGCTTTGCTGACGAACGGACTCATTGATCTCTTTTTTCTTCTTCGCCGTGTAGCTATTGCCTTCCGTTGCCGCCTCCGCCAGCAGGTTTATATCCCGTCCGGCCTGAACGACGACATTGTTTTCTGCGGCAATCCCCGCGGCCTGGCTGTTAACGTCATGACCAGCGGCAAGAGTGAGATTTTCCCCGGCAGCGACCGTGGAAACGGCGGCATGACTTTCGTGGCGCTCAGACCTGCCGTTACGATGGTTTTCAGCTTCACGCGCCGCGTTCAGGTTCAGGTCGTTGCCCGCAGAGAGTAGGGCGCTGTTACCTGCGGAGACAGAAGAGGCGGTGACGTTCATATTATTGTCTGCAACCATCACCAGATCTCCGCCTGTGCTGACAGTGCTGCCCTTCGTGGAGACTGATGATGAGCTGTTATCACTGGTATACCAGAAACCGGAGCGACTTTTGCTCTCGCTTATCTGATTCGCCGCAATGTTGATATCATTCCCCGCGGACATTCCCAGAGAATTACCAGACGAGACTTCCGCCCCGGTGATATTAATGTTCTTCCTGGCATCCAGTGAGAGTGAGTCTGTGGCGCTGATGTTCGCCACCGGACCGGTGTCCGTGCCGCTGATATGCACGCTACCATAGCGGCCATTACTGCCCGCATTCCACTGCTGCGTACGGGTAATGTTATTGATGCTGCCGGTGACACTTTCCAGCGCGACGCTTTTGCCACTGATAGCAGAGCCGATATTGTTGATATCGCTTATGGCGCTCAGGTTCAGATTGCCGCCCGCGTTGATCAGCCCCGCGTTCAGGTTGCTGATGCTGTTGGCCGCATCCAGATAAAGGTCGTTCTGTGCGGTCAGCGTGCCGCCGCTGTTGGTGATAGCGCCAGCGGCAAGCTGCACGTTATCGCCGCTGATTACGCTGCCGTTATGGATAGTTACATCCTGCGGCGAGAGATACAGCTTCGGCACCATCACGGTCTGGCCATTAATGGTCGCCGCTTCCCACCACAGAATACTGCCGGACAGACCGGCAACCTGCTCCGCGGTCAGCGCCACGCCGAAGGTGAGTCCAAGACCTTTTTGCTGAGATGCCGCGCTGTCCATCAGGTACTCCATCTGTTCGAGGTCTGAACCGAGCCCGTTGATATAACGTGAACCGGTCTGATTCAGCATCGCATTTGATACATATCGTGTATCGAACGCCGCATCGCCGAGGAAGCGGTATTCTTTCTCTGGCTTCAGGCCAAGACGGTCAAGAAAATAGGATGAGCCGAGAAACTGCTGTTCATCGGTCCAGCGGCTATCCGTTTCACGGGGCGGTTGACCCGGCTTCACCCCGAGCAGATCATACAGGCCGTTAAACAGAGTGCCGTCCAGATCGCCAAGACCATCCAGCTTCGGGTTTACAGTAATCAGATAGGGGCTATCGGGATCGGTTGACGGAACAAAGAAACCATTGTTTCCGGAGGGCAGGGGGTAGCTGCCGCTGTTGCCGTTCTGATTGGAAAGTGACGAACCGTCGGCAATATTCTTCAGTGCACCGGAGACTTCATCAATCCATTGCGGGGAACCGACCATCACAGTGCTTGCGTCCTGCAATGCTGTCTGAGTGAGGCCACCGCTAATGTTCTGCTGACTTAACGTATTCAGCGACGGGGCAGTTATGGTGTTGCTGATTTGCCCTGCATCAGAGATCGTCGTGGTATTGCTGATATTCCGGGTAAAATCAGCAGTAACATTACCGCCCGCCTGAATAACGGCACGGTACAGTGCTCCCTGCTCTGTCTGTGTCTCATGTCCCTGAAGAGTAAAGCGAATACCCTGGGCATATTTCTGATACTTGTTCTCAGAGTTACTTAATCCCCCCTCAGGAATAGCGTACTGAGCATATTTCCCTTCATACCGGTAAACCAAAACATCAGAGGTGACACTATTTTGCCAACTTTGATTGTTCAGTTCCCCTCCCTGAAGTGAGAGGTTGTTTGCACTCAGCATGTTACTGGCCTGGTTCTCAAGCAGGCTGGCCGTGACAGACATATTTCTGCCTGACGCGATACGGGCACTATCACCGTGACTGGAAACCTCTGTGCGGGTTTCATTCAAAACAAACTTTTGTGTCGCATACGCCTCAAAGGGCGCATAGTGATAGGTTGTTTCTGTCCATACGCTGCATCCGCCATCTGCCCCGGCACATCCACCGCCCGCTTCTTTGTACTCTTTGGTGGTGTAATATCCGTAACTTCCGTCAGGAAGCTGTAAATAATGAAGACTGAGAGTGGGCTGTCCAATACCCGCAATGACTGGTTGAGTGGTAGTGGTGGTACTGGCGGATAAACCTTCACGGGTATTCAGCAAATGCCCCGTGTTAATGACAATATCGCCACGCGTAGTCTCAATATTGCCCGAACGGTTAATAACTTCCGTATTCGCCCCTCCCGCCGCATTCTTCTGCATCCACAGGCTATTACCCGCCAGGATATCGCCGTGAAGGTTGTGCAGCCGGTCGGCAAACAGCTTCATATTGTTTCCGGCGTAAATCAGCGCGCTATTAAGCAGCGTGCCTGCGGCGTTCATCGTCAGGTTGCCTGCCGTCCCGGTAAAACCGTTGACGGTGATATTGCTCCGGCTGGTCAGGCTCACATCGCCGCCTGCCTGCAGCGAGCCGGACGCGTTGAGCAGCAGGCTCTGCGCGCTGAAGGCGCTGCTGCCGTTTCCGGTGGTGAGCGTTCCGTTATTAGTGAACGCTCCGCCCGCACTGAGATTAACGCTATTGCCCTGTATGACTTTGCTGTTGGCGATCGCATTTTGCGACGTAATGGAAAGCGTTTTACCAGCGGCCAGCGTGCCGCTGTTGGTGAGCGCGTTAACCAGTTTCAGGGTGGCATCCCCCAGCGCCACTACCTGGCCGCGCCCGCTGAAGTCGCGCATATCCAGCAGCAAACTCCCCGCGCTGTACAGACGACCCGCGTCGCTCTGTGCCAGCGTGTCGCCATTAACGGTGAGAGCGGTCGTTCCCAGCGCCGTTCCGCTGTGGGTGACGTTGCGGTAATTCACCAGCAAATCCGTGCCCTGAAGCGTGCCGCTGTTATTAAGCGAAGCGCCGCGCAGCTCTGCATTACCGGCCGCCAGCAGGCGTCCGCTGTTCACCGCGTTCGCCGCATCCAGCAGTAGGGCGACGGCCTGGATCAGCCCGCCGCTATTGTTCTTCAGTTCCTGCGTGGTCAGCGTGAGTTTACTGCCCGAGAGAATTTTGCCGTCGTTTTCCAGGCGGGTGCCGGACTTCAACGTGGATTCACCGCCGCCCTGGACGGTGCCCTGATTATTTAGCGTCGCTGCTGAAACCTGTAGCGTATCCTGGCTCAGCAGTACGCCATTGGCGCGGTTGCTCAATCCGCTGGCGACGTTCAGCGTCAGCGCTTCGCCCTGGACACGACCGCTGTTGGTCAGTTGCCCTGCGGTGACGGAGGTCGTTTTACCCTGTAGTTGTCCGGCGTTGGCGACGCTGCCCGCGCTGAGTGTCAGAGCGCCTGCGCTCAACAGTTTACCGCCAGACTGATTATTCAGATCCTGATTCAGCGTGACCGCAAGCCCGTCAACGCCGGTGATTTCGCCGCTGTTGGTCAGCGTATCAGAATGTAATGTCAGGTTTTTCGCTATCCACTGCCCGCTGTTCGCAAGCGTCAAAGCAGACAACGCCAGCTCACCGTTTGAGGTGATTTTGCTGCCGGATGTGCCGGTAAGAGTGCTGCCGATCTGCGCATCCAGCAACTCTGCCGCCTGGATCGCGCCGCTGTTGGCGAGCGCCTGCGCATGGACAACGACTTGTTTCCCTTGCCATTGCCCCGCGTTGCGCAGATCGCCGGCAGTAACTGTTAAATCGCCAGCCGTCAGCAGCGAGCCCGAAGATTCATTCACCAGTGAAAGTAGCGGCGCAGCCATCTCGAGTCGGGCGGCGAGCGTCAGCGCAGCGATCCCGGTAAACGTTCCGCCGTTGGTAATACTGTTCTGATGAGCGGTAACACGGTTCCCCTGAATCGTACCGCTGTTGCGAAGCGTCTCCCCGCTAAGCGAAAGATCGCCTGCGGTCAGCAGGCTGCCGCGGTTGTCGGTTGTCCCCGTCGCCAGCGTGGCGTTGCGCTGGCTCATAAGTTCGCCGCTGTTGCCAAGGGTTCCGGCTGCGGAAATATCAAGAGAATCCGTTGCCAGCAGGCTACCGCTATTCTGCCAGTCGTGGGTGTGAACGCTGACGTTCTGCCCCTGAAGCTGGCCGCTGGTGGCTAACGTACTACCGGAAAGCGCCAGATTTCCGCCCGTCAGCGTGCGCGATCCGGCGAGTAAATCCAGCATCCCGGTGGTTAATGACAGAGAAGCATCGCCCTGTAACAGACCGGCGCTGGTGAGATGATCCGCAGTCAGCGTCAGCGTATTACCGGCAATAGTGCCTGCGCTGGACAGCGATTGCGCCGTAATGCGGCTGTCGCTCTGCGCCAGCAGCAGGCCGCCGGTGTGGTTATCCAGCGTAGCGTAATCCAGCGACAGCGCCGCGGCGCTTATCTCCCCGCTGTTCGTCAACTGGTTACCGGCGAGGGTAAGGGCGGCATCGCTGGTAATGATGCCTGCGTTTTTCAGTTCGGGTAGCGTCAGGGACAACGCCGCCGGGCTGTAGAGTACGCCGCTGCTACGGTTATCCAGCAGACGAGTGACCAGCGAAAGCGTCTGTTCAGCGTGCAGCAGACCGCTGTTGACGATCGTGGGGCCGTTGAGCGAAAGCGCGGAGGCCGTGAGCGTACCGCTGTTGCTGAAATTTTCACTTTCAGCGTTCAGCACTGACGCTGAGGATTTCCCGGCGTGGCGCAGGCTACCGCCAGCCTTCAGCGTGAGGCTTTCCCTTGCTGCCTGCGTACCGTCGAGCTGCGCGTTCTGTACCTCCACGCTGACGCTGTTGCCCTGCGTCTGTGCAGCGGCTGTCGTTGCCAGGCTTTTCCCTTTTAACATAACCGCGCCGTTCGCGCTGGTTTCGCCGGCAAGGGTGATGTCGGTACTGTTCAGCGACAGGTTTCCGTCGCTGTGGATAACCGATTTTTCGCTGGCGGTCAGCGACTCAGCCTGAGCGGTAAGCCCCTGTTTTGCCGAGAGCGTGCCGCTGTTGTGAATCTGCGCCGCCTTTAGCGTCAGCGTATCGTCGCCAATCAGCCTGCCCTGATGATTAAGACTGTCGGTGGCGGAAACGTTAATTTTACCTTTTGCGCTCGTCTCACCGGAGAGCGTGGCGTTGCGGGCCGAGATGTCGAGGGTAGTGGCGCTTTTCAGGCTGCCTGTGCTGCTGAGGTCGCTGGCGGCGACCTTCAGGCTGTTACCCTGGACGGCGCCGGTGTTGCTGAATATCCCCGTGTTCAGCGTGGCATCCGTACCGGCGGCCAGCGTGCCGCTGTTATGCAGACTGCCGCTGCTGATGGCAAGAGATTGCCCGGCGACGGTGCTGCCGTTCAGGGTGGCGTCCTCGTGGGCTGAGAGGGTCACGTTTCCGGCGGCGTTCACCGCGCCCGACGTTTGCGTCAGACGCTGCGCGCTAAGCGCGGCGTTCTGTCCGGCGGTCAGTTCACCGCCATTCTGCACAATCTGCCCGGAAGAGGCGAGAGACAAATTTTTATCCGCCGCGAGGCGTGACTGCTCCAGCGTCAGCGCGTTTTTCCCGCTAACCGCGAGAGAGCCGCCAGCCTTGTTATCACCGCTGAGCGTGACGTTTGCTGCGGTGACGGTGGTGTTGCCGCTGGCGAGACTGTTTTTCAGCACCAGCTTACCCGCCGCGTTGAGGGTGATGTCCCCCTGGCGGGCATTCAGGTTCCCCAGGTTGACCCCCACGCCGCTCTCGGTGGAGGTCAGGCGAATACGGTTAGCATACATGCCGCCGAGCGCGGAGGCGTCGATAGCGACCGCTGGCGCCGCGCCTTCGCCCTTAATCGGTTTAATGCTGCCGTCTGCGCCGTAGTGGTTATCCAGCAGCCAGGTCAGCCCACCGCCTGAGGTGGTCAGACCGAGCTTTTGCGCGGCGGCGACAGCGATGGGCTGGTTGACCATAAAGCCCATCGCCACGTTTGTGCCACTGTTGCCCGTCCCGGATATCGCCCCGGTTTCACATTCAAGGCTCAGCCTGAAAGAGGCCTGGCTGCTGGTGCCGGACATCAGCGCACGTCCCGTAATCGGCGGAATTTTTACCACCGCAGGATAATCTTTAACCTTACATAGCGCCCCTCTGACATACGTCACGTCCATGTAGCTGCTCCACGCGCCGGGCCACTCGTCAGGCCAGCCGTAATAGTTAGTGCGGTGATCCATCCCGCCACTGATTTTATCCGTCAGCAGGCCGGGGCCTTTAAAGGCGATATAGCCGCGCGGCTGGGAATAGGTGTCCAGATTCCTTGCATCTGAATAGACGTAATAGGTGATTGCCTTAATCCGTACCATTTCGTACAGCACATTACTGAAGGCGCTGGCGGGAATGTAGATATAGTTTTCATCCTGAAACCAGCTGTCCGCGGTCAGCTTTCGCTGCTTCCAGTAGCGGCTGTAATATTCCCCGGTGCTCAGATTGGTCATCCGTACCGCAACATTACGCTCAACGTCAAAATAGGCGCCCGGAAGCTCCGGTACGTCAAAACCTCCTGTAAAGGCGTTATCACCGTTGGTGGAATAAAGTTCATATAACTTTCCCGCATCCGCAAGATCGCAGCGAAAAAGGACCTGCTGGTTGCCATAGGGGGACTGGACCGCCGCGGTCATAAAGTTGCCCACCGCGCTGGCGAGCACGGTTCCGGGAGGTTGAAACTTATCGTTACCGCTGACGCTGACAACAGAAGGAAGGCCGAGCTTGCCGGTGTTGGTGTCGTAGGCGCCGGTCCAGTTTTTGGCCGTGTAGCCGGCGTTAATCGCCGCGGCGGACAGGTCGGCATTACTGGTCACTTTAATGCAGTTTGCCCATAACGGCGCGTTAAGTAGCAGGCCGGAAATGAGCAAAAGCGTCCGGGGAATATAAAGCATCTGCTATTCCTTCTCACATAATTGATTTAAATGAAGAACGTTGGCTGCGGCATGAGGATCGATCTGATACGCGACCCGACAGCGCTGGTTAATCCCTTTGCCCCAGCGTACCAGCAGGCTACCGGAAGGATTGGCGAGACGGGCGTAGATTTGCCCACCCTGTCCGACCATGCCGACGTTCGCGCCTTCGCCGTTGATCACTTCCGCACCCATCGGCGGAATGCCGCCGTCCGGCATTTTTACATTAATGAGTACGGCCTTACCGTTGATGGTGGCGAAGGTGATTTTGGCGATAGCGCCAGCGTAAGGAACAACCTGCTTGCTGCCGCCCGCCAGCTCTGCGTCGGCGCGCATTTTGCGCGTATCAAGCGCGATGTTATTGGTGCGGTAAGGGGATAATGACGGCAGAATGGCGTAGCCAAAGTGGTCAATCACCGCCCCCTGACCGTTTTGCACGACTGCGCCCTGCGCGCCGTCCGCCTGGATCAGCGCGAAAGTCTCGCTGGTGTATGGGCCAGCCGTGATGCCGCCAGCGTGCAGAACCAGCGTACCCGACGCCCCAAGTCCGGCCTGGCGGTAGTTTTCGCCCTGATCATAGCTGGCGCGAACGGCGCCAAATCGAGTGTTCTGCTGAAGGTTACCGCCAAAGGTCGCCGCCGCGTCATCGTCGCTGTTGCGATAATCTTCATAGCCGCCATACACCGACCAGGACAGATCGCTGTTTTTGCCACTGGTTCCGGTCATGGAAAGGGTTGTCGAACGGTTTTGCCGGGACTGGTTATAGTTCATGGCGACGGTTGAACGGTTCTGCCCCCAGTCAAACGGCACCGAGACGTTAAACGCTAGCGTGGTCTCGGTATATTTTTCATGCCTGCTGGCATCGTGCGGTTCATAAACGCTGTGGTAGAAGCGGTCATAATCCCAGCTTGAGCGCTGTCGGGCGAGATTCAGACCGTAGCTGATCCCGCGCCACTGGTTGCTGTAGCCTAACTGTAACTGGCTGATACGCGACTGATTATTGTAATAGTCAGCGGTACTGGCGCTGAGATTGAGGCTGCCAAAACGGTCTAACGGCTGGCTGACGGTGGCGGATAAACGGTTTCGCTGATGCAGGGAATCAGAGTAGTAATGGATGCCCGTCTCTTCCTGTCGGCGCACGCCGAGAACGTCCTGCAAATCGCGAAAGCCGCTGGTGGAATAGCGGTAGGCCGCCAGCACCAGGTTGGTGCCGGTGGTGAAGGTCTTACTGTAACTCAGCTCTGCCCGCCAGCCCTGCTGCCGTTGCTGGTTTTCCACCCGCGCGTTCGACCAGGTGGAATTCATACCGAACGCCCCCCAGCTCGTCGCCCAGACGCCGCCAGCCAGCCATGCCTGGTAATCTTTTGCGATGCGTGAGCCGACATTAACGGTCAGATTGTTATTTACGCCACGCTGTAACGTCCCTTCCAGGAAATGATTTTCAATGTCGTAATACTGTCGCACTCTGCCGAGCGCAACGGAATAGCGCCAGTTTCCTGGCCTGATTGAATCGGGTATAGAGGAGTAGGGCACGGTAAAGCGCGCGCTTTTGCCGCTTGCTTCAATGACCTCAACGTCCAGATCGCCCTGATAACGGGTGTTATTAAGGTCGTCTATCAGGAAAGGTCCTGGGGGGACGTTGGTTTCATAGATGACTTTCCCCAGCTGTTTCACCACCACATGCGCGCTGCTGGCCGCAACGCCTTGCACTACCGGGGCATATCCGCGTTTACCCTGCGGCCACATCCGTTCGTCCGTTGCAAATTTAATGCCGTTAAAAGAGAGGCTGCCAAACAGGCTGGAGTCAGTGTACGCGTCGCCCAGCGTCATCAGTGCGTTGGTGGAGGCGAAAGGTCGCTGTACCCAGGTACGGACACTGTTGTAGCGGTAGGCGCTACCGCTGTAATCGCTTTTCGCATAGCGCAGGTTTCCCTGGTGACGTAACTGCCAGAGTCCGAGGTTGGTGCCCGCATTGATGCCGCTCCAGAGGTACTGGTAATGTGAATGGCTGTCGCTGTTGTGGGTTGCCGACCAGTTCGTGTTATGGCGCAGAAATAACGCCAGCGCGCCGCTATCCCATTGCGATGGCGGAATATAACCGTGTGGCTGACGCACCAGTTCCGTCATGGGAATGGTTAAGCGTAATTGCAGGGTTGCGCTATCAAACTGCCAGTCGGCATGGGGGAGCCACTGTTTCAGAGCGCGGCACGGTACACTGGCGTCGTCGTCGGGCAGGTTTTTCACCTTTGCCGCCTGCATGACCGAAAGCGGCAGGCAGGGTTGCGTCTGCCGCCCGTCAGGCGCAGGAGAAAAACGAATGTTGGCGCCAGACTTAACCAGTTCGCCATTAACATACACGTCGACCAGATAATCGCCTTCAAGGATATTTTTTTCATTAAAGCGGGCGATATTCTGGCCGTAAGCCGAGCCCTGAAAGAGCGCCGAATCAAAATAGTACTCTTCGCCCAGCGCTGAGGCAGGACACAGCAGCGCAGGCAGAATAGCCAGTCCGCAATGTGCGGCATTAATTGTGCGTAACTTCATAGTCTTCGCTTATCCTTGCGCCCTGATCGTTGACCAACGTCACGGTGACTTTTCCTGAGAGAGGTTTACTTATCTTTTTTCCCGGCGCCCAAAAAGAGTGGCTGGAAAAGGGCGCAACCATATCCGCTTCGAGTTCAACCGGGGCGTGATTGACCGTAGCCTGTATATTGCTGACAGAGGCGAACCAGGGCGTGGGGTTGGTCAGGCGAATGCCATATCCATGCCTGGCGTCATGTACCGCGTTTACCTGTAACTTTTTCCCCAGGTCGCGCGGACTGCCCAGATTCGTGGGGCGATAAAAAAGTTTTATACGCGTACGCAGCATGACCAGCATTTTATTTTGCTGCGAGGTGCCCTCGAGATTTGAAGGCGGAACCTGTAGCGCATTGAACCAGAATACCGATTCACGATCTTCCGGCAGGGGTTTCTTACCCGTAAAAACAACGCGAACAACCTGGCCCGCCTTTGGCTGTATTCTGAATACCGGCGGTGTTGTAATAAATGGCGTTAAGCGGGGATCCTGCGGACGAACGTTAATATCGCCATCGTCAAACCACGTTTCCACGATATACGGAAACGCATCATTATTTTTTAGCTGTACATCGACGGATGAGACGTCAGAGGGATAGATAATTCTGCTGCCGATGATTGTCACGCTGGCATAAAGCGAGGAGAGAGGGATAAACAGAAATAAGAAAGCGAACAGCCATCGTATTCCTGAAAGCCGGACATCCTTTTTCATCTCAAAAGCTCCATCAGAACCTAAAATAGCCTGGCATTACGCCAGGCTCAGCATCAGTTATTGATATGAAACGGAATATTGCAGCGTCGCTTTCACAGAGCCCGCCGTTGCTTTACCGGTTGAATAATATTGCGCGGTGTAGGTCGCGCTGGCTTCAGATGCGCCAGCTTCCAGTTGCAGATCGCCATTACCGGTAAAACCGTTGGTCAGATTAATAACCGCATCAGAGGTATCCAGAAGCTGGACTTCAACATTTTTAGCGCTACCGGTATTGCCCAGGTTGCCATTACTGGTCACCTGATTGCCGACGAAAACGGTAGAAATTTTGGTTGTTTTCGCCACGTCGCCCATACAACCCGATACGCCAATATCAAAAGTAACCTAGCCTGCGGTTTCACCGTCTTGGGTTAAATCTTTGCTACTGACGGTAGGTAATAACACGACGGGTTTCGCCTGATTGCCATTAATTGCTACGGAGCACGTTTCATCGGTCACTTCGCCCTGGAAGGTGATGGTATTATCAGATGCCGCCAGCGCGCTGGTTGAAATAAAAAGCGATGCGGCGAGCAGGGTTACGGCATTTTTTTTGAACATGATTAATTTAGTCCTTTAGTTACGTTTTTATTCAGGCGCAAATCATTATTGCCCTGAAATACGGTTGATAACGTTAATGTCTACAGCTTATTTGGTTGGCGGGGCAGCTGTGCAGAAGGTTCACTTTTCCTGCGTGATGTTGCTCCGTTTGACGCAAATGGTTCACACGGTCAATGTGACAAGAGCGAGTCTAGGGAAAACATTCTGAAAAGTATTGACTGCCGATCTGAATAACTCTTACTTTTTTCTTACCCCTTTGACATTGGCATATTCCGCCAGTATGGTTTAGACGATTCAGAAAAAGTAAGGTGTTTAACTTGTTGATTCTGCAATTGAATTTTTACGCAATTTAACGGAGTTTATTATTGGCAACTTCCTGAGGGAAATCACTTTTACAGCGGGGATGAATTTTGTTCAGAGCGTGTTAATATTGTCAGCGATGGAATAATGTAGTCAGAACAGGGTGGCAATGAACGCAAAGAAATTTCTGTTAGATCAACGTGTGCTATTTGATAGCGTTAAAATGACATTAACTCAGGAAGATAAAGTCGTCAGACTCTCGGAATCAGAATGCCATTTGCTGCTGGCTTTCTGGCAGGGGCTTTATAAAAAAGAAGAAATTATTCATTTCGTCTGGAAAAGTCGCGGTGGCTGCGTCTCTGAGTCCAGTTATTACAAACTGATTAATCAGTTGCGAAATAGCTTCAGCAACGTCGGGCTGCTCGCTTCCGATATTGTTACCCGGCCGCGGGTTGGCATATCGCTGTCGGTGCCAATGACTCCGGTTGATGAAACGCCTGCGCCCCGGATAACACCGGATAATACGACTGCGGATGCTGAACCCGTTAATCTTTCGCCTGAGCCGCAGACATTAAAAAATGCCGACAGAAGATATCTGTATCTGACCGCCAGTATCTTGTTTTTGCTTCTTGTTTCTGTCGCGGTCTGTCTTTATCACACCTTACCCCGACATGAAGCGGAAGGGGTGTTTATCTCTCTCGGCGAGTTTGATGGCTATCACTTTTATAAAATGAAGGGAGACAAAGTCACATTTAATGAAGTGATTAACGCATATACGACGATGACGCTCAAAATTTACCGACGAAACGGGCGCTACATCTACTACGTCCGGGAGCCTGACATCAATATTTTCTTTCAATGTTTAAATCCAGTGGAAACAGCGGTGCCAAAATGTCTGACCATAAAAGAACGATACTGACGATAAGCATTATCTTTATCCTGTTGCTTATTTTATTGACGATAGCGCTACGATGGGAAAACCGGCGCAATACTGTCGTCGTTGATGATTTCATCTGCACATCGAAATCAATCGTTTATCTTGCGCCAATGCAGACGAAGCTGAGCGGTACGTTTGTCCTTAATCTGAAATCAGAACGGCTGGCGATTCATTATAAGGTGGAAAAGGAAGGGCGACCGAAAAGATTGTTTTTTCAGGATATTAATATCACCAAACTCCTCAGGACCAGCGTCAGGACGTTCACTTTTAAAGTAAACTCGGTCAAAAAATACCCGGCAGACACCACCGAAGGGATGTTTTCCTGGCTGCGTCTGCTACAGCCCGGAACGGTGAATGAGCTTAAGCTGGTTAAAATTGGCAAGAATACCTATATGTATTCCCTCAATCGCCGTATCTATAATATCTGTACCACTAGTTCCGGCTCGCTGGGGGCGACGTAGTTAGCCGCGTACAGTAATGGCTGGTCAGGAATGTCATCATTGAATAAATGTTGCTGTATATATTGTTACTGAAGGGTATTATTGCGCGTTGAATTTTGTCTATGTCTGACCTGTGTTAGTATAAATAAGGTAAGATGGAAGGCATATTAAGTAAAAGGCGCGTAATGAGAGGGTAACATTTTGAAAATAAAGAAATCCTTTCTAATGTTGTCCATCTTTATTCCTTTAGGAATTATGATTTCCCTTGCTTTTGTCGTCAGTACGCTGATTTTAAAGCAGGATATTTCCATCAGCGGTAAAACGTTATTACGTTTCAGTTCCGATATGTCCGCCGTTTCCTGGCGCGCGACGAAGAAAGCCGCGCTGCTGGTTAACCGCCGCTGTCCCGATATGCTGGATGCGCTGACGCGAACACGGGCTTTTACCCCCTATATTCGCGATATCGGCGTTCTGGAAAACGGAGAGATGACCTGTTCATTTGTGTCGGGGGAAAAAAGGCAGCCCTTTTCGCAACTGAGCGGTCTGACGCTGCCTGCGCTTTTGCCTGAACGTATGATACTTGTTGCGAAAAGAATGGCAGAGGGACCCGATCGGCCTGTTATTCTCTACGCGGAAAAAATCTCGGCGCAAAAAGCCGTTTTTACAATCGTCGATTCACAATATATCCAGGAACTTATGGATATTCTGGCGGCGGAAAGATCCTCCGTGTTCAGGCTGACGATGGGGAACGGTAATGCCATCGTCAGCGGCGTCGATAGCGGTGAAAAGCCATTCCTGACGCAGCGCTTTACTTCGGCCAACGGTGATATTCATCTGCGGGTAGAAACCTCTTTTTCCACGCTATCCGCCTGGTGGCTGCAAAATTTGTTAATCTTCATTCTGCTCTCGCTCTGCTTCTCTTTTTTGTTTGTTTTGCTGTACCGCCGTTGGCGTCAAAAGAGCTTATCGTTGGGACGTGAAATTGAGCGTGGGATCGCTAACAACGAATTTCAGGTCCATTATCAGCCCGTCTTTAACGTCGGTCGCAGCGCCTGCGGCGGCGCAGAAGCATTATTACGCTGGCCGCAGCCCCATGGCCGTTTTATTTCTCCCGATATCTTTATCACCGCTGCGGAAAATGAAGGCAAAATTGTCGCGCTTACCCGTCATCTCTTTGACTTAATTGCAAAGGATGTCAGTCGCTGGAAGGTGCCGGAGGGCTTTTATATCAGCGTCAACATTGCGCCCGAGCACCTTATTAGCGACGATTTCGTCAGCGATGTGATGGCGCTAAAGGAACGGCTGGCTAAACTGGGGCTGATCCTGGAATTAACTGAGCGGAGTTTAATTGCTGAACCGGCTAAGGTGTCGGCAAAACTGGAGCTGTTGCGGAGTCAGCAAGTAGAAATCGCCATTGATGACTTTGGCACCGGCTACTGTTCGCTCTCGTATCTGCAACAGTTACCTGCGGATTACCTTAAAATCGACCGCACGTTTATTAACACCATTGATACCAGCGGCAGCGATGTTCCGATCCTCGATACCATTATCACGTTGAGTCAAAATCTGGGGCTACAGGTTGTTGCTGAAGGAGTCAGTTCGAAACACCAGCTGCGCTATATCCTGGATCAGGGGGTGAATTATATTCAGGGATATCTGTATGCCAGGCCGATGAGTTCAGCCGATTTTATGGTATGGCTTGATAAAGATGTTCAGCAACAGAACAGGATCGTCAGTGAGTAAACGGCACAATCATTTATGAGCGGAAAAAAGTATCTTATCGATGATCGCGTGATTTTTGATTGCGAGCGTATGACCCTGTCGCGGTCGGAAGAAACGGTGACGCTTTCAGAAGCCGAAAGAAATTTGCTGCTGGCTTTTTATCAGGGATTATTCAAAAAAGATGAGCTGATTGCCTGGGTCTGGGGGCGCAAGGGCGTCGTGGTGTCAGATGCCAGTTACTATAAATTGCTTAATCAGCTACGCAACTCATTCACCAGAATCGGCTTAGAATCTTCCTCGCTGGTTACTCGCCCTAAGGTCGGCGTTGAGCTGGTGGTTCCCATCACGCTGATTGAACCTGATAGTGGCCAAAAAACAGACGACCTGGCGGCGGAAAGTCAGCCGGTAACGCCTGACGCAACTCAGCCAGCGGCGTCATCAAACGCGCCGTTGAAGGCGGGTGTTAAAGACTGGTTTTTTTTCGCCATGGCCGGGTTACTTTTGGTGGCTGCGATACTAGCATCCCGGCAGGAACGCCAGCGCTATTTTGCAGAGCCGATTACCCATGATGGCTACCGTTTTTATACCCTTCGCGATGATAAAACCTCCTATGATGATGTTATTGAAGCATACGCCGAGTTGACCACGCCGGTTTATAAGCAAAATGGCCGTCATATCTATTACATCAGAGTCCCTGACGTTCATATCTTCGTACAATGTCTTAATCAATTAAACGCCGCGGAGCCTAAATGTATTACTCTCAAAGAACGTTATTAAGAATATTAACCGTATTCTTGCTACTCGTTTCCGCTCTGTTCTGGCTACAGGCGCTAAAGAAATATGCTGATTACCAGCCTGACGTGGGCGATTTTTTGTGTACAACGAAAACCATTAGCAACATCGTACCGAAGGGGATAACGGTCACTGGCGATATTGTGATTGATTTTAAAATGCAGCGTATTACTCTGCAATATGATGTTCGTCAGCAAAGCAATAAACATACTATGTTCTATCGCGACATTTATTTAAAAGATCTGCGTCGCGTCGGAGACGACCTCTTTACCTTTGCCGTCGCTTCAGTGACAACGTTCCCTAATGATAATGCTGGCAATCTGTTTTCTTATTTCCGCTTACTCCATCCGGATGCCAAAAACGAATTGCGTATCCAGCCCATCGGTGAGAAAACCTACCTTTTTTCGCTTAACCGACAGATTTATAACGTCTGTATCGCCAGCTAAGTCGCTGAAAAAACTACTGTTATTCTTCTGGCGTCACGGTCAATGCTGAAAAGTGTCGCCGCAACGTATGAATTTTTTCTGAATGTGAAATTATAAGTTTTGTAAGAGATTATTCCATACTTATCCATGCCTGGTACGCTACATTACCGCCGCTTCAGACGCGATGGAAAACGCGCATAAGCTTAATATCATTGGTTTATTTTCTTTCTGATCCAGGATAAGTGGGAGTATTTTAAATGTTATCGCGAGTTTGTGGCGCAGCCGTTATTGGTTTAACGCTTTTTACAACGCATCAGAGTTTTGCCGCAGGTAGTCATACGATATCGTTAGGTTATGCGCAAACGCATTTAAGCGCGCTGAAAAATTCGCAAAGTAAAGACCTCCACGGCTTTAACATTAAATATCGCTATGAAGTAAATGAACGCTGGGGATTTATTGGCGCATTTACCGCCGCTCAGGAAGAAGTGGAACATTATACCTGGCAGTCCGCGAAATTGAAAAAGGCGGGTTCAGATACCGTTGATTATGAATCAATAATGTTTGGTCCAGCTTATCGTTTTAATGACTACCTGAGCCTTTACGGTAATGTCGGCATGGGCAGAATGAAGATCAAAAATAATCATGCCAACGCATCTACCGATGATTCATTTGCCTACGGCGCGGGCGTCATTTTCAATCCGTTAGCCAGCTTAACGCTGGATCTGTCATGGGAAGCGGCACGGTTTTTTTCCGTTGATGCGGATACGTTTGGCGTAAGCGTCGGCTATCGCTTCTGATTACCATTTTCATGTTTCTTTAAGGTGAATAGGCTTTGTTGAATAAATCAGATTTCGGGTAAGTCTCCCCCGTAGCGGGTTGTGTTTTCAGGCAATACGCACGCTTTCAGGCATACCTGCTTTCGTCATTTTGTTCAGCGCTCGTACCAGGGCCATAGCCTCCGCAACCTGACCATCGTAGTCACGCAGCGTCAGTGAACCCCCGAACAGCTGTTTTACCCGGTACATCGCCGTTTCCGCTATCGAGCGACGGTTGTAATCTGTTGTCCATTTCCACCGCGCATTACTCCCGGTCATTCGCTGATTAGCCACTGCACGGTTACGGTCTGCATATTCACCGGGCCAGTAACCCGCACCTTTTCGGGGAGGAATAAGCGCGCTGATTTTTTTGCGGCGCAGTTCATCGTGACAGAGCCGGGTATCGTAAGCCCCGTCTGCCGCGGCTGCCCTGATTTTTCTGTGAGTCTGCCGGATAAGGCCCGGGAAGGCTTCTGAGTCCGTGACGTTATTCAGCGACAGGTCTGCACAGACAACTTCATGTGTGTTGCTGTCAACAGCAAGATGCAACTTTCGCCAGATACGACGGCGCTCTTTGCCGTGCTTTCTGACTTTCCATTCGCCTTCACCAAAGACCTTCAGCCCGGTGGAATCAATCACCAGGTGTGCGATTTCACCCCGGGTGGACGTTTTGAAACTGACATTAACCGACTTTGCCCGCTTACTGACACTGGTGTAATCCGGGCAGCGCAACGGAACGTTCATCAGGGCAAAAATGGAATCAATAAAACCCTGCGCAGCCCGCAGGGTCAGCCGGAATACGCGTTTAATCACCAGAACGGTGGTGATGGCGAGATCAGAATAGCGCTGGGGCCTTCCTCGTGATGAAGGTGTTGCCGACTCATACCAGGCCTGAATCGCCTCATCATCCAGCCAGAAAGTGAGGGAGCCACGGTTGATGAGAGCTTTGTTGTAGGTGGACCAGTTGGTGATTCTGAACTTTTGCTTTGCCACGGAATGGTCTGTGTTGTCGGGAGGATGCGTGATCTGATCCTTCAACTCAGCAAAAGTTCGATTTATTCAACAAAGCCAGGTGAATAATGAAATTTATTATCGTGGTGTTCTCTGCGCTGCTTCTGAGCGCCTGTAGCGCTAATTCACTGAAGGCTGGCGCCGGACAGGTGCGTATTACGCATAATGAGCCGGGAAAAGCCTGTTCATGGTTAGGCGACGTTACCGGTAGCCAGGGGAATTTCTTTACCGGCGGCTGGACGTCAAACAGTAATCTGGAAACCGGGGCGCGTAACGATTTAAAAAATCAGGCCTGGGAAATGGGCGGTAACCTTGTCGTGCTGTTGACCCAGCGGGCGGGGCAGACCGGCAGCGCTTATCAGGGGAGCGGCTCAAGCCAACAAACCAATGTGACCTTAAGCGGATCGGTTTACCGGTGTCCGTAACCTGAATACCCGCAAGGCGAATTAAGGCAGACGCTTGTGCCTGCCTTAATTCAGACCGGTTAATCCTGAAAGACAGTCGGCAAAGGGGGCGGCTGATGAATTTTACATTACCGATGAATACACTGTGTGCAGATTGTCAGTTACGTTGCCCGCATGCGATTAATACCCTGTTAAAAACAACATCGTGCGGGACGATAAAAGTGGCGATCTGGCCGGGTGATAACCCTTTATTCACTGACTCACTTTTCTATATTCTCTCCGAAAACGATAAGCCAGCGCTGCATGAAGACCTTCTGCTGATTGATTTTTGTCTCGATAATATTGCATTTTTTATTGATGATGACTGGCTTGAAGGGTGGAAAAAAACAGGGGCGCGCATTGTGCTGGTCGTTGACCGTTTTATGCAGGCGTTAGCCCACTACTGGCATAAAAAACATCCGGCTCTCACTCTGCTTCCCGTTACCGGCGACGGGGGAAGCCAGTTTTTACGCGACCTGGAAAACGTCCTTAACGGGCAAAGCATTATGCCGGACGGCGTTACCGCAATAACGAACAATGAAATTTCGGTTCTGCGTAAGCGCATTACGGGCCTGTCGGCGCAACGTGTTGCCGCAGTTCTTAACTGCTCATTAAAAACCGTCTACAGCTGCCAGTACTCATTATGCCGAAAACTTGGTGCACCCGCGCGGCTTGAAAAACTCATTATTGAGCACTTCCATAGCCGATGCTGACGCAACGTTTTCTGACCTGTTTGCATCGACATCGAAAGCGGGATTTCGATGCCGTTGATATTAGCCTTACTTAACCTGAGCCAGTCCGGTAGCGTGTAAAGGTAATCTGTCAGGGACATGTTGATAGTGCATAAAGTCAGCAAAGGGAACTGGCGGTAAGAAGTAATAGCCCTGGAGAAAATGGATATTATTTTTGACTAACCATTGCTGTTGACAGGCATGTTCAACGCCTTCTGCGACGGTACGCAAACCCAGAATGTTAGCCAGATGAATAATCGATTCCAGCATAGGGACTGGCGTTTCACTATCCTTAATGACATTAATAAATGTCTTATCAATTTTTATCATATCCAGCTCCAGTTCGTGCAGATAATTGAGATTGGCATAGCCAGTGCCAAAATCATCAAGCGCAAACAGTACACCGCGATTACGCAGAGAGCGGATCAATTCTTTTATCGCGGGGGTAAAATTTAACGCCTGGTCTTCGGTAATCTCAATCATTAGCTTAATGGGTAGCTCCTGCGTTAACTCCATGAAGTGCAGGCATTGCCAGTAAATCACCGGATTGCGTAATCCGGCTGGACCAATATTGAAGGAAACGAACAGCGCGTCGTTACTATTGAACTGTACTGACTGGAAATCTTTCGCTACGCGAGTCATTAAATAATTGGTCAGCTCGCACATCAGGCCACTGTTTATTGCTAAAGGGATAAATTCTCTTTGAGAAATCGCATAATGATGTCCCTGAGGCCAGCGAGCCAGGATCTCTACACCACAGACTTCTCCCTGGACATTAAGTATGGGCTGATAATAGGGAACGATTTCTTGGCAAAGCATCGCCATGCTTAACCTGCTGGCATTGAGCTCATCATAGTCTGGAGAGTAGGCATCGTCCGATACTGATGCATCGATCAATAAATCATTGCGGATCAAAAAGATAATCGAGTCATTGAATGAGTTAAAACCAAACCGATGGTTAATTTTCTCCCGATAGCGATAAATGGTTTTCAGCGCTACAGCATTAGCACGGCAAAAGTGGTGGAGACTCTCTTTAGTGAATGAGGCATTGAGCAGTTCCTTTTCGAAGGTGGTTAAGTAAAAGGCATCCAGAAAGTTGTTTTCGGGATGACTTTTGTTCTGTTCAACGTTCAGCACTTTTTGGCGTAAAACTTTTATGATTTTTTTGGCACTCAGTTTCGCATTGATGCAGACAAAAGTTTCATAGCCGCGATTGAGGCATGGCGTGTCGTTCATGCGAATGACAATGCTGTTCATGTTCACAAATAAAGAACTGTTATGTTCCAGCCACTTTTTGACCCAAAAAATGGGCAACCGGTTATCAATGATTAGCAGACAGGCTGGGTACTGCGGGGGTAATTGTGGCCTTTGAGTAATGTCTGCCTGAGCATCAACCAATAGCAAATCCGGTAACCAGGCTTTGAGCCCTGAAAAAAGATAGACGTCATAGCTTAACAAGATGATTTTTTTCGTATTCATAGCGAGTCCCAGCGTAAGTTTATTGTATCGCGCCAACCCTGGCGGCAATATGAATCGGTTGTAGCGCACATTTTGTCTTTAAGGCAAATATAAACAGTGCGTGAATTTGCTCGCACAAAGCCAAATTCAGAGGTTGTAGCATATAATGCCAAAAATAAGATAACACAAGAATATAAATCTGAATGAGTATAAGAAATAAAACCTCTTAATTTTAGTCCGTTTTAACACCTTCACCAGAGGTGAAAAAGATCATACCAATGGTGCAGGAGATGAAGATGGCTATAGGATGAATCTACATGGCGTTTATTCCTGAGCCAGGAACGTTGCGCTTATGGATGCTCGTAACGATAGAATCAATCATTTTAACAGGTTATCCTTAGCGATCGCTTTCTCTGTCCGTCAGGCATCCCTTGCCGACGGGAATGTATTTTTGTAACGCGACGATAAATTTCTTATTGTTGGCTTTTAGCGCCGGACTGCTCCAGCTTTCTCCGGGCAGGAGATAGCGTATTTGCGCCTCATCGTCCGATGAATGACATCCCTTATGCACAATAACTTTAAAAAAGGTGTTGCCCGTATTTTTCAGCACCCCCTTTTGTTCATCAACGTTAAAATTCAGGTTGGTTTTCCTCGGTCTGACGATCAGGATGGTATCAATGGCGATGGCTGGCATTGCTTCTCCTTTCTTGCCGTGCCTGCGATCGGTAAACAGGGTGATGGGGATTTCACGAAACAGTATCCGATAATATCGCTCGGTGGCATCCGCAGGCCCACGATAAAAAATCTTAAAGTATTCACCCTGTCCCGGAGCGAGAGAGAAATTCAACGGTGTAAAAAGCAGTTCGCCTTCCGATATCGCGCTGCGTTTCTCACCTCCTGGCCCCGGTTTATCAATTTTTACCGCAGCCATGCTGTACAGGTTGCGCTGTTTACTGTCGTTATAAATTCGTTTGCTAATAAACGACTTACCCACAGGTATCTCAAATATTGTTGATTCCAGATAGACCGCATGGGACGAAAATACCGCCATTGACGCCATCAAAAACACGCCTTTTAACCAGCCTGGTTGACATTTCATTGCGTCACACCCATCCAGTTGGCCGTGACTTTAATTTCGCCGGTCGCGCTCACGACGCCCTCCCAGTTGTTCCCGGTGACGGTAAATAATGAACGCGGATCGTTCATTGGAAACAAGAGCTTCAGATCGGTCATAAAATAGCTACCATCATCGGTATTATTCATATCCCAGGGCGTTTGTTGCCACTGGGCATCGCCCATCTCTATTGCCGCTTCGCTACAGCTGTTACGCTTTTGTATTACGCCACCTGACCGGCTGTTATATTGCAGGTAGGCTGGCACCGGAACGGAAATTCCATCCTGCGCGGACTGAAAAAGACAATACGGCACGCCATCTACCGTGGCGCTGTCGCCGATGACCTGCGCGGTGATCGTATCGGCCTGGCGCGGTCCGGAAACGGTAACTCTGTAGCTCATCTCTATAGGATTGCTGTCGCCAATCGTACCGCTGCCGCTTGCGGAGGTTGTGTTATCAGAAGAGAGGATGCTGATGCCATATTCCTTTGGCACAATGTTAAGCTGTAACGATGGCGTAAACTGATAATGGCCGGATTCCGGCGTTAAGCCATTATAAAAACCAAAGGTAAAGGGTTGGCTATTGGTAATGCTGACGCCAGCCTCGACAAGTTTTTTCAGAAAATTTTTCGACAGAAAAATATGGATATATTCGCCTGAGGTCTTGAATACATTATAATAAATCGTTGATGCGTTGTAATTATACCATGTTGAACCGTCGCCAGAGTATTTTACCGATGTGGCCGTCGGGGTAAAACCCAGCATATCCGTATCAATATAGGCTCTGAACGTCAGTGATGCAGTGAGGTTAGTCGACTGTTGCAGGTTATATTTGACCATCTTGCAAATAATGCCATCGTTATTATCTACAATGCCGAGTTCGCAGTAGCCTGAATCTTTGGCAATCCCAGGCGTACCATCGCTGGCTACCCATAACTCCTGAAAGGCATTGGTTGATTCGAGTGATAAATGACCACGCTTGGTCAGGGTATAATTAATATAATTCCATAATCCTGAATTCTGGTCTTTACAACGTTCGCCTGAAGAGTAATCGTAATTTACCGAGGTATAACAGCGGTTAAATACGTAAGTTTCGCTGCTACCCGTTGGCATGTTACGAAAATACTCATAGGCCGAGTCAGTTAACGATGCGAAGCCGTAAGCGCCGCCAACCACACCGGCTACGGGGGCGACCTGAACATGATAAACACCATTTTTATCAGTGCCTTGCCCGGCGATAAAACCGCTTTCAGGGCATTGCGTTCCCTTGTAACAACGGCTGCCCCGAAACGGACCGTCGATAGGGGAGTTATCGATCCACAAATCCTGATAATAGTTGGCGGGTGTAAGCCAGCCGACATAACCAAAATACCCCAGACTGACCTGAGTCGTACCGTATTTTACCCATGTATTTGAACCGCTGAATCGCGGATCAAGTAATGATGGCGTAATTAAGTATTCCTTGTCCACGGCGTTTTCAATAAATAAGAAGTTATTGCTGACAGAACCGGATGTACGCGCATTTAAAGCCATCGCCGGTAAAGGCAGTCCGTTTATCAGCACCAGTGCCGACAGGAGAATATTTTTAAAATTTTTCATACGTTATCTTTGTGCCATTGAGGTTTGCGCCCTACATTTCACCTCGCCCACCCATGCCGCGCCGCGGGCCTTTTCGAGGTCGAGATCGGCTTCGCACCGGCCGCCATTCGCGGAAATCAGGGTGATGACGGGATATTTCTTGTCTATATCAATAGCGAATTCGCCTTTCGCATCGGTGCGCGTTTTCCCAATATGGTTATGAATTTCGGTATTGGTCGCCAGCTGGCCGTTCGGGTAGCGGATGCGACCAAACACGGTGACCATACTTTTCACTTCCGGATTGATTACCCCGACGTTGCCGGGATAGAGCGTCAGCTCATGGGTACGGCCCGAGACGATATCGAAGCTGTCTTCCGAATTTTTATCATTGAGTATTTCCATTCGGTACTGCGCGTAAGGCGGCAGGGCGATAAAGTTTGATTTACCGCCGAGCAGGTAATTGCGGCCGTTGATTTTTGCCGCCAGCTTTCCTTCGCCGACTAAACCGGTGTTCACAATGATTCCCGCACGCTGTCGTTCTTCACTCAGAGCAACGTTTTTACCGCTCCACGCCACGGAACCCTGCGATGTAAAGTTCATATTGGTCGAATTGTCCGCCGAACGCGTAGCCGAGACGACTCCGGCGTTATACTTCGTGGCGTAATTGATATTGCCATTCACCGAATAATTATTGTCATAATGCTGTTCGCCATTCAGGCGCGTAGAGGCAGACACGCCAACCGACCTGATGGCGCCTTCGCTAAATTGTTTACGCGCGCTGAGGTTACCCTGCGTACTGCCGTAACGATCGCGGGACACGCCCATACTCAGCCAGGATGCCAGAGGCAAAGAAAAGTCCAGGCTGACGTAACGCTCCTGGCGACCGTCATCATTGCGGTTGTTATGGTAATAACGCTGGAGCCCGTCGCGTAGTCCGATGGTGGCGTAGCGGCCGGAGTACAGCGTTGTGCTGTAATCCAGGTTGCGGTATTTATTGCCTGAATAGCGGTTTTCCGTCTGGCTTAGCGTTAAGGAACCGGCGTGGGGAATAAATTTCCCGAGGTTAATCGTACCGCCGACAGAATAGTTATCGCGTTCCTGAACGGGCAATCTGTCGCCAATGTGACTGTCTTCGCGTGAGGCCCAGAGTGAACCATATCCACCGGGCGCGTTCAGACTGATATTACTGACGTTTCGCCAGGAGGAATCATTGGCCGCCAGCGTCTGATTGCCCAGGCTAATATATTCGTTGACGTTCAGCCTCAGGTCCGTTTCATTGACCATGTTATCGCCAAAACCATATAACGTGGTTTTCACGTTTAACCCTGACAATATCGCCAGCGTTATCGATGCGGCGCCGCCGGCGATCCACGTTTGCTCGCTGCCTGCATCAGAGTAGTGATGAAGTTTATAACTTACCCGATCGTAGTCCAGTGAACCGCCGAACAGTTGCCAGTACAGGCCCTGAATGCCCGCTGGCTGCTGGCGGGCAAAGATTTTATTCACCCGGCTCACCCGACTGTTCACCGTGCGGCCATTTATCACAACGTTAACGGTGACATCATAGACGCCGTAGGGAAAGCGGCTGGTATCAATTTCATAACTGCCCATATTAAAGTTTTGCACGCTAAGCAGACGCCCGTCTCTTAATACGTGGACTTCACCTGTCGCCGGTAGAAATACGGTTATCGGAGTTAATGTGAGCGAATTTTTTTCAATCACGGTACTTCCTTTATTGCCATAGCTGACGCCATAGATTTTTCCGCCGTTCAGCGCATTGAGGCTGGCAATAGTTTGCACGTTCCAGGTATCGAGCATCCCCAACGCCAGCCGGTGTCCTTCATAATCCCGTTCATACATCGCGCGATAGAGCTTGCTGGTATTATTACTGTCGCCAATTCCATAGAAAGAGCCATTGATGTTCAGATGGTGCTCACGTAACGAGATGGTGTTGTCCAGGGTCACATAGCTGCGTGAACTGCTGCCGGTACGATAACTGTTGTAATACGTGCCCAGGTTATAGTTCAGAACGTTTGAAAGCGTGTCCACGCTGGACGGCCCCAGCAGGCTGCTTCGTGCAACAATGGCTTCCGTCAGCGCATCCTTACTGACAATCAGTTCCAGATGGAACGAGGCGATATTCAACTTCAGGCGAGCATCCGCGGAGAGTTCGATAAAGGTATTATCGCGAAGTTTTACATCGCGAATGTTCTCCACCATTTGCCGGGTTTTGCTGGATAACACCGCATTGCCAGGCAATTCTGCAATGGCGATCGCTTTCACCGTAATATGCCCTTCGGAGAGCGAAACGATCGCATCGGCAATTCGTTGCTGGCTTTTTTCGTCAGTTTCGTGGTAACGAATATAAACCGGAACGCTCATCCCCTGCTCAAGGGAGCGAGAGAAAGCGCCTGGGATAATATATTTACCCACTTTTGTCGGTGCTGAATGTACAACTATCGGAGCCAGCACAAGTAAAAGGGTAATACTTCCCTGGACAAAATATTTCATTGTCGTCCGCTTCCTTTCTTCCCGGTATTTGGTCGTTGTCCGTGCGAATACGTTTAATAATTATTATTTGACCGTGATAAATCGCTTACCATGCCAGATGCCAATATGAGAGCGGTTGCTGTTCACGTCGGTTAACTGCAGCGTTATTTTGGTGCCCGGCATAACGTAATAACGTTCGCGGCAACCTTTGCCCTTATCCTGCGTTTTATCCTTACACGCGCCATAGGCGATGACGCGGAATGACACATTGCCGGTATTGCTGATGACCTCTCTCTGGTGGCTGTAATCAAAACGTTCTTTGCGCGGCGCGACGACAAGAAGGGTGCCTATCTCAGCAGAGGCCGTCGCTACCGCCATTTTGCTGGCTTTGGTTGCCGCGTTTTCACCGATCGGTTCGTCAATCCATTGCAGACGGTAATAACGTTCGGTGCCGTCTTCCGGGCCGTTATAAAAAAAGCGAAACACATCTGTCGCCTGGCCCGGCAGAATGAGATTGGCTGGCGTGGAGAGTAACTCGCCATTATTGGCCGATTTAATCTCGACGCCATCCGCCAGCGGTGACGACAGCTGTTTTACCGACACGCTGACAAATCGCGCGGAATCGGTCGTATTGGTGACCTCTTTCGATAATGTACGTTCACCGGAAGTCATTATCGAGGTGATATCCCCGACGTTAATTGCCTGGCCGGATAGCGGGATAAAAAGTTCCGCCAGAATGAGCGCTATTAACCCTTTTTTCATGATAATTCTCCCTGAAAATTCGGGAGAAATGCCTCCCGAATCATTATCATCACGTTTACGGCGTTGCTGCCGGCGTGGTCCATGTAGCGGTAAACTGAACCTTGACATCACCTGTCCAGTAGCCATCCGGCAGGGAGGCGAAGTCGGTCACTGGCGTGGCGCCATCCGTCGTTGCAGAGGCGATGGAGAATGTGAAATCAGATCGATCGCTGACGCGCTCGGTGCCGTTATATGCACCTTCCGCCAGCAGATTTTCCAGACCGGAGGTTTTTGTTTTATTCACCAGTACGGTTTCGCTGGCGCTGGAGAGGGCAGTGCCATTCCATATGACGCCTACATTCAGCGTCGAGGCATCGCCGCTGGAGTTGATCAGGGTATTGCTAATGAGCTTTGCCGTCAGTTCAAAATCGGTCGCCCCTTCTTTGCCCGGAATAGTAATGTCAAATGCGCCATTCTGGGTATTAAATACGTTTAAACCCTGGGCATACTGGAATGACAGGGAATTCAGCGGGGTAATAACCAGCTCGCTTCTGGTGTCTTTTATTGCCGTTGCGTCCCATGTTGCGGTTGATTCAATAGAGACGTCCGCGGTCGCATTTGCTGTCGCAAAAACAGAAGCCAGAGATGCGGCCAGTAATATTTTTTTCACTTTTGTCTTCTCCTGAGAACAAATCCTCTGCGGCGGTTTAATATACGTCGCGCGCAGATCCTTTTTTATTGCAAGCAATAATTGCCGCAGTAAAAATTATCTTTTGAAAAATCGGAGCGCTCAACTCTCGTTAAAAGTATGGAATAGTAAAAAACGGGCGTTTGCCCGTCAGCGAAAAAGGAATGAATCTATTATTCAGCATGTTTGTTTGGTTGTGATTGTGGATTTGGTGCTTTTGACTGGAAAAGGATGCTGGCGTGTTCTTTTGTCTGTTTTTTTTCTTTTTGATAAAAACTCTAAGATTAATCTCACAACTTTTGTGGAAAATTCTTACAAAACATAACGATACTAAACCAGAATGCTAACATATTTAAATGTTTTGTTTTTGTTGTGAATTTGTTTTATTTTATGTTGTTGGGGAATAATCCTATAATAAAAGGCTAATTTCAGGGATATTCTTAATTTTCCGCGCGATAAAATGTCGCGCTATCCGTCGGTTTTAACTCATTTATTGCTGGCCTCTGCCTCCTGTTGTCCAAAAAATTGCTCCAGTTTCGCGGCCTCTTCCGGCGGTGAGATGAGATATCCCTGAAAACGATCGATACCTAACGCTTTCAGAATCGACAGTTTTTCTTCACTGTCGACCCCTTCGGCGATGCAGCAACTGTTGGTGAGCTTACAGTAATAGTGCAGGCTTTTTATCAGCGCCAGCGCTCCGGGATCGTGCTGCATATCATCGATAATGCTTTTATCGAGCTTATAGCCATTAAACTGCACCTGCCGGACCGGAAACATGACGCTGCCCCGGGAGAAGCAATCATCCAGCAGAACACGAAAGCCGCGCTGACGTAGTGCGGCAATGTTGTCAGCAATTTTACTGTTCCGGTGGCAGTCGATAGTTTCAGCAAATTCCAGTACCAGCCGACCCGCGCGCCGGGGATGATGCAGCTGGCGGCGCGCGGTTTCCATCATGCGAAGAAGATGGGCATGACCGGCGATAGCCGGGGGAATATTGACGGAGAAATAGACCTCTCCCGGAAACTGATTGATGCGCCGGACGGCTTCCTGCAGGACAAAGGCGGTCAGTACCAGCCAGGCGTACTCAGCGCTTATTGCGGGCAAAAAGTCGCCGGGCTGCAGAATATGCCCGTCGCGGCGCCAGCGGACGAGAATTTCCAGGCCGCGCAGCCGGTGCTTTGTATCAATAATGGGCTGAAAGAGCGGAAAGATGTGATGGCAATGGATGGCATGGACAAATTCGCGCTCTAAAGCGGTAAGCGCGTCAGCGCCCGCTCTCTTACTCGTTGTCGGCGGGTGGCCGGGAAAATGGGCCGCGAGCTGCGGGTACTGTTCCGCCATTTTTTTGATTCCTGTTGTTCTTTGATTATAAAGCGTTTTCTGACTAATGCCGCGGTGTTTCGCCCGCTCGGCGATGCTGTATCCGTGCAGTAAATCGAGGATGGCGTTCAGCTCCGGTTTGCTCAGGCCGCCGCCGGGGGGACCGTACAAGAAGCACGCCTGTTCAGCCAGCTGTGACAGCGGCGGATACGCCTGTAACGCATGACCGCGCAGCAGCGATGCGATACTGCGGGTTGGCAGGTCTGCGGCGGCGGCCCGCACTTCGGTCAGCAGGCGGCGGTTGGTGACCAGGTGAGTTAAGGTGTGCCACAGCCAGCCGTGAGGGCAACGGCTGAGGATCAGTACGGGCAGCGGCATGGCGGCGGATTCCAGCACAAGGGCCGTCTGTTGCAGGGTTTCCAGCAGCCAGAGAGGGTCGTCGGGCAAAAAGACGATCAGCCGACGAGCCGACGCCAGCGCCCGCAGATCCAGCGCCTGCGGGTGCAGGAATGTCAGTTGCCGGCTGTCTGGCGACACGATTCTCGCTATGCCCTGGGCAGCCCAGGTGCAGGGCGACAGAATACAGTCCTTTCTCCGCCCGCCGGGATTACTGGTAAACAAAGGTCACCCCGATAATCGACTGCACGTTGCCTGCCGTCACCTGCCCGCTGGTGCGCGCATAGTTAGCGGTTAAGCCGAGGCTGACGGGAGAAGTGCCTACCGTGCCTAATGAGACGGGGCTGTTGGCGGGCACAATGCCGCCGTTGCGCGTCAGCTGAACGCCAACGCCCTTTGCCGGAGACGCCGATGCGGTATTGCTGAAGATAGAATTCGCGGCGTCAACAGTCGTGCCCGAGAGGTAATAGGCCAGATTCTGGTTCTGCGCGCAGTAGACCGTCAGCGGGATCGGCGTGGAGCCGGGGTAGTCCGGCAGGGTCACCGTCACGTCGCGGGCGGAGACGTCGCAGCCGCCGGTAGGCACCACCACCTCGTTTCTGGCATGGATATAAAATTTGAAAGTGAAGTTGTCGCTGTTAACGTTGTTGGTCTGACGAAGATCCAGTGTGGCAATCTGCGTTCCGGCGGAGATCACCACGCCGCCAGCGGTACTCACTGGCGTCAGATAGAGCGCGACGGGCCAGGGGGTCGGTTTTTTCGAGGTGTATCTTATTTCCCTGGTTTCATTTTGGAGCGGAAACGGATAAGTGGTGCCGTCGTATCTGAGAGTACCGGTAAAACTCTTCAGCACTCCGTCATAGACCGACTGGACAGTCAACGTCACAAAGTCAGTCATACTGTCCGGGTAGTCGTTATGACAAAAAATCTGCGTCGAGAGATCGATCAGCAGGTTTTGCCCGACGTTCACTTGCGGTGTAAGGTCAACATAGATATGAGCATCGCCGCCGCCAATACCAATGTCTCCACCCGTGGTTGTACAAGAGAAGGACCAGGCGTTGATCGACCAGCCCAGCAGCAGGGTGGTCAGCAGGGTTATCACTTTTTTTATCACTTTTTTCTCCCCCTCAGGCGTAGGTATAGGTCACGTTAATCACTGCCTGAATCGTTCCCTGGGTTGCGCCGCCGTTTACCGTCAGCGCTCTGACCTGCAAAGGGAAACGGGCGGACTGTGAGGCTTCATCTACCTGTACGGATGTCGTTGCGCCGGTGTTGAGCGTATTGCCGCGGTTGTCCTGAAGTTCGAGCTGGATATTGCCGGCAGTGCCCTGGTTTTTGTAATAGCCCGTGCTGTCTGCCGTACCGCTGAAGCCAGCGGTGACCCGCGAGGTGCCGATCGGACAGTTGCTCAGATCGAGCGTCACCGAATGCCACGGGGAAGAGGATCCGGCGGTGAGCAGGCTGAAGGTGTAAAGATCGCCCAGATCGACGGTGGCGTTAGTGGTGGAAACCGTACACGGTTTCGCCACGACTTTGCCGTTGACGGTGATCGTCACGTCGGCGGCCTGTAGCGTTGGGGAGGCTGCCAGCATTGTCGCCAGCAGCCATCCGGATTGAAACCATTTCATCAGAGCCTCCGCTTACTGAAATTCAAGGGTGAATGTCGCCGTTGCGTTAACGTGTCCCGGCGTGACCGGCACCCGCGTGGCCATCAGACGGGCGTAAAAGTTCAGCGTGTTGCCCTTGCCGGGCGTCAGCGTGGTCCACGGGAGGGTGGACGCGGCGGCATTGAGCGGCAGCGCCGTCTGCCGATCGTTGAGGATCTGAACTCCCATTCCTGAGGCGGCCAACGCGCCGCCGTCGAGTTTTAATAAATGGCTGTTGTCGTTGTCGGCGGTGCCGACGAAGCTGACCTTTACCGCTGTGACCGCGCTACCGCAGGGTGACAGCACAATCCGGAACGGCACGGTGGGTGAGGTCGCGCCGACGGTGCTGAACTGCTTTGCGGCGTTGTTGAGCAGATCGACGGAAAAATCTTTCGATTCTCCCGCCACGGCGCAGGCGTTATCCCTGACGTAGCCGCTGATGGTAATGGTGCTGTCGGCGGCAAACGCGTCAGCAGCGATCAGCGGCAGGAGCGCGCCCAGCAGAAAAAGGGTTTTACTCATCGTTATCTCCTTAGCGGCACACGGCCGTTAGCTGGCTCAGCATCTGCTGCTGGCTCTGCGCGGGCAGGCGGTACTCGGCGACGCAGCTGGCGCCGACGCCATCGCCCCATTTCACCCGCACTTTTCCCGCCAGCGGCATACCGCTCAGATAAACCTGGCCGTTATCGGCGACGATGCTGCCGTTCTGGTTGCTGTCGCTGGTGACCATCGCGCCGAACGGCACCGGCCTGCCGTTATGGGTCAGCGTCATCAGCAGTTTTATCCCGACGCGGGCTTTAAACTCTGCGCGGACAATCGCCCCGTGGGTAGGGACGACGGAGGCGACGGCATCATCCAGATCGACATTGTCCGCGAGGGAGTTGGTGTCGAGCGCCACGCGGTTTTCCCGGTATTCGGTGGCGTAAGGCAGCACGGCATAACCGCGCCAGTCGGTGCGCACGCCGGTCTGATTCTCTACTTTTACGCCTTCCGCCCCCGGCGCTTTGATCAGCACGACCGTATCATTCAGCGGCTGGCTCAGCGTGACGCCGTTGGCGTGGGCCAGCACGCCGCCGCTCATGCCGTAATAGAGCTGCTTAATCCCGTCGCTGCGGCTGTAGCCGACGTTGGCGTTGCCGTAGCCGCCGCGGTAGTTCAGCGTCGCATAGCCGGTACTGCCGCTGCTGCCTTCGCCGCCGCCCGCGTAGCCGGTCTGCATGCTGTAGCTGAGGTTGTTGTCTTCCAGCAGGGTGCCGTACAGCCCCGCCAGGTTGCTCATCCGACCGTTCAGGTCGTCAGAGAGGCTGTAGCTGGCGCTGGCGTGCCGCCAGACGGATTGCGTGTCGGAGCGCAGCCAGTGGCTGAAGGGGATGTTGACGTTGACGGCCAGCATCCGATCGCGTGAGCCCTGCCAGGCGTTTTTGGTCAGGCTGTAGCTTAGCGTCCAGTTAATGTCGTTGACGGTGGTATTCAGTCCGGCCTGTAGCTGTTCGTCAGCGCCGTCGGCGCCCCAGTAGGTCTGATGGCTGCCGCTCAGATAGAGCGTGGCGGTGCGGCCGACCTGCTGGGTGACGCTGAGCTGCACCTTGCCGCGTTTGCTGTAGGCGAGGTTGTAATAGTCGGTGAATTTCGGCTTCACCTGAATCACTCCGTCCTGGGTGACCACGTCGTAGCCGCTCATGCGTTTGTAAGTGGTGTCGGAAAAGCTGAAATAACCGCGCGTGGAGTAGCGGTAGCCGACCAACTGCACGTTGGTGCCCAGTTCGTTAAGCGATTTGTTATAGAGAAAACGTATCGACTGACCCTGATGGCTGCTGCCATCGGGCAGGGTGGCATCGGCCTGCGTCACGTCCAGCGACAGGGCGCCGAACTCGCCCATGTTCTTCCCCATCCCCAGGTTAAAGGCGCGATAGCGATCCGCCAGCTGCGCGCCGCCGTACAGCGTCCAGCCAGCCGGTAGCCCGTGCAGTAACGTGCTCTGGAAGAAGCCGGGTTCCTCCTGCCGGTCATTGCCGCTGCGGTATTCGCCAGCGGTAAGCGCATAGCGGGTGTGGCCTTCGCGTTGCAGTACCGGCACCGAGGCGTACGGGACGCTAAAGTTCTGGCTGCTGCCGTCGGCCTCCTTAATGGTCACCTGCAGATCGCCGCCGTTGCCGGCGGCGTAGAGATCGTTAATGGCGAAAGGGCCGGGCGGCACCGTGCTGTGGTAGATCTCATAGCCGTTTTGTTTGATGGAAACCTGCGCCGTGCCGCGGGCGATGCCGTGAATAACCGGCGCAAAGCCTTTCTGACTGTCCGGCAGCATATTATCGTCCGTGGCCAGCTGAGCGCCGCGGAAGTTAATCCCATCGAAGATATCGCCGTTGGTGTAGCTGTCGCCGAGCGTCAGCCGCGAGCGTAAGGGTTTAATATCCCGCTCCAGCCAGGTGTTAACGTGTTGCCATTTATTTTCATTGCCCGAGGAGCCGCTACTGCTGCTGTAGCTCCAGGTGGTGTTATCACGCAGACGCCAGGCGCCCAGATTCAGCCCGCTTTGCAGATTCAGATAGGCGTAATGACTGTTGCCGCTGGTATCGTTGCGCGCGCTGTTGCCGGTGAAGTTGTAGTTCAGCAGCCCGGCGTTAATGCCGTCATCCCACAGTTCAGGCGGAATATAGCCGCGCGCCTGATTCCCCATAAACGCCTGGGGGATAGTCAGATACAGCCGCTGCTGGCTGACGTCTAAACGGAGGGTGGCCTCTTTGATCATCTGCGTTAACGGCACGCAGGCGTCAGTCGCCAGGGCGTTCATCCCGCTGACGGCGGCAATATCCACGCCCATACCGGCGAGATCGCCGCGCGTCAGGCACGGCGTCAGCCCGTGGTGATTTTCTCCGGCGCTAAAAGTGACATCGCGGGTGGTCATATACCCGTCATTGAGGTAGATATCCACGCGATAGGTTCCCGGCGGCAACTCCAGTCCCTTTTCGAAACCGGAAAGGTCGGCAACGGCGGCCGGATCGTCCGCCAGAAAGCGCGGGTTAAAGTAGAGTTCCGCCTGCGTGGAAAAAGCCTGTACGGCAAGCAAAAGGGCAAAGGGGAGCTGCGTAAGTACGCCAGCCGGACATGGCGCGTTGTGCCGCATACGCCGGGATCCCAAACGGTCGAGCCCTGATTTCAGATATGACATAGTCCCTCCGGTTCGAAATCGCCCGGCTGTCAGTACTTTTTTTATTTACAGGAAAGCGTGTATTTCCCGTTCGTTATTCCATTGCGCCTTTCATACGCGGAGTCAGCGCGCCGTAGTCGTTAATGGTCTTATAGGTAATCTCGCCGCTCGCGCCGGCCGGTAATTTCACCCGGGCTTCGCCCAGCGGAGGGACCAGCGCATTTTCCAGAGAGCGGTTGCCCGCGGTGAGTTCGGTGACCGTCAGGTAGTACGGCGTGGGGTTAATTAGCGTCAGCGCGTCCGTGCTGCGGCGGAATTTAAGCTTTTCTGCCGCACTATCTGGCGGTATTGGCAGCCCGGCCGGACGGTAATAGAGCTTGATGCGGCTGATGATGGCCAGCTGCAGGGTATTTTCGCTGAGCTTTGATTTATCCATCGACGGGATCGCTTTGACGTTCATCCAGAACAGGCTTTCCCGGTCCTGCGGCAGCTGGTTATTGGTGGCGTCGAGAATACGTAAGGTGTTCTCTTTTTTCCCCTGCATGGCGAACAGCGGCGGGGTCACCACAAAGCGGTTATCTTTCACGCCGTCGGCGTTTTCCACCCATGACTGGATCAGGTAAGTGCTGTTGTCATCATTATTTGTCACCGCCAGTTGCACCTGTTTTTGTCCAGCCGGGTAAATCACCCGGGTTGCGCCCAGCGCCACGCCCGCTTTTGCCTGCGAGATCAGTCCGCTGGCGGCCAGCATCAGCACGCCTGTCAGCAGGCAGCTGGTGATTGCCCGTGTTTTTTTCATGATTACCCCTGATGTTTTCACCGTCATTTCCTGTATTCGCTATCTCTGCTGGTTAGTTACTGATAGGTCAAAGAGAACCAGGCCTGGGCGTTAGCCAGCCCGCCGGTGACCTGATGCCCGGTAGCGCGGTATTTGGCGACGAAATGCAGCGTGGTCGGCCCGGCGTAAAGCCGCGTCCAGCTGACCGGCGGATGATTCAGCGGCAGCAGATCGCCATCTTTATCAAACAGCGCGATGCCAACGCCTGTGGCGATCCCCGGACCTTCCCCCACTGAGAGAACGTCGGGATTCTTCCCGTCGGCCACGCCGTGAAAGGCGATTCCGACGCGCTGACTCACCGCGGTGCTGCACTCCTGAAGATGGATATCGAAAGGAACAGGGCTGGCGTCTTCCCCCGGCGCATGAAATCGCTGACTGCTGATTTGCCCCATCTGTACCGTCATCTGGCGATCGCCCGCTTCGATGCGGCAGGATTCAGCAATAATAACGCCCTGAAAACGCATGTTTCCTCCGGGCAGCGTGACGTTCCATTTGTTTCCGGCCAGCGCACAGGCCGGTGACAGCAGTAACAGCAGACATGCTTTCATCCTTTGCATCGTTATCACCTCAGTCCCATTATGGATAACGGGCTATCCTGGCCCTGAGTCACTCCCTGTCTGATGAATTACTGGTATTGCACTTTGAAGGTGGCGTCAGCGTTGGCGATACCGGCCGTCGCCGCGCCGGTGGCGTAGTAGCGCGCCTGGAGCGGAATGAAACTAGTGCCGTCGTTCAGGGTGGTTGCCGCGCTAAACGTTGCGCCATCCAGCGCCAGCGGTGTACCGGTACGGTCAAGGATCTGTACGCCAACGTTGGTCGCGCCGCCTGCGGCAGAACTCTGCAGCGCCAGAACGGTGCTGTTGTCGGCGTCCACCGCCGCGCCGGAGAAGGCGACGGAGGCTTTTGTAGAGACGCTGGTATCGCAATCATTCAGCTGAATATTGAAGCCGACTGCGGAGCTGGTGCTGCCCGCGGTCGCCAGTTTTGCCGCCCGAACCTGGCCGAGACGAACGGTTTGATCGGCTGAATCCGCATCGACTGCGCAGGCTGCGTTAACAACTTCCCCTTTAAAATGCACTGTGCCGCCGTTTACCGTAGTGGTATCGGCGAACGCCGCCGCGGAGGTCAGGGACAGGGCAGACATAGCAACAATTGCCAACGCCTTAATTTTCATATTGTTTTCCTTTAAACACATTCAATTCACAAACTGAAGATGGCAGTCATGACGCCTTGCGGGTGTTTCCCGTTGCGACTGTTGGGGCGACTGCCGGTTTATGCGCAGTTTTTAGCCAATTAATGAGACAATTGGGGCCATTTTGTCTCATTGGGATAAATGGCTTCCTGTGAGGGGTTTTTATTTCCGTTTTGGGTTTTTATCTTTTTTGTTTCTTGTATCGAAAAATAAAAAACTATTATTTTTCTTTGGACAAGGGGGCAGATGCTGCGTTTAATGGCAAAAGCAAATGGGATGCACTGGCGCGGACTGAGGCTGGAAAGCGAAAAAAGGTGGAGAAGTAATAGCTATGAATCAATGAGATAGGGAGTATTTGTGGATAAATCTTAACTTGTTAGTTGCAATGCTTTACTAAATTTTTTTATGATATAAACAGTTTGGCCCCAATTGACTTGTTCAGATTTATATTTCCTCTTTATTATCAATAGATTAATCTATTTTTTCTTTTCCTGAAAAATCTCATCCAGCAGACTGTTTTTTTCCCATAATCCGGCAAAGCGGGCGGCGTTGCTGGCGGTGTAGCGCACGGTGTGACGAATATTACGGTGGCCGAGATAATCCTGGATAAGCCGCGTGTCCGTTCCTCTTTCCGCCAGCTCATAACCGCAGGCGTGGCGTAGCATATGCGGGTGCGTATGGGTGACGGTTCCGGCATCGATTCCGGCGGCGCGGATGATGCGGTAAGCCTGTTGACGGGAAAGCGGCGTGCCGCGACGGGAAATAAATACCGCATCGGTACGATTTGCGCCCCGCCAGGCTGCGCGTTCGCGGCTCCAGCGTTCAACCGCTTCCCGCTCATCAAAGCGCAGCGGATGAATGGTTGAAAAGCCATTTTTCAGGCGGCGGATATTGATCCGTCCTTCGTTAAGATCCAGATCCCGGTAATGCAGATCGAGAAGCTCGCTGATGCGCATGCCGTGACGGAAGGCCAGCAGAATAAGACAATAATCCCGCTCGCCGGTGGGGCCATGCCGGGCGGCCAGCATCATAGCCTGTACTTCTTTACCGGTAAGATAACGACGTCGATTCACAATACTTACTCCTGAAATAAGGTTTTACCTTCCCGCGCCGTCAATAAACCGCGTGGCGATTAAAGAATAAACCGCAGGGAGGAAAGGCACAAAAATAGTCGGGGATTTATCACCTGTTTGTGATTACATTATTTTTACACATGGCTAAATAATTACCACATGATAAATCTTATTTTTGGTGATTTTACCGGTTGTCACAATAGCGCATATCGGCTAAGTAAATAAAGAAAGTAAAAAGAAAATGCGGGCAGAAGGCGGATGTCGGAGGCAGCCATGCTGAATGGTTTAGCCGCTTGATAAATAACAATCTGTTAGCCAGAGTGGCGACAAGGATATAATTAGAGGAAGCAATTATTTACTCTTAAGAGCATATCTGAACAATAATCTTAATTAACGCAAGGTTAATTTTGATGAATGCTTCGTAAGCGGAACGTTATTTTTAACACCATCCGTGGCGTTGCGTATGTTACAGCGAAGCCGCGCCGGGCTGTCTGCGCTTCACGTCATCCCAGATGCCGTAAAAGCGCCCGGCATTGCTGGCGGTATACCAGACGGTGTGACGGATGTTGCGGTGTCCGAGATAGTCCTGAATCAGACGGGTATCGACTCCCCTGTTTGCCAAAGCGAAACCACATGAATGACGCAGCATGTGTGGGTGAATCTCCAGCGGTAGCCCGGCCTGATCGCCGGCAGCAGAAATGATTTGATAAAACTGTTGGCGTGAAAGAGGATTACCTTTACGCGATAAAAATAACCATTCGCTGTCGGAACAGGGCCAGCTGATGCGAATATTCAGCCAGTTTCGTAGCGTCTTAATTTCTTCACCTAATAAAGGATGCGTGGTTGAAAACCCTTTTTTCAGCCGACGAATATAAATACATTTTGCTTTGAGATCGATATCGGAAATTTGCAGACGACAAATTTCGCTGGCGCGAAATCCGTGGATGAAACACAATAATGTCAGACAATAATTCCGTGCGGCATGTGGTCCTGTATTTGCGGCTTTAAGAAGTGACTCTATCTCATTTTGAGTCAGGAAGTTCCTTTTTTTGTTATCGGCGCTGTTTTTCATCAGGTTCCCTTTTTTGCAGGCATGCAGGTGTTCTGCTGCTCACCATCAATCCAATGGCTTATCCGGTTTGTATAGGTTATTTATCATCAGCGCGACAGGGGCGTTTAACGCAGGCAAGGTCTGTTTCCCCCTGCATGGCTGAACCGGATAGTAAAAACGGTAGTCGTTATTTGCATCATGACGTATGGCCGTAGCTGGCGGCGAGTCTGGTAGTCAATTCATGTATGTCTTTGAAATAATGTATTTTTTCTGGTGGTTTCCATGTCCTGCTCATTCGTACTCCTCCGGATGATGAACCAAAAACGCCTGGGGCGATATAAACAAACCGATAGGGTGCTGGGGTGCGAATCCATTATCGGTAACGGTATGTTGCGCAATGAATGTGGATGAACAGTCCGAACGCCTGGCGAATATTGCTCAGGAGATATTCGCCGGGTGCCTGGAACAATATGGACGGTCTGGCCGCCATTCCCGGTAAAACTGCAACAATGAGTAAACCATACTGCAAAAAGCTTACGGAGAATAGTGATAATAAGTATGTCGGCAGTATATGCAGACGAAAAACCTATTTTGCGACGCATAAGAAGATTCTCGTTTCACTGGTAAAAATCGCTTCGATAAGGATATATTTCATCATCAGTGAGGGAAGGGAGATGCTGCTTTGGAAGCGATTTCTAAGCCATATGTCGGTACCAGGCAAGGTTTGTTCAAAAAATTGCACGAAACAAGAGAAGATTCATCAATGTGCTTTAAGGCAGGCGGGGAAGGTAAAGAGGGAATAATTTTTTACCCAAGACGTTTGAACCTGAAATTAGATTGCTGAGGCTTCGAAATGTTTTGCAACAAATTAAACGGAGAGAGTGTTAATAATAACAGGGGAAACTACCGGCGTTAGTCGGTGATGTTAAGCGGCGATATTCATCCTTAAAACAGGGTAAACGGCGCGGCTACAGATAATAGGCGGTTATGGTTCTCAGCGTTCCCGTCAGGGTATCAAACACTTCAACATCTGCAGTCTGAATTGCCATGCCGCCGGCACGCAGTCGCTGAATATCGGCGGCGATGCGCTGGATCCCTAACCAGAAAAGCCCGTCGAGAGCATTCACTGCTAACCCACTCTCCAGCGCCAGGCGCAGACGCTCCTCGGGCAGTTTTGTCTGGCTGGCGACCTGCTGATACGGGGCGGTGGTGAGGGTGTGATCGTCCATCCGGCGAACGCGCGAAGATAAGCGATAGCGAAAAGCGTCCGGTACATGACTGAGATCGGCGCTAATGCTGTACACCTGGCCGCGACGCTTTTCATTGATGACGACATTTTTCTGGGTGAGGGAAAACTCTTTGCGCAGCTTATCGATAAGCTGCGGGGCGCGGGTGAGAAGTAAACGAAAAGGCAGCTCAAAACTGGTGACGTAATCAACATTGAGTAGCGCAATACGCAGTCGCTCCTCAACGCCCGCCCGTTCCTGGTGGCATTCGTTCAGAACATCCTTCCATTGGCTGGCGATGCGTGGCGACTCATTGATTTCGGTGAAGTGATATTTCTCAATCAGGTAATCGATACGCCAGGCCATCTCTCGTTCCTTTCCTTCCGCTGCGCATGTCCACTCGCTGCACAACATAGCACAGAAAAAGAATGAGTAAACAGAGGCAAGGGCCTGATAATTTGCTTAAAAAGCTTAAAGGTTATTAATTAAGTTGTGGTTTTTCAGTTGCTTAGTTATATCATGCCAGTTAAGACTATTTAATTACGCCATTCATTAGCCGCCGCATACAATTTCCCTGTGTCTCGCTAAAGGTGATTTTAACAAGGCAAATAGTATTTGAAATCTAATTATTACTACGGCAATAAAAATATGGCTATATATATCATAAGCAACGATAATTATTTGCAGGAAGGGATCGTCTTATTAGCAAAAGATGCTGGCATGGAAATCATAATAGAGACCATACATCATTTGCCAATTGAAAAATTAACGTTTGACGATACGGTTATTTTACATCTCCATCTGAATAATAAGTGCTGCGCCAGGGATATCCCACGGCTTAACAAGAAGTGCAAGCTGCTGATCATCCAGAACGCGCAGAAAAGCGCCTTAATTTGTGATGCGGATCTGATCATCAATGCCCGTGAACCGCTATCGGCGGTGATCCAGGCGATTACCAGCCTGGTAAAGATGAAGAAGAATAAAGCGGTTAAAAATCATTTGCTTAACCGGGTTGAGAAGATCATTATCCGTGAGTCACTGGAAGGTAAAGATATTAACCTGATCGCCAAATCATTATCGCTGCCGCCGAAAAGGGTCTATACCTATCGTAATATCGCCTGTAAAAAGCTGGGCGGTAATAAAATTCACGATCTGTTATTAATCAAAGAGAATATATTTGAAGAGAATGCATTATCCTGACAGACAGCCCTGTTGATCAGGGCTGAGTCTGTGTGCTTTAGCGCGCGCAATAAAATAACGGGCGTTGACCAATAGTAAATAAGAAGCCATGCACGCCCTGATTGAGAATCGAATAGCTTATGTTTTCATCAGGATAGACATAAAAATCCGGAAGAATATTGGCCAGCAGTTCGTCCGGCAGGGTTTCGATAATTTCAATCTTGTTGATTCTGGTGGAATGCAGGTGATACGAATCCTGGTTTTCGTTCCAGTCGTAAGCCACGTCCCGGCGGATCCGGCCTTTGAGCTTGTTATCTTCCAGGTAAGTCCCGCTCACGGCCACGATGCCATTTTTGTTGCTCAGCGAGTACATAAAGTTCAGGGTGATATTGGCGCGGGCATTTTTATAAAATACCACAAATGAAGAGGTACACTCCTGCTTATCGTGGTATTTGTACATAAACACGTTATATAAAGCGCCAATAAGCGCTCCGGCAGCTAAAAATACCGCGCTCATCGTTATTATTGTTTTTTTATTCACTTTCTACTCCTCTGAAAGAGAGGGTGATACAACCCGCAACCGGGTTTTTGACGTAGTCCTTACGGCAGACAAAAACCGACAGGCCGGGAGAGGTCCTGGACACCGGAAAGTAAACCCAGGGAAACTTTTTACAGTCGAGGCCTGAATTGAGGATCAGCGTCTTAAAGCGCGTAAAGTTGCTGTTGTTGTCATGACTGTCGTCTTTGGTATAAAAACGGCAGCCCTGATCCTGTTCTACAAAGTCATAGTCCCTGAAAAACGGTTTTGTATCGGTAAGATGCCAGAAAAAATGGACGGCCATTGCGCCAATAAGAAAAGCCGCCGCCATGATCAGTATGCTCGTCATACGCGGAAGTTTCGCGGCCTGTGGCGTTTTCAGCGCGGGATCGGGCTCGGAAGCCGGAGCAAATTCCGGGCTGGCATCCGCTTTATATTCAACGTCCAGTTCATCTTCGCCAGCCAGCGTTTCCGGCGCCGTTTCCGGGATCTGATTTGCCGCGATGCGGGTAATTTTGACGCTTTTATCGATCTGGAAGCCTTTGCGCGGCACCGTCGCCACCAGAATGCGATCCGTTTCGCCAACCGCGCGCAAGCCACGACGAACAATAGAAATGTTCTGGTACAGGGTATTCGCCGGTACCAGCATTCCTTCATCTTCCCACACTTTTTTGAAGAACTCCTGCTGAGTTACCACGTCCGGGGAAGCCTCAAGCAGCAGGAGCAGACAACGACTGGCTGGGGTTGTCAAAACCACGTTAAGTTCAGGGTTAGTCACTGAAATTAACTTTTTACTGTCTGGTCTGAATTCAATATTATCGTTGATTATCCAGTACATATATGTTCACGGTGAGGGAAGGTTATAACGATTGATACTTAAGTGTAGATAAGTCTGAACATAGTATTACATATAAAATATGCGAATACAGTAGGCTACATCATTTATGAAACTAATGTTTTCGCCCACGGTTTTACATATGTTTCTATTAAATAAAGCATTTTATTAACAATGACAGCATCCGTTCACTTATAGATCGTCTTTTGCCTGACAGATTATCAACAGCGTTTTACTGGTGAAATTGCAATTCTGTTTCAGACGCTCGATTTAAGATAAGTTAAAAGCCGACAGTCATCGCCTGGCGTAATCTGGCGTTTTTTAGTGAATTATTTTGACTGAACTTTATCCACAGACTCCAGTTTTTTGAACGATCCCGGCATAATGAGCGCCGTCATTTATCGCGCCAGGGCAAAATTTCTTATTTGCCATTAACTATCCAATAAAACATCTTAAAGACTCTTATATTTAGATTTTTCTGCTGACATTCTTTTTGCCGTGAGGACTTACGCATTAAAATTGTGTTGCAATGGCGAATAATCCTGCTTCAGCGCTATGCTTAGCCAGGCGATACATGATGAGGCAGAGTGATGGATAAGCAACTTGAGCAAGCCGGCTACCGCGTCTATACCGGCGATAATATCGACGTCTATTTTAATACCGCTATCTGCCAGCACTCCGGTAATTGTGTGCGTGGCAGCGCGCAGCTGTTTAATCTGCAGCGTAAGCCGTGGATTATGCCGGATGAAGTGGAGGTTGCCACGGTGGTAAAGGTTATCGACAGCTGTCCGAGCGGCGCGCTGCAATACCGTCATAAATAAGCGAGGCTAAAGTGGAAATCCTTGAAGGTCAGAATAAATTTTATGTGAATGATGCGCAGGGTAATCAGGTTGCCGAAATTGTCTTTGTGCCCACCGGGGAACATTTAAGCATTATTGAGCATACCGACGTGGATGCCAGCCTGAAGGGGCAGGGCGTCGGCAGGCTGCTGGTCGCAAAAGTGGTGGAGAAGATGCGCGGCGAGAAGCGTAAAATTATTCCGCTCTGCCCGTTTGCAAAGCACGAATTTGATAAAACGCGCGAATATGATGATATCCGCGCCTGATGGCGCCGCCGGGCGCGCGCGTCCGGCGGCGTACTAAGCGGCTTCAGGCGGCTTGAACGATGCCAAGATAGCCGTGGATCCCCATATACAGACCCACCAGCGCGATCAGCGCGCTGGACAAATAAGGCGCTTTGCCTGCCAGCGTTGAAAATCCGCTCCAGCGTCTGGCAACCTGCTGGACGCTAATTGCCGCCCCCACGCCTACCGTTACCAGCGTTAAGGCCAGACCGAGACTGAAGCTGAGCACCAGCGTCGCGCCGAGGGTCAAGGCTTTAAGCTGAATACAAATCAGCAGCACCGTAATTGCCGCCGGGCACGGAATTAATCCACCGCTCAGGCCAAAGAGTACGATTTGCCCGTTGGTCACCGCCCTGCCCTGAAACCGGCGCTGAATGTCGCTGGCATGCGCGCGCTGATGCGCGTCCTGATACTCCTGCGAGCCCTCTGTGAGTCCGTGCAGAGAGTGTTCGTGGTGATGGTCGTGATGGTGGTGCTCATGATCATGATCGTGGTGGTGATGTTCGTCTTCGCCATGCTGCATCTCCGCCAGCCAGCCGCGCTCTCCCGACCATGTCCGCCAGAACATCCAGCCCGCCGTCGCCAGAATAATGACGGCGGAAATAAGCTGTAGCCAGGGTTCAACCGACTGCGCCGTAAAAGCGCGGCTGAGGTACATCCCGCCCAGAGCGATCAGCCAGACGACGGCTGTATGAGAAAGGGTGGCCGCCAGACCCAGCATGACGGCCTGTTTTACCGTCCCCTTAATGGCGATGATAAATGCCGCCATCATTGTCTTGGAGTGCCCCGGTTCCAGCCCGTGCAGAATGCCGAGCAGTATGGCGCTGGGAATAAAAAACCATGCATTGCCTTGCTGAAGAAGCGTTGAGAACTCATTCATGATAATCATTCTTAGTGGTTTACCTGGCGCCGATTCTACTCCCCCCCAGTACCGAATACTACCCCCCAGTAGAGTGGTAATGCTATAATCCCTAAAGATTTACGTTAAAGAGGTGTTGTCATGTCGCACACAATCCGCGATAAACAAAAGCTCAAAGCCCGCACCAGTAAGATTCAGGGACAGGTCGTGGCGCTGAAAAAAATGCTTGATGAGCCGCATGAATGCGCAGCGGTTTTACAGCAGATCGCGGCGATTCGCGGCGCGGTGAACGGCTTGATGCGGGAAGTGATCAAAGGGCATCTGACTGAGCATATTGTCCATCAGAGCGATGAGGTGAAGCGTGAGGACGATCTGGACGTTATCCTGAAGGTGCTGGACTCCTATATCAAATAGCCGGGCACTGCGTCCCGGCGGATGTGGTCAGCTGAAAAGCATGTTCTGATTGCGTTGCACAATATAACGTTCGACGTGCTTATAGCCGCTGATATCTTCCAGCGCCTGTAATAAACAGCGCACGCTTTTGGTATCGCGGCAGTCGCCAGGCGCTTGCAGCGCTTCTTCACACAGCCGTCGAACCGAAGGCGGAAACGTCAGCTGCCGTAACGCCGTTTCCAGTTTATGGTAAGCCCGCTCTCCCTGCTGGCTGTACAGTGATAGCAGCACTGCGCTCAGCGCGCGCGTCTCTTCTTCGTAATAACCCATCTTCAAACTCCTGTCCTGTTCAATCCCTGAGGCTGGACTCAATTACTTCTTTGCAGGGGGATCGTCATACACTCTGCATCTTTCCTTAGCAGCGGGTGGACGTTTTGCCCCTCGGTTACCGAATGGGAATGGATAAAAAGCGTATTAATCCGTCCCCCCATGCGTTTTTCAATACGCTGTTTGTAGGCATACACGCTGCGGATATCCATATCCCGCCTTTGCGCAATCTGATGCGGCGTGGCGCCGGCAACCATCTGGCCGAGAATGATAAATTCCATCTGCGTTAAGGTATTGCCTTTGGTGAACGACAAATGCCGTCCAATAAAAACCTGGCGAATTTTCTCATTGGCCACCGCCAGCCCGTCATCATGATAAATGATGGCCGACACGGCGGGATAGTTCTTGCGCCAGTAGTTAGCCAGCGACTGCATATTCCGGTCGCTAACCAGAATGATCCCCATGCGCGTGCTGGTGAGGTACTCGAGCCACTCTTTATCCAGAAACAGGCGCAGGAAACTGATGGAAAAATCCACGAAAATATAACCGCTAAGCCTGGCGTTATGGTTATTCGCTAAAATACCTTCAATGATCCCTTTATTAAAATAAACGCTTTCTTCCGGCCACATGCAAAAACAGGCGTTGGCACAATATTGTAAGCGTGGCGATTTTTCTGGCATTATTTTGCAATGTAAACTACAACTACTACATGACAGTTTTTTTATTTTCTCATCCAGCCCCATATTGAGCCCCCCGGTTCGTGATAATTGGATAATTTCATCCGTTTTAAAGTGTGTCAATACTCTGAAAATTGTAAAAAAAAACAGAGCGGAAGCCCTGAAATCAGGCGATTGTTATTATTCCTAAAAGTCTGTTTTTTACGTTTAAAATGAAGCATGCCATAAGGCAAATACTAAGCGTATTTTTCCGCGGAGGCTGAAGAGTAAAAAAACAGCCTCCAGGATTTTTATAACAGTAGCCAGGAATTGTTATAGTATAAAATTGTTTAAGTTATGTTCGCATATAGCATTTATGGTTAAAAGTTGGCAAACTGTTACAAATTATAAGGTTTTTGTAACGCTGGTCAGGCTTTGAATTAAAACGCCATGATTGTTTTTTTGTCTGCTTTCCAGAGACGAGTCAATGTTACGCGCTCAGGAGAGAACAGGCATCTAAAATACTCTTAATTAAGAAATTATGATCCGGATTGGCTTTAATCCCATTGATTTATATGATTATTTATTCAGGAAGCATGTTTTTTATTTACTCAACGTCAGATAAAATTAGCCCCTTTTAAGATTTTTTCTGTCGGGTAGAGTGTGGATATAAGCGGCGCGCCGTCGCGATTAGGTAATAAAACAGACGGCCCGTCCGGGCCGTCGTACGGCGTCAACTAAAAAACATAACGGAAACGCAGAGCAGGCCGACAAGCAGAGTAATCAGATTGCCCGGCGAACGATACGGTTTTAATGCCGGAATAAGCCACATAGACAGGGTCGGCATAATAAACAGAATCATGGCGATAAGCGGCCCGCTAATGGCGTAAATCATGGAAATGGCATTTGGGTTAATACAGCAAACGATGAAGGTAATGACGGAAACCAGTATAACCGACAGCGCGCGGTTAAAGGCGCGGCTTTTCGTTACCCCGACCTGGAATAATGTGCTCCTGACGACTTCACTCGCCCCTTCAATTACGCCGAAATAGGTGCCGAGAAACGATTTTGACATTGCCACCACCGCGACGACGATGCCGGAAACAGAGAGCCACGCCGGGGCGCCAGGCATCATGGCGAGCGCGGAGAGTATCGTCACGCCTTCATTTTTAGCCGCTTCAATCCGGGAAGGCGGTATCGACAGCAGACAGCTAAAAACAAAAAATAGTACGCTTAAGCTGATGATCAGATAGGCGACCTTCATGATTTTTTTGCATTTACCCATCGCCTGCTCGCCGTATCTCTCACGCCTGTCGATGGCAAAGGTGGAGATGATTGGCGTATGGCTAAAAGCGAAAACCATCACCGGAATTGATATCCATATCTGATGCAGCGTGCGCTCATTGAGTTCCATCTGCCCGGTGAGCAGCGAGGGCTGCCAGCTGCCGGTCAGATACAGCGAAAGAAACAGGAAATAAGCGATAAGGGGGAAGACCAGAAACCCCATGACCCGAATGGTTGCATGACGCCCCATCAGGAAAATGAGATTCAGGATTAACACCACGCCGAAACTGACCGCCATACGGATGCCGGTGGTGATAGTCCTGTCGCGGGCTAACTGTTCCGTCAGCGAGTTGGTGATGGCGACCGCGTAGATCAGCACAACGACAAAGAAGGCGATAAAGTACAGCATAGTAATGAGGCTGCCGATCTTCTTTCCGTAATAGTGGGTGACGGCGGCGGTAATGCCATCTCCGGCGGCGGTTTTCGACGAGAGGATAAACTGGCACAGGGCCCTGTGCGGCCAGTAGGTCAACGGCCAGGCGACCAGCGCGGTAATGAACAGGACAATCGCCCCGGCGGAACCCAACTGGATTGGCAGAAACAGGGTCCCTGCGCCTACAGCAGTACCATATAAGGCAAAGCTCCAGAGTGTTTCTTCTTTTGACCAGATTTTAGACATTATTTGAACGTATCAACTATAAAATAAACAAAAAGAAGCGCAATTTACCATAAATCCGTAAGGGAGGGGGAAACCAGACCCGCGAAGTGGTTGAACAACGCTGTAGCGTAGGGGGGCAGTCAGAGGAATTTCCTTTGTGATAAAACTCACTTTTCTAAAACATTCAAGACAACTATTTTTAACAATACTCTACTATTGCGCTGTTCTTTTGCGCAGAGGTCGTAATGAAAGAGGTTGTGATAGTCGGGGCGTTGCGAACGCCAATTGGTTGCTTTCAGGGGACGCTGGCGCGTCATTCTGCCGTCGATCTCGGCAGCATGGTGGTGAAGGCGCTGATTGAAAGCAGCGGCGTGGACGCGAACGCCGTTGATGAAGTGATTCTCGGCCAGGTGCTCACGGCAGGAGCCGGGCAAAATCCGGCGCGTCAGTCCGCCATTAAAGGTGGCTTGCCGAACACGGTTTCTGCTATCACCATTAACGACGTCTGCGGCTCGGGGCTGAAAGCGCTGCATCTGGCGACGCAGGCGATCCAGTGCGGCGAAGCGGATATCGTCATCGCCGGCGGGCAGGAGAACATGAGCCGGGCGCCGCACGTTCTTACCGACAGCCGGACCGGCGCGCAGCTGGGTAACAGCCAGCTCGTCGACAGCCTGGTGCATGACGGTTTATGGGATGCCTTCAATGATTACCATATCGGCGTTACCGCCGAAAACCTGGCGCGTGAATATGGCATCAGTCGTGAGTTGCAGGACGCGTATGCGCTCAGCTCCCAGCAAAAAGCGCGGGCGGCCATCGATGCCGGGCGCTTTAAAGCGGAGATCGTCCCGGTACTGACCCAGCGTAATGGTCAGACGGTGATTGTCGATACCGATGAACAGCCGCGAACCGATGCCAGCGCCGAAGGCCTGGCCCGGCTCGATCCGGCGTTCGCGTTGAGCGGATCGGTGACCGCTGGCAATGCCTCCTCCATCAACGATGGCGCGGCGGCGGTAATGATGATGAGCGAAGCGAAAGCTCAGGAACTGAATTTACCGGTACTGGCGCGTATTCGCGCATTCGCCAGCGTCGGCGTGGATCCTGCGCTGATGGGCATTGCCCCGGTCTATGCAACCCGCCGCTGTCTGGAACGGGTCGGCTGGCAATTGGCCGATGTCGATCTTATTGAGGCGAACGAAGCCTTTGCGGCGCAGGCGCTGTCGGTCGGTAAAATGCTTGAGTGGGACGAGCGGCGGGTGAACGTCAACGGCGGGGCGATTGCCTTAGGTCACCCTATTGGCGCCTCCGGCTGTCGGATACTGGTGTCGCTGGTGCATGAGATGATTAAGCGTGATGCCCGTAAAGGTCTGGCGACACTCTGCATCGGCGGAGGGCAGGGCGTGGCGTTAGCCATCGAACGCGATTAGCTTACCGTTTGCTTTCCTTCCTGCGATTCCTCTTTTTATATGCCGTCAGCGAAAACGTGACGGCATTCACGCGTTATCTCTCATCATAAATAAAATATGCCAGCGCGCATTTTTCATAACGTTGCGTACGCCATTAAACAGTTAATTACTTGATAATTGTAAAAAACAAAATAACGCAGGTTATTATCTGGCGTTTTTATTAACTCGTTGTATTTATTTTATTATTTACCCCAGAGCCTTGTTTTAATTAAATTGAAATGTGACCGTTATCGTCATTTTTATCGTCCGGAAGCTTTTTAGTTTGATATTCATCACGCCTTTGGTGTCCATTTTTTTTGAAACAAACAATTACGATCGCGATCACTAAAATAAAGTTACTAAAAAAATAAAATGCAATTCCATAAAAAAGAAACATCATTTTAATTTGAGGATAAGATATGTTTAAAAAAACTCTGGGCCTTGCGTCGTTAATTGGTGCTTCGTTTGCGGCACAAGCAGTGACTGTCGATTTGCGTCATGAGTATATTGATAGCGGTACTAACGCCGACCGCGTAGCGGTGTCGCATCGTTTCGATAACGGCGTGGGTTTCTCGGTCGAAGCGAAATGGAAGTCCGGCGGCGATAAAGCTGACCAGCCTTTCTCTGACGTGGTGGGTAACGGTCATGAGGATTCATTAAGCTGGCGCTGGAAAGCGACTAATAATATTGCCATTACGCCAGCCATGACCCTTGAAAGCACCGACAGCCGTACCATTTACAAACCGAACATTCACGTACAGTACAGCTTCGAAAACGGCTTTTATGTGGCGGCGCGTTACCGTTATGAATATACCCGCTACCCGGCTTTGTTGAATAAATCAGATTTCGGGTAAGTCTCCCCCGTAGCGGGTTGTGTTTTCAGGCAATACGCACGCTTTCAGGCATACCTGCTTTCGTCATTTTGTTCAGCGCTCGTACCAGGGCCATAGCCTCCGCAACCTGACCATCGTAGTCACGCAGCGTCAGTGAACCCCCGAACAGCTGTTTTACCCGGTACATCGCCGTTTCCGCTATCGAGCGACGGTTGTAATCTGTTGTCCATTTCCACCGCGCATTACTCCCGGTCATTCGCTGATTAGCCACTGCACGGTTACGGTCTGCATATTCACCGGGCCAGTAACCCGCACCTTTTCGGGGAGGAATAAGCGCGCTGATTTTTTTGCGGCGCAGTTCATCGTGACAGAGCCGGGTATCGTAAGCCCCGTCTGCCGCGGCTGCCCTGATTTTTCTGTGAGTCTGCCGGATAAGGCCCGGGAAGGCTTCTGAGTCCGTGACGTTATTCAGCGACAGGTCTGCACAGACAACTTCATGTGTGTTGCTGTCAACAGCAAGATGCAACTTTCGCCAGATACGACGGCGCTCTTTGCCGTGCTTTCTGACTTTCCATTCGCCTTCACCAAAGACCTTCAGCCCGGTGGAATCAATCACCAGGTGTGCGATTTCACCCCGGGTGGACGTTTTGAAACTGACATTAACCGACTTTGCCCGCTTACTGACACTGGTGTAATCCGGGCAGCGCAACGGAACGTTCATCAGGGCAAAAATGGAATCAATAAAACCCTGCGCAGCCCGCAGGGTCAGCCGGAATACGCGTTTAATCACCAGAACGGTGGTGATGGCGAGATCAGAATAGCGCTGGGGCCTTCCTCGTGATGAAGGTGTTGCCGACTCATACCAGGCCTGAATCGCCTCATCATCCAGCCAGAAAGTGAGGGAGCCACGGTTGATGAGAGCTTTGTTGTAGGTGGACCAGTTGGTGATTCTGAACTTTTGCTTTGCCACGGAATGGTCTGTGTTGTCGGGAGGATGCGTGATCTGATCCTTCAACTCAGCAAAAGTTCGATTTATTCAACAAAGCCCCGCTACCCCTCCAGCGATAATAAAGACGACGACAAAGTTAACCGCGGCGATGCCTGGATTGGCTGGGTAATGGGCGACTGGCGCACCGAGCTGAACTATGTTTATGCGAAAAGTACGGAAGGTGAAATTCGCAATAACAATAAAACTTACTCCAACGAATATAACGCCAAGCTGGCCTATAAATGGGATAAAAACTGGGCGCCATATGTTGAAGTGGGCAACGTGGGGGTGAAAACCACCGACGAACGCCAGACCCGTTTCCGTGTGGGTGTGGCTTATTCATTCTGATTTAGCTTTCCCCTCATTGCTTTTTCACCCCGGCGCAGTCTGTCGGGGTTTTTTTATTGTCCGTATCTATAGCGTGTCCAGCCATAAAAAAGCCCTCCGGAGGAGGGCAAGGCCAGTTACAGAAACACTCATGTTGCGCCCGTGGGGCAGGCGCGAAAATCACAGTTGCAATAATTCCGGTTGTTCCGGCAGCTTCGCAATATAGATGGCAGGTTTACCGTCTTTATCAGAGCTAAACAGAACCGCGCGATCGTCCGGAGTAAAAGAGGGATGCGGATGGGTAACCTGACGGCTGTTGGCGACCGTCGCCCATGAGGTATCGTGACGGGCTATGCGGAAATACCCTTTCTTCGCCACGTCAAAACCGTATAAATAAGGATCGTTATCGATGGTATAACCCCCGGTGTCTTTGACATCGACCGGGGTGCCGGAACCGTCGCCCACCAGCAGCGTACCGTCGAAATTACTCATCAGATGCGAGCAGGCTGGCATCGGCATAATATCTTCATTCATGCCGCTGTCCGGGTTATAGCGGGAGATAGTGCGGCCCTGCTGCCCTTTCAGATACGAGACGTATACCAGCGCGGAGCCGTCCGGCACCCAGAATTCATGGGTGCAGCTTTCGCCCTCGGCGTGATCTTTCACTTTGCGAATATTGCTGCCGTCTTCATTCACCAGCCACATCCGCGCGTCGATCAGATCGTGCGGACCTTCGTGGCAGAACGCCACGGTATGATCATCGAAGGGACGATAGATCGGATGGCCCAGCCAGATCTTTTCTTCATGGATAACGGCGCTGTCGCCGGTTTTCAGATCGACCCGCAGCAGGCGGCAGTGAGGGCCTTTATGGAAAAAGTCGTGGAAGATTTGCCAGTCGTTGAGCGGCGTCCAGTCGCTTTTGGCAATCTCAATACCGACCAGCTTCGTGCAGTCGCTGTTTGCCACCCAGGTGCCATAACCTACCCATTCCTCCGGTACGCGGTACACTTCCCGCTCCGCCAGGGTGTGCAGATTAACTTCATACAGCGTGCGATCGTTCTTTACGTAGTAAAGAGCGCTGTCGTCAGGAGATAAAAAGCCGCCAAAGGTATTGTCGCCTGCGCCTTCCGTCAGCTGAACGGCCTCTGCTTTCGCTATATCCAGTAAATAGTAGTTCCAGTGGCCGTCAAACTCCCCGGCAAACAGCAGATGGCTACCGTCATTAAAGAAACATTTCTGATAAAAATAATTTCGGTGACACGTTACTTCCGGTGGGGTCAGACGCGTAATTTCCACGCCCGTATCCGGATCGCGGCTGACCTCATAGTTCAGCCTGACCCGCATGCCTTTAGCCATAATGCACTCCTTTTTACCGTAACGGAGGTATGCGATCCGCAGCAGTACCCAGATTTATGATAGGTTTAAAAAGTGGGTGTCAAAATATCAAAACATCGTTTCAATGTATGTGATTGACTGCGCAATTTATAAGAAAAATCGCGGAGAAAGAATAAATCATACAGGGGAATAGCGTTGATTAAGCAGGAGAAAAGGCGGTTTAGCTTTCGTTTATAAATTATAACTATTTGTTTTTGTGATGTTTTTATTTTCCGTTTCTCTGCGCTAACGAAATGAGCGTGATCGTAATTACACTTTTGATAATAAGATGCAGAAAAAGTGAAACGTTGTTTTATTTGTAATTGAAAACCCTTTCCCGGAGGGCTATCATTAGCCCATATTGTAAAACGGAACAGCGTTTCGCTCTTCGCAAAGTCATTCCCGCTCAGTCACGACCGGAGGTTAATGTGGACGTAAGACAAAGTATTCATAGCGCGCATGCCAAAACACTGGACACCCAGGGGCTACGCAACGAGTTTTTGGTTGAGAAAGTGTTCGTTGCTGACGAATACACCATGGTTTATAGCCACATTGATCGCATCATTGTCGGCGGCATTATGCCTGTGACCACCACGGTTTCCGTGGGCGGTGAAGTCGGTAAGCAGCTCGGCGTGAGCTATTTCCTCGAGCGTCGCGAACTGGGGGTAATCAATATCGGCGGCGCGGGCACCATCACCGTTGACGGTACCTGCTACGAAATCGGGCACCGCGACGCGCTGTATGTCGGCAAAGGCGCGAAAGAAGTGGTTTTCGCCAGCGTTGATAGCGCGACGCCAGCGAAGTTTTATTACAACTGCGCGCCGGCGCATACCACTTATCCTACCAAAAAGGTGACGCCAGCCGAGGTCGCGCCGGTAACGCTGGGTGACAACCTCACCAGCAACCGCCGCACCATCAATAAATACTTCGTGCCGGATGTACTGGAAACCTGCCAGCTCAGCATGGGGTTAACCGAACTGGCGCCGGGCAACCTGTGGAATACCATGCCGTGCCACACCCATGAACGCCGCATGGAAGTTTACTTCTATTTCAATATGGAAGAGGACACCTGCGTCTTCCATATGATGGGGCAGCCGCAGGAGACACGCCACATCGTGATGCACAACGAACAGGCGGTCATTTCGCCGAGCTGGTCGATTCACTCTGGCGTCGGCACGAAAGCCTATACCTTCATCTGGGGGATGGTGGGCGAGAACCAGGTCTTCGATGATATGGATCACGTTGCGGTAAAAGATCTGCGCTAGTCGCGGGCGCTCATAACGCCTGTCCGTGACAGGCATGAATAATATTAAGGAATTACAATGATTTTGAATGCATTCTCTCTCGAAGGTAAAGTCGCGGTAGTCACCGGTTGCGATACCGGTCTGGGTCAGGGCATGGCGCTTGGTCTGGCGGAAGCCGGCTGCGATATCGTCGGGATTAACATTGTCGAGCCGACGGAAACAATCGAACGCGTGACCGCGCTGGGCCGTCGCTTTTTAAGCCTGACCGCAGATCTGCGTCAGATCGACGGCATCCCGGCGCTGCTGGAGCGTGCGGTGGCTGAATTTGGCCATATCGATATTCTGGTCAACAACGCTGGTCTGATTCGTCGCGAAGATGCGATCGATTTCAGCGAAAAAGACTGGGACGACGTTATGAACCTGAATATCAAGAGCGTGTTCTTTATGTCGCAGGCGGCGGCGAAGCACTTTATCGCGCAGGGCAAGGGCGGCAAAATCATCAACATCGCGTCGATGCTTTCCTTCCAGGGCGGCATCCGCGTACCGTCTTACACCGCCTCCAAGAGCGGCGTGATGGGCATCACCCGCCTGATGGCGAACGAGTGGGCGAAGCACAATATCAACGTTAACGCTATCGCGCCGGGCTATATGGCGACCAATAACACTCAGCAGCTGCGCGCGGACGAACAGCGCAGCGCTGAGATCCTCGATCGTATCCCGGCGGGGCGCTGGGGTCTGCCGAGCGATCTGATGGGGCCGGTGGTATTCCTGGCGTCCAGCGCGTCTGACTACGTCAATGGCTACACCGTGGCGGTTGACGGCGGCTGGCTGGCGCGTTAATTCCTCTTTCGTGTTTTTGAAACCCTGCCTGCGGCAGGGTTTTTTTATCTCTCCATATAGCTTAGTCCATATTCTGATTATTCATTCATCCATATCGTTTTACGGCGAGGTATATCCATTTTTGTTAAAAAGCTTATTAAACAAACAAATAAAAATATTTTTCAGATAAGCGGATATATTTGAAAGTGTAATGTCCATCACATAACGCTACTGTGTAGCTGTTTTGTCCATGTTTATGCCGTTTCCTGCCTGACGCCTTGCTGGCGAATATCTTACTTTTTGATCATGTCTTACTCTGTTGTGGCAGGAAAATATGGTGTCTATCAATCATGACTCAGCTTTAACGCCGCGCGCGCTGCGCGATACGCGACGTATGAATCTGTTTGTATCGGTCTCGGCGGCCGTGGCAGGCTTACTCTTTGGCCTGGATATCGGGGTTATTGCCGGGGCGTTGCCGTTTATCACCGATCACTTCGTCCTGACCAGCCGGCTGCAGGAGTGGGTTGTGAGCAGCATGATGCTCGGCGCGGCGATTGGCGCGCTGTTCAACGGCTGGCTTTCATTCCGGCTGGGACGCAAATATAGCCTGATGGCCGGAGCGATCCTGTTTGTCGCCGGATCGCTGGGATCGGCCTTTGCCAACAGCGTTGAGGTGCTGATCGCCGCCCGCGTGGTGTTAGGTATTGCCGTAGGCATCGCGTCGTACACCGCGCCGCTCTATCTTTCTGAAATGGCGAGCGAAAACGTGCGCGGCAAGATGATCAGCATGTATCAGCTGATGGTAACGCTGGGCATTGTGCTGGCGTTTTTATCGGATACGGCATTCAGCTACAGCGGCAACTGGCGCGCGATGCTCGGGGTGCTGGCGCTGCCCGCCGTATTGCTGATCGTTCTGGTGATTTTTTTGCCTAACAGTCCGCGCTGGCTGGCGCAGAAAGGCCGTCATATCGAAGCCGAAGAGGTCCTGCGGATGCTGCGCGATACGTCGGAAAAAGCCCGCGAGGAGCTGAATGAAATTCGTGAGAGCCTGAGGCTGAAGCAGGGCGGCTGGGCGCTGTTTAAAGTTAACCGGAACGTGCGCCGCGCGGTGTTTCTCGGCATGCTGTTACAGGCGATGCAGCAGTTTACCGGGATGAACATCATCATGTATTACGCGCCGCGTATTTTTAAAATGGCGGGCTTTACCACCACCGAACAGCAGATGATCGCCACGCTGGTGGTCGGCCTGACCTTTATGTTCGCCACTTTTATCGCGGTGTTTACCGTGGATAAAGCCGGGCGTAAACCGGCGTTGAAAATCGGCTTCAGCGTGATGGCGATCGGCACGCTGGTGCTGGGCTATTGCCTGATGCAGTTTGACAACGGCACCGCCTCAGGCGGTCTGTCATGGCTTTCCGTTGGCATGACCATGATGTGTATTGCCGGTTATGCGATGAGTGCCGCGCCGGTAGTATGGATCCTGTGTTCTGAAATTCAGCCGCTGAAATGCCGTGACTTTGGTATTACCTGTTCCACCACCACCAACTGGGTGTCGAATATGATTATCGGCGCGACCTTCCTGACGCTGCTCGACAGCATCGGCGCCGCGGGCACCTTCTGGCTTTATACCGCGCTGAACGTGGCGTTTATCGGCATCACCTTCTGGCTGATTCCGGAAACCAAAAACGTCACCCTGGAACATATTGAACGTAAGCTGATGGCAGGTGAGAAGTTAAGAAATATTGGGGTGTGATGTTATTGCCTGGTGGCGCTGCGCTTACCGGGCCTACCGATTATTGCAGGCACCGGCGCATGTTTTACATCAGCACATAACCTTGTAGGCCGGGTAAGGCGAAGCCGCCACCCGGCATTTTGCATCAACGCATAGCGCGTCTCAGGATCCGTTCGGCCTGGCGCTGGAAATCCGCCGCCGTTTCTTCCACCGTTTTCTGCCCGTAGTCGATGTACTGCAAAGAGGTGCCGAACTGGGCAACGATCTGCGGATCGTCAAAGTACGGCGAGACGGACAGTTTAGCTGGCAAAGACTGCGCCAGACGCAGGCCCGCGACCGACGGGTCGTCCTCTTTAATCGTGCCGTCCGCGGTGAGAATCGCCACCGCCGCTTTGCTCAACGGCACGCCGCGCTCCAGCCCCAGCGTCTCAACGCCTTCTTTGCTGTTCAGCAGGAAGTTAATCAGCTTCGCCGCCGCTTCCGGGTTCTTCGTTGACTTGCCAATCGAGAGCATCTGCGCCGGTTTAAAGAACAGGCCCGCGTCGGTCGCGCCCGGCAGCATCGGGTAGTCGCCCAGCTCCAGCTTCGCTGGCGGCTTCAGGTTGTCGGAATATTTGGTGATAGTAGAGTTCCACATGTAGGTGCCGCCCCATTCCCCCTGGATCCACGGCTTCATTTCGTACATGTTGCTCTTACCAAACGAGGCGTAGTATTTGGTGTCCGGCATCACGTGACTGTCGATGAGCTTTTTGTACATCTGGAAGAACTCAACCCACTGCTCCTTGCTGTAAGCGAACTTCTTCGTCTTTTCATCAACCGCCGGGATGTTGTATTTCTGAATCATGTACGAATTCAGCAGTGCCAGGGTATCCTGATGCTCCAGCACTACCGGGAAGTACTGCTTGCCCAGTTTGCTTTCGAAGGTTTTACCCGCAGCCATCAGCTCATCCCAGCTTTTCGGATAGGCAATGCCCGCTTTTTTCCAGGTTTCATCATTAAAATAGAACACCCGGGCGGTCACGGAGATCGGAATGCCGTTCAGCTTGCCGTTGATCGTGGTGGACTGTAGCTCTTTCGGATCGAACTGGCTTAAATCGATAACGTCCTTCAGTTTGTTCAGATCGTAGAAGCCGTCGCCGGTTTTCGAGAAGATCGGCAGCCAGTTCCAGTTGGTCTGCATCACGTCAGGTTCCGTACCGCCGGCAATCTGAGTGGTCAGACGCGACAGATGACCGTCCCAGCCGGTATATTCCGCCTTGACGTTGATATCCGGGTTTTGCTTATGGAACTCCTCGAGAGCTTTCAACGTCACCTGGTGACGGCCATTGCCGCCCCACCAGGACATGCGTAAATCAACGTTTTGCGCCATTGACGGCAGCGCGGTAAGTCCCAGAGTAGCGGAGATCGCGGCGCTTAAAAGCACTTTTTTCATTTTTATAACTCCAGTCAGAGAGAGATGTTCTGTTCGGTTTTTGCGTCAAAGATATGACATTTATTCATGTCGAACCTGAAATACACTTTTCGATGAAGTCCCTTTTCAATCATGGGCTTAGCTTTATCAGAAGGAACGCGGGCGGTCAGTTCATAATCAGACACCTTCAGGTAAACGAAGAATTCATGCCCCATGTTTTCCACGCGTACCATCTCACCGCTACAGCCTCCTTCAGCAAACGGCTCGTCAGACAGTTCAACGAATTCCGGGCGAATGCCATAAAACACCTCCTGGCCCTGGCTGGCTGACACTTTGTCCTGCAATCTTTCACTCAGGGGCAGCGTTTCGTTACCAATGATCAGCGCCAGACGTCCGGCTTCATCCACCAGTTTGCTGGCGCGGATGTTCATCTCCGGCGCGCCGATAAAGCCTGCGACGAACATATTCTTCGGCTTGTGGTAGAGGTTGTCCGGCGTATCGACCTGCATGATGTGTCCGAGTTTCATCACGCAGATACGATCGCCCATGGTCATCGCTTCGGTCTGGTCGTGCGTCACGTAGACGGTGGTCGCCGGTTTGCCGGATTTCTTCAGTTGCTTATGCAGATCGGAGATGCGGATGCGCATTGAGGCGCGCAGTTTGGCGTCGAGGTTCGACAGCGGTTCGTCGAACAGGAACACGTCCGGCTTTTTCACAATGGCGCGGCCAACCGCTACGCGCTGCGCCTGGCCGCCGGAAAGCTGGCGCGGCAGACGGTCGAGCAGCTCTTCCAGCTCCAGAATCTTCGCCGCCTCATTCACCTGTGCGTCGATCTGATCTTTCGGCATCTTGCTCAGCTTGAGGCCAAAGGCCAGGTTTTCGCGCACCGTCATATGCGGATAGAGCGCATAGTTCTGGAACACCATCGCAATTCCGCGCTCTTTCGGCGCCAGGTTATTGACGACCTTATCGCCGATGCGCACTTCGCCGCCGCTGATGGTTTCCAGCCCGGCCAGCATTCGCAGGGTGGTGGATTTGGCGCAGCCGGAAGGCCCGACGATCACCATAAATTCCCCTTCCGCGATCTTAAGGTCGATAGCATGTACCGCTTTGAAGCCGTTGGAGTAGACCTTTTCCAGTTTGTTGAAAATCACTTCAGCCATGGTATTTCCCTCTTAACCTTTAATTCCGCTGCTGGTTACGCCCTGTACGAAGTAGCGCTGTGCCAGGAAGAAGACAATGATGGATGGCAGAATGGAGATGCTCGCCATCGCCAGTATTTCGTTCCACGGCGCGCCTTCGGTGACGTCGATGGACATTTTCAGCGCCAGTGCGATCGGGTATTTATCCACGCTGTAGACATAGATCAGCGGACCGATAAAGTCGTTCATCGACCACATGAACTGGAACAGCGCAACCGAGATAATCGCCGGTTTGAGGATCGGCACCACCACGTACCACAGCACCTGGAAGGAGTTGCAGCCGTCGATTTGCGCCGCTTCTTCCATATCGCGCGGCACTCCGCGCAGGAACTGGATCAGCATAAAGACGAAGAATCCCTGGGTGGCGAAGGCCAGCGGCAGATACAGCGGCATGTAGCTGTTCAGCATGCCCATTTCGCGGAACATCAGGTACTGTGGGATCAGCAGTACGGTGCTCGGCAACAGCATGGTGGCGATAAGCGTGGCGAACCAGAATTTCTTCCACGGGATCTCAAAGCGGGCAAAGCCATACGCCACGATGGTGGAGGAGATAATGGTCAGGATCACTTTCGGGATCACATACTTAAAGGTGTTCAGCATGTAATGGCCGAAGTTGTACTCGGTGCCGGTTTTCCAGCCGTTCACAAAGCCGTCCCAGGTGGCGTGCGCTGGCCACAGGCTAAGGGTGGTGAAGATTTCATGGTTCGGCTTGAACGACGCCGAGAACATCCACACCAGCGGATAAAGCATCAGCAGGCCGACGAACAGCAAAATGACGTAGCGGACGGCGGCGTTAATTTTCTCGCGACGCAGGGTGCGCGCCACTTCACGTTCAGCCACGCTCTGTGCTGATGTAATTTCCTGAATATCAGCCATTTTTGCCTCCCTTATCGGCAGAGTAGAACACCCAGTATTTCGACGACTTAAAGGCAACGGCGGCAAAGATGGCGACGACCAGGAACAGGATCCAGGCCAGCGCCGCGCCGTAGCCCATATCGAAGTACTTAAAGGCGGTATCGTAGATATAGAGCGAGAACAGATACGTTGAGTAGGTCGGACCGCCGCCGGTGATGACATACGGACCGGTAAACTCCTGGAATGCCTGGGTGGTTTGCATAATGAAGTTGAAGAAAATAACCGGCGTAATCAGCGGCACGGTCACCTTCATAAACATCTGCCATTTGGATGCGCCGTCGATCATTGCGGCTTCATACTGCGACTGCGGAACGTTTTGCAGCGCCGCAAGGAAAATGACCATCGCCGATCCGAACTGCCAGACGCGCAGCAGGGTGACGGACATCAGCGCCAGCGACGGTTCGCCCAGCCAGTTCACCGGATCGAAGCCAAACACGCCGATAAAGCTGTTGAGCAGACCATCAATGGCAAACAGCGCGCGCCAGAGAACGGCAATCGCCACGGAACTGCCAAGAATCGACGGGATGTAATAGGCGGTGCGGAAAAAACCAATGCCGCGTAATTTGAAATTGAGCACAAAGGCGATCCCCAGCGCAAAGGCGAGCTTCAGGGGGATGGTTAAAAAGACATAAGCAAAGGTCACGCCCATAGATTTCCAGAAGAGGCTATCTTCAGTAAACATGTAGCGATAGTTTTCCACTCCGTTAAACACCGGAGGGCTCATCAAATCGTACTCGGTAAAGCTGAGAAAGAATGATGAGACGAAGGGAAAGGCGGTAAAGAGTATCAACCCAATTATATAAGGCGATATCCAGGCCAGCCCCAGCAGTTTGTTTTCATTCATACATACCTACCTGGTAACCAATGGTTTAAAACGGAATCTGCTCGTCGTGCCGCGCCACGCGCTTTTTAACGAAAGCGCGCAGGCAAAATTCTTCGGTGTGAATCAAAAACTATTTTCTATTGAGCGTTGTTATCTAAAGCCTTTTTCTGTCCGGTTAGAGATGTAACGCCTGAGTTTTAAAACAGGTGAACTGTTGTTCTTAATTTGTGAAACATGGTTTTAATTTATTTTATTGCTATTTGTTTCGGCGTCATTCTGTAAATGACGGAAATGTGATCGCGGTCGAAACGCTGTTTCAATATGGTGAAGTGGCTGGCATTTTTTTACTTTTCTCACTCAGTGGTGGTTGCGCAGGAGAGGCTGTAAAAAGGAAGCGCGGCAGGCTGGTGGCGAACCGTTTGATGAATGATTGACAGAGACGGGGGCGCGTTGCGGCTTCCTTTGCCGAAAAGAGGAAAGCGCAGGACAACGCCGCTGGTAAAGAAGGGAGCAGAACGTTACCGTCTGATACGCCCTGCGCTTTCGCTGTGTTACTGCCGGAACCGATGGGAGGGTAATGGCATCCGGTAACCCGGCGTTTATTTAAGAAAGTCTTCCCGCACCGGGGTAAAGGTATCGAGCAGGGTGCCGGGCTTCAGGCAGACGCAGCCGTGCATAATATTCGGCTTCTTGTATAGCGTATCTCCGGCGCGCACCACATGCTTTTCATCACCAATGGTGAATTCAAACTCTCCCGATAATACATAGGTCAGCTGTTCATGAGGATGGTTGTGCAGCGGACCAATCGCACCCTGTTCAAAATTAACTTCTACCGCCATCATTTTACCGTCATGGGCGAGTATGCGGCGGGTGACGCCATTGCCCAGATCTTCAAGCGTCGTCTCTTTGTGAAAAATAAACATACCGGGGTCCTGTTTTTGTTTGAAACATTGTTTCATTTAAATTAGCTCAGCGCAGGAAAAAAGAAAACGGTAAGCGAAATGAACTGGAAAGTTGATCACAAGTTTGTTTCACTGCTCTGAGCGACGGACATAAGGAGAGGGCGATGAAGACGATTGGGTTATTGGGCGGCATGAGCTGGGAATCGACGATCCCCTATTACCGGTTGATTAACGAAGGGATAAAACAGCGTCTCGGCGGACTTCACTCCGCGAGTTTGCTGCTGCACAGCGTTGATTTTCACGCCATTGAAGCCTGCCAGAGCCGCGGCGAGTGGGATAAAGCGGGAGAAATGCTGGCCGAAGCGGCGCTGGGTCTGCAAAAGGCGGGGGCGGAAGGGATCGTGTTATGTACTAACACCATGCATAAAGTGGCACACGTCATTGAATCGCGCTGCTCGCTGCCTTTCTTACATATCGCCGATGCGACGGGACGCGCGATCGCCGCGCGGGGAATGAAGCGGGTGGCGCTGCTCGGTACGCGTTACACCATGGAGCAGGATTTTTACCGCGGACGGCTGGCGCAGCAGTTTGCCATTGAGAGCCTGGTGCCGGAAGCGGAGGATCGGGCGACGATCAACCAGATCATTTTTGATGAACTGTGCCTCGGCCAGTTTAGCGAAGCGTCGCGACGCTACTATGTGGACGTTATTGAACGGCTGGCCGCAGAGGGCGCGCAGGGCGTAATTTTCGGCTGCACCGAAATCGGCCTGCTGGTACCGGCGCAAAGCAGCCCGATCCCGGTATTTGATACCGCCGCGATCCACGCTGCGGACGCCGTTGAGTTTATGCTGTCGTAGCCGACTGTAAAATTGCCTCCAGCGCGCCGGTAAACAGGCTACGGCCGGTTTGCAGATGGCTGCTGAACGCATCTACCAGCGCTGAGGAGGGGCGGTGCAGCGGACGAATCAGGCTGACGGTGAATGGCACATTGATACTGAAGCGGCGCACCGTCACTCCGCTTGCGGCGTAATCCAGCGCGGTGAGCGGGTTGACAACGGAGAGCCCCGCGCCGGCGCGCACCAGGGCGCAGACCGACGCCGCGCTGTGGGTCTCCACCACCATACGGCGTTTCACCCGATGCTCGTTAAACAGCGCGTCGAGCAACTGGCGATAGCTGTCGGTACGCGACAGGCTGATGTAGTTCTCGCCGTGAAAATCCTGCGGCGTTAACACCGCCTTTTGCGCCAGCCGATGGCCCGGCGGCAAAACGCAGACTTCATCCAGCGAGAACAGTTCGGTGCGTTCGGTTCCTGCGGGCGTATGCAGGGTTTCCGTCAGCCCCAGGTCGTGCCGCTGCGCGGAGAGCCACTCCTCAAGCAGGGGGGATTCCTGCGGCACAATATTCAGGCTGACCTGCGGGTAGCGGGCGAGAAACGGTTGCACCAGCGTCGGCAGCAGCGACTGCGAAAATACCGGCAGGCAGACCACCGACAGCTCGCCCTGGCGAAACTCACGCAGGCTTTCCGCCGCGCTGACTATCCGATCCAGCCCGTACCACGAACGCTGTACCTCTTCAAACAGCCGCAGCCCCTGAACCGTCGGATGCAGTCGGCCACGGGTCCGTTCGAACAGCTTTAAGCCCAGCACTTTCTCAAAGCGCGCCAGCTCGCGGCTGACGGTTGGCTGCGAAGTGTGCAGCAGGCGGGCGGCCTCGGTGAGATTCCCGGCGGTCATCACCGCATGAAAAATTTCAATATGACGTAAATTAACGGCGGCCATCGTCACCTCGTTTTATCAGTAAGCTATATCATTTTTGCATAGAGTCCGCATGAAACGATATTTTTTATTGCCTTAAGCCTGTGGCGTAATGGCTAAAAACACCTTTTCCGGAGGCTGACATGCCACATTCCCTTTATGCCGCAGATACCGATCTGACGGCGCAAAACCTGCTCAGACTGCCCGCCGAATTTGGTTGTCCGGTGTGGGTCTACGACGCACAAATTATTCGCCGCCAGATTGCGGCATTGCAGCAGTTTGACGTGGTGCGTTTTGCGCAGAAAGCCTGCTCGAACATCCATATTCTGCGCTTAATGCGCGAGCAGGGCGTGAAGGTGGATTCCGTTTCCCTGGGCGAGATAGAACGCGCGCTGGCGGCGGGCTACAACCCGCAGACGCACCCGGACGATATCGTTTTTACCGCCGATGTGATTGATAACGCCACGCTTTCCCGGGTCAGCGAACTGCAAATTCCGGTCAATGCCGGGTCTGTCGATATGCTGGCGCAGCTGGGGGAAGTGTCGCCGGGGCACCGCGTCTGGCTGCGCGTCAATCCGGGGTTTGGTCATGGTCACAGCCAGAAAACCAATACCGGCGGCGAAAACAGCAAGCATGGCATCTGGCACAGCGACTTGCCCCAGGCGCTGGCAGTGATGCAGCAGTATCAGTTAACGCTGGCCGGCATCCATATGCATATTGGTTCCGGAGTGGATTACGGTCATCTGGAACAGGTCTGTGGAGCGATGGTGCGCCAGGTGGTGGAGTTTGGGCAGGATCTGCAGGCGATCTCCGCAGGCGGCGGCCTGTCGATTCCCTATCGCGAGGGAGAAGAGGCGGTGGATACCCGGCACTACTTTGGCCTGTGGAACGCCGCGCGCGAACAGATCGCCCGTCATCTGGGCCACCCCGTGAAGCTGGAAATTGAGCCGGGGCGTTTTCTGGTGGCGGAGTCTGGCGTGCTGGTAACTCAGGTGCGTAGCGTCAAGCAGATGGGCAACCGTCACTTTGTGCTGGTGGATGCAGGCTTCAACGATCTGATGCGCCCGGCGATGTACGGCAGCTATCACCACATTACGGCGCTGGCCGCCGACGGCCGTTCGCTGGAAAACGCGCCGCAGGTAGAGACGGTGGTCGCCGGGCCGCTGTGCGAATCCGGCGATGTCTTTACCCAGCAGGAGGGCGGAAACGTCGAAACCCGGACGCTGCCGGCGGTGAAGCCGGGAGACTATCTGGTGCTGCACGATACCGGAGCATACGGCGCGTCGATGTCCTCGAACTACAACAGCCGCCCCCTGCTGCCGGAAGTGCTGTTTGATAACGGCCAGGCGCGGCTGATCCGTCGTCGTCAGACAATAGAAGAGCTGCTGGCGCTGGAGTTGATGTGATGGGTATGCCGGATGGCGGCGCAAGCGCTTCTCCGGCCCGCGGAAAAATAACTGTTGGGCGGACGGCGGTTAAGGCATAGCCGCCATCCTGATTACTCGTTTGATGCCGAAGGGCCAGGTTCCGCAGGCGATGACACCGAGTGGCGACGCACCAGCGTGGGGCTAAAGACGTGAGTGATATCCGGCAAGGGGCGCTTTTCCGCCAGCGCCAGCGCCAGCTCCGCGGCCTGGGTCGCCATGGTGACGATCGGATAGCGCACGGTGGTGAGACGCGGGCGCACGTAGCGTGAAACCAGCACGTCATCAAACCCAATCAGCGAGATCTCGCCAGGCACCTCCACGCCATTGTCATTGAGCACGCCCATTGCGCCCGCCGCCATAGAGTCGTTATAGCAGGCCACCGCCGTAAAGTTTCTGCCGCGGCCTAACAGTTCGGTCATTGCCTGTTCGCCGCCGCTTTCATCCGGTTCGCCAAAGGTGACAAGGCGGTCGTTTACCGCAATACCGCTCTCCTCAAGGGCGTCGTAGTAGCCCTGCAGGCGGTCTTCCGCGTCGGAAATCGAGTGGTTGGAGCAGATATAGCCGATGCGCGTATGGCCCTGCTGAATCAGATGGCGCGTCGCCAGCCAGGCGCCGTAGCGGTCGTCGAGCGCCACGCAGCGCTGTTCAAAGCCCGGCAGGATGCGGTTGATCAGCACCATGCCCGGCATCTGCTCCATAAGGGCGGTGAGATCGGCATCCGGGATCATCTTCGCGTGAACGACCAGCGCCGCACAGCGGTGGCGAATAAGTTGTTCAATCGCCTGACGCTCTTTCTGTTCGTTATGGTAGCCGTTGCCGATCAGCAGAAAATTGCCGGTGTGATACGCCACCTGTTCCACCGCTTTTACCATCGCGCCGAAAAAGGGATCGGAAACATCGCCCACCACCAGTCCCACGGTTTCGGTGGACTGTTGCGCCAGCGCGCGCGCGTTGGCGTTAGGATGATAGCTGAGCGTCGCCATCGCGCTGGTCACCGCCAGGCGCGAGGCCTCGCTGGCCTTCGGGGAGGCGTTGATAACGCGGGAAACGGTGGCGACTGAAACACCAGCCAGTCGGGCTACATCCTTTATGGTCGCCATGACAGTACCTGTTGTGGGTAAACGCTTACATTCTTCCAGTGTTACGGAAAATGCTCGTCGGTTCAAGCGGATTGCCCTGCACAACGCCGCAAAAGTGAACAATTGCGGGCGAAAATACGACGAAAAGCGGAGAATACAAACCTTTGGTTACACTTTGCGAAGGGCTGTTGCTTTTGTTTGCTGGCGAGCGTTCGCAACGGGTTGATAGAGTTGAGATCCCAGAGGTATTGATAGGTGACGTCAACTTTCGGGTTGAACACACGAATTACACCAACCTGCGCAGATGCGCAGGTTTTTTTTTGCCCACGCCGGAATCTGTAACAGTAACCGACAATATACACAACTGGTTGCATTTCCATTCATTCCTTTGCGTTTGCACGCTGGCGAAGCGGCTATGTTAAGACCACAATCAAGATCCCAGAGGTATTGATTGGTGAGATTCTTCGGTACGCTCTTCGTACCTGTCTCTTGCACCAGCCTGCGCGGATGCGCAGGTTTTTTTTCGTCCTGACTAAACTGTCGCTCCTGCTGCCCGGATCGTATATTCTGCCACCATCAGTTATCGAATCTTCGGCAAAGGGAGTTGGAATGCTATTTGGCTTTTTCCGTAACCTGTGTCGCGTGCTCTATCGGGTGCGCGTAACGGGAGATATGACAGCACTGCATGGCGAGCGGGTATTAATCACTCCGAACCATGTCTCTTTTCTTGATGGCATCCTGCTGGCGCTGTTTTTGCCGGTAAGACCGGTGTTTGCGGTGTATACCTCCATCAGCGAGCAGTGGTATATGCGCTGGTTAACCGCGCTGATTGACTTCGTTCCTCTCGATCCCACAAAACCGATGGCCATTAAGCACCTGGTGCGGCTGATTGAGCAGGGCCGTCCGGTGGTGATTTTCCCGGAAGGGCGCATTACGTCGACGGGGTCGCTGATGAAAATTTACGACGGCGCCGGATTCGTCGCTGCGAAATCCGGGGCGACGCTGGTGCCGGTGCGTATTGAAGGGGCCGAGCTTACCCATTTCAGCCGCCTGAAAGGGCTGGTTAAACGTCGTTTTTTCCCGCGTATTCACCTGCATGTGCTGCCGCCGACCCGCTTGCCGATGCCGGACGCGCCGCGCGCGCGCGATCGCCGCAGAATCGCCGGTGAGATGCTGCATCAGAAGATGATGGAGGCGCGGATGGCGGTGCGCCCGCGCGAAACGCTGTACGAGTCGCTGCTGGCGGCAATGTACCGCTATGGCGCAGGTAAAAAATGCATTGAAGATATCAACTTCAAACCGGACAGCTACCGGCAACTGCTCACCAAAACGCTATTTGTCGGACGTATTCTGGAAAAATACAGCGTCGAAGGGGAGAAAATCGGCCTGATGCTGCCGAATGCCGCCATCAGCGCGGCGGTGATTTTCGGCGCGGTGTCCCGTCGGCGCATACCGGCGATGATGAACTACACGGCTGGCGTGAAAGGGCTGAGCAGCGCCATTACCGCCGCTGAAATCAACACTATTTTCACCTCCCGCCAGTTCCTCGATAAAGGCAAACTCTGGCATCTGCCGGAGCAGCTTACTCAGGTTCGCTGGGTCTATCTGGAAGATCTGAAGGCGGATGTCACCACCGCCGACAAGCTGTGGATTTTTGCCCATCTGCTGATGCCGCGTCTGGCGCAGGTCAGGCAGCAGCCGGAAGAGGCGGCGATGATCCTCTTTACCTCCGGATCGGAAGGTCACCCGAAGGGGGTGGTGCACAGCCACAAAAGTCTGCTGGCCAACGTCGAGCAGATCAAATCCATCGCCGATTTCACCGCCAATGACCGCTTTATGTCGGCGCTGCCGCTGTTTCACTCGTTCGGCCTGACGGTGGGGCTGTTTACGCCGCTGCTGACTGGCGCTGAAGTGTTCCTTTACCCGAGCCCGCTGCACTACCGCATCGTGCCGGAACTGGTCTATGACCGGAACTGTACGGTGCTGTTTGGCACCTCGACCTTCCTCGGTAACTACGCGCGCTTTGCTAACCCGTATGATTTCTATCGTCTGCGCTACGTGGTGGCTGGTGCGGAGAAGCTACAGGAGAGTACGAAGCAGCTCTGGCAGGATAAATTTGGTCTGCGCATTCTTGAAGGCTACGGCGTGACGGAGTGCGCGCCGGTGGTCTCTATCAACGTGCCGATGGCGGCGAAGCCGGGCACCGTTGGCCGTCTCCTGCCGGGAATGGATGCCCGCCTGCTGGCCGTGCCCGGTATTGAAGATGGCGGACGCCTGCAGTTGAAAGGCCCGAACATCATGAACGGCTACCTGCGGGTGGAAAAACCGGGCGTGCTGGAGGTGCCTGCTGCGAAAAACGCCCAGGGCGAACTGGAGCGCGGCTGGTACGACACTGGCAACATCGTGCGCTTTGATGAACAGGGTTTTGTACAGATCCAGGGGCGCGCCAAACGCTTTGCCAAAATTGCCGGTGAGATGGTTTCGCTGGAGATGGTCGAGCAACTGGCGCTGGGCGTATCGCCGGAAAAAATGCACGCGACGGCAATCAAAAGCGACGCCAGCAAAGGCGAAGCGCTGGTGCTCTTTACGACCGACAGCGAGCTGACGCGCGATAAATTACAGCAGTACGCCCGGTCGCACGGGGTGCCGGAGCTGGCGGTGCCGCGCGATATCCGTCATCTGAAACAGCTGCCGTTACTGGGCAGCGGTAAGCCGGACTTCGTCACCCTGAAAAGCTGGGTTGATGAAACAGAACAACAGAATGGGTGAGTCAGTGCACACTAACAGTTCGATCTGGTCGAAAGGCATGATGTCGGTGATCGCCGCGCAGTTTCTCTCTGCGTTTGGCGACAACGCTCTGCTGTTTGCCACGCTGGCGCTGCTGAAAGCGCAGTTTTATCCGGACTGGAGCCAGCCGCTCCTGCAAATGGTGTTTGTGGGCGCTTACATCCTGTTTGCGCCGTTTGTCGGCCAGGTGGCGGACAGCTTCGCCAAAGGCCGGGTAATGATGTTCGCCAACGCGCTGAAGCTGCTGGGGGCGGCGGGCATCTGCTTTGGCTTCAACCCGTTTGTCGGCTATACGCTGGTGGGCATTGGCGCTGCTGCCTATTCCCCGGCGAAATATGGCATCCTTGGTGAACTGACCACCGGCGATAAGCTGGTGAAAGCCAATGGCCTGATGGAAGCCTCCACCATTGCAGCGATTCTGCTCGGATCGGTGGCGGGCGGCGTGCTGGCCGACTGGCATGTGATCGCCGCGCTGATCGCCTGCGCGCTGGCCTACGCCGGGGCGGTTGTGGCAAACCTGTTCATACCGAAACTGGTCGCCGCGCGGCCCGGACAGTCCTGGCATGTGGTGAAGATGAGCCGCAGTTTCTTCGGCGCCTGCACATCGCTGTGGCGCAATGGTGAAACGCGCTTCTCGCTGGTCGGCACCAGCCTGTTCTGGGGCGCGGGCGTGACGCTGCGCTTCCTGCTGGTGCTGTGGGTGCCGGTTGCGCTGGGGATCACCGATAACGCCACGCCAACCTATCTTAATGCGATGGTCGCCATCGGTATTGTGGCGGGCGCAGGCGCGGCGGCAAAGCTGGTGACGCTGGAAACCGTTGCGCGCTGTATGCCCGCGGGGATCCTGATAGGCGTTGTGGTCGTGATTTTTTCCCTGCAACACGCTTTGCTGCCGGCCTATGGTCTGCTGATGCTGATTGGCGTGCTGGGCGGTTTTTTTGTCGTGCCGCTGAACGCGCTATTGCAGGAGCGCGGTAAGCGAAGCGTCGGGGCGGGCAACGCTATTGCGGTGCAAAATCTCGGTGAAAACAGCGCTATGCTGCTGATGCTGGGGCTTTACTCGCTGGCGGTGTGGGTTGGTGTGCCGGTGGTCGCCGTTGGCGTCGGCTTTGGCGGCCTGTTCGCGACGGCGATAGCTGCGCTGTGGATCTGGCAGCGCCGCCAGGCATAACATGCCGGATGGCGGCGTAAACGCCTTATCCGGCCTGAGGGGGGGGGCCTGAGGATGGTGCGCTCGTAGGCCTGATAAGCGCAGCGCCATCAGGCACTCATTCTCACGGCGCCGGATAGGTATAAACCTGATGCACTGCTTCAATCTCCGCCAGCACCTCTTCACTCAATTCCAGATGCAGGCTTTCGACGTTGGTTTGTAGCTGTTCCAGGGTGGTTGCGCCCAGCAGCGTGCTGGCGACAAACGGCTGACGGCGAACAAACGCCAGCGCCATCTGCGCCGGGTCCAGCCCATGTCGCTTCGCGATATCCACATACGCCGCCACGGCTTTTTCCGTTTGCGCGCCGCTGTAGCGGGTAAAACGGCTGAACAGCGTATTGCGCGCCCCGGCGGGTTTCGCCCCGTTCAGATATTTTCCGGTCAGGGTGCCAAACGCCAGGCAGGAATAGGCCAGCAGTTCGACGCCTTCGTACTGGCTGACTTCCGCCAGCCCCACTTCAAAGCTACGGTTGACCAGACTGTACGGATTCTGGATGGTGACAATGCGCGGCAGATCGTGCTTATCCGCCAGATGCAGATAGCGCATCACGCCAAAGGCGGTTTCGTTAGAGACGCCGATATAGCGAATCTTTCCGGCGCGCTGAAATTCGGCCAGCGCGTCCAGCGTGTCCAGCAGCGAGACTACAGGCGCGGCGTCCGTCCAGCTGTAGCCGAGCTTGCCAAAGCAGTTGGTCTGACGCTGCGGCCAGTGTACCTGGTACAGATCCAGATAATCGGTCTGCAAACGCTTCAGGCTGTCATGCAGCGCTTCACGAATATTTTTACGATCCAGCGCCTGGTTCGGGCGAATAACGCTGTCATTATTGCGCGTCGGACCGCTGACCTTCGACGCAATAATCAACTTTTCACGATTGCCATGCTTCGCCAGCCAGTTGCCGACGTAGGTTTCGGTAAGTCCCTGGGTTTCCGGTCGCGGCGGGACCGGGTACATCTCGGCCACATCGATCAGGTTAATGCCATTCGCGACGGCATAGTTGAGCTGTGCATGCGCATCGGCTTCGCTATTTTGTTCACCAAACGTCATTGTGCCCAGACCCAGCGTACTGACTTCAAGCGAGCTGTGGGGTATACGGTGATAGTGCATAGCCGTTTCCTTTTTATAATCACGACATAAGGATTATAAAAATGGCTGACGGAAGGGAAAAAGGGAAGAAAAATTGTCGAGGCCAGCGTTGAGGCTGACCTCAACCATCAACGTTTAATGATTTGCGAAACCTCGTCGCGGTTAATTTGCATGGCGTTGCCCTGCTGATCGTGGTAGCTCACCAGACCGGTATCATCGTCAATTTCAGGTTTTCCATCGGTCAGGATCATCCGTCCGTCTTTGGTCGCCATGACATAATCGCTGCTGCAGCCGGAAACAGCAAAGGCCAGTCCTACGGCGGAAATCACTACTGCCCATTTTTTCATCTGGTTATCCTCACGTGGCATTCGTCTGATAATAGTCTAGTAATAACGTGAAGTTACGCGCAGAGAAAGCGGTAAATTCTTAGTCTGCGAGTGAAAACGGCGAGTTTCGCTCCCCACAGGGAGCGAACTGAAGGATTATAGCGGGTTCTTTTTATTACGCAGCAGATTCAGGCTTTCCACGGCAATAGAGAAGAACATGGCGAAATAGATGTAGCCTTTCGGCACGTGGACATCGAAGCTTTCCAGAATCAGGGTAAAGCCGACCAGAATCAGGAATGACAGCGCCAGCATCTTCACGGAAGGGTGGCGGTCGACAAACTCGCCGATTGGCCGCGCCGCAAACATCATCACGCCGACGGCAATAACCACCGCCGCCATCATAATGAACAGATGATCGGACAGGCCGACCGCGGTAATGACGGAATCGAGGCTGAAGATAATGTCGAGCAGCATAATCTGTACGATCGCGCCGAGAAAAGAGGAGACGCGGGTTTTCAGCCCTTCCTCTTCGCCTTCAATGCTTTCGTGGATCTCCTTGCTCGCTTTCCAGATCAGGAACAGCCCGCCGAGCAGGAGGATCAGATCGCGCGCGGAGATCGCCTCGCCGAAGATCTCAAACAGCGGATTGGTCAGGCGCGTTACCCAGGCGATGGAGGCCAGCAGCGCCAGACGCATCACCATCGCGGCGGCCAGGCCGAGGCGACGGGCATGCGCACGCTGCGCGGTAGGCAATTTTGCAACAACCAGAGAGAGAAAAATAATATTATCGATCCCGAGCACGATCTCCAGCAGCGTCAGCGTACCGAGCGCCAGCCAGGCGTTAGGATCGGTTATCCATGCAAATAACATTGAACAAAGTCCTGCCAAAAAAGAAACGGTAATTATATGCCTCAGAAACGGCAGGCGAAAGCCTAACGGTGCTGTAACAAAAAATGGCGTTCCAGCAGAGCGCGAGTGAAGTTCTTTTTCAGATAGAAGCCGCGCGGCAAGGTCAGGATTGGCTGGCCCTGCGCACCGATCGCCTCGGTCAGCGCTTTGGCGTTGGCCGCCTTCGGCCGTAGTTGTAAAAATTCGCCATGCCGGGCGGTGATGCGTTCAACCTGGCCTAACACAATCATGTCCATGAGTTCTTCCCAGTCGAGACGCAGTTGCCGATCTTCTTCTTCATCCGGACTCCACAGCACGGGGGAGCCAACGCGCCGCTCGGCAAGCGGGATACTGCGCTCGCCCTCCACCGGGATCCATAGCACCCGCCTGAGCTTATGCCGCACATGGCTGGTTTCCCAGGTGACGCCGCTGTTGCCGGTGAGCGGGGCAACGCAGACGAAAGTGGTTTCCAGCGGTTGCCCGAGACTATTCACAGGGATGGTTTTAAGCTCCACGCCTAACGCCGCGAAATCCTGCTCCGGTTTGCTTCCGGCGCTGGCGCCCAGCCAGAGTTCAAGCAAGACGCCGATCCAGCCCTTGTCGCGCTTCAGATCCTTCGGCGTCTGAATGCCCGCCAGCGCCGCCAGTTCGCCCAGCGAATAGCCCGATAGCTGCTGCGCCTGACAGAGCAACTGTGCTTCGGAATCGGGGGGAAAGCGTAAAGGTTGAAGTCCTGCCATTGGGTCGCGCCTTAGGTGAAAAAATGAACAATGCATCAATGCCGCAGTGAAGAAGTTTAACTTTTTCCACAACGCATATTCAATGCCATGATTTATCTTGCTTTTTAGCAACGCCAGCCAAGTGTTGCGCAACGGAAAAAACGGTTTTCCAAATCTGGTCACTGAAAATAAACAGGATCTTACACCATGTTATCCACAGAAAGATGGGATAACTGTGAAAAACCCCGACTACTGTTTCCATTTACAGCCTTGACGTGCGACGAAAATCGAATTTTCAGCCAAATTGTGTTTAACTTATTGGCACAATCTGTGGATAAATACGGCACTGTTCGATCTTTCATCAGCGTGAGGATCGTTGATGTGATTTATATCACCTTTTAGCCGGAAACCGACTATAGTAGACAGCTAATTGTATGAATATAAGCAGTTATTTTCTTCATGCTGTTATGCCGTCATTCAGATTGTTCCGGGTTTTCCCGCGGTAATTCCGTACTTTTTCACAACTCTATCCACAGAAAAGGTGAATAAAATTGCGCAAAATCGCAATCTTCTGTTTATAACTCTGGCCTTAACTGTGAGTTATTCAAATGTTATTAGATACGCAGCTTGCTAACACAGTGGTTTACCGCCTGTCAGGAGTGTGAAACAATCGTTTGTATATAAGGTTTATGTTGAGGTAGTCCGGTGATTGATGACGATGGCTACCGCCCAAATGTAGGTATCGTAATTTGTAATCGTCAGGGGCAGGTGATGTGGGCCCGGCGATTTGGTCAGCACTCCTGGCAGTTCCCGCAGGGCGGGATTAATCCAGGAGAATCTGCAGAGCAGGCGATGTACCGGGAACTGTTTGAAGAGGTTGGGTTAAGCCGTAAAGACGTACGAATCCTTGCCTCTACTCGCAACTGGTTGCGTTACAAGTTACCGAAACGTTTGGTGCGTTGGGATACCAGGCCGGTGTGTATCGGCCAGAAACAAAAATGGTTTCTTTTGCAATTGATGAGCGCGGACGCGGAGATCAATATGCAAACCAGCAGCACTCCTGAGTTCGACGGCTGGCGATGGGTAAGCTACTGGTACCCGGTTCGGCAAGTGGTTTCGTTTAAACGCGATGTCTATCGCAGGGTGATGAAAGAGTTCGCAAGTGTTGTCATGGCGCTTCAGGAAACGACGCCGAAGCCGCAAAGCGCACCTGCTTATCGACGTAAAAGAGGTTAAGCCACGCAAATTATGCTCACCCGCCTGCGCGAAATAGTCGAAAAGGTGGCCAGCGCTCCGCGTCTGAATGAGGCGCTGGATATTCTGGTCACCGATATCTGTCTTGCGATGGAAACAGAGGTCTGCTCGGTCTATCTGGCCGATCATGACCGACGTTGTTATTACCTTATGGCGACCCGGGGGCTGAAAAAACCGCGCGGTCGCACGGTGGCGCTCGCGTTTGATGAAGGTATCGTCGGCCTGGTGGGCAGGCTGGCGGAACCGATCAACCTTGCCGATGCGCAAAAACATCCCAGCTTTAAATACATTCCTTCGGTCAAAGAAGAACGCTTTCGCGCTTTTCTTGGCGTGCCGATCATTCAGCGACGCCAGCTGCTGGGCGTGCTGGTGGTGCAACAGCGCGAGCTGCGCCAGTACGATGAAAGCGAAGAATCCTTCCTGGTGACCCTCGCCACCCAGATGGCGGCCATCCTCTCGCAGTCCCAGCTCACCGCGCTGTTTGGCCAGTATCGCCAGACGCGCATTCGCGCGCTACCCGCCGCGCCGGGGGTCGCCATTGCCGAGGGCTGGCAGGATGCGACGCTGCCGCTGATGGAGCAGGTTTACCAGGCCTCCACGCTGGACCCGGCGCTTGAGCGCGAGCGCTTGACCGGGGCGCTGGAAGAGGCGGCGAACGAGTTCCGTCGCTACAGCAAACGCTACGCCGCAGGGGCGCAAAAAGAGACGGCGGCGATATTCGATCTCTATTCGCACCTGCTTTCCGATGCCCGGCTGCGCCGGGAACTGTTCGCCGAAGTGGATAAAGGCGCGGTGGCTGAGTGGGCGGTCAAAACGATCATTGAGAAGTTCGCCGAGCAGTTTGCCGCGCTGAGCGACAACTATCTGAAAGAACGCGCGGGCGATCTGCGTGCTCTCGGGCAGCGTCTGCTGTTTCATCTTGACGACGCCGTGCAGGGGCCGAACGCCTGGCCGGAGCGCTTCATCCTGGTGGCCGATGAACTGTCGGCCACCACGCTGGCGGAGCTGCCGCAGGATCGGCTGGCGGGCGTGGTGGTTCGCGACGGCGCCGCCAACTCGCATGCCGCGATTATGGTCCGCGCGCTGGGGATCCCGACCGTGATGGGCGCCGATATCCAGCCGTCGGTGCTGCACCGCCGAACGCTGGTGGTGGACGGCTATCGCGGCGAACTGCTGGTCGATCCTGAACCGGTACTGATCCAGGAGTACCAGCGTCTCATCAGCGAAGAAATCGCCCTCAGCCGCCTGGCGGAGGATGACGTTAACCAGCCCGCGCAGCTGAAAAGCGGCGAGCGGGTGAAGGTGATGCTGAACGCCGGTCTGAGTCCGGAACATGAAGAGAAGCTGGGCAGCCGCATCGACGGTATCGGGCTATATCGCACTGAAATTCCTTTTATGCTGCAAAGCGGTTTCCCGTCCGAAGAAGAGCAGGTTGCGCAGTATCAGGGCATGTTGCAGATGTTCAACGACAAGCCGGTCACGCTGCGTACCCTGGACGTAGGAGCAGACAAACAGCTGCCCTATATGCCGATCAGCGAAGAGAACCCGTGTCTCGGCTGGCGGGGAATTCGTATCACCCTCGATCAGCCGGAGATCTTTTTGATCCAGGTTCGCGCGATGCTGCGCGCCAACGCGGCCACCGGCAACCTGAGTATTCTGCTGCCGATGGTCACCAGCATTGATGAGGTGGACGAAGCGCGACGCCTGATCGAACGCGCCGGACGCGAAGTGGAGGAGATGATCGGCTATGCGATCCCCCGACCACGCATTGGCATCATGCTGGAAGTGCCGTCGATGGTATTTATGCTGCCGCATCTCGCCAGCCGCATCGATTTCATCTCGGTCGGCACTAACGATCTGACGCAGTATATTCTGGCGGTGGATCGCAACAATACCCGCGTCGCCAGTATTTACGACAGCCTGCATCCGGGCATGTTGCGGGCACTATCAATGATCGCCAGCGAGGCCGAACGCTGCGGCATCGACCTGCGGCTGTGCGGTGAAATGGCGGGCGATCCGATGTGCGTGGCGCTGCTGATTGGTCTGGGTTACCGCCATCTTTCGATGAATGGTCGCTCGGTGGCGCGGGTGAAGTACCTGCTGCGTCATATTGATTTTGAAGAGGCGAAAACGCTGGCCCGGCGCAGCCTTGAGGCGCAGCTGGCAACGGAAGTGCGTCACCAAGTGGCGGCGTTTATGGAGCGGCGTGGCATGGGCGGATTGATTCGTGGGGGGCTGTAGACGGCAGGTCGATCCGCATTGCCGCCGCCATCCGGCAACACGGCGCCTCTGTCCGACTCCTGACAGAACTTTTACAACCTGACAGCCGCCGCGGTGCGCCCCTTATGCTATCATTCGTTCCTTTGGAACGCCTGCAAGCTGCGGGCGTACTTCTCGTGCGCTGAATTTTTTCAGTGAAATAACAAGAACTTGTGGTGACAGATGACCAGTAGCTATCTGCATTTTCCGGAATTCGATCCGGTCATTTTCTCAATAGGACCCGTCGCGCTTCACTGGTACGGCTTAATGTATCTGGTGGGTTTCATTTTTGCGATGTGGCTGGCAACGCGCCGCGCCAACCGCCCCGGTAGCGGCTGGACCAAAAATGAAGTTGAAAACTTACTCTATGCAGGTTTCCTTGGGGTTTTCCTCGGTGGCCGTATTGGTTACGTACTGTTCTATAACTTCCCGCTGTTTCTTGATAACCCGCTGTATCTGTTCCGCGTCTGGGACGGCGGTATGTCCTTCCACGGCGGCCTGATCGGCGTGATTCTGGTGATGATTATCTTTGCCAGACGCACGAAGCGCAGCTTCTTCCAGGTCTCTGATTTTATCGCGCCGCTGATCCCCTTTGGCCTCGGCGCTGGTCGCCTCGGTAACTTTATCAACGGCGAACTGTGGGGCCGTGTCGATCCCAATTTCCCGTACACTATGCTGTTCCCCGGCTCGCGCACCGAAGATATCCTGCTGTTGCAGACCAACCCGCAGTGGCAATCCATTTTCGATACCTACGGTGTACTGCCCCGCCACGCTTCGCAGCTGTATGAGATGGCGCTCGAAGGGGTGGTGCTGTTTATCATTCTTAACCTGTTTATTCGCAAACCGCGCCCGATGGGCTCCGTTTCCGGGCTGTTTTTGATTGGTTACGGCGCGTTTCGCATCATCGTTGAATTCTTCCGTCAGCCGGATGCGCAGTTCACCGGTGAATGGGTACAGTACATCAGCATGGGGCAGATCCTCTCGATTCCGATGATTGTCGCTGGTGTGATCATGATGGTCTGGGCTTATCGCCGTAGCCCGCAGCAACACGTTTCCTGAGGAACCATGAAACAGTATTTAGAACTGATGCAAAAAGTGCTGGATGAAGGCACCAAGAAAAACGACCGTACCGGAACCGGAACGCTTTCCATTTTTGGCCATCAGATGCGTTTTAACCTGCAGGAAGGATTCCCGCTGGTGACGACAAAGCGTTGTCACCTGCGCTCAATCATTCATGAGCTGTTGTGGTTCCTGCAGGGCGACACCAACGTGGCTTACCTGCACGAAAACAACGTTACCATCTGGGACGAATGGGCAGATGAAAACGGCGATCTCGGCCCGGTTTACGGTAAACAATGGCGCGCCTGGCCGACGCCGGATGGCCGCCACATCGACCAGATCGCCACGGTGATGAAGCAGTTAAAAAACGACCCGGATTCACGGCGGATAATCGTTTCCGCATGGAACGTCGGCGAACTGGATAAAATGGCGCTGGCGCCGTGCCACGCGTTTTTCCAGTTCTACGTCGCGGACGGCAAGCTCTCCTGTCAGCTTTACCAGCGCTCTTGCGACGTCTTCCTCGGCCTGCCGTTTAACATCGCCAGCTACGCGCTGCTGGTGCACATGATGGCGCAGCAGTGCGACCTCGAGGTGGGCGATTTTGTCTGGACCGGCGGCGACACGCACCTGTACAGCAACCACCTGGAGCAAACGCGCCTCCAGCTGAGCCGCGAGCCGCGCGCGCTGCCGAAGCTGGTGATTAAGCGTAAACCTGACTCCATCTTCGACTATCGTTTCGACGACTTTGAAATCGAAGGCTACGATCCGCATCCGGGAATCAAAGCGCCGGTCGCTATCTGATCGCCGCCATCCTGCCATAACCGACGCCTCTGTGCGTCGGTTTTTTTATCCCTGTAGCTGATTTTTCGGCGCGGGTTCCTGAAATTTTGCAACCCGCTGCAACGCGTTAAATTTTCCTCGTAGCGCGCCGAAGACGCTGAATTCTCCCCTCGTTTTTATTTTCCGCCGCGTCATACTGCCGCCATGAAAAAACAGCAGGGCTATACGCTCATCGAAATGCTGGCGGCGATGCTGATTATCGTCAGCCTGAGCGCGACAGGACTGTACGGCTGGCAGCGCTGGCAGCAACAGCAGCGCCTGTGGCAGACCGCCTGTCAGGTGCGCGACTTTTTGCTGCAGTTGCGGGAAGACGCCAACTGGCATAACCGCGACCACGTTATTACCGTCGTCAGGGAGGAAGCATCATGGTGTCTTATCAGTTCGGCTGCCGGACAAGCTACCTGCCAGCCGCGCTCCGCGCTGGTCTTTACGCCATTATGGCGCGATGTCGGAGTCGTGGAAATCACCCCCTCTCTGGCATTTTTTGGCCTGCGCAACACCGCGTGGGCCGGACATATCCGCCTGAAAAATGCGGCCGGGGAGTGGCGGCTGGTGATTTCTTCCTGGGGGCGCATTCGTCTTTGCGCACGCGGCGACACGGCGTCATGCTGGTGAATACGCGAGGGTTTTCGTTGCCTGAAGTGCTGATTGCGATGGCGATTGGCAGTGTGTTGCTGCTGGGCGCCGCCCGGTTTCTGCCCGCTTTACAGCGGGATATTTTACAGCACACCCTGCAACTTTCGCTGGAAGAGGAGGTGTGGCAACGGGTTTATACCGTGGCGAAGCATCTTCAGCGCGCCGGGTACTGTTATGGCAACTGCGGCGGCAAGGGGCTTACCTTGGCTGAACAGGGGCAGTGCGTTATCGCGCAGTGGGACGCCAACGGTAACGGCGTCTGGGAACGCGGATCGCTAAAAGAGCCGGAACAGACCGGGTTTCGCCTGAAAAATAATGTCCTGGAAACGCTGCGGGGAGCAGGCTCCTGCACCGATAAAGGCTGGGATAAAATGACCGACCCCGACACGCTGCGCATTACCGCCTTTGAGGTCGAGCGTCAGGATGTCGCGGGTTTTGCCCCTGTTCTGACCGTGCACCTGCGCGGCGTGGCGTGGGCGCAGCCGCAGAGGGTTATCGACGCGCGCTATAGCGTCACGGGGTACAATCTGTGAACCGTGAGCGGGGCGTCTCCTCGCTGGCGCTGGTTTTGCTACTGTTAGCGCTTGGTAGCCTGTTATTACAGGGGGTGAACCAGCAGCACGCCAGCTTTGCTACTCGCGTGGCGATGGAAAGCACAGCCTTGCAGCGTCAGGCGCTGGTACAGTCAGCAATGGAGTGGGGCAGGGTGCAGCCGTGGAAGGCCGATCCGGCGCGGCCCTGTCGGTATTATGCAGCGGAAAAGGTTCCGGTTTGTCTGCGCATGTTCGCCGACAATCAACTGCTGCTGATTACTCAGTTTCAGGGAACATCCCTGTGGCGACTGGGTGAGTGGGTAGCCGGAGCCGCCGTTTTCTCGCCGCATGGCTGGAGCGATTTTTGCCCGTTGCGGGAGGCCGCGCTATGCCAGCTTCCCTGAGTCGTCAACGCGGGTTCAGCCTGCCGGAGGTGCTGCTGGCTGTGGCGCTGATGGTGATGGTGGTCACCGCGCTTGCCGGATATCAGCGCGCGCTGATGAGCAGTTTTATTGTTCGCAGTCAGTATCTCCAGCTCTGGCGACAGGGCTGGCAGCAAACGCAACTGCGTTCCTTTTCGCCACCCGCGGACTGGCAGGTTAACAGAATGCAGACAACGCAGGCGGGATGTGTCAGCATCAGCGCTAAGCTGTTTTCACCGTTGGGCAGGCAGGGGCAAATGACGCGCCTGCATTGCCCTGACCGTTAGTTGTCAGGAGTCTCCATGTTAAGGGTCTACCACTCGAACCGTCTGGATGTGCTGGAAGCGTTGATGGAGTTTATCGTCGAACGCGAGCGGCTGGACGATCCGTTTGAACCTGAAATGATTCTGGTTCAAAGCACCGGTATGGCGCAGTGGCTACAGATGACCCTGTCGCAAAAATTCGGCATCGCCGCCAATATCGAATTCCCGCTGCCCGCCAGCTTTATCTGGGACATGTTTGTGCGCGTCTTACCGGGGATCCCGAAAGAGAGCGCCTTTAACAAACAGAGCATGAGCTGGAAGCTAATGACGCTATTGCCGGAACTGCTTGGGCATGACGACTTTACGCTGTTGCGCCACTATCTGACGGACGATACCGACAAACGTAAGCTGTTCCAGCTTTCATCGCGCGCGGCGGATCTGTTCGACCAGTATCTGGTGTTCCGTCCTGAATGGTTAACCCAGTGGGAGGCGGGACGAAGGGTGGAAGGACTGGGAGAAGCCCAGCGCTGGCAGGCGCCGCTGTGGAAAGCGCTGGTGGAGTACACCGATCGGCTGGGGCAGCCGCGCTGGCATCGCGCCAGCCTCTATCAGCGGTTTATTCAGACCCTTGAAAACGCCAATACCTGTCCGCCCGGCTTACCTTCGCGGGTGTTTATCTGCGGTATCTCGGCGCTGCCGCCGGTTTACCTTCAGGCGCTCCAGGCGCTTGGCAAACACATTGACATCCATTTGCTCTTTACCAACCCATGTCGCTATTACTGGGGCGATATCAAAGATCCTGCGTATCTGGCAAAACTGCTGGCGCGACAGCGGCGGCACAGCTTTGAAGACCGTCATCTGCCGCTGTTTCGTGACGGCGCCTCTGCCGGCAGCCTGTTTAACAGCGACGGCGAACAGGACGTCGGCAACCCGATGCTGGCCTCATGGGGCAAGCTGGGGCGCGATTATATTTATTTGCTTTCCGAACTGGAAAACAGTCAGGAGCTGGATGCGTTTGTCGATATCACGCCGGATAACCTGCTGCATAACATTCAGGCCGATATCCTGGAACTGGAAAATCACGCGGTAGCCGGAGTGAGCCTGGAAGAGTACTCGCGTAGCGACAGCAAGCGCCGTCTCGATCCGGATGATACCAGCGTGACCTTTCACGTCTGCCACAGCCCTCAGCGCGAAGTGGAAATTCTCCACGATCGTCTGCTGGCGATGCTGGAAGCGGACCCAACGCTGACGCCGCGCGATATTATCGTGATGGTCGCGGATATCGACAGCTACAGCCCGTTTATTCAGGCCGTATTTGGCAGCGCTCCGCCTGAGCGTCATCTGCCATATGCCATTTCGGATCGTCGCGCCCGCCAGTCGCATCCGGTGTTGCAGGCGTTTATCAGCCTGCTGTCGCTGCCGGACAGCCGTTTTGTCTCTGAGGATGTGCTGGCCCTGCTTGACGTCCCGGTGCTGGCGGCGCGTTTCAACATCAGCGAAGAAGGCTTGCGCTACCTGCGTCTGTGGGTGAATGAATCCGGCATCCGCTGGGGGATAGATGATGATAACGTGCGCGAACTGGAGCTTCCGGCGACAGGGCAGCATACCTGGCGGTTTGGCCTGACGCGAATGCTGCTGGGGTACGCGATGGAAAGCGCCCAGGGCGAATGGCAGTCCGTTCTGCCATATGACGAGTCCAGCGGGCTGATTGCAGAACTGGTCGGGCATCTGGCGTCACTGCTGATGCAGCTTAATATCTGGCGTCGCGGTCTGTCCCAGGAGCGACCGCTGGCGGAGTGGCTGCCGGTCTGTCGGGAGATGCTTAACGATTTCTTCCTGCCGGATAGCGAAACGGTAGCCGCCATGACGCTTATTGAGCAGCAGTGGCAGGCGATCGTTGCCGAAGGGCTGGGGGCGGAATACGGTGATGCGGTACCGCTTTCGCTACTGCGTGACGAACTCGCGCAGCGGCTGGATCAGGAGCGGATCAGCCAGCGTTTCCTGGCCGGTCCGGTGAATATCTGCACCCTGATGCCGATGCGCTCAATCCCTTTCAAAGTCGTGTGCCTGCTGGGAATGAACGACGGGGTTTATCCGCGGCAGATGCCCCCGCTGGGCTTTGATCTGATGAGCCTGAAACCGATGCGCGGCGATCGCAGCCGTCGTGATGACGACCGCTATCTGTTCCTCGAAGCCTTAATTTCCGCCCAGCAGAAGCTGTATATCAGCTATATCGGACGCTCAATTCAGGATAACAGCGAGCGTTTCCCCTCTGTGTTAGTCCAGGAGCTGCTGGACTACATCGGGCAAAGCCACTATCTACCGGGGGACGAAGCGCTAACCTGCGATGAGAGCGAAGAGCGGGTGAAGGCGCATGTCACCTGTATCCATACGCGGATGCCTTTTGACAGCGAGAACTTCCTGCCCGGCGAGCGGCAGAGCTATGCCAGCGAATGGTTGCCGGCGGCAAGCCGCAGCGGCGAAGCCCACTCTGATTTCGTGCAGCCGCTGGCGTTCGAAATGCCGGAGACGCTCTCGCTGGAAACGCTACAGCGCTTCTGGGCGCATCCGGTACGGGCGTTTTTCCAGATGCGTTTACGGGTCAATTTCCGCTCCGAAGAGAGCGAAATCCCTGATACGGAGCCCTTTACCCTTGAGGGGCTGACCCGCTATCAGCTAAACCAGCAACTGTTGAACGCGCTGGTGGAAGAGGGCGATGCTGAGCGTCTGTTCCGCCGCTTCCGTGCGGCGGGCGATCTGCCCTACGGCGCGTTTGGCGAGATCCTCTGGGAGACGCAGCATCAGGAAATGCAAACCCTGGCTGACAAAATCATCGCCTGCCGTCAGCCCAGCCAGAGCATGGAGATTGATCTTCACTGTCATGGCGTTCAACTGACCGGCTGGCTGCCGCAGGTGCAGGAGGATGGCCTGCTGCGCTGGCGGCCTTCGCTTATCAGCGTTTCGCAGGGACTGCAACTTTGGCTTGAACATCTTGTCTATTGTGCCTGCGGAGGAACAGGCGAAAGCCGACTGTTTTTGCGCAAAGACGGAGAGTGGCGCTTCCCGCCGTTAGAGGCGGCGCAGGCGCTGGATTATCTGGCGCAGTTGATTGATGGGTATCGGGAAGGAATGTCTTCGCCGCTTCTGGTGTTGCCGGAGAGCGGCGGCGCATGGATAAAAGCCTGTTATGACGCGGTAAATGATGCCATGTTAGAGGACGACGAAACGCGGCAAAAGGCGCGCACGAAGTTTTTGCAGGCCTACGAAGGCAATATGGTGATACGCGGCGAAGGCGATGATATCTGGTATCAGCGGCTATGGCGGCAACTGGATCCCGGTACGCTTGAGACCATTATCGCGCAATCACAACGTTACCTGCTTCCGCTTTTCAGATTTAATCAGCCGTCATGATTGTATAAAAATTGCGCATCCTGAAGGCTTCCTTTAAGATGCGATGCCCTGCCCAAAGCCGTATCCGGCGTATCTTTGCGCAGAAAGAAAGTTAATGATGAGGTTTTTGAATGCCCCGCAGCACCTTGTTCAAAGCGTTACTGTTGTTAGTCGCCTTCTGGGCGCCCTTAAGTCAGGCAGATACCGGTTGGCAACCCATTGCGGAAACCATCCGTAAAAGCGATAAAGATACCCGTCAGTATCAGGCCGTGCGTCTGGACAATGAGATGGTGGTCTTGCTGGTATCCGATCCGCAGGCGGTAAAGTCTCTCTCTGCGCTGGTGGTGCCCGTCGGGTCGCTGGAAGATCCGGACGCGCATCAGGGGCTGGCGCACTATCTCGAACATATGTGCCTGATGGGGTCCAAAAAATACCCGCAGGCCGACAGCCTCGCGGAATACCTCAAGCTGCACGGCGGTAGCCATAACGCCAGCACCGCGCCGTATCGCACGGCGTACTATCTGGAAGTGGATAACGACGCGCTGACAGGCGCGGTTGACCGTCTGGCGGACGCCGTAGCACAACCGCTACTGGATAAGAAATATGCCGATCGTGAGCGCAATGCGGTGAACGCGGAGCTCACTATGGCGCGAACCCGCGACGGGATGCGAATGGCGCAGGTCAGCGCGGAAACCATTAACCCGGCGCATCCGGGGGCGCGTTTTTCCGGCGGTAATCTTGAAACCCTGAGCGATAAGCCCGGTAATCCGGTGCAGCAGGCGTTACTCGATTTTCATAACAAGTATTACTCCGCTAACCTGATGAAAGCGGTGATTTACAGCAATAAGCCATTGCCGGAGCTGGCAAAGATGGCTGCTGAGACCTTTGGCCGGGTGCCGAACAAAAATATCAAAAAGCCGGAAATTACCGTTCCGGTGGTCACCGACGCGCAGAAAGGGATCATTATTCACTATGTTCCTGCGCTGCCGCGAAAAGTGCTGCGCGTTGAGTTTCGCATCGACAATAACAGCGCGCAGTTCCGCAGTAAAACGGACGAACTGATCGCCTATCTGATTGGCAACCGCACGCCGGGAACGCTCTCTGACTGGCTGCAAAAGCAGGGGCTGGTGGAAGGCATCCGCGCCGACGCCGATCCGGTGGTGAACGGCAACAGCGGCGTGCTGGCGATCTCCGCAACGCTTACCGACAAGGGACTGGCTAACCGCGAAGAGGTGGCGGCGGCTATTTTCGGCTATCTCAACCTGTTGCGCGAAAAAGGCGTCGATAAACGCTACTTTGACGAACTGGCGCATGTTCTCGATCTCGACTTCCGCTATCCGTCAATTACCCGGGATATGGACTACGTAGAGTGGCTTGCCGATACCATGATTCGCGTACCGGTGGCCCACACTCTGGATGCCGTGAACATTGCCGATCGCTACGACGCAAAAGCAATTCAGCAACGTCTGGCGATGATGACGCCGCAAAATGCGCGCATCTGGTACATCAGCCCGCAGGAGCCGCACAACAAAACGGCGTACTTTGTCGACGCCCCGTATCAGGTCGACAAAATCAGCGAACAGACCTTTGCCGCGTGGCAGAAAAAAGCGCAGGGCATCGCGCTGTCGCTGCCGGAGCTTAACCCCTATATTCCGGACGACTTCACGCTGGTTAAACCGCAGAAGAAATATGCCCGTCCGGCGCTGATTGTCGACGAGCCGGGACTGCGCGTGGTGTATGCGCCGAGCCAGTATTTCGCCAGCGAGCCCAGAGCGGATGTCAGCGTGATTTTGCGCAATCCGCAGGCGATGAACAGCGCCCGGAATCAGGTTATGTTCGCCCTGAATGACTATCTGGCTGGCATTGCGCTTGACCAGTTAGCCAACCAGGCCTCCGTTGGCGGAATCGGCTTTTCCACCAACGCCAACAACGGCCTGATGCTCAATGCCAACGGCTACACTCAGCGCCTGCCCCAGCTTTTCCAGGCGCTGCTGACGGGCTATTTCAGCTACACCGCAACGGAAGAACAGCTGGCGCAGGCGAAATCCTGGTACAGCCAGATGCTGGACTCCGCTGAAAAAGGCAAAGCCTATGAACAGGCGATTATGCCGGTGCAGATGCTCTCGCAGGTGCCCTATTTTTCCCGCGACGAGCGCCGTGCGCTGCTGGCGTCGATCACGCTGAAAGAGGTAATGGCCTATCGCGAGGCGTTAAAAACCGGCGCTCGCCCGGAGTTCCTCGCTATTGGTAACATGAGCGAAGCGCAGGTGATGACGATGGCGCGCGATATGCAAAAACAGCTTGGCGCGAACGGAGCGGAATGGTGTCGCAACAAAGACGTGCTGGTGGATAAAAAGCAGTCCGTTATTTTTGAAAAAGCGGGCAGCAGCACCGACTCCGCGCTGGCGGCGGTATTCGTTCCCACGGGCTACGATGAGTATGCCAGTTCAGCCTACAGCGCGATGCTGAGCCAGATCGTCCAGCCGTGGTTTTACAATCAGCTGCGTACCGAAGAGCAGTTAGGGTATGCGGTATTCGCCTTTCCGATGAGCGTCGGACGCCAGTGGGGAATGGGTTTCCTTCTGCAAAGCAGCGACAAACAGCCGGGTTATCTTTGGCAGCGTTACAGGGCGTTTTTCCCTACCGCAGAAGCAAAGCTGCGGGCAATGAAACCTGAAGAGTTTGCCCAGATCCAGCAGTCAATCGTGGCGCAGATGCTACAGGCGCCGCAAACGCTGGGTGAAGAGGCGGGGAAAATAAGCAAAGATTTCGATCGCGGCAATATGCGCTTCGATTCGCGTGATAAAATCGTGGCCCAGATAAAGCTGCTGACGCCGCAAAAACTGGCCGACTTCTTTCACCAGGCTGTGATTGCGCCGAAAGGTATGGCGATACTGTCACAAATTTCCGGCGGCCAGAATGGCAAAGCGGAATACGTTCATCCGGAAGGCTGGAAAGTGTGGGACAGCGTCAGCGCGTTGCAGCAAACTATGCCCCTGTTGAGTGAAAAGAATGAATGATGTCGCCGAGCCCCTTGATCCCCTGCGCTTGCCCCTTACGGGCGAGCGCCTGATTGAAGCCTCAGCCGGCACCGGAAAAACCTTTACCATCGCCGCGCTCTATTTGCGCCTTCTGCTTGGGTTAGGCGGTTCCGCCGCCTTTCCCCGTCCGCTTACCGTCGAAGAATTACTGGTGGTGACCTTCACCGAGGCCGCCACCGAAGAGTTGCGCGGTCGTATTCGCAGTAATATCCATGAACTGCGTATCGCCTGTCTGCGCAATGCCACCGATAATCCGCTTTATGCCGGTCTGCTGGCGGAGATCGACGATAAAGAACAGGCGGCGCAGTGGCTGCTGCTGGCCGAACGGCAGATGGACGAGGCGGCCGTTTTTACTATCCACGGCTTCTGCCAGCGTATGCTGAGCATGAACGCCTTCGAATCCGGCATGTTGTTTGAGCTACAGCTCATTGAAGATGAATCCCTGCTGCGTTATCAGGCCTGCGCCGATTTCTGGCGGCGTCACTGCTACCCTTTACCGCGCGAAATCGCCCAGGTGGTGTTTGAGACGTGGAAAGGCCCGCAGGCTTTGCTGGCGGATATCAATCGTTACCTGCAAGGGGAGGCGCCGGTTATTAAAGCGCCGCCGCCAGCGGACGAAACGCTGGCCTCCCGCCATGAAGCCATTGTCGGGCGAATTAATGCGCTCAAGCAAAAATGGTGTGAATCGGTCGATGAACTGGAGGGGCTGCTGGAGTCTTCCGGCATTGATCGACGCAAATTCAATCGCGGCAATCAGGGCAAATGGATCGAGAAGATCAGCGCCTGGGCGCAGGAAGAAACGCTCAGCTACCAGTTACCGGACGCGCTGGATAAATTTTCGCAGCGTTTCCTGGCGGAACGCACCAAGGCGGGCGGCGTTGTTCCTGAACATCCGCTGTTTGTCGCCATCGACGCGCTGCTGGCGGAACCGTTAACCATCCGCGATCTGGTGATCACGCGGGCGCTGGCAGAGATCCGTGAGACGGTTGCCCGTGAAAAGCGTCGCCGCGGCGAACTGGGATTTGACGATATGCTCAGTCGACTGGATGCCGCGCTGCGCAGTGAGAGCGGCGATGCGCTGGCGGCGGCGATACGTACCCGTTTTCCGGTGGCGATGATCGATGAATTTCAGGATACCGATCCCCAGCAATACCGTATTTTTCGCCGAATCTGGCGACAGCAGCCGGAGACTGCGCTGTTACTGATAGGCGATCCGAAGCAGGCGATTTATGCCTTTCGCGGCGCGGATATCTTTACCTATATGAAGGCGCGTAGCGAAGTGAGCGCGCGCTATACGCTTGACACCAACTGGCGTTCCGCGCCGGGCATGGTCAACAGCGTTAACAGGCTGTTCACTCAGATGGATGACGCCTTCATGTTCCGCGAAATTCCATTCCAGCCGGTGAAGTCCGCCGGGAAAAACCAGTCGCTGCGCTTTGAGTTCCACGGGGAAACTCAGCCAGCGATGACGATGTGGCTGATGGAAGGGGAGAGCTGCGGCGTAGGCGACTATCAGAGCTATATGGCGCAGGTCTGCGCCGCGCAAATTCGCGACTGGCTGGAAGCCGGACAGCGTGGCGAGGCCCTTCTTGTTCGCGGCGACCATTCGCGCGCGGTGAGCGCATCGGATATTAGCGTACTGGTCAGAAGCCGTCAGGAAGCGGCGCTGGTGCGTGATGCCCTGACTCTGCTCGCCATTCCGTCCGTCTACCTCTCTAACCGCGACAGCGTGTTCGAAACGCTGGAAGCCCAGGAGATGCTCTGGATTTTACAGGCGGTGATGACTCCGGAACGGGAGAACACCCTGCGTAGCGCGCTGGCGACCTCTGTGATGGGGCTAAACGCCCGCGATATCGAAACGCTTAATGAAAGCGAAAGCGCATGGGATCGGGTGGTGGAAGAGTTTGTCGACTACCGTCAGATCTGGCAAAAACGTGGCGTTATGCCGATGCTGCGCAAACTGATGTCATCGCAGCATATCGCGGAAAATCTGCTGGCGACGCCGGGCGGTGAGCGTCGGCTGACCGACATTCTGCACATCAGCGAGCTGTTGCAGGAGGCGGCGTCGCAGCTGGAAAGCGAATATGCGCTGGTGCGCTGGCTTTCGCAGCATATCCTTGAGCCGGACAGCAATGCCGCCAGTCAGCAAATGCGTCTGGAAAGCGATAAACATCTGGTGCAGATTGTCACCATTCACAAATCAAAAGGGCTTGAATATCCGCTGGTGTGGCTGCCGTTTATCACCAATTTCCGCGTTCAGGATCAGGCCTTTTATCACGATCGCAACTCATTTGAAGCGGTGCTGGATCTCAGCCATGCCGAGGAGAGCATCGCGCTGGCCGAGGCTGAACGGCTGGCGGAAGATTTGCGCTTGCTCTACGTGGCGCTGACCCGTTCCATCTGGCACTGTAGCCTGGGCGTTGCGCCGCTGGTGCGGCGTCGGGGCGACAAAAAAGGCGATACGGACATTCATCAGAGCGCGCTTGGCCGACTGCTGCAAAAGGGCGAAGCGAAAGATGCCGCCGGGCTTCGCGCCGCTATCGGGGCGATATGCGATGAGAATATTCACTGCCGGATGCCGGACGTCGCCAGTACGGCGTCGCTGCCGTCGTCGGACGAAGTGAGCGCGTCGCTGAATGCCCGACGGGTGCGGCGCGCCCCTGGCGACAGCTGGCGGGTGACCAGCTATTCCGGCCTGCAACAGCGTGGACACGGCATCGCGCAGGATCTTATGCCGCGTCTGGATATCGACGCCACGGGCGTTGGCGAGGCGACGGTTTTGGCGCCGGAGCGCACGCCGCACCAGTTCCCGCGCGGCGCGTCGCCGGGAACGTTCCTGCATAGCCTGTTTGAAGATCTCGATTTTACCCAGCCGGTGGATGCCGCCTGGGTTCGCGAAAAGCTTGAGCTGGGCGGCTATGAGGAAGAGTGGGAGCCCACGCTCACCGCGTGGATTGAGGCGATACTGCGCGCGCCGCTGAACGAAACGGGCGTCACTCTGAGCCAGCTTAGCGCGCGGGAAAAGCAGGTTGAGATGGAGTTTTATCTGCCAATCGCGCAGCCGCTTATCGCCGGTGAGCTGGATGCGCTGATTCGTCAGTACGATCCGCTTTCGGCAGGCTGTCCGCCGCTGGAGTTTGCCCAGGTTCGCGGTATGCTGAAGGGGTTTATCGATCTGGTATTTCGTCATCAGGGGCGCTATTACCTGCTGGATTACAAATCGAACTGGCTGGGTGAAAACAGCCAGGCTTATACCCCGGAAGCGATGGCCTCGGCGATGCAGGCACACCGTTACGATTTGCAGTATCAGCTTTACACCCTTGCGCTGCACCGCTATCTGCGGCACCGTATCGCGGATTATGACTATGAGCGCCACTTTGGCGGGGTAATCTATCTGTTTTTACGCGGCGTGGATCGCGCACAGCCAGAACAGGGTATTTACACGACCCGCCCGCACCGCGAGCTTATTGCCCGCATGGACGAAATGTTTGCCGGTATTGCACAGGAGGAGACGCTATGACGTTACAGGAGCGACTGCTCGAAGCCGTGGCGCAAAAGCAGCTTCGTCCGCTGGATGCGCAATTCGCGCTGGCGGTCGCCGGTGAAAATGAGCCTGCTGTGACGCTGGCGGCGGCGCTGCTCAGCCGGGATGCCGGGGAAGGGCACGTCTGTTTACCGCTGGCGCGATTAGCAAAGAAAGACGAGCTTCCCCCGCTGCTTGCCGCCTGTCTGAGTGAAACCGGTGAGCCGACGGACTGGGCGGAATGTCTGCTTGCCTCTGACGCCGTGAGCCGCGGCGATCGTCCATCGCCGATGATCCTCCACGGCGACCGTCTGTATCTCAACAGAATGTGGTGCAATGAACGCACGGTCGCCCGCTTTTTTAGCGAGGTGAACCAGCCCATCGAGGTTGATGAGGCGTTGCTGAGCAGAACGTTGGAAACGCTGTTCCCGACCACCGATGAGATCAACTGGCAGAAAGTGGCGGCGGCGGTGGCGCTGACCCGCCGTATTTCGGTGATTTCCGGCGGGCCAGGCACCGGCAAAACCACCACCGTGGCGCGCCTGCTGGCGGCGCTGATTCAGATGGCGGACGGCCAGCGCTGCCGTATCCGGCTGGCGGCGCCGACGGGGAAAGCCGCCGCGCGTCTGACAGAGTCGTTAGGCAAGGCGTTACGCCAGCTGCCGCTGACCGATGAACAGAAAAAAAGGATCCCTGACGATGCCAGTACGCTGCACCGCCTGCTGGGCGCGCAGCCGGGGAGTCAGCGTCTGCGTTATCACGCGGGCAACCCGCTGCATCTTGATGTGCTGGTGGTTGATGAAGCGTCGATGATTGACCTGCCGATGATGTCGCGGCTGATCGACGCGCTGCCGCCGCATGGCCGCGTTATCTTCCTTGGTGACCGCGATCAGTTGGCGTCGGTTGAAGCAGGGGCGGTGCTGGGCGATATCTGCGCGTATGTTAACGCAGGTTATACGCCGCAGCGGGCGCGGCAGCTGAGCCGCCTGACGGGGATGCCGGTTCCGGCTGGCAGCGGAGACGATGCGGCATCGCTGCGCGACAGCCTCTGTCTGCTGCAAAAAAGCTATCGTTTTGGGCATGATTCCGGCATCGGCCTGCTGGCGGCGGCGATAAACCGTGGCGATAAGGCTGCGATAAACGCCGTTTTCCGGCAGGCGTTCAGCGACATTGAGAAGCGGATGCTCAGGAGTAGTGAAGATTACGGGGCCATGCTGGAAGACGCGCTGACCGGTTATGGCCGCTATCTGCAACTGCTTGCTGAGCGTGCCGATCCGTCGTTGGTTATTCAGGCTTTTAATGAGTTTCAGCTACTTTGCGCGCTGCGCGAAGGGCCGTTTGGCGTCAGCGGACTGAATGAACGTCTTGAGCAGGCCATGCATAACAAGCGTAGGATCCGTCGCCAGCCCTATTCGCGCTGGTACGAAGGCCGCCCGATTATGATTGCCCGCAACGACAGCGCGCTGGGGCTGTTTAATGGCGATATCGGCATCGCCCTCGATCGCGGACAGGGTCTGCGGGTCTGGTTCGCGATGCCGGACGGAAGCATTAAAGATATCCAGCCCAGCCGCCTGCCGGAGCATGAAACGACCTGGGCGATGACGGTGCACAAATCGCAGGGATCGGAGTTCGATCATGCGGCGCTGGTGTTGCCTACCCAGCGCACGCCGGTCGTGACCCGCGAACTGGTGTACACTGCCGTGACCCGCGCGCGCCAGCGCCTGTCGCTGTATGCCGATGAGCAGATCCTCAGCAGCGCGGTAGCGACGCGCACCGAGCGGCGTAGCGGTTTGTCGGTGCTGTTTAGCGGCAAAGCGGAGGGCGGATAAGCGGCCAACGCCAGATGGCGCTTATCCCAGATCCGCCATCAGCACTTTTGAACACCGCTGATAGTTGTACATCTCCTTTTTGCTCTCCGGCAACAGGTCGATATCCACCGGCGTAAAGCCGCGCTCCTGGAACCAGTGAATACTGCGGGTGGTGAGCACGAACAGCTTGCTCAGACCAAGTTGTTTAGCCTGGGCGGCAATTCGTTCCAGCAGAACCTCGCCCCGCGAGGAGCTGCGGTAATCGGGATGCACCGCCACGCAGGCCATTTCACCGATTTTTTCTTCCGGGAAGGGGTAGAGCGCGGCGCAGGCGATGGTCATATTATCGCGCTGGATAATGGTGAACTTGTCGATCTCCATCTCCAGCTGTTCGCGCGAGCGGCGTACCAGAATTCCCTGTTGCTCCAGCGGACGAATCAGTTCCAGGATGCCGCCGATGTCGTTAATGGTCGCCCGGCGGATCTGCTCGGCGCTCTCCATTACAATCTGCGTTCCGATACCGTCGCGGGAGAACAGCTCCTGCAACAGCGCGCCGTCCTCCTGATAGCTGATCAGATGACAACGGCGGACGCCGCTGCGGCAGGCTTTTACCGCCCCGCGCAGGAACCGCACGGTGCCGGAGTTGTAATCGCCTTTCTCTTCCTGCGCCTCAACGCGCGTCTGGGCCTCATTGGGGAACAGTTCGGAGACGATATCGCCGTCTTCGTTGGTTACCCCCTGAGAAGAGCAGAAGCCAATCATCTTTTCAGCCTTCAGTTTGATGGCCAGCTGCGTGGCGATCTCTTCCGAGGTCAGGTTAAAGCTTTCGCCGGTTACCGAGACCGCCACCGGTCCCATCAGGACGATTGCGCCGCTGTCCAGCTGACGATGGATGGCTTCTTCATCAATACGGCGAATGCGTCCGCTGTGGCAGTAGTCGACGCCATCGTCAACGCCCAGCGGCTGCGCGATGATGAAATTCCCGCTGACCACGTTGATGTGCGCGCCCTGTAGCGGCGTATTGTTCAGACTCATCGACAGCCGGGCGGTAATATCCAGTTGCAACGTCCCTGCCGCCTGCTTCACCAGCTCCAGCGTTTTGGCATCGGTCACACGGGTATTTTTGTGGTACATCGGCTCATGATGATGCAGTGCGAGGTTGGCGTCGATTTGCGGTCGCGCGCCATAGACCACCACCAGACGGATGCCGAGGCTGTGAAGAAGGCCAATATCATTGACGATGCTGGAAAAGTTTTCATGCTCAATAGCTTCGCCGCCGAGCATAATGACAAAGGTTTTCCCCCGATGAGTATTGATATAGGGAACAGAATGGCGGAATCCCTGGACCAGTTCGGTTCTACGCTCCTTCACCACGGCACACCCTCATTGCATGATTATTCGTAATTACTGTATTTTTATTCTGTTTTCTTGCCGCGCGCAAGCGCAAATTTTCGCCCGGGAAAAGTTTTTTCTCAGTAATACCGTGAATGGTAAAAGAAAGTTTACCCTTTTATAGATGACAGATTATGCGTCATTCGCTAAAGTTTCCGGTCAATTTGGACATTTAGTCATCTACACCGCTACGTTTTATTTGCTCGGGAGAAGCATGTCGGGAACCAATCCACCCATCAGCCGCCGTCGTTTACTGCAAGGGGCGGGCGCCATGTGGCTATTGAGCGTCAGTCAGGTCGGTCTGGCTGCCGTCAGTCAGATTGTTGCGGTTCGTATCTGGCCCGCATCGAGTTATACCCGCGTTACGGTGGAATCGAACCGACAGCTGAAATATAAGCAGTTTGCCCTGAGCAATCCCGAACGCGTGGTTGTGGATATTGAAGATGTGAATTTGAACTCCGTGCTGAAGGGCATGGCGGCGCAAATTCGTCCTGACGATCCTTACATCAAGTCGGCGCGGGTGGGGCAGTTCGATCCGCAGACCGTTCGTATGGTGTTTGAGCTGAAACAAAACGTGAAGCCGCAGCTGTTTGCGCTGGCGCCAGTGGCCGGATTTAAGGAACGCCTGGTGATGGATCTTTATCCTGCCAATGCGCAGGATATGCAGGATCCGCTGCTGGCGCTGCTTGAGGACTACAACAGAGGCGATCTTGATAAGCAGGTGCCGCCTGCGCAGAGCGGACCGCAGCCGGGGAAAGCCGGGCGCGATCGTCCGATTGTGATCATGCTCGATCCGGGACACGGCGGCGAGGACTCCGGCGCGGTAGGCAAATATAAAACGCGGGAAAAAGATGTGGTGTTGCAGATCGCCAGGCGTTTACGGGCGCTGATCGAAAAAGAGGGCAACATGAAGGTCTATATGACGCGTAATGAAGATATCTTTATTCCGCTGAAGGTGCGCGTGGCCAAGGCGCAGAAGCAGCGTGCAGACCTGTTTGTATCGATTCACGCCGATGCGTTCACCAGCCGCCAGCCCAGCGGTTCTTCGGTATTTGCCCTGTCGACCAAAGGCGCCACCAGTACCGCGGCGAAATACCTGGCGCAGACGCAGAACGCCTCCGACTTAATTGGCGGGGTCAGCAAAAGCGGCGATCGCTATGTTGACCATACCATGTTCGATATGGTGCAGTCGCTGACCATTGCCGACAGCCTGAAATTTGGTAAAGCGGTGCTGAACAAGCTCAGTAAGATTAACAATCTGCATAAGAATCAGGTGGAACAGGCGGGCTTTGCGGTCCTGAAAGCGCCGGATATTCCGTCGATCCTCGTCGAAACGGCGTTTATCAGCAACATTGAGGAGGAGCGTAAGCTCAAAACGGCGAAGTTCCAGCAGGAGGTGGCGGAGTCGATTTTAGCCGGAATTAAGGCCTATTTTGCCGACGGGGCGACGCTGGCGAGAAGAGGATAATGATTCGGAGCGCTTTTGCTGTGATGGCGGGGGCGTTTCGTTTGCCCGGCCTGCCGTGTCATCCGGCTGCTGGCGGTAAACTGAAAATGTACGCGGACGCCAGAAACAAAAAAACACCCGCTAAGGTGTTTAGTATTGGTTGCGGGGGCCGGATTTGAACCGACGACCTTCGGGTTATGAGCCCGACGAGCTACCAGGCTGCTCCACCCCGCGTCCGTATTACTGCTTTGCAGAAATCTCTGCATCAAATTTTGATTGGTTGCGGGGGCCGGATTTGAACCGACGACCTTCGGGTTATGAGCCCGACGAGCTACCAGGCTGCTCCACCCCGCGTCCGTGTTTCTGCTTTGCAGAAAGTCTTTGCATCAAATTTTAATTGGTTGCGGGGGCCGGATTTGAACCGACGACCTTCGGGTTATGAGCCCGACGAGCTACCAGGCTGCTCCACCCCGCGTCCGTGGAAGCGCACTATACTCTGCTAACATTTTCATGCAACCCTTTTTTCACCTGGATTACGGTTTAAGGGCAAAAATGAACAAAAACAACGCATTTTGGTTTAAATTTTGCGCAGAATTTGCGTAAGGGCAACACTGCTCGTTTCATTAGAGGGTGTGGTTTGTTATCTTCATTGCGCATTATTGACGATTAAAAGACGAGAACAATGAAATCACGTTGGGTAAATTATCTCCTTATGGGCGCAGTCGTGGCCGTGCTTGCCGCCTGTACCTCAAAGCCAACCGATCGCGGACAGCAGTATAAAGACGGGAAGTTTACCCAGCCTTTTTCACTGGTGAATCAGCCGGACGCCGTCGGCGCACCGATTAACGCCGGTGATTTCGCCGAGCAGGTAAACCAGATCCGCAGCGCCTCTCCGCGTCTGTATGGCAGCCAGAGCAGCGTCTACAGTGCCGTCCAGGAGTGGCTGCGCGCTGGTGGCGATACGCGCTCCATGCGCCAGTTCGGCATCGACGCTTGGCAGATGGAAGGGGCGGATAACTACGGCAACGTGCAGTTTACCGGTTACTACACCCCGGTAGTGCAGGCGCGTCATACCCGTCAGGGCGAGTTTCAGTACCCTATCTATCGTATGCCACCAAAACGCGGACGTTTACCGTCCCGCGCGGAAATTTACGCGGGCGCGCTGAGCGACAATTATATTCTCGCTTACAGCAACTCGCTGATGGATAACTTCATCATGGATGTGCAGGGCAGCGGCTATATCGACTTTGGCGACGGTTCGCCGCTGAATTTCTTCAGCTATGCGGGCAAAAACGGTCATGCCTATCGCAGTATCGGCAAGGTGCTGATCGATCGCGGCGAAGTGAAGCGGGAAGATATGTCGATGCAGGCGATCCGTCACTGGGGCGAAACGCACAGCGAGGCGGAAGTTCGCGAACTGTTAGAGCAGAACCCCTCCTTCGTCTTCTTCAAGCCGCAGTCTTTCGCGCCGGTGAAAGGGGCGAGCGCCGTGCCGCTGATTGGCCGCGCCTCCGTCGCTTCTGACCGTAGCATTGTTCCGGCGGGGACAACGCTGCTTGCTGAGGTGCCGCTACTGGACAATAACGGCAAATTTAACGGTCAGTACGAACTGCGCCTGATGGTGGCGCTGGACGTCGGCGGGGCGATTAAAGGCCAGCATTTCGATATTTATCAGGGAATTGGACCCGAGGCCGGACACCGTGCCGGCTGGTATAATCACTACGGTCGCGTCTGGGTGCTGAAAACCGCCCCCGGCGCCGGCAACGTCTTCAGCGGCTGAATATGTTATTCTGCGCGCCGTTGCTGTAAATAACCTGTAGGCCGGATAAGGCGCTTGCGCCGCCATCCGGCAACGGTGCTGAGTTTATGTATTTTGTAGGCCGGATAAGGCGTTTACGCCGCCATCCGGCAAACGTCTCCGGTCATTCTGAGGTGGTATGTCTGTTGTAATAAGTGATGCCTGGCGTCAGCGTTTTGGCGGCACGGCGCGCCTGTATGGTGAAAAAGCGCTGCAGCTGTTTGCCGACGCGCATATCTGCGTGGTCGGGATTGGCGGCGTCGGTTCGTGGGCGGCGGAGGCGCTGGCGCGAACCGGTATCGGCGCGATTACCCTTATTGATATGGATGATGTGTGCGTCACCAACACCAACCGCCAGATCCACGCCCTGCGCGACAACGTCGGGCTGGCGAAAGCGGAGGTGATGGCCGAACGCCTTCGCCAGATCAACCCGGAATGCCGGGTCAGCGTAGTCGATGACTTTGTGACGCCGGATAACGTCGCGGAATATATGAACGCCGGATTCAGCTATGTGATTGACGCCATTGACAGCGTGCGCCCGAAGGCGGCGCTGATTGCATACTGCCGTCGCAACAAAATCCCGCTGGTGACCACCGGCGGCGCGGGCGGCCAGATCGATCCTACTCAAATTCAGGTGACGGATCTGGCGAAAACCATTCAGGATCCGCTGGCGGCGAAGCTGCGCGAGCGGCTGAAAAGTGATTTTGGCGTGGTGAAAAACAGCAAAGGCAAGCTGGGCGTGGACTGCGTGTTCTCCACCGAGGCGCTGGTTTATCCCCAGGCCGACGGCAGCGTCTGCGCCATGAAAGCGACGGCGGAAGGGCCGAAACGGATGGACTGCGCGTCGGGCTTCGGCGCAGCGACGATGGTCACCGCCACCTTTGGCTTTGTGGCGGTTTCTCACGCACTGAAAAAGATGATGGCGAAGGCGGCGCGCCAGGTTTAGTGGAATGATGTCGGATGGCGCGGGGCTTATCCGACCTGTGGCTGGTTAAGTTCCGGCATCCTGCGCCGCGTTAACGATCGCCTCGCTGAGCGCATTCAGCCCCTGGCTACGCGAGGCGCTTAACTGCGCGCGCAAACCCAGCTCATCAAACAGCGCCAGCGGTGAATGCGCCAGCAGCTGCGCCGCGGTTTTGCCTTCCACCGCCGTAAGCAACACCGCCAGCAAACCGCGCACAATACGGCCCTCGCTGTCGCCGTAGAAGTGCAGCGCGCCGCTGTCCGCGCGGGTATATCCCAGCCAGACGCGGTTTTCGCAACCGGCAATCTCTTTTGCCTGCGCTTTCAGCTCATCCGACAGCGCCGGAAGCTGTTTTCCCAGCAAAATCAACTGCCGATATTTGTCTTCCCACTGGCTGAGAGGAAGAAAAATGTCGCGTAGCGTCTCTTCGGTTACGTTTGTGCCGAACGGGTGTCCAGCGAGCACAGGAGTTGTCATTCATCCACCAATAGTTCAAGCGCGCGATCAACGGCGTTAACCAGCGCATCCACATCACTCTTTGTATTATACGGCGCAAATGAGGCGCGCAGAGTGCCCGTTATGCCCAGTTCCGCCAGCAGCGGCTGGGCGCAGTGCTGTCCGGCGCGTAGCGCGATGCCGTATTCCGCCAGCAGCGTTACCATATCGCTATGGTGAACGCCCGCAAAATCAAAGGCCAGCAGGCTTGAGTCCTGGCAGCGGAACGAGCGAAATCCAGGGCGTTTCGCCAGCGCCTCTTCCGCCAGCGTCGCCAGCCCGCGACTCCAGCTTTCCGCCTGGGCGATATCAACTTCCGCCAGCCATTCCAGCGCCGCGCCCATCCCGGTCACCCCCGCTACATTAGGGGTGCCAGCCTCCAGCTTCCACGGCGCGGCTTGGGTGGTGAACCCCTCAAAGCTGACGGTGTCGATCATTTTGCCGCCGCCAAGCCAGGGCGACATTGCCGCCAGCAGTTCGGGTTTGCCGTAGAGCACGCCGATACCCGTCGGCCCGTACAGTTTATGGCCGGAAAAAGCATAGAAGTCGATATCGAGCCGTTGCACATCGGCGGGGAAATGAACCGCGCCCTGCGCCCCGTCCACCATAACGACCATGCCGGCGCGATGAGCAAGCGTAATGGCGCGGGCCAGATCCGGGCAGCCGCCGGTGACGTTCGACATTTGCCCCAGCGCCAGAATACGGCTGCGGGGAGTGATTATCTCCGCCAGGCGTGCAATATCCGGTATAAATTGCGCATCGAGCGGCAGCTTCACCACCTTCGCGCCGGTTTGCTCCGCCACCATCAGCCAGGGGACGAGATTGGCGTGGTGCTCAGCGGCGCTGACGATAATTTCATCACCCGGCTGCAGGCGCGGACGAGCGTAGCTTTGCGCCACCATATTAATGGCTTCGGTGGTGCCGCGGGTCCAGACGATGGTTTTCTCATCCGGCGCGTTCAGCAGCCGCGCCACTTGTTCCCGGGCAGCCTCGTAGCGCGCGGTGAGGCGCCGGGCTTCAGCAAACTGGCTGCGATGGACGTTCCCGGCGCTCAGGCTGTAAAACCGCTGAGTGGCGTCAATAACCGCCTGCGGCTTGAGCGCCGTCGCCGCGCTGTCAAGGTAAACGCCGGCGTCTGCCAGGGCGGGAAACTGCGCGCGAAACTGCGCGGGATTGAAAGCGTTCATGGTATTCCTCAGTTCAGTCAGCCGATCGTGGCGTAAATTTGCTGACGATACAAGGCTTGCCTGTCTCCAGGAATCTTCCGGATAACCTGGCGAAATCAGACCAGTGTCTTATGCTGAATAGTGTTAGGCAAAAGTTTCTGCCTGTTACGGAGTCCATTTTTAATAGCATAAACAGCTTTAAGGAGAAGAAGATGAAAAAGACTGCCGCAATTATTTCTGCATGTATGCTGACTTTTGCCCTGAGCGCCTGTTCCGGTCCGAACTATGTCATGCACACCAACGATGGTCGTAGCATAGTCTCTGACGGTAAGCCGCAGACCGATAATGACACCGGGATGATCTCTTACAAAGACGCTAACGGCAACAAACAGCAGATTAACCGTACTGACGTAAAAGAGATGGTTGCGCTGGAAGATTAATCAGCGTCTGAAGGTAAAAAAAAGCACCGCAATAGGGCGGTGCTACATTAATCACTATGGACAGACAGGGTAAATGTACAGGAAGTGAAAAAGGGTAGCTTCGCTACCGTGGTCTGAATCGCAGACCAATTGCAAACACAACAACACAACATCACAACCGTAAGCCAAAAGCCCACCAGAACACGCATTCCGATAAAACTTTTCGTTCCGGCTCAGGAAGTGTCGCCACTATAGGTATTTGCTGGTAGTTCCTCAACGGACAAATTATAATGTCTCAGATAAAAAAAACTAATAGGTTACATGTTGTAATCTAATTGTTAAATTGTTTTAACATCAAAGTCTAAAAGCCATGTCTAAACGCCTTCCACCTCTGAACGCATTACGTGTTTTTGATGCCGCCGCCCGGCATTTAAGCTTCACGCGCGCAGCAGAGGAGCTTTTTGTGACCCAGGCCGCAGTAAGTCACCAAATCAAGTCACTTGAGGATTTTTTGGGGCTGAAGCTGTTTCGTCGGCGCAACCGTTCTTTACTGCTGACAGAGGAAGGACAGAGCTATTTCCTCGATATTAAAGAGATTTTTTCGCAATTGACCGAAGCGACGCGTAAACTTCAGGCGCGGAGCGCAAAAGGGGCGTTGACGGTCAGTTTATTACCCAGTTTCGCGATTCAGTGGCTGGTTCCCCGGCTCTCCAGCTTTAACTCAGCTTATCCGGGAATCGACGTCAGAATCCAGGCGGTGGACCGCCAGGAGGATAAGCTGGCCGACGATGTGGACGTCGCTATCTTTTATGGTCGCGGCAACTGGCCGGGGCTGCGGGTAGAAAAATTGTATGCGGAATATCTGCTGCCCGTATGTTCGCCGCTGCTGCTGACCGGCGATAAGCCGTTAAAATCGCCGGAAGATCTGGCAAAACACACGTTACTGCACGATGCCTCGCGCCGTGACTGGCAAACGTATACCCGCCAGCTGGGGCTGAATCATATCAACGTGCAGCAGGGGCCAATCTTCAGCCACAGCGCGATGGTGTTGCAGGCCGCCATTCATGGTCAGGGCATCGCGCTGGCGAACAACGTGATGGCGCAATCTGAAATTGAAGCCGGACGCCTGGTCTGTCCATTTAATGACGTTCTGGTCAGTAAGAACGCATTTTATCTGGTTTGTCATGACAGCCAGGCAGAACTGGGTAAAATAGCCGCCTTCCGTCAGTGGATCCTGGCGAAAGCGGCGTCTGAACAAGAAAAGTTCCGCTTTCGTTACGAACAATAACTTATTTAGGGTATCACCATGACCAGCCGTTTTATGCTGATTTTTGCCGCTGTCAGCGGCTTTATCTATGTCGCTCTGGGCGCGTTTGGCGCGCATGTGCTGAGTAAAACCCTCGGTATGGCTGAAATGGGCTGGATCCAGACCGGCCTGCAGTATCAGGCGTTCCATACGCTGGCGATCTTCGGCCTGGCGGTGGCGATGCAGCGCCGCATCAGTATCTGGTTCTACTGGAGCAGCGTTTTTCTGGCGTTAGGCACGGTGCTGTTTAGCGGCAGCTTATATTGCCTGGCGCTGTCGCATTTGCGCCTGTGGGCGTTTGTGACCCCTGTCGGCGGCGTGAGCTTTCTGGCAGGCTGGGTGCTGATGTTAATCGGCGCTATCCGTTTGAAGCGTAAGGGCGTAGTTCATGAATAAAGTGGTGTTGTTGTGTCGCCCGGGCTTTGAAAAAGAGTGCGCTGCGGAAATTACTGATAAAGCGGGGCGTCGCGAGCTGTTTGGTTTCGCGCGCGTTAAAGAGAACGCGGGCTATGTCATCTATGAATGCTATCAGGCTGAAGACGCGGACAAAATCATCCGCGATCTGCCGTTCAGCTCGCTGATCTTTACCCGTCAGTGGTTTGTGGTTGGCGAGCTGTTGCAGCATCTGCCGCCGGAAGATCGCGTCACGCCGATCGTCGGCATGTTGCAGGGCGTTGTCGAGAAGGGCGGCGACCTGCGCGTTGAAGTGGCGGACACCAATGAAAGCAAAGAGCTGATGAAGTTCTGCCGCAAATTTACGGTGCCGCTGCGCGCTGCGCTGCGTGACGCGGGGGTTCTGACCCATTACGAGACGCCGAAGCGGCCGGTGGTTCACGTCTTCTTTATTGCGCCAGGCTGCTGTTATACCGGCTACTCGTATGCCTTTAACAACTCGCCGTATTACATGGGCATTCCGCGCCTGAAGTTCCCGGCCGATGCGCCTAGCCGCTCGACGCTGAAGCTGGAAGAGGCGCTGCACGTCTTTATCCCCCAGGATGAGTGGGATGAACGGCTGGCCAACGGTATGTACGCGGTAGATTTAGGCGCCTGTCCCGGCGGCTGGACTTATCAACTGGTGAAACGCAACATGTGGGTGTATTCGGTGGATAACGGCCCAATGGCGCAGAGTCTGATGGACACCGGCCAGGTGACCTGGCTGCGGGAAGATGGCTTTAAATATCGTCCGAACCGCAACAATATCTCATGGATGGTGTGCGATATGGTGGAAAAACCGGCGAAAGTGGCGGCGCTGATGGCGCAGTGGCTGGTGAACGGCTGGTGTCGGGAAACCATTTTCAACCTCAAGCTGCCGATGAAAAAGCGCTACGAAGAGGTATCGCAGAACCTCGCTTATATTCAGGCGCAGCTTGACGAGCACGGCGTGAATGCCCAGATGCAGGCGCGTCAGCTGTACCACGATCGCGAAGAGGTTACGGTACACGTGCGTCGCCTGTGGGCGGCGGTTGGCGGTCGTCGCGACGAACGCTGATGAAACAGACCGGATAGCGGCGCGAATGCTGCATCCGGTCCGCTATAACTGCGACGCGTCGGTCACAATATGCGTCACTTCATCCAGATGGCCCAGCCGCGCCTCTCCTGAGCGGTTGAATTTACTTTTATCGATCAGCAGCAGCGATTGCGCCGCGCGATTAAGCAGTACGGTTTTAAATTCAGCGTTAAAGGCGCTGGAGTCCCACAGCGCGCCGTGGCGGTCGATGCCTTCGCAGGAAAAAATAAACAGATCGATCTCCAGCGCTTTAAGCTGCGAGAGAAGCGAAGGATTAACGTAGCAGCCGTGCTTACGCTCAAGCCTGCCGCCGGAGCAGATTAGCTGAATACGCTCGCGTTTGCTCAGTTCCTGACAAACTGGCTGGCTGTTGGTAAAGACCTGAATGTTGATATCCGGCAGCTGCCGCGCCAGATACCAGCAGGTGGAACTGGCGTCCAGCGCAATCACCATCCCGTTATCGATCCAGCCCAGCGCCTTGCGGGCGATGTCCGCCTTGTGCGCATAGTGGCTCTTCAGGCGGATCGAGAAGGGATCGCCGCTGTCCGCAGACTCCCGCCGAAGGCTTTTTGCCCGACCGTGGCTGCGCAACACTTTTCCCTGCGCCTGTAGCTCGCTGAGATCGCGGCGGATCGTCTCTTTACTGACGTTAAGCTGTACGGAGAGCGCGTCGGTGGTCAGGCTTTGATGCCTGCCGAGCAGATCGACGATCGCTTGCTGTCGTAACGCTTTCATCTCCGGACGTCTCGCGGTTTACCCTCTCAGGCGAATGAGATTACGGCGTTACGCCTTTTTTTAAAAGGATATTCCCGTACTTTGCGCGCTCGCCGGTGATGACGATGGCAAAGGCCTTTTGCGCGCGCTGGTAAAAGGCGAAGCGATCGATGCGCGTAATGGGCGGGCAGGGCGTCTGCCAGCTAAGGGCATCGCGATACCGCGTTTCAACGTCAGGATCGAGAACGTCGCCGTCAACCGCCGCCATCATGATCAGCGGCGGCGCGTAGCTGTCGAGTTCAAACAGCGGAATAATGGCCCGCAGCAAATCGCTGACCTGTAGTCCGTCAGCGCGGATTGTCTGCGGGCCCAGACTGTGCGCCGGAAAGTGGGCGTCAGAAAAGACAATCTCGTCGCCGTGGCCCATCTCCGCCAGCACTTTGAGCAGTGCCGGCGAAATTAACGGTGAAATGGTTTTTAGCATACCGGTTCCTTTATTACGTCTGCGGATAATAATAACGGTACTGATAGCGCACCTGTTCTCTGGCCTGCTGCGGGCTGGAAAATTCGCCAACGCCATACCAGCCAAACATCGCGGCGCCGGCCACGGTGGTTTCAGCGTCGTCCAGTACCTTGACGGGGATTTCCAGCACGTCGGCTTTAATCTGATTCCACAGCGGGTTGCGGCTTCCGCCGCCGACCAGCAGCAGTTCTGTTGCGCGGAATTGACCGATGCGTTCCAGCGTATGCAGGTTACGCTGTAGTTGCTCCGTTAACCCCTCCAGCGCCGCGCGGTATAAATGGCCGCGAGTGGTCGAGAGCGTGACGCCCTGCCAGCCCGCCTGCGGCGAGGTGAGCAGATCGCACTGCATGGTTACCCCTTCAGCTCCGCGCGGCACGCGCTGCGCCTCGTCAATCAGCGTCTGCCACGGCGTTTCGGGCGTCCACAGCAGTTTGCGCACCCATTCCAGCACGCCGGAAGCCAGCCATTGCATCCCCGGGTTATACAGCCCCGTCTGGCTGTCCAGTTCGCAGGTGGAACCGGCATAGCGGCTTAACATCGCGGTGTCCACCTGGCGGCTACGCACCATCAGGATTTCCCACGTGCCGGAAGAGAGCACCGGTTCATCCCGTTCCGCCCCCGCGCCAAAGAGGGCAAACTGGGTATCGTGTCCGGCGGAAATCACCGGGATACCGGCAGTCAGCCCCAGCAGCGTTGCGGCTGCAGGCTGCAGCGCGCCAATCCGTTCACCGGCTTCCACCCGCCGCGGAAAGAGCGACCGCGACAAGCCTGCGGCCTGCAAAATGTCGGCGCTGAAGTCGCGCTGGTGAATGTCCAGCAGCTGGCTGGTGCCGGCCATCGTCACGTCAGTGGTGAACTCGCCGGTCAGACGATGGTTAATCAGCGACGAGATAAACAGCCAGCTATGGGCCTGCGCCAGCAGCGTGGGGTGATTTTCTTTAAGCCATATCAGCTTATACAGGGTGTTGAAGCTGAATGCGCCGACGCCGGAAATCGCCTGTAGCCGGTGCGGCGGCATATAGCGGCTGATGGTTTCCATTACCGCCGCGGTGCGCGGACATTTCCAGCTGATGACCGGATACAGCAGCTCGCCGCGCGCGTTCACCAGCGCGCCGTCAACGCCAAAGGTAGTGACCGTGATGCCGCGTATCCGCCAGGCGGCCAGTTCGTTGCTCAGCCTGCAACAGCAGGTCGCGAAGCGGTGCAGAATGGCGTCTGCTGACCACTGGTGCCAGGCGCTGTTCTCCGGCGCAATCTCGCTGGCGTTAGGCACTGAGGCGCGGGCGACGATGTGACCCTGTCGGTCAACCGCCATCGCCCGCACGTTGGTCGCGCCGCAGTCGAGAACCAAGATGACTTCATTTTTCATAATGACTCTCCGGCCTGCGTCGTATCTTAACGCTTATACAGCGGCCCGTAGTTCTGGCAGGCGCGATAATCCTGGCCTTCGCTGTCCATGCCGTGCGCGGCCCAGGCGGAAGGACGGTAAATTTTCGCTTCGTCGACGTTGTGCATACAGACCGGAATGCGCAGCATCGCGGCGAGGGTGATAAAGTCTGCCCCCACGTGTCCGACGGTAAGCACGCCGTGGTTCGCGCCCCAGTTCGCCATCACGGACCAGACGTCGGTGAACGGGCCTTTGCCGCTCAGGCGCGGAGCAAACCAGGTGGTCGGCCAGCTGGAGTCGGTACGCTTGTCGAGGGTGTCATGCACCGCCTCCGGCAGTTCAACGCTCCAGCCTTCGGCGATTTGCAGCACCGGCCCCAGCCCTTTAATGATATTGACGCGGGAGAGGGTAAACGGCACGCCGCCTTCGCTCAGAAAGCGTGACGAAAAGCCGCCGCCGCGAAAGTATTCGTGGATTGCCGGGCACCATTCGGTTGCCGCCAGGCAGGCGTCCGCCTCCTGCTGGCTGATCTCGCGGTACGGCTTGATCGTTGGTTTACCTTCGCTGTTCCGCTGCTTACAGGTGCCGTCCAGCGCGGCGGAGCCGGAGTTAATCAGGTGGATGATGCCGTGTTCCGCCGCGCCGCTCAGGGTATGCCCCGTTACGCGCTTAACCGCCTCCGGCGACCAGTAGGTGCGCACGTCGGCAAAGATTTGCGCCGTACCGGTCAACTGATGGCCGAACAGCATGGCGACGCCGTTCAGACTGTCGTTTTCGGTGGCGACGATCAGCGGTTGCCGCACTCCGTTCCAGTCGAACGAGCTGTTGAGCAGCGCTTCGGCGGTGTCGCCGTTAGGATATTGATCGGTCCAGTGGCGCTGCCCCTGGAAGCCCGCCACTATGGCGTTATAGCCGAGGGATTCTTCCACGCGGCCCATCTCCGCCAGCTTGCGGTTGCCCTGCATCATGTCGCGAATGCACATTGCCATCAGCAGACTTTCGCGCAGGATCTGGCGGTTTTGTTCGGCGTTACGCTGATACTGCCTGGCGTTTTTATCTTCCACAAAACGGAAATGTTTATCGGCCCAGGCCAGCGCCAGTTCCAGTTCGGCTTCGTCATAGATTTTATGATCGATGCGGCGGCGCAGTTCGGTCATGTCGACGGACTGTACTTTCATGCCGAGCCAGGACTCAAAGAAGTTGTGATCGACAATCGAACCGGCGATGCCCATCGAGACGCCGCCCAGCGAGAGATAGCTTTTACCCCTGATACTGGCGACCGCCAGCCCCGCCCGCGCAAAGCGCAGCAGTTTCTCTTCCACGTCAGCCGGGATGCGGGTATCGCCCGCGTCCTGCACATCATGGCCGTAAACAGAGAACGCCGGGAGCCCTTTCTGGGCGTGGGCCGCCAGCGCTGCGGCAAGGTAAACCGCGCCCGGACGTTCGGTGCCGTTGAAGCCCCAGATGGCTTTCGGACGCATTGGATCCATGTCGATGGTTTCGCTGCCATAGCACCAGCACGGGGTGACGGTGATCGTCAGGCCGACGTTCAGGCTGCTGAACTTCTCTTCGCAGGCGGCGGCTTCCGCCATCCCGGCAATGCAGGTATCGGCAATGACGCATTCCACGGGCGCGCCGCAGGCATAGCACAGCTTTTCCGTCAGCAGGGCGGCGGTCGCTTTCGCCATGTTCATGGTCTGGGTTTCCAGCGATTCCCGGACGCCCATACGACGCCCGTCAATCACCGGACGGATGCCGATTTTCGGCAGGTTGACGTTATTCATGCGTGGTTCCTCATCTTGTGTTCAGGCGCGCTGCGCAGGCGCAAAATGGCGGCAGCGGGATAAACAGGTGATTTTGCTAACTCGAGTTAGCTTAGGTGCCGGCGCATTTTTTACACAACTTTTTTATGGTGGGTTTGTGAGTCGCTTCACGAGAAGTGGTTAAAATTCGATCTGCGTCAAATAAAACAGTAAATCGATTTTTAATAAAAACAGATATTAATCATCAAGTTAAAATAAAGTTTCTGTCCATTGTCACAGTTTAACACCAAATAATTTGGCGTTTCCTGGCGGCTAAAATAGCTTTAAAAGGCCGATCGCTAACTCGAGTTAGCAATTCTGGCAACGCTATCGTAGTGATGTATTTGTGTTTTCAGGACGTATTCACATTTACGGTGACGGCTGCTTCCTGAGAACGGAATTCGCCCGATCACAGCCTGTCGTTTTCTGATTATTGAGGAAAGCAGCAATGTCTGAAACATTCTTACAGATGCGTCATATTACTAAGCGCTTTCCTGGCGTAATGGCGTTGAGTAATGTGAATTTTACCCTACGCAAAGGCGAAGTTCATGCGCTGTTAGGCGAAAATGGCGCGGGTAAATCGACGCTGATGAAAATTCTGGCCGGCGTTTATCAACCCGACGAGGGGGAAATTATTTTTGAGGGGCGTCCCGTCACCTTCAGCGATCCGCTCAGCGCGCAAAATGCCGGAATTACCATTATTCATCAGGAATTTAATCTTTTCCCGGAGTTAACCGTTGAAGAAAATATCTTTATCGGCAGAGAGTTTTGTAAAAATAACCGCTGGCGGCTGGATGAAAAACAGCAGCGTCAGGCCGCAAAGGAAATTTTGCAAAAACTGAATCTGAATATTTCGCCGGATACATTGGTTGCGGATCTGACGGTAGCGCAACAGCAGATGGTGGAAATTGCCAAAGCCATCTCCGTTAATGCCAGAGTCCTGATTATGGATGAGCCGACGGCGGCGCTCACCGAAACGGAAATCGAGAGTTTATTTCGCGTCACCCGACTGCTGAAAGCGCAGGGCACCGGCATTGTTTATATCTCGCACCGGCTGGAGGAGCTGGCGCTGATTGCCGACCGCGCCACCGTCATGCGTGACGGACAGTACATCGATACCGTTGATTATGAAACGGTGCAAATCAGCGATCTGATTGCGATGATGGTGGGCCGCGAGTTAGGCAATATCTATCCGCGCCGCGAGCCGCGGGCGCATCAGGAGCCTTTGCTGGAGGTGTGCGCGCTGAACCGCAAAGGCGTTCTCAATGACGTCAGCTTCACGCTCTATCGTGGTGAAATTCTCGGCTTTGCCGGGTTGATGGGGGCCGGACGCACGGAGCTGGCGCGGGCGATATTCGGCGCCGACCCGATAGACAGCGGGACGATAAAACTGAATGGCAAAGTGACCGCCATCCGCGATATTGCCGACGCCATCGACCAGGGCATCAGCTATTTAACCGAAGACCGTAAAAAAGAGGGGCTGGCGCTCAATCTGTCCGTTGAGCGCAATATTATGCTGGGAAATTATCCTGAGTTCTCTGACCGTTTTGGTAATGTCAATACCCGGCGCTGCCAGCAAACAAGCGCAGAGCAGGTAACGGCGCTCAGAATAAAAACGCCGCATCTTGAACAGGCCGCCCTTAATTTAAGCGGCGGTAACCAGCAGAAGATTATTATTGCCCGCTGGGTCTGTAAGGATACTGATATTTTAATTTTTGATGAGCCGACCCGGGAATTGATGTCGGGGCAAAACTGGAAATCTATGAATTAATGAATCGCCTCGTGGCTAAAGGCAAATCAATAATAATGATTTCCTCTGAATTACCGGAAGTGTTAGGCATGTGCGATCGCATCCTGGTGATGCGTAACGGTCGTATTACCGGCGAATTAGCCGCCGACAACGCCACACAGGAAAAAATCATGCAATACGCGACGTTAGAGGAGTAAATCATGACTATCTCTGTCACCTCATCCGACAGCAATAATAAAAAAGGCTTTGTTGAATAAATCAGATTTCGGGTAAGTCTCCCCCGTAGCGGGTTGTGTTTTCAGGCAATACGCACGCTTTCAGGCATACCTGCTTTCGTCATTTTGTTCAGCGCTCGTACCAGGGCCATAGCCTCCGCAACCTGACCATCGTAGTCACGCAGCGTCAGTGAACCCCCGAACAGCTGTTTTACCCGGTACATCGCCGTTTCCGCTATCGAGCGACGGTTGTAATCTGTTGTCCATTTCCACCGCGCATTACTCCCGGTCATTCGCTGATTAGCCACTGCACGGTTACGGTCTGCATATTCACCGGGCCAGTAACCCGCACCTTTTCGGGGAGGAATAAGCGCGCTGATTTTTTTGCGGCGCAGTTCATCGTGACAGAGCCGGGTATCGTAAGCCCCGTCTGCCGCGGCTGCCCTGATTTTTCTGTGAGTCTGCCGGATAAGGCCCGGGAAGGCTTCTGAGTCCGTGACGTTATTCAGCGACAGGTCTGCACAGACAACTTCATGTGTGTTGCTGTCAACAGCAAGATGCAACTTTCGCCAGATACGACGGCGCTCTTTGCCGTGCTTTCTGACTTTCCATTCGCCTTCACCAAAGACCTTCAGCCCGGTGGAATCAATCACCAGGTGTGCGATTTCACCCCGGGTGGACGTTTTGAAACTGACATTAACCGACTTTGCCCGCTTACTGACACTGGTGTAATCCGGGCAGCGCAACGGAACGTTCATCAGGGCAAAAATGGAATCAATAAAACCCTGCGCAGCCCGCAGGGTCAGCCGGAATACGCGTTTAATCACCAGAACGGTGGTGATGGCGAGATCAGAATAGCGCTGGGGCCTTCCTCGTGATGAAGGTGTTGCCGACTCATACCAGGCCTGAATCGCCTCATCATCCAGCCAGAAAGTGAGGGAGCCACGGTTGATGAGAGCTTTGTTGTAGGTGGACCAGTTGGTGATTCTGAACTTTTGCTTTGCCACGGAATGGTCTGTGTTGTCGGGAGGATGCGTGATCTGATCCTTCAACTCAGCAAAAGTTCGATTTATTCAACAAAGCCAATAAAAAATTAAAAATAAATAAAGAACTGTTAATGCGCCTCGCGCCGCTGCTGAGCCTGCTTATTCTGCTTGTTTTCTTCAGCTTCAGTTCACCGTTTTTCTTTAATACCGAAAACCTGATGACCATCGCGCTGCAAACGTCGGTGATTGGCATTATGGCGATTGGCGTGACCTTTGTGATTATCACCGCCGGGATCGACCTGTCGTTAGGGTCCGTTGTCGCCTTTTCCGGCGTCGCGGTCGGGCTGTGCGCCACGCTTGGTCTGCCGCTGCCAGTCTGCATCCTGGCTGGTGTGATCGCTGGCGCGCTCTGCGGCTACGTCAACGGACTGCTGGTGACCAAAATGACCATTCCGCCGTTTATCGCCACGCTGGGGCTGATGATGTCGGTGAGGGGCATCAACATGGTGATGACCGATGGCCGCGCCATTTACTTTGCTGATTATCCCACCTTCAGGCTGCTGGCGCAGGGGCGCTTGTTCGATGTGCTGCCGTATCCGGTGTTTTACCTGCTGATTGTGGCGCTGGTGGCCGCCTACATCCTGAAGAAGACAGTGATTGGCCGCTATGTGTACGCCGTCGGCAGCAATGAAGTGGCGGCGCACCTGTCCGGTATTAAGGTCCAGCGGGTCAAAATTTTCGTTTACGCCTTCTGCGGGCTGTTGACCGGCATCGCCGGGGTGATTCTGGCCTCACGTCTGAACTCCGGCCAGCCGACCGTCGGCGTCGGCTACGAGCTGGAGGCGATTGCGGCGGTGGTAATTGGCGGCACCAGCCTGATGGGCGGCATCGGCACCATTGGCGGCACCATTATTGGCGCCTTCATTATGAGCGTACTGAAAAATGGCCTGAACCTGATGGGCGTTTCCCAGTTCTGGCAAATGGTGGCGATGGGCATAGTGGTGGTCGCCGCCGTGTATCTCGATACGCTGCGCAAGAAAATTCGTTGATTACGCTCCCGGCAGTCACGGGGATTACAGACCCTGCCGTAAAAGGGTGAGACATTAAATCGGAGTTATACAATGAAAACCAGGCATTTTGTTTATGCGTTATCCCTGCTGGCGTGCATCACTTCCGGCGCGCTGGCGAAAGATTTTAATCTTCCGGTGATCAGTAAAGGCTTCCAGCATGAGTTCTGGCAGACCGTAAAAATGGGGACTGAAGCGGCGGCGAAAGAGTTGGGGGATAAAACCAGCTACGTCGGGCCTGCCGATGAAACGCAGATCGCCGAGCAGATTCAGCTCGTAGAAAACGCGATGGCGCAGAAGCCGAACGGCCTGCTGCTGGCGGCGCTGGACGCCAACGCGCTGGCGCCGCTGGTGGAAACCGCCAGTTCGCGCGGCATCAAGGTGGTGACCTTTGATTCCGGCGTCAACTCCACGATTCCGGTCAGCTTTGTGGCGACCAATAACCGCAAGGCCGGGGCGGAAGCGGCGGACGCGCTGGCGGCGCAGGTCAATCAGAAAGGCAAAGTCGGCATTATCGCCCACGTTGCGGGCACCTCATCGGCGATTGAGCGCTCCGAGGGCTTTATCGCGCGGATGAAGGAAAAGTACCCGGACATTCAGGTGCTGCCAGTGCAGTACAGCGATGGCGATCCGCAAAAAGCGATGGATAAAACCATTGATATGATTCAGGCCAACCCGGATCTGGCGGGGATCTACGGCACTAATGAGGGATCAACGCTGGGCGTCGCCAACGCCATCGACAGCCAGAATCTGAAAGGGAAAGTAAAGGTCATCGGCTTTGACAGCACCGAAGCCATTATTAATTTCCTTAACGCCGGAGTGATTCAGGGCTTTGTGGTGCAGGATGCGTATCAGATTGGCTATCAGGGCATCAAAACCCTGAACGCCGCGCTGTCCGGGCAAACGGTGCCAAAAGAGATTGATATTCCGGTGAAGTTTGTCAGTGCGCAAAATATCAATACGCCGGAAATAGACAAGCTGTTACATCCGTTCGGTAAAAAGTAAGCTCATTGGGGGCGGTATGGCCGCCCCCTCTGCTGCCTGGCGATCGCGTGCTCGCGCTTAACCAACTGATGCCGTAGGATAAAGTTATAAAACGCTTTTATGACTGGCAATTGACGCCTGGACGGTGACTGAGGCAAATACATGGCTAAGACAGTAGAACAGATAGCCGACGATCTCAATTTATCGGTTACGACCGTGAGACTGGTGCTGAATGGAAAAGCTGAACAGTATCGAATCAGCCTCAAAACACAAACGCGGATAAATGACTATGTCGAGCGCTATGGCTATGTGATCAACCACTCCGCCCGCAGCCTGAAGCTGAATAAAACCTATACCCTGGGGTTAATTGTTCCCAACCTTTCCAACGTTTTCTTCGCCACGCTGGCGGAAAAGCTTGAGCAACGCTGTCGCCGCTCCGGCTACCAGCTGATGATCAGCTGCACCTACGATGACGTGGATTATGAGAATAAATTAACCAAAGCGTTAATCGCCCGTAACGTTGACGGCCTCTTTATCGTTCCTTCGACGTTAGAGAATCAGCAGCACCATTTACGTCAGGTCAGGAAGCCAATGGTGCTGCTGGACCGCGATTTTAAATACACCGATAACGCGCTGGTGGAGAGTCATAACCTGTCCGGCGGCGAGCAGTTAACCCGTCATTTACTGGATGCGCAAAAGCTGCCGGTGTGGTTTCTGGTCGGCGACACCGGTTTACCCAGCATCAGCGATCGTCTGGCTGGTTATCTCAGCGCGTTAAGCCAACAGGGCATTACGCATCGCGAGTGGGTGCGCGAAGGGCCGGTCAACACCCCGGAAGGGGGATACGAGATTATGCAAAAGCTTATGGATGAACAGGGATGCCCGCAGGCGTTTATCGCCTCGTCGTTGCCGGTGCTGGAAGGGGCGGTGAGAGCCATCCGCGATCGCGTCGGCGTGGTGCCGCCGGAGATCGATATTGGCACCTTTGACGAACATCCGATGCTGGGATTCCTGTCGAATAACGTCTGGTCAATGCAGCAGGACGAGAACGCCTGGGCGGAGAAGGCTTTCGACATGATGCTCAGCGCCATAGAAGGCCAGCCGGTGAAAGAGACCGTAAAAGTCGACATGAAATTAATCACGCGCTTACGACAACAATAACCCGCGCGATAAAACAGCCATTGAACCGATTACCCGGAGAACCGTGATGGAAAGAACCCAGCTATCCCGCGAAATCATTGAAACCTGTCTTGAAATGACGCGCCTGGGGTTAAACCAGGGAACCGCAGGCAACGTCAGCGCACGCTATCAGGACGGAATGTTGATTACGCCAAGCGGCGTGCCTTACGAGCGCATGACGGAAAAGATGATCGTTTTTGTCGGTAACGATGGCGATTATGAAGAGGGAAAACTGCCCTCCAGCGAGTGGCGTTTTCATCTGGCGGCCTATCAGACGCGCCCGGACGCCTATGCCGTCGTGCATAACCATGCGATTCATTGCACCGCGGTTTCCATTCTTAACCGTCCCATACCGGCCATTCATTACATGATTGCCGCGGCGGGAGGTAATTCCATTCCCTGCGCGCCCTACGCCACCTTCGGCACGCGTGAGCTTTCGGAACACGTCGCCGTGGCGCTCAGGAACCGCAAAGCCACGCTGTTGCAGCATCATGGTTTAATCGCCTGTGAAGCGAATCTGCAAAAGGCGCTGTGGCTGGCGCATGAGGTGGAAGTGCTGGCGCAGCTGTATCTGAGCACGCTGGCGGTGGTCGACCCGGTGCCGGTACTGTCGGATGAGGAGATTGCCGTGGTGCTGGAGAAGTTCAAAACTTACGGCTTACGGATTGAAGAATAAACGCCTCACGCTATCGCGTCAGTCGTAGCTGCTGCAAATTGCCGTCAAGGTGTAAATCCGTTTGCAGACGGGCGATATCGCGACAGAGAAAGGCCATCTCTTTATGCGTTTCCAGCTTGTTGCGCCACTTTTCCGGCACCGCGGCAATATTCGCATAGAGGTCTTCCAGAGTCTGAAACTGCGCCAGCAGTTGGGTGGCGCTTTTCGGACCAATACCGGCGACGCCCGGCACTTTTGAGCTGCTGATCCCCGCCAGCCCCCAGTAATCAGGCAGTTGCTGCGGCGACACGCCGAACTCTTTGGCAATGAACGGCGCGTCCAGCCAGCGCTTCTGAAAGTAGTCGCGGATGCGCAGCGTGGGAGAGAGAAGCTGGCAATAGCCTTTGTCCGTCGACACAATGGTGGCCTGATGACCAGCCTGAGTCACTTTTACCGCCAGCGTCGCCGCCAGGTCGTCGGCTTCATTTCCGCTCGACATCCAACAGGCGACGCCGCGCTGTTCAAAGGCGGCGCGCAGGGAGGGCATCTCCTGCTGTAGTTCGTCCGGCATTGGCGGGCGACCGGCTTTGTAATCCGCAAGCCGCTGATGACGCCAGCTGCTGTTACGCGCCTCATCATCAAATACCGCCACGGCATGGGTCGGCTGGCTGTGAAGAATAAGCTGCTCCAGAGCGTGCTGGCAGGTCTCCACGCAGGGCGATCCCTGAACGGCATGAATGCGGCGAATTAAATTGAGCGCGTCGACAATAAGCAGATGGACAGCCACGGTGTTCTCCCTTAACAACCTGCGGCTAGGGTAACATCCACGGCGGGGGGGAGGCGAGTTTTGTAACGTTTTGATCCGTAGATACTGTTATCGCCTGCAAGCTTTTTTATTTTCCGCCTTACCGGATTGCAGGCATACCAGTCACAGCGCCGTCAGGCGCTGTTTTTTCATCCCTTCCACCATATTTTACGCTGCTACCGGATTATGCCGGGACGCATCGAACGGCACGCCTGACTTCAGAACACCGTACGCCACCTGCGCCAGCTTGCGCATCATCGCACCGATTATCACTTTCCCTTTTTTACCGTTCCCTGCCAGACGGTCACGGAACGCTCTTCCCCATTCCGTTTTACTTACCGCCACCATCGCAGGCATATACAGCGCCCTGCGAAGCGACGCATGTCCGGCTTTACTCATCCGGCTGGCCCTGTTCACACTGCTGCCTGATTCATACCGCCGCGGCGTCAGACCCGCAAAAGCGGCGAACTGCCTGGCATGGGTGAAGCGCTCCTTCAGACCGGTATAAGCCAGTAATACCGCGGACGTTTTCTCCCCGATGCCCGGGATACTTTCCAGCAGCTTCCTGCGGTGCTTCATATCCGGGTCATCATCCGTCAGGTCCTTTATCTGCTTTTCGATGCGCTTAAGTTCGGCATGAAGCCACAGCAGATGGGCGTCTATACTCGGACGCTGCACCTCACGCGCTGTCTCCAGGCGGTTCAGCTCCTGCGTGTGCATGTCCGTCAGCGACTGATGGCGCAGCACCAGAGCCCGCAGGGCCCGTTCAACCGGATGCGGGGCTTCCCACGCCGGAGGGCGCTTCTGACGACAGAACTCTGCCAGCATACGGGCATCCACTGCATCGGTTTTGCTGCGCAGACCTTCACTCTGTGCAAAGGCTTTACCCAGGGCGGGGTTGATGACGGAGACGGTGTAACCGGCATCACTGAGATGAGCGGCAACGTCTTCCATATACGTACTGGTGGCTTCCATGCAGATATGTGCCGGTGCCACGCGATGACCGCTGAGCCAGCGGAGAAGTTCGTCGTGGCCCTTCGGGGTGTTGGCAAATTTTTTGCTGCGGTGACGGCCATCAGGCCGCAACACATCGACATCCAGCTTAGCTTTAGAGACATCGATACCGATAAAATGAAGTTCCTGTTCCATAGTGAGACCAGCCTTGTGAATGCGGATTACCGGGAAAACCGGTCCATGATACTGTCCGGTTTGTCACTTGTGGAGAACGGCGGTCCGCTGCATAAATCTACGTCACAGGTTATTAGCCTGAGGCCTGATACGGCATGCGGACCGCATGGCAGAGAGAACTGGCCGGTTCTCCCTGCACTGAAGGGATAATACAAGGCCTGATAAGCGAAGCGCCATCAGGCAATAAATGCCGGATGGCGGCTGGGCCTTATCCGGCCTACAATCTGTGGGTAGGGTAACATCCACGGCAGGGAGAGGCGAGTTTTGTAACGTTTTGATCCATAGGCCTGATAAGCGAAGCGCCATCAGGCAATAAATGCTGGATGACGGCTGGCGCCTTATCCGGCCTACAATCTGTGGGTAGGGCAACATCCACGGCAGGGAGAGGCGAGTTTTGTAACGTTTTGATCCGTAGGCCTGATAAGCGAAGCGCCATCAGGCAATAAATGTCGGATGACGGCAGGCGCCTTATCCGGCCTACAACCCTATCAGGCCTACGGATGCCGGGATTTAATCGCAGGCGACGATCTTCATCGCCAGGCCGCCGCGAGAGGTTTCGCGGTATTTGGCGTTCATGTCTTTCCCGGTTTCGTACATGGTTTCGATCACTTTATCGAGGCAGACGCGGGGTTCGCTGGTGCGGCGCAGCGCCATACGCGCGGCGTTGACCGCTTTCACCGAGGCGATGGCGTTACGTTCGATGCACGGCACCTGCACCTGACCGGCTACCGGATCGCAGGTTAAACCGAGGTTGTGCTCCATACCGATTTCCGCCGCGATGCACACCTGCGCCGGACTGCCGCCGAGCAGTTCCGCCAGACCGGCCGCCGCCATCGAGCACGCCACGCCCACCTCGCCCTGACAGCCCACTTCCGCGCCGGAAATCGAGGCGTTCATTTTGTACAGCGAACCAATAGCGCTGGCGACCAGCATATAGCGGGCCAGCGAGTTGGCGTTCACTTCGCGGATGAACTTGTCGTAGTAGGCCAGCACCGCCGGAACAATGCCGCACGCGCCGTTAGTCGGGGCGGTCACTACCCGTCCACCGGCGGCGTTCTCTTCGTTAACCGCCAGTGCGAACATGTTGATCCAGTCCACGACCGCCATCGGATCGGTGGTGGTTTTATCCTGGCTGACCAGCATACGGCGCAGCGCTGCCGCACGACGCGGTACGCGCAGTTTGCCGGGCAGAACGCCTTCGGTGCTGATGCCGCGCTCAATGCCGCTGCGCATCACTTCCCAGACGCTGGCAAAATGCTGTTCCAGCTCCTCTTTGCTGTGCAGCGCCAGTTCGTTTTGCATCATCAGGCCGGAAAGCGACAGTCCGGTTTCCTGACAGTGTCTTTGCAGATCGGCAGCGGATTTATAGGGATAAGGCACGTTGACCGGCGCGCTGTTGGGCAAGCCGAAATGTTCTTCATCAACGATAAAGCCGCCGCCAATGGAGTAATACGTCTGGCTGTAGAGAACGGTTTCGCCCGCCAGCGCGGTAATGCGCATTCCGTTCTCATGCAGAGAGAGATTATCGGCATGGAAATTCATGCACTTATCCACCGGGAACTCAACCTCATGCTGACCGTTCGCCAGCAGCAGGCGTCCGTGGGTGTTGACATCCTGAATGAAGCTCGGGATAGCGTCGATGTCGACGGTGTCCGGCAAGTTTCCGGCCAGACCCATAATGATCGCGATATCGGTGTGGTGGCCTTTCCCGGTCAGGGAGAGGGAACCGTACACATCAACCACGACGCGGGTGACATCGGTAAGGAGATGGCGGGCAATCAGATCGTCCGTGAACTGCTTGCCTGCTTTCATTGGCCCCACGGTATGGGAGCTGGAAGGGCCAATGCCGATTTTGAAAATATCGAAGACGCTAATCATAGGACTTCCATTACTTGAATCTCAGGGAGGTAGCGCCGCCGGGAAGCGGCGCTGTCAAACTTAGCTGAACAGGGAGTAGAAAATCGCGGAGATAGCAATCAGGCCCATAATAACAACGAAGACGTTGCTGATGTGGCCGCTGTATTTACGCATTGCCGGGACTTTCTGGATGGCGTACATCGGCATCAGGAACAGAATCATCGCGATGATCGGCCCGCCCAGGGTTTCAATCATACCGAGGATGCTTGGGTTCAGTGTGGCGACAATCCAGGTGGTCACCAGCATGAACAGCGCGGTAATGCGGTTCAGCTTATTGATCTCGATGGTTTTGCCTTTACCACGCAGCGACTTGATCACCATGCCGTTGAAGCCTTCACGCGCGCCCAGGTAGTGGCCGAGGAAGGATTTGGTGATAGCGATCATCGCGATGATCGGCGCCATCCAGGCGATGATCGGCGCGTTAAAGTGGTTCGCCAGGTAGGACAGAATCGAGATGTTCTGCTCTTTGGCCGCCGCCAGATCCGCCGGGGAGAGGCTCAGTACGCAGCTGAAGACGAAGAACATAACGGTCAGCACCATCATGATGTGGGCGAACGCCAGAATCTTAGAACATTTTTTCTCAGCGCCTTCGCCGTACTCTTCACGCTTCGCTACCGCAAAGGAAGAGATAATTGGCGAGTGGTTGAAGGAGAACACCATCACCGGAATCGCCAGCCACAGGGTCATCCACAGGCCGTTGCCGGTAGAGGCGGCGGTGTTAAAGGACAATGTCTCCAGCGCCGCGCCGCTCCACTGCGGGATCAGGTACAGCGCCAGCAGCATCAGCGCCGCCACGAACGGGAACACCAGGATGCTCATCGCCTTAACGATCATCTGTTCGCCAAAACGCACGATGGTCATCATCCCGACGATCAGGATCAGCGACAAAATCGCGCGCGGCGGCGGGGTGATGGCTAACTGATGCGCCAGGAAGCTTTCCACCGTGTTGGTAATCGCCACGCTGTAAACCAGCAGAATCGGGTAGATCGCGAAGAAGTACAGCAGGGTGATCAGCTTACCGGCGCCGATGCCAAAATGTTCTTCAACCACTTCGGTGATGTCTTCACCGGGGTTTTTACCGGACAGCACGAAGCGGGTCAGGCCGCGGTGCGCAAAGAAGGTCATCGGGAAAGCGAGAATCGCCATGATGATCAACGGAATCATGCCGCCGACGCCTGCGTTAATTGGCAGGAACAGAACGCCTGCGCCGATAGCCGTGCCGTAAAGGCCCAGCATCCACATGGTGTCAGTCTTGCGCCATGTGCTTCGGGATTCAATCGAAGCAATAGTGCTGGTTTGAGTGGTTTCCATCAGTTTCTCCTGGAGGATGCTAAATGTCAGGTTGCTGGTCTAATCCAATGAAAAAAGGCCTGACCGAAAAACGAAACTTCATCAAAGACGATTTTTATATAATTTTTCGCCGTAATAATTTGCGGGCGGAAAGATACAGATAACCAATAAATCTATCAGTGATCGCGATCTCAAATGCAATAATCCACTTTTAAAATCGATGAAACCGGATCATTAATCTGTCAAAAAATCATCATGGCGAATTAACGCGCGCGAAGACTAGCATTAACGAGATGGGTTCTGAAAGTTTCCTGATATATATTCGAAGATTACTCTGTGCAGAGGTTGTTTTTTAGAGGTTTATGACGACTAATAATCGTTAAGGATGATAAAACACGGCGGCATTATCCAGGTAATCGTTTGCGCGCTAAAGTATTTTGTATGACATATAAATAAGGTTAATTAATTTTTGCGGCTATCTCTTTGCTATACATGAAAAAAACCGGGAGGCGACGAAGCGTCCCGGTTTGCTCTGGAGGAGGGATGCGTCAGGCGCAGATTTCGTAACAGGGAATGTACGCCGTGCCCGGCAGTTTCATGCGGTGCTGCGCCACGAAACCTTGCAGGAGATCGTCCATCCGTCGCATCATTGCCTTATCGCCGTGGATTTTATAAGGCCCGAACTGCTCAATGGCGCGAATACCCACTTCCTTCACGTTACCGGCGACGATACCGGAGAACGCGCGGCGCAGGTCTGCCGCCAGCACTTCAACCGGCTGGTCAGGGTAGAGCTTCAGGTTGGCCATGTTTTCATGGGACGGCTCAAACGGCAGTTGCAGATCCGGCGCAATGCGAATCGACCAGTTGAAGCTGTAGGCATCGCCGGTATCGCGGCGATTCTCTTTCACCAGCGGCATCGCTTTTTTCATCAGGCGCGCCACTTCCGCCGCGTCATCAATAATGATGCGGTAGTGATTTCGCGCCGCGTCGCCCAGCGTATGGACGATAAATTCATCCAGTACGCGGAAGTAATCGGCGCTCTCCTGCGGGCCGGTGAGGATCAGCGGCAGCACCTGATTTTTGTTGGCCGGATTCATCAGGATCCCCAGCAAATACAGCAGCTCCTCCGCCGTTCCTACGCCGCCGGGGAAGATGATGATGCCGTGGGCGATACGCACAAACGCTTCCAGACGTTTTTCAATGTCCGGCATGATGATCAATTCGTTAACCAGCGGGTTAGGCGGCTCGGCGGCGATGATCGACGGTTCGGTCATGCCGATAAAACGGCTGTCTTTGTAACGCTGCTGGGCGTGACCTACCGCCGCACCCTTCATCGGCGCTTCCATTGCGCCAGGCCCGCAGCCGGTGCAGATATTCAGCTCGCGCAGACCTAACTGCGTACCGACGCGGCGGGCGTACAGATACTCGGTTTCATTAATTGAGTGACCGCCCCAGCAGACGACCATATTCGGCGCTTCGCCCACGTGCAGCGCCCGGGCGTTGCGCAGAATGGAGAACACCAGGTTAGTGATATGCACCGAACTTTCGAGATTCAGATGCTGAAAACGTCCGGCGTTATGGATCTGACCGTTAACAAACAGGATGTCGCGCAGCACGGCGAACAGGTTCGCCTGTAGCGCGCGGATAATGCGGCCATCGACAAAAGCGTCTTCCGGCGGATTGATCAGTTCCAGCTTCACGCCGCGTTCGCGGCGCAGCACGTTGATATCGAAACTTTCGAAGCGGGACAGCAGCTCTTTGCTGTTGTCAGTCAGACTGCCGGAGTTTAAAACGGCAAGCGAGCAGTTACGAAACAGTTGATACAGATCGCTGCTGGCCGTGCGTTTAAGCATATCGACTTCCAGCTGCGACAGCATGTCCATTGAGCCAAGCGGGCTAATATGTGTAATCAAGTAAACTCCTTATGGGACGCAAAACCGTCATTCCTGCTGATTACAATAGCCCCGGCTTATGGCCTTTCACAACCCGGGATGCGCAACCGGACACGCAAAATAGCGAAATAATTTACTGACGAACCAGTCTGCCGATGGCGGGAACGAATTCGGTGTTGCTACGCCACGGGTTAATATCCAGCCCGCCGCGACGGGTGTAACGCGCATACACGCTCAGTTTTTCCGGCTGGCAGAAGCGGAGCAGGTCATTAAAAATGCGCTCCACGCACTGCTCATGGAACTCGTTATGGTGACGGAAGGAGACCAGATAGCGGAGTAGCTTCTCGCGATCGATTTTGCGTCCGCGATACTGGATTTGTATCGATCCCCAGTCCGGCTGATGGGTGATCAGACAGTTGGATTTCAGCAGATGGCTGACCAGCGTCTCTTCCACCGCTTTTTCTCCGCTGACCGCATCGTGCAGATAATCGGTCGTGAACTGATAGTTATCGATGCTGATATCCTGATCGTCGATGCAGGTGCCGTGGAAATGGGCGATTGGCTGGCCTTCCAGCTCGTCAAGGCGGAACAGCGATACCTTCACCTGACCCTGCGCGCAGGCGCTGAGATCGCGCTCCAGCGTCTGGCGTACCGTTTCCCGGTCGGCAAACCGCGTCTGGTTAAAGCTGTTGAGATAGAGCTTGAAGCTTTTGGATTCAATCAGGTTGACGCTGGCGTAATCCAGCTCCACATGTCCCACCGCCACCTGCGGCAGCCCGTTGGCATTCAGCCACGACAGCTCGTACAGCGTCCAGATATCGGCGCCGTGAAATGGCAGCGTGTCGGCGTGAAGACCGAGCGGATCGCGATTGAGGCTGCGGGGGACGCTCTGCAACAGGCTGGCGTCGTAATTATCCCGGTAATCGGTTGATTTTCCGAGCGTCAGGCCCTCAAGCGCCTGATGGTTTTCGTAAGAAGACATGTTTCACCGTCATAAACCAGATACACTAACGGCTAAGTGTATCCTGGCTTTTATGATGAGAGAAACCGGTGGACGAACAGACTGCATTGGCCCTGAAGGCTTTTACGACCCGTTATTGCGACGCCTGGCATGAAAAACACCACAGCTGGCCGTTGAGTGAAGCGCTGTATGGCGTACCTTCGCCGTGCATTATTTCCACCACAAGCGATGCCGTTTACTGGCAGCCGCAGCCCTTCGTCGGGGAGCAGAGCGTAAACGCGGTTGAACGCGCCTTTGATATTGTGGTACAACCTGCGATTCATTCGTTTTATACCACGCAGTTCGCCGGGGATATGCCCGCGCAGTTTGCCGGAGAGACGCTCTGTCTGCTGCAAACCTGGAGTGAGGATGATTTCCGTAGGGTTCAGGAGAATCTGATTGGACATCTGGTGACGCAGAAGCGCCTGAAGCTGTCGCCGACCCTGTTTATCGCCACGCTCGAAAATGAACTTGACGTTATTTCGGTGTGTAATTTGTCTGGTGAAGTGGTCAAAGAGAGGCTGGGAACGCGTAATCGTACCGTTCTGGCCCCCTCCCTTGCGGAATTCCTCACTGAACTTAAGCCTCTTCTGTAATCCGCAAATCCCGCCATTCTGTGAGAGATCTCTTACAAGCCCTGTAAGAGATCGCCGGGAGATCAGTAAAGACTTAGTGCGTTAATAATTATCATTATTCTAATAAATCATGCAGTTAATCATTTCATCCTGACTTTCATATGAAATTTTTCTTAAGGAATTGTCTGTAAGCACCTTGTAAGACAACGTAAAAAAGGCGATTCTGTCTACGTCGACGGGGAGTCGCACAAAAGAAACGAACATCAGGATGATGGCGTTTCTACAGGACGCACCGGGAAGGTGTTACAAGGAAAGGCTTCAGGATGAAGCACAAGGACCACGCAGGAACGCGTTAAAGGACACCTCCAGGAAGGAGAACGAGAGCCGGTCAGGATGGTCGGTGGGTCAGGAAGGCCAGGACGCTTCAGGATGAAGTATTCACATCGGGATGATGTGAGCAGGATGCAAACGTTCAGGATGAGCAACGGGTCGCAAGGCCGCTGGAAAAGTTGTCAAGGATGAGCAGGGAGCACCAAAAGTAGCCGGAATGCTGCGAAACGAACCGGGAGCACTGTTTTTACAGTGCTCCCTTTTTTTATTGCTTTTGCGGCCAGCTGCCTATTACTCCCCGAATCGCCGTACTTGCGTAAGCGGCTCGCCAGAACCGTATTGATATTTACTGAGAGCTCAGATCAACTTTCCAGGGCAACAGATCGCGTACCCGATTTGCCGGCCAGTCCTGGATATGCTCAATGACGTAACGCAGCCATTTTTCTGGCTCCACATTGTTCAGACGGCATGTGCCGATCAGCGAGTACAACACCGCCGCATGTTCGCCACCGCTGTCAGAACCCGCGAACAGCCAGTTTTTCCGGCCTACGGCCACTCCCCTTAAGGCGTTCTCTGCGATGTTGTTGTCGATTTCCACCCAGCCATTACTGCAGTACACGTTCAGGCTATCCCACTGTTTCAGCAGGTATGCGAACGCTTTTGCCGTATCCGAGTGACGCGACAGTGTTTTCATCTGAGTCTGTATCCAGTCATACAGTGACTGCATCAGTGACGCAGCTCTGGCTTTTCTTGCCGCCAGACGCTGTTCTGCTGAACATCCCCGGACTTCTGCTTCGATGGCATACAGTTCACCGATACGCTGCAGGGCTTCCGTGGTGATATCGGTTGGCGCTCTTGCATGCACATCGTGGATTTTTCTCCGGGCATGGGCCATACACGCGGCTTCCGTTATTCTGCCGGATTCGTATAACGCCCGGTAGCCACCGTAAGCATCGGCCTGAAGCACTCCGCTGTAACCGGACAGGTGATTCTGTGGATGTATGCCTTTCCGGTCCGGGCTGTACGCGAACCAGACCGCCGGGGGCATCTGTGAACCGGCGTTACGGTCATCACGGACGTAGACCCACAGCCGGGCTGTCCGGGTTTTACCGCTGCCCGGCTCCTGGACCGGGACGGGGATATCATCAGCATGGACTTTACCGGGCATCAGCACATACTGGCGCAGGACGTCATACAGCGGCTCCAGCAGTTCAGCAACAGCACCTGTCCAGCGCCCCAGTGTGGCACGGCTCAGCTCCACTCCCTGACGACGGTATATTTCTGACTGGCGGTATAACGGCAGATGGTCTGCATATTTCCCGGTGACAACATGGGCCAGAAGCCCCGCTCCGGCATAACTGCGTGCAATGGGTTTTGAAGGTACTGGTGCCTGCACGATATGGTCGCACCGGCAACAGGCCAGTTTCGGACGTTGTGTTTCGATAACCTTAAAGGCGCTGCTGATAAGCTCCAGTTGCTCTGACACATCACATCCCAGAGAACTGAGTTCACCACCACAGGCAGGACAGCATTCCTCTTCCGGCCGGATAACCCGGGTTTCACGGGGAAGTGAGGCCGGTAACGGTTTACGGGCTGAAGACTGGCGCAGGGCGGATGGCAGTGCCGGGTCATATTGCTCACCCAGCGTTTCAGCCATTTCTTCCTGAAGTGCGCTGATTCTCTCCTGTGCATCCTGTATCTGCCGTTCGGTTTTTGCGCGAAGTTTTTCTGAGCTTTTACCGAACTGCATACGTTGCAGTTTCGCAACCAGCGCCTTCAGCCGGTTGATTTCGGAAGCATAAGCCGCCACCCGCTGTGAGAGCAGGCGGTTGTATTCGGCCATCTGGCGGATGGTGTCCTGTTGCGTCTGCAACAGTGCCCGCAGGCGGGCGTTCTCATGAGCAAGTGAGGTGTCCATATCCTCACTTTACAACGGGTTATATGCGGATTCCAGCGCGTTCCGTTCGTTTCGGGTGCTTCCAGTTGATACCTTCAAGAAGCATGGATAACTGAGCCGGAGTAAGGTGCACCTTGCCGTCACGGGTGACTGGCCAGATGAAGCGGCCCCGCTCCAGGCGTTTGGTGAAGAGGCACAGTCCGTCACTGTCAGCCCACAACACTTTTATCTGGTCACCCCGGCGTCCGCGGAAGATGAACAGGTGTCCGGAGAACGGGTCATCCTTCAGGACGTTCTGAACTTTTGATGCCAGGCCGTTAAAGCCATTTCGCATATCGGTGATACCTGCAACCAGCCAGATACGCGAACCTGCAGGGAGAGATATCATCAGTGGCTGCTCCCTTTTATTTCGCGGATAAGTGTCTGTAATAACGCCGGCGTCAGTTTACCTTTAAGCCTGAGAGTTCCGGCCGGCAGAACCAGCTCACAACACAGACTGTCGGACGGTGTATTTATCTGCTCTGGTTCCTGTGCGGGGGCCGGGATTTTATTATCCGGCTCCGGCGTTAACGTCACGGGAAGCAGTGCCGGCATATTTTTTCCGGAAGGCAGCAGGCCACCTTTCCGGTATTGATGGCGCCAGTTGAAGAGCAGGTTATCGTTGATTCCGTTTTCCCGGGCGATCTGCGCCACACAGGCTCCGGGCTGCAGTGACTGCTCCACTAAGGCGATTTTAAACTCATAAGGGAAGTTGGGCCGCCGGGGACGTTTTTTTACCACGGGGGTTTCGGATATAACGGTGCTTTCAGGACGTACGACTGGTACCGTGGAAAATTGTCCGTAAAGGCAGGCATCAAGTTCCTGCTCCGACATGCCTGCGGGCAAAGGCCACGAAAGGCCAGCTCTCCGAAAGCGCACGAACATACTACAAACTGTTGATTTTGGTACACCCAGGCGACGTCCGGCCACAACCCGAGGTAAATGTTCTTCGAAGTGAAGGCGTAAAGCTTCAGTAATCCAGGTCCGGTATTCCATACGATAGTGTCCACTAAAAATGATGGACATTATTTTTGTGGAGCCGGAGGAAACAGACCAGACGGTTTAAATGAGACGCTTACCGGCCGTGCTCATCGCAGAAGATTTCCTCGCCGGCGGGGCCGGTGACAACGGCGCTCTGCGGGCCGTCCACGGCGGGTTTAGGGAGCGGGGTGGGGCGCCATGTCCGGTCGGCGGGGATGACCTCCAGCTGGCTGGTGAGCGTGGTGCCTTCCCCCGGCTGCCGTGCTGCCCCGGCAGGTCGCCCGGCGCGCGATTGCCCTGGTGGTAAGTGCACCTCGTGATGATGGGCTGGTCCGAGTCTCTATTAATGATATCGACTTGGCGGGATGGACCTCATAAAAGGAAAATGCCTAGTCAGTGAAACCGCTTTCAGCGAGCAGGGAGGAAATGGTCAGATCAGATGGTAATACACATCATTATATGCTTGCTACTTAATTTGGGTTTAAAAGTCTTTATTGTATTCTCTTTTCATCATATCGGTAAATAGCTCCATTTGAGGTAATAAATCGTCATAATCATGATGATTGTATAAGGCTATTGCTTTATCATCTTCATCTTCATCTTCATCTTCATCTTCATCATAAAAGCCGGACAGAGAAATACCTAGCTTCATAAAAAAAATACTACCAACAAAAAAATATGGCTTATCATCTATTGTCATCATTTTTTTTATAATTTTATCTGGTTTACTATGAAATACATTAACTCCAGAAAACATTACATGATTCATTTTTTTTCCAAATCCAAAATGACAGAGTTCCTTATCTAAAGCTGTATACGTTATGTTTAAATGAGCACGCTCCTCCACTAATTCATTATTTTCATTTACCCATACCTCCTCTGGGTCCCCCAACTCCATAGCAACCTGCTCAGGGGACATTCCGAATTTGACATTATTGATGCCAACTTGCGGATACAGTTCAAAAATAGTATTTGTATTCATATTTATCTCAGCAAGTTATGTTTCTCTAGACAATGATAATATTTCAGCATTTCTTGCAATGCAATATTATACCGTCTTAAATCCCCTTGAAGTTTTGCTACCCGCCTGACATCTTTGATTTCCAGTGCCATGGCCTCCCTCCATTTTCCTTGGGTTAATAACATCTTTATGCGAACAATATAGTTAGCAAATCCTCTCACTTTTCCATTACTAGATGTCTTACCATGGTCAGTTGGTTTCATTTGAATCGCAGGTCCTTGATTTGGAGTTAATGGACTTGCTGCTTTGGCAGGCATATGATGAGAATCTAGTCCATCCCTTTTGGGTTCCTTAGTTTCCTCATGAGCCCCCCCGCGATATTTTCCTTTTCCTGCACCTTTCCTGAGATGATCACAAGGCCCCGGCTCACTCTTTCTCTTACCTCTGGCTTTACCACCACTTCCTGTTACTGTTTTCTTATTCCCTGTCCCTGCGTTTTTTACCGAATTTCCCGCTGCCTTCTGTTCAGCATGCAGTATCTGCAGCCCCTGTCCATAGGGCATCCCTCCCGCTCCCGCCAGTACCGGCGTTTGTGTTCCAAATCCCGTTCCGCGTAACCGCCCTTTCCCCGCAGGGCCGGTTTTCGCACGCTTTACAGAACCCCGTCCCGCTCCTGCTATATTTATCATGACCGACGCTAACTGTACATCGGCACTGTCATATATGCTGTCAAACCCGGCCAGCGCCTCATCGCCATATCCTTCGGCTGTCGCCCGGAATGACTCATACTGACCATGATGCAGGGCGCTTACCGCCAGCCACCGCCCACGAAATCTGCTGTTTAGGGGGATGTCTGTCAGGGAATCAAGAAAACCTTTCTCCTCTTCTGTTTCTGCTGATACAACCGGATTCGCTTCTTCCGCCGTTTTTTCCGGTACGGGAGGTTGTCCCACAATTTTGCCTGTCGTGTTCCCTGTTCCCATTACACTACGTCCCGTTCATCCAGAAATCGTCACCATGACGCAAAATCTGTTTTTTTCCTGCCCGTACCGTTTTACTGTGCTCCTGCGGGTAACATTTCCCGCCCACGGTCCCGCTTTTCACACCTTTGGCCTGACCCGCTGCGTCACCTTTTGTTGTCGGAACAAAACTCTGGTTCAGTACGACCAGCGTAAGCGTCTCATTTAAACCGTCTGGTCTGTTTCCTCCGGCTCCACAAAAATAATGTCCATCATTTTTAGTGGACACTATCGTATGGAATACCGGACCTGGATTACTGAAGCTTTACGCCTTCACTTCGAAGAACATTTACCTCGGGTTGTGGCCGGACGTCGCCTGGGTGTACCAAAATCAACAGTTTGTAGTATGTTCGTGCGCTTTCGGAGAGCTGGCCTTTCGTGGCCTTTGCCCGCAGGCATGTCGGAGCAGGAACTTGATGCCTGCCTTTACGGACAATTTTCCACGGTACCAGTCGTACGTCCTGAAAGCACCGTTATATCCGAAACCCCCGTGGTAAAAAAACGTCCCCGGCGGCCCAACTTCCCTTATGAGTTTAAAATCGCCTTAGTGGAGCAGTCACTGCAGCCCGGAGCCTGTGTGGCGCAGATCGCCCGGGAAAACGGAATCAACGATAACCTGCTCTTCAACTGGCGCCATCAATACCGGAAAGGTGGCCTGCTGCCTTCCGGAAAAAATATGCCGGCACTGCTTCCCGTGACGTTAACGCCGGAGCCGGATAATAAAATCCCGGCCCCCGCACAGGAACCAGAGCAGATAAATACACCGTCCGACAGTCTGTGTTGTGAGCTGGTTCTGCCGGCCGGAACTCTCAGGCTTAAAGGTAAACTGACGCCGGCGTTATTACAGACACTTATCCGCGAAATAAAAGGGAGCAGCCACTGATGATATCTCTCCCTGCAGGTTCGCGTATCTGGCTGGTTGCAGGTATCACCGATATGCGAAATGGCTTTAACGGCCTGGCATCAAAAGTTCAGAACGTCCTGAAGGATGACCCGTTCTCCGGACACCTGTTCATCTTCCGCGGACGCCGGGGTGACCAGATAAAAGTGTTGTGGGCTGACAGTGACGGACTGTGCCTCTTCACCAAACGCCTGGAGCGGGGCCGCTTCATCTGGCCAGTCACCCGTGACGGCAAGGTGCACCTTACTCCGGCTCAGTTATCCATGCTTCTTGAAGGTATCAACTGGAAGCACCCGAAACGAACGGAACGCGCTGGAATCCGCATATAACCCGTTGTAAAGTGAGGATATGGACACCTCACTTGCTCATGAGAACGCCCGCCTGCGGGCACTGTTGCAGACGCAACAGGACACCATCCGCCAGATGGCCGAATACAACCGCCTGCTCTCACAGCGGGTGGCGGCTTATGCTTCCGAAATCAACCGGCTGAAGGCGCTGGTTGCGAAACTGCAACGTATGCAGTTCGGTAAAAGCTCAGAAAAACTTCGCGCAAAAACCGAACGGCAGATACAGGATGCACAGGAGAGAATCAGCGCACTTCAGGAAGAAATGGCTGAAACGCTGGGTGAGCAATATGACCCGGCACTGCCATCCGCCCTGCGCCAGTCTTCAGCCCGTAAACCGTTACCGGCCTCACTTCCCCGTGAAACCCGGGTTATCCGGCCGGAAGAGGAATGCTGTCCTGCCTGTGGTGGTGAACTCAGTTCTCTGGGATGTGATGTGTCAGAGCAACTGGAGCTTATCAGCAGCGCCTTTAAGGTTATCGAAACACAACGTCCGAAACTGGCCTGTTGCCGGTGCGACCATATCGTGCAGGCACCAGTACCTTCAAAACCCATTGCACGCAGTTATGCCGGAGCGGGGCTTCTGGCCCATGTTGTCACCGGGAAATATGCAGACCATCTGCCGTTATACCGCCAGTCAGAAATATACCGTCGTCAGGGAGTGGAGCTGAGCCGTGCCACACTGGGGCGCTGGACAGGTGCTGTTGCTGAACTGCTGGAGCCGCTGTATGACGTCCTGCGCCAGTATGTGCTGATGCCCGGTAAAGTCCATGCTGATGATATCCCCGTCCCGGTCCAGGAGCCGGGCAGCGGTAAAACCCGGACAGCCCGGCTGTGGGTCTACGTCCGTGATGACCGTAACGCCGGTTCACAGATGCCCCCGGCGGTCTGGTTCGCGTACAGCCCGGACCGGAAAGGCATACATCCACAGAATCACCTGTCCGGTTACAGCGGAGTGCTTCAGGCCGATGCTTACGGTGGCTACCGGGCGTTATACGAATCCGGCAGAATAACGGAAGCCGCGTGTATGGCCCATGCCCGGAGAAAAATCCACGATGTGCATGCAAGAGCGCCAACCGATATCACCACGGAAGCCCTGCAGCGTATCGGTGAACTGTATGCCATCGAAGCAGAAGTCCGGGGATGTTCAGCAGAACAGCGTCTGGCGGCAAGAAAAGCCAGAGCTGCGTCACTGATGCAGTCACTGTATGACTGGATACAGACTCAGATGAAAACACTGTCGCGTCACTCGGATACGGCAAAAGCGTTCGCATACCTGCTGAAACAGTGGGATAGCCTGAACGTGTACTGCAGTAATGGCTGGGTGGAAATCGACAACAACATCGCAGAGAACGCCTTAAGGGGAGTGGCCGTAGGCCGGAAAAACTGGCTGTTCGCGGGTTCTGACAGCGGTGGCGAACATGCGGCGGTGTTGTACTCGCTGATCGGCACATGCCGTCTGAACAATGTGGAGCCAGAAAAATGGCTGCGTTACGTCATTGAGCATATCCAGGACTGGCCGGCAAATCGGGTACGCGATCTGTTGCCCTGGAAAGTTGATCTGAGCTCTCAGTAAATATCAATACGGTTCTGGCGAGCCGCTTACGTCCATGACAGGATTTAACGGATAAGTATATAGACTCCAGCCCCCTCTTAGTCCAATCGGATCCTGCGTAATATTCCGTCCCTGCTGCGGGTCGTAATACCGGTGACGGTTATAGTACAGCCCCGTCTCCGCATCGTATTGCTCCCGCGATTGACGAATTTATTCCATTGCAATAAGGATTTTCAATACAACTAAATCATATATCCAAAGCAGCGGCAAATTACGTTATATATAGAATATACTCCACTAAATAAAATATAACGCTGCCATCCTCCACCAGAATAAAGTAATAAACATGCTAATATCGATACTATGCTACACACTGTTACAATAACAAACAACCTATAATACACAGCCTCATTTATAGCGGTTGTATTAATTGCTATTAATGCAACAATTGAGGAGATAAATCCAACGATAAAAATTAAAATTTTCATTTGGACGTTCCACTATTTGTAGTGCTACTTCCTCTTGAGGATAAGGCACCTAATCCCATTGTAGTGATAGCACCATCTCTTTTAGGAGGACTGGTTAATTGACCAGGAGCTTCCTTAAATTGACGTTGGCTCCAGCTTCGGCAAATATCATCATAGCCATAATAACCACTATCACCAATTTTTCCTTCCATTATTTCTTTAAAGGCTTCATCCTGTTCATATGTTGTTGTCTTGTAAGCAACGATCACTCCTCCTTGATTTACATCTTTATAGACTTCACCGGTAATGAAGCCACTCAATCCATAACTGTATGAATCATAACTCCCATTAGGATCACCTACATTTACACTTTGATGAAGATCCGGTTCACCGGGTGCAGCGCCTTCCAACCATATATCTAATCCTCTTGGATCAATATATTTCATTGGGTTATTAAATGCATAGCTATATAAATTCCATCCCCCTCTAAGTCCAATCGGATCCTGCGTAATATACCGTCCCTGCTGCGGGTCATAATACCGGTGACGGTTATAGTACAGCCCTGTCTCCTCATCGTACTGCTGCCCCGGCAGGCGGATGAGCTGCTCCAGCCCCTCCGGGTTATCCTCCCGCAGCACGTTGCCCCATTCATCATATTCCGCCTGCCAGGCCGTCCCTCCGTCCCGGCGTATCAGCGCCAGCGGCAGGCCCCGGTGGTCACAGTGGTAGAGGTGGATTTTACGCCGCGGCACGTATTCCGGCTCCGTCTGGTTCTTCATCTACTCCGGCGTCAGCCCGCACTGCGCCAGCCACTGCCGGTTCGGCTCGCTGACTTCTCCGCGCCGCAGCTCCCCCTCCAGCACGTCCAGCATCATTACCAGCTCCGGCACGAACGTCATGTTCGCCTCCTGCTGAAGCTTCTGCGCCAGCGTGCGGTGTGCGGCGGCCTTCTCCAGCTCCGCCAGTTCCGTTTCGGCCCTGAGCAGCGGCGTGAAGCTGCCCGGCATGTATACCGTCTGCACACGGCGGTCCGCCGTCTGCGTGGTCACCAGCCTGTCGCCGTCATAACCGTACCACGTCACCTCCGGCGTGTGGCTGAGGGACGGGCGGTCTTTCCCGCCCGGGCTTCGCCATACCCGTTTGCCTGTGCGGCGGCCCACAGGGTCATACAGGTAGCGGCTTTCCAGCCGCGTCTGTCCCTGCTGCATGCGGACATAACGCACCAGCCGGTGCCGGGTATCGTAATGATAATGGTGGCTGAGGCTGCCGCCGTCGCGGATGCGCCGCTCGTCCTTCTCCGTCAGCCTGCCGTGTTCATCGTGATGGTAAAACCAGTGGCTGTCCTCAGTGATACGGTTATCCGGCCATGTTGCGGGCAGCGCCGGGTATTGTTGCCGGTCCGCAATGCGGTTGCCCGCCGGGTCGGTCAGCCAGTCTGCTGTCGTTTCTGTGGCGGTCAGGAATACCTGATTCAGCCGTCCCGCGTCGTCGTACCGGTACTGCCGCTGCTGCAGGGGACCGCGGATACTCACCAGCTCTCCGCCGTCGCTCCAGGCGTATTCCCGGTTCAGTTCCGTTATATTCAGCGTGTGGCGCTGCAGCTGCCCGCCTGCGCTGTACGTGCTGGCCAGTTCGTATGCCCCGGAGCTGCGCAGTGTCTCCCGGTGCAGGCGGTCGCGGGTGAAGTCGGTGAGCGGCGTGTCGCCGAGCTTCATCCCCGCCAGATAACCGCTGCCGTAGGTCAGCCATTCCACCGGCGGCAGGTGGTCAGGGGTGGTTCTGGTCGCCAGTCCGTTCCGGTAATCGTGCTGCGTGACGTGCTCCCACAGCAGTTCATTTGTCTGCGGGGCGTGGACGGTCTGTCGCTCGCTGCGCATCCGGCCTTTATCATCATACTCATAGTGAACCGCGACGCGGTGGCCGTCGCCGGGGTGGCTGATTTCCGTCAGCCAGCCGCGCTCATCGTACAGCCGGCGTTCAGCCTCCTCACCGTTCACCGTGCTGTGCGTCAGGCGACCGGAGGCATCGTAATGCCAGAGGGTGATGAGGGAGCCCTCTTCGCTGCGGACAGGCTGTCCGCCGGGGTCATATCCGTAACGCTGTGTCCGGCCGTCAAAGCCGCACTCTTCCGTCAGCCGGTCCATGACGTCGTAGTCAACGTGGTGACAGCGCCGTTTTCATTCGTCAGCGCGGTGACGCGCCCGGCAGCATCGTATGTTATCTGCCGCGTCAGGCCGCCTGCGCTCAGGCTGACCGGCTGTCCCGCCGCGTCATAACGCGTTTCATGGCGGCGGCCGTCCGGATGAATGATGGCGGTCAGGTCGCCCGCGATGCTGTATTCGTAACGCGTCTCCCGGCCCTGTATATCCTTCCGGCTGATGAGTCTGCCCCGGTTATCGTAATCCTGGTAAACGCTCAGCCCTTCCTCATGGTGAACCGCTGTGGTCTGCCCGAAGCGGTCATACTCATAACGGGTTTCATATCCCGAACAGTCGGTGACGGTCAGCACCTGGCCGTAACGGTTGCGGGTCATCGTCCTGCGGCTGCCGGTGGCGTCTTCCACAGCGCAGGGCAGCTCACTGTCCGGATTATCATAAAACCAGCGGGTGGTGTCGCCCTGACGGGAGGTCCCTGCCGTCAGCCGTCCCCGGTCGTCATATTCCCGCCGGCTGCGCAGGCCGTCCGCCCCGGTGGAGGAGATGAGCTGGTGCCGGTCGTTATAGCTGAACCGCACGGACCGGCCGTCAGGCGTGACAATTTCCGTCACCAGGCCGGAGCCGGCATTCATCCGGTATTCTGTCCTGCGCCCTGTGGCGTCAGTCTGCGCCAGCAGGCGGCCCGCGTTATCATGGTCACTGAGGACACAGCCGCCGTCCGCCAGTGCCTTCTTCACCACCCGCTTCAGCCCGCCTTCGCCTTCCGTGTGCAGCACTTCGCGGCGGTTCAGGCTGTCGGTAATCATGACGCTGTTCCTTTCATACCGGTAGCGGTAGCTCAGGCCCGCCGGGTTACGCTGCTCCACCACCCGGCCGGCGGTGTCGTAAAGATAGGTGACCGGCGGGCGTCCGGCGTACCGGTGCGCGCACATCCGTCCCGGATGCTGCGGGTCGTATTCAAACTGACGCACCCGGACGCCGCCCCGGTCATACACCGCCGCCAGCTCCCCGCGCGGGGTGTATTCATAACGCGCCAGCGGCGCGGCGGGCAGGTTGTCCGGGTATTGCGGGTCATGCGTCAGCCACACCGCCTCCAGGCGGATACCGCTGTCCGCGCCGTAGCCGGAAACCGGCACCGTCTGCGGAAATTCAGGGGCTTTTATTCCGGATGTAATGGCCTGCTGACGCGCCGCCTGCGCCCGCTGCGCCTGCGTGGTCAGTACCAGCCTGAAACGGCGGCCTGCGCCGTCGGTCACGGCGGTGATGCAGCCGGTGAATTCACCGGCGGCCTCCCGGTGAAAACTGAGCGTGCGCCCGGCGCGGTCCGCCAGCCCGGTCAGCACCCGGTACGGCGGCAGCGGGGCGGGCAGGACCTCATCCGCCTCCGGCACCCGCTCAGGCCAGCCCAGAATCCACCATGGCCCCTGCGCGCTGTTCGTGGCCAGGTAAACGTGCGGGCCTGAGCGAATCTTCTCCGGCAGGGTCTGCCACAGGCGGTGCAGCGGGTTGCTTTCATGCAGCGTCAGCACGCCGCCGCGGGCCAGCCACAGGGATTCACTGCGGCTGAAGGCGGTCTCACCGGGGAACAGTGGCTCAAAGCGAATGCTGCGCCCGCCGTTATCGTTAAGGATAAGTTCGTCATCAGAAAGCTGCAGGCGGATATCAGCAGGGGCTTTCCAGCCGGGACCGAAGACACTCACAGGCGCAGGCGTTTTCGTCTGATAACTGCTGTAGGTGCGGGAAAGGACAAACGGCAGCGGGCCGGGCAGGGCGAGGTCCGTTTCGCCGGGCAGCACTTTGGCGCCTGTCAGGGGGTTAACCGGCGAGCCGGAGGTGATGCCGCCGGGACAGACCGAACAGGCGACGCCGGTGGGGGCACCGATAAACACGCCCGCTGACCCCTGAACTATCGGCCCGCCGTACTGTGTCATGTCGCCCTGACGGGCCGCCGGTTTTCCGCTCATGATCAGTTCCTTCTGTTTATTGTCTTGTGTGTTCCGGTAAAGGCTTTACTACTCCGGCGCATCCGGAGGATTTTTTGTCGCGCCGCAGTTCCAGTTAATCATCAGCGAATCGCCGCTGATGGTCTGCACTCCCTGCAAATTAATCGCCGTGCCGTTCAGAAAGATGCTGCCGTCCTGCGTCAGCACCAGCCGCGCCTGCCCGCAGCGCAGTTCCAGATGCTCGCCGGCGGAGTAAACGGCGACCCTGCCTGCGCTTTCCTGCCGGTTTTTCCCCACCGTAAATGTGACATTTTCCCCGACGCTGACGTCATATCCTTTACCGACCAGCAGCGATTTCTGTATTCCCACCTGCGAAGCCTGCATCAGCGCCACTGAGGTGTTCATCATGCCGCCCACCGTGGTCTGATACGCCACTCCGACCGTCAGGGCACGGGCCACGCCCACCGTTTCCGCCTGGTTCAGCCCGACGGTGACGGACTGATTCTGGCCGATATTCTCCTGCTGGTTCTGCACCACCGTCTGCATCTGGTTCTGTTTCACTGTGATAACCTGGTTTCCGCCGATGGTTTCCGTGTGGTTGACCTTCACGTCGGTACTGCGGTTGTTCAGCACTTCGGTATCCATGTTCTTCTGCGCATGGATATACACCTGTTCCTGTCCGGTCGCATCCTCAAACCGCAGTTCATTAAAGCCGCTGCCCTGATACGTTTTTGAACGGATGGTCATCTGCGTTCTGGTTCCGGGTAAATCTCCCGGCGAACGGTTATCTTCATGATAGGTTCGCCCCATGATAAGCGGCTGGTCCGGGTCGCCGTTGAGGAAGTCCACAATCACTTCCTGACCGACGCGGGGAACCGCCAGATTACCAAATCCCGCGCCTGCCCACGCCTGTGACACCCGTATCCAGCAGGAACTGTCTTCGTTTTCGCCGTGATAGCGGTCCCAGATAAATTTCACCCGTACCCGGCCATGTTCATCGCAAAAGATCTCTTCGCCCGGCGGTCCGGTCACCACGGCAGGCTGCGGACCATCGACTTTCGGCTTCAGCAGCGGCTGGGGTCGCCATGTTCTGTCCCCAGGAATAACGCTGAACTGATTATCCAGCGTGGTGCCCGGACCGCGGCTGCCTTTCAGCGCCTGCGGCTGTTTTCCCGTCAATGTACTGCTGATGATCTGCCAGGCCCGGTTCAGTGGAGGGACCGGATGTCCGGTAAGCGTGACCTGCGCGCCCGGCCACAGCGCCGGGGAGTGGCTTTCGCCGCTGGCGGTTTCGGCGTTGCTGCGCCAGCCTTCCGCCTGATAGCGGGCGAAATCCTGACCGTGCTGCTCATCCTTAAAGCGGCCCGGGTAATCAAAAATCTCATACTGCCTGTACTGACCGTTCAGGTTATCGCCTTCACGGTCGAAACATCCCGGCCAGGAGGGGGCCTTAAAGGTATAGTCCCGGGTACTGACCGACGAGGGGCGTATCTGCGCCAGATAGCTGAAGGCGCTGATACAGCGGGTGAAGGCTTCGGTGGTATGGTTGGGATTAAACGGCATGTCGCCTGCGGTGGTTAATCCGGCGGCATTGTCGCACAGCACCAGCGTCTGTTTATCGCCTTCGTGCGCCTGGCGCTCAAAAAAGAAAATGCCTTCCTCTGACCACAGTCGTGTCAGAAATGCCAGGTCGGTTTCGCCGTACTGAACGCAGAATTCACGGGGCGGATGATGCTCATAAAAGCAGGGCGTCCAGTCGGTGACGCCGTTTTCGTCCAGTAATGTGGCAGTAATGGACTGAATATCCTGCTGCTGGAAGATGCGGAAGTTCTGTCGCAGCCCGGCGCGCCATAACGGCGGACGGATGATCAACTGATGGCGGATCTGCCATCCGTTGTAATCACGGATGCCGAAATGGGTGACAATCCCCCTCATACGGCGCTGCATTGTGGCGCCGGTCAGGATAGTCAGCACGGCCTCTTTCTCCAGCAGGGCTTCCGGCGTCAGCCGGAAGCCCTCACCGGCAACATCCACGTCAAGCGTAAAGGGAACGGAATAATCCTGAACCAGCCGGAAGCTGACCACCGCAAAGGTTTCCGGGGGCTGTCCTTCCACTTCCAGCGTGAAACGCAGTCCTTTCTCTGCCATAACCGCCTCCCTGGCTACCGGGTAAAAACCGGGAAAAGTTAAATAAACTGAAACAGTAGATGATAATTTGTACGGTTATTTTTTGATGTGGATCATCTTTGCCTGATAAATGACAGCATTAAATCTTGTTTTTCAAGGGATTAATAGTGAGGCACTATGTGCGCTCTGCGGTAAATTTAATTTAATGATATTTGTTCCGTCTTATTTATCGTGACGAGCTGCCAGGATGCAAAAGGGGGTAACAAGGAGGGTCTTGTCTGATAGCGCTTCGCTTGTAGGCCGGATAAGGCGTAGCCGCCATCCGGCATGGAATAGCGCAGACAGCAAAAAGGCGCCTTTCTACATTGGTGGGTCGTGCAGGATTCGAACCTGCGACCAATTGATTAAAAGTCAACTGCTCTACCAACTGAGCTAACGACCCGAAGTGGTGGGTGATGACGGGATCGAACCGCCGACCCCCTCCTTGTAAGGGAGGTGCTCTCCCAGCTGAGCTAATCACCCACTTCTCAATTTCTTCTCTACACGGCGGAGACTACATAAAGTAGTTGGTGGGTGATGACGGGATCGAACCGCCGACCCCCTCCTTGTAAGGGAGGTGCTCTCCCAGCTGAGCTAATCACCCCCGCTGTGTGGAGTCGCATTATAGGGAGAGTTGAAAATGAGTCAACGCATTTTCTAAAGAAATTGTTCGTTCGTCGTAAATTTAAGCAAAACGTTTGCAAATCACGCCGTGGCGCATGATTTCTATACGAAAATAGCAAAGCCAGAGGTTCTGGCGGTAACATCATTGAGGAATCAGGTGGGAGTGATAGAATACCGAACGTTAATTTTTCCCGGATTTGCCGGCTGTCGGCATCTTTATCAACGTAAGGCCATTTCATGAAAATCAAAACTCGCTTCGCGCCAAGCCCGACAGGCTATCTGCACGTCGGTGGTGCGCGTACTGCTCTCTATTCCTGGCTTTTCGCACGTCACCACGGCGGTGAGTTTGTGCTGCGTATTGAAGACACCGATCTTGAACGTTCCACGCCGGAAGCTATTGAAGCCATTATGGATGGCATGAACTGGCTGAGCCTGGAATGGGACGAAGGTCCTTATTTCCAGACCAAACGTTTTGATCGTTACAACGCCGTTATTGATGAGATGCTGGAAGCGGGCACGGCCTATAAATGCTACTGCTCTAAAGAACGTCTGGACGCGCTGCGTGAAGAGCAGATGGCGAAAGGTGAAAAACCGCGCTATGACGGCCGCTGCCGTCACGGTCATGAGCATCATGCGGACGATGAGCCGTGCGTGGTGCGTTTTGCGAACCCGCAGGAGGGTTCTGTTATTTTTGACGACCAGATCCGCGGACCGATCGAGTTCAGCAATCTGGAGCTGGACGATCTGATTATCCGCCGTACCGACGGTTCCCCGACCTATAACTTCTGCGTGGTAGTGGACGACTGGGATATGGAAATCACCCACGTTATTCGCGGTGAAGACCATATCAACAACACGCCGCGCCAGATCAACATCCTGAAAGCGCTGAATGCGCCGGTGCCGGTCTATGCGCACGTCTCAATGATCAACGGCGACGACGGTAAAAAACTGTCTAAACGTCATGGCGCGGTGAGCGTAATGCAGTATCGTGACGACGGTTACCTGCCGGAAGCGCTGCTCAACTACCTGGTGCGTCTGGGCTGGTCCAGCGGCGATCAGGAGATCTTCACCCGTGAAGAGATGATCAAACTGTTCTCCCTTGGCGCAGTCAGCAAATCCGCCAGCGCGTTCAATACGGAAAAACTGCAGTGGCTGAACCACCACTATATTAATTCGCTGGCGCCGGAATATGTGGCAACGCATCTTCAGTGGCATATTGAGCAGGAAAATATCGACACCCGTAACGGCCCGCAGCTGGCGGAGCTGGTGAAACTGCTGGGCGAGCGCTGCAAAACGCTGAAAGAGATGGCGCAGAGCTGCCGCTATTTCTATGAGGATTTTGCGGAGTTCGACGCCGATGCTGCGAAAAAACATCTGCGTCCGGTCGCCCGTCAGCCGCTGGAAGTGGTGCGTGACAAACTGTCGGCAATCAGCGACTGGAGCGCGGAAAACGTGCACCATGCGATTCAGGCGACCGCCGATGAGCTGGAAGTCGGGATGGGTAAAGTAGGAATGCCGCTGCGCGTTGCCGTCACTGGCGCCGGTCAGTCGCCGGGCCTGGACGTTACGGTGCATGCGATTGGTAAAGCCCGCAGCATTGAGCGCATCAACAAAGCGCTGGCGTTTATTGCCGGGCGTGAAGCACAGCAATAAATTTTTACCAGGCAGGCCGGGGAGGGTGTCCCGGCCTGTATCCTGACAGCGCCGCGTTTAACGCGTCTGCGATTCTTCAATGCCCAGACGGGCAAGAAAGCTGCGAATACCCTCACGCGAAAGAAACATCGCCAGCTTTTCCTGTTCCGTAGCGGACATATTTTCCACAGCATCAACGATCTGACGATAAGCATGACTGCGCGCGCCGGGTTTGTATTCGGCCAGCGGCTCCTGCGCCTGATAAAACGCATAGTGATTGCGAAACGCCGGAATGTTCAGAATGAATTCCTGAACGCGCGAATCGATATGCACCAGCCTTGCCCGACCACCTTTCACGCCTGGAAACTTTTCTGTTTCCCATTTCTGCTCGCGGACCCAACGATTTACGGTTTGTCTGGCGACCCCGAGGCATTGCGCCAGCTCTTCGGTAGTCATTTTGCTGCGTAATCTTTTCATATTAATTATTTGCTGTCGCGAATATCTAAGCGCTGTAACAAACCGGTAATACCTTCCCGCAGAAGTAAAGAGGTGATTTTTTTCTGTTCCGCAGGCGTCATCTCTTTCGCGAGTTTGATTAACAGAGCTTCAAGCGACGCATCGCCCGTAGTGGACAAAAAATCGTCAGAAACCCCATCCGCAGAGCGTTCTGCACTGCGGATATATTCACGAACCTGCTCAGTTACATGCACCAGACGCGCTTTTCCCCCCTGAACGCCCGGCTTAGGCGATGTCACCCAGCCTTCCTTGCGCACCCATTTATTGATGGTTTGACGGCTGTAACCGGTCAGACTGGCGAGTTCTTCTGGCGTCATCCGTTCCTTGAACATGGCAATTCCCTGATTAGCTGTATGGTTTATTAGTGGTTCATTTTATAGCACCATTTTAGTAGAAACCGTGACGCGTTTAACTACTGAATGCGAGTTGCCACGCAAGGTTCTTCATTTGTCTGCTTTTTCAGCGATTAGAATCGGCGGCGTCAATTTGCCGTTGACACATGCGAAGGGAATTCATATGATGCCGCCCGTCAACTCGACAAGCTTTACGTGACGGGGCTATAGCTCAGCTGGGAGAGCGCTTGCATGGCATGCAAGAGGTCAGCGGTTCGATCCCGCTTAGCTCCACCAAAAGTGAACCCAACATTTTTGGTACGTAAAGAGATTGTGGGGCTATAGCTCAGCTGGGAGAGCGCTTGCATGGCATGCAAGAGGTCAGCGGTTCGATCCCGCTTAGCTCCACCAAAAGTGAACCCAACATTTTTGGTACGTAAAGAGATTGTGGGGCTATAGCTCAGCTGGGAGAGCGCTTGCATGGCATGCAAGAGGTCAGCGGTTCGATCCCGCTTAGCTCCACCAAAAGTGAACCCAACATTTTTGGTACGTAAAGAGATTGTGGGGCTATAGCTCAGCTGGGAGAGCGCTTGCATGGCATGCAAGAGGTCAGCGGTTCGATCCCGCTTAGCTCCACCACCTTCTGAACCCTCGCTGCGAAGCGGGGGTTTTTTTATCTCTGCAGGCCAGGCTTTTTTGTTATACAGTTTCTGTTAGGCCAGTGGCTGATTGCGTAATGTTATCCATTTATCTGGCAGTATCTGGCAGGCACAGGTTTGCTTCGCGATGCGAATAAACTTATCATTTATGTGATTAATCATGCGTTCCGTGAGAGCAGTCATACCATGCCAGTAAAGCATAACCTGATAAATAATATAAGAATATTCGCGCTGGCAATAACGCTCTCGATTATCGCTATCCAGTTTTCACGCTTTATCTCTCCGCTTGCCGCCGTTGACTCCAGTTATATATACCTTTCCTGGCTGCCGCTGTGCGTGATGTTTGCGGTGCTGCTTATCTTCGGCAGGCGCGGCGTGGCGCCGATTGTGTTGGGGATGTTTATCACCAACCTCTGGAATCTCGATCTATCGTTTACGCAGAGTGTCGTACTGCTGTTCTGCCAGATATTCTGCGTATTAGGCGTTTGCGCGCTGGCGCGCTGGCGAATTGGTTCACGCTGGCGCTACGGATTACCGAACCGCAATATCTGGCGCAGGGTAATCTGGCTCGGTTTTATCGCGCCGTTGGGTATGAAAATCAGTATGTACCTGGCCGGCCATTATTTTGACTTTCCGGTTGCGGTTTCGACCTTTTTTGGCGCTGCGGCGGCGATTTTTACCATTGTCGATATCCTGAGCCTGATTTCAGCGGCGCTGATCTTTACCATGCTGTTTTATTACCCGATGCGAATGATCGTGAATCCTCGCTATGCGCGCACCTTCTGGCGCAGGGATATCGCGCCGTCGCTGGAGAAAAAACAGCGGTTATTCACGCTATGCTGGCTGTTCGGGCTGGCCGCGTTGCTGTTCGTCATGTGCGCCCCCTATGATAATGCGTATATCGCGGGCTATCTGGTGCCGGTGTTCTTCATTCTTTTTACTACCGGCGTCGGTAAATTCAGCTACCCGTTTTTAAACTTAAGCTGGGCGATCTCGACGCTGTGCCTGCTGACCTATAACCGAAATTTTTTGCAGGGCGTCGGGTCGGAATATTCGCTGGCATTTATTCTTTCAGCCCTGATATCGTTCAGTATCTGTTTGCTCTATATGACGCGGATTTATCAGCGCAGCAACTGGCTGAACCAGCGCTGGCATCAACAGGCGCTGACCGATCCCTTGACCCGCCTGCCCAATTTGCGCGCGCTGGAACATTTTCTGCAAAAAGAGTCAGGGCAGAGCGTGTGCAGCCTGCGGCTGGATAATCTGGAGTTTCTCAGTCGTCACTACGGTATGTTAATGCGCGTTCACTGTAAGCGCACGGTGTACCGTATGCTTCAGCCGCTGCTGCTGGAAGGGGAAAAGATTTTTCAGCTTCCGGGCAGCGAACTACTGCTGGTTCTGCGCGGGCCGGAAACGGAGGCTCGCCTGCAGCATATGCTCGACCTGCTGAATAGTCGTAAAATCTACTGGAACAATACCGGGCTGGATATGGGCTATGGCGCCTCCTGGGGCGGCTGGGACGGTAAACAGGAGACGTTGCAGCCGCTGCTTGGGCAACTGAGCTGGCTGGCTGAGCAATCCTGTACGCATCATCGCGTTATGGCGCTGACCAACAGTCTGGAGGCGGCGACCGGACAGACGACCGAGCGTGTGCTGTTACTTAATAAAATCCGCAAAGCGCTCGACGGCGGCGATCTGCTGCTTTACGCGCAGCCTATCCGCGACAGCCAGGGCAAAGGCTACGACGAAATCCTTGCACGCCTGAAGTGCGATGATGGCATCATGACGCCGGATCGCTTCATCCCGCTGATTGCGCAGTTTAACCTCAGCGCCCGCTTTGATTTGCAGGTGGTGGAGGCGCTGCTGACTTGGCTTGCCGCCCATCCCTCTGCCGAACCCGGCCCGCGTTTCTCGGTGAATTTAATGCCGCTGACCCTGCTGCAAAAAGAGACGGCCCCGCGGATCATTCGTCTGTTTAACCGCTACGGCATCGCGCCGGAAACGGTGATCATTGAAATCACCGAAGAGCAGGCGTTTTCCAACTCTGAGGCCAGCGTGCAGAATATTGAGCAACTGCATAAGTTCGGCTTCAGAATTGCGATTGATGATTTTGGTACGGGCTACGCTAATTACGAACGGCTGAAGCGTCTGCAGGCGGACATTATCAAAATTGACGGCGTGTTTGTGAAGGACATACTCAACGACTCGCTGGATGCGATGATTGTGAAGTCGATAACTGAGCTGGCGAAAACCAAATCATTAAGCGTGGTGGCCGAATACGTGGAAACGCCGGAGCAGCGGGATCTGCTGTTAAGCATGGGGGTGAACTATTTGCAGGGCTACCTGATTGGACGGCCACAGCCGTTAGAGACATCGGGAACGAAGGCCGGATAAGCGTCGCGCCATCAGGCCTTCATGCTCCGCCGGGGAGTATTCCCCGGCTTTTATTGCGACGCGGTCTTACAGCACCAGTGCGGCGATAGACGCCGACAGGACGCTCACCAGGGTAGAGCCGTAAACCAGTTTCAGACCGAAACGGGAAACCACGTTACCCTGTTCTTCATTCAGGCCTTTAATCGCGCCAGCGATGATGCCGATGGAGGAGAAGTTAGCGAAAGAGACCAGGAACACGGAAAGAATACCTTCCGCGCGCGGAGAGAGCGTGGAGGCGATTTTTTGCAGATCCATCATGGCGACAAATTCATTGGAAACCAGTTTGGTCGCCATAATACTGCCCACCTGCAGCGCTTCGCTGGACGGCACGCCCATCACCCACGCAATCGGATAGAAGATGTAGCCCAGAATGCCCTGGAAGGAGATGCTGTAGCCGAACCAGCCGGTTACGGTAGCGAACAGAGCGTTCAGCGCGGCGATCAGGGCGATAAAGCCGATCAGCATCGCGGCAACGATAATCGCCACCTTAAAGCCCGCCAGAATATATTCACCAAGCATTTCGAAGAAGCTCTGTCCTTCATGCAGGTTCGACATCTGGATGTTTTCTTCGCTGGCGTCAACGCGGTATGGGTTAATCAGCGACAGAACGATAAAGGTACTGAACATGTTGAGAACCAGCGCCGCCACCACATATTTCGGCTCCAGCATGGTCATATACGCGCCGACGATAGACATGGATACCGTGGACATCGCCGTGGCCGCCATGGTGTACATGCGGTTGCGGGACATTTTGCCGAGAATGTCTTTATAGGCGATAAAGTTCTCAGACTGGCCGAGGATCAGGGAGCTGACCGCGTTAAAGGATTCCAGTTTACCCATGCCGTTGACTTTGGATAACAGAAAACCAATCGCGCGAATAATCACCGGCAGCACGCGAATGTGCTGGAGGATACCGATCAGCGCGGAGATAAAGACGATAGGGCAGAGCACTTTCAGGAAGAAGAACGCCAGACCCTGATCGTTCATGCTGCCAAAGACGAAGTTGGTCCCTTCATTGGCGAATCCGAGCAGTTTTTCAAACAGTTCGGAGAATCCTTTCACGAAGCCCAGACCGACGTTAGAGTTCAGGAAGAACCACGCCAGTAATACTTCGATAACAAGTAATTGAATGACATAACGAATGCGAATTTTTTTACGGTCACTGCTTACCAGCAATGCGAGGATCGCAACAACGGCTAGCGCCAGGACAAAATGAAGGACGCGGTCCATATTTGCTCCAAATATGAGGCAGGTTTAATTTCCGTGCACATTCTATGTAACAGATGCAAAGAAAACGAGATCAAACACACACTATAATCCGGTCCTGTGACGGGATTCAAAATTAGTAAGCAGTCATACATTTCTGTTATGTTTAGTATGGAAGTGAAAAGTTACGTCACTGTGCTAATATTTTATTATATTGTTAATCACGCTGCGCACATTTCCAGTTTTTACACGATCAATTGTTCCTGCCTGTCAGAGAAATCACCGTTAACTTTTTAAATGAATTTGATAACTATTCTCAACAGGCATAGCATGAAACATAGCAAAGGCTATATTACCGGGGTACGAGATGACAGACGATCGCGTTGAGCGTAGCAGTGGAAAGGCCGCGCGCAAGTTAAGGTTCGCATTAATGGGGCCTGCGTTCATTGCCGCTATCGGCTATATCGATCCCGGTAACTTTGCCACCAACATTCAGGCCGGGGCCAGTTTTGGCTACACGCTGTTGTGGGTAGTGGTGTGGGCAAACCTGATGGCGATGCTGATTCAGGTGCTGTCGGCAAAGCTGGGGATCGCCACCGGTAAAAATCTAGCCGAGCAAATTCGCGACCATTATCCGCGCCCGGTCGTCTGGTTTTACTGGATCCAGGCCGAGATTATCGCGATGGCGACCGATCTGGCGGAATTTATCGGCGCGGCGATTGGTTTTAAGCTCATTCTCGGCGTCTCGCTATTGCAGGGCGCGGTGCTGACCGGTATCGCCACGTTTCTAATCCTAATGCTGCAACGTCGGGGACAAAAACCGCTGGAAAAGGCGATCGGCGGGCTGCTGCTGTTTGTGGCGATTGCCTATATTGTCGAACTGATTTTTTCCCGGCCCAGTCTGGCGCAGTTAAGTAAAGGGATGATGATCCCCAGCCTGCCGAACTCAGAGGCGGTCTTTCTGGCGGCCGGGGTGCTGGGCGCGACGATTATGCCGCACGTGATTTACCTGCACTCCTCGCTCACCCAGCATTCGCACGGCGGTACGCGACATCAGCGCTATGCGGCGACCCGGTGGGATGTGGCGATCGCCATGACCATTGCCGGATTCGTTAACCTGGCGATGATGGCTACCGCCGCGGCGGCGTTTCACTTTAGCGGACACACCGGCATTGCTGATCTCGATCAGGCTTATCTGACCCTTGAACCGCTGCTCAGTCACGCGGCGGCAACGGTGTTTGGCCTGAGTCTGGTTGCCGCCGGGCTGTCGTCCACGGTGGTTGGTACGCTGGCGGGGCAGGTGGTTATGCAGGGATTTGTGCGTTTCCATATTCCGCTATGGGTGCGTCGCGCCATCACAATGATGCCGTCGTTTGTGGTGATTTTGCTGGGGCTGGATCCGACCCGCATTCTGGTGATGAGCCAGGTGCTGCTGAGCTTTGGGATTGCCCTTGCCCTGGTGCCGCTGCTGATTTTCACCAGCGACCGCTGCGTAATGGGCGATCTGGTTAATACCCGCTGGATAAAACTCACTGGCTGGCTGATCGTGGCGCTGGTAGTGGTGCTCAACGTCTGGTTACTGGTCGGGACGGCGCTGGGGCTGTAAAAAAACAAAAGCCGGGTCAGCGTAGCGCTGCCCGGCGAACTCTTCCTGCGTGGTTTAATGATGGTGCTTATGACCGTGGCCGCGTCCACGACCGCCATGATCGTCGCGATCGCGCCAGCCTTCGCGGTATCCGCGTTCGTAAGCTTTGCGCTTATCCCAGCCGCGGTGTTTGCCGTTATCGTGCCGCCACCAGCGGTCGCCGCGCCACTCATAGTGACGATGCCAGTAATCACGGTCGCGCCAGTAGCCGCCGTCCCAGTATCTGCCATAGTCGTCGCGATCGCCGATTTGTAATTTTATTGATGGCAACAGGGTGATCTCTCCCGCATTCGCGGCCAGCGGTGCAAAAGCCAGCAGGGCTGCCGCCAGAATCAGTGACCTGAACATACTTTTTCTCCTTCACGATCGAAGCCGTAATCGGCCTGTTAACGCAATATTAAGGGGCCGTAAAGCCCCGTTTCATCGCCTTAACTCTTAAATCATAAACGAGAGCACGAATTGCTAAAGACAGCGCTTAAGGCGTGTCGGCAAGTATCTGCTCAATGGCGGCGCGCTCCTGAGCGGTAAAATGACGATTTGCCAGCATCCCCACGGCATCTTCAATCTGCGCCGGTTTACTGGCACCAATCAGCACCGATGTGACGTCGTCGTTACGCAGCACCCACGCCAGCGCCATTTGCGACAGCTTCTGGCCGCGCTTTTCAGCCAGCGCGTTGAGCTGGCGTACTTTTTCCAGCTTCGTCTCCGTCAGCTGTTCCGGACTGAGGAAGCGGCTGCCGCTTGCCGCCCGTGAATCCGCCGGGATGCCGTGCAGGTAGCGGTCGGTGAGCTGTCCGCCCGCCAGCGGCGAAAAGGCGATGCTGCCCACGCCTTTTTCCTGTAATAACGCCAGTAATCCCTCCTCCGCCTGGCGCTCAAACAGCGAATATTTAGGCTGATGGATCAGGCATGGCGTTCCCAGATCGTTCAGGATAGCAATGGCTTCACGCGCGAGAGCGGCAGGGTAGTTCGAGAGCCCGACATACAGCGCTTTCCCCTGGCGGACAACATGATCCAGCGCCTTCATCGTCTCCGTCAGCGGCGTTTCGGGGTCGGGGCGGTGGTGATAAAAAATATCCACATACTCCAGCCCCATGCGTTTCAGGCTTTGATCGAGGCTGGCAATCAGGTATTTGCGCGATCCCCAGTCGCCGTAAGGGCCGTCCCACATGGTATAGCCCGCTTTGGTCGAAATAATAAGCTCATCGCGCCAGGGTAAAAAATCTTCCTGCAGGAGTCGGCCAAAGTTCCGCTCTGCCGATCCCGGCGGCGGTCCGTAGTTATTGGCGAGGTCAAAGTGGGTAATCCCCAAATCGAAAGCCCGGCGCAGCAGGGCGCGGCTGTTTTCAATCAGGGTGGCGTCGCCGAAGTTATGCCATAGCCCCAGCGAAACCGCCGGCAGCTTCAGACCGCTGTGACCGCAGCGGCGATACGCCATCTTTTGATAGCGATTTTCATCAGGCTGGTAAACCATTGTCTCTCCTCGCAGTGAGTTCTGCTTCCCAGTGTATACGTTTACACTGACGCTTTTTCAACGACATTTTTCGCTATCACCGCTGTAAATTTTGCTTTCCATGCGCTTCGCAGCAACTTTCTGGACAGGCTTCGCGCTTCTTCAATACTCAAGCTGAGGCTCACGTCAAAAGGATCGCTGCCATGCAAACCCCCTATACCGTCGCCGATTACCTGCTCGACAGACTGGCAGGATGCGGTATCGCGCATCTGTTCGGCGTGCCGGGCGATTATAATTTGCAGTTTCTCGACCACGTGATCGACCATCCTGACGTGTGCTGGGTCGGCTGCGCTAATGAACTGAACGCCGCCTATGCTGCCGACGGCTATGCCCGCTTAGCGGGGGCTGGCGCGCTGTTGACCACCTTCGGCGTCGGCGAACTGAGCGCGCTGAATGGTCTGGCGGGCAGCTATGCCGAGTACGTTCCCGTTCTGCATATTGTCGGCGCGCCCTGTAGCGGAGCGCAGCGCCGGGGCGAACTGATGCATCACACCCTTGGCGACGGGGATTTCAGCCATTTCTACCGGATGAGCCAGGCCGTCTGCGCCGCCAGCGCGGTGCTGGATGAACAAACCGCCTGCCATGAAATTGACCGCGTGCTGCATGCCATGTTAACCAGCCGTCGGCCCGGTTACCTGTTGTTACCCGCTGACGTGGCGAAACGTCCGGCTGTACCGCCTTCAGAAGCTCTGGTGCCGCTACAGCCTGAGTCGCAGGAGAGCGTCGTTACCGCTTTCCGCTATCAGGCGCGCCAGATGCTGATGAACAGTCCACGGGTGGCGCTGTTGGCGGACTTTCTCGCCAGGCGCTTTGATTTACAGCCTGTTCTGCAGCGCTGGATGGCCGAGACGCCAATGGCCCACGCCACCCTGCTGATGGGCAAAGGCCTTTTCGATGAACAGCAGCCGGGCTTTGTCGGCACGTATAGCGGCGGGGCAAGCGGCGAGTTTGTCCGCGAAGCCATTGAAGGGGCGGATACCACAATCTGCGTCGGCACCCGCTTTGTGGATACGCTGACGGCCGGTTTTACCCAGCAGCTGGCGGCAGAACGGACAATAGAGGTACAGCCACACGGCTCCCGGATTGGGCAAACGTGGTATAGCGGTATCTCAATGGAACAGGCCGTTGTCACGCTGCGGGAGGTATGTCTGGAGCTTTCCTTCGCCCCGCCGCCCGCGAAGCCTGCAGGCGAACAGACGCAGGTGAAGCAGGGGGCGCTGAACCAGCAAAACTTCTGGCATACCGTACAGCAGGCGCTACAGCCCGGCGATGTGATTCTTGCCGATCAGGGAACGGCGGCATTCGGCGCGGCGTCGCTTACGCTGCCCGCGGGCGCGGAGCTGCTGGTGCAGCCGCTGTGGGGTTCGATAGGCTATGCGCTGCCTGCCGCCTTTGGCGCCCAGACCGCAGCGCCCGGACGGCGGGTAATTCTGATTACCGGCGACGGGGCCGCGCAGCTGACGATCCAGGAGATGGGCTCGATGCTGCGGGACGGACAGTCGCCGGTGATTCTGCTGCTTAACAATGACGGCTATACCGTTGAACGGGCGATTCACGGTGAAACGCAGCGCTATAATGACATCGCGCGCTGGAACTGGACGCAAATTCCCCATGCCTTAAACCTTGCCGGGCGTGCGGAGTGCTGGCGCGTCACTCAGGCCGTACAGCTTGCGGAGGTGCTCGCCCGCCTGACGCGTCCTGAGCGGCTTTCGCTGATTGAAGTAGTGTTGCCGCAAGCCGATTTACCCGTGCTGCTGCGCGCGGTCACCCGGGCGCTGGAAACGCGCAACAGCGGTTGACTAGCGATCTTTGCGGCTGGCGATCATCATTGGCTTACCGGCCAGCAGCAGCCAGGCCGGGAGCATAACGATACACAACAGCGGCAGCAGGGTGGTGTCCGGCACCACGACTGCCGCCATAAACAGGCTGAGCCAGCCGTCGCGGGTCACCACCAGCACCAGGCCGAGAATGGCGCAGGAGACGGTGATGGCGGCAGGCACCGCATCCACATGGGCATGCAGCATTAACCCCAGCGCGACGCCGACAAACACCGCCGGAAAGATCCGCCCGCCGCGAAAACCGCAGGCCGCCGCCACGACCAGCGCGGCGAGCTTTATCACCGCCAGCATAAAAAAGTCCGTGGCGCTGAGCGTCTGGCCGAAGGCCATTTGCTGCATCTCATCCAGACCTTTAAACAGAGTCAGCGGCCCGCCGAGCACACCCAGCACGCCCAGAATAAAGCCGCCGACGCCCAGTATCAGCAACGGGTTTTTCAGCCGGTGCATCAGGAAATGCAGTCTCGGCAGGCACCAGACGGCCACCATTCCCGCCGCAATAGCGATAGCGGCCACCACCGCGCCGCTGAAAATGTCCACCAGCCGCATCTGGGTATAGTGCGCGACGGGCAGAGAAAAGTGGGGATGAAAGAACAGGCTGGTGGTCAGCGATCCTGCCGCTGCCGCCATCAGTGGGGCGAAAAGCCGATCCCATAACGGGGTATCGTCAGAACCGCTCAGCGTTTGCGAAAAAATCAGCGCGGCGGCCACCGGAGTGCCGAACAGCGCGCCAATGGTTCCGGCAGAGGCCAGAATAGTCCAGTCGAGCGTACCGATGCGCGGGAATAGCCGTCTGCCCAGCGCCACCGCCAGCGCGATATTGACCGCCATAATCGGATGTTCCGGCCCCAGACTCACGCCGCCCGCCAGGCCCAGCACCAGCGCAATGAGCAGGCCCGGCAGGGCGGCGGGCGCGATGGGCGCGCCGATAAGCGGCTCGCTTGCCGGATCCGGCCCGCCGTGGCCGGGACTGTAGCGGATCGTCAGACCGACCAGAATACCTGTCAGCGTCAGGATAGAGATTATCCAGAACGGCGAATCCGCAGCGATACCAACGCTGCCCGGCAGGCGCTGCCACAGTATGAGCTGTAATACTGAGGCAAATTTCATTACTACAATAAGGACTAAGCTTGAAGCTATCTCAAGAATCAGCGCGGGAAGCGACAATAACAACATGGTTCTGGCTCGCGGATGGAGCATTTTCTTTTTCCTTAATGCCGAATCTGGCGCTCAGTTTGCCGCGACTGCCTGACGGCATCGCTGCAAAAGGTGCTGAAACGATAAAGTTATTGTGTGACCTGGATCGCTTTTTTCAGGGGACCCGCCTTTCTGGCGTTGTTGTTGCGCCCCTGTGAATTTACAGTGTGGCAAAGATTTATTTTGACTTTAGCGGAGCAGTAGAAGAATGACAAAGTATGCTTTAGTAGGGGATGTGGGCGGCACCAACGCGCGTCTTGCTCTGTGCGATGTCGACAGCGGGGAGATCTCGCGAGCTAAAACCTATTCCGGCCTTGATTATCCCAGCCTGGAAGCCGTGGTGCGGGTTTATCTCGATGAGCATCAGGTGAGCGTGGAAGATGGCTGCATTGCTATCGCCTGTCCGATCACCGGCGACTGGGTCGCGATGACTAACCATACCTGGGCGTTTTCTATTGCGGAGATGAAAAAGAATCTTGGCTTCAGCCATCTGGAAATCATCAATGATTTTACCGCGGTATCGATGGCGATCCCGATGCTGAAAAAAGAGCATTTGATTCAGTTTGGCGGGGCGGAACCGGTGGAGGGCAAACCCATCGCGGTGTACGGCGCGGGCACCGGACTTGGCGTGGCGCATCTGGTCCATGTCGACCGGCGCTGGGTGAGTCTGCCGGGCGAGGGCGGACACGTGGATTTTGCGCCGAACAGCGAAGAGGAAGATATTATTCTGGAGGTGCTGCGCGCCGAAATCGGCCACGTTTCCGCCGAGCGGGTGCTTTCCGGTCCCGGCCTGGTGAACCTGTACCGCGCGATAGTCAAAGCGGATGGTCGTCTGCCGGAAAATCTGCGGCCGAAAGATATCACCGAACGCGCGCTGGCGGACAGTTGCACCGACAGCCGCCGCGCGCTGTCGCTGTTTTGTGTGATCATGGGGCGCTTTGGCGGCAACCTGGCGTTGACGCTGGGCACGTTTGGCGGCGTGTACATTGCCGGCGGCATCGTGCCGCGCTTCCTTGAGTTCTTCAAAGCTTCCGGTTTCCGCGGCGCGTTTGAAGACAAAGGCCGTTTTAAAGCTTACGTGCAGGATATCCCGGTCTATTTGATCGTCCACGATAATCCGGGGCTGCTTGGCGCGGGCGCGCATCTGCGCCAGACCTTAGGGCAGATTCTGTAGGCCTGCAACATCCGGCATACCCGCGTTGTCATTCACCTTAAACCGCGTTTCTCACGCGGTTTTTTTATGCCCGTTGCACGCCTTTCCGATGTTCGTCACATTTCCACTTAACGGAATTATTTGTCCAGTAAAAGCATTATTTATCCGGTAACGCTCCTGTTATTCCCCCCGCCATAATTTCCCTCGTTAACTATTTCGAGGAGTCTGTTATGAGCAAAAAACTGATTGCAGTTTGCGCCTGCCCGATGGGTCTGGCTCACACCTTTATGGCGGCCCAGGCGCTGGAGGAAGCGGCGATTGAAGCGGGTTATGAAGTGAAGATTGAAACGCAGGGGGCAGACGGTATTCAAAACCGCCTGACGGCGCAGGATATTGCCGAAGCCACGTTAATCATCCATTCCGTGGCGGTGACGCCGGAGGACAATGAGCGTTTTGCGACCCGTGATGTTTATGAGATCACCCTTCAGGATGCCATTAAAAATGCAGCGGGCATCATTAAAGAGATTGAAGAGATGATCGCCGCCGAACAACCGTAATTGTCGACAGGGATACCGATATGGCCATTAAAAAACGCAGTGCGACCGTTGTGCCCGGCGCATCGGGCGCCGCGGCGGCAATCAAAAATCCGCCGGCCGCCGGCAACAGCTTCTGGGGTGAACTGCCGCAGCACGTGATGTCCGGTATTTCGCGGATGGTGCCGACCTTAATCATGGGCGGGGTGATCCTCGCCTTCAGCCAGCTGATTGCCTATAGCTGGCTGAACATCCCCGCAGATACCGGCATTATGGATGCGCTGAACAGCGGCAAATTCAGCGGGTTTGATCTTTCCCTGCTCAAATTCGCCTGGCTGTCGCAATCTTTCGGCGGCGTGCTGTTTGGCTTTGCCATTCCCATGTTCGCTGCGTTTGTGGCGAATTCCATCGGCGGTAAGCTGGCATTTCCTGCCGGGTTTATCGGCGGTCTGATGTCCACCCAGCCTACGCAGGTGCTGAACTTTGATCCCGCCAGTCTGCAATGGATGACCAGCGCGCCGGTGCCCTCCACCTTTATCGGGGCGTTGATTATTTCAATTGTGGCGGGTTACCTGGTGAAGTGGATGAATCAGAAAATCCAGCTGCCTGATTTTCTGTTGGCCTTTAAAACCACCTTTTTGCTGCCGATTCTTTCCGCAATCTTCGTGATGCTGGCGATGTATTACGTAATTACCCCTTTCGGCGGCTGGATCAATGGCGGTATCCGCACTCTGCTTACCGCGGCGGGCGAGAAGGGAACGCTGATGTATGCGATGGGGATCTCGGCGGCGACGGCCATTGACCTTGGCGGACCGATTAACAAAGCCGCATGTTTTGTCGCCTTCAGCTTCACGACCGATCATGTCTTGCCCGTTACCGCACGTTCAATTGCCATCGTTATCCCGCCGATCGGCCTGGGGCTCGCCACGCTTATCGACCGCCGTCTGACCGGCAAACGCCTGTTCAGCGCCCAGCTGTATCCGCAGGGGAAAACGGCGATGTTCCTCGCGTTTATGGGGATCAGCGAGGGGGCGATTCCGTTTGCGCTGGAAAGCCCGATGACCGCCATTCCTTCGTATATGGTCGGCGCGATTGTCGGTTCGACAACCGCCGTCTGGCTGGGCGCGGTGCAGTGGTTCCCGGAGTCGGCGATCTGGGCTTGGCCGCTGGTCAGTAACCTCGGCGTCTATATGGGCGGCATTCTGCTGGGCGCGACCATCACCGCGCTGATGGTCGTCTTTTTGCGCCATCTGATGTACCGCCGGGGCAAGCTGCTGATAGAAAGCCTGTAAGAAAAGGAACTGCGTTATGACGTTACTCGACTCGCTGCGCCAGTGGCTTACAGCACAGAAGCTGGACGCGATGCTGATCTCATCGCGGCAGAATAAACAGCCGCATCTGGGGATTTCCACTGCTTCCGGATATGTACTGATTAGCCGGGACAGCGCGCACGTGCTCATTGACTCGCGCTATTTCGCCGACGTCCAGGCGCGGGCGGAAGGCTACCGGATGCACAGGCTCGGCGGGACGCAGTCGCTGGCGACGGTCGTCAATCAGCTTATTCAGGCGGAGGGGCTGCAAAAGCTCGGCTTTGAGGGGGGACAGGTGAGCTGGGATACCGCCCGTCGCTGGCAAAGCGAGCTGCGGGCGACGCTGGTCAGCGCGTCGCTCTCGCCGCTGCGGCAGATTAAAACGCCGCAGGAGATCGCCCGTATCCGCGAGGCCTGCCGCATCGCGGACAGCAGCGCGGCGCACATCCGTCGCTTTATCCGGCCCGACATGAGCGAGCGGGAGATCGCCGCCGAACTGGAGTGGTTTATGCACACCCAGGGGGCGGAAAAAGCCGCTTTTGAGACTATCGTCGCCAGCGGCTGGCGCGGCGCGCTGCCGCACGGCAAGGCCAGCGATAAGCACGTTGAGGCAGGAGAATTTATCACTATTGATTTTGGCGCGCAGTATCAGGGCTACTGCTCGGATATGACGCGCACGTTTTGGGTATCCGGCGCGGGCGCGCCGCAGGAACATGTGCTTTATCCGGTTTATCAGACCGTACTTCGCGCGCAGCTTGCCGCCATCGCCGCGATCCGTCCTGGCGTAAGCTGCATGGAGGTCGATGCGGCGGCGCGCAATACGATCGCCGACGCCGGTTATGGCGACTATTTTGACCATAACACCGGCCATGCGATTGGCATTGAGGTGCATGAAGATCCGCGCTTTTCCCCGACGGACGGCACGCTGCTCGCGCCGGGAATGTTGTTAACCGTTGAGCCCGGTATTTATCTGCCGAAACGGGGCGGCGTGCGGATTGAGGATGTGGTGCTGGTGACGCCGGAGGGCGGCGAAGTGCTCTACACAATGGCCAAAGAACTTTTAACGACGGGAGAGGCGTAATGGATTTAACGCTGCTGAAGGCATTAAGCGAGGCCGATGCGATCGCCGCTTCCGAGCAGGAGGTCCGGCAGATTTTCCTTGAGGAAGCGCAACGGCTGAACAAAGAGGTCCGTTTCGATGGCCTCGGATCGGTGCTGATCCGGCTGAATGCGTCGTACGGCCCCAGAATCATGATCTGCGCCCATATGGATGAAGTGGGGTTCATGGTGCGCGGCATCTCGGCTGAAGGGGCAATTGAAGTGCTGCCGGTCGGTAACGTGCGGATGGCGGCGCGGGAGCTACAGCCCGTGCGCATCACCACGCGCGAAGAGAGCAAAATTCCCAGCCTGCTGAACGGAGAGCGTAGCGGGAGTGAGGTCGGCGCGCTGCGCGTCGATATTGGCGCGCGCTGCCGGGAAGAAGCGCTACAGGCGGGCGTGCGTCCGGGCGATCGCGTCACTTTCGATACTCCCTTTCAGGAGCTGCCGCATCAGCGGGTAATGGGAAAAGCCTTTGACGATCGGCTGGGCTGCTATCTGCTGATCGCGCTGCTGCGCGAATGGCACGCCGCCGAACTGCCCGCCGAGATCTGGCTGGTGGCCAGCTCCAGCGAAGAGGTGGGACTGCGCGGCGGACACACGTCGGCCCGCGCCGTAGCGCCGGATCTGGCCATCGTGCTGGATACCGCCTGCTGGGGCAAAAATTTTGACTACAGCGCGGCGAACCAGCGGCAGATCGGCAAAGGCCCGATGCTGGTGTTAAGCGATAAATCGATGATTGCGCTGCCCAGACTCACCGCCTGGATTGAAAACGTTGCCGCAGAAGCGGGCATACCGTTGCAACTGGATATGTTCAGTAACGGCGGCACCGACGGCGGCGCGGTGCATCTGAGCGGCACCGGGATCCCGACGGTGGTGATGGGGCCGCCAACCCGCCACGGGCATTGCGCCGCTTCAATTGCCGACTGTCAGGATATTCTGCAAACCCGGGCGCTGTTATCAGCGCTGGTAACACGTTTTACGCCCGAAATCGTGGCGCATCTGAAGGATTTCAGTTGCTGATTTCGCGTTAATCAGGAGTCGTTATGCTTACCATCCCTTTTCTTTGCCCACTGCCGAATGGCCTGCATGCCCGTCCCGCCTGGGAGCTGAAAGAACAGTGCAGCCAGTGGCAAAGCGAGATTATTTTTATCAACCAGCGCCTGAATACCCGGGCGGATGCGAAAAGTTCGCTGGCGCTGATTGGCACCGGCACGCTGTTTAACGACAGCTGCTGCCTGACGGTTTCAGGCAGCGATGAAGAGCAGGCCAGACGGGCGCTGGAGGATTATCTTCAGCACCGCTTTATTGACAGCGACAGCGTCCAGCCGACGCCAGCAGAACTGGCGGCGCATCCGCTGCCGCGCTCGCTGATTCGTCTCAATCCGGATTTGCTGTACGGCAACGCGCTGGCGAACGGCGTCGGTAGCGGCAGCCTTACCCTCTGGCGGAGCGATAGCCTGGAGAGCTACCGGGCGATTGCGGCCAGCGCGGAAGACAATACCCGGCTGGAGCACAGCCTGGCGACGCTGGCGGAACAGCTGAACCAGCAGCTTCGCGAACGCGATGGCGAGAGTAAAACCATACTCAGCGCGCATTTATCGCTGATTCAGGACGATGAATTTGCAGGCAATATTCGCCGTCTGATGGCGGAACAACGCATGAGTCTGGGAGCGGCGATTGTGCGCAACATGGAGCAGGTATGCGAGAAACTGTCTGCGTCCGCCAGCGACTATCTGCGCGAGCGGGTCAGCGATATTCGCGATATCAGCGAGCGTCTGCTGCATATCACCTGGCCTGAGCGGTGTCCACGTAATGCGCTGGTACTGAGCCAGCCAACCATTCTGGTGGCGGAAGACCTGACGCCCAGCCAGTTTATGAGTCTCGATCTCCGCTATCTTTCCGGCATGATTCTGGAGAAAACCGGACGCACTTCGCATACGCTGATCCTTGCGCGCGCTTCGGCGATACCGGTATTAAGCGGTTTGCCGCTCGATGCGCTGGCCCGTTATGCCGGACTGCCTGCGATACTGGACGCGCGCTGCGGCGTGGTGGCGATTAATCCCGACGAGGCGGTGCAGGGCTATTATGCTATCGCGCAGAAACTGGCGGATAAGCACCAGCGGCAGCAGGCGCGGGACGCCGCTCAGCTGGCCGTCACGCGCGACGGCCAGCGCCTGGATATCGCCGCCAATATTGGTACGGCGCTGGAAGCGCCCGGCGCGTTCGCCAACGGGGCGGAAGGGGTGGGGCTGTTCCGTACCGAAATGCTCTTTATGGATCGGGAGAGCGCGCCGGACGAACAGGAACAGTTTGAAGCCTATCAGCAGGTCCTGCTGGCGGCGGGCGACAGGCCGGTTATTTTCCGCACGATGGATATTGGCGGCGATAAAAATATCCCCTACCTCAATATCCCACAGGAGGAGAATCCGTTTCTCGGCTACCGGGCGGTGCGCATCTATCCTGAGTTTTCGCAGCTGTTTCGCAGCCAGCTACGGGCAATTCTGCGCGCCGCCGCCTTTGGCAACGCGCAGCTGATGATCCCGATGGTACACAGCCTCGATCAAATTTTATGGGTGAAAAGCGAGCTGCAAAAAGCGATCGCCGGACTGAAAAACGAAGGGCTGCGCCATGCGGCGTCACTTCCGTTGGGTATTATGGTTGAGGTGCCGTCGGTCTGTTACATCATCGACCACTTCTGCGACGAAGTGGACTTTTTCAGTATCGGTTCGAACGATATGACGCAGTATCTGTACGCGGTCGACAGGAATAATCCGCGCGTCTCGCCGTTATATAATCCGATCACGCCTTCATTCCTGCGCATGTTGCAGCAGATTGTTCGCGTTGCGCATGAGCGCGGTAAATGGGTAGGGATCTGCGGCGAACTGGGCGGTGAAAGCCGTTATCTGCCGCTGCTGCTGGGACTGGGCCTTGATGAGCTGAGCATGAGCAGCCCGCGTATTCCGGTGATTAAAAGCCAGCTGCGTCAGCTCGACGGCGAGGCGTGCCGGAAGCTGGCGAATGCCGCCTGCGAGTGCCGTAGCGCGCAGGAGATCGAAGCGCTGCTGAGTCGGTTTACGCCGAAGAAAGATCGGTGTCCGCTGCTGGCGCTGGAGAATATCTTCGTCGGGGAGACTTTCAGCAACAAAGAGCAGGTCATTCAGTTCCTCTGCGGCAACCTGGGCGTGAACGGGAGAACGGCGCATCCGTTCGAGCTGGAAGAGGATGTCTGGCAGCGCGAAGAGATCGTCACCACCGCGGTCGGGTTTGGCGTGGCTATCCCGCACACGAAATCGCAGTGGATTCGCCATTCCAGCATCAGTATCGCGCGGCTGGACAGGCCCATTGACTGGCAGTCGGAAATGGGCGAGGTCGAACTGGTGATAATGCTGATGCTGGGGGCGGAAGAGGGCATCAACCACGTGAAGGTCTTTTCCCAGCTGGCGCGCAAGCTGGTCAATAAAACCTTCCGCCAGTCGCTGTTTGCCGCCGCGGATGCGGAAAGCATGCTGGCATTGCTGGAGGCGGAGCTGACGTTTTAGGTGTCTGCTGGCCCGATAAAGCAAGCTTGTCGGGCCTGAATTCGGTCTTTAACGTCTTGCGCAGCTCAGAGTGAATGAGATTAGTTCCGTTAACATACATCCACGCTTCAGTTTGCGAAACGGTTTATACCGGTGCGATCAGTTGCAATCCGGGATAACGTTTCATCCATTGTTTTGTAGCAACACGTTGCCGGAAGATCTCAAATTTTTCACGCTCGAACGACAGTGTCGGGCGTAGACGCAGTTCAAATAAATCAGCAAGACCCCAGGGAGCAATAACATCAATATTATTGCCTTCCACTCTGACGGCCACTGCTGTCGCGGTTTCAGGCCAGTAGCGCAACGCATTTTCGGTAGAGAGGTAGGGGCTATTACCGTTACGTTGATGCATTCTGGCTTGATTCTTTACCGACCAGGTAAACATCGGCAATCGCTGCCTGAGTTTTTGTTGCAGCTCGTTGTCATGACTCGGGTGACGGCGTTCTGAGTCAAACCAGACAACATCCACATCACCAGAAACAGGTTTTTGTCCATATCCATGCAGGTGATCCCACACGGCATCGCGCACAAACCCCGCACCAATCCAGCCATCGCTGAGGTTTAAGATGCGAACGGCATGAAGGGCCTGCATCCTTAACGGGTCTTCTGACAATATACTTTGCAACGCTTCACGGTATTTCATGGCTTTCCCTGCGTACAAATGCACCTTTATTATCTTTTATGCTTAGTGAATGCTTAACCCCCCTTTCTGCGAGGAGTTCCATAAAACCTTCTGCCTGCTTTCGCGGAACACAGCCATGCCACGTTCTGATAAACATTCGTTTTTCTCGTCTGGTTGCTAAATATCAACATACCACTGAATGGCCCACGAAAGAGAAACAGAGATTGGTTATACCCTCCAGATTGCAGGTATAATCCCCAAAACCCCTTAACCAAATCAGACAGCAAGATGAGCAAATTAACCTTACAAGAGCAAATGCTGAAAGCGGGATTAGTCTCCAGCAAGAAGATGGCCAAAGTCCAGCGGACCGCCAAAAAATCACGCGTTCAGGCTCGCGAGGCCCGAGAAGCGGTGGAAGAGAACAAAAAAGCCCAGCTTGAGCGTGACAGACAGCTTAGCGAGCAGCAGAAGCAGGCCGTGCTGGCGAAAGAACTGAAAGCGCAGGTGAAGCAGCTGATCGAAATGAACAGAATTACCGTCACCAGGGGCGATATCAGTTTTAACTTCACGGACAATAATCTTATCAAAAAGATCGACGTGGATAAGCTAACCCAGACGCAGCTTATCAACGGACGTCTGGCCATTGCGCGCCTGGCGATGGACAACAGCGGCGAGTGCCAATACGCCATCATCCCCGCCAGCGTCGCCGATAAAATTGCCCAGCGCGATGCCGACAGTATCGTTTTAAACAGTGCGCTGAGTCCGGAAGAAGAGGATGAAGACGATCCGTATGCCGACTTTAAAGTGCCTGATGATTTGATGTGGTGAGCCGCGGCTACCAAAATCAGGCTTTACGCTTTACACTTCGCGCTGCAAAAAATTGACCCGGTATGAATAACAGGCGGTAATGGCGATGAACGGAACGATCACAACGTGGTTTAAAGATAAAGGCTTCGGATTTATCAAAGATGAAAACGGCGATAATCGTTATTTTCATGTGATTAAGGTCGCCAATCCGGAGCTGATAAAAAAAGATGCGGCGGTGACTTTTGAGCCGACGGCCAACAGCAAAGGGCTGTCGGCATATGCGGTGAAAGTGATCCCGGACAGCAAGTATATCTATATCGCCGGTGAGCGCTTAAAGCTCACGTCGATCAAATCTTTTGTCGTATTCAGCGAAGAGGTTCCCGCCGATGCGCCGGTTGACAAAGAAAACGCGGTGCTGTCGGTCGGGGTGCTGATGAACAATATCCGGCCCAAATCAGCCGCTAAGGCGGGTGAAATGCGCCCTGTGAAAAAGCTGGCGATCACCACTTTTCATGGTACGACGTTAGTTTTTTCGGAAGATGAGATTGATATCGACGCCACGGTAAAAATGCTACGTATCTGAGGCGCTGCTCACTGAAAACGCGCGCGGTACTCGCCCGGCGTCAGGCCAAACTGACGCCGGAACAGACGACAAAAATAGTCGCTGTCCTCATACCCGCACCGCTGTGCGACCTCGTTCACCGACAAATGATATTTCTGCAGAATCATCCGCGCCTTCGCCATGCGCACCCAGCGAACATAGTCGACAAAACTCATCGTGCCATGCCGGGTGAACAGCCGGGAAAGATGATTCGGCGTAATATTAAAAAATGTCGCCACGCTCTCGCGGCTTAACGGTCGGGCGTAATTGTCCTGCACCCAGTTGCAAATACTGTGATAGAGAAATTCAGCGCGCGGACGGCGGATATCAGGGGGCGTATTGACCACGCTACGGCACAGATGCAGCAGGCTCAGCACCAGCGGCTGAATAATGGCCTGCTCCTGCGGCGATCGACTCAAATGGGTGAGGGCGGTGAGCATCGCTTCACCTTCGCCACGCTGGGGATGCGGCAGTTCAATGCGCCGGAGCGGGCGCAGCAGGGAGGCGCTGCGGGTATCGTAAAACGACAGGCCGAACCATGCGGGGGCAAAGACCAGGCTTAACAGCATCACCGGTTTTTCACTTATCGGCAGGTTGGCGGCGCGGGCGGGAATAAACAACATTTCACCTTCGACCAGCCGGTGCTGGCTTTTTTCCAGCTGATTACCGTACTCGCCGCGCAGGACGATATCCAGGCGGGGGAGATCGAGACATAAACTCCCGCCGGGCAGCGCGGTGCCTGGCGTGGCGAACCAGACCCGTCCCAGCCGCTGCGGATTGAGTACCAGACCGCTGAACAGATCGGCAAAAAACTGTTGGTCTGCCGGTAAGCCGGGCTGTTTCATCGTTTCCCCGCTACAAATGCATTAACTGCCTGAACTCCTTCACTTTACTCCGGCTTACCGGGATTTCAAACTCCAGATCTTTCAGCCGCAGAATATAGGTGTTATTGAACCACGGTTCGATTTCGCGAATTTTGTTCAGATTGACGCAGAACGAGCGATGGCAGCGGAAGAAGTGCGAGGAAGGCAGCTTGTTGCAAAATTCCGTGATGTTGACCGGCATCACGTATGATTCCCGCCGCGTATAGACGAAGGTCATTTTTTCATGCGCTTCGGCGTAATAGATATCGTTGATCGGCGTAACGATGATCCGCTCGTCTTTGATCAGGTTGATGGTATCGTTCTCGCGCGTGACCGGACCGGCTGGCGCTGCGCCGGACTGCTGCTGTTGCCAGGCGGCCTCCAGCTTTTGCAGCATCCCGACGATGCGCGACTCCTGATAGGGTTTGAGAATGTAATCAAACGCTTCCAGCTCAAACGCTTCCACCGCGTGCTCTTTCCAGGCGGTGATGAACACGATAAACGGCTTGTGCGCGAACTGGCTGATATTTTGCGCCAGCAGTACGCCGTCGAGCGACGGAATATTGATATCCAGAAAAATGGCATCGACGCGGTTGTGCTGTAAAAACTTCAGCACGTCCAGACCGTCGTCGAAGGTACCGACGATCTCCATCTGGCTGTGCTCTTTTATCAGCCAGCTGAGTTCCTGCTGGGCAAGGAATTCATCTTCAACGATGATGACTTTCACTGTATGACTCCGGCTTAAAGCATTAACGTTGCGGGCGAGGCGCTGGCGCGCTGGTTCGGCACATAAAACGCGATTTCCGTGCCGGGCTCCAGGCGGCGGATATGCAGGCCTTCGCCGTATAACAGCTTAACGCGATGATGGACGTTAAGCAGGCCGATTTTATTACCGGGCATTTCGTTGGATTCGACGCGTTCAATCATCGCCGGGTCAATGCCATGCCCGGTGTCGCGCACGGCGATGCGCACCCGGTTGCCGCATTCGGCGACGCTAATCGTGACCACGCCTTTTCCCTTGCAGGGCTGGATACCGTGGACGATGGCGTTTTCCACCAGCGGCTGAATCAGCAGGCTCGGAATAGCGCAGTTCACTTCTTCGTCAATGTCATAAATGACGGTCAGCTTGTCACCAAAACGAGCCTGCTCAATGGCGATGTAGTCTTTAATCTGATACAGCTCTTTTTTAATGTCGATCTGCTCATCGTCTTTTAATTCAATGTTATAGCGCAGATAGCGCGACAGGTTAAAAATCAGCTGGCGGGCGGTGTCCGGATTGAGCCGGATGGATGACGAGATGGCATTCAGCGCGTTAAACAGGAAATGAGGATTAATTTTACTTTGCAGCGCGCGCAGCTCTGCCTTATTTGCCATTTCCCGCAGCTGTTCGGCGCGCGACACTTCCAGCTGGGTCGAGATAATCTGCGACAAGCCTATCGCCATCTCCTGCAGTGACGAGGTGATCTGATGGGCGTGACAGTAGTAAATTTTCAGCGTGCCGGTGACCACGCCTTTTTCCCATAACGGAATGACCAGCATGGAGTGGATTTCCGGAGTGCGGTGTGCTTCATCATTGTTTTTAATGATGATTTTTCCATAGTTGATCGCCTGACGGGTAGTGGGACTGATGAAATTATCGTTATTGTGATAATTCGCCTCGCCAACGCCGACATAGGCCAGCACATGTTCAGTGTTGGTGATCGCCACCGCATCGGCGTGAATATCATGCCGGATGATTTCGCAGATCTGGCGTAACGACTCGCTGTTGACGTGACGAAACAGCGGCAGGGTTTTGTTGGCGATATCCAGCGCCAGCTTGGCCTGGCGGGCGGCGCTGGCCTCTTTCTCGCCCTCGACGCTTTGTACCAGCAGCACGATAAAGCCAATACAGACGCTGCCGAGAATCATCGGAATACCGATTTTAGAGACAATATCCACTCCCAGCGCGACGGTCGGCGCCCAGATGATGACCAGAATCATCGTCAGCGTTTCGCACAGCATGCCGCCTAAAATCCCGACGCGCCAGTGCTGCGCTTTCGGTATCCTGCGGTTAATCCAGCCTGAAATACAGCCGGCCAGGATGCTGGTGATGAAGCAGGGAACCGCAGTGACGCCGCCGATATCGATCAGATAGCGGTGCGTACCGGCAATCATCCCCGTAATAATCCCCACCCAGGGTCCAAACAGAATACCGCCCGACATCACAGCGATGATGCGCACATTCACCAGCGAGCCTTCTACCGGCACGCCGGACCAGGTGCTGAACAGCGCGAACAGTGAAAAAATGGCGGTAACGCCGAGCAATTCCTGCGGCGTGTGGGCTGATTTGTGCAGTAATTCACGGAACAGACGGATGCGGATAAGAAAGAACAGACAGAAAAGCATCAGCGCTGCCCGATCGAAAACCGCCAGCAGCATAGTAAATATTTCGTGCACGGGGGACTCTTGCTAAAGGGGGAAACCACTATGATAGGTAACCGTGAGGCGGATGACCAGCCTGTAACAAGCGTGTGCGTAATGAGGAAAAACCACAGTTTCAAAAGGGGATTGTCTGATAACCGACGCGTTTACATTGTATTTCGCCAAATAATGTGTCGCCAGGTTAATTTGATAACAAGGAACTGTTATGAGAAAGTAAAGTGGAAAATGGATGAATATCAATAGCTTCCCCTTTTTATATTGTGCTTCCTCTTTTAAGCGGCGGAAAAATATTTCTTCGCCCCTCTCGACAGCGGGAAATTAATCAGGCTATTTTCTAAGCGTGCCACCATCGTGGCAGCGTCGCTCGGACGGTCCGGGCGCTAACGTGAATCTGAGGAAATTATGGCTGACTCTCGCCCTGAACGTCGCTTTACGCGTATCGATCGTCTCCCACCCTACGTGTTTAACATTACCGCTGAACTGAAGATGGCTGCGCGTCGGCGCGGCGAAGATATTATCGATTTCAGTATGGGAAACCCGGACGGCGCCACGCCGCCGCATATTGTCGAAAAGCTATGCACCGTAGCGCAGCGCCCGGACACACATGGTTATTCCACATCTCGCGGGATCCCGCGTCTGCGCAGGGCGATCTCCCGCTGGTATCAGGAACGCTATCACGTTGATATCGATCCGGAAACGGAAGCCATCGTGACCATTGGTTCAAAAGAGGGGCTGGCGCATCTGATGCTGGCTACGCTCGATCATGGTGATACCGTACTGGTGCCTAACCCAAGCTACCCCATTCATATTTACGGCGCGGTCATCGCCGGCGCCCAGGTCCGCTCGGTGCCGCTGGTGGAAGGCGTGGACTTTTTCAACGAGCTTGAGCGCGCGATTCGCGAGAGCTATCCGAAGCCGAAGATGATGATCCTCGGCTTCCCGTCGAATCCCACGTCACAGTGCGTCGAGCTGGAGTTCTTTGAAAAAGTGGTGGCGCTGGCGAAGCGTTACGATGTGCTGGTGGTTCACGATCTGGCCTATGCCGATATTGTATACGATGGCTGGAAAGCGCCGTCGATCATGCAGGTGCCGGGCGCGCGCGACGTAGCGGTGGAGTTCTTCACCCTGTCGAAAAGTTACAACATGGCGGGCTGGCGCATCGGCTTTATGGTAGGCAATAAAACGCTGGTCAGCGCGCTGGCGCGCATCAAGAGCTACCATGATTACGGTACGTTTACGCCGTTGCAGGTGGCGGCAATCGCGGCGCTGGAAGGCGATCAGCAGTGCGTACGCGATATTGCAGAGCAATACAAACGTCGCCGTGACGTGCTGGTGAAAGGGCTGCACGAGGCTGGCTGGATGGTTGACATGCCGAAGGCGTCAATGTACGTGTGGGCGAAGATCCCGGAGCAGTACGCCGCAATGGGATCGCTGGAATTTGCTAAAAAGCTATTGAATGAGGCGAAAGTCTGCGTCTCGCCGGGTATTGGCTTCGGTGACTATGGCGACACGCACGTGCGCTTTGCGCTGATCGAGAACCGCGACCGTATTCGCCAGGCGATCAGGGGCATTAAGGCGATGTTTCGCGCCGATGGCCTGCTGCCAGCTGCGGCAAAATCCGCTTCCGAATCCGCCGGGCAGGAAGCCGTTGCGGGTACTCCGGATAAGTCATAGCCATCAGGCGGCCATCACGCAAAGAGCGTAAAAACAAACAGGAGCCATCAGGCTCCTGTTCTTTGCTGCATTATTGCCATTAGATCATCAGGGCAAACGTACCGGCCCAAACGATGACCATAAAAGAAATGCCCATAAAGAAATATTTCACGTTTCATCTCTCCGCGCAGTGACTGATACGCCTGAATGAATTTTCATCTCATAGGATTATAGAGAGCTGATGTTGGCGGTAACGAAACTCGGGAAGTTTCCCGTTTCGCCCTCTGGCATCACCTCAGAATTCTGTGCTTCATTGCTCCAGACGGCGCTAATGTACGCCTAAAAATGTGACGAAACAAGAGGCATTTTCTTATTTACTTTTAGTAACTTACCAGTGTCGTGATTCGGCGACAGTATAATTTCTGACGGTAATAAATTGCTGTTCAGCGACGCTGATTTCAGGGCGATAAAGGGATACGAATCCTGTAAAAAAACAAGCTAACTGGCGGGGCGGACATTAAAAAGGGCCTTGCGGCCTGAGGGTTCCCCAGAAACATCATTAATACACCATAATGATGTTTCGATAGGCCCTCGCCATATCGGCGTATACCCTGTCGGGGTTCATCCCCGACAGGAGCCCCGGCGACTGCCTGATGACATTTTCACTCAATGTCAGATACGACAGCACCCTGCGTGATTTCTCACTGTTCGCCTGGAACCATCGATTTATTCCCTTACTTTCAAGGTAATATCCTGTCAGCCATATGATGATGCTGTAGAGAACTGCAACCAGGCAAAGCACGGATATTCGTTTCTCCCCCCGGCTTTTACTTGCCCGCAGTCCCAACCCATAGCGCTCGCTTTTTTCATCCCTGAAGTTCTGTTCTATCTGCATACGGCGACTATAAATTTTAACAATCTCGCGTGGCTTATATTCCATCAGGCTGGTAAAAAGCAGCCACGGTTCACGCGCATTTTTACGGTACATCCTGTCTGTTCTGGGGTAATGCTGGCTGCTTTTCCTGCCCGTCGCCCTCTTATGTACGGTGTAAAAATGTCCCGGACAGTCACGACTGGCGTTGCGTGCCAGTCGCCCGAATCCCAGATAGCGCGCCGTTGTTGATGATGCAATATCCCGCGCCATCTGCCAATCTTCATCCCCGACGACCTGAAAATAGAGGCTGCCCCTGACTCGTCCGACAAAATCCCAGCCCAGAGAACGGATGTGGTGAAACCAGCTGCTGCGAAAGCCTGCATCAGTCACGATAATGACCTGCTTATCTTTGCCGATGGCAGTAGCCATCTGATCGAGAAAGGCATTTTGCACGGCAGAGTTGTTCTGGTAGCGGGAGGAAATGACTTTACTCATCAGAGGAATAGCTCTGCCATCGCACAATAAGCTTGCCCGCAAAACACTGAGCTCTGATGAAGGATAACCACTCCAGTCCACGGCAATGACACAAACTGAAAGACTGTGTGTGAGTCGGGATACAAGCTGCCGGTAGACGGAGGGAATATCACTGAACATCAGGTCGCTGTTGAGGTGCCGGTCAACACGCTTAATCTTGTGCTTAACACGTGCGGGGCCTGGCAGGTATCTGCCGATGCTGGTAAGAGAAAGCGAAGCACCACGCGTCAGGGCCACGGTCATATCGAGCAGGGCATTTTTACGGTACTGATGAATGGAGTTCAGGGACTGGCTGAAAAATTTATGGCAAACTTGTGAAGCAGGCATAGAGGAGTGACCTTACTTTTTGGTGGAACACTAAGTAGATCACAACCTTCTATGCCTGTCTTTATTTATGGGGAACCCTCAGGCCTTGCGGCCCTTTCAGATGTAAAGCGAGGCTTCACCCAGAGGTCGGGTTTTGAAACGGCGATGGATCCAGAGATACTGCTCCGGGGCGCGCATGATCTCTTTCTCGATAATCTTGTTCATATAGGCTGCGGCCTGATTTTCATCGGCCGGGTAGCCTTCCATTTCCGGCGTGATGTATAGGCGATAGCCGCGGTTATTGGCTTTTCTCACCATCGTGACGGTGAGCATGGCCGCTCCCGACAGACGCGACAGCACATAGGTGCCGTTGGTGGTGGCGACGTTTTCTACGGCGAAAAAGGGAGCGAACGAACTGCCCTTCGGACCGTAATCCTGATCGGGGGCAAACCAGACTGCCTCCCCTTTTTTCAGTGCTCCGACGATGCCGCGCAGATTATTTCTGCCGATCATCGCTTTATTCGAACGCATCCGTCCCCGCGTCTGCACCCACTCCATCAGCGGATTATTATGTGGACGATAGGTCGCCATCATCGGCTGGCACAATCCCATCACCCTGCCGCCAAGTTCCAGCGACATAAAATGCACGCCGACGACCATGACGCCGCGATCCTGTCGCTGGGCGCGCTGCAGGTTATCCAGCCCCTCAACGTCAAACCATTTACGTACGCGACGATCCGGCCAGAACCAGGCCATGCCGGTTTCGAGCAACGCCATGCCGAGAGAACGGAAATTCTCCGTGATCATCGTCTCCCGTTGCTCTGAAGAATAAGTGGGAAAGCAGAGTTCGAGATTTTTACGCGCAATAGACTCTCGGCGTTTCAGAAACGGGCGAGCCAGCGTGCCGGTACGGGTGCCAAGAAAGCACAGGACAGGGTAGGGTAGCTGCACCAGTAACCAGAGAAAACCGAGGCCAAACCAGGTCAGCCAGTAGCGCGGATGTAAAAACGCGCGGGAAAATTTGCGTGTTGGAGACATAAATACCTTCTGACAATAATTATTGTGGTAACGCAGAAGATCTTTTGTCCACAGCGGTACACTCAATTACTTAGTCCATCATTTACGACAATGGTTCCTGCAAAGCGTGTAAAACTGCTTCAGGATAAAACCACAAGGGGCATGAATGCTGGATGCTCAATATACCACCAGCAGATAAACCGCATCTACAAATAATTAATCAACAAGCGTAAATATTTTTATGATGGCGATAAAATAATTATCCTGGTTTTAATTGGTTGTTTTTATTGCTATTAAACCAAAACACCAGGTATTATCCTATTAATAATATTGTTATGAAAAAGTTGCGTCATTTAATGTAGCGACAGGTTTGGCTTAAAATAAAAAAGGTAAGGAGACTAATGGTTTATCTGTCAACTACACGCGCAGGCAGAAAAGAAGATGTTCATTTTCGGATATTTAATATCAGTAACCAGGCAGGAAGTTAACGAAAGCTATGTCAGCTTTTCAGTTTTAATAACAAACCTGACAAAGATAGCTTCGGCTATGTTTAGAGTAATCTGAAATTTCGTTGACGGTTTATCCGGGTAATAGCACTGCTTTCAGAATAAAATTGGCTGAAATTAACCTTAAGCAACGCATTAAAAAAGCCTGTTTCTGCACTACAAGTCCACAGGGCGCGCTAAACCCGGTTCCTGCTGATTTTTTCACTCATTTGTCGTATTAATCCTTTGAATTCCACGATGACCAGATAAAGATTGCATCAGAAGAGTTGTAAGTGTATTTTTATGCAATAAATGTGCATAAAAAGCAAAGGAGTGAGAGATGTTCAGTAAGTGGATGAAAGCCGGATGTCTGATGATGGCTCTGACAGGGGCGGCGATGGCGGCTCAGGAGACGTATGTCGTCGGCGCTGGCGGCACCTACCGGCCGTTTGAGTTTGAAAACAGCCAGAAACAGCTGGAAGGTTTTGACATTGATATTATTAAAGCGATAGCGAAAGCAGAAAATTTTGAGGTCAAACTGGTCAACACGCCCTGGGAGGGGATTTTCGCCACCCTCGGCTCCGGGGATCGCGACATCATTATCTCTGGTATCACTATCACCGATAAGCGTAAGCAGATGGTCGATTTTTCCCATCCTTACTTCCCGGCGGAGCAGTCTATTGTTGTGCCTGCCGGTTCCACGGTCACTTCTCTTGACTCTCTGAAAAACGAAAAGGTTGGCGTGGTCAATTCCAGCACCGGCGATATCGTGGTATCCGGCGTGCTGGGTAAAAACAGCACCGCGATAAAGCGTTTCGACAATACGCCTTTGATGTTGCAGGAGCTGTTTGAAGATGGCGTCAGCGCGGCGGTCGGCGACGTTGGGGTGGTGAAGTATTACATCAGGCAGCATCCGGAAAAGCAGTTCAAGCTGGTGCCAGACGCTAAATTTGAACGTCAGTATTTTGGCATTGCGGTCGCCAAAGGCAACACCGAACTGCTGCAAAAGATTAATGCCGGACTGAAGAAAATCATTGCTGACGGCACCTACGACAAAATTTATAAAACCTGGTTTGATAGCGAAGTGCCGACTCTGCCAGCAGCGTAACGTCTTTTTTATTGTCTTTCAGGCCGACACCCGCCCGGTGTCGGCTTTTTGCAGGGGAAAACCATGACGGGATTTCGTTGGGAAATCATCCAGGAGTATGCGCCGCTGTTTATGGAAGGCGCATGGATGACAATTAAATGCACTATTATCTGCGTCTGTCTTGGCACGCTGTGGGGGCTGACGCTGGGCCTGGGCCGCATGGCGAAAGCCGAACATGGCTTCTGGAAATATGCGCTGCGTTATCTGGTGCAGTTTCCGGTTCGCTTCTACGTCAGCGCGTTTCGCGGCACGCCGCTGTTTGTGCAGATCATGGTGGTTCATTTTGCGCTGGTGCCGCTGTTTATTAACCCGCGGGACGGCATACTGGTGACCAGCGGGATAATGAGCGCGGATCTTGCCCGCGAGCTGCGTTCCGGCTACGGCGCGTTTTTATCCTGTATCGTCGCCATTACGCTGAATGCCGGCGCCTATGTTTCCGAGATTTTCCGCGCCGGGATCCAGTCGATCGATCCCGGGCAGATGGAGGCGTCCAGGGCGCTGGGGATGCCGTGGTGGAAAACCATGCGTAAGGTCATTCTGCCGCAGGCTTTCCGCCGTATTCTTCCGCCGCTGGGCAATAACGCCATCGCGATTGTAAAAGATTCCTCTCTGGCGTCGGCTATCGGACTCGCCGATCTGGCCTATGCGGCGCGAACGGTGTCGGGCGCATATGCCACCTACTGGGAACCCTATCTGACCATTTCACTGGTGTACTGGGTGCTCACCTTCCTGCTCGCGCAGATGGTTAATCGTCTGGAAAAGAGGTTTGGTAAAAGTGATCCACATTAAAAATTTGCATAAACACTTTGGTGATAACCACGTGCTGCGCGGTATTGACTGCGACATTCAGCCGCAGGAAGTCGTTTGCATCATCGGTCCTTCAGGCTCCGGTAAAAGCACCTTTTTGCGCTGTATGAACGCCCTGGAAACAGTGACGGAAGGTGAAGTGGTGGTAAATGGCTTTGCCGTTCACGATCGCAAAACCGATCTCAATAAAATGCGTGAAAGCGTAGGGATGGTGTTCCAGCGTTTTAATCTGTTTCCGCACATGACGGTGCTGGAAAACCTGATTATGGCGCCGGAAATGCTGCAGGGCGTGGCGCGTAAAGAGGCTATCAGCCGGGCTGAAAAGCTGCTGGCGAAAGTCGGTTTAAGCGATAAACGTGACGCCTGGCCTTCGCGTTTATCCGGCGGGCAGCAGCAGCGTGTCGCCATTGCCCGCGCGCTGGCGATGAATCCATCGATTATGCTTTTCGACGAGCCGACTTCGGCGCTGGACCCGGAGCTGGTAGGCGACGTGCTGGACGTGATGAAGAACCTGGCGAATGAAGGGATGACGATGGCGATCGTTACCCATGAAATGGGCTTCGCCCGCGAGGTGGCCGACCGGGTGATTTTCATCGACCACGGCGTTATTCAGGAAGAAGGTACGCCAGAAGCGATCTTTACTGCTCCGTCGAATCCACGCACGGCGGAATTTTTAAGTAAGGTGCTGTGAGGCCGGGACTCGCCTTTCACTCTGCGCCCTGGGCGCAGAGTGGTTTTGCGGATCACTCCACGCTCAGTGCGGTTTCCGTTGGAATAAAGCTGTTGATAATACGGACGTAATGTTTACGCTGCGCTTCGGTAAAGTCGTTATAAGCCGCCAGCGTAAACACCAGCAGTTTGCGCGACTCGGGGTTGTGCTTCGGGTGACAGGGCAGCGTCACAATGGAAGAAACCTGCCGGACCCAGGCGCCATCCTCGAGAAATTTATTGGCGGTTTGCAGCACCTGCAGTTTGGCTGGGCCAATTTCATGGCGCAGGTTTTTTCCTTCCCTCTCAAATCCGGGGACATAAAGCTTCATTTTCTCCCACTGCTTCTCACAGAAATCGTCCACCGTTTGATCTTTTTCCAGCGTGGCGCGATTTATCAGTATGTTGTACTGATTATTTTCCTCATCCATATAGCGCAGAATATTAATGGACCGATCTTCCTGTGGCGTGAGTGTCATGAAAGTGCCTTCATTAAGAGGATAAGTCATCGGGGTTTTGTTCATGTCAGTCCTTTTCATCCTTAATGGTTTATCGGGGTAAGGGAATAATCTCAACGCGGCGGTTTTGCGCTCTCCCTTCTTTGGTGTCGTTATTGGCGATCGGTCGGGTGTCGCCAGCGCCTTCGGTAATGAACTGTCCGGCGGGGAGTCCCGTATGCGCCACCAGCCACTCTTTAATGACCTGCGCGCGCGCGGCAGAGAGCGCCATGTTCGTCGCGGCAGAGCCGGTACTGTCGGAATGACCAATAATCAGGAACGTTTTTTCTGGCGAGCGGCGAATGACCGGCACGATAGTGAGCAGGGTTTTTTCGCTGTCGGGCATGAGATTGCTGCTGCCGTTCGCAAACAGCGGCACGGTATCCGCCAGGGGGAAGAGTGATGCGTCGTCTGCGGCAACGTTTTTCCGTAACGGAGAAAATTGCCTTATCTGCTCGCGTATTTCGCCGATGTTATGCCGGACAGAGGAGTAAACGCCGCCAGCCAGACAGGCTAACAGTAACAACAGCGCGATAATGGCGGGTAGCGCAGAACGACGGCGCGGCCCTGGCTTAACGAGAGACACGGGCGCTGGCCATGTGGTCTCGGGGTCCGCTAGCGGCGGTAAGGGCAACGGAGGTAACGGCGGCATGACAATCGAGGCGGAAAGCGCAGGCAGGATGCCGTACCTTTCCTCCAGCCACTGCGACCAGGCGCCGTGACGGGTAAAACCCTGACCAGAGTCAGCAAGCATAACGCCAGCGAGATCGAGCGGGGTGTTTTTAAACAAGGACTGCACGACGCCCATCAGCCGACTTTCGGCAAGCCAGGCGATAAAAGTACTGCCGAGCGCATACCGTTGTATGGCGTACAGATCCTGGCCGTCATCGCGGGCATTAAGCTTGTCCACCAGGTTGTGGAAACACGACTCCAGCGTCAGCTGACCGTGCGGCGGCGGCGTCAGAGAGCTGGTCCAGATCGCCCGGTTGGGATCGTGCGAATGGCGTTGCTGGCTCAGTCGGGTATAAAAAGCCGGTATGCAGGGCAACCGCCCGTTAAGCCGTATGGAGCTGAAGAGGTACTGCCAGGACATCAACTGTTCTGTCAGCAGGGCGCTGTTTTCCACACCTTCGACAAGCACGGGAAACAGGGCCACCGTCGCCATTGGCGGGTGCGTCACTTGCGCATGCGCAAGCCGACTGGCGAGCGTGGTCGACTGTTCGGCTACCATCCAGACAATGTGTCCGTTATCGCTGGTCGACAGATTGGCCTGGTGAAACCATTTTTGGGCGAAGGGGCCAATAATCAGCACCATCAGCCGGGGAGAGGTCGCAGGCGTATCTACGCAGCCTGTTTCCGGTTCAGGGACCGCTTCCATGCGCATCAGCCGGGTACGCGGCGCGCAGGCGGTGCGCAGCGACGTCAGCGCGTCGGTTTGTCCTTCGACCTGTTTCAGCAGAGTAAGCAGCTTTCTGGCATAGCGGAAAATCAGGTTGCTGTCGGAACGAAGCAGGTCGGCAAGCAGTGAGGTAATATCGTCATCGGCCTGGCTTTGGGTGTAGCCATAGAAGTAATGCATTAACGCATAACGTCCCCAGGAGAGGGCGTTATCTTTCTGGTTTAACATCAGTCGCTTATCAAAATAACCGCATAACAGCCTGCACAACGCCTCGCTCTCTTCGGCGGTCTGGTTCTCTTCCTGCAAGGCTTTATTAAACTGCTCGATGAGCGAAATAAGCCTGAGCTGAAAATCCGCCGCTGAAGGAATGATGCCGTCGAAGGATATCAGGGTATCAATGCCGATCAGTCGGCAGAAAAATTTTTCACTTTTCACCATCTTTTCTCCGTCACGGTGCCCCAGCCAGAGGTCATTGACCACGGACATATCCGCACGACAGCAGGCTGTGCGGCGTTGGCGGTTTTAAATTCAAGAGAGAGGTTGAGGTTGCCATCCGGGGATGTGGTGTGCAGGACTTGCAGCTCCCGGGCGTCAAGCGTGCGTTTATAGAGCAGCATGTTTTGCGGGTTATAAACGCCAAGGTGCAGGTTCCCCGCTTCTCCATCGTCAGCGCGCCAGACAGCGGGCTCCAGCGTGAGGTTTTTTTTGTACCAGACGTACTGGCGGGCAAGCCATTGCGCGTGGTCATCGGGTGGCGTCGGGAAAAAATTGATCTTCTCCGCGCTCATGACCTCCGGCAGTACGGTGCCCTTTTGCAGACAAATTCCGGCCTGATACTCAAACGCTCGCAGAGAACGCGCAGAGCCCGTGCCGTAAGGCGCCAGGCTTGCGGCGTCCGCTGTTTCCAGCCCCAGTATGGTCCGGACGCGTTTTTTCGAGATGTTGTCTCTTTCCCACCAGGCTTTATCCACCGCGCCTTGCGCTTTGGCCTCGTTTGAGTGATCGCCCCAGACTTTGCTGTGCGCTTTACGCTGATAGAAATGCCAGAGCAGCGGCTTGTGCGGATGATAAATGTCATAACCGTGGGTGAAGGCGCGCACCGCCATGGCTATCTCTTCACCGGCGAAAAAAATCTGCGGATCGTTAGGCACGGTGCTGACGAAATCGCCGTGCGTAAAGATAAACCCGCCCGCGAGATAGCTTCCCCGCACTGGCCCGGTCGCCGTAAAAGGCGTGGAGGTCAACATGGGAATACCCTGCGGATTAAATTCGCGAAGTATCAGGCGGCTGACATAGTGCTTTTTGCTGGCCTCTTCCTCTTCGCCGGGGCAATAAGGCGGCGGATAGGCGGAGAGAATGGGCCGCGCGCTTTTCTGCTGTAACTGGCGCAGCATGGCAACCATTTCGTCATCCCAGCCGGGAATAAAACGGCAGTGGGAATCGATTTGCAGGAAATAGGCTTCCTGTTCAAACAGCGTTTCCGCCATGCTGCGCGCCCAGCAGGCGCCCTGGCTGGCGTAATAATGAACGCTGATAATGTCAATTCTGGCCTGACGGTAGCGAAAGGCAAATACCTTCTGGCCCGCAACGATGCGACTGCCTTCCGGGGTCATGCCGCATTGTTCAAACAGCGACAGCTTTTCGTCGTCCTGCCAGCAAACGGAGAGATGCAGATTCTCCGGGTGAGCGGCATGGCGCAGCATATCCTGTAGCGTTGGGATGAGCTCCGGGTCGCGATAGCTGGCGATGCTGATAAAAATTGTCGCTGTGGCGTCCATTTTTCCCAATCCATTCAAAAACTGATTACTGAATATCAAAAACAACTTCCGCTTTGGCGTTAAAGGTCCCGCCTGCGGGGGCGGTTTTGCTGCTGGCGAACAGCGTGGCGTTCCAGGCGAATTCGGCAGGCCCCTGGCTGGTAATGCTGGTTTTTTGTTCTGAGGTGCTGCCGTCCAGCTTCATCGCCTTGCCTGCGCCATCGGTGATTTTTATGCCCAGCCGATCCAGATTGCCGCCCGCATCTTTTACGCGGATATACGAGCCATCCGGGGAGGGGGTGTCGGTGAGCATTGAGGCGGTAGCGGAATAGGTGCCGTAGTCGCTTTTGCAGGTAATGTTGAAAGCCAGCTTGCGGGTCACGCCGCTGCTGAGTAAAGAGGGGGTCACTTCGTTGAAATCAATCGTTTTGGCACTGTCGACATCGCAGGTGGGGGTGCTGATGATTTTGATATCGCCCATGGCGAGTTTCATGACATACGAAGCCGGATCGGCTGTCATCAGGTAGTTATAGGCAATATCTCCGGCGGGCAGAACGGTATCGCCGTTCGGATCGCTCAGGCGCAAATTGTTCGCCGTTTTAAAAAACTGGATGCGGTAAAAAGAGGCGGCCAAAAAATCAAATGTGCCGACTTGCTCTCCCCCGGGAAAGAGCACCTGGTTGGTGGAGGGAAAGTTGCCGAAAGCGAAACCGTTATTCCACAGTAGCTTAATGCCAATGCCCGGTATATGGGTCGGATAGAGGCGGGTTGACGTGTCCTGTCCCGTCAGGTTGATCACCCGCTTTCCGTACTCGGTGCCGACAAGGCAGTCGTCATAGCCAATATTCCGGCCTGCCTGATTGCTGTCGAACTGGGCGATCGGGGTTGAGGTGTCTGCGGGCGCATTCGCGTTGATACGAATAACTTGCGAAGGAATGGAAACCGCGGTCGGCGCGCCGCGCGCCAGCGTACAGACGGCGGAAGCGGTGGGCATTAAAGCAAGGGCACAAAGCGTAATGGCGATCCTTAACATCTTTTATTCCTTCTCGTGATTCAGCATGGCGACGATCTCAGGGGGATACATTTTTAAGAGGTCGGCAAAGCTTTTGCCGATGCTCTCTTCCGCGTACTTCAGCACCTGAATAAGCGGGCTGCTGGGCTCGGTCATCGCAAACCAGCAGCGGACTTCCTGTAAGCGGTGCAGCGCATCGGCGCGGCTGTCGATAGCGCGGCGCGGTTCCACGACGGCAGGCGGCGCGACGGGAGGAAGATCCAGCACAGCGGGGACCTCTCCGGCGGGACGTTCCGCGATCTCCTGAACCCGCGGCGTTTCATCCTCCACGATAGACGGCAAAACGACCGGGGAAGGGGATACGCCTTTGAAATCATTAGCGAAATAGACCAGCAGGTTACCGAGTACGGCAAATTCTGGCGCATCGTGCCCGAGCGTTTCGGCAAGCACGCTTTTTATCTCAATCAGGAAGCCGTACGCCTGGGTAAGCGGGAAGAGACTGTCACGGGCGTTAAGCTGCCATTCATGAATAATGGCGGCCATGGCCGTATCCGACAGCGCGCCCTCTTCTCGCGGAAGCTGATGCGCTTTTTCAAACTCTTTGATGGTGATTTGCAAGCCGGAGGCTTTCGGCAGCGGATGATTGCGCAGGTCGGCAAGCAGGCCGTTGGCATCCTCCAGCTCGGCGAAGGCGTTGGCGCGCAGCATCGGAGCAAACTCCCCTTCATCAAGAAGCTGCGGATGCAGATCGTCCGGCCATGCACACAGTAAGGCGTGAAGCGCTTCCAGCCCTTCCGCCAGGGCGGCGAGGCCGACTTTACGTAGCCGACAGCGCATCAGGATGATAATCAGCCGGACGTCTTTACTTTTTTGCAGCAGGGTCTGGCATTCGCGCTCGGTTTCAGCCCAGTTAATGGGCTCCGCCGCTTCAATGAAGTTGCCGTATTCCGCGTCCAGTTTGGGCTGGAGCCGGGACTGTAACATGATGAATGCGGGGTCGTAATCGAGCGTCTCGCCGCAGGCGTCGCTGCCTGAGATGGGCGACATCAGGGGCTGGTAATAATCTGAACAGGTCAGAGGGTATGTTTGATTCATCGCACGTATCTTTTTGCTGTGGGTACAGACGTTAACTCGCGGTGATACATTTCCGGCTCGAAGCTCATGCCGAAAACCGGGTCATCACAAGCATTACGCTCCAGCCAGCTTGCGTAACCAAGCTGGTGGGCGCCATCAAGCCGGGCCTGTGGCACCTGATCGGCAGCCAGTACCAGTTGCACATCCCAGACATATTCAAAACCGATAAAACTGCGCACCAGTTCACGCAGCACTGACATATCGCTGCCCCACGGGCTGAACAGCATGTACTGGGCAAGCGTCAGCGGTCCCATGAGCAGCCTGAATTTATGTTGTCTGTCCAGCACGGTGTTGCCGAGGATCGCGCCGTTTCCCAGTAGCCCGGCGCAATGGCTGTCGCCGAGCGCGGTTTGATCGTTATGCTCAAGGGTTATCCATTGCAGTTCAAACTCTTCCATGCGAACCGGCACGCCAAAGTAGTAGCGCATCGCCCCCAGCAGGCCGTCCGGGTTACGGGCTTCGCGAATAAGGTGGGCGGAAGAGGCCAGCCGGGTGTGGACAGGTAACGGATCGGGAGAGAGTTCTGCTGGATCGAGGCCGATCAGGCTGCCGACGTAAAACGAAAACCGCTCGTCCTCCTGTCTGTCCAGCGAGGCGGTATCCTGCGATAAAAACCACGCGCGATAAAACAGGCTAAGCGCGCGGTGGTGAAAAATATCGACAAAATCAATCAGCGTATGGTCGTGCTGCTCGTAGCGGGAGTAAGCCAGTTCGGAAAGGTGAAGCGGCATGGCGCCCTGCGCCCCCCAGATACCCAAACTAAAAAGCTGCAACTTGATTTTGTCATCCTGCTGGCTGATGGCGGCGATTTCACGCGGCGCAAAGGCCATGCTGGCCACTTGCCCCAGCCGAAAACGCTCCTGCGAGGGCAGCAGGGCTTTGCCGGGGGCCGGTAGCTCAGGAGTGCGGGCGGCAATCGCGCGCATTGTGCTAATAAAACCCGCTTCCCAGGGCTTGCTGTCATCAAACCAGGCGTCAACCGCTTTCATAATGCGCCTCGTCTGCCGGGACGCGCGTTCCAGCGTGCGATTAAGCCGCGCTGCATGGAGTGCAGTTCAGTTTCGGTAAAGATGTTGATCGCCGCGTGCCGCGCCAGGTAATTTTCCATCACCAGGCCAAAAAGATACGGACTGATGCCGGAGAAACCCTCTTCATCGACGGTTAAACTACAACGCACGCCGCGCCCGTAAACCAGCAGTCCCTCCTCTGACAGGCGACGCACCACGGGCTCGGTTTTACACCCCACTAGGCTGTTAATTTGCGTCAGGGTTTCCGTATCGGCAGAGCTGGTGAACAGGCGCAGCATATTACGCAGCGATTCGCCGCCCCGGGCGTGTTCCATCCCGGAGAGAGGCAGATAGTTAAAGCTAAGCTGACGGATAAGCCGCCATGCCGCCTCGCCAACGGCGAATGGCGAACGCGGGGCGCTTGGCGAGCTGACGAAGCGGGCGCCGTGAATCGGAACGGAGTCTGACATGGTCAACTCAAGGTTGCCGGTACTGGTCAGCAAGCGGGGCAGGTCGCGGTTGGTTACCATAGCGTCAACCAGCAGGTAACGAATATGTTCGCTATAGGGCGCTTCCTGTTGATCAACCAGCGAAATAAAAATCTCCGTGCCGCTGTAAGGCGTGCGGGTGTCATATTTACGGTGGCTCGCCTCTTTCACCCTGACTTCCCGTCTGATGGAGAAATAACGGCCAAAATTACCGGTGTCGCTGTGTCGGGTCTGGTAGAGCGGATTAAAGGTTAGCTCTTCGCTGGTTTCCGCCTGTAAGCCGAAGACTTTATCGACGGAAAAGACTTCATAGTCCATGGGGCGGCTGCGGTCCGGCACGATATGAAAATTATTCAGCGCGCGGTTAACTTCAATTCGGTCCACGCGTTTGGGAAAGAGGTTAATCACCGCAGTGCAGTGCAGTAAAAATCGCGAGGCGTCCAGATGCGGCACCAGATCCTGCGGTAATTTGTTTAACAGAATAATAATTTCTACTGCATTGGTATTATTCTCTTCCAGCGCGGCTGCCAGCTGGGCGATCGAGAAAAAATAAAATCGCTCGCGGCAGGCGATATATTCCTGTATCAGGGTGTGCCCGTGGAACATATTCCATTGCAAGGGCAACAGGCTCTGATCTGGCGCCAGCCCTTCAAATTTTAACGCGTCGTTGACAATAACGTGATGGTGAATATTTTCACCCTCTCCGCTACGAACCACCACCGCGACATGCCTGCCGTGAAGCAATTCAAAGGTATGCGATACTACGCGTTCATCACCCTGAATATAAATGGGTAGCTCATCCAGTCCGTTCAAATCTGAGAATACTAAATCACCCTGTAAACGCAGCTTGATGCGCAGCGCGCCTTTTAACTGCTGGTGGTTAAGGCGATGGAGTTCCAGGTCTGGAATATCCGGAGGGACAGAGGTTAAACGCACCTCTGCAATATCCAGCGGCCACAGCCTGACGTCCTGATTATTCCTGAATTCGCAACGCGTCATTTCGCCTGGCAGTAACCGACTGTAAAAAGTGCTTTTTTTGGGGATGACGTAGCCGTGCGTTAAATCGCCTTCTTTCAGATTCGGCTGTAGTTGAACAACCCCCATTGACGGCGTCGGCGCATTGTAATTCGGGTAGATAATATCCAGCAATCGTTGGGTGAATTTAGGAAATTCTGCATCGAGTTTTATCTGCGTTCGGGCAGATAAAAAGCAAAATGCCTCGATCAAACGCTCTACGTAAGGATCGGCAGTTTCTATCCCCTGCATCCCTAGTCGCCCGGCAATCTTCGGGTGCTGCTCAGCAAATTCTCGCGCCATTTCTCTGACAAACGTCAGTTCCTGGTTATAATAATCTAGAAAGTTGTGTTCCACATTGCATCCCGTCAATTTTCGCGACTTGCTTTTATAGCGCCGGATTCTAGAATTAAATGCGTTCTTCACGATCACATTTTTTATCCTCTCCGGTGAAATTAGGAATCCCCTCTGAGTGATTTTCTTAATTTTGTCGGTTGCTATGATTTAATATTTTCCTTATCGACAACTATGTTTAGTATTAACGCGAAGTAGCCAGAGGATGCCTCTGTTAATACACCTGCGCAGGCAGGTAAACATCTGTTTCACTACAGGAATAGTGGCCGAAAACGACATCGAATTAAAAAGGGATGAGTCTTGTTGTGGCGATTACCAGAAAAAATCTATTCGGAAAACTTAATATAAGCCTGTTTAAAAGCGTGGAGAGTGCCACTACGCTGTGTAAATTACGCGGTAATCCTTACGTTGAATTGGTTCACTGGTTAAATCAGATTTATCAGCAGCAGGATAGCGATATCCGCCATATTGTACGGCATTTTGAACTTGATGCAGAAATTCTCGAACGTGATTTTGCTCAGGCATTAACGCGCCTGCCGGCGGGCGCCAGTTCTATTTCCGATTTTTCATATCATATTGAACTGGCTATCGAGCGGGCATGGATATTTGCCAGCCTGGAGTGTCAGAACACGAGTATTCGTAGCGGTCATTTGTTGATGGCGCTGCTGACCACCATGGAATTACGTCGCGCGCTATTCAGCATTTCGTCTGTATTCGAAAAAATTCCGCTGGAACAGTTAAGCAAAGATCTTGGCTACATTATTCGCGACTCTGCGGAAGAGAGCGAAGCGGGCGGCGCAATGGTTTCCGCCGAAGCGGGCGTACCGGGCGAAGCCAGTAACGCGATGGGGGGCACGCAGAGCGGCGGACTGGCGCAATATTCAACCGATCTGACCGCGCTGGCGCGTGAAGGCAAAATTGATCCGGTGCTGGGGCGGGATAAAGAGATCAATACCATGATCGATATTCTGTTGCGTCGTCGACAGAATAACCCGCTGCTCACCGGGGAAGCGGGGGTCGGGAAAACGGCGGTCGTGGAAGGTCTGGCGCTGGCGTTAGCTGCCGGAGAAGTACCGCCCGCGCTGCAAAAAGTTCGCCTGCTGACGCTGGATGTCACCGCGCTTTCCGCCGGAGCCAGCATGAAAGGTGAATTTGAAGCGCGTTTAAAAGCGGTGCTGGAAGACGCCGCCAAATCAGTCGATCCGGTGATTTTGTTTATTGATGAGGTGCATACGCTGGTCGGCGCGGGCGGCAATGCCGGCACCGGGGATGCCGCTAATCTGATGAAACCGATGCTGGCTCGCGGGCAGCTGCGCACCATCGGTGCGACAACCTGGAGCGAATTTAAGCGCCACATCGAAAAAGATCCGGCGCTGACGCGACGTTTCCAGGTGCTGCAGGTCGAGGAGCCGTCGGAAGATCTGGCTATCGCTATGCTGCGCGGCCTGCTGCCGGTACTGGAAAAACACCACGGCGTCTGGGTCATGGATGAGGCGATCCGCGCCGCCGTCCGTTTATCTCATCGCTATATTCCGGCCCGGCAGTTGCCCGATAAAGCGATCAGCCTGCTGGATACGGCCTGCGCCAGGGTCGCCGTCGCGCAGCACGCGCCGCCAACCGAGCTACAGCTGCTGAAATTCCATCAGCAGTCGGCGCAGGCTGAACTGTCCATGCTGGAAAAAGCGATTGGCTTTGGCAAAGAGGACGATAAACGCCTTCAGCCGATTCAGCGCGCTATCGACGACCATGCAGAAGAAGCGACGGCGCTGGAGCGGCGCTGGGCGCAGGAGTGCGAACTGGTGGCGACGATTATTGATACCCGCCAGCAGTTGCTTGCCGCCACGGTGGACGATCCGCAAACGCCGGAAGCGGAAAAAATCAGTTACCTGCAGTCTCGTTTGAATGAGCTGGAAGCGACGCTGAGCGAGATCCGCGGCGAAAAGGCGCTGGTGCAGACGGAAGTGAACGCCAGCATCGTGGCGGCGATCGTGGCGGACTGGACGGGTATCCCGGTGGGTCAGGTGCTGAAAGACGACGTCAGCGCCGTCATGGAACTACCGCAACGTCTGGCGGAAAAAGTCATTGGCCAGACGTATGCGTTAACCTGCCTGAGCCAGAGTATTCAGACCGCGCGCGCCGGGCTTGCCGATCCGCAAAAACCTTTTGGCGTGTTCATGCTGGTTGGCCCTTCCGGGGTCGGGAAAACCGAAACCGCGCTGGCGATTGCCGACCAGCTTTATGGCGGCAAGCAGAATCTGATCACTATTAATATGAGTGAATATCAGGAAGCGCATACGGTTTCTTCGCTGAAAGGATCGCCGCCGGGTTATGTGGGATATGGCGAAGGCGGCGTATTAACCGAAGCGGTACGCCGCAAGCCTTATAGCGTCATTTTACTGGATGAAGTGGAAAAAGCGCACACCGATGTGCATGAACTGTTTTTCCAGGTATTTGATAAAGGTTCGATGGAAGACGGTGAAGGGCGGCAGATCGATTTTCGCAATACCGTCATTTTGCTGACCAGTAACGCCGGTAGCGACATTATTAGCAGCGCCTGCGCCGATCCGCAAACCATGCCTGATGAAGAAGGCTTGCTGAAATTACTACAGCCAGCATTGCTGAAGATATTTCCGGCCGCGTTTTTAGGTCGCGTCACCGTTATACCTTATTTACCGTTGGCGACGGATTCGCTGCAGCATATTGTCAGAATTCATTTGAACCGTATCGCTGAGCGTGCGAAAGCGCAGTATGAGATGACGCTTAACTTCAGCGATGAATTGGTCCAGCACGTTGTTGAACAGTGTCCGGTAGCGGAAACCGGCGCCAGGATGCTAATCCGCTTTATTGAGAAAAATATTTTACCAAAGATAGGCAGTGCACTTTTAACCCAGGCTGACAAACCGGCAAAAAATAAAACAATAACCATGCAGTGCATTTTATCTGAAGAAAAGGAAATTGATATTGAGATGCAACTGGAGGGAAAACAAAACATTTAATCTACAGGAAATATGTAATAACCCAGGAGCGATCTTAGGGTCGTGAGGTTTTAATTTGAATAAAGCTAATATAGGGAATTTGTCATGTCTACTTTCAAAATAACATTATGCGCGCTGGCGATGGCGAGCGTATCAACGTCTGCACTGGCCGTCACGCAGGGTACCGTAACGTTTAACGGTGAACTGATTAGCAGCACCTGTGAAATTGCCGCGGATTCTGTTGATCGCCAGGTACAACTGCCGAAGATTGCGATTCAGACTCTGGCTAAGTCAGGCGACACTGCAGGTTCTAAAGGTTTTGACCTGAACGTTGAAAAATGCCCTGCCGGTATTACTAAGGTGGCCGCGCACTTTGAAGCGATCGGCAGCTCTGGCGTTGATAGCGCAACCGGCAACCTGACAAACCAGTTCAAGGGGGATGCGACTACCCCTGCTGCTGAGAACGTACAGGTGCGTCTGTATAACTCTGACGAGAAGCAGTTGAAACTGGGTGAAACCGGTGCACCTGCTACCGTGACCGGCGGTTCAGCAACCATGCGTTACTACGGTGGTTACTACGCGACGGATACGACCTCTGTAGGTAAGGTTTACGCGCAGGCGGCTTATACCATCGCGTATCCGTAATTGCCGTCAGGATTAAATCCGGGGCGAGAAATCGCCCCTGTTAAGCCATTTATCAGACAGACCGTATTACCTGCGGGGCAGTACTATGAAATATCAACGTGCAGTATTATTAAATGCTTTTCTCTTTTTCTCACTGGCAACCCACAGTACCCTTGCCGGGATGACTATATTCGGTACTCGGGTCATTTTTCCCGGTTCTGAAAAAGAGCAAACGGTGAGAACGAATAATAAAAATGACACACCGACACTGGTTCAGGTCTGGGTTGATGATGGCAATAAAAACACCGACATTAATAATATTAAAGTGCCCTTTACCGCTACGCCGCCCGTTTATCGCGTAGAGCCTGGTAAAGGACAGAGTGTACGTCTTATTTATAATGGTATGCCGTTGCCGCAGGATCGGGAGTCGGTGTACTGGTTTAATATGCTGGAAATTCCGCCGCTGAATGAAAAGTTAAAAGACACCGATCGTCTGGAACTGGCGTTCAGAACCCGTATTAAAATATTTTATCGTCCGACCGCATTAAAGAGTAGCAGTGCCAGTGAATTTGAAAAACTGCGTTGGGAAATCATTAGCCCGGCCCGGGGGATTAAAGTGAGCAACCCTACACCCTATTACTTTTCATTTGATTCGGCGATCGCTTATTCAGGGGGCGCACAATATCCTCTGGTGGCGAATATGATCCCGCCGTTTGGCAGTAAAGAATTTGTCCTGGAGAGTAAAAATAAAACGCCAGCAACAATTAGTAGCGTTGAGGTCCGCCTGATTAACGATTACGGCGGCGTTGTTAAATATCAATTGACCCATTCAACGGGTAACACCCTGTCAATAAAGGAATAATTAAACACTGAGCCGCGTAGTGGGGGAGACAAGGACGTGAAGCCGAAAGAGATAAAAAAACATGCACGCCGCGCAATCCGTGAATCGAAAATGGCGGCGGTGATACGCCATATTCTTATTGCTTCTTTAGGAGCCAGCGTTTCCGTGTTGGCGCATACCGGCACTGGCGAGCGGGCAACCAGCGATAAAAACGACGTTGTGAAATTTAACAGCGCGTTTATTCACGGTCTTAGCGTTGATGTTTCTCGTTTTTACGAGGGTAACCCGGCGCCGGCGGGGGAGCATACGGTGCAGGTCGCCGTCAATGGCCTGAGCCGGGGGCAGCGTAAGGTGCTGTTTAAACCCGTGAACGACAATGTTAGCGCCCAGCCCTGCTTCACCTATGACGAACTGAGCCGTCTGGGCATTAAGGTGACGGCCAAACCTGAGGCGTCAGACAGCGGGCAATGCGCCATGGTGGATGAGTGGGGGGAAGGCGCGCGCGCGAATTATTTGTCCGGCGATTTTTATCTCAATCTGATTATTCCGCAGGCTTATATAGTGCAGTTCCCGCGTGGTTATACCGATCCTGCCTCGTGGGATTCTGGCGTCCTGGCGGGGGTGCTGGACTATAACGCCAATGCCTATGCTCAGCAGAACGTCAATCACTCCGGCGGGGAAAACGATCGATCCGCCAGCGGCAACCTGGGATTGATGATGGGGCTGAACCTGTATGACTGGCGATTTCGCAAGCGGCTGAACACCAACTGGAGCAGTACGGGATCAACGCATACCCACTCCATCATGACGTATCTGCAGCGCGACGTTCCGGCGCTCAGAAGTCAGCTGACGCTGGGCGATAGCTCGACCAGCGGCGATCTGTTCGACAGCATGACGGTGAGAGGGATCCAGCTACAGTCTGACGACCGTATGCTGCCGGAAGGCTTACGTTATTACACGCCGCTGGTACGCGGCATCGCTGAAACTAACGCCAAAGTACAGGTGACGCAGCGGGGGCAGGCGCTATACGAGACTACCGTGCCGCCGGGACCGTTTGAACTGAGCGACATTGGCGCAATGGGATATGGCGGTGATTTGCAGGTGACGGTGACGGAGGCGGATGGACGCCAGCGGACGCAGGTCGTGCCCTTTTCGGCGCCGCCGATGTTGCTGCACGCTGGCGTTAATCGCTTTGGCGTAACCGCCGGCAAGTTGCAGGACGATGCGCTCGCCGAAGAACCGGGGGTTGCCCAGGGCTTTTATCAGTATGGCATTGGCAATATGTATACCCTGTACGGCGGTGGTCAGCTGGCCGATCACTACGCTGCGGTAGGGCTGGGGAACGCGTTTAATACCCCGTTGGGGGGCATATCGCTGGATGCGACCCGCGCGCGCAGCGAACTCGGCGGCGGCAAGGTTTCCTCCGGCAACAGTTTTAATATTGGTTTTAGTAAGCTCCTGGATATCACGTCGACAGACGTCACGCTGGCGGCTTACCGATACTCATCAACGGGATTTTACAGCCTTCGCGATGCGGCGCTGGAGCGCTATGGCGTCAGAAATAATGATTATCTGGTGGATTACCGCACCCGGCAGCGCTTTACCATGAGCATCGGTCAGCCATTATGGAACGACAGCAGGATAAATCTTTCCGGTAATTTTTATAACTACTGGGACGATCGCCCGTCGACCAGCCAGTACATGGTTTCGTATAACCAGTCCGAGCGCTATTTCTCCTGGTCGGTGTCGGCTTCCCGGTCATATAACAGCGACGGCCGGAACGTGAATAATGTGATGCTGTCCGTCAACGTGCCGCTGGGAAGTAGCATCACAGAAAAACCATTATTCAGTACCGTCTACTCCACCGCCAGGCATGACAATAACGGCGGCAGCGGATTCCAGATGAATGCCATCGGTAGCCAGGGCATACAGAATGAACTGAGCTACGGCGTGGGCGCCTCGCTTAGTAAAGCGCGGGATACGTCAACGCAGACGGCGTTCAATGGTAACGTGAATTACAACTCGCCGTCAGGACAGTTGGGCGCGACCGCGTCGGTGGGGAATAAGACGCGTCAGCTCTCGCTGTCGGCAAGCGGCAGCGTGGTGGCGCACAGCGGCGGCATTACGGCGGGGCCGCGGCTGGGCGATGCGCCGTTTGCATTGATTGAGGCGCCGGGCGCGGAAGGGGCGAGGATGCTGAACGGCTATGGTTCACGCATCGATTCCCGCGGCTTTGCGGTTGTGCCGTCGCTCACGCCCTATCGTGAAAACACCATTGCGGTGAACACCGTGGGTCTGCCTGATAATGTGGATGTGCTGGAAAGCGAAAGCACGGTTATTCCGCGAATGGGCGCAGCGGTGAAAGTAAATATTAAAACGCAGGTGGGGGCGCCTGCGGTATTAATTGTCCGCGATCGGAAAGGGCAGCCTTTACCTATCGGCGCGGATATTTTTGACCAACAGGATAATAGCCTGGGCATTATTGGACAGGGCGGCATGGCGTTTATTCGCGGCTGGCAGGCCGGGAACAGTCATTTATATGTGAAAAACGCATCTGGCGATCGCCTGTGCACGATTTATTCCAGCGATGATATCGCTAAAAAAATAAGTAAAGCGGCCGGTTCGATTACGCAGGTGGAGGTGGTATGCCATTGATCAAAAAAGCGCTCTTTCTCGCTCTGCTGGGAAGCCAGGCGACCTGCGTCTGTGCCGTTAATTACTCAATGGACGTTTATTTTACTGGCACCTATACCGACGAAACCTGTGTCGTAGAGATTAATAATGGTAGTAATAATGAAGTCGTCACATTGCCCAAAATTTCGGTTATGTCGCTGCGGACCAATGGCAGCGAAGCGGGCAGCGTACCTTTTAATATCACCTTAAAAGAGTGTCCGGCCAGCAGGACCGTAACGGTGTTTTTCAGTAGCAGCGTCTCCGGCGCGGATACCGTGACGGGAAACCTTATTAACGATACAGGACCGGATATGAGCAAAAATGTTCAGATCAGATTACGTAAAGAAGACAGCTCGCAGGTCATTATTGATGATGCGACCTCAGGACAGGATTACCTTATTTCCGCCACGGCGGACCCATTAAGCCATAGATTTTTAGCGAGCTATTATGCGAAGGGCGACTCAGCGCCTACTGCCGGCAAAGTCCAGACGGTATCGGGAGTCGAGCTTGTTTATAAATAACAGGGAGTGGAATCAGCGAATTATCTGAACGTTAATTATCAGACCAGTCATGATTTATACATAAACGGTGATTAAAGAGTATATATCCATATGAGCAAGAGTAACTCACAAAAATTTATCGCACGTAATCGTGCGCCGCGCGTACAAATTGAGTACGACGTAGAAATCTATGGCAGTGAAAAGAAAATTGAATTGCCGTTCGTGATGGGCGTGCTGGCGGATTTATCCGGTAAACCGCTGGAGCCGCTGCCGCCTGTGGCAGACCGCAAATTCCTGAGTGTCGATATTGATAACTTTGACGAGCGTATGAAAGCCATGCGTCCGCGTGTCGCGTTCGCGGTGCCGAACACCTTAACGGGTGAAGGGCAACTGATGGTCGATATGACCTTCGAAAGCATGGATGATTTTTCTCCGGATGCGATTGCCCGCAAAGTTGACTCGTTATCTCAGCTGCTTGAAGCCCGTACGCAGCTCGCCAATCTGCAGACCTATATGGACGGTAAAGCAGGCGCGGAGAGCCTGGTGATGAAGGTACTGAATGACAAGTCGCTGTTGAACACCCTGGCATCGGCGCCAAAACCTGAACGGGCTGATGAAGTCGCGTCCTGAATGTGAATCAGAGAGATAAAAATGGCAACTCAAGCACAAAACCATAAGCAGGCCGCGCCGCAGGCCACCACGCAAAATGATTTTAATGCGTTACTGACCCGTGAATTTAAGCCGAAATCCGAGCAGGCGAAATCGGCGGTCGAAATGGCGGTGAAAACCCTGGCGGAACAGGCGCTCTCTACCTCGATCACTATGGCTGACGATGCTTATAAAAACATCGCGGCGATTATCGCGGAGATTGACCTTAAGCTGTCAGAGCAAATTAACCTGATTCTTCATCATGAAGAGTTCCAGCGTCTGGAAAGCGCCTGGCGCGGCCTGCACTACCTGGTGAACAACACCGAAACCGATGAGAAGCTGAAGCTGCGCTTTATGGACATTTCCAAGGATGACCTGCGTCGCAACATGAAGCGCTACAAAGGGATCGCATGGGATCAAAGCCCGCTATTTAAGCAGATTTACGAAGAAGAGTACGGTCAGCTTGGCGGCGAACCTTACGGCTGCCTGGTGGCGGATTACCATTTCGATCACAGCGCGCCGGATGTGGATCTGCTCTCCTCGATTGGCAAGGTGGCGGCGTCCGCCCATATGCCGTTTATTACCGGCGCGTCGCCATCCGTTATGCAGATGGACTCCTGGCAGGAGCTGGCTAACCCGCGTGATCTGACGAAAATCTTTACCCAGAACCTGGAATATGCCGCGTGGAACTCCCTGCGTCAGTCTGAGGACTCTCGTTATATCGGTCTGGCGATGCCGCGCTTCCTTGCGCGTCTGCCTTACGGCATCAACACTAACCCGGTAGATAACTTTAATTTTGAAGAAGATACCGACGGCGCGAATCACAGCAAATACGTCTGGGCTAACGCTGCGTATGCGATGGCGGTCAACATCAACCGTTCCTTCAAGCATTACGGCTGGTGCACCATGATTCGCGGCGTAGAGAGCGGCGGCGTGGTGGAAGATCTGCCTTGTCATACCTTCCCGACCGACGATGGCGGCGTGGATATGAAATGCCCGACGGAAATCGCAATTTCCGATCGTCGCGAGGCGGAGCTGGCGAAGAATGGCTTTATTCCCCTGGTTCACCGTAAAAATACCGATTACGCGGCGTTTATTGGCGCGCAGTCATTGCAGAAACCAGCGGAATATTACGATCCGGACGCCACGGCCAACGCCAATCTTTCCGCGCGTCTTCCGTACCTGTTTGCCTGTTCACGTTTCGCACATTATCTGAAGTGCATCGTGCGCGACAAAATCGGTTCGTTCAAAGAGCGTGAAGATATGCAGCGCTGGCTGAACAATTGGGTCATGAATTATGTCGATGGCGACCCGGCGAACTCATCGCAGGAAACCAAAGCGCGCCGTCCGCTGGCGGCGGCGGAAGTGGTGGTGGAAGACGTGGAAGGCAATCCGGGTTATTACCAGGCGAAATTCTTCCTGCGTCCTCATTTCCAACTGGAAGGTCTGACCGTTTCTTTACGCATGGTCGCTAAATTACCGTCGCTGAAAGACGTGGCGTAATTCAGTCAATGAATTTATAAGAATAATAACTTTATTATTCTTATAAAAATGCGGTTGCGCAGGGATCTCTGCGCGCTGTAAAAGACAAAATATTTTGTCTTCATTTCGTTCGTTACCGTTTAAGTAACGTTGTTAATAAGAGCTAATTAAGGAAATCGTATGGCTCAGGATATGTTTATTAAAATTGATGGCATCGAAGGCGAATCTCTTGATGCTTCCCATAAAAATGAAATCGAAGTGCTGTCCTGGCGTTGGGCCAGCGCGCAGAGTTCAAATATGCACAGCGGTTCCGGCGGCGGCGCAGGTAAAGCAACGGTTGAAGATTTTTGCTTCGAGCACTATGTCGATAAGGCCAGTACGAATCTTCTGAGCTACTGCCTGTCCGGTAAGCATATTAAAGACATTCAGTTTGTGGTTCGTAAAGCTGGCGGCGATCCGCTGGAATATCTGACCATTAAATTCTCCGATGTCATTATTACCCGCGTTGAAACGGCAGGTTCCAACGAAGACGAAACACGCCCGCGTGAACGCGTGACGTTCGCCTTCACCAAACTGACCCAGGATTACGTTATGCAGAACGCCGAAGGCGCGAAATCTGGCGTAATTTCTACCAGTTATGACGTAAAAGCTAACCTGCGCAGCTAATTAACGCCAGGTTTACAGACAGAGTTTTGCCGCTACGGCGACAAAACTCTTCTCACAATGGCGTCGTTCGGATGGATTGAGTGGAAACGTATGCTTAGCGGAAAAGAAATAAAACGCGTACTTAAGAGAACAACCGTTTTTTTACTGTCACTCTTTTTAGTCGCCTGTAGTGGAAGCAGCCGTCCGGCGAGCGATGGCGATGCAATAAAAATAAATCTGCTGGCGGCAAGCGATATTAACCCAAATGAAATGGGCGAACCGGCGCCACTCAATATATTTATTTATAACGTCAAGGATCTGGATGCTTTAACCAATGCGGACTTTTATGAAATTGTTGAGGGGACCAGTAAACGTGTACAGGCGGCAGCGTCAAAAGTCTATGAAGCGATTTTACAACCCGGAGAGTCGCGCACCATTCTGATTAAACCAGACGGTTCTACACGCAGTCTTGCTTTCATTGGCGCCTATCGCAGCCTTAATTATTCTCTCTGGCTGGCGAGTTGGGATTTGCCCGTAAAGAAAAAATCGTGGTGGCGACCGGGTTTCTTTAGCGATGATTCGCTTGAGCTGAATGCGCGTTTCCAGAAAACAGCAATAACAATTAAAGTAATGGATTAAACCGTGAGAACGAATAAAGTCGTCTGGAGTGAAGGGCTGTTTCTTCGTCCGCAGCTTTTTCAACAGCAAGAACGCTATTTTGAATACTACGCACATAAAAGAGCATCGACCCTGAGCCCCTTTTTTTGGGGATTCTCGCAGTATGAAATCGACCGCGAGGCGCTGTCGTATGGCAAGCTGGTGCTGCGTGCCGCGCGCGGCGTATTGCCGGACGGTACGCCGTTTGATGTGCCCGATCACGCCGATTTACCCGAGCCGCTAACGATTTTGCCGGAACATCTGGGCAAGACGATTTATCTGGCGGTACCGTTACGCCTTGATAATAGCGATGAAACTATCTTCAGCCAGCATGACGTCAGTTCGCTGGCGCGTTTTCGCGCGCAGGAGACGGAACTGTGCGACACCAACGCGATTCGCCAGGGGCCGAAGCCGGTTCAACTGGCCAAACTGCGGCTCAGGCTGATGTCGCAAACGGAAATGACCGAATCGTGGATTGGCCTGCCGCTGACCCGCGTCAAGGCGATTCAGCCTGATGGCAGCGTGCTGTTGCATCTGGACGATTATATCCCGCCCGTCACCGGCTATGCGGCGAATCCGCTGCTGAGCGAATGGCTTACCCATCTTAATGGCCTGGTCAAAATGCGTGCCGGGATGCTGGCGCACCGCCTGTCGGCGTCCGACGGCAAGGCCAGCGCCAGCTCGGAGGTGGCGGATTATCTGCTGTTGCAGATTTTCAATAAATACGAGCCGATTCTCGATCACCTGCGCCATATTCCGGAACTCCCGCCTATCATGCTTTACGAAGAGCTGGCGAAGCTGGCCGGTGAGCTTTCGACTTTTGTGCGCACCAAAACGCGTCGTCCCAGGAGCGCGCCGGGCTATGACCACGCCAGCCTTTATCCTTCCATTCGTCCCCTGGTCGACGATGTGCATGACCTGCTTAACCAGATCCTGGTGCGGGCCGGGCAGCTTATTGACCTGCAGGCCAAAGGCAACGGCGTCTGGGCTGCCTCGATGCTGCCGAACGAACTGTGTTCGTTCTCAAACCTGGTGCTGGCGGTTCATGCGCAGCTGCCGATGGATGTGTTGCTGCAGCAATTCCAGGCGCAGGCCAAAATCAGCGCGCCGCAACAGCTCCATGAACTGGTTCGATCGCACCTGCCGGGCCTGGCGCTGCAAGGGCTGCCGGTACCGCCGCGTCAGATCCCGTACAGCACGGGTTACGTCTATTTTGAACTGCTCAAAAAGGGGCCTTTCTGGGACAAGATTTCAGGCATCGGCGCGCTGGCGCTGCATATTGCGGGTGAGTTCCCTGGCCTGAAGATGGAACTTTGGGGAATCAGGAACTGATGAAAGACGATCTTAACCTGCAACTCTCCGCGGAACCGGCGGAGGATGAGGGGAGTTCGCCGCAGGCGTTGGGTAGGTTCCTGCTGGATGAACAGGGGGAGTGGATACAGGAGCCGGAAGCGACGTCGAAAGAGGAAACCGGGCCTGTTGGCGAGCATACGGCGCGTGGTGAACACGCACTGAAAAGCGAAAGCGTGCAGCAGCGGATCTTACGCGTGAAGGCGGCGGAAAATCCGCTGCTGGAAGCCGCGCAACCGCTACTGCGCGCGCTTGGCGATATGCCGGAGCAGATTAACGATATTACCCATGTCGAAATCCTCAAAAACACCCTCAAAAGTCAGATCACGCTGTTCGGCGTTGTCTGTGACGAGGTGAATATTCCGTGGAAAAAGATGGCGATCGTGCGTTATTGCCTCTGTACCGCGCTTGATGAGGCGGCGCATACCACGGCATGGGGGCTTGAAGCGGGCTGGTCGCAGAGTAACCTGCTGAACCACTTTGAAGGAGATAACGACGGAGGGAATAAATTCTTTCTGCTGGTTGGCCGTCTCTCCATGAATCCCACTGAATTCGCGGATGTGCTGGAGGTGTTGCTGCGCATTCTGGGGCTGGGGTTTGAAGGGCGTTACAGCATTATTGAAGATGGCGACCGCCAGCTCAGCAAAATTCGCCAGCGTCTGTTGACCCTGATCCAAAGCACGCGAAACACCACGCCGCCCGCGCTGTCGCCGCATGGGCTGCAACCGCATGGACCTGCGGCGCGCGAGAAGCTGGCGATCCCCGTGCGGCTAAGCGCGCTGTGCGCTGGCGTACTGGTGGTGTCGTCGTTTCTCTGGTGCAAATTCTGGTTACTGTCGCGCAGTGACGGCATCACTAATGACATCTATGCCATGCAAAACTTCAGCGTGCCCGTGGTGCAACCTGCCATGCGTCTGAAGCTGGCGGTGCTGCTGCGTAACGAAATCAGGCAGCAGCTTCTCAGCGTGGATGAGAACCAGAAGCAGAGCAAAGTGGTGCTGAAAGGGGATGCGTTGTTCCTGTCCGGCTCTGTCCGCGTTCAGCCGGAGATGGTGAAAGTTATTGAACGTATCGCCAGCGAAGTCCAACGCGTGAACGGCGACGTATTGATTGTCGGCCATACGGACGCCACCCCGATCAGTCGGCCAGGCCTGCCCAATAACGTTGCGCTGTCGGAAAAACGCGCGGCGGAAGTGGCGCAATATTTTATTGCGGCCGGGCTGCCGGAGAGCAAAGTGAAAGTCCGTGGCGTGGGGAGTAGTCAACCCGTGGCGAACGAAGCGACGGCTCAGGGAAGGGCGAAGAATCGCCGTGTCGAGTTTTTTGTCACGTATTAACGAGGACGACAATGTCTTATTTAAATAGAGTCTTCACCACGCGCTTTATGAAGACGCTGCTGATTGTGTCTGGTGTCGCGTTACTGATCGCCGCCATCTGGTTCCTGGGGCCGTATTTTGGATTTGGTGACTCTCGTCCTCTGCAAAGTATAGAGTCGCGCATTATTTTTATTCTGCTGGCGGCGTTTTGTCTGACCTGTTTCTGGCTGGGCTGGCCCGCGTTTATTGCGCTGACCGCGACGCTGTGCGTCATTGTCTGGGTATTTGGCCCCTTCCTGTTGGTGGGCGAAAGCTGGCCTGTTGCGCCGGTGAGCGTCAGGCTGGCGATCGTTGCCGCTATTTTGCTGGTCGCGTTGTTATACGGCTTATGGTTATTACTGCTGGCGCTGAAAGACAACCCGGCGCTGCTTAATAAGTTTGCCCGCAATAAGGGGCCGGTCGCGGACGATAACAGCCAGGAAGTGATGGCGGCCATTAGCAATGCGGTCAACTACGTGAATAAAAGCCACGGTACGCTGTCTTTTTTCCAGCGCGCGATCCTGGCGCGTAAGCCGCTGGATGTACTGCCCTGGTATATGATGATCGGGACCGCCGGGGCTGGCAAAACGTCAGCGCTCCTGGCGTCCGGTCAGAATTTCCCGCTGCCGGAGCAGCTGAATCAGGTCGGGAAGCCTGCCTCACCCACCCGCAACTGCGAGTGCTGGTTCGCCAACGACGCTATCTGGCTTGACACGTCCGGGAAATACATCAGCGAGCCGGAAACATACCTCAGCGAGTGGCGCGTGCTCCTGAAAGCGCTGAAAAAATACCGTCCGGTCAAAGCGATTAACGGCGTGGTGTTGTCCTTTTCCGCCGCCGACGTGATGTGCCGCAATAAAGCCGGACTGTTTGAGCTGGCGGCCAGCCTGCGGGCAAAAATTGAGGATCTACGTCAGACGCTCGGCGTGCGTTTTCCGGTATACGTGCTGGTGACGAAACTCGATCAGTTACCGGGCTTTACCGAATATTTCAGGATCCTGACCGATCAGGAACGCGAGCAGGTCTGGGGCGTGACGTTCCCTTATGGCGACGCCAAAAGCGTTTCCGTCCCGGGGCTACGTAGCCAGATCGCCGAAGAGTTCTCCCTGCTTGAGGAGCGTCTGGAGCGAGAGATGATCGTGCGTCAGCAGGAGGAGTACGACCATCGGGATCGGAAAAAGATGTACGCGCTGCCGCAGGACTTTCACCTGCTTTCCGGCATGGTTGCGGAAGTGGCGCATAACATCTTTTTTGCCTCCCGCTACGATGAAACGCAAAGCTATACCCAGCTGCGCGGTATCTATTTTAGCAGCAGCCATCAGCCGATCGATTTTAACCTGCTGAATAACCAGAGCGTGATTGGTCACTGGGCCAACTATGTCGGGCATAAGTCGCCGGAGGTGATGGCGTCGCTGAGCGCGAAGTCAGACGACCAGGATTTTCTGGTTAACGATGTTTCTTACGGGCGGCAATATTTTCTTAAACAACCCTTTAGCGAGGTGATCGTTAAGGATCTGCATCTGGCGCGCTATAACCAGGCTAACCAGTCAAAGTACCGCCTGCAACGCTTCCTTGGCCATACGCTATGCATGGCGATCGCCTTTATTTTGTTGAACGGCTTCTGTAACAGCTATCGCAACAACAGCGGTTATCTGGATGCCATCGAGACGAAAGTCGCCGCGCTGCGCGGCGAAGTTAACCGTTTCAACCAAGCGACGAATGACGTCATGCTGCCGCGCCTGCTGGCCCTTTCACACTCGCTGCCGGATTACGGCACGCTGGATGTGTTGAACCCGATATTGTCGTGGCGCTATGGGCTGTATACCGGCACGGATGTGGCGACGGCATCGGATTCGCTCTATCACTATCTCCTGCAACGGCTGCTGTTGCCGCAGATCCAGCAGCAGGTGGCGGTGTCGTTACAGGAGGCGATTGAAAGCGGTGACGCGGCGCGCATCTACAACCTGTTAAAGCTCTATCTGCAGGTTACCGGTCAGGGCAAGTTCGATCAGCAAGAGATGATCGTCAGCATTACCCAAGTGTGGGAGCAAACCGGCAAGCTCCAGCCCTATGAAGAGCGACAGGTTTTTGTCTCGCATCTGACCCGGCTTTTTGCGGTGCCTGAGTGGCGGCGTTTTGGTCAGGAGGCGGATGAAGGGCTGGTGAAATATGCGCGGGCGATGCTGGAACGCGAAGACTTAGCCAGCCGTCTTTATGGGCGTATCAAAGCCTCGCTGGCGCAGGATACGCCGGGGGATTTAACTCTCGGTGAAATGGCGAAATCCCAGGGCGGCGACCTGTTTACCCTGAGCGATGAGTATGGTGGAGGCGCCATTCCCGGCCTTTTTACCCGCGCCGGCTATTATGAGGCGTTTAAAAAAAAAAATGGGTCCGGGGCTGATGCTGTTAGAGCGTGAGGATGCCTGGGTGCTGGGGAAAGCGAAGCCGGACGCCGCGCCGCCAAAGGTGGCGGTCGGCAGCGACGGCACGCTGGTTAACCCGGTGCAGCAGCAAATTCTCGCCCTCTATCTGGATGAATATACCCGGCGCTGGCAGGATTTTCTGAGCAATATTCGTATTAAAGAGAATGTGATCACGCAGGATTACGGCAGCGCAGGCGTCGCGGCAAATATCTATATTCTGCGTACGCTCAGCGCCTCCCATTCGCCGCTGGTGAATCTCATTCAGCGCATCGTAAAGGAGACGACGCTGGCGAAAAACGATGAAAAATCGCTGCCTGATAACGTCAGCACTAAAGGCCGGATTCTGAATGCGGCGGAGAAGGTGAGTCTCGCTTATGCCAGCATGGAAAAGAAGTTGCTCAGGGAGCGGGTTGATAACCAGTTCGCTCCGCTGAGGGAATTTGCCACCGGCAGGCAGGAACTGACGCAGAAGGGAAGCCCGGCGATGACCGGCGCGGAACTTGGCAAGTTGATGGAGGCGTTAAGCGAACAGTATACGCTGTTTGTGATCTACGACGATGCGCTGAAAAACGGTAACTCGCCGTCGCTGCCGAATACCGCCCTGAAAATTAGCGCCGAATCGCGCACCTGGCCCGATCCGCTGAGCCAGCTGGTGGGGCCGCTGCTGGACAGCGTTTACCATCACGCCAGTCAGGAGGCTATCGCCAGAAGCAATGAAGGGATTGAAGAGAGCATCGGGCAGGTTTGCCGCGCCACCCTGAAGGAACGTTATCCGTTTGCCGATACCTCGCGTGAAGTGAAACGCGCGGACTTTGAGCGCTTTTTCGCGGTGGGCGGCCTGGTTGACGAATATTACAAAAAACACCTCGCCAATAAAGTCGATACCTCTTCGCAGCCGTGGCGCTATAAAGGCGATGTCGGGACGGATGATGCGAATATGTTGGCTTTTTTTGAGCAGGCGGCGGAAATTCGCGAAGCCTTTTTCCAGGGAGAGAACGGCCGAAAATTAGCGCTCGCGTTTGATATTTCGGTTCAGCATCTGGATCCGGCGATTACGCAGCTCAATATGAATTTTGACGGCCAGCAGGTGAATTATGCGCACGGACCGGTTTCATCGGCGTCGATCGTCTGGCCGACGTCGCGCGCCGTATCAAAAACGACGATGTACATGGCTCCAGGGGGCGCAACCGGGAATTCGTCGCTGACGTTTAGCGGTCCCTGGTCGCTTTTACGTTGGCTGGATAGCGCCCGCGATATTTCCTTAACCGGTTCTGATGAACTGATTTTGCGTTATTCGCTGGACTCCAGACGTGCGGACCTTGCGATCGAAGGGATAACTTTCAAAGATCAACTGGTCGTGGAGATGTTGAAAGATTTCCGCTGCCCTGGCGAATATTAAAATCCGAGGGAAAAATGTCTCTACGGCTGTATTTACTTGGTGGTGAGTCGCGTGCCAGTCCGTTTTGCAGAAAGAGAAAAAAACAGCGCCAGACGGAGGCTTTTATTTCTCAAAAAATTCTGTCAAACATGGCGACGGCAATGACAGACGACTATTTGTCTACGGCTTATCCGTGGTGTTTTGTTATATCGTCCAGCACTGCACAGGAAAAATACCATTACGTCGGGGCGTGTAAGATTCTTTGTAATGAACAAGGGGAAAAAACGCTTATTGGGATCTACAGCCCGGTTTCCCACCGGTGGCTGAATAAGAACATGCAGGCTGAATTTTCGCTGACATTCTGGATGAGTAGAATTTTAAATATGATCCAGGAAAATGATTTTTCTGCCCGCAACACACCATTGCTACGGCAATGGCGCACGGCATTACAGCGTGCTTATTCTCCTTTTTGGGAGTCTTTTGCGCTGACGCCTGCATGGCGTTTTAAAATTCGTTCGCAGACCTTACTCAGGGAGGGATCACGGGAAGACTATTGTATCCGAAATAGCGATGGTGTTGACGTTATGCCATGGAAAAACTGGCCTGACTGCCTGTTAAACGAGTCAGGAGTATGGTTATGGCGGGAAAGTCGGCATAGAAAAATATTAGATTCACAACGTATCAGGTGATTATATGTCACGTACTATTACATTAAGCAGTCCGGCGATGCCGTTATTGCTGGGCGATACCGCTCTGGTTATCTCTAAGCTGGATGGCGAAGAGGCGCTGTCGTCCCTGTACTCCTATGTGATTACGGCTAAAACCCCGGCTAACCCTTTAATTCCCTGGCAGGCCGCATCGAATGTCGATTTAAAAGCATTAATCGGCAAAGAAATGACCGTCACCATTGAACTGGATGGTAACGGATTGGGGGATATTTTTGCCATTGGTAAAGATACCCGGGAAATATCAGGAATTGTGCAACGTGCGCGTTATATCGGACGCGATAGTAATCAGGCGCTCTATGAAATTGTGATTCGCCCATGGCTGCATCTGGCAGAACTGACTACGGATTTTAAAATATTCCAGAAAAAAACCGTGGTGGATATTATTGATGAGGTGTTAGGCGATTACAATTTCCCGTTAGAAAAAAGGCTGGCGGGAAGCTATCCGCTGCTGGATTTCCAGGTTCAGTATGGTGAAAGCGACTTTAATTTTATTGAACGGTTAATGGAAGAGTGGGGGATTTATTGGTTCTTTGAACATGCCGAACAGTACCACAAACTGATTCTGGTGGATAACGTCGGGGCGCATAAACGTTTCCCGAGTGAAGCTTATCATGTGGTTCAGTACGCAGCCGATCGTCCGAAGATGGACCAGGAATATATCAGCCAGTTTCATTTTCAGGAAACCATTACCTCCGGGAAATGGGTCACCAATGATTATGATTTTACGAAATCACGTGCCGATATTATGGCGCTGGACAGCAAGCCGCGTAAAACCAGTTTTAACGAGATGGAGATCTTCCACTGGCCAGGCGATTACGAGCAGCCCAATATCGGTGAGCAGCTGGCGCGGGTACGAATGGAAGAACGCGGGGCGCTGGGGTCACGCTGCGAAGGTTCCGGTGAACTGCGCGGAATTGCCTGCGGGTGCGATTTTGAACTGGTGAATTACCCCGTCGAGAAAGCGAACCGCGAATACATGATTTTGCGAAGCCATCTGGTGGTGGAAGAGATTAATCAGGTGACCGACGTGGACGAATTCCGTTATCACTGCGATTTTACCGTTCAGCCAACCACCAAGATTTATCGCCACCCGATGACGGTGCCCAGGCCGAAAACCAGCGGACCGCAAACGGCTATCGTTGTGGGTCCTGATGGCGAAGAGATCTGGACCGACGAATATGGCCGCGTAAAGGTACGTTTTTTGTGGGATCGCTACGGTAAAAACCGGGAGTCCGACTCCTGCTGGCTACGTGTGAGCCAGGCCTGGGCCGGAAATAACTTTGGCGGGATCTATATTCCCCGTATCGGCCATGAAGTGATTGTCGACTTTATTAACGGCGATCCTGACCGACCGCTGATTATCGGCAGCCTGTACAACAACGTAACGATGCCGCCGTGGGATCTGCCGGTGAACGCTACGCAGAGCGGGCTGGTTAGCCGCACCGTTGGCGGTGGGCGCAGCAACTTTAACGGCATTCGCTTTGAAGATAAGCCCGGGCTTGAGCAGTACTGGGAACAGGCCGAGCGCAATATGACTCGTTTAACCAAGCAAAACGAGGAGCAGACCATCGGCATGAATTCCAACGTGAATGTCGGTCTGTCACGAAATCTGTTCGTTGGCGCGAACTATATGTCGGATGTGGTCGGCAACAGTAGCGCCATCATCGGCGGCGCGCTGGCCATTCAGGTGGGCGGAGGCCAGACCGATAACGTTGCGCTGGCAAAGGGAATTAACGTCGGCGGCGCGTTTATGACGACCGTTGGCGGCTATCACTCGCTGGCTGTCGGCGGCGCAAGCACCACCGTTGCGGGAGGGGCGATGACGCTCACTGCAGGCGGTGAACTGGTGCTCTCGGCGAAGAAGATCAAAATCGTCGGTTCCGAACAGGTCATTATTCAGGGCGGCACGGTCGAGCTTAACCCTGGCGACTGCAGCGATAACTGCGGCGGCGGCGGTGGGGGCGGTGGCGCAATGATTGGCCTGCCGGGCCTGCCTGCGATTCCATCGCTGTTTGGCGTTGTGCTTCCGTTACCGCTGCTTCCGACGCCAACGCCTGCGCCTACGACATCAACGGACACGCCAACGGAATCCCCGACGGAGACGCCAACAGAAACCCCAACGGAGACGCCAACGGAAACCCCGACGGAGACGCCAACGGAAACCCCGACGGAGACGCCAACGGAAACCCCGACGGAGACGCCAACGGAAACTCCGACGGAGACGCCAACGGAAACCCCGACGGAAACCCCAACAGAGACACCAACGGAAACCCCGACGGAGACAGGCAACGCAATTCCTGAACCTTAATGTGCATCTGACGGCGAAGGCCTGTCGTCGTCACCTGGTATTTTCAAAGGAGAGTGAAATATGCAAAACGCAGCACGTGTCGGAGATGCTACCTCTCACGGTGGCGCCTTATGTTCCGGGTCGGGTAATGTCTACGTTAATGGCATTCCAGCCGCGATGGTGGGCGTTAGTATCGCGCCATGCGCGCTGTTTCATGGCGCAGCGCCCGTCGCCGTCGGCTCCGGAACGGTCTTTATTAACGGCGTACCGGCTGCAAGGCTGGGCGATGTAACCGGGTGCGGTGCGGCTGTCGTAACGGGTTCTGCCGATGTCTACATCGGTTAACGCGATGAAGTTTCGTTTTGAATGGCCGGTATCGCGCCAGCCCGTGACGTTGCAGGAAGGTATTACGGCGGAGTGGGCCATCGCGTTAGCGGTAAGTCGCGGGGTCTTTGGACCTCATAGCCAGCTGCCGGAGGGGCAAGATGCGGTGGCTTTTTACTGGCATTTAACCCGTCCGGTCATGCGGAACTTTTGTGTCAGCGCCATCTGTTTGCTGGACGGCGTGGAGCTCTGCTATGGCGAAAGCCAGCCCCTGCGCGTCGGTAGTCATCTTCAGATCGGCCACTTTAAGCTGGAGGTGACCACTGAGGAGGCCGACGCGCTAACGCATCAGGGGGTTTTGCCATTTATCGGTGCGGAGAGCGCCCGGCAGGCGGCGGATAACATCCCGGAAGTTGAGGAGATTTTGCCGAACGGGGGCAGTTATATAAATGACCTGCATTATTTCAATAATGTCATCGCGCACAGGAATAGCCATGATGTTTTGAAAGTGCTTGAAATCGAGTACAAACGCTTTCTTATCTGGCAAGAGCAAGGACGTCATTACTACGATAACGTCAGCAATGAAGCGGCTTATCTTATCAAAACCGATAATCAATTTGACCGCGTAAAAGAAAGCCTAAAAGAAAAGACCTTAACGGAATGTATTGTCGACAGACCTTTTCTGATGGAAAAGGTCTGGCCTGATTTTGAAAACAGCGGTGTCTTGGACGATATATTTGTCGAAGAAGAAAAAGTCGATTTACTTAAATCTCTTTCACCGGAGCATATCGTGGCAAAAGGAACATATCAGGTTCCGGAACTGGTGTTCCGTGATTTCCACAAGATTGGCCTGGATTCACACTATTGATAACTGGAGTTACTACTATGCAGGATATTACGACATTAAATGAGACATTAAAAACCGCTTCTCTGAAAGACTTGCTGGCGCAGGTTCTTACCCGGGTGAAGTCATTTCCGCAAGATCTTAAAGCCCGGGAAGTGCTGTTTAAATTGTATTGCGTTGACGGTGCATGGGATAGCGCGTTACTGCAATTGCAGACCTTATCGCTGCTTGACGAGGAAATGAAAAAACAGTGTGAGCTATATAAAAACCTCGTCTTCAGTGAAATGCAGCGCACGCAGGTTTTAGCGGGCGAGCGTCTGGCCGCAACGTTGCAGGGCGATATGCCGCAGTGGATGGTGAAACTACATGAGGCGAACGGACAATATTGCCAGGGCAATAGGGAGTTATCGGATATGACGCGTTCTGAAGCATTTGAACTTGCGCCGGAAAGCCGTGGCAAAAGTGATACTTTGGGCGAATTTTCCTGGATTGCAGACAGCGATGGCCGTCTTGGACCAGTGTGTGAATTTATTTGTGCCGGAGGATATCGTTGGCTACCTTTTTCTGAAGTTCAACAATTACGCGTTTCAAAACCGAAAGATCTCCTCGACCTTCTCTGGACGCAGGCATCCGTTAACGTTGCGGGGGAAAAATATTTTGGCTTCATTCCGGCACGCTACCCGATTACGACGGATGATGAGCAAAATTATAAGCTGGGATCAAAGACAGAGTGGTCCACGCTATCCGATCTGCTCATTCTCGGTCATGGCCGTAAGGTATTGATTACCGACTGCTGTGTACATTCGATCATGGAGGTGGGTGAGATTGTCTTCAAATAAGTCGTTAAACAGAGGAGGCCGCTATCTGCCTGCTCTTCTGGAGCGGCTACAGGATGACGAACCTAAAAGCCTTCACGATCGCGCCCGGCCTGTCGACGTTAAAACGATACGTCAGCTGGTTCAGAAAGATATTACTGATTTAATTAATCATACCAACATCGAGGACACGATCAATGAGCAACGCTATAAAGCAGTGACAGAATCCGTGCTTAATTATGGTATTCCGGCGTTGATCGGCAGCCATGAAAATCGTAATAACTGGCAGCTTATCGAGCAGGCTATCCGTAAGGCTATCATTCGCTTCGAACCACGTATTATCCCTGAAACATTGCTGGTGCGTTCATTGCAGAAAAAGGAGCAGATGGCGAAATATGCCGTTATTGCGTTTGAGATTCGGGGGCTAATTAACTGGCAGCCCCACCCTGTAGATTTGTGTATGAATGGTCGTTACGACGTGGAGTCTGAAAAGGTAGAGCTGAAGCTTCTTTAATAAATCTTAATCTGTCTTAAAACAGAGAATTTAAACGCGTACATTAAGATCTTTTTGTTGACGATCTTCCTTGTGCGTTATCCTGAAATAATTCTAGTCATTACCAGAAGAGAGGTTTTTGAATAATGTCAAAGTGAGCTTTTTCTTGATTTGTGAAATATCGTTCGCTGTGGGCGTAATGAAAGAAATACGCTGTATTTATAAATGGAATAGTTAAAAGGCTATATTATGGATCATTATCACTTTAGTCAGGGTGAGTGGCATCGTTTACTCTGCGCGTTACCGATTTATCTTGCTGCGAGTAATTATGTTTTCGCCGCAAATAGCAACGTTATTGTCGTTGATGGGGGAAAACTCTATTTCGAAAATTTGACACTTGAAAATGACACAAGCGGTGCCTTTATTATCCAGGCAAAAAATGGTGCGGAATTTAACGGCAGCCAGCTGTTTCTCACCAGTTCCGGGGGACTCGGCGGCGGCGCGTGGATTGATGATAGCGTCTTCAATGGCGACAATCTGAACATTAACGTCAGCGGCAACGTTGGCAGCGGTATTTATCTTGCGAATAATAGCTCAGCCGTGCTTTCCGATATTAGCATCGTAGCTCAGAACAATGCTATGGGTCTGGTGGTGGATGGGCTCTGGTCCTCCTCGCAAGGCTCCGCGATGGCTCAGCTCAGCGACAGCGCCATCGCCACCGAAAGCGCCGACGCTATCAGCGTCACGGCGGGTGAGGTAACGCTGACCAATACGGTCGCCACAACAACCGGCGACAGTAGTTATGCGGTGAAGGCCAATCAGGCGGCAAAAATAAATATTGAAGGGGGCCGCTACGCGACGCAGGGTAAATACAGCGATGCGGTGTGGGTTACCACCACTGACTCCTCCGTCAACATAAACGATGCCACTCTTTCAACCGCAGGCGATCGCGCCATCGCGCTGAACGCGCAGCGTGGTACGGTAACGATCGCTAACAGTACCCTCGAAACCGCAGGCTTTAATTCTTATGCGCTGTATAGCGGAAAGCAGCAGCTCACCGGCGATAAGCTGACCATCACCACCCACGGCATCGGCGGGGGTGGCCTGTTCGCCGCAACAGCCGGGAAGGGAACGCTGACTAACAGCGATATCACTACGCACGGCGAACTTGCGCCGGGGCTATTGGCCTATCCCGGTTCGGCTATTACCGCCGATAATGTGTATGTGACGACCACGGGCAAACAAGGTTTTGGGCTGTGGAGCCGTAACGGGCAACTGGATATCAGCAACAGCACGATTGTGACGTCTGGCGACGCGGCAGTCGGGCTGTATGTGAATGATTACTCCACCACGCTCAGCAATCGCGTATCGCTGAATAATGTGACGTTACAAAGCGCGCAGGCGCAGACGATCGAGGCCGATGCCACGATACTGGCGCTGACGATAAATGACTCTACGGTCAGCAGCGGCAACGGTCAGCTGATGAACGTTAGCCATTATGAGGATGCGATTGATCCCGCCAATAACCTCTACAGTACGGTGACTTTAACGGCCGCAAACAGCCAGCTAAATGGCGATATCACCTCCACAAACGTTGCTAACAGCGTGGCGATTGAGCTGACGTCGGCCTCGGTGCTAAACGGCGCAGTCAATACCGCGACGTCGCTGGCGCTGGATAGCACCAGCCGCTGGAATATGAGCGGCAGTTCGGTTGTCGGCCAGTTGACCAATAACGGCACCATCGCCTTTTCCGCGTCCAACGTGACGGACACCCTGACGGTGACCGGCGATTATGCCGGTAATGGCGGGACGCTGATGTTTAACAGTGTACTGGGAGATGACAGCTCGCCGGGCAATAAATTGAGCGTCGGCGGCGATGTGCTGGCGGGCACGACGTACGTCACCATTAATAATCTGGGCGGACAAGGCGCGCAAACGGTTGAAGGCATTGAAATTGTCAATGTCGGCGGGACCTCTTACGGCAATTTCGTGCAGTCGGGCCGTATTGTGGCGGGCGCTTATGATTATTCCCTGATGCAAAAGGGCGAAAACTGGTATCTGACCAGCCAGGCGACGTCGGTTGTACCTGAGCCAACGCCGGAGCCAGAACCCACGCCAGCCCCCGTTCCAGGCACGAAACCTGAGCCGACGCCGGTTACGCAAAGAACAGCGCCGGTGATTCGTCCGGAAGCGGGCAGTTACACCGCGAATATCGCTGCGGCCAATACTCTGTTTACGATGAGTCTGCATGACCGACTGGGTGAGCCTGGGTTTGTGGATGCCTTATCGGCACAGCCGGAAGTCACCAGCCTGTGGCTGCGTCAGGTCGGCGGCCACAATGGCTGGCATGACGGTAGCGGCCAGCTGACAACCCAGAGTAATCGCTATCTGGCGCAGTTGGGCGGCGACGTGGCGCGCTGGAGTCATGATGGCGTTGAGCGCTGGCATGTCGGCTTTATGGCGGGCTATGGCAACAACCACAGTTCGACGCGCAGTCTGGCGAGCGGCTATCGCGCCAGCGGTTCCGTGGAGGGGTACAGCATAGGTGGATACGCGACCTGGTATGCCAATGCCCCGGCGTCGCAGGGCGCCTGGCTGGACAGTTGGTTACTGTACAACTGGTTTAATAACAGCGTTCAGGGCAAAGGGGTCGCGAGTGAATCGTATAAATCGCGGGGATTCACCGCGTCTCTGGAGGCAGGATATACGCAGAAACTCGCTGAGTTCATGGGGAGCATGGAAACGCTGAATGAATGGTTTATCCAGCCTCAGGCGCAGGTGATATGGATGGGGGTGAAAGCCGATGATTTCCATGAGGCAAACGGTACCCGTATTCATAGCGAAGGTGAGGGTAATATCCGCACCAGGCTGGGTGTTCGTACCTTCCTGAAAGGCCACCATGCCATCGATAACGCTAAGGAGCGCGTGTTCCAGCCTTACGTAGAACTCAACTGGATTTATAACACCCGTGATTTTGGTACGCAGATGGATGATGTGAGCGTTTACCAGGCAGGGGCGCGAAATCTGGGCGAAATCAAAACGGGCGTTGAAGGGCAGATTAACTCACGGCTGAACACCTGGGGAAATATCGGCGTCCAGATGGGGGATAAAGGTTATCACGATGCTACGGCCATGGTCGGCCTTAAATATCATTTTTAACGTCGGCTAAGTCCCTGCCCCGGCAGTCTATGCTGTGGGCAGGGCGCTTTTTCGGCTGGCCGCAACACCCGCCCCGCCGGGGTGAATATCAGGAGGAACTTATCTTCCATTTTTCATGGCGAGACAATGCAGATCTTTTCTGAAGACTCATTTTTTATTGAACAGGATAAGCCCCCCGCTAAGGCCCCCAAACGCTTACTGTTTCACGTTGAAATGGGTGGGCTTTGATGTCACATAACCAGAGTAAAGGCTTAGTAACTGTTTATAGGGGGAGGGGTAGACTTCAGAAGAGATGCACCCTGCAGACCTCACATAAAACATATAAGCGCAGGGGATAAAAGAGGAAGTTTAGATGTGAAGTAAAAGCTCAGATTTATCCTGACACATCTATTGCACAGAGCCAAACTTACCTCTGACAGGCAGCTCTGTGCCAGTTGCGGACATTGATGACCTTGAGCGGTGCTAATCAATAACAACCCAGTCAGTTTTACCCATCATTTTTCAGAGTAGGAAATGTGGTATCCACAGCCCTCCCTGAGAACGCTGGCAAACCCAACCTGACTTAAGTGCATGCCGGCAATGATCAGTTTTTCGCTGACAGCTTTTTCCATAATTTTCTTTCTTGTTTCCTCGGCCAGAGCAGGATCGGTGTCGAATAAGATAGAAACAGCCGGTTGCGCTGACTGAATATGAGGATAATGGACAACGTCTCCCCATATTAATAAGCAGTTATCATCCGCATCGATGCGAAAACCGGTATGCCCGGGTGTATGACCCGGTAGCCATACCGGCAGAATGCCTTCTGCTATTTTGTCGCCGTTAAAAAAACGCACCTTCCGGGCGTAAGCATTTAACGTTTGGCGGACCAGCCAAAAATTACGTTGCCCGCGCTCATTCGCTAAGTTGAGTTTTTCATCATCCTGCCAGTGTTGTGCTTCGAGAGGATGAAGAATAATTTCAGCGTGTTTAAAAACCGGCTGTTTCTCAGCATCCAGCAGGCCTCCAATATGATCCGGATGGCAGTGCGTTAGTAAAACGGTATCGACGTCGTCAGGGCTAACACCCGCTGCGGCAAGGTTTGCGTTGAGTTGTCCCGCCATGTTGTTCAGCGGGCCTGTGCCAGCGTCAACCAAAATTATTCGACCCAGACCGCGGATAAGGTAACAGTTGATATGAATATCGCCGGGCTCACCGATTCCGGCACTGTATTGAATAACGTCTGCATCAGCTTTTTCAATGCCTGACAGTAAATCCAGACTCGCTGACATATTACCGTCACTCAGCGCAGTTATCTCAAAATCGCCAATCTGACGGAACGGAAGGGGATGGCTCATCATTACCTCGAGGTTAGTTGCGGGCGAATAGGTGTTCTGCTGGGGAGCCAAAACAGCGAATACGGGGCATCAGACCAGAGGCCTGTTGAGTGGCAAAATCCAGTTCACGCATAAAGTTCTCCATCACTTCATGGGTTCGCAATGTTGTCAGGCGATAAAAGAGCTCGGCATAGACCGGTTGCCCGCATCCCGGCTTTACATCGACAAAAATGATATGAACGTTTTTGGGTTCTGCGCCGAGGATCTCACAGCATAGGGCGCTGCATTTATGGGTAAAATCACCAAGTTTTTTAAACTTGTCGGAGTGATTTTCAGAAATATAAAAAGTCAGATTAGGCATGATGTTATGGCTTCCCTTTTTCAGCACTCCGCAACTGTGGGGTCAGTGGCTCGTAGAGATATACACCAGACATATCTGTAAACAGCGAGGCCATCTCAACAGGCAAGGCATATGCAACGCGATAGTCAGGGGATTTATCCAGCCCCACCGCATGCATTTCCAGACCCCGATATCCCATCTCTGTCTCTAAAAAGTCTATTGGCTTTGCGCTCAGTAGCAGAATTCCATCGGAAGAGATGGCTGGAGCAAGGCCTTCACTTTCATAGAGATTACGATGCCAGTCAGTAATGCAGACCTGCCAACGAGAGAAATTACCGCCTCCTTTTAAACGGTAATCCTCACTGCTGAGAATATCCGCATCATTAATCGTATGAATGGCAAGGTAAACAGGGCATCCAGATTTGACGGCGCGAAAGCGTTGAGATGTAGAGAAGCCAGCAACAGATATCAATGCGGGTAATTTTTGCTGGCTGTAAAAGGCATTCCATTCTGCCTCAGTTTCAGGATCGTTATACGAGCATTCCACGGTATAGAACATAAGCCCACCTCTAAATGAGTTATAAACGCAAATAAATACATTTTCTCAATGATTTTTCATCATGCTACAGGCTGCTTATGGCGCTTAAAAACGATAATATTTCACGGTTTAGTGACATTAAATCATTAAAAGCACGTTGTAGGCACTGAGCAAGGAACAGGTTTTATGCGCAGAAAAATACCTAGTAGTGCGTCCATGCAGGCTTTTGATGCCGCCGCAAGGCACGGTAATTTTGCCAGGGCCGCAGAGGAGTTATCGTTAACAGAAGGGGCGATTAGCCGTCAGATTGCGCGTCTCGAAGCGTTGCTGAACTGTAAACTGTTTGACCGTATGGGAAGCCGGGTAAAGCTTAACCCTGTCGGAGCGCGCTACGCACATCACGTGCGTGAAACGCTCGATCGGCTCGAAAGAGATACTCAGTACATAATGGGGATGACTGAGGGCAGTAAAAGTCTGGATATCGCCGTCCTGCCGACCTTTTCAAGCCGTTGGCTTATTCCTCGCCTGGGCGGCTTTAACTCTTTGTTCCCGGACATAACGTTAAATATTGCGGCGAGAACGGATCCGTTCATTTTGCCGGGAAGTGGCTTTGACGCGGTCATTCATTTTGAACATTCCGCATGGGCAGGCATGCGTATGCAATTTCTGTTTCAGGAAAATTTGCTGCCTGTTTGCAATCCCGCACTGTTAACAAATAATGACGTCAATCGACAGTTAAACGAACTTCCGCGCATTCACCGTCGACAGAATCCTGATGCATGGCATCACTATGCCCGGGAAAGTGGAATACGCCTCGATAATCCGGCTCAGGGTGTGCGGTACGATCTTCATGAAATGGCCATTGCTGCAGTCATTGCGGGACAAGGCGTAGCATTGGTTCCACGTATGTATGTCGAGAATGAATTGAGTTGTGGCATGCTTGTTTCGCCCTGGCCTGCCTCAGAGTGCCTGAGCAAAAAATTCTGTTTAATAAAATCGACGGAAACGGGAATTAATGAGGCTGCGCTGGAAAGTTTTGAACGCTGGTTGCTTGCTAAAATGAATACGCTCGCCAGCCTTAATGCCGAACGATGACGTTACGTCCGCTCCTCGCTCATAGCTGCCCGTCATGTCTGCTCAAAAAAACAGGCTTAACGTAGGATATTTTCCGTTTTCCAAGCGGACCCCAATGGAGCGAAAACTCACGTTAAGGTTTTGACTGTGAAAAACTAAAGAAGCGAGGAGACCTACCAGGGGTAGCGTAAAAAAGTACGGGGCAATTGATAACCAGATCGACACTGTGACAAATTACTTACTCCAGGAGTTATCAAGTTGACGTCAAACTGTTTATGGCAGCATGCTGTAATGCAGGATGAGCTGTACTTTATACTTCTAAATTTAAAATGGAGATGTTCATGTATACCAGGATGTTATTTTCTACCTCTGTTTGTTTGCTTCTTTCTAGTTGCTCAATAGACATGTCGGACAAGTTAACTGACTATCAAGGCAGCGATGCGGCCTACATTCGTGTCGATAATTCTGGGCAACCTACGGCATTACGTATCCAGAAGATTATCCCGGCTGGCAACTGCGTGAAGCTTGACCAGGTTTACGGCCTGACCTCTTCGGTTGCCGTTGCGGGTATCAAGTCCAGCTACTCCAAAACTGTGCCCGGCATTGCGCCCGTTTCTGAAAGGTATGCTAAACGGGGGTATCTCGAATATGCCATCAAGCCAAATGAAGAGTATAAAATCTGGTGGAAGTTCTTCGAGCAGAGTCAGTATGGAATTGACCTCAGCCGGACATGGAGTTCCATCTTTAAAGCGGAAAAAGGCCACACCTATGAGATCGGCACAGTAGGGAATGAAATCGATATTACTGATATTACGACAGGTCAAAAAACGGTATCCAGAGACATCAACGAGTGCCCGTATACAATATCAATGATGGGTAAAAAAGTTTATGAGTGAGGCCTAAAGTCTCTTGTTCCGCATGCCAGGCTTCTTTACCTGGCAAGATCAGGAGTGGGGAACGCATTGTAATGATGCTTGTGAATTTCATGGAGATGCTACCGCTCAAGATATAATTGATGCTGATGATAAAACGATCCGCATCTGGATGGAGAGATACGAGCAAAACCGGAATGACTGGGATAGTTTCATGAACGGATATGCCCCCGGAGGCGATCAGGGTATTTATAAGTTCATCTGTAAACACTGTAGCGCCATCGTGCTTAATTGGGATTTCTCATAGTGACTTGCAAAGAAGCAGACAGTGGGATCGCCACGACTTCGGTCGTGGTCTTTTGCGTTTGCATATAAATGCAACGTCCGCTCCTCGCTCTTAGCAGATATTCAGCTCGGTTAACTAAGTTCACTTCGTGCCAAAAGCGGACAGTGCCGATCAATAGTTAGTTGACAGCGAACCTGCTTAAAATGATCTCCAGAGTGACCAGTTAAATGATGTTACGGGTGAACTGCTGCTCAGTGATAGTACTGCCCCACTGATCTCCCTCCCACTCTTTCGTTAGTTCAAAACCAAATGATTCGTACAACCGTCTCGCCGCTGTAAGCTTATTAAATGTCCATAACTGAACCGCGGTGAATTCCTGCTCTTCGCAAAAGTTCATCGCTTCCTGAATTAGCTTTCTGCCTAATCCGCTGCCACGGCAGCCATCATCCAGGATAAACCAGCGCAAATGTGCTTCATTATTACCCAGATCCTCACCGTCTATTGCCACTGATCCAACAATGCGATCATTCACTGTTGCCAGCCAAATCTGATTACATGCCTTATCAAGACGGTTGGTAAAATCAGCGAGACCCTGAGCGACTTTACCTTCAAAAAAACCGCCAAAATTATGCTCTCTCGCGTAGTAGCTACCATGCATTTCAGTAATGCGACCAATCATGCCAGCATGGTAACCCGTAATAATTTTTAAACCGCTCAGTCCATTGAGTTCCGTACTATTACGACAGGCTTTCAGAGCATTGGCATATGAAGAAACACCCTGATAGACAGCTTGTTGATGATAGTGGTCCAGTTTTTGTAATGCGGCAACCACTCGTTCGTCACCGTAATTATTGATAGCTCTTACGGTCTTTTGGCCTTTTCCTGTAAGGCAAAGTCGCTTTGCCCTTGCGTCTTCAGAAGAGGGGGTTTCTGCCACTTCTCCAGCATCGACAAGTTTCGCAAGCATTCGGCTGACGCTGGACTTTTCCAGCCCCAGAATCTGCACCAGTTGGGCTGCCGTCAGTGAACCCTGCGCCTCAATCTCAAGCAGGGCATGGACAGCTGAGGGAGGGTAATCTGTTGCAGCCAGTGTAGTGTGCATAAAGCCCAGCTCTCGGACCATAGCACGAGAGGCGACGCGTATACCTTGAACAACTGATGATTCTGGATTCATAAAACAGTCTCCGGTAGATGGTTGTACAATACAACCACTTTACCGACGACAATGTCAATGTTATTTGCGGTCCGCTCTTCGCTCACATTAGACCTTTCCCAGACAGCGGAACAAACAGAAACAGCCTTCCGGTAATCTGCGAGGCGATAAGATTTTTCAGTTGGTTTTGCTGCGTCGATTTGCTTTACCGTGGGCATGTGGGCATAAATCCGTGGTCATTTTGCAGTGTGCCCATAATATATCCGCAAAAGTTTGCGCGTAGTCAATTCGCTTTGGTTCGCTTCGGTTGTATATGAATGCTTAATTATAAAGGTGTGATTATCGTTGTGTTCTGGTGTGGAGAGGTGGGTTATGTCTGAAGTGGCCTCCCCTACAGGATCAGTAAACCAAGGTAACATCATGACTATTAAAGATATTTATTAGTTGCGCGTTGGGGGGATACATAGAGGGATATTAAGCCGAATGGCGGTAACGGAAGGAAGGGCATTACCGCCAGTGGAATTTTATGCGGCGCTGTGCGGCCTGAATGTCACATCGCCACGCCCGGCGAGAAGCCCTTCAATAGAAACATCCTCATTGAGGCTATCCCAGTGAATACCACGGCGGCTTAACTCAAAGTCGTTTCGCTCATCAGGGCTGGCGTGCATCAATTTGGGAAACCATGCCAACGGTATGCCCAGTGTACGGGCATCGCTTAACTCTACCCACATATTGTATTCGTCGAACTTTACGTTTTTAGGCGAAATAGTCATTCCACGCCTCCATTAGTAGTTTGCGATTTTCTTCAACCACTCCCACCAGCTCCTTCAGATCGCGAGCATTAAAACCATCATTACGCGCCAGCAGCACTTCAGGTGTTAGCCAGAATTTTGCCTCACCATCAGTGCCGCGAATGTGAATGTGTGCCGGTTCGAGGGGGGCGCCCTCATTCGAATAGAAAAAGAACCGATACCCCTTAAATCTTAGTATGACAGGCATAAATAAGTTCTCAATGTTTAGTTAATTGACCTGCGCATTTGACTGCTTTGCATACAATAAGCCACCAGCCAGCGAGATGATAAAATCATCTACATAATCATCAAGCCCCTACCACAGGCTTTGCTGTGCTATCTCCTCATGTCGCGAATAAATATCAAGGGCTTCAAGAGGCGAAGCAGGTGCCGGTATCTCGCCATCAGGATAGGATTCAGCATATTCTTTCGGATCTGTAAACCGCCAGTACTCTTCGTGGGTTATACCAGAGCTCGCGAAGGTCATCACATTGGTAGCGCGAGCGGTATCTACCAGCGCCGCAACTCCTGAACGATAAGCCCGGCGATTATCGGCGGTAACCGCTCTGGATCTACACCAGTAAAGATCGTCTGTACATATTCTCTGTAACGTTCATCTGTACCACGGCATCTGTATTTTTCAATAAAATCAGCAATCAGGCAAAGTAAGTCAGAAATCTCGCTGGCAGCGTTTCTACGGCATTTTTTATCTATGCCTCATATTTCTACCCTCAGCATTAAGCATGTCACGAGCCGCTATGAGGTTCTGGCGGACAAATCCTAACCCTGAAAGGTTCTCCGCTAACATTTCTGTATTACGGCTACTGAAAAATGTCTTGATGACATAGCGCGTATACCGAGCGCATTGTTAGGCGCCGGGTCGAACTCCGCGCAGAATCTCAGAGGTTCTGGCGTGTTTAAACACGCCTGATTGACCATCCTCGCCGCGCCCGGTTGTTGGGTCTACCAGTGCGATTGATTTATCATCACGTTCTACAATGAAATTCGTGCCGTCTGGTTGACGAGTATTACCAACCCGCCGCCGTCAGATATGACATATTCTTTGTCTTTAGGTTGAGCGTTCTTTATTTCGATATTGGTTAAGGGTATGTGTCCCTCCCGAAGTTCTAACAGCACGAGGGTACTTTAAAGGGACACTTTTGGTTGTGTTTATAGGTGCTATTCACTGGAAATCATTAGTTATGAAAAATGCTGCAAGGCCTTGTGTTATATGGGGTTGATGGGATTTATGAGAGGTGGAAGAAAGAGGTCATGGTGTCCCCTGCAGGAATCGAACCTGCAACTAGCCCTTAGGAGGGGCTCGTTATATCCATTTAACTAAGGGGACAAGGCGGCAAGAGTATAGCGTTTTTTATTCGCCGGAGTAAGTAGTTGCCGCCTGACTGCTCAAACAGTCGCCATTCAGCGTTGTTTTTCCTGCTTTTCTTGCCCAGACGCGCGCTGTCGGGCCTCTTCTTTACGCTTGTTGCTCATGTCGTTGCGAATCTGCGCGTGGCTCATCAGCGCAAAGATAAACGTTCCGCCGCAAATATTGCCGGCCAGCGTTGGCAAGGCGAACGGCCAGATAAAATCGCTCCAGTGCAGCGTGCCGTTAAACACCAGATAGAGTATTTCCACCGAACCGACAACGATATGGGTGGTGTCGCCAAGGGCAATTAGCCAGGTCATCAGGATAATCACCACGATTTTGGCCGCCCCGGCCGCCGGGAACATCCACACCATCGTGGCGATAAGCCAGCCGGAGATAATGGCGTTGGCAAACATCTCAGTGGGGCTGTTTTTCATCACCTCCATGCCGATTTTGACAAACGCGTCGCGCGTCTCTTCGTCAAAAATAGGCATATACTCAAACGCCCATGCGGCAATACCGGTACCGAGCACGTTGCCAAGCAGCACTACGCTCCACAGGCGCATCAGCAGGCCGAAGTTGCCGAGCGTCGGGTTTTGCATTACCGGTAAAACCGCTGTCACGGTGTTTTCAGTAAAAAGCTGCTGGCGCGCCATAATGACGATAATAAAGCCAAAGGTGTAGCCGAGGTTCTCTATTAAAAAACCGCCGGGAACGCCTTCAAGCTGAACGTGGAAAATGCCCTTCGCCAGCAGCGATGCGCCCATTGAAAGCCCGGCGGCGATGGCGGACCATAGCAGCGCCATCGCGTCGCGCTCCATCTCTTTCTCGCCATCCTGGCGGATATGCTCGTGGATCGCCATCGCGCGGGAAGGGAGGCGCTCTTCATCGACCTCAATCTTTTTTCCGCGCTGTTTCTCTTCGCTTTCCACTTCCAGATCGTCGCTGTGGCGATCAATTTTATCGTTTTCAAGATTATCCATATAATGTCCCGGGTATGCGCAGTGATAAATTAAGCGTAGCGGCTTTTCCCGGAAGGTCAGGTGGGGGAAACTCTGAAAGCATAAAAAGGGTAACGCGGGTTTTTTCTCCTTTCGCCACAACGGAAACGCTACGCGGCGGCATGAACAGGCTATGATCAAAACACCCGCACTGGTGATATAGACAACGTTTGACGTGCTGTTACAATCGCTCACACCTTTACAGGCGGATACGTTCGCGTTCCGTCATGGATGGCAATCAGCGATAGCCATAATTTACAGGGAGACATTTATGAAGCTTCGCCTGTCGGCGCTTGCGCTGGGAACCACACTGCTGGTGGGCTGTGCAAGTTCCGGTACAGAACAGCAGGGGCGCTCGGACCCGTTTGAAGGGTTCAACCGCACTATGTACAACTTCAACTTTAACGTGTTGGATCCGTATGTCGTTCGACCGGTGGCTGTCGCCTGGCGTGATTATGTTCCGCAGCCCGCCCGTAATGGTCTGAGCAACTTCACCGGCAACCTCGAAGAACCAGCGGTGATGGTGAACTATTTCCTGCAGGGCGATCCGTATCAGGGAATGGTGCATTTTACCCGCTTCTTCCTGAACACGCTTCTCGGGATGGGCGGCTTTATTGACGTCGCGGGGATGGCGAACCCGAAACTGCAGCGCGTTGAACCGCATCGCTTCGGCAGCACTCTGGGGCACTACGGCGTAGGCTACGGTCCTTATGTGCAGTTGCCGTTCTACGGCAGCTGGACGCTGCGTGAGGATGGCGGCGATATGGCCGATACGCTTTATCCGGTCCTCTCCTGGCTGACCTGGCCGATGTCTATCGGTAAATGGACGATTGAAGGGATTGAAACCCGCGCCCAGCTGCTGGATTCCGATGGCCTGCTGCGTCAGTCCTCCGATCCGTACATTATGGTGCGTGAGGCCTACTTCCAGCGTCATGACTTTATCGCCAACGGCGGGAAGCTCAAGCCGCAGGAAAACCCGAACGCCCAGGCGATTGAGGATGATTTAAAAGAGATCGACGCCGAGTAAGCGAATGCCTGATGGCGCGAAGCATGGTTTGTAACGCCCGCCGCCATCCGGCAAAAAGCCTTGCGGAAGACATAAAAAAAGGTGAGCCAGAGAGCGCTCACCTTTTTTACATCTGAACTATCAGAACGCGTAGTTGAGGTTCATACCGTACAGCCAGGCCTTACCTTCAGATTCGAAAGAGTACGGGCCTTCTTCGAATTTAACTTTTTGACCGTGCATATAAGAGACGCCGACATCGACCGAAGCATCCTTATTAAAGGCGTAGGTTGCGCCTGCGCTCAGCCAGAAGCGGTCCTGGTCCGGAATGGAGATGGAGCGACGGTTAGCCGGAACCGGGCTGTCATCGAAGGCGATACCGGTACGGAATGTCCAGGTATCGTCGTAGTAGTAAGTTGTCCCCAACGCGATGCGATAGGAATCCTTAAAGCCTTCTTCTTTATAGAACAGCGTCTGGCCGTTGTTGTTTTTCGCTTTCAGCTCTTCGAACTGACTCCAGCTGGTATACGCCATGCTGTAGTGAACCGCCCACTGCGGCGCAACGCGGTTGTAACCTGAAACTTCCCACATTTCCGGCAGGTTCAGGTTAAGTGAGCCGTCGATCGTACCGCCGTTGGTACCGGCAGGCAGGCTGGCGAATACCGGGCGCAGCTGCGGCGGAATACGATCCATTGACGGCAGACTGCTGCGGTAATCGCCGTCGAAGTCGACTTTCACTTCCGAGCGGTAGGTGAAGCCGTAGCGGTTGTCTTTATCCACTTCGTAAAGGATACCGGCGTTCCAGCCGAAGCCCCACTCGTCGCCCTTCAGACGCGCAATCTGCGTGTCGGCCGGATACTGAGCAGCCAGCGCAGGAGGAATCAGGCCGCCGGAGCCTGCGACGATCTGCTGCGGCAGGTCGCCCGCATAGCGCTCAAGTTTCGCTTTGGCATACACGGCGTTAAAGCCGAGGCCGAAGCTGAAGTGATTATTCAGGCGATAGGCGCCGCTCAGGTTCAGGTTAAGGGTTTCCAGATCGGTTTTCCCGCCCATCGAGCCTGCGGCGTAAGTATTATTAAACTCGGTCGCCAGACCATAGTTAGAGGTGACGGACGCTCCCCAACCGAACTGATCGTTAATGGGAGCCACAAAGTGCAGGTTCGGCACCCATGCCGTCGGCGCGATGTTGTCCTGGCTGGCGTCGTTACCGATGCGCGAGCGACCGGAAATATCCACGTCCGGATCGACAAAAATTGCGCCGCCAGAGAAGGTCGGACGGTCGAACATGGTGATCAGCGCCGGGTTGCGACTGACGTTACCCGCATCGTCAGCGATTGCGCCTTCCCCGGAATAGGCCCGGCCAAGACCAGAGGAAGAAAATTCGTTTAGCTGAAAGCCTGCAGACCAGGCCTGGGTGGAGATAAGTGCCACTGCGACTGCGAGAGCAGACTTTGTAAACAGGGTTTTCTGGCTCATGACCATAACCTCATGATTTATTTTTATACAAACTATGTTACATGCTGTAACAGGAGCGCGAAGTGTAGGGTCTGCGGTACGACTTGGAAATCAGACCAGTGGCGAGAGTATAGGTCTGACCAGCTAATATGTTGCAAGTATGTTTATAAGTTTTTTCAATTGTGATCTCAGAAACGCGATCCAGCTGGCAAATTTGCCGGGGTCTCTCATCAACCGTTTGGGTGAAATTTGTTTTAGATCATTTTTAAGTGTGATTTCGGTCACTTCTCTCATTTTGCATAATTAACCGCTGGAGAGGCGAAAGTCGGGGGCGTAAAATATCCCCATCGTTTATCTGGCACCCTGGGTGCGAATACAGAGGAAATCTACAATGAGTAAATGCAGTGCTGATGAAACCCCGGTTTGCTGCTGTATGGATGTTGGTACCATCATGGACAACTCCGATTGCACCGCGTCATACAGCCGTGTGTTCGCTAACCGCGCAGAAGCTGAAGAAACGCTGGCGGCGCTGACCGAAAAGGCGCGTAACGTGGAATCTGAGCCTTGCCAGATCACCCCGACCTTTACCGAAGAGTCTGACGGCGTGCGCCTGGATATCGATTTTGTTTTTGCCTGCGAAGCCGAAACGCTGATCTTCCAGCTGGGTCTGCGTTAATCCCGCCTTTCTCTGCCCCGACGCGCTTCTGTCGGGGTAGTTCCTTTTTTTCCCGCCATTACTGAGTGTGTCGTAGCTCTCACTTTCATCGCCCTCTGCTTGGCTAAATGTAAAAAATTGGTTAAGACTGTGATCAGGTCAGACCACTTATTTTATTTTTACAGGGGAGTGTTATGAGTCAGGCTTTACCGCTGGTCACCCGTCAGGGCGATCGCATCGCTATTGTGAGCGGTTTACGTACCCCCTTTGCCCGCCAGGCTACCGCTTATCATGGCATTCCCGCCGTCGATCTCGGAAAAATGGTGGTTGGCGAACTGCTGGCGCGCAGCGAAATTCCCGCTGATGTTATCGAACAACTGGTGTTTGGCCAGGTTGTGCAGATGCCGGAAGCGCCGAATATTGCCCGTGAAATTGTGCTGGGAACAGGAATGAGCGTCCATACCGATGCCTACAGCGTGAGTCGGGCCTGCGCGACCAGCTTTCAGGCGGTGGCTAACGTGGCGGAAAGCCTGATGGCCGGCACTATCCGCGCCGGTATCGCCGGCGGCGCGGACTCCTCTTCCGTGCTGCCGATTGGCGTCAGCAAAAAGCTGGCGCGGGTGCTGGTCGATGCCAATAAAGCCCGCACGATGGGGCAACGTCTGAAGCTCTTTTCCCGTCTGCGTCTGCGCGATCTGTTGCCCGTGCCGCCCGCCGTCGCTGAATACTCGACCGGCCTGCGGATGGGCGATACCGCCGAACAGATGGCAAAAACCTACGGCATTACCCGCGAGGAGCAGGATGCGCTGGCGCATCGCTCGCACCAGCGCGCCGCGCAGGCTTGGGCCGACGGAAAACTGAACGACGAGGTGATGACGGCCTGGACGCCGCCGTATAAAGCGCCGCTGTCTGAGGATAACAATATTCGCGGCAATTCGACGCTTGCCGATTATGCCAGGCTGCGTCCGGCCTTTGATCGCCGGCACGGTACGGTGACCGCCGCTAACAGTACGCCGCTGACGGACGGCGCGGCGGCGGTGATCCTGATGACTGAATCCCGCGCAAAAGAGCTGGGGCTTATCCCGCTCGGCTATTTGCGCAGCTACGCCTTTACCGCCATTGACGTCTGGCAGGACATGCTGCTGGGTCCGGCTTGGTCAACGCCGCTGGCGCTGGAACGCGCCGGATTAACCCTGAGCGATCTGACGCTGATTGATATGCACGAAGCCTTTGCCGCCCAGACGCTGGCCAATCTTCAGCTGCTGGCAAGCGAGCGCTTCGCCCGTGAGGTATTGGGGCGTTCCCACGCCACCGGCGAGGTTGATGACAGCAAATTCAACGTACTTGGCGGTTCCATTGCCTACGGACATCCGTTTGCCGCGACCGGCGCGCGGATGATCACCCAAACCCTGCGCGAATTACGCCGTCGGGGAGGCGGTTTTGGTTTAGTCACCGCCTGCGCGGCGGGCGGTCTGGGTGCGGCAATGGTTCTGGAGGCGGATTAATGGACATGAGATCGGCGTTTACGCTTAACCTGCGTCCGGACAACGTTGCGGTTATCGCCATTGACGTTCCGGATGAGAAGATGAACACCCTGAAAGCGGAGTTTGCCAGCCAGGTGCGCGCTATTCTGAAACAGCTTCGCGACAACCGCGAGCTGCGCGGCGTGGTGTTTATTTCCGCCAAAGCGGACAACTTTATCGCCGGCGCGGATATCAACATGATCGGCAACTGCGCCAGCGCGGAAGAGGCGCAGGCGTTGGCTCGTCAGGGGCAGCAGTTAATGGCGGAAATCAACGCGCTTTCGGTGCCGGTTGTCGCCGCCATACACGGCCCCTGCTTGGGCGGCGGTCTGGAACTGGCGCTGGCCTGCCACGCGCGAATCTGTACCGACGACAAGAAAACGGTGCTCGGTCTGCCGGAGGTACAGCTTGGACTGCTGCCCGGTTCCGGCGGTACCCAGCGGTTGCCGCGTCTGGTAGGCGTCAGTACGGCGCTGGATATGATCCTCAGCGGTAAACAGCTGCGGGCAAAGCAGGCGTTAAAAATTGGACTGGTGGACGAGGTGGTTCCGCGCTCAATCCTGCTGGAGGCTGCTGTCGAACGGGCGAAGCAGGATCGAACCGAGCACCGTCCGCTGCCGGTGCGCGAGCGGGTTCTGGCGGGGCCGCTTGGCCGCGCGCTGCTGTTCCGTATGGCTGGCAAGAAAACGCAACACAAGACCCACGGTAATTATCCTGCCGCCGAACGCATTTTGCAGGTCATTGAAACCGGGCTGGCGCAGGGCGTCAGCAGTGGCTATGAGGCGGAAGCCCGCGCATTTGGCGAACTGGCGATGTCGCCGCAATCGCGCGCGCTGCGCGCCATTTTCTTTGCCAGTACGGATGTGAAAAAAGATCCAGGCAGCGCTGAATCTGCCGGGCCGCTTGCCAGCGTTGGCGTGTTAGGCGGGGGATTAATGGGCGGCGGTATTGCCTACGTCACGGCCTGTAAAGGCGGCTTGCCAGTTCGCATTAAAGATATTGACGCGAAAGGGATTAATCATGCGCTGAAATACAGCTGGGATCAGCTTGAAACGAAGGTGCGCCGCCGCCATATCAAAGCCAGTGAGCGGGATAAACAGCTGGCGCTGATTTCAGGCGCCACGGACTATCGTGGTTTTTCCCGCCGCGACGTTATTATTGAAGCGGTATTTGAAGATTTGGCGTTAAAACAACGGATGGTGGCGGAAGTTGAGCAAAACTGCGCGCCTCATACCATTTTTGCCTCCAACACCTCATCTTTACCGATTAGCGATATTGCCGCTAATGCCGCCAGACCTGAACAGGTGATTGGTCTGCACTTTTTCAGCCCGGTTGAAAAAATGCCGCTGGTGGAGGTGATTCCCCATGCTTCCACCTCCGGAAAAACTATCGCCACCACGGTTAAGCTGGCGAAAAAACAGGGCAAAACGCCCATCGTGGTGCAGGATAAGGCCGGGTTCTATGTAAACCGTATTCTGGCCCCTTATATCAACGAAGCCATCCGGATGTTGACCGAAGGCGAACGGGTGGAGCAGATTGACGACGCGCTGGTGAAATTTGGTTTTCCGGTCGGGCCGATCCAACTTTTGGATGAGGTCGGAATCGACACCGGCACTAAAATTATACCTGTCCTTGAGGCCGCCTATGGCGAGCGTTTTAGCGCCCCTGCAAATGTTGTTACATCAATTTTGAATGACGATCGCAAAGGCAGAAAAAATGGTCGCGGTTTCTATCTTTACGGCGCAAAAGGGCGTAAAAGCAAAAAACAGGCGGATCCGGCAATTTATACGCTTATCGGGGCATCCGGGCAGGGCAGGCTTTCCGCCCGCCAGATGGCCGAACGATGCGTAATGTTAATGCTCAATGAGGCGGCGCGCTGCTTTGATGAGCAGGTGATCCGCAGCGCGCGCGATGGCGACATTGGCGCGGTGTTTGGTATCGGTTTTCCGCCGTTTCTCGGCGGCCCGTTCCGTTACATGGATTCTCTCGGCGCGGGTGAAGTGGTTGCGGTATTGCAGCGCCTGGCTTCGCAGTACGGTCCACGGTTCGCGCCGTGCGAGGCGTTGTTGCAGATGGCGGAGCGGGGTGAAAGTTTCTGGAAAACAGATGCAACTGACCCGAAATAATAGGGTCAAATGTAAGGTAAATCCGTACCGGATGGTCGCGAGTTGGTCAAATTGTAAACACGGATTGACTATACTTACGCCATTGAGGTAAAAAACAGCGTTTCATTCGGTGAACGGATAAGGCACAATGCCGGCCACCGCATTTCAGCCACCGGTTGTTCCGGTTCTGGCTGTCGTGCGGGTGATTCTGGTTAACAAAAGCGGTGCAATATGCAAGTTTTTATCATGCGTCACGGCGACGCGGCCCTCGACGCCGCCAGTGATTCGGTTCGTCCTCTGACCGTCTGTGGTTGTGATGAATCGCGCCTCATGGCGAACTGGCTGAAAGGTCAAAAAGTGGCTATCGAACGTGTTCTGGTAAGCCCGTTCCTGCGAGCCGAGCAAACGTTGGATGAGGTAGGGGAGTGTATCAGCCTGCCAACAAACGTTGATGTTCTGCCGGAACTGACGCCCTGCGGCGATGTAGGTCTGGTCAGCGCTTATCTCCAGGCGCTGGCGAATGAAGGAGTCTCTTCCGCGCTGGTGATCTCTCACCTGCCGCTGGTGGGCTACCTGGTTTCTGAACTCTGCCCGGGCGAAACGCCGCCTATGTTTACCACCTCGGCGATTGCCAGCGTCACGCTTGATGAAAGCGGGAAAGGGGTTTTCAACTGGCAGATGAGCCCATGCAACCTCAAAATGGCGAAAGCGATTTAATCAATGCCTGACGGCGCTCCGCTTTGCCCGGCCTGCGACGGGACGTTTGCAGGCCGGATTAGACGCTTGCGCCGCCATCCGGCAAGCCACAGCGCTTAAGGCAGCTCCGGCGGCTGCCACTCCTCCACCTCAACCAGTACCAGCAGCGCGGCGTCGCCGCCGTACTCTTTTGGTGCCTGATGGAAGGCCATAATATGCGGATGCTGCGCCAGCCACAGCGGCGTTTGCTGTTTCAGAACGTGTCTGCCGTGACCGTGCATCACGCAGGCGCAAAAGACATGTTCGCGACGGCAGGCGGCAATCAGCGCGCCCAGCTCCTGTTTCGCCTGAAGCTGCGTCAGACCATGCAGGTCGAGGAACAGTTCCGGCGAATAGTCGCCGCGGCGCAGTTTTTTCAGTTCAAAATGGCTGACGTCGGGGCGCACGTATTTCACCGGACCCTCAGTATTCAGCAGCGGCTGAAATTCGTCTGAGAAATAGTGGCTGGCGTCCGCCTGCTCCGACAGAAGGCGTTTTACCGGCACTTCGCTGATTTTTTTGCGCTGCGGACGATGAACAATGGTGTCCTGTTTAATTTGGCGGGTGCCGGTCATCAATTGCCGGAACAGCGCCTGATCCTCCTCGCTGAGCGATGTTTTCTTTTTCATTCTGCTGTCTCATTTTTCATTTTCCGTTAGTTTACCCGACTCCGCGGGGATACGAATGCGGAAAACGCAATTTTCGCGCCGGACCCCTGCGTGAATGCTGATTTATCGCTGGCTTCGTGGCAAACTAGCCGCCGAAATTATTGCGTACATGCCCTGGAGGGACAGGTGGATAAAATTTTCGTTGATGAAGCAGTAAATGATCTGCATACCATTCAGGACATGTTGCGTTGGGCGGTCAGCCGTTTTAGCGCGGCCAATATCTGGTATGGTCACGGCACCGATAACCCGTGGGACGAAGCCGTGCAGCTGGTGCTGCCGTCACTCTATCTGCCGCTGGATATTCCGGAAGATATGCGCACCGCGCGCCTGACCTCCAGCGAACGCCACCGTATCGTTGAGCGCGTGATCCGCCGCGTTAACGAACGCATCCCGGTGGCCTACCTGACGAATAAAGCCTGGTTCTGCGGCCATGAGTTTTATGTCGATGAACGCGTGCTGGTGCCGCGCTCGCCGATTGGCGAGCTGATCAACAACCGTTTTGCAGGGCTGATTAGCGAACAGCCGCACCACATTCTCGATATGTGTACCGGCAGCGGCTGTATCGCCATCGCCTGTGCCTACGCCTTCCCGGAGGCGGAAGTTGACGCGGTTGATATCTCTACCGATGCGCTGGCCGTCACCGAACACAATATTGAAGAGCATGGATTGATCCATCACGTCACGCCGATTCGTTCCGATCTGTTCCGCGATCTGCCAAAAGTTCAGTATGACCTGATTGTCACCAACCCGCCGTATGTCGATGCGGAAGATATGTCCGATCTGCCAAATGAGTATCGCCATGAGCCGGAACTGGGCCTGGCGTCAGGCTCCGACGGCCTGAAGCTCACGCGCCGTATTCTGGGCAATGCGCCGGACTACCTGTCTGATAACGGTATTCTGATTTGTGAAGTGGGTAACAGCATGGTACATCTGATGGAACAGTATCCGGACGTGCCGTTTACCTGGCTGGAATTCAATAACGGCGGCGACGGCGTCTTTATGCTGACCAAAGCCGAGCTGCTCGCCGCCCGCGAGCACTTCAGCATCTACAAAGATTAATACCTACAACAACGACAACAACGGAACCGCAATGGCAGGAAATACAATAGGACAACTCTTTCGTGTCACTACCTTCGGCGAATCGCACGGGCTGGCGCTCGGGTGCGTCGTCGACGGCGTGCCGCCGGGCATTCCGCTCACCGAAGCGGATTTGCAGCACGATCTCGACAGACGTCGCCCGGGCACCTCACGCTACACCACCCAGCGTCGCGAACCGGATCGGGTAAAAATTCTCTCCGGCGTGTTTGACGGCGTTACCACCGGCACCAGCATCGGCCTGCTGATTGAAAATACCGATCAGCGTTCGCAGGACTATAGCGCCATTAAGGATGTCTTTCGTCCCGGTCACGCCGACTACACCTACGAACAGAAATACGGCCTGCGCGACTACCGCGGCGGCGGGCGTTCTTCCGCGCGTGAAACGGCGATGCGCGTGGCGGCGGGCGCGATTGCCAAAAAATATCTGGCGCAAAAGTTCGGCGTCAAAATCCAGGGCTGCCTGACCCAAATGGGCGACATTCCGCTGGCGATAAAAGAGTGGGATCAGGTTGAACAGAACCCCTTTTTCTGCGCGGATCCGGACAAAATCGAGGCGCTGGACGAGCTGATGCGGGCGCTGAAAAAAGAGGGCGACTCCATCGGCGCAAAAGTGACCGTGGTAGCCAGCGGCGTACCGGCAGGCTTAGGCGAACCGGTCTTTGATCGCCTCGATGCCGACATCGCCCACGCGCTGATGAGCATCAACGCGGTGAAAGGCGTTGAGATTGGCGATGGTTTCGGCGTGGTGGCGCTACGCGGCAGCCAGAACCGCGATGAAATTACGGCCCAGGGCTTTCAGAGCAACCACGCGGGCGGCATTCTGGGCGGGATCAGCAGCGGACAGCAGATTGTCGCGCACATGGCGCTGAAGCCAACCTCCAGTATTACCGTGCCGGGTCGCACCATTAACCGCGCTGGCGAAGAAGTTGAGATGATCACCAAAGGCCGTCACGATCCGTGCGTCGGGATCCGCGCCGTGCCGATCGCTGAAGCGATGCTGGCGATCGTGCTGATGGATCACCTGCTGCGCCAGCGGGCGCAAAATGCGGATGTGACAACGGATATTCCACGCTGGTAAGAGATGAAAAAAACCGCGATTGCGCTGCTGGCTCTGCTTGCCAGCAGCGTCAGCCTGGCGGCGACGCCGTGGCAGAAAATAACCCAGCCCATACCGGGCAGCGCGCAGTCGATTGGCAGCTTTTCCAACGGCTGTATTATCGGCGCGGACGCGCTTCCCGTGCAGTCGGAACACTACCAGGTAATGCGTACCGATCAGCGCCGCTATTTCGGCCACCCCGATCTGGTGAGGTTTATTCAGCGACTCAGCGCCCAGGTCAGCAATCTGGGGCTGGGAACAGTGCTGGTTGGCGATATGGGGATGCCGGCAGGCGGACGCTTTAACGGCGGTCACGCCAGCCACCAGACCGGTCTGGATGTCGACATTTTCCTGCAACTGCCGAAAACGCGCTGGACGTCGGCGCAGCTGCTGCGCCCGCAGGCGCTGGATTTGGTCGCCCGCGACGGCAGGCATGTCGTTCCCTCGCTGTGGAAAGCGGAAATCGCCAGCCTGATCAAGCTGGCGGCGCAGGATAGCGAGGTGACGCGCATCTTCGTGAATCCGGCAATTAAACAGCAGCTTTGCCTTGACGCCGGAACCGATCGCGACTGGTTGCGTAAAGTGCGCCCCTGGTTCCAGCATCGCGCGCATATGCATGTACGATTACGTTGCCCTGCCGACAGCCTGGAGTGCGAAGAACAGCCTTTACCGTCTGCGGGCGACGGCTGCGGCGCTGAGCTGCAAAGCTGGTTTGAACCCCCGAAACCTGGAACCACCAAGCCTGAGAAGAAGACACCGCCTCCGTTGCCGCCTTCCTGCCAGGCGCTACTGGATGAGCATGTACTCTAATGGATAATTTCGCCGACCTGTTTATGGTCTCTCCACTGCTGTTGGTTGTGCTGTTTTTTGTTGCAATGCTGGCTGGATTTATCGACTCGCTGGCGGGGGGCGGCGGTCTGCTGACCATCCCCGCGCTGATGGCGGCGGGGATGTCGCCCGCTCATGCGCTGGCGACCAATAAACTGCAGGCCTGCGGCGGCTCAATTTCCGCCTCCGTTTATTTCATCCGCCGCAAGGTGGTGAATCTCGCCGATCAGAAGCTCAACATCGCCATGACCTTTATCGGTTCGATGAGCGGCGCGCTGCTGGTGCAGCACGTGCAGGCGGAGGTGCTGCGCCAAATCCTTCCGGTGCTGGTGATCTGCATCGGCCTGTACTTTTTATTGATGCCGAAACTCGGCGAAGACGATCGCCAGCGTCGCCTGTACGGTTTGCCGTTTGCGCTGATTGCTGGCGGCTGCGTGGGCTTTTACGACGGCTTTTTCGGACCGGCGGCCGGGTCGTTTTACGCGCTGGCGTTTGTCACGCTGTGCGGCTATAACCTCGCCAAATCCACCGCCCACGCCAAGGTGCTGAACGCCACGTCGAATATCGGCGGCCTGCTGCTGTTTATGATTGGCGGGAAAGTGATCTGGGCGACCGGTTTTGTGATGCTGATCGGGCAGTTCCTCGGCGCGCGTATGGGGTCCCGGCTGGTGCTGAGCAAAGGACAAAAGCTGATTCGGCCAATGATTGTCATCGTTTCGGCGGTGATGAGCGCCAGGCTTCTTTATGATAACCATGGACAGGAGATTCTCCACTGGCTGGGGATGAACTCATGAACAGTACACACCACTACCAACAGCTAATCGAGATTTTTAACGGCTGCTTTGCCGACGATTTTAATACCCGTCTGATTAAAGGCGACGACGAACCGATCTATCTTCCCGCAGATGCCGAAGTACCTTATAACCGGATCGTCTTTGCGCACGGCTTTTACGCCAGCGCCCTGCATGAAATATCGCACTGGTGCATTGCCGGTAAAGCGCGCCGCGAGCTGGTCGATTTTGGCTACTGGTACTGCCCGGACGGTCGCGATGCCGCGACGCAAAGCAGGTTTGAGGATGTGGAGGTCAAGCCGCAGGCGTTTGACTGGCTGTTCTGCGTGGCGGCGGGGTATCCGTTTAACGTCAGCTGCGACAACCTGGAAGGCGATTTCGAACCGGACCGCGTGCTGTTTCAGCGGCGGGTCCATGCGCAGGTGATGGAGTATCTGGAAAACGGCATCCCTGAACGACCGGCGCGTTTTATCAAAGCGTTACAGAATTATTATCACACGCCCGAACTTAAGGCGGAACAGTTCCCGTGGCCGGAAGCGCTAAACTAAAGCCAGCGCCACGTTTACAAATGAGGAAAGAAGATGATCGCGGAGTTTGAATCACACATTCTGGCATTAATCGACGACATGGTAGAACATGCCAGCGACGATGAACTGTTTGCCAGCGGTTATTTGCGTGGCCACCTGACGTTAGCCGTCGCGGAGCTGGAAGGCGCAGACGACCATTCCGCTGAGGCGGTATACGCCAGCGTGACCAACAGTCTTGAGAAAGCGATCGGCGCGGGGGAACTTTCACCGAGCGATCAGACGTTAGTCAAAGCGATGTGGGACACCCTGTTCCGCAAGGCAACGGCCAACTAACGACGGATATGCCGGATGGCGACGCCTGGCGTCTTATCCGGCCTGCGATTTAGCGAGCCCTTATTTCACCGCTTTCCCCTTCAGCAACTTCCTCACCCACAGGCGATTCGGATTTAACGCCGCCAGCGTGTCGGCATCCATCGGGATGGGCTCATTGCTCATCTGCGCCGCCAGAATTTCCGCGCACAGCGGCGCTGAACACAGCCCCCGCGACCCCAGCGCGCCGAGCATAAAGAGATCGTCATACACCGGAGCGCTGGCCGCAGAGGTTGGGTTGTCCGCTAAATCAGCGTACTGCGTCAGCGTGGCGTGGTAATCCGGCACGTTGCCGACCATCGGTAAATGGTCGCGGGTAGCGCATCGCACGCCGCAGCGCGCCGCTTTGCCGCTGACGTCCACCTCTTTCGCCCACTCCGCCGTCGGGAAACAGTCAATCAGCCGCTGGCGGTTCTGCTGCTGATCGTCCTCACGATAGTGCGTTTCTTCGCTGCCGCGATGATAGCTGGCGCCAATGCAGTGGTGCTGATTTGCCGGATTCTGCGGCGTGAGATAACCGTCATAGCACAGCACCTGACGTAGCGCACAGAGCGCGGGCGTAGTCGGGATATGGCTGACCTGGCCGCCGACGGAGTAGACCGGTAGTGCCTGCGTTTGCGTAAAGCGGTTAATGGCGTGGCCGTTCGCCAGCGCCACCACGCTATGTTCCGCATCGCTGCCGTCGGCAAAGCGCAAATTCCAGCCGTTGTCCGTGCGGGTCAGGGCCTGAAGCTTTTTCTGATAGTGGGTCTGTAGCCCCTGCCGTTCGGCCAGCGCCAGCAGTGCGGCAGTCAGCTGCGCCGGACACAGCCAGCCGCCTTGTGGATAGGTGATGCCTGCGCAGCCGGTGTCCACGCCGGTAAGCGTCTGCGCCTGCTCGCTATCAACCGCCTGCGCCAGCGCGGCGGGCAGTTCCAGCGACAGCATCTGGGCGATTTTATGCTGGCTTTTCTCGTCCCAGCCAAGTTGCGTGACGCCGCACCAGTCACGATCGTAAGCGACGGGCAGGGCGTCGTACAGGCGGCGGGCGAAGGTAAAGGCGGCGGGGAAAAACTGGTTAATCGCCGCATCGTGCTTGCTGAGCAGGGGATAAAGCGCGCCCTGACGGTTTCCCGATGCGCCCTGCGCGGGCTTCTCATCGGCGCAACAGAGCGTCACCTGCCAGCCGCGACGCAGCAGCGCCAGCGCGAGCAGGGCGCTGGCGATACCGCCGCCGACGATCGCCGCTTCGCGCTTTTCGCTGCCGCAGCGCGCAAACCACGGCGTCCTGGCGACAGGCGCGGGCGTCTGCGCCATCACTCCGCGCAGCATCTCGCGCTTGCGGCCAAAACCTTTGCATTTCTCAATGGTAAATCCGGCGTCCTGTAGGCCGCGGCGGACAAAGCCTGCGGAGGTGAAAGTCGCCAGCGTGCCGCCCGGACGCGCCAGACGCGCCATCGCGTTAAACAGCTGCGGCGTCCACATATCCGGATTTTTGGCGGGGGCGAAGCCGTCGAGAAACCAGGCATCCACTTTCTGGTTCAGGCTGTCATCCAGTTGAGCGGTGAGGGCGTTAATATCGCCAAACCACAGATCGAGCGTCACGCGCCCTTCATCCAGCAGCAGACGATGACAGCCCGCCAGCGGTAGCGGCCACTGCGTATGCAATTGCCGGGCGAAATCCGCCAGTTCCGGCCAGTGCTGATGCGCGGCGACCAGATCATCATGGCTTAAAGGGAATTTTTCGAAACTGATAAAATGTAATCTTTGCAGCGTCGCGTCGGGATGACTGGCGCGAAACGCGGCGAACGCCTGCCAGAGAGTCAGAAAATTGAGGCCCGTGCCGAATCCGCTCTCTGCTACCACAAAAAGCGGATCGGAATGTTCCGGAAAACGTTCTGTAATCCGGTTGCCGCCGAGAAAGACGTAACGCGTCTCTTCCAGGCCATTATCATTAGAAAAGTACACATCGTCGAAATCTCGGGAAACAGGTGTACCCTCAGCGTTGAATTCGAGGTTGGCAGGTTGTATGGCATTTTGTTTCACGTAAGTTACTCGTCTGACAGGTGGTGCCACGATCTTAGCGATGTGTGCATGGCGGCGCAAATTTCGGCAGAAATTGGCTGATCGGACTTGTTCGGCGTACAAGTGTACGCTATTGTGCCAGTCGAAACTTACAATAGTGCGACTTACAGAGGTATTGAATGAAACGTGCAGTGATTACTGGCCTGGGCATCGTTTCCAGCATCGGTAATAACCAGCAGGAAGTCCTGGCATCTCTGCGTGAAGGACGCTCCGGGATCACCTTCTCTGAAGAGTTTAAAGATGCGGGGATGCGTAGCCACGTATGGGGTAACGTTAAACTGGACACCACCGGTTTGATCGACCGTAAAGTGGTTCGTTTCATGAACGATGCCTCTATTTATGCCTATCTTTCCATGCAGCAGGCCATTGCTGACGCGGGCCTGAGCGAAGAGGTCTATCAGAACAACCCGCGCGTTGGCCTGATTGCCGGTTCCGGCGGCTCTTCAAAAGCGCAGGTCTTCGGCGCTGACGCTATGCGTAGCCCGCGCGGCCTGAAAGCGGTTGGCCCGTATGTGGTCACCAAGGCGATGGGGTCAGCGGTTTCCGCTTGCCTCGCCACGCCGTTTAAAATCCATGGCGTCAACTACTCCATCAGCTCCGCCTGCGCGACCTCCGCGCACTGCATCGGCAACGCGGTAGAGCAGATTCAACTGGGTAAACAGGACATCGTGTTTGCTGGCGGCGGCGAAGAGCTGGGCTGGGAAATGGCCTGTGAATTCGACGCGATGGGCGCGCTGTCCACCAAATACAACGACCAGCCGGCTAAGGCTTCCCGCACCTATGACGCGCACCGCGACGGTTTTATTATCGCAGGCGGCGGCGGTATGGTGGTGGTTGAAGAGCTGGAACACGCGCTGGCGCGCGGCGCGCGCATCTATGCGGAGATCGTTGGCTACGGCGCAACCTCCGATGGCGCGGATATGGTCGCTCCGTCTGGCGAAGGCGCGGTGCGCTGTATGCAGATGGCGATGCACGGCGTTGATTCTCCGATCGACTACCTCAACTCCCACGGCACCTCCACGCCGGTTGGCGACGTGAAAGAACTGGGTGCTATCCGTGAAGTGTTCGGCGATAACAGCCCGGCTATCTCGGCCACCAAAGCGATGACCGGCCACTCTCTGGGCGCCGCTGGCGTACAGGAAGCCATTTACTCGCTGCTGATGCTGGAACACGGCTTTATCGCGCCCAGCATCAACATCGAAGAGATGGACGAGCAGGCGGCGGGTCTGAACATTGTCACCGAAACCACCGAGCGTGAACTGACCACCGTGATGTCCAACAGCTTCGGCTTTGGCGGCACCAACGCCACGCTGGTGATGCGCAAGCTGAAAGCATAATTTGCGGTTCCGGGCCGGATAGGCGTTATACCGCTATCCGCCTGCGCCTGGTCATTCTCAAGGGGAGCTAACAGCTCCCTTTTTGCTCTGTTTTTTGGGGTCATGCATGGCTGCTGTAGTTCAAACAGAAAAAACGCCTTCTGCCAGTTTCTCGCTTTTCCGTATCGCCTTTGCGGTGTTTCTGACCTATATGACGGTCGGGCTGCCGCTGCCGGTCATTCCGCTTTTTGTCCATCATGAACTGGGCTATGGCAATACGATGGTAGGTATTGCCGTAGGTATTCAATTTCTGGCTACCGTGCTGACGCGCGGCTATGCCGGACGCCTTGCCGATCAGTACGGTGGCAAGCGTTCGGCGCTACAGGGCATGTTCGCCTGCGCGCTGGCGGGCGGCGCATGGCTGCTGGCGGCATTACTGCCGGTTTCCGCGCCGATCAAATTTGCGCTGCTGATCGCCGGGCGGCTGATCCTCGGTTTTGGTGAAAGTCAGCTGCTCACCGGGACCCTGACCTGGGGGCTGGGGCTGGTGGGACCGGCGCGTTCCGGTAAGGTGATGTCATGGAATGGAATGGCGATATACGGCGCGCTGGCGGCGGGTGCGCCGCTGGGATTGCTGATCCACAGCCATTTTGGTTTTGCGGCGCTGGCCGGAACCACGATGGCGCTGCCGCTGCTGGCGTGGCTATTTAACGGCACGGTGCGTAAAGTGCCCGCGCAGAGCGGGGAGCGTCCGTCGCTGTGGAGCGTGGTGGGGCTTATCTGGAAACCCGGAGTGGGGCTGGCGTTGCAGGGAGTGGGTTTTGCGGTTATCGGCACCTTTATCTCACTTTATTTCGTCAGCCACGGCTGGGCGATGGCAGGCTTTACCCTGACCGCGTTTGGCGGTGCGTTTGTTCTGATGCGCGTGCTGTTTGGCTGGATGCCGGATCGCTTCGGCGGCGTCAGGGTGGCTATCGTCTCGCTGCTGCTGGAAACCGTCGGGCTGGCGCTGCTGTGGCTGGCGCCGACGGCGTGGATGGCGATGGCGGGCGCGGCGCTAACCGGGGCCGGATGTTCGCTCATCTTCCCGGCGCTGGGGGTGGAAGTGGTCAAACGCGTCCCGTCGCAGGTGCGCGGGACGGCGCTGGGCGGGTACGCCGCCTTTCAGGATATCTCCTACGCCGTGACCGGCCCGCTGGCCGGACTGCTGGCCACATCCTGTGGCTATCCGTCGGTCTTCCTTGCGGGGGCGATTTCCGCCGTGTTGGGGATTGCGGTAACGCTGCTGTCGTTTCGCCGCGGTTAAACCACCAGCCAGAAAATCAATAGCGCCACCAGAAGCGCCACGAACAGCAGGCCGGGACGGGCGGTGGCGGCTTTGATGGTTTCAAACACCGGGGTAAACGGGCTGTAGATCGGCTGCAGATGGCGCGGATCGTTCAGCTCTTTGTCCCGTTCAACGCGGCGCAGAAAAACCTGATTCAGCAGATCCAGAACCTGAGCGGCGGTCAGCACCGTCTGTGGCTGAAGCTGGTACGTTTGCCAGGCATACTCTTTTAACGACGTCTGTTCCGCTGGCTCCAGCGGCTGTTTTAACGCCGCCTGTAACGATTGCAGAGTCGGGGCGTGCTGCTGGCTGAGGGTCTGACGCGCCTGTAGCCAAGTGGAGAGATGGGTGAAATGTTTCGCCGGGATCAGCTCGCCGCTTTTCACCCCGGAAAGCTCCAGCATAGATTGCCAGATCTGCTTGCCCGATTCCCCGGTCGCCGCGGCCAGTCTGGTCACCAGCTGGTTCAGGGTATTGTGCTCGGCGGGCAGTAACGGACGGTCCGTCGCCGGGCGCTGCTGCGGCTGGGGGATCGACAGCTGGCCCTGCTGGAGCAGCGTCAGCACATTTTTCAGCTGGTCCGGCGTAAGCTGGCTCAGCGCGCTCTGGCCGTACTGCTGGCGGACAAAATCGCTCACCGCCTGACGGTTATTCCCCTGGCTCAATAATTCGGTGAGCTGGGAAAGCACCTGCCGGTTGGCGTGATTTTGCCGGGCGACGTCCAGACGCTGGTTCAGGTTCTGCTCAGCGGCGGGGAAATGGCGCGACAACAGCGGGGTATCGCTCTTTACGCCGAGATCGTGTTTCATTCCGGCCCACACTTCCGCGCTTTGCTGCTGCGTCAGGGAGATCAGGCGGGTGATCAGTCGCTCCAGTACCGTCCGCTGCTGCGTGGAGAGCGGCTGTTCGCCAGCCGGGGAGGCGACGGGGCGTTCTTCGCCGCCGGGAGGGCGCGCGGGAGTACCGGAAATGGGGTGCATCATTACTTATCCTTAAACCATCAATCTTTGCAAAGTATGCCTGGCGGCCAGATTATGGCACACTTGCCCGGTTAACTCTCGTTCTCAAACAGGTACGACAGACGTGAAAATTCTCGTTGATGAAAATATGCCCTATGCCCGCGAATTGTTTAGTCGTCTGGGCGAGGTTAAAGCGGTTGCAGGCCGTCCCATCCCGGTTGGCGAACTGGATGACGCGGACGCCCTGATGGTGCGGTCAGTCACCAAAGTGAACGAAGCGCTGCTGGCCGGCAAGCCGGTGAAGTTTGTCGGAACGGCGACGGCGGGCACCGATCATGTTGACGACGACTGGCTGGCGCAGGCGGGGATCGGTTTTTCAGCCGCGCCTGGCTGCAACGCGATTGCGGTAGTTGAATACGTATTTTCCGCGCTATTGATGCTGGCGGAACGTGACGGATTCGCTCTGCGCGATCGTACAGTCGGGATTGTCGGCGTTGGCAACGTCGGTAGCCGTTTACAGGCGCGTCTGGAGGCGTTCGGCGTGCGTACGCTGCTGTGCGATCCGCCGCGCGCGGATCGTGGGGACGAGGGCGATTTTCGCGCGCTGGGCGAGCTGGTGCGGGAAGCGGATATTCTGACCTTCCACACGCCGCTGTTTAAGGACGGGCCGTACCGCACTTTGCACCTGGCCGATGAGGCGTTAATCGCTCGCCTGAAACCCGGCGCTATTCTGATTAACGCCTGCCGCGGGCCGGTTGTCGATAACGCGGCGCTGCTGGCGCGCCTGAAGGCGGGCCAGGCGTTAAGCGTGGTGCTGGACGTCTGGGAAGGGGAACCGGAGCTCAATGTGGAACTGCTCGGTAAAGTGGATATCGGCACCCCGCATATTGCAGGCTATACGCTCGAAGGCAAAGCGCGCGGCACCACCCAGGTTTTTGAAGCTTATAGCGCCTTTATTGGCCGCGCTCAGCATGTTGCCCTTGATACGCTGCTTCCCGCCCCGGAATTTGGCCGCATTACGCTGCATGGCCCGTTAGATCAGCCGACGCTGAAAAGACTGGCGCATTTAGTGTATGATGTGCGCCGCGACGATGCGCCGCTGCGTAAAGTCGCCGGGATCCCGGGTGAATTCGATAAACTGCGTAAGAATTACCTTGAGCGCCGCGAATGGTCGTCACTGTATGTCATGTGCGACGACGCCAGCGCCGCCGCGCTGCTGCATCAGCTCGGTTTTAACGCCGTTCATCACCCGGCTCGTTAACATTCTCTTTGTCGCTCCCTGCCTGCTGCGGGGAGCTTTGCTATTTCTGGAGTAAATCACCATGTCTGAAGGCTGGAATATTGCCATCCTCGGCGCTACGGGCGCCGTTGGCGAAGCGCTGCTTGAAACGCTGGCTGAACGCCAGTTCCCGGTCGGTGAAATCTACGCGCTGGCGCGACCTGAAAGCGCAGGCGAGTATCTGCGTTTTGCCGGTAAGTCTGTGATGGTGCAGGACGCGGCGGAATTCGACTGGACGCAGGCGCAGCTGGCCTTTTTCGTCGCCGGGGCGGAAGCCACGGCGGCCTGGGTTGAGGAGGCGACCAACGCGGGCTGCCTGGTGATTGATTCCAGCGGCCTGTTCGCTCTGGAGCCGGACGTGCCGCTGGTGGTGCCGGAGGTTAACCCGTTTGTGCTGGCGGACTACCGTAACCGCAATGTGATAGCTGTGCCTGACAGCCTGACCAGCCAACTGCTGGCGGCGCTGAAGCCGTTGATCGACCAGGGCGGCCTTTCCCGTATCAGCGTGACCAGCCTGCTCTCCGCTTCCGCGCAGGGTAAAAAGGCGGTGGACGCGCTGGCCGGGCAGAGCGCGAAGCTGCTGAACGGTATGCCGATTGATGAGGACGATTTCTTTGGTCGCCAGCTGGCGTTCAATATGCTGCCGCTGCTGCCGGACAGAGAGGGCAGCGTGCGTGAAGAACGGCGTATTGTCGATGAAGTGCGCAAAATCATGCAGGATGACGGGCTGATGATCTCCGCAAGCGTCGTGCAGTCGCCGGTCTTTTACGGTCACGCGCAGATGGTGGCCTTTGAAGCGCTGCGCCCGCTGGCGGCAGAGGAAGCGCGTGACGCCTTTACCCGCGGCGAAGATATTGTGCTGTCGGAAGAGAGCGATTTCCCGACGCAGGTAGGCGACGCCTCCGGCAATCCTCAGCTTTCCGTGGGCTGCGTACGCAATGATTACGGAATGCCGGAGCAGGTGCAGTTCTGGTCGGTGGCCGATAATGTGCGCTTTGGCGGCGCGCTGATGGCGGTGAAAATCGCCGAAAAACTGGTCCAGGAGTATCTGTACTGATGTCGGACCAGCAGCAGCCCGTCTATAAAATTGCGCTCGGCGTTGAGTATGACGGCAGCAAATATTATGGCTGGCAGCGTCAGAACGAAGTGCGCAGCGTACAGGAGAAGCTGGAAAAAGCGCTCTCCCAGGTCGCCAACGAGCCGATTACCGTCTTTTGCGCCGGGCGGACCGACGCGGGCGTTCACGGCACCGGGCAGGTGGTGCATTTTGAAACCAGCGCGCTGCGTAAGGACGCCGCCTGGACGTTAGGCGTAAATGCGAATTTACCTGGTGACATTGCGGTGCGGTGGGTGAAAGCTGTACCGGAAGATTTTCACGCCCGGTTTAGCGCCACGGCTCGCCGTTATCGCTACATCATCTACAATCATCGGTTGCGTCCGGCGGTTTTAGCAAAGGGCGTCACGCACTACTACGAGCCGCTGGATGCGGAGCGGATGCACCGCGCGGCGCAGTGCCTGATTGGCGAGAACGACTTTACCTCGTTTCGCGCCGTGCAGTGCCAGTCGCGCACGCCGTGGCGCAATGTGATGCATATTAATGTCTCACGCCACGGCGCTTACGTGGTGGTCGATATCAAAGCGAATGCCTTTGTACATCATATGGTCAGGAATATCGTCGGTAGCCTGATGGAAGTGGGCGCCCACCACCAGCCGGAGAGCTGGATAGCAGAGCTGTTAGCGGCAAAGGACAGAACGCTTGCAGCGGCAACGGCGAAAGCGGAAGGGCTGTACCTGGTCGCGGTGGATTATCCCGATCGGTTCGACCTTCCCAGACCGCCTATGGGGCCGCTGTTTCTGGCGGACTAATTTGCGTCGTATAAGGCATAGATATGGACCTGATTTACTTTCTCATCGATTTTATCCTGCACATCGATGTGCACCTGGCGGAACTGGTCGCGGAGTATGGCGTGTGGGTTTACGCCATCTTGTTCCTGATTTTATTTTGTGAAACAGGTCTGGTGGTGACGCCTTTCCTGCCGGGCGATTCGCTGTTGTTCGTCGCTGGCGCGCTGGCCTCGCTGCCCACTAACGATCTTAACGTCCATGTGATGGTGGCGCTGATGCTGATTGCCGCGATTGTCGGCGATGCGGTGAACTACACTATTGGCCGTCTGTTCGGCGAGAAGCTGTTCAGCAACCCGGACTCAAAAATTTTCCGCCGCAGCTATCTCGATAAAACGCACCAGTTCTATGAAAAACACGGCGGCAAAACCATTATTCTGGCGCGGTTTGTGCCGATCGTCAGGACGTTTGCGCCGTTTGTGGCGGGAATGGGACATATGTCGTATCGCCATTTCGCCGTCTACAACGTGATTGGCGCGCTGCTGTGGGTACTGCTGTTTATCTATGCCGGTTACTTCTTCGGTACGATTCCGCTGATTCAGGATAACCTTAAGTTACTGATCGTCGGTATTATCGTGGTGTCGATTTTGCCGGGGGTAGTGGAAATCATCCGTCATAAGCGTGCCGCGTCGCGTGTAACAAAATAGAAACTAACTCAGCGGTTCGACCACTTTTTTATCCAAAGTTTCGGACTGTTATGTTTTAATGTGCAACATTCATGGTCTGTCAGGGGCAAAAATGGCATCATGCGCCCCTTATAACAAAGCTGACTAAGGTTCAGGCAGAAAGGTCACCAATGAGCTGGATTGAACGAATTAAAAGCAACATTACGCCCACCCGTAAGGCAAGCATTCCTGAAGGGGTGTGGACCAAATGTGATAGCTGCGGTCAGGTTTTATACCGCGCTGAGCTGGAACGTAATCTCGAGGTCTGCCCGAAGTGTGACCATCACATGCGCATGTCGGCGCGTAATCGCCTGCATAGTCTGCTGGATGAAGGTTCTCTTGTGGAGCTGGGTAGCGAACTTGAGCCGAAAGACATTCTGAAGTTCCGCGACTCCAAGAAGTATAAAGATCGTCTGGCTTCCGCCCAGAAGGAAACCGGCGAAAAAGACGCGCTGGTGGTCATGAAGGGTACGCTTCACGGTATGCCGGTCGTCGCCGCGGCGTTTGAGTTTGCCTTTATGGGCGGTTCTATGGGCTCTGTCGTCGGCGCGCGTTTCGTCCGCGCCGTTGAGCAGGCGCTGGAAGATAACTGCCCGCTGGTGTGCTTCTCCGCTTCCGGCGGCGCGCGTATGCAGGAAGCGCTGATGTCGCTGATGCAGATGGCGAAAACCTCTGCCGCGCTGGCCAAAATGCAGGAGCGCGGTCTGCCGTACATTTCCGTGCTGACCGACCCGACCATGGGCGGCGTTTCTGCAAGCTTCGCGATGCTGGGCGATCTGAATATCGCCGAGCCGAAAGCGCTGATTGGCTTTGCTGGTCCGCGCGTTATCGAACAAACCGTCCGTGAAAAACTGCCGCCGGGATTCCAGCGCAGTGAGTTCCTGATTGAAAAGGGCGCTATCGACATGATCGTTCGCCGTCCGGAAATGCGCCTGAAGCTGGCGAGCATCCTGGCGAAGCTGATGAACCTGCCGACGCCGAATCCGGACGCCCCGCGTGAAGGCGTGGTGGTGCCGCCGGTACCGGATCAGGAACCCGAGGCCTGATCATTTACTCTATGGATTTCGAGTTGCAGGTAGGCGGCAAGAGAGTTCATCCCGATGAGCTTGCGCAGGCAAATGATTCGGGTGAACGAGAGCAGCCAACAAGCCTGCAGCCTGAAAGACGACGAGTACAAAAGGGCAGGGCCAGCTGGCGCTGCCTTTTGCTTTTCTCAACGTAACCAATTACGGGCATCATGGAAAACAAACGCATTCCTCAAGCCGCGTCGCCCCTGGCCTCGTGGCTTTCTTATCTGGAAAATCTGCACGCCAAAAACATCGACCTTGGGCTTGAGCGCATAAGCCAGGTGGCGGCGAAGCTGAACGTGCTGAAGCCTGCGCCGTTTGTCTTTACCGTCGCCGGAACCAACGGCAAAGGCACCACCTGCCGGACGCTGGAGTCGGTGCTGATGGCGGCAGGCTACAGGGTCGGCGTTTACAGCTCGCCGCATCTGGTGCGCTATACCGAGCGGGTGCGCATAGAGGGCAATGAACTGCCTGAATCTGCCCATACCGCTTCCTTCGCTGAAATCGAAGCGGCGCGCGGCGATATCTCTTTGACCTACTTTGAGTACGGCACCCTATCCGCGCTGTGGCTGTTTAAACAGGCCAGTCTCGACGTGGTGATACTGGAGGTCGGGCTGGGCGGTCGGCTGGACGCCACCAACATTGTTGATGCCGACGTCGCGGTAGTGACCAGCATTGCGCTGGATCACACCGACTGGCTGGGACCGGATCGCGAAAGCATTGGTCGCGAAAAGGCGGGGATTTTCCGGGCGGAAAAACCGGCTATCGTCGGTGAACCGGAAATGCCGTCGACCATTGCGGACGTCGCCCAGGAAAAAGGCGCCTGGCTTCAGCGCTGCGGCGTTGACTGGCGCTATCAGGTAACCGGCGAGGGCTGGCGTTTCAGCGACGCGCAGGGGACGTTAAGCGATTTACCGTTGCCGCAGGTGCCACAGCCGAATGCGGCGACCGCGCTGGCGGCATTGCGCGCCAGCGGCCTGCCGCTAAGCGAGAAGGCGATTCGCGACGGTATCGCCGGGGCGATTTTACCCGGACGCTTTCAGATAGTGAGCGAGTCCCCGCGGGTGATCCTGGATGTCGCGCATAATCCTCATGCGGCGGAATACCTTACCGGACGGCTGAAAATGTTACCGAAACAGGGGCGCGTGCTGGCGGTTATCGGTATGCTACACGATAAGGATATTGCGGGAACGCTGGCCTGGTTGAAAAGCGTGGTCGACGACTGGTATTGTGCTCCGCTGGAGGGGCCGCGTGGCGCAACCGCGGAACAACTGCTGGAACATCTGGGCCAGGGTGGTGTCTATGACAGCGTGGCGCAGGCCTGGCGCGCGGCGCGGGCTGACGCGAAGCCGGAAGACACCGTACTGGTGTGTGGCTCCTTCCACACGGTAGCACATGTCATGGAAGTGATGGACGCGGGGAGAATCGGTGGCGAGTAAATTTCAGAATCGTTTAGTCGGCACGATTGTGCTGGTCGCGCTGGGGGTCATTGTGCTTCCCGGCCTGCTCGACGGGCAGAAAAAACATTATCAGGATGAGTTTGCCGCCATTCCGCTGGTGCCGAAACCGGGCGATCGCGACGAGCCGGACATGATGCCTGCCGCGACGCAGGCGCTGCCGACGCAGCCGCCGGAAGGCGCCGCGGAAGAGGTGCGGGCTGGTGACGCGGCGGCGCCGTCGCTGGATCCGTCGCGCTATGCCGCCACGAACAACCCCGATCTCGCGCCAGCGCCTGTTGAGCAGCCCAGACCTAAGCCGGTTGAAAAACTGAAGCCAAAACCGCAGCCGCAGGTTGAGGCTACGCCTGCTCCGGCGGCAAAACCAGCGGCGGAGAAACCTGCGCCGACGGGCAAAGCTTACGTTGTTCAACTGGGCGCACTGAAAAACGCCGATAAGGTTAATGAAATCGTAGGGAAACTTCGTGGCGCTGGCTACCGGGTATATACTGTGCCGTCGACGCCGGTGCAGGGTAAAATCACCCGCATCCTGGTCGGGCCGGATGCCTCGCGCGACAAGCTGAAAGGATCGCTTGGCGAGCTGAAGCAGCTTTCCGGCCTGAGCGGAGTAGTGATGGGGTACAGCCCGAACTAAGGTTTTTGCCTGATGGCCGCAAACGGTGTCCGTAGGCCGGATAAGGCGTTTACGCCGCCATCCGGCAATGCCCCGGCGGGGCAAAATGATGATGGCGTTGAATATTTTTTCAGCGCCATTTTTATTTACGCGCGGGAAGGAAATCCCTACGCAAACGTTTTCTTTTTCTGTTAGAATGCGCCCCGAACAGGACGGCAGGGCGTAAAATCGTGGGACGAATATGGTCTGGATTGATTACGCCATTATCGCGGTGATTGGTTTTTCCTGTCTGGTTAGCCTGATCCGTGGCTTTGTACGTGAAGCGTTATCGTTGGTGACATGGGGTTGTGCTTTCTTTGTCGCCAGCCATTACTACACTTATCTGTCTGTCTGGTTTTCGGGCTTTGAAGATGAACTGGTTCGAAACGGGATTGCCATCGCGGTGCTGTTTATCGCGACGCTTATCGTCGGCGCGGTCGTCAACTTCGTTGTCGGGCAACTGGTTGAGAAAACCGGTTTGTCGGGCACTGACCGGGTGTTAGGGATCTGTTTTGGCGCTCTGCGTGGCGTGTTGATTGTCGCTGCCATTCTGTTCTTTCTCGATACCTTTACCGGATTGTCGAAAAGCGAGGACTGGAGCCAGTCGCGGCTGATCCCGGAGTTCAGTTTCATCATCAGATGGTTCTTTGACTATCTGCAAAGCTCGTCAAGTTTCTTGCCCAGGGCTTAAGCATTGGGTTGTCGCTTAACGAGGAAAAAGACGTATGTGCGGTATTGTCGGTATCGCCGGTGTTATGCCGGTCAACCAGTCGATTTATGATGCCTTAACGGTGCTTCAGCATCGTGGTCAGGATGCTGCTGGCATCATCACCATTGATGCGAACAACTGCTTCCGTTTGCGTAAAGCAAACGGCCTGGTGAGCGATGTATTTGAAGCCCGCCATATGCAGCGTATGCAGGGCAATATGGGTATCGGCCATGTGCGTTACCCAACGGCTGGCAGCTCCAGCGCCTCTGAAGCTCAACCTTTCTACGTCAACTCGCCGTACGGCATTACCCTTGCTCACAACGGCAACCTGACCAACGCCCATGAGCTGCGTAAAAAGCTGTTCGAAGAGAAGCGCCGCCATATCAATACCACCTCCGACTCTGAGATTCTGCTTAACATTTTCGCCAGCGAGCTGGATAACTTCCGCCACTATCCGCTGGAAGCCGATAACATTTTTGCCGCCATTGCCGCCACTAACCGCCAGATCCGCGGCGCCTACGCCTGCGTGGCGATGATTATCGGCCACGGGATGATTGCTTTCCGCGACCCGAACGGCATCCGTCCGCTGGTGCTGGGCAAGCGCGACATCGGTGATGGCCGTACCGAATATATGGTGGCGTCTGAAAGCGTGGCGCTGGATACGCTGGGCTTTGAATTCCTGCGCGACGTCGCGCCGGGCGAGGCGGTATACATCACCGAAAAAGGCCAGCTGTTTACCCGCCAGTGCGCGGAGAATCCGGTCAGCAACCCGTGCCTGTTCGAGTACGTTTACTTTGCCCGTCCGGACTCCTTCATTGACAAGATTTCCGTCTACAGCGCCCGCGTCAATATGGGGACGAAGCTTGGCGAGAAAATCGCCCGTGAATGGGAAGACCTGGACATCGACGTGGTGATCCCCATCCCGGAAACCTCCTGCGACATTGCGCTGGAAATTGCCCGTATTCTCGGTAAGCCGTACCGTCAGGGGTTTGTCAAAAACCGCTACGTGGGACGTACTTTCATCATGCCAGGTCAGCAGCTGCGCCGTAAGTCGGTGCGCCGCAAGCTGAACGCCAACCGCGCGGAGTTCCGCGATAAAAACGTCCTTCTGGTGGATGATTCCATCGTGCGCGGCACCACCTCGGAACAGATTATCGAGATGGCGCGCGAAGCCGGAGCGAAAAAGGTGTATCTGGCCTCCGCCGCGCCGGAAATTCGCTTCCCGAACGTTTACGGCATCGACATGCCCACCACCAACGAGCTGATCGCCCACGGTCGTGAAGTGGACGAGATTCGCCAGATCATCGGCGCAGACGGCCTAATCTTCCAGGATCTGAACGATCTGATCGAAGCCGTACGCGCCGAGAACCCGGATATTCAGCAGTTTGAATGCTCGGTATTTAACGGCGTGTACGTTACCAAAGACGTGGATCAGCAGTATCTTGATTTCCTCGACTCCCTGCGCAATGACGATGCCAAAGCGGTGCAGCGTCAGAACGAAGTGGAAAACCTTGAGATGCATAACGAAGGTTAACCGGCACCTTGCCGGAGGCGGAAGCGCCGTCCTCCGGCAAGATTATCAAGCCTCGTCCACCCAGACTCGCATTTCGCCTTCCCCACGATTCGCCCAGCTGAACCACGGAATAAACGTCAGCGTCTGTTTTGTTACGCTCGTGGGCGGCGTATCGAAGCTGTACAGCGGCGCTTCTTCTTCGGGAGTGGCGACGCGTAGCCCTTCTGTCTGAATCAGCACTTTTCCCTGTAAGACGCCGCTTCCGGCAACCTCATGCAATGGGCTGTCAGAGGGCAACGAAAGGTTATGCAACTCGCTGCCGTTATCCGCCTCTTCCAGACAGTAAACCAGCGGTCCGCGCTGGAGCGCGACTTTCCCGGCGGTATGGCGCACCCGCGGACTGGCGTAGACGCGCTTAACGCGCATCGGCAACAGCAGGGTAATGACGTCGCCTTGTCGCCACTGGCGATGGAGATGCAGATAGCCTTTAATCGTCTCTCCCTGCGCCGTTTCGCCATTGACGCGTATCTGCGGCGAATCGCACCACTCGGGCAGACGCAGCGCCAGCGTATGGGTGACCGGATGCGGATGCGTCATGGCGATCTCTGCTTCTCCCGTCCACGGATAATTGCCGCGAATCGTCAGATGCAGTTCGCCGTCCGGGACGGTAAATTGCGCTTCGCTACCGGCGTAGAAGTTGATAAACAGCGCATCCGGGCGCGGAGTGAAGAGATAGTGGCCGATAGCCACCAGCGTGCGGGCGATATTCGGCGGACAGCAGGCGCAGCCAAACCAGCGCTGGCGAACCGGTTTGACATGGTCGTAAATATGGTTGTGCGCCATGCATTTCGGCTGCGTTTCCAGCGGATTGACATAAAAGAAATGCTTGCCGTCCAGCGCCATCCCGCCGAGCACCGTGTTATAGAAGGCGCGCTCCATCACATCGGCGTAGTGCGCGTCGCCTTCCATCTCCAGCATCCGGCGGGCGAACATCATCAGGCCGATGGCGGCGCAGCTTTCGCTATAGGCGGTATCGTTAGGTAAATCGTAGTCGCTGGTAAAGGCTTCTCCGATCGCCTGGGAGCCAATCCCGCCGGTGATGTACATCCGCCGCTGCACCATGTTATTCCAGATCCGCAGACAGGTCTGGCGCTTCTCTTCATCGTGCGTCATGCGGGCGACATGCGCCAGCCCGGTCAGCAGATAAACCGAGCGCACCGCGTGGCCGACCGCCTGATCCTGTTCGCTCAGCGGCTTGTGCGCATGGGTGTAGACTTTGTCTTTCACCATCCACGCATCGCCCCAGCCGCCCCAGTGCCAGCTTCCGCCGCGTTTTTCGAACTCAATATCGTAATAGTGCGGCTGCCTGCCGCGCTCGTCGAGAAAGAAACGGGCCAGCGCCAGATAGCGCGGCTCCTGCGTGACTTCGTACAGGCGCATCAGCGCCAGCTCAATTTCCGGATGGCCGGGATAGCCGCGTAGCTGTCCCTGCTCGGGGCCGAAAACGGCGTCGATATGGTCGGCAAACCGGCAGGCGATCTCCAGCAGGCGGCGCTTTCCGGTCGCCTGAAAAAAGGCTACCGCCGCTTCAAACAGATGACCGGCGCAGTACAGCTCATGGCATTCGGCGAGGTTGGTCCAGCGCTGGCCCGGCTCTTTTACGCTATACCAGGTGTTGAGATAGCCGTCATCGCACTGTGCTTTTGCCAGCAGTTCAATCACCTCGTCGGCGGTTTGTTCAAGGGCGGCGTCCGGCTGCTGGCTTAAAGACCAGGCCACCGCCTCCAGCCATTTGGTCACATCGCTGTCCTGAAAAACCATGCCGTAAAATTCGCCCTTTTCCAGCCCTGCCGCAATGCGGTAGTTAGCCAGCGCGTGGCTGGGTTCCGCCTGCGGAATATTGTCGTTCAGCGCCTGCCACTGATAAGGGATCACCACATCGCGAATCAGCCACTGATATTCCCCTAAAAAGGGGTCGGTAATCGTGATTCGTTTCAGGTCGGCTTCAATTACATCAGACTGCATCATGTATCCCCCGGGTTAACTGTGAATGTCGTTGGTGAAGATCGTTCGCAATGCGCTGCATCATGGCGCCGCTGAGTCTGCACTTGAGCAGGCATAGCGCAAGAACAAGATGGAATGCCGCCGGCACCAGGCTTTGCAGGGCGGTAATGCCCTCAATCGAGGCGGCTGTCTGGTTTTCCAGCCCCGGCTGATAAGCGACCAGTATCAAAATCAGGCTGATTATGCCGCCGGAAGAGGCCCAGGAAAGCTTGATGAAAAAGAGGTTGAAGGCAAAATTCATCCCTGTGGAGCGCACGCCGTTTTTCCATTCGCCGTAATCATCGGCGAACGCCATAATGGAAAAGTGCAGCGGGAGAGCAAATCCCAGCACGACGTTATTGATTAAAATACAGACCAGCCACAGCGTCTGATAACCGGGGCCGACGGGCAGGAAGTACATCGCCAGGCCGAAAATCACCAGCGTGATATTGGTGTAGAAATATAACTTCACCATATCGATACGGCGGGAGAGTGGATTGACCACCATCGCTCCGACTATGCCCGCGATGGTGACGATGCCAAAAAACAGCGACATATACCCGGCGCTACCCTGCAAAGCGTAGGTGATAAAATACATATAGCCGCCGCCGCGAATACAGAGGATGTTGACCAGCAGGAAGGACATCACCAGCATCATCAGCAGCTGATCGTTTTTACGTAACCCTTGCAGGTGTTCGCGCAGGGTGAACTGACCGGCCAGCGATAGCGGCACGCGCTCTTTTACCCAGAAAAAGCACAGCAGGAATAACACCATGCCAATGGTGCACAGCACGGCTACGCCGTATTGATAGCCTTTCGCCAGGTTGCCCTGGCCGAACAGATCCACCATCCACGGCAAACCGACCGACACCAGAAAGCCGGCGATACCGCTGAGCACAAACCGCCAGGACTGGCAGGACATCACCTGATCGTGGCAGCTGGTAATGGCGTTAATCAGCGCGCAGTAGGGAACGTTGTTGGCGGTATAACCCACGGAGAGCAGGAAGTAGGTGGCGAAAGCCCAGGCGATTTTCATATTCGGACTGATATCCGGGACGGTGAATGTCAGAATGCCAATAATCCCGAGCGGCACGGCAGTCCATAGCAGCCACGGACGAAAGCGCCCCCAGCGGCTACGGGTTCGGTCGGCTACAATGCCCATTATCGGATCGGAAATAGCGTCGAAAATCCTGAGAATAAAAAACATCGCGCCGACAATGGCCGGGCTCAGGCCAAATACGTCGGTGTAGAAAAAAAGCAAAAAGCCGCTGATTAAATCAGAGATGCAGTGCCCTCCGGCATCTCCTAATCCATAGCCAATTTTTTCACGTGTGGAGAGTCTCTCCTCCGAATCCACGCTCTGCACTTCACCATCCAGACTGTCGGCAGTCGCCATAACTTCTCTCCCTATGCGTTAGCAGGTTGCGATTGTTTAGCAAGCCATTACGTCTTATCTCTGACTTTTTCGTAAAAATGGGGCGCTGCTGAGCATAGATCTGGCACGATATTCAGGTATATCGCCAGGTGTGGTCATTGTGAAACTGATCGATATTTTTACTAAAAATAAAATTTAAAATCCGATCTTAATCACGAAAAATCGGCATATTCAGGAAATAAATGTATTGTTTCGTTATTATTACGAGAAATGTTTACGAAAAAAGATCTGCCGCCGTCACAGCGCCGGGTGTCCGCCTTCCTCGGGAGAGCGGAATTCGTATATGCTGGAGTTAAGCGGCTGCCTGCTGCGCCACAGCTAAAGGTATAAAACGAACGGAATGGTAAAAAAGATCCGAATTAAAGATATTGCGTCGGCATCCGGCGTTTCCCTTGCCGCCGTCTCCCGGGCGTTAAAAGGGCAACCGGGTCTGAGCGAGGAGACCCGACAGCGAATCCTGGCGATTGCGCAGGCGCAGGGCTATGACTTTAGCCGCTTACGCAACGGAAAGATTAAGCGCCTGCTGTTCCTGCTTCATCGTCAGCACAATATCGCCACCGCCTTACCGTTCTATTCGGCGGTGATGCTCGGAGTGGCCGATGCCTGCCGGGAAAACGACGTGGCGATGAGTTTTCAACCCGTCGGCGCCGATGAGGCGGTCTCTGAACTGATTAATCTGCACCAGCCTGATGCGCTGATCTGCGCCGGATATATGGAGCCTGAAGTACTGGATGAGCTGCGCAAAACCGCTCTGCCGGTGGTGCTGGTCGATCTCTGGGCGGCAGATTTTCCCTGCGTCAATCCGGATAACTATCACGGCGGCTTTATTGCCACACGTCATCTGATCCAGCAGGGCAGAAGGCGGATCGCGTTTCTCGGGCAATCGCAGCATCACTACAGCATTCGTCAGCGCGTGGAGGGCTACCAGCAGGCGCTGCTGGAAGCCGGACTTTCACTGCCTGACGGGTATCGGGTAGAGATGCCGCCGGTCAAAGACATTGAGCAGGCGCTGACTGAAGGTATGAACCGCCTGCTGGCGTTACCGCAGCCGCCGGATGCGATTTTCGCTTATAACGATGTGGCGGCGCTGGTGGCGATGCGCGTCTGCGCGCGTGAAGGCATCACCATCCCGCAGGAGATGGCGATTGTCGGATTTGATGATATTGACGCGGCAGCCTGGACCCATCCGCCGCTTACCACCATCGCGGTAAACAAGCGTGAACTGGGGCGCGATGCGTTTTGTCTGCTCCAGCGCGACGAAGGGGAGCGGAACCTGCTGATGCCGGTACGGCTGATCGTCCGTGAAAGCTCATTGTCGCCGGCATTGCAACGGCAACCATAATCCGGCAAAGTCTGCAGCATCAGGCAGACAGGGCAATACACCATGAAACGACTCATTGTAGGGATCAGCGGCGCCAGCGGCGCTATTTACGGCGTGCGCTTATTACAGGTTTTGCGCGATGTGCCGGAGGTCGAAACGCACCTGATTATAAGCCAGGCCGCCCGCCAGACACTGTCGCTGGAAACCGATCTGCCCCTGCGTGACGTGCAGGCGCTGGCAAACGTTACCCATGACGCGCGGGATATTGCCGCCAGCGTTTCTTCTGGCTCTTTCCAGACTGCCGGCATGGTGATCCTGCCCTGTTCGATCAAAACCCTGTCCGGCATTGTGCACAGCTACAGCGACGGGCTGCTGACCCGCGCCGCCGACGTGGTATTGAAAGAGCGCCGTCCGCTGGTGCTCTGCGTGCGGGAAACGCCGCTGCACCTGGGGCATCTGCGGCTGATGACCCAGGCGGCGGAAATTGGCGCGGTAATTATGCCGCCGGTTCCGGCGTTTTATCATCGGCCGCAAACGCTGGATGATGTGATAAATCAGACGGTTAACCGCGTACTCGACCAGTTCGACATCGCGCTGCCGCACGATCTCTTTACCCGCTGGCAGGGCGCATAAATTTGCCTTTGCCACCGCCCGTTGCCCTGTTTCGGGGCAATTTTGCAACCGCGATCATATCCTCAACATTTAATTCGTTAAAATCCGCCGAAACGCTGCGGTTCATCCGTCAGACCTGCTATCTTCAACATCAGGATAATATTGCAACGTTTTATTAACATATTTAACGTCAAAAATCCTCCCCGGCGCGAATATGGCATAAGACCTGCATGAAAAAGCCTGCAAAACACACAACGCAAAACATAATAAAGCCATTCCACTTGAGGGTTATGTATGAAGAAGTCAGTTCTCGCTCTGTCATTGCTGATTGGACTTTCTGCCAGCGTCTCCGGCTATGCCGCGCTGCCGGAGACGGTGCGTATTGGTACCGACACCACCTACGCGCCGTTTTCTTCAAAAGATGCCAAAGGCGACTTCGTCGGCTTTGATATCGACCTGGGCAATGAGATGTGTAAGCGTATGCAGGTGAAATGTACCTGGGTTGCCAGCGATTTTGACGCGCTGATCCCATCGCTTAAGGCGAAGAAAATCGATGCCATTATCTCTTCGCTCTCCATTACCGATAAGCGCCAGCAGGAGATTGCCTTCTCTGACAAGCTCTACGCGGCGGACTCCCGTCTGATTGCCGCCAAAGGCTCGCCGATTCAGCCGACCCTCGATGCGCTGAAAGGCAAGCACGTGGGCGTTTTACAGGGCTCCACCCAGGAAGCCTACGCCAACGATAACTGGCGCAGCAAAGGCGTGGACGTGGTGGCGTACGCCAACCAGGACCTGATCTATTCCGATCTGACGGCCGGGCGTCTTGACGCGGCTTTGCAGGATGAAGTGGCCGCCAGCGAGGGCTTCCTCAAACAGCCAGCCGGTAAAGATTACGCATTTGCCGGCCCTTCCGTGAAAGACAAAAAATACTTTGGCGACGGTACCGGCGTCGGTCTGCGTAAAGACGATGGCGAACTGAAAGCCGCCTTTGATAAAGCGCTGGCCGATCTGCGTCAGGATGGCACCTATGACAAGATGGCGAAAAAATATTTTGACTTTAACGTCTACGGCGACTGACTACTGACGCAGGGATCTGTTTGCGCCATCCGGGCTAACCATTACGGTGCAAAATGGATGGGTTGCACTATTATGGTGCAAATGCAACGGCCGGAAAGTGGAAAAGTGCATAGTTAAGCGATTTTCATGCAAAATAACCCGGGCGACAGGGCAGAATTCTTTGCCTTGTCGACCCGATTAATGGCACGATAACGGCACCTGGTCCTGTAAAGATCCCCTATAAAGACAGTCTGTTGAGGATAGTTATGAAAAAACTGGTGTTATCTCTTTCTCTGGTTCTGGCATTTTCCAGCGCTACCGCAGCTTTTGCCGCTATTCCGCAAAAACTTCGCATCGGTACCGATCCAACCTATGCGCCTTTTGAATCGAAAAATGCGCAGGGTGAACTGGTTGGTTTTGATATCGATCTGGCGAAAGAGCTGTGTAAGCGCATTAATACGCAATGTACCTTTATCGAGAACCCGCTGGATGCGCTGATCCCTTCGTTAAAAGCGAAGAAAATCGACGCCATCATGTCTTCGCTTTCCATCACCGAAAAGCGCCAGCAGGAAATCGCCTTCACCGACAAACTTTATGCAGCCGACTCACGTCTGGTGGTAACGAAAGATTCCGACATTCAGCCGACCGTTGAGTCGCTGAAAGGCAAGCGCGTCGGCGTACTGCAGGGCACGACGCAGGAGACGTTTGGTAACGAACACTGGGCGCCGAAAGGCATTGAGATCGTCTCTTACCAGGGCCAGGACAATATTTACTCCGACCTGACTGCCGGTCGCATCGATGCGGCATTCCAGGATGAAGTTGCGGCAAGCGAAGGCTTCCTTAAGCAGCCCGTTGGTAAAGATTACAAATTCGGCGGCCCGTCGGTAAAAGACGAGAAACTGTTCGGCGTCGGGACCGGTATGGGCCTGCGTAAAGAAGACAACGAACTGCGTGAAGCCCTGAACAAAGCGTTTGCTGAAATGCGCGCTGACGGGACTTACGAGAAGCTGGCGAAAAAGTATTTTGATTTTGATGTTTACGGCGGTTAATAACCGCAGGTGCAGATAAAGCCCGCGTTATAACTGACCCGATGCCGGATGGCTGCTTCGCCTTATCCGGCCTACGAGTAGCATGTCCGCAGGCCTGATAAGCGCAGCGCCATCAGGCAGAACGTTGCCGGTGGCGGCTTCGCCTTATCCGGCTTACGGGTAGCATGTCCGTAGGCCTGATAAGCACAGCGCCATCAGGCAGAACGTTGCCGAATGGCGGCTTCGCCTTATCCGGCTTACGGGTAGCATGTCCGTAGGCCTGATAAGCGCAGCGCCATCAGGCAGAACGTTGCCGGTGGCGGCTTTGCCTTATCCGGCTTACGGGTAGCATTTCCCCAGGCCTGATAAGCGCAGCGCCATCAGGCATTCAGCGGGTTGGTCAGGTTCAAAAGAGGCTCTTACTCACCACTCACGACAGGACAGGCAGCATGTTGTACGGCTTTTCAGGTGTTATTTTACAGGGCGCGATCGTCACGCTGGAACTGGCGCTCAGTTCCGTCGTGCTGGCAGTGCTGATCGGCCTCGTCGGGGCGGGCGCTAAGCTTTCGCAAAACCGGGTGACGGGGCTTATTTTCGAAGGGTATACCACCCTTATTCGCGGGGTGCCGGATCTGGTGCTGATGCTGCTGATTTTTTATGGTTTGCAGATCGCGCTGAATGCGGTGACCGAGGCGATGGGTATCGGCCAGATTGATATTGATCCTATGGTTGCCGGTATTATTACGCTTGGTTTTATTTACGGTGCCTATTTCACGGAAACCTTCCGCGGCGCTTTTATGGCGGTGCCGACAGGCCATATTGAGGCGGCAACCGCCTTTGGTTTTACCTCTTCCCAGACGTTTCGCCGCATTATGTTCCCGGCGATGATGCGCTATGCGCTTCCCGGCATTGGCAATAACTGGCAGGTGATCCTGAAAGCGACGGCGCTGGTCTCCCTGCTCGGCCTGGAGGATGTGGTGAAGGCCACCCAGCTTGCCGGTAAAAGCACCTGGGAGCCGTTTTACTTCGCCGTGGTGTGCGGGGTTATCTATCTGATATTCACAACCGTTTCCAATGGTGTGCTGCTGTTCCTCGAGCGCCGCTACTCCGTGGGCGTGAAGAGGGCTGACCTGTGATCGAGATTATTCAGGAGTACTGGAAATCCCTGCTGTGGAGCGACGGCTATCGCTTTACCGGTGTGGCGATCACCCTGTGGTTGCTTATATCGTCGGTGGTGATGGGCGGTATCCTGGCGGTGTTCCTCGCCATTGGCCGCGTTTCCAGCAATAAATTCATCCAGTTTCCCATCTGGTTGTTTACTTACATCTTCCGCGGCACGCCGCTGTACGTGCAACTGCTGGTGTTCTATTCGGGGATGTACACCCTTGAGATTGTGAAAGGCACCGATTTACTCAACGCCTTTTTCCGGAGCGGCCTGAACTGTACCGTGCTGGCGTTAACCCTCAACACCTGCGCTTACACCACCGAGATTTTCGCCGGGGCGATCCGCTCGGTGCCGCATGGTGAAATAGAGGCGGCGCGGGCGTATGGCTTTTCTTCGTTCAAAATGTACCGCTGCATTATTCTGCCTTCGGCCCTGCGTATTGCGCTGCCGGCATACAGCAATGAGGTTATTTTGATGCTGCACTCCACGGCGCTGGCGTTTACTGCCACGGTGCCGGATCTGCTCAAGATCGCCCGTGATATCAACTCGGCGACCTATCAGCCTTTTACCGCTTTCGGTATTGCCGCGGTGCTCTATTTAATGATTTCCTATGTCCTGATCAGCCTGTTCCGCAGAGCGGAAAGGCGCTGGCTGCAGCATGTTTCCTCTAAATAATTCGAGTAACACGATGTCTGAGAATAAATTAAACGTTATCGATTTGCACAAACGCTACGGCGAACATGAAGTGCTGAAAGGGGTATCGCTGCAGGCCAATGCCGGGGATGTGATTAGCATCATCGGCTCCTCCGGTTCGGGCAAAAGCACGTTTTTGCGCTGTATTAACTTCCTTGAAAAACCGAGTGAAGGTTCGATTATCGTCAGCGGGCAGAATATCAATCTGGTGCGCGATAAAGACGGCCAGCTGAAGGTGGCGGATAAAAACCAGCTTCGGCTGCTGCGCACGCGTCTGACGATGGTCTTTCAGCACTTTAATCTGTGGAGCCACATGACGGTGCTGGAAAACGTGATGGAAGCGCCGGTTCAGGTGCTGGGACTGAGCAAGCAGGAAGCCCGCGAGCGGGCAATGAAATATCTGGCGAAAGTCGGCATCGATGAACGCGCGCAGGGGAAATACCCGGTGCATCTTTCTGGCGGTCAGCAGCAGCGCGTGTCGATTGCGCGGGCGCTGGCGATGGAGCCGGAAGTGCTGTTGTTTGATGAACCGACCTCGGCGCTGGACCCGGAGCTGGTAGGCGAGGTGTTGCGCATTATGCAGCAGCTGGCGGAAGAGGGGAAAACGATGGTGGTGGTGACGCATGAAATGGGCTTTGCGCGCCATGTCTCCAGCCATGTGATTTTTCTGCATCAGGGAAAAATTGAAGAAGAGGGCGAACCGGAGCAAGTGTTTGGCAACCCGCAGAGCCCGCGCTTGCAGCAGTTCCTTAAAGGTTCATTGAAATAGCCTGGAACGGTGCCGGATGGCGGCGTAAACGCCTTATCCGGCCTACGGGAACGAAGACGCCATTGGCAGGCCTGATAAGCGCAGCGCCATCAGGCGCTTTCCAGACGGTATCCCCAGTCATCAAAACGGATGCCGTTTATCTCAAAGACTTGCTCCAGTATCTGAGTGCGTACAAAGCCAAGCTTCTCCAGCAGCCGCACGGAGGGGAGATTTTCCGCCAGCACCCAGGCGTTGATGGCCTTTATCCCGGCATCGCGAAAGGCGTATTCGCAGACGGCGCGGACGGCTTCGACAGCGAACCCGCGACCCTGCGCCTGCGGTAGCAGGCAGTAGCCGATATCCGCCTCCTGCGGGAACTGATGGCTGATTTGCAGCCCGACATCGCCCAGCGGCGTGGGATCGTTATGCTGGCGAATAACAAACATGTGCTGCGACCCCAGACGTCGCGCGAACAGCAGGCGGGTATCCCGTTCCGGACCGATCTCGCCCATATAGCGCATAATCTCCGGGTTTTCGCGCAGGGCGAGAAAAAAGGGCCAGTCGGTTGCCTGAAAGGGGGAGAGCGTCAGTCGCGGGGTCGTCAGTAATGCCATAACATCGCCATTCCGGAAGCCAGTCTGACTACCTTACCACCGGAATGGCGGAGATGCACAGGCCGGGCGTCAGCGAATCACATCCGCCAGCGCTTCGTCTAAATCATACCAGCGAAAGGCGAAGCCGGCGGCTTCGAGGCGCTTCGGCAGCGCGCGCTGACCGCCCAGCACCAGCACCGATGCCTCACCCATCAGCAGGCGAATCGCGGTCGCCGGTACGCGGACAATAGCCGGACGGTGTAGCGCGTGGCCCAGCGCGTGAGCAAACTGCTCATTGCGTACCGGATACGGCGAAACCATATTGAACGGCCCGCGCAGATCGTTATCAAGCAGCCAGAGGATCGCATTCACCATATCGTCAATATGGATCCACGCCAGGTACTGGCGTCCGTTGCCGACAGGTCCCCCCAGCCCAAGACGAAACGGCGGAACCATTTTGCCGAGAATGCCGCCTTTCGGCGCCAGCACCACGCCGGTGCGCAGCAGACAAACGCGGGTGTTATCGCTTTGCGCCATGCAGGCGAGCTGTTCCCAGCGCGCGCACAGCTTATGAGTAAATTCATTGTGCGGCGGCTCCTCTTCGGTCACCACCACCTCGCCGAGATCGCCGTAGTAGCCGGTGGCGGAACCTGAAATCAACACCGATGGCGGCACGTCGCTGGCGTTAATCAGATCCGCCAGCTTTTGCGTGATGCGCCAGCGGCTCTGGCACAGCCGCTCCTTCTGCGCGGCTGACCAGCGTTTGTCTGCAATAGGTTCGCCAGCGAGGTTAATCACCGCATCCACGCCGTTAAGATTCTGCTTATCCTCCAGCGTGCTCCATAGCGTGACCCGGCTGTCGAGCCGGTCGCGCGCTTTTGCGGGATGGCGCGTCAGAACAGTGACCTGATGCCCCAGCCTGAGCAGTCGCGGAATAAGCTCTCCGCCGATAAGTCCCGTGCCTCCGGTTACCAGTATATTCATGCAGCCTCCCGTATTGCCGGTTAGCGCCGCCAGCTCAGGGTCATCGAGACTGAATCGGCGTAGCGTAACGCGTGTAGTTTGTCGACTTCCACTTCAGCATAAGTGACCCAGTGGTGTTCGCGTGCGATGTCGAGCACATCCTGCGTCAATTTTTCTAATAACGAAAAGCGGTTGTTCTCAACGTGCTGAAGAATGCTTTTGGTGATGGTGCGGTAATTCAGCGCGTCGTTGATATCTTCGCTGACGCGCGCTTTTTCTGCCGGATAGTGAATCGTGACGTTAATAACAATATCCTGGCGGTTGTTGATCTCTTCTTCTTTAATGCCGATAAACGTGCGTAAGCGAAGGTTTTTTATACGAATAATCGCGTCAGGTTGAGACATTGCAGGTTTCTCCATGTGTGAATATTCGCATCATACACGAGAACCATGCGACGTTACCCTTTCAACGTCTCAGGATTAAGCTGCGCCTGCAACAGCGCGCGTTCGGTTGCCGGGCGCGAGCGGATACGCGCATACCAGTTTTTCACCGCCGGATACATCGCCAGATCGATGCGCTGGCGCTGATGGGCGTGAACCCACGGCCAGCAGGCGATATCGGCGATGCTGTAATGTTCGCCGCCCAGCCAGGGCGAGTTTTCAAGCCGCTTGTTCAGGACGTTGTACAGTCGCTGGGTTTCGACCTGATAACGCTCAATCGCATAGGGGATGGCCTGCGGGGCAAAATGGTTGAAGTGGTGGTTCTGACCCAGCATTGGCCCCAGACCGCCGACCTGCCAGAACAGCCACTGCAAGGTGACGTGGCGCTCGCGCAGTTCGCCGCTCAGTAACATGCCGCTCTTTTCCGCCAGATACAGCAGGATCTCGCCCGACTCAAAAAGGCTGAGCGGCGCGCCGCCGTCGGCAGGGGCACGATCGACAATGGCGGGAATTTTATTATTGGGGGAAATGGATAAAAAATCGGGACGAAACTGATTACCTTTACTGATATCGACTTTTATCAACCGATAGTCCAGCTCGGCTTCTTCCAGAAAGAGCGTAATCTTGTGTCCATTGGGCGTCGGGGCGTAATAGAGGTCGATCATTTCTGCTCCAGAAAGCGGTTTTAAGTATGCGACAACCACAAGTATAGAAAGCCTGGCGCGTTGTGTGAGTTTTGATCAGGTGACAGCAAGCGAAAGAGTCTTTATGTTGGGAAAAAAACGCAACAAGACGAGGAAGCTATGAATAAACCTGTCATTACACTCTGGTCGGACGCCAACTTTTTCTCTCCTTACGTGCTCTCTGCTTACGTGGCGCTACAGGAGAAGGGGCTGTCTTTTAGCCTGAAAACTGTCGACCTTAACCAGGACGAACATCTCCAGCCCGGCTGGCAAGGCTACGCCCAGACCCGCCGGGTGCCGCTGCTGGAAATCGACGGATTTGAACTCAGCGAGTCGTCGGCCATTGCCGAGTATCTGGAGGAGAGATTTGCGCCGCCAACCTGGGGACGTCTTTACCCGCTGGATCTGCAAAAGCGCGCGCGGGCGCGGCAGATTCAGGCCTGGCTCCGCAGCGACCTGATGCCGATTCGCGAAGAGCGTTCGACGGAGGTGGTTTTCGGCGGCGTGAAAAAAGGGCCGCTGAGCGAGGCGGGGAGAGCCAGCGCGGAAAAATTGTTCGCCACGGCGGGTAATCTGCTGGCGCACGGTATGCCGAATCTGTTCGGCGAATGGTGCCTGGCGGATACCGATCTGGCGCTGATGCTCAACCGACTGGCGCTGAATGGCGACGCGGTGCCGGAGCCGCTGGCCGACTACGCGACGTTTCAGTGGCAACGCGCCTCGGTCCAGCGTTTTATTGCGCTTTCCGCGAAGCGTTCGGGCTGATAAAGCGTCTATAATCCAGTATCATAGCGCGCGGTATTTACGATACGGAGAAGGTGATGAAACTGATGTTCGCGTCCGATATCCACGGATCTTTGCCGGCGACAGAGCGCGTGCTGGAGCTGTTTAGCCGCAGCGGCGCGCAGTGGCTGGTGATTCTGGGCGATATACTGAACCACGGACCGCGTAACGCCTTACCCGAAGGCTATGCGCCCGCCAGGGTTGCAGAGCGGCTGAACGGCGAAGCGGCGCGGATTATCGCAGTGCGCGGCAACTGTGACAGCGAAGTGGATCAGATGCTGCTGGATTTCCCCATTACCGCGCCCTGGCAGCAGGTACTGATGGCGAAACAGCGGCTGTTTCTGACCCACGGTCATCTGTTTGGGCCGGATAAACAGCCGCCGCTGTGCGCCGGGGATATACTGGCATACGGGCACACCCATCTGCCGGTAGCCGAAAGGCGGGGCGAAATTTTCCATTTCAACCCCGGTTCGGTGAGCATCCCCAAGGGCGGCCAGCAGGCGAGCTACGGGATGCTGGATGAGAATGTTTTGCGCGTCATCGCACTCAATGATCAAAGTATCATTGCGCAGGTGACGATTAATTCGTAATTTACCCCCACAAATGTAAATGCGCCGTAAGAGCGCCAAAAAAAGAAGGTTTCCTGATGGTGGAACAGCGTCGTTTGGCAAGTACGGAATGGGTGGACATTGTTAATGAAGACAACGAAGTCATTGCACAGTCCAGCCGTGAACAGATGCGGGCGCAGTGCCTGCGGCATCGCGCGACCTATATCGTCGTACATGACGGGATGGGCAAAATTCTTGTGCAGCGTCGTACCGAAACAAAAGACTTTTTACCCGGTATGTTAGACGCCACTGCGGGCGGCGTCGTGCAGGCTGATGAGCAACTGCTGGACTCGGCCCGCCGCGAAGCGGAAGAGGAGCTGGGTATTGCGGGCGTGCCCTTCGCCGAGCACGGCCAGTTCTATTTTGAAGATGAAAACTGCCGCGTCTGGGGAAGTCTGTTCAGCTGCGTGTCGCACGGACCCTTCGCGCTTCAGGAAGATGAAGTGAGCGAAGTGTGCTGGATGACGCCGGAGGAGATCACCGCCCGCTGCGACGAGTTTACCCCGGACTCCCTGAAAGCGCTGGCGCTGTGGATGACCCGCAACGCCAGAACAGATATGGCTCTGACAGAGACGCCGCAGGAAAAGCAGCAAGAGAAACAGCAGGTAAAACAGGAAGAGGCGGAGTAACGCTTCAGCAGCTGTCGCGCAGGCATAAACTGGAGGCGATCTGCTTTTGATCGCTCCAGTTGCCATCCTGAAGCCTCGCCAGTAAGGCTCGCCCGGCCTCAAGGCCGATCTTCCGGTGCGGCACCGCTATCGTCGTCAGCGGCGGCTGGCAGGCCCGGCTGACGTCGCTGTCGCCAAATCCCACCACCGCCAGATCGTCAGGCACTTTAATCCGTCTGCGCTGGCATTCATACAGTACTCCACAGGCCAGTTCATCCGAGACGCAGACCAGCGCGTCCAGCTCCGGCCACGCGAGAAGAAACTCGGGAAGCTGCGAAGCGCCGGTAGAAAAATTGGGCGGCAGGGCGGCATTTATCACCCGGTTTGGCGACATATGGTGGCGCAGCATGGCTTTATACCAGCCCTGCAGGTGCTGCTGAAAGATCCACTGCTCCTGATTAGCGCACAGCAGGCCAATGTTCTGATAGCCGCGCTGAATCAGCATTTCCGTAAGCTCGTACATGGCGGCAACGTTATCGATACCGATATTCATATCAAGCGGATCGGTGCGGATCGCTCCCATCTCCATCACCGGAATTGAGGCGTTTTTCAGCCAGTTGCGCACGGTATCGCTGTGCTCGACGCTGAGCAGTATCGCCGCCGCAATATTGGAGGCCAGCAGCGTCTCCAGCAGCTTTTCCTCCTGCTCAAGACGGTGGCGGGACTCCGCCAGCATGATCTGATATCCGGCAGGCTGGAGGATCTCCTGGAGTCCGGCGAACATCTCCGAACAGCCTGCCTCAGTAAGATTCGGCACCACCATCGCGATGGTACGCGAGGACGCCGAGGCCAGCGCGCTGGCGGCAAGGTTCGGCATATAGCCCAGTTCATTGACTGCGGCTTCGATCTTCTCCCGCAGCTTATCGGAGACCTGTTCAGGCGTGCGCAATGCGCGCGAGACGGTCATGGTGCCGACACCGGCAAGTTGAGCGACATCGGCGATGGTCACTTTTCCTGTACTACGCCGTTTTCGGGTTAGAGACATACAAATTCCTGCGCCATTACAACCAGTTGAGGAGCTTTTTTATCATCGTTTTTCGCTTCGCGTTACGCGCAGTATACGCCTTAATTGCCATTTTTTGCTGTGATTTCATGCCGCAATGCTGTTTTGATAGCGCTATCACAAATCTGAGCGATAACCTTTGATAGCGCTATCTTTGTGATTTTGATCGCAGATAAGCCCACGGGCGTTGAATAAAGTTTGCCCATCCTGAGCGCAGAAAAAGGAGGAAAGGTGCTTAATACCTGGTTAACGGACACGACGATCCAGCTTCGTGACGGCGTTGAACAGTGGCAGGAAGCGCTGGCGATTTGTGCCCGACCGCTGCTTGAGGCAGGCGTTATCACGCCGGATTACATCAGCGCGATCGTGGCGCAGCACCAGACGCTGGGGCCGTACTTCGTTCTGGCGCCGGGACTGGCGATGCCGCATGCCCGACCTGAAGAAGGGGCGAACGGTCTGGGCTTAGCGTTACTGAAACTGCAACGCGGCGTTTCATTTGGCGCCGGTGAATATGATCCGGTGGATCTTATTATTTTATTAGCGGCGCCCGATAAACATCGTCATATCGAAATGATCTCCGCGCTGGCGGAATTATTTTCCAGCGAAGAGGATCTTGCCTTGTTACATCAGGCCACCACTCTGGAGGAAATTAAAACGATTATTTCACGCTACTGATTTAAGCCACACCCCGATTAATACAACATTACGCGCGAGCGTGATGCAGACCTGTTCTACTTAAAAAAGGTGATAATAATGAAAATTATGGCGGTTTGCGGCTCCGGCCTTGGCAGCAGTTTTATGGTCGAAATGAATATTAAAAAAGTACTTAAGAAAATGGATATAGAAGCGGAAGTGGAACATGCCGATCTCTCTTCCGCAACGTCCGGCGCCGCCGATCTGTTTGTTATGGCGAAAGATATCGCCGCCAGCGCCAGCGTGCCCGAGGCTCAACTGGTGGTGATTAATAACATTATAGATATCAATGAACTTGAAGCGCAGCTGCGCGCCTGGTTCGCTAAACAATAACGGTATTTGCCGACAAACGTTCAGATCGTATTGACCGCAAATATGCTTAGAGCGAGGTGGATATGTTTATCCTTGAAACGCTGAATTTTGTTGTTGATATTCTTAAGGTGCCATCGGTACTGGTAGGGTTAATTGCCTTAATTGGTCTGGTGGCGCAAAAAAAAGCTTTTTCCGATGTTGTAAAAGGCACGATTAAAACCATTCTCGGATTTATCGTTCTCGGCGGTGGGGCGACCGTACTGGTCGGGTCGCTAAATCCATTAGGCGGTATGTTTGAGCACGCGTTTACTATTCAGGGCATCATCCCTAATAATGAAGCGATCGTCTCTATTGCGCTGGAAAAATATGGCGCTTCGACGGCGCTCATTATGGCTTTCGGGATGGTGGCGAATATTCTTGTCGCACGCTTTACTCGCCTGAAATACATTTTCCTCACCGGACACCATACGTTCTATATGGCCTGCATGATTGGCGTTATCCTGACGGTGGCGGGCTTCAACGGCGTGGGGTTGGTCTTTACCGGATCGCTAATCCTGGGACTGGTGATGGCCTTTTTCCCGGCGCTGGCGCAGCGTTACATGCGGCGTATAACCGGAAACGATGAGATTGCTTTTGGTCACTTCGGCACGCTTGGCTACGTGCTCTCCGGCTGGATTGGCAGCGTATGCGGCAAAGGCTCCCGCTCGACGGAAGAGATGAACCTGCCGAAGAACCTGAGCTTTCTGCGCGACAGTTCGATTTCCATCTCGCTGACCATGATGATCATCTATCTGATTATGGCGTTAAGCGCCGGTCGGGAATACGTTGAAGGCACGTTCAGCGGCGGTCAGAACTATCTGGTTTACGCCATCATCATGGCGATTACCTTTGCCGCCGGGGTGTTCATTATTTTGCAGGGCGTCCGTTTGATCCTCGCGGAAATTGTCCCCGCCTTCACCGGTTTTTCTGAAAAGCTGGTGCCCAACGCCCGCCCGGCGCTGGACTGTCCGGTGGTCTATCCCTATGCCCCTAACGCCGTGCTGATTGGCTTTCTGTTCAGCTTCCTCGGTGGGTTGGTAGGGCTGTTCCTGCTTGGTCAAATGAAGCTGGTGCTGATCCTGCCGGGCGTGGTGCCCCACTTTTTCACCGGCGCGACGGCGGGCGTCTTCGGCAATGCCACCGGCGGACGCCGCGGGGCAATGATTGGCGCCTTTGCCAACGGCCTGCTGATTACCTTCCTTCCCGTCCTGCTGCTGCCGGTATTAGGCGCTATCGGCTTTGCCAATACCACCTTCTCAGATGCCGATTTTGGCGTTGTCGGTATTGTGCTGGGCAACCTGGCCCGCTACCTGTCGCCATTCGCCATTTCGGGACTGGTCGTGGCGCTGTTCGCCCTGCTGGTGGCCTGGAACCTGTTAGCGAAAAGCCGGACAGCGGTGAAAACGCCGGAAAAAAATGGAGCTAAATCATGAGTGTGAACGAGATCGGTCAGCTGGCGCGCGATATTCGCCTCGCGACGTTAAGGTCGCTTATTCATTTAGGTTTTGGTCACTTTGGCGGCTGCATGTCGGTCGTGGAAACGCTGGCGTTGCTGTATGGCGCAGTGATGAAAATTGATCCCGCCGACCCGGACTGGCCTGAGCGCGATTACTTCGTTTTATCGAAAGGCCATGCGGGACCGGCGCTGTACAGTACGCTGGCAATAAAGGGATATTTCCCGCTGGAGGAGCTGAGTACGCTGAATCAAAACGGCACCCGTCTGCCCAGCCATCCGGACCGGCTGAAAACGCGCGGCGTCGATGCGACCACGGGATCGCTGGGGCAAGGGATCTCTATTGCGGCGGGCATGGTGCTCTCGCACAAGCTGGCGGAGCGTCCGAACCGGGTGTTTTGCATTGTCGGCGACGGCGAGCTTAATGAGGGCCAGTGCTGGGAGGCGTTTCAGTTTATCGCCCATCATCGTCTGAACAATCTGACGATATTTGTCGACTGGAACAAGCAGCAGCTGGATGGCGAACTGGACGACATTATTTGTCCGTTCAGCCTGGAGGAGAAATTCCGCGCGTTTGGCTTTGCGCCGTTTACGGTGAAAGGCGATGACATTGCTGGCCTGCTGGCGGTGGTACAACCGGTCCCGGAAGCGCAGGAACGCCCGCGCGTGGTGATCCTCGACACCATTAAAGGCCAGGGTGTGCCTTACCTGGAACAGCTGAACAACTCTCATCACCTGCGCCTGACGGAAGAAATGAAGCAGGCGCTGAATGACGCTCTTCGCCAACTGGAGGTGACGCATGATTAAGCTCGCGCCCGCGGGACAAAAAGACAGCGTTGAGATGCGCAAGGTCTACGCCGGATTTGTGGCGAAACAGATTGCGGCGGGAAGCCCGGTCATCGCGCTGGAAGCCGATCTGATGAGTTCAATGGCGATGGACAGCGTGGCGCGGGACTGGCCGCAGCACGTTATCAATTGCGGGATTATGGAGGCCAATGTGATCGGCGTCGCCGCCGGGCTGGCGCTGACCGGGCGTAAGCCGTTCGTGCACACCTTTACCGCCTTCGCCAGCCGCCGCTGTTTTGACCAGCTGTTTATGTCGCTGGATTATCAGCGTAACAACGTCAAAGTGATTGCTTCAGATGCCGGCATCACCGCCTGTCATAATGGCGGGACCCATATGTCGTTTGAAGATATGGGCATTGTGCGCGGGCTGGCGCACGCGGTCGTCCTCGAGGTGACGGATGCCGTTATGTTTGCCGATATTCTGCGCCAGCTTATCGATCTCGACGGCTTTTATTGGGTGCGCACCATCCGTAAGCAGGCGCCGTCTATTTATGCGCCGGGTTCAGTGTTCACTATCGGTAAAGGGAACGTGCTGCGGGAGGGGGAGGATGTCACCTTAATCGCCAATGGAATTATGGTCGCTGAAGCGCTGGAGGCCGCCCGGCAGCTGGAAAGAATGGGCGTCAGCGCCGCGGTCATCGATATGTTTACCCTGAAGCCTGTCGATCGCATGCTGGTGAAAAATTACGCAGAAAAAACGGGAAGGATAGTGACCTGCGAAAACCACAGCATCCATAATGGGCTGGGTTCGGCGGTGGCGGAGGTTCTGGTGGAAACGTGTCCGGTGCCGATGCGCCGCGTTGGCGTCAAAGAGCGTTATGGCCAGGTGGGGACGCAGGCGTTCCTGCAGCAGGAGTACGGCCTGACCGCCGCCGCCATTGTCGACGCGGCGAAATCGATGATGTGATGGGAGCCGGAGGGCGTATTTTGCCTGATGGCGCTGCGCTTATCATGCCTACGACAACTTCTTCGGTCCGTAGGCCGGATAAGGCGTTAACGCCGCCATCCGGCGCTGTTTTGCCTGATGGCGCTACGCTTATCAGGCCTACAGGAACGTGTTGTGGCCTGTCGTTTACGCCGCCATCCGGCACTGCTTTACTGATACCCCATTAACTGCGCGCCAATCACCAGCACGCTGGACATGATAAACAGCAGCCCCAGCAGCGTTGCGGCTGGCTTGATCCAGCAGCGGAAATCGACCCGGCAAACGCCCAGCGTCGCCATTAACGATGCCGAGGTGGGATAAATAATATTGCTGAACCCGTCGCCTAACTGGAAGGCCAGAACGGCAACCTGACGGCTGACGCCGACCAGATCGCTGAGCGGCGCCATTAAAGGCATGGTCAGCGCCGCCTGCCCGGAGCCCGAGGTGACGAAGAAATTGAACAACGTCTGGAACAGCAGCATAAACCAGGCGGCAACCGCGGTGTGCAGCTCACCAATACCGCCAGCGATGGCGTTAAGTATCGTGTTCAGCACGCTCGGGGTACTGGCGTCGCCATTGCCAATCAGCAGCATAATCCCTTTCGCGAAGCCCACCAGCAGGGCAGGGGCAATCATAATTTTCGCGCCTTCGGTGAAGGCGTTCGCCATCGCGTTGAGCGTCATGCCGTTCAGACGAAAGAGCACGCCAACCAGACCGATGGCGAGCCCCATTGTGAAGAACTGACTGGCAATTTCGGGAATAAACCAGGCATGAACGATAACGCCCCAAATCACCCAGCCAATGGCGGCGGTCAGAATGGCTAATACCAGCCAGTCTCCGGCGCCCAGTTTACGCTGCGCGATCTGCTGCTGCTGTTCGCGGAAAAAACGGTCCGACTCCCGGCAGGGCGACAGCTCAGGCGATTTGCGGACCCGCGAGGCGTAAAGAAGCGTGAAAACCATCGCCAGCAGGGTCGCAAATACCCAGATGACGATACGCAGCCCTGAGCCGGAAAGTACCGGAATGCCCGCAATGCCCTGGGCTATGACCACGCTGAACGGGTTCATCCAGGAGGTGGCGAAGCCAATCTGTGTGGCAACGTAGGTCACCAGCACCGTGGTAATGCTGTCGTAGCCCAAACAGACCATCAGCGGGGCGATAATAATGGCGAAAGCGACCGCTTCTTCCCCCATCCCGAACACGGCGCCGCCGAGGGAAAACAGGATAAACAGAACCGGAATAAACAGGATCTCGTTACCTTTGGTGCGGTTAATCAGCGCGAGAATGCCGTTGTCGATAGTGCCGGTGCGCATGACGATGCCGAAAGCGCCGCCAATAACCAGCATAAACATAATAATGCCGATGGCGGAGCCATACTTATCGCCCGACGTCAGCCCTTCAAACGGGAAGTTCATCAGCCCCGCGCTGCCCTCGCCGGTAGAAAAAAACTGTACGTGGTTGTACTGCGCTTCGCCTGCGGCATCCGTCACGATGCGAAACGAACCGGGATCGACAACCTGGCGGCTTTTCTCAACGCCTTCGACCTGATAGTGAATTTGTTGCGTATCGAACTGCCCGACGGGCACCAGCCACGTAAGAATGCTGGTAAAGATGGCGACGAAAAAGATGATCACCAGCGTATCGGGCATGGCAAACTTTTGCCGTTTCGCGGGCGGAGTTGGTGTAACAGAGGACATAGCATACCTTCCATGTAGCGTTGCAAGGGAATAAGTATGCATCTCACTGAATATAAATGCAATTTCTGACCATGACGCGAGGCCGCTTTAAGAATTTACTCTACTCTTTAGCGCACATTTCGGGCAAAAAAAATCCGGATGCTTTTGCATCCGGATTGATATGTCGTCTTTAACCGCCGGAACCAGTCGGCGGGCGGACAGGGAATTAACCCTGCTGGGACGCCTGAATCGCGGTCAGGGCGATGGTGTAGACGATATCGTCAACCAGCGCGCCGCGGGACAGGTCGTTCACCGGCTTGCGCATACCCTGCAGCATCGGCCCGATGGAGATCAGGTCGGCGGAGCGCTGTACCGCTTTGTAGGTGGTGTTACCGGTGTTCAGATCCGGGAAGATGAACACGGTAGCGCGACCTGCAACCGGAGAGTTCGGCGCTTTGGATTTCGCAACGTCAGCCATTACCGCAGCGTCGTACTGCAGCGGGCCGTCGATGATCAGGTCAGGACGTTTTTCCTGCGCCAGACGGGTTGCTTCGCGGACTTTCTCTACGTCGCTACCTGCGCCAGAGGTGCCGGTGGAGTAGGAGAGCATCGCAACGCGCGGTTCGATACCGAAAGCAATCGCTGAATCAGCGGACTGGATAGCGATTTCAGCCAGTTGCTCTGCGGTCGGATCCGGGTTGATCGCGCAGTCGCCGTAAACGTAAACCTGTTCCGGCAGCAGCATGAAGAACACAGAAGAGACCAGCGAGCTGCCCGGCGCGGTTTTGATCAGCTGCAGCGGCGGACGGATGGTGTTCGCGGTGGTATGAACCGCACCGGAAACCAGACCGTCGACTTCGTCCTGCTCCAGCATCAGGGTGCCGAGCACCACGTTGTCTTCCAGCTGTTCGCGGGCGACGGTTTCGGTCATGCCTTTGCTCTTACGCAGCTCAACCAGACGCGCGACATAGCTTTCGCGGACCACTTCCGGGTCGACGATTTCAATGCCGGCGCCCAGCTCTACGCCCTGAGAAGCGGCAACGCGGCTGATTTCATCCGGGTTACCCAACAGCACGCAGGTGGCGATACCGCGCTCCGCGCAGATAGCGGCCGCTTTCACGGTACGCGGCTCGTCGCCTTCCGGCAGCACGACGCGTTTACCGGCTTTACGCGCCAGCTCGGTCAGCTGGTAGCGGAAGGCTGGCGGAGAGAGACGGCGGCTGCGCTCGGAGGTCGCGGTCAGCGACTCAATCCAGTCGGCGTTGATGTAGTTGGCAACGTACTCCTGCACTTTCTCGATACGCTCATGGTCGTCAACCGGTACTTCAAGGTTGAAGCTCTGCAGGCTCAGCGAGGTCTGCCAGGTGTTGGTGTTAACCATGAATACCGGCAGGCCGGTCGCGAAGGCGCGCTCGCACAGTTTAGAGATGCGCGCGTCCATTTCGTAGCCGCCGGTCAGCAGCAGGGCGCCGATTTCCACGCCGTTCATCGCGGCGAGGCAGGCGGCAACCAGAACGTCCGGGCGATCGGCTGAAGTGACCAGCAGGGAACCGGCGCGGAAGTGTTCCAGCATATGCGGAATGCTACGGGCGCAGAAGGTGACGGATTTCACGCGGCGGGTGTTGATGTCGCCTTCGTTGATGATCGTGGCGTTCAGATGACGCGCCATGTCGATCGCACGGGTGGCGATCAGGTCGAAGCTCCACGGCACCGCGCCGAGAACCGGCAGCGGGCTGCTGGCGCTGAGCTGAGCCGGATCGACTTTGATCACCTTCGCTTTCGAAGAGTCGTCAAAAATCTCGGACAGATCCGGACGGGTACGACCCTGTTCATCCACCGGCGCGTTCAGTTTGTTGACGATAACGCCCGTGATGCTGCTGTTTTTTGCGCCGCCGAAGCTGCTGCGGGTCAGCTCAATACGCTCTTTCAGCTGTTCCGGAGTATCGGTGCCCTGAGACATGACGAAGACGATTTCCGCATTCAGCGTTTTGGCGATTTCATAGTTCAGAGACTGAGCGAACTGGTGTTTACGGGTCGGGACCAGACCCTCAACCAGCACCACTTCCGCGTCTTTGGTGTTCGCGTGATAGTTAGCGATGATCTCTTCCATCAGCACGTCTTTCTGGTTGCTGGAAAGCAGAGATTCAACGTGGCTCATCTTCAGCGGTTCAGCCGCCGGCAGGTTAGAGTTCGCGCGAACGATAGTGGTGGTCTGGTCTGGCGCATCGCCACCGGCGCGCGGCTGAGCGATAGGCTTAAAGACGCTCAGACGAACGCCTTTGCGTTCCATAGCGCGGATCACGCCGAGGCTGACGCTGGTCAGGCCGACGCTGGTTCCGGTAGGGATCAGCATAATAATACGGGACACGGTTTATCCTCTTTCGTTACCGCCGATATCGGCGGGTGACAAAACAGCACCGCCAGCATGATGGCTGGCGGTGTGGAATCAGGCAGTCAGACGGCTCGCGTCTTGCGCGATAACCAGTTCTTCGTTGGTTGGGATCACCACCGCAGGACGGGTGCCTTCTTTGTTGATGAAGCCGGATTTGCCGAAGCGCGCCGCCAGGTTGCGTTCGTGATCGACTTCGAAGCCCAGCACGCCCAGTTTGCCCAGGGAGAGCTCGCGAACCATCGCGGCGTTTTCACCGATACCACCGGTGAAGACGACGCCGTCCAGACGGCCATCCATCAGCGCGGTGTAAGAACCGATGTATTTCGCCAGACGGTGGCAGTAAACGTCCATTGCGCGCTTAGCGTCTTCTTTGGAGGCGTAGTTATCTTCCACGTAACGGCAGTCGCTGGTGACTTCGGTCAGACCGAGCAGACCCGATTCTTTGGTCAGCATTTTGTTGATCTGATCGATGTTCATGCCCAGGTTATCGTGCAGGAAGAAGATGATCGCCGGGTCGATGTCGCCGGTACGGGTCCCCATCACCAGGCCTTCCAGCGGGGTCAGACCCATAGAGGTGTCGACGCACTTGCCGTTGCGGATAGCGGAGACAGAACCGCCATTGCCGAGGTGGCAGGTGATGATGTTCAGTTCGTCTACCGGCTTGTTTAGCATTTTGGCGGCTTCCTGAGTCACATAGTAGTGACTGGTGCCGTGGAAACCGTAACGACGGACGCCGTGTTCTTTATACAGGTTGTACGGCAGGGCATACAGGTAAGACTCTTCCGGCATGGTCTGGTGGAACGCGGTGTCAAACACGGCAACGTTCTTGTCTTTCAGCGCCGGGAAAGATTTCAGCGCTTCAGTAATACCGATCAGGTGAGCCGGGTTGTGCAGCGGCGCGAACGGCGCGGCGTCTTTGATGCCCTGAATAACGGAATCATCAATGACTACGGAGCTGGTATACTTCTCGCCGCCGTGTACGATACGGTGACCGATTGCCGTTAACTGCGCAGACAGTTCTGGTTTTTGTGCCAGAATAGTATTAACGATAAAGTTCAGCGCTTCACTGTGAGCGGCGCCTGCACCTAAAGCCGCTTCTTGTTTACTGCCGTCCATTTTCCACTTGATGCGTGCTTCTGGAAGATGGAAACATTCGGCTAAACCAGAAAGGTACTCTTCACCATTAACTGCATCGATGATTGCAAATTTCAGTGAGGAGCTACCGCAGTTCAGAACCAGTACTAACTTACTCGACATGGAAGTACCTATTATTGATACGTGGCTAAAAAAAACGTCAGGGAGCCATAGAGCGTAGCGCAGTGTGACGCTGACATTTATGATTAACATCATGCGCAGTTGTCTTTTTAGGCATGATGGAAGAAATACCTTTGAGTCTATGCCATTTTGCGTATTTTTCAGCCAATGGCATACTATGTGTTAATTTGACGACTCAATGAATCTGGACTACCAGCCATTTACAGGCCGCTACAGGATACCTGATACTGGGTATCAATGCCAAAATGTTTTGAACGTTGTCCCCCATAGTTGTTGTTTTGCACGAATTTTTGAAATTTTATATGTGAAGTTGAGGTAAGACATGCCGACACCGGATCATCGCTCCGTAAATTTTTTTAGCCTTTTTCGTCGGGGGCAGCATTACTCAAAGACATGGCCGATGGAAAAGCGCCTTGCGCCGGTCTTTGTAGAGAACCGCGTGATACGCATGACGCGCTACGCGATCCGCTTTATGCCGCCGATTGCCGTCTTTACTCTCTGCTGGCAAATAGCGCTGGGCGGCCAGCTCGGACCGGCGGTGGCAACCGCGCTGTTTGCGCTCAGTTTACCGATGCAGGGGCTGTGGTGGTTAGGCAAGCGCTCCGTGACGCCGCTGCCGCCTTCCATCCTCAACTGGTTTTACGAAGTCAGGGGAAAATTACAGGAAGCCGGGCAGGCGCTGGCGCCGGTTGAAGGCAAACCGGATTACCAGGCGCTGGCTGACACGCTTAAGCGCGCCTTCAAACAACTGGATAAAACTTTCCTTGATGATTTGTAATTGACCCCGGATTACGCATATAAAAGAAGGCATATTGATGCCTTCTTTTTTTTCACTTTTTTCACCGTAGTAGAGTGATACAGGAGTCCCGAATGGAAATGACCAACGCTCAACGTCTGATTTTGTCTAACCAGTACAAAATGATGACCATGCTCGATCCGACCAACGCCGAGCGTTACCGTCGCCTGCAGACCATTATCGAGCGCGGCTACGGTCTGCAAATGCGTGAACTGGATCGCGAGTTTGGCGAGCTGAAAGAAGAAACCTGCCGCACGGTGATCGACATTATGGAGATGTATCACGCGCTGCACGTCTCCTGGGCCAACCTGAAAGATGCGCAGGGCATTGATGAACGCCGCGTCACTTTCCTCGGTTTTGACGCCGCAACGGAAGCGCGTTATCTCGGCTACGTGCGTTTTATGGTCAATGTCGAAGGGCGCTACACCCATTTTGACGCCGGTACGCACGGTTTCAACGCGCAGACGCCGATGTGGGAAAAATATCAGCGTATGCTGAAGGTGTGGCACGCCTGCCCGCGTCAGTACCATCTGAGCGCCAACGAAATTACGCAAATTATCAACGCCTGAGGGGGTGAACGTGCAGTGTAAAGGCTTCCTGTTTGATCTCGACGGCACGCTGGTGGATTCACTTCCCGCCGTTGAACGCGCGTGGTGTAACTGGGCCGATCGTTTTGGGCTGGCGCATGATGAGGTGCTGAACTTTATTCATGGCAAGCAGGCGATTACCTCGTTGCGCCACTTTATGGCGGGCAAACCGGAGGCGGAGATCGCCGCCGAGTTTACGCGCCTGGAGCAAATTGAAGCCACTGAAACTGCCGGCATCACCACATTGCCGGGGGCGATCGCCTTGCTCAATCATCTCAATGCGTCCGGGATCCCGTGGGCGATAGTCACTTCCGGTTCCATGCCGGTCGCGCGCGCGCGGCACCGGGTGGCCGGTTTGCCGGCGCCGGAAGTTTTTGTCACTGCGGAAAGGGTCAAACGCGGCAAGCCGGAGCCGGACGCCTATCTGCTGGGCGCGCAGCTGCTGGGGCTGGCGGCGAAAGAGTGCGTGGTGGTGGAAGATGCTCCGGCGGGTGTGCTGTCGGGCCTGGCCGCGGGCTGCCACGTTATCGCGGTAAATGCGCCAGCGGATACGCCGCGTCTGGAGGAGGTGGATTTTGCCCTTACCAGCCTGGAGCAATTGTCGGTGAAGAAACAACCGAACGGTGATGTGGTGGTATTAAGAAATACCTGATCATGATTTCGCCCCGGCTTATCGGGGCTTTTTTATGGCAAAATCACGCTATCTTCTCATCTGACAAGGATAGTAGGTTGTGAGCGGTGAATTGATTTGGGTTGTTTCGCTGTTAGCGATTGCCGTAGTCCTGTTTGCGACGGGCAGAGTGCGTATGGATGCGATTGCTCTGCTGGTCATCGTGGCCTTTGTGCTCAGCGGCACATTGAGCCTCAGCGAAGCCTTTTCCGGCTTCAGCGATCCTAACGTGGTGCTGATTGCCGCGCTGTTTATCATTGGCGACGGGCTGGTGCGTACCGGCGTGGCGACCGTAATGGGCGCCTGGCTGGTAAAAATGGCCGGCAGCAGTGAAATCAAAATGCTGGTGCTGCTGATGCTGACCGTCGCCGGGCTGGGTGCCTTTATGAGCTCCACCGGCGTGGTCGCCATTTTTATTCCGGTGGTGTTAAGCGTCTCCATGCGCATGCAAACCTCGCCGTCGCGGCTGATGATGCCGCTCAGCTTTGCCGGGCTTATCAGCGGCATGATGACGCTGGTGGCGACGCCGCCGAACCTGGTGGTGAACAGTGAATTACTGCGTGAAGGCTACAGCGGCTTCAGCTTTTTCAGCGTGACGCCGATCGGCCTGGTGGTGCTGGTGCTGGGCATTCTCTATATGCTGCTGATGCGCTTTATGCTGAAAGGCGATCCTCAGGCGCAGCCGGGCGACGGCTGGAAACGCCGTACCTTTCGCGATCTGATCAAAGAATATCGCCTGACCGGGCGGGCGCGTCGGCTGGCGATTCGTCCCGGTTCGCCGATGATCGGCCAGCGTCTTGACGATCTCAAACTGCGCGAGCGCTACGGCGCGAACGTGATTGGCGTCGAGCGCTGGCGGCGTTTTCGCCGGGTTATCGTCAACGTCAACGGAGTTTCTGAATTTCGCGCGCGCGACGTTTTGTTAATAGATATGTCCGCCGCCGAGGTCGACCTGCGCGAATTTTGTAGCGAACAGCTGCTGGAGCCGATGGTGCTGCGCGGGGAGTATTTCTCTGACCAGGCGCTGGACGTCGGCATGGCGGAGATCTCATTGATTCCCGAATCGGAACTGATTGGTAAATCGGTGCGGGAAATCGGTTTTCGCACCCGCTACGGACTTAACGTGGTCGGCCTGAAGCGCGATGGCGTGGCGATTGAAGGATCGCTGGTCGATGAGCCGCTGCGAATGGGCGATATTATTCTGGTGGTCGGCAACTGGAAGCTTATCGGCATGCTGGCGAAGCAGGGGCGCGACTTCGTGGCGATGAATCTGCCGGAAGAGGTGAGCGAGGCGTCCCCGGCGCACAGCCAGGCGCCGCACGCCATTTTCTGTCTGGTGCTGATGGTCGCGTTGATGCTGACTGACGAGATTCCGAATCCCGTGGCGGCGATTATCGCCTGTCTGCTGATGGGCAAGTTTCGCTGTATCGACGCCGAGAGCGCCTATAAAGCCATTCACTGGCCAAGCATTATTTTGATTGTCGGGATGATGCCCTTCGCCCTGGCGCTGCAAAAAACTGGCGGCGTCGATCTGGTGGTAAAAGGTCTGATGGACGTTGGCGGCGGCTATGGCCCCTATATGATGCTGGGCTGCCTGTTTGCGCTGTGCGCCGCCATTGGTCTGTTTATCTCGAACACCGCGACGGCGGTGCTGATGGCGCCCATCGCGCTGGCGGCGGCCAAGTCGATGGGCGTTTCTCCCTATCCCTTTGCGATGGTGGTGGCGATGGCGGCGTCCGCAGCCTTTATGACGCCGGTTTCGTCGCCGGTCAATACGCTGGTGTTAGGGCCGGGAAATTACAGCTTCAGCGATTTTGTTAAGCTGGGCGTGCCGTTTACCCTGATTGTGATGGCGGTATGCGTGGTGATGATCCCGATGCTGTTCCCGTTCTGATTGCCGCCTGTGCCGGGTCGGCCTGCCGAAGCGGGCAGGCCCGGTAAGCGCGGCGTCGTCAGGCAATCAGAGCGGTGAATCCTGGCTAATCTCATCCAGCGACAGATGGAAGCTCGGGACGAACACCGCCATAAAATAATCCATTTCCGCACTGCGGCGGGCAGCCAGCGTTTTCTCGAGGCGCGTTTTGGCCAGCAGAAACTCGTTATTTCCCGCCGACAACTCTTCCAGACATTTCAGATAGGCGCAGAGGGCATCGGCCTGCTTAACAATCGCCTTCTCCTCGTCGCTCCAGGTTTGTTCGTCGATCAGCGGCGCAAAAATATCCCGTAGCTCGTCGGGCACCATATCCACCAGCTTCTGCTGGGCGATTTTTTCGATGGCCTTATATTCCTGGGCGATTTGCGAATTGAAATATTTTACCGGCGTCGGCAGATCGCCGGTCAGCACTTCTGAGGCGTCGTGATACAGCGCCAGCAGGGCGATGCGCTCGACATTAACCTGGCCCGCGAATTTGCGGTTTTTGATTGCCGCCAGCGCGTGAGCCACCATGGCGACCTGCAGACTGTGTTCAGACACGTTTTCGGTGCGCACATTGCGCATTAAAGGCCAGCGGTTAATAAGTTTGAGGCGGGAAAGATGGGCAAAAAAGTGACTCTGCTTCATAGATTACCTTTTGTCTTTACGACGACAGAGTTCATTGTGGGGGGAGGGGAGAGAAGATGCAAATCAGGCTACCGCAGTAGCCTGAATTTAAGATTATTGATGATAGCCGCTGAGGAAGCGCCCGAAGCGGCCAATCGCCATCTCCAGATCATCTTCGCGCGGCAGGGTCACAATGCGGAAGTGATCCGGCCACGGCCAGTTAAACGCGGTCCCCTGAACCAGCAATACCTTTTCCTGAAGCAGGAAATCGAGGACCATTTTCTGATCGTCATAAATATTGAAGCGCTTAACGTCAATTTTCGGGAACATATACAGCGCGCCGCGCGGCTTCACGCAGGAAACGCCGGGGATGTCGTTAATTAATGCCCAGGCGCGGTTGCGCTGTTCGTAAAGACGACCGCCGGGCATGATAAATTCACTGATGCTCTGATAACCGCCCAGCGCGGTCTGAATGGCGTGCTGGGCCGGAACGTTGGCGCAAAGACGCATCGAGGCCAGCATCTCCAGCCCTTCAATGTAGCCTTTGGCGTGTTTTTTCGGACCGTTAAGCACCATCCAGCCCTGGCGGAAACCGGCGACGCGGTAGGTCTTGGACAGCCCGTTAAACGTCACCGTCAGCAGATCCGGCGCCATCGCGGCAATAGAGTGATGTTCGGCATCGTCATACAAAATCTTATCGTAGATCTCATCGGCAAAAATGATGAGGTTATGCTGGCGGGCGATATCGACAATCTCCATCAGCAGCGCTTTTGAGTAAACGGCGCCGGTAGGGTTGTTCGGGTTAATAATCACAATGCCGCGGGTGCGCGGGGTGATTTTCGCGCGGATATCGTCAAGGTCCGGGAACCAGTCGGAAGATTCATCGCAAAGGTAGTGTACGGCGTTGCCGCCGGAGAGCGCGACCGCTGCGGTCCATAAGGGATAATCCGGCGCGGGCACCAGCATTTCATCGCCGCTGTTCAGCAGTGCCTGCATCGCCTGCACGATCAGTTCCGAGACGCCGTTGCCGATATAAATATCCTCGACGGTGACGTCGCGCATACCCTGCGCCTGGTAATGCTGCATAATGGCTTTGCGCGCGGAATAGAGACCTTTTGAGTCGGAATAGCCCTGCGCGGTGGGCAAATTGCGAATAACGTCGACCAGAATTTCGTCAGGCGCATCAAAGCCAAAGGGGGCGGGGTTGCCAATGTTCAGCTTCAGCACCTTATTGCCTTCTTCTTCCAGGCGTTTGGCTTCTTTCAGAACCGGACCGCGGATGTCATAACAGACGTTTTCAAGTTTGCTGGATTTTTCAATGGGGGACATGAATCTTGACCTTTAAGCTGTTGTCGCCACTTCCTGCCGTGGAAGCTTGCCTGGAACAATGTACTCCCCCGGCGCTGCGTTTTGAAGGCTTTGCAGAAGAAGATTTTACAAAATTGTGAAGCGCTATTGTCCTGTAAATAACTTGATTATTATTTTAAATTGGTTTTATCTTTCATTAAAATCTATATTTATGGATTAATATTTCATGTAAATCCTTTCAATGTGGTCGATTCTCTTGCTGGCAGGAGGCGCGACGGCAGCACGATGTCAGTTAATTCGCGGTTATTTACTTCATTCGTCAATACTGAAAGGTTAATCACGGAAGAGGCTAATCGGGATGGACTATGTACATGACAGTGTAAAACCAATGTTAAGTAAGGTTTATGAATGGCCTGAAAGCAGATTAATTATTATTTAATAATTAGAAAGGCTACATCCCGGGGTTAATATTAGCCGGGTGGTCTGGCAAACATAACTACTCATGCATCAGATTATTCGTATTAAGACTTATAAATAAAAGGGTTTTCGGTTAAGATATCCGGGACGAATGACTTGCAGACCGCTTAAATAGCGAATATACGGGGCGGGAGAGGACTAAACTGCTGGTATATCGTCTTATTTTTGCTGTTGTCGGTCTGGTTCCTTTGGCCAAAAAACCTTTTACAACGCGCATCGGGAGATAACTGTGCTCATTTAATAATGACCGCTGTTTTCCTGGAAATAAACCGAGAAATTGCGTCAGGTATTATTACAAAAGAAAGGGAGTAGCATTTCACTTGTCACGTGATATACATATTTACTTTCACCCGTTTACATCGGGACATCCAGCAAGGGAAGCGCATTACAAACGGAATTGCTTGTTTTTGTATGCACAGCATTAACGCGCTCAGTAAGAGCCGCCAGTAAGTGAAAAATTATGATAAATGCAAATCGTCCGATAATTAACCTCGACCTCGATCTGCTGAGAACATTTGTCGCTGTTGCCGATCTGAACACCTTCGCAGCAGCGGCTGCAGCAGTGTGTCGTACTCAGTCTGCGGTGAGCCAACAGATGCAGCGCCTTGAGCAGCTCGTAGGGAAAGAACTTTTCGCCCGTCACGGTCGTAACAAACTGTTGACTGAACACGGCATTCAGCTTCTGGGCTACGCCAGAAAAATTTTACGCTTCAATGATGAGGCCTGCTCATCATTAATGTTCAGTAATCTTCAGGGGGTATTAACAATCGGCGCTTCCGATGAGTCTGCCGATACCATACTCCCCTTCCTGCTGAACCGTATTAGTTCGGTTTATCCGAAGCTTGCGCTGGATGTCAGGGTGAAGCGAAACGCATACGTTGCGGATATGCTGAAATCGCAGGAGGTGGATCTGATTGTCACCACCAACCGTCCGGCCTCCGTTGAAAGCCTGACGCTGCGCACATCGCCCACCCACTGGTACTGCGCCGCGGAATATGTGCTGCAAAAAGGCGAACCGGTGCCGTTGGTGCTGCTGGACGATCCCAGCCCGTTCCGCGACGTCGTCCTTTCATCCTTAAACGCGGCGAATATGCCGTGGCGTCTGGCATACGTCGCCTCGACGCTGCCAGCCGTTCGCGCGGCGGTGAAGGCCGGTCTGGGCGTGACGGCGCGTCCGGTGGAAATGATGAGTCCGGATCTGCGGGTCCTGGGCGCGGTAGATGGACTACCGCCGTTGCCGGATACTGAATATCTGCTCTGTCGCGACCCGGCCAGCAAGAACGATCTGGCGCAGGTCATTTATCAGGCGATGGATACCTGGCAAAATCCCTGGCAGTATGGCTCCCTTACCCCGGAAGGGGGCGATGACTCTCTCCTGCTCGAAGGAGATTACGAGTAAAGAAACGCAACAAGCTGTTAAACATTGTCTTTGTAAAAAAGAACCGCTGATGTTGAAAAATCACCCAGCGGTTCTTTTTTTGTACTATTATCCTTATCGGGCAAGTGGAAAAGGGTAAAACATCTCTGAAATCAGCGAGTAGAAAAGACGCGCAGGGATTGTGTAAAAAAGAAGCAGCTAGCGAAACGCGGTCAAATCGTGTTAAAAAACTAGAGAAATTGTTGCTGTTTTTTATGGTGAATTAACAAAAGCGTGTCACAGATCAAGAAAATACTCCCTTTTAGGGGAAGGCATTTGCCCGGATTCCTGTCAAAATAGACGCGCTTTTACCTTTTTACCTCATAACGGACACGATTCAACAACCTCCCGCTTAGCCTGAGTTTCGACTGGCCTGGCGTTAAACAGCATGAAATGTTAAGGAAGTTGGAATCATGTAAATTAATGTGAGGAAACTTTTGTTAAAGTTGACAAAAGGTTATAGAAAGGAGTAAAAACCCCCTCAATTATCTGTGTACAACACGTTTACTACAGTGATTGTAAGGTTTTTTTTATTCCTCCCATGAATCGATGTGGCGTTCATCTGCCGTGAAGAGCAGAGAATTTGGCGCTACTTTTGATGAGTAAGCAATGAGTATGTCAACATCCACTGAAGTCATCGCTCATCACTGGGCATTCGCTATCTTTCTTATTGTCGCCATTGGCCTGTGCTGCCTGATGCTGGTCGGCGGTTGGTTTTTAGGCGGTCGCGCGCGCGCGCGGTCAAAAAACACCCCGTTTGAGTCAGGTATCGACTCGGTCGGCACCGCCCGCTTACGCCTGTCTGCCAAGTTTTATCTGGTAGCCATGTTCTTCGTTATCTTCGACGTTGAAGCGCTGTATCTGTTCGCATGGTCGACCTCAATCCGCGAAAGCGGCTGGGTTGGCTTTGTGGAAGCTGCAATTTTTATTTTTGTGTTACTGGCAGGTCTGGTTTATCTGGTGCGTATTGGCGCGCTGGACTGGACGCCCGTGCGTTCACGCCGCGAGCGTATGAACCCGGAAACGAACAGTATCGCTAATCGTCAACGCTAACCGCGAGGCATTAAGATGGATTATACGCTCACCCGCATAGATCCTAACGGTGAGAATGACCGTTACCCCCTGCAAAAACAGGAGATCGTAACCGACCCCCTGGAGCAGGAAGTCAATAAAAACGTGTTCATGGGCAAACTCCATGACCTGGTTAACTGGGGACGTAAAAACTCAATCTGGCCGTACAACTTCGGCCTTTCCTGCTGCTACGTTGAGATGGTGACCTCCTTTACCGCCGTACATGATGTGGCGCGTTTCGGCGCGGAAGTCCTGCGTGCTTCGCCGCGTCAGGCCGACCTGATGGTGGTGGCGGGGACCTGCTTTACCAAAATGGCGCCGGTTATTCAGCGTCTTTATGACCAGATGCTGGAGCCGAAATGGGTGATCTCCATGGGCGCATGCGCCAACTCCGGCGGTATGTACGATATTTATTCGGTAGTGCAGGGCGTAGATAAATTTATCCCTGTGGATGTTTACATCCCCGGTTGCCCGCCGCGTCCGGAAGCGTACATGCAGGCGTTGATGTTATTGCAGGATTCCATTGGTAAGGAACGCCGTCCGCTCTCCTGGGTGGTTGGCGATCAGGGCGTGTACCGCGCCAACATGCAGTCAGAGCGCGAGCGTAAACGCGGCGAACGCATTGCAGTAACCAATCTGCGTACACCAGACGAGATTTAATTTGCGCCTGTCGGCAGCAGCATAGTACTTCGCAAATAATCAGCCAGACACAAAGTCGTTCAGGACTGAAGGATGAAGATAAATAGCGCGAAGCTCTGTCGACAGTCACCACGGACCATTTGCAATGGTGAACACTATGACCGACTTAACCGCGCAAGACGCCGCATGGCAGACCCGGGATCACCTTGATGACCCGGTCATTGGCGAACTGCGCAACCGTTTTGGGCCGGATGCCTTTACCGTTCAGGCGACTCGCACCGGGGTACCCGTTGTTTGGGTGAAGCGTGAACAATTACTGGAAGTCGGCGATTTCTTAAAGAAACTGCCGAAGCCTTACGTCATGCTGTACGACCTGCACGGCATGGACGAACGACTGCGCACGCACCGCGAAGGGTTACCCGCCGCGGATTTTTCCGTTTTCTACCACCTGATTTCCATTGAACGCAACCGCGACATCATGCTCAAGGTGGCTTTAGCGGAAAACGATCTGCGCGTGCCGACCTTCACCAGACTGTTCCCGAACGCCAACTGGTACGAGCGTGAAACCTGGGAGATGTTTGGTATCGATATCGAAGGTCACCCGCACCTGACCCGCATCATGATGCCGAATACCTGGACGGGGCATCCGCTGCGTAAAGATTACCCGGCCCGCGCCACCGAATTCGATCCGTTTGAGCTGACCAAAGCCAAACAGGATCTGGAAATGGAAGCGTTGACCTTTAAACCGGAAGACTGGGGCATGAAGCGCGGCACTGAGAACGAGGACTTCATGTTCCTTAACCTCGGTCCTAACCACCCCTCCGCCCACGGCGCGTTCCGCATTATTCTGCAGCTTGATGGCGAAGAGATTGTCGACTGCGTACCGGATATCGGCTATCACCACCGTGGCGCAGAGAAGATGGGCGAGCGCCAGTCCTGGCACAGCTACATCCCGTATACCGATCGTATCGAATACCTTGGCGGCTGCGTTAACGAGATGCCATATGTCCTGGCGGTTGAAAAACTGGCCGGCATTACCGTACCGGATCGCGTCAACGTGATTCGCGTGATGCTCTCCGAGCTGTTCCGTATCAACAGCCACCTGCTGTATATCTCGACCTTTATTCAGGACGTCGGCGCGATGACGCCGGTCTTCTTCGCCTTTACCGATCGTCAGAAGATTTACGATCTGGTTGAAGCGATTACCGGCTATCGTATGCACCCGGCGTGGTTCCGTATCGGCGGCGTGGCGCACGATCTGCCGCGCGGTTGGGATCGCCTGCTGCGTGAATTCCTCGACTGGATGCCGAAGCGTCTGGCCTCGTATGAGAAAGCCGCGCTGCGTAACACCATTCTGAAAGGCCGTTCTCAGGGCGTTGCCGCCTACGGCGGGAAAGAGGCGCTGGAGTGGGGCACCACCGGCGCGGGTCTGCGCGCAGCCGGGATCGACTTCGACGTGCGTAAGGCGCGTCCTTACTCTGGCTATGAAAACTTCGACTTTGAAGTGCCGGTTGGCGGCGGCGTGTCCGACTGCTACACCCGCGTTATGCTCAAAGTGGAAGAGCTGCGCCAGAGTCTGCGCATTCTTGAGCAGTGCCTCAACAACATGCCGGAAGGGCCGTTCAAAGCGGATCACCCGCTGACCACGCCGCCGCCGAAAGAGCGCACGCTGCAACACATTGAAACCCTGATCACGCACTTCCTGCAGGTTTCGTGGGGGCCGGTAATGCCGGCGAACGAATCCTTCCAGATGGTGGAGGCGACCAAGGGGATTAACAGTTACTACCTGACCAGCGATGGCAGCACCATGAGTTATCGTACTCGCGTGCGTACGCCAAGCTTTGCGCATTTGCAGCAGATCCCGGCGGCGATCCGCGGCAGCCTGGTGTCCGACCTGATCGTCTATCTGGGTAGTATTGATTTTGTTATGTCAGATGTGGACCGCTAATTATGCACGAGAATCAACAACCACAAACCGAGGCTTTTGAGCTGAGTGAAGCAGAGCGTGCCGCCATTGAGCACGAGATGCACCACTACGAAGACCCGCGTGCGGCGTCCATTGAAGCGCTGAAAATCGTTCAGAAACAGCGTGGCTGGGTGCCGGATGGCGCGATCTACGCTATCGCCGACGTGCTGGGGATCCCGGCGAGCGATGTTGAAGGCGTGGCGACGTTTTACAGCCAGATCTTCCGTCAGCCGGTAGGCCGTCACGTGATCCGCTACTGCGACAGCGTGGTGTGCCACATCACCGGCTATCAGGGAATTCAGGCTGCGCTGGAGAAGAACCTCAACATTAAACCGGGGCAGACCACCTTCGATGGGCGCTTTACGCTGCTGCCGACCTGCTGCCTGGGGAACTGCGATAAAGGGCCGAACATGATGATTGATGAGGACACTCACAGCCATCTGACCCCGGAAGCGATTCCTGAACTACTGGAGCGGTATAAATGATAAACGTTATCCGTACTCCCGAAACGCATCCGCTGACCTGGCGTCTGCGCGATGACAGACAGCCGGTCTGGCTGGATGAATACCGCAGCAAAAACGGCTACGAAGGCGCGCGTAAGGCGCTGACCGCTCTTTCTCCGGATGAGATAGTCAATCAGGTGAAAGATTCTGGTCTGAAAGGGCGCGGCGGCGCAGGCTTCTCCACCGGCCTGAAGTGGAGCCTGATGCCGAAAGACGAATCCATGAACATCCGTTACCTGCTGTGTAACGCCGATGAAATGGAGCCGGGCACCTATAAAGACCGTCTGCTGATGGAACAGCTGCCGCACCTGCTGGTGGAAGGTATGCTGATCTCGGCCTTTGCGCTGAAAGCATACCGTGGCTACATCTTCCTGCGCGGCGAGTACATCGAAGCGGCAGAGAACCTGCGTCGCGCGATTGCCGAAGCGACCGAAGCCGGTCTGCTTGGCAAAAATATCATGGGCACCGGTTTTGACTTTGAGCTGTTTGTTCACACCGGAGCGGGGCGCTACATCTGCGGCGAAGAGACCGCGCTGATTAACTCCCTTGAAGGCCGCCGCGCGAATCCGCGCTCCAAGCCGCCGTTCCCGGCAACCTCGGGCGTCTGGGGCAAGCCGACCTGCGTTAACAACGTCGAGACGCTGTGTAACGTCCCGGCGATCCTCGCCAACGGCGTGGAGTGGTATCAGAACATTTCGAAGAGCAAAGACGCCGGCACCAAGCTGATGGGCTTCTCCGGTCGCGTGAAGAATCCGGGCTTGTGGGAGCTGCCGTTCGGCACTACCGCGCGTGAGATCTTAGAAGATTACGCGGGCGGGATGCGCGACGGCCTGAAGTTTAAAGCCTGGCAGCCTGGCGGCGCGGGGACCGACTTTCTGACCGAAGCGCACCTCGACCTGCCGATGGAGTTCGAAAGTATTGGCAAGGCGGGCAGCCGTCTGGGGACCGCGCTGGCGATGGCGGTGGACCACGAAATCGGCATGGTGTCGCTGGTGCGTAACCTGGAAGAGTTCTTTGCCCGCGAATCCTGCGGCTGGTGTACGCCGTGCCGCGATGGCCTGCCGTGGAGCGTCAAAATTCTGCGCGCGCTGGAGCGTGGCGAAGGCCAGCCGGGGGATATCGAGACGCTTGAGCAACTGTGTCGGTTCCTCGGGCCGGGGAAAACCTTCTGCGCGCATGCGCCGGGCGCCGTTGAGCCGCTGCAGAGCGCAATTAAATATTTCCGCGAAGAATTCGAAGCTGGCATCAGGCAGCCGTTCAGCAATACCCACGGAATTGGTGGGATACAGCCGAACCTGCTGAAAGAGCGCTGGTGAGTTAAATTTTTAATTTGGAAGCATGCTAATGGCTACGATTCATGTAGACGGCAAAGAATATGAGGTGAACGGAGCGGACAACCTGCTTGAAGCGTGTCTGTCTCTCGGCCTTGATATTCCGTACTTTTGCTGGCACCCGGCGCTGGGAAGCGTCGGTGCTTGCCGCCAGTGCGCGGTAAAGCAGTACCAGAACGCGGAAGATACGCGTGGTCGCCTGGTGATGTCCTGTATGACACCAGCCTCCGACGGCACCTTTATTTCTATTGACGACGAAGAAGCGAAACAGTTCCGCGAAAGCGTGGTGGAGTGGCTAATGACCAACCACCCGCACGACTGTCCGGTTTGTGAGGAGGGCGGCAACTGCCATCTTCAGGATATGACCGTGATGACCGGCCACAGCTTCCGTCGTTACCGTTTCACCAAGCGTACGCACCGCAACCAGGATCTGGGGCCGTTCATCTCGCATGAAATGAACCGCTGCATCGCCTGCTACCGCTGCGTGCGTTACTACAAAGATTACGCGGACGGGACGGATCTGGGCGTCTATGGCGCGCACGACAACGTCTACTTTGGTCGTCCGGAAGATGGCGTGCTGGAAAGCGAATTCTCCGGCAACCTGGTGGAGATCTGTCCGACCGGCGTTTTCACCGACAAAACTCACTCCGAGCGCTATAACCGTAAATGGGACATGCAGTTTGCCCCGAGCATCTGCCAGCAGTGCTCCATCGGCTGCAACATCAGCCCGGGCGAGCGTTACGGCGAGCTGCGGCGGATTGAAAACCGCTACAACGGCACCGTTAACCACTACTTCCTGTGCGACCGCGGTCGCTTCGGCTATGGCTACGTTAACCTGAAAGATCGTCCGCGTCAGCCGGTACAGCGTCGTGGCGACGATCTGATCGCCCTTAACGCCGAGCAGGCGATGCAGGGGGCGGCGGATATTCTGCGCCAGTCGAAGAAAGTGATTGGCATCGGTTCTCCGCGCGCCAGCGTCGAAAGCAACTTCGCGCTGCGTGAACTGGTCGGCGCGGAAAACTTCTACACCGGTATCGCCCAGGGCGAACAGGAACGGCTACAGCTGGCGCTGAAAGTGCTGCGTGAAGGCGGCGTCCATACGCCTGCGCTACGTGAAATCGAATCCTACGACGCGGTGCTGGTGCTGGGCGAAGATATTACCCAGACCGGGGCGCGCGTTGCGCTGGCGGTACGTCAGGCGGTGAAAGGCAAAGCGCGCGAAATGGCGGCGGCGCAGAAGGTCGCCGACTGGCAGATTGCGGCGATCCTCAATATCGGCCAGCGCGCCAAACATCCGCTGTTTGTCACTAACGTCGACAGCACCCGTCTGGATGATATCGCCGCATGGACCTACCGCGCGCCGGTGGAAGACCAGGCGCGTTTAGGTTTCGCCATCGCTCACGCGCTGGACGACGCCGCGCCGGCGGTTGACGGCATCAGCAGCGAGCTGCAAAACAAAATCGACGTGATCGTTCAGGCGCTGGCCGGGGCGAAAAAACCGCTGATTATTTCTGGTACTAACGCCGGTAGCAGCGAAGTGATTCAGGCTGCGGCTAACGTCGCGAAAGCGCTGAAAGGTCGCGGCGCGGACGTTGGCATCACTATGGTTGCCCGCTCCGTCAACAGCATGGGGCTTGGCATTATGGGCGGCGGTTCGCTCGACGATGCGCTGACCGAGCTGGAGACTGGCCGCGCCGACGCGGTGGTGGTGCTGGAAAACGATCTGCACCGTCATGCTTCCGCGACCCGCGTTAACGCCGCGCTGGCGAAAGCGCCGCTGGTGATGGTGGTTGACCATCAGCGTACCGCGATTATGGAAAACGCCCATCTGGTGCTTTCCGCCGCCAGCTTCGCCGAAAGCGACGGCACGGTCATCAACAACGAAGGCCGCGCGCAGCGCTTCTTCCAGGTGTATGACCCGGCGTACTACCACAGCAGCACCATTATGCTGGAAAGCTGGCGCTGGCTGCACTCGCTGCACAGCACCGTGCAGAACCGTCAGGTGGACTGGACGCAGCTTGACCACGTTATCGACGCGGTCGTCGCCGCGATACCGGAGCTGGCGGGAATTAAAGACGCCGCGCCGGACGCGTCGTTCCGCATCCGTGGGCAGAAACTGGCGCGTGAGCCGCACCGCTACAGCGGTCGTACCGCGATGCGTGCCAACATCAGCGTGCATGAACCGCGCCAGCCGCAGGACAAAGACACCATGTTCGCCTTCTCAATGGAAGGGAACAACCAGCCGTCCGCGCCGCGTTCACAGATTCCGTTTGCCTGGGCGCCAGGCTGGAACTCGCCGCAGGCGTGGAACAAGTTCCAGGATGAAGTGGGCGGCAAACTGCGTCATGGCGACCCTGGCGTGCGCCTGATTGAAGCCTCCGCAACCGGTCTGGATTACTTCACTACCGTTCCGGCGAGCTTCCAGCCGCAGGATGGCCAGTGGCGTATCGCGCCGTACTACCATCTGTTTGGTAGCGACGAGCTGTCCCAGCGCGCGCCTGTGTTCCAGAGCCGTATGCCGCAGCCGTACATCAAGCTTAATCCGGCGGACGCCGCGAAGCTTGGCGTCAATGCGGGAACCCGCGTCTCCTTCACCTACGATGGCAACACGGTCACGCTGCCGGTTGAGATCGCCGAAGGGTTGACGGCAGGGCAGGTCGGCTTGCCGATGGGTATGTCGGGCATTGCGCCAGTGCTGGCGGGCGCGCGTCTTGAGGATCTGCAGGAGGCACAACAATGAGTTGGATTACACCGGATCTTGTCGATATCCTGCTGACCATCCTCAAAGCGGTAGTGATCCTGCTGGTCGTGGTGACCTGCGGGGCATTCATGAGCTTTGGCGAACGTCGCCTGTTGGGTCTGTTCCAGAACCGTTACGGACCGAACCGCGTGGGCTGGGGCGGTTCGCTCCAGCTGGTCGCGGACATGATCAAGATGTTCTTTAAAGAAGACTGGATCCCGAAATTCTCGGATCGCGTCATCTTTACCCTGGCGCCGATGATCGCCTTTACCTCGCTGCTGCTGGCGTTCGCCATCGTGCCGGTGAGTCCGGGCTGGGTGGTTGCCGATCTCAACATCGGGATTCTGTTCTTCCTGATGATGGCGGGTCTGGCGGTGTATGCGGTGCTGTTCGCCGGTTGGTCGAGCAACAACAAATACTCGCTGCTGGGGGCGATGCGCGCCTCCGCGCAGACGCTGAGCTATGAAGTGTTCCTTGGGCTGTCCCTGATGGGCGTGGTGGCGCAGGCCGGTTCATTTAATATGACCGACATCGTCAACAACCAGGCGGATATCTGGAACGTGATCCCGCAGTTCTTTGGTTTTGTCACCTTCGCTATCGCGGGCGTGGCAGTGTGTCACCGTCACCCGTTTGACCAGCCGGAAGCCGAGCAGGAACTGGCCGACGGTTACCACATCGAATATTCCGGTATGAAGTTCGGTCTGTTCTTTGTGGGGGAGTACATCGGTATCGTCACCATTTCCGCGCTGATGGTTACCCTGTTCTTCGGCGGCTGGCAGGGCCCGTTCTTACCGCCATTCGTCTGGTTCGCGCTGAAAACCGCGTTCTTCATGATGATGTTCATTTTGATTCGTGCGTCGTTACCGCGTCCGCGTTATGACCAGGTAATGTCCTTCGGCTGGAAAATCTGCCTGCCGCTGACGCTCATCAACTTGCTGGTAACGGCGGCTGTCATTCTCTGGCAGGCGCAATAAGGGACACAAAGATCATGACCTTAAAAGAATTATTAGTGGGCTTTGGCACCCAGGTACGCAGTATCTGGATGATCGGCCTGCACGCGTTCGCGAAACGCGAAACGCGGATGTATCCGGAAGAGCCGGTCTATCTGCCGCCCCGTTTTCGCGGCCGTATCGTGCTGACCCGCGACCCGGACGGCGAAGAGCGCTGCGTTGCCTGCAACCTGTGCGCGGTAGCCTGCCCGGTAGGCTGTATCTCGCTGCAAAAAGCGGAGACCAAAGATGGCCGCTGGTATCCGGAGTTTTTCCGCATTAACTTCTCACGCTGCATCTTCTGCGGCCTGTGCGAAGAGGCCTGTCCGACGACGGCAATCCAGCTTACGCCAGACTTCGAGCTGGGTGAGTACAAGCGTCAGGACCTGGTGTACGAGAAAGAGGATCTGCTGATTTCCGGTCCGGGCAAATACCCGGAATATAACTTCTACCGGATGGCGGGTATGGCAATCGACGGCAAAGATAAGGGCGAAGCGGAAAATGAAGCCAAGCCTGTCGACGTCAAGAGCCTGTTACCGTAAGGAGAGGGGCAATGGAATTCGCATTTTATATCTGTGGCCTGATAGCCATTCTCGCAACCTTGCGGGTGATCACCCATACCAATCCGGTGCATGCGCTGCTGTACCTGATTATTTCGCTGCTGGCGATTTCCGGGGTGTTCTTCTCGCTTGGCGCTTACTTTGCCGGTGCGCTGGAAATCATCGTTTACGCGGGCGCCATTATGGTGCTGTTCGTGTTCGTGGTGATGATGCTCAACCTCGGCGGTTCTGAAATTGAGCAGGAACGCCAGTGGCTGAAGCCGCAGGTGTGGATAGGACCGGCGGTTCTGTCGGCCATCATGCTGGTGGTGATCGTTTACGCCATTCTGGGCGTCAATGACCAGGGCATCGACGGCGTGCCGATTAGCGCGAAAGCGGTCGGCATTACCCTGTTCGGACCTTACGTACTGGCGGTAGAGCTGGCCTCTATGCTGCTGCTGGCAGGCCTGGTTGTCGCCTTCCACGTGGGTCGTGAAGAACGCCCCGGCGAAGTGCTGAGCAACCGTAAGGATGACAGCGCGAAAAGAAAAACGGAGGAGCACGCATGATCCCCTTACAACATGGACTGATCCTCGCGGCGATCTTATTCGTTCTCGGCTTAACCGGTCTGGTTATCCGCCGCAATCTGCTGTTTATGCTGATCGGGCTGGAAATTATGATCAACGCTTCCGCGCTGGCCTTTGTGGTCGCCGGGAGCTACTGGGGCCAGACCGATGGTCAGGTGATGTACATTCTCGCCATCAGCCTTGCGGCTGCCGAGGCGAGTATCGGCCTTGCGCTGTTGCTGCAACTTCATCGCCGTCGCCAGAACCTGAACATCGATTCAGTAAGTGAGATGCGTGGATGAACATGCTTGCCTTAACCATTATTCTGCCATTGATTGGCTTTGTCTTACTGGCCTTCTCTCGTGGTCGCTGGTCGGAAAACCTCTCAGCGACCGTCGGCGTCGGCTCCGTCGGCCTGGCGGCGCTGGTCACCGCTTTTATCGGCATGGACTTCTTCGCCAACGGCAAACAGGCGTTCAGCCAGCCGCTGTGGACGTGGATGTCGGTCGGTGATTTCAACATCGGCTTCAGCCTGGTGCTGGATGGCCTGTCGCTGACCATGCTTTCCGTGGTCACCGGCGTGGGCTTCCTGATCCACATGTTCGCCTCCTGGTACATGCGTGGTGAAGAGGGCTACTCGCGCTTCTTCGCTTACACCAACCTGTTTATCGCCAGCATGGTCATTCTGGTGCTGTCCGATAACCTGCTGTTGATGTACCTCGGCTGGGAAGGGGTGGGGCTGTGCTCTTACCTGCTGATCGGCTTCTACTACAGCGATCCGAAGAACGGCGCCGCGGCGATGAAAGCCTTCGTCGTCACCCGCGTGGGCGACGTGTTCCTCGCCTTCGCGCTGTTCATTCTTTACAACGAGCTGGGTACGCTGAACTTCCGCGAAATGGTTGAGCTGGCGCCTGCGCATTTCGAAGCGGGCAATAACATCCTCACCTGGGCGACGCTGCTGCTGCTGGGCGGCGCGGTGGGTAAATCCGCACAGCTGCCGTTGCAGACGTGGCTTGCCGACGCGATGGCGGGCCCGACGCCTGTCTCCGCGCTGATCCACGCCGCAACGATGGTTACCGCCGGTGTCTACCTGATTGCCCGTACCCACGGCCTGTTCCTGATGACGCCGGAGATCCTGCATCTGGTGGGGATTGTCGGCGCGGTTACGCTGGTAATGGCCGGTTTTGCCGCGCTGGTGCAGACCGACATCAAACGCGTGCTCGCTTACTCCACCATGAGCCAGATTGGCTACATGTTCCTGGCGCTTGGCGTTCAGGCATGGGATGCGGCGATTTTCCATCTGATGACGCACGCCTTCTTTAAAGCGCTGCTGTTCCTGGCCTCCGGCTCCGTTATTCTGGCCTGCCACCATGAACAGAACATCTTTAAGATGGGCGGTCTGCGTAAGTCCATTCCGCTGGTGTATCTCTGCTTCCTGGTGGGTGGCGCGGCGCTGTCGGCGCTGCCGCTGGTCACCGCTGGCTTCTTCAGTAAGGATGAGATTCTGGCCGGTGCGATGGCTAACGGTCATATCAATCTGATGGTTGCAGGTCTGGTCGGGGCGTTTATGACCTCTCTGTACACCTTCCGGATGATTTTCATCGTTTTCCACGGAAAAGAACAAATTCACGCTCATGCAGGGAAGGGGATTACCCACCACCTGCCGCTGATTGTCCTGATGGTGCTCTCCACCTTCGTTGGCGCGCTGATCGTGCCGCCGTTACAGGGCGTGCTGCCGCAGACTACCGAGCTTGAGCACGGTAGCGTGATGACGCTGGAAATTACCTCTGGCGTGGTGGCGATTGCGGGCATTCTGATTGCCGCATGGCTGTGGCTGGGCAAACGTACGCTTGTCACGTCGATTGCCAACAGCGCGCCGGGTCGCCTGCTGGGGACCTGGTGGTATAACGCCTGGGGCTTCGACTGGCTATACGACAAAGTATTCGTTAAGCCGTACCTCGGCATCGCCTGGCTGCTGAAACGCGATCCGCTCAATGTGCTGATGAACATCCCGGCCTTCCTTTCCCGCTATGCAGGTAAAGGTCTGCTGTTCAGCGAGAACGGTTATCTGCGCTGGTACGTGGCGTCAATGAGCATTGGCGCGGTGGTTGTGCTGGCGCTGCTGATGGTTCTGCGTTGAGTTTGCGTATGGGCCTGCCCGGTGGCGCTATGCTTACCGGGCCTACGAAACAGTAGGTCGGATAAGCGAAGCACCATCCGATATGGCCCAAAAGAATTGTTGAAATTCGTTGAAAATCAGGTCCTTAATCGGACTTTAACAAGGAATAAAGATCGCCATGTTACTACCCTGGCTAATATTGATTCCCTTCATTGGTGGGTTTCTGTGCTGGCAGACCGAACGCTTTGGCGTGAAGGTGCCGCGCTGGATCGCGCTGATCACCATGGGACTGACGCTCGCGCTTGGCCTGCAACTGTGGCTACAGGGCGGTTATTCACTGACGCAAACTGAGGGCATTCCGCAGTGGCAGTCTGAATACCAAATAGAGTGGATCCCGCGCTTTGGCATCTCTATCCATCTGGCTATTGACGGTCTGTCGCTGCTGATGGTGGTGTTGACCGGACTGCTCGGCGTTCTGGCGGTGCTCTGTTCCTGGCGGGAAATCGAAAAATATCAGGGCTTTTTCCACCTGAACCTGATGTGGATCCTGGGCGGCGTTATCGGCGTGTTCCTTGCCATCGACATGTTCCTGTTCTTCTTCTTCTGGGAAATGATGCTGGTGCCGATGTACTTCCTGATCGCGCTGTGGGGCCATAAGGCGTCCGACGGTAAAACGCGTATCACGGCGGCCACCAAGTTCTTCATCTATACCCAGGCGAGCGGTCTGGTGATGTTGATTGCTATTCTGGCGCTGGTGTTTGTTCACCATAACGCGACCGGCGTCTGGACCTTCAACTACGAAGATCTGCTGAAAACGCCGATGTCTCACGGCGTGGAATATCTGCTGATGCTGGGCTTCTTCATCGCCTTCGCGGTGAAAATGCCGGTGGTTCCGCTGCACGGCTGGCTGCCTGACGCCCACTCACAGGCGCCGACTGCGGGTTCCGTTGACCTCGCGGGCATCCTGCTGAAGACCGCGGCCTACGGCCTGCTGCGCTTCTCCCTGCCGCTGTTCCCCAACGCGTCGGCGGAGTTTGCGCCCATCGCCATGTGGCTTGGCGTGATCGGCATCTTCTACGGCGCGTGGATGGCGTTTACCCAGTACGACATCAAGCGTCTGATTGCCTACACCTCCGTTTCCCACATGGGCTTCGTGCTGATTGCCATCTACACCGGCAGCCAGCTGGCGTACCAGGGGGCGGTGATTCAGATGATCGCTCACGGTCTGTCGGCAGCGGGTCTGTTCATCCTCTGCGGCCAGCTGTACGAACGCCTGCATACCCGCGATATGCGTATGATGGGCGGACTGTGGGGCAAAATGAAATGGCTGCCCGCGCTGTCGATGTTCTTCGCGGTGGCGACGCTCGGGATGCCGGGCACCGGTAACTTCGTCGGCGAATTTATGATCCTGTTCGGCAGCTACCAGATCGTGCCGGTGATTACCGTCATCTCGACCTTTGGTCTGGTATTCGCGTCCGTCTACTCGCTGGCGATGCTGCATCGCGCTTACTTCGGTAAGGCGAAAAGCCAGATTGCGAATCAGGAACTGGCAGGGATGTCGCTGCGTGAGCTGTTTATCATCCTGTTGCTGGTCGTGCTTCTGGTACTGCTTGGCTTCTATCCGCAGCCGATTCTGGATACCTCGCATTCCGCGATGAGCAACATCCAGCAGTGGTTTGTTAATTCCGTTTCTACTACAAGGCCGTAAATCGCCATGACAATAACTCCACAACACCTGATTGCGCTGCTACCGCTGCTGATCGTCGGCTTGACGGTGGTGGTTGTGATGCTCTCCATTGCGTGGCGACGCAATCACTTCCTCAATGCCACGCTGTCGGTTATTGGGCTTAACGCTGCGCTGGTTTCGCTCTGGTTTGTTGGCCAGGCGGGCGCGATGGACGTCACTCCGCTGATGCGGGTTGATGGTTTCGCTATGCTTTACACCGGGCTGGTTCTGCTGGCAAGCCTCGCGACCTGCACTTTTGCCTATCCGTGGCTGGAAGGCTACGACGACAACCGGGAAGAGTTCTACCTGCTGGTGCTGATTGCCGCGCTGGGCGGGATCCTGCTGGCGAACGCCAACCATCTGGCGGCGCTGTTCCTCGGCATTGAACTGATCTCCCTACCGCTGTTTGGTCTGGTCGGCTACGCCTTCCGCCAGAAGCGCTCGCTGGAAGCCAGTATCAAATACACCATTCTGTCCGCCGCGGCCTCGTCGTTCCTGCTGTTCGGGATGGCGCTGGTGTACGCCCAGTCCGGCAACCTGGCGTTCGTCGCCCTCGGTAAGAGCCTCGGCGACGGTATGCTGCACGAGCCGCTACTGCTGGCGGGCTTCGGCATGATGATTGTCGGTCTCGGCTTTAAACTCTCTCTGGTGCCTTTCCACCTGTGGACGCCGGACGTCTACCAGGGCGCGCCAGCCCCGGTCTCCACCTTCCTGGCGACGGCGAGCAAAATCGCTATCTTCGGCGTGGTGATGCGTCTGTTCCTCTACGCGCCGGTGGGCGACAGCGAAGCCGTGCGCGTGGTGCTGGGCGTGATCGCCTTTGCCTCGATCATCTTCGGTAACCTGATGGCGCTGAGTCAGACCAATATCAAACGTCTGCTCGGTTACTCCTCCATCTCTCACCTCGGCTATCTGCTGGTGGCGCTGATTGCTCTGCAAAGCGGCGAGATGTCGATGGAAGCGGTAGGCGTCTACCTGGCCGGTTATCTGTTCAGCAGCCTCGGCGCCTTCGGCGTGGTCAGCCTGATGTCCAGCCCGTACCGCGGGCCGGATGCCGAATCGCTGTTCTCTTACCGCGGCCTGTTCTGGCATCGCCCAATCCTCGCCGCGGTGATGACGGTAATGATGCTGTCGCTGGCGGGTATCCCGATGACGCTGGGCTTTATCGGTAAATTCTACGTGCTGGCGGTCGGTGTGCAGGCGAGCCTGTGGTGGCTGGTTGCCGCCGTGGTGGTGGGTTCCGCGATTGGCTTGTACTACTACCTGCGCGTGGCGGTCAGCCTGTACCTGAGCGCGCCGCAGCAGCTCAACCGCGATGCGCCGACGAACTGGCAGTACAGCGCGGGCGGCATCGTGGTGCTGATCTCCGCACTGCTGGTGCTGGTGCTCGGCGTCTGGCCGCAGCCGCTGATCAGCATTGTGCAGCTGGCGATGCCGCTGATGTAAACGCAGCGCAGCCATAAAAAAAACCCGCTTCGGCGTAACACCGTTCACTTAAGATGTTTTGAGTGAACGGGATACTGGGTTTTTGAGATTCTGACGGTCCTCTTTTTGGGCCGTTTTCTCTTTTCTGGCAGGATAAATTGCTTCACATTCTCCCGCATTTTCTTTAGCTTCGTTGGGATCGTCCCCGGTTTACCCAGTGAGCACCAGATAAGTTCATCCTGGATTAGTCTCATCGCCATCACGAAGCTTATCCGCAGCGGCGGCACTTTTGCTTCCCGTGCTATCTGACTCATCTCCATCCGTATCAGATTATAGGCCGTCAGCAGGCCCCATATTTCCTGGTAAATCCCGCTCACTTTCTGACTGCGCAACAGCGTGGCTGTGCTCAGCTGGAACTGTTTCAGTTCTCCATAACCATTTTCTATGCTCCATCGTTCCTGATATACATAACGCAGCGCCTCTGCCGGATACTGCCCCGGCTCTGTCAGAGAGGTGATAAAACCTTTGTAATCGCCTGATTCATCTTCATATTCTATTAGCCGGGCCTGCCAGTTTTCTGGCAGCGAACTGTCCTGTTTGCGGGCCTGCGGTGAGACCTGCATCTCCACCAGATGGTCTCCTCCGGCGAAGGTTTCAACTATGCGGTATTTTGTATTGCCCTTCAGGGGAACCAGCCAGTGCGCTTCCTGCTGCCTGCGCTGCCAGTTAATCAGTAACTCTGCGGACAGATAACATCGGTCAAACAGGGTCAGGCTCTTCGCCTGCGGCGATAACTGCTTCGCGTAACTGACTTCTCCGGTGTTTGCCGGGCCGAATTTTACGCCGTGAATCAATCTGCTGCGCAGTGACATCATGGCGCACAGCCTGACCATCGGGTACTCGGTGTGTCTGTCCGGACGATGCTTTATGTACTCAAAATGCTCAGCAAGTTCGGGCGTATCGGGAGTACGAAAAAGCGTGCCATCAACGGCAAACAGGCGCAGCCCGTACCAGAGGTCATCCTTGTCTTCCTGCTGCGTCCAGTGGCTGGCCGTCAGGGTGAAGAGCTCCCGGAGCGGTTCATCACTGAGTCTCTGACGGGCCCGGGCAACAGAGCTGGCGGCGAGAGTCTCGCCTTCCTGTGAACTCAGGACGAGATCGAGTTTTGTCACAACGTCCGTGATGGAGCGGTCGCGATACAGGCCCATGCCCACAATCAGCCAGACCACGAGTTCTGCGGGGAGCTTACGTTTACGGATACTGGCTTTATTGGTGGAATCAAGGACCTGAGAAATCCACTCAAGGGGAATGGCACGCTGAAAACAGGAAAGTGAAGCGGGTTCAGCCCAGGTCTGGGTATCGTCAAGCCAGGTCGAAAGCATAAAAAAGCCCCATCAGAAAATTGATGAGGCTATTGTCACCTACCCACTGGATCGTTCAACCGATCATTTTGCTTAACCGATCGGTGTTACGCTTCGGCGGGTTTTTTGTTGTTGGCATAGCTGAAGACATTTGCCGGATGGCGGCGTAAACGCCTTATCCAACCTGGGGGAGGCTGTAGGCCGGATAAGCGAAGCGTCATCCGGCATTCGGGGTGGTTTTTATATCTCTTCCCCCTTAATTCAACAACTGCCTGCTTACCAGCGGCCCGTCGATTTTCTGCACTGCACGCTCCATAACTTCCTGAATCACCGACGACAGTTCATTGATCTCAAATTTCGCCACGTAGCCGTCGGCTTTCACTTTGCGCACGTGGTCCTCATTGGCGCTGCCGGAGAGAGAGGAGTGGATCACGACCGGAATTTTTTTCAGCCGTTCGTCGGTTTTGATTTTTCGGGTGAGGGTGAAACCGTCCATTTCCGGCATTTCCAGGTCGGTGAGGACCAGCGCGATTTTCTCGCTGATGGCTTTACCTTCCGCTTCAGCCTCTTTTGCCAGAAGCAGGATTTTTTCCCAGGCGTCTTTACCGGTGACGTGCATCTGGTGTGGAATGTCCATTGCGTTCAGCCCTTTTTCCAGCATCGCGCGGGCCACGCGAGAATCTTCCGCAACGATGGCGACCGCGCCGGGAGTAATATGAAACTTACTGGTCTTCAGCGCGGTGGCGCGCAGATCGTGGCTCGACGGCACGATGTCATAGAGGATCTGTTCGACGTCCAGCACCAGCGCCAGATTGTTGGTTTCTTTGTCTTCATCCAGACAGGCGATGCTGGTGATGTAGCGCCCGTTCACCGCCTTCTCGGCGGTATGCACCTGCTGCCAGTCCAGACGCATAATGTTCTCGACCGACTCGACGGCGAAGGCCTGCACGCTGCGGGCATATTCGGTGATCAGCAGAATATTGAGGCCATTTTCCGCTTTACAGCCAGCGACGGCGGGAAGATCGATGACCGGAATGACCTGGTCGCGAATATTCACCATTCCCAGCAGCGGCGCCTTCATGCCGGCCGGCCGGGTAAACGCTGGCATCGGCACAATTTCCCGTAGCTTAAATACGTTAATGCCGAACAGCTCAGACTTTTGTTCGTGCAGGGACGTGCCCAGGCGGAACAGCAGCAGTTCAAAGCGGTTGGACAGGGTCAGATTAGCCCTGTCATCAATATCTTTCTGGAAATTGTCCATTCTGTCCTCAGTGTGAATACTGCCTTTTCAGGGTTATCGGCACGGTGGACAAAAAGTGGAGCGTTAAAGCGTGAAAACGGCGAAATCGTCGGCCAGTTCGCAGGCCGGGAAAATTGCCCGACACTCCTCAAGCAGCCGCTGGCAGCCTGCTTCGTCATAGCGCGAACTGATGTGGGTGACGATCAGTTTTCCGACCCCCGCCTCGCGCGCCAGCATCGCCGCCTGGCGGGTGGAACTGTGACCGCGGCTGTTGGCTTTTTCTTCCATCGACGCATCCAGCGTGGTTTCGTGGATCATCACGTCCACGCCTTTCGCCAGCGCAAGCGCGCCGGTACAGGGGGCGGTGTCGCCAAAAATCGCTGCGGCCTTGCCGGGCGTTGGCGGAGCGAGATAGTCGGCGCCGTTGATCTCCCGGCCATCCTCCAGCGTGACGGTTTTACCGGCTTTCAGATCCTGGAACCAGGGGCCGGGCTTCACCCCTGCGGCTTTTAACGCGCTGGCGTCGAGCGCGCCGGGTTTTGCATGTTCCTCCACCCGGTAGCCATAGCATTCCAGCGGGTGTTCAAGCGGATAGGCGGTGACCTTTCGCAGCCCGTCATCAACGATTTCACCGGCGGAGATTTCAATAATATCCAGCGGATAGTCGGTCTAGGAACCGCTGAGCCGCAGGGCAGTTTCGGTGAACTCCCGAAGACCTTTCGGACCATAAATTGTCAGCGGATGCGGATTGCCCGCCATTGACCGGCTGCACAGCAGGCCCGGCAGACCGAACAGGTGATCGCCATGCAGATGACTGATAAAAATGCGCTCAAGCTTGCCGGGATGAAACGCCGTATTCAGCATCTGCTGCTGGGTGCCTTCGCCGCAGTCAAACAGCCACAGCGCCGGCTGCGTCGGATGGAGCAGATGCAGCAACATCGCGCTGACGTTGCGCGCGCGGGTCGGGACGCCTGCCGAGGTACCTAAAAAGATAAATTCCATTATTTCATTACACTTTTTCAAAATAATCTGGCTAGTATAAATCGTTTGGGCAAAAGGAGGGCGCGATGATTAACTGGCAAGATCTGCATCATTCACAATTAACGGTTCCTCAGCTCTACGCGCTGCTGCAACTGCGCTGTGCGGTGTTCGTTGTCGAACAGAACTGTCCCTATCTCGACGTTGACGGCGACGATCTGCAAGGGGAAAACCGCCACATTCTTGGCTGGCATGGCGATGAGCTGGTGGCGTATGCGAGGATTCTGAAAAGTGAGAACGATCGGGAGCCGGTGGTGATAGGTCGGGTGATCGTCAGCGAAGCGCTGCGCGGGCAAAAGCTCGGCCAACAGTTAATGACCAGGGCGCTCGCCGCCTGCCAGCAGCACTGGCCGGAGAAGGCGCTGTATCTTGGCGCGCAGGCGCATCTGCAAAACTTCTACGCGGGCTTTGGCTTTGTGCCGGTTACCGACGTCTATGATGAAGACGGCATTGCGCATATCGGTATGGCGCGTGAGGCAATTCAGGCGTAAATCCGCGACGTTGTCTATAGTTAGGAACAGGTATTACTAAAATGGAGAACGAGAATGTCTTATCAGTTTGGTGATTCACGTATTGATGACGACCTGACGTTGCTGAGCGAGACGCTGGAAGAAGTGCTGCGCTCCTCGGGCGATCCTGCCGATCAAAAATATATTGAGCTTAAAGCGCGCGCGGAAAAGGCGTTGGAAGATGTTAAAAATCGCGTCAGCCACGCCTCGGATAGCTACTACTATCGCGCCAAACAGGCGGCTTATCGTGCAGATGACTATGTGCATGAAAAACCGTGGCAGGGGATTGGCATGGGCGCGGCAGTGGGAATGGTGCTGGGGCTGCTGCTGGCGCGACGTTAACCCATTACCGGGATCGCTGTTCCTCCCTAAACTGGGGTACTGCATTTTTTCTGTAGTACCCCGTATAATGTGAGGTTTTTAACAGGGAGAGGTCCGCGTGTATTCATTCACTGCTGCGCTGGAGAGTCTGACGCGTCTGTTGACGCAGGAGATCTCCGCCCGGCCGGGCATTCGCGTTATCGATGTGCCTTTCCCCCTTAACGACGCCTTCGATGCGTTAAGCTGGCTGGCGAGCCAGCCCGTCTATCCGCAATTTTACTGGCAGCAGCGCAACGGCGATGAAGAGGCCGCCGTGCTGGGCGCCGTATGCCGTTTTTCTTCTCTCGACGAGGCGCAACGTTTTCTGCATCAACATCCACAGCAAACCGACCTGCGCATCTGGGGGCTGAACGCCTTCGATCCGCGGCAGGGCTTCCTGTTTTTGCCGCGTCTGGAGTGGCGGCGCTGCGCGGGAGTGGCGACGCTGCGTCTGCATTTGTGCAGTGCGGTATCGCTGCGTGAGGATACGGAACGGGCGCTGACCTTCCTGACCTCGCTGGCGGGCGTGAAGCCCCTCTCCACGCTGCGTCTGACCTTAACCGCCGAACGGCGCTGGCCGGAAAAAGCGGGCTGGATCAGCCTGATCCGCAAGGCGACGGACACGATTGCCGCCGACGGGTTCGACAAAGTAGTGCTGGCGCGCGCCAGCGACCTGCATTTTTCCCGCCCGGTGAATGCCGCGGCGATGATGGCCGCAAGCCGCCGTCTGAACCTGAACTGTTACCATTTCTTTATGGCCTTTTCCGCCAACAGCGCCTTTCTCGGCTCTTCTCCCGAGCGGCTCTGGCGGCGGCGTGATACCGCGCTGCGCACCGAGGCGCTGGCCGGTACGGTGGCCAATCATCCCGACGACTACAAAGCCTGGCAACTGGGCGAGTGGCTGATGAAAGATGACAAGAATCAGCGCGAGAATATGCTGGTGGTGGAGGATATCTGTCAGCGCCTGCAACATCACACGCAGATGCTGGACGTGCTGCCGCCGCAGGTGTTAAGGCTCAGAAAAGTGCAGCATCTGCGGCGCTGCATCTGGACGGCGCTGAACCAGCCTGACGATGCGCTCTGTTTAATGCAGCTGCAGCCGACCGCCGCCGTCGCCGGGATCCCCCGCGATCGGGCGAAAAACTTCATCCATCAGCATGAACCGTTTGAGCGGGAATGGTATGCCGGGTCGGCAGGGTACTTGTCCATACAGCAAAGTGAGTTTTGCGTCTCACTGCGTTCGGCGAAAATTACCGACAATGTGGTCAGGCTGTATGCCGGGGCGGGCATCGTTCGCGGTTCTGATCCCGAACAGGAGTGGCAGGAAATCGATAATAAAGCAGCGGGACTGCGATCTTTGTTACAGATGGATGGATAATGAGTCATCTATACCCGATTCATATCAATAATCCATATTTTCCAGTCTTTATACTGAGTCGCAATATTGATACCGGACAAACTCATGTCAGTAAGCGCATTTAACCGACGCTGGGCGGCGGTCATTCTGGAAGCATTAACCCGCCACGGCGTCAGACATGTCTGCATTGCCCCTGGCTCGCGTTCCACACCGCTCACGCTGGCGGCGGCGGAGAACGCCGCATTTATTCACCACACCCATTTTGATGAGCGCGGGCTTGGGCATCTGGCGCTTGGGCTGGCGAAGGTAAGCAAACAGCCGGTTGCGGTGATTGTCACTTCCGGTACGGCGGTGGCGAACCTCTATCCGGCGCTGATTGAAGCCGGACTGACCGGTGAAAAACTGGTGTTACTGACCGCCGATCGTCCCCCGGAGCTGATTGACTGCGGAGCGAACCAGGCGATTCGCCAGACCGGTATGTTTGCCTCCCACCCTTCGCAAACTCTTTCGCTGCCGCGTCCGACGCAGGATATTCCGGCAAGCTGGCTGGTATCGACCATCGACAACGCGCTGGCGTCGCTGCATGCCGGGGCAGTACATATCAACTGCCCTTTTGCCGAACCGCTGTATGGCGATATGGACGACACCGGGCTGGCGTGGCAGCAGCGCCTCGGCGACTGGTGGCAGGATGACAAACCCTGGCTGCGAGAGGCGCGTCGGCTGGAGAGCGACAAGCAGCGCGACTGGTTCTTCTGGCGGCAAAAGCGCGGCGTGGTGGTTGCCGGGCGCATGAGCGCGGAAGAGGGGAAAAAGGTTGCACAGTGGGCGCAGACCCTCGGCTGGCCGCTGATTGGCGACGTACTGTCGCAAACCGGGCAACCGCTGCCCTGCGCCGACCTCTGGCTTGGCAACGCGAAGGCGGTGAGCGAACTGCAACAGGCGCAGATTGTCGTACAGCTTGGCAGCAGCCTGACCGGCAAGCGCTTACTGCAATGGCAGGCGACCTGCACGCCGGACGAGTACTGGATTGTCGATAATATCGAAGGCCGACTGGATCCGGCTCACCATCGCGGACGTCGGCTGGTCGCCAGCATCGGCGACTGGCTGGAACTGCATCCTGCGGAAAAACGTAAGCCCTGGTGCGTGGATATCCCGCGGCTGGCTGAGCAGGCCTGGCAGGCGGTGACGGCGCGCCGTGAGACGTTTGGCGAAGCGCAGCTGGCGCACCGGATCCGCGACTATCTGCCCGAACAGGGGCAGCTGTTCGTGGGCAACAGCCTGGTGGTGCGCCTGATTGACGCGCTATCGCAGCTTCCGGCCGGATATCCGGTGTACAGCAATCGCGGGGCGAGCGGGATTGACGGCTTATTGTCTACCGCCGCTGGCGTGCAGCGGGCGAGCGCGAAATCGACGCTGGCGATTGTCGGCGATCTGTCGGCGCTGTACGACCTGAACGCGCTGGCCCTGCTGCGGCAGGTATCCGCGCCGTTTGTGCTGATTGTGGTGAATAATAACGGCGGGCAGATTTTCTCGCTGCTGCCGACGCCAAAAAGCGAACGCGAACGTTTTTATCTGATGCCGCAAAACGTCCATTTCGCCCATGCCGCCGCGATGTTCGAGCTGAAGTATCACCGCCCGGAAAGCTGGGATGAGCTGGAGGCGGCGCTGAGCGGCGCGTGGCGAACGCCTGCGGCGACGGTCATTGAAGTGGTGGTGAATGACACGGATGGCGCGCATACCCTGCAACAGCTACTGGCGCAGGTAAGCCATCTATGATCCTGCACGCGCAGGCGAAACACGCCCAGCCAGGCGCCCCCTGGCTGGTTTTTTTGCATGGCTTTTCCGGCGACTGTCGGGAATGGCAGGCGGTCGGCGAGCGGCTGACGGGGTTTTCCCGTCTGTATGTCGACCTTCCCGGCCACGGGGGTTCCGCTGAGATTCGGGTAAGCGGATTTGCGCAGGTGGTTGAATTGCTGTGCAGGACTTTAATTAGTTACAACATACTTAACTACTGGCTGGTGGGTTACTCTCTCGGCGGCAGGGTGGCGATGGTGGCGGCCTGCCAGGGGATGCCCGGCCTTTGCGGCCTGGTGGTGGAAGGCGGGCATCCGGGGCTGCAAAGCGACGCCGAACGCGAGGCGCGACAGCGCTCCGATGGCCGCTGGGCGCAGCGCTTTCGCCAGCAGGCGCTGCCCGAGGTGTTCCGCGACTGGTATCAGCAGCCGGTGTTCGCTTCGCTCAGCGCGCCGCAACGCGCGGCGCTGGTGGCCCTGCGCAGCCAGAATAACGGCGAAACGCTGGCGGCGATGCTCGAAGCCACTTCGCTTGCGCTTCAGCCTGATTTACGCGCGGCGCTCAACGCCCGCGCTTTTCCGTTTTATTATTTATGTGGTGAACGCGACAGCAAATTTCTCGCCCTGGCGGCGGAATTAGCGGCGACCCGCCATGTGATTCGTAATGCCGGACATAACGCGCATCGGGAAAATCCCGCAGGCGTGGTGGATTGTCTGGCGCAGATTCTGCGTCTCTGACTATAGGACACACTATGATCTATCCTGATGAAACAATGCTTTACGCACCGGTTGAATGGCACGACTGCTCCGAAGGCTATACGGACATTCGCTATGAGAAATCCACCGATGGTATTGCAAAAATCACCATTAACCGTCCGCAGGTGCGCAACGCTTTCCGTCCTTTGACCGTCAAAGAGATGATTCAGGCGCTGGCGGATGCCCGCTATGACGATAATGTCGGCGTGATTATCCTGACCGGCGAAGGCGAAAAAGCCTTCTGCGCCGGCGGCGACCAGAAGGTACGCGGCGACTACGGCGGCTATCAGGACGATTCCGGCGTGCATCACCTCAACGTGCTGGATTTCCAGCGCCAGATCCGTACCTGCCCGAAACCGGTGGTGGCGATGGTTGCCGGTTACTCCATCGGCGGCGGTCACGTGCTGCATATGATGTGCGACCTGACTATCGCGGCGGAAAACGCTATTTTCGGTCAGACCGGCCCGAAAGTCGGCTCTTTCGACGGCGGCTGGGGCGCATCTTATATGGCGCGTATCGTCGGGCAGAAGAAAGCGCGTGAAATCTGGTTCCTGTGCCGTCAGTACGACGCGCAGCAGGCGCTGGATATGGGGCTGGTCAACACAGTGGTGCCGCTGGCCGATCTGGAAAAAGAGACCGTCCGCTGGTGCCGTGAAATGCTGCAAAACAGCCCGATGGCGCTGCGCTGCCTGAAAGCGGCGTTAAACGCCGACTGTGACGGTCAGGCCGGGCTGCAGGAGCTGGCCGGTAACGCCACCATGCTGTTCTACATGACGGAAGAAGGACAGGAGGGCCGCAACGCTTTTAACCAGAAACGTCAGCCTGACTTCAGCAAATTTAAACGGAATCCGTAATGCGTAGCGCGCAGGTATACCGCTGGCAGATCCCCATGGACGCGGGGGTGGTTCTGCGCGAACGGCGGTTAAAAACCCGCGACGGGCTGTATGTCCGTCTGCGCGACGGTGAACGCGAAGGGTGGGGAGAGATCTCCCCGCTGCCCGGCTTCAGCCATGAAACGGTTGACGAGGCGCAGGCCGCGCTGCTGGCCTGGGTTGATGGCTGGCTACAGGGGCGCGATACGCTGGCGGAAATGCCGTCGGTGGCCTTTGGCGCCAGCTGCGCGTTAGCGGAACTGGCCGGGGTACTGCCGGAGGTGGCGGACTATCGCGCCGCGCCGCTGTGTACCGGCGACCCGGACGATCTGGTGCTGCAACTGGCCGATATGCCGGATGAAAAGGTGGCAAAGGTGAAGGTCGGCCTGTATGAAGCGGTACGCGACGGCATGGTGGTTAACCTGCTGCTGGAGGCGATACCGGAACTGCGTCTGCGGCTGGACGCCAACCGCGCCTGGACGCCGCTGAAAGCGCAGCAGTTCGCGAAGTACGTTAATCCCGACTACCGTGCCCGTATCGCGTTTCTGGAAGAACCGTGTAAAACCCGCGAGGACTCCCGCGCTTTTGCCCGTGAAACCGGCATCGCCATCGCCTGGGACGAAAGTCTGCGCGAAACCGACTTCGCCTTTGTGGCGGAAGAGGGCGTCAGCGCGGTGGTGATCAAACCGACGTTGACCGGCTCGCTGGACAAGGTGCGCCAGCAGGTTGAGAGCGCATATGCGCTGGGACTGACGGCGGTGATCAGTTCGTCCATTGAGTCGAGTCTGGGTCTGACCCAACTGGCGCGGATTGCCGCGTGGCTGACTCCGCAGACGATTCCGGGGCTGGATACCCTGAGTCTGATGCAGGCGCAGCAGATCCGCCGCTGGCCGGGCAGCGCGCTGCCGTGCGTTGATGTTGATGCGCTGGAACGGCTGCGATGATCTTTCCTGACTGGCCGTGGCGTTACTGGCGGCAGGTAAGAGGCGATGCGCCAGCCCTGCGTCTCAATGATGAGTCACTTAGCTGGCAAACGCTCTGTCAGCGTATTGACGCGCTGGCGAGCGGTTTTGCCGCGCAGGGCGTCAGCGAAGGCAGCGGCGTGATGCTGCGCGCGTGGAATCATCCGCAAACGCTGCTGGTCTGGCTGGCGTTATTACAGTGCGGGGCCAGGATCCTGCCGATTAATCCGCAGCTCCCGCGGTTGCTATTGGCGACGCTGTTACCGGATTTAACCCTGCAGTTTGCCCTGGATATGGCAGGCGGCGATGCCTTTCCTCTACTGACAACGCTGACGATGCGCGAGCAGGCCGGTGAGCATAGCGCGGGCTGGCTGCCGCAGCGTCTGAGTTCAATGACGTTAACCTCTGGTTCAACCGGACTGCCGAAGGCCGCGGTGCATACCTGTCAGGCGCATCTCGCCAGCGCCGAAGGCGTTCTGTCGCTGATGCCTTTTACCTGCGACGATGACTGGCTGCTCTCCCTGCCGCTGTTCCACGTCTCCGGACAGGGGATTCTGTGGCGCTGGCTCTTTGCCGGCGCACGGATGACCGTACGCGAGAAACAGCCGCTGGAGCAGATGCTGGCCGGATGCACGCACGCGTCGCTGGTGCCGACCCAGCTGTGGCGCCTGCTGGCTAATCCGGCCTCCGTTTCCCTGAAGGCGGTGCTGCTTGGCGGCGCGGCGATTCCGGTGGCGCTGACGGAACAGGCGCGCTCGCTGGGCATTCGCTGCTGGTGCGGCTATGGCCTGACGGAATTTGCCTCCACCGTGTGTGCGAAAGAGGCAGACGGGCTGGCGGACGTCGGCGCGCCCTTACCGGGGCGCGAAGTCAAAATCGTTGCTGATGAGGTCTGGCTGCGCGCCGCCAGCATGGCGGCAGGCTACTGGCGAAACGGCAGGCTGATGCCGCTGGTCAATGATGAGGGCTGGTTCGCCACCCGCGATCGCGGCGTGTTGCGCGACGGGAAACTGAGCATTATCGGACGTCTGGATAACCTTTTCTTTAGCGGGGGGGAGGGCATTCAGCCGGAGGAGGTGGAGCGGGTGATCGCGACACATCCGCAGGTGCAGCAGGTGTTTATCGTGCCCGTAGAGGACGCGGAATTCGGTCACCGCCCCGTGGCGGTGGTGGAATATACCCGCAGGGAGGAGGCGGACGATCTCAGCGAATGGGTGCGGGATAAACTGGCGCGTTTTCAGCAGCCAGTGCGCTGGCTGGCGTTGCCTGCTGAACTGAAAAACGGCGGCATCAAAATTTCCCGCCGGGCGCTTATCGACTGGGTGCAGCGGGTTTCTCCGGCGCGCTAAACGTTCAGGGGAGAATTATTTCTCCCCCTTTAGCCGCTAATAATTAACTCCATTAATACTTAAATTCATTATTTAATTAATTCCATACAGTACGTCCTTCAGCCATATTACAGGTCTAATATTAATATAACCTTAAGAAATTTCGCGGTGATAAAAATAAACTTTTCAGCCTAATTATTCTTTGCTTTTGCCTTTATTTTAGGGCATTTTGCTATTCCGTCATGTCTGCTGAGATATCGAATGTATATCGTTCGACAGCGTTATTCGCCGCTTTCGCTGGAGTTTATTGTATTGGCCTTTTCCCGCTCTCTTGCCCGCTTCCGTAAATATATCGTTATTCTTGCGGCAAGCCTGATTACTCTGACGGGCGTAAGCTGTCAGGTCGCCTGGAGCAGTAACGGCTTACCCCGCATTGATATCCGCACGCTCGCCGCGCTGTCTGCCCGACATCCCGTTATCGTTTTATTTCGGCATGCGGAACGCTGCGATCGTTCCGATGGGCCATGCCTGGCGGATAAAACCGGTATTACCGAATACGGCGCGCATGAGGCGCGCAAACGTGGGGAGATGTTCGGTATGCAGATTAAGAATTACGCCTTATATGCCAGCCCTGCTGTACGCACTATCCAGTCGGCGACGTGGTTTTCTGCGGGTAAAAAATTGACCGTTGATAACGCCATGCGCGACTGTGGCCGGGGAACAAAAAGCGCGATCTCGCGCCTCGTAGCAAAGGCGCCAGGAGAAAATGTGGTGGTATTTACGCATAATCATTGTCTGACGTGGCTGGCGAAAAACATGCGTGGCGTCAAATACGATCCCGGTTATCTGGATGCATTAGTGATGCATGCCGACCAGGACAAACTCTATTTAGATGGCCAGCTGGTAACGCACTATTAAGACAGCCGCGTTGGCTGTCATGCCCGCTAAAGTAACCCCTTCAGGCTCAACGTTTTTCGCGTCGCAACGTTCAAATCATATTTCGGCAAATCTTCCGCTCTGACCCAGGCAAACGCCTGAAACTCTTCATTGATATGCACTTCACGATTGGCGGCAATACAGTCGAAAATCAGGTAGATCATATAGATCTCTTCCTGACTACCGTCCGGGTAGATTTTGGTGCGAATATCATCGCCGAAGGTCCAGGGTTTGATATCTGTCAGAATTAACTCATCGCCCAGTTCTTCACGAATTTCACGACGCAGGGCGTCTTCAATAAGCTCTCCCGGCTCGACGCCGCCGCCCGACAGCGCCCATTGTCCCGGGAAAACGCCGCGGTCGTCGGCCATCTGACACAGCAGATAACTTCCATTATTCTGAATTAAGGGGCAAACAATAGTCCTTTGACGCACGATAATGTTCCTTGATGCAGAGGTATAGTAGCCATTCAAAAAGTGTTGTCAGGCAACACAACAAAAAAGGAATAATTTCCGTTCAACAGCGGAAATTAATGTAAGGAAGATTGATAAATAAAAAATTGATCCCAGGCAAGACCCTAATGGCTAAACGCATTTCGCTACGCTTTTCCCCCGGCGCAGGGGTATTATTTAGTTACAAAACCCGCGCGTATCGCTTTTTTCGCGCCTTGATTCCTGCGCTTATGCCAGTACAATCCGGCAGTTTTGGGGCGATTTGCATATTTGCTTGCTGGAAAGGGTAAAAAATGAAAAAAATTCTGTTATCAGGCGTGGCTGGATTGCTGTTTGTCTCTGCGACCGTGAATGCGATAAGCATCAGCGGCCAGGCGGGCGAAGAGTATACGAACGTTGGCGTTGGATTTGGCACTGAATCTTCCGGCCTGGCGCTGAGCGGTAACTGGATGCACAACGATGACGACGGCGATGCCGCGGGGCTGGGACTGGGGCTGAATCTTCCGGTCGGCCCGCTGCTGGCGACGGTCGGCGGCAAAGGGATTTACACCAATCCGCAGGATGGCGATGAAGGCTATGCGGCAGCGGTCGGCGGCGGCCTGCAGTGGCCGATTGGCGACAGCTTCCGCCTGTTTGGCGAGTACTATTACTCGCCTGACTCGCTGTCCAGCGGCATCGACAGCTATGAAGAAGCCAACGCCGGCGCGCGTCTGACGCTACTGCGTCCGCTGAGCATTGAGGCGGGCTACCGCTATCTGAACCTGGCGGGTAAAGACGGCAACCGCGATAACGCGATTGCCGACGGCCCGTACATTGGGGTTAACGCCAGCTTCTGATCCCTCCGGCGCGATGTTCCGTCGCGCCGTTTCCGTTCTGTTTTTCCTGCCACACCGCTTTCTCCTTTGCGTTATAGTGTTTACATCACAAATGCGGGAGTACACGATGTTAAAAGTGGAAATGTTATCCACCGGGGATGAGGTGTTGCATGGGCAAATCGTCGACACTAACGCCGCCTGGCTGGCCGATTTTTTCTTTAATCAGGGTTTACCGTTAACGCGCCGGAATACGGTGGGGGATAACCTCGACGATCTGGTGGCCGTTTTGCGCGAGCGCAGCCAGCAGGCTGACGTACTGATTGTCAACGGCGGGCTGGGGCCGACCAGCGACGACCTGAGCGCGCTGGCCGCAGCGACGGCGAAAGGGGAAGGACTGGTGCTGCATGAGCCGTGGCTGGCTGAGATGGAGCGGTTTTTCCGCGAGCGTGGCCGGGTGATGGCTCCCAGCAACCGTAAACAGGCGGAACTGCCGGCCAGCGCTGAGTTTATCAATAACCCCGTCGGCACCGCCTGTGGGTTTGCGGTGCAGCTTAACCGCTGTCTGATGTTCTTTACCCCCGGCGTGCCGTCAGAATTTAAGGTGATGGTTGAGCATGAAATTCTGCCGCGGCTGCGCGAGCGGTTTTCGCTGACCGAGGCGCCGCTTTGCCTGCGGCTGACCACTTTTGGCCGTTCGGAAAGCGATCTGGCCCAGAGCCTCGACGCACTTACGCTGCCCGCAGGCGTGACCCTCGGCTATCGTTCCTCTATGCCGATTATCGAACTGAAGCTGACCGGCCCGTATGCGCAGCGCGATGCCATGCACACGTTGTGGCAGGAGGTGAAACGCGTCGCCGGGCAAAGCATGATTTTTGAAGGTACTGAGGGATTGCCTGTGCAGATCGCCCGCGAGTTGCAAAACAGACAGCTCAGTCTGACGCTTAGCGAGCAATACACCGCGGGGCTGCTGGCGTTGCAACTTTCCCGGGCAGGCGCGCCGCTGCTGGCCAGTGAAGTGGTGCCTTCCCAGGAAGAAACGCTGGCGCAGACCGCGCACTGGACCAATGAGCGGCGCGGCAATCATTACGCCGGGCTGGCGCTGGCGGTGTCCGGGCTGGAAAACGAGCACCTTAATTTCGCGCTGGCAACCCCGGACGGCACCTTTGCGCTACGCGTTCATTTCAGCGTCACGCGCCACAGCCTGCAGATACGTCAGGAGGTCTGCGCAATGATGGCGCTGAATATGCTGCGCCGCTGGCTCAATCATCAGGATATCGCCACAGAACACGGCTGGATTGAGGTGGTGGAGTCGTTAACGCTGTAATGGCGCCTGCGCGGCAGCGAAAAAAAATTTTATAGGCCGGATAAGGCGCAGCCTCTATCCGGCATTTTTTTCTGTTGGCTGCCCAGCCCGGTAGGCCGGATAAGGCGTAGCCGCCATCCGGCATTTACCTGCAGGCTGTCCAGCCCGCTGTACTCCTCGCCAGAAAATCCGTGCGCACGTTCACACTTCTTCGCCTGATTCTTCCAGTCCTCTGGAAGAGAAACGCCTTTTGATGTGCTTCACAAATTTTCACTGCCGAACCTCGCACACTGATTCCAGTATCTCAGACTGGAGTCCAGTATGTTGGAATCAAGCAAAGTTCCGGCGCTCACCCGCGCTATTGATATTCTCAATTTAATCGCCCGCATCGGTCCGTGCAGCGCGGCGACAATCATTGAAACGCTGGGCATTCCGAAAAGCACCGCTTATCTGCTGCTCAATGAGCTAAAGCGCCAGCGCTTCATCAGCGTCGATCACCAGGAGAATTTCTGTTTGTGGACGAAACTGGTGGAGCTGTCAGGACACGCGCTCAGCAAAATGGATCTGCGCGAACTGGCGCGTCCCCGTCTGACGCAGCTGATGGATGAGACCGGGCTGCTCTGCCATCTGGGGATTTTCGATCACCAAAGCGCCTACTACATCCTGAAAGTGGAATCCTCTTCCACCATCAGCGTCCGTTCGCACGAAGGCAAAAGCCTTTCGCTCTATCGCTCCGGCATCGGCAAATGTCTGCTGGCCTGGCAGCCTGCGTCCATGCGTAAGGCCATTATTGAGCAACTGGTATGGGAAAAGGCGACGCCGACCACCATTACCGATCCGCAACGGTTAAGCGATGAACTGGAGCGCATCCGTCAGCGCGGATGGAGCTTTGACAACGGCGAAGATTATCCGGACGTCCGCTGCGTCGCTGCCCCCGTATTTAACGCCAGCAATGAACCTGCCGCCGCGATCTCGGTGGTTGGCACCCGCTTACAAATCAACGATGAGAACCGTGATTATCTGGCCGGAAAGGCGATTGCCTGCGCGAAAGATATTTCACGTCTGCTGGGATGGAAAAGTCCCTTCGATTCACTCGCATCATAAATGGAGAACCTCATGACCTTACCCAAAATTAAACATGTTCGCGCCTGGTTTACCGGCGGCGCTACGGCGGAAAAAGGCGCAGGCGGCGGCGATTATCATGACCAGGGGGCCAACCACTGGATTGACGATCATATCGCCACGCCGATGAGTAAATACCGCCAGTACGAACAGTCGCGCCAGTCCTTTGGCATCAACGTGCTGGGCACGCTGATTGTGGAAGTCGAAGCGGATAACGGCCAGACCGGATTTGCCGTCTCGACGGCGGGCGAGATGGGCTGCTTCATTGTCGAGAAGCATCTTAATCGCTTTATCGAAGGCAAATGCGTCAGCGATATCAAACTGATTCACGATCAGATGCTGGGCGCGACAATGTACTACTCCGGCTCCGGCGGTCTGGTGATGAACACCATCTCCTGCGTGGATCTGGCGCTGTGGGATCTGTTCGGCAAAGTGGTGGGTCTGCCGGTGTATAAGCTTCTTGGCGGCGCGGTGCGCGATGAAATTCAGTTCTATGCCACCGGCGCGCGTCCGGATCTGGCGAAAGAGATGGGCTTCATCGGCGGCAAAATGCCGACCCACTGGGGACCGCATGACGGCGATGCGGGGATCCGCAAAGATGCTGCAATGGTCGCCGATATGCGCGAGAAATGCGGCCCGGACTTCTGGCTGATGCTCGACTGCTGGATGAGCCAGGATGTGAACTATGCGACTAAGCTGGCCCACGCCTGCGCGCCATACAATCTGAAATGGATTGAAGAGTGCTTGCCGCCGCAGCAGTACGAAGGTTACCGCGAGCTGAAGCGCAATGCGCCAGCGGGCATGATGGTTACCAGCGGCGAGCACCACGGCACGCTGCAATCTTTCCGTACGCTGTCGGAAACCGGCATCGATATTATGCAGCCGGACGTCGGCTGGTGCGGCGGCCTGACCACGTTGGTCGAAATTGCCGCGATCGCCAAAGCGCGTGGACAGCTGGTGGTGCCGCACGGCTCATCGGTCTATTCGCACCATGCGGTGATCACCTTCACCAACACGCCGTTCAGTGAATTCCTGATGACCAGCCCGGACTGCTCAACGCTGCGTCCGCAGTTCGACCCGATTCTGCTCGATGAGCCGGTGCCGGTGAATGGTCGCATTCACAAATCCGTGCTGGATAAACCCGGTTTCGGCGTCGAGCTTAACCGCGACTGCAACCTGAAACGCCCTTATAGCCACTAACGACCTGCGCGTTGCCGTACAGACGGCAACGCCCTCCATGTTGAGGAACTTGCTATGAGTACTGCTTTACTTGACGGCGTGGTGAAGAAAAACCGCGCGCGTTTGATCCCGTTTATGCTGACGCTGTACGTGCTGGCGTTTCTGGACCGGTCGAACATCGGCTTCGCCAAAGAGACCTATCAGATTGATACCGGCCTGAGTAATGAGGCCTATGCGCTCGGCGCGGGGATTTTCTTTGTGGTTTACGCCTTCCTCGGCGTGCCCGCCAACCTGCTGATGCGCAAACTGGGGGCGAGAACCTGGATTGGCGCGACGACGCTGCTGTGGGGCTTTCTTTCCGCAGCGATGGCCTGGGCCGATACCGAAGCAAAATTCCTGATTATCCGCACCCTGCTGGGGGCGGCGGAAGCCGGATTCTTCCCCGGCATGATCTATCTCACCTCGCAATGGTTCCCCCAGCGCACCCGCGCCAGCATTATGGGGCTGTTTTATATGGGGGCACCGCTGGCGCTGACGCTGGGCTCGCCGCTCTCCGGCGCGCTGCTGGAAATGCACGGTTTCCTCGGTCATCCTGGCTGGTTCTGGATGTTCGTTATCGAAGGGTTGCTGGCGGTGGCGGCAGGGGTATTCACCTTCTTCTGGCTGGATGATACGCCGCAGCAGGCACGTTTCCTCAGCGACGGGGAAAAGGCCGCGCTGATAAGCCAGCTGGCGAGTGAGGAAGAGAAAAAGGTGACCTCAAAACTGAGCGATGCCCTGCGTAACGGACGCGTCTGGCAGCTGGCGATTATCTATCTGACGATCCAGGTCGCGGTGTATGGCCTGATCTTCTTCCTGCCGACGCAGGTGGCGGCGCTGCTGGGAACGAAAGTCGGCTTTACCGCCTCGGTGGTTACCGCCATTCCGTGGGTTGCCGCGCTGTTTGGCACCTGGCTTATCCCACGCTATTCCGACCGTACCGGCGACCGACGGAATGTCGCAGCGCTGACGCTGCTGGCGGCAGGGATCGGCATCGGGCTTTCCGGCCTGGTTTCGCCGGTGCTGGCAATTCTGGCGCTTTGCGTCGCGGCGGTGGGCTTTATTGCCGTGCAGCCGGTGTTCTGGACCATGCCGACGCAGCTGCTGTCCGGGACGGCGCTGGCGGCGGGGATCGGCTTTGTTAACCTGTTCGGCGCGGTGGGCGGTTTTATCGCCCCGATCCTGCGCGTGAAGGCCGAAACCCTGTTTGCCAGCGACGCCGCAGGTCTGTTGACCCTGGCCGGGGTCGCCATCATCGGCGCGTTAATTATTTTCACCCTCAGCGTGAACCGTACCGCGTCACAGCCGGATGCTGCGCATCAATAAGTTAATCCATGTCGTAAGGATCATTATGAACGCATTGTTAGCAAACCCTTTTAAAGAAGGACTGCGAAAAGGAGAGGTTCAGATCGGGCTGTGGTTGAGCTCGACGACCTCCTATATGGCGGAAATCGCCGCTACTTCGGGTTATGACTGGCTGCTCATCGACGGCGAACATGCGCCGAATACCGTGCAGGATCTGTATCATCAATTGCAGGCCATCGCCCCCTATGCCAGCCAGCCGGTCATTCGTCCCGTCGAGGGGACGAAAGCGCTGATTAAGCAGGTACTGGATATCGGGGCGCAGACGCTGCTGATCCCGATGGTCGATACCGCAGAGCAGGCGCGTCAGGTAGTGGCTGCCACTCGCTACCCGCCGCTGGGCGAGCGCGGCGTGGGGGCCAGCGTCGCCCGGGCGGCGCGCTGGGGACGCATTGATAACTATATGGCGCAGGCCAATGAATCGTTGTGCCTGCTGGTGCAGGTCGAAAGCAAAACCGCGCTGGATAACCTTGATGCGATTCTCGACGTGGAAGGCATTGACGGCGTGTTTATCGGGCCTGCGGATCTGTCGGCTTCCCTGGGCTACCCCGATAACGCCGGGCATCCGGAAGTGCAGCGAATCATTCAGGAGAGCCTCCGGCGCATACGCGCCGCCGGTAAAGCGGCGGGATTTCTCGCGGTTGACCCGGCTATGGCGCAAAAATGCCTGCAGTGGGGAGCCAATTTCGTCGCCGTTGGCGTCGACACCATGCTTTATACCGAGGCGCTGGATCGCCGGCTGGCGATGTTTAAAGCTGTCAGCTCAGCGACCCCGGTAAAAAGTAGCTACTGAGTAAACGTGCCGGATGGCGACGCTTCGCTTATCCGGCCTGCTTACGGCATCAGTGGTGGCTGGCTATGACCTCATCAACAGAGATACCGGTGATGGTCAGCACCAAATCACGTTCGATCCCTTTCTCGATCATCATTCGCGCAATGCGCAGCGCCTCTTCTCGGGTGCCTGTTTGCTTACCTTCGCGTAATCCTTGCTGCAGGCCTTTTTGCAGCCCCTCCTGCAATCCATGACGGTGGCCTTCCTGCCGCAGTCGTTCTGCAATTGTCATCAGTCTCTCCTTATGATGGGGGGAACGTTCGGCGACCTCACGGATAAAATCGCTAAAGCGCATCGCATCGCCGTACTGCACCAGATAATTAAACAGCGTTTGCAGCTGGCTGTCATTAGCAATACCGGTAACTAACAGCGTCACCAGCCGGTCAACCAGACCCATCAGATCGCGATCCCGGATATGCTTTTGCATAAGCTCAAGCAGAGCAACGCGCTGGTGTTGCATGATTTCGTCATCAGGCACCACCGTTATGTCCACCAGCGGAAAGGCCTCCGTATAGAGCTGCCGCGCCAGCTGCGGATTATCAAATTCGTCCAGCCAGTTTAGCGACCAGGGATACGGGCTTTGCACGCCGTGGTAAAACAGCATCGGGATCACCAGCGGCAGCGTTTTATGCCCGGCATCCAGATGATGTTGCATTGCGGCGGTGGCATAGCGCATGAGCCGAAAGGCCATGTGCGGCACGGCAGTGCTCTGATGTTCAATAACGCAATAGATATAGCCTTCGCCTTCTTTTGTTTTCAGCGACCACACGACGTCAGAATAATATGCGCGGAGCTCCTGTTCGATAAACGTGGTGGCTTCCAGCCTGAGCGTTGTTAAATCGCACAATTCGCGCAATGGCGTGGGAAGATGGATGTTGAGAAAGTCCCGCGCCACTTCAGGACTGGAAATCAGCTTTTTAAATACCGCATCGTGCGGAGTGGATGTGGTTGAATGCGTCATGGTCGTCCGTCACCTCAACATTGTGTTGTCGTGACGGTACAGGCTGATGGCGCGGGTTGCATTGGCTGAATAAAGGCTTTGCGCGGCGGGACGAGGGAAAGTTGCTTGCGGTTGCAACGCATGCAGTTTTATGGAAAGAGTCACGCAAAAATGCCGGATGCAATCCGGCATGGATGTGATATTCAGGCTCTGCGTTTTGCGCCGTCGGGCAAGTGCGTTAGCCGAGCGCCTGCGCTAACAGCGTAATCGGATGTTCGCAACGCTTGCTGGTGGACATCTCAATTTGCCATTTACAGGTTTCGCAGTCGGTAACCACGATATCCGCGCCGCTCTCTTCAATCTGCTTAAACAGCGGCGCGCCGATGGATTGCGAGGTCGGGTAGTTCTCTTTCTTGAAGCCATACGTCCCGGCGATGCCGCAGCACTGAGAATCGAGTACCGTCAGTTCAAGCCCCGGGATCCGCCGCAGCAGCTCCAGGGTATACAGCGTCCAGCCCATTTTCTCCATATGACACGGCGTGTGGTAAACCACCTTCAACGGCAAGGGTTTCAGCGGTAGCGTTTTACCCTCATCCAGTTTGCGCCACAGCCAGCGGGTAGCCAGTTCGATATGTTCCCGCAGGCCGCTGTTGTCGACGTCAAGTACTTCCGGATACTCGTCGCGCAGGGCAAAGGTGCAGGTGGAGGAAGTGGCGATCACCGGGATGCCCTTCACGCCAATCGCTTCGCGCAGCGATGCCACGTTGCTCACCGCCTGTTTCCGCGCTTTGTCGGTAAAGCCGTTGGCAATCAGCGGTACGCCGCAGCACTTCTCTTTACTCAGCAGTTGGACGCCGGTGCCCATCGCGTTCAGCACCCTGATTAAATCTTTCCCAAGCTGCGGATGGTTATAATTGACAAAGCAGCCGTGGAAGAAGGCGACCTGATCCCGATACTGCGCCTGCTGCGCAGCAACGCTGCGATACCAGCGGCGGAAGGTGCCAAAAGAGTATTTCGGCAGGGTGCGACGATGGTCGATTTTCAGCGCATAATCGAGCAACTGACGTACCGGCTTCAGCGACGTTGCGGTATTTACCACCGGGGCGAACGGCGTGGAGACGCTGCCCATCAGATCGGTATGGCTTAAGATGAAGTTACGCAGCGACGGGCGCGAAGTGTCATATTTCGCGCGGGCGCGCTGAATAATATCGCCAATCTTCACATCGGACGGACAGGCCACTTCGCAGCGTTTGCAGTTGATGCAGTATTTCAGCGCCTCGTCGTACAGCGCGCCGTCTTTCAGACGCAGACGCTCGCCGTCAGGGCCAGCCTGTTTCGGACCTGGATAGCCCGGATTCACGCGGCTTACCGGGCAGGCGGTGGTGCAGACCGTACATTTGATGCAGCTTTCAAAACGTGTATCGCTCATTGTTCACCTCCGGCGCGTGCGGCGATGTGATGGGCGGCGTGCAGGGCGGTGACCGCACAGACGCCGCCTCCGCATCCCTGAGCTATCGGGTCGAACCCGGCGAGCACTGAACCGATGGCATAGAGTTTATCCACCGTCTGGCCAGCCAGCGACGGACGTAGCGCCGCATCGGTCGTAACGCCAAACTGCTGCCAGGGCTGCGGGGCAAAGAAATCGCGCTGATACCATTCGGCGCGGGTTGCCGCTTGCTGTACGTCCAGTCCGAGGATCGGCTCACGAACGCCGTCGCGTCCGGCGACCAAGCCGCTGCTAAAGAAGCTGCCGCTGGCCAGCACCGCAAAGCGCGGACGCAGGGGAATATCGGCATGATTGCGCGTCCAGATCTCGCTCACCACGCCATTTTTACAGGTGACTTTTTTGACCTCGTCGCCGGGCATCCAGATGCCGCCCTGCCGAACAAACTGACGCTGAAGCTGAGTGTGCAGACGAATGCCCAGCACCGACGGCGGTAGCGTCGGCAGCAGGGTAAGCGAACAGGGCAGGCGCTCGTTAAGCCAGCGCCAGAGCGCGTCGTCCGCGAGGCCAAAGCAGGCGGGCATCATCAGCATTTCGCAGGTTTGCGCCGCGGGCAGCAACGCATCGTACAGCAGCGACCAGTTCTCTTCATTATCGAGAAAACGGGCAATATTCACCGCGCGAAATTCGGTGGCGTTATCACGCAGCACGTCCAGTTCAGGCAGTTCAATCTCGGCGGTGTCGACCTCCATGCCCTGCTGACGCAGAGATGCCGCCGCAAGGTGGGCCTGAAAATCGAGCAGACCGCTGATGCCAACCACGCAAAGGCGTCTGGCGCTAAGCGGCCAGACCGGGATTTCCGGCGAGCTCAGCCAGGTGGCGCGCAGCGTACCTAGTGGTGTAACCCGCTGGTGGGATTGCCGCACTGCGCCCTGCAAACGCGCGCCGGAGGCATCAAGAAGCGCCTGCGCCTCTTGCGCGAGGGTAAGCACATTGTCTGCCCCCAGCAGGGTATAGGGGTGCGCGGGGGCCTGTTCGCGCAGCGCCGCCAGTCCTGCGGTAATCTCCGTCACCGGTTGACCATCCGGCAGCGCGCTGAGCAGATCCAGCGATCCGGAGGAGAAGTGCAGCGCGCTCTGGCCGCGGGTGACAATCGCGCAGCGTAAACCGTGCTTTTGTAACTGCAACCCGCAGAGTAGTCCGGCGAGGCCGCCGCCCATAATAACCGTATCAAATCTCATCGCGCGGCTCCTTTTCCAGTCCACATAATCCCTGATACACCCAGCGGGTAAATTCGCTTTCGCGCAGTGCGTCGCCCCAGGCAATCGGCTGTACGCCTTTCCAGCGCTCATTAAGGAAGTCAGAAAGTTGACTGATGGATTGCGCGGCGGTGGTGATATTAAAGCGTTGCAGCAGACCGGCGGCGCGGCAGGCGCAGAGTTCGCCCTGGCAGGTGCCCATCCCCACGCGGGTGCGACGTCGCAGGTCGAGCAGACTGTTTACATTCAGGTTTTCCACCGCGTACTGCACCTCGCCTGCGGTGACGGCTTCACATTCGCAGACCAGGCTACGGTGCTGACGCCCCTGGCTTAACCAGGCGGGTGTACGATCGCCGTGACGATAGACGGCGGAACCGCGCAGCGGCGCGGGCAGGGAAATTACGCGCTTAAGCGTCGTTTCCGTCGGTTCGTGCGAGCCGGGCAGCGGCGTATCAGCGGTGACGCAGGGGCGGCTATTGCCCAGTTTGCGACAGACCGCATCGGTAGCCCATTCCGCCATCAGCCGGTAGGTCATCAGTTTACCGCCGGTGATGGTGATAAACCCCTCCATCCCGTCGCGCTCGGCGTGATCGAACAGTACGATGCCGCGACTGACGTTACGTCCGCTCGGATCGTCGTCGCTGGCGACCAGCGGGCGCACGCCGGAGTAGGCGCGCAGGATCCGGGTCTTCGCCATTACCGGCGCCAGTTTTTCCCCTTCGCGCAGCAGAATATCCACTTCGTCTGCGGTGACGCGGTTGCTGTCGATCTCGTTGTAATCAATGTGCGTGGAGGTGGTGCCAATCAGCGAAATGGTATCACCGGGCACCAGAATATCGGCGTCGGATGGTTTCCGGCAGCGGTTGATAACGTGCTGATTGATTCGGTGATCCATGATCAGCAGCGACCCTTTCGCCGGGAACATGCGGATGTTCAGGTCGGCATATTCCGCAATCCGCTGTCCCCAGATACCGGCGGCGTTCACCACTACCGGAGCGCGCAGGGTCTGGGTTTCGCCGCTGAGATGGTTGCGCACGTATACGCCGCTCACCGTTGCGCCTTCGCGGATTAATCCGGTGACCTCATGGGCGGTGAGAATAATGGCTCCGTGTTCTTTCGCATCCAGCATGTTCGCAGCGGTGAGACGAAACGGATCGACGGTGCCGTCAGGCACTTTGACCGCGCCGATCAGCTGTGGGTTAACCGACGGTTCGATAATGCGCGCCTGTTGCGGATCGATCGCTTCGGCGCGGATCCCCGCCTCTTCGCAGGCGCGAATAAAGGTGGACTGAAAAGAAAGCTCATCTTCCGGCAGGGTAATAAACAGGCCGTCGGTTGGCTCCACGCAGTGACGGGCGATACGTTTGAGGATCTGGTTTTCGCTGATGCATTCGCGCGCCGATTCCGCGTCAGTTACCGCATAGCGTGCGCCGCTGTGCAGCAGACCGTGGTTACGGCCGGTCGCGCCGGTGGCGATATCATGGCGCTCAACTAAGATAACACGCAGCCCGCGCAGCGCGCAGTCGCGAGCGATACCAGCGCCTGTAGCGCCTCCGCCAATGATAATCACGTCACTGGTTTGCGAGTCGCGAGTATTCATTGTTTTCCCTCACAGTTCGTTTTTTATCATTTAGCCACATAAAAAACAGGGTTTGTTTGATTTCGCGCATATTCACTCATGATTCGAAAATGAAATGTGATTTCATGCGCCTTTTTGAACATTTGTCATTAAACCGTAACAATATGTGCTGTAATTCACATTAACGATATGTATCTTTACTTAACATCGCGCCCACAACTGGAAGCAGCATGGGCGGTTCATACGAACTGCGGTGTTGACCACTAATAAAGAGACGGGCCACGGAGGCTACATTATGTTGAGTATTTTTAAACCAGCCGCTCATAAAGCGCGCTTGCCTCAAGCGGAGATCGATCCGACCTATCGTCGTCTTCGCTGGCAGATTTTCCTGGGGATATTCTTTGGTTATGCCGCGTACTATCTGGTACGTAAGAACTTTGCGCTTGCCATGCCATACCTGGTGGAGCAGGGTTTTTCTCGCGGCGATCTGGGGTTCGCGCTGTCCGGGATCTCCATTGCCTATGGATTTTCGAAATTCATCATGGGCTCGGTTTCCGATCGCTCGAATCCGCGCGTTTTCCTGCCAGCCGGTCTGATCCTTGCGGCGGCAGTGATGCTGTTCATGGGCTTTGTGCCATGGGCGACATCGAGCATCGCCATTATGTTCGTGCTGCTGTTCCTGTGCGGCTGGTTCCAGGGAATGGGGTGGCCGCTGTGCGGACGCACCATGGTGCACTGGTGGTCGCAGAAGGAGCGTGGCGGTATCGTTTCGGTGTGGAACTGCGCGCATAACGTCGGCGGCGGTATTCCTCCGCTGCTGTTCCTGCTCGGTATGGCGTGGTTTAACGACTGGAAAGCTGCGCTGTATATGCCGGCATTCGGTGCGATCATCGTCGCTCTCTTTGCCTTCGCTATGATGCGCGATACCCCGCAGTCCTGCGGCCTGCCGCCGATCGAAGAGTACAAGAACGATTATCCGGATGACTACAACGAAAAAGCGGAAGAGGAGTTGACCGCCAAGCAGATCTTTATGCAGTACGTTCTGCCGAACAAACTGCTGTGGTACATCGCTATCGCTAACGTGTTTGTTTATCTGCTGCGCTACGGCATCCTCGACTGGTCGCCGACCTATCTGAAAGAAGTGAAGCATTTTGCGCTGGATAAATCGTCCTGGGCCTACTTCTTATATGAATACGCAGGGATTCCGGGGACGCTGCTGTGCGGCTGGATGTCGGATAAAGTGTTCCGCGGCAACCGCGGCGCCACCGGCGTATTCTTTATGACCCTGGTGACAATCGCCACTATCGTTTACTGGATGAACCCGGCGGGTAATCCGACCGTCGATATGATTTGTATGATTGTGATCGGTTTCCTGATTTATGGTCCGGTCATGCTGATTGGTCTGCACGCGCTGGAACTGGCGCCGAAAAAAGCGGCGGGGACGGCGGCAGGCTTCACCGGCCTGTTTGGCTACCTCGGCGGCTCCGTGGCGGCGAGCGCCATCGTGGGTTACACCGTTGACTTCTTCGGTTGGGACGGCGGCTTCATGGTGATGATTGGCGGTAGCATTCTGGCTGTGATTCTGTTGGTGGTTGTCATGATTGGCGAAAAACGCCATCACGACGAGATGAAGCTGAAACGCAACGGAGGCTAACGGTATGAAAACAACATTAAAGAATCTGAGTCTGGCGCTGATGATGGCCGGCATGGTGATGGGCAGCAGCGCGCTGGCGGCCAGTAATACGGATAAAGTGGTGATTGCGCACCGCGGCGCGAGCGGCTATCTGCCGGAGCATACGCTACCGGCGAAGGCAATGGCCTATGCCCAGGGCGCGGATTATCTGGAGCAGGATCTGGTGATGACGAAGGACGACCGTCTGGTCGTCCTCCATGACCACTATCTGGATCGCGTTACCGACGTCGCGGAGCGCTTCCCGGACCGGGCGCGCAAAGACGGGCGCTATTACGCCATCGACTTTACCCTCGATGAGATCAAATCCCTGAAGTTTACCGAAGGGTTCGATCTGGAAAACGGCAAGAAGGTGCAAACCTATCCGGGCCGTTTCCCGATGGGAAAATCGGATTTCCGCGTGCATACCTTTGAGGAAGAAATCGAGTTTGTGCAGGGGCTGAACCACTCCACCGGCAAGAACATCGGCATCTATCCGGAAATTAAAGCGCCGTGGTTCCACCATCAGGAAGGGAAAGACATTGCGGCGAAAACGCTGGAAGTGCTGAAGAAGTATGGCTACAGCGACAAACAGGATAAGGTTTATCTGCAAAGTTTTGACGTCGCGGAACTCAAGCGCATCAAAAACGAGCTGGAGCCGAAAATGGGCATGGACCTTAATCTGGTACAGCTGATCGCCTATACCGACTGGAATGAAACTCAGGAGAAACAGCCGGACGGCAAGTGGGTGAACTACAGCTACGACTGGATGTTCAAACCCGGCGCGATGAAGCAGATTGCCGCCTATGCCGACGGCATTGGGCCGGACTATCACATGCTGGTTGATGAGAAGTCGAAAAAAGACAACATCATCCTGACCGACATGGTGAAAGAAGCGCACCAGAATAAGATGACGGTTCATCCTTATACGGTACGCGCGGATCAGCTGCCGGAGTATGCCGCGAATGTCGACCAGCTTTACGATATTCTCTACAACCAGGCGGGCGTGGACGGGCTGTTTACTGACTTCCCCGATAAAGCAGTGAGCTTTTTGAAAGAGAAATAAACCGTTAGCGAAAGCGTAGAGGGGACATTATGTCCCCTTTTTTACGTTCTCTTTTCGGAAACTCGCTGGGTCAGCCGGAGGAAAATTGCGATGAAACTGTAAAGATGCGGAAAATTTTGATGCAGGTTATCCCAATGTGAATAAACCGTAACAAGACTTTTATTATCGCCTCCAGCAGTTCTGGCGACTGTTAACGGTCAGGTGATGAGCCAGATATCATTAAGTTAAATTTACTACAGAGCATTAATAGTGCCTCTCTATTAATTCATTGAAAAACAGGATATAACCCTACCTTATATCGGGTATGGCATGATTTACATCAAAAAATAGTTGTGCAAATTATCTTCTACTGTTTCAGTTTGTTTATATATTTCCCGTTTTGGTGACGTGGCAAAAAACCGCTGGATGGCCCCGGTAACTACGGACGGTACAGAACTTACACGGCTCTGAATAACAGCAGAAGGATTTGTGTATGAGCGGAAAACCGGCGGCCCGTCAGGGCGACATGACACAGTACGGCGGGCCGATAGTTCAGGGTTCAGCGGGCGTGTTTATCGGCGCGCCCACCGGCGTCGCCTGTTCAGTCTGCCCCGGCGGCATCACCTCCGGCTCGCCGGTTAACCCCCTGACAGGCGCCAAAGTGCTGCCCGGCGAAACGGACCTCGCCCTGCCCGGCCCGCTGCCGTTTGTCCTTTCCCGCACCTACAGCAGTTATCAGACGAAAACGCCTGCGCCTGTGGGTGTCTTCGGTCCCGGCTGGAAAGCCCCTGCTGATATCCGCCTGCAGCTTTCTGATGACGGACTTATCCTTAACGATAACGGCGGGCGCAGCATTCACTTTGAGCCGCTGTTCCCCGGTGAGACCGCCTTCAGCCGCAGTGAATCCCTGTGGCTGGCCCGCGGCGGCGTGCTGACGCTGCATGAAAGCAACCCGCTGCACCGCCTGTGGCAGACCCTGCCGGAGAAGATTCGCTCAGGCCCGCACGTTTACCTGGCCACGAACAGCGCGCAGGGGCCATGGTGGATTCTGGGCTGGCCTGAGCGGGTGCCGGAGGCGGATGAGGTCCTGCCCGCCCCGCTGCCGCCGTACCGGGTGCTGACCGGGCTGGCGGACCGCGCCGGGCGCACGCTCAGTTTTCACCGGGAGGCCGCCGGTGAATTCACCGGCTGCATCACCGCCGTGACCGACGGCGCAGGCCGCCGTTTCAGGCTGGTACTGACCACGCAGGCGCAGCGGGCGCAGGCGGCGCGTCAGCAGGCCATTACATCCGGAATAAAAGCCCCTGAATTTCCGCAGACGGTGCCGGTTTCCGGCTACGGCGCGGACAGCGGTATCCGCCTGGAGGCGGTGTGGCTGACGCATGACCCGCAATACCCGGACAACCTGCCCGCCGCGCCGCTGGCGCGTTATGAATACACCCCGCGCGGGGAGCTGGCGGCGGTGTATGACCGGGGCGGCGTCCGGGTGCGTCAGTTTGAATACGACCCGCAGCATCCGGGACGGATGTGCGCGCACCGGTACGCCGGACGCCCGCCGGTCACCTATCTTTACGACACCGCCGGCCGGGTGGTGGAGCAGCGTAACCCGGCGGGCCTGAGCTACCGCTACCGGTATGAAAGGAACAGCGTCATGATTACCGACAGCCTGAACCGCCGCGAAGTGCTGCACACGGAAGGCGAAGGCGGGCTGAAGCGGGTGGTGAAGAAGGCACTGGCGGACGGCGGCTGTGTCCTCAGTGACCATGATAACGCGGGCCGCCTGCTGGCGCAGACTGACGCCACAGGGCGCAGGACAGAATACCGGATGAATGCCGGCTCCGGCCTGGTGACGGAAATTGTCACGCCTGACGGCCGGTCCGTGCGGTTCAGCTATAACGACCGGCACCAGCTCATCTCCTCCACCGGGGCGGACGGCCTGCGCAGCCGGCGGGAATATGACGACCGGGGACGGCTGACGGCAGGGACCTCCCGTCAGGGCGACACCACCCGCTGGTTTTATGATAATCCGGACAGTGAGCTGCCCTGCGCTGTGGAAGACGCCACCGGCAGCCGCAGGACGATGACCCGCAACCGTTACGGCCAGGTGCTGACCGTCACCGACTGTTCGGGATATGAAACCCGTTATGAGTATGACCGCTTCGGGCAGACCACAGCGGTTCACCATGAGGAAGGGCTGAGCGTTTACCAGGATTACGATAACCGGGGCAGACTCATCAGCCGGAAGGATATACAGGGCCGGGAGACGCGTTACGAATACAGCATCGCGGGCGACCTGACCGCCATCATTCATCCGGACGGCCGCCGCCATGAAACGCGTTATGACGCGGCGGGACAGCCGGTCAGCCTGAGCGCAGGCGGCCTGACGCGGCAGATAACATACGATGCTGCCGGGCGCGTCACCGCGCTGACGAATGAAAACGGCGCTGTCACCACGTTGACTACGACGTCATGGACCGGCTGACGGAAGAGTGCGGCTTTGACGGCCGGACACAGCGTTACGGATATGACCCCGGCGGACAGCCTGTCCGCAGCGAAGAGGGCTCCCTCATCACCCTCTGGCATTACGATGCCTCCGGTCGCCTGACGCACAGCACGGTGAACGGTGAGGAGGCTGAACGCCGGCTGTACGATGAGCGCGGCTGGCTGACGGAAATCAGCCACCCCGGCGACGGCCACCGCGTCGCGGTTCACTATGAGTATGATGATAAAGGCCGGATGCGCAGCGAGCGACAGACCGTCCACGCCCCGCAGACAAATGAACTGCTGTGGGAGCACGTCACGCAGCACGATTACCGGAACGGACTGGCGACCAGAACCACCCCTGACCACCTGCCGCCGGTGGAATGGCTGACCTACGGCAGCGGTTATCTGGCGGGGATGAAGCTCGGCGACACGCCGCTCACCGACTTCACCCGCGACCGCCTGCACCGGGAGACACTGCGCAGCTCCGGGGCATACGAACTGGCCAGCACGTACAGCGCAGGCGGGCAGCTGCAGCGCCACACGCTGAATATAACGGAACTGAACCGGGAATACGCCTGGAGCGACGGCGGAGAGCTGGTGAGTATCCGCGGTCCCCTGCAGCAGCGGCAGTACCGGTACGACGACGCGGGACGGCTGAATCAGGTATTCCTGACCGCCACAGAAACGACAGCAGACTGGCTGACCGACCCGGCGGGCAACCGCATTGCGGACCGGCAACAATACCCGGCGCTGCCCGCAACATGGCCGGATAACCGTATCACTGAGGACAGCCACTGGTTTTACCATCACGATGAACACGGCAGGCTGACGGAGAAGGACGAGCGGCGCATCCGCGACGGCGGCAGCCTCAGCCACCATTATCATTACGATACCCGGCACCGGCTGGTGCGTTATGTCCGCATGCAGCAGGGACAGACGCGGCTGGAAAGCCGCTACCTGTATGACCCTGTGGGCCGCCGCACAGGCAAACGGGTATGGCGAAGCCCGGGCGGGAAAGACCGCCCGTCCCTCAGCCACACGCCGGAGGTGACGTGGTACGGTTATGACGGCGACAGGCTGGTGACCACGCAGACGGCGGACCGCCGTGTGCAGACGGTATACATGCCGGGCAGCTTCACGCCGCTGCTCAGGGCCGAAACGGAACTGGCGGAGCTGGAGAAGGCCGCCGCACACCGCACGCTGGCGCAGAAGCTTCAGCAGGAGGCGAACATGACGTTCGTGCCGGAGCTGGTAATGATGCTGGACGTGCTGGAGGGGGAGCTGCGGCGCGGAGAAGTCAGCGAGCCGAACCGGCAGTGGCTGGCGCAGTGCGGGCTGACGCCGGAGTAGATGAAGAACCAGACGGAGCCGGAATACGTGCCGCGGCGTAAAATCCACCTCTACCACTGTGACCACCGGGGCCTGCCGCTGGCGCTGATACGCCGGGACGGAGGGACGGCCTGGCAGGCGGAATATGATGAATGGGGCAACGTGCTGCGGGAGGATAACCCGGACAATCTGGAGCAGCTCATCCGCCTGCCGGGACAGCAGTATGATGAGGAGACAGGACTGTACTATAACCGTCACCGGTATTACGACCCGCAGCAGGGGCGGTATATTACGCAGGATCCGGTGGGATTAAGAGGGGGCTGGAATCCGTATACGTATCCGCTCAGCCCTGTGCTGAATATCGATCCGCTGGGATTAAGTGGATTGAGTGCGTTAGAGTCCTTGCTGAATCAACCGGGCATGAAGGATGCTTATAATTGTGCCGTAACTCAATATGAGAATTCACTTCCGAAACCCGTATCTGAGTGGAAATTTTCACGATGGGAAGAGGATAAAGGAAAGAGATTTGGGAATAGTTATATAAATATAAACGCGATATGTGAAGACCAATTTGGTAACACAAAATCGTAAGCGGCTCGCCAGAACCGTATTGATATTTACTGAGAGCTCAGATCAACTTTCCAGGGCAACAGATCGCGTACCCGATTTGCCGGCCAGTCCTGGATATGCTCAATGACGTAACGCAGCCATTTTTCTGGCTCCACATTGTTCAGACGGCATGTGCCGATCAGCGAGTACAACACCGCCGCATGTTCGCCACCGCTGTCAGAACCCGCGAACAGCCAGTTTTTCCGGCCTACGGCCACTCCCCTTAAGGCGTTCTCTGCGATGTTGTTGTCGATTTCCACCCAGCCATTACTGCAGTACACGTTCAGGCTATCCCACTGTTTCAGCAGGTATGCGAACGCTTTTGCCGTATCCGAGTGACGCGACAGTGTTTTCATCTGAGTCTGTATCCAGTCATACAGTGACTGCATCAGTGACGCAGCTCTGGCTTTTCTTGCCGCCAGACGCTGTTCTGCTGAACATCCCCGGACTTCTGCTTCGATGGCATACAGTTCACCGATACGCTGCAGGGCTTCCGTGGTGATATCGGTTGGCGCTCTTGCATGCACATCGTGGATTTTTCTCCGGGCATGGGCCATACACGCGGCTTCCGTTATTCTGCCGGATTCGTATAACGCCCGGTAGCCACCGTAAGCATCGGCCTGAAGCACTCCGCTGTAACCGGACAGGTGATTCTGTGGATGTATGCCTTTCCGGTCCGGGCTGTACGCGAACCAGACCGCCGGGGGCATCTGTGAACCGGCGTTACGGTCATCACGGACGTAGACCCACAGCCGGGCTGTCCGGGTTTTACCGCTGCCCGGCTCCTGGACCGGGACGGGGATATCATCAGCATGGACTTTACCGGGCATCAGCACATACTGGCGCAGGACGTCATACAGCGGCTCCAGCAGTTCAGCAACAGCACCTGTCCAGCGCCCCAGTGTGGCACGGCTCAGCTCCACTCCCTGACGACGGTATATTTCTGACTGGCGGTATAACGGCAGATGGTCTGCATATTTCCCGGTGACAACATGGGCCAGAAGCCCCGCTCCGGCATAACTGCGTGCAATGGGTTTTGAAGGTACTGGTGCCTGCACGATATGGTCGCACCGGCAACAGGCCAGTTTCGGACGTTGTGTTTCGATAACCTTAAAGGCGCTGCTGATAAGCTCCAGTTGCTCTGACACATCACATCCCAGAGAACTGAGTTCACCACCACAGGCAGGACAGCATTCCTCTTCCGGCCGGATAACCCGGGTTTCACGGGGAAGTGAGGCCGGTAACGGTTTACGGGCTGAAGACTGGCGCAGGGCGGATGGCAGTGCCGGGTCATATTGCTCACCCAGCGTTTCAGCCATTTCTTCCTGAAGTGCGCTGATTCTCTCCTGTGCATCCTGTATCTGCCGTTCGGTTTTTGCGCGAAGTTTTTCTGAGCTTTTACCGAACTGCATACGTTGCAGTTTCGCAACCAGCGCCTTCAGCCGGTTGATTTCGGAAGCATAAGCCGCCACCCGCTGTGAGAGCAGGCGGTTGTATTCGGCCATCTGGCGGATGGTGTCCTGTTGCGTCTGCAACAGTGCCCGCAGGCGGGCGTTCTCATGAGCAAGTGAGGTGTCCATATCCTCACTTTACAACGGGTTATATGCGGATTCCAGCGCGTTCCGTTCGTTTCGGGTGCTTCCAGTTGATACCTTCAAGAAGCATGGATAACTGAGCCGGAGTAAGGTGCACCTTGCCGTCACGGGTGACTGGCCAGATGAAGCGGCCCCGCTCCAGGCGTTTGGTGAAGAGGCACAGTCCGTCACTGTCAGCCCACAACACTTTTATCTGGTCACCCCGGCGTCCGCGGAAGATGAACAGGTGTCCGGAGAACGGGTCATCCTTCAGGACGTTCTGAACTTTTGATGCCAGGCCGTTAAAGCCATTTCGCATATCGGTGATACCTGCAACCAGCCAGATACGCGAACCTGCAGGGAGAGATATCATCAGTGGCTGCTCCCTTTTATTTCGCGGATAAGTGTCTGTAATAACGCCGGCGTCAGTTTACCTTTAAGCCTGAGAGTTCCGGCCGGCAGAACCAGCTCACAACACAGACTGTCGGACGGTGTATTTATCTGCTCTGGTTCCTGTGCGGGGGCCGGGATTTTATTATCCGGCTCCGGCGTTAACGTCACGGGAAGCAGTGCCGGCATATTTTTTCCGGAAGGCAGCAGGCCACCTTTCCGGTATTGATGGCGCCAGTTGAAGAGCAGGTTATCGTTGATTCCGTTTTCCCGGGCGATCTGCGCCACACAGGCTCCGGGCTGCAGTGACTGCTCCACTAAGGCGATTTTAAACTCATAAGGGAAGTTGGGCCGCCGGGGACGTTTTTTTACCACGGGGGTTTCGGATATAACGGTGCTTTCAGGACGTACGACTGGTACCGTGGAAAATTGTCCGTAAAGGCAGGCATCAAGTTCCTGCTCCGACATGCCTGCGGGCAAAGGCCACGAAAGGCCAGCTCTCCGAAAGCGCACGAACATACTACAAACTGTTGATTTTGGTACACCCAGGCGACGTCCGGCCACAACCCGAGGTAAATGTTCTTCGAAGTGAAGGCGTAAAGCTTCAGTAATCCAGGTCCGGTATTCCATACGATAGTGTCCACTAAAAATGATGGACATTATTTTTGTGGAGCCGGAGGAAACAGACCAGACGGTTTAAATGAGACGCTTACACAAAATCTGTTAATGCCCGGACTTTTCAAACCGGTTGGTTCCCTATTAATGAGGTTGAGGCTGGTAGGGGCATCCCAGACCCTGGAGAAGATCTTTCGGATATGGCAACAGCTACGTAAGCGTCTCATTTAAACCGTCTGGTCTGTTTCCTCCGGCTCCACAAAAATAATGTCCATCATTTTTAGTGGACACTATCGTATGGAATACCGGACCTGGATTACTGAAGCTTTACGCCTTCACTTCGAAGAACATTTACCTCGGGTTGTGGCCGGACGTCGCCTGGGTGTACCAAAATCAACAGTTTGTAGTATGTTCGTGCGCTTTCGGAGAGCTGGCCTTTCGTGGCCTTTGCCCGCAGGCATGTCGGAGCAGGAACTTGATGCCTGCCTTTACGGACAATTTTCCACGGTACCAGTCGTACGTCCTGAAAGCACCGTTATATCCGAAACCCCCGTGGTAAAAAAACGTCCCCGGCGGCCCAACTTCCCTTATGAGTTTAAAATCGCCTTAGTGGAGCAGTCACTGCAGCCCGGAGCCTGTGTGGCGCAGATCGCCCGGGAAAACGGAATCAACGATAACCTGCTCTTCAACTGGCGCCATCAATACCGGAAAGGTGGCCTGCTGCCTTCCGGAAAAAATATGCCGGCACTGCTTCCCGTGACGTTAACGCCGGAGCCGGATAATAAAATCCCGGCCCCCGCACAGGAACCAGAGCAGATAAATACACCGTCCGACAGTCTGTGTTGTGAGCTGGTTCTGCCGGCCGGAACTCTCAGGCTTAAAGGTAAACTGACGCCGGCGTTATTACAGACACTTATCCGCGAAATAAAAGGGAGCAGCCACTGATGATATCTCTCCCTGCAGGTTCGCGTATCTGGCTGGTTGCAGGTATCACCGATATGCGAAATGGCTTTAACGGCCTGGCATCAAAAGTTCAGAACGTCCTGAAGGATGACCCGTTCTCCGGACACCTGTTCATCTTCCGCGGACGCCGGGGTGACCAGATAAAAGTGTTGTGGGCTGACAGTGACGGACTGTGCCTCTTCACCAAACGCCTGGAGCGGGGCCGCTTCATCTGGCCAGTCACCCGTGACGGCAAGGTGCACCTTACTCCGGCTCAGTTATCCATGCTTCTTGAAGGTATCAACTGGAAGCACCCGAAACGAACGGAACGCGCTGGAATCCGCATATAACCCGTTGTAAAGTGAGGATATGGACACCTCACTTGCTCATGAGAACGCCCGCCTGCGGGCACTGTTGCAGACGCAACAGGACACCATCCGCCAGATGGCCGAATACAACCGCCTGCTCTCACAGCGGGTGGCGGCTTATGCTTCCGAAATCAACCGGCTGAAGGCGCTGGTTGCGAAACTGCAACGTATGCAGTTCGGTAAAAGCTCAGAAAAACTTCGCGCAAAAACCGAACGGCAGATACAGGATGCACAGGAGAGAATCAGCGCACTTCAGGAAGAAATGGCTGAAACGCTGGGTGAGCAATATGACCCGGCACTGCCATCCGCCCTGCGCCAGTCTTCAGCCCGTAAACCGTTACCGGCCTCACTTCCCCGTGAAACCCGGGTTATCCGGCCGGAAGAGGAATGCTGTCCTGCCTGTGGTGGTGAACTCAGTTCTCTGGGATGTGATGTGTCAGAGCAACTGGAGCTTATCAGCAGCGCCTTTAAGGTTATCGAAACACAACGTCCGAAACTGGCCTGTTGCCGGTGCGACCATATCGTGCAGGCACCAGTACCTTCAAAACCCATTGCACGCAGTTATGCCGGAGCGGGGCTTCTGGCCCATGTTGTCACCGGGAAATATGCAGACCATCTGCCGTTATACCGCCAGTCAGAAATATACCGTCGTCAGGGAGTGGAGCTGAGCCGTGCCACACTGGGGCGCTGGACAGGTGCTGTTGCTGAACTGCTGGAGCCGCTGTATGACGTCCTGCGCCAGTATGTGCTGATGCCCGGTAAAGTCCATGCTGATGATATCCCCGTCCCGGTCCAGGAGCCGGGCAGCGGTAAAACCCGGACAGCCCGGCTGTGGGTCTACGTCCGTGATGACCGTAACGCCGGTTCACAGATGCCCCCGGCGGTCTGGTTCGCGTACAGCCCGGACCGGAAAGGCATACATCCACAGAATCACCTGTCCGGTTACAGCGGAGTGCTTCAGGCCGATGCTTACGGTGGCTACCGGGCGTTATACGAATCCGGCAGAATAACGGAAGCCGCGTGTATGGCCCATGCCCGGAGAAAAATCCACGATGTGCATGCAAGAGCGCCAACCGATATCACCACGGAAGCCCTGCAGCGTATCGGTGAACTGTATGCCATCGAAGCAGAAGTCCGGGGATGTTCAGCAGAACAGCGTCTGGCGGCAAGAAAAGCCAGAGCTGCGTCACTGATGCAGTCACTGTATGACTGGATACAGACTCAGATGAAAACACTGTCGCGTCACTCGGATACGGCAAAAGCGTTCGCATACCTGCTGAAACAGTGGGATAGCCTGAACGTGTACTGCAGTAATGGCTGGGTGGAAATCGACAACAACATCGCAGAGAACGCCTTAAGGGGAGTGGCCGTAGGCCGGAAAAACTGGCTGTTCGCGGGTTCTGACAGCGGTGGCGAACATGCGGCGGTGTTGTACTCGCTGATCGGCACATGCCGTCTGAACAATGTGGAGCCAGAAAAATGGCTGCGTTACGTCATTGAGCATATCCAGGACTGGCCGGCAAATCGGGTACGCGATCTGTTGCCCTGGAAAGTTGATCTGAGCTCTCAGTAAATATCAATACGGTTCTGGCGAGCCGCTTACATAGAAAGTATTTTTAACTGAGTTTGCATGCACTGATGAGATAACGGCTACCGTCCCTGTAACAGCCTGAAGTTGACCTGGGTAATCAAATACCGGTGTAGTGATTAGGAAACAGGGCTCGGATAACATCATGGCGCAGGTCATTGAATCTACTAACGACGCCGGATATATGGTCGCAAACCGCATCGAACCAGTACTTGCATCACCCGGGGCGTCCATATATGGTCAACTAATTTTGGCCACTACATTATCGGGTTTAGTGACCGCCTTGACGGTCACTTTTAAGAAAAGGCATTAACACTGAATGGTAAACAGGCTCTTATATGGAAATTTAATCAGTTAAAAAAGGCTGTCACCGCCTGGCGTTTTACTTTGCCCTGCGTGGTCTTTGCTACAGGGAGCCAGTAGGACATAAATAATATTCCTTCCATAATGCCTTTCATCCACACCTGTCACTTCAAAACATGTTTCAGGCCTGAGAGTACAGAGGGTTTCACCAGGTTCATTATCCACTATATTCGCACCATAAATGTTGCTTATACGGTAATATACCTGATATCCGGAGCCCTGACGATGAAATACACTGTTCTGCGTGGTGGTCAGGTATACCATTGTATTTTTATCTTCCGGAGTCCGGAGTATCGTGCCTGTTTTTAGCCATCCGTAAGGCCATTCTGACACCGTGGTTCTGACGTATCCCGATGCGTGTCGCAATATTTCAGGGGTGATTTTCCATTCACCGTTTCTTGCCACAGTATCCATCAACCAGCTATCCTGTGCCCGGGCGCTAGGGGCTTCAGATACCCGTTGTTGTAATTCCCACAGCATATATTCTTCTCTGGAACGGAATTGTCTTGCGGAACGCGAGCCATGACTCAGCATCTGTTCACCATCTATGAAAGTTGTATCTGAAAAAGATACTACAGGACTGTTTATATCTGTCCCTCTGTAATCAATGGTGCGCTTCAGCATTGTGGGTCCATTGACCCTGAGGACTGAATGCACAACAGTATTATTGTTCTGAGGGATTTCGGATAAAATACTTAAAGGATATTTTTCCCACTGTTGCCGGTAGTTTGGCAGGGAGACAATCATTGCCTGATTCACCATTTTTTCAGCTACCTGATATGTTATCTGCAGGTCACCTTCTGGTGTCAGGTAATATAAGCTCTCTGCTTTCGGTGTCGCAGGTAAGCTCTCATAGCGTTCAGATAATCCCTCAATGAACCATGAGTGGAAGGACGGAAATTTTTTCCCCGAATCCGTTGTGAAACTGATAGTCGTAATTGCATTTTCCATCAGGGAAAGTCCCTCTGGACTTTTTTGCATGGCACCATGACTTGTATGGATTATTTCTGACGTTTCTTTCTTTTGAATACGGGCGTGCTCCATAACGATTTCCGCCAGATTCAGGTTTCCATCTCCTAACTTTACATTCAGATGCTCTTTATAAATGGAATTAATAAAGCGATGTGTGTCACCTATCAGAATGGGCCTCAGTTCTTTCTCGATTATTTCACTGTCTTCTGTATCCATCACTTCTGTGAAAAAATTCCTGAACGTTATACGCAAACTTCCAATACCGGTCTGTTCACGGTGATAGAAAAGTTTGACAGATAATGTTCTGCGATCGATACGGACCATACCCTGATGGCACATCAGTTTTAAAGAAAATGTTTCATCTGATGAAATACTGAAACGACGAAATTCCTCAAGTATTAATGAGGGGGCATACTTGTCGGGATTGACAATAATACTGTCCTGTTGCTGCCACTGCCTTTCAGATAACCGCATCTCTCCGCCGGATTTTATTTTCAACGGAGCTGCATGTACTTTACTGCGTAGCAACACATTCTTTTCTCCTTCAAAAACCAGATACATCCGTGAATGGGGAGGGATATTCAGTTCCGAGATATTTACCGGAACCGGCGGCTTACCATCGGCTTTCCATGCTCCTTTTAGCGTGCCGGAGAGTAATTCACCTTCCAGTTTTTTCCTGGCGCCACTCAGATTCTCAAGGCACAATACCTGGTCTGCACTTCCGGCTCCCCGGGGCAGGAACGTCATTACATGGTCTGATGTCATCAGCGTTTCCAGCCGGTTTATCGTTGGCCTGTAACCACTCCGGAAAATCCCCACCCAGTTACCATCCTCCGGTAACAGCCGGAGTACGTCACTCAGCAAACGGGTATCCTGGGGCTGAATTGACACACGGGTTGTACCGGGTAACGTGTCTTCGATCCCGGATATTGTCAGCTGAAGGGAATACTGGATCGTAGCAACCGTCAATATCACGCTGTCTTTGTCTTTTTTCCCTTCAACCAGAACAGGACCGGCCTCAAGCAAATCAATTGTTTCCGGGTGGTCATTGTCACCGGCCAGTATGATTTGTACCGGTGATATCTGTGCTGTATCCGGCTCCATGAGAATATACCGGCTTCCGGGGGTTCCGGTTACAGTCGTGGTATAATGGCGGCTGCCGGTCAGCCGGAATTCCGAATAACGCTCCTGAAGCTGGTAAACGAGCTGATGAGTCAGGGGGGCATAGCTGGCGAATGTTTCTCCCCCCCGGAACCGGACTTCCGGTGCCAGACTCCAGCCCATATCATGCAGCCTGTCCAGTATGGCATCCGGTCTGTTGTTTTCTTCCGGATAAACAGCCTGCCAGCGTTGAACATCACATGATGAAACCGCCAGCTGAGTCCCCTTTTCCCGGGAAACAGCCTCCAGAGTTATGCCATCACGGGTATGCCCCCTGAAGTTTCCGGCAAAACGGTTCAGTTGTGTCTCATCCTCCAGCTGAACTTTTATATTGTTCCCGGCCCAGTAAATCAGACTCAGCTCAAAGGCATCAGGTTTTAATTCTGTCAGGGTTGTTTCTGGCAGAAGGATTTCGTGAGAGAGTGAGTGATTAGACAGCGTCAGTGTCAGCGGCGTTTTTAAATCGCGGGGGATAATATAGCGGTTATTCCCTCCACCAGAGATGACAGTACCGCCACCGGAGCTCGTATGGAAGGTATTGTCCTCATCGTTACCTGTTAGTCTGTCTTTACCGGCGGCTGTTCCTACCAGGGTGGTTATCCCCTTCTGGGTGATGGTCATTACCGGCACCTCACCGTCTGTTGTTTTCAGCATGACAGGCTGCGTTTGTTTTGATAAATCAAAGGTGAGCGGAAACTCTTCCGGCAGCCCACGGAAGGAGAGTATATTTTCTTGTGCCGCAGGATTTGCATCAATATCATAATTTCCCGCTCCGCCTACCTGAACAGTCAGTCCACCGCTGCCCCCTTTCAGTATGAATTTATAATCTTTTAACGATATAGCCTGTTCTGTACGTTCTGATGTAAGTTCATCAAGCACCCTCAGGGGAAGGACTGTGGTTTTACGCTCTCCTGCTATCACAGTACACTGGCTGTTAAGCACTTCCAGTGGAGGACGCCGGTCGCGGGAAGTACTGTCCGCTACAGCTTCCCGCCAGACCACTTTGTTGGACAGATACTCTATTTCCGTATTGGCCTTATACTGTTTACCGTAGCCAAGAATAATGGTGTCATACTCTCCGGCAGGGATTTCCGGCAGGGACCGGGGCCATTTACTGTTTGCGTAACCATGTGCCAGGGCGTAGTAGGGGCTGATGCTGTAGGCATAGCCCACCTTCTCACGAATCTGCCAGTCCCCCAGGTCCGGACGATGACCGATTTTTCTGTCAGCGTTAAAAGAGCGTTCACCGGTCAGGAGAGGGGGGGACTGACGCAGATCCAGCACCATTTTTCCAAGTACCTGGTTTGCGGAGAAATCCAGCAAACCTCTTTCCGGAGAGGCCACGACAATGTGTTTACTGCCGTCAGTCAGGAATTTTTTATATTCCAGCCATTGTTCATGGCGTTCTTCTTTCAGTGCCACATTGCGGGCAATACTGGATGCTCCCATACCAATAGCGGCAACAGGCCCGGTGGCAATAATAAGAGGAGGGAAGACCGCGGAAGCAACAGCCAGCCCCAGAGAGAGGGAGTCAAAGGCGACCTGTACCCGGGCAGCCATAATATCAGAATGGCGTGTGGCCTGCTGGAGCTGGGTGACACTGTTGTACAGATTCCAGGTACCGAGAGCGGTTTCCAGTACGGGCAGTTCAAGAACGCGGGCACTGGCGGAGAGTGCTTTGCCCATTGTGCCTCCGGTACGGGTTGCCGCTGAGCGCAGACCTTCAGCCACGGCACTTTCCAGTCTGAATCCCTGAATACCCTCTGTATTGAGAAATTTATTCCCGGCAATCTGAATCATGCTGCCGAGAGTGGCTTCGGAAAGTTGTTTGATATCCATAGCCAGATTGAGCCTGGCCAGGGTGCTGTCTTCCTGCCCCTGCTGTAGCATGCGGGCATACTGAACAATACCGACCACACTCATGCCGAGATCGAAATCCATGACCCCGCTGGCAGGCAGGGCTGAAAGCATGGTAGAGAGTTTCTGAAAACGGGATACCACATCCGGGGCTTCAACAGAAACAGGATGCAATGTTTCTCCGTCCCGAACCTGAAGACTGAATCGCCCGCTTCCGACATCAGTCAGTTCAATCTGTTCCACAGAAAGATGACGACCGGATGAGCGGGTAACACTCTGGAAGCGTTGCTGCAGAGTTTCCAGTACGCCGGCGAGTTGCTGTTTAACCCGCGTTGCCTGCCGTTGCAGGCGAACCTGTGAGGAGGCCATATCATCATACGTCCCGCGAATCATATCCGGATCGATTAGGCGGGTGCCACTATACAGTCCCTGAGTCTGCAGAATTTTTCTTATGTTATTAGCCTGTTCTGTTGTCAGTACTGTGCGGGAGAGGTAATCATGCAGCACCTCACCGTTCAGACGCAGGGAGGGGATTTGCTCCGGAGTGGGGAGAGAAGTGATACGCCGGCCGTCAAGGGTGGCTCCGATATCATAAAGCATTTTTACTGGCAGGGAGACGCCAGCAACCGCGACCGGTTCAGCCAGTTGTGCCAGACGGTCAGCGGTGGTGTGCTGAAGACGGGTGCTCAGTCCAGCATCATTTACTGGCAGCAGCTTGTTCCAGATAATATCTGAATCGGCATAATGTACTTGTATATGTTCACTAATTTCTTTGTTTAATACACCATAATGTTCCTGAAGTGTTGGAGTTAATTGTATACCAGCCTCAATAAACTTCAGAGCATCCAGGGAAGAAAGGAAATCTGCATGCCCAAAGTTTGGATCAGTGATCCGGTAAATATTTTCCAGTTTTTGTAGCACCAATGTATGGGTAGGCGTGGTTATTAGAGCACGTTTAACGCCTTTCTCATGAAACAGTTGGGTTAGGTTTTCTGGATTCCATACTGCCTTCTGTAGTAGCGATTTGTTGGCAATATAGCTGTTCCCCTGATACTGTAGCATTTCAGTCAGACGATAAGCTCTGGTCATCAGGGCATTATCATCTTTTGTCAGAGGCAACTTATCGCGCTCATAGGTCTGATGAAGAGCACTGACTGTCATCAGGTTTTCCTGTAGAACACCATAATGAGCGGTATTTTCAGTCCGGAGATAAAGTAAGGCTAAGCCCATACAGCGTCCTTCCTGGGAGATCAATAGAGACTGAGGGTGAAAGTCAATATTCTGGCTGCCATATCCTTTGGCCACTTCGAACCATCCCTGTGCATGGTGACGGTAAAATTCAGGCCATGACAACAGGGTATATTTGGCGTGTTCAACGATAAAATGTAAGGAAGAGACTACAGGTGCAGAAGATATAAGGTTCTCATTAAAACCAATACCTTTGAAATTATAAGGGAGTACAAATGTGGAATCCTGAATTGCTGTAACTGGTGGACGTCCATAGTCCTGCTCCCGGCGCAATAGCCTTCCCGAGCTGGGTAATGCGGCAGAGAGTAAAGGAAGGACTGCATCAGCAAGAGTTGGTAATCCAGAGAGATGCTGATGTATTTCTGTTAAAGACTGATAAGGTCTTTTTTCTGTCTCACTGAGCAATTTATTAATATTCTGATCGCTCAAAAAACATGAAGAAAAAGAGTTTTGCAGAAGTTGGCGAAGATTATTCTCATTTAGTGTTTTTTCTCGCATGTTTATATGGATTTTATATAAATCTTCAATATATAAATTCATAACCTCAGATACCAAATTGTCAAAACCATCAGCAGCACTGACCATCACCTGTTCTGTAATTTTTCCGTTAATGGATGAGTAGCCCATTCCCAAAGAATTAACACTTTGACCAAGAATAGGGGTCAGTAGTTCAAGTGGAGATAATTTGGATAGTTTCTTTAAAATTTCAACAGAAATAGAGTTTGATTCTCTTTTGTTCAAAAGATAATCATATACTAGTGGTAATTTCCCACTAATATCATCTTCACTATAGTACTCTTTTAATATATTAATTAAGGAAGAGGATGGTGCCGGTAGCAGGCATTCTGCAGTGTGTACACCTGTTATCCCTAGTCCATTTATTGTGTAATGAGACAGGGTGTTAATATCAGAAAATACATATCCTTCACTATGAAGTCGATCAAGAACTTGTTCCTTGAAGATAAGTTTGTCCATATTATGTACACCTATACGGAAATATCCCTTGAACTCGTCTGCTATTTTTTGTATTTTCCCATGAATGTTTTCATTATATCTTTTTAAAAATGCTTCAAGAAATTTTTCATAATCAATATTATTTTCTGAATTTCCTGAGATTTCTTTTAATGATTTAATAAGCTGAGATTTTTGTTCTTTTGTGGAAATGTCCCGCCATAAATTACGATCTTTTTTTATTTTTTCAAAATAGAGCTCATGAGAATTTACTTTGTCTTTGACTGTTTCAATCTTTTCTTTCAGAAAATCATTTTCATAAATAAAGTTAGATATTTCAAGAAGCTCATTTGCTTCCTGAGAAGATAGCAAGCCAAGATGATCTTTTATTGTTAATTCAAGATATTTTTGTAACTTTACCCTTCCTTCCCAATTTTCAGGGGTCTTATACTTACTCATACCATCAAGAATAGTTTTTAATTCCCTTTCCATAACGGCGAAGGAGAACAAATCCTTTATTAAAATATTATGTTCAGCCTTTTCACTATAAAAAATATTTATTTGTGTCTGTGGGTTGCTTGCAAGGAATGCTTTTATAGACATTCTGAGATTATTTTCATTTTGTTTATATAATTCAGGGTAGATATTAATTCTGTTCTCTACAGGAACGGTCATTCTTCGAATTTTTTCGGCTATTTGCACCTGCAATGAAAATAATGACCTTTTGGCTATGTCATCATTCACCTCTAACATAAGAATATGGAGCATTTGATCTATTTCATAAAGATTTTTAAAGTCGATGGCTGATGAGTCAATTAGCTCATTGTAACGCTCAGCAAGGTCTTGTACTTTCTTTTGCAGCTCTTTCTTGGTTTTGGTGGACCACTGAGAGAAAAACGTATCCGTATCTATTTTTGTTAAGAATAATTCTGGGAGATTTTCTGTTTTCATTGCTGAAACATCTTTAAACAGGAAGTCATCAACACATCGGCCTCTTCCTATGCACCAGGTACTTTCATCTGCGGGAGTGACATCATTGACGCCGACCGACACAGGGTTTAACCAGTCATATTTTCCTGTACCTGTTGTTTTGTATACACCAATATAAGCTTTATCACCTAGTTTTTTATCATTGATGAAGTCTTCACCTAACATTCCTCTACCTCGGAAAAATTGCAACATCTTTCTTTGGATCAAGTCAGGGCCTGATATTTGGAGGGTGCTCAATGCTTCCGGAATAATAGTATCTTGTCTGAAATTGGAAAAAAGACTTCCTGAAAGATATTTTTTTACCAGCACCCCACCAACTTTGTCTGTAACTGAAAATGAAGATAAGTCATCAGTTTGTTTGAAGTATATTTGATTCTGGACATTATCTCTTATTTTTCTTAGTTCCCGGTAAGCTTGATTCTGGCCTGCAATAACAACATCAACCACTTCACTATCTTTATGTGATAACATGAACCCATTAAGCCCACGTATATTCCATCCGTCAGTCCATAGATGATAGCGACGAAGGATCGGCATTGTATCTCGTGGGATCTTTGTATCAATCTTAGTGAAAATATTGTCTTCAGGAATTTTAGATATTCCTGCTAATATTTTTTTTATAATATTTTTATCTGCATCACTGATTCCATCATAGTTAACTTCATCTATATTTTGCTTATTAACATGTCTTAATACACCATCAGATATTGCACGACGTAGCTTTAAGTCTTCCAGGAAACGATTATCTCCATTTGTTTCCATCATAATTTTAAAAATTACTTGTTTAGAGTATGCTGGCATCATATCTGTGTCAGTATAAATACCACCATGTTCTTTTAGAATATACATTCTGAGCAGGTCTGAGGCAGCAGGATAGTTCCATCTGAGCAACATTTCCGTTTGGTAATTATGATTGTTTTCTGATTTTGAGAGAGAATGTAAAGATTTAACATCTCTAATTGAAATACGCGTTTCACCAAACTCGCTCTGTAATTTATGAATCAGTCTTTTCACTCTCTCTTTATTATCGCTAATGGTTTTGTGATAACTATCAATATCATCTTCTGACAGATTTATCACATTTTTGAGATAGTTTACTCGTAACTCATCATTAATATCTGTAACTCCCTTCATAATACAGTAGTTGAAGAAATTATCCTGAAGTTTAATCATGTTTTCTAAAAAAAGTGCATTAAACATGTGTTTCAGGGGGGAGGATGTTTTTTGATAAGAATCATAAAGCTCTCTGAGTTTCTCTAAGTACTTCTGTTGGTCTGATGGACTGTTATTGAATTTCTCCCTTATTTCATTATATTCAATAATGAAATCGATGCTTTTTTGTGGTGTGTTCTGTTGTATAGTTTTACATGCTAAATCAAATGCGATTTGTTTTAAGATACTGGTAAATTTCGCCGCACCAAAAGCATTATTGTCAACCCAAAGATAATAAGTAAACTCCTTATAGGTTTTCAGAAAGGTCTTAATATAGTCAGAGATGCTTTCAGGTGGAGAACCCGCTACCCATATGGCATGAATATTTTTCTCGATATCTACGGTATGTGATTGGTATTCTTTTTTTATATCTGCTATAATAGTCTCCATGTTTTTATTAGTAGTTTCTGTTGCAGGAATTTCTTCCTTGATTACTTTCAGTAAGTCTGCTTGCTTCTGTAGTAGTTTTAAACCATTGCGACTGTTTTTTTCCGTTAAAAGATTGTATTCTGCAATGGATTTTTTTATGTCTATAATTGTTGTTTCGTGGATTTTTTTCTGTTCGTCACTAAGTGAAAGTTTCTGGTCAATGTTTTCTGGGGTTAGCGAGTATTGGAATTTATCTTCAACTACAGGAGATCGTTTTTTCCTTCTAAGTAATTTATATGACTGAGAAAGCTGACTGTCGTTTTTTGATTCTTCTGTTATTTCCTTCAATAGATTGTTACCAACCATACTTCCTTTTTTTATTAATTTATTACTTTTATCAACGTTATTATTTGATGTTATTGCATATTCACTATATTTTATTTCTGTATCAGGAATATCTCTGGAAGCTTCTGTGCTCTTTATATTATATCTATTTAAAGAAAGAGGCTTTTCTGTTGCCTGAAGACCATTATAAAAATTTGATAGCCCAAGTAATGCGTGGTGTAACAACGATGATTTCCAGTTACCTGTATGATAGACTGGAGAGAATGTTCTTTGCTCATATCCCTGCATTTCTTTCTGAATCATTTTTCCAATAGAAACAACATTATCCAGAGAGTTTTCTTGCAAAACCATTTTGTCAAAGAAGCGTAGTCGGGCTTCTGATGCCGTTCTAATTGGCCTGATATTGCGTTGAGAATTTTCTTTAAAAATTGTAATATCCTTCGACTTGTTTCGTTTATCCTGCACTAATAGAGCATTATTGACTGGGGGGAGAACCTTTTCTGGTAGCCTCATAATTACATCTCTATTTTAAATATAATTGTGATTTAATGAATAAATAAACTTAGAAAAAATTTCATTGCTGAATTTTTAATCAGGAAGCCTATGTGATTAAATAAAATTTACTCCAAAAAACCAATATACGACTCATATATTTACTTCTCCTTTATATAAATATCTCTTGGTGGTTTTCCTACATACGTAACGTGTATCTGCAACATAGATCATGTATTCTGGCATGTGACTTTGCAGACAAATAAGAATAAATCTGAAAACTGCCAGTCTACTAATCCTCGTAATTGTTTCTGATATATGAAAGATTATTTATTAGGTTTTAAAGTGACTCTTTAACCTTGGGGCTATGTTAAGCTTTGTTTTTTAGAATAATCATAAAAATCTTAAGTTTTACACAGGAATTGTATATTGTTTTGCTTTATACAATCCTTGTAAATAAGGCTACCGCATATTTGCTTTTCTCTGGCAAACAGTACTGGCTTTTTTTGAAATATTAACAACCAGCAATAGACTATTGTCAATACCAAATTTGTAAAAGTTACATATTTCTCAGTGCTGTACTATTTTCTCCGTCTCACAAAACTAGGTGCCAAATATGAATCTCCACGGATTTAACAGACGCCCCAGAGTCATTTAAGATGACTTAAAGAGAGGTGCCCATGAGCGGTAAACGTTATTCCGAAGAGTTTAAAATTGAAGCGGTAAAACAGGTTGTTGAGCGTGGCCATTCTGTTTCCAGCGTCGCAACACGTCTCGATATTACTACCCACAGTCTTTACGCCTGGATAAAGAAGTACGGGCCGGACTCCTCGACCAACAAAGAGCAGTCAGATGCTCAGACCGAGATCCGCCGACTCCAGAAGGAGTTAAAGCGGGTTACTGACGAACGTGGCTGACTAGTCCTGATATAGGTTGACAGTTTTCTGTCTGTAAAACGCCTGATGAACATCATCGGGCGTTTTGTAATTCAGGGCAAGGTGTGGCCGCTCATGGTTATAAATTGCCACGGATTCTTTTACCATTTCCCGGGCTTGTGCCAGATCTGCAGGGCGCGAGAGTAAAAACTCATTTTTCAGGATCCCGTTTATTCGCTCAGCCAGCGCATTCTGGTAGCAGTCATAACCATCGGTCATTGAACAGGTTATTCCGTTTCTCTCATGGACTGACTGATAAAGCGCTGAGCAGTATTGCTGCCCTCTGTCAGAGTGATGTACCAGGGGACCCGCTGTTTTTCTCCGCTTCAGTGCCTGCCTCAACGCCTTTACCACATTTTCCGTATGCAGACTTTCCCCAACATGATAACCCATAATTTTTCTGGAGCAGGCATCTGTTACCAGACTCAGATAAGCCGTGCCGCTGCGTAGCGGAAGGTAAGTAATGTCGGCAACCCAGACCTGCTCAGGCTCAAGGGCAGTAACCTGCCCCGGACCGGGTTTCAGCAGATTAGGATGCCGGTAAAAGCGATGATGGCTGTGGGTGGTTTTGTGATATGCCCGTTTCACTGGCACCAGGAGCCGGTATTCATCCAGCAGGTTAAACAGACGGTCTCGTCCGATATTCAGCATTTTATTGGCCTGAGTATTCAGCAGGTAATGCAGTTTACGCGTACCGATTCGCGGCTGACGACACCTGACGCGGGCAACAAAATCAAGAATCTGAGCATGATGTTCCTGCCGTTTTCTGCGCCTTGTGTTGTCCTGATACCATGACTGTCTGCTGTGCCCCAGGAACTGGCATGCTCGCGTAACGGTTATTTGGACTGACCCCGCCCCGGTAGACGATCCTGCCCTATAGGTGGACTGACCCCACGCCTGTAGACAAATTCTGTCCTCACGACGAGGCCTGTTCAAAGGCCTCCGGACTGACGCCGCCGAGGTGGCTGTGGCGCCGGGCCCGGTTGTAGAACACTTCAATGTAATCGAAGATATCCGCCCGGGCCAGAGCCCGGGTTTTGTATATTCTCTTCCTGATGCGTTCTTTTTTCAGTGAACTGAAGAACGATTCGGCCACCGCATTATCCCAGCAGTTGCCACGCCGGCTCATGCTCGGTGCCAGGTGATTGGCCCGGCAAAAGCGCTGCCAGTCGTCACTGCCGTACTGACTACCTTGATCGCTATGTACGATGACCTCGCCGTCCGGTTTTCGGCGCCAGACCGCCATCATCAGCGCGTCGAGCGCCAGTTCGCGCGAGAGAGTGGGTTTCATCGACCAGCCGACCACATTACGGGCAAAGAGATCGATAACCACCGCCAGATACAGCCAGCCCTGCCAGGTGCGGATATAAGTAATATCGGTGACCCAGACCTGGTTGGCCCGGACAACGGTGAACTGCCGCTGCACGCGATTAGGAGCAACGATTGAAGGCCTGCCAGCGATACGACGTGGCGCTTTATAGCCGCGCACGGCTTTAATCCGGTTCAGTTGCATGATCCGACCCACCCGGTTTTTACCGCAGGTTTCCCCGATTTCGTTCAGATCGCCATGAACCCGCCGGTAACCGTATACGCCTCCGCTCAGGGAATATGAGTCGCGGATAAGTATCAGCAGGCGCTGGTTATCTTTATCACGCGCCGAGACAGGGTTATGCAGCCACGCATAGAACCCGGCCCGGGCGACATTCAGTACCCGACACATCGTCATCACACCCCATACAGTGCGGTGCTCATTGATAAAGCGGTACTTCAGTCGGGCTCCCTTGCAAAGTACCGCGCGGCCTTTTTCAGGATATCCCGTTCTTCTTCGGTGCGTTTTAGCTGCGCCCGGAGTTTCAGGATCTCGCTTTTCGCTTCCAGTAAATCCCGGGCATGCTGCTCGCTGTTATCAGGTTTGATAGCCCGTAGCCACTTGTAGAGGCTGTGTGCAGAGACGCCCAGACGGTCAGATACTTCGGCGACGGAATAACCGCGTTCCGTTATCTGACGGACGGCTTCTTCCTTAAATTCAGGTGTAAATCGTGGTGTGCCCATACGCTCCTCCTATGCTCAAACTATAGGGCAGGATCGTCTACCGGGGCGGGGTCAGTCCAACTATAGGGCAGGATCGTCTACCGGGGCGGGGTCAGTCCAACTATAGGGCAGGATCGTCTACCGGGGCGGGGTCAGTCCAAGTTTGAGCATAGGCTGGCTTTCTTCACATTCCACCATCGTTCAGCCACGAGTTGGAAAGTATTGATTTTAGCTTCAAGCGAACTGCGAAGTTGCTCTTGCTGATGTTCCTGTGGATCGATTTGTTTCGTAAGGAGAGAGCGAGACTCTGCTCGATAGTTTCTGGCATCGGCAAGCGTAACTGACGGGTAGGGGCCTATGCTCTTCTTCGCACGTTTCTTGGTGACAGGGCGAATGTAGCGAAACTGCCTAATTTTACTCCCGCTGGATTTGATAAGTAGCTCAAGACCATCGCCATCATAGAGAACGTAGTCCGCTTCCTTGGGTTTAGCAGATTCGATTTCTTTAACGGATAGAGGTTTGGTTTGTCTTGCCATTCCCGGGTTTCCATAGTTTTAGGCACCTCAAAAACAATAAAGCTTTATGAGGTGCCTAAAAGGTTCGGATTTAATTAGTTCGGGACAAACTGAGGGCACAAAAAAGCCCGCAGGGCTTGCGCCATGCGGGCTCTCAGGACTTCATCGGATGACTCTGGTAATCACCGATGGAGAATTTTGGTGGAGCTGGCGGGAGTTGAACCAGCGTCCGAAACTTATTATCTTTTTGATTAAAAATGATTTATTAAAAAGTGACTTTGCTGCGGCTCTTTTACGGCGCTTTTTCTGTCCGTGGGTAGTCGTCTAGCTCATAGCATTTTTATTGGTAGGTGCTTTTACCTTAGTTGGATCATCGGTTTTAAAGACTTTCAATCGTTTACTGAAGAACATCACTTCTGAGCCCTTATATCGATCTTGAGCACTGTAGTTTATTCCATACACTAATGATGATGCCTTATACATACCTTGGATCTCAGGAGTGTTATCGTAAGAAACAATCCACGGTGTTTTAATATCATGCTGCACTACTTTTGCAACATTAACATGGTCACTATGTTCATAATGATTGATATATAATCCCTTACCTTTTATATAATATGGCGGATCTAAATATGTTAATGATTTTTTAGGCAATTGAACAACTATTTTTTTTATGAAATCAATTGCATCCATGTTATACAAATCTATTCTTTCACGGTTTTTTGATATTTTCTGAATCCGAGAAATTAAATCGCTCTTGTTATAACGAGCATCAAGTTTCCATTGCCCTTCTTGATTTTTACCACCAATTACACCGCCTTTTAATATTCCAGAACGATTTGTTCTATTAAGAAAAAAGGTAGAAAAACCAATTGTTAGCATATCATGGTCTCTTGGATGATTAATTATTTCTTTCTGTTTGAACCACTCATCCATTGTGACTTCAGTATCCTCAATTAAAGCACATAAATGATCTGCATTATTTAATACACTGTGCCAAAAAGCATAAACTGAGATATTAATATCATTAAGAATGATTTTTTCAGCTACATTTAAGTGTAACAGCTTCAGCGCTAAACCAGCACCCCCAGCATATGGCTCTGCATAATGTATAGGCGAAAGCTTATTATCTTCAATAATCCGAAGCATGAAATTAGAAAGCTTGCCTTTGCCGCCAGGATAACGAAGTGGGGTGTTAAAACGCATATGATACCTCTAAATGTCAAGTCTAAAGTATATCAAAAAAAGGGCTTTATGGCCATCATATAAAGCCCTTTTCAATCAATTAGTTGCCAGACAGATACGAAGTGATGGTAGCAGAGTCAACGCCATGTCCATTTGTCATAATAATTTTAAGGTTTTTGATTAATTCATGCTTGAAATTATCGGATTCTACGGGGTGTTTCTCGACCCAATATCGATAAGGATTATCTTTAACTCGCCCTTTTACTTGTGCTAGGAACTCAGGCGTATGGACAAAATCTTTAAATAGTTTTCTAACCACTCCGCCATGGTTTTTGTTTGATTTTTTATAATTCTCTATAGAATTTAGTAAATCAATAGGATAGTTACTTATTTTTAATGTTGTAATTATGTCTTTTGTTATTTTCATAAATACTGCTTTTGTAAATCTATTTTTATTGTTCCAATATATATCGTCTGGAGGTAAGTTATATAAGAATTCAAAAATCATTTGATCTGGGGGAAGAATGCCTGGAAGCAAGCATAAGCTTCTCTCTTTTTTCGCTTTTTTAGCATTGTCACTGTTATCGAGAGCAACATCACCGTCTAAGACAACTAGGCTTTTGTTAGTAAACTCAGGGACTTTTCTAGCCATTAAATCTAGGATAGCAGTACAACTAATATTTATGTTTCCTAATGGATTCAATATTCTGTTTATTCTTCTATCAATTATCAATTGTTTGAAAAAATCGAAGCCTTCTTTATCTTCAAAATATACGTTGGCTTTTGGAAGGCTAATCTCATCATTTATTTTTACAGTTTCAACATGCAAATCAGCATTGATATCGGCCCATGATAGATTGTCTTTTGTTTTAATATCACCATAAGTATCTGTCAGATATATTGTTTTAAATCCGTTGGCATCTTGTTTGGAACGATTGAAAATATCTTCTATTATTAATGGTGAGTGAGAAGTCATGATTATTTGCAAGTCATATTTTTTAGCTGCTTTAGCTAGAATGTCAATTAATTCTAACTGAGCAGCAGGGAAAAGACCTGCGTCCGCTTCATCAATTAATAAAATACCTCCATGATAATCGTCATAAAGTTCTTTTAGCCTTTTAAAGGAAAATATTGCTTGAATTAATTGTCCAACATTATCCTCACCAACAGAGACTGATTGATGGTCGTAATTATCGCCGTGTACGACCATTGAATCGATCGTCCCTTTCGTGGCTGTTACTGAGCACCCATTATTCTTAAGTAAGAGTTGATTGCTCATTATTCTTATATCATCTGCGTTTTCATTGATATACTGAACATCCCTTGTTGAGTAATCAGTCCGTAGAGTAATAGGGAGAAGTCTTGCTAAGCTTAGAAAAATAACTGGATGAGTGACGTTTCTACTTTGGTTTTTCCCCGGTATGGAATCATTGCCCCTGACTATTGGCCTTGATTTATCCCTGTCACTGGAGCTGTATAGACCCAATGTTAGCTTTTCAAGATGTTTGTTAGATGCACCATCATAAACACTAATCCTGACTTCCATTGAACCTGCAGTATCAAATTGTTCTGAAAGTCTAAAATGTTCACTGAAAGCTGACTTGAAGGTGCCATTAGTTAATGTCTTATATTGTGTTAAATCAACCTCGGGGTTCTTAGACAGATCTTTTGTAAAACTAAAAATTTGGGCGATAATACCAAGAATTGTCGATTTAGATGTGCCGTTTTTACCACAAATAACAGTTAGTCGCGAACCAAATTCTATATTTATATTTTTTAGTCCTCGAAATTTTACAACGTTTATTTTTTTTAGTTTGGTTATTGGATTTGCCATGTTTGTACCTTGTTCCATGAAATGGCCACAAATTGCGGCCAATAATTCAGACATGGATTATATTTTTATCTTCTTCAGGCTTGTTTGTCCATCATATTCCTTCAGATATGAGCCGTAGTGACGGAAAAGCATCTCTGGGCCTTTATGTCCCATTTGAGTCGCAAGCCAGAACAAGTTTGTTCCCCGGCTGATATGGCATGTGGCGAATGTATGTCTAGTCTGATATGGGTTTCTGTACCGAATACCAGCCTTTCGCAATGTCGGCACCCATGCCTTTTTTCTAATTGCATCAGCACTTGCCCACGGCTTATTGGTCTTTGGATCCTCAAAGACAGTAGCGCCCTTCATGAACGTGAACGGTTTCTGATTTATCAGAGCCGACATTGCTTCATCTGTGAGTTCAACTTTACGGGTACCTGCTTTTGTCTTGGTCCCTTTGATCACACCAACAACACTGGCGCTCTGGATATGGGCAGTCTTCCCTACAAAGTCGATATCACGCCAACGAAGAGCACACAATTCGGAACTACGCAGCCCTGTTTGTATCGCGAACCGGAAAAGATTCTCCCACTGCTTATTGCCAGTAGCAGAGAGCAAAGCATCAACTTCTGCTGGTGATAGCGGATCAACCACATAACTACTTTCTGCCTCTGATTTATCACTTTGGTATCGTGAGGCTGTTACCAGAGATACAGGGTTAATCTGAAGCACACCATCTGTCACTGCTTCATCCAATGCAGAACGCAGGAATGACAACTGGTTTCGGATGGTCTTCAATGTCGTTTTCTGGTTCTGGATCCATGTCTTCAATGCAGCCGGCGTCAACTCACTTGCAGGATAAATATGAAGTGATGACAATGCGCTTCGGCATTTCTTGTACCCGCCTATTGTCGAAGGGGAAAGCTTCCTCGTTTCGCAGATCACCAGATACTCATCCAGATACATCTTCACCGTTTTTCCTGCGGCAGCGTTTCCGAAAATTTTTAATCGGGTAGAACGGGGAAAGTATTCCGCGTAAACAAACGTTCCCCTTTCGATCTTGTTATGGATTTCGCCGAGTGTGCGCTCGGCGTATTTGATATTTTTAGGGGTTACGTCCAGATTAGAAAGAGGCTCACGGCATTTCACCCCTTTATATGTAAAAGTAATATTGATGGTTTGACCGTTGCGATGTTTCCTGATGGTTACGCCGCGCGGGAGTTTAGGCGATTCTGTCTGGCCCATTTTGCAACCTCACTAAGATCTATCCATCTCTCCTTAACGCCTTCGACTTTCAGCACCTGAACCCCTTCACGCCACACACCGCGCTGTACGCGCTTGTTGATCGCATCAGGAGTTTCGCCTGTCTCTTTGCAATAAGTTGAGATGGGAACACAATCGAGGCTCAGCATAAATTTCTCCATTGCCCGGCTGCACCCGGGCTATTAGGGGTATTATTCGGCGCTGGCGGGCAATAGTCGCTGCCAGATTGCCGATACATATTTCACCTGGTGGTGGGCATCGGCCAGTGCGTTGTGGGCTACACCATCAAATGGCATATCGCGCTTTGGATCGAAACCAAGCTGTTTGCCGAGCAGCACCATGGTGCTGCACGTCGCTGTCGTTCCAGAATTGCCACGGGCAGGTTTGGCCGGCGCGTTCATAGGCTGAACGCAAAATAACGTTGTCGAAATTGGCGCCATTGCCCCAGACTTTCAGATAACGCGGTTTGTCAGAGTTACGGCTAATAAATGACCTAAGCTCGGAGAGCGCTTCGGCGATGTTCTTAGTGTCGTCGGTACAAATAGCAGCGCGAGCTTCCGCTGATTGCTTCAGCCACCACAGGATCGTGTCACCGTCAGGGGTAGCACCCTGATCCATGGCGCTGGCGAGGTTGACGGCCACATAGAACTCGGCGCCCAGCTCACCGCTTTTCGGGTCGAAAAACACAGCGCCGATCGCGACAATTGGCGCAGCAGGCTTATTACCCATCGTTTCTAGGTCGATCATAAGGTGGTTCATTACATGTGCTCCAAATCTGATGGTTTAAAAGAATGCCAGTAACCCTCTTCGCGAGTCTCTGTTCTGGTCTTGCCGCAGCCATTACACCCATAGTGGAAAATAATAGTTGGCTGCAGTCCGTTAAGAGATTGATATGGGTGAAGCTCTTTCTTGAACAGCACCCATTTATGAAGCCCGAAAAAACAGCGGATCTTCATGCTGCATGCTCCTGCTTAGTCCCTATACGATGACGCGCGACCTGAAATATTGAGGTGTCTTTCTCAATGCCAATAAAGCAGCGCCCGACACGCAGGCAGGCGACTCCTGCGGTACCGCTTCCCATTGTGAAATCCAGCACCGTATCGCCGGGGTTGCTGTAGGTCTCGATCAGGTACTGAACCAGCGCCAGCGGCTTCTGGGTGGGATGGAAATTACCGGTTTGCTTGTCACTCGAGAAAAACTGCACATCGCGCGGGTACCGGCTGGTTGAGTCATACTTAGTCAGCGTCAGCGCTTTGCCGTAGCACTCCGAATTGACGGTTTTGCGCTTCGATGTTCTGCGCGCATGACCATGGGTAAACTGCGGGTTGTATGTCGGCTGGCGACGATAAAACACCTCTATATTTTCATGGGCACGCAACGGCTGTTTTTTGGCATTAAGGAAGCCGGTGGCGTTGCCTTTTTCCCAAATCCACTCGGATCGCCAGTCCGCCAGGTTGCTGCCGACCAGCACCGCGGTAAACGGTTGAGCCGAAAACAGGACAATTGCCGCTGACGGCTTGGCGATGCGGTACAGTTCATGCCACATCACCTCGAGGTCAAGCACCGAATCCCAGCAGCACTGCGTGGTACCGTAGGGAATATCCGCACACACCATGTCTACGGAACCGCTGGCAATCGTCGGAAAAACATCGAAGCAGTCGGCGTTATGCAGGGTAATGCTCATTCATCTTCCTCTGACAAAACCAGAATGGCGTCGTCCGGCACAGTGATGGTGAGCTGGACACTGTAACCACGCTCATGCATGGCGTAAGTGACGGGCCACGCTGGCAGCGGCGTATCTTCGGCGACCTGGCTGATTCCGATGCTCCACAGCCCGGAGTCGAGGTAATAACCGACAACCTGCATTTCACCCTCGGCGGATTTGAGGTGATAGATGCCTGGAGAGTTATAGCAACCAATCTCCTCGCGGATCGCGCCTTCGCATTCCAGCAGATCATCGCTGGCACCGTAGAAATGGAGGTGTTTAACTGTAGTTTGTTCGTTCATTGCGATTTATCCCCGCGTAAAATTTCGTTCTCTGCCATAAGGGTGACGCGCTGATCCAGAGCTTCACTCAGGGCAACAAAGGTCACATCCAGTCTGGTGGCGACTTCACGCATTAACTGTGCCGCTGCTGGTGGAAGGTCAGACGCTGCCATGCGTGCCGCGGCAACCAGTTCTTTTACTTTCATATGGTGTTGCATGCGCGCAGCTCCATCAGTTCGTTAAAGCGGGTCATGAAAAGTCCGTAAGCCTGGCCCGGGCGAAGAGGAGCGATCTGGATAAGGTCGCTGGTGGGGATTCCTTCGAGGATGGGCCACGATGTACCGTCGTCAATGTCCAGATCCCGGCGTTCGGTAGCCAGCATTGTCAGATCGGCATATTTCACTACAGGAGACTGTGTGAGCGGCAGATTGAATTTAAAGCGGATCAGTTCGTCGACAAACGCCTCAATCCGGCGGTAGTCCGGCAGCAGGGCTTTAAGCGGTGCGGGAATATCCTGACAATACGCTTCTGCGGCGTCGTGCATCAGCGCTTCAAAGGCAAACTCAGGCTCTACCAGCTGGCTGCACAGAACTGAGTGTTGGGCCACGGAGTAGAACTCCGGCAGGTGGCCGGCAAAGCGGCAGATATGGGAAAGCGCGGTCGCTATATCTTCGATCTCAATATCGTCAACAGTGGCATTCACATAGTCGAATTTCTTGCCTGATAATGTCTGTATGTAGCTCATCGGTTTTATTTCTCCATTTATTCGCAGCTGCACCTTCGGCTGATTTTTGGTTGCACGAATCCCTCGCCAGATGGCGATATTTAAATGAATTACGCTTCACTAATTGCCCCGCGGGGCAGGGCAATTAAGGCTGAGCAATTACGCTTTAAAGTTACCGATAAAGGTTTCCACTGGCTCGCCGTCGAATTTGCCGATCAGCAGGTCGCGGAATTCGTTGGCGATCGCTTCTTCCTGCGCTTCCAGTTGAACAATGCGCAGTACAAAACGCGGTTCGTCACCAGTGAGCAGACTATTGCGCAGGCTGAATGCACGCTCACCAAGCCCTTCGTATGGCACGCATTTGAACTCAAACGCTACAGGCATAACATCTTTGCTGCTGGCCTCAACACTCTGCATCAGCGATTTTTTCCCGCTGAAATCACCGTCTTCATGATCTTGTTGGGTGGCCTGCTGGATAGTGATGCGTCGAACAGCCTGAGCAGCCTGTGAAATTTGCATGGTATTTCCGTCAGCATCAAAGGCCAGCAGATAATCACTCCAGTCTTCCAGCCATTCAGCGATTTGCTTTTGCTTCAGGCGGTCGCCGTTGATCGCCAGCAGCGCGCGGAAAGGCGCAGTCTGCTTCAGGGTGATTGCAGCAACGTTATCAGCATGGCCCGGATTATCCAGCGTGCCGATATTGAACACGGATCGCGCAGTCATATTGTCCGCATCAATAAAGCAGCGAGCAGGTTCCTCGGTACTGGCGTAGCCTTTAGAATAACGGGCAAAATCATCAATGCTGGTTGTGGTCATGGCCCCACGGAAACGGAAGCGCTCAAGAGAAAAGCGCTCGAGGCTTTCAACGCGAGTTTCTTCCGGGAGTAATGCTGTTGGGCAAGCCAGGCCGTTAATATCATTCAGGTGATAACCAGAAAGAACCAGATCTTTAACCTGCTTAAAAGTACCGCTGTCTACCTGAGACATAAAATTCCTTATTAACAAATGATCGAATTGGTGGCAGTGAATTAGTTGTCAGCGGTTCACTGAGCCGCTTTAAGCTTTCCGTCTGTGGCGCCGTTGATACTGAACAATTGCCCCTGATCCTCCTGCAGGATGGTGAGCTTGCCGCCTTTGTTAACCCACATTGGCGTTTCAGTGGTGTCCTCTTCGGAGGCTTTACCGCGCGGCGTCGGGGTGCTGTAATTCAGCTTGTGCTTGATCTTGACGCGCTTCTCTTCAACGGAATTCCCCATACGCTCAAAATCAAAGGTGAGAACAACTTTGCCTTTGGTGCCGTTATTTAGAACACCCAGCGCGGTGGTATTAAGCGCGGCGGCGATTTTGTTCATGAACACGCCGGCGTCCAGCTCACCCAGAAAATCGGGTACTACGGTCATGCGATCATTGCTCATAGCATTTCCTCTCGGTTAAGCGGCTGCCGCCGCCGTAAGTTTCTCCATACACAACAGAAAAGAGCACCTGCGCGCTGGTCATGGGTGAGAAGACCACTTCCTTAACGCCCGGGTGGATTGGGTTATGAGCCCGTCGCCCGGTGATGCTCTTGTCTCTTGTGTAAAAAGGGCGGTACCAGGGACTTCAAGGGATGGAACTGGTACCGCCAAGACTACACACAGCAATATTGGTACTACGGTTATCACGGTCCTAAGCGTGATTTGGTTGTGACACCAGGGCGCTACCCCTACTTACTTCCCGCCGCTCTGTTTTGGTATTGGCCGCCAGTAACTACGGCTCAGTCGATTTACGGGTCTTTGCGTCGACCGGCGCTGCAATACGCTTGTATACTCCACAACGAAGAGAGCACTGCCGGTGTCCGAATTGAACGGACCTTTTCCCTGCCCATTGCCACCGCTTCGTGGTGTCTGGAATCGAACCGGACATTAAACCTTGCTCGTCAATGCTCTCATCGTTGTGTGCCGGTTACGGTTCCGGCCAGGCCCCTTACTCAACGGATTTTTCTCCATACGGACTACCGTTTGTTGCTTGCTCCTGCGGTTTTACGATCCACCAGCCTCGGTTCAGCGGCGCCACTTTGCCGGTGCCAATGTAAAGAGCAGTTACGCTGCCAGACGGCTTATTGGTATGCACAGGCGATCATGTCCTGAATCGCGGGGTTTGCTCTCCGCCCCAGGTTCTCCCCGCTATGCTTTAGCGCGCAACCTGAGAAAACCGCCTTCAAGTCTTTCGGCTTTCGCCATGTTCTGAGCGAATCATCCCGGCCTTCATATGCCCCGGGCGGCTACTTCGTGGGCGTCCTGCCTGTTCGCTGTTGATGGAATGAAGATAAAATAATATTGCGAATTACGCAAGTAATAAAATGCGTAATTCGCAATATTTAGGGTATGAAAAAGCCGCCATTAAGCGGCGGCTCTTTGCTGGAGAGGGGTTATCCGTGTCTTTTCATTGCTTGTGATTGGCTAAGCATCACTTTCCCAAACACATAAAAACGGTCTTCGTTAGATTGATCAACTGACCACTCTCTGTATTTGGGATTATCAGATATCACCAGAATTTTATCGGGAATCATCTGTAACCGTTTGACATAAATTTTCTCGTCAAAACCAAACACATAAATGCCATCACCATCAAATTCATTAATTGAAACATCAACAAAGATTAGGTCACCTGGCTCTATAGTATCAGCCATACTATCACCGCGAACGTTGATCACTTTAACGGTATCTGGCGTTCTTCCACCAAACAGAGCGACCGCCCGTTCGCTGTTGTATTCAATCGATCTGATGACATCGATGACATCACTACCCTGTATAAAACCCATGCCAGCGCTGGCACTGACATCAAGCATTTCGACTCTAAACACCGGGTCATCCTCTCCATAAACTGGATTATTCTCACTGGATTTGTATACAGTAGTTTCATTTATGGAAGGTGTAAAGAGTTCAGCAACATCAACGCCGAGCGCATTTGCATATTTGCTAAGCGATTGTTCAGTAAATGACTTTTGCTTACCGGTCTCTACGCGAGAAACGTTCGCGCCGTCAATACCAACAGCATCAGCAAGGTCAGAAATTTTCATGCCTCTTGCGAGGCGCAATTCTCTAATGCGGTTTCCTATGTTCATGCGTTCTATTACAGGTTGTTTTTGCGTGATATGCAAAGCAACTTGCGCAAGTCGTAAGTACACATTAATATGCGTATTGCGCAATTATAGGGGGCTTTATGCAATCACCGCTAAGAAATTTGCGAAAATCGCAAAATTTAACACTCTCATATGTCGCCAACTTGGTGGGCATTGATCCTGCCAACTTAAGCCGAATTGAACGGGGACAGCAAATTGCTTCTCTCGATGTAGCTGAAAGGCTGGTGAAGTTTTATTCGGGCCAGATAGACGAACTCCAGATTTTGTACCCGCAGCGTTATGTAAACCCTACAGGGAAGAGCGTTAAAGCTGCACCACAGAAAAAAGGGGATAGCCGTGGGTAACGAACCGCAGTGGAAAGTTGAACGTCAGCCAGCCTGGCTGGTGGCAGCAATTAAAAAAACGATCGCTGAACTGCCTGGCGGATACGCCGAGGCGGCTGAATGGCTTGATGTTACGGAAAATTCGCTCTTTAACCGCCTGCGTGCCGACGGCGACCAGGTTTTCCCGCTGGGCTGGGCAATGGTGCTGCAGAGCGCTGGTGGCTCAAACCACATCGCCGATGCCATAGCGCGCCATTCAAACGGCGTATTCGTGCCGCTGGCGGACGTGGAAGAAGTTGATAACGCCGACATCAATCAACGTCTGATGGAGTCGGTCGAATGGATCGGGCGTCATTCTCAGTATGTGCGAAAGGCGACAGCAGACGGCGTGATTGACGATGCCGAAAGGGCGCAGATAGAGGAGAACAGCTATCAGGTCATGGCTAAGTGGCAGGAGCATTTAACGCTGCTTTTCCGCGTTTTCTGCCAGCCAGAAAAGAGTGACGCCCGCGAGTGTGCAGCTCCGGGCGTCGTGGCAGATAAATCTATGTGTATGGAGAAATCCGCATGAGCAATTTAACCGCAAATAGCCAGCGTTCGCAACTTCGCGCGCTGCCAGTTCGTGGTGGCAAAGGCGATGTCACGTATTGCTATGCCGTAAGAGTACCCGGCGGCTGGGCACTCGTGAACCACAGCTTTACCGAGTGGGCTGTGGGTGACTTTATTTCCCGGGGAGGTCAGCAAAATGCCACAGCAATTGATTAATCGCGCACAGGCTGCTGGTTTTTCACCTGCATTCGGCGGCGTAGTGACAATGAGCAGCCGTGAAATCGCCGCTCTTGTGCAGAGTAAACATGGTGACGTCAAACGCTCCGCTGAGCGCCTGAATGCTGCTGGTCTTTTAACCGCGCCGTTGGCGCAGTTCGATTTTGAGCATAACGGCAACGTTTATCAGGAATATCGGTTCAACAAACGCGATTCTTTGGTGCTGGTTGCCAGACTTTCTCCTGAGTTTACGGCTGCGGTTGTGGATCGCTGGCAGGAGCTGGAAAGCACAGCATTAATTCCCCAGACCCTCCCCGAAGCGCTCCGCCTGGCCGCCGATATGGCAGAGCAGAATGCGCAGCTGTCACATAAGGTTCAGCAGGACGCGCCAAAGGTGGCGTTCGTAAACCACTACGTAGAGTCTGGCGGCGCCAAAGGCCTGCGTGAGACGGCGAAGATCCTCAACATGCCGGAAAAAGCCATGATAGATGCACTGGTGCGTGACAAGGTTTTGTTCCGCCAGTCCGGCAATTTGCTGCCTCATGCCCTGCGCCAGCGGGAGGGCCTGTTCACTGTCAAAACCGGCACGTCTGATTTCGGTCATGCCTATACGCAAACCCGCGTAACACCTCGTGGCGTCCAGTGGATCGCCGAGCGCTACGCCTCCGAATTGATGGGGGGCTAACGTGACAGAGCATATTCAACCTCTGAACCGATATTACCGGGATCATCACGGTATTGTCGTAAATGTGATCGGTTATGACGCAACTGGACAGCGTGTTATCTACCGCCGCCCAGGATATGACTGGGAATGTGCGGCACCGCTGATCGTGTTTCGTTCCAGATTCGTGAGGGTAGATAAGTGAGCGTTAAATTATCTGCATACGTCTGGGATGGCTGTGCGGCGGCTGGCATGAAGATTTCCAGTGTCGCAATCATGGCACGCCTGGCAGACTTCAGTAACGATGAAGGCGTTTCCTGGCCGTCCATTGAGACTATCGCTCGCCAGATTGGGGCGGGGTCCAGCACAGTCAGAACGGCTATTGCAAAGCTGGAAGCTGAAGGGTGGTTGACCCGTACCGCTCGCCGCCAGGGTAACCGTAATGCATCCAATGTTTATCGACTTAATGTGAGGAAACTCCAGGCGGCGGCATTCTCTCACCTGCCAGATTCTGACCCGTCAAAATCTGACGCATCAAAATCTGACCCGTCAAAAATTGAGGCGTCAAAATCTGATAAAAATGGCGGTTTTCACCCGTCAGAATCTGGCGGGGATCCGTCAGTAAAATCAACTACTGATCCATCAGATAAAAAAACTTCTTGTCCGGTTGCGTCGCAACCCGCCCCTGCTGTGGAGATCACTGATCAGGCTAAACAGGTTCTGACTTTTCTGAACCAAAAAACAGGATCCCGTTATCAGGTGGGGAAAACGTCGCTGGAGAATATTCGCGCCCGGCTGGGGGAGGGGTTCACCATCTACGAACTCACTCTGGTTGTGGAGTACATGACCGAGAAATGGGGGCAGGATTTTAAAATGTCCGAGTACCTTCGACCTACGACACTGTTTCACCCAACGAAATTCCCTGGTTACCTGCAGGCCGCGAACAAATGGCACAAGGCTGGTCGCCCTGAGCGCAAAAATGGCGAGTGGGTTAACAACCACAGCCCTGCTGCGCGGGCAACCTTCAAAGATGTGGATTATTCACTACCAGAAAACTCGGGATTTCGCTCATGAATAAATACTGCCTGGCGCTGGCTGAACTACGTAGCAAGCCAGTCCACGAGTTAAAAGAAGTTGGCGATCAGTGGCGCACGCCGGAACTGTTGTTCTGGGGCATCAATGCGATGTTTGGGCCGCTGATGCTGGATTTGTTCGCCGACGACAGTAACGCCAAATGCCCGGTCTGGTACACCGCCGAAGATAACGCTCTGACACAGGATTGGTCGGAAATGCTGATCGCCATCGGTGGCGCCGCGTTCGGCAATCCGCCCTATAGCCGATCGCAATACGACGGTAAGCAGGCGATCACCGGCATGAGTCATATCATGAGCTATGCCTCTGCCATGCGTGAGAAGGGCGGTCGCTATGTGTTCCTCATCAAAGCGGCACCTAGTGAAACATGGTGGCCTGAAGATGCTGATCATATTGTTTTCATCCGTGGCCGCATTGGCTTCGACCTGCCTGCATGGTTTATCCCGGCAGACGAGAAACAGCAGCCTACCAGCGCATTTTTCGCTGGCGCCATAGTGGTATTCGATAAGACATGGCGGGGCGAGCGTTTCAGCTACATTCATCGCAGTGATCTAGAGGCTAAGGGGCGGGCATTTATGTCGCTGGCCCAATTTGCCGCGGAAAAAGTGGTGCCGCCAGCCCCGGTGGAAGACGTTATGCCTGCTGGCTTGGGACAGCCAGAAGTGGAGTCGCGTATCTGGCCGCTGGAGGTTGGCCTGGTATTCAATCAGGTTGAGGGAGCGGATTCTCTGGAGTTGGCCCAGCAGAACAAGCTGAAGGCGAACATCAATCAGCTCTGGCTTGAGCGTATGCCCACCAGCGAAATAATCACCGTGGCTGGTGGTCTGGTCTACAGCATGCAGGGAGCCGTCAATGCGTGAAATTATCGTTGATAACTTTGCTGGTGGCGGCGGCGCGAGTACCGGGATCGAGCTGGCGATCGGGCGCAGCGTGGATATTGCCATCAACCACGATGAAAACGCGATCGCTATGCACAAAACTAACCACCCCGATACCCTGCATTACTGCGAGTCCGTGTTTGACGTTGATCCGCTGGCGGCCACTGGTGGTAATCCGGTCGGCCTGGCCTGGTTTAGCCCTGATTGCCGCCACTTCTCAAAGGCGAAGGGTGCTAAGCCGGTAAAAAAAGAGATTCGCGGTCTGGCGTGGGTAGTAGTACGCTGGGCGCTGGCGAAGCGCCCGCGTGTCATGATGCTGGAGAACGTGGAGGAGTTCAAAACGTGGGGGCCGCTGCTGGCAGACGAAATGCGCCCGGATCCATCCCGCGCGGGCGAAACCTTCGCGGCGTTTGTTGGCATGCTATCCACCGGCATACCTGCGGATCATCCCGCCCTGTCTGAGGTGTGCGAGTTCCTGTCTGTACCTAAAGGCAGCGAGCAGGCGCAGCGCCTTATTAACGGGCTGGGCTACGGCATCGATTATCGCGAACTGCGAGCCTGCGATTTCGGCGCGCCGACGATCCGCAAGCGATTCTTCATGGTCATGCGCTGTGATGGTGAGGAAATTCACTGGCCAGAGCCAACACATGGCGATCCTAAATCGCTGGAAGTTCAGAGCGGCAGGCTGGCGCCATGGCGTACCGCGGCGGAGTGTATCGACTGGTCAATCCCCTGCCAGAGCATTTTTGAGCGCCCAAAGCTGCTGGCGGAAAATACGCTGAAGCGCATTGCGCGTGGTATTGAGCGGTTTGTGCTGAACAACCCGACACCGTTTATTGTGAAGTGTAATCACACCAGCAGCCGCACGGCATATGACTGCTTTCGTGGGCAGGGCATTGATAGTCCGCTGCAGACTATTACCAAAACCCATGGATACGCTGTCGTTACCCCGTTTATCGCCGGTAATGGTGGTAGCGAATATCAGGCGAAGCCGCGGGCGATAAATAAACCGGCCCACACCGTGTTAAAAGAGTCCCGCGCCTGCCTGGTGGCGCCAATGATAGCCCGCCAGTTTGGTAACAGTACCGGACACGGCGCTGATGAACCCAATGGAACAGTAACCGCTGGCGGTGGTGGAAAGTCGCAGCTGGTGACCACCTTTCTGGCGAAACACTTCGGCGGTAATTATACGGGGCCGGGTGCCGCTATGGATGCACCTGCGCATACCGTTACGACCACTGATCACCATGCTGTTGTGACCTCACACCTGGTTCATCTGCGCGGTACCTGCAAAGACGGTCGAAAAGTGGATCAGCCCATGCCTACGGTGACCGCCGGCGGTCTGCATATCGGAGAGGTTCGCGCCTTCCTGATGAAGTACTACGGAAATGAAAAAAGCGGCGTATCGCTGGATGAACCGCTGGGAACCGTCACAACCAATGATCGCTTCGGCCTGGTAACGGTTGATGGTGCCGACTACCAGATCGTCGATATTGGCATGCGCATGTTGCAGCCTCATGAGTTGTATAAGGCCCAGGGCTTTCCTGAAGGTTACATTATCGATCGTGATTATCGCGGCCAGCGCTATGCAAAAGACAAGCAGGTAGCGCGCTGCGGTAACGCCGTTCCGCCCCCGTTTGCCCGTGCGCTGGTAGAAGCCAACCTGCCCGAGTTATGCAACCAGCAGCGGGAGGTTGCATGAGAGCGCTGTTAACCCCTGAAGTTGTGCCACGTCTTGGCGTGGTACTGCTCAAACCGGGCAAAGAGTTAATGCGCCTTTTCTCCGCGGGGCGCGTGCTGGTGGAGTCCGAACCGGAGAACATGGCCAGGCTGTCAACCGGCCGTGTTCCTGATGCCCGGCAGCCGCTGGCGGAGGATGAAGCGCTGATCCCATTCTTCACTGATGAGAGGGTGATCCGTGCTGCGGGTAGTCTCTCCGGGCTGGATCACTGGCTTGAGCGGAATATCGGTGAATGTCAGTACCCGCACTCGGATTATCACCATCATGAGCTGGTGACCATGCGACACGCCCCGGGCGCGATGATGCTTTGCTGGCACTGCGATAACAAACTTCGTGAGCAGTCAACCGATCTGTTGGCTGGTATAGCGCGCCGTAACGTTATTGACTGGATCATTGATACCGTGCTGGTCGGCCTTCGGTTTAATCGCGAGCGGGAATTGTCGATCGCTGAGCTGTGCTGGTGGGCTATTTATGTCGGTGTGGCAGATGCCATTCCGGAAGAACTGGCAGCCAGAGTGATGCAGATGCCCTATGAACCGTTCCCATCTGTATATAAAGAAAGCGACATTATTGCCGCAGATAACCGACCAACCGTCGCCCTGCAGAGGAGGATAAAAACGGCTGGATCGTTAAAAAGGTGCAGGCCACAGGAAAATCAGCAGGTAATGCAGGAGCAGCAGCCAAGGGTTATTGCATTGAGCGCAGATCCTGAATCACCGGAGTCGTTCATGTTACGGCCTAAGCGCCGCCGCTGGGAGAATGAGAAGTATACGCGCTGGGTTAAAAGTCAGCCCTGCGAGTGTTGTCGCCGTCCGGCAGACGATCCGCATCATGTTATCGGTCATGGGATGGGTGGCACTGCTACCAAAGCCCATGACCTGTTCGTGTTCCCTCTGTGCAGAGAGTGCCACGACAAATTGCATGCCGATGTAGCGGCGTTCGAGCAGAAATATGGCACACAGCTGGAACTGCTGTTTCGTTTTCTGGATCGGGCGCTGGCGATCGGCGTAATTGTTAAAGCGTAAGTGTATGGAGCGCTAATCTGAATGAACTTACAGGCCATTGAATATACCCGTATAGAAGTAAAGCGCGCCCTGGCGAATTTATCTGAAGGGACAAAGGGGCAACTGCAGGCGTTTAGCGAACATCCACCGGCAGACAAAAATAAAACGCCCCGCTGCGGGCAGCCTCTTATCGAACTGGAGGGCGGGGAAGGCTGTGGACACTCGCTTGTGAAGGCATTAACCACGCCTGTTTATGTGCTGGAAACGAGAAGCCGGCGGCGACCGTTCCCGCCAATGCAGGATCTGGAATTTAGTTACGCGCCGTGGCGCCGGGTAATCAATTCACTGGATGACTACCAGCAGGCATGGATCCGTTACTGCTACGGTTTCGATCTGAACTTCAGGTACCAGACGCTGATGTGCCAGCATGTATGGAATGAGTTTCAGAATTGCAGGGTAGAGAAGAAGCTGCAATCACGGGTAGTGAAAAAACTGGTCGGTCTTGTCTGGCTGGCAGCGCAGGAGGTGGCTGCGGCCAGAAGCAATGACACATATAAAGAATACGCCGGTGCGGCGCTGGCGCGAATGATGTCTGTGGATCGTTCAACCTGGTTACGTGTGTATGCATCGCACTGGGCGAGATTTAAAGCGGCATTCGTCGAGCTTGACACTCAGGCGCTGCAAACGATCCTCATCAGGCGCGAAGGGCTGGAAGTGGCTAATGCGCTGGAAATGTGACCTAAATTTCACTAACTCCGTCTAACGCGCTTGCAAAATGCAACAAAATGAGCCATATTTAAGGCTAATTTGATATTTTGTCAAAACTGTATCTAACCTCGTTTCGGCGGGGTTTTTTTATGTCTTTTGCAAAGACTTCTTGCTGCTGTCGGCGACCAGAGTTATCTGTATGTCACACTATTTTTTAAGGTAAAAGACATGCTAAATCAGCAAGATATGACAGAAGAAGCGAAAGCAATTCTTAATGAACTAAGTACAACGCCAGCGACCGCTGGGGAAATTGCAGAGAATACACACCTGAGCCTTGCACGCTGTGAATTTATACTCACGCAATTAGTGATGGCGGGGTTTTCGTTTTATCAATTCGGATGTTATAAGCGCCTCCAGTAATGGTGGCTATTGGCTGTGAAAATGGGCGGCTGGTGGGTGTTGGAGCACTCCACCAGCCATTCGCTCATGTTTGAGGTCACAAGCGAACCGAGGCCCACCGCTTTAGCGCTAAAGCACAGTGAGCCTATCAGAGTCCCGCTTACTGATCTATGAAAAATACTGTAAAAATAAACAGTGTTGAGTTAATCAACGCTGACTGCCTGCATTACATCGCCACCCTTCCTGATAACTCCATCGACCTGATTGTTACCGATCCGCCTTACTTCAAGGTGAAGCCAAACGGATGGGATAACCAGTGGAAAGGGGATGAAGACTATCTTCGCTGGCTCGATCGCTGCCTGGCTGAATTCTGGCGAGTGTTGAAACCCGCCGGTAGCCTTTACCTGTTTTGCGGCCACCGGCTGGCTGCAGATATTGAAATCTTAATGCGCGACCGCTTCAGCATCCTGAACCACATCATTTGGGCTAAACCGAGCGGTCGCTGGAATGGCTGCAATAAAGAAAGTCTGCGCGCGTATTTCCCGGCCACTGAGCGTGTTCTGTTTGCTGAACACTATCAGGGGCCATGCAAGCCCAAAGACGATGGTTACGCGGCAAAATGTGGTGAACTCAAACAGCATGTGCTGACACCGCTTATTACCTATTTTCAGAATGCCCGGGAATCCCTTGGCGTTACCTCGAAACAAATCACCGAGGCCACTGGTAAGAAGAACATGGTTTCGCACTGGTTTGGTTCCAGCCAGTGGCAGCTGCCGGGTGAAGCGGATTACCTCAAATTGCAGGAGCTTTTCACCCGGATCGCTATCGAGAAGCATCAGCGTGCCGAACTGGCGCAGCCTCATCACCAACTGGTGGCAACATACCAGTCACTGAACCGTAAATATTCCGAACTGCTGGAGGAGTACAAATCCCTTCGGCGGTATTTTGCCGTGTCGGTGGCCGTGCCATATACCGACGTATGGACGCATAAACCCGTCCAGTTTTATCCCGGCAAACATCCCTGCGAAAAGCCTGCTGACATGCTGAAGCAAATCATCAGCGCGAGCAGCAGACCCGGGGATGTGGTAGCTGATTTCTTCATGGGCTCCGGTTCCACGTTAAAAGCGGCGATCGATTTAGGCCGTAAGGCTATTGGCGTCGAGCTGGAAACAGAGCGGTTTAACCAGACCGTTGAAGAAATCAGAGCGTTACCAGAAAAATAAACGGCTCACTCAATGAGCCGAAAGCGTCATCAATCGGCTCACCACGTTTGTCATGCTGTGGTGGTCATCTCTTTCAGGCTCAGGGTTTCATCCTCTATATAGCCATGTAGCGCCACCACCCTGAAGCCTGAATTTCCCCCAACACAGCACCTCGAACATCACTTCGGAGGTGGATTCATGAACCATGCAAACGGGATTTTTGAGCAAACTATGAAATGGATCGCGATGTACCTCCCTTCGGTATACGCAGGTCTGTGCGCCCTGGGCATTTCAGCGCTGATCGACATCAGGGCAGGAAAGCCGAAGCTGTACACGGCAACGGGAGCGCTGATCTGCGGTATTTTCGCCCTGGCCATTTCAGCATTACTTGAATACTTCGGCCTCCCTGCTAATTCCGGCGCGTTTGTGGGTGCGCTGGTGGGCTTCGTTGGTGCTGATCGCCTCCGCGATATGGCGCTGGCTGTTGTCTCCAGGAGAGCCGGCATCAACACAAGGGAGAGCAATAAATGACAGCACGCGGGATCCGCAATAACAACCCCGGCAATATTCGCTGGGGTGACGAGTGGAAGGGGCTGGTGCCAGAAACTCAGCGCACTGATAAATCATTCTGTCAGTTCAAATCGGCGGAGTATGGCATTCGGGCGATGATCATCATTTTGCGCAACTACCAGCGTAAACATGGGCTCAGCACCATCAGCGGGATCATAAACCGCTGGGCACCGACCAATGAGAACGACACGCAGTCCTATATCAACAGCGTAGCGAAAGCGACGGGCGTTGATCCCGACCAGCGTATTGATACCAGCGACAGCCGATTCATGATGAAGCTGTTGCAGGCCATCATTCAGCATGAGAACGGGGACCAGCCATACAGATTTGATGTTTTCGTTAAGGCTATCGATCTGGCGGGGTGACAGATGTTCTCTCTGCTGAAGACATTCTGGAAGCCTCTGGCGATCATACTGCTGGTGGTCATTGCGTTTGTTACGGGAGATAGCTGGCGCGACCGGGCCTGGCGAATAAAATGGGCGGATCGTGACAGCGCAGAGTCCTCACAGGCTGCTAACGCGCAGACTGCTGCCCGAATGATTGAGCAAGGGCGCATTATTGCCCGTGATGAGGCCGTGAAAGATGCACAAACGCAAGCCGCAAAAGCTGCTGCCACTGCTGCTGGTTTGTCTGCCACTGTTAGCCAGCTGCAGCAACAAGCTAAAAAACTTGCCACCCGCCTGGACGCCGCAAAGCACACCGCAGATCTTGCCGCTACCGTCCGAAGCAAAACAGCCAGCGCCAACGCCGCGATGCTCGCCGACATGCTCGGACGCCTTGCAGATGAAGCTAAATACTATGCTGGACGATCTGACAAAAGCTACCGCGCTGGAATGACGTGTGAACGTATTTATGACTCAGTTAGAGCATCCAACAATCAAACAGAGGTTATCGATGGCAACTATCATCACGCCGATCATTAAGTATTTTGAGTATGAGCACTTACCTCCGCATTTACAGGAAGTCAGTAAGCCTATCGGTGATCTGGCTAAGCTGATGGATGCAATGCTGCCGAATGGCCCGGAGAAGTCGGCTGGTTTGCGTAAACTTCTTGAAGCGAAAGATGCGCTGGTGCGTGCAAAGCTGGGCTAAATGAATTCACTGCCGTAGATCGGGTGGCAACCGACGCTGGCCCAGCGAACAGGGCATTACAGCAGCCATCCCCCTTGTTGCTGTGTGCGCCCATGTGTCGGCATGGGCGGGCTGAACCCTTATGATAACCAGGGATAATCTGGAGTAACACCATAACGGGCAGTGCAGGCGGGCTTCTTCGGAGGCTCGTCGACAGTGCTTTTTATTTTCTTCTGAATACCCGGCTTATTTCCGGGGTAACTCAGCATAAACGATCTGTTTCAGATAGCATCCAGTTTCAACTTTCCCCGGAATATATTTTGGATACACAGTGAAAAACTCCGTCATCGCTTGTGCAGCGTCGGGGCCATCCCTGACGCTTGCCGATTGTCAGCTGCTCTATGAGGCTGAAATCCCCATTATTGCCGTTAATGATTCATGGCGTGTGGCGCCGTTCTGCTCGGCAATCTATGCGGCTGATTTTGCATGGTGGCGGGAGCACGCCAGCAAAATTCCTGTAACGGCGGCGCGCTGGTGTGGCAGCCGTTACACCGCCATTCATTTCGGCATTAGCTACCTGCAAACAGCAATACCGGGATCGTTTAACTCAGGGCAGCGAGCCATTGAGTTAGCCGCCACCCTGGGCGCCAGCCGGATTCTGCTGTTGGGCTATGACTGCTCACTGAAGCGCGGGATTCACTGGCATGGGGCCCATGCCGCCGGACGACTACGAAACCCGACACATGAAAGCGTTATCGCCTGGCAGGGTGAATTTTCCCGCCTGGCCGCGGCCTGCTCTGGGGTGGAAATTGTTAACTGTTCACGGGATACCTCTCTGAAATGCTTTCAACGCGAAAGGCTGGAAACAGCAATAGAGCGATTATCGTCGCATCCGGTCCCAGTGCGGCGGAGTTCAGTCCACCGGACGGGGTGACAATTATTGCGGTGAATGGAGCTATCGACTGGCTACCGAGCACCGATTATTTTTTCACGCTGGATCCCAGTCCGGAAAATATGAGCCGGCTGGCTAATCCGCGCCCGAACATCTGCTATGTGGCGGCTGTTCCGGATGATATCGGGCTACCGCCGCATGTTATCAGGATGAGGCGAATCTCATCGCGTGGCGCTGAACCGGCAACGGTTGGATCACCTGGCTGGTGGTTATGGCGCTGGTCGTGTACTCCCGGCCTGAGCAATAGCCCTGGCGAAATTCATTCTGGTAACAGTGCCTACGGCGCGCTGGGTCTGGCGTACCACCTGGGATTTATCGATGTAGCTCTGGTGGGGGTTGATGCGACTGACGAAGAGCGTGTGGAGGGCGGCTGGTGCCGAGACTTGTCTCATTTGCCGTTACTTTTCGCGTCAGCCCGGCCTCAGATTAATGTGGTTTCTCTGGGAAAGCTAGCTTCCGTACCTCAAATGACACTTGCCGAATGGATGGATATGACTGATGAGAGATAAGCCCGTAATCGCAACGGTTTTACGCAGCGGTGGCGCATATGCACCAGAGCATGTGAAATGGCTGAAACGGCAGCTACCTGGTGGATATGACTTTGTGTGCTTCTCCGACAGGGCTATCCGGGGAGTTCGTACTATTCCCCTGAAGCAGAGCTGGCCGGGCTGGTGGAGCAAGATCGAATTGTTCGATCCGGCTCAGTGTGATAGCGACATCTTCTTTCTTGATCTCGATACGGTTATTACCGGTGATATTACGGAATTGCTGGCAGAGCAGCGCATGGGAATTCTGGCTGATTTCTATCATCCCTCAACGGTGGGATCTGCCGTGATGCGAATACCGCATGGAAATAAAGCGTCGATATGGGAACAGTTCATGGAAGCGCCGGTGCGCATCATGCAGGAGTGTACGCAGCCTGGGAAGAAATGGGGTGACCAGGGTTTTCTCGATGATGTGTTTCAGCCCCGGATTATCTGGCAGAACGAGTATCCCGGCCAGATAGTCAGCTATAAGCAGCACATCGCGTGCGCCGGAATGCCAGGATGGCACTCATTAAGGTCTGAAGGCAATGGAACGTTGCCGCCCGATGCACGAATAGTCTGCTTTCATGGAAACCCGAAACCGTGGACCAGTAATTTACCATGGGTACCAGCACTATAAGGGGTGTCCAATGGCTGATTTACGTGACCTGTCACGCCAGCTGCAGGCGATAAAAAAGCAGATTCCTTTCGCCACGGCCCAGGCTATGACGTCTGTCGTTCGACAGATAGAGGCTGCGCAGAAGACGGCATTCCAGCGCAGGCTGGATAATCCGACACCATTCACCGTTAAGTCGGTTGGCTCAGTGGGGGCAAGAAAGAGCAACCTGCGCGCCCGGGTGTTTGTTCGCGATACGGCAGCCGGATACCTGGAGCCTTTCGAATTTGGTGGAGAGCATAAGCTGAACGGCAAAGCACTGCTGAACCCCAAGAACATCAAGCTGAACAAATACGGCAACCTGACCCGTAACAAGATGAGCCAGCTAAAGGCAAAGCCGAATACCTTCATCGGTGACGTCAACGGTGTTAACGGTGTATGGCAGCGCAGGAAGCCAAAGAAGAGCAAGAGGAAAAAGCGGGCTAAACGCTCTCCGAACGGCATGCGCCGCGACAGGATGAAGCAGCCAGCCCCGAAACTCCTTATTCGCTTTGGTGATGCGCTTCCTGTCAGCCCAGTACTGGGATACATGGACAGAGCGAACCAGATGGCGGAAGCGCTGCTACCTGGTGCACTGAGTCAGGCAATAGCGGAGGCTCTCCGCACCGCGAAGTAGTCCGCATATTTTTCAAATCGGGAAAATCGACGATATCCCCCGGGGAGGACGGCTCAGAAAAAAATGGGTCCTTCCTAACTGGCTGATATCACACGGGCATTGCGCGCCGCGATGTTCGGCTAGCTATGAACTTTTGAAATTTGGGTAACAGGTAACAGCCGGGGTAACACATGAACCAGTCAGAATTCGCCAGGTTGCACGGCGTCAGCCGGAAGACGGTCACCCAGTGGAAAGCCCGGGGCTGGCTGGTTCTGGATGGTGAAGATATCGATGTGGACGCGTCCAACGCGAACATTGAACGCTACCGGAAAACGGTGAGTCGCCCGGGTAAAAAAAATGCGGAAGGTAACAGCCAGGGTAACAGGAAGGGTAACACCACCAGGAGTAACAGCCAGGGTAACACCGCGACGCCGGAACGACCGGAGTCGGCCAGTAAAGTGGCAGAGCGGATCCTGGTTGCCCGTGGTGCTGAAATGACGCTGGATGAAGCCCGTCAGATGAAGGAGAACTACCTGGCGCTGCTGACGCAGCTGGAATATGACACAAAATCCGGCGCACTGTTGCCATTCGAAGAAATGATCTCTGAGGTCAGGAAAGAATATTCCCGGATGCGTACCCGCCTGGTGGCTATCGCCCCGGAACATGGCCCCCGGCTGCGTGTGCTGGCCCCGACTGTCAGCGATGCTGAATTCGTCCAGGCGCTTCAGGAAGTGGTGTATGAGGCTATGGAGGAGTTGAGCAGTGACACAGACAGCAGAGGGGGGGATCAGCAATAACGCCTGGCGCCGCTTCCGCGCCTCGCTGGTCCAGGCCCGTGCAGACGTTCGCCCGCCGGAACCTCTATCGCTGAGCGAATGGGCCAATAAATATGCGGTGCTGTCCAAGGAAACCAGCGCCCAGACGGGTAAATTTCGCTCCTTTGCGTACCAGGACGGCATCATGGATGCCATTACGGATCCTGCTGTTGTCCAGATTAGTGTGATGAAATCGGCCCGTGTCGGCTATACCAAGATCCTCGACCACGTAGTGGGCTATTTTCTCTCACATGACCCGTCACCGATCCTGGTGGTGCAGCCCCGTGTTGAGGATGCCGAGGATTACAGTAAAACCGAAATATCGCCGATGCTGCGCGATACCCCCGTTCTGGCTGACATTTGCGGTAGTCCCAAAGCGAAGGACAGTAATCAGACCATCCTCAAAAAGACGTTCACTAATGGTGCTAACCTGACCATGGTGGGGGCGAACAGTCCTGGTGGTTTCCGTCGTATCACCTGCCGCATCATCCTGTTTGATGAGGTGGACGGGTACCCCGCAGGTGGCGCTGGTGCGGAAGGCGACCAGATAGCGCTGGGGATCAAGCGCTCGGAAACGTTCTGGAACCGAAAAATAGCGCTGGGCTCGACACCGACGGTGAAAGGCATCAGTCGCATCGAGAAAGCGTATCTGGAGAGCGATCAGCGTCGCTATTTTGTTCCCTGTCCACACTGCGGCGAATATCAGGTTCTGGAGTGGGGCGGCCCGGATACGTCTTACGGTATCAAGTGGGAAAAGGATAAGGACGGCAACGGCATTCCTGAATCCGCTTATTACGTCTGTCGGCACAACGGCTGTGTGATTCAGCACAGCGATAAAGCATGGATGGTGAAAAATGGTGAATGGCGCGCGACCCGGCCATTTAGCGGCCATGCGGGATTCCATATCTGGACCGGATACAGCCTGTTCCCTAATGCGGCATGGAAATATCTGGTCGCGGAGTGGCTGAAGGTAAAAGACGATCCCCTGCAGCGCCAGACCTTCATTAACACCACCCTCGGGGAGCCCTATGAGGACAGGGGGGAGAAGGCGCTGAGTGAAAAACGGCTGGCTGAGCGCTGTGAGGTTTACGCCGCCGAGGTGCCGGATGGCGTGGCGGTTCTGACGGCTGGGATTGATACCCAGGACGATCGCTTTGAAATCGAGGTCATCGGATGGGGACGTAACGAAGAGTCCTGGTCCATTGCCTATGACGTGATCGAGGGTGACCTGGAAACCGAAGAGCCCTGGCAGCGCCTGGACGCGTACCTGAAGCAGGTATGGCGCCGGGCTGATGGCCGGGGATTCACCATCATGGCCGCCTGCCACGATTCCGGAGGCCACCATACCCAGAAGGTTTACGAGTTTGCCAAAGAGCGACTGGGACGCCGTATCTGGGCGGTAAAAGGGGAGTCCGCCAGGGGCGGAAAGCGGTCACCCGTCTGGCCGACCAAGCGCCCCTCATCGCGCAGTAAGGCGACGTTCCGACCAATCATTATTGGCGTCAATTCAGCAAAGGATACTATCCGCAACCGACTGCATATTGAGCCGCCGGAGGCCGGGGAGTCGAAATCGGCGTATATGCATTTTCCGGCTGACCGGGATTTGCATTATTTCGGGCAGCTACTGGCCGAACGCTCTGTTGTAAAACACTCCGGCGGCCAGACCTATCGCGTCTGGGAGCAACTGGCAGGCAGGGCTAACGAGGCGCTGGACTGCCGTGTTTACGGCTATGCCGCGCTCTGCGGTTTGCTGCATATGGGGCTGAAGCTGAATGCGAAGGCCGACAGTATCGCCGCTAACCCGGAACGACTGATTGCCGCAGAGCCGGATCCACAGCCGAAACCGGATTACCGGCTGCCGGGCGTCATCATCGAAGAGCCAGCGGCGCCGAAGCGCCGACGGTTATCACAGTTACTACCTCAGTAAGGACCATCATGTTTAACCGAAACACCAGCCTGCTTGCCGGTGGAATGACTCGTGAGCAGCTCCAGGAGGCACTGGCAAAGGCACAGCAGGCGTATATCGATCTCACTACCGGGAGTCGTGGTGTTTCGTTCTCCTATTCACAGGGAGACGGCACGCGCTCTGTTTCTTACCAGCAAAGCAGCTTGGCTGACCTGCTGGCGCTGATCCAGTTGCTGCAGGCGCAGCTGGGAATTGTGGCGCGGCCACGCCGACCGGTGAGGTTCCGTTTCTGATGAATAAAGTGCAAATCCTGGGCGTGGACGGGCGCCCGCTGGCACCCTCCCGCCCCTCATACACGGCGCTGACCGGTGGCAGCCGGGTGCCCTACGACGCTGCGGATTCGTTCAGCGACCAACTGGCGAACTGGCAGCCCGCGCTGTGGTCGCCGGATAACGAAATCAATATCTACCGGGATCGTATCGTTTCCCGGGTGCGGGATCTGGCGCGTAACGATGGTTGGGCCAGCGGCTCGATTACCCGGGTGCTGGATAATGCCGTTGGGGCGAACTACCGGCCCATCATGAAACCGGATTACCGGATGCTGGCGCTGATGACCGGCAACAAGGCGTTCGATGCCACCTGGGCCGATGAATACGGAAAAGTCCTCGAAGCGCACTGGCGCACCTGGGCGAATGACCCCGGGCGTTATTGCGATGTTGAGCGTAAGCAGACCGTTTCCCAGATGCTGCGTCTGGGGTTTCGTCATAAGTTGCTGGATGGTGATGCGCTGGCGGTCCTGCAGTATCGCCTGGACCGGCTTGGCCCCGGTCGCGGGCGGTATGCCACGACGGTTCAGATTGTGGATCCTGACCGCCTGAGCAACCCGCAGCAGAATTTCGATATGCCGCATATTCGCGGCGGCGTCGAACTGGATGATGACGGGGCGCCGGTGGCCTACCACATCAGGCAGGCCCATATCGGCGACTGGTGGAGTGGAGAGAAAACGCTGACATGGGAGCGCATCCCGCGGGAAACTTACTGGGGGCGTCCCCATGTGGTCCATGACTATGACCATGAGCGGGGCGCCCAGCACCGCGGCAACGGCATTCTGACCCCGGTGGTCCAGCGCCTGAAGATGCTGATTAAGTACGACCAGTCAGAACTGGAAGCCGCAATTCTTAACTCCATTTTCGGCGCCTATATCGAGTCTCCCTACGATCCGGAGATGGTCCAGGCGGCGATGGGTGAATCCTACGATGATACCAGTCTGGGCGCTTACCAGGACGGACGCATTGGCTTTCACAGCGATCGTCGTCTGACGCTGCAGAACGGCGCCCGGATGCCCATTCTGTATCCCGGGGAAAAAATCGCGACGGTTAACGCTGCACGCCCGCACAGTAATTTCGAGGTTTTCGAGGCCGCTGCGCTGCGCAATATCGCCGCAGCAACGGGGTTGTCCACCCAGCAGGTTACCCAGGACTGGTCAGACGTTAACTACAGTTCGGCCCGCTCCGCCATGCTGGAAGCCTGGAAAACCCTGACCCGGCGCCGCGACGATTTCGCTGTTGGATTTGCGCAACCTATTCTGAGCGCATTTGTTGAAGAGGTGCACGATACCGAAGATTTACCGCTGCCTGCTGGCGCGCCTGACTTTATTGAGGCCCGCGCCGCGTATACCCGCGCCCGCTGGATGGGGCCGGGCCGTGGCTGGGTGGATCCGGTTGCCGAGAAGAAAGGGGCCATTCTGGGGCTCGATGCCGGCATGTCCACCCTGGAAATGGAGGTTGCCGAAAACGTGGGCGAAGACTGGGAAGAGATCATGGACCAGCGCAAGCGGGAGATCGACGCCTGTCGGGAACGCGGCATTCCGCTGCCGAGCTGGGCGCAGGCAGATACGTTTGCCAGTGAGACGATTACCGATCCGGAGGAAAAATAGTGAATTTACCCCATCTGGCACAGCGGCTTTTTAATACGCCGCTGGCGATTCACCCGCATAAAGCTGAGGTCATTATGGCGGCCGTCATGGATCGATTTGGCATCAGCAGGGTGGAGGCATCCATGGCGATGTCTGATGAGTCGTATGGCTATGACGATAACCGACGGCGCTCAACGCAGCGGGATCCGGGCTATGACAATGTGGCCGGGATTGCGGTTATTCCCATTCAGGGGACGCTGGTCCAGAAGCTGGGCTGCCTGCGTCCATACAGTGGAATGACCGGTTATGACGGAATACGGCAGACCTTTCTGACCGCGATGGCAGACCCTGAGATTACCGGGATTTGTCTTGACATCGACTCCCCGGGTGGGGAGGTAGCCGGTTGTTTTGACCTGGTGGATGAAATCTATAGCGCCCGCGGCGATAAGCCGATTCACGCCATTTTGTCAGAGAGCGCCTATTCAGCGGCCTATGCTATCGCCAGCGCCGCCGATCGCATCTGCGTACCGCGCACCGGTGGCGTCGGCTCTGTGGGCGTGGTGACCATGCATCTGGACTGGAGCCAGCGCATCATGGATGACGGCCTGAAGGTCACAATCATTACCTTTGGCAGCCGTAAGGCGGAGGGGTCGCCCTATAAAGAATTGTCCGATGAGGCGTTTACGGCCATTCAGCAGGACATTAACGCAATGGGGGAACTGTTTGTTAACACCGTTGCACGTAACCGTGGTATCAGCGCAAAAGTCATTAAAAACACCCAGGCGGCGTGTTTTATGGCCGGTGATGGCGTTGAACTGGGTCTGGCTGATGAGGTGATTACCCCGGATGCCGCTTTTAGAAAACTACTTTCACTGACAGGAGCCTGATATGGCAAAAGCATCATTCAGTTTCGCCCATCTGTTGGGTTTAGGCGCCTCTGCATCTGAGGATGAAGAGGATAAAAAAGCGAAGAAGGCCCGCAGCCGCCGCGCTGAAGAAGACGAGCGCGAGGACGATGCGGAAGACGATGATCGTGATGGTGACGCCGAAGATGACGACCGTGAGGACGACGCCGAAGACGATGAGACCGATCCGGATGCGGAAGGTGATGATGAGCAGGAGCCGGATGCGGAAGAGGATGACGGCGATGATGAAAAGGAAGGAAAAGCGACACGTAAGGCCCGAACGGCTGAACGCCGCCGCTGCGCCCGTATCTTTGGCAGCCACCATGCTGCTGCTAATCCGGCGCTGGCTGCATCGCTGGCATTCAATACCGGGATGAGTTCGGCCGCCGCTATCAGCGTCATGAAATCGTCCGCAGCAGCACAGCGTGGTGCCGGGGCTGCTGGCGGGCGTCGCTCTCTGGATGAGCGCATGATGTCCGGGCAGCAGGTCCGTCTGGGCGCGGATGGGGGGAAGGCGTCAAATGGTAAATCGGAGCTCGTCAGCAAAATGACGCAGCTCTATAACAATGCGCGAGGTGAAAAATAATGGATCAGTTTGGGCCAAACCCGTTTTCTCCGGGAATGCAGAGTTCTCTGTTTGTCCCCGATCAGCTGATTGCCGGTACTCTGCAGCTGGTCACCGATACGGTGATGATTGATGCCGGTAACGTGCTAACACGCGGTACCGTACTGGGTATGATCACCGACTCCGGTAACTATACCGCCTGCGTTAAAACGGCTGCTGACGGTAGCCAGACGCCGCTGGCCATTCTGGTGGATGATGTTGATGCCACCGACGCAGAGCAGCAGGCCGGTGTTTATCTGATGGGTGAATTTAACCAGAATCGTGTCACTATCGATAAAAGCTGGACCATGGCGGAGATGAAAACCGCGCTACGCCCGGTAGCCATCTTTCTGCGCGACAGTGTACAAACGCCGCTTTCCTCTTCCTGATCCCCGAAGCACTGAACGTATGCCTTAACCGGCAGGGGTGCTTCTGTTCTGAATTTGGCCGGCCAGTGAGCCGGCATAGCAAAGAGACCTGATATGAAGAATATTTTTGATACCAGTGTGCTGGTGCAGGTGGTGCCGAACCTGAAAACCAGCCAGAACTGGCTGCTGGACCGCTTCTTTCCAAATGTGGTGACATCTGACCAGGAAGAGGTGGCGATTGACGTGGACGTGGGTCTTCGCCGTATGTCGCCGTTTGTGTCTCCGCTGGTGGAAGGCAAGCTGGTGGAGTCCCGAACCTACCAGACCAATACCTTTAAACCTGCGTATATCAAAGATAAGCGCGCGCCGGATCTGCGTAAACCTATCCGTCGTCAGATTGGTGAACGCATTGGCGGAGAATATACCGCGGCTGAGCGCGAAATGCTGAACCTGCAGTTCGAGATGGCCGATCAGATTGACATGATTAACCGCCGTCTGGAGTGGATGGCCGCCAGCGCACTGACTACCGGCACCGTCACAGTCTCCGGCGACGGATACGAAACCCGTGTGGTGAATTTCGGGCGCGATCCCTCTCTGACCGTCACCCTGAGTGGCTCGGACGTCTGGCCGCTCACTGTGGCAGCCGGTGCCACGAACACGCGACCGTCAGATGATATCGAGGACTGGCAGACCCGTGTCCTGCAGAAGTCCGGCGCGGTGGCAACCGATCTGATTTTCACCAACAAATCCTGGCGTGCGTTCCGTCTGGATACCACCATCAAGGACAACGCGATCACCTTCCCGGCACTGAGTCCGTTTGGTAACCAGGTCAATGCCGGGGCGCAGATCATGAAGGGGGCCGTCTATAAAGGGCGCTGGGGCAACTTTGACCTGTGGCTTTATAACGACTGGTTTATTGACCCGGAAGATAACAAGGAAAAACCCCTCATCCCGGACGGCGCTGTTCTGATGAGTTGTGCCGATTTGATGGGAACCCGGGCATTTGGCGTCATCATGGATCCTGCCTTCAACTACGGGCCATTAGCGTACGCGCCGAAAACCTGGGTCAAAGAAGATCCCGCTCAGCGCCTTCTGCTGATGCAGTCCGCGCCGCTGGTGATTCCGAGCCGGGTCAACGCTTCACTTTGCGCAACGGTGGTGTGATATGGGTAAAAAGAAACCGGAAAATGAAGCCCTGCTTCAGGCAGAAGAAACAGGGTATGACGGGCCGGAAGATGAAGAAATTCTGGACGCCGAAGAGTCGCAGGACGAAACATCGGATCCTGACTATGTGGTGCTGAAGGGGAACTGTGTCCGTCATAACGGGCGGGAATACGGTGAAAATAGGCGTATTCCCGTCACCGGTGCGGATGCTGAACGTCTGATTCAGGCGGGTGTCATTGCGGACCTGCAGGCGGTCCGTAAAAAGGCGCTGGCGAAGGCGTCCGGCGTCAGTATTACGGAGGGCTGATTATGGGGGTTAACTGGGATACCCATCTGCTGGCACCGTTGCATCAGGTTTTTGGTGACCGGCATGAGTACCGCCCGCGCGGCGGTACGCCGTTTGACGTGAATGGCATCTTTGATCGGGGCTATGTGCAGCTGGCTGAGAACCTCGATGGCGATGCTGAGATCAACACCACCAGTCCGGTGCTGGGCGTCAGGGATTCGGATTTTACCCGACCTCCGGAGCAGGGAGATCGTGTTTTTATTCGCACTGTCGGCGGTGTTCCGGTTAATCAGCTGTTTGTTGTTATGGATAAACAGCCCGACAGCCACGGCGGCACAAAGCTGGTGCTCAACGTCGTCAGGTCCCGATCATGAATGCATCCACTATCAGGCAGCTGGTTGTTGCCAGCCTGGCCGGGAAGACGGACGCCGGGGAGCGCGTCTATTCTCCCCGGGACTGGCCCACCCGGGCCGATATCTATCCGGCAATACTGGTTCAGACCCCCTTTGACCACAAGCGTTCTCAGGGCCGTAATGCGCCGGCATTCACCACCGTGACCACCATCCGGATCACGGGGCGGGTGCAGGAATATGACGGCGAATCAGAGGATGATGGCGCCATGCGGGCCGAAATCGCGCTGGAGACGCTGCGCGATCAGGTCGAGCGGGCTGTTATCAACAGCTATGAGCTGACCCGCCGGATTCAGCAGTATGCCGAAGTGCGATCGACAATCAACGTAGATGCCGACGGTGAGGCACATCTGGGGCAGTTGCTGGTGGAAATCGACATCGAGCACTACCAGGGGCCGGAGGACTTCTATCCTATCGAAACCCACCCCCTGGAGGGCGTGGACATCACTATTGAAATGCCGGACGGCACTCCGCGCCCCGGCGTCAGTATCGATCTGCAGGAGTAATTATGTTCGTAAAACCGAAGGACGGGCTCAGCGTTCGCTGCCCGGTCCGGGGCGAAGCTTTGCCCAAATCCGGCGCCGAGGTGCCGGATAATACTTTCTGGCGCCGCCGTTTGCGCGATGGCGATGTGGCACTGGTTGAAACCAAAAATAAGGGGGCCAGTAAATGACCGTCCCGTTTTCCCGAATTCCGTCTAATCTTCGAACCCCGCTGTTTTTTGTGGAGTTTGATAACTCTATGGCGAACAGCGCCACGGCAACCCAGCGCACGCTGCTGATTGGCCAGATGCTGGATACCGGCACCACGGCGCCGGATATTCCTGTTCGCGTTTCGTCCGTGAATGTGGTCGGGGAGCTGACCGGCAGGGGCTCGATGCTGCATGCGATGATGACGGCTTACCAGCAGAACGATACCGCTGCGGAGATCTGGATCCTGCCGCTGGCCGCTGACTCCAGCATGGTCAGCGCGACGGGTAGCATTGCCATCAGCGGAACGGCGTCAGGGGCTGGTGTGATCTCGCTTTATATTGGCGGTACCCGGGTACAGGTATCCGTAACCTCCGATGATACCAGTAGTCAGATTGCCACCGCGCTGGCCGCGGCGATTAATAAAAAGGCGGGGATTCCGGTAGCGGCGTCTGCGAATGCCGGTGCCGTAGAGCTGACGGCCCGTAACCCCGGAAGTTGCGGTAACTCGGTGGATCTGCGCCTGAACTATCTGGGCTCACAGGGTGGAGAGGCAACACCTGTCGGCCTGGATATCACCATTTCGCCCATGACCGGCGGCGCCGGTGCACCTGATATGGTTGGTGGGCTGGCAAACCTGCAGGACAAGACCTTTGATTTCATCGTAAACCCCTGGGATGACACGGCATCGCTGGACGCCATAAAGGCGTTTCTGTCGGATGCCACCGGGCGCTGGTCCTGGGAGCAGCAGCTCTATGGTCATGCATTTGGTGTGACCAGTGGCACCTACGCGGAGCTGGGGACAAAGGGAGAAACCCGCAATAACCAGCATGAGACGCTGATGGGCGTGAACCGGTCACCGTCTCCGTCTTATGTCTGGGCGGCGGCACTGACCGGGGCCATAGCGCCGTCGCTGCGTAACGACCCCGGTCGTCCCACTCAGACCCTGCCGGTGTATGGTGTGCTGGCGCCAGCGCTGGAGGATCGGTTTACGCTGACCGAACGCAACAACCTGCTGCACAGCGGTATTTCCACCTTTACCGTAGCGGATGATGGCACCGTTAGCGTGGAGAACGTGATCACCACCTACCAGACCAACGCTTACGGCGATGCGGATGACAGCTATCTGCAGGTGGAAACGCTGTTTAACCTGATGTTTGTGGTTCGCTATCTGCGCACGCAGGTAACCAGCAAATTTGGCCGGATGAAACTGGCGGCGGACGGGACCCGGTTTGCGCCGGGAGCCGCCATCGTGACCCCGAACGTCATCAGGGCAGACCAGATCGCGGAATACCAGACCCTGGAATATAACGGCTATGTGCAGGATTCGGCATCATTCGCGAAAAACCTGATCGTCGAGCAGAACGCATTGAACCCCAACCGGGTCGATGTCCTCTGGCCCGGAACGCTGATGAACCAGCTGCGCATCTTTGCACTGCTGACACAGTTCCGCCTCCAGGCGCAGTCAACTACAGGAGCTTAAACAATGACAGGAGATACCACAAACCGCCTGGCGGGTACCGCCTACGTCACCGTGAACGGGGTGACGGTGATGGTGGAAGGCTCGTTTAAATACCAGGCTGCGAAGGTTAACCGCACCTCTCTTGTGGGGATGGATGGCGTCCACGGCTACAAGGAAAAGCCGGTGGCGTCCTATATCTCCGCGCGTCTGCGCGACAGCGGCGGTACGGTCGTGGCGGGCTTTAACGACCAGACTAATGTGAACGTCATCGCGGAGCTGGCTAACGGCAAAACCATCATAGGTCGTAGCCTCTGGACGGTGAATGTCCAGGAAGTGGAAAGCGAGGACGCTGTTTTTGATGTGCGCTGGGAAGGACGCGACGTAACGGAGAACTGATAATGGCAGAGCTGGACAGAATCAAAGTGGTGACGCTGACGGTCCCCCTGGAAGACCAGGCGCAGAAAACGCGCTATGACTCTCTGGAGCTGAAGGCACCGACGTTAAGCCAGGCTGAACAATTCTATGAAAAGCAGACGGCATCGACCTCGCTGGCGGCCATGCGGCTACTGATTGCGCTGGTGTCCGGTGTTCGTGAGAGTGTTCTGGCACCGATGGACTTTCTGGACTTCCGCAAATGCGAGGAATATTTACTCGGTTTTTTGACCTGGAAGCCCTGACACAATGGCAGGTGACGGCGGCTGACGTCACCTTTTATTTCAGGTGGCCGTCTGATACAGCATGGAACATGACCTGGCAGCGCCTGAAATGGTGGGTGGCGCAGGCTGACCGCATCAACGGGATCAGGGCGAGGGGCGACGATGAGTAATGCATTTGATTTTGAACTGGTGGCAGATGATCAGGTCAGTGATGCTGTCTCCCGGATAGATGGGGCCGTGCGTAAGCTTCTCCCGCTACTGCAGAACACCCAGGATGAGCTTGCGCTGGGTGGCCAGGATACTACTGACGGGCTGGATAATATTTCCGGACGACTGGACAGCATGGCCCGGGCGGCCCGCGATAACGTCCAGTTTGTCGGTGATATGGTTCCTCCCCTGAAAATGGTGGGGGAGCTGTCCGGAAAGCTGGCTTCAGTTGGCCTGGCCGGTGCGGTCGGGTATGGCATGAAGCGGGTCGCAGAGAGTTTCGCGGAGGCGTCGCGGGAGGCTTATAACCTCGATGTGTCAGCCAAAAACGCCGGAATGCGGGTGGACGAGTTTACCCGCCTTTCAGGCGCTATGCGCATCCTCGGTAGCGACAGTCAGAGCGCGAACGCGTCTGTAGAAGGGATGTTTAAAACCTTCAATGATGCGCTCTGGGGAAAAAACAGCGCGGTCCTGGGGGCGATGTCCCAGATTGGCGCACAGATTGTCAGGAACAAGGACGGTACGGCGGATGTGTTGAAAACCCTGGAATCTATCGCCCGGGTATTTCCCTCTCTGTCACCGGAGAACCAGAAGACCGCCGCTGATGCGCTGGGGCTGGATGCTAACGGTCTGCAGCTGCTGCGCGAAGGTGCCCGCCTGAAAGAGTTGCTGGCGAAGTCCGATCAGTTTGGTCTGACGATGGATCCGGCTCTGAATGACCAGCTGAAGGATATGAACGGCACCCTGAATGAAGTCAGCGCATCATGGGACGGTCTGAAAAAGAAAATGTCCGCCGGTATGTTACTGGGCAGCCTGAATAAAATCGACGGTTCGGTAAAAGATGGACTGGAGGGCATAACGGATCTGTTCTCTCACGGCGATTTTACTGGCCTCTCTCATGCGCTCGGTTTTGTCAGCAGCGATAATGCCAAAAAGTTGCGACGTATTCAGGGAGATAAAGACCTGTACGGCAGCCTGTCCCGGATGGAGCGCGGGGCGGTGGATGCCGGATTTTATACTGACGCCGTGCGCAGGCGCTACGATGCCCGCTATGGTGCAACTGACGCGGCGGCACAGCTGCAGGAGGATCTGACGGGTATTGCGCCACGCAGGCCAGCAGAGAGGCGTCCTGTATCCCGCCGCTCAACAACCTATGAACGGGCGGGGCGATATGACGACCTTCTCCATGAAGCCGGTGATAAATATAACGTCGATCCGACACTCCTTAAGGCGATAATGTCCCAGGAGTCCGGCGGTAATCCGCGTGCTATCAGTCGGGCGGGCGCCCGGGGGCTGATGCAGGTCATGCCGTCAAACTTCCGCAATACCGGCGTCACTGACTGGACCGATCCCCGGCAAAACATCATGGCCGGGGCGCAGATTTTCGCGGAGAACATGCAACGCTCCCGGGGAAATGTGGCGCTGGCGCTGCGGTATTACAACGGCGGTTATGATCGGAGCCGGTGGGGGCGGGAAAACGCGGCGTATCCTGGCGCCGTACTGGCGCATTACCGGAATATCGCGCAAGGGGCTAACCAGAATCCTGCCCGGGTTCCGGCACCGGTGCTACCGCCGGTGGTGAGGGAGGCAGAAAAACCGGCGGTGGATGCTCCCGGGGTGATAGCCAGCCAGTCGCCAGCGTCACCTGCACCTGTTGCCGCCGGTAACACCAGCAGGGCGACGCCCTCCATTATCCAGCCGCGTAGTGGTACCAGCGCATCTGAACGGGAAAATCTGACCAGCGCGATGAAAGCGGCGTTTGAGGATCAGAAACTCAGGCTGGAAATTACCATGACCGGCAGTAATGGCGAGAAGCAGACCATTGAAACCCGTAATGGCGGCCGGATCTCCATGCCTATGTTCTACTGACCCGCCAGCCGGCGGGTTTTTACTTATGGGGTAATGATGGCAATTATCCAGAATGCAATATCCGCTCTGATGGGCGGCACAGGCGGTGAGCGCTGGCAGGATAAGCTACGGCCGTCCAGCTTCCGGGGCGTTCCTTTTGCCGTCGTGATTGAAGAAGGGGTCCATGGACGTCGCCAGGCTGTCCATGAATACCCGTACCGGGATACCGCCTGGATTGAAGATCTGGGGCGGGGTGTTCGCCGGATAACCATCAGGGGCTTTCTGGTCGAGGACAGCCAGGTTTACGGTGGCGGTGATGCCGTTACCCAGCGCCAGGCGCTGATTAATGCCTGTGAGGAAAAGGGGCCGGGGACACTGGTACACCCGACGCTGGGGGAAATGACGGTTGCCATTCCGGATGGTGGCCTGAGAATTGCCGGAACGGCGGAGGCCGGGCGGGTGTTCGAATTTACCCTGACAGCCATTGAATCAGGTCTGAAGGTGTTCGCCATTACCGGCAGCAAGGTCGCCGGTGTGAACGTCGTGACAAATTATCTGAAACTGGTTACCACCACCGTTTCCAGCGTTCTGGCGCGGATCAAAAGTGAACTCCGGGGGGTGACTCAGGGGATCAACACCATCAGGGGAACGGTCGCCTTCTGGACCCGGATGGTAGACAGCACGATCAGCGAAGCGACCAGTGTCAGTAACGTCCTGAATTCCACGTTCGGGAATACCCGCTATGGACGCTACAACAAAGGGACGGCAGGTGGGAGTTCTTCCGGGGCAACGGGTACTCACCAGGCCGATGACACTGATGATTATCAGGCGCTGGTCGAACAGGTAACGGCTCAGGCGGTCATGGATCGCCAGAATATTTCAGATGCTGTCGAACGGCTCAACAGCGCCACGGCGCCCGAAGATATCATGCAGCTGACGGCGGATCTGGTGAACCTGATACTGAACAGCGTCGGCGGTATTGATGAGCGCGTTACGCTGCTGGAGTCTCTGGCCGGTGCCACCAGTACCGAATACCAGCAGTCAGAGGCCACGCGAAAAATCGCGGCCTCTGTCAACACCCTGATCATTGTGCTGTGCTCCGGGGCGATGACTGCGGCGGCGGCGGAGTCCAATCCGACCAGCCGTGACGAAGCCGAAGGACTGACGCAGCGGGTATCCGATCAGCTGGATGTAGCGCTGGTGGTGGTGGGCGACCGCGGCGATGATGATCTCTACAGGGCGCTGCTCAGTCTTCGATCCTCATTTATCGACAGGATGAGCGATATTTCTCCGAACCTGAGCGAGCTGATGGAGATCAGCACCGCGCGGCCACTTCCGGCGCTGACGCTGGCAAACCGGTTGTATCAGGATGCCGGGCGCGCTGATGAACTGGTGCAGGAAGCGGATGTTCCCCACCCGGCATTTATGCCTGTGAAAATGAAGGTGTTACGGCAATGACTGAAACCCGCGATCTCGTTTCCCTCACCGTGGGAGGCAGAAGAATAGAGGGCTGGGATTCCGTGCGGGTCACCCGGGCAATCGAGCGTTTCCCGTCTGATTTTGACCTAGGGCTGATGGACTATTTCCCCGGTAGCCAGGATGAACAGCTGGTCAGGGAGGGGGAGTCCTGCGAAATCCGGATCGGTAACGACCTGGTGATCACCGGCTATGTCGATGACTGGGAGCCGTCGATAAGCCGGAGTCGCCATGAAGTCAGAGCAACGGGGCGCGGAAAGTGCCAGGACCTGGTGGACTGCTCCGCCGAGTGGCCGAATAACGTGATTAACGGTGGCAACGCGCTGGATATCGCTTCACGTCTGGCCTCGTATTACGGCATATCCGTATCGTCAGATGTCAGTGATCTGGTTGCTGTTCCCCAGTTCACACTCAACTGGGGTGAATCCCCGCAGGAGATCATCGAACGTGTCAGCCGCTGGTCTGCGCTGCTGTATTACGACCAGCCTGACGGCAATCTGCTGCTGACCAGGGTGGGAACCCGGAAGGCGGCCAGTGGTGTCGCCCAGGGGGAAAACATCGAGCAGGCATATTTCCGAACCTCAATGGCTGAGCGGTTTTCTGATTATGTCGGGGTATCCATGAGCCTGTCCCCGGTTAGCGGGCTGGCGCCGGATACTGCCTACGATTCGGTGACCCTGGCGACCGCACGCGATCCGGAGGCGGCCAGAATGCGCTACCGGAAACGCATTGTGATTGTTGAGAGCACGCTGATGGCGTCACAGCAGGCGCAGCAGTGTATCGACTGGGAGATGAACCGGCGTTACGGCCGTTCCCGGCAACTGGATGTGACGATTGACAGCTGGCGGGATAAGTCCGGGAAATTGTGGGAGCCCAATACGCTGATCCCGGTCAATATTCCGGCGCTGAAAGTCACCGATCGGGAAATGTTGCTGTCCGAGGTGACGTTTATCAGGGATTCAGGCGGAACGCACGCCAGGCTGTCCCTGATGCCACCGGAGGCGTTTACCGTCCAGCCTTACGCTTTCTACCAACAGATACCGGGGCTTAATCCATGAATCAACTTTTCAGACACCTGGCGACCCGCGTCGCCGGGATGTTGGGTATTGGTCGTGTGACGGGTCAGAACGACGGCGGCACAGTTCAGAGCGTGCAGTACCAGACACCGCTGGAGGTGGCTACGGCCCGCCGGATAACGGAGTTTGGCTTTTCTTCCGCGCTGCCTGCGGGCTCTGATGTGGTACTGGCTTTCCTGGGGGGCGATCGCTCCAGCCCGGTGATCATTGGCTCCAACCATCAGGGGCACCGACATACCGGGCTGAACCCGGGAGAAACGGTCCTTTATAACCAGTGGGGGCTTTATATCCTGATGACGGAGAAAGGGATCACTGTTGAGGCGAACGGACAGGATGTGACGGTGAATAACGCCAGAAACCTGACGGTCACAGCGACAGAGCAGGTAAAGCTGATCACGCCGAAGCTGCTGGTTACCGGGGATGTTGTCGATAACTGCGAGAGCAACCCGCGCACGCTGAAAGAGTTACGCGACGCATATAACGGTCACAACCATGTGACGAAAGGCGTCGCTGGTGGCAGCAGCAGTATTACCAGTGAGAAAACCGCGGGGCAGGTGACATGAGTGACGTTTCATCATTCTGGGACGCTGACGCCATGCACGCTGACTGGGGGATCACCGCTGGCGCACTGGCGTCGGGTAATGACCTCCAGACAGCGGTGATTATCAGCCTGTTCACTGACCGCCTGGCGCGTGCCGACGATGACTATGAAGGCACTGACCGCCGGGGATGGTGGGGAGATTCCGGAGAGGCTCAGGCGATGGGCTCCCGCCTGTGGCTGCTGCGCCGCGAAAAATTAACGACCCGTGTTGCTGTCAGGGCGGAGGAATACGCGCTGGAGGCACTGGCCTGGCTGAAATCTGATGGTGTGGTGGGGGATATTCAGGTGGAGGCGCAAATCATATGGCCGGCGCGCCTTAACCTGATTGTTCGCCTGAGTTCGCCGGACGGTGACGGCCAGCAGGAAATCAAATTTTACTGGGTATGGGAGCAGTTAAAGAATGCCGTTTAAACGAGACACCCTGAGTGAACTGCGTCAGCGAAACCGGCAGTTCCTGCAAACCGAGCTGAAAAGCGTCGGTGCGTTGTTGCGATTTTCGAACCTGCGTGTTCTGGCGGATATGGATGCCGGAATGTCCCATCTGCATTATGCCTATCTGGACTACATCGCGAAGCAGTCCATTCCCTTTACCGCAACGGGGGAGTATCTGGCGCAGTGGATGGCGTTGAAGAAGGTATTCCGCAAGGCGGCCAGCGCAGCCCGTTCGCCAGCCTGTCAGGCAACCGGTACCCCCGGGGCGATTATTCCGGCGGGCTCCATCCTGAATCGTTCTGACGGATACCAGTACACCACCGATGCCGGGCTGAAAATCGGTACTGATGGTACCGGTACGGTGCCGGTCACAGCGGTGCTCTCTGATATTACGGAGGATGTGAGCGGAGGCGGATCGGCAGGAAATGCTGACAGCGGCACCCGTCTGACGCTGGATACCAACATTGCGGGCGTTGAAAGCGCGCTGATACTGCTGGAGGCCGCCACCGGCGGGGCCGATATTGAAGATGGGGAAGCTTTCCGACAGCGAGGATTGCTGGCGTATCAGAGCGAATCACAGGGCGGGAACGCGGACGATTACAGACGTTGGGCGCTGGAGGTGGCAGGCATTACCCGTGCCTGGGTGGCGCCGCGACTGATGGGGGCTAACAGTGTTGGTGTCTATATCATGTGTGATGGCGCCGATCGTTCAAACAACGGGTTTCCTGTTGGTACTGACGGGGTAGCGACAAAGGAACAATACCCGTATGGCAAGGCTACTGGTGACCAGTTGCGGGTCGCTGATTACATTTTTCCACGCCGCCCGGCCACTACTGTTATCTGGGTCTGTTCTCCGATTAAAAAGGTGATTAATTTTGATATTGGCGGCATTCCGGATGCTGACGCGGCCACGGTTGCAGCGATTGAAAGCGCTATTGATGAGGTCTTCTTTGACAATGGCGAGCCTGGCGGAAAAATTTTTATGTCCGATTTAACGCTGGCCATCGGTGCGATCGATGGAACCCGGGGCTTTGTGATTAACAGCCCCTCCGGAACCTTTATCCAGCTGGGCGCGGGTGAACTCCCCGTCCGCGGTGATATCACATTTTCGGGTACCACGACATGAGCCGGTACAGCACAGATGACTATGCCGCAGCGCTGGGAAAACTACTGCCACCCGGAAAGGCCTGGCAACATGACCGCCAGACGGTGATGGGACGCGTACTCAGGGCAATAGCCAGATCGTTCGCGGCCAACGATACGGCGGCGGTTTCCCTGCTGCGAAACGCCTTTCCCGCGACGGCGGGCACCCTGCTGACGGAATGGGAAGAAACGCTGGGGCTACCGGATAACTGCTCTATCTCCGAGATGATCACCATTTCCCGGCGCCGTGAGGCGGTAGTGGCCAGGCTAACCAGCAGTGGCAATCTGAGTATTGACGGGCTGATCCAGACGCTGGCCGCGGCGGGTTATACCATTACTGTGACTGAATATCGCCGGGCGCGCTGCGGGCTTTCTGCGTGCGGCGATGCCCTGAATGGTGACGACTGGCCGTTTGTGCTGCAGGTCAACGTCCCTGAAACCACCATATTTCGGGCAAAGTGCGGGCAGGCACGATGTGGTGACCCACTCAGGTCATGGGGTAACAAAACGCTGGAATGTATGCTGCAGCGCCTGGTCGATCCTGGCCTGATTCTGCGAATTAACTATATCCCCGCTGCCTCCTGATTCTCTGACCCCCTGAATTATTTTTCATAATCACGTAACTGTGAGGATAACGCATGCAAAAAATTGGAGATCTCACTGATACCGCAGACGGTAACGGTGAGTTTACTGATGGTAATGTGGCCGGGAATGTCCAGCCCACTGAACTGATGGGTGGGTGGTTTACCACCGTGCAGCGCGAATTAATCGCTGTTCTGTCGGGGGCGGGTATTGAGCCGGATCCGACGAATGATGCACAGGTTATCACTGCCATTCAGGGCCTTATTAAAAAGGCCACAGATGATGCTTCTGGTGTCCCGGTTGGCTCTCCCATTCCCTGGCCGTCGGATACGGTACCGGACGGGTATGCGCTGATGCAGGGCCAGACGTTTGATAAAGCGAAATACCCCAAACTGGCAATTGCGTATCCTGGAGGTGTTATCCCTGATATGCGTGGATGGACAATAAAGGGGAAACCTGCCAGTGGGCGAGTAGTTCTGTCTCAGGAGCAGGATGGCATCAAGTCGCATACCCATAGTGCCAGCGCCTCAAATACGGATTTAGGCACGAAAACAACCAGTTCGTTTGATTATGGGACTAAAACGACCAGTACATTTGATTACGGTACTAAAACTACCAACACAACTGGCGAACATACCCACGGTTATACGACAGGTGCACAGCCATCAGGTACCAGAGGTGATTGGGATTCTGATGGTCTTCGAAATACTGTTCAGACCAGTTCAGCAGGTAACCATGCCCATACCGTAGGCATTGGTGCACACAACCATACTGTCGGTATTGGTGCTCATTCTCATACAATCGCAATCGGTTCGCATGGGCATACCATTACGGTAAATGCTTCTGGTAATGCAGAAAATACTGTAAAAAACATTGCATATAATTACATCGTGAGGCTTGCATAATGACTTTTAAAATGATTGCAGAAGCACAAACAATTAATGTGTTTAACTTACTAGATGGTACTAATGAATTTATTGGTGAGAGTGATACATATATACCACCATATACAGGATTACCTGCAAATTGTACCAATATTGCGCCACCAGAAATTCCTGCTGGATATGCGGCCATTTTTGATATTGATGAAAATACATGGCTTTTGGTTGAAGATCATCGTGGGATTACTGTGTATGAAACTGAAACAGGTATGCCAATTTATATTTCGTCCCTTGGTGCATTACCGCCAAATGTGACAACTATTTCACCAGACAGGAACTATCAGAAGTGGAATGGAGAAGCATGGATAGATGATGTCGATGCAGAGCGTGAGGCATTTATCAGAGAAGCTGAATCGCAGAAGAAAGAACAGCTCCAACAGGCTGGTGAAATCATTGCCACCTTACAGGACGCTGTTGATTTAGATATGGCTACAGATGATGAGAAGATACGCCTGAAAGAGTGGAAAAAATATCGAATATTGCTCAGTCGCGTGCAACCAACTGATGTGCCCAACATTCAATGGCCAGAGCTAGTAGAGTAATAAAAGGAAGGGAGGTTAAACCTCCCATTCTTTACAGATGTTTTCTTTTTTTGTGTAATAAATAGAGTTTGAGGGTATCGTTTTATTAACGAATGTAAAAGCTCCTATTTTTACGTTGTCACCAATTACAATGTTTTCTGATATAATGCAGGAGTTTGCTCCAACATTAACATTATCACCAATTGTGATTTTATTAGTGTTATTGTTTTTTAATCCAATAGTGGTGTTTTGTCTTATGTTGAAGTTTTTGCCTATCGTCGCATATCTTGTGATAACAATCCCGCTATAATGTCCAATATATAATCCGGGGGCAATTGAAACACCTAGTTCAATGTCTGTGTTATATTTAAAAAATAATTTTCTATTTATTCTTTTCCCTATTTTTTTTAGTTGTTTGTTATTTGAACCATATAGATAAGATGCAATGCGCCACCAGAAAAGAAATCTACGTTTAGGTTGACGCCAGGCATGTCTGATGGTGCGAGCCCATGAGAATTTCTTATCCTTATTTCCGATAACTTCTACTCTTAAACACTCTTTAAGAAAAGCTAATTCTTTTTTGCGCATCATTTCACCTAAAGCCTCTAACGAGGCTTAACGTTTTTCCCGTCCGATCACTTTATCAGCAGCCACACGTGACAGGAAGCCTGAGCGGCTACCATATTCGGGATGAGCGGCAACAAATTGATCGATACGACGGATCAGCAAAGAGGGAAGCGTTACGTTGATTTTTTCTGCTTTCCCCATTAACCGGGTAACGTCTACATCCACCAGTGCCCATACTACGCCTGTATAATCGGGATCTGCGAGCCAGTTTTCCACGCTGGTAGCTTCCGGCACCGCTTCACCATCTTCCACCAGTAATTCGATATGTGCGTCGATAGCCTCACGCACGCTCTCTATCGCATCCTGATAGTTGTCGCCGCCAGAGAAGCAGCCTGGAATATCAGGTACGCGAACGCCGAAGGATGAATCGCCTTTATCAATAGCAACGGGATATAACATTTGAACCTCCAGGAGGCAGGGGCTTAGAGCCCCGCCTGTTTCTTGATGCTTTTGAGTGTTGGTAGCGGTATATCTTTCTGTGGATGTTTCACCGTTACCAGCCCTTTCTTGGTTGGGTGCTTAAACTGGTGATGACTACCTTTTACTCTCACCAGATACCACCCGTCAGCTTCAATCATTGCTATCGCATTCCTGCTATCCATCCTCCGGCTCTCTGTATTGTTTTGATGGGGTTATAGTAACCCAATTGAGGGGCGGGGTCAAGTTTTTTGGGGTTATTGGAGTTATAGTGTGGCTATTCTATGTCAGAAGAACCAGTCATCAGCCGACTCCCAGACCTCTTGCAGCATTTTTTCCACGTTCTTCTTGGTTTCATCTTTATCCACTGCACGGAAGACCGATAGACCGTCGCTTCCAGCTGGTTTTACGATGACTTCAATATCCTGGTATTGTTTACCCAGGCGCTTTGTCATTTCTTCCTGAAGTGCGGAAGGCGCGGTTTTCGGTAACTTTCCGTATTTTTCTTTGGCAATACTGATTTCGACACGCATTTTAGCATCTCCTTTACTGGTTGAATATACAGTTATATTTAACTGGTCATACATACAGTGTCAAGTTGTAAGCTGTGTCGATCAGGTAAGAATTTTTGTGCAAATTTATGGCACAAAAAAACCAGCCCCTGAGAGGCTGGCTTGATTGTTTTGGAGCCGCGGCTCCTTTACGTATCCTTTTTTGTCCCGCTACCGTCTGGTCGGTGTCCTGCCGGGACTGCTAACTTCCTGTTTTTACTGGTGCTGTCCTTGCACTGTCCTGTCTAAAGTGGTGGAGCTGGCGGGAGTTGAACCCGCGTCCGAAATTCCTACATCCTCGGTACTACATGCTTAGTCAGTCTTTACATTCGCCTGGCACCTGCGGACGGACACGCCACTACCAGACTAGCCTGATTAGTTTTAACGCTTCAACCCCAGGCAGGGCATCCACGCGATCTCTTTTGGGTTTGACCTCTCTTTGATCCCCGTCTTAAGAGCGGAAGCTAGGGAGAGAGGGCTCTGAGCAGGTTATTAAGCTGCTAAAGCGTAGTTTTCGTCGTTTGCGACTATTTTTTTGCGGTTTATTAACGAGGCCTACCGCACCTCGGCATGCACCTTGGGTTTCGCGAATCCCGTCGAATCCAGAATCAGCCCCAATGTGTCAGGACAGTATAACAGACTTGTGACAGTCGTGACCAGTCCCTCATTTCGCTAACCTTCAACCATTTAGCGCTCGCGTAGCGCCTCTTTGGCCCGATTGAACGGTTTGATTAAATAGTCGACGATGGTTTTTTCACCTGTTTTGATATCCACCGTGGCGATCATTCCCGGTACGATAGAGAACTGACGCCCCAGCTTGTTCTGCAAAAAGTCCTGTTTGGTGCGGATAAAGACGCGGTAGTAGAAGATCTCCGGCTTCACTTCATCCTGAATGGTATCGGGCGAAATGGTTTCCACTACCCCTTCAAGTCCGCCGTAAATGGCATAATCGTAGGCGGTGATTTTCACCAGCGCGCGCTGCCCCGGATGGATAAATGCGATGTCGCGCGGCGACAGACGGGTTTCTATCAGCAGATGATCGTCAACCGGCACAATCTCCATCATCTCGCCGTTTGGCGGAATAACGCCGCCGATGGTGGTGACCTGGATATTTTTCACAATGCCGCGTACCGGCGAACGCACCGTCAGACGCGTCACTGAATCTGACCGTCCTTTGATGATGGCGGTTAGCATCGCCACTTCGGCGTTGGCTTTGGAAAGCGCCTCGCGCGCCTGCACGTAATACTGTGAGCGCAAATCGGTGAGCTTCAGGCCAATGTCGCTTTTCTGGCGCTGCAGGCGTAGCACCTCAACGTGGCTGGCGGCGCCGCTTTTCGCCAGCCGTTCGGTAATCGCCAGTTCTTTATTGACCAGCGCCAGCGCCTCTTTCAGCTCGGTCTGCGCATCGGCAAGCTGCGCGCGGCGGCTGTTGTACAGCCGTGTCTCCGAAGCGATCAGCTCCGGCCAGTCTTTCAGTTCGTCTGAAAAGACCAGCGGTTTGTCGCTCACTTCCGCGGTCAGGCGCTGGCTGGAGGCCAGCGAGGCGCGATAGCGGGCGGCGCTCTCGCCGACGTTCGACTCCGAACGGGTTGGATCGAGGCGCGCCAGCACCTGACCAGCCTGCACCTGATCGCCCTCATGTACCATCAGTTCCGCGAGGATCCCGCCGTCCAGCGACTGCAATACCTGCTCGCGCGAGCTGGGGATCACTTTTCCGGTGCCGGTCGACACTTCATCCAGAACGCCGAACCACGCCCATACTGCGAGGAGAAGACACAAAATCCCGGTCAGCCAGATGATACGGCTGGCCCCCGAAAATTCGCGCTCGCGGCTGTCGTCGAGCGCGTCCATTGATGCGTCAGGCTGACTGGTTTTCATTTTTCCACTCCCGTACATTCTGTGCGGCCATACGACTCTGCCCCAGCGCCTGCGCTTTCGGCGCATCCATAACCAGTTGACCCTCTTTAAGCACAATCACCCGCTCCACCAGCTCCAGCACCGGCACGCGATGGGTGGCGACAATCAGCGTGCGGTTGCCAAGCCACTGGCCCAGCCGCTGAATAAATTCACGCTCAGCGTGCTCGTCCAGCGAGGCGGTAGGTTCGTCCAGCAGGACGATATTGGGCGCGCGCAACAGCATACGGGCCAGCATGATGGACTGGCGCTGACCGCCGGACAGCCCGGTTCCCCCTTCCATAATCGGATGATCTAACCCTTTGGGCAGACGCTTTACGAAGTTCGCCGCACCGCAGATGTCCAGCACGGCAAAAATCTCGTTATCGCTGGCGTGCGGCGCGCCAAGCGTCAGGTTCTCGCGCAGGGTGCCGTAAAACAGGCGCGCGTTCTGGCTGAGAAGGCCGACGTTGCGACGTAAATCGGCCATATCAATGTGCGGCAGGCTGATGTTGTCGAGCCGGGCATCGCCTTCCACCAAATCCACCCCTCCCGCCAGCGCCTGCAATAGCGTCGACTTACCCGCGCCGTTGCGCCCCAGGACCGCGATGCGCTCACCGGCGGCAATCTCCAGTCGGTTAATGCGCAGCGGCACCCGCTGATCTTCACTGTGATAGCGGAACTGAGCGTTCTCAAACAGATAGTGGCCGTGAAAAATGTCCTGGTGCACCAGCGTCTCGTCGCGCTGAGTCTCGACAGGCAGCTCCATAATGCTGTCGAGCCCTTTTTTAGCCGCTTTTACCTGCTGCCAGCGCGCCAGCACGCCGCACAGGTTGCCCATCGGGGCGATCATCCTCGAGGCGAGCATGGAGGCGGCCACTACCGAACCGGTGGTCAGCGTGCCTTCAATCACCAGCGGCGCGCCGAACATCACCACCGCCGCGTACACCAGCCCCTGGACCGTCACTCCCCAGTTGATCAACCCCTGCGACAGCTCGCGGGTGCGCAGACCGGACTCGGCGGTGATGCGGATATAGCTGTTCCACTGTTGCAGAAAGCGATTCTCCGCCTGCATCAGCTTAATATCCTCCAGCCCCTGTACGCTCTCCACCAGCACCGCGTTACGCAGCGTGGCCTCATGCGCTGACTGGTTCGCCAGTTCCGCCAGCTTCTTTTGCAGCAGCAGGCCGGGGAGGATCATCAGCAGCGCCGCCAGCATGACCGGACCGTAGGGGCGCAGATCCTTCAGCACCAGACTTTTCAGCCAGTCGGCTCTGAAGCGCGAAACGTAGGCGTCCACCCGGCTGTCTTTCATCGCCGAGATCGGGCGCAGCGCGATAATAAAACGAATGGTCGGCAACAGTTCGCTGAGGGTAATCCGGTTGCGCTGCAGCTCGCCGTTAACAAAGCAGACATCAAGCTGGTTATCGCCATCAAACTGCTCCACCAGCACCAGATCGCCATCCTGCAGCTGAATCACCACCGGCAGTTTCCAGCGGCTGAGTGACTGCTCCGTAGGCGTCAGCGGCTGAAAAGAGAGGCCGGCCTGGCGGGCAAGCTGGGTGAGCGCCTGGGTCATCGGTTTATCTTTAAACCACGGCGCGCTGGCCTGTAGCGCGCCGGGAGAACAGGCGATACGGTAATGGGCGGCGATGTGGTTCATCGCCCGCGCCCAGTTGGCCAGCGCCGGGGCGCTAATCGGTTCATTGGCAGGAATGTCGGCATGGCTCATGGCTGGATCTCCACGGACTGGATGGTGCGATTTTCCAGGCCAAACGCCCGACGCATCTGACCGCTGTTGTACAGGCAGTTCAACTGCAACTGATGCAGCTGGCTTTCGGTCTGGATCTGCGCAAAGCGGGCCTGATATACCTCCTGCTCAGCGTTGAGCACGTCCAGCAGAGGGCGGGAGCCGAGATCGAGATACTGCTGCTGATACAGCTCCCGCGTCCGCTCGCTCAACGTCTGCTGGCGTTGCTGGATTTGCAGCGAGGTGGCGAGATTCATCGCTTCGCTGCGGTCGGAAAGCAGTTTCTGGCGCACATCCAGTCGGGTGCGCTGAATGGCGGACTGCGCCGATTCCACCGCGTGGCTGGTGGCATTGCGGCGCGCGGTTAAGCCGCCGCCCTGGTAAATCGGCATCTCAACCCTGACCCATGCCGAATACTGGGTGCGGTCGATGGACGCGCTGCCCGAATAGTTATCGTTCAGGTAATGGCGAACTTCCGGTTCCAGCGAGACGGTTGGCGTCATCTGCGCGTTGGCGTAGTCGAGATTCGCCTGCGCGACGTTGGCCTGCGCCCAGGCGGCGAGTACCGAGGGCACCAGTTTGTCGTCCGGTGTGGCCAGCTCGCAGCTGCGGCTAAGCTTTGCCGGAAAATCGTTGCTGATCCCGTTGAGGTTTTTCCAGCCAAGCCAGGTTTTCAGCGTCTCCTGCGCGCTTTCCAGGTTGGCCTGATACTGGATGAGCTGCGCGCGTGCGCCCTCGATACGCGCATCGGTCTGCACCACATCGGAAAGCGAACTGGCGCCCTCATCGTTACGCTGATTGGTGAGCCTGCCGATGGCGCTCAGGGCGTCCAGTTGCTCTTTAGCCACCTCCACCATCTGCTGCCAGGTTTGCACCTGCACCATCGTTGAAGCGGTCTCGAGGCCGACGTTGTCAATGCTCACCAGCACGTTGGCCTGCTCCTGCGCGACCCCGGCGTTTTCCGCCCGCACCTGGCTGGCGACTTTGCCGAAGTCGTAGAGCATCTGCGAAAGCGAGAGCACCAGCGACGGACTGAAGCCGCTGTCGGAATAGCTGTTGGTATAGCCGTTGTTCATCCCGGCGTTAATCTGCGGATAATATTTTGCTTTGGCGACGTCCACCTGCTGGATTTGGGCATACAGTTTGCCGACCACTTCGGCGATCGACGGATGCCAAGAGACGGCGCGATTGACCGCCTGAGAAAGTGTAAGTTCGCCGGGGGCGGCGCTGTCGCCGGTTAGCGGCATTGGTCCATTCAGCGAGGGCAGCTCCTGCTGCTCAACCCACTGCTGCGGGGCGATGCGGGGTGACTCTTCGGCGGCAATGGCCGGAAACGCGCACAGGTTTCCAGCCAGCCACCAACAGGTCAGCTGTCGTTTTCCCATTTTTTACTTCCCTAAGCTGGCTTCTTTTCGCCCCGGGCGAACGTGCGCCCGGGGTCGTTGTGTTGTCGGTATTACGTTCCTGTCAGGTCACAATGTGGTTCTGTTCGATCAGCTCATTGAGCGTGGTCTGTACGTTCTCCAGGGTAACGAGCGTCGTTGACTGATACGTGCTGCCCGAGCCGTCGCGGTCGATGGCAATCGTGGTATTGCCACCGCTGGTGGTCACGGTGAGATAGTTGCCAAGCGAGGCGTTCTGCCCGTTCCAGCCCACCAGCAGATCGCCGATGTCGATCTTGTCGCCCTGGGCCAGCGAGAAGTTTCGCCATGTGTCGACGCCGTTACCGCCCGTTGCGCTGCTGGCGTTAAGCAGGTTGTAAATCAGCGTATCGCCATAGGCCGAGCCCACCAGCACATCGTTTTGCGCGGTACTGACGACCTGCGGCGCAATATCCACCGTCAGGGTCGCGGTATCGGTATGACCGCGGGTGTCATCGAGTTTGTAGCTAAATGTCTCCTTCGTCGTGATAGAGGAAATCGCCACGCCGTTGTTGAGCGTGTAGGTATAAGAGCCGTCGGCGCGGATTTGCAGCGAGCCGTACTGACCCTGAATGGTGGTCGGGGCGTTGGAGTACGGATCCAGCGTGGCGGAACTGCCGCTGGCGCCGGTCACCGTCAGACGGGTATCGACGGTGTTCAGCTGATCCAGCGCGCCCGCGGAGTCGCTGCCGTCAAAAATATTGCCGGAGACGGCATGCGTGCCGGACGTTTCAAAATTATCCAGATCGACAGTCGTACCGGTTATCCGTGGCGTGATGGTTGCCGCGCCCACCAGGGTATTATTGCCGGTGAAGTTCAGCGTATAGGTGCCGCCGTCCAGCTCCAGTCCGGTGAGGTTAACGGTCACCGTGGCGCCGCCAAGAGTGATATTGGCGACCGGAGCGGTACCGGAGCGAATCACCACGCCGTTTTCCAGCACCGTCCAGTTGATGGTCAGGTTACCGAGCGTAATCAGCGTTGAGACGTTAAAGACTATCGCCGCGCCTTTCAGGATCGTGCCATCGGCGACCTCAAAGGTGCCGCTACCGCTGCCGCTTCTGCCAAGCGCTCCCCAGCTTGCCGTGCCGACGGTGGTATCCAGATAGCTCGCGGTATCCTGTACCGACGGCGCAATCAGGGTGTCGCTGACGTCGTTTACCGCATCCAGCGTCCGGGCGGTCGGCTGGATGTTGAGCGAGGCGGTGTCGGTATCGCCGTTTGGCGCCCGGACCGTATAGACGAAGCTGTCCGGCGTCCTGGTGCTGTCGGCGCCGATGCCGCTTTTCAGGGTATAGGAGTAATTACCCTGCGCGTCGATGGTCAGGGTGCCCCAGGCGCCGACAATCGTCGTGGTGCCGGTCGCGGCGACCGCGACGCCGTTCACCTGGGTGACCAGCGTACCATCAGGGGCAACGTCGTCGTTCAGCAGGTTGCCCTGGGTGGCGGTGCTCAGGCTTTCGACGCTGTAGACATGATCCGCAAGCACATTGAGGGTGTAGCCAGTCAGCGCCGTGATGCCAAATGACGGATTCAGCAGGAACAGATACTCGCCGCCGGGCAGATTCAGCGTCAGCTGGCTGGACTGGCCGCCCAGCAGCGGCGCGTTCAGCCAGTTCGGCTCCACCCGCCACTGCTCAAACCGCTGGGTCACATCATTGAAGCGGTAAATATACAGATCGAAGCTCGACGCCACCGCCACGCCGCCAATGGTCGACTGTAGCGTCATGGTGCGCGTGGTGCCTTCCTCAACGTCGAAGATGATTGGGTTGCTCAGTCTGTCGAGCACCCCAACATCGAGCACGTTGCCGAGGCTTACATTCACCACCGTAAAGCCGCCCTGAGAGGAAGGCCCGTTATTAATGGCTTCCACATGGGTGTCGTACGGCAGGGTGACGAGGTTATCCACGGCGGTAACGCTGCTCGCCGGCGTCTCATTGCCGAGAGTAATCACCAGCTTCGCCGACGTGCTGTTGCCGCCGCCGGTAATGGTGTAGGTGAAACTTTCGGTCCGGCCAATCACCGACGCCGGGCTGTTCGGGTTCAGGGCGTAGCTGTAGCTGCCGTCCGGGTTAATCGTCAATGTTCCGTAAACGCCCTGCAGGACGCTGCTGCCGGAACCGAGCGTGACGCTGTTGCCATTAGCGCTGGTGACGGTTGTTACGACGGTATCCAGCGGCGCGCTGTCGTTGTTCAGCACGTTGCCGGTCTGCGTCTCGGCGCTGGTGATGGTGCCCGCGCTGGTCTCCTCAACGCTGACGTTCAGGGCGGTGTAAGAACCGGTCGCCAGCAGCGCGGTGTTATAGGTCAGTACCCGGTAGGTTCCGCCTTCCAGCCCGCTGACGTTCACCGTTACGCCGCTGCTGCCCAGGGTCAGCAGATTGGCGAACTGCGCCTGTGCGGTGTCAATAACCGTGGTCCAGGAGTTGGTGGCGGCGTCATATTTCTGGATCGCCACCTCCTGGGTGTTCAGCAGAGAGAGCACTACCCCGGTGGTGCTGGCGTCAATAACCAGATTAGCGCTGCCGCCGCTCTGTACGGTGAACTCCACCGCCGCCGTATCGTTACCCAGCACGTTCGCCACGTTGCCGAGCGCGCCCACCAGCAGCAGACCGTAATCGCTGTAGTCGCTGTTGGTGACGGTGGCGTCGGTGGTGATGGTCAGGTTTTCTACGTTATCGCTGGCCGAGATAGGCAGCGTTGGTGCCTGAACCTGCGTCGGCGTTGAAACGTTACCGACCGCGTCGGTGGCGCTGACGCTGATGTTCTCGCCGCTGGTCTGTTTGCGATCGAAGGTGTAGGTGTAATTGCCGCTACTGTTGGCGGTGGTGGTAACGGTTTCGCCGGTGCTGAGCGTTATCGTGACCGTACTGCCCGCCTCGGCGGTGCCGCTGATGCTGGCGCCGTCACCGCTTACGCTGCCGGTCGGGGCGGCGGTGACGGTGTCGACAGTCACGCTAAAGGTGGGCGAGAAGGTACTGGTGCCGTTGGCGTTGGTTGCCGTGGCGGTCAGCGCGTGCGTACCGTCAGCGATAGCGGTCGACGGGGCGAACGACCAGTTGCCCTCGGCGTTTGCCGTGGTGGTGCCAATCGATACGCCGTCGCTGTAGATAGTGATGGTGGCGAACGGCTGTCCGGTGCCGTTAATCAGCGGCGTGGCGTCGTTAGTCGCCTGTCCGTTGGCTACCGATCCGGTGATTGAACCGACATCATCGGTCAGCGAGGCGATCACCGGCGATCCGGGCAGACCGGTAAACGGCGCGACGACGCTGCCCGCGGCGCCGGTATTACCGGCTCTGTCCTGAGCGATAACCTGTAAGGTTTCTCCGCCGACCTGCGATGGGCTGATCAAAACAGCGAAGTTGCCGGAGCCGTCGGCGACGCCGGTACCCAGCACCGTGCCGTTGCTGCCGGTGATGGTAATGGTGCTGCCCGCTTCCGCCGTACCGGTTACGCTGGCGCCGTTAGCGACCACCGCCAGGTTCGCTGGCGCGGCAGGCGGCGTGGTATCGACAACAATGGTGGAGATTGCCGAGGCCGGGCTGACGTTGCCCGCCGCATCGGTGGCCTGGGCCGTAAAACTATGCGACCCTTCGCCCAGCGCAGCCGTCGGCGTAAAGCTCCACGCCCCGTTCGCATCCGCCTGAATCGGCGTCGGCGTAAGCAGGGTTGCGCCATCGTAGATATTGATAAACGCCCCCGGCTCACTGGTGCCGCGCAGCTCCGGCAGCGTATCGTTGGTGCTTTGCCCGCTGCCTATCGCGCCCGTATTGTTGCTGACGTCATCAAGGATGGTGGTGATTACCGGCGCGGCTGGCGCAACGGTATCCACCGTTACGTTGAAGCTGCTGGACGGACCAACATTGCCCGCCGCATCGGTGGCGTTTACGGAAAGCGTGTGCGGACCGTTGCTTAACGCTGTCGTTGGCGTAAAGGTCCATGTCCCGTCAGCGCTGACCACGACGCTGCCGATGACCGTGCCGTTATCGCTAAAGGTCAGCGTGGTGCCCGCTTCCCCCGTCCCGTTAAGGGTCGGACGGGTGTCGTTAGTACTCTGGCCAGGCGACAGGTTGCCGGTCTGCGGCGCGCTGTCATCCACCACGGAGACGATCGCAGGCGCCAGCGGAGCGACGCTGTCTACCGCCACGGTGAAACTGGCTGCCGGGCCGACGTTACCCGCAGCATCCGTCGGCGTAAAGGTCAGCGGATGTGAGCCCTGGCCGAGATCGCTCGTCGGGGTAAAGGTCCAGGCGCCGTTGTCGCCCACCGTAGCCGTGCCGATGATGACGCCGTTATCCGCAACGCTGATGGTGGTGCCGGGTTCGCCCGTGCCGGTAAAGGTGGGGCGCGTATCGTTGGTGGACTGACCGCTGGTCAGGCTGCCGGTCACCGGGCCTGCGTCATCGGTCACGCTGGTGATAACCGGTGCGACAGGCGCAGCGGTGTCGACCGTCAGGGTAAAGTTTGCCGATGCCGGGCCAGTATTGCCCGCCGCATCGGTGGCCGTCACCCGCAGGGTGTGCGTACCCTGCGCCAGTCCGTCCGGTCTGTAGGTCCAGCTTCCGCCTTCGCTGACCACAGCGGTGCCGAGCAGTACGCTGCCGTCATAGACGTTAATGGTGCTGCCCGGCTCGCCCGTACCTGTGATAACCGGACGAGGATCGTTGGTGGTCTGCCCGCTGCTGAGGTCGCCCGTACCGGGCGTGACGTTGTCGGCCACGCTGACGATGACTGGCGCCGTGGGGGCGACGGTATCGACTACCAGAGTAAAACCGGCTCCGGTGCTGACGTTGCCTGCGGCATCGGTGGCGGTCACGTTAAAGGTATGTGAGCCGCTGGCGAGCGCCGTAGGCGGCGTAAAGCTCCAGGCGCCCGTGCCGTCAGCCTGGACGGTGCCCAGCAGCGTTGTGCCGTCAAAAATGCTGACGGTGCTGTTGGCTTCTGCGGTCCCGGCCAGCGTTGGGCGCGTATCGTTGGTGCTTTGCCCGTTCGCCAGCGCGCCGCTGTTGGGCGCAACATCATCAGTGACCGAAGTGATTACCGGCGTGGATGGCGCCAGGGTATCAACGGTCAGCGAGAAGCTCGCCGCCGGGCCTTCGTTGCCAGCGGCATCCGTCGCTGTGACGGTCAGGTTATGCAGACCATTGTTTAACGGACTATCCGGAGAAAGCGACCAGCTGCCATCCGCGCCCGCGACGACGCTGCCGATTACGGTGGTGCCGTCATAAAGGGTGACGGTTGCGCCCGGCTCCGCCGTTCCCTGGAAGGTCGGCTGGCTGTCATTGGTGCTTTGCCCGTTCGCCAGCACTCCCGTGACAGGAGCGGTATCATCGGTGACGCTCTGGATCACCGGCGCGAGCGGCGCGGTGGTATCCACGTTGACGGTCCAGGCCGCAGAAGGGGCGCTGATATTACCTGTCGCGTCGGTGGCGGTGACGGTAATGTTGTGTGTTCCGGCGCTGAGCGCAGGCGGCGTGAAGCTCCAGCTACCGTTGGTCACGGTGGCCGTACCGATCCTGACGCCATTGTCGTAGAACGTAATGGTGCTGCCTTCTTCGCCGCTGCCGGTAAAGGCTGGCGTGGTGTCGTTCGTGCTGCCGCCGTTGGCGATGATGCCGGTCTGCGGATCGCTGTCATCAGTCGCCGAAGTAATGGTTGGCGCGAGCGGTGCGGTGGTGTCCACAACCACCTCAAACGCTGCTGACGGCACACTGACGTTGCCTGCGGCATCGGTGGCGGTAATGGTCAGGCTGTGGCTGCCTTCATCCAGCGCTGTGGGCGGCGTAAAGGTCCATGCGCCGTTGACCACCTGCGTTTCTCCAAGCAGCGTGGCGCCATCGTAGATCGAAATCGTCTCGCCGTCGGTGCCGGTACCGCTCAGGGCCGGGCGCGCATCGTTGGTGGTATCGCCGCTGGCGAGCGTGCCGGTGCCCGGCGCGACATCGTCCGTTACGCTGCCGATGGCTGGCTGAACCGGTGCGGTAAGATCGACGGTGATATTCACTACCGCCGAGGCATTTGCCGCATTCGTGCTGTCAACAACCTGGAAGGTATGCGCGCCTTCACCCAGCGCCGTGGTGGTCGTCCAGACCCAGTTCCCGGTGCCGTCAACGGTTACCGTGCCGACATTAACGCCGTCGACCAGTACATTGAGCGTTGAATCTGGCGTGGCGGTACCGCGCAGGCCGGGCAGAGTGTCGTCGGTGGTGCCTCCGTTATTCACATCGCCCTGAACGCTACCCTCATCATCGACCACGGCGCTGATAACCGGCAGTCCGCTGCCGGAGCCGTTGAAGTTTGCCGGAGGGCTGGTATTGCCTGCCGTATCCCGGGCAGTGGCCGTCAGGTCGGCATTGCCGGTTTGCGCAGGGGTGATCGCAATGGAGAACGTGCCGTCTGTCGCTACGCCGGAACCAATGACATCGCCGTTGGCATCACGAATAATCACCGTGCTGCCGGTTTCCGCCGTACCGGTCACCGTGCCGCCATCCTGAGAAATGTCCACGTTTTCGGGCGCCGCAGGTGGGGTGGTATCCACCTCCAGAACGACCGGTGCAGAAGGCTGACTCTGGTTGCCCGCCGGATCGGTGGCGACCGCGGTCAGGGTATACGAGCCTTCAGTCAGCGGCGTGTCAGGCGTGATCGTCCAGTTGCCGTCGCCATCAACCACCGCCGTACCGATAACCGTATTACCGTCAGACAGCGTAACGGTGCTGCCCGGTTCGCCGGTGCCGATAATTGGTAATTCTGGCTGATTGGTTGCCGCCGGGCTGTTTGGCGAGGTGATAAACGGCGCATCGGGCGCGCTGGTATCTACCGTCACAGCAAACTCAGCCGAAGGCGGGCTGATGTTTCCGGCAGCATCTGACGCCGTTACGCTAAAGCTGTAGCTGCCTTCCGGCAGCGGGGTGGCTGGCGTAAAGCTCCAGACGCCGCCGATCACCTCTGCCGTGCCGATCGCCACGCCGTTATTCAGGATGGTGACAATGCTGCCCGTTTCGCCCGTGCCGCTCAGGGTCGGGGTGGTGTCATTTGTCTGGCCGCCGCTGCTCAGCGGCTCGCCGTTCTCGCTAACCGTGAGGGTAGGCGTGGTGGGCGCCTGGGTATCAACGCGTACGATCCGATCCGCTGAGGTGGTGCTGTTACCCGCCGGATCGGTGGCGGTGAGAGAGATGGTGTGATCGCCCGGCGTCAGCGGCGTTGTCAGCTGATAGCTCCAGTTTCCGGCGTTATCGATGGTCAGCGGCGGCAGCGCCACGCCGTCGAGAGTAATGGTAATCGTGTCGCCTGCGGTACCGCTTCCGCTCAGCAGCGGCAGCGTGTCGTCGGTGAACTGACCGTTATCCAGCGGGCCCGTCTGGCTGCCGACGTTATCCGTGATCGTCAGGTTCGGCGTCGCCGGCGCGGTCGTATCCACCACGATACCGGTTGGCGCGGAGGGATCGCTGACGTTGCCTGCCGCATCGGTCACGGTGATGGTGAACACATGCTCACCCTCGCCCAGTGCGGCGGAAGGATATTCCCAGGTGCCGTTGGCGATCGTGACGGTGGTAACCTCAACGCCATTGTCGTAAATGGTAATAATCTCTCCGTCCACTCCCGTTCCGCTGAGAACCGGCTGGGTTTCGTTGGTCGCCTGGCCGTTGCTTAACGGCGCGTCATCGCCATCGGATACGGTCAGCACTGGCGCATCTGGCGCCGTGGTATCCACCGTAATAACAATCGCGGCGGAGTTCGCGCTGGTGTTGCCCAGCGGATCGCTGGCGGTGACGCTCAGCGTATGGCTGCCTTCGTTCAGGGCTGGGTTCGGGGTAAAGCTCCAGCTTCCGGCGTCGGTAACTACGGTTGTGCCAATCACCGTTGTGCCGTCATACACCGTGATAATGTCTCCGGCGGTACCGCTTCCGCTCAGCACCGGCTGCGTGGCGTCGGTAACGGCGTTGTTAGCCAGTTCACCGATAATTTCACCGGTGTTGTCAGTGATAGTCAGGACCGGCACCGCGGGAGGCGTGGTATCGACCGTAATGATGATGGCGTCGGACGCGGCGCTGGTCTGATTCTGCGCGTCGGTGGCCGTCACGGTGAAGGTGTACTCACCATCAGGAAGAACGTCCGTCGTCAGTGTCCAGTTGCCGTCGCTGTCAACGGTTGCGGTGCCCGGCAGCGGCACGCCGTCGTTCAGTATGGTGATGGTCGCCCCCGGTTCGCCGGTACCGCTGAAGGTCAGCCGGTTGTCATCGGTACTTTGTCCGCTGCTCAGATTCCCTTTTACCTCGCCGATATCATCGACAATCGATACCACCACCGGCGCTTCCGGCGCGGTGGTATCGGGGGCCTGTACGCTGGCTGGCTGACTGGTGTTGTTTGATCCATCGGTGGCGGTCACCGTAAGCGTTTCGCCGTTCTGTTGCGGCGTATCCAGCTCGACGCTGAAGTTCCCCTGATCGTCCGTTACGCCCTCACCAACGGGATTACCCGCCGGATCGCGAATGGTGATTGTGCTGCCCGGCTCAGCGGTGCCGGTGACGGTGGCGCCGTCATCGGAAACGTCAAGGTTACCGGCAGGCTGTGGCGGAGTGGTATCCGGGGCGACGGCGGTTGCCGGAGGGCTGGTCAGATTTGCTGTGTCGGTGACGACAACGGACACCGTTTCACCGTTGGTCTGCGGCGTATCCAGCACGACGCTGAAGTTCCCCTGGTCATCCGTTTTGCCCTGACCAATAGGATTACCAGCCGGATCGCGAATGGTGATTGTGCTGCCCGGCTCCGCGGTGCCGGTGACGGTGGCGCCGTTATCGGAAACGTCAAGATTACCGGCAGGCTGCGGCGGGGTGGTGTCCGGGGCGATCGCCGTTGTCGGCGGGCTGGTCAGATTCACCGCGTCGGTGACGATGGCGGTTAAAATCTCGCCGTTGGTTTGCGGTGTGGTCAGGGTGACGGTAAAGGTACCGTCGGCCCGTACCTCCGCGGAACCGAGCGGCGTGTTGTCGCTGGCGTAGATGGTCACGGTAGTACCGGCTTCGGCGGTACCGGTGACGGTGGCGCCGTCGTCCGAAACATCCAGATTACCTGCCGCCAGCGGCGCGGTGGTATCAGGCGCAGTGGTGGTGGCCGGAGGGCTAGTCAGGTTTGCCGGATCGGTGACGATAGCGGTTAAAATCTCGCCGTTAGTCTGCGGTGTATTCAGGGTGACGGTGAAGGTACCGTTGGGCTGAACCAGCGCAGAACCGAGCGGCGTGTTGTCGCTGGCGTAGATGATCACGGTAGTACCCGCTTCGGCAGTACCGGTGACGGTGGTGCCATCATCAGAAACGTCAAGATTACCGGCGGGCTGCGGCGGAGTAGTGTCCGGCGCGGTGGCGGTTGCCGGAAGACTTTCCTGGTTCGCGGGATCGGTGACAATTGCGGTCACAATCTGACCGTTGGTCTGCGGCGTGTTCAGGGTAACGGTGAAAGTACCATCATCCTGAACCACTACGCTACCCAGCGGTGCGCTGTCGCTGCCGTAGATAGTCACGGTGGCGCCTGCTTCGGCTGTACCGGTGATCGTGAGGCCGTCATCAGAAACGTCCAGGTTACCGGCAGGCTGCGGCGGGGTGGTATCCACGGTGACGGTCCAGGCCGCAGAAGGGGCGCTGATATTACCTGTCGCGTCGGTGGCGGTGACGGTTATGGTGTGTGTTCCGTCGCTGAGCGCAGGCGGCGTGACGCTCCAGCTACCGTTGGTCACGGTGGCCGTGCCGATCCTTACTCCGTTGTCGAAAATAGTGATTATGCTGCCATTTTCACCGCTGCCGCTAAAAGTCGGTGTGGTGTCGTTGGTGCTGCCGCCGTTGGCGATGATGCCGGTCTGCGGATCGCTGTCGTCGGTGGCGGAGGTAATGGTGGGTACGAGCGGCGCGGTGGTGTCCACAACCACCTCAAACGCCGCTGACGGCGCGCTGACGTTGCCTGCGGCATCGGTGGCGGTAATGGTCAGACTGTGTCTGCCTTCACCCAGCGCGTCAGTTGGGGTAAAGGTCCACACGCCGTTTACCACCTGAGTTTCCCCAAGCAGCGTGGCGCCATCGTAGATTGATATCGTCTCGCCGTCGATGCCGGTACCGCTCAGGGCCGGGCGCGAATCGTTGGTGGTATCGCCGCTGGCGAGCGTGCCGGTGCCCGGCGCGACATCGTCCGTCACGGCGCCGATGATCGGTTGATCCGGTGCGGTAAGATCGACGGTGATGCTTACTACCGCCGAGGCATTTGCCGCATTCGTGCTGTCAACAACCTGGAAGGTATGCGCGCCTTCCCCCAGCGCCGTGGTGGTCGTCCAGACCCAGTTCCCGGTGCCGTCAACGGTTACCGTGCCGACATTAACGCCATCGACCAGAACATTGAGCGTTGAATCTGGCGTGGCGGTACCGCGCAGGCCGGGCAGGGTGTCATCGGTGGTTTGCCCACTTCTCAGATCGCCCTGAACGCTACCTACATCATCGACCACGGCGCTGATAACCGGCAGTCCGCTGCCGGAGCCGTTGAAGTTTGCCGGAGGGCTGGTATTGCCTGCCGTATCCCGGGCAGTGGCCGTCAGGTCGGCATTGCCGGTTTGCGCAGGGGTGATCGCAATGGAGAACGTGCCGTCTGTCGCTACGCCGGAACCAATGACATCGCCGTTGGCATCACGAATAATCACCGTGCTGCCGGTTTCCGCCGTACCGGTCACCGTGCCGCCATCCTGAGAAATGTCCACGTTTTCGGGCGCCGCAGGTGGGGTGGTATCAACTTCCAGAACAATCGGTGCAGAAGGCTGACTCTGGTTGCCCGCCGGATCGGTGGCGACCGCGGTCAGGGTATACGAGCCTTCAGTCAGCGGCGTGTCAGGCGTGATCGTCCAGTTGCCGTCGCCATCAACCACCGCCGTACCGATAACCGTATTACCGTCAGACAGCGTAACGGTGCTGCCCGGTTCGCCGGTGCCGCTGATGGGCAATTCTGGCTGATTGGTCGCCGCCGGAGTGGTCGGCGAGGTGATAAACGGCGCATCGGGCGCGCTGGTATCTACCGTAATAGTGACAGAAGCGGACGGTGTGCTGGTCTGGTTATTCGCGTCGGTCGCCGTAACGGTAAAGTTATGGTTGCCGTCTTCAAGAACGGGTGTCGTGAGCGTCCATGTACCGTCGCTGCCGACAATAACGCTTCCCGGCAACGCCGTCCCCCCGTCCAGAATGGTAATAGTCGCGCCAGGCTCACCGGTCCCGCTGAAGGTTAATTGATTATCATCGGTGCTTTGCCCGGCGCTCAGATCACCTTTCACATCGCCTGCATCATCAACAATCGATACCACTACCGGCGCTTCCGGCGCGGTGATATCGGGCGCCTGTACGTTGGCAGGCTGACTGGTGTTGCTTGATCCATCGGTGGCGGTCACCGTGAGCGTTTCGCCGTTTTTTTGTGGCGTGTCCAGATCGACGCTGAAGTTCCCTTGCTCATCCGTTACGCCCTCACCAACGGGATTACCCGCCGGATCGCGAATGGTGATTGTGCTGCCCGGCTCAGCGGTGCCGGTGACGGTGGCGCCGTCGTCTGAAACGTCAAGATTGCCGGCAGGCTGCGGCGGGGTGGTGTCCGGGGCGACGGCGGTTGCCGGAGGGCTGGTCAGGTTTGCCGTGTCGGTGACGACAACGGTTACCGTTTCACCGTTGGTCTGCGGCGTATCCAGCACGACGTTGAAGTTCCCCTGGTCATCCGTTTTGCCCTGACCAATCGGATTACCAGCCGGATCGCGAATAGTGATCGTACTGCCCGGCTCTGCGGTGCCGGTGACGGTGGTACCGTCGTCTGAAACGTCAAGATTACCGGCAGGCTGCGGCGGGGTAGTATCCGGCGCAGTCACCGTGCCGGAAGGTCCGCTATTCCCTGCTTTATCCATCGCAATAGCCGTCAGCACTTCTCCGTTCTGGAGCGCTTGCGTGAGCGTTAAAGTAAATTTGCCATTGCTGTCTGCGGTTACCGTACCCAGCGCCGTACCATCGCTATTGGTAATGGTTACCGTACTGCCAGCCTCCGCGTTCCCGGAGATAACAAGCCCGTCTGCGGAGATAGCCAGATCAGTTATCGCGCCGGGAGCCTGGGTATCCACAACAAAGGTAAAATCGCCGGACACCTCGCTGGTATTACCCGCCTTGTCCGTCGCCGTAACCGTCAGCTCATGTTTGCCATCGGTCAGTGGTGACGGCGGTCTGAAGCTCCAGCGACCTGACGAGTCTGCTGTCACCGTACCGAGAACCTGACCATTGTCATAAATGGTGATCACCGCGCCAGCTTCACCGGTGCCGGAAAAAATGGGGCGGCTGTCATTGGTCGTCTGGTCATACTGAATCGCACCCGTGATAGCTGAGACGGAATCCAGTGCGCTGGTAATGACTGGTACAACGGGGGCTGTGGTGTCAATGCTGCCTGACGGAGGGGGAGTAATGCCGCCGCCAGTGTCAGTGCTGCCTCCCGTGTTACCGCCGCCATTATTATTACCGCCGCCGATATTAGTGCCGCTGTCAGGATTACCGCTACCGTTATCGTCGTTATTGCCGCTACTGCCACCGCCGCCCGACGAGGCGATTGCCGCGATCCCCCCGGCGGCGACCACGCCGCCCAGCACCCAGGGCCAGATAGCGCCGCCTTCGTTGGTGCCGTCAGCGATCAGCAGTTCATCAAGGGATGAGATCTGTTCAAACTGCACCCCTGCTTCCGGGTTCTCTATCCACCATAAGGCGCCGCTGCTGTCTTCCAGTACCAGCTGACTCGCGCCCTGGCCGTTCGTGACGTAGAAGTTTTTTATCGTTAGCTTTTCGCCAGACTGTAAGGTGATGACCAGATCCTGATTAACGCGAGCAAGCTGGCTAATTTCTTCCCGTTGTGCGGATAACTTCACAATGGAAGGGGTATTCAGTGTCAATTCAGAAGCTTCGACACTGGTGGAGACGCCCGTCAATTTCGATATAACGGCGAGAAGACGCATATTTTTACTCCTGATAGCTTGCTCTAAGCGTTAATTTTAAAATCACCCACCAGGCAAAATGTGCAGACGAACGCTCCCGTTCATCATGATGATGAATTCTCGCGGATGATTTCTGTTTACTGGTCGTGCAGAAGGTAATGTCTTGTTTGCTGTGTAACCTTTTGTTTTTTGATGTGCTGGTACTTTCGTATTAGATGATATAGTCAGAAAGATCTGTTTTCGCAACTTAAGTAATATTGATGAGGCGTTAAATGAAGCCTGGATATAGGCCCTACGGAGCGGTGATGAGGCTGGGGACGTGAAGGTTAAACTTAAGGTGTTTTATTAACTTATTGTATTTAAACTTTTTTAAATGTTTTTCTGCGGTGTGCTAAAGATAATTACAAGCATAAAGTGTAATGTCATTGCGGCGTGATAAAAGCTAAAAAAATTTTTATTGGAAGTATTATGATCTTAAGCTACGTAATCATTTTGAATATATTTAATAATATATTGTGGTTATTTTATCGATTCAGCAAAATTGCTCTGCGGAATAATGAGAATATATTTTTGAAGTTTCAGAGGGTAATTAATAGCAACCGACCTGAAAATGTCAGATCGGTCACAAATAAGGACGATCAGCGTCCGGCGTTTTTCATGATGCGGGCTTTATCCAGCTGCCATTCGCGCTCTTTAAGATCGGAACGCTTATCGTGCTGCTTCTTACCTTTCGCCACGCCGATTTTGACTTTGCACCAGGCATTTTTCCAGTACAACGAGAGGGCGACAACGGTATAACCTTCGCGATTGACGCGACCATACAGCGAGTCGAGCTCGCGCTGGTTGAGCAGCAGCTTACGGGTTCGCGTAGGGTCGCACACCACATGAGTAGAGGCGACGGCCATTGGCGTAAAGTTGGCGCCAAACAGATAGGCTTCACCGTCTCTCAACAGGACATAGCTGTCGCCGATGTTGGCTTTACCGGCACGCAAGGATTTCACTTCCCATCCTTGCAGGGCCAGTCCCGCTTCGAATTCTTCTTCGATAAAATATTCGTGTCGCGCGCGCTTGTTGAGCGCGATGGTGGCTGAGCCAGGTTTGTGTGCTTTTTTCTTCGTCATAGTGCCGCTCAGTATAGGTAAACTGGAATTGAAAAACACCCCCATTTCGTCCTCCGGGGGGTAATGGACTATCTTAACATGAACAGGGTTATCCCCTGGTGTGGGATAGCGTTTTTTTTAGCATCTGATAAATGGTATTATTTGTTCGATTTTTGTTGATGGAAATAGCTATGCCGCAGATTAGTCGAACCGCGTTAGTCCCTTACAGCGCGGAACAGATGTATCAGTTAGTGAATGACGTTCAGTCCTATCCCCAGTTTCTGCCGGGTTGCACCGGTAGCCGTATTCTGGAATCGACGCCGGGGCAGATGACGGCAGCCGTTGATGTGTCGAAAGCCGGTATCAGCAAGACGTTTACTACGCGAAATCAGTTAACCCGGAATCAGAGCATTCTGATGAATCTGGTCGATGGTCCGTTTAAGAAGCTGATTGGCGGCTGGAAATTTACTCCGCTGAGTCAGGAAGCCTGTCGTATTGAGTTTCACCTCGACTTTGAATTTACCAATAAGCTGATTGAGCTGGCCTTTGGACGGATATTCAAGGAGCTGGCTGCCAATATGGTGCAGGCATTTACGGTCCGCGCGAAAGAGGTTTACAGTGCCGGCTAATCTTGTTGTTGAGGTGGCCTATGCGCTGCCTGAAAAGCAGTATCTGCAACGCGTGACCTTGCCGGAGGGAGCGACGGTATCCGATGCCATCCACGCCTCGGGCCTGCTGGAACTGCGCACCGATATCGATCTCAGCAAAAATAAGGTTGGTATCTATAGTCGTCCGGTTAAGCTGACGGATGTGCTTCAGGATGGCGATCGGGTTGAAATCTATCGTCCGTTAATTGCCGATCCGAAGGAGCTACGCCGTCAGCGGGCGGAAAAGTCTGCCAGTAAGTAATGGCTGGCGCGATGCCCGCTGGTGTAATAAAGCGCTGGCGTCGCCATCCGGCAAACGAAATGCCGAACAGTTGACAACAAAAAAGGTGCTCAATGAGCACCTTTTTGCTTTCTGAAAACTGGCCTATTTGTTGTTGGTCAACGCAGGCTTGTTATCAATATTGGTCAGTACGCCGTTGCTGTTAAAGGTCAGCGTCAGCGTTTGTTGCGTCACGCCTTCATGCCCCGGCTGCTGACGGAACACATAGAACCAGGTATTGGTGCCAAACGGATCGGACATCATTGGCGTTCCCAGCGCATAGGCAACCTGCTGCTGGGTCATGCCGACGCGCACTTTCGATACGTCATTAGCGGTCAGGTAGTTCCCCTGGTTAATATCAGGGCGGTAAACCACTCGCTCCAGAGTGGAACAGCCTGCGGTCAACATCAATAATACTGCTGCGGCAGCAGTCAGCGTTTTACAGCGCATAGTGATTTGATTCCTTTTCGGGCCCGAGCAGTACGTGGCTCATATGTAATATGCCGATGATAATAGACCTTTCACCACTTTAAAACCTTTTGCTTACGGGTCTGCCGGCGTTTTTGTTGTCTACTCTGACCGTTAAGGGGCAAAAAAGTTTACGCCGCCAGCAGTTCTTTCGCGTTGGCGAGGGTGTTGCGGGTCACTTCGCTGCCCCCGAGCAGACGAGCCAGCTCCTGCAGACGCGCGCGTTTGTCCAACGGTTGCATATGCGTTTCGGTCATTTCACCGTCGGTATCTTTACTGACAAAGAAGTGCTGATGGCCGCAACCGGCAACCTGCGGAAGATGCGTTACGCACATGACCTGGGTCGATTCGCCCAGCTGACGCAGCAGTTTGCCGACGACGGCTGCGGTAGGGCCGCTGATGCCCACATCCACTTCGTCAAAAATCAGCGCCGGGGTTTCCATCTTACGCGCCGTGATCACCTGGATTGCCAGCGCGATACGCGACAGTTCGCCGCCAGAGGCGACTTTGGCGATCGGCTGCATTGGCTGACCGGGGTTAGTGGTCACTTTGAATTCCACGCGGTCTGCACCGTCGAGGCTCAGATGGTGCTCATTGAAATTGACCTCAATGGTGAAATGTCCGTGCGGCATGGAAAGTGAGTGCATACTCTCGGTAATCAGCGCGCTCAGTTCCCGGGCATAATGCTGACGCTGTTCATGCAGCGCTCTGGCGGACTCCAGCGCGAGCTGGTGATGTTTGTTGACTGCCAGCGTCAGCGTCTCCAGCGAGTCGGCCTGATCGTCAAGCTGCTGCTGTTCATCCAGCAGGGACTGGTAATACTGCGGCAATGCTTCAGGGCTGACGTGGTGCTTACGCGCCAGCGAAATTTGTTTTGAAATGCGCTGCTCAAGCTCAAACAGGCGGTTAGGATCCAGGTCCAGCCGATCGCAGTAATGGCGTAGCTCGTCGCTGGCTTCGGTCAACTGAATAGTCGCTTCTTCCAGCATATCCAGAACCCCGGAGAGCTTACTGTCCATGCTCACCAGTTCGCTGACCAGCTGCTTAGCGGTATAGAGTTGGCTTTGCAGGTTAACGTCTTCGCCATCCGCCAGCAGCGCCAGCGCATTCTGGCTGGTGGAGAGAAGCTGACCGCTGTTGGCCAGCCGTTTGTACTCCTCATCGATCTGCTCAAATTCACCCGCCTGCGGGTTAAATTCATTCAGCTCCTTGAGCTGATATTGCAGCAGCTCCGCGCGGGCGGCACGCTCCTGACTTTGTTGCTGATGATGCGCGAGGTCGCGGCAGCTTTGGTGCCAGAGCTGATAGCGCGAGGCCATTTCCTGTACCAGCAGCACTTCGTTGGCATAGCCGTCGAGCAGCGATTTCTGATGTTCAGGCTTGATCAACAGCTGATGGGCATGCTGGCCGTGGATCTGAATTAACAGTTGCCCCAGTTCGCGAAGCTGAGAGAGGGGAACGGCGGTGCCGTTAATAAAGCCGCGTGAACGACCGTCGCTGCTGATAACGCGGCGAAGTAAACATTCACGTCCGTCTTCAAGCTGGTTATCTTCCAGCCAGCGCAGGGCGGCAGGGGTATCTTTCAGGGAAAAACGGGCGCAGAGGTCGGCACGCGTGGCGCCGGTACGCACCATATCGGCTTCCGCACGACCGCCGAGACACAGCCCGAGCGCATCAATTGCAATGGATTTACCCGCCCCGGTTTCACCGGTAATGACGGTCATTCCGCTCTGAAAATCGATCTCAAGCTCACGAACGATTGCAAAATTGCTGATGGTCAGTTGTGCCAACATAGCTGTTTTCCTGTATGAAAAACCATAACTGTAGTTACGTACAGTATAAACTGGTTTTTTATACAGTAAAGAGGCTGATATAAAATTAAAACAATTTTTTTGACCAGCCCAGCTTGCTGCTTAACGTATTGAAATAGCTGTAATCCTTGGGATGAATCAAATTCAGATGATAATCGCAGCGGCGAATCAAAACGTCTTCGCCTTCCTGGATCGGCAGGGCGATTTGGCTGTCGCAGCTGATCTCCAGATCGTTGCGGCGATGGGAGAAGCGCAGGCGGATGGTGCTGCTGCTGTTAATCACCAGCGGACGTGCCGAAAGGGTATGCGGGAACATCGGCACAAGGGTTATCGCGTCCAGAGAAGGCGTCAGAATCGGGCCGCCCGCCGAGAGCGAGTAGGCGGTGGAGCCGGTGGGCGTCGAGATGATCAGGCCGTCAGAACGCTGCGAGAAGGCGAAGTTCTCATCAATATACACTTCGAACTCAATCATATGCGCCACTTTACCCGGGTGCAGCACCACTTCATTAATCGCGGTGCTGATACGCTTCTGGCAGTCCTGCTGGCAGACCTGCGCTTCCAGCAAAAAACGTTTTTCAGCGATGTAATGGCCTTCCAGCACGTCGGCGAGCTGTTGCTGGGCGTTGTCCGGATCGAGGTCGGTCAGAAAACCGAGGTTGCCGCGGTTAATGCCGATCACTTTGATATCGTAACGCGCCAGGGTGCGTGCAGCGCCGAGCATATTGCCGTCGCCGCCGACCACCACCGCCAGATCCGCCTGCTGGCCAATCTCGGCCAGGGTGCCGGTTTTCACATTCTTCAGTTGCAGTTCATGGGCGATTTGCTGCTCGACAATGACCTCATAGCCGTTTGCGCATAACCAGCGGTAGAGCATTTCATGTGTCGTCAGTGCGGTGGGGTGACGTGGATGCCCCACAATGCCAATACACTTGAAATGATTATTCATTTTTCGAGGTCCTTGTGACGAAGATTGATGACAATGTGAGTGCTTCCCTTGAAACCCTGAATCCGATCCCCATAATAAGCGAAGTTAGCGAGATGATTGCGAAAAAAAACGCGGAGAAATTCATGAGTAGTAAAGAACAGAAAACGCCTGAGGGGCAAGCCCCGGAAGAAATTATCATGGAGCAGCACGAAGAAGTTGAGGCAGTTGAACCAGACGCTTCTGCTGAGCAGGTGGATCCGCGCGATGAAAAAATTGCGAATCTGGAAGCGCAACTGGCGGATGCCCAGAATCGTGAACGCGACAGCATGCTGCGGATGAAAGCGGAAATGGAAAACCTGCGTCGCCGTACCGAGCAGGACGTTGAGAAGGCGCATAAGTTCGCGCTGGAAAAATTTGTCAACGAACTGCTGCCGGTGATTGATAGCCTGGATCGCGCGCTGGAAGTGGCGGATAAAGCCAACCCGGATATGGCGGCGATGGTTGAAGGCATTGAGCTGACGCTCAAATCAATGCTCGACGTGGTGCGTAAGTTCGGCGTTGAGGTCATTGCCGAAACCAACGTCGCGCTGGATCCGAACGTGCATCAGGCGATTGCGATGGTCGAGTCGGAAGAGGTCGCGCCGGGCAACGTGCTGGGCATTATGCAAAAAGGCTATACGCTGAATGGCCGCACGATTCGCGCAGCGATGGTGACGGTGGCGAAGGCCAAAGGCTAATTCGTTATCCGTAGCGCCGGGTGACGGTTTGCGCCTCACCCGGCCTGTTACGTTTCTTATTCCGCCACGCTTTCCCGCAGCGGTTTTACCGGTACGACTCTGACCTGCTTAATCATATTCTCCTGAACGTCGAGAATATCGATATCATACTGCTCGATGCGCACCCGGGTGCCGGCTATCGGGATCTCTTCCAGCGCTTCCAGGATCACACCGTTTACGGTACGGGCATCGTCTTCCGGCAAATGCCAGTTAAACGCCTTGTTGATTTCCCGCACGTTGGCGCTACCGTCGATAATCACCGAGCCGTCGTTTTGCGGCGTTACCTCTTCGGCAAGCGTTGGCGACATAGAAGTGGTGAAGTCGCCGACAATCTCTTCGAGAATATCCTCCACCGTCACCAGCCCCTGGATGTCGCCATATTCATTCACCACCAGGCCGACTTTCTTTTTGTTGCGCTGAAATTTAATCAGCTGTGTGCTGAGCGGCGTGCCTTCCGGGACGAAATAAATTTCATCGGCGGCGCGCAGCATCGTCTCTTTGGTAAACTCTTTTTTCTCTGACATCAGGCGCCATGCTTCGCGCACGCGCAGCATACTGATGGCATCGTCCAGCGAGTCTCGATACAGCACGATGCGCCCGTGCGGCGAGTGCGACAGCTGGCGCACAATCGATTTCCAGTCGTCGTTGATATCGATACCGATAATTTCACTGCGCGGCACCATAATGTCATCAACGGTAACCTTTTCCAGATCGAGCACCGACAGCAGCATATCCTGGTTGCGGCGAGAAATTTGCGAGCGGGATTCGTTCACGATGGTGCGCAGTTCGTCTTTACTCAACGAGCCGCTGATCACGATATCGGTTTTGATGCCCATCATGCGCATCAGCAGGCGAGTGATGGTATTGAGCAACCAGACCAGCGGCATCATCAGAACCTGCAACGGCGCCAGCAGAAAACTGCTGGGATAGGCCACTTTTTCCGGATAGAGCGCGGCAATGGTTTTCGGCAGCACTTCGGCAAAAATCAGCACCACAAAGGTTAAAATACCGGTGGCGATGGCGACGCCCGCATCGCCGTACAGACGCATCCCGACGATAGTGCCGATGGCCGAGGCGAGAATATTGACCAGGTTGTTGCCGATCAGGACAAGGCTAATCAGGCGGTCTGGCTTGCACAGCAGTTTTTCAACGCGCTTTGCCGGACGGCTTCCCTGTTTAGCCATGTGGCGCAGACGGTAGCGGTTGAGGGTCATCATTCCGGTTTCGGAACCGGAAAAATAGGCCGAAATGCCCACCATAATAATTAATGTGACGATTAGCGTGGTGGTGGAGATGTGTTCCACTAGGTTTCCTTAAAGACTGAGAGCCAATAACATCAGGGCTGTTTTACCTGCCGCGTTGAACCCGGGCAGCGCCGCCTGACGGGACAGGCTTTTAATTCACGAACTGCTGCAATACCCGGCTGCCGAAATAGGCGAGTGTCAGAATGACCGCGCCCGCGACGTTGAACCACACGACGCGGCGGCCGCGCCAGCCTTCATGATAATGTCCCCATAACAGAACAATATAGACAAACCATGCCACGATAGAGAGGACGGCTTTGTCGATATTTTCCGTGCTGAACAAATTATGCATGTAAAACAGGCCGGTACACAGGGTGAGCGTCAGCAGCACCACGCCGATTTGCGTGATATGAAACATTTTGCGCTCAATGCTCATCAGCGGCGGCATTTCATTACTGAACGCCAGCTTTTTGTTCTTTAACTGGTAGTCAATCCACGCCAGCTGTAGCGCATACAGCGCGGCGATGATAAGCGTCGCATAGGAGAACAGCGACAGGCCGATGTGGATCAACATGCCCGGCGTGGCTTCAAGATGAGTGATGTATTCGTTCGGCATAAAGGTGGCGAACGCCAGATTGATCAGCGCGAACGCGTACACAATCGGCAGCAGCAGCCAGCCGCGATTGCGCGAGGCGACAATCGTCATCACCGTACAGATCATCAGGCTGACCAGGGAACCGACGTTGAGTAAGCTCAGGTTTTGTCCGCCTTCGCCTCCGGGCAGAATGCGGGCTTCCAGCGCAAAGGCGTGGCACACCAGCGCGACGACCGCAGAGAGAATAGCCATCCGCCGCCAGCCGCTGTTTTTTTGCAGCAGTGCGGGAACGATCAGCGCGAGGCTGATGGAGTAAGCGACCAGGGCGAGCAAAGCAAAAACGGGCATAGTGGTGTCGACAGTTAGCCAGTGAGAAAGAGAAGCAGTATAACGTTACGTGACCGCTGCTCCAACCGTTGCATAACAACAAAGGCGGCTTCATGTTATACTGCGACAAAATTCTGTTCCTGTGTCGCACGAGCGACCAACCGTTTCCACCCCAGGCGAGAGACAATGTTTGATAATTTAACCGATCGTTTGTCGCGCACGCTGCGCAACATCAGTGGCCGTGGACGCCTTACTGAAGACAACGTTAAAGAGACGCTGCGCGAAGTGCGCATGGCGCTGCTGGAGGCTGACGTTGCGCTGCCGGTAGTGCGTGAGTTTATCAATCGCGTAAAAGAGAAAGCGGTTGGCCATGAAGTAAACAAAAGCCTGACGCCGGGGCAGGAGTTCGTCAAGATTGTCCGTAACGAACTCGTCGCGGCGATGGGTGAAGAAAACCAGAGCCTGAATCTGGCGGCGCAGCCGCCGGCCGTGGTGCTGATGGCGGGCCTGCAGGGCGCCGGTAAAACCACCAGCGTCGGTAAGCTCGGTAAATTCCTGCGTGAGAAGCACAAGAAGAAAGTGCTGGTGGTCTCTGCCGACGTTTATCGCCCGGCGGCGATCAAACAGCTGGAAACGCTGGCTGAGCAGGTGGGCGTTGATTTCTTCCCGTCTGATGTCGGCCAGAAGCCGGTGGATATTGTCAACGCCGCGCTGAAAGAAGCGAAGCTGAAATTCTACGACGTGCTGCTGGTGGATACCGCCGGTCGTCTGCACGTTGACGAAGCGATGATGGACGAAATTAAACAGGTTCATGCTTCGATCAATCCGGTAGAAACCCTGTTCGTGGTCGACGCGATGACCGGTCAGGATGCGGCGAATACCGCGAAGGCGTTTAACGAAGCGCTGCCGCTGACCGGCGTGGTGCTGACCAAAGTCGACGGCGACGCCCGCGGCGGTGCCGCGCTCTCTATTCGTCACATTACCGGCAAACCGATTAAATTCCTCGGCGTCGGCGAGAAAACCGACGCGCTGGAGCCGTTCCATCCGGATCGCATCGCCTCGCGTATTCTCGGCATGGGTGACGTCCTGTCGCTGATTGAAGATATCGAAAGCAAAGTTGACCGCGCCCAGGCGGAGAAGCTGGCGACCAAACTAAAAAAAGGCGACGGCTTCGATCTGACCGACTTCCTTGAGCAGCTGCGCCAGATGAAAAACATGGGCGGCATGGCAAGCCTGATGGGCAAACTGCCGGGCATGGGCCAGATTCCGGACAACGTTAAGTCGCAGATGGACGATAAAGTGCTGGTGCGAATGGAGGCGATCATCAACTCAATGACGCTGAAAGAGCGCGCGAAGCCGGAGATTATCAAAGGCTCCCGCAAACGCCGTATCGCGCAGGGCTGCGGGATGCAGGTGCAGGACGTTAACCGCCTGTTGAAACAGTTCGACGACATGCAGCGCATGATGAAGAAAATGAAGAAGGGCGGGATGGCGAAGATGATGCGGAGTATGAAGGGGATGATGCCGCCAGGCTTCCCTGGAAGATAAAAACAAGGGTATAAGGCTATCTTGTTTGCCATTTTCGTCCCGGGGTGTGCTCGAAATGCTCACGTACTGCGTGTACGCTCCGCTTTCTGCGCGCACGCCGGAACAAAACTGGCTGCACCGATATACGCCTTCTATCCCTTGTTTACTGCCCGGCATCAAGATGCTGATTGCAATTTCCCCAGAAATCAGTAAAATTTTCGGGCTTTTAATATGACGCCGGGCTCCGTTCCTCGATGGGGCCCGGTTGTTTTATTCACACAAGAGGATGTTATGGTAACTATTCGTTTAGCACGTCACGGCGCTAAAAAGCGTCCGTTCTACCAGGTTGTTGTTACTGACAGCCGTAACGCACGTAACGGTCGCTTCATTGAGCGCGTTGGTTTCTTCAACCCAATCGCCAGCGAAAAAGAAGAAGGCACTCGCCTGGATCTGGATCGCATCGCTCACTGGGTTGGCCAGGGCGCAACCATTTCCGATCGCGTAGCAGCGCTGATCAAAGCAGCAAACAAAGCAGCTTAATCTGTCACGGTGGTCATGATGAGCAAACAACTCACCGCGCAAGCGCCCGTCGACCCTATCGTGTTAGGGAAAATGGGGTCGTCTTACGGTATTCGTGGGTGGCTCAGAGTGTTTTCCTCCACTGAAGACGCCGAAAGCATTTTTGACTATCAGCCCTGGTTTATCCAGAAGGCGGGTCAGTGGCAGCAGGTCCAGCTGGAAAGCTGGCGGCACCACAATCAGGATTTGATCATCAAGCTGAAAGGCGTTGACGATCGCGATGCGGCGAACCTGCTGACCAATTGTGAAATTGTCGTGGATTCATCGCAACTGCCTCAGCTGGAAGAGGGTGACTATTACTGGAAAGACCTGATGGGCTGCCAGGTAGTGACCACTGAAGGCTACGATCTCGGTAAAGTCGTCGATATGATGGAAACCGGATCGAATGACGTTATCGTCATTAAGGCAAACCTGAAGGATGCGTTTGGTATCAAGGAACGCCTCGTGCCGTTCCTCGATGGGCAGGTTATCAAGAAAGTCGATCTCACTACGCGTACTATCGAAGTAGATTGGGATCCTGGTTTTTAAACCACCGGATAAGCGGTAAATGACGGCGTGATGGAGATTGGCTGTGTTTATAGGTATCGTTAGCCTGTTTCCAGAAATGTTTCGTGCAATTACCGATTACGGGGTAACTGGCCGGGCAGTAAAAAATGGCCTGCTGAACATCCAGAGCTGGAGTCCGCGTGACTTCACGCATGACCGGCACCGTACCGTGGACGATCGTCCTTACGGCGGCGGACCGGGGATGTTAATGATGGTGCAACCCTTGCGGGACGCCATTCATGCAGCAAAAAGCGCGGCGGGTGAAGGCGCTAAGGTGATTTATCTGTCACCTCAGGGACGCAAGCTTGATCAAGCGGGCGTCAGCGAACTGGCAACGAATCAAAAGCTGATTCTGGTGTGCGGTCGCTACGAAGGCATAGATGAGCGCGTGATCCAAACCGAAATTGACGAAGAGTGGTCAATCGGCGATTACGTTCTCAGCGGTGGAGAGCTACCAGCGATGGTACTGATTGACTCCGTTTCCCGGTTCATTCCGGGGGTTCTGGGTCATGAGGCGTCGGCAACGGAAGATTCCTTTGCGGATGGATTGCTGGACTGCCCGCACTATACCCGGCCTGAAGTGTTAGAAGAGATGGAAGTACCGGCAGTATTGCTGTCAGGAAACCATGCTGAGATACGTCGCTGGCGTTTGAAACAGTCGCTGGGCCGCACCTGGCTTAGAAGACCTGAACTTCTGGAAAACCTGGCTCTGACTGAAGAGCAAGCAAGGTTGCTGGCGGAGTTCAAAAAAGAGCACGCGCAGGCAACATAAACATGATGGGATGGCTTAAGCCCCCGAATATCAGTTTACCCAGGATAAGAGATTAAATTATGAGCAACATTATTAAGCAACTTGAACAAGAGCAGATGAAGCAGGACGTACCTTCCTTCCGTCCGGGTGATACCGTGGAAGTGAAAGTATGGGTTGTTGAAGGTTCCAAAAAACGTCTGCAGGCATTCGAGGGCGTGGTTATCGCTATTCGTAACCGCGGTCTGCACTCTGCATTCACTGTTCGTAAAATTTCCAACGGCGAAGGCGTAGAGCGTGTCTTCCAGACTCACTCTCCGGTAGTTGACAGCATCACTGTCAAACGTCGTGGTGCCGTTCGTAAAGCTAAACTGTACTACCTGCGTGAGCGTACTGGTAAGGCTGCTCGTATCAAAGAGCGTCTTAACTAAGATATCGCTCAGGCGACATCCTGTAAGAGAGGGCTGGCCAGATGGCTGGCCCTTTTTTTATTGACCGGACTGCGCGTGGTATCACGTATCGCAGTCGACGGGTTAAGGCGTGAATCGCGGGACAGCGCTTAAGGTGTACTGATAACCACCGCGACGCGACGGTTTTCTGCGCGGCCTTTCGCGGTCTTGTTGCTGGCGATGGGGTACTTTTTGCCTAAGCCCTGCGTTGTCAGGTTGCTGCGCGGGATCTGCGCCCCTTCCGCCCACGCATCGGCGACGACGTTGGCGCGCTTCAGCGACAGGGCTTCGTTGTAGCTCTCTTCGCCGTAATTATCGGTATGCCCGTCCATGCGCGCATGTTTCAGCCCGACCGAGGCCAGCCGTGCGGCCATCGCCTGAATCTGCTGGCGGCTCTGCGCGCGAAGCGTGTAATCATTTTTATCGAACAGAATCGTGTCTGACATCCCCAAAGACCAGTCTCCCGCTGATTCAGTAAATCCGTAGGTCTGCATGGCTGCAACCTGCTCAGGGGAAAATTTGCCCTGCGGCGCCTGGCAGCCGGTCAGGAGCAGCGCGGTAAAAATAAAAGGCGATAAAAAACGCGTAAGCATGGGGGGATTCCTTATTTATTTTATTTAATCAGCCGCTCGGCGCGCTGATGTTTAGCCTGATACATATTGCGATCGGCCAGCTCTTGTAATTTTTCTGCCGAAGCGTGTTCCCACGTCAGGGCATAGCCGATACTCAGCGTCATACTCGCCAGATGACCGTTATGCAGGTCGAAAGGACGGTCGAACGCCTGCGACAGCGCGGCGCAAATGCGCTGCACTTCATATTCCGAATGTACGCCGTAAAGCACCATCGCAAACTCATCGCCGCCAAGACGATAGGGCTGATGGCGGCTGCCGCCAAATTCCGCCAGTCGTTTGGCCACTTCGATCAGCACACGATCGCCCGCAGCGTGGCCCCAGGTGTCGTTGACAAACTTGAAGTTATCGCCGTCAAGAAATAACAGCGCCGAACTGCTGCGGGCGGCGTCATCGTTCATCAGCGCGTTGATGCTGCTGCGAAAGGCGGCGCGGTTCGCCAGCCCCGTCAGGGGATCGTGCAGCGCCGTGCGCAGTAGCTGCGTGTTACGCGCCTGCAGACGCAGCTGCCACTCTTCCATTTCATCCAGCAGACTGTTGAAATCCTGGGCAAAGCGGTGGAACTCTTCGATGCGCTCTTCAGAGACCCGGCGGGAAAAATTACGATTAGTGCGCACATCGTGGACGACATCGGTGATGTTCTGCAACGCCGCGACCACGCCGCTGTGCAGATGGCGCGTCAGCAGAATGGCAATGCCGGCAGCCAGCAGAATCGAGCCGGTGAGCACCGCCAGCGAGAGCCAGATAAAATGACCGATCAGGCTGTCGCGCGCCGTTAAACACACCTCGCCGATAATGTCGCCGTTGTGCCAGACCGGCTGGGTGACCGGCAGGGGAAAGAGCCAGCGGCTGATATAGCCGTTGAGCTTATCGTCTGTCTGCTGCGCGTTATAACGCCAGGCAGCGATGACATTCTCATTTTTATCGCGGACCACAGCGGCGGAAAACTGCCCCTGTCTGCCGAGCGCCGCTAACGTTTCTGTGGCGGCGGCATCGTCAGCAAAAACGAGCGCGGCTTCCAGACTATGGGTCATGGTGGCCGCCGTCAGTTCGAGATTTTTTTGCGCATACTGTTTCAGCGTCAGCACCGAGGCGACGCACAGCAGCACCCAGATCAGCGTCATGGTGACCAGCACGCTGATCATGTTAATGCGTCTCAGGGCCCGCTTAAACGTTGGACGCGTTGTCCGGGAGAGATCCTTATCCATGCTTTTTGTTCCGTGCGAGCATCAGTACATCCGGATTCACATGTACGCCGCTGTGCGTCAGTGAATCCAGATTAACGGCGAACCTGACGTCGTTATTGTTAATAATCAGACAAAAGGCGCTGCCAATAATGCATTCGGTGTTTTGTTCAGCAATTAATAACAAAGCTTTAGATGGATACTTATTGGTTAATTGAACCTGGGCCGCCGGAGTTTCGCTGCCGAAATAAATCCCGTCACAGCGTGCGGCCAGCGCTTCTTGTTCGGTACGAATAATCACGGGGTAATAAGGCAGCGGCGTATCGCTGCTGTCTCCCAGCACGCTGGCGAAACGGGACGATGAGAAAATGCACAGCCTGGGCGGCCCGGAAAGCGCAGGCCAGCGCGTATAGCTGACGATGCCTGAGACTATCGCCCGCACATTTTTCGCGGCAGCGGGTATTTCCTGAGCGCAAACCGGCGTTCCTGCCAGCAACAGTATCAGCAACGCCAGGAGACGGTGAGAACATGACATAACGGCACACTCACTCGCATCTTTCGTAGAGCATCAAAATACATCCTTGAATGTTTGTTGCAAAATAACATTATTTTACGGAGTCGTCATTACGCCAAAGCTAATATTGTTTTGTCGTTAGGTTAAATCTTAATGATACCTATTATTGCGGGAAGTTCATTTTCTGATGGCGATCATAACGCGCGACAGGCAAATGGGGGGAATTTTCTGGTGTGTAAACTAATTGATACAACTATGGCGAGTTAAAATGCGCTATCTTAGTGTGATGTAAAGTAATATTTACGTATTTTGGATTGATATCTTTACTCGTTGTGTTATCGTTACGTCATCCTCGCCGAGAGGAACTATCGCAAACGAGCTAAAACAGGATCGCCATCATGCAAAAAGACGCGCTGAATAACGTACATATCACCGACGAACAGGTTCTGATGACCCCGGAGCAACTTAAAGCGGAATTCTCGCTGAGCCAGTTGCAAGCGGCGCAAATCGCCCGCTCGCGCGAAACCATTTCTGACATCATTGCCGGTCGCGATCCGCGCCTGCTGGTGGTATGCGGCCCATGCTCTGTTCACGATCCTGAAGCGGCGCTGGAGTATGCTCGTCGATTTAAAGCCCTTGCCGCAGAGGTCAGCGATAGCCTCTATCTGGTCATGCGCGTCTATTTTGAAAAACCCCGTACCACCGTCGGCTGGAAAGGGCTAATTAACGATCCTCATATGGATGGCTCCTTTGACGTCGAAGCCGGTCTGAAGATCGCGCGCCGTCTGCTGCTTGAACTGGTGAATATGGGCCTGCCGCTGGCGACGGAAGCGCTGGATCCGAACAGCCCGCAGTACCTGGGCGATCTGTTCAGCTGGTCGGCGATTGGCGCGCGCACGACGGAATCGCAGACTCACCGTGAAATGGCCTCTGGCCTGTCGATGCCGGTCGGCTTCAAGAATGGCACCGATGGCAGCCTGGCGACGGCCATCAACGCCATGCGCGCCGCCGCGCAGTCGCACCGCTTTGTCGGCATTAATCAGGCCGGACAGGTTGCGCTGCTGCAAACGCAGGGCAACCCGCACGGCCATGTGATCCTGCGCGGCGGCAAAGCGCCGAACTACAGCCCGGCTGACGTCGAACAGTGTGAAAAAGAGATGGAACAGGCGGGACTGCGGCCTTCGCTGATGGTAGATTGCAGTCATGGTAATTCCAATAAAGATTACCGTCGCCAGCCAGCCGTGGCGGAGTCTGTGGTTGCGCAAATTAAAGATGGCAACCGCTCAATCATCGGCTTAATGATTGAGAGTAATATTCATGAGGGTAACCAGTCCTCCGAACAACCGCGCAGCGAAATGAAATATGGCGTGTCGGTGACCGATGCCTGCATTAGCTGGGAAATGACGGACGCGTTACTGCGTGAAATTAACAAAGACCTGAACGGTCAGCTGGCGGCGCGCCAGGTTTAAGAGGTTCGTTATGGTTGCTGAGTTGACCGCATTACGCGATCAAATTGATGAAGTGGATAAAGCGCTGCTGGATTTACTGGCGCGCCGTCTGGAGCTGGTGGCCGAGGTTGGCGAAGTAAAAAGCCGCTTTGGTCTGCCGATTTACGTCCCGGAGCGTGAAGCTTCAATGCTGGCTTCGCGCCGTGCGGAAGCGGAAGCGCTCGGGGTGCCGCCGGATCTGATAGAGGATGTGCTGCGCCGGGTGATGCGCGAATCCTACTCCAGCGAAAACGATAAAGGATTTAAAACGCTGTGTCCTGCGCTGCGTCCGGTAGTCATCGTGGGCGGCGGCGGTCAGATGGGTCGGTTGTTTGAGAAAATGCTCACCCTGTCGGGCTATCAGGTGCGGATCCTTGAACAGCAGGACTGGGATCGCGCGTCGGAGATCGTTGCGGATGCCGGAATGGTGATCGTCAGCGTACCGATCCACGTAACCGAGCAGGTGATCGCCCGGCTACCGCGCTTACCCTCCGACTGTATCTTGGTGGATCTGGCGTCGGTGAAAAACGGTCCGCTACAGGCAATGCTGGCTGCGCACGATGGGCCGGTGGTCGGCCTGCACCCGATGTTTGGCCCCGACAGCGGCAGCCTGGCGAAACAGGTGGTGGTCTGGTGCGACGGGCGGAAACCGGAGGCCTATCAGTGGTTCCTCGAACAGATTCAGGTCTGGGGCGCGCGGCTGCATCGCATCAGCGCCGTCGAGCACGACCAGAATATGGCGTTTATCCAGGCATTGCGCCACTTTGCGACCTTCGCCTACGGCCTGCATCTGGCGGAAGAAAACGTCCAGCTTGAACAACTGCTGGCGCTCTCTTCGCCGATTTATCGCCTGGAGCTGGCGATGGTGGGACGCCTGTTTGCCCAGGATCCGCAGCTGTACGCCGACATCATTATGTCGTCGGAAAGCAATCTGGCGCTGATTAAACGGTACTACCAGCGTTTTGGCGAAGCGATTAGCCTGCTGGAGCAGGGCGATAAGCAGGCGTTTATTGCAAGCTTCCGCAAAGTGGAGCACTGGTTCGGGGACTACGCGAAACGGTTCCAGAACGAAAGCCGCACGTTACTGCGACAGGCTAACGACAGCCGTCAGTAATTTACTCTGCTGGTCCGGCGTCGACCGGACCAGCTCCGATTCCTCTACTCCTCTTCATCGCCGGTAAAGTTAGCCTGCGGCAGGCAGGTTCGCTCGCCCCAGTAGTAGATCCCCAGCGACATTACCGCGACCACAACCGTATCCCACGGATGCCCAATCATCCCTGTACCGCCAAAGCTGCCGAGCCAGGAGAAGAGTATGATCAGCGCGTAAAAGGCGATGAGCCACAGGGACGATTTTACCTGCTGCGCTAGGCTTACGGTGTGTACCGGCACTTTTGTTTTGCACAGCACGTAGATGACAAACATCACAATCTGCAGCCCCAGCAGCCATGACAGCGTTCCCCAGCCTGACCAGAATACAATCAGCGCCGAAATCACAAACGACAGCGGGCCGATAATTCCGAAGGCGCGCACGCGAAACGGGCGCGGCAGATCCGGTGCGTTACGGCGCAGTCCCGCCGCCGTGACCGGCGCGATGGCGTAGCTCAGCACCAGCGCCGCCGAGACCACGCTGATCAGTTGCTCCCACGACGGGAAGGGTAGCGTCCAGAAGATAGACAACCCGAAAGTCAGCCACAGTGCCGGACGCGGAATGCCGGACTCTTTATCAATATGGGTGAACGCTTTAAAAAAGGTGCCAGCTTTGGCCCAGCCATAAATCACGCGCGGCGTGGCGTTCATATAGATATTGCCGGTGCCGCTGGGGGAGACAATCGCGTCGCACACCACCATAAACGCCAGCCAGCCCATACCGAGCGTAATGGCGATATCCCGGTATGGCAGCGAGAATTGCTTACTGATTTCCGCCCAGCCGCTACCCAGCATGTCGGTCGGTATACTGCCAAGAAACGCCAGTTGCAGCAGTACATAAATGATCGTCGACAGCACTACCGATAAAATCAGCGCCACCGGGATCGTCCGCTGTGGGTTCTTTACCTCACTCGCCACCGAGATAATCGGCGTCAGCCCCAGATAGGCAAAGATGATCCCCCCGCGCTGATCGCTGCCTCAACGCCCGACATGCCAGACGGCGCAAATCCCTGAACGTGCAGGTTTTCAGGTTTGAAAAAAGTAAACAGGGTCACGACGACCGCCAGAGGCACCAGAAACTTCAGAATACTGATGATGTTGTTGGAGCGGGCGAACGTTTTTACGCTGTAGTAATTCAGGCCGAAGAAGAAACATAGCAGCAAAAACTGCACCACCCAGCCCAGCAGCGTCGGGGCGCTCGAGCCTGGTTGGGTCAGCATTGGGAACCATGCCGCCGCATACTGGCGTGCGGCGACAATCTCAATGGAGATCAGACTGGAAAACGCAATCAGCGTAATAAATCCAAGCAGATACCCCATCAGTTCGCCGTGGGAAAATACCGGATAACGGATAATCCCCCCGGCGCGAGGCAGCGCCGCCCCCAGCTCACAATAGACAATCCCCAACAGCAGAACGGCAATTCCGCCGATGACCCATGAGGCAATGCCCGCAGGCCCGGCAATGGATGCCACATGGCTTGCGGCAAACAGCCAGCCGGAACCAAAGATGGCCCCGAGACCAATAAACGTCAGGTCGGTTAGCGTCAGCTGCTTTTTAAATTTCCCCGACTCAACAACGCGGGACTGTGTTTGGTGCGTAGAGTGAATCGTCATGGTCATGCCCTTCAGTCAACAGAGGGGGAAATGGCTTCCCGGGTCCACTGCCCGTTAATCAGGCGCAGCAGGTTCAGAGGGTTGGCATCCTGGACCGCAGGCGGCAGCAGCGCGGCGGGCACGTTTTGCAGGCATACCGGGCGTAAAAAACGCTCGATGGCTTTGGTCCCTACCGAGGTGCCGCGTGAGTCAGTGGTGGCGGGCCACGGACCGCCGTGCACCATTGCGTCGCATACCTCCACGCCGGTCGGGTAACCGTTAAACAGCACGCGTCCCGCTTTTTCACTGAGGGCAGGCAGCAAGCGCTGCGCCAGTGGCCCGTCATCCGATTCCGCGTGAACCGTCGCCGTCAGTTGGCCCTGAATGGCGCGCAGAATAGCGTGCAGCTCTGCCTCGTCCGCCACCTCTGCCAGCACCGCCAGCGGGCCAAACACCTCATGCTGGAGCAGCGGATCCTGCGCCAGCAGCAGCGAAGCCGGAGCCTGATACAGCCGGGCCTGCGCGCGACCGGCAACAGATTCGTCGCAGCCTGCCAGCCGCTGAATATCCGCATGCGCCTCAAACGCACTGACGCCTTCCTGGTAATGGGCAAGCGTCGGCGCATTCAGCATTGTCTGCGGCGGCGCCTGGTTCACCGCCTCCTTCAGCGCCTGGTTCACCGCCTCCTTCAGCGCCTGTATGAAGCGGGGAGCGCCTTCGCCGCGTAAAATCAGGATCAGCCCCGGTTTGGTACAAAACTGCCCGCAGCCGAGGGTAAAGGAGGACACCAGCTCATTCGCCAGCGTTTCTGCCCGGTTGACCAGCGCCTGCGGCAGAATAATCAGCGGGTTAATGGCCGACATTTCCGCAAACACCGGGATCGGCTGCGCACGCTGCTGGGCCAGTTGCCAGAGCGCCTTGCCGCCGCGCAGCGAACCGGTAAAACCGACCGCCTGAATTGCCGGATGGCGAACCAGCTCCGCGCCAATGTCGGTGCCGAAAATCATGTTAAAAACGCCCGGCGGCAGACCGCATTTCTCTACCGCGCGGGTTATCGCCTGGGCCGTCAATTCCGCCGTCGCCATATGGCCGGGATGGGCTTTTACCACTACCGGGCAGCCTGCCGCCAGCGCGGAGGCGGTATCGCCCCCCGCCGTGGAGAAGGCCAGCGGGAAATTGCTGGCGCCGAATACCGCCACCGGACCGAGCGCGGTCAGATACTGGCGCAGATCCGGGCGCGGTAAAGGCGTGCGGGCAGGAAGCGCGGTATCAATACGCACGCCAAAGGCATCGCCCCGACGTAGCACCCCAGCAAACATCCGCAGCTGATTGCTGGTACGGGCGCGCTCTCCCTGCAGCCGTGGCAGCGGCAGCGCCGTCTCCTGGTGGGCTATAGTGAAAAAGTCCTCGCCGAGTAAATCCAGCTCATCGGCGAGAGTGTCGAGAAAGCGGGCGCGCACCTCTGGCGATGTCTGCGAATAGAGCGGAAACGCCTGTTCAGCCGCCAGCGCCGCAGCGGCGGCCTCCTCGCGGGAGGCCGGGTAAAAACGGTGGCCGGTCGGTTCGCCGTCGGCGGCGCGCAGGCCCGGCAGCGTTGCCTCACCGCTTGCCACGCGGCGTCCGGCGATAAACTGCTGACCTGATACGAAGAGAGGTAAAGTCATCATCCCTCCCGCTCTTAAAGGCCGACGTCCGGCAGCTGTGGACGGGTTGCCAGCGCCTTCTCAACAATCGCCACGACTTCCGCGTGGGTTTCACCTTCCAGCGCCAGACGCGGTGGACGCGTAATAGCGCTGCCGCGCCCCAGTAACTCTTCGCAGAGCTTGATGCACTGCACCAGATCCGGACGCGCATCCAGATGCAGCAGCGGCATAAACCAGCGGTAAAGCGCCATCGCTTCCTCATAGCGCTGCTGTTTCGCCAGACGGAACAGCGTCTCGCCTTCACGCGGGAAGGCGTTTGACATCCCTGAAATCCAGCCTTCCGCGCCAACGGCAATGCTCTCTACCACCACATCATCCATCCCGGCGAACAGGACAAAGCGGTCGCCGACGGAATTGCGCAGGTCGATAAAACGGCGGGTATCGCCGGAAGAGTCCTTGAAGCAGACGATGTTGTCGCAGTCGGCGAGCGTAGCCAGGATATCCGGCGTTACGTCGTTTTTGTAAATCGGCGGATTGTTGTACACCATGATCGGCAGGTCGGTGGCCGTTGCCACGCTGCGGAAGTGGGCCGCTGTTTCATGCGGTTTCGAGGAGTAAACCAGCGCAGGCATTACCATAATGCCGTCAACGCCTACGCGCTCGGCCTCTTTCGCCATCGTCTGCGCGAAGGCGGTGGTGAATTCCGCTACCCCTGCAATCACCGGGATCTGACCGCCCGCAGCGTCTTTCGCCACTTCGATGATCTGTAGCTTTTCCTGGGTGGTGAGAGAGGTGTTCTCGCCCACGCTGCCGCACACCACCAGGCCGGAAACACCATCCTTGACCAGATTTTTCATCACCATATGGGTGGCATCCAGATCCAGGGAATAATCGCTGCGAAACTGGGTGCTGACTGCCGGGAATACACCGCTCCAGTGAATGGCTTTCTTGCTCATGTTCGGTTCCTTGTCGTCAATTTGTTAATTCAAAGTGAATGAATGGTGAATATTCACTGACAGATTGACGTTTCAGGCGACCGACGGCTTGGTGGTTTTCTTCCTCTTTGATGACGAAATTAGCACAGTGGGTTTGTCTTAGCCGGCCAACGTGAGGCGAAAATCGCGCGGCGTGGAGCCGGTCATCGCTTTGAACTGGCGGCTAAAAGCGCTGTGATCGGTATAGCCGCACTGTAGGGCGATATCGGTAATCGGCGTATCGCCCGCCAGCAGCTCGGTGGCTTTTTCCAGCCGGACTTTGTGGATCATCTGACGCGGGGTGAGATGAAAAATACGCTTACAGTAGCGTTCAATTTGCGCCACCGACATGCCGCTCAGCGCAGTTAACTCTTCCATGGCGATTGGCCGGTGGTAATGGTTGCGGATATGCTCATCGACGATCGCCAGCCGCTGCCACGCCGGGTGGCGCGCCTGCGCTTCCTGGAGATCGTGCGAAATTCCCGCCATTCCGATGACCTGGCCCCGCGTGTCCCGCAGCGCCAGCTTCTGGGTCAGACACCAGCCGCGCTGGCGACCGTTGTAGAGATGCATTTCCAGCTGATCGCGTAGCGTTACCCCTTCACGCAGCACCCGCATATCCTGCTCGGTATAGCCCTGCCCAAGCGCAGAAGGGAAAACGTCGGCAGAGGTTTTGCCCAGCAGAGAGGCCACCGACTTAAACCCGCAGCGACGCGCCAGGGTCATATTGACCATCAAATAGCGGGCCTGTACGTCTTTGACAAAAAAAACCACATCAGGAATGGCGTTAAGCAGCGGCGCAATCAACGCCATAGCATGGAGCAACGTCTGAATATTGTCCGGACGCTGATACGCCAGCCCTTCACATATCTGGCTCAGTTCAGCGACTTCCAGTACCGGCGACGGGGATACCACATCATCAATAACACAGGACATTACGCTTCCTCCCGATTAGTGATTTGCATCTTTATTAACTTTTCATTAACTAATCAAGCGTCCTTACCGCGTTTTGCGATCCCGCCACAGCTTTGTGATTTACCTTTTTCAACCACTGGCGCTATCGCCTTTTTGGTTTATCACACAAGCAACCAAGTGATTAATAAGAAATAAATATGAAATTGTCGTAAGAGTGAAAGCGTTCACTGTGCTGATTTCGTCATTTCCGGTAGCGAAAGCGATCAAGCAGGAAAGCAAAGCTTGCGCCAGCATCTGGCAACAAGGCGTTAACTTTCCGGAGATTCTATGACAGCGCAGCACAGTGAACTGAGAGTGATTGACTCCCATACCGGCGGCGAACCTACCCGCCTGGTTATCGACGGTTTTCCGGATCTGGGAGCAGGAAGCATGGCCGGGCGCCGGGAGCGCTTTTCACGTGAGTACGACGACTGGCGTAAGGCCATCATTCTTGAGCCACGCGGTAACGACGTTCTGGTCGGCGCACTGCTCTGTGAACCCGTGTCGCCGCAGGCCACGGCCGGAGTTATCTTCTTCAACAACAGCGGCTTTCTGAACATGTGCGGTCACGGCACCATCGGGCTGGTTGCCTCGCTGGCATGGCTTGGCCGCATTCAACCCGGCAAACATCTGATTGAAACGCCGGTGGGCGATGTGACCGCCACGCTGCACGAAGATGGCAGCGTCTCGGTAGAAAACGTCCCGGCTTACCGCTGGCGTAAGCAGGTGCAGGTCGAAACTGCCTGCGGCACGGTAACGGGCGATATCGCCTGGGGCGGCAACTGGTTCTTCCTCGTTAACGATCATCCGTTCGCGGTGACGCCGGAAAACATTCCTCAATTGACGGAGTACGCATGGGCGATCCGTGAAGGTCTGGAACATGCGGGCATTCGTGGTGAAGATGACGGCATTATCGACCATATAGAACTCTTCGCCGGGGATGACCATGCGGACAGCCGTAGCTTTGTGCTTTGCCCCGGTAAGGCCTGGGATCGCTCCCCCTGCGGCACCGGCACCAGCGCCAAGCTGGCCTGTCTGGCGGAGGAGGGGAAACTCAAACCTGGAGAACGCTGGCGGCAGGCGAGCATTATCGGCAGCGAATTTACCGCCCATTTCGTGCCGCATGGCGACAGGATCGTCCCGACGATCCGCGGTGAAGCGTGGGTCTGCGGTGATAACCGGCTGATTCTCAATCCTGAGGACCCGTTCTGCTGGGGGATCTCGCTGTGACTGAAAGCGACGTCATTGTCATCGGCGGCGGAATTATCGGCGCCGCCTGCGCCTGGCAACTGGCCGCTTACGGGCAGCGGGTCACGCTGGTCGATGACGGCAACGCGGGCGCGACGGCGGCGGGCATGGGGCATCTGGTGTGTATGGATGACGATCCGGCGGAGCTTACCCTCTCCGCCTGGTCGCTGGCGCGCTGGCGGGCGCTGACTCCCCGGATGCCGGAAAGCTGCGCCTGGCGCGGATGCGGCACGCTGTGGCTGGCGGAAACGCCGCAGGAGCTTGCGCTGGCAGAGGAAAAAATGCGGCGAATGGCGCAATATCAGGTCGCCAGCGAAATGCAGACCCGCGAGCAGCTTGCCGCGCGCGAACCTCTGCTCACCGCCGGGCTCGCTGGTGGACTGTGGGTACCCGGTGACGGCATCGTTTACGCGCCGAACGTCGCCCGCTGGTTTATTGACGATGCCGGTTTAACGCATCTTCGCGATAGCGCCCGCTCTGTTGATGCCCCTTACGTCACCCTGCACAGTGGAAAACGCCTGCGTGCGCGCGCAATCGTCATCGCCAGCGGTCTGGGGGCCAACGCGCTGTTAGGTGAGCCCTGGCTGAGGGCGAAAAAAGGCCAGCTGGCGATCACCGATCGCTATGGCCCCTTACTCAGCCACCAGCTGGTGGAGCTGGGATACGGCGCCAGCGCCCATGCGGGCGGCACCTCAGTGGCATTTAACATCCAGCCGCGCCCCACCGGACAACTGCTGATTGGCTCCTCCCGCCAGTTCGATAACACCGACCGCGAGATCGATTTACCCCTGCTGGCGCAGATGCTGGCGCGCGCGCGGCATTTTTTACCCGCGCTGGAGACGCTTAATATCATCCGCTGCTGGAGTGGTTTTCGCGTCGCATCGGCAGACGGCAATCCGCTTATTGGCCCGCATCCCACGCGCCCGGGGATCTGGCTGGCGCTGGGGCATGAAGGGCTGGGCGTCACGACCGCACCCGCCACCGCTGAACTCCTCTGCGCGCAGATCCTTGGCGAGCGCCCGGCGGTGTCGCCGGATGCCTGGCTACCCGCCCGGCTGCACAAACAGGAGGCCATCGCATGAATACCCTGAAGGTGACTATCGATGGGCAGACCTGTGAGGTTCCCGTCGGCATCAGCATTGCGGCGGCCCTGGCCCTGTCGGGCTACGGCGTCACGCGCCGTTCGGTCAGCGGCGAACGGCGTGCGCCCTTTTGCGGAATGGGGATTTGCCAGGAGTGCCGGGTGACGGTGAACGGACGCCGGGTGCTGGCCTGCCAGACAGAATGCCAGCCAGAAATGGTGATTGAAAGGAGCCAACATGCGAACGTTTGACTGTGAGATTCTGATCCTCGGCGCAGGGCCTGCCGGGCTGTCGGCGGCGCTGGCTGCCGCACGCTGCGGAAAAGCGGTCATCGTCCTTGACGACAACCCGCGTCCCGGCGGGCAAATCTGGCGCGACGGGCCGCAGGTTTCACTGCCCCGGCGCGCCCGGCAGCTTCGTCAGGCGGTGGCGGAACAATCAAGCATTATGCTGCTGAACGGCGCCCGGCTGATTGCCCGTCCGATGCCGCATTCCGTTGTTTTCGAAACCGCAGACGGCTGCGGAGAGATTCGCTGGCAGCGGTTGATATTATGCTGTGGGGCAAGGGAACTCTCGCTGCCTTTTCCCGGCTGGACTCTGCCCGGCGTGACGGGCGCAGGCGGCCTGCAGGCGCAGATAAAACATGGCCTGTCGCTCAGGGGAGAACGGGTGGTCATTGCCGGCAGTGGCCCGCTGCTGCTGGCCGTCGCCAGTACGGTGAAGCGCGCGGGCGGGAGCGTGGTTGCCATTATTGAACAGGCGCCGCTGAGCGCGCTGGCCCGTTTCGCGGCGGGACTCTGGCGCTGGCCGGAAAAATTGCGTCAGTTCGGTGAGCTTTTTCCGGCCCACTATCATCCGGCAAGCCAGGTTATTCATGCGCAGGGAGATTCGCATCTTCAGTCCGTGACCGTGCGCTATCGGGGAAAAAGCCGGGAGATAGCCTGCGACAGGCTGGCTATCGGCTACGGACTGGTGCCGAATAGCGAAGCAGGGGCACTCTTTGGCTGCAAATCGGAAAACCTGAGCATTTGGGTGGATGCGGAGCAACGCACCAGCGTGCAGGATATCTATGCCGCGGGGGAGTGCACCGGCTTTGGCGGCAGCGAACTGGCGCTGGCAGAAGGGGAAATTGCCGGGTATTGCGCGGCGGGGCAGCCTGAAAAAGCAGAAAACGCCATTACCGCGCGCGTCCGTTGGCAGCGTTTTGCCGAGGCGCTGCATGTCACTTTTGCGTTGCCCGATTCCCTGAAGGAAGTCGCCACGGCGGACACACTGCTCTGCCGCTGCGAGGATATTCGCTGCGGTGAAGTACAAAATGCCGAAAGCTGGCAGGCGGCGAAGCTCGCCTCGCGCTGCGGAATGGGAGCCTGTCAGGGGAAAACCTGCGCCACCAGCGCCCGCTGGCTGTACGGCTGGCCGCTGCCTCAGCCGCGCGAGCCGCTTTCCCCGGCGCGTATCGACACGCTGATCCATCTGGCGAAGCCGGAGGGCTGATTGTTGCTCTCTGGCGCAGCGGCGGAAGAGATTATCGTGGTTTTTCAGCGACGTCAGCGCCGGAGGGTTATACTGAAAAACCAGCGGAACGACCGCTGGTTTTTTCTTTTGGGGATGGGTTATGGCTGAACCACAGGTGTTATTCGACTATACCGGGCATTTGCCTGAATGCCCGATCTGGAGCGGGCGCGAGAATGCGCTCTACTGGGCGGATATTCTGGAAGGGGAGATCCACCGTTATCATCTGCCGTCAGGGGAGCATACGGTTCTGGCGTTCCCTGAAGAGGTCGGCTGTTTTGCGCTGCGCGAACGCGGCGGCTTTATTGTGGCGTTGCGCAATGCCATCTGGCTAACCGATAAAAGCGGCCTGCTTCAGCGCAAGGTATGCGATAACCCGTCGAACCCGCAGCTGGCGCGTTTTAACGATGGCGGCACCGATCATCTCGGACGCTTCTACGCTGGCACTTTCTGGGCGCCGGGCGACTATAACGGCGCGATGCTGATGCGCATCGATAACCATCTGCGCCCGGTGATTATTCAGTGCGATATCCAGGGGCATAACGGCCTGGCGTTCAGCCCGGATAAGCAGTGGATGTATACCTCAGACACGCCGAACGGCGTCATCTGGCGCGCGCCGCTGGACGCGCAGGGGGAGCCGGGTAAGCGTGAGGCGTTTCGTCGATTTCAGCAAGAAGAGGGCATTCCGGACGGCGCGGCGATGGACAGCGAAGGCTGTTACTGGAGCGCGCTGTTTGACGGCTGGCGGATCGCCCGTTTTTCTCCGCGGGGTGAACAGCTTGAAGAATACCGCCTGCCGGTACGCTGTCCGACGATGGTCTGTTTTGGCGGTGACGATCTGAAAACGCTGTTTATCACCACCACGCGCGAGAATATGAGCGATGAAGAGGTGGCGCGCTATCCGCTCTCCGGCGCGATCTTCACCCTGCCTGTTACGGTGGCAGGAATGAAGAAAAGCCGGTTTATCGAACGTTAAGAGGGATCGACCGGGACGACGTTCTCGCCCGGATAGCAGCCCAGCACCTTCATGGAGCGGGTGATCGCGCCCAGCTCTTTCAGCGCTTTTTGCATCTCCGGCGATTCGAGGTTGGCCTGAATATCGAGATAAAACATCTCCTCCCACGGGTTGCCGTGGATAGGCCGGGACTCCAGGCGGGTCATAATCAGGTTGTGGTTACGCAGCACCAGCAGCGCTTCCACCAGAGCGCCAGCCTGCTGCCCTGTCGCCATCAGCAGCGTGGTTTTAGCCGGAACCTGATCGGAGACGTCAATGGCTTTACGCGCCAGCACGATGAAGCGGGTGATATTCTGCGACTGGTTCGCTTCAATGCGCTCCAGTACCTGTAGCCCGTGCAGTACGCCGCCGGCTTCGCTGCCAAGCGCCGCCACGCGCGGAGATTTCGCCTGGGCGACTTTTTCCATTGCCGCGGAGGTGCTTTCGGTGTACTCGATTTTCCAGTGCGGATAGCGGCTCAGGAACTTACTGCACTGCTGGAAGGGCTGCGGGTGGCTATATACCGTATCGATGGTTTCGAGGTCCGTGGTACCGGAGACCAGCACGCAGTGGTCGATAGCAATCGTCATTTCACCGACGATGGAAAGCGTCGTGTGTTGCAGAAGATCGTAAACGTCGTTGATGCCGCCCGAGCTGGTGTTTTCAATTGGCACCACCGCATAGTCTGCCTGACCGGTTTCAACCTGATTAAAAATATCGGCGAACTTCGCGCAGCCGCTTTCGATAAACTGCTCAAAGTGACGCGCGGCGTACTGGCGGGCCGCAAGGTGCGAGTAAGACCCCTTTGGTCCCAGAAAGGCGATGCGCGCTGAGCGGGGATTGATTTTATTCAGATGCTGCTGGAGCAGCGCCTGCTGGGTGAGAACGGAATCTTCAATAATGAGCTGAAAAAGACGGGTGATGTAGTGGGCGTCCAGATGGTGCGCTTTGCCAAGCTGAATCAGCCTGTCCAGCAGATCGCGTTCGCGGTCGATATCGCGTACCGGGCGATGGGATTCAAGCTTGGCTTTGCCAACCTCGACCGCCAGTTCGCGTCGTTCGGCCAGTAACGCCAGCAATTTTGCATCCAGCGCGCTGATCTTCTCGCGCAGCGCCAGTAATGGATTTTCCGATGTCATAGTGTTGCCTTTCTTGTTATCAATAAAAAAGGCCCCCCGGAGTGGGAGGCCTTGTTATTCGTCTTCGCATTCTTTCTCACACGACGAAAGCCTCCCGTTCAGGGGAAGGTAAAAAAGAAGGCGAAGAAGAACGGCGTAAGTTGCATATCAGTTTCCTTTAGCGACGTAAGTAAAGTACCCGTACTGTTTTCATGCTGTCAACAAAAAACGCGCCCGGAGGCGCGTTGGCGATACACTCAATATAAAGGATTATTCTTCATCTGCTTCAGCGAAGTTGGCGTCTTTAACCGATGCGGTTGCGCGGCGTGCTTCGCCTTTGTGCTGCACTTTATTGAGCTGCCGTTCCAGCTTGTTGATCAAATCGTTAATGGCGGTATACATATCTTCGTGTTTTGCGCTGGCGACCAGATGTCCGTTCGGTGTATTAATGGTGGCGTCAGCAACGAAACCCTGTGGCTCTTTAGACAGAATGATATGTGGATTAATCAGGTGTGTTTGCCATTTTTCCAGTTTGGCGAGACGGTCTGCGACATGTTGGCGAATTGCCGGAGTAATTTCCATTTGTTTGCTGGTAATGTTCATTGTCATAAATTTTACCTCTTGTCTTTCCCGTCTTGGTAATTTCAGCATACCGTTCCTAATGTCAAAATGTGTGATTAGAATCACATTGTTTTGTCACTTTTTGTCAATGAAACTTTTTTATGAGGCATCGCAGGAAGTGCGGATATTTCGCTTGAGCAAAAGGTAAAAGCAGGCCATAGTTGATGAGATGAGTGATCGGCAAGTCGTGGTTAACGCGACGCGAAACGGATAAAAAAACGGCAGCCCGTGGGCTGCCGTTTTGCATGTGAAACCACAATCAGGTGTTGCTGCTGTTGGCGGCAATGATTTTCGCCACTTTCTCTGCCTGGGTGGTCATCTGCATTTCACGATAGGCGTTTTCCATCAGCGGCAGAGCGTCACGCGTCGCCTGGGTGTCCGGGAAATCGCGCAGCATACCTTCGACACGGTTAACCACCGCGACCCATGCGCCACGTTTGGTGTAGTATTCCGCGACCGAGTATTCATATTTCGCCAGGCGATCTTTCAGGAACACCAGACGCTTCGTGGCATCGGTGGTGTACTGGCTGTTCGGATAGCCGCGAACCAGTTTCGAAAAGTCATTAAACGCCGCGCGCGCGTGCTGTGGATCGCGGTCGCTGCGATCGACGCCAAAGAAGCCCTGCAGCGCGCTGTCATCCAGCGCCATATTGGTCAGGCCGCGCATATACATCACATAATCGATGTTAGGATGCGTCGGGTTCAGACGAATAAAGCGATCGATAGCGGCCTGAGCCAGCGGCAGATCGGCATTTTTGTAGTAGGCGTAGATCAGATCCAGCTGCACCTGCTGGGAGTAAGGGCCGAACGGATAGCGGTTATCTAACGCTTCTAATTGCGTTATTGCCTGTTTCCAGTTACCGTCCTGCAGCTTTTGCTGAGCAGTAGCGTAGATTTCATTCGGCGGATTATCGGGCACCTCTTCCTTTGAACCAGAGCAACCCGCCAAAAACAGGCTCAACGTGGCTGCTGCCACCAGATATTTCATGCGCGTCATGACGTTTTGACTTTCCTCAAAATGTTTTTGCGGGAGATTCTCTGTTCCTGCTCCCGGTTAAGACCAGCTACAATAGCACACTATATTAAACGGCAAAGCCGTAAAACCCAACGTTAAACGAAGAAGCTGTATATGGCACAACGAGTACAACTCACCGCAACGGTATCCGAAAATCAACTCGGTCAACGCTTAGATCAGGCTTTGGCCGAAATGTTCCCGGATTATTCACGTTCGCGCATAAAAGAATGGATTCTCGATCGGCGCGTGCTGGTCAACGATAAAATTTGCGACAAACCGAAAGAAAAAGTCTTAGGCGGCGAAGTGGTCGCTATCGACGCGGAGATTGATGAAGAAATCCGCTTCGAGCCTCAGGATATCCCACTGGATATCGTTTATGAAGATGATGACATTATTGTTATCAATAAACCCCGCGATCTGGTTGTGCATCCCGGCGCGGGGAACCCGGACGGCACGGTGCTGAACGCGCTGCTGCACTACTATCCGCCCATCGCCGACGTACCGCGCGCGGGCATTGTCCATCGTCTGGATAAAGACACCACCGGTCTGATGGTGGTGGCGAAAACCGTTCCGGCGCAGACGCGTCTGGTTGAGGCGCTGCAGCTGCGCGAGATCACCCGTGAATACGAAGCGGTCGCTATCGGCCATATGACCGCCGGCGGGACGGTAGATGAGCCTATCAGCCGTCACCCGACGAAGCGTACCCATATGTCGGTGCATCCGATGGGCAAACCGGCGGTAACCCACTACCGTATTATGGAACATTTCCGTGTGCACACGCGTCTCAGGCTGCGTCTGGAAACCGGGCGTACCCACCAGATCCGCGTGCACATGGCGCATATTACCCATCCGCTGGTGGGCGATCCGGTTTATGGCGGCCGCCCGCGTCCGCCGAAAGGGGCGTCGGAGGCGTTTATCTCCACGCTGCGCAAGTTCGATCGCCAGGCGCTGCACGCCACAATGCTGCGTTTGTACCATCCCGTTTCCGGTATCGAAATGGAATGGCATGCGCCGATCCCGCAGGATATGGTTGAGCTGATCGACGCGATGCGCGCCGATTTCGAAGAACATAAGGATGACGTGGCCTGGCTATGAGTATGCTGATTGTCCCGCAGTGGCCGCTGCCGGAAGGCGTGGCGGCATGTAGTTCGACTCGTACCGGCGGCGTCAGTTTGCCGCCGTATGACGCATTGAATCTGGGCGCCCACTGCGGCGACAATCCGGAACATGTTGAGGAGAACCGTAACCGCCTGTTTGCTGCGGGCAATCTGCCCTCCTCACCGGTCTGGCTGGAGCAGGTTCACGGCAAGAATGTGCTGAAACTGACCGGTGGGCCTTACGCCTCGAAGCGGGCGGATGCGTCTTACAGCAACAGGCGGGGAACCGTGTGCGCGGTCATGACCGCAGACTGCCTGCCCGTGTTGTTTTGCAATCGGGCGGGAACGGAAGTGGCGGCGGCCCATGCGGGCTGGCGCGGGTTGTGTGAAGGCGTACTGGAAGAGACGCTCGTCTGCTTCAACGATAAGCCTGAGAACATTCTTGCCTGGTTAGGTCCGGCGATTGGTCCCACGGCCTTTGAAGTGGGGCCTGAGGTGCGCGAAGCGTTTATCGAAAAAGACGCCAGAGCGCAGGAAGCCTTTCTGCCGCGCGGCGAAAAATATCTGGCGAATATTTATCAGCTTGCCCGCCAGCGACTGGCAAATGTCGGCGTTGAACAAATTTTCGGCGGTGACCGCTGTACTTTTAGTGAAAATGAGACTTTCTTCTCTTATCGTCGCGACAAGACCACCGGGCGTATGGCAAGTTTCATTTGGCTGATATAACCTAAAGAATCAAGACGATCCGGTACGCGTAATTTTCTTTTCACATAATTCAGGTCATTCACCTTGAATAATTGAGGGATGACCTCATTTAATCTCCAGTAGCAATTTTGACCTGTTATGGGAGGAGTTATGCGTCTGGATCGTCTTACCAACAAATTCCAGCTTGCTCTTGCCGATGCCCAGTCGCTCGCACTGGGGCACGACAACCAGTTTATCGAACCTTTGCACTTAATGAGCGCCTTGCTGAATCAGGAAGGGGGCTCGGTTCGTCCTTTATTAACGTCTGCCGGTATTAACGCAGGCCAGTTACGCACCGCCATCGATCAGGCGCTGAGTCGTTTACCGCAGGTGGAAGGCACCGGCGGCGACGTACAGCCGTCGCAGGATCTGGTGCGCGTCCTCAACCTTTGCGACAAGCTGGCGCAAAAACGAGGGGACAATTTTATTTCGTCGGAATTGTTCGTTCTGGCGGCGCTTGAGTCCCGCGGCACGCTGGCCGATTTACTGAAATCGGCGGGGGCGACGACCGCCAGTATCTCTCAGGCAATCGAACAAATGCGCGGAGGTGAAAGCGTGAACGACCAGGGGGCTGAAGACCAACGTCAGGCCTTGAAAAAATATACGGTCGATCTGACCGAGCGCGCCGAGCAGGGCAAGCTCGACCCGGTGATTGGCCGTGATGAAGAAATTCGCCGTACCATTCAGGTACTGCAACGGCGCACCAAAAACAACCCGGTACTGATCGGTGAGCCCGGCGTTGGTAAAACCGCTATTGTGGAAGGGCTGGCGCAGCGGATCATTAATGGCGAAGTGCCGGAAGGCTTAAAAGGCCGTCGCGTGCTGGCGCTGGATATGGGCGCGCTGGTGGCCGGGGCGAAATACCGCGGCGAATTTGAAGAACGCTTAAAAGGCGTACTGAACGATCTCGCGAAACAGGAAGGCAACGTGATCCTGTTTATCGATGAGCTGCACACCATGGTTGGCGCCGGGAAAGCCGATGGCGCAATGGACGCCGGCAACATGCTGAAGCCAGCGCTGGCGCGTGGCGAACTGCACTGCGTGGGCGCCACTACCCTGGATGAGTACCGTCAGTACATCGAAAAAGATGCGGCGCTGGAGCGTCGTTTCCAGAAGGTCTTTGTTGCCGAACCGTCGGTGGAAGACACCATCGCGATCCTGCGTGGCCTGAAAGAGCGTTACGAACTGCACCACCACGTGCAGATTACCGACCCGGCGATTGTCGCGGCGGCGACGCTGTCTCATCGCTATATCGCCGATCGCCAGCTGCCGGATAAAGCCATCGACCTGATCGACGAGGCCGCATCCAGCATTCGTATGCAGATCGACTCGAAGCCGGAAGAACTCGACAGACTCGACCGCCGTATCATCCAGCTCAAGCTGGAGCAGCAGGCGTTAATGAAAGAGTCTGATGAGGCGAGTAAAAAACGTCTCGACATGCTCAACGAAGAACTGAATGACAAAGAGCGTCAGTACTCTGAGTTAGAAGAAGAATGGAAAGCGGAAAAAGCCTCGCTCTCCGGCACGCAGACCATTAAAGCCGAGCTGGAACAGGCGAAGATCGCGATTGAGCAGGCGCGTCGCGTGGGCGACCTGGCGCGGATGTCAGAACTGCAGTACGGCAAAATCCCCGAACTGGAGAAGCAGCTTGAGGCTGCCACCCAGTCCGAAGGAAAAACGATGCGCCTGCTGCGTAATAAAGTGACCGATGCGGAAATCGCCGAAGTACTGGCGCGCTGGACCGGCATTCCGGTATCGAGAATGCTGGAAGGCGAACGTGAAAAACTGCTGCGGATGGAGCAGGAGTTGCACAGCCGCGTTATCGGACAGAACGAAGCGGTGGAAGCGGTATCGAACGCGATTCGTCGTAGCCGCGCGGGGCTGGCGGATCCCAATCGTCCAATCGGTTCTTTCCTGTTCCTGGGGCCAACCGGGGTAGGGAAAACGGAACTGTGTAAAGCGCTGGCGAACTTTATGTTCGATAGCGATGACGCGATGGTGCGTATTGATATGTCCGAGTTTATGGAGAAACACTCCGTGTCTCGTCTGGTCGGCGCGCCTCCGGGATATGTCGGTTATGAAGAGGGCGGTTACCTGACGGAAGCGGTACGGCGTCGTCCTTATTCGGTCATCCTGTTAGATGAAGTGGAAAAAGCGCATCCGGATGTATTCAACATTCTGCTGCAGGTACTTGATGACGGACGCCTGACTGACGGGCAGGGGAGAACGGTCGATTTCCGCAATACGGTGGTTATTATGACCTCTAACCTAGGCTCCGATCTGATTCAGGAGCGTTTCGGCGAACTGGACTACAGCCATATGAAAGAGATGGTACTGGGCGTAGTAAGCCACAACTTCCGTCCGGAGTTCATTAACCGTATTGATGAAGTTGTTGTGTTCCATCCGCTGGGTGAACAGCACATCGCCTCGATTGCGAAGATCCAGCTGCAGCGTCTGTACAAACGTCTGGAAGAGCGCGGTTATGAAATCCACATTTCTGATGAGGCACTGAAACTGCTTAGCGCAAATGGTTACGATCCGGTGTATGGCGCGCGTCCGTTGAAACGCGCTATTCAGCAGCAGATCGAAAACCCACTGGCACAGCAAATCCTGTCGGGTGAGTTAATTCCAGGCAAAACCATTCGTCTGGAAGCGAATGGTGAAAAGATTGTGGCAGTGCAATAACAGACTGTGAAATATCTGACGGCTCCTTCCGGAGCCGTTTTTGATTAAAAACCAGGCTGAAATGCGCTTTTTATGGGGTGATTGCCTGGAAAATGAGCGGTTAATGACTTTTTTGTATTTTTGTCTTGTCAGCCCGGAATAACTCCCTATAATGCGCCACCACTGACACGGAACAACGGCACACAGGCCGCCGGGTCAGCGGGGTTCTGAGAGGAACCTCACGGAGAAAAGCACAAAATAAATGCTTGACTCTGAGACGGGAAAGCGTATTATGCACACCCCGCGCCGCTGAGAAAAAGCGAAGCGGCACTGCTCTTTAACAATTTATCAGACAATCTGTGTGGGCACTCAAAGTGACATGGATTCTTGACGTCGCAAGACGAAAAATGAATACCAAGTCTCGAAGAGTGAACACGTAATTCATTACGAAGTTTAATTCACGAGCATCAAACTTAAATTGAAGAGTTTGATCATGGCTCAGATTGAACGCTGGCGGCAGGCCTAACACATGCAAGTCGAACGGTAACAGGAAGCAGCTTGCTGCTTTGCTGACGAGTGGCGGACGGGTGAGTAATGTCTGGGAAACTGCCCGGTGGAGGGGGATAACTACTGGAAACGGTAGCTAATACCGTATAACGTCGCAAGACCAAAGAGGGGGACCTTCGGGCCTCTTGCCACCGGATGTGCCCAGATGGGATTAGCTTGTTGGTGAGGTAACGGCTCACCAAGGCGACGATCCCTAGCTGGTCTGAGAGGATGACCAGCCACACTGGAACTGAGACACGGTCCAGACTCCTACGGGAGGCAGCAGTGGGGAATATTGCACAATGGGCGCAAGCCTGATGCAGCCATGCCGCGTGTATGAAGAAGGCCTTCGGGTTGTAAAGTACTTTCAGCGGGGAGGAAGGGGGAATGGTTAATAACCATTTTCATTGACGTTACCCGCAGAAGAAGCACCGGCTAACTCCGTGCCAGCAGCCGCGGTAATACGGAGGGTGCAAGCGTTAATCGGAATTACTGGGCGTAAAGCGCACGCAGGCGGTCTGTCAAGTCGGATGTGAAATCCCCGGGCTCAACCTGGGAACTGCATTCGAAACTGGCAGGCTTGAGTCTCGTAGAGGGGGGTGGAATTCCAGGTGTAGCGGTGAAATGCGTAGAGATCTGGAGGAATACCGGTGGCGAAGGCGGCCCCCTGGACGAAGACTGACGCTCAGGTGCGAAAGCGTGGGGAGCAAACAGGATTAGATACCCTGGTAGTCCACGCCGTAAACGATGTCTACTTGGAGGTTGTGCCCCTGAGGCGTGGCTTCCGGAGCTAACGCGTTAAGTAGACCGCCTGGGGAGTACGGCCGCAAGGTTAAAACTCAAATGAATTGACGGGGGCCCGCACAAGCGGTGGAGCATGTGGTTTAATTCGATGCAACGCGAAGAACCTTACCTGGTCTTGACATCCAGAGAACTTTCCAGAGATGGATTGGTGCCTTCGGGAACTCTGAGACAGGTGCTGCATGGCTGTCGTCAGCTCGTGTTGTGAAATGTTGGGTTAAGTCCCGCAACGAGCGCAACCCTTATCCTTTGTTGCCAGCGGTCCGGCCGGGAACTCAAAGGAGACTGCCAGTGATAAACTGGAGGAAGGTGGGGATGACGTCAAGTCATCATGGCCCTTACGACCAGGGCTACACACGTGCTACAATGGCATATACAAAGAGAAGCGACCTCGCGAGAGCAAGCGGACCTCATAAAGTATGTCGTAGTCCGGATTGGAGTCTGCAACTCGACTCCATGAAGTCGGAATCGCTAGTAATCGTGGATCAGAATGCCACGGTGAATACGTTCCCGGGCCTTGTACACACCGCCCGTCACACCATGGGAGTGGGTTGCAAAAGAAGTAGGTAGCTTAACCTCCGGGAGGGCGCTTACCACTTTGTGATTCATGACTGGGGTGAAGTCGTAACAAGGTAACCGTAGGGGAACCTGCGGTTGGATCACCTCCTTACCTTAAAGAACCTGCCTTTGTAGTGTCCACACAGATTGTCTGATGAAAGTAAAGAAGCAAGGCGTTTACGCGTTGGGAGTGAGGCTGAATGAAATAAGGCCGCTCGCTTTCTATTAATGAAAGCTCACCCTACACGAAAATATCACGCAGCGCGTGATAAGCAATTTTCGTGTCCCCTTCGTCTAGAGGCCCAGGACACCGCCCTTTCACGGCGGTAACAGGGGTTCGAATCCCCTAGGGGACGCCACTTGCAGGCCAATGTGTGAAAGGCGTTGCCAACCGTATCTCAAAACTCATCTTCGGGTGATGTTTGAGATATTTGCTCTTTAAAAATCTGGATCAAGCTGAAAATTGAAACACAGAACAACGAGAGTTGTTCGTGAGTCTCTCAATTTCGCAATCATGAAGACAACTGTAAAAGGTGACGTGAGCGAAGTGAAGACAAGGCGTACCGCACGCAGCGAGCGCAGTGGACTCAGTGTCCATGAGCATCGCGAGTACGGAACAACGCAGTATTCACGATGCGCAACGAACCGGACAGAGAAAGACATCTTCGGGTTGTGAGGTTAAGCGAACAAGCGTACACGGTGGATGCCCTGGCAGTCAGAGGCGATGAAGGACGTGCTAATCTGCGAAAAGCGCCGGCGAGGTGATATGAACCTTTGACCCGGCGATGTCCGAATGGGGAAACCCGGTGCACCACGGTGCATCATCGTTAACTGAATACATAGGTTAACGAGGCGAACCGGGGGAACTGAAACATCTAAGTACCCCGAGGAAAAGAAATCAACCGAGATTCCCCCAGTAGCGGCGAGCGAACGGGGAGGAGCCCAGAGCCTGAATCAGCTTGTGTGTTAGTGGAAGCGTCTGGAAAGTCGCACGGTACAGGGTGAAAGTCCCGTACACGAAAACGCACAGGCTGTGAGCTCGATGAGTAGGGCGGGACACGTGGTATCCTGTCTGAATATGGGGGGACCATCCTCCAAGGCTAAATACTCCTGACTGACCGATAGTGAACCAGTACCGTGAGGGAAAGGCGAAAAGAACCCCGGCGAGGGGAGTGAAAAAGAACCTGAAACCGTGTACGTACAAGCAGTGGGAGCCTCTTTATGGGGTGACTGCGTACCTTTTGTATAATGGGTCAGCGACTTATATTCTGTAGCAAGGTTAACCGAATAGGGGAGCCGGAGGGAAACCGAGTCTTAATTGGGCGTTAAGTTGCAGGGTATAGACCCGAAACCCGGTGATCTAGCCATGGGCAGGTTGAAGGTTGGGTAACACTAACTGGAGGACCGAACCGACTAATGTTGAAAAATTAGCGGATGACCTGTGGCTGGGGGTGAAAGGCCAATCAAACCGGGAGATAGCTGGTTCTCCCCGAAAGCTATTTAGGTAGCGCCTCGTGAATTCATCTCCGGGGGTAGAGCACTGTTTCGGCTAGGGGGCCATCCCGGCTTACCAACCCGATGCAAACTGCGAATACCGGAGAATGTTATCACGGGAGACACACGGCGGGTGCTAACGTCCGTCGTGAAGAGGGAAACAACCCAGACCGCCAGCTAAGGTCCCAAAGTCATGGTTAAGTGGGAAACGATGTGGGAAGGCTCAGACAGCCAGGATGTTGGCTTAGAAGCAGCCATCATTTAAAGAAAGCGTAATAGCTCACTGGTCGAGTCGGCCTGCGCGGAAGATGTAACGGGGCTAAACCATGCACCGAAGCTGCGGCAGCGAACGTATCACTTAAAGCGATTCAGCGTCTTACGATTGACGGAGCGAAGCGACGTCAAAGCGTATACAAAGTCGAGTCGGTTTAAGGATACGTTCGTTGGGTAGGGGAGCGTTCTGTAAGCCGTTGAAGGTGTGCCGTGAGGCATGCTGGAGGTATCAGAAGTGCGAATGCTGACATAAGTAACGATAAAGCGGATGAAAAGCCCGCTCGCCGGAAGACCAAGGGTTCCTGTCCAACGTTAATCGGGGCAGGGTGAGTCGACCCCTAAGGCGAGGCCGAAAGGCGTAGTCGATGGGAAACAGGTTAATATTCCTGTACTTGGTGTTACTGCGAAGGGGGGACGGAGAAGGCTATGTCGGCCGGGCGACGGTTGTCCCGGTTTAAGCGTGCAGGTGTGTGTTCCAGGTAAATCCGGTTCACTTTAACACTGAGGCGTGATGACGAGGCACTACGGTGCTGAAGTGACAAATGCCCTGCTTCCAGGAAAAGCCTCTAAGCATCAGGTAACACGAAATCGTACCCCAAACCGACACAGGTGGTCAGGTAGAGAATACCAAGGCGCTTGAGAGAACTCGGGTGAAGGAACTAGGCAAAATGGTGCCGTAACTTCGGGAGAAGGCACGCTGGCGCGTAGGTGAAGTGACTTGCTCACGGAGCTGAAACCAGTCGAAGATACCAGCTGGCTGCAACTGTTTATTAAAAACACAGCACTGTGCAAACACGAAAGTGGACGTATACGGTGTGACGCCTGCCCGGTGCCGGAAGGTTAATTGATGGGGTTATCCTCGCGGAGAAGCTCTTGATCGAAGCCCCGGTAAACGGCGGCCGTAACTATAACGGTCCTAAGGTAGCGAAATTCCTTGTCGGGTAAGTTCCGACCTGCACGAATGGCGTAATGATGGCCAGGCTGTCTCCACCCGAGACTCAGTGAAATTGAACTCGCTGTGAAGATGCAGTGTACCCGCGGCAAGACGGAAAGACCCCGTGAACCTTTACTATAGCTTGACACTGAACACTGGTCCTTGATGTGCAGGATAGGTGGGAGGCTTTGAAGTGCGGACGCCAGTCTGCACGGAGCCGTCCTTGAAATACCACCCTTTAATGGCTGGTGTTCTAACGTTGGCCCCTTATCGGGGTTGCGGACAGTGTCTGGTGGGTAGTTTGACTGGGGCGGTCTCCTCCTAAAGAGTAACGGAGGAGCACGAAGGTTGGCTAATCCTGGTCGGACATCAGGAGGTTAGTGCAATGGCATAAGCCAGCTTGACTGCGAGCGTGACGGCGCGAGCAGGTGCGAAAGCAGGTCATAGTGATCCGGTGGTTCTGAATGGAAGGGCCATCGCTCAACGGATAAAAGGTACTCCGGGGATAACAGGCTGATACCGCCCAAGAGTTCATATCGACGGCGGTGTTTGGCACCTCGATGTCGGCTCATCACATCCTGGGGCTGAAGTAGGTCCCAAGGGTATGGCTGTTCGCCATTTAAAGTGGTACGCGAGCTGGGTTTAGAACGTCGTGAGACAGTTCGGTCCCTATCTGCCGTGGGCGCTGGAGAACTGAGGGGGGCTGCTCCTAGTACGAGAGGACCGGAGTGGACGCATCACTGGTGTTCGGGTTGTCATGCCAATGGCACTGCCCGGTAGCTAAATGCGGAAGAGATAAGTGCTGAAAGCATCTAAGCACGAAACTTGCCCCGAGATGAGTTCTCCCTGAGACCTTGAGTCTCCTGAAGGAACGTTGAAGACGACGACGTTGATAGGCCGGGTGTGTAAGCGCAGCGATGCGTTGAGCTAACCGGTACTAATGAACCGTGAGGCTTAACCTTACAACGCCGAAGATGTTTTGGCGGTTGAGAGAAACAGACAATATTCAGTTTGATACAGATTAGCGGAAACGAAAGATTTTGCGCTGAGGCAAGGCGGCAAGCGAAGGAAAGGAAGGAGCATACTGAAGTATGTGACTGACTTTACGAGCGCAGGTAACGCAGCATCAGTGAAAAAGATTCGTTTCTGACCCAGAATTTGCCTGGCGGCCGTAGCGCGGTGGTCCCACCTGACCCCATGCCGAACTCAGAAGTGAAACGCCGTAGCGCCGATGGTAGTGTGGGGTCTCCCATGCGAGAGTAGGGAACTGCCAGGCATTAATTAAGGTGAAGAGCTCATCCTGACGGATGGGCTTTTTGCGTTTTTGCCGCTGGCCTGACAGGCGCAGCGCCATCAGGCACGCCCACGTCATGATGCCGGATGGCGGCTTCGCCTTATCCGGCCTACGGGTGAGGCACCATCTTACCCGGCCCGATCGGCCTGGGAGCGGTTGCTAATTCTTTGGGTTTCCTCCTAATTTCCACCATTACGCATTAAATCCTCGATCCGTGTCACATAATTGAATATAACAACTGCATAACATTTCCTTTACTAAAAAGACAGCAAACACAATTGATGAGCATAATCAGCTCTTTGGCAGGAGTACAATTCTAATGACTGAAAGCAGTGTAACTGCGAGCGGGTCGCTGACCGACAGTGATACCCGTCGTCGCGTATGGGCAATTGTAGGCGCCTCATCCGGGAATCTGGTTGAATGGTTTGATTTCTACGTCTATTCGTTCTGTTCCCTCTATTTTGCACACATCTTCTTCCCTTCAGGAAATACCACCACTCAACTTTTACAAACCGCTGGCGTTTTTGCCGCCGGATTTTTAATGCGCCCCATCGGCGGATGGCTGTTTGGTCGGATTGCCGATAAGCACGGACGTAAAAAATCCATGCTTTTATCTGTTTGTATGATGTGTATGGGATCGCTGGTCATCGCCTGCCTGCCAGGCTATGAGACGATTGGCACCTGGGCACCGTCGCTGCTGCTGCTGGCGCGCTTATTTCAGGGGTTATCCGTTGGTGGCGAATACGGCACCAGCGCAACCTATATGAGTGAAGTGGCTGTCGAAGGGCGCAAGGGCTTTTATGCATCTTTCCAGTATGTGACGCTGATTGGCGGACAGCTGTTGGCGCTGTTAGTCGTGGTTGTTTTACAGCATACGTTGGAAGACGCTGCGCTCAGAGAGTGGGGCTGGCGTATTCCCTTCGCCTTAGGGGCGGTGCTGGCCGTGGTTGCGCTTTGGCTGCGTCGCCAACTGGATGAAACCTCAAAGCAGGAAACGCGCGCCTTAAAAGAGGCCGGGTCGCTGAAAGGGCTATGGCGTAATCGTAAAGCATTTATCATGGTGCTTGGATTTACCGCGGCAGGATCGCTGTGCTTCTATACCTTCACCACCTACATGCAGAAATACCTGGTAAACACCGCAGGCATGCATGCCAACGTAGCCAGCGGGATTATGACGGCAGCGCTGTTTGTATACATGCTTGTGCAACCGCTGTTTGGCGCGCTGTCGGATAAAATTGGCCGCCGTACCTCCATGCTGTGCTTTGGCGCTCTGGCAACCCTGTTCACGGTCCCTATTTTGACGGCGCTACAGAATGTCAGTTCGCCCTATGCGGCCTTCGCGCTGGTGATGTGCGCGCTGCTGATTGTCAGTTTCTACACCTCAATTAGCGGCATTCTGAAAGCGGAAATGTTCCCGGCGCAGGTTCGTGCGTTAGGGGTCGGTCTCTCCTATGCGGTCGCTAATGCGCTGTTTGGCGGCTCTGCGGAATATGTCGCGCTGTCGCTGAAATCCGTGGGCATGGAAACCTCCTTTTTCTGGTATGTCACCGTGATGGCGGTTGTGGCGTTTTTTGTTTCGCTGACGCTGCATCGCAAAGGTAAAGGTCTGCGCCTCTAGTTATGCGCCATTTGCCAGACGGCATAGCCGGTGGTCGCACCGGCGACGTCCCATGCGAAATCCTTCCAGCTCCAGCCGCTCCCCGCGGGGCGGCTGTCCCACAGCTCTTTTGATGCGCCAAGGCTGATTGAGAACATCAGGCCGAAGGCGGCGCTGCGATCCCGGCTCATACCCTGATGGTGAGCGTATTCGTTACCGGCTGCGGACAGCATCGCAGAGGCGATAAAATGCTGCGCTTTATCCTGCCCGCGCCAGCTGTCCTGAGCCAGATGGCTACATCCTGAAAGAAGAAAAGCGCTCAGAAGAAGAATAACGCGCATCGTGACCCTCATAGAGAAAACCCCGTGCAGGACGTAATGCCGATCAGTTAAGGATCGGTTGACCGATCCTTAATCTGCGGCACTATAACGGCTTCCACAACAGGGAGCCGTTTTCTTATGCCACTTCTCAATGACCTGCTCGATTTCAGCGACCATCCGCTGATGCCGCCCCCTTCTGCACAACTGTTTGCTCAGCATCTTCCCGTCGAATGGATACAACACTGCCTGACTCTTTCTGCACATGCGACCGTTCGCCGCCGTCGTTTACCTGGCGACATGGTTATCTGGATGGTCGTGGCTATGGCCTTCTTCCGTAATGAGTCGATTACCGATGTGGTTCGTCGTCTGAACCTGAGCGCGGATGGTGAAGCGGGGATGAACCTGCTGGCCCGCAGCGCTGTCACCCAGGCGCGTCAGCGCGTGGGTGCTGCACCGGTGGAATGGCTTTTCCGCCAGACCGCGCAGACATGGGGAACTGAGCGTTACCAGAAAGATGACTGGCATGGCCTGCAACTTTTTGCCATCGATGGCGCACAGTTCAGGACACCTGATGAACCTGAGCTGCGTGAACATTATGGCTCTGCCAACACATCCACTGAGCGGCAAAGCGCATACCCGGTAATGCGTCTGGTGGCTTTAATGAACCTGGGTAGTCACATTCTGCTGGATGCCGCGACCGCGCCTTACCGACGGAGCGAAACCCTGCTGGCCCACTCAATGCTCGTCACCATTCCGGATAACTCCATTACGCTGTTTGACAAGCTGTTCTACAGCGCAGACCTGTTGCTGTCGCTGAACCGGCAGGGTTGTAACCGCCACTGGCTGCTGCCCGCCTGGAAGAATATCGCAGCAGAAACGGAAGAAAGTTACGGTCCCGGAGACCGGCTTCTGAAACTGAAAGTGTCACCACAGGCAAGGAAAAAGAATCCTTCGCTGCCGGAATACTGGTATGCGCGGGCGGTAACTTATGAACTGAACGGAGTGGAAAAAACGGTCCTGACGTCACTTCAGGCAGACCGTTATAAGGCCAGAGAGGTGGCAGAGCTTTATCACTCAAGATGGGAAATCGAAGTCGGGTTCAGAAACCTGAAAAGCAGCCTGCTGAATAACGCTCTGGTACTGAGAAGCCGGAAGGTTGAGTTGCTGGAACAGGAGGTGTGGGGCATGTTGCTGGCTTATAATCTGATACGGCGTGAGGCAACAAAAGCAACGGAGAAACACAAAAAAGCGGCGTCGGAAATCAGCTTTAAGTTCGCGTTCCAGTTTATCGCCACAGAAATGATAGTGCTGGGAAATACGGTGTCACCGGGGACCATCCCGAAACGGCTGGAGCATCTGCGGGGGGCTCTGGAAGCGGTGTTCATAACAAAACGCCCCCGACCATCAAGGCCGAGGGCGGTTAAGATATCAAAAACCCGTTATCCGGTGAAACGCAATGCCGCACCGCTTAAGTGAACGGCATTACGTGCAGGACGGGGTTTACATTACAGTATACGGCTGATCAGCCTGTCGATGCGAATCCGGCGCAGTCGACGGATGAGTTTGCGCACTTTTACCGGATAGTCGGCAATGCTCTGCAGATCGCGATAGTGCTTCACGATCGTTGTATGGGTGCGGATCAGCTCCAGCTCTTTCTCCCGCTGCGCCGCCAGTTCTTGCTTCGGATCGTGGATCAGGATCGCGTTTTCCAGATCCAGCCGCCAGGCGCGCGGATTAAGGTTATTGCCGGTCAGCAGCATCCAGTTATCATCAACCCACATGCCTTTGAGATGATAGGAGTTATCCTCATCTTTCCACAGGCGGACGATTAACTGGTCGGTATTCACATAATACTGTAAACGGCTCAGGAAGCGCCGCAGGTTAATCTCGTAGAGATACGGCAGCGCGCCGATGATTTTAAACGGCTCGTTTTCCGGGATGTAAAAGTCGTTCGCCGTTTTATCGCCGACAATGATCTCCACTTTTTTCCCTTCGCGCAGCAGCTGAATAATATTGCGCACCAGAATGGCCGGCAGGTTGAAATAGGGAGTACAAATTGTGAGCTTCTGTTCCGCGCAGGGCATCAAATGGAAGATGGTTTTATTCAGCTGGCTGGATTTTCCCAGACCCACTAACGGCGTCACGGAGAGCTGCTCGTTATCGGCATCGCCCTGGAAATGGTAAGCCGCATCGCGTAACTCCTGACGATACAGGCGAATGTCGTTTTTAATTTCCGGGCTTTTCGGGCGCTGAGTATCATCCAGACGATTCACGCCCCGTCCGTGCATCAGGTTCTGGTTGACCCACTCAAACATAATGTCGGACATTCGGGCATTGCGAATCAGATGGTAGCGGTCATAGCGATATTTATCATGCTGATGCAGATAGACATCGTTCAGGCTGGCGCCGCTGTACAGTACGCTGTCATCAATAATAAAGCCCTTGAAATGCAGGACGCCGAGCGCTTCACGGGTATTAATCGGCACGCCATACACCGGTACGTCCACGCCCGGATTCTCCTGCGCCATCCGGCAATACCAGTCGGCATTAGTGTTGGATGCGGCAGCGCCAATGCGCCCGCGCTGCGCGCGATGCCAGTCGACAAGCACCCGGACATCCAGTTCAGGACGCTGCCGTTTCGCCTCGTAAAGCGCGTCAAGTACGCCTTTGCCGCCGTCATCCTGCTCCAGATACAGGGCAACAATGCAAATGCGTCGCTTCGCGCTGGCTATTTTCTCCAGCAGAGCCTCCCGGAAATCAGCGGGAGCATAAAAGAAATTGACATCAGCAACGGATTGAGAAATTTTCGGTAGTTGGGCAAGGTGTTGTTGATGCTTATTACGCTTAAATTTTGACAACATCACAGTGCATTTCTTCTCTGTTCATTGAAGGGTCCTCTGTGCTATGCAGACGACATAAGCGGGCAATGATAACACCGTCCCCGTTAAAGTGGTCAACATTTCCAGTACCTTACTCACGATTCCTCAGGCGGCGCGAGATTCAGCGTTAGCCCAACGATACCCTCTTCAAGCTGAATATCAACGCTGAAACCGAGCTTACGGGCCAGCGCCACCATGCCGCGATTATTGGGCATCGTAATACCATTCAGGCGTCTTAATCCGTGATCCCGTGTATAGGTAATCAACTTTTCCAGTAACCGACGACCCAGCCCTAACCCTTTGAGATCTGAACGGACCAGCACGGCGAATTCCGCATCAATATTATCCGGATCGGAGATCGCCCGCGTGACGCCAAGAATTTCTTCCGAGTGCTCAGCGCGTCTTACGGCGACAAACGCCATTTCCCGATCGTAGTCGATCTGCGTCATGTTAGCTAAATCTTCGTGGGTAAATTCATTGATCTCACTGAAATAGCGGTAATAAAGATCTTCTTTGGTGACCCGGGAAATGAACTGCTGAAGCTGAGGTTCATCTTCCGGCAGAATAGGCCGGAACAGGCAGCGCTCGCCGTTTTTCATCTCCACCCACTCTTCAAGCTGATGAGGATAAGGGCGTACGGCAAGGCGGCTTTCATTATCGCCTTCGAATGGCGCGATCTCCAGCGTGACGTCCAGCGCGGTAAACTCCCCGGCGGAGGCCAGCAGCGGATGCATATCCAGACGCTGGATCTCCGGGCAATCGACAATCAGATTCGACACCTGCACCAGCAGCTGGCTTAAACCGGCGATATCCAGCGGACGCAGCGCGCTGCGCCCGCGGATCTTCTTACTCTTAATACCCTGAATCACCAGATAACGGGCGAGGTTCATGTTCAGCGGCGGAAGTGCGACGACGGCCTGTTCTTCCGGATGCCATTCCACGCCGCCTTCTCCCAGCATAATCAGCGGGCCGAATACCGGATCGTGCTCGACAACAACCCGTAGCTCCTGCGCGCCCGCGCGGTTCGCCATGCTTTGTACCAGCAGTCCGTGGATACGCGCCTGTGGCCAGGCCATCTTCACGCGATCGAAAATCGCATTCGCAGCCTGCTGAACTTCATTCGCCGTGCGCAGGTAAAGCATCACGCCCTGAACTTCCGACTTGTGCGGAATGTCGGGGGAGCGCAGCTTTAGGGCAACCGGATAGCCAATCTGCTCGGCAATATGTACCGCTTCGGCGCTGTCGCTGGCAATCCACGTAGGAAGCGTATGCAAACCATAGGCCTGCAGGATAGGCTGGACTTCGTGGGTATCCAGCGACGTCGCCCCTTCCGCAATCGCCTGTTGTAACAGGTCATGGGCCTGGGCGGTATTGGCGGTCAAGTTACTGGGCAGAGCCGGTGTCTCCCGCAGCTGCTTCTGGTTACGCCGGTATTCCACCATGTGCATAAATGCGGTGATCGTGCCTTCCGGCGTGCGATAGGTGGGCAGACCGGCTTCGCTGAACAGTCGACGGGCTTCCTGAGAAGAAAATTCTCCGCACCAGTTGGTCAGCAACGAAACAAATTTGCCGCGCGGGTGGCGCTTCACGGTTTCGATCAGCGCCTGGGCGCTTTCGGTGCCGGGCGCGGTGGCGCTGGGCGAGTGAATAACCATCAGCGCGTCGAAATCCTGACTGGCGAGCAGCAGATCCAGCGTTCTGGTGTAATGTTCAATACTGGCGTCGTCGCGTAGATCGAGGGGATTGGCGATTTCAACGTGCGAAGGCAGCACGTCCCGCAACTGCTGGCTGGTTGCTTCGCTCAGCGTTGCCAGTTTGCCGTTGCGCGACCACAGTTCGTCAAGCGCCAGCGCCGCGGGGGCCGCGCCATTGCTGATAATCATCAGTCTGTCGCCGCGTAAAGGGCGCATATGGCTCAGCGTTTCCACCGCCGAAAACAGTTCGTGGGTGTCCTGAACGCGCAGCAGACCGGCGCGCTGAATCGCCGCATCCCATGCCGGATCCATCCCGGAGCTGGTGTGTAATAAACGCTGGGCGGCCGGGCTGCGACCGCTTTTAATGACCAGGATGGGTTTATTGCGCGAGGCGCTGCGGGCGGCGGAGACAAACCGTCGGGCGTCGCTGAGATGTTCCAGATAGAGCAGAATGGCACTGGTTTTGCTGTCGCGGGCGAGATAGTCCAGCAGCTCATCAACATCAATATCCAGGCTATCGCCGAGCGCAATAAAATAAGAGAAGCCCATCTCTCTCTGCTGCGCCCAGTCGAGGATGGTATTGGAAACCGCAGCGGACTGGGAAATAAACGCCAGTTTGCCGCGTTTAATCGGTACCGGGGAAAAGCTGGCGTTCAGCCCCTGCCAGGGGGCGAGAAGCCCCAGGCTGTTGGGACCGAGCAGGCGCATTTTGTAACGCGCGGCGCATGTCATCAGTTCGTGATGTAAAGAGGCGGGCGCGGAAAGAATAATGCAGGTTTTGCAGCCTTTCTCTCCCAGCGCCTCCAGCAGCGCCAGATGACGGCTGGCATTGGTGCAAAGCACGGCGAGATCCGGCGTGAAAGGGAGGCTGGCGACGTCCGGCCAGGCCAGCACGCCTAATACTGCTTTCCAGGCTGGCGTCACCGGCAGCACCGGACCGTTAAAACCGCCCGCCAGCAGATTGCGCATCATCAGGTAACCCGCCCGATTGGGTTTCATCGATGCGCCGATCACGGCTATCGATTTTGGTCGCAGTAGCGCTTCCAGCCCTCGCTGACTCATATCGGTTTCCCTTACACAGAAGTGACCGAATGATTTTAAACGCTTTCTGCTGATTCTGCTGTGACGCTTCCCTGATGTTGCGTTTTTCCTGCCAGATAGCGGGTTTTAAAGCGGGTAAAATGCTTACCAAGCGCGCCCGCTGCTTGCGTATCGCCAGCCAGATCCAGCAGGGCGATAGCCACTTCGGCGGTGCAATATTGCCCCTCGGCATGGACTTCCCGCAGGCGGTAAGTTGACAGGCGCGACAGATCGACGGAAATCACCGGCAGGTGGTCGAGATAGGGGCTTTTGCGGAACATTTTGCGCGCTTCCGGCCAGGTGCCGTCCAGCATAATAAACAGCGGCGGCTTGCCTGTGGGCGGGGAGGAGATCACTTCCCGTTCTTCTCCGGCGTAAGAGGCGGGAAAAACAACCATTGGTTGATACGCCGGGTTTTGCACCAGTTCCAGTAACGCCTGCGGCGGCTCGGTGCGCGACCACTGAAACGCCGTGGTATCCGGTAGCGTATCGGCAATCAGTCGCCCGGTATTGCTGGGCTTCATGGGCTCGGTATCGAACATCACCAGACAGAAACGGCTGTTCGCCCGGGAAGGCGACAGCGTGTCGCACAGGCACAGTTTCAGCGGCAGCAAACAGCGCTGGCAGCGACGAATGCGATTACCTCTGGCGAGAAAAGGGCGCGTGGCGCGCGCAAGACGTTCAGCGCGAAGCCGAAGAACAGCGTTTTCAGTCATGGGAGAGTGCGTGGAAAAAACGCCATTGTCGCAGAGGTGAAAACGGGGCACAAGATGCGCCCCGGAGAGATTACAGCGATTCGTTCAGCCAGCTGTCAAACGGCGCTTTTGGCACGGCGCCATTGAGCATATCGACCACCTGGCCGTTTTTGAAGATCATGATGGTTGGAATACTGCGGATACCGAAGCGAGCGCTTAATTCACGTTCCGCTTCGGTGTTGACCTTCACGAAGCGCACTTTGCCGCTACGTTCTTCCGCAACATCCTCAAAGATGGGGGCGAAGTTACGGCACGGACCGCACCACGGCGCCCAGAAGTCGATGACCACCGGTAAATCGTCTTTCAGCAGTTTATCCAGCGTTTCACCGGTTGCATTGATCACCTCTCCGTCAAACAGGTCGTGACCACAGCGTCCGCATTTTGCCGCATCTTCAACCCGATCGTCGGGAATGCGGTTGATGGCCTGGCAGCTGGAACAAACGGTATTCATAACTAACCTCGGAATGAGTAGGGATAATGTACGGCGGATACGCCAGTTTGTTTCCAATATGTTACATATTATTGATGAGGCCGTTTTAAACAACAATGCGTTTTATTCAATGAGTACAATAGTCACAGGCTTTTAAATGAAATAATGGCTAACTCAGTGTACATCGGGTAATCTGCGCGCTTCGCGCAGCGCTGGTGGAGAAAAGCATGAACGATGAATTGAAAAACAAAAGCGGCAAGGTCAAAGTGATGTATGTCCGCAGTGATGATGATTCTGATAAACGTACCTATAACCCGCGTACCGGGAAAGGGGGAGGACGTCCAGGAAAATCTCGTGCTGACGGTGGCCGTCGCCCCGCCCGCGATGAAAGAACCGCGCAGAGCCGCGAACGCCAGCGCGAAGAGTCGCCGTGGCGCACCGTTTCCCGTGCACCGGGTGACGAAACGCCGGAAAAAGCCGATCACGGCGGGATCAGCGGAAAAAGTTTTATCGACCCTGAAGTGTTGCGCCGTCAGCGTGCGGAAGAGACTCGCGTTTACGGTGAGAATGCCTGTCAGGCGCTGTTCCAGAGTCGCCCGGACGCCATTGTCCGCGCATGGTTTATTCAGAGCGTCACGCCGCGCTTTAAAGAGGCGCTGCGCTGGATGGCCGCAAACCGCAAAGCCTATCATGTGGTTGATGACGCGGAACTGGCGAAAGCCTCCGGCACCGAACACCACGGCGGCGTCTGTTTCCTGATCAAAAAACGTAACGGAACATCGGTGAAGCAGTGGGTCGGGAACGCGCAGGCGCAGGACTGCGTGCTGGCGCTGGAAAACATCGCCAACCCGCACAACCTCGGCGGCATGATGCGCAGCTGCGCCCACTTTGGGGTGAAAGGCGTGGTGGTGCAGGATGCGGCGCTGCTGGAGTCCGGTGCGGCGATTCGTACGGCGGAAGGCGGCGCGGAGCATGTGCAGCCGATCACCGGCGACAGCATTGTTAACGTTCTCGATGATTTCCGTCAGGCGGGCTATACCGTCGTGACCACGTCCGGCGATCGCGGCAAACCGCTGTTTGCCACCGCGTTGCCAGAGAAAATGGTGCTGGTGTTAGGTCAGGAAGCTGACGGTCTGCCGGATGCGGCGCGCGATCCAGACGATCTGTGCGTTAAGATTGACGGCACCGGCAACGTCGAAAGCCTCAACGTCTCGGTTGTCACCGGCATCCTGCTGGCGGAATGGTGGCGCCAGAACAAAGCGTAATGGCGAAATACCCGACGACAGGCCGTTGTTGGGGTAGAATATCGCAGGCGGACACGACGCTTTCGCGTCGTCATCCGCCTGTACGCGAACTGACAGACTTACTCACTCTCAGCCGGTAACACCGGCGTCCAGTCGACTGGCTTCTCGCCATGCTGTTGCAGCCACTCATTCGTCAGAGCAAAATGGTTGCAGCCAAAGAATCCCCGGTGCGCCGACAGCGGCGAGGGATGAGGCGCTTTCAGCACGTGATGGCGCTGTTTGTCGATAATCGCTCCTTTTTTCTGCGCATGCGATCCCCAGAGCAGAAAAACGACGCCCTCACGGTGCTGATTAATCAGGCTAATCACTTTATCGGTAAATGTTTCCCATCCGAGGCTGGCGTGAGAGTGCGCCTGACCGGCACGCACGGTTAACACCGTATTGAGCAGCAGTACGCCCTGACGCGCCCAGCTTTCGAGATAGCCGTGATCGGGACGGGTAAAACCGGGAACCGATCCTTCCAGTTCTTTATACATATTGACCAGCGATGGCGGCGGCGCGATGCCAGGACGCACGGAGAAGGCCAGCCCGTGCGCCTGACCGGGGCCGTGATAGGGATCCTGTCCAAGGATCACGACTTTGACATCGCCCAGTTCGGTAAAGCGAAACGCGTTAAACACATCTTTTTGCGGCGGATAAATCGTTATTCCGGACTGACGCTCTGTGGCAACGGTTTTCAGCGTATTCACGAAATAGGGCTGCTGCTTCTCTTCAGCCAGCACATCGTGCCAGGTTAATGTTGTGGTCATCACGCTCTCCTGCGAGGTTTTAATTAACATAGCTTAACTGCTTCTTTCCATTGCGCAAAATGCTCATCCCTCTGAGCGTGAGCGCTGTAGCGAAGAAAGTTGAAAATTTATGTAAAAAGTTTAGCGCTGCAATGGGCGTAAGTTGATGTAAAGCAATAAATTCGCCATGTCACCCTTCTTGCTGTGTGGTTTTTGTTGATTTAAATCAAAGAATCAAGGGTGTCAGGGGGGTATATATACACTCAAGCAACAATGGTTTTACCAATTGGCCGCGCGTCGGCCAACCCTAATCAAATAATTTGCCGGGGAGGCATCACATGATTACAGGTATCCAGATTACTAAAGCCGCTAACGACGACCTGCTGAATTCCTTCTGGCTGCTGGACAGCGAAAAAGGCGAAGCACGCTGCATCGTTGCAAAAGCAGGTTTTGCCGAAGACGAAGTGGTTGCCGTTAACAAACTGGGTGACATCGAGTATCGCGAAGTTCCGATGGAAGTGAAGCCGGAAGTTCGTGTGGAAGGCGGTCAGCATCTGAACGTTAACGTTCTGCGTCGTGAAACGCTGGAAGATGCGGTTAAGCATCCGGAAAAATACCCGCAGCTGACCATCCGTGTTTCTGGTTATGCCGTGCGTTTCAACTCTCTGACGCCGGAACAGCAGCGCGACGTTATCGCCCGTACCTTTACTGAAAGCCTGTAATAATTTAGCGCAGGCCCCTTCGACAACCCCGGTAGCAGAAGACGCTGCCGGGGTTTTTTATTGCCAATAAAAAAGCCGACAACGATGTCGGCTTTAATTGCTGAAGAAACGACTGCTTTATTCTTCACCTGACTGCGGCGATACGCTCGTACCGCTCGGCTTACGGCGCTTACCAATGTTTTTGGTATCGCGGTGACGTTTCTTCACGCGCGGCGCGTCTTTTTGTTTCTCTTTTTTCTTCTCTGCGCGTTTAGCGAGCACTTTCTTCGACGGCTTACCGGTCATCTTCTCGCTGGGGGCGCGCGTGGTCGGGCGAAGTTCATCAATCACGCGCGCTTTCAGCGGTTCCTCGATGTAACGCCCAATTTTTAACATCAGCAGATGATCGTGCGCTTCGACCAGCGAGATGGCGGTGCCTTTACGCCCGGCGCGGCCGGTACGGCCAATTCGGTGCAGATAGGTATCCCCGCTGCGCGGCATATCGAAGTTAATCACGTGACTGACGTCCGGGATGTCGATCCCGCGGGCGGCAACGTCGGTCGCGACCAGTACGTTCACGCGACCGTCGGTCAGGCGCTTAATGCCTTCGTTACGCTTGATCTGCGCCATCTCCCCCTCAAGATAGCAGTTGCTGATCCCCGCCAGACGCAGTTGTTCGGCGAGTTCATGCACGCGCTCGCGCTTGCGAACAAACACGATGGTACGGGTGGCGTCATCCTGCTTCAGTAAGTGCTTCAGCAGCTCGAACTTATGTTCGTAGTTATCCGCACGGTAATACCACTGGTGGATCTTCTTGCGTTCCCGCGTAGAGGGGCTGGCGGAAACCTCTACCGGGTCTTCCAGCAGGCGCTCGGCGAAGTCTTTAATCGCCTCGCCTTCCAGCGTTGCGGAGAACAGCATGGTCTGTTTACGCCAGCGGGTTTCACCGGCAATGTGTTCAATATCCTGAGCGAAGCCCATATCGAGCATCCGGTCGGCTTCATCGAGGATCAGCGTTTCAACCGCGCGACAGTCAAAGTTCTCTTCTTTTATGTACTGCAACAGGCGCCCGGTGGTGGCGACTACAATATCCTGGTTTTCGCTGAACACTTCCGCGTGGTTCATGTACGCAACGCCGCCAGTGATGGTCGCGATATCCAGATGGGTATGCTTCGCCAGTTCGCGGGCATGATCGGCCACCTGCATCGCCAGCTCACGGGTCGGCGTGAGGATCAAAATACGCGGCGGCCCGGATTTTTTACGTGGGAAGTCGAGCAGGTGCTGCAACGCCGGCAGCAGATATGCCGCCGTTTTACCGGTGCCTGTCGGCGCAGAACCGAGCACATCACGGCCGTCGAGGGCAGGCGGAATGGCGGCAGCCTGAATGGCGGTCGGGCGAGTGAAGCCTTTATCCTGGAGGGCGTCCAGTAGGCTTTCATCGAGTTCAAGTTCGGAAAAAGTCGTTACAGTCATGTTCTACCTCTGTGTGGGGCGCTGATTATAGACGTTACGGCTGTAATCTTCATCTGTTTGTATGGATATCGCTTCTCAGGTATTGTTTTCATCCGGCGCTGTTGCCGTTTTTCGTGCAAGGTTTTTATTCATGCCCCAGTCTACATCCGTTCTGCGTCGTAATGGATTTACGTTTAAACAGTTTTTTGTCGCGCACGATCGCTGTGCAATGAAAGTCGGAACGGACGGCATTCTGTTAGGCGCATGGGCGCCGGTGGCCGGGGTAAAGCGGATCCTTGATATCGGTACGGGCAGCGGCCTGCTGGCGCTGATGCTGGCCCAGCGTACCGATAAAAGCGTCATCATTGATGCCGTTGAGCTGGACGATGAAGCAGCCGCCCAGGCGCAGGAGAATGTTGCCGGATCGCCGTGGGCGGATCGGGTATCGGTATATACCGGAGCTATACAGCACTGGGCCGCGCGGCAAACCGGCAAATTTGATCTGATCATCAGCAACCCGCCTTATTATGCGCAGGGCGTTGAATGCGCCACGCCGCAGAGGGAGCAGGCGCGTTACACAACCTCGCTGGATCATCCCACGCTGCTGGCGACCGCGGCGGAACTGATTACTGAGGAAGGGTTTCTCTGCGTGGTGTTGCCGGAGCAATCCGGCGGCGCCTTTACACAGCAGGCGAGCGAAATGGGCTGGCATTTGCGCTTGCGCACGGACGTTGCGGAAACCGAAGCGCGTTTGCCGCATCGGGTACTGTTAGCCTTCTCGCCAAAAAAGGGAGAATGCTTCTCTGACAGGGTGGTGATTCGTGGGCCAGACCAGCGTTACTCGGAAAGTTACACGGCGCTGACCCAGGCGTTCTACCTGTTTATGTGAACGCTTAGCGGCGAGAGAATCGACGGACCTGATTCGGCCAGCAGCTCCGGATAATCCAGCGTATAGTGCAGACCGCGACTCTCTTTGCGCATCATTGCGCAGCGCACAATCAGCTCGGCGACCTGCACCAGGTTACGCAGCTCCAGTAAATTGTTCGACACGCGGAAATTGGCGTAGTACTCATCGATCTCCTGCTGCAGCATGGTAATGCGCCGCAGAGCGCGCTCAAGGCGCTTCGTGGTGCGCACAATGCCGACGTAGTCCCACATAAACAGACGCAGCTCGTGCCAGTTATGCTGGATAACCACCAGTTCGTCGGGATTTTCCACGCGGCTTTCATCCCAGGCCGGAAGCGCGCCGATGCGACGGGCGTAGGGCATCCGCCGGTCGATATCTTCCGCCGCTGACCAGCCGTATACCAGGCATTCCAGCAGCGAGTTGGACGCCATCCGGTTCGCGCCGTGCAGGCCGGTATAGCTTACTTCGCCAATGGCATACAGGCCGTCAACGTCGGTACGACCAAAGTCGTCCACCATCACGCCGCCGCAGGTATAGTGCGCGGCAGGGACCACGGGCACCGGCTCTTTCGTCAGGTCGATCCCAAGGCCGAGCAGCTTTTCATAGATCATCGGGAAATGCTGGCGGACAAACGCTTCCGGCTTATGGCTGATGTCGAGGAACATGCAGTCTGCCCCCAGGCGCTTCATCTCATGGTCAATGGCGCGGGCGACAATATCCCGCGGCGCCAGCTCGCCGCGTTCGTCGAAGTCCGGCATAAAACGCGTGCCGTCCGGGCGTTTCAGATGCGCGCCTTCGCCACGCAGCGCTTCGGTGAGCAGAAAATTACGCGCCTGCGGGTGGTACAGCGCGGTAGGGTGGAACTGATTAAACTCGAGGTTCGCGACGCGGCATCCGGCGCGCCAGGCCATGGCGATACCGTCGCCGGAAGAGATATCCGGGTTGGTGGTGTACTGGTACACCTTCGACGCGCCGCCGGTCGCCAGCACAACCGCCTTTGCCTGACAGGTTTCCACCGTCTCTTTATTACGGTTCCAGATCCAGGCGCCAACCACCCGGCGCGTACCCGGCAGGCCAATTTTATCCGAGATAATTAAATCGACGGCGTTGCTGCGCTCCAGCACCCGAATATTCGGGTGATTTTGCGCCCGGCTGACCAGCGTGGTTTCCACCTCTTTGCCGGTGGCGTCTGCGGCGTGAAGAATACGGCGGTGGCTGTGGCCGCCTTCGCGCGTCAGATGATAGCCCGCTTCCCCGTTAGGCTGGACGTGCGTATCGAACAGAACGCCCTGATCGATCAGCCACTGCACGCAGCTGCGGGCGTTGCTGGCGACAAACTCCACCGCGTGACGATCGCAAATGCCGGCGCCGGCGATAAGCGTATCTTCCACATGCGAAGCGATGCTGTCGGTTTCATCAAAAACGGCGGCAATGCCGCCCTGGGCATAGAAAGTGGAGCCTTCGCTGACCGGGCCTTTACTCAGGACAATGACCTGGTGTTTTTCGGCAAGACGCAGCGCCAGAGAGAGTCCGGCAGCCCCGCTGCCAATGATTAACACGTCACAAGAAAGTTCAGGGGTGGTTTTCATGATCTTTGTTTAATTTACTAAACACTGTTTGCGCAGCATAGCACCATCTTGCGTGTTTCAGCACGATTTATTTTCACCGCTGTTGAGGTGGCTAAACAATCGCGCGCGGCGCAACGAAAAGTTCACTTACGGATATATTTTGCGTGACGGGATGTAAGCTTCAGATTAGAGGGTGAAATAAAGCGGCCTTTGGGGTACTCTGCAACCGGTTTATGCGCATTTCTGTAGAGATAATGCGTTGTTAAGTCCTTGTAGACTTATAATGAGAGAGAATGACCGTCTACAACATGACACACAAAAAACAGATGCGTAACGGAACTTTACAAAAACAAGACACTCTAACCTGTTGCTTGCTCACAGTGCAGCTAATGGAGTGGCGTTTCGCGAACGCGTGGAAATTTGGCTTGGGGAGACCTTACCTCGGATGAGCGAGCAGTTAACGGACCAGGTCCTGGTTGAACGGGTCCAGAAGGGAGATCAGAAAGCCTTTAATTTACTGGTGGTGCGCTACCAGCATAAGGTGGCGAGTCTGGTTTCCCGCTATGTGCCGTCAGGTGACGTGCCTGATGTGGCGCAAGAGTCATTTATTAAAGCCTATCGCGCGCTGGACTCGTTCCGGGGAGATAGCGCTTTTTATACCTGGTTGTATCGTATTGCGGTCAATACTGCGAAGAATTACCTGGTCGCTCAGGGACGTCGTCCGCCATCCAGCGATGTGGATGCCAATGAAGCGGAAAACTTCGAAAGTGGCGGCGCGCTGAAAGAAATTTCGAACCCTGAGAACTTAATGTTGTCAGAAGAGCTGAGACAGATAGTTTTCCGTACTATCGAGTCCCTCCCGGAAGATTTACGTATGGCCATTACCTTACGGGAGCTGGATGGTTTGAGCTATGAAGAGATAGCCGCCATTATGGATTGTCCGGTGGGTACAGTGCGTTCGCGCATCTTCCGGGCGCGGGAAGCTATTGATAATAAAGTTCAACCGCTTATCAGGCGTTGACGATAGCGGGATACTGGAAAAGGTATTAGGCATGCAGAAAGAACAACTTTCCGCTTTAATGGATGGTGAAACGCTGGATAGTGAACTGCTCAAAGAGCTGGCTCACCACCCGGAAATGCAAAAAACCTGGGAAGGCTACCACCTGATCCGCGATTCAATGCGGGGTGACACGCCTGACGTGCTTCATTTCGACATTTCCGCCCGCGTTATGGCCGCCATTGCAGATGAGCCGGTACGCCAGACGGCACCATTGATTCCAGAGGCCCAGCCCGCGCCGCACCAGTGGCAGAAAATGCCGTTCTGGAAAAAAGTGCGTCCGTGGGCGGCGCAGCTTACCCAAATGGGCGTCGCGGCGTGCGTATCGCTTGCAGTTATCGTTGGTGTCCAGCACTATAATGGGCAATCTGAAACGTCCCAGCAGCCTGAAACGCCGGTATTCAACACTCTGCCGATGATGGGCAAAGCCAGCCCGGTTAGCCTGGGAGTACCTTCTGACGCCACCGCTAACAGCGGGCAACAGCAGCAGGTACAGGAGCAGCGTCGTCGCATCAATGCCATGTTGCAGGATTACGAACTGCAACGCCGACTGCACTCCGAACAGCTTCAGTTTGAGCAGGCGCAAACACAGCAAGCCGCTGTGCAGGTGCCAGGAATTCAAACTCTAGGAACGCAATCGCAGTAATGAAGCAACTTTGGTTTGCCATGTCACTTGTGGCAGGTAGCCTGTTCTTCTCTGTTAACGCCTCGGCCAATGCTGCGTCCGGGGCGTTATTGCAGCAGATGAATGTGGCCAGCCAGTCACTCAATTACGAGCTGTCATTCGTCAGCATCACCAAACAGGGCGTTGAATCTTTACGCTATCGCCACGCACGCCTCGACAATCGCCCGCTTGCGCAGCTGCTGCAAATGGATGGGCCGCGTCGCGAAGTGGTCCAGCGTGGTAACGAAATCAGCTATTTCGAACCCGGACTCGAACCGTTCACCCTGAACGGCGACTACATTGTCGACTCCCTGCCATCGCTGATCTATACCGACTTCAAGCGTCTTGCCCCCTGGTATGATTTTATCTCCGTGGGCCGCACCCGTATTGCCGATCGCCTGTGCGAAGTGATTCGCGTCGTGGCGCGTGACGGTACGCGTTACAGCTATATCGTCTGGATGGATACCGAAACCAAACTGCCGATGCGCGTCGATCTCCTCGATCGCGATGGCGAAACGTTAGAGCAATTTCGGGTGATCGCCTTTACCGTCAATCCGAACGTCGGCAACAGCATGCAGATGCTGGCAAAGGCCAATCTGCCGCCGCTGCTTTCTGTTCCTGCCGGTGAAAAGACGAAGTTCAACTGGACGCCAACCTGGCTGCCGAAAGGCTTTAGCGAGGTTTCCAGCGGCCGCAGACCGCTGCCGACGATGGATAATATGCCGATTGAGTCGCGCCTCTACTCTGACGGTCTGTTCAGTTTCTCCGTTAATGTGAACCGGGCTACGGCGGCCAGCGCCGATCAGATGCTGCGCACCGGACGTCGAACCGTCAGCACCAGCGTGCGCGATAACGCAGAAATTACCATCGTGGGCGAACTGCCGCCGCAAACGGCGAAGCGTATTGCCGACACCATTAAATTTGGAAGCGTGCAATGATTAAAGAGTGGGCTACCGTCGTGTCGTGGCAACAGGGCGAGGCGCTGGTCAGTTGCGATGTAAAAGCGTCGTGCAGCAGCTGCGCTTCACGCGTCGGCTGCGGCAGCCGCGTGCTCAACAAGCTGGGGCCGCAGACCACTCATACGCTCGTTGTGCCCTCTGCGGAGCCGCTGTTTCCCGGACAAAAGGTCGAACTGGGCATTGCGGAAGGCAGCCTGCTGGGCTCTGCGATGCTCGTCTATCTTTCGCCGCTGGCAGGGTTATTTTTGATCGCCTCGCTGTTTCAGGTTCTGTTTGGCAGCGATCTCGCTGCCCTGAGCGGCGCGGTGCTGGGCGGCGTCGGCGGGTTTCTGATTGCCCGCGCTTTTTCCCGCAAGCTTGCCGGGCGCGAGTCATGGCAGCCGGTCATCCTTAGCGTCGCGCTCCCGCCCGATCTTGTCCGCGTCGATGCCACTTCATCCGATGTCTCCCGCTAAGACGCTCCCTAAGCCTTTCCGCATAAAAATATTTTGTTAAAAAAATGATAACTAACTTCGCATTCTGGTATAAAAATGCGACAGTCTGGCTTAATCATTGCCATAACGATTTTTATAAGGGGTCTGAAATGTTTAAGGGACTGAGCGCATTCCCTCTTACGCCTCTCTCGGGCGGAGAAATTGAAGAGAAATCCTTTACTTCATTGATTGAGAACCTGGTGGACGCAGGCGTGGATTCGATAGGTGCGTTGGGGTCCACGGGAAGTTATGCTTACCTGACACGAAAGCAACGATACTTAGCGACTAAGCTCGCGGTAAGCGCCGCTGCTGATATTCCGGTGATAACCAGCATCGGGCACGTCCGGGCCGAAGAAGTACTGCTGCTGGCAGAAGATGCGCAAAAAGCAGGAGTCAGCGGTGTCTTACTTGCCCCGGTCTCCTATCAGAAACTCAGTGCTGATGAAGTTTTTAATTTTTATCAGCGGATTACGTCTGAACTCTCCGTCCCGCTGTGTATTTATGATAATGCGGCGACAACCGGCTTCGAATTTACCGATGAGTTACTGGTTTCTCTTTCATCTCTGCCCAGGGTTGGTTCCATAAAATTAGGTGATTTCCCTGCGGACTGTAATGCGGCATCGCGCAGAGTTGAGAATCTTAAAAAACGCGTATCTGAAGGCGTCACGATTGGGATCAGTGGCGATACGCAGTCTGCTGCGGGCATGATGGCAGGCTGTAGCGTCTGGTATTCCGTACTGGGAGGCGTGTTCCCTCGCTATTCAAAGCGTCTGGCTCAGGCTGCATTAAGCGGAGATATCAACGAAACGCATCATCTCAATGAGGCCCTTGAACCTCTGTGGACGTTTTACCGTCATTATGGAAGTCTGCGGGTCATTGCCTCTGTTGCAGAAATCCTCGGCGTTGTGCCTTCTCCCTGCCTGCCATTCCCGCTTCAGTCGCTGACTGGCGAGAAAAGAGCGTCTCTGGAGAATATCCTTAATCATCTGAATTTTTTGAACTGATATTTCAGCGCCATAGCAATAACCAAATACGACGTCATGAAAAACATGAAGCGTACTGATGTCTCTGTTCAAACCGTTCGCCCGCACCCGTCGCCATTTCCGCATCGGGAAAGATTCGGGCAACATCGTATGCTGACGATTTCGGCGCTACAGTGTAATATGCACGCCAGTCGTTGATGGGGTAGTTATTGTGGAATGTCCACCGCTGTGTCCATCAAGAACAACTTATCAGCATAGCGAGTTAAAAAGTTCATATATATGAAGAACATAAGAAATTTCTCCATTATTGCTCACATCGACCACGGTAAATCGACGCTGTCTGACCGTATTATCCAGATCTGCGGTGGCCTGTCTGACCGGGAAATGGAAGCGCAGGTTCTCGACTCGATGGATCTGGAGCGTGAGCGCGGTATTACCATTAAAGCGCAGAGCGTAACGCTCGACTACAAAGCCTCTGATGGTGAAACATACCAGCTTAACTTTATCGACACGCCGGGCCACGTCGACTTCTCCTATGAGGTTTCCCGTTCGCTCGCCGCCTGTGAAGGCGCGCTGCTGGTAGTGGATGCCGGGCAGGGCGTGGAAGCGCAGACCCTGGCGAACTGCTACACCGCGATGGAAATGGATCTCGAGGTGGTGCCGGTTCTCAACAAAATTGACCTGCCAGCCGCCGATCCTGAGCGCGTGGCCGAAGAAATTGAAGACATTGTCGGCATTGACGCCACCGACGCCGTGCGTTGCTCGGCGAAAACGGGCGTCGGCGTTACCGACGTGCTGGAGCGTCTGGTGCGCGATATTCCGCCGCCGGAAGGCGATCCGGAAGGCCCGCTGCAGGCGCTGATTATCGACTCCTGGTTTGATAACTATCTCGGCGTCGTGTCGCTGGTGCGTATTAAAAACGGCACCATGCGTAAAGGCGACAAAGTGAAGGTAATGAGTACCGGCCAGACCTATAACGCCGATCGTCTGGGCATCTTCACGCCGAAGCAGGTTGACCGTAGCGAGCTGAAATGCGGCGAGGTCGGCTGGCTGGTTTGCGCCATCAAAGACATCCACGGCGCGCCGGTGGGCGATACCTTAACGCTGGCCCGTAACCCGGCGGAAAAAGCGCTGCCGGGCTTTAAAAAGGTGAAACCGCAGGTTTACGCCGGTCTGTTCCCGGTCAGCTCCGACGACTATGAAGGCTTTCGTGACGCGCTTGGCAAACTGAGCCTGAACGACGCCTCCCTGTTTTATGAGCCGGAAAGTTCATCCGCGCTGGGCTTTGGTTTCCGCTGTGGCTTCCTGGGGCTGCTGCACATGGAGATCATTCAGGAGCGTCTGGAGCGCGAATACGACCTGGATCTGATCACCACCGCGCCGACCGTGGTTTACGAAGTGGAAACCACGGCTAAAGAGGTGATTTACGTCGACAGTCCGTCCAAGCTGCCGCCGCTGAATAACATCTATGAACTGCGCGAGCCGATCGCCGAGTGCCATATGCTGCTGCCGCAGGCTTATCTGGGCAACGTCATCACCCTGTGCGTAGAGAAGCGCGGCGTGCAGACCAACATGGTCTACCACGGTAACCAGGTGGCGCTGACCTATGAAATCCCGATGGCGGAAGTAGTGCTTGACTTCTTCGACCGTCTGAAATCCACCTCGCGCGGCTATGCGTCGCTGGATTACAACTTTAAACGTTTCCAGGCTTCCGACATGGTGCGTGTTGATGTATTGATCAACAACGAACGCGTCGACGCGCTGGCGCTGATCACTCACCGCGGCAACTCTCAGAGTCGTGGTCGTGAGCTGGTGGAGAAGATGAAGGAGCTGATCCCGCGCCAGCAGTTCGACATCGCGATTCAGGCAGCCATCGGCACGCACATTATTGCGCGCTCCACCGTGAAGCAACTGCGTAAAAACGTGCTGGCGAAGTGCTATGGTGGCGATATCAGCCGTAAGAAAAAGCTGCTGCAGAAGCAGAAAGAAGGTAAGAAGCGTATGAAGCAGATCGGTAACGTCGAGCTGCCTCAGGAAGCGTTCCTCGCCATTCTGCATGTCGGTAAAGACAGCAAATAATCCTTAAGGAGTTGGCATGGCGAATATGTTTGCCCTGGTTCTGGTGATTGCCACACTGGTAACGGGCGTTTTATGGTGCGTCGATAAATTCTTTTTCGCGCCCAAACGTCGGGAACGTCAGGCGGCGGCGCAGGCTGCGACCGGCGATTCGCTGGATAACGCCACGCTGAAAAAAGTGGCGCCGAAAGCGGGCTGGCTGGAAACCGGCGCGTCGGTATTTCCGGTGCTGGCGATTGTGCTGGTGGTGCGTTCGTTCATTTACGAGCCTTTCCAGATCCCGTCAGGTTCGATGATGCCGACGCTGTTAATCGGCGATTTTATCCTGGTGGAGAAATTCGCCTACGGGATTAAAGATCCGATCTACCAGAAAACCCTGATTGAAACCGGACACCCGAAACGCGGCGATATTGTGGTCTTTAAATATCCGGACGAGCCGAAGCTGGACTACATCAAGCGGGCCGTTGGACTGCCGGGCGATAAAGTGACTTACGATCCGATCGCCAAAGAGGTCACCATTCAGCCGGGATGCCGCTCTGGTCAGGCGTGCGGCAACGCGCTGCCGGTCACCTATAGCGACGTTGAGCCGAGCGATTTCGTGCAGACCTTCAAGCGGCGTAACGGCGGCGAGGCCAGCAGCGGCTTTTTCGAGGTGCCGCAGAACGAAACCAAAGAGAACGGCATTCGTCTTGCCGAGCGTAAAGAGACGCTTGGCGAGGTAACGCACCGCATTCTGACCGTGCCGATTGCCCAGGATCAGGTGGGGATGTATTACCGTCAGCCGGGGCAACAGCTGGCAACGTGGATCGTCCCGCCGGGACACTACTTCATGATGGGCGACAACCGCGATAACAGCGCCGACAGCCGTTACTGGGGATTCGTACCGGAAGCGAACCTGGTAGGTAAAGCGACCGCTATCTGGATGAGCTTCGATAAGCAGGAAGGTGAATGGCCGACCGGCGTTCGCCTGAGCCGCATTGGCGGTATCCATTAACCGTCGTTAATCGTTCACGTTGTCGTCCTGGCGGCGGCAACGTGAATTATTTATTCGATAATTCCGTCCAGGCTAACGACATCCCCTGTCGTTGTGTATAGAATATTCCCCCGAAGTTTAAGGCTGGCGGCTGTTGGTCGCCACGGCACACGAAACAGCGTTGGTTCCCCTATGTAAACGTATTGCAGCCGGTGTAACACGGCTGGCGGAATACGCTGTATATCAGGTCTGTTTCGTGTGCTGAATTGTTGACGCATTTATTTATTGGTATCGCATGAACCCCATCGTAATTAATCGGCTTCAACGGAAGCTGGGCTACACTTTTACTCATCAGGAGTTGTTGCAGCAGGCATTAACCCACCGCAGTGCCAGCAGCAAACATAACGAGCGTTTAGAGTTTCTTGGCGACTCAATTTTAAGTTTCGTGATTGCGAATGCGCTGTATCACCGTTTTCCGCGCGTGGATGAAGGGGATATGAGCCGTATGCGCGCGACGCTGGTGCGGGGGAATACCCTGGCGGAGCTGGCCCGTGAATTCGATCTGGGCGAATGTCTGCGCCTGGGACCGGGTGAACTGAAAAGCGGCGGCTACCGTCGTGAGTCTATCCTGGCCGATACCGTAGAAGCGTTAATTGGCGGGGTCTTCCTCGACAGCGACATTCAGACCGTTGAAAAGCTGATCCTCAACTGGTATCAGACCCGTCTGGATGAAATCAGTCCGGGCGATAAGCAAAAAGATCCTAAAACGCGTTTACAGGAATATTTGCAGGGTCGCCACCTGCCGCTGCCGTCGTATCTGGTGGTGCAGGTTCGTGGCGAAGCGCACGATCAGGAATTTACTATCCACTGCCAGGTCAGCGGCCTGAGTGAACCGGTGGTTGGCACAGGTTCGAGCCGTCGTAAGGCGGAGCAGGCTGCCGCCGAACAGGCGCTGAAAAAACTGGAGCTGGAATGAGCGAAGACAAAAGCTACTGCGGATTTATCGCCATCGTCGGACGGCCGAACGTGGGTAAATCCACCCTGTTAAATAAGCTGCTCGGGCAGAAGATCTCGATCACCTCCCGGAAAGCGCAGACCACGCGCCACCGTATTGTCGGCATCCATACCGAAGGGGCTTATCAGGCAATCTATGTCGATACGCCGGGCCTGCATATGGAAGAGAAGCGCGCCATCAACCGCCTGATGAACAAAGCGGCCAGCAGCTCCATCGGTGACGTTGAGCTGGTGATCTTCGTGGTTGAAGGCACGCGCTGGACGCCGGACGACGAGATGGTGCTCAACAAGCTGCGCGACGGCAAAGCGCCGGTGATCCTGGCGGTGAACAAAGTGGATAACGTGCAGGAGAAGGCCGATCTGCTGCCGCATCTGCAGTTCCTGGCAAGCCAGATGAACTTCCTCGACATCGTGCCGATGTCCGCGGAAACCGGGATGAACGTCGATACCATCGCCGGTATCGTGCGCAAGCACCTGCCGGAAGCGGTTCACCATTTCCCGGAAGATTACATCACCGATCGTTCCCAGCGCTTTATGGCCTCCGAGATTATCCGTGAAAAGCTGATGCGCTTCCTCGGCGCGGAGCTGCCTTACTCGGTAACCGTCGAGATCGAGCGCTTCGTGTCGAACGAACGCGGCGGCTACGATATCAACGGGCTGATCCTCGTTGAGCGCGAAGGGCAGAAGAAGATGGTGATTGGCAACAAAGGGGCCAAAATCAAAACCATCGGCATCGAAGCGCGGAAAGATATGCAGGAGATGTTTGAAGCCCCGGTTCACCTTGAGCTGTGGGTGAAAGTGAAATCAGGCTGGGCCGACGACGAGCGTGCGCTGCGCAGTCTCGGTTATGTCGACGACCTCTGAGTTAACGCTACGTGGATGGATGGCAGCGCGCGTTTGTCCTGCATAGTCGTCCGTGGAGCGAAACCAGCCTGATGCTGGACGTCTTCACGGAAGAGTCCGGCCGCGTGCGTCTGGTCGCCAAAGGCGCGCGCTCAAAACGTTCGAATCTGAAAGGCGCTCTTCAGCCTTTCACCCCTCTGCTGGTCCGTTTTGGCGGGCGCGGCGAAGTCAAAACGCTTCGCAACGCCGAAGCGGTGTCGCTGGCGCTGCCCCTGAGCGGCATCACCTTGTACAGCGGTCTGTACGTCAACGAATTACTCGCCCGCGTGCTGGAGCACGAAACGCGATTTTCCGCGCTCTTCTTTGATTATCTGCACTGCATCCAGGCGCTGGCGGGCGTTTCCGGCACGCCGGAACCGGTGCTGCGACGTTTCGAACTGGCGCTGCTTGGTCACCTCGGCTATGGCGTGGACTTTCTTCACTGCGCGGGCAGCGGTGAGCCGGTGGATGACACCATGACCTACCGCTACCGTGAAGAAAAAGGATTTATCGCCAGCGTGGTAATCGATAACAGCACCTTTACCGGAAGAGAGCTGCGGGCGCTGGCGGAACGTGACTTTCCCGATGCCGATACCCTGCGCGCCGCGAAACGCTTTACCCGCATAGCGCTGAAGCCGTATCTTGGTGGGAAACCCTTAAAGAGCCGCGAATTATTCCGGCAGTTTATGCCAAAGCGAAAATAAAAAAACGAGGATTGTCATGGCTGAATTACTGTTAGGCGTCAACATTGACCATATTGCCACGTTACGCAATGCCCGCGGTACGGCTTATCCGGACCCGGTGCAGGCGGCGTTTATTGCCGAACAGGCGGGCGCGGATGGTATTACCGTCCACCTGCGCGAAGATCGCCGCCATATCACCGATCGCGATGTCCGTATTCTGCGTCAGACGCTGGATACCCGAATGAACCTGGAGATGGCGGTCACGGAAGAGATGCTGGCGATTGCCGTCGAGACTCAGCCGCATTTCTGCTGTCTGGTGCCGGAGAAGCGTCAGGAAGTGACGACTGAAGGCGGCCTCGACGTGGCCGGACAGCGTGACAAAATGCGCGACGCCTGCAAACGACTGGCGGATGCCGGGATCCTCGTATCGCTGTTCATCGACGCGGACGAAGCGCAGATCAAAGCGGCTGCTGAAGTGGGCGCGCCGTATATTGAAATCCATACCGGCTGTTACGCCGATGCGCAGACTGACGCTGAACAGGCGCAGGAGCTGGCGCGCATCGCCAGGGCCGCGACCTTTGCCGCCAGCCTCGGCCTGAAGGTCAACGCCGGTCACGGGCTGACCTACCACAATGTGAAAGCCATCGCCGCGCTGCCGGAGATGCATGAACTGAATATCGGCCATGCGATTATCGGGCGCGCGGTGATGAGCGGTCTGAAAGAGGCGGTGGCCGAAATGAAGCGCCTGATGCTGGAAGCGCGCGGCTAATGGCGATCCTCGGTTTAGGCACCGATATTGTGGAGATTAGCCGCATTGAGGCGGTGATCTCCCGCTCCGGCGACCGCCTGGCCAGACGGGTGCTCAGCGACAACGAGTGGGCGATCTGGCAGACGCACCAGCAGCCGGTGCGTTTTCTCGCCAAGCGCTTTGCGGTCAAAGAGGCGGCGGCGAAAGCGTTCGGCACCGGTATCCGCAATGGCCTGGCGTTTAATCAGTTTGAAGTGTTTAACGATGAGCTGGGGAAACCGCGTCTGCGACTGTGGGGCGAAGCCTTAGCGCTGGCGGAAACGCTGGGCGTGGCGCATATGCATGTCACGCTTGCCGACGAACGTCATTACGCCTGCGCTACGGTCATTATCGAGAGTTAAACTTGGCGCCATCCGGCATAATACCTTGCCTGATGGCGCGACGCGGGTTACAGCTTATCGGCGTGGTGCATCAGCACAAACTTATCCCACAGCTGTTCTTCCGTTTCGACACGGGCCGGATCGCGCACAATGGTATTAGGGATCGGGCACACCTTCTGGCAGGTGGCCGTTTCGTAATGACCCACGCACTCGGTGCATTTGTCGCTGTTAATCTCATAAATGCTCTCACCCATTGAAATCGCCTCGTTCGGGCATTCAGGCTCGCACATATCGCAATTAATGCATTTTTTGGTGATTAACAGGGCCATCAGGAAACTCTCATAACATCACAAACCGGGCGGGCATTATACGCGCATTCTTTGCTCAGACCAGTTTTTTTACCAGCGCCTCACTGTGGCGAATTCGCTCCGGCGCATGTTCCAGATCCTGCTGTACCAGCGCCATAAACAGCAGATCCGTCAGCAGGGTCTGCGCGTGGCTGGAAGAGATAGCGGCGCTGCGCGTGGCCTGTTCTTCCGCAATGGTGTACAGGCAGTGGCTGGCGCGCTGTTGTAGTCCGTTGGGCGTGAAACCGGTAATGGCGAGGATCCGGGCGCCGACGCGAAGCGTTTCGTCCGCGGCCAGATTCAGCTCGCGGCGCTCGCCGCTGTAGGAGATGGCGAGCAGCAGGTCGTCCGGCGTCAGCGCCTGTACCGTCGCCAGAAGCGCATGCATATCGCGCTCGACGGTGGCGTTAACGCCAATCTTCAGCAGTTTCCAGGCAAAATTCTGCGCCACCAGCCCCGATGCGCCAATGCCGGTTAACACAATGCGACGGGCGCTGCGTAGCAGCGTCACGCTTTCCGTCAGCTTTTCTTCGCTATTAACGTCGAGGGTGGCGTGCATGGCCGCCACATTCTCTTGGATCAGCTTTTCGCCGACCAGCCGCAGGGGATCGTCGCCGCGGATCTGGTTATGTACCGGCACCGAGTGCGGCGCAGGCGCGCTTGCCAGCGCTTCGCTAAGCGCCAGCTTCAGCGCCGGAAAGCCTTTATAACCGAGCTTTTGCGCGAACTTCACCACGCTGGACTGGCTCACGCCCGCCGCCTCCGCCAGCTGCTGGGAGCTGAGGTGCCTGGCGGCGTCCGGCTGCGTCAGCAGATAATCCGCCAGTCGCCTGTCGCTCTGGGCGAATCCCGGATATCGCTGACGAATATGCGTTAAACAGTTCATGGCTTCCCCCGACAAAAACGTGATGGCGACAGCAAAAAGACATTTTCTCTCGCCGGTATGAATATTATATTCCATCTCTGACGTTTAATATGAATTAAAAATTCCTGAGGAGCAAATATGAATCTCGGCGCTTTAGTATCGGAAACCCGTAATCCACAGACGATGGATCTTGATGCGCTATCCACGCTTGAGCTGGTCCAGCGTTTTAATCAACAGGATGCGCTGGTGGCGGAGGCGGTAAAAGCCACCTTGCCTGACGTCGCGCGCGCGGTCGATGCCGCCGCTGAAGCGTTAAAAGCCGGTGGCCGCATTATCTATATGGGCGCCGGGACCAGCGGACGTCTTGGTGTACTGGATGCCTCCGAGTGCCCGCCGACCTTTGGCGTTCCGCACGGGCTGGTGGTGGGATTAATCGCCGGCGGTCCCGGAGCCTTGCTCAAGGCCGTCGAAGGAGCGGAAGACAACCCGCAGCTCGGTGAAGACGATCTTATCGCCCTTAACCTCAGGCCGCAGGATCTGGTGGTCGGGCTGGCCGCGTCGGGACGCACGCCGTACGTTATCGGCGGGCTGAAATATGCCCGTACATCCGGCTGCGCGACGGTGGCTGTCTCCTGTAACCCTGACTCTCCCGTCGCGCAGGAAGCGGATATCGCCATCTCGCCGGTGGTGGGCCCCGAAGCGCTCACTGGCTCAACCCGCCTGAAGTCCGGCACCGCGCAAAAGCTGGTGCTCAATATGATCTCCACGGGCGCGATGGTGAAATTCGGCAAGGTTTACCAGAACCTGATGGTCGATATGAAGGCCACCAACGTTAAGCTTATCGATCGCGCCTGCCGGATGGTGGTTGAAACTACCGGCATCGCCCGGGAAGAGGCGGAACTCCTGCTGAAGCAGACCGATTTTGACGTTAAACCCGCCATTTTAATGGCGCTGACCGGCCTTAGCGCAGATGAGGCCAGAGACAAACTTGCCGTCCACCAGGGATTCTTACGGGCGGCGTTAGCAGACTAACCGAGGTAGCGATGGATAAGACGGCGGTTCTTGCCAGCGACATTTTGCTGGGAATAGGCGGAGAGCAAAATATTCTGCGTCTGGAAAATTGCATGACGCGCGTCAGGGTCGAGGTTAAAGACGAAGCGGCGCTCGATATTCCGCGTCTCAGGCAGTTGCCGGGGGTCAGCGGCTACGTCAGGCAGGGGGAGCAGCACCAGCTTATCGTTGGCCCCGGTAAGGCGGCAAAAGTGGTCGACGCCATGCGCGCGTTGCTGGCGGAGGGGGGCGCTCGCCCGGCAGTGGAGGATATTGAGCGCGCCAAATCGCAGGCCAAAGCGAAATATAAAGCGCCGATGAGCGATGCGCTGCGCAAGCTGGCGAACGTCTTTATTCCGCTGATACCGGCGTTTATCGCCTCCGGGTTGATTACCGGCATTATCAATATCCTTAAGCGCCCGGATATCGTTGGCGATGTGGCGACGCAGTATCCGAACGTGCTGGCGCTGATGGGCATTTTCGGCAGCGCGGTCTTTGCTATCATGAACATTCTTGTCGGGGTCAATACCGCCAAAGTGTTCGGCGGATCGCTGGCGTTAGGCGGCGTGATGGCCGGTATCCTTTCGAGTCCGCAGCTGGCGCAGGTCACGCTGTTCGGCGAGGCGCTACAGCCCGGACGCGGCGGGGTAATCGCCGTACTGCTGGTCGTGGCGTTAATGTGCTGGATCGAGCGCAAATTGCGCGACGTATTGCCGGGCTCGCTGGAGCTGATCCTTAATCCGCTGCTCACCACTCTGATCACCGGCACAATCGCCATCGTGGCGCTACAGCCGCTGGGCGGCTGGATCTCGGAGTTTATCGCGCATGGCGCATCCTGGGCTATCGATCGCGGCGGTTTTCTGGTGGGGGCGGTGCTGGCAGGCACCTTCCTGCCGCTGGTGCTGACCGGGCTACACCAGGGGCTGGTGCCGATTCATGTTGAACTGGTGCAGGCGCATGGTTACAACGCGCTGCTTCCCGTACTGGCGATGGCAGGCGTCGGGCAGATCGGGGCGGCGATTGCCGTACTGATGAAAACCCGCAACGCGCGCCTGAAAAAAGTGATCAAAGGCGCACTGCCGGTCGGGCTGCTGGGCGTTGGCGAGCCGCTGATTTTCGGCGTCACGCTGCCGCTCGGTAAACCGTTTATCGGCGCGTGTCTCGGCGGCGCGGTCGGCGGCGCGCTGATCGGCTACTGGAAGGTCGCCACCGTGATCACTTTCGGCATTTCCGGTTTACCGCTGGCGTTAACGATTGTGACCGGAAAAGTGATGCTCTATCTGTTAGGCTATTTAGTAGCGGTTATTGCCGGGTTCCTGTTTACCTGGCTGTTGGGGTTCAACGATCCAGAGGAGTAAAGTTTGACCAGTCACGAGCGTCGCGTCGTATTTTTTGATTTGGATGGAACGTTACACCAGCAGGATATGTTCGGCAGCTTCCTGCGTTATCTGTTGCGTCGCCAGCCGCTGAATGCGCTGCTCGTCCTCCCTCTGCTGCCGGTGATTGTCGGGGCTCTGCTGATAAAAGGGCGCGCCGCGCGCTGGCCGATGAGTCTGCTGCTGTGGGGCTGCACCTTCGGCCACAGCGAAGCGCGTTTACAGGCGCTGCACGCTGATTTCGCCCGCTGGTTCCGGGAAAGCGTGACGGCGTTTCCGCTGGTGCAGGAACGTCTGACGACCTATCTGCTCAGTTCCGATGCGGATATCTGGCTTATTACCGGTTCGCCGCAGTCGCTGGTGGAGCAGGTCTATTTTGATACGCCCTGGCTGCCGCGGGTGAACCTTATCGCCAGCCAGATGAAACGCGGCTACGGCGGCTGGGTGCTGACGCTGCGCTGCCTGGGGCATGAGAAAGTGGCGCAGCTTGAGCGGAAAATCGGCACGCCGCTGCGCCTGTACAGCGGCTACAGCGACAGTAACCAGGATAACCCGCTGCTCTATTTTTGCCAGCACCGCTGGCGGGTCACGCCGCAGGGAGAACTTCAGCAGCTGGAATAGTTGAAAGCATAGCGACCATGTATAATGCGCCCGCTATGATTACCGGAGTAAACGCTTTGTCAGCTGTCGAATTTAGCCACGAATACTGGATGCGCCATGCGTTAACCCTCGCGAAGCGCGCCTGGGACGAGCGTGAAGTGCCGGTCGGAGCCGTATTAGTGCATAACAATCGCGTCATCGGCGAAGGATGGAACCGCCCGATTGGCCGTCACGATCCTACCGCCCACGCGGAAATCATGGCGCTGCGTCAGGGCGGGCTGGTATTGCAGAACTACCGGCTGATTGACGCCACGCTGTACGTCACCCTTGAACCGTGCGTAATGTGCGCTGGCGCAATGGTGCACAGTCGCATCAGCCGCGTGGTGTTTGGCGCGCGGGATGCCAAGACCGGCGCAGCCGGTTCGCTCATCGACGTGCTGCATCATCCGGGTATGAACCATCGCGTAGAGATCACCGAGGGCGTGCTGCGCGACGAGTGCGCGACGCTGCTCAGCGATTTCTTCCGCATGCGCCGCCAGGAAATCAAGGCGCTAAAGAAAGCGTCGTCCGCCACTGAGTAATCCTCAGATCCTTTCCGCCGTCGGCGGGTGATGAAAAAAACGGCTGTAGGCGTCCGTCAGGCGCGGAAGCGAAGAAAAACCGCAGGCAGCGGCAATATGCCAGTAAGCAGGCCAGTCAAACTGGCGCTCTTCGCGTTGCAGAAAACGCCCCATCCGCAGCATTGACATGACGATGAGCGCCGCAGGGATATAGAGATAACAGGCTTTGTCACCGCCTTGACCTGGCACTGGTGCGGAAACGCCCGTGATATGGCGGGCATTTTTAGCCGGCGGTTATTCTTCCTCTTTCTGCGGCGGCGAAAACAGCAGGAAAGAGGTATGCGTCAGATAGTGCGATGACGCCTGAGACAGGAAAGAGGAGAGGGGAAACGTTGCGTTATCGAACTCGTCTGGCGATACCACCGGATAAGCCTGCGCCAGTTTCAGAGCCTCGGCGATCTGCTTTTCTTTTTCCTGCAAATAGCCCACCAGGCTGATCTGGTATTTACGGATATTTTCGACGTAGGCATACGCTTCGTGGCCGCGTGCGTAACCATAGGTCAGCTTGCTGTAATACTGTTTCTGACTGAGCAGCGGCAGGCGCTGTTTAACGTCGCTCCAGCTGTCCGGGTTACCTTTGGTTTTGGCCGTCAACGCCCGCGCGTCAAGCATATGCGCGTAGCCCATGTTATAAGCCGCCAGAGCGAACCAGATGCGTTCATCCTCCGGAATACTTTCCGGTAGTTTGCTCATCATACTCTGCAAATAGCGCGCGCCGCCGCTGATGCTCTGTTCGGCATCGGTGCGATCGGTGAGCCCTAAGCTCTGCGCGGTGTTTTTGGTCAGCATCATCATGCCGCGCACGCCGGTCGGCGAGGTGGCCTGCGGGTCCCAGTGCGACTCCTGCCAGGCGATTGCCGCCAGCAGTCGCCAGTCGATCTGCTGGGCATATTTCTCAAACAGCGGTTTCAGCTCGGGCAGCATGGCGTCCACCGCGCGCAGGAAAGTGCGGGTGTCCACATAGTCGAAATCATCGCCGTGCCCCAGGTATTTTTCCTCCAGCCGCGCCAGCGAGCCATCTTCATTGATGCTGTTAAAGAAATCGAGCAGCGCGGCGGATAAGGTGTTGTCATTATCCAGCACGCTAAACCAGGTGACCGGCTGTTCGTCAGTGATATCCAGCGCAACCGCCAGTTCGGGATGGACGCGCTGGTAGAGGCTGATGGCGACGGAATCGGCAATGGTGTAATCCAGTTTGCCGGCGATCACCGCGTTCAGCAGCTCGGTGGTGCCTTTTTTCTTATCGATCCGCCAGCTCAGATCGGGGAACTTTGTCTCTTTCAGGGTTTGCAAATCGTTCACCGCCACATGTCCGGGCGCGATAGTGAGCTGACTGTCGCTGACTTTCTCCAGCGTGCGCGGACGATACTGACCGACCTTATAAACCAGCTGCTGGGAAACGGAGTAGTAGGTAGGGCCAGGCTGATAGTTTTTGACCCGCTCGCTGTTATAGACCAGCCCGGAGGCGAGCAGGTCGGCGTTGCCGTTATCGAGATCGTCGAACAGCTGGCTGATGTTCTGGCGCACGGTCACCTTCAGCTTTACGCCAAGATAGTTCGCGAACTGCTGCGCCAGTTCATAGTCCAGCCCATAGGGCTTGCCGTTGAGCTGAGAGTAGGTCAGCGGCGAGCTGACCGTGCTTACGCGCAGCTCTCCCCGCGCCTGAATGGCGGCGATACGGGAGTCGGCTTTACCGAACCAGGGAATCGAGGGCCAAAGCGCAGCGGCCAGCAGTAGCGTCAGTATGCCGATGAACAGATAATTAATCTTTAATTTTTTCAATTAGTTAATTCTCTGTATCGTGCTTTGCCTCAGACTTGGGAAAAATGCCAGGAAAATTAAGAGTATTCATTGATGAGCGGCATTTTGCTTAAAGTTGCGTCAGTTGGCAACTAATTAGAACAATTGGCCGCACCGTCTGGCAAAAAGCGGCGGCGATTTTATTTCGACGCAAACGGTTTCGTCAGCGACGCAGATTCTTTATAATGACGCCCGTTTCCCCACTTGGGCACACCGAAAGCTTAGAAGACGAGAGACTTATGATGGAAATTCTGCGTGGTTCGCCTGCACTGTCGGCATTCCGTATCAACAAACTGCTGGCGCGCTTTCAGGCTGCCGGGCTCCAGGTCCACACAATTTACGCCGAGTACGTCCATTTTGCCGATCTGAATGCGCCACTGAACGACGATGAACAGGCGCAGCTTGCCCGCCTGCTGAAGTATGGCCCGAGCCTGAGCAGCCATACGCCGGAAGGCAAACTGCTGCTGGTTACGCCTCGTCCCGGCACCATCTCTCCCTGGTCTTCCAAAGCGACGGATATTGCCCATAACTGCGGCCTGAAGCAGATTGACCGACTGGAGCGCGGCCTTGCTTACTATATTGAAGCGTCCACGCTGAGCGCGGAGCAGTGGCGGCAGGTTGCCGCTGAACTGCATGACCGAATGATGGAGACGGTTTTTACCTCGTTAGACGATGCGCAGAAGCTGTTCGTTCATCATGAACCCGCGCCGGTTGAAAGCGTGGATCTGCTGGGCGAAGGCCGTCAGGCGCTGATCGACGCCAACCTGCGCCTCGGTCTGGCGCTGGCGGAAGACGAAATTGATTATCTTCAGGATGCGTTCACGAAGCTCGGGCGTAACCCGAACGATATCGAACTGTATATGTTCGCCCAGGCGAACTCCGAGCACTGCCGCCACAAGATTTTTAACGCCGACTGGGTGATTAACGGCGAGCAGCAGCCGAAGTCGCTGTTCAAAATGATCAAAAACACCTTTGAAACCACTCCGGACCACGTGCTGTCTGCCTATAAGGACAACGCAGCGGTGATGGAAGGCTCAGAGGTTGGTCGCTATTTTGCCGACCATCAGACCGGCCGCTACGACTTCCACCAGGAGCCGGCGCATATACTGATGAAGGTTGAAACCCATAACCACCCGACGGCAATCTCGCCGTGGCCGGGGGCGGCGACCGGTTCCGGCGGCGAAATCCGCGACGAAGGCGCAACCGGACGCGGGGCGAAGCCAAAAGCGGGGCTGGTGGGCTTCTCGGTGTCCAACCTGCGTATTCCGGGCTTTGAGCAGCCGTGGGAAGAAGATTTCGGCAAGCCGGAGCGTATTGTGACCGCGCTGGATATCATGACCGAAGGGCCGCTGGGCGGCGCGGCGTTCAACAACGAATTTGGCCGTCCGGCGCTGAACGGCTACTTCCGTACCTATGAAGAAAGGGTCAACAGCCATAACGGCGAAGAGCTGCGCGGCTATCACAAGCCGATCATGCTGGCGGGCGGGATAGGCAACATCCGCGCCGATCACGTCCAGAAGGGCGAGATCAACGTCGGCGCGAAGCTGATCGTTCTCGGCGGTCCGGCGATGAACATCGGCCTGGGCGGCGGCGCGGCGTCGTCAATGGCCTCCGGCCAGTCCGACGCGGATCTCGACTTCGCCTCCGTTCAGCGCGACAACCCGGAAATGGAGCGTCGCTGCCAGGAGGTGATTGACCGCTGCTGGCAGCTGGGCGACGCCAACCCCATCCTCTTTATTCATGACGTTGGCGCGGGCGGGCTTTCCAACGCCATGCCGGAGCTGGTGAGCGACGGCGGACGCGGCGGTAAGTTCGAACTGCGCGACATTCTCAGCGACGAGCCGGGCATGAGCCCGCTGGAGATCTGGTGTAACGAATCCCAGGAGCGCTACGTGCTGGCGGTAGCCGCTGACCAGCTTCCGCTGTTCGACGAGCTGTGCCGCCGCGAACGCGCGCCTTACGCGGTGATTGGCGAAGCGACGGAAGAAAAGCACCTGTCGCTGAACGACCGTCACTTTAACAATCAGCCGATCGATCTGCCGTTGGACGTGCTGCTCGGCAAAACGCCGAAAATGACTCGCGACGTGCAGAGCCTGAAAGCGAAAGGCGAGGCCCTGAACCGCACGGAGATCGTACTTGCCGATGCGGTGAAGCGCGTTCTGCATCTGCCGACCGTCGCGGAAAAAACCTTCCTTGTGACCATTGGCGACCGTACCGTTACCGGCATGGTGTCCCGCGATCAGATGGTCGGCCCGTGGCAGGTGCCGGTGGCGAACTGCGCGGTAACCACCGCCAGCCTTGACAGCTACTACGGCGAAGCGATGGCTATTGGCGAACGCGCGCCGGTGGCGCTGCTGGACTTCTCCGCCTCTGCCCGTCTGGCGGTCGGCGAAGCGCTGACCAACATTGCCGCCACGCAGATTGGCGACATCAAACGCATTAAGCTTTCCGCGAACTGGATGGCGGCAGCCGGACACCCGGGGGAAGACGCCGGTCTGTATGAAGCGGTGAAGGCGGTGGGCGAAGAACTTTGTCCGGCGCTTGGCCTGACCATTCCGGTGGGCAAAGACTCCATGTCGATGAAAACCCGCTGGCAGGAAGGCAGCGAACAGCGCGAAATGACCTCGCCGCTGTCGCTGGTGATCTCCGCTTTCGCCCGCGTCGAGGATGTGCGTCATACCGTTACGCCGCAGCTCTCGACCGAAGACAACGCGCTGCTGCTGATTGACCTGGGTCTTGGCCATAACGCGCTGGGCGCGACCGCGCTGGCGCAGGTGTACCGTCAGCTTGGCGATACGCCCGCAGACGTGCGCGACGTGGCGCAGCTGAAGGGCTTCTACGATGCGATTCAGGCGCTGGTGGCGCAGGGTAAACTGCTGGCCTACCATGACCGCTCTGACGGCGGCCTGCTGGTGACGCTGGCGGAAATGGCCTTTACCGGCCACTGCGGTATTCAGGCGGATATCGCCACGCTTGGCGACGATCGCCTGGCGGCGCTGTTTAACGAAGAGCTGGGCGCGGTGATTCAGGTGCGCGCCGCGGATCGTGACGCCGTGGAAGCGCTGCTGGCGCAATACGGCCTTGGCGACTGTGTACATTACCTTGGGCAGGCCGTGGCGGGCGACCGCTTTGTGATTGACGCTGACGGCCAGACGGTCTTTAGCGAAAGCCGCACCACGCTGCGCGTCTGGTGGGCGGAAACCACCTGGCAGATGCAGCGTCTGCGCGACAACCCGGAGTGTGCCGACCAGGAGCACAAGGCGAAAGCCAACGATGCCGATCCGGGGCTGAACGTGAAGCTTTCTTTCGACATCAATGAAGATGTCGCCGCGCCGTATATCGCCACCGGCGCGCGTCCGAAGGTCGCCGTTCTGCGTGAGCAGGGGGTGAACTCCCATGTCGAAATGGCGGCAGCATTCCACCGCGCAGGCTTTGACGCCATTGACGTGCATATGAGCGATCTGCTCGGCGGTCGTATCGGGCTGGGTAACTTCCATGCGCTGGTCGCCTGCGGCGGCTTCTCCTACGGCGACGTGCTGGGGGCGGGCGAAGGCTGGGCGAAATCCATTCTGTTCAACAGCCGCGTGCGCGATGAGTTTGAAACCTTCTTCCACCGTCCGCAGTCCCTGGCGCTTGGGGTGTGTAACGGCTGCCAGATGATGTCGAACCTGCGTGAGCTGATCCCCGGCAGCGAACTGTGGCCGCGCTTTGTGCGTAATCATTCCGATCGCTTCGAAGCCCGCTTCAGCCTGGTGGAAGTGACGCAAAGCCCGTCGCTGCTGCTGCAGGGGATGGTCGGTTCGCAGATGCCCATCGCCGTCTCTCACGGTGAGGGACGTGTGGAGGTTCGCGACGACGCGCACCTGGCTCAGCTTGAGAGTAAAGGCCTGGTGGCGCTGCGCTATGTCGATAACTTCGGCAAGGTGACGGAAACCTATCCGGCAAACCCGAACGGTTCGCCGAACGGCATTACCGCGGTCACCACGGAAAGCGGGCGCGTCACGATTATGATGCCGCATCCGGAGCGCGTGTTCCGTACCGTCAGCAACTCCTGGCACCCGGAAAACTGGGGCGAGGATGGTCCGTGGATGCGAATCTTCCGCAACGCGCGTAAGCAGCTGGGGTAAACAGCAGGTCGAATCACATGCCAGCGGCCCGGTGAATATCACCGGGCTTTTTTATGGCTGTCGCTAATTCGCGACAACAGAGGACTCGGCATGTCGCCAAAAGGTGACATATAACTTATTGATTTTTATATAGCAGTATCGTCTGCTTTTAAGGTGTTGCTAATTGACGACACTGCGATGAAAAATCAGTCAGCTCGCTGACGGCTATGATTTGTCATAAAGATGAGTCATTTCATGGTGTTAATGATTTGTTTTATTTGTTGGCACAGTTACTGCATAATAAACAGCAGTGGCTCATTCACCTTCTTATGTCAGCCCCTTCGGGACGTGCTACATAAACTTCGAATGACGCACAACAAGGTGCCTGCCGTCCAGCTTCTGATAACAGCATTGCTTTATCAGCCATCGGGCGAAACGTCGAGTTAGGCACCGCCTTATTCCATAACAAAGCCGGGTTAAGCCCGGCTTTGTTGTATCTGGCGTTTCCCTCGGTTAGCATCGTTCCATTCTTCTTCTTTGAGAGTAACGCCTTGAAGCGCTGGTCTGTTTTCCCCCGCTCATTACGCCAACTGGTGATGCTGGCATTCCTGCTGATCCTGTTGCCGCTGCTGGTCCTCGCCTGGCAGGCGTGGCAGAGTCTCAACGCCCTGAGCGCCCAGGCGGCGCTGACCAACCGGACGACGCTTATCGACGCCCGTCGCAGCGAGGCGATGACCAACGTGGCGCTGGAGATGGAGCGCAGCTACCGTCAGTACTGCGTGCTTGACGACCCCACGCTGGCGAAGGTGTATCAGAGCCAGCGTCTGCGTTACAGCGAGATGCTCGACGCCCATGCCGGGGTATTGCCGGACGATAAGCTGTACCAGGCGTTGCATCAGGATCTGAACGATCTGGCGCAATTGCAGTGCCGCAATAGCGGGCCGGATACCGCCGCCGCCGCGCGGCTGGAGGCGTTTGCCAGCGCCAATACCGAAATGGTGCAGGCGACGCGCGCCGTGGTCTTTTCGCGCGGGCAGCAGCTTCAACAGGAGATTGCCGAGCGCGGGCAATTCTTTGGCTGGCAGGCGCTGGCGCTGTTTCTGGTCAGCCTCGCGATGGTGCTGCTGTTTACGCGGATGATTATCGGGCCGGTAAAAGGCATTGAGCGAATGATCAACCGGCTGGGGGAGGGGCGTTCACTCGGCAATACTGTCACCTTCACCGGACCGCGGGAGCTACGTTCCGTGGGGCAGCGCATTATCTGGCTGAGCGAGCGCCTTTCCTGGCTGGAGTCCCAGCGCCATCAGTTTTTACGCCACCTCTCCCATGAGCTGAAAACGCCGCTCGCCAGTATGCGCGAAGGCACCGAACTGCTGGCCGATGGGGTCGTCGGTCCTTTAACGCCTGAACAAAAAGAGGTGGTCGGCATTCTTGATGACAGCAGTCGCAATCTGCAAAAATTGATTGAGCAACTGCTGGATTACAACCGCAAGCTGGCCGACAGCGCCGTCGAGCTGGAAAGCGTCGAGATTGCGCCGTTGGTGGATATGGTGGTGTCCGCCCACAGTTTACCCGCCCGCGCTAAAATGATGCATACTGAGGTGGCGCTGACCGCAGAGCGCTGTCTGGCCGAGCCGATGCTGCTGATGAGCGTACTGGACAATCTTTATTCCAATGCGGTGCACTATGGCGCTGAATCCGGTAACATTCGTGTCTGCAGCCGCTTGCAGGGAACCACGGTTTATATCGATGTCATCAATACCGGGGCGCCCATCCCGGAAGCGGAAAAATCCATGATTTTCGAGCCCTTTTTCCAGGGAAGCCAGCAACGAAAAGGGGCGGTAAAAGGCAGCGGGCTGGGGCTGAGTATCGCCCGGGATTGCATCCGCCGTATGCAGGGGGAGCTTTACCTTGTCGATGAGCGGGAACAAGAGGTGTGCTTCCGTATCGAACTGCCATTATCTGCATCGGAAAACGATTAATAGCCTGATGAGACAGGCACTAAATAAATAAGTCTGGTAAATATGCCACACGTTTTAGCCCACATTTTTCAACGCTTTTTCTCCCGCCGGGCCATTGCGGCGGGAATCTCCTGCCTGGCGCTGATCGGCTGTACGCCCCATGTCGTCAGGCATGCCGTACCGCAGGAAAAGATCCCCACCACGCAGCTGGCGGATTATCTGTCGGTTGAGTGTACCGATATCTGGCGGCTGCACGGTCCCGCGACCGATACCAATCCGCTGTACTGGCTGCGCGCCATTGACTGCGCCGAGCGGCTGATGCCGGTGCAGTCGCGCAATGAAGCCCGGATACTGGCCGACGACAGCTGGCAAAACGCTTTTAAGCGCGGCGTACTGCTGGCGAACGCCAGAATCACCCCGCTCGAGCGTCGTGATAATATCGCCCGTCTGGACGCCTTAAGCCCGCAGATCCCGACCCAGGTGCGACCGCTCTATCAAATCTGGCGTGACGGACAGGCATTGCAATTACAGCTTTCAGAAGAGCGCCAGCGCTACAGCAAACTGCAACAAACCAGCGACAGCGAGCTGGATACGTTGCGCCAGCAGCAACAGCATATGCAGGCGCAGCTGGAGCTCACCACCCGTAAGCTCGAAAACCTGACGGATATCGAACGCCGGCTCTCCAGCCGTAAGCCAGGCGGGAGCTACACGCCTGACGCGATACACGGTGATGACCACCCCGCCGCGCCGGTATCGCCTGACGAAGAGGTATCGCCATGATAAGCCGTAAACCTGCGCATTTGCTGCTGGTGGATGACGATCCGGGCCTGCTGAAGCTGCTCGGTATGCGCCTGACCAGCGAAGGATACAGCGTGGTGACGGCAGAAAGCGGAGCCGAAGGGTTGCGCGTGCTGAACCGCGAAAAAGTGGATCTGGTCATCAGCGACCTGCGAATGGATGAAATGGACGGAATGCAGCTGTTCAGCGAGATCCAGAAGGTGCAGCCGGGAATGCCGGTGATCATTCTGACCGCGCACGGTTCGATTCCGGACGCGGTTGCCGCGACGCAAAAGGGGGTCTTTAGCTTCCTGACCAAACCGGTGGATAAAGACGCGCTGTATCAGGCGATTGATGAGGCGCTGGAGCAGTCCGCGCCCGCGACAGACGACAGCTGGCGCGAGTCTATCGTCACCCGCAGCCCGCTGATGCTGCGTCTGCTGGAGCAGGCGCGGATGGTGGCGCAGTCCGACGTCAGCGTGCTGATCAACGGGCAAAGCGGCACCGGGAAAGAGATCTTCGCTCAGGCGATCCACAATGCCAGCCCGCGCAGCGGTAAGCCGTTCATCGCCATTAACTGCGGCGCGCTGCCGGAACAGCTGCTGGAGTCGGAGCTGTTTGGTCATGCCCGCGGCGCGTTTACCGGCGCGGTCAGCAATCGCGAAGGGTTATTTCAGGCGGCAGAGGGCGGAACGCTGTTTCTCGATGAAATCGGCGATATGCCCGCGCCGCTGCAGGTCAAGCTGCTGCGCGTGTTGCAGGAGCGTAAGGTCAGGCCGCTGGGCAGCAACCGCGATATCGACATCAACGTGCGCATTATTTCCGCCACCCACCGCGACCTGCCGAAAGCGATGGCGCGCGGCGAATTTCGCGAAGATTTATACTACCGTCTCAATGTGGTGAGCCTGAAAATCCCGGCGCTGGCCGAGCGCGCGGAGGATATTCCCCTGCTGGCTAACCATCTGCTGCGTCAGGCTGCGGAACGGCATAAACCGTTTGTGCGCGCCTTTTCCACCGATGCGATGAAGCGCCTGATGGCTGCCAGCTGGCCGGGCAACGTGCGCCAACTGGTTAACGTGATTGAACAGTGCGTGGCGCTGACCTCCTCGCCGGTGATCAGCGATGCGCTGGTGGAACAGGCGCTGGAAGGGGAAAATACCGCGCTGCCGACCTTTGTCGAAGCGCGTAATCAGTTCGAACTGAACTACCTGCGCAAGCTGCTGCAAATCACTAAGGGCAACGTCACCCACGCGGCGCGAATGGCCGGACGCAACCGGACCGAGTTTTATAAGCTCCTGTCGCGTCATGAGTTAGACGCTAACGACTTTAAAGAGTAGCTCCGCAACATACCGCAAGATATGATACGGTTAGCAACCGGTTACGCGACTAAAACAGGAACACCATGAAAAAGATTGATGCGATTATTAAACCCTTCAAACTGGATGATGTGCGTGAAGCGCTGGCCGAAGTCGGCATCACCGGGATGACGGTAACGGAAGTGAAGGGCTTTGGCCGTCAGAAAGGGCACACTGAACTGTACCGCGGCGCGGAGTATATGGTGGATTTTCTGCCGAAGGTAAAAATTGAAATCGTGGTGCCGGACGACATCGTGGAAACCTGCGTCGATACCATTATCCGCACCGCCCAGACCGGTAAAATTGGCGACGGTAAGATTTTCGTCTTTGACGTGGCGCGGGTGGTGCGTATCCGTACCGGCGAGGAAGACGACGCGGCCATTTAAGCCGCGTTTTGTAGATACTGTTATCGCCTGCAAGCTTTTTTATTTTCCGCCTTACCGGATTGCAGGCATACCAGTCACAGCGCCGTCAGGCGCTGTTTTTTCATCCCTTCCACCATATTTTACGCTGCTACCGGATTATGCCGGGACGCATCGAACGGCACGCCTGACTTCAGAACACCGTACGCCACCTGCGCCAGCTTGCGCATCATCGCACCGATTATCACTTTCCCTTTTTTACCGTTCCCTGCCAGACGGTCACGGAACGCTCTTCCCCATTCCGTTTTACTTACCGCCACCATCGCAGGCATATACAGCGCCCTGCGAAGCGACGCATGTCCGGCTTTACTCATCCGGCTGGCCCTGTTCACACTGCTGCCTGATTCATACCGCCGCGGCGTCAGACCCGCAAAAGCGGCGAACTGCCTGGCATGGGTGAAGCGCTCCTTCAGACCGGTATAAGCCAGTAATACCGCGGACGTTTTCTCCCCGATGCCCGGGATACTTTCCAGCAGCTTCCTGCGGTGCTTCATATCCGGGTCATCATCCGTCAGGTCCTTTATCTGCTTTTCGATGCGCTTAAGTTCGGCATGAAGCCACAGCAGATGGGCGTCTATACTCGGACGCTGCACCTCACGCGCTGTCTCCAGGCGGTTCAGCTCCTGCGTGTGCATGTCCGTCAGCGACTGATGGCGCAGCACCAGAGCCCGCAGGGCCCGTTCAACCGGATGCGGGGCTTCCCACGCCGGAGGGCGCTTCTGACGACAGAACTCTGCCAGCATACGGGCATCCACTGCATCGGTTTTGCTGCGCAGACCTTCACTCTGTGCAAAGGCTTTACCCAGGGCGGGGTTGATGACGGAGACGGTGTAACCGGCATCACTGAGATGAGCGGCAACGTCTTCCATATACGTACTGGTGGCTTCCATGCAGATATGTGCCGGTGCCACGCGATGACCGCTGAGCCAGCGGAGAAGTTCGTCGTGGCCCTTCGGGGTGTTGGCAAATTTTTTGCTGCGGTGACGGCCATCAGGCCGCAACACATCGACATCCAGCTTAGCTTTAGAGACATCGATACCGATAAAATGAAGTTCCTGTTCCATAGTGAGACCAGCCTTGTGAATGCGGATTACCGGGAAAACCGGTCCATGATACTGTCCGGTTTGTCACTTGTGGAGAACGGCGGTCCGCTGCATAAATCTACGTCACAGGTTATTAGCCTGAGGCCTGATACGGCATGCGGACCGCATGGCAGAGAGAACTGGCCGGTTCTCCCTGCACTGAAGGGATAATACAAGGCCTGATAAGCGCAGCGCCATCAGGCACTGCGCTTACCGGATGGCGGCAGCCCTGTCCGGCCTGCGTCAACCCGCCGTTACAGCACCTTATGCGGGCCGAAGCATTCGTAATGAATGTTTTCGCTGTTGACGCCCAGCTCAACCAGCTGCTTCGCGGCAAACTGCATGAAACCGACCGGACCGCACAGATAGAACTGCATTGCCGGATTAGCGATCGCCGCTTTCATCGTCGTCAGGTCCATCAGCCCTTCACTGTCAAACACCGCTTTTGCGCGATCCGCCTCTGTCGGCACGCGATACCAGGTATGAGCGGTAAAGTTCGCCAGCGTGCTTCCCAGTTCGTTTACTTCATCAGCAAAGGCGTGAACGTCGCCGTTTTCCGCCGCGTGGAACCAGTTAACCTGCGCGGTATGCTTCGCTTTAGCCAGCGTATCCAGCATCGCCAGCATCGGGGTCTGACCGACGCCCGCGGAGATCAGCGATACCGGCGTATCCGTCGCGACGCTCATAAAGAAATCACCGGCCGGGGCGGCTAAATGCACTATGTCGCCGACGTTCGCCTGGTTATGCAGCCAGTTTGACACCTGACCGCCATCTTCGCGCTTCACCGCGATCCGGTAGCCTTTGCCGTCCGGTTTGCGGGTCAGGGAGTACTGACGGATCTCCTGATGCGGAAAACCTTCCGGCTTCAGCCAGACGCCCAGATACTGGCCCGGCTGATAGTCGGCGACCGCGCCGCCATCGACCGGTTCAAACTCAAAGCTGGTGATGAGCGCGCTGCGCGGCGTTTTCGCCACGATGCGGAACGGACGCGTCCCTTCCCAGCCGCCGGTTTTGCTGGCGTTTTCGCTGTAGATTTGCGCTTCACGGTTAATAAACACATTCGCCAGCACGCCATAGGCTTTGCCCCACGCGTCCAGCACCTCCTGCCCGGGGCTGAACATTTCGTCCAGCGTCGCCAGCAGGTGAGTGCCGACAATATTGTACTGTTCCGGTTGGATCTGGAAGCTGGTGTGTTTCTGGGCGATTTTTTCCACCGCTGGCAGCAGCGCCGGCAGATTTTCCAGGTTGCTGGCGTAGGCGGCAATGGCGTTGAACAGCGCTTCACGCTGATCGCCATTGCGCTGGTTGCTCATGTTAAAGATCTCTTTGAGTTCCGGGTTATGCGCAAACATGCGATCGTAGAAGTGAGCGGTCAGTTTAGGGCCTGTTTCCACCAGCAGCGGAATGGTGGCTTTTACAGTGGCGATGGTTTGGGCGTCAAGCATACGGTCTTCCTTTATCTGAATCTTTAATGATGTATATCAAATGCATCTTATAAAAATACCCCTGCATTGTAAATGGTTCTTTGCCACTTTGCGTTTTAAAAGTTACATCGTGAAAAATCTGCATCACAAACCTGAAAAGAAATCCGTTGAAAATGCTAAGGCCTTCATTCGCCAAAGCCTTGTCTGGTGGCAAGGTAATCGTTTGCGTAAAATCCTTTGTCAAGACCTGTTATCACAGAATGATTCAGTTATACTGTTGCCCGTTGTCCAACAGGACCGCCGTTACAGGCCAAAATTTTATCGTTAGCTGAGTCAGGAGATGCGGATGTTAAAGCGTGAAATGAACATTGCCGATTATGATGCCGAACTGTGGCAGGCTATGGAGCAGGAAAAAGTACGTCAGGAAGAGCACATCGAACTGATCGCCTCCGAAAACTACACCAGCCCGCGCGTGATGCAGGCGCAGGGATCTCAGCTGACTAACAAATACGCTGAAGGCTATCCGGGCAAGCGCTACTACGGCGGTTGTGAATATGTCGATATCGTTGAGCAACTGGCGATCGATCGCGCGAAAGCGCTGTTCGGCGCTGACTACGCTAACGTCCAGCCGCACTCCGGCTCTCAGGCTAACTTTGCTGTTTACACCGCTCTGCTGGAGCCGGGCGATACCGTTCTCGGTATGAACCTCGCGCACGGCGGCCATCTGACTCACGGTTCCCCGGTTAACTTCTCCGGCAAACTGTATAACATCGTTCCTTACGGCATCGATGAGAGCGGTCATATTGACTATGCGGATCTGGAAAAGCAGGCGCAGGCGCAGACGCATAAACCGAAAATGATTATCGGCGGCTTCTCCGCTTACTCCGGCGTGGTTGACTGGGCGAAGATGCGTGAAATCGCTGACAGCATCGGCGCTTATCTGTTTGTGGATATGGCCCACGTCGCCGGTCTGGTTGCCGCAGGCGTCTACCCGAACCCGGTTCCGCACGCGCACGTTGTGACCACCACCACCCACAAAACCCTGGCGGGTCCGCGCGGCGGCCTGATCCTGGCGAAGGGCGGCAGCGAAGAGCTGTACAAGAAACTGAACTCCGCGGTCTTCCCTGGCGGCCAGGGCGGCCCGCTGATGCACGTTATCGCCGGTAAAGCGGTGGCGCTGAAAGAAGCGATGGAGCCAGAGTTCAAAACCTACCAGCAGCAGGTTGCCAAAAACGCTAAAGCGATGGTTGAAGTATTCCTCGCCCGCGGCTACAACGTGGTGTCCGGCGGTACTGATAACCACCTGTTCCTGCTGGATCTGGTTGATAAGAACCTGACCGGTAAAGAAGCCGATGCCGCGCTGGGCCGCGCCAACATCACCGTGAACAAAAACAGCGTGCCGAACGATCCGAAGAGCCCGTTCGTTACCTCCGGTATCCGTATCGGTTCACCGGCAGTAACGCGCCGCGGCTTTAAAGAAGCGGAAGTGAAAGAGCTGGCGGGCTGGATGTGTGATGTGCTGGACAATATCAATGATGAAGCGGTAATTGAGCGTATCAAAGGTAAAGTGCTGGACATCTGCGCGCGCTTCCCGGTTTACGCGTAACGCTTATCGGAGGCTGGTTGGCGGTGGATGCCGCCAGCCGGTCACGCCATCTTCTCGCGGGCATCGCTTTGATGCCCGGTTATCTGAATATTTTTAACGCTATTCTGATGCCGCCGCGGCGTCGCTATCCCATTTCACTCAGCTGTGACTCCACGTATAAATAGCCAATGCCCATGAGCTGCTGCGCGCGGCTGAGGGTGCCAAAGTTGATTTGCGTGGTTTTCGCCCGCGGGTTATCGCCATGATCGAAAGGGTTAAATCCCGTCTGCCGCCGCACGGTATTCAGCCAGCCTTCACCGAAGGCGCAGCTGCGTCCATACAGCCAGATCTGATTAATATTGAGGATATTGAGGAAGTTATACAGGCTTAAGCCGATCGCGCTGGCCGCCTGTTCCACCCACGCCTGGAGGCGCACATCGCCGTCTCGCCAGGCTGCAATCAGCTCGTCCGTGGTCAGCGTCTCTGGATCCAGCGCGGGGATCGGCTGCGTTTTCAGCCACACTCTGGCCTGCTTTTTCAGCGCGCTGAGCGAGGCGACGGTTTCAAGACAGCCATAGCGGCCGCAGTCGCAGGCGACGCCGTCCGGGTTAATAATAGTGTGGCCAATCTGACCGCTGCCGTAGAGACTGCCGCGCCAGATGCTGTCGTTGATGACGAAGGAGGAGCCAATCCCGTAATCGACGTTAATGACGCAGAAATCGTCGCTGGCCGCCGGGTTTTGCCACTTCTCGGCCAGCGCCAGCATCACGCAGTCGTTGTCGAGGCGTACCTGTACGCCAAGCTTCTCCTCCAGCAGATATTTTATCTCCAGCGAGCTTTTCCACGGCGCCTGCGGCATGGTTTTCGACGCGCCGGTAACGGGATCGACCTGGCCGTGTACGCCCAGCGCCAGGTTAATGCTGACTTCGGGGTAACGCTGACGATAAACCCGCCAGTGGCGGGCTATGGCGGCGAGCAGATCCTGCGGCGTCGCGGCGCGAATCACCTCATGCTGCCAGTCGCCGACGGCAACCAGGCGGGCGTCCGCCAGTTGGCTGGTCAGGCTGGTCGGGGTGACGTTCATGCACAGCGTCCATGCGCCCTGTTCCGGCAAATGGAAACTGCCGTTGCTCAGCCCACGCTGGCTCAGGGTTTCCCGGGAGTGGCAAATTCGCCCCTCGTCCAGTAGCTCCTGAAGGATATTGCTGACTGCCGGAATTGACAGGCCGGTTAGCTGCGCCAGCCGTGACTTGCTGAGCTGCTTTTCCCGCCACAGGTGCGACAGGAAAATCTGTTTATTGGCCTGGCGCACCCGGCTATTGTTGTAACCCAGACGCGGCATACACTTAACTCCCTTAACTATATTGCGTGAGCATTGCGCGTTTTAACGCCAGATAACTGTACCACAATAGCCTTAAGACGCAGGTTTACTTTTGGATATTGAGTGGAGGCGGCATGTACGGCGCAGTGAAGGTATGGCAGGAAACGCTCTCTCTTCCGACCTGGACGACAGGTGAAGAAGATCCCAACCCGATGTTTCTCGAAAAACGGGTTTATCAGGGCTCCTCGGGGGCAGTTTATCCTTATGGCGTTATTGATACCCTGACCGGCAGGCGCGAGATGCGCGACTATCAGGCGGTGTGGATGGAAAACGACTTTATCCGCATCATGCTGCTGCCTGAGCTGGGCGGGCGTATTCATCGCGCTTACGATAAGGTGCAGCAGCGCGATTTTGTCTATTACAACGAGGTGGTCAAACCGGCGCTGGTCGGCCTGCTGGGGCCGTGGATCTCCGGCGGCATTGAGTTTAACTGGCCGCAGCATCACCGTCCCACCACCTTTATGCCGGTGGATTTTACCGTTCAGGCGGGTGAAAACGGCGAACAAACCGTGTGGATGGGCGAAGTGGAGCCGATGCGCGGTTTGCAGGTGATGGCCGGTTTTACGCTCTATCCGGATCGCGCGCTGATTGAAATCACCGGTAAGGTATTCAACGGCAACGCCACACCGCGCCATTTTTTATGGTGGGCAAACCCGGCGGTGAAGGGCGGCGACGATCATCAGAGCGTGTTTCCGCCGGATGTCACCGCGGTGTTCGACCACGGCAAGCGCGACGTCTCCGCTTTCCCCATTGCCACCGGCACCTACTATAAAGTGGATTACTCGGCGGGCGTGGATATTTCCCGCTACAAGAACGTGCCGGTCCCCACCTCCTACATGGCGGAAAAATCGGACTATGACTTTGTCGGCGCCTGGCACCACGGCGAGCGCGGCGGTCTGCTGCACGTCGCTGATCACCATATTTCGCCGGGGAAAAAGCAGTGGACCTGGGGATACGGCGATTTTGGCGTCGCCTGGGATCGCAACCTGACCGATGACAACGGCCCGTACATCGAACTGATGACCGGCGTATTCACTGATAACCAGCCGGACTTCACCTGGCTTGCGCCGTATGAAGAGAAAGTGTTTGTGCAAAACTTCCTTCCCTACAGCGAACTGGGCATGGTGCAGAATGCCAGCACCGGGCTGGCGCTGCGTCTGGTGCGCGAAGAGGGCCAACTCTCGGTTGGCGTTTACGCCATAGCGCCGCTGGAAGCGGTGCGGGTTACGCTCAGCGCGAACGACGCGCCGTTCTTTGAAACCACCCTGTCGCTGGCGCCCGGCAAGAGCTGGCTGACGCACATCGCGGATAACGGCCCGGCCCGCATCACCATGACGGTGACCGGCCAGAATGGTCAGGCGTTGCTGAGCTACGAAGAGCATATCGCCGGGGATGTGCCGTTGCCTTCGGCGGCGAAAGCGCCCGCGCTGCCGGAAGCGCTCTCTAACACCGAGGAACTCTATTTCATCGGCCAGCATCTGGAGCAGTACAACCATGCCAGCCGCTATGCCGAAGATTATTATCGTCGGGCGCTGGAGGTGGACCCGCTTGATTACCGTAATAACGTCGCGCTGGGGACGCTGGCGCTCAACCGGGCGGACTGGACGCTGGCGGAACGGTGCGCGAGGGCCGCGCTGGAGCGGGCGCACAGGCTGAATAAAAACCCGCGCGATGGCGAAGCCAGTATGCTGCTTGCCGCCGCGCTGGAGCGTCAGGGTAACTACGACGACGCCCGGGAGCACTATTACAAAGCGAGCTGGAGCGGAAACTGCCGTGACGCCGCCTTCTGGTCGCTGGCGCGTATCGCGATGCGCCGGGAAAATTACGCTGACGCGCTGGAAAAAGTCACGCAAAGCCTGCGCTTTAACGCCAGCAACAATCTGGCGATGGGGATGAGGGCGCTGGCGCTGGCGAAGCTGGGACGCGCGTCTGAGGCGTTGAACTATGCCGAACAACAGCTTAAAGACTATCCGCTCAGCTACGTGCTGCACTACGCGCGCTGGGCGATCGGCCGGGACGAGGCGGCGAAAGCGGCGCTGATCGCCATTACCGGTCGCCGCGGCACGAACGCCTGCGAGCTGGCCGGCTGGCTGCTCTCCTGCGGGCAGCAAGAGGCCGCGCGCGAGGCGCTGGAACTGCTCGACAGCCAGGAGACGCTGCCGCTGCTCTGGCGCGCTTCCCTGAGCGATAACCCGCAGCCGTTAATTGACCAGGCCCGCGCCTGTCTGCGCAACCGGGTGCGCTTTCCGAATACGCTCGACGAAGTGCAGATGCTGCAAACGCTGCCGCAAAGCGCTTACGCGCAGTATTTACTCGGCTGCTTCTGGTACAGCAAGCGTCGTTACGATGAGGCGCTGGCCTGCTGGCAGTTCACGCTACGGCAGGAGGCATCCTTTGCGCCGGTGCATCGTCTGCTGGGCATCTACGCGTGGAATAAACACCAGGACGCCGGGCAGGCGCGCCGCTATCTGGCGCAGGCCGTCGCGCTGGAGCCGGAAAACGCCCGCTTCCTGTTTGAACTGGATTACCTCGATAAACTGCTGGCTACCCCGGCGCCACAGCGCCTGCAACAGCTGGAGAGGCGCAAAGCGGTGGTATTCCAGCGCGACGATTTGACCGTCGAGCTGCTGAGCCTGTGGAACGGGCAGGGGCATTACGAGGCGGCGGCGCAGGTGCTGCATGAACGCGTGTTCCATCCGTGGGAAGGCGGCGAAGGGAAGGCGACCGGGCAATATCTGCTTAACCAGATGCATCGCGCGCTGGCGGCCATCGGCGCGGGGCAATTCCCCCAGGCGGCAAGCCTGTTACAACAGGCGCTGAGCTACCCGCATAACCTTGGCGAAGGGCGCTTGCCGGGGCAAACGGATAACGACATCTGGTATCTGCTTGGCTACTGCGCGCAGCGACAGGGAGAGCACGAAGAGGCGCAGCGCGACTTTGCGCGGGTAACGTGCGGCGGCAGCTCGCTGGATGCCGGTCGCTATTACAACGACCAGCCGGTGGACTATCTGTTCTGGCAGGGCATGGCGCTGAAGGCGCTGGGCGACGACAACGAGGCGACGCGACTGTTTCAGAGCTTCCTTAACTGGGTGGAGAGCCAGCGCGACAATGTGCCGGAGGTGGATTTCTTCGCCGTCTCGTTGCCGGATCTGGTGGTGCTGGATACCCCCGCTGCGGCGAAGCATCAGCAGCACTGTCTGTTTATTACCGCGCTGGGACATCTGGGGCTGGGCAATCTGACTGCCAGCCAGCAGGCGTTTGACGCGCTTCTGCAACTGAATCCGGCGCATGACAAGGCGTGCCTTCTGCGTCATGCCATCAGCCGGGGGTTATTTAACTGAACCCTGTACCGGTGGCGGTAACGCCGCCGGAAACCTCCTGTTCCCTGCGTTTCCCTGAAAGAGGAATCATAATGAATAACGCGCAGACACATCTGAAAATCGGCTACGTCTGGACCATCTGTCTGGTGGCAGCCTGCGGCGGATTACTGTTTGGCTATGACTGGGTGGTCATCGGCGGGGCGAAGCCCTTTTACGAAGCGTACTTTTCCATCACCGATCCGGCGCAGTCCGGCTGGGCGATGAGTTCGGCACTGGTGGGCTGTATTTTTGGCGCGCTAATCTCCGGCTGGTGCGCCGACAAATTTGGCCGCAAAATGCCGCTGATCCTGGCGGCCATTCTCTTCAGCGCTTCGGCCTGGGGAACCGCCGTCGCCAGTAATTTCGATATGTTTGTTATTTACCGCATCGTCGGCGGCGTCGGGATCGGCCTGGCCTCCGCGCTGAGTCCGCTGTATATCGCCGAGGTCAGCCCGGCGGAAAAACGCGGGCGCTTTGTGGCGGTGAACCAGCTGACCATCGTGATTGGGGTGCTGGCGGCGCAGTTGATCAACCTGCTGATCGCCGAACCCGTCGCGCCGGGCGCGACGCAGCAGGCTATTGTGGAAAGCTGGAACGGTCAGACCGGCTGGCGCTGGATGTTTGGCGCCGAGCTTGTTCCGGCGCTGGCGTTTCTGGTGCTGATGTTCTTTGTGCCTGAATCGCCGCGCTGGCTGGTAAAAGCGGGGAAACCGGAGCGGGCGCGCGCCATGCTGCAACGAATTGGCAGCGCAGACTATGCCGGGCAGACGCTGAAGGAGATTGAGCACACCCTGCAAAAAGATAATCACCAGGTCGCCTGGTCAACGCTGCTGCAGCCGCAGATCAGGCCGATCGTCATTATCGGTATCGTGCTGGCGGTATTCCAGCAGTGGTGCGGGATCAATGTCATTTTCAACTATGCGCAGGAGATCTTCGCTTCCGCCGGTTTCGACATTAACGGCACGCTGAAATCGATCGTCGCCACCGGCATTATCAACCTTGTCTTTACCATCGCTGCGCTGCCGCTGGTGGACAGGATCGGGCGGCGTAAACTGATGCTGTTTGGCGCATCCGGTCTGACCGTCATCTACGCGCTGATTGCGGGCGCGTATGGCATGGGGATGCTGGGCTGGCCGGTGCTGATTCTGGTGCTGGCGGCGATTGCGATCTACGCCCTGACCCTCGCGCCGGTAACCTGGGTGCTGTTGTCGGAAATCTTCCCCAACCGCGTGCGCGGTCTGGCGATGTCGCTAGGGACGCTGGCGCTGTGGATCGCCTGTTTCCTGCTGACCTATACCTTTCCGCTGCTCAATGCCGGCCTCGGCGCGGCGGGTAGCTTCCTGCTCTATGGCGTTATTTGCGCGATGGGCTTCGTTTATATACTGCGTAATGTGCCGGAGACGAAGGGCGTTACCCTCGAAGCGCTGGAAGAACAGCTGGCGGCCCGGCACGGCAAAGCCGTGCCGTCGGCGCAGCAGAAAAGCGTGTGCTGATGGCGGCGTTAACTTTAGCCAACGCGCATCTGCGGATGCGCGTGGACCCGCAGGGCGGTGCGCTGCTGGCGCTGTTTTCGTTACAACATCAACAGCCCGTCCTGCGCGCAGGCGAAGGGGCAGAAGCCGGGGAGTGCGGACTGTTTCCGATGCTGCCGGTCGCTAACCGCGTGGCGGGCAACCGCTTTGAGCAGCCGGACGGCGCGGTGTGTCTGCCATTGCATCACGCCGATGAGCGCTTCTTTCTTCATGGTGACGGCTGGCTTAAGCGCTGGGAGGCGATCGGGGTCGAAAGTCACGGTTGTCTGCTACGTCTGCGCAGCCAGCACGCCTGCGGTTTTGACTATCTGGCAACGCTGCATTATGCGCTCGACGGCGCGACGCTCACGGCGTCGCTTTCGATAACCCATCAGGGCGAACGCCCCATGCTCTACGGCTGCGGATTCCACCCGTTCTTCGCTTTTGACGCGCACTGTACGGTGCAGTTTTCCGCCAGCGGCTACTGGCCGGAGGGTGAACTCCATTTACCGCGGGAATGGCGCTCAGCGATACCCGCTGAGGCCGATTTCAGCCGCGGGCAATATGGTTTCGAGCGCTGGCTGAATGTGGGCTATTCCGGCTGGGGCGGACGGGCGGTTATCCGGCATGATGTGATGAAGGTCACGATATCAGCGCAAACTCCCTGGCTGATGCTGTTCAGAATGCCGGGTCAGCCGTTTCTTTGCCTTGAACCCCAGACGCATCCGGTCAATGCTCACCACATGCCGGGGCAGCCGGGATTACGCTTACTGGCCAGAGGAGAAACGTGCCGTTTTTCGATGCAGATAGCCGTCGATTGAGCATCAGGGGATGTTATCCCGCTGTTAATGTTCACTTGCGCCAGCCTGCGTTTATCGCCAGACTATCGCCTCCAAACGGGAGGGAATCATGGTTTTGCACTCCACGCGCTGGCTGGCGCTCGGTTATTTCACCTACTTTTTTAGCTACGGCATTTTTCTTCCATTCTGGAGCGTCTGGCTGAAAGGCCTCGGGCTGACGCCGGAAACCATCGGTCTGCTGCTCGGCGCTGGTCTGATCGCTCGTTTTCTCGGTAGCCTGCTGATTGCGCCGCGGGTCAGCGACCCGTCGCGACTGATTTCGGCGCTGCGTATCCTGGCGCTGCTGACGCTGATCTTTGCGCTGGCGTTCTGGGCGGGTGCGCACGTGGCGTGGCTGATGGTGGTGATGGTTGGCTTTAACCTCTTTTTCTCTCCGCTGGTGCCGTTGACCGATGCGCTGGCGAACACCTGGCAGAAGCAGATCACCATGGACTATGGCCGGGTGCGGCTGTGGGGCTCCATCGCCTTTGTCATCGGTTCCGCGCTCACCGGCAAGCTGGTCAGCATCTTTGATTATCAGGCGATCCTGGCGCTGCTGACGCTGGGCGTGGCGTCGATGCTGCTGGGCATGTTGCTGCGCCCGGACGTTGCCCCGCAGGGCGAAAGCCGCCGTCAGGAGAGCGCCGGATGGCCCGCCTGGCGCGCGCTGATCGTGCAAAGCTGGCGCTTTCTCGCCTGTGTCTGCCTGTTGCAGGGGGCGCACGCCGCCTACTACGGCTTCAGCGCCATTTACTGGCAGGGAGCAGGCTATACCGCCTCGGCGGTGGGCTATCTGTGGTCGCTGGGCGTGGTCGCGGAAGTGATCGTCTTCGCACTCAGTAAAAAACTCTTCCGCCGCTTCAGCGCCCGCGATCTGCTGTTGCTTTCCGCCGTCTGCGGGGTGATTCGCTGGGGGCTGATGGGCTGGACCACCGCGCTGCCGTGGCTGATTGTGGCGCAGATCCTGCACTGCGGCACCTTTACCGTATGTCATCTGGCCGCTATGCGCTATATCGCCGCGCGTCAGGGAAGCGAAGTGATTCGCTTGCAGGCGGTCTATTCGGCGGTGGCGATGGGCGGTAGTATCGCCATCATGACGGTGTTCGCTGGCTTCCTCTATCAGCATCTGGGTAACGGCGTCTTCTGGGTGATGGCGCTGGTGGCGCTTCCCGCGCTGGTGCTGCGGCCAAAAGTGGCCGCCTCAGCCTGACTCCAGCATTTTGCGGATCTGCTGCTGTTGATGCGTCGTCAGCGCCTGCTCGGCATGAATCAGCGGCGGCGAAAACAGCGGCAGCGGCGTGGTGTAGGGGGTGACGATCAGCGCAACGCCGCGCGGCGTTCCCTCCTGCTGAAAGGCCTGCATCGGCAGCGGTTTGATATTCAGCGGCAGCAGCGTCAGTTCGCGCAGCTGCTGCTCAATCTGTTGCTCCAGCTGTTGATTATCGCCGGTCAGCAGAACAATCTGTTTTTCATGCAAATCATTGTCCTGCATCAGCCAGGCGCCGAAAATCACCGCCACCAGCCCCATCTCTTCTTCAGAAAAGGCCACGTTGTACTCTTCCTCAAAGCCGCGCAGGGCGTCGCGGGTAGTGCGCATCAGGCGCGGATACAGACGCGCGAACTCGTCCGGCAGGGTGTTATCGATGCCGATAGAAAACAGGCTGCGGTTCAGCGCCTGGGCAAGGTGAATATACAGCTGATCGTTCAGCCCCTGCTCATCGTTGAACTTTACCGCGCCTGCTTCGCGAAAGCGCAGCACCAGGCGGGCAATCGCCAGCCGCAGCTGCTGGTTCTGCTGGTGGTTATCGCGCACGGGATCGGGCAGGCGCACCATCGAAAACAGTAGCGCCATAAACAGCGATTCGGTAAGCGGCGCATCCTGACGCACGCGGCGCTGCCAGTGTCGGCCAATCTCCTCGGCGAGCTGATATTCGGCGCAGGCCTGCACCCAGCGCTGCTGGATCGGGTTAAATTCCGGCGAAATCCCCGCATGATGCTGTAACAGGCAGTACTGGAGATAAAGACGCAGAAAATGCACGTCGCGGCTCTCAAACGCCCTTTGCAGTCGACGGGCGCAGAGATTGATCAGCGCATGGAGGTTGGTGTCGTCGTACAGGGTGCGCAAAATACCCCGCTGCTTCAGTTCGCCTTTGAGAGCGGGCGTGAAGTGCCGGGAGATAAAATTCGGGCATAGCCGCAAGCCGCGCCGCAGCCAGTGCAGCAGGCAGAGGCGCTGATTCAGCGCAGTTCCTTCGATCCGGTAGCAGCCGTCGGGGGCCGAAATGATGTTCAGCCGGTGATAGCGCTGGATCTCCCGTTCCGTCTCGGTGATATCTTCGCGGGCAAGCGTCTCGTCGACGCCATTCAGCGCACTGAAGGTTTCCGCGGTGGCAATCTGTCCCGGCTGGAAAAGCGTCAGTAAAATCTGGCAACGGCGCTGGGGAGCAGAAAGTACAGATGGCGGAGCGAGCGTTGACATCATCTGTGGTATCTCCCGTAAGTATGATTGATAAGAATAGCTAAAGTTTTTCCATAATAGTTACGAATGAAATGCTTTAACGTCAGGATTGCAGGGGAAGGTCACAGAATTTTTTGCCTGCAAGGGCCAGGAAGGGAGTTAAACGCAGCGCCAGAAGTGAATTTTTTGCTGTTTTATTTTCTGCATATCGGAAAAAGCCCCGTCTATGGGACGGGGCCAGGCCATTAACGCTGCTGGCGCAGCGTTAAGCCGACGTCGCCGCCGGGGTGGACGGACAACAGCGTCTCTCTGGAGTATCCGCTTTCGCTCATCAGACAGGCGCAGGCGGCGTCGAAAATAGCAATCACCAGCATAATCGAAGTGGTCGCCAGCATGTTCAGCGGATCGGCTTCGCGCTGCACGCCGGTCGAAATAACCAGCCGGGCGGCCCGTGCAATGGCGGAGTCTGCGTTTTCCGTCACGCTGAGAATCGGCACCTTTTTCGCCTCCAGCCCGGGCAGCAGACGCGTCAGCTCGTCAGAGTTGCCGCCGCGGGAGAGCATTATCATCAGGTCGTCGGCACCTAAAAAACCGAGGTCGCCGTGGGCGGCGTCGGTGGCGTTGAGATAGATCGCCGGGCGTTCAACGCAGGCCAGCATATGGGCGATTTTACGCGCCGCGATGCCGGAGGTGCCGACGCCGGTCACAACAATCTTTCCCCGGCAGCCGCGCAGCTCCGTCATTAACGCCTGCCACTGCGTCTCGCTCAGATGCTCGCCAAGACCCGCCAGCGCTTCGCTATAGAGCCGCCAGGTGGCGGTGGCCTGCTGCCATGCGCTGCTCATAACGCCTCCTGCATCAGCTGACGGTACTTCATGTGATCCTGATACATCTCATGGAACACCTGATACTTACGGTCGTAATAGTGCTTAATGCGGTTGGTCTGCGGGGTGACGGTTTTGCCAATCCGGCTCATGGCCGACATCGCTTCCGGGAACGTGTCGAACACGCCCGCCGCGATGGTGCCCATCATCGCGCCGCCCAGCAGCATCGCCTCGCTCTCTTCCGGCAGCAGCATGGCGCAGCCGGTAGCATTAGCGTGCTCCTGGACGAAGATCGGGTTTTTGGTGCCGCCGCCGCTGGCCATAATGGTGTCAATGCTGTAGCCGCTCTGATTCATGGTTTCAATGATATGGCGGGTGCCGAGCGCAATGGCCTGAATGGTCGCCAGATACTGCAACGCCATATCCTCCGGCGTGCGCGACAGCTTAAGTCCGCTAATCGCCCCGGTAAGCGTCGGATTGGCGCGCGGCGAGCGGTTGCCGTGGAAGTAGGGCAGGATATGAATATCGCGGGTTAAAAAGGCGATGTTCTCCGGTTCGCCAGCCATTTTACGCAGCAGCGCGTTGAGCACTTCGTAAATAGTCTGTCCCTGCGATTTCGCCTGCGCCAGCAGCGTCTGGTAGCACGGATGCGACTGAATAATATGGTCAATTAACGCGCCGGTTGCGGATTGTCCGCCTTCGTTAAGCCAGTATTCCGGCAGTATCGCCGAATAGTACGGTCCCCAGACGCCGCCGATAAAGCGCGGCTCTTTAGAGATAGCCATATGGCCGGTCGAGGTGCCGCCAATCAGCGCGATCCGCCGGTCGAAATCGGCCACTTCGCCAGAGACGCCGCTGGCGCCGAGGGTGCCGAGGGTTCCGGCGTGGGCGTCGATGATCGACACGCTGACCGCGGTGCCCGGAATCAGCCCCATCTCGCTGGCGGCGCGCTGGCTCAGGCCGTGACCGAGCGGTTCGCCCATCGTTTTGACGTAGCGACCAATTTTGGCGGCGTCATGTTCCAGCAGATCTTCAAGACCAATTTCGCGGAAATAGCTGGCGTCCCATTTGTCCTCATGGCCCATGTAGGTCCACTTACAGACCGTGGAGCAGAGCGAACGGGTGTCATCGCCGGTGGCGCGCCAGGTGAGAAAATCGGGTAAATCAAAATAGTAGCCCGCGTTCGCCCAGGTATTCGGCATATGCTGTTTCAGCCACAGCAGCTTCGGCGTCTGCATTTCCGGGGAGATAATGCCGCCAACGTAGTCCAGCACCCGATGGTGAAGCGCGTTAATGCGCTCTGCCTGGGTGATGGCGCGGTGGTCCATCCACACGATAATATTTTGTTCGCTGCGCCCGGAAGGGCTGACGGTCAGCGGCTTGCCCTCTTTATCCAGCACCACCAGCGAACAGGTGGCGTCAAAGCCTAATCCTTTCACCTGGATAGGGTTGATATCAGACTGATTAATGGCATCGCGAACGGCGTTGCACACCGCCTGCCAGATATTGTCTGACGACTGTTCGACGAAATCGGCCTGCGGGCGGTAAATTTCAATGGCGCGCGTGGCCTGACCGACCATTCTGCCGTTGAGATCAAATACCCCCGCGCGGGCGCTTCCGGTTCCTACATCGACACCAATAAAATAACTCGCCATCATTTTTCTCCCGAAATCAGGCTTTACGATTCTGTAATGCGATAAAGAGGATGAGCACCGCGCCCCAGAGCGCCATCGTCAGATAGCTGCTAATCCCCAGCAAGTTAAAGCCGCTCTCCAGCATCTGCAGCACGATAAGCGCCAGCACCAGGCCAAGAATGCGCCCGAATCCGCCGTCCGGGTTGATGCCGCCCAGCACCGAGGCGAGGATGGTCACCAGCAGATAGGACTCGCCGTATCCGGCCTTCGCCGAGTTGAATTTGGCCATCATTAAAATCGCCGCCACCCAGCCGAGCAGGGCGGAGATAACGTAGACGGAAATCTGTACCCGCACGGTGTTGACGCCGCTGTAGCGGGTGGCCTGCTCGTTGGAGCCCATCAGATAGAGGCTGCGTCCCAGCGTGGTGTGCTCCAGCAGGACCCACAGCAGGACGGCGACGATAAAAAACAGCAGCAGGGCGACGGGAATGCCGCCAATGGTTGCGTTGCCGAGATACTGAATCGCCGTCGGAAAGCCGGAAATCACCGTGCCGTTGGAGAGTAAAATGTTAAGTCCGGAAATCAGCGTCATGGTGCCGAGGGTCGCCAGAATCGGCGAGACGCCGACCCAGGCGATCAGCGCGCCGTTCAGGACGCCGATCGCCACCGCTACCGCCACGCCCGCCAGCAATGCCAGCGCCAGAAACAGCGGGTTGTCCGGATGGGTGACGATGATCGCCGCCATCACCAGCGAACAGGCGTTGGCCCCAGCGATAATCGACAGGTTAATGCCGCCGGTGAGCATGGTCATCCCCATGCCGAGCGCCAGCATCCCGAGGATCGGCAGCTGCGAGCCGATGGACTGGAAGTTCGCCACGCTGAAAAAACGGCTGCCCAGCAGCGCGGAAAAGACCACGGCAACGACGATAATGATGACGCACTGCAGGCGGATGATGGCATCGCCGGGTAAAACTCGTGCTATCGCTTTCATCTTAAAGCTCCCTTGCCAGTTTGCGTTTTTCGTTCCAGGCCGTGGCGCTGATGCTGACCAGGATAATGGCGCCGCTGAAAACGGTGTGCCAGTAGGATGAGACGCTCAGCAGCGTCAGGCCGTTTTGCAAAAAGGCCAGCAGAATCACCCCCAGCAGGGTGCCGGTCAGCGTGCCGCGACCGCCGCTCATGCTGGTGCCGCCAAGCACCACCGCCGCCAGCACCGTCAGCTCGAAACCGAGCAGCGAGTTTGGCGCCACCGACTGGGTGATCTGCGCCTGCACCACCGCCGCGACGCCCGCCAGAATCCCCATGTAGCCGTAAACGTAGAAATGCAGCTTCAGCAGATTCATACCGAGGCGGGAGGCCGCGTCGCGGTTGCCGCCCATCGCATAAATCTGCCGTCCCAGACGGGTGAAGTTCATCAGCACGGCGGTAAAGATAATCACCACCGCCAGGCACAGGAGCGGCAGGGTCAGTCCGTAGTCATAGCCGTCGGTGGCGGTAAACGAGAACCAGTTGATGCCGTTCATAAACCAGTCCGGAAAGCCGTACAGCCAGGTGCCTTTGGTGGCATACACCAGCAGGCCGTAATAGACGTTCAGCGTGGCGATGGTGATGATGATTGCCGGTACGCGCAGCCAGTAGACCAGAAAACCGTTAATCAGGCCGAGCAGCAGACCGACGGCGCAGGCCAGCGCCAGCGCCAGCAGGAAGTTGCCGCCGTGGGCAATCACCCAGCTTGCCATCGCATACTGTGCAATGGCGGTCATCGCCGGAAATGAGATATCAATGCCGCCGGAGATCAGCACCACAAACAGCCCGCAGGCGAGGATGCCGAGAATGGCGTAGCTGGTGGCGACGTCGGTCAGGTTGCCGAGCGACAGAAATTCATCGGTCCTGACGCTCAGTCCGACCGCCAGCGCAATGACCAGCAGCCCGAGCCAGAATTCATGGTGCCCGACTAAGCGGGAGAGACGAATGTTATTCATGGATGACCTCGACCACCTCAGCAATATCCTGTTCAGAGCAGCGATGCGGGTTAAACTCCGCCACCAGCCGCCCGCGGCGCATCACCAGCACGCGGTGGCTGTTGTAATAGGCTTCCGGGATCTCATCGCAAATCATCAGCACCGCCATACCCTGCTCCGCAAGGTCGCGGGCGATCTGGTAGATCCCTTCTTTATTGGCGATATCCACGCCCACCGTGGGCGAATCAAGAATTAAGATGCGCGGGCTGGTCGCCACCCATTTGGCGATGGCGATACGCTGGGCGTTGCCGCCGGAGAGCGTCTTTACCGGCAATTGCGGGTCAGACACCTTAATGTTCAGCTCGCGGATCAGATCGGCCACCAGACGTTGCGCTTTGCCATGATCCAGCAGGCCGAAGCGGCTGCGCAGCTTGTCGAAAATGGTGACGATGGTGTTGTCGTAGATCGACTGCTCCATGATCAGCCCCTGCGTCAGGCGATCTTCCGAAACGTAGCCGATCCCGTGTTTAATGGCGTCATGATTGTTGCGCAGCCTGACCGGCTTACCGTTGATAAGAATTTCACCGCTTTGCGGATGGGTCATGCCAAACAGGCTCAGGCACAGCTCGGTGCGTCCGGCGCCTAATAAACCGACAATGGAGACGATTTCGCCGCTGCGCAGCGACAGATTAATGTCCTGGTATTTTCCCGGACGGCTCAGGTTGCGCAGTTCCAGCATCGGCGCCTGGCTGACCGGCGGTTTTTCCGGCAGCGGGCTGTAATGGAAGCGCTGGCCGGTCATCAGGAACGCCAGCTCATGGCTGTCGAGTTCGCTCGCCGGCCAGGTGCCGACCAGTTTGCCGTCGCGCATCACGCTGATGCGGTCCGCCACTTCCATTACTTCATCAAGACGGTGACTGACGAAGACCACGCAGATGCCGGCGGCTTTCAGTTCGTTCACCACCCGTAGCAGGCCGTTAACCTCCTGGCGAGTCAGTGAGGCGGTCGGTTCATCCATAATCACTAACCGCGCGTCGGCGGCGATGGCGCGACAAATCGCTACCAGCTGGCGGTCGGCGATGGAGAGCTTTTCAACCTTTTTATCCGGGTTGATGGTAACGCCGATGCGCTTCATCGCCGCCAGCGCCTGTTGCTTCATGGCGCCGCGGCGCACCAGGATATCGCCGCCGGGCAGGTAGCGGTTGACGGCGATGTTTTCCGCCACGCTGAAGTTAGGAAACAGGGACAAATCCTGATAGATCACCTGAATGCCGTAATGGGAAGAAAGCTGTGGCGACAGATGGTGAAACAGCTTGCCGTCAAGCTGGATCTGCGCCCCTTTTTCCGGCTGGTAGACCCCGGAAATGACTTTAATAATGGTGCTCTTGCCGCAGCCGTTCTGTCCCGCCAGACAGTGAACTTCGCCTTTTTTCAGCGTCAGGTTCACATTATCCAGCGCCAGCACGCCCGGGAATTGCTTGCTGATATTCTCAAGAGTGATAAATGCGGTGGTGTCTGTCATGGACAATACCCCTGCAAGCGCCCCGAAGGGCGCTGAGTGTTAATTTTTATTGGTAGCGCCGCTCAGACGAACGGCGTTGGGTTTTCCTGGTGTTGGCAAAAAGCCTTAGAAACCGAGCGATTGTGCGTTGTCTTTGGTGACTTCGAGGATCTTGTTAAAGCGGATCACTTTCTTCTCCATGTCGACATCGGCTTTCCCTAAACCATCGATGGCCAGATCCGGCGTCACCTCTTTGCCCTGCAGCAGTTGATCGGCGACCGTTACCAGCGCATAACCGGCGTCTTTCGGATCCCACAGCAACGCTTTTTTGATGTCTCCACGCATCAGATACGGCGCGGCCTGAGCGGGCATGGCGATACCCACGACGGCGATTTTATCTTTCGCCCGCTTTTTCTGTACCGCCTGACCGGCGCCGATCGGACCCAGTGAGCCAAAGCCGATAACCCCTTTCATCTGCGGATAGGTTTTCATCAGATCCAGCGTCGTGGCGTAGGATTTGTCGATGCTTTCCGCCACCGGCAGACGCGAGGTAACTTCGAACATCTCCGGATATTTTTCTTTCTGATACTTAATGGCGTAGTCGGCCCAGGCGTTATGCAGCGGCACGGTCAGCGACCCGACGTAAATGGCGTAGCCGCCTTTGCCGCCCATGCTTTTCGCCAGCTCGTCAACGTTGGCCTGCGCGTACTTCTCACTGTCGATAGTTTCAATATCCCACTGACCGATCTGCTGGTCCGGTGATTCATGGGTCAGAACGACAATGCCCTTATCGCGCGCTTTCTTCAGTACCGGTTCAAGCACCTTCGCGTCATTGGGCACCACGATGATCGCGTTAACGTTTTTGGCTATCAGATCTTCAATTACCTTCACCTGCTGGGCCGGATCGGGCGTGGACGGTCCGGTCTGGTACGCGTTAACGTCCAGCTTTTTAGCCGCCTCATTGACGCCGGTTTCCATGCGGTTGAACCACGGAATCCCCGTCACTTTTGCCACTACAGCGATTTCATATTTTTCTGCCGCAAAGGACGTGCCGGACAACATGCATGCAGAAGCCAGGGTTGCACTGAGTAATGCGAGTTTGAATTTCATTGTCGTTCCTTTTAATGGGACCAGGGCATGTCACGAAACGAGGTTAGCAACGAAGGGAAGAGGCTATGAATCATAAGTTTGGTAAATGTGATCACTGCCCATAATTGTTATTATTTAGGTAATAATTAGTTAAATTTATGTTTTAATTTGCGTTAGGTGGCTTCTGGTGGAAAATATATTTGTTAAAAATAAATTAAAATAAAACAAATAAATAACATTTTTGTAGCAATCAGAACGTCAGACGAGTGAATTTGTCTTTGGTTGCCAGCAGTCGCGGCAGAGAAAATTGCAAAAATGAGAGCTGAATCGAGACAGGAAAACTGTGCGCAATTTTTCTGGTTTTTTTGCTATCCTCCCGGGCAGTTTTGCCACGCGGAATTTTCGTGGCCGGTCCTGGATCGTGAGGAACAGATGTCACTGGTTAAACGCAGTACGTTGTTATTACTGCTCGTCTCGATGACGTTTACGGCGGGCGCGCATCCTCATAGCTTTATCCGCCTGAAAACGGAAGTCATCAGTGAGAATGACCGCCTGGTGGCGCTAAAGATGCGCTGGACCATGGATGAGCTCACCTCAGCCGATCTGCTCTATGACGCAGGAGACGCGAAACCCGGTTCAGAGGTCTGGAAGAAGCTGGCGGCGGAGGTGATGGCGAACGTGCTGGGACAGCACTATTTCACCGAAATGTGGCACAACGGGCAGCGGGTGAAATTTAAAAATCGTCCTGCGGAATACGGTATGGCGCGTGAAGCGCTTCAGGCCGTGCTGACTTTTACCCTGCCTCTGGCCGAACCGCAGCCGCTCAGCGGACAAACCTTTACCTTTTCCACTTTTGATCCCTCTTACTATGTCGATATGAGCTATGAGGAAGACCGCGACGCCGCGCTCTCTCCGGCGATGAAAAAGCAGTGTGATATTGCGCTGCATACCCCGACGCCGAGCGAAGAGTCACTGAGCTTTGCCCGGTCGCTGGATAAAGAGGACGCGCCGCCGGAAGATATGGAGCTGGGTAAACAATTTGCGCAGAAGGTCACCGTGACATGTCGCTAATTTCACAGAATTCTGTACGCACGCGACGCTGGAGCGCCCTCTGGCCGCTGGCGCTGTTTATGCTGCTGGCCGCCGTCGGCGGCGTCTGGCTGTGGCAGGCGTGGCCGCAGGTGATGGTCAAGAGCATTGTCTGGCAGCGGGAGGTCAATCAGCAGATGAGCGCGCTGCTGAAAGCCGTTGCGGCGAATCCGGCGCAGGCGGGCGGTTCGCTGCTGCTGTTCAGTTTTGTCTATGGCGTGCTGCATGCGCTGGGGCCAGGGCATGGCAAGGTGGTGATCGCGACCTGGCTGGCGACCCATCCGTCGAAGCTGAAATCGGCTATTGGCCTGACGCTGGCCTCTTCGCTGTTGCAGGGGCTGGTGGCGATAGAGCTGGTAGTGCTGGTGCTGGGCTTATTACACCTTCCGGCAAGGCAGTTGCATCAGAGCAGCTTCTGGCTGGAAAAGGGCAGCTACGCGCTGGTGGGCGTGCTGGGCCTGCTGCTCTGCTGGCGGGCGGTGAAAAAACTGCGCGCGCTGCTGCGAAAGCCCGGATTCACCGCCTTCACGCCGCATCATACGCATCATGCTAACTGCGGCTGCGGGCATCAGCACCTGCCGGATCCGGAGCAGCTTAAAAGCGGCGACGACTGGCGCGCGCGGCTGATGATTATGCTGTCGATGGGGATGCGCCCCTGTTCCGGCGCGATTATGGTGCTGCTGTTCAGCAAAGTGATCGGCGTTTTTTACTGGGGAATGGCTTCGGCGCTGGCGATGGCGGCGGGCACCTCGCTGACCATTACGTCGCTGGCGCTGCTGGTGCATAGCTTCCGCACGCTGGCGGTCAGACTGAGCGGCAGTAAAACGCCGGCGCTGTGGCGTCAGGTAGGCTGGTCGACGCTGGCGTTAGCCGGAGGCGCTTTCTTAATCATTGCGGCGGTGGTGATGTGGGCGAGTGCGGCGCCAGTGGGAAGGGGGTTAAGACCGTTTTAATTTTGCCGGATGGCGCTTCGCTTATCAGACCTACAGATCATTTCCCTCTGTAGGCCGGATAAGGCGTTAGCCGCCATCCGGCAGCAAACGATTAACGCTTCAGCGCGTCGCTCAGTTCGTCACGCATGTTTGCCAGCATCGCTTTCACCACGCGCGGGTTGCCCGCCACGATGTTGCCGGTCGTCATATAGTTATGACCGCCGGTAAAGTCGCACACCAGCGCGCCAGCTTCACGGGCAATCAGTTCGCCTGCGGCGAAATCCCACGGGCGCAGGCCGATTTCGAAATAGCCGTCAACGCGCGCAGCGGCAACATAGGCCAGGTCCAGCGCGGCGGAGCCGGTGCGACGGAAGTCGGCGCATTCGGTAAACATTTTACCGAGAATATTCATGTAAGAGGTGGCGTGCGGTTTAGCTTTGAACGGGAAGCCAGTGGCGATAATAGTGCCGTCCAGATCGCGCGCGTTGCTGCCGCGCAGACGGTAGCCGTTCAGCTGCGCGCCCTGACCGCGGGTAGCGGTGAACAGCTCATTACGCATAGGATCGTAAACAACGGCCACTTCGGTACGGCCCTTAATGCGCACGGCGATAGACACCGCGAAGTGCGGCAGGCGTTTTACGAAGTTGGTGGTGCCATCCAGTGGATCGATAACCCATTGAACATCCTGATCGGTCCCTTCATGTTCACCGCTTTCTTCGGTGATGATGGTGTGCTGAGGGTAAGATTTGCGGATCGTTTCGATAATAATCGCTTCGGCGGCTTTATCGACGTTAGTCACAAAATCATTGCTGCCTTTCTGGCTGGTTTCTACTGAGTCGGGCGTTTCGTAGTGTTTGGCAATTACATTACCCGCCTTGCGCGCTGCGCGCACGGCGATGGTCAGCATCGGATGCATCGGTCTCTCTCACTGGATGTTAAAGAACGGGAAAACGGCGCAGAGTATAGCAGCGGGATCGGAATATGTCTTGGTTTTATGATAATATGGCCGAATAATCTTTAGACGAAGAAAGACAATGCTGCAAAACATACGAATCGTACTGGTTGAGACGTCTCATACCGGCAATATGGGCTCCGTTGCCCGCGCAATGAAAACAATGGGGTTAACCAACCTGTGGCTGGTCAATCCGCTGGTGAAGCCGGATTCGCAGGCGATCGCGCTGGCGGCCGGGGCCAGCGATGTGATTGGCAATGCGCAGATTGTCGATACCCTCGACGACGCGCTGGCCGGATGCAGCCTCGTGGTCGGCACCAGCGCGCGCTCGCGCACCCTGCCGTGGCCGATGCTCGATCCGCGCGAATGCGGTCTGAAAAGCGTGGCAGAAGCGGCAAATACCCCGGTGGCGCTGGTGTTTGGCCGTGAGCGCGTGGGGCTGACCAATGACGAGTTGCAGAAATGCCATTACCACGTCGCGATTGCCGCTAATCCGGAATACAGCTCGCTGAATCTGGCGATGGCGGTGCAGGTGATCGCTTATGAAGTGCGCATGGCCTGGCTGGCGACGCAGGAGAACCCGGACGCCGCAGCGCATGAAGAGACGCCGTACCCGCTGGTCGACGATCTGGAGCGTTTTTACGGTCATCTTGAGCAGACGCTGCTCGCCACGGGATTCATTCGTGAAAACCATCCGGGGCAGGTGATGAATAAATTGCGCCGTCTGTTTACCCGTGCGCGTCCTGAAAGTCAGGAACTGAATATTCTGCGCGGGATGCTGGCGTCGATTGAGCAGTTAAAGAAAGAGAAGCCGTAGGCCGGATAAGCGAAGCGCCATCCGGCAGGTGAAAACGGCACTGAAGGTTAAATACCTGAGTAAAACAGTCAAGTAAATAGTTGACTGTTTTAGTCGGGAATGTCAGACTTGGCCCTGCTATGCAATACCCCTATTTTACAATAAAAAACCCCGGGCAGGGGCGAGTTTGAGGTTAAGTAAGACATGAGACTGACATCTAAAGGGCGTTATGCCGTGACCGCAATGCTGGACGTTGCGCTCAACTCCGAAGCGGGCCCGGTGCCGTTAGCTGATATTTCTGAACGTCAGGGGATCTCCCTTTCTTATCTGGAACAGCTGTTCTCCCGTTTACGTAAAAATGGCCTGGTGTCCAGCGTACGCGGACCCGGCGGCGGCTATCTGCTGGGTAAAGACGCCGGCAGTATTGCAGTAGGTGAAGTGATCAGCGCTGTTGACGAGTCGGTTGATGCGACCCGTTGCCAGGGCAAAGGCGGCTGCCAGGGCGGCGATAAATGCCTGACCCACGCGCTGTGGCGCGATCTGAGCGACCGTCTGACCGGTTTTCTCAATAACATTACGTTAGGCGAACTGGTGAATAACCAGGAAGTTCTGGATGTGTCTGGTCGTCAGCATACCCACGACGCGCCGCGCACGAATCGCGCTCAAGACGCGATCGACGTTAAGTTACGCGCGTAGAAATATTTCAGAATCAGGCCGGGGCAGTGACCTGTTGCCCCGCTAACTCGGTCGTACATCCAGCCGGTTGCCTGATTCCTTGCATTGAAGCGATGTACGGAGTTTATAGAGCAATGAAATTACCGATTTATCTCGATTACTCCGCAACCACGCCGGTGGATCCGCGTGTTGCCGAGAAAATGATGCAGTTCCTGACCCTGGACGGAACCTTTGGTAACCCGGCCTCCCGTTCACACCGTTTCGGCTGGCAGGCGGAAGAGGCGGTGGATATCGCCCGTAATCAGATTGCCGATCTGGTCGGCGCTGACCCGCGCGAAATCGTTTTTACCTCCGGCGCGACGGAGTCCGATAACCTGGCGATCAAAGGCGCAGCCAACTTTTATCAGAAAAAAGGCAAGCACATCATCACCAGCAAAACCGAACACAAAGCGGTTCTGGACACCTGCCGTCAGCTGGAGCGCGAAGGGTTCGAAGTGACTTACCTGGCGCCGCAGAGCAACGGGATTATTGATCTGAAAGAACTTGAAGCGGCGATGCGTGACGACACCATCCTCGTTTCCATTATGCACGTGAATAACGAAATCGGCGTGGTGCAGGATATCGCGACCATCGGCGAAATGTGCCGTGCGCGCGGCATCATCTATCACGTTGACGCCACCCAGAGCGTGGGCAAACTGCCTATCGATCTGAGCCAGTTGAAAGTGGATCTGATGTCCTTCTCCGGCCACAAAATTTATGGTCCGAAAGGTATCGGCGCGCTGTATGTTCGTCGTAAACCGCGTATCCGCATTGAAGCGCAGATGCACGGCGGCGGTCACGAGCGCGGTATGCGTTCCGGTACGTTGCCTGTGCATCAGATTGTTGGTATGGGTGAAGCCTATCGTATCGCCAAAGAAGAGATGGAAACCGAGATGGCGCGCCTGCGCAGTCTGCGTAACCGTCTGTGGAACGGCGTGAAAGATATGGAAGAAGTGTACCTCAACGGTTCCCTTGAGCAGGGCGCGCCCAACATTCTTAACGTCAGTTTTAACTACGTTGAGGGCGAGTCGCTGATCATGGCGCTGAAAGACCTGGCGGTCTCTTCCGGTTCTGCCTGTACTTCCGCAAGCCTCGAGCCATCTTACGTGCTGCGCGCGCTGGGGATGACCGACGAGCTGGCGCATAGCTCTATCCGTTTCTCTTTAGGTCGTTTTACTACCGAAGAAGAAATTGATTACACCATCGATCTGGTTCGTAAATCCATTGGTCGTCTGCGCGACCTTTCTCCGCTGTGGGAAATGTACAAGCAGGGCGTGGATCTGAACAGCATCGAATGGTCACATCATTAATCGGTATCGATAAGGAGAATTCAACATGGCATACAGCGAAAAAGTCATCGATCATTACGAAAATCCGCGTAACGTGGGTTCTTTTGACAACAGCGACGAGAACGTCGGCAGCGGCATGGTCGGCGCGCCAGCCTGTGGCGACGTGATGAAGTTGCAGATTAAAGTCAACAATGAAGGTATTATTGAAGACGCGCGTTTTAAAACGTACGGCTGCGGTTCCGCCATCGCATCCAGCTCCCTGGTCACCGAATGGGTGAAAGGCAAGTCGCTGGACGAAGCACAGGCGATCAAAAACACCGATATCGCCGACGAGCTTGAACTGCCGCCAGTGAAAATTCACTGCTCTATCCTGGCAGAAGACGCGATCAAAGCCGCCATTGCGGACTACAAAAGCAAACGTGAAGCAAAATAAAAAGAGTTGAGGTTTTGTTATGTCGATTACACTTAGCGACAGTGCAGCAGCGCGAGTTAATACCTTCCTGGCCAACCGCGGTAAAGGGTTCGGTCTGCGTCTGGGCGTAAGAACCTCGGGCTGCTCGGGTATGGCGTATGTACTGGAATTTGTTGATGAACCGGCGGCGGAAGACACCGTGTTTGAAGACAAAGGCGTTAAGGTAGTGGTCGACGGCAAAAGCCTGCAATTTCTGGACGGTACGCAGTTAGACTTCGTCAAAGAAGGTCTGAACGAAGGGTTTAAGTTCACCAACCCGAACGTCAAAGACGAGTGTGGATGCGGCGAAAGCTTCCACGTATAACCGCGTTTCTCTGTTATACCGATGAATTCGTGTTGCAGAAAGGCGGCAAGCGAGTGACTCCCCGGAAGCTGACTTAAGTCCGTGACCGGGGGCATAAGCGCAGATAACGCATCTGCAGCGCGAAGCAGGAAGGTATAACCCCACCGCGGTCGCCTGCGCGTGGGGTTTGTTCTGACAGGCTACCCCCTGAGAATGTTATGGATTACTTCACCCTCTTTGGTTTACCAGCCCGCTATCAGCTCGATACTCAGGCACTGAGCCTGCGTTTTCAGGATCTGCAACGTCAGTATCACCCTGATAAATTCGCCAGCGGCACCCAGGCCGAACAGCTTGCCGCCGTACAGCAGTCCGCTACCATCAACCAGGCCTGGCAAACGCTGCGCCATCCCTTAACGCGCGCGGAATATCTGCTCTCCTTACACAGTTTCGATCTCGCCAGCGAACAGCATACGGTGCGCGATACCGCATTTCTGATGGAACAACTGGAACTGCGCGAAGAGCTTGACGAGATTGAGCAGGCGAAAGATGAGGCGCGGTTGGACACCTTCCTCAAGCGCGTAAAAGCGATGTTCGACAGCCGCCATCAGCAGATGGTTGAACAGCTCGATAACGAGGCGTGGGACGCAGCGGCTGATACCGTGCGTAAACTACGTTTTCTCGATAAACTGCGAAGCAGTGCAGAACAACTCGAAGAAAAACTGCTCGATTATTAATTTTCGGAAGCAATTATGGCCTTATTACAAATTAGTGAGCCTGGTCTGAGCGCTGCGCCGCATCAGCGTCGTCTGGCGGTGGGCATTGACCTTGGAACCACCAACTCCCTGGTTGCCACCGTACGTAGCGGCCAGGCTGAAACGCTGGCTGACCATGACGGTCGTCATCTGTTGCCGTCGGTGGTTCACTATCAGCAGCAGGGCCACACGGTGGGTTATGCCGCGCGCGAAAACGCCGCTCAGGATACCGCCAATACCATCAGTTCGGTAAAACGCATGATGGGCCGCTCGCTGGCCGATATTCAGGCGCGTTACCCGCATCTGCCGTACCGTTTTCAGGCAAGCGAAAACGGCCTGCCGATGATCGAAACCGCCGCCGGAATGATGAACCCGGTGCGCGTGTCGGCAGACATTCTGAAAGCGCTGGCCGCGCGCGCTGTCGAGTCGCTCTCCGGCGAACTGGACGGCGTGGTGATTACCGTTCCGGCTTACTTTGACGATGCCCAGCGTCAGGGCACCAAAGACGCCGCGCGCCTGGCCGGTCTGCATGTTCTGCGTCTGCTTAACGAACCGACCGCGGCGGCGATCGCCTACGGTCTGGATTCCGGTAAAGAGGGGGTGATCGCGGTCTACGATCTCGGCGGCGGCACCTTTGATATCTCTGTTCTTCGTCTGAGCCGCGGCGTGTTTGAAGTGCTGGCGACCGGCGGCGACTCGGCGCTGGGCGGCGACGATTTCGACCATCTGCTGGCGGACTTTATCCGCGCGCAGGCGGGCATCGCCGATCGCAGCGACGACCGCGTACAGCGCGAACTGCTGGACGCCGCCATCGCCGCCAAAATCGCCCTCAGCGACGCCGAAGTCGTAACGGTTAACGTGGCGGGCTGGCAGGGCGAAGTGACCCGTGAACAGTTTAATGAACTGATCTCCCCGCTGGTCAAACGCACGCTGCTGGCCTGTCGCCGCGCCCTGAAGGATGCAGGCGTTGAAGCGCAGGAGGTGCTGGAAGTGGTGATGGTCGGCGGTTCCACCCGCGTGCCGCTGGTGCGCGAGCGCGTTGGCGAATTCTTTGGCCGTACGCCGCTGACCTCCATCGACCCGGATAAAGTGGTCGCCATTGGCGCCGCCATTCAGGCCGATATCCTGGTGGGCAACAAACCGGACAGCGAAATGCTGCTGCTGGACGTCATTCCGTTGTCGCTGGGTCTTGAGACGATGGGCGGACTGGTGGAAAAAGTGATCCCGCGTAACACCACTATCCCGGTGGCGCGCGCGCAGGACTTCACGACCTTTAAAGATGGCCAGACCGCGATGTCTATCCACGTTATGCAGGGCGAGCGTGAACTGGTGCAGGACTGCCGTTCGCTGGCGCGCTTTGCGCTGCGCGGTATCCCGGCGCTGCCCGCAGGCGGGGCGCATATTCGCGTCACCTTCCAGGTGGATGCCGACGGTCTGCTGAGCGTGACGGCGATGGAGAAATCGACCGGCGTTGAGACCTCTATTCAGGTCAAGCCTTCCTATGGTCTGACCGACAGCGAAATCGCCGCAATGATTAAAGATTCGATGAGCTTTGCCGAGCAGGATGTGAAAGCGCGTATGCTGGCCGAGCAGAAAGTCGAAGCGGCGCGCGTACTGGAAAGTTTAGCCGGTGCGCTGAGTGCCGACGCCGCGCTGCTAAGCGCCGCAGAACGTCAGGTTATCGACGAGGCCGCCGCGCACTTGCGCGATGTGGCGCAGGGCGATGACGTTGACGCTATCGAACAAGCCATTAAAAACGTAGACAAACAAACCCAGGAATTCGCCGCTCGCCGCATGGACCAGTCGGTCCGTAGCGCGCTGAAAGGCCATTCCGTGGACGAGGTTTAATATGCCAAAGATTGTTATTTTGCCTCATCAGGACCTCTGTCCGGATGGCGCAGTTCTGGAAGCGAACAGTGGTGAAACCATTCTTGACGTTGCCCTGCGTAACGGTATCGAGATTGAGCACGCCTGCGAAAAATCCTGCGCCTGCACCACCTGTCACTGCATCGTGCGTGAAGGTTTCGATTCTCTGCCGGAAAGCACGGAAGAAGAAGACGACATGCTGGATAAAGCCTGGGGACTGGAGCCGGAAAGCCGTCTGGGCTGCCAGGCGCGCGTCACCGACGAAGATTTAGTGGTCGAGATCCCGCGTTATACCATCAACCATGCGCGCGAGCATTAACAGGGGGTTCTGTGGGACTGAAGTGGACCGATAGCCGCGAAATCGGCGAAGCGCTGTACGACGCCTATCCCGATCTCGATCCGAAGACCGTTCGTTTTACCGATATGCACCGGTGGATCTGCGAATTAGAGGATTTTGACGATGCTCCGGATGCATCCAATGAAAAAATTCTGGAAGCGATTCTGCTGGTCTGGTTAGATGAAGCAGAGTAGGTAACATAACGGGCTGCCAGAGGGCGGCCCGTTTGCTAAAAAGGATAAAAAAATGACCGAAGCGATGAAAGTTACGCTCTCCACTCAGCCCGCCGACGCGCGCTGGGGCGATAAAGCCGCCTGGAGTATTAATAACGACGGCATTTCCCTGCATCTTAACGGTAAAGACGACCTGAGCCTGATCCAGCGCGCCGCGCGTAAAATTGACGGTCTGGGCATCAGACATGTTCAGTTAGCTGGCGAAGGCTGGGATGTCGATCGAAGCTGGGCGTTCTGGCAGGGCTACAAAGGGCCGAAAGGCAGCCGCAAGGTGGAGTGGCCGCAACTCGACGATGCGCAGCGCCAGGAGCTGCACAACCGCCTGACCATTATCGACTGGGTGCGCGACACCATTAACGCTCCGGCGGAAGAGCTGGGGCCGGAACAGCTGGCGCAGCGCGCGGTCGATCTGCTGTGCAGCGTGGCCTGCGATCACGTCTCTTACCGTATCACTAAGGGCGAAGATCTGCGCGAGCAGAACTATACGGGTTTACATACCGTCGGGCGCGGTTCTGAACGTCCGCCAGTGCTGCTGGCGCTGGATTACAACCCGACCGGCGATAAAGAGGCGCCGGTTTATGCCTGCCTGGTGGGCAAAGGCATTACCTTTGACTCCGGCGGTTATAGCATCAAACAGAGCGCGTTTATGGACTCCATGAAGTCCGATATGGGCGGCGCGGCAATGGTCACCGGCGCGCTGGCGTTTGCGGTAACCCGCGGCCTGAACAAACGCGTGAAGCTGTTTCTGTGCTGTGCGGATAACCTGATCAGCGGCAACGCCTTCAAGCTGGGCGATATCATCCGTTACCGCAACGGCAAAAACGTCGAGGTAATGAACACCGATGCCGAAGGGCGTCTGGTGCTGGCGGATGGTCTGATCGACGCCTGCGCGCAGAAACCGCAGCTGATTATTGACGCCGCCACCCTGACCGGCGCGGCGAAAACGGCGCTGGGTAACGACTATCACGCGCTGTTCAGCTTCGATGATCAACTGGCGAATCGTCTGCTGGCGAGCGCGGCGGCAGAGAACGAGCCGTTCTGGCGTCTGCCGCTGGCGGAGTTCCACCGCAACCAGCTGCCGTCCAATTTTGCCGAGCTGAACAATACCGGCAGCGCGGCGTATCCGGCTGGCGCGAGTACGGCCGCGGGCTTCCTGTCGCACTTTGTCGAAAACTACCAGCAGGGCTGGCTGCATATCGACTGCTCGGCAACCTATCGCAAAGCGCCGGTTGAGCAGTGGTCCGCAGGCGCGACCGGTCTGGGCGTGCGCTCGATTGCGAATCTGCTGACCGCCTAGAATCTGCTTTGTAGGCCGGGTAAGCGAAGCGCCACCCGGCATTTTGCCTGATGGCGACGCGTTGCGTCTTATCAGGCCTGGCTGTCTTACAATCAGTGATAATTATGTCGGAAACGAAGAACGAATTAGAAACCCTGCTGGAGAAAGCCGCAACGGAACCCGCGCACCGTCCGGCCTTTTTCCGTACCCTGCTGGAATCGACCGTCTGGGTGCCTGGTACCGCTGCTGAAGGCGAGACGGTTGTGGAAGACAGCGCGCTGGATCTCCAGCACTGGGAAAAAGAGGACGGCACGTCCGTTATCCCTTTCTTTACTTCCCTGGAAGCGCTGCAGCAGGCGGTAGAAGGGGAGCAGGCGTTTGTGGTGATGCCGGTGCGCACGCTGTTTGCAATGACGCTCGGCGAGACGCTGTTTCTCAACGCCAAACTGCCGACCGGCAAAGAATTTATGCCGCGAGAAATCAGCCTGTTGCTTGGTGAAGAGGGCAATCCGCTCAGTACCCAGGAAGTGCTGGAAGGCGGCGAATCACTGATCCTCTCTGAAGTGGCGGAACCGCCCGCGCAGATGATCGACTCGCTTACCACCCTGTTTAAAACCATCAAACCGGTTAAACGCGCCTTTCTTTGCGCAATAAAAGAGAGCGCCGACGCGGCGCCGAATCTGCTGATTGGCATTGAGGCGGACGGTGATATTGAAGAGATTATTCATGCGGCAGGCAGCGTGGCGACCGACACGCTCCCCGGCGATGAGCCGATTGACATCTGCCAGGTGAAAAAAGGCGAGCAGGGCATCAGCCACTTTATTACCGAACATATCGCCCCGTTCTATGAACGCCGCTGGGGCGGATTCCTGCGCGACTTTAAACAGAAGCGGATTATCTGAAGAACGGTTTGCGAGACGGCGGAAAGCGCCGGTGCGGATAATACCTTAAATATTGAATAGTTTCCTGGTTAACTGATTTGACATTCATTCTTTTACAAGGGACTATTCAGACACTATGGTGTGCCTGCGTTGCCATGGCAACACAGCCTGCTGGAAAGGCCGCGAACCGGACCAGCACAAAAAAACCGCTCAAATGAGCGGTTTTTTTGTGGCCGAAGCCAGGCAATAATCAGAATTTATTCAGACTGTGCCGGTTCGACCGGTAAATCAGCGCGCGCACCCCATTCGCTCCAGGCCCCGTCATACAGTGAAACGTCAGGCACCTCCAGGGTGGCGAGCGCCAGCACCACTACCGCGGCGGTCACGCCGGAGCCGCAGCTGGCGATAATGGGTCGATCCAGGCTGACGCCGTGGCGAAAGAAAATGGCATCCAGTTCGTCGGTGGTTTTCAGCTCGCCGTTCTGCACCAGTTCCGTCCACGGCACGTTCAGCGCGCCGGGTATATGACCGCGGCGCAATCCCGGTCGCGGTTCGTCCATCTCTGCGTTAAAGCGCGCTGCCGGACGGGCGTCGACGATCTGCGCCGTTTTTTCATGACTGGCTAACAGCACGTCGGTGACGCGTACCACCGCTTCAGGGGTAAACGCGGCGTCAAATTCGCCTTCTCTCCGTTCCGCGTCGCCTTCTTCGAGGGGCAGTCCGTCGCGCTGCCAGCCTGCCAGTCCGCCGCCGAGAATCGAGACGTTTCCAACGCCAAAGGCGCGCAGCATCCACCATGCGCGCGGCGCGGAGAACAGATTTCCTTCGTCATACACAATCAGGTGCTTATCCTGCTGAACGCCCAGTTCGCGCATGGCGACGGCAAAGGCTTCCGGACGCGGCATCATGTGCGGCAGGGGGGAGGTGTGATCGGAGAGCGCTTCGATATCGAAAAACAGCGCGCCGGGGATATGCCCTGAGCGATACTCTTGCGCCACGTCGCGATCTTCCTGTCCCGGCGGCGCCATCCGGGCGTCGATAATTTGAATCTGTGGATCGTCAATATGCTCGGCAAGCCAGTCAGCGGCAACAAACCAGGCAGTGGACATAGGCGTCTCCCTTTTTTGCGTCAGAGAAAATTAAATTTTCGGACCTTTGCCGGGAAGGGGCAAGTAAAAGAGGCTGATTTATCAGGCGATACCACAGTTCTTAAAGAAATTCAGATATCGCAATGCGTATCATCGCTTACACAAAGAAAAATCTCACGCATAATAGCCATTCTACGTTGCTAACGGGCCATGTCGGCCAGGGATGAAAAATGAAACACATACGCGTAGCCGCCTGCATGATGCTGCTGGCGCTGGCAGGGTGCGACAATAACGATAACCCCACGGCGGCCGTGAAAAGCGATGCGCCAACAGCGCAAACCAAAACTGCATCGCCAACGACGCCCGCCGGAACCGATCCGGCGCAGCTGCAAAAGCTGGCGCAGAACAGCGCAGGCAAGCCATTAACCCTGCTGGACATTTCCGAAGTACAGCTGGACGGCGCCGCCACGCTGGTGCTGACCTTTTCCATTCCGTTAGACCCGGAACAGGACTTTGCCCGCATCGTTCACGTGGTGGACAAGAAAAGCGGCAAAGTCGATGGCGCCTGGGAGCTTTCGCCCAACCTGAAAGAACTGCGTTTACGCCATCTGGAACCTGACCGCAATCTGGTGGTTACGGTGGAGCGCGATCTCAGGGCGCTGAACAAAGCGATCTTTGAAATCAACTATGAAAAGGCCCTTACCACTCGCGACGTACATCCGAGCGTCGGTTTTGCCAGCCGCGGTTCGCTGCTGCCGGGAAATGTGGTGGAGGGTTTGCCGGTAATGGCGCTGAACGTTAACAACGTAGACGTTAACTTTTTCCGCGTGAAGCCTGAATCGCTGGCGGCTTTTGTCAGCCAGTGGGAGTACCGCAGTTCGCTGGCGAACTGGGAATCCGACAATCTGCTGAAGATGGCGGACCTGGTTTATACCGGGCGTTTCGATCTTAATCCGGCGCGAAATACCCGCGAGAAGCTCCTGCTGCCGCTGCGCGACATTAAACCGCTACAGCAGGCGGGCGTTTATGTGGCGGTCATGACCAAAGCCGGGCAGTACGAATACAGCAACGCCGCGACGCTGTTCACCTTAAGCGATATCGGCGTTTCGGCGCACCGCTATCAGAATCGCCTCGATGTCTTTACCCAAAGCCTGGAAAACGGCGCGGCGCAACAGGGTGTTGACGTCGCGCTGCTGGATGAAAAAGGGCAGACGCTGGCGCAGGCGTCCAGCGACGGCAAAGGCCATGTGCAGCTTGAAAATCACAAAAATGCGGCGCTGCTGCTGGCGCGCAAAGAGGGGCAAACCACGCTGCTGGATCTCAAACTGCCGGCGCTGGATTTAGCCGAGTTTGATATTGCCGGCGCGCCGGGCTACAGCAAGCAGTTCTTTATGTTTGGCCCGCGCTACCTGTATCGTCCGGGGGAAACGGTGATCCTCAACGGCCTGCTGCGCGACAGCGACGGCAAAGCGCTGCCCGATCAACCCGTTAAGCTGGAGGTGGTGAAACCGGACGGCCAGGTGATCCGCACTGCGGTCAGCCAGCCGGAAAACGGTTTATACCGCTTTAACTATCCGCTGGACAGCGGCGCGCCGACCGGCATGTGGCATATTCGCGCCAATACCGGCGATAACCAGACCCGGATGTGGGATTTCCACGTCGAAGACTTTATGCCGGAGCGGATGGCGCTGAATCTCAGCGGACAAAAAACGCCGCTGACGCCTTCTGAGGAGGTGAATTTCTCGGTAACCGGCTATTACCTGTACGGCGCGCCGGCCAATGGCAACGCCTTACAGGGCCAGCTGTTCCTGCGTCCGCTACGCGAAGCGGTGCCTGCGCTGCCGGGCTTCCAGTTTGGCGATATCGCCGAAGAGAACCTTTCACGCACCCTCGATGAAGTGCAGCTTACGCTTGACGAACAGGGACGCGGCGAAGTCAGCTTTGACAGCCGGTGGCGGGAAGTCCATTCGCCGCTCCAGGTGGTCTTACAGGCCAGTCTGCTGGAGTCCGGCGGACGTCCGGTGACCCGCCGGGCGGAGCAGGCGATCTGGCCTGCGGATACTCTGCCGGGCATCCGACCGCAGTTCGCCGCCAGGGCGGTCTATGACTACCGTACCGACACCACCGTCAACCAGCCGATTGTCGATGAGGACAGCAACGCCACGTTTGACATTGTTTATACCGATGCCCAGGGGGCAAAAAAAGCGGTGTCGGGTTTGCAGGTGCGGCTGATTCGCGAACGTCGCGACTACTACTGGGACTGGCTGGAAAATGAAGGCTGGCAGTCGCGTTTTGATCAAAAAGATCTGGTTGAAGGCGAGCAGACGTTGGATCTGCAGGCGGAAGAAACCGGTAAAGTAACCTTCCCGGTGGAATGGGGCGCTTACCGTCTGGAGGTGAAAGCGCCGAACGATGCCGTCAGCAGCGTCCGCTTCTGGGCGGGGTACAGCTGGCAGGATAACAGCGACGGCGGCGGCGCGGTGCGTCCGGATCGCGTGACGCTGAAGCTGGATAAACCCGCCTACCGTCCGGGAGACACCATTAAGCTGCACATTGCCGCACCGGCTGCGGGTAAGGGCTATGCGATGGTGGAATCCAGCGATGGTCCGCTGTGGTGGCAGGAAATCGACGTTCCGGCGCAGGGGCTGGATCTGTCAATTCCGGTCGATAAATCGTGGAATCGTCACGATCTGTACCTGAGTACGCTGGTGGTGCGTCCTGGCGATAAATCGCGCTCGGCGACGCCGAAACGCGCCGTGGGCCTCCTGCATCTGCCGACAGGCGACGAAAACCGTCGTCTGGAGCTGGCGCTGGAAAGTCCGGCGAAAATGCGTCCGAACCAGCCGCTAACCGTGAAGATTAAGGCTAGCCGCAAAAATGGCGCGCTGCCAAAACAGGTCAACGTGCTGGTTTCCGCGGTGGACAGCGGCGTGTTGAATATAACCGACTACCTCACCCCGGATCCGTGGCAGGCGTTCTTTGGTCAGAAACGCTATGGCGCGGATATTTATGATATTTATGGTCAGGTCATCGAGGGGCAGGGCCGTCTGGCGGCGCTCCGCTTCGGGGGTGACGGCGATGAGCTGAAACGCGGCGGCAAACCGCCGGTCAACCACGTCAATATCGTCGCGCAGCAGGCGCAGCCGGTTACGCTCAACGAGCAGGGCGAAGGCACGGTGACGCTGCCGATTGGCGATTTTAATGGCGAACTGCGGGTGATGGCGCAGGCGTGGACGGCGGAAGATTTTGGCAGCAATGAAAGTAAAACCATCGTTGCCGCGCCGGTTATTGCTGAGCTGAATATGCCACGCTTTATGGCCAGCGGCGACACCTCGCGTCTGGTGCTGGACGTCACTAATCTCACCGACCAGCCGCAGTCGCTGAAGGTCGACCTGCGCGCCAGCGGGCTTATCGAACTGATTGGCGAGCAGCCTGCGCCGCTCAACCTTGCGCCGGGCGTGCGCACCACGCTGTTTATTCCCGTGCGGGCGAACGAGGGCTTTGGCGACGGCGAACTGCAGGCCATTCTCAGCGGGCTGTCGTTGCCGGACGAAGCGCCCGGCGAGCTGCACAAACAGTGGAAGATTGGCGTGCGTCCGGCATTCCCGGCGCAAACCGTGAATAGCGGCATTATGCTGCAGCCGGGTGAAAGCTGGTCAGCCCCCAGCGATGCGCTGGTTAATTTCTCACCGGCGACCACTCAGGGCCAACTGCTGTTCAGCGGTAAACCGCCGCTGAATCTGGCGCGCTATATACGCGAACTGAAGGCCTACCCGTACGGCTGCCTTGAGCAAACCACCAGCGGTCTGTTCCCGTCGCTGTACACTAATGCCGCGCAGCTTAAAGCGCTGGGCATCGCCGGCGATAGCGACGAAAAACGTCGCGCGGCGATAGAAACGGGGATCTCGCGTTTGTTGCAGATGCAGCGCGACAACGGCGGCTTTGCGCTGTGGGATAAAAACGGAGCGGAAGAATACTGGCTGACCGCCTACGCGATGGACTTCCTTGTCCGCGCCAGCGAACAGGGCTACAGCGTTCCGGCGGAAGGTATCAACCAGGGCAATGCGCGTCTGCTGCGCTATTTGCAGGATCCGGCCATGATGTCGATTCGCTACGCCGAAGATGCGCAGGCGAGCCGGTTTGCCGTCCAGGCCTACGCCGCGCTGGTGCTGGCGCGTCAGCAGAAAGCGCCGCTCGGCGCGCTGCGGGAAATCTGGGAGCGGCGCGATCGGGCGGCGTCCGGTTTACCGCTGCTCCAGCTGGGGATTGCCCTGAAAAATATGGGCGATGCGACGCGCAGTGACGAAGCGATTACGCTGGCGCTGAATACGCCGCGTGACGATAAAGGTCAGTGGATGGCCGATTACGGCAGTCCGCTTCGCGATAATGCGCTGATGCTGGCGCTGCTGGAAGAGAACAAACTGAAGCCGGAAGCGCAGAACAGCCTGCTGAATACTCTTTCAGAACAGGCGTTTGGTCAGCGCTGGCTGTCAACGCAGGAAAACAATGCGCTGTTCCTCGCCGCCCGCACGTTGCAGACGTTGCCGGGGAGCTGGCAGGCGCAGACGACGCTTGACGCCCTGCCGTTAACGGGGAATAAAGCGCAAACCCGCAATCTGGACGCCGATCAGCTTGCCGCGCTGCAGGTGACCAACAGCGGCAGCCAGCCGATGTGGCTGCGTCTTGACGTCAGCGGCTATCCGCAGAGCGCGCCTGCTCCGGCCAGCAATGTGCTGAGCATTGAGCGCCATATTCTGGGTACGGACGGGCAGAGTAAGTCGCTGGAATCGCTGCGCAGCGGCGATCTGGTGCTGGTCTGGCTGGAGGTCAAAGCCAGCCAGAACGTGCCGGATGCGCTGGTGGTGGATCTGCTTCCCGCCGGACTGGAGCTTGAGAACCAGAATCTGGCTAACGGCAGCGCCAGTTTGCAGGAGAGCGGCAGTGAAGTGCAGAACCTGCTTAATCAGATGCAGCAGGCGGATATTCAGCATATCGAGTTTCGTGACGACCGCTTTGTCGCCGCCGTTGCGGTGAATGCAGGACAACCCGTGACGCTGGTCTATCTGGCGCGCGCGGTGACGCCTGGCGCCTATCAGGTGCCGATGCCGCTGGTGGAGTCGATGTATGTGCCGCAATGGCGGGCTACCGGCGCGGCGGAAGATTTACTGATCGTTAAGCCGTAAATGGTTCGCTTGCGCGCCAAAAGCGGCGGCTGGCTCTGGCTGGCTGCCGCGTTTGTTGTCACTGTTCTGGCGGTTCTGGCGGCTGACAAAATCTGGCCGCTGCCGTTGCGGGAAGTGGAGCCTGCGCGCGTGGTAGTGGCCCATGACGGCACGCCGTTATGGCGCTTCGCCGATGCCGAGGGGATCTGGCGCTATCCGGTGACCATTGAGGAGGTCTCTCCACGCTATCTTGAAGCGCTCATCCACTATGAAGACCGCTGGTTCTGGAAACATCCGGGCGTAAATCCGTTTTCAGTGCTACGCGCGGCCTGGCAGGATCTGACTGCCGGACGCGTTATCTCCGGCGGCAGTACGCTCACCATGCAGGTGGCGCGCCTGCTCGATCCGCATCCCCGCACTTTCGGCGGTAAGTTTCGTCAGCTGTGGCGCGCCTTTCAACTGGAGTGGCATCTCTCCAAACGTCAGATCCTGACGCTGTATCTCAACCGCGCGCCGTTTGGCGGCACCTTACAGGGCATTGGCGCGGCGAGCTGGGCCTATCTTGGTAAACCGCCTGCGCGGTTAAGTTACTCTGAAGCGGCTTTACTGGCGGTGTTGCCGCAGGCGCCGAGCCGTCTGCGCCCCGATCGCTGGCCGGAACGCGCGCAGGCCGCGCGGAACAAGGTGCTGGAACGGATGGCGACGCAGGGCGTATGGTCGCAAAAGCAGGTCAGGGAGTCGCGCGAAGAACCGATCTGGCTGGCGCCCCGACAAATGCCGCAGCTGGCGCCGCTGTTTTCGCGCATGATGCTGAATAAAAGCAAAAGCGACAAAATCGTCACCACGCTTGATGCCGGGCTGCAACGCCAGCTTGAAGAACTGGCGGATAACTGGAAGGGCAGGCTGCCGGCGCGCAGTTCGCTGGCGATGATCGTCATCGATCATACGGATATGAGCGTGCGCGGCTGGGTGGGGTCGGCGGACCTGAACGACGATGCGCGCTTCGGGCATGTGGATATGGTCAGCGCGATCCGATCGCCCGGATCGGTGCTGAAACCGTTTGTTTATGGCCTTGCGCTGGATGACGGATTGATTCATCCCGCCTCTTTATTACAGGACGTGCCGCGGAGAACCGGCGATTACCGGCCAGGTAATTTTGACAGCGGTTTTCATGGGCCGATCAGCATGAGCGAAGCGCTGATCAGATCGCTGAATTTGCCGGCGGTTCAGGTGCTGGAAGCTTACGGGCCAAAACGCTTTGCGGCGAAACTGCGCAATGCCGGTCTGCCGCTGTACCTGCCTACAGGCGCGGCGCCCAATCTGTCGCTGATACTGGGCGGCGCAGGGGCGCGGCTTGAAGATATGGCGGCGGCCTACAGCGCGTTCGCCCGTCACGGCAGGGCCGGGAAACTGCGCCTGCAGCCGGGCGATCCGCTCGTGGAGCGTCCTCTGTTCTCTGCGGGCGCGGCGTGGATTGTCCGGCGAATCATGGCGGACGAAGCGCAGCCGTTGCCGGACAGCGCGTTGCGCCGCTGGCGTGGAAAACCGGCACCAGCTATGGCTATCGCGATGCCTGGGCTATCGGCCTGAATGGTCGTTACGTTATCGGAATCTGGACGGGCAGGCCTGACGGTACGCCGGTCGCCGGTCAGTTTGGTTTTGCCAGCGCCATTCCGCTGCTCAACCAGGTGAATAATCTGCTGCTGGCCCGTGGCGCATCGCTGGTGGCGGATCCGCGGCCGCCATCGGTGACGCGCGGCACCATCTGCTGGCCGGGAGGCCAGGCGCTTCCCGCCGGGGATGCTAACTGTCGCCGCCGACTGGCAAGCTGGCTGCTGGAGGGCGCAGAGCCGCCGACGTTGCTGCTGCCGGAGCAGGAGGGAATTAACGGCATACGCTTCCCGGTCTGGCTGGATGCGGCGGGAAATCGCGTCGCCGCCGACTGTCCGCAGGCGCGGGAGCAGACGTTGATCGTCTGGCCGCTGCCGCTGGAGCCGTGGCTGCCTCTCCAGGAACGACGCGGCGCGCGACTTCCTGCGGCTTCGGCGAGCTGTCCGCCGCTGGGGCAGGATGCGCTCCTTCCGCTACAGCTTTCCGGCATTCGCGACGGCGCTATCGTTAAGCGACTGCCGGGAAGCGCTGGCGCGAGCTTATCGATTCACAGTACGGGCGGGGCGGGAGCGCGCTGGTGGTTTCTTAATGGCGAACCGCTGGCGGAGCGTGGGGACAATATTACCCTGCGGCTGGAGGAAAAAAGAGCTTATCAACTGTTAGTGATGGATGAAGCGGGGCAGATTGCGACGGTGAATTTTAGCTTACTGTAAGCCGGACAGGGCGTTTTCAGTGCTCTTCGGCCTCCAGCTTATGGGCATTGTTGCTAATACTCATCTTATTTTAAAAAAATGTTACCTTTATCCATAGGCAATAGTCTGCTTGCTCTTTATAATCCGCGCCAGGTAAACAACAACAGAACACTAATCAGAGGTTAATAATGGCTATTGAACGTACTTTTTCCATCATCAAGCCAAACGCGGTGGCAAAAAACGTTATTGGTAATATCTTTGCGCGCTTTGAAGCAGCAGGGTTCAAAATTGTCGGCACCAAAATGCTGCACCTGACCGTTGAGCAGGCGCGCGGTTTTTATGCCGAGCACGATGGCAAGCCGTTCTTTGATGGTCTGGTTGAGTTTATGACCTCCGGCCCGATCGTCGTTTCCGTACTGGAAAGCGAAAACGCGGTACAGCGTCATCGCGATCTGCTGGGCGCCACCAATCCGGCCAATGCGCTGGCAGGTACGCTGCGTGCTGACTACGCGGACAGCTTTACTGAAAACGGCACCCACGGCTCCGATTCGCTGGAGTCGGCGAAACGTGAAATCGCCTTCTTCTTTGGCGAAGGCGAAGTGTGCGCTCGCACACGTTAATTCTTCCGGGGATAATTTTTCTCTAAATGCCGCGTGCAAACGTGGCATCCTTGCGCCAGACTTTGTACAATGCAACGCCCCGGACGAGCCACTGCTTACCGGGGCGTTTCTTTTCAACCTCCCATGGGCCATAACGTGTAACAACGAGGCCGGAAAAAATTATGTCTGAATTAGTTAACACCTCCGAAATCGTCACCCCTGCGGTTCCCAATAAAAATGGAAAAATCAACCTGTTGGATCTGAACCGTCAGCAGATGCGCGAATTCTTTAAAGAGATGGGCGAGAAGCCGTTTCGTGCCGATCAGGTGATGAAATGGATGTATCACTATTGCAGCGACAACTTTGATGAGATGACCGACATCAACAAAGTGCTGCGTAACAAGCTCAAAGAGGTGGCGGAGATCCGCGCGCCCGAAGTGGTTGAAGAGCAGCGCTCCTCCGATGGCACCATCAAATGGGCGATTGCCGTTGGCGATCAGCGCGTGGAAACGGTGTACATCCCGGAGGACGATCGCGCCACGCTGTGCGTCTCTTCACAGGTTGGCTGTGCGCTGGAGTGCAAGTTCTGTTCAACCGCCCAGCAGGGGTTTAACCGCAACCTGCGCGTCTCCGAGATTATCGGCCAGGTATGGCGCGCGGCGAAAATTGTCGGCGCGGCGAAAGTCACCGGCCAGCGTCCGATCACCAACGTGGTGATGATGGGGATGGGCGAACCACTGCTCAACCTGACCAACGTCGTGCCGGCGATGGAAATCATGCTTGACGACTTCGGTTTCGGCCTGTCAAAACGTCGCGTTACCCTGTCGACTTCCGGCGTGGTGCCGGCGCTGGATAAATTGGGCGATATGATCGACGTCGCGCTGGCTATCTCGCTGCATGCGCCGAATGACGAAATTCGTGACGAAATTGTCCCTATCAACAAGAAGTACAATATCGAAACCTTTCTCGCTGCGGTTCGCCGCTATCTGGAGAAATCCAACGCCAACCAGGGGCGCGTCACCATTGAATATGTCATGCTCGACCACGTTAATGACGGGACCGAACATGCGCATCAGCTGGCGGAGCTGCTGAAAGATACGCCATGCAAGATCAACCTGATCCCGTGGAACCCGTTCCCGGGCGCGCCTTACGGACGTAGCTCCAACAGCCGTATCGATCGTTTCTCGAAGGTGCTGATGAGCTATGGTTTTACCACCATTGTGCGTAAAACCCGCGGCGACGACATTGATGCCGCCTGCGGACAGCTGGCTGGCGACGTCATTGACCGCACCAAACGTACCCTGCGCAAACGCATGCAGGGTGAGGCTATCGAGGTTAAAGCTATCTGACTGGCAATGCGCCACTGCCCTTTTTTTGTGCAGTGGCGCAAGGTAATTCGAATGAGGGCGTTTCTTGTACTCCTGCGGTCAATAATAACGGTGCGTTTTTGTCGACTTTGAGGCAGTATGTACGACGCAACAAGCGTTTAGCCCTTGGGCCTGCGCTGTTTTTGTTAAGCGTAACCTGACAGGTTTATACTGTCTGACTAAGGTTAACTGACCAGATGTTTCGCGGTGTGGGTGAGCATTGTGACTCGCCGGCGCCAGAACCCAAATTTTCACCAGCAGCTGTAGCGAATGAATACTGAAGCCACTCACGACCAACATGAAGCACAATCCACCGGCGTTCGTCTGCGCAATGCCCGTGAACAACTCGGACTCAGCCAGCAGGCTGTCGCTGAGCGACTTTGCCTGAAGGTGTCTACCGTACGTGATATCGAAGAAGATAAGGCGCCAGCCGATCTCGCTTCAACCTTCCTGCGCGGTTACATCCGCTCTTATGCGCGTTTGGTGCATATCCCTGAAGAAGAATTGCTGCCGGGCCTGGAAAAGCAGGCGCCTGTCCGTGCCGCGAAGGTGGCGCCGATGCAGAGCTTCTCTTTAGGCAAACGCCGTAAAAAGCGCGATGGCTGGTTAATGACCTTTACCTGGCTGGTGCTGTTTGTGGTTGTCGGGCTGACGGGCGCCTGGTGGTGGCAAAACCATAAGGCCCAGCAGGAGGAGATCACCACGATGGCCGATCAAACCTCCGCCGAACTGAACGCGAACGGCGGCAATGGGCAGAGCGTCCCGCTGGATACCAGCGCCGCGGCAAGCCAGGATAATACGCCAGCCTCTACCGGTCCGGCTGAAACGGCGCAGACGCCAGCACCGACGCCGACAGCACCTGCGGCCAGCGCGCAACAGAATGCGGTCGTTCCGCCTTCACAGGCTAACGTTGATACCGCGACGACAGCCCCGGCTACGCCAGCTCCTGCCGATGGCGCTACCGCGCTGCCAACCGACCCGGCCGGCACCACGACGCCTGCCGCCGATCCCAATGCGCTGGTGATGAACTTCACCGCCGACTGCTGGCTGGAAGTGACTGATGCGACCGGCAAAAAATTATTCAGCGGCATGCAGCGCAAAGATGGCAATTTAAACCTAACCGGCCAGGCGCCTTATAAGCTTAAAATTGGCGCTCCGGCCGCGGTGCAGATCCAGTATCAAGGAAAACCTGTCGATCTGAGCCGTTTTATCAGAACTAACCAGGTTGCGCGTCTGACCCTGAATGCCGAACAATCACCGGCGCAGTGACAGACGAGTAACGCGGGAGATTTTTCATGCATAACCAGGCTCCAATTCAACGTAGAAAATCAAAGCGTATTTACGTTGGGAATGTGCCGATTGGCGATGGCGCTCCCATCGCCGTACAGTCGATGACCAATACGCGGACGACGGACGTGGAAGCGACGGTCAATCAGATTAAAGCGCTGGAACGCGTCGGCGCTGATATCGTTCGCGTCTCCGTCCCCACGATGGATGCCGCAGAAGCGTTCAAACTGATCAAGCAACAGGTTTCTGTGCCGCTGGTGGCCGACATTCACTTCGACTACCGTATTGCGCTGAAAGTGGCGGAATACGGCGTCGACTGCCTGCGTATCAACCCCGGCAACATTGGTAATGAAGAGCGTATCCGCATGGTGGTGGATTGCGCGCGCGACAAAAATATCCCTATCCGTATCGGCGTAAACGCCGGGTCGCTGGAAAAAGATCTGCAGGAAAAATATGGCGAACCGACGCCGCAGGCGCTGCTGGAGTCAGCGATGCGCCATGTGGATCACCTCGATCGCCTGAATTTCGACCAGTTCAAGGTCAGCGTGAAAGCCTCCGACGTCTTTCTTGCCGTTGAGTCTTATCGCCTGCTGGCGCGCCAGATTGAACAACCGCTGCATCTGGGGATTACCGAAGCCGGCGGCGCGCGCAGCGGCGCGGTGAAATCGGCGATTGGCCTCGGACTGCTGCTGTCCGAAGGGATTGGCGATACCCTGCGCGTCTCGCTGGCCGCCGATCCGGTGGAAGAGATCAAGGTCGGTTTTGATATTCTCAAATCCCTGCGCATTCGCTCGCGCGGCATCAACTTTATCGCCTGTCCGACCTGTTCACGCCAGGAGTTTGATGTGATCGGCACGGTGAACGCGCTGGAGCAGCGGCTGGAAGATATTATTACGCCAATGGATGTGTCGATCATCGGCTGCGTGGTTAACGGTCCGGGCGAAGCGCTGGTTTCCACCCTGGGCGTAACCGGCGGCAATAAGAAAAGTGGTCTGTATGAAGATGGCGTGCGGAAGGATCGTCTGGATAATAGCGATATGATTAACCAGCTTGAAGCCCGCATTCGCGCCAAAGCGACCATCCTCGATGAAGCGCAGCGCATTAACGTGCAGCAGGTTGAAAAATAATAACGTGATGGGAAGCGCTTAGCTTCCCGTGTATGATTGAACCCGCATGGCTCCCGTCTCGTTCGGGGAAGCGCTGAGGGTTCATTTTTATATTCAGAAAGAGAATAAACGTGGCAAAAAACATTCAAGCCATTCGCGGCATGAACGATTACCTGCCTGGCGAAACCGCCATCTGGCAGCGCATTGAAGGCACACTCAAAAACGTGCTCGGCAGCTACGGTTACAGTGAGATCCGCTTGCCGATTGTAGAGCAGACCCCGTTATTCAAACGCGCGATTGGTGAAGTCACTGACGTCGTTGAAAAAGAGATGTACACCTTTGAGGACCGCAACGGCGACAGCCTGACCCTGCGTCCTGAAGGAACGGCAGGCTGTGTACGCGCCGGCATCGAGCATGGTCTTCTGTACAATCAGGAACAACGTCTGTGGTACATCGGGCCGATGTTCCGCCACGAGCGTCCGCAGAAAGGGCGCTACCGCCAGTTCCATCAGCTGGGCGCTGAAGCCTTTGGTCTGCAGGGGCCGGATATCGATGCCGAGCTGATCATGCTCACCGCCCGCTGGTGGCGTGCGCTGGGGATTGCGGAGCATGTCAGTCTGGAACTGAACTCCATCGGTTCGCAGGAGGCGCGGGCTAACTATCGCGATGCGCTGGTGGCCTTCCTTGAGCAGCACGTCGACAAGCTGGACGAAGACTGCAAGCGCCGTATGTACAGCAACCCGCTGCGCGTGCTGGACTCCAAGAATCCGCAGGTGCAGGCGCTGCTCAACGATGCGCCGCAGCTTGGCGACTACCTTGATGATGACTCCCGCGAACACTTTGCCGGTCTGTGCAGGCTGCTGGAAGCCGCAGGCATTGCCTATACCGTTAATCAGCGGCTGGTTCGCGGCCTGGACTATTACAACCGTACCGTGTTTGAATGGGTCACCAGCAGCCTGGGTTCCCAGGGAACCGTCTGCGCCGGGGGCCGCTATGACGGCCTGGTGGAGCAGCTCGGCGGTCGCCCAACGCCGGCGGTAGGTTTCGCGATGGGCCTTGAGCGCCTCGTTTTACTGGTTCAGGCAGTTAATCCGGAATTTACTGCCGATCCTGTTGTCGATATATACCTGGTGGCTTCAGGCGCGGATACGCAGTCTGCGGCGATGACGCTGGCGGAGCGTCTGCGTGATGAACTTCCGGGCGTGAAGCTGATGACCAACCACGGCGGCGGTAACTTTAAGAAACAGTTTGCCCGTGCTGATAAGTGGGGCGCCCGCATTGCGCTGGTGCTTGGCGAGTCCGAAGTGGCTGCCGGTACGGTGGTAGTGAAAGATTTGCGCTCCGGTGAGCAAACTGCGGTTGCCCAGGATAGCGTTGCAACGCATTTGCGCACGTTAATGGCTTAAGGAGAAGGACAGCGTGGAAATGTACGAGAACGAAAACGACCAGGTTGAGGCGATTAAACGCTTCTTTGCTGAGAACGGCAAAGCCCTGGCCGTTGGGGTGATTTTAGGGGTTGGCGCGCTGATTGGCTGGCGCTACTGGACCAGCCATCAGACAGAGTCCGCACGCTCTGCTTCTCTGTCATACCAGAACGTCGTCAGTTCGCTCAATGCGGGCAAAGCTGAAAATCTGACGACGGCGGAAAAATTTGCCGCAGAGAATAAAAACACCTACGGCGCGCTGGCGTCGATGGAGCTGGCGCAGCAGTTTGTCGAGCGCAGTCAGCTTGATAAAGCCGTCGCTCAGCTTCAGCAAGGGCTGGCCGCCACCAGTGATGAGAACCTGAAGGCGGTGATTTCACTGCGTCTGGCTCGCGTCCAGGTGCAGCTTAAGCAGGCGGATACCGCGCTGAAAACCCTTGATACCATCAAGGGGGAAGGATGGGCAGCCATTGTTGCCGATCTGCGTGGCGAAGCGTTGCTGAGCAAAGGCGACAAGCAAGGTGCGCGTAGTGCATGGGAAGCGGGCGTTAACAGCAAAGCCTCCCCGGCGCTGAGCGAAATGTTGCAGATGAAAATCAATAATTTGTCCATCTGAGAGGGACCCGATGCAATTGCGTAAATTACTTCTGCCAGGACTGCTTTCCGTTACCCTGTTGAGCGGCTGTTCACTGTTTAGCGGCGAAGAAGACGTTGTTAAAATGTCCCCCTTACCGGTGGTTGAAAATCAGTTTACCCCGTCTACTGCCTGGAGCGCTTCTGTAGGCAATGGTATCGGTGATTTCTATTCCAACCTGCATCCTGCGCTGGCGGATAACGTGGTTTATGCCGCCGATCGCGCGGGCGTGGTGAAAGCGTTGAATGCCGATGACGGCAAAGAGATCTGGTCGGTTAATCTGAACGAGAAAGATGGCTGGTTCTCCCGCACGCCTGCGCTGTTGTCCGGTGGCGTCACCGTTGCCGGCGGTCATGTTTACCTCGGCAGTGAAAAAGCGCAGGTGTATGCGCTGAACGCCGCGGATGGCACCGTTGCATGGCAAACCAAAGTGGCGGGCGAAGCGCTGTCGCGTCCGGTGGTCAGCGATGGCCTGGTGCTGGTTCACACCAGCAACGGTCAGCTACAGGCGCTGAACGAAGCGGATGGCGCGATTAAGTGGACCGTCAACCTGGACATGCCTTCCCTGTCACTGCGCGGTGAATCCGCGCCGGCGACGGCTTTCGGCGCTGCGATTGTCGGCGGCGATAATGGCCGCGTGAGCGCCGTGCTGATGCAGCAGGGGCAGATGATTTGGCAGCAGCGTATTTCTCAGGCCACCGGCTCGACGGAAATCGACCGCCTGAGCGATGTGGATACCACTCCGGTTATCGTTAACGGCGTCGTTTACGCGCTGGCGTATAATGGTAACCTGACGGCGCTGGATCTGCGCAGCGGCCAGATTATGTGGAAGCGTGAACTGGGTTCAGTGAACGACTTTATCGTGGAAGGCGATCGCATTTATCTGGTGGATCAGAATGATCGCATTCTGGCGCTGACCACTGACGGCGGCGTGACGCTGTGGACGCAAAGCGATCTGCTGCACCGTCTGCTGACCTCTCCGGTGCTGTATAACGGCAACCTGGTCGTTGGCGACAGCGAAGGCTACCTGCACTGGATTAACGTTGACGATGGCCGCTTTGTGGCCCAGCAGGAGCTTGACGGCTCCGGCTTCCAGACCGAACCGGTCTCTGCCGATGGTAAACTGCTGATCCAGGCAAAAGACGGGACCGTGTACTCGATTACGCGTTAATCGTCCCGGTCGTACGCTTTAAAAAACGGCTCCTGGCGCAGGGGCCGTTTTCCTGTTTTTAACAGCGGCGCAAAAATCGCGTTCGCTGTCTGATGATTTATAAAATGAGGCTTTAAACATGGTACCTGTGGTCGCGCTTGTCGGGCGCCCTAACGTCGGAAAATCCACGTTATTTAACCGTCTAACCCGTACCCGGGATGCGCTGGTTGCGGATTTCCCGGGTCTGACTCGTGACCGTAAGTACGGTCGTGCGGAAGTTGAAGGCCGCGAGTTTATCTGTATTGATACCGGCGGCATTGACGGCACCGAAGAAGGGGTGGAAACCCGGATGGCGGAACAGTCGCTGCTGGCGATTGAAGAAGCGGACGTGGTGCTGTTTATGGTGGATGCGCGCGCGGGCCTGATGCCGGCGGATGAAGCGATTGCCCGGCATTTACGCTCCCGTGAGAAACCGACCTTCCTCGTTGCCAACAAAACTGACGGACTCGATCCGGATCAGGCGGTTGTTGACTTCTATTCCTTGGGTCTGGGGGAAATTCACCCGATTGCCGCCTCGCATGGCCGCGGCGTTCTCAGCCTGCTGGAACATGTGCTGCTGCCGTGGATGGACGATGTCGCGCCGCAGGAAGAGGTGGACGAAGACGCTGAATACTGGGCGCAGTTTGAGGCCGACGAGAACGGCGAAGAAGAGCCGGAAGATGACTTCAATCCGCAGGATTTGCCGATTAAGCTGGCGATAGTCGGTCGCCCGAACGTGGGTAAGTCTACGCTCACTAATCGTATTCTCGGCGAAGATCGCGTGGTGGTTTATGACATGCCCGGCACCACCCGCGACAGCATCTACATCCCGATGGAGCGCGATGAGCGTGAGTATGTGCTGATTGATACCGCAGGCGTGCGTAAGCGCGGCAAGATCACCGATGCGGTAGAGAAATTTTCGGTTATCAAGACGCTGCAGGCGATTGAAGACGCTAATGTCGTGCTGCTGGTGATTGACGCCCGCGAAGGGATTTCCGACCAGGATCTGTCGCTGCTGGGCTTCATTCTCAATAGTGGGCGCTCACTTGTGATTGTTGTGAACAAGTGGGACGGACTGAGCCAGGAAGTGAAGGAGCAGGTAAAAGAGACGCTGGACTTCCGTCTGGGCTTCATCGATTTTGCGCGCGTTCACTTTATTTCCGCCCTGCACGGCAGCGGCGTCGGCAACCTGTTTGAATCCGTACGTGAAGCCTATGACAGCTCCACCCGCCGCGTCAGCACCGCAATGCTGACCCGCATCATGACGATGGCGGTGGAAGATCACCAGCCGCCGCTGGTGCGCGGACGCCGCGTGAAGCTGAAATATGCCCACGCCGGTGGCTATAATCCGCCGATTGTGGTGATCCACGGTAACCAGGTTAAAGACCTGCCGGATTCCTACAAGCGTTATCTGATGAACTACTTCCGTAAGTCGCTGGAGGTAATGGGGACGCCGATCCGCATCCAGTTCAAGGAAGGGGAAAACCCGTACGCCAACAAGCGCAATACGCTGACCCCAACGCAGATGCGCAAGCGCAAGCGTTTGATTAAACATATTAAAAAAAGTAAGTAATCACCAAAGCCCTCTCTGTTGAGAGGGCGCATATCCAGATACGGAGACTGCTATGGAACTCACCTGTCCGGAGTGTCAAAATTCGCTGGAACGCAACGGCGACATCGCGCACTGCCCCGCGTGTAATGCCGACTATGCGCTTGAGGCGCGATGCCCGGACTGTCAACAGCCGTTACAGGTCCTGAAAGCCTGCGGCGCGGTGGACTATTTCTGCCAGCAGGGGCACGGACTGATCTCGAAAAAACGCGTTGAGTTTGTTCTCACGCGCAATTAATCGCAGACGCAGCCTTCCCCTTTTTGCCAGAGTTCAATAAGCGAAGGCGGCGCATCGTTTTCCGGCACCAGCACGATAATATCGGCATAACCCGCCTGATTATGCTGCGTCCAGACGATCTGAACGCGAAAGTAGCGCTGATCGCCACGGCCCGGCGAATCTTTCTGGCCTAGCGGTGTGCCGACGGAGAGGCTTTGGCGGAGAATATCCGCGACGCGCTGGCGTTGGGCTTCAGAGAGCCTTGCCAGCGCGATCCTGCGCTGTCTGCTCAGGCTTGGGATATACGCGACGCCGCCTTCCCGCGCCACTTCCACCACCGTATCATCGGTGAATTCAGGCATGTCCATTCACATCACTCCTGTGGCTTTCCACGCCTCTTCAATCGCCTGCGCCGCTTCCCTGCCGCTGCGTTTTTCAGCGTGATGAATCGTTAAGCGCGCGAAATCAATGAAGTCGGCGTCCTGCGCCAGCTGCCGGTCGCAGACGGTGTCATACCAGGCATAGCCCGCTTTTTCCCACGCGTAACCGCCCAGCGCCGTTGCCGCCAGATAGAACGCCCGGTTAGGAATGCCGGAATTGAGGTGAACGCCGCCGTTATCTTCCCGGGTTTTGATAAAATCGCGCATGTGCGCTGGCTGGGGATCTTTACCGAGCAGCGGATCGTCATAGGCGGTGCCCGGAGCCGACATGGAGCGCAATCCCTGGCCGTTGATACCTTCCGCCAGCAGCCCTTCGCCGATCAGCCAGTCGGCCTGGTCGGCAGTTTGTCCCAGATGGTATTGCTTCACCAGCGCACCAAACACATCCGAAACTGATTCATTCAGCGCTCCGGCCTGCTCAAAGTAGATCAGCCCGGCCTCCGATTCGGTGATCCCATGCGCCAGCTCATGGGCCACGACGTCAATGGCAATCGTAAAACGGTTAAAAATTTCGCCATCACCGTCCCCGAACACCATCTGCTGACCGTTCCAGAAGGCATTCTGATATTCGCGTCCGTAATGTACCGTGCCGGTGAGAATGAGTCCTTTATTGTCTAAAGAGTCGCGCTGCCAGTTTTTCCAGAAGAACTCATGCGTTATGCCGAGATAGTCATAGGCTTCATCTACCGCCACATCGCCACTGGAAGGGTGGCCTTCATAGCGCACCTGCTTACCGGGTAGCTCCTGGGTCTGTTGTGCATCATAGATATCGCGCTCAAGCTGCCCGCTTTTATTGACATGCGGCGCTGCGGGCTTGCCCGGCATATGCGCCATCAGCGTTTGCACATGGCTTAAGGTTTGCCGGGCGCACTGCTGCTGAGGTGCGGATCCCGTCTCGATAATGCGTCGCAGGATATAGGGGGGAATAACACTGTAACCGTGGGTCATGCTGCTCTCCTTAATTCTGGCAAGGCCAAATAAAAAAGCAATAACAGCAGTATAGTGTGAAAATTAGCCGCTTTTACGCTGACGGGATTTTTTCGCTGCTTTGACGGCGGTGACTTCACTTTCCACCCAGCCATCCGCCAGCCGTGTGGTCATCACATCGCCCGCTTTTACCTGGTTGACTTTTTTCAGTATCTTGCCATCGGTGGCGGTGGATACACTGTAGCCACGCGCCAGCGTGGAGAGCGGGCTGACCGCTTCGAGGTGCGTCACCGCGTTGCCGAAACGTTCGCGCGTTGCGCTCAGGCGCGCGCGGATGTTTTCCGCCAGACGGTATTCCAGCTGCTGGATCCGGCTCTGCGCCCGATGAATACGCGGCTGGGGATGATGGTGGTTCAGTCGTTGCAACAGACGGAGCTGGCGCTGGTTGGTGCGCTTAAGCTGGCTGTCTATGGCGACATTCAGCCGCTGGCGCAGCCGATCCAGCGCCGTCTGCTGCCGCGCCAGGCGCAGCTGCGGATGCTGCTGTTGCAGACGGTGATGCAGCTGCGTAAAGCGACGATGGCGGCTGGCGAGGAAATAATCCATCGCCATCCCGAGGCGCTGCTGGACGGACTGAATTTGTCGTAACAGTTCCTGCTGGTTGCGGCTGACCATTTCGGCGGCGGCGGAAGGGGTCGGGGCGCGCAGATCGCCGACGAAATCGGCAATCGTAACGTCCGTTTCATGCCCGACGGCGCTGACCACCGGAATGCGGCTGGCAAAAATAGCCCGCGCCACCCGCTCGTCGTTAAAGCTCCACAGATCTTCCAGCGAGCCGCCGCCGCGCCCGACGATCAGTACGTCGCACTCACTGCGCCGGTTCGCCAGTTCGATGGCGCGCACGATTTGCCCCGGCGCGTCGTCGCCCTGAACGGCGGTCGGATAAATTATCACCGGCAGTGACGGATCGCGCCGTTTGAGCACCTGCAGGATATCATGCAGCGCAGCGCCGGTTTTCGAGGTGATCACGCCAACGCAGTGCGCGGGGGAGGGGAGCGGCTGCTTGTGCTGCTGGTCGAACAACCCTTCCGCCTGAAGTTTAGCTTTGAGCTGTTCATATTTCTGCTGGAGCAGACCTTCACCCGCCGGCTGCATACTCTCTACGATAATCTGGTAATCGCCGCGCGGTTCGTAGAGCGTAATACTGGCGCGTACCAGCACCTGCTGTCCGTGCTGCGGACGGAAGGTCACCCGGCGGTTGCTGTTGCGAAACATTGCGCAGCGCACCTGGGCGGCGTCATCTTTCAGGGTAAAATACCAGTGGCCGGAGGCAGGCTGCGAAAAATTAGAGATCTCGCCGCTGATCCAGACCTGACCCATCTCCTGTTCTAACAGCAGACGAACCGTCTGATTGAGGCGGCTTACGGTAAAAATGGTGGAGTTCGGCGAGGATAACATGTGAGCGGGATCAAATTCTAAATCAGCAGGTTATTCAGTCGATAGTAACCCGCTTACCGGGGATCGCAAGGTTTTTTTGCAAAAAAGTGTGGATGCAATCGGTTACGCTCTGTATAATGCCACGGCAATATTTATCCACCCCCAGGTCAGAGATATTGCCATGCTACGTATCGCTAAAGAAGCTTTGACGTTTGACGACGTCCTCCTCGTTCCCGCTCACTCCACCGTTCTGCCGAATACTGCCGATCTCAGCACGCAGTTGACGAAAACCATTCGCCTGAACATTCCGATGCTCTCCGCAGCGATGGATACCGTGACTGAAGCGCGCCTTGCAATTGCTCTGGCACAGGAAGGCGGCATCGGTTTTATCCATAAAAACATGTCCATCGAGCGCCAGGCGGAAGAAGTTATGCGCGTGAAGAAACATGAATCTGGCGTGGTGACCGACCCGCAGACCGTTCTGCCGACCACCACTCTGCGCGAAGTAAAAGAACTGACCGAGCGCAACGGTTTTGCAGGCTATCCGGTTGTCACTGCCGACAACGAACTGGTGGGGATTATCACCGGTCGTGACGTGCGTTTCGTGACCGATCTGAGCCAGCCGGTAAGCGTCTACATGACGCCGAAAGAGCGTCTGGTAACCGTCCGCGAAGGCGAATCCCGCGAAGTCGTGCTGGCGAAAATGCATGAAAAACGTGTCGAAAAGGCACTGGTTGTCGACGACAACTTCCATCTGATCGGTATGATCACCGTGAAAGATTTCCAGAAAGCAGAACGTAAACCGAACGCCTGTAAAGATGAGAAGGGGCGTCTGCGCGTGGGCGCGGCGGTTGGCGCGGGCGCGGGCAACGAAGAACGCGTTGACGCGCTGGTGGCGGCAGGCGTCGACGTGCTGCTGATCGACTCCTCGCACGGTCACTCCGAAGGCGTTCTGCAACGTATTCGTGAAACCCGGGCAAAATATCCGGATCTGCAAATCATCGGCGGCAACGTGGCGACCGGCGCGGGCGCTCGCGCGCTGGCTGAAGCGGGTTGCAGCGCGGTGAAAGTGGGCATCGGTCCTGGCTCCATCTGCACCACCCGTATCGTCACCGGCGTCGGCGTTCCGCAGATCACCGCCGTTTCCGACGCGGTTGAAGCGCTGGAAGGCACCGGCATTCCGGTTATCGCCGATGGCGGCATCCGTTTCTCTGGCGACATCGCAAAAGCGATCGCCGCAGGCGCCAGCGCGGTGATGGTCGGCTCAATGCTGGCCGGTACGGAAGAATCTCCGGGTGAAATCGAACTTTATCAGGGCCGTTCTTACAAATCCTACCGCGGTATGGGTTCGCTGGGCGCGATGTCGAAAGGTTCATCCGACCGCTACTTCCAGAGCGATAACGCCGCTGACAAGCTGGTGCCGGAAGGTATCGAGGGCCGCGTCGCTTATAAAGGCCGCCTGAAAGAGATCATTCACCAGCAGATGGGCGGCCTGCGCTCCTGTATGGGGCTGACCGGCTGTGGTACTATCGACGCGCTGCGTACGCAGGCGGAATTCGTTCGTATCAGCGGAGCGGGGATTCAGGAAAGCCACGTTCATGACGTCACCATCACCAAAGAGTCCCCGAACTACCGTCTGGGCTCCTGATTCGTTTACGCGCCCTGACGGGCGCTTTTTTTGGTTTCATTTGCCTCGGAATTAGCGTCAATGACAGACAATATCCACAAGCATCGCATTCTCATCCTTGATTTCGGATCGCAGTACACTCAACTGGTCGCACGTCGCGTGCGTGAACTGGGAGTGTATTGCGAGCTGTGGGCATGGGATGTGACTGAAGCACAGATTCGTGAATTTAATCCCAGCGGTATTATTCTTTCCGGCGGACCGGAAAGCACCACCGAGGAAAATAGCCCGCGCGCGCCGCAGTACGTTTTTGAGGCTGGCGTACCGGTCTTCGGCGTCTGCTACGGTATGCAGACCATGGCTATGCAGCTTGGCGGCCATGTTGAAGGTTCCAGCGAGCGTGAGTTCGGCTACGCGCAGGTGGAAGTCGTGAACGACAGCGCGCTGGTTCGCGGCATTGAAGACTCCCTGACCGCCGACGGCAAACCGCTGCTCGACGTCTGGATGAGCCACGGTGACAAAGTGACGGCTATTCCGTCAGACTTCGTTACCGTCGCCAGCACTGAAAGCTGCCCGTTCGCCATTATGGCCAACGAAGAAAAACGCTTCTACGGCGTACAGTTCCACCCGGAAGTGACCCACACCCGTCAGGGGATGCGTATGCTGGAGCGCTTCGTGCGCGACATCTGCCAGTGTGAAGCGCTGTGGACCCCGGCTAAAATCATTGACGACGCCGTTGAGCGTATTCGCCAGCAGGTCGGTGATGACAAAGTGATCCTCGGTCTTTCCGGCGGCGTTGACTCTTCCGTTACCGCGATGCTGCTGCACCGCGCCATCGGTAAAAACCTGACCTGCGTTTTCGTTGATAATGGTCTGCTGCGCCTCAACGAAGCCCAGCAGGTAATGGATATGTTTGGCGACCATTTTGGCCTGAACATCGTTCACGTTCCGGCTGAAGAACGCTTCCTGGCGGCGCTAAAAGGTGAGAACGATCCGGAAGCGAAGCGTAAGATCATCGGTCGCGTCTTTGTGGAAGTGTTCGACGAAGAAGCGCTGAAGCTGGAAGACGTTAAATGGCTGGCGCAGGGCACTATTTATCCGGACGTTATCGAGTCTGCCGCCTCCGCTACCGGTAAAGCGCACGTCATCAAATCTCACCATAACGTCGGCGGCCTGCCGAAAGAGATGAAGATGGGGCTGGTTGAGCCGCTGAAAGAGCTGTTCAAAGACGAAGTGCGTAAGATTGGCCTTGAGCTGGGTCTGCCGTACGACATGCTCTACCGTCACCCGTTCCCGGGGCCGGGACTGGGCGTTCGCGTACTGGGCGAAGTGAAGAAAGAGTATTGCGACCTGCTGCGTCGTGCCGACGCTATCTTTATTGAAGAACTGCATAAAGCGGATCTCTACAATAAGGTCAGCCAGGCGTTTACCGTCTTCTTGCCGGTTCGCTCCGTTGGCGTGATGGGCGACGGTCGTAAATACGACTGGGTTGTCTCCCTGCGCGCCGTGGAAACCATCGACTTTATGACCGCCCACTGGGCGCATCTGCCGTATGATTTCCTGGGCCGTGTCTCTAACCGCATCATTAACGAAGTCAACGGTATCTCCCGGGTGGTGTATGACATCAGCGGTAAGCCGCCAGCGACCATTGAGTGGGAGTAAGCAGTTACTCTCCTGCTGTTCGAGATAAGGCAAAATAGTATCAGCCCCCTGTTTTTACAGGGGTTTTTTCTTTATGACCATGATGAACTGTCAGGGAGCGGCTAACGGCAGGAGATATTTATCGCTGGTATTGAAACAGGCTATTTCCAGTCAATGCTGCAAAAATCTTAGCTGTTCTCTGGTGAAACTACAGGTAATGCCGCTAAAGCTGTCGGGCAGACCGTCAGGCTATCGCCGGCTTGGTAGCGTAATCATAAAGCCAAACGTTCAGCACGGGCCTGAAAGCGAAAGGCATTCGAAGCATTAACGTTGTGCAGGTGTTTCGACAGAGAGGCTGGACTGCTGAGCGTCTTTTTTATCCTGATGGTGGTGCCAGGCACCGATAGAAGAGTAGACGAAGCGTCCAAAGAAGAAGATAAAGCTGATAAGCAATACGATACGGGTCATGCGACTGTTAAATCGATGTCGTTTTCGCATACTGGTTGCCTGACTCACAAAAGGTTCCTTAGAAGAAGCCCATGCGGGCGACAGGCTCATTAAGGCACACTGCGCCACAATGGTCAATTCTTGATTATGTAAAAAAGCGTCAATCGTACTATGAAGCATTGTTATGGAAGTTAATTTCCTTATTTACATTAATAATAACTTAATGATAACGGAAGGAAATAAAGGTGGTTTTTGATTAGTAGGGGAGGAATTATTTGATGTGTGTCAAAATTTGCTTTCCACTGGCAACTAAAATCGGTGCTACATGCTGGATGAATTTTTCATCATATTTCTAGAGTCAGGTGGGATGCCTGTCTGATAAAACCCTGCCGGGATTATAGGGTTTCTGCTGAGCACCTATGAGACTGAATAAAAAATATATCGCGTTCAGAGATAAGTGGTGGGGACTTCCTCTGATTTTACCCCCGCTCATGCTGCCGATAGTGAGCCAACTTAATACTTATGCCCATGTCGCTTCCGGAGATGTGGCGCTGATCTATCTCTCATTAGCGTTAATGATGAGTATGATGGTCTTTTTCAGCTGGGCGGCCCTTCCCGGCATCGTGCTGGCGATATTCATTCGCAAATATCCACAGATTGGTCTGGCGGAAACCCTGCCCGCCATTGCCCATTTCCTGTTTGCTATCGTGCTCAGTTGGGGGGGCTATCGCGTTTTTAATCCCCGGCGCAACGCTGTCTCGCACGGGGTACCACGGCTGGTTTTTCAGCGCATTTTCTGGCAGGTATTCTGTTCCGCCACCCTGTTTCTGCTGCTGTTTCAGTTTGCCGCTTTTGTCGGGATGTATGAAAGCAGACTGAGTCTGATGGGCGGAAGCCCTTTTAATATCAACGCATTAATTAACTACCAGGGGATACTGGTGGGGAATTTAATTGGCGTGCCGATCTTTTATTTCATCCTGCGCGTTATTCGTAACCCTTTTCATTTGCGTGGTTATTATTCGCAGCTGAAATTACAGTTTGATCGCAAAGTGACAAAAACCGAAGTGGTTATTTGGCTGCTGGTGCTTACCGTCTTAATGACCTTGTTATGCATGCCGCTGAATGTCAACAGCTCCATCTTTAGTACAAATTATACATTATCTTTATTACTGCCGGTGATGTTATGGGGGGCGATGCGCTATGGTTATCGCTTTATTTCGCTGGTCTGGACGCCGGTTCTGATTATTGCGATTTGCCATTATCAGAGCTACACCCCTTATTATGCCGGTTACGACGTGCAGCTGGCGATTACCTCCTCAAGCTTTCTGGTTTTTTCCTTTATTGTCAATTACATTGCGGTGTTGGCAACGCGTCAGCGAACCGTAAATGGCCGCGCCCGGCGTCTTGCTTTTCTTGACCCTGTGGTCCATCTTCCGAATCTGCGCGCCCTGAATCGTGATCTGAGAAGCGCGCCCTGGTCAGCGCTGTGCTTCCTGCATGTTCCTGAACTGGAAATTCTGGTAAAGCATTACGGCATAATGTTGCGCATCCAGTACAAGCAGCAGCTCTCGCACTGGATAACCGAAAAGCTCGGGCCGGGAGAGAGCGTTTACCAGATGTCCGGTCCCGATCTGCTGCTGCGCTTAAATACAGAGTCGCACCAGCAGCGTATTGAAGCCCTCGACGAGTATATTAAGCAGTTTCGTTTTATCTGGGACGGCATGTCCTTCCAGCCGCAGGTTGGGGTCAGCTACTGCTATGTTCGTTCGCCGGTCAGCCATATCTCTCTGCTGCTGGGCGAAATGAGCACCATCGCTGAACTGTCCGTTATGACCAATTCGCCGGAGAATCTGGAGCGTCGCGGCGCGATGAACCTGCAGCGCAATCTGAAAGACAAAGTGAAGATGATGAATCATCTGCAACACGCGCTGGAGCACGATCTTTTTTGCCTGGTGGCCCAGCCCATCCAGGGGATCCGGGGCGACATCTTCCATGAGGTCCTGCTGCGTTTGCAGGACGAGGAAGGAGAGGTGATCCAGCCTGAGGTCTTTTTACCCGTCGCGCATGAATTTGGCTTAGCCTCGCGCATCGATCTGTGGGTAATTGAACATACGCTGCGTTTTATGGCGGAACATCGCGCCGCGATGCCGGCCCGCCGCTTCGCGCTGAATCTGTCGGCGCCGTCGATATGTCGGGCTAATTTTTCTCGCGAAGTCAGTAAGCTACTGAGCAAATACCAGATTGAAGCATGGCAGCTGATCTTCGAGGTTACGGAGAGCTATGCGCTGTTAAATGCCGAACAGGCACAGGCGACGCTTAGAGATTTACAGCAGTTGGGCTGTCGCATCGCAATTGATGATTTCGGTACTGGCTACGCCAGTTATGCAAGGCTGAAGGATATTAATGCTGACATCCTGAAGATTGATGGCAGCTTTATCCGCAATATGATTTCGAATAGCCTCGACTACCAGATCGTCGCTTCTATTTGCCATCTGGCGCGAATGAAAAAAATGCAGGTGGTGGCTGAATTTGTCGAAAGCGAGGAGATCCGCAGCGCGGTCGCCTCGCTGGGCATTGACTATATGCAGGGATTCCTGATCGGCGAACCTCAGTCGTTAATGGAGACGCTGGACACTCCGGCGCCTGTTACCCGCGCCTGAGCATGCTTCAGGCGGCAATCTCCGGCGAACGTTCTTCTTCAATTTTCAGGCGCCAGCCGGTTACGGCTTCCCAGTACTGCTGCTCTTTTTCCAGATCGAGCAGCACCAGCGCGTTCTGGCTAAACCAGTCATGCGGGAAGCGCAGGGTCCAGTGACTGTCGTCGGTGATGAGCGTCAGCCTGGGCGGCGTGGTGGTGGCCTGGCGCTGGTTATTCAGCAGGACGCCCAGACGCAGCAGCTGGATCAACGGCAGATACTGTTTCTTTTTGAACAGCGTAAAGCGGGGCAGATCGTCAAGCTTAATCGCTTTACGGTGATAACGAACCAGCGTCGCCATCATGGTTTGCTGCTCCTGGTTAAAACCGGGCAAATCGCTGTTTTGCAGAATGTAGGCTGAATGGCGATGCAGGCCGCTGTGGTTAATATTCAGTCCCACCTCATGCAGCATGGCCGCCCATTTCAGCAGGGCCTCAAGCTGCGGATGCGCCAGCTTCGGCTGCTGCGTCTGCCACTGATCGTACATCTGCATGGTGGTTTCCAGCACGCGTCTTGCCTGATCGCTGTCGATATTGTACTGGTTCGCCAGGCTACTGGCGGTACGGCTGCGAACATCCTGATGGCGGAAGCGGCCTTCCATTTCATACAGTACGCCTTCGCGCAGCGCGCCGTCGGAAAGGCGCAGTTCATGGATAGCCAGCGCATCGAATACCCCGCAGAGAATCGCCAGCCCCGGCACAAACACCACTTTTCGCTCTTCTGACAGACCCGGCAGGCTCAGTTCATCAAAGTTGCGGTACTGCAACAGTTCCGCAATCAGCCTGTCCAGACGTTCCGGCGTGATGAAGCCATCTTTTTCGCCCATCGCCAGCAGGACTTCGTGGGCGGCTTTGATGGTGCCGGATGCGCCCAGCGCGACGTTCCAGCCCTGAATGCGAAACTGCCACGCCAGGGTTTCGAGCTTCTGCGCCGCCGCCATTCTGGCGCGCTGGAAATTCTCTTTGTTAATGGCCCCGCCCGGGAAATAGAGTTGCGCAAAGCTGACGCAGCCCATCCGGCGGCTTTCGACCAGCTTTGGTTCGAAGTTTTCGCCAATCACCAGCTCCGTTGAGCCGCCGCCAATATCAATAACCAGTTTGCGGCCTTTTTCCGGCTGCGTGTGTTCAACGCCCATAAAGATCAGGCGCGCTTCTTCGTTACCGGAAATAATTTCGATCGGATAGGGGATGACCTTTTCCGCGCGCTTCAGGAAATCGGTGGCGTTCAGCGCCTGGCGCAGCGTATGGGTGCCCACGATACAGACGCTGGAAGGAGAGAAGCCCTGCAGACGCTCGGCAAACAGCGACAGGCAGCTCAGCCCGCGTTCCATGGCTTCCTCGCTCAGCCGGTTATCTTCACCAAGACCGTCAGCCAGATGCACGCGCTGTTTGAGCCTGCCGATAATTTGCATGGCGCCGTCCACCACGCGGGCGATCACCATGTGAAAACTGTTTGAGCCAAGGTCGACCGCCGCAAATTCCTGCGGTCGTGGGGACTTATCGTGTATTGGCATAGCGTTAATCTGGTTGCTCGAGTGATTTGATGTAGTCATAAATCGCCAGCTGTGCCCGCACCTTACGGCGGTTTCCACGCGGCACGTAGCGATTACTCAGTTCTTTATCGACATAGCGGGCTTTTACCGTGTCGCTGAACAGAATGTCAATAATATCCAGCACCCGCTGCTTCAGGCGCGGGTCGAGCACCGGCGTCGCCACTTCGATGCGGTAGTCGATATTACGCGTCATCCAGTCCGCGGAAGAAAGATAAACCTGCTTGTTGCCGCCGTTTTCAAAGATATAGACCCGGTCATGCTCAAGGTAGCGGTCAACAATGCTGATAACACGAATATTATCGCTGATGCCCGGAAGAAATGGAATCAGCGAACACATGCCGCGAACCAGCAGATTCACCGTTACGCCGGAGCCGGAAGCCGCATACAGGCGGTCGACCAGCCCTTTATCCACCAGATTATTCAGCTTCAGCGTGATGCCGCTGGGACGCCCCTGCTGGGCGTTAGCGATTTCACGGTCCACCATTTCATACAGCAGGCGGCGCGAGTTTTGTGGCGATACCAGCAGATAATCAAAGGTTACCGGGCGATACGGGTTTTCGATAAAGTTAAACACCCGGCGCACTTCGTTAGTGATCCGCGCATCGGCGGTCAACAGCGAGTAGTCGGTATACAGGCGCGCAGTTTTTTCGTTGAAGTTGCCGGTGCCGATATGGGCGTAACGCACCACCTCATCGCCTTCTTTACGCGAGATGAGGAACAGCTTGGCGTGAATTTTCAGCCCTGGCGCGGAGAAGATGACGTGCACGCCCGCTTCCGTCAGGCGCTTCGCCCAGTGGATGTTGGCCTCTTCATCAAATCGCGCCTGCAGCTCCACCACAACGGTCACTTTTTTACCGTTATGGGCTGCGTGGATCATCGCATCAATAATTCGCGAATCTTTCGCCACGCGATAGATGTTAATTTTGATTGCCAGCACGCTCGGGTCGAATGAGGCCTGACGCAGCAGTTCCAGTACGTGCTCAAAGGTGTGATAGGGGTAGTAAAGCAGTACGTCGCGTTCGCGAATCGCCTCAAAGCCGTTACGGAACGTCTCTTTATCAAACCAGAGATGACGCAGGCGCGGCAGCGGCTTATTCACCAGGTTCGCTTTGCCTACGTTAGGGAAGTTTATGAAATCTTTGAAGTTATGGTAACGTCCGCCGGGCACAATGGAGTCATAGCGCGAGATGGTCAGCTTCTCGCGCAGCACTTCCACCAGCGCATTAGGCATGTCGCGCTGATAGACAAAGCGTACCGGTTCGGCGGTCAGGCGCTGTTTCAGGCTGGATGACATCAGCTCCATCAGGCTTGATTCCATCTCATGCACCAGATCGTATTCGGCGTCGCGGGTCATCTTCATTGAATAGGCGTTCAGCATGTCGTAATCGAAGAAGCCTTTGAAGATGTCATCCAGGCAGTAGCGCAGAATATTATCCAGCAGGATCATCGGCTTGCGGCGGCGCGGCGCTTCCGGCGGCAGGTTCACGAAGCGTGGTACTTTATCCGAAGGAATTTCCAGCAGCGCATAGCGAATCGAATCGCCGCGAATAATCTCCACCGCCAGGTAGGTATAGTCATCTTTCAGGAACTGAACCAGATCCGTTTCGCGGTTAATCAAAATCGGCGTGATGTGCTGGCGCAGATAGTGCTTGAAGTAGTGGCGCAGCCAGACCTGCTGATTGGCCGACAGCTGACGTTCGTTGATCAGGAAGATCTGATTGCGCGCCATCTCCAGCAGGAGCTCATTATACAGGCCGTCGAACTCCTGGTCGGCCTTTAACACCCGGGACTGGATTTTGCCCAGCAGATGGCGAGAGTGCGAATTTGAGCCCTGTTCTTCGCTGATGATAATGCGCCGCTTTAGCTCAGCGAAACGTACTTTATAGAATTCATCAAGGTTATTGGAATAGATGCCTAAGAAACGCATCCTTTCAATCAACGGGTTTGATTTATCCGCCGCTTCCTGGAGCACGCGCTCGTTGAACGCTAACCAGCTCAGTTCTTTTTCGATGTATAGCTTTTCCTGACCCATTAATACCTATACTCCGTTTTATTCACGGGACACTGCCTGATCATTATGGCGAGCAATGCTCTCAGATGTCCAACTGTGCCAGAAAAGTATGACGATAAACTGTTTGATAACATAAAGAAGGGAAGAAGAGTAGGCCGGAGGGTTGAGGGCTGACTTCCGGCCTGTGAAGAGAAGTTATGATTCGTCAGACGCATATCCCTGCGGCGGCAGCGGCTGGCCGTCGAGCCAGGCGGCGTTGTCGCGCATCTTCAGACGTCCTTCCACAAACCAGCGGATGACGAGCGGATAAATCGTGTGTTCCTGCGCCTGAACGCGAGCGGTGATCTCATCTTCATCATCGCCCTCGAATACCGGTACTTTGGCCTGCAAAATGACCGGGCCGCCATCCAGTTCGTCAGTCACAAAATGCACCGAGGTGCCGTGCTCTTCATCGCCATTTTCCAGCGCCTGGCGATGGGTATGCAGGCCGGGATATTTCGGCAGCAGGGAAGGGTGGATGTTCAGCAGGCGTCCAGCGTAATGGGCAACGAACGCCGGGCTCAGAATACGCATAAAGCCGGCCAGCACCACCACATCAGGCGCGTAGGCGTCAATTTCCAGCATCAGTTCGCGATCGTAGGCGTCGCGGCTGGCAAACCGATCGGCAGTCAGCGTATGGGTCGCAATACCCGCTGTTCTGGCACGCTCAAGGCCGAACGCGTCGGCCTTGTTGCTGAATACTGCCCGGAGGGTGCCTTTGATCTTCTTCTCTTTACAGGCATCAATGATCGCCTGCAAATTGCTTCCGTTACCGGAAATAAGCACCACAATATTCATTATTCGATAACCACGCGCTGTTCGGCATCAGATGCCCTGATATGACCGATTTTCCACGCATTTTCACCTTTTGCCCGCAGCAGAGCCAGCGCATTATCCACTTCGCTTGCCGGCAGGGCGATAATCATCCCGACTCCGCAGTTAAAGGTACGATACATTTCGTGCTGGCTGACGTTGCCGGCGTTTTGCAGCCAGTTAAAGACGGCTGGCCACTGCCATGACGATTCGTTGATGACCGCCTGGGTGCTGTCCGGCAGAACGCGCGGAATATTTTCCCAGAAGCCGCCGCCGGTCAGGTGCGCAATGGCGTGTACGTCGGCCTTCTCGATCAGTTCGAGAATCGATTTCACATAGATGCGGGTCGGCGCCAGCAGGTGATCGGCTAACGGCTTGCCGTCGAGATCGGTTGTTTGCGGATCGCAACCGCTGACTTCCACAATTTTGCGCACCAGCGAATAGCCGTTGGAGTGCGGGCCGCTGGAGCCCAGCGCAATCAGCACATCGCCATCGGCAACTTTAGAGCCGTCGATAATTTCTGACTTTTCCACTACTCCGACGCAGAAACCAGCGACATCGTAATCTTCACCGTGATACATCCCCGGCATTTCTGCGGTTTCACCGCCTACCAGCGCGCAGCCGGATTGCAGACAGCCTTCAGCGATACCGTTAATTACGCTGGCAGCGGTGTCGACGTCCAGTTTGCCCGTCGCGTAGTAGTCGAGGAAAAACAGCGGCTCCGCGCCCTGTACCACCAGATCGTTGACGCACATCGCCACCAGATCGATACCAATGGTGTCATGACGTTTCAGATCCATCGCCAGACGCAGCTTGGTGCCCACGCCGTCAGTGCCGGAAACCAGTACCGGTTCACGATATTTTTGCGGCAACGCGCACAGCGCACCGAAGCCACCCAGCCCGCCCATGACCTCCGGGCGACGAGTTTTCTTCACTACGCCTTTGATTCGATCCACCAGGGCATTGCCCGCATCAATATCAACACCGGCATCTTTGTAGCTAAGAGAGGTTTTATCGGTCACTGCCTGGTTCCCCACGTTGTTTCTTGCGGTAAAAGTAAAATTCGGCGCAATTCTAGCAGGGAAAGCAAACGTTTGCGAGCCTGCTTTTCTCTCCGCTTTTCTGTTCACCCCGCACAGAATGCGGGCGTGTTTTATACTCATTACCCAGACGTATATCGCTTTGCTTGATCCATATCATGCATACGTTATGTTGCGCCCAGGGGGAAAAGCGGTATAATCCGGCGATTTTTTTGTGGTTGCCACTCGTCTGAGGAAAGGAGAAGAGTATGAAGATCGTGGAAGTCAAACACCCACTCGTCAAACACAAGCTGGGTCTGATGCGTGAAAACGACATCAGTACCAAACGCTTTCGTGAACTCGCCTCGGAAGTAGGCAGTCTGCTGACCTACGAAGCGACTGCGGGCCTGGAAACCGAAAAGGTCACCATTGAAGGCTGGAACGGCCCGGTTGAAGTCGACCAGATCAAAGGGAAAAAAATTACCGTCGTGCCTATCCTGCGCGCAGGTCTGGGGATGATGGAAGGCGTGCTGGAAAATGTACCGAGCGCGCGCATCAGCGTGGTCGGGATGTACCGCAATGAAGAGACTCTGGAGCCGGTCCCTTATTTCCAGAAGCTGGTTTCCAACATCGATGAGCGTATGGCGCTGATCGTCGACCCGATGCTGGCGACCGGTGGGTCGGTTATCGCTACCATCGACCTGCTGAAAAAAGCGGGCTGCAGCAGTATAAAAGTGCTGGTGCTGGTGGCGGCGCCGGAAGGTATCGCCGCGCTGGAGAAAGCGCATCCGGATGTGGAACTGTACACCGCATCTATCGACCAGGGGCTGAACGAGCACGGATACATTATTCCGGGGCTTGGCGATGCCGGCGATAAGATCTTCGGTACTAAATAAATGAATAATTAATCATCAGCCGACTTTAAGAGTCGGCTTTTTTTTGAATAAAACAACTCAACTGCTAATAACAAAACCTGTTCAGAGGAAAACTTATGACACGCCGCGCTATCGGGGTGAGTGAACGACCGCCGCTTTTACAGACAATCCCGCTGAGTTTGCAACACCTGTTCGCCATGTTTGGCGCAACCGTGCTGGTGCCCGTTCTGTTTCATATTAACCCGGCTACCGTCCTGCTGTTCAACGGGATCGGTACGCTGCTGTATCTGTTTATCTGTAAAGGGAAGATCCCGGCCTATTTAGGGTCGAGCTTTGCCTTTATTTCGCCGGTTCTGCTGTTGCTGCCGCTGGGATACGAAGTGGCGTTAGGCGGCTTCATTATGTGCGGCGTGCTGTTCTGCCTGGTCTCTTTCATTGTGAAAAAGGCGGGAACCGGCTGGCTGGACGTCATGTTCCCGCCAGCGGCGATGGGCGCAATCGTTGCCGTGATTGGTCTGGAACTGGCGGGCGTCGCCGCCGGAATGGCCGGATTGCTGCCGGCGGAAGGACAGTCACCGGAGGCGAAAACCATTATTATCTCTATGGTGACGCTGGCGGTAACGGTGTTTGGCTCCGTTCTGTTCCGTGGTTTCCTGGCGATTATCCCGATCCTCATCGGCGTGCTGGCTGGTTATGCGCTGTCGTTCGCGATGGGCGTTGTCGATACCACGCCGATCGCCGAGGCGCACTGGTTTGCGCTGCCGACCTTCTACACACCGCGTTTTGAATGGTTTGCCATCCTCACCATTCTGCCTGCTGCGCTGGTGGTGATTGCTGAACACGTCGGCCACCTGGTGGTGACGGCGAATATCGTCAAAAAAGATCTGGTGCGCGATCCGGGCTTACATCGTTCGATGTTCGCTAACGGCCTGTCGACGGTGATCTCTGGCTTCTTTGGTTCCACGCCGAACACCACCTACGGCGAAAATATCGGCGTCATGGCGATCACCCGCGTGTACAGCACCTGGGTGATCGGCGGTGCGGCGATCTTCGCTATTCTTCTCTCCTGCGTCGGTAAACTGGCGGCGGCGATCCAGATCATTCCGCTGCCGGTGATGGGCGGGGTATCACTGCTGCTGTACGGGGTGATTGGCGCTTCCGGTATCCGCGTGCTGATCGAGTCGAAAGTCGACTACAACAAAGCGCAGAACCTGATCCTGACCTCGGTCATTCTTATTATCGGCGTCAGCGGCGCGAAGGTGCATATCGGCGCCGCGGAGCTGAAAGGCATGGCGCTGGCGACCATTGTCGGCATCGGTCTGAGCCTGATCTTCAAGTTGATCTCCGTCCTGCGTCCGGAAGAAGTGGTGCTGGATGCAGAAGACGCGGATACGCCGCAGCAGTAATGCAGAAACCGGGCAGTGATGCTGCCCGGTTCTATCACGACAGAATTCTGTGGTAAACTCATCGCGATTTTATGAAATCTGGGTTGAGGTATCTCTGAACACACCGGCACAGCTCTCTTTGCCACTTTATCTTCCCGACGACGAAACTTTCGCAAGTTTCTGGCCGGGGGATAACGCCTCTTTACTGGCCGCACTGCAAAACGTGCTGCGCCAGGAGCATAGCGGATACATTTATCTCTGGTCGCGTGAAGGCGCGGGCCGCAGCCATTTGCTGCACGCGGCGTGCGCTGAACTGTCGCAACGCGGCGATGCGGTGGGCTATGTGCCGCTGGACAAACGTACCTGGTTTGTCCCGGAAGTGCTTGATGGTATGGAACAGCTGTCGCTGGTCTGTATCGACAATATCGAATGCGTCGCCGGGGATGAACTGTGGGAAATGGCGATCTTCGATCTCTACAACCGTATTCTTGAATCCGGCAAAACGCGTTTGCTGATCACCGGCGATCGTCCGCCGCGTCAGTTGAATCTGGGGCTGCCCGATCTGGCCTCGCGTCTGGACTGGGGACAAATTTATAAGCTGCAGCCCTTGTCGGATGAAGACAAACTTCAGGCGCTACAGCTGCGTGCGCGCCTGCGTGGCTTTGAACTGCCGGAAGACGTGGGACGTTTCTTGCTTAAGCGGCTGGATCGCGAAATGCGTACGCTGTTTATGACGCTGGATCAGCTCGATCACGCCTCCATTACGGCGCAGCGCAAGCTCACCATTCCTTTTGTTAAAGAGATCCTGAAGCTTTAGCGGCACCGTCCCCGGTTTCGGGCCGATCTAATTCAGCTTCGCTGAGTCCCGTCACGTTGAGCACCAGCGACAGCGCAAGGCCGTTTTTCAGCAGTTCTTTTGCGATACGCAGCGCCGCCAGCTTTTTACCTTCCTCTATACCCTTTTCATGTCCTTCGTTTCTCAGATAATCCGCCAGCGTCATAATCGTCTCCCTGTATTCTGATGGTTGATTTGCCAGTGTCTGAAAAAAGCGTGCTGATCGTCTAATTTTCCATTTTCATAAATATAAAGCAATATCGTTTTGAGCTGCTAGTGTGTAATGTTCTTATGGTTAATTAATATTATTAATTTATCTGTTAATTCATTTAAATCGCGCAAGCGAATATGTTTTTGCAGTAATTCGAGCAGGGCAACCCGGCGATGCTGCATAATTTCGCTATCGGGTATCACGGTGATATCAACTAAAGGAAATGGGCTGTTATAAAACCATTCCGCCAGCGACGGGAGGGTAAAATCATCCAGCCAGCGCATGGAGTAAGGCCAGGGACTGACCAGACCGTGATAAAAGAGTACCGGAATGACTAGCGGTAGCTCATCGTGTCCGGCGTCAAGATGGCGCTGCATAGCGGCAATGGCGTAGCGCATCAGGCGAAAAGCCATATGCCGGTCAGGAGAGCTCTGGTGTTCAATTAACGCGTAAATATAACCCGTACCGGCGCGGGTCGTCAGCGAATAAAGAATATCAGAATAATACGCGCGCATCGTCTCTTCAATAAAGCTTCCGGACTCCAGGCGGAGCGTATTCAGGTCACAAATTTTATGCAGCGCGCGCGGGAGATGAATATCTAAAAAATCCCGCGCCGTTTCGGGGTGAGTTAAAAATTGTTTAAACACGGCATCATGCGGTGTCGGGGCGGCTTTTTTCTTCATGGCGTCCTTTTCCTGCTTTTATTAATATGCTGAAAACTACCATAAAGGAAAAGAAATAAACGACTGAGAGATTAAGGGTGCGAGACGCCTCGGAAAAATTCGTTAAGCGTGAAAAAAGAAGCGCCGCAGGGCGGCGCGTCATGATTAACGGATGATGTCCAGCACCTGCTCCGGCGGACGGCCAATGCGCGCCTGTCCGTTGGCGACCACAATCGGGCGCTCCATCAGTTTCGGATTCTCCACCATCGCCTGGATCAGATCGTCTTCCGTCAGTTTTTCGTCCGCCAGGTTCAGTTCTTTATAGAGATCCTCTTTCTGGCGCATCAGCTCGCGGGCGCTGGTCATCCCCAGCATTTGCAGCAGCTGGCGCAGCGTTGCCGCATCGGCAGGCGTCTCGAGGTAAAGCACCACTTCCGGTTCCACGCCGTTTGCCTGCAACAGGCTCAACGTTTCGCGACTCTTGGAACAGCGCGGATTGTGGTAAATTTTTACCGCTTCTGACATGACTTCTCCTTAGCATCGTTATCCGACAAATAGTTCAGGGCTACATTCTTGTGTAGGGTTTGAAGCGTTCCTGCAGCTGACGTAGCTGATCGATACGCGCATCATAGCGTGCCTGCTGCTGGCTACCCAGCTTCGCCTGCGAGCTGGCGCTGCTCAGCAGCGAAATCGCCTGATCGAGACGTCCCGCCAGCGCATAGCCTTCCGCACGCGCCGCCAGCTCCTGATCGCGATTATTCAATGCGGCCTGCGCCTGCGCCAGTAAATCCCAGCCGTTACTGTCGTCTTTATTATTGAAGGTGTAGCGGTTAAGCAACGATGCGGCTTCACTCGCCTGACCTCCCTGTAGCAGGGCATTCGCCAGGTTCAGTTGCAGGACCGGGTTAATCCGTAAATCGCGGGCGTTTTTCAGCCGGGAAATGGCCTCATTCGCTTTCTTTTGGCCAAGGTCGATATCGGTGGCCAGGTCCAGATACCAGGCGTTGCCAGGCTCCGCAGAGAGCAAAGGCTGTAACGCTTTGCGCGCTTCATCGTATTTACCGGCCTCCATCGCCTGTAACGCCCGGCCATATTGCGCGGCGCGCTGCTGGCGAACGTTGCCTTTTGCCCATTCATCCAGCAGGTCGCTGGTGAGCTGATTGCGTCCGGAGTTGTACATACCCAGCGTGCGCGCTTTCGCGAGATAAAAATCTTCCGAGGACTGTACGACTACCGGGCGCATCTGGTTGGCGCGGTTACGGGCGTCCGACAAACGGCTTTCCGGGAGCGGGTGCGTCAACAGAATTTCAGGCGGACGGGAAGAATAGCGCGCCTGATCGAGCAGCTTTTCGAGGAAGGTCGGCATCGCCTGCGGATCGAATCCGGCGCGCTGCAGCACCTGAATGCCGATACGGTCCGCCTCCTGTTCGTTTTGCTGGGTAAAGCTGATCATCTCCTGGCGGGTGCCCGCCAGTGTACCGGTGAGCGCCGCCATTCCCGCCTGCGGGCTGGCCATCGCTAATAAAATCGACCCCAGCGCGCCAACCCAGGTCAACGGCGCGCTGCGCTTTTGATCCTCCATCGCCCGCGCCAGATGGCGCTGGGTGACGTGGGAAATTTCGTGCGCCATCACCGACGCGAGCTGGCTTTCATTATCGGCATAGCGAAACAGCGCCGAGTGCAGCACCACGTTTCCGCCAAAGAAGGCGAAGGCGTTAATTTCGTCGTTATTGATCAAAAAGAAATGAAAGGGGGTTTTGACCGAATCGGCATGAGAGACAAGACGCATCCCGAGTCCGTTGATGTACTTAACCAGCAGCGGGTCGTTAATCAGCGGCGCGCTGCCGCGTAGCTGACGCACATAATAATCGCCCATCTGCATTTCCTGCCCGATGGTCAGCGTGCCGGCCGCCGACGTTCCCATGTCCGGCAATGTGTCCGCAGCGTCTGCGAACGCGGGCGCTACCTGACCGAGAGTCAGCGCAGCAATGAGGGTAGCAACCAGGTTTTTCTTAAACTGCCTGAACATAACCTCTGTCCTGTTTTCTTTGAGATGTTCATTTGACCGATGCCGGGCAGTATCGTTCCCGTTCCGCCAGCAAAGGCAGTGTAACGGTGAAAACCGCTGCTGAATACCCCGCACAAATGACTTTTCAGTTTCCTGAATCAGCAATAAAAAGCGAAGTCTTTTTTGTGACATTTGGATACAATTCGGGATCGCAATCCCGCTATTGAGGTTCAGGGAAGGTTTTATGCTCGAAATGTTAATGCAATGGTATCGTCGGCGCTTTAGCGACCCCGAGGCGATTGCTCTGCTGGTGATACTGGTTGCCGGGTTTGGCATTCTGTTCTTTTTTAGCGGGCTCCTGGCGCCGCTGCTGGTCTCAATTGTGCTGGCTTATCTGCTGGAGTGGCCGACGGTTCGTCTCGAAGCCATTGGCTGTTCACGCCGTCTGGCGACCTCCGTCGTGCTGATTGTCTTCGTGGGGATTCTGCTGCTGATGGCCCTGGTGGTGATGCCGGTGGCGTGGCAGCAGGGCATTTACCTGATCCGCGATATGCCCGGTATGCTGAACAAGCTGTCGGATTTTGCCGCCACCCTGCCGCGTCGTTATCCCGCGTTAATGGACGCCGGCATCATCGACGCTATGGCGGAAAATATGCGCACGCGCATGCTGACGCTGGGCGATTCGGTGGTGAAATATTCGCTCGCTTCGCTGGTTGGCCTGCTGACGCTGGCGGTTTATCTGGTGCTGGTGCCGCTGATGGTGTTCTTTCTGCTCAAAGACAAAGAGCAAATGCTGAACGCGGTGCGCCGGGTGCTCCCGCGCAATCGCGGGCTGGCCGGGCAGGTCTGGAAGGAGATGAACCAGCAAATTACCAACTATATTCGCGGGAAAGTGCTGGAGATGGTGGTGGTCGGCGTGGCGACCTGGCTGGGCTTCCTGCTGTTCGGGCTGAACTACTCGCTGCTGCTGGCGGTGCTGGTTGGTTTCTCCGTCTTAATCCCCTATATCGGCGCCTTTGTGGTCACTCTGCCGGTGGTGGGCGTTGCGCTGTTCCAGTTTGGCCTGGGAACGGAGTTCTGGAGCTGTTTTGCGGTCTATCTGATTATTCAGGCGCTGGACGGCAACCTGCTGGTGCCGGTGCTGTTCTCCGAAGCGGTGAACCTGCATCCGCTGGTGATCATTCTCTCCGTCGTGATCTTCGGCGGACTGTGGGGATTCTGGGGCGTTTTCTTCGCTATTCCGCTGGCTACATTGATCAAAGCTGTGGTGCATGCCTGGCCTGACGCGCAGATTGCTGACGAATCATAAGCCGCTTGCCGGCGACAATCCGTCGCCGGATATCATTTTTTCATAGAAATTTTCTGAATCTGGCGGCGGAAATGTCGTTTTTTTGATTTTTTCTCTTTAACGTGACCCACGTGATGAATTTATGTCACCAAAGGATAAGACCAACAGGAGAAAAAATGGGTCACAACACGCAACACACAACGCACACGCAGCAAAAGGTTGGATGGGGCGGCTACCTCGCCTTTTTCATTACCATTATCTTTTTTTCAGGGATGTTTTCTAAATCCACCGAGTGGTGGCGGGTCTTTGATTTCACCGTACTCAACGGGGCGTTTGGTCATATAAGCGCCACGGGAGAAAGCGCGCTGTCGTTTCGGGGAACCGGCGGGAGCGGGGCGAAGGATGGTTTTCTTTTCGCCCTTGAACTGGCGCCATCGGTGATTTTGTCGCTCGGTATTATCTCCGTGACCGAAGGGTTAGGCGGATTGCGCGCCGCGCAGCAGCTGATGACGCCGGTCCTGCGCCCGTTGCTTGGGATCCCGGGGATCTGCTCACTGGCGCTGATTGCCAACCTGCAAAATACCGATGCCGCGGCGGGGATGACCAAAGAACTGGCCGACGAAGGGATTATTTCTGAACAGGAACGCGCCATTTTCGTCACCTGGCAAACCAGCGGCAGCGCCTGTATCACCAACTATTTCTCCTCCGGCGCGGCGCTGTTTACCACCATTACCGTGCCGGTGATCACGCCGCTGGCGGTGATTTTAGTCTTCAAATTTGTGGGGGCGAACCTGCTCAGGCTGTGGATTTCGCAGCTTGAAAACCGCCGCCTGCAGCGGGAGGCGTAAGATGACCGCACAGACAAATAAAAATGTGATGGATATGTTTATTGACGGGGCGCGGCGCGGGTTTACCATCGCCACGACCAGTCTGCTTCCTAACGTGGTGATGGCGTTTGTGATTATTCAGGCGCTTAAAGTGACGGGGCTGTTGGATATTGTTGGCCGCGTATTCGAGCCCGTCATGGCGCTGTGGGGACTGCCGGGCGAGTCGGCGACCGTCCTGCTGGCCGCGGTAATGAGTATGGGCGGCGGCGTGGGCGTTTGCGCGAGCCTGGTGGTCGCGGGTTCTCTTAGCGGTCACGATGCCACCGTTCTGCTGCCCGCCATCTATCTGATGGGCAATCCGGTGCAGAACGTGGGGCGCTGCCTCGGGACGGCGGGGGTACATCCGCGCTATTATCCGCATATTATCGCCGTATGCGTGATTAACGCGCTGGTGTCGATATGGGTAATGCAACTTATTGTCTGACAAGGAAGGTTATGAACTGTTCAATTCTCAATCTGACGCTGTTTCAGCGCGGACATGTCTATGCGCCGGAGGATCTCGGCGTGCAGGATATTCTGGTCGCCGGCGGTAAAATTGTGGCGATCGCGCCGGCTATCGCCCCCGGCGATTTTCCCGGCTGCCAATGTATCGATCTGGAGGGTGCCATTGTCTGCCCCGGCTTTATCGACCAGCATGTCCATCTGATTGGCGGCGGCGGTGAGGCTGGCCCGCATACCCGCACGCCGGAGGTTCGCTTGTCGCGGCTGGTTGAGGCCGGGATCACCTCGGTGGTTGGGCTACTGGGAACCGATGGCATTACCCGCCATCCGGAGTCGCTGCTGGCCAAAACCCGCGCTCTGGAAACCGAGGGCATCAGCGCGTGGATGCTCACCGGCGCCTACTCTCTGCCATCGCCGACCATTACCGGCAGCGTGGATCGCGACGTGGCGCTGATTGACAAGATCATCGGCGTGAAATGCGCGATTTCGGATCACCGCTCCTCTGCGCCGACGGCCGCCGCGCTGGCGACGATGGCCGCGCAGTCGCGGGTGGGCGGCCTGTTAGGTCAGAAGGCGGGCATCAGCGTGTTTCACATGGGCAACAGCCTGCGTATGCTCGAGCCGCTGTATGAGATCCTCGCCAGCGCCGACGTGCCGATCACGAAGCTTCTGCCAACCCATGTCAACCGCGCAGAGCCGCTGTTCCATGCAGCGCTGGAATACGCACGTGAAGGCGGCTACATCGACATAACCAGCAGTATTGATGAGCCGGTCGATCCCGCAACGGCGATTATCACCGCCTTGCAGAATGACGTTCCGCTGTCGCGTATCACCCTGAGCTCAGACGGTAACGGCAGCCAGCCGGAATTTGATGAGCACGGCAACCTCATCGGCATTGGCGTGGCGGGATTTGATTCGCTGGCGCAAACCCTGCGTCGGTTAGTCAATCACCACCAGCTGCCGCTGGCGGAGGCGCTGTGCCCGCTGACGCGTACGGTGGCGGAGTTCCTTGGTCTGGAACAGAAAGGCCGCTTAGCCGTCGGATGCGATGCCGACATTCTGGTGCTGAACGAGGCGCTGGAGGTCAATCACCTGTGGGCGAAAGGCAAAGCGATGGTACGTGACAAGAGAGCGTGCGTGAAAGGCACCTTCGAGTAAGGCGCTGCGATCCGGCCTACAACCTGGCAGGGGGTAGGCCGGATAAGGCGAAGCCGCCATCCGGCAGAATCATCAACGGAAGATCAGGCGTTTTCTTTCAGCCAGTTCAGCACCACGTCGTGGTGATTGCTGGTTTTGAAGTCGTCGAAAACGTGTTCAACCTTACCGTCTGCGTCAATCAGGAAGCTGATGCGGTGAATGCCGTCATAGGTTTTCCCCATAAAGGATTTCTCGCCCCAGACGCCAAACTGCTCGCAGACCTGGTGATCTTCATCGGACAGCAGGGTAAAGTTCAGTAGCTCTTTTTCGGCAAAACGGGACAGTTTTTCAGGCTTGTCGGTGCTGATGCCCAGCACGTCCACGCCCGCTTTTTTCAACTCATCCATGTTATCGCGTAGGCCGCAGGCCTGAACGGTACAGCCCGGCGTCATGGCTTTCGGATAGAAATAGACCAGAACACGCTGTCCCTGGAAGTCGGTCAAATTTACTTGTTCTCCGTCTTGATCCGGCAAGCTAAATTTCGGTGCGATGTCACCGGCTTTCAGTGGATTCATTACTTAACTCCATCCTGTTCATCATGTTGTGAATAATTAACAACGTTAATACTGCCTTGCGCATTGAGTTCTGTACATAGTGCTTTAAAGGCCTGCTCGATATTTTCCGCATCGTGCGATGCCGGACTGTGCGCCGTAATCTGGATGTACAGCTGCGCAGGCTTTTCATCTTCAGCCGGTTGCGTACGCGAAACCAGCTCCGCGATGTTCATCTGATGGCTGTCGAACAGGGCGGTGAAACGCTCAATCAGGTGAGGAGAATCCGGCACGTCGACCTGAACCCATACCGTTGCCGGCATCGGCGGGCGCGGATGGGCGCTGGTACGCTTCATGACAATCAGTAAATCCAGCTCTGCGCCTTTCAGCGGTAGCGTCGATTCGATCAGGGTGATGGCATTCCAGCTGCCGGAAAGCAGCATGATAAACGTAAACTCATCTCCCAGCATGGCCAGTCGGCTGTCTTCAATGTTACAGCCGCAGCTGCTGACATGGCGGGTGATGGTGTTCACAATTCCCGGGCGATCGGCACCCAGCGCAGTAATAACCAGATAATGTTGCGATGAAGGTGTCAAACCTGTTCTTCCTTTGATGGGTGGGGTAATCATAAGGAAAGCATAAAAAAAACCGCCGTACAACAGCCAGAAGGGCTCTGGTCACTTGCTTTTATTGCCATACCAAACGTACCATTGAGACACTTGTTTGCACAGAGGATGGCTCATGTTCACGGGAAGTATTGTCGCGCTTGTAACGCCGATGGATGAGAAAGGTAATGTCTGCCGGTCAAGCCTGAAAAAACTGATTGATTATCATGTCGCCAGCGGCACCTCGGCGATCGTTTCTGTGGGGACCACCGGCGAGTCAGCCACCTTAAGTCATGATGAGCATGGCGACGTGGTGATGATGACGCTGGAACTGGCCGATGGGCGTATTCCGGTGATCGCCGGAACGGGCGCGAACGCGACCGCGGAAGCCATTAGCCTGACGCAGCGTTTTAATGACAGCGGTATTGTCGGCTGCCTGACGGTGACGCCTTACTACAACCGTCCGACCCAGGAAGGGCTGTTCCAGCATTTCAAAGCCATCGCGGAACATACTGACCTGCCGCAAATTCTGTATAATGTGCCGTCCCGTACCGGTTGCGATATGCTGCCGGAAACCGTAGGCCGTCTGGCGGAACTGAAAAATATTGTCGCAATTAAAGAGGCGACAGGGAACTTAAGTCGGGTTCATCAGATCAAAGAGCTGGTTTCAGACGATTTTCTGCTGCTCAGCGGCGATGACGCCACCACGATGGATTTTATGCAGTTGGGCGGGCACGGGGTGATCTCCGTGACGGCTAACGTCGCGGCGCGCGAGATGGCTGAGATGTGCAAACTGGCGGCGGAAGGGCGTTTTGCCGAGGCGCGGGTCATTAACCAGCGTCTGATGCCGTTACACAACAAACTGTTTGTCGAACCCAACCCTATCCCGGTGAAATGGGCATGTAAGGCGTTGGGCCTTGTGGCGACCGATACGCTGCGTCTGCCGATGACGCCGATCACCGACGGTGGTCGTGAAATTGTCAAAGCGGCGCTTAAGCATGCCGGTTTGCTGTAAAGTTTAGGGAGATTTGATGGCTTACTCAGTACAAAAGTCGCGCCTGTTCAGGGTTGCGGGTGTTTCGCTCGTTCTGCTGCTCGCGGCCTGTAATTCCGACTCGCGCTATAAGCGCCAGGTGAGCGGTGATGAATCCTATCTGGATGCCGCGCCGCTGGCTGAACTCCATGCGCCAGCGGGAATGATCCTGCCGGTGACCACGAGCGATTATAACATCCCGGTGACCAACGGCAGCGGCGCTGTCGGTAAAGCGCTGGACATTCGCCCGCCTGCGCAGCCGCTGGCGCTGGTCAGCGGAGCGCGTACCCAGTTTGCCGGGGATACCGCCACGCTGCTGGTGGAGAACGGACGCGGCAACACGCTGTGGCCGCAGGTAGTCAGCGTGATTCAGTCAAAAAACTACACGATTGAAAAGCGCGATGACGCCAGCCAGACCCTGACGACCGACTGGGTTGAGTGGAACCGTCTTGACGAAGACCAGCAGTATCGCGGTCGTTATCAAATCTCGGTGAAACCGCAGGGCTATCAGCAGGCGGTGATGGTGAAGCTTATCAATCTGGAGCAGGCGGGCAAGCCTGTGGCGGATGCCGCTTCACTGCAACGCTACAGCGCGGAGATGATGAACGTCATCTCGGCCGGACTGGATAAGAACGCGACCGACGCCGCAAATGCCGCGCAGAACCGTTCCGCTATGACGATGGACGTGCAGAGCGCCGCCGATGAAACCGGCCTGCCGATGCTGGTGGTGCGCGGTCCGTTCAACGTGGTGTGGCAGCGACTGCCCGCGGCGCTGGAGAAAGCCGGTATGAAGGTTACCGACAGCACCCGTTCGCAGGGCAGCATGGCGGTGACCTATAAGCCGCTGTCGGATAGCGAATGGCGCGAACTGGGCGCAAGCGATCCGGGCCTTGCCTCCGGCGATTATAAATTGCAGGTTGGCGACTTAGACAACCGCAGCAGCATGCAGTTTATCGATCCGAAGGGGCATACCCTGACGCAAAGCCAGAACGACGCGCTGGTTGCCGTTTTTCAGGCCGCGTTTAGCAAGTAAAAAACAGGGCTGGAGAAATCCGGCCCTTTTTTCTGATATGATACGCAAACGTGTGCGTCTGCAGAAAAACGCCATTTTTACCGTTAATTCACACTCAGAGCGTAGGCCGGACAAGGCAACGCCGCCATCCGGCGAGAAAGTGTGTGGTAAATGAATTTTTATCGTTAATTCACACCCAGGAGTATTGAAGATGCAAAAGCAAGCTGAGTTGTATCGTGGTAAAGCGAAAACCGTATACAGCACGGAAAACCCGGACCTGTTGGTGCTCGAATTCCGCAATGATACGTCAGCAGGAGACGGCGCGCGCATTGAGCAGTTTGATCGCAAAGGCATGGTGAACAACAAGTTCAACCACTTCATCATGAGCAAACTGGCCGAGGCGGGTATTCCGACACAAATGGAACGACTGCTTTCGGATACCGAATGCCTGGTGAAAAAGCTGGATATGGTGCCGGTTGAATGCGTGGTGCGTAACCGTGCGGCGGGCTCGCTGGTCAAACGCCTGGGTATTGAAGAGGGAATCGAACTGAATCCGCCGCTGTTCGATCTGTTCCTGAAAAACGATGCGATGCACGATCCGATGGTCAATGACTCTTACTGCGAGACTTTTGGCTGGGTCAGCAAAGAGAACCTGGCGCGCATGAAAGAGCTGACTTACAAGGCCAACGACGTGCTGAAGAAGCTGTTCGATGACGCGGGGCTCATCCTCGTCGACTTCAAACTGGAGTTTGGTCTGTATAAAGGCGAAGTGGTGCTTGGCGACGAATTCTCCCCGGACGGTAGCCGTCTGTGGGATAAAGAAACCCTCGACAAAATGGACAAAGACCGTTTCCGTCAGAGCCTGGGCGGCCTGATCGAAGCCTATGAGACCGTTGCGCGTCGTCTGGGTGTGAATCTCGACTAACGTTCCCTTCGGGCCGGTATATCCTTTCCGGCCCGCTTCCTGCACGTCGATTGCGTTTTTCCTGTGGTAATCCTGCGCTGAACCGCCTACGATCATTATCATAATGACTACAGAGAGTTGAGGTGTTTATGCGCTGGCAAGGGCGTCGTGAAAGTGACAATGTGGAAGACAGGCGTAGCCGTTCGGGCGGCGGTCCCTCTTTTGGCGGTCCGGGCTTTCGTCTGCCGAGCGGAAAGGGCGGGCTGATACTGCTTATCGTCGTACTGGTCGCGGGCTACTATGGTGTCGACCTTACCGGTCTGATGAACGGACAACCGGTTTCGCAGCAGCAGGCTTCGCGTTCGATTAGCCCGAACGAAGATGAAGCGGCAAAATTTACCTCAGTCATTCTGGCAACCACAGAAGATACCTGGGGACAGCAGTTTGAAAAAATGGGGCGCACCTATCAACAGCCGAAGCTGGTGATGTATCGCGGGGCGACGCGTACCGGATGCGGAACGGGGCAGTCCGTCATGGGGCCGTTTTATTGCCCTGCGGACGGAACGGTGTATATCGATCTCTCCTTCTACGATGAGATGAAAAACAAGCTCGGCGCAGGCGGCGATTTTGCTCAGGGTTACGTCATTGCCCATGAAGTGGGCCACCATGTGCAGAAGCTGTTGGGGATAGAGCCAAAAGTTCGCCAGCTGCAGCAGAACGCCTCGCAGACGGAAGTTAACCACCTCTCAGTACGGATGGAGCTGCAGGCCGACTGCTTTGCCGGCGTGTGGGGACACAGTATGCAGCAGCAGGGCGTACTGGACGTGGGCGATCTTGAAGAGGCGCTGAACGCCGCCGAGGCCATCGGCGACGATCGCCTCCAGCAGCAAAGCCAGGGACGGGTGGTGCCGGACAGCTTTACCCACGGCACCTCCGAACAGCGCTACAGCTGGTTTAAACGCGGTTTCGACAGCGGCGATCCGGCGCAGTGTAATACCTTCGGCAAAGGTTTTTAAGTTCTGAGGCAGGGATGTCTGACTACGCTGCGCTAAAGAGCCTCACCGGGCAGATGGCCCGCGAGGGGATTCGCCGCCTGCTGGTGCTGAGCGGCGAAAGCGACTGGTGTCGCGAGCAGGCGCAGCAGCTGCGCGAGCAACTTCCCGGCGACTGGCTGTGGGTTTCTCCTGATGCGCCCTGGGCGCCTTCCTGTGCACCCCGGACGCTGCAAACCCTGCTGGGGCGCGAGTTTCGTCATGCGGTATTTGATGCGCAACAGGGATTTGACGCCGCGGCGTTCGCCGCCCTGAGCGGCACGTTACGCGCCGGGAGCTGGCTGGTCCTGCTGGCTCCGCCGCTGGATCAGTGGCCTTTGCGCCCGGATGCGGACTCGCTGCGCTGGAGTGACTGCCCGCAGCCCATTCCCACCCCCAATTTCGTTCGCCATTTCTGCCGTGTCCTGCTGGCGGACGGTCAGACGCTGTGCTGGCGGCAGCCTCAGTCGTTGAGCGTTACGCATTTTCCCGGGCGCCCTGCGTGGCAGTCGGCAACCGGCGAACCGCTGCCGGAGCAATCCGCTATCCTTGCGCAGCTGCGGCAAATGCCTGAAAGGATTGCCGCCGTTACCGCCGCCCGCGGGCGCGGTAAATCCGCGCTTGCGGGCCAGCTGATAGCCCATCTTTCCGGACAGGCGATCGTCACCGCGCCAACGAAGGCGGCGACAGATGTGCTGGCGCAGTTTGCCGGCGAGAAGTTCCGCTTTATGGCGCCGGACGCGCTGCTGGCCTCAGAGGAGAAGGCCGACTGGCTGGTGGTGGATGAAGCGGCGGCCATACCCGCGCCGTTGCTGCATCGCCTTGTCTCACGCTTTCCCCGCGTATTGCTGACCACCACCGTGCAGGGTTACGAAGGGACCGGGCGCGGTTTTTTGCTGAAATTCTGCGCGCGTTTTCCGGCGCTTCTGCGCTTTGAGCTACAGCAGCCGGTCCGCTGGGCGAAAGGGTGTCCGCTGGAGAAAACGGTCAGCGAGGCGCTGGCGTTCGATGACGATAATTTTGCCACCACGCCGCAGGGCGAAGTCACCATTGCCCCGTTTACGCCGCTAAGCTGGCAGACGCATCCGGAACTGCCGCTGGCGGTTTATCGTCTGCTGTCCGGCGCGCATTATCGTACTTCGCCGCTGGATCTGCGCCGGATGATGGACGCGCCGGGCCAGCATTTTTTCCACGCCGCCTGTGCTGGCGAGGTTGCAGGCGCGCTATGGCTGGTGGAGGAAGGCGGTCTGAGCGCCGGACTCAGCCAGGCCGTCTGGGCTGGCTTCCGGCGTCCGCGAGGCAACCTGGTGGCGCAGTCGCTGGCGGCGCACGGCGGCGATCCGCTGGCCGCCACGCTGACCGGGCGGCGAATCAGCCGTATCGCCGTCCATCCCGGTCGTCAGCGCGAAGGGATTGGCCAGCGGCTTATCGCCCGAGCCTGTGACGCGCACTGCGATTATCTGTCCGTCAGCTTTGGCTATACGCCTGAGCTGTGGCGCTTCTGGCAGCGCTGCGGCTTTACGCTGGTACGGATGGGCAATAACCGCGAGGCGAGCAGCGGCTGCTATACCGCGATGGCGATGCTGCCGCTTACCGAAGCCGGAAAACGGCTGGCGGAGAATGAGCACCAGCGTTTACGCCGTGATGCAGAGATTCTCAGCCAGTGGAGCGGCGAAGCCCTCCCGGTGACGCCGCTGAAAGCGACTACGCTTAATGAGGAGGACTGGCGCGCGTTGGCGGGCTTCGCCTTTGCCCACAGGCCGCTGCTGACCTCGCTCGGTTGCCTGAGCCGCCTGCTGGCCTCCAGTCCGCTGGCGTTACCTGCCCTGCGCGGCTGCGTGCAGGAGCGGCAAAGCGACGCGCAGCTATGTCGCGCATTGCAGCTTTCGGGCCGCAAAGCGCTGCTGGAACAGCAGCGCGCGGAGGCGGCGCAGGCCCTGTCGGCGCTGGAACCTGCGCGCGCGCAGCAGGAGCGCGATCGCATTATGCAATGGCAATTTTTTCACTAACTCCTTCAATTTTCCGGCATGGTCATGGCGATTGGGGGGCGTACAATTCACTCCCTGAGCTAAGGAGAACGCCATGAAACACGACCATTTTATTGTTCAAAGTCCGGAAAAACCTGCGCAACAGCTGCTGCTGCTGTTTCATGGCGTGGGAGATAACCCTGTCGCGATGGGCGAAATCGGTTCGTGGTTTGCCCCGGTCTTTCCGCAGGCGCTGGTGGTGAGCATTGGCGGTGCGGAGCCGGGCGGCGTCGCGCCTGGCCGACAGTGGTTTTCCGTGCAGGACGTCACCGAGGAAAATCGACAGGCGCGCGTGGACGCCGTCATGCCGCTTTTCATTGAAACCGTGCGCTACTGGCAACAGCAGAGCGGCGTCGGGGCTAACGCGACGGCGCTAATCGGTTTTTCGCAGGGGGCAATTATGGCGCTGGAGAGCATCAAGGCGCAGCCGGGGCTGGCTTCCCGGGTGATCGCCTTCAACGGACGCTACGCCAGCCTGCCGCAAACGGCATCAACCGCCACTACGGTCCACCTGATTCACGGCGATGAAGACCGGGTGATTGAGCTTTCCCATGCCGTCGCGGCGCAGGAGGCGCTGGTCAGCGCGGGGGGAGACGTGACGCTGGATATCGTGGAAGATCTTGGTCATGCGATTGACGATCGCAGTATGCAGTTTGCCCTCGATCGTCTGCGCTATACCGTGCCGAAGCACTACTTCGATGAGGCGCTGAGCGGCGGCAGGCCGAACGATGATGATATTATTGAGATGATGTGATCCACCAAAACCGCAGGCCGGATAAGACGATGCCGCCATCCGGCCTGGATGCCAGGCCGGTATTTCCGTCCGGTAATGGGGTTATTTCTTCGGTTGGTCTTTCTTCGGCCAGTCGTCGTCATCGTCCCACTTGTCGTTAAAATCACGATGCGGGGGAAGCTCCGGCTTGTTGGCGAGGAATTTTTTATGGTCGACGCGCTTGAGATCTTTAATCACGTTCAGCAGTACGCCTACCAGAAACACCAGTACCAGAATCCACCAATATTTAGCCAGCCAGTCCATGCGCTTTACCTCTTTGCGGAACATCGTCAGGCGACGAGTTGTTCCATAATTCGTTGATACATACGGGCAAGCAGTTGCAGATCGGCGGCGTTCACACATTCATTAATTTTATGAATTGTGGCGTTTACCGGACCGAGCTCAACGACCTGCGCCCCCATACGGGCAATAAATCGTCCGTCAGACGTGCCGCCAGTGGTCAGTAACTGCGGTTTAATTTCATTATAGTGCTCAATCGCATTGACCACGGCATCAACCAGCTTACCGCGCGCCGTCAGGAACGGCTGGCCGGAGAGCCACCACTCTACGGTGTAGCGCAACTGATGTTTTTCCAGCAGGGCGTGAACCCGCTGTTTAATTATTTCGTCGGTCAGTTCGGTACTGAAGCGGAAGTTGAACTGCACGAACAGTTCGCCGGGGATAACGTTGTTGCTGCCGGTGCCCGCCTGGATATTGGCGATTTGCATACTGGTGGCCGGGAAAAATGCATTCCCCTGATCCCACTCAATGCCTACCAGCTCGTTAAGCATCGGCGCTGCGCGATGCACCGGGTTATCCGCCAGATGCGGATAGGCGACATGCCCCTGCACACCGTGAATCGTCAGGTTGCAGGTCAGCGAACCGCGGCGGCCATTTTTCACTACGTCGCCGACCACTTCGGTGCTCGACGGTTCGCCCACCAGGCAGTAGTCCAGACGCTCATTGCGCGCCATCAACGCTTCAACCACCTTCACGGTGCCGTCTTTCGCGCTGGCCTCTTCATCCGAAGTAATCAGGAAGGCCAGCCGCCCTTTATGGTCGGGATGCTGCGCAACAAAGCGTTCCGCCGCCACCACCATCGCCGCCAGCGAGCCTTTCATATCGGCTGCGCCGCGTCCAAACAGCATTCCGTCGCGGATTGTCGGTTCGAAAGGCGGATTAATCCAGCGATCGGCATCGCCTGCCGGCACCACGTCGGTATGACCGGCGAAGGCTAACGTTTCGCCTTGTCCGCGCCATGCCCAAAAATTCTGCGTATCGGCAAAATCCATGCGCTCAACGGTAAAACCGATGGCGCGCAGGCGTTCAATCATTAATGCCTGACATCCCGCATCGTCCGGGCTCAGGGAAGGGCGGCGAATAAGCTGCTGTGTCAGCTCAATAACCGGGCACGACATAGACTACACCTCGTCAAAAAACTGCTGATAACTGGATTCACTAAAACCCAGCAGCATAGGCTTACCGGGCGCGCAGAGCAATGGGCGTTTGATCATCGCGGGCATTTCCACCATTAAGGCGGCGGCAGAAGCGGCGTCGGTAACGGAACTGCGCGTGGCCTCGTCCAGCTTGCGCCAGGTGGTGCCGCGGGTATTGAGCAGCGCCTCCCAGCCCAGCTCGTTGATAAACGTGTTAAGTAACGCGTTATCAAGGCCATCCACGCGATAGTCATGAAAGCGATACTCAATATTTTGTGCTTCAAGCCAGCGCCGGGCTTTTTTAATGGTATCGCAATTCTTAATGCCGTAAAGGGTAATCATGTGAATCCTTATTAACTTAAAATGATTTTTTAATCATACACGCGTCGGTAGTGGATAATACATTTTGTCATTTAAGCGTGAACGGAAAATATAACATTGTTGAAGAAATGTGAATAATAATTCCTGCATGTTCCTGTAACTGTTTTTTAAATTCCCTTCAGCGTCTCGCTGTCCGCATCCGGCTGTTTCCTAAGTCAAATCTGGCGGAGAGGGGATGACGAATGATTGTTTCAAAATATTGCTGTAAGTCACATAAAATTTATGAGCCACGCGCCATTATAATCACATCAACCCCGGAACGCCGGCGGAGGTGTAATCACAGTAATTGGCTAATTTATCTTCACCTGAAGAGTGTGTTTTTGTAGAATACCCATAATAAGAAGCAGAGGTAGTTATGATTGAACGTGAACTGGGGAACTGGAAAGACTTTATCGAAGTGATGCTTCGTAAATAAATTTCTGGAAAGGCATCCAAATAACAGACCATACCGTGCGAGACTCATCGCACAGAAAAGGCGACCCATTGGCAGGCCGCCTTTTTTATTGCTTATTCCGGACGCGGCTTCAGCGGGAAGCGCCGCCGCACCAGGACAAAGAACAGCGGGACAAAGTAAATCGCCAGGATCGTCGCCGAGATCATTCCGCCCATCACGCCTGTGCCTACGGCGTGCTGGCTGCCGGAACCCGCGCCGTTGCTGATAGCCATCGGCAGCACCCCGAAGATAAAGGCCAGCGACGTCATCAGGATCGGGCGTAAACGCTGGCGGCAGGCGTGCAGGGTGGCATCCAGCAGATCGTGTCCTTTCTCGTTCATCTCGTTGGCGAACTCGACGATAAGAATGGCGTTTTTCGCCGAGAGGCCAATCACCGTCAATAGCCCCACCTGGAAATAGACGTCGTTTTCAAGCCCTCGCATCCAGGTAGCGAGCAGAGCGCCGATCACCCCTAACGGCACCACCAGCATGACCGAGAAGGGCACCGACCAGCTTTCGTACAGCGCCGCCAGACAGAGGAACACCACCAGCAGCGAAATCGCATACAGAGCAGGGGCCTGCGCGCCGGAGAGCCGCTCCTGATAAGACATAGCGGTCCACTCTAGGCCAAATCCGGTCGGTAGCTGGCGCACCAGCGACTCCATGACGTCCATTGCCGTACCGGTACTGACCCCCGGCGCGGCTTCGCCGACAATTTCGACGGCGGAATAGCCGTTATAGCGCTCCAGGCGCGGCGAGCCGGTTTCCCAGCGTGAGGTGGCAAAGGCCGAGAACGGCACCATTCCGCCGCTGTTATTGCGCACATACCACTGGTTAATGTCGTCCGGCAGCATCCGGTATTTCGCCGCCGCCTGGACGTACACTTTCTTCACCCGTCCGCGGTCCATAAAGTCGTTGACGTAGCTTGAGCCCCAGGCCGTCTGCAACGTGTCGTTGATATCATCAATCGACACTCCCAGTGCCTGGGCTTTGCGCTGATCGATATCAATCTGCAACTGCGGACTGTCGTCCAGCCCATTGTGGCGTACGCGGGTCAGCGAACTGTCTTTTGCCGCAAGCCGCAGCAGCTGGTCGCGCGCGGCCATCAGCGCATCGTGTCCGGCTCCGGCGTGATCCTGAAGCTCCATATCGAACCCCGCCGAGCTGCCCAGTCCGCTAATGGCGGGCGGACTGCTGGCGAACACGCGCGCCTCTTTGATGCGGTTAAACGCCTTCGTCGCCCGTTCGATAATGGCGAACGAGGTGCCGGTTTTCGCATCGCGTTCATCCCAGTCTTTTAAGCGGACGAACATGCGCGCCACGTTTTGCCCGTTGCCCCCTGGCCCGGAGCCCACCGTCGCAAATACCGACTGAATATTCTCTTTCTCATGGGTGAAGTAATACTTCTCGACCTCCTGTACCACCTTCAGCGTTTGCTGCTGGGTGGAGCCGCTGGGCAGCTGCACCGAGGTGATAAACATGCCGCGATCTTCCAGCGGCAGGAAAGAGGTAGGCAGACGCAGGAACAGAATGACCATCGCGCCGAGCAGCAGCACGTAAATCATGATCCAGCGCAGGCTGCGGTGAAGGATTTTCGCCACGCCTTTTTCGTAGCGCTCGGCGTTACGGTTAAAGGTGCGGTTAAACCAGCCGAAGAAGCCGCTCTGCCCATGATGTTCGCCTTTGCGCAGCGGTTTCAGCAGGGTGGCGCACAGGGCAGGAGTGAGGATCATCGCCACCAATACCGACAGTACCATCGCCGCGACAATGGTGATGGAGAACTGGCGGTAGATGGCCCCGGTCGTGCCGCCAAAGAAGGCCATCGGCACGAAGACTGCCGAGAGCACCATCGCGATACCGACCAGCGCCCCCTAGATTTGCCCCATTGATTTACGCGTCGCTTCACGTGGCGACAGCCCTTCCTCGCTCATGATGCGTTCGACGTTTTCGACCACCACGATGGCGTCATCCACCAGCAGGCCGATAGCCAGCACCATCGCGAACATCGTCAGAGTATTAATGCTGTAGCCAAAGGCGTAGAGCACCGAAAAGGTACCCAGCAGCACTACCGGTACGGCGATAGTGGGAATGAGCGTGGCGCGGAAGTTTTGCAGGAACAGATACATCACGAGGAACACCAGCGCGATGGCCTCCAGCAGCGTTTTCACCACGTCTTCAATCGACGCTTTGACGAAGGAGGTGGTTTCATACGCCACCTTATATTCCAGACCGTGCGGGAAGTATTGCGCCAGTTCGTCCAGGCGCGCGAGCACCTGCGTCGCGGTTGCCATTTCGTTAGCGCCCGAGGCCAGTTTTACTCCCAGCCCGGAGGCCGCATGGCCGTTGAAGCGGCTGAGATAGTCATATTTTTCCGCCCCCATCTCGACGGTGGCGACATCGCCCAGTCTGACCTCCGAGCCGTCCTGATTGACCCGCAGAGTAATGGCGCGGAACTGTTCGGGGGTCTGTAGCAGCGACTGGGCGTTGATGGTGGCGTTCAGCGCCTGGGTATCGACAGAAGGCGTTCCGCCAAGCTGGCCTACCGCAATCTGCGCGTTCTGCGACTCAATGGCGTCGGTGACATCCTTCGCGGTCAGCTGAAAGCTGTTGAGCTTCGCCGGGTCAAGCCAGATGCGCATGGAGTAGGGGGAACCGTAGGCGTCGATATCGCCGACGCCGTTTACCCGGCTGAGCGGATCCTGAATATTACTGGCGACATAGTCGGCGATATCCTGCTTATCCATCGACCCGTCGGTGGAGACGAAGGCGATGGTCAGAATGTTGGTGTCGCCGGTTTTGCGTACGGTAACGCCCTGATTCTGCACCGCCTGCGGCAGTTTACGCATCGCCGACTGTAGCTGGTTTTGCACCTGCTGTACCGCTTCGTCCGGATCGGTACCGGCCTCAAAACTCAGCGTGACCGAAGCCTGGCCGGTTCCACTGCTTTGCGACGACATATACATCAGGTTATCAAGACCGGTCATATTCTGCTCGATTACCTGGGTGACGGTATTTTCCAGCGTCTGCGCGGAGGCGCCGGGATAGTTGGCGGTGATGCGCACGTTTGGCGGCGCCAGATCGGGATATTGCTCAACGGGCAAAGAAAAAATCGCCAGGGTTCCCGTCAGACATAACAGGATAGCCAGCACCCAGGCAAAAATGGGGCGATCGATAAAGAAATTCGCCATCAGAAAGAGGACCTCATGTTTCTTAATATCTTTACGGGTATGACAGTGCTTCACTGTAGCGGGAAGCGTCGAAACAAACGTGGAGAAAAAAAGGAGATAATGTAAATTATCATGCCTGTTATTACAGCGTCTCTCCGCGTTTCGTACACGTATGTCGGGTTTTTACGACTGGCTAGGTCAGACGCTCCGCGCTTTCCTGCCCGTCCATTGAGCGAAAGCTAATGCTCACTAACGTGCCGCCGTCGGAAGGCTGGGAAAAACTTAGCGTACCGCCAAGCCGCTCCGCGCGTTCGCGCATAATATTCAGTCCATAATGCCCCGCGGGTTCATTGGGTTCGCCGATGCCCACGCCGTTATCGCGAATATACACCGTGTGGTTGCCATCGGGCGCCGTCACGCAGCTGACGGCAATCTCGCTGGCGTTAGCGTGTTTCATCGCATTGAGCACCGCTTCACGGATGATCTGCAACAAATGCACCTGCATTTGCGCGTCCAGCGCCAGCGTCGGCAGGCGGCACTCCAGAGTGAGTTTAGCGGAGGTTTGTCCTTGCAGCGTTTCCAGCATCTCATGCAGCGCGGAGGGCAGGTCGGCCTGTTGCAGGGTCAGGCGGAAGGTGGTCAGCAGTTCGCGCAGCTGACGGTAGGCGTCATTCAATGCCCGGGAGAAATCGTCCATAATGGACTGCGCAGGAGCGTTATCTTCCGGAATCGAGCGCTTAAGCAGCGCCAGCTGAATGCGCAGGTAAGAGAGCACCTGGGCCAGCGAATCGTGCAGTTCGCGGGCGATCGTGGCGCGTTCTTCCATCAGCAACAGCTGCTGGAAATGCTTCTGCGCCTGATTAAAATAGAGGCCGCGTCCGAGCATTGACGAAACGCTGTTTAACAGCGGCGTGGCGCTGGCGACGTGCCGACTCTGCCAGTGCAGTTCGCCATAGACGGTGTCCTGCATCGTTACCGGCAGGATTTGCATCGGCAGATCGACCTGTTTTTCCCCTTCGCTGATGCGCCAGTTTTCACCGACGGTCAGCTCAAGAAATTGCGCCGCTTCGTGTTCGCGGACAATTTGCAGGATATGGCGGAAGCAGTGCACGTCAATCTGGCTGGTGTTCAGCGCCTGGGAACACTGGTAGAGCACCTCAAGGCGACGTCGGGATTCGTTCAAATCCCGCGTTTTTTCTTCGACGCTGGCTTCAAGCGAGCGATACAGCTTATGCAGTTCGCCGGACATCCGGTTAAAGGTCTTCGCCAGCAGCCCCAGCTCATTCGGCAGATGGGTTTCCAGCGCCGGGGAGTCAAACTGACCATGCTCCATGCGCTGGCTGGCCATCACTAACTGGTTCAGCGGGCGCACCACCTGCTGGCGAATACGCCGTAGCGTGAAAAAGACGAGCGTGAAAATACCGATGCCGCCCGCCAGCGAGGTGCCGACCACCAGCATGACCTTACGTTCGGCGTAATGCTGTAGCGCCAGCACGAACAGGTCAATCTTATCCACATACGCATTGATATTGGTCTGATACCACTGCAGATCGCCGGCAACGAGCCGCTTATTCATCTCCAGCCAGTTGGCGTGCAGATGGGCATAGCGGTTTTTTACCGTCTGCGGGACATACCAGGCATTCAGCTTACTCAGCGCCGGTGAGTTAAGCGCCTGCTGGAAAAGATGGCGATGGGCGTTCAGCTGCGGGCTGCGGCTTTGCAGATCGTAACCCAGCCGGTAGCTCTGCATGCGCAACGATCCCGCCACGTTGATGGCTTCGGCATCCCGAAGGCTGCTTGCCAGCGTCAGCAGCGCGGCGCCGGTCGACAGAATCGACAGCAGAACAATGTAGAAAAAAGCCCGGGCCAGGCTGGCTGAGACGGGACGTTTGACGATCACTCGCGGGATTTCCTTTATATGTGGCAGTGTTGAAAAGTGTTCGCCCGGCTAAAACGCCATTTCATTCTGGCTGAAATAAATTGATCTGCCACAGGTTCTGGAGAAATAGTTGCGCTTCCTGGGCAAATGAACATTGCCGACGCCGTGCTTAGTCGGTAATAACACGTAAAGAATAAGGTTTTTACAACCAAAAAAGAAGGTCGCCATGAATCGTTTTATTATGGCCAACAGCCAGCAGTGCCTGGGATGCCATGCCTGTGAAGTGGCTTGCGTTATGGCCCACAATGATGAGCAGCACGTCCTGAGCCAGCGTTACTACCAGCCGCGGATAACCGTCATCAAACATCAGCACCAGCGCAGCGCGGTGACCTGCCGCCACTGTGAAGATGCTCCCTGCGCCCGCAGTTGCCCCAATGGCGCTATCAGCCATCTTAACGACAGCGTACAGGTCAACCAGCAGAAATGTATCGGCTGTAAATCCTGCGTGGTGGCCTGTCCGTTTGGCACGATGCAGATTGTCCTGACCCCCGTGGCCCGGGACAAGGTCAAAGCCACGGCGCATAAATGCGACCTTTGTGACGGACGGGAAAACGGCCCCGCCTGTGTGGAAAATTGCCCGGCGGACGCGCTGCAGCTGGTGACGGAAGGGGCGTTAACCCGCCTGTCGAAAGCGCGGCGGCTACGCACAGCGCGCCAGGAAAGCCAGCCCTGGCATACCGAGGCGACGCAATCGCCGTCTGTTATAAGCAAAATTACGCAGATGCGCGCGACGCCTGCGCGCGGCGAGCCGGACAAACTGGCTATTGAGGCGCGGAAAACCAGCTTTGATGAAATCTATCTGCCGTTTCGCACCGCGCAGGCGAAGCAGGAGGCCTCACGCTGCCTGAAGTGCGGTGAACACAGCATCTGCGAATGGACCTGCCCGCTGCATAACCATATTCCGCAGTGGATCGAACTGGTGAAAGCCGGCGACATTGACGCGGCCGTGGCGCTTTCCCATCAGACTAACTGCCTGCCGGAGATCACCGGGCGCGTTTGTCCGCAGGATCGCCTGTGCGAAGGTGCCTGCACGCTACGCGATGAGTACGGGGCGGTCACCATCGGCAATATTGAACGCTACATCTCCGATCGGGCGCTGGCGAAAGGCTGGCGGCCGGACCTCAGCGAGGTGGAAAAGGTGGATAAACGGGTGGCGATTATCGGCGCTGGCCCGGCGGGGCTGGCCTGCGCTGATGTGCTGGCGCGTAACGGGATCGCCGCCACCGTATACGACCGACATCCGGAGATTGGCGGGCTGCTGACCTTCGGCATTCCGGCCTTCAAACTGGACAAATCGCTGCTGGCGCGCCGCCGCGAAATTTTCAGCGCGATGGGGATCCATTTCGAACTGAATTGCGAAGTGGGGCGCGACGTCAAACTGGAGGCGTTACTGGAGGACTACGACGCCGTGTTTGTCGGCGTCGGAACCTACCGTTCGATGAAAGCCGACTTACCTAACGAAGATGCGCCGGGCGTGTACGATGCGCTGCCGTTTCTGATTGCCAACACCAGGCAGGTGATGGGTCTGGAGGAGCAGCCGGATGAACCGTTTATTGATACCGCCGGGCTGAACGTGGTGGTGCTGGGCGGCGGCGATACGGCGATGGACTGCGTGCGTACCGCGCTGCGTCATGGCGCGGACAGGGTGACCTGCGCCTATCGCCGCGACGAAGCCAATATGCCGGGTTCGAAAAAAGAGGTGAAGAACGCGCGCGAGGAGGGGGCGCAGTTTGAGTTTAACGTTCAACCCATTGAGCTGGAATTGAATGCCGAAGGGCGAGCCTGCGGCGTGCGCTTTCTGCGCACCCGTCCCGGCGAACCGGACGCTCAGGGCCGCCGCCGTCCGGTGCCCATCGCCGGCAGTGAATTCGTCATGCCGGCAGATGTGGTCATCATGGCGTTTGGTTTCCATCCGCACGGTATGCCGTGGCTGGAGAAGCACGGGGTGAAAGTGGACGACTGGGGACGCATTGCGGCGAATGTTGAAAGCGCGTACCGCTACCAGACCAGTAATCCGAAAATTTTCGCTGGCGGCGACGCCGTGCGCGGCGCGGATCTGGTGGTGACCGCGATGGCGGAAGGCCGCCACGCCGCCCAGGGGATTATCGACTGGCTGGGGCGATAATCCCGTAGCCCGTGCCTGATGGCGCTGCGCTTATCAGGCCTACCGCCTCATATCCCAGGTAGTAGAAGGGACGTAGGCCGGATAAGATGCGTAGCGTCGCCATCCGGCGGCATGCCGCATATTTCCCCGTTGGCCTGTAGGCCGGATAAGACGCGTAGCGTCGCCATCCGGCGCCATGCCGCGTATTTCCCCGTTGGCCTGTAGGCCGGATAAGACGCGTAGCGTCGCCATCCGGCGCCATGCCGCATATTTCCCCGTTGGCCTGTAGGCCGGATAAGACGCATAGCGTTGCCATCCGGCGTCAGGCGTAATGGCATAATTCAGCCTAATCCCACACAGACAAACCCGGCTTCGCGGCGTACTATAATTTCTCTTCTTAAGCTGTGGAGCCGGTATGTCGCCAAAAATCACTCTCATTAAAGACAAAATCCTGTCCGATAACTACTTCATCCTGCGCAACATTACCTACCATCTCACCCGCCGTAACGGCGAGACGATCCGCCACAAGCGCGAGGTATACGATCGCGGCAACGGGGCGACTATCCTGCTGTATAACGCCGAAAAAAAGACCGTGGTGCTGATCCGCCAGTTCCGCGTCGCCACCTGGGTTAACGGCAACGAAAACGGACTGCTTATTGAAACCTGCGCCGGGTTGCTGGATAACGACGAGCCGGAAGCCTGCATCCGTAAGGAAGCTATCGAAGAGACGGGATATCTGGTCGGAGAGGTGCGCAAACTATTTGAGCTGTACATGTCTCCCGGCGGCGTCACGGAGCTTATCCATTTCTTTATCGCTGAATACAGCGACGCCCAGCGCGCCAGCGCCGGTGGCGGCGTGGAAGATGAAGATATCGAAGTGCTGGAACTGCCGTTCAGCCGGGCGCTGGAGATGATCAAATCCGGTGAAATTCGCGACGGTAAGACCGTGTTATTGCTTAACTATTTGCAGGCATCGCATTTAATGGATTGATAAATAAAAGATATATTTCTTTACGATTTATTGACGCTATCCGATAAATCCGATTGAGCATGGCGAACTGCGCAACGAAGATACACGCCAGTGTTGTCTGACTGAATGCCGGAGTTATCGCCGTCCATGCCCTATCGCGTTACTCTTCTTCTCCTGCTGGGCCTGCTACCGGCCCGGCTGCTGTGGGCGGCTCCGGCGCAACAGATCTTCTCTGACTGGCAGGTCACCTGTAATAACCAGAATTTTTGTATCGCCCGTAACATCGGCGAGCATCACGGCCTGGTGATGTCCCTGAGCCGCAGCGCGGGCGCGCATACCGACGCCGTTTTACGCATAGAGCTGGGCGGCCTTAGCACGCCGGTTAATGAAAAAGAGATTGCGTCGCGCCTGCTGCTGGACGGCAAACCGCTGACGCTTAGCGATCCGCACTGGCGCATTACTCCGTGGCAGTTAATGACCGACAGCTCAGCCGCGATTACCGGATTTCTGCGGATCATTCAGGAAGGGCAGGCGATCGCGCTCAGTAAAGGCAATCAGACCATCTCGCTGGTCGGATTAAAAGCCGCCCTGTTGTTTATCGACGCGCAGCAAAAGCGCGTCGGCAGCGAGACGGCGTGGATTAAAAAAGGCGACGATCCGCCGCTCAGCGTGCCGCCAGCCCCCGCGCTGAAAGGCGTGGCGGTGGTGAATCCCACCCCGACGCCGCTCTCGGCGGAAGAGCGCAACGATCTGCTCGATTACGGCAACTGGCGAATGAACGGCATTCGCTGCTCGCTCGACCCGTCGCGCCGCGATGTCCGGGTGACCGCGCTCACCGACGATAAAGCCCTGATGATGATTGCCTGCGAAGCGGGCGCCTGGAATACCGTCGATCTCGCATGGGTTGTCTCGCGTAAAAAACCGCTGGCGTCGCACGCCGTTCGCCTGCGGCTGCCGTTTAACAGCGGAGCGGGAAGTCGCGAGATGGAGCTGATGAACGCCAGCTTTGATGAAAAATCGCGGGAGTTAATTACCCTGGCGAAAGGGCGGGGTTTGACCGACTGCGGGATCCAGACGCGCTGGCGTTTCGACGGCCAGCGTTTTCAGCTGGTGCGTTATGCCGAAGAGCCAAGCTGCGATAACTGGCATGGGCCAGATGCCTGGCCCACGTTATGGATTACGCGTTAGATTTTTTGCCGGATGGCGACTGTGCCTTATCCGGCATTGTCTGTCGCCGTTTACACGTTCAACACCTTATGCGCTTTTTCAACGATATTCTCCACCGTAAAGCCGAAATAAGGGAACAGTTTGTCCGCTGGCGCTGACTCGCCGTATCCCGTCATTCCGACAATCGCGCCTTTCAGGCCCACGTATTTGTACCAGTAATCGGCGATTCCCGCTTCCACCGCCACGCGCGCCGTCACGTTCGACGGCAGTACCGACTCGCGGTATGCGTCGTCCTGCGCGTCGAAAATATCGGTAGAGGGCAGAGAAACCACCCGCACGTTGCGGCCTTCGCCGGTCAGTTTTTCCGCCGCCTGCAGGGTGATCTCCATTTCCGACCCGGTGGCGATCAGAATGATATCCGGCTTGCCGCCGCTGTCTTTCAGAATATACCCGCCGCGGGCAATCTCTTTGACCTGCTCCGGAGTGCGTTCCACCTGCGCCAGATTCTGCCGCGAGAGAATCAGCGCCGTCGGGCCGTTATGCCGTTCCACCGCCAGCTTCCAGCCGACCGCCGCTTCAACCTGATCGCACGGTCGCCAGGTGCTGAAATTGGGCGTCAGGCGCAGGCTGGCCAGTTGCTCCACCGCCTGATGAGTCGGACCATCTTCACCCAAGCCAATCGAGTCGTGGGTATAGACCATAATCTGCCGCGCCTTCATCAGCGCCGCCATGCGCGCGGCGTTACGCGCGTACTCGACGAACATCAGGAAGGTGGCGGTGTAGGGGACAAATCCGCCATGATGGGCAATGCCGTTGGCGATGGCGGTCATGCCGAATTCGCGCACCCCATAGTGAATATAATTTCCCGCCGGATCCTCTTTCAGCGAAGTGGAGCCTTTCCAGATGGTCAGGTTGCTTGGCGCCAGGTCCGCTGAGCCGCCTAACAGCTCCGGCAGCAGCGGGCCATAGGCGTTAAGGGTATTTTGCGATGCCTTACGGGTGGCGATTTTCGCCGGGTTCGCCTGCAGCTCGTTGATGAACTTTTGCGTCGTCTCTTCCCAGGCTTCCGGCAGGCCGCCGCTCATCCGGCGGGTAAACTCGGCTGCCAGATCCGGATACGCCTTCTCATAAGCGGCAAATTTTTCTTGCCAGCTCTGCTGCGCTTTCTCGCCTTTTTCTCTTGCATCCCAGGCGCGATAAATCTCTTTTGGGATCTCAAACGCCGGATGATGCCAGCCCAGCTTCTGGCGGGTCAGCGCCACCTCTTCTTCGCCCAGCGCCGCGCCGTGAGACTCCTCTTTACCCGCCTTGTTCGGCGAGCCAAAACCAATAACCGTGCGGCAAATAATCAGCGACGGTTTATCCGTCACGCTCTGCGCTTCCTCGATCGCTTTCTTTATCGCCTGCGGATCGTGGCCGTCGATTTCATGCACCACATGCCAGTGGTAAGCTTCGAAACGTCTGGCGGTATCGTCGGTAAACCAGCCTTCGGTTTCGCCATCAATTGAAATACCGTTGTGATCGTAGAAGCCGATCAGCTTGCCGAGGCCCAGCGTTCCGGCCAGCGAGCAGACCTCATGGGAGATCCCTTCCATCAGACAGCCGTCGCCCATAAACACGTAGGTGTAGTGATCGACAATCTCATGTTCCGGCTGGTTAAACTGTGCGGCCAGCGTGCGCTCCGCTATCGCCAGACCAACGGCGTTCGCCAGCCCTTGACCCAGCGGGCCGGTGGTGGTTTCAACGCCCGGCGTGTAGCCGATTTCCGGATGTCCCGGGGTTTTAGAGTGCAGCTGGCGGAAGTTTTTTAACTCTTCCAGCGGCAGGTCGTAGCCGGTGAGGTGCAGCAGGCTGTAGAGCAGCATCGAAGCGTGACCATTTGAGAGAATAAAGCGGTCACGATCGTACCAGGTCGGGTCGGTCGGGTTGTGCTTCAGAAAGTCGTTCCACAGCACTTCAGCGATATCCGCCATCCCCATCGGGGCGCCGGGATGACCGGAATTGGCTTTCTGTACGGCATCCATACTGAGCGCACGAATGGCGTTGGCAAGTTCTTTACGGGACATAAATCTCTCCGTGTCAGGTTTAAAGTTTGGCCGCGAGCAGGTCTTCCAGCTTGCGCTGGTCGACGGCGAACTGGCGAATGCCGTCAGACAGTTTTTCAACCGCCATTGCGTCCTGGTTGTGTTCCCAACGGAATTCGGCTTCGGTCATTGGCGTCGGGCGATGGAACGTCTGTGAGGAGGGCACCAGCTTGCGGATCACCGGTTCTTCTTTTTCCTGCAACTGTTTCAGCAGGTCAGGGGAGATGGTCAGACGGTCGCAGCCCGTCAGCGCCAGAATCTGTTCGGTACGGCGGAAGCTGGCCCCCATCACGATGGTTTCGTAGCGGTGCTGCTTGTAATAGTCATAGATATTACGCACCGACTTGACGCCCGGATCCTCTTCCACCACGTACGGGTCCAGCGGACTGCGTGCCTGATACCAGTCATAAATACGGCCAACAAACGGCGAGATCAGATAAACCCCGGCTTCGGCGCAGGCGCGGGCCTGGGCAAAAGAGAACAGCAGCGTCAGGTTGCAGTGGATGCCCTCTTTTTCTAATTCCTCCGCCGCGCGAATACCTTCCCAGGTGGAGGCCAGCTTGATCAGAATGCGCGATTTATCGATTCCCTGCTGCTGATACAGGTCAACCAGATGACGGGCTTTCTCTATGCTTTTTTGCTTATCAAAAGAGAGGCGGGCATCGACTTCGGTGGACACGCGGCCAGGGATACTTTTCAGAATTTCCGCACCGAAATTGACCGCCAGCTTATCGCAGGCTTCCGCCACCTGCTGCTCCTGGGTTGTGCCGCGCTTTTTACCCCACTCAAGGGCGTCGTCAATCAGATGGCTGTAATGGTCAAGCCCGGCCGCTTTCAGCAGCAGCGAAGGGTTCGTGGTGGCATCTTCGGGTTGATAATGGCGGATGGACTCAATGTCGCCGCTGTCTGCCACAACGGTGGTGAATTGTTTGATGCCGTCTAACTGGTTCATAGGAAATACTCCTTGAAAAGTAAAGTGTTAGGTGAGTGCGTTGATTCACACTTCTGGAAAAAAGATGAACTGCATAACAAAAAAGCATAGCAGACGGGCATGGTATTGCTGGCGCAAGCAGGTAACATGGTTGTTATGAATTGATTACAAATTTACTCTTTCGAGTCGTAAGAGTTTGGCGACCTTCAAAGTTTGCGCCACCCAGTGCGGGGATAATGTGCGTCGCACCAGGCTGTTGCGTCTTATTTTTATCGATACGTGAAAAGGAACAACAAGATGGATGACCAGTTAAAACAAAGTGCGCTTGATTTCCACGAATTCCCTGTCCCCGGTAAAATTCAGGTTTCTCCGACCAAGCCGCTGGCGACCCAGCGCGATCTGGCGCTCGCCTACTCCCCGGGCGTGGCTGCCCCCTGTCTGGAAATTGAAAAAGATCCGCTGGCTGCTTACAAATACACCGCCCGCGGTAATCTGGTGGCGGTGATCTCCAACGGTACGGCGGTGCTGGGCTTAGGCAACATCGGCGCGCTGGCCGGTAAGCCGGTGATGGAAGGCAAAGGCGTGCTGTTTAAAAAATTCGCGGGTATCGACGTGTTCGATATTGAAGTGGATGAGCTCGATCCGGACAAGTTTATCAACGTGGTGGCGGCGCTGGAGCCGACGTTTGGCGGCGTTAACCTTGAAGATATTAAGGCGCCGGAGTGCTTCTATATCGAGCAGCAGCTGCGTGAACGGATGAACATTCCGGTATTTCACGATGACCAGCACGGCACCGCCATCATCAGCACCGCCGCCATACTGAACGGCCTGCGGGTGGTGGAAAAGAACATCTCCGACGTGCGGATGGTGGTTTCCGGCGCCGGGGCGGCGGCAATCGCCTGTATGAACCTGCTGGTGGCGCTGGGGATGCAGAAACACAACATTGTGGTCTGCGACTCCAAAGGCGTTATCTACAAAGGCCGCGAGCCGAACATGGCGGAAACCAAAGCGGCGTATGCGGTGGAAGATGACGGCAGGCGCACGCTGGCCGAGGTGATTGACGGCGCGGATATTTTCCTCGGCTGTTCAGGCCCGAAAGTGCTGACCCAGGAGATGGTCAAGAAGATGGCCCGTGCGCCGATGATTCTGGCGCTGGCGAACCCGGAGCCGGAAATTCTGCCGCCGCTGGCGAAAGAGGTCCGCCCGGACGCGATTATCTGTACCGGACGCTCGGACTACCCGAACCAGGTCAACAACGTGCTGTGCTTCCCGTTCATCTTCCGTGGCGCGCTGGACGTCGGCGCGACGGCGATCAACGAAGAGATGAAGCTGGCGGCGGTGCACGCTATTGCCGAGCTGGCCCATGCCGAACAGAGCGAAGTGGTGGCGTCGGCCTATGGCGATCAGGATCTGAGCTTTGGTCCGGACTACATTATTCCGAAACCGTTCGATCCGCGCCTGATCGTCAAAATCGCTCCGGCGGTTGCCAAAGCGGCGATGGACTCCGGCGTGGCGAAACGTCCGATCGCCGACTTTGACGTCTATATCGACAAGCTGACCGAGTTTGTCTACAAAACCAATCTGTTCATGAAGCCGATCTTCTCGCAGGCGCGCAAAGAGCCGAAGCGCGTGGTGCTGCCGGAAGGGGAAGAGGCGCGCGTGCTGCACGCCACCCAGGAGTTGATTACGCTCGGGCTGGCGAAGCCCATTCTGATTGGTCGTCCGAGCGTGATCGAAATGCGGATCCAGAAACTCGGATTACAGATTAAAGCGGGCGTCGATTTTGAGATCGTCAACAACGAGTCCGATCCGCGCTTCAAAGAGTACTGGAGCGAGTATTACCAGATCATGAAGCGTCGCGGTATTACCCAGGAGCAGGCGCAGCGGGCGATGATCGGCAATCACACGGCTATCGGCGCGATTATGGTACAGCGCGGCGAAGCCGACGCGATGATCTGTGGCACCATCGGCGACTACCATGAGCATTTCAGCGTGGTGAAAGAGGTGTTCGGCTACCGTGAGGGCGTCCACGCGGCGGGGGCGATGAACGCGCTGCTGCTGCCAAGCGGCAACACCTTTATTGCCGATACCTACGTCAATGACGACCCGACGCCGGAAGAGCTGGCGGAAATCACTCTTATGGCGGCGGAGTCGGTGCGCCGTTTCGGTATTGAACCGCGGGTAGCGCTGCTGTCGCATTCCAACTTTGGTTCGTCGAACGCGCCGGCCGCCAGCAAAATGCGCGAAGCGCTGGCGCTGATTAAACAGCGTGCGCCGGAACTGATGATCGATGGCGAAATGCACGGCGACGCCGCGCTGGTGGAAAGCATTCGTCAGGACCGGATGCCGGACAGCCCGCTGAAGGGATCTGCCAATATTCTGGTGATGCCGAACATGGAAGCGGCGCGTATTAGTTACAACTTACTACGCGTCTCCAGCTCCGAAGGCGTAACGGTCGGGCCGGTATTAATGGGCGTGGCAAAACCGGTACATGTATTAACGCCGATCGCCTCCGTTCGCCGCATCGTAAATATGGTGGCGCTGGCCGTTGTGGAAGCGCAGACGCAGCCGCTGTAATAATGCATTAATTCACTCCTGCGCGGGGTTCTCCCGCGCATTTAAATAATCGCCTTTTCTTAGTGATCCACTTCACCTTTTAAATCACCTTGCCGAATTTTGTTATTTACCCTGACAAAAAATTGTCACGATAAGTCCAGTTTTTACATGGGCGGCGGCAATGAATAAAGAACGCATCATTCAGGAATTTGTGCCGGGTAAACAGGTCACGCTGGCGCATCTTATTGCGCATCCGGGCGAAGAGCTGGCGAAAAAAATCGGCGTACCCGAAGCGGGGGCCATCGGCATTATGACCCTGACCCCCGGTGAAACCGCGATGATTGCTGGCGATCTGGCGATGAAAGCCGCGGATGTCCATATCGGTTTTCTCGATCGGTTCAGCGGGGCGCTGGTGATTTACGGCTCCGTCGGCGCGGTGGAGGAGGCCTTATTGCAGACGGTCAGCGGTCTTGGACGCTTATTAAATTTCACGTTATGCGAGCTGACCAAAAACTAATTCGGAGAGCCTATGAAGCGTATTGCGTTTGTGGGTACGGTTGGCGCGGGAAAAACCACGCTTTTTAATGCCCTGCAAGGCAATTACTCCCTCGCCAGAAAAACGCAGGCCGTGGAATTTAATGCTAATGGCGACATTGATACACCAGGGGAATATTTCAGCCATCCCCGCTGGTATCACGCCTTAATTAGCACGCTGCAGGATATCGACACGCTGATTTACGTCCATGCGGCAAATGATAAAGAAAGTCGCTTACCCGCCGGGCTATTGGATATTGGCGCCAGTAAACGACATATCGCGGTGATCAGCAAAACGGATATGCCGGATGCCGATCTCCCCGCCACGCAGGAGCTACTGCGCGCAATGGGCTTTCAGGAGCCGATTTTTGCGCTTAATAACCGTGACCCGCGCAGCGTACAGCAGCTGGTGGACTATCTGACCAGGCTTAGCCAAAAGGAGGAAGGGGCAGGTGAAAAAACTCATCACAGCTAACGACATACGTGCGGCACACGCACGCGGTGAACAGGAGATGTCGGTGGTCCTGCGCGCCAGCATCATTACCCCGGAAGCGCGTGAGGTCGCGGAGCTACTGGGGGTGACGATAAGCGAAACCGACGATGCCGCGCCTGCGGCGTCCTGTGCGGAGACGGGAAAATCCGACATCCAGCGTATCCGGGAAACCATCATCGCTCAGCTACCGGAAGGTCAGTTCACTGAAAGCCTGGTTGCCCAACTGATGGAGAAAGTGCTGAAGGAAAAACAGACCCTGGAGCAGGGCGAGATGCAGCCGGGCTTTAAATCGGTGACCGGCAAAGGCGGGATCAAAGTTGTTGACGGCAGCAGCGTTAAATTTGGCCGCTTTGATGGCGCCGAACCGCACTGTGTGGGCTTAACCGACCTGGTGACGGAACAGGATGGCAGCAGCATGGCCGCCGGGTTTATGCAGTGGGATAACGCCTTCTTCCCGTGGACGCTGAACTACGACGAAATCGATATGGTGCTGGAAGGCGAACTGCACGTGCGCCATCAGGGCGAAACGATGATCGCCAAAGCGGGCGACGTGATGTTTATTCCGAAAGGCTCCAGCATTGAATTCGGCACGCCGTCGACCGTGCGCTTTCTGTACGTGGCGTGGCCTGCGAACTGGCAATCGGTATGAACGATTTCATCACCGAAGCGTGGCTCAGAGCGAACCACACGCTCAGCGAAGGGGCGGAAATTCATCTTCCCGCTGACGCCCGCCTGACGCCATCGGCCCGCGAACTGCTGGAAAGCCGCCGCCTGCGCATCAAATTTCTCGATGAGCAGGGGCGCTTGTTTGTTGACGATGAACGCCAGCAGCCGCAGCCGGTACACGGGCTGACCAGCAGCGACAGCCATCCGCAGGCCTGCTGCGAATTGTGTCGCCAGCCGGTGACGGAAAAGCCCGATACGCTGACCCATCTGACCGCCGACAAAATGGTCGCTAAAAGCGATCCGCGCCTTGGCTTTCGCGCCGCGCTGGACAGCACCATCGCGCTCACCGTCTGGCTGCAAACCGAACTGGCGGAACCGTGGCAGCCGTGGCTGGCGGATATCCGCTCGCGCCTTGGCAATATTATGCGCGCCGACGCGATGGACGAACCGCTGGCGGCGCAGGCGATGGTCGGTCTTAACGAAGATGAGCTGCACCGCCTGTCCCATCAGCCGCTGCGCTATCTTGGACACGATCATCTGGTGCCGGAAGCCCGCTACGGTCGCGATGCCGCGCTGCTCAATCTGCTGCGCGCCAGAGTGCGCGAAACGGAAACCGTTGCCGCACAGGTGTTTATCAGCCGCAGCTTCGAGGTTCTGCGCCCGGACATTATGCAGGCGCTGAACCGCCTCTCCAGCGCGGTCTACGTGATGATGATTCTGTCGGTGGCGAAGCAGCCGCTCAGCGTCAGCGAGATCCAACAGCGACTGGGAGGTGAACGATGATTATCGAACGCGCCCGCCAGCTGGCTTTACGCGCGCCAGCCAGCGTGGTTTTCCCGGATGCCCTGGACGAAAGGGTGCTGAAAGCGGCGCACTACCTGCAACAGCAGGGACTGGCCCGTCCGGTGCTGGTCGCCAGTCCGTTCGTCCTGCGGCAGTTCGCCCTGAGCCACCGCGTGGCGCTGGACGGCATTCAGGTTATCGATCCGCAGAGCAATCTCGCCCTGCGTGAAGCGTTTGCCCGGCGCTGGCTGGCGAGAGCGGGTGAGAAAACGCCAGTGGATGCGGTAGAGAAACTCTGCGATCCGCTGATGTTTGCCGCGGCGATGGTCAGCGCGGGTCACGCTGACGTCTGTATCGCCGGAAACCTTTCTTCTACCGCCAGCGTACTGCGCGCCGGGTTACGCATTATCGGCCTTCAGCCCGGCTGTAAAACGCTGTCATCAATCTTCCTGATGCTGCCGCAGTACGTCGGACCGGCGTTAGGGTTCGCCGACTGTAGCGTGGTGCCGCAGCCCACCGCGGCGCAGCTGGCGGACATTGCCATTGCCAGCGCGGAGAGCTGGCGTGCGATAACCGGTGAAGAGCCGCGGGTGGCGATGCTGTCGTTCTCCAGCCACGGCAGCGCCCGTCACCTGAACGTCGCCAGCGTGCAGCAGGCCACGGAGATGGTGCGTGAACGCGCCCCCGCGCTGCTGGTGGACGGCGAACTGCAATTTGACGCCGCTTTTGTGCCGGAAGTCGCCGCGCAAAAAGCGCCCGCCAGTCCGCTGCGCGGCAATTCCAACGTGATGGTTTTTCCGTCGCTGGAGGCGGGAAATATCGGCTACAAAATCGCCCAGCGTCTGGGGGGATACCGCGCCGTCGGGCCGCTGATTCAGGGGCTGGCCGCGCCGCTGCACGACCTTTCCCGGGGCTGTAGCGTACAGGAAATTATCGAACTGGCGTTGGTGGCAGCAGTGCCGCGCCAGACTGACGCGAGCCGCCAGCGCGACTCGCAAACCCTGGTTGTATAAACGGTCCCGTTCTGGACCCATGAGAGGAAAACACGATGGAAGCTTTAGGAATGATTGAAACCCGGGGCCTGGTTGCACTGATTGAGGCCTCTGATGCGATGGTGAAAGCCGCCCGCGTGAAGCTGGTCGGTGTGAAACAGATTGGCGGCGGTCTGGTGACCGCGATGGTGCGCGGCGATGTCGCGGCCTGCAAAGCCGCAACGGACGCGGGTGCCGCCGCCGCGCAGCGGATCGGCGAACTGGTCTCTGTACATGTGATCCCGCGCCCGCACGGCGATCTGGAAGAGGTGTTCCCGATCAGCTTCAAAGGCGACGGCAATATCTAAGCGGGGCGCAGGGTGCCGGATGGCGCTGCGCTTATCCGGCCTACAAAATTCAATCCCGTAGGCCGGATAAGGCGCGAAGCGCCGCCATCCGGCAAGTAAGGAGGCGGGTATGAAACTGGCAGTCGTCACAGGACAGATCGTCTGTACCGTCCGCCATCCGGGACTGGCGCACGACAAGCTGCTGATGGTCGAGATGATCGATGCCGCAGGCAGGCCCGACGGGCAGTGCGCCGTCGCCATCGACAGCATCGGGGCAGGAACCGGCGAGTGGGTGCTGCTGGTCAGCGGCAGCTCAGCGCGCCAGGCGCACCGCAGCGAGGCGTCGCCGGTCGACCTGTGCGTTATTGGCATCGTCGATGAGGTCGTGGCTGGCGGTCAGGTGATTTTCCATAAATAGGACTGAACATCATGAATCAACAGGATATTGAACAGGTGGTGAAAGCGGTGCTGCTGAAAATGCAGGGCAGCGCGCAGCCGGTGGCCGCCGTTCATGAACCGGGCGTCTTTGCCTCCCTGGATGATGCGGTGGCAGCCGCAAAGGTCGCCCAGCAGGGGCTGAAAAGCGTGGCGATGCGCCAGCTGGCTATTCACGCCATTCGTGAGGCGGGTGAAAAACATGCCCGGGAATTAGCGGAGCTTGCCGTCAAAGAAACCGGCATGGGCCGCGTAGAAGATAAATATGCCAAAAACGTCGCCCAGGCGCGCGGTACGCCGGGCGTGGAGTGCCTGTCGCCACAGGCGCTGACCGGCGATAACGGCCTGACGTTAATCGAAAATGCACCGTGGGGCGTGGTGGCGTCGGTCACGCCGTCCACCAATCCGGCGGCGACAGTGATTAATAACGCCATCAGCCTGATTGCTGCCGGCAACAGCGTGGTGTTTGCTCCCCATCCGGCGGCGAAAGGTGTTTCACAACGCGCCATCACCCTGCTTAACCAGGCGGTAGTCGCCGCTGGTGGGCCGGAAAACCTGCTGGTGACGGTGGCGAATCCGGATATCGAAACCGCCCAGCGGCTGTTTAAGTACCCCGGCATCGGGTTACTGGTGGTTACCGGCGGCGAAGCGGTCGTGGAAGCGGCGCGTAAACACACCAACAAACGGCTGATCGCCGCAGGCGCCGGGAATCCGCCGGTGGTGGTGGATGAAACCGCCGATCTGGCGCGCGCCGCCCGCTCCATCGTCAAAGGCGCATCGTTTGATAACAACATTATCTGCGCCGACGAAAAGGTACTGATTGTCGTCGACAGCGTCGCCGACGAACTGATGCGCCTGATGGAAGGCGAGCAGGCGGTGAGGCTGACCGCCGCACAGGCTGAACAGCTCCAGCCAGTGCTGCTGAAAAATATCGACGAACGCGGCAAGGGGGTGGTCAGCCGCGACTGGGTGGGCCGCGATGCCGCCAAAATCGCCGCCGCCATCGGCCTGACCGTACCGGAAAAGACGCGGCTGCTGTTTGTCGAAACCCCGGCTGCGCACCCGTTCGCGGTTACCGAACTGATGATGCCGGTGCTGCCGGTGGTGCGGGTCGCAAACGTCGACGAAGCCATTGCGCTGGCGGTTCAACTGGAAGATGGCTGCCACCATACCGCGGCGATGCACTCGCGCAATATCGACAATATGAACCAGATGGCGAACGCCATTGATACCAGCATCTTTGTGAAAAACGGACTGTGCATTGCCGGGCTGGGGCTGGGCGGCGAAGGCTGGACCACCATGACCATCACCACGCCGACCGGCGAAGGGGTTACCAGCGCGCGCACCTTTGTCCGTCTGCGCCGCTGTGTGCTGGTGGATGCCTTCAGGATTGTATAAGGGATAACGCATGGCGCACGACGAACAACGCTGGCTGACGCCGCGGCTGCAAAAGGCCGCGGAGCTGTGCAATCAAACGCCCGCCGCGAGCGATGCTCCGCTGTGGCTGGGGGTGGATCTGGGCACCTGCGACGTGGTGTCGATGGTGGTTGACGCCGACGCGCAGCCGGTGGCGGTCTGTCTCGACTGGGCCGACGTCGTGCGCGACGGCATCGTCTGGGATTTCTTTGGCGCCGTCACCATCGTGCGCCGCCATCTTGACGCGCTTGAGCAGCAGCTTGGCTGTCGTTTCACCCATGCGGCGACCTCGTTCCCGCCGGGCACCGATCCGCGTATTTCGGTCAATGTGCTGGAGTCCGCCGGGCTGGAAGTGAGCCATGTACTGGACGAACCAACCGCGGTAGCGGATCTGCTGCAACTTGATAACGCCGGGGTAGTGGATATCGGCGGCGGCACCACCGGCATCGCCATTGTTAAGCAGGGCAACGTGACCAGCTCCGCCGATGAGGCCACCGGCGGGCATCACATTTCGCTGACCCTTGCCGGCAACCGTCGTATCCCGCTGGAAGAGGCGGAGCAGTACAAGCGCAGCCATGCGCAGGAGATCTGGCCGGTGGTGAAGCCGGTATACGAAAAAATGGCGGAAATTGTCGCCCGCCATATCGAAGGGCAGGGGATTCACGATCTGTGGCTGGCGGGCGGTTCCTGTATGCAGCCGGGCGTCGACGATCTGTTTCGTCAGCGCTTCCCGGCATTACGGGTGCATCTGCCGCGGCACAGCCTGTTTATGACGCCGCTGGCGATCGCCAACAGCGGGAAAGAGAAAGCGGAGGGAATCTATGCAAGCTGATTTGCAGACGGCGCTGTTTCAGGCATTCGATACCCTGAATCTGCAACGGGTGAAAAGCTTCAGCGTACCGCCGGTCACCCTGTGCGGCGCTGGCGCGCTCAGCGCCTGCGGGCAGGAAGCGCAGGCGCGAGGATTAAGCCATCTGTTCGTGATGGTCGACAGCTTTCTGCATCAGTCGGGGATGACCGCGCCGTTAGAACGCAGCCTGGCGATGAAAGGCGTGGCGATGACGCTCTGGCCCTGTCCGCCGGGCGAGCCGTGCATTACCGACGTTTGCGCGGCGGTCGCACAGCTGCGCGCGGCGGAATGCGATGGTGTGGTGGCGTTTGGCGGCGGGTCGGTGCTGGATGCGGCAAAAGCGGTTGCGCTGCTGGTGACCAATCCTGACCAGACGCTGACGGAGATGAACGAACACAGCGCGCTGCGCCCGCGTCTGCCGCTGATCGCGGTGCCGACCACCGCCGGAACCGGTTCGGAAACCACCAGCGTGACGGTGATTATTGATGCGGTGAGCGGGCGCAAGCAGGTGCTGGCGCACGCTTCCCTGATGCCGGATCTGGCGATTCTTGACGCCGTGCTGACGGAAGGTGTTCCGCCTCAGGTTACGGCGATGACCGGCATCGACGCGCTGACCCATGCGGTGGAGGCCTACAGCGCGCTTAACGCCACGCCGTTTACCGACAGCCTGGCAATTGGCGCGATTGCGATGATCGGCAGGTCGTTGCCGAAAGCGGTGGGCAACGGACATGACCTTACCGCGCGCGAAAGTATGCTGCTCGCGTCTTGTATGGCGGGAATGGCCTTTTCCAGCGCCGGGCTGGGGCTGTGCCATGCGATGGCGCATCAGCCGGGGGCGACGCTGCATATTCCCCACGGCCAGGCGAACGCCATGCTGTTGCCAACGGTGATGGGTTTTAACCGGATGGTGTGTCGCGAACGCTTCAGCCAGATTGGACGCGCGTTAACCAACCGGAAAGCTGACGATCGCGACGCTATCGCTGCGGTAAGCGAGCTGATCGCGGAAGTTGGTCTGACAAAGCGTCTCAGTGACGCGGGGGCCGCGGCTGCGCATTTTAGCGGCTGGGCGCAGGGGGCGCTGGAGGATATTTGTCTGCGCGGCAATCCACGCACCGCCACGCAGGAGCAGATTATCGATCTGTACGCGGCGGCACAATAACGCATACCAGGCAGACACCTGGCTAATGGAGAAAAGGCTATGGGAATTAACGAAATCATCATGTACATCATGATGTTCTTTATGCTGATTGCCGCCGTGGACAGGATCCTGTCGCAGTTTGGCGGTTCGGCGCGCTTCCTCGGCAGATTCGGCAAAAGCATCGAGGGTTCCGGCGGCCAGTTTGAAGAGGGCTTTATGGCAATGGGCGCGCTGGGGCTGGCGATGGTCGGGATGACCGCGCTGGCGCCGGTGTTAGCCAAACTGCTCGGGCCGGTGATTATTCCGCTGTATGAAATGCTCGGCGCTAACCCGTCGATGTTCGCCGGTACGCTGCTGGCCTGCGATATGGGCGGCTTCTTCCTCGCCAAAGAGCTGGCGGGCGGCGATGTGGCGGCGTGGCTATACTCAGGGTTAATTCTCGGCGCGATGATGGGCCCGACGATCGTCTTTTCTATCCCGGTCGCGCTGGGGATCATCGAACCCTCCGACCGCCGTTATCTGGCGCTCGGCGTACTGGCGGGCATTGTGACCATTCCCATCGGCTGCATCGCCGGGGGGCTGGTGGCAATGTACTCCGGCGTTGAGATTAACGGCCAGCCGGTGGAGTTCACCTTCGCCCTGATCCTGATGAACATGATCCCGGTGATCATCGTGGCGGTGCTGGTGGCGCTGGGGCTGAAATTCATCCCGGAAAAAATGATCAACGGCTTCCAGATCTTCGCCAAATTTCTTGTGGCGCTGATCACCATCGGTCTGGCGGCGGCAGTAATCAAGTTCCTGCTGGGCTGGGATCTGATCCCGGGGCTTGACCCGATCTTCATGGCTCCGGGCGACCAGCCGGGTCAGGTGATGCGCGCTATTGAGGTGATCGGATCTATTTCCTGCGTGCTGCTTGGCGCCTATCCGATGGTGCTGCTGCTGACCCGCTGGTTTGAAAAGCCGCTGATGCGCGTCGGCAGTCTGCTGAAAATCAATAACATGGCGGCAGGCGGTATGGTGGCGACGCTGGCCAACAACATTCCGATGTTCGGCATGATGAAGCAGATGGACACCCGCGGCAAAGTGATCAACTGCGCCTTCGCCGTCTCCGCCGCCTTTGCGCTGGGCGACCACCTGGGCTTCGCGGCGGCCAATATGAACGCCATGATCTTCCCAATGATTGTCGGCAAGCTTATCGGCGGCGTTACGGCGATTGGCGTGGCGATGATGCTGGTGCCGAAAGATGAAAACGTCCCGGCGCAAGCCGAAGCGGAGGCGCAATCGTGAACACTCGCCAGCTACTGAGCGTCGGTATCGATATTGGCACCACCACCACTCAGGTGATCTTCTCGCGTCTGGAGCTGGTCAACCGTGCGGCGGTGTCGCAGGTGCCTCGTTACGAATTCATCAAACGCGAAATTAGCTGGCAAAGCCCGGTCTTCTTTACACCTGTCGATAAGCAGGGCGGCTTACAAGAGACGGAACTCAAGTCGTTGATTCTTGCCCAGTATCAGGCGGCGGGCATTACGCCTGAATCGGTGGATTCCGGGGCGATTATCATCACCGGCGAAAGCGCGAAAACCCGTAATGCGCGTCCGGCGGTGCTGGCGCTCTCGCAGTCGCTCGGCGATTTTGTCGTCGCCAGCGCCGGACCGCATCTGGAATCGGTGATTGCCGGGCACGGCGCCGGGGCGCAAACACTCTCTGAGCAGCGGATGTGCCGGGTGCTGAATATCGACATCGGCGGCGGCACCTCCAACTATGCGCTGTTTGACGCCGGAAAGGTCAGCGGCACCGCCTGCCTGAACGTCGGCGGCCGCCTGCTGGAAACCGACGGCCAGGGACGCGTGGTGTACGCCCATCAGCCGGGGAAAAAAATCGTTGCCGCGCTGTTCGGCGAGGGGACCGACCCGCGTGCGCTTTCTGCCGCACAGTTAGCCCGGGTGGCGCAGCAGATGGCGGAACTGATTGTGGAAATCGTCGAAGGCGCGCCGTCAGCGCTGGCGCAGGAGCTGATGCAAACCGCGCTGCTGCCTGCGGGAGCGAAGCCGGAGGTGATCACCCTTTCCGGCGGCGTGGGCGAATGCTACCGCCACCTCCCCGCCGACCCGTTCTGTTTTAATGATATCGGTCCGCTGCTGGCCACCGCGCTGCATGAGCACCCGCGCCTGCGCGAGATGCGCGTGCAGTTCCCGGCGCAGACCGTGCGCGCCACGGTGATTGGCGCAGGCGCGCATACGCTGTCGCTCTCCGGCAGCACCATCTGGCTGGAAGGCGTTCAGCTACCGCTGCGCAACCTGCCGGTGGCGATCCCGCAGGAGGAGGGCGATCTGGCGACCGCCTGGCAGCAGGCGCTTCTCCAGCTCGATCTCGATCCGCAGACTGACGCCTACGTGCTGGCGCTTCCCGCCTCGCTGCCGGTGCGTTACGCCGCCTTACTGTCGGTCATCGATGCGCTGACCGCTTTCGTCGCCCGTTTTCCCAATCCGCATCCCCTGCTGGTGGTGGCCGGGCAGGATTTTGGCAAAGCCCTGGGCATGTTGTTACGCCCGCAGTTACAGCAACTCCCGCTGGCGGTCATTGATGAGGTGATCGTGCGGGCGGGGGACTATATCGACATTGGTACGCCTCTTTTTGGCGGATCGGTTGTGCCGGTGACGGTGAAATCACTCGCATTTCCTTCCTGAGGGAACGACTTATGAAACTAAAGACCACATTGTTCGGCAATGTTTATCAGTTTAAGGATGTAAAAGAGGTGCTGGCGAAGGCCAACGAACTGCGTTCGGGGGATGTGCTGGCTGGCGTCGCGGCGCAGAGTTCCCAGGAGCGCGTGGCGGCGAAACAGGTGCTGTCGGAAATGACGGTAGCGGATATTCGTAACAATCCGGTGATTGCTTATGAAGAGGACTGCGTGACGCGTCTGATCCAGGACGACGTTAACGAAACCGCCTATAACCGGATTAAAAACTGGAGCATCAGTGAGCTGCGCGAGTACGTACTGAGCGATGAAACCTCCGTTGACGATATCGCGTTCACCCGCAAAGGGCTGACCTCGGAAGTGGTGGCGGCAGTGGCGAAGATCTGCTCGAACGCCGATCTGATCTACGGCGGCAAGAAAATGCCGGTGATAAAAAAAGCCAACACCACGATTGGTATTCCGGGCACCTTCAGCTGCCGGTTACAACCGAACGACACCCGCGACGACGTGCAGAGCATCGCCGCGCAAATCTACGAAGGGCTCTCCTTCGGCGCGGGCGACGCGGTGATTGGCGTTAACCCGGTCACTGACGACGTGGAAAACTTAAGCCGGGTGCTCGACACCGTTTACGGAGTGATCGACAAATTCAACATCCCGACGCAGGGCTGCGTGCTGGCGCACGTCACCACCCAGATTGAAGCCATTCGTCGCGGCGCGCCGGGCGGACTTATCTTCCAGAGCATCTGCGGCAGCGAGAAGGGGTTAAAAGAGTTCGGCGTCGAGCTGGCAATGCTCGATGAGGCGCGGGCGGTGGGAGCGGAGTTCAACCGTATCGCCGGAGAAAACTGCCTGTATTTTGAAACCGGCCAGGGCTCGGCGCTTTCCGCAGGGGCGAACTTCGGCGCCGATCAGGTGACGATGGAGGCGCGTAACTACGGGCTGGCGCGGCACTACGATCCGTTCCTTGTCAACACCGTGGTGGGCTTTATCGGACCAGAGTATCTCTATAACGATCGGCAGATTATCCGCGCGGGCTTAGAAGATCACTTTATGGGCAAGCTGAGCGGCATCTCAATGGGCTGCGACTGCTGCTACACCAACCACGCCGACGCCGACCAGAACCTTAACGAGAACCTGATGATTCTGCTCGCTACCGCAGGCTGCAACTACATCATGGGCATGCCGCTCGGCGACGACATCATGCTCAACTATCAGACCACCGCCTTCCACGACACCGCCACCGTGCGCCAGCTGCTGAACCTGCGACCGTCGCCGGAGTTTGAACGCTGGCTGGAGACGATGGGCATTATGGCGAACGGTCGTTTGACCAAACGGGCGGGCGATCCGTCTCTGTTCTTCTGATGACGCGGGGATGACACACCATGGATCAAAAACAGATTGAAGAAATTGTACGTAGCGTGATGGCGTCGATGGGACAGGAGGCGCCGCAGCCCGCCGCGCCGTCAGCGCAGGGGGGCACTAAGCCGCAGTGCGCGGCTCCGGCTGCCGCGGAAAGCTGCGCCCTTGATTTAGGATCCGCACAAGCGAAGGCGTGGATCGGCGTTGAAAACCCGCATCGCGCCGACGTGCTGACGGAGCTGCGGCGCAGTACCGCCGCGCGGGTTTGTACCGGTCGCGCCGGTCCGCGACCCCGCACCCAGGCGCTGCTGCGCTTTCTCGCCGACCACTCCCGCTCAAAGGACACGGTGCTGAAAGAGGTGCCGGAAGAGTGGGTGAAAGCGCAGGGGCTGCTGGAGGTGCGCTCGGAAATCAGCGACAAAAACCTGTACCTGACGCGTCCCGACATGGGCCGACGCCTGAGCCCGCAGGCGATCGATGTGCTGAAAGCGCAGTGCGTAATGAGTCCGGATGTGCAGGTGGTGGTTTCTGACGGGCTATCCACCGATGCGATTACCGCCAACTACGAAGAGATTTTGCCGCCGTTGCTCGCCGGACTGAAGCAGGCGGGGCTGAAGGTCGGTACGCCGTTCTTCGTGCGCTATGGCCGGGTGAAGATTGAAGATCAGATCGGCGAGATCCTCGGCGCGAAGGTAGTGATCCTGCTGGTGGGCGAGCGTCCGGGGCTGGGGCAGTCGGAAAGCCTCTCCTGCTACGCGGTGTATTCCCCGCGCGTGGCGACCACCGTCGAAGCCGACCGCACCTGTATCTCGAACATCCATCAGGGCGGCACGCCGCCGGTAGAAGCGGCCGCCGTCATTGTCGATTTGGCCAAACGGATGCTGGAGCAGAAAGCATCCGGCATCAACATGACCCGTTAAGGAGGCATCATGCCAGCATTAGATTTGATTCGACCCTCGGTCAGCGCAATGCGCGTGATTGCTTCCGTCAACGACGGCTTTGCCAGGGAACTGAAATTACCGCCGCATATACGTAGCCTCGGTCTTATCACGGCAGATTCTGATGACGTGACGTATATTGCCGCAGACGAAGCGACAAAACAGGCGATGGTGGAGGTGGTGTATGGCCGTTCGCTGTACGCTGGCGCGGCCCACGGGCCGTCGCCGACCGCCGGTGAAGTGCTGATTATGCTCGGCGGCCCGAACCCGGCGGAAGTGCGCGCCGGGCTGGATGCGATGGTCGCCCATATTGAGAACGGCGCGGCGTTCCAGTGGGCCAACGACGCGGAGGATACGGCGTTTCTGGCGCACGTGGTGTCGCGCACCGGTTCTTACCTTTCGTCGACTGCCGGTATTGCGCTGGGCGATCCGATCGCTTATCTGGTCGCGCCGCCGCTGGAGGCCACCTTTGGCATTGATGCGGCGATGAAATCTGCCGACGTGCAGCTGGTGACTTACGTGCCGCCGCCGTCGGAAACCAACTATTCGGCGGCCTTTTTAACCGGAAGCCAGGCGGCCTGTAAAGCCGCCTGTAACGCCTTTGCCGATGCGGTTCTCGATATCGCCCGTAGCCCCATCCAGCGCGCGTAACGGAGGTCGCCGATGATCAACGCACTGGGATTACTGGAAGTGGAGGGCATGGTCGCGGCGGTTGACGCCGCGGATGCCATGCTGAAAGCCGCCAACGTCAATCTGCTGAACCATGAAGTGCTTGACCCGGGCAAGGTGACGCTGGTGGTGGAAGGCGATCTGGCGGCCTGTCGTGCGGCGCTGGATGCCGGCAGCGCCGCGGCGCAGCGTACCGGGCGCGTTATCAGCCGCAAAGAGATTGGTCGGCCAGAGGACGATACCCAGTGGCTGATCGGCGGCTTCAAGCGCGCTTCAGGCAGCGCAGAGCGAAAAACCACGCCGCCGCCCGCCGCGCCGGAGTACGCCGACCTGCTGTTGGCAAAGCTCGGCGAAGTGCGACAGGGCATGACGGCTGGTGAAGTCGCCGCGCACTTTGGCTGGCCGCTTGAGCAGGCCAGAGCGGCGCTGGAGCAGCTCTTTTCTGACGGGGCGTTACGCAAACGCAGCAGTCGCTATCGCCTGAAAAATTAATCTGTCGGAGGGCCGGACGTCCGCACAGGCGTCCGGCATAAAAGATCATGAAAAAGACCCGTACAGCCAATTTGCACCATCTTTATCATGAAGCATTACCCGAAGACGTAAAACTGACGCCAAAGGTGGAAGTGGATAACGTGCACCAGCGGCGGACCACGGACGTGTATGAGCACGCCCTGACAATTACCGCCTGGCAGCAGATTTACGATCAGCTGCATCCCGGTAAATTTCATGGTGAGTTCACGGAAATCCTGCTCGATGATATTCAGGTGTTCCGTGAATACACCGGCCTGGCGCTGCGCCAGTCCTGCCTGGTGTGGCCGAAATCGTTCTGGTTTGGCATTCCGACGACGCGCGGCGAGCAGGGGTTTATCGGCACGCAGTCTCTTGGCAGCGCTGAAATCGCCACCCGGCCAGGCGGCACTGAATTCGAACTGAGCACGCCGGATGATTACACCATTCTCGGGGTGGTGATCTCCGAAGACGTTCTCTCCCGCCAGGCCCGGTTTCTGCATAACCCGGAGAGGGTGCTGCATATGCTGCGTAATCAGTCGGCGCTGGAGGTCAAAGAGCAGCACAAAGCGGCGCTGTGGGGATTTGTCCAGCAGGCGCTGGCGACCTTCAGCGAGAATCCGGAGAATCTGCATCAGCCCGCCGTACGTAAGGTGCTGGGGGATAACCTGCTGCTGGCGATGGGGACGATGCTGGAGGAGGCGCAGCCGATCAATACTGCGGAAAGTATCAGCCATCAGGGCTATCGCAGGCTGCTGTCGCGGGCGCGGGAGTATGTGCTGGAGAATATGGCCGAGCCGCTGACGGTGCTCGATCTCTGCAACCAGCTGCACGTCAGCCGCCGCACGTTACAGAACGCTTTTCATGCTGTTCTGGGCATTGGGCCGAACGCCTGGCTGAAGCGGATTCGCCTGAACGCCGTGCGCCGCGAGCTGATCAGCCCGTGGTCGCAAAGCCGGACGGTGAAGGATGCCGCCATGCAGTGGGGATTCTGGCACTTAGGGCAATTTGCCACCGATTATCAGCAGCTGTTTGCCGAAAAGCCGTCATCGACGCTGCATCACCGAATGCGCCAGTGGATGTGAGAAAATACCAGACCGAGCCGCCATCAGGCAGTGGCAATTACGGTCGCGTGATTGCCGGATGGCGACGCGTCGCGTCTTATCCGGCCTACAAACCGGATCGCCATAAGGCCAAAAGTATGGCTCAGGTTTACACCCAGTGATTGCCGGTGCCGCCATCAGATTGCCGGTGGATATACCAGAATCGTAGGCCGGATAAGGCGTAAGCCGTCATCAGGCAATGGCAATTACGGTTGCGTGATTGCCGGATGGCGACGCGTCGCGTCTTATCCGGCCTACAAACCGGATCGCCATAAGGCCAAAAGTGTGGCTCAGGTTTACACCCAGTCGCGGGCCTTAATAAATTCACTCAGGGCGGCTTCCGGACTGCCGTCCTCCGGCTGCCAGTCATACTCCCAGCGCACCAGCGGCGGCATCGACATCAGAATCGATTCGGTGCGCCCGCCGGTCTGTAAGCCAAACAGGGTGCCGCGATCCCACACCAGATTAAACTCCACATAACGCCCGCGGCGGTAGAGCTGGAAATTACGCTCGCGCTCGCCCCAGATCATCGCTTTACGCCGTTCCACAATCGGCAGATACGCTTCGGTATAACCCTTTCCTACCGCCTGCATAAAGGCAAAGCAGTGGTCAAAATCCGGCGTGTTCAGATCGTCAAAAAACAGCCCGCCAATGCCGCGCTGCTCGTTACGATGCTTCAGGAAAAAGTAGTCGTCGCACCACTTTTTGTAACGCGGATAAACCTCTTCGCCAAACGGCAGACACAGATCGCGCGCGGTGCGGTGCCAGTGAACGGCGTCTTCTGCAAAGCCGTAGTAGGGCGTTAAGTCAAAGCCGCCGCCGAACCACCACACCGGGTCGGCGCCCGGCTTTTCGGCGATAAAAAAGCGCACATTGGCATGGCTGGTGGGAATGTAAGGGTTAAGCGGATGCACCACCAGCGACACGCCCATCGCCTCAAAACTGCGTCCGGCCAGCTCAGGCCGGTGGGCGGTGGCGGAAGCCGGCATCGCGTCGCCGTGGACATGAGAGAAGTTCACTCCGGCCTGCTCAAAGACGCCGCCGTTGCGCAGCACCCGGCTGCGCCCGCCGCCGCCCGCCTCGCGCTGCCAGCTGTCTTCAACGAATTGCGCGCCGTCAACGGCGCACAGCTGCCCGCAGATGCTCTCCTGCAACGTGAGCAGGAACTGTTTTACGCGTTGTGCATCAGGTTTCATATTCAGCGCTTCTTCGAGTGGGCTTTCTGGTTATCGAACCAGTGGAAATAGCTGACCACGCCATTGGCGATAGCGGTGGCGATTTTCTGCCGGAACGCGGTGGTGCCCAGCAGGCGCTCTTCTTCCGGATTGGTGATAAACGAGGTTTCCACCAGCACCGACGGAATTGACGGTGATTTTAGCACCACAAACGCCGCCTGTTCCGTTGAACGGCTGTGCAGCTTATGCACCGGCTTGATCTTTTTCAGAATATGCGAGCCGAGGGTCAGGCTGTTTTTGATGGTGTCGGTCTGCACCAGATCGAACAGCACCTGCTGCAACAGGTGATCTTTATCGGTCGCTTTTTTCCCGGCCACTTCGTCAGCACGGTTTTCGCGATCGGAAAGGTATTTCGCCATCGCGCTACTGGCCCCGCGGTTGGACAGGGCGAACACCGACGCCCCGGCCGCGCTCGGATTGGTAAAGCCATCGGCGTGAATGGACATAAACAGATCCGCGCCGTGCTTGTGGGCGATCTCCACCCGGTCATACAGCGGGATGAAGGTATCGCCGGATCGCGTCAGGCGGCAGTCGTATCCCTGGCTGCGCAAAATAGAACGTACGTTTTTTGCAATCGCCAGCACAACGTGCTTTTCTTTCGAGCCATTACGCCCGATAGCGCCGGTGTCAATGCCGCCGTGTCCGGGGTCCAGCACCACGATCCGTCTGCCGCCGGATTTTTTCTTTGCGGGCTGGCTGTGACCGTTGCTGGTTTTCAGAGGGGCGTCTTTTGCGGTGGCGTTGCTCATCCCCGAAATCGTCAGGGCAGCCAGTCCGGCTTTCAGCACCTGGCGGCGTGATGCGAGAATTTTTAGGGGTTTAAAAGTGCTCATACGGCCTGAATGGTTAAATAATAGTTCCAGGATGTTATATCGTATCGCGTATTCCGTTACGACTGTTGATGTTGAGAATTGTTTTACTTTTCATTTCAATACATGACAGTTATCCATTATGCCATTTTTTTCACCGCGTCGCGTCAGATATTGGCTGAATCAACGGATTGCGCCATAATCTTGGTTTTTAGACCCGAAAAGGCAACAAATACCATGGAGATACGCGTTTTTCGCCAGGAAGATTTCGAAGAGGTTATTACCCTTTGGGAGCGCTGCGATCTGCTGCGTCCGTGGAATGACCCTGAGATGGATATTGAGCGCAAGCTTAATCATGACGTCAGTCTGTTTCTCGTTGCCGACGTGAACGGCGAGGTGGTCGGGACGGTAATGGGCGGCTACGACGGTCATCGCGGTTCAGCTTATTATCTCGGCGTGCATCCGGAGTTTCGCGGTCGCGGTATTGCCAATGCGCTACTGAACCGGCTGGAGAAAAAGCTTATCGCCCGCGGCTGCCCCAAAATTCAGATCATGGTGCGCGAAGACAACGACGTGGTGCTCGGCATGTATGAACGGCTGGGCTACGAACATTCGGACGTGCTGAGCCTTGGAAAACGCCTGATCGAAGATGAAGAGTACTGAGTTTCACCCTGCGGATTACGATGCTCACGGTCGTTTGCGCCTGCCTTTTCTGTTCTGGCTGGTACTGCTGCTCCAGGCGCGGACCTGGGTGCTGTTTGTGATTGCCGGTTCGTCACGCGAGCAGGGTAATACCCTGCTTAATCTGTTTTATCCCGATCACGATAATTTTTGGCTGGGGCTGTTGCCCGGCGTTCCGGCGGTGCTGGCCTTTTTGCTTAGCGGACGCCGTTACGCCTTTCCGGCGCTCTGGCGCATTTTCTACAGCGTACTGGTCGCGGCGCAGGCGTTGCTTCTCGGCTGGCAGCTGTTGCTGTGGGGGCAGGGCGAGCCGCTTAATGGCGTCAGTCTGGCGCTGGCGGTCGCGGATCTGGTGGCGTTGATCTGGCTGTTAACCCATCGCCGGTTACGCGCCTGTTTCGTCATTGATAAAGAATAACGGCACTTTTTGGCGAACCGGGACTCCAAACAACGTTGATTAATAAAGAAGGAAGTGTGATGAAATCGCTGCGTTTGACTTTATGTGCGTTACCGCTGGCGCTGACCGGCTGTTCGACGCTCTCGTCTGTTAACTGGTCCGCCGCCAACCCGTGGAACTGGTTTGGTTCATCGACGGAAGTGACCGAACAGGGCGTCGGCGGGATAACAGCATCGACGCTACTGAACGAACAGGCGATTGCCGACGTGCTTGATGGCGACTATCGACTGCGCAGCGGCATGAAAACCGCCAACGGCAACGTGGTGCGCTTTTATGAAGCGATGAACGGCGACAAGGTGGCGATGATCATCAACGGCGAGCAGGGCAACGTCAGCCGCATTGATGTGCTGGACAGCGACATTTCTACCGCTGACGGCGTGGAAATTGGTACGCCGTTCAGCGATCTCTACAGCAAAGCCTTCGGTAACTGTCAGCCCGCCGTCGGGGAGGGGAATAATGCGGTGGAGTGTAAGGCCAGGGGCAGTCAGCATATCAGTTATCTCTTTACCGGCGAGTGGCGAGGCCCGGAAGGACTGATGCCCTCTGACGATGCGCTGAAAACATGGCAAGTGAGCAAAATTATCTGGCGTCGTTAATTTGCGTCGGAACAAACCGCTGTGCTTAAAAACAGGGTAAAATAGCCGCCATCAATGCCACGACCGCGTGGCATTCTCATTTTTCAGGAGGAACGATGACTCAGGTTCAGAGTGGCATTTTACCCGAACACTGCCGCGCGGCGATTTGGATTGAAGCGAACGTCAAAGGCGATGTTGATGCTTTGCGTAGCGCCAGCCGCATTTTCGCCGATAAGCTGGCGACCTTTGAAATGAAATTTCCCGATGCGCAGCTGGGCGCGGTGGTCGCGTTTGGTCATAAAACCTGGCGCGCGCTGAGCGGCGGCGTGGGTGCCGAAGAGCTGAAGGATTTCATTCCTTACGGCAAAGGGCTGGCGCCGGCTACCCAGTACGATGTGCTGATCCATATCCTCTCCCTGCGTCATGATGTTAACTTCTCTGTGGCGCAGGCGGCGATGGAAGCCTTTGGCGACTGCGTTGAGGTCAAAGAGGAAGTGCATGGCTTCCGCTGGGTGGAAGAGCGCGATCTCAGCGGCTTTGTCGACGGTACGGAGAACCCGGCAGGTGAGGAGACGCGTCGTGAAGTGGCGGTGATCAAAGATGGCGTCGATGCGGGCGGCAGTTATGTGTTCGTGCAGCGCTGGGAGCACAACCTGAAGCAGCTCAACCGTATGAGTATTCAGGATCAGGAGATGATGATTGGCCGCACCAAAGACGCCAACGAAGAGATCGATGGCGACGTGCGTCCGGCAACCTCTCACCTGAGCCGTGTCGATCTCAAAGAGGACGGCAAGGGGCTGAAAATTGTTCGTCAGAGCCTGCCTTACGGCACGGCGAGCGGCACCCACGGACTCTATTTTTGCGCCTACTGCGCGCGCCTGTATAACATTGAGCAGCAGCTGCTGAGCATGTTCGGCGACACCGACGGGAAACGTGACGCGATGCTGCGTTTCACCAAACCGGTGACCGGCGGCTATTATTTTGCCCCGTCGCTGGATCGTCTGCTGGCGCTGTAAGACGAAATATGTCGGATGGCGGCGTAAACGCCTTATCCGACCTGGAGGCGGTAGGCCTGATAAGCGCAGCGCCATCAGGCAAAACAGCATAAAACACCCTGTCCCCGCCTCTGCGGGGCTTTTTTTATCTAAGATTTACCTTAAATAGTGAGCTGCTGCTCAGTACTTATCTGTTTTTAATGTATTTTCGTTGTTAATGGAGTGTGAGACTTCATTTTCACAAGGAGAGCATTGAAATGGGTAAACTCACGGGCAAAACAGCACTGATTACGGGCGCATCGAAGGGCATAGGCGAAGGCATCGCCAGAGTGTTTGCCCGCCACGGCGCGAACTTAATCCTGCTGGATATCTCCGATGAGATTGAAAAGCTGGCCGATGAACTGGGCGGGCGCGGTCATCGCTGCACCGCAGTCGTGGCGGACGTCACCGATTCGGCGTCCGTTGCTGCGGCAATAAAACGGGCGAAGGAGGTGGAAGGGCGCATCGACATCCTGGTCAACAACGCGGGCGTGTGTCGTCTGGGCGGCTTCCTCGAGATGAGCGATGAGGATCGCGATTTCCACATCGACGTGAATATCAAAGGCGTGTGGAACGTAACGAAAGCCGTTCTGCCGGAAATGATCAAGCGTAAAGACGGGCGCATCGTGATGATGTCATCGGTCACCGGCGATATGGTCGCCGATCCGGGCGAGACGGCTTATGCGCTGTCGAAAGCGGCGATTGTCGGCCTGACCAAATCGCTGGCGGTGGAGTTCGCGCAGTCGGGGATCCGTGTGAACGCCATCTGCCCGGGCTATGTGCGCACGCCAATGGCGGAGAGCATCGCCCGTCAGTCTAATCCGCAGGACCCGGAGTCGGTGCTGACGGAAATGGCGAAGGCGATCCCGCTACGCCGTCTGGCCTGCCCGCTGGAGGTCGGCGAACTGGCGGCATTCCTCGCTTCCGATGAGTCCAGCTACCTCACCGGGACGCAAAACGTCATCGATGGCGGCAGCACCCTGCCGGAAAGCGTCAGCGTCGGCCTCTGAGCCATGCCCAGCCCCTCCCGCATGTCGGGAGGGTGCTCTTATTCCCTTTTCAACTTTCAAATCATCAAACGGTATATAAAACCGTTACTCCTTTAGCACTGGTTATAAATATGATGACTATAAGAAAGTCATTTCATTTATAAGGGTGCGCAATGGCCGTTAACTTACTGAAAAAGAGATACCTGGCGCTGATGGCGTCGCTGTTACTGGTCGGCCAGGCGCAGGCGACGGAACCGCTGAACAGTTCGTATGACGTCTCCCGCGAGCTGTTTGCCGCCCTGAACCCGCCATTTGAGCAGCAGTGGGCGAAAGACAATGGCGGCGATAAGCTGACGATCAAACAGTCTCATGCCGGTTCATCAAAACAGGCGCTGGCGATTTTGCAGGGACTGAAGGCCGACGTGGTGACCTACAACCAGGTGACCGATGTGCAGATCCTGCATGACAGAGGCAAACTGATCCCGGCGGACTGGCAGAGCCGTCTGCCGAACAACAGTTCGCCGTTTTATTCGACGATGGGCTTCCTGGTGCGCAAAGGTAACCCGAAGAATATCCACGACTGGAGCGATCTGGTGCGTTCCGACGTGAAGCTTATTTTTCCGAATCCGAAAACCTCGGGCAACGCGCGTTATACGTATCTGGCCGCATGGGGCGCGGCGGATAAGGCGGACGGCGGCGATAAAGCCAAAACGGAAGCGTTTATGACGCAGTTCCTGAAAAACGTCGAAGTATTCGATACCGGCGGGCGTGGGGCGACGACAACCTTCGCCGAGCGTGGCCTGGGCGATGTGCTGATAAGCTTTGAGTCGGAAGTGAACAACATCCGCAAGCAGTACGAAGCGCAGGGTTTTGAGGTGGTGATCCCGAAGACCAATATCCTGGCCGAGTTCCCGGTGGCGTGGGTTGATAAAAACGTACAGGCCAACGGAACGGAGAAAGCGGCGAAAGCGTATCTTAACTGGCTTTACAGCCCGCAGGCGCAGTCCATCATCACCAGCTTCTATTACCGGGTAAATAACCCGGAAGTGATGGATAAGCTGAAAGATCAATTCCCGCAGACCGAACTGTTCCGCGTGGAAGAGAAATTCGGCGGCTGGCCGGAGGTGATGAAGACCCATTTCGCCAGCGGCGGCGAGCTGGACAAACTGCTGGCGGCGGGGCGTAAGTAATGTTTGCTGTCTCCTCCAGACGCGTGCTGCCCGGCTTTACCTTAAGCCTGGGCACCAGCCTGCTGTTTGTCTGTCTGATTTTACTGCTGCCGCTCAGCGCGCTGGTGATGCAGCTCTCTGAAATGAGCTGGGCGCAATACTGGGACGTTATCACCAACCCGCAGGTGGTAGCCGCTTATAAAGTGACGCTGCTGGCGGCGTTTGTGGCGTCGATTTTTAATGGCGTGTTTGGCCTGTTGATGGCATGGATTTTAACCCGTTACCGTTTTCCCGGGCGCACGCTGCTGGACGCGCTGATGGATCTGCCGTTTGCGTTGCCGACGGCGGTCGCGGGCCTGACGCTGGCCTCGCTGTTTTCCGTTAACGGTTTTTACGGCGAGTTTCTGGCGAATTTCGGTATTAAAGTCACTTACACCTGGCTGGGGATTGCGGTGGCGATGGCCTTTACCAGCATCCCGTTTGTGGTACGTACCGTGCAGCCGGTGCTCGAAGATCTGGGGCCGGAATATGAAGAAGCGGCGCAAACGCTGGGCGCAACGCGTTTGCAGAGTTTCCGTAAGGTTGTGCTGCCGGAGCTGTCGCCTGCGCTGGTGGCGGGGATCGCGCTGTCGTTTACCCGCAGCCTCGGCGAGTTCGGCGCGGTCATCTTCATCGCCGGTAATATTGCGTGGAAAACCGAAGTGACCTCGCTGATGATTTTTGTCCGTTTGCAGGAGTTTGATTACCCCGCCGCCAGCGCTATCGCCTCGGTGATCCTCGCGGCATCGCTGCTGCTGCTGTTTTCAATTAACACCCTGCAAAGTCGCTTTGGCCGACGAGTGGTAGGTCACTAATGGCGGAAGTCACTCAATTGAAGCGTTATGACGCGCCCCGCATTAACTGGGGTAAATGGTTTCTGATTGGCACCGGGATGCTGGTTTCGGCTTTCATTCTGCTGGTGCCGATGGTTTACATCTTCGTGCAGGCGTTCAGCAAGGGGCTGATGCCGGTCATCGACAATTTAAGCGATCCAGACATGCTGCATGCCATCTGGCTGACGGTGCTGATTGCGCTGATCGCGGTGCCGGTAAACCTGGTGTTTGGCGTGCTGCTGGCCTGGCTGGTGACGCGCTTTAATTTCCCCGGTCGCCAGCTGCTGCTGACGCTGCTGGATATTCCGTTTGCGGTGTCGCCGGTGGTCGCCGGTCTGGTGTATCTGCTGTTCTATGGTTCCAACGGGCCGCTGGGCGGCTGGCTGGACGAGCATAACCTGCAAATCATGTTCTCCTGGCCGGGGATGGCGCTGGTCACTATCTTCGTGACCTGTCCGTTTGTAGTGCGCGAGCTGGTGCCGGTCATGCTTAGTCAGGGCAGTCAGGAGGACGAGGCGGCGATTCTGCTTGGCGCTTCCGGCTGGCAGATGTTCCGCCGCGTGACGTTGCCGAATATCCGCTGGGCGCTGCTGTATGGCGTGGTGCTGACCAACGCCCGGGCGATTGGCGAGTTTGGCGCGGTGTCGGTGGTGTCCGGCTCGATTCGCGGTGAAACCCTCTCGCTGCCGTTACAGATTGAACTGCTGGAGCAGGACTACAATACCGTCGGCTCTTTTACCGCCGCCGCGCTGCTGACGCTGATGGCAATTATTACCCTGTTTTTAAAGAGCATGTTGCAATGGCGTCTGGAAAACCAGGAAAAACGCGCGCGACAGGAGGAAAATCATGAGCATTGAGATTGCCAATATTAAGAAATCTTTTGGTCGCACCCAGGTGCTGAACGATATCTCGCTGGATATTCCTTCCGGGCAGATGGTGGCGCTGCTGGGGCCGTCCGGTTCCGGTAAAACCACGCTGTTGCGCATTATCGCCGGGCTGGAGCACCAGACCAGCGGGCAGATTCGCTTCCACGGCACCGACGTAAGCCGTCTTCACGCGCGCGACCGCAAGGTTGGATTTGTCTTTCAGCACTATGCGCTGTTTCGTCATATGACGGTATTTGACAATATCGCCTTTGGTCTGACGGTGTTGCCGCGGCGTGAAAGGCCGAATGCGGCGGCGATCAAAGCCAAAGTGACGAAGCTGCTGGAGATGGTGCAGTTAGCCCACCTGGCGGATCGCTTCCCGGCGCAGCTTTCCGGCGGACAGAAGCAGCGCGTGGCGCTGGCGCGCGCGTTAGCCGTCGAACCGCAGATTCTGTTGCTCGACGAACCCTTTGGCGCGCTGGATGCCCAGGTGCGTAAAGAGCTCAGGCGCTGGCTGCGTCAGCTGCATGAGGAACTGAAGTTCACCAGCGTATTCGTGACCCACGATCAGGAAGAGGCGACGGAAGTGGCGGACCGCGTGGTGGTGATGAGTCAGGGCAATATCGAACAGGCCGACGCGCCGGATCGGGTCTGGCGCGAACCGGCAACCCGCTTCGTACTGGAGTTTATGGGCGAGGTGAACCGCCTGCAGGGGACGGTACGCGGTGGACAGTTTCACGTCGGCGCGCACCGCTGGCCGTTGGGCTATACGCCTGCGTATCAGGGGCCGGTCGATCTGTTCCTGCGCCCGTGGGAGGTGGATATCAGCCGCCGCACCAGCCTTGATTCTCCGCTGCCGGTGCAGGTGATCGAAGCCAGTCCGAAAGGTCACTACACCCAGCTAGTGGTACAGCCGCTGGGATGGTATAACGAGCCGCTGACGGTAATCATGACGGGCGACGATGCCCCGGTACGCGGCGAACGGCTGTTTGTCGGCCTACAAAATGCGCGTCTGTACAACGGCGAGCAGCGGATTGAAACGCACGAAGAGGAAATTGCCCTGGCGCAATCGGCCTGATACGTTAATTTGCATTATTTTCGCCCGGTGGCGCTACGCTTACCGGGCATTTTCATGAGCTAAGAACGTGAACACATTAGAACAAACAATCGGCAATACGCCGCTGGTGAAATTGCAGCGGATGGGACCGGACAACGGCAGCGAAATTTGGCTTAAACTGGAAGGTAACAATCCCGCCGGGTCGGTGAAAGATCGCGCCGCGCTGTCGATGATCGTAGAGGCGGAAAAGCGCGGCGAGATTAAGCCAGGCGACGTACTGATTGAAGCGACCAGCGGCAATACCGGCATTGCGCTGGCGATGATTGCCGCGCTGAAAGGCTATCGCATGAAGCTGTTGATGCCGGACAACATGAGTCAGGAGCGTCGCGCGGCGATGCGCGCCTATGGCGCAGAGCTGATTCTGGTCAGCAAAGAGCAGGGGATGGAAGGGGCGCGCGACTTAGCGTTAGCCATGTCAGAGCGCGGAGAGGGCAAACTGCTCGATCAGTTCAACAATCCCGATAATCCGCTGGCGCATTACACCACTACCGGCCCGGAAATCTGGCGGCAAACCGCCGGGCGCATCAGCCATTTTGTCTCCAGCATGGGCACGACCGGCACCATAACCGGCGTGTCGCGCTTTCTGCGTGAACAGGAAAAACATGTCGCCATTGTCGGTCTGCAGCCGCAAGAGGGCAGCAGCATTCCCGGCATTCGCCGCTGGCCGGCAGAGTATATGCCGGGCATTTACAACGCTTCGCTGGTCGATGAAGTGCTGGATATCCATCAGCGCGAGGCGGAAAACACCATGCGCGAACTGGCGGTGCGGGAAGGCGTATTCTGCGGCGTCAGCTCCGGCGGCGCGGTGGCCGGGGCGATCCGCGTGGCGCAGGCGAATCCTGGCGCGGTTGTGGTGGCGATTATCTGCGACCGCGGCGATCGCTATCTCTCCACCGGTGTGTTTGGCGAAGAACATTTCAGCCAGGGGGCAGGGATTTAAACAGTGCCGGCCAGTAGATCGCTGGCCGGCACGGTCGTGATTATTTCACTCCGCTGACATTCGCGGCTAATAGCTCGCGAACGAACTCTTCTCCTTTTTCTGCGTCGGGAATTTTCCGGTCATATGTTCTGGCGAAAACGGCAAGAGTTTTCCCCTGCCAGGGAATAAACCAGTAAACGCCCTCGTCAGGCGAGGTGTAATCTCTGAGTGCGTCAGATTTCTTAAACGCCCATTGCGTCGCTTTGACCTGATTACCAGGAATGGCCAGTAAGGTTTTCCGGAATTGAATTTCTTTTGCCTGCTCTTTCGCGACTTTCAGTCGCTGTAAAATATGCGCCTTCGGCGCCGTATCAGGCGGCAGGATCTCGACGTAATAGCTCTCAGCGCTGTCATTAACGTGATAAAGAAGAAGATCCTCACCCGCATAATCGATTATTGTCCGGGCGGTGAGTAAGGGAAATGACAGTCCCCGATCGTTAGTTTCTGTTATTACCCGCAGTGCGGTGTTTACGCGCCACTGCCGGGGAGAGTCAATGACCTCAGCTGTCTGGATATATTCAGCTAGACGTTCATAGCCCTCTTTTTCATTTCCGCAACGTATCGCACTAAGGGCGGCGTAAAGTAAAATTTCCTTATCGTTCCATCCATCCCGGGTATAAGGAAGCTGCGCACGGGCTTTTTCTAGCGTTTGCCAGGCCTCGGCATAATTGCCATTACGATAGTCTGCAATACCTGCTATAGCATAGAATTTTTGATATTCAGCCGGATACGCGGCGATTTGTAGCCCTTTTCGGGCTATGAGTCGGGCTTTGTTCCAGTTTTCTACGGGGGCATTACGCGCGGACAGCCAGAGGTGTTGCAGCTCATTTTCAATCGACCGCATGGTTTGCAGCTGATAGAGCTTTGGCGGATTATCCCATTTAATATGGGTAAATAAATCAGCAATCGATTTTAACGCAGCCTGATTTTCGCTTTCATTAAGTTCGGCTTCTATATTCATTAGCCAGTCACCCTGGCGAATTTCCCAGGTAGCAACAAGGCCTTGCTGTTCTTTTTTTAACGCTTTACGTTGCTGACTTTTTTCTACTGGAAAATCAGGAAGAAGCTGACTATCCATTGTCGGCGTTGTCACTTTTTCTTCCCCTGGTGAGAGCATGGATTTGTTTTTATCTTCCTCGCTATATTTTCCCAAAAAGCGAATTCTACCGCCGGGATATAATATATAGGTTATCCACGTGGTATAACCCCGATTTTGGGCTGGGTCTACGTCGACCAGCAGCCACTTCCGGGAGTGGGAAATCGGGTAATACATATTCGCGACCCGCCAGAACAACAGGCGATTTTTCTCGTCAAGGTGCCAGAGAACGGGCGATAGTTTTTCGCCTGTTTCGCCGAAAATCATTTGTTTAATCAAACGAAGAGTGTCATCAGGCTTTTCCGCCAACCAGGCATATTTTGCGGCGGAGGTTAAGAAACTTTTTTCGAAATTATGATAACCGGCAAGCGGCAATGCATTTTCAAATAGCTGTTGTACCTCCGCATAGCGTTTATCTTTTTCCAGAAGCCATGTCAGTGCCCGCAGTTCATCGGCAAGTTCATATTGGTTAATATCACAGCTTGCCTTCATCTTTTCCAGACTGAAGATTAGCGCTCGCTGTGCAGTAACAAAATCCCCCTGACGGATCAGTCCAGTTGCCTCGTCGAAGCTGTTGATCTGCTGATTTTTCAGCAGATATTGTTGCTCCTGGTCCCTATATGGCAGCTTTTCACACTGTTCATATTTTTCTCTGGGGGACAGGGTGGGGGCGGCATAAGTTGGCGCGGCGAGGGCGCATACCAGAGCAAATAAAATGCACTTGTTGTTGGCAAATATCATTACAGTCTCCAGAGAATAATTACAGCGTCGGGACGGAGTAGTGCACCAGCGTTTTGGCAAACTCGTCCAGTTTGGGCAATATCGCTTTGTCCTTGTTATCTACCGTCGCAATGATCCCGCCATGCCCATCCTGGTAAGGAAACGCCCAGTAGATTAGCGTCTTCTCTGTTTTTTCATTGTCGCTGTACCATTTGACCGACCATTTTGTCGCCGTTTTCTTCTGCCCTTGCACGGTAAAGCTATACGTTGATTTATGCAGATCTTTATCGGTTATCGCTATTTTTTGCCGATCCTTTTTCTGCAGTCGCCTGACTTGACCTTTTACGATCTCTGGCTGGTTCATGTCAGGCATGACCGTCTTTCCGGCAAAAAACTCAAGCGAATAACCATATTGGGCTGCGGAATAAACAACGGTTCCCTCAATATACGTAATTGCCGAGGCATGGAAAATTCCGGCGTTAAAGGGATAATGTAACTGGCTTTTTTTATTAACGATGGACTGGCTGGATGGCGCAAAAAACCAATGGTCGCCCATTGGCGAATGTCTGAATGATTCTTTTACCAGTTCTGTATAAGTACTCTTTTTCATCTGGTAGGCGATGTCAGTCAGGTACATCAGCAGCGCTTGTGGGCCATAGTTTTCTTCGGCATGGATCTTTAATGTTTGAGCATAAGCGGTGCGAGCAAGTTGCAGATATGACCACGCTTTCTCCAGCTTATTTTGCCGATATGCCTGGATACCGAGAATGGTGTTGACTCCCGCTATTTCATGCGGAAATTTTGCCGCCGGGAGCAATGAGGCTGCCTGTCGTGCGGCCTTATTCCATTCGGTAGCGGTCTGGTAAGATTTTTTTGTCAGTGCATCCAGCTCTTTCTGAATGGGAGGGAGCGTTTCTGCCCGTGGCCATTGAATTTGCATAAACAGCGTAGCGAGTTGCTGGATGGCATTTTCACTGTGCGCTGTAGGGAAGGATGCCAGAACCGTCATTTCCCACGGTCCTTGCGTTATTTGCCATGTTGCCGTCGCCACGCTATCGTCAGCGGTGCTATAACGCTGAACAGATTTTATCTGTTTTAGCTTATCGCCGGGGATATCGGGTAATTTTACGGCAAGCTCAGCATCATTTGTTGTCGCATACAGCCAGGGGCGTTTTGTTTGCGTCGTGTTTACCGAATGCTCAATGTCCTCTGTTTCCCGATAGTGGAGCATCATTTCAGCGGAAACATAGTTTGCGGCGACGTTATAGATCCCGTCTCCATTGTTGGCAAAACGAATTATCGATGTGCCGTCACGTTGACCCGTTGAATAAATATGTTCCAGCGTCCAGTGCCCGCTGGTTAATGGCACCGCCAGCTGTGCCAGGGGATAATGCAACCGGTTATCTGTTTTATCCAGTTGCCATAATGCAGCCGGGAGATGTTTGGCGGAAAGATAGTCTTTAATCAGTTGTCGCGCTTGCGTTTCTTTTCCTGCCAGCATCGCCTGGGTGGTCGCTTTATGGATAAAACGATAACGTTGCTCAACGCCGGAGGTTGCCTCTGACGCTTTTTTAAGTAACACCAGCGCCTCATCATACTGCGCCGTACGGTCTAATGTCTGAGTCAGACGCCATATTATCGCGTTAGCATCATTATAATTTGCGCAGGAGGAATAAAGGCTTTCCCAGACCTTGTCGACCCATTGTTTTGCCGCTTTTTTGTCACCGGACTTTTCCACAACCGGTAATTGCTTCATCAATTCTGTCAGTTGCGGATTGGGCACGCGCCGACTTGTAGAAAAGTCGCAAGGATCATTTGTAACGGGCGAGCGTTCGGCGGTGTTATCCGCCTCTGCTGCGCTAAGAGGGCTGCATATCATCAGTGAAACGACGGGCAATATTTTTTTCAACAAGTTTTTTGCCATTTTACTATCCTTTGCGAACGGCAGATTATCCGGGCGGCATATGCTTCAGTGGGTGTGACCAGGTTAATTGAGTGTCTTATTCATTTCGGCGATTAAGGCATAAAGACAGGATTACGCTTTCTCATCGCTTTTGAGGTAAGGATTGTCAGCCCTTGAGGATGACGATACGACGTTATCAATGAACGTTTCGGTACATTATCGTCTTTATAAAATCCTTTTAAATATAACTCAGAGCATCATAGCGCAGATGGATTAATAAGTAGTGCTGATAAATTCTTATTTTTCTGTCCGCGCCTGCGTGTTTTTCCGTAATATCCTTCAACCGTCACGCGTTAAGCGCCCGGGAAATATCAGCCGCCAGCTTAACGATCGACCTGTCGCTTAACGTTGACAGGGTTATTCGCAGGCCGTATGCAGGTCTGCTGACGCCAAACGCTTCACCCTCGCGTACCAGCCAACCGGACTTTGCCAGCATAAAGGCAGTATCCTGACCGGCGGTATTTAGCGGTAACCACAGATTTAACCCATCACCGGGGGAGACGACCTGACCGTGCTGGCGTAACGCGTCGGCCATCTTTTGCTGGCGGGAAGCGTAATACTGCCGGGTTCGGGTAAGTGAGTGCTGAAAGTCGCTGTCGCTCAGACAGGCGTAGGCTAAATCCTGTAATAAATGACTGACCCACTGACTACCGGGGTTCAGGCGCAGACCTGTTTTTGTGAAGGTAAGCGGATCGCTGGCGACAATGGCGAGACGCAGATCCGGGCCCAGCGTTTTCGACATCGAGCGAACCACCGCCCAGCGCAGCGTTTCAGCGGCTATTACTGGCTGCCACGGTGATGAAGAGAGCAGGGCAAAATGGTCGTCGACAATCACCAGCACCTGCGGATAACGCGCGAGAATCTCCTGTAGCGCGGCGGCGCGGGCGGCGCTCAGGCTGCATCCGGTCGGGTTGTGCGCCCGTGGTGTAATAATCACCGCGCGTGCGCCCTGGCTTAACGCCTGCTCAAGCCCGGCAGGTTGCACCCCTCGCTGTCGACGCTCACCGGACAGGTCTGATAACCGCTGTAGCGCAGCATGTTAATACTGCTCAGAAAGCAGGGATCTTCCACCGCCACGCTATCGCCTGGCAGCAGGTGGGCGCTCAGCAGGCGCTCAATAGCGTCAATGGCGCCGCTGGTAATGTTAATTTCGCCCTGCGCTGGAATGGCATCCTTCATCCACGCCGTCGCCCAGTGCTTCAGCGCAGGCGACACCGTCGCGTCGCCGTACAGACGGTGTGTGGTGCTGATACGGGCAATGTAGCGGCTGAGGTCTGGCAGACGATCCGGCGCCGGATTACCACCGGAAAGATCGATAAGCGGGGTGTGTGGATGGTTGCCTTCCAGCGCGGCGGGCGGGGATGCATCTTTGATCACCGTACCGTTACGTCCCAGGCTTTGCGCCAGACCGATAGTGACCAGCCGCTTATAGGCCGCCGCAACGGTATTACGGTTTACGTTAAGTCGCGCAGCTAGTTCACGGACTGGCGGCAGCGTAACGCCTGCGGCCAGCGTGCCACGGGTGATATGTTGACGTATGCTGTCAACGATTTCACTGGCGGTTTTTCCGGCGATCATTATTGACCTATGACAAAATGAATTTTAGCATGGGTCGATAATAGTGAGCCATCTGCCCGCTGTCCAGTAAGAGGAGACGTTTATGGCGCAGGAGAGTGACATACAGTCAGTGCTGTTTGACGATAAGCATCGGGCGTTGCAAACCGATATTGTCGCCGTCCAGTCACAGGTGGTCTACGGCAGCGTTGGCAACAGCATCGCCGTACCGGCCATTAAGGCGAAGGGGCTACGGGTGACCGCGGTCCCGACGGTATTATTCAGCAATACGCCGCATTATGAGACGTTTTACGGCGGCGTTATCCCTGCGGACTGGTTCAGCGGCTATCTGCGGGCGCTCAGCGAGCGCGACGCCTTGCGCGAACTGAAGGCGGTGACGACCGGTTATATGGGCAGCGCGCAGCAAATTGCCTTACTGGCGCAATGGCTGACGACGGTGCAAAAACGCCACCCGCAGGCGACTATTGTGGTTGATCCGGTGATTGGCGATATCGACAGCGGTATGTATGTGAAAGCGGAGATCCCTGAGGCCTACCGGCAGCATCTTCTGCCGCTGGCGCAGGGGCTGACGCCAAACGTCTTTGAACTGGAAATGCTGAGCGGCAAACCCTGCGGTACGCTCGAGGAGGCGGTCATCGCGGCCAGGTCGCTGCTCACGGAGACGCTGAAGTGGGTGGTGATCACCAGCGCGCCGGGGCAGACCGACGACGCGATCAACGTTGCAGTCGTGACCGCCGACTCGCTGGAGGTAATTGCACACCCGCGTGTGGAAACCGATCTGAAAGGCACTGGCGATCTGTTTTGCGCGGAACTGACCTGCGGGTTAGTTCTCGGACATCCGTTGGCGAAAGCAACCCGACTGGCGGCAGAGCGTGTGCTGGCGGTAATGAACTGGACGCAGCAGTGCGGCTGTGACGAATTAATACTGCCACCGGCAGGGGAGTAATGAAACGTTACCGGTTGGGTTCGCCAGCAGGGTCGTGCAGCCGATGATTTAACCTGTAGGCCGGATAAGGCGCGCAGCGCCGCCATCCGGCAAGGGCAGGCCTGTGAACTCACCAGACAGATAAAAAAATAGCGCCCTGAGGCGCTATTTTTCACTGCGGCAAGAATTACTTCTTGATGCGGATAACCGGGGTTTCACCCACGGTCACGCTACCGGACAGTTTAATCAGTTCTTTGATTTCGTCCATGTTGGAGATAACCACCGGCGTCAGGGTAGATTTGGCTTTTTCTTCCAGCAGCGGCAGATCGAATTCAATCACCGGATCGCCAACTTTCACGCGCTGGCCTTCTTCAGCGATACGCCTGAAGCCTTCGCCTTTCAGTTCAACGGTGTCGATACCGAAGTGGACAAACAGCTCGATACCGCTATCGGATTCGATAGAGAACGCATGGTTGGTTTCAAAGATTTTGCCGATGGTGCCGTCAACAGGCGCAACCATTTTGTTACCGGTCGGTTTGATGGCGATACCATCACCAACGATTTTTTCAGCAAAAACTACATCCGGCACGTCTTCGATGTTGACGATCTCGCCAGAGAGCGGAGCAACAATCTCAATAGTTCCGGTGTCTTTCTTATCATCAGAAACCAGAGATTTCAGTTTATCGAACAAACCCATGATCTTCTCCTAAGCAGTAAATTGGGCCGCATCTCGTGGATTAGCAGATTGTTTTTTCTTCAATGAACTTGTTAACCAGCGTCATTAACTCGTCCGTTGTCGGTTGAGCAAGAGCCTGCTCTGCTAACACCTTCGCATCTTTGAAGTTCGTGTTACGGATAATCTTCTTAATGCGCGGAATGGAAATGGCGCTCATAGAGAATTCGTCCAGGCCCATCCCCAGCAACAGAAGTGTAGCACGTTCGTCGCCTGCAAGCTCACCGCACATGCCAGTCCATTTACCTTCTGCATGAGAAGCATCAATAACTTGCTTAATCAAGTTCAGTACGGACGGTGACATTGGCTGGTAAAGATGTGAAATCATATCATTACCACGGTCAACCGCCAGAGTGTACTGCGTTAAATCATTGGTGCCGATACTAAAGAAATCAACTTCTTTGGCTAAATGACGCGCAATGGTCGCCGCTGCTGGTGTTTCCACCATCACGCCGATCTCAATGGTTTCGTCAAAAGCTTTACCTTCGTCACGCAGTTCCTGTTTGTAGATCTCAATCTCTTTCTTCAGTGCGCGCACTTCTTCAACAGAGATGATCATCGGGAACATAATGCGCAATTTACCGAAAGCGGACGCGCGCAGGATAGCGCGAATCTGATCGCGCAGGATCTCTTTGCGGTCCATGGCGATACGCACGGCGCGCCAGCCGAGGAACGGGTTCTCTTCTTTCGGGAAGTTCATGTACGGCAGCTCTTTGTCGCCGCCGATGTCCATGGTGCGCACGATAACCGCCTGCGAGCCGCAGGCTTCAGCAACGGCTTTATACGCGGCAAACTGCTCTTCTTCAGTCGGCAGCGCGTCGCGGTCCATGAACAGGAATTCAGTACGATACAGACCAACGCCTTCCGCACCGTTACGCTCTGCGCCTTCAACGTCGCGCACGGTACCGATGTTCGCGCACACTTCAACCTGATGTCCGTCCAGCGTGATCGCCGGCAGATCTTTCAGTTTCGCCAGTTCCGCTTTCTCGGTAGCAACCTGCTCCTGAACGGCGCGCAGTTTTTCAATTTCTTCGTTGGTCGGGTTGACGTAAACCAGGTTGTTTACGGCATCCAGAATCAGATAGTCGTCGTTTTTCACCTGCGAGGTGACACTGCCGGTCCCGACAATCGCTGGCAGCTCCAGGGAACGCGCCATGATAGAGGTGTGGGAAGTACGGCCACCCGCGTCGGTAATGAAACCCAGCACCTTTTGCAGGTTCAGCTGCGCGGTTTCGGACGGGGTCAGGTCGGCGGCAACCAGGATGACTTCATCTTTGATGGCGCTCAGGTCGATAATGGCCAGACCCAGGATGTTGCGCAGCAGGCGCTTTCCGATGTCGCGTACGTCAGCCGCACGCTCTTTCAGGTATTCGTCATCCAACTCTTCCAGGGCAGAGGCCTGACCTTCGATAACTTCATGGGCGGCTGCGTCAGCCGTCATGTGCTTATCTTTAATCAGGGCTATGATTTCCTGCTCCAGCTCCTCATCTTCGAGCAGCATGATATGCCCCTCAAAAATGGCTTCTTTTTCTTCACCGAACGTTTCACCAGCTTTAGTTTTGATCGCTTCTAATTGCGCAGATGCCTTGGCACGACCGCTCAGAAAACGTTCAACTTCCTGATCAACCTTGTCGGCAGAAATTTTTTTCCGGTCAATGACGATTTCGTCTTCTTTCAGCAGAAGTGCTTTGCCGAAAGCGATACCCGGAGATGCTAAAATGCCTGAAATCATAACCCTACCTTACTTGTGACTGATTTTTAAAAGAACCCGGAAAAACTTATTCCAGTTCCGCCATCAGCTTGACCAGATGTTCAACCGCTTTCTGCTCGTCTTCACCTTCTGCGGAGATGGTGACAACGGTGCCCTGAGTCAGGCCCAGAGTTTGCAGTTTGAACAGGCTTTTTGCGCTGGCGCTTTTGCCGTTGGAAGTCACAGTAATCTCAGAAGTGAAGCCTTTCGCTTCTTTAACAAACTGAGCAGCAGGGCGGGTATGCAGACCGTTCGGAGCGGTAATGGTAACTTCTTGCTGGAACATTGTATTTCCCCAACTTATAGGTTTAGTGTTGTGGAACTAAAGTCTAGCCTGGCGGTTTGACTTTAGCCTGTATTGTTAGCGCCGGCGTAAACGGGCGCGACACACCAGGTGTATACGCCATCCGTTGCTGGCAACCTCTGGCCGCTGACGTTTCGCTCGTCATTAAACATTATGCCGCGAAATCAAGACTTGAACCAAATCATAAAATCGATTCAGCAAGCAGTTTTCCTGTAACGATTAATTTCGCGCTTCAAAATAATTAGTCTGGTTAAATACCAGAGCCAACGGGGTGAAGCAATGCCAGGAGGGGTGAAAGTTTGAAGCAGGCCACAAAAAAGCACCTGAAAAGGTGCTTTTTTACGCGTTTTTAACATACTGGCATTACTGTTGCAGTTCTTTCTCGGTAAAGAGATCGGCAAACAGTGCGGTGCTCAGATAACGCTCACCCGAAGACGGTAGGATAACCACAATATTCTTATTGGTAAAGGCTTCATCTTCCTGCAGCTTAAGCGCAGCGGCGACGGCGGCGCCGGAGGAGATGCCGGCCAGAATACCTTCTTCTTCCATCAGGCGACGCGCGGTAGAGATCGCCTCTTCGTTAGTGATGCCGATGACTTTATCAATCAGCTTCAAATCGAGGTTGCCCGGAATAAAACCTGCGCCGATACCCTGAATTTTATGCGGGCCGGGTTTTAATTCTTCGCCCGCCAGCGCCTGCGCGATGACCGGGGAGTCCGTCGGTTCAACCGCGACCGTAATCAGGTCAGATTTACCTTTGGTGCCTTTAATGTAGCGGGAGACGCCGGTCAGGGTGCCGCCGGTGCCGACGCCGGAAATGAAAACGTCCACCTGGCCGTCGGTATCTTCCCAGATTTCCGGACCGGTGGTTTTTTCATGAATTTCCGGGTTCGCCGGGTTGCTGAACTGCTGAAGCAGCAGGTATTTTTCCGGGTCGCTGGCGACAATCTCTTCGGCTTTCTGAATCGCGCCCTTCATGCCTTTCGCGCCTTCGGTAAGCACCAAGTTGGCGCCCAGTGCTTTCAACAGCTTACGGCGCTCAATGCTCATGGTTTCCGGCATGGTCAGCGTCAGCTTGTAACCGCGCGCGGCCGCCACGTAGGCCAGCGCGATACCGGTGTTACCGCTGGTCGGCTCCACCAGCTCAACGCCGGCTTTCAGTACGCCGCGCTTTTCGGCATCCCAAATCATATTGGCACCGATACGGCATTTCACGCTAAAGCTCGGGTTACGTGATTCCACCTTCGCCAGAATGCGTCCGTTACCGATACGGTTCAGTCGAACCAGCGGCGTATGACCGATAGTCAGCGAGTTATCTTCAAAAATCTTACTCATGGCCTGTCCTTAACTGTATGAAATTGGGATACCTTCCCAGCATACCCGTCAGGCAGATATGCGGAAGTAAGGAATTCGCATATCTATATGCTGTGAAGAAATAATGACGATCAGTATGGAATAAGAAACGGCATATCGACGCTTTTAACGCAATATTTTTACGTTATTTCCATAACGCATGTTTCCCACGGTAGCAGTCGACCCACATCGCCGTCGCGCCACATACCGCCACCGGCATGATAAATAAATTCAGCACCGGGATCAGGGTAAACAGGCTGGTGAGCGCGCCGAACTGCATGTTCGCGACCTTACGGGCGCGCAGAGCGGCACGCATCTCCTTAAACGGCACCTTATGGTTATCAAAGGGATAATCGCAGTACTGAATCGCCAGCATCCAGGCGCTGAAGAGGAACCACAGCACAGGCGCGACAGTCTGGCCGATGCCGGGAATGAAATAGAGGATCAGCAGCACAATCGCGCGCGGTAAATACCAGGCAAACTTCTGCCATTCGCGTTTCATAATTCGCGGCAGGTCCTTCATGATGCCCATTACGCCGGTATCCGGCGGTGTGGCGCCCGTCAGGCGGGCTTCCAGCTGTTCCGCCAGCAGGCCGTTGAACGGCGCGGCAATCCAGTTGGCCAGCGTCGAGAAAAAGTAGCCGAATACCAGCAGGACGGAGATCACCGCGATTGGCCAGAGCAGATAGCTCAGCCACTGCAGCCAGTCCGGAACGTGGCTCATTAATGACGGGATCCAGACATCCAGCTGCGTAAACAACCACCAGAACGCTGCGCCCATCAGCACGATATTGACCAGCAGAGGTAAAATGACAAAGCGACGGATTCCGTGTTGCGAAACCAGTTTCCACCCCTGAGCGAAGTAATAAACGCCGCTGCGTGGCGTAGCGATGGATGATGACACCATAGTCGGGACTGACTCCTTTTCGTAATAGTCCTGGATGGACCCGGCTATCTTACCGGGTTATCGTACGCGGGACAGTTCAGAAATGTTCGAAAAAACAGCAAAAAGCACGATTTCCTTCATCTTTATGCTGTGAAAGCTAAGAGTACACTTGCACTTGACGTAATCGGCAAATACTCTTAGTGAGTAAATGTTTGCCGTGGTGGCAAGGTGTTAGAACAACAGAGAATATAATGATGCAGGATTTGCGTCTGATATTAATCATTGTTGGCGCGATCGCCATAATCGCTTTACTGGTGCATGGTTTCTGGACCAGCCGTAAAGAACGATCTTCTATGTTCCGCGATCGTCCACTGAAACGCATGAAATCTAAACGCGACGATGAGCCGTTTGATGACGACATCGACGCTGACGAAGGCGTGGGCGAAGTTCGTGTTCACCGCGTTAATCATGCCCCAGGCAACCCGCAGGAGCATGAAGCGCCTCGCCAGTCGCCGCAACACCAGTACCAGCCGCCTTATGCGTCTGCGCAGCCGCGTCAGCCCGTTGCGCCGCCGTCACAAGCGCCGGTCCAGCAGCCCCACGGCCAGCGTCCGCCGCAGCCGGTACAACAGCCGCAGCCTGCGCCACAGCAACCCGTACAGCAGCCTGTTCCGCAGCAGCCTGCCGCGCCTCACGCGCAGCCTGAGTCGCAAACGGCGCCTTCTGCCCCGCAGCCCGCGCCGCAGACCTTCCAGCCCGCCGAGCCGGTAGCGGAACCGCAGCCTGAGCCGGTTGTTGAAGAAGCCCCGGCCCCGGAAAAACCGCAGCGTAAAGAAGCGGTCATCATCATGAACGTCGCGGCCCACCAGGGAAGCACGCTCAATGGCGAGGTGCTGCTTAACAGCATTCAGCAGGCCGGGTTTAAATTCGGCGACATGAATATTTTCCACCGCCATCTGAGTCCGGATGGCAGCGGTCCGGCGCTGTTCAGCCTTGCCAATATGGTCAATCCGGGAACGTTTGATCCAGAAATGACTGATTTCACGACGCCTGGCGTAACCATCTTTATGCAGGTGCCGTCTTACGGCGACGAACTGCAAAACTTCAAGCTGATGTTGCAGTCTGCCCAGCATATCGCCGATGAAGTTGGCGGCGTGGTGCTTGACGATCAACGCAGGATGATGACGCCGCAAAAACTTCGTGAGTATCAGGACCGTATCCGCGAAGTGAAGGACGCTAACGCCTGATACACTAAAGGCACGACACTGTTTCTCTGAACCCCCGCCTGTCGGGGGTTTTTTATCATTGATGGTGCGATATGGAATCAATCGAACAACAACTGACAGAACTGCGAACCACGCTTCGCCATCATGAGTATCTTTACCATGTGATGGATGCGCCAGAGGTTCCCGATGCGGAATACGATCGTCTTATGCGCGAACTGCGCGAACTGGAGGCGCAACACCCGGAACTGATTACGCCCGACTCCCCGACCCAACGGGTAGGGGCGGCGCCGTTAACCTCTTTCAGCCAGATTCGCCACGAAGTGCCGATGCTGTCGCTGGATAACGTTTTCGATGAAGAGAGCTTTCTGGCGTTTAACAAGCGCGTGCAGGATCGTTTAAAGAGCAGCGATAAGCTGACCTGGTGCTGCGAGCTGAAGCTGGACGGTCTGGCGGTTAGTATTCTTTATGAAAACGGCGTTCTGGTCAGGGCCGCGACCCGTGGTGACGGAACTACCGGCGAAGACATTACCGCCAACGTGAGAACTATCCGCGCTATTCCGCTGCGGCTGCATGGCGAGAACATTCCGGCGCGTCTGGAAGTGCGCGGCGAGGTCTTTTTACCCCAGGCCGGATTTGAAAAAATTAACGAAGAAGCGCGTCGCACCGGCGGCAAGGTCTTTGCTAACCCACGTAATGCGGCGGCCGGTTCGCTGCGCCAGCTCGATCCGCGAATCACGGCGAAGCGACCGCTGACTTTCTTCTGCTACGGCATTGGCATTCTGGAAGGTGGCGAGCTGCCGGATACTCATCTGGGCCGCCTGATGCAGTTTAAGGCCTGGGGTCTGCCGGTCAGCAATCGCGTGACGCTCTGCGACTCGCCGGAAGAGGTGCTGGCGTTCTACCATAAGGTGGAAGAAGACCGTCCGACGCTGGGCTTCGACATTGACGGCGTGGTGATCAAGGTCAACTCGCTGGCTCTTCAGGAGCAACTGGGCTACGTAGCCCGCGCGCCGCGCTGGGCGGTGGCGTTTAAGTTTCCGGCGCAGGAACAGATGACCTCTGTCCGCGACGTGGAGTTTCAGGTCGGGCGCACTGGCGCCATTACTCCCGTCGCGCGACTGGAGCCGGTACAGGTGGCGGGAGTGCTGGTGAGTAATGCCACGCTGCATAACGCCGACGAGATTGAACGACTTGGCCTGCGTATCGGCGATAAGGTGGTGATTCGCCGGGCGGGGGATGTGATCCCGCAGGTGGTGAACGTGGTGCTCTCCGAGCGTCCGGCGGAAACGCGCCCGGTGGTCTTTCCAGCCCAGTGTCCGGTGTGTGGTTCTGACGTGGAGCGCGTGGAGGGCGAAGCGGTGACTCGCTGCACCGGCGGCTTAATCTGCGCGGCGCAGCGTAAAGAGTCGCTGAAGCACTTCGTTTCCCGCCGCGCGATGGACGTCGACGGGATGGGCGATAAAATCATCGACCAGCTGGTTGAGAAAGAGTATGTGCACACCCCTGCGGATCTGTTCAGGCTGACCGCGGGCAAACTGACCGGACTGGATCGCATGGGGCCGAAGTCGGCGCAAAACGTCGTGGATGCGCTGGAAAAAGCGAAAGAGACGACTTTTGCGCGCTTCCTGTATGCGCTGGGCATCCGGGAAGTGGGGGAGGCTACCGCTGCGGGGCTTGCCGCGTTCTTCGGCACTCTGGAAGCCCTGGAAGCGGCCTCCATCGAAGAGCTGCAAAAGGTGCCGGACGTGGGCATCGTGGTGGCGACCCATGTGTTCAACTTCTTTGCCGAAGAGAGCAACCGCGACGTCATCAGGCAACTGCTGGCGGAAGGCGTGCACTGGCCTGCGCCGGTGGCGATTAAGGCGGAAGAGATCGACAGTCCCTTCGCCGGAAAGACGGTGGTATTGACCGGTAGCCTGAGTCAGATGTCACGGGATGACGCCAAAGCGCGTCTGGTGGCGCTGGGGGCGAAAGTGGCGGGCAGCGTATCTAAGAAAACCGATCTGGTGATTGCCGGTGAAGCGGCCGGTTCTAAGCTTGCGAAAGCGCAGGAGCTGGGGATCGAGGTGATTGACGAAGCGGAAATGCTCCGCCTGCTGGGTGCCTGAGATGGAAAAAGAGCAGCTTGTCGACATCGCCAATACGGTGATTCCGTTCGGTAAATATAAAGGGCAGCGCCTGATTGATGTGCCGGAGGAGTATTTACTGTGGTTTGCCCGCAAAGATGAATTTCCGCCGGGCAAACTGGGTGAGCTGATGCAAATTACGCTGCTGATCAAGACTGAGGGGCTGACGCAGCTGGTTCAGCCCCTGAAGCGTCCGCTTTAAACTTTTGCGGCGCGGCTGTCCTGCTGCGCCTGCAACTGTTCGCTCTGGCGCTTATAGCGACGCGCCATCACTGCGCAGACCATCAACTGAATCTGATGGAAAATCATAAGCGGCAGCACCATCATCCCAATCACTGAGGTCGGAAACAGGATGTTAGCCATCGGCACGCCGTTGGCCAGGCTCTTTTTCGATCCGCAGAAAACAATGGTGATTTCGTCCGCTTTATTAAAGCCGCATTTACGGGCGACAAAAATGTTAACCGCAATGACGATAGCCAGCAGCACAATGCTCACCACCACGATAAACAGCAGCGAACCCCAGCCCACTTTGTGCCAGATGCCGTTTACTACCGCTTCGCTGAAGGCGGAATAGACCACCAGCAGTATTGAAGTCTGATCGGTTTTCGCAATCCATTTTTTGTTTTTCGCCACCCAATTCCCGATCCACGGACGTGACAGATGCCCGAGCACAAACGGCAGCAGCAGTTGCAGCATGATTTTGCCAACCTGCTCAAGGCTGCCTTCCGCGCCATGCATATTCATCACCAGGCCGACCAGCAGCGGTGACAGGAAGATTCCCAACAGGCTGGACGCGGAAGCGGAGCAGACTGCTGCCGCAACGTTACCGCCCGCTAGTGAGGTAAACGCGATAGCCGACTGAACGGTGGCAGGCAGAATGCACAGATAGAGGAAGCCGGTATAAAGCATCGGATCGACATTAACCGGCGCCCACCAGGCAAACAGTACGCCGAGCGCGGGAAACAAAATAAAGGTGCTGCACATCACCCACAGGTGTAAACGCCAGTGGCTTCCGCCAGCGATAATGGCTTCACGTGAGAGCTTTGCGCCGTGCATAAAAAACAGCAGCGCAATGGCGGCAGTGGTGATCCCTTCCACGACCGGGACAAAACCGCCTTCAGCCGGGAAAAAAGACGCCAGCAACACGACCGCGATCAGGGTCAGGGTAAACGGATCAAGGATACGAAAAATTTTCATACATACTCCATGAATTCGGTGCCCTCATTTTGCGTTTTTCATTTTGAGAAATAAAATCGATTTATTGCATCTATATATGAATCTAGTCGATGAATTATTCTCTGCGCCAACTTCGTGTGTTTGTTACCGTCGCTCAGGAAAAAAGCTTCAGCCGGGCGGGGGAGTGTATTGGTCTGAGCCAGTCGGCGGTCAGCCACAGCATTAAAGAGCTGGAGCGCCAGACGGGCGTGAAGCTGCTGGACCGAACCACGCGGGAAGTGGTGCTGACCGCCGCGGGGCAGCAGCTGGCCGGGCGACTGGAGCGGTTGCTGGATGAACTGCACATTACGCTACGGGATGCGGGCAGGGTGGGGACGCAGCTTACGGGCACGGTACGCGTGGCGGCCAGCCAGACGATTTCCGCGCATTTGATCCCGCAATGTATTGCCCGCAGCAATCAGGATTATCCGGCGATCGATTTTGTTTTGCACGATCGGCCCCAGCAGTGGGTGCTGGAGAGTATCCGTCAGGGCGAAGTGGATTTCGGCATTGTCATCGATCCCGGTGCGGTAAGCGATTTGCAGTGTGAGGCGGTACTGTCGGAACCATTTCTTCTGTTATGCCACGAGGATCATCCGCTGGTGCGACGGGAGTGGGTGAGCTGGCAGGATTTACAGCAGGAACGGCTGGTATTGCAGGATTACGCTTCAGGAAGCCGTCCGCTGATTGACGCGGCGCTTGCCCGTTTTGCGATTAAAGCGAATATCGTTCAGGAGATTGGACACCCCGCAACGCTATTTCCGATGGTGGAGGCGGGGATTGGCATCAGCATTTTGCCCGCACTGGCCCTCCCACTGCCTCAGGGAAGCCATTTGCAGGTGAAGCGTCTTACGCCGGTAGTGGAAAGGCAATTAATGCTGGCGAGGCGCAAGAACCGCTCGCTGTCGACCGCCGCCCAGGCGCTGTGGAACGTCGTGCGCACCCAGGCAGGCGAGTTAACCGCGCAACGCGCTAAGGACCCGCTTTATCAGCTATAGCGTGGCGGAGGCGTTGAATGATGGCGCTTATCCGTCTTTTGAAACCGACTTGTAGGCCGGATAAGGTGTCGCCGCCATCCGGCATGGAATAGCGCAGACAGCAAAAAGGTGCGTTCAGGAGGCTTTTCACATAGGTGGGTTTTGTTGATTTTGCCCTTACTTATGCTTTGTAAAAATTCCAAAAACACAAACAGAGCGATGGGGGTAAATCTTTCGTAAATCTACAGCAGTATAAAAGTTTCTAAATATCAAATGGTTATATCAATCAATCGCACTCAACATTTATGTCTTGAGCTTTTATGCGAAATATAATAATTATAACGAAAGAGCCAATAAAAATGGAGATCGCAATGAGGGAACACATATTAAGAAACTGCTTTTTTGAAAGCGATACCACCATATTAAGAAATAATATGTTGCAAATGAATGCTTCTGCAGACAAAGATGAGGTTATATTCAGAAAATTAACATCTGATGAGATTAAATTAGCAGAAAGTGTATTCCGGGACGTTATTAAATATAATAGAGTTAAAATATATCGTGGAAGTGGAAAAACTGTAGCACAGTCAAAAATCATGACTCAGCCTCGAAATGGAGGTGTTATTGTTGCTATAAATGAGTATCGCGAAGATTTCTCTACTGGCTATGATAACTTTCATGAGTCAGCTAAATCTACTCATTTATTTATACTTGCTATGGCATTTGTCTGGCAATATTACCGATATGATTCATCTTTCTGCGATCCATATACTTCAACGAATGTTTATCAGTATAGTTTCAATAAGCCATCATTTAACTTTTATACGCTCGAACAACAGGCTTCTATTATTGCTGATTATTGGTTACTAAATAAATATAGTATACAGACGTACGAAGAGTTAACCGGCTGTCGGGATTATGAAAGAAATAATTTAAATTTTAAATCCAGTCTGTTAAAAGAATACAAGAAAATCCTAAAACATATCTTTAGTATATAGTTGGCTTTCCATTTTGGCTACTTCAATTCTGACGTGGCCGAAATGTTATTGTGCTTGCTCACATTGTGCATCTGGCTTTTAAAACTATTAAAAAATGCTGCTGAGAACCAGACATAGATTTCAGATAATCTCTGGATAATTCATCCGTCCCCTCGAAATATAATATTCCAGGTGGGATTGTTCTGGGCAGGGGCATAACCTGGGCAAGCAGAAATTTTAATCACTTTAATGTCTTCTTTCTATTAACAGGAAGATTACCCAACCTTTTTTCATAAAATAAAGCAAGTGAATTATTGCATTATTTTAGTTCCGCTGTGCGTTAATGGCGTGAGGCTACCCGGCATGTAACCTCTGCTTCTCAATCTCCTTCGATTAAGGATATCTACACTCTGTTTGAGATTTATAGGTATCATCTCCAGTCGGAGAGGAACGATATTTTTGGCTGTATTCTAAAGCTATTTTTTGTGCTTCAATAAATTCTTCGCTACTCATTTTTTTAGGAAGAGTATTTAACTCATTTTTGGAAGCTTTAGAGCCATTAATATATGCTGCATAATACCAAGCATAAGCTTTTTTATAATTACAAACATTTCAGGTGTGAGTGATGTACTGGAGCAAGCTTATAGAATATTCTTCTATTGCATAGAACAAAAAAAGTGTCAAGATTTGTAGAAGGCAACCTTAGTGTATCTATAACAAACAGGCCTCGATAGGTTTGTATTAAGATTAACCCCTTCTTTCAGAACAACTGGAGTCGATGACATATATTCGTATCATTTCATAATACAATCTGCCTTCGCATCATACACTTTGTACGGTATAGCTAAATAAATCACTTAATATTGCGTGGTTCATCTTTGACCATAGCGGTTCTTTTTGTCCTGATATTTCCTGCAAGTTATAGGTATTAAAAAAAACCACTGAATATACCCTGGAATAAACAGAAAAAACCACACTAAAATTAAATAAACATAATTAACATCATACATTATATCTTCTATAGAGAATACTGACATAAAAAAATAAAAAATAATAAACATTAACCCTGAAATTATAATGCCGGATGGGAAAGTCAATAGAAACATTGAATAAACCAAAAAATCTTCAATATCACTATTTTTCCGCCCATCAAAGAATAATAAAGTGATAATTAAAACCACAGTTACCATACTCAACCATGAAAATTTTAGGGTATTTATCAATAACTTCTTATTTATTAATGACATAATTCACCATAATCTATTAAACCAGCCCATAGGAAGGTTGTTTGTGCGACAAGACTTTTGGCAACTTTCCAATACTTCTTCCGACCAATCCTGGCAATCTATACCGAAAGGAATTTGATACCATGGCCGTTTTTTATTTTCCACTCTATTTTTAACACATTCATCTACGCATTTCTGATCATCTACTTGCTTACAGGCTCCATTTTCACCCGACGGCCACGTGTCATTCGTTGCTTTCCCGCGGCTTCCAGGAAGAAATGCTCCTCCAGATCTATCCTGTCCACCACAAATATATTCTCCATTACCATCATCTATACATAGATATTGGTGATAAAATGGATTTCCCCAAATATCAGGCCCACTGCGTGTCCCGTTACCACCTAAAGAATGCAAGGGGATCATACACATATATGTGTTTAAACCTAATGGATCTGTGTCCATGAGTAAGCGTCTCATTTAAACCGTCTGGTCTGTTTCCTCCGGCTCCACAAAAATAATGTCCATCATTTTTAGTGGACACTATCGTATGGAATACCGGACCTGGATTACTGAAGCTTTACGCCTTCACTTCGAAGAACATTTACCTCGGGTTGTGGCCGGACGTCGCCTGGGTGTACCAAAATCAACAGTTTGTAGTATGTTCGTGCGCTTTCGGAGAGCTGGCCTTTCGTGGCCTTTGCCCGCAGGCATGTCGGAGCAGGAACTTGATGCCTGCCTTTACGGACAATTTTCCACGGTACCAGTCGTACGTCCTGAAAGCACCGTTATATCCGAAACCCCCGTGGTAAAAAAACGTCCCCGGCGGCCCAACTTCCCTTATGAGTTTAAAATCGCCTTAGTGGAGCAGTCACTGCAGCCCGGAGCCTGTGTGGCGCAGATCGCCCGGGAAAACGGAATCAACGATAACCTGCTCTTCAACTGGCGCCATCAATACCGGAAAGGTGGCCTGCTGCCTTCCGGAAAAAATATGCCGGCACTGCTTCCCGTGACGTTAACGCCGGAGCCGGATAATAAAATCCCGGCCCCCGCACAGGAACCAGAGCAGATAAATACACCGTCCGACAGTCTGTGTTGTGAGCTGGTTCTGCCGGCCGGAACTCTCAGGCTTAAAGGTAAACTGACGCCGGCGTTATTACAGACACTTATCCGCGAAATAAAAGGGAGCAGCCACTGATGATATCTCTCCCTGCAGGTTCGCGTATCTGGCTGGTTGCAGGTATCACCGATATGCGAAATGGCTTTAACGGCCTGGCATCAAAAGTTCAGAACGTCCTGAAGGATGACCCGTTCTCCGGACACCTGTTCATCTTCCGCGGACGCCGGGGTGACCAGATAAAAGTGTTGTGGGCTGACAGTGACGGACTGTGCCTCTTCACCAAACGCCTGGAGCGGGGCCGCTTCATCTGGCCAGTCACCCGTGACGGCAAGGTGCACCTTACTCCGGCTCAGTTATCCATGCTTCTTGAAGGTATCAACTGGAAGCACCCGAAACGAACGGAACGCGCTGGAATCCGCATATAACCCGTTGTAAAGTGAGGATATGGACACCTCACTTGCTCATGAGAACGCCCGCCTGCGGGCACTGTTGCAGACGCAACAGGACACCATCCGCCAGATGGCCGAATACAACCGCCTGCTCTCACAGCGGGTGGCGGCTTATGCTTCCGAAATCAACCGGCTGAAGGCGCTGGTTGCGAAACTGCAACGTATGCAGTTCGGTAAAAGCTCAGAAAAACTTCGCGCAAAAACCGAACGGCAGATACAGGATGCACAGGAGAGAATCAGCGCACTTCAGGAAGAAATGGCTGAAACGCTGGGTGAGCAATATGACCCGGCACTGCCATCCGCCCTGCGCCAGTCTTCAGCCCGTAAACCGTTACCGGCCTCACTTCCCCGTGAAACCCGGGTTATCCGGCCGGAAGAGGAATGCTGTCCTGCCTGTGGTGGTGAACTCAGTTCTCTGGGATGTGATGTGTCAGAGCAACTGGAGCTTATCAGCAGCGCCTTTAAGGTTATCGAAACACAACGTCCGAAACTGGCCTGTTGCCGGTGCGACCATATCGTGCAGGCACCAGTACCTTCAAAACCCATTGCACGCAGTTATGCCGGAGCGGGGCTTCTGGCCCATGTTGTCACCGGGAAATATGCAGACCATCTGCCGTTATACCGCCAGTCAGAAATATACCGTCGTCAGGGAGTGGAGCTGAGCCGTGCCACACTGGGGCGCTGGACAGGTGCTGTTGCTGAACTGCTGGAGCCGCTGTATGACGTCCTGCGCCAGTATGTGCTGATGCCCGGTAAAGTCCATGCTGATGATATCCCCGTCCCGGTCCAGGAGCCGGGCAGCGGTAAAACCCGGACAGCCCGGCTGTGGGTCTACGTCCGTGATGACCGTAACGCCGGTTCACAGATGCCCCCGGCGGTCTGGTTCGCGTACAGCCCGGACCGGAAAGGCATACATCCACAGAATCACCTGTCCGGTTACAGCGGAGTGCTTCAGGCCGATGCTTACGGTGGCTACCGGGCGTTATACGAATCCGGCAGAATAACGGAAGCCGCGTGTATGGCCCATGCCCGGAGAAAAATCCACGATGTGCATGCAAGAGCGCCAACCGATATCACCACGGAAGCCCTGCAGCGTATCGGTGAACTGTATGCCATCGAAGCAGAAGTCCGGGGATGTTCAGCAGAACAGCGTCTGGCGGCAAGAAAAGCCAGAGCTGCGTCACTGATGCAGTCACTGTATGACTGGATACAGACTCAGATGAAAACACTGTCGCGTCACTCGGATACGGCAAAAGCGTTCGCATACCTGCTGAAACAGTGGGATAGCCTGAACGTGTACTGCAGTAATGGCTGGGTGGAAATCGACAACAACATCGCAGAGAACGCCTTAAGGGGAGTGGCCGTAGGCCGGAAAAACTGGCTGTTCGCGGGTTCTGACAGCGGTGGCGAACATGCGGCGGTGTTGTACTCGCTGATCGGCACATGCCGTCTGAACAATGTGGAGCCAGAAAAATGGCTGCGTTACGTCATTGAGCATATCCAGGACTGGCCGGCAAATCGGGTACGCGATCTGTTGCCCTGGAAAGTTGATCTGAGCTCTCAGTAAATATCAATACGGTTCTGGCGAGCCGCTTACACAGCTACGGATTCTGCTATTGATGGTATCAAAGGAGTCATAGATGCTCACTCCACGGGAATAACATGTGGTTCAAAGAGTGGTTATCAGTGCTTTAAAGATTCTGAAATGACTCAAAAATCAGGAGAAAAATTATGTGGAAAAAGGTAACAAAGTTAAATGGATAAGTATATAAAAAAATTCTCGGAATTACCGCCAAGAGTTGGAGTGGCACTTTCATATATTATTTGTATAAATATTTGTGCATTTGCAAGGAATTCTCTTAAGATTATCCTTTGGTATATGTTTAGAGAGTCTTATCAAAGTCATTGGTTAATTGTTTTTTTTAACTCAATGGCTTATTCTATAATGTTTTTATGTGGATGCCTTACAGGTTTTTTAATACATAAAAACTCTATTTTTCATTCCTCACTAGCTGTAGCTCTAGGTGTTATGTTTACTTATTTAGTTTCGGGGATAGGTCAAAATGAGTATATTTTACTTCTTGAAGGTGCTCTAACAGGTGCTGTTTTAGGTGGAATAGGGGGAGGGGGGGCTCTAATAATAAGAAAGTTCTGGCGTTCGAAATGAAAAAATTGAAACATTTCAACCGCCTGCTATTTTTACTACCACGACGCGCATGGAAGACGGGCGGAAAAGGATGAGCGGCGTATCCGCGACGGCGGCAGCCTCAGCCACCATTATCATTACGATAACCGGCACCGGCTGGAGCGTTATCTCCGCACGCAGCAGGGACGGTATATTACGCAGGATCTGATTGGACTTAGAGGGGGATAGAATCCCTATACGTATCCGTTAAATCCGGTCACAGAATCAGATCCGCTGGGATTGTGGGCTTTCGCAATCCCGGCCATACTTGAAGGAGTCAACTGGTTGCTTGTCGGTAGTGCGGCAGCAGGTGGTGCAGTCCTGGCTACATCCGGGGATTCAGAACAAAGCAACGCAAGAAATGAAAATTTGTTAAATTGTAAAGAAAAGAAAACCTGTCCGCCTTGTGAAACGGTGAGTGGGAAAATTGTGGCAAAAGGCACTACTGGTTATCGTCATGATTTGGTTCCTCCAGGAAAGCCTCACTATCCATTTACAGGCGACCATTATAATCTCTACAAAGCAAATCAGAATCCCAATAATTGCCGTTGCTTTTGGAAAGAAACCGGAGCTGCTGATGCTTCTAATGGACTTCCACCTCCAGTGGGTTCCATACCTATAGAACCGTTTATTTTCTAGAGAGAATTAAAAATGAAATATTCAGATGGTAGTAATATTTTATTAGGAGACATCGTGACTCTTGGAGGTGGAATGACAGGTATTGTTGTTTGTAATTTTGAGGAAGGGTGGTTTACACAGGATTTCGATAAAGATGAATGGCGTGATTATACAACAGGAGTAATGATAGCCTCTAATCAAGCTGGGCTTGTGTATTATCCCGAAGAGAGTGTAGACTTATCTCTTATAAGAAGAGCAACAGTACATCCTTCTCACAAAGAGAAAAATAAAAAATGTTAATATATCACAGTTATCATCGTGGCTGGCGCTGTTGTTGATACGCCAGGTTGGAAAATTTTCCTGATAACTAGAATTTGATGAAGTGGTGATGTGCTGCGAGAAGGTAAAAAGAATAAGATAAGTATTGGAAAAATAAAGAACTAATTGAGATGAATTAAACATCAACAAGGCCTGAAATATATGTTGGTGCAGGTATCGGGACCTTCCTCCTGACCTTCTCCCTGAATAGCAGTGAAGATTGAGTAGTATCTGTCTTTTCCTTAGAGAAATATCTAAATAACGGGGACACTACCTACTTCTCAATCTCTATATCACCCTTTGCCCTGCAGCAGCAGGGCAAAATCTCTCCCGGCTGGATAAAGGCCAGCGGCTCGGTGAGCCAGTCAACCTGACCGGCAATCAGACGAATGCGACAGGAACCGCAATAACCTTCGCGGCACTGGTATTCAACATCAATATCATGCGACTCAAGCGCGGCGAGCAGGGAAGGGTGTTCATCCTGGCACAGCAGCTGTGTGCCAGTGATGCGCAGCGTAATGCGTCCCATCAGAGCTGGAAGTTACTCAGATCGTCGGTATCGACTTCGGAGTCGATCTGACCGACCAGGTAAGAACTCACCTCCACTTCCTGCGGCGCCACTTGCACGTTGTCAGACACCAGCCAGGTGTTGATCCACGGGATCGGGTTGGAGCGCGTCTGGAACGGCAGATCCAGGCCGACTGCCTGCATACGGATGTTGGTGATGTATTCCACGTACTGGCACAGAATGTCTTTGTTCAGACCAATCATCGAACCGTCGCGGAACAGATAATCCGCCCACTCTTTTTCCTGCAGCGCCGCCTGAACAAACAGGTCATAGCACTCCTGTTTGCACTCTTCGGCAATTTCCGCCATTTCCGGATCGTCAGCGCCGCTGCGCAGCAGATTCAGCATGTGCTGAGTGCCGGTCAGGTGCAGGGCCTCGTCACGGGCGATCAGACGGATGATTTTGGCGTTGCCTTCCATCAGCTCGCGCTCGGCGAAGGCAAAGGAGCAGGCAAAGCTGACGTAGAAGCGAATGGCTTCCAGCGCGTTAACGCTCATCAGGCACAGATAGAGCTTTTTCTTCAGCTCGCGCAGATTGACGGTGACGGTTTTGCCGTTCACCGTGTGCGTGCCTTCGTCCAGCAGGTGCCAGTAGCTGGTCATCTCAATCAGCTCATCGTAATAGCTGGAGATACCTTCCGCGCGCTTCTGGATCTGTTCGTTGGTGACGATATCGTCAAACACCACCGCCGGATCGTTGACGATGTTGCGGATGATGTGGGTGTAGGAACGCGAATGGATAGTTTCAGAGAAGGCCCAGGTTTCCACCCAGGTTTCCAGCTCCGGAATGGAGATCAGCGGCAGCAGCGCCACGTTCGGGCTGCGGCCCTGAATCGAGTCCAGCAGCGTCTGATACTTCAGGTTGCTGATAAAAATGTGTTTTTCGTGTTCCGGCAGCGCCTGATAGTCAATGCGATCGCGGGAAACGTCAACTTCTTCCGGACGCCAGAAGAAGGAGAGCTGTTTTTCAATCAGCTTTTCGAAGATGTCATATTTTTGCTGGTCGTAGCGTGCCACGTTGACCGGCTGGCCAAAGAACATCGGCTCTTTGAGCTGATCGTTTTTCGTCTGTGAAAAAGTGGTGTAAGCCATTGAAGTGAGTCCTGTCAGCTGTGTAATGCCGGATGGCGCTTCGCTTATCCGGCCTACAACATCCGATTGATTTTGTAGGCCGGATAAGGCTTTTCGCCGCCATCCGGCAACAGATTAAATCTTACATGCGCCGCTTTCGCAGCCATCATCCTGGATGGAAGGCACCAGATCGTCCTGAGCATCTTCCGCGCCGTCGCGGGTGTTCTGATAGTACAGCGTCTTCACGCCAAACTTATAGGCGGTGAGCAGGTCTTTCAGCAACTGCTGCATCGGTACTTTTCCGGACGGGAAGCGCGACGGATCGTAGTTGGTGTTGGCGGAGATCGACTGGTCGATAAACTTCTGCATGATGCCGACCAGCTGTAGGTAGCCATCGTTGCCCGGCATTTCCCACAGCAGTTCGTAGGCGTTGCCCAGATGTTCGTAGTCCGGCACCACCTGACGCAGAATCCCGTCTTTCGATGCTTTGATGCTGACGTAACCGCGCGGCGGTTCAATCCCGTTGGTGGCGTTGGAAATCTGCGACGAGGTTTCGGACGGCATCAGCGCGGAAAGCGTGGAGTTACGCAGACCGTGGGTCTTGATCGACTCACGCAACGCTTCCCAGTCGAAATGCAGCGGTTCGCTGGCGATCGCATCCAGGTCTTTCTTATAGGTATCGATCGGCAGAATACCTTGCGCGTAAGTGGTTTCGTTAAACCACGGGCAGGCGCCCTGCTCAATAGCCAGTTCGTTAGAAGCTTTCAGCAGATAGTACTGAATGGCTTCAAACGTTTTGTGGGTCAGGTTGTTGGCGCTGCCGTCGGAGTAACGCACGCCGTGCTTCGCCAGGTAATAAGCATAGTTAATGACGCCGATACCCAGCGTGCGGCGGCCCATAGCGCCGCGTCTGGCAGCCGGAATCGGGTAGTCCTGGTAATCCAGCAGCGCGTCAAGGGCGCGAACCGCCAGTACCGCCAGATCTTCCAGCTCCTCAAGGCTGTTGATAGCCCCGAGGTTAAATGCAGACAGAGTACACAGCGCGATCTCGCCGTTTTCGTCGTTAACATCCATCAGCGGTTTGGTCGGCAGGGCGATTTCCAGACACAGATTGGACTGGCGTACCGGCGCGACCTGCGGATCGAACGGGCTGTGGGTGTTGCAGTGGTCGACGTTCTGGATGTAGATACGCCCGGTAGAGGCGCGCTCCTGCATCATCAGCGAGAACAGTTCGACCGCCTTGACGCGCTGTTTGCGGATGCTGTCATCTTTTTCGTACTGACAGTACAGACGTTCGAACTCGTCCTGGTCGGCGAAGAACGCGTCGTACAGGCCCGGCATGTCGGACGGGCTGAACAGGGTGATCTCTTCGCCTTTCAGCAGACGGGTGTACATCAATTTGTTGATCTGTACGCCGTAGTCCATGTGACGCACGCGGTTGCCTTCCACGCCGCGGTTGTTTTTCAGCACCAGCAGGCTTTCCACTTCCAGATGCCACATCGGGTAGAACAGCGTTGCCGCGCCGCCGCGTACGCCGCCCTGCGAGCAGGACTTCACTGCGGTCTGGAAGTGCTTGTAGAACGGGATACAGCCGGTGTGGAACGCTTCGCCGCCGCGAATCGGGCTGCCCAGCGCGCGAATGCGGCCCGCGTTGATGCCGATACCGGCACGCTGGGAAACGTATTTCACAATCGCGCTGGAGGTGGCGTTAATGGAATCCAGACTGTCGCCGCACTCGATCAGCACGCAGGAGCTGAACTGACGCGTCGGGGTGCGCACGCCGGACATAATCGGCGTCGGCAGCGAAATTTTGAACGTCGAAACGGCGTCGTAGAAACGCTTAACGTAATCCAGACGGGTTTCACGCGGGTAGTTCGAGAACAGGCAGGCGGCCACCAGAATATAGAGGAACTGGGCACTTTCGTAGATCTCGCCGGTGACGCGGTTTTGCACCAGATATTTGCCTTCCAGCTGCTTAACGGCGGCGTAGGAGAAGGTCATATCGCGGTCATGTACGATAAACGAGTCCATCTGCTTGAACTCTTCTTCCGTGTAGTCTTCCAGCAGATGATTGTCGTATTTGCCCATTTCAACCATTTTGACCACATGGTCATAGAGCGCGGGCGGCTCGAACTCGCCGTAGGCTTTCTTACGCAGATGGAAGATTGCCAGGCGTGCAGCCAGGTACTGATAGTCCGGCGCGTCGCGGGAGATCAAATCGGCAGCGGCTTTAATGATCGTTTCATGGATATCAGACGTTTTGATACCGTCATAAAACTGGATGTGGGAGCGCAGTTCGACCTGAGAAATGGATACGTTATTCAGTCCTTCTGCCGCCCAATCCAGAACCCGATGGATTTTGTCGAGATTAATGCGCTCTGTACGACCATCACGCTTTGTCACCAGCAGACTCTGATTCATGTGGTTTTTTACCTGTCCGTGAAAGAAAAATATCCCCCGCGTTATCCACAGCGTCGCCTTGTGACTAACTCTGTGGATAAATACTATATGTAGGGGGTGAGTGTTAAAGTAAACGCTATATGGTGAGTATTCTAGTTGGGATTCTTTTCAGCACAAGAGTTGATTTTAGGGTTAAATTGAGGTTGCAAAAGGGTAAGAAAGGCTAAGTGCGCGTCTTATAAGGCCTGGCGGGGATGTCAATAATTCATAAAAAAAATAGATAATTTGATCGAGTGCTGAATTCTTCAACGAAGGCAGAGAAAGATCCTATGACCTGGCGCAAATTTTGTAAGCCTGATAAGCAAAGCGTCATCAGGCGTTGTATTTATGCGCCGTGTCGGTTACTCGGTTTTAGCGGTGGTATGCACCATATAGTTTACATCCACCCCCGGGCCGAGCGTAAAGCGGTCGGTAATCGGGTTATAGTGCAGCCCGGTGATATGCCGCTCCTGGAGCGCCGTTTCGTCCACCCAGCCCAGCAGCTCGGCGGGCTTAATAAATTTTTTCACATCATGCGTGCCTTTTGGCACCATCCGCAGCACGTACTCCGCGCCAACCACCGCCATCAGCCAGGCTTTGCCGTTGCGGTTAATCGTCGAGAAAAAGACCTCGCCGCCGGGTTTGACCAGCTGCGCGCAGGCGCGGACCACCGATTGCGGGTCGGGGACATGTTCCAGCATCTCCATGCAGGTGACGACATCATACTGTCCGGCGTGTTTCGCCGCGTGTTGTTCCACGGTTTCCTGCACATAGTCGACCTGAATACCGCTTTCCAGCGCGTGCAGTTTCGCCACCTGCAACGGCTCTGCGCCCATATCCAGACCGGTTACCGTCGCCCCTTCGCGGGCCATGCTTTCGGCCAGAATGCCGCCGCCGCAGCCGACATCGAGGACCTTTTTACCAAACAGGCCGCCTGAACGCTCGGCGATGTAACCCAGACGCAGCGGGTTAATGCGATGCAGCGGCTTGAATTCGCCTTCCAGATCCCACCAGCGCGACGCGACTGCTTCAAATTTCGCAATTTCTTCGTGGTCGACGTTGTGGTTTACCGGCTGTGTTTCGGCATTCATCAGGGTGATTACTCCTTATATGGTAAGACAAATGAGTATAACAGCCATTTACGCTGAATAAAGCGTCTGGCCCCGTCATCTGTCAGGCCGTAGCATCCTGAAGTATTTAGGGATAGGTTTACCTCAATCAGCGCGGTTGTGTTATAATTTGCGACCTTTGAATCCGGGATACAGTAGAGGGATAGCGGTTAGATGAGCGACCTTGCGAGAGAAATTACACCGGTCAACATTGAGGAAGAGCTGAAGAGCTCCTATCTGGATTACGCGATGTCGGTCATTGTTGGCCGTGCGCTGCCGGATGTCCGAGATGGCCTGAAGCCGGTACACCGTCGCGTACTTTACGCCATGAACGTATTGGGCAATGACTGGAATAAAGCCTATAAAAAATCTGCCCGTGTCGTTGGTGACGTAATCGGTAAATACCATCCCCACGGCGATTCCGCGGTGTATGACACCATTGTACGTATGGCTCAGCCGTTTTCGCTGCGCTATATGCTGGTGGATGGTCAGGGTAACTTCGGTTCCATCGACGGCGACTCTGCTGCGGCGATGCGTTATACGGAAATCCGTCTGGCGAAGATTGCCCATGAGCTGATGGCCGATCTGGAAAAAGAGACGGTTGATTTCGTTGATAACTATGACGGCACGGAGAAAATCCCTGACGTTATGCCAACGAAAATCCCTAACCTGCTGGTGAACGGTTCGTCCGGTATCGCAGTAGGTATGGCGACCAACATTCCGCCGCACAACCTCACGGAAGTGATCAACGGCTGCCTGGCCTATATCGACGATGAAGACATCAGCATTGAAGGGCTGATGGAGCATATCCCTGGCCCGGACTTCCCGACGGCGGCAATTATCAACGGTCGCCGCGGCATTGAAGAAGCCTACCGTACCGGTCGCGGTAAAGTGTACATTCGCGCGCGCGCGGAAGTGGAAGCGGACGCGAAAACCGGTCGTGAAACCATTATCGTGCACGAAATCCCGTATCAGGTGAACAAAGCGCGCCTGATCGAGAAAATCGCTGAGCTGGTAAAAGACAAACGCGTTGAAGGTATCAGCGCGCTGCGTGACGAATCTGACAAAGACGGGATGCGTATTGTCATTGAGGTCAAACGCGACGCGGTGGGGGAAGTGGTGCTTAACAACCTTTACTCCCAGACGCAGCTGCAGGTCTCCTTCGGCATCAACATGGTGGCGTTGCACCACGGCCAGCCGAAGATCATGAACCTGAAAGACATTATTTCAGCGTTTGTGCGTCACCGCCGTGAAGTGGTGACCCGCCGTACCATTTTCGAACTGCGTAAAGCCCGCGACCGCGCGCATATCCTTGAAGCGCTGGCCATTGCCCTCGCCAACATTGACCCGATCATCGAGCTGATTCGCCGCGCGCCGACGCCGGCGGAAGCGAAAGCGGCGCTGATCGCGCGTCCGTGGGATCTGGGCAACGTGGCGGCGATGCTGGAACGCGCCGGCGACGACGCCGCGCGTCCGGAGTGGCTGGAGCCGGAATTCGGTGTGCGCGACGGCCAGTATTATCTGACCGAGCAGCAGGCCCAGGCGATTCTGGATCTGCGTTTGCAGAAGCTGACCGGCCTTGAGCATGAAAAACTGCTCGACGAGTACAAAGAGCTGCTGGAGCAGATTGCCGAACTGCTGCATATCCTGGGCAGCGCCGATCGTCTGATGGAAGTGATTCGCGAAGAGCTGGAGCTGATCCGCGATCAGTTCGGCGATGCGCGCCGCACTGAAATCACAGCCAACAGCGCGGACATCAACATCGAAGATCTGATCAACCAGGAAGATGTGGTCGTCACCCTGTCTCACCAGGGCTACGTCAAGTATCAGCCGTTGACCGACTACGAAGCCCAGCGCCGTGGCGGGAAAGGCAAATCCGCCGCGCGTATTAAAGAAGAAGACTTTATCGACCGCCTGCTGGTGGCCAACACCCATGACACCATCCTCTGCTTCTCCAGCCGGGGCCGTCTGTACTGGATGAAGGTGTATCAGCTGCCGGAAGCGAGCCGCGGCGCGCGTGGCCGTCCGATCGTCAACCTGCTGCCGCTGGAAGCCGACGAACGTATTACCGCCATTCTGCCGGTACGCGAGTACGAAGAGGGCGTCAACGTCTTTATGGCGACCGCCAGCGGTACGGTGAAAAAGACCGCGCTGACCGAGTTCAGCCGTCCGCGTTCGGCCGGTATCATCGCGGTGAACCTGAACGAAGGCGACGAACTGATCGGCGTGGATCTGACCTCCGGTAGTGACGAAGTGATGCTGTTCTCCGCCGCCGGCAAAGTGGTGCGCTTTAAAGAAGACGCCGTCCGTGCGATGGGTCGTACCGCGACCGGCGTGCGCGGCATCAAGCTGGCGGGCGAAGACAAAGTGGTTTCGCTGATTATTCCACGCGGCGAAGGCGCAATTCTGACCGTGACGCAAAACGGCTATGGTAAGCGTACCGCGGCGGAAGAGTATCCGACCAAATCCCGTGCGACGCAGGGCGTTATCTCTATCAAGGTCACCGAGCGCAACGGTTCCGTTGTCGGCGCGGTGCAGGTAGACGACTGCGACCAGATCATGATGATCACCGATGCCGGTACGCTGGTGCGCACGCGCGTGTCGGAAATCAGCGTGGTGGGCCGTAACACTCAGGGCGTGATCCTCATCCGTACCGCGGAAGATGAAAACGTCGTGGGCCTGCAGCGTGTTGCTGAGCCGGTGGATGATGAAGAGCTTGACTCCATCGACGGCAGCGTCGCGGAAGGGGAGGATGATATCGCCCCGGAAGCGGAAACCGACGACGATGCAGCGGATGACGCCGACGAGTAATTAATGCTCGACGTGATGAAAAGGGCCGGAGATTATTATCCGGCCCTTTTGCTTTGCCGTTGCGGGAAAGCCCTTTTACCGCTACCTTAACCACACTCTATTTATCGCCGCAGGCGGAGCTTCGCCCCTTTGAAATACCTTGCTTCCTTTCGCACAACCCTGAAAATCTCGCGCTACCTGTTCAGAACGCTGGCGCTGTTGATTTGGCTGTTAATCGCTTTTGCCTCGGTGTTTTACATCGTCAATGCGCTGCATCAGCGGGAATCGGAGATTCGTCAGGAGTTTAATCTCAATTCCGATCAGGCACAGCGTTACATTCAGCGCACGTCGGATGTGATGAAAGAGCTTAAGTACATCGCCGAAAATCGCCTGACGGCAGAAAATGGGGTGCTCTCTTCCCGCACCCGTGAAGATAAAACCGTAGTGCCCACGTTCGAGCCGCTGTTTGCCGACTCAGACTGTTCGGCGATGGGCAACGCCTGGCGCGGTTCGCTGGAGTCGCTGGCGTGGTTTATGCGCTACTGGCGGGATAATTTTTCCGCAGCCTACGATCTCAATCGCGTCTTTTTAATTGGCAGCGATAACCTGTGTATGGCCAATTTTGGCCTGCGCGATATGCCCATTGAGCGGGACAATGCGCTGAAAACGCTGCATGAGCGGATCATGAAATACCGCAAAGCGCCGCAGGACGAGTCCGGAAATAACCTTTACTGGGTGGGGCAGGGGCCGCGTTCGGGCATCGGTTATTTTTATGCGCTCACGCCGGTGTATCTGGCGAATCGCCTGCAGGCGCTGCTGGGCGTAGAGCAATCTATCCGCATGGAGAATTTCTTCACGCCGGGCAGTTTGCCGATGGGCGTCACCATCCTGGATGAAAACGGTCATGCGCTGATCTCGCTGACCGGTCCGGAAGGCAATATTAAAGCGGAGCCGCGCTGGATGCAGGAGCGCTCTTGGTTTGGCTATACGCAAGGTTTCCGCGAGCTGGCGTTGAAGAAAAGCCTGCCGTCATCCTCGCTCAGCGTCGTCTACTCTGTGCCGGTCGACGTGGTGCTGGAACGCATCCGGATATTAATTCTCAATGCGATCCTGCTTAACGTGCTGGTCGGCGCCGCGCTGTTCACTCTGGCGCGGATGTACGAACGGCGGATCTTTATTCCGGCGGAAAGCGATGCCCAGCGGCTGGAAGAACATGAACAGTTTAACCGCAAGATTGTCGCCTCTGCGCCGGTCGGGATCTGTATTCTGCGTACCGTTGACGGCATCAACATTCTCAGTAACGAGCTGGCGCATACCTATCTCAACATGCTCACCCATGAGGATCGCCAGCGGCTGACGCAAATTATCTGCGGGCAGCAGGTTAATTTTGTCGATGTACTGACCAGCAATAACACTAATTTGCAGATTAGCTTTGTCCACTCCCGCTATCGCAACGAAAACGTGGCGATCTGCGTACTGGTGGATGTCTCCGCGCGCGTCAAAATGGAAGAGTCGTTACAGGAGATGGCGCAGGCGGCGGAGCAGGCCAGCCAGTCGAAATCCATGTTCCTCGCCACCGTGAGTCATGAACTGCGTACGCCGCTGTACGGTATTATCGGCAACCTCGATCTGCTGCAAACTAAAGAGCTGCCGAAAGGCGTCGATCGCCTGGTGACGGCGATGAATAACTCCTCCAGCCTGCTGCTGAAGATTATCAGCGATATTCTCGACTTCTCGAAGATTGAGTCCGAGCAGTTGAAAATCGAGCCGCGGGAGTTTTCGCCGCGTGAGGTGATGAGCCACATTACCGCGAACTATCTGCCGCTGGTGGTGCGTAAACAGCTTGGCCTGTACTGCTTTATTGAACCGGATGTGCCGGTGGCGATGAATGGCGATCCGATGCGTTTACAGCAGGTTATTTCTAACCTGTTGAGCAACGCGATTAAGTTTACTGACATCGGCTGCATTGTGCTGCACGTCCAGCGCGATAGCGACTATCTCAGTATCCGGGTACGCGATACCGGCGTCGGCATTCCGGCGAAAGAGGTGGTGCGCCTGTTTGACCCGTTCTTCCAGGTCGGCACCGGCGTACAGCGTAATTTCCAGGGCACCGGGCTGGGGCTGGCGATTTGTGAAAAGCTGATCAGCATGATGGACGGCGATATCTCGGTTGATTCTGAACCGGGAATGGGCAGCCAGTTTACGGTGCGTATTCCGCTATATGGCGCGCAGTATCCGGCGAAAAAAGGGCTTGAAGGGCTGAGTAAAACGCGCTGCTGGCTGGCGGTACGCAACGCCTCGCTGTGCCATTTTGTCGAAAACAGCCTGACGCGCAGCGGGATGGAGGTGGTTCGGTATGAAGGTCAGGAGCCTTCCGCTGACGACCTGTTGGTCACCGACGATGCGCTGGAACAGCCGTGGCGGGGGAGAGCGGCGGTGAACTTCTGCCGCCGTCACATTGGCATTCCGCTGGAAAGGACACCCGGCGAATGGGTGCATAGCGTGGCCTCTCCCCATGAACTGCCTGCGCTGCTGGCGCGCATTTACAGTATTGAACTGGATGATGAGGAGCTTTCCGCCTCGCTTCCGGCGCCGGAAAAAACGGCAGTCGCCAACGATGACATGATGATCCTGGTGGTGGACGATCATCCGATAAACCGCCGCCTGCTGGCCGATCAGCTGGGATCGCTTGGCTATCAGTGTAAGACGGCTAACGACGGCGTGGATGCGCTGAACGTGTTGAGCAAAAACCATATCGACATCGTACTGAGCGACGTCAATATGCCGAACATGGACGGTTATCGCCTGACGCAGCGTATACGCCAGCTTGGGTTGACCCTGCCAGTGGTTGGCGTGACGGCGAACGCCCTGGCGGAAGAGAAGCAGCGCTGTCTGGAGTCAGGGATGGACAGCTGTCTGTCAAAACCGGTGACGCTGGACGTGCTGAAGCAAACGCTGGCAGCGTACGCCGAGCGGGTACGTAAAACGCGGGCATAAAAAAGCCGGATGGCGGCTAATGCCTCATCCGGCCCGGGTCATCCGTAAATTTGATAAGCGTAGCGCCATCAGGCGACACATTTGCCGGGTGGCGGCTACGCCTTACCCGGCCTACGTCAGGCATTTCCCGGGTGCCGCATTGCCGGGTGGTGGCTACGCCTTACCCGGCCTACATCTGGCATTTTCCGGGTGCCGCATTGCCGGGTGGTGGCTACGCCTTACCCGGCCTACATCTGGCATTTTCCGGGCGCCGCATTGCCGGGTGGCGGTTAATGCCTCATCCGGACCGGGAGTTATCCGTAGGCCTGATAAGCGTAGCGCCATCAGGCATTTTACGGCGAAAAGCGATTACTCTTTGTCTGTCGGGCTCAGGGTCACAGAAGAGAGATAGTTCAGCAGGGCGATATCGTTTTCGACGCCCAGCTTCATCATCGCGGATTTCTTCTGGCTGCTGATGGTCTTGATGCTGCGGTTCAGCTTCTTGGCGATTTCGGTCACCAGGAAACCTTCTGCGAACAGGCGCAACACTTCGCTCTCTTTCGGCGAGAGGCGCTTATCGCCATAGCCGCCAGCGCTGATTTTCTCCAGCAGACGAGAAACGCTTTCCGGAGTGAATTTTTTGCCTTTCTGCAGCGCTGCGAGCGCCTTCGGCAGATCGGTCGGCGCGCCCTGTTTCAGGACAATCCCTTCGATATCAAGATCAAGTACCGCGCTCAGAATCGCCGGGTTATTGTTCATGGTCAGAACAATAATCGACAGGCTCGGAAAATGACGCTTGATGTATTTAATCAACGTAATCCCGTCGCCATATTTATCGCCCGGCATGGAGAGATCGGTAATCAATACATGCGCGTCTAATTTTGGCAGATTGTTGATCAGTGCTGTGGAGTCTTCAAATTCGCCGACAACATTCACCCATTCGATTTGTTCAAGTGACTTGCGAATACCGAACAGTACAATCGGATGGTCATCGGCAATAATTACGTTCATATTGTTCATGTATAAGGCTACCTTGCTACAGCAAGCTCTTGACGTAAGCGTCAATGTCGCTGATATATTTTTCTGTTCCTGGAACATCTTTCTCGCGAATCAGATGTTCCAGCGTTTCACATAACTGCTTGCCGGGTACCAGATTTAGCATGGCAAACACGCCTTTCAGGCGGTGAGCCGTTTGGGCTAACGCCGCAAAATCGCCGTTTTCCGCCTCAGTATACAACCTCTTAACATCATCCGGTACTGTGTCTACAAATAGCGCATAATAACCGCTGGCATGGAGTTCGGCATTCTCATCGCCGCCCAGAGGCGATTCCGGAATATCTTCCTGCGCCAGCTGTTCTTCTATGAGTTGTAGAACAGCTTCCTGCATAGCATTACTCATATTAAAGTTGACGCGAAGCTGGCCGGGGCCAATTTTCCGCACGCCTGACTCATCATCGCTTAAAAGCAATCCGGAAGCAGTAAGATTAGACGGATTATCAGTTAAAAAGAGATCGTATTCTTGACTTATCAGCCTTTCATCTGGAGTGACGCATGTCGCTCCCCAGTTTTCTAACTGGCGGAGTACGATATTACGGATCTCGCTGGAGGTCACGTCAATCATGACGCAGACATCATCCAGCAGACGTTCATCGTGTTCCACATGCTGATCCAGCGGGGTCATTTTAACATGGACCGTGTAGCGTGTGCCTAACGCATCACGCGCTTTAATGTTTAAATGTCCGCCCAGTTTGCGCGCCAGCTGATCGCATAGCCAGAAAGCGAGCGGATTCGCTTTACCATAGCGGTCTTTCTGCGTTTCGCTAATAAACGGGAAATGCAGGTTGTCGACTTCGCTCAGCGTCACGCCTTCGCCGGTATCCAGAATGCGGAAGGTCAGGCGCTCCGCGACGGACTCATCCTGTTCGACCTCAAGGGTGATTTTACCAATCTGGGTGGTGGTCACGGCATATTGCATCAGCAGAAGCAGGATACGGCGTAGCGCGTTGCGATCGCCGTGCCGCTCGTCGTTAGCGTTCAGACGATTATTGATCAGTAATTGCAGGCCTTTGCGCTTCATGGCCGGCAGTACTTCCGGCACCACTTCGTCGATCAGCGACTGTACCGGGAAGCGCGTTGACTCGCTTTTCCACGCGTCGTTTTCCAGCATATTCGCCAGTTGAATTTCATCAATCATGCGCACCAGCACGTCCGCCTGATTGACCAGCTTTTGCGCGTCGGGCGTATCAACCTGCGCCACGCCGGCGGCAAGGGTTTTAACCGGCTCTTTCAGCGTCTCGCTGATGTTCTGCATAAATGCGATACGGCCCTGCTGGTTTTTCTCATACAGACGCTGCGCCTGCTTTAGCTTTTTATTGACCAGTACTTCGCGATCCTGATCGCGAATGATGAAAATTTGCGTGCGCGGCGCCACCTGGCTGCGGAACAGGCGAATCTCATATAGCTCGTTGTTGATGGTTGCCTGAATCACCCCCTGATGCTGTTCCGCCATGCTGGTGATATTTTGCAAATTAAGATGCGGCAACAGATGATCGGCAATTTTATTGCTGATGACCGTGCGGTTGGCCTCCTGATCGTGCACCAGCAGGCCCAGCGGCAGCAGGGAGACAATTTCTTCGTTAATGGCGCGCAGAATGCGCAGCTCATTATTGGCCGCGGAACTGGGCGCCACTTCAGTGGAGCGTCCCGGCTGATGGCGGAAGGTGGTATAACCAAACAGCGCCAGCGCGAGCAGGCCGATATTCAACAACAGCGGCAGGAGAATGTTTTGCAGCGTGTCGAGCAGCAGCGTACCGAAAGGAACCTGCCAGACCAGACGCATATCGGTGGAGTTCAGCGCCGAAGAAATCTCAATCTTCGAGCTGTTAAAGCTGATGCTCACGCTGTCCGGCGACTCCTTTTCACTATTGCGCGCGGAAGCGGGCGTGCCGTCAGGCTCGAGGCGGAAGCTGTCCAGCGGCATTCCCGGCGGGATTAAGTCGTTAATCGGCAGGTCGAAGGCGACGACGGTGGCCAGATGCCCCGGCTGGTTAAAGGTCGTGCGCAGCGTAAAGTAGCGCCCGTTTTGCCACGCCAGGCGGCGCAGCGAAGAGAAACTTTCCCGCTCATCCAGCGCGTTAGCCTGCTGTAGCATTTCCGCCCGGCGGGAATCGACAATGCCGCCAATGGTCGATTCTTTAAAACCGGAGGAGAGATCTTTCAGCGGCAGCGTAGAGATCAGAATCAGGCTGTTGTCCTGCCCGTTCAGATAGTACATAGACCACGGCACCGTTTCGGCGCCCCACAGGGTATCGAGATAGGTGGAAATACGCTGGGTCATCTCCAGCGTGGAGCTGTCGTGAGAACCAAAAATCAGCGCTTCCGTTTTACGCCGCGGTTTTTCGAGATAGTAAACATCCTGCTTCAGGCGCGTTTCCTGCAGCCCTTCGCCGGAGGAGGGGCTGGCGGCGGCAGCGATGTTGTCATAGATTTGCCAGGTCACATATCGCCAGGTATCCACGCGTTTATGAATGGCATGGGTAATATCGACAATCTGATAGCTTTTGTCCTTCAGCCAGGCGTTGACGGCGCTTTGCACCATCACACCCATCGTCACCAGCAGCACAATGATCAGCAATAAAAAGAAGCGGGTAATGCTTCCCGGCAGCAGGGAAAATCGGGACGTAGCCGTGGTATCAGACTGACTCATTCGTGGTTATGACCTGTCAAACAACGCAAAGGTGATAGCGCAGTATAAAGGCTACGGTGCAGATTTCCACACCCTCTCAGCATCGCTGGCCTGCATTTTTTTACCCGTACAGGTCGCGGCAGCGCAACGGGGTAAATGTGTACAAACTGACGAACATCGTACAAATAGAACAGAGGTTGCGCGCAAAATAGCACGAAATAACAAAAAAGCGTTATTGATATCCACCCGTTATTTAACGAAACGGAATGATTAATAATGGTGATAGTTCTCGGCGGGTAACACAAAAAGCAGTATGGGGTGGAAATAAGGGTAAAAAAAAACCGAACGTGAAAACGTTCGGCTGAAATAGGGGTAAACAGACATTCAGAAATGAATGACGGTAATAAATAAAGTTAATGATGATAGCGAGGATTATTTTAGTTGCGGGTGAAGGTTTTGTTTTGTCATTCAGTGCTATGATTTTAGTTACCTTAATTTCTTGTTTTTAAAAGTGTTATTATATTTCTTGTGTAAAAGTGCTTATTTATTTGCAATGCGAGGCGCTAAAAAGTTCCCGGCATTTTACAAAATGAAACACGTTGATGGGTAAATGAAACATCTTAAAAGTTTTAGTATCATATTCCTGTTGGATTATTCTGCAATTTTGCGGAGAATGATCCTGCCGACTGGTTAATGAGGGTTAATCAGTATGCAGTGGCATAAAAAAGCAAATAAAGGCATATAACAGAGGGTTAATAACATGAAAGTTAAAGTACTGTCCCTCCTGGTACCGGCTCTGCTGGTAGCGGGCGCAGCAAATGCGGCTGAAATTTATAATAAAGACGGCAACAAATTAGACCTGTTTGGTAAAGTAGACGGTCTGCACTATTTCTCCGATGACAACAGCAAAGATGGCGATCAGACCTACATGCGTATCGGCTTTAAAGGCGAAACGCAGGTCAACGACCAAATCACCGGCTACGGCCAGTGGGAGTATCAGATTCAGGGGAATACCTCTGAAAACGAAAATGACTCCTGGACCCGTGTGGCGTTCGCCGGTGTGAAATTTGGCGATGCGGGTTCGTTTGACTACGGTCGTAACTACGGCGTGGCTTATGACGTGACCTCCTGGACCGACGTTCTGCCGGAGTTCGGCGGCGATACCTACAATTCCGACAACTTTATGCAGCAGCGTGGTAATGGCTTCGCAACCTACCGTAACACCGACTTCTTCGGCCTGGTGGATGGTCTGGACGTCGCCGTGCAGTACCAGGGTAAAAACGGCAGTCCGTCCGGCGAAGGCATGACTGGCATCACCAACAACGGTCGTGATGCCCTGCGTCAGAACGGCGACGGCGTAGGCGGTTCCGTCACTTACGATCTCGGCGAAGGATTTAACCTGGGTGCGGCAGTCACCAGCTCCAAACGTACCGATGAGCAGAACAACGCAGCACGTTACATTGGTAACGGCGACCGCGCTGAAACCTACACCGGCGGTCTGAAATATGACGCTAACAATCTCTACCTGGCGGCACAGTACACCCAGACGTATAACGCGACGCGTGCAGGCGACATTGGCTGGGCTAACAAAGCGCAGAACTTTGAAGTGGTGGCGCAGTATCAGTTCGACTTCGGCCTGCGTCCGTCCGTGGCTTACCTGCAGTCGAAAGGTAAAAACCTGGGCACCGTTAACGGTCGTAACTACGACGACGAAGATCTGCTGAAATATGTTGATGTTGGCGCGACCTACTACTTCAACAAAAACATGTCCACCTACGTTGATTACAAAATCAACCTGCTGGATGACAACAGCTTTACCCGTGCAGCGAACATCAGCACCGACGATATCGTCGCGCTGGGTCTGGTTTACCAGTTCTGATTTCGCTTCATGTCGACAAGAGGCCCTGCGGGGCCTTTTTTTATGGATTTTTCACGGCGTACAAGCACCGGGTTTTAGTGTAATCTTGCGCATCGCTCACAGAAGGATAATCACCTATGGAAATCAATATGGCGCGCGTGGCGATGCTGGTCGCCACGCTCTTTTTCGCCGGGTGCGATAGCGCTACGCAGGCGACGCAGGCCCCGGCTTCCGCGCCGGTGGTGCTCGAAGGCAAAACCATGGGCACCTACTGGCGCGTCAGCGTGGTCGACATCGACGCCGCGCGCGCTGAAAAACTTCGCACCCGGATCCAGACGCAGCTGGATGCTGACGATCAGCTGCTTTCCACCTGGAAAAACGACTCGGCGCTGATGCGTTTTAATCTGTCGAAAAGCCTGTCGCCCTGGCCGGTGAACGAGGCGATGGCGGATATTGTCACCACCTCGCTGCGCGTCGGCGCCAAAACGCAGGGGGCGATGGATATCACAGTCGGCCCGTTAGTGAATTTGTGGGGGTTTGGCCCCGACAAACAGCCGCTACAGATACCGACGCAGGCGCAAATCGACGCGGCAAAAGCCAAAACCGGGCTTCGCCATCTGACGGTCATTAACCAGGCCGGACGGCAGTATCTGCAAAAAGATCTGCGGGAACTGTATGTTGATCTTTCGACGGTAGGCGAAGGCTACGCGGCGGATCGTCTGGCGCGTCTGATGGAGCAGGAAGGCATTGCGCGTTACCTGGTCTCGGTCGGCGGCGCGCTGAACAGTCGCGGTATGAACGCCGAAGGGCGCCCGTGGCGGGTGGCGATTCAGAAACCGACCGATCGCGAAAATGCCGTTCAGGCGGTGGTGGACATTAACGGGCACGGTATCAGCACCTCCGGCAGCTATCGCAACTATTACGAACTGGACGGCAAGCGGCTGTCACACGTTATCGATCCGCAAACCGGCCGTCCCATTGAACACAATCTGGTATCAGTGACCGTGATTGCGCCCACCGCGCTGGAGGCGGATGCCTGGGATACCGGTCTGATGGTGCTGGGCGCGGAGAGAGCGAAAGAGGTCGTGCGCAGGGAAGGACTGGCGGTATACATGATCACCCGCGAGGGCGAGGCGTTTAAAACCTGGATGTCGCCGCAGTTTGCGGGATTTGTTATCCGTGAGCAAAATTAAACCGCAAGATTGTCGGTTTTTGCGCAGAGCGTTTCGGCCACACTGTCGTTAAGCAGGCACTATGCTTAATGAAGGAGTCGAGTATGAAACCGAATCTATCAGTCACTGATGATGAACGCTGGCAGTCGGTGCTGGCGCGAAATCCCGCTGCCGACGGGCAGTTTGTCTTTGCGGTGCGAACGACCGGCATTTTCTGTCGGCCATCGTGCAGCGCGAAACACGCGCTGCGTAAAAACGTCCGCTTCTTTCCGGACGCCCGGACCGCGCTGGCGGCGGGGTTCCGGCCATGTAAACGCTGTCAGCCGGATAAAGCCCATCCGCAGCAGCACCGGCTGGATAAAATAACCCTGGCCTGCCAACTGCTGGAGCAGGATGAGCCGATCGCTCTGGCGGCGCTGGCGCAGCAGGTGGCAATGAGTCCATACCATTTTCATCGCCTGTTCAAAGCCGCCACCGGCATGACGCCGAAAGCCTGGCAGCAGGCCAGCCGCGCGCGCCGTCTGCGCGATGCGCTGAACGGCGGCGACAGCGTGACGCAGGCGATCCTCAACGCCGGGCTTCCCGACAGCAGCAGCTACTATCGTCACGCCGATAGCGCACTGGGGATGACGGCAAAACAGTTTCGCCGCGGCGGCGACCGGCTGGCGGTACGCTATACGCTGGCGGATTGTTCGCTCGGGCGCTGCCTTGTCGCGGAAAGCGAGCGGGGAATATGCGCCATTCTGCTGGGCGATGATGACGCGTCGCTTATCGCCGGGTTGCATTCGCTGTTTCCGGCAGCGCAGGATGAGCCCGCCGACGAGGCGTTTCGCCAGCGCGTGGCTCAGGTGATTGCCAGCATTGACGGGCGCGACGTTCCGCTGGTGCTGCCGCTGGATATCCAGGGCACCGCTTTTCAGCAGCAGGTCTGGCAGGCGCTGCGCGCCATTCCCGGCGGCGAAACCGTCAGCTATCAGCAGCTGGCGGCGAAGATTGGCAAACCGAACGCGGCGCGCGCCGTCGCCAGCGCCTGCGGCGCGAATAAGCTGGCGGTCGTGATCCCCTGTCACCGGGTGGTACGCGGCGATGGGGCGCTTTCAGGCTACCGCTGGGGCGTGGCGCGCAAGGCGCAGCTCCTGCGGCGTGAGTCGTCAGGTAAGGAGTCATAATGCTCGATCTTTTTGCTGATTCACAACCGTGGCAGGAGCCGCTGGCCCCCGGCGCGACGGTATTGCGCCGCTTCGCTTTCAGCACGGCGCAGCAGCTGATGCAGGATATCGAAACGGTGGCCAGCCGGTCGCCGTTTCGCCAGATGGTGACGCCGGGCGGCTATACCATGTCGGTGGCGATGACCAACTGCGGACAGCTGGGCTGGACGACCGACCGGCGCGGCTATCTCTACTCTGCCATTGACCCGCTTACCGGCAGCGCCTGGCCGCCATTTCCGGCCGCGTTTGTTGACCTTTGTCAGCGGGCGGCGACGGCGGCGGGCTATCCTGATTTTCAGCCGGACGCCTGTCTGATTAACCGCTACGCGCCGGGCGCAAAGCTGTCGTTGCATCAGGATAAAGACGAGCCGGATCTGCGCGCGCCGATTGTTTCTGTCTCTCTGGGGCTGCCTGCCGTCTTTCAGTTTGGCGGCCTGAAGCGTAACGATCCGCTGCAACGTATTTTGCTGGAGCATGGCGATGTGGTGGTGTGGGGCGGGGAATCGCGGCTGTTTTATCACGGTATCCAGCCGCTGAAAGCGGGCTTCCATCCCCTTACCGGCGACTGTCGTTACAATCTGACCTTCCGCCATGCGGGTAAAAAAGAATAAAAATAAGAATTATTATTGCTGAAAGCGTTGAGATGTTTAAACTGCGGGCTGTTATTTCTTGTCCGGGTTGTCTCAATGGAACTCCTTCTTCTTGTCTGGCGGCAGTATCGCTGGCCATTTATCAGCGTGATGGCGCTCAGTCTCGCCAGCGCTGCGTTAGGGATTGGGCTGATTGCCTTTATTAATCAGCGCCTGATTGAAACGGCGGATACCTCGCTGCTGGTATTGCCGGAATTCCTCGGCTTATTGCTGCTGCTGATGGTGGTAACGCTCGGCTCTCAGCTGGCGTTGACCACGCTTGGGCACCACTTCGTTTACCGACTGCGCAGCGAATTTATCAAACGTATTCTTGATACCCACGTTGAGCGCATTGAACAGCTGGGCAGCGCCTCGCTGCTGGCCGGGCTGACCAGCGATATCCGCAATATCACCATCGCTTTTGTCCGCCTGCCGGAGCTGGTGCAGGGGATCATCCTTACCGTGGGGTCAGCGGCGTACCTCGCGATGTTATCGACGAAAATGCTGCTGGTGACCGCCATCTGGATGGCGATCACCATCTGGGGCGGATTTGTGCTGGTGGCGCGGGTTTACAGGCATATGGCGACCCTGCGTGAAACCGAAGACAAACTGTATAACGACTACCAGACGGTGCTGGAAGGGCGCAAAGAGCTGACGCTCAACCGCGAGCGGGCGGAGCATATCTTTAATAACCTGTACCTGCCGGACGCCCGGGAGTACCGCCACCATATCATCCGCGCCGATACCTTTCACCTGAGCGCGGTGAACTGGTCAAACATTATGATGCTCGGCGCTATCGGCCTGGTATTCTGGATGGCGAACAGTCTCGGCTGGGCGGATACCAACGTTGCCGCCACCTATTCGCTGACGCTGCTGTTCCTGCGCACGCCGCTGCTGTCGGCGGTCGGCGCGCTGCCGACGCTGCTGACGGCGCAGGTCGCCTTCAATAAGCTGAACAAATTCGCCCTCGCGCCGTTTAAAGCGCAATTTCCGCGTCCGCAGGCTTTCCCCGACTGGCAGACGCTGGAACTGCGCGATGTGACGTTCCGCTACCAGGATAACGCCTTCTCGGTCGGGCCAGTTAATCTCACCATTCACCGCGGCGAACTGCTGTTTTTGATCGGCGGCAACGGGAGCGGCAAGTCGACGCTGGCGATGCTGCTGACGGGGCTGTATCAGCCGCAGTCCGGCGCCATTCTGCTCGACGGCAAGCCGGTTGGCGCAGAAAAGCCGGAAGATTACCGCAAGCTGTTTTCAGCGGTGTTTACCGACGTCTGGCTGTTCGATCAGCTGCTTGGTCCGCAGGGCGAACCGGCAGACCCGGCGCTGGTGGAAAAATGGCTGGCGCACCTGAAAATGGCGCACAAGCTGGAGCTGAAGGATGGACGGATCCTGAACCTGAAGCTCTCGAAAGGGCAGAAGAAACGCGTGGCGCTGCTGCTGGCGCTGGCGGAAGAGCGTGACATTATTCTGCTTGATGAATGGGCCGCCGATCAGGACCCGCACTTCCGCCGCGAGTTTTATCAGGTGCTGCTACCGCTGATGCAGGAGATGGGCAAAACCATTTTCGCCATCAGTCACGACGATCACTACTTTATTCATGCCGACCGACTGCTGGAAATGCGTAACGGCCAGCTAAGCGAGCTGGTGGGGGAGGAGCGCGACCTCGCGTCGCGCGATGCGGTGGCGCGCACCGCCTGATTGCAGACAAGGCAGGCCCGATAACGCTGGGCCTGCGGATCCCGCCGCGCATCCGCCGTTTTTTTATCCAGCCGCTTCTGCCGTTTATTGTCATTTACACAACCCCGCGCCATGCTTAATGACGACGCATAACACGGATTTATGACTGATGTTTGTAAAAAGTAAAAACAGCGCAAGGCTGCGTGATGAAGAGCGTGCGCGCCTGATCTGGCTGCTGAACACCAATAAAGCCATCGTTTCAACGCTGCTGGGCAAACTGACCCTGGCTGAGCAATATGATGTCGGTACGCTGGCCGACGATATTGCTGAGGTAGGCGTACTGGTCGCCCATCTGCCGCCGCCCGATCTGGCGGATACCCTTGAAGCGTTGCCTGCGGAAGAACGCCACGCCCTGTGGAATCTGGTCGCCAAAGAAAAGCGCGGACACGTGCTGCTTGAAGCGTCGGAAAGCGTCTGGGACGATCTGATCGATGGCATGAGCGACCGGGAACTGCTGGAAGCGCTACAGTATCTCGACATCGACGAACAGATTTATCTGGTTCAGCACCTGCCGCGCAACCTGACCGGACGGCTGCTGGCGACGCTGCCCGCTGAAGAGCGCGCCCGCGTGCGCCAGGTGCTGCACTACGAAAAGAATCGCGTCGGCGCGATCATGGAGTTTGAAGTCATCACCGTGCGTCCGGAGGTCACCCTGCAGGCGGTGCAGCGCTATCTGCGTCGGCTGGGAAAGATGCCGGAAAACACCGATAAACTGTTTGTGACCCGGCGCGATAAAACGCTGGTCGGCGAACTTTCCCTGACCTGCATTTTGCTTAACGATGCGCAGCGTAAGGTGAGCGAGGTGATGGATGACGATCCATTGACCTTTGAGCCGGAGGATAAAGCGGAAAACGCCGCGCGCACCTTTGAACGTGACAACCTGGTGAGCGCGGCGGTGGTCGATACCGACGGTAAACTGATGGGCCGCTTAACCATCGATGAGATCGTGGACGTGGTGTATGAGGAAACCGACAGCGATCTGCGCCGGATGGGGGGCCTGAGCGCCGAAGAGGATGTCTTCGCGCCGGTGAGCAAAGCGGTAAAGACTCGCTGGGCGTGGCTGGCGATCAACCTCTGCACCGCGTTTATCGCCTCAAGGGTGATCGATGGTTTCGAGCATACCATTTCACAGCTGGTGGCGCTGGCTTCGTTGATGCCGATTGTCGCCGGAATAGGCGGCAATACCGGTAATCAGACTATCACCATGATTGTCCGCGCCCTGGCGTTGCAGAACATTCAGCCGGGAAACCTGACCTTTCTGATCCTGCGTGAAATGGGCGTGGCGCTGGTTAATGGCCTCGTCTGGGGCGGGATTATGGGCGGCGTCACCTGGTGGCTGTATGACGATATGGCGCTCGGCGGAGTGATGACGCTGGCGATGGTGTTGAACCTGTTGGTGGCGGCGCTGATGGGGGTCATCATTCCGATGACGATGATGAAGCTCGGGCGCGACCCGGCGGTCGGCTCGAGCGTGATGATTACCGCCATTACCGATACCGGCGGCTTCTTTATTTTTCTTGGACTGGCGACGCTGTTTCTGCTGTAGCGCGCGGCTTGCGCCGGATAACCCGCGGAAGCAGGCCCATCGCGATGACCCCGGCAACCACGCCAATCGCCAGGTTGCCAGTAGATACCGTTGCGCCAACGGTGATCAGCATCACCAGCGTTTCCGCAAGCGGCAGTTTCGTCAGCGTGGCCGGCTGAACGCTGTGCCAGCTGAAGGTCTTAACCGCCACAATCACCATAATCCCCGCCAGCACCGACATCGGGATTTTCGCCATCACTTCGCTCAGGGCGGTGACCAGCAGCAACAGCACCACGCCTGCAGCGATAGTCGATACGCGGCTGCGTCCTTTGCCCATTTCAACGTTGACGATGGTCTGGCCGATCATCGCGCAACCGGCAATGCCGCCATAAAAACCGGCGCAGATATTGGCGATGCCCAGCCCCGCGCTTTCACGATTTTTATTTGATGGCGTGACGGTCAGGTCGTCCACCAGCTTCGCGGTAAGCAGCGACTCCATCAGGCCGACGAAGGCGATGCTCAGCGCGCAGGGCCAGATAATCGTCAGCGTCTGCAGATTGAGCGGCACCAGCAGCTGCGTCAGTCCGGGCAGCCCGCCGCTCATTGAGCCTTCATCGCCCACCGTCGGCAGGATCTGGCCGGTCGTCACCGTAAACATCGTCAGCAGCACAATGGCGATCAGCGGCGCGGGAACGCTTTTAATAAAGCGCGGCGCCCACAGCACAATCAGTAGGGTCAGCGCGAACAGGCCCCAGATGAGCGGACTTTTGCTCCAGAAATGCGGCACCTGGGCAAAGAAAATCAGAATGCCGAGGGCGTTGACGAAACCGGTCATTACCGCGGACGGAATAAAGCGCATCAGGCGCGCCATTCCGGTCACGCCAAACAGGATCTGAATCACGCCGGCCAGCACCACCGCAGGCAGGATGTATTCCACGCCGTGTTGATGGACCATCGGGCCTATTACCAGCGCGACGGAGCCTGCGGCGGCGGTGACCATCGCCGGACGGCCGCCGAGCAGCGACATCGCCAGGCACAACACTACTGACGCGATCAGGCTGACTTTCGGGTCAACCCCGGCGATAACGGAAAAGGAGATCACTTCCGGGATCAGCGCCAGCGCGGTGATCACCCCGGCCAGCGTTTCGCGTACCAGCAGGCGCGGCGCGCGGATAACGCTGGCGACGCTGTTTTCCGTCGCGACAGCAGAAGATGAGGGAGTTACAGACATAGATTCTCTCAGGGCAGAAGGGGCCTGATGACAGCAGACCGGCAGGCGTCCGTGCGGTAAATAGCAAAGCGCAGAATAGTACCTTTCTGACGCGCCAGTTTCCAGAAAATATTGTCAATACCCCTATAAAAATTCAACCTATTAATAACAAATTTAAAAATTTAATATAATTTATAAACAATATTTAAATTCCACTTCCAAAATGTTAACGTTGCCGACGCTCGATTTTCACCTGCAAAAAAACAAAAAACACGACTAAAAGTAAGGCTTTACAATATGAAAAAAGTGACTGCCATCCTCTTCTCGATGGCCGTGGGGCTGAATGCCGTCTCGATGGCGGCAAAAGCGAAAGCGACGGAAGAGCAGGAGACGGACATGCTGCTGATCGGCGGCGGGATCATGAGCGCCACCCTGGGAACCTATTTACAGGAACTGGAACCCGGCTGGTCGATGACTATGGTTGAACGTCTTGACGGCGTGGCGCAGGAAAGCTCGAACGGCTGGAATAACGCCGGAACCGGACACTCCGCGCTGATGGAGCTGAACTACACGCCGAAGAAAGCCGACGGCAGCGTCAGTATTGAAAAAGCTGTTGAAATCAACGAAGCCTTTCAGATATCCCGCCAGTTCTGGGCGCCTCTGGTGATGGAAGGGCGTGACCCGAACCAGAAAGTGGCCGCCACCCGCACCGAAATCGGTACTGACGTGAACTACGGCGAAATTACGCGTCAGCTGGTGGCATCGTTGCAGAAAAAGCCAAACTTTGCGCTGGAGCTGAATAGCGAAGTGCGCGGCTTTAAGCGCAATAACGATAACACCTGGACCGTGACCGTCGCTGACCTGAAAAACGGCGAAGCGGAGCATCAGATCAAAGCGAAATTTGTGTTTATCGGCGCGGGCGGCGCGGCGCTGAAGCTGCTCCAGGAAACCGGTATTTCCGAAGCCAAAGGCTATGCCGGTTTCCCGGTTGGCGGTCAGTTCCTGGTGGCGGAAAACCCGGCGGTGGTGAATCGTCATCTGGCGAAAGTGTACGGTCAGGCCTCCGTCGGCGCGCCGCCGATGTCGGTTCCGCACATCGATACCCGCATGCTGGACGGGAAGCGCGTGGTGCTGTTCGGACCGTTCGCCACCTTCTCGACTAAATTCCTGAAAAACGGCTCGCTGTGGGATCTGCTCAGTTCCACCACCACCTCGAACGTGATGCCGATGGTCAATGTCGGACTGGATAACTTCGATCTGGTGAAATACCTGATTAGTCAGGTGATGTTGAGCGATGACGATCGTTTTGCGGCGCTGAAAGAGTATTACCCGCAGGCGAAGAAAGAGGACTGGCGTTTGTGGCAGGCCGGTCAGCGCGTTCAGATCATCAAACGCGATGAAGACAAGGGTGGCGTGCTGCGTCTGGGCACCGAAGTGGTGAGCGATAAAGAGGGAACCGTCGCGGCGCTGTTAGGCGCATCGCCGGGGGCTTCTACCGCAGCGCCGATTATGCTGCACCTGATGGAAACGGTATTTAAAGATAAAGTGGTGACGCCGGAGTGGCAGGCGAAGCTGAAGACGATTATTCCGTCTTACGGCACGAAGCTGAACGGCAACGTGGCGGCGACGGAGCGGGAGTTGCAGTACACCAGCGAAGTGCTCGGCCTGAAATATGACACGCCGCAGGCGGCGGATCCGGCGCCGCAGCCGCAGCTCAAACCGCAGCCGGCGCGTAAAGAAGTGGCGGATATCGCGCTGTAAATCTGTGTGCCGGATGGCGTTGCGCTATCCGGCACAATCTCTGTTAGCGTGTTGCCGCGTCCTGAATCTTCTCTTCCGCTTTCCAGATACGGTATTTCACCTCGACATTTTCCGGGGTATAAACCACGATCGGCAGCTTGCTGTTGTAGCGCAACATGCCGTCATCGCCCAGATACGCCGTCACGAATTTCTTCTCTTTCTTACCGTCCGGGCAGGCCATCATTGTGGAAACCGGCGACGTGACTTTGTCGAACACGTAATAGTCATAGCCCCAGCCTTCCAGCGTTTTGCTGTCCAGTTCACCGCCCAGACGATGCTGGTTGCAGTCCACTTCCAGCGTCTGACCAATCAGCAGTTCCACTTTCAGGGTAGACTCATCCTGTTGCTGGGGTAGCTGAATCACCTGACGCTTCATGCCCTTTTCCGCCTGCGGATAGGGGGCGATTTTTTCCAGTGGCTGAGGGGTGTTTTCATTTGTTGCCGCCCAGGCGGAGGTGCTGGCGAAGGCGGCGAATAGCACGGCAGGGACCATTGTTTTCATTTTTAAGTTCACAGGCGTTCCTTTTTTATCTTATGAACGATTGCGCCGCAGGTTAACACATTCATTCAATCCATTAGTTCGTCTTTACGTATATTTTAAGTGTATTAAATTTGCGTCACTATCAATGATGGTGGTTTGTGCTGGTATTTTATTTATGAATAGTTGTAGATTCTGTTAAGATAATTCGATATATAAAACTTCACATAACCCTTTGAAATGTGAGTATAAGCACATTCTTAACCGCTTCTTTCACTCTCTTTTGATCCGACCACCTGTTTTACCCCAATTGGGGTATGCACCTCTGACATATCCTTTAATATCTTACTCGTCATAATAATGACTTAAAGCTTATCCATCAGGGCTATTTTGCACCTGAGGCAGTGTTAAGACTGCCTGCGCCAGTGACGCCTGATGGAACAGGCTTTTAGTAGTAATGCGGTTTTTATTGTCGTTCACCCCGCCAGGGGGAGCGTCGTTTATGGAAGGGCGATGCCATGGTTGATCTCTCCCGCAGAGGCATACTGACCGGTAGCTGGCGCAAAGCCAACGGCGGGATACGTCCACCGTGGAGCATGGATGAATCTTATTTTCTGTCTCATTGCACCCGTTGCGATGCCTGTATCAAAGCGTGTGAAAACGCCATATTGCAGCGCGGCGCGGGCGGTTATCCGAGCGTTAACTTCCAGCATAACGAATGCAGCTTCTGCTACGCGTGCGCGCAGGCTTGCCCCGAATCTCTGTTCTCTTTGCGCCACACCAGGGCATGGGATCTGATATTCACTCTCGGGGAAGCGTGTCTGGCGTACCGTTCGGTAGAGTGCCGCCGCTGTCAGGATAGCTGCGAACCGCAGGCGATTACCTTTCGCCCGACGCTTTCCGGCATCTATCAACCGCAGCTCGACAATCAGGCCTGTAACGGATGCGGCGCCTGTGCCGCCAGCTGTCCGGTAACGGCCATTACCGCGGAGTACAACCATGCCCACTAACTGGCAGGTTTGCAGCCTGATCGTTCAGGCCAAAGGTGAAGATTTACAGGCCATCGGCACGCAATTGAACGCCTTTCCCGGCTGCGAGGTCGCGGTAAGCGACAGGGAGAGCGGTCAGTTGATTGTGGTGGCGGAAGCAGAACACAGCGAAACGCTGATGCAAACAATTGAGTCGGTACGCAACGTTGCGGGCGTGCTGGCGGTGTCGCTGGTTTATCACCAGCAGGATGAGCAAGGTGAGGAAACGCCATGAAACTCAGTCGTCGTAGCTTTATGAAAGCTAACGCCGTTGCGGCCGCTGCGGCGGCTGCCGGACTAAGCGTGCCGGGTGTGGCCCGCGCGGTCGTGGGGCAGCAGGAAGCCATCAAGTGGGATAAGGCCCCGTGCCGTTTTTGCGGTACGGGCTGTGGCGTGCTGGTGGGAACCCAGCAGGGGCGTATCGTCGCCTGCCAGGGCGATCCGGATGCCCCGGTTAACCGCGGCCTGAACTGCATCAAGGGCTATTTTCTGCCCAAAATCATGTACGGTGAGGATCGTTTAACGCAGCCACTGCTGCGTATGAAGGATGGTAAATACAGCAAAGACGGCGAATTTACGCCGATCGGCTGGGATCAGGCCTTCGACGTGATGGAAGAAAAATTCAAAGCCTCGCTGAAAGAGAAGGGACCAGAGGCCATCGGCATGTTTGGTTCCGGTCAATGGACCGTCTGGGAAGGTTACGCCGCGGCGAAACTGTTTAAAGCCGGTTTCCGCTCTAACAACATCGATCCGAACGCCCGTCACTGTATGGCGTCTGCGGTGGTTGGTTTCATGCGCACTTTCGGCATGGATGAACCGATGGGCTGCTACGACGACATCGAACATACCGATGCGTTTGTGCTATGGGGCGCTAACATGGCGGAGATGCACCCGATCCTCTGGTCGCGCATCACTAACCGTCGTCTCTCCGATCCGAATGTCACCGTCGCCGTGCTTTCCACCTTCCAGCATCGTAGCTTTGAGCTGGCGGACAACGGCATGGTCTTTACCCCGCAAACTGACCTGGTGATCCTCAACTATATCGCCAACTATATCATTCAAAATAACGCGATTAATCAGGACTTCTTCAGCAAGCACGTCAACGTGCGCAAAGGGGCCACCGATATCGGCTATGGCCTGCGTCCGACGCACCCGCTGGAAAAAGCAGCGAAGAATCCGGGTTCCGACGCCTCCGAGCCGATGAGCTTTGACGATTACAAAGCGTTCGTCGCTGAATACACGCTGGATAAAACGGCGGAAATGACGGGCGTGCCGAAAGATCAGCTGGAGAAACTGGCGCAGCTGTATGCCGATCCGAACAAGAAAGTGATCTCTTACTGGACGATGGGCTTCAACCAGCATACCCGCGGCGTGTGGGCCAATAACCTGGTCTACAACATCCACCTGCTGACCGGCAAAATCGCCCAGCCGGGCTGCGGACCGTTCTCCCTGACCGGCCAGCCTTCCGCCTGCGGCACCGCGCGCGAAGTGGGCACCTTCTCCCACCGTCTGCCGGCGGACATGGTGGTCACCAACGAAAAACACCGCGATATCTGCGAGAAACACTGGAATATCCCGGCGGGCACCATTCCGGCGAAGGTTGGTCTCCATGCGGTAGCGCAGGATCGCGCGCTGAAGGACGGCAAGCTCAACGTCTACTGGACGATGTGTACGAACAACATGCAGGCCGGTCCGAATATTAACGAAGAGCGTTTACCGGGCTGGCGCGATCCGCGCAACTTTATCATCGTCTCCGATCCGTATCCGACCGTCAGCGCGCTGGCTGCCGACCTGATCCTGCCGACGGCGATGTGGGTGGAAAAAGAGGGGGCCTACGGCAACGCCGAACGTCGCACCCAGTTCTGGCGTCAGCAGATTAAGGCGCCGGGCGAAGCGAAATCCGACCTGTGGCAGCTGGTGCAGTTCTCGCGTCGTTTCAAAACCGAAGAGGTCTGGCCGGAAGAACTGCTGGTGCAGAAACCGGAACTGCGCGGCAAAACGCTGTACGACGTGCTGTTTGCCACGCCAGCGGTGACGAAGTTCCCGCTTACGGAGCTGAAAGAGGACCAACTTAACGATGAATCCCGCGAGCTGGGCTTCTATCTGCAAAAAGGACTGTTTGAGGAGTACGCCTGGTTTGGTCGCGGCCACGGCCACGATCTCGCGCCGTTCGACGATTACCACAAGGCGCGTGGCCTGCGCTGGCCGGTGGTGAACGGTAAAGAGACGCAGTGGCGCTACAGCGAAGGTCACGACCCGTACGTGAAGGCGGGCGAGGGCTACAAATTCTACGGTAAGCCGGACGGCAAAGCGGTGATCTTCGCGCTGCCGTATGAACCGGCCGCCGAGTCGCCGGACAAAGAGTACGACCTGTGGCTTTCCACCGGTCGCGTACTGGAGCACTGGCATACCGGCAGTATGACCCGCCGCGTGCCGGAGCTGCACCGCGCGTTCCCGGAGGCGGTGCTGTTTATCCATCCGCTGGATGCAAAGGAGCGCGATCTGCGTCGTGGCGACAAGGTAAAAGTGGTCTCCCGCCGCGGCGAGGTGATTTCGATTGTCGAAACCCGTGGACGTAACCGTCCGCCGCGGGGGCTGGTATACATGCCGTTCTTCGACGCCGCGCAGCTGGTGAATAACCTGACGCTGGATGCGACGGATCCGCTCTCTAAAGAGACGGATTTCAAGAAGTGCGCCGTGAAGCTGGCGAAGGTGTAAGCCATCATGTCCCGGTCTGCGAAATCGCAAAATGGCCGCCGCCGCTTTCTGCGCGACGTCGTTCGCACAGCTGGCGGACTGGCTGCCGTTGGCGTGGCGCTGGGGCTACAACAGCAAACCGCGCGCGCGACCGGCGTGCGGCTGCGTCCCCCCGGCGCGCTGAGCGAGAACGCGTTTGCCAGCGCCTGCGTGCGCTGCGGGCAGTGCGTTCAGGCGTGTCCGTACGACACCTTAAAGCTGGCGACGCTGGCGTCCGGTTTGTCGGCAGGCACGCCCTATTTTGTCGCCCGCGACATCCCGTGCGAAATGTGTGAAGACATTCCGTGCGCCAGAGTTTGTCCCAGCGGTGCGCTGGATAAAGATATCGCATCCATCGATGACTCGCGGATGGGGCTGGCGGTGCTGCTGGATCAGGAGAACTGCCTGAATTTTCAGGGGCTACGCTGCGACGTTTGCTATCGCGAATGCCCGAAAATCGACGAGGCCATCACGCTGGAGCTGGATCGCAATATGCGGACCGGTAAACATGCGCGATTCCTGCCCACCGTCCACAGCGACGCCTGCACCGGCTGCGGCAAATGCGAAAAGGTGTGCGTGCTGGAACAGCCCGCCATCAAAGTGCTGCCGCTGTCGCTGGCGAAAGGGGAACTGGGCCACCATTACCGCTTCGGCTGGCTGGAGGGGAGCAATGGCAAATCGTAAACGTGACGCCGGACGCGAGGCGCTGGCGAAAAAAGGCTGGTGGCGCAGCCACCGTTGGCTGGCGCTTCGTCGTATCAGTCAGCTGCTGGTGCTGGCGATGTTCCTCAGCGGTCCCTGGCTGGGGGTATGGATCCTGCACGGGAACTACTCCGGCAGTCTGCTGCTGGACACCGTTCCGTTGACCGATCCGCTGATTACCCTGCAAAGCCTGGCGAGCGGTCATCTACCCGCCGCGCTGGCGCTGACCGGGGCGGTCATTATTGCCGCGCTGTACGCACTGGCAGGAAAGCGATTGTTTTGCAGTTGGGTCTGCCCGCTGAATCCGGTAACCGATTTTGCAGCCTGGTTACGCAGAAGGTTTGACCTGAATCAGTCCGCGACGCTGCCGCGTCATATACGGTACGTGCTGCTGATTGTGGTGCTGGTAGGGTCAGCGCTCACCGGAACGCTGCTGTGGGAATGGATTAACCCCGTTTCGCTGCTGGGACGCAGTCTGGTAATGGGGTTCGGAAGCGGCGCACTGCTGATTATCGCTCTGTTTTTATTTGATTTACTGGTCGTTGAACACGGCTGGTGCGGACATCTCTGTCCTTTAGGCGCGCTGTACGGCGTGCTGGGTAGCAAAGGCGCATTAACCGTTGCGGCGACTGACCGACAGAAATGTAACCGCTGTATGGACTGTTTTCATGTTTGCCCGGAACCGCATGTGCTACGTGCCCCGGTGCTGGATGAGCAAAGTCCGGTGCAGGTCACCAGCCGCGATTGCATGACCTGCGGTCGCTGCGTGGATGTCTGTTCTGAGGATGTTTTTACAATAACAACACGATGGAGTTCGGGAGCGAAACAATGAAAAGCCATGACCTGAAGAAAGCGCTGTGTCAATGGACGGCCCTGCTTGCCCTGGTAGTCAGCGGCGCGGTTTGGGCGGCAAATGGAGTGGATTTTAGCCAGTCGCCGGAAGTGTCGGGGACGCAGGAAGGGGCTATTCGCATGCCGAAAGAGCAGGAGCGTATGCCGCTGAACTACGTTAACCAGCCGCCGATGGTGCCGCACAGCGTCGAGGGCTATCAGGTGACCACTAACACTAACCGCTGCCTGCAGTGTCACGGCGTGGAAAGCTACCGCGCGACCGGCGCGCCGCGCATCAGCCCGACGCACTTTATGGACAGCGACGGCAAAGTGCTGGCCGAAGTGGCGCCGCGTCGTTATTTCTGCCTGCAATGCCATGTGCCGCAGGCCGATGCCGCGCCAATTGTAGGGAATAGCTTTACACCGTCGAAAGGTTACGGAAAATAAGAGGCGATTATGGAAAATTCTAACCGTAAACCTGGCCGGATTAAGCGCCTCTGGCAATGGTGGCGTCGCCCCAGCCGCCTGGCGCTGGGTACGCTGTTGTTAATCGGGTTCGTTGGCGGCATTATTTTCTGGGGTGGATTCAACACCGGGATGGAAAAGGCCAATACCGAAGAGTTCTGCATCAGTTGTCATGAAATGCGTAACACGGTATACCAGGAATATATGGAAACCGTACACTACAACAACCGCAGCGGCGTGCGCGCAACCTGTCCGGACTGTCACGTGCCGCATGAGTGGGGACCGAAAATGATCCGTAAGATCAAGGCCAGCAAAGAGCTGTATGCTAAAGCCTTTGGTCTGATCGATACCCCGCAGAAATTTGAAGATCACCGTCTGACCATGGCGCAAAACGAATGGCGGCGGATGAAAGACAATAACTCGCAGGAGTGCCGTAACTGCCACAACTTTGAGTTTATGGATTTAACCGCCCAGAAAGGCGTCGCGGCGAAAATGCACGACCAGGCGGTGAAAGACGGGAAAACCTGTATTGACTGCCATAAAGGGATCGCCCATAAGCTTCCTGACATGCGCGACGTCAAACCGGGTTTCTGACGGGATGATAATAAGTGGGCAGTATGCTTGAAGCCAGAAAGCTTCTCTGTGAACGGGACGAACGGGTCCTGTTCAGCGATTTGTCGTTTAAGGTTAACCCTGGCGAGTGGATACAAATCACCGGCAGCAACGGCGCAGGAAAAACTACCCTGTTGCGGTTGCTGACGGGGCTCGCCCGCCCTGACGCCGGGGAGGTATGCTGGCAAGGGCAACCGCTGCATCGCGTGCGGGACAGCTACCATCAAAATTTGTTGTGGATTGGACATCAGCCGGGCATAAAAACCCGGCTGACGGCGTTGGAGAACCTGCGTTTTTTTCATCAGGATGGCGACACCGCGCAGTGCCTGGCGGCGCTGGCGCAGGCCGGGCTTGCCGGATACGAAGATCTCCCCGTCAATCAGCTCTCTGCCGGACAGCAGCGTCGCGTGGCCTTAGCGCGTCTCTGGCTGACCCATGCCCGGCTCTGGATCCTTGATGAACCTTTCACCGCCATCGACGTCAACGGCGTAGAGCGTCTGACGCAGCGAATGGCGCAGCATACCGGACAGGGGGGGATTGTTATCCTCACCACCCACCAGCCGCTGAACGTCGCTTCGGAGCGTATCCGCCGCATAGCCCTTACACATGAAAGGACAGAGCCATGATGTGGCGTATTTTTCGCCTTGAGCTGCGCGTCGCTTTTCGCCACAGCGCGGAAATCGCCAACCCGCTGTGGTTCTTCCTGATTGTGATCACGCTGTTTCCGCTGAGCATCGGGCCGGAGCCGCAATTGCTGGCGCGTATTGCGCCGGGCATTATCTGGGTCGCCGCGCTGCTGGCTTCGCTGCTGGCGCTGGAGCGGCTGTTTCGTGACGACTTACAGGACGGCAGCCTGGAGCAACTGATGCTGCTGCCGGTTCCGCTGCCGGTCGTGGTGCTGGCGAAAGTGCTGGCCCACTGGGTGGTGACCGGCTTACCGCTGTTGATACTTTCTCCGCTGGTGGCGCTGCTGCTGGGAATGGACGTCTACGGCTGGAAAATTATGGCGCTGACGCTGCTGCTGGGGACGCCGACGCTGAGCTTTCTCGGCGCGCCGGGCGTAGGATTAACCGTCGGACTGAAGCGCGGCGGCGTATTGCTGAGCGTGCTGGTGCTGCCGTTAACTATCCCGTTATTGATATTCGCCACCGCCGCCATGGACGCGGCGTCGATGCATCTGCCGGTTGACGGCTATATGGCAATTTTGGGCGCGCTGCTGGCAGGCAGCGCGACGTTAAGCCCGTTTGCAACGGCGGCGGCGTTACGTATTAGCGTGCAGTAGGCCGGATAAGGCGAAGCCGCCATCCGGCGCCGCGAAATTTCATTGGTTTGTATAAATCTGGTAACGCATATGTGGAAAACACTTCATCAACTGGCAATCCCGCCACGGCTGTATCAAATCTGCGGCTGGTTCGTCCCGTGGCTGGCCGTCGCCAGCGCCGTCGTACTGGCGACCGGCTGGATCTGGGGATTTGGCTTCGCGCCGGCCGACTATCAGCAGGGGGATAGCTATCGCATTATTTATCTGCACGTTCCGGCGGCGATCTGGTCGATGGGAATTTACGCCTCGATGGCGGTGGCGGCGTTTATCGGTCTCGTCTGGCAGATGAAAATGGCTAACCTCGCCCTCGCCGCGATGGCGCCGATTGGCGCGGTGTTTACCTTCATTGCGTTAGTGACCGGCTCCGCGTGGGGCAAACCGATGTGGGGCACCTGGTGGGTATGGGACGCGCGTTTGACTTCGGAGCTGGTGCTGCTGTTCCTCTATGTTGGCGCCATCGCCTTGTGGCATGCCTTTGATGACCGCAAAATGGCGGGGCGCGCAGCGGGGATTCTGGTGCTGATCGGCGTGGTTAACCTGCCGATCATCCATTACTCCGTGGAGTGGTGGAACACCCTGCATCAGGGATCGACCCGGATGCAACAAAGCATCGATCCGGCGATGCGCGCGCCGCTGCGCCTGGCGATCGTCGGCTATCTGCTGCTGTTTATCACGCTGACGCTGATGCGGATGCGTAACCTGATTCTGATGATGGAAAAACGTCGCCCGTGGGTGAGCGAGCTGATTTTAAAAAGGGGGCGTCAATGACCAGCGCTTTTACATCGTGGAGTGAATTTTTCGCCATGGGCGGTTACGCCTTTTACGTCTGGCTGGCGGTGGCGATGAGCGTGATACCGTTGGCGGTGTTAGTGATTCATACCGCTACCCGGCAGCGGGTGATTTTACGCGGCGTCGCCCGTCAGCGGGCGCGTGAAGCGCGTCTGCGCGCGGCGCAGGCGCAACAGGAGGCAGCGTGAATATTCGACGCAGAAACCGGTTATGGATTGCCTGTGGCGTCCTGGTGGGGCTGGCGCTGACCACTACGCTGGTGCTGTATGCACTGCGTTCGAATATCGACCTGTTCTATACGCCGGGCGAGATTCTGTACGGTAAGCGTGAAACTCACGAGATGCCGGAAGTGGGACAACGTCTGCGCGTCGGCGGTATGGTGATGCCCGGCAGTGTGAAGCGCGATCCGCATTCCCTGAAGATCAATTTCAGTATCTACGACGCCGAGGGGGTGGTCGATGTCAGCTATGAAGGCATTCTGCCGGACCTGTTCCGCGAAGGGCAGGGGGTAGTGGTGCAGGGAGAGCTCGGCGAAAATAACCATATTCAGGCGAAAGAGGTGCTGGCGAAACATGATGAGAACTACACGCCGCCGGAGGTGGAAAAAGCGATGCAGGAAAATCATCGCCGCCCGGAAAGCGTATATAAGGATAAGACATCATGATGCCTGAATTTGGCAACGCGCTGCTGTGTCTGGCGCTGGGCGTCGCCGTGCTCCTCTCCGTCCTGCCGCTATGGGGCGTAGGGCGCGGCGACGTGCGGATGATGGCTTCGGCAAGACCGTTTGCCTGGCTGCTGTTCATCCTGGTGATGGGCGCCTTTATGGTGCTGATTAACGCTTTTGTGGTGAATGATTTCACCGTGCTCTACGTGGCCAGCAACTCCAACACCGAACTGCCGGTCTGGTATCGCGTGGCCGCCACCTGGGGCGCGCACGAAGGTTCGCTGCTGCTGTGGGTGCTGCTGATGAGCGGCTGGACGTTCGCCGTGGCGCTGTTTTCTCAGCGGATGCCGCTGGATATCGTCGCCCGGGTGCTGGCGGTGATGGGGATGGTCAGCGTCGGCTTCCTGCTGTTCATTCTCTTCACCTCGAATCCGTTCGCCCGCACGCTGCCGGATTACCCAATAGAGGGGCGCGATCTCAATCCGCTGTTGCAGGATCCGGGGCTTATCTTCCATCCGCCGCTGCTGTATATGGGCTACGTCGGTTTTTCGGTCGCCTTTGCTTTTGCTATCGCCGCGCTGATGAGCGGTCGTCTGGACAGCACCTTCGCCCGCTTCTCGCGCCCGTGGACGCTGGCGGCGTGGGTGTTTCTGACGCTGGGGATCGTGCTTGGTTCTGCCTGGGCTTATTACGAGCTTGGCTGGGGCGGCTGGTGGTTCTGGGACCCGGTAGAGAACGCTTCGTTCATGCCGTGGCTGGTGGGCACCGCGTTGATGCACTCGCTGGCCGTTACCGAACAGCGCGCCAGCTTTAAGGCGTGGACGCTGCTGCTCTCCATCTGCGCCTTCTCGCTCTGTCTGCTCGGCACTTTCCTGGTGCGCTCGGGAGTGCTGGTTTCGGTGCACGCGTTTGCTTCCGATCCGTCGCGCGGGATGTTTATCCTGGCCTTTATGGTGCTGGTGATCGGCGGCTCGCTGCTGCTGTTCGCTACCCGGGGGCATAAGGTTCGTTCACGGGTCAATAACGCGCTGTGGTCGCGTGAGTCGCTGCTGCTGGGTAACAACGTGCTGCTGATTGCCGCCATGCTGGTGGTGCTGTTAGGAACGCTGCTGCCGCTGGTGCACAAGCAGCTGGGGCTGGGCAGTATTTCCATCGGCGAGCCGTTCTTTAATACCATGTTTACCTGGCTGATGGCGCCGTTTGCTCTGCTGCTGGGCATCGGCCCGCTGGTGCGCTGGGGGCGGGATCGTCCGCGGAAGCTGCGGCGTCTGCTGATGGTTGCGCTCGTCAGTACGCTGGCGCTCTCTCTTCTGCTGCCGTGGCTGTTTGAAAACAAAATTGTCGCAATGACGGTAGTCGGACTGGCGATGGCCTGCTGGGTCTTTGTGCTGGCGATCGCTGAGGTCGTCCGACGCGTCTCCCTCGGCGGTAAAATGACGTTGAGCTACTGGGGGATGGTGCTCGGTCACGTTGGCCTGGCGGTGACCGTCGTCGGCATTGCCTTTAGCCAGAACTATAGCGTTGAGCGGGATGTGCGGATGAAGGTGGGCGACAGCGTCGATATCCATCAGTACCGTTTTACCTTCCGCGATGTGAAAGACATTACCGGTCCGAACTACCGCGGCGGGGTGGCGATGATCGACGTCACGCGGGACGGCAAGGCGGAAGCGACGCTGCACGCGGAAAAACGCTTTTACAACAGTACCCGCTCGATGATGACGGAAGCGGCGATTGACGGCGGCATCGCCCGCGATCTGTATGCGGCGCTGGGTGAGGAGCTGGACAACGGCGCGTGGGCGGTACGCCTGTATTACAAACCGTTTATTCGCTGGATATGGGCGGGTGGGCTGCTGATGGCGCTGGGCGGGCTGTTCTGCCTGTTTGATCCGCGCTATCGCAAGCGCGCACGACCGCAGAACACCGCGCCGGAGGCTGTATGAAGCGCAACGTACTTTTGATCCCATTGATTATTTTTCTGCTGATTGCCGCAGCGCTGCTGTGGCAGCTGGCGCGCAATGCGGAAGGGGATACGCCGACCAATCTCGAGTCGGCGCTGATTGGTAAACCGGTGCCGACGTTTCGCCTTGAGTCGCTGGAGAATCCGGGCAAGTACTACGAAGCGGATGTGCTGACCCAGGGGAAACCGGTGCTGCTCAACGTCTGGGCCACCTGGTGCCCAACCTGCCGCGCTGAGCATCAGTATCTGAACCAGCTTTCGGCGCAGGGGATTCGCGTAGTGGGTATGAACTATAAAGACGATCGGCAACAGGCCATCGTCTGGCTGAAAGAGTTGGGGAATCCTTACGACCTGAGCCTGTTTGACGGCGACGGCATGCTGGGACTGGATCTCGGCGTGTACGGCGCGCCGGAAACCTTTCTGATTGACGGCAAAGGCATCATTCGATATCGCCACGCCGGTGATTTAAATGCCCAGGTGTGGGAGAGCGAAATCCGGCCGCTGTGGGAAAAATACAGCAAGGAGGCCGCGCAATGAGATTTCTGATGGGCGTGCTGATGCTGCTGCTCTCGGCGAACGCGCTGGCGACCATTGACGTGATGCCGTTTAAGGACGAGGCTCAGGAGCAGCAGTTCCGCCAGCTTACCGAACAGCTGCGCTGCCCGAAGTGCCAGAATAACAGCATTGCGGACTCCAATTCGATGATCGCCACCGATTTGCGTCAGAAGGTGTATGAGCTGATGCAGGAAGGCAAAAGCCAGCAGGAGATTATCGATTATATGGTGGCGCGCTACGGCAATTTCGTGACCTACGATCCGCCGCTGACGCCGCTGACCATTCTGCTGTGGCTGCTGCCGGCTGCGGCGATATGCGTGGGCGGCTGGGTGATTTACGCCCGCACCCGTCGTCGGGTACGACTGACGCAGGAGACGTATACGCTGGATGCGCCAGTGCAGGGCGACAAGCGCGCCGGGGTCGGCATATATCTGGCGGCAGGCATTGTTGCTCTGGCGATTGGCGGCGTCAGCTATTATCAGACCGGAAGCTATGCGCAGGTGAAGATCTGGCGGCAGGCGACGGCGCAGACGCCGGTGCTGCTGCAGCGTGCGCTGGATCCGAACGCTCAGCCGCTGAACGGAGAAGAGATGATGCGGCTGGCGCTGGGCCTGCGCACCCGCCTGCAGGACGATCCGACAAATGTCGAAGGCTGGATTATGCTCGGGCGGATTGGCATGGTAATTGGCAACGCCAGCACCGCCACTGAAGCTTATGCCAATGCCTACCGGCTGGAGCCGAAAAACAGTGATGTCGCGCTGGGCTACGCCGAGGCGCTGACCCGTTCCCCCGATCCCGATGATAACCGCCAGGGCGGGGAGATACTGCGTCAACTGGTGCGCAGCGATCACGCCAACGTCCGGGTGTTAAGCATGTACGCGTTTAACGCCTTTGAGCAGCAGCGTTTTGGCGAGGCGGTCGCGGCCTGGGAAATGATGCTGAAATTGTTACCCGCTAACGACACCCGTCGGGCGGTCATCGAGCGCAGTATCGCCCAGGCGATGCAGCACCTGGCGCCAGCGAAAGAGTAAAGCGAGTTCGTAGAATACGTATGCCGGATAAGACGCATTTGCGTCGCCATCCGGCAACGTGGTTTTCGTCACTGTATCCCGCGTGTTTGCAGGAAAAGAATGGTGGCGGCGACGCGCGAGCGCACGTTAAGTTTGCGCAGCAGATTGCGGATATGCACTTTAACCGTCTGTTCGGAAATATTCAGTACCGAGGCGATCTGTTTGTTCGACAGCCCCTGTGCCAGTTCGTGCAGGACGTCCAGCTCGCGTTCCGTAAGGATACTGAACGGATCGTCTTGCTCGCCGAACAGTTCCCGCTCGCGCAGGTATTCATTCACCCGTTCGCTGAACACCTTACCGCCGTTGGCGCCCTTGCGAATCGCCTCCAGCAGCACTTCCGGATCGCTGTCTTTCAGTAAATAGCCGTCCGCGCCAGCATCAATCAGCGCATACACATCGCTCGCGGAATCCGAAACGGTCAGAATAATAATTTGCGCCGTCACGCCATCGCGGCGCAGGGCATTCAACGTGTCCAGACCGCTCAGACCCTTCATGTTCAGATCAAGCAGGATTAAATCGGGGTCGAGACGGTTCGCCAGATCAATCGCCGTTGCGCCATCGCCCGCTTCGGCCACCACGTCAAATGCCGGGTCCAGCTCCAGTAATTGACGAATTCCACGTCGCATAAGAGGGTGATCGTCTACAACCAGCACCTGAAAAGGCGTTGCTTCAGGCATAGTTATCTCCTGAGATTTTATTAGAATCATTATTGTTATTAGCGCACGAATCGTCCAGATTCATGGCATCGATAAGACGCTAAATTTTACCCCAATTTGTGCATGGGTAAGTAGTGAAACCTGCTGCTGAAATGCGAGAATTACTTCTCGATTACGCTGGCGCTGTGCGCACTAATCGCACCTTCTTTTCTGGTATAGTAGGTGCAGTTGTCAGGTATATCTTTGTTAATAAATGACATGGCGCCAATTATCACGTTATTGCCGATGCGGATGCTATCGGCGACAATGCACACATGTGCGCCCACGTATACATTGTCGCCGATATTTATACTGTACTCTTCGCTTCTTCTTCCCTGATTTTGTATTCCTATTGTAGTACATTGACGTATTTTAAAATTTTTGCCAATACTACAATGCGATGTAATGACTATCGAGTTATAGTGCGCAATATGTAATCCGGGTTGAATCTTCGCGTTTAAAGATATATCTGTATTATATTTTCGTATTAATTTGCGATTTAAAGAATTTGCAATTTTTTTCAACAGGTTACTGTGCTTGTTGTACAGATAGGAATAAATGCGGAACCAGAATAAATATCTTCTGTGGGGCTGTCGCCACGCATGACGAATTGCCCGCGGCCATGAAAAAACTTTATCTTTTCCACCAATAACTTCGACTCTGAGACATTCCTTTAAGAAATTTTTGTCCATCTTCTTCTCGCTATGCTCCTTGTGTAAAGTATCCTTCTTTAATTGTGCTTGCTTTTACGGATGAAAAAATAAGTTGCCCACAGGAACTTGTTTTTAGAGTTGATTATTTTATATTTTTTTCTGTCTTTGCGCTGAAGCGAAGATACTTCTTCTGATGAGAAGTTCAGATAATTCAGGTTAAGCCTGGCCATTGCTTTCTCATATTCTTTCGCCGCTAAGAGTTGCCAGATATATTTTATTTTTGCGATATTGGCCGAATGTTTAAGTAATCTGGATACGTCTTTTTTTTCTTGCACCGGGCACAGGTTCACAATAACGTTATGAATGAGTTCCATCGCCGATGCGTTATGTTCGTAACGTAATAAAGACCACGACGAATTCATCACTGACCCTTTTCTGTAAGTCTGGTGATAGAGGTACTCTGGTACGCTATAAACGCGCTCCTTTGCGAGTAGCGAATAGGTAAATAGAAGATCTTCCCCAAGAGCCAATTGGGTATTGAATCGCAGGTTCCTGTTAACCAGTAGCGATCTGCGAATTAATACGCCTCCGAGGTGAAAAATAATCTCCCGTCTAATTCGTCTGGTTAACAAATTGCCCTCATAAAAATGTTCGGGTTTACAATGGGTTCCGTTTCTCTGGCCATGATGATAGCCACAATAGACGATATCAGCCTGCGTCTGCTCCTGACGGGATAATAATTTCTCAATAAAATCGGGAGAAACAAAATCATCACTATCTATGAAGATACAGAACTCACCGCAGGCATTGTCCATACCGGTATTTCTTGCAGAGGACACTCCCGCATTCTGTTGCCGGATAAGCGTTACTGGAAATGTCTGTGCGGCTTTATAATGATTAACGACGTCACCAGTATTATCCGTAGAGCCGTCATCAACAACGATGACCTCAAAGTTTTTATCAGTCTGTTTCGCCAGCGAATCTAAAAGAACATGTATAAATTCGGCAGAATTATATGCAGGGACAATAATTGAAACATCAGGTAAGCCGGAATTAGTGCTCTTTTCAGCGTCCATCTGAATGTGTGCTCACGGTTGTATGGCGGTGTTTAATTTTAACATGGGAAACATGTTAATGAATGTGTGAAAATGTCAGCGTGTGAACAGATGCGCATTCACCCACTCAGGGCATAAAAAAACCAGCCATAACAGGCTGGTTTTTCCGGGGATAATTTGGTCGGCACGAGAGGATTTGAACCTCCGACCCCCGACACCCCATGACGGTGCGCTACCAGGCTGCGCTACGTGCCGACTCGTGGGTGCTAATACTACCGCTTTCCACAACGAATGCAAGGGGACGACAGGCTAACTGATTAATTATAAATCAATTAGCGATAAAGCGTTTCTCGTCGGTCAGCACCTGCAACAGCAAACTGAGCTGCGGTTTCTGATCGTCAATCTTCTCGCCGCGTAAATCATAGCTCTGATACTTGCCGTTGCTGCTCAGCACCAGCGTCATCTCTGGCGTGGTGATCGCCAGCGTGTTGCCATCTGCGGCGGTCACCCAGTAGTGACGACGGTTAGCGTTAAACAGATCCTGTCCCTGCGAATATTCGTTGGCAGGCGTGCTGACGTGGAGCAGCCGCTGCATCAGGGTGGTCATCACATCCGTATGATCGGTCAGGCTGTTAATCCGCTGGGCAGGCGTGCCAGGCCAGTGAATGATTAACGGAACCTGCAGGTGTCCGCGCGACCAGTTGAAGCGTTTCTCCGCCTCGGTTAACGGTATGCCGCGACCAGCAGTAACGATCACCACCGTTTTATCCAGCTTGCCGGAGTCGCGCAGCGCGCCAAGCACGCGGCTTATCTGCTTATCGACATCTGCGGCGGCGCGGGCGTAACGGCGGGCAAAGTTTTTCTGATTGCCGTCATCAACGTTTGTGCCGTTAAACGACACCCATGAGAACCAGCGGTTATCTTCCTGGGCGTAACGGCCTAACCAGTTAATCCACTGGCTGGCGGTTTGCTCATCGGACTGAGTGCGTACGCTCGGCATCGAGAAGTCCGATAGCAGCGCCTGGCGATACAGCGGGCTGGTGAAGCCGTCGGAGGAGAACAGCCCCAGCTGGTAGCCCTGCTGGTTTAAGGCTGAGATCAGCGCGGCGGGCGTTCGGGTAGATAAAATGCCGTCCATATAGCTCGGCGACACGCCGTAGAACAGGCCAAAGATACCGTTGTCGGTGGTGTTGCCGGAACTCATATGACGGGTGAAGGCAATGCTCTGTCCGGCAAAATCGGCGAGGGCAGGCATCTGCTTTTCATAACGGGAGTAGTTCAGGCCATCCACGGTGATCAGCAGGACATTTTGCCCGGTGCCCATGTCGCGATAGCGCAGCTCGCTTAACGGGTACTGCACGGAAACCGCTTCCGGATTCCCCTGTTCAACCAGCCGACGCTGATACTCCTGCGCGTCCAGCAGGCCGTGTTTCTCCAGAAAACGGCGCGCCGTCATCGGATAAGAGAGAGGCAGGTTGGCGCGCTGCATGGTAATCGGGCGATAGAAATTGGCGTCGGCCCAGATATAGACCACGTGCGAGGCAATAAATGATACAAAGAAGAAAACGGCCAGCGGCCTGGCAAAATGGCGGCGACGCGTCAGGCTGCGCAGTTTCTGCCAGCTCCAGGTCGCAAACAGCATTTCTATCAGCAGGATCACCGGCACGCTGATAAACATCAGCTGCCAGTCGCGCGCCATTTCGTTCTGATCCGGGTTAATCACCAGTTCCCAGACGATGGGGTTGAGATGCAGGTGGAAACGGGTGAACACTTCGCTGTCGATGAGCAACAGCGTCATCCCGGCCGTCGCCAGAATCGCCGACAGGAATCGCATCAGCCGCTGGGACATGACGATAAACGTCAGCGGGAACAGAATCAGCAAATAGGCGGCAAACACCAGAAAGCTGAAGTGTCCGACAATGCTCAGGTAGGAGTAAACGCGACCGGTCAGCGTCGTCGGCCAGTCGGCGACAAACAGGTAACGGCTGCCGAGCACGATAGCCAGCAGAATGTTGAACAGTGCAAACCAGTGTCCCCAGCTAACCATCTGGGAGACTTTTTCACGGTAGCGCTGACGATGAGTTACCATAACTTGTCGTTCGTTTCTCCGGGTCGGCTTTTAGTGCGCTTTGTCGTCGTTAACCGAAGACTGCAATGCGCGGGCAAAGGAGTCGGCGATCGCCTGGCGCTGAGCCGGGGCAATGCTGGTATTGATAAGGTTAGTGACCATGTTTCCCAGCACCATCAGGGAAAGGTCAGTCGGCGCCTTATGTTTTTCCAGTACGTTGAGCATCTCGGTGAGCAGTTGTTCAACGTGTTCGTCACTATAGCGGGAAATTTGTGGCATAAATCGAAATCAGTTTGTTTATGAAAGGGCAACATATTACCGTAGCAGCAGTTTTTTTTCCGCATTTTTATCCGCAAATAATTCGTATTACCGTGCTACAGACAAAACGTCGCGGCATCTTCTGTTGCGTCGCTTCGCGGGGGATGGTTGAATACCGCCCGGTCTTAAAGGAGAGTTTATCATGAGTCTGGATATCAACCAGATTGCCCTGCATCAGCTCATCAAGCGCGATGAGCAAAATCTTGAACTGGTGCTGCGCGATTCATTACTGGAACCGACAAACACCGTTGTGGAGATGGTGGCCGAACTGCATCGGGTCTACAGCGCGAAAAATAAAGCATACGGCCTGTTCAGCGAAGAGAGTGAACTGGCGCAGGCGCTGCGGTTGCAGCGTCAGGGTGAGGAAGACTTTCTTGCCTTTAGCCGCGCGGCGACCGGCCGTTTACGCGACGAGTTAGCGAAGTATCCCTTTGCCGATGGCGGTATCGTGCTGTTCTGCCACTACCGCTATCTGGCGGTCGAGTACCTGCTGGTGACGGTACTGAATAACTTAAGCAGTATGCGCGTCAATGAAAATCTCGACATCAACCCGACGCACTATCTGGATATCAACCATGCGGATATTGTGGCGCGTATCGATCTGACCGAATGGGAGACCAACCCGGAGTCCACCCGTTATCTGACCTTCCTGAAAGGGCGGGTAGGGCGTAAGGTTGCCGACTTCTTTATGGATTTCCTCGGCGCCAGCGAGGGGCTGAACGCCAAAGCGCAAAACCGGGGGCTGTTGCAGGCCGTTGATGACTTCACCGCCGAAGCGCAGCTTGATAAATCTGAGCGCCAGAACGTGCGCCAGCAGGTTTACAGCTACTGCAACGAGCAGCTCCAGGCCGGAGAAGAGATTGAGCTGGCGTCGCTGTCGAAAGAGCTTGCCGGCGTCAGTGAAGTGAGCTTCAGCGAGTTTACCGCTGAAAAAGGCTACGAGCTGGAAGAGAGCTTCCCGGCGGATCGCAGCACCCTGCGCCAGTTGACCAAATATGCCGGCAGCGGCGGCGGGTTAACCATTAACTTCGACGCGATGCTGTTAGGCGAGCGTATTTTCTGGGATCCGGCCACCGATACGCTGACCATCAAAGGCACGCCGCCGAACCTGCGCGATCAGCTGCAGCGTCGCACCTCAGGCGGGAATTAACGGCCATAAAAAAACCCCGCCGCGGCGGGGTTCTCTACGACAGGTTGGCGATTACGCGCGAACGAAGTCGATGTGAGTCAGCTTCGGCTTGAACGCGTGACGCTGTACAGCCTGAGCTTTAACTTTTACTTCTTTACCGTCAACCACGATGGTCAGCACTTCGCTGTAGAACTCAGGCTTAACCTGCATGTTCATAACCTGGTCGTGATCCAGTTCGATAGCGATCGGGGCTTCTTTGCCACCGTAGATGATCGCCGGGAACTTGTTAGCGGCACGCAGGCGGCGGCTCGCACCCTTACCCTGCTCTTTACGTACTTCAGCGTTGATAGTAAACATTTAAATCTCTCTTTAATAATTCCTGCTACAGGCGACCCAGCAACAGGTAAGCGATCTGCTTTGCGTATGCAAAAGCGGGCGAGATTCTATACTCAAACGCCGGACACATCAATCAAAACTACGATTAACCGCGTAATTCGTGCGCCCGGCGGAAGCGGCCTTCGTAATCGAATACTTTTTCCCGCACCTGCCAGTACTGGCCTTTCATCCGCGCGACCACAAAATCAGGATGGCGCAGCAGCGGCTGTTGCGCGAGGATATCCGCGGCGGTGATCCAGCGCAGCGGAACGCCCGGCGTGCGGGTATGCGGACGAATAAACAGCTGCTCAAAGGCGGTACGCTGGGCGGGCGTCTGTAAGCGAAATCGCTCGCTGACGTCCGCGCCGTCCTCATCGTAGTAGGTGATTTTCAGCCATTCGCCTTTCTCATCATGACCGTGCTGTAAAGCCATACCGCTACAGCGCAGCACCAGCGCGTCTTTCAGCTTCAGCGCCGCCTTCAGCATATCATCGGGATCGACCAGGATCGTGTCGCACTGGCGACAGCGGCGGGCGGCGATGTCGTTTTCGGCGTTGCACTGCGGGCAGTTTTTAAAGCGAAAGCGGAAGTCGCACTGTTCGCGGTGTCCGTCATCATCTTCGAACCAGCCCTGGCAGCGGCGGCCGAAGTGCTCGATCAGCGTGCCGTCCGCGGTGGTTTTCCCCCAGAAGGTGTTGGCAAACCCGCAGGCCGGACAGAAGACCTGCACGGGTACGTTGTCACTTTTCCCTTTCGGGCTGCCGACCTCTGGCGAATAGAGATCGTGCGGGTTCCCGGCGTAATCCAGAATCAGACAGTCGGTTTTTCCCGGTGCGAGACGCAGGCCGCGTCCGACGATCTGCTGATACAGACTGACCGACTCGGTGGGGCGAAGTATGGCGATCAGATCGACATGCGGCGCGTCAAAACCGGTGGTTAAGACGGAGACATTGACCAGATAGCGGAAACGCTGTTCTTTAAAGGCCTCGATTAGCTCGTCGCGCGCGGCGCCCGGCGTATCGCCGGTAATCAGCGCGGCGTCGGTGGCGGGCAGCAGTCCGACGATCTCTTTGGCGTGTTCTACGGTGGCGGCAAAAATCATCACCCCTTTGCGATTCTGAGCAAATTCGACGATCTGGCTGACGATATGCGGCGTGATGCGCCGCTGTTTTTTCAGCTCCCGGTTAAGATCGGCCTCGCTGAACAGACCGTTGCTCTGCGCCTGCAGGCGGCTGAAGTCGTACTGCACTACCGGCATATCAAGCCGTTCCGGCGGTGTGAGGTAGCCGTGCTTAATCATATAGCGCAAAGGCAGCTCATAGATGCAGTCGCGAAACAGCGCTTTTTCGTCGCCGCGCACCATGCCATGATAATGAAAATGGTAGATCCAGCCTTTGCCCAGCCGAAAGGGGGTAGCGGTCAGCCCCAGCAGGCGCAGGTGAGGGTTCACCTTCGTCAGCTGGGTGAGGATTTGCTGATACTGGCTTTCATCGTCGTCGCCGATGCGGTGACATTCATCGACAATCAGCAGGGAAAATTCATGCTGAAAAGCGTCCAGGTTGCGCGCCACCGACTGTACGCTGCCAAACACCACTTTGCCGTGGCTCTCTTTACGCTTAAGCCCGGCGGCGAAAATGTCGGCTTCCAGCCCCAGCGCGCAATATTTGGCATGATTCTGCGCCACCAGTTCTTTCACGTGCGCCAGCACCAGCACGCGCCCTTTAGCGACGCGCGCCAGTTCGGCGATCACCAGGCTTTTGCCCGCCCCGGTGGGCAGGACAATCACCGCGGGCGTGCGATGGCGGCGAAAATGGTTAAGCGTGGCGTCCACGGCTTCCTGCTGATAGGGGCGAAGTGTAAAAATCATGGTCTCACAATGCGTAACGAACTCAGGTATAGTATGCCACGAATCGTTTTCCCTTGAGGGATGTTGTTAGCCCGCTATACTGGGCAAATAACGGCTCCACTTTCGGGCTCGCTGCCCGATTCCCGTATTTTTACAGGCAAAATCAAACTCATGCGACTTGATAAATTTATCGCTCAGCAACTCGGCGTCAGCCGCGCTATTGCCGGGCGTGAGATCCGCGCCAGCCGTGTTACCGTGGATGGCGAGATTGTCCGCAATGCGGCGTTCAAACTCCTGCCGGAGCACGCCGTCGAATATGACGGCAACACGCTGGTTCAGCAACATGGCCCCCGTTACTTTATGCTCAATAAACCGCAGGGTTACGTTTGTTCGACGGACGACCCGGATCACCCGACGGTGCTCTATTTTCTCGATGAGCCGGTGGCCTGGAAGCTCCATGCCGCAGGACGTCTGGATATTGACACCACTGGCCTGGTGCTGATGACCGACGACGGACAGTGGTCGCACCGCATTACCTCTCCGCGCCACCATTGCGAAAAAACCTATCTCGTCACCCTGGAATCGCCTGTCGCCGACGATACCGCGGAGCAGTTCGCCAAAGGCGTGCAGTTGCATAATGAGAAAGATCTCACCAGACCGGCGGAACTGGAGGTGATTACTCCTACCCAGGTGCGCCTGACCATCAGCGAAGGGCGTTACCATCAGGTGAAACGTATGTTCGCGGCGGTTGGCAACCACGTGGTGGCGCTGCACCGTGAGCGGATCGGCGCCATCGCCCTTGATGCTGACCTTGCGCCGGGCGAATATCGCCCCTTGACTGAAGAAGAAATTGCCAGCGTGGGTTAAGCCACGCGTTGATATATTCAGGAGCTCATTTGTGACCACCCGGCAGCGTTCGTCTTTTGCCATTGTCTTTATTCTCGGCCTGCTGGCGATGCTGATGCCGCTGTCGATTGATATGTATCTTCCGGCGCTGCCGGTGATCGCTGAACAGTTCGCCGTCCCGGCGGGCAGCGCGCAGATGACCCTCAGCACCTATATCCTGGGCTTTGCGCTCGGGCAGTTGCTGTACGGGCCGATGGCGGACAGCCTCGGGCGTAAGCCGGTGATCATCGGCGGGACGCTGGTTTTCGCCGCCGCCGCGGTGGCCTGCGCGCTGGCACAAACTATCGACCAGCTTATCGTAATGCGTTTCTTCCACGGCCTCGCGGCAGCGGCCGCCAGCGTGGTGATCAATGCGCTGATGCGTGATATGTATCCGAAGGAAGAGTTCTCGCGCATGATGTCGTTTGTCATGCTGGTCACCACCATCGCGCCGCTGATGGCGCCGATTATCGGCGGTTGGGTGCTGGTGTGGCTCAGCTGGCACTGGATTTTCTGGATCCTTGCGGTCGCGGCGGTGCTGGCGTCGGTAATGATTGCCATGCTGATCAACGAAACCCTGCCGGTCGAGCGCCGCCAGCCGTTCCATATCCGCACCACGATAGGCAACTTCGCCTCGCTGTTCCGGCATAAGCGGGTGCTGAGCTATATGCTGGCGAGCGGCTTTAGCTTCGCCGGGATGTTCTCGTTTCTCAGCGCCGGTCCTTTCGTTTATATCGAAATTAACCACGTTCCGCCGCAGCACTTCGGCTACTACTTTGCGCTGAATATCGTCTTTTTGTTCATTATGACGATTTTCAACAGCCGCTTCGTACGCCGCATTGGCGCGCTGAAGATGTTTCGTACCGGATTGTGGATCCAGCTGGCGATGGCAGTATGGATGGTAGCCAGCGCGCTCTTTGGCGTTGGCTTCTGGGCGCTGGTGCTGGGCGTCGCCGTGTTTGTCGGCTGCGTGTCGATGATCTCATCTAACGCGATGGCGGTGATCCTTGACGAGTTCCCGCATATGGCGGGTACGGCGTCGTCGCTGGCGGGAACCTTCCGTTTTGGCATTGGCGCGGTAGTCGGGGCGTTACTGTCGCTGGCGACCTTTAACTCTGCCTGGCCGATGATCTGGTCCATTGCATTCTGTGCGACCTGCTCAATTTTGTTTTACCTCTATGCAAGCCGTCCGAAAAAACGGTGATCGATAGCACAACATGGAAGCCAGGCGGCTTCCTTTGTTGATGTATATCAACCAGCACTTCATCATTTCCCCGATATATGTTTATTTTATGTAAAATCAATTTATGTAAAAAGTCACATCATTGTAGTTAAAAAGGTTGAGTTAGATCGCAGAAACGGGTACATATAGCCCGTGGAAGGGGTCCCGACAGTAAAAATCTCTTTAAAAAAGGCCATACAGGTCACGCGGGACGAGGATCGCAACGTTGCCCATCTGTTTAAGGACGGATTGTCAATGATGTGTTAAAATGGATGTAAAATAATTGTGAAGTATTTTGTGCTTCCGGGGAAAGAAAAGTGACAACATTACAGCTCTCAATCGTACACCGCCTGCCGCAGACCTATCGCTGGTCAGCCGGTTTCGCAGGTTCGAAAGTTGAACCGATTCCGCAAAATGGTCAGGGCGCAGAGAACAGCCTCGTGGCGCTTAAGCTGCTGAGTCCGGACGGCGACAGCGCATGGCCGGTGATGCATAAGCTCAGCCAGGCGCTCAGTGATATCGAAGTGCCGTGCTCGGTGCTGGAGTGTGAGGGCGAACCGTGCCTGTTTGTGAATCGCCAGGATGAGTTCGCCGCGACCTGTCGGCTGAAAAACTTCGGTGTGGCCATTGCCGAACCGTTTGCCGTCAATAACCCATTTTAAGCGTCAGCTTAGCGCGAGAAGCTGACGCGTGTACGCCTGCTGCGGCGCGTTAAACACATGCTCGCACTGTCCCTGCTCAACGACCTCTCCTTGTCTCAGCACAATCACCTGATGGCATAACGCGCGTACGACGTGCAGATCGTGGCTTATGAAAATATAGGCCAGCTGATGCTTTGCCTGTAGCGATTTCAGCAGCGCAAGTATTTGCGCCTGCACGGTACGGTCGAGAGACGAGGTTGGCTCATCAAGAATAATCAGTGACGGCTTCAGGATCAGCGCGCGGGCAATTGCGATGCGCTGGCGCTGGCCGCCGGAAAACTCCGCCGGATAGCGGTGTCGCGTCTCTGCATCCAGCCCCACCTCAGCCATCACTGCCATCACCTGCTGCTCACGCTGTTCGGCGGTAAGGGACGGTTGGTGCACGCGCAGCCCTTCCTCAATGATTTGCAGCACGCTCAGACGGGGATTCAGCGACGAGTTCGGGTCCTGAAACACTACCTGAATGCGATGGCGCACCGGCAACAGTTGACGGCGTCTGAGATGCTGTAACTGCTGTCCGTCAAATTCAATGCCGCCCTGCGATGAGATCAGGCGCAGCAGCGCAAGCCCGGTGGTACTTTTGCCGGAACCTGACTCGCCTACCAGCCCAAGCGTTTCACCGGGGCGCAGACTGAAGCTGATCCCTTTAACCACTTCGTTATTCGCCACCACCCGCTTGAGGATCCCTTTACGAATCGGGAAGGCGACGCGCAGATTTTCCACCCTGAGCAGCGGTGGGCGGTCGGAGGAGAGCGGTACGGGATCGCCCGCAGGTTCGCTGTTAAGCAATTTCTGGCTGTAAGGGTGGGCGGGGGCATGAAGAAGTCTGTCTGCGCGGTTTTGCTCGACGCAGCGACCGTTTTGCATCACCGCCACGCTGTCGGCCAGCTTTCTCACGATACTCAGGTTATGGGTAATAAACAGCATTCCCATGTTCAGCTCGCGCTGAAGTTCACGCAGCAGTTGCAGGATCTGCGCCTGGACGGAAACGTCCAGCGCGGTGGTCGGCTCATCGGCAATCAGCAGCTCCGGTCGCGTCAGAAGCGCCATCGCAATCATGACGCGCTGGCGTTCGCCCCCGGACAGCTGATGCGGATAATCACCCAGCCGTTTCGCCGCCTGGCGAATGCCGACGCGATCGAGGCAGCTTACGATCTCGGCGCGGGCCGCTTCCCGCCGCATTCCCCGGTGCAGCGAAAGCACCTCATAAAGCTGTTTTTCCAGATTGTGGAGCGGATTAAGCGAAACCATCGGTTCCTGGAAGATCATGGCGATTTTGTCGCCGCGCACGCCGCGAAGCGTCTGTTCACTGGCGTGAAGCAGCGACTCGCCGTGAAAGCGGATATCGCCGGCAAGGTAAACTGCCGGCGGGGAGGGCAACAGCCGCAGGATCGACAGCGCCGTGACGCTTTTGCCGGAACCCGATTCGCCGACCAGCGCCAGCGTTTCGCCAGCGTTGACCGTCAGCGTAATGTCGTTCACTACCGTGCGAACGTGCCCTTGCCGGCGAAAGCCGAGGGTGAGCTGGTCTATCGACAGTAACGGTTGCGTCATCTTACACCGCCTTATTCGGATCGAAGGCGTCGCGGACGGCTTCGCCGATGAAAATGAGCAGCGAGAGTAAAATCGCTACCGATAAAAATGCGGCGATGCCTAGCCACGGCGCCTGAAGGTTGTTTTTCCCCTGCAATAGCAGTTCGCCCAGCGAAGGGGAACCTAACGGCAGACCGAAGCCGAGGAAATCCAGCGACGTCAGGGTGGTGATGGAACTGCATAAAATAAACGGCAGGAAGGTCAGCGTAGCGACCATCGCGTTCGGCAGCATATGGCGAAAAATAATGCTGCGGTCGCTGACGCCCAGCGCCTGGGCGGCGCGGATGTAGTCGAAGTTGCGGGTGCGTAAAAACTCCGCGCGCACCACGCCCACCAGACTCATCCAGCCAAACAGCACCGTTATCGCCAGCAGCCACCAGAAGTTCGGCTGCACCACGCTTGACAGCAGGATGATCAAAAAGAGCGTCGGCATACCTGACCAGACTTCGATAAACCGCTGACCCCATAAATCCACTTTACCGCCGTAATAGCCCTGAAGCGCGCCGGCCAGCACACCCATTACGCTGGAACACAGGGTCAGCATCAGGCCGAAGAGGATGGAGATGCGGGTGCCGTAGAGAATTCGCGCCAGCACGTCGCCGCCGTTGGCGTCGGTGCCCAGCCAGTTCTGCGCCGAAGGCGGCGAAGGGAAAGGGCGGTCGGTAGAGAAGTTAATGCTGTTGGCGCCAAAGCGCACCGGCGCCCAGAGGATCCAGCCGTGATTTTCCAGCTGCTGCTTCAGCCACGGATCCTGAAAGTCCGCTCTGGTCGCCAGCGGACCGCCAAAATCGCTTTCGCTGTAATTTTTCACCAGCGGAAAATACCAGCTTTCGTTATAGCGCACCAGCAGGGGTTTATCGTTAGCCACCAGCTCAGAGCACAGGCTCAGCGCAAACAGCAGTAAAAAGATCCATAACGACCAGTAACCACGGCGATTGTGGCGAAAACGCGCCCAGCGGGCCTGATTGACGGGGCTTAAACGCGCCATTAACGTCCCTCAAAATCGATACGCGGATCGACCAGCGTATAGCTGATATCGCTGAGAATATTCAGCAGCAGGCCAATCAGGGTGAAGATGTATAACGTGCCAAACATCACCGGATAGTCGCGGGATACCGTGGCTTCATAGCCCAGCAGCCCCAGACCGTTCAGTGAAAACATCACTTCGATCAGCAGCGAGCCGGTGAAAAACATGCTGATAAAGGTGGCGGGGAAGCCGGCGATCACCAGCAGCATGGCGTTGCGAAAAACGTGTTTCCAGAGAATATTTTTTTCGCTTACCCCTTTTGCCCGCGCGGTCACCACGTACTGTTTGCGCACTTCATCGAGAAAAGAATTTTTGGTCAGCATGGTGAGCGCGGCAAAACCGCCAATCACAGTCGCCAGCACCGGCAGGGTAATGTGCCAGAGATAGTCGGTCACCTTCTGATACCAGGGCAGGGCGTCAAAATTCGCCGACACCAGACCGCGCAGCGGAAACAGATCGTAGTAGCTGCCGCCGGCAAAAAAGACAATCAGTAAAATAGCGAACAGAAACGCCGGAATGGCGTAACCGATAATAATAAAGACGCTGCTCCAGACGTCGAAGCGGCTGCCGTTGTACACAGCTTTACGGATCCCTAACGGGATAGAGACCAGGTAGATGATTAAGGTGCTCCACAGCCCAAGGGTGATTGATACCGGCAGGCTGTCTTTAATCAGCGTCAGCACCGACGCGCTGCGAAACAGGCTGTCACCAAAATCAAAGCGGATGTAATTCCAGAGCATCGCGAAGTAACGCTCATGCAGCGGCTTATCAAACCCATAGCGTTTGGTGATTTCGGCAATCACCTCCGGGTCAAGCCCGCGCCCGCCGCGGTAGTGGCTGTCGCTGATATTGCCGACGCCGGTCTGGGCGTGGCTGGCGCGCACGCCCTCGCTTCCCGCGCCGGGCAACGCCCCCGCCTGACCAAACTCGATGGCGGCAATCGCCTGATCGACGGGGCCACCGGGGGCAATTTGCACGATAAAAAAGTTAATGGTGATGATCGCCCACAGCGTCGGGATCACCAGCAGCAAACGGCGAATCAGATAGGCGGCCATTTATTCTCCCTGGCGTCTGGCGGCAGGTAATCTGGCTGCCCGGTTGACGTCATACCACCAGGTATCCAGTCCGAGGGAATATACGGGACGCGTGGCCGGGCGGGAAAATTTATCCCACCAGGCCAGCCTGTCTTCGGCCATATACCACATTGGCAGCATGTAATAGTTCCAGGTCAGCACCCTGTCCAGCGCGCGACCGAGCGGAATTAATTTTTCTTTATTCCCCTGCGCGGCGATGATTTGCGCAATCAGCTTATCGATTACCGGGCTTTTTACGCCCGGCGCGTTATAGCTTGAATTGATGTATTCGGAGGCCCATGAGATTTGCAGATCGGAACTTGGCCAGGGCATTGCCCGCCATAACCTCGGCATCATGTCGTAATCGCGGCTGCGCATACGGTTGGTGATTTGCGAATTATCGACCTGACGAATATTCATCGTAATGCCCAGGCGTTGCAGATTGTGCCGGAACGGCAATACCCACTGATTGTTGCCGCCTGCCGGGATGAGCAGTTCGAAGGTGAGCTGTTTGCCGGTGGCGGCGTTAACCCGCTGCTGGCCTTGCAGTTCCCAACCAGCCTCTTTCAGCAGGTTATCGGCCTTCAGCAGGTTATCGCGATCGAAACCATCGCCTTTTGAAACGGGCGGCTGATAAATCTGGCTAAAGAGTTCCGGCGGCAGATCCTTTTTCATTGGCGCCAGCAGCACCAGTTCGGCGGCATCCGGATAATCCCTGGCGGCATATTCCGTATTCTGAAAATAGCTGTTGGCCCGGCTGAAGGCATTATAAAACAGCGCTTTGTTCATCCATTCAAAATCAAAGGCGAGGGTGATGGCTTCGCGCACGCGGCGGTCGCTGAACACCGGGCGCTGGATATTAAACGCCAGCCAGCGCGTATCCTGCGCCGATTCATTTTTCTGTTCATCTTTGATGATGTACTGATGCTTAAAGTTTTTCCCGACATAGCGCGTCGCCCAGTTTTTCGCATCGCCTTCCAGCCGCAGGTCAAACGCCCCGGCTTTGAACGCTTCGAAAGCCACGTTGTCGTCGAGATAATAGTCATAGCGGATGGTATCAAAATTCCAGCGTCCGCGGTTCACCGGCAGATTCGCCGCCCAGTAATCCTTCACCCGCGTATAGACAATGTACTGGCCCATTTTCCAGCTGCTGATGCGATAGGGACCGCTGCTCAGCGGCGGCGTTGAGAGCGGGTCGCTAAGCTTATGATCTTTCCAGTAGGACTCCGGCATCACCGGCAATGAGAACAGGCTCAGCATATCCTCTTTGCCGGGCTTCGCTAATTCGAAGCGTACGGTCAGCGGCGCGATAGCTTTAACGGTGGTGCCTTTATAAACCAGGCGGAACTGCGGGACGCCTTCGGTCATAAACTTATGAAAGGTGAAGGCGACATCTTTCGCCATAATCGGGCTACCGTCGTGGAAGCGGGCGTGGGGATTCATCGTAACCTCCACCCACGAATAATCCTCTGCGTAGCGGGCGCTCTCGGCGATCAGCGGATAATAACTGGCTGGCTCATCGTCAGAGGTGGTAAACAGGGTATCGTAGAGCTGCTCGGTACGCGCGCCGGGGTTGCCGCGCATGGCGTAGCGGTTGAAGTTATCGAAGGTGCCAATGGCGGAAAGGGTAATCTGTCCCCCTTTCGGCGCCGCCGGGTTAGCGTAATCAAAATGATCGAAGTTAAAGGCGTACCGCGGTTCGCCCAGCACCGAAAAGGCGTAGCTCTCTTTAATTTGCTGCGCCTGGGCGCCAACGCTCACTGACAGCATCAACAGCAGCATTACGCGAACAATCATTTGTAATGGGATCCCTTATGTTGAATACCTGCCCGCGCAGGCAACGCGATATGACTGAATAATAGGGCAGACGGGGCGTATTGTGAATCCATGTACTGGCGCGTTACCACCTCAGCGTGCGCGGTTCGGACACCCAGCGGACAAATTCATCCACCGACAGGGGACGGCTGATCCAGTATCCCTGAAGAAAGCGAACTCCTCTCTCATGCAGCCATTTCGCCTGTTCCGGCGTTTCAACGCCTTCAGCAACTGTCATCATATTGAGGCGTTTCGCCAGCGTCAGCACCGCGTCGAGCACCGGCGAGGTGACCGTCTCCGTACCGATAGCATGAATAAACCCGCGATCGATTTTCAGATAATCGAGGGTATATTGTTCAAGATAGATGAGCGCGCTGTGACCGGTGCCAAAGTCATCAATGGCGATTTCAAAACCGGCGTCATGCAGCCACTCAAAGAGCTGCTGGGCCTCATGCTGTCTGAGCATATCGCGTTCGGTAATTTCCAGCACAAACTGGAAATGATTAGGCGGCAGGGCGGCGGCCAGCTGGCGCACGTCCTCTTTAAAACTGCTGCTATGCAGATGCGCCGGGGCGATGTTAATGCCGAATTTCGCGCCGACGGGCAGGACGTTTTGTAACGCAGGTGCGTCGCGGACGATCAGCTTAAAAAGATGCTGGGTCAGCGGGACAATCATCTGCTGCGCTTCTGCATAATTAATGAAGGCATCGGGCGGGATCTCCCCGGCCGTCGGGTGCTTCCAGCGCAGCAGCGCCTCAAGCCCCGTCACGTTGAGGGTTTCGGTATCAACCACCGGCTGGTAAACCACATAGAACTGATCGCGCTTGATGCCGATAAGGATCTCTTTTCCGTGTCGCAAGCGGATGCTCATAATGTAATAGCAAAGCAGTCCCGCAATGCTACCCATCATCCCGCCGAGCAGCAGGGCATACCACAGTTCCGCCAGCGGCCATCTTTTCGCATAAAGGCGGATCGTCACCGGAACGCCTTCAATCTTCGCTTCCCGTATGGGGTCGGCGACCAGCTCGTCAACGGTCAGCAGGCGGTCGGAAAAGGTTGATAGTACGTTTTTACCGATAACGATCGCCACCCCATCAAACTCCTCCTGTCGTGCGGTATACAGCAGATAGGGCGTGAGATTGACGTTCAGCGAGGTGAGTACGCCGCTGTGCACCAGCAACGGGTTGCGATACCAAATCACCATCGCAGGTTTATTGGGCATCATTGGCGTACCGGGCAGGATCACCATATCGATAGCTTTCCGGATATCGATATTGGGCACCAGATCGGTGATCAGGCTATCCATGGCGCCGGTGGCCGATGAGCAAAACGCTTTTTTTTCTTTAATCAGTAAAAAGGCGCGGACGTTCAGGCTAAAGGCGGCGCGGGAGGTGAGTTCGGCGCCAACGTGCTGGCAGGAGCTTATGGTCAGCGGCTGAAGAATATCGGTGGTGCTTTTTAGATCGGCAAAATAGCGGTCAAGATAGTGCTGAATGTCGGATATCAGGGTGTCGTATTTGACTTCACGGCTGTGCCAGGTCATTAAAAATTGCAGACTGCTGGTGAGAATGGCAACGATGATCCCGGTCACCAGGCTGGTCAGCACGATTTTACGGCCGGACGTTAAGACGCGAGTGAACATGATATCTGGTTGACCTGAGAGTGCCGACAGCGACTAAAGTGATTTAATTACAGGACTATAGCCTGGAATGGTTCGGCGCGTCATGCTTTTCCACAGCCTCGGCAGGGTATTGTAAAAAAAGCACCGTCGGAGCGGTGCTTTATATCAGTTTCGTCAGGATAGCCAAGGGAGAGCAACCAAACGATTAGCTGTTGGTGAGTACCCTGCGCGCTTCGTTGTAGCGTTTATTCCAGTACGGTTCGTTCATGCTGGAGATAATGACGCCGCTGCTGGTAGAGGCATGGACAAACTGGTTGTTGCCGATGTAGATCCCAACGTGACGCCCCGTTGACCCGGCACGAAACAGCACCAGATCGCCAGTACGCAGATTACTGCGCGAAACGGATTTACCCATTTCCTGTTGTTCGTAGGTCGAACGCGGAAGTTCTAAGCCAAACTGTTCACGGAATGTACGCTGTACAAAGCTGGAACAATCAATGCCTTTTTTAGAGGTGCCGCCAAGACGATAGCGGACGCCTTTCCAGGCCGCATACTGATCCATAAGCCGCGATTTGACATCGAGGTTACGCACCATGTTCTCAAATTCATCCTGAGAGGCTTGTAGTGATGAAGTTTCCTGGCTCACACCAGGCATCTCAGGATGCATATTCTTTGCGGTATTGGTTGTGCTACATGCAGAAAGCAGTACCGCTACTGCTATGGCGGGGATTCCGCGCAGGATATATCTCAAAATTGGTTGAGATTTGACCATTTTGTCTGTTTTCCCTTGAAGTCCTTAACGATAAATATCGTTATAAAAATGCCAAACGTGACGAGACTAATTACCTGAGCACTTTGAGACAATTCTTTAAGCGCAAAACTGTGGCGGAACGCACAAATTTATTCGCGGTGAGAATAATTCCATAGCGAGGCAAAACGAGTTTGAGGTTACCCGAACGCAGCTGGCATTGCGAGCGATTTTATCTGATTTCTTATAAGAAATTGTGATACAAAAAGTGAATAAACGGCATTGGTTAAATTAAGCGCAAACCGTACAGAAAGCGGGCAACCCGTTCATTGATAACGGAAATTGTTAGCGGGGTAATGAATGAAAATTGATCAATGTCATTATACATCATCAGGGTTTACGATCCTGCTCTGATGATGTTAATAAAATTAAATTATTTGTTTAAATTATGTTTATTGTGACCGGGAAGATAATTTTCGAAAAGGACGATAAGCCGATCGCTTAATGGCGTCATCAGGCACCAGGGCAGGCCAATCAATACCACGGTCAGCGAACCCACTACGATATCGGTAAGCCAGTGTGCGCCAATCATTACGCGCGGAAAGGCAAAAACCACAGCAATAATAAGGCCGATAAAGCCCGCTTTTTTACCAAAATAGCGCAGCATAAAGGCCGCGAAAATAAGCAGCATCATTCCGTGATCGCCGGGGAAGCTGTCTTTTGAAGCATCCTTGGTCGGAATGTGCAGCAGTTCGCTCACCCGATAAATGTCCCCAAAGCTTAGCGTCGGACTTGCGCGTTTTACCGGCAGCAGCGCCTGGCCCAGCTGGTTAAGGATCACGGCGGTAAGCAGCATGACCACTCCGATAATCACAATGCGACGCCGTCCCGCTGGCGTCTCTTTCAGCCAGAAGCTGAGCATCAGACAGCCCATTGCCAGCAGGGAACAGGCGTCAAACGCGCGGTTGTTCGTCAGCGCGATCAGCCAGAGAAAGGCCCGGCTTTCCACCAGTTGTTGATTAAAGAAGTGGAAAATACCGGAGTCCAGCGGGAACCAGAAGCCATGATTCGCGGGAAGATACCAGCTCATGAATAAGGTCAGGCCTGCAACGTTCAGCAAAAGTATCTGTGACAACCGGGTTTTCATATTTACATCTTTCATTTTTTTAACAAAGTGCGGAACATTACGCCTGCTCAGTTAAACGAAGCTTCAACAACGCGCTTTGTAGTCCGTTCCAGTCGGCTTCGCTGGCTGAAATAAGCTCAATGCGACTGTCCGGCGGCGCCACGTTCTGCGTTTCAATATGGAGATCCTCGCCCTGGCGGTTAATCCGTACCAGACCTTCCGGGATGCGCATCACCCCCTTTACCCGCCCGACCGGCGCCAGACGCGCCCACTCCAGTAAGCCGATGGTATCGAAAATGGTATCGGCGTCGAAAATCCAGCCGCAGGCCTGATGTCCCTGGCCGCTGTTCAGGCTGCGTCGCCAGCGCTGCTGCGCGGGCAGACTCAGCGCCGCCAGTCCTCTTTTTTCCTGATGGCTGTGCGCGTGCGCCGCGCTGGCAGGGAGTTCCCGCAGGTTTCGACGCGGCAAATCCAGCAGCTGGCCGTCAATCTGCCCGTGATCGGCCTGGACGAGCTGGCGATCGCCGCCGTTTTGCTGCCACCAGGCGCGCAGCGCGCTTTCACTTTCGGCGGTCGCGCGGTCGGTTTTATTTGCCACGATGATGTCCGCCGCCGCCAGCTGGTCGCGGAAATTGTCATTATTCCGGCTGCTTTCATCCAGCAGCAGGCGCGGATCGAGAATGCACAGGGTGGCTCGAAGGTCGATCCACGGCTCGTATACCGGGGCGGTAAGCAGGTCGAGGATCTGTTTCGGGTGACCCAGCCCGGTCGGTTCGATCAGCAGGCGATCCGGCTTTCCCTGCCGCAGCAGGGTATTCAGGCCAACCTGCATCGGCAGGCCGTTGACGCAGCACATACAACCGCCGGGGATCTCTTTCAGCAATGCGCCGCTATCCGCCAGCAGCGCGCCGTCGATGCCGACCTCGCCGAACTCATTGACCAGCACCGCCCATTTTTCCGCGGGAGGCTTGTGCGCTAATAAATGAAGGATAGAAGTGGTTTTTCCGCTGCCGAGGAAACCGGTGATGAGGTTAGTTTTAGTCACGCCTGCTCCACAATCATATGTCGTAACGATATGCCTTAATCCTGGCGAAGAATAGCGGAAAAGAGAAGGTCGGGGCGAACGAAGAGGACGTTCGTTCGCCTTAATGGCAGAAATTGTTAATTTTTTAACGTATTGATTACCGCCTGATGCGCGCAGTGCAGCGCGATCTGCTGCCAGGCTGTTTCAATAGCCGTAACAAATGTTGGGTTTTTGGGGAGATCGTCGCCGAAAATTTCCTGCAACGTCAGCAGGCTCGCCACCCGCTCATGCTCCTCGCTACCTGCGACCCGGGCGCGGATTTTATCGATCAGCGGATCGCGAACGTCAATTTGTTCGCCAGCGTCATCCGTACCGCTGACGTAGCGCATCCATCCGGCGACGCCCAGCGCCAGCAGCGGCCACACGCTGCCGCGCTGCAAATGGATGCGGATGCCCGCCAGCATTCGCTGCGGCAGCTTCTGGCTGCCGTCCATCGCGATTTGCCAGGTTTTATGCTTCAGCGCCGGATTGGCGAAACGGGCGATTAAACTTTCGGCATAGCCGGTGAGATCCACGTCGGTAATACGCAGCGTCGGCGCCTGTTCGTCCATCATCAGGCGAAATGCGGCTTCGCGGAAGGCGCTGTCCTGCATACATTCATTAATATGCCGGAAGCCGGAAAGATAGCCGAGCCAGGCGAGGAACGAGTGGCTGCCGTTCAGCATCCGCAGCTTCATCTCTTCCCAAGGCTGCACGTCGTCGACCATCTGCACGCCCGCGCTTTCCCAGGCCGGACGTCCGGCGACAAAGTTATCTTCAACCACCCACTGGATAAACGGCTCGCAGCTGATGGCGCACGGGTCGGCAACGCCCAGCTGGTCGGTAATTTCCGCCAGCGATTCATCCGTCGCGGCGGGTACTATCCGGTCAACCATCGTGCCGGGAAAGCTGATGCGTTCGCGAATCCATGCGGCCAGCTCAGGAGAGCGCTTTTCCGCCATTCCCAGTACGGCGTTTTTGACCACGTGGCCGTTGTCAGGGATGTTATCGCAGGAGAGGACGGAGAAAGGCGCTAAACCCCGTTCCCGGCGACGGGCCAGCGCTTCAACCAGAATACCGGGCGCGGAGTGCGGGGACTCTGGCGAGTTGAGATCGTGAATAATGCGCTCATTATTCAGATCGAGGGCGCCCGTCGCCGGGTCGATACAGTAACCTTTTTCGGTGATGGTCAGCGAGACGATCGCCACCTGCGGTTCGCAGAATTTTTCAATAATGGCGGCAAGCGAATCCAGCTTCGCGTTCAGACATTCGTTGACCGCGCCGATGATAATCGCCTGATTGCCGTCCGCCCCTTTTTCCAGCACGGTATATAAATGATCCTGTGCGCGGAGCTGGCGCATAAGGACATCGCCGCTGAATAAACTGATCTCGCAAATGCCCCAGTCGCCGCCTTGCGTATTCAGCACCCGGTCAGTCAGCAGCGCCTGGTGGGCGCGGTGAAAAGCGCCAAAGCCAAAATGCACGATACGCGATTTTAGCTGGCTGCGGTCATAGTGCGGCGTGCGGACGCCATCCGGCAGGGTTGCTGAAGCAATTGTTGTCATTTAATAAACACCTGATTAACCGTAAATTAACAGTGTCAGTGTAAAGTTATATGACAACAAATTAAATTGGTAAGCCGAATTATTCCGGGGAATGTGAGCTGGATCAATCAATGATGCGCCCCGGATTGATCGGCAGGCAGAAGCCTGTATGGTAGTCGTCATTAAATGACCCTGTTTTGGTATAACAACTTGTGAGGTGAACAATGGAACAAACCTGGCGTTGGTACGGTCCAAACGATCCGGTATCGCTTGATGATGTGCGTCAGGCTGGCGCAACGGGCGTTGTGACCGCATTGCACCATATTCCAAACGGCGAAGTATGGCCGGTTGAAGAGATCAAAAAGCGTCAGGCGATGCTGGCTGAAAAAGGGCTCACCTGGTCCGTGGTCGAAAGCATTCCTGTGCATGAAGAGATTAAAACCCGCTCCGGACAGTATCAGACCTGGATTGCCAACTACCAGCAGAGCATCCGTAATCTGGCGGCCTGCGGCATTGATACCGTTTGCTACAACTTTATGCCGATCCTCGACTGGACGCGTACCGATCTGGAATACCAGTTGCCGGACGGCTCAAAAGCGCTGCGTTTCGACCAGATCGCCTTTGCCGCCTTCGAGCTGCATATCCTGCAACGAGCAGGCGCAGAAGCGGATTACAGTGAAGAGGAACGGCGTCAGGCGCTGGACTATTTCAACGCCATGAGCGAAGCGGATATCGAAAAGCTGACCCGTAATATTATTGCCGGCCTGCCGGGGGCGGAAGAGGGCTATACCCTCGATCAGTTCCGTGCGCGCCTGGCGGAGTACGACGGCATCAGCAAAGACGATCTGCGTGAAAACATGGCGGTATTCCTGCGCGCGATTGTGCCGGTGGCGGAAGAGGTGGGCGTGCGTCTGGCCGTTCATCCGGACGATCCGCCGCGTCCGATCCTCGGCCTGCCGCGCATTGTTTCAACCATTGAAGATATGCAGTGGCTGAAAGAGACGGTCGACAGCATTAACAACGGATTCACCATGTGCACCGGTTCCTACGGCGTGCGCGCGGATAATGATCTGGTTAAGATGATTGAAACCTTTGGCGATCGCATTCACTTTACGCACCTGCGCGCCACCTGCCGTGAAGAGAATCCGAAAACCTTCCACGAAGGCGCGCACCTGCAAGGGGATGTCGACATGGTCGCCGTAGTGACGGCGATTCTGAGCGAGGAGCAGCGCAGGAAGAAGGCGGGAGATTTACGCCCGATTCCGATGCGTCCTGACCATGGACATCAGATGCTGGACGATTTGCATAAGAAAACCAATCCGGGATATTCCGCGATCGGTCGTCTGAAAGGCCTGGCGGAAGTGCGCGGCGTTGAGCTGGCGCTGAAGAAGATCCGCTTCCCCGACCTGCTGTAATAGCGCGTAAGTTTGCCTGATGGCGCTGCGCTTATCAGGCCTTGTATTATCCCTTCAGTGCAGGGAGAACCGGCCAGTTCTCTCTGCCATGCGGTCCGCATGCCGTATCAGGCCTCAGGCTAATAACCTGTGACGTAGATTTATGCAGCGGACCGCCGTTCTCCACAAGTGACAAACCGGACAGTATCATGGACCGGTTTTCCCGGTAATCCGCATTCACAAGGCTGGTCTCACTATGGAACAGGAACTTCATTTTATCGGTATCGATGTCTCTAAAGCTAAGCTGGATGTCGATGTGTTGCGGCCTGATGGCCGTCACCGCAGCAAAAAATTTGCCAACACCCCGAAGGGCCACGACGAACTTCTCCGCTGGCTCAGCGGTCATCGCGTGGCACCGGCACATATCTGCATGGAAGCCACCAGTACGTATATGGAAGACGTTGCCGCTCATCTCAGTGATGCCGGTTACACCGTCTCCGTCATCAACCCCGCCCTGGGTAAAGCCTTTGCACAGAGTGAAGGTCTGCGCAGCAAAACCGATGCAGTGGATGCCCGTATGCTGGCAGAGTTCTGTCGTCAGAAGCGCCCTCCGGCGTGGGAAGCCCCGCATCCGGTTGAACGGGCCCTGCGGGCTCTGGTGCTGCGCCATCAGTCGCTGACGGACATGCACACGCAGGAGCTGAACCGCCTGGAGACAGCGCGTGAGGTGCAGCGTCCGAGTATAGACGCCCATCTGCTGTGGCTTCATGCCGAACTTAAGCGCATCGAAAAGCAGATAAAGGACCTGACGGATGATGACCCGGATATGAAGCACCGCAGGAAGCTGCTGGAAAGTATCCCGGGCATCGGGGAGAAAACGTCCGCGGTATTACTGGCTTATACCGGTCTGAAGGAGCGCTTCACCCATGCCAGGCAGTTCGCCGCTTTTGCGGGTCTGACGCCGCGGCGGTATGAATCAGGCAGCAGTGTGAACAGGGCCAGCCGGATGAGTAAAGCCGGACATGCGTCGCTTCGCAGGGCGCTGTATATGCCTGCGATGGTGGCGGTAAGTAAAACGGAATGGGGAAGAGCGTTCCGTGACCGTCTGGCAGGGAACGGTAAAAAAGGGAAAGTGATAATCGGTGCGATGATGCGCAAGCTGGCGCAGGTGGCGTACGGTGTTCTGAAGTCAGGCGTGCCGTTCGATGCGTCCCGGCATAATCCGGTAGCAGCGTAAAATATGGTGGAAGGGATGAAAAAACAGCGCCTGACGGCGCTGTGACTGGTATGCCTGCAATCCGGTAAGGCGGAAAATAAAAAAGCTTGCAGGCGATAACAGTATCTACAGCGAAAACGTAGGCCGCGCCATCCGGCATGTTTTGGCAATTACGTAGGCCGGATAAGGCGTTTATGCCGCCATCCGGCAGTGTTTTGACAAGTACGTAGGCCGGATAAGGCATTTATGCCGCCATCCGGCAATGTTTTGACGAGTATGTAGGCTGGATAAGGCGTTTACGCCGCCATCCGGCAATGTTTTGGCAAGTACGTAGGCCGGATAAGGCGTTTATGCCGCCATCCGGCAATGTTTTGGCAAGTACGTAGGCCGGATAAGGCATTTGCGCCGCCATCCGGCAGTGTTTTGGCAAGTACGTAGGCCGGATAAGGCGTTTACGCCGCCATCCGGCAGTGTTTTGACAAGTATGCAGGCCGATGTGATGGACACCTCCCACCTTACGGCATCATTAGTGCCAGACTGAGGTGTTAACTTCAGTTCCCAGGGGGAGGTGTCCACATGAATATTAAACGTATTGGCCTCGATCTCGCAAAGCTGGTTTTTCAGCTTCATGGCGTTGATCACCATGAACGCGTTGTTCTCCGTAAAACACTGCGCCGTTCACAGATGCTTGTCTTTTTCGCCCGGCTTGAGCCCTGTCTTATTGGTATCGAAGCCTGCGGCTCCTCGCATTACTGGGCCAGAGAGTTGACCCGACTCGGGCACTCTGTCCGTATTATCCCGCCCCGGTTCGTTAAGCCTTATCTGAAGGGCAACAAAAACGATGCCAATGATGCCGAAGCTATCTGCGAGGCCGTCAGCAGGCCCGGTATGCGCTATGTTGCCGTTAAATCTGAAGCGCAACAGAGCATGCAGGCAGAGCACCGGGTTCGTGCCCGCCTGCTTCGCGACAGAACGGCGCTCAGCAACGAGATACGCGGCATGCTGGGCGAGTTTGGCCTTGTGCTTCCTGTCGGGCTTGCCGCGCTCAGACGAGCACTGCCGGAGATACTTTCTCAGCAGGAACAATGGGATAACCGCTTTATCCGTCTGCTGTGCGAGTTAGCGGAGGAATTGCAGATACTGGATGACCGACTGGCGCGTTATGACCGGCGGCTTAAACAGCTGGCGCAGGACGATGACCGTATCAGGCGGCTTCAGGAGATCAGCGGGATTGGCCCGGTAACCGCCAGCGCGCTGGTTGCAGCAGTGGGTAATGCAAGACAGTTTAAAAACGGACGTGAAATGGCGGCCTGGCTGGGGCTGGTTCCCGGGCAGCACTCAAGCGGCGGAAAAAACCGGCTGGGTCACATCAGTAAGCGGGGTGACAGCTACCTGCGAACGCTGCTGATCCACGGAGCGCGTGCAGTACTGAATGCCTGCGGTAACAAGGAAGACCGTCGAAGCCAGTGGCTGCAGTCAGTGGCAGAAAGACGTAACAGGAATGTCGCAACGGTCGCCATGGCGAACAAAAATGCCCGTATCGCGTGGGCCGTGCTGAGTCGGGAAGAAGAATATCGCGTGATGTAGAACGAAACGGTAAGAGTGAGAGAAAAGAATAATCCTGTCGTGAGATTGCAGAGTCATTAAGCACAAATGTGTAACAGGTAAGACCGACACCTGAAAACTCCGGTTTATCCGAAGGCTCCCTGCGAAGCAAAGCCGTCAGGCCGAATGGAACCAGGTGTGCAGATAACATCATGGCCGGGCACGACGGTGCCGAAAGAAAGGCCGGATATACGAAAGCATCTTACTCCCGTTACACAAAACATGATTAGTGGCTTGCATAACGGGAGGTGTCCATATACGGATAAGGCGTTTACGCCGCCATCCGGCACTTTCCCGGATTAGTCCGCGCGCCCCATATAACGACGCTCTTCGATATGGATACGGATTTTCTCTCCGGCGCTCAGGTATTCCGGCACCTGAATCACCAGACCCGTGCTCAGCGTAGCGGGCTTGTTGCGCGCGCTGGCTGAAGCGCCTTTAATGCCCGGCGCGGTTTCCACGATTTCCAGATCCACCGTCTGCGGCAGTTCAAGCGCCAGCAGCTGGCCGTCCCAGAGCAGAACCTGCATATCCGGCATACCGCCTTCCGGCATAAACAGCAGCTCATCTTCAATCTGATCTTTGGTGAAGGTATACGGGGTGTAGTCTTCTTTATCCATGAACACATATTCATTGCCATCGATATAAGAGAAATCGACGCCACGACGGTTCAGGGTGACGGTATCAACGATGTCATCGCCTTTAAAACGCTCTTCAACCTTCAGCCCGGTGCGGACGTCGGAAAAGCGCATTTTATACAGCGTGGCAGCGCCGCGGGCGGTGGGGGACTGAATATCAATATCTTTCACAATCAGCAGCTTGCCGTTGTAGTTCAGTACCATACCTTTTTTGATTTCGTTCGCTCTTGGCATCGAAAAGATCCTGTTGTGGAGATTAGCTAAAATTATCGCGTCAAACTACTCGCGCCGGGCCATTCAGGCAAGCGGAATTCACGCTTTTACCGGTGGATAAAAGGTGATACTGTCCCTTTCCGGATGACATATCCGTCATACTTCAGGTCATAAAAGAGAGTCTGTATGGAATGCCGTCCGGATTGCGGAGCGTGTTGCACCGCCCCATCCATTTCCAGCCCCATCCCCGGAATGCCCAACGGCAAGCCTGCCAACACGCCATGCGTTCAGCTTGACGAACGTCAGCGGTGTAAAATTTTCGGCTCGCCGCTGCGCCCGAAAGTCTGCGCGGGGCTACAGCCGAGTGCCGAAATGTGTGGCGCATCGGCAGAACAGGCGATGACCTGGCTTATCGAACTGGAAGCGCTGACCGCGCCTTAAGCGTCCTTAATCCGCGCCAGGCACGCCATCGTGGCGATAATCATCACCAGCGCAAACCAGAATACGGCGTGGTAGTTCCAGAGCTCGGCGGCAATCCCCGCCAGCGAACCGGCGATAATCCAGCCCACGCGGATGGTATTGGTATAAAGGGTGGTGGCGGAACCCGCCTGGCCGGGCATCAAATCCTGAAAATAGAGCATGCCGATACCGCCGAGAATGCCGATATAAATGGCGTTCAGCAGCTGTAAGCCCAGCAGCACTATCGGCGAGTGGGCGAGCAGCATCCCCCCATAGAAGCAAAAGCCAGCGGCGACGGCGATGCACATCAGCAGTCGTTTACCGAGACGTCTGGCGAAGTAGCCCGCGATCAGCATAGTTGGGATTTCCAGCCCGGCGGCGGTGCCCATCATTACGCCCGCCAGCTTCTCCGGAAGATGTAGTTCATTAATGATAAACAGCGGCATATTAATGATGTACAGGCTATTGGTGCCCCACATTAAAGTGCAGATCGCAAACAGCAGCAGCGTATCGCGGCGGTTGCGGCGGGGCGCTTCCAGCGTGCCGGTCGCCAGCGTGGACTCTTTGCGCATCGACGGCAAAAAGAACCAAACCATCATGCCGCAGACGACGAACGCTACCGCCGCGCTCAGATACATCACCGTGAAGCTAAAGCCCATCGCCAGCGCGTAGGCCAGCGGCGGACCAATTACCCAGGCCAGCGATACCTGCGCGCGCAGAATAGAGCTGAACATCACCGCTTCGCGCCCGGTGCGGTCGGCGTGCTCGCGGGCCAGCGCAAACATCTGCGGGTTGGCGGTTGAGCCGAAGCTGCTGAGAAACACCCCAACGAACAGCAGGATAAAGTAGTTGCGGTTCCAGGCGAATAACACGCAGGCCAGCATCCCCAGCACGCAGCAGAAGACGATCAGCTTTTTACGATCGCCTTTTTTATCTGAACGACCCGCCAGAAACTGGCTCACCAGAATGCCGATCACGGCGCTGCCGGTAAAAAAGAACCCCACCATGGCCGGACGCGCATGAACTTCATCGGTGAGAAAAAGGCTCAGCGTCGGGGTCTGGAGCGCACCAGCGATGCCGGTGAGAAAGGCGACAATAAGGAAGGCCGTAGACGTCAGGTCGAACGCTTTTGGCGTGGCGGCAGCGGGGGTGTTATGCATGGTTCAGTATCAATGATGTGACGAGACGCGGAGTTTACGCCGCCTGACGACAAATAAACAGATGCCTGAATCAAATTCGACACGAAAAATCAAAATGGCATTTCATTCCGTTTTTCATTTTGCTGACGCTGCTGAAGCCTAGACGAAACGATGCGCTGCTGTCTTCAGCAGCATGTAAGCAATGGCGCGAATCTGTGCAGCAGATCTAATTTTTGCGATCAAAAACCACCCATTACTTGCGTGCTGGAGCGTAAAGCGCAAGACTTCTTGAAACGTTTCAGCGCTGCCTTGTTTCCGTGAATGAAGCCGGTACGCGCCTTTTTTCTCATATAAGCTGAATCGTTTCAATTTGGCAGGAGAGGAGAACCATGTTCCAGTTATCCGTTCAGGACATCCATCCCGGCGAGCAGGCCGGAGACAAACAGGAGGCTATTCGTCAGGTTGCGATGGCCTTAGTGCAGGCGGGCAACGTGGCTGAAGGCTATGTTGACGGTATGCTCGCGCGCGAGCAGCAAACCTCCACTTTTCTCGGCAACGGGATTGCGATCCCCCACGGCACCACCGACACGCGCGACCAGGTGCTGAAAACCGGCGTACAGGTCTTTCAGTTTCCGCAGGGCGTAACCTGGGGGGAAGGCCAGGTGGCTTATGTGGCGATTGGCATCGCCGCCAGCTCCGATGAGCATCTCGGGCTGCTGCGTCAGCTGACGCATGTGTTAAGCGATGATTCCGTTGCTGAACAGCTGAAAACCGCCGCTACTGCTGAAGAGCTGCGGGCGCTGCTGATGGGCGAAAAGCAGAGCGAACAGCTGAAGCTGGACAACGACACGCTGACGCTGGATGTGGCGGCCAGTTCCCTGGTGACGCTACAGGCGCTGAACGCCGCGCGTCTGAAAGAAGCGGGGGCGGTGGATGCCGCGTTCGTTGCAAAAGCGATTAACGAGCAGCCGATGAATCTGGGGCAGGGCGTCTGGCTGAGCGACAGCGCCGAAGGCAACCTGCGCAGCGCGATTGCCGTTAGCCGGGCCGCGAACGCGTTTGAGGTGGAAGGCGAAAAAGCGGCGCTACTGCTGACCGTGGCGATGGCTGACGATCGGCCAGTGGCCGTGCTGAAGCGTCTGGGCGATCTGCTGCTCGACAATAAAGCTGACCGTTTGCTGAACGCCGATGCCGCGACCCTGCTGGCTCTGCTGACCAGCGATGACGCGCTGACCGATTCGCTGCTGAGCGCTGAATTTGTCGTGCGCAACGAGCATGGTTTACATGCCCGTCCGGGGACCATGCTGGTCAATACGATTAAACAATTTAACAGTGAAATTACCGTGACAAACCTTGATGGAACCGGCAAACCGGCTAATGGCCGTAGCCTGATGAAAGTTGTGGCGTTAGGGGTGAAGAAAGGACATCGCCTGCGCTTTACCGCACAGGGCGCAGATGCTGAACAGGCGCTGAAAGCGATCGGCGACGCCATCGCCGCCGGTCTTGGGGAGGGCGCATAATGAGCAGACGTGTTGCCACTATCACCCTGAACCCGGCCTACGATCTGGTGGGCTTCTGCCCGGAAATTGAGCGCGGTGAGGTTAACCTGGTGAAAACCACCGGCCTGCACGCGGCGGGCAAGGGCATCAACGTTGCCAAAGTGCTGAAAGATCTCGGCATTGACGTCACCGTGGGCGGCTTCCTCGGCAAAGATAACCAGGACGGTTTTCAGCAGCTGTTCAGCGAGCTGGGCATCGCCAACCGTTTTCAGGTGGTGCAGGGGCGTACCCGTATCAACGTGAAGCTGACGGAAAAAGACGGCGAAGTTACCGACTTCAATTTCTCCGGCTTTGACGTCACCCCCGCCGACTGGGATCGCTTTGTTAATGATTCCCTGAGCTGGCTCGGTCAGTTCGACATGGTCTGCGTCAGCGGTAGCCTGCCGGCTGGCGTTACGCCGGAAGCCTTCACCGACTGGATGACGCGCCTGCGCAGCCAGTGTCCTTGCATTATCTTTGACAGTAGCCGCGAAGCGCTGGTCGCAGGCCTGAAGGCCGCGCCGTGGCTGGTGAAACCCAACCGCCGCGAGCTGGAAATCTGGGCGGGTCGTAAGCTGCCGGAAATGAAAGACGTTATCGAAGCGGCGCACGCGCTGCGTGAACAGGGCATCGCCCACGTGGTGATCTCTCTTGGCGAGGAAGGCGCGCTGTGGGTGAATGCGTCAGGCGAGTGGATTGCCAGACCGCCAGCGGTGGATGTTGTGAGCACCGTGGGCGCAGGCGACTCGATGGTCGGCGGCCTGATTTATGGCCTGCTGATGCGTGAATCCAGTGAACATACGCTGCGTCTGGCGACTGCCGTTGCCGCGCTGGCGGTCAGTCAGAGCAATGTGGGCATTACCGATCGTCCTCAGTTGGCCGCAATGATGGCGCGCGTCGACTTACAACCGTTTAACTGACAGCAGGAGAGGCACAATGAAAACGCTGCTGATTATTGACGCTAACCTCGGGCAGGCCCGCGCTTATATGGCGAAAACCCTGCTTGGCGCGGCGGCACAAAAAGCACATCTGGAGATTATCGATAACCCGAACGACGCTGAGCTGGCGATCGTGCTGGGCGACCAGATTCCGCAGGACAGCGCGCTGAACGGCAAAAAGGTGTGGCTGGGCGATATTGCCCGCGCGGTCGCCCACCCTGAACTGTTTCTCAGTGAAGCCAAAGGGCACGCTAAACCGTACAGCGCGCCGGTTGCAGCGACAGCGGTCGCGTCCTCCAGCGGTCCAAAACGCGTGGTGGCGGTAACGGCCTGTCCGACCGGCGTCGCGCATACCTTTATGGCGGCAGAAGCCATTGAAACCGAAGCGAAAAAACGCGGCTGGTGGGTAAAGGTTGAAACCCGTGGTTCCGTTGGCGCAGGCAATGCCATTACGCCGGAAGAGGTGGCGCAGGCCGATCTGGTGATCGTCGCGGCAGACATTGAAGTGGATCTGGCAAAGTTTGCCGGTAAGCCGATGTACCGCACCTCTACCGGCCTGGCGCTGAAGAAAACCGCTCAGGAGCTGGATAAAGCGGTGGCGGAAGCAACGCCGTATCAGCCCGCCGCAAAAGCGCAGAGTGCTGCTGCGGAAGGGAAAAAAGAGAGCGCTGGCGCCTATCGTCACCTGCTCACGGGCGTCTCCTACATGCTGCCGATGGTGGTGGCGGGCGGCCTGTGCATCGCGCTTTCATTTGTCTTTGGTATTGAAGCCTTCAAAGTGGAAGGTACGCTGGCGGCGGCGCTGATGAAGATTGGCGGCGACTCCGCGTTCGCGCTGATGGTGCCGGTACTGGCGGGTTACATCGCGTTTTCGATTGCCGATCGCCCTGGCCTGACGCCGGGTCTGATTGGCGGGATGCTGGCTGTCAGCACCGGTTCCGGCTTTATTGGCGGCATCATCGCCGGCTTCCTTGCCGGGTACGTGGCAAAAGGCATCAGTACGCAGCTGAAACTGCCGCAGAGTATGGAAGCGCTGAAGCCCATTCTGATCATTCCGCTGATCTCCAGCCTGGTGGTGGGTCTGGCGATGATCTATCTCATCGGTAAACCAGTTGCCGGGATCCTTGCTGGTCTGACCCACTGGCTGCAAACCATGGGAACCGCCAACGCGGTGCTGCTGGGCGCAATTCTCGGCGGGATGATGTGCACCGACATGGGCGGCCCGGTCAACAAAGCGGCATACGCCTTTGGCGTCGGTCTGCTCAGTACGCAAACCTACGCGCCGATGGCGGCGATTATGGCCGCCGGCATGGTGCCGCCGCTGGCGCTGGGCCTGGCGACGATCGTTGCGCGACGTAAATTCGATAAGGCGCAGCAGGAAGGCGGAAAAGCGGCGCTGGTTCTCGGCCTCTGTTTTATCACCGAAGGGGCGATTCCGTTTGCCGCCCGCGATCCGATGCGCGTTCTGCCTTGCTGTATCGTCGGCGGCGCGCTGACGGGGGCAATCTCTATGGCGGTAGGCGCGAAGCTGATGGCGCCGCACGGCGGTCTGTTTGTTCTGCTGATCCCCGGCGCGATTAGCCCGGTGCTGGGCTATCTGCTGGCGATTGTCGCCGGTACGCTGGTGGCCGGTCTGGCCTATGCCTTCCTGAAACGTCCGGAAGCAGAGATCGCTGCGAAAGCGGCCTGATTTTACCTTTCCTGTCAGGGCAGAGTCTTCTCTGCCCTTTTTTTGCGCCGTTTTGTGTCCCTTCTCTCACTCTTCATCATTCCTGCATACGCGAGCTATTAAAAATTGTGACTTTGTTCATAACTGCCAGTTTTTGCGCTTGTCAGCCCGTTTACTTTCATAAAAACAGGTTTACCATAAACACGTGTTTGATATTAAACATATGCTCTAATAATTTTTTTACCGGAGCTTGCGGCACTCTTTGTACTCTCATTGTTATGGTATTTCTTTACCAGAGGGCGTGCTATGCGCGAAAAGGAATATATCATTACCATTGGTTCAGCGAATATGGATGTTGCCGGATATTCGCTGGCTTCACTAAATTATGCGGATTCTAATCCGGGAAAAATAAAATTCACGCCGGGCGGCGTGGGGCGCAATATTGCGCATAATCTCGCTTTACTGGGAAAGCATTGCTGGCTGATGACCGCCGTGGGCGATGATTTTTATGGCCGCTCGCTGTTAGCGCAAACTCATCAGTCCGGGGTGCAGGTTGACAAGTGTTTAATCGTTCCGGGAGAGAGTACCTCAAGTTATTTATCGCTTCTCGATAATACCGGCGAAATGCTGGTGGCGATTAATGATATGAGTATTACCGAACATATATCCGCCGCCTTTCTTGCGCAGCACACTGACTTTATCCGCGGCGCGAAGGTCATTGTTGCGGACTGCAATATTAGCGAGCAGGCGCTTGAGTGGCTGCTGGAGAATGCAGGCGATGCGCCGGTGTTTGTTGACCCGGTATCGGCATGGAAATGCGGCAAAATTCGCCACCGTTTATCGCAGATCCACACCCTCAAACCCAATCGTCTGGAGGCGGAAACCCTCAGCGGCATTGCGCTCGCCGGACGTGAGGACGTCGCGAAGGTGGCGGCCTGGTTTCATGAGCATGGGCTGAACCGGCTGGTGCTCAGCATGGGTGGCGACGGGGTGTATTACAGCGAAAAACAGGGCGAGAGCGGCTGGTCGCCGCCGATAAAAACCCGGGTAGTCAACGTCACCGGCGCGGGCGATGCCATGATGGCCGGACTTGCCGCCTGCTGGGTGGAGGGAATGCCGTTTGTGGATGCCATTCGCTTTGCCCAAGGGTGTTCGTCGATGGCGTTAGCCAGTGAATATACCAATAACCCTGAATTATCCGTTACGAACGTTAAAACGCTAGTGGAGAACACTGAATGTCTGAATTAACGCTTTCACCGCAACTATTCCATATTTCTCCAGAAGTACAGGAAGCTTTAAATAATAACCAGCCTGTGGTGGCGCTGGAGTCGACGATAATTTCTCACGGTATGCCTTTCCCACAAAATGCGCAAACGGCAATCGAAGTTGAAGAAACTATTCGTCAGCATGGCGCGGTTCCGGCAACTATCGCCATTATTAACGGCGTGATGAAAGTAGGCCTGAGCAAAGACGAAATTGAATTATTAGGACGCGAAGGGCATAACGTCGCGAAGGTGAGCCGCCGTGATTTACCGTTTGTGGTGGCCGCCGGAAAAAATGGCGCAACGACCGTCGCATCGACAATGATTATTGCCGCGCTGGCCGGAATTAAAGTCTTTGCTACCGGCGGAATTGGCGGCGTACATCGTGGCGCTGAACGCACGTTTGATATTTCCGCCGATTTACAGGAGCTGGCGCATACCAGTGTGGCGGTGGTTTGCGCGGGTGCGAAATCCATTCTCGATCTCGGTTTAACCACCGAATATTTAGAAACCTTCGGCGTGCCGTTAATTGGCTATCAGACCAAAGCGCTGCCGGCATTTTTCTGCCGTAGCAGCCCGTTTGAGGTCAGTATTCGTCTCGACAGCGCGCAGGAGATTGCCCGGGCGATGGCGGTGAAGTGGCAGACCGGTCTGAACGGCGGTCTGGTGGTGGCGAATCCCATTCCGCAAGCGTATGCGATGGCGGAAGAAGAAATCAACGCCGCTATTGACCAGGCGGTCAGGGAAGCCGAAGAGCAGGGCGTGGTGGGTAAAGAGAGTACGCCGTTCCTGCTGGCGCGCGTGGCGGAGCTGACGGGCGGCGACAGCCTGAAGTCAAACATCCAGCTGGTGTTCAACAATGCCGTACTGGCCTGCGAGATTGCGAAAGAGTACCAGCGTCTCGTCTGATAAACACGCACGGGCAGGGTGCGGTCGCCCGAACTTACCTGAACCCGGCCTGGCGCCGGGTTTCCTGGCATGAAGGGAAATCATTATGGACATAATGAGAAGTCTTGTGGGGATGGTGGTATTGCTGGCGATCGCCTGGTTATTGTCAGTCAACAAAAAGCGGATAAGCCTGCGCACCGTGGGGGCGGCGCTGGTTCTGCAAATCGCCATCGGCGGGATTATGCTCTATTTTCCACCGGGAAAATGGCTGGTGGAGCAGGCCGCGCTGGGCGTACATAAAGTGATGTCCTACAGCGACGCGGGCAGCGCATTTATTTTTGGCTCGCTGGTCGGCCCCAAAATGGATGTCCTGTTTGACGGCGCAGGATTTATTTTCGCCTTTCGGGTGCTGCCCGCCATTATCTTTGTTACGGCGCTAATCAGCCTGCTTTACTACATCGGCGTGATGGGGCTGCTGATCCGTATCCTCGGCGGCATTTTCCAGAAAGCGCTGAATATCAGCAAAATCGAATCGTTCGTGGCGGTCACCACCATTTTCCTCGGCCAGAACGAGATCCCGGCGATTGTGAAGCCGTTTATTGACCGTCTCAACCGTAATGAACTGTTTACCGCCATTTGCAGCGGGATGGCCTCCATTGCCGGATCGATGATGATTGGCTATGCCGGCATGGGCGTACCGATCGACTATCTGCTGGCCGCATCGTTAATGGCCATTCCGGGCGGCATCCTGTTTGCCCGGATACTGAGTCCGGCGACGGAAGAATCACAGGTCACCTTTGATAATTTGTCGTTCACCGAAACGCCGCCCAAAAGCATTATTGAAGCGGCGGCCAGCGGCGCGATGACCGGACTGAAGATCGCAGCCGGCGTGGCGACGGTGGTGATGGCGTTTGTGGCGATCATCGCGCTGATTAACGGCATTATCGGCGGAATTGGCGGTTGGTTTGGCTACGGGGAAGCCACGCTTGAAGGCATTTTTGGTTACATTCTCGCGCCGCTGGCGTGGATTATGGGCGTTGACTGGAGCGATGCGACCCTGGCCGGAAGCCTGATCGGCCAGAAGCTGGCGATTAATGAGTTTGTCGCCTATCTGAACTTCTCACCCTGGTTACAGGCCGGTAGCACGCTGGATGTAAAAACTATCGCCATCATCTCCTTTGCGCTCTGTGGGTTCGCTAACTTTGGCTCTATTGGCGTGGTCGTCGGGGCGTTCTCGGCAATTTCTCCCCGACGCGCGCCGGAAATTGCGCAGTTAGGGATGCGGGCGCTGGCGGCAGCCACGCTCTCTAACCTGATGAGCGCGACAATCGCCGGGTTCTTTATCGGGTTGGCGTAGCGGACAGTGCCGGATAGCGACGCTTCGCGTCGTATCCGGCCTGAGAGCACAGCGCGCTCAGGCGCTGTGCGTTAAGAGATAAACGGCGTTATCGGCGGAAAGGGTGGGGTTGTTGATGCTGACGCTGGCGCGGGATAACGCCGCGCAGGCCATCGCGAACCTGGCGCTTTCCCGAAAATCGCTGCCTTCGAGGAAGCTGTATATAAGCCCTGCCATAAAGCCGTCGTCGGCGCCGAAGCTGTCCACCACCGTATGCGCAGGCGGAGTGAGCAGGAACTGTTCGCCGCCTTTGGCGCTGCAAAATACCGACTCATCTTCCAGACAGACAAAAATCTGCTGTACGCCCTGCTGATGCAGGGCGTTAACGGCGGCGACCCGCTCCGCTTCGCTGTGAACAGGATGGCCCCATAAAATTTCCAGCTCTTTTTGCGTCGGTTTCAGGGTATGGATGCGCGAAAGCCAGCTTTTCACCTTGCTGGCCTTGAACTCGGAAACCGTATCGATAAACACCGGAATATCATCGGCAACCGTAAAGACCCACTCAATGGCTTCTGGCGTCAGATTGCAGTCGGCCAGCACCACGCCGGCATGACGGATCAAATCGCGGGAGCTGTTCAGCAGCTGCGGCGTCAGCTGTTGCAGGATATGGGTATCGTTGATTGCCAGTACCGTTTCTTCCTGCTGGCTGGCGATGGAGAGATAGGTGGCGGTGTTATGCCCGTGCAGCCGGATACAGCTGGAGATATTCACCCCTGCCTGTCGCGTCTGTTCCAGCAGGGTTTCGCCGTAAAAATCGCTGCCGACAGCGGATATCAGATGCACGTCGCGACCCAGCAGGGCGAGGTTATGGGCGATATTACGCCCGACGCCGCCCGCAGAGCACTGGATGGTGCCGGGGTTCGACGCCGCCTGCGGATAATGGATATCCGCCACGCCGCGAATATCCATATTAATCGCGCCCACCACCACGCAATAGGCCTGTTCGGTGAGGATGTAACCTTTGCCTTTAATCATCCCTTTACGCATTAAATCCATAATATGCGCGGCGACGCGTGAACGGCTGATCTGCAAAATATCGGCAATTTCGTTTTGCTGGATCAGCGGGTTGCGACGCAGGATTTTGAGGATCTGTTTTTCCCTGTCGTTCATGGTAACGCTTCCGCCGATTCGGTCTGCTGCGCTTTCAGCCAGGCGATCTCTTCCGCCCAGATATCGGGATTGATGGTTTCGAGGATCAGCGGAATGCCGTCGAAACGCGGGTCCTGCATAATCCAGCGGAACGCCTCATGACCAATATTGCCTTCCCCCAGGCTGTGATAGCGGTCAACGCGGCTGCCGAATGTGCTTTTGGCATCGTTAAGGTGCATTCCACGCAGATACTGAAAGCCGACGATACGTTCAAATTCGGCAAACGTTTTTTCACACTGTTCAGCAGAACGTAAATCGTAGCCCGCCGCGAAGGCGTGACAGGTATCAATGCAGACTCCGACGCGGGATTTATCTTCCACGCCGTCGATGATCGCCGCGAGCTGTTCAAACTTGAAACCAAGATTGCTGCCCTGTCCGGCGGTATTTTCTATGACCGCCGTGACCCCCTGCGTGCGGGAGAGGGCAATATTGATCGACTCGGCAATTTTCGCCAGACATTCGTCTTCGGGAATTTGCTGAAGGTGGCTGCCCGGATGAAAGTTCAGCAGCGACAAACCGAGCTGCTCGCAGCGCTGCATTTCATCAATAAACGCATCGCGGGATTTTTCCAGCGCCTCGCTGACCGGATGGCCGAGGTTAATCAGATAGCTGTCGTGCGGCAGGATTTGCGCGGCGGTGTAATGGTACTTCTCGCAGGCGGCGTTGAAGTCATCAATGATTTGCGCGGTAAGCGGGGCCGCACGCCACTGGCGCTGGTTTTTGGTAAAGAGCGCGAAGGCCGTCGCGTCGATTTCAGCGGCGCGAATCGCGGCGTTTGCCAGACCGCCAGCGGCGCTGAGGTGTGCTCCGATATACTTCATTGAGGACTCCTGTTTAATCCGCCATGGAAAACGGCATGATAACGGATTTACAGGGGTTTTACGTTACTGGATGTGCAATCCGTTAATGATAAGCCCTTCTATATAAGGATTGCGTTCGAACGCTTGTTGAACGGCGTATTCCAGCATTAACTCCTGGTCGGGGGCAATAGCATCCAGTGCCGGGAGCGGAGCAAACGGCATGTAAAACGCCGGAAGCTGCGAAAGCCGGTCGAGTTGATTCTCATATTCGGCTTCAGGAATGGATAGCGGGATATCCCTCGTCGGAGGTTCGGAGTAGAAACGAATCCATTCATCAAGGAGCGTTTTGTCTCCCGTAATGGCAGTGTATTTAATGAGCGCTATTGAGTAAGCGTCACGCTCTGCGCCGTAGCATCGTTCATTGGCTTTCGTATATAAATCCTGGAGCGCCTTTTTTCTGACGTCAACTGACTGCGACTGGAGCCAGAAATCAAACCAGTTTACTTCGTTCAATTGATGCTTTTCAAATTGACGGCAGAAGCGGAGGCGATGCTCAAGCGTTGCTTCCGCACGCAGACGCACCGCCGTCGGGGAATCGGCCAACTGAGTATTTGCCAGCAATGGTGAAGCGATGATAAGCAGCGCGGAAAGGAATTTATCGTAACGCATGATCCATCCACCTCCAGAAAATGAGATCTTTACCGGTACTATAGAATTCCATATTGAGAATAACTTTGCGTCGCTCGCGCTGAGTTGTACTCATCGCTCTCTTTTCCTTTTCAGGTCATTCAGAACGAACAATACAGCAGAGACGATCTGTCTCTGCTGTGTCCCGAAAGGAAGATTTTTACTTTTCAGATTAAATTAATATTTTAAAATCAATCCATTACATTATAACGCTGTGTATAAACAGATTAATCATGCCGCCGCCGACAATCAGCCAGATGAACAGCACCAGCGCCATCAGCAGCGGTTTGGCACCCGCTTTTTTCAGCGCGCTGACGTGGGTGGTCAGTCCGAGCGCCGCCATCGCCATCGCCAGCAGGACCGTATCCAGGGTGACCAGCATCTCCACAGCGGCTTTCGGCAGCAGATGGAACGAGTTAAAAATCGCTACCACAATAAACAGAACTGCAAACCACGGAATGGTGATTTTGCTTTTTTCCGCGCCGCTTACCGGTGAAAGCTGTTTAACGCGGGCCGCCAGAATAATCAGGAACGGCGCCAGCATCATTACGCGCAGCATTTTGGCAATTACCGCCGCGTTTTCCGCATCCGGATTAATGGCATGACCGGCAGCGACCACCTGCGCCACTTCATGCATGGTGGAACCAATATAAATGCCGTAGGTTTCCGGGCTGAACCAGTGCGCCAGCAGCGGATACATCGCCGGATAGAGGAAGATCGCCAGCGTACCGAAGATAACGACCGTTGCGACCGCCACCGTCACTTTGCTTGCTTCCGCTTTTACCACCGGTTCGGTCGCCAGCACCGCCGCCGCGCCGCAGATACTGCTGCCTGCGCCAATCAGCCAGCTGGTATGGCGATCCAGGCCAAACACTTTTTGTCCCAGAAAGCAGGCCAGCATAAAGGTGCTGGAGAGCGTCAGGATATCAATGACGATCCCGCTAACCCCGACATCGGCAATCTGGGCGAAAGTCAGGCGAAAGCCGTAAAGGATGATCCCCAGACGCAATAAATGTTGTTTGGCGAACAGTACGCCGCCGTCACAGCTTTTCCAGATATGCGGATAGACGGTATTGCCAATCACCATGCCGATCAGAATCGCTAAGGTGAGGGCGCTGAACCCGGCCCCCCCCACGGCGGGAATGGAACCCCCCCAGAGGGCGAATCCGGTAATTACTGCGCTCAGGGCAAGCCCCGGAATAAAATGCCACGCTGTACGTCGATGATGCGTTAAGGTGAGTTCTGTCATAACCTTCTCCTCTTGATGGACAAAAGGTTACGGCGTACTGGTTTAAAAATAAAATTGATTATATATTTATAATTAATCTTTATAAGTGGTAAGCGACCATGCACATCACCCTGCGACAGCTGGAAGTATTCACCGAAGTGTTAAAAAGCGGCTCGACGACCCAGGCGTCGGTTATGCTGGCGTTGTCTCAGTCGGCGGTCAGCGCTGCGCTGACCGATCTGGAGGGACAGCTTGGCGTTCAGCTCTTTGATCGCGTGGGCAAGCGTCTGGTGGTGAATGAACATGGACGCCTGCTTTACCCGCGCGCGCTGGCGCTGCTGGAACAGGCCACGGAAATTGAGCAGCTGTTTCGTGAAGAGAACGGCGCGCTTCGCGTTTATGCCAGCAGCACTATCGGCAATTATATTCTGCCGGCGGTGATTGCCCGCTACCGGCGGGACTTCCCCGATTTACCGCTGGAACTGAGCGTCGGCAACAGTCAGGACGTGATTACCGCGGTGCTGGATTTTCGCGTCGATATCGGCTTGATCGAAGGCCCATGCCACAATACGGAGATCGTGTCTGAACCCTGGCTGGAAGATGAACTGGTGGTATTCGCCGCCCCCTTCTCGCCGCTGACGCAAGGGCCGGTGACCCTAGAGCAGCTTGCCGCCGCCCCCTGGATCCTGCGCGAGCGCGGCTCCGGCACGCGGGAAATCGTTGATTACCTGCTGCTGTCGCATTTACCAAAATTCGAGATGGCGATGGAGTTGGGCAATTCCGAAGCCATTAAACACGCCGTGCGCCACGGGCTGGGCATCAGCTGCCTGTCGCGGCGGGTTATAGAGGAACAGCTACAGGCAGGGACATTAAGTGAGGTTGCGGCGCCGCTGCCGCGGCTGGTACGTACCCTGTGGCGCATTCGTCATCGGCAGAAACATCTCTCCAGCGCCTTGCAACGTTTTTTGCGCTACTGCGAATAACCCTTGACCGCCATCCGGCTTTATCTTTCCACTTTAGCCGGGTGGCGACGCTAAAATGCCTTCTCCGACCTACACTTTACTTATAATCCGCGGCCAGTCATGAAGGTCTCTTATAACTGCGCATTTGTGCCGGAAGGTTAGCGTTTCGTCTGCTACAATCGCGCCTCATTTTTTGGATGGACAGCATTTTCACATGGTTTCTGAAACTAAAACCACAGAAGCGCCCGCGCTACGTCGCGAACTGAAGGCGCGTCACCTGACGATGATCGCCATCGGCGGCTCCATCGGTACGGGTCTTTTCGTTGCATCCGGTGCAACCATTTCCGCGGCGGGTCCAGGCGGCGCGCTGTTTTCCTATATTCTGATTGGCCTGATGGTCTACTTCCTGATGACCAGTCTCGGCGAACTGGCGGCATTTATGCCGGTATCCGGTTCGTTTGCCACCTACGGTCAGAACTATGTCGAAGAAGGCTTCGGCTTCGCGCTGGGCTGGAACTACTGGTATAACTGGGCGGTGACTATCGCCGTCGACCTGGTGGCCGCACAGCTGGTGATGAACTGGTGGTTCCCGGATACGCCGGGCTGGATCTGGAGCGCGCTGTTCCTCGGCGTGATCTTCCTGCTGAACTACATCTCGGTGCGCGGCTTTGGCGAAGCGGAATACTGGTTCTCGCTGATCAAAGTGGCGACCGTCATTATCTTCATCATCGTCGGCATTATGATGATTGTCGGCATCTTTAAAGGCGTACAGCCGGTGGGCTGGAGTAACTGGACAACCGGCGACGCGCCGTTTGCCGGCGGCTTTGCGGCGATGATCGGCGTGGCGATGATTGTTGGTTTCTCCTTTCAGGGGACCGAGCTTATCGGTATCGCCGCCGGGGAGTCTGAAAACCCGGAGAAGAACATTCCGCGCGCGGTGCGCCAGGTGTTCTGGCGAATCCTGCTGTTCTATGTGTTTGCGATTCTGATCATCAGCCTGATCATTCCGTATACCGATCCGAGCCTGCTGCGCAACGATGTGAAAGACATCAGCGTCAGTCCGTTCACCCTGGTATTCCAGCATGCTGGTCTGCTCTCGGCGGCGGCGGTCATGAACGCGGTGATCCTGACGGCGGTGCTGTCGGCGGGCAACTCCGGGATGTACGCCTCAACGCGTATGCTGTACACCCTGGCCTGCGACGGCAAAGCGCCGCGTATTTTCGCGAAGCTGTCCCGCGGCGGCGTACCGCGTAACGCGCTATACGCCACCACCGTGATTGCCGGTCTGTGCTTCCTGACCTCCATGTTCGGCAATCAGACGGTCTATCTGTGGCTGCTCAATACCTCCGGGATGACCGGCTTTATCGCCTGGCTGGGCATTGCGATTAGCCACTATCGTTTCCGTCGCGGCTATGTGTTGCAGGGCAACGATGTTAACGATCTGCCGTACCGCTCGGGCTTCTTCCCGCTGGGGCCGATCTTCGCCTTTGTGCTGTGCCTGATCATTACGCTCGGTCAGAACTACGAAGCGTTTCTGAAAGACACTATCGACTGGGGCGGCGTGGCGGCAACCTATATCGGTATTCCGCTGTTCCTGGTTATCTGGTTTGGCTACAAGCTGGTGAAGGGGACCCACTTCGTTCGCTACAGCGAGATGCGCTTTCCTGAGCGTCTGAAGAAATAGTGAATGTGACTTGCAGGCCGGATAAAACGTTTACCTCGTCATCCGGCATATGAAAAAAGCCCCAACGCGTTGTAATGCCGATCAGTTAAGGATCGGTTGACCGATCCTTAATCTGCGGCACTATAACGGCTTCCACAACAGGGAGCCGTTTTCTTATGCCACTTCTCAATGACCTGCTCGATTTCAGCGACCATCCGCTGATGCCGCCCCCTTCTGCACAACTGTTTGCTCAGCATCTTCCCGTCGAATGGATACAACACTGCCTGACTCTTTCTGCACATGCGACCGTTCGCCGCCGTCGTTTACCTGGCGACATGGTTATCTGGATGGTCGTGGCTATGGCCTTCTTCCGTAATGAGTCGATTACCGATGTGGTTCGTCGTCTGAACCTGAGCGCGGATGGTGAAGCGGGGATGAACCTGCTGGCCCGCAGCGCTGTCACCCAGGCGCGTCAGCGCGTGGGTGCTGCACCGGTGGAATGGCTTTTCCGCCAGACCGCGCAGACATGGGGAACTGAGCGTTACCAGAAAGATGACTGGCATGGCCTGCAACTTTTTGCCATCGATGGCGCACAGTTCAGGACACCTGATGAACCTGAGCTGCGTGAACATTATGGCTCTGCCAACACATCCACTGAGCGGCAAAGCGCATACCCGGTAATGCGTCTGGTGGCTTTAATGAACCTGGGTAGTCACATTCTGCTGGATGCCGCGACCGCGCCTTACCGACGGAGCGAAACCCTGCTGGCCCACTCAATGCTCGTCACCATTCCGGATAACTCCATTACGCTGTTTGACAAGCTGTTCTACAGCGCAGACCTGTTGCTGTCGCTGAACCGGCAGGGTTGTAACCGCCACTGGCTGCTGCCCGCCTGGAAGAATATCGCAGCAGAAACGGAAGAAAGTTACGGTCCCGGAGACCGGCTTCTGAAACTGAAAGTGTCACCACAGGCAAGGAAAAAGAATCCTTCGCTGCCGGAATACTGGTATGCGCGGGCGGTAACTTATGAACTGAACGGAGTGGAAAAAACGGTCCTGACGTCACTTCAGGCAGACCGTTATAAGGCCAGAGAGGTGGCAGAGCTTTATCACTCAAGATGGGAAATCGAAGTCGGGTTCAGAAACCTGAAAAGCAGCCTGCTGAATAACGCTCTGGTACTGAGAAGCCGGAAGGTTGAGTTGCTGGAACAGGAGGTGTGGGGCATGTTGCTGGCTTATAATCTGATACGGCGTGAGGCAACAAAAGCAACGGAGAAACACAAAAAAGCGGCGTCGGAAATCAGCTTTAAGTTCGCGTTCCAGTTTATCGCCACAGAAATGATAGTGCTGGGAAATACGGTGTCACCGGGGACCATCCCGAAACGGCTGGAGCATCTGCGGGGGGCTCTGGAAGCGGTGTTCATAACAAAACGCCCCCGACCATCAAGGCCGAGGGCGGTTAAGATATCAAAAACCCGTTATCCGGTGAAACGCAATGCCGCACCGCTTAAGTGAACGGCATTAGCTTTTTAGCGGGCTTTTTGCTGCCTGTCGATCAGAAATTGTAGGTCAGGCCAACGGTATAGCGGCGACCGTCGAGCACCGTGTCGTAAGTGTCATAATCAATCTGTTTGTCGAGCGCGTTATAGACGCCAGCGGTGACCTGCAGGTTTTTGTTGGCGTTATAGCGCAGACCGACATCAACCTGGGTATAGGAGGGCGTCCCTTGCGCTATATCCGTGCGACTCAAATACTCAGAGGTTTTTCCTCGGAAGTTGACGCGGCTCCACAGGCCCACATCCTCTGTCGCCTGCCAGTCCAGGGTGGTATTAAACATATGCTTTGGCATCTTGTTTAACGGCTTACCGGAGAACTGGCCGCTCTTTTGCTCAGATTCGGTATAGGTGTAGTTCGCCGTCCAGTTGAGATCGCGGGTGATTTTCCAGCCGAAGGTGGACTCCACGCCGCGCATATTGGCTTCATCAACGTTGACGCGATCGCTGACAAAATCGTAGGTGGTTCTGCCGATGGTGCAGGACGGATCGGCACTGCTGTTACAGCGGCGTACTTCAGTAATCTTATCTTTGAAATCGGTGTTGAACAGGGTGATGCCCGCATTCAGGTTCTCACCGTTGTCCCACAGCAGCGCCAGCTCTTCGCTCAGGCTTTTTTCCGGTTTCAGATCCGGGTTGCCGACAATGATCCCGTTGCGGCTGCCGCCGCCGGTGACCTGGCCCCAGCTTGCCGAGGACTGACGCAGATCCGGCGCGCGGTAGCCCGCGGAGACGCCGCCTTTGAGCGTCCATTGATCGTTCAGATGCCAGACGCCGTAGCCGCGCGGCGTCCAGTTGTCGCCGTAGTTTTCGTCTTTATCCATCCGGATGCCGCCGGTCAGCGCGAAGCTGTCGGTCATCGCCCATTCGTCTTCCGCAAACAGCGCCCAGCTCCAGCGGGTCAGCTTGCTCAGACCGTCCGCGGCTTCCAGCTGGTTGCCGTTATCGCGCAGTTTTTCATAGCGGTACTGGCCGCCGACGGTAAGGGTATGCGCCCCGAGGAAGATCTGGTTCTGGTTGTTGAAGATGGTGTTGTAAGACTTCATCTCACGGCCAGGGTTGTTCGTCTCTTCCTGCTGGATGTAGCTGGTGCTGTTGAAATCTTCGTAGTAGCCGCTGTGGGTCAGCGAGTAGGTGGTGTGCTCATAGCGGCTTTCGCTTTTGCTGTTTGGCTTACAGACGCCGTTGCGGCAGGACTCTGCCGCCATTGATTCGCCAGGGGTGCTGTTGCGATCCTGCAATTCGCGGGCGATATCAAGGTCGAAGTCGTTTTTCTCATCCGGCGTGAAGTTAAGCGTCAGGGCGCCGTTACGCAGGCGCTGTTCGTTATAGCCGTTCTCAATCTTATCTTCCGCCCGGCGCGACAGCAGGCCGGTAACTTTCGCCCCAAGCAGGCCGTCGATCAGCGGGCCGGAGGCGTAAGCGTTAGTCTGGAACAGATCGCCGGAATCGCTGTTTTCCTGGAAGGTGGCGTCGCCGTGCAGCGAGCCGGTCCAGCCTTTGGTATTAGAGACTTTTTTGGTGATCACGTTAATCACGCCGCCCATCGCATCGGAGCCATACAGCGACGACATCGGGCCGCGAATCACTTCGATACGTTCGATAGATTCCAGCGGCGGCAGCCAGCCCTGCTCAATCCCGGCGTTATCGCTGTTCGGGCGGGTGCCGCGCGTGCTGATGCGCTTACCGTTGACCAGGAAGAGGGTGTACTGCGACGCCATGCCACGAATGCTGATATCGCTTTTGCTGCCGCCGCCGGTGACGACGACGCCGGGCACGTCCTTCAGCGCGTCGGTGACATCGCGGTAGGCTTTATCTTCGAGCTGTTGTTTGGTGATAACCGAAATGGAGGCGGGGGCGTTCTGGATTTTCTGTTCAAACCCGGTGGCCGTCACCACGACGGTATCCTGATCGGCTGCCTGGACGAGCGTCGGGAGGCACGCCGCGCCGACTGCGACGGCCAGAGCCTTAACGTGAGGTATGGTCATTTTGTCATTCCATTAAACGAGTAAAAAACCGCGTGCCATAAGAAAGCCATGACAACTGTATGTATTTGTCTTTTAAGAACTCTTTGCGGTAAAGAAGCGGAAGAATTGTACAAAATAATCAATGTTTGTAAAAACAAATGATAATTGAAATCATTTGTTTTTATCTGATTTTTTAAGAAAAATAAGCAAAGTCAAAGAGATACGTAAACGTAAATATGAAGCAAAGATGAAGAAAAAATGGAGAAGTTAAGGAGAAAAGGAGAGGGGAAATCTGCCGGGCTGGATAAAACGGCCCGGCGCCCGGTGACGCTTACCGGGCCTGAAAAAGAAAATCATCCTTTCAGCAAATACTCTGCATGAAACCGCAGATGATCCTCGATAAAGGAGGCGATAAAGAAATAGCTGTGGTCGTAGCCCGGCTGGATGCGCAGCGTCATCGGCCATGCGGTCTGGCGGGCGGCTTCCGCCAGCACGGCGGGCTGTAGCTGGTCGGCGAGAAACTGATCGCTGTCGCCCTGATCGATCAGCGTCGGAATCGCCTCTTCCGGCTTACTGGCATACATCAGCGCGCAGCTGTCCCATTCGGCCCACGCGGATTTATCCTCGCCCAGATAGGCGGAAAAGGCCTTTTCTCCCCAGGGCACGCGGCATGGGTTAACAATTGGCGCGAAGGCGGAAACGCTGGTGTATTTACCGGGGTTTTTCAGCGCCATTACCAGCGCGCCGTGACCGCCCATCGAGTGGCCGCTAATCGCGCAGCGCTCGCTGACGTTAAACTGCGACCGGATTAACGCCGGAAGTTCATCGCGGATGTAATCATACATTCTGTAATGCGCGGCCCAGGGCTGCTGCGTGGCGTTAAGGTAAAAACCGGCGCCCTGGCCCAGATCGTAGCCCTCATCGTTAGCGACGCTTTCGCCGCGCGGGCTGGTATCGGGCATGACCAACACTATTCCCAGTTCGGCGGCTATCCGCTGGGCGCCCGCTTTCGTCGTAAAATTCTCATCATTGCAGGTGAGGCCCGAAAGCCAGTACAGGACCGGAGGCGGCGTGGTTTTGCGGGGAGGCGGAAGAAAAATGCTGAACGTCATCGCGCAGTTCAGCGTGGCGGAGTCGTGTCGCCAGCGTTGCTGCCAGCCTTCAAAACAGCGGTGCTCCTCAAGCATTTCCATGCGTGGTTCCTTATTGTATTGGATCAAAATGTTCGCGATTTCCCCATAATACAGAGAATTCAGGGCGCTGTGAGTAACTTTCACTTTCGCATTAAGCAAACTTGCTTCATCATCAGCACAACGTTTAATTAACACCTGCCGCCGTTTTAACCGCTTTCGGCGATGAAAGGCAGCGGCGATTTCAATAATTATCGTTGTGAATACTGGATTATGTGCGCGGCCTCACGCACAATAATCGGGCTGTTAAACAGCCGACAAACTTTGCCCCACGCAGGGCAGAGGCGCCACACCTGCAGGAGAAAAATAGATGTCATCACTCAGTAAAGAAGCGGCTCTGGTACACGAAGCGCTGGTTGCGCGAGGGCTGGAAACGCCGCTGCGTCCCCCCGTGCATGAGATGGATAACGAAACGCGCAAACGTCTTATCTCAGGCCATATGACCGAGATCATGCAACTGCTTAATCTCGACCTGAGCGATGACAGCCTGATGGAGACGCCGCATCGCATCGCCAAAATGTATGTCGATGAGATTTTCTCCGGCCTTGATTACGCGAATTTCCCGAAAATCACCGTCATTGAAAACAAAATGAAGGTCGATGAGATGGTGACCGTGCGCGACATCACCCTCACCAGCACCTGCGAACACCATTTTGTCACCATCGACGGCAAGGCGACGGTGGCCTATATCCCGAAAGATGCGGTGATTGGCCTGTCAAAAATCAATCGTATCGTGCAGTTCTTCGCCCAGCGTCCGCAGGTGCAGGAGCGCTTAACGCAGCAGATCCTTACCGCGCTGCAAACGCTGCTCGGCACCAATAACGTGGCGGTATCCATTGACGCGGTGCACTACTGCGTGAAAGCGCGCGGCATCCGCGATGCGACCAGCGCCACCACCACCACCTCGCTCGGCGGGCTGTTTAAATCGAGCCAGAACACGCGTCAGGAATTTTTGCGCGCCGTACGTCATCACAACTGAGTAAGGCAGGGGCTATGGAGCGCAATGTCACGCTGGATTTTGTTCGTGGCGTCGCCATCCTTGGCATCCTGCTTCTCAATATCAGCGCCTTTGCCCTGCCAAAGGCGGCCTATCTCAATCCGGCCTGGTACGGTGATATCACGCCGCAGGATGGCTGGACATGGGCCATCCTCGATCTGTTTGCCCAGGTCAAATTCCTCACCCTCTTTGCGCTGCTGTTCGGCGCAGGTCTGCAAATGCTGCTGCCGCGCGGAAAACGCTGGATTCAGGCGCGGCTGACGCTGCTGGCATTACTCGGCTTTATGCATGCGCTGCTGTTCTGGGACGGCGATATTCTGCTGGCCTACGGCCTGGTCGGACTTATCTGCTGGCGGCTGGTGCGCGACGCGCCTTCGATGAAAAGTCTGTTCAATACCGGCGTATTGCTTTATCTGGTCGGCATTGGCGTGCTGCTGTTGCTCGGCGCCATTTCCGACAGCCAGACCAGCCGCGCCTGGACTCCGGACGATTCGGCCCTGCTGTATGAAAAGTACTGGAAGGTCAACGGCGGCGTTGAGGCGATCGGCAATCGGGTCGAGGCGCTGTCAAACAGCCTGCTGGCGCTGGGCGCGCAGTACGGCTGGCAGCTGGCGGGAATGATGCTGCTTGGCGCGGCGCTGATGCGCAGCGGTTGGCTACAGGGGCGGTTCAGCCTGGCGCACTACCGGCGCAGCGGTTTTCTCCTGATCGCTATCGGCCTGCTGATCAATTTTCCGGCGGTAATCGCCCAGTGGCAGCTGGCGTGGAGCTATCGCTGGTGCGCGTTTCTGCTGCAGGCGCCGCGCGAGCTGAGCGCGCCGTTTCAGACGCTTGGCTATACCGCGCTGATGTTCGGCTACTGGCCGCAGCTCTGCCGCCTGAAAATCGTTTTTGCCGTCGCCTGCGTGGGACGGATGGCGCTGACGAACTACCTGTTACAAACGCTCATCTGTACCACGCTGTTTTATCAGCTTGGTTTATTTATGCAATTTGATCGGCTGGAACTGCTGCTGTTTGTTTTCCCCGTCTGGCTGGCGAACCTGCTTTTCTCCGTTATCTGGCTGCGCTATTTCCGGCAGGGGCCCGTGGAGTGGCTGTGGCGTCAGTTGACCCTGCGTGCCGCAGGACAATCTGCTTCCCATACATCCGGATAACGATCTGGATCACAATCATTAACAAAATGGATGTAAGCGCTTTCATCCCTGTGATCTCACTCACGTAGTCCTTCTTCCGCCGCTGACAAAATAGCCGCCAGTCATGCAGTGAGCTACTGCAATTGTAAACAGGGTCGTGAATATGATCACCATTCGTGATGTGGCGCGTCAGGCAGGCGTATCCGTGGCGACGGTTTCCCGCGTTTTAAATAACAGCGCGCTGGTCAGTCCCGATACGCGCGAGGCGGTAATGAAGGCGGTATCGCTGCTGGGCTACCGCCCAAATGCCAATGCGCAGGCGCTGGCCACGCAGGTCAGCGAAACCATCGGCGTGGTGGTAATGGATGTGTCGGACGCCTTTTTTGGCGCGCTGGTAAAAGCGGTCGATATGGTTGCCCAGCAGCATCAGAAATATGTTCTGATTGGCAACAGCTACCATGAGGCGGAAAAAGAGCGCCATGCGATCGAAGTTCTGATTCGCCAGCGCTGTAATGCGCTGATCGTGCATTCGAAAGCGCTCAGCGACGACGAGCTGGGCGCGTTTATGGATCAGATCCCCGGCATGGTGCTGATCAATCGTATTGTTGCCGGCTATGCTCACCGCTGCGTCTGCCTTGATAACGTCAGCGGCGCGAAAATGGCGACCAGAATGCTGCTGAATAACGGCCATCAGCGCATTGGCTATCTCGCCTCCAGCCATCGTATTGAAGATGACGATATGCGCCGGGAAGGGTGGACAAGCGCGTTGAGTGAACAGGGAATTACGCCGCCTGAAAGCTGGGTTGGGGTTGGTACGCCGGATATGCAGGGCGGCGAGTCGGCAATGGTCGAGCTGCTGGGACGCAACCTGCAACTGACCGCCGTGTTCGCCTATAACGACAGCATGGCAGCCGGCGCGCTGACGGCGCTGAAGGACAACGGCATTTCTGTTCCGCTGCATCTTTCGATGATTGGTTTCGATGATATTCCCATTGCCCGTTATACCGACCCGCAGCTGACGACGGTGCGCTATCCGATTGCCTCGATGGCAAAGCTGGCGACGGAGCTGGCGTTACAGGGGGCGGCAGACACCCTCGACCCTTGCGCCACCCACTGTTTTATGCCGACGCTGGTGCGGCGTCATTCGGTCTCCGCCCGGCAGAATGCGGCGGCGATCGCTAACTTATGAAGCGGTGGATGTAACCGTTTTCAATCTGTGAGTAAATTCACAGTATATTAACATTGGCGTCGCTATGATGGCACCGCTTGAGGCAGTGTAACTACGATGTAATCGTGATTAATCACTTTCATCGAGGTAAACAGGCCTTAAACGAAATTTATACCTGTTTCTGGAGCGTTACCGGGCAAGGAAGATCGTTTTTTTTAAAAATGAGCCTCGGCGCAATCTTAACACTTCAATAACGTTACGTCCCGCCGGGCATTTCTCTGAAGCACTACCCTGCATAATAAAACCGGAGTTACCATGAATAAGAAGGTGTTGACCCTTTCTGCTGTAATGGCGGGCATGTTATTCGGCGCGGCTGCGCACGCTGCTGATACGCGCATCGGTGTGACAATCTATAAATATGACGATAACTTTATGTCCGTGGTGCGTAAGGCTATCGAAGCTGACGCGAAAGCGGCGCCGGACGTGCAGCTGCTGATGAACGACTCGCAAAATGACCAGTCCAAACAAAACGACCAGATCGACGTCCTGCTGGCGAAAGGCGTCAAAGCGCTGGCCATTAACCTGGTCGACCCGGCGGCAGCGGGCACGGTGATTGAAAAAGCGCGCGGTCAGAACGTGCCGGTGGTCTTTTTCAACAAAGAACCTTCCCGTAAAGCGCTGGATAGCTATGACAAAGCATATTATGTCGGTACGGATTCCAAAGAGTCCGGGATTATCCAGGGCGATCTGATCGCCAAGCACTGGGCGGCCAATTCGGGCTGGGACCTGAACAAAGACGGTCAGATTCAGTACGTTCTGCTGAAAGGCGAACCGGGCCATCCGGATGCCGAAGCGCGCACCACCTACGTGGTGAAAGAGCTGAACGACAAAGGCATTAAAACCGAACAGTTGCAGTTAGATACCGCCATGTGGGATACCGCCCAGGCGAAAGATAAGATGGACGCGTGGCTTTCCGGTCCGAACGCCAACAAAATCGAAGTGGTGATCGCGAACAACGACGCAATGGCGATGGGCGCCGTCGAAGCGCTGAAGGCGCATAACAAAACCAGTATTCCGGTGTTTGGCGTCGATGCGCTGCCAGAAGCGCTGGCGCTGGTCAAATCCGGCGCAATGGCCGGTACGGTGCTGAACGACGCTAACAACCAGGCGAAAGCGACCTTCGATCTGGCGAAAAATCTCGCCGACGGTAAAGGACCGGCTGACGGCACCAGCTGGAAAATCGACAATAAAATCGTCCGCGTGCCTTACGTTGGCGTTGATAAAGATAACCTGGCCGAGTTCTCCAAAAAGTAAGTCTGACGGGCGCGAGCGCTATCGCGCCCTTTAATCACGCACCCTGCGAGGCCGACAAGGTATAAATATGGTCAGCACAACTACACCATCGCCAGGCGAATACTTGTTGGAAATGCGCGGCATCAACAAGTCTTTTCCCGGCGTGAAGGCACTTGATAATGTTAATTTAAGCGTTCGTCCGCATTCTATTCATGCATTAATGGGGGAAAATGGCGCGGGTAAGTCGACACTATTAAAATGTCTTTTTGGCATCTATCAGAAAGATTCTGGCAGCATAATATTTCAGGGCAAAGAAATCGACTTCCATTCGGCGAAAGAGGCGCTCGAAAATGGTATTTCGATGGTGCACCAGGAATTAAATCTGGTATTACAGCGGTCGGTAATGGACAACATGTGGCTGGGGCGTTATCCCACTAAAGGCATGTTTGTCGATCAGGATAAAATGTATCGTGACACCAAAGCGATATTTGACGAGCTGGATATTGATATCGATCCGCGTGCGCGGGTAGGGACGCTATCCGTTTCGCAAATGCAGATGATCGAGATCGCCAAAGCCTTTTCCTATAACGCAAAAATCGTGATTATGGATGAGCCCACTTCCTCGTTAACCGAGAAAGAGGTTAATCATCTGTTTACCATTATCCGCAAGCTGAAAGATCGCGGCTGCGGCATTGTCTATATTTCGCATAAAATGGAAGAGATTTTCCAGCTATGCGATGAGATTACGGTTCTCCGTGACGGCCAGTGGATTGCCACCCAGCCGCTGGAAGGACTGGATATGGACAAGATCATCGCCATGATGGTCGGCCGCTCCCTGAACCAGCGCTTTCCGGACAAAGAGAACAAACCTGGCGAAGTGATCCTGGAAGTGCGTAACCTGACCTCTTTGCGCCAGCCTTCAATTCGCGACGTTTCCTTCGATCTCCATAAAGGGGAAATTCTCGGCATTGCCGGTCTGGTGGGGGCAAAACGTACCGATATCGTGGAGACGCTGTTTGGCATTCGCGAGAAATCTTCCGGCACCATTACCCTGCACGGCAAAAAAATTAATAACCATACGGCGAACGAAGCTATTAACCACGGCTTTGCGCTGGTCACCGAAGAGCGCCGCTCCACCGGCATTTATGCTTATCTGGACATTGGTTTTAACTCGTTAATTTCCAATATTCACAATTATAAAAACAAGGTCGGCCTGCTGGATAATTCGCGCATGAAAAGCGATACCCAATGGGTTATCGACGCCATGCGGGTAAAAACGCCGGGCCATCGGACGCAAATTGGTTCGCTTTCCGGGGGAAACCAGCAGAAGGTGATTATTGGTCGCTGGCTGCTGACCCAACCGGAAATTTTAATGCTCGACGAACCTACCCGTGGGATTGACGTCGGCGCCAAGTTTGAAATTTATCAGTTAATTGCGGAACTGGCGAAAAAAGGGAAAGGGATCATTATTATCTCTTCCGAAATGCCGGAACTGTTAGGGATAACCGATCGTATTCTGGTGATGAGCAACGGATTCGTTTCCGGAATTGTTGATACTAAAACCACCACGCAAAACGAAATTCTGCGTCTTGCGTCTTTGCACCTTTAAGATCAGGGGCTCCTCATGAGTGCGTTAAATAAGAAAAGTTTTCTTACTTATCTGAAAGAGGGCGGTATTTACGTCGTTCTTTTAGTCTTGCTGGCGATTATTATTTTCCAGGATCCCACGTTCTTAAGCCTGCTTAACTTAAGTAATATTCTGACGCAATCCTCAGTGCGTATTATTATCGCGCTGGGGGTGGCGGGGCTGATTGTCACCCAGGGCACTGACCTGTCGGCGGGGCGTCAGGTCGGGCTGGCGGCGGTGGTGGCGGCAACGCTGCTGCAGTCGATGGAGAACGCCAATAAGGTGTTCCCGGAAATGGCCACCATGCCGATTGCGCTGGTGATCCTGATTGTCTGCGCGATTGGCGCGGTGATTGGGCTTATCAACGGTATTATCATCGCTTACCTGAACGTGACGCCGTTTATCACCACGCTCGGCACGATGATTATCGTTTACGGCATCAACTCTCTCTATTACGACTTTGTCGGCGCATCGCCGATTTCGGGCTTCGACAGCGGCTTCTCGTCCTTCGCCCAGGGCTTTATCGCGCTGGGCAGCTTCCGGCTCTCCTACATTACCTTCTATGCGCTCATCGCCGTCGCTTTCGTCTGGGTGCTGTGGAACAAAACCCGCTTTGGCAAAAACATTTTCGCCATCGGCGGTAACCCGGAAGCGGCGAAAGTTTCCGGCGTCAACGTGGCGCTGAACCTGCTGATGATCTATGCGCTCTCCGGCGTGTTCTACGCGTTCGGCGGTTTGCTGGAAGCGGGACGCATCGGTTCCGCCACCAACAACCTCGGCTTTATGTATGAGCTGGATGCCATTGCGGCGTGCGTGGTCGGCGGCGTATCGTTCAGCGGCGGGGTTGGTACGGTATTAGGCGTGGTGACCGGGGTGATTATCTTTACCGTTATCAACTACGGCCTGACCTATATCGGCGTCAACCCGTACTGGCAGTACATCATTAAAGGCGGGATTATCATCTTCGCCGTGGCGCTGGACTCGCTGAAGTACGCGCGTAAGAAGTAAGGCTGTCGTAAAAAACCGGCGCGGACAGTATGCGCCGGTTTTTTATTTCACAAAGAGTAGCCAGATGCCGACAATTAGCGCGCCAACGGCAACGCCAAAATAAGCGGTGACGTAGCTCCAGTAGACGCCAGGGTTTGCGTGGCGCGGGATGATGAGCGGCTCCTGCGACCCTTTTACCGTTTTCTCAACCGTACCAGAGCGCAGCGCTTTCACCCCTTCGCGAAAGGTCCAGCCGACGACCATCAGCACGCCAATAACGATAAACAGCGCTTTGTCTTCCATATGTTATATCCTGTCATTAAATGCGTTCGTATAAATACCAGCGGATCGTGTACCAGAGCACCGACACCATCATCAGCAGTATGAGCGCGAGTCGTCCAGATAAAATGAGAAGGAAGACGATGGGCTCGTCACTGCGATAAACCGCATCCCAACGGCGACGGCTAAAAAAGTGAAGGGAGCGAATATGGGTTTTCCCCTTTTTCCACTCCTGCCAGGTATCAAAGATAAACCAGAGTCCGGCGCTCCATATCGCTATGGCAAATAAAATAATCTTATTTTCCATTCTGTTTAGTGGCTCCTGCCGTTTATTTTCCCTGTTTTTTTTGCAGCTCTAAAAGCTGTTCCGGCGTGACCGCCGGGTAGCCCTGCGCATCGTCCGGGATCGGGTGCAGGGCCGGGATCGGCACTAACGGGCCGAGAAAGCGCGGTTCGCGTTTGAACAGATAAAGATCGGCCAGCGCGCCGAAGCGGGCGCCGAATTCGCGTATCCGCACCGACAGCATATCTTTTGGCGACGGTACGGCGTAGCACTGCGCCTGAATGCCCATATGCAGGGCGATAAACAGCGCGCGCTCGCAGTGAAAACGCTGGGTGATAATAATGAAATCGTTGGTATCGAACACCTTACGGGTGCGCACAATCGAATCAAGCGTGCGGAAACCGGCATAATCCAGCACGATATCGGCAGGATCGACGCCTGCGGCAATCAGATCCTTACGCATGGTCATCGGTTCGTTGTAGCTCTGCATCGCGTTGTCGCCGCTCAGCAGCAGATAGTTCACCTTACCGCTGTTATAGGCGTTGAGCGCCCCCTGAATGCGGTAGCGGTAATACTGATTAATCACCCCGGCGCGATAATATTTCGCGGTGCCAAGCACCACGCCGACCTGGCGGTAGGGCAGATCCTGCAATTCATCATAAATGTAGGGCGCGGTTTTCCAGCTCATCCAGCGGTCAAGACCAAGCACGATCAACAGCAGCAAGCCGATCAGGACCAACAGGCTGTAAAACACGCGCTTAAACATGAGGAAAACTCGGTAACGGGATGAAATTTCAATCAGGCTACTGTACCCGCCTGCGAAGCGCAAGAAACAGCAGTCTGATTGGGGGGATTTTCAGCAATGTCCTCACCGGGGAATAGCGCGATTACGCTAACAACAGGCGCCCGATAGTGTTGCAGCCTAACGCTTTCAGCGTGGCGGCGGTGGCGTCCCACTGAATCAGCGCGGCATCGGCTTTTTCCGCCAGCACCGCCCGCTGAATATCGGCAAAAGCATAGCCGTTCAGGTTCAGCAGATTGAGCGCCCCCTGCAGCGGCGGCAGGGTCGGGTTAAAGGCGGCGTTTTCGGCATAGCTGCCGCTGAAGATTTTCCCGTCTTTGCACTCCAGCGCGACGCCGCTCGGCGACTGGCTGTATGGCATATGGCTGCGGTTCGCTGCGGCAATCGCCGCCTGCGCCAGCGCGTCGCCTTGCGCTGCGAAGCCATGATCCTGTTCGTCCATCAGCAGCGATTTAATCTGCAGATCTCTCGGGCCAAAGGCGTCCGGCAAATAGTCGCGCAGGGTAAGCGGTTCGCGTCCCGGCAGATGAATGCGCAGATCCAGCCCGCTGTTCAGTTCATTCATAAACTGGCGGCAGTGGCCGCAGGGAGTGTAGTTGACGGTGATTGCCGCCAGCCCTTTTTCACCGCGCAGCCAGGCGTGGCTGATGGCGCTCTGCTCGGCATGGACGGTTTGCTGCATGGTGGCGCCGAGAAACTCCATATTGCCGCCAAAGTACCACGTCCCGCTAACGCCGCGGGCAATGGCGCCGACGTTAAAATGGGAGAGGGGAGTACAGGCGCAGGCCGCCGCCAGCGGCAGCAGCGCGAATGCCAGCGCGTCTTCATCAAGCCCCGTTGCGGTTTTCAATGCAGAAACCTGCTCACCGGTCAGCAAGGCGGGGAAATGCGTATCCGCCAGAATCGGCGACAGCGCTGACTGCAAATTATCCGCAAGTTGGCCAAAAGCAGTTTGAAAACGTGGGTGCATGGCGTTGCCTCAAAATAATGTAATGGGATCGTAGTGTACGGGCCTGTCAGAGCTTTATATGTGATTTATATCTCATTACCACTGCAACTTATGAAACTTAAATTAAAAATGCGCGACGCATCGCAAATTTTAGCCCAATAATGAAAGAATAATCGGAAACAGGAACGGTGCGACGAGAGAGGTAATGATCCCGCAGATCACCAGCGCCAGCGAGCTGAATGCCCCCTCCTGATAATCCAGCTCCGCACAGCGGGCGGTGCCGAGGGCGTGCGAGGCGGTTCCCATCGCCAGACCGCGTGCGGCTTTGGTACGGATACGCATCGCGTTTAACAGGGTATGACCGAAAACGGCGCCGAGAATGCCGACGAAAATCACGCATACCGCGCTCACCGCCGGGATGCCGCCGATAGTGCCGCCAACCGCCATCGCAATCGGGGTAGTGACCGATTTCGGCAGGACCGAGGCGGCGATCTCCGGCGTGGCGCCCATCAGCAGCGCGACCGAGGTGCCGGTGACCATCGCCACCACGCTGCCGACAAAACAGATGGTAATGATGGATTTCCAGCGGGCGCGGATCTGGTGCAACTGTTCATACAATGGATAGGCCAGCGCCACCACCGCCGGTTGCAGCAGATCGTTTAACACTTTACTGCCTTTGAAATAGTGTTCATAAGGCGTCCCGGTCAGCATCAATAGCGGAATGATCACCACCATCGCCACCAGCAGCGGGTTCAGTAAAGGAAACTTAAAGCGCGCCGCCAGCTTTCGCGCGGCAAAGAAGACCGCTAAGGTCAGCGGCAAAGACCACCAGATATACGCCATCATTTTTTCGATCCTTTCTGTCCAACCACTTTGCGTTCGCCGTGAACCAGGTGCGAGCTCCAGCTGACCACCAGAAAAACCACCAGCGTACTGATGGCGCAGGAGACCACCACCGGACCGAACTGCGCGCGCAGCAGATCAAAATACTGCATCACGCCGACGCCAATCGGTACGAACAGCAGCGCCATATAGCGAATCAATAGGTAGCAGCCGGGGTTAACCCATTTGGCGGGGATGATTTGCAGTGCCAGCAGAACAAACAGGATCAGCATACCGATGATGCTGCCGGAAATGGCGACGGGAAGCAGGGTCGCAATAAAAATGCCCGCATACAGGCAGGCATAGATCAGCACGAACGCGCGTAAATATTGCCAGATGATATTCAGTGTCTTACGCATGGGATACGCCTTAAATGAGATGGATTCATCATACAATTAAACGTTAAAACGTGCTACCGATCACATCATGAATTCTTAGCATACTAAAGATAGACAGCGGGAACACCGGGCGCAGCTCCCGTCTCACCGCTTAAACCTGAGCCAGAAAATGCAGAAAGCGGCTTAACGCGGCGGAGGGCGTCTCATTTTTTCGCCAGAATACCCCGACGCTGCCTTTCTGTTCAATTTTCGGCAGGTTGAGGATCACCAGTTGTCCCTGGCTGGCATAGCGCTGCGCCAGCCGTAGCGAAAGAATGGAGATCATGTCGCTGCTTTGCAGCAGGTTAGTGCTGACGTTCATCGACGCCGACTCAATGGTATTTTCCGGCAGCATCACGCCGTTATCGACCAGCGCGTTGTCAATACTGATGCGGATGGGTGTTCCCGTCGGCCAGACTATCCAGCGCCAGTCGGCCAGATCGCTCCAGCTGAGGCTGGCGTAGCGGGCGAGGGGATGATGGGGACGGGCGACGAAACAGACGGGTTCGGTGTACAGCACCTGGTAATTGAGAGGAAGCTGTAGCGCCCGGCCGCCGACGCGACCGACCACCACATCCACCGAACCGGCCAGCAGATCGTGAAGCAGCGGGGTCATCACCTTTTCTTCGATATTCAGATGCAGCGTCGGCATCTCGCCGATCAGACTGAGGATGGCCTGGGAAACGCAGTCGGTCGCCACCGGCGAACAGCCGATTTTCAGACTGCCTACCAGTCCGCCCGCCTTGAAGCGGGCAATTTCATACTGCGAGCGCTCCATATCGTTGATCAGCCGTTGGGCATGTTGCAGCAGCAGTTTGCCGCCTTCAGAGGGGCGAAGCCCCTTACTGTGACGCTCAAAAAGCGTGAGTCCGATCTCATCTTCAAGCTGCGACAGCCATTTTGACAGCGCTGGCTGAGTGATATTCATCATCCGCGCCACCTGGGTGAGATTTCCCTGCTCGCCCAGCGCCACCAGCGTTTGCAGGTGGTGAAGCTTCAGTTTTTGCGCCCAGTTTGCCATCTGCGATAACCCCCAGGTTATGTCTCTGCCTGAAAACCCATTGTACATTTTATCGGCGAGTCTACAAACTCGTAACATATCAAAAACAAAAGAACGACTTACCCTACCTGCACCGAGGCATTCACTATGACTCAACGACGCGAACTACAGGCCCTGATCGACGCCGCGCCGGTCGGCAAAACCCAGTGGCGGGTGATCATCTGCTGCTTCCTGGTGGTGATGCTTGACGGCTTTGATACGGCGGCCATTGGTTTTATCGCTCCCGATATTCGTCTGCAGTGGCAATTGACCGCCGGAGAACTTGCGCCGCTGTTTGGCGCGGGGCTGCTCGGACTCACCGCCGGCGCGCTGCTGTGCGGGCCGCTCTCTGACCGGTTTGGCCGTAAGCGCGTGATCGAGCTCTGCGTACTGCTGTTTGGCGCGCTGAGCCTGCTGTCAGCCTTCTCGCCGGATCTGCAAACGCTGGTGATTTTGCGCTTCCTTACCGGACTGGGGCTTGGCGGCGCGATGCCGAACACCATCACCATGACCTCGGAATACCTGCCCGCGCGGCGGCGCGGCGCGCTGGTGACCCTGATGTTCTGCGGTTTTACGCTCGGTTCGGCGCTGGGCGGCATTGTCAGCGCGCAGCTGGTAGCGGTTATCGGCTGGCACGGCATTTTGGTGCTGGGCGGCGTGCTGCCGCTGATCCTGTTCGTCGCGCTGTTATTTGTTCTGCCGGAGTCGCCGCGCTGGCAGGTACGTCGCCAACTGCCGCAGACGACCATCGCCCGGACGGTCAGCGCGATCACCAGCGAGCGCTACGACGACACCCATTTCTTTCTTAATGAAACCGCCGCAACGGCAACAGGCAGCATCCGTCAGCTTTTTGTTGGCCGCCAGTTGCCCATTACCCTGATGCTATGGGTGGTGTTCTTTATGAGCCTGCTGATTATCTATCTGCTCTCCAGCTGGCTACCGACGCTGCTTAACCACCGCGGAATTAACCTGCAGCAGGCCTCGTGGGTGACGGCAGCTTTCCAGGTTGGCGGGACGCTGGGCGCGCTGGCGCTGGGGGTACTGATGGACAAACACAATCCGTTTCGGGTGCTGGCCCTCAGCTATGCGCTGGGCGCGGTGTGCATCGTCATGATTGGGCTGAGCGAAAACGGCCTGTGGCTGATGGCGCTGGCGATTTTTGGCACCGGGGTGGGGATCAGCGGATCGCAGGTCGGCCTCAATGCGTTAACCGCCACCCTCTATCCCACCCAAAGCCGCGCGACGGGCGTCAGCTGGTCGAACGCGGTGGGTCGCTGCGGGGCGATTGTCGGCTCGCTTTCCGGCGGCGTGATGATGGCGATGAATTTCTCATTCGACACGCTGTTTTTCATTATCGCTGTCCCGGCGGCGATTAGCGCGGTGATGTTAACCCTGCTGATTGTGGTCGTCCGCCGACCAGCCTCTGTCCCTGAGTCCCTGCCGCATTCCGGCGGTATGGTGAACGAATAAGGAGAATCCCTATGTCTGAACATAATCAGGATGTTAAAAACAACCGCCAGCAGTTTTACCAGCATATTTCCGGGCAAAACCTGACCCCGCTGTGGGAGTCGCTGCACCATCTGGTGCCGCAGACGCCGAACGCCAACTGCGCGCCTGCCTACTGGAACTATCAGGAAATTCGCCCGCTGCTGCTGGAAAGCGGCAACCTGATCGGCGCGAAAGAGGCGGTACGCCGCGTGCTGGTGCTGGAAAATCCGATGCTGCGCGGTCAGTCCTCAATCACCTCCACGCTCTATGCCGGGCTGCAACTGATCATGCCGGGCGAGGTCGCGCCGAGCCACCGTCATAACCAGTCGGCGCTGCGTTTTATCGTGGAGGGGAAAGGGGCGTTTACCGCCGTGGACGGCGAGAGGACGCAAATGCACGCCGGTGATTTTATTCTGACGCCGCAGTGGCAGTGGCACGATCACGGAAATCCGGGCGCTGAGCCGGTTATCTGGCTGGACGGTCTGGATCTGCCGCTGGTGAATATTCTCGGCTGCGGCTTTGCGGAGGATTATCCGGAAGATCAGCAGCCGGTGACGCGTAAAGAGGGCGATTATCTGCCGCGCTATGCCGCCAATATGCTGCCGCTGCGCCAGCAAAAGGGTAACTCATCGCCAATCTTCAACTATCGCTATGACCGCAGCCGCGAGGCGCTGCACGATCTGACCCGCTTTGGCGACGCCGACGAGTGGGACGGCTATAAATTACGCTACGTCAATCCGGTGACCGGCGGCTATCCGATGCCGTCGATGGCCACCTTCCTGCAACTGCTGCCAAAAGGCTTTGTCTCGCGCGTGGCGCGTACCACCGACAGCACTATTTACCACGTGGTGGAGGGCGCGGGCGAAGTGACCATCGGCAACGAGACGTTCACCTTTGTCGCCAAAGATATTTTTGTCGCGCCGACCTGGCACGGCGTGTCGTTTAAATCCACCGATGACACCGTGTTATTCAGCTTTTCTGACCGGCCGGTACAGGAAGCGCTCGGGCTGTTCCGCGAAGCCCGCTATTAATAAGGGAGAGAATGATGACTCAGTATGTATTTGCACCACAGGCGCCAGTAAGCGTCCCTGTTGTCGGCAGCGATAAACAATTTCCGGTGCGCCGCGTGTATTGCGTCGGGCGCAACTATGCCGCCCATGCCCGTGAAATGGGCTTCGATCCGGATCGTGAGCCGCCGTTCTTCTTCTGCAAGCCTGCCGATGCGGTGGTGCCGGTTGCGGCGGGTGAAACGCTCGCGCTGCCGTATCCGGCGCAGACCGATAACTACCACTATGAAATAGAGCTGGTGGTGGCTATTGGTAAAAAGGGTAGCGATATTCCCGTAGAAAAGGCCCATGAATATATCTGGGGCTACGCCACCGGGCTGGATATGACCCGCCGCGACCGCCAGATGGAGATGCGCCAGATGGGACGTCCCTGGGAGATTGGCAAAGCGTTTGACCTCTCCGCGCCCATCGCGCCGCTGCACCCAGTCAGCGACGCGGCGGAGGTGAATACTGCGCCGATCTGGCTACAGGTCAACGGCGAGGATCATCAGCGCAGCGACATTCGTCACCTGATCTGGTCGGTTAACGAAACCATCAGCTACCTGTCCGGCTTCTTTGAGCTGCAGCCGGGCGATTTGATTTTCACCGGCACGCCGGAAGGCGTCGGCGCGGTGGTAAAAGGCGATGTCATCACCGGCAACGTGGACGGGTTAACGCCCATCGCCGTGAAGATTGTCTGAGGTGGCCCATGAAACTGTACAGTTTTTTTAACAGTTCGGCGTCATACCGCGTACGTATTGCGCTGGCGCTGAAAGGCATCGGCTACCAGACGGTTGGCGTCAATATCCGCGCCGGGCAGCAAAACGAGCTGGCCTACCGGCGGATGAACCCGGTCGGGCTGGTGCCGACGCTGGTATCCGATGATGGCGAAGCGCTCGGCCAGTCGCTGGCGATTATTGACTGGCTGGACCGGCACTTCCCGCAGTCGCCACTGCTGCCCGCCAGCGATCCGGCGCGCAGCCAGGTCCTGGAAATCGTCTATGCCATCGCCTGCGATATCCATCCGGTGAATAACCTGCGGGTGCTGCGCTACCTCAGCGAAGAGCTGAAGGTCAGCGAAGGGGAGGTAAAACGCTGGTACGCGCACTGGATCCAGCAGGGGCTGAGCGCGGTCGAACAGCTGCTGCGCAAGAGCCAGACGTCGCCGTACTGCGTCGGAAATCGCCCAACGCTTGCCGACTGTTGCCTGATCCCGCAGTGGGCGAACGCGTTGCGCATGGGGTGTGATTTACATGCGTATCCGCGTTGTAAAGCGGTGTATGACGCCTGTATGCAGCTGCCAGCGTTTATCGCCGCCGCACCCGAAAATCAACAAGACAAACTTTCGGCCTGAGAAGGAGAAACATAATGGCTAACGTGACGAGCGCAATTATCGTCGGCGGCGGAATCGGTGGCGCGGCTACCGCGCTTTCGCTGGCGCGGCAGGGCATCAAAGTCATGCTGCTGGAAAAAGCGCATGAGATCGGTGAAATCGGCGCCGGTATCCAGCTTGGTCCCAACGCCTTCTCGGCGCTGGACAGCCTCGGCGTCGGCGAAGTCGCGCGCCAGCGGGCGGTGTTTACCGACCACATCACCATGATGGATGCGGTCAATGCTGAAGAAGTGGTGCATATTGAAACCGGCCAGGCCTTTCGCGACCATTTTGGCGGACCTTACGCGGTGATTCACCGGGTTGATATTCACGCTTCGGTGTGGGAAGCGGTGCTGACTCACCCTGACGTTGAATACCGGACCTCCACTAACGTGGTCGATATCCGTGAAACGCCGGATGAGGTCACGGTTTTTGACGAGCAGGGCAACAGCTGGACGGCGGATATTCTGGTTGGCTGCGACGGGGTGAAGTCGGTGGTGCGCCAGAGCCTGCTCGGCGACTCGCCGCGCGTCACCGGTCACGTGGTCTATCGGGCGGTGATTGACTGCAACGATATGCCGGAAGACCTGCGCATCAATGCGCCGGTACTCTGGGCCGGGCCGCACTGCCACCTCGTTCACTATCCGCTGCGCGGCGGCAGACAGTACAATCTGGTGGTCACCTTCCACAGCCGCCAGCAGGAGGAGTGGGGCGTGAAGGACGGCAGTAAAGAAGAAGTGCTCTCCTATTTTGCCGGTATCCACCCGCGTCCGCGTCAGATGCTGGATAAGCCGACCTCATGGCGTCGCTGGTCCACCGCCGATCGCGAGCCGGTGGCAAAGTGGGGCACCGGGCGGATTACCCTGGTGGGCGACGCCGCGCATCCGGTGGCGCAGTATATGGCGCAGGGGGCGTGTATGGCGCTGGAAGATGCGGTCACGCTGGGTAAAGCGCTGGAAAAATGCGATGGCGATGCGGAAAAAGCGTTCGCGCTGTATGAGTCGGTGCGTATCCCGCGCACCGCGCGCATTGTCTGGTCCACCCGCGAAATGGGCCGCGTGTATCACGCCGCAGGCGTCGAGCGTCAGGTACGTAACCTGTTGTGGAAAGGCAAATCACAGGCGGAGTTTTACCGCGCGATGGAATGGCTGTACGGCTGGAAAGAAGATAACTGCCTGCTGCCGCGCTAGTATTTGGCCCGCCCGGCCTGGAACAGTGTTTCACCGTAGGCCGGATAAGGCGTTACGCCGCCATCCGGCAAAAGGTTTTGCTCAACGCAGAGAGGCGCTATGATAGCGCCTCTTTTTCTGCGGGTAACGATATGCGTGTTTTACTGGCGCCGATGGAAGGCGTACTTGACTCCCTGGTACGCGAACTTCTGACGGAAGTGAATGACTACGATTTATGCATCAGCGAATTCGTGCGCGTGGTGGATCAACTTCTGCCGGTGAAAGTGTTTCATCGACTCTGCCCGGAACTGAAAAACGGCAGCCGTACACCCTCCGGCACCCTCGTGCGCGTTCAGCTGCTGGGGCAATATCCGCAATGGCTGGCGGAAAACGCTGCCCGCGCCGTTGAGCTGGGCTCTTATGGCGTCGATTTAAACTGCGGCTGTCCGTCGAAAATGGTTAACGGCAGCGGCGGCGGGGCGACGCTGCTGAAAGACCCTGAACTTATCTATCAGGGCGCGAAAGCCATGCGCGAGGCGGTGCCTGCGCATCTGCCGGTAACGGTAAAAGTGCGTCTCGGCTGGGACAGCGGCGACAGAAAATTCGAAATCGCCGACGCCGTGCAACAGGCGGGCGCCACGGAGCTGGTGGTGCATGGCCGGACCAAAGAGCAGGGCTACAAAGCTGAACACATCAACTGGCAGGCAATTGGCGAAATTCGTCAGCGCCTGTCCATCCCGGTTATCGCCAACGGTGAGATCCGGGACTGGCAAAGCGCCTAGGAGTGCCTGGCGGCGACCGGCTGCGATGCGGTCATGATTGGCCGCGGCGCGCTGAATATTCCCAACCTCAGCCGGGTGGTGAAGTACAACCAGCCGCGGATGCCGTGGCCGGAAGTGGTGGCGCTGCTGCAAAAATATACCCGCCTGGAAAATCAGGGCGACACCGGACTGTATCACGTGGCGCGCATTAAGCAGTGGCTGGGTTATTTACGTAAAGAATATGACGAGGCGACGGCGCTATTTCAGCAGATTCGCGCATTAAATCACTCTCCGGACATCGCCCGGGCAATCCAGGCGATAGATATCGCCTGATGACAGGCCGGGTGAGCGTCGCCACCCGGCACAGCCATCAGAAAATCATCTTAAACACGCCGGTCACCACCAACAATCCAATCAGAAAAATAATCAAAATAACCCACAGTAAAATCTTCATTGGCGTTCCCTTATTGGTAAGTTCAGATTAAGTATAGGAAAACTTCAGCAACCTGCCGCCGGGATTTTGTCCGCTAATGCGTGAGCATATACATCCACTGAATTAATGGTGGTGTTGGTATTTATATTGAAAATACATTGCCGGATATGACGGTTATTTGCCAAAGATGTTTTGCCACGCGTAACTAAAAAACGCCCCGTAACAACGGGTAAGCTCCGCGCACCATTTCTTATCAGTCTGTCTTAATGAATCATTACTCTTTACACGCGATGAAAGCGTGCTTGCCGCTGGCTATTCTGCTGGCGGGGTGTGCTCCCATGCACGACGTTAAGCCTGCGTTGACTCAGCAGCTACCCGCCTCACATGTGGACACTTCCTTACCGGCTGCGCTGCAACAGGGCTGGCCGGACAGTCAATGGTGGCTGGCCTGGCACGATCCGCAACTGAATGACTTAATTGCCCGCGCGCTGAAAAACTCGCCGGATATGCAGGTCGCTGAGCAGCGCATTCAGCTGGCGGAAGCGCAGGCGAAAGCAACGGAGGCGCAGGACGGCCCGCAGCTGGATTTCTCAGGGGATATTGAACGACAGAAAATGTCGGCGGAAGGCTTAATGGGGCCGTTTGCAATCACCGATCCCGCTGCGGGCACCACCGGGCCGTGGTACACCAACGGGACGTTCGGCTTAACCGGCGGCTGGGATCTCGATTTATGGGGAAAAAATCGCGCGGAGGTGACAGCGCGGATCGGGGCGGTGAAAGCGCGGGAGGCCGAGCGTGAACAGACCCGCCAGCTGCTCGCCAGCAGCGTGACGCGACTGTACTGGGAGTGGCAGACCGAGGCCGCGCTCGGCAATGTGCTGCGCCAGATAGCGCAGGAGCAGCGCAATATTATCAATACCGATCGCCAGCTGTATGAGAACGGTATTACCTCTTCCGTCGAGGGGGTCGAAACGGATATCGACGTCAGCAAAACGCAGCAGCAGCTGAATGACGTCGCCGGAAAAATGAAGGTGATTGAGGCGCGGCTGAGCGCGCTGACTAACGCCCAGGCGTCGTCGGTGGCGCTGCATCAGGTAAACCTGCCGGAAGTGGAGGGGCGGTTGCCCGCGAAGCTGGGCTACGATCTGCTGGCGCGCAGAGCGGATTTACAGGCGGCGCACTGGTATATCGAGTCGTCCCTCAGCAGCGTGGAGGCGGCGAAAGCGGCGTTTTATCCGGATATTAACGTCATGGCTTTTCTGCAACAGGATGCGCTGCATCTGAGCGATCTGTTTCGCAGCTCCGCGCAGCAAACGGGCGTCACCGCCGGGCTGACGCTGCCCATTTTCGACAGCGGCAGGCTGAACGCCAGTCTGGATATCGCCCGCACCCGGAGCAATTTGTCCGTCGCCAGCTACAACAAAGCGGTGGTGGATGCGGTGAACGAAGTGGCCCGCGCCGCCAGTCAGGTCGGGACGCTGGCGCAAAAAAATCAGCATCAGCAGCAAATTGAGCACGACGCCAGGCGGGTGGTGAATCTGGCGGAAGCGCGGTTTAAGGCCGGGATCGTTGCCGGTTCCCGCGTCAGTCAGGCGAAAATTCCGGCGCTACGCGAGCAGGGCAACGGCCTTATTTTACAGGGCCAGTGGCTGGACGCCTCCGTTCAGCTGACCAGCGCGCTCGGCGGCGGCTATCATCAGTCGTGATTTTTCCGCTTGTCTCAGACTGAATTTCTATACTTAGGGTTCAGTTTGATATAACCGGAGGATGTTATGACAAAAGTGGCGATAGTCACCGCTTCTGATTCAGGTATTGGTAAGGCGTGCGCGCTACAGCTGGCGCAGCAGGGATTTGATATTGGGATCACCTGGCACTCGGATGAGCAGGGGGCGCGGAAGACGGCGCAAGAGGTGATGAAGCACGGCGTGCGCGCCGAGACCATTCAGCTAGATCTCAGCGTGCTGCCCGAAGGCGCGCAGGCTCTCGAACAGCTTATTACCCGGCTGGGGCGGATAGATGTGCTGGTGAATAACGCCGGTACAATGAGCAAAGCCGGGTTTCTGGAGCTGCCCTTTGCCGACTGGCGGCAGATCTTTACGGTGGACGTCGACGGGGCGTTTCTCTGCTCGCAGCTGGCCGCTCGCCAGATGGTTAAACAGGGGCAGGGTGGGCGAATTATCAATATCACCTCGGTGCATGAGCACACGCCGCTGCCGGAGGCCAGCGCCTACACCGCCGCCAAACACGCCCTCGGCGGTCTTACCAAAGCTATGGCGCTGGAGCTGGTTAAACACAACATACTGGTGAACGCCGTGGCGCCGGGCGCTATCGCCACGCCGATGAACGATATGGATGACAGCGACGTTAAGCCCGGCTCTGAACCCACCATTCCGCTGGGTCGACCGGGGTTAACGCGGGAGATTGCCGGCATGGTCGGCTGGCTGTGTTCGGACGGGGCGAGCTACACTACCGGCCAGTCGCTGATTGTCGACGGCGGCTTTATGCTCGCCAACCCGCAGTTTAAGCCGGAATAAACCAGGACGGAATACCCCTTAATCGGCCCGGCGGCGGCTGCGTCGCTTCAGCCACCAGCGCACGCCGATCACCAGTACGATCGCCAGTATCAGCCAGATCCAGTGTTTAAGATGCTGATCGAGACTGTGCAGCCATGGGGCAATCACTTCGCCACCCATATAGCCGAGGGTGGTGAAGATAGATGCCCAGACCAGCGCGCCGAGGATATTCAGCGGCAGGAAAATTTTCGGCGGCAGATGGCTTGCGCCAATCAGCAGAGGGCCAATGATGCGAAAGCCGTACATAAAGCGGGTGCCGATAACGAATAAATAGGGGCGACGCTGGATCATCTTCTGCGCCCGGCGGATTTTATCGCGATGGCGTGAAAAGCGGCGCAGAAGCCTGCCGCCGTAGCAACGTCCCAGCAGATACAGCACCTGATCGCCAATCATGCCGCCCAGGGCGACGGCTATCACCACCAGCGGGAACGTCAGTAATCCCTGATGCGCGGCGACGCCGCCAAGCAGGGTAATGGTTTCACCTTCCGCCATGCTGCCGATAACCAGCGCGGCGTAACCGTATTGCGCAATAAGAGCGTTTATATCCATACGTCTGAATGACCTCCGCACGCTTAAGCATACACCTTGCGAAATTTTGTTGCCGGAAAAGGGCGGGGAATGACTCGCGGTAATCTTCCTTGTCTGTACATAAAATAATCAAAAAGCGCATTATACTTGAGGTGTTAAGGTCCGGAACGGATAACAAGGGGGCGGTATGAACCATGTCTGGGGGCTGTTTTCCCATCCCGATCGTGAAATGCAGGTTATCAGGCGTGAAAACGAAACGGTTTCGCATCATTACACCCATCATGTGCTGTTGATGGCGGCGATCCCGGTAATCTGCGCGTTTATTGGCACCACGCAAATCGGCTGGAATTTCGGCGACGGCAACGTGCTGAAACTCTCTCTGCTTACCGGATTTGCGCTGGCGATTCTTTTCTACGCCGTGATGCTGGCCGGCGTGGCGGTCATGGGGCGTGTTATCTGGTGGATGGCGCGGAGTTATCCGCAGCGCCCGTCGCTGACGCACTGCATGGTCTTTGCCGGATACGTCGCCACGCCGCTGTTCCTGAGCGGCATCGTGGCGCTCTATCCGCTGGTGTGGCTGTGCGCGCTGGTGGGAACCATCGCGCTGTTCTACACCGGTTATTTACTCTATCTGGGTATTCCAACTTTTCTGAATATTAATAAAGAAGAGGGGTTGAGTTTTTCCAGCTCGACGCTGGCCATTGGCGTGCTGGTGCTGGAGATTTTACTGGCGCTTACCGTCATCCTGTGGGGATACGGATATCGGGTATTTTAATCGACACGCTGCATTGTTGGCGTAAAAGCCAGCAATGCAGCATTTGCTGACGATTCTTTTATGGCGACGCAGTCATTCGCTCGCTATGATTCTTTCGCTAGCTTGAGTAAATTCCTGCTCCAGCGGTGCGTGTTTCCCCACGCGTGAACCATTTTCTGAAGTCTCATCATGCTGAAATTCCGAGTTTCTATTCTGAGCCTAGCGCTGATGCTGGCGGTGCCTTTTGCGCCGCAGGCAGCGGTGAAAGCGACAGCGACGACAGTGGCCTCGCAACCTGAGATCGCCTCCGGTAGCGCGATGATCGTCGATCTGAACACCAATAAGGTGATCTACGCTAACCATCCGGATCTGGTGCGTCCGATTGCCTCGATAACCAAATTAATGACGGCGATGGTGGTGCTTGATGCGCGACTGCCGCTGGACGAAAAGCTGAAGGTTGATATCAGCCAGACGCCGGAGATGAAAGGCATCTACTCCCGCGTGCGTCTGAACAGTGAAATCAGTCGTAAAAATATGCTGCTGCTGGCGCTGATGTCCTCGGAAAACCGGGCGGCGGCAAGCCTAGCGCATCACTATCCGGGCGGCTATAACGCCTTTATTAAGGCGATGAACGCGAAGGCGAAGGCGCTCGGTATGAGCCATACCCGCTTTGTCGAACCGACGGGGCTGTCCATTCACAACGTCTCCACCGCGCGGGATCTCACCCGGTTACTGATCGCCAGCAAGCAATATCCGCTGATCGGCCAGTTAAGCACCACGCGTGAAGATATGGCAACTTTCTCGAACCCGGCGTATACGCTGCCGTTTCGCAATACCAACCACCTGGTGTATCGCGATAACTGGAATATCCAGCTGACCAAAACCGGCTTTACCAACGCGGCGGGCCACTGTCTGGTGATGCGCACGCTGATCAATAACAAACCGGTCGCGCTGGTGGTGATGGACGCCTTTGGCAAATATACCCATTTTGCCGATGCCAGCCGTTTACGCACCTGGATTGAAACCGGTAAGGTGATGCCGGTTCCGGCAGCGGCGTTAAGCTATAAAAAGCAAAAAGCCGCGCAGATGGCGCAGCAAACCGCGCAAAACGACTAATACCCGCCATTCGGCAAGGTTGATAAATTATGATTTGTAGGCCGGATAAGGCCTACATAGGTTCCAGAAAGATGGAAAACGTAAATTCAAAACTCCAGCAGATTGGCCTCACTTTACACTCGAGCAGGCCAGCCAGCGCTATGCAGAATTAGCAGCAATGACGCATACATTACGAACTGATATTTTCGTAAAAAAATGCGTTATGGAACGTTGAAAGAGTTATTTAGTCCATACATTACATATAAAGAGCGTGAAGGACACAGGAGCACAGTTAATAAATATAAGTTACTTCTTGACCAACTAATCAAATGAGGGTTAGCTACAGGCAATGAGAAGAAATGTTATGATTATATTCTTGAGAAGAGAGACTACCTTAAAATGGAAAAGAGAGATCCATATACTTCTATCAAATAAAAGTCTGGATGGAATTAATAGTATTATCGACAAAAAAGAAACGTTATAACACATTTGGAATTTATATAGTTTTTATAGTGGTATTTTTAGCCTGAATAAAAAAGTAATGAATCAGCTTTTTTTTGCGTTTTTTGTGAAGTATATCTCAGCATTTATCAAAGAAATAAAGTGTTATTTTAATTTCAAAGTAAGAATGATGAGTGAAATGTACTTTGTTCAAGAGAAAAAGACACTACAATATTTATATAAATATGAACTATGGGCAACTGGTAGAGTAAGAAATATATATGACAGAAGTACATGCTCAAAAAATGGCCTGAACTATTGTGGAGAGGGTATGATGAAGATATCGGAGGAATATCAATTTTTTATTAGTGGAAGTAGAGTTATATGCTCGCCATTTGGAAATAAAGCATAACGAGAAATGGGAGTATATCCGTTAGATACGTTTAACATCAAAGATATGATGCAAAATTTTAAAGAGTTAACAAAAATATAGATATTAATTAATTTTAAATACAGGGGTTGGGCTAATAAAGATAGGGAAGTTATAGCATTAAACTATCATCTGATACAGGTATCAATCCCAGTATCTTATGAAGTTGTCTGATGCTAATAATATATCCTCAGCGCGTATATTTATATCCGTGTGGGAAAATGAGTGGATATATTCTAATCCAAATGAATTATTTATAATTTGATAAGAGAATTGAATATGGGAACTGGATATTTTCTGGTGAAAGGTGATAAAACTACTTGTGGGGGAAGCATACTCACTGGAGCTGATGGACATAGCATACATGGTCAAGCCACGGCGAGAAATGGAGATAAATATATATGTGGTAAAGATAAACAAATTTACCATATAGCAGGAGGGCAGCCAAATTATTATATACACGGTGTACAAGCAGCAGGAACGGCACATAGTACAGGGACATGCTCTTGTAAATGCCATTTTATTAGCTCGGTTTGCGACTGCATATACGGATATGAAAGTAACTCCCTCTCTGCACCAAAATCTATAGCAAACACGAACAAGCTGATAGCTACAGCGCCTCAAAACGCAACAGATCTTTCTAATCTGGCTCCTGGCCCTTCTAATCGAATTGATTCAGTTAAATCGCCACGTGAGATTGTAGATGCCGGATTTTGTGTACTACCCTATGGAGCAACACCAACATCATATGATCACTGGTTCTTTATAACCCCTCCTGCCGGAACTCGTGAGTTATTCCACCAATTAAATCCACATAAAAATAAAAAACCAGGTTCAATATTAATAATTGCCGATCCAGAGAAAAAGGACGTAAAGCAAATTGAAATTCTGGAAGCCGCAAGAGACAAAATTGATAAAGCACTTGAACCATTATCAAATGATGAAGCAAGATTATTACACGATAATAGAACAGCAATAGATATATTTTCATCTCAATTACATAGTGATGCACTGAGTACATCAGGAGATGTTATGGGATATATTAAGGAAGTAGGAGGTAAATATTACACTGAAATTAATAAAATACTTGAGGAAATTGAAGAGCTATATCAAAAAACATACTCACAAAATAATGGTCGTATATCAGGAGAGGAATTCTTTGGAAAAAGAAAAATGCTATTTGAACAGCTAGATTCGGTATTGAACCGATTTAGTAAATCTCAGTTAGGATTACCACAATATGAATCTCTTAAAAAAGCACTGGGTTTATCAACGCATTCTATTACTCACAAATGGGACCAGGCGGGCATAGGGGCCATAGAGGGATACGCCTCATACGTTGAAAAATCAGCAAAAATCATGCAATTAATGAAAAAAGTAGGTTATATTGGTGTAGGGCTTGATTTTGCTGGATATTCTGAAAATGTTTATGAAGCATGTTCTAAAGGTAGAGAAGATGCATGCTACAAAACTGCAATAATTGAATATAGTAAATTTGGAGGGAAACAATTGGCTGGAAACATTGTTGGTCCTTTAGCTGGGATCGCAGGTCGCAGGGCTTGTATGTGGGTATTAGGAATATTAACCGAAGAAGTTGGTGGGATTGGAGCGGCGCTATGCCTTGTTACAGGAATTTCTACAGGTATTGCTGGTTCAAAAGTGGTGGAAATACCAGGCGAAGATGCTGGTAAGACATATGGTGAAGTAATATATGAAAAACTTTTTGATAAATGATATTAGTCAAATAAAAACAATGGCTGTTTTTTTTATGTTCGTATCCTATAGTATACTACTATTAATGAGAATATATAACAAAAAACAAGCAAAGAAAATAAACCGATTATTTACCTCGAAATACAAACTACCACTAACAATTATGGAGAATTATTTAAATCAATCCATATTCTTCTTGTCTTATGTTGAAATAGTGTTGCCTTTGTGGAAAATGATTTTTTTTAAAAAAACTACAATAAAAGAAAGGGACATAGAATATTTATTCATTAAAGAGTTATCTACGAAGATGACTTTAGGGTTTAAAATTGAAGCGGCAATGTGGTTAGTTGGACTAATCTGCGTTCTAATTATAATAATTTTTTAGAAAAGGGACTCCACAGGAGTCCTTTTTTCCTTATTTTAACGCCCCGTATATTTGATCAATTAATACAGCACCTGTTCAAAAATATTGAAGCAATTTATTTTATATAACTTATTGAATAATAAATAATACTCTATCGCTTAACTGCTGTTTTTGTAAGCCGGATAGGGCGTTTTCGCCGCCATCCGGCACTGTCCGCACTATTCCGGCAGCGTCCAGTCGCCTTCATTGAGCGGGCGCTGCATAATCAACGTGTCCCGCCAGTCTCCTTTCTTATATCCGACGCTGCGCAGCTGTCCGGCAATCTCAAATCCATGTTTCTTATGCAGACGCAGCGACCCAGGGTTGTTATATCCGTCGCCGATCACCGCCACCATTTGCCGCCACGGTCCCTCTTCGCAGCGGCTGATTAAGGTATGCATCAGCAGGCTGCCTATGCCTTGTCCGGTCATGCTGGTATCCACGTAAATCGACTCTTCCAGAGTGTAACGGTAGGCAGGGCGGGGGCGATACTGCGTGGCATAGCAATAGCCCACGACTACGCCGCGATACAGCGCCACCAGCCACGGCAGTTCATACTGCGCGACCTTGCGCATCCGCTGACGCATCTCTTCAACCGTCGGGGGGATCTCTTCAAAAGAGGCGCGACCATTTAGCACATGCCAGGCATACAGCGCAGAGATGGCCTCTACGTCGCCGGGCAGGGCGTTACGCACCACAATGTCACTTTCAGAAAGCGAATCGGCAGCAGACATGGTTCTCACCTTTGAGAGAAAAAGCCGGAGTAATAACTCCGGCACATGTCTTTACTTTTGCATGATATTTCACGCAGATCCAGCCTGCGTCAGGGCGCCGGTTACGGGTTTGGCGCAGAATCTGGCTCTTTCCAGAATTTCTTCTTACTGGTTTTGCCAATACCGGGGTTCATGCTGTTGGTCGGGTCATTTTCGCGATAAAAACGGGCCAGCGCCTCCGGCGCTTTGTACAGATGCCCCACGTTATGTTCCGCCGGGTACTGCGCTCCGCGCTGGCGCAGCAGTTCAAGCATCTGCTCCTTCAGCGCATGGGCGTCGACGCCTTTTTTGACGATGTAATCCTGATGGAACACGTAGCACATGAAGTGGCCGTAATAGAGCTTATGCACCAGCTGGCTGTCGATTTCCGCCGGCAGGTGTTCATACCATTCGGTATCATTGCGCTTTAGTGCGATATCAAGCGCCAGAATATCTTCGACCTCTTCAGAGTGCACCGCCTGATAGCGAATCGCCGCGCCCGCCGCCGCGAAGCGATGGAGGAACGCTTTGCTGCCTTCCTCCGGCGTACAGGCAAAGAAGTCGCCTTCCGCCGTTTTAAAGAATTCGCTGAGCCAGTTTTGCGCTTCGGCAACCCCGTCGCCCGCCATTTTCAGCAGCAGATGGTGCTCGTACTTATCGCGCCAGTTCTTCATCCGCGGCGGCAGGTGGCTGGGGAAGAGATGACCAAATTTCTGCATCGCGCGGTCGGTAAAGTGCGGACGGAAGAACTTCACTTTCTCCAGCATCGCATCGGTGCGCCCCTTCAGGGTGAAGAAGAATGGCATTTTGTCGGTGCCGAGCTTGTCGATCATCAGGAAGGTATCTTTTCCGTACTGCTCCGCGATGTCATAAATGTCACGATGCATATACTCGCCAGCGACCGGCAGATTCGTAAAGTTCGCCAGAATATGGCGGCGAATTTCGGTCAGGACGTCGGGCTGATTGGTGCCGATATAAAATACCTGCTGGTTTTTTTCCGCTTCGAAGGTATCGAGGCGCACGGCGAAGACCGCCAGCTTCCCGGCGCAGCCGGAAGATTCGAACAGGCGGTCCGGGTCGGCGTTATAGCGTGCCGGGGTGTCGGCTTCAATATCGCGCACGCGGGTGACATAGTCGTGATCGTGCGCGTGACGTCCGTCGTGGCGCACGTTTTCTTCTTTAATCCGCTCATCGTCAAGCTGGCTGAGGATCTGCTCCGGGGTCTGCCCGAGATCGATCCCCAGATGGTTCACCAGCTGTAGCTTGCCGTTTTCATCAATGCGAGCGAAAAGCGACATTTCGGTGTAGGCGGGACCGCGCTGCACCAGCGAGCCGCCGGAATTGTTACAGATGCCGCCGATTACCGACGCGCCGATGCACGATGAGCCAATCACCGAGTGCGGTTCGCGTCCCAGCGGCTTGAGCGCTTTTTCCAGCGAATAGAGGGTGGTGCCAGGATACGCCAGCACCTGTTCGCCTTTGCCGAGAATATGCAGCTTATCGAGACGCAGGGTGCTGACGATCACGATGTCGCGATCGTAGTCATTGCCGTTTGGCGTCGAGCCTTCGGTCAGACCGGTGTTAGCGGCCTGCATCAGAATAATTTTATCGGCCTGCACGCAGGCGCTGAGCACGCGCCACAGTTCGAGCAGCGTACCGGGAAAAACGACCGCCAGCGCGTCGCCCTGGCCGGATCGAAAGCCCTTGCGATAGCGGGCGGTTTTTGCAGGTTCAGTCAGCAGGTGTGAATGGCCCACCAGACGGGCAAGCTCATTCAGAAACGTTTTGTTATCAGTCGTTGTTATGGAAGACATTTCCACTCCTTGTGGTGGGACAAAAATCTCAGAAACAAGCATAGCGCTTTGTATGACGATACGCTTTCTCGTTCAGCTTGTCTGCGCATCAGCTTCACGCATTCGTAAGCAGAATGCGTTTGCCTACAGGGCGGTGGTGAAAATTAAGCGAATAACCTTCGCTTTCTGTACCTCTGCCGATTAGGCTTATAGCAACGTGCGGTTTTTGTTATATTTTCGCAGCTACGTCGGGCTAATGAGGAAAAGAAAATCAAGATGAAATGGCTATGTTCTGTAGGTATTGCGGTGAGTCTGGCGCTGCAGCCAGCGCTGGCGGAAGATCTGTTTGGCGACCATCCGCTGACGCCGCAGGCGCGGGATGCGTTTGTCACCGAGCTGCTGACCAAAATGACCGTCGACGAAAAGATAGGTCAGCTGCGTTTAATCAGCGTTGGTCCGGATAACCCGAAAGAAGCCATCCGCGAGATGATTAAGAACGGCCAGGTCGGGGCGATCTTTAATACCGTCACCCGCCAGGATATCCGCGCAATGCAGGATCAGGTTATGGCGCTGAGCCGCCTGAAGATCCCTCTCTTTTTCGCCTTTGACGTGCTGCACGGCCAGCGTACCGTTTTCCCGATCAGCCTCGGGCTGGCTTCATCGTTCAATCTTGATGCGGTGAAAACCGTTGGACGCGTCTCGGCGTATGAAGCCGCCGATGACGGGCTGAACATGACCTGGGCGCCGATGGTCGATGTCTCCCGCGATCCGCGCTGGGGGCGCGTCTCGGAAGGCTTTGGCGAAGACACTTACCTGACCGCCATCATGGGCAAAACGATGGTGGAAGCGATGCAGGGCAAAAGCCCGGCGGACCGCTATTCGGTGATGACCAGCGTTAAGCACTTCGCCGCCTACGGCGCGGTGGAGGGCGGGAAAGAGTACAACACCGTCGATATGAGTCCCCAGCGTCTGTTTAATCACTATATGCCGCCATATAAAGCCGGTCTGGATGCGGGCAGCGGCGCGGTGATGGTGGCGCTGAACTCGCTGAACGGCACGCCAGCGACCTCCGACGCCTGGCTGCTGAAAGAGATTCTGCGCGATAAATGGGGCTTTAAAGGCATTACCGTCTCCGATCACGGCGCAATCAAAGAGTTGATTAAGCACGGCACCGCCGCCGACCCGGAAGACGCGGTGCGCGTGGCGCTCAAGTCCGGCATCAACATGAGCATGAGCGATGAGTATTACAGCAAATACCTGCCGGGGCTGATTAAGTCCGGCAAAGTGACGATGGCGGAGCTGGACGACGCGGCGCGTCATGTGCTGAACGTCAAATATGACATGGGGCTGTTTAACGATCCGTACAGCCATCTGGGGTCAAAAGAGTCTGATCCGGTTGACACTAACGCCGAAAGCCGCCTGCATCGTAAAGAGGCGCGGGAAGTGGCGCGCGAAAGCATGGTGCTGCTGAAGAATCGTCTCGACACCCTGCCGCTGAAAAAATCGGGCACCATTGCGGTGGTGGGGCCGCTGGCAGACAGCAAGCGCGACGTGATGGGAAGCTGGTCCGCGGCGGGGGTGGTTGACCAGTCCGTCACCGTGCTGACCGGCATTCAAAACGCGGCAGGCGATAAGGCGAAGGTGATTTACGCCAAAGGGGCGAACGTCACCAACGACAAAGATATCGTGGCCTTCCTCAATCAGTATGAGGATGCGGTGAAGGTCGATCCGCGCCCGGCGCAGGAGATGATCGACGAGGCGGTCAACGCGGCGAAGCAGTCTGACGTGATTGTCGCGGTGGTCGGTGAAGCGCAGGGTATGGCGCATGAAGCCTCCAGCCGCACCGATATCACCCTGCCGCAAAGCCAGCGCGATCTGATTGCCGCTCTGAAAGCGACCGGCAAGCCGCTGGTGCTGGTGCTGATGAACGGCCGCCCGCTGGCGCTGGTGAAGGAAGATCAGCAGGCCGATGCGATTCTGGAAACCTGGTTTGCCGGCACCGAGGGCGGCAACGCGATCGCTGACGTGCTGTTTGGCGACTACAACCCGTCGGGCAAACTGCCGATGTCCTTCCCGCGTTCGGTGGGGCAGATTCCGGTCTATTACAGCCACCTCAATACCGGTCGTCCCTATAACGCCGACAAGCCGAATAAATACACTTCGCGCTATTTTGACGAAGCTAACGGCCCGCTGTATCCGTTTGGCTACGGTCTGAGCTACACCACCTTCACCGTTTCCGACGTGAAGCTCTCTTCTGCGACCATGAAACGTGACGGTAGCGTGACCGCGAGCGTAGAGGTAACCAATACCGGCAAACGCGAAGGCGCGACGGTAGTCCAGATGTATTTACAGGACGTGACGGCGTCCATGAGTCGTCCGGTAAAAGAGCTGAAGGGGTTTAAAAAGATTAACCTGAAGCCAGGCGAAACGCAGACCGTCAGCTTCCCGATCGATATCGGGGCGCTGAAGTTCTGGAATCAGCAGATGAAATTCGCTGCCGAGCCGGGCAAGTTCAACGTCTTTATTGGCCTGGACTCCGCGCGCGTGAAGCAGAGTGAATTTGAACTGCTGTAACGCCGTTTAGTCAGATGGGGCAGGTTCTGTTTGCCGTTCAGACAGAGGCTGCCCCATCAGCTTATCAAATATAATCTCTCTCCTCGCGCCAGCGCTGCGATAAACAGGTAGCGATTATTGCTATTATTCTGATATAAATTTCTGAACAGTATTCACTGCGAACCTGCAAATGTGCTTTTTATTAATAACAATATGAATAATATCTTTTCATATTATTATTGCCTGGAGGGGATATGGAATTCAGAAACGTTAAAAACGTCCCGGCCCAAGCGAATCCCAAAACGGTTTATCTTCTGAAAGATAACTGGAATGACTGGTTCTTTTGGGAAACGCGTTTCACTATGTTTTATAGTGATGCCGATTGTATGCTGCATAAAATAGGGGAGTTAAAGATTGCAGAAAGACGAATGAAAAAGGAGTCAGATTGTACGCCGGATGAGAAATCCTCAGCGTGTCAGCCGGAGATCCCGGACAGTTTTCCCTCTCTGAATCAGGATTTCTTCTCGTTAGGACAAAGTGAAAACTATTATGAAACCCTGAATGCGCTGCCGGAAGCAGATAAGCGAGATATTCTTGAAGGGATTCGGGATTGCGCGTTTAATCGTAGTATCTATGACACTTATCAAAACCATCCGGCAATGATGGAGTCTCTGTTAAGAAGCGTAAGTCACCGAACGGTAGTGGATGCCTGGCATGAGTTAGCCTATGGCCTGGAATTTAATAAAGCGTTCCATTTTTCTTACCTGTTTCCGTTAGCGGACTATAATGACGATGAAATCCGGCTGACGTTCAATGTGACGCCAGGAAATATCCCTGCGAGTAATATTCAGGCGATTATCGGCCGAAATGGGGTCGGGAAGACCACATTATTTGCTGGCGTGATCAAGGGCATCATTAATCAAAAAGCAATGGAAGCCCAGCACGTAGGATTGCTGCAGGTGCCGGATGAGGACGGCCAGTGGAAAAACAACCATACCTATTTTAGCTCATTAACCTTATTATCCTATAGTCCCTTTGACAGATTTGGCCCTGTCGAAGCGAATGAAATACCGTCCGGCGTTAAATATCAATATATAGGATTGATGATTAAGGACGAGCATAACCCTGTTTCTCAAAGCAGATTACGTCCTAAAACGTTTGATGAATTACATTATGAGTTTTGTCAGAGCATGTCGCAGTGTCTGGTGGGGGCGAGAAAGCAGCGCTGGCAGGACTGCTTAAAAATACTTGAAAACGATCCTCTGTTTAGTGAGGCAGACGTCTCGAAACTGGCTGATTTCAAACCTGAAGCGCATGATGAAAACGCAGGCGATCAAGCCAATAGCTGGACGGAGTTAGTACGTCAGTTTCTGACGAAATTAAGCTCCGGTCACCTGGTGACGCTGCTGAGTATCACCCGCTTAATCGAAGTGACGGAAGATCGCTCCCTGACGCTGATCGATGAACCTGAAGCCCACCTTCATCCCCCGCTCATTTCAGCTTATATCCGCGCGGTATCGCATCTTATGAGCGAGAGAAACGGCGTTGCCATCGTTGCTACCCACTCCCCGGTTGTACTGCAAGAGGTGCGTTCAGACTGCGTATGGATATTAAATCGTACCGGTAAATATGTCAGTGCCGACCGCCCTGAAATTGAAACGTTTGGTGAGAATGTCGGCACGCTGACGCGTGAGGTTTTCAGTCATGAGGTTGTCAATACCGGTTTTTATAAGATGATCAATGACGCCGCCGGAACCTACGACAATTTTGAAAAACTTGACTCTTACTTCAATAATAAACTTGGTGGAGAGGCAAGGGCTTTAGCGCGGACCCTTATAAAAACAAAGAATAAGGAGTAAGGGATGATACACCTGCCTTTACCCACTATCGATGGGATCGACATGTTTATGAAATGTATTAAACGCTATCCCGAAGAATTCTCTCAGGCTGATATTAAAGAGGTATTATCTGTTGTCGAGAGGTTATATAAAAATTACCATCAATGTCTGACTACAAAGAAAACTTTTGAGATCATACGTTCTGAACCTTTCGGCAAGTTTACCGAACGTAAGATGAAAAATTTATATCACGAACAGGTGGTCGGCAAAGATGGCATATGCCGGGATGAGTATAATAGACTGCTGGCATCCGCGCGCCGTAAGAAATGCCCTATGTGTTCGGAAAGTACCGTGACTGCCCTGGATCATCACTTACCCAAGCAGACCTATTATTTTTTTTCAGTTCACCCAAACAACCTTGTTCCCATCTGTTCGCGATGCAATGAAGCTAAAAAAAACACCATGCCAGACCGTCCTGAGAAGCAATTTATCCATCCTTATTATGATGATTTTTCGCAGGGTAGCTGGTTTGAAATGATCTTTACGCAAAAGAATCCCATTGAAATAAATTATATCTGCAAGCCGGAGCCGGATTTGCCCAAGGAGGAACAGGCAAAGCTAAGGAACCATTTTTCAAGGCTTAAACTGGATGAGCTGTATGCGTCCAATGCCATTGTGAAAATAGAGGATATGAAGAATACCTTCTCACAATTTCTTAAGACCAAAGACTGGAATGCTGTCCGGCAGGAAATTGAGAATTGCTTAAGGATGGTAGAAAAAAGACCGGATTCCTGGGAGTACGCCCTGTATTCAAAACTGCTCACCCAGCAGTGGTACATTGAAGGCGGATTCAACAACATTGAATAGCCACCGCAGAGACCACCCGCCATTACGGGCGCTGATGGCGGGTCTGGCAATGAGCAAGAATTTAACCGGACGAACATTGACAGCCCATTTTTGCAATATCGCCTCCCTCTGAAATTCTCCGCTTTGTGATAATCCTCACTCTTCATTTTTCGCCGTCATCACAGACGTGAAGCGCTTCACTTTTACATAAAAAAGCCGCGTTTCGTTTCGCGCCACGCTTTGGCAAACTTCGTTAAATGCCTGTCATTGCATTCAATACAGGTATGGCTATGAAACTCTCTTTAGATACCGTTTCCCTCGATCGCCGCGGGGAGTCGGTGGTCACCCGCCAGCTTCAGCAGCTGATCGACGAGATTGACCGCGCCGGAGGCGGGACGCTGGTGGTGACGCCGGGCGTCTACTGCACCGGGACGCTGATCCTGCCGTCCAGTTTCACCCTTCACCTCGAAGCCGGCGCCTGCCTGCGCGCCAGCGCCGATATCGCGGATTATGCCCCGGCGCAAACTATCACCCAGGCCGAGCAGTCGCGAATGGCGCTGATCTATGCGCGCGGACAGCGACATATCACCTTGAGCGGAGAAGGGCGAATTGATGGCGGGGCAGCGAACTGGTTTGCGCCGGAAATGGACGCGCAGGGGTATCGCTAGCCCAACACCCGGCGTCCGCGCCTGCTGGTGCTGGAAGGCTGCGAGCAGATCCGTATTTTTGATATCACGCTGTTTGACTCGCCAATGTGGACCGCCCATCTGGTGAGCTGTAATCACGTGTTTATCCGCCATCTCACCATTGATAACGACCTGGCGCTGTCGAATACCGATGCGCTGGATATCGACAGCTGCCAGAACGTGCAGATTAGCGACAGCTATTTCAGCGCCGCCGATGACGGCATCTGTCTGAAAACCACCGCCAAACCCGCCGCGCTTCAACAGCCCTTGCGAAACGTGGTGGTCAATAACTGTCTGGTGCGATCGAAAAGCTGCGCCATCAAGATTGGCACCGAAACCTTTGCCGATATCGAAAACGTCATCGTCAGCAATTGTTCGCTGTTCGAGTCTAACCGCGGGATCGGCCTTGTTTCCCGCGACGGCGGCCATTTTCGCCATCTGATCTTCAGCAATATTCTCTTTGACTGTCGTCACGGTCATCCGTGCCACTGGGGAAAAGCCGATCCGGTATTTATCTCCGTGCGTCGCCGCGCGCCGGATATCGCTCCCGGCAATATTGAGCAGGTGACGTTCAGCGGGCTGACGGGCAGCGCGGAGGGGGCGATTAACCTGCACAGCGAAAGCGCCGGACAGATCCGCGACGTCACCTTTAACGGCCTGAGCTTTCGCCAGCATCTCAGCGACTCGGCGGAGCAGGGCTGTTACGACATCCGTCCGCCCTGCAATCCGCTGCGTCCAACCGGGATGGGGCGGGATAACGCCTATCACGTAAACCCGCAGACCGGCCGCGCGCACGGCGTGGAGAACTACCCGGACGGTCTGCCCGCCATTTATGCCAATGGGATCAGCGGTCTGCGGCTGACGGAAGTGACCATTCACCGTCCGGACGAACTGCCTTCTCACTGGAATACGCAGCCGATTGTGCTGCTCAACTGTGAGCCGGAAAAGACGCCAGCGCTGCCGTCCGACACGCACAGCGTCGCCTGAGGGCGATTACGCCTCTTACCTGACCTGGATGACAGGGGATTAAAATGATAAAAAAAGTACGTGAAATAAAGCTGCATAACTACGTCTGCTATGGGCTTGCCGACGTGATAGGCTCCGGCGCGTTCACGCTGGTGAGCGCCTGGCTGCTGTTCTTTCTGACCACTTTTTGCGGCCTTACGCCCATCGAAGCGGGTTCATTATTCGCCGTGGCGCGCATCGTCGATGTCATCATGTGCCCGCTGATGGGGTATATTTCCGATAACTTTCACAAAACCCGCCTCGGGCGGCGCTTTGGCCGGCGCCGTTTCTTCCTGCTGTTAAGTATCCCGCTGGTATCAGTTTATAGCCTGCTGTGGGTGGAAGGATTTAATTACTGGATCTACCTGCTGGCCTATATTCTGTTCGAAGTGGTCTACTCGATGATTATCATCCCGTACGACACGCTGTCGGCGGAAATGACCTCCGACTTCAATAAGCGCTCTAAGCTTACCAGCGCGCGGATGTACATTGCGCAACTGGCCGGTTTTGCCGCCGCTTTTTTACCGGGGCGTCTGGTGAGCTATTTTGGTTCTGATTCCGCCGACTCCTTTTTCTACGCCGGAGCAATATTCACCGTGGCGTTTATGGTGGTGCTGTTTTTCGTCTATTTCGGCACCTGGGAGCGGTCGCTGGAAGAGATCGCCCTGAGCGAGCGTACGGTTGATGAGCAGGAGAAGATGCCGCTGTCGACCCGTATCTACAATATCTACTATGACTTTGTCTCAACGCTGAAAATTAAGACCTTCCGCTCGCATCTGGGGATGTATCTTGGCGGCTCGGTGGCTCAGGACATCTTCAACTCGGTGTTCACTTACTTTGTGGTGTTCGCGCTGATGACCTCCTCGGTAATGGCCTCCAACCTGCTGGGAATGATTAACGGCCTGCAATTCTTCGGCGTTGGCGTCGCCACCTGGCTGACGCTGCGCTATTCCCCCTCCCGCGCCTTCATCACCCAGGGCACGCTGGCGCTGGTGGCTTTTGCTCTGTTTGCCCTCGCCTGGATAAGCGGATCGCACTCTGTCGCGCTGCTCTATCTGGCGGCCGGTGTTGCTGGACTGGCGCGCGGCGGTATCTATGCGATTCCGTGGAATAACTACACCTTTGTCGCTGACGTTGATGAGATCCTCACCTGTAACCGCCGTGAAGGGATTTTCGCCGGCTTTATGAGCCTGCTGCGTAAAGCGTCCCAGGCGCTGTCGATCTTCCTGGTCGGCGCCGCGCTGCAAATGTCCGGTTTTGTCTCTGGGCACAACAGCCAGCCGGAATCCGCCATCAATATGATCATGGCGATCATGATTGTGCTGCCGGTGATCCTGACGCTGTGGGGCATCTGGTCGGCATTTCGCTTTAAGGTCAACAGCCGCACGCACGCCATTCTCAACGCGGAGGTCGCCCGACTGAAGCGCGGCGAAAGCAAGGCGACGGTCAGTGCGGAAAATAAAGCGGTGATCGAAAGCCTGACCGGGCTGCCCTATGAACAGTGCTGGGGCGACAATCTGGTGGGGTACGTCAACCGCCGCCATATGAAAGCGCAGCTGGGTGCGCAGTTAAAAAATGCCTGAATCCAGGGCGGGCCGTGGCGCCCGCCCGCTGACAAAAGAGTACAACATGACTGAACAGAGTCTGGTGATACAACAAGGGCTGTGGGCGCGGATGGGATTGCCCCGCGAACTGTGCTGGGGATTCGTCGGCGTTTTCCTGTTTATTACCGGGGCAACCATTGAGCAGTCCTGGCTGGCGTCGCTCCTGCAACAGCGGGGATTCTCCCCGTTTGATATCAGCCTGCTGTCATCCATTTTTGGCCTGTGCGTTGCCGCGGTATCGTGGTTTTCCGGCATTGGCGCAGGGGTGCTGGGGCTGCGCCGACTGATGTGGGCGGCGACGGCGGTTTACTTCCTTGGCTCCATACCGTTTATTTTTGTCGCCCTGCCGCACAATAACTATCCGCTGATGGTGGCGACCTACGCCCTGCGCGGCGTGGCGTATCCGTTGTTCGCTTATTCGTTTCTGGTGTGGATTAACCAGCGCTGTGAAACGCGGATCCTCGGGCGCGCCGTCTCCTGGTTCTGGATCGCCTTTGGCGTGGGGATGACCATTGTCGGGCCGTGGTATTCCAGCCTGATGATTGCCCGCGTTGGCGAAACCGCCACCCTGCTGAGCGGTTTTGTTTTTGTACTCGGCGGCGCGCTGAGCGCGCTGGTGCTGAATCGCGATCGTCCGCTGACTGCCGCGCAACAATCGCTCGGTCCGGCGCTGCTGGCGGGGATCGTGGTGTTGGCGCGGGAGCCGAAAATGCGCCTCGCGGTGCTGGTCAAAACCATTAATGACATCGGTAAGTTTTCGCTGGTGATCCTGATGCCGGTTTATCTGCCGCGCTTTGGCTTCAGCATCGGCGAATGGCTGACCGTCTGGGGACTGGTTAACGTGGTGAATATCTTCGCTAACTATCTCTTCGGCTGGCTTGGCGACACCATCGGCTGGCGTAATACGGTGATGTGGTTCTCCGGCACGCTGTGCGGCGCGGCGTCGCTGGCAGTGTGCTATGCGCCGGTGCTGTTTGGCCACAGCCAGCTGGCGCTGTTTCTGGCGCTGGCGGTTTACGCCATCGGGCTGGGGGCCTTTGGCCCGCTGAGCGCGCTGATCCCGTCGCTGCTGCCGCAGAATAAGGGCGCGGCGATCTCCTGCCTCAACCTCGGGTCGGGCCTGAGCAATTTCGCCGGACCGTTTATCGTGACGGTGTGCGTGGGGCCGCTGGGCGTCGAAGGAACGCTGTGGGTTATGGCGATACTCTATTTTGCCGCCAGCCTGCTGACGGCGCCGCTGACCCTGCCGCGAAAAAGCTGAATTCTCGGGTAAACAGTACGCTTTTCGACTATGCTTTTTCCTCAAGTCGCTGAAAATGGCGGCAAAAGGAAGAGGAAAGCATAATGACAATCTCAACGTTCCGGGCGGGCTCGCTGGCGCTGTTAGCGGCGGCGAGTTTCCCTCTGCTGGCGGCGTCACCGGTAAAGGTCGGGTCGAAAATCGACACCGAAGGGGCGCTGCTTGGCAATATCATTTTGCAGGTGCTGGAAAGCCACGGCGTCGAAACGGTTAATAAAGTGCAGCTTGGCACCACGCCGGTGGTGCGTGGGGCGATTACCTCCGGCGAACTGGACATCTATCCGGAATATACCGGCAACGGCGCGTTCTTCTTCAAAGATGAGAACGATCCGGCATGGAAGAATGCGCAGGCCGGCTATGAGAAGGTCAAAAAACTCGATGCTGAGCAGAACAAGCTGGTGTGGTTAACCCCGGCACCAGCGAACAATACCTGGACCATCGCGGTGCGGAACGATATCGCGGAAAAAAATAAGCTCACCTCGCTTGCTGACCTCGGACGCTATCTGAAAGAGGGCGGCGTCTTCAAACTGGCCGCTTCGGCGGAATTCATTGAACGCGCCGATGCCCTTCCGGCCTTCGAAAAAGCCTATGATTTCAAACTCAGCCAGGATCAGTTGCTTTCGCTGGCGGGCGGTGACACCGCCGTGACGATTAAAGCGGCGGCGCAGCAAACCTCCGGCGTCAATGCGGCGATGGCCTACGGCACCGATGGTCCGGTTGCCGCGCTTGGCCTGCAAACCTTAAGCGATCCGAAAGGCGTGCAGCCGATTTATGCTCCCGCGCCGGTCGTGCGCGAGGCGGTGCTCAAGGCATACCCGCAGATGGCGGAATGGCTGCAGCCGGTGTTTGCCAGCCTCGATGAAAAAACGTTGCAACAGCTGAACGCCAGCATCGCCGTGGAAGGGCTGGATGCGAAAAAAGTCGCCGCCGATTACCTGAAGCAAAAGGGATGGGTAAAGTAAAGGGACGCATATAAGGCTGGATGTTGTGGCAAGAGTCAGTATCAATCGCGTGCTGGTGCTGCTGGTCATACTGACCGCAGTCGCCGCGGCGCTACCGTTTGTTAACTACGCGCCGAACCGGCTGGTCTCCGGCGAGGGGCGGCAAATCTGGGCGATCTGGCCCGGTTCGGTATCCGTGCTGGTGGGGGCAGGGTGCGCCCTGTTTACGCTGTGCTTTGTCCCCGGCAGAAAAGGGGCAGCGCTCACCCTTGCCGTGGCGCAACTGCTGGTGATCCTGATGCTGTGGAGCGGCGGCGAGGCGGCGAAGCATCTGGCCGACGCCGGTTCGCCGCTGGCGCGGACCAGCCCGGGGAGCGGTCTGTGGCTCGCTCTCGCGCTGGGGCTGCTGGCCTGTAGCGACGCTATCCGCCGCATTACCGCCCAGCCGCTGTGGCGCTGGGTTTTACATATGCAGATCGCCATCGTGCCGCTGGCACTGCTGTTTAGCGGCGCCTTTGACCACCTCTCATTGCTTAAAGAGTATGCCAACCGCCAGGAGGTGTTTGATGACGCGCTGGCGCAGCACCTGACGCTACTGCTGGGAACCGTTCTGCCGGCGCTGGCAATCGGCGTTCCGCTGGGTATCTGGTGCTGGTTTTCCGCCGCCCGCCAGGGGCCGGTGTTTACCGTTCTGAATATCATTCAGACAATCCCTTCTGTAGCGCTGTTTGGTCTGCTGATCGCGCCGCTTGCCGGGCTGGTGAAGGCGTTCCCGTGGCTGGCTTCGCTGGGCGTAGCGGGGACCGGGATGACGCCTGCGCTGATTGCGCTGGTCCTCTACGCGCTGTTGCCGCTGGTGCGCGGCGTGGTGGCGGGGCTGGACCAGGTGCCGCGCGACGTACAGGAGAGCGCGCGGGCGATGGGCATGAGCGGCGTCCAGCGTTTCCTGCACGTACAGCTGCCGCTGGCTCTGCCGGTCTTTTTACGCAGCCTGCGGGTGGTGATGGTGCAAACCGTCGGGATGGCGGTCATCGCCGCGCTGATTGGCGCGGGCGGCTTTGGCGCGCTGGTGTTTCAGGGACTGCTGAGCAGCGCCGTCGATCTGGTCCTGCTCGGCGTTATTCCGGTGATTATGCTGGCGGTGCTGATTGATGCGCTGTTTGACTTAGGAATTGCGCTGCTGAAGGTGAAGAACCATGATTGAATTTAACCACGTGAGTAAAACCTTCGGGCAGCAGAGAGCGGTTAACGATCTTAATCTGCATTTTAAAGAGGGCAGTTTTTCGGTGCTGATTGGCACCTCCGGCTCCGGCAAATCCACTACTCTGAAAATGATTAACCGGCTGGTGGAGCATGACAGCGGGCAGATCCGCGTCGCCGGAGAGGAGATCCGCAGCCTGCCGCTGCTGGAACTGCGTCGGCGTATGGGATACGCCATTCAGTCGATCGGTCTGTTTCCGCACTGGACGGTCGCGCAGAACATCGCCACCGTGCCGCAGCTGCTGAAATGGCCGCGCAAAAAAAGCGACGCGCGAGTGGATGAACTGATGGCGCTGCTGGGGCTGGAGCCGGGACTGCGTGAGCGCTACCCGCATCAGCTCTCCGGCGGGCAGCAGCAGCGGGTGGGGGTGGCGCGCGCGCTGGCCGCCGATCCGCAGGTGCTGTTAATGGATGAACCTTTCGGCGCGCTGGATCCGGTCACCCGCGGCGCGTTGCAGCAGGAGATGATCCGCATTCACCGGCTGCTTGGGCGAACGATTGTACTGGTGACGCATGATATCGACGAGGCGTTACGGCTGGCCGAACACATGGTGCTGATGGACGGCGGAGAGGTGATCCAGCAGGGAACGCCGCTGCAAATGCTGACCGCGCCGGCAAATGATTTTGTGCGTCAGTTTTTTGGCCGCAGCGAGCTGGGCGTGCGCCTGCTGTCGCTGCGCAACGTGGCCGATTACGTTCGCCGCGACGAGCATCTTGACGGCGATGCGCTGAATGAAGCGATGACGCTGCGCGACGCGCTCTCCGTTTTTGTTGCCCGTAACCGTGAGGTGCTGCCGGTGGTGAATCAGCACGGCGTCGCCTGCGGTACGCTGCATTTTCGCGATCTGCTTTCGGAGACGCTGACGCATGAAACGACTGACTGATCCGCTGCTGTGGCTGATCGCTCTGTTCCTGCTGATGCTGGTCGGGTTGCCGCACAGTCAGGCGATATTCAGCAGCCTGTTTCCGGCGTTGCCGCGTCCGGTCTATCAGCAGGAGAGTTTTGTCGCCCTGGCGCTCGCCCATTTCTGGCTGGTGGGAATATCGAGCCTGTTTGCCGTGTTGATCGGCGTGGGGGCGGGGATTGCGGTCACGCGTCCGGGCGGCGCGGAGTTTCGTCCGCTGGTGGAAACCCTTGCCGCCGCCGGGCAGACCTTTCCGCCGGTCGCCGTACTGGCGATTGCGGTGCCGGTGATGGGCTTCGGCCAGCAGCCAGCCATTATCGCGCTGATCCTCTACGGCATATTGCCGGTGTTGCAGGCGACGCTGGCCGGGCTGGGGGCGATCCCGTTGAGCGTTCGCGACGTCGCCAGCGGGATGGGAATGAGCCGGGGGCAGCAGCTACGTAAGGTTGAACTGCCGCTGGCGGCGCCGGTGATCCTGGCGGGCGTTCGGACGTCGGTGATTATCAATATCGGCACGGCGACCATCGCCTCCACGGTAGGAGCGAGTACGCTTGGCACGCCGATTATTATCGGACTGAGCGGTTTTAATACCGCCTATGTGATTCAGGGGGCGCTACTGGTGGCGCTGGCGGCGATTGTCGTCGACCGCCTGTTTGAACGGCTGGTGCAGCACTTTAGCCGGCATGGAGGATAAACGTATAGCCTGCGAGCATCACGCCGCCGATGCCGCCGATGGCCATAAGTAAAAAGAGGGTGATGACCCCGATTTTCGCTGCGCTCATGATGTTCTCCTTATGTTAACCTGAATATTATACAGAGAAGCGCGGCTGTTAATGAAACATTAAATGCCGAGGGGGTAAATCGCATGGCCCTGCGCGCGCCAGGCGGTGAGCTGCTGCTGCTGCGCCGGGGTCTGATTTTCCCCGCACCAGACCAGCAAATTCCGGCCTTCAAAGAGTTCCGGGCGAAACTGGCTTAATGAATGCGCCAGCACGTCAACGCGCCAGCCCTGCTGGCTGGCGACCCACGCCTCCAGCCATAAACGGGTGGTGTCATGGATATTCCAGCCGACCACCAGCGCCTCTTTCCCCTGTTTCTTTCTGGCTGCAGCCAGGCTGATGGCGATGTAATTAATCAGCACGCCGTCGAGGATCCCCAGCAGCGCCTGTAGCGTTGCCTGCTGGTACTGTAAACGGCGGCGCAGCGGAATAAACAGATGGGTGGTCAGCGTTTGCGCCGGGTAATCCTGGCCGCGCTCCTTAAGCCAGGCGCGCAGGCTATGCAGATTGTTGCTTTGCAGATAGTGGAGCAGCGTTTCCTGATGTCGGCGCCAGTCGTTCTGCGGGTCAACGCTGTCGCTGCTCAGCAACATTTTCACTTTGCTGACCTGCACGCCGTTGTCGATCCAGCGCTTGATTTCACGGATGCGGTCAATATCCGAATCGTTGAAAAGACGATGACCGCCGTCGGTACGCTGCGGTTTCAACAGTCCATAACGCCGCTGCCACGCGCGGAGCGTGACAGGGTTAATATCACAAAGCAAAGCCACTTCACCTATGGTGTAAAGCGCCATCTTTTTATCCCTGCTAGCGAAGGCCCAGTATAACTTTAGTCGCTCTTTTTCGAACCAGGTAGTTTTGTCTGTTTTTTAATCAAATAAAGGGTGATTTCTGCTCATCTGCGCTGCGGTTAAGCGATCCCACTCACGATTTCATCTTTTTTTGCAACAGTTCAAAGAAAGATAAACGCAGTCGATGTATGTTACGCGGTTTTAATCGAAGTGTGGTCTGCGGGTATGTACGAGTTTAATCTGGTGTTGCTGCTGCTTCAGCAAATGTGCGTGTTTCTGGTTATCGCATGGCTGATGAGCAAGACGCGTTTATTCATACCCTTAATGCAGGTTACCGTGCGCCTGCCACATAAGCTGCTGTGCTACGTTACCTTTTCCATCTTCTGTATTCTCGGCACCTATTTTGGTCTGCATATCGATGACTCCATCGCCAATACCCGGGCGATCGGCGCGGTGATGGGGGGGCTGCTCGGCGGACCGGTGGTCGGCGGGCTGGTGGGTTTAACCGGCGGCCTGCACCGCTACTCGATGGGCGGCATGACCGCGCTAAGCTGTATGATCTCCACTATCGTCGAAGGTCTGCTGGGCGGGCTGGTGCACAGCGTTCTGACGCGGCGCGGGCGTACCGATAAAGTCTTTAACCCGCTGACCGCCGGGGCGATTACCTTTGTCGCGGAGCTGGTGCAGATGCTGATCATCCTGATGATTGCCCGACCGTTCGACGACGCTTACCGTCTGGTCAGCAATATCGCCGCGCCGATGATGGTCACCAACACCGTCGGGGCGGCGCTGTTTATGCGCATCCTGCTCGACAAGCGGGCAATGTTTGAAAAATATACGTCGGCGTTTTCCGCCACCGCGCTGAAGGTGGCCGCCTCGACCGAGGGGATCCTGCGCCAGGGCTTTAACGAAGTGAACAGCATGAAGGTGGCGCAGGTGCTGTATCAGGAGCTGGATATCGGCGCCGTGGCGATTACCGATCGCGAGAAGCTGCTGGCTTTTACCGGCATCGGCGACGATCACCATCTGCCGGGCAAGCCCATCTCGTCGGGCTATACCCTGCGGGCGATAGAGACCGGCGAAGTGGTCTACGCCGATGGCAATGAAGTGCCGTACCGCTGCTCGCTGCATCCGCAGTGCAAGCTGGGGTCTACGCTGGTGATCCCGCTGCGCGGCGAAAATCAGCGCGTGATGGGCACCATCAAGCTGTATGAAGCCAAAAATCGTCTGTTCAGCTCGATCAACAGGACGTTAGGCGAGGGGATCGCCCAGTTGCTCTCCGCGCAGATCCTCGCCGGGCAGTATGAACGCCAGAAGGCTTTGCTCACCCAGTCGGAAATCAAGCTGCTGCACGCGCAGGTCAATCCGCACTTTCTGTTTAATGCGCTGAACACCATTAAGGCGGTGGTGCGCCGCGACAGCGAGCAGGCGGGCCAGCTGGTGCAGTATCTCTCCACCTTCTTTCGTAAAAACCTGAAACGCCCGTCGGAGATTGTGACGCTCGCCGACGAGATTGAGCACGTCAACGCCTATCTGCAAATTGAAAAAGCGCGCTTCCAGTCGCGGCTGAAGGTGAATTTACAGGTGCCGGAGGCGCTGGCGCATCAGCGGCTGCCAGCGTTTACCCTGCAACCGATAGTGGAAAACGCCATTAAGCACGGCACCTCGCAGCTGCTGGAAACGGGGGAGGTGTCGATTACCGCCCGCCAGCAGGAACAGTACCTGATGCTGGATATTGAAGATAACGCCGGGCTGTATCAACCGACGACAAGCGCCAGCGGGCTGGGAATGAACCTGGTGGATAAGCGCCTGCGTGAACGCTTTGGCGACGATTACGGCATCAGCGTGGTTTGCGAACCTGACCGTTTTACCCGAATAACCCTACGACTTCCTCTGGAGGAGAACGCATGATTAAAGTGCTGATTGTGGATGATGAGCCGTTGGCGCGGGAAAATCTGCGGATCCTGTTACAGGAACAAAGTGATATAGAGATAGTGGGCGAGTGCGCCAACGCCGTTGAAGCGATAGGCGCGGTGCATAAGCTGCGCCCGGATGTGCTGTTTCTCGACATCCAGATGCCGCGCATCAGCGGCCTGGAAATGGTCGGGATGCTCGACCCGGAACACCGCCCGTACATTGTGTTTCTGACCGCCTTCGACGAGTACGCAATTAAGGCGTTTGAAGAACACGCCTTTGACTATCTGCTGAAGCCTATTGAAGAGGGGCGGCTGGAGAAAACCCTCAACCGTCTGCGCCAGGAGCGCAGTAAGCAGGATGTCTCTGTGCTGCCGGATAATCAGCAGGCGCTGAAGTTTATCCCCTGTAGCGGGCACAGCCGAATCTACCTGTTGCAGATGGACGACGTCGCGTTCGTCAGCAGCCGGATGAGCGGCGTCTATGTGACCAGCAGCGAGGGCAAAGAAGGCTTTACCGAACTGACCCTCAGAACGCTGGAAAACCGCACGCCGCTGCTGCGCTGCCATCGGCAGTATCTGGTCAACATGGCCCATTTGCAGGAGATCCGTCTGGAAGATAACGGCCAGGCGGAGCTGATTTTACGCAACGGGCTGACCGTGCCGGTGAGTCGTCGCTATCTGAAAAGTTTGAAAGAGGCGATTGGGCTGTAAAACTGGTACACTGCGCGCCATTGCATCCCCGACTGCTGAAGGCATTATGCTAAGTAACGATATTCTCCGTAGCCTGCGCTACACCCTGAAAGCCAATAATAACGATATGGTGCGCATTCTTGCGCTTGCCGGAATGGAATCGACCTCTGCGGGTTTCGATACCTGGATTACCAAAGAGGATGAGGAAGGTTTCGTTCGCTGCCCGGATATTGTCCTCAGCGGATTTTTGAACGGTCTTATTTATGATAAGCGCGGCAAAGATGATTCTGCGCCGGAACTGGCGCTCGAGCGCCGCGTGAACAACAACACGGTGCTGAAAAAACTGCGTATCGCCTTTTCGTTGAAGACCGACGATATTCTGGCCATCATGACCGAACAGAAATTCCGCGTCTCGATGCCGGAAATCACCGCCATGATGCGCGCGCCGGATCATAAAAATTACCGTGAGTGTGGCGATCAGTTTATGCGTTATTTTTTGCGCGGCCTGACCACCAGAGAGCACGCGAAGAAGTAAGCGATGCAGGCAATTGCCGGATGGCGGCGTAAACGCCTTATCCGGCCTACAGGGTAGCGTTACGTTGTAGGTTTGATAAGCGCAGCGCCATCCGACAAAAAACGCTGCCGAAGCAGCGTTTTTATGCGGTTTACTTCACCTGCTGGCCCGGCTTCGCGCCTGCGTCCGGGGTTAACAGGAAAATATCTTTCCCACCCGGGCCTGCGGCCATCACCATCCCTTCTGAGATGCCAAAGCGCATTTTACGCGGCGCGAGGTTTGCCACCATTACCGTGTGGCGGCCAATCAGCGCCTGCGGATCCGGATAGGCGGAACGAATGCCGGAAAAGACGTTACGCTTCTCGCCGCCGAGATCCAGCGTCAGACGCAGCAGCTTATCGGAGCCTTCGACAAATTCGGCGTTTTCAATCAGCGCCACCCGCAGATCGACTTTGGCGAAATCGTCAAAGGTGATAGTTTCCTGAATCGGATCGTCGGCCAGCGGACCGGTAACCGGCGCTGCCGCCGCTTTCACTTCCTCTTTCGACGCTTCAACCAGCGCCTCGACCTGCTTCATGTCGATGCGGTTATACAGCGCCTTAAAGGTGTTCACCTTATGCCCCAGCAGCGGTTGCGCAATGGCATCCCAGCGCAGCTCGGCGTTGAGGAAAGCCTCCACGCGTTCGGAAAGGGTCGGCAGCACCGGCTTCAGGTAAGTCATCAGCACGCGGAACAGGTTGATGCCCATTGAGCAAATCGCCTGCAGGTCGGCGTCGCGGCCTTCCTGTTTCGCCACTACCCACGGCGCCTGCTCATCGACGTAGCGGTTCGCCTGGTCGGCCAGCGCCATAATTTCGCGAATGGCTTTACCAAATTCGCGGCTTTCCCACGCTTCGCCAATGACCGTGGCCGCATCTGTGAAGGTTTTATACAGCTCAGGGTCAGCCAGCTCAGCCGCCAGCACGCCGTCGAAACGCTTATTGATAAACCCGGCGTTGCGCGAGGCCAGGTTGACGACTTTGTTGACGATGTCGGCGTTAACGCGCTGGACAAAATCTTCCAGGTTCAGGTCAATATCGTCGATGCGCGAAGAGAGCTTAGCGGTGTAGTAATAGCGCAGGCTGTCCGCGTCGAAGTGGTTCAGCCAGGTGCTGGCCTTGATAAAGGTGCCGCGAGACTTGGACATCTTGGCGCCGTTCACCGTCACGTAGCCGTGAACGAACAGGTTGGTCGGCTTACGGAAGTTGCTGCCTTCCAGCATGGCCGGCCAGAACAGGCTGTGGAAGTAGACGATGTCTTTACCGATAAAGTGATACAGCTCGGCGCTGGAGTCTTTCTTCCAGTATTCGTCGAAGCTTGCGGTGTCGCCACGCTTGTCGCACAGGTTCTTGAAAGAACCCATATAACCGATCGGCGCATCCAGCCAGACGTAGAAATATTTGCCCGGCGCGTCGGGAATTTCGAAACCAAAGTATGGCGCGTCGCGGGAGATGTCCCACTGTTGCAGGCCGGACTCAAACCACTCCTGCATTTTATTCGCGACCTGCTCCTGCAACGCGCCGCTGCGGGTCCACGCCTGCAGCATTTCACTGAAGGAGGGCAGGTCGAAGAAGAAGTGTTCGGAGTCGCGCATCACCGGCGTCGCGCCGGAAACCACCGACTTCGGTTCGATCAGTTCGGTCGGGCTGTAGGTCGCGCCGCACACTTCGCAGTTGTCGCCGTACTGGTCAGCCGATTTACATTTCGGGCAGGTGCCTTTCACAAAACGATCCGGCAGGAACATGCCTTTTTCCGGATCGTAAAGCTGAGAGATGGTGCGGTTTTTAATAAAGCCGTTCTCTTTCAGACGGCTATAGATAAGCGCCGACAGCTCGCGATTCTCCTCGCTGTGCGTGGAGTGGTAGTTGTCATAGCTGATATTGAACCCGGCGAAATCGGTCTGGTGCTCCTGACTCATCTCGCCAATCATCTGCTCCGGGGTAACGCTAAGCTGCTGCGCCTTCAGCATGATCGGCGTGCCGTGGGCGTCGTCGGCGCAGATGAAGTTAACCTCATGGCCGCGCATTCGCTGGTAACGGACCCAGACATCAGCCTGGATGTGCTCCAGCATATGGCCGAGGTGGATTGAGCCGTTGGCGTACGGCAGCGCGCACGTTACCAGAATTTTCTTCGCGACTTGAGTCATAGTGGGTATTACTTCTTCTCAGTTAAAAGGGGGTTTTGATGTTACCTGAAAGGGAATAACTACGCCAAGAATTAAGGGCATCAAACCATAAATGAATAATCATTACCGCTGGAGTACACTAGGTCGCTAAACTTGTACTTTTCAGAACAACAAAAAGGAGTCGGGATGAACGAACAATCCCAGGCCAAATCACCAGAGACTCTGCGCGCGATGGTCGCCGGGACGCTGGCGAATTTTCAGCACCCCACTTTGAAGCATAACCTCACCACCCTGAAGGCGCTGCATCATGTCGCCTGGATGGATGATACGCTGCACGTTGAGCTGGTCATGCCGTTTGTCTGGAACAGCGCCTTTGAGGAGCTTAAAGAGCAATGTAGCGCCGATCTGCTGCGCATCACCGGCGCGAAAGCGATCGACTGGAAGTTGTCGCATAACATCGCAACGCTGAAGCGGGTGAAAAATCAGCCGGGCGTGAACGGCGTGAAGAACATTATCGCGGTCAGTTCCGGTAAGGGCGGCGTCGGCAAGTCCTCCACCGCGGTAAACCTCGCGCTGGCGCTGGCGGCGGAAGGGGCGAAAGTCGGGATTCTTGATGCCGATATTTATGGCCCGTCGATTCCGACCATGCTGGGCGCCGAGAACCAGCGTCCTACCTCGCCGGATGGCACCCATATGGCGCCGATTATGTCACACGGTCTGGCGACCAACTCGATTGGCTATCTGGTGACCGATGATAATGCGATGGTCTGGCGCGGCCCGATGGCCAGTAAGGCGCTGATGCAGATGCTGCAGGAGACGCTGTGGCCGGATCTGGATTATCTGGTGCTGGATATGCCGCCGGGAACCGGGGACATTCAACTGACGCTGGCGCAGAACATTCCGGTCACCGGCGCCGTGGTGGTGACCACGCCGCAGGATATTGCGCTGATCGACGCCAAAAAAGGCATTGTGATGTTCGAAAAAGTCGAGGTGCCGGTGCTGGGTATCGTCGAGAACATGAGTATGCATATCTGCAGCAACTGTGGTCATCATGAGCCAATCTTCGGCACCGGTGGGGCAGAGAAACTGGCTGAACAGTATCACACCCAGCTGTTAGGCCAGATGCCGCTGCACATCAGCCTGCGTGAAGATCTCGATCGCGGTACGCCGACGGTAACCAGCCGTCCGGAGAGCGAGTTTACGGCTATGTACCGTACGCTTGCGGGACGGGTTGCCGCGCAGCTCTACTGGCAGGGTGAAGTCATCCCTGGCGAGATTGCCTTTCGCGCGGTGTAAGCACCACTGATTGCCAACGCTGAAACGGATTCATCGCATTAGTTTAATATTAATGCGATGAATATATAAAGCGCATAATCCCTCCTGAAAGTCGTTAAATATTCATTGTATCAATTATTATTGCGCGCCATCTCTGAAAATTCTTCTGCTTAAAATTAATCATTTTAATGAATGATTCATATATTTTCATTCGTTATCTTTATATTAGTCCTTTGATAAGTAACGTTAATTAATTAATTCTAAAAATATCTTTAAGGTCTATTTATTTGTTGCAATTATATTGCGCGATGTAAATTGTTTTAAATCAACAAAACAACGCGTTCACATTGCGTTAACGTGTCAGGCGTGTAAATTCCCGCTCCATCGGTTTCACGCCGAATACACGGGAAATATTTTTACAAAGGATAAGTCATGAAAAATTCTGTTATCGCTGCTGCAGTGCTGTCCGCTATTTTTATGAGCGCAGGAGCGTATGCTGCTGATGAAGATATGGGCGAATTAAAAATTAACGGGGAAATTGTTGGTACTTCCTGTACTTTTCAGGGCGATAAAAGCGCCACCATTGAATTATCAAAGGTTGGGGTCGATCGGTTTGCCGGTTTAATTGCCGGGCAAGTTTATTCGGGCTACACCAGTCCAGAAGTCATGCTAAAAGTAAAATGTTCAAAGAATGATAATCCGCGTATTAGCTTTAACAGCTCTCAATTCGTGGCAAATAATATTACCAAAAACAATAGCGAGGATAATGGTGCGGGATTTGCCGTTTATCTTAACGGCAGGCAGGTGACGCCAGATGCGGCGGGAGTTTTAGCCCTTAAGCCAGAAGAGGGGGTCGATGGCGTATATACCCTGAAATTTTCTGCCCGTTATGCGGTCGCCGCCAATAATGTAAAGGCCGGCGCCGTTGAGTCTGTACTGACCATGACCGTATTAACCGACTAAGAACCTTTGTTGGGCGGCCAGCCTTTGCGCCGCCCGTTCATGTTTTGAGGTGTTTCCTGTGAAAAGGCTGATTGCATTATGTCTGGCGTGCGCCGCGTTGCCAGCGTGGAGCGGCGTATATATTTACGGTACGCGTATTATTTATCCTGCGCAGAAAAAAGACATTACCGTGCAGTTAATGAATGATGATAAGCGCAGCTCGCTTATCCAGTCATGGATTGACGACGGAGATACCAGCCTGCCGCCAGAAAAAATTGATGTGCCTTTTATTCTGACGCCGCCGGTGATAAAGATTGCGGCAAACTCCGGCCAGCAGTTAAAGATAAAACAACTGGCTCATCACTTACCCCGCGATCGCGAGAGTTTGTTCTATCTCAACGTGCTGGATATTCCGCCTAATTCAGACGGCAGCAAAGATAAAAACGTCATTAAATTTGCCCTGCAAAACCGGATTAAATTAATTTATCGACCCCAGGGCGTGCCGAAGGTGGATAAAACCAGCTTTACGCGTTTGCAGTTAGTCCGAACGCAGGGCGGCGTAACGGTAATAAATAACTCCGCGAACTGGATCACGCTACCGGAAGTGAAAGCAGGCCATAAGTTGAATAAGGCAACGCTGTTACTGGCGCCGTGGACGACACAAACGCTAACCACAACGGTAGCCGTCAGCCACTATACCGTGACGCTGATTGACGATTCAGGCAACTATATCAGCGAAAGCCTTACAGCAGCGAATTGAGTGCGGGAAGAGAATCTAAGGACAGATAATGGAAAAGATAAATACTATCACGTTGTCAATTCTTGCCGCATTACTCATTTCGTCAGCCAGAGCTGAAGAGGAAACGTTTGATACGCATTTTATGACTGGCGGATTGAAAGGGCAGAAAGTTTCCCGTTACCAGATAGATAGCAACAAACCGATGGCCGGGCTTTACGAGATGGATGTTTATGTCAATAAAGAGTGGCGCGGAACATGGGAAATTGATGTACAGGAAAATCCTGATGATACCTGCGTGAACGAAGATCTGATTGCCAGTCTGGGAATAAAATATCATGCTCCTGTAGAACAACAGCGCGATCAATGTATTCCATTGAAAAACGTAGTACGCGAAGGCAGCGTAATTTACGATACCGCCACTTTTAACCTCTACCTGAATGTACCCCAGGCCTATGTTACGGAATATGAAGCTGGCTATTCGCCGCCGGAGACGTGGGATCGCGGCATTAACGCTTTTTATACCTCTTACTATGCCAGCGAATATTATAGCCATTATCAAAACGACGATAGTGAGAGTAATAGCTATGCGAATTTTGTCAGCGGGCTCAATCTGCTCGGCTGGCAGTTACATTCTAATGCGAATTTTGCGCAAAGCGCGCATTCAAACGGCAAGTGGCGGAGCAACACTCTGTACCTGGAGCGGGATTTCCCGGCAGTGCTGGGAACACTGCGCGCAGGCGTGCAGTACAGCAGCGGGGATATGTTTGATACGGTCCGTTTTCGCGGGCTGCGATTCTGGCGGGATATGCAGATGTTGCCGCATTCAAAACAGAATTTCGCTCCGGTTGTGCGCGGCGTGGCGCAAAGTAACGCGCTGGTGACGATTGAACAAAATGGTTTTATTGTCTATCAGAAAGAGGTGCCGCCAGGCCCTTTTGTATTTGACGATCTCCAGCTTGCCGGGGGTGGCGCCGATCTGGACGTCAGCGTTCAGGAGGCGGATGGCGCGGTTTCCCGCTTTATCGTTCCCTATTCTTCTGTGCCCAATATGGTACAAACGGGCGTCGCGAAATATGAGTTTGTCATTGGACAAAGCGATATTGAAGGCGCATCGCAGCAAACCGATTTTTTCCAGACAAGCTACCAGTACGGCGTGAATAATCTGTTGACGCTATATGGCGGCACGATGGTAGCCAGCGATTATCGTTCTTTTACTTTAGGGTCCGGATGGAATACCCCCGTGGGAGCGATTTCGTTTGATGGTACACAATCGCATAGCAAGCAGGAAAATGGCGATGTTTTTGACGGACACAGCTATCAGCTTGCCTGGAATAAATATCTGCCGCAATCGGCTACCCATTTTTCTCTGGCTGCCTATCGCTACACCTCCCGTAATTATCGCACCTTTAACGATCATGTCTGGGCAAATAATCGCGATAGTTATCATCGTGAAGATGATGATATATATGATATTGCTGATTATTATGAACACGACTTTGGTCGTAAAAATACCTTTTCTCTCAATATCAATCAGACATTAGCCGAGGGATGGGGATTTTTTACTACCAGCGCCTTGTGGCGCGATTACTGGGGGCGTGGCGGGAGCGGCAAAGACTATCAGTTAAGTTACAGCAACTCCTGGCAGCGCCTGAGTATTACCTTATCGGCGACCCAAACCTATGACAGCGATAACCGGGATGATAAACGCCTTAACCTCTATTTTTCGCTCCCGTTAGCATGGGGAGAAAGTGCGTCCGGGAGAAGCCGCGATAGCCATCTTGCCAATTCCACGACCTTTAATGATGACGGGTATGAGTCGAATAACACCAGCCTGAGCGGCACCTTCGGCAATCGCGACCAGTTTACTTACAATACTAACCTGAGCCACCAACGGCAGGAGCATCAGACGACGGCAGGGGGGACGATAACCTGGAACGCGCCGTTGGCGACGATCGCAGGCAGTTACAGTCAGTCGGATAAATATCATCAGGTGGGCGGAAATATTCAGGGCGGTCTGGTGGCATGGGCTGACGGCGTGCATTTAGCTCCTCGTCTTAATGATACGATCGCGATTATCAAAGCGCCGCAGCTGAAAGACGCGACGGTGCAGGGGCGGCCTTATTTGCGCACCAGCGCCAAAGGGTATGCCGTCTATGAAGCGCTGACGCCGTACCGGCAAAATTTTATCTCGCTTGACGTTTCAGATAGCGACAGCCACGTTGGCCTGTTGGGAAACCGCAAAATCACCGTTCCCTACCGCGGAGCCGTGGTGCTGGTTGAATTCGAAACGGAAAAAAGGAAACCGTTTTATTTCCAGGCTCGGCGGCAAAATGGCGAACCGCTGACCTTTGGCTATGAAGTCGAGGATGAGCACGGAAATAATGTCGGGCTGGTGGGACAGGGCAGTCGGGTATTTATTCGTACTGAAGACGTACCCGCAGCGGTAAAAGTCGCCACTGATAAACAGCAAGGGCTTTTCTGTCATATCACTTTTGATAAACAGATAGATGAGAATAACGTTTATATTTGTCGGTAATATTCAGGCGGCGCGATGAAAAGACTGTTATTGTTAATATTGATGTCACTGTTTTCGCAGGCTGGCTATGGGGCATGTAGCGCGACCATAACCAATACCAGGGATTATACTATTCAGTCCGACAGTTTAATGCTGGGAGGAGAGGAGGTCGTTAATATTGCGAATGCGTTTACCGATACTCACTGTACGAATAGCGACGTGGTGACTAAATTAGAGACTTCTGAATATATCATTGGCATGGGGCCAGGCGATAACGTCAGGTTAAAAGTAAAGGTGGAATGGCAGTCCGATGCGGCCATTAGTATGCGCAATAAAAATGGAATAATTGAAGCTCCGTATAAAGTCACTATTTCGGAAACAAACTCCCTGGAGGCGGTGACTGTTTCAGCACATGGCGGTTACTCGGTGAATATCGAAAACATAGCAGTCATGTCGGGCGCAACGAATCAGAGAAGTTTTGTTGACTGGTTGTTGATTGCGGCGAAATATCTGAGCTGCAACTGGAAAAGAGAATGTATCGCCGGCGTGCTGGCTTCATTAAATGGTCAGGGCGTATATAAGGCTAACTTAACGATAAATTACAACCGCAAGGAGACAACCTGCGCGCCGCAGAATCTCACCATCACGCTGGATCCTGTTCCCATCGCAAGGCTGCGGAAAAAAGGCGAGGTCAGCGAGTTTTCCAGACAGGGAGATATTATTCTGGACTGTAAAAATCAGGTACGCAATGCAGCGCTGGCATCCCGGCAGATAAACGTTCATCTGCGCAGCGATCTGCTGTGGGATGAAAATGAGTCGGTTCTCCGGCCCGAAACGGATAATGGCGTGGGTTTTATCCTGAGAGATGCAAATCGTAACCTGCTGAAGATAAACCGAGGCGCGGCGCTGAAAAGCCAGTTTAAGAGCTATAGCAAAGGCAGCGTATTAAATTCAGTAGAAACCATACCTGTGTTTGCGACTTACTATGTTATCGATCCGGCAAAAATCCACGCTGGCGCTTTGCAATCCAAAGCGTTAATCGTCGTTTCTTACAACTGATATGAATGCGCGCACTCTCCTTACCGAAAGTGCGCATCTGGTCAGCGATGATAAAAAATCTCACCGTCATAGGCCTTGATAATCTTGCCGTCAGTATCGTTAATCAGCACGTAGGCGCCGCCCATATAGGTCCAGTGCGTACCGGCATCCGGTGCGGGCAGGTTGCGCAGTTTCCACTGCTTAATGTTGTATTCGTCGGTACGGTACAGTTCCGGGACGGTATCGCCCGGTTTGAAGTGGGTAAAGTCAGCCACGAAACTGCTGAGTTCATATTGATCAATCCCCTTTGCGGCGACGGTTGTTGCGGGTACGGCCCAGACCGCGCTGGAGGCGAGCAGTAATGCGCCCATCAGCAAACTTTTTTTCATACTTCGACGTTCTCCACAGGTTAGGATTATCACGATAGTCGCGTATCTTTTCCGGCAGTCATTATAACTGACAAGCGGAGCTTTGTTAGATTCCCCGGAAAATCGTAAAGAATGTAAATGCCGCTCATTGTCTGCCTGCGTGACCTTATCCGATGCCGGTTTCCCCAGGCAGGCTTACCGAAGGTGAGCCAGAGGGAGAAACGCGTGCCGGGAAAAGGGTTACAAATCAGGGCCGGGAGGGGTATTATCGCCATGTGACGGCGGCATACACTGATCTGCCGCAAAATGACTCGGGGTGCCCTTCTTTATTGAAGGCTGAGAAATACCCGTACCACCTGATCTGGATAATGCCAGCGTAGGGAAGTCAGACACTGCCCGTGTCCCTTCTTCGCGCGGGCAGGAGCTTAACTATGCAGCCTGACCTGCTCAATCGCACGCTTGCCGTGCGCACTTTGCAACAGTTTCGAACCCTTTCCCCCTTAATCCACTGTATGACGAATGATGTGGTGCAGAGCTTTACGGCAAATACGCTGCTGGCGCTCGGCGCTTCTCCGGCAATGGTTATTGAGCCCGACGAGGCGCGACAGTTCGCGTCGGTTGCCAGCGCGCTGCTGATCAACGTAGGTACGCTGACTGAAGCGCGCGCAATGGCGATGCGAGGCGCGGTTGAGCAGGCGAACAGCGTCAATACGCCCTGGGCGCTTGACCCGGTCGCCGTGGGCGCGCTCGACTTTCGCCGTCGCTTTTGTCTGGCACTGCTGGCGTTAAAACCCGCCGCTATTCGCGGCAATGCTTCGGAAATTATGGCCCTGGCTGGCGTGACGGCGGGTGGTCGGGGCGTTGATACCACCGATGCCGCCGCAGCCGCGTTACCGGCGGCGCGGCAGCTGGCTGCCCGCACCGACGCTATCATCGTCGTTACGGGGGAAGTGGACTACGTGACGGACGGCGAGCGCGTTCTTACCGTAGCGGGCGGTGATCCGCTTATGACCCGTGTTGTTGGCACCGGCAGCGCGCTTTCGGCGGTGGTTGCTGCCGCCTGCGCGCTGCCAGGCAACAAAATCGAGAATATCGCCTCCGCCTGTTGCTGGATGAAGCTGGCGGGGCAGCGTGCGACGGAAAGCTGTCAGGGGCCGGGCAGTTTTCTTCCGGCGTTCATTGATGCGCTTTATCTGCTGGGGACGGAGGTGAAGCATGAAACGGATTAATGCGTTAACGATCGCCGGCACCGACCCCAGCGGCGGCGCAGGTATTCAGGCCGATCTGAAAACGTTCTCGGCGCTCGGCGCATACGGCTGCTCCGTCATCACCGCGCTGGTGGCGCAGAATACGCGTGGCGTACAGTCGGTGTATCGTATTGCGCCGGATTTTGTCGCCGCCCAGCTGGACTCCGTGTTCAGTGACGTCCGCATTGATACCACCAAGATTGGGATGCTGGCGGAAACGGATATCGTGGAAGCGGTCGCCGAAAGGCTGCAGCGCCACCAGGTACAGAATGTCGTGCTGGACACCGTCATGCTGGCGAAAAGCGGCGATCCGCTGTTGTCGCCTTCGGCGGTAGCCACGCTGCGCACGCGTCTGCTGCCGCAGGTGTCGCTGATCACGCCGAACCTGCCGGAAGCGGCGGCGCTACTGGAGTGCCCACACGCCCGTACCGAGAGAGAGATGCTGGAGCAGGGGCGGGCGCTGCTGGCATCAGGCTGCGGCGCGGTGCTGATGAAAGGCGGCCATCTCGACGATGACCAAAGCCCGGACTGGCTCTTTACCCCGGCAGGCGAACAGCGCTTCACCGCTGTGCGCGTGAATACCAAAAATACCCACGGCACCGGCTGCACGCTGTCTGCCGCGCTGGCGGCGTTGCGCCCGCGGCACGGCGACTGGGCCGGTACGGTGCAGGAGGCGAAAGCGTGGCTCTCCGCGGCGCTGGCTCAGGCGGACACGCTGGAGGTTGGCGCGGGCATCGGCCCGGTACATCATTTCCATGCGTGGTGGTAGCGTATATACTGGCAAAAGTGTTGCTGTCAGGAAAAACGCCCATGGAACAAGCGCATACCCGGCTTATCGCTCAACTGAACGAACGTATCACAGCGGCGGATAATACGCCGCTTTATATTAAGTTTGCCGAGACGGTAAAGAATGCCGTACGCAGCGGCGTGCTGGAGCATGGCAATATTTTACCCGGCGAGCGGGATCTCAGTCAGTTAACCGGCGTGTCGCGCATCACGGTGCGTAAAGCGATGCAGGCGCTGGAGGACGAGGGGGTGGTCACCCGCGCGCGCGGTTACGGCACCCAGATTAACAACATCTTTGAATACTCTTTGAAAGAGGCGCGCGGCTTTTCGCAGCAGGTTGTCCTGCGTGGGAAAAAGCCGGACACCCTGTGGGTCAACAAGCGGATCGTTAAATGCCCGGATGAGGTTGCGCAACAGCTGGCGATTGCCGCAGGCAGCGACGTCTTTTTACTGAAGCGCATCCGTTACGTCGACGAGGACGCGGTTTCGATTGAAGAGTCCTGGGTTCCGGCTCATCTTATTGATGATGCAGATGAGATTGGCGTATCGCTGTACGATTATTTCCGCAGCCATCATATTCATCCGCAGCGTACCCGTTCGCGGGTGAGCGCAAAAATGCCCGATGCGGAGTTCCAGTCGCATATCCGTCTGGACAGCAAAGTCCCGATACTGGTAATCAAACAGGTGGCTCTTGATCAGCAACAGCGCCCGATTGAGTACAGCATCAGCTATTGCCGCAGCGACCTCTATGTTTTTGTTTGTGAAGAGTAGGCGGCTATTGCGCGTTAAGCGCCACCCGCAGCTCCTCACGAAACGGCGCGCAGTCGCCGCCGCGATGTCCCACGACCCACGAGGCCACGGCGTTGCCGAGCAGCACCGCGTCGGCCTGCGGCCAGCCGGACGCCAGCCCAGCCAGCATACCCCCGGCGTGGCTGTCGCCTGCGCCAATGGTATCGACAACCGTTGTCGGGAAGGCGGGCACGCAACCCGCGTCGCGTTCAGTAAAATACCACGCCCCCTCTTTATCGTGACGCACCACCAGCGGCGCGGCGAACCGCGCCACCCACTCAGCGCCAAACGCCTGCATATCCTTGCTCAGCGCTAACCGCGCCCCGGCGATTTCAGCTTCCTGCCGGTTGAGCGACACCAGCGGACGGCAGGCCAGAACGCGCGACATCAGCTGTTCAGGGATATCGGCGATACGCGGGCCGAAATCGATAAACGGCGTAACGCCCTCCAGCCCTTCCAGCCAGGCGACCAGCCGTTCGCCGCACGGAGCAGCCAGTTGATAGCCGGAAAGATAGAGCAGACTGCCGCGGGCGACCGCGAGCTGCGCCAGCCACTCAGCGCTCCACTGGTTTTCGACGCCGCTGAAAGACATAAAGGTGCGTTCCCCGTCCGGCTCAACCAGCGCCAGACACCAGCCGTTATCGCCGTGGGCGTTATCGATGAGGCTGTGCAGCCCCTCTTTGGCCATCCGGTTGCGGATAATCTCCGCCCACACGCCCTGACCGAGCGGCAGGGCGTGGCTGGCCTCTATTCCCAGCCTCTTCAGGGCGACGGCGACGTTGAGCGCGCAGCCGCCGACGTTAACGCTTTGCTGTTTGAGTTCAATATCACAGCCGCGCCCGGGCAGGGCACTGGCGTCGGCAATCACATCAATCACCGCCGCCCCGACCACCATAACTGGCCGACGGGCGTGCAGGTCGCTAAGCCGTTCGTACAGTCGCGAAGCGTTCATGCCTCCTCCCGCTGCTGGCGCAGGCGCGCAAGTTCCGTGGCGTAGCGAGCGAAATCAAGCTGGTTGGCCGCATCCAGCTCCCGTTTCAGCGTCGGATCGATGGCGTCAATGCCGTGCAGCGCGCCGCAAATAGCGGTGGCCATCGCGCCGATAGTATCGGTATCGCCGCCGAGATTGGCGCACAGCACCGCGCAGCGGCCAGGATCGGTCTGCGCCAGTTCAACCATCGCAACGGCGCAGGCCACCGATTCAAGGGTGCTGGTGCCGGTTCCCACGACCTGATACAGCTGTTCGCTGGCCGTTTCGACGCCCTCGGCCTGGTGCACGATTTTCAGCGCCATCTCCAGCCGCGCGGCCAGCGAAGCGCTGAAGGTGGTGATCCGTCTCTCCTGTGCGTGCCGGGCGATAGCCGGTAGCGATACCACGATATCGGACCACGCTTCGCCGTCGACGGCGCGTGAGATTGCCCATGCGACCACCACCGCCCCGGCAATGGCGAGATCCGACTTATGGGTCGGGCTGGAGGCCAGCGCCACGTCGTCGATAAAGGCGTTAAGATCGCGCGCCGGAAGCAGACAGCCTAAGGGCGAAACGCGCATCGCCGCGCCGTTGGTGACGCCGTTGTTCTCCAGCTCCGCCACCGGCCTGCCGTCGCGTATGGCATTGAGCGCGATTTTCGACGTCGGGCCGAGGACGTTTTTATTGAAGGCGTCAAAACGCAGCGCCCAGTCGAGAATATGGCGGCCTATCAGTTCCGGGTCGATCGCCCCCTCGCGCTCCAGCAGTGCATCCGCCAGACAGAGCGCCATTGAGGTATCGTCGGTAAACTCCGCCCGCTTAAAATAGCAGGCGGCGCTATTTTCTTGCGGGCCCGGCAGGAAGCGATCGATCCAGCCGAAGTGCGCTTTGACGCGGCTTCGTGGCCACAGTTCGGATGGCATTCCCATCGCATCCCCTAACGCCTGCCCGTAAAGAGCACCGAGAATACGCTCTGCTTTCATTTTACTTCCCCTTGTGTCAACGCCGTATCGCGAACCTCAATAGCGGTAATCTCTCTGTCCGATTCGCGAAAGAAAATCATAAATAACACGGCAATCACCGCAATCATTACCGCGCCGAATGTCCACATCCCTGCCCAGTTGAAGGTGAGACCATTGACCGGCTGCGGATACGCAAACATTTTCTCCATCATTACCCCGCCGAGGCGGTAGCCGAGCAGGCTGCCAAAGCCCTGACAGCAGAGCGTGATAAGCCCCTGCGCCGCGGTGCGCATATGCACCGGCGCTTTTTTATCCACGTAGATATAGGCGGTCACGTAGTAGAAATCGTAGCTTACGCCGTGCAGCAAAATGCCAAGGAACAGCAGGGCATAAGTGAAGTATTCTTCTGCGCCGCCGTAGATAAAGAACGCGTAGCGGATCGCCGCGGTGATAAGACCAAGTAATAATACCTTCTTAATACCAAAACGTTTGGTGAAAAACGGCAGCGCCAGCATAAAGAAGATTTCGGAGAACTGACCGAGCGTCATCCAGCCGGTGGCGTTTTTCATGCCGACTTCCGTCAGATAGCCGTTGGCGAAGATGTAATAAAACGCCAGCGGCATGGCGAACAGGAACGAGCAGAAGAAAAAGACGAGGAAGTTTTTATCGCGCAGCAGGATCAGCGCGTCCAGCCCGAGCATCACTTTGAGGTTCATCTTGCCGGTGCTTTTCGGCGGCGTATCCGGCAGGAAGAGGGCGAATACGCCCAGTAAGACGGAGCTGGCGGCGGTGATCAGCAGCGGAATATTGGTTGGAGAGATGTCGCTATAGCCCAGCATCTGCGGCAGGAAGCCGCAGACGAGCCCGGAGGCGATCCAGCCGAGGATGCCCATCACGCGGATGCGGGGAAAATCGCGCTCCACGTCCGGTACGTTAGCGAAGGCGATACTGTTGGTCAGCGCGATAGTCGGCATATAGGTGAGCGAGTAGGCCAGCAGCAGCGGGAAGAAGCTGGCGAAGGTGGTTTGCTGAGCGGCAAAATAGATCAGCGCGGCGCCAGCGAACATCAGCACCGCCAGCACTTTCTGCGCCGGGAAAAAGCGGTCTGTGAGCGATCCGACAAGGATTGGCGACAGAATAGCGGCAATGGCGGTACAGGCGTAGGACCAGCCGATCTCGCCGGCGGTAAAGCCGCTTTTACTCAGCCAGAGCCACAGCGGAACGAACCAGGCTCCCCAGATAAACCACTCGACGAACATCATGAACGACAGTTTCACTGTAGTTTTCATCTTTAAATCCTTCATGACAGGTAAGGTACGCTAAGACAGTACCATTTAATAATACCTTTCAAATACCTTTAAGGTGAAATATTGACCGGCGTAACACTTTTTCGTCAGTGAATCGTGCCAGCAGATAGCACTGAAAACATGCCCTGCAAATGGAAAAAATGGCCGCTCAGTACCAGGCTTATTGCTGCCCGCAAAAGCGGGTCAGGATAATCCACATTCCGAATTATTCGGAACTTACGGGAGCATAGCTATGACCGATATTGCGCAGTTGCTTGGCAAAGACGCCGACAGCCTTTTACAGCATCGTTGTATGACTATTCCATCCGATCAGCTCTACCTGCCGGGTCACGACTACGTTGACCGCGTCATGGTAGATAACAACCGTCCGCCAGCGGTGCTGCGTAATATGCAGACGCTGTATAATACCGGACGTCTCGCCGGAACCGGATATCTGTCGATTCTGCCGGTTGACCAGGGCGTGGAGCACTCGGCTGGCGCCTCCTTCGCCGCCAACCCGCTCTATTTCGATCCGAAGAACATCGTTGAGCTGGCGATTGAAGCGGGCTGCAACTGTGTGGCCTCCACTTACGGCGTGCTGGCCTCCGTCTCGCGCCGCTACGCCCACCGCATTCCCTTCCTGGTGAAGCTGAACCATAACGAAACCCTGAGCTACCCAACCGAGTACGACCAGACGCTGTACGCCAGCGTTGAGCAGGCCTTTAATATGGGCGCGGTGGCCGTAGGCGCCACGATTTACTTTGGTTCAGAGCAGTCACGTCGCCAGATTGAAGAGATTTCCGCCGCCTTTGAACGCGCCCATGAACTGGGAATGGTCACCGTGCTGTGGGCCTATCTGCGTAACTCCGCGTTCAAGAAAGATGGCACGGATTACCATGTCTCCGCCGATTTAACCGGGCAGGCCAACCACCTGGCGGCAACCATCGGCGCGGATATCGTTAAGCAGAAAATGGCGGAAAACAACGGCGGCTATAAGGCGGTGAACTTCGGCTATACCGATGAGCGCGTGTACAGCAAGCTGACCAGTGATAATCCCATCGATCTGGTGCGTTATCAGCTGGCGAACTGCTATATGGGGCGCGCGGGCCTGATCAACTCCGGCGGCGCCGCGGGCGGCGAAACCGATTTAAGCGATGCGGTACGCACGGCGGTGATTAACAAACGCGCCGGCGGCATGGGGCTGATTCTCGGTCGCAAAGCCTTCAAAAAATCGATGGCCGATGGCGTGAAGCTGATCAACGCCGTACAGGATGTTTATCTCGACAACAAGGTCACCATCGCGTAAAAAAACGGGCTGCGGCGCGCTGCCGCAGCCGTTAATTTTCATTCGAAACCCCATTTCAGTAAATTCGCACCCCCTTGCCGATCTGCTTCACATTTCCTTCTTCTTTTGTGAAAAGTATCACCTCCTGCCGTGCATATGCCCAAAAAATAGCCGCCCCTTAGCGAGAATTGTCCGAAGCGAAGACGCTTTTTTGCACATACATTGAATTTCGAAACAGCATTTCAAAGCTGCGCTAAGGACTCTCAATGAAAATAGAATCTGTCAACGTTACCGTTTTCCAGTATCCAACGCGTCGGGTCGCCGACAGCGCCGGACATTCCCATCCCGGTCCCGAAAATCTGGCGAAAATGGCCATGCTCACCATTACCGCTGACGACGGCAGCCAGGGATATTCCTTCGCGCCGCCGGAAGTGGTGCGCCCGTTCGTGGTGAACACCTTTTTCCGCAAAGTGATGACGGGGCAGGACCCGTTCAACCGCGAACGCATCTGGCAGGATCTGGTTCACTGGCAGCGGGGCAGCGCCCATCAGCTCACCGAACGGGCGCTGTCGTTTGTTGAGCAGGCGCTGTGGGATCTGATTGGCCGCAAGCTCAATATGCCGGTGTATAAGCTGCTCGGCGGCTATCGCGACAAGGTGCCGGCGTACGGCAGCACGATGTGCGGCGACGATCTACCCGGTGGGCTTTCAACGCCGGAGGAGTATGCGGCCTTTGCCGAAAAGCTGGTCGCGCGCGGCTATAAGGCGATCAAGCTGCATACCTGGATGCCGCCGGTGTCTTTCGCGCCGAACCCGAAAATGGACGTTAAAGCCTGCGCTGCGGTGCGTGAAGCGGTGGGGCCGGATATTGAGCTAATGATTGACGGCTATCACTGGTACAGCCGTACCGATGCGCTGTACATCGGCAAGGAATTAGAGAAGCTGAACTTCGCCTGGTTTGAGGAGCCGATGGAGGAGGAGAGCATGGCCTCCTACGCCTGGCTGGCGGCAAATCTCTCCATTCCGGTTATCGGTCCGGAAAGTCTGGGCGGTAAGCACCACAGCCGCGCCGACTGGGTGAAGGCGGGCGCCTGCGACATTCTGCGCGCCGGGGCTAACGGCGTGGGCGGTATTTCGCCGACGCTGAAGGTGGCGAATCTGGCGGAGTCGTTCGGTATGGATTGCGAAGTTCACGGTAACGGCGCGGCAAGCCTTGCGGTCATCGGCGCGATCAAAAACTGCCGCTGGTACGAACGCGGGCTGTTGCATCCGTTCCTCGACTACGATGAACCGGCCGCTTATCTCAACCGCATCGTGGATCCGATGGACGCCGACGGCTTTGTCCATCTGCCGCAGCGCCCGGGTCTCGGTGAGGACATTAATTTTGCCTATATCGAAGCCCATACCGTCAGCCATGACTGACTAAAAACAAGACATGCCCGATAAGCGGCGCTGTCGGGCAAAGTGTACCCTACAGGCGATATATCCATGAAACGAACTCCTTTTCTGGGCGCGTGTTTACTCACGCTTGCCATGATGATGGGGAGCGGGACGACGATGGCCAGAACGCCGCCCGATCAGCTCATCATCGGTATGAATATGAACAACCTGCTGACCCTCGACCCGGCGGCGATGACCGGTAACGAAGTGGTCGGCATCGTGGTCAATCTGTATGACTCATTGGTGGAGCTGGACCCCAGCCAGTTGACCCATGTTAAACCAGCGCTGGCGAAATCCTGGGATATCAGCCCGGACGGCGCAACCCTGACCTTCCATTTGCGCGACGACGTGAAATTTCACTCCGGCAATCCGCTCACCGCGCATGATGTCGTCTGGTCGATGCGGCGCATTCTGCACCTCAATCTGGCGCAGGCGTCGGTATGGAAATCCTATGGTTTCAGCAGGCAGAATATCGATCGACAGATCGCCGCGCTGGATGACCACACCGTGCAACTGACGCTGCCCAAAGCCAACGATCCGCAACTGGTGATTTATTCGCTGGGCGCGCTCGGCAATCTCGGCGTGCTGGACAGTAAAACCGTAACGCAACATGCGGTAAACAGTGACTGGGGTAACCGTTGGCTGACCACCAACGAAGCCGGTTCCGGCCCTTTCATGCTGGAAACCTGGCAGGCGAAAGACATTCTACGGATGAAGCGCAACCCGCACTACTGGCGCGGTGAAGCGAAAATGAGCCGGGTGGTGCTGCGCCATTTTCAGGAGTCGCAAACCCTGCGCCTGATGATTGCCAGGGGCGATCTGGATATCGCCAGCAATATGGCGGTATCGGATATCAACGCGCTGCGCAGCGATCCGGCGTTGACGGTGGACGCGGTCCAGCGCGGTACCGTCTACTACGTGGCGATGAGCATGAAGGAGCCGCATTTCGCCAACCCGAAAGTGCGGGAAGCGGTGCGCTATCTGATTGACTATCAGGGGATCAATAAGGCGTTGATGCCGGGCTACGGCGTGCTGCATCAGCGTCCCATCAAAGCCGGTATGCCCGCCACGCTGGCGGATCCGGGCTACCGCCTCGATATTCCCCGCGCCAAAAAGCTGCTGGCGGAGGCGGGCTATCCGGACGGGTTCGATACCACGCTGCGGGCGCTGGCCGACCAGCCATTCCAGAATATCGCCATCGCCGTGCAGTCGACGCTGATGCAGGCGGGGATCAACGCCAAAATTATCACCGGCACCGGTAATCAGATCTACGGCGCGATGCGCGAACGGAAGTTCGACATGCTGGTCGGGCGCGGCGGCAGCGGCATGGAGCCGCATCCGCACTCCAGCCTGCGGGCGCTGGTTTATAACCCGGACAATAGCGATGAGGCGCGGCTGACCAATTTTCAGGGCTGGCGCACCGGTTTCTACGACCAACAGCTTAACGAGATGATTGATCAGGCGCTGCTGGAGCGCGATGCGCAAAAACAGATCGCCGCGTATCAGGCGATTCAGACCCGCTACGACCGGTTGATCCCGGCGCTGATCCCGCTGTCGCAAATGGTGGATTCAGTGGTGGTGCGCAAAGTGGTGCGGAACTATCAGCCGCATCCGTCGGCGACCACTTTTCTGCGTGAGGTCTACAAAACCGGAGGTGAACAATGAGCGGTACGATACTTGCTCCGGGTAGCCGCGGCCGTCGCGTTGCCAGTCGGTTTATTCAGGTGGCGATAACCCTGTTCGGCCTGCTGCTGTTGACCTTTTTTATTGGCCGGGTGATGCCGATCGATCCGGTGCTGGCGATTGTCGGCCCCGACGCCGATCAGAGCACTTACCAGCAGGTCTATCAGCAGCTGGGCTTTGATAAATCGCTGGCGGCGCAGTTTGCCATCTACCTCGGCAATCTGCTGCACGGCGATCTCGGCAATGCGCTACTGACCGGCAAACCGGTGATCGACGATATTATTCGCGTCTTTCCGGCGACCATCGAGCTGGCGACGATGGCGATAATCGTCGGCGCCGGGCTGGGTATTCCGTTGGGCGTGCTGGCCGCGGCGCGGCGCAACAGCGTCGCCGATTACATGGTACGCATCATCAGCCTCGCCGGTTACTCAACGCCGATTTTCTGGGTCGGGATGATGGGGCTGCTGGTGTTCTATGCCTGGCTGAACTGGGTCGGCGGCGCCGGGCGGCTGGATCTCGGGCTGGACGGGCTGGTGCCGCGGCGTACCGGTTTACTCACCATCGACGCGCTACTGGCCGGGAATGCAGCGGTGTTTTGTAATGCGCTCAACCATCTGGTGCTGCCCGCGTCGCTGCTCGGCTTCCATTCGCTGGCTTATATCAGCCGGATGACCCGCAGCTTTATGCTGGCGCAGCTGTCGCAGGAGTTCATTATTACCGCCCGCGTTAAAGGGCTGAGCGAACGGCAGGTGATCTGGAACCACGCCTTTCGCAATATTCTCGTGCAACTGCTGACGGTGGTGGCGCTGGCCTACGGTTCGCTGCTGGAAGGGGCGGTACTGATTGAAACCGTCTTCTCCTGGCCCGGCTTTGGCTCCTATCTCACCGGCAGTCTGCTGCTTGGCGATATGAACGCGGTCATGGGCTGCGTGCTGTTAGTCGGCATCATTTTCGTGATGCTTAATCTGCTCTCCGACATGCTCTATCAACTGTTTGATCCGAGGACTACATCATGACCGTTTCTCTGGGTACGCTGCCCGGCGACCGCGAAAGGCGGGGGCGGATTAAACGCGCGCTGCAACGCGCAGGCGGATTTGTGGGCAAAATGGCGCGCAATCCGCTGACGGCGATCGGCGGCGGAATTATCGTCCTGCTGCTGGCGGTGGCGATTTTCGCGCCGCTTATCGCGCCCTATAACCCGCTGGTGCAGGATCTGAACAGCGCGCTGGTCGCGCCGAACGCGCAGCACTGGTTTGGCACCGACGAGTTTGGCCGCGATATTTTCAGTCGTCTGGTTTACGGCGCGCGCATCACGCTGTACATCGTGCTGCTGGTGTCGGTGACCGTGGGGCCGCTGGGGCTACTGCTGGGCGTGAGCGCAGGCTATTTTGGCGGCAGGGTCGATATGGTGCTGATGCGCGTCACCGACATCTTTATCTCCTTTCCGGGGCTGGTGCTGGCGCTGGCGTTCGTCGCCGCCCTTGGGCCGGGGCTTGAGCACGTGGTTATCGCCATTACGCTTACCGCCTGGCCGCCCATCGCCCGTCTGGCGCGGGCGGAGACGCTCTCGCTGCGCCAGGCCGATTTTATCTCCGCCGTGCGGCTGCAGGGAGCCTCGCCGCTGCGCATACTGTGGCGGCATATCGTGCCGCTGTGCCTGCCGTCGGTCATTATCCGTATCACCATGAATATGGCGGGGATCATTCTGACCGCCGCCGGACTGGGCTTTCTCGGGCTGGGCGCTCAGCCGCCGGAGCCGGAGTGGGGGGCGATGATCTCCAGCGGGCGCACTTACATGATGGAGTGCTGGTGGGTGGTGACTATTCCGGGGCTGGCGATTCTGATCAACAGCCTGGCGTTCAACTTCTTAGGAGATGGCTTACGTGACATCCTCGATCCTCGCAGCGAATAATGCGCCGCTGCTTGACGTGCGTAATCTGCACGTCGACTTTATCAACGGCGGCGCGGTGACCCACGCGGTGCGCGGCGTCTCCTTTCAGCTTGGCCGGGAAAAGCTGGCGATAGTGGGCGAATCCGGCTCCGGTAAATCGACGGTCGGGCGCGCGCTGCTGCACCTGCATCCGAAAAAGACCCGCATTACCGCAGACAAAATGCAGTTTGCCGATGTGGATCTGCTCAATGTGAACGAAGCGCAGATGCGGCAGATCCGCGGGAAGCGTATTTCGATGATCATGCAGGACCCGAAATACTCCCTCAATCCGGTGATTTGCGTGGGCGATCAGATTGCGGAAGCGTGGCTTACGCACCATCCGGGGCGCAAAGCGGAAGCGAAGGCGAAAACGCTGGAGATGCTGGAGGTGGTGCGCATTCGCCAGCCGGAGCGGGTTTATCAGCTTTATCCGCACGAAATTTCCGGCGGACAGGGGCAGCGCGTCATGATCGCCATGATGCTGATCACCGACCCGGAGCTGGTGATTGCCGACGAACCGACTTCGGCGCTGGACGTCTCGGTGCGTTTGCAGGTGCTGGGGCTGCTGGACGATCTGGTGCAATCGCGCGGGCTGGGGCTGATTTTTATCAGCCACGACATCAACCTGGTGCGCAGCTTCTGCGACCGGGTGCTGGTGATGTACGCCGGGCGCGTGGTGGAGTCTGTCGCCGCAGCCGATCTTCATCATGCCCGGCACCCTTATACCCGGGGGCTGATCGGCGCGCTGCCGGATATCCACCATCGCCGCCCGGTTTTGCCGGTGCTGCAACGTCAGGCAAGCTGGCTCAGCGAATAAGGAACCCAACATGATCGACGTAAAAAACCTGAATCTGGCCTTTGGCGCGGGTGAAAAGCGCAATCAGGTGCTGTATGACGTGACCTTTCACGTGCAGCCTGGGGAGATTTACGGACTGGTGGGCGAGTCCGGCTCCGGTAAAACGACGGTGCTGAAGTGTCTGGCGGGGCTGTTTACCCACTGGCAGGGGGCGTTGACGATCGATGGCAGCGCGCTGGAACACCGGATCGGCCGCGAGCGCTGTCGACGGGTGCAGATGGTCTTTCAGGACCCGTATGGTTCGCTGCATCCGCGTCATACCATCGGCGATATTCTTGAAGAACCGCTGCTGATCCACGGCATTGCCGATCGCGATCGGCGAGTGAACGGCCTGCTGGATAAGGTGGGGCTGAACCGGGCGTTTCGTGAACGCTATCCGCATCAGCTCTCCGGTGGTCAGCGTCAGCGTGTGGCCATCGCCAGGGCGCTGATTCTGCAACCACAGGTGCTGCTGCTTGATGAGCCAACGTCTGCGCTGGACGTGTCGGTACAGGCGGAGATCCTTAACCTGCTGGCGGAACTCCAACAGGAGGCAAAGCTGACCTATCTGATGGTGACCCATGACCTCGGCGTGATCGCCCATCTCTGCCAGAAGGTCGCGGTGATGCAGCATGGGAAAATCCTCGAAACGTTGACCACCGACGCGCTGGTTAACGGTGAGGCACAGAGCGACTACACCCGAATGTTGATCGACGGCAGCCAGCGATACTCACGCGACATGGCGCGGGAGGTGGCGGCCTGGTGATGCCGTGCGGTCGCGCGCAGGCCCGATAAGCGTAGCGTTATCGGGCGACAGGCGTTAACGCAACAGCGGACAATCCGGCGGCAGCCGACAGCGTAGCGCGCCGGGAAGGATTTTAATATGAAACGCCTGCCCGCTCAGCGGTTCGCCGTCCAGATTAAAAGTGATGTCATGAGGGGCGCGGATCTCAAACCAGGATGAGGCGCCATCAATAATATTCGGGTTTTCTTCCTGCGGCTTCAGGGTGGAAAACAGCGCAGGCAGGATCTCTTCGCCGGTAAAAATCCGCAGTTGCAGCAGACCGTCATTGATCAACGCGTCAGGGCAGAGCTGCTGCCCGCCGCCCGCCTGACGACCGTTGCCGATGCCGATCACCAGCGCGTCGCCCTGCCAGTGAAAATTCTCGCCGCGGATTTCACAGCGGTCGGGTTTCAGGGTATCCATGCGCATCAGACCATGAATGATATACGACACGCCCCCTAGCGCCGCCTTGAGCTTTTCCGGCGTTTCGGTGGTGATCCGCGTACCGAAACCGCCGGTGGCCATGTTGATGAAGCAGGTTTCGTCGTTCACTTTCACCATATCTATGGCGATGGCGTTACCGGCAATCGCCAGTTTCAGCGCTTTATCCAGCGCCTCGGGGATACCCGCGCTGGTGGCGAAATCATTGGCCGTGCCGAGCGGCAGAATGCCCATCGCCGGGATTTCATTGCCTTCGCAATGAATCAGTGCCGTCGAGACTTCATTGATTGTCCCGTCGCCGCCACCGGCGATGACCGTTTCCACGCCCAGACGGCGGGCTTCTTCAACATAGCGCTGAGCGTCGCCTTTTTCCCAGGTTACGCGCACGTGTATTTCCACGCCTTCGTCGCGAAGTAGCCCAATCGCTTCGCGAAGCGTTGGATTATCAGCACTTTTACCATTCAGAATCAGTAAGCTGGCGGGAAAATGAGCCATCCTTATTTGCCTTTTTAATGAGAGTTAATGGCAGTTTAGCAGGCGGAGCAAGAAGAGCGTACAAATTAGGAAGAATGGTGAGGGGAAAACGGCGCAGGCGACAGGCGAAGGGCTTAGCGAAAAATATCCCCCTTCGGGCGGGAAGGGGGAGAAGAGGATCAGGCGTTGGCGTCCACAACATCCCGAATGCGCTGATCGATATTATGCATATTCTCAATCGGCCCGAGATCATTAATGCCTTTGCGGTATATCCTGCCGTCAGGCGCGCGGTGCATCGAGACTTTTGCCAGCGCCCATTTTGCCTGCGGATAAACGCCGCGTGCCAGGCAAATAAACGTATAATTCATACCGGCAACCACCTGACATTTACACAACACGGGAATGTATTTTACCCCGTCAAGATTTTCCATACCTTTGGCGAATATCTCTTTTTCTTCTTCATTGACCCCGTGATAATCAGACCAGCCGCCGACGACATTATCAGCACTGCTGCTATTGCCAGCCTTCAGACTATTGATTGCGAACATGGCTTCATGGCGCAGGAACTGGAAGTTAGTGCAGTGTGGATGACCGATATAAACTTTCGGCACCGAAACAATAAGCGGCGTATAACCCGTCCATGTTTTGGTTTCAAATTTATCGAAAGTATAGGTTAAGACCATTGTAGGGCCACTACAAACTACGGAGTTGACTTTCGCATTGGCCGCGAAGTCTTTCAGTACGGCGAGAACACAATAATCATTAAATACTTCTGGCGTGACATACTTGCGCGAGCCGCCAATATTGGCTATGCCAAAATATTTGCAAAACGTTTCGTAACTTTCAATAAGAAGATATTTCCCGCTTTGCGGAATGTCGACGTCATTACGAATAAAGTGTCCGTTATATTCTTTGAAAGGAACATGCTGATAATTCATAATAAACTCCTTGTCTTTTATTTTCGATGAAAAGCTAAACTGTTTAATCAGGGTGAAAAAATATATTTGAATGTTACCGTTTGGTTTTAATTAATCTAGCATCGTTGCAATCAGGTGATGTGATTTAAATCACATTAACATGTTAATTTTAATTAAGAATGTAAAATAACATTTCAGATAAGTTATTTACTTAATTGACATTTATTGGTTACTTTAATCTTATTCATGACATGAATGTAATATTTTGGGTAAACGTTTTATTGTGGGGATAACGAGCGAAAAGAAATAACGGGAAGGGACAAAAAAATAAGCCTGCGTAAGGGAGATTACGCAGGCCAAGGAGGTGGTTCCTGGTACAGCTAGCATTTATGGGTTATGTTTTTCAGCAGTCCGGATAATACCCTTAATGGACGAAGCGGTATGTGATCAATTTCGAAGAATTATCCGGAGATGAAAAAATCACCCTGATTAACTATTTACCGTGCGGATTACGCGTGGATTCACCGGAAAAATTGCGCATTAACAGCGCATAATCCAGCGTAAGATCCTGCGGAACAGGGATCCATACGGTATACCCGTCGCCAGGTGCGACCGGCATCGGCTCGCCTTTACCGCTTTCCATCTGTTCCAGAGTGAAATTGACGTTGCCCTGCGGCGTCATCAGCTCAAGGCTGTCGCCAACAGAGAATTTGTTCTTCACCGCAACGGCAGCTAAATCGCCTTTACGCTCGCCGGTAAATTCGCCGACAAACTGCTGACGTTCAGAGACGGAATAACCGTATTCGTAGTTCTGATAATCATCATGCGTGTGACGACGCAGGAATCCTTCGGTGTAACCGCGGTGCGCCAGCCCTTCCAGCGTTTCCAGCAGCTGCGGATCGAACGGCTTGCCGGCGGCGGCGTCGTCAATGGCTTTCCGGTACACCTGCGCGGTGCGCGCGCAATAGTAGAAGGATTTGGTGCGGCCTTCGATCTTCAGCGAGTGGACGCCCATACGGGTCAGACGCTCGACGTGGGCGATAGCGCGCAGATCTTTGGAGTTCATGATATAGGTGCCGTGTTCATCTTCAAACGCGGTCATGTATTCGCCCGGTCGCTGGGCTTCTTCAATCATAAACACTTTATCGGTAGGCGCGCCGATACCCAGCGTCGGTTCAACGTTGTGTACCGGAATCGGTTCGTATTTGTGAACGATATTGCCGACCGCATCTTCTTTGCCTTCCTGAACGTTATACTCCCAGCGGCAGGCGTTGGTGCAGGTGCCCTGGTTCGGATCGCGTTTATTGATATAGCCAGAGAGCAGGCAGCGGCCGGAGTAGGCCATGCATAGCGCGCCATGAACGAAAATCTCGATTTCCATTTCCGGCACCTGATGGCGGATCTCCTCAATTTCTTCCAGCGACAGTTCGCGGGAGAGGATGACGCGGGTCAGCCCCATCTGCTGCCAGAATTTCACCGTTGCCCAGTTGACGGCGTTGGCCTGCACGGAGAGGTGAATCGGCATATCGGGGAAATTTTCCCGCACCAGCATGATAAGCCCGGGGTCAGACATAATCAGGGCGTCCGGCCCCATTTCCACTACCGGTCTGAGGTCGCGAATAAAGGTTTTCAGCTTTGCGTTATGCGGCGCGATGTTCACAACCACGTAGAATTTTTTGCCAAGCGCATGGGCTTCATTGATGCCGAGCTGCAGATTTTCGTGGTTGAATTCATTATTGCGCACGCGCAGGGAGTAGCGCGGCTGGCCCGCATACACGGCGTCAGCGCCATAGGCGAAAGCGTAACGCATGTTTTTCAGCGTTCCCGCCGGGGAAAGGAGTTCCGGTTTAAACATAGTGTTCTCGTTCTGATGACAGGTCAGATCCGCTTCACCTGATGAAGCTGCAGGAGGAGTGTCCTCACATTAAGGGCGGGCATTGTAGCGCCGCAGAGAAGGCAGGTAAAGTAAAGGGAAACGCCTTATCTGCTAAGCGCAGCGCCATCAGGCAGGCGGTATTTATTCACCAACGCGAAGATAATGTCCGTCCGCGGTAACGTTCATACCAAAACCGCAGCCCGTCACATCATCGGTTTTGGCGTCAATGGTTTCAGGAGAGAAGGTTAAAGAAATATCGCAATGGAGATAATCGCCTTCGCGAATGGTCACGATGGCTTTATTGTCTTTTATCGTGACCCTTTCCGAGAATTCACCCATATTGGGGCCGCTGTACAGCCCCATTAAGCCCATGTAGTAACCCTGAAAATCGATCTGGTAATCCGCTTTTTTTGCCGCCGGTCTGACCTGCAGGACATTCCATGAGGCCAGACCGGCATAACGCCAGTACTCGCCCACCGGGCCAGATTGCGAAAGGGCGGCAAGTTTGTCTTTGATAAGGCCAAGATTATAAACGGATTTTTCATCATCCGGTCTGAGCATCAGCCAGGCGCGCGCTTTTCGCCACTCACCCTGGCGAATCCAGGTGAGCGCCACATTGTTATAAGCCGTGGCGATAAGCTTGTCATCCAGGCCACAGTTTTCGCTCCACGCGACCTGTTGCAAAAAGGCTTCGCGCGCTTTGCCGTAGTTTTTCGCTTTATAGAACGTTTCGCCCTGGCTTGCCCAGGTCGGGATCTTTGCGCAATCCGCCTCCAGCTGTTCGTCGGAGAATTCCGCACGGGCCATGCCTGAAACCAGTGCGAGTAACAAGGCGTAATGTCGTCTATCCATGACAATGTTTTCCTGAAAAAATAGGGGTTAAGCCATTCTGCAGGCGTCCGCTTCCCAGCGGTAGCCCACGCCGTATACCGCGCGGATAAATGACTGTTCTTCATCCAGCGCTTCCAGTTTGCGGCGCAGGTTTTTGATATGGCTGTCGATAGTGCGATCGGTCACCACCCGGTAATCGTCGTACAGATGATTAAGCAATTGTTCGCGGGAAAATACCTTTCCCGGCTCGTGGGAGAGGGTTTTTAACAGGCGGAATTCGGCGGGAGTCAGGTCAAGCATTTTACCGCGCCAGGAGGCCTGAAAACGGCCTTCGTCCACGATAAGCGGGCTTTCGGCGTCCATCTGTTGTAGCTCGCGCTGCGGCTTACAGCGGCGCAGGATAGTCTTCACGCGGGCGACCACTTCACGCGGGCTGTACGGCTTGCAGATATAATCATCCGCGCCGATCTCCAGCCCCAGCAGACGGTCGATCTCTTCGATTTTTGCGGTGACCATCACAATCGGCACTTCGGAGAAACGGCGAATTTCGCGGCACAGGGTCAGGCCATCGGTGCCCGGCAGCATCAGGTCGAGCAGGATCAGGTCCGGCGGCGTCTGGCGGACCCAGGGCAGCACCCGATCGCCGTGGTCAATCAGCGTCGGGGCGTAGCTTGCGGCGCGCAGATAGTCGATAAGTAACTGCCCCAGCTTGGGTTCATCTTCCACGATTAAAATACGCGGCGTGTTTTCATCAATGGGTAACTCAGTCATACATCTCTCTGTATATCGCGTTCCAGCGGAAACTCTACTGTAATGCTTACCCCGCCAAAAGGCGAATGGGCAGCGTGGATGCGGCCATTATGCGCCTCAACGATATTGACGCAAATCGCCAGCCCCAGTCCGGAACCGCCGCTGGCGCGGTTGCGGGAGCCTTCGGTACGGTAAAAGCGTTCGAATAATTTTTGCAGCTGCTCGTCGCTGACGCCCGGCGCGGAATCGGCAAAGGTCAGCAGCACCCGTTTGTCGCGCTGTTCGGCGCTGATGTGCAACCCGCCGCCGCTGTCGGTGTAGCGCAGGCTGTTTTCCAGCAGGTTATTGAATAGCTGCATCAGGCGGTCGCCATCGCCAAACAGGCGAATGCTGTCCGGCAGGGAAAGTTGCAAAGTCAGGCCGCGGCTGGCGAAGCGCTCGCGAAAAGCGCCGCCCGCCACTTCCAGCAGCGGGATTAAGTCCACGGAGGTTTTTTGATAGGCCAGCGCGCCTTCGTCGGACATGGAAAGCTGATGCAGATCGTCCACCAGCTTGGTCAGGGTCGCCACTTCAGCCTGTAAGGAGGCAACCGACTCCGGCGTGAACTGACGCACGCCGTCCTGAATGGCCTCCAGCTCGCCGCGTAATACCGCCAGTGGCGTGCGCAGCTCATGGGAGATATCGGCCATAAAGTCGCGGCGCATCTGCTGGTTCTTCTCCAGCGTACTGGCGAGCTGGTTGAAGTCCTGCGCCAGTTTACCCAGCTCATCGGCGCTGGTGGCGGTCACCCGGGTAGTGAAATCGCCCGCCGCCAGCTTATGTGTACCCTCCACCAGACGTTTCACCGGCGCCAGCAGCCCCCGCGCCAGCGGGAAGGTCGCCAGCGCCGCAAGCAGGGTGGCGAGCGCGACGATAAGCCAGCTGGTTCGTCGCTGCTGCCTGTCGAAGTTAATATCGGTATTGCGCGTCAGACGCTCGACCGGGGAGGCGATCACCGCGCCGACCTCAACGCCGTTGACCCGAATGGGCCGCCGCGAGCCGTCGTGCGGCACCGGGCCGCGCGGCCCGACCAGCACCTTCTCATGCTGATCGACGACCCAGAACTGGGTGCGCCAGCCGTGCGGCGGCATACCGGGGCCGGGCCTGTCGTCATCTTTGTCATGCTCGAACGAGCGGAGGATCTGAAATACGAAGCGGTCGTTATTGCGCAAAAAAAGCCAGTTGCCGTGCAGGGCGTACTGCTCGCCCAGCGCATCGCCGAGCATGGTCAGCCGCTGTTCGTTGCCGTGCTTGATATAGTCGATAAACCCACGCTCAAAGCTGATGCGCACCGCCCAATGCATACTGATCAGCAGCACGATGCAGGTCGCGAAAATCGCCAGAAACAGCTTGCCGGTAATGCCGGGCCGCCACAGTTTCATCGGGTTCTCCTTTTGCGTCGCGCAATGACGACATTTTTGTGCGTATCGGCAGGAACGCGGGCGAAGATAAGCGCCGGCAGCGCGATAATAAGGGCCATGCACAGCCAGGTATACATAAAGACGGTATGCGTGGCGCCGCTGTCGGTCGCGATATGCTGCTGGCCGAACATCCCTAACAGCAGACCGGCGACGGTGACGCCGATACTCATGGAAAGCTGCATAATCATCGACAGCAGGCTGTTGCCGCTGCTGGCGAGATCGTCAGGCAGATCTTTCAGCGTCAGCGTGTTCATTGACGAAAAGCGCGTTGAGTTAATCATTCCCTGCAACAGCAGGACAAAAGGCAGCAGGTAATACCAGCCAAGCAGGGCGGTGGACATAAACAGCAGCGTCACCAGCGCCAGGCCGAGGGTGGTGCTGACCAGCACCCGGCGATAGCCGAAACGGTTGACCACCTGCACCACGATGCGTTTCATCCCCATGCTGCCGAGCACCATCGGGATCATCATCAGCCCGGCGTGAAAGGGCGAGAAACCGAGGCCAATCTGCAAAAAGACCGGGGTCATAAAGGGCAGCATACCGCTGCCGACGCGCCCGGCGAAACTGCCCAGCAGCCCCAGCGAGAAGGTGCGGGTGTGAAACAGATTCAGGCTGAACAGGGCGCGGGGATTGTTTCTTGCATGGTTGAGATACAGCAGAATCGCCGCGATGCCGCAGGCGACCAGCGCGCCGAGGGCGATGTGCGACAAGCCCATGCCTTTACTGCCGTCCAGCGCGATGGTCAGCAGCGCCATACCGGCGGCCAGCAGCAGAAATCCGGAGAGATCGAAACGCCGGGTCTGCATGGTGTAGTTGGGCATCAGCATCAGGGTGGCGATTGCGCCGACGATGCCCACCGGCAGGTTAATCAGGAATATCCAGTGCCAGGAAGCATACTCCACAAGGATGCCGCCCAGCGCCGGGCCGAGCAGCGGACCGACCTGACCGGGCAGCGTCACAAAGGTCATCGCCGCCATATACTGCTCGCGCGGAACAATCTTCATGACCGTCAACCTGCCGACCGGCACCATCATCGCGCCGCCGACGCCCTGTAGCACGCGCGCCATCACCAGCTCATTCAGCGTGCCGGACCAGGCGCAAAACAGCGAACCGAGGGTGAATAGCACAATGGCGGTAAAAAAGATATTGCGCACGCCGACCCGGTCCGCCAGCCAGCCGCTGGCGGGCAGCATCACCGCCACGGTCAGCACATACGACACAATCACCATATGCATATGCAGCGGGCTTTCCCCGAGGCTTTTCGCCATGGAGGGAAGCGCGGTATTCACAATCGTGGTATCCAGCGACTGCATAAAAAAGCCGAATGCCACAATCCACAGTTGCCAGCGGGTGCTGTTAGAGAGTTCAGTCATCGTTCAGTAACAGGGTTAGCCTTACTGCGTGAAAAACGCAGTCGCAGACGGTCAAAAAAGAGATACACCACCGGCGTGGTATAGAGCGTTAACAGCTGGCTCACCACCAGGCCGCCGACTATCGTTATCCCCAGCGGCTGGCGCAGTTCGGAGCCGTCGCCGCCGGAAAGCACCAGCGGCAGCGCGCCAAAAAGCGCGGCCAGGGTGGTCATCATTATGGGTCGAAAGCGCAGCAGGCAGGCCTGAAAAATCGCCTGCTCCGGCGTGAGCGCGCCGTTCCTTTGCGCCTCCAGGGCAAAATCGACCATCATAATGGCGTTTTTCTTCACGATACCTATTAATAGCATGATCCCGATGAGCGCGATAAGGCTGAACGGGGCGTTGAAAATTTCCAGCGCCAGCAGCGCCCCCACGCCCGCCGAGGGCAGGGTGGAGAGGATCGTGAGCGGATGCACATAGCTTTCATACAGAATCCCGAGCACGATATAGACCGTGGCGATCGCGGCGATAATCAGAATCAACTGCGAATTCATGGTCTCCTGGAACACCTGCGCGGTCCCGGCGAAGCTGCCGCGCACCGTCGACGGCACGCCAAGCTGCGTCATTGCGCGGTCAATGGCTGCGCTGGCTTCGGAGAGCGATGAGCCGGTGGGCAGGTTAAAGGAGACTGTTGAGGCCGCCGACAGTCCCTGGTGATTCACCGACAGCGGCGCGTTCGCTGGCTGCCATTTCGCAAAGTAAGAGAGCGGAATCGCCTTGCCGTCGCTGTTAATCACGAACATTTTTTCCAGCGCGCTGATGTCCTGGGTGTAGCGCGGATCGACCTCCATCACCACTTTGTACTGGTTCATCGGCTGGTAAATGGTCGAGATTTGCCGCTGACCGAAGGCGTTGTTTAACAGGCTGTTGGCGGCCTGCACGTCAATGCCCAGCCGCGACATGGTTTCACGATCGTAGACCAGGTTCATCTCCGCGCCGTTGTCCTGCTGGTCCGAGTTGACGTCCGCCAGCTGCGGCAGGGCGGCAAGCGCCTTGCGGATCTTCGGCTCCCATTCGCGCAGCGCCGCCAGATCGTCAGAGAGCAGCGTGTACTGGTAGCTGGCGTTCGACTGTCGCCCACCGACGCGAATATCCTGCACCGCCATCAGAAACAGGTTCGCGCCCGGCTCTTTCGCCAGCTTCACGCGCAGGCGGTCGATCACCTGCTGCGCGCTGGCCTGGCGCTCGTCGCGAGATTTCAGGGTGATAAACATCATCCCGCTGTTGACCCGCGAACCGCCGGTAAAGCCGGTTACGTTATTCACCGCCGGATCGTCGCGGATAATCTTCATAAAATCCTCAAGCTTGCCGCGCATCGCCTGGAAGGAAATGCTCTGATCGGCCTGAATCCCGCCCATCAGCACGCCGGTATCCTGCTCCGGGAAGAAGGTTTTCGGGATCGCGATATAAAGCCAGACGTTGAGGGCGATGGTGCCGAGCAGCACCACGCCCACCAGACGGGTGTGCTGTAATACCCATTTGAGCGACCTGCCGTAGCCCTGCTGTAGCGCGACCAGCATCCGGCCAAAACCGCGCAGCCGTTTCTGTTCACGCGGCCTGCTGGATTTAAGCATCCAGCCGCACATCATGGGGGTTAAGGTCAGCGACACCAGCAGCGAAATGCCAATCGCTACCGACAGCGTGACGGCGAATTCGCGCAGTAAACGCCCCGGTAAACCGCCCATCAGCAGAAGCGGTAAAAATACCGCCACCAGCGACAGGCTCATCGACAGGACGGTAAAGCCGACCTCACGCGTCCCCTGTAGCGCCGCCTGGAGCGGCTTCATTCCGGCTTCCAGATGACGCGAGATATTTTCCAGCACCACGATGGCGTCGTCGACGACAAAGCCGGTGGCGATGGTCAGCGCCATCAGCGACAGGTTGTTCAGGCTAAAGCCGCACAGGTACATCGCCGCAAAGGTGCCGATCAGCGATACGGGCACCGCCACGGCGGGGATCAGCGTCGCGCGACCCGAACGCAGGAACAGAAAGACCACCAGTATCACCAGCGCCACCGAGATCACCAGCGTCTGCTCCACTTCTTCCAGCGAGGCGCGGATAGTCGGCGAACGATCCTGGGCTATTTGCAGATCGATGGCGGCAGGAATCGCGGCGCGCAGTTCCGGCAGCTTCGCCCGGATGCTGTCCACCGTCTGGATAATATTCGCCTCCGGCAGCTTGCGGATCATCAGCAAAATCGCCGGTTTTGCGTTGGTCATCCCGGCGTTGCGCACGTCCTGCACCGAATCGCTCACCGTTGCGACGTCGCTCAGGCGCACCGCGCCGCCGTTGTGATAGTGAACGATCAGCGGCTGGTACTCCGCCGCCGTTTTCAGTTCGTCGTTCGTCTGAAGCTGCCAGCGATGCGTATTATCTTCCAGCGCTCCCTGCGGTTTGCGCACGTTGGCGTTGCTGATGGCGGTGCGCACGTCGTCAAGCGATACCCCCTGGTTAAACAGCGCCTGCGGATTGAGTCCCACGCGCACCGCGGGCAGCGAACTGCCGCCCACGTCAACGTCGCCGACGCCGTCGATTTGCGCGATAGTCTGCGCCAGCTGGGTGGAGGCGAAGTCGTACAGTTCGCCCTGCGACCAGGAGTCCGAAGTCAGGGTCAGGATCATGATCGGCGCGTCGGAGGGGTTAGCTTTACGCCAGGTCGGACGGTTCGGCATCCCGCTCGGCAGTAGGCTTTGCGCGGCGTTAATCGCCGCCTGCACGTCCCGTGCCGCGCCGTTGATATCGCGATCGAAATTAAACTGCAGGATGATCCGCGTGCTGCCCAGCGAACTGCTTGAGGTCATTTCGCTGACTCCGGCGATACGGCCCAGCGAACGCTCCAGCGGCGTCGCCACCGATGAGGCCATCGTTTCCGGCGATGCGCCAGGCAGCGACGCGCTGACCATAATCACCGGAAAATCCACCTGCGGCAGCGGGGCGACGGGCAGCAGGCGAAAGCCCAGCACGCCGCATAAGGTGATGGCGAGAGATATCAGAATCGTCGCCACCGGGCGGTAGATGAAGAGAGCGAAAAACTTCATCTACGCCTCCTCATGCTGGCGTGGGAAGCGGCTTTTTACATACCCCGCCAGCCGGTCGAACAGCAGATAAATCACCGGCGTGGTGAACAGCGTCAGCACCTGGCTCACCAGCAGGCCGCCGACCATGCCGATCCCCAGCGGCCTGCGCAGCTCCGCGCCGACGCCGGTGCTGAGCATCAGCGGCAGCGCGCCGAGCAGCGCCGCCAGGGTGGTCATCAGGATTGGGCGAAAACGCAGTAAACAGGCCTGGAAAATCGCCTCGCGCGGCGCCATCCCCTGTTCGCGCTCGGCGGCGAGGGCGAAGTCAATCATCATAATGGCGTTTTTCTTGACGATGCCAATCAGCAAAATAATGCCGATAATGGCGATCACGTCCAGTTCGCTACCGGCGATCATCAGCGCCAGCAGCGCCCCGACGCCCGCGGTCGGCAGGGTGGAAAGAATGGTAATCGGGTGGATAAAGCTCTCATAAAGCACGCCGAGCACGATGTACATCGCCACCACCGCCGCGACAATCAGCCATACCGTACTGCCCAGCGCCGCCTGGAAGGCGAGGGTGCTGCCCTGGAACTGAGTGGTGATATCGCCTGGCAGGTTCAGCGTTTTTTCGGCGTCGAGAATCGCCTGTACCGCATCGCCCAGCGAATAGCCGTCCGGAACGTTAAACGAAATGGTCGTCACCGGGAACTGATCCAGATGGTTGATGGAAAGCGGGGCAAAACGCTGCTCCACTTTCGCGATAGCGCTCAGCGGCACCATCCCGCCGTCGCTACTGGTGAGGCGAATGGAGTCAAGCGCCGCCAGCCCCGGCGTGTTTTCGGTGTCATGCTCCAGCACCACCCGGTACTGATTGGCCTGGGTGTAGATGGTCGAGATCAGCCGCTGGCCGAAGGCGTTATACAGGGCGTTATCAACGTCCGCCATGCTGATGCCCAGACGGCTGGCGCTGTCGCGATCGACATTCACATACGCCACCAGACCTTTATCCTGCCAGTCGCTGCTGACGTCGGAAAGTTGCGGCAGCTGTTGCAGTTTATCCATCAGCCGCGGCACCTGGTTACTGAGGGCCTCCAGCGAGGTCGCCTGTAGCGTGAACTGATACTGGGTGCGGCTGACCTGGGTGTCGATGGTCAGATCCTGCGTCGGCTGCAGGTACAGATCGACACCGGGCACGCGCGCCACCGCCTGTTGCAGGCGGGCAATGACTTTCTGCACCCGATCGTCGCGGTCGTCAAGCGGCTTCAGATTGATTTGCAGCCGCGCGCTGTTCAGCGACGGGTTAGTGCCGTCGACGCCGACAAACGCCGTCAGGCTCGCCACCGCCGGGTCTTTGAGGATCACATCCGACACCTGCCGCTGGCGCAGGGCCATACTGGCGAATGAACTGGACTGCGGCGCCTGTAAGGTGCCCTGAATAATGCCGTTATCCTGCACCGGGAAGAAGCCTTTCGGGATGAAGATCCACAGCATCACGCTTAACAGCAGGGTGCCCAGCGCCACGCTGAGCGTCAGCCACGGGTGGTTAAGCACCTTCGCCAGCCAGCGGCCATACCCGGCAATCACCCGCTCAAAAAGGCGCTCCGAGGCGCGGGAGAAGCGGTTCTGTTTGCGAAGGGATTCCTGGCTGAGCATTCTGGCGCACATCATCGGCGTCAGCGTCAGCGACACCACGGCGGAGATCAGTATCGCCACCGCCAGCGTAATGGCGAATTCGCGGAACAGGCGTCCGACGATATCGCCCATAAACAGCAGCGGGATCAGGACCGCAATCAGCGAGAAGGTGAGGGAGATAATGGTAAAGCCGATCTCGCCGGCGCCTTTCAGCGCGGCAGCCAGCGGTTTTTCCCCTTTTTCGATGTAGCGCGAGATGTTTTCAATCACCACGATCGCGTCATCCACCACAAAGCCGGTCGCGATGGTCAGCGCCATCAGCGTCAGGTTGTTAATGGAGAAGTCGAGAAACACCATCACCGCAAAGGTGCCTACCAGCGACAGCGGAACGGCGACGCCGGGTATGATGGTGGCGGGGACGTTGCGCAGGAACAGGTAGATAATCATCACCACCAGCGCGATAGCCAGCATCAGCTCAAACTGGGTGTCAGTCACCGAGGCGCGAATATTGGTGGTGCGGTCGGACAGCACGGTGACGTTAACCGATTTCGGCAGGCTCTCTTTTAGCTGCGGCAGCATTTTGTGAATGCTGTCCGCGGTGGCGATAATGTTCGCGCCGGGCTGGCGCTGCACGTTCATCACTATCGCCTGCTCTTTGTTCGCCCATGCGCCGAGCCAGCTGTTTTCCGCCCCCTGGACGACGGTGGCGACATCGCCCAGGCGCACCGGCGCGCCGTTCTGGTATGCGATAATAAGCTGGCGATACTCATCGGCGGACATCATCTGGTCGTTGGCGGAGAGCGTGACCGCGCGCTGCGGACCGTCAAGGCTGCCTTTGGCGGAGTTGACGTTGGCGCCGGTGATGGCGGTGCGCACCGTTTCGCTGGTCAGCCCCAGCGCGGCGATTGCCTGCGCGTTGAGCCTGACCCGCACCGCCGGGCGCTGTCCGCCCGAGAGCGTGACCAGCCCGACCCCGGAGACCTGTGAAATTTTCTGCGCCACGCGGGTTTCCACCATATCCTGGACCTGGGTCATCGGCATAGCGCTGGAGGTGACGGCGAGGGTCATGATTGGCGGATCCGCCGGGTTCACTTTGCTGTAAACCGGCGGATTAGGCAGATCGCCCGGCAGCAGGTTCGTGGCGGCGTTTATTGCCGCCTGCACTTCCTGTTCGGCAACGTCCAGCGGCAGGGTGAGCTGGAACTGGAGCGTCACCAGCGACGCGCCGCCGGAGCTTTGCGACGACATCTGCTTCAGACCGGACATCTGGCCGAACTGCCGCTCCAGCGGCGCGGTCACCGCCGAGGTCATCACGTCCGGACTGGCCCCCGGATAGAGCGTCACCACCTGAATGGTGGGGTAATCCACCTCCGGCAGCGCGGAGACGGGCAGGAAGCGATAGCCGATAATCCCGGCGAGCAGGATCGCCACCATCAGCAGAGTGGTGGCGACAGGGCGCATAATAAACAGACGCGACGGGCCGCCGGTGCTGCCCGGAGGTAACACTTGCATCAGGAACGCGCTCCTTTCTGAGCGTATCCGCGGGTCGCGCCTTTGGTTTCGCTCGTCGCTTCGGTTTGCGCTTCCACGACCTCCACTTTCGCCCCTTCGGTCAGGCGGTCGATGCCGTCGGTAACGACGCGGTCGCCAGCGGAAATCCCGGCGCTGATCACCACTTTTTGACTGTCCTGAATCCCGATTTTCACCAGATGTTTACTGACTTTATTCTCTTCATTCAGCACCCAGACGAAGTGGCCTTCGTTGCCCATCTGCAGGGCGGCGGAGGGGATCACCACCGCGTTCTGTTCGGTGTCCACCAGCATTCGGGCGTTAACAAACTGGTTCGGGAACAGCGTGTCATCCTCGTTATTAAAGCGGGCTTTTACTTTGATGGTGCCGGTGGTGGCGTCGATCTGGTTATCGAGGCTCAACAGTACGCCTTCGCTCAGCTTCCGTGAATTGGTGCGATCCCAGGCTTCCACCGCCAGCGGCTTGCCGGTTTTTTTCGCCTGCATCACCGTGGCGATGTCGTTTTCCGGCAGGGTGAAAATCAAATCAATCGGATGGGTCTGGGTGATCACCACAATGCCGGTGGTGTCGCCGCTGGAAATCTGGTTGCCAATATCCACCTGTTTCAGCCCCACGCGACCGTCTACCGGCGCGGTAATACGGCTCCAGTCGAGCTGTAGCTGCGCGCTGGCGACGCTGGCCTCGTCGGCTTTTATTGTGCCTTCGGTTTCACTGACCAGCGCCTGCTGGGCGTCCAGCTCCTGGCGGGAAACGAGATTGCTTTTGACCAGCTGCTGATAGCGGGCCAGATCGCGACGGGCGTTGGCCAGCGTGGCTTTGTCTTTCGCCAGCTGTCCCTGCGCCTGGGCGAGCGCAACCTTAAACTGGCTGGGGTCGATCTCGGCGAGCAGATCCCCCGCTTTAACCTGCTGGCCCTCTGCGAAGTGCAGCGCCAGCAGCTGTCCGTCAACGCGACTGCGGACCGTGACGGTATTCGCCGCGGTAATTGTTCCCAGTCCGCTGAGATAACGGGGCACCGCCTGTTCGCTGGCGGTGGCCGCCTGTACCGGCGCCAATGGACCGGCGCGCATACCGCGACGACCGGCGCCCGCAGGCGCTTTCGCCTGCCCGGTTGCCCCGGGCGCCGCGCTCTGCGGTTCGCTGCGGCTCTGCCAGAACCAGACTGCGGCGATGGCCGCTACGACCACCACAATGGCTAACACCCAGCGGGATTTGTTACTGCCTTTCATTGTTTTGAGTTTCTCATCCTGAAACGTTTCACGGAATGATACTAGTTTAGACAGCCATCAAGGGAGAAAAATGGAGGAATTATGAAACCCGGTACGGATTCATCCTGATTGTGGCGCGCTTTGCGAGACGTTACGCAACAATCGACAACGAAAAAAGCGCTGGCGAAAAATGGCGTTAGAGTGGCGGCAAGGCGATGAAGGAGGTAAGCCACAGATTTCAGCAGGACGCTGAAACGGGAAAGCCCCTCCCGAGGAAGGGGCCAGAATAAGGAAAGGGTTATGATGAAGTTGGTCATCATACTGGTGATATTCTTAGTCATTAGCTTCCCGGCTTACTAAGACACCAGGGGGAGGGGCGACCCTCCCTTACCCTCACTCCTGAAACTAAGCCACACCAACGCTAATGTCAATGCGTTTGCTTGCAGCCTGCGAGGCGGTTAGCGGAAAACAACTTCCGCCCAGCGCACCAGTCCGGCGGTCACCGAGCCAAAGTCATCGCCGCCGGCAATCGGAATGCCCGGCAATTGCGTCGCCAGCGCTTTTTTAATCAGCGACGAGCGGGCGCTGCCGCCGGTCAGGTAGATCACATCCGGTTTCTCCTGAGCGTTATCCAGCGCCAGTTGCACTTGTTCCAGAATGCGCGTGAGCGGCTGATCCAGCGCCGTCTCCAGCCCCTGCTGGCTGATGGCGATCGCCAGTTCATCGCTGATAAACGGCAGCGTGGCGACGACGTCCTGCTGGTCGGAAAGGGCGATTTTGCTCTCTTCGGCGCAGCGCACCAGACGATAGCTCAGCCGCTGACGCCAGACCTTCAGCAGCAGCGCCACTTTCTCCGCTTCGCGGGCATCGCGCGCCAGAGCATCCAGCAGGCGACCGTTGGCGCTGCTGTAGAACTCGCTTTGCGCCGGGACGTCGTTAATGGCGACGGCGTTCCACCACGGCAGCACCGGCAGGGCGATGCCTTTCTCCGTTTCGCCGCCCATGCCGAGCAGCGGCATCAGGTTTTTGAAGGCCAGCGCGATATCCAGATCGTTGCCGCCGACGCGACAGCCGCTGTGCCCGAGCAGGCTTGATTGGCGATCGACGCGATGCCGCCACTGCGGTCCCATCAGCAGCAGCGAGCAGTCGGTGGTGCCGCCGCCGATATCCACCACCAGCACGCGTTTTTCTTCCTGCAATGTGGCCTCAAAATCCAGCCCCGCTGCCACCGGTTCGTACTGAAATACCACGTCCTTAAATCCGGCGCGGGTCGCCGCCCGTTGCAGAATGCCCTGTGCCTGGCGGTTGGCCTCATCGCCGCCCAGCCCCTGAAAGTTAATCGGGCGGCCAATCACCGCCTGGGTGATGCTCTCCGGTAGCTGATTCTGCGCCTGATGGCGGATATGCAACATCATCGCGCAGACTAAATCCTCAAACAGCGCGACCTGCTGCGGCTTAAGTCCGCTGGCGCCGAGAAAGGATTTTGGCGATTTAACGAAGTAGAGATCTTCCGGGTCGTCAACATAGTGCCCGAGCGCGGCGAGACCAAACTGGACGCTGCTGCTGTGTACCTCGATATCTTCGTCGCGGTTAAAGTGGATAGCCCGACGCAGCAGCGCCTGCGTTTCGTCATCCGGCGTCGGCACGCCATGATGGCGATAGAGCCATTCGCTCACCGATTCGCGGGTCGGCGCGCAGAGCATCGACGGCAACAGCGTACTGTCATTTTCCATTTTCAGCAGCTGTGGCTTCCCGTCGCGCATCACCGCCACTGAACAGTTCGCTGTTCCGTAATCAAAACCAATAAACACCTTCATTATCCCCATGCCAGTGAAGAAGGGGCGTGACTTTAGCGAAATGTCCAGGCGACGACAACTGGAATATGAAAGCAAGGCGGAAGATGCGAATAGCGTTTATGCTCAGGGTTTGCAGAAAAAGGAGAAGGTGATGTTTACCCTGAGCTGGCAGCCGCCTTACGACTGGTCGTGGATGTTGGGATTTCTTGCCGCCCGTGCGGTGAGCGGGATCGAAACGGTGGATGAGATGCGCTATACGCGCAGCCTGGCCTCTGGCAAGCAACGCGGGCTTATCACCATGGTGCCCGATGAACGGACACATACGCTGAGGGTCAGCTTAACGCCGGGCCTGTTGCCGGTCGCCGGGATTTGCCTGGAAAAAATAGAGCGGTTGTTTGACCTGCGCTGTGAACCGGCGCTTATCACCGACGCTCTCGGCGAGCTGGGGGCGGCGCGTCCGGGGCTGCGTCTGCCGGGATCGGTGGATACGTTTGAGCAGGGCGTGCGGGCGATCCTCGGACAGCTGGTCAGCGTGGCGATGGCGGCAAAGCTGACGGCGAAAGTGGTTCAGCGCTATGGTGAGCCGCTGGCCGAAGCGCCGGGCTATCTCTGTTTTCCCACCCCTGAAAAAATTGCCTCTGCCGACCCGCAGGAACTGAAAGCGCTGGGAATGCCGCTCAGACGCGCCGGGGCGCTGATTTACCTGGCGCGCGCCGCGCTGGACGGGACCTTTACCGCTCATGCCCCTGCGGATATCGAGTCGGGAGTCAGGGCGTTGCTGGCGTTTCCGGGGATCGGGCGCTGGACGGCGAACTATTTCGCCCTGCGCGGCTGGCAGGCCAAAGATATCTTTTTACCGGATGATTACCTGATCAAACAGCGCTTTCCGGGGATGACGCCCGCGCAGATCCGCCGCTATGCGGAGCGCTGGAAGCCCTGGCGATCCTATGCGCTGCTGCACATCTGGTACACCGACGGCTGGCAGCCGTCAGTTGATGGCGAAGTAGCTGGTATTCAGTAGCAGATCCAGCGGCTGCGCTTCAGCGATGATATCGCCATAGATTTGATCGATGCCGATCCCCGACAGCGTATCCATCACCACAGGCGCTTGCACTGGACCGGCGATGGTTTTGCAACCGAGGCGCTGGGCGTGCCCCTGGATGATCGACACCAGCATTTCATCCATCAGGTTGCCGTGAATACTGGCGCTGAGATCGCTGTCGAGCAGCAGATAATCGGCCATATTTTTGCTCATCAGATTGAAGATTTGCAGGTCGCGGCTAATCTGGCTGAGAATAATTCGGCAGCCCGCCTGGCGGAGCTTCTGCATCGCGCTGACGCTTTCCTGCGGATGCAATAACAGCGCTTCCGCCGGAATAATCAGGTGCAGCAGCCGTCCCGGCAGGGGGCTGAGCTCCAGCTGGCGCAGCAGCTCATCCATCAGCGTCGTGCTGGTTAATCCGGCCACCGACAGCGGCAGGGCGATACTCAGCCCTTTACGGGCAACCGCCGGCGCGGCGTGGTGGAAAAACTCATGGAAGACCCGGCGATCGAGGGCATGAGTCAGCGCCGGATCGGCTAAGCCGGTACGGAAAGCCTGTTCTTCCATGACTTCGCCTTCGCTGGTCCACAGGCGCAATGATACCAGCCAGAGGCTACGCGCTTCCGGTATGCGTGGGGACGCCACCGCACGGGCGATCATCAGCAGATGGTTTTCTTTAATCATGTGCCACTGCTCATCCAGCGACATCATCGCCCGTTCGTGAGCCGCCATCTCCTGCTGCGGTTCATAGACGGTCACCCGGCCGCGACCGCTGTTTTTCGAGGCGTAGCAGGCAATATCGGCCTGCGACATCACCTCCACGGGCTGACAGTTATTGTCGTCAATCAGCGTAATGCCCGCGCTGGTGCCGACCCGGTGCAGCCGTCCTTCCCACATAAAGTGATAGTCGTTAACGGCGGTGATAATGCGGGTGGTAATAACGCGCGCGTTCTCAATATTACAGTCGGGCAGCAGCAGGCCGAACTCATCTCCGCCGAGACGCGCCAGCACGTCGCCCGGGCGCAGCGTACTGAGCATCAGCTGCGACAGTTCACGCAAAAGCGCGTCGCCCGCGGCGTGACCGGCGCTGTCGTTAACGGCTTTAAAACGATCGAGATCGATAAACACCAGCGCATGATGCTGATGTGAACCGCGCACCGTCTGCAACAGCTGGCGGAGTTTATTTTCAAAGCTGGGACGGTTGGTCAGATGAGTCAGGGCGTCATGGGTCGCGCTGTAGCTAAGCTGGCGCAGCATTTTGCGCGACTCGGTGACGTCCTGAATGACCAGAACGGAGCCGATATTTCCGCCGTTCAGCGTGCTGAGCGGGGTAATGCTGTAATGAATGTCGTAGCTGCCGCCGTTGCGGCAGTGAAGCACCACGTCCTGCTCAATGGCGGAACGGGACATATCTGCGCTGTAAATGTTTTCCATCAGGGGGCCGCTGTCGCCGAAGGTGATATGCATCACCGTCAGCAGCGGCATACCGATGGCGTTTTCCTGCTGCCAGCCGCTCATCGTCTCGGCAACCGGATTCATAAAGGTCACCTTCATATCGACGTCAATACAGACCACCGCTTCGCCGATGGAGTCGAGCGTAATGTGCAGACGCTCTTTTTCCTGAAACAGCGCCTCGTTAAGCCGCTTATTGGCCCGTTCGGTCTGCTTGAGGTCGTTGATATCTTCAATCTGGGCAATAAAGTAGAGCGGGGTGCCGTCGGGCTGACGCACCAGGGAAACGGCCAGCAGCGCCCAGACCACCTCGCTGCTGCGCGTGTAGTACCGCTTTTCCAGCGAGTAGCTGTTGATCTCGCCGCGCACCAGCATGTCGAGCTGGCCCAGATCGTTATTCAGATCTTCCGGCCAGGTCAGCTGCTGGAAGGTCATCGCGCGTAGCTCGTCCTGGCTGTAGCCGAGAAACTGGCACAGCGCTTTGTTGACCTGCAACCATTGCCCCTCGGTGCCGACCAGCGCCATGCCGATGGCGGAGTATTCCATGGCGTTACGAAAACGCTCTTCGCTTTCGGTGATGTGCTTGCGCTCGGCGCGAAAGGCATACATCACCATGGTCATAATATTCGCTGGCAGCAAAATCATTAAAAAAGGCAGCCACGGCAGGTGATTCATAATGTGAACTTTTGGCGTGGCCAGCAGCGTGGGATCGGCGGCCATCATCAACGACACCATCATCACCGTGACGAGAAAAATTAAAAAGGCTTCCATGCGCGGCAGTCGCACCGCGCTCCACATCAGTAATACGATCACGCAGGTAAACGGCCAGGGCACAAATTTCATCGCCAGCCAGCTCAATATCAGGGTGATGGTCAGCGTCAGCAGCGTTTCCAGCAGCAGGCGGGGATTGCGGTGGCGCAGCAGATAGTGCGGCTTAAACAGCAATCCCAGCGGCACCAGCGCCAGGGCGCCGATGGATTCCGACAGTACCCAGATCAGAAACGCCTTCAGCGGCGTTTCCTGTGGCGACAGCATCCACACCAGAACCCCGCCGAGCAGCGGCGGGATCACCGCGCTGCCGAACGCCAGGCGAATCCAGTCGTTGAGATTTTGTAACGGGTTGTACTTTGGCAGGAGCTTTCGCAGCAGCAGCGCGCCTGCCGCCGCTTCGATGATATTAATGGCGGTGTAGGCGAAATTGAGCGCCTCAGGCGGAAACAGCACCAGCGACGCGCCAATGCTGCCCAGCGAACAGGCGAGGGCGATTGCCGGCCACATGCGCCCGGCATGGCGGTAAAAGGCCACCATCATAATCGACGTCGGAAACCAGAGCGGCGCTAACGCATTGCCAAACTGGGATAATTCCAGCGAAAAGAGCGTAAAACCAAAGGCCGCCAGTCCTAAACTGACGAAGCGCAGCAGAGGGTGCGGCAAGGTAACTAAAACATGTTGATATTGTTTATCCATTACCCTGTATCCGAATAGCGGGGAACATCGCGAACTCTGACGCGTCAATGTTTATGCTAGTACAAACATTTTACAATTTATATCCCGATTGCTCATAATTTGACATTATCAGGCGATTAATTGCCGCTTGCGGGAAGTAAATTCTGCGGCTGGGGTAAAAATGCCTCTTTTAATTTACGCAAGAGAACGGCGGGGCGCGATTTCGCCGCGGTGCATCTTGCCCTTTTTTGTGTATAATTGTCGGCGTTTGACGCTCCGGCGTCGCCCTTCCTTACATCCAGGTTATTCAGGTCGCTAAATTTATGACTGATCAGTCTCATCAGTGCGTCATTATTGGCATTGCCGGCGCATCGGCTTCTGGCAAAAGTCTCATTGCCAGCACTCTTTATCGTGAATTACGTGAACAAGTGGGTGACGAGCATATCGGTGTTATTCCCGAAGACAGCTACTATAAAGATCAAAGCCATCTGTCGATGGAAGAACGCGTTAAAACCAACTACGACCATCCAAACGCGATGGACCACAGCCTGCTTTTCCAGCATCTGCAAGCCCTTAAACGGGGAGCCGCGATTGAACTGCCGGTTTACAGCTACGTCGAACATACCCGGATGAAAGAAACCGTTCGCGTGGAGCCGAAGAAGGTCATTATTCTGGAAGGCATTTTGCTGCTGACCGACGCGCGACTGCGCGAAGAGATGAACTTCTCGATTTTTGTCGATACCCCGCTGGATATCTGCCTGATGCGCCGCATCAAGCGCGATGTGAATGAGCGCGGCCGCTCAATGGACTCGGTGATGGCGCAGTATCAGAAAACGGTACGCCCTATGTTCCTGCAATTTATTGAACCGTCCAAACAGTATGCGGATATTATCGTCCCGCGCGGCGGCAAAAACCGCATCGCTATCGATATTCTGAAAGCGAAAATCAGTCAGTTCTTTGAATAAGCCCTGCAAATTGTGTACCGTTCAGTGATAACCTGGTTTGCCCTTAATGCACAACGCGTTAAGGGCCTGCTGCACGAAAGGAGAGAGTGCCATGCGTTTGTGCGACCGAGATATTGAAGCCTGGCTTGATGAAGGCCGTTTGTCGATCAACCCGCGTCCGCCGGTAGAGCGTATCAATGGCGCGACGGTGGATGTGCGCCTGGGCAATAAATTTCGTACTTTTAGCGGCCACACCGCAGCATTTATCGATTTAAGCGGACCTAAGGCCGAAGTCAGCGCCGCCCTTGACCGGGTCATGAGCGATGAGATTGTGCTGGACGATGGCGAGGCGTTTTATCTCCATCCTGGTGAACTGGCGCTGGCGGTGACCTACGAGTCGGTGACGTTACCGGCGGATCTGGTGGGCTGGCTGGACGGGCGTTCGTCGCTGGCGCGTCTGGGCTTAATGGTGCACGTTACCGCGCACCGTATCGATCCGGGCTGGTCCGGCTGTATCGTGCTGGAATTTTATAACTCCGGTAAACTGCCGCTGGCGCTGCGCCCCGGTATGCTGATCGGCGCATTAAGCTTTGAGCCGCTTTCCGGTCCGGCGCTTCGGCCTTATAACCGTCGTGAAGACGCGAAATATCGCGATCAGCAGGGCGCTGTCGCCAGCCGGATTGACAAAGACTGAGTCTGTTCCATTGAGGATAGCATGAGACGATTTCTGACGACGCTGATGATTTTGCTGGTCGTGCTGGTGGCCGGCTTTTCCGCGTTAGTACTGTTGGTCAATCCAAACGACTTCCGTAGCTACATGGTGCAGCAGGTCGCCGCGCGCAGCGGCTATCAGCTGCAGCTGGATGGCCCGCTGCGCTGGCACGTCTGGCCTCAGCTCAGCATCCTCTCCGGACGAATGGCGCTAACCGCGGAAGGCGCCAGCGAACCGCTGGTGCGCGCCGATAATATGCGCCTCGATGTCGCGCTGTGGCCGCTGCTCAGCCACCAGCTCAGCGTGAAGCAGGTGATGCTGAAAGGCGCGGTCATTCAGCTGACGCCGCAAACGGAAGCGGCGCGCGGTGAAGATGCGCCGGTTGCGCCAAAAGACAATAACCTGCCGGATGTGGCGGAAGATCGCGGCTGGTCGTTTGATATCGCCAGCCTGCGGGTTGCCGACAGCGTGCTGGTTTTTCAGCATGAAGACGATGAACAGGTCACCGTACGCGATATCCGTCTGAAAATGGAACAGGATAAGCAGCATCGCGGTACTTTTGAGTTCTCCGGGCGCATTAACCGCGATCAGCGCGATCTCAATCTGGCCTTCAGCGGAACGGTGGATGCCTCCGATTATCCGCATAATCTTTCCGCCGCGATTTCGCAGCTCAGCTGGCAGTTGCAGGGGGCCGACCTGCCGAAACAGGGCATTCAGGGGCAGGGGCAACTGCAGGCGCAGTGGCAGGAGGAGCAGAAAACGCTTTCCTTCAGTCAGCTTAACCTCACGGCCAATGACAGCACCCTGACCGGCAGCGCGCAGGTTGCGCTGGCTGAACAGCCGACGTGGCGCATTGACCTTAATTTCCCGCGGCTGAATCTGGACGCGCTGATGCCATTGCCTGACCGCGCCGTCAGCAACGGTATGGAGCAGCAGGGCGCCGCAACGCCGCCGCTGGCGCGTCCGGTGATCGCCAGCCGGATTGATCAGCCAGCCTACCAGGGGCTGAAAGGTTTTTCGGCGGATATCGCGCTGAAAGCGGATACCGTGACCTGGCGGGGAATGAATTTCACTGAAGTTACCACCCGGATGACGAATCAGTCGGGCGTTCTGGATATTGCCCGCTTGCAGGGTAAGCTTGACGGCGGAAGCCTCTCGCTGCCCGGATCGCTGGATGCCCGCGGCGAACAGCCGCGGGTGGTGTTCCATCCGCGGCTGGAGGATGTCGAGATTGGCGCCATTCTGAAGGCGTTTAACTATCCCATCGCGCTGACCGGTAAAATGTCGCTGGCCGGGGATTTTTCCGGCGCGGATATTGACGCCGAGGCGTTTCGCCATCGCTGGCAGGGGCAGGCCCATGTTGAAATGCGCGATACGCGTATGGACGGCATGAACTTCCAGCAGCTGGTGCAGCAGGCGGTTGAGCGCAGCGGCGGCGATGTGGAATCCCTGCAAAGCGATGAGAACGCCACGCGTCTGGATCGTTTCGTTACCGACCTGACGCTGGATCACGGCAAGCTAACGCTCAACGGTATGGAAGGGGCGTCGCCGATGCTGGCGATGACCGGCAACGGCGTTCTCGACCTGGTTGACCAGTCCTGCGATACGCAGTTTAACGTGCGGGTGCTGGGCGGCTGGAAAGGGGAAAGCAAGCTGATTGATTTCCTGAAAAGCACGCCGGTTCCGCTCAGGGTCTACGGCAAGTGGCAGGCGCTGAATTATAACCTGCAGGTGGATCAACTGCTGCGTAAGCACGTACAGGATGAAGCGAAGCGCCGTCTGAACGACTGGGCGGAGCGGAACAAAGATACCCGCGACGGCAAGGATGTGAAGAAGCTGCTGGATAAGCTGTAAGTGTACGCCGGATGGCGGCGCTGCGCGCTTTATCCGGCCTACATATCTTCTCCGGATTATGGATGTGGGGCTGTAGGCCTGATAAGTGTAGCGCCATCAGGCGTGAACTGCCGGATGGCGGCGCTTCGCGCCTGATCCGGCCTGGAGGGCATGAATAGGGGCTGTAGGCCCGATAAGCGCAGCGCCATCGGGCGTGAACTGCCGGATGGTGACGCTTCGCGCCTTATCCGGCCTACAGGGCATGAACAGGGGCTGTAGGCCTGATAAGCGTAGCGCCATCAGGCGTGAACTGCCGGACGGAAGCGCTTCGCGCCTGATCCGGCCTACAAGCATGCATAGCATTCAGGCCAGATTCTACTACGCGTCGTATTCCGCCTCTTCGTCCATGCGTAACGGAATTAACTGCACCTTCTGTACGCGATGGCTTTCCACCTGTAACGTTTTCAACAGGTAATTACCCACCTGAACTTCTTCACCCTCTTTCGGGATGCGCTGTAAATATTCCATCAACAGACCGGCGATGGTGTGATACTCGCGCTTTTCATCAAGCGGCAGGGGAACATACTGCACCAGATCTTCCAGCGGCATATGCCCGTTCGCCGTCCATGACCCGTCTGGGTTTTTCTGAATATCGTGACGAGCATCGATCTCCTCCACTTCGTTCGGTAGATTCCCGGCGATGGTTTCCATCACGTCGCTCAGGGTAACAATCCCTTCCACCGAGCCGAACTCATCGACCACAAAGGCAAAGTGCGTACGCGCGTTACGAAACTGCTCCAGCGCCGGCAGCAGCGGCAGCGTTTCCGGGAACACCAGCGGCTGGCGAATCAGAACGCGTAAATCGAGCGCTTCCCCGCGCAGCGACTGCTGCAACAGGTCAATCACATGCACCACGCCGAGCAGATCTTCCTGCCCGTCCTCGGCGGTCACCACCAGACGCGTATGCTGGTTTTTCTCCAGCAATGCGCGGATCTCAGCCTCCGGCGCGGAGAGATCGATATGCTCGATATCGTGGCGCGAGGTCATAATGCTGCTGACGGTGCGCTGATTCAGATTCAGCACGCGCTCAATCATCCGCCGCTCCTGCGGGTTGAAGATCTGGCTGTCGTCATGATCGACCAGCATCGAGGCCGTCTGCGCATCCAGTTCGGCATCCTCTTTTTTACCGCTTAACAGACGCATCACCGCTTCGGTGGTTCGCTGGCGCAGCGTATGGTTTGCCGAGAGAAAACGACGGCGGTTGAAGATAGCGAGCTGATTCAACGCTTCAATCATCACCGAGAAGCCAATGGCGGCGTACAGGTAGCCTTTCGGAATATGGAAGCCAAAGCCTTCCGCCACAAGGCTGAAGCCGATCATCAGCAGGAAGCTCAGGCACAGAATGACAATAGTCGGATGGCTGTTGACGAAGCGGGTGAGCGCTTTGCTGGCGAGCAGCATCAGGCTGATGGCGATAATCACCGCCGCCATCATCACCGCCAGATGATCCACCATGCCGACGGCGGTAATCACCGAGTCGAGCGAGAAGATGGCGTCAAGCACCACGATTTGCGCCACCACGCCCCAGAATTTCGCCCCTTTGCGCTGGGTGGGATTTTCGCTGTCCTTCCCTTCCAGCCGTTCGTTAAGCTCCATCGTCGCTTTGAACAGCAAAAAGAAACCGCCGAACAGCATAATCAGATCGCGCGCGCTGAAGCTTAAGCTGTGCACGCTAAAGAGCGGCTTCGTCAGGGTGACCAGCCACGAGATGGACGCCAGCAGTAGCAGGCGCATCAGCATCGCCAGCAGCAGGCCGGTAATCCGCGCCCGGTCGCGCTGGGCGGGAGGCAGTTTTTCAGCGAGGATGGCAATAAAGACTAAATTATCAATGCCGAGGACCAGTTCGATTACCACTAGCGTGACAAGTCCGGCCCAGATTGACGGATCGGCAATCCATTCCATAGTAAGCGTAAAACCCTTCGTTATATGACAATTGTCACAATCCGATCATGGATAAAGCTGGCGGAAAATGCAATGCCGCAGCGGAATTTATCCCACATTTATATTCTGCGATGCTTTCGCGAATAACCTTAAAGTTTTTGTTTGTAATAAATATCGCGCTGCAAAACATTTAGGAAATATCGCAGGTTGGTTTGCTGAAATAAATTTTGTCAACATCAAGGAATTCCTAAAAAGGTGTTTTTACAGGGCTTAATATTAATCTTAAAAACAAACAATCAGCGATTTGTTACCTTGCCTGCTAATAGGTTAGCTGTAACAATTCTTCCAGCGTTAATGATGGCTGTGGAATTATATTGGCTGACCATCCGCGGCATTAATAGCCAACATTCTAATTACCCTGACGTTTCTCCGTATTGATGAGAGAATACGACGTGGCAAACAAAAAATTAATCTAATCAGTGCATTGGTAGCTATAAAGCCAAGGGCGGTAGCGTGTCTGGATGCCTGATGACGAGTCTGCATTATTCTGTCAATAGCTTACGGATGAATTCAAATTTTTTAGGACTGATGCCAGTTAAATTTCTTTTCAATTAACTGCAATGTAAATGTGTACGGCGAAGTCGCTATTTAAATTGCACAGGATAATTACTCTGCCAAAGTGATAAATAATCAATGATGAAATCCAAAATGAAATTGATGCCATTATTGGTGTCGGTAACCTTGATAAGCGGTTGCACAGTTCTTCCGGGCAGCAATATGTCGACGATGGGAAAAGACGTGATTAAACAGCAGGACGCTGATTTTGATCTCGACCGGATGGTGAATGTGTATCCGCTCACTCCGCGTCTGGTTGAGCAATTACGCCCGCGCCCCAACGTCGCCCAGCCGAATATGTCGCTGGACCAGGAGCTTGCCAGCTATCAGTACCGCGTCGGCCCCGGCGACGTACTGAACGTTACGGTCTGGGATCACCCTGAACTGACCACCCCAGCGGGGCAGTACCGCAGCTCCAGCGATACCGGCAACTGGGTTCAGCCCGACGGCACCATGTTTTATCCCTACATCGGCAAGGTGAGCGTGGTCGGAAAAACGTTGGCAGAAATTCGTAGCGATATTACCGGGCGCTTAGCGAAGTACATCGCTGACCCGCAGGTGGACGTTAATATCGCCGCTTTCCGTTCGCAAAAAGCTTACATCTCCGGACAGGTCAATAAATCCGGCCAGCAGGCGATCACTAACGTGCCGCTGACCGTCCTTGATGCGATTAACGCCGCCGGTGGGCTGACCGAAGACGCCGACTGGCGCAACGTGGTGCTGACCCACAACGGTAAAGAGCAGCGCATCTCTCTGCAGGCGCTGATGCAAAACGGCGATCTCAGCCAGAACCGTCTGCTCTATCCGGGCGACATTCTCTATGTCCCGCGTAATGACGATCTGAAAGTGTTCGTGATGGGTGAAGTGAAGAAACAGAGCACCCTGAAAATGGACTTCAGCGGCATGACCCTGACCGAAGCGCTGGGCAATGCGGAAGGTATCGATCTGACCACCTCCAACGCCAGCGGCATCTTCGTCATTCGTCCGCTGAAAGGCAAAGGTCAGGGCGGCAAGATTGCCAATATCTATCAGCTCGATATGTCTGATGCGACCTCTCTGGTCATGGCGACGGAATTCCGTCTGCAGCCTTACGACGTGGTGTATGTCACCACCGCCCCGGTTGCGCGCTGGAACCGTCTGATCAATCAGTTGCTGCCGACCATCAGCGGTGTCCGTTACATGACGGATACGGCCAGCGACCTTCATACCTGGTAATCGCCATGTTTAACAAAATATTAGTTGTCTGCGTGGGGAACATCTGCCGTTCCCCGACGGCAGAGCGCCTGTTGCAGCGCTATCACCCTGAACTGACCGTTGAATCCGCCGGGCTTGGCGCGCTGGTGGGCAAGGGGGCGGACGCCTCGGCGCTGAGCGTGGCGGCCGACCACGGCCTCTCCCTGGACGGGCACTGCGCGCGGCAGATAACCGGGCGACTGTGCCGCGACTACGACCTGATTCTGGCGATGGAAAAAAAGCACATTGCTTCTCTGCACGAACTGGCGCCGGAAATGCGCGGCAAGGTCATGCTTTTCGGGCACTGGGACGATGAGCGCGAAATTCCCGATCCGTATCGCAAAAGCCGCGAGGCGTTTGAAGCGGTGTACGCATTACTTGAACGGTCTGCCCGCCAGTGGGCGCAGGCACTGAATGCAGAGCAGGTAAAATAATGACAGAAAAAGTAAGACAGTCTGCCGCTCCGGCAACCGGCAATGATGAAATTGATATCGGCCGTCTGGTCGGCACCGTCATTGAAGCTCGCTGGTGGGTGCTGGGAATTACGGCGGTTTTTGCGCTTTGCGCGCTGATTTATACCTTTTTCGCCACCCCTATCTATAGCGCCGACGCGCTGGTGCAAATCGAGCAAAACACCGGCAACTCACTGGTGCAGGATATTAACTCGGCGTTAGCCAACAAGCCGCCGGCCTCCGAAGCGGAGATCCAGTTGATTCGCTCCCGGCTGGTGTTAGGCAAAACGGTGGATGACCTCGATCTTGATATTGCGGTCACTAAAAACACCTTCCCGCTGTTTGGCGCGGGCTGGGAACGGCTGATGGGACGGCAGAACGAGACGGTAAAGGTCACGACCTTTACCCTGCCGAAAGGGATGAACGAGCAGGTGTTCACCCTGCAAGTGCTTGACGATAAAAACTACGCGCTGACCAGCGACGGCGGCTTTAGCGCCCGCGGCCAGACGGGACAAACCCTGAGCAAAGATGGCGTGACGATGGTGGTCAGCGACATCCATGCGCGTTCGCAGACCGAGTTTACCGTCAATAAATTCTCCACCCTCGGGATGATCAACAACCTGCAAAACAACCTGACGGTGACCGAAACCGGTAAAGATACCGGCGTACTGAGCCTCACCTTTACCGGCGAGGATCGTGAGCAGATCCGCAAAATCCTCGACAGCATCACCCGCAACTATCTGGAACAAAACGTCGCGCGTAAGTCGGAAGAGGCGGCGAAAAGCCTGGCGTTTCTCGCCAAACAGTTGCCGGAAGTGCGCAACCGCCTTGATGTCGCAGAGAACAAACTCAACGCCTTCCGCCAGGATAAAGATTCCGTGGATCTGCCACTGGAGGCGAAAGCGGTGCTGGATTCGATGGTCAACATCGACGCCCAGCTGAACGAGCTGACCTTTAAAGAAGCGGAAATCTCGAAGCTGTTCACCAAAGCGCATCCGGCCTACCGTACGCTGCTGGAAAAACGGCAGGCGCTGGAAGATGAAAAAGCGAAGCTGAACGGTCGCGTGACGGCGATGCCGAAGACGCAGCAGGAGATCGTGCGCCTGACCCGCGACGTCGAGTCCGGTCAGCAGGTCTATATGCAACTGCTGAACAAGCAGCAGGAGCTGAAGATTACCGAGGCCAGCACCGTCGGCGACGTGCGAATCGTCGATCCGGCGATTGCCCAGCCGGGCGTGCTGAAGCCGAAAAAAGCGCTCATTATCCTGGGCAGCATTATTCTCGGCCTGATGCTGTCGATCGTCGGCGTTCTGCTGCGCTCGCTGTTTAACCGCGGTATCGAAAGCCCGCAGTTGCTGGAAGAGAACGGCATCAGCGTTTACGCCAGCATCCCGCTGTCGGAATGGCAGAAATCGCGCGATAGCGTAAAAACCATTAAGGGCGTGAAGCGCTACAAGCAGAGCCAGCTGCTGGCGGTGGGGAACCCGACCGATCTGGCGATCGAAGCGGTGCGTAGCCTGCGTACCAGCCTGCACTTCGCCATGATGCAGGCGCGCAACAACGTGCTGATGCTCACCGGGGTCAGTCCCTCTATCGGTAAAACCTTTGTCTGCGCCAACCTCGCGGCGGTGATCAGCCAGACCAACAAGCGGGTGCTGCTGATCGACTGCGATATGCGCAAAGGCTATACCCATGAACTGCTTGGCACCAATAACGTCAACGGCCTGTCCGATATTCTGGTCGGCAAGGGCGATATCGCTTCCTGCGCCAAACCGACCTCGATAGCCAACTTCGATCTGGTGCCGCGCGGCCAGGTCCCGCCGAACCCGTCGGAACTGCTGATGAGCGAGCGCTTTGGCGAGCTGATCGCGTGGGCCAGCAGCCGCTACGACCTGGTGCTGATCGATACCCCGCCGATTCTGGCGGTGACCGACGCGGCGATTGTCGGTCGCCACGCTGGCACCACCCTGATGGTCGCGCGTTATGCCGTCAACACGCTGAAAGAGGTGGAAACCAGCCTCAGCCGCTTTGAGCAGAACGGCATCCAGGTTAAAGGGGTGATCCTCAACTCCATCTTCCGCCGCGCCACCGGATACCAGGATTACGGCTATTACGAGTACGAATACAAGTCAGATTCAAAATAATACGTTGCCTGAGGGCGCAGCGCTTATCAGGTCTACCGGGGCGGGACGGTAGGCCGGATAAGGTGATTACACCGCCATCCGGCACACTTCGGGATATGAGCATGACAACAGACAATACATTGATTTCAATTTATATGCCCACCTGGAACCGACAGCAGCTGGCGATTCGGGCGATAAAATCGGTGCTGCGCCAGGACTATCGCCACTGGGAGTTGATCGTCGTTGATGACTGTTCTTCCTCATACGAACAGCTACAGCAGTTTGTCGAAGGGTTAAACGATTCGCGCGTGCGCTACACCCATAACGCGGTCAATTCCGGTGCCTGCGCGGTGCGCAATCAGGCGATTTTACAGGCGAACGGCGAGTACATTACCGGTATTGATGACGATGATGAATGGACGCCAAACCGCCTGAGCGTTTTTCTGGCCCATAAGCACCAGCTGACCACCCATGCGTTTCTCTACGCCAACGACTATGTCTGCGAAGGCGAAGTTTACTCGCAGCCGGCAAGCCTGCCGCTGTACCCGAAGTCGCCCTATTCGCGCCGCCTGTTCTACAAGCGCAACATTATTGGCAACCAGGTGTTCAGCTGGGCGTGGCGCTTTAAGGAGTGTCTGTTCGACACGGAGCTGAAGGCCGCTCAGGATTACGACATCTTCCTGCGGATGGTTGTGGAATATGGCGAGCCGTGGAAAGTGGAAGAGGCGACGCAGATCCTGCATATCAATCACGGCGAAATGCAGATCACCTCATCGCCGAAGAAATTCTCCGGCTACTTCCATTTTTACCGTAAGCACAAAGACAAATTCGACCGTGCGAGTAAGAAATACCAGCTGTTTACCCTGTACCAGATCCGCAACAAGCGGATGACCTGGCGCACTTTGCTGACGCTGCTGTCGGTGCGCAATGGTAAACGGCTGGCTGACGGACTGCGGGGGCGCTGAGGATGCTGGACGATCTCCGCGCCAACAGCTGGAGCCTGCGCCCGTGCTGTATGGTGCTGGCCTATCGCGTTGCTCACTTCTGCTCGGTGTGGCGCAAGAAAAACGTACTCAACAATCTGTGGGCCGCGCCGCTGCTGGTGCTCTACCGCCTGATCACCGAATGCCTGTTTGGCTATGAAATTCAGGCGGCGGCGACCATAGGCCGTCGTTTCACCATTCACCACGGTTATGCCGTGGTGATCAATAAAAACGTGGTGGCGGGTGATGATTTCACCATTCGTCACGGCGTCACCATTGGCAACCGCGGCGCTGACAGCCTCGCCTGTCCGGTGATTGGCAACGGCGTTGAGCTGGGCGCCAACGTGGTTGTGCTGGGTGATATCACTATCGGTAATAACGTCACCATCGGCGCGGGCAGCGTGGTGCTCGACAGCATTGCGGATAACGCGCTGGTGGTGGGCGAAAAAGCCAGGGTTAAGGCAATAAAATGAACATTCTGCAATTTAATGTGCGACTGGCGGAAGGCGGCGCGGCTGGGGTGGCATTGGATCTGCACCAGCGCGCGCTGCAAAAAGGGCTGGCCTCACGTTTTGTTTATGGCTACGGCAAAGGCGGCAAGAAAAGCGTCAGCCATCAGCGTTATCCGCACGTCATTAAACAGACGCCGCGCCTGACGTCGGTGGCGAATATCGCGCTATTTCGCCTGTTTAATCGCGATCTGTTCGGCAATCTGAATACGCTTTACCGCACCGTCACCCGCACGCCGGGACCGCTGGTGCTGCATTTCCACGTTCTGCACAGCTACTGGCTGAATCTGGCCGGGGTAGTGGCGTTTTGCGAAAAGGTGAAAAACCACAGGCCGGACGTCACCCTGGTGTGGACCCTGCACGACCACTGGAGCGTCACCGGGCGCTGTGCCTTTACCGACGGCTGCGAGGGCTGGAAGACGGGCTGCCGGAAATGCCCGACGCTGAGCAATTACCCGCCGGTGAAGGTCGATCGCGCCCATGCGCTGGTTGACGGCAAGCGCCAGCTTTTCCGCGACATGCTGGCCCTCGGCTGCCAGTTTATCTCACCGAGCCAGCACGTAGCCGACGCTTTTAACAGCCTGTACGGGGCAGGGCGCTGCCGGATCATTAATAACGGCATTGACGTGGCGACCGAAGCGATTCTTGCCGAATTGACCCCCGTCAGCGCCACTGCGGGTAAACCGAAAATCGCCATTGTCGCGCACGACCTGCGCTACGACGGTAAAACCAGCCAGCGGCTGGTGCGCCAGATGATGGCGTTGGGCGAAAAGATTGAACTGCACACCTTCGGCAAATTCTCGCCGTTTGACGGCGCTAACGTGGTCAACCACGGGTTTGAAACCGACAAGCGTAAGCTGATGAGCGCCCTGAACCAGATGGATGCGCTGGTGTTCAGCTCGCGGGTGGACAACTATCCGCTGATTTTATGCGAAGCGCTGTCGATTGGCGTGCCGGTTATCGCCACCCATAGCGAGGCGGCGCAGGAAGTGCTGCATAAATCGGGCGGCAAAACGTTTGCCGAAAGTGACGTTCTGCGTTTGGTGCAGCTCAGCAAAGCCGATATTGCGCAGGCGGTTTTCGGCGCCTCGCTTGAGGCTTTTCGCGAACGCAGCCGCGCGGCATACAGCGGACAACAGATGCTGGAGGAGTATGTCTCGTTCTATCAGAATCTGTAGCTATCTGCTGCTACCGCTGATCTACCTGCTGGTCAACGTAAAGCTTGCCCAGCTCGGCGAAAGTTTTCCCATCACCATCGTGACATTTTTGCCGGTTCTGCTGCTGCTGTTCGTTGAGCGGATTAACCTGAAAAAGCTGATGATCGCGCTGGGGATCGGCGCCGGGCTGACCGCCTTTAACTACCTGTTCGGCCAGTCGCTGGACGCCAGCAAGTACGTCACTTCGACGATGCTGTTTGTCTATATTGTGATCATTATCGGCATGGTCTGGAGTATCCGTTTTAAAACCATTTCGCCGCATAACCACCGTAAGATCCTGCGCTTTTTTTACCTGGTGGTGGCGCTGGTGGTGATGCTTGCCGCCGTCGAGATGGCGCAAATTATCCTCACCGGCGGCAGTAGCCTGATGGAAAATATTTCGAAATATCTTATTTACAGTAACAGCTATGTTCTGAACTTTATTAAATTTGGCGGTAAGCGCACCACCGCGCTCTATTTCGAACCGGCATTTTTTGCTCTGGCGTTAATCTCAATTTGGCTCAGCATCAAACAGTTTGGTATCAAAACGCCGAAAACAGATGCTATGATTCTGGCAGGGATTGTTTTATCAGGATCGTTTTCCGGGGTAATGACATTTATTCTGTTTTACCTGCTGGAGTGGGCGTTTCAGTATCTGAATAAGGACGCGATTAAGAAAAAGCTGCCGCTGGCGATAATTTCATTAGCCATATTTTTAACCGGGGTGATCGTGGCGTTTCCGTATATCTCCACGCGTCTGGGCGATTTAGGAACCGAAGGCTCATCCTCTTATTATCGCATTGTCGGTCCGTTAGTGATGGTCGGTTATTCTTTGACCCATATTGACGGCGTAGTCAGATTTGGCTCACTTTATGAATATGTCGCATCATTCGGAATCTTTAACGGTGCGGATGTCGGGAAAACAATAGACAATGGTTTGTATCTGCTGATTATTTATTTTTCCTGGTTCGCGGTGTTAATGACGCTGTGGTATCTGGGGAAAATCTTAAAAATGACGCTGAACGCCTTTGGCGATAATCAGAACTTTCGGGTGCAGCTCTATCTTTTTACTCCGGTATCGCTGTTTTTTACCGGTTCGATATTTAGCCCGGAATATGCTTTTTTAATTGTGTGTCCGTTTATTTTGCGCAAAGCGCTCAATATTACAAAAGTATAATGAGGTTATTCCTATGCTGCTCAGCATTATCACCGTCGCGTTTCGTAATCTGGACGGCATTATCAAAACTCATGCCTCACTTGCGCATCTGGCGCAGGCGGACGATATCAGCTTCGAGTGGATTGTGGTGGACGGCGGGTCTGAAGACGGCACCCGTGAGTTTCTGCAAAATCTTAACGATGAGTACCCATTACGCTTCGTCAGCGAGCCGGATAACGGCATTTATGACGCGATGAATAAAGGCATTGAGATGGCGCAAGGGAAGTTTGTGCTGTTTCTCAACTCCGGCGATGTTTTTCATCCGGATGCCGCGCAATTTGTCCGCCAGCTGAAAGCAGAAAAAGATAACGTTATGATTACCGGCGACGCGCTGCTCGATTTTGGCAACGGCCATAAAATTAAACGCAGCGCCAAACCCGGCTGGTATATTTACCACAGCCTGCCGGCCAGCCATCAGGCAATATTTTTTCCGCTCAGTGGGTTAAAAATCTGGCATTACGATTTGCAGTATAAAGTCTCTTCCGACTACGCGCTGGCGGCCAGAATGTATAAATCGGGCTATCGCTTTAAAAAGCTTAATGGGCTGGTGTCTGAATTCTCAATGGGTGGCGTATCGACCACGAATAATCAGGAATTATGCGCAGACGCGAAAAAAGTGCAGCGTCAGATATTACGCGTTCCCGGCTTCTGGGCAGAATTATCCTGGCATCTGCGTCAACGCACCACGGGTAAAACGAAAGCCTTATATAACAAAAATTAGTATAAGGAATCCCTATGCAAGATTTAAGCGGCTTTGCGGTGCCGAAGGGCTTTCGCGGCGGTAATGCCATAAAAGTGCAATTATGGTGGGCGGTACAGGCGACACTATTTGCCTGGTCGCCGCAGGTGCTTTATCGCTGGCGGGCATTTTTACTGCGCTTATTTGGCGCCAGAATCGGCAAAAATGTCGTAATTCGTCCGTCGGCAAAAATTACCTATCCGTGGAAATTAACGCTGGGCGATTACGCCTGGGTTGGCGATGAGGTCAATTTATACACCCTGGGCGAGATTATTATTGGCGCACATTCGGTGGTGTCGCAAAAAAGTTATTTATGTACCGGCAGTCACGATCACGCCAGCGCGCATTTCGATATTAACGCGACGCCGATTGTGATTGGCGAAAAGTGCTGGCTGGCGACGGATGTTTTTGTCGCCCCGGGCGTGACGATTGGCGACGGCACGGTCGTCGGCGCGCGCAGCAGCGTTTTTAAATCGCTACCGGCAAATACGATTTGCCGTGGCAATCCCGCAGTGGTGATACGCGAACGCGTAGAAACTGAATAATTTCTTAAAAGCTGGAGAAAATAAACATGTCTAAAGTCGCTCTCATCACCGGCGTTACCGGGCAGGATGGTTCTTACCTGGCGGAACTGCTGCTGGAGAAAGGTTACGAAGTACACGGCATTAAGCGTCGCGCGTCGTCTTTTAATACCGAACGCGTCGATCATATCTATCAGGATCCGCATACCAGCAACCCGAAATTCCATCTGCACTACGGCGATCTGACGGACTCTTCCAACCTGACCCGCATCCTGCAGGAAGTTCAGCCGGATGAAGTGTACAACCTCGGCGCGATGAGCCACGTTGCCGTCTCCTTTGAGTCGCCGGAATACACCGCCGACGTGGACGCGATGGGCACCCTGCGTCTGCTGGAGGCGATTCGCTTCCTCGGTCTGGAAAAGAAAACCCGTTTCTATCAGGCGTCCACCTCCGAGCTGTACGGTCTGGTGCAGGAGATCCCGCAGAAAGAGACCACGCCGTTCTACCCGCGTTCGCCGTATGCCGTGGCCAAACTGTACGCCTACTGGATCACCGTTAACTACCGTGAATCTTATGGCATCTACGCCTGCAACGGCATTCTGTTCAACCACGAATCGCCGCGCCGTGGCGAAACCTTCGTTACCCGCAAAATCACCCGCGGCATCGCCAACATCGCCCAGGGGCTGGAGTCCTGCCTGTACCTCGGCAACATGGATTCGCTGCGTGACTGGGGCCATGCGAAGGATTACGTCAGGATGCAGTGGATGATGCTGCAACAGGATCAGCCGGAAGATTTCGTTATCGCCACCGGCGTGCAGTATTCCGTGCGTCAGTTCGTTGAAATGACCGCCGCGCAGCTGGGCATCAAACTGCGCTTTGAAGGCGAGGGCGTCAATGAGAAAGGCATTGTGGTTTCCGTCACCGGCCATGACGCGCCGGGCGTGAAGCCGGGCGATGTGATTGTCGCCGTCGATCCGCGTTATTTCCGTCCTGCGGAAGTGGAAACCCTGCTGGGCGACCCGGGTAAAGCGCACGCGAAGCTGGGCTGGAAACCGGAAATTACCCTCCAGGAGATGGTTTCGGAAATGGTCGCCAAAGATCTGGAAGCGGCGAAGAAACACTCCCTGCTGAAATCGCACGGCTACGAGGTTGCCATCGCGCTGGAGTCCTGAGAATGAGCAAACAACGTATTTTTATCGCCGGTCATCGCGGCATGGTGGGTTCCGCGATTAAACGCCAGCTCGAACAGCGCGGCGACGTGGAGCTGGTGCTGCGCAGCCGCGACGAACTGAACTTACTGGATAGCGCCGCGGTGCAGGCGTTCTTCGCGAACGAACGCATTGACCAGGTCTATCTGGCGGCGGCGAAGGTCGGGGGGATTGTCGCCAACAATACTTACCCGGCGGATTTCATCTATGAAAATATGATGATAGAGAGCAACATCATTCACGCCGCGCACCTGAACGACGTGAACAAGCTGCTGTTCCTCGGCTCATCCTGCATCTACCCGAAAATGGCAAAGCAGCCCATTGCCGAGAGCGAGCTGCTGCAGGGGACGCTTGAGGCGACCAACGAGCCGTACGCCATCGCAAAAATTGCCGGTATCAAGCTGTGTGAATCCTACAACCGCCAGTATGACCGCGACTACCGTTCGGTGATGCCGACCAACCTGTACGGGCCGCACGATAATTTCCACCCGAGCAATTCGCACGTCATCCCGGCGCTGCTGCGTCGCTTCCACGAAGCGACCGTCGAAAACGCGCCGGACGTGGTGGTGTGGGGCAGCGGTACGCCGATGCGCGAGTTCCTGCACGTCGATGATATGGCGGCCGCCAGCATTCACGTGATGGAGCTGGCTCGCGAAGTCTGGCAGGAGAACACCCGACCGATGCTGTCGCACATCAACGTCGGCACCGGCGTGGACTGCACCATCCGCGAGCTGGCGCAGACGATCGCGCAGGTGGTGGGCTATAAGGGACGGGTGGTGTTTGACGCCAGCAAACCGGACGGCACGCCGCGCAAATTGCTCGACGTGACCCGCCTGCATCAGCTGGGCTGGTATCACGAGATCTCGCTGGAGGCGGGCCTTACCAGCACCTACCAGTGGTTCCTTGAGAATCAGCACCGTTTCCGGGGGTAAGCATGTTTTTACGTCAGGAGGATTTTGCCGCCGTTGTGCGTTCGACACCGCTTATTTCCATTGATTTGATTGTGGAAAACGAACGCGGCGAGTTCCTGCTGGGAAAACGAACAAATCGTCCTGCACAGGGCTTCTGGTTCGTGCCCGGCGGGCGAGTGCAGAAGGATGAGACGCTCAGCGATGCCTTTGAGCGTCTCACTCTGGCGGAGCTGGGCCTGCAACTGCCGATGGCAGCGGGCCAGTTTTACGGGGTCTGGCAGCACTTCTATGACGATAACTTTTCGGGCAGCGACTTCACCACGCACTACATCGTGCTGGGGTTCCGTCTGAAGGTGAGAGAGGCAGACCTGTCTCTGCCTGATTCTCAGCATGACGATTACCGTTGGCAGACGCCAGAAGCGCTGCTCGCCAGCGACAATGTGCATGACAACAGTCGGGCGTACTTTATGCCGGAGCGTCAGGCCGGGGTACCGGGTTTATGAAAATATTGGTGTACGGCATTAATTATTCGCCGGAGCTAACCGGCATCGGCAAGTATACCGGCGAGATGGTTGAGTGGATGGCGCGTGAAGGTCATGAGGTGCGGGTCATCACCGCGCCGCCGTACTATCCGCAGTGGAAAGTTGGTGAGCGCTACTCCGCCTGGCGCTATCGCCGGGAAGAGGGGAACGCCACCGTCTGGCGCTGCCCGCTGTATGTGCCGAAGCAGCCTTCAACGCTGAAACGTTTATTGCATCTTGGCAGCTTCGCGCTGAGCAGCTTTTTCCCGCTGATGGCCCAGCGTCGCTGGAAGCCGGATCGCATTATCGGCGTGGTGCCGACGCTGTTTTGCACGCCGGGAATGCGCCTGCTGGCGAAGCTCTCCGGCGCACGCACCCTGCTGCATATTCAGGATTACGAAGTAGATGCCATGCTCGGGCTTGGCCTCGCCGGAAAGGGCCGCACCGGCAAAGTGGCGAAGCTGGCCGCCGCCTTCGAGCGCAGCGGGCTGCACAACGTCGATAACGTTTCCACAATCTCCCGCTCGATGATGAACAAAGCGCAAGAGAAAGGCGTCCCGGCGCAGAGAGTGATTTTTTTCCCGAACTGGTCGGAAGTGGCGCGTTTTCAGAACGTTGACCAGGCAGAGGTGCTCGCGCTGCGCAGTCAGCTTGGCTTGCCGGATGATAAAAAAATCATTCTTTACTCCGGCAATATCGGTGAAAAGCAGGGGCTGGAGAACGTCATTGAAGCCGCAGCGCAGCTACGCGACCAGCCGCTGATGTTCGCCATCGTCGGGCAGGGCGGCGGGAAAGCGCGGCTCGAGAAGATGGCCCGCGAGCGCGGCCTCGATAACATCCGCTTTTATCCGTTGCAGCCGTATGAAGCGCTGCCCGCGCTGTTGAGCATGGGCGACTGCCATCTGGTGGTGCAAAAGCGCGGCGCGGCGGATGCCGTTTTACCCTCCAAGCTGACCAATATTCTGGCGGTGGGCGGCAACGCGGTGATCACCGCCGAGCCGGAAACCGAGCTGGGCCAGCTGTGCGCAAATTATCCGGGCATCGCCGTTTGCGTTGAGCCGGAATCGGTCGCGGCGCTGGTCGCCGGGATTACCACCGCGCTCGCCATGCCGAAAAACAACACGGTGGCATGTGATTATGCCGAACGCACGCTCGATAAAGAGAACGTGCTGAAACAATTTATTGCAGATATACGGGGATAAATCATGAGTCAAACCACTTTATATCCGGTCGTGATGGCCGGTGGCTCCGGTAGCCGTCTGTGGCCGCTTTCCCGCGTACTATATCCAAAACAGTTTTTGTGCCTGAAAGGCGATCTGACCATGCTGCAGACGACTATCTGTCGTCTGAACGGCGTGGAGTGCGAAAGTCCGGTCGTGATTTGCAACGAGCAGCACCGTTTTATCGTCGCTGAGCAGCTGCGTCAGCTGAATAAACTGACCGAGAACATTATTCTCGAACCGGCCGGACGCAACACCGCCCCGGCCATCGCGCTGGCGGCGCTGGCGGCGAAGCGCCACAGTCCGGACAGCGATCCGCTGCTGCTGGTGCTGGCGGCGGATCACGTTATTGCCGATGAAGATGCTTTCCGCGAGGCGGTGCGTAACGCCATGCCCTATGCCGAAGCGGGCAAGCTGGTCACCTTTGGCATCGTGCCGGATCTGCCGGAAACCGGCTACGGCTACATCCGCCGCGGGGAGGTGTTGCCGGGCGGGAGCGACGCGCTGGCTTTTGAAGTGGCGCAGTTCGTCGAGAAGCCCAGTCTGGAAACTGCGCAGGCCTATGTCGCCAGCGGCGATTACTACTGGAACAGCGGCATGTTCCTGTTCCGCGCCGGACGCTATCTGGAAGAGCTGCAAAAGTACCGTCCCGATATTCTGACCGCCTGTGAAAAAGCGATGAGCGTCGTTGACCCGGATCTGGACTTTATCCGCGTGGATGAAGCGGCGTTTCTCGCCTGTCCGGAAGAGTCGGTGGACTACGCGGTCATGGAGCGCACGGCGGATGCGGTGGTGATGCCGATGGATGCGGGCTGGAGCGATGTCGGCTCGTGGTCGTCGCTGTGGGAGATCAGCGCGCATACCCCGGAAGGCAATGTCCATCACGGCGATGTGATTAGCCACAAAACCGAGAACAGCTACGTTTATGCCGAGTCCGGGCTGGTGACCACCGTCGGGGTGAAGGATCTGGTGGTGGTACAGACCAAGGACGCGGTGCTGATTGCCGATCGCAACGCGGTGCAGGACGTCAAAAAAGTGGTTGAGCAGATCAAAGCCGACGGTCGCCATGAACACCATATTCACCGCGAAGTGTACCGGCCGTGGGGCAAATACGACTCTATCGACGCCGGTGACCGCTACCAGGTGAAACGCATTACCGTCAAGCCCGGCGAGGGGCTATCGGTGCAGATGCACCACCATCGCGCCGAACACTGGGTGGTGGTGGCGGGCACCGCTAAAGTGACCATCAACGGTGAGGTCAGACTGCTCGGTGAAAACGAGTCTGTCTATATTCCGCTGGGCGCCACCCACTGCCTGGAAAACCCGGGAAAAATCCCGCTCGACCTGATCGAAGTGCGCTCCGGCTCGTATCTCGAAGAGGACGACGTGGTGCGCTTCCAGGATCGCTACGGAAGGGTTTAACCAGCCGATGATCTTGCCGGATGGCGCGTTGCTTATCCGGCCTACAGTTTTCAGAACCCGTAGGCCCGGTAAGCGCAGCGCCACCGGGCAATTAACGACAAAAACAAATTTGGCCGTTTCACGGTCAGGGCTGACTGTTGCCTGAAGAAGGGTAAAAAGATGACAAAATTAACCTGTTTCAAAGCCTACGATATTCGCGGCAGGCTGGGCGAAGAGCTGAATGAAGATATTGCGTGGCGGATTGGCCGCGCCTACGGCGAATTTCTCAAACCGAAAACCATTGTGCTGGGCGGTGATGTGCGCCTGACCAGCCAGGCGCTGAAGCTGGCGCTGGCAAAAGGGCTACAGGATGCGGGGGTCGACGTGCTGGATATCGGCCTGTCCGGCACCGAGGAGATCTACTTCGCCACCTTCCACCTGGGCGTTGACGGCGGTATCGAGGTGACCGCCAGCCACAACCCGATGGACTACAACGGGATGAAGCTGGTGCGCGAAGGCGCGCGCCCGATCAGCGGCGACACCGGCCTGCGCGACGTGCAGCGCCTGGCGGAGGCCAACGACTTCCCGCCAGTGAATGCGGCAAAGCGCGGCAGCTACCGGCAAATCAGCCTGCGCGATGCCTATATCGACCACCTGTTCGGCTACATTAACCTGAAAAACCTCACCCCGCTGAAGCTGGTGATCAACTCCGGCAACGGCGCGGCCGGTCCGGTGGTGGATGCCATCGAAGCACGCTTTCAGGCGCAGGGCGTGCCGGTGGAGTTCATCAAAGTGCACAACACCCCGGACGGCAACTTCCCGAACGGTATTCCCAACCCGCTGCTGCCGGAGTGCCGGGCCGATACCCGCAACGCGGTGATTGAACACGGCGCGGATATGGGCATCGCCTTTGACGGTGATTTTGACCGCTGTTTCCTGTTCGACGAGAAGGGCCAGTTTATTGAGGGCTACTACATTGTCGGCCTGCTGGCGGAAGCGTTCCTCGAAAAACACCCCGGCGCGAAGATTATCCACGACCCGCGTCTCTCCTGGAACACCGTTGACGTGGTGAAGGCCGCAGGCGGCACGCCGGTGATGTCGAAAACCGGCCACGCCTTTATCAAGGAGCGGATGCGCCAGGAAGACGCCATTTATGGCGGCGAAATGAGCGCCCATCACTACTTCCGCGATTTTGCCTACTGCGACAGCGGGATGATCCCGTGGCTGCTGGTGGCGGAGCTGGTGTGCCTGAAAGGGCAGTCGCTGGGCGAACTGGTGCGCGACCGGATGGCGGCGTACCCGGCCAGCGGGGAAATCAACAGCAGGCTGGCGGAACCGGAGGCGGCGATAGCGCGCGTGGAGCAGCACTTTGCCAGAGAGGCGCTGGCGGTGGACCGCACCGACGGCATCAGCATGTCGTTCGCCGACTGGCGCTTCAACCTGCGCTCCTCCAACACCGAACCGGTGGTGCGTCTGAACGTTGAATCGCGCGGTGACATCCCGCTGATGGAAGCGCGAACGCGCACTCTGCTGACGCTGCTGAATCAGTAAGGTCAGATCCTCCCTTACCCGCTGGCGGGTAAGGGGTTAATAACAGGAACAACGATGACAAATCTAAAAAAGCGCGAACGAGCGAAAACCAATGCATCGTTAATCTCTATGGTGCAACGCTTTTCAGATATCACCATCATGTTTGGCGGGCTGTGGCTGGTCTGCGAAGTGAGCGGACTGCCTTTCCTGTACATGCACCTGTTGGTGGCGCTGATTACGCTGGTTGTTTTTCAGATGCTGGGCGGCATGACCGATTTTTATCGCTCCTGGCGCGGCGTCAAAATCGCTACCGAGCTGACGCTCCTGCTGCAAAACTGGACCCTGAGCCTCGTTTTCAGCGCCGGGCTGGTGGCGTTTAATCAAGACTTCGATAACCGCCTCAGCGTCTGGCTGGCATGGTATCTGCTGAGCAGCCTCGGCCTTGTGCTATGCCGTTCGTTTATCCGCTTCGGCGCGGGCTGGCTGCGCAATCGCGGCTATAACAAACGTCTGGTGGCGGTGGCGGGCGATTTGCCTGCCGGTCAGGCGCTGCTCGACAGCTTCCGCAACGAGCCGTGGCTGGGCTTTGAGGTGGTGGGCGTCTATCACGACCCGAAACCGGGCGGCGTGACCTCCGACTGGGCCGGCAACTTCGAACAGCTGATTGACGATGCCAAAGCCTCACGTATTCATAACGTCTATATCGCCATGTCGATGAGCGACGGCGCGCAGGTGAAAAAGCTGGTGCGCGAACTGGCGGACACCACCTGTTCGGTGATCCTTATTCCGGACGTCTTTACCTTTAATATCCTCCACTCCCGCATTGAGGAAGTGAGCGGCGTGCCGGTGGTGCCGCTGTATGACACGCCGCTGTCGGGTTTAAACCGGCTGCTCAAGCGCGCGGAAGATATCATCCTCGCCTCGCTGATCCTGCTGCTGATCTCCCCCGTTCTGTGCGCGATTGCGCTGGCGGTGAAGTTCAGTTCGCCGGGGCCGGTAATCTTTCGTCAGACCCGCTACGGCATGTACGGTAAGCCGATTAAAGTGTGGAAGTTCCGCTCGATGAAGGTAATGGAAAACGACAGGGTGGTGACCCAGGCGACGCAAAACGATCCGCGGGTCACGAAGGTGGGTAACTTCCTGCGCCGCACCTCGCTCGATGAGCTGCCGCAGTTTATCAACGTGCTTACCGGCGGTATGTCGATTGTCGGCCCGCGTCCACACGCGGTGGCGCATAACGAACAGTATCGACAGCTTATCGAAGGCTACATGCTGCGCCACAAGGTGAAGCCGGGCATTACCGGCTGGGCGCAGATCAACGGCTGGCGCGGCGAGACCGATACGCTGGAGAAAATGGAGAAACGCGTGGAGTTCGACCTGGAATACATTCGCGAATGGAGTATCTGGTTCGACATCAAAATCGTTTTTCTGACCATCTTCAAAGGCTTCGTGAATAAAGCGGCGTATTAACATGAGCTTAAGAGAAAAAACCATCAGCGGCGCGAAGTGGTCGGCCATCGCCACCGTGATCATCATCGGGCTTGGGCTGATCCAGATGACGGTGCTGGCGCGGATTATCGATAACCACCAGTTCGGGCTGCTGACCGTGTCGCTGGTGATTATCGCGCTGGCCGACACCCTTTCCGACTTCGGCATTGCCAACTCCATCATTCAGCGCAAAGAGATAAGCCACCTCGAGCTGACCACGCTTTACTGGCTGAACGTCGGCTTAGGGGTAGTGGTATGCGTGGCGGTATTTCTGCTGAGCGACGGCATTGCCGCTCTGCTGCATAACCCGGATCTGGCGCCGCTGATTAAAACGCTCTCGCTGGCGTTTGTGGTGATCCCGCACGGGCAGCAGTTCCGCGCCCTGATGCAAAAAGAGCTGGAGTTCAACAAGATCGGCATGATTGAAACCAGCGCGGTGCTGGCGGGCTTCACCTTTACGGTAGTCAGCGCCCATTTCTGGCCGTGGGCGTTAACCGCCATCCTGGGGTATCTGGTTAACAGCGCCGTGCGCACGCTGCTGTTCGGCTACTTTGGCCGCAAGATTTATCGTCCCGGCCTGCATTTTTCGCTGGCGTCGGTGTCGTCGAACCTGCGCTTCGGCGCCTGGCTGACGGCGGACAGCATCATCAACTACGTCAATACCAACCTCTCCACGCTGGTACTGGCGCGCATTCTCGGCGCCAGCGTCGCGGGCGGCTATAACCTCGCTTACAACGTGGCGGTGGTGCCGCCGATGAAGCTTAACCCGATCATTACCCGCGTGCTGTTTCCGGCGTTCGCCAAAATTCAGGACGACACGGAGAAGCTGCGCGTCAACTTTTACAAGTTGCTCTCGGTGGTAGGCATTATCAACTTTCCGGCGCTGCTGGGGCTGATGGTGGTCGCCAACAATTTCGTGCCGCTGGTCTTCGGCGAGAAGTGGAACGGCATTATTCCGGTATTGCAGTTGCTGTGCATCGTCGGGCTGCTGCGCTCCGTCGGTAACCCGATAGGTTCGCTGTTGATGGCGAAAGCGCGGGTCGATATCAGCTTCAAATTCAACGTTTTTAAAACCTTTCTGTTTATTCCGGCGATTATCGTCGGCGGGCATCTGGCGGGGGCCATCGGCGTCACGCTGGGTTTCCTGCTGGTGCAAATCATCAACACCGTTCTGAGCTATTTCGTCATGATCAAACCGGTGCTGGGCTCCAGCTATCGTCAGTACATTCTCAGCCTGTGGCTGCCGTTTTATCTCTCGCTGCCGACGCTGGCGGTGAGCTACGGGCTGGGCGTTGTGCTGCGGGGACACCTGCCGCTGGGCCTGCTGCTGGCTTCGCAGATCGTCGCCGGCGCGCTGGCGTTTGCGCTGATGATTGTGCTTTCCCGCCACCCGCTGGTGGTTGAAATGAAGCGGCAGTTTTGCCGCAGCGAAAAAATGAAAACCCTGTTACGGGCAGGCTGAGTCACTATTCTGGCCGGATGGCGACAGCGCCTTATCCGGCCTGCGATTTGAGGTTTTTATGAAATTATTAATCCTGGGCAACCACACCTGCGGCAACCGTGGCGACAGCGCAATTTTACGCGGCCTGCTGGATGCCATTCACCACCTCCAGCCGGAGGCGGAAGTGGATGTGATGAGCCGCTATCCGGTGAGTTCGTCATGGCTTCTGAATCGCCCGGTGATGGGCGACCCGCTCTTTTTACAGATGAAACAGCATAACAGCGCCGCCGGAGTGGTTGGACGGGTAAAAAAGGTATTGCGCCGCCGCTACCAGCATCAGGTGCTGCTCTCGCGCGTGACCGATACCGGCAAACTGCGCAACATCGCCATTGCGCAGGGTTTTACCGATTTTGTCCGTCTGCTCTCCGGCTATGACGCCATTATCCAGGTCGGCGGTTCGTTCTTTGTCGATCTCTACGGCGTACCGCAGTTTGAGCACGCGCTCTGTACCTTTATGGCGAAAAAGCCGCTGTACATGATTGGTCACAGCGTGGGGCCGTTCCAGGATCCGCAGTTTAATCAACTGGCTAATTACGTATTTGGCCATTGCGATGCGCTGATCCTCCGCGAGTCGGTCAGTCTGGATCTGATGAAGCGCAGTGAAATCACCACCGCCAAAGTGGAACACGGCGTCGACACCGCCTGGCTGGTGGATCACCATGCCGGGGATTTTGAGCCGGGCTATGCGGTGCAGCACTGGCTGGATGTTGCCGCTAAACAGAAAACCGTCGCCATTACCCTGCGCGAACTGGCGCCGTTTGATAAACGTCTCGGCACGACCCAGGCGGCCTATGAAAAAGCCTTCGCCGGGGTGGTGAACCGGATCCTCGACGAAGGTTATCAGGTCATTGCGCTTTCAACCTGTACCGGTATCGATAGTTACAACAAGGATGACCGGATGGTGGCGCTGAATCTGCGCCAGCACGTCAGCGATCCGTCGCGTTATCACGTGGTGATGGATGAGCTTAACGATCTCGAGATGGGCAAGATCCTCGGCGCCTGTGCGCTGACCGTCGGCACCCGCCTGCATTCGGCGATTATCTCAATGAACTTTGCGACGCCAGCGATCGCCATCAACTATGAACATAAATCTGCGGGCATTATGCAGCAGTTGGGAATGCCGGAGATGGCGATGGATATTCGTCACCTGCTGGACGGCAGTCTGCAAGGGATGGTGGCCGATACGCTGGGCCAGCTACCGCAGGTGAACGAGCGCCTGGCGGTAGCGGTGCGGCGCGAGCGCGAGCAGGGGATGCGGATGGTTGAGTCGGTACTGGCGCGCATCGGGGAGGGGAAATGAAGGTCAGCTTCTTTTTACTGAAATTTCCGCTCTCATCGGAAACCTTCGTTCTCAATCAGATTACCGCGTTTATTGATATGGGGTTTGAGGTGGAGATCGTCGCGCTGCAAAAAGGCGATACGCAAAACACGCATGCCGCCTGGGAAAAGTACCATCTGGCGGCAAAAACACGTTGGTTACAGGACGAGCCGCAGGGGCGGCTGGCGAAACTGCGCCACCGGGCGCTGAAAACGCTGTCGGGACTGCATCGGGCGGCGACGTGGAAGTCGCTGAATTTTTCCCGCTATGGCGATGAATCGCGCAACCTGATCCTCTCCTCCATTTGCGCGCAGATGCGTAAACCTGTTCACGCCGATGTATTTATCGCCCACTTTGGACCCGCGGGCGTGACGGCGACTAAATTGCGCGAACTGGGGGTGATTAACGGCAAGATCGCGACCATTTTTCACGGTATCGATATTTCCAGCCGGGAGGTGCTTAACCATTACACCCCGGAATACCAGAGACTGTTTCAGCGGGGCGACCTGATGCTGCCCATCAGCGAACTGTGGGCCGCGCGTCTGAAAAGCATGGGCTGTCCGCCGGAGAAAATCGCCGTTTCGCGTATGGGCGTTGATATGGCCCGCTTCAGCCCCCGGCCGGTGAAAGCCCCCGGTACGCCGCTGGAGATCATTTCCGTGGCCCGTCTGACCGAAAAGAAAGGGCTGCACGTGGCGATCGAAGCCTGTCGTCAACTGAAGGAGCAGGGGGTGGCATTTCGTTATCGCATCCTCGGGATTGGTCCCTGGGAACGGCGTCTGCGCACCCTGATTGAGCAGTATCAGTTGGATGAAATGATCGAGATGCCGGGCTTTAAACCCAGCCATAAAGTGAAGGCGATGCTGGATCAGGCGGATGTGTTCCTGCTGCCTTCAGTGACCGGCGCAGATGGCGATATGGAAGGGATTCCGGTGGCGCTGATGGAAGCGATGGCGGTAGGCATTCCGGTTATCTCTACCCTCCACAGCGGTATTCCCGAACTGGTGGAAGCTGGCAAATCCGGCTGGCTGGTGCCGGAGAATGATGCGCAAGCGCTGGCGGCGCGACTCGCGGCGTTCAGTCAGATCGACCAGGATGCTCTGGAACCGGTGGTACAGCGCGCCCGTGAAAAAGTGGAGCATGATTTTAACCAGCAGGTAATTAACCGCCAGTTAGCCAGTCTGCTGCAAACGATGTAAACGAGGTTGTATGCCAGAGACGACTCTCTCCCGACGCACTTTCCTGACGGCCAGCTCCGCGCTGGCCCTCCTTCCCGCTCTCCATTCTCCCTTTGCCCGCGCAGTGACGGCGGGCAGGATGGTGAATATCCAGGATTACCAGCCCGACGACTGGATAGCCTCTTTCAGACAGGCGTTCGCTGACGGCCAGACGGTGCTGGTCCCGGCGGGGCTGGTCTGCGAAAACATCAATACCGGTCTGTTTATTCCGCCAGGCAAAACGCTCCGCGTGGAGGGGGAGCTTCGCGGCAACGGGCGCGGGCGCTTCGTCCTCCAGGATGGCAGTCAGGTCAGCGGCGGAAAAGAAGGACGGCTGCATAACATTACACTTGATGTGCGCGGCTCGGACTGCGTGATTAAAGATATTGCGATGAGCGGTTTTGGTCCGGTGACGCAGATTTACATCGGCGGCAAAAAACCGCGGGTAATGCGCAACCTGGTGATTGATAACATTACCGTGACGCAGGCTAACTACGCCATTTTGCGCCAGGGCTTCCATAACCAGGTTGACGGCGCGCGGATTACCAACGGCAAGTTCAGCGACTTACAGGGCGACGCCATTGAATGGAATGTGGCGATCAACGACCGCGACATCCTGATTTCTGACCATCTTATCGAACGTATCAACTGCACGAACGGCAAAATCAACTGGGGGATAGGGATTGGCCTTGCCGGAAGCACCTACGATAACCGCTATCCCGAAACACAGACGGTGAAGAACTTCGTGGTGGCAAACATTACCGGCTCGGACTGCCGCCAGCTGGTACACGTTGAAAATGGTAAACATTTTGTCATCCGCAACGTGAAAGCGAAAAATATCACGCCCGATTTCAGTAAAAAGGCCGGAATTGATAACGCCACGGTAGCAATTTATGGCTGTGATAATTTCGTGATTGATAATATTAGTATGGTAAATAGCGCCGGAATGTTGATTGGCTATGGCGTGGTAAAGGGAAAATATCTTTCTATTCCACAAAATTTCAAATTGAATAATATCCATCTCGATAACACGAACCTTGCATATAAATTGCGCGGCATCCAGATCTCCTCCGGTAACGCCACCTCTTTCGTTGCCCTCACCAACATCGACATCAAGCGCGCGACGCTGGAGTTGCATAACCAGCCGCAGCATCTTTTTCTGCGTAATATCAACGTCATGCAGGAATCCACCGTCGGCCCGGCGCTGAAAATGCACTTTGACCTGCGTAAAGACGTGCGCGGGAAGTTTATGGCGAAGAAGGATACGCTGCTGTCGCTGGCGAACGTGCAGGCCGTAAACGAGAAGGGGCAAAGCTCGGTAGACATTGACCGCATTAACCACCAGGTAGTGAACGTGGACGCGATTAACTTCAGGCTGCCGGAGGGGAGGGGGTAGATTTGCGACCATTCCTGGCAAAACCGGTCCATACTTAGGATTATGGCTACTGCATTTTGTCGACAGGCGGCGTAGCATCAATATCAAATCAGCCAGGTTACCCCGGGGAATAAATCCTGCTGGCGAAAACGAGTTAACGAGCTATAATTCAGCAACCATTTTACAGGTGGAAGAAATAATGATTAATTTGAAAGCAGTTATACCGGTAGCGGGTCTGGGTATGCACATGTTGCCTGCCACCAAGGCAATTCCCAAAGAGATGCTGCCGATCGTCGACAAGCCGATGATTCAGTACATCGTTGACGAGATTGTGGCTGCAGGGATCAAAGAAATCCTCCTGGTAACTCATGCGTCCAAGAACGCCGTTGAGAACCACTTCGACACCTCATATGAATTAGAGTCGCTTCTGGAGCAGCGCGTTAAGCGTCAGCTGCTGGCGGAAGTACAGTCCATTTGTCCGCCGGGCGTGACCATCATGAACGTTCGTCAGGCGCAGCCGCTGGGGCTGGGACACTCAATCCTTTGTGCCCGCCCGGTTATCGGTAACAACCCGTTTGTGGTGGTTCTGCCAGATATCATTATCGATAACGCCAGTGCAGATCCGCTGCGCTATAACCTCGCTGCGATGGTGGCCCGTTTCAACGAAACCGGTCGTAGCCAGGTGCTGGCGAAACGTATGAAGGGCGATCTTTCAGAGTACTCAGTGATCCAGACAAAAGATCCGCTGGATACGGAAGGCAAAGTCAGCCGCATCGTCGAGTTCATCGAGAAGCCGGACCAGCCACAGACGCTGGATTCCGATCTGATGGCAGTAGGACGCTATGTGCTTTCCGCAGATATCTGGGCCGAGCTGGAAAGAACGGAACCGGGCGCCTGGGGACGTATCCAGTTAACGGATGCAATAGCTGAACTGGCGAAAAAACAGTCTGTGGATGCGATGCTAATGACTGGCGATAGCTATGACTGCGGTAAGAAAATGGGCTATATGCAGGCGTTTGTGAAGTACGGACTGCGGAACCTGAAGGAAGGGGCGAAGTTCCGGAAGGGGATTGAGAAAATTCTTAGCGAGTAAGCGGGTAAAAAGTTAGCCTGACAACGCTAAACTATTAACGGCAGTAAACATTCAGGGCAAGTGAAACCATTGCCGGAATGTTTACTGCCGTTTTTGTTACGTTAAGAAAAAGCTTATCCTTTCAGCGGGTTAACTATCAAAATTTAAACGGCTTTTTATAATATTTCTTCTTGTTTCTGACTTCGTTTGGTAAGACAATTAGCATTTGAGTTTAGAGGGCCTGCGGGTAAAGGCAGGCTTTGACACATCTTTAAAAGAACGCAGTGCACTGGTAGCTGTAAAGCCAGGGGCGGTAGCGTGTCAAAAACATATTTTTTTAAATTATAAATCGGTTATTAACTCCCGATGTTGATAACTTATGCGGAATTGTAAAGTGAAAATACTTGTTACTGGTGGTGCAGGTTTTATTGGTTCGGCGGTGGTTCGCCATATTATAAATAATACTCAAGATAGCGTAATTAATATAGATAAATTAACATACGCGGGTAACCTGGAATCACTTAATGATATTTCTGACAGCAACCGCTATGTTTTTGAACGTGCGGATATCTGCGATGCGACAGCAATGGCGCGTATTTTTACAAAGTATAAACCAGATGCGGTGATGCATCTGGCAGCAGAAAGTCATGTTGATCGTTCCATTACAGGACCCGCTGCATTTATTGAAACCAATATTGTCGGTACATATGTGCTTCTTGAAGCAGCTCGTGAGTACTGGACTGCGCTTGATAGCGAAAAAAAGCAGGCGTTTCGCTTCCATCATATTTCCACCGACGAAGTCTATGGGGATTTACCGCATCCGGATGAAGTGGATGCCAATAGTGATCTTCCACTGTTTACTGAAAAGACACCCTATGCGCCCAGCAGCCCGTATTCAGCATCAAAAGCGTCAAGCGATCACTTGGTTCGCGCATGGTTGAGGACATTTGGCCTGCCAACGATAGTGACTAATTGTTCAAATAACTACGGACCGTATCACTTCCCCGAGAAGCTGATCCCGCTGGTGATTTTGAACGCTCTTGAAGGTAAAACGCTGCCAATATATGGCAAAGGCGACCAGATCCGCGACTGGCTGTATGTTGAAGATCATGCGCGTGCTCTTTACACCGTCGTAACCCAGGGTAAACCGGGTGAGACTTATAACATCGGTGGGCATAACGAAAAGCAGAATCTTGATGTGGTACACACGATTTGCGATCTGCTGGATGAAATTGTTCCGAAAGAGGGCTCTTATCGCGATCAAATCACCTACGTTACGGACCGTCCGGGTCACGATCGTCGCTATGCGATTGATGCAGAAAAAATTAGCCGCGAGCTGGGCTGGAAACCGCAGGAAACCTTTGAGAGTGGTATTCGTAAAACTGTGGAGTGGTATTTAGCAAACGCGCAATGGGTTGAAAACATTCAAAGCGGTGCTTATCAGAGCTGGATCGAACAAAACTATGGGGAACGTCAGTAATGAACATCCTTTTGTTCGGTAAGACAGGGCAGGTGGGTTGGGAGTTGCAACGTTCACTCGCACCATTAGGAAACCTGATTGCGCTTGATGTTCGTTCTACCGACTACTGCGGCGATTTTAGTGACCCTGAAGGTGTCGTAGAGACGGTTCGACGCATCCGCCCCGATGTCATTGTCAATGCAGCAGCGCATACCGCCGTGGATAAAGCAGAAACAGAGGTTGAGTTTGCCCAGTTACTGAACGCAAAGAGCGTCGAAGCGATAGCGAAAGCTGCGCAAGAGGTGGGGGCCTGGGTGGTGCATTATTCCACCGACTATGTTTTTCCGGGTACTGGCGAGACACCATGGCGCGAGACAGATGCAACGGCCCCACTTAATGTCTATGGTGAAACAAAGCTGGCAGGTGAAAAGGCACTACAGACGCATTGTTCCCGGCATCTGATATTCCGCACCAGTTGGGTTTATGCTGGGAAAGGCAATAACTTTGCAAAAACTATGTTACGTCTCGCAAAAGAACGTACTGAGATGTCAGTGATTAACGATCAGTTTGGCGCGCCAACGGGGGCTGAGCTGCTGGCGGATTGTACTGCACATGCCATTCGTGTTGCCATGGTTAAACCGGAAGTTGCGGGGCTTTATCATCTGGTTGCAAGTGGCACAACCACCTGGTATGACTATGCTTCTTTTATTTTCGCCGAAGCGCGTAAAGCTGGAATGAATTTGGCTCTGAGGGACCTTAAAGCGGTGCCAACCAGCGCATACCCCACTCCTGCGCGTCGTCCTGCTAACTCCAGGCTTAATACGGATAAATTCCAGCAAAGTTTTGATCTGGTTCTTCCTCAATGGGAGGCGGGTGTCAAACGCATGCTGGATGAACTGTTCACAACGACAGTTATTTAAAAATTCTTTAATGCCCAAATGCGGGCATTTTGTGTTTAAAGAGAAGAATATATGAAAACGCGTAAAGGGATTATTCTCGCTGGAGGCTCCGGCACTCGTCTCTATCCGGTTACCATGGCTGTGAGTAAACAATTGCTGCCTATCTTTGATAAACCGATGATTTACTATCCATTATCAACGCTTATGCTGGCCGGTATCCGGGATATTCTTATTATCAGTACACCGCAGGATACGCCGCGCTTTGAGCAACTGCTTGGCGACGGTAGCCAATGGGGTTTAAGACTTCACTATAAAGTGCAACCAAGCCCGGATGGGCTGGCTCAGGCATTTATCATTGGCGAAGAATTCATTGGCAATGATGACTGTGCATTAGTGCTTGGTGACAATATTTTCTACGGTCACGATCTGCCGAAATTGATGGACACAGCCGTTAACAAAGAAAGCGGGGCGACTGTATTTGCTTATCATGTGAACGACCCCGAGCGCTATGGCGTGGTGGAGTTTGATAAAAATGGTACTGCAATAAGCCTGGAAGAAAAACCGCTAGAACCTAAAAGCAATTATGCGGTAACGGGACTCTATTTCTATGATAACAGCGTGGTCGAGATGGCAAAAAATCTTCAGCCTTCCGCACGTGGTGAACTGGAAATTACCGATATTAACCGTATTTATATGGAGCAGGGGCGTTTATCAGTCGCCATGATGGGGCGTGGCTATGCCTGGCTGGATACAGGAACGCATCAAAGCCTGATTGAGGCGAGCAATTTTATAGCCACAATTGAGGAACGTCAGGGGCTGAAAGTTTCATGTCCAGAAGAAATTGCATATCGTAAAGGCTTTATTGATGCGGAGCAGGTAAAAAAGTTGGCTGAGCCATTAAAGAAAAATGCCTATGGCCAGTATCTTTTAAAGATGATTAAGGGTTATTAATAAAATGAAGGTTATTAAAACAGAAATCCCTGATGTATTAATTTTTGAACCGAAAGTGTTTGGTGATGAACGTGGGTTCTTCATGGAAAGCTTTAATCAGAAAGTTTTTGAAGAAGCCATAGGCCGAAAGGTTGATTTTGTGCAGGATAACCATTCAAAATCTTCTAAAGGTGTGCTTAGAGGTTTACACTACCAATTAGCACCTTATGCGCAAGCCAAACTTGTTCGCTGTATTGCAGGTGAAGTTTTTGATGTGGCCGTAGATATTCGTGAATCTTCGCCTACCTTTGGGAAATGGGTTGGGGTTAATTTGTCTGCTGAGAATAAGCGTCAGTTGTGGATCCCTGAGGGGTTTGCACATGGATTTTTGGTGCTGAGTGAAACGGCGGAATTTGTTTATAAGACGACGAATTATTATCATCCTGAATGTGACAGAGGTATTAGGTGGGATGATGCCTATATAGGAATTAAATGGGGGAATGACTACAACGTAAAATTGTCAGATAAAGACAAAAAAAATCCAACAATGAAAGACGTTTTTATGTTTATGTAATTATTAGGTTTTTATATGAAAAAAGAGATTATCGCATATTATCTTCCTCAATATCATGAGGTTAAAGAAAATAATGAATGGTGGGGGAAAGGATTTACTGAATGGACAGCGTTAAAAAAAGCAAAGGAATATTTCCCTTCTCAAAAAATAAGGTTACCTACCGATTTTCTCGGATATTATGATTTGACAGAATCGAGTGTTATCGAAAAACAGTTTAAACTAGCTGAAGACAATGGTGTTAGTGGATTTTGTCTATGGACATATTGGTTCGGTAATGGAGAAAAAATTTTAGAAAAACCTCTTTCTCTTATTCTTGAAAATAGACTTAAAGTTCGATACTGTGTGGCATGGGCAAACCACTCTTGGTTCAATAAATCAAAAGGAATACTTTTAAAAGAGCAAAAATATCTTGGAGAAAAAGATTATACTGATTTCTTCCATTACTTACTTCCTCATTTTAAATTGGAAAATTATCTTAAAAAAGATAATAAGCCAATTGTAACAATATTTGATCCAAATTCCATACCTGATTTGTTTATGTTTATATCCCTTTGGAATAAACTTGCTAATGAGAACGGATACGATGGTATTTATTTTATTGGGGATTTCACATCTTATAATTCAAATTATTTAGGGATGTTGGATGGTTATTTGGATTCTAGATCAATGTATTGGAAGAGAACCTTTATTCAAAAGGTGAGGGAGAAATTAGTTCGAAAACATAGAGTGAAATTTTTGGGGCCTATAAGATATAATTATAAAAAAATGATAAGTTCATTATGGCACAATGAAACAAAGGATATAAAAGAGATTCCAATTATATTTTCTGGATGGGATACAACGATACGACATGGGAAACAGGGGGTGTTTTATAGTAATTTCTCTGAGCATTCGTTTGAGGTCAATGTTCAAAATGCTATAAATTATAATCCACAACAAGATATTGTTTTTTTAAAATCATGGAATGAATGGGCTGAGGGGAATACAGTTGAACCAGATACTATATTCTCAGATAAATTACTTAGAATAATTTCAAAGTACAATAAACAAAGATGAGAAAAAATATATTTTATTTACTGTTAGTGCAGTTATCTAACTATATTTTTCCACTGATTACATTGCCATATCTTGTCAGAACTCTAGGAGTAGATAAATTTGGATATCTAATGCTTGGTCAAGCATTGATACAATATTTTATTTTGATGACTGATTACGGTTTTAATTTCAGTGCAACAAAAAAAATTGCCACATCAACAAGTATTGATGAAAGAAATGAAGTCTTCACTGAGACATTAAATGCTAAAATAATATTGGTGACTTTATGTTTATTGCTGATGTTAATTATTATTAATATCATACCAATGTTTCACTCTATATCTACAGTTTGCATAATACTTTTCATTGGTGTTCTGGGTAATATTTTTTTTCCAGTCTACCTATTTCAAGGTATGGAGAAAATGAAAAGTATTGCATGGGTTACTGTACTGGCAAGGACCTTGATGTTGTTATCTGTCTTTATGTTTGTAAAAGATAATAATGATATCAATGCTGCTGCACTAGCTTTTTCTATTGCGCTTATCGTACCAGGTATTATTTCAATTTATCTAATACGAAAAAACCATATTGCGGCTTATACAGGCTTTTCTTTTCCAAAAGCCTTTATCGCTATTAAAGCTAGTACACCTCTGTTCATTTCTCAAATTGCTATAACATTTTATACTACATTTAATTCGATACTTATAGGGCATGTGTTTAATGCAAGGCAAGTAGGTATTTACTCTGCAGCAGACAAGCTAAGAGGCGCGGTTCAATCATTATTTATACCTGTACAACAAGTTGTGTTTCCGAGAATAAATGCTGAGCGTGCAAATATAAAAGAAAAACTAAAGGTTTACGGTGGCCTTTTTATTTTGTTTTCATTAATTATATGTGTGTCGATATTTTTAATCGGGGATAAGATAGTTATTTTATACTTCGGTAATCAGTATACTGAGTCAGCTAATTTATTCAAATGGATGTCAGTGCTTATTTTTATTGTCTCTGTCGCTATTGTCTTTTCACAATGGGGAATGATAACTTTAGGTAAAGAAAAAATATTAACAAAAATTTATATTGTCGGTGCCATATTGCATTGCATGTATGCTCCTTTCTTCACTAAAAATTTCGGACTTTTTGGTACGTTATCGTCAGTAATATTGACCGAGTTAACAATTACTGTATTTATGGGCGTGTTTTTGTACAAGATAATAAAAAGGCATAGATAAAAGTGAAAAACAACACAATCGACATTGTAATTCCATGGGTAGATGGTTCTGATCCTAAATGGCAAGAGGATTATAGGAAATTTGCTTCTGAGCAAAGAAATGTTGATGCAAGTATTCATCGTTATAGAGATAATGGGTTGTTAAAATTCTGGTTCCGTGGCATTGAAAAAAATGCCCCTTGGATTAGGAAAGTTCATTTTATTACATATGGGCATAATCCGGAGTGGCTTAAGCTAGATCACCCCAAATTACATATTGTAAAGCACTCCGACTATATACCTAAAAAATTCCTGCCAACATTTAATAGCCATGTTATTGAATTAAATTTGCATAAAATAGATGGATTGAGTGATAAGTTCATCTATTTTAATGACGACACATTTTTAATTAATCCTGTAAATGAAAGTTTTTACTTCAAAAATGGAATGCCTCAAGATTGTGCAATCCTGAACGCAGTACAACCCGATGGACTTTCACATATTATTTTAAATAACCTCTCAATTATCAATAAGCATTTTTGTAAAAAACAGGTAATCAGGAATAATATTTTTAAATGGTTAAATGTTAAATATGGTGCTGCGTTATGTAGAACTATATGTTTAATGCCTTGGCCGAAGTTTGTAGGTATTAAAGATACTCATCTTCCAATTCCTTATCTTAAGTCAACATTTGCTAAATTATGGGAGCTCGAGCCAGAAATATTAAACGCCACAAATCGGTCAAAATTTAGACAAAATTCAGATGTTAATCAATATCTGTTTAGATATTGGCAGTTAGTTTCAGGGGAATTTGGATGCTCTAATACGATGGCATCTTCAGCCTATTTAGATATAGGTAAGGATAATATAAAAAAAATTCGAGAGGAACTATTGTGTTCAAGTAATAAACTTATTGTTATAAATGATGCTGATACTTTGGAATTCGATTCTAAAACAAAAGAAATACAAGAAGAGTTTGCAAAAATATTTCCATTTAAATCAACGTTTGAAATATAATACGGTAGAAAAATGTTATTTACCTACTCCTCATATTTATGCATATTGATCTTTTCAACATCGATTGCATTTTGTTACGAACATTCAAAAAGTAATTTCAAAGTATTCTTGTGGTCAGTATTGTTTTTGTTTCTTTGGATACCTGCAGCAATTCGTTTTGGAGTAGGGGCTGATTACTTCCGATATTTAAGTATGGTTGAGTCAGTTAGGTTAGGGTATGTTTCAACTGAGATTGGATTTTATTTTATAAATTATATCGTTGTTTGGTATCATTTAAATCCACAATGGTCCATTGCAATATCAAGTTTCATTGCGATCTTTTTAAGTTTGAAGGCGATTCCACGAAAATATTTTTCTATTTCAGTTTTTGTTTTAGTATGTACCTTTTATTTGCCTTCGTTCTCTCTTGTAAGGCAAGCTATAGCTATCGCTTTCATAGCGTATGCGGTAAAAAATTATATTGAAGGTAATAAAAAGAACTATATTGTATTTGTTTTGTTAGGTTCTCTATTTCATCTCTCGGCATTATTACTTTTGCCCATTTATTTTGTTGCACGATTTAGAGTTCGTAGTTCAATTCTCTTTTTGGGAATTTTTATAATTAGTTTATTGCTGTTCCTTGGTAGCGGGTTAAATACACTTTTAAATAGTGACTTATTTTTACAAAGTAAGTACGGTTATTATGCAGCAAGCGATTTCATACAGGATGCTAAAATCGGAAGTGGTATTGGTGTGCTTATTAAAATGCTATTACCTTTAATCTTTATAACAAACGCAAAAAAAATACTAAAAACGAATCCGAACCTTAATATTCTTTTATGGATGTCAGTTGGATGTGTGCTCGCTAATGTATGCTCAATGAAGATTCATGTTTTTAATCGCCTTGCAGATATATTCCTTTTTGTTAATTTTATGGTATCCTCATATATTATCACCTCATTAGAAAAAAATGTGACAAAACAATTGTGTTCAATGGCAATTCTTATTGTTTTTATTGTTTTTTATTGCAGAACAATTCAGGCCAATTATAATGATGATTTAGGTGGTATTGGTATTTCTCCCTACAAAACAATATTTTATAAGTGATATTATGGATGATTATTTAGTATCAATTATTATGCCTTCTTTTAACTCAGAGCATACGATTTCTGCATCAATTAGTTCCGTGTTACAGCAAACATATACTAATTGGGAATTGCTCGTTTGCGATGATAATTCGATCGATGGTACAAGATCTAAAGTTTTAGAGTTTGCAGATTCAAGAATTAAACTTTTAATAAATGAATACGCAAAAGGAGCAGCAGGCGCTAGAAATACCTCATTAAAATATGCAAGTGGTCGATTTATAGCTTTTTTAGATAGTGATGATATATGGGGTGCTAACAAATTAGAGATGCAAATATCTATGATGTTAAAGAATAATATTTCTTTTATGTATGGTAATTATGAAATTATAAATAATAATTCAATAGTTGGTAAATTTGTAGCTCCCCAAAAAATCACCTACAACAAATTGCTAAAAAATTGTGGCATCGGTTGTTTAACTGTTGTTTTAGACAGAGACTTACTAAATCCCTTCAGCTTTCCTTTCGTATACAAAGAAGATTATTATCTCTGGCTGAGTATTCTAAAAGATAACAATATCAGTGCAATTAATTGCGGCTTTATATGTGCTAAATATAGACTTTCACAAAGTTCAATTTCATCTAATAAATTTAAAGAGTTGAAAAGGCAATGGGATGTTTTGGGGGATTTTGTTGGAAACCCATTAGTTCGTATATATTATTTACTAAGTTATATTGTTATCGGTATAAAGAAACATGCATTTGACTATAAGAACGGTATAAAATGAAAAAAATAGTTTTTGTAATTGCTGATATTACATTTGTTGGCGGTATTGAAAGGGTAAATACATTACTTGCAAATAAATTTGTCAGCGAAGGATACGCTGTAGAAATAATATCCCTCTATAATACTAATCAAAAAATTAATTACGAACTTAATAATCGCATTAAAGTTAGCTTTGTGAATGATGGCTCTTATTTAGGTGAGCCAGGAAGTTTTGGACGGCTGAAAAAACACATAGGATCACAGTTTAAGTTATTTAAAGCCATTAAAAAAGCAAATGCTGATTTTTATATCATTAATACATTCCCTATGGCGTTTTTGTCATTTTTCAATGTCTTTTCAAACAAAAAATATGTTGTTATTGAACATGTTCATTATAACTATTATGGGACAATTATTAGAATATTTAGAAACTTATTATATAGGTTTTTTTATAAAGTAATCTGTGTTAATAAAAATGACTCGTATAAATTCTTTAAACATTTAGATAATGTTGTTAAAATTAGTAACCCGCTGAGTTTTACATCTTCAAAGATAGCTAATTTAAGCGCAAATAAAATTATGGCGGTAGGTAGGCTAGAACATCAAAAGGGATTTGATTTATTAATAGATATTTTTGCGAAAGTTAATAAAGAAAATCCTGGTTGGGAACTCCATATTTATGGGGTCGGGACTTGCGAGGGTTTTCTCACAGGTAAAATAAATCAGCACGCTTTAAGTAATGTAAAGCTGATGGGAAGTGTCGATAATATACAACAATATTATCCTCAATATTCCATTTTCGCATTTTCATCAAGGTTTGAAGGATTTGGGATGGTTTTATTGGAAGCTATGGAATGTGGTTTGCCATGTATTTCATTTGATTGCCCTACCGGACCATCTGAAATACTAGGGGATGGGGAGTATGGAATCTTAGTTGAGAATGGGAATGTTGCTAAATTTAGTGCAGAATTAGCTGATTTAATGTCCGATGAAGGCAAGAAAATTAAGTTTTCAAATTTATCAAAGAGACGTGCAAAAGAGTTTAATATAGACAAGGTTTTTGACGAATGGAGAAAATTAATTAGTTAGTACTTATAGTAAATGACTGAAAACATAGTACAAATAATTTTTATCAAAAGGTTACTTGTTAGATTAATATAATGAAATAAGTTACCAATCTCTGACAGGAGTAAACAATGTCCAAGCAACAGATCGGCGTCGTCGGTATGGCAGTGATGGGGCGCAACCTGGCGCTCAACATCGAGAGCCGTGGTTATACCGTCTCCGTTTTCAACCGCTCCCGTGAAAAGACCGAAGAAGTGATTGCGGAAAATCCCGGCAAAAAACTGGTGCCTTATTACACGGTGAAAGAGTTTGTTGAATCCCTTGAAACGCCTCGTCGCATCCTGTTAATGGTGAAAGCCGGTGCGGGCACGGACGCAGCCATCGACTCACTGAAACCTTACCTGGATAAGGGCGACATCATTATCGACGGTGGTAATACCTTCTTCCAGGACACCATTCGCCGCAACCGCGAACTGTCCGCTGAAGGCTTCAATTTCATCGGTACTGGCGTTTCCGGTGGTGAAGAGGGAGCGCTGAAAGGGCCATCTATCATGCCTGGCGGCCAGAAAGAAGCGTATGAACTGGTTGCGCCGATCCTGACCAAAATAGCTGCAGTAGCGGAAGATGGCGAGCCCTGTGTGACCTATATTGGTGCCGACGGCGCAGGCCACTATGTGAAGATGGTCCATAACGGTATTGAATACGGCGATATGCAACTGATTGCTGAAGCCTACTCGCTGCTGAAAGGCGGCTTGAATCTCAGCAATGAAGAACTGGCCAGCACCTTTACAGAATGGAACAACGGTGAGCTGAGCAGCTACCTGATCGACATCACGAAAGACATTTTCACCAAAAAAGATGAAGACGGTAACTACCTCGTTGATGTCATTCTGGACGAAGCGGCAAACAAAGGCACCGGTAAATGGACCAGCCAGAGCTCGCTGGATCTCGGCGAACCGCTGTCGCTGATCACCGAATCGGTCTTTGCGCGTTATATCTCTTCGTTAAAAGAGCAGCGCGTTGCCGCATCAAAAGTATTAACCGGTCCAACAGCGCAGCCGGCAGGTAATAAAGCTGAATTTATTGAGAAAGTGCGTCGTGCGCTGTACCTCGGTAAAATTGTGTCTTATGCGCAGGGGTTCTCTCAGCTGCGTGCAGCGTCCGATGAGTACAATTGGGATCTTAACTACGGCGAAATTGCGAAGATTTTCCGTGCTGGCTGCATCATTCGTGCACAGTTCCTGCAAAAGATCACTGATGCCTACGCGCAGAATGCCGGTATCGCTAACCTGCTTCTGGATCCGTACTTTAAGAATATTGCCGATGAATATCAGCAGGCGCTGCGTGACGTTGTGGCTTATGCCGTTCAGAACGGTATTCCGGTTCCGACCTTCTCCGCAGCGGTAGCCTACTACGACAGCTACCGTGCTGCAGTCCTGCCTGCCAACCTGATCCAGGCGCAGCGTGACTACTTCGGTGCACACACCTATAAGCGTACCGATAAAGAAGGCGTTTTCCACACCGAATGGCTGGAATAAACGCTTAACGCCCTCCAGAGCCCGGTTTTCAACCGGGCTTTTTTTTGCCTAAATTCTTATTGCTTTATTTTTATTTCTTAATAATAACTCCATATTATTCCTTTATGATGGTGAAGATAATCCTAATTACATTAGGCTTCATTGACATATTATTATCTCAGAAGCTAAAACAGTATTAACTTGTCACGATGCGAATACATCCTGATGTCTAATTAAGTTTATTCTGAGAGTAAGTAATGAAAATAACCATTTCCGGTACCGGGTATGTTGGCCTGTCAAATGGTCTGCTGATCGCACAGCACCATGAGGTTGTCGCGCTGGACATCATCCCGTCGCGCGTCGAAATGTTAAACGATCGGATATCTCCGATTGTTGATAAAGAAATACAACAATTTTTACAGTCCGAAGAAATAAAGTTTAAAGCGACATTAGACAAAGCTGAAGCCTATAAAAATGCTGATTATGTTATTATCGCGACCCCTACGGATTACGATCCTCACACCAACTATTTCAATACCTCAAGTGTAGAGGCAGTCATTGGGGATGTCATTGCCATTAACCCTGATGCGGTAATGGTTATTAAATCCACCGTCCCGGTTGGTTTCACTGCTGCCGTCAGCAAAAAATTTAATACAAGTAATATTATTTTCTCCCCAGAGTTCCTGCGCGAAGGCAAAGCGCTGTACGATAACCTGCATCCTTCACGTATCGTCATTGGGGAACAGTCAGCAAGAGCGGAACGGTTTGCTGCCTTATTACAGGAAGGCGCCATCAAGCAGGATATCCCGACGCTGTTTACCGATTCAACAGAAGCAGAGGCAATTAAGCTTTTCGCTAATACCTACCTGGCCATGCGCGTTGCCTACTTTAATGAGCTGGACAGCTATGCCGAGAGCTTAGGATTGAATACGCGCCAGATCATTGAAGGCGTTTGCCTGGACCCGCGCATTGGCAATCATTACAACAACCCCTCATTTGGCTATGGCGGCTATTGCTTGCCGAAAGACACCAAGCAGCTGCTGGCGAATTATCAGTCAGTTCCCAACAATATTATCTCCGCGATTGTAGACGCTAACCGCACACGCAAAGATTTTATTGCCGAGGCCATTCTTGCAAGAAAGCCGAAAGTTGTCGGTATATATCGTCTTATTATGAAGAGTGGTTCGGATAATTTCCGGGCGTCGTCTATTCAGGGAATTATGAAGCGCATTAAAGCGAAGGGCGTTGAAGTGGTCATTTATGAACCCGTTATGCAGGAAGAGACGTTTTTCAATTCCCGTATTGAACGTGATTTAACCACTTTTAAACAGCAGGCTGATGTCATCATCTCTAATCGAATGGCAAATGAACTGCACGACGTGCGGGAAAAGGTTTATACCCGCGATCTGTTCGGTAGTGATTGATTGACCCTTTTCGATCGGGGCTCAAGCGGCCCCGTTAATCGCACATCTCTCTTTACAAATTCCGTAAATATTCTCAATTATCCTATAGCTTTACGCAATTTTATGACTACACTATCCCCAGCGTACGCTTTTCTTAGTTAGGATACTGATGACAGTGGAAAATAATAACGTAACCGGGCGCAGTAACGATCCGGAACAAATTGATTTAATTGATTTAATCATTCAGCTGTGGCGCGGTAAAGTAACAATAATCGTCTGTATTATTGTCGCTATCGCGCTTGCTGTAGGTTACCTGGCAATCGCCAAAGAGAAATGGACATCCACAGCCATTATCACGCAGCCTGATGTCGGGCAAATTGCTACTTATAACAATGCGCTCAACATTTTGTATGGCACAAGTGCGCCAAAAGTTACCGATTTGCAAATGAATGTGATCGGACGGTTCAGCACCTCTTTCTCAGCGTTGGCGGAAACGCTCGATAACCAGGCAAAGCCGGAAAAGCTGACCATTGAACAGTCTGTCAAAGGGCAGTCGCTGCCGTTGGCGCTCTCTTATGTCGGTGATACAGCAGAAAATGCGCAGCGTCAGCTTTCGGAATATATCCAACAGGTTGATGAAGAAGTTGCGAAAGAGTTAGAGGTTGACCTTACGGATAACATTAAACTGCAGACCGCCACGCTGCAGGATTCTCTGAAGACTCAGGAAGTAGTAGCGCAAGAGCAAAAAGAGCTGCGGATTAAGCAGATTCAGGAAGCATTGCGTTACGCCGAGCAGGCCAATGTCACCAGGCCGCAAATTCAGCAAACGCAGGATGTGACCCAGGATACAATGTTCCTGTTGGGCAGCGATGCGCTGAAATCTATGATTACCCATGAAGCCACCCGTCCGCTGGTCTTCTCAGGGAATTATTACCAGACCAAACAGACTCTGCTGGATATCGCGAACCTGAAGGTTGATACCGCTTCTATTCATGCCTACCGCTACGTAATGAAGCCGTCATTGCCTGTCCGTCGCGACAGTCCGAAAAAGGCGATCACGCTTGTGTTGGCGGTGCTGCTGGGCGGAATGATTGGCGCGGGTGTGGTGCTGGGACGTAACGCGCTGCGTAACTATAAGCCGAAAGCGCAGTCATAAAGTGATTTTGCCGGATACACCTTATCCGGCCTGCAAATAAGAACCGGGCTTTTTTTGCGCCCGGTTTTTTTACGCCCGAAGCTTACTGATGACGTCTACGCAGGTTCTCGATAACTACCGTCAGGTCAAGATCCTGATCCTGCAGCAGTACCAGCAGGTGATACATTAAATCCGACGCCTCGTTGGTCAGTTCAAAGCGGTCATGCACCGTCGCGGCCAGCGCCGTCTCCACGCCTTCTTCGCCAACCTTCTGCGCAATGCGCTTGGTGCCGCTGGCATAAAGTTTTGCCGTGTAGGAGCTGGCCGGATCGGCGGTTTTGCGTTCGGCCAGAAGCTGTTCAAGCTGATACAGGAACAGCCAATGATGGCTGGCTTCGCCAAAACAGCTGCTGGTCCCTTTATGGCAGGTTGGACCGATGGGATTCACCAGCACCAGCAGGGTGTCGTTGTCGCAATCCGGCGCGATGTTAACCACATTAAGAAAGTGGCCCGAGGTTTCGCCTTTGGTCCATAAACGCTGCTTAGTACGTGAATAGAAGGTCACTTTGCCGGACTCGATGGTTTTCTCCAGCGCCTCGGGGCTCATATAGCCCAGCATTAAGACTTCACCGGATACCGCATGTTGTACTACCGCTGGCATCAGTCCGTCGGTTTTTTCCCAGTCCAGTTCGCGGCGCTGTTGCTCTGTTAACATATCCTGATCTCCACGCCCTGCATTGCGAGGTACGTTTTTAATTCACCAATATTAATAATCTGCTTGTGGAATACGGACGCGGCCAGCGCGCCGTCGACGTCCGCATCGCGGAAGGCTTCAAGGAAATGCTCCATCGTGCCCGCGCCGCCGGAGGCAATCAGCGGGACGTGGCAGACGTCACGCACTTTTATCAACTGTTCGAGATCGTAGCCGTTACGCACGCCGTCCTGATTCATCATATTGAGGACGATTTCACCGGCTCCGCGTTTTTGCACTTCCTGCACCCAGTCGAGCGTCTCCCACTGGGTCATCCGGGTGCGGCTTTCGTCGCCGGTATACTGATTCACGTGATATTTGCCGGTTTCAGCGTCGTACCAGGTATCGATCCCCACCACGATGCACTGCACGCCAAAGCGGTCAGCCAGCCGGGTTATCAGCGTCGGGTCCGCCAGGGCAGGGGAGTTGATGGATATTTTGTCCGCGCCGAAAGAAAGAATTTGCGCGGCGTCGTCTGCGGATTTGATCCCACCGGCCACGCAGAAAGGAATGTCGATCACCTCCGCGACGCGCGACACCCAGCTTTTGTCCACCACCCGGCCGTCGCTGGAGGCGGTAATGTCGTAGAACACCAGTTCATCCGCGCCTTCATCGGCGTAGCGTTTTGCCAGCGGCACAATATCGCCGATAATTTCATGGTTGCGAAACTGTACGCCTTTCACCACCTGGCCATCGCGAACGTCGAGGCAGGGAATTATACGTTTTGCCAGCATTGAATGGCCTCCTTGACGGTGAATTTACCTTCCAGCAGCGCGCGTCCGACAATCACTCCGCGCACGCCGGTGCCGCGCAGCGCGGCAATATCCTCAATGCCGCCAATCCCGCCGGAGGACTGAAACGCCACCTGCGGATAGTTCGCGCACACTTCGCGATATAACGAAACGTTGGAGCCTGCCAGCGTGCCATCGCGGGAAATATCGGTGCACAGCACGTGCTTCAGACCAACTGGAAGATAGGTGGCAACCAGTTCTTCCAGCGAGACGCCGGAGTTTTCCTGCCAGCCGCTTACCGCCACCTGCTTATTGCCGTTCTCATCAATACGCACATCCAGCGCCAGTACCAGCGCATCAGCGCCAAAGCGTTCGAACCAGCCTTTCACCACCTCGGGCGATTTCACCGCCGTCGAGCCGACCACCACCCGGGCGACACCGGCCTCCAGCAGCGCGGCGACATCTTCTTCGCTGCGTACCCCGCCGCCGACCTGCACCGGCACGTTTACCCCGGCGACCAGCGTTTTGATTAACGGGATCTGGCGCTTCGCCGGATCTTTCGCGCCGGTTAAATCCACCAGATGCAGTAGCTCTGCCCCCTGCGCCGCATAATCCTGCAGGCGCGGCAGGGGATCGCTGCCATAATCACGTTGCTGCGCGTAGTCGCCCTGATGGAGACGCACCACGGTGCCGTCGATTAAATCTAATGCCGGAATAATCATCACATCTCCAGAAAGTTTTTCAGCAACTGCGCGCCAGCGGCGCCCGAGCGTTCCGGATGGAACTGCACGCCGTAGAAGTTATCTTTTTGCACCGCGGCGGTGAACGGCTCGCCGTAATTGCACTGGGCGATAGTCCAGGGATTCACCGGCATGGCGTAGCTATGGACAAAGTAGAAGTAAGCGCCATCCTCAATGCCCTGAAACAGACGATTTCCGGCCTGCGGATAGACGCGGTTCCAGCCCATATGCGGCAGCGGCAGGCCGAAATCGGTCATTTTCGGCACGTCCTGATCGATAATGCCCAGCAGCTGAACGCCGCGGGTTTCTTCGCTGCGCCGCCCAAGAATCTGCATCCCGAGGCAAATGCCAAGCACTGGCTGGGTACAGGCTTTGATCAGTTCGATCAGTTCGCGTTCGCGCAGCTGGTCCATCGCCGCCTGGGCGGTGCCGACGCCGGGTAAAAACAGTTTATCGGCCATCAGCACCACGTCAGGGTCGCGGCTGACCAGCGGATCGTAGCCGTGACGCGCCACGGCGGATTTCACCGAGTTCAGATTAGCGCAGCCGGTATCGAGAATTACCACATTCATCACAGCACTCCTTTGGAGGAAGGGAGCGTATCGCCTTCCACGCGGATGGCCTGGCGCAGCGTGCGGCCAAACGCTTTGAACAGGCTCTCCACGCGGTGGTGGTCGTTTTTGCCTTTGGTTTTCAGGTGCAGCGTCACGCCCATGGTATAGGAGAGCGAACGGAAGAAGTGTTCGATCATCTCGGTACTCAAATCGCCGACGCGCTGATAAGTAAATTCAGCTTTGTACTCGAGGTGCGGACGTCCGGAGATATCCAGCGCGCAGCGCGCCAGACATTCGTCCATCGGCAGTACAAAGCCAAAACGGTTGATGCCGCGCTTATCGCCTAACGCCAGCTTTAGCGCTTCACCCAGCGCCAGGCCGGTATCTTCCACGGTGTGATGATCGTCAATGTAGAGATCGCCCTTGACGGCTATCTCCATGCGAAAACCGCCGTGGGTGGCAATCTGATCCAGCATATGATCAAAGAAACCGACGCCGGTGTTGATTTTGCTGCTGCCTTCGCGGTCCAGCCACACTTTGACATCAATCTGCGTCTCTTTGGTGTTGCGCTCCACGTGGGCAAAACGGTCACGTTTCGTTAACTGCTCGCCGATGGCGGCCCAGTTCAGCGCGTCGCGGTGATAGTGCAGCCCCGAAATCCCCATGTTTTCGGCAAGCTGAAGATCTGTTTCCCGGTCGCCGATAACGTAGCTGTTGGCGCTGTCCATCGCCTGTTCGGCCAGATAGCGTTCGACCAGCTTGATTTTCGGTTTGCGGCAGTCGCACTCGTCGGCGGGCAGATGCGGGCAGATGAGCACCTCGTCAAACTGAACGCCCTGCGAGCTGAATACCTGCATCATCAGGTTATGCGGCCCGTCAAAGTCGGTCTGCGGAAAGCTTTGTGTGCCCAGACCGTCCTGGTTGGTGATCATTACCAGCTTATAGCCCGCTTTTTGCAGCTTCAGCAGCGTTGGCACAACCTGTGGTTCAAAGGCGAGCTTTTCAAAACGATCCACCTGAAAATCGCTGGGTGGCTCGGCAATCAGGGTTCCGTCACGATCGATAAAGAGATACTTCTGACTCATACTTGCTCCGCACGTAAAGCGTCAATGACGCGCTGGCTTTCTTCGCGGGTTCCGACAGTGATGCGCAGGCAGCCGCTTAAAGAAGGTTGTTTGTTCTGATCCCGTAAGATAATGCCCTGATCCCACAAAGATTTAAATACGCTACTGGAAGCCGTAAAGCGCGCCAGAATATAGTTGGTTTCGGAATCAAACACCTGCTCCACGCAGGGGATGTCGCGCAGGGCGTTCACCAGATACTGGCGCTCCGCCAGAATTTGCGCCACGCGCTCGCGCATCGCGTTAATTCCCTGCGGGCTGAGGGCCTGGGCGGCAATGTCCGCCACCGGCGTCGAGAGCGGATACGGCGCGATCACTTTTAACAGCAGGTTAATCACCTCTTCATTCGCCAGGGTGAAACCGCAGCGCAGGCCAGCCAGCGCGAAGGCTTTGGAAAGCGTGCGCAGAACGACCAGATGCGGATAATCAGCAAGCCAGCCGGCCAGCGTCGCCTGCGGGCAGAACTCGATATAGGCTTCGTCGGCGACGACAATCGCTTTGCCGCGGGTCAGTTCCAGCAGGGTGCGCAGATCCTGGGGGTTAATCAGCTGCCCGGTCGGGTTATTCGGGCTGCAAACATAAACCACTTTTACGCCATCCAGCTTGTCTGCAATCCCCTGCATATCAAGCTGCCAGTCGGCAAGCGTGGGTACCGTGCGGCACTCCACGCCGATGGTTTCCGCGCTGACGCTGTACATACCGTAGGTAGGCGGACAGTACAGGATCGCATCTTTCCCCGGCTCACAGAAGGCGCGGATCAGCAGCTCAATGCCTTCATCCGCGCCGCGGCTGACCAGCACCTGTTCCGGCCTGACGCCCGCGTACTGCGCGTAGTTTTCGATTACCGCTTTGGGCTGACATTCCGGGTAACGGTTCAGCGTTTGCGCGGTCAATTGAAACTCTACCGCTGTCGGAAATTCGTTGGCATTCAGCCAGACGTCGCCGTTGCCGCCGAGACGGCGCGCGGACTGATAGGGCGTCAGGTTACGGACGTTTTCACGGGCTAACTCGCTGACGCTGAATGTCTTTTCTGTGCTCATGCTTGCTCCTTCAGGGCGTTGACGCGCAGGGTAACGGCATTTTTGTGAGCGGTCAGACGTTCGGCCGCCGCCAGAGTTTCAATGGTGGACGCGAGGGCGGAAAAGCCCGCTTTCGACAGTTCCTGAACGGTCATGCGCTTCTGGAAATCGGCCAGTCCGAGGCTGGAGCAGGTCGCGGTATAACCGTAGGTCGGCAGCACGTGATTGGTACCGGAGGCATAATCGCCCGCGGACTCCGGCGACCAGTCGCCGAGAAATACCGAACCGGCGCTGGTGATGCCGTCAACCAGGTCGCGTGCGTTACGGGTCTGAATAATCAGGTGCTCCGGACCATACTGATTCGAGATGGCGACACACTGCGCAAGGTCGCGGGTGACAATAAGACGGCTGGCGCTGAGCGCCTGGCGCGCCGTCTCCACTCGAGGCAGTTCCGCCAGCTGCTGCTCAACGGCGTCGGCGACGCGGCTGGCGATATCCGCGTCCGGCGTTAACAATATCACCTGCGAATCGGGTCCGTGTTCCGCCTGAGAGAGCAGGTCAGAGGCGACAAAATCCGGCGTGGCGCCGCTATCGGCAATCACCAGCACTTCGGATGGACCGGCAGGCATGTCGATCGCCGCGCCGTCCAGACGCTGGCTGACCTGGCGCTTGGCTTCAGTGACGAACGCGTTGCCGGGACCGAAAATTTTATCCACCTTCGGCACCGACTCGCTGCCAAAGGCCAGCGCAGCAATGGCCTGCGCGCCGCCGACGTTGAAAATTTCCTGTACGCCGCACAGCTGCGCCGCGTAGAGGATCTCATCGGCGATGGGCGGTGGCGAGCAGAGCACCACCTTGCGGCAACCGGCGATGCGCGCCGGGGTCGCCAGCATCAGAACGGTGGAAAAGAGCGGGGCGGAACCGCCGGGAATATACAGCCCTACAGAGTCCAGCGGACGGGTCACCTGCTGGCAGCGGACGCCTGGCTGGGTTTCCACATCCACCGTCGGTAATTGCTGGGCGCGGTGGAAGGTTTCGATATTTTTCACGGCAACCGCCATGGCCTGCTTCAGTTCATCGCTCAGGCGCGCGCTGGCGGCGGCAATCTGTTCGGCGGACACCTTCAGCGCCGCGACCTCGGTTTTATCAAACTTCGCGCTGTATTCGCGCAGCGCATCGTCCCCGCGCGTTTTAACGTTATCCAGAATTTCGCTGACGGTGCGGGTGATGCTGTCAGAGGCGGAGATCGCCGGGCGCATCAGCAGTTCGCGCTGCTGCTCAGCGCTGCAGGTATTCCAGTCGATAAGAGTATTAAAGCTCATCTTCATATCCTTTATGCCGGATGGCGTATCCGGCCTACATAGCCCGTAGTCCCGGTGAGCGAAGCGCCGCCGGGCAGCATAAGTGGAATTACTCCATCATCTTCTCGATTGGCAACACCAGAATGGAGCTGGCCCCGAGCGCTTTCAGTTTTTCCATGGTTTCCCAGAACAGGGTTTCGCTGCTGACCATGTGCATTGCCACTCGCTGCTGATCGCCCGCCAGCGGCAGGATGGTCGGACGCTCCGCCCCCGGCAGCAGGGCAATCACCTCTTCCAGGCGTTCGCTGGGAGCGTGCATCATGATGTATTTCGATTCGCGCGCCTGGATAACGCCCTGGATACGGGTTAACAGTTTGTCGATAAGCTGCTGTTTGCCGTCGGCCATTTCGCCGTCGCGTTGGATCAGGCAGGCTTTGGAGCGGTAAATCACTTCCACTTCACGCAGGCCGTTGGCTTCAAGGGTGGCGCCGGTAGAGACCAGATCGCAAATCGCGTCGGCGAGTCCGGCGCGCGGGGCCACTTCCACGGAACCGTTCAACAGACAGGATTTAAAGGAGATGCCTTTCTGGTCGAGATAGCGCTTAAGCAGGTGCGGGTAAGAGGTGGCGATGCGTTTGCCGTCGAGACAGGCCGGGCCGTCCCAGGCTTCGTCCACTGGCGTCGCCAGCGACAGACGGCAGCCGCCGAAGTCAAGGCGGCGCAGGGTAAAGTAGCGCGGATCTTCGCCCTGCGCGCGGCGGTTGAGCAACTCTTCTTCCAGCACGTTTTCCCCGATGATGCCCAGATCGACCACGCCGTCCATCACCAGACCCGGAATATCGTCGTCACGCACGCGCAGAATATCAATCGGCATATTTTCGGCCATCGCAATCAGGCGCTGGGTGTGTAAATTAATTTTAATGCCGCAGCGGGCCAGCAGTTCGCGTGAATCATCACTTAAACGGCCTGATTTCTGAATAGCTATGCGTAAGCGGGAGTTATCTAACATTCTTTTTTCCTTTTTTATCCTGTCTGAACCGGTGTGAAACGCGCAGCAAAAAAAAGCCCCCGGAAGACGATCTTCCGGGGGCTTTCTCATGCGTTCATGCACCACTGGAAGATCTGAACGTCTTCCAGCACACATCGCCTGAAAGACTAGTCAGGATGATGGTGATGATGGTGGTGTTTAAACTGAACGCGTGTCATAAAATTCCCGATGAATGCTTATTCATTTGATGTCTTTTAACCTAAACCACTTTAACGCCCTAAAGCAAGCGCTTTTTTACATTCTTTTTCTGCCATGAATTGTCAGTCCGCAGGTGCTGGCGTAGCCTTATAGAAAACGTGCCGGATTGGGAGAAAACGGATGAAGAAGGTCGCAATTGTCGGGTTAGGCTGGTTAGGCATGCCGCTGGCGATGTCGCTTACCGCCAGAGGCTGGCAGGTCACGGGGAGCAAAACCACCCGGGATGGCGTCGAGGCGGCCAGAATGAGCGGTATTGAAGGATATCCGCTGCGTCTGGAACCTGAACTGATCTGCGAGGCGGACGACCTGGATGCGCTGATGGACGTGGACGCGCTGGTCATTACCTTACCCGCCCGCCGCAGCGGACCCGGCGAAGCGTTTTATCTGCAGGCGATGCAGGAGCTGGTGGACAGCGCGCTGGCGTATCACATTCCGCGCATCATCTTTACCAGCTCGACGTCGGTCTATGGCGATGTTAATGGCATCGTCAAAGAGAGCACTCCCCGTCACCCGGTCACCGCCAGCGGGCGCGTATTAAAAGAGCTGGAGGACTGGCTGCATCATCTGCCGGGCACCTCGGTGGATATTCTGCGGTTGGCCGGGCTGGTGGGGCCTGGACGGCATCCGGGTCGTTTCTTCGCCGGAAAAACCGCTCCTAACGGCGAGCAGGGCGTCAATCTGGTGCATCTGGAAGACGTTATTTCCGCCATCACGCTGCTGTTACAGGCGCCGAAAGGCGGACACATCTATAATATATGTGCGCCCGTGCACCCCGCGCGGAACGTTTTTTATCCGCAAATGGCGCGTCAGTTAAATACAGAGCCGCCGCAATTTCTCGATTCGCCGGACAATGGCAAAGGCAAAATTATTGATGGCAGCCGAATCTGCAACGAACTCGGATTTGAATACCAGTATCCCGATCCGCTGGTGATGCCGATGGAGTGATGAACAACGCCAGCGGTCTTTCACCATACATCGCAAGGGGGCGCGTATGAAACCACTGCTGGATGTTCTCATCATTCTTGATGCGCTGGAAAAAGAGGGCAGTTTTGCGGCGGCGTCGGCGCGGCTGTACAAAACGCCCTCTGCGCTCAGCTATACCGTTCACCGTCTTGAAAGCGATCTCAATATTCAAATCCTCGATCGTAGCGGCCATCGCGCCCGCTTTACCCGCACCGGGCAGATGCTGCTGGAAAAGGGGCGGGAAGTGCTGCATACGGTAAGAGAGCTGGAAAAGCAGGCGGTGAAGCTTCATGAAGGCTGGGAAAATGAACTGGTGATCGGCGTTGACGATACCTTTCCCTTTTCCCTGTTAGCACCGCTGATCGAGTCTTTTTACCAGCATCACAGCGTGACGCGCCTGAAATTCATCAACGGCGTGCTGGGCGGCTCATGGGACGCATTGACCCAGGGCAGGGCGGATATCATCGTCGGCGCCATGCATCAGCCGCCGTCGTCCAGTGAGTTCGCTTTTTCCCGGCTGGGCTCGCTTGAGCAGGTGTTCGCCGTCGCGCCGCATCATGCGCTGGCGGAAGAGAGCGAACCGCTGAGCCGCAGCACCGTCAAGCGCCACCGGGCGATTGTGGTCGGCGACAGCGCGCATCCGGCCAGCGCATCGGCCACGCAGCTGCTGGATGACCAGGACGCGATAACCGTTTTTGATTTTAAAACGAAGCTGGAACTGCAAATCAGCGGTCTGGGCTGCGGGTATCTGCCGCGCTATCTGGCCCAGCGTTTCCTCGACAGCGGCGCGCTGATAGAGAAAAAAGTAGACGCCCAGGTGTTGTCCGAGCCGGTGTGGGTGGGCTGGAATGTGCAGACCGCCGGGTTAGCCAGCGCCTGGTGGCGGGATGAAATTTTAGCAAATAGTGCTATTGCTGGTGTCTATATGAATGGCGATACGGACAAATCAAGCGTTTAAGAAAAAAATTTATATGACAAGCCTCTCATTCTCTTGTCAATTTGCCTTCATTTAAGGCACAATGCGCCGCTTGCAAAAAATGACATTAACCGACGTTTCCATACGCGTCGGTTATTTTTTTGCTACAAACCAATCATTCAGACCAAGAGGCCGGGCTTCGTACCGGATAGATATTTACTAAAAACCGACAGTTGTTGTCGCTGAGGAATCCAGAAAATGGGGCAATTTTTTGCTTACGCGACGGCATTCGCCGTAAAGGGGAATGACCATGTCGCATAACGTTACTCCAAACACCTCTCGCGTGGAATTACGTAAAACGCTTACGTTAGTTCCGGTTGTCATGATGGGCCTTGCCTATATGCAGCCGATGACGCTGTTCGATACATTTGGTATCGTTTCGGTCCTCACTGACGGTCACGTGCCGACGGCTTATGCTTTCGCGCTGATTGCCATTCTCTTTACTGCGCTGAGCTACGGTAAACTGGTGCGCCGTTTCCCGTCCGCTGGTTCGGCGTATACCTACGCCCAGAAATCCATTAGCCCGACCGTTGGCTTTATGGTGGGGTGGTCGTCTCTGCTGGACTATCTGTTCGCGCCGATGATCAATATCCTGCTGGCGAAAATCTATTTTGAAGCGCTCGTGCCCTCCATTCCTTCGTGGATGTTTGTGGTGGCGCTGGTGGCGTTTATGACCGCGTTTAACCTGCGTAGCCTTAAATCAGTGGCAAACTTCAACACGGTTATTGTTGTGCTGCAGGTTGTGCTGATCGCCGTTATCCTCGGCATGGTGGTCTATGGCGTGTTCCACGGCGAAGGCGCCGGTACGCTGACCAGCAGCCGTCCATTCTGGTCCGGTGAAGCGCATGTCATTCCTATGATTACCGGGGCGACGATCCTCTGCTTCTCCTTTACCGGCTTTGACGGTATTAGCAACCTCTCTGAAGAGACAAAAGATGCAGAGCGCGTGATCCCGCGCGCGATCTTCCTGACCGCGCTGATCGGCGGGCTGATCTTTATCTTCGCCACCTATTTCCTGCAGCTCTATTTCCCGGACGTTTCGCGTTTTAAAGATCCGGATGCTTCTCAGCCTGAGATTATGCTGTATGTGGCCGGTAAGTTCTTCCAGGTAGGCGCGCTGATTTTCTCCACGATCACCGTGCTGGCTTCCGGTATGGCGGCACATGCGGGCGTGGCGCGTCTGATGTACGTCATGGGGCGTGACGGCGTGTTCCCGAAAAGCTTCTTCGGTTACGTACACCCGAAATGGCGTACCCCGTCGATGAACATTATTCTGGTTGGCGCGATTGCCCTGCTGGCGATTAACTTCGATCTGGTTATGGCGACCGCGCTCATCAACTTTGGCGCGCTGGTGGCGTTTACCTTCGTAAACCTGTCGGTGATTTCACAGTTCTGGATCCGCGAAAAACGCAATAAAACGCTGAAAGATCACTTCCAGTATCTGTTCCTGCCGATGTGCGGCGCGCTGACCGTCGGCGCGCTGTGGGTCAACCTGGAAGAAAGCTCGATGGTTCTGGGACTGATCTGGGCGGGTATCGGCCTGATATATCTGGCCTGCGTCACCAAAAGCTTCCGCAATCCGGTGCCGCAATACGAAGATATTGCCTGATAACGCGACAGCGTAAACAGACTCTGACCGGGGACTCGTTCCCCGGTTTTTTTGTCTATAGAAAACCCCCAGCTAGGCTGGGGGTTCAGTAAAGCTTTCAGCTTTGGGCCAGTTATTAAAACCCCTTTTGATTTGTTAAAACACCTTGCGGTCTGGCAACTGCAAGTGTCAAACAAGAAATCAAAAGGGGGTCCCAATGAGGGACGAAAAGAGCTTAGCGCACACCCGATGGAACTGTAAATATCACATAGTTTTTGCGCCAAAATACCGAAGACAGGCGTTCTATGGCGAGAAGCGTAGAGCAATAGGCAGTATTTTGAGAAAGCTGTGTGAATGGAAAAACGTACGGATTCTGGAAGCTGAATGCTGCGCAGATCATATCCATATGCTTGTTGAAATCCCGCCCAAAATGAGCGTATCCGGCTTTATGGGATATCTGAAAGGGAAACGTAGTCTGATGCTTTACGAGCAGTTTGGGGATTTGAAATTTAAATACAGGAACAGGGAGTTCTGGTGCAGAGGGTACTACGTCGATACGGTAGGTAAAAATACGGCGAAAATACAGGATTACATAAAGCACCAGCTTGAAGAGGATAAAATGGGAGAGCAGTTATCGATCCCATATCCGGGTAGCCCGTTTACGGGCCGTAAGTGACTAATCTTGATGCAAATGTCAGATCGTATGCGCCTGTTAGGGCGCGGCTGGTAAGAGAGCCTTACAGGCGCATCAGAAAAACCTCCGGCTATGCCGGAGGATATTTATTATGCCTGCGATCTCTTTCCCGACTGCGGTAATAACCATTGGTTCTAAATTAGAGATTTTGGTTATTGGTTACCCGCCGTCGTCTCATGAATAATTTCCGTACTTATCTTTTCCAGACTAACGAATTTATGCTTTCAATGATTATAAGTGGACTGTTCTGCGGCGCACTGTTGGGTTTTGTCATGCAGCGTGGACGATTCTGCCTCACCGGCGGTTTTCGCGATATGTACATCGCGAAAAATAACCGCATGTTTTACGCACTGCTGATTGCCATCGCCGTGCAGAGTGTCGGCGTTTTTACGCTGATCCAGGCGGGCGTACTCAGCTATGACGCAGGGGCGTTTCCGTGGCTCGGCACCGTGGTGGGCGGCTACATATTTGGTATCGGCATCGTTTATGCCGGCGGTTGCGCCACCGGTACCTGGTATCGTGCGGGCGAAGGGTTGATCGGCAGTTGGATTGCGCTGTTTACCTATATGGTGATGAGCGCAGTGATGCGCTCTCCCCATGCCAGCGGGCTGAATCAGACGCTCAAGGCGTACAGTACCGAACATAACTCAATTGCCGATACCCTCAACATCTCCGTGTGGCCGCTGATTGCGATTCTGCTGGCAGTGACGCTGTGGGTGGTGGCGAAAGAGCTGAAAAAACCGAAGCTGAAAGTGGCGACGCTGCCGCCGCGGCGCAGCGGGCTTGCCCATCTTCTGTTTGAAAAGCGCTGGCATCCGTTTGTCACTGCGGTGCTGATTGGCCTGATTGCGCTGCTGGCGTGGCCGCTGAGTGAAGCCACAGGCCGTATGTTCGGCCTCGGCATCACCTCGCCGACCGCCAACATTCTGCAATTCCTGGTAGCAGGCGACAGTAAGTTTCTCAACTGGGGCGTATTTCTGGTGCTGGGGATCTTCCTCGGCTCATTTATTGCCGCCAAAGCCAGCCGTGAATTCCGCGTGCGCGCCGCCGATGCGGCGACCACCCTGCGTAGCGGATTTGGCGGCATCCTGATGGGCTTTGGCGCCAGCATCGCCGGCGGCTGCTCTATCGGTAACGGCCTGGTGATGACGGCGATGATGACCTGGCAGGGCTGGGTTGGCCTGGCCTTTATGATCCTCGGGGTGTGGACCGCATCCTGGATTGTGTATGTAAGACCGCAGCGTAAAGCCCGTCTGACGACGGCGGCGGCGAATTAAACCTAAGGATGAATGATGGCGATTAAAAAACTGGACGTGGTGACGCAGGTTTGCCCGTTTCCACTGATTGAAGCAAAAGCGGCGCTGGCGGAAATGGCCAGCGGCGATCAACTGGTAATTGAGTTTGACTGCACGCAGGCCACTGAAGCTATTCCGCAGTGGGCGGCGGAAGAGGGGCATACCATTACCGATTACCAGCAGGTTGGCGATGCCGCATGGAGCATCACCGTGCAGAAAGCGTGATAGCCGTACCCTCCGCCGCTGTGCGGAGGGCGCGTTTCAGACGATCTCTTCCGCGTATTGCCACAGCGATTTGAGTAGCGCCTGCTTCTCTTTATTATCTCCGTACTCCTGATATAAGCGCTGTAACTCATCAGCATAGCTTTGCAAAAACTCCGGGGTAAAGACCTGGCGGCGATGCTCAAGCCAGCGCTGCTGTTCTGCTTCATCCAGCGTGCCGGGGAAGTTGCGCGCCCGATAGTTAAACAGCAGCTTCTCAATACGCTTATCGACGAAGGTGATGTCGAGCGCCGGTAAATTCTGCGGCTCGGTTTCGAGCACGATCTTCATGGCCGCACGGTCAGCGTCGCTGAAAAAGCCGTTATAGAGTTGGGTATCGACATTGTCGGAGGGAATGAACGGTTCCGCTTCAGCGAAAATAGCGACCGCCTTGTCCCGCACCTGCGGGTTGTCGCGCAGGACTTTCAGGTTATCCAGGCAGTGCTGGCGATTAATACCCAGGCGGTCGGCATCTTCCGGACGCAGCGTATTTGCCTGCGCCAGTACCGGACATTTATTGATATGCACCAGCTTCAACGGTATGGCTGCGTTATCGCCCAAATCCGCTTTGGCGGTGTAGAGCCGTTCGCGCAGAGTATCGCTGTCCAGCTCAAGCAACGAAGAAATATCGCCCGCCAGATCCACCATAATCACCGCGTTACGGTTCTCCGGGTGCCAGGCCAGCGGCGCGACCCAACTGGTATTGCCGCGCCATGCGCCGAACATTCCGGAGACGTGTACCAGCGGTTTCATCTGCGGCACGTCGATCAGCGCGGCCAGTTTGTCCTTGTTACGGTGCGTGTAGAGGTAGTCAAACAGCCGCGGCTGGCGCGATTTCACCAGCTGCGCCATCGCAATGGTGGCATACACGTCCGCCATCGCATCGTGGGCGTTACTGTGTTCGATGCCGTTGGCCTTCGTCAGATGTTCAAGGCGGAAGCTGGGCAGTCCATCGTCATTTTCCGGCCAGTTAATCCCTTCCGGGCGCAGGGCGTAGCAGGCGCGCATCACGTCCAGCAGATCCCAGCGCGAATTATCGTGCTGCCAGCTCCAGGCGTAGGGATCGTAAAAGTTGCGATAAAGAATATTGCGCGTCACCTCATCGTCAAAGCGCACGTTGTTGTAGCCGACAATGCAGGTTTTCGGCACGGTAAACAGCGCGTGGATGCGCGCGGCGAACGCTGCCTCATTTTCCCCTTTCTCCCGCGCTTCCTGCGGCGTAATGCCGGTCACCAGTACGGCGCCCGGCTGCGGCAGATAGTCGTCCGCGGGCTTACAGTAAAACACTTCGGGTTCGCCGACGACGTTAAAATCACCGTCGGTGCGCAGAGCGGCAAACTGTGCAGGTCTGTCAAGCGCCGGGTGGGTGCCAAAGGTTTCGTAATCGTGAAACAGAAAGGTGGGTTGCTGCTGGCCGTCATTCATAAAAATAGATGTTCCGTGACTGTTGTTTGCGCGCTGCCTGAACCTCACAGAGTAACAAAATTCAGCGGGGTTATCAGCCCGGCCTGCAGCGTTCAGGGCAAGAAATCTGCAGGCGGCGATAAAACAGCGGATCGCTGGCGGGATTAAATGTGCTGCAAGTCACATTTTCTTGCAATTATTCCCTGTCAGTTGATCAGATTTTCCGTAAAAAGGACGGCTCTTGTGAAACGTCTGAGGATTATGCTGTTGAAACGCCGCCTGTTTATCGCCGCTTCTTTACTCTCTTTGCACCTTTCTTCCGCGCTGGCTGCCGATAGCGTTGACTTCGCGCCTCAGCCGCCAGCGATAGAAGCAGGATCGTGGGTGCTGATGGACTACACCACCGGGCAAATTCTCACCGCCGGAAACGAACATCAGCAGCGTAATCCCGCAAGTCTGACAAAGCTGATGACGGGCTACGTTGTCGATCGCGCCATCGACAGCCATCGCATTTCTCCTGACGACATCGTTACGGTAGGGCGCGACGCCTGGGCAAAAGACAATCCGGTTTTTGTCGGCTCCTCGCTGATGTTTCTCAAACAGGGCGATCGCGTTTCGGTACGTGATTTAAGCCGCGGGCTGATTGTCGATTCGGGTAATGACGCCTGCGTCGCGCTGGCGGATTACGTTGCCGGCGGGCAGCCGCAGTTCGTCGCCATGATGAACAACTACGTGAAGAAGCTGCATTTGCAGGATACCCATTTTGAAACCGTCCACGGGCTGGATGCGCCGGGCCAGCACAGCTCCGCTTACGATCTGGCGGTGCTCTCCCGGGCGATTATTCACGGCGAACCTGAGTTCTACCATATGTACAGTGAGAAAAGCCTCACCTGGAACGGTATAACTCAGTACAACCGCAACGGGCTGCTGTGGGATAAATCCCTGAACGTCGACGGTCTGAAAACCGGCCACACCTCCGGCGCGGGCTTTAATCTTATTGCCTCTGCGGTAGACGGTCAGCGCCGCCTTATTGCGGTAATCATGGGCGCGCAGAGTCCAAAAGGCCGGGAAGAGCAGGCGCGTAAACTGCTGCACTGGGGACAACAGAATTTTGATACGGTGCAGATCCTGCGCAACGGTAAGCAGGTGGGGACGGAGCGGATCTGGTACGGCGATAAAGAAAAAATCGCGCTGGGCACGGAACAGGATTTCTGGATGGCGTTACCAAAAACGGAAATTCCGCATATCAAAGCGAAATACGTTCTGGATACAAAAGCGCTTGAGGCGCCGATTGCCGCTCACCGGCGGGTTGGGGAAATCGAGTTGTACGACCGCGATAAGCTGGTTGCGCACTGGCCGCTGGTGACGCTGGAAGCGGTCGGTAAAGGCGGTATGTTCTCGCGCCTGAGCGACTATTTCCACCATAAAGCCTGACTCTCCTGACAGGAAAGTGGCAGGAGTCCGCCTCTGCTCACATAATAATCACAAATATCTTGTGGCTGTTATTGGCACTTCGTTATGCTGTATAAAAATACAGTGTAACAATGGAGGCAACATGAATTACGAGATCAGACAAGTTGATAAGCGCACCGTGGCGGGGTTTCACCTGGTCGGGCCGTGGGAGCAGACGGTAAAACAGGGCTTTGAGCAACTGATGAAGTGGGTGGAGGGCAGGCAGATCGTCACGGATGAATGGATTGCCGTCTATTTTGACAACCCGGACGTGGTGCCAGCGGAAAAACTGCGTTGCAGTACGGTGGTCTCCGTTCCGGCGGATTTTGTCGTGCCGGCAAATAGCGAAGGCGTTTCGCTTAGCGAAATCGACGGCGGCCAGTATGCGACGGCGGTCGCCCGCGTAACGGATAATGACTTCTCCACGCCGTGGTATCAGTTCTTCAACAGCCTGGCTCAGGACAACAAGTATGAGATGGCCTGTAAACCCTGCTTTGAAGTCTATCTGAATGATGGCTGCACCGAAGGCTACTGGGATATCGAAATGTATATTGCGGTACAGCCTCTTAGCCGATAAGCCTTAAACCTGGCGGACCGGGGCTCAGAGCGACTACGCTTAGCGGGGTGTCCTGTCCGCTACGGTGATTATTTCAGTGTAAAGCGGGTACAATAAGTTTCCTGACCTTACCTGACGGAGTGCATGAGTGCGTGCCGACAAGTCGCTGAGCCCCTTTGAAATCCGCCTTTATCGCCATTACCGCATCGTGCATGGCATTCGCATCGCGCTGGCGTTTATCCTGACCTTTTTATTTGTTCGTCTGTTCAACATTCCGGAAGGCACCTGGCCTCTGATTACGCTGGTGGTGATCATGGGGCCGATCTCGTTTTGGGGAAACGTGGTTCCCCGCGCCTTTGAGCGGATCGGTGGTACGATACTCGGCGCTGCGCTTGGCCTGGTGGCCTTGCGCCTGGAGCTGTTTTCTCTGCCATTGATGCTGCTGTGGTGCGCGGCGGCGATGTTCCTGTGCGGCTGGCTGGCGCTGGGCAAAAGGCCGTATCAGGCGCTGCTGATTGGCATTACGCTGGCCGTGGTGGTCGGCGCGCCCGCGGGCGATATGGAAACCGCGTTGTGGCGCGGCGGCGACGTTATTCTGGGCTCGCTTCTCGCCATGCTGTTCACCGGTATCTGGCCGCAGCGCGCCTTTATTCACTGGCGTATCCAGCTGGCGCGCTGCGTTACGGCATATACCGGGTTTACCAGGCCGCGCTGTCGCCTAACCTGTTAGAGCGTCCCCGTCTGGAGAAGCACCTGCAACAGCTGCTGAACGATGTGGTAAAAATGCGTGGCCTGATCACGCCAGCGAGCAAAGAGACGCATATCCAGAAGGCGATTTTCGAAGCCATTCAGACCGTCAACCGCAACCTGGTTTGTATGCTTGAGCTGCAAATCAACGCCCTCTGGGCGACCCGCGCCAGCCATTTCGTCATGCTCAATGCCCATACGCTGCGGGAAACCCAGCAGATGACGCAGCAGGCGCTGCTGACCATTACCCACGCGCTGTTCGAGGGAAACCCGCAGCCAATCCTTGCCAATACGGAAAAACTGAATGATGCCGTCAACGAGCTGCGGGCACTGATCCGCCAGCATGATGAGAGCAACGTGGCGGAGACGCCCATTCACGGCTACGTCTGGCTGAGCCTGGAAACCGCGCGCCAGCTGGAGCTGTTATCGCATCTGATCTGTCGCGCGCTGCGCAAATAAAAAGCAGATAAGGAGAATACAACGGGTGCTGCTTCGATTCAGCAGCGAATGAGGGTATGATGAAAACAAAGTGGCAGCCATTGTCATTTATGGCTACGAAAAGTAATGTAAGCCCTATAGTTTAAACGAATCCGAATCTGACATTATCAGGGGTGTAAAAATGGAAACTACCAAGCCATCTTTCCAGGACGTGCTGGAATTTGTCCGTCTGTTCCGTCGTAAGAATAAACTGCAACGTGAAATCCAGGACGTTGAGAAAAAGATCCGCGACAACCAGAAACGCGTTCTGCTGCTGGACAACCTGAGCGATTACATCAAGCCGGGCATGAGCGTGGAGGCCATTCAGGGCATTATCGCCAGCATGAAAAGCGACTATGAAGATCGCGTTGATGACTACATCATCAAGAATGCTGAAATCTCCAAAGAGCGTCGCGAGATCTCCAAGAAGCTGAAAGCGATGGGTGAGCTGAAAAACAGCGACGCGAAATCAGAGTAACGTCGGATGCAGTGAGGATCGGTCGATCCTCACTGACAACGCACGCCGCCGTGTACCATCCGCAGCAAATGCTGTTCCGGCCAGTGTCCGGTCAGCTTTTTTTCCTTCAGTAACCACTTCACGTAGTCCACGTCATGTTTACGCCTGTCGAGCATCAGCCCGACCACGCTGCCGCTGTGCGCCACGTTGACGCCGAATAAATCGCACGCCTCCACCAGCGCCAGCAGGGCGTCGAAATCCGGCTTCGGCAACAGCGACTGACTGGCGATAGCGCTCAGGGTGGCCGCTTCCCCCATCCGCTGCGGATTTTGCTCCGCGCAGGCCTGCCGCACTTTTTCCCATGCGCTTTTCAGCGCCGGCGCCCCCGCCTCAAGCCCGGCCTGACGCGGGAGCCGATGATAGTCCGCAGTGCGCAGCGTCTGCGGGCTTTCCAGCACCAGCAGATCGAGTTCCGGCTGGTTTTCGCAGGCGATTTGCGTGGAGGCATCGTTATGATCGAACAACGTCAGCTGGCGAAACAGGGTACTGTCGGTGGGTTCCAGCGATACGCAAAGCTGCGCAAGGGTGGATTCATCCAGTTCATGCCCCAGATGGCGCGCCGTCGCCACGGCGGTTGCCGCGATGTCCGCCGTGCTGCTCGCCATCCCTTTGGCGATCGGGATGGTGGAATGGACATCAATGCGGATCGCCTGGCTCAGCTGCGCGGGATAGCGCCAGTACGCAAGCAGCCGGTTGACCATCGCCCGCGACAGCGGGCGCTCATTCGCCTGCGGCGAACCGGCGCTGACCTCAACGGTGCTGTACCAGTCCACCGGGCAGGAAACCAGCTTCTCGCTGCCCATAATCCAGCCCTGAATCAGCTCTCCGCACGAGGCGGGGCATTGCGCAACAGCCACGTTTTCACCTTCTGGTTTGCAATCCTCGGCGCATAGTGTCACGGCGATCGCGCTATTGCCATGATTTGCCGCAATTTGCCCGGCGCGAACTCAGGCGGAAGCCGCGACGGGCGTTTCCGCGAGGGCAATCCGCATCACGTCACGGGCAATCATTAGCTCTTCGTTGGTATTAATTACCGCCACCTTGACCAGCGCATGATCAGCCTGGATAAACGTGGCGTTGCGCTGGTTTTTCGCTTCATCCACGCTCAGGCCGAGAAACTGAAGATTCTGGCAGATGGCCGCCCGCGCGCGCGCCGAGTTTTCGCCAATGCCGCCGGTAAACACCAGCGCGTCCAGTCCGCCCATTTGCATAATGTAGCTGCCGATGGTTGCCCGGATGCGTTCGGCAAACAGGGTCAGCGCCAGCGCCGCCCGCGGGTTGCCTGCGTCGGCGGCCTGTTCGACGTCGCGGTAATCGTGGGAAACGCCAGAAACGCCAAGCAGACCGGACTCGTTATTAAGCAACTGGTTAAGCTGCTGCGGCGTTTTCCCTTCCCGCTGGGCGAGCCACGGCAAAATAGAGGGATCGATATCGCCGCTGCGGGTTCCCATCATCACGCCGGACTGCGGGGTGAAGCCCATCGAGGTATTCACCGACTTACCGCCTTTGATGGCGCACAGGCTGCTGCCGTTGCCCAGATGACAGCTCACCACCCGCAGCGCGCTGAGCGGTACGCCAAGTTTTTCCGCCAGCGTCGCGCTGACATATTTGTGGCTGGTGCCGTGAAAACCATAGCGGCGGATGCCGAATTCTTCATAGTAGCGCCACGGCAGCGGGTAAATATACGCCGCTTCGTTCAGGGTTTGATGAAAGGCGGTATCAAACACGGCTACCGCGGGCACATCTGGCAACAGCTGGCGAAACACATTGATGCCCAGCAAATTAACCGGGTTATGCAGCGGCGCCAGTTCGGCGAGGCGTTCAATCTCCGCCAGCGTTTCGTCGGTGACGCGCGCGGAGTCTTTAAATGTCTCTCCGCCATGGGCCACGCGATGACCGACACCCTCAATTTCCGCGATGCTGCGAATAATGCCATGACCCGTCAGCATGTCGAGCAGCAGGGTCACCGCCTCACGATGGTCGGCGACCGGCGCGGTCTGCTGCCATTTTTGCTCCTGCGCCTTCAGCGTAATTCCGGCATTCGCCATGCCGATTCGCTCAATCAGCCCCTGACAGAGCAGTTTGCCCTGCGGCATATCCAGCAGCTGGAATTTAAGCGATGAACTCCCGGCGTTGATCGCCATTATTTTGTGAGACATGAAGTTTCCTTTTGGTTCAGAAAGGCAAACAGTTTGTCGATGCCTGCGCCGTTTACGGCGCTGGTGACAAAAACCTTTTGCGCGCCTGCAAGTTCCAGCCATTCGCTGACGCGAGAGAGGCGCTGCGGATCAGCGAGATCGGCTTTGGTGACAATGCCGATCGCCGGGCGGTTCATCGGCCCGGTGAAGCCGGGAGAGAAGGGGGGCCATTGCGCATCGCTGTTGAGCACCTGCGCAATGACGTCCGCCTCGCAGGCGCTGGTCAACAACGCGCTGTAGAGGCAGCGGTTCTCCAGATATTCTCCGGGCGTATCAATAGCGGCGGCGGACCAGACAATCGCCTGAGTTTTCTGGTAGTGCAGCGTCTCGCCGCACAGCGCCTGGGTAAGCGACGTTTTTCCACACTGGCTGGGGCCGATGAGCATCATGCGTTTCATGCCGTCAGGTCCGGGTGATGGAGCAGGCTGTAAAGCGCATCATTTCGCCCAGCGTCCGCGTCACCTGCTTCAGCGCGTATTCCACCGCCGAAACGTCGCCGGTCAACACCACCGCGCCGGTAAAGCGGTCGAGAAAACCTATCTCCACCGCGCCGGATTTGGTGGCGATATCGCAGGCGATAATGGAGGCTTCACTGGGCGTAATGGTCAGGATCCCGATGGCTGAAACGTTTTCCTGTAACCCCAGCTTTTTAAACAGATCCTTACCGGGATTGGCGATCAAATGCGCCAGCGTGACCTGTTTACCCGGCACGTACTCCTGGATCATACGATCCGTCGTCGGTTCTCTTTCCATCATCCCTCCACAATCTGACGCCACATTGCCTCATGCGGACGCGGGATCACCGAGCGGTAAACCAGCAGCCCTTTTTCTCCCGCATTTTCGCTGGCAACCGTCACCGCGTTGTTCACATCAGATATGTCGCCCGCAACCACCATGTAGCATTTTCCGCCGATACCGAACGCCATATGGACGCGAACCAGGGTGACGTTAGAGGCTTTCACCGCCCGGTCAGCGGCGCTGATGCAGGCCGCCACGCTCCAGGTTTCGACAATCCCCACTGCCTGGCGGCGTTCGACGCTGTTCAGACCGCTAATGGCTGGCAGTATGCTGGCATGAATGTTCGGCAACACCAGACTGTCCACCAGCATTTCGCCGGCAAGCGAGGCGCCGGTTTCAATGGCCTGCTGCACCGCGCCGACATCCCCGCCCAGCATCAGCAGAAATTTACCGGGGCAAATCGTTTTGCTGACCAGCAGATCCACGCTGGCGCTTTTCAGCATGGCGTCGCCGGTTTCCATCCCTTTGGCAATGCTGGTGAGTTCTAAAATACCTATGGCCTGCGACATGGTTAACCTCTTACAACGGTGATGGCCTGCTCTGTGATCTCACAGACAGTGCCGTCAATACTGGCGTGAACGGGGGCGCCCAGCGCATCTTGCGGAACATCGGCAACGCACTGCCCGCGCGTGACATGTTCGCCTTTTTGTACGCAGGGAACGGCGCTGGCGCCGATATGCTGGCGCAGCAGTAATGTGACTTTGTCAGCTACCGGTTCGTCCTGGCGCAGAGGCGCTTCCTGATACCACGGCGTTAATCCCAGTCTGGCGATCAGCCGTTTCACCGGCACCAGGCGATACTTCGCCATCTCATCAGCCGGGTTGAGCGGGCCTTCGTAGCGCTGGTTCTGCGCGCGCAGTTCTCGCTTGAGCATCCGGTTGATGCGCATTGGCGAAATGCCCACCGGACAGGCCACACTTTCGCAAACGTTGCATTCGGAGCAGGTGAGCGCGCTGAGCAGTAGCTGCGGCGTGGCTGCCTGATGAAAATTAACGGCGCGTACCAGCAAATGTGGAGAGAGTTCGTGGCCGATAAGATGTCTCGGGCAGAGATCGGTGCATAAGCGGCACTGTTCGCAGACGGTTCGCGCCACCGACAGCACGGTGCGCTCATCCTGCATGCGTCGTTTAATCAGTGGATGTGACTGCGGCAGAACCAGCAGGCCGCCGGTGGTTTTGCTTACCGGCGTTTCCAGCGAGGTCACAAGGCTGCCCATCATCGGTCCGCCGTTGATATAGCCCGGATCGGCTATCGTGGCGCCGCCCGCCATCTCCAGCACCTCGCGCAGCGACATCCCGATGGGAACAGTCACGGTCTGAGGACGGGCAACCGCGCCGTTGACGGTCAACGTGCGGCGCGTGACCGGATACTGCTGCTCGACCGCGCGGGCGATATTCAGCACCGTCTGTACGTTATTGACCACCACCCCGACGCTGACGGGCAGCGCTGCCGGAGGGACGCGGCGGCCCGTCGCCATCCAGATGGTCAGTACTTCATCTCCCGCCGGGTAGACGTCGGGCAAAATATGTAACCGTATCGCCGGAGGCAGAAGCGGGGTCAGGGCGGCGATAGCGGGCTGGTACTTCTCTTTCAGGGCAATAATGCCTTCAGCTGCGCCGGTTGCCTTCATCGCGTACTGTACGCCGCGTATCAGACGCGCCGCCTGTTGCGCCATGAGCTGTTGATCGACCTTCAGCATCGGTTCGCATTCCGCGGCGTTGACCAGGAAAATTTCCACCTGCGCCTGTAGCTTGACGTGCGTCGGGAAGCCCGCGCCGCCCGCGCCGACGATCCCCGCAGCGCGCACGCGATCGCGGACCGTTTGCGCATCAATGTCGCTCATTTCGATATTCAGGGCGGTACTCATAGCAGATCCTCAAGCAATTCCCGGATGGCGCTGGCATCGGCTGCTCTGGGATTGGTTTTGAGCGTCACGTCCGCCAGCGCGGCCTGCACCATCGCCGGTATGCGCTGGGCCCGGCCCTGCTTCTCCTCCTTCAGCGCCTCGTTGCTGGAGGGGATGGCGCACGCTTTTTTAAGCTGCTCAATATGCTGCACCAGCGCATTGATGCAGGCGGTGTCACTGGCGCTGTCCGGGCAGAGATGACAGGCTTTGGCAAAGCGGGCGTAGCGTTTCGCCGCCCGCGGATCGTGGGCGTTGAAGCGGATAACCGGCGCCAGCAGGAGCGCATTCGCCAGCCCGTGCGGCAGATGAAACTGGCCGCCCAGTTGATGGGCGATGGCATGGTTCAGTCCCAGTCCCGCCTGGCTGAAGGCCATACCGGCGAGGGTCGAGGCGTTGTGCATTTTGCCGCGGGTGGCCAGACAGTCGCCTTTACGCACCGCTACCGGCAGATAGCGGAAAACAAGCTGCGCCGCTTTTTCGGCAAGGGCGTCGGTAAAATCGCTGGCGCGCGTCGAAACATACGCTTCCAGCGCGTGGGTCAGCACGTCCATCCCGGTATTGGCGGTAATGGCCGGTGGCACGCTGACCACCAGCGTCGGGTCAAGGATCGCCATCGTCGGATAGAGCGCGTTATCGAACAGCGGATATTTAATCCCTTTTTGCGGATCGCTAATCACGCAGGCGCTGGTGACCTCCGAGCCCGTCCCGCTGGTGGTCGGAATGGCCACGCAGGTGTCGATTTCAATCCCGGACTGGCGGCTGAACCAGACAATCGCTTTCGCGGCGTCCAGCGCCGACCCGCCGCCGAAGCCAATCACCACGTCGGGGCGCAGGGCCTGCATTTGCGCAATGCCTTCGACCACGGTGGCGATGGTCGGATCCGGCGTGATCTCGCTGAACACGCTGATACGGTTGCTGGCCGGTAACGCCGCGCGCAGGATATCGATCAGCGGCGAGCGCGCCAGAAAGCCGTCGCAGATAATCCACACGTGCTTATCGCTAAAACGACCAAGCACCTTCAGGCTTCCCGGACCGCTGTACAACCGCGTTTGCAGTGAAAAGGTATTCATCCCCACCTCGTTAGCGGATTGAGAAGCCGTTGGTCAGCACGCAGCGGCGCGAGCGGGCGAAGGTGCGCGCTGAAGTGGTGCCTTCGCCGGTCGGCGTGGCGATGGTGAAGGTGGTAAACCCTTCGCCGCCGACGCCGATGCCCGCATAGGAAGGGCCATTTTTCACAAAAATGGAGGTCTGCAGCGTTCGCGCGGCAAGATTCAGCCGCGACACGTTTTGCGAGTGCATGATGGCGGTGTGATGTAAGCCTTCCTCCACTTTCAGCGCCAGCGACAATGCGGCGTCAAAATCTTTCACCTTCACCACGGGGAGCATCGGCATCAGCTGTTCGCTGGTGACCCAACTGTCGTCAGCGTTGACGACGCCGATCAGCAGGCGCGGCGCTTTGGCCGGAACGTTGATACCTGCCGCTTCAAGCATTACCGACGGGCTTTTACCGACCAGTTTTTTATTCGCGACGCCATCCGCCAGGCAGACCGCGCGCAGTTTGTCTGTTTCCGCCGGACTGAGCAGCAGCGCGCCGAAGCTTTGCATCTGCTGAATGAGCTGTTCGGCGACCGACTCCACGACGATCAGGCTTTTCTCGGCGATGCAGGGGAGGTTGTAGTCAAATGAGGCGCCGTTAATGATATCTTCCGCCGCTTTAACGATATCGGCGGTTTCATCGACGATACACGGCGGGTTGCCCGCACCGGCGCCAATCACTTTTTTCCCGCTTTTCATCCCCATCGCCACGATGCCCGGGCCGCCGGTAATCGCCAGAACGGCAATTTTCGGGTGCGCCATCATCTGCTGAGTGGCTTCAAAGGTGGGTTCGGCCACCGTAACCACCAGGTTACGAATGCCGCAGCTGCGAAACACGATATCCTCGATCATGGCGATAAGCTTCAGCGACACGGCTTTTGCGCCCGGGTGCGGACTGAAATAGACGCTGTTACCGGCAGCCAGCATACTGATGCTGTTGTTGATGATGGTTTCTGTCGGATTAGTGCTTGGGGCGACGGAGCCGATAACGCCAAACGGCGAATATTCAAACAGCACCATGCCGCCGTCGCCGGTGAGCGCGGTGGTGGTCAGATCTTCGATTCCTGGCGTATTTTCCAGCGCCGCTTTGTTCTTGAGGTATTTATCCTCTTTGTTGCCCATTCCCGTTTCCGTCGCGCTCTCTTCCGCCAGGGCGGTAAGCTGCGGCGCGAGCTCTTCGCGGATGGCGCTGATAATGGCGCTGCGCGTTTTCAGAGGAGACTGCTGATAGCGCAAAAACGCCTGGTGCGCGGCGTCGATAGCCTCGCCAACCGACTGAAAAATACCGTTGCCTTTTTGTTCGGTTTTCGCTGGCGTCAGTTGTTCAGTCAGGATCGTGCGGATGAGGGTTTCCAGTTCAGAAGTATTCATTGATGTGTTCTCACGTTAAGGGCCGCAATCGCAGCCTGTGCAATGTCCATGTCCTGTTCAACGCTGCCACCGCTGATCCCAAGACCCCCAATAAGCATTTCGTCACGCCACAGCGGAAAGCCGCCGCCAAAGGTGACGACTTTTCCCTGCATATGGCTTTCCAGCCCGTACAGCGGCGCGCCGGGCTGGACCGCGCCCGCAAGTTCATGGGTTGCCGTTTTCATCGCCACCGCCGTCCAGGCTTTTTTCGGCGCCAGTTCGCTGCTGACCAGCAGCGCGTCGGGCATGCGCCAGGTGACGGCTTCCGTGCCGTTGGCGTCAACAATGCTGACCACCACCGGGACGTTTATCTCCTGCGCCCGCGCCACGGCGGCGCGGATGATCTGATGAAGTTCGCTAAAAGAGAGCGACATGGTGGACTCCTTCACGGTGGCGGGATGTGCGGAAGCCAGATAGCGCTTCGTCACTTCCTGCACAATCCGGGACTGATGCGCGTCGTGATCTTCCGCGCGGGCCAGGGCATATAAGCAATCTGACAGGCGGTTGATGTAACGCATCAGGACGTGTCTGACGGTGGTCGTCGCGGATAGCTCAACCAGACGGCGTTCCGCCCGGCGCGCCAGCGTGCGGGCGAAGTGCAGGCGGCTGGCCGCTTCGCTGCGACCCGGTAAAATAAAGCTGCGCAGTGGCGCAACGCGGCCCATCGCCGCATCGATAGCCGCTTCCAGCGCGGCGATTTCTTCAGTGCTGATATAGCGCTGCTCAGGAGAGGGCCGTTCGCTTTCGCTGGCAAGCTCCGCGCTGAACCAGAAAATTTGCTGCTGAATGGCTTCCAGCAGAGCGCGATGGTGTGCGTTATCGGTGGCGCAGGCGCACAGGCTTAGCGCGGCGTTTAGTTCATCTAACGTGCCGTAAGCCTCTACGCGCGGATGCGTTTTGCTGACGCGCTGGCCGCTGAACAGCGAAGTGGTGCCTGCATCACCGGTTCGGGTGTAAATCGCCATAGCGCCCCCTTAACGAGAAAGCGTGTCGACGATGCCGACAACCGCTAAATCGATGGCCTCGTTCGGCCCGGAAAAAACGTGTCTGGCGCTTGAGCCGCTGCTCAGCAGCACCAGTTCGCCAACCCCAGCGCCCACGGAGTCAACGGCTACCTCATCGCCCGCGGTCGGGTTTGCAGGCAGTTCGCCGTCGGCGCTCACCCGGCGCACCAGCAGAAGTTTTTTCCCGACCAGAGAGGGCGATTTTTGCGTGGATACCACCGCGCCTGTAACACGTGCCAGATGCATGGTTCACTCCTGCTTAAAAAATTGGATGTTGCGGGAGCTCGCGGCATCGCGAGCCAGCGCGGTAACAATACATTTGCGTGGCAGCACCAGCAGTCCGTGGTCCGAGCGGACGACGTCGGCATAGGTGACCAGCCGGGTGGGGTGCAGCATCACGCGCATCCCCTGTTCATCGCAGAACGTCAGCGGTAGCCGGGCCAGCTTTTTCACCGGCAGCGCGGGTAACAACGCGCGCTGTAGCGAAATGCGCACCCGTAGACCCGACGCCAGCGCGTCGTGGAGGAGGGCGGCGGCGCTATCCGACCTGTCGTTTTCCGCGATCTGCCTGAGCAGGGACAGATCAGCCTGCAAAACGTGCAGGGCGGCATACCGGCAAAACAGCGTGCGGGAAGGCGTCTCCCGCAGCTGCGCGACGCTCAGCGCGATGGCGCTGTCGGCACGCTGTCGCAGGCGGGCGACCACCTCCTCAACGATGCGCTGCAACAGTTCGTCGTTCATCGCGGCGCGGCCAGCGTGGCGAACGCGCCGGGAGCATCTGCCCCGGCGGCATTGGCTTCGTCGGTGTCGATATGCATCTCCAGACGCATATCGGGCGAGACGCGAACGGCGACGTTATCGAAAATGAGCCGACGCCCGGTGCCTTCAATCGCCACGCAGACGCTGTCGCCGTGGGTAACGCGCAGGATCAGGGCGTCCAGCGGCGACATATGGATATGGCGCTGAGCGACAATGACGCCAGAGGCGAGCGTGATTTCGGCGAAAGGACTGATGAGGCGGATACCGGGCGTGCCCTTGAGATCGCCGGACATCCGCAGCGGCGCGGCAATCCCCAGCGTCCTGGCATCCGTTCGCGAAATTTCTACCTGGCTGGTGCTGCGCAGCGGCCCCAGCAGACGAACGTTTTTAAGCTCGCCTTTAGGACCCGCCAGCGTCACCGTCTGTTCGGCGGCGTACTGCCCCGGTTGCAGGAGCGCTTTTTTCTCGCTTATCGGCCGTCCCGGAAAAAGACGGGCATAATCTTCGGCGCTCAGGTGAATATGCCGATTGGAAACGCCCAACGGAATCGGGCGCTCCCGCATCTCATCCAGCACTTTGCTGACCGTCGTCTCCAGAAGGTGTTTATCCATTACGCTTAACCTCGTTTACCTGAATGCAGGCAGAGCGTCCGGGGTTCGCCTTTTTGCCGCGGGCAGGCCGGGTCGAGGCACAGATTACAGCTGATAACCTCATTTTCCGACGCCGCTTCCGGTACAGGCTCCTCTGCAACAACTTCCGTTTCCGGTTCTTCGATGGCGACCGGCGTGGGGGCTGGCGCTGGCGTGACGCTTGTCGCCCGGCAAAGAATGCCCTCGCCGGGTCTGGCGATCACTTTATGCGCCACCAGGCCATCGCGCTGTTCGGCAAAGCTGGCGCCGGTGATGATGGCCGACTGCACTGAGGCCACATCACCGGTGACTTTGATCACCGTCCAGCCTGAACCGTTGGTTTTTTCAAGGCCAACCAGCGTGATGGAAGCGGCTTTCGCCATGACATCCGCGCAACTGATGGCTAATGCCAGACCACTAACTTCAAGTAATCCCAGTGATTGCTTCACGCTGTGCTCCTTTTCGACAGTACTCAGGCGGACTTCGGTAAAATGGCCTCAACGTCGCTGTGCGGACGCGGGATAACGTGGCAGGATTTCACTTCGCCCACCGCGCTTGCCGCCGCGCTGCCCGCGTCAACCGCCGCTTTCACCGCGCCGACGTCGCCGCGAACCATAACGGTAACGAGGCCAGAGCCGATTTTTTCATAGCCGACCAGCTGCACGTTGGCGGATTTCACCATCGCATCTGCGGCTTCAATGGCGCCGACCAACCCTTTTGTTTCAACCAGCCCTAATGCGTTATTCATACTGCGATTCTCCTGTGGATTAAGCATTGAGATCCCGAAAGGGGATCCCTTTGACTAACCTTGCCGCGTTGTTTCCTGTACTTCGCCGGTCAAGGCTGTTTTGGCGATACGTCAGCGTAAACAGCGGCGCTGAAGTGGGTAAATTCTTGTAATGCACAACCAGCGTTTCCCGATCGCAGGCAATGCCGACAAGCAGCGGAGACTGGCGCGCCGCCTGCCAGGCGCTCTGCACCACGTCACCGTCGCGCTGGCGCTGAATGACGAAAGGAATGCCTTCTTCTTCGATGCCGAGCAGCACCTCCTGCCAGAGGGAAAGGCTGTCGCCAACGGGGACGATGACAATGGCTGGCGTCGTGAGGTTACTGTCCACGGGCGAACTCCTTATGCCAGGAGAGGATCAGACCGGTGGCGACGGCGTTTCGCGGACCTTCGACGCCGCGGATATTTCCGCGCCCGGCGACCAGCCGGTAGTGCGCCAGCGCGTCCGTCACCAGCTGCGGCACCTCAAAGTCCAGCGAGGAGCCGCCCACCAGCACCACAAACGGAATATCGCGAATGTTGCCGGTTGGGCTGACCTGACGCAGCGCGCGCAGGGCGTTGGTCACAAATACGCGCTCTTTGGCGCTACGGCGAACGGCGCGCACTTTTTCCAGCGGCAGATCGCCCGGCAGCGGCACCAGCTCATCGGGCTTGACCACGCAAACGCGGGCGAAGACTGTCGGCGGGAGCGGCCCGGGGAAGAACTGAACGCTGCCGTCCTCATGGCGTAAATGGAACAGACTTTCCACCTTGGCGAGCGGATATTTTTTAATCTCTTCGGCCAGATAGCGGTCCTCCAGCCCCAGCTCGCGGGCGATGATCATTGTGACCATATCGCCCGCTCCGGCGAGGTGGGTGGCGATAATGTCACCCTGCGGATTAATGATGGATGCATCGGTGGAACCGGCGCCTAAATCCAGAATCGCCAGCGGGCAGGTGGTGCCCGGCGTGGTTAACGCGCCGAGAATCGCGGCTTCGGCTTCCGCGCCGCCGACCTGCACGTCAACGTTCAGCTTTTCTTTGATTTCACTGGCGATCATCGCCATCTGCAGGCGATCGGATTTCACCATCGAGGCAATGCCCACCGCCTGCTCCAGCGAAAATTCCCCCGCCAGCCCGCCGGTCACGCTGACCGGCACCGCGGTGTCAACGGCCAGCAGATCCTGAATGAAGATCTCGTTGCTGGGCTTGTTGGTCAGCTCCGCCATGGTCTGGCGAACGTGCTCCAGCATACCGCCGATATTGGTGCCGGCTTCACCGGTGACGTTATCCAGCTTCGGGCAGTCGCCCACCGCTTTCATAATGGCGTCGGCGCCCGCAGCAACATCGACCCGCACGGTGCGGCCCTGCGTATGCAGTTCAATATTTCCGGCGGGAATAGCGCGGGCTTTCACGTCGCCTGACGGCGTTTTGACCACCACGGCGGAGCGGTTGCCGATCAGGGCGCGCGCCATCGGCACAATATTTTTGGTCTCCTCCGCGTCCAGCTTAAACACCGTGGCGATGCCGTAGGGGTTCGACAGCGTTTCAATCACTTTTCCGGGAACGGCGACTTCAATCGCCGCCAGCATCCCGAGCGGTATGCGGTCGATGTATAACACCTCGTCAACGATGGGCAGCGGTTTTTCCAGCCGGTTGCTGACCAGTACGCCATCGTCCTGCTGTAAAATGACGCCGGTTAACTGATAGCCCGCGCGAACCGAGGCGTTAATCATGGTGGCGACATCGGCGAAATCGAACGCCGAAGAAACCACCAGGATGAAAGGGGCGTCCGCCGGTCGGGTTAACAACTCTTCCGGCGTAATGGTTATGCCCACGCCGAGACCCGCGCCACCCGGTGTTTTCGGGTTATGGCCGATCATGGTGGACTCGGTGATGATGGTCTCGGTAATCGTTTCCATCGCCACGTCGCCAATCACCGGTGTGGCTTCGTTAATGCGGATGAGCGAAATATCGCTGACATTGATGCCTGCGCTGTTGGCCGCCCGCGTCAGCGCCTCCTGAATGCCGAACACATTGCGTAATGTGCCCTTGATTCCGGTGGTTTCCGCCAGCGCGCTGCCGGTAATGGTCAGCGCGCCGGACGCATCAAGCCTCGCCAGAGCGACCTCTGTCGATGAGTTGCCGATGTCAATGCCAGCTATATATCGCATCGCGTTTCCTTAACCTTAATCGTCGCCTTTCAGTTTTTTACGCTCGACGTACAGCGTCGCCGCTTCACGCACAAATGCGGCGCAGATTTTGGCCTGATAGCGGTTTTCAAGATCGTCCGCGATGGCGATCAGCTCCTCTTTCGTTGAACGATAAGGACGCAGGGCGTTGTAAATCTCAAGAATGCGATCGTCTGGTACGGCGGTCAGTTCCGCGGCGCGTTCAAAGTTCATCGCCAGCCGGTCACGTCCGGCGTCCCGGGCGATAGCGGCCTGAATGCGCAGCGTTTCCGGCGTAATGCGCATATCCTGCGCGGTCACCTTGTCGCTGAGCACGTTTTCCAGCGTGAAATCATCCAGCGTTTTATTGGTGGCCGTTTTGACCCACTCAGGATGTTTATTTGCCAGCGGGTAATCGCTCACTTTGACGGAGGATGTTGAAGGGCTCGCGCTGGCAGCCGGGGCAGGGGCGTCGCCCTGCAGGCTGTTCATGCGGCTCAACACGTCCCGAACCATCGATTCAATTGCATCGGTATTCATAAAGGGATCCTTATTAAAGCGCCACGCGCAGTTCCTGCGGGTTTTTGCCCGTCACGACGTACTTCGTCTCTTTAATGTGCAGAATGGCCGATTTCGCCTGGTATTTCGGACGCGCCATCTGATCGTTCAGCGTTGGTACCGGCTGCGGCGATTCACGTTTGGCGTAGCGCGCGGCGTTTTTGCCAATCTGTCTGTAGGTCGCCAGCGTCAGCAGCGGCGCCTGCGGGAACAGCTCCAGGTTGGACAGCGGCGGCAGCCCCTGCTGGTGGATAACCGTGGTGCCTTTCGACTGGATGCCGATTGAAATGCCGGAACCGCTGAGACGGTTGCCTTCGACCGCGACAAACGCCACGTCGGAGGATTTAAAGCAGCGAATCACGCGTGCTTTAATGCCTTCTTCTTCAATACCGGCAATCACTTCGCGCAGGATGCTCTTATGCGATAAGCCGACAATATTGACGGTCTGCGAGAGGCCAAACGCCGGGCCGACTGCAATCACCACTTCATCCTGTTGCGTGCCTTGCTTCGCTTCGCCGATTTCCGTCAGGAAACCGTCTCCCGCCGGAGCGGCAGGGGCGGCGGCGCTTCCCGGCGCGCGAAACGAAACGGGCTTATCGCTGGCCTGCATTTCTGAGAGCACGTCTTCAATTATCTGGCGCAGCAGTTTTTCATTAATTTCCATTGTTCACCCCTTAGCCGAGCTCGTTGGGATCAAGTGCGCCAGGGATGTTTTTAATCTCTTCCCAGCGTTCGCCCTGCAGGCGATAACCTGTTGCCGGACCGGCATAGTCGTTGACGTCGTTGACCGCAGAGAGCACCTGTCCGTCGCCAACGATAATGGCGGAGGTATGCAGATAGTCCCCGGTTAGCTTCGCCTTCTGGATGTTGAGCATGTCCTGCGCGACGTCGGTAAAGCCGCCCTTAGCCAGCGCTTTCACCACTTCCAGACCGTTACGGTTTTTATTGATGATCTCCTGCGCGAACTTGATGTCTTCGACGATATTGCGTTCCGGCATATCCTTCGAACCGTGGGCGTAGGTTGCTGCCTCCACCTCTTCATCGGTAATCGGCGGCAGACCCATTCCGGCGAATACCGCCTGCAGGGCGCGGGCGGCCTTATTACGAATGGCGATAACGTCCTCTTCGCGCACCGGGCGCAGGCCGCCGTCCACCTTCAGGTCGCGCTGAATGACGTTGTAGTCATCGAAGTCTTCGGCATCTTCGTTGGAACCGGCGAACATGTTGTCGTAGTTCGGCACCGCGGAGTAACCGGAGGAGATAAAGTCGGTCCCCGGCAGGAACTGCATCAGCAGACGCGCGGTACGACGCATATCGGAGTGGGTGAAGGTCTGGTCGTTACTGGAGGCGCACTCCAGATCCAGCGCCGAGCAGATCAGGTTTTCGGCCAGCACCGCGCGAATGCCGGAAGGAACGGCGGACGGAACGCCAATGCAGCTCACCGAGCCGTTTTGCAGCCCCTGAACGCCTGCCGCTTTGGTGATGTAAATGCAGCGCGCTTCCAGATAGAGCATCGATTTCCCTTCCGCGTAGCCCATCTGTACTTCCGATCCGGAGCCGGAGGTGAAGCGCATTTTCAGGCCGCGGGAGGCGTAGGAGGAGGCGAGGAAGCCTTTCGACCACGGCGTATCGTCACCGTCGGTGAAGACCGGTTCGGTGCCGTAAACGGAGATGGTTTCGGCGTAACAGGTGTGACCCAGCATACCGAGCTTCAGCTCTGTCGCTTCTTCCAGCGAGCACTGGGTTAAGACGCCAGGACGCCCGACCTGCGAGCCGACGAGCAGCGCAATGGCGTTGAACGGCGCGTAGCGCGCTACCGCAACGGTGGTTTCCTGTTCGTCGAATCCGCGCCATGCGCCTTCTGCGGCGTCGGCGGCAATCTGAACCGGGTTATCTTTGACGTTGGTGACGTGCGCCTGCTGAGACGGGGTGCGGCGGGCGCGCATTTTCTGCATCGCCATCATCATCTCCACCACGTTCATATGCGATACCACTTCGACGATTTTCGCCGGCGTCATCGCGGTGGTCAGCGGCACAATGTCGCTGCGTTTGACGTTAGGATCGCACAGCATATTGGCGAGCTTAACCGAGTCCATCGCCATGACTTCTTCCGCCCGCGCCAGGTTGATGCCATAGCGGGCGATAAAATGGTCAATCAGGTCAAATTCTCTGACGGCCTTGCCGTCAAGTTCGGTAACCGCGCCGTTAACGATTTTTATCGACGGTTTCGGATCGTTCGGGCTTTCCATCGCAATGAAGCCTTCTTCGATCCACTCCTTAACGAAACCGTCCTGGTTTACAGGGCGCTTCGCCAGCGCTTCAAATCTTTTCGATCTCATGAATGAGCCTCACGGATATCAGATGTAGGACGGGCGATCGTTTTTCGCTTCGCTGCCGAGGGTCGCCAGCACGGTTTTACCGATTTCACGCGCGGAGATAACCGCCTGACGCACCGCGCCGGAGTCGCCGGAAATCACCAGAATCGCTTCGTTACTGAAGCTGGTGCCGTGCGCCGGAGAGCTGTAAGCCACCACCTCGACGTTCGCGGATTTCAGTGCGGTATCGGCCATCAGGACTCCCACCGACGCAGGCGCGCCGACGATCACCCCGCAGGCGCGGCCAACCGGCGCGCCAAAGGCTTTTTCCAGCGCATAGCTGGCGCGGGCGGTGTACTGCAGTTCGATATGTCCGGCTTCGTTGGCATATACATCGCCAAAAGTGCGATCGAGTTCTTTCAGCGCGACTTCAATCCCGCGCTTGACGTCGGAAACGTCGTTACCGCCTAAAATGATCAGCGAACCATGGCCCGCGCCGCCTTTGGTATCTCGCGGCAGCTCGATGCTCACAACTTCGGTGTTAGTCGCTTTTACCGCTTCGTCAGCCGCCATAATGTGCGGACCTGCGCCGGTACGCGCGCCCAGGATGCCGATGGAGCGATAACGCTTTTCAAGCTTCATGGCTTCCAGTAATGCACTGTCAACGTTAGCGATAACCAGACCTACGGTGTCGCCAATCGCGGTGCCAACAAATTCCGTTAAACTGCAGCTTTTCTCTGCCATAGCCGTCTCTCGTTTCAGATGGGGGGTATCAGGGGCGCCCGTTTGCTCAGGCTTTGCCACGCGGGCAATGACCTGCGCCATGATCTGTTCGACCAGTTCATTGCTGCTCATGGGTTAATTCCCTTCGGTAAGATTTTTTCAACATCGGTATGAGGGCGTGGAATAACGTGTACGGCTTTCACCTCTCCCACATTGCGCGCAGCGGCGGCGCCCGCATCGGTCGCCGCTTTTACCGCGCCGACATCACCGCGAACAATGACGGTGACCAGCCCTGAGCCAATTTTTTCGTAGCCGACCAGCATCACATTGGCCGATTTCACCATGGCGTCTGCGGCCTCTATGGCGGCAGTCAAGCCTTTGGTTTCTACCATTCCTAACGCTTCTTGTTGCATAAAGACCTCGCCTGGATTGTCCCGATATTGCTGACTATAAAAAGAAGCGAGGAAAAAGAATGGCTGACTTAACGCTGCGGCTAAAAAAATAGTGGGCCTGGAATGTGATAAATTTGCCTTTCGTTATTTTATCTTATTGTTTTTAAATTGTTTTCATAAAAAATATAATATGAAAATTTGGTTTTCTCTGTTCCATATTTACATTTTAAGACGTGACGATTTTAATTTTATTTGCTATGGGCGAAAAATGATTTGTGAGCTTCCTCGGAAAACAGACATCTGCAAATAACAAGAAATTACTATTTTAAAATTCTCTTAATAATTGCTCTGTCGTCCATCTGGCGCAGGAACAGAATAAGTTGATGACAATAATTTGCTATGCCAGCACGATTTTTCCAGTCGCCGCGTTGCGCAGTTTGCCAACAATTTCCGGACGTCCGTTTTTATAGTTAGCGTTGTTGTACTCTACGGCCAGCAAGGGTCGCTGGTTTGACACGAACGCTTCTGAGAAGGGGTCATAATGAATGATTCACTGAAAGCGCAATGTATTGCCGAGTTTCTCGGCACCGGGTTGTTTTTGTTTTTTGGCATTGGCTGTCTGAGCGCACTGAAAGTCGCGGGCGCCAGCCTCGGTCTTTGGGAAATTTGCATCATATGGGGTCTGGGTATTTCGCTTGCGGTTTATCTGACCGCGGGAATTTCCGGTGCGCATCTTAATCCGGCGATTACGGTGGCGCTGTGGCTGTTTGCCTGTTTCCCCGGACGTAAAGTTCTGCCATACACCATAGCCCAGGTGGCGGGAGCGTTTGGCGGCGCGCTGCTGGCATATCTGCTGTATGGCAGCCTGTTTATTGAGTATGAAACGGCGCACAATATGGTGCGCGGCAGCGTCGACAGCCTCTATCTGGCCAGCATATTCAGTACCTATCCGGCGGCTGCGCTCAACGTCTGGCAGGCCGCAGGCGTCGAGGTGGTGATCACCTCGATTCTGATGGGGCTGATTATGGCGCTGACCGATGACGGCAACGGCGTGCCGAAGGGACCGCTGGCACCGCTGCTGATAGGCATTCTGGTGGCGGTAATCGGCGCCTCCACCGGGCCGTTGACGGGGTTCGCCATGAACCCGGCGCGCGATTTTGGACCTAAGTTATTCACCTGGATAGCTGGCTGGGGCAATATTGCGATGACCGGCGGACGGGATATTCCGTACTTTATTGTGCCGATTATCGCGCCGGTAATTGGCGCATGCGGCGGAGCGGCAATCTACCGCTATTTCATCGGTAAAAATTTACCCTGCAATAGCTGCAAAATAGAGGAAACCACCCAGTCGTCATGAATCACTGGACTATTATCACGGATTTAATAACTATTTCGTGATCTGCTTTCCCGAACTGATGAAAAAGTCTCCCCACCCAGGGAGACTTTTGTTATGGTCAATTTTGTTTGCTGTCATTGCTAAGGATAGCGGATGATAAGATGTAAATGTAACAATTATGTTTTAATTATAACAATGGATTAACTGAGGGATTTTATCATGATTTCTGCGAGTACCCTGAACTCAGAACTCATTAATAAAATCGCACAGGATTTTGCGCAAGCCACAAGCCTGGCCGTTGTGGTTGTCAATATTCACGGTGATGAGATTTCTGAGCTATTTAATTTCACGCCTTTTTGTCAGCTAATGCGTCAGCATCCGCAGCACAGCACTCGCTGCCGGATGAGCGATCGCTGCGGTGGACTGGAAGCCTCGAAATCAGATCAGCCCTGTATTTATCGCTGTCATGCTGGTTTAACCGACTTCTCTATCCCGCTGGTGATCGCCGGTCATCTGGTGGGCTTTGTATTGTGCGGGCAGGTGCGTCTGCGTAATGATGAGGAGGTCGATCTGGTCGATATCCTCAACGTTGACGACCGCTGGCAGGCCGATCCTGAGCTGCTTAACGAATTCCGTAATGTGCCGGAAATGGACTACTCGCGCGTGATGGCCTCGGCGGATCTGCTGAAGCTTATCGTTGAAAATTGCCTGAAAAAACAGCTCAATTTCGTGGTCATTAAGGACAGCGAACAGAGCGCGGAACCCGCGCGTCCGGCGCGCGCGCCCAGCCCGCATGACAGCAAAATGAAAAAAGCGCTGCGCTATATCGACGCGCATCTTTCCGACGATTTGCGCCTGGAGGACGTGGCTTCGCACGTCTATCTGAGCCCCTACTATTTCAGTAAGCTGTTCAAAAAATATCAGGGAATTGGCTTTAACGCATGGGTAAACCAGCAGCGGATGGCCAGCGCCAGAGAGCTGCTTTGCCATAGCGACTGGAGCATCGCCAGTATTGCCCGCAATTTAGGTTTTTCGCAAACCAGCTATTTTTGCAAGGTGTTCCGCCAGACTTATCAGCTGACGCCGCAGGCGTATCGCCAGCAGGTTGCAGGAAGTTTATCGGCGGAATCGGCGTAAAGAGCAATATTTTGTTATTGCTGATTTTTGCGCAGCGCGTGTAACATCGTCATTATTAGCGAGTTACTATTTTTAGCGCAGCAATAAATTGTTATAGCGCAATAAAATATTGCCTTCGACAGGATAAAGTTCACCAGATTTTATTTTTGTGGTGAGATAAGGTGTCATTGCAGCGCATTTTCATTATTCTCCTGCATGACATTTCAGTGTGAATAGTTTAAAAGCAGTGCAGTTTTTCATGAGGATAATTTGTTTTTAGTCATGAAAAAGCGTGCGCGAATAACATATTTTATGGTGATAAGCAGATAACGCTCTGCTTATCCTTAAAGCCGACAGGTTTGACACATTTGTGTCAGGGAAGGGGGTGAAAATCCCCCGCAGCCCCCGCTGCTGTGATGCTGACGACCCCGTAAAAACCACTGATCGCGAGATTGGGAAGGACGGGCGAGGACGACGCTAAGCCAGAAGACCTGCCTGTCGGAAACGTTCAACAACTTCGGTGGGAAGTGGGTTGTTTTGATGCGTACAGCCGAAAGGCTGGGTATATCTGTCGTACTTCACATTGCAGGGGGAAGCCGCGTCGCTGACCTCCTGTCGTCTGAAGTATTGCGGGTATAGGTATCTCTACCTCTACCACCCTGAACAGGATCAGGGTTATGGCGGCAAAGCAGTACGCGTTTGTTCTGGCTGGCACCGGTAGCGGCTGTGGGAAAACCACGGTGACGCTGGGGTTGCTGAGCGCGCTGAAAAAACGTGGTTTACGCGTTCAGCCCTGTAAAGTCGGTCCTGACTATCTCGATACCGCCTGGCATACGGCGGTGTGCGGCACGGCCTCCCGCAATCTCGACAGCTTTATGCTCCCCGAACCTGTCCTCAATGCGCTGTTCTGCGAACAGATGCAGCAGGCAGACATTGCCGTGATCGAAGGGGTGATGGGGCTGTATGACGGCTATGGCATCGATCCCGACTATTGCAGCACCGCGGCGATGGCGAAACAGTTAGGCTGCCCGGTGATCCTGCTGGTAGACGGCAAAGCCGTTTCAACCTCTATTGCCGCGACGGTAATGGGCTTTCAGCGCTTCGACCCGACGCTCAATATCGCTGGCGTTATCGTCAACCGCGTCAACAGCGCGTCCCATTTTCAACTGCTGAAACAGGCCATTGAACGCTACTGCGGGGTGCCTGTGCTGGGGTATGTGCCGCGCGTGGACGGCGTTTCGCTTCCCGAGCGCCACCTCGGGCTGGTCACCGCCCGCGAATCCGTCGTAACCCAACAACCGTGGCAGGATTTTGCCGCCACGCTCGAGCAGACGCTCAATATCAATCGCCTGCTGACATTAAGCCAGATGGCGGCGCTGCCTCAGGGCGCATGGCCCGCATTACCGGCTCCGGACGCCGGAAAAGGGCTGACGCTGGCGATGGCCGACGACGAGGCGTTTAATTTTTATTATCCCGATAACCTTGCCTTACTTGAGCGCTGCGGTGTGAAAATCGAGCGTTTCAGCCCGCTGCGTGACCGGGCGCTGCCGGCGTGCCAGATGGTCTGGCTGGGGGGGGGGCTATCCGGAACTGTACGCCCCGCTGCTGGCCGCCAATGCCGCGATGCTGGCAAGCCTGCGCGAGGCCCATCGGCGGGGTGTCGCCATTTACGCGGAATGCGGCGGTCTGATGTATCTCGGCACGCAGCTGGAAGAAGCCAGCGGGGCGGTGCATCGTATGGCGGATATTATTCCCGGTCACAGCAAAATGGGGGAACGGCTGACCCGCTTTGGCTACTGTGAGGCGCAGGCGCTTCGCTCCACTTTGCTGGCAGAGGCAGGCGAAGTGCTGCGCGGACACGAATTTCACTATTCCGACTTTTTTGCCGCCACGCCAGCCGTGCTGGACTGCTGCAAAGTGCGTGACGGTAAAACCATTCAGCGGTGGTCCGGCGGCTGGCAGGTGGGCAACGCCTTCGCCAGCTATTTGCACGTTCATTTTGCCCAGCGTCCCGTGATGCTGAACCACTGGCTGAAGGCGGCGAGGGAGGCGTTATGACGCTGCTGGCCTGGTGCCTCGCCTGGTGTATCGACGCGATTGTCGGCGACCCGCCGCGCTGGCCGCATCCGGTGCGCTGGATTGGCAACCTGATTAACGTCGTCCAGCGGAGGGTGCGCCGCCACTGCCACAGCGAGCGGGCGCTGCGTATTGGCGGCGGCGTGATGTGGCTGGTTGTGGTGGGCGCGACATGGGCGACCGCCTGGGGCGTACTGACCCTTGCCCGCGCCATTCATCCATGGCTGGGCTGGCTGGTGGAGGTGTGGATGATTTTCACCGTTCTCGCCGGACGCTGTCTGGCGGATGCCGCCAGAGATGTTGAACGTCCGCTGCGCGCCGGGGATCTCGCCGAAAGCCGGAAAAAACTTTCCTGGATAGTCGGGCGTGACACCTCACAGCTGACTCCCCCGCAAATCAACCGGGCGGTGGTGGAAACCGTCGCGGAAAATACGGTTGATGGCGTTATTGCGCCGCTGTTCTTTTTGCTGCTCGGCGGCGCGCCGCTGGCGATGGCTTACAAGGCCGTAAACACACTTGATTCGATGGTCGGTTATAAAAATCAGCAATACCGGGCGATCGGTATGGTCAGCGCCTGCCTCGATGATCTGGCAAACATTATTCCGGCGCGGCTTGGCTGGCTGCTGCTCAGCGCTGCGGCGTTTCTGTGCCGCGACGACGGCGTCCGCGCGCTGCGCATTGGCTGGCGGGATCGCTATAACCACAGCAGCCCGAACTGCGCCTGGGCGGAAGCGCCGGTGGCTGGCGCGCTGGGGATCCGGCTTGGCGGCCCGAACGACTACTTTGGCGAACGCGTTGAAAAACCGTGGATTGGCGACGCGCGGCGCGACATTTCCGTGAATGACATTTCCCGAACGATTCGACTGATGTGGGTGGCATCCACCCTTGCGCTGGCGCTGTTCATGCTGACGCGCTGGCTGGTGGTGGGGGGGGCCTGAGGATGGAAACAATGCAATACATTCAGCAACCGATGGCGATTGAAGCCAAAAGTTTCGCCATCATTGGCGAGATTATCCGTGAAACGCGCCCGGAATACCGGTTTGCCAGCCCGCTGCATGAGGCGATTATTAAACGCGTCATTCACACCACCGCTGACTTTGACTGGCTGGATATTCTTTGGTTTTCCGATGATGCGCTTGCCCGGCTTTGTGCGGCGCTGAGTCGGCCATCGATTATTTATACCGATACCACCATGGCGCTGTCGGGGATCAACAAAACCCTGCTGGCGAAGACTGGCGGCGAATGCCGCTGCTACATCAGCGAGCCGCGCGTGGTGGCGCAGGCAAAAGCGCAGGGGATCACCCGTTCTATGGCGGCGGTGGATATTGCGGTAGCCGAGGAGGGGGAAAAAGTGTTTGTCTTCGGCAATGCGCCCACCGCGCTATTTCGCCTGCTGGAGCACAATGTTGCGGTCAGCGGCGTAGTGGGTGTGCCGGTCGGCTTTGTCGGCGCGGCGGAGTCGAAAGAGGCGCTGACCCACAGTCGCCTGCCGGCTATCACCGCGCCGGGGCGCAAAGGCGGCAGCAACGTCGCGGCGGCAATTATTAACGCCATCCTTTATCACCTGCAGGGGGCGCGATGAGCGATCAAACGTTCGATGCGCCGGTCTGGCATAACGGCAAAGCGCTGCGAAAAGGCTACACCACCGGATCGTGCGCCACGGCGGCGGCGAAGGTCGCGGCGCTGATGGCGCTGCGTCAGCATCTGATCCAGCAGATTTCCATCGTCACGCCGTCCGGCGTCACGCTGTGTCTGAACGTTGAATCGCCGCACATTGAGGGGCAACAGGCCGTTGCCGCGATCCGCAAAGACGGCGGCGATGATGTTGATGCCACCCACGGCATGCTGATTTTTGCCCGCGTGACGCTGAACGACAGCGGCGAGATTGTGCTGTCTGGCGGCGAGGGGATCGGTACCGTCACGCGTAAGGGCATTGGCTTGCCGGTGGGCAGTGCGGCAGTCAATCGCACGCCGCGACACACTATTGAAGCCGCGGTTCGGGAGGCCATTGGCCCGGCGCGCGGCGCGGAAGTCGAAATTTTTGCCCCGGAGGGCGAAGCGCGGGCGCAGAAAACCTACAACTCGCGGCTGGGCATTCTCGGCGGCATTTCCATTATCGGCACCACCGGCATCGTTACGCCAATGTCCGAAGAGAGCTGGAAACGATCGCTGTCGCTGGAGCTGGAGATCAGGCGTGCCGAGGGGCTTGAACGGGTCGTGCTGGTACCGGGTAACCACGGCGAGCGCTTTGTGCGCGAGCAGATGGGGCTCGACAGTCGGGTCGTGGTCACCATGAGCAACTTTGTCGGCTACATGATTGAAGAGGCGGTGCGGCTCGGGTTTCGCCAGATTGTGCTGGTGGGGCATCCGGGCAAACTGATCAAAATCGCCGCCGGGATTTTTCATACTCACAGCCACATCGCCGATGCGCGAATGGAAACGTTAGTGGCGCATCTGGCGCTGCTCGGCGCGCCGCTGACGCTGCTGAAGCGGGTCTGCGACTGCGATACCACCGAGGCGGCGATGGAGCATATCGACGCGTATGGCTATCAGCGTATTTACGATCATCTCGCCGAACGCATCTGCCAGCGCGTCACGCAAATGCTGCGCTTTACCAGAACCCCGCCGACCTGCGACGCCATCATGTTCTCTTTTGATAATCAGCTGTTGGGCAGCAACCGCCCGGTCGAAGAGATAGTCCGGGAGATGCAATGTTAACGGTGGTGGGAATGGGACCGGCGGATCTGCGCCTGATGACCCCCGCCGCGCGGGAGGCGGCTGAGCGCGCCGATGCGCTGGCAGGCAGCAGGCGACATCTGCAACAGTTTCCTGAATTTCAGGGCGAGCGGTTTACGCTCGGCGCCAGCATCCCGGCGCTTCTGGCGTGGCTTGAGGCGCATCAGGAGAAAAACGTGGTCATCCTCGCCTCCGGCGATCCGCTGTTTTATGGCATCGGTACGCGGATAGTGGCGCATTTTGGCGCTGAGCGGGTGCGCATTATTCCCGGGATCAGTGCGGTGCAGTACCTGTGCGCGCAGACGGGCATCGACATGAACGACATGTGGTTAACCAGCAGCCACGGGCGCAACGTCTGCTTCGATACGCTGGCGGCGCATCGCAAAGTGGCGATGGTGACTGACGGAAAATGCGGGCCGCGTGATATCGCCGCTCAGCTGGTCGCCCGCGGTAAAGGTGGTTGCTGGATGGTGATTGGCGAAAATCTGGCAATGGATAATGAACGCATCCACTGGCTGCGCGTCAGTGAGGTCCGTGACGAATACGACATGAATGCAGTGGTGATCCTTGATGAAAGATGAGCTTTTTCTGCGCGGCGAGAAGGTGCCGATGACCAAAGAGGCGGTACGCGCGCTGGCGCTGCACCGGGCCCGCCATCTGATTGATATCGGGGCCGGGACCGGCAGCGTTTCCATCGAAGCGGCATTGCAGTACCCGCAGCTGCGCGTCACCGCCATTGAACGCAATCCGGCGGCGCTGCGGCTGCTTGATGAGAATCGCCAGCATTTTGCCTGCCCGAATATTGAGATCCTGCCGGGAGAAGCGCCGATGGTGATAACGGAAAAAGCCGACGCGGTGTTTATGGGCGGCAGCGGTGGTCAGTTGCCGGAACTTATCGACTGGTCGCTGCGCCAGCTGCATCCCGGTGGGCGTCTGGTGATGACCTTTATCCTTCAGGAAAACCTTAACGCCGCGCTGGCGCATCTACAGCTGGCGGGCGTAGAGGATATTGACTGCCTGCAACTGCAAATTTCGTCCCTGACCGCGCTCGGCAGCGGTCACTATTTCAAACCGAACAATCCTGTTTTTGTCGTCGCCTGTCAGAAGGAAGAACGCTATGTCTGAGTCATTTGATCCCCGCTGCGTGTGGTTTGTCGGTGCAGGTCCGGGCGACCGCGAACTGATTACCCTCAAGGGTTACCGCCTGCTCCAGCAGGCGCAGGTGGTGATTTACGCCGGATCGCTGATTAATACCGAACTGCTTGCGTATTGCCCTGAAGGGGCGCAGTGCCACGACAGCGCGGAGCTGCATCTGGAGCAGATCCTCGATCTGATGGAGGCCGGAGTGAAGGCCGGAAAAACGGTGGTACGGCTGCAAACCGGCGACGTTTCGCTGTACGGCTCGGTGCGCGAACAGGGCGAAGAGCTGACCAGACGCGGTATTCGCTGGCAGGTGGTGCCGGGCGTCAGCGCGTTTCTTGGCGCGGCGGCGGAGCTGGGCGTCGAATATACCGTACCGGAAGTGTCGCAGAGTCTGATTATCACCCGTCTCGAAGGCCGCACGCCGGTGCCGGAACGCGAACAGCTGGAGGCATTTGCCCGCCACCGGACCTCTATGGCGATTTATCTTTCGGTTCAGCGCATACACCGGGTGGCGGAGCGGCTGATGGAGGGCGGATATCCGGCAACCACGCCCGTCGCGGTGATTTACAAAGCGACCTGGCCGGAAAGCCAGACCGTACGCGGAACGTTAACCGACATCGCTGACAAAGTGCGCGAGGCCGGGATCCGCAAAACGGCGCTGATCCTGGTCGGGGATTTCCTGGGAGAAGAGTACCACTACTCAAAACTCTATGCGGCGGACTTTAGCCATGAATACCGTAAAGCCTGAATCTATTGCGCTGTTTTGCCTGACCCCCGGCGGCGTACAGCTTGCGAAACGGCTGGCGGCAATGCTGCCGCTGACCTGCTTTACCAGTGAAAAGCTGCGGGAAGAGGGATTTTTAGCCTTTGAAGGCGGATTCGCCCACGCGGCGCGCGAGGCGTTTAGTAGCTACTCCGCGCTGATTTTTATTGGCGCCGCCGGTATTGCGGTGCGCGTGCTGGCGCCGCTGGTCAACGACAAGTTCAGCGACCCGGCGGTGGTGGTGATCGACGAGCGCGGCCAGCATGTCATCAGCCTGCTCTCCGGCCATGCGGGTGGGGCCAACGCGCTGACCCGCTACCTAGCGGGGATGCTGGGAGCAGACCCGGTGATTACCACCGCGACCGACGTGAACGATATGGCGGCGCTGGACTCCCTTGCATTTCAGCTTAACGCCCGGATGAACGACTTCCGCACGGCGGTCAAAGAGGTCAATCAGATGCTGGTGAGCAACCAGCGGGTGGGGTTGTGGTGGGATCCGGATCTGGATGATGAGGTGCGCCGCTGCGATCGCCGCGGGTTTATCACCGTGACTGACCTTGAGCGGTTGCCTGAACTGGATGCGCTGATCTGTATTACCTTGCGTGACGCCCTGCCGGATCTCCCGGTGCGCCACTGGAAGCTGGTGCCGCAGCGGGTGGTCGCGGGTATTGGCTGTCGTCGCGATACGCCATTCCCGCTGCTGGCGGCGCTGCTGGCGCGTCAGCTTGCCGCGCAGCGTTTTGATCCGCTGGCGCTGAAGGCCATTGGCAGCGTGGCGCTGAAGAAAGATGAAGAGGGGTTAATTCAGCTCGCGTCATGCTGGCGCGTGCCGTTTGAAACCTTTACCGCTGACGCGCTGCGTGAGCATGAGCACCGCTTTCCGGCGTCGCCGTTCGTGCGCCAGACGGCTGGCGTGGGGAGCGTATCCGGTCCGGCAGCCTGGCTGCTGAGCCGGGGACGTCTGCTGGGCGAAACCTTGCGTGAGCAGGGGGTCACTATCACTTTGGGAGTTTCACACTGATGTTAAGCGTAATCGGCATAGGTCCTGGCGCGCAGGCCATGATGACCATGGAGGCGGTTGAAGCGCTACAGGCCGCGGAAATTGTGGTGGGCTACAAAACCTATACCCACTTGGTCAAAGCGTTTACCAGCGACAAGCAGGTGATCAAAACCGGGATGTGCAAAGAGATTGAACGCTGCCAGGCGGCGATTGAGCTGGCGCAGGCCGGGCACAACGTGGCGCTGATCAGCAGCGGCGACGCCGGTATTTACGGCATGGCGGGGCTGGTGCTGGAGCTGGTCAGCAAGCAGAAGCTGGACGTGGAGGTACGGCTGATCCCCGGTATGACCGCCAGTATCGCCGCCGCCTCACTGCTCGGCGCGCCGTTGATGCACGATTTTTGCCACATCAGCCTGAGCGACCTGCTGACGCCGTGGGCGGTGATTGAAAAACGCATTATCGCCGCCGGAGAGGCCGACTTCGTGATCTGTTTCTATAACCCGCGCAGCCGGGGACGGGAAGGGCATCTGGCGCGCGCCTTCGAACTGCTTTCCGCCAGCAAAAGTGCCCACACCCCGGTGGGGGTAGTGAAGTCCGCCGGAAGGAAAAAGCAGGAAAAATGGCTGACCACGCTGGGGGAAATGGATTTTACGCCGGTGGATATGACCAGCCTGGTGATTGTCGGTAACAAGGCCACTTACGTGCAGGACGGGCTGATGATCACCCCAAGAGGATACGTGCTGTGAGCTACGGCGAGGTGCTGGTGGTCGGCGGCACCAGTGACGCCCGCGCGCTGTGCCAGCAGCTGGATGCGGCCGGCGTGGCGTATACCCTGTCGGTGGCGACGCCGACCGGCAAACAGCTGGCGGGCGATATCAAAGGCCAGGTGCGCTGCGGACGGCTGGAGCAGGCGCAGATGGTCAACTGGCTGAAGGCGAACGGGACGCGCTGGGTGATTGACGCATCGCACCCGTATGCCGAAGCGGTGAGCCGCAACATTCTGGAGGCCTGTGCGCAGGCGGGGGTGCTGCTCAGCCGCTACCAGCGTCCCGATCAGCTCAGCGACCTGACGCACCCGCTGCTTTACACGGTCCGGAGCATCACCGGGGCCTGTGAGGTGGCAAAGCGCTTTGGCGAGCGCGTACTGCTCACCACCGGCAGTAAAGATCTGGCGCAGTGGCGCGCGGGGCTGGCGGAAAAAACGCTGCTTGTGCGCGTGTTGCCAGTGCCGGAAGTGATTGCGCAGTGCGCGGATCTCGGCTTTAGCGTGGGGGAAATATTTGCCCTCTGCGGCCCGTTCAGCGCTGAGTTTAACGCCGCGTTTTACCGTCACTGTCAGGCTGACGTGGTGATAACCAAAGCCTCCGGCGCGGAGGGAGGCTATCAGGAAAAAGTACAGCCCTGTCTGGATGCCGGGATCCCCTGCATCGTCATTACCCGCCCGCCGCCGCTGGTGACGGGAGAGGAGTTACTTGAAAGTCAGGCCGCATTTGCCCGGCGTCTGGCCCGCTGGCTGGCCGCTGCTAAAGGAGACATACAATGAAAAAAGCGCTTCTGGTGGTCAGCTTTGGCACCAGCTATCACGATACCTGTGAAAAGAATATTGTCGCCTGCGAGCGCGATCTGGCCGCGAGCTGTCCAGACCGCGATCTGTTTCGCGCATTTACCTCGGGAATGATTATTCGCAAGCTCCGTCAGCGCGACGGGATTGATATCGATACTCCGTTGCAGGCGTTGCAAAAGCTTGCTGAACAGGGGTATCGGGACGTAGCCATTCAGTCACTGCATATCATTAACGGCGACGAATATGAAAAAATCGTTCGTGAAGTGCAGACGATGCGACCGCTCTTTTCCCGCCTGACGCTGGGCGCGCCGCTGTTAAGCAGCCACGCCGACTATGCGCAGCTAATCCGCGCCCTGCAGCAGCAGATGCCAGTGCTGGGCGAGGGCGAAAAGGTGGTGTTTATGGGGCACGGCGCCAGCCATCACGCCTTTGCCGCCTATGCCTGCCTTGATCACATGATGACCGCGCAGGGTTTTCCGGCGCGCGTTGGCGCGGTGGAAAGCTACCCGGAGGTCGATATCCTCATCGACAGCCTGCGTAAAGAAGGCGCCCGCGCCGTTCATCTGATGCCGCTGATGCTGGTGGCGGGCGATCATGCCATCAATGATATGGCTTCCGATGAAGACGACTCATGGAAAACATTGTTTAACGCGGCGGGCATCCCGGCAACGCCGTGGCTGAGCGGCCTTGGCGAAAATCCGGCGGTGCGCGCAATGTTTGTTCACCATCTACACCAGGCGTTGAGTCAGGTGACGGAGGCGGCGGCATGAGCGGAAAACTCTATGCCCTGAGCACTGGACCGGGGGCCGCGGATCTGATCACCGTTCGCGCCGCCCGCGTACTGGCTTCGCTGGACGTTCTTTATGCTCCGGCGGGACGCAAAGGCGGCGACAGCCTGGCGCTCTCCATTGTTCGCGAGTATCTCGGCGAGCAGACCGAAGTTCGCTGCTGTCACTTTCCGATGAGCGCAGACAGCGCGGAGAAAGAGGCGGTCTGGGATACGGTGGCCAGCGCGCTGGCCGGGGAAGTGAACGCCGGTAAACAGGTGGGGTTTATCACCCTTGGCGACGCCATGCTCTTCAGCACCTGGGTCTTTTTACTGCAACGCATCGGCTGTCCGGACTGGCTGGAGATTGTTCCGGGCGTCACCTCATTCGCCGCCATTGCCGCGCGGGCGAAAATGCCGCTGGCGATGGAGCAGCAGTCGCTGGCCGTCGTCTCCTGTACCGCGCCGGAAGCAGAGATCGCACGGGCGCTGGCGCAGCACGACAGCCTGGTCCTGATGAAGGTTTATGGCCGCTTTGCGCGAATAAAGGCGTTACTGCGGCAGGCGGGACTGCTGGACTGCGCGCTAATGATGGCGGAAGCGACGCTCCCCGGCGAACAGTGCTGGCGGCATCTCAACGCGGTCAGCGACGACCAGCCGTTGCCCTATTTCTCGACCATTGTGGTCAATAAACAGTGGGAGTGTGCCCGATGAAACGTGAACAACAGCTGAAAAAGCTGTCATTCAGCGGTCTTGCGGCGGCGCTGGTGCTGATGATTATACCGGAGCAGGCCTTCGCGATGCATATTATGGAAGGCTTTTTGCCGCCGGTATGGGCGTTGGTCTGGTGGCTGCTGTTTTTGCCGTGCCTGTGGTACGGCCTGGTGCGCCTGCGCCATATTGTGATGGAAGACAGTCATCACAATATGGCGCAGGCGCTGTGCGGGGCGTTTATCTTTGTGCTCTCGGCGCTGAAGATCCCGTCCGTTACCGGCAGTTGTTCCCATCCGACCGGCGTCGGGCTGGCGGTGATCCTCTTTGGCCCCGGCGTGGTGGCGATCCTCGGCGCGATCGTGCTGCTGTTCCAGGCGCTGCTGCTGGCGCACGGCGGGTTAACCACTCTTGGCGCAAACGGCATGTCAATGGCGGTGATTGGTCCGCTTGTGGGCTATCTGATGTGGAAAATGGCCTGTCGCGCAGGATTGCGTCGCGATGTATGCGTATTTCTCTGCGCCGTGCTGGCGGATCTGGCGACCTATTTTGTCACCTCGGTGCAGCTTGGCGTCGCCTTCCCGGACCCGGCAAGCGGGGCGGGCGGCTCCGTGGCGAAGTTTATGGGCATCTTTTGCCTGACGCAGATCCCCGTCGCTATCGCCGAAGGGCTGTTAACGGTCATGATCTATGACCAGTTGACGAAACGGCAACTGATTACCGTACAAGGACATTAAGATGAAAAAGACACTGATACTGCTGGCGATGGTGATTGCCCTCATCATGTTGCCCTTTTTTATCAACCACGGCGGCGAATATGGCGGTTCGGACGGCGAGGCGGAAAGCCAGATTCAGGCTATCGCGCCGCATTATCAACCGTGGTTTCAGCCGTTGTACGAACCGGCCAGCGGCGAAATTGAGAGCCTGCTGTTCACGTTACAAGGGTCGCTCGGCGCAGCGGTGATTTTCTATATTCTTGGCTATACCAGAGGCAGACAGCGCCGTGATGACCGGGCTTGACAGGCTGAGCTACCAGAGCCGCTGGCTACACGTGACGCCTGAGCGCAAATTTCTGCTCTGGCTGCTGCTGATGGCGCTGGCGTTTACCCTGCCGCCCTGGGGACAGGCCATCGAACTGGCGCTGATCGCCTGGCTGACCTGCTGGCTGCTGCGCATTTCGTTGGGCCGCTGGTGCCGCTGGATGGCGCTGCCGTTTGGCTTTTTAGTGGCGGGCGTGGCGACCATTCTGTTCAGCATCAGCCGCGACCCGCAGTCGCTGCGGGTCGCGTTTGCGCTTGGCGACGTCTGGTTCGGTATCAGCGAAGCAGGCATACAGGCGGCGAATGATACTTTCTGGCGCAGCCTGGCGGCGCTGGCCGCCACCTTCTGGCTGGTGCTGAATCTGCCGTTTCCGCAGTTGATATTACTGCTTAAACGGGCGCATGTGCCGCGCCTGCTCACCGAGCAGATCCTGCTGACCTGGCGCTTTATTTTTATTCTGCTGGATGAAGCGCTGGCGATTCATCGCGCGCAGACGCTGCGTTTTGGCTATCGTAGTCTGCCGAAAGGCTATCGTTCGCTGGCGATGCTGGTGGGCTTATTGTTTACCCGGGTGCTGATTCGCTATCAGCAGATGACCGCGACGCTGGATATCAAACTGTATCAGGGTGATTTTCACCTGTAAGGACGAGTATGCTTGCCACCGCCGATCTCGGGTTTCGTTATCAGGACGCGCAGGTGCTGAAAGGGCTGACCCTGGATTTTTCAACGCACGCTGTCACCGGACTGGTGGGGGCGAACGGCTGTGGAAAATCGACGTTATTTATGAACCTGAGCGGCCTGCTCAGACCGCAGCAGGGGGCGGTATTGTGGCAGGGGAAACCCCTGGATTACAGCAAGCGTGGCCTGCTGGCGCTGCGCCAGCAGGTGGCGACGGTGTTTCAGGACCCCGATCAGCAAATCTTTTACACCGACATCGACAGCGATATCGCCTTCAGCCTGCGCAATCTCGGCGTGGCGGAAGCGGAAATCGCCCGCCGGGTGGATGACGCGCTGACGCTGGTCGATGCGCAACGTTTTCGCCAGCAGCCGATACAGTGTCTGAGCCACGGGCAGAAGAAGCGCGTGGCGATTGCCGGAGCGCTGGTGCTGCGCGCAAAGTATCTGCTGCTGGATGAACCGACGGCGGGACTCGATCCTGCCGGGCGCGCGCAGATGATCGCCATCATTAAACGTATCGCGCAGCAGGGCAATCACGTGGTGATCTCCAGTCACGATATCGATCTGATCTACGAGATCAGCGATGCAGTCTACGTGCTGTGCCGTGGCGAAGTGCTGGCGCAAGGCAAACCGGGTGAGGTCTTTGCCCGCGGCGAGCTGATTGAACAGGCCGGACTCAGCCAGCCCTGGCTGGTTAAGCTGCACGCGCAGCTGGGATTACCGCTGTGTAAAAGCGAAGCGGAATTTTTCAGCCGTATGCGACAACACACATTGAACCGCATTAAGGAGGCGTAATGACGCAGGCCATTATGTTGCAGGGAACGGCGTCTGACGTCGGTAAAAGCGTGCTGGTGGCGGGGCTGTGCCGGATTTTTTATCAGGATGGCCTGAAGACAGCGCCGTTCAAGGCGCAAAACATGGCGCTCAATTCCGGCATCACCCCGGACGGTAAGGAGATGGGGCGCGCGCAAATTTTCCAGGCGGAGGCCGCTGGCATTGCGCCGGATGTGCGCATGAATCCGGTGCTGTTGAAACCGACCAGCGATCGCAAGGCGCAGGTGGTGCTGATGGGCGAGGTGGCGAGCGATATGGACGCCGTCAGCTACCACGACTATAAGCCGCGGCTGCGCGAGCAGATCCTCGCCGTTTATCAAAGTCTGGCGCAGGAGTTTGACGTGCTGGTGCTGGAGGGGGCCGGTAGTCCGGCGGAAATTAACCTCCGCGACCGGGATATTGTCAATATGGGGATGGCCGAAATGGCGCAGTGTCCGGTGATCCTGGTGGCTGACATAGATCGGGGCGGCGTGTTCGCCTCCATCTACGGCACGCTGGCGCTACTGCACGCCCATGAGCGCGCGCGGGTCAAAGGGGTAATTATTAATAAATTTCGCGGCGACGTGGCGTTGCTCTGGTCCGGCATTGAGCAGATTGAAAAGCTGACCGGCGTGCCGGTACTTGGCGTTATGCCCTGGCTGGAGGTCGATCTTGAAGATGAAGACGGCGTGGCGTTACAGAAAGGGAAGTATCTGCGCACCGACAGGCGCGACATCGATATTGCAGTGATCCAGCTACCCCATATCGCCAATTTCACCGATTTTAACGCCCTGGCGGCGCAGCCGGACGTGCGCGTGCGCTATGTTTGTCAACCGGAGGAACTGCTGGATGCCGACCTGCTGATCCTGCCCGGCAGCAAAAACACGCTGGGCGATCTGCGGTGGCTACGTGAAAGCGGCATGGCTCACGCTGTTACCCTGGCACAGCGGCGTAACGTGCCGGTTTTCGGCATTTGCGGCGGTTATCAGATGCTGGGCGAAACCATTATTGACGAGGTGGAATCAGGACTCGGCACCCAGCCTGGGCTGGGACTGCTCGACACGGTGACCCATTTCGCCCGGCATAAAACCACTACTCTGCTTAACGCAACGATGGCGGCATCGCTTCCGGACTGGCTGGCGGCGGTCGCCGGGTTACCGGTGCGCGGCTATGAAATTCATATGGGCGAAACGACGCTGGCGGGGGCGTGTCAGCCGGTAATGCAGTTACAGAAAAACGGAGAAGCGGTGGCGGACGGCGCGGTATCGGCGGACGGACTGGCGTTTGGCACCTACCTGCACGGTCTGTTCGACAGCGATGCGTTCACTCGCGCGCTGGTCAACGGGCTTCGGCGGCGTAAAGGCCTGGCGCCGCTGGATCTCGCCATCCAGTACGCGCAATATAAATCGCAGCAGTTTGATCTGCTGGCGGATACGATGCGGCAACACATCGATATTGCGAAGATTTATACCATTATGCGACAGCAGCGGGAGTCCGAATGATGATACTGGTTACCGGCGGCGCGCGCAGCGGGAAAAGCCGTCATGCGGAAACCCTGATTGCCGACTACCCGCAGGTGCTTTATATCGCCACCTCGCAGATTTTTGATGAAGAGATGGCGGCGCGCATTCAGCATCATCGCGAAGGCCGTCCCGCGCACTGGCGAACCGCCGAGCGCTGGCGGGATCTGGATCAACTAGTAGGCGCGGATAATTCCCCCGATGAAGCCATTCTGCTGGAGTGCGTGACCACGATGGTGACGAATCTGCTGTTTGCTTTCGGCGACGACAGCGATCCGGAATGCTGGGATTACGCGGCGCTGGAGGCGGCGGTCGACGCGGAAATCGGGGCCTTAATTGCCGCCTGCCAGCGCTCGGCGGCAAAAGTGGTGCTGGTGACTAACGAGGTGGGGATGGGCATTGTCCCGGAAAACCGACTGGCGCGCCATTTCCGCGATATTGCCGGGCGCGTTAACCAGCGTCTGGCGGTGGCTGCGGATGAGGTCTGGCTGGTGGTATCAGGCATTGGAGTCAAAATTAAATGAATAAGTTGTTCTGGGCGATGCTCGCCTTTATCACCCGTCTGCCCGTTCCGGCGCGCTGGTCAGGCGGCGTGGAGTTTGCGTACTATGCGCGCGGGATTGTCACCTTTCCGCTGATTGGCCTGCTGCTCGGCGCGTTAAGCGGCGTGGTGTTTATCCTGCTTCAGGCATGGTGCGGTGTGCCGCTGGCGGCGTTGTTCAGCGTACTGGCGCTGGCTTTAATGACCGGCGGCTTCCATCTCGACGGTCTGGCGGACACCTGCGACGGGGTCTTTTCGGCGCGTAGCCGCGAGCGGATGCTGGAAATTATGCGCGACAGTCGGCTTGGCACTCACGGCGGGCTGGCGCTGATTTTCGTTCTGCTGGCGAAAGTGCTGGTGGTCAGCGAACTGGCGCTACGGGGAACGCCGATGCTGGCGGCGCTGGCGGCCGCCTGTGCAGTGGGGCGGGGAAGCGCCGTTTTGCTGATGTATCGCCATCGCTATGCCCGTGAAGAAGGGCTCGGGAATGTGTTTATCGGTCATGTCACCGGCACGCAAACCTGCGTTACCCTCGGTCTGACCGTCATTTTCGCCGCCGTACTGCTGCCGGGGATGCAGGGCATCGGGGCGATGGTGGTAACGGTGGCGGCGATTTTCCTGCTGGGACAACTTTTAAAACGCACGCTGGGCGGGCAAACCGGCGATACGCTTGGCGCGGCAATCGAACTTGGTGAGCTGATCTTCCTGCTGGCTCTGCTGTGAGCCAGTCAACATAACGAGAATCCTTATGCAGACGTTAACCTCTCTACTTAGCGAAATTCCGCCACCGGACAGCGGCGCAATGGCACGAGCCCGACAGCATATTGATGGTCTGCTTAAGCCCCCCGGTAGCCTGGGACGCCTGGAAGCGCTTGCCGTACAGCTGGCAGGTATGCCCGGACTTAACGGCGTGCCGCAGGTTGCGGAAAAAGCCGTGCTGGTGATGTGCGCCGATCACGGCGTCTGGGATGAAGGGGTGGCGATTTCGCCGAAGGCGGTGACTGCTATTCAGGCGGCTAATATGACCCGCGGGACGACGGGGGTCTGCGTGCTGGCGGCGCAGGCAGGCGCGAAGGTGCATGTTATTGATGTGGGAATAGATGCCGATCCGATCCCCGGCGTGGTGAATATGCGCGTGGCGCGCGGCTGCGGCAATATCGCCGTCGGCCCGGCGATGAGCCGTACTCAGGCGGAAGCGTTGCTGCTGGAGGTGATGCGCTATACCCGCCAACTGGCGGACAGCGGCGTTACCTTGTTTGGCGTCGGCGAGCTGGGAATGGCGAACACCACCCCCGCGTCGGCGATGCTCAGCGTGCTGACCGGCAGTGACGCCGAAGCCGTGGTGGGAATTGGCGCGAACCTGCCGCCTGCGCGTATTGGTAATAAGGTCGAGGTGGTTCGTCGTGCGATTGCCGTCAACCAGCCTGACCCGGGTGACGGCGTCGACGTGCTGGCGAAGGTCGGCGGATTTGATCTGGCAGGTATGGCGGGGGTAATGCTGGGCGCGGCCTCCTGCGGCTTACCGGTGCTGCTGGACGGTTTCCTCTCCTGTTCCGCCGCGCTGGCGGCCTGCCGGATAGCGCCAGCGGTTAAACCTTACCTCATCCCCTCCCATTATTCAGCGGAGAAGGGGGCGCGGATTGCGCTGGAGCATCTGGAACTGACGCCTTATCTCAATATGGAAATGCGCCTGGGCGAGGGCAGCGGCGCGGCGCTGGCGATGCCGATTGTCGAGGCCGCCTGCGCCATGTACCACAATATGGGACAGCTGACCGACAGCAATATTGTTTTGCCTGACGGGAAATCGTCTTAACTGCGCTGGGCAGATCATACCTGTTGGTGATGATTTTCGGTAAAACATATTAAAAAAGCTATAATTTCCCTACACCTGTCATGACTGAGGAAGGGAAATGAGGTCTCGCGTAAATCTGTTTTGTACGTTATTGCTGTTGCTTACTGGCCAGAGCGCGCTGGCGGTGAGCTATCCGTTGCCGCCGGAAGGGAGTCGGCTGGTGGGCAGTCCGCTGACCATTACGGTGCCGTACAACAATACCCAGCCGCTTGAGGCGTTTGCCGCGCAGTACGGGCAGGGGCTTAGCAATATGCTGGAGGCGAATCCCGGCGTGGACGTGTTCCTGCCAAAGTCGGGCTCCACGCTGGTGGTGCCGCAACAGCTTATCCTGCCGGACACGGTGCGTCAGGGCATTATCGTTAACGTAGCGGAAATGCGGCTCTATTATTACCCGCCGGGCACAAATACCGTGGAGGTTTTGCCTATTGGCATCGGTCAGGCGGGACGGGAAACGCCGCGTAACTGGATAACCACCGTCCAGCGTAAGCAGGAGGCGCCGAGCTGGACGCCAACGGCGAATACCCGGCGCGAATACGCGAAAAGAGGCGAAACGCTGCCGGCATTCGTTCCTGCCGGGCCGGATAATCCGATGGGGCTGTATGCGATTTACATCGGCAGGCTGTATGCCATTCATGGCACCAATGCCAACTTCGGAATCGGCCTGCGCGTGAGCCAGGGCTGCATTCGCTTATGCAACGATGATATTAAATACCTGTTTGAAAACGTCCCGGTGGGCACCCGCGTACAAATTATCGATCGGCCAGTGAAAACCACCACTGAACCGGATGGCAGCCGCTGGGTAGAGGTGCACGAACCGCTGTCGCGCAATCGTGCGGAGTTTGAATCGGATAAGAAAGTGCCGTTGCCCGTCACGAGCTCGCTTATCAGCGGCGAAGGGGCGGATGTAAACCGGGTTAACGAGGCGCTCGAACGTCGTTCCGGCATGCCGGTGAATATCAGTCCGGGGCAGAGCAGTATCTGACGGCGGTGAAAAATTGCCCCCTGAAGAATATCCTTCCTCAGGGGGCTGAAAAACATCCGCTTTTAAAGGCGTTATGTCAGGAAAGCAGATTACTTAGCAGAACAGATCTGCTTACGCCTGTTGTGCCAGAAATAAGAGCCAGCCATTACCACCAAAATAACGACTATCCATGGCAGGACCGCCTGCAGATACCCTGCACGGGCAAATGTCAGAATAATCATCAACAGCCAGCCTCCCAGCATCGGTATTGCCGTCCGTTTGACGATATCCACTGGCGATACGCCCGCTATCCCGGCGATGGCAATGATGACGCCAGCAATCGGAGAGAGTGTTCGCCCGATGCCTGCTGATAACTGAATCGGCAGCATCATCACAGCAATATCACTACCTATATGCCGACTGATATCCGGGACCATTGGGGCGAAGGAGAAGAATGCTGCATTTCCGGAGCCCATCAATGCTGAAATGGCGAAGGTGATTAGCGTCATCAACAAAATGATTGAAGCGGCGCTGAGGCCGAATTCGCCAGAGAGAGACAGCAAAGCATCCACGGCGCCTATCGCTTTTAATCCGGCAGAGAAAACTTCACCGGCAATAATCAACGTAACGACGGTGGCAAATACGCTCCCCATACTGTCAAATACCTTTTGTACGCCAGCCATCACTGCCCGGGCATTGCGGTGACGGAGGTACTCGCATATAAGCGTCACCGCGAGGCTAATCAACACCGCAGTATCCAGCGTAATTTTGAGCGAACTGAACAGTAATTTACTGCACAGTAACATCAGTACCAGCGGCAGCATCGGCAGAAAAAGCCAGGCTCCGGGGGCGTCTGTTTCAACGGTCTGCTCCAGGGGTTGCGCTTTGTGAGTCTGGGGATCGTCATTTTCTCGACGATCAAAAAAGCGCTGCACCATGATATGCAGCAGAGCAATAAAGATAATCACCGGGACCACAACCGGAAGCTGGTCGTGAACAAAGTAGTTCACAACTTCAATCCCCGCCGTTTTGGCTGCCAGCACAGAATTACCGGAGCCAGGACCAAACTCAACGGCGCAGGTACTGGCAATAACCGCCGCGACGGCTGCCCGGCTACAACCCAGCCGCGTCAACAGCGGGTAGAGCGTGGCCATCAGCAAAAGCCCTAATCCCGTGGCGCTACTGATGAACAGCGACAGGAACTGCCCCAGCAATAAGGCAAGCCCCAGCAGGAGGTAAGGAGAATTCAGACGTTGCAGTGGACGGGAAGTCACCCTGACAAGTACCTGGCTTGCTCCAATGGCTGACATATAGGTCGCGAATCCGCCAATAAGCATGATTTGCAGGCCAAGTCCGCCAAGGCGAACGCTCAGCGTGTCGCGAATGAACTCAAACGCATCGAATATCCCCAGGCCCGTGCTCTTTTTTACCAGGCTACCGAGGGTGGTCATACCGCTAAAATGCGCAATCAAAAGCAGCGCAATCCCGGTAAGCAGCAGGACCGACTGAGGGTGATATTTGCGTATGATAAGCCGTCCGGCAAACAGAATGGCGATAAACGCCAGCAATAATGACATCAGCATATCCTCATTCAAAATTGCCGGTCACAAGGCATTCCCCATCGCGGATAACCTGTTTACCCGCGGCGAAGAGATGGGACAATGAAAGATCGTCATTAAGCACGCAAATATCAGCGCGTTCACCCGCACAGAGTTTCCCGCCAGAAATCCCTAAGGAGCTGGCAACGTTAGCCGTCATCATCGCTATCGCCTGGTCAACAGGAATACCGGCGTCAATCAGTCGGGGGAGGAGGTTTAGATTGCCCGCAACGGGTGCGGCGCTCAGCCCTTCCACCACGCCCTGAGCATTAAAACGAGGGACGCTGCCGTTTCCGTCGGAACTGACGGTAATGCGATCGGCTGGCACCTGCGCTTCCAGCGCGTTCAGGATAGCGTGCTCCTGTGGCATAAAGCGGCTGCCGCCGGATGTGACATCAATATGGCCGCCGCGGAGGGCAAATTCGATTGCCTGTTCGAATAACGCCTCTGTCCGGGCCACATGGGTGGGCGAGATATGATGAACAGGAATACCGGCATCACAGAGTGCATTAAGCTGTGACATACCTTCAGGCAGATTCCCCAGATGCACATGCAGCAGCCCTTTTTTTCCTGCCAGGAGCGATGCCACACGGATATCACTGATGATTCTCAACAGCTCCTGAAAAGACGGGAAGGATCCACGGTGATCGGCCAGCGCTATTTTTACGCCAAGAATCGCCGGAATAAATGTTAAATCATCCCGAATCGAACGGGTAATTGTCGGGCTGGGGACAACATACGCGCCAGTATGCATAAATGCGCGCAGCCCTTCGATATTCAGTGACTGCATTTTGGCATAGAGATCCCTTGGCGAACGCGATATTGCGTCGGTACCAAGGACCCCGACGACGGTAGTGATCCCTGCCTGGAACAAATCATACAGTTTGACCGCCGGGGTGCGGCTGGCAAATCCGGCTTCGCCACCGCCGCCCGTAAGGTGGACGTGCTGATCTATGATGCCAGGCATCACCCATTTACTCCGGCAGTCAATCACTTCTGTGACGTTGTCAAAAGACGAAATATCTTTTTCTACTGCCACAATACGATCGGCATAGATGAGCAGAGAACAGAGGCCTAAATCTGTTGGCGAAAAAACACGAGCGTTAGTCAATAATGTAAACATATAAATCCTGTCAAACGTCAATGGGAGAGACACGGCAGGTGAAACAAATATTGTTGTTATGATGTCCACAATAAAACTACTGCTATAGTGGTGGCTATTTCCGATTTGTTATCGGAGGATACGCAAACGACATGAAGTGGAGTTCATCTTGGATTGCAAATGGTTAGAGGATTTTTTAGCGTTAAGCCAGCACGGGAATTACTCTCTTGCGGCGACGGCACGGCACATCACTCAGCCTGCATTGAGTCGGCGTATTAAAGCGTTAGAGGAGATGCTGGGCGTTCCTTTATTCGATCGCACCACGACGCCTGTGACCCTGACGCGCTATGGTGAACGTTTTGAGCCGTATGCGCGTCAGGTGCTGAGTTCATTGACAGAGGCGCGACAAGAACTGGCCGCTATGTGTCCGGCTACGGACGACACGCTGGTGATGGTGAGCCTGCACACGCTTTCAGTCAATATCCTGCCTGATATGATAAATTATCTGCGGCAAAGCGAGCCACAGCTCAACTATACCGTAAACGCCAGTATTCAGGGGATCGATAACCACTTCAACGCTCTGATAGACCGGCAGATAGATATACTGGTTACCTACGATATACCCTCTTCACAGCCGGGCCTGGATATTGCCGGCAAGCTTAAACGCTCATTATGGCGATACGAACGTTTTATTCCGGTGATCTCTGCCGATATTGCTGAAGTTCTGGACGATCCCCACGCGCAGATCCCCTGGCTGTGCTACAGCGACTATACCTTTGTTCGACGTATTATTGATCCTGCTGAGCAGCGCGTACGACCACGCTTAAAAAAAGTGTTTGAATCCGGACTCAGTGAGACGATCAAAGAGATGGTTATGCGCCATATGGGAATGGCTTGGTTACCTGAGTCAATGGTGGCGGAAGCGCTGGTGAATCGAGAAGTTATTCACTGCTGGCCTCAGGACGCCGCGATGATATGCGAAATTCCCGTGGTTATCTGGGCAAATATTGACGATCAACGTCAGGTTTTGCAGAGATGCTGGGAAAAGTTGATACGCTTTAATTGAGCCTGGAAATATTGCTGCACTTTCGTAAAATGCGCCAGCCAGCACTTGTGTGAGCTGTGAACAGCGGTATCGGTTAATGCCCCAGATGGGGTTCCATTTTTAGCGAACCGTGAGGCCCCAAAAATAGGGACATTAAAAAAACCGGTAGTCCTTCTCAGGATAACCGGGTAAAGATAAGTTCTTGTTTTTAAATCGTCTCCGGACTCGCTGGGATGTCCTGAAACTTGAATCTGGCTCCTCTGACTGGACTCGAACCAGTGACATACGGATTAACAGTCCGCCGTTCTACCGACTGAACTACAGAGGAATCGTTGTGGAGGCTTATCTTAGCGGCGAAAAATCTTTTGTCAAACCCCATTTCCCCCATCCACGTCCGTTTGCCGCTTCTCTCAACAATTTGTTGCAATTACCGACATTTTACAGGGAAAAAACTTTGCAGCTTTTTACTTTCTCCCTCATCATTTGAAATGTGGTTTCAACTTTCTTTCTAAGGTCCATTTTGAACGTCTCCACTGCTTTACGCCAGGCTGTTGCCCGCACCCCCTGGTACGCCAAACGCAAGAGTTATAAGGTCCTTTTCTGGCGAGAAATTACTCCGCTTGCCGTACCTATTTTTCTGGAGAACACCTGCGTTCTGTTGATGGGGGTGCTCAGTACCTTTCTCGTCAGCTGGCTGGGTAAAGAAGCGATGGCGGGCGTGGGGCTGGCCGATAGCTTTAATATGGTCATCATGGCTTTTTTCGCGGCTATCGATCTTGGTACGACGGTAGTGGTGGCGTTCAGCCTGGGTAAGCGCGATCGCAGACGCGCCCGCGCCGCTGCCAGACAATCGCTGGTGATCATGACGCTTTTCGCCGCCATTCTGGCTGCGGTTATCCACTACTTTGGCGCGCAAATTATTGACGTTGTCGCCGGTGAAGCGACGGCTGAAGTAAAGGCGCTGGCGCTTACCTATCTGGAATTAACGGTGATTAGCTATCCCGCCGCCGCTATTGCGTTGATTGGCAGCGGCGCGCTGCGCGGCGCAGGGAATACAAAAATTCCGCTGCTGATCAATGGCGGGATGAATATCCTCAACATCATCATCAGCAGCATCCTGATCTACGGCCTTTTTTCGTGGCAAGGGCTGGGTTTTGTCGGCGCAGGGTTAGGGCTGACCATTTCGCGCTATATCGGCGCGGTGGCGATAATCTGGGTGCTAATGATTGGCTTTAACCCGGCGCTGCGTATTCCGCTCAAGAGTTATTTTAAACCGCTTAATTTCGCCATTATCTGGGAGGTGATGGGGATAGGCATTCCCGCCAGCATTGAGTCGGTTCTTTTCAACGGCGGTAAGCTGTTAACGCAGATGTTTGTCGCCGGGATGGGCACCAGCGTGATTGCCGGCAACTTTATTGCCTTTTCTATTGCCGCGCTGATTAACCTGCCGGGGAACGCGCTGGGGTCGGCCTCGACCATCATCACCGGAAGACGGTTAGGTAACGGGCAGATTGCGCAGGCGGAAATCCAGTTACGTCACGTGTTCTGGCTTTCGACCATTGGACTGACGGCGATCGCATGGCTAAGCGCTCCCTTTGCCGGGCTAATGGCCTCGTTTTACACTCACGATCGGGAAGTTAAAGACGTTGTGGTGATCCTTATCTGGCTTAACGCCGCGTTTATGCCGATCTGGGCGGCTTCATGGGTTTTACCTTCCGGATTCAAAGGTGCGCGTGATGCGCGTTTTGCGATGTGGGTATCCATGCTGGGTATGTGGGGCTGTCGCGTGGTGGCCGGTTATACGTTGGGGATTGTGCTTGGCTGGGGCGTCGTCGGGGTCTGGCTCGGAATGTTTTTCGACTGGGCGGTGCGTGCGGCGCTGTTTTACTGGCGTATGGTCAGCGGTCGCTGGTTATGGAAATATCCGCGTCCGGAGCATAAAAAGAGCGCCAAAACGCCCGTTGCGTCTGAATAAACAACGAAATGTTGAATATTTCGGCAAACGAACGAGATTGCGTATTCAGGCTTTGACATTAACCGCGGGCATCGTTAATATGCGCCCCGTTCACACGATTCCTCTGTAGTTCAGTCGGTAGAACGGCGGACTGTTAATCCGTATGTCACTGGTTCGAGTCCAGTCAGAGGAGCCATATTTAAGAAGCCCGCTTTTTAGCGGGCTTTTTGCTTTTCTGCGTTCGCCAGAAATCAGCGGAAGGGCGGTTCGTTAAAGGTGCGCAGCTTGCGTGAATGCAGACGATCGCCCTCAGCGCGCAGCAGGTCAATGGCGCGAATGCCAATCTGCAGGTGCTCGGAAATCGCCCCCTCGTAAAAGCGGTTTGCCTGACCGGGCAGTTTGATCTCGCCGTGCAGCGGCTTATCGGAGACACACAGCAGCGTGCCGTAAGGAACGCGGAAGCGGTATCCCTGCGCGGCGATGGTGGCGCTCTCCATATCGATCGCCACCGCGCGACTCAGGTTAAACCGCAGCGCTGAGGCAGAGTAGCGTAACTCCCAGTTGCGATCGGAGGTAGTCACTACCGTACCGGTACGCAGACGCTGTTTGACCTCCTCACCCGGCATACCGCTGACCATCTTCGTGGCGTCATACAGCGCACGCTGCACTTCCGCAATGCTCGGGATCGGGATATCCGGCGGCAGTACCGCATCCAGGACCTGGTCGTCGCGCAGATAGGCATGGGCGAGTACGTAATCGCCAATTGCCTGGCTTTCACGCAGACCGCCGCAGTGACCAATCATCAGCCAGACGTCCGGACGCAGCACCGCCAGGTGATCGCAGATCGTTTTCGCGTTAGAAGGTCCGACGCCAATATTCACTAACGTAATGCCCTGGCCGTCAGCGGTAATCAGGTGCCAGGCGGGCATCTGATGTTTTTTCCACGCCAGATCGGAAATGGCTTCTTCCGGCGCTTCCGTTTCGGCGTTGATCCAGATGCCGCCCGCACAGGAAAGGGCGATATACGGGCTATTCGGATCGAGGATCTGGCTGCATCCCCAGCGGACGAACTCATCCACATAACGGGTGTAGTTGGTGAACAACACGAACGGCTGGAAGTGCTCCACGGGCGTTCCCGTGTAGTGCCGCAGTCGCGCCAGCGAGAAATCAACCCGGCGGGCATCGAAGTGCGACAGCGGTGAAAATTCAGCAGGGTGATAAATCCCGTCTGCCGTTTCATCACCAATCTGCGCCAGTTCCGTGGTCGGAAAATGACGCGTGAGCCCTGCGCTCATGGAGCGGTCCAGCGTCAGTTCCGAACCGTCTATCACGTAGGGATAGGGGATCTCATGCTGCGAGGGTTCGACAATAATATGCGCGTCGTAGTCCTGATAAAGCAGCGTAAGCTGTTCTTCAAGATAGCGGCGAAACAGCGTTGGTCGGGTGATAGTGGTGGTATAGCAACCTGCATGGGTAAAGCGACCGTAGGCGCGGGTTTTCGGCGGATTGGTGGCGTTACCGTCCCAGCTTACCGATAGCGATGGATAAACAAAAAGACCTTTACTGCGGGCAGTGAGATCGGGGAGCTCTCCCGTTTCAATGTACTTGCCGATAGCGTTGCGCAGCGCTTGCACCGACTGTTCGTACAGGGCATCAAGTTTTTCCAGCGCCTGCGCAGGCGTCAGGCCGGAGCCCTTATTTTTCATTTGTGTCTCCTTGTTTAACAGGTCTACTGCTCACCCGATAGTATGCCAGGCGATGAGGAAACAAAAGTGAGATTATTGACGACGCTGCGAGAGTCGAAAGGCCCTCGCAGCTTTTTTCAGGCGTGGTGTTTGTCTTTCATTAACAGTGCGGTGAGGGCCGAAATCAGGCAGCCTGCCAACAGATAGATGGCGACGCTGTGCCAGCTGCCGCCGAAAAAGGTCACCAGAGCGGCAGCGATAAAAGGGGTAAAGCCGCCGCCGACGACGCTTGCCACCTGATAGCCGACGCCAGCGCCGCTGTAGCGGTATCCCGCGCCAAACATGCTGGTGAACATCGGCTGCTGTACGCAGACCACCATGTCATGGGCGATATTAGCGAGCATGATCGAAAAGAACACAATCCAGAACAGGGATTGCGCTTCAAGCGCCATAAAGAACGGAAACGCGCTGAGCGAGCCAATCAGCGCTCCGGTAATATAGACGCGCCGCCGTCCAAAACGGTCCGCCAGCCAGGCGAAGCAGGGGATGGTCAGACAGCTAAGCCCGCCGACTAACAGGCCGATGTTGAGAAAAAGCTCACGTGGCAGACCGAGGTTTTGCGTTGAGTAGTTCAGCGCGAAGGCGGTGACGATATACATGGTGAGTAGTTCGCACAGGCGCAGGGCGATAATTTTCAAAAATGCGCCAGGGTGACGCGCCAGCGCTTCGAGCACCGGCAGGCGTTTTTTCTCTTCCGGCGCCTTTTGCTTCTGCTGCTCAAACTCCGCAGACTCCTCCATGCCGTTTCTTATCCATAGCGCGCCCAGCACCAGTACGATGCTGAACAGGAACGGCAGTCGCCAGCCCCAGCTGAGGAACTGCTCATCGGTGGTGAGATAGCTGATTGCCGAAACCAGGCCGGTGGAGAGCAACAGGCCGACGCCGTAACCGACCTGCACGCCGCTGCTGTAAAACGCTTTTTTATTTTCTGGCGCGCTTTCGACGGACAATAAGGCTGCGCCGCCCCATTCGCCGCCGACGGCAAAGCCCTGAATCGCCCGCAATAAAACCAGTATGACCGGCGCCCACCAGCCGATGGTGGCGAAGGAGGGCAAAATACCGATCAGCGCGGTGGCGATACCCATCATCCAGACGGTAAGCATCAGCATCCGCTTGCGTCCCAGGCGATCGCCATAGTGGCCAAAAATCACCCCACCCAGCGGACGGAACAGGAAGCCGACGCCAAAGGTGGCAAATGCGGCAAGCGTGCCCATTGCCGGACTGATCTGCGGGAAAAATTCGCTGTTAAACACCAGCGCAGCGGTAATGCCGTAAAGTAAAAAGTCGTACCAGTCGACAACCGCGCCAGCAAAGCTGCCCAGCGCGGCGCGGCGGGCACGATGAAGTGAAGGCGTTGCCTCCTGCGCAGAGGGGGAGATAAGAGTGGAGTCCATAAATATCCTGTCAGTACTGATTTTTAGTTATTAGAATGGAAATAATATTGTACACATTGCGGCTGATATTCAGACAGCTACCGTGAGATTACCGCGACTGGCGCAAAGAGGAAACGATTTTTTGTTCAAAGAGTATGTGTAATTAAAACTTTACGGTGGTCTGGCGGATGATATTGAATTTTCGGAATATCTCCGCGTTTTATCTCTCCCCCCGCGCTGGTCACACCACCGAAGAGGCTATAAAATCATTCGTCAGGCTATATGTATGGATGCTGGCTGGTGGCATAACTGGAAATGGAGTTCCTGTGCTTAAAACTCGTCTTGTGGCGATCGCGACGTTATTACTGTTTTGCACGATGACGCAGGCAAATATGCGTGCGCCGATGCATATTCATTATCCTCCCTCCTTTACTTTAAGTTCTCCACAAACGGATCAGCTGACCGTGGAGAAAGAAAAGCTGAATATTGATTGTAACTATCAGCATTGCGACGTTCAGGCCGTTTATTTTATTCGCTCGGCTATCCGGGCAGAGCTGGCGTTTATTTTTATTTTGCCAGAAAAGGTGCCGGTTCAGGCGAGTGTGACCGGAACGCTTCGCCCGGCAATCGTAACGCTGGATGAATCACACACCTGGACATCGCCATTCCCTGGCGACGATCAATTCCCGCTGTATCAGGCGGCTTTTAGCGGCAATATCCGGCCTGGCATCAATATCATTAATATTAAATACAGACAGCCATTAACGATCCTCGAAAGGGCCTATGGCTACTTCACTGACAGTCGTTCAATTGAACAATTTACCTATCAGCTGGGGCCGCTAAAAGAGTGGAATCTCAGCGATAATTTTTCTCTGGAAGTCTCGTTATCGACGTTGCGAAAACGTCCTGAACGTGACGGAGGCTGGAGTTTATTACGCTCGCGGACCATTGATTGTTTACAGCCCACGCAGCTTCTGGAGAGGGACGGGGATAATCTTAATCTGATGCTGAAATTCGGCAAAGATTTTCCGGATACGCTGGTTTGTCAGACGGGAGACAGCGATTTGCTGGATGGTTCAAATTGAGTGACCATCGCACTATGCGCTTTTTAATCAACGTGTTATAAGGTTTTTCTGAAAGGCGAATGTTTCAGGTACAACATTTCTTCATGGCTGAGTGAGTTCTGCCAGCTGAATGTCGGTACGCTAAATTACAGGGATGCTGTTAATGGCCGATTACCGGGCATATTTCCAAAAAATATCGACACTGTCAGATACCAGGCGCAAACAGATGGCTGAAATTTATTTTCAGTTCTATGCGGGGAGCGATGTTTGCCGTTTCCTTGCCGACCTGGAGAATAAAGATGAAACCCTGCTTCTTGAATATAAGGGGCAGCTTGTGGGCTTCAGTAATGTCCAGTTTTATGAACGGCAGCAGGCTGTTATCGTTTATTCCGGCGATACCATCGTCATGCCGGAACACTGGCAACAGCAGGTACTCCACCGGGTATGGATAATGCGGATGGGGTTGCTTAAAGCGCAAGCACCCGATAAAAAACTGTACTGGTTTCTGTTGGTTAAGGGCGTCAGAACCTATAAGACCCTGAAAGTGTTTGCCCGGACATTTTACCCTCACTGGCAGCGAAATGAGCCAGAATTGCAACAATTAGCCAGCCGTCTGGCGATGGAAAAATTTGGCCCGCTTTATAATGCGGCAAGCGGTGTGGTGGAGTGTCCTTCCCGGTATGGTTATCTGAAAGAGGCGATGGCCCACATCCCCACCGCTTTGCGTGAGCGGGCGGAAGTCGATTTCTTTTTGCGCAAAAATCCCTGTTACGCTCGCGGTCATGAACTGGTATGCCTGTGTGAGCTTGCGCAGGATAATTTTGCTTCCCGATATCAAAAATGGTTTACCCATCCGGAGAAGGAGTTATTCCATGAGTAACGCTCCTTTCTGGCGCCATTTTAAGCAACAATTTTCTCAGCGGCAGGGGACGCTGCGCGAGCGGCAAACGAGATGGTTAATGGACTGCCTGAGAGCCAACCAGAATGCGTGTTACGGTAAAGAGAAGGGATTTGCCGCGATCGCGACCATCAAGGCGTTTCAACAATGCGTCCCCATTGTTGATTATGAAATGCTGGTTCCCTGGATCGAACGCCTTGTACAGGGAGAGCAAAACGTACTCTTTTGTAACGATGTGCTGGCATTTGAGCGCACCGGCGGCAGCCACAGCGGCGGAAAACTCATCCCCTATTCGGCGCGCGGTCTGGCGGATTTCCGCTATGCGCTCATCGGCTGGCTGGGCGAGGTGATTCGCGAGTATCAACTGACGGACGGATACGTCTACTGGGCTTTAAGCCCGGTCGCGACCCGCAGGGAGACGACTTGCTGCGGTCTGCCCGTAGGCGCTGGTGATGCGCTTTACCTGGGAGAGGATAACCTCGCGGCGTTTGCCGCACTGTCTGCCGTACCGCTGAGCGTCGGCGATGTGGAAGAGATCGACGACTGGCAGTTGCTCACGCTCTACTATTTATTGCGCTGCCGCGATTTGAGGCTGATTTCGGTCTGGAGCCCGGCTTTTCTTACTTCGCTGCTGGCGGGGCTGCAAACGCGTCGGCAGGCGCTGCTCAGCGTGCTGACCCACGGTGGAGAGGTCGCCGGACATGCACTTTGCGCTGACGCGGACGCGTTATGCCGCTATCAACGTTATCTTCTTGCGCCTGATAGCCGTCTGCTATGGCCTGAACTGGCGGTCATAAGCTGCTGGGCGGATGCGGCCTCGCAAACCCTGGCCAGTGAGGTGATGCACTCTTTCCCGGGCGTCAGCCTCCAGCCTAAGGGCTTGCTTTCTACCGAAGCGGTCATCAGCGTGCCGGACAGGCACGGGCAACCCACGCTGTGCATCGACAGCAACTTTTACGAATTTATTGACGATAATGGCGCGATATTTCTGGCTGATGAACTGGTTGTCGGTGTGGAATATCACGTGATTGTTACCACCAACAGCGGCCTGTATCGCTATCATACGGGCGATCGGGTGAGGTGTACCGGCGAGAGTGACGGCATTCCTGCGCTGCGTTTCTGCGGACGTGGCGGGGTATACAGCGATATGGTTGGCGAAAAGCTGACGGAACCGTTTGTCATCCGTTGTCTCGCTCCTCTGCGTGGTTTTGCCGCTCTGGCGCAGGATACCGCCGCGCCCGGCTACGTGCTGCTGCTGGACAAGGCGTTTCGCGAGCGCAATGCGCCGTACCTTAGCAGTATTGAAGAGCGCTTGCGCGATAATCCGCAATATCACTACGCCCGGCGGCTGGGCCAGCTTGCGCCGTTGCGTTGCCTGTTTATCGACCACCCCGCCGACCGTTATTTGCGCTGGCGACAGCAGCAGGGCAAACGGCTGGGAGATATAAAAATTCCCGTGATTTTCGCCGCCGATGACTGGCGTGATGCCTTGCAGACTGGAGTATAAAAAGATATGGATAATCTCATCTACGGCCCGCAGCGGAAAATGAAGCTGGTGCTGATTTCGCCAAAAGGGCCGCTGTATCGCAGCCGGGGCGGCATTTTCAAACGATCTTTGCGCTATCAGCCGCTCACCCTGACGACGCTGGCGGCGCTGGTGCCGGACACGTTGCCGGTGGACATTACCCTGATTGACGAAAGCATCAGCGAAATCCCCGCGGATCTTGAGGCCGATCTGATTGGTATGACGGTGATTACCGGCACCGCGCCGCGCGCGTATGCGCTGGCGGCCAGTTTTCGCGAGAAGGGGATGACCGTTGTCCTCGGGGGACCGCACGTGACCCTGTTGCCGCAGGAAGCCGCCTGCCACGCCGACAGTCTGTGCGTGGGCTATGCAGAGCAAAGCTGGCCGAAACTTATCGCTGATTTTCTGCATGGCAACCTGCAACCGCTCTATCAGCAGGGCGATGATTTCCACCTTGACGATCCGCAACTGCCTTTTCCGCAGCGCGAACGTTTTGACAGTAAACACTTCCTGACCCAGTCCGTTTTTGAGGCCACCCGCTCCTGCACGCATAATTGTGAATTCTGCGTGGCGCCGTCGGCATGGGGAAGAAAACAGTTTCAGCATCCTGTCGAGTGGGTGATTAATGACATTCGCCAGTTTGTCGCCCGTACCGGGAAGCGCAAGATTATCTTTATTGACCTCAATCTTGTCTCGGATATCGGTTATGCGAAAGCGCTGTTCAACGCCCTGATCCCGCTGAACGTAAAGTGGTTCGGCCTTTCAACCGTGCTGATTGCCCACAATCGCGAACTGATGGAGCTGATGGCAAGAAGCGGCTGCAAAGGGCTGCTGCTGGGGCTGGAAACGATCAGCGATGGCAGTCTGAAAGATGCTGGTAAGAAATTCAACGGTTCAGTGGATTACAAAACGCTGATTGGCGATCTGCACCGGCTCGGCATTTCTGTACAGGGCTGCTTTGTCTTTGGCCTTGATCACGATACCACGGATGTGTTTGACCGCACGGTCGAGCTGGCTATTGATGCCGGGATCGATCTGCCGCGTTTCTCGGTGCTGACGCCATTCCCCGGTACGCCGCTCTACCGTCGCCTCGAAGAGGAAAAACGTATCCTGACCAGAGACTGGTCGCTGTACGATGCGCAGCACGTGGTCTTTCAGCCGAAGAGGATGAGCGTGCGCGAACTGGAACTGGGCCATGAACGCGCATGGAAGAAGGTCTATCGCTATCGCAGCATTGCCAGACGATTATGGAATGCGAAGAATTTCCAGCCGCTGGCGCTGACGGCGAATCTGGGATATCGCTTTTATGCGCACCATTTGCATGAGTTTTATACCTGCGACTGGCCCATTGAATACTCACCAGAGCGGGGGCGTGACTGATGCGGCTGACGTTTATCTATCCGGCGATTGGACACCGTAAAAATGAGCCCTACCTGCGCTCCTGGCAAATGGAGCCGCTACCCGTTGCGGCGCTGCTGGGATTAACGCCCGCCTCCGTCGAAACCCGTTTCTATGACGATCGGCTGGAGCATATTCCTTATGATGAGCCCACGGATGCCGTGGCGATTCCCGTTGAGACCTATACCGCCCGGCGCGCGTATCAGATCGCCAGCGAGTATCGTCGCCGCGGCGTGCCGGTGGTGATGGGCGGTTTTCATGTGACGTTGGTTCCTGACGAGGCGGCGCGCTTTGCTGACACCATCGTGACCGGCGAAGCGGAATCGGTCTGGGCTGAGGTGATTGACGACTTACGTCACCACACGCTCAAACCTCGTTATGAGGGGCAACAAACCGATCTGCGGCAGGTGAGTGTTGATCGTAGCCTGTTTCAGGGGAAGCGGTATCTGCCGATCGGGCTGATCGAAACGGGGCGCGGCTGCCGTTTTCCCTGCGAGTTTTGCGCAGTACAAACTTTTTACCAGCGTCGTTACCGTAGACGCGATATCGACAGCGTTCTTGGCGAACTGAATTCACTCAAAGCGCATAAGAAGCTCTTTTTCTTTGTGGATGATAATTTTGCCGGCAGCTTACGCGAAAGCCGCGAGGTGCTTCCCGCACTGGCGCAGGCTAACGTGCGCTGGGTAACGCAGATGAGTATTAATGCCGCCCATGATGAAGGTTTTGTACAGGAGCTGGCGCGGGCCGGATGTCGTGGCGTACTGATTGGCTTTGAGTCGCTGAATGAGGAAAACCTGCTGTTGATGAACAAGCGGGTTAACACGATGAAAGGCGGTTTTAGCCGCGCGTTGGCCAATTTACGCCGCCATGGGATTGCGGTTTATGGCACCTTTGTCTTTGGCTACGACCACGATACGCTGGAGTCGTTTGGCGAGGCGGTTGAGTTTGCGCGCGAGCAAAGCATGTATATTGCCGCGTTCAACCATATGACGCCATTTCCGGGCACGCCGCTCTATGCAAGGCTGGCGGCGGAGAAACGCCTGCGTTTTGAATCATGGTGGCTGGACGACGCCTATCGCTACAACGAATTGCCTTTCTTCCCGAACGGGCTGACGCCGCAGCAGGTAACAGAGGGCTGTCTGGCGGCCAGAAAAGCCTTTTATAGCTGGCAATCGATATTTCAGCGAAGCTGGCGCAATCGTAGCGACTTTTTCATGTGGCGAAATTACTTCCCTATCAATCTGTTGCATCATAACGAGGTTGGCGCCCGCAACGGCTATCCGCTGGGCGATGAAGAGTGGCAGGGCACGCTGCTGGAGGTCAGATAATGCAGGTTGTGACCGCCACGCCGGAACGAGACGCCTGTCTGTTACGCCTGCTCGAAGAGAACGCCATGCAGGGCGATATCGATCTGGTGATGACGCGTCGCCCGACCTACTTCTCGCCGCAAAGTGAATTCGGCGTCGCGCATACCGCGCTGGCGCTGGAGGAGGCGCGCGCCGTCGGGATGTGCCGACTGACCGAACATGCGGGTTTTGCGAATGGAGAGCCGCAGAAGCTTGGTTATCTTGGCAGTCTGCGCATTATCCCGGACCATCGTCATCGTATTCGCGTCCTGAAAGCGGGATTTCAGTATCTGCGCCAGCTTCCGCCGCCGACGCGCTGCTATACCAGTATCGCCGCGGACAATCACAGCGCATTACGTTTGCTGGAGCGTGGCGTTGCGGGTCTGCCTGAATATCGCTATCTGGGGGAGATGTGTTCGCTGGCAATAAGCCACAGGCGGGGGCGGCAGCATAACCTGTGGCGCATCATGCCCGCAGAGCGTTATCACGCGGTTGCTGAATATTACCGCCGTCGCGCCGTGCAGCGACAGCTGGCGCCTGAGGTGGATGCGGACTGGCTGCTTAATTCCGGCGCAACGGTGCTGGGATACGGTGACGTCAATTCGCTGAAAGCCTGTGCGGTATTGTGGAATCAGCAGGCGTTTAAACAGGTTTTGGTTGCCGGTTATTCGTCGCGTACGCGTCTGCTGCGGCCGCTGTATAACGGCTACGCCAGAGTGACTGGCCGGGTAACGCTGCCGGCAACCGGTCAGACCCTGGATCAAAGCTTCCTGGCTTTTTTCGCCGCAGATGATGACGCGCCGCTACTGGCGCTTATTGAAGATGCGCTGGTGTTGAGCAGCACGCCGATTGTGACGCTGGGGTTGCCTGCTGCCCTGCCGGGAGTGCGAAAGCTCATTAAGGATACACGAGCAACGGTTTACCGCACCCGGCTTTATGGCGTGGATCTTATCGCCCGACCGGAGTGGGATAATCGTATCGTCTGGCCGGAAATTGCGCTGCTATGAGGATTGCGCTGATTTATCCCAATATGGGGGACTACCGGACGAAAGATGCCATGACGCCGCTGTCGATGGCGATCCTTGCCGCGCGGTCGCCGGGGCATGATATCGACTTTTACGACGAGCGGCTTGAGTCTCTTCCGGAGCGGCTGCCGGGCGCCGATCTCGTTGCTATCTCAATAGAAACGTTTACTGCCCGCCGCGGTTATCAGCTTGCCGATCGTTACCGTCAGCAGGGCATTAAGGTTGTGATGGGCGGATTTCATGCGACGTTTATGCCGGATGAAGTGGCGCAGCATGCGGACAGCGTGGTGACGGGCGATGCCGAGGGCACGTGGGAGCAACTGCTGTCAGATGCTGAACGCGGCACGCTGCAACCCCGCTATGAGGGTTCGCGGCAGCGGGGGCTGGAGGATTATCGGCTGGACCGCTCGATTTTTTCCGGCAAGCGTTACGCACCGCTTGCCCTGGTTCAGTATTCGCGCGGCTGCCGTTTTGCCTGCGATTTCTGCTCTATTCACGCCTTTTATCCTGATGGCGTTCGCACGCGTCCGGTCGAACAGATAATGGCGGAGATTGACGCGCTGCCCGGCGACCGTTTTATCGCTTTTGTGGATGATAATCTGTTTGCCAGCCGTAAAAAACTGGAGAGTCTGCTGGAAGCCCTGATCCCCTTAAAGCGTCGCTGGGGATGCCAGATCAGTATTGATGTCGCGCGGGATGAGGCATTGCTGGATCGGCTTGCGCAGGCAGGCTGCGGGTTTGTCCTGATGGGATTTGAAAGCCTTAATCCTGCCAACCTCCGGCAAATGGGCAAACAGTGGAACCACGCGGCGGGAGACTATCGCCGGGTTATCCGCGCGCTTCACGCGCGCGGGATCTGTGTCTATGGCACCTTTATTTTTGGCTATGACGGCGATACGCCCGATACCGTGCGCCAGTGCCTGGCGTTTGCCCAGGAGACACGGCTGGAGATCGCTAATTTCAATCTGCTGATCCCGACGCCCGGCAGTGCGCTGTATCAGCGACTGGAGGCGGAGGGGCGATTAATATCACCGCGCTGGTGGGTCGATCCTGACTACCGCTATGGCGATCCGATTTTTACCCCCAAAGGAATGTCCGCCCGGACGCTTACCGAACTGTGCTTTTGGGCCAGAACGCAGTTTTACAGCTATCCCTCTATTGCCCGCAGGCTATTGCGCGTTAACCGGGCGCGTCAATGGAGAAACACGCTGATTGCGTTACTGGCGAACTGGGTCTCGCACAAAGAGATTGCCCGCAAACAAGGAAAACGTCTGGGAGAAATGGAATGAAGCTGACGTTAATAAAGCCCAATATTGGCCGCAAAGAGCACAGCCTGTACGTTGACGAAGGACGGATGGAACCTTTAATGCTGGGTATCCTTGCCGCGCTGACGCCGCCGGATGTCGAGGTGGTGCTGTATGACGATCGCATGGAGCGCATTCCTTATGACGAACAGACCGATCTGGTGGCGATCACCGTCGAAACCTTTACCGCCCGCCGGGCCTACGAAATCGCCGATGAGTACCGTCAGCGGGGCGTAAAGGTGGTGATGGGGGGGATTCATGCCACGCTCCTGCCGGAAGAGGTTGCGCTGCATGCTGACAGCGTCTTCACTGGCGATGCGGAGACGCGCTGGCAGGAGATGATTGAAGATGCGCGCGCCGCCCGTCTCAAACCGCGTTATGATGCCCCCGTCGGCGTCGGGCAGGTCGATGGTTGCCAGCGCTGTTTATTGCCCCGGCGGGAGATCTTTAGCGGCAAAGGTTATCTGCCGATTAACCTGATGCAGTTTTCCCGCGGCTGTCGCTTTGCCTGTCGCTTTTGCGCCGTCAGCCAGTATTTTGGCCGTCGGCACTATCTGCGACAGGTTGACGAAGTTGTCCGGGAAATTACAGCGCAGAAGAGCCATTTTATTTTCTTCGTCGATGACAATATCGCTTCAGACCATCACGCCCTGGCGGAACTCTGCCATGCGCTTATTCCCCTCAAAATAAACTGGATCAGTCAGGCCAGCCTGGATGTGACGCAGAACCGGCCGTTAATGACGTTAATGGAGCGGAGTGGCTGCTGGGGCAACGTAATGGGATTTGAGTCAATCACCCCGGCCAGCCTGCACGATGCCAGAAAATCGCCTAACGTCCGGGGCTTCAATCATTATCGCGATGAGATCGCAGCGTTGCGGGATTTTGGTCTGCAAACCTGGGCTGCGTTTACGCTCGGTTATGATCATGACACGCCGGAAAGCATTGCGCGCACCGTCGATTTTGCGCTGCAAAATCGCTTCGCTTTTGCGGCATATAATATTTTGATGCCCTATCCGAATACCCCGTTATATCACCAGTTACAGCAGCAGGGTCGGTTATTATTTGACGGACGCTGGTGGCTGCATCCTGAATATCGCTTTAATCAGGCGGCGTTTCAGCCGCAGGGCATCTCCCCTGAAACATTAACCGATTTGTGTCACCAGGCGCGGAGTCGTTTCAATACCCTTCCGTCGATCGTTCGGCGTTTTTCTGACTTACGTATGACTTTTCAGTCGTTTGCCAGAATGAGCGCTTTCTGGCGCTATACGCTGTTGTTTCGTAAAGAGGTGCATAAGAAACACCGGATGCGGTTTGGGCTGAGGTAAAACATTATGAAAGAACCTTTTGCCACGCGTTTAAAATATTATCTGCTGTGGATGGTGCCGGTTTCGGTGGTGTTTTTTGGTCTTTATCCCACCATTAATGCTTATACCGCCACCCGCAGCGACACGCTGGCGCTGTGGCTGCCTGCTGAGCTGTCTGTTCCGTTTATCCCTCAGTTTATCTGGGGATACTTGTCGATGTACTTGATCGTTCTCGTGCCGCTTTTCTTTTTAAACCTTCAGCAACAAAAGCGGCTGGCGATTGAGTTGATGGTGGTTACCGTTGCCGCCGCGATCGTTTTCTTACTGTTTCCGGCCCGTCTGGGCTTTGTTCGCCAGTTACCTGACGCGCCTTTATATCGGGCGTTGTTCAGTCATTTGTTTACGCTGGACAGGCCGCATAATCTGGTGCCGTCTCTACATGTCGCATGGTCATGGTGTGCGGTAGCCGCTGTCTCACGTACAACCAGGGGCTGGATCCCGGTCGCGCTCTGTTTCTGGTTTATTGTCATTGCCTTATCCACGCTGTTTGTTCATCAGCATCATTTGCTGGATATCGCGACTGGCTTCCTGCTGTCGCTACTCGTCTCTTATTTCACAGGGAAAGTTTATGAAAAAAATCGTCCTTATTCTCTTAACGCTGGTCAGCTTTAACGTATTTGCCAGCAATTCTGATGACGCTATTCATCGTGAGCTTCGTCAGGCCGTTGGGCTGGTGGAATCGGCCATCAATACCGGTGAGTATGACAAAATGCTGCCTGTATTAAGCAAGGAGCTGCGCGCCACCCCGATTACTCAGGAATTTATACACGGAAAAGCGGGGATTGTGCCTTATTTCCATAAATGGTTTGGCAAAGATAATTTCCTTAAGAGCATGCATATTTCTATAACGGCAGATACGCAAACTGAGCTCTCTGCCGACAGAAACTGGGGAGTGGTGTACGGAAAAGGAGTGGAGAAATATCTCCTCAACGATGGCCGTAGCTATGATATTCCCACTCGCTGGACGGCAACCGTGGTGCTGGAAGAGGGGCACTGGAAAATCAGAACCATTCACTTCGGCACCAATTTTGTCGACAATCCACTGATCAACGAGGCCACAAACGCAATCACGAAGGTCATGTATGGCGCGGGCGGCGGCGGAGTTGTTGTTGGTTTGCTTATTGGCTTTTTGCTGTTCAGAAGAAAAAGTAAAAGCTAGCCCTCATCGACCATGTCCACTGTCATGACGTCAGCGGACAGGAAATGCCCTTTCGCCAGCAGGAGCGAAAGGGCGATTTCATCATTTTCTGGCGGCTTCTGCCGGAAACACAAATGCCATGTCAGCAGGCGCGCCCATAGGCGGCGCCGGGCGTACGCCATGACGCCAGAGGCTAAAATAGATGCGCCAGAACGTGGGTCTGGCCTGATCGTCAATCAGCGAAGGGAGTTTGTACCAGGGCGCGGCGGGGTGCTGATGATGCGCCAGGTGACAGTAATAGTTGAGCGCCAGCCAGCGTGAAATGGGCAGGACCTTCAGATTCCACGCGCCATTTTTGATATCCCGGCGCGTCCAGGCATGATTGACATACTGTAGCGCTGACCAGTGCAGACCAAAGGCCCACAGGCAGGCGATATAGCTCAGGATATGTAAATCCAGCAGCCAGAAGAGAAGCGCCTGATAGCCAAAGGCCAGCGCCAGTTCACACCATACAGCCAGCGGCGGCAGTTTGATCAGTTCCGGGATTTGCGAGCCAAAGCCTAGAGCAGGACCTATTTTTTTTACAAATACATCAGAGCGGTAAAACCACCACGCGACCAGCCATATTGCATTGCCCAGCACCACGCAGAAATAATACAGACCGAGTAAATTCCCCCCGTACAGCCAGACGTTACGCAGCCATTTGGGCTGATGGGTAAGGTAGTAATCGTATAGTTCGCCGTCGGTGCGGTTATTGTCGTGATGATTAAGATGGGCGCGGCGCTGTAATAAAAATGACGTCGGAAACGCCCAGCCGGCCACAACGCCAATAAGTCGATTCCCCCAGTCATGGCGGGACGCTACCCCGTGTACCGCTTCATGCATAATCGCAAAGGGCATATTGTTGATCAGGGCGTAAAACCAGATAGCGATTACCCCCCAATACCACTCTGCATGGCTGGCGACCCACAGGGAGCACGCCGCGAGGGACAGGGAGAAAATCAGAAGAAATGTATTAACGGTAAGTCGCATGATTCATCCATAAATTTAGCGCACAAAGGTACAAATTATAATGGAAATCAATATTAATAAAGGGGGAATAAATAGCGCTTTAATCCGAAAATTGCCTCAATACGCTTGCTTATCCGATAGAGCATTTCGGATCAACATCTCATTTATGCCGTTCCTGACATTCATTCGCGACACGTTAAGCATTTCTTAAGACGGGTGAAATGTAATTCAACCTATTCCGGAGCTTTTAGCTGTCAGGCTCTTTGTATAAGGACAATCACATTAAGGAACGGTATGAATAAAAAAATTCTTTCCTGCGTTATTTCGCTTTCTCTGGGAGCGACATCTGTCAGTAGTCAGGCTGCAAGTTGCCCGGATAATCTGCAAAAACTCACTGCCGCCGAACGGGAAAAGCTTCCGGCAAACTGTGCTGAAAATCATGAGAGCAGTTCGCTGTGGTGGTGGGTTGGCGGCGGCGCAGCGCTCGCGGCGACCGGAATAGCCATTGCCGCAGGCGGCGGTGGCGGAGGCGATAATGATAACGATGATAATGACTTCGACGACTACGATGATTACGTAGAGTATTACGTACGCAACGGCGCCTGGCCTGCGGGTACGCCGCAATCGGTTATTGACCGCTGGAATAGCCATAATAACGGCAACAATAATAACGGCGGCAATTCCGGACAGGGCAATAACGGTGATAATCCTGGCGTAACCAGCGATAGCTTCAGCGCCCATTTAAATAGCAGCGGAACCAATGTCTCTTCTTTTACCTTTAACCAGCCAGGCGGCACCCTGAATATTGATACCAGCAGTTCGGTTAGCGGCAATAACCAATATACTGCCAGGGCCAGCGGCCAGGGATTGCATATCTCGCAGCTGACCGGCGCCACCACCACCGCGCAAAATGACGCAACCGCCCTGTTTGTCAGCGGTCGCCAGGCCACCGTGAATATCGCCGGAAATCTGGTAGCCAACGGCAATGACGCAACTGTGCTGGAGCTTAATGGCGCTGACAGCAGCGTTACGCTGGCAGCATCCAGTAAAACTACCGCCACTAATGGCGCGCATGCGATGGATATCGAAGGCGCTAACGCCAGCGTATCCGTGCTTGGCGCACTTACCGTGTCCGGCTGGGACAGCACAGGCATCGCCATCGACGGTCAGAAGGCGCAGCTCACCATCGGCAATACCGCCACGGTGGATGTCTCCTCTCTGAACGGTACCTGGCGCGACGACGACGTTATCGCCAGCGCCTTTGATATTGACGGCAACTACCTTCAGGTCACGCAGAACAGTAATAACTTCGTGGTTGGCGCCAACGCTACCGGCATTGATGCCGAAGCCAGCCTGGGCGGCAGCGTAAGGCAGAACGGCACCATGACCATCAGCGGTAGCGGCGCGACCGGAATACGCATTGAAAGTGAAAGCGCCAGCGGCAGCCTGACCGCCACCAACAGCGGTAAGCTTAACGTTTCCGGCGGCGGCGCTGGTATGAGCGCCAGCGGCTATGGCGCATCGCTGGTGAATACCGGGGAGATCGTAGTGAATAACAGCGGTAGCGCGCTCAGCGCCGCCCGCGGCGCCACTGCCATTAACAAAGGCACCATTACCCTGCGCGCTGACAACGGTATTGCAAGCGGAACGCTCACCGCCATGCGGGGTATGGGCAACAGCACCCTGATTAACGACAGCGAGGGCATCATTCACGTTAATGCCAGCGGAGCCGCACCGTTTACCACGGCAAACTCCAGCGACACTATCGTCAACCGGGGAAAAATTTACGTTAACGGCAGCGACGCGACTCAACAGTATGCGCTGAATAATTACATCATCGGTACGCAAAGCGCCGGCCAGGCGGGGACTCTGTTCGCTCAGAATCTGAGTCTGGAAACGGTGCAGGTCGATACCGCTTTCACCACGCAGACCAGCGACACGACGGTGCGCTTTGATGATGTTATTGTTGGCGACAACCTGAACGGGGCGGAGAAGATTCAGTCCACCAGCGTCGTCTGGTCAGCACAGGGCGTTGAAAATGCGCAGGGCAATATTGACGTCGTGATGAACAAAAAACGTTACGACACCCTGGTGAGCGATGCCTCCCTGAAGCAGGCTGCCCGGGCGCTGGAGTCAGGTTATCAGGCCAGCGCGCTTTACAGCAGTCTTAACCAGGCATCCGTCAGCGCTCTGAATCATGCTATTTCACAGATCTCCGGTCGCGACATCGGGATGGCCCTGAAGCAGGCCAGAATGTTGAGCAGTCGCTTTGACCGCATGGCGGACAACACGCTGAAATCACCAGACGGGCTGGGTTTCAACGTGGTAGAACGCAGCAATCCTCAGGCGGAACTGGGGGAAAAAGGCCGTTATGACATGGTCGCCGTGACGCAGGATTTCACTTACGGCAGCCATCAGTTTACCCTGCGTTACGGACTGGCGCGGATCGACGGCAGTGACAGCAACAGTTCCGATGGTATTACCGGTGGCTATAGTCAGTTCCTGGGCCTGCATCACCAGCGGCCCGTAGGCGACTGGCAGTGGAAAAACCAGCTTGATGCAACAATTCATCAGCTCGATACCACGCGCAACATTCGCTACGACGGCGTTAGCCGACAGGCTGATGCCTCCAGTGAACAGCAGGAGCTGCGTTTCGCCTCGACGCTGGGTAAAACGCTCTCTCTGAGCGAGGGGTTAACCATTGAGCCGTATGCCGGTTTCAATCTGCGTTTACACCATGCCGACGCCTTGCGGGAGCGCCGGGCCGGTGAGTGGAACTTACGTCTTGATGCCCGTGAAAAAACTGCCGTCGACGCGATAGCCGGTGTTCATCTTGCCTGGTTTAACGACAACGGCCTGATGGTCAATGCGACGCTGGAAGGCGGTCCTGTCCTGCACTATCGGGAGCGGAACGGTTATGCCCGCCTGTCCAGTCAGCTTGGCGTACGTTTTAAAAACGCCAGCCAGCAGGGCAGTAAAATTTCCAGCAGCGCCCAGGTTGGGATGCACTGGATACATAATAACAGCGCGCTGGGGCTGAACGCCTACCACTGGCAGGAAGATAATCAGCAGGACAAAGGATTGTTGTTGAAATTTAATTATCAGTTCTGATGGCGCGCCCATTGCTGCGATTTCTGCAGGGCCGCAGCAATAATGGTGTATTACCGGTTGGTCAGGGTAAAAGGCGTTATCAGAAGGCTGGATGCTGTGGATATTCGTGTCGAAAAGCGTTACGCGTTGGTCACGCTGTTATCATCTGAATAAATATAAATCAGAACAACAGCGTTGTTGGCTGGATAGGGAAATTATTGTATTGAATGTAAATGAATTTTATTTCTAAGGTTAAAACGGAGTCTTCAATAAGGCTTCGTTATTATTGTTATCTTGAAATGTCCTTTCTGTTATATTTTAAGATGTTGTTTTAGATGTAATAAAATATTTAGTCGGTTCTATATCGTTGCAAATACTACGAGTTTTATAGAGTAGTAACAATCAATAAGCTGGTCAGTTAGTCAAGTATTATGGAATGAAGTTAGTTTCTCTTTTTACTTTTTCTTATATGTCCAGAGTACTGATCATACCACTTTGACACTCTAAATATTGCAAATACCGCAGCTAATGCAGAAAAAATAGCATATACGAAGATAAAATACCCAAGCCCACTGACTGCTTTAAGACAGATGATATAGATTAAGCTATACTGTTTAAGCAAAAAAAACTCGCCAAGTAAAACAACACAATAAGATTTAGCTATTAAACCAATTAATATAGATAATATTTGAAGAAAAATGAAATGTACAAATGCGGCATTGACTTCCATAAAAGGTGATGTTTTATTCTCTTCAGAGCCAGAAATTAATTCTCTAAAATTATCATCACCTATTGCAATCCACATTGCAAACCCACCTAGAGAAAATCCTAAAAGGTTTGGCATTAGGGATAAAATATCATTCCACCATCCTACATGTGACCATGTAGGATAAAGAATGATAGTCATAACAACAGACATTCGGAAATAGCAGCTTTTACAGAGGGCTCGCCACCCTCCATACATATGCCAGTAATCCTTCAATATACTGTTTTTTAACATTATTCCCTCAGTTTACTTATAAATTCTTTTGTAAGAGCGTAAGCTTCCTGTAGCAAGAGTGCAATAGGTAGTGTCACAACTGGATCATAACTCGCACTACGTTGTAACGGTTTATCTATAGTAGACAATCTTTCTACGTGGCCACTCTCATTTTTTCGTTTAATTTCAACCTGACCATTTCGTGCCGCAATCAGAGCATCACGCTTTAGTTTTTTATCAGGTTTAATTTGCCCATCTCTTTCAGCTTTATATGTTTTATCTTCTTCGATAACACCAATAGCTTTAAATCGCTCTTGAAATTCATGTTCAGCACTAACCAAATCATCTGGATTAGGTCTGCGCGTTACCATAGATAACAGCGTAATACCTTTAAGCGATAACATTCGTTCTACAGCATCAGGTTCTGTTAAACTCGTAACATTTACAACCCCATATTTTTCTTTAATCTTTTCATTAGAAAAAAGAGTGTTTAAAAACTTCTCCATTTGGCGAGGGGAAATATTCTTTTGTGCGTGCTGATTTTCGTAAACCAGCAAGTGAACATTGGGGAGGAATATAAATGAAAACCGAGAAACATTTGGTTTCATATCATCAGGAATGACAATTTGCTCTTTTTCTTCATCTGTAGCCAACTCTTTACGGCTAATACTATACCATTCGCCGTTCTTATTGATATCAGTATATTTTACTACTTCTCCTTCATAGGGCTCTGTTATAAGTTGTTCTCTATGCATTGGGTTGAAATGCTGTAATACCGCAAACTGATCGCCGTGGACGTTCACGTTTAAAAAAAGCTTTCTTGCATCTCTAAATAATTCAACATATTTTTGAGGACTATGGGGATGGATTGTGATATTAATAGCACCATATGAAAGTTTTTTTGCTCTAGCCATCTTAACATTCCCTTCACTAAGAAAAATAAAAATTACTATCCTGGAATCCTAATATCTATAAATGCCACTATAAGAAAATTTTTCTCTTACTTCATTAGACCTGAGTGTTAAATTGTTACCAATAAGATAATCCATACCGAATAGAATACCCATTATGGATTACTTTTTCTCCCACATACACCTTTGCACAAACACAGCGCAAACTGATTTAAATATAATCTGATGCTCCAATATCGATGCTAGGTAGTGAAGCATGTTGTGTGTATATAAAAGCACATTTGTTGAACATGTTAATAATCCTTAACATTCTGATTGTAAGGATATTATCGCTTTTTTGAACAAAAAAGCAACAGTGATTTGCCCATACAACTGCGCCACATACCCGTCACGCTCATCACCATACCCAGGGTTCATCGCCACCAGTGCCGGAGGCTCTTTTCTATGAACCCCTGCGCCAGATAGGGACGAATAGCATCCTGCTTCCATGCATAGCGCAGTGAATGCAAGGAGTATGCACATGTCAGATCAATAAGCGCCGCTTGGTTATGCTAATAGTCCATCGCACTTTATCAGATCTGGCTTGTCGATAAGATGGTAATTACGACTTTCTGCTATAGCCAACGCATTATTCAGCGCTTTTTTGAATGCACCTGTATCCAGAATTATCGTTTTGCAGGGCCGTCCATATTGGGGCCGAATACCACGGTTAGCGTGTAGCTGACGCGCCTTAAACAGAGAAACGTCCGGCCAGGGGCCAAAGGCTAGCTTTTTCTCTTTGCCACAGATGCGGTACTTCATGTACCAGAGCTTTGAGTCATTGGGTTTGATCAGCAGGTAGAGTCCTGAACTATCTGCAGCTTGAAGGATTTCCCGGTGGGTTTGATCTTGCGGATAGCGGTATCGGTTAATGCCCCTGGTGGGGGCTCCATTTTCTCATCGAACCGTGAAGCCCCCGATTAGGCCCCCGAAAACTATGGATATCAAAAAACCCGGTAATCCTTCTCAGGAGAACCGGGTAAAGATAATTTCTTTTTTTGACAGTTTCCGGACTCGCAAGGATGTCCCGAAACTAAAATCTGGCTCCTCTGACTGGGATCGCCTTAGCCATTAACTGGCTGAAGATTAAGCTAAATTCAGAAATCTACTCTTGTCAAGACCGCCAGAATGACCACCATTTATTACTTATGATATAGCGGCTAAAAACAATATCGCTTTCTGTCGCTCCTGCGACAGGGTGGGTTAGTGATTTTTAACCGGAGAGGCAGTGACGCCTTCCAGATGATGCGCAGGATTGTTTTCGATGAATCCCTGCTGCCATAGCGTAATGCATGATACTACAAAGCTGCTGCTGGGGGTACGGTACGGGGATATGGTGAGTTGCCTCCCAAAATTCGTCAGTAAAGCATTGAAAAAATTCATCTCTAATCTTCACTTCTTTTTTATATATTCATCAATTTCATTTTTATTTGCAGGAAATATCTTTCCATATATTTCTGTAGATTCATCTCCATTAATATCTTCAGTCCACCCACATCCGGCACATTCCAAAAGTATTTTTTCCGGTTTATCTTTAGATACAATCTTTATATAGCGCAATTCATCATTTGGGGTGATCGGGCAATCTTTACCAGAATACACTGTAACCATATCCCATAGAGTATCACGAATTGACATTGCGAATGTATCAATATCTTCATATGTGCTTTTACTTAATCGTTTCTGTTCCATCGTTAAAGATAACCCCGGATTTGGAACTAGATAATCTTCAATATTGATGGAGATTAATACATCTAACCCCCATTTTTCCAAGATTGATTTAGTGAAAAATTTATTATTTTTTATTATAAATCTCACATAAGCTTGATAATACCGCTCATAACTTTCCAAATTATCCGCGCATTTGGAAATTTCATGGAACTCTTTGATCAAATTTCTGTCTAGTATGTTTTTCATCACTTCCATCCTCACAAATTCACGGCTTAGGAATTGGGTATGTAGTAATCAAGTTACCAGCTTTATCTGTATATATTTCAATCCAACTGGTTGGATTGCCACCATGTTTTAATGCTGTATTCCCAATCACCTCCCCAGTATTAACAACTCTTTTGAATTGTCCACCAGGTATTTCCACAACTGGTGTTTTTACAACACTGGGAGACTGTAAAATCTGTTTCAATCTATCTGGTGAAACAGAGAAAATAGAACGACTATTCGCTAAAGGTCTATTAAAGTGTCCTTCGAGAACATGATCAAACCCAGCAGAAACAGGTTCACCAGTTTTTCTAGTTGGAGTAAATCTAGTTTGCCCATTTGCTATATTGATTCTTGATTGAACAACACCTCGTGCCCTAACTTTTCCACCCGATTTTACAACCCGTTTCCCGGTTTTCAGTATTCCTTTTCCCCAACCCGCCGGCGTGACCATAGAGGCCATTGTCGCAATAAGATCGCCGCCTTCCTGCGCCTTATTGCTCATCTCAAGCCGGTAGTTGTTAAAATTGACCTCGCCAGCATGCTCCCTGATATCCTGCGCCAGCCCGGTCATCTTTTCCGCCTGTTGAGACTGGTCGAATAATCTCATCAATGCCGCACTTTGTTCCATTTCTCCTGCGGTCTGGTATGTATTTCCCTGAGCCAGCATTGTGCCCATATCGGGCACCATATTCCACAACCCTTTAGCCGCACCCTTAACCCCCTCTACCGGGTGCGTCAGCGCTTCGCCAATGTTCTCTCCCTGCTCTGAAAACCACTCACCCGCCTTATCCCAGAAACTTTTTTCCTCATCTGTCTCCGGTGTCACCGCCGGATTAGCATTTCGTGCACTCACACTGCCTGCTGGTGGCTGGCCGACGATTTTCCCCAACGTGTTACCCGTTTTCGACGGTGTATAGCTGTAGCTGCTGCCGACAGCGCCGTCACTCAATGCCGACAGTGCCAGCTGTGGGTGCTGTTCCCGGATGGCATTATACTCGTCCTCCGTTAGTCCCATGCTGAACGGTGCTGCACCATCTGTGTAGTCCACCGTCAGCCACACATCAAACGCCGTCTCGCCTTCCACCTGCGCATACTCCCCCGAGACAGTGATATTCTTAATCACGCTGATATCCGGGTTCAGGCTGCCCCCTACTGGTGCGGGTGCCGTTACATTAATAATATCGCCTTCATCACTCATATTTTCATCCCTGTGATGTTCAGTGCTCTACCGGCCGTTCATCCAGAAATCATCGCCATGCCGCAGAACTGGATGTTTTCCCGCTCTTACGGATTTGCTGTGCGCTTTGGGATAACACTTTCCACCCACCGTGCCGCTTTTCAACCCCGTTCCCGTACCGGGCTGGTCCCCTTCCGTCGTCGGCACCAGACTTTGGTTATAAACCACGACGGGATGACCATTAGCACGCACCGAGGAGATCTCTTTTTCACTCTCCTGCAGAAAAGCAACAACCGGATAAGGCACCGGTACGAATACCGGACCTAACGGGGTCTTACAGACATCCGGCAGTGTGCTTATCACCAGCCAGCCGCTTTGTTTCCTTGCAAGGTAGTCGTCCGCCATTATTTATCCTTTAACCAGTGATGTTACGGGAGGGGAAGGCATTTGTGAGGTAACTGCTCCGGCGCGGTTTCATATCTGGCTTCCACCGCCCTGACGGGCAATGCCGCATTCAGCATAATCCGCCAGATCTTTGTCACCCGCTGCGTGTCCGTGTTTAAAATCAGCGTGTCCGGCTTCATTTTCTGCGGGATCAACCGGCCATCCATTACAGCCCGCTCAGGATGAACCGGCAGCCGGGCGGCAGAGCCGCTATTTGCTGGTCCTCCGGTGCAGCATTCCAGTAGCTGAATTCAAAATCCTGGGGTAAATAAGGGTGGCGCTGTGTCAGCCATGAATGGTCATAAGTCCCTGCGCGGGCTAAACGCGGCTGCCAGCTCCGGCCAGTGATGCCCAGCCCCGCAGGCCGATAGACGTCAGCCGGGACATTTGAATGGCCGTTAACCAGTGCCTGAAAAGCTTCAGCGGTGAAAGGGTTGTCCGGTTGTTCTATCCTCGGGGCCGGAAAAGAATCAGCCTGCGTTGCCGTTAAATACCACGGCGTGATGTAACCACGCCCGATGGGATTAGCCGGGTAAACGCTGTGAGCCAGTGGCGGATTATTCCTGTCAGGGTGAACGCTCCGGGCTTCCTGAGACAACAGACAGTACTCAGGCACGGCATCATTGCCTTTATCCTGCCCGTTAATCCGGCACTCACCGCCGAAAGCATAAATCCAGACAACCGGTAGCGAGGTGAACGGTTGCGGCAACGTCAGCTCCCACGTTTTTTTATCTGTCCGGCGAAATGCCCGTTCACCCGTCACCACTAATTTTTTATTCATCAGCGGTTGGTTTTCCGGTGACAGTAATGTGACTGAAACCGGTAATGAATCGACAGGCTGGTTACCAAGTGCATGGGCAGTTCCGTTGATAATGATGTCGCAACGCGGCTTAAAGGGCGACATATCGCTTTCCTGAATTACCATCGAATGATGCATGTCATGACGATATTCATCCTGAAAACATAGAAGTGCCATGTCTGCTTCATCATCAATGAGTTCGGCCCAAAAACGGGCGGTTCCGTTTTCGGTCAGTCGGTACGTGGTTTTCATGACCACCACAAAGTTTTCTCGGTCGTCTTTATCCCGCATGACGTAATATAATGCCGGAAACGGCGTCAGATTTCTGAATTCCATAGCCTGTTGCCCTTAGTTAAGATCAATATCTTTCCCGGTAATCTGTACCGGACCACTAGCTTCCAGTCTGAATTCAACCCCGTTTAGCGTGACCTTTCCCTCTTTATCCAGACGAAGTACGCTCCTTCCGCACTTCAGTTCAATAACGTCTCCGGCCTGAAGTGTTAATACCCTGCCAACGTCCATAAAACTGGTATGTGTTGATCTCGCTGCATGTTATCCTGAATTTTATTTGGTTAGCTCGTAATTGATAGTGTTGACAGCTTTAAAATCAGCATAATAACCAGATAATTACAGTAGCATATGATCCGCTATTTTTGTCTCATACCAGTCAACAGGGCTGTTATGCTTGATTGCGGTTAAGGCAGAGCAGCAATCACATACACTCTTATTAATCCATGACATCCTGTATAGGCATCGGGTAACGCGATTGATGTGCCTCTTAAACACCAGGTCAACATGTACCAGTCCCTTTTATCACTCGTTCTGTATAACTGCAGTGTCTGAGCTGATTTTAAACATCATTCAACCAGAAGGCCTGCTCCTGTAATGACAAAGCGGAGTTAACGATTATTTCACTGCAAAACCTGCTATTGCTATCGCGGACGAAAATATGGAGTCCGTATTACGTGCCGGCCGTCGAATACAGCAGAGCACTCATGCCAAGCGAAAAGCCGCAGCAGGATCTGTTTCAGACAGTTTTCCATTTTTATCCCGTTGAATTTGTACGTCTCGATCAGGTTGTATATCATGGCTCTTCTGTCTCTACCATGATCGCTGCCGAAGAAAAGCCAGTTCTCTTTTCCCAGACAGACGAACCTGAAGGCTCGTTTGGTAGCGTTATTATCTGTCTCAGCCACCTTAATACAACGCCAGCAGGCGGGGTTTAATTTGTCTTCGTCTTACCCCGCGTCGCTTTGTTTCCGCCAGACCACGTATCACTTTTTCTATCGCGCACAAGTTCACCTGTACGCGACAGCGCCTCTGCTGTATAAAGTGTATCGGATTCCCATTGATGGCATGCCTGATTTATAGCATGGATAATCACAGAAGATCTGGAGAAGGCAAACGAAGCGTTCTGACGCATAGCTGAGATTCACAGAAAACCTTTTTGACGCAAAAAAAGTTATTCCTTTCCGCGCCAGCGATACTGGCATAGTTTCTCCCTTGCCCTGTGCTGTCGTTGACAGCGCTCAACGCTTCACAACCTGAAAGAAGCGCCTGCTATCAGGATGGTTGAGCCGTTTACCGGTACAAGCCTCTGCAAACACCGGGTTGCAGATTATCGCAACGAAGGCCCGGTTTTTACAACTGCGTAAGAGCAGGCCCCCATTTGCACCACGCCGGAATTATCCTGGACAGCTTCTACTGGCTGACCCCGTCAGCGCCTTTTGCTTCACAGACTGCGGCCTGCATTGCTGTCAGGCTTTGCTGCCGCGTGACTGTAAAACTGCACCAGTTTGCGATTTTAAAAATACTGCACCAGACCCGTGCGTCACTTTAACCGCGCAAAGCGGGAAAGTGACGCACGAAGCCCTTTCAATCTGCACCAGAAAACTCAACTGCATCAGCTCACTGCTGGATTCTGACACTGCCTTTTCAGGCCATTTTACCCATAAGGAGAACATGAACCGATACCGAGGCGGATCTGGACGATCCGGGGGATAACCCGCACAAGCGGGCGGCTGCTCAGAGAGCACAACCGAAGCCCCATCACACCTCAACGACTGCCGCCCCGGCGCTCAGGTATCGTTCGCAGCCCCGACAAAAAAACAGGGGCTATTGGCCTGTGCGCCGGGGAGAGCTGTATCAGTGTTGGGTTTTTGGGATGAGTTTGTGGCAATCATGAAAAGGGGAAAATATGGGAGTTCTGGAGCAGGAAATGAAGCGGCTGGCGCAGCAGGCAGGCGGCAGCCATAAGACCGTTCACGACCGCATTAAGCTGGCGCAGCGGTTTTGTGAGCGCCTGGTACTGGCGCAGAATGTACAAATTCGGCGGGTGGAGCAGCTTAAGGCGCGGCATATTGAAGGCTATGTCCGTGAACGACTGGCGCAGGGCATCACGAAGCGTTCCCTGCAAAACGAGATGGCGGCGGTGCGTTGCATTATGAAACAGGCCGGGCGTGACAGGCTGGCGCAGAGTGAGCGGCTGAATAACCGCTCGCTGGGATTGTCCGGCGCATCCCGCAATGGTACGAAGCAGGCTATCACGCCGGAGCACTATCGTGATGTGCTGGAGACGGCCCGCGCAAAAGATCCGGGGATGGCGGCAGCGCTGGCACTGTCAAGATTGCTGGGGCTGCGTTCGCAGGAGGCGGTGCAAAGTGAGCAGTCGCTGAAAACGTGGCGGCAGGCACTGGAACGTGGTGATACCCGTTTAACCGTGGTGTTTGGCACTAAAGGAGGTCGCCCGCGTGAAACCGTTATTCTTGATGCTGGCGCTGTCAAAAAAGCGCTGGATAATGCGCTGGCAGTGGCAGAAGATCGCCACGGCAGGCTGATCGATAAACCAGACCTGAAAAGCGCGATGAAATACTGGCACAGTCAGGCGTCACGTCTCGGGTTAACTGGCGCATATTCTCCGCACTCGTTGCGCTATGCGTGGGCGCAGGATGCCATTCGTCATTATCTGACGCAGGGATTCAGCGAGAAAGAGGCGCTGGCGATGACGGCGATGGATTTAGGCCACGGCGACGGGCGCGGTCGGTATGTGGCGCAGGTTTACGGGCGAAGGGATGATGCTGATTGATAGCTTCAGACTTGCAATATGATGTTATTCATCGATTTTCACCCAAAATTATTTGGGGGCAAATATTTTTGGGTGGTTTCCTATTAATCTCGGGTTATTCATCGGTTTTCGTGCAAAAAATTTCTACGTAGAAATTTTTTGTACAATTTCCTCTCAATAACGATGCTTCTGAACGATATGGCCTATTAACATGTATCTGGTGCAGCATTACGGTATTTTTGTTGATGATTGCGCCAGCAAAAGGGAAAAGGCCAGATAAAGGTAAAGGGCGACTAAGGGTAACAGCGCCAGACCGGAAAAGGCCAAAGGGCTGAAAGGGCCTTAACACTGGCGCAGTTCGATATTTATCCGGTAGTTTCTGGCACAGCCTTGAAACAAGCTGGCGACGGCAGACTGGTGCAGTTATGGCGTATCGGCAAATCGGTTTCTGGTGCAGATTGCCTGGCAGTTACCGCCTGAATTATTCATCTCAAATAATTTTCGATATTCACCTATTGATTTGTGATGAATCGATAGAAGAGTACCCGATTTTATCCGGCCCCGTATAAATTCGGGTACTTTCCGATGAATAACCAGAAAAACGAAGCCAGAACCTTTCAATGCAAAAAGCGACTCCCGGGCAATCGGAAACCGCTTTTCCATTCTCAATAAATGACGCTGCGATTGGCTCAGGCCGCCTTATGCCGCCGCGCATAAATATAGGGTGCAACGTACCCCTCGCGGCTCACGTCCAGATAGTCTGACCACCACTGCATCATGTCCTTGCGTGCATCAAGATGTTCGGCGCGGTGGATATATGCCGCCCGCACGCTGTTACGCTCCTGATGGCTCATCTGGCGCTCCACGGCATCCCGCGACCAGAGTTCAGATTCCACTAATGCGCTACAGGCCATTGCCCGGAAGCCGTGTCCGCAGACATCGGTTTTGGTATCGTAACCCATCAGGCGAAGCGCCCGGTTGATGGTATTTTCGCTCATCGGCTTATACGGGTTATGGTCGCCGGGGAATACCAGTTCCAGATGCCCGGAGATTTCATTTATCTGCTTCAGAATGGCGATAGCCTGACGAGAAAGCGGCACAATGTGCGGAGTATGCATTTTTGCGCCACGGCCAGAGAAACGAACTTTCTCAATCGTTTCCCTTGTGGCGGGAATGGTCCAGATTTTGTTTCTGAAATCAATCTCGCTCCAGCGGGCGAAGCGCAGCTCACTGGAGCGGATAAACAGATGCAGGGTCAGTACAACCGCCAGTCTCGTTAACTGCCGTCCCTGCTGATAGTCGCCGATACGCTCCAGCAGTTCAGGTAACCGTTCCAGTGGCAGGGCGGGATAGTGATTTTTAACCGGCGGCGCGGTGACGCCTTCCAGATGCTGCGCAGGATTATTTTCGATAAATCCCTGCTGCACGGCGTAGCGCATAATGTTGCAGAGCTGCTGCCGGGTACGGGACGCGACTTCCAGAAAGCCTTTGTCCTCGATAACTTTCAGCAATGCCGTGAAGTGCTGCGTTTTCAGCAGAGTGACGGGCATATGACCGATTGCCGGAAAGATATGATTCTTCATACTGGCAAGAATGCGCTCTGCATAGTCAGCCGACCATTTTTTGTTGGTTTTGTGCCATGCCAGCGCGACGGCCTCAAAGCATTTTTCCGGTGACGCAGCGGCCTTTGCAGCAACACGCTGCTGTGCGGGACTGATATTCTGCGCCAGCAGTTTACGGATACCGTCACGCTGCAGGCGGGCTTCAGCAAGAGAAACCAGCGGATATGCGCCCAGACTGACGCGGGACTCTTTGCCATTGAAGCGATATTTGAGATACCAGATACGTGAACCGCCAGGTTTAACCAGCAGATACAGACCGTGAGAGTCAGACAATTTTACGGGTCTGGAAGGGGATTTAAAGTTGCGGATTTTTGAATCGTTTAAAGACATTTGGGGGTCACTCCAGAATCGAACCAACCTGACCCCAAATCTGACCACCAAATTAACCGGATGCGGAGGGAAAACTGAATACGCATCGGGACAGATTTTCACGCTAACTTATTGAAACCTAATCATACTGGCACTCATAAGCACGCCTGAAAACAAGAATCTGGCTCCTCTGACTGGACTCGAACCAGTGACATACGGATTAACAGTCCGCCGTTCTACCGACTGAACTACAGAGGAATCGTGTGAACGAGGCGCATATTAGCGACGGCAATCAGGGTTGTCAAAGGGGGAAATACAATTGCGCGTCTGTTTGCTGACAAATTCAGCAAAGCGATGAACTTTCGATCGTTGGCTGCGGTTGCCCCATTCTGGTGCGCTGCTACCCCCGATGGGGCAGATCGAAAAACGCTGGATGTGAACAATAATACGGGTAGCAATCATAAATGCTTATTTCTCGGGCAATTAAACGAAACTGTTCCTCTTAACAGAAACTGGCAAGCATCTTGCAGTTATCTCCTGACATGACTGCCAGCACGGGTTCTGGCATTCCGTACAGGAGGCAAAATGAACTTCAGACGACTGAAATACTTCGTGAAAATTGTCGATATTGGTAGCCTGACGCAGGCCGCTGAAGTATTACACATCGCCCAGCCCGCGCTGAGCCAGCAGGTCGCCACGCTGGAAGGGGAGCTCAATCAGCAACTGTTGATTCGCACCAAGCGAGGCGTAACGCCGACCGAAGCGGGAAAAATTCTTTATGCCCATGCGCGCACGATACTGCGCCAGTGCGAACAGGCGCAGCTGGCGGTGGTTAACGTCGGGCAAACCCTGACGGGACAGGTGTCGATTGGGCTGGCGCCGGGAACGGCTGCTTCTTCAGTAACGATGCCACTGCTGCAGGCGGTGCGGGCGGAACTACCGGAAGTGCTGGTGTACCTGCATGAAAACAGCGGTGCGGTACTGAATGATAAGATAATGAGCGGTCAGCTCGATATGGCAGTGCTTTATGAGCGCTCTCCACAGGCCGGAATTATCAGCCAGCCGCTGATCAAAGAAGATCTGTTTCTGGTGGGGACTCGCGACTGTCCGGACCAGAGCGTCGATCTTGCCGCCGTTGCGCAGATGAACCTTTTTCTGCCGCGTGACTACAGCGCGGTACGTTTACGGGTCGATGAGGCCTTCTCGCTGCGCCGCTTAACGGCAAAAGTCACAGGCGAGATTGAGTCCATCGCCACCCTGACGGCGGCTATCGCCAGCGGCATGGGCGTAACGGTTTTGCCTGAGTCGGCGGCGCGCGCGTTGTGCGGTGCGGCACATGGCTGGATGGCGCGGATCACTTCACCCTCCATGAATCTCTCGCTTTCCTTAAACATTTCGGCCAGAGGCAGTTTGTCCCCTCAGGCGCAGGCGGTGAAAGAGATCCTTATGTCGCTGGTCAGTAGTCCGGGGCTGGAAAATCGCGAGCTGCAACTGGTCAGTTAGCGTTATTCTTACCTGGAATAAGATACGGATTTTTATTATTTGTTATGCCGGAGAGCAGACTTTAACAATAGCGTCATGTCTGATACTTCCGGAGCGAAGCGTGAATTTCCAGCAGCTAAAGATTATCCGCGAGGCGGCGCGTCAGGATTACAACCTGACTGAAGTCGCCAGTATGCTTTATACCTCGCAATCGGGCGTGAGCCGCCATATTCGTGAGCTAGAAGATGAGCTTGGTATTGAAATATTTATTCGTCGGGGGAAGCGACTGCTTGGCATGACCGAGCCGGGTAAGGCGCTGCTGGTCATCGCAGAGCGGATCCTTAATGAGGCCAGCAATGTGCGTCGCCTTGCGGATCTGTTTACGAATGATACTTCCGGGGTGCTGACTATCGCGACCACTCACACGCAGGCGCGCTACAGCCTGCCGGAAGTGATAAAAGCGTTCCGTGAAATATTTCCGGAAGTGCGTCTGGAGTTAATTCAGGGAACGCCGCAGGAAATTGCATCTATATTGCAAAATGGCGGGGCGGATATTGGTATTGCCAGTGAGCGACTGAGCAACGATCCGCAACTGGTGGCCTTTCCCTGGTTTCGCTGGCACCACAGCCTGCTAGTCCCGGAAAATCATCCGCTGACGCAGCTTTCGCCGCTGACTCTGGAATCTGTCGCCAGGTGGCCGCTAATCACCTACCGTCAGGGGATCACCGGACGTTCCCGTATTGATGAAGCTTTTGCCCGTAAAGGGATCGTGCCGGATATTGTGCTCAGCGCACAGGATTCCGATGTGATTAAAACCTATGTCGCGCTGGGACTGGGCATTGGCCTGGTGGCCGAACAGTCGAGCGGCGAGCGGGAAGAGGGGGGATTAACCCGACTGGACACCCGGCATCTGTTTGAGGCCAATACCGTCTGGCTGGGGCTGAAGCGCGGCCAGTTACAGCGCAACTATGTCTGGCGGTTTATTGAGTTATGCAATGCAGGCCTGGCCGTGGATGAGATTAAACGACAGGTGATGGCGCCGGACGAGGTGGCGATCGATTATCAGATATAAAGCAAAAAGCCCGCTAAAAAGCGGGCTTCTTAAATCTGGCTCCTCTGACTGGACTCGAACCAGTGACATACGGATTAACAGTCCGCCGTTCTACCGACTGAACTACAGAGGAATTGTGTGAACGAGGCGCATAATACTGGCCGCGCCACGGCGTGTCAACAGTAAAATTAACACGCTTTTTCAATTGGTTAATTAATCCGCAAAACCACCCTCAGTGGACCTGCGATGCGGGAAAATAATCGTCATCCTGGCTATCGCGCAGCCGCTGCAGCGGGTCCTGTTGATAAAACTGGCAAAAGCGTTGCCACAGCGCGGGAAAGCGCGGAGCAAAGAGTTCAGGCGCACTGAAAAAATACTCCGACAGAACGGCAAAACACTCAGCGGGATCGCTGGCTGCATAGGCATCGATGCTGGATGCGGTTTCGCCGACCAGGTCAATTTCATCCTGAATATTGTTCATCGCAGCATGCAGGTCATGCTCCCAACTGGCTACTTCGCGCAGGGGGATAAGCGGTATACCGCTGGCGCGATCGCCATTGCGCATGTCCAGCTTATGCGCCACTTCATGAATGATCAGATTAAAGCCGGATGCATCGAAAGAGTCCTGAATATCCAGCCAGTTAAGAATGATGGGGCCCTGCTGCCAGCTTTGACCTGACTGGACAACCCGCTGGTTGTGCACAAGACCGATATCGTCTTCCCATTCATCGTCAACCACGAAAGGGGCCGGGTAGATCAGCACCTCATGGAAACCATCCAGCCATTCAATACCCAGTTCCAGTACCGGCAGACAGAAAAGCAGGGCGATACGCGCGCTTTTCAACGCATCAAGTTCGAATCCCTGAAGTGCGACCAGCCTTTTTTGCTGTAAGAATCGTTCCGCCAGCGCGATAAGTCTGGCTTGTTCCTGCGCAGTTAATGTCATCAGCAGTGGGATTGCGAGGGCTTCCTCCCACATGGCTGACTCATTTTGCGCTGTGTCTTGTGCTTTCCAGGGCCACTTTATCATCGATCTGCTCGCAAACTCGTCACTTGAACAAAATTGAAGGGACAGGGGCTGTTAAAATGCCAAATAACCTGGCATCATGGCAACTATCAAAACGGAGAGATGCCGGAGCGGCTGAACGGACCGGTCTCGAAAACCGGAGTAGGGGCAACTCTACCGGGGGTTCAAATCCCCCTCTCTCCGCCAATCATTCAACAAAATCAATAGGTTACGAAGCGTTTTTGATTTTGCCCTGCATAAATCCCTGCATTAAAATTTCTTTATCTTACGCTGTTTTCTCACCTCTAACGCTGCCATTTTTATCATGTTGCACCTTATTGGGCATCCACTTTTATCTTCTTTAGCTCACAAGCTCACACTCTTTTACAACAACTTAGCCCATCTCACATCTCTGGTGACAAAACAGTTGAACTGCCATTGCTTCACACGGATCCTGTAAGGGTATCTTAAAGGGAATGGATTGCTGGAGGATGGATGAAAAGAAGTGAAATCAGGAAAGCACTGGAAGCATGGTTTGATGTTAAACGCTATGAGGCGATAGAGAAGCTAAGCCTTCAACAGTTTTATGTTGAGATTGAGCGGCGTATCTTGGCCTACAGGATGTTGCTGAGCCGGAATACCATACCAACCTTCAACAGACTACTACTGGATGATTACCGCAATAAAATTTTGCGAGGCGAAATCTTGTTCAGTGGTGATACCGCTACCCTTGGGCATGAGCTTCCCAGAACTTACGCGGTAAATCCTACCACACGAAGCCACGCGCAATTTTATGCGAAAACGCTGGCATTAACCGAAGCCACTCCTGAGCTTTCCGCGTTAAGCGAATCCGAATTTCTGTCCGAGTATCTAAAACAAACATCGCTGAAAAACCTTGCTCGTATCACTGTCGATATTCATCTGGAAGAGGCATCAACCGAAGAGATCATTGAACATATGAAAGTGCTAATCCCGCAATGGAAGAGACAGCTAAAGATGAAAGCTCCTGCGGAACGGGAGTATCGTTTTGGCAAAAGCACGTTCAGAAAAATTATTGAATATCGTCTTATTCCGATGATGGACCTAATTTTCTGGGGTGAGGACAATGGCGTCAAAATCCCGCTTTCACTGATTTCTTCGTTGCTTCACGAAGATAGCGACAACGATCGTGATGAAGGAATGCTAAAGGCAACGGACTACCCGCTGGCAATGGCTTTTCTGACTGATGCAAGCTATCTAAAATCGCTTGAAGATTACATCATGCAAAACAATCACTTAAAAGACACACCTGTTGATAAGCATGTTGAGGATGATAAGAAGAAGAAAAAAGCAGCCAAGTAAAAAGGGTTACGTTCGCCGTGAGCGAACGTGATCGCATTCAGCCTTAACGAACCTCTTTCTGTTCATCTCCCTTCATATTTTTCAAAAAACTCTTTTATGAACGCCCCTAAAACGTCATAAGCGAATTCGCTATTATTGTTCTCGTCGCAATAACAGAGGACAGACAATGAAAAACAGTAATCAGATAAGTGCTACGAAAAATGAATATATCGCAAAACGATTTATCCGTGTTCCTGATGTTTTAAATAGGGTGGGGTTTAGTCGCACCACCTTATATGAGCGTATTAAGGAAGGAAACTTTCCAGACAGGGTAAAAATAGGACCGAGGTGCGTAGCCTTTGTCGAAAGTGAGATAGATGAATGGATTGAAGCCACTATTCGGAACTCACGCCAGAACACAGCATAAAACATAAATACTGTTTCCGGGCGAATAGATATTTTTTCGCTCAGGGACTCTTATTATCTTAAACAATAAAAGGGCAATATATGAAAATAGAACTTAATACTACAGAGCAGTTTATCAGTGAAACCGAGTATTTGTATAACCATTATATGAATAAACGGCTACGAAACCAGCCTGTGCATTTCTATCACCTACTGAAAAATAAGGAGGATATGAACGAAGTGATTGAAAATATTATCGAGAAAACAAAGAACATTTTTTATGGGACTGGTGGTGAACAAAAAACGGAACGGATCTCCGGGAGTGTTAACTATGTGAAAGTAAAGCAACACCTTCGTCAACTTTGGATTGTCTATAAGTGTGTATACCGCTGATACAACCATAAAAAATATCTACTTTAATATTAAACTAAAAAGGAAATAAAAATGAATACATTTAAAAATAAATCTACTGAAATCTATTATGTTGTGTCTTTGCATATCTATGCGGAGCTTTTTAACTCAAAGGATAAAACGACCAGTAATATGATTATGACGCATGTAATGGATCATGAGTTTATCTGTAGGCTAATCGAACTGGCGATGAGAAATGCTGAAAAACACCTTTTGAAAAAATCATGGAAAAAGAACGCTGCTGAAAAACTGTCTGAAGTGGATTTTAAAGAGGTTAAGCAGGCATTAGCCAAAATGCACTACACCGTTCTGGCGGAGTCAATATGTTGATGCGTTCTGACGTCTATCTGCCCCTTCATGGGGCTGATAACAAACCTGATTTGAAAGCTAAAATGCTAGTGAAAACATACTCTATACAAGGAGCCAAAAATGATTGATGAATTTGATGTGATGCATATGTATAAAAAAATCCAAGCAGAAGCCGCAACTACCGACATCAAAACATTGGAACAGCTTTTAATGAAGTTCCGTAAAGTCGTGGCAGAGCGCCGGGAAGAATACTATCAGGAAATTGGTGAGAAAAAAGCGCAGAAATTGAGGGCTAAGAGGTTACAACAGTTGCTTGAGAAAATGGAGCGTTATCGGGTTTCACCGGAAGATTTTCAGGGATGACTACGACATGGATAATCTGGCAGAACCTGTTCAGGTAGCAGGCTCTACCAGAGAAAATCAGAGTTAATACAAGTTAGATCGCGAAGTCTTCCAGTGTTTTACCAGCTTCGATAGCAGCAGCGATCGCTTTAGGAGTGCGGCCCTGACCCGTCCAAGTCTGCTCATTACCGTTTTCATCTGTATATTTGTATTTGGCAGGACGAGGAGCGCGGGTTGATTTGGTTTTAAGCTGGGATGAGCCAACAGCAGCAAGGAGTTCAGCCGGGTCAATACCATCTTCTAGCAGTTTCTGACGGAAGGCTTGCAGCTTGGCCTGACGTTCTTCTTGTTCTTTACGGACGGCACTTTCTTCCTCACGACGATCTTCAACGACAGCAGAGAGTTTTTCCAGCATCTCTTCCAGAGTTGCCAGATCTGTTTCACGAGCATGTGCGCGAAGTGTACGAATATTGTTCAGTGCCTTAAGAGCTTCACTCATAGTATGTTGTCCGGTGTTTTAAAAGGGGCGATTAATAAAAATAATGTATGCTGTATTGTTGTACAGTCAAAAACAACCCGTAAATAATATAGTAAATATTATCGGTTAAGCAATCTTAAAACATCCCATTTGATACGGATAACATAAGGCTGTTCTTTAAAGAGACATTTTTTTGCGCTTTTGGCTTGATGGCTTAAACTCTGACGAGATGTGAGAGAGCTGCTCAAGACTTTGTTCTATGGAACGCTGGAACTCAACAGCGGCTTCTGTACGCTGTTTTATGACCAAGGCAATGATTTCTTCATCACCCTTTTCTGAAATGGCCCTACGGTATAATACACGTTCGTTAAACAAATCAAGATTACCTGATGCTTTTGCTGATGTGTTGGCTTTTGAACTGCTGATGGGATTTAATTCATCAATAAAGCATTCAATGAGAGACTCTCTCTTTTTTTCAAGTCTGCGAAGTTCGGTATGTGCAGATTTAAACTTTTGGGCTTTAATCAAAGGAACATCATCGGAACGTAGCCTACGATATTCATTTCTGTATTCTTCTATCGAAATATGATTTTTTAGTTCTTTGATTGTATCTAAATACTGGATTAAATCACTGTTGTCTGTTTTTACTTTTCTCATATAAAACCTCGTTATAAAATAGTGGATATATTATATATTACGAGGTGTAGTGTAAGTGTCAAATTATAGCGAAATATTCAATGTAATATTTTTTATAAAATACGATTACTCCGTCTTTTCAAATAGGCATTCGGGCATCTCATCTGGGGACTGTAGTTTCAAATCCTCATTGTACGCAGGCTGTTCACTATTGCTATCCATATCAGTTCCTTCAATATGATCTGTTCGGAAAGTATAAACGTTCTCAAATCTTTCTTTTTCATCAACTACAAATCCCTGTGCCTTTTTGACATTAGGACGTTGTTTGGCGTTGATAGAATGCGCTTGTCCCTTAAGGAATATGTTGGAGTTCATAAAGAGGTCTCCGTCCTTATTAATAATGATCCCTTTCTTTTTAAGCTTTGTAAAAACAATAGACATGTTTGATTTTTTGATATCTAAATCACGGCATAGCTTTGCCTGTGATATATGAAAACAGTTTCCGAACTCCATGATGTTTAAGATCCTTGCTATGACTTTCAGTTCATTCTTTGAAATATTAAGTTCTGCGAGTTGTTGGAAGTTTTTCGTGAACATATGAACATAATCGACATCTTTCTTGATGGATTTGATGTTTTCTTTTCTTGAATAAATATTGGTAATGTCTTTATGTGTGCTGTAATAATGTTCGAATATCTGTACTTTCTGTTCATTGGTGAAATGGTGATCATCAATATACTGCTTTAGCTCAAAGGGTGATAAGTCGTTAAGGGATTTGAAATCTATCTGTGTCATTGTATTTTTCCTTTTATTATTGTTTTTATTAATACATAACAGATTAAACACTACCGTCAATAACAAAGTCAAAAATAAATGGAAAAAGTTTTAAAATAGTGGATATCAATCCATAGGGTAAGATGAATAAAACGCTTATTACTTTCTGGCTGGAATAAGTTTGCTGGGAGTGGAATGTCCGCCAGTTATTAAATCATAGTTTCAGTACGGAACTATAGTTATAGCTTTTGCTAACCATGGTTATAGAAAACTATAACTCGAGTTATAGATATCGATAACCATAGTTATAGGAACCTATAACCTTTTTTATGTAATCTATTGTTTTATATAAGAAATAATAGCTGTAATATAGTAATAAGTTTAATATAGTAAAAGGGAAAGTGTGCCTGTTGAATGGCACCTGCTATTTTATGGATGGCGTTGGAGGTTTTCAGTAATGAAAATGAGTGGCATTAAAATTTTTCTTAATTATTATGTTCAGAAACATTTTGCGATGGAGTTTATTTGTGCCTTATGAAAATGGCACCAATGGTGCAATCTGTTTTATTTTTCTTATTATGTTATTACAGCGATGTGATTGTTTCATACAATCACGAACCGCTGCTTTTATTGTGAGAGATTAATTAATTTTCCTTTTACTTTGTATGCGTCTTCGACGCGATCTTTTTTGGATAAATCCAATATTAACAGGGGCAAGCCCTGTTCAGCTAAGTGATTGTTGCGAACAATCACGAAGTGCTGCTACCAATAATATAGTTTTCCTATACGTTTAAGAGCAAATGCTATATGTCTAAAGGGAAAAACTATGTTTAAAAATAGGATCTAAATTCAGCATCATGAGGAAAAGAGATCAAATAATGATCGAAGACTTTTCTTTTTATTTAACAGACAGGAGGTGAATAAAATAAAAATGTCAGCGTCAGGGCGTAGCCGTGCGTAAGCACAGAGATAAAGATCTTTTCAAAAAGAAATTTAAAATATGATAAAATACAAATATATATTTTTGACGCTTACTATAGAGTATTAAATAGTAATAAATAAAAAAAGAAAAATACAATGAACAATATTAAAATGATAACATCCTTCCATCCACATGAAGAAGTATAATTTATAATCAGTATTTAAATATACCAAGGAGGATGGATTTTTGTTTATATATATAGTTTATGAATACCTTCATATTGTATTATCAATATGCTATTTTATCGATAAAATAACATGCGAATTCCGGATTAAAACCGCGTAATACCCAACAAGCAAATATTATTTTTTTAGTATCATTGTCATAAGGCCAAGCATCTATTACTATATTTCTTTTGTTAAGCAATTCATTTATTTTTTCTAGAGATGAAATATTCTGATATAAATCATTTTTATGAATACGTACAAGACTCCATAAATTATTGGGAACTAATTCTGGTCGAGTGTACGTCATTATTTCTTCATAAACGGAAAGTGTATATTTGTATTTGCGTATATATTTTAATATAATGCTTTTATACAAAGTGTCTGCAGTACTAAAAGTGCCTCCTCTAACTTTATCAATACCATAACGGAACATATACTCGAATGTTTTAATGTTTTCTATTCTATAAACATAATTAATGTCATCAGATAAAAAGCTAGTTTTTTCTATAAGTTTTATTGGCTTATGCTTCTTTGTCCAGTCTGAGCCTCTTTTGCTTATATGTTCAAAATTTCTGTTCTTTAATCTCACAGTCATGCCGATATAGTAGTTTCCACCTTCTAGTTCCCAAACATATACATAATATTCTCTGAAAACTTTTTGCCAATATCCAACATTCTCTATACCATACAATTGGGCGTATTCGTTAGCTTTTTCCTTGACTAAAGAAGGCAATTCATCATCAGATATTACATGAACGTAATAAGACTCTTGTATTTTTAATGGCTTATGTAGTTTTGTCCAAGAACATTTCCCTTGATGATGTTTATCCATGGAGCGCCCTAAAAACTTTGTTATACCGATGTAATAACAATTATCTTCAAGCTCTAATATATACATTGTATATGTTTTCTTTTTAGTTTGTTTTTTCATGGTTCATCCTATTTTTAATCTTGGTTTGAGTCGGCGATAGAGAAAAGCATAATACAATATAGGTTTATGATTCGTTGTGTAAATTTTGCTTAGGTTATATATAATCATAAATATTAGAATCTCTATTATGATTCATCCTCATTGAACCAGTGTCAGAAGAATACAATATTCTGGTTCATTTTTGAACTTATTTTGTGAAAATATAGCCTTTCCGATTATAATCGGATTTTTTTTATCAGCAATGTATTGTTGGATATTAACAGGGATAGCATGATTGTCCTTAACAGTGGGTTTTACTTGTTTTTATCCCGCGTCTAATGATGCTATACGCACCCAATTTCAACCATTTATAAACCCTAAATTTAGAAATGATGGATTTGAGTGTAAAAAAGAGATAGAGCTTCAACATATGCCGAAGCTCATTACAATGGTGTGCTGTATCGAACAGAGTCTAAAGAGGGTGTATAGATATACAGCTATATGAGTCTATCACATGTAATAATTAATCCATCAAACCACGTGAAGTCTTACTGGCTGTCTGACTAAAATTGTAACGCTCAACAACATCGCCCTTAAACCAGATATCCAGCGATTTAATGTGTGCTGTACTGCTACTGGTCAGTAAAGCAAGTCCGGGAATGTAGTTAGATAACTGATTTTCTCCCGTCATACTGGAGTAGTTCCACATCTCTTGCCCATCGTCCGTGGCGCGTGTCTATGGTTCTCCGAACGCGGTAAGGATGTCTTGTTGGGTTGTTTTCCCCTTGACAATTTTTAGCTTTACCGTCTGGTGAGTTTCATCTGTCAGGGATTTATTTCCGTGAACGGTACAACTGGCAAGTGGAAGAATAATCAATACAGCAATAAGCATTTTTTTCATTTTAGTCCCATAGGTATATAATAATTAAAAATAACGGATTAAAAAACATATCGTTTAAAAACAAGAAGCCAGCGTTCGCAAAGTTCTTGATTTGAAATGGTTTTATTCTTCAAGGGAACATTAATTTTCCACATAGGGTTTTTAATATCATCGGTTAAAATATTTAGGCCAGATCGTTTATTAGCTGAAAGCTGTTCTCTCCAGTTAGCAATAGCCGCATTATTCATGCCTTTCAATGTTCCATTTCCGTAAAATTTACCACCTTCTGAAAGCGTGTAATTGATCTCTCTGATATTGTTATAAGAATATGTCTTGTCTCTTTCTTTATCGAAAAAACGAATGGTGTGTTGTTTGGTATCTATGACTATCCCGGTTCGCTGACATTCATAAGATAAAACATCGCCATCCAGAACTTCCGTGAAGCTGTTGTAGTGCTTTTTCTTCTGTATATCTACTGCGGTCATGATAACGATGAAGAGCACAACTAAAAACACGATACCTGCTGCTTCCACTTTTACTTCCTCCATGTAAATGAGTTAAAGGGGCTTGGTCTGTTCACAGAACCCTAAGGAGTTTCTGGCTCTTATGGCGCTGCGACTGAGGCTCTTGCCCCTGCGTCTCAAGCCTATTAGAACGTAAAATTATGATCGATATAAAAGATCAATAATTAATTATTGATAGTTTTTGACGATTAGATGCGTGATATTGATCGGTAATTAATTGTTAAAAACGATCGAATATTAAATTGTGATAGCAAAAGGCTATCGTAAAGTTGTTTTTGATCGTTTTAAACGATATGACGAGCCTCAAAAAGAATTGAATCCTATCAATTGGTTAGACGTTGGTTTTGTTGTGTCATATCTGTCTGAACACGCAGAAACACTACAGTTAACCAGAAAAACATTAACACATGGCAACATTTTTGATTATCAGGATGGATACGCAGATGAAGAAGATTTTACTCGTTGCTGGCGCAGCTCTGGCACTGGCGGGATGTGGTGAAAAAGGCGATTTTGAGAAAGCGATCAATGCCAAGATCGGGCAGACCAGATACTGCTTTTCGCTGGATAACAATAACACTAGCTTCCCCATCCGTCTTGCCAAGCCACGACTTGATTCGACTGGCACAGGCACAAATTCAGTGATCCTCGATGGATTTGTTGAGCAGGGAATGATGGTCTTTGAGCAGGGCTATGATTCGAACGTATTAGGGATAACAGACGAAGGAGTAAAAGCTAAAGTCTGGAGCACAACAGATGGTGCTTGTGTAGGTCGTCGTGCTGTTGACGAGATCAAGGAATGGACGGAACCGGGTAACGGCGGTCAGAAGGTTGTTCGCGTATCTTATACATGGAAGCTTACTGACGTTCCGAGCTGGATTGACAAAAAGGCGTTCGCCAACGTTAAAGGGATGAATGAACCTGCTGATGGTGCAATGAATCTCGTTAAAACCAGTAATGGTTGGAAAGCTAACTAAAAGGATGCTGGATCGTTAAATGCCCCTATTCCTCTGTAGAAGGTAGAGCAGGGGCATGTTTGAGAAGGGAAATTAATATAAAGCTTACCTTTATTTAATAATTTTATTTCCTGAAAGGAATAAAAAATAATTTAAGATAAATAATCATAGTATAATATGAACAGCTTTTAGAACTGTTCATATTATAACATATATTCATCATGCTAAAGTCAGTAAGGTCATTTCGAAATGCTCTATCTGTTTGTTTTTAGGGGAGTAATATGCCTGATAAAATTTGAAATCAGCTCTGCCATTTTCCCTGCATTTATTCTCAATGACTTTCATTATCTTTATTTTATCCTCTATTTTTGTTTTTATTCCAAAAATGATACCTTGCAATGAATTGAAGTCATAAATCAACACTCTATCTTTTGATTCACTAAAATCAATAAGAGAACTGGATAATATTAGTCTGTGTTCATTTTCATATTCCCAGTCTTTGGTTTTGATCGTTATATCACGATAGAAATTATTCCAGTAGGACTCTCTCCATTTGTCCTCGGATTTAAGCATATCATCAGCACATATGCTAATTTCGCCATCCAATGTGTACCATGTTGAATTTAATTTTGGGATGGGTAGTCGGCCTAACATTCTGAAAAAATCTATCTCACCATATCCGTTTTTATAATCAATTGGATAAAACTTGTGTTTAACAAATCCATATGTATGCCCGGATGTGGAACTATAACCATTTTTTCGTTTTAAGCTAAGACTGTTATTATTGTCTTCAGATTCAATTTTAAATATAAGGCATGCACCGGTATGATTATTTCCATAATGTCCCCATACAGAAGAATTATAACATTCTGACATAAAGCAGGCTGTATACCACTCAGGATAGATTAACTTCTCTAAAATAGAAATATATTTCTCTACAAACTCGAAGAAAACTAAATTTTTATTTTTAGTATTATCATCTATGATGCCATTATAACGGTTAATTAAATCTATTTGTGAGTTTGTATGCAAAAAAGCAGAAAACAACGCATTAATTTTCCTTTTATTATCATCAACATTAGAACTAATTTTATCATCCATAAGTGAAAAGAAATTTTGCTCAAGCAAATCTATTATTGGCTTTTCTGTATCAAAGTCGTTCGTTCCCCTTTGTGGTATTAATGCATTTTTCTCATATTGTGAAAATATAGATTCAAGAGCAAAGTAGTGAACCGTTTTAAGATAAAAAGATAATTCATCTCTCCGGATTGTACGTTTTGATATGGCTTCGATTAGTCTTGACAGGTAATCACTTGAGAAAAAATGTGTTGATATATTAGTAAATAGCTCTTTGTATTGTTGGGTGGGATAATCTTCTTCGTTGGAAAATATTGGTATATCCTGAATGGATATTGTTTGTTTCTCTCCTGATATGAGCAATAGAGAACACACTTGTTCTAAGCATAAAAGGTAATGTTTAAATAAGTTCCGCCAAACAATGATGTCACCATTCCAATAAATATCTCTAAAGCCTTCCATTGGATCATTCAGATTTTCTGGAGCAGCAAAAAAAATACTTTGAGTTTCTAATTCGTTAAATTCGCCTATCAAACTATTTATGCTTCTAAATCTATAAATTTCCTTTTTCATTATATGAACCCATTTGATAATATGTTTAATTATAGTAACATTATTACTTATAGCAGTAAAATTGATTCTTTAGATTTAATTAAAATATTGAAAGTAATCTAGTTTTGATTTTTATTTTTAATACTCGACCTTGATAGTGTTAGTTCAGAAGTTGATAGCTTTTTACCTGCTGAAGGTTTGGGTATGCAATCTAAGACATTCACATGTTTTTCTACTACACGTTGACGACTTGGGAAACGAACGGTCTTGTCATTATCTGATACGTTTCCACAGAACTCTGCTTCTGATGATTTTTGGTCATTGTTATATTTAACGCGATTTTCAAACTCTGAGCGTGGAACATAGATCCCCAACACCTCATCGAAGACATAGTTTTCTGCGATACGTTTGTCATGATCAGTATCAGTGGTATCGGGTTTCCTTCTGGCCCATACAAATCTCTCTTTGAAGAAGCCCGCCACAAGTAGTGTGAAACGCTTAAACATACCATTCTGGCGTGGTTTAACTTGCTTTCTATTGTTCATGGGAGCGCGGTTCTTCGCTCTGGTGTTTCGGGAGGAAGGTGTTTTCAGTTTAGTGGATTTATTTGGTTCAGGAACAATTAGAACGGGAGATTTCTTCCCTGCGGCACTAACTTTACTGGCCTTATTGGGATCGCGGTAAGATTTTACGGCTGGTCTTCTGCTTGTGGTAGGCACCGACACCACCGGCTGCTGTTTTTCCTTTGGCGTGTAGTCAGGGAGAATGATTTCTTCGGGTTCAGCATGATGTGTAACCGTAAAGCTTCTGACATCAACGATGATTTCCAATGGCAGTTCACTAAATGTTGTATAAACCTTCTTGGCCTCTTCAATTTGAAGATTGCGTTGAGCTTGTTCAGCAGCTCGCTGTTCCTGAGACTCTGAGTTATTCCATTTAGCACGATGAACACGCTGCATTGCTGGACGGTTTGTTTCGGTTGCCTTGGCAAGCCAGAATGCTTTCTCTTCAGCGCTGAATGCTTCTTCTGCTTGGGCAAGAGCATCAGCACATTGCGATCTGAGAGAGCGGTGATCGATACGTTCTTCGCTTCCAATAGCTTCAAGGTAGCTGTTTGACATGGTGGCCCACGACTCACGCCACTGGATCATCATCTTCTTATCATTCCAGCTTCTGTCTTTTTTGCCGAAGCCAGCAGCGGTGATAGTTTTCAGGGTTAACATGACGTGAGCATGTGGGTTTTTACTGTCTAAATCATGGAATGCGATATCAGCTATCATACCCTTATCGACAAAGTTTTTCTGACAGTATTCGGCAACTAATTTTTTCTTGTCATCGTTGTTGAGTTCTACAGGGATAGCGACATCAAAATAGCGGGCTGTTTGACCGTTGTTCTGGCGTTCCACTCTTTCAACTTCATTCCAGAGTGCTGAGGAGCTTTCGATAATATGAGAAGGAGCTGAATCAGGGGCTAATATAATATGACCATGTAGATCTGTTCTGTGGCTGAAATCATATGTTTCACCAATGCGATCATCTGTAATACGTGTACGGGCATGGTAGGCAGCTTTCGCAACGGAAGTCATGCCTTCGCTTCGTTTCACAATTTTAAAATCCAGATGAAAAATCGCCATATAAAAATATAACCTCAAATAAAAGTGCTGCTGTTAGTTTTTCGCCAGAAAAACTTCGGGGTTGACGTTGACCTTGGTTTTGCTTTTAGCCTGCGGTAGGCAACCGTCGGTAGACCCCACACACTGCGTAGCAGTGTATAGGTGGGCATTGTCTTTAAAAAATAAGCCAATGTAAAAACTCCCCCCCTTATTAATTAATACGAAATATACTGATGGTTGTAAAATGATGCGTTAAATTAAACGGCGCAAACTGGATTAAAGGTGTAGGTTTCACATCCGAAGGGAAAAAAGAGTAAAGAAAAGGCCCGTAAGGGCAAAAGAAGTATTAATTGTTCCCGCCGTAAGGCGGGATAGCTAAAGTTGAAGAAAAAAGCTAATAAAATAGAGAGTGCTATGTGTTGCACAATTCACAGGTTAAGACCTGAAAACACATTTAAAAAATAACAGGTGAAAATAAAAACACGAATGTGCAAAAATAAGTAACGCGGAGAGTGCCAGATGTTTTTGGTTATTAAATACTATCACATGTGTTGCACAATTTTATTTTAATAACAGCTAACTTGAGTCTCTACTGCAAAAACATGTTTTTTGGGATGGTTTTACTTCCGGGAGCGCAGGTTTCGTCTGTAGATATTATTTCATTACATTGACAATCTGATAAGAACACATATTTATTATGGTATGTTTATCTTTAATATGGAGCCTTTGAATGAAAAATCTAAGTGTAAGAAGTCAAAATCTAATGATGATATTATTTTTATTGCTCATAAACATACTTGCGTTTATGAGCGTTGATACTACGGATAATGAATGGATAATACTATTTGCTTCTTCTATCTTTTTTATGGACTTCATTATTATCACTATGCTCATTATGTTTTTTATCGTCTATGTTGGTAGTATCTGGGAGAGGCTTTAATTTTTTTAAACGATCTGACACATAAATTTTTGCCTGCTTAAAACTATCTTTCAATGAAGTTGTTTTTTCATTTCTACTGAGCTTTACCCACTCATGGAAAGTTATAATTGTTTTAGCAATAGTACAAATAATTATTATGTTGAGTTTAATCAGTGTAAAGAAGAATATATTTGGATGCTGCAGTTGTATCTCTAAGCTTGGTAGTTTGGATAAAAGCAGCCATTCTCCTCCTGTGACGTATGATACTGCTGTAAGGGACGCTGAAATGAACAAAATAAAATCATTGAAATTCTTATAGGAATTTCTTTTCAAATATAAAAAATATATTGGCAGTGAACATACAGTTGAAAGAAGAAGGTAGTATAAGTTAAAGTGATATGTCGAGAAGTTGGAGTTAAAAAATATAATGCCTACAACAATAACTATGATAGGCGATAATAAAAAAAGTATCAGTAGTATTGCAGTCGATTTTAAACTTTTATTTAGCTTTATGGATGCGTCCGTCATTATAAATCTTCCTGATAAATAAAAATTGCCATTTTAACTATAACCGTTTTCTTATGCAATGCTTTTATATCTGCGAAGTTTAACTCAATCTTCCAGAGATTCTATAGGTTGTAGGGTGTATTAAAATGGACATTCCACTTAATGCTAAAACATTTTATAAATTTGACGTTATTCATCTTTGTGATAATTAAATATGTATAAACAACAGAGGTAATAATTATGGATAATGAAAATAAAAGATCAAGAACAGAAAAAACATTAAAGCAAAAGGTGGCATTTGCGCAACTTGAACTTAACCGTCTTAAGTCAATGGAGAAATCAGAACAAAAGAAAGTTGAAACAAGGCTCAAGATTATCCTTGGGGCGGAAGTAGCTAAGACTATGAATTGTGCTGTCGAACAGGTGGATAAGGAACTTGTTATGGGTATTTTACTTTCAGCATCTGAGCTGAATGATATTGAACGGATAAAATATATAAAAGCAGGGAGATGGTTTCTTGCTCAAATGGATGGAAGACAGAAATAAAAATATTAAATAAATTTCATGACAGGGGTTGATATATAATTAATATCTGCTATCTATATAAAAGAACAGAACGCTAAATAATCTTTTTGTTAATACTATTTTTTCCTTTTAACTCATGCGTTCTGTTCGACCAGTAAATGTTAATTTTTATGTTGTAAACGTCATTATTACTTTTGCATCAGATATGATTAATATCTCATAAGGGAGTAATAATGATAGTAGTGATAACAAATGTTGTTTTTAAATCTCCAGAAAGGCAAAGAGAAGTCTTTGCCTTTTCTAATGTAATCCACTCGTCGGAATAATTAACATAATATCATTGAATAGGGTTGTTTATTTATCTTCATCGTTTATATCTCTTTAGCTCTCCCAATTTGGGAGCTAACTTTTTAAGGAAATATGGATGTCTTTTCTTAATGGTTTTATCGTGTTCAACAGCAGATGAAAAAAAATCTTCCAGCCATAGTCAGGAACAATAACTAAGTATTATAGTCTATAGAGACTTTAGATATCGAATACAAAATGCTAACTGTAATAGAATTTTTTGTTAAACATTAATAGCTCAATATGATGAACTACGTTGTAGTGGAGGTAAGAATGATCACTGTTATAGTAATTACAGAAGATTATATGCATGTCAGTAATACTAACTGCTGAAAATGAATTTTTGTATTTAAAGAATGGGCCGAAAGGCCCTTTATAAATTACAAGTTATTAAATTTCTTCTTTCTTTCATCTTCTTTTGCCCTCAATTTTTTCGCAAGCTTCGGGTAATATATTTTACGTTCATGATCTGTCGGCCAGCAAACTGCTGTTGCACACAACAGTAATGCTAACGAAACTAACAGGCCAATAAAATAATGCGGCGTGGTTGGATCTCTGTGGTTTGATTGCACCCACAACCAATCAATAAACATTTTACTGGAACCGTCTGATAAAGATAAATACCATTCTAAAGCGAAAACAAAAATAGTTCCGAAGGAAACTATCTCAGTTAATCTTTCTTCCCTACGGCTTTTGTCTCTTTTGCTTTTTTCTTCATTATATAATTTAAATGACATATCGTCGCCATTGTCTAAGGCATCATCTCGTAGTTCATACATATATACTTCTGTCGAGGATTTTTGGTAGGATATCTCATCTTTATATCGTAGTGGTTTACTATACTTTATTTGTATTAATAGCAAATTAAAAAATAGTGTTATTACTTCTAGTATGATGGATGAGAAAATGCCCAAGGCAATAATCATTCCTGCCAGATCTGCAATTGACAGATCGAATTCACTACCCAGCTTTATGCCAAACAGACCAATTCCTTTTAGGTAAAAGAAAAGGACATCAAAGCATAAGGTAAAATAAATTAATTTTGCTACTTTGGCTAAATCCCATAATCCATCTACAAAACTTAATACAGAAAGTGTTGAACCACTATTGCTATTATTGGATGACATAAGTTCCCCGTTCAGTCCTTGATAAACTCCTTATATTAATGAGTTAAAGAAGAGAGGCAAGCCATCTGTGCTTTTCTGGCCTTAAGACGGCGCTAATCAAAATGTGTAGCCTTGTTGGGGAATGCTGCTTGGACACTGTTGCTTTCCTTATAGTTCATGTGAAGCTCTACAGGCCAGTGCATAGAAGCCATGAAATTATTATGGATACTAAGTCCATTTACCAAATATGTTGTTGATGCTGTCTTAAGTATTAGTTATACAATACCCCGACCAATCATCCATCAGCGCCACCCGCTTAGGCCATAACGTCCCACGTTGATACGCTGCTTCGGCCTTATCTGCCAACTGGTGAGCTAACGCATGTTCAATAACCTCACGCGGATAGTTGGTCGTTTCACCAGCCCAATCACGAAATGTCGATCTGAATCCATGTTGCGTTAAGTCGGTATATCCCATTCGTTTTAACACTGCCAGCAAAGCAGTATCAGAAAGTTGTCCTTTACGTGGGGCAGGGAACACAAAGTTGTTGCCTTTAAAGCGGGGTAAATCTTTTAACAGAGCAACGGCAGCATCAGACAAAGGAACTCGATGCTCTTTTGCTGCTTTCATGCGACTGGCGGGTATCGTCCATGTTTTACCTTCAAGATCCATTTCATCCCACTCTGCGCCACGAATTTCACCAGAACGGGCTGCGGTCAGAATGGCAAACTCAAGCGCACGAGGTGTAATGCCGGTTCGTTCGCGCAGCTCTTTCATAAAGGTGCCGATTTGATTATAGGGGAGGGCGGCATGGTGTTTGGGGATCTGAACTTTGCTCGGCTGAGGCAGGAGAGGTTTCAGCATACCTTTCCATGCGGCAGGGTTATCACCTTCAAAATATTCTTTAGCTTTGGCGTAATCAATCACCGTTTCAATGCGTCCACGAAGACGGCTGGCGGTTTCGTTCTTGGTTAACCAGATAGGTTCCAGTATTGCCAGAAGATCCACTTTGGTGATTTCACTTACTGCCTTTTTGCCAATGAAAGGGTAGGCATAGGTTTCCAACGTGGAACGCCATTGAGCGAGATGTTTTTTGTTCTTCATCTCACTATCTTTGACTTCCAGCACTTCTTCACAACATTCGGCAAAGGTCTTTTTCTTCCGGGCCTGTATTTCCTGCCGAGCTTTTTGCTCGTGCTTTTCCTGAAGGGGATTAATACCGTTACGGATTTGTTTACGTAGCTCACGCGCTTTATCACGCGCTTCGGTTAAGGAGACTTCAGGATAGGGACCAAGGCCCATATTCAAACGCCGGGGAACTGTTCTACCAAGTCTGTTGATTCTGGTTCCCATAGCAACACAAAGGATCCATGCGCGGGACTGACCTCTGATTCGGAGATACAAACCATCAACACCTCCGACGGCATACATACCTTCATTTTTTAATCTTGAAACGGTAAGTCCTGAGAGTTCCTTGGCCTTCTTTGGCATAGCAAAATCCTGTCATACAACCCGCCATACATACGGTACTGCATAAAATAGCCGATTGTTTGCACAGTAGCAACACGCTACCGAACAAAAAAATAATGACAATATTTTGTTTTTAAAGGAAAAATAGAACTCAGGTGGGCATTGTCGAACACTAAAAATTTAGACCCTCTCTCCGCCAGTCATCCTTTAAAATCAAAAAATTCAACGCGGGTTTTCGATTTTTCCCTGGATAGCACTCTCTTTTCTTGTCCCTGTCGCTGCCATTTTTATCATGTTGCTCCTTGCCGGGCATCCACTTTTATCTTCTCTGGTTCACACTCTTAACAACAAATTATCTAATTTCGTCTCTCAGATGACAAAACGATTGAACTGCACTGGCTGCAAACAGATTTCTGAAGGCCTTCGGTGCTCAGGGGGATTTGCGGAAAGTATCGACGAGAGCCTTCGCAGGCAAAAAAAAGCCCGCTGAATGGGCAGCGGGCTTAAGATGGTGGCGGGATTAGAACTGGTACACTAAGCCCACTGCAACGATGTCGTCGGTTGCGATGCCGTTGTCAACGTAGAAGCCATCGTCTTCGTCCAGCAGGTTGATTTTGTAATCAACGTAGGTGGACATGTTTTTGTTGAAGTAGTAAGTCATACCCACGTCAACGTATTTCACCAGATCTTTGTCGGTGTAACGCGGGTTGCCGCGGCTGTCGTGATCCCAACCGCCTAAATCTTTACCCTTTGACTGCAGGTAAGCGACGGATGGACGCAGGCCGAAGTCGAACTGATACTGCGCGACAACTTCAAAGTTCTGCGTTTTGTTAGCGATACCACCTTGCTCACCATCAGCTTTGCCGTAATAGGTCATATTACGGGTTTCCGCATACATCGCCGCCAGGTAGATATCGTTGGCGTCATATTTCGCGCCAAGGGTCCAGGCTTCAGCGGTTTCACCGCCAGCAAATTTGTTTGCCTTGCTGCGATCGCCATAGCCTCTGGTGACCTGGTTGTCTGAACGGTCGGAGTTAGAGTAAGCCGCGCCCAGACTCAGGCCAAAGTCAAAGTCGTAAGAGGTGGACATACCAAAACCGTCGCCGTTCTCGCGAGCGAGTTTACGATCGTCGCCGTTGCCAGTCCCTTCGCCTGACCCTGCCTTTTCATTGTTGCCCTGGTATTGCAGCGCGAAGTTCAGGCCATCAACCAGACCATAGAAACCATTGTTACGGTAGGTCGCGACGCCATTGGTACGGCCCGTCATATAAACGTCGGTCTGCGCCCAGGTATCGCCGCCGAATTCCGGCAGCATATCGGTCCACGCTTCAATGTCGTAAACCACGCCGTAGTTACGACCATAATCCAGTGTGCCGTTTTGACCGAAGCCCAGCCCCGCGAAGCCCAGACGAGTCCAGGAGTTGGCGCCTTCACCTTCAGTTGTGTTCGCCTGGAGGTTATATTCCCACTGACCGTAGCCAGTTAACATATTGCTAATCTGCGTTTCGCCTTTGAAGCCCAGACGCGCATAGGACATGTCGCCGTCATTGCTGGTATCGTCAGAGAAGTAGTGCAGGCCAACAACTTTGCCATACAGGTCAAGTTTATTGCCGTCTTTATTATAAATTTCTGCCGCATTTGCTGCGCCAGCAACAAGTAATACCGGGACAAGCATTGCCAGTACTTTTCTTTTCATTATGTATTCCCTTATGATAATAGTTTTGATGAATAAGTGCTGCTTTCAGGAAGAGCACATTTGGATACTATTCCAAAGAGTTCATTTTATTTTAAAAGTAACGTGTAACAAATATATTTAAAAGATTTCAAATTGTTTCAGTATGATTTATTATAATTCCGGTGATATAAAATAATTTCAATTCATTCATGGTCTTTATGTAATAAATTCATGTTGTTATTTGTTTGTGGTGGGTTGTCTGAACGGTGAGTGATTGATAGGGGAACTGAGGTAAAAAAAACCGGCACAGATGCCGGTAATAAAAGTAAAGGGGTATCTCAATAATGTAAGGCTAATAACCAAAGTATAATGACATGATTAACAGAAGAAACGCAAATTTGTACGAATGCCTTTTTGTTATTTGCACCAGTAATAATTTATCAATAAATAAGCTAAGGAAACTCTTAAATACTGGCGCAGCAAGCCGTTTTTATCACCCTTCACGACAACCTGAGCGAGATCAATATATTTTCAATTTAAATGAGTCGCAGTGGCAGACGACCTCACGCATGGCTGAATCGTGACTATACTCACAAATTGAAAGCAGCAATTTTTTCTGATTCACATCACAAAAATGGAGTTTTATTACCGGATGGAAGAAAAAGCGACACGCAGCCTGGGCGGCAAACTGGCACTGTGGGTTTTTTACGCTTTTTGCGCCTATTTCGCCTGGGCGATGATTCGTTATGTGTGGGTGGTAAGCCACGTTGAGTCCGTGTTAATCGCGGGGCTTGAAAGCGCGCCGGGTGCAGACAGCGGCAAATGGTTAGGCGCTTTGCTCGGATTTATGGTTTTAGGCGTTGTGGGGCTGATGCTGGGCGGTATCGCCTGGTATACGCGTCCGCGCCGTCCGTCGAGGTGAAGTGACTGCTGAAAATTGCTACTGTAGCGATCCTGAATGCACCGGAGGCAATGTGGATCTTCAGTACTGGCAGTCGCAATTTGAGGAGTGGCTACTGCGCCATTACCATCAGCAGGACACCGCGCACGACATTTTTCATTTTCGTCGCGTTTGGGCGACATCGCGACAGCTCAGCCAGGGGCTGGCGGTGGATGAACTCGTCATACTGACGGCCTGTTACTTTCATGACATTGTCAGCCTGGCTAAAAATCACCCTGAGCGGCACCGTTCATCGGTGCTCGCTGCCGCCGAAGCCCGGCGTGTTCTCCTCTGCGATTTTCCGCAATTTCCGCCATCGCGGTTAGCCGCCGTCTGTCATGCTATCGAGGCCCACAGTTTCAGCGCCGGGATTGCCCCCGTCACCCTGGAGGCGAAAATCGTTCAGGATGCCGACAGGCTTGAAGCGCTGGGCGCGATTGGCCTGGCGCGGGTCTTTGCCGTCTCGGGCGCAATGGGCGCAGCGCTTTTCGACGCCGAAGATCCCTTCGCCGAACGGCGGGCGCTTAACGATAAACAGTATGCGCTCGATCATTTCCGCACGAAGCTGCTGACCTTGCCGGAAACCATGCAAACCGGACGGGGGAGGGAGCTGGCGCGCAGCAACGCTCAATTTCTGGTGACTTACATGGCAAAACTCAGCGCAGAGCTGCAGGGCGACTATGAAAATATCGATCGCGCGGTGATGGACGTATTCAACCTCAGCCACTCGTAACGCCAATTTTATGTTAACCTGACAACACTCTTTTTTGGCCGGTTAAAGATATGCAGCAAACTCTTTCATTAGCAGGTTCGTCGAGCCCCGTGACGGATCACAGCGCGGAATCCCTTCAGGCGATGCTGGCGAAATTATCAGAAATTTATGATGTTAAAACGCTGGTGGCGCAGCTAAACGGGGTTGGCGAGAACCACTGGAGTCCGGCCATTTTAAAACGCACGGTGGCGAATGCATCGCTCTGGCACCGGCTAAGCGAGCGCGAAGCGGCGCATCTGCGCACTCTGCTTCCCACGCCGCCTGTTCATCATCCTCACTACGCCTTCCGTTTTATCGATCTATTTGCCGGCATCGGCGGGATTCGCCGCGGGTTTGAAGCGATTGGCGGCCAGTGCGTGTTCACCAGCGAGTGGAATAAACATGCGGTGCGCACCTATAAAGCCAACTATTATTGTGACCCGGCCAGCCACCGCTTTAATGAGGATATTCGTGATATCACCCTGAGCCATCGCGAGGGGATAAGCGATCGGCAGGCTGCGGAACATATTCGCCAGCACGTACCGCAGCATGACGTGCTGCTGGCGGGCTTTCCCTGCCAGCCGTTTTCGCTGGCTGGCGTGTCGAAGAAAAACGCGCTGGGGCGGGCCCACGGCTTCGCCTGCGATACGCAGGGAACGCTGTTCTTTGACGTTGTGCGCATCATTGACGCGTGTCGTCCGCCGATCTTTGTTCTTGAAAACGTTAAAAACCTGAAGAGTCACGATGGAGGGAAAACCTTCCGCATCATCATGCAGACCCTGGATGAGCTGGGCTATGACGTGGCGGATACCGATGATAACGGACCCGACGACCCGAAAATTATTGATGGAAAATACTTCCTGCCGCAGCACCGTGAACGTATCGTCCTGGTCGGTTTTCGCCGCGATCTTAATCTGAAAGGCGACTTTACCCTGCGCGACATCAGTACGCGCTACCCGCAGCGGCGCACAACGCTTGCTGAACTGCTTGAACCGGTCGTCGAGGCTAAATATGTACTGACGCCGGTCCTGTGGAAATATCTCTACCGTTATGCGAAAAAGCACCAGGCGAAAGGAAACGGCTTTGGCTACGGTATGGTCAGTCCGTCTGACCCAAACAGCGTCACGCGAACCCTGTCCGCGCGCTATTACAAAGACGGCGCGGAAATTTTGATCGATCGCGGCTGGGATTTCGCCAGAGGCGAAAAAAACTTCGACGACCCGGACAATCAGCAGCACCGACCGCGCCGCTTAACGCCGCGCGAATGCGCGCGGCTGATGGGCTTTGAATCGCCGCAGGAGTACCAGTTCCGTATTCCGGTCTCCGACACCCAGGCCTACCGCCAGTTTGGCAACTCGGTGGTCGTGCCGGTGTTCGCCGCAGTGGCGAGCCTGCTGGAAGAAAAAATAAAACAGGCTGTCGCGCTGCGCCAGCAAGAGAGCGCCTGTGGCGGACGTTCACGATAAGGCGACGCGCAGTAAAAATATGCGGGCCATCGCCACCCGCGACACCGCTATCGAAAAGCGGCTGGCCGGTTTGCTGACGGAACAGGGGATAAACTTCCTCGTGCAGGACGCATCGCTTCCCGGCCGCCCTGATTTCGTTATTGATGACTATCGCTGCGTGATTTTTACTCACGGCTGCTTCTGGCATCACCACCACTGTTATTTGTTCAAAGTTCCGGCGACGCGGACCGAATTCTGGCTTCAGAAAATCGGCAAAAACGTCGAGCGCGACCACCGCGATATTGCGCGCTTGCAGACACTCGGCTGGCGGGTAATGATTGTCTGGGAGTGCGCCCTGCGCGGGCGGGAAAAGCTCAGCGACGCGGCGCTGACGGAACGTCTGGAAGAGTGGATCTGCGGGGGCGGCGTCTCCGCGCAGATCGACACGCAGGGCATGCACCTACTGTAGCGTTTTCTCGCTTTCCTGCGCTGTGACCACCGTTCGGGCCGGAAACAGATATTTCCCCAGCGTCACCAGCACGACCGCAAAAACGATCACGCCGAGCGCCAGCCATTCTATCGGCGCCAGCCGTTCACCGCCGAGCCCTGTCCCCAGTAATACCGCGACCACCGGGTTCACATAGGCATAGCTGGTCGCCAGCGCGGGGCTGACGTTGCGGATCAAATACATATAGGCGTTAATGGCGATGATGGAGCCAAAAACAGTCAGATATCCAACCGCCAGAAAACCGGACAGCGAGGGCAGGGCGGTCAATTTTTCCCCGCTTAACAGCGAAGCGCACATCAGCAGCAGACCGGCGGCAAGCATTTCAATCGCGCCCGCCATCATCCCCGTCGGCAGCGTAATGCGTGAACCGTAGACCGAGCCAAAAGCCCAGCTGATGGAGCCGATCAGGATTAAAATGGCGCCCCACGGATTACCGCTTAAGTTGCCGCCGCTGTTCAGCATGATGATTCCCGCCAGCCCAATCGCAATGCCCGCCCACTCCAGCTTACGCGTTTTGATGCCAAAGAAATGGCTGAAGCACAGCGTAAACAGCGGGACGGTCGCCACCACCACGGCGGCGATGCCGGAGGGGACATTCTGATGTTCCGCGACGGTGACCAGACCGTTACCGACCGCCAGCAGCAGAATGCCAATCAGTGCCGCGTTAAGCAGCGGACGCAGCGGCGGGAGCCGATGCCCGCGCAGAAGCAGAAAGGAGAGCAGCAAAATGCCCGCCGCGAGAAAACGCACGCCGGCCATCATCAGCGGCGGCCAGCTTTCCACGCCGATGCGGATAACGAAATAGGTGGAACCCCAGATGATATACAGCGCGAACAGCGCGCTGAAAAGCGGTAATAACTGCCGAAAACGCATAATCACTTACGTCCGAAATATTAACGAGCAGTATAGTAAACGCTAAAATTATCGAGCTGGCGAGAGATATAATGCCCGCCTTCTGTTAAAAAAATGTTGACTAATAACACCAGTTTCCGGCTTGCGCGTTTTACTCCATACTTACTCCTTTACTAAAGGAAAATTGAGGGACTTATTTTGGCAGGAAGTAGTTTACTGACGTTACTCGACGATATCGCCACGCTGCTGGATGACATTTCCGTAATGGGAAAGCTGGCCGCCAGGAAAACCGCCGGCGTGCTGGGGGACGACCTGTCGCTTAACGCTCAGCAGGTCACGGGCGTAAGAGCGAACCGCGAACTGCCGGTGGTCTGGAACGTGGCGAAAGGCTCGCTATTGAATAAGGTGATTCTGGTGCCGCTGGCGTTGCTGATCAGCGCTTTTATCCCCTGGGCCATTACCCCTTTACTGATGATCGGCGGCGCTTTTCTGTGCTTTGAAGGCGTAGAGAAAGTGTTGCACACCCTTGAGTCGCGTAAGCACAAAGAAGATCCGGCTGAACGCAGGAAGCGTCTGGAAGCGCTGGCGGCGCAGGATCCCGTCGCGTTTGAAAAAGACAAAATCAAAGGTGCGGTACGTACCGATTTTATTCTGTCGGCTGAGATTGTGGCGATCACGCTCGGGATTGTCGCCGAAGCGCCGTTGCTCAATCAGGTGCTGGTGTTATCCGGAATTGCGGTACTGGTGACTATCGGCGTTTATGGGCTGGTCGGCATTATCGTTAAGCTGGATGATATGGGCTACTGGCTGGCGGACAAAGCTAATGTGCTGGCGCAAACGCTGGGTAAAGGGCTGCTGGCGATCGCGCCGTGGCTGATGAAATCGCTGTCGGTGATCGGTACGCTGGCGATGTTCCTGGTCGGCGGCGGGATCGTGGTGCACGGTATTGCGCCGCTGCATCATGCTATTGAACACTTCGCCGCGCAGCAAAGCGCCGCGATTGCGCTGGTGTTGCCAACGCTGCTGAACCTGGTGCTGGGCTTTATCATTGGCGCTATCGTGGTTGCGCTGGTGAAGGCGGTAGCGAAAGTACGCGGCGTGGCGCACTAAATATTCGCTTTGCACCAGGCAAAAGTCGCCATCCTCGTCTAAGGTGAAAACGTTTCTCGTGATACAGGAGGCAGGTATGGTCTTTTTGGTCAGTGAGGAAGTTACCGTGAAAGAAGGCGGGCCGCGCATGATTGTTACCGGTTATTCCAGCGGTATGGTGGAATGCCGGTGGTATGACGGTTATGGCGTTAAGCGGGAAGCTTTCCATGAGTACGAGCTCGTGCCCGGCGACGCAAAGCGTTCGCGTGATGAGGCCCGATAATAGAGCGCCCGGCAGACGTCGGGCGTTTTATTAAGCCAAAAAGCGTTGCGGCGGCGATACATAAGGTACTGCGTTATGCCAGGATTAGAAAAGCAATAGCGAGTAGGGAGCGGTCAGGTGCCGCACGAAACAACGACGGAAAACTGGGGCTGGCTGAAAAAGCTGGCGCGTCGATATGGTCCAGGCCACGTCGTTAATCTCTGTTTTTTAATTGTCATGATCTTTTCCACCCTCCTGACCTGGCGGGAAGTTGTCGTACTGGAAGAGGCCTATATCGCCAGCCAGCGCAATCATCTGGAAAACGTCGCCAGCGGGCTGGACAAACAGCTGCAGTTTAATATCGATAAGCTCCTTTTTCTGCGTAACGGGATGCACGAAGCGCTGATCACGCCGCTGAATTTTTCCGCCCTTAAAGATGCCGTTAGCCGTTTCGCAGAGTTGCGAGTTACGCAGGGGTGGCAGCTTGAGCTGGACAAGCGCCGGACGCTACCGCTGAACGGGGTATCTGACGCGTTTGTCAACCAGAGTCATTTTCTCTCCCGCGACGGCGAAGCGCTGAGCAATGAGCTGACCGCCGCGCTGGAAGTGGGCTATTTGCTGCGGCTGGCCCCGACCCAAAGCTCCATGGCGCACGAGGCGATGTATGTTTCACGGGCCGGTTTTTATGTCTCCACCCGCTCCACGCCGCTTGCCGGAGAAATAGCCTCCCGCTATTACGATTACGTTATTCAGCCCTGGTTTAATGAGCAGTCCCAGCGGCAGAACCGCACGCGCGCCGTGCGCTGGTTTACGACCCCTTCGCCGCAGTTGAGCCATGACGAGCAGCTGGTTACCGTCAGCGTACCGCTGGACAGCAACCATTACTGGCACGGCGTGCTGGCGATGAGTATTCCTCTTGCCGGGGTGGAACGGTTTATGGAGGAGGCCATCGATAAAGACGTCGAGGGCGAATATCAGCTTTACGACAGCAGACTGAGGATGCTGGCGGCCTCAACGCCGGAACTGCGCAACGCCAATACCTTTGACGCGCGCGAACTGGCGATGCTGGCGCATGACATCGAGCACGACACGGAAGGCGGCCTGCGCATGGGAAGCCGCTATATTAGCTGGCAGCGGCTGGACCATTTTGACGGCGTTCTGGTTCGCATCCATACCCTGAGCGAAGGCGTACAGGGGGACTTTGGCAGCATCAGTATCGCTCTGGTGATGCTGTGGACCCTGTTCACCGCCATGCTTATCATTTCGTGGGTGGTTATCCGCCATATGGTCAGCAATATGTTCGAGATGCAAAGTTCGCTGCAGTGGCAGGCCTGGCACGATACGCTGACCCGGCTGTACAACCGCGGCGCGCTGTTTGGAAAAGCCCGCCATCTGGCGCAGCGTTGCCAGGCGCAAAAACAGCCGTTCTCGGTCATTCAAATCGATCTCGACCATTTCAAAAGTATTAACGATCGCTTTGGTCATCAGGCGGGCGATCGGGTACTGACCCATGCCGCGAGTTTAATCAGCGGTACGCTGCGGGCGGACGACGTTGCCGGGCGCGTCGGGGGAGAGGAGTTCTGCGTAGTGCTGCCGGCGACGACGCTGGCGCAGGCAGAGGCGATTGCTGAACGGATCCGTCAGCGGCTCAATGAAAAAGAGTTGCTGGTGGCGAAAAGCACGACGCTGCGGATCAGCGCATCGCTGGGCGTCAGCAGCGCGCAGGAAAACGATGATTACGATTTTGAACAGCTACAGTCGCTGGCCGATCGTCGGCTCTATCTGGCGAAACAGATGGGACGCAACCGGGTTTGCATAACGGACCGCGGTTAAGAGACGTCGAACAGATGCGTCAGCGCTTCGCGCCAGCCTTCCGGCCCTTCATGTTGCGTACGGTAAACCTGCGGCGCGGCCTCAGGGGGTAAAACGACGCCTTCACGGCTCAGCCCCTTAACGATAACCGCATAATCCATTGCCGCAAGCAGAGGCGCGTCGTTAGGGCCATCGCCAAGGCCGATGCAGATCGGCCGGGTTCCCCACTGGCGCTGATACTGGTCAATCAGCCAGTTTGCCGCCCGCTCTTTCCCGGCGCTCGTCGCCAGCACGTGCCAGAAGCGCGCCCCTTCGACAAACTGTAACCCCTGAGCCGCAAGCTGCCGGGAAAATTCCGCCATGCGCTCATCACTGTCACGCCAGATCAGGGTGGCGGAGGCTTCCTGCAGGCGCGCTAAGCTGGCCTGAGCGTATGGCAGACCGGTCCATTCGCCGATGGTGGCCTCATCGACATCGTCAAAGGTCGTGAATTTATAGTGCGCGTGCTCGCGTAGCTTATTGAGCGTCACGCGGATCTCGCCGTGCGTGGCGTCGGAGGAGAGGCGCGGGAAAGCGGGGTCCGCCTGCCAGCGGCTATCCGGTTCAGTGACCGCGCCGTTTTCCGCGATCATCGGCAACCCCTGCAGACCCAGCGATTTTTGAATGAACGCCATTTCAGCGGCGGTTTTACTGCTGCACAGGATGACGGGAATATTTTTCTCGCGCAGGCGAGCGAGCCACCCGGCGGCAGGCTGCCAGTCATAGGTATGGCTGTCCAGCAAGGTGCCATCCAGATCGGTAAAAATCAGCACCGGATCGTCGAGTGAAAGCATTTCTGTTCCCCATAGAAAAGTACGGCCTTATGCAAGAAAAATCCTAAAACCGCGAAAGTGTGAGTGGAAACGATCCCGCTCCCGTCAGGCCTGTGGCGGCGTCTGCGATAACCATTAGTAGGATTAATCATTCATCGAAAAAATATTTGCTTGTCATGCAAAAAAATTGCAGATAAGGTTTACCGCACATCAGATTTCCTGGTGTAATGAATTTTCAAGTGCTTCTTGCATCAGCAAGTTTAATCCCGACCCGTCAGGGTCGGGATTTTTTTCGCCATTCGCCAGCGTTTAGCGGTTAATTTCCGTTACGCTAAAATCATGGATATCCAGTTCAAACGCTTCCGCCAGTTCATGCCAGGTATGATATTCACGTCCATCGACGCTGACTTTTTCCGGATCGCTTCCGCTACGATGAACCTCGCTTTCGCTAATTTCATTGATAGCAGCCAGTAGCGCGTCAACGTCGACGCTGACTTCACGTTTTGCGGTATCGCTGTACTCTTTTGCGGTTTTCATCTTTCCCTCTCACATAGCCTGATGACAGCCTAAGTATAGACCGTTGAGAAAACCCGCAGTCGCGCCTTGCGCACGCTGTCAGCAGGCGATTTTTGTTCTACACTGGCAAAAGCCACAGGAGGAAAAAGATGAAGGTAAATGATCGGGTTACAGTCAAAACGGACGGCGGTCCTCGTCGCCCGGGCGTGGTACTGGCAGTAGAAGAGTTTAACGAAGGCACAATGTACCTGGTTTCGCTGGAAGACTACCCGCTCGGCATCTGGTTCTTTAACGAATCGGGGCACCAGGACGGTATCTTCGTGGAAAAAGCGGAGTAGGGTTGCGACGCCGTATCATCCCGGCTGGTGGGCGCTCCACCAGTCGGGACGGATCAGCGCATGTTAACAAATATGCCGTTGGTTACATTATCCGCCAGCCTGACGACATGATAGATAACCTGTTTGTTATGCGTCTTGATCTTGCGTTTTATATTTCCCTTGTGGGATGACACCGTTTTCGCTTTGATGTTCATTTGATCCGAAATTTGAATCGTACCCTGGCCTTCCATCCACATGCGTAACATGCTGGATTCCGTTCGGCTTAAAGAGAGCGTCGGTAAATTTATTATGCTGGCCGTATTGGCCTCTTTTTTCAGAATATCGCCAAGCAGATCGTCCAGTGATTGTGGTTTTATTGATTTAGAACTGATCAACAGTTTTTTTCTGACCAATAAGTATTCGTCAAAATGAACGTTGGCAATTGCCATAAAAACAATAAATAACGTATTGGGATGCTGATTAATGATTTGCTTTATATGTTGACTGTCGTTTGGGTCATGGATAAAACAGTCCTCATTAATAAACACCACAGAAGGCCGGTGCGTTTGACAAGCGATATCGAGTTCCTCAACGGTCTCGATGTCGTTGATTTCCCTTTTCTTCACCCCTCTGCTGACCAGATACCCGGTTAAACCTAGCCGGGTGTAACTGCATAAATCCATAATAATCGTTGACATGGCATACCCTCACTCAATGCGTAACGATAATTCCCCTTACCCGAAAAACTCATCACTACTTTACGGAACAGGACTTTTCACCCAATGAGACGCTTTTGCGATTTTCAGGCGGACTTACTATCCCGTAAAGTTACGTATAATTTGCCTGGAATTGTCTTAAAGTAAAGTAAATGTTGCGTTATGTGAGTGACGTAAAAACAAATAGGAGAGGGCAACGATATGCTGGCAGATGTTTTCCGTATGCTAAATTAGGATAATCCTTAGTATAATCGGATAAATATTAGGGTTTATTTATCGCCGGTAATTCACTAACAATATCAGCTAACAAGTTGAAAATTTCGCTAAATAGATGTTCACAGAAAGGCGCAATCAACGGCATTAATGCCGCGATAAGCGTCATGCCGACGGTGAGGGTTAGCGGAAAACCGATAACAAATATTGATAGTTGCGGCGCCATTCGATTTAGTAATCCCAGCGCCAGATTGAGCGTTAAAAGCATAGTGATCACCGGTAGCGCCAGCATTAATCCATTCAGAAAAATCAGACTGCCCGCGCTGGCCAGCGCCAGAAACGCGTTGCTGTTCACCGGATCGCCGCCGATGGGCAAAGTATGAAAGGTATAGACCAGCAGCGAAATCAGCCACAAATGGCCGTTAAAGGTCAGGAACAGCAGCATCGCCAGCATATCAATGATGCGCGCCAGCACCGGCATGTTCAGACGGCTGCCCGGATCGACAAAGGTGGCGAACGAAAGCCCCATCTGCAGACCAATAATTTCCCCGGCGGTTCGCACCGCCGCAAAAGTGAACTGCATGGTAAAGCCCAGCGCGATGCCGATCAGAATTTGCTGCATGGCCAGCCACAGCGCGTTGAAAGAGAACACCGGCACGTTGTGCGGCGGCAGCGCGGGAGCGATGACCACGGTAATGATAATGCCCAGCCCCAGCTTCACCCGTTTGGGGATGACGCGTTCGCTGAGAATGGGGGCGGTGGAGATCAGCGCCAGTACCCGCAGCAGCGGCCAGAAATAGAGACTTAGCCACTGGAGCCACTGATCGCTGGTTACCTGCAGCATGGCATCGACTTAACCAATGATATATGGCAGGTTGGTGAACAACGTTCGCACGTAGTCGAGCAGCAGATTGAGCATCCACGGGCCGGCAATAATAATGGCGGTAAACACCGCCACAATTTTCGGGATAAACGACAGCGTCATTTCGTTGATTTGCGTGGCGGCCTGCAAAATGCTGATAGTCAACCCTGTCACCAGCGCGACCAGCAGCAGCGGGGCGGCAAGGGAGAGGGCCACTTTCATCGCCTCAGTACCTATCATCATGACCGATTCAGGTGTCATTTTTTGCCTCTAACTGTAAAAACTTTGCGCAAGCGAACCGACCAGCAGCTGCCAGCCGTCCACCAGCACAAACAGCATCAGCTTAAACGGCAGGGCGATGGTCGCCGGCGGCACCATCATCATCCCCAGCGCCATCAGCACGCTGGCGATCACCAGGTCGATGATCAGGAAAGGGATAAAGATGGTAAAGCCGATCTGAAAGGCGGTTTTCAGCTCGCTGGTGACATAGGCGGGAAGCAGAATACGCATGGGAACCGCCTCCGGCCCCTGTAACGGGCCGCTGTTCGCCAGACGGGCAAACAGCGCCAGGTCGGCTTCGCGGGTCTGGCGCAGCATAAATTCGCGCAGCGGCTGCGCCCCTTTATCCAGCGCCTCCTGCATCGAGATTTTTTCTTCGCTGAACGGCTGATAAGCCTCAACGTAAATTTTGTCGATCACCGGCGACATGATGAAAAAGGTCAGGAACAGCGCCAGCCCGAGCAGCACCTGGTTTGGTGGCGCGGAGGGAGTGCCAAGCGCGTTACGCAGCAGCCCAAAGACGATGATGATGCGGGTAAAGCTGGTCATCATCAGTAAGATTGCCGGGATAAAGGTCAGCGAGGTGATAAATACCAGCGTCTGAACGGGGAGCGACCAGCTCTGGCCGCCGCCGGGCAGCGGCTGGGCCACCAGACCCGGAAGCTGCGCCAGCGCAACGGGGCTGAAAAGCCATAAGCCGCTCAGCGTAAGGGATAACAAACGGCGCATCAGGATCTCCCGGAACGCTTTAATAAATTCGCCAGCATGGCCTGAAAATTAGCGGGCGCAGGCGGCGTTTCTGCTGGCGCAGCAGGATTTGGCGGCAGGGTATGCAGGACGGCGATCTGTGAGGCGGTGACGCCGAGCACCAGCCGGGCGTCCTCAACGTCGACAATCACCACCCGCTCACGGGGGCCCAGCGAGGTACTGGCGGAGACTTTCAGTCCGCGCGCGCTGCCGCTTTTTGGCGCAAAACCCAGACATTTAATCAGCCAGCCCGCCGCCAGGATTAAGATGATAATTCCCGCCAGCGCACCGCTGACCTGCATCAGCGGCGAGCCCGGAATGGCGGAAGGCTGTTGAACGGTGGTCTGGGTTTTCATGCTTAACGGCTCAGACGACGCATACGCTCAGACGGCGTAATAATGTCGGTAATGCGTACGCCGTACTTATCGGCGACCACCACCACTTCACCCTGCGCGATCAGATAGCCATTGATCAGAATATCCAGCGGTTCGCCCGCCAGTCCGTCCAGCGCCACCACGGAGCCCTGCGTCAGGCGCAGCAGCTCTTTGATGGTCATGCGCGTGCGGCCTAATTCCACGGTCAGTTTGACCGGGATATCCATAATCAGATCGATATCCTGTAGCGTGCCGCTGACGTCGCCACCGCCAAGCTGCTGGAATACCGCATCGGCGGCGCTCTTCGCCGGGGTTGTTTTTTGCTCGTTTAACGCGTCAGCCCACAGATCGTCCAATGCGCCAGTGTTCTCATCAGACGGATTATTCATGTCACTCATTTGGGCTGTTCCTCATTCAGCGAATTCAAAATCGGGTTAATCAAATGTTCCACGCGTAGCGCGTACTGACCGTTTACCGTGCCGTATTGGCTGGTCAGTACCGGCACACCGTCCACATGAGCAATAATGCGGTCTGGTTTTTCAATCGGCAGCACATCGCCGGGTTGCAGTTTCAAAATCTGCGAAAGACGCAGCGGAATATCGGCAAAATTCGCTACCAGCTCCAGTTCGGAGTGCTGGACCTGGCGCACCAGATTGTCGCGCCAGTTCTGATCCTCATGGCGTGAGTTTTCCAGCGGCGGGTTAACCAGCATTTCGCGCAGCGGTTCGATCATGCTGAACGGCAGGCAGATATTGAACTCGCCGGTCAGGTTGCCGATTTCAACGTGGAAAGGCGTATTCACCACGATATCGTTCGGCGAGGTGGTAATGTTGGTGAATTTCACCTGCATCTCAGAACGCACGTACTCCACTTCCAGCGGGTTAATCGCCTTCCAGGCGTCGCTGTAACCCTCCAGCGCCAGCTTCAGCATCCGGTTGATCACCCGCTGTTCGGTATGGGTGAACTCACGGCCTTCGACCTTTGTCGGAAAACGACCGTCGCCGCCGAACAGGTTATCGACGGCGATAAATACCAGGCTCGGCGAGAACACCACCAGACCCGTACCGCGCAGCGGCTTCAGATGGATCAGGTTGAGGTTGGTCGGCACCGGCAGGTTACGCGCAAATTCATGGTACGGCTGAATGCGGATCGCGCCGACGGTGATATCCGGGCTGCGGCGCAGCAGGTTAAACAGCCCCATACGGAACTGGCGCGCGAAGCGCTCATTGATGATCTCCAGCGCCTGAAGGCGCTCGCGCACCACGCGACGCTGGGTATTCGGGTCATAGGGACGAATATCGCTTTCGCCCGCGATGCCCGCCGTTGGTTCGTCTTTCGTCTCGCTGTCGCCGTTCAGCAGCGCATCGATTTCAGCCTGAGAGAGAATACTGTCGCCCATGTCGTTACCGCAGAATAAAAGCTGTATACAGCACGTCGGTCACGACCTGCTTCGGTTGTCCGGCGACGAGCGGCGGGGAAAGCGTCTCTTTAATGGCGGCGATCAGCTGCTGCTTACCGTCTTCGGTCGCCAGGACCGCTGCATCCTGACGGGAGAACAGCAGCAGCAGGCGGCTGCGCACTTCCGGCAGATACTCATTCAGACGCGCGCGCGTCGCCTCGTCTTTCAGGCGCAGCGTAATGCCGATATACAGAACGCGATCCGCATCGCCCAGATTGACGGTAAAGGTATCAAGGGCGAAAAACACCGGCGCGGGCGGCGGTGGCGGCGCTTCCTGGGCCGCAGCCGTCGGCTGTTGCTGCATACGCCAGTAGCTATAGCCTGCGGTAGCGCAGGCGGCGAGGGTAATGATTACCAGCAGTGGGAGCCAAACAGAGCGTTTGCTCTTTTTGTTAATTGCGGAATCGGTCATCTGATACGGGCTTCCTGTTTCGGTACAGCTTATGGGCTGATTATCCCGTGTCCTGACCACGGCAAAGCGTGGAAAAGACGCGGATAATCGTGCTACCTCTGGCGTTAGGCGAAGATATCGACGGCGCCGATACCGCGAGCGGCGGACTGAAGCGTGGCCGGGGCCGCCAGTTCGCCGTCATCATCACCTGACAGCAACGCCTGTCCCGGCGTGCGCGACGCGTGCTGTTGCTGAGAAGAGGAGTGCTGTTGACCGGCAAAACTTTCGCTGCTGATATTGCTTTGCCCCAGCTGAATGCCGCTTTCCGCCAGCTGCGTGCGCAGGACCGGCAGGGCGGCTTCCAGCGCGGCGCGAACGTGGCTGTGCGCCGACACCATCTGTAACTGCGCCTGGTTATCATCCAGCCTGAGCGAGATATGCACCTGGCCGAGTTCTTCCGGATGCAGGCGCAGCTCCGCGCTTTGCTGTCCCTGTCGGGTGAACAGCGTAATGTGCTGGCTGAGCGATTGCTGCCACTCATGGCTGCCGAGCGGCGCGCTCAGCACCGGCGCGGTAGTGGCGGGCTGCGGTGAGTGCTGTGCGGCGCTGGTCATCACCAGAGCGGGGGCAACTGGCGCAGCGGCGGCTTCAGGCGTTGCGCTGGCCGCCGGGACGACGAGCGGGGAAGCGGTCAGATTCTTCGCGTTCTCCGCCGCTACGCCCTGCGGGGACGTTTCCGCTTTGTCTTTTTTCAGATCGTCACTGGCGAAGAGAGTGGTGTCCCGGGCGAGCGACCGGGCGTCTGCGTTCAGCGAGGCGCCAACCTCTGCATTCTGCGAGGCAGGCGGCGGGGTTAATTGCGGCTGACCCGGTAGCATGGCAAACAGGGCGCTCAGGCTGGCGAGATCTTCATCGCTCAGCGCTGCCTTATCATCGTCTTTGTTAGCCGACTGGCTCAGGGCGGCGAGGGCACTGTTTTTCTGCGCGGGCGTAAGCGCGGAAAGCAGGGACTGCGCATCGCCAGGCGCTTTTTGCGCCATCTCAGCCTGCTGCTCCTTGGCGGCGAGCATATCGGCAAGTTTTGCCGCCAGCGACGTTTCACCTTCCTGCGACAGCAGACCCTTTTCCAGCTTATCGCCGGCAGCCTGCAGATCGGCCAGCGTCAGCGGCGCGTCTTTACCCGGCGTGCTGTCTGCGCCGAGCGCGCCTGCCAATAAGGTCAGAAAATTTTCGGCGGTGTCTGCCGCTTTCCCGGGCGGCAGGCCGGAAGTCAGGTCTGTCTCTGTAGTGGCCAGTTGGGGCAAGGTGATCATTCGGGTTTCCTCATTGCGGCGCGCTGCGCAAATTCATCCATTTTTTTCTGATCCAGGCGGTTTTCGGCCAGCAGCGCCGCCGCGTTCTGTCGGTCCTGTAACGTCTGCCATGCCTGGAGCCGTTGCTTTTTCTCCCGCCAGCTGTTCAACGCCACGTCGACTTTATGCGTCCACTGGGTTAACTGCTGACGATGCTGTTCAATCGCTTTTTCCAGGGTCTGAATAAACTGCTGATAATTAATCCAGCGATTGCTGGCGATCCCCTGGCTCATGTCGTTGTTCAGATTGCTGCGATACTCATTCTGATATTCAATCAGCATCCTGAGCTGTTCCTCCGCCTGCTGAAAACCGCGGCGCATTTCCCCCAACAGCAGAGCGGCGTCGTCCACCTCTTTTTCGGCGAGATCTTTGAGCGTTGCCAGTGCGCCATGTTCTGCCATGATCGTTACCCTCCTGCTTTATCACCCCGCCGGGAAAATCAGATCCAGAGCCTGCAGGGAATCCTCCCAGTCAGCCCGTTCAAAAATACCTTGCTGAAGAAACGCCTCCAGCTGCGGCCAGAGGGCGATAGCTTTATCAAGCATCGGATCGCTGCCTTTGGCATAGGCGCCAACGCTGACCAGATCGCGGTTACGCTGAAAACTCGACAGCAGTTGTTTAAACTGGCGCACTTTCGCGTAGTGCTGTTCGCTAATCAGCGCCGTCATCGCACGGCTGATCGAGGCTTCAATATCGATAGCCGGGTAGTGTCCGGCTTCCGCCAGCCGCCGCGACAGCACGATATGACCGTCGAGGATCGCCCGCGCCGAGTCGGCAATCGGGTCCTGCTGGTCGTCGCCTTCGGTCAGGACCGTATAGAACGCGGTGATTGAGCCGCCGCCGTGGATGCCGTTGCCCGCACGCTCTACCAGCGCCGGCAGTTTGGCGAATACCGAAGGCGGATAGCCTTTGGTGGCGGGCGGTTCGCCGATCGCCAGCGCAATTTCACGCTGGGCCATCGCATAACGGGTGAGGGAGTCCATAATCAGCAGCACGTGCTGGCCGCGATCGCGGAAATCCTCTGCGATGCGGGTGGCATAGGCGGCGCCCTGCATGCGCAGCAGTGGCGAAACGTCCGCCGGGGCGGCAATCACTACCGAACGCGCGCGTCCGTCCGCGCCGAGAATATTTTCGATAAAATCTTTCACTTCGCGGCCACGTTCGCCGATCAGCCCGACGACAATCACGTCGGCGCGGGTATAACGCGCCATCATGCCGAGCAGGACGCTTTTGCCGACGCCGGAACCGGCGAACAGCCCCATACGCTGGCCGCGACCGACGGTCAGCAGGGCGTTGATGGGCCGCACGCCGGTATCCAGCACATGCTCAATCGGCGTGCGCTGGAGCGGGTTAAACGGCTGGGTGATCAGCGCGCCGGTTTCGGTGGTGTCGGGGGAGGGCAGGCCGTCAAGCGGCTTGCCGCTGCCGTCCAGCACGCGGCCTAACAGCGCCGGACCGAGCGGCAGTTGTTTACCGCTATGCAGACCTTCGCTGGCGATGTTTTTGGCGTAAACGCGCGCGCCGGGCAGAATGCCTTCGACCTCTTCCAGCGGCATCAGAAACAGGCGCTGGCCGTTGAAGCCGACGACTTCGCTTTCCACTTCGCGGGTTTCATTACCTTCCAGGCGCTCAATCACGCAGGTCGCGCCGAGCGGCAGCTGCAGCCCGGTCGCCTCCAGCACCAGACCGGTGGCGCGGGTCAGCCGTCCGTAACGGCGAACCGCCGGAAGCAGCGCCATTCTGGCTTCAAAATGATCCAGCGTATTCAGCCAGCGGGTGAGGCGCGAAGTCATCAGACGACTCCTGGCGCCGCGAGGCGGCAGAGTTCTTGCCAGCGAGTGGCGACGCTGGCGTCCAGATCGCCCTCATCGGCGGAAACCTTACAGCCGCCGTGATGCAGCGTTGGATCGCCGCGCAGACGCCAGCCGTGCAGGCTGAGGGTGGCGCCAAGCATCTCTTCCACGCGCTGTAAATCGTCGGGATGTACGCGAAGCTGCGGCTTGCCGCTGAACAACGGCTCCTGTTGCAGCAGCTGCTGAATTTGCTTAATCAGGGCCGAATTATCGACGGCGGGCGTCTGACCAATGACCTGACGCGCGGCTTCCAGCGCCATCTGCATCAGGCGCGAGGCGATAACGCTGTCCAGCGCATCCAGCGTATTCTGAAACTCGCTGACCAGCTGTTGCATCCGCGCATGAATCGGCGCCTGCTGGCTTCGCGCCTGGGCCTGACCCTGTTCGAGTCCTTGCGCCAGTCCCTCCTGATAGCCCTGCTCCTGACCGGCCTTGCGTCCTTCCGCCAGTCCCGCGTTATACCCCTGTTCATGGGCTTCGATTTTCAGCTGCGTCAGCTGTTGCTCAAGCAGTTGTTCCGGGTTCAGTGCCGGTTCGCCGTCCTCTTCCGGCAGCGGATCGTCGCTGTGCTCCATCGGCGTGAACTCCGCCTGTGGCGGGGCGAGATCGTCCGGCGTCCAGATTTTCCACGACAGTTCATCAGACATAGGTGTCCTCGCCGCTGCCAATCACCATCTCGCCGGTTTCCGCCAGACGACGCACAATAAGCAGAATTGCTTTCTGTTCGTTCTCCACCTGAGACAGACGCACCGGACCGCGGTTGGCCAGGTCGTCGCGCAGAATATCGGCGGCACGCTGGGACATATTGCGCAGGAATTTCTCGCGCAGCGGCTGCTCTGCGCCTTTGAGGGCAATCAGCAGCGATTCGGAATCCACTTCCTGCAACAGGCGCTGGATGCTGCGATCGTCGACATCCACCAGGTTTTCGAACAGGAACATTTCGTCGATGATCTTCTGCGCCAGCTCGCCGTCGAATTCGCGCACCGCGGAGATAACCGCCTCTTCCTGCTGCGTTTTCATCAGGTTGATAATTTCCGCCGCCGTTCTTACGCCGCCCATTTTGCTGCGCTTGAGGTTCTGGCCGTCGAGGAGGCCGTTGAGCACTTCGGTCAGCTCTGCCAGCGCGGCAGGCTGTACGCCGCCGAAGGTGGCGATACGCAGCATCACGTCATGACGCAGACGTTCATCGAACAGCGCCAGAATATCCGCCGCCTGTCCGCGTTTGAGGTGCACCAGAATGGTGGCGATAATCTGCGGATGTTCGTCGCGAATAAGGTCGGCGGCGGTTTGCGGCTCCATAAAGTTGAGCGTTTCGATGCCGCTGGCGGTATCGCGGGTTTCGAGAATATCTTCCAGCAGGCTGGCGGCGCGCTCTTCGCCCAGCGCTTTCACCAGTACGGAGCGCAGATATTCGTTGGCGTTAATATTGAGCGCGGCAAACTGTTCGGCTTCCTGCTCAAACTCCGCCAGCACGTCGGTAAGCTGCTGGTTTGAGATTTGACGGACGTTCGCCATCGCCGCGCTCAGGGTTTGCACTTCGCGCTGGGAGAGGTGTTTGAACACCTCCGCCGCACGATCTTCGCCAATGGTCATCAGCAGGATGACGCTTTTATCGGTACCGGTAAGGGCGTTACTCATGATCGTTACTCATCCACTGGCGAATGACCAGCGCCACAACGCGCGGATCGTTATCTGACATTTCGCGAATACGCTGACTCAGCACTTCTGCGCCCAGGCGCTGATTCGCCCGCTGCTGCTGAGTCTGTTCATCTTTACTGAGCCGGACTTCCACGGCCTCTTTGGTTTCCTGACGCAGCTGTTCACGCTCACGGGCGGCTTTCGCCTCTTCAGCGCGGCGCTGCAGCTGCGGACGCACCGCTTTACGCCACAGCAGCCACCCTACCAGCAGCACCAGCAGCCAGCGTCCGGCGGAGAACAGTTGCTCAATAAAGAACTGCTGCTTCCAGAACGGCACTTCGCCTGCGTTCTCGTCCGTGGCGCTGAACGGTGAGTTGACCACGTTGAGGGTATCGCCACGCTTATCAGAGAAGCCCATCGCCTCACGGGTCAGATTCTCAATCTGCTTCATCTGATCGGCAGTCAGCGGCAGCGGCTTACCGTCCGACGGCGTTTTGTAATTGACTACCACCGCAACGGAGAGGCGCTGGATATCGCCAACGTTCATTTTGGTATGGCGAATCGTCCGGTCGACTTCGTAGTTGCTGGTTTCGTTACGCTGGGTATTGCGCGGACCAACAGCGTTGTTAGTGGAGGTCTGCTGCGCGTTCTGACCATTCTGCGCATTTTGCTGATTCGCCGGCGGCGTGGTAATCGGCGCGGCATTGGCTGGCGCAGGCTGGTTGGAGAGGGCGCCCGGCACGCCGCCCGGCAGACCGGAGCCGATCTGCTCGCTTTCATTCACCTGACGCGAGCGGAGCGCCGCCTGGGAGGCATCGCCGTTCGGGCGGTACTGCTCTTCCGTCTGTTCTTTATTGGCGAAATCCAGCTGCGCGGTAACCTGCGCATGGACGTTGCCGTTGCCGACAATCGGCGACAGGATAGATTCAATGCGGCGCTGAATGCGGTTTTCCACATCGCTGGCGTATTTCAGCTGGGCATCATTAAGGTCGCGGCTGCTGGTATTTGACTGCGTAAGCAGACGCCCGCTCTGATCGACCAGCGTCACGTTGCCCGGCGGCAGGCCGGCGACCGCGCTTGAAACCAGATGCACGACCGCGCTGATCTGTCCTTCATCCAGCGCCCGACCCGGTTCCAGATTGATGGTGACCGAGGCGGAAGGGGATTTTTGCTCACGGACAAACAGCGACGGCTTCGGCATGGCGAGATGCACGCGCGCGCGTCTGACCGGGCCGAGCGTTTCGATGGTGCGCGCCAGCTCGCCTTCCAGCGCGCGCTGGTAGTTGACCTGCTCGCTGAACTGGCTGATGCCGAACTTCTCCTGATCCAGCAGTTCAAAGCCGACCGCGCCGCCCTTCGGCAGCCCTTGCTGCGCCAGACGCAGGCGCAGTTCATGGACTTTATCCGCCGGGACTTCAATCGCGCCGCTGCCTTCCGTAAAGCGGTAGGGGATATTCATCTGGGTCAACTGAGTGACGATGGCGCCGCCGTCCTGATCGGACAGATTGCTGAATAAGGTGCGGTAGTCCGGCGATTTCGCCCACAGCACCATCGCCACGATAATCGCGACGGCCGCCGAGCCGGCGATAATCAGCGGGATTTTAGGGTTCGCGCGCAGGCGATTAAGCCACTCGAGAGGTTTAAGTTGGGTTGCAGCCGATGCAGTCGCGTTCATCTCGCACCTCGTGACTGTTCATAGGCGGCTTTAATGGCAAAGTGGAACAAGACTCACTCCCGGGTCAGCAAAATCGAAAAATTGACGGTCACATTATTTGCGGTTTCGTTTTTTTCTATGCGCCAAAAACCGTCGTTTTTTATCGCTAATTAACGCCTTTATCTTATTGACAAGCTGGTACTCTCTGCTGTGTAAAAAACCATCCAGAGGATTATCATGTCAGCAATACAGGGGATTGAAGGGGTCATCAGCCAGCTGCAGGCCACGGCGATGGGCGCCCGCGCACAGGAGACGTTGCCGCAGCCGACCGTGAGTTTTGCCGGTCAGCTCCACGCGGCGCTGGACCGCATCAGCGACCGGCAGACCGACGCGCGCGTACAGGCAGAGAAATTCACGCTTGGCGAGCCGGGCATCGCGCTTAACGATGTGATGACCGATATGCAAAAAGCTTCGGTTTCTATGCAGATGGGCATCCAGGTGCGCAACAAGCTGGTAGCGGCGTATCAGGAAGTGATGAGCATGCAGGTGTAGGTGTTCTGATCTAATCAATAAAAAGTATGCGCTGCATCATAATAACTGGCATGCATTGCGGCTATTTTTCATGGCCGCTGATTTCAGATAAATCCAAATGCCAGAGTAACAATAAATGAAAATATTGATGATGATTGTAGCCGTCACTTTTTTAGCAGGTTGTACCAGCGATACGCGCTCTATGTGGCATAGCCGCTATGCGTTCAAAACGGTAGGTCAGGTTGCTGCAATGTGTGACGATGGCGATCGGGACGCATGTTATGCGGCTCGCGACATGGGGGCGATGCAGGTGGGTCTGAATGAAGCTAATCAGACGATTCAACAGCAACAAGCTCAGCAAGCCGCTATTGATGCAGCTAACCGGCCTGTTACGACTAACTGCACGCCGACAATCGGTGGTGGAATGAGCTGCACGACGTTCTGATGAACACGGCATTATCGTGATGTTCGTGTAACGCAGCCCAGGAGTAGCGATCCGCATTACGGCTGTTTGGTTTTCCGCATAAGACGTCCTGCTGTTTTACGTCGGGCCTGACAGCCCGACGAAAGTGCTCAGAAGGTATATTTCAGGCCGACAGTGGCCATAAAGCTGTAGTTTTCAATGCCGGCAACGTTTTTAGCGCGATCGGAAGTATTATCGTTACGATCGTAAAGCGTTGAGTCCCCTTTTTTATTGGTTACGCGACTCCATACGCCTTCAAGATATACTTTTGCGTCGGGGGTAATAAAATAACCCGCATTCGCGCTAACAGAATAGTAATTTTGGTCTTTAACTTTACTGCGGAAGGTGATCCCGCGAGCGTAATGTTCATCATTATCCGATGCCCGTACCCAGCCGCTGTATTTAAAGGCGCCGCCAACTTCAATGCTATCGTAACGATAGTTTCCGGTAAGTCCGATATAAGGCATTTTATAGCGCTGTTTGTAGCCTATTCCTCTTTCGCCATCGGGGAATGAGCCATTTTCATTTCTGAAACCGCCATCTTCACTGTAAATATAAGTGCCTCCCGTGGCGTTAAAGCTATAGCGACTTTGCTGGTAGCCTGCCATCAGGCCAAATTGATAGTCTGGCTGGTTTAAAATCCAGCCTTTCATATTCAGGTCAAATTCATTGGCGTAGTTGAGGCGGGTATTGGGATGTCGGCTTTCATCGGTCCATGTTCCGGCGTTGCTGGCGTCCAGCCAGTCCTTATCAACCATATTGGCCCCGCGACCGGCGATTGTGCTCCAGCCTGCCGCGCCGACAGAGAGCCAGGGCATCAGATCCCAGTTAATTGCCCCTTTAATTATTGCGGCATTATTGTATTTCCAGTCAAGTTGACTGACTTTTCTGCCGCCTTCTTCTGGCTCGTAAACGCGTTCTTTTGTTTTCCCGCTCAGCGTCCCCAGACTAATATCGGCGCTAAGCTTTTCAGGGGTAAACAAACCGGATTCGCCAGACGCCAGACAACTGAACGCAACGGGGGCGGTCAGCATGATTCCCAGAAGTTTTATACGCATAGTGATGACTCCATTTTGTCAGGTTTAATTATCAGGCAATTATTTTTATACCCGCTCCTGTTAGTCAATTATGCAAGGTAGTGTTGTTTGGCTTTTGTTTAAGTTAATGAGAAATAAAGCCACGATTAATGTGGCCGCAATAGCGTGCGATGGATAAGATGAGAGTACCGGATGGCTTTATACCATCCGGCCAGCCATTATTTCTGAATTAAATAGCGAATCGTTGGCCCATCCTGCTGAATATCCAGCACCGTATAGCCGTGATTACGCGCGTCCAGCGGAATATTATTGATTGACTGCGGACAGTCGCTTACCACTTCCAGAATTTCCCCTTTTTGAAGCTGTGGCATTGCCTCCAGCGTGGCGACGGCAGGGTAGGGGCAGGGTTCGCCGACCATATCAAGGCGGTAATCAGGAACGATATTTTTCATGCGGATTCCTTAGCGAGGGTCAGCCCGGCGCGACGGAAGAAACGTTTTTCCCAGCCGATGATCAGCATCAGCGCGGTAAACAGCAGCAGATAAGTGACCAACAGGCCGCCGAGCGGGCCAAAGGCGTTCAGCAGATTGATTTTATCCCAATGGGTGGCAAGCGTCGGAGCGAAGTCGTCCCAGTAATAGGCCAGAATCGTCGAGCCGATGACGTTGCCCAGGCCTACCCACCAGTAGTGAACTTGGCCTTCCACCGCGCGGTACATCCAGCCGGTTTCACAACCGCCCGCCAGCACGATGCCGAAGCCGAACAGCAGGCCGCCGATAACGGCGTTCGGACCGGCCCACATGATCTTCGCCTCGACGCCGAGCTGCACGTAGCTGAAGATGCCGATGGCGCTTACCGCCATCCCGAAGATGATCGCCTTCGCCATCTGGGTACGCCCGGTGATCCACAGATCGCGAAAGGCGGAGGTAAAGCAGATTTGCGCGCGTTCAATCAGCAGGCCAAAGCCGACGCCAAACAGCATCGCCAGCCCCAGCTTCGGCTGGTTCATCGCCGTCAACAGCGCCCAGCCGATCATGCCGGCAAACACCAGCATCCCCAGACGGAAGCGGCGGCGCGCCTGATCTGGCTTCTGGGTCAGCGGCGATGCGGCGGAGACTTTTTGCATTTTGACCGGAATGCGGAAGACCGGCAGCAGCGTAAAGCGCGCGCCGAACCACGAGCCGATGGCGGTGGCGAGGGCAAAAAACCAGGCGTGAAGAGAAAATTGCGGAATGCCGGTGAAAAAGGCCGCCAGGTTACAGCCCATCGCCAGACGGGCGCCGAAACCGGCGATCATCCCGCCGATCACGGCCTGCATGATGCGCACCCGGCTGCGCGGCATACGCAGTTTGACGTTGTTGGCCCACAGCGCGGCGGCAAAGCAGCCGCCGAACATGCCGAGGATCATCATTCCGTCGATACGGGTAAGCGGGGTGCCTTCCAGATGAATGAGCTTGTAGTAGCCCCACTCTTCGGCGTGAACGCCAAACAGCTGCAGGATTTCTCCGCCCCAGCGAGTAAATTCGCCGGTGACGGCCCAGAAGGTGCCGGTGATGCCAAAATAGTAAGTAGAGAGAATGCCCGCCGCGATGACCGCAGGGATAGGCGCCCAGAATTTAATTAACCAGGCCTGTTTGAACTGTTGCCATGACATATGTTTTTTCCTCTGAACTCAGAAGGGGTGAAACAAGAGTGCGGATAGTACACCACAACGGGTTTTTTACCTGGTACTATTAAGCGGTAACACCGACTGGATCAAAAATCGGCTGGCAGCGGGAAAGTCTGGCGGCATCAGGGCTTTAATGCCACAATCCTCTTTTCTTCGCATGCAGGATGAATGATGAAAAAATTAGCAATCGTTGGGGCATTACTGCTGTTAGCTGGGTGCGCCGAGGTGGAAAATTACAACAGCGTGGTGAAAACACCCGCGCCAGCCGGACTGGAAGGCTACTGGCAGACCCGGGGGCCGCAGAGCAGCCTGGTCAGTCCCGAAGCCATCGGCAGCCTGGTGGTCACTAAAGAGGGCGATACCCTGGACTGCCGCCAGTGGCAGCGGGTCATTGCGCTGCCGGGCAAGCTGAACACGCTTTCTGGCGATTTAACCAACGTCACGGTAAAGCGTGAGCTTTACGCCATCGAGCGGGAAGGGAATACCCTGGAATATGACGGAATGACCCTGCAACGCGTGGATCGTCCGACCGCTGAATGCGCCGCCGCGCTGGAAAAATCTCCGCTGCCGTCGCCGTTGCCTTAAACAAACGTCCCGACAGCAATGGCTGTCGGGGCTGTGACTATATTGCCTCTTCAATTACCCATACGCTGACGCTGCCGCCGTTGCAGTAAAATGTCGCTTCGCCGTTCTCGTCAGTGACCACGCGCTCATCACGGTTGCCGAGATAGTCGCGCCAGGTTTTATTGCCGTAGTTTGCGCCAAGCGCAAGGGTCTTTTCGCCATCATCGCCGTTGGAAAGCACCACCACGCAGCCGGGATCGTCTTCTGTGCCGCTGCGGCTGAAGGCGATGCAGTTGGGATGGTCAAAATAGAGCGTCTGAACGCCGTGAGCGAAACGCTGACGGGCGAGAATAAGCTGGTCAAGCTGCTCAATCACCGGCATGTCGATGGGATAGGTGCCGCCATCGTCGCCGGTATCTTCATAGTGCGCGCCGTAGAGATCGGGATAGAATACGGAGGGCACGCCGTTTTCCCGCAGCAGGATCAGCGCGTAGGCCAGCGGTTTAAACCAAGGCTCAACCGGCGCTTCCAGCGCCTGCAGCGGCTGGGTATCGTGGTTGGCGACCAGCGTTACCGCATGAAACGGATCGGCCTCCACCAGCGTACCGCTGAAGATCTGCCGCATATCGTACTCGCGCCCCTGGCGGGAGGCCTCATGAAACTTCATCTGCAGAGGGGCGTCAAACAGCATCGTTTTCCCTTCTACCTGATTAATGTAGTTTTGCAGCGTATCGACATCATGCGACCAGTATTCCGCGACGATAAACAGCGGCTCTGGCGCGACCTCCTGCACGTGTTCTATCCACTCCCTGTAAAACCAGGCCGGAATGTGCTTTACCGCATCAAGACGGAAGCCGTCGCAGTGGGTTTGATCCATCACCCAGCGGGCCCAGTATTTGATCTCCTCCGTCACGGCGCGGTTGCGGAAATCGATATTTTCGCCCATCAGGTAGTCAAAGTTGCCCATCTCATCGTCGACCTGATCGTTCCAGCCTTCGCCGGTATAGTCGTTGACGATTTTAAAGATGCCGTCCTCGGTGGGGTTTTCAATGTGGTCGATACCGCTGAAACATTTGTAATCCCAGATAAACTGCGAATATTTCCCGGCGCGGGCAGGGAAGGTGTAGCGCGTCCAGCCTTCGCAGTCGATGATGTGGTCATCAATCTGATTACGATCGTCTTCGTTGACCCGCTGGATGCGAATCGCTTCTTTTTCGTCGGCGCCCATTTTGTGGTTTACCACCACGTCGAGCAGCACTGCAATCTGGTTTCGTTTCAGCGAGTCGATCGCCGCCAGCAGCTGTTGTTTGTCGCCATATTTGGTGGCGACCGATCCTTTTTGATCAAATTCGCCCAGATCAAATAGGTCATAGCAGTCGTAGCCGACAGAATAGCCGCCCGATGCGCCTTTACACGCCGGAGGCAGCCAGACCATATTAATACCGATATCATTGAGCCCGTCCGCGCGCTCGGCAACTTCCTGCCAGAGCCTGCCGCCGTCGGGGTAATACCAGTGGAAGAACTGCAATAAAGTGGGATTTTTCATCTTCCGTGCTCCAGAAATCAAATGGCAACTTCTGGAGTATGGAAGATTTTTTTAAACGTGGCGGGAATTATTGTAGCGCGCTAGGGGCGTCGGGGACCAGCAGCATACCGGAGAGGCGACCATAGGCATTATTCAGCGTTTTCTGGCGGGTTGACTGGCCGATCAAACTGCTCAGCTCATCCAGCCGCTGTTGTAACAGGCTTTTAAGAACCTGCTCATTATCCAGCGTTTGCTTTATGTAACCCGCTACCCGATCCTGAATACTTCGCGTAATGCTCGTTGGAGTTTGCTCTTCCATGACCGCTTCAATGCTTTGCAGATAGGTGACTTCCTGTTCCAGTAAAAGGTCCCATTCACCCCGCTGTGCTAGCTCCAGTAGCGACTGACTCAGCAGCGCAATACGCTGCCAATGGTTGATAAACTCCACGGCTGAGATCATTAACGAGACTCCTGGGAAGATGCTTTTGGAGAAATCTGTTTCCAGGCATCCGCAATGTTGCTGAGTAACCCTTCCACTTCTTCTATGGCCTGAACGTCATTACGCAAATTCGCCTGTAGCAGGCGGCGGACCATATAGTCGTACAGATCGGCGAGATTGGCGGCCAGTTCGCCGCCTTTTTCCAGATCCAGTCCCGCCTTCAGGCCATTATCGATAATGTTAATGGCCTTGCTGATGGCTTCGCCTTTAGCGACGGTTTCACCCTGTTGCATAAACAAACGCGCGCGTACTAAGGCGCTATAAGCGCCGTCAAATAACATCTCTATCAGCTGATGGGGGCTGGCGCTCATTACGGCGCTTTCCACGCCAATCTGCGCATACGCTTTGGTACCGCTCGCGCTATACATATTTACCTCGTGTTATCAGGAATTATTCATCGCCGTAAACTGCTGGGTCAGATACGTACTGGTGTTATTCAGTTTGCTCATCATGGTATCCAGCTGCGTAAACTGGGCGGTGTAGCGGGCGATCGTATCGTCAATGCTGCTGCTTACCGCTAAGTACTGTTTGGTAAGCTTTTTCAGCGTCGCGTTAATGCTGTCCTGCGCGTTGTCGATAATGCCGTCGTCGGACAGGTAGTCTTTTACCTGGCTGGCGATTTTGGTGGTGATGCCGGTTTCTTTACCGTCGCCGACCAGCAGTTCGCGCACCGAGGCGGTGTTATCGTCCAGCGCTTTTTTCAGCTTGCTATCATCAATCGACAATTTGCCGGTTTTACCGTCCTGCTTGATACCGATTTCATTCAGGGTCTTAAAGATGCCTTCGCTGCCGCTATTGGCAAATTGCGCGCGAATGCCGGTCTGAATCGTACGTACCACGCTATCGCCGACCAGCGCGCCGTTGTCTTCGTCCTGACTTTCCGCACCGGCATCGACCGCTTTATATTTGGTCAGAGTGTTAAAGGTATCGATAAGCGAGTTATAGGCGTCCACCCAGCCTTTGATCGCCTCGGTGGCTTTTTCATTGCTCTTGGTCACGGTGACGCGAACGTCTTTTACTTCTTTGGTCAGCTCAAGCGTTACGCCCTGCGGCGCATCGGTTATTTTATTGCTCTGACGCTCAATATCGATGCCGTTCATGGTGAGTTTGGCGTTTTGCGCCTTCACCAGTTCACTCATATTTCCGCTGTCGGTCGTGCTGTCATAGGACAACAGATCGTTCAGTTTACTGTCGCCGTCAACGGAGATGGTCATTTCACTGCCTTCACCTTCTTCCGCGGTCAGCACCAGGCGATACTCGTTGTCATTCATCTTCACGACGCTGGCGGAGATGCCGCTGTCCGCATCGTTAATCGCTTTACTGATATCGTCGAGAGAGGTTTGATCGCTGCCCAGTTTAATTTCCAGCGGTTCATCGCGGCCCGGCTGATCGATGATGATAGTACGCGTTGCCGAACCGTCGCCGAGAGCCTCTTTGTTTGACGCGACGCTTTTCGTACTCAACGACTGCGCCTGAGCCAGCTGCGTCACGCTGATGGTATAAATGCCCGGCGCAGCGCCAGCCTCGGTGCTGACTTTCAGATCATCACTGCTGCTGGTCGCATTACTACTGCGAAACAGTTCCGCTTTATTCAGCGCGGCGTTGGCGGTCTGGAATTTCTCCAGCGCGCTTTTCAGGGTGCCATACGCCGTCAGACGAGCAGTATTGTCGGTCTGTTGCTGGGTAATCGGATTTAAGCGTTTTTTCTCAGCGATAGTCAGGTTGTTTAGCAATGTATCCAACGGTAAACCTGAGCCTACGCCCAGCGAAGTAAATGAAGCCATGTCTGTTTCCTTGTGATTGCAAACAATTGTGCTGGTTGTTATCGGCAATCTGCGGGCAAAGTTTAATAATAAATTTGCCCGGATAATACGCAGAATAATGGTCATTAAAGTGGTTATTTCTCGGGCTAAGAAAAAAGCGGATAAAACAAAAAATCTTCTAAAGTTCGAATTAAAGGTGCCGATACATGATTTGGGCAACAGCCCAATAACATCAAGTAGTGATTGATAAGGAAAATATCATGGCACAAGTCATTAATACAAACAGCCTGTCGCTGTTGACCCAGAACAACCTGAATAAATCTCAGTCCGCACTGGGCTCTGCTATCGAACGTCTCTCCTCCGGTCTGCGTATCAACAGCGCAAAAGATGATGCTGCTGGTCAGGCAATTGCTAACCGCTTCACTTCTAACATTAAAGGTCTGACTCAGGCTTCCCGTAACGCCAACGACGGTATTTCTATCGCGCAAACCACAGAAGGCGCGCTGAATGAGATTAACAACAATCTGCAGCGTGTACGTGAACTGTCCGTACAGGCGGCGAACGGTTCTAACTCTGATTCTGATTTAAAATCTATCCAGGACGAAATTGATCAGCGTCTGAACGAAATCAACCGTGTGGCGGAACAGACTGACTTTAACGGTAAAAAAGTTTTAAGTCAGGATGGTCAGTTAACTATTCAGGTGGGTGCAAATGATGGTGAAACTATCACAATTGATCTGAAAAAGATTGATAAAACTGAATTGGGTCTGGATAAGTTAGATGTTAGCAAAGGCGTAGCTACTACAGTTAAAGATGGCACAAAAGTTAAAGCTGATTTTGACGTAAAAATTGCAGATTTCAAAGACGGCAACACAACCCCATTAACCGCTAACCTTGAGTTGAAACAGGATAAAGCCGGTAACTATATAGTATTCGATTCAGCTAACAGTAAATACTATGACGCGACTGTAGATAGTGATACGGGTGAAATCACATTTGATTCCAGTACAGCCGAAACGACTAAAGATACAACTAAACTTACTGATGTTACTTCTTTCTCAAAAGAGGTGACGATTAATAGTGGGCTGGCAGATAATCAATCTTTAGTCAAGTACAAAGGTGCTGACGGCAAAGACCAGTATGCGGTTCAAACCCTTGATAATGACGGAAACGCAACGTTCAAAACTGCTGTTTTTGGCCGGGATGGTAAGGTTACAGAGGATGCTGTAGTTACTATGTCTGCTAACGTTGACCCACTCGCAAAAATTGATGACGCATTGAAAACAGTTGATGCTTTCCGTAGCCAACTGGGTGCGGTTCAGAACCGTTTCGAATCTGCTATCACCAACCTGGGCAACACCGTAAACAACCTGTCTTCCGCTCGTAGCCGTATCGAAGACTCCGACTACGCGACCGAAGTCTCCAACATGTCTCGCGCGCAGATCCTGCAGCAGGCGGGTACCTCTGTTCTGGCGCAGGCTAACCAGGTTCCGCAAAACGTACTGTCGCACCCCGCATGACGCGAGGTGCAGAACTATCAACAACTTAGAAAAAACATCTTTAAAATCAACGACACAAAATGACGATATAAGCCGCTATTAAGTGCCATTGATTCAATTAGCGTAGGCAACGCGTAGTCAAATCCCCAGACCTCCACCAAGCGGATTTAACGTAATCGCGTGCTGGAGAAAATCCGGTGCAAGATGCGCATAAACCATCGTCTGTTTAATGCTGGCATGACCCATAATTTGCTGAAGCGCAATAATGTTTCCTCCGTTCATCATGAACCAACTGGCGAACGTGTGGCGAAGCACATGCGTTGACTGCCCCCGCGGTAAATCAGGTTTTACACGCCGTAATTGCTCACGAAACTGAGCATAATTCACATCAAACAACGGCCCCGTCTCGCAGGTTTTGATCTCCCGCTCCAGAGCTTCCGAAATCGGCACCGTCCTTTTTTTGCCGTTCTTCGTTTTCAGAAAGGTCACACGTCCATGATTGACCTGCTCCGCCCGCAGCGTGCTTCCCTCATTCCACCGCGCCCCGGTACTGAGACACAGCAATGCTACCCGGCGATTGTCACCTTCCAGAAATTCCAGCAATCGGGCGATTTCCTGTTTTGTAAGGTAAGTCATCGGTGGCTGCGCCTCCCGTAACGGCTGCAAACCATGACAGGGATTTTCAACGCGAAATTCTCCAAGCTTACTCAATGCGGTAAACATACCGGACAAACGATAAACATCACGGTTAATGGTTGATGCGCTAATACCATCTGTAAGCCGTTCACCGCGATGCCTGGCAATTTCACGCTTATCAAGTCGGTTAACGGCAGGATTACCAAGCGCCCTGATTGTCTTTTCCAGTTGTTGTCTTTCGATTGCACCGTTCTCCAGGGTCTGACCATGCAACAGCCACCAGATTTCCAGCAACTCCCCAAGTGTACGGCGATCAGTGCTTGCGCCGAGCCATTCTTTTTTCTCGACGTTAGCCATCACATACCGCTCAAACAGAATAGCTTCCTGTTTTTTCTTGAAACGTCTGCGTATGCGCTTGCCTTCACGCCCACGCGGGTAAATATCCACCTGATATTGCCCCCCTTCGAGCTTCTTAATCGTCATAGCGAAGCCCTCCGGTTGACGCCAATGAAACCGTCTCTAACCAGTCAATAAAATCAAAATGTAACGTTAACCAGTTTTGCGGACGGAGCGGCGCGACATTACTGCATTTTCGTGCCCATCAGGGGAGAGAGGCGGGGCAATCTGCCCTGATTCTGGCGCAATATTGTCGGTCATAAGCCACAGGGCATATTTAGAAAATTGAGAATGAAGCGTGATCTTTAGCAAAATATCACTACCTATTTTTTCAACCCGTCCAGTTTCATAATACTTTTGCGTCCCCGCAGGAATCCCCGTCAATTCAAAGAATTGCTGTCTGCTAAGACCTTCAGCATCTCTAATCATGCGGATTTTTTCCCCTATCCCTCTTGACTGGGTGGAAGTCTCTACCATAACATTCTCCTAAAGGGTGGAAGTTTCTACCAATACACATCACCGCTATAAGCGGATATAAGCCGCCAATAGCCCCAAACGGAGAATTATTGCACATGAGAGACAGGGAACTAGAGCGATATATTGTTCTCAACGTTCATTACCTCGCCGCCTATACCAGAGGTCTTTTTCCGACCACTATTGGCGCGATTCTTATAGCGTTTGTTATTTGGCTCATTGAGTAGAGGCACGAAAAATGAATAAGCAACAGCAAAATGGCGAGCCCCATAACTCGGGATTTCGACGCAATTACTTTGAAAATGGGCGTTATGCCGGGGAAGTAAATCGGTACGGGGTTTTTGATATGAAGCAACAGCGCAATTCTTCACAGCAGCGATTCCGCAACGGGGCGGAACGTCATGCTAACCGTTTCGCTACCAGCGCATCACGTAGCAGCTCTCGCTACAGCCTGAGCGAAACACACGCAACGCCGGATGGCTACCCAGTAAAACAAATCGGCGAGCATACCTGGCTGATTGAGAAAGCTGGAATCGTGGTCCACAAATGCCCACACAATCCGTTTACCGGAAACCGCATTTTTGCACTAAGCAGCGGCGACAATCAGTTCGGGCAGGATTTCACATTATACGAAGCACTACGCACGGTTGATCGTCTGCTTCGGGGGCAAAGTTTTATTAAACAGGCTGATTTATAACGGGTGCTTTATGAGCAAAGACCACGCACAAGGTGTATTTATCCGTTTTATTAATTTTCGCGGTGAACTGTTATTACGCGCATCCGCTATTGATGGAGTGGCTCCGGCGGGTAAAAACGGAGCCAACGAAGCCACTTACGTTTATCTGAACGGCACGCGACTGCTTGTGGAACTTCCGTACCAGACCGTACGAGAAATCATTAGCGAAGCTGAAAAGGCACGTCAGGTTAATGGCGATGAACCCTATATCGAAATTATTTGTATGGATTCAGAAGCTGAAATTCAGAAAGCAGATTAAAGGGCGTTGCGATGGGCAAAGAATATAAAACTCTCATTAACAAAGCACTTGAGCGTTTTTATTTTCGCTTAAGTGCATCAGGCGCTCATGCTGAACGTGCAGCCCGTGACTCATTGACCAGGGCAATCCGGAGTCTGTATGACGTGGCTTTTTACGCTGATGATCTGGATGCACTTAACGAACTTTCCGAGCTGATCTGTGCCGCAGAATGCGGGGAACATATTGAACCGTATAAGCTGGGGAATATCGCATGAGCATATTTATCTCATGGCTTGTTCTGATTATTTCGGTGGCCTGCGCCATTGGGATTATGCGAATTATTCATTCAGTAAAAAAGATTGAACGCTTTTTCACTGGTGAATAACGATACAAATAAAACATCAAATTAAATAAGAAAACGTGAAAACCATCCGTATTAACGGAGGTATTCGCACACGCAAATAACGGAGATACAAAAATGCACGCAAAAGAAGAAGGTATCATCAGAGCACTGAAAGAAATTTCAAAGACAGAAAACGAAGTAGCGAAAAAAGCCGTGGCAAATGCACATATGGACGTCGCAACCCACACACTGATAGTCGCAAGAGTCACGGCAGAAGCAGCCGAAATTATCGCAAAACAGGATGCTGAACTGGCGGTTCTCAGAACACAACCAGTCACCGGACTGGATTTGTCTAACACCGGACGCCTTATTTACACAATTGGCTCGGAGCCACAGCAATACACCATTATCGTCGGATTACAGGATAAATACCTGATCACTCCTCACCCCATAAGGGAATCAGAAATTCTGACAAATCTCTGCCTGATAGAGCGCTCTCAAGTCGCATTCATTGATGACGCACAGCGCACCGTATTTAACGCATAGGGTTACTGGACAAAGGGGGCGCAATGGCAATTAAGCGTTTTTCCGTCATTCGTTTCACATCCAGAGGGCGTGAATACGAAGTTGACGAACGGCTGATTAAAACGCTCGACCGTCACCGTTCGCAACCTGACGCGCATCACATTTATCTCACTGACGACACTTACTTCTGCGCCACCAACGTGGTGCAGGTGAACCTTATCCGACAGGTACAGGAGTCACGCAGATGACCATTCTGGGCTACATCACAGCCAATCCGGGTTGTAGCGGTGGAGAAATCGCCGCCGCGCTGAATACCCCAACCACAGCCATTAATGCTGAGTTGCGCCGACTCTGGCGTGACGGCTTAGTCATCAGAGAAGTGCGCAAAACAGGCGGTCGGTTCTCTTACCAGGTAAACCCGATGCCGTTCGGGTGTGGCAACCCACTTACTCACATGTTTAACCAGCTACTGAAGGAAGCCAGAGCATGAGCACCATCAACCACCAGGAACTACGCGAACTGGCAACTGACCTGCAACGAATGGCAACGCATCAAAAATTACTGGCGTTTCGCGCAATGCTCTCGCCATCTGCCGTGCTGGCACTGCTGGATGAGCTGGAGCACGCCAGAACCATGGCTCCTGCCATTCGTCTGACGCTCCATCATGAAATCAAGGATTTTTGCGCGACGCTGGAGTCACCAGGTGAATCAGAAACGCCGGAAGCAATGCAGCAGGAGCTGCTGCAACGCATCGACAACGTTTTCGATTTTTTCCTTAACCAGTAAAGGACCGCGATATGAACAAAAAGACCTGGTTTCGCGCATACATGTGGGCGCTGGTATGCGTCCTCGTCTCTCTCATTCTGTATGCAGGACTACTCCCCCGAATGATTTCATCAGACAGCTCCTTCCTGGTATTGCTGGGCATTTTCATTGCCATGCTGTACCCGGCAGGCGTTGTTCGCCTTTTCAGTAAGTACATCAAGGAAATCAAACAATGAAGAAATTCAAACTCTTTCAGATTCTCCCGCTTTTTGCCGCCATCCTGCTGGTTGGTTGCGATCGCGTTGAGCCAGGTAATGTGGGCATCAAAGTCAACAAACTGGGCGACGACAAAGGCGTCGGCGAAGTAGTTGGCGTTGGCCGCTACTGGACAGGCTGGAATACAGAGGTTTACATCTTCCCGACCTTCAAACAAATGAAGACTTACGATGAGCCGTTCAACTTCCAGATGAGTGACGGCACAACCATCGGCTATCACATCGGCGTGGCCTACAAAGTTGATCCATCCAAAGTTACCACGGTGTTTCAGACCTACCGCAAAGGCGTGGACGACATTACCGACACTGACCTGCGCCAGAAGATCGCCGATGCACTCAACCGACTGGCCAGCAAAATGACCACCGATAAGTTTATCGACGGTGGTAAGTCTGAACTGCTGGATTCAGCACTTAAAGATATTCAGGAAGAGATGACCCCCATCGGTATTCAGGTCATGAGCCTCTCTTATGTCGGTAAACCGGAATATCCGCCAACCGTTATCGACAGCATTAACGCCAAAGTCACGGCAAACCAGAAAACCCTGCAACGCGAACAGGAAGTCAAGCAACGCGAAGCAGAAGCCAACATGTTGCGCGCAGAAGCTGCCGGACAGGCTGATGCCATTCGCACAAAAGCCCAGGCTGAAGCCGACGCCATTCGTTTACGCGGTGAAGCTCTGCGCCAGAATCCCGGCGTTATGGAGCTGGAAGCAATCAACAAATGGAACGGCACGCTGCCGCAATACATGACCAGCAACACCGCTGTTCCGTTTGTTCCGGTGAAGTAATTAAACCCGGCCAGTGAAAATCGCTGGCCGGAGCAGTATCAGGATTTTTTTAGTATGCCGTTCTCACAAAAAAACCGCTTGCCATGCCGCAATCAGTCAGGTTACATTTCCGCTGCACCTCATAAAACGGGTGCCGGGATTGGAACCCCGCAGACTAACAGAGCGCACAACCGCGCCAGCGGTTTTTTTGTGCGTACCGTATCGCCACGTCTTTTTCGCACACGAATTATGGTGGGGCGTACAGGGCCAGCATCAGCTGGGCCGGGTCCTCTGTTAGCCGGTAGTTCCAACCCTGTGCGTCTCACCACCCCGAGCTTGGAACCTCTGGATGGTGAGTTTTCAAAACTGACTAACAGAGAGGCCACGCCATGGCAAACCGCAAACAGCACCGCGCTATCGCGGAGCGTCGTCACATCCAGACTGAAATCAACCGTAGACTTTTCCGCGCATCACGCGTCGCGCAAATCATGCACATCAATATGCTGCATGAGCGCAGTCATGCGCTATCAAACACTTATTCCGCCTCTGTTTTTAGCTATCTGGCGGATGATTTGTACGAGCTTCAGCAGCTCATCCAGCAGCAAAACAAACTCCGTTAATTCCTGTTCCGGGCCTTTCCTGCACCTTGCGGCGGGAGGCCTTCGCACATCCCTGTCACGGAGATAAGACCATGACACATAAAAACATCTATATCTTCAGCGGATTGCATCGCGACAACTTACAGGCAGGAGAATGCTTTATCGCTGTTACCGCTGTGTCACAACACGCCGCCCGCAAAGAGCTTAAAGAACTGGGCTATGTCGCCCTGTTCTGGATGGATACCACGTTACTCCGGAATGCGGACAACTCATCCACTCACAACAACATGAACACGTCACACACCTGTGACCAGGAGAAACGCAGCATGATTCTCGCCAACGACTTTCTTGAATACCTGCTCAACACAGAGCGTGATCTTGCCGTTCGCGTGCGTGAACGTTATGACATGTACCTGAAATCCCTGCCTGTACCGCAGCTCGCTGACGGAAAGATTGTTATTGATGGTCGCTACATGATTGACAGCCACGAGGGAAATTACAGGCTTTACCGCATTGAAGGTGGCACCCCGTCCGTTATTGGCATTTACCAGCGCCCATCCTCTGCAATCGTCGATGTGATTGCCGACAGCATCCGCATCACACATCGCCATGCCGACACAGAAGACACCGTGCTGGAAATTCAGCGGCTGGCTGCCGTCTGCCGCGACACCCTGAATGGCATGACGAAGTAAATCACTATGACGACAGAGTTCATCAGGGACTGGCAACAACCGCGCCACGCAGTAGGGCGTGAAGGAACGGGGACCCCCGCACCTGAATCCGCGCTTTCCTCCTGGCTGGATGCCTACCGGGCAGAGAACGAGCGCCGCCAGGAAATGGCTGATGCGGCGTTCTCCGCCACGCCACTGGGCAACCTGATTAATAAAAGCCTGGACGCACAGGAAAAACAGGACAAAACCATCACACTGGCAGGAGACGCCAGAAAACAGGCACGCGGCGCGGTGGATGAAGCCATGGCCTCGCTGCGCCTGCTGCCGTCCTATCTGCGCGATCCGCTTATTCGCCACCTCTCCTTCCTGCGCAAAAAACAGGAAGCTGATCGCCGGAAAGGCAAAAAGAGCTGGCAGGCTGAACGCTACGCGCGCGGAACCCTGCGCAAAATATTCGAACGTCTGGACCGCACCGACCACCGCTGGCTGACACCGGGTTATCGCTCCCTTGCCGGACGCGAACGCCTGGACGATTTGCTTTACTTGCCGCAGCTCAACAAGCACCAGATACAGACGCTGGCCACCATGACGGCGGCGATGTTCAGCAGCACCTTCGAAAAACTCTGCGATGGCCTTGGTGCCAGAGATGGCGAGCTGACCATGGAGGTGACGCTGAAGGCATATCAGATGCTGGCCCGCATGGCGTTACATCTGCACACCATACCGCCGCATTATGACGCACTGACAACAGACAAAGACCGGAGGAACGAACCAGACACGGAGCTGCTGCCGGGCGCAATCCTTCGCCTGACCTGTGCGGAATGGTGGAAACGCAAACTGTGGCTGTTACGTTGCGAGTGGAGAGAAGAACAACTCCGCGCCGCCTGTCTGGTTTCCAGAAAAACATCGCCCTATCTGAGCCAGGATGCGTTAAGCGAGTTTCGCGCACAGCGCGAGAAAACACGCGATTTCCTGAAAAGTTTCATGCTGGAAAATGAAGACGGGTTCACGATTGATCTCGAGACGGTGTATTACGCGGGAGTAAGTAACCCGGTTCACCGTAAGGCAGAAATGATGGCCACCATGAAGGGGCTGGAACTTCTGGCCGAAGCCCGTGGCGACAAAGCGGTGTTTCTGACTGTCACCTGCCCGTCAAAATACCACGCAACAACGGAGAACGGTCATCCGAACCCCAAATGGAACGGGGCCACCATGCGCGACTCCAGCGATTACCTGGTTAACACGTTTTTTGCGGCGGTCCGCAAAAAACTGAACCGCGACGGCCTGCGCTGGTATGGCATCCGCACGGTGGAGCCTCACCATGACGGCACCGTACACTGGCATATGATGGTCTTTGCCCATCCGGAAGAAATCGACACCATTGTGTCCCACACCCGCGATATTGCCATTCAGGAAGATCGTCACGAGCTGGGCGATGATATTACTCCGCGCTTTAAGGCGGAGTATGTAGACGGCTCAAAAGGCACGCCAACCAGCTACATCGCCACCTACATCGGAAAGAACCTGGACAGCCGCGCCGTGGATGGCATCGACCCGAAAACGGGCAAACCACGCGTTGACCACGAAACCGGAAAATCAATGGCCGAGAGCGTGGAGCGCGCCATCGGCTGGGCGCGCCTTCACCGGGTCCGCCAGTTCCAGTTCTTTGGCATCCCCTCCCGTCAGGTGTGGCGTGAACTCCGCCGCCTTGCCAGCCAGATGGCACGCAACCCGGAAGGCCCGCAACGGCTGAAGGATGACGCAATGGATGCGGTACTCGCTGCCGCTGATGCCGGATGTTTTGCCACCTACATAGAGAAACAGGGCGGCGTACTTGTTCCACGCAAGGACTACCTGATTCGCACCGCCTACGACCTCGCCGATGAGCTGAACGATTACGGCGAACAGAGCGTACAGATTTACGGGATCTGGTCACCACTCATCGGGGAATCCTCCCGTGTGTGCACGCATCCGGATAACTGGAAGCTGGTAAGACGCAAACCGGAAGCGGAAGACAGCGCCCGCGAAAATGGTTTTGACCTTCAGGGCGACCCTGCCGCCCCTTGGACTCGGACTCGGACTCGGACTCGTGGCAATAACTGTCCCCGTGTACAGGAAACGGACAACAACGGGACAGAACAGCCGGAAGAACGGCCAGCACCGTGGCCGCAGCTCCCTGACGGCGTTGAAGTGAACGAATGGATGCGCTCACTGAAACGGCACGAACGCCGGGCGCTGATGCGTTCGCTGCGTGACAAACAGGCAAAAAACAGCAGTGATGAAATGCAGAGCTGGACACAGAGCCGCAAACAGCAGCGGCCTTTGCCTGATAACCACGAATTACTCGCTAAAGAATGGCGGGAGTCTGCTGAATCTCTCGGCCTGCATATCGGTGAACAACAGATGCAGCACCTGTTACGGGGCGGCAGTCTGTACGTTGACGGCAGCATCATTGCACCGCAGGGATTTGAAATTGTACGCAAACCGGATACCCGCCCGGACAGCCGAATCACGCAGCTCTGGCAACGCCTGAGCCGTAATCACGGCGTAAGCAGCACGGAGATCCGCCATAACCCGGTCGCCAGTTATCTGGAACAGCTGGGGGCATCAGACCCTGAAGCCGCAGCACGCCTGGCATCCACACTTCAGCAGGACCAGAACACCATGAAACCCCCCGTTACCGTGCTTTCTGACATGCTGCGCGCCATCCGTGACGCAGAGCACGCACAAAGAATCAATGAAACCACTGAACGCGTCCGCCGCAAAGCAGACCTGCTGCGGGGTGGACTAACCAGTGAAAACAAAAAACAGAGGTTTTAAATAATGGCCGTTTCTGGCCTGCATGGCATGATTTGCGCTTTTGGACGGGAGATTCAGTGTGCTGATTGGCTATGTAAGGGTATCAACAAATGACCAGAATACAGACCTGCAACGAAACGCTCTTGTTTGTGCAGGATGTGAACAAATATTTGAAGATAAATTAAGCGGGACAAAGACAGACCGACCGGGATTAAAACGCGCTTTAAAGCGCCTTCAAAAAGGTGACACGCTGGTTGTCTGGAAACTGGATCGCCTCGGGCGAAGCATGAAACATCTGATTTCTCTCGTCGGGGAACTACGGGAGCGAGGGATTAATTTTCGCAGTCTGACCGACAGCATAGACACATCTTCTCCAATGGGGCGTTTTTTCTTCCACGTGATGGGTGCCCTGGCTGAAATGGAACGTGAATTAATTGTTGAACGTACACTGGCCGGGCTGGCGGCAGCGCGCGCAAGGGGGCGCACAGGCGGACGTCGACCGAAGCTGACAAAAGAACAGCATGAGCAAATAGCAAGGCTAATCAAAAACGGGCACGACAGAAAACAACTGGCAATAATTTACGGCATTGGCACATCGACGATTTATCGTTATCACCCTGTAGGCGATATACAGACTGAAGAAACAACCGGGCAGACTCAGGAAAATGAAAACCGCTAATCTGACCATTAGCGGTTTTTGTGTTAAATCAGAACAGCCCTTTAACTGAACTGGCCGCGCTGTTAAGAGATGATGTCACCTTATCTTTGAAGCCGGATAGCATATCACTGAACGATGAGGATTGCAGGCGCTCCCGCAAATCCTCATCACAGCGTTCAAGGGTCAGTGAAAATTCTATCTTTTTCGCCTTACCGTAGCGATCAAACTCGGAACGGGTCGTATTCGTTTCAGTCAGCACATACATGCCGTAAATCTGCCCGACGCCATCAATCAGAGGCCAGGGTCGTCCTGTATACGCCTGCGTGGTCAGCAGCGACAGCGATACTTCGCCACCTGTAATTTCAGGATAAAGCACACCAGAAAGAACGATGCGATCATCTCCTGCACCGATATACTGCCAGCTTGCTGAACGGTTAACGCGTTCATTTTTCACATGCCGCCAGCTTTTGTTTTGCTGTAACTGCTGATGCGGCAGCGTGCGCAGCTCAAAAACAAACATGCCGTAGATCATCATCATGGCCATGACTCCTCAATCTTTATCGTAAAAACTGCCACGCCCGGCACGGGCGCGCCGTTCCATTTCTGCCCTGACCATTTCACCGACCAGTTTCGCAAGTTCGCGGGGATTCTGCGTAACAACGTTATGCAGATGAACATGAATTTCACCGCCAAATCCGGAGGCAACCGGCTCCCGATTACGGGAAGCTGCAGGAACTGATGCCACTGGCGATCGTATGGCCTCCGCCACCGGGCGGGAGCTGGCCGCAACAACAGGGACCAGCGCCGGAGGCAGCGGAGCCGGGACCACGGGTGTGATATTAATTGCGGGGGCAGGCTTACTGACCTGCGCAATCTTCCGCTCCTGCCACTCCCCACGAACAGCCAGTGCGCGGGGCAGGTTCTTAAAGACAATATCGCCGGGGCCAATGCGTTTTTTCGTCTCATCAACCAGCTTACCTGTGTTATCAGCAATTTTGCTGAGTCTGCGTAGCGTCCCGGTATTGCTGTCTGTGAGCGGTTTGTTGTCTTTGGGTTTATCACCTCCGGTGCCATTGCCATTTTCCACAGGCTTCGGCGGATTGATTTTCGCCAGGTCCCCCTGAAGCAAGGCAACCTTGTCCTGAAGAATGGCCGCACGCTGTGCGTCTTCGATTTTCTTGCGCGCCTTTTCCGCTTCATCCGGAAGGACGCCAAGTTTTTCAAGTATCCACGCCAGCGTATCCAGTAGCATTTTTGCAGGTGTCAGAACAAGCTGTAACGCACCGCCAAGAACGTTACCGAATATCTCGCCAGCACTGGTACATTTATCCAGCGTTTCCTTGCTGGACTCCATCGGTGACAGCAGCGATTTAAACCAGTTAAACACCTGGCTGATCCCGCTTCCGACTGCGTCAAAAACAGGACCAAACCGTTCAAAGGTTTCGCGCAGCGGGGTCAGCCTTTCCATAATCCCGCTGAACACCCCGGCAAAAAATGCCCTGATGGGATCCCAGTATTTCCAGATAAGAACGGCAGCTCCGGCAAGCGCAGCCACGATAAGACCAACCGGACTGAACAGCGCCCCGATAGCGCCTCCCAGTAAAGAAACGGAACCCGTCACCATTCCCCACAGCGCTGGCAGGACCATGACAGCATTCATTGATCCGGTCAGGAGAGAAAAACCAAGACGCAGTTTTGCCAGCGGACCAGCAAGCACACCAATAGCCAGCGACAACGAGCCAACCGTTGCAGTCATTGCCAGCAACGCACCGCCTGCTATCAGTAGCTGGCGCGTCAGTGCCGGATGGGCCTGCGCCAGCGCCGTCACCCTTGATACCACCCGCGTGAGCCACTGCGTGACAGAACGCAGCGGACCGTCAATCAGATCTGCAATGCGGATGCGCACCCCTTCCCATGCACTGCCGAGTGATTTCAGATCGCCGTCAAGGTTGTTGGCCATAACCTTTGCTGTGCGTTCAGCCTCACCGCGCGCGCCTTCAAGTTCTTTTCTCAGTTTGGGTAAGGAACCGTCACCCGCTGCATCAACGAGCGCCATAAACGATGTGAAAGCCTCTTCTCCGGCAATGTCCTTAAAGAACGATACCCGGTCAACTTCCCCGTATTTGCGGGTGGCTTTATAAAGGTCGGCCAGCACATCCTCCATCGGGCGCATTTTGCCCCCGGCATCCGAGACAGACACGCCCAGCTCTTTCAGCGCCTCTGCTGCCGCCTTTGGCGGTGATGCCAGACGAGCCAGGCTGGCACGCATTGCCGTCCCGGCATCACTTCCCCTGATACCCATATTCGCCAGCACGCCCGCCATCGCTGCGGCCTGCTCCAGCGATATTCCCAGCTTGCCCGCCACCGGACCTGCATATTTCATGGTTTCGCCCAGTGCGCGAAGGTCAGTGTTGGTACGGGTAAACGCTGCGGTGAGTGTGTCACCGACCCGGTCCATCTGGTCAGCAGAAAGGCCGAACTGCGTCAGGATATTTGAGCCAATATCTGCCGTCTCGCCGAGATCCATACCGCCAGCCGTTGCCATGCTCAGCACGCCGGGAAGCGCAGCCTGAATGGCCTGCGGAGTGAAGCCAGCCATTGCAAGAAATGCCTGTCCACTGGCGGCATCGCCTGCGGTGAACTGCGTTTCAGAGCCAAGTTTTAACGCCTGCTCACGCATCGCCTTAAACTGCGGGCTGTTCTGGTCGATTCGCGTCAGTGCCTGAACGCGGGACATCTCTTTGCCGAACCCGATCGCAGGCTGCAAAAAACGCCCGGCAGCATAGCCGCCCGCCGCTGCCGCACCAATTGCCAGCGCACCACCTGTTTTCAGTTTTCCCGCTGTTTCCTGCGCGCGCGAATACCGCTCACGCGCCCGCGTTACACGCGCAAGCGCCTGCCGTTCGCGTTCAAGCTGGTTGTTATACTGTTCGGTGCGTCTGATGGCCTGCTGGATGGTGTTATCGCTGCCTGTCAGGGAAATGCCGTGGCGTTTCAGCTCTCCGCCAAGTTCCCGCATTTTCTGAATTTCCCGTGTGCGCGATTCATTCAGGCGTTCAAGCCGGGTGCTTAACTGCTGCATCAGCTTTTGTTGTTTTTCGCTGAGCACTGTACCCGTGCGTTGTAACTGATTAAGGGCGTTAAGCTGGCGTCGTGCTTTCAATATGCCAGCATCCGCTTTACTGACAGCGTCACGGGCGCGCTCAAATGAACGCGCCTGACGCTCGAGATTTTTGATCGCCCCCTGAGTTCGCTGGATGGAGTCACCAAACTGCCCCATCAGGCGGCGGGCGTTTTCGGCAGGCCGGGTCAGCCTGTCAACGGCGCTGAAAGCGACCCGGATATCAAGAGTCTTCATTATCTGCATTCCCGCTGCGAAGTGCCGCCCGCTCGCGCCAGCTAACCACTTCGCCGGGCGTCATCATGAAGATTTCGGCGGGCGACCAGTTAAAAATAGCGGCAATATCCGCCACCAGATCTTCGATGTGCTCAAAGCACACCAGGGTGATTACGCTGCCGTCTCCTGCACGCTCTTCGCGCCAGAGTCTGGCTCGCTCATAAAATTTACAGCCACAGCGCACAACTGAATAAAATCGCGTGACGACATTTTTTTAATCATCACTTCATCCAGTCGTGGCGAGGTCACGCGAGGCAACAGCGTGAACATGGTATCCGCTTTCAGATTCAGCACATCAGACAGCGACAGACCACGCAGGGATCCAGCCTGCTCAATAGCCCCGGTGATCTCCACATACGTGATTTTTTCGCCACCACGCTCAATTGGTCGGGTCAGTTTTACGCCACGTTCGACAGCCATATCCTCACCTGCCGTCACATCATCCGCCACGGTGTTATTCCGGGTTTCAGTATCGATGTCTTTCATCAGTTGTCTCCTTTTCAGTCAGAGGCGACGCACTGCGCCGCCTGCATATTACTTATCAGCCAAGCCCAAGCGCGGAACGGATACGGTCAGGCACAATGTCCTTGCCGTCCTTCCGGTAGATGTGGTTCAACAGGTCGATTTCCCACAGCGGGCGATCGTTAACGCTCAGCTTGTAGTAGGTGTTTTTGACAGCGTAAGTGTGTGATGTGGCTTCGCCCTGTTTGGCTTCCCCCATATCAATTTCCGTCACACGCCCGCGCATCTCGATTTCATACAGATCGCTTTCTGCATCGGTGTAGTATTCACCCGCAAAACGCAGCAGCGTGCCGTCAATCGTGCCGCCATATTTAAGGAACAGCGCACGAACAGCTCCCCCCATAACAAAACTCGCATCAAGCGCGGAGTCGTCCAGACCGAGATCAATACTTACCGCCCCCATCATGCCACCACCACGATAGCTGTCGGTTTTGCGCGTCAGTTTGGGCGGCGTGACGGATGTCACTTTACCCACTTCGTTTTCACCATCCACAAACAACGTAAAAAAGCGAAGATGTTTTGGTACAGCCATCAGGCACCTCCCAGCACCGCAAATGCGGGACCAAAGAATTCATCAGTAAACGTCTGGTAAAGCTCCATGTCTTCCAGTGGCGGAACGGGCGTATATTTGTAGCGAATACGCACACGTCCCTGACGTAAATTCGTGGTGCCGTTATCCACCACGTCATACCAGCACTCCGCACCAATCAGTTTCCCGGCAGTAACCAGCGAATCCAGTTTTGCCCTGATGGCACTGATAACATCCTTCACGTTCGCAGGCGTCAGTGGACTGTCGATGGTTTCAAACTGCGCTTCCGCAATTGAATCAGCCAGCACCTGTGCGGTTCGGGTATACACCTCAAAGATGTAGGCGTTCGTTTCCGGTGTGCGGTTGCCCCAGAAGCGGAGCCCGTTGCGACGAATAATGGTCGTGATTTCTTTGTTATTGAGGCTGTTGGCATCACTGTCTTCGGCCTGCAACGACCAGAACACATGCCTGGACATTCCCAGCACATTTTTAACCGGAACGTTGGACAGCGATTTGTGCCAGCCCTGCTCATGGTCAATGTACGCACGAAGGCCGCACGCATAAGCAGGCGCGGGGAACGTTTCGTTTTTGCCACTTTTCGGGTTGTAGGCGATGAAGTCAGGCCATAAGAGCATCACCTCACGTTCGTTGAATTTCTGGCGGTAGGTAATCGCCTCAGCCATCGTGTTACAACCATGACATGTGGCATACACAAACGCGCGCAGTTTACCCGCAATCACGCACAGGGATTTTGTTACCGCCTCCGTGTCCAGCTCCGGCGCGGCCAGAATACGCGGACGGTATCCGATGCTTTCATCCTGCTCTGCAACAAGCAGCGCATACATCCCCGTATAGCTGCCGTCATCCTCAGAACCACCGATAACCAGTTGATCCTGCGTCTTTCCGTCTTCTTCTTTGTGTTCAGCCACGCGAACGACGATCACCTTTGTGCTCACCTGGTCTGCGATGGCCTTAAGCGCACGATAAAGCGTCCCCGTTGTTCCGCATTTTCCCAGCACGTCATTGACGCGGGTCAGCAGTGTGGGCTTGTTCAGCGGGAACAGCTCCGCGTCCGCATCATCCGCCGTTGCCACGATACCGATAACGCTGGAATCAACATCGTTAATCGCTGTTACCAGGTCGGTATTTTCCGTAACACGGGCACCATGAAAACGAGTTTCACTCATAGCTTCAGCCCCTTGTATCCGTTAAATGATTCAGCAACAATCATCACCTACCACGCGCGTAATCTCACCCCTGCGCCGTTCTCCCGACCCGGCGACAACAAAAAGCAGTAACCCCCTCCGCACGCACATGCGACCATGCCGCACAGGGAGGGAACAGATGACCGACACCACCATGCAATTGCTCAGTCAGGGCACAGACCCCGTGAAAATGCCGGATTTTGATATTCTCGCGGAGGGTAAAACGCTGTCAGGCGTGGCAGAGCGCCTGATGAGCCTGTCACTGACCGACAACCGGGGATTTGAGGCGGACCAGCTCACCATCACGATGGATGATGCGGATGGTCAGTTGCAGCTACCGCCACGGGGCGCGCGCCTGACGGTTCTCATTGGCTGGAAAGGAGAACCGCTGACAGAAAAAGGCACTTACATTGTTGATGAAATCGCTCACGAAGGACCGCCGGACAGGCTGACGGTTTCAGCCAGAAGCGCAGATTTTCGGGATGAATTTAACGTTAAACGTGAGGTGTCCTGGCATGATGTGACCGTTGAGCGCGCGGTATCCGCCATCGCTCATCGATACGGTCTGAAACCACAAATCAGCGAAATGCTGGGCGCAATCACCACGGTAAAAAGCGGCAATCTGTTATTCATCATGCCAGGTGGTGGCGTGAACGCACAGGGCCAGCCGTTGCCCTCGTTCGCCATTACACGCAGCAGCGGCGATCGCCATCAGTTCCGCATTGCTGACCGCGAGGCGTATACGGGGGTACGCGCCTACTGGCTTGATCTTAATTACGGGAAAAAGAAAAAAGTCAGCGTGAAACGCCGCAAACCGAAAAAGGAGAAAAGCAGCAGCCGTGAAGGTGATTATATGGAAGGCGCGGAAGGCAATGTGTTTGTGTTACGCAAGACTTATCAGAACGAGCAGGCAGCAAGACGCGCAGCGGCGGCAAAGTGGCAGCAGCTACAACGCGGAGCCGCATCATTTTCCATCACGCTGGCGCGTGGACGTGCAGAACTCTACCCCGAAATGCATGGCACGGTAACAGGATTTAAAAGCGAGATTGATAATCAGGACTGGATTATTGCAAAAGCGGAGCACTCTATTGATAACAGTGGCTTTACCACGCAGCTTGAGCTTGAAGCAAAAATCCCGGAATGGATAGCAGAAACAGAGTGAGCAACTTAGAATAGCGGCAGCACCACGTTAAGGGAGGTCGCTATGTTCCGTTGTCCGCTTTGTGGCGCATCTGCCCGTATCCGCACCAGTCGTCCGGAAAATGATTCAAACACCGTGCGGCAAAAGTATTACCAGTGTAACAATCTGGAATGCGGCGTATGCTTCTCAACACTGGAAGCTTTCCATAAATTCACATCGAAACACGCCTCCGGCGTTCACTCATCAGAAGGTATTCCGTGGCATGAGCTGCCAGCTTCACACAGGGGAAACAATCAGATGAGTTTGCCTTTACCTCAGAATTAACAGGCAGAATTGCCGGAGTAACAAAAAAGCGATAGATTACGTGCGGGTGCCTTTCGGCTGATGGTCGGAGGGAATACCCGAAGGCCAGATGTGGAAAGGCCCCGGAAAACATTTCTGTTTAACCGAGGCCCTAACATATCTACCTTAAGCAAGTGATAGGTTAGCGCCTCTCCAACAAAGGAGCAAGCGCTATGTCGCAAAAATCGCTTACGGCCATCACGTTCTGCGTGACGGTAATCCTCATCATCTGGATGCTGCACGGTTCGCTGTGTGAAATACGGATGAGCTTTTGGGGAGCGGAGTTTGCGGCGTTCTTACAGTGTAAGCAGTAAGGAAACCGCGACGGGGGAGCAATCCCCCGTCAATCGGTTGCCAGGGTATGGTCGAAGTGGCACCCAAATTTAAATTGAGGCCCACCAGTAAGAGTGGTGGGCTTAACGCTTATTTAAATTTGAAAGGAACTCTTTATGAGTGAAATGGTATTTTGTCGCGGATGCGGCAAGGAAATACATAAAGATGCCACATCCTGCCCCAATTGTGGAGCACCTCAAAGAACAGCAAGTTCAAAAAGCAGAATGACAGCAGCACTACTGGCTTTCTTTTTAGGTGGTCTTGGTGCACACAAATTTTATTTAGGTAAAGTGGGGCAAGGATTCCTTTACCTTATTTTTTGCTGGACATTCATTCCGGCAATCGTGGCATTTATTGAGTTTTTTATCTATCTATGCACCTCTGATGAAGACTTTGCCCGCAAATATGGCTAATGCCTAGTGGGCGAATCAGAATGACAAACCCGCAGCGTAAAAACTGCGGGTTTTCTTTTTGTTGCCCTCATAAATGAGGGTAACACCATTCATAAGTAATAGGCATAACAGATCGATGCAATAAATCCGATCGATAAAAGCGATCGATTTGTTATCATATCGGCAGCAGTAACCACACAAGAGGTGCCGCAAATGACGCAAAATGTACGATGCAAAAATTGCAACAAACTACTTGCCCGCGCCTCATTTCACTACATTGAAATAAAATGTCCGCGCTGCAAAACACTTAACCAGATAACGAGAGCCATCGAGCACCCCACACACATGAGGAGTTATGACCGTGGGGATCGCAATCCAGCACCAACCAGCACATACACCGGAACACACTAAGGTTTATCAGACTGACAATGCCACGCTCTGTCGTGGGAATGCGCTGGAAATATTGCCGCTGATTGAGCCAGAAAGCATTGATGCCTTAATCACTGACCCGCCTTACAGTTCGGGTGCGACACACAAGGCCGGACGCACCAACCAGGGCAGCCATGCAAAATATCTGAACGGCGAGAACCTTCACCGTTTTGATGGGTTCGCGGGTGAAAACATGGACGCCCGTTCGTGGGCTTACTGGACACAATTATGGATGGCACAGGCACACCGCGCAGTCAGGCCGGGCGGTTATGCCCTGGTATTTACTGACTGGCGACAATTACCAGCTTTAACCGATGCGTTTCAGGCCAGTGGCTTTACATGGCGCGGCATCATTGCGTGGAACAAAGGAAGGGGGTCACGAACACCCCATACGGGGTATTTCCGGCATCAGTGCGAATACATCGTCTGGGGCAGTAAAGGCCATTTAGATAAATCGCCTTCGGGACCGTTCGACGGCTGCATGACGTTCCCGGTTATCCCATCAAAGAAAATGCACCCGACCGGAAAACCAGAAGAACTTATGGCAGAACTGGTCAGGACTGCGAATAGTGGTGGAACAGTCCTTGATCCTTTTATGGGATCGGGAACAACGGGTGTTGCAGCACTGAAAGCAGGACGCAAATTTATTGGTATAGAAACCAGTGATCATTATTTTGATGTAGCAACACAACGGCTCAAAACGGTGATCGAAGCATAAGGCAAAGCCCGCAACGTTGCGGGCTTACTGTCGAAGTGAGGCAATATGTAGGCAACGATTTTATTTAACACATAAAAATCAATGTATTAAGTAGATATTTACTAGCATGGGTACTGTCTTTACTGCGTTAATCAGTCGATTAACTCAGCAGGACGTCATACATAATCAAGGCAGCGAAAGCTGCCTTTTTTAATTACGGAGCCTGGGCAATGAAAGAAATCACCGTCACCGAACCCCATTTTGTCACCACCTTTTCCTGTAGCGGATCCGCCTGTCGGGATCACTGCTGCAAAGGATGGAAAATTAGCCTGGATAAAGCGACGGTCAAAAAATATGTCTCCAGTCAAAATGAGACAATCCGTAAAATCGCCCGGAAAAATATCATTCTGCTGAAAAAAGGAGTGAATCAGTGGGGAGAGATTAGTCTGCCGTCAGCGCTGGGAAACTGCCCTTATCTGGATGAAGAGCGTTTATGCATGGTGCATAAAACGCTGGGACCGAAAGCGTTGAGCCAGACCTGTTCACTCTTTCCGCGCAGATTTCACACCTATAAACATGAAGTCAGACACTCTCTCAGCCTTTCCTGCCCGGAAGTGGCCGCACGTGTCCTTAACGATCCCGATGCGATGGTCATCAATGATAAAACGGTGATCCAGCCAAAGCTCAATACCGCCCCGGTCTTTCAGCCCGGCCAGAAGCTGCTGAATCTGTTTTGCCTGAGCATTATCAACCACGCTGAGGTTCGCCCTGAAGCGGCGCTCTATGCGCTGATCAAATTTATGATGGTCGCGCAGAAATTTTTCGCTATTGATGACCACGCCCTGGCGGAGCTGGAGCAGGTTTACGTGACGCTGATAGCGCAGCTACAGTCCGGCGAGACAGCGCGGGAACTGGAAGGTGTTCAGTCGGATAACAGCGTAAAAGTCTCGCTGGTGTTACAGATGCAGGATTACTTCCTCTCACTGGCGCCCAGCCGCGGAAGCAATGTGCTCGATTACTATATCCAGTGCCTATTGCGCCTGTTAACGGCGGAAGAGGGCGCTGATATAGGGCAACGCATCAGCGAAGCGGAGACAGCGCTGGATAAACGCCTGCGGGAAGATGAGCAACACGGCGCTTATGCGCTGCGCAATTTTATCCTGTATAAAATATGGGAAAATAATTTCCCGAATCAGCCGGAGGTCGAGCCTCTGCGCGCGCTATATATAATTGTCGCGGAATACGCATTTATAAAATTACTTATCGCCGCCAGCGCCAGCGAGCGTGGACGTCTGGAATGGGAGGATGTGACCAACATCGTCTATAGCTTTCACTCCCGTAGCCAGCACAACCGTGATGTGGCGAAGCACTTTCACCAGCATATCGAGACGGCGCGCACCGGTGACGATCTGTCGATGATTCATCTGCTGGCGTAATCGCGCGTTGGGTGCACTGGCGTGCACCCGCACCGCTAACCGCCTGAACGCCAACAGCGTTTTTTACCGCCAGCCAGCCTCTGTCGCTACATAAGTAAAATAACCCTTCTTTTATGGCCTTATTCCCCCGATAGAACGCTCTGCAGAAACGGATAATCATGCCGATAACTCATTTAACGCAGGGCTGTTTATCGTGAATTCACTGTATACCGCTGAAGGTGTAATGGATAAACACTCGCTGTGGCAGCGTTATGTACCGCTGGTGCGTCACGAAGCGTTGCGCCTGCAGGTGCGTTTGCCCGCGAGCGTGGAACTGGACGATCTGCTACAGGCGGGCGGCATCGGGTTATTGAATGCAGTTGACCGATATGACGCTCTGCAAGGAACGGCATTTACCACTTACGCAGTGCAGCGTATTCGTGGCGCGATGCTGGATGAACTACGCAGCCGCGACTGGGTGCCGCGTAGCGTCCGGCGCAACGCCCGCGAAGTCGCGCAGGCGATGGGGCAACTGGAGCAGGAATTAGGCCGTAACGCGACGGAAACGGAAGTGGCCGAGCGTCTGGGCATTCCTGTCGAAGAATATCGTCAGATGTTGCTTGATACCAACAACAGCCAGCTCTTTTCCTATGATGAGTGGCGGGAAGAGCATGGCGATAGCATCGAACTGGTAACGGAAGAGCATCAGCAGGAAAACCCGTTACAGCAGCTCCTCGAGAGCAATTTGCGCCAGCGCGTAATGGATGCCATAGAGGCGCTTCCCGAACGTGAACAGCTGGTGCTTACGCTCTATTACCAGGAAGAGCTTAATCTCAAAGAGATTGGCGCAGTGCTGGAAGTCGGGGAGTCGCGGGTCAGCCAGTTGCACAGTCAGGCCATCAAGCGGTTACGCACTAAGCTGGGTAAGTTATAGCGAGCCATATGGCCGCCGAAAAATGCCGCACAACGTACTGACTACCAGGAGTTCTCATGACGGTGCAGCAATCTAAAAGACGGCCATTAAGCCGCTACCTGAAAGATTTTAAACACAGCCAGACACATTGCGCTCATTGCCACAAGCTGCTCGACCGCATTACGCTGGTGCGCAGAGGGCAGATCGTTAATAAAATCGCTATTTCCCGACTGGACACCTTAATGGATGAGGCCGCCTGGCAGCAGGAGCAGAAAGAGTGGGTGGCGCTCTGCCGCTTCTGCGGCGATCTGCATTGCAAAGCTCAAAGCGATTATTTTGATATTATCGGCTTTAAACAGTTCCTGTTTGAACAGACCGAAATGAGCCACGGAACCGTGCGCGAGTACGTTGTCCGCCTGCGCCGCCTCGGCAATCACCTCAGCGAACACAATATTTCGCATGACCTGCTACAGGAAGGTTTTCTGGATGAGAACCTTGCGCCGTGGCTACCGGAAACCAGCACCAACAACTATCGCATTGCGCTGCGCAAGTATGAGCAGTACAAAGCGCAGGCCCCTGCCCGACAGATACAGAAATCCTCCAGCAGAGCGACTTCTGATATATATTAAAAATGAATAAGATGTAGCAGAGTGGAATATGGCGTAGCCAGGATTCGCTCTACACTACGATCGTTCATAAAAACATTCGGGGTAAATATGAAATTAGCACTTCTGGGTCGTCAGGCGCTGATGAGCGTAATGGCTGTTGCGCTGGTTGCGGGAATGAGCGCAAAAACCTTTGCGGATGAAGGTCTGCTGAAAAAAGTTAAAGATCGCGGCACTCTGCTGGTAGGGCTGGAAGGCACCTATCCGCCGTTCAGCTTTCAGGGCGATGACGGCAAATTAACCGGTTTTGAAGTGGAATTTGCCGAGGAGCTGGCGAAGCATCTGGGCGTCAAGGCGAGCCTGAAACCGACCAAATGGGACGGTATGCTGGCCTCGCTGGACTCAAAGCGCATTGATGTGGTGATCAATCAGGTCACTATCTCTGACGAGCGCAAGAAAAAGTACGATTTCTCTACCCCGTATACGGTGTCCGGCATTCAGGCGCTGGTGAAAAAAGGCAATGAAGGGACCATCGAAACCGCCGCCGACCTGAAGGATAAGAAAGTTGGCGTAGGTCTGGGTACCAACTACGAAGAGTGGCTGCGCCAGAACGTTCAGGGCGTCGATATTCGGACCTATGACGATGACCCGACCAAATATCAGGATCTGCGCGTAGGGCGCATTGATGCGATCCTGGTGGATCGCCTGGCAGCGCTGGATCTGGTGAAGAAAACCAAAGATACCCTCGCGGTCACCGGCGAAGCGTTCTCCCGTCAGGAAGCGGGCGTCGCGGTGCGTAAAGGCAATGAAGACCTGCTGAAAGCCGTAGATGCCGCTATCGCCGACATGCAAAAAGACGGTTCGTTGAAGGCGCTTTCTGAAAAATGGTTTGGCGCTGATGTAACGAAATAATCAGCGTAGTAATATAAAAAGGCGCTTTAATCAGCGCCTTTTTTCATTTATCCATCTGAATGTGCATAATAAAAAAACAACACAACAACAAGAACCGGAGGCTTTATGCCACTACACAACTTAACGCGCTTCCCACGCCTGGAATTTATCGGCGCGCCAACACCCCTTGAATACCTCCCGCGATTTTCTGATTATCTTGGTCGCGATATTTTCATCAAGCGCGACGACGTCACGCCGATGGCGATGGGCGGCAATAAACTGCGCAAGCTGGAATTTTTGGCCGCGGACGCGCTGCGTGAAGGGGCGGATACGCTCATCACCGCGGGCGCGATTCAGTCCAACCACGTGCGCCAGACCGCTGCGGTGGCGGCAAAGCTTGGCCTGCACTGCGTCGCGCTACTGGAAAACCCCATCGGCACCAGCGCGGAAAACTACCTGAGTAACGGTAACCGGCTGCTGCTGGATCTGTTTAACGTGCAAATAGAGATGTGCGATGCGTTAACCGATCCCGATGTACAACTACAGGCGCTGGCGACCCGGATCGAAGCGCAGGGATTTCGTCCCTACGTTATTCCGGTGGGCGGTTCCAGTGCGCTGGGGGCGCTGGGATACGTTGAAAGCGCGCTGGAAATCGTTCAGCAGTGCGAAGGAACGGTTTCGCTCTCCTCCGTGGTGGTCGCTTCCGGCAGCGCCGGTACGCACGCCGGTCTGGCGGTAGGACTTGAAGAGCTGATGCCGGAGGTCGAACTGATTGGCGTCACGGTGTCGCGCAGCGTCGCCGAACAAAAACCGAAGGTTGTGGCGTTACAACAGGCCATTGCCGGTGAGCTGGAGCTGACCGCCTCGGCCGATATTCTGCTCTGGGACGACTATTTTGCGCCCGGCTACGGCACGCCGAATGAAGAGGGGATGGAAGCGGTAAAACTGCTGGCGCGTCTGGAAGGCATTCTTCTCGATCCGGTCTATACCGGTAAAGCGATGGCGGGTCTGATCGACGGCATCAGCCAGAAGCGCTTCAAAGACGAAGGTCCGGTGCTCTTTATCCATACTGGCGGCGCGCCTGCGCTGTTTGCCTACCATCCTCACGTGTAATTACCGGATAAGCTCATGCAAGAAAGTATCCAACTGGTTATTGATTCCCTGCCGTATCTGCTTAAAGGGGCGGTCTTCACCCTGCAGTTAAGTATTGGCGGGATGTTTTTCGGCCTGCTGCTGGGGTTTGTCCTCGCGCTGATGCGCCTGTCGCCGCTGCTGCCGCTTCGCTGGCTGGCGCGCTTTTACATTTCGATTTTTCGCGGTACGCCGCTGATTGCCCAGCTGTTCATGATTTACTACGGCCTGCCGCAGTTTGGCATTGAGCTGGACCCAGTCCCGGCGGCGATGATTGGCCTGTCGCTGAATACCGCGGCCTACGCGGCGGAAACGCTGCGCGCGGCGATCTCCTCCATTGATAAAGGGCAGTGGGAAGCGGCGGCGAGTATCGGTATGACGCCGTGGCAAACGATGCGCCGGGCGATTTTGCCGCAGGCCGCGCGGGTGGCGCTGCCGCCGCTCAGCAACAGCTTTATCAGCCTGGTAAAAGATACCTCGCTGGCGGCGACCATTCAGGTGCCAGAGCTGTTCCGTCAGGCGCAGCTTATTACCTCACGCACGCTGGAGGTGTTTACCATGTATCTGGCGGCATCGCTGATCTACTGGGTGATGGCGACCGTGCTGTCTTCACTACAGAACTACTTCGAAAATCAACTTAACCGCCAGGAGAGAGAGCCGAAATGAGCGCTATCGAAGTGAAAAACCTGGTCAAAAAATTCCACGGGCAGACGGTGCTGCACGGTATCGATCTGGAGGTTCAGACCGGCGAAGTGGTGGCGATAATCGGCCCCAGCGGTTCAGGAAAAACGACGCTGCTGCGCAGTATTAATCTGCTGGAGCAGCCCGAAGCGGGAACGATAAAAGTCGGCGATATCACCATTGATACCGCCCGTTCGCTGGGTCAACAGAAAACGCTTATCCGCCAGCTGCGCCAGCACGTCGGCTTTGTATTCCAGAACTTCAATCTGTTTCCGCACCGCACGGTGCTGGAAAACATTATTGAAGGGCCGGTGATCGTTAAAGGCGAAGCCAAAGAAGATGCGACGGCGCTGGCCCGCGAACTGCTGGCGAAGGTCGGGCTGGCCGGAAAAGAGACCAGCTATCCGCGACGGCTCTCCGGTGGGCAGCAGCAGCGCGTGGCCATTGCCCGCGCGCTGGCGATGCGACCGGAGGTGATCTTGTTTGATGAACCCACCTCAGCGCTGGATCCTGAGCTTGTCGGCGAGGTGCTGAACGCCATTCGCCAGCTGGCGCAGGAAAAACGCACTATGGTGATTGTGACCCATGAAATGAGCTTTGCCCGCGATGTCGCGGATCGGGCGATATTCATGGATCAGGGACGCATTGTCGAGCAGGGGCCGGCGAAAACGTTATTTGCTACTCCGCAGCAGCCGAGAACGCGCCAGTTCCTTGAGAAATTTCTGTTGCAGTAAATAAGCCCGGCTCGCCCGATATTATCACGATGCGGGCGAGCTTTTTGCATAACGATTAACTTAGCCTGCATGACTATTTCCTCTGCTTCCCGTCGGCGCCAGGTTTATTAAAACAGCGCTCAAGTAATTTGCCTGTTAACCGATATTTTATTAATAAACCTCTCATTATGTGTTAGCTTGATTTGCACATAAAAAATGATTATCACTCTCAAAGGCGCGATAACTCAGTATGCAGGCGACAGATTTTTTTACCTGGCGGCGGTCGATGCTCTTACGCTTTCAGGAAATGGCAAGCGCAAAAGATGTTTACAGTGAATTACAACGTCAGGCGCAATTGCTGGAATTTGATTATTACGCGCTGTATGTCAGACATCCGGTTCCGTTTACCCGTCCCAGAATATCCTTCCAGACCTCCTATCCCGAGGCGTGGGTTTCCCGGTATCAGGCAGAAAATTATTCCGCTATCGATCCGGTGCTGAAGCCGGAAAATTTCATCCAGGGACATTTGCCGTGGAGCGACGACTTATTCAACGATGCGCAGACATTGTGGGACGCAGCGCGCGCGCATGGTTTACGCAAAGGCGTAACGCAGTGCGTCATGTTGCCGAACCGGGCGCTGGGCTTTCTTTCCGTCGTGCGCGCGAGTCTGCGGAGTAACCCTATTGACGACGACGAAGTGGAGCTGAGGCTGCAACTGCTGGTTCGGGAGAGTCTGGCGGCGCTTTCCCGACTGGAAGATGAAATGGTGATGGCGCCAGAGATGCGCTTCAGTAAGCGGGAAAAGGAGATTCTGAAGTGGACCGCGGAAGGGAAGACCTCTTATGAAATTGCGATGATCCTGTCGATATCAGAAAACACCGTTAATTTTCATCAGAAGAATATGCAGAAGAAATTCAATGCCCCTAACAAGACGCAGGTTGCCTGCTATGCCGCTGCAACCGGGTTAATCTGAAAAGGCGGAGGTTCCGTGCGCCAGACGATAAACCGACTGAAAGCGCTGCTCTCAGCCGGCTTTGTTTTACTGACGATAAGCTTGTTTAATTTGTTTAACGGTGCTGGAAAATACTGCGGCCTGCGCTTCATCTTCGACCAGCGCGATCTGTTTTTCCATTTTTAGCATCACGCGGCCCGCATCGGCCTGGCCCATTGCCTGTAGCATCAGCGTTAACAGCGCTTTCAGGCAGGTGACTTCGTTAGCCAGTTCTTGATTATTCTCGGCAGTGGAAAAATCAGGCGTACTCATTTATTTTCCTCGTTATGGTTCAGTAAAAATCTGCGACGGCAAATGTTAAGGCCGCGGAGTATACCATAAGCTGAGCTAAAAATAGCAGTGGTTGTTTTTTGATCAGCGGGGCATCTCCGCCGGGCGAAATAAAACCTGGTGGAATAGTCAGATATTTTCCTCGTCTGTTGTTTATTCTTAGTTTTTTACTCGTTAATTATTGTTACAAAGTAGTTTGTCTATTTAGCATTTCCCTAAGCAAGCCGCTTTTTCAGACACCATTATGAAACCTCCAGCCGGAAATAGCGCCTCAGAACGCCTGCTTGCTGATGGCGTTTCCACAATGCGTACAATCTAATTTCCAGAAACGAGAGAAAAATCTATTGCCGCACGTTTTTTACGTTTCAAAGTTGAGTTAAAACCCGCTAATATAGTGATGTCTAACTATCAGTAGCGTTATCCCTATTCTGGAGAAATTCCTTTGATCAACGTTCTTCTTGTTGATGACCACGAACTGGTGCGCGCAGGGATACGACGCATTCTTGAAGATATAAAGGGTATTAAAGTTGTCGGTGAAGCGAACTGCGGTGAGGATGCCGTGAAGTGGTGTCGCGCCAACGCCGTCGATGTTGTGTTGATGGACATGAACATGCCGGGTATCGGCGGGCTTGAAGCCACGCGCAAAATTGCGCGCTCCACCGCTGATATTAAAGTGATCATGTTAACCGTTCATACCGAAAACCCTTTACCCGCGAAAGTCATGCAGGCTGGCGCGGCAGGATACCTGAGTAAAGGCGCAGCGCCTCAGGAAATGGTTAGTGCAATTCGTTCAGTTTATACCGGACAGCGATACATAGCTTCAGACATCGCTCAACAAATGGCGCTGAGCCAGATTGAGCCGGAAAAAACCGAAACGCCTTTTGCCAGTTTGTCTGAACGCGAGTTGCAGATTATGCTGATGATCACCAAAGGTCAGAAGGTTAACGAGATTTCGGAACAGCTGAATCTTAGTCCTAAAACGGTGAACAGCTATCGCTATCGTATGTTCAGTAAATTAAACATTCATGGTGATGTTGAGCTGACTCACCTGGCAATTCGCCATGGCCTGTGTAATGCGGAGACGTTAACAAGCCAGTGAGCGTTCAGTTTGATGCCAAAGCGTTTTTAAAAACCGTTACCAGCCAGCCCGGCGTTTATCGTATGTACGATGCTGGCGGTACGGTCATTTATGTGGGCAAAGCGAAAGACCTCAAGAAACGGCTTTCCAGCTATTTCCGCAGCAATCTGGCTTCGCGTAAAACGGAAGCGCTGGTTGCCCTCATTCATCAGATAGATGTCACGGTCACGCATACCGAAACGGAAGCGTTACTGCTTGAGCACAACTACATCAAGCTGTATCAGCCGCGTTACAACGTGCTGCTGCGTGACGACAAATCCTATCCCTTTATCTTTCTCAGCGGCGATACCCATCCGCGCCTGGCGACGCACCGTGGGGCAAAGCACGCCAAAGGCGAATATTTTGGTCCTTTCCCGAACGGCTACGCGGTACGCGAAACGCTGGCGCTGCTGCAAAAAATTTTTCCCATCCGCCAGTGTGAAAACAGCGTCTATCGCAACCGCTCGCGTCCCTGCCTGCAGTATCAGATTGGCCGCTGTCTCGGCCCCTGCGTTGAAGGGCTGGTGAGCGAAGAAGAGTATGCGCAGCAGGTGGAATATGTGCGCCTGTTTCTATCCGGCAAAGACGATCAGGTATTAACGCAGCTGATCGCGCGGATGGAAAAGGCCAGCCAGCAGCTGGCGTTTGAAGAAGCCGCGCGTATCCGCGATCAGATTCAGGCCGTTCGCCGTGTCACGGAGAAACAGTTTGTTTCCAACTCCGGGGACGATCTGGATGTGATCGGCGTCTCTTTCGACGCGGGCATGGCCTGCGTACACGTGCTGTTTATCCGCCAGGGGAAAGTATTAGGTAGCCGCAGCTATTTCCCGAAAGTGCCCGGCGGAACAGAACTGGGCGAGGTGGTGGAGACGTTCGTCGGCCAGTTCTACCTGCAGGGTAGCCAGATGCGCACTCTGCCGGGCGAGATCCTGCTGGACTTCAACCTGAGCGATAAAACGCTGCTTTCCGACTCGTTATCGGAGCTGGCGGGGCGGCGCATTCATATCCAGACCAAACCACGCGGCGATCGCGCGCGCTACCTGAAGCTGGCGCGAACCAACGCCGCCACAGCATTGACCACCAAACTTTCGCAGCAGTCAACCATCGCTCAGCGCCTCAGCGCGCTGGCAACGGTGCTGAACCTGCCGGCGATTAAGCGCATGGAGTGTTTCGACATCAGCCATACGATGGGCGAGCAGACGGTGGCCTCCTGCGTGGTGTTTGATGCGAATGGGCCGCTGCGCGCGGAATACCGTCGCTACAATATCACCGGCATTACGCCGGGTGATGACTATGCGGCGATGAATCAGGTGCTACGCCGCCGCTATGGTAAGGCTATTGAAGAGAGCAAGATCCCCGATGTGATCCTGATCGACGGCGGGAAAGGACAGCTGGGGCAGGCGAAGGCCGTTTTTGCCGAACTGGACGTCAGTTGGGATAAAAGCCATCCGCTGCTGCTGGGCGTGGCGAAGGGCGCCGATCGTAAGGCCGGACTGGAGACGCTGTTCTTCGAGCCGGAAGGAGAGGGGTTCAGCCTGCCGCCGGATTCACCCGCGCTGCATGTCATCCAGCATATCCGCGATGAGTCGCACGATCACGCCATTGGCGGCCATCGCAAAAAACGGGCGAAGGTGAAAAACACCAGCACCCTGGAAACCATTGAAGGGGTCGGACCAAAGCGCCGCCAGATGTTGTTGAAATATATGGGCGGTTTGCAAGGATTACGTAACGCCAGCGTTGAAGAAATTGCAAAAGTGCCAGGTATTTCGCAAGGTCTGGCAGAAAAGATCTTCTGGTCGTTGAAACATTGAGGCCTCTGTAGCAACATAGGGGGAATTTCTCTGACAACAGATAGTTACCCGTCACTATGCAATTTAATATTCCAACGTTGCTAACGCTGTTTCGCGTCATCCTGATCCCCTTCTTTGTCGTGGTGTTTTATCTGCCATTTAGCTGGGCGCCTTTTGTCACCGCGTTAATCTTCGTGGTTGCCGCCGTCACCGACTGGTTTGACGGCTTTCTGGCGCGTCGCTGGAACCAGAGCACGCGGTTCGGCGCCTTTCTCGACCCGGTGGCCGATAAAGTGCTGGTCGCTATCGCGATGGTGCTGGTAACAGAACATTACCACAGCTGGTGGGTGACCCTTCCTGCGGCAACGATGATTGCGCGCGAGATTATTATTTCGGCTTTACGCGAGTGGATGGCGGAACTGGGTAAGCGCAGCAGCGTGGCGGTTTCATGGATCGGCAAAGTGAAAACCACCTCGCAAATGGCGGCGCTGGCGTGGCTGCTGTGGCGACCCAACGTCTGGGTGGAGTATGCGGGTATTGTCCTGTTCTTCGTCGCTGCGGTACTGACGCTGTGGTCCATGTTCCAGTATCTCAACGCTGCGCGCGGGGATTTGCTTGATCAGTGATCGTTTCGCCGCAAATTTCAGCAAACGAACGAAAGTGGCGAAAAATATCGTTGACTCATTGCGTCAGGTAAGTAGAATGCAACGCATCGAACGGCGGCACTGATTGCCAGACGATAGTAAAATCAAGTGATTAACAACTTACTTGATTATGCGGGAATAGCTCAGTTGGTAGAGCACGACCTTGCCAAGGTCGGGGTCGCGAGTTCGAGTCTCGTTTCCCGCTCCAGATTAAAGACATCGGCAGCTGCGGATGTCGGTTGTAAAACAAAGTATTACGGCGCGTTAGCAAAGCGGTTATGTAGCGGATTGCAAATCCGTCTAGTCCGGTTCGACTCCGGAACGCGCCTCCACTTTCTTCCCGAGCCCGGATGGTGGAATCGGTAGACACAAGGGATTTAAAATCCCTCGGCGTTCGCGCTGTGCGGGTTCAAGTCCCGCTCCGGGTACCATTGGGAATGACAGAATAATCAAAGCAATAAGCAGTATCGTGAAACCACCCTTCTGAAGTGACCCCATAATGTTGGGCGGTTTATATTAAGCGGCTATCAGGGCCTGAGTCCGGTACTCTACCGGACTCAGGCCTTTCAGTTTCTGTTTTATTCTTTCATGGTTGTAATAGTGGATGTAATCATCGATAGCCATGCGCAACTCGCTGATATTTTTATGGTCCGACAGGTAAAAGCATTCAGACTTCAGCGTACCGAAGAAGCTTTCCATTACTGCACTGTCGTGACAGTTTCCCTTTCTGGACATGCTCTGTTTCAGTCCCCCCTCCTTTTGCCGCTTCTGATAATGCGCCATCTGGTACTGCCAGCTCTGATCTGAGTGCAATGGCGGATATTCGTCCTTGCCCAGTACCGATATCGCTTTCGACAGCATATCATCCTCCATCGGCAGCAGAGGACGGGACGCCATCTGATATGCAACTATTTCTCCGTTATACAGATCCAGAGCCGGAGACAGATACCGTTTTTCTCCGTTGATTTTAAATTCCGTGACATCTGTTACCCACTTCTGGTTGGGCTTATCCGCTCTGAACTGCCGATTCAGTACATTACCCGCAGCTTTCCCGTACCGGCCTCTGTAAGAGTTATATTTCCTCCTTCTGATACAGCAGGTTAAATCTGACTCCTTCATTAATCTCTGAACCGTTTTATGGTTCAGTAAGCTTCCTTCCCGGCGGCTCGCCAGCGTGATCCGCCTGTATTCATACCGTCCTTTGTGTTTATGGAACAGCGTTAAAATCTGCCTCTTATCACCGGCATATTGGTCTGGTTTTTTACCGCTGGCCAGTTGCCAGTAGAATGTGCTTCTCGCCAGCCCTGCCGCTTTTAACAGGCGTACAAGAGGGAACTCCGGCCTTAACTCATTCACGACCTGCGTTTTATCCCGCGTTTTGACGTGCTTCTTTCCCTGAGTAAGGCCTGCAGCTTTTTTAGATATGTCACTTCAGCACGCAGTTGTTCAGGCTCCTCTCGTTCATCCGGGTCAGGAGTGCCTGCAAAAGAGGGACTGAGTGATTTTCAGGGCGTTCTGGCATCATTTTTTTCCTGCGTCGGCTGTCAGTAAGGGCTTCGGAACCCCCTTCATCATACAGCCGTTCCCACTGACAAACAGTGGAAAAGGCAGGAGAACAGGTGAAATGCCGGGTTGTCAGCCTGGCTTGACCATGAAGCTTCCAGGCAGCAGTCCATTTACGAACGGCACTGTGGTCGATACCAAAACGCTTTGCTGTCGCTTCCTGTCCTTCCTGCCCGGAAAGATAGTGCTGCACGACCTCAAGTTTAAAACTGAGAGAATACTTGCTCATAAAAAACTGCACCTTACTTCGTTGAGTGTCCAACTTTTGGGGGGGCAGTTCACATCTCCGGTTTTTTTATTGCTCGCTATTACCGCTTCATCGTTGCTGCTTTTATAAATTAACTGCTAACGATCAATTCTGAACAGCTGTCTTTGTCAGACGTTCTTTAGCTTAATCAGCCCATAAGGGCAGACGGCAATGATACAGAGGTGCGCCTGGTCACAATATTTACCGTGATGTTCATTATTACCGGGGCATAAGCTTTTTGTTTTCATTGCGTTCCACAATTCTTTATTGTAACGCGTGACATTATAGACTGTGATTGGGTAGGGTTTTTTGTTTATTAATACCCCATCATTAAACGGCTCAATGATACAACCTGCGGTCAAAAATATATCTGCCTGATACCAGAGGGTCAATTTCAAATTTCTCAAACCGCAAATACATGAGAAACACATCCCCGTCGTCGGGCTGACAACGGTATCAAACACAGTCCATTCCATACTCACCTTCAATCCAGAGCTGCGTAAAAAAATAATACAAATCTTAAAGCCAGATCTAGCCTAGTGGAAAATACTAATAGTTCATAACCTATTGAAAATGATCACTTTTTTAATGGTTACGGAGAAAGTGTTGATTTTTAATAATTTATGTGATTTGTATGATGTTTTTATTTACATTATATTACATTTTTTGGATATAGATGCATTCCTATTATTGTTTCCTGGTTATTATTGAGTTTTGCAATTATTAAATAATACTAATTTATTGATGCGGGTAAAAATTGCTCTATGTAGTAGTTTTCTATTTTTTATAACTCAAAAACAGCCTTAACGTCGCTGATGCGATTTGTGAGCGCAACGGCAAACAAGAGGTATTCGCCGCTCCTTCCAGCCTGTAAGATAAACAAACAAAATAGCAGCGAGGAAAAGTATGATGAAAACGGGACCGTTAAACGAAAGTGAACTGGAGTGGCTGGACGACGTGCTGACAAAATACAACACTGAACATGCCATTCTGGATGTCGCGGAGCTGGACGGACTGTTAACCGCCGTTCTCAGCTCGCCGCGGGAAATTGAGCCAGAGGAGTGGCTGGTCGCCATATGGGGCGGTGCGCAATATGTTCCACGCTGGTCCCCAGAAAAAGAGATGACGCACTTTATGAATCTCGTTTTCCAGCATATGGGGGATACTGCGGATCGCCTCGATGAATTTCCCGAGCAGTTCGAGCCGTTGTTCGGCCTGCGGGAAGTCGATGGGCATGAGGTCACTATCGTCGAAGAGTGGTGCTTCGGTTACATGCGCGGGGTCGCGCTGTCGGACTGGTCCGCTTTACCCGATACCCTGAAGCCTGCCCTGGACGCCATCGCGCTGCATGGCACCGAAGAGAACTTTGAGGCGGTTGAGAAACTGACGCCGGAAGCGTTTGAAGAGAGCGTGGATGCTATTCGTCTGGCGGCGCTGGACCTGCACGCCTACTGGATGGCGCATCCGCAAGAGACGCCAGTGCAGGCGCCGGTAAAGGCGCAGGCTAAGCCAGGACGCAACGATCCCTGTCCCTGCGGCAGTGGTAAAAAATATAAGCAGTGCTGCCTGCACTGATTTTTATGGCCTGATGGCGCTCTGCCAGTCGGGCCTTCACTCCTTTTATCCATTACCCCACTTCAGGCAGCAAGCCAGCGGCAATACTGAACTGCACGCCAATGACGGCGATCCCGCAGAGAAATACCAGCGCCAGCGCAGGACGTCCGCCCGGCACGCGGTAGGCAGCCTGCGGGTTCTGTTTGCGGCTCCGCCATGCCAGCAGCGAAGGAATAATAAGCGCCAGCACCGCCAGCGCCACACCGGCATAGCCAAGCGCCATCACAAAACCGCGCGGATAGAAAAGGGCGAACGCCAGCGGTGGCAGAAAGGTAATCGCCCCGGTCTGTAGCCGTCCGGTCGGCGTATTACGACGCTGAAACAGATCCGCCAGATAGTCAAACAGCCCAAGCGCCACGCCGAGGAAAGAGGTTGCCAGCGCCAGATCGGCGAAAAGATGCACCGCCAGTTCGACGTGCGCGGAAGCGACCACTTCACGCAGTGCCTGTAGCAGCCCGTTCAGGCCTGCGTGCTCTGCCAGCAGGCCGGTAAAGACCGGGGAAGCGATGCTTCCCAGCGTCGCCAGCTGCCAGAAAATATAGGCAATTAACGGAATGGCGCTGCCGGTGATAAATACCCAGCGCAGCTTGCGAATATTGCCGCCCATATAGCTGACGATGCTCGGTACGCTGCCGTGAAAGCCGAATGAGGTGAAGATTACAGGAATGGCGGAAAGCGCCAGCCCCTGCTCAAGCGGCAGGGTTAACAGGTTAACTCTGTGAATATGCGGCATCAGCAGCGTCAGCATCAGCACCAGAAAGATAATTTTGGCGCTGAACAAAAAACGGTTACACAAATCGACCAGTGACGTTCCCGCGCAGACCACGCCACCGGCCACCAGGGTGAACAGGAGAACGCCCGCAGCAGGCGTTATTGCCCGACCGGTCCAGTCGCTGAGGCTGGCCGCCAGCAGTTCGCCGGCGCCGCTGATATAGGCGGCGGTTAGCGCATACATCAGAAACATCATACTGAAACCGGTAAGCCACTGGCCGTAGCGGCCAAGATAGCGCTTCGCCAGAGATCCCAGCCCGGTATCGGCCGGGACGTGCTGATAGACCTCAAGCAGCAGCAGCGCGGTATAGCACATCAACCCCCACAGTCCTGCCAGTAACGCAAAGGTGATGCCAAAACCGACGCCAGCCGATGCCAGCGGCATCGCCAGCATCCCGGCGCCAATGGTGGTGCCAGCCACGATGAAAACACTTCCCAGGGTTCTATTTTTCACGCTTTACACTGTCCTGCAGATAAACAACGGTGAGATCTGCGGCGCAGAGTAAGGCATAACGTTATTTTCGTCAAATCACCGTTACAGGGGTTGTAAATTAAATTTTACACGCACCATTGCACCGAACCTGCTTTAGCGCAAAGCAGATAAAGAGGTTGCCTGTCAGACTACGCCTTTCTTTTATTGGGAGGATGTATGAGTTCCATTCACGGTCACGAAGTACTGAATATGATGATTGAATCTGGCGAGAATTACTCGTCGGCAAGCCTTGAAGCGGCGATCAAAGCGCGCTTCGGCGAGCAGGCGCGTTTTCACACCTGTTCGGCGTCGGATATGACGGCTGGGGAGCTGGTGGCGTTTCTGGCGGCAAAAGGCAAATTCATTGCCCGGGATGACGGTTTTTCAACCCATGAAAGCAAGATTTGCCGCCATTAAAAAAACGGTGAGGAGCGCCTCACCGTCTGAACTTAATTTGCCGTATCGAGCGTGGAAAGCTCTTTATCAATAAAATAGAGGCCTTCGCCGCTTTTACCCGCCAGCGTTAATTTATCAATGACCGATTTAAATAATTTTTCTTCTTCATGCTGCTCGGCAACGTACCATTGCAGGAAATTAAAGGTAGGATAATCCTGGCTGATCATGGCGGCGTGAGCCAGCTCATTAATTTGTTGGGTGATAAGCTGTTCGTGTTCATAGGTCGCGCGGAATAATTCATCCAGTGAGGCATATTCCGCAAAAGGCGAAGAAACGGTATTAATGCGCGGCAAGCTGCCGGTATCGGTAAGATAATCAAACAGGCGCTGCATATGCGTCATCTCTTCCTGCGCGTGGCGGCGCAGGAAGGCGGCGGCGCCTTCAAAGCTATGGTAGCTGCACCAGGCGCTCATCTGCTGATAGAGCAGGGAAGAATATAACTCCAGATTCATTTGCTCATTAAGTTTATCGATCATTTCTTTTTTCAGCATGGTTATAGTACTCCCCGTCGGTGTCAAACAGATGATGTGGCGCCACTATAATTTGTTATTTAAATATTTGCAAAAGGTAAAATAATAAAATTATTTATTAAAAATACGAATGGGAATAAAACGCATTTGCGCTATAAAACAGTAAGGCCAGTGAGATACTGGCCTTATTTTTAATAATAAATGGGAAGCGTTTGCGACATTGCGATGCCCTGGCACTGATAGGCGATGGTTATTTTTTCGTTCAGGCACAATGAACCAGCGTAGAGGCTACAGGTGCTGACCGGCTGGCCGAAACGAACGGCGTTGGCATAGCCCAGTTGCTGACACTCCCGCGTTGCGGTGCCGTGCGCGGTATAGTCATCCGTACGGGCATTTTGCAGCATCGCCTGGCCGTAGCTTAAACGGACAACCCCTGTCGTCGCGCTGATTTCGCTCACTTCAGCCTGCCTGGTTATCGTGCAGCCTGAAAGCAGCGTCAGTGAAAGGGCAATAATGAGACTCTTCATGGTATCGCTCTGATTGCTCGGTGATAGGCTATCCTAACCAACGGGCCTGCTTTTCAATGGGCGGAATAGCGGATAAATCAGCAATCATTAATCACCACGACCAGAGGCAGACTGCCGTCTCAGTGCAAAAATGTGAAGCCAACTCAATTTTTTAAAACCATTTTTCACAAAATTTGAAAGTGTGTTTGAGAAGTAGTAGTGTTCATCAAACGTCATTGATTCAGGGCGGGCTAACCCGCATCGTATTCAGGAGAAGACAGAATGAAAATTGCACTGATGATGGAAAACAGCCAGGCGAGCAAAAACGCCGTCATTCTTAACGAGCTGAAGGCCGTTGCGGATGAAAAAGGTTTTCCGGTATTCAACGTCGGGATGAGCGATGAGAACGACCATCATCTGACCTATATCCATCTGGGCATCATGGCCAGCATTCTGCTGAACTCCAGAGCGGTTGACTTTGTGGTCACCGGCTGCGGCACCGGTCAGGGGGCGCTGATGTCGCTGAACATCCACCCCGGCGTGGTGTGCGGCTACTGTATCGATCCGGCTGACGCCTTCCTGTTCGCGCAGATCAATAACGGCAACGCACTGTCGCTGCCGTTTGCGAAAGGATTTGGCTGGGGCGCGGAGCTGAACGTCCGCTTTATCTTTGAGAAAGCGTTCACCGGCCGTAAAGGTGAAGGGTATCCGCCGGAGCGTAAAGAGCCGCAGGTCCGTAACGCAGGCATTCTGAACCAGGTGAAAGCCGCAGTGGTAAAAGAAAACTACCTCGACACCCTGCGTGCGATCGATCCGCAGCTGGTAAAAACCGCCGTATCCGGCCCACGCTTCCAGCAGTGCTTCTTTGAAAACTGCCAGGACAAAGAGATCGAAGCGTTCGTTCGCGAAATTCTCGGCTAAACGTTACACCTCTGCCGGATGGCCCAGCGTCATCCGGCAGTTTTTCTTGCTGACACCGCGCTTCCCGCATCCTTCGCCAGCCTTAACGTATCTATCATGCCGATCAGGCAAATTATCGCGATCGCCACAAACGCCAGACGAAAGCTAATGCCCGGTATGGCGCTTAACGCCAGCCATTCGCTCACGGTTGCGCCAGCCCGGATGCCAATCGCTCCCAGCGAAATCCCCAGCCCAACGGCCAGCTGCGTAGCGGTACTGAATAAGGTATTGGCGTAGCTCATCTGCGCTGGCGGTACGTCAGCAAAGGCGAGGGTGCTGATGCCCGTAAACTGAATGGAGCGGAAGACGCCGCCCAGATACAGAATCAGTAATATCAGCCACACCGGCGTGTCGGGCGTAATCAGCGCGCAGGCGAGCAGCGCCAGCACGTTCAGCGCGCCGTTGATCAGCAGTAGCTTTTTAAACCCCAGCCAGCGGATCAGCGGCGTTGTGGCAGGCTTTATGGTCAGATTGCCGACAAATACCGCCAGCACCAGCGAACCCGCCTGAAAAGCATTCATTCCAAATCCCACCTGAAACATCAGCGGCAGTAAAAACGGTACCGCGCTGATTGAGGCGCGAAAGAGCGAGCCACCGTACATCGTGACGCGAAAGGTCGGCACCCGCATGGCGTCCAGGCGAATCATCGGAAAGGGCGTTCGCTGAAAATGGCGCAGCGAAAACGCCAGGCTGAATGCGCCCAGCGCGATAAGCCCGATCGTTAATCCTGCATTGGGATGCTGTGCGCCCAGCAGCTCCATCGCATAAACAAGGCTGACCATTGCAACGGCGGTGGCGATAAAACCCGGCAGATCGAAAGGGCGGCGTTCGTCATCTTTAATATCCGGAATAAAACGCAGCGCCAGCGCGATCGCCAGCAGGCCCAGCGGGACGTTAATAAAGAAGATCCAGCGCCAGTTCGCATAGCTGGTGATAAATCCGCCTAACGGCGGACCGATAATCGGCGCGACAAGCGCAGGCCAGGTGAGGGTGGCGATGGCGGTAATAAGCTGATGTTTTGGCGTGGTGCGCAGCACTGCCAGGCGCCCGACGGGAACCATCAGCGCGCCGCCGACGCCCTGTAAAATGCGCATCGCCAGAAAACTCTCAAGCGTGGTGGAAAGGCCGCAAAACACCGACGCGAGGGTAAAGATAGCGAGCGCGAGGGTAAAGACTTTGCGCGCGCCAAAGCGATCGGCTATCCAGCCGCTGGCGGGAATGAGTACCGCCAGGGTTATCAGGTAAGCGCTGATGCCAATATTCAGATCAACCGCCTGGACCCCGAAACTGCTGGCCATATCCGGCAGGGCGGTGGCGATCACCGTGCCGTCGATAAATTCCATAAAGAACGCGCCGGCAACGAGCAGGGCGGCAGAAGAGATGCCCCGTCTGCGTTCTGCGCCTGAATTTTCTTGCTTCATGTCCTTGCCATTCAAAAAAAATTATAAAAATTTACTGGAACTGATAATGGTGTAGATAGTTGATTCTTCAATAAAACAGACCAGAATGAAAACAAAATGTTAATTTTAAATTGTGATTGGCATCACAAAACAGTTGATTTATGTGATGGATGTCATATTATACGCACATAGGAAATAACACCTGCATAACAACACCTTTGGAGTCGTGCCATGAAACTGCGTAAAGTCCTTAAGAGTATGTTCGAAAATTATTGCAAAACTTTCAAAGACGTACCGCCTGGCGCTATGTTCTGATTAAAAAAACCTGCTTCGGCAGGTTTTTTTATATCTGTTACGCAGAGCGTCAGACATTGCTACCGTTTCTGCGGCGTAATCGGTACTATGGCGACCTTTCAACTCTTTCAGGAGCGCAAAGTATGTCCCAACCGATGAATGCCGATCAGGAACTGGTTTCCGATGTTGTCGCCTGCCAGCTGGTTATCAAACAGATCCTCGATGTGCTTGATGTGATCGCGCCGGTCGAGGTCCGCGAAAAAATGTCCAGCCAGCTAAAGAATATCGATTTTTCCACCCATCCTGCGGCAGCCGATCCCGTCACGCTGCGTGCTATCCAGAAAGCGATTGCGCTGATTGAGCTGAAATTTACGCCTCAGGGCGAAGCTCATTAAAATAAACCGATGTTTTAAATTTTGAAATGCTTTTTTGCGATCCGCCAGAAATGGGGCGGCAGGCAGGAAGGTAGTTCGCCACTGGCCTGCCGGAAAGCGAAATGCAGGCCAGTGACAGGGGGAAGGGATTAGTGCTGCTGATAATTGACGACGTTAAGCAGATGCTGAGCGGTTTGCGCCGCGCACAGCCCCGCGCGTTTAGCGCTACGCACCTCATCCAGGATGGTTTGCAGTAACAGCCCGTCCTGCTGCTGCTCTTTTTCCAGATCGTGGAGGAAAGTCAGCGTCGAAGCATCATTCAGCGCCTGCGCTTCTTCGGCCAGTCGTGAAAGCGTGCTGGCGCGCTGCTGGTACTCATCCAGCGTTCTCTGAAACAGTTCTTCCAGCGAATGCAAATCATCTCCCGGCACGTCGATAGCTTTCACCACGGGATTGGCCCCGGCGTTCTTCATGTAATTGAACATGCGCATCATATGCGTGACGTTACTCTGAGCCTGCGCGCGAAGAAAAGTCGCGGTGCCCGTCAGACTATGCTCTGAGCACCATTCGCTCAGATGGAGATAGAGATTGGAGGCGTAAAACTCAAGATTCATCTGAGTATTGAGTTTGTGAACGATTCCAACAACAGCCATATCAATATCCTTATTACTTACCTGAATGAGGGAATGTGCAAAGTGAATCTGCACATGTTACTGGCGACAGAATAAAGTGATTCTGCCGCGTCGGTGTGTTCCTGAAGCTGGCTTAAGCGCCACATAAAATAAGCATAGCCAGGAAATTTAAATAAGAAAATCCTTAGCTAAAAAAGTTTATGAACATTTACACATTAGTCTGAAATATATTCTTCAGGCGAAAAAAATAATCATTAGCATTGATTTTCTATCATTATGTTTTTTAATGTTTTTAAATGACTTTTTGTTTTTGAAATAGTGTTTCAGATCACAAAATGACGCTGGGCTGACGTGTTAGGATCGGATTATTGATAATTATTTTTTCAATCACGTAATTATCAGCAGGGGTTGTTCAGGCAGAAATTAGCGGTTGTTGATTTTTGCGCCAGATCATTTTCGCCAGTTCTCATTTAATTTAACCGAGTGATCACTTCGTCATTTCGGTCCGGCTGGCATTGTTGAACGAGGTAACAGGAATGAAAAAGGTTGCTGTCTTACTGGCACCCGGTTTTGAAGAAGCGGAAGCGATTGTCACTATTGATATTTTACGCCGTTTGCATATCGGCGTCGAAACGCTGGCCTGCGCCGAGTCCCGTGCGGTCGTGAGCTACCACGACATCCCGATGGTCGCCGATCAGACCCTGGCTGGACGTCTCGATACCCTGTATGACGCGATCGTGCTGCCGGGCGGTCCCCAGGGGAGCGTCAAACTGGCGGCGAATCCGCAGGTGATTGATTTTATCTCCCGCCATGACGCCGCGGGAAAATGGATCTGCCCCGTGTGCTCCGCGGCGGCGCGCGTGCTGGGAGGTAACGGGTTATTAAAAGGCCGTCGCTATGTCTGTTCGGGCGAGCTCTATGAAACGGTGACCGATGGCGTGTATGTCGACGCGCCGGTCGTTGAGGATGCAAATCTGCTCAGTGGAAAAGGACTTGGGCATATTTTTGATTTTGCCCTGACGCTGTCGGCCCGTTTGCTCGGCGATAGCGCGCCCGTGCGCGATCACGCCGAACATATTTATTATTCATGGTAATGCGCTTGTCCCCGGTTAATGAGCGTCCGGGGACAAGGATTCGTTGGCTGATCTTATGGATTAATGTGCTACAGCGCGTTTAATTTGTCTGACAATACCTGCCTTTCTTATGTCAATTTCCGCTGAATTTATGTACGCAATTACTGTAATTCTGCGGTGTGATGCCGCTCTCCTATGGAGAATCATTTTCCCGCTACAACTATTCCAGAACTGGCATTGACCGAATAAATAACGGGTAATGCCTTGTTTTACGTCTGAATTACAAAGAATCATTTGATTTTACCCTACATAAAATGACGCTAAAGCTGGAGTTAACCATGCACAAATTCACTAAAGCGCTGGCGGCCATTGGTCTGGCTGCCGTTATGTCACAATCCGCTATTGCAGAAACCATGAAGCTGGGATTCCTCGTCAAACAGCCGGAGGAGCCGTGGTTCCAGACAGAATGGAAATTTGCCGATAAGGCCGGGAAAGATCTGGGCTTTGAGGTGATTAAAATTGCCGTGCCGGACGGTGAGAAAACGCTTAATGCCATCGACAGCCTGGCGGCCAGCGGCGCAAAAGGCTTCGTTATCTGTACGCCGGATCCCAAACTCGGCTCAGCGATTGTCGCGAAAGCGCGCGGTTATGACATGAAGGTTATTGCTGTGGATGACCAGTTTGTTAACGCCAAAGGCAAGCCGATGGACAGCGTTCCGCTGGTGATGATGGCGGCGACCAAAATTGGCGAGCGTCAGGGGCAGGAGCTGTACAAAGAGATGCAAAAACGAGGCTGGGATATCAAAGAGAGCGCGGTGATGGCGATTACCGCCAATGAACTGGATACAGCCCGCCGCCGCACCAGCGGTTCGATGGACGCCCTGAAAGCCGCTGGCTTCCCGGAGAAACAGATTTATCAGGTGCCGACCAAATCCAACGATATCCCCGGCGCATTTGACGCCGCCAACTCGATGCTGGTTCAGCACCCGGAAGTGAAACATTGGCTGATCGTCGGCATGAACGATAACACCGTGCTCGGCGGCGTGCGCGCGACCGAAGGGCAGGGTTTTAAAGCCCCGGACGTTATCGGTATCGGCATTAACGGCGTTGATGCGGTGAGCGAACTGTCGAAAGCGCAGGCCACTGGTTTCTATGGCTCCCTGCTGCCGAGCCCGGACGTACACGGCTACAAGTCCAGCGAAATGCTCTACAACTGGGTGACGAAAGACATCGAGCCGCCGAAATTCACCGAAGTGACCGACGTGGTGCTGATTACCCGCGACAACTTTAAAGAAGAACTGGCGAAAAAAGGGTTAGGCGGTAAGTAACGTCGATTGTCGCAAACTGCCCGGTGGCGCTGACGCTTGCCGGGTCTGGGATCGCCGGCCAGCTTTCCGGCGTGGATCTGCAGGCCGGACAAGGCGCAGCCGCCATCAGGCAAAAGATGTCAACGAGGAGTTGTTATGCAGCACTCTACCCCGTATCTCTCATTTCGCGGCATTGGTAAAACCTTTCCGGGCGTTAAGGCGCTCACCGATATCAGTTTTGACTGCTATGCCGGCCAGGTACATGCGTTGATGGGGGAAAATGGCGCCGGGAAATCCACCCTGTTAAAAATTCTCAGCGGTAACTATGCGCCAACCACGGGCACGCTGGCGATTCGCGGTCAGGAGGTCGCCTTTGCTGACGCCACTGCCGCATTAAACGCCGGCGTGGCGATAATTTACCAGGAACTGCATCTGGTCCCGGAAATGACCGTGGCGGAGAATATCTACCTCGGCCAGCTTCCGCACAAAGGCGGCATAGTTAATCGCACGCTGCTCAATTACGAGGCGGGATTACAGCTTAAACATCTGGGGATGGATATCGATCCGGACACCCCGCTGAAGTATCTCTCCATTGGCCAATGGCAAATGGTGGAAATCGCCAAGGCATTGGCGCGGAACGCCAAAATTATCGCTTTTGATGAGCCGACCAGTTCGCTTTCGGCCAGAGAGATTGACAATCTGTTTCGCGTGATCCGCGAACTGCGCAAAGAGGGGCGCGTGATCCTCTACGTTTCCCACCGTATGGAGGAGATTTTCGCCCTCAGCGACGCGATCACCGTCTTTAAAGATGGCCGCTATGTCAAAACCTTCACCGATATGCAGCAGGTTAACCACGATCTGCTGGTGCAGGCGATGGTCGGCCGCGACCTGGGCGATATTTATGGCTGGCAGCCGCGGCAGTACGGCGCCGAGCGGTTGCGCCTGCACGGCGTTAAAGCACATGGCGTTCGCATGCCGGTTAGCCTGACGGTGCGCAGCGGCGAAATCGTCGGCCTGTTCGGCCTGGTGGGCGCCGGGCGCAGCGAACTGATGAAAGGGCTGTTTGGCGGGAAGAAGGGCAGGTTTACATCGATGGCAAAGCGATTGATATCCGCAAGCCTGCAAACGCTATCGCCGCCGGGATGATGCTCTGTCCGGAAGATCGCAAAGCTGAAGGGATCATTCCGGTACATTCTGTGCGTGACAACATCAATATCAGCGCGCGGCGCAGGCACGTGCTCGGCGGCTGCCTGATCAATAACGGCTGGGAAGAGAGCAATGCCGATCATCATATTCGCTCTCTGAACATCAAAACGCCTGGCGCCGATCAGCTGATCATGAACCTTTCCGGCGGTAATCAGCAAAAGGCGATTCTTGGTCGCTGGCTGTCGGAAGAGATGAAGGTGATTTTACTCGACGAACCGACGCGCGGTATTGACGTCGGCGCGAAGCACGAAATTTATAACGTTATTTACGCCCTGGCCGCGCGCGGCGTCGCCGTGCTGTTTGCCTCCAGCGATCTGCCGGAAGTCCTCGGCGTCGCCGACCGCATCGTCGTCATGCGGGAAGGAGAAATCGCCGGGGAACTACTTCACGAACAGGCGGATGAGCGGCAGGCGCTGAGCCTCGCAATGCCTAAAGTCAGCCAGGCTGTCGCCTGAGAAAGGAGAGAAAGATGTCTTCCGTAACTACTTCCGGATCGGGCGCGCCAAAGTCGCCGTTTAACCCCGGGCGTATCTGGGATCAGTATGGCATGCTGGTGGTGTTTGCCGTCCTGTTCCTCGCCTGCGCCCTGTTTGTGCCGAACTTCGCCACCTTCATCAATATGAAGGGGCTGGGACTGGCGATCTCCATGTCGGGTATGGTGGCCTGCGGGATGCTGTTCTGCCTGGCGTCAGGGGATTTTGACCTCTCCGTCGCCTCGGTGATTGCCTGCGCCGGGGTCACCACGGCGGTGGCGATCAACATGAGCGAAAGCCTGTGGATTGGCGTCGGCGCGGGGCTGCTGCTTGGCGTCCTGTGCGGGCTGGTCAACGGCTTCGTGATTGCGCGCCTGAAGATTAACGCCCTGATTACCACTCTCGCCACCATGCAGATCGTTCGCGGTCTGGCCTATATCATCTCCGATGGTAAAGCGGTAGGGATTGAAGATGAGCGCTTTTTTGCCCTCGGCTACGCTAACTGGTTTGGCTTACCGGCGCCCATCTGGCTTACGGTGGCCTGCCTTATCATCTTTGGTTTACTGCTCAATAAAACCACTTTCGGGCGTAACACGCTGGCGATTGGCGGCAATGAAGAGGCGGCGCGGCTGGCAGGGGTGCCGGTGGTGCGCACCAAAATCATTATCTTTGTGCTCTCCGGTCTGGTTTCGGCGGCGGCGGGGATTATTCTTGCATCGCGTATGACCAGCGGTCAGCCAATGACCTCCATCGGCTATGAGCTGATCGTCATCTCAGCCTGCGTTTTGGGCGGCGTTTCCCTGAAAGGCGGCATCGGAAAAATCTCATATGTGGTGGCCGGGGTGCTGATTTTAGGCACCGTGGAGAACGCCATGAACCTGCTCAATATTTCGCCTTTCGCTCAGTACGTGGTGCGCGGCTTAATCCTGCTGGCAGCAGTGATCTTCGACCGTTACAAGCAAAAAGCGAAACGCAGCGTTTGATGAAATAACCGGCAATTTTTTCCTCTCACTTCCCCCTGTTGCCAGCCGTCAACCCAGCTGGCAACAGCCCTGACAAATAGCGAGCAGCGTCACACTGTCTATACTTATCCTTGCTTATGCCGCGCGATCCGCGCGCAGCAGCAACGATTGGAAAGGAGGAGAACCGGGTGGCAGAACCGTTAACCGTAATACCAGAATTAACCGCGCGCTATGCTTACTTTTTTGATCTCGATGGGACGCTTGCGGAGATAAAACCGCATCCCGACCAGGTTGTGGTACCCGCCAATATCCTTCAGATACTTCATCGTCTCGCCGAGTGTAACAACGGAGCGCTGGCATTGATTTCAGGGCGCTCGATGGTTGAACTTGACGCGCTGGCGAAGCCGTTTCGCTTTCCGCTGGCCGGGGTTCATGGAGCTGAGCGCCGTGATATCAATGGTCAACTACATATTGTGCATCTTCCACAGGCCATTGAGCGTGAAATCAGCGTACAGTTGCATAACGCGCTGGCGGCGCTTCCGGGGACGGAGCTTGAAACCAAAGGCATGGCTTTTGCGCTGCACTACCGGCAGGCGCCTGAGTATGAAACCGTGCTACAGACGCTTGCCCTGCGCATCACGCAAACCTGGCCGCAGCTTTCCCTCCAGCAGGGTAAATGCGTGGTCGAAATAAAACCTAAGGGAACCAATAAAGGCGAAGCGATAACCGCGTTTATGCAGGAAGCGCCGTTTGCCGGACGAACGCCCATTTTTGTGGGCGACGATCTGACCGATGAGGCAGGTTTCATGGCGGTGAACAAAGCGGGCGGGATCTCAGTGAAAGTCGGCGAAGGCGAAACGCAGGCAAAATGGCGGCTGGCCGGGGTACAGGAGGTCTGGCGCAGGCTGGAATCTATTCACACACAACTACAAGAAAAAACCACGAATGACAGGAGAAATGGCTATGAGTCGTTTAGTCGTAGTATCTAATCGAATTGCTCCCCCGGATAACAAGACCAGCGCAGGTGGACTGGCTGTTGGGGTACTCGGCGCGCTTAAGGCGGCAGGGGGCTTATGGTTCGGTTGGAGTGGCGAGCTGGGTAACGAGGATCAGCCGTTAAAAAAGGTCACTCGCGGCAATATTACCTGGGCGTCGTTTAACCTGAACGAGCAGGATCACGAAGAATATTACAATCAGTTTTCCAACGCCGTGTTATGGCCCGCGTTCCATTATCGTCTGGATCTGGTGAATTTCCAGCGTTCGGCCTGGGAAGGCTATCAGCGGGTGAATGCGCTGCTGGCGGATAAATTACTGCCGCTGCTGAAAGATGATGACATTATCTGGATCCATGATTATCACCTGCTGCCTTTCGCCAGCGAATTGCGCAAGCGCGGCGTCAACAACCGTATTGGCTTCTTCCTGCATATTCCTTTCCCGACGCCGGAAATTTTCAACGCGTTGCCGTGCTCAGAGGAACTGCTGGAACAGCTGTGCGATTACGATCTGCTGGGCTTTCAGACCGAAAACGATCGGCTGGCCTTCCTCGACAGCCTCTCCAGCCTGACGCGAATCCAGACCAGGGAGCGCTTCAGCCATAGCGCATGGGGAAAAAATTTCCATACCCAGGTTTATCCCATCGGGATTGAACCGGATGAAATCGCCCAGCAGGCCGCAGGACCGCTGCCGCCGAAGCTGGCTCAGCTCAAAGCTGAACTGAAGAATCTGAAGAATATCTTTTCCGTGGAGCGTCTGGACTACTCGAAAGGGCTGCCGGAGCGTTTTCAGGCGTATGAAGCGCTGCTGGAGAAATATCCGCAGCATCATGGCAAAATTCGCTATACCCAGATTGCCCCGACGTCGCGCGGCGACGTGCAGGCCTATCAGGATATCCGCCATCAGCTTGAAACCGAGGCGGGGCGCATCAACGGCAAGTACGGCCAGCTGGGCTGGACGCCGCTGTTCTACCTCAATCAGCACTTTGACCGCAAGCTGCTGATGAAGGTGTTCCGCTATTCGGACGTGGGGCTGGTGACACCCCTACGTGACGGGATGAACTTGGTGGCGAAGGAGTTTGTGGCGGCGCAGGATCCGGCTAATCCCGGCGTGCTGGTGCTGTCGCAGTTTGCCGGCGCGGCGAATGAGCTGACCTCGGCGCTGATTGTCAACCCGTATGACCGTGATGAAGTGGCGGCGGCGCTGGATCGCGCGCTCACTATGCCACTGGCTGAGCGTATTTCCCGGCATGCCGAAATGCTGGAGGTGATTGTCAAAAATGACATTAACCACTGGCAGGAGCGCTTCATCGCCGATCTAAAGCAGATAGCGCCGCGCAGCGCAGAAAGCCTGCAGCAGAGTAAAGTGGCGACCTTTCCTAAACTGGCCTGATCGGTATCTCCCGGCGATTAATCGCCCTCAAGCGGGACTAACAGGACGTCCACCAGGCTTGACCTGACCACACTTTTCGCCGAGCAGGACGCTCGCGAAAAGAAGCTCTGATTATGATTGCCGCAGACCACCAGATCCACATCGTGTTTGCGGCACACGTCCAGAATATGTTCGCTTAATTCACCGCTGGCGATGAACGTCTGCTCTACCGGATAACCGGCATCATGACACAGCTGGCGCAAAAACTGACGTATTTCCTCATGCATCACCATACGCAGGTCTTCCAGCATCGGCGCGGCGAACTGATTGTACATTTCGGGATCGGCGGCAAGGGTGATCAGGCTGATGCGGGCGTTTAAAGGACGGGCGATGGATACCGCTTTTGCCAGAAGCTGCTGGCTTTCAGGCGTGACCGCAACGGCCACAAGAATATGGTGATAACTCATAACTCGCTCCTTATTGCAAGGATATGAGGGAGTACTTCAGCATTACTCCGATTCTCTTTTCACTGCAATGCTTCAATAAGGCAATTATGTGAAGGCAATCATAATTATTCATTAAATTCCCTTAACAGTATGCAGCAAGATAAACCCAACTGTTTAACGAAAATACACGACTTAAATCAAATTTGTCACTTTGCAATTTTCGCAGTTAAACAATTGGTAAATGATATTAATTTAAATCAAATCATAAGCGATGCGTATCAATAAAAAATCGATTATTATTAACTGGTTGTTTGTAAACAATAAAAAAAATTGGGATTCATTAGGAAAATCAATGTGATTTGATTATTTTCTGTTCGTTATATTACCGACGGTAACGCATCTCTTTGCGCGCCGTTGATAGCTTATTTTTATGACCTCAGAAAGCAAAAGGTGTTTCATTGATTATTTATTCACCAAAATAAAAGCTCAACTGATGGATTAAAGTGAATAAATAAGTTGATTTGTGTGAGTGAGATCACATATTTTTCAACTGCGCAGCGTGGCTTTGTTGTATGTCACTGGAGTGACGAGTACAGTTGCGTCGATTTAGGAAAAATCTTAGGCATTTGTAAGAAAACATGTGAACGTGTAAACGCTGGTCTTAACGACAGGGAGGCGGTCATTCACATGCAGCGCCTGATTTTTCCTAACTAATTGTCCTACTTAAATTTTTTACCGGGAATTCCCGGCGACATCACGGGGTGCGGTTATACCGCATAAAAATAAAGTTGGTTATTCTGGATGGGAATAATGCATACATCCGAGTTGCTGAAACACATTTATGACATCAATTTGTCATATTTACTTCTTGCACAGCGCCTGATCGTTCAGGACAAAGCGTCCGCCATGTTTCGTCTCGGAATCAACGAAGAGATGGCGACCTCGTTGGGTAACCTGACCCTTCCGCAGATGGTTAAACTGGCGGAAACGAACCAGTTAGTGTGTCATTTCCGCTTTGACAGTCACCAGACCATCACCCGATTAACGCAGGATTCGCGGGTGGACGATCTCCAACAAATTCATACCAGTATTATGTTATCCACGCGTCTGTTGAGTGATGTCGATCAGGCAGGTGAAACGACGCGTAAGAAAAGGGCCTGATGATGAGTGAAAAAAGCATTGTTCAGGAAGCTCGCGATATCCAGCTGGCGATGGAATTGATCACCCTGGGCGCCCGTTTGCAAATGCTGGAAAGCGAAACGCAATTAAGTCGTGGTCGCCTCATCAAATTGTATAAAGAACTCCGCGGCAGCCCGCCGCCGAAAGGGATGCTGCCGTTTTCCACGGACTGGTTTATGACCTGGGAGCAAAACATTCATGCCTCCATGTTCTGTAACGCATGGCAGTTTTTGCTCAAAACCGGACTGTGCAGCGGGGTGGACGCGGTCATTAAAGCCTACCGACTGTACCTTGAGCAGTGTCCGCACGGCGAAGATGGACCGCTGCTGGCGTTAACCCGCGCCTGGACGCTGGTTCGTTTCGTTGAGAGTGGTTTGTTACAGCTGTCGGGCTGCAGCTGCTGCGGCGGTAATTTTATTACCCATGCCCATCAACCGGCTGGCAGTTTCGCCTGCAGTTTATGCCAGCCGCCTTCCAGGGCGGTAAAAAGACGTAAACTTTCCCAGGATGCTGCCGATATTATTCCACAACTGCTGGATGAACAGATCGAACAGGCTGTTTAACCGGAACGGTGTGGGCAAAACACTCCAGCAGCGGTAAGCGATTACCGCTGCTTTTTTTTGCCTTGCCGCCGCGTTAACTCTCCGACTGCGCATCCTGTCATAGTCAACAGCGAAAGGATGATGTCGTGCTTATCTTATTAGGTTACCTGGTTGTTATCGGTACAGTTTTCGGCGGTTATATGATGACCGGCGGGCACCTTGGGGCACTCTATCAACCGGCTGAATTTGTGATTATCGGAGGGGCGGGAATAGGGGCGTTTATCGTTGGTAACAACGGTAAGGCTATCAAGGGTACGCTGAAAGCGCTGCCGTTGCTGTTTCGCCGTTCAAAATACACCAAAGCGATGTATATGGATCTGCTGGCGCTGCTCTATCGCCTGATGGCAAAGTCCCGACAGCAGGGCATGTTCTCGCTGGAACGTGATATTGAAAATCCGAAAGAGAGTGAAATTTTCGCGAGCTACCCGCGCATTCTGGCCGACGCGGTGATGCTGGAGTTTATCGTCGACTATTTGCGTCTGATTATCAGCGGCAATATGAACACCTTCGAAATCGAAGCCCTGATGGATGAAGAGATTGAAACCCACGAAAGCGAAGCGGAAGTCCCGGCCAACAGCCTTGCGCTGATGGGCGATTCGCTGCCTGCGTTTGGTATCGTCGCCGCGGTGATGGGGGTGGTGCATGCGCTGGCGTCGGCCGACAGACCGGCGGCCGAGCTGGGGGCGCTTATCGCCCACGCGATGGTGGGCACCTTCCTCGGCATCCTACTGGCATACGGCTTTATCTCGCCGCTTGCCACTGTGTTGCGCCAGAAAAGCGCGGAAACCACCAAGATGATGCAGTGCGTCAAGGTTACGCTGCTCTCCAATCTGAACGGCTATGCGCCGCCGATTGCCGTCGAGTTTGGCCGTAAAACGCTCTATTCCAGCGAACGTCCGTCGTTCATTGAGCTGGAAGAACACGTTCGCGCCGTCAGAAACCCGAACTCGCAGACGACCGAGGAATCATGAAGAACCAGTCCCACCCAATCGTCGTCGTCAAACGGCGCAAAGCGAAAGGTCATGGTGGCGGCGCACATGGCTCATGGAAAATTGCCTACGCCGACTTTATGACCGCCATGATGGCCTTTTTCCTGGTGATGTGGCTGATTTCTATCTCCAGCCCTAAAGAGTTGATCCAGATTGCCGAATATTTCCGTACGCCGCTGGCGACGGCGGTGACGGGCGGCCATCGGTTCTCTGACAGCGAAAGTCCGATCCCCGGCGGCGGCGACGACTTTACCCAGCAGAAAGGGGAGGTCCACAAACAGCCCAACATCGACGAACTGAAAAAGCGGATGGAGCAAAGCCGACTGAGCAAGCTGCGCGGCGATCTCGATCAGCTGATTGAATCCGACCCCAAACTGCGCGCGCTGCGCCCGCATCTGAAGATCGATCTGGTGCAGGAAGGGCTGCGTATCCAGATTATCGACAGCCAGAACCGGCCGATGTTTAAAACCGGCAGCGCCGAGGTCGAACCATACATGCGCGACATTCTGCGGGCGATCGCCCCGGTGCTGAACGGCATTCCAAACCGTATCAGCCTGTCCGGCCATACCGATGATTTCCCTTACGCCTCCGGGGAGAAGGGCTACAGCAACTGGGAGTTATCTGCCGATCGCGCCAACGCCTCGCGTCGCGAACTGGTGCAGGGCGGTCTTGATGACGGCAAGGTATTACGGGTGGTCGGTATGGCCGCCACGATGCGGTTGAGCGATCGGGGGCCCGAGGACGCCGTCAACCGGCGTATCAGCCTGCTGGTGCTGAACAGGCAGGCTGAACAGTCCATTTTGCATGAAAACGCTGAAAGCCAGAACGAGCCGGTAAGTGTATTACAACAGCCTGAGGCCAGTCCGCAGGTAAGCGTTCCCACATCGCCACCAGCCAATCCGAGGTGATAGCGTGAGCATGGATATAAGCGATTTTTATCAGACATTTTTTGATGAAGCTGACGAGCTGTTGGCTGACATGGAGCAACACCTGCTCGATCTGGCGCCCGAAGCGCCGGATGCCGAGCAACTGAACGCCATTTTTCGCGCAGCGCACTCGATCAAAGGCGGTGCCGGAACCTTTGGCTTCACCATCCTGCAGGAAACCACCCACCTGATGGAAAACCTGCTTGATGAGGCGCGTCGCGGTGAGATGCAGCTCAATACCGCCATTATCAACCTGTTTTTGGAAACGAAGGATATCATGCAGGAACAGCTCGATGCCTACAAAAGCTCACAGGAGCCGGATGCCGCCAGCTTCGAATATATCTGCAATGCTTTACGCCAGTTAGCGCTGGAAGCGAAAGGCGAAACGGCGCCAGCGGTGGTGACAAATGCCCGCCTGAGCGTGGTGGATAACGCGCTGCTTGAGGAGGCGATGCCGGCTGCCGGAGAAAAACTGCGCATCGTGCTGTCCCGCCTGAAAGCCAGTGAAGTCGATCTGCTGGAAGAAGAGTTAGGCAACCTTGCCACCTTAACTGAGGTGGTGAAGGGGAGCGACAGCCTGGCCGCGACGCTCGATGGCGACATCGCCGAAGATGACATCATTGCCGTCCTCTGCTTTGTGATTGAAGCAGATCAAATCGCCTTTGAAAAAGTGGCCGCGGCGACGGCGCCTGCGGTACAGGCGCCGCCCGAACAGGCTGTTACCGTTGCACCACCGGCGAAGGCGGTTGCGGCGGTGAAACCCGCCGCCGCTGAAGGCCAGGCGGGACGCGCGGAGCGGGAAAAACCGGCGCGCCCTAGCGAATCGACCAGCATCCGCGTGGCGGTGGAAAAGGTCGATCAGCTGATCAACCTGGTTGGTGAACTGGTGATTACCCAGTCGATGCTGGCGCAGCGTTCTAACGAACTTGACCCGGTAAATCATGGCGAACTCATTACCAGCATGGGGCAGTTACAACGTAACGCCCGCGATCTCCAGGAGTCGGTGATGTCGATTCGTATGATGCCGATGGAGTATGTGTTCAGCCGCTTCCCGCGCCTGGTGCGCGACCTGGCCGGTAAGCTTGGCAAGCAGGTTGAACTGACGCTGGTCGGTAGCTCCACTGAACTCGACAAGAGCCTGATTGAACGCATTATCGACCCGCTAACCCATCTGGTGCGTAACAGCCTCGATCATGGCATTGAACTGCCGGAAAAACGTCTGGAAGCCGGGAAAAATCCGGTGGGCAATCTGATCCTCTCGGCGGAACATCAGGGCGGCAATATCTGTATTGAAGTCACCGACGACGGCGCGGGCCTTAACCGGGAACGCATCCTGGCGAAAGCGGTTGCTCAGGGGATGGCGGTGAATGACAACATGACCGATGACGAAGTCGGGATGCTGATTTTCGCACCGGGCTTCTCTACCGCCGAACAGGTAACCGACGTTTCCGGGCGCGGCGTGGGCATGGACGTGGTGAAAAGAAACATCCAGGAGATGGGCGGCCACGTGGAGATCCAGTCAAAACAGGGTTCCGGCACCACGATCCGTATTCTGCTGCCGCTGACGCTGGCGATCCTCGACGGCATGTCGGTGCGCGTGGCTGATGAGGTCTTTATCCTGCCGCTGAATGCGGTCATGGAATCGCTGCAGCCGCGCGAAGACGATCTGCACCCGCTGGCGGGCGGCGAACGCGTACTGGAGGTGCGCGGCGAATACCTGCCGCTGGTGGAGCTGTGGAAGGTGTTTGACGTTGCAGGGGCGAAAACCGAAGCCACCCAGGGCATCGTGGTGATCCTGCAAAGCGGGGGACGTCGTTACGCGCTGCTGGTGGATCAACTGATCGGCCAGCACCAGGTGGTCGTGAAGAACCTGGAAAGCAACTACCGTAAAGTGCCGGGTATCTCCGCGGCGACGATTCTGGGCGATGGCAGCGTCGCGCTGATTGTGGATGTCTCCGCCCTGCAAAGTTTAAATCGCGAACAACGTATGGCGATCACCGCCGCCTGATTGAGTGAGAAGGAAAAATATGACCGGTATGACTAATGTAACCAAACTGGCCGGCGAGCCGTCAGGCCAGGAGTTCCTGGTGTTTACGCTGGGAGATGAAGAGTACGGTATCGATATCCTGAAAGTGCAGGAGATTCGCGGCTACGATCAGGTGACGCGCATTGCCAATACGCCCGCGTTTATCAAAGGGGTGACGAACCTGCGCGGCGTGATTGTACCGATCGTCGATCTGCGCGTGAAGTTTTGCGAGGGCGACGTAGAGTATAACGATAACACGGTGGTGATCGTACTGAATCTTGGACAGCGGGTCGTGGGGATTGTCGTTGACGGCGTCTCCGATGTGCTGTCGCTGACCGCTGAACAGATCCGTCCGGCGCCGGAATTTGCCGTGACGCTGTCAACCGAATACCTGACGGGGCTGGGCGCGCTGGGCGAACGTATGCTGATCCTGGTGAACATCGAAAAGCTGCTGAACAGCGACGAAATGGCGCTGCTGGATATGGCGGCGGCGCATATGGCGTAACCGTCATGCCGGATGGCGCGGCCTGCGATTCATATTGCTTCGTAGGCGCGCCATCCGGCACAATAATGCGTTACGCTTGTACTTCCTGCATTCTCTCTTCTTTATCGCTTTCCGCCAGCAATCCCTCATCCTGTGCCAGCATCGCGGTGGCAATGCCGTTCCCTAACACATTAATCGCGGAACGCCCCATATCAAGGAAATGGTCGATGCCCATCAGCAGCAGGATCCCCGCAACCGGAATATGGAAACTCGGGATGGTGGCCGCCAGCACTACCAGCGCCGAACGCGGAACCCCGGCGATGCCTTTCGATGCCAGCATCAGCGTGAGCATCAGTACGGTTATTTCGGTGAACGACAGATGAATGTTATACGCCTGGGCGATGAACATTGAGGCAAAAGAGCAGTACACCATCGAACCGACCAGATTAAAGGAATAACCAATCGGCAGGACGAAAGAGACAATGTTGCGCGAGCAGCCAAATCTGGTCAGTAGCTCCAGCGTTTTCGGATAAGCGGCCTCGGAACTGCTGGTGGTGAAAGCGACCAGTACCGGATCTTTCAGCATACTGACCAGGCGAAAGACCTCTTTTTTCAGCACCAGATAGCCCGCCGTCAGTAACAGCAGGCAGGTCAACAGAATCGCGACGTAATAGCCGCCGATAAACGAGGCGTAGTTCAGCAAAATGCCCAGCCCTTCTGTGGCGATCACTGAAGAAATAGCGGCGAAAATCGCCAGCGGCGCGACGTACATCACGTAACCGGTCACTTTCAGCATAATGTGCGAAACCACGTCCAGCGCGGCGACCAGCGGAGCGTTGAACTTCTCGCCCAGCGACGCGCCGCCGATGCCAAAGAACAGTGAAAACACCACGATCTGCAAAATTTCGTTATTCGCCATCGCACCGGCGATGCTGGTGGGAATGGTATGCGACAGGAATCCCTTCAGGCTCATCCCGCCTACGGCAAGGCCGGTATCCACCGCCTCTTGCGGAATCGCCAGATTCAGACCGCTGCCGGGCTGTTCAAGGGTGACGATCAGCAGGCCCACGAGGATCGACAGCACGGAGGAGCTGACAAACCAGATCATCGCTTTGCCGCCGACCCGTCCGATAGTGCTGGTTTCGCCCAGACGCATAATCCCGACGGTTAAGGTACTGAACACTAACGGCGCGATGACCATTTTTATCAGGCGCAGGAAAATATCGGTAAGGAGGGTGATGTTCTCCGCCCAGGCGCTGATAACGCCAGCAGACGTGTAAGAATGAATAACGGCGCCTGACACAATGCCAGCCAGCATGAAAATCACGATAAGTATCGTGAGCTTATTTGCGTTTGCCACAGAATATTCCTCGGACTGAAATTAATAATTTGTTATCAGTTAAACAATTCACCGTGTGAATAATTTTTACTGATTCATTTACTACCTAACCTGGAGTATTCCGCTGTGGGTTACAACTATTTTTTATTCTTTATGCATTTTGTTGTGCTTTGAGTGAGGGAATTTTGTGAACTGGATCGCATAAGAATGAATATATCCTCAGAAATGGATATGAAAACCAAATGTTATCAATATTAATAAATTGATAAATATGATGTTTTTATGTCAATCACCCATCTGTATCAACAAACGTAGCGCCAGTGGTTGTTTTCACCGCCGTAAGCTAAATTTCTGATTATCATTTCGTTTTCTGAGCGTGCGCGAACTTTCTCGCCATGCCGGAACTGGCTTTCGTCAAAGGTGACGATGATTCGGAGATGGGGTAATGAAAACAATTTCTCGGTTCCTGGGTATGGCTGGCATTTTTCTGCTTCCGCTGCCTTCGGCTCTGGCGGTGACCAGTAGCGGAACGGTCGGCGTCACGCTGACGTTAACCAATGGTTGCCTGATCAATGGTTCACCCAGTCAGAGCGGCATCAACTTCGGTACGCTGAATTTTGGTACCCATCCGGCCACCTTTTCCGAACTGACGACTCAACTGACCGGCGCCGCAGGGGGCAACAGCTTCGGCATCCAGTGCACCACTGCGGACTACACCGTCCAGGTTACCGGCAATACCAATTCATCAGCGCCAGGCTCGGTGGTCGGTACGCCCGGCACGCCGGCCCGTTACCTGGTGAATGCGGCGAATACCACCCAGGGCGTGGCGTACAGCCTTTACAGCGACAGCGGTTTCAGTAACGTGATCGCCAACAATACGCCTCTCCCGAAAGCCTCCACCACCGCTGGCGTCGATAACTATACGTTATACGGTCGGATTCAGGGCGGCGGCAACAGCGTCACCGTGGTGCCAGGAACCTACACCGATACCGTCAACGTCAGCGTTATTTACTGATACGCCTTTTTAAATGAGTCGTTGGATGACGCGCTTCCTGCGAGGAAGCGGGGGATGGCTGCGCCTTTTTCCGGCGGCGCTGGCTGCGGTTGTATCGCCAGTTTCCGCCGTTACCACGCAATCTTTTCAACTCAGCGCCACGATAACGCCCGGCTGCTCGGTGACAACCGGCAGCGGCGCTGCGCTGGGTAGCCTGAACTTCGGTAGCTACAGCGGCGTGGAAAACCGACAGGTCAGCAGTCAGTTTGTGCCCAATGCCGCCCTGACGCTGGCCTGTACGCCGGGGGTGGCGCTGAGCATGACGGTGGACGGCGGACGATACTACGGTTCGGTGCGCAATATGCAGCGCGATGGCGGCACGCAACGGGTCGGCTATCGACTTTACAGCACCTCATCGCTGACGGCAAACAGCGAGATTGGCGTTAATCAGCCGGTTTCAGTGACCTACACCAACAGTAATAACATTGCGCTACCGCTTTTCGGCGTCGCATTTTTAACCGGTTTCAGCCCGGCGGGCAATTATTCAGATCTGCTTACCGTGACCTTGTCATGGTAGCGAAGGGAGAAGTGACATGAATTTGCGGGCATCCTGGCTGTTGTCAGGCTTTGTGACAGCGCTCTTATCATCGGGGGCAAACGGCGCGGCGACCATTTTGCTGTGGCCGATCGATCCCTGGCTGGCGGCAGACAGTAACGCCACTGAGCTATGGATCCAGAATCAGGGTACTACGCCAACGACGATGCAGGTGCGCATCGTTCGCTGGCAGCAGGAGAACGGTTTTGAACGCTACACCTCGCAACAGGATGTGGTGGCCAGTCCGCCGATCGTGCGCATTGAAAAAGGCAATAAGCAGCTGATTCGCCTGATCAAGCAGTCCACCGTTCCCCACGGGGTGGAGCAGGCGTACCGGATCATCGTCGATGAGATCCCCCAGCCAGGCAGCCAGAATAAACCGCAAATGGGGCTTAACGTGCAGATGCGCTATTCGCTGCCGCTGTTTGTCTACGGGGAGGGCGTAAAGACCTGGGCGCAGGAGGAACATCATGCGCAGGTCAATCCTTCGCAACTGCGCTGGCGGGTGGTGCGTAATGAAGGGCAACCGCAGCTGGAGGTGCGCAACGACGGCGATATACATGTCCGGCTGAGTAAAGTGTCGCTCCGTCAGGGCGGCGCGCAGCACGCTATGGCCGAAGGCCTGCTGGGATATGTTCTGCCCGGGAGCGTTCGTCGCTGGCCGTTACCCACCGGGGCAACCCGTCCTGACCAACTTACCGCGGCAATCAACGCGCAGGACGGCAAATGGTTGTCTGGTCCCGCCAACTGAGCGGCGTGCTGATGACGGCTTTTCTGACCACCACCGGCGTCTGTCGCGCTGAGTCAGGAGATGATGCGCTACCGCCTCCGCCGGATGCACGGGCTATCGACCAGCAGGCGGTTTTCCATCTGGTGCTGATTGTTAACCATTACGATACGCAGCAGGTGGTCCCCGTGATTCAGCGGGCGGGCGATTACTATGTCGCCAGCGCCGACCTTCAGCATGCGGGGCTTCCTGCCGGCAAACTTCCTGCGGGCGAGGTGAACGTTTCACGTCTGCCGCAGGTAAACGTCAGCTATGACAGCAGCGGACAGCGTCTGCTGCTCAGCGTACCGCGCGACTGGTTGCCGGAACGCGGTACGCCGTTTGGCGGAGAAACCCCGGCGCATGAGGCGCGAAACGGCAGCGGAGCGCTGCTGAATTATGATTTTTACACCAGCAGCACGCAAGACGGCGACAGCCAGGCCTCTGTATGGCATGAGCTGCGCCTGTTTAATGATGCGGGGGCGCTCTCCTCCACGGGGTATGTGCGGCAGAATCTGGCGGGAGACGAAGACTGGCAGGATGGCTATGTGCGTTACGATACCGTATTCACCGCCACCCGTGAGGAAAATGCCACCCAGTGGCGGGTGGGCGATGTGATCACCGATGCCCTGAGCTGGAGCAACAGCGTCCGCGTCGGCGGGATAGCGTGGGGGCGCGATTTCTCTTTACGCCCGGACTTGGTTACCTGGCCCCTACCGGAATTTTCCGGCGAAGCGGCGGTGCCAACCGCCGTCGATCTGTTTATTAACGGTTATCGGGCCGGTTCGACTGAACTACAGCCCGGACCGTTCACGCTGACCAATCTTCCTTATATTAACGGCGCGGGCGATGCGGTGCTGGTCACCCGCGATGCGCTCGGCAGGCAGGTGAGTACCACTTTGCCGTTCTATGTCGCCAGCAATCTGTTGAAAACCGGCGTCAGCGATGGCGCCGTAACCCTCGGCAGCCTGCGGCGAAATTACGGGGTCGATAACTTTGACTATGGTCCGGCGGCGGGCAGCGCGAGCTATCGCTACGGCGTGAATGATTATCTGACCCTTGAAGGGCATGGGGAAGGGGCCGAAGAGCTGGCGCTGGGCGGCGCGGGCGCGCTGGTAAAGCTGGGGCGTTTCGGAGTCGTAAACGGCGCCTGGACGGAAAGCCGGATGCGCGGCAGGCAGGGGAATCAGCTTAACTGGGGATATCAGTACAGTACCGCCGCATTCAGCGTGGCGACGCAGCATTCCCGGCGTGAGCGTGGGTTTGGCAATCTTGCGCTGTATGACCAGAGCGCGCTGGTGGACGACGACAACCAGCCGCTGGCCTCATTAAGCCAGCGCAGCGATCAGTATGCGTTAACCTTTAATATGGGCAGCTTCGGCAATATCGGCGCGGCGTGGATTGGCATCCGTAGTTTCGACGCGCAAAAGACGGAGCTACTGAATCTCTCCTGGAGCCGCAGCCTGTGGCGCAGCAGCAGTATCTATCTGGCGGCAAGCAGGGATAACCAGCAGGGGGAGTGGACGCTGGCGATGTCGGTGCAGATCCCATTGGGCGAGCGGGACAGCGCGGCAGTCACCATGGAGAAAACGCCGGATGCCGGGCAGACGCAGCGTATTAACTACAACCACGCGATGCCGACCGATGGCGGGTTCAGCTGGAATCTGGCCTGGGCGCGGCAGACTCAGGCGCGAAACTATCAGCAGGCGACGCTGGGATGGCGCAACAATAACGTAGAGTTACAGGGCGGCACCTGGGGTGAAAACAACGCCATGACCTGGTGGGGCGAGGCGCTGGGCTCGCTGGTGCTGATGGAAAACCAGCTGTTCGCCGCCAATAAGATCAATGATGCGTTTGTGCTGGTGAGCACCGACGGTCAGCCGGGCGTGCCGGTCAACTACGAAAACCAGCCGGTCGGCGCAACAAACGACAACGGTTATCTGCTGATCAGCGGCGTCTCTGCATACTATCCCGCACGTTACAGCATTGATACCCTCAGGCTGCCCGCCGATACCCGTCTGCGGGAGACTGAACGCAAAGTGGCCCTGCGCCGCCAGAGCGGTTTTCTGGTTGATTTTCCGATGGAACAGACGCGGGTGGCGAGCGTCATTCTCCATGATGAACACGGCCAGCCGCTTCCGCTGGCAAGCCAGGTGCTGCGGGATAACGGCACGTCGGCGGTGGTGGGGTATGAGGGGATTGTCTGGCTGGAAAATCTCAACAAGGTTAACCCTCTGCAGGTGATAGCGCCGGATGGACAGCGCTGCACGGCGACCCTGACTCTGACGCCAAATCCTCAGCATAAGCTGCAAACCTACGGACCGCTGGTCTGCCGCGGGGGGATGCAATGAGTTGCCGCGCGCTGTTGCTCCTGCTGTTATTGTTTGCCGCGCCGGAGGCGTGGGCGGCCTGTCGGGTGAGCACCACCAACGGCGCGTTTGGCAGTGTCTCATCGTTTACCGTCAACAGCACGGAGCAGTCCACCAGCGCCAGTTTAGTCGTGCAGTGCGATGTTGTGCTGGGACTGCTGAATAACGACACGATCACGCTTACCTATACCGGGGCGACGGTCTCCGCCAGCAACCGGGCAACCCTGAAGCGCAGCGATAACGCCACGGTGACCGATGTGATTCCGGTACGCATGTGCGCTCAGTCCGCTTGCGCCAGCAACAACGAGATAGCGATTGGCGGCAGTTATACCTGGAGCGGCAGCTCGCTGCTGGCGTTGTTAGGATCATCGCGATTCACGTTGCCGCTTTACTTTCGCACCAGCACCGGCCAGCAGGTCAGCGCCGGACCGTATCAGGTCACGCTCAATTTCAACGTCGCTTATAACGTATGTCAGATTGGGGCGCTGGGGCTGTGCGGCACTGCGCAAACCGGCACCGTCGCGTCGAGCCTGCAACTCAATCTCACGGTCACCAATGATTGCATTACCATCAATGCGCCGAACGTCAATTTTGGCAGCGCGCCGCTGGCGAAAGATTTTCCGGCGGTTTCGCAGGCGGTTTCCATCACCTGCACCAAAGGCAGTAGCTATACGGTGGGGATAAATAACGGCAGTTACGCCGCCGGTAGCGCGCGCAATATGGCGAGCGGCAGTAATCGCCTGAGCTACGAGATTTATAAAGCCAGCACCACCAATCGTTGGGGCAGCGTCGGCAGCGAACGCTGGGCCAGCAGCGCGTCATCATCCGCCAGCAGCGACGGTCTGCTGCGCACTTATAACTACACCGCCAGAGTTTTGCCTGCTCAGACAACGCCGCCAGCGGGAACCTACACCGACACGGTAGTGGTGGATATCGCCTTCTGAGCCGATTTCCCCTTTCGCAAACGTAAAGTTCTTATCCCGGGTGCCGATAACGTTGATAACTCGTTTCCTGGAAGGTGCCTTATGTTTAACCGTATTCGCGTGGTCACAATGCTGATGATGGTGCTGGGAGTTTTTGCACTGCTACAGCTTATATCCGGTGGTTTGTTGTTTTCATCGTTACAGCAGAATCAGGACAGTTTTATTGTTTCCAATAGTTTGCGCCAGCAGCAAAGTGAACTGACCTCAACATGGGATCTGATGCTGCAAACGCGTATTAACCTCAGCCGCTCCTCCGCGCGCATGATGATGGACGTGGAGAACCAGCAGAGCAGTGCGAAAACCGAGCTGCTGGCAAATGCGAAAGCGACTCTCGCGCAGGCGGCGGCGCATTACAACAATTTCAAAGCGATTGCCCCGCACCCTGACATGGCGGAAGCCAGCAAAGATGTCGATGAAAAATATCGTACCTACTATACGGCGTTAGCGGAACTGGTGCAGTTCCTGGAAAATGGCAACATGGATGCTTACTTCGCTCAGCCGACGCAGAGTATGCAACACGCGCTTGACGAGACACTGGACAAATACGCCACCGCCAGTGAAAAACTCTATCGTCACGAGTTTGACGAAAGCGCGCGCGATTATCGTTTCGCCCAGTGGCAGCTCGGCATCCTGTCGGTAGTGCTGGCGTCGATTCTGGTGGTGGCGTGGTACGGCATTCGTCAAATCCTGCTCAATCCACTGGGTCGCGTGATTGTCCATATTCGTGAAATCGCCAGCGGCAATTTAACCAACACCCTGACCGTAGCCGGGCGCAATGAGATTGGCGAACTGGCAAGCACCGTTTCGCACATGCAGCGTTCGCTGGTGGCGACGGTGGCGGAGGTTCGCGAAGGTTCTGATGCCATCTATGCCGGCACCAGCGAGATTGCCGCGGGCAATACCGATCTCTCCTCTCGTACCGAGCAGCAGGCTTCAGCGCTGGAGGAAACCGCCGCCAGCATGGAAGAGCTGACCGCAACGGTTAAACAGAACGCCGACAACGCCCGTCAGGCGTCGCAGCTGGCGCTGAGCGCCTCGGAAACCGCCAAACACGGCGGCAAGGTGGTGGATAACGTCGTCAAAACGATGCACGACATCGCCGACAGCTCGAAGAAAATTGCCGACATCACCAGCGTTATTGACGGGATCGCTTTCCAGACCAACATCCTGGCGCTGAACGCGGCGGTGGAAGCGGCGCGCGCCGGTGAGCAGGGGCGCGGCTTTGCGGTGGTCGCCGGAGAGGTGCGTAATCTCGCCAGCCGCAGCGCCGAGGCGGCAAAAGAGATTAAAGCGCTGATCGATGACTCTGTCTCCCGGGTGGATACCGGTTCGGCGCTGGTTGAAAGCGCGGGTGACACCATGCATGACATCGTCGATGCGGTGACGCGGGTCACCGACATCATGGGAGAAATCGCCTCGGCGTCCGATGAGCAGAGTCGTGGCATCGATCAGGTGGCGCTGGCGGTTGCGGAGATGGATCGCGTCACCCAACAAAACGCCTCGCTGGTTCAGGAGTCCGCTGCCGCTGCCGCCGCGCTGGAAGATCAGGCCAGCCGCTTAACGCGAGCGGTGTCGGCATTCCGCCTTGCCGCCGGATCCCGGACGGCAAAAGCCGGAGAAGAACGCGCCGTTGCTTCTGGGCCCCGCGCGGCGCAGAAGCCATCGGTAAATACAGAGCCCAATACGCACTGGGAAACATTTTAACTGTGACTGAACGGGTTAGACCACACCAAGAATCGGCGCTACCGCAGGTGGCGCCAGTTGTATCCTGAATGTGATAAAGAAGGCGCTATGACATCATCTCTGCCCGGCGGGCAAACGTCATTATTGTTACAGATGACACAGCGCCTTGCGCTGTCTGACGCGCATTTTCGTCGGATATGTCAGTTAATCTATCTGCGCGCAGGGATCGTGCTGGCGGACCATAAGCGGGATATGGTTTACAACCGTCTGGTTCGCCGTCTGCGTACCCTGGGGCTGGACGACTTTGGCCGCTATCTCAGTATGCTGGAGGCGAACCAGAGCAGCGCGGAATGGCAGGCATTTATCAACGCCCTGACCACTAACCTGACCGCTTTTTTTCGCGAAGGCCACCATTTTCCGGTGCTGGCGGAACATGCCCGTCGGCGTAACGGCGAGTACCGGGTCTGGAGCGCGGCGGCTTCTACCGGCGAAGAGCCATACAGCATCGCCATTACGCTGGCCGATACGCTCGGCACCGCGCCGGGGCGCTGGCGGGTGTTCGCCAGCGATATCGACACCGAAGTGCTGGAAAAAGCCCGTAGCGGCATCTATCGCCACGACGAGCTGAAAACCCTGTCGCCGCAGCAGCTTCAGCGCTACTTCATGCGCGGCACCGGTCCCCATGAAGGGCTGGTGCGCGTGCGCCAGGAGCTGGCGAGCCATGTAGAGTTCGCCGGGGTTAATCTGCTTGATAAGCAGTACAACGTGCCGGGACCGTTCGACGCCATTTTCTGTCGTAACGTGATGATCTACTTTGATAAGTCGACGCAGCAGGACATCCTGCGTCGTTTTGTTCCTCTCCTGAAGCCTGACGGCCTGCTGTTTGCCGGGCATTCAGAGAACTTTAGCAACCTTGTGCGCGATTTTAGCCTGCGCGGACAGACGGTGTATGCGCTGAGTAAGGATAAAGCATGAGTAAAATCAGGGTGTTGTCGGTAGATGATTCGGCGCTCATGCGTCAGATCATGACCGAAATTATAAACAGCCACAGCGATATGGAAATGGTGGCGACTGCTCCGGATCCGCTCGTTGCCCGCGATTTAATCAAGAAATATAACCCGGATGTCCTGACGCTCGATGTTGAAATGCCGCGCATGGACGGCCTCGATTTCCTCGAAAAACTGATGCGCCTGCGTCCGATGCCGGTGGTGATGGTCTCTTCGCTGACCGGCCAGGGTTCAGAGATTACTCTGCGGGCGCTGGAGCTGGGGGCGATTGATTTCGTCACCAAACCGCAGCTGGGGATCCGCGAAGGTATGCTGGCCTACAGCGAAACGATCGCCGAAAAGGTGCGTACCGCGTCGCGCGCGCGGCTTGCGGCGCACAAGCCTGTCGCCGCGCCCGCCACCCTGAAAGCCGGGTCGCTGCTGAGTTCCGAAAAGCTGATCGCCATTGGCGCCTCGACGGGCGGCACCGAGGCGATTCGTCACGTGCTGCAACCGCTGCCGCTCAACTGCCCGGCGGTGATTATCACCCAGCATATGCCGCCGGGCTTTACCCGTTCCTTCGCCGAAAGGCTGAACAAACTGTGTCAGATCGGTGTGAAAGAGGCTGAACACGGCGAGCGCGTACTGCCGGGGCACGCTTACATTGCTCCTGGCGATAAGCACATGGAGCTGGCGCGCAGCGGGGCAAACTATCAAATCAAAATTCATGACGGGCCGCCGGTTAACCGGCACCGGCCATCAGTGGATGTGCTGTTTCATTCGGTAGCGATTCATGCGGGGCGCAATGCCGTTGGGGTGATCCTGACGGGAATGGGCAACGACGGCGCTGCCGGTATGTTAGCGATGCGTCAGGCTGGCGCCTGGACCATTGCGCAAAATGAAGCAAGTTGTGTGGTGTTCGGCATGCCGCGCGAGGCCATCAATATGGGTGGCGTAAGCGAAGTGGTCGATCTCAGCCAGGTAAGCCAGCAGATGCTGGCGAAAATCAGTGCCGGACAGGCAATACGTATTTGAATCAGGAGTAATTTTTTATGGCGGATAAAGAGCTTAAGTTTTTGGTTGTGGATGACTTTTCCACCATGCGTCGCATCGTGCGTAACCTGCTTAAAGAGCTGGGATTTAACAACGTGGAAGAGGCCGAAGACGGCGTCGACGCGCTGAATAAATTACAGGCGGGCGGCTTTGGTTTTGTTATCTCCGACTGGAACATGCCGAACATGGACGGTCTTGAACTGCTGAAAACCATTCGCGCCGACAGCGTGATGGCCAGTATGCCGGTGCTGATGGTCACGGCGGAAGCGAAGAAAGAGAACATTATTGCGGCGGCGCAGGCCGGGGCCAGCGGTTACGTGGTGAAACCGTTCACCGCCGCGACGCTCGAAGAAAAGCTCAACAAAATCTTTGAGAAACTGGGCATGTAAGGGGCAGACAATGATGCAACCTACCGTAAAACCCACAGACGAGCACGCTGCCGGGGATATCATCGCCCGCATTGGCAGCCTCACCCGCATGCTGCGCGACAGCCTGCGTGAACTGGGGCTGGACCAGGCGATCGCCGAAGCGGCGGAAGCGATCCCGGATGCTCGCGATCGTCTGGACTATGTGGTGCAGATGACCGCGCAGGCCGCCGAGCGCGCGCTGAACAGCGTTGAGGCATCGCAGCCGCATCAGGATGAGATGGAGAAAGGGGCCAAAGCGCTGAGCAAGCGCTGGGATGAATGGTTTGAAAACCCGATGGAGCTTGCTGACGCCCGCGAGCTGGTCACCGACACGCGTAAATTTCTCAGCGACGTGCCGGAGCACACCAGTTTCACCAACGCGCAGTTGCTCGACATCATGATGGCGCAGGATTTCCAGGATCTGACCGGTCAGGTGATCAAGCGCATGATGGATGTGATTCAGGAGATCGAACGCCAGCTGCTGATGGTGCTGTTGGAGAACATTCCGGAGCAGGGCGCGCGGCCAAAACGTGAAAGCGATAGCCTGCTCAATGGCCCGCAGGTCGATACCAGCAAAGCGGGCGTGGTCGCCAGCCAGGATCAGGTTGACGATCTGCTGGACAGCCTCGGTTTTTAAGCTTCTGTTGCCCGATAGCGTTTTGCCGATCGGGCTTACCGCAGCAATTCGATTCTACTTATTAGCTTTCCATATGTTTACAGGAGTAAAATAACAATGTTCAGGAGCGAATGAAGACAGAAGGTAACTTAATTTTTCAGCTTGTTTATAATCATCAAGTAAGCCAAATTTATTTATTTTTATATTTAAACTTTTGATATGTGTAGTCTGATTATTATTAAATCCTATATTGACTAACCCACTAACCCCCATAGCATCTACTATATCAAAGCCAATGTTAATATAAGTTGAAAGGAAAATGTCATTTATAGCTTCAGGGATAGCTTCTAGTTCACTATTAAAAACAATAGTTGGAGTGTTTGTTTTTGTTGTGATGGCCATCAAATTAACTAAATTTTTTTTCTTTATAAGAAGAATCTCTTCTTCAATGCATTTTAATCCCGGACTGAAAATCTCATTTCCTCCATGCCATAGCATTGAATCTATAGTAAATATATTGCCGCTATGATTGAACGGATAAAAATGACAATCATTTTTACTTGCTTTATGCAGGCTATCCCCCTTTGGAACAGGTAATGGGTAGTTAAAAACTCCCCATACGTAATATAACATTTCATCTTCCTCCTGTTCTTGGAAAAGGACATGGAATACTCCCCGGTGGAGCGATATCCTCTGAACCGAATTTGTTCCACCTACAGTAAGGAGCTTCGCCCATTTTGAAAAGGTGATAATGACTTCCTGCATGTGGGTAATGAGGTTTAGCTGGCGGCACCTGATCATAAAAATAGCATATAGTTCCGGACGGAGGTGAGCATTGTTGCAACTCTTCTGCTTTATCGTTGCAATTACTCAAACTACTACTTATCGCATTTGACGTATTTTTCATAGCATCTTGCCCTGCTGGTGTTGCTGTATATGTAGCAAGACCTAATAATACTGCCAGGGCTTCACAACCTCCTGCAGCACAAATACCGGGAATTACCAACCATGCAAACAGCCCCAACGGATCAATCTCTGTAACCGGATTCAGCGGATAGGTATACGGGTTCCATCCTCCCCTTAGTCCAGTCGGATCCTGGGTGATATACCGTCCCTGCTGCGGGTCATAATACCGGTGACGGTTATAGTACAGCCCTGTCTCCTCATCGTACTGCTGCCCCGGCAGGCGGATGAGCTGCTCCAGCCCCTCCGGGTTATCCTCCCGCAGCACGTTGCCCCATTCATCATATTCCGCCTGCCAGGCCGTCCCTCCGTCCCGGCGTATCAGCGCCAGCGGCAGGCCCCGGTGGTCGCAGTGGTACAGGTGGATTTTACGCCGCGGCACGTACTCCGGCTCCGTCTGGTTCTTCATCTGCTCCGGCGTCAGCCCGCACTGCGCCAGCCACTGCCGGTTCGGCTCGCTGACTTCTCCGCGCCGCAGCTCCCCCTCCAGCACGTCCAGCATCATTACCAGCTCCGGCACGAACGTCATGTTCGCCTCCTGCTGGAGCTTCTGCGCCAGCGTGCGGTGTGCGGCGGCCTTCTCCAGCTCCGCCAGTTCCGTTTCGGCCCTGAGCAGCGGCGTGAAGCTGCCCGGCATGTATACCGTCTGCACACGGCGGTCTGCCGTCTGTGTGGTCACCAGCCTGTCGCCGTCATAACCGTACCACGTCACCTCCGGCGTGTGGCTGAGGGACGGGCGGTCTTTCCCGCCCGGGCTTCGCCATACCCGTTTGCCTGTGCGGCGGCCCACAGGGTCATACAGGTAGCGGCTTTCCAGCCGCGTCTGTCCCTGCTGCATGCGGACATAACGCACCAGCCGGTGCCGGGTATCGTAATGATAATGGTGGCTGAGGCTGCCGCCGTCGCGGATGCGCCGCTCGTCCTTCTCCGTCAGCCTGCCGTGTTCATCGTGATGGTAAAACCAGTGGCTGTCCTCAGTGATACGGTTATCCGGCCATGTTGCGGGCAGCGCCGGGTATTGTTGCCGGTCCGCAATGCGGTTGCCCGCCGGGTCGGTCAGCCAGTCTGCTGTCGTTTCTGTGGCGGTCAGGAATACCTGATTCAGCCGTCCCGCGTCGTCGTACCGGTACTGCCGCTGCTGCAGGGGACCGCGGATACTCACCAGCTCTCCGCCGTCGCTCCAGGCGTATTCCCGGTTCAGTTCCGTTATATTCAGCGTGTGGCGCTGCAGCTGCCCGCCTGCGCTGTACGTGCTGGCCAGTTCGTATGCCCCGGAGCTGCGCAGTGTCTCCCGGTGCAGGCGGTCGCGGGTGAAGTCGGTGAGCGGCGTGTCGCCGAGCTTCATCCCCGCCAGATAACCGCTGCCGTAGGTCAGCCATTCCACCGGCGGCAGGTGGTCAGGGGTGGTTCTGGTCGCCAGTCCGTTCCGGTAATCGTGCTGCGTGACGTGCTCCCACAGCAGTTCATTTGTCTGCGGGGCGTGGACGGTCTGTCGCTCGCTGCGCATCCGGCCTTTATCATCATAGCCGTAGTGAACGGCGACCCGGTGGCCGTCGCTGAGGTGGCTGATTTCCGTCAGCCAGCCGCGCTCATCGTACAGCCGGCGTTCAGCCTCCTCACCGTTCACCGTGCTGTGCGTCAGGCGACCGGAGGCATCGTAATGCCAGAGGGTGATGAGGGAGCCCTCTTCGCTGCGGACAGGCTGTCCGCCGGGGTCATATCCGTAACGCTGTGTCCGGCCGTCAAAGCCGCACTCTTCCGTCAGCCGGTCCATGACGTCGTAGTCAACGTGGTGACAGCGCCGTTTTCATTCGTCAGCGCGGTGACGCGCCCGGCAGCATCGTATGTTATCTGCCGCGTCAGGCCGCCTGCGCTCAGGCTGACCGGCTGTCCCGCCGCGTCATAACGCGTTTCATGGCGGCGGCCGTCCGGATGAATGATGGCGGTCAGGTCGCCCGCGATGCTGTATTCGTAACGCGTCTCCCGGCCCTGTATATCCTTCCGGCTGATGAGTCTGCCCCGGTTATCGTAATCCTGGTAAACGCTCAGCCCTTCCTCATGGTGAACCGCTGTGGTCTGCCCGAAGCGGTCATACTCATAACGGGTTTCATATCCCGAACAGTCGGTGACGGTCAGCACCTGGCCGTAACGGTTGCGGGTCATCGTCCTGCGGCTGCCGGTGGCGTCTTCCACAGCGCAGGGCAGCTCACTGTCCGGATTATCATAAAACCAGCGGGTGGTGTCGCCCTGACGGGAGGTCCCTGCCGTCAGCCGTCCCCGGTCGTCATATTCCCGCCGGCTGCGCAGGCCGTCCGCCCCGGTGGAGGAGATGAGCTGGTGCCGGTCGTTATAGCTGAACCGCACGGACCGGCCGTCAGGCGTGACAATTTCCGTCACCAGGCCGGAGCCGGCATTCATCCGGTATTCTGTCCTGCGCCCTGTGGCGTCAGTCTGCGCCAGCAGGCGGCCCGCGTTATCATGGTCACTGAGGACACAGCCGCCGTCCGCCAGCGCCTTCTTCACCACCCGCTTCAGGCCGCCTTCGCCTTCCGTGTGCAGCACTTCGCGGCGGTTCAGGCTGTCGGTAATCACGACGCTGTTCCTGTCATACCGGTAGCGGTAGCTCAGGCCCGCCGGGTTACGCTGCTCCACCACCCGGCCGGCGGTGTCGTAAAGGGCGGTGTCGTAAAGATAGGTGACCGGCGGGCGTCCGGCGTACCGGTGCGCGCACATCCGTCCCGGATGCTGCGGGTCGTATTCAAACTGACGCACCCGGACGCCGCCCCGGTCATACACCGCCGCCAGCTCCCCGCGCGGGGTGTATTCATAACGCGCCAGCGGCGCGGCGGGCAGGTTGTCCGGGTATTGCGGGTCATGCGTCAGCCACACCGCCTCCAGGCGGATACCGCTGTCCGCGCCGTAGCCGGAAACCGGCACCGTCTGCGGAAATTCAGGGGCTTTTATTCCGGATGTAATGGCCTGCTGACGCGCCGCCTGCGCCCGCTGCGCCTGCGTGGTCAGTACCAGCCTGAAACGGCGGCCTGCGCCGTCGGTCACGGCGGTGATGCAGCCGGTGAATTCACCGGCGGCCTCCCGGTGAAAACTGAGCGTGCGCCCGGCGCGGTCCGCCAGCCCGGTCAGCACCCGGTACGGCGGCAGCGGGGCGGGCAGGACCTCATCCGCCTCCGGCACCCGCTCAGGCCAGCCCAGAATCCACCATGGCCCCTGCGCGCTGTTCGTGGCCAGGTAAACGTGCGGGCCTGAGCGAATCTTCTCCGGCAGGGTCTGCCACAGGCGGTGCAGCGGGTTGCTTTCATGCAGCGTCAGCACGCCGCCGCGGGCCAGCCACAGGGATTCACTGCGGCTGAAGGCGGTCTCACCGGGGAACAGCGGCTCAAAGTGAATGCTGCGCCCGCCGTTATCGTTAAGGATAAGTCCGTCATCAGAAAGCTGCAGGCGGATATCAGCAGGGGCTTTCCAGCCGGGACCGAAGACACCCACAGGCGCAGGCGTTTTCGTCTGATAACTGCTGTAGGTGCGGGAAAGGACAAACGGCAGCGGGCCGGGCAGGGCGAGGTCCGTTTCGCCGGGCAGCACTTTGGCGCCTGTCAGGGGGTTAACCGGCGAGCCGGAGGTGATGCCGCCGGGACAGACCGAACAGGCGACGCCGGTGGGGGCACCGATAAACACGCCCGCTGACCCCTGAACTATCGGCCCGCCGTACTGTGTCATGTCGCCCTGACGGGCCGCCGGTTTTCCGCTCATGGTCAGTTCCTTCTGCCGTTCTTTAATTTAATCGGGTATTGGCGAAATAAGTCAGGACAGTAGACGATAATTTATTCAACTGATTTTTGACAGGGATCATCAATAGTGGGCAAGTTGTAAGGTTAATGCCTGTAATTTCATTTGGTTAATAATCTCAAACTATTAGTAATATGCCGAAATTTAAATTGATGATGCCAGACACATGCTTTCTCTTTTTCTTCGTCGGTAAACTCATACCAGGGTCTTTCCGGGGATGGTTATTGCCAGATGAGATAAAGGAAGGAGCTGATAAACAGTTCCACTACGTAAAATATTCTCTCTCTTTCATTAACGGCATAAACCCGACCTTTTTTGCCGTTTACTCTGCCCATTGGCGAAACGGGGTTCTGGCATCATTCTGGCTCATAAGCCCAGCCAGGATCTGATGCGTGTCTGAAGAGAACGACGACAAAACAGAAGCCCCCACACCCCACCGACTTGAAAAAGCGCGGGAAGAAGGGCAGATCCCCCGTTCCAGAGAGCTGACCTCGCTGCTGATCTTGCTGGTGGGCGTTTGTATTATCTGGATTGGCGGCGAGTCGCTGGCCAGACGGCTCTCTGCGATGCTGTCGGCAGGGCTGCGCTTTGACCACAGTATGGTCAACGATCCCAGTCTGATCCTCGGGCAAATCATTCTGCTGATAAAAGAAGCGATGATCGCGCTGCTGCCGCTGATTACCGGCGTGGTGCTGGTGGCGCTGATCTCGCCGGTGCTGCTCGGCGGGCTGATCTTTAGCGGTAAATCGCTGCAACCGAAATTTTCTAAACTCAATCCGCTGCCCGGCATCAAGCGTATGTTCTCCGCGCAGTCCGGGGCGGAGTTGCTGAAAGCGGTGCTGAAATCGACGCTGGTCGGCGGCGTGACGGCGCTGTATCTGTGGCATAAATGGCCGCAGATGATGCGTCTGATGGCGGAATCGCCCATCACGGCGATGGGCGACGCGCTGGATCTCGTCGGGCTGTGCGCGCTGCTGGTGGTGCTGGGCGTTATCCCGATGGTCGGCTTTGACGTTATCTTCCAGATCTTCAGCCACCTGAAAAAATTACGCATGTCGCGTCAGGATATCCGCGATGAATTCAAACAGAGCGAGGGCGACCCGCATGTGAAAGGGCGCATCCGCCAGATGCAGCGGGCGGCGGCGCGCCAGCGCATGATGAGCGACGTGCCCAACGCTGACGTGATTGTCACTAACCCTACCCACTACTCGGTGGCGTTACAGTATGACGAAAACAAAATGAGCGCGCCAAAAGTGGTCGCCAAAGGGGCGGGACTGGTGGCGCTGCGCATTCGCGAGATTGGCGCGGAAAACAAAATTCCCACTCTGGAAGCGCCGCCGCTGGCGCGCGCGCTTTATCGCCATGCTGAAATTGGTCAGCAAATTCCCGGGCAGCTGTACGCCGCGGTGGCGGAGGTCCTGGCCTGGGTGTTGCAGCTTAAGCGCTGGCGGCTTGCCGGCGGGGAACGCCCACCACAACCTGCAAATCTTCCGGTGCCTGAAGCACTGGATTTTATGAACGAGAAGACTACCGATGGCTAATCTGGTCGCGATGCTGCGCCTGCCCAACAATCTGAAAACCACGCAATGGCAGATCCTTGCCGGGCCGATCCTCATCCTGTTGATTCTGTCGATGATGGTGCTGCCATTACCGGCGTTCATCCTCGACCTGCTGTTTACCTTTAACATCGCGCTGTCGATCATGGTTCTGTTGGTGGCGATGTTTACCCAGCGTACGCTGGAGTTCGCTGCCTTTCCGACCATCCTGCTGTTCACCACCTTACTGCGCCTGGCGCTGAACGTCGCCTCAACCCGTATCATCCTGATGGAAGGACACTCCGGCGCGGCGGCGGCGGGAAAGGTTGTCGAGGCGTTTGGTCACTTCCTGGTGGGCGGCAACTTCGCCATCGGTATTGTGGTGTTTATCATTCTGGTGATCATCAACTTTATGGTTATCACCAAAGGCGCCGGACGTATCGCTGAAGTCGGGGCGCGCTTCGTGCTGGACGGGATGCCGGGTAAGCAGATGGCGATTGACGCCGACCTCAACGCCGGGCTTATTGGCGAAGATGAGGCGAAAAAGCGCCGCTCCGAAGTGACCCAGGAGGCGGATTTCTACGGTTCGATGGACGGGGCGAGTAAGTTCGTTCGCGGTGACGCCATTGCCGGGATTTTGATCATGGTGATTAACGTGGTCGGCGGTCTGCTGGTGGGCGTGCTGCAACATGGTATGAGCATGGGCGATGCGGCGGAAAGTTATACCCTGCTGACCATCGGCGACGGCCTGGTGGCGCAGATCCCGGCGCTGGTCATTTCGACCGCGGCGGGCGTGATCGTCACCCGCGTCAGCACCGATCAGGACGTTGGCGAGCAGATGGTGGGGCAGCTATTCAGTAACCCTAACGTGATGCTGCTGAGCGCCGGCGTACTCGGCCTGCTGGGGCTGGTGCCGGGGATGCCGAACCTCGTCTTCCTGCTGTTTACCGCGGCCCTGCTGGGGCTGGCCTGGTGGATTCGTGGCCGTCAGCAGCAGGCGCCTGCCGAGCCGCAGCCTGCCAAAGCGCCGGAAAATACGCCGGTGGTGGAAGCGACGTGGAGCGACGTGCAGCTGGAAGACTCCCTCGGTATGGAGGTGGGCTACCGCCTGATCCCGATGGTCGATTTCCAGCAGGACGGCGAACTGCTCGGGCGGATCCGCAGTATCCGTAAAAAATTCGCTCAGGATATGGGCTTCCTGCCGCCGGTGGTGCACATCCGCGACAATATGGATCTGCAGCCTGCGCACTATCGCATCCTGATGAAAGGGGTGGAAATCGGCAGCGGCGACGCCTATCCGGGACGCTGGCTGGCAATCAACCCCGGCACCGCGGCTGGAACGTTGCCGGGTGAAAAAACCGTCGATCCGGCGTTTGGCCTGGACGCTATCTGGATTGAAAGCGCATTAAAAGAGCAGGCGCAGATACAGGGCTTCACGGTGGTGGAAGCCAGTACCGTGGTGGCCACGCACCTGAATCATTTGATCGGCAAGTACGCCGCCGAACTGTTTGGCCGTCAGGAGGCGCAGCAGTTGCTGGACCGCGTGGCGCAGGAGATGCCGAAGCTGACCGAAGATCTGGTGCCGGGCGTGATCACCCTGACCACGCTGCATAAGGTGTTGCAGAATCTGCTGGATGAAAAAGTGCCGATCCGCGATATGCGCACCATTCTCGAGACGCTGGCCGAACATGCGCCGCTGCAAAACGATCCGCATGAGCTTACCGCCGTGGTGCGCGTCGCGCTGGGCCGCGCGATTACCCAGCAATGGTTCCCGGGGAGCGATGAAGTCAGCGTGATTGGCTTTGATACCGCGCTTGAACGCCTGCTGTTGCAGGCGCTGCAGGGCGGAGGCGGACTGGAGCCGGGGCTGGCCGATCGCCTGCTGGCGCAAACCCAGGAGGCGCTGTCCCGCCAGGAGATGCTCGGCGCGCCGCCGGTGCTGCTGGTTAACCATGCGCTGCGTCCGCTGCTCTCGCGCTTCCTGCGTCGCAGCCTGCCGCAGCTGGTTGTGTTGTCGAATATGGAGCTTTCCGACAACCGTAACATTCGCATGACGGCGACCATCGGAGGTAAATAGTGCGCAAATTTCTCTGGCTGATGTTATTCCCTCTGGCGGCGCAGGCTGCCGGGGAAGGGGCCTGGCAGGCCAGCAGTATCGGCATCACCCTCAATCATCGCGGGGAATCGGCGTCGTCTGCGCCGCTTTCCGCCGGTCAGCCTGTGTCAGGATTAATGACGCTGGTCGCCTGGCGCTATGAGCTAAATGGTCCGACGCCCGCGGGGCTGAGGGTGCGTTTATGCTCGCAGTCGCGCTGCGTGGAGCTGGACGGACAGAGCGGAACCACTACCGCGTTCAGCAACGTGCCCGCCGTCGAACCGCTGCGTTTTATCTGGGAAGTCCCCGGCGGCGGCAGGCTGATCCCCGCACTAAAAGTTCAGCGCAATCAGGTGATTGTGAATTATCGTTAAAGGTTTACCTCTTCATCAGGCGGCAGAGAAATTTGCCGTCTGACTCGCATTTTTGACATCCTATTTTGATTCAATAGAAACGCTGTTTTATAAATCGGTGACACGCGTTGCCGATCTCTTTGCGTTTTTGCCATTTCGCTCCCGGAGGTGGCAAAAACGAAAAGGTATCCCGTATTGTTAGCTCTTACTGTAGCCGTGTAAGTACTCCCTCTGGCGCAGCCAGTATGTCGGGGTCCCCCCAACTGATTGCAGGGTTAACGGCAATGAAAACACGTAAAATTGGATTGGCGAACTACTTAGCCTACGGCTCAGGCGATTTTTTAGGCGCTGGCACCACGGCGCTCACCGCAGCCTGGCTGCTCTATTTCTATACGACCTTTTGCGGCCTCTCGCCTATTGAGGCGACCTTTATCTTTGCTGCCGCAAGGGTACTGGATGCGGTGGTAAGTCCCCTGATGGGCTTTTTAACCGATAACTTCGGTTCAACCTGGCTCGGTAAACGTTTTGGTCGTCGTAAGTTCTTTATCCTGCTGGGGATCCCGTGCGTATTCAGCTACTCGCTGATGTGGGTGGGGGATATGGGGTTCTGGTATTATCTGCTGACGTACCTGATTTTTGACATCGTCTACACCATGATCCTGGTGCCCTACGAGACGCTGGTGCCGGAGATGACCGATGATTTCAAACAGAAAACCAAATTCTCCGGCGCGCGCATCTCAATGGCGCAAATGTCGGCGATTCTCGCCTCTTTCCTGCCGGGGATTCTGTTAACCACTTTCGGCAAAGATAACCCGATCTCCTTCTTCTACGCCAGCCTGGTATTCTCGGTGCTGTGCGCTCTGATGCTGACCTTCGTCTGGTTCTTTACCTGGGAGCGGCCACGCGAAGAGTGGACGGAAGCGGCGCTGCGGGCGGAAGAGGAGAAGAAAAGCCTGACCTTCAGACAGAGCATGAACCGTCTGTTTATTGAGTTAAGCTCAACGCTGCGTATCAAGATTTTCCGCCAGCATCTGGGTATGTACCTCGGCGGCTATATCGCGCAGGACGTGTTCAACGCGGTCTTTACCTATTACGTGGTGTTCGTGCTGATGCAGGAAGCGTCTATGGCCTCGAACCTGCTCGGTACGATGTCTGTCTTCCAGTTCATTGCGGTGATTGGCATGATCCCGCTGTGCATCCGCTTTGGGCCAGCGCCGTCTTACCGGATGGTGGTCGTGCTGTTCGGCCTGAGTTCGCTCTCCTATGCGGTGCTCTACTATGCCGGGTTAAGCGATGTTTACTCTCTGCTGCTGCTGGTTTCTGCGGTTGCCGGTCTGGGACGCGGCGGCATTAACTACGTACCGTGGAATACCTACACCTACATTGCCGATGTCGATGAGGTGATCACCGGTCAGCGCCGCGAAGGGATCTTCGCGGGGATTATGACTCTGACGCGTAAAGCCTCGCAGGCTGGCGCCGTGATGCTGGTGGGGATTGTGATGCAACTCTCCGGCTTTGTTTCCGGGCAGAGCTCGCAGCCGGAAGCGGTCAGCCACACCATTCTGCTGATCCTCAGCTGCGGTACGCTGCTGGTGCTGGCCTGCGGTTTCCTTGTCTCGCTGCGCTTCAAACTGAATTTACAGACCCACAGCACGCTGCGTGAAGAGACGGCGAAAATGCGCGACTCGGGCCGGGCGATGCCGGAAAGCATCACGCCGCAGGCGCGCGCTACCGTCGAAATGCTGTCGGGGCTGCCGTATGAATCACTTTGGGGTAACAACAACATTGGTTACCTGAATCGTAATAAACCTGCTGCGCCTTCGCTGAAGCAGGCTGCACCATTGCATTCGACTTTAAACAGAGGTTAGAAATATGAAAGTTTGGCCCGTCAAACATAGCGCATTATTACGTCAGCCCGAGCGTTTTATCTCCCGTGAAGCGCTGAAAGCCCTGATTCAGACGGTGACGAACAATCTGGTGAATATCAAGGATGAGACTGGTCAGTTTCTGTTGCGCCTGGATGACGGGCGCGTGATTGACACCAAAGGTTGGGCAGGATGGGAGTGGACGCACGGCGTCGGCCTGTATGGCATGTACCAGTACTATCAGCAGACCGGTGATACGACGGTGCGCGATATCATCGACAGCTGGTTCTCCGATCGCTTTGCGGAAGGCGCGACCACTAAAAACGTCAACACGATGGCGCCGTTTCTGACGCTGGCATATCGCTATGAAGAGACGCGCAATCCGACGTATCTGCCGTGGCTGGAAAGCTGGGCGGAATGGGCGATGCACGAGATGCCGCGCACCGATTACGGCGGTATGCAGCACATCACCCTCGCGGAAGAGAACCATCAGCAGATGTGGGACGATACGCTGATGATGACGGTTTTACCGCTGGCGAAGACAGGCAAGCTGCTCAATCGTCCGGAGTATGTGGAGGAGGCGACCTATCAGTTCCTGCTGCACGTGCAGAACCTGATGGACCGGGAAACCGGCCTGTGGTTCCACGGCTGGAATTACGACGGGCATCATAATTTTGCCAACGCCCGCTGGGCGCGCGGCAACAGCTGGCTGACTATTGTGATCCCGGATTTCCTTGAGCTGGTGGATCTGCCGGAAAACAATGCTGTTCGCCGCTATCTGGTGCAGGTACTGAACGCGCAAATCGCCGCGCTGGCGAAATGTCAGGACGAGAGCGGACTCTGGCATACGCTGCTTGACGATCCGCAGTCGTACCTGGAGGCTTCCGCTACCGCAGGTTTTGCTTACGGTATTCTGAAAGCGGTGCGTAAACGCTATGTCGGCGCGGAATATGGCGACGTGGCGGAAAAAGCGATTCGCGGGATTGTGAAGAACATTTCCCCGGAAGGCGAGCTGTTGCAAACCTCGTTCGGCACCGGGATGGGTAGCGATCTTGACTTCTATCGCCAGATTCCGCTGACCTCCATGCCGTATGGCCAGGCGATGGCGATGCTGTGTCTGACGGAGTATCTGCGCAAATATTTTTGATTGTGCTGCAAAACAAAACCCGGCAAACGCCGGGTTTTTTGCCGGATGGCGGCGTAAACGCCTCATCCGACCTGGATCGGGAGCCGTTTGGTTGGTCTGATAAACGCAACGTCATCAGGCCAGAGATAAAATACCTTCTGGAGTAGGCCGGATAAGCGCAGCGCCATCAGGCACCTCAGCGGTATTACATCCGCTCTACGGTTTCGATACCCAGCGTATCCAGACCCAGCTTCAGGGTTTTCGCCGTCAGCAGCGCCAGCTTCAGGCGGCTGTTGCGCACTTCGTCGTTTTCCGCGCTGAGAATCGGGCAGTGCTCGTAGAAACCGGAGAACAGGCCCGCAACGTCGTACAGATACGCGCACATTACGTGCGGTGTTCCTTCACGGGCGACCACGGTCAGCGTCTCTTCAAACTGCAACAGGCGAGCGGCTAACTGCGCTTCGCGGTCTTCGCGAAGAATAACCGGCGCGGCGGCCAGCGCGCTTTCATCCAGGCCGGATTTACGGAACACCGACAGCACGCGGGTATAGGCATATTGCATGTACGGCGCGGTGTTGCCTTCAAACGCCAGCATGTTGTCCCAGTCAAAGATATAGTCGGTGGTGCGGTTTTTCGACAGATCGGCATATTTCACCGCGCCGATACCCACGGCGTTCGCCAGCTTCTCCAGCTCGTCGGCTGACATATCCGGATTCTTCTCCGCCACCAGACGACGCGCGCGCTCCAGCGCTTCATCCAACAGATCCGCCAGTTTGACGGTGCCGCCGGCGCGGGTTTTGAACGGCTTGCCGTCTTTGCCCAGCATCATCCCGAACATGTGATGTTCCAGCGGGACAGAGTCCGGCACGTAACCGGCTTTACGCACGATAGTCCATGCCTGCATCAGATGCTGATGCTGACGGGAGTCGATGTAATAGAGCACGCGGTCGGCGTGCAGCGTTTCATAACGGTATTTGGCGCAGGCGATATCGGTAGTGGTGTACAGATAGCCGCCGTCTTTCTTCTGAATGATGACGCCCATCGGTTCGCCTTCCTTGTTTTTATACTCATCAAGGAAAACCACGGTCGCGCCTTCGCTCTCGACCGCCAGGCCCTTGGCTTTCAGATCGGCGACGATGCCCGGCAGCATCGGGTTATACAGGCTTTCGCCCATCACGTCGTCGCGGGTCAGGGTGACGTTCAGACGGTCATAGGTGATCTGGTTCTGCGACATGGTGATGTCGACCAGCTTGCGCCACATTTGCAGGAAATACTCATCGCCGCCCTGCAATTTCACCACGTAACTGCGCGCGCGCTCGGCGAAGGCTTCGTCTTCGTCGTAGTGTTTTTTCGCCTCGCGGTAGAATCCTTCAAGGTCCGCCAGCGCCATCTCGCCGGCATTTTCCTGCTGCTGTTTCTCCAGGTATGCGATCAGCATCCCGAACTGGGTGCCCCAGTCGCCGACGTGGTTGGCGCGAATCACGTTGTGGCCGAGAAACTCAAGGGTACGCACCGCGGCGTCACCGATGATGGTGGAGCGCAGATGGCCGACGTGCATCTCTTTCGCCACGTTAGGCGCGGAGTAGTCGACCACCACGGTCTGTTTTTCCGGTATCGCCACGCCGAGACGCTCTGAGTTCAGCGCCTGCTGAACGTTTTCTGCGAGGAATGCCGGATCGAGGAAAATATTGATAAATCCGGGACCAGCGATTTCTACCTTGCTGGCGATACCGTTCAGATCCAGATGAGTCAGCACCTGCTCTGCCAGCTGTCGCGGCGCCATGCCCAGTTTTTTCGCCACCGCCATCATGCCGTTAGCCTGATAGTCGCCGAACTGTACTTTTGCTGACTGACGAACCTGGGGTTCGCAATCCGCAGGCGCGCCTGCGGCAATCATGGCCTGACTGACTTTTTCTGAGAGAAGAGCCTGAATATTCACCGGAATACCTTACGTTAATGAAGCGGGTTCAATTTACCGCCGCAGTTTAAGAATCAAGGGCGGGAGTATACTGCAAATGGCCCCGTGCGTCAGCACTGCGCAGGCGGAACCGCGCGCAGAAAACAGGCGATAAAAACGTGTATAAGCGCGCAACCGGCAATTCCTGCAATCTGCGGTTGGTTGTAAGGAGGCAACAGAGTAAATTAGCGGCTTTGAATACCGTTAAGAGCTTTGATTATGGCGAACTGGCAAACCCTCGACGAACTGCAGGATATTTCCGCAGATCTCCCGCGATTCACTCTGGCGTTCACAGAACTGTCCACTCGCCTCGGTCTTGATATCGCGCCGCTGATGGCCGATCACATCTCCCTGCGCTGTCATCAGAATGCCACCGCGGAACGCTGGCGACGCGGATTTGAACAGTGCGGCGAGCTGCTGTCGGAAAATATCATCAACGGTCGGCCAATCTGCCTGTTCAGGCTGCATGAGCCGGTCTGCGTCGCGCACTGGAAATTTCATGTTGTCGAACTGCCGTGGCCGGGCGAAAAGCGCTATCCCCATGAAGGCTGGGAGCATATCGAAATTGTCCTGCCGGGCGATCCGTTTACGCTCAATGCCCGCGCGCTGGCGCTGCTTGCCGATGATGGGCTGAGTCAACCGGGAATAGTGGTCAAAACCAGCTCGCCGAAGGGCGAACATGAACGACTGCCCAATCCGACGCTGGCGGTGACTGACGGCAAAGTAACCGTCAAGTTTCACCCGTGGTCTATTGAAGAGATCGTGGCAAGCGAACGACTGGAGTAAAAATGGCATTACTTGAAATCTGTTGTTACAGCATGGAGTGCGCGCTTAGCGCGCAGCAAAACGGCGCGGATCGCATCGAACTGTGCGCCGCGCCGAAGGAGGGCGGGTTAACGCCTTCGTCGGGCGTGCTGCGGTCGGTACGCCAGCAGGTGACGATTCCGGTGCATCCGATCATTCGTCCGCGCGGCGGCGATTTCTGTTATTCCGACGGTGAATTTGCCGCGATGCTCGAGGATGTGCGCGCGGTGCGCGAACTTGGGTTTCCGGGGCTGGTGATCGGGGTGCTCGACGAAGACGGCAACGTCGATATGCCGCGGATGCGGCAAATTATGCAGGCGGCGGGGCCGCTGGCGGTGACGTTTCATCGCGCCTTTGATATGTGCGCTAATCCATTCATTGCGCTAAAGAATCTGCACCAACTGGGCATCGCCAGAGTGCTGACTTCGGGGCAAAAATCAGATGCCGTGCAAGGTTTATCAATTATTTTGGAACTTATTCGCCAACCTGATGCTCCAATCATTATGGCCGGAGCAGGGGTTCGTGCAGAAAATTTGCAGCGTTTCCTCGATGCCGGGGTACGGGAAGTACACAGCTCAGCCGGAACTCTGATGCCCTCACCGATGCGCTATCGCAATCCAGGGTTGTCAATGTCAGCCGATAAACAGGCGGATGAATATTCCCGCTATGCGGTAGACGGTGCGGCAGTCGCTGAAATGAAAGGAATCATTGTTCGCCATCAGGCCAAATGATTTTTACCGTTGCATCATGTCGCCCAATATGATGCTTGCTCGTACCAGGCCCCTGCCAATTCAACAGGGGCCTTTTTTTATTCGTTTTGCCTGACGGCGGCTCCGCCTTATCAGGTCTGGAACAGGCACCATCAGCAAACGCAGGCCGGACAGGCGCAGCGCCCCCGGCATATCATCACGGCTTACGTGCAATCAGCACCGCGCGCAATGGTGCGGGGTAGCCTTCAATGGTTTTACTGCTGTCGTTCGGGTCGAGGAAGTCGGCCAGCGATTCGGTCACCATCCACTCAGTGCGACGCTGTTCTTCGCAGGTGGTGACGCAGACGTCAGCGATGCGTACGTCGACAAAACCACACTTCTCTAACCAGTTTTTCAGCGCCAGCGCCGACGGAATAAAATAAACGTTACGCATCTGCGCATAGCGGTCGCCCGGCACCAGTACGGTATGTTCGTCGCCTTCCACCACCAGCGTTTCCAGCACCAGCTCGCCGTCTTTTACTAACTGGTCTTTCAACTGCCAGAGATGCTCCAGCGGCGAGCGGCGGTGGTACAGCACGCCCATCGAAAAAACGGTATCAAACGCGTTGAGCGCGGGCAGTTGTTCAATGCCCAGCGGCAGCAGATGGGCGCGCTGATCGTTTCCCAGAAGTTTACGTACCGCCTCAAACTGACACAAAAACAGCTGCGTCGGGTCAATACCGACCGCCAGACGCGCGCCTGCGCCAATCATCCGCCACATGTGATAGCCGCTACCGCAGCCGACGTCGAGAATGGTGCGTCCGCTCAGATCGGAAAGATGCGGCAGCACGCGATCCCATTTCCAGTCTGAACGCCATTCGGTATCGATATTCACCCCATACAGCGAGAACGGGCCTTTACGCCACGGCATCAGGTTGCGCAACAGGGTATCGATGCGTTTAAGCTGGCCGGGGCTTAACGGCTCTTCGCTTTCCGCCGTGACGCTATGCAGCAGATCCAGCCTGTGTGGCGTCAGCTCGGGCAGAAACTCCACCGCGTTTGACCACTGCTTAAACAGACCGTGCTGATCGCGCTGCCAGGCGGCAATTTGTGCGGGCAGCGTTTCCAGCCAGTGGGAGAGGTGGTTTTTGGCAATCAGCTGATAAAAGTTACCAAAGTCGATCATGCCGCAACCTCAGCCTTCAGCGCCACCAGCGAACCAAAATTAAAGCACTGGAACCACAGTTCGCTGTGTTCAAAACCCGCCTGGCGCAGACGCGCTTTGTGGGTTTCGACCGAATCGGTCAGCATCACGTTTTCCAGCATACTGCGCTTCTGGCTGATCTCCAGTTCGCTGTAGCCGTTGGCGCGCTTGAAGTCGTGGTGCATGTTAAACAGCAGCTCGCCGACCTTCGCATCTTCGAAACTGAATTTTTCCGACAGCACCAGCGCGCCGCCCGGATTCAGCCCCTGATAAATCTTATCCAGCAATGCCTGACGCTCAGCGGGCGCAAGGAATTGCAGGGTAAAATTCAGCACCACCATCGAGGCGTTTTCGATGGCGATATCACGGATATCGCCTTCCACAACCTCAACGGGCGTCGACGCTTTCCAGGCGTCGATATGACGACGGCAGCGTTCAATCATCGCCGGGGAGTTATCGACTGCGATAATTTTGCAATTCTGCTGATGAATATTACGCCGCACGGAGAGCGTCGCCGTGCCCAGCGAACAGCCCAGATCGTAAACCTGGCTTTCAGGCCGGACAAAACGTTCGGCGAGCATGCCAATCATTGAAATGATATTGGAGTAGCCGGGAACAGAGCGCTGGATCATATCCGGGAAGACTTCAGCTACCCGTTCATCAAAGGTCCAGTCGCCCAGGCTGGCGATAGGCGCGGAAAAAAGCGTGTCGCGGTGAGACATAACGTAAAAATCCGGGAAAAAGAAAGTGGCGTATTGTGCGCTAATGCAGGGAGAAAACCAACTCCCACGGCATATACCACAGGTTCGCCAGCACCATCAGCAACAACGCGCACCAGGTGGCGCTCATGCCGGAACGACGCCAGCGAAACAGGCGGTGATGGAAACCGTAATAATGCATCAGCCGACCGGCAAGCAGCAGAATGCCGCAGAGATGTATCATCCAGGTTTCCGCGCCGTTCATTTCCATAAACAGCAGCAGCGCTATCGCAATGGGAATATATTCCACCGCGTTGCCATGAACACGAATTGCGCTCTGAAGCTCGCTGAAACCGCCGTCACCATAGGTAACGCGATACAGCATTCGCAGGCGAACCACATCAAACGAAAACTTGATTAACAGCAACGCACCTAATACGGCATATAGCGCGCTTACCATACAAACTCCCTTTTCAATGGCAGATGGCACTCACTATGATAGGCGGCAATTTCAGAAAAGAGAAGATTGCTGTGGGATGGAGGGGCGGAACCTGTCGCTGGCAGCGCGGCGCGCAATGATTCCCATAGTGTGTCGACCAGCTCCAGCGTCGGGGTATGCAAAAAGAGATACGGCGTGGTGGTCTGCCCCACAGCGGCAATTTCTTCAGCCAGTCGGCAAAAAAGTCTGGTTTTGCACCATATTATCGCTACCGATAAAGCGCACCATCGGATGATTCGCCGTCACCAGCGCATGGACTTGTAAATAGACCCGTTTTAGTTCCATGCACTTTTTAGTTCCCGGCCAAATAATGGTGCTGTCGGTATTCCTCCGGAGTCATATTGCTCAGCGATTCATGCGGACGTTCACAGTTATACTCTGATAACCATTTTCCTTGATTTCACGTACTTCATTCAGCGTTCTAAATAGATAAAAATCGAATATTTCTGTGCGGTATTCCTGTTAAAATGCTCAACGAAAGTATTGAATTAATATCCCGACTCAAATCAGAAACAGTAGTAATACATCTAATCTCCTCGAGATTAGGGGTTATGACACACAGAGATTGGATGCCGAAAACTACCGAGGAACTGGTTCCGATTTTCACTGTAATCTGAATGCAGTTGAATATGCTTGAGGGCAAGGAATTAGCTTAGTGGACTTTCATGCGACCATTTTTTTTCATGAGCTTCTCACGTTTTCCACAATTTAAATGGCGAGCGACTGAAAGTTGAGGGCTCTCAACCAGAATCACAAAAATACTCTCCACTTTTACTCGAAGAAGCAGGACAGTTGGGTTGGGGGCTTTTTCAGAAGAGAAGCTTTCAGAAAATAAATTCCGTTGAGTGGTAACACCGCGCGGTTTTCCGCGCCGGTTACACCAGCACGAGACAACAAATAGGTGTAACCGCGACCATAAGAGGCAATCTGGTGTAGTAAATCGTCATTGACATTTGGCGGGCAGATAAAGATAGGTGCGATATTGTGGCGTAACGCTGCCTGACGAAAGGGGGCGGACTCTTCCACCGGAACGTCGGCAATCAGTACGAAATCAGAACCCGACTTTTTCGCATTGACCGTAAAATTCATTAATACCTTTGTTAAATACCAGATTAGCTACATCAACAGGCCGATGGGGTTGGCAGGATGTTTTTGGAGAATCAGTGCCAAAATTTCATAATCTTGTACCGGAGTCACCCGGCAAACATGCCTGCCTGGAATGCAGAATATATGCTGCCTGGGACAGTCTTCTTCACTAGAACATGTTCAGTCTTTGGTTTCAGCTTCGCGCAGGAGACGCACAGTCTCTTGCGTAACATTATGCATCACCTGCTCATCATTACCACGTGCTCCGGCAAGCGTCAATGCTACCCCAGCATAAATTTCTGGATAACTATGTGTAAATATATCCAGTGTATTTACATGTTTCTCTTCCATCCCTGCATCACAACGAACCTTGTTTATACCGGTTGCCATGGATTGTGGAGGGCTGGAGCCTTCCGCACGGAAATAGTGATGTGACAGGTCCGAGATGGCCTTGCATCCTTCAGACTGGTTCAAACCGGGAGCAGCCCATGTTTTACCAAAATATTCAGCAGCATAACGTGTTGCAAGAGCGGCATCAGAGGAGGAGCCGGAGGTTCCGCTCATGACTGGCAGTCCAGCCTTATCACGCATAATTGTGCCGATATCATGAGAAAGATCCATACCTGTTTGTGTACGGGTGGAGTGTGTTCCGTTACGCTGAGCATCAACGCGATTGTCTTCGCGGAATTTCACTCGTTCCTGAATCTTTAGCCTTCCTGCCAACACTTGACCGGTCTGAGCAAGCTCGAAACCGGAGATTGCTTGCTCTTTTGTGAATGGCCCTGCAGAACCAAACAGCATCATTGAGAAGGCAGAACGGGCACTGTCGGATAATTTTAGTCCACGACTGCCGTAAAATGGCGAACCGGGTTTTGGCTCCTCTGAACCAAGAGCCTCATTGCCTAGCTGTTCACGGTCGTTACCATCCCAGTGTGCTTCCGTTTTCCAAAGGCCACGCTCCAGATGCCCCATCCATGCTGTTTGTTTAAATACAGGAGATTCTGGATTAGTTAGTCCCTCAACGGTCGCACGGAGGAGCTTGTCTTCCGCGTTGCGATGCCTCAAATAGTTCTCTGCCCGTGTTTGCAAATGTTCGAATGATTTGTAATTATTGTTAGAAAGCGTAATTTGCAGGAATGTCCTCACAGTTAACGGCGAGTCAGCACCCGGCAGGTAAGGTTGAGTTCCTATGTGGGCCTGGCTATACAATCCATCCTTCAGAGTATTACAGTTTGTTGTATATCTACCGCTTTGTGTATCTCTTACTACCAGCTTAATTCTATCCGCCATGATGCTTGACGGTTTGTTATTTGCGTATTCATCATTTGCCCCCGCAGTGAAGAATCCAGAAATAGTCCTTTGACTGCTATCGGGCTTTGCTGCAAACATAACCACTATTCCTTTATTATATAAATGTATTTCCCTGTCTAGTTTGCATACATTTTTTGTGGCATACAATAAAACACTTGTATGCAATTTTGTAAGTATATATTAACAAAATGGATTATTATGTTGATGGCGTCAGGTAGAAGGACTACGCCGAAAACCTGAAGGTCAACATAGCAGATCTGCACCTGAGACTTCATCAGGGCAGTTACAGGGCTCAGTCCGGCGGGCGTCACTACATCCCTAAATCGAATGGAAAACAACGCCCGCTCGGCATAGCCTCACTGAAGGATAAAATCGACCAGTATGCGCTGGTTAAGATCCTGAATGCAGTCTACGAAAATGACTTTATGGAGTTCTCATACGGGTTCAGATCCGGACGAAGCCAGCACGATGCGCTGGACGCACTGGCCACAGGGCTGGTATGCACCTATGTAAACTGGGTACTGGATGCCGACATCAGCCGGGACCTCAGAGGAAGGGGAATGGCTGTCATCGGAAGAAGGCACACCGCAGGGTGCAGTAATCTCGCCGCTGCTGGCAAACATCTACCTCTACTACGTCTTCGATCTGTGGGCGCATCAGTGGCGAGGTCGCCATGCCACAGGCAATGTGGTGATGGTCAAATACGCCGATGACATCGTCATCGAGTTCGACAAGCGAATAGATGCCCAACGCTTCCGTATAGCCATGCAGCGCAGGCTGAGGGAGTTCGGACTCACGGTTCACCCGAAGAAAACCCGGCTGATGGAGTTCGGCCGCTTCGCTGCCGAAAACCGCGCCAGCAGGGGAAAAGGTGAACCGGAAACGTTCAACTTCCTCGGGTTCACGCATATCAGTGGGAAAGATCGTAGCGGCAGGTCATGCTGATACGAAAGACATGTCGGGATCGGATGGCGGGGACACTGAAAGCCCTTAAGGACGGACTGCGAAAGCGCTGGCATTACTCAATCCCCGAACAGGGAAAATGGCTCAGGAGGATGGTTCAGGGATACCTGAACTACCACTCAGTCCTGGGCAACTATCCCACCATGCTGAAGTTCAGGAAATACGTAACAGACCTCTGGCGACATGCGCTGAGGCGCAGAAGCCCGCAGGATGATACGACATGGACGAAAGCAAACAGACTGGCAGCCGTATGGCTGCTGAAGGTTCGGGTTCTTCATCTATGGCCTGTGGAGCGGTTCACCGCCAGACCCTCAAGGCAGGATCCCGGTGCGTAAATAGCGCACGCCGGGATCTGTGCGGGGGGTATCCGGTAACGGGTATCCCTACTGCGACATTATTTGGTCTGTATAAAAAACAGTATCAAGAGAGAAAAAAGGAGGCTTTTTGGGGCATGTATGGGACAAAAATGTCTGTTTTGGGCCATTCTGGGGCATGGTTGGGACATTGTGACACATACGAACTTTGCCGAATTATGTATGATGTTATTTTTTAATTTATTGAATATAATAACGAAAGCGAATGTTCTGGGGCGATCTTTAGTGATTTTTCAAATAGCCGTTTCACGCAGTTAAAGTGGCGGGCATACTCTTCCAGTCCGGTGATGCCAAGGCGCACCCATTTCGGGTGCGACCACTGCGGCAGGCCGATATACATCATAATAACGCGCTGACGATCTCATCCACGCTGCGCACGCGGGCGATACGCGGGAAGATATGAGTCATGCTGCCCTGATGCTGTTCGGCGCTGGCCGCGCTGCAAGCATCTTCGGCAATCACCAGGCTGAATCCCAGCTCCCAGGCGTTACGGGCGGTCGATTCCACGCCAATGTTGGTGGAAATGCCGCACAGAACGATGGTGTCGATGCCGCGACGGCGGAGCTGCAGTTCCAGATCTGTGCCGTAGAAGGCGCCCCACTGGCGTTTGGTGACTTCCAGATCGCTTTCCGCTTTCCCCAGCGCCTGCGGATAGTGCCACCAGTTATCCGGCAGCGCCTGGGCGGGTGCCTGGGCGTCGACGGGCTGCTTCAGCGCTTCGGCGTAATCAGCGGACCAGCCGACGCGCACCATGACTACCGGCGAGCCGCTGGCGCGGAATTTCGCCGCCAGACGCGCCGCGCGCGCCACCACGTCGCTGGCGGAATGCGGACCGCCGGCGAAAGGTAAAATACCTTCCTGCAGGTCAATCACCACCAGGGCCGTCGTTTTCGCGTTCAGTTGCAACATAATTTCTCCCGTCAATAATCAAAATTCCGTTACACCTTAATCGCGTTTCACTGTGTCACGGTCGACAATTTTTGTTATTTTTTGTGAGAATACGCAATACCCGCGTACGAAACACGCGTACAGTCTGTAGCGGACTTATCGTGCGGCGGAATTTCCAGTATAATAGCCGCCTTTTTTCATCCAGTTGTGACATACAGTTAAAGCTGCGACAAACCGCCTGCGGCTTATTAAGGGATATCTCATGCGTACAGAATATTGCGGACAGCTTCGTCAGTCCCACGTGGGGCAGCAGGTGACTCTGTGTGGTTGGGTCAACCGTCGTCGTGATCTTGGCAGCCTGATCTTTATCGATATGCGCGATCGCGAAGGTATCGTGCAGGTATTTTTCGATCCGGATCGTGCGGACGCGTTAAAGCTGGCCTCTGAACTGCGTAATGAGTTCTGCATTCAGGTGACGGGCACCGTGCGTGCGCGTGACGAGAAAAACATCAACAGCGAGATGGCGACCGGCGAAATCGAAGTGCTGGCCTCCGATCTGACCATCATCAACCGCGCGGAATCACTGCCGCTTGACTCCAACCATGTCAACACCGAAGAAGCGCGTCTGAAGTATCGCTATCTGGACCTGCGTCGTCCGGAGATGGCGCAGCGCCTGAAAACCCGCGCGAAGATCACAAGCCTGGTGCGTCGCTTTATGGACGATCACGGTTTCCTTGATATCGAAACCCCTATGCTGACCAAAGCGACGCCGGAAGGGGCGCGCGACTATCTGGTGCCGTCGCGCGTGCATAAAGGCAAGTTCTACGCGCTGCCGCAGTCGCCGCAGCTGTTCAAACAGCTGCTGATGATGTCCGGTTTCGACCGCTATTATCAGATTGTGAAATGCTTCCGTGACGAAGACCTGCGCGCTGACCGCCAGCCGGAATTTACCCAGATCGATGTGGAAACCTCCTTCATGACCGCCGAACAGGTGCGTGAAGTGATGGAAGCGCTGGTGCGCAACCTGTGGCTGGAAGTGAAGGGCGTGGATCTGGGCGATTTCCCGATCATGACCTTCGCCGAAGCGGAGCGTCGCTACGGTTCCGACAAACCGGATCTGCGCAACCCGATGGAGCTGGTGGACGTTGCCGACCTGCTGAAATCGGTCGAATTCGCGGTATTCTCCGGCCCGGCGAACGATCCGAAAGGTCGTGTGGCGGCGCTGCGCGTGCCTGGCGGCGCCTCTTTAAGCCGCAAGCAGATCGACGACTACGGCAACTTCATCAAGATTTATGGCGCGAAAGGTCTGGCTTACATCAAAGTCACCGAGCGGGCGAAAGGCATCGAAGGCATCACCAGCCCGGTGGCCAAATTCCTGAACGCTGAGATTGTCGAGGCGATTCTGCAACGTACCGGCGCCCAGGACGGCGATATGATTTTCTTCGGCGCGGACAACAAGAAAGTGGTTGCCGATGCGCTGGGCGCGCTGCGTCTGAAGCTGGGTAAAGACCTTAACCTGACTGACGAATCCAAATGGGCGCCGCTGTGGGTTATCGACTTCCCGATGTTTGAAGACGACGGCGAAGGCGGCCTGACCGCGATGCACCACCCGTTCACTTCGCCGAAAGAGATGACCGCCGCAGAGCTGAAGGCGGCGCCGGAAGAGGCGGTGGCGAACGCGTACGATATGGTGATTAACGGCTACGAAGTGGGCGGCGGTTCCGTGCGTATCCACAACGGCGATATGCAGCAGACCGTGTTCGGCATTCTGGGCATTAACGAGCAGGAGCAGCGCGAGAAGTTCGGCTTCCTGCTGGATGCGCTGAAATACGGTACGCCGCCGCATGCGGGTCTGGCGTTCGGTCTGGATCGTTTGACCATGCTGCTGACCGGCACCGATAATATCCGTGACGTTATCGCCTTCCCGAAAACCACCGCGGCGGCGTGTCTGATGACCGAAGCGCCGAGCTTCGCTAACCCGGCAGCGCTGGCTGAACTGGGTATCGAGGTGGTGAAAAAGGCAGAGAAAAACTGATATGGCATACAAACAGCCTGTCTCGGTGTTGGTCGTCATTTATGCAAAAGACACCGGGAAAGTGCTGATGTTGCAGCGACGCGATGACCCCGACTTCTGGCAGTCGGTCACCGGCAGTCTGGAAGCGGGGGAAACCGCGTCGCAAGCCGCCATGCGTGAAGTAAAGGAAGAGGTCGCCATTGACGTTGCCGCTGAGCAACTGACCTTAATCGACTGTCAGCGCACGGTGGAGTTTGAGATTTTTTCACATTTACGTCATCGCTATGCGCCGGGGGTGGCGCGCAATACAGAATCCTGGTTCTGCCTTGCGTTGCCGCACGAACGGCAGATTGTGTTCACTGAACACCTTGCCTACCAGTGGCTTGATGCGCCCGCGGCGGCGGCGCTTACCAAGTCGTGGAGCAACCGGCAGGCGATTGAAGAATTTGTAATTAATATCGCCTGAGAAGGCGTGTTTTTTGAGGAAATATTTATGGCAGGTCATAGTAAATGGGCCAATACCAGACATCGTAAAGCGGCGCAGGACGCTAAGCGCGGTAAAATCTTCACCAAAATCATTCGTGAACTGGTGACGGCGGCCAAACTGGGCGGCGGCGATCCGGACGCAAACCCGCGTCTGCGTGCGGCTATTGATAAAGCCCTGGCCAACAACATGACCCGTGACACCCTGAACCGCGCCATCGCTCGCGGCGTGGGCGGCGATGATGACGCCAACATGGAAACCATCATCTATGAAGGTTACGGTCCTGGCGGCACGGCTATCATGGTGGAATGTCTGTCTGACAACCGTAACCGTACCGTAGCGGAAGTGCGCCATGCGTTCAGCAAATGCGGCGGCAACCTGGGCACCGACGGCTCCGTGGCCTACCTGTTCAGCAAGAAAGGCGTGATCTCTTTCGAGCAGGGCGATGAAGACACCATCATGGAAGCGGCGCTGGAAGCCGGTGCGGAAGACGTTGTGACCTATGATGACGGCGCAATCGACGTCTATACCGCCTGGGAAGATATGGGCAAAGTGCGCGACGCGCTGGAAGCGGCGGGTCTGAAAGCCGACAGCGCAGAAGTATCAATGATTCCGTCAACCAAAGCGGACATGGATGCGGAAACCGCGCCGAAGCTGCTGCGCCTGATTGATATGCTGGAAGACTGTGACGACGTGCAGGAAGTTTACCATAACGGTGAAATCTCTGATGAGGTCGCTGCTACCTTAGAATGATGCGGCTTAATCCCGTTACAACCGGAGGCGCGTGATGTCCATCATTCTGGGTATAGACCCCGGCTCCCGCGTTACCGGTTATGGCGTGATTCGCCAGGTTGGCCGCCAGCTGACCTATCTCGGCAGCGGTTGCATTCGCACCAAAGTGGACGATCTCCCGTCGCGCCTGAAGCTGATTTATGCCGGCGTGACGGAAATCATCACCCAGTTCCAGCCGGACTACTTTGCCATTGAGCAGGTGTTTATGGCGAAAAATGCGGATTCTGCGCTTAAGCTGGGGCAGGCGCGCGGCGTGGCGATTGTCGCGGCGGTCAACCAGTCGCTACCGGTATTTGAGTACGCGGCGCGTCAGGTGAAGCAGACCGTGGTGGGCATCGGCAGCGCGGAAAAAAGCCAGGTGCAACATATGGTGCGCACCTTGCTGAAACTTCCGGCTAACCCGCAGGCGGATGCGGCGGATGCGCTGGCGATCGCCATCACGCACTGCCACGTCAGCCAGAATGCGATGCAAATGAGCGAGTCGCGCCTCAATCTTGCGCGAGGCCGTTTGCGATAATGACAAATGAGGCTGGATATCTATCCAGCCTTTTTTTATGATACAGCTTTAGTTTGTAGCCCCAACGCAGGAGCGTAACGTGATAGGCAGACTCAGAGGCATTATTCTGGAAAAACAACCCCCGCTGGTGTTACTTGAGGCGGGCGGCGTCGGCTATGAAGTACATATGCCGATGACCTGTTTTTATGAGCTTCCGGAGTCCGGTAAAGAAGCGATTGTCTTCACCCATTTCGTGGTGCGTGAAGATGCGCAGCTGCTGTACGGCTTTAATAATAAGCAGGAGCGCACGCTGTTCAAAGAGTTAATCAAAACCAACGGCGTGGGCCCTAAGCTGGCGCTGGCGATCCTTTCCGGGATGTCGGCGCAGCAGTTTGTTAACGCCGTGGAGCGCGAAGATCCCGCCGCGCTGGTCAAACTGCCGGGCATCGGTAAAAAAACCGCCGAACGCCTGATTGTCGAAATGAAGGACCGCTTCAAGGGGCTGCACGGCGATCTGTTCACTCCGGCGGCCGATCTGGTGCTGACTTCGCCCGCCAGCCCGGCGGTGGAAGATGGCGAGCAGGAAGCGGTTGCGGCGCTGGTGGCGCTGGGCTATAAACCTCAGGAAGCCAGCCGGATGGTGAGCAAAGTCGCCCGTCCGGACGCCAGCAGTGAAACACTGATCCGCGAAGCTCTGCGCGCCGCGTTATGAGGTAAAGGATGATAGAAGCAGATCGCCTGATTTCGGCAGGCGCCACCATCGCGGAAGAGGTCGCCGATCGCGCCATTCGCCCGAAGCTACTCGATGAGTATATTGGTCAGCCGCAGGTACGTTCCCAGATGGAGATTTTCATCCAGGCGGCAAAGCTGCGCGGCGACGCCCTCGATCACCTGCTGATTTTTGGGCCGCCGGGGCTTGGCAAAACGACGCTCGCTAATATTGTCGCCAACGAGATGGGCGTTAACCTGCGCACCACTTCCGGCCCGGTGCTGGAGAAGGCGGGGGATCTGGCGGCGATGCTCACCAACCTTGAGCCGCATGACGTGCTGTTTATTGACGAGATCCATCGCCTGTCACCGGTCGTCGAAGAGGTGCTCTATCCGGCGATGGAGGATTATCAGCTGGATATTATGATTGGCGAAGGTCCTGCGGCGCGCTCGATTAAAATCGATCTGCCGCCGTTTACGCTGATTGGCGCGACCACCCGCGCGGGCTCATTAACCTCGCCGCTGCGCGATCGTTTTGGCATTGTGCAGCGCCTTGAGTTTTATCAGGTGCCGGACCTTCAGCATATCGTCGGCCGCAGCGCCCGCTTTATGGGGCTGGAGATGAGCGAAGACGGGGCGCTGGAGGTAGCGCGACGCGCGCGCGGTACGCCGCGTATCGCCAACCGCCTGCTCAGACGCGTGCGCGATTTTGCCGAAGTGAAGCATGACGGCACCATTTCAGCGGAGATCGCCGCGCAGGCGCTGGATATGCTGAACGTCGACGCCGAAGGCTTTGATTATATGGACCGCAAGCTGCTGCTGGCGGTCATTGATAAATTCTTTGGCGGCCCGGTTGGGCTGGATAACCTGGCGGCGGCGATTGGCGAAGAGCGCGAAACCATTGAGGATGTGCTGGAACCGTATCTGATTCAGCAAGGTTTTCTACAACGTACCCCGCGCGGACGTATGGCGACAGTCCGTGCGTGGAATCATTTCGGCATCACGCCGCCGGATATGCCGTAATGATGAGCAGGCGGGATAAATAAATTCCGCCTGCGACGCTGAACGATTATTTACCTCATCAGATTTATCATCCATATCATTTTAGATAACTCGCTCATTTGTGATGAATTTATAGCGATATACCCATGCTATAAATCGATTACACCAATATATGAGGAGTAACAAAATGAAATCAATGACAGTTCTGTCTATTGCCGCTCTGACTATAGCCGCTATGTCTGGCGTAGCGAATGCCGCTATTTCCGGGTCCCAGACATGGAAAATGGTAAATGAACGACTGCAAAATACCAGCAACGGACAAACATTATGTATGACTGGCGTTGCTTTCCAGCAGGCGACGATGGAAGTATGTGGTTCTGATCCAGCTATGCAGAATATTCGTGAGGTCACTTTCTCTATGAATGGGGCGCTGCGACTGGATGCGTATCCGGATTATGGTTACGCGCCATTAGACGGTAAAATTTTTATACGCGAATATAATCCAGTTGAGAGTAATTGGGACTATATTAACGGGCAGCTGAAAAAATATGATTCCGATGGCGTTCTCAAGTGTCTTGATATTGAAGGCGGTAAAAACGTCCAGGGCGCCAAATTGTATTTAGCCGCTTGTACCAGGTAATAAAATAAGCACCGGTGATGTCATCGGTGCTTATTTACGTGCGCACCCGGCATGGACGCACTCCTGCGAGTGTAAGTCCCTCCATGAGTTGACACAGCATATAAAGCGAAGCGCAACCCCCAGGGGTGGTGGTAATCGCTCATTCAGGCATTCGGTTGTTTTTTCAACATACTGAAAATAAACAGCAGCGCAGCGCAAAGCACGACGGATGGACCTGCCGGTGTGTCATAGAACGCCGAGAAGGTTAGCCCGCCGGTAACGGCTATCATCCCAATCCCGACCGCAATTCCCGCCATCTGCTCCGGTGTCCGTGCGAAACGACGTGCCGTTGCGGCAGGAATGATCAGTAATGATGTAATAATCAGCGCCCCCACAAATTTCATCGCCACGCCTATCGTTAGCGCCGTCACCAGCATCAGCATCAGCTTAACGCGCTGTAGCTTCACGCCGTCGACAAACGCCAGGTCCGGGCTTATGGTCATCGACAGCAGGTTACGCCATTGCCAGAAGATAATCGCCAGCACCACCATCACGCCGAGGGCGATGGCAATCAGATCCTGTGGCGTCACCGCAAGCAGGTCGCCGAACAGGTAGGCCATCAGATCGACGCGGATGTTCGACATCAGGCTCACCACCACCAGACCCAGCGACAGCACGCTGTGCGCCATAATGCCTAGCAGGGTGTCGATGGCGAGGTGAGGGCGTTTTTCCAGCCACACCAGACCCGCCGCTAGCATCAGCGTGACCGCAATGACCGCGTAAAAAGGATTAACGTCCAGCAGAAGCCCGAAGGCAACGCCAAGCAGCGACGCGTGGGCCAGGGTATCGCCGAAATAAGACATCCGGCGCCAGACAACAAAGGAACCTAACGGGCCAGCCGCGCAGGCCAGCATGATCCCGGCCAGCCAGCCAGGCAGTAATAATTCAATCATGAGTGACATTTCCCCGGCGCAATACAATCCGCCCCTGTAAGTCGTGGCGATGGTTATGATGATGGCGATAAATCCCCAACTGCTGCGCCCCACGGGGGCCGAACATAGAGATGAACTCCGGATGCATGGAAACGATTTCAGGGGTGCCAGAACAGCAGATATGGTGATTGAGACACAGCACCTCATCGGTTTTCGCCATCACCAGATGCAGATCGTGAGACACCATCAGCACGGCGCAATCCAGCTCGCGACGCAGCTGGTCAATCAGATCGTATAACGCTACCTGACCGTTGACGTCCACCCCCTGCGTCGGTTCATCAAGCACCAGAAGCTGCGGCTGGTTGAGCAGCGCCCGCGCCAGCAGCACGCGCTGAGTTTCGCCGCCGGAGAGTTTTTGCATCGGCGCGTCAATAAGGTGGCCTGCATGGACGCGCTTGAGGGCAGGGAGGATATCCGCTTTACGGGTCGCGGGACGCAGGCGTAAAAAACGGCTTACCGTCAGCGGCAGGGTGGTGTCGAGATACAATTTTTGCGGAACGTAGCCAATACGCAGCTTGCCGCTGCGCTTGATCACCCCTTCATCTGGCGCTATCAGGCCCAGTACCACCCGAACTAGGGTCGATTTTCCGGCGCCGTTAGGCCCCAGGAGCGTTAAAATTTTGCCGGGTCTGAGTTCGAGCGACACGTCAGAGAGGACGCGGCGCTGGCTGAAGGAGACCGAGACGTTTTCCAGTGAAACTAAACTCGTCATGTCAATTTTAGTCTTGCAGATGTCGTGGAATGTTATAATATCACATTTCTCACATGGGTCACGATGATTGGTCGCATTATGTTACATAAAAATACGCTTCTTTTCGCTGCATTATCCGCCGCCCTTTGGGGGGGCGCAACCCAGGCCGCTAACGCTGCCGTGGTGGCATCGCTCAAACCCGTTGGCTTTATCGCTTCAGCCATCGCCGACGGGGTGACAGAGACGCAGGTTCTCCTGCCGGACGGGGCCTCCGAGCATGATTATTCTCTGCGTCCATCTGATGTAAAACGCTTACAGGGCGCGGACTTAGTCGTCTGGATCGGGCCGGAAATGGAAGCGTTTATGGAAAAGCCCGCGAGCAAGATTGCGGATGCCAGGCTGGTCACCATTGCGGAACTGGATGCGGTGAAACCGTTGCTCATAAAAGGCGCTGACGATGATGAGGATGAACACGATCACGACCATGCTCACGCGGAAAAAGGTGACGCACATCACCATCACGGTGATTACAACATGCATCTTTGGCTTTCTCCAGAGATAGCGCGGCTTACAGCGGTTGCAATCCATCAAAAATTAGTGGAACTTATGCCGCAAAGTCGAGCCAAACTTGACGCCAACCTGAAGGATTTTGAGGCACACTTAGCCGCAACCGATAAACAGGTCGGTAACGAGCTCGCACCGCTCAAAGGGAAAGGTTATTTCGTTTTTCATGACGCCTACGGCTATTATGAAAAACACTACGGACTCACGTCGTTGGGTCACTTTACCGTAAACCCTGAGATACAACCTGGTGCGCAGCGTTTACATGAAATAAGAACACAGTTGGTTGAGCAAAAAGCCACTTGCGTTTTTGCTGAGCCACAGTTCAGGCCAGCGGTCGTTGAAGCCGTTGCGAGAGGGACATCCGTTCGAATGGGAACGTTGGATCCCCTCGGGACCAATATCAAACTGGGTAAAACGAGCTATTCCGCGTTCTTGAACCAATTAGCGAACCAGTATGCGAGCTGCCTGAAAGGAGATTAATGAGGAAGTGATTACGTGCAACAGATAGCCCGCTCTGTCGCCCTGGCATTTAATAATCTGCCAAGACCCCATCGCGTTATGCTGGGGTCGCTTACCGTTCTTACCCTGGCCGTCGCAGTATGGCGGCCTTATGTTTACCACCCTGATTCCGCCCCCATCGTTAAAACCATCGAACTGGAAAAAAGCGAAATTCGTTCTCTGCTCCCCGAGGCCAGCGAGCCTATCGACCAGGCGGCGCAGGAGGATGAAGCCATTCCTCAGGACGAACTGGACGATAAAATCGCGGGTGAAGCAGGCGTCCATGAATACGTTGTCTCTACCGGCGATACGCTGAGCAGTATTCTTAATCAGTACGGCATTGATATGAGCGATATCGCCCAGCTCGCCGCTTCGGATAAAGAACTGCGTAACCTGAAGATTGGTCAACAGCTCTCCTGGACGCTGACTGCGGACGGCGATTTACAGCGTCTGACCTGGGAAATGTCGCGTCGGGAGACGCGGACCTATGACCGCACGGCGGCAAACGCTTTTAAAATGACCGCTGAAACGCAGCAGGGTGACTGGGTTAACAGCCTGCTGAAAGGCACGGTCGGCGGCAGCTTTGTCGCCAGCGCTAAAAATGCCGGGCTGACCAGCGCTGAAATCAGCGCGGTAATCAAAGCGATGCAGTGGCAGATGGACTTCCGTAAGCTGAAAAAAGGTGATGAGTTCGCGGTGCTGATGTCGCGTGAGATGCTGGACGGTAAGCGCGAGCAGAGCCAGCTGCTTGGCGTGCGCCTGCGCTCCGGAGGCAAGGACTATTATGCGATCCGCGCCGAAGACGGTAAATTTTACGATCGTAACGGAACCGGGCTGGCGAAAGGCTTCCTGCGTTTCCCGACCGCCAAACAGTTCCGCGTCTCCTCTAACTTCAATCCGCGTCGTACTAACCCGGTAACGGGCCGCGTTGCGCCTCACCGTGGCGTTGACTTCGCCATGCCGCAGGGAACGCCGGTACTTTCCGTTGGCGATGGCGAAGTGGTGGTCGCGAAGCGCAGCGGCGCGGCAGGCTACTATGTGGCGGTGCGTCATGGTCGTACCTATACCACCCGTTATATGCACCTGCGCAAGCTGCTGGTGAAACCGGGGCAGAAGGTTAAACGCGGCGACCGTATTGCGCTCTCCGGTAATACCGGACGTTCCACAGGTCCGCATCTGCATTATGAAGTATGGATTAACCAGCAGGCGGTTAACCCGCTGACGGCGAAACTGCCGCGCACCGAAGGTCTGACCGGTAAGGATCGGGCGGATTATCTGGCGCAGGTTAAGCAGGTTGTGCCGCAGCTGCGATTTGATTAATAAACCGTCCGGAAAAGCCGGTACGCAGTGGCGTGCCGGCTTTTTTGTTTTGTACGCGGCTGGGTGCGCCGCTACACTATCAACAGATTTACTTTCGCGTCATCAGGCCCTGGAAGAGCATGGAAACCAAAAAGAATAATATTGAGTACATCCCTGAGTTTGAAAAATCCTTTCGTCATCCCCGCCACTGGGGCGCCTGGCTGGGCGTCGCGGCGATGGCCGGTATCGCTTTAACGCCAGCCTCTTTTCGCGATCCGCTGCTGGCAAAACTGGGCCGCTTTGCCGGGCGCATGGGGAAAAGCTCGCGCCGTCGCGCGCTGATAAATTTATCGTTGTGCTTCCCTGAACGCAGCGAAGCCGAACGTGAAGCCATCGTTGATGAAATGTTCGCTACCGCGCCGCAGGCGATGGCGATGATGGCGGAACTGGCGATGCGCGGACCCGAAAAGATTCAGTCACGCGTCGACTGGCAGGGGCTGGAGATCGTCGAAGAGATGCGGCGTAATGACGAAAAAGTGATTTTTCTGGTGCCGCACGGCTGGGGCGTGGATATTCCGGCGATGCTGATGGCCTCACAGGGGCAGAAAATGGCGGCAATGTTCCATAACCAGGGGAACCCGGTGTTTGATTATGTCTGGAATACCGTGCGCCGCCGGTTTGGCGGACGACTGCACGCGCGTAACGACGGCATCAAGCCATTTATCCAGTCGGTACGCCAGGGATACTGGGGCTACTATCTGCCCGATCAGGATCACGGCCCGGAGCACAGTGAGTTCGTCGATTTCTTCGCCACCTATAAAGCGACGCTGCCGGCGATAGGCCGCCTGATGAAAGTCTGCCGCGCCCGCGTCATCCCGCTGTTCCCGGTCTATAACGGCAAAACCCACCGCCTAACCATTCTGGTTCGCCCGCCAATGGACGATCTGCTGACCGCCGATGACAATACCATCGCCCGGCGGATGAACGAAGAAGTGGAGATTTTTGTCGGCCCGCAACCGGAACAATACACCTGGATCCTGAAGCTGCTGAAAACGCGCAAGCCGGGTGAAATTCAGCCGTATAAGCGCAAGGATCTCTATCCCATCAAATAAAAAAAAGCCTCTCGCAAGAGTAATGCCGATCAGTTAAGGATCGGTTGACCGATCCTTAATCTGCGGCACTATAACGGCTTCCACAACAGGGAGCCGTTTTCTTATGCCACTTCTCAATGACCTGCTCGATTTCAGCGACCATCCGCTGATGCCGCCCCCTTCTGCACAACTGTTTGCTCAGCATCTTCCCGTCGAATGGATACAACACTGCCTGACTCTTTCTGCACATGCGACCGTTCGCCGCCGTCGTTTACCTGGCGACATGGTTATCTGGATGGTCGTGGCTATGGCCTTCTTCCGTAATGAGTCGATTACCGATGTGGTTCGTCGTCTGAACCTGAGCGCGGATGGTGAAGCGGGGATGAACCTGCTGGCCCGCAGCGCTGTCACCCAGGCGCGTCAGCGCGTGGGTGCTGCACCGGTGGAATGGCTTTTCCGCCAGACCGCGCAGACATGGGGAACTGAGCGTTACCAGAAAGATGACTGGCATGGTCTGCAACTTTTTGCCATCGATGGCGCACAGTTCAGGACACCTGATGAACCTGAGCTGCGTGAACATTATGGCTCTGCCAACACATCCACTGAGCGGCAAAGCGCATACCCGGTAATGCGTCTGGTGGCTTTAATGAACCTGGGTAGTCACATTCTGCTGGATGCCGCGACCGCGCCTTACCGACGGAGCGAAACCCTGCTGGCCCACTCAATGCTCGTCACCATTCCGGATAACTCCATTACGCTGTTTGACAAGCTGTTCTACAGCGCAGACCTGTTGCTGTCGCTGAACCGGCAGGGTTGTAACCGCCACTGGCTGCTGCCCGCCTGGAAGAATATCGCAGCAGAAACGGAAGAAAGTTACGGTCCCGGAGACCGGCTTCTGAAACTGAAAGTGTCACCACAGGCAAGGAAAAAGAATCCTTCGCTGCCGGAATACTGGTATGCGCGGGCGGTAACTTATGAACTGAACGGAGTGGAAAAAACGGTCCTGACGTCACTTCAGGCAGACCGTTATAAGGCCAGAGAGGTGGCAGAGCTTTATCACTCAAGATGGGAAATCGAAGTCGGGTTCAGAAACCTGAAAAGCAGCCTGCTGAATAACGCTCTGGTACTGAGAAGCCGGAAGGTTGAGTTGCTGGAACAGGAGGTGTGGGGCATGTTGCTGGCTTATAATCTGATACGGCGTGAGGCAACAAAAGCAACGGAGAAACACAAAAAAGCGGCGTCGGAAATCAGCTTTAAGTTCGCGTTCCAGTTTATCGCCACAGAAATGATAGTGCTGGGAAATACGGTGTCACCGGGGACCATCCCGAAACGGCTGGAGCATCTGCGGGGGGCTCTGGAAGCGGTGTTCATAACAAAACGCCCCCGACCATCAAGGCCGAGGGCGGTTAAGATATCAAAAACCCGTTATCCGGTGAAACGCAATGCCGCACCGCTTAAGTGAACGGCATTACTCGCAAGAGAGGCTTTTTTGTTCATCGCCGGAGGGCAGCGTTGTGATCCGGAAGACGAAAATTATCGGCCTGATAAGCGAAGCGCCTTCAGGCCGTCACCCCCTGTTACTCTACGGTCAGAATACGGGTGGTGTTGGTTGAACCGATGGTGCTCATCACGTCGCCCTGGGTCACAATCACCAGATCGCCGGACACCAGATAGCCCTTGTCGCGCAGCAGATTGACCGCTTCGCTCGCCGCCACCACGCCGTCAGCCGCGCTGTCGAAGTGAACAGGCGTTACGCCGCGATACAGGGAGGTCAGGTTCAGCGTGCGCTCATGACGGGACATGGCGAAGATCGGCAGACCGGAACTGATACGCGAGGTCATCAGCGCGGTACGACCGGATTCGGTCATGGTGATAATCGCAGTCACGCCCTTCAGATGGTTTGCCGCGTACATCGCGGACATCGCAATCGCTTCTTCCACATTATCGAACTGCACGTCCAGACGGTGTTTGGAGACGTTAATACTCGGGATTTTTTCCGCGCCCAGGCAAACACGCGCCATCGCGGCAACGGTTTCTGCCGGGTACTGACCGGCCGCGGTTTCGGCAGAAAGCATCACCGCATCGGTGCCATCCAGGACGGCGTTAGCCACGTCCATTACTTCCGCGCGAGTCGGCATTGGGTTGGTGATCATCGACTCCATCATCTGGGTTGCGGTAATCACCGCGCGGTTCAGCTGACGGGCGCGACGAATCAGCGCCTTCTGAATGCCGACCAGTTCCGGGTCGCCGATCTCAACGCCCAGATCGCCACGGGCGACCATCACTACGTCGGAGGCGAGAATGATGTCGTCCATCGCGCTCTGATCGCATACCGCTTCAGCGCGTTCCACTTTGGCGACGATCTTCGCATCGCAGCCCGCGTCGCGCGCCAGGCGACGCGCGTAGTTCAGATCTTCGCCGCAGCGCGGGAAGGAGACGGCCAGATAATCAACGCCGATCAGCGCGGCGGTGACGATATCCGCTTTATCTTTCTCGGTCAGGGCTTCAGCAGAAAGACCGCCGCCCAGCTTATTGATACCTTTATTGTTGGAAAGCGGGCCGCCCACGGTCACTTCGGTGAACACTTTCATGCCCTGAACTTCCAGCACTTTTAGCTGCACGCGACCATCGTCGAGCAGCAGGATATCGCCAGGTACGACGTCCGCCGGCAGGCCTTTGTAATCGATACCCACTTTTTCTTTATCGCCTTCACCCTTGCCGAGGTTGGCGTCTAAAAGGAATTTATCACCGACGTTGAGGAAAACTTTGCCCTCTTTGAAGGTGGATACGCGAATTTTGGGCCCCTGCAGGTCACCCAGAATCGCCACATGGCGACCCAGTTTGGCAGCAATTTCCCGAACTTTATCGGCGCGCATTTTATGATCTTCCGCCGAGCCGTGAGAGAAATTCATACGCACCACGTTGGCGCCAGCGGCGATAATCTTCTCAAGATTGTTATCGCGGTCGGTTGCCGGGCCTAAGGTGGTAACGATTTTGGTTCTGCGAAGCCTTCTGGACATGTAATACTCCGTTGACTGAAACAACTTGGTGTTGCGTGAATATTGATCCGGCCGTTCTGAAAACCTTTACATAGCATAGCGAACAAAACCGGATGACGAAAAAGGTCAAACTTATCCTTGCTGTGAACGGTTATCGCTCTTGATGAGCAACTCTTTATCAAAACGCGATTCCTTGAGCGCTTCTTTGACACGCTTCAAGTTATCTCTGAATTTTGCGCCGCGACGCAAAGTAAAACCTGTCGCCAGCACATCTATCACGGTCAATTGCGCAAGTCGAGAAACCATGGGCATATAAATGTCGGTATCTTCCGGTACGTCGAGGGTGATGGCGAGGGTGGCTTCGCGGGCGAGCGGCGTCCCCGCTGAGGTCAGGGCGATCACCATCGCGTCATTTTCCCGGGCCAGCTGCGCCAGCTCCACCAGGCTTTTGGTTCGTCCGGTGTGGGATATCAGCACCACCACGTCATCGTCGCTACAGTTCATACAGCTCATCCGTTGCAGTACGATATCGTCGGAGTAAACAACCGGCACGTTAAAGCGGAAAAACTTGTTCATCGCGTCATGCGCGACGGCGGCAGAGGAACCGAGGCCGAAAAAGGCGATTTTCTTCGCCTGGGTCAGCAGATCCACCGCGCGGTTGACCGCCGTCTTGTCCAGCGACTGGCGAACGTGGTCAAGCGTCGCCATCGCGGATTCGAAAATCTTTCCGGTATAGGACTCCACGCTGTCATCTTCATCCACATTGCGATTAACATACGGGGTGCCATTTGCCAGACTTTGCGCGAGATGCAGTTTAAAATCAGGAAAGCCGCGGGTCTCCATACTGCGACAAAAGCGGTTGACGGTTGGCTCGCTGACGTTGGCTTCCTGGGCAAGCGTGGCGATACTGCAATGGATCGCCCGTTCCGGCGAGGCGAGGATAACGTCCGCGACTTTACGTTCAGATTTGCTTAAATGCTCCAGCTGTGACTGGATTTTTTCCAGCATATTCATGATGTAGACTCAAGGATATGACGATTTCAGTGACGCAAGAAATCGAACGGCAATTTTGACAGATAGTACCCCTGCTGACCGCAGAAAGGGGGAAAAAGATCACAAGAGTTGTTGTTTTTTTTCATAACATGATCAGCATCTTATTTTGTGCTGACGCGATGCTGGCAAAAAATGACCGCCCGTTCGCGCCGCCAGACGCCTTATCATCGCCGCAGATCTGCGCAACAGCACGGCAGGTTAAGCGTTTCCGGTTTCCGGATTCACGTAAAAGCAGTACAGTGCACTGTAATAAAATTACAAGTAATGCCTGGCAACGCACCAGGATAGCTAACTAAGGAGAATGACATGGCGGTAACGCAAACAGCCCAGGCCTGTGACCTGGTCATTTTCGGCGCGAAAGGCGACCTTGCGCGTCGTAAATTGCTGCCTTCCCTGTATCAGCTGGAAAAAGCCGGTCAGATTAACCCGGAAACCCGCATCATCGGGGTCGGACGCGCTGACTGGGATAAAGAAGCCTATACCAAAGTGGTCCGTGAAGCCCTCGAAACCTTCATGAAAGAGAAAATCGATGAAGGCCTGTGGGATACCCTGAGCGGTCGTCTGGATTTCTGCAATCTGGACGTTAACGACACCGCGGCGTTCACCCGTCTGGGCGATATGCTGGACCAGAAAAACCGCACCACCATTAACTACTTTGCCATGCCGCCAAGCACCTTTGGCGCGATTTGCAAAGGGCTTGGCGAAGCGAAACTGAACGCCAGACCGGCGCGGGTGGTGATGGAGAAACCGCTGGGAACCTCGCTCGCCACCTCGCGTGAAATTAACGATCAGGTTGGCGAATATTTCGAAGAGAGCCAGGTTTACCGTATTGACCACTATCTGGGTAAAGAGACGGTGCTGAATCTGCTGGCGCTGCGGTTTGCCAATTCGCTGTTCGTTAACAACTGGGATAACCGCACGATTGATCATGTGGAAATCACCGTAGCGGAAGAGGTGGGTATTGAAGGGCGCTGGGGCTATTTCGACCAGGCGGGCCAGATGCGCGACATGATTCAGAACCACCTGCTGCAAATCCTGTGCATGATCGCCATGTCTCCGCCATCCGATCTGAGCGCGGACAGCATCCGCGATGAGAAAGTGAAGGTGCTGAAGTCCCTGCGCCGCATCGATCGCTCTAACGTGCGTGAAAAAACGGTTCGCGGTCAGTATACCGCCGGCTTTGCCCAGGGCAAAAAGGTGCCGGGCTATCTGGAGGAAGAGGGCGCCAACAAGAGCAGCAATACCGAAACCTTCGTGGCGATCCGCGTGGATATCGACAACTGGCGCTGGGCGGGCGTGCCGTTCTACCTGCGTACCGGTAAGCGTTTGCCGACCAAGTGCTCGGAAGTGGTGGTGTATTTCAAAACCCCGGAGCTGAACCTGTTTAAAGAGTCCTGGCAGGACTTGCCGCAGAACAAACTGACAATCCGTCTGCAGCCGGACGAAGGGGTGGATATCCAGGTGCTTAATAAAGTGCCTGGACTGGATCACAAACATAATCTGCAAACCACCAAGCTCGATCTGAGCTACTCGGAAACCTTTAACCAGACGCACCTTGCGGATGCCTACGAGCGTTTGCTGCTGGAAACCATGCGCGGTATTCAGGCGCTGTTTGTGCGCCGCGACGAGGTGGAAGAGGCGTGGAAATGGGTTGACTCCATTACCGAAGCCTGGGCGATGGACAACGATGCTCCGAAGCCTTATCAGGCAGGCACCTGGGGCCCTGTCGCCTCGGTGGCGATGATCACCCGCGATGGCCGTTCATGGAACGAGTTTGAGTAAAACGGCGCTGACACTTAAGGCTTATTTTACCGGTAACATGATCTAACACAGATTGTAGGATAATTTTTGCACTTTCAGGCCCCGCGTGGATTCACCCGCGGGGCTTTTTTTATTACACTGCCTGAAACGATTTTGCCCCTGAGCTATCGCATAAAGGCGATTGTCCTGTTTTTTTACCTGGATAACGTCTGTTGGTAAACGCGCCGCTCTGACAAATAAATTTCAGGAGCTTTTATGAATCCGAAAATGTTACGCGTAACACAGCGCATTATTGAACGTTCGCAGAAAACCCGTACTGCCTACCTCGCCCGTATTGAACAGGCGAAATCCTCGACTGTTCACCGTTCGCAGCTGGCTTGCGGCAACCTGGCGCACGGTTTCGCTGCCTGCCAGCCCGAAGATAAAGCCTCTTTGAAAAGCATGTTGCGTAACAATATTGCGATCGTGACCTCCTATAACGATATGCTCTCGGCGCATCAGCCTTATGAACGTTACCCGGACATTATTCGCCAGGCGCTGCACTCGGTGAATGCGGTCGGCCAGGTTGCAGGCGGCGTTCCGGCAATGTGCGACGGCGTAACCCAGGGGCAGGACGGCATGGAGCTTTCGCTGTTGAGCCGCGAAGTGATCGCTATGTCCGCGGCGGTAGGACTGTCGCACAATATGTTTGACGGCGCGCTGTTCCTCGGCGTGTGCGACAAAATTGTCCCGGGGCTGGTGATGGCGGCGCTGTCGTTTGGCCATCTTCCCGCCATTTTTATCCCTTCCGGACCGATGGCAAGCGGCCTGCCAAATAAAGAAAAAGTCCGCATTCGTCAGCTCTACGCGGAAGGGAAGGTTGATCGAATGGCGCTGCTTGAGTCCGAAGCGGCCTCCTACCATGCGCCGGGTACCTGCACCTTCTACGGCACTGCGAACACCAATCAGATGGTGATCGAATTTATGGGGATGCAGCTTCCTGGTTCCTCATTTGTTCATCCGGATGCGCCGCTGCGCGAAGCGCTGACCGTGGCGGCGGCGCGTCAGGTAACGCGTCTGACCGGAAACGGCAACCAATGGATGCCGATGGGCAAAATGATCGACGAAAAAGTGGTGGTCAACGGGATTGTCGCGCTGCTGGCGACCGGCGGTTCGACGAACCACACTATGCACCTGGTGGCGATGGCGCGCGCGGCCGGTATCCAGATCAACTGGGATGATTTCTCCGACCTTTCCGACGTTGTACCGTTAATGGCGCGTCTCTACCCCAACGGCCCGGCGGATATCAATCACTTCCAGGCTGCCGGTGGCGTCCCGGTGCTGATGCGCGAACTGCTGAACGCCGGTCTGCTGCATGAAGATGTCAATACCGTAGCGGGCTTCGGCCTGCAGCGCTACACCCTGGAGCCGTGGCTGAACAATGGCGAGCTTGACTGGCGCGACGGCGCGCAGGCATCGCTGGACAGCGAGGTCATCGCCTCATGCGACAAGCCCTTTTCCCATCACGGCGGAACGAAGGTACTGAGCGGCAATCTTGGCCGCGCGGTAATGAAAACCTCAGCGGTGCCGGTGGAGAATCAGGTTATCGAAGCGCCAGCGGTGGTATTCGAAAGCCAGCATGACGTTCTGCCAGCCTTCGAAGCGGGTCTGCTGGACAAAGATTGCGTGGTTGTTGTGCGCCATCAGGGACCAAAAGCGAACGGAATGCCAGAATTACATAAACTCATGCCGCCACTTGGTGTATTATTGGACCGTCGTTTCAAAATCGCGCTCGTTACCGATGGACGACTTTCGGGCGCTTCAGGTAAAGTGCCATCAGCTATCCATGTTACCCCGGAAGCTTATGACGGCGGCCTGCTGGCGAAAGTGCGCGATGGCGACATTATTCGGGTGAACGGACAGACAGGGGAATTAACGCTGCTGGTTGATGACGCGGAACTTGCCGCCCGCCAGCCTCATATTCCGGATCTGAGCGCATCGCGTATCGGAACGGGACGTGAGATGTTCAGCGCGCTGCGCGAGAAGCTCTCCGGCGCGGAGCAGGGCGCAACCTGTATCACTTTTTAAGACTCATTTTGTAATCAGGCGAGAGAAAAACTCTGATGAAAAACTGGAAAACAAGTGCAGAAGCAATCCTGACCACCGGCCCGGTTGTTCCGGTAATTGTGGTAAATAAACTGGAACACGCTGTGCCGATGGCAAAAGCGCTGGTTGCCGGCGGCGTGCGCGTACTGGAAGTCACGTTGCGTACTGCCTGCGCGATGGATGCTATTCGCGCTATCGCCAAAGAGGTGCCGGAAGCGATTGTGGGCGCTGGTACCGTACTGAATCCGCAGCAGCTGGCCGAAGTGACCGCTGCAGGCGCGCAGTTCGCCATCAGCCCGGGCCTGACCGAGCCGCTGTTGAAAGCCGCAACCGAAGGCTCTATCCCGCTGATCCCGGGTATCAGTACCGTTTCTGAACTGATGCTGGGTATGGACTATGGTCTGAAAGAGTTTAAATTCTTCCCGGCGGAAGCCAACGGCGGCACCAAAGCGCTGCAGGCGATTGCGGGTCCGTTCTCTCAGGTGCGTTTCTGTCCGACCGGCGGTATCTCCCCGGCGAACTACCGCGACTACCTGGCACTGAAAAGCGTACTGTGCATCGGCGGTTCCTGGCTGGTTCCGGCGGATGCGCTGGAAGCGGGCGACTACGATCGCATCACCAAACTGGCGCGCGAAGCGGTAGAAGGCGCGAAGCAGTAAACCGTTAAGCGCCCGCTGGCCTGACGACGCCGTTCGCAGGCCAGCGGGCAACAGCGTTAGCCTTTTACTCTCACCTGGCTGGCGGCCTCTTTCGCTCTCATTACCGCCTCTTCAACGCTTCCTCCGGTCGCGAGCGTGACGCCCAACCGACGGCTGCCGTCAATGTCCGGCTTGCCGAACAAACGTAGCTGTAAACCCGCGCCAACGGCGGCCTGAACGTTATCGAACGTCACGTTCCGGCTGGTCAGTTGCGGCAGGATCACCGCCGATGCGGCCGGGCCATACTGGCGAATGCCGCCGACGGGCAGGCCGAGAAAGGCGCGCACGTGAAGGGCGAACTCCGACAGATCCTGAGAAATCAGCGTCACCATGCCGGTGTCGTGCGGGCGAGGGGAGACTTCGCTAAAAATAACCTCATCGCCGCAAACGAACAGCTCTACGCCAAACAGGCCATAACCGCCTAACGCCAGAACGACTTTACGCGCGATTTCCTGCGCGCGCGCCAGCGCCAGCTCGCTCATCTGCTGTGGCTGCCAGGATTCACGGTAGTCGCCATCCTGCTGGCGATGGCCTACCGGCGCGCAGAAATGAACGCCATCGACGGCGCTGACGGTGAGCAGCGTAATTTCGAAATCAAAGTCCACCACGCCTTCGACGATCACCCGCCCGGCGCCCGCGCGACCGCCTTGCTGCGCATAGTCCCACGCCTGCGCCAGCTGTTCGGCTGAACGAATAAAGCTTTGCCCTTTGCCTGAAGAACTCATCACCGGCTTAACAATGCACGGATAGCCAATTTCATCCACGGCCTGACGGAAGCTGCTTTCACTATCGGCAAAACGGAAGGTGGAAGTGGGTAATTTCAGCTCCTCCGCCGCCAGACGGCGAATGCCCTCGCGGTTCATCGTCAGCTGCGTCGCACGAGCACAGGGAACCACGTTCACTCCCTCCTGTTCCAGCGTTACCAGCATCTCCGTGGCGATGGCTTCAATTTCCGGCACGATAAAGTGCGGTTTTTCCAGCTCGACTACCCGGCGAAGCGCGTCGCCATCCAGCATATTGATCGTGTGAGAACGGTGCGCCACATGCATCGCTGGCGCATCGGCATAGCGATCGACGGCAATGACTTCAACGCCAAGTCGCTGGCACTCGATCGCCAACTCTTTTCCCAGTTCTCCGGAACCCAATAACATCACCCGAGTGGCCGCCGGACGCAGCGCAGTGCCTAATAACGTCATAAAAATATCCCCCGATAAATTTGCCCGCAGTATATACGAAAACGTTTGCGTCTGTCTTTATTACCAGCTTGATTTCAGGAGGGAAATAGAATATACTGTACATAATTACAGTAATATTGAGAGGCTGCAAAATGGCGGTTGAAGTTAAATACGTAGTCATTCGTGAGGGTGTGGAAAAAATGTCATTTACCAGCAAAAAGGAAGCCGATGCGTATGACAAGATGCTGGACACGGCGGATCTGCTTGATACCTGGCTTGAACAGTCGCCGTTAACGCTGGAAGACGAGCAGCGCGAGGCGCTCTCTCTGTGGCTGGCGGAGCAGAAAGATGTTCTGAGCGTCATCCTCAAAACCGGCAAACTGCCGTCGCCGCAGGCGGTTGAGTCTGAGCAGGACGACAGCCGGGCCGCCTGAGCCTGACTTGCGCTCCTGTCGTTTTGTACCATGCTTTTTCCTGAGTCATTGTGCGAAGGAGAAAAAGATGAACAAAACAGGAGCCCTGCTGAGTCTGCTGCTGCTTTCCGCCACCCTGTCGGCGTATGCGGCAGAAACGGGCAGTAAAACGGTAACCTTCCCCCGCTGCGAAGGGCTGGATGCCGACGGCATTGCGGCAAGCGTGAAACGAGACTACCAGCAAAACCGCATCGCGCGCTGGCCCGATGATCAGAAACATGTCGGGCAGGCCGACCCCGTGGCGTGGGTTAACCCAAAAGAGATTACCGGCCAGGACGGTAAGTGGCGAGTGCCGCTCACCGTGCGCGGTAAAAGCGCCGATATCCATTATACAGTCAATGTAGATTGCAAAGCGGGTACGGCGGAATACCTGCCGCAGTAACGCTATAATTTGCGCATCTTTTGCCGGGAAAGACATTTCCTGACATCCCCTCGGGTACGCTTTGACAATTCATTGTCAGTACTTGAGGGGCAAAAATGGCTAACTGGCTTAATCAATTACAATCGTTGCTCGGGCAGAGCGGATCGTCCTCTTTATCCTCCGGCGAGCAAGGACTCAGTAAACTGCTGGTTCCCGGCGCGCTCGGCGGTCTGGCAGGCTTACTGGTCGCCAATAAATCATCTCGGAAATTACTCAGCAAATATGGCACCAGCGCGCTGCTGATGGGCGGCGGGGCGGTTGCCGGCACCGTTTTATGGAATAAGTACAAAGATAAAATCCGAGCCGCGCATCAGGATGAACCGCAGTTTGGCGAACAAAGCTCGCCGCTGGATGTGCGCACCGAGCGTCTGATTCTCGCGCTGGTATTCGCAGCGAAAAGCGACGGTCATATCGACGCGAAAGAGCGTGCGGCTATCGAACAACAACTGCGTGACGCAGGGGTGGAACAGCAAGGGCGGGCGCTTATTGAAAAGGCGATTGAACAGCCGCTCGATCCCCAGCGTCTGGCGCAGGGCATCCGCAATGAAGAGGAAGCGCTGGAAGTCTATTTCCTGAGCTGCGCGGCGATTGATATCGACCACTTTATGGAGCGTAGCTACCTCAACGCGCTCGGCGACGCGCTGAAGATCCCGCAGGATGTCCGCGACGGCATTGAGCAGGATCTGAAACAGCAGAAGCTGGCGTTACCCGGCTAATACTCCGGATGCAGCATGTTTCGCTTGCATCATTCGTGAGTTTTGCCACCCTTAGAAGATGTATAATCACGAAAGAACAGTGACATGCTGCCGAAAGCCAATCGTATTCCCTACGCCATGACGGTTCATGGCGATACACGCATTGATAATTATTACTGGCTGCGCGACGATACCCGTTCGCAGCCTGAAGTGCTTGACTACCTGAACCAGGAAAACAGTTACGGGCACCGGATTATGTCCACCCAGCAGGCGTTACAGGATCGCGTGCTGAAGGAGATTATCGATCGTATCCCGCCCCGCGAAGTCTCCGCGCCATATGTGAAGAACGGCTATCGTTACCGCCACGTTTATGAGCCCGGCTGCGAGTACGCCATTTATCAGCGTCAGTCGGCGCTGAACGAAGAGTGGGATGAATGGGAAACGTTATTAGACGGCAACAAACGGGCGGCGCACAGCGAATTTTATACTCTTGGCGGGCTGGCGATCACCCCGGATAACACCATTATGGCGATTGCGGAAGATTTTCTGTCCCGCCGCCAGTATGGCATCCGTTTTCGCAATCTTGAGAGCGGCAACTGGTATCCGGAGATGCTGGACAACGTTGCTCCCGAGTTCGTCTGGGCGAATGATTCACTGACCTTTTACTACGTACGCAAACATACCACGACGCTGTTGCCTTATCAGGTCTGGCGTCACACCGTCGGCACCCCGTCGGCCCATGATGAGCTGGTCTATGAAGAGAAAGACGATACCTTCTACGTCAGCCTGCATAAAACCACCTCTCAACATTACATCGTGATCCATCTCGGCAGCGCGACCACCAGCGAAGTGCTACTGCTGGATGCGGAACTGGCCTACGCCGAACCGTTTGTTTTTTTAGCGCGGCGCAAGGATCATGAGTACAGCCTGGATCACTATCAGCATAAGTTTTACCTGCGTTCCAATCGCGACGGTAAAAACTTCGGCCTGTACCGCACTCGCGTACGTGACGAAAAACAGTGGGAAACGCTGATCGCGCCGCGTGAGACAATAATGCTGGAAGGCTTTACGCTTTTTACCGACTGGCTGGTGGTGGAAGAGCGGCAGCGCGGATTGACCAGCCTGCGGCAAATCAACCGGAAAACCCGTGAAGTGATCGGCATCGCTTTTGACGATCCGGCTTATGTCACCTGGCTTGCTTATAATCCGGAACCGGAAACGTCGCGCCTGCGCTATGGCTATTCGTCAATGACCACGCCTGACACGCTGTTCGAGCTGGATATGGACACCGGTGAGCGCCGGGTTATCAAGCAGACGGAGGTGCCCGGCTTTGACGCCGCGGACTACCGCAGCGAGCACGTGTGGATCACCGCCCGCGACGGCGTCGAGGTGCCGGTATCGCTGGTCTATCACCGCAAGTATTTTCGTAAAGGGCAGAATCCGCTGCTGGTGTACGGCTATGGCTCCTACGGTTCCTGTATCGACGCTGATTTCAGCAGCAGCCGGTTAAGCCTGCTGGATCGCGGCTTCGTCTACGCCATCGTCCACGTGCGCGGCGGCGGCGAACTGGGCCAGCAGTGGTATGAAGACGGCAAATTTTTGAAAAAGCGCAATACCTTTAATGATTATCTCGATGCCTGCGATGCGCTGATCGCCCAGGGCTACGGCGCACCGTCACTCTGTTACGCGATGGGTGGCAGCGCCGGCGGGATGCTGATGGGCGTGGCCATCAATGAACGCCCGGATCTTTTTCACGGCGTGATTGCGCAGGTTCCGTTTGTCGATGTAGTGACCACCATGCTTGATGAATCCATCCCTCTGACCACAGGAGAGTTTGAGGAGTGGGGGAATCCGGAAGATCCGCAATATTACGCCTACATGAAGAGCTACAGCCCTTACGATAACGTCACCGCGCAGGCTTATCCTCATATGCTGGTCACCACCGGGCTGCACGATTCGCAAGTGCAATACTGGGAACCGGCGAAATGGGTGGCGAAACTGCGCGAACTGAAAACCGATGACCATCTGCTGCTGCTATGTACCGACATGGATTCCGGTCACGGCGGTAAATCAGGCCGCTTTAAATCTTACGAAGGGGTGGCGCTGGAGTTCGCTTTCCTGATTGGCCTGGCGCAGGGGACGCTGCCGGGGCAGGGGGAACCTCAGGCATTTTCCAGGTAGTGCTTCAGCGTTAACCGCAGCTCCGGGCTCATGCTGTCAAGGTTATTAAATAACCAGCGCAGATAGCCGGGATCGCGCTTTGCGACTTCTGAAACCGCTTTGCCACGGTATGTGCCGAAGCTGAATGTGGTAAGCAGCGCCGGGCGTCCGGTGATCTCCACCATTTGCTCCGGCGTCCAGCCCGACGTGTTCATAATATCAATGAGCAGCGCCGCCGTAATATAGCAGTCGTATAACGCGCGGTGATGATGCAGTCCGGCAGGCGTTTGCACATTCAGCTTACGGGATTTATACAGCGCCATGTTGCTGTATTTGATGCCCGGCCACAGCCGGCGCGACAGCTTCATGGTGCAAATCCATTCGCCGGGCATCTCCGGCAGCACACGACTGTCGAAACTCGCGTTGTGCGCCACATACCATTCACTGCCGTAATAGTGCGGAATGATATCTTCAATCCACGGCTTATCTGCCACCATCGCTTCGGTAATGCGATGTATCGCCATCGCCTGCGGCGAGATAGGCCGGTCGGGACGCACCAGATGGCTCATCGGGTTGACGATTTTGCCGTCAACCACGTCTACTGAGGCGATCTCAACAATTCCTCCCTGCAGGCCGCAGGTCTCTGTATCGATGATGCGCAGCATAAAAACTCCAGACCGAAAAAGACTAGCGTAATGGAATGATATCGCCTTGCCAACCCTGCGGCGTTCGTTGTCCGGTTAATAACAGCGAACCGCGGTCGGCGCGGACAATCAGCTGTCCGCTTTCATCCCATAGCGCGCTGCTGCCGCGTGCGTTAGCCATCAGTACGGGGATTGAAAAGCGGTGCGAGAAGTGCTGCAGACATGAAGCGGAACTTAACAGCTCGGGTTCGCCAACGCTTTGGCTGGTGGTGAAAAGCGAAAAGTCGGGATCCATATCGATGCCTTTCGGCTTTTGATCCAGCACGCTGATGGTCTTCAGATCGTTGCACAGACAGGCGCCGAGGCTGTGAGGGTAGGTGCGCGGGACGGTGCTACCCGGAGAAAAAACGGCGATACCTCTGACAAAGCGATTTTTATGCTCGACCGGCAGACCGGCGATGATGGTCATGCGATGCTTAGTGGCCGCCGTGGCAAGCGGCTGGAGCAGGCTGCTATCGGGCGGCGCGGGTAACGGCTTATGGGCCTCTGAATAGCCTGATAACGAAAGGGCGGGAAATACCAGCAGATCGCAGTTGTGCTGGGCTGCCGCTTTAATAAACTCGAGATGATGTGCGACATGCTCGCGGAACGATAATTTCAGTGGTTCGTACTGCGCGGCTGCTATTTTCCAGAGCGACATAATGATTTCCTTTTCATAGTGCCTGTAAACGACCATCAATAGTGGTTTAAGAATTTGCTTATACTGTAACAGGCAATATGTAAGGAAATGTAATTTTATATCAAAGCATTATTTAACTTTCGGTTCATAAGGTAAACGCGAAAGGTTGACTGAGTTCAGGCGATGGGCAATCAGGCGCTCGCGAAACCAGGCGCGCAGGTGTTCCGGCTGTTCACGCTCCACCGCTTCGGCAACGACGGGCATGTTGTAGCGCTCTTTAAACGCCACCCCGGCAGCCGCCAGGTCAACGTTAACTTTATCCATCTCGGTTTGTTCGAGTTGCGCGAGATTTTTTTGCATGGGCTGCTCCTTTTGTGATGCGCGCAAAAGTTACTAAGAGTCCGCGGTAATGGCAAGCCGCAATGTTGTTTCTCGACTCAAACAATCCAGGAGGTTATCCTTTTAAACCACGACATAACAAAAAGGAATAGTTGATATGGTTACCCCTGCTCGCACACGACGAAATTCGCTTTTTTTTCTGATAACCATGCTGACGACTCCCGTCGTCTGGGCCCATGCGCATCTTACCCATCAGTATCCGGCGGCAAATGCAGCCGTTACCGCCGCGCCGCAGGCGCTGACGCTGAACTTTTCTGAAGGTATCGAACCGGGATTCAGCGGTGCGACGATTACCGGCCCGAAACAGGAGGGGATTAAAACCCGACCGGCAAAGCGCAACGAACAGGATCATACGCAGCTGATCGTTCCGCTTGACGAAGCGCTCAAGCCTGGCGCCTATACGGTGGACTGGCACGTGGTGTCCGTGGATGGCCATAAAACCAAAGGGCAGTACACCTTTAGCGTGAAGTAACCATGTTGACGCTGAGCTGGGTCACGCTACGCTTCATCCATTTTTCCGCGCTGATGCTGGTATTTGGCTGCGCGCTGTACGGCGCGTGGCTGGCGCCGTACACGCTGCGCCGTCTGATGAACCGTCGTTTTTTACGTCTGCAGCAAATTGCCGCTACCGCAAGTTTTATCAGCGCGACAATCATGCTGGCCGTACAGGGCGGATTAATGGGCTCCGGCTGGCAGGATGTATTCTCAGCCCCGATCTGGCTGGCCGTATTACAGACCCGTTTCGGCGGCGTCTGGCTCTGGCAGATTGTGCTGGCGCTGGTGATGCTGGCGGCCACGCTGGTCGTACCGCGTGCCTTATCGCGTCTGCTGCTCATTCTGACCGTCGCGCAGTTTATTCTGTTAGCGGGCGTCGGACATGCCACGCTGCATACGGGGGTTATGGGCGTGCTACAGCGCATCAATCACGCCCTGCATCTGCTCTGCGCGGCGGCCTGGTTTGGCGGGCTGTTGCCGGTGATTTACTGTATGCGACTGGCGAAAGGGCGCTGGCGCCAACCGGCGACTGCCGCCATGATGCGCTTCTCGCGCTATGGGCATATCGCGGTGGCGGGCGTGTTGCTGACCGGTATCGCCAATGTGCTGCTCATTCAGGGAATTTCCGCCCCCTGGCTTACCGGCTGGGGGCAGCTGCTGTTATTAAAGAGCGCACTTGTCATGCTAATGGTGGCAATCGCGCTGGCGAATCGGTATGTTCTGGTACCACGAATGCGGCAGAGTAGCCGCCGCATAAATCAGTATTTTATCTGGATGACGAAAATCGAATGGGGAATGGGCGCCGTTGTGCTGGCGATTATCAGTCTGCTCGCGACGCTGGAACCGTTCTGAAGGACAGGCTAAATTCATGAAAAAAGTGATTCTTTCATTGCTGCTGCTGACGGCTTCTGGCGCAGCGCTGGCGGCACCGCAGGTTATTACGGTAAGCCGCTTTGAAATCGGTAAAGACAAGTGGGCTTTTAACCGTGAAGAAGTGATGCTGACGTGCCGGCCGGGAAAGGCGCTGTACGTGATTAACCCCAGCACTCTGGTTCAGTACCCGCTAAACGACGTGGCGCAGGAACAAGTGGCAAGCGGGAAAACTAACGCGCAGCCCATCAGCGTGATTCAGATTGACGATCCGGCGAAGCCGGGGGAGAAAATGAGTCTCGCGCCCTTTATCGAACGCGCAGAAAAACTCTGTTAACTGCCAAAAGTATCTACATGATTTACAATAAAAAACCGCAACCATCGCCAGGATGACGTTGCGGTTTTTTACTTTTCAGCAAATGACAAATGGCCTTTTTTTCCAGTCACTTTCGTCACGGACTGGAAAACCTGGCGTCGTCATCTATTCTTATAAGGCAAGGCGACTTAGCCTGCATTAATGCCAACTTTTAGCGCACGGCTCTCTCCCAAGAGCCATTTCCCTGGACCGAATACAGGAATCGTATTCGGTCTCTTTTTATCTGTCGAACCCAGAACGACTCTCCTGAGGCAAACAGCCTCCACGCTCCGCGTCCTGGTTAAACCATACCCATTCCTGCCCATAAACGTCCAGCGTTTTTTGCTGCTATTGTTAAATTTTTGTTAGGTCGTGACTGAGGACACTGCGCTTATGAAACAGCCGGAGAATGTTTATCGGAAAATCGATGGCGGGCGCAGCAACAATAATTAAAAATCGCTGTACTGTTGCGCGGGCATCCAGAAACCATCGATAAAGTCTTCCACCGGAAAACAGCCGCCCTGGCGAATCCGCTGATCGTCCATCGAATACATGCATTGTTGTTCCGTATCGTAAACGTCCACGACGATATCTTCGCAGCCGCCATCCAGATAACATACAAACAAGACCAGAGCGAACATTCCATCCTCTATTTGTACAGCCGTATCAATAGTGTAGGAGGAATTGTCGGAAGGGGGAAACTTGAAATAAATAACCCGCCGCGCCGACGGGTTCTTTTTGGATCAGGCAAGACGCATGATCCAGGCATCAGTCTGTTGATCGTAATGGTTGCGGTACAGCACCGAATGTTCTCCGTTGAGGATAGCGGGGATGCTGGTTTCATCATCCCAGGCATCGAGTTGCATACATAAATCCGGGTCAGATTTACACGGGATGGTTAACGTTCGGTCTCCCGGCGACTCGCCATGTAACTCGGCATCATCGATTTCAAAGGTGCCAATGCGTACACTGGTTTTCATCATCGTGCTCTCCGTTGATAGGCTGTTTGTGGTACGACCAGTTTAGTCGCCCATTTTTCAGCGTAGCCAATGCAGGCAAAAGCGCCAGTCAAAAAATGCCTAAATTTCTTTACCTCACTGCTTACCGGCAAACAGTTTACCGTCGCGGACCAGTTCCCGCGGGTAGCTGTTTTTCAGCCGCGAACCGATACGCCGGGCAAGTCCCGTCGGCTGATGTTGACAGGTGACCAGCACCTCGTCGGCGGCGGGCATACTCTGCGGCCAGATGTCGCGCCCGCGATACCACTCCTCGGCTTCCTGATGCGTCAGCTCTAAGGCGTTATGGTGACTCACGTCAGCGAGAGCAATGACCGCTTCGTGCTGCCAGCGGAAACCTTTGTTATGAGTCTCCGCAAGCCTGATGCCAATACGCGAGAAGCGGACTTTTCCGATCAGCGCTTCAATCGCCGTGGGGAACAGCCAGAGTTCTTTATCCCGCTGCCAGAGGCGCAGGTTGTCTTCCCAGCGAAGGCCGACAGCGTTGGCCGCCCCGGTAATCTTTGCCGCCTCGCGAGCGTTGACCGGAGTGAAAGGAAAAGTGCCGACCTTATACTTCGGCGCGGGCAGGGGGGGCAGCGAAGCCGTTTTACGCAGTCGCGCAACGAAGAAGCCTTCACAATCATAAATCTGCGGGAAAACGTGCAGGAATCCCTCCGCCGTCTGCGCCAGCGACGCCTGCGCAAAAAGATCGCCCAGCGGCATAAATTCCACCGCATCCGGATAGGTTTCTTTCAGCCAGTGCACGACGGATTCATTTTCCTCACGATTAAGCGTACAGGTGGAATAGACCAGCACGCCGCCCGGGCGCAGCGCGTGAAAGGCGCTGTCGATCAGTTCCCGCTGGGTGGCGGCTATCTCCTGATTGCTCTCCACGGACCAGTTTTTCAGCGCGTTCGGATCTTTACGCACCACGCCTTCTCCCGAGCAGGGGGCATCGAGCAGGATCGCGTCAAACATCTCCGGCAGCGCCGCGCCAAATACGCGACCATCAAAATGGGTGAGGGCGACGTTGCCGATCCCGCAGCGGCTGATATTGGCATGGAGAACCTTCACCCGGCTGGCGGAGTATTCATTAGCCAGAATTGCGCCGCGATTGCCCATACGCGCGGCAATTTGCGTCGTTTTTGAACCTGGCGCAGCCGCCACGTCCATTACGCGTTCCGGCGCATTACCGTCGGCAAACAGCGCGGCGACCGGCAGCATCGAGCTGGCTTCCTGAATATAAAACAGGCCACTCAGATGCTCGGCGGTACTGCCCAGCGGCAGCGTCTCTTCATCTTCACGCGCGATCCAGAACCCTTCCGCACACCACGGAACAGGCGTCAGCGACCAGCCATACGAGGCAGTGAGGGCGAGAAAATCCGCGACCGAAATTTTAAGCGTATTCACGCGGATACTCCGGCGCAGCGGGCGCTGGCAGGCTGCGAGAAAATCGTCGAAAGAGAGGTTCGCAGGCATCGCCTCGCGCATTTGCGAGAGAAAGGCTTCAGGAAGATAAACAGCGTGTTGAGTCACCAGGGGGCACCACCGACAGTAAAACAGGCGCGCAGTGTAGCATAAAGGCTCCGGCGCGAGTACGTCGGAGCACAGGGGTTAGCGCGGCAGAGCGGTTCCCCACTCGCGCCACTCTTTCGGTTCGCTTTCCTGCAACAGGAAGTGTTTGCCCGCCTGCGCTTTCGGCGCCAGCGGTGTTCCCGGTGGGGTGGCAAAGGCAATGCCGCCGCGAATAAACTGGTTGAAGGTGCCGGTTTTCACCACGCCGCCGGTCAGACCAAAGTCCAGACTGTAGCCGGAAGCCAGCCAGAACATCGAGTTATTGCGTACCAGATGCTGGTAGCGCTGGCTGATGCGCAGGGCGATCATCACCCGGTCAGAGAGCGAGCCGAGCGTCATCCCGGTTACCGTGCCAACCTCAATTCCGCGGAACAGCACCGGTGTGCCGATCGCCAGCGAACCGGCTTCCGGCGCTTCCACCACGATGCTCAGGCCGTCGAGGTAACGCGAATCGGTGATGGTGGCCTCCTGCAACTCAAAGTTGCGGCGCGACTCTCCCCGGCCCGGCTCGACGTTGATATACGGTTGCAGGATAGTATCGAGATGCTCCACCCCGGCGGCGGAAATTTGCGGCGTGATCACGGAAAAACGGGTGCCGGCGCGGGCAAAGGTTTTCACATATTCCGGATAAAGCACCGCTTTCGCCTGTACTTCGTTGCGTGAGGTAATCAGTTCCAGCGTCTGGATCTGCCCGATATCAATACCGAGATAGCGAATCGGCATCCCCTCCGCCAGTTTTCCGGCATCGAAGGCGTGCAGCGTGATCTGGCCGCCGACGGCGCGGGCGGCGGTTTCGGAAGCGTACAGAATGCGCTTATCGCCATTACGCTGGCTGGCGCTCGCGCCGCTCAGATTATCGAAGCTGATAGCGCCTTTCAGTGCGCGCGACAGGGGGGAGGCCTGAACGGTCAGGCCGCTGCCGTTGAGCTGGACTTTCGCGCCGCCTTCCGCCCAGAATACGCTGTTGCTGGTCAGCAGGTGACGATATTCCGGCTTGATGTGCAGCTCGATATCAAATGCGTTGGCGCGCGGGCGCACGGTGATCACTTCGCCAACCTCAAATTTACGGTACAGCACAACTGAACCCGCCTGTACGTCCGGCAGCGTTTCCGCGCTGAGCGTCAGGGTGGTGGTGGGCAGATCGCTGAGGCTATTTTCTACCGCTTTTTCCAGGTTGGCATACAGCGGATAGCTGGTTTTCATTTCGCCTTTGCTGCCGGGGAGAATGCGAATACCGCCGTTGATCCACTCACTGGCGCTGGCGCCAAGGAACTCCACGCCGTCCAGCCCGACCTTCACATCCACCCGGCTGTTCACCACAAACTTGCTGTCGCCCTTGACCAGATCGCGATGCTGCGGATCGACAGCCACGTTAAAGGTCACCCCTTTGCTGGTGAGTTTGCGGTCGATGACCTGTCCCACCTGTACGCCGTGGAGAATCAGCGGCTGACCCGCGTCGATGCCGTAGCTTTCCGGCGCGGTGAGGGTGAACGTCAGCACGTTTGGTTCATGCAGCAGCGCTTTTTCGCCAGGAACCACCATAAATTCGTTGCGCGGCTCGCCGTCGCCTGGCACCAGCTCAAAGGTTTTTCCGGTCAGCAGAGCGCTGACGTTGGCGTCGCTCAGGGAGAGCCTGGGGCTACGCAGCTCAATACGCGTATTTTCCCGCAGTAATGTCACCACGCTGGGGTCGACGGTCATTTCGCCGGTCACTTTGCCGCCGGGCTGTAAATTCAGTTTGGTCAGTTCGCCCACTTCCAGCCCCTGGTACATCAGCGGCGTGGAGTCCGCTTTCAGCCCCTCGCCGCTGGGTAGCTGAAGCTTAACGATCACCCCGCGCTGGCTGTGCGCTAAATCCTCATACAGACCAAAGGTATCGTCCTGCTCCGCCGCTTTCGATTCCTGAGGCGAGTCGAAGGCTATCGCGCCGTTGACCAGCGCGGCAAGGCTTTCCAGCTTCACCTTCGCGCCGCTCAGGCTGACGTTGGCGTCAACGCCGGATACGTTCCAGAAGCGACTGCCTTTTTTCACCAGACTGGTAAAGCGACGATCGATCAGCACGTCAATGGTGACCCTCTCTTTGTTCGGGTTGATGCTGTAGTCGTAGACTTTACCCACCGGGATTTTGCGGAAGTAGACCAGCGAACCGCTGTTCAGCGAGCCAAGATCCGGGGCGTTCAGATGAATCATTAAATCGCCGTTATCAAGTCGATATTTCGGCTGGGTATCCAGAGCGACGAAGTGATCCTGCTCTTCCCCTTTGCCGGGCATCATGCCGATATAGTTGCCGCCGACCAGCGCATCCAGTCCTGAAACGCCCGCCAGAGAGGCTTTCGGCGTCACCAGCCAGAACTGTGTCTCCGCACGCAGAGCGTCTTTCATATCCGACTTAATGCTGACCCGCACTTCAATTTTGCGCAGATCTTTACTCAGACTGACGTCCTGGACGGTGCCCACCTCAACGCCCTGATAACGCACGGGCGTTCGGCCTGGCACGATACCGTCTGCCGACTGGAAGTCGATGGTGACGGTATTGCCCCGATCTTCATAGCTGTTCCATATCAGCCAGCCCGCAATCATCAGAGCGATGAGCGGCAGTAGCCAGAAAGGCGAGATACGGCGTTTCGTTTTAATTTGCGCTTCAGTCTGCGAAGCGGGCGTTTCCTGACTCATGTGCATCCCAAAGTAATCGGCTGTCCAGCCATTCCACAGCAAGAATAGTCAAAATTACCGCTGCGCCGAAATAAAACGCAGCCGGTCCCATCGTAAAAGCAAGTATCTGGTCGCGGTTTATCAGCGACATGGTTAACGCAATCACAAACAGATCCAGCATCGACCAGCGGCCAATCCAGGTGACCAGTCGCAACAGCTGTATACGCGTACGCAGCCCCTGCTCGCATTTGAAATGAATGCTGAGAAGCAGAGTAAACATGACGATCACTTTGGTGAACGGCACCAGAATACTGGCAATAAAGACGATAGCGGCGACGGCGATATTGCTGCTTGCCAGCGACATAATGCCGGACATAATCGTGTCTTCCTGACGTCCGCCGTTGATATAAATCACTGAGATAGGCAAAAGGTTAGCAGGCAACAGGAAAACGATCGACGCCAGCAGCGCCGCCCAGCATTTTTGCAGACTCTGATTTCGGCGTTCGCGAAGCGGGATATGACAGCGCGGGCAGCGGCCCCGCGGATCAGGATAGCCGGTAAAATGGCAGCCGAGACAGACGCGCAGTTTTTCATCCGCCCGGTTTGCCGGACGCTGCGGATAAAACCTTTCCCAGAGCTGCTCGACGTTAAGATGCGAGAGGGTCAGAACGCTCAGCAGCACCAGCGCGATGAAGGCGAAAAGTCCGACGCCGGGCTGTAAATAAGCGTAATCCTGAACCTTAATCGAGGCGACGCCGATGCCGACCAGATAGATATCCAGCATCACCCACTCTTTCAGCCTTTCCAGCATCAGCAGGACAGGGCGTAAATTCATCCCGAGGATATTACCAAACCACAGATAAGCGATGGAGGTCACCAGAATTAACGGCGCGCCGACGACGCCAAAAAACACCATCGCTGCGGTTATGGGATCGCCCTGGCTGGTCATCTGCCAGATCCCCTGCATCACGTTGGCGTCTATGCGGATCCCCAGCAGAAAGATGCGCAGCAGCGGCTCGCCCCAGGCAAAAGGCATCAGCAGCAGCATGGTGACCGCCATCGCCGCCAGCCGGGTCAGCGACCAGTCGCGGCCGTCGCGAATTTTCGCCTGGCAGCGCGGACAGTAAGCGCTCTGGTGCGAGCGCATTTTCGGCAGGCTAAACAGCATATCGCACTGAGGGCAACGCTGATAGTGAGCACGCGGAAGCGCTTCGCTAATGGACCAGATCGCTATTTTTTTTGTTGGCGTAATCCGTTGCGTCTTAAGAGCCATGTATCGTGTTTCAAAATGTTAGATTTATGTAATCTTAACTCATGACGGGAATGATCTTGAGCAATAACGCATTTAATGCTTATTTTAATAGGCTGGCAGTTTAGGTAAGACAACTAAGTGATTATATAATGAACAAAACAGAGCTTTACGCGGATCTGCACCGCGATTTTCAGGCCCTAATGGCAGGGGAAAGCAGTTTCCTGGCGACGCTGGCGAATACCAGCGCGCTCTTGTACGAAAGACTTGCGGAAGTGAACTGGGCCGGTTTTTATCTGCTCGAAAACGACACGCTGGTATTAGGTCCGTTTCAGGGCAAAATCGCCTGCGTGCGTATCCCGGTCGGGCGTGGCGTTTGCGGCACGGCGATCGCGCAAAACCAGGTGCAGCGTATTGATGACGTTCACGCCTTCGACGGGCACATCGCCTGCGATGCCGCCAGTAACGCCGAAATCGTGCTGCCGATTACGGTAAATCAACAGCTTATCGGCGTGCTTGACATCGACAGTACGGCGTTTGGCCGCTTCACCGCAGAAGATGAAGCGGGGCTTCGCCAGCTTGTCGTTCTGCTTGAAACCGTGCTTGCAGCGTCGGATTACAAAAAATTCTTTGCGAGCGTCGCAGGATAATCAACGGATAACGTAGCAATTACTGATGGCGTCATTATAATGACGCCTGTTCATGCCTGCGGCTTGTTGGCTACGTCCGTTGTAATCAGGAAATTTCATGGAAAATCAACCTAAGTTGAATAGCAGTAAAGAAGTTATCGCGTTTCTGGCCGAACGTTTTCCGCAGTGTTTTAGCGCGGAAGGTGAAGCGCGCCCGCTGAAAATTGGCATTTTTCAGGATCTGGTAGAGCGTATTGGGGGCGAAATGAACCTCAGCAAAACGCAACTCCGTTCCGCTTTGCGTCTTTATACCTCCAGCTGGCGCTACCTTTACGGCGTTAAGCCGGGCGCGACGCGTGTGGATCTCGACGGCAATCCTTGCGGTGAGCTGGATGAGCAGCACGTTGAACACGCGCGTAAGCAGCTGGAAGAGGCGAAAGCCCGCGTTCAGGCGCAGCGTGCCGAACAGCAAGCGAAAAAACGCGAAGCTGCCGCTGCCGCAGGCGAAACCGCAGACGCCCCGCGTCGCGAGCGTAAGCCGCGTCCGGCGCCGCGCCGTAAAGACGTGACCGAACGTAAACCGCGTACTGAAAAACCGGCAGCTAAAGCTCCGCGTGCGCCTCGTGAGGAGAAACTGACGCCGGTATCGGACATTTCCGTTCTGAGCGTAGGGCAGTCTCTGAAGGTGAAAGCAGGCAACGATGCGATGGATGCCACCGTATTAGAAATCACCAAAGATGGCGTCCGTGTACAGCTGAATTCGGGTATGTCTTTGATTGTACGCGCAGAACACCTGGTGTTCTGAAACGGAGGCCAGGCCTGGCATGAACAGATTTTTTAGGCTTACCGCGTTAGCTGGCCTGCTTGCGATAGCAGGCCAGACCTTCGCTGTAGACGACATTACGCGTGCCGATCAAATTCCGCTCCTTAAGGAAGAAACGCAACATGCGACCGTGAGCGAACGTATAACGTCGCGTTTTACGCGCTCGCACTACCGTCAGTTCGATCTCGATGCGGACTTTTCCGCCAAAATTTTCGATCGTTACCTGAATTTGCTCGACTACAGCCACAACGTTCTGCTGGCTGAAGATGTGGCGCAGTTCGCGAAGAAAAAAGGCGACATCGGCGATGAGCTACGCACGGGAAAGCTTGACGTCTTTTACGATCTCTACAATCTGGCGCAGAAGCGCCGTTTCGAGCGCTACCAGTATGCGCTGAAGGTGCTGGAACGTCCGATGGACTTTACCGGCAACGACAACTTTAATCTGGACCGCAGCAAAGCGCCCTGGCCGAAAAATGAGGCCGAACTGAACGCGCTGTGGGACGGAAAGGTAAAATTCGACGAATTAAGCCTGAAGCTGACCGGCAAAACTGATAAAGAAATTCGCGAGACGCTGACGCGCCGCTATAAATCCGCCATTCGCCGCCTGACGCAGACCAACAGCGAAGACGTCTTTTCTCTGGCGATGACGGCGTTTGCCCGTGAAATCGATCCGCATACCAACTACCTCTCGCCACGCAATACCGAGCAGTTTAATACCGAAATGAGCCTCTCTCTCGAAGGTATCGGCGCGGTATTACAGATGGATGAAGACTATACGGTCATTAATTCGATGGTCGCGGGCGGCCCGGCGGCGAAAAGCAAGGCGATTAGCGTTGGCGATCGCATTGTCGGCGTGGGGCAAGCGGGCAAGGGCATGGTCGATGTGATTGGCTGGCGCCTGGATGACGTTGTCGCCCTGATTAAAGGGCCGAAAGGCAGCAAGGTTCGTCTGGAAATTCTGCCTGCCGGCAAGGGAACCAAAACCCGTATCGTTACCCTGACGCGCGAGCGCATTCGCCTTGAAGATCGGGCGGTTAAAATGTCCGTGAAGACGGTGGGTAAAGAGAAGGTCGGCGTGCTGGATATTCCGGGCTTCTATGTCGGTCTGACGGAAGATGTCAAAGTCCAGTTGCAGAAGCTGGAAAAACAGAACGTCAGCAGCATCGTTATCGATCTGCGCACCAACGGCGGCGGCGCGCTGACCGAGGCGGTTTCGCTTTCCGGCCTGTTTATCCCTGCGGGTCCGGTCGTTCAGGTGCGCGACAATAACGGCAAAGTGCGCGAAGACAGCGATACCGACGGCGTTGTTTACTACAAAGGTCCGCTGGTGGTGCTGGTCGATCGCTTCAGCGCATCGGCTTCGGAAATCTTCGCGGCGGCAATGCAGGATTACGGACGGGCGCTGATTGTGGGCGAACCCACTTTCGGTAAAGGGACGGTACAGCAATACCGCTCTCTGAACCGTATTTACGATCAGATGCTGCGTCCGGAGTGGCCTGCGCTGGGATCGGTGCAGTACACGATTCAGAAGTTCTACCGGGTAAACGGCGGCAGTACCCAGCGTAAAGGGGTTACGCCGGATATCATCATGCCGACCGGGAATGAAGAGACGGAAACCGGTGAGAAGTTCGAAGACAACGCGCTGCCGTGGGATAGCATTGATGCGGCAACCTACGTGAAATCGGACGATCTCAGGCCGTTCGGTCCTGAACTGCTGAAAGCGCACAATGCGCGTATTGCCAGCGATCCTGAGTTCCAGTATATCCTTAAGGATATTGCCCGCTTCAATGCGATGAAGGACAAGCGCAACATAGTCTCGCTCAATTTCGCGCAGCGTGAAAAAGAGAATAACGAAGATGATGCGATGCGCCTGGCGCGTATCAACGATCGCTTTAAGCGTGAAGGAAAACCGCCGCTCAGCAAACTCGACGATCTGCCAAAAGATTATCAGGAGCCGGATCCGTATCTTGATGAAACGGTGAAAATCGCGCTGGATCTGGCGCATCTCGAAAAAGAGAAGCCCGCGGAACAGCCCGCTCCGACAAAATAACCGCACAGGCACAAGAAATTGTGCCTGTTTTTTTAACAAGCGCATAAACACGTCAGCCAGACGCAACAAAATGTAAAGTTGTGTCTTTCTGGTGACTTACAGCCCGCTGATGCTTGAAAATAGCCACACTACCCATACGATGTGGGTAATCGCATAGTGCGTTTTGTTAAGTTGAGGTTAAAAGAAAATTATGATGCGAATCGCGCTCTTCCTGCTGACGAACCTGGCGGTGATGGTCGTGTTCGGGCTGGTGCTGAGTCTGACCGGGATCCAGTCGAGCAGCGTTCAGGGCCTGATGATCATGGCGCTGCTGTTTGGTTTTGGCGGCTCCTTCATCTCCCTGCTGATGTCTAAATGGATGGCGTTACGTTCCGTCGGTGGTGAAGTCATTGAGCAACCGCGCAACGAAAGAGAACGCTGGCTGATGAATACTGTCGCCATGCAGGCGCGTCAGGCCGGTATCGCTATGCCGCAGGTTGCTATCTATCACGCGCCGGACATTAACGCGTTTGCCACCGGCGCGCGCCGTGATGCCTCGCTGGTCGCGGTCAGCACCGGGCTGTTACAGAATATGAGCCCGGATGAAGCAGAAGCCGTAATCGCGCACGAAATCAGCCATATCGCCAATGGCGACATGGTCACCATGACGCTGATTCAGGGCGTTGTGAACACCTTCGTTATCTTTATTTCGCGTATTCTGGCGCAGATTGCCGCCGGTTTTCTGGGCGGTAACCGCGATGAAGGCGAAGGCAGCAACGGCAACCCGATGATTTACTTTGCGGTCGCGATGGTGCTGGAACTGGTCTTCGGCATTCTGGCGAGCATTATTACCATGTGGTTCTCGCGTCACCGTGAATTCCACGCCGATGCAGGCTCCGCGAAACTGGTGGGGCGTGAAAAGATGATTGCCGCGCTGCAGCGTCTGAAAACCAGCTACGAGCCGCAGGAAGCCTCCAACATGATGGCTTTCTGCATCAACGGTAAAGGTAAATCGATTAGCGAGCTGTTTATGACGCACCCGCCGCTGGATAAACGTATTGAAGCGCTGCGCAGCGGGGAATATCTGAAGTAAGCGACGGTTATCACTGGCTGGATAAGACGCTCGCTTCGCCATCCGGCAAAACGGTAACTCTGAAAGCGCGTCTACGGACGCGCTTTTTTTACGCCTGCGCGCGTGGTTGCGTAATCCGTAAGCCGCTGACTATCGCCGCAACGGACGCCAGTATAGCGGCGGCCAGCAGAGAAACGTGGGTGCCGCTATCGCCGAAATGGTTGAGCATGAGGGCAACCAGCGCCGCTCCCGTACTTTGTCCCAACAGCCGGGCGGTGCCCAGCATACCGCTCGCTCCGCCGCTGCGTTCGCGTGGGGCGGAAGTAATGATGGTGTGGTTGTTGGGCGACTGGAACAGACCAAAGCCCGCGCCGCAGAGGATCATCGGCCAGATGATATTCAGATCGGCTGGGGCGGCGGGCAGCATGACGAGAGCAAAAAGGCCGCCAGCCATCACCACCATACCCAGCGCGCCGAGTAATCCGGCATGAACGCGCTTAATCAGATAGCCGGCCAGCGGCGCCATCACCATCGTCGCCAGCGGCCAGGGGGTCAACAGCAGCCCGGTTTCAACCTCGCTGCGTCCGAGGACGGTTTGCAGATAGAAGGGAAGAGATACCATTGCCAGCATCTGCGCGCAGAAAGAGCAGATTGAGGTACAAATAGACAGCGAAAAGAGCGGAATACGCAGCAGGTCGACAGGCAATAGTGGCACCGGTAAGGCAAGCTGTCGGCGGATAAAGAAAAAGCCTACCACCAGCAGTCCGGCCAGTTCGGCGCCGATCAGGATCAGCGATTGTCCCTGCGCAAAACCGCTGAGCGCCGAGATCAACAGGCCAAACGTCAGCGCGTTCATCACTGCGCTCGGCAGATCGAAGCGTGGCTTGCTCCCCCTTGAAGCGTTAGGGGGTAAAAAACGTATTGCCAGCAGCAGGGCGATGATACCCAGCGGGACGTTAATCAGGAACAGCCATTTCCAGGATGAAATGGAGAGGATGGCAGCGGCAATCGTTGGTCCGGCGGCGGATGAGACGGCGACGATAAAAGAGTTAATGCCCATACCGCGGCCAAGATGGCGCTGCGGATAAATCAGGCGAATAAGCGCGGTGTTAACGCTCATCAGCGCCGCGCCGCCGAAACCCTGCGCCACGCGGGCCATCGTCAGCATTTGCAGCGAGTCGGACAGCGCGCAGCAAAGCGAGGCCAGGACAAATACTACCAGGCCGCACTTATAAATGCGGCGATAGCCAAACATATCGCCGAGAAACGAAAGGGAGAGCAGCGAGACGACAATGGCGATCTGATAGGCGTTGACCACCCAGATCGAGCTGGCGGCGGTGGCCTGCAAATCGGTCGCGATGGTGGGAAGCGCCACGTTGGCAATCGCGCCGTCAAGCACGGCCATTGAGATCCCGATGACGATGGTTAAAATTGCGCCGTATCGTTGGGGCAGCGGCAGGCCGTCGGCCTGAGTTATATTCATATAAGTGATGTTATTTGTGAGGAATATGATCAAGGTAACGATTTTAGCACTGATATTCAGGCGTTATGTCGCAGATTTGTAACGAAGTAAGCAAAGATGGATTGCGGGCGCCGGAGCGTGAAATTATAATAAAAACTCGTTCTGAATTTTATAAAACACTCGTAATGAGGTGATAGATGGCTAACGCAGATCTGGATAAACAGCCTGATTCTGTATCTTCCGTGCTAAAAGTTTTTGGCATTTTGCAGGCTCTGGGAGAGGAGCGTGAAATAGGGATTACCGAACTGTCTCAGCGCGTCATGATGTCAAAAAGCACCGTTTATCGCTTTTTGCAGACCATGAAAACCCTGGGCTATGTGGCGCAGGAAGGGGAGTCAGAGAAATATTCCCTGACCCTGAAGCTGTTTGAACTGGGCGCACGCGCGTTGCAAAATGTCGATCTTATCCGTAGCGCGGATATCCAGATGCGCGAGCTTTCTCGCCTGACCAAAGAAACGGTTCACCTCGGGGCGCTGGACGAGGACAGCATTGTCTACATCCATAAAATTGATTCCATGTATAATTTGCGCATGTACTCGCGCATCGGTCGCCGCAACCCGCTGTACAGCACGGCCATTGGTAAGGTGTTGCTGGCCTGGCGTGACCGGGATGAAGTCAAACAGATCCTGGACGGCGTTGAGTATAAGCGCAGCACCGGACGCACCATCACTACGACGGAAGAGCTGCTGCCGCTGCTTGATAAAGTGCGCGAGCAGGGGTACGGCGAAGATAACGAAGAACAGGAAGAAGGTCTGCGCTGTATCGGCGTGCCGGTATTCGACCGTTTCGGCGTGGTGATCGCGGGTCTGAGTATCTCGTTCCCGACGCTGCGTTTTTCTGAAGAGCGTCTGCACGAATATGTCGCCATGCTGCATACTGCAGCGCGTAAGATTTCTGAGCAGATGGGTTATAACGATTATCCGTTCTGATCGACGCCAGATTGTAAAAAACCAGCCCGATTGCAGGCTGGTTTTTTTATGCTCAATATCCTGGCGCTTAGCCCTTATCGACGACAACCGTGCTTTTACGCAGTAACGGGCAGTCCGTCAGGCCGATGATTCCGCTATCAGAATGGACATATTGTGCGGTCGCAGTCCCGCGGGCGGTGAGGTATTTGCACTGAAGTCCAAGCCCTGCCGCATTCACCATGCTGCCAATCAGTATGCCATAACCGCTCAGCAATAACCCAATCCAGACCAGCGCAAGCACCACGACGGCGCGAATAATTATACGCATTACAACCTCTTTTTCTTCTCTGCTACGCTGAGCTTAGCGTTTACATTTCTTGAAACAAGTGAATGATTCCTAAAAAGATACAATCTCGCTACAGTTAGCCCCGGTTTAAGATAGGAATGGTAAGCTGGCAGCCTAAGAGGTTGATGCGGAGAGCGGAGTGAAAAAGTTTCGATGGATAATTCTGGTCATGGTTGTTGTACCTGTATGTCTGCTGCTGTGGGCTCAGGTGGTCAACCTTATGTGCGATCAGGATGTACAATTTTTCAGCGGAATTTGCGCCATCAATAAATTTATCCCCTGGTGATGCCATTTCGGCATCCGTTGATTTCCTTCCTCTGTAGCAGTGGTAGAATGCGCCGTCTACTTTGAGGTGGTGAAATGAACGAAGTTGTAAATGCTGGCATACTGAATTTTGCGTCTTTGATAGTATCAATGGTGGTACTTGTTGTGGGGCTGGCGCTGTGGTTCTTTGTTAACCGCGCCAGTTCGCGCGCCAACGAGCAGATTGAGTTGCTTGAAGCATTGCTCGAACAGCAGAAAAGGCAAAACGCGTTGCTGCGCCGTCTGTGTGAGGCGAATGAGCCGGCGAAACCGGCTGAGGCGCCCGCGACGGCAAACGGCGGCAAAACGGATGATGACATCATCCGTCTGGTCGCAGAGCGTTAAGCCCTTCAGCGGGAAGTGAGCGACGCCGCGTCTTGCGGGTCGCTCCTTCCTGTTCCGACATGATGCACATAATCAGTGCATGTCCTTCCCGCTTCGCGCATGAGATAATTTCATCGAACAATGAAAGCGTTAACGGCCCGGGCCGTGAAATTATATTTCCCGACGGGTAAATAAAACGATCTTCGTTTTTATTGTAAGCGTCATTGTTTTATTTTTAGCGAAACGTTTCTCTCCCTTTTTTTGTGCATTGTCATCATTCCTTCATTAAATTAGTGCATAAGATTGAGGGTAATCGCGACGGGATAAAATGTATGTTGAATATGCAACTATCCCTTTTTTGCGTTAAGACAATTTATGCATAACAAAGCAAAATTTGTGCAAACGACGCAGGCGGACAAAAGGTAGCCGGGAGAAGCTGGCGGTTCTGAAAATCCTGGTCTATGGTTATGAAGTCCTTGTTGCGCAACCGTTCCGGCGTAGTTGCCGAAACGCCGCGAGACTCATTCGGTATCAATGTTGACGCATAACTGTGCAGTCGCTTGTTATCGACTTGCGAGATTTGTGCGACGGATCGAGACACGTTTAAAAATGGCTTGCCATAATTAACGTTGTATGTGATAACACGTTTTGGGTTAAACGAGGTACAGTTCTGTTTATGTGTGGCATTTTCAGTAAAGAAGTCCTGAGTAAACACGTTGTCGTTGAATACCGCTTCTCTGCCGAACCTTATATTAGTGCCTCAAGCAGTAATGTCTCAGTTTTATCTAAGTTATGCCTGCGGGCGAAGAAAACATTCTAAGGAATTTTGCAAATGGCAAAGATTAAAGGTCAAGTTAAGTGGTTCAACGAGTCTAAAGGTTTTGGCTTTATCACTCCTGCAGACGGCAGCAAAGACGTGTTTGTACACTTCTCTGCAATCCAGGGTAACGGCTTCAAAACCCTGGCTGAAGGCCAGAACGTTGAGTTCGAAATTCAGGACGGCCAGAAAGGCCCGGCTGCTGTTAACGTAACCGCTATCTGATCGACACCTCTCATTTGATGCGCTCAGGCGCAGCAATCTCAGATTTAAAGCCTCGCAGATGCGGGGCTTTTTAATTCAGATTCCTTCAAAATATTACAAAACCTTCCTCCGTTAGTGATTTGTTGCAAAGCCACACCGTTATTAGCATTGTTCTCACCGCTTTCCGGCGGAACTTCCCGTTAAATCATCCACCTGACCAGAAAAGCGAAGCGGGAGTAACGGTGAAAAAGAAAAGTGACGGCGCGGCCAGGAGTTTTACCCCTGTGCGTTTTGCGCTGCTTTGTGTGGCGATATTGCTGAGTCTTGGATTATTGCTGGGCCGGGTGGCGTGGCTGCAGCTGATTTCCCCCGATAAGCTGGTCAGGCAGCAGGACATGCGCTCACTGCGTGAGGTGACCACCGCGTCGCCACGCGGGATGATCGTCGACAGGGAAGGGCATCCGCTGGCCGTCAGCGTGCCGGTGGATGCCGTCTGGGCCGATCCGAAAACCTTGCTGAGTAAAGGCGGCGTCGGCTATGACGCACGCTGGCAGGCGCTGGCTGATACGCTGCATTTATCGCTCAGTACGCTGGCGGAACGCGTTAACCATGCGCCAACGGGTCGCTTTCTTTATCTGGCGCGGCAGGTTTCACCGCAGCAGGCGCAGTGGATCGACCAACTCAATCTTCCCGGTATTAACCTGCGCGAAGAGTCGCGTCGCTTTTATCCGGCAGGCCATGTCGCCGCCAATCTGATCGGCTTCACCAATATTGACGGGCAGGGCATCGAAGGCATCGAGAAAAGCTTTAATGCGCAGCTGATGGGCAAGCCGGGGTCGCGTCTGGTACGGAAAGATAAATTTGGTCACGTTATTGAAAACATTACCGAAGTCAGTCCGGTGCCGGCGCACAATTTACAGCTCAGCATTGACGAGCGGCTGCAAACCGTCACGGAAGATGCGCTGGATAATGCCGTCACCTGGAATAAGGCAGAATCGGGAGCCGCAATACTGGTGAGTATTGCCACGGGGGAGGTGCTGGCGATGGCGAACTATCCTGACTTTAATCCCAACAACCGTGACGGCGCGGTGCTGGATGATTTTCGCAATCGCGCTATCAGCGATACTTTTGAGCCTGGTTCCACGGTGAAGCCGCTGGTGATTATGACTGCGCTGCAGCAAGGCATTGTGCAGCCGGACAGCGTCATTGACACCCATCCCTTTATCCTTGACGGACACCGTATTCGCGACGTCGGTTTTTACCCCGAGCTGACCCTGACCGGCATATTACAAAAATCGAGCGACACCGGCGTCTCGCATCTGTCGCTGGCAATGCCCGTCCAGCGGCTTATTGACACTTATAAGAACTTTGGCTTCGGCCAGCCGACCGGGCTGGGGCTCACCGGTGAAAGCCGGGGACTGATGCCGCAGCGCCGCTACTGGAGCGATCTGGATCGCGCCACGTTTGCTTTTGGCTACGGTCTGATGGTCACGCCGCTGCAGCTGGCGCACGTGTACGCCACCATTGGCAGCTTTGGTATCTATCGCCCCCTCTCTATTACCCGCATCGATCCGCCGGTGATCGGGAAACGGGTGATGCCGGAAGCGCTAGTCCGCCAGGTGGAACATATGATGGAAAGCGTGGCGCTGCCGGGCGGCGGCGGGACGAAAGCGGCGGTGCGGGGCTATCGCGTGGCGGTGAAAACCGGCACTGCCAAGAAGATTGGCGACGACGGAAAATACGTGGATAAATATGTGGCTTATACCGCAGGCGTCGCGCCGGCCAGCAATCCGCAGTTTGCGCTGGTGGTGGTGATTAACAATCCGCAAAACGGTTCATACTACGGCGGCGCAGTATCAGCTCCGGTGTTCAGTCAGATTATGGGGGATGTGCTGCGGCTGGAAAATGTCAAACCCGATGGAATGCCCCCTGACTCCAGCCATCTGCTGGTCATGGACAGCCATAAAGCGTTTGCGCACACGCTGTGAAAGATTCTCCCGTGGCGTAAATCGCGCTACACTTGCGGCCTTTCGTTGTTTGCCGGAGTCGTTATGTCGTTTGCCTGTCCGCTTTGCCACCAGCCCCTTGCCCGGGTGGATAACAGCTTAATTTGCCCACAGCGGCATCAGTTTGATGTGGCGAAAGAGGGATACGTTAATCTGCTGCCGGTGCAGCATAAACGTTCGCGCGATCCGGGCGACAGCGCGGAGATGATGCAGGCGCGGCGCGCCTTTCTCGATGCCGGACACTATCAGCCGCTGCGTGACGCCATCGTGGACAAGCTTACCGCGCATCCGGGCGCGTCGGCATCCTCACTACTCGATATTGGCTGTGGGGAAGGGTACTACACCCACGCGTTCGCCGACGCGCTGCCCGCAGCGACCACCTTTGGCCTTGATGTGGCAAGGGTGGCGATAAAAGCTGCGGCAAAACGCTATCCGCAGGTAACGTTCTGCGTGGCCTCCAGCCATCGATTGCCGTTTGCCGATGCCAGTCAGGACGCGGTTGTACGAATCTACGCCCCCTGCAAGGCGGCAGAGCTGGCGCGGGTAATAAAACCCGGCGGGGTGGTCATTACCGCAACCCCTGGGCCGCGTCATTTACTGGAGCTGAAAGGGCTGATTTATGATGAGGTGCGGCTTCATGCGACGGGTAACGAACAGCTGGAAGGCTTCACCCTGCAAGAGCAGCTTTCCATTGCCTATCCCATGCGCCTGAGCGGTGCGGAAGCGGTCGCTTTATTACAGATGACGCCATTCGCGTGGCGAGCGAAACCGCAGGTATGGGAGCAACTGGCGGAGCGGGAGAGGTTTGACTGCCAGACGGATTTTCATCTGCATATCTGGCAGCGCGCCGATTAACCGTAAAAGTGCGCCCAGAGGATCTGGACGCCAAGAGCGAGCAGTACAAGGCCGCCGAGAATTTCAGCCCGCTTGCCAAGCAGCGGGCCGATAAAGCGGCCAATCATCATGCCCAGCGTCGACATAATCAGCGTCGCGCAACCGATAGCCAGCGCGGTGGCGATAATATTCACCTGCAGGAAGGCCAGGCCGATACCAACAGCCATGGCATCAAGGCTGGTGGCGATCGCCGTAGTGACCAGCAGCCAGAAACCGTGGCGGCGTGGCGGTTCTTCATCGACATCGTCAGCGCCGCGGAAACCTTCGATCATCATGCGCGCCCCTAAGAATACCAGCAGCACGAAGGCGATCCAGTGGTTCCACTCCAGCACCACCTGACTTGCCAGCATCCCCAGCCCCCAGCCGATCAACGGCGTCAGGGTTTCGACGGAGCCAAAGATGAGGCCGGTGCGCAGGGCTTCAGAAAATTTGGGTTTATGCAGCGCGGCGCCTTTGCCGATTGAAACGGCGAAAGCATCCATCGACATGCCGAAAGCGAGAATGATTGTGGCGGTGATATTCATGACAGCGTCCTGACCGGGGTTTCCATAAAACACACCACTGCCCCCAGTAAACATGCTGGCCGCAATAAATTTTCAGCAGCCTGCATAGCAGTTGATGTGCCTATGGTCTCGCCTGACTAACCTGATTGTTAGTCCGTACGCGCCACGTTTTGCAACGAGTATGTTGACACGTACATTTCCGCAGTCCGGAAATCGGCTACTCCCCAAATGACGGCGCAACCTTAACATATTTTGAGAATATAAAACAACTGTGGAGAAAATATTATTGTCGCCTAATTGAAAATGATTTTCATTTAATTTTAACTTTTAATAAAACGTTAAAATAAATAACATTTTTGTCGCAACAATATAGCCCTTGCTATGTTTGATATTACGCTGATAGCAAAAAAACAGTGCGCAGGCTATCTGGTTAACTCATTGAGAGGAAATGAGAAGTTTATATATTTTTTCGAGATCGTCGATATTTCGCACACGAATCAGCAGACGGCGTTGTTCTAATTGCATCACCAGAACGCCATCTTCCGATAAATTCATCTCTTTAATACGGTTATATTCTATCCACACATTGGCGAAGAAAAATCCTCGTTGTTTAAAGATGATTTTCGGTGTGCGGATCCAGAAAATATAAAAGCCCATCAGCGCCAGCGCCGATAATAACCAGGTAGTGATTAACGCGCCCTGGCTGGTCACGTTGTTGTAGATAAGAATGGCGATTAAGCCGATAAAAATAACGCTGTCCACGCGGCTGCGGCGCAGCAGGGGGATGGCAAGAAGCGTCGGGCCGTTGCGGCGGGGCATGATGAACTGATCGTAGATGGCGTACGCCAGTAACGCGGCAATAAAAAGAACCAGCACCAGGTCCGTGATCGACATCTCTCCTCCTGAAACATAAAAAACGGGGCCGTACAGGCCCCGGTTGTGTACAACAGTCTTACTGGCCCAGCAGGCCGACGGCGTAGCCCGCGATACCGATGACGAAGAAGCCAACGATGATCCACAGCGGGTTAACTTTCTTACGCAGCAGCCACATACAGGCAAAGGTCAACAGCAGCGGCACCAGACCCGGCATCAGCTGGTCGAGAATGGTCTGTACGGTGGTGACGCGCGTCTGTCCGTCCTGGCCGGTGATAGTCGAAACCACCAGCGGGATATTGACGTGCGTCCACTTGTTCACCAACGCCCCCATCACAAACAGGCCGAGGATGGACGCCCCCTCAGTCAGTTTTTGCAGGAAGCCGCCGCCCATATCTTTAACGATATCGACGCCTTTGCGATAGCCATAAGCCACGCCGTAATAACGGGTCGCCAGACGCACCAGGTTAAACAGGATAAAGAACAGCAGCGGACCGAGCAGGCTACCGCTCATGGCGATCCCGGCGCCCAGCGCGGCGAATACCGGACGCACGGTCCCCCAGAAAATCGGATCGCCAACGCCTGCCAGCGGGCCCATCAGACCGACTTTGATACCATTAATCGCACCATCATCGATCTCTGCGCCATTAGCGCGCTGTTCTTCCATCGCCAGGGTAACGCCGAGAACCGGCGCTGCAACGTAGGGATGGGTGTTGAAGAATTCCAGGTGACGTTTAATCGCCTGCTTACGCGCATCGTTATTCTCCGGATAGAGACGGCGGATCGCCGGCACCATGGAGAAGCAGAAACCCAGCGCCTGCATACGTTCGAAGTTCCATGAACCCTGAAACAGGTTAGAACGAATGAACACGCCACGAATATCACTCTGAGTGAGTTTTTTCTCAGTGGTAGTTTTAGTCATATCAACCATTTCGGTCACCTGTTAGTCCAGTTCGTTATCGAGATCGTTGTTACCCGCAGCCTGCGCTGGCGCACCTGCCACACGGTTGTATTTCGGGCTCAGCTGAATGTAGAGGATGGCCATAACCGCGCCAATCACACCCAGAGCGACCAGGTTGAAGTTAGTAAACGCCGCCGTGACGAAGCCGAGGTAGAAGAACGGCATCAGATAGCCTGCGCGCATCATGTTGATGACCATCGCGTAACCGACCACGACGATCATGCCGCCGGCGATGTTCAGGCCGCCCGTTACCACTTCCGGAATCGCGTTCAGCATGCTCTGAACTTCGCTGGTGCCAACGGAGATGGCGACGATAACTGCCGGAATCGCGATACGCATCGCCTGCAGGAACAGGGAAGAGACGTGCAGCCAGGAGAGCGCCGTCAGGTTGCCGTTTTCCGCCGCCTTATCCGCCGCGTGCTGGAAGGCGACGGTGATGGTACGAACGATAATGGTCAGAACCTGGCCCGCAGCGGCCAGTGGAATCGCCAGGGCGATACCGGCGCCGATGCTCTGATGCCCGGCGATAACCAGAACGGTAGAGATAATGGATGCCAGCGCGGCATCGGGTGCGACGGCGGCGCCAATGTTCATCCAGCCCAGGGCGATCATTTCCAGGGTACCACCGATGATAATACCGGTTTTCATATCCCCGAGTACGGCGCCAATCAGCGTACAGGCCACCAGTGGGCGGTGGAACTGAAATTCATCAAGTACCGACTCCATACCTGCGATACATGCGACGATGAACACCAGCACAATCTGAAGAGTGGTAATCTCCATTGTACTTCTCCTATTGCTATACAGACTTAAGTGTGAAAGCTAATTAAATGCCGGTGGTTACTTGCCCACTTTGGCGATCAAATCCATCATTTTCAGTTTCGGATCGGTTGAAACCTTCCGCGCTTCAAGCTCAATACCGCGCGCGTTGAGTTTATTGAAGGCTTCAATATCTTTCGCATCGACGGAGATGGCGTTGTTCACCTGAGTTTTGCCCTGACGGAAAGCCATCCCGCCAATGTTTACGGAGGTGATCTTTACGCCGCCTTCGACAATACGCTCGACGTCGGTCGGGTTAGTGAACAGCAGCATTACCCGCTCGCCGGCGTATTTCGGGTTGTTGTACACGCGGATCATCTTGGCGACGTCAACCACGTGAGCCGTGACGCCGGGCGGCGCGACCTGAGTTAACAGCGTTTTACGCACGGTATCGGCGGCAACTTCATCGCTGACGACGATAATGCGGGTGACGTTAGTTTCTTTGGTCCAGCGGGTCGCCACCTGGCCGTGGATTAAACGGTCATCGATGCGCGCGAGGCCGATCACCATGTAATCGTTCGGACCCATCGGTTTTGCCGGGGCGGCGGCTTTGGGCGCGGCGGCAACAGGGGCTGGCGCCGCGGTTTCGACCGGTTTGGCCTTCAGCGCTTTCACGCCTTCGCGACCGGTTTCGACGGCAAGCTGCACCAGTTCGTCAAACTCCGGGTTGTCGTCGCGCGCCATGAAGGTTTCCACCAGCATCGGGATATTGACGCCAGCGATAACTTCATAATGCTCTTTGTCGACAACAATACGGCTGGCAGCGTTAAACGGGCTGCCGCCCCAGGTATCGACGAGGAACAGCACGCCTTTACTGGTATCGAGTTTTGCTAACTGAGCGTTGTACTTTTCGATCAGCGTTTCGGCGTTTTCGCCGGGTACGAAATCGATCCAGCCGACGTTCTCCTGCTCGCCTAACAACATCTCTGCCGTTTTAAGTAACTGCTCTGCAGCCCAACCATGTGTGCCTATCACAATAGCAATGGTCACTTGCTACCTCCTTTATTATCGTTAACACATCATTTAACGAGATGTATTTGAATCGTCGTCCGCAATCGAATCGATTCAGATAAGGGTTACAATGAAAAAGCGATGAATTTCGTGAATTATTTTAGATATCGAAAAAAATATTTTATGTGATGAAGATCCGTAATTTAGCTTTCCCTGATAAGAAAATTCGGAGCGTGAAATATGCCAGTTACAATTGTTTGCAAAGGAAGGTAAATCTTTGCCAAAAATGCAGTTCCTCTGTTATGTTTACCTTCTGTTTAACTTATCAGGAGTATAGGGCAACAGCCCGCTGTATGGATCGTCACCGATGTCATTTCACTTTCAGGCCTCAACGCGCCTGCCACTCTGGCATTTCATGTCACGCCTTTCGTCTGCATATTGCTGTATCGCCTGTTAACCATTCCTTAAGCAGGAGCTTGTCATGGAATTTTTAATGGACCCCTCCATCTGGGCGGGTTTGCTTACGCTTGTCGTCCTTGAAATTGTTCTGGGTATCGATAACCTGGTCTTTATCGCCATTCTGGCGGATAAGCTGCCGCCAAAGCAGCGCGACAAAGCGCGTCTGATTGGTTTATCGCTGGCGCTGATTATGCGTCTGGCGCTGCTGTCCGTGATCTCATGGATGGTCACCCTGACCAAACCGCTGTTTTCAGTGATGGATTTCACTTTTTCCGGCCGCGACCTGATTATGCTGCTGGGGGGACTATTCCTGCTGTTCAAGGCCACTACCGAACTGCATGAACGGCTCGAAAACCGCCAGCACGATGCCGGGCATGGCAAAGGCTATGCCAGCTTCTGGGTCGTGGTCATGCAGATCGTCGTACTCGACGCCGTCTTCTCTCTTGACGCGGTCATTACCGCCGTCGGGATGGTGAACGATCTGCCGGTCATGATGGCGGCGGTGGTGATTGCAATGGCGGTGATGCTGCTGGCGTCGAAACCGCTGACGCGTTTTGTGAACCAGCATCCGACGGTGGTGGTGCTCTGTCTGAGCTTCCTGCTGATGATCGGTTTAAGCCTCGTTGCGGAAGGCTTTGGCTTTCATATACCGAAAGGCTATCTGTATGCGGCGATTGGTTTCTCGATCGTTATCGAACTGTTTAACCAGATTGCGCGTCGCAACTTTATCCGCCAACAGTCGACGCTGCCGCTGCGTGCCCGTACCGCTGACGCCATTCTGCGTCTGATGGGCGGCAAACGTCAGGCGGCGGTTCAGCACGAATCAGACAGCCTGGCAACGGTGCCAGTGCCGGAAGGCGCGTTCGCTGAAGAAGAGCGCTACATGATTAACGGCGTGCTGACGCTGGCCCAGCGCTCGCTGCGCGGCATTATGACCCCGCGTGGCGAAATCAGCTGGGTGGATGCCAACCTGAGCGTGGACGAAATCCGCGCGCAGCTGCTCTCCTCGCCGCACAGCCTGTTCCCGGTGTGCCGTGGCGAACTGGATGAAGTGATCGGTATCGTACGGGCGAAGGAGCTGCTGGTGGCGCTGGAAGAGGGCGTTGACGTCGCGGCGATTGCCTCGGCTTCTCCGGCCATTGTGGTTCCGGAAACGCTGGATCCGATTAACCTGCTGGGCGTTCTGCGCCGTGCTCGCGGCAGCTTTGTCATCGTCACCAACGAGTTTGGCGTGGTGCAGGGGCTGGTCACGCCGCTGGATGTCCTTGAAGCGATTGCCGGCGAGTTCCCGGACGCCGACGAAACGCCGGAAATTACCCCGGACGGCGACGGCTGGTTAGTGAAAGGCGGCACCGATCTGCACGCGTTGCAGCAGGCGCTGGCGGTTGATAACCTGGTCGATGATGACGAAGACATTGCGACGGTCGCAGGTCTGGTGATTGCCGCGAAAGGGCACATCCCGCACGTCGGCGAAGCGATTGAGGTTGCCCCGCTCAGCATCACTATCGTTGAAGCCAACGACTACCGGGTGGATCTGGTGCGAATTGTTAAAGAGCAGCCTGCCCACGACGAAGAAGAGTAATCTCTCTAACGCACAGGCATAGCGGGCGCGACTTGTCCGTTATGCCTTGCGGTTGGCGGCTGACTGCCCGCCAGCCACTGCGGAAAATCACGCAGCGGCATGGGTTTCGCATACAAATATCCCTGCAATAAACTCACCCCGTGCTGACGCAAATAGTGCGCCTGCGCCGGGGTTTCCACCCCTTCCGCCACCAGCTCAATATTCAGACGCTGCCCCAGCGCGATAATAATGTCGGTTACCGTTGAGTTGACCGCGTCGGTGCCAATCGCATTGGTAAAGGATTTATCAATTTTCAGCACGTCCGGACGCAGCTTTTCCAGCCACGACAGCGAGCTGTTACCCGTTCCGAAATCATCGATCGCCAGCCTGATATGCTGGTTTTGCATCTCACGCACAATGTGATAATCGACGTCGCGCAGGGCATCGCGTTCGGTCAGTTCAATCACCAGCTGCTGAACAGGCTGTGCGCTGAACCAGTATTGGCGGAGGTCGTGCAGCAGTTCGCCCCGGCGGAAATGGCTGGCGGCGACGTTAATGCCGATATGAAACTGGCTGCTCAGCGGGAAAAAATGCCGCTGTCGCAGGGTTTCCGCCAGAACATAGCGGGTCAGCGGCGCAATAAGGTGGTGCTCTTCGGCGATGGGGATAAAGACGTCAGGCGAGATCCAGCCCTGACGGGGGTTATTCCAGCGCAGGAGGATCTCGACGCCGGTACACTGCTGCGTTCGCGCGTCGAGCAGCGGCTGACAAAACAGTTCGAATTCCCGCTGGGCGATGGCGAGGTTAATTTCCCATGAAAAGCTCACCCGGTTTGCCGTCGCCAGCCAGGCGAGATAGCCCACCAGCAGGCTCAGCATCAGGGCCAGCGGTAGCTGGGAGGGCAAGGTTCTGAACGCCAGCTCCTCCGCGCCGGGACCGCTGACGCTGATGCTGAAGGGAAAGTGTTGCGAAGGGAGCTGATACCGCTCATCGCCTTGCGCCGCAGGCAGGGTATCGACGACGCCCTGACCGTAAAGCAAATGGCGACTGCCGACCGTCAGACTGGCGCTGGTGATTTGCGGTCTGCGTGGCTCCAGCAGCAGCGTTATCAACAGGTCGATATTTACCACTTCCAGCAGACCGTCTTTACCGTCAGGCGAGGAGGGATACCACTGGACCAGGATCGGAGTGCCTTTTAACAGTACCGGATCGGTGGCAAGCAGCAGCCGCGCGTCTGCAACAGGAAGATCGGGCAGCAGCTGGCGTATCGGGACATCGCGATAGCCGAAAATGCTGGAACAGTACAGCACGCCGTCCTGGACAAGCGCGATGGAGCGCACCGTCTGCAGCCGGGCGGCCTGTTTACGCAACGGCAGATGCGCCATTGCGCAGGGAAGGCCAATCAAGGGCAGCAGCGCATCGCGCCCCTGCTGCAGCGGGTGCAATATCGCCTCAAGCGACGCCACCGCATGGGAAGCGAACGTCGCGGTGCGCTGATGATTTAAATTGCGCTCCGAAATAAATCGGACGCTGAGGGTCACGACGAGCGTAATCAGCGCGCACAGCGTACAGAGGATAAAGCGCCGGCGGCGATATTTTTTTATGATCCGTTGTGCTGTCTGCATGCAGGCCACCCGAGAACCGTCAGCCACAAAAGCCGACCGTAACAGAGCAAGTGTAGTGGGGAAAATGCGTAGCGACGAGGCAGGATAAATAATTTCGCCCATCCGTCACAGACGGGCGAAAATAGCTAACGGAACAGAGCGATGGAATTAATCACACTGTACTTTAATCGCCAGGCCACCGCGGGAGGTTTCGCGATACTTGGCGTTCATGTCCTTACCGGTTTCGTACATCGTTTCGATGACTTTATCCAGCGAGACGCGCGGCGCGCTGGTGCGGCGCATCGCCATGCGCGCGGCGTTAATCGCTTTAACCGAGGCAATGGCGTTACGCTCGATACACGGTACCTGAACCTGACCGGCGACCGGGTCGCAGGTCAGCCCCAGGTTATGCTCCATGCCGATTTCCGCAGCAACGCACACCTGCTCCGGGCTGGCGCCCAGCAGCTCTGCAAGCCCGGCGGCGGCCATCGAACAGGCCACGCCGACTTCACCCTGACAGCCCACTTCCGCGCCCGAAATTGACGCGTTCATCTTATACAGCGCGCCAATCGCACCGGCCGCCAGGAAGTAGCGGGTGTAAATGTCCGGGCTGACGGATTCAATAAAGTGATCGTAGTAGGCCAGCACCGCAGGCACGATGCCGCACGCGCCGTTGGTCGGCGCCGTTACCACCCGTCCGCCGGCGGCGTTCTCTTCGTTTACCGCCAGGGCAAACATATTCACCCAGTCAATTACGTTCATCGGATCGCTGGACAGCTTGTCGCTGGAAACCAGCATCCGGCGCAGCGCGGAGGCGCGACGCGGCACGCGCAGCGGCCCCGGCAATACGCCTTCGGTATTCATTCCGCGATCGATACAGGCCTGCATGGTCTGCCAGACGTGACCGAAATACTCTTCGACCTCTTTTTTGCTGTGCAGCGCCAGTTCGTTCTGCATGGCGAGGCCGGAAAGTGACAGACCGGTGCTGCTGCAAAAGCCCAACAGCTCGGTTGCGGATTTAAACGGATAGGGCACGCTGACGTCACTGGCCGCATCCTGGCCGAAATGTTCTTCATCAACGATAAAGCCGCCGCCGATGGAGTAATAGGTTTTGCTGTAAACGGCGGTATCGCCGCTGTACGCATGGATCTGCATCCCGTTTTCATGCAGCGGCAGGTTGCCGTTGTGAAAACGCATACCGTCGCTGGACGGAAAATCGACTTCATGGCTCCCCTGGGCCAGCAGCAGGCGACCGCGCGTTTGCACATCGCGGATAAAGCCGGGGATGCTGTCTATATCCACGGTGGCAGGTTCGTTGCCCGCCAGACCCATAATAATGGCGATATCGGTGTGGTGACCTTTACCCGTCAGCGACAGTGAGCCATACACGTCAACGGCGACACGGGTAACGCTATCCAGTAATCCTTTTTCGACCAGGTCATCGACGAACTGTTTACCCGCCTTCATAGGCCCTACGGTATGGGAAGATGAGGGACCAATCCCCACCTTAAACATGTCGAATAGACTAATCACGATATGACTCCTCACAGGGTTACCGGAGGTTTCCAGTAACGATGTTATAACTGCGCATAGTGTAAGAGGGAACGCGGAGTACGGCTTAACTATTCACATGAATTAAACTAATGGGTAACCGCGTTTTTACTAATGTTGTGACGGGGGTTTCAGGTTATATTTTATGCGCGTAAAGATAAGTATAGCTTGACGCCGTTTACAGGCCAGATATCCCGGCGGCGCAGCCGCCATCCGGAAACGTGCCCGGTGGCGCTGACGCTTACCGGGCCTACAAAAGAAGCAGGACCGTAGGCCGGATAAGGCGTAGCCGCCATCCGGCAACGCGCCCGGCGGTGCTGACGCTTACCGGGCCTACAAAAGAAGCAGGTCTGTAGGCCGGATAAGGCGTAGCCGCCATCCGGCAACGCGCCCGGTGTCGCTGATGCTTACCGGGCCTACAAAAGAAGCAGGTCTGTAGGCCGGATAAGGCGTAGCCGCCATCCGGCAACGCGCCCGGTGACGTTGACGCTTACCGGGCCTACAAAAGAAGCAGGACCGTAGGCCGGATAAGGCGTAGCCGCCATCCGGCAAAACGTTACGGCTTCATGCCTATCTGCAACGCCAGTTCGCGAATGATCCCCGCGGTCATCCCCCAGACGAAATAATGCTCATACCACGACAGCCACACGCGGTGGGAATCGCCGCGGCGGTAAACGTCTAACGGATGGTAGCGTCCTAAATGCAGCGCCTGCGCCAGCGGCATTTCAAATACCGCGGACACTTCGTCTTCACTGGCGCGATATGGCAGGTTGGGCGGGATAACGCCGACCACCGGCGTCACCTGGAATCCGGTAACGCTGTCGACCGGCGGCAGAACGCCGATCACCTCGACGACATCCGGCGGAATGGCCACCTCTTCCTGCGCCTCGCGCAGCGCGGCAGCGATAAGCGACGCATCGGTGCTGTCTACCGCGCCGCCGGGAAAGGCCACCTGTCCGGCATGTTTGCGCAGATGTACCGAACGCTGCGTCAGCAGCAGGCCGGGTTCCGGGCGGCGAACGACGGGAATAAGCACGGCGGCCTGGCGCTGGTTGAGCGACGCGCGATTGATCTGCGGGCGCAAAAGCTGGAAGCGTGATAAAAAATCATCCAGCGTCAGACTAGTGATATCCACGTTTTAGCTCTCCAGTTGTTGCAGGATACGGTTTACTTTATCAAAAGTTTCCTGATATTCGGCCTGTTCTTCACTGTCCGCGACGATGCCGCCACCGGCGGAACAGTAAATCTGCCCGTTCACCGCCGTAAGCGTGCGGATGGTAATGCTGGTATCCATATTGCCGCACAGGCTCAGGTAGCCAATGCTGCCGCACCATGCGTTGCGCCGCTGCGGCTCCAGTTCATCAATAATCTCCATTGCGCGGACCTTCGGCGCGCCGGTAATGGACCCCCCTGGAAACGCGGCGCGAAGCAGGTCGCTGGCATGGCGCGTTTCGGGAAGGCGCGCGGTAATGGTGCTGACCAGATGATGCACTGCCGGGAAAGGCTCGACGATGAACAGCTCCGGCACCCGTACCGATCCCGGCACCGCCACGCGGCCCACGTCGTTGCGCATCAGATCGACAATCATCAGATTTTCAGCGCGATCTTTGGTTGAGCGCGCCAGTTTCTCCGCCTGTCGGCGATCGGCCTGCGGGTCCGGCAGGCGCGGCAGCGTGCCTTTAATCGGTCGGGTCTGGATCTCGCCGTGGTCAACCCGGATAAACCGCTCCGGCGACAGGCTCAGTATCGCGCCTTCCTCAAGGCGTAAAAAAGCGCTGAACGGCGCGCGGTTGGCCTGATTCAGCCGTTCGAAGGCCAGCCATTCGTCGCCCTGGTAAGTCGCCTGAAAACGCTGCGCCAGATTCACCTGATAACAGTCGCCGCTGTGCAGATAATCCTGTACCCGGCGGAATTTCTCACCGTACTGCTCACGGCTCATATTCGACCGCCAGCCGGAAGTCAGCCGGAACGGCGCGCGCTCCGGTGGCCGTTGGCTTTGCAGCCAGTCGAATCGCGCCCGGACGTCAGCGTGGCTGAGCAGGGTCACGCGCTGTCGCTGGTGGTCGACGATCAGCGCCCAGTCATAAATGCCGACCGCCATGTCGGCAACGGTGATATCCTGCTGCGCGGCGGCGGGTAGCGTTTCAAAGCGACGACCGAGATCGTAACCGAACAAGCCCAGCGCGCCGCCCTGAAACGGCAGATCGGCGCTGTACGGCGGCTGGACAGATAAGGACGTCAGCGCCGTTTGCAGTAGCGCCAGCGGATCGTCGTGGCTGCGCTGGCAGCCGTTAGCATCCACGATGCACGTCACTTCGCCGTGAGTGGTCAGCGTTGTGAGCGGGTCGGCGACCACAATGTCGAAGCGGTTGTGCGGATGATCCGCGTGGCCGGAATGCAGCAGCATCGCCCACGGCTGCGCGCTCAACGGCGCAAAATAAAAGTCAGCGGCGTCCGCACGCCAGGGGAGCGTAAGAGTAGCGGGAGATAACGTCTTCATTGATCCTGACTGTACTGGCTATGTGCCGGGTAGCATGAAATAATTAGCGCAGACAATTTAGCAGGAGTTTACGATGTTTGCAGGTTTACCTTCTCTCAGCCATGAACAGCAACAGAAAGCGGTCGAGCGTATTCAGCAACTGATGTCGCAGGGCATGAGCAGTGGACAGGCCATTGCGCTGGTGGCGGAAGAACTGCGCGCCACCCATACCGGCGAACGGATTGTGGCGCGTTTTGACGATGAAGATGAGTAGCGCCGACTCAGAGCGCGGCGATAATCTTAATCTCAACCTTATATTTCGGATTCATTAATCCGGCCTGCACCGTACAGCGTACCGGCGCGTGTCCGGCTACCACCCAGGCGTCCCACGCTTTATTCATCGCCGCGAAATCGCCTTTATCGGCGAGGAAGATAGTGGCGTCAAGAATGCGCGATTTGTTGCTGCCCTGTTTCGCCAGCGCGGCGTCAATTTGCGCCAGCGTGTTGGCGGTCTGTTCAAACGCATCGGCGTCGAGATTTTCCGGTACGCCGGTGTAGTACAGCGTATTATTATGGATCACCACATCGGACCAACGATCTTCCGCATCGACACGAATAATAGTCATAAATTTTTCCTTTTTAACGAACTACCTGAAGTGGCAAGACTGCCACAATGTCGGCCCGCCGTCATCTCTTCAACTGGCGTAAGCGTCGCTGGCCTGACATAATCCCTGTTCAAATTAACAGGGGGTAGTGTGACGGACGATTTTTCACCAGACGGTCAACTGGCTAAAGCGATACCGGGTTTTAAACCGCGTGAACCACAGCGGCAGATGGCCATCGCCGTCACCCAGGCGATTAAAAAATCGCAACCTCTGGTGGTTGAAGCCGGAACGGGAACGGGCAAAACTTATGCCTATCTCGCGCCCGCGCTGCGCGCCGACAAAAAAGTCATTATCTCGACGGGCTCGAAGGCGCTCCAGGATCAGCTCTACAGCCGCGACCTGCCTACGGTGGCGAAGGCGCTGAACTACAGTGGTAAGCTGGCGCTGCTGAAGGGCCGTTCGAACTATCTCTGCCTGGAACGCCTTGAGCAGCAGGCGCTGGCGGGCGGCGACCTGCCGGTGCAGACCTTAAGCGATGTGATCCTGCTGCGCTCCTGGTCGAATCAGACCGAGGATGGCGATATCAGCACCTGCGTCAGCGTGGCTGAAGATTCCCAGGCCTGGCCGCTGGTCACCAGCACCAACGATAACTGCCTCGGCAGCGACTGCCCGCTGTATAAAGACTGCTTTGTGGTGAAGGCGCGCAAAAAGGCGATGGATGCCGACGTGGTGGTGGTCAACCATCATCTGTTTCTGGCCGACATGGTGGTGAAAGAGAATGGCTTTGGCGAGCTGATCCCGCAGGCGGAGGTGATGATTTTCGATGAAGCCCATCAGCTTCCGGATATCGCCAGCCAGTATTTCGGCCAGTCGCTCTCCAGCCGACAGCTGATGGATCTGGCGAAAGATATCACCATCGCGTATCGCACCGAGCTGAGAGATACCCAGCAGTTACAGAAATGCGCCGACCGGCTGGCGCAAAGCGCGCAGGACTTTCGTCTGCAGCTGGGCGAACCGGGCTACCGCGGCAATTTGCGCGAACTGCTGGCTGACCAGCGGGTGCAGCGCGCCTTTCTGTTGCTCGATGATACCCTGGAACTCTGCTACGACGTGGCGAAGCTGTCGCTTGGCCGCTCGGCGCTGCTCGACGCCGCCTTTGAACGCGCCACGCTGTATCGCGCGCGCCTGAAGCGGCTGAAAGAGATCAATCAGCCGGGGTACAGCTACTGGTACGAGTGCACCTCGCGCAACTTTACCCTCGCGCTGACTCCGCTGACCGTGGCGGATAAGTTCAAAGAGGTGATGGCGCAGAAGCCGGGGAGCTGGATTTTTACCTCCGCCACGCTGTCGGTAAATGACGATCTGCGCCATTTCACGGCGCGGCTGGGTATCGAGCAGGCGGAGTCGATGCTGCTGCCAAGCCCGTTTGATTACAGCCGTCAGGCGCTGCTGTGCGTGCCGCGCAACCTGCCGCAGACCAACCAGCCGGGAGCCGCGCGCCAGCTGGCGGCAATGTTAAGACCGATCATCGAAGCCAATAACGGGCGCTGTTTTATGCTCTGTACCTCGCATGCGATGATGCGCGAGCTGGCGGAGCAGTTTCGCGCCACCATGACGCTGCCGGTGCTGTTGCAGGGCGAAACCAGTAAGAGCCAGCTGTTGCAGCAGTTTGTCAGCGCCGGTAACGCGCTGCTGGTGGCGACCAGCAGCTTCTGGGAGGGGGTGGACGTGCGCGGCGACACGCTTTCGCTGGTGATTATCGACAAGCTGCCGTTTACCTCGCCGGACGATCCGCTGCTGAAGGCGCGAATGGAAGACTGCCGGTTACGCGGCGGTGATCCATTTGACGAAGTGCAGTTGCCCGATGCGGTGATTACCCTCAAACAGGGCGTGGGGCGGCTGATCCGCGACGGCGACGACCGCGGCGTGCTGGTGATTTGCGACAACCGTCTGGTGATGCGTCCGTACGGCGCTACCTTTCTCGCCAGCCTGCCGCCTGCGCCGCGTACCCGCGATATCGCCCGCGCCGTGCGTTTTCTCGCCATTCCTTCAACGGAGTAATTTGTTAAGGAGTATGGTAAGATGCGGGCCATTTTATTGATCTAAGCACGAAGACCCATGCGAATCCTGGCTATCGATACCGCCACAGAAGCCTGTTCTGTCGCTCTGTGGAATGACGGTACTCTCTCTGCTCATTTTGAACTTTGTCCGCGCGAACATACGCAACGCATTCTGCCGATGGTGCAGGATATTCTGACTGACAACGCCCTTTCCCTGACGGCGCTTGATGCGCTGGCCTACGGTCGCGGGCCGGGAAGCTTTACCGGCGTGCGTATTGGTATCGGCATTGCGCAGGGGCTGGCGTTAGGCGCTGAGCTGCCGATGATCGGCGTCTCCACGCTGGCGACGATGGCGCAGGGCGCCTGGCGCAAAAGCGGCGCTACCCGCGTGCTGGCCGCTATTGACGCGCGGATGGGCGAAGTTTACTGGGCCGAGTACCAGCGCGATGAAAACGGCGTCTGGCACGGAGAAGAAACCGAAGCCGTCCTGAAGCCAGAGCAGGTTGAAGCGCGTCTGCAACAGCTTTCCGGTGAATGGGCTACCGTGGGAACCGGCTGGCCGGCCTGGCCCGATCTCGGTAAAGCGAGCGGCCTGACGCTGCATGACGGCGAAGTGCTGCTACCTGCGGCGGAAGATATGCTGCCGTTCGCCTGCCAGATGCTGGCGGCGGGAAAAACGGTCGCTGTTGAACATGCCGAACCGGTTTATTTGCGTAACAACGTGGCCTGGAAGAAACTTCCCGGCAAAGAATGAATCTCAGTAGTATGTATGGCCCGAAAAAGACAGTGAAAATCCGGGCCAGTGCGCTGAGAAAAGGAGTCGCAGTATGGCGGTTCAAAAATATATCGTTAAAGGTCTGCTGGCGGGAGCGATTGCGCTGATGCTGAGCGGGTGCGTCACCGTTCCGGATGCCATTAAAGGTTCCAGCCCCACGCCGCAGGAGGATCTGGTGCGGGTGATGAACGCCCCGCAGCTGTACGTTGGCCAGGAGGCGCGTTTTGGCGGCAAAGTAGTGGATATACAGAATCAGCAGGGTAAAACCCGGCTGGAAATTGCCACCGTGCCTCTGGACAGCGGCGCTCGCCCGATCCTCGGCGAACCTTCGCGTGGGCGGATCTACGCCAGCGTTAACGGATTCCTTGATCCGGTCGATTTTCGCGGACAGCTGGTGACGGTTGTCGGACCGATTACCGGCAGCGTGGCGGGAAAAGTCGGCAACACGCCGTACACTTTCCTGACGATGGAGGCGACGGGCTATAAACGCTGGCGCATCGCCCAACAGGTCGTCATGCCGCCGCAGCCGATCGACCCGTGGTTTTATGGTGGACGAGGCTGGCCGTATGGCTATGGCGGATGGGGCTGGTACAACCCCGGTCCCGCGCAGGTTCAGACGATAGTCACAGAGTAACCCTTTGTATTATCAGAAAAAGAAACAGCGGCTGGTCCGCTGTTTCTGCGTTATTAATGACATAACAAAAATAAATAGTGACGCGCTTCGCAACCTTTTCGTTGAGTAATTAATAAACTGGTACGCTGAGTTAATATTATGTTAACGGCTTGTTTATTATCTGGGGTTGAGATGACGACGAACACTCATTTTAGAGGTGATGCAGTGAAGAAGGTTTGGTTAAACCGTTATCCCGCGGATGTGCCTGCGGAGATCAATCCTGACCGTTATCAATCCCTGGTGGAACTGTTTGAACATGCTGTCGCGCGCTACGCTGACCAGCCAGCGTTCGTCAATATGGGGGAGGTGATGACCTTCCGCAAGCTTGAAGAGCGCAGCCGCGCCTTTGCCGCCTGGCTGCAGGAAGGGCTGGGGCTGAAAAAGGGCGACCGCGTCGCGCTGATGATGCCGAACCTGTTGCAGTATCCTGTGGCGCTGTTTGGCATTCTGCGCGCCGGGATGATCGTGGTGAACGTTAACCCGCTGTATACCCCGCGCGAACTGGAGCATCAGCTTAACGACAGCGGCGCGGCGGCGATCGTCATCGTTTCCAACTTCGCCCATACTCTGGAAAAAGTGGTTGAGAAAACCCAGGTTCAGCACGTTATCCTGACCCGCATGGGCGACCAGCTGTCGACGGCGAAAGGGACGCTGGTGAACTTTGTCGTCAAATACATCAAACGGCTGGTGCCGAAGTATCACCTGCCGGATGCCATCTCCTTTCGCAGCGCGCTGCATGCTGGCTACCGTATGCAGTACGTGAAGCCGGAAGTGGTGTCTGAAGACCTGGCGTTTTTACAATATACCGGCGGTACTACCGGCGTGGCGAAAGGGGCGATGCTTACGCACCGTAATATGCTGGCCAACCTCGAGCAGGTGAAAGCCACCTACGGGCCGCTGCTGCATCCGGGCAAGGAGCTGGTGGTCACCGCGCTGCCGCTGTATCACATTTTCGCGCTGACCATGAACTGCCTGCTGTTTATCGAACTGGGCGGACAGAACCTGCTGATCACCAACCCGCGCGACATTCCGGGGCTGGTGAAAGAGCTGGCGAAATACCCGTTTACCGCCATGACCGGGGTCAATACCCTGTTTAACGCCCTGCTTAACAATAAAGAGTTTCAGCAGCTGGATTTCTCTGCCCTGCATCTTTCCGCCGGCGGCGGGATGCCGGTGCAGCAGGCGGTGGCGGAGCGCTGGGTAAAACTCACCGGGCAATATTTGCTGGAAGGCTACGGCCTGACGGAGTGCGCGCCGCTGGTCAGCGTTAATCCGCATGATATTGATTATCATAGCGGCAGCATTGGCCTGCCGGTGCCGTCCACGGAAGCGAAACTGGTGGACGATGACGACAACGAAGTGCCGCCGGATCAGCCCGGCGAACTGTGCATTAAAGGTCCTCAGGTGATGCTCGGCTACTGGCAGCGCCCGGACGCTACCGACGAGATCATTAAGGACGGCTGGCTGCACACCGGCGATATCGCGGTGATGGACGACGAAGGCTTCCTGCGCATTGTCGATCGTAAAAAAGATATGATTCTGGTATCTGGCTTCAACGTCTATCCGAATGAGATTGAAGATGTGGTGATGCAGCATCCGGGCGTGCTGGAGGTGGCCGCCGTCGGCGTTCCGTCCGGCAGCAGCGGCGAAGCGGTGAAGATCTTCGTGGTGAAAAAAGACGCGACGCTGACCGATGAGGCGCTGGTCACCTTCTGCCGCCGCCACCTGACCGGTTATAAGGTGCCTAAGTTGGTGGAGTTCCGCGACGAACTGCCAAAATCAAACGTCGGCAAAATTTTACGTCGGGAATTGCGTGACGAAGCCCGCAGCAAAGTAGACAATAAGGGCTGAGCGTTAAGCAACACGTCAGACGCCGGGCAATCCGGCGTTTTTTTTGGCGTAAACCAAAGAGAAAACGATTTGAATTACCAAATGATCACCACTGATGACGCGCTGGCGACCCTCTGCGAAGCGGTCCGCGCGTTTCCTGCCATCGCCCTGGATACCGAATTTGTTCGTACCCGCACCTATTATCCGCAGCTGGGGCTTATCCAGTTGTTTGACGGCGAACGCGTGGCGCTGATTGACCCGCATGGTATCAGCGACTGGTCGCCGCTGAAGGCGATTCTGCGCGATACCGCTATCACCAAGTACCTGCACGCAGGCAGTGAAGATCTGGAAGTGTTTCTCAATGCCTTTGGCGAACTGCCGCAGCCGCTAATCGACACGCAGATTCTGGCGGCTTTCTGCGGGCGTCCGCTGTCATGGGGCTTCGCCTCGATGGTGGAAGAGTATACCGGCGTGGCGCTCGACAAGAGCGAGTCGCGCACCGACTGGCTGGCGCGTCCGCTGACCGAACGTCAGTGCGAATATGCGGCGGCGGACGTGTGGTATCTGCTGCCGATTGCCGGGAAGCTGATGGCGGAAACGGAGGCCGCAGGCTGGCTGCCCGCGGCGCTGGACGAATGCCGTCTGATGCAACAACGCCGCCAGGAGATTCTGGCGCCGGAAGAGGCCTGGCGCGACATTGGTAACGCCTGGCAGCTACGGACCCGTCAGCTTGCCTGCCTGCAGCTGTTGGCCGACTGGCGCCTGCGCAAAGCGCGCGAGCGCGATCTCGCGGTCAATTTCGTGGTACGCGAAGAACATCTGTGGTCGGTGGCGCGTTATATGCCCGGCAGCCTTGGCGAACTCGACAGCCTCGGTCTTTCCGGTAGCGAAATTCGCTTCCACGGCAAGACGCTGCTCGCGCTGGTCGCCAGAGCGCAGGCGCTACCGGACGACGCGCTGCCGGAGCCGCTGCTCAACCTGATTGATATGCCGGGCTATCGCAAAGCGTTTAAGGCCATTAAGTCATTAATTGCAGAAGTGAGCGCGGAACATCAGCTCAGCGCGGAACTGCTGGCGTCGCGCCGCCAGATTAATCAGTTGCTTAACTGGCACTGGCGGCTACGACCGCAGAGTGCCGAGCCGGAGCTGATTTCCGGCTGGCGCGGCGAACTGATGGCCGCGAAGATCCGCGCGCTGCTGGCGGAGTATCCGCGCGAGGGATAAGCGGCGGCTTCAGCGCGATGCGCGTATCTGCGCGCAAATCGCCTCGCCGACCTGCTGCGTGGAGGCGTTGCCCTTCAGGTCCGGCGTTTTCGGCCCGCTGGCGATGACTTGCTCAATCGCCGCCAGTATGCCGTCATGGGCGGCGGTATAGCGCGCATCGCCATTGCCGAGGAAGTCGAGCATCATCGCGCCTGCCCAGATGGTGGCAATCGGGTTGGCGATGTTCTGACCGTAAATATCCGGTGCTGAGCCGTGGACCGGTTCGAACAGCGAGGGGAATGCGCGCTGCGGATTGAGGTTGGCGGAAGGGGCAAGCCCGATGGTGCCGGTGCAGGCCGGACCGAGATCCGACAGGATATCGCCAAACAGATTCGAAGCGACCACCACGTCGAAACGCTCCGGCTGCATGACAAAGCGGGCGCAGAGAATATCGATATGCTGTTTGTCCCAGCGAATATCAGGATAGTGGTGCGCCATCGCCTCCACCCGCTCGTCCCAGAAGGGCATACTGATCGCCAGCCCGTTGGATTTGGTTGCTGACGTCAGCGTTTTGCGCGGACGGCTCTGCGCCAGCTCAAACGCAAAGCGCAAAATACGATCCACGCCGCGACGGGTAAATACCGACTCCTGAATCACCAGCTCATGCTCCGTCCCCGGATTCACGCGCCCGCCGAGCGAGGAGTATTCGCCTTCGGTATTTTCCCGCACCACGTAAAAATCGATGTCGCCGGGCTGTTTTCCTGTCAGCGGACAGGGCACGCCGGGAAACAGACGCACGGGGCGCAGATTCACGTACTGATCGAATTCGCGGCGGAATTTCAGCAGCGATCCCCATAGCGAAACGTGGTCCGGTACCGTCTCCGGCCAGCCGACAGCGCCGAAGTAGATGGCGTCAAAGGCGCTGAGCTGCTCGTGCCAGTCATCCGGCATCATCTGACCGTGTTGCAGATAATACTCGCAGCTGGCCCACGTAAACGTCTCAAAACTCAGCGCCACGCCCCAGCGCTCGCAGGCCGCCTGCAACACCCGCATACCCTCCGGCAGCACCTCTTTACCAATGCCGTCACCGGGGATGGCGGCAATACGAAAGGTTTTGTTCATCTCAGCTCTCACTTATCGGTCCAGGAAATTGACATCCGCTCTATCCTATAATTGACTGAACGGTAATTAATCACGCTATCTGGTGAAACATAAAACACAGATCATGAATAATCTGCCGCTGTTAAACGACCTGCGCATCTTTATGCTGGTGGCGCGACGCGCGGGATTTGCCGCCGTGGCGCAGGAGATGGGCGTATCGCCCGCCTTTGTCAGTAAACGCATCGCGCTGCTGGAGCAGAGCCTTAACGTGACGTTGCTGCACCGCACCACCCGGCGGGTGAGCATTACCGAAGAGGGAGAGCGCATTTACGCGTGGGCGCAGCGTATTCTCTGCGACGTGGATCAGATGCTGGACGAGCTTTCCGCTGCGCGTCAGGTGCCGCAGGGGATGCTGCGTATTATCAGCAGCTTTGGCTTCGGGCGGCGCGTGGTGGCCCCGGCGCTGTCGGCGCTGGCGAAACAGTATCCGCAGCTGGAGCTGCGCTTCGATGTTGCAGACCGGCTGGTGGATCTGGCGAATGAGGGCGTCGATCTGGATATTCGCATCGGTGACGATATCGCGCCAAATCTGATCGCCCGTAAACTGGGCACCAACTACCGTATTCTTTGCGCCTCGCCCGCTTTTTTAGCCCGCTATGGGACGCCGAAGCAGTTGAACGAGCTGTCCGCTTATCCCTGCCTGGTCATTAAGGAACGCGACCACCCCTTTGGCGTCTGGCAGCTGCAAAGCAAGGAGGGTCAACATGCCATTAAGGTGACCGGGGCGCTGTCGTCAAATCATGGTGAAATAGTGCATCAGTGGTGCCTGGATGGGCAGGGGATAGCGCTACGCTCGTGGTGGGACGTCTGCGACAATATCGCCAGCGGGCATCTGGTGCATCTTCTGCCTGAGTATTACCAGCCAGCCAATATCTGGGCGGTTTATGTTTCCCGGCTGGCCGCCTCGGCGAAAGTACGAATTACCGTTGAGTTTCTTCGCCGCTATTTTGCCGAACGCTATCCGGTTTTTTCCGTGAAATAACGGCTAAAAATACTGTATATATAACCAATATTATTTCTTTGTTTCTGGCTGTATTCAGATTTTTAGTACAAATAAAAAAGGCAGAATCCTCTGCCTTTTTTTAACCAGGAATTATCTGAACCGAAATGTTATTTCGATTCTTCCGCTTCTGGCAATGTTACGTTAAGTTCAAGAATAGAAATATCGCCGTCTTTTTGCTCAAGCTGAACGGTGACCATTTCCGGATCGATTTGTACATATTTACAAATGACCTCAAGAATATCTTTACGCAACTGCGGTAAATAATGCGGCTCGGCGTCGCTACGACGACGCTCGGCGACAATAATCTGCAACCGCTCTTTGGCGATGTTGGCTGTGCTCTTTTTCCGCGAGAGAAAAAAATCCAGTAATGCCATAACTTATCCTCCGAACAGGCGTTTGAGGAAACCTTTCTTCTCTTCTTCAATGAAGCGGAAAGGACGTTCTTCTCCCAGCAGACGATCGACCGTGTCGGCATACGCTTTACCCGCATCGGCGGCGCTGTCAAGAATGACCGGTTCGCCCTGGTTAGAGGCGCGCAGTACTGACTGATCTTCCGGGATAACCCCGACGAGCTTAATACGCAGGATCTCCAGCACGTCTTCCATGCTGAGCATATCGCCTTTATTCACCCGACCCGGATTGTAGCGCGTCAGCAGCAGATGTTCTTTGATCGGCTCTTCACCGTTTTCGGCACGACGGGATTTCGACGCCAGGATGCCCAGGATGCGGTCAGAGTCACGCACCGAAGAGACTTCCGGGTTAGTGGTGATAATCGCTTCATCGGCGAAATAGAGCGCCATCAGCGCGCCGGTTTCGATACCGGCAGGCGAGTCGCAGACGATAAATTCAAAATCCATCGCTTTCAGATCGTCGAGCACCTTCGCGACGCCATCACGGGTTAATGCGTCTTTATCGCGCGTCTGCGAGGCAGGAAGAATAAAAAGGTTTTCAGTGCGTTTGTCCTTGATTAACGCCTGATTCAGCGTCGCATCGCCCTGAATGACGTTGACGAAATCGTAAACGACCCGGCGTTCACATCCCATGATGAGATCGAGGTTACGCAGGCCGATATCAAAATCAATAACGACGGTTTTCTTTCCCTTCTGGGCCAAACCAGTAGCGATGGCCGCGCTGGAGGTGGTTTTGCCAACGCCCCCTTTACCCGATGTAACTACAATAATGCGTGCCATAGAAATTCCTTGTTAAAAAGGGATCAATTCAACGGTTGAACTGTCAAAGCGTTGTCTGCCAGCTGCAGGCGCGCCGCTTTGCCATAAAATTCTGCCGGGATTTTATCACTCAGCCAGTAAACACCTGCGATAGACACCAGTTCCGCCGTCAGATGGGTACAAAAAATTTGCGCTTCCCGATCGCCGCTGGCGCCTGCCAGCGCCCGGCCTCTCATCATGCCATACACATGAATATTGCCATCAGCGATAAGCTCTGCGCCAGCGCTGACGTGACTTGTAACAATCAGATCACATTGTGGAGCATAAATGCGCTGACCGGAACGAACCGGTACATCAATAAATCGCGTTTTTGTGACGCTATTAGCGTTTTGCGCCGCTACGGCGGGCTCCGGGGGCGCAGAACGCGCCGCTTTCTCTTTACCCTCAGTGAGTAAAGGAAGGCCCAGCCTGTCAATTTCAGCTTTCAGCTGCGCATCTTTACAGCCGCTGACGCCGATAATGCGCAGTCCCACAGAGGAGATAACCTCCTGCAGCACTGGCCAGTTGACCGGCGTATTAAGACCGCTGACGTTTACCACCACGGGAGCATGTTTTAAAAAAGCGGGAGCCTGAGCGATTTTGTCTTCTAACGCCTGACGAATAACCTCGGGTTCGGCTTCATGCAAATGAACCACTGATAAGGTGAAGCTACTGCCTTTAAGTTCGATGGGCGTGTTTGACATCCTGGCCTTACTCAATTTGCTATTTATCATCCCGGTCCGGGAGTGATATTCCGAAGTCCAGAAGGCATGTTATAGTCACTATTATATTGAGGCAAGTCGCCAACCGTTTAATTCAGAGTAAAAAGTATGTTTTGTGTGATCTACAGAAGTACTAAACGTGACCAGACCTATTTATATGTCGAAAAAAAAGACGATTTCTCCCGCGTTCCGGAAGAGCTGATGAAAGGTTTTGGCCAGCCAAAACTGGCGATGATATTGCCGCTGGACGGTCGTAAGAAGTTAGTTAATGCCGATCTGGAAAAAGTAAAACAGGCCTTAACCGAACAGGGTTATTATTTACAGCTGCCGCCGCCGCCGGAAGATCTATTGAAACAACACCTTTCAGCCGCAGCGCGGAACGTTGCCGACGCGGAAAAATAAGCGGTATCCGGCCTGAAGCCTGTCGGTGCCATTCCACATATCAGGATGACAGATTAGGGGAACAACAAATGTATCAACATCACAACTGGCAGGGCGCGCTGCTTGACTACCCGGTAAGCAAAGTGGTTTGCGTGGGCAGCAACTACGCGAAGCATATTCAGGAGATGGGCAGCGCGACGCCGGAAGAGCCGGTACTGTTTATCAAGCCCGAGACGGCGCTGTGCGATTTACGCCAGCCGCTGGCGATCCCGGCGGATATGGGGTCGGTGCATCATGAGGTGGAACTGGCGGTCCTGATTGGCGCCACGCTACGCCAGGCCAGCGAAGAGCACGTGCGTAAAGCCATTGCCGGCTACGGCGTGGCGCTCGATCTGACGCTGCGTGATATTCAGGGCAAAATGAAAAAGGCCGGGCAACCCTGGGAGAAAGCGAAAGGCTTCGATAACTCCTGCCCGCTCTCCGGCTTCATTCCGGTGGCGGAATTTAACGGCGATCCGCAGGATACGCCGCTGAGCCTGGCGGTAAACGGCGAGATTCGCCAGCAGGGAACGACGGCGGATATGATCCATAAAATCGTGCCGCTGATTGCCTATATGAGTAAATTCTTTACTCTGAAGGCCGGGGATGTGGTGCTGACCGGCACGCCGGAAGGCGTCGGAGCGCTTGCCAGCGGCGACGAGCTGGAAGTGACCTTTAACGGCCACTCTTTGACCACCCGCGTTCTGTAACCGTTGCTTGCCGCCTTTTCGGGCGGCAAAACTTGCATCAGCGTGCCAGACTGGTTATAAGGTGCAGCTTTACAGCAATGGCGGATACCCTGATGAGCGATTTACCTTTCTGGCAAAGTAAGACCCTGGATGAAATGACCGATGCCGAATGGGAGTCGCTTTGTGACGGCTGTGGTCAGTGCTGTCTGCACAAGCTGATGGATGAAGATACCGACGAAATCTATTTTACCAACGTCGCCTGCCGCCAGCTGAATATCAAAACCTGCCAGTGCCGCAACTATGAGCGCCGCTTCGAGTACGAACCTGACTGTATCAAGCTGACGCGTGATAACCTGCCGACCTTCGAATGGCTACCGGCGACCTGTGCGTATCGTCTGCTGGCCGAGGGCAAGGGTCTACCGGCGTGGCATCCTCTGCTGACGGGATCGAAAGCGGCAATGCACGGCGAGCGTATTTCGGTACGCCATATTGCGGTGAAAGAGTCTGAAGTGCGCGACTGGCAGGATCATATCCTCAACAAGCCGTCATGGGCGGACTGAGCCGCCCACGCTAATTTCAGGCGTTATGCTTTTTTCGCCTGATACATCCGATCGCCCTGGTGATCCTCTTCGACCCAGAAGTTGATATTGAAGCGGGCGTCGTCGCTGAGTTCCACGCGGTGCCAGTACTGCGGCGGGCTGGTGGCGAACTGTCCGGCATTAATGACCACTTTGACTTCAGGCTCTTTGGCCTCTTCATTGGCGAAACCGTAATAGGTTACTGTACCTTCCATCACGCACAGCTGACCGAAAACGCCGGCGGCGGTGTTATGGTGGGAGAGCAGGGCAGCGGGGACGTTCTCTTTGGTAAAGAAAGGGGTGGAACGTTTGATTTTCCAGTGTGCCGGGATGCGCAGGTGGGACATATAACATCTCCTCGGTGGGCTTTATAAGATGCATTTAATATACATCTTATAAAGCGGCGCTGGCAACGACTTCAGAATAAAAAAACGCCCCCGGGCGGGAGCGTCTTCACTTAGCGACCAAACAGATCGCGTCGTTTGGGTTTTAACGGCTGCGCGATCAGCACCAGCACCGCAACGACCAGGTAGGCGACGAAAATTCCCAGCAGCCACTGCGGCATCTCCAGCGTTAAAAATGACCACTGGCGTTCCGCACAGTCGCCGGAGGCGACAAACACCTGCGGCAGCCACTTATCCAGCGGCAGCCAGCTCGGGAAGCGGGCCATGAAATCACAGGTCATAAACGGCGACGGATGAAGTTGGATCTGGGTGTGTTCCCAGGCCAGCTGTATTCCACGCCACGCGCTGTAAATCCAGATAACCAGCGCAACATAGCGCAGCGGCGTTTTCGGCGCGATGGCGCCCACCAGCCCGGCGCCGAGTACGCCAAACAGCGCGCAGCGCTCATAGATGCACAGCACGCAAGGCTTAAGCATCATGACATGCTGAAACCACAACGCCACCATTTCGAGCGCTAAGGCGGTAAACGCCATCAATAACCATGCGCCGCGACCCCGTGAGCACTGGTTCAAATATCGCAACATAAAAAATATCCCTGCAGCTTGCGTAGAGACGGCAGTGTAAACCAATTCGATAATCGCGCCACGTGGAGAAACTCAAAAATCGTGTAATTGGATAAATATCATGCAAAAAGATAAACCGGGCAGTGAAATGCCCGGTAAGTTGTTATGAAAGTGTGGCTAACCAGCCGGTCTGGGTCATCCATTCGGTGAGGGGGGTAAGGGTAAATTCGACGCACAGCAGACCCACCAGCGTCAACACGATGGTGTAAGGCAGTGCCATCCAGACCATCCGGCCATAGGAGAGGCGAATCAGCGGCGCGAGCGCTGAGGTCAACAGGAACAAAAAGGCCGCCTGACCGTTCGGCGTGGCTACCGACGGCAGGTTGGTGCCGGTATTGATCGCGACCGCCAACAGTTCGTACTGCTGAAGCGAAATCGCGCCGCTCTCCATTGCCGCTTTGGCTTCGTTGATATAAATCGTTCCGACGAAAACGTTGTCCGAAATGGAAGAGAGCAGGCCGTTAAACAGATAAAACAGCGTCAGCTGCGCGTGTTCCGATGCCTGCAAAACATACTGGATAATTGGCGAGAAGAGATGCTGGTCGATGATCACGGCGACAACTGAGAAAAAGACCGTCAGCAAGGCGGTGAAAGGCAGGGATTCGGTGAAGGCTTTACCAATCGCGTGCTCATCGGTCACCCCGGTCAGCGAGGTGGCCAGAATAATCACCGACAGGCCAATCAGGCCCACTTCGGCCAGATGCAGCGCCAGGGCGATAACCAGCCAGACGCCGATAATCGCCTGTACTACCAGTTTGAGCTTGTCCTGACGGGTACGCTGCTGGCGGCTCTGGTCGTCAAACTTTTGCAGCACTTCACGCACTTTTTCCGGCAGGGTTTCGCCATAGCCAAACCAGCGCATTTTTTCGACCAGCAGGCAGGTGAGCAGACCGCAAATCAGCACCGGCACGGTGACCGGCGACATCCGCAGGAAAAAGTCGCCGAAGTGCCAGCCCGCCGCTTTAGCAATAATCAGGTTCTGCGGTTCGCCGACCATGGTCATCACGCCGCCGAGCGCGGTTCCCACGCCTGCGTGCATCATCAGGCTGCGTAAAAAGCCGCGGAACTGCTCGAGCACCGTTCTGGAGTGCTGCTCGATATGGCTGTCGTCAAGAATGTCGCTATCTTCGCCGCGCGAGGAGGCCACGCGATGATAAATGCCGTAAAAGCCAACGGCGACGCTAATCACCACCGCCACCACGGTAAGCGCGTCGAGGAAGGCGGAAAGGAACGCGGCGGCGACGCAGAAGGCGAGCGAGAGCACGGCTTTGGAGCGGATGCTGAGCAGCAGGCGGGTAAAAATAAACAGCAGCAGTTGCTTCATAAAATAGATGCCGGCCACCATAAACATCAGCAGCAGCAGTACTTCCAGGTTCGCCGCGATCTCCTCACGGACATGAGCGGGGCTGGTCATGCCGATCATTACCGCTTCAATCGCCAGCAGCCCGCCCGGCAGCAGCGGGTAGCACTTCAGGGCCATCGCCAGGGTGAAGATAAACTCGGCAACCAGCAGCCAGCCGGCAATAAACGGGTTTATCAGGAAAATGAGCGGGTTAACAATCAGAAATATCAGTAGTGCGAGTTTGTACCAGTCCGGTGACTGGCCTAAAAAGTTGCGCCAGAGTGCGCGACCCCAGGAGATCTCCATGCGGTTTTCCTTACCTGATTATATGACATAGTGTTTTTATACGTAACCGCAAAGCTTAGCGGCCTGGCGTAAAGCAGGCAAGCCCTTAACCCTATCAAGCGGGCACGGCGTTATCCGCAAAATGAAGCCTTGATCCACTTTTTCTTTATTGCCTGCGCTATCGGGCTTGAAACCCGTCTGGTATGATGAGTGTAACTATGTTTTGCTGTGTAATGGAAATCTCACTATGGTCATTAAGGCGCAGAGCCCGGCGGGTTTCGCGGAAGAGTACATCATTGAAAGTATCTGGAATAACCGCTTCCCGCCCGGCACTATTTTGCCTGCTGAACGTGAACTCTCCGAACTGATCGGCGTGACGCGTACCACTCTGCGCGAAGTGCTTCAGCGTCTGGCGAGGGACGGCTGGCTGACCATTCAGCACGGCAAGCCCACGAAAGTGAATAACTTCTGGGAAACGTCCGGGCTGAACATTCTCGAAACGCTGGCCCGTCTCGATCATGAAAGCGTTCCGCAGCTCATCGATAATCTGCTGTCGGTGCGTACCAACATCTCCACCATTTTTATTCGCACCGCGTTTCGTCAGCATCCTGACAGGGCGCAGGAGGTGCTGGCGACGGCGCAGGAAGTCGCCGATCACGCCGACGCCTTTGCGGAACTCGACTACAACATTTTCCGCGGGCTGGCGTTTGCCTCCGGCAACCCGATTTACGGGCTGATCCTCAACGGCATGAAGGGGCTGTATACCCGCATCGGTCGTCACTATTTCGCCAATCCGGAAGCGCGCAGCCTGGCGCTGGGCTTTTATCACAAGCTGTCGCAGCTCTGTTTACAGGGCGCGCACGATCAGGTGTATGAAACGGTGCGTCGCTACGGTCACGACAGCGGTGAGATCTGGCACCGGATGCAGAAAAACCTGCCGGGCGATCTCGCCATTCAGGGTCGTTAAAAGAAAAACCTCTCCGCGGAGAGGTTTGCGCCTGATAGTATTTCGCTTATCAGGCGCTGGAAGCGCCCTTCTGCAGGCCGGATAGGGCGCCTGCGCCGCCATCCGGCAAAAAGAACAACTGACGGTTTTTACAAGCTGTTTCCGCGCGGCGGGCAGCGCTCCAGCAGCTCCACGCTGCCATCCTCATTCTGCTGTTCCAGCATGACATCAAATCCCCACAGCCGGTGCACGTGCTTCAGCACCTCTTTGCGGCCTTTATCCAGCGGGGCGCGGTTATGCGGAATATAGCGCAGGGTAAGCGAGCGGTCGCCGCGTAAATCCACATTCCACACCTGAATATTCGGCTCCAGATTGCTCAGGTTGTATTGCGAGGAGAGACGGTTGCGAATTTCGCGATAGCCGTCTTCGTTATGAATTGCCGAAATTTCCAGATAGTTATGCCGGTCATCATCGAGCACCGTGAAGAAGCGGAAATCGCGCATGACCTTCGGCGACAGGAACTGGCTGATGAAACTTTCGTCCTTGAAGTCACGCATGGCGAAATGCAGCGTCTCCAGCCAGTCGGAACCGGCGATATCAGGAAACCAATAGCGATCCTCTTCCGTTGGCGACTGACAAATGCGCTTAATGTCCTGGAACATGGCAAAGCCCAGCGCATAGGGGTTAATGCCGCTGTACCACGGGCTGTTATAGGGCGGCTGGAACACCACGTTGGTGTGGCTGTGTAAAAATTCCAGCATAAAGCGCTCGGTGACTTTTCCTTCGTCGTACAGGTGATTCAAAATGGTGTAGTGCCAGAAGGTGGCCCAGCCTTCGTTCATCACCTGAGTCTGCTTTTGTGGGTAAAAATACTGGCTCACTTTACGCACGATGCGCAGGATCTCCCGCTGCCATGGCTCCAGCAGCGGCGCATTTTTCTCCATGAAATAGAGCAGATTCTCCTGAGGTTCGGAGGGGTAGCGCCGCGCTTCGGCCACCGTCTTCTCTTCTTCTTTTTTCGGCAGCGTGCGCCACAGCATATTCACCTGGCTTTGCAGATACTCTTCGCGGCTTTTCTGCCGCGCTTTCTCCTCCTGTAAGGAGATTTTTTGCGGACGCTTATAGCGGTCAACGCCGTAGTTCATCAGCGCGTGGCAGGAGTCCAGCAGCTTCTCCACCTCAACCACGCCGTAGCGCTCCTCGCACTGCGTGATGTAGTTGCGCGCAAAAATCAGGTAGTCGACGATGGAGCTGGCGTCCGTCCAGCTACGGAACAGATAGTTGTTTTTGAAGAACGAGTTGTGCCCGTAGCAGGCATGCGCCATCACCAGCGCCTGCATGGTAATGGTGTTCTCCTCCATCAGATAGGCGATGCAGGGGTTGGAGTTAATGACGATCTCATAGGCCAGCCCCTGCTGTCCGTGCTTATACAGGCGCTCAGTCTCAATAAACTTTTTGCCAAATGACCAGTGCGTATAGTTGATTGGCATCCCGACGCTGGAGTAGGCGTCCATCATCTGTTCTGAGGTGATAACCTCAATCTGGTGCGGGTAAGTCTCCAGCCGGTAGAGTTTCGCCACGCGGTCTATTTCCGCCAGATAGACATCCAGCAGGTCAAAGGTCCAGTCGGGTCCATCGCTTAACCGTGTGGCGTCCTTGTTCATGGAATCGATCGTAGCCATTCGCGCACCCTCATTGTTGGCGGCGCTCTCTGGGTGGAACGCCTCTTTTCAAGCATAGAACACCCTGTTAAAAACCGTGGTCGCGAAGACATTTTTTGTTGGCGATTTTGCCTGCTAATCAGGCCATAAAAACCCGTACCGGCGATATTTTATGCTGGATAAACAGGCGCCATAGCAGGAGATTCCAGAGCAGCCATCTCGCGGCCCAATCGGCTATCTGTGAGCGAGGTCACCATAAAAAAGCCTTATGTTGAATAATATTTTCAACTGAGTTATCAAGATGTAATTAGATGATTGTTCTTTTACTGTTAACGGAGTGGCTATGCGCGTTGTCATACTGGGAAGTGGCGTCGTTGGAGTGACCAGCGCCTGGTATTTAAGTCAGGCTGGACATGAGGTTACCGTTATCGATCGTGAGCCCGGTCCGGCGCTGGAAACCAGCGCGGCGAATGCAGGGCAGATCTCGCCGGGCTATGCCGCGCCCTGGGCGGCGCCGGGCGTGCCCCTGAAGGCGATCAAGTGGATGTTCGAGCGTCATGCGCCGCTGGCGGTGCGTCTTGACGGCACGCCATTCCAATTAAAATGGATGTGGCAAATGCTGCGCAACTGCGACACCAGCCATTATATGGAGAACAAAGGGCGAATGGTACGCCTGGCGGAATACAGCCGCGACTGCCTGAAAGCGCTGCGCGCCTCAACCGGCATTCAGTACGAAGGGCGGCAGGGTGGAACGTTGCAGCTGTTCAGAACCGAACAGCAGTATGAGAACGCGACCCGCGATATTGCGGTGCTTGAAGACGCCGGGGTGCCGTATCAGCTGCTGGAGTCAGGCCGCCTGGCGGAAGTGGAACCGGCGCTGGCGGAAGTGGCGCATAAGCTGACCGGCGGCCTGCGTCTGCCGAATGACGAAACCGGCGACTGCCAGCTTTTTACCCAGCGGCTGGCGCAAATGGCCGAACGGGCTGGCGTCACGTTTCGTTTCAACACCTCGGTGGATAAGCTGCTCTGCGAAGGCGAGCGTATCTACGGCGTGAAGTGCGGCGATGAAATTGTTAAAGCCGACGCCTACGTGATGGCTTTCGGCTCTTATTCCACGGCGATGCTGAAAGGGATTGTCGACATTCCGGTCTATCCGCTGAAAGGCTACTCCCTGACCATTCCGATCGCCGAAGAGGACGGCGCGCCGGTGTCGACAATTCTTGATGAGACATACAAAATCGCCATTACCCGCTTTGATCAGCGTATTCGCGTCGGCGGTATGGCGGAGATCGTCGGGTTTAATACCGAACTGCTCCAGCCGCGTCGTGAAACGCTGGAGATGGTGGTGCGCGACCTCTACCCGCGCGGCGGGCGCATTGAGCAGTCCACTTTCTGGACCGGGTTACGGCCAATGACGCCGGACGGCACGCCGATAGTAGGACGCACGCGTTATAAAAATCTGCTGCTGAACACCGGTCACGGGACGCTGGGATGGACGATGGCCTGTGGTTCAGGCCAGCTGTTGAGCGATATTCTGTCCGGACGCACGCCGGCTATTCCGTATGAAGATCTGAGCGTGGCGCGCTATACCAGCGGTTTTACGCCTGCGCGCCCCGGTCAACTGCACGGCGCACATAACTAAGAAGGACGCGAGATGACCCGCCCTATACAGGCCAGCCTTGATCTGCAGGCGTTGAAACAAAATCTGAATATTGTTCGCCAGGCCGCGCCGGATGCCCGCGTCTGGTCGGTGGTGAAGGCCAACGCCTACGGCCACGGTATTGACCGGATCTGGAACGCCCTCGGCGGCACCGACGGCTTTGCGTTGCTGAACCTGGAAGAAGCGATCACCCTGCGTGAACGCGGCTGGAAGGGGCCGATTTTGATGCTGGAAGGTTTTTTCCACGCGGAAGATCTGGCGGTGTACGATACCTGGCGTCTGACGACCTGCGTACACAGCAACTGGCAGCTTAAAGCGATCCAGAATGCGAAGCTGAACGCGCCGCTGGATATCTATGTAAAAGTGAACAGCGGCATGAACCGTCTTGGCTTTTTGCCGGAGCGGTTGCAGACCGTCTGGCAGCAGCTGCGGGCGATGCCCAACGTTGGGGAAATGACCCTGATGTCGCACTTTGCGACGGCGGAGCATCCTGGCGGCATCGGTAAGGCAATGGCGCGCATTGGGCTGGCGACGGAAGGGCTGGAATGTCGCCGTTCGCTGGCCAATTCGGCGGCCACCCTGTGGCATCCTGAAGCGCATGGCGACTGGGTGCGGCCAGGCATCATCCTCTACGGCGCTTCTCCTTCCGGCCAGTGGCGCGATATTGCCAATACTGGGCTGAAGCCGGTAATGACTCTGAACAGCGAGATCATCGGCGTGCAGACGCTGCAAGCGGGCGATCGCGTCGGCTACGGCGAACGCTTTACTGCGCAGGGTGAACAGCGAATCGGCATCGTCGCGGCAGGCTATGCCGATGGCTATCCGCGCCATGCGCCGACGGGGACGCCGGTGCTGGTCGATGGCGTGCGGACGATGACGGTCGGGACGGTGTCGATGGATATGCTGGCGGTGGACCTGACGCCGTGTCCGCAGGCGGGTATCGGTACGCCGGTTGAGCTGTGGGGCAAAGAGATCAAAATCGACGACGTGGCCGCCGCCGCGGGTACGGTTGGCTATGAGCTGATGTGCGCGCTGGCGCTGCGCGTGCCGGTAGTGACGGCGTAACTTTTCCTTTATTGCCGGATGGCGCGATGCGCCTTATCCGGCAATTCGGGCGTTATTCCTCGTCATCTTCTCCCGCCACGCGTACCCCGACTTTACGCACCGCGTTATCTTCTTTTTCGGCCACCGTCCAGATCATGCCGGCAAACTCCACCTGGTCGCCGACCACCGGCGCGGCGCCTAACAGCTGCTGGACGATTTCACCGAGCGTCTGCTGCTTGTCGCGATAGTCGGCGCCCTCTTCAAGACCGTAGATTAACGCCACATCGGCAAATTTCGCGCTGGCTTCGAGGATAAAGTCGCCAAAGAAGCGCTGGTCCAGCGCCACCGGCGGCGACTGGCTGAACAGCTTACCGAGCGCCGGAAGATCGCGCTCGCGGCCAATCACGCACAGCACGTCGCCTTCGCGCAGACGGGTGCTGCCGGTAGGGTGGCACAGTACGTTATCGCGGAACAGCGCGGCAATACGCGTCTCCTCCGGCATATGCAGATCGCGAAGTTGAGCGCCCACGCACCATTTATCGGCGCTGAGCTGATAGACGAACTGCTCCCACGGGTTATCCGGGTGAATATCCAGACCCACGCGCGACACCGGCCAGCCGACCGGCGGAACCACTACCTTCGCCTTTTTCGCCGCCCACGAGAGTGAAGTGCCCTGAAACAGCAGTGAAATCAGCACCACGAAGAAGGCGACGTTAAAGAACAGGCGTGCGTTTTCCAGCCCGGCCATCATCGGAAAGACGGCCAGAATGATCGGGACGGCGCCGCGCAGCCCGACCCAGCTGATAAATACCCGCTCGCGCAGGTTAAAGCCGCGGAAGGGCAGCAGCCCGGCAAAAACGGAAACCGGCCGGGCGAAAAAAATCATCCACGCCGACAGAATCAGCGCCGGAACGACAATCGGCAGCAGGTCGGATGGTGTCACCAGCAGCCCCAGCACCAGGAACATGGCGATTTGCGCCAGCCAGGCCAGGCCGTCGAAGTTTTGCAGGATCGCGTAACGGTTGCGAATCGGGCGGTTGCCGAGCAGAAAGCCGCACAGATACACCGCCAGGATGCCGCTGCCGTCGAGCGCGGTGGTGAGGGCGAAAATCAGGATCCCGCCGCTCAGGGCCAGCAGCGGATAAAGCCCGCCGGGCAGAGAGATGCGGTTAATCATCTGCTGAAGCAGATAGCCGCCGCCTAAGCCCAGCACGATGCCCAGCCCAAATTGCTGCACGATATGAACCGCGAACATCCAGTCGAGGCCGGTCTGATGTTTCTGGATCATCTCAATCAGCGTAATGGTCAGGAACACCGCCATCGGATCGTTACTGCCGGATTCGATTTCCAGCGTTGAGCCCACGCGTTCGTTCAGTCCTTTACCGCCGAGCAGCGAAAAGACCGCCGCGGCGTCCGTGGAGCCGACAATCGCCCCAATCAGTAAGCCTTCCATCAGATCGAGATTAAACAGCCAGGCCGCCATCATGCCGGTTAAGCCGGAGGTGATCAGCACGCCGACGGTGGCCAGCGACAGCGCCGGACCGAGGGCGACGCGAAAAGAGCTTGCCTGCGTACGCATCCCGCCATCGAGCAGGATAATCGCCAGCGCAAGGTTGCTGACCATCCAGGCGAAAGGATAGTTATCGAACGGAATGCCGCCGACGCCATCAACGCCCGCAAGCATACCAATCGCGAGGAAGATCACCAGGATGGGAATACCGAGACGTGATGAAAATGAACTGAGTAAGATGCTGCTGGTAACGAGGACGGACCCCAGGATAAAAAGGCTAATTATTGCAGTGGCGTCCAACGGTCGTATTCCCCTCAGTTATGCTTTTGTTATTAAATAAGCCTAACATAATAACGACCGTTGCCGCGGATTACTTAGGCTCTGCCGGTGCTTTTTTCAGGATTTCAGCACCGGATGACCGCTAAGCGTGAGCTGCGCGCCGTGTGGACCGTTTTGCAGTACCGCCCGCGCGCCGAGCGGCAGCGTTACGGTGCGCTGTTCATGACCAAAATCGAGCCCGGTTATCAGCGGCACCGTCAGCCGTTCGCGTAAAAAAGCGTACACCGCGTCAAGATCGTAACCAGCGTCATAATCGTTCGGCGCGCTGCCGCTGAAGCTGCCGAGGACAATAGCGTTCTGGCGGTTTAAAATCCCCGCATCCAGCAGCTGTAACAGCATCCGCTCAACGCGGAAAGGGTGCTCGTTAATGTCTTCCAGCACCAGAATGCCGTCAGTGATGTCCGGCAGCCACGGCGTGCCGATAAGGGAGATGAGCATCGCCAGGTTGCCGCCCCACAGCGTCCCTTCGGTATGACAGGCCGGGCCTTCGCCCTGCCACTCAAGGGTATACTGAGCGTTGCGTAATGCCCGCCAGAAGTTATCTTCCGTAAAGCGGTTGAGCTCCGGCGCGCCAAAATTTCCGGCCAGCATCGGGCCGCTGAAGGTAATGACTCCGCCGAGCGCCAGCAGACCGCACTGGATAGCCGTAAAGTCGCTGTGGCCGCAGATCAGCAGCGGATCGTACTGCTGGCGGGCAATGAGCCCCGGCCAGTCAATCTGCGCCAGCAGCCTGCTTGCGCCGTAGCCGCCGCGCACCGGCATGACGATCGTAGCGGCTGAGGTGAGATCGACAAGGCCATTAATATCGGCGAGACGTTCCGCTTGCGTACCGGCAAAGCGCTGACAGCGCCTGCCGACAACTGCCGTATTGTCTACCTGATGGCCCGCCTCTGTCAGGCGCTGGATACCCAGCAGCGCCGCGCGCTGATTGATGCAGTAGCCCGACGGGGCGATTAAGTGAAACCGGGACATGGCAATTCCTTGCTACAACAGAAACCAAATGTATATCATGCCGCTTATAGTAGAACGTTTTGCCGGAAAGCGCTTTGCTTATCCGGACGACACCGTGTTATTGAAGCCGAAAAAACGCGCGACGCGACGGCGATAAGGACAGATGACGTGAAATTGAGATGGTTTGCTTTTTTGATTGTGCTGCTTGCGGGCTGTAGTTCAAAACCGGATTATAAAAATCCGCCGTGGAATCCGGAAGTCCCGGTAAAACGGGCAATGCAGTGGATGCCGATCAGTGAAAAAGCTGGCGCAGCCTGGGGCGTCAGCCCAAAGCTGATTACCGCGATTATCGCCATTGAATCCGGCGGCAATCCCAGTGTGGTAAGCAAATCTAACGCCGTCGGGCTGATGCAGCTCAAGGCGTCCACCTCCGGGCGCGATGTTTACCGCCGTATGGGCTGGAGCGGCGAGCCGACCACCAGCGAACTGAAAAACCCGGAGCGTAACATCTCAATGGGCGCCGCCTATCTGAGTATTCTGGAAAACGGGCCGCTTGCCGGGATCGAAGATCCGGATGTGATGCAGTATGCGCTGGTTGTCTCTTATGCCAACGGCGCGGGCGCGTTGTTGCGCACCTTCTCCGCGGATCGGAAAAAAGCGATCGATAAAATTAATGACCTGGATGCGGACGAATTTTTCGAGCACGTAGTGGATAATCATCCGTCGCCTCAGGCGCCGCGCTATATCTGGAAGCTACAGCGCGCGCTGGATGCAATGTGATTAATCGCGCACTCTGCTGGCTTTTTCCCGCGCTTCGCGCTCCAGGGAAAAGATAATCCGCTGTAATTCCCGCTCCACCGCCGGGCTGACGTTCAGAAAACGAAAGCTCAGGCGGGGAGTGGAGACCGTTTCATTTTTCCCGCCTATCACTTTGCGTTCCGTGATCGCAATGAGCTGCGCGTCAACGTGGAACTGCCCCCATTTCCCCATCTCCAGCGCAATCTGCGAAAAACGCATCCCTTCCGTCAGCCCTTCAGGTGTTGCGCCTTCCATTAACGCGCCCATGCCGCCCAGCGAGAGATCGTACAGGCGAAAACGCAGCGTACTGTTATCCGGTAGTGTCGCCACGCAACAATAGGGGGGATGCAACGGCGCGGAGATGCGAAAATACTCCCGTCGCTGAACGAACCACAGCGCAGACGGCAGCGGCGTAATAAACGCAGGCAACTGCTGATAGTCGTCGCGCTGCAACTGCTCAACGGTAAACTCCACTTTTGCGCCCTGGGTTTCAGCGGTAATGGTTATCTGCCGCGCCTGCTGTACGGCGCGGTTATCCTGCTGCTGGCTGCCGAAATCCATCACCAGTCTTTCAGCGGAGACGGCGAGGATTTTGCTGATAAATTGTCCGCCGGACCAGGCAAGGCGTAACGGCACCTGCTCGCGGTGTAAATCACGAAGCACGCCGAGGACGGCAAGCGGATGTTGTTTCAGGAACTGCTGATGATAATGGCTCACGCGGAATAACTCCCGGATGTCTGACGGACTATCGGCTGGTTATCGGCATCCGGCGGCGGAACTTAAGGTAAACAGTGATTTTTTCACCGCGTTTGCGAATTAAGGCGGGCGCAGGCAGCACAGATCAACGACTTGCCTATACTTAGCTTACAGGCGCAAGAAGGCGTTGCGTGTGGATTTTCACTGATACGAGGGCCTGAACATGGGAATCATTGCCTGGATCATTTTCGGTCTGATTGCCGGTATTATCGCCAAACTGCTGATGCCGGGTCGTGACGGCGGGGGGTTTATACTGACCTGTATTCTCGGCATCGTTGGCGCAGTGGTGGGGGGATGGCTGGCGACCATGTTTGGTATTGGCGGCAGCATCAGCGGTTTTAACCTGCACAGTTTTCTGGTCGCGGTGGTCGGCGCGATTGTGGTGCTGGGGGTTTTCCGCCTGCTGCGGCGCGATTAACAAAGCGGCTCCTGCGGGGGCCGTTTCTTTATCTTTCACTGGCCGTTCGTGCCATCTTGCTTTGTTAATAAAAATGAGAATAATTAGCGTTCCTATTGCATAATATAATTATTCTCATCATGATAACACCTTCACGCTTGCAGGTTTGCGCACTCTCCGGCTGTATCTCTCTGGCGCTGGCGGCTCCGTCGTATGCGGCCGAGGCTGACGAATCGACCATTGTGGTTTCGGCGACCGGGCAGGAGAGCCTGCTGCCAGCCTGGACCAACAGCGCGACGAAATCCGCCGTGCCCGAAAGCAAAACGCCGCAGGTGATAAATACCATTGGTAACAAGGAAATCGCCCTGCGTCATGCTGGTTCATTAAACGAGATCCTGCGCTATGCGCCAGGCGTGGCAACGGAAATGCGCGGCAATACCTCGTATATGAGCGAGTATAAAATTCGCGGCTTCTCTGTCGATCAGGAGTATTACAACGGCTTACAGTTGCCCTATAACGTCACTGGCAACACTAAAGCGCGCATCGACCCGCTACTGGTGGAGAGCGTGGATATTCTTAAAGGCCCCGCGTCGGTGCTGTATGGCAACGGTTCGCCGGGCGGTCTGGTGAATATTCAGGGCAAAAAGCCGCAGGCGGAGCAAAGAACGGAGATCGGTTTTAATACCGGTACGCGCAATCTGCAGGAGGGCTATCTGGACTCAACGGGAAAAATCAGCGACAGCGACTGGAATTATCGGCTGCTGGGGAAGGCGACGGCAGGGGACGATCAGCCGCACACCACCCGCTACGAGGATTATCTGCTGGCACCGTCCGTCAGCTGGCAGCCGGACGGCAAAACTCGCCTGACGCTGGATGCGCTGGCGCAAAACACGCCGTCCCTGACGCCGTCAAATCCGCTGCCCATCGCCTGGCTGCGTTCCGGCTACGCTGGCCGCCGTGATTACGCCGGTGATAAGTGGAGCGGATTCAGCCAGCGTCAGTGGATGGTGGGCTACCATTTCGAACATGCGTTTGACAGCGGCTGGGCATTCAGCCAGCAGGCGCGTTATTTCGATGTGGACAGCCATCAGCGCAGCGTTTATTCCACCGGCAACGGCGCTAATCCGAACTGGATGCTGGACCGCTTTGCCTACACCACCGATGAAGATCTGAAGAGCGTCAACGTCGACAACCAGCTCAGTAAAACGCTGCGGTTCGGCGAGTGGCAGCATCATCTGCTGGCCGGCTTCGACTGGCAGAAGCTCGACAGCCACTTTTATTATCGTTACGCCAGCGTCACGCCGGGCATCAATATGCGCGACCCCGATTATCATCAGATTCATACGGATGATCTGGGGCTGTATACCGCGCAAAAGAACCGTCTTTCTTATCAGCAGAATGGCTACTATTTGCAGGATCAAATGGCCTTCGGCGGATTCAATCTGCTTGCCAGCATCCGCTATGATGATTACTGCTCAACCACCACCGATGCGATGCGTGACGGTGAAAAAACATGGATTTCGCAGGACCGGGTCACTAAACGCCTCGGCGCGCTGTACGCCTTTGAAAACGGACTGTCGCCGTTTATCAGCTACGCCGAAGGCTTTAAGCCTATATCGCCCCAGGGCTCCCTCACTGCGAAGGACGTGAAGCCCACCACCAGCAAGCAGGTGGAGGGCGGGGTGAAATACCTGCTTGCCGACTACGCCACCACCTTCACCGCCTCGCTGTTTAACATCCGACAGAAAAATGTGCTCTCGGCGACGCCGACCTGGGATTACCGTCAGACCGGGGAGATCGAGTCGAAAGGCGCGGAACTCTCGGTTATCAGCCGTCCTGCCGACAACGTGACGCTTATCGCTAACTACGCCTGGACCCACGCGATTAATACCGAAGATGAAACTTATGAAGGCAAACGCCCGACCCAGGTGCCGGAGAATGCCTTTAATCTGTGGGGGGATTATACCTTCGACAGCACCGCGCTGCGCGGCCTGACGCTGGGGGCCGGGGCGCGCTATAGCGGGCCGATGGAGATCTCGCCGGATAATAAGGGCGGCAGGCTGGGCGGAACGACGCAATACGATCTGGCGATGACCTGGCGTGCCGGCGAATTACTACCAGCGCTCAACGGCGTGACGTTAAAGGCCAGCGCGCAAAACATTACCAATAAAGAGACGTTCAGCTGTTATGACAGCACCAACTGCTGGATTGGCCGCGACCGCACCGTTCAGGTTGGCGCCAGCTACAGCTTCTGACCTGGATGGAGATACCGGCCTGGATAGCCTGGCCGGTTGTCGCAGAGATTACGGCGTTGCTTGTTTTGACGCCGGTTGTGCGGTGGTCTGACTGGCAGTCGGACGCGTGGCCGGAACGCTGTCACACGGCTTCTCCTGCGGGCAGATCAGATCGAGCATTTTCAACGTCACGCCGTTGCTCCAGCCGAAACCGTCCTGCAGCGGATACTCACCGCCGCCGCCCCCGGTGCCGGTGCTACTGACGTCATATTTTTCCACCAGCTTTTGTTCGCGATCGTAGGTATGCTGGACGTTGGTCAGGAAGCGCCAGGTGACCTCCATCGCCACCTTATCCTGCCCGTAGTTCTGTAATCCTTCGGTGGCGACCCACTGTAGCGGCGCCCAGCCGTTCGGCGCATCCCACTGCTGACCGCTTTTCACCGAGGTGGTGGCAAGACCGCCTGGCTGGAGCAGATGCGACTCGGTGGCGGCGGCCATTTTAGCGGCGCGATCTTTTGCCGCGGCGTTCACGTACAGCGGGAACAGGGCGGCTGCGGTCAGCTGATTGCGCACCTGTTTGCTCTTAAGATCGTAGTCGGCGTACCAGCCTTCTTTATCATTCCACAGATAACGCTCAATGGCCTGCTGACGCTCGTTGGCTAACCTGTCATAGCGGGTCGCGTTTGCGTCATCACCGGCGACTTTGCTGGCGCGGGCGAGAATTTTCTCCATCTTATAGAGCAACGCATTCAGATCCACCGGCACGATGCTGGTGGTGCGAATCGTCCCGAGCTGCTGCGGATCATCCATCCAGCGCGAGCTGAAATCCCAACCGGAGGCCGCAGCGGATCGCAAGTCGCGATATATCTCAGCCGCCGGACGGTCCGGATTGCTTTTCGCCGTCGCGATATCCTCAACCCATGATTCCGGACGCGGCGTGTCGCGCTCATCCCAGTAGCGGTTAAGTACGCTGCCGTCGTCCAGCTTCACGACCCGTTTGTTCTGCTGGCCTGTCTGCAACGTTTCAGCGCCCTCCATCCAGTAGGCATACTCTTTTTGCAGCTGCGGCAGATATTTTTTCAGCGTCTCGTCGCCTTCATGTTGCGCCAGCAGTTCCACCATCAGAGAGAAGAAGGGCGGCTGGGAGCGGCTCAGATAGTAGGTGCGGTTACCGTTGGGGATATGACCAAAGGAGTCGATTTCCCAGCCGAAGTTGGCCACCATATCGGCGATTTTGTCCCACTGGTTGCTTTCGGCCAGCCCCAGCATAGTGAAGTAGCTATCCCAGTAATAGACCTCACGGAAGCGTCCGCCGGGCACCACGTAGGGTTCCGGCAGCGGCAGCAGCGAATCCCACTTGCCCGCGCTGTCGGCAGAGCGGGTTAAAACCGGCCATAGCCCATCAATATGTTCACGCAGCGACTGCCCTTTTGGCGGTACATACTTCTCTCCCTCTTTTGGCAGGGTGAAGTTGACGTTCACAAAGTGGCGTAAATCAAAACTGGACTGATTCTTTTGCATCCGGTAGTCGGCGAGGATGGTTCGCGGATCGCTGTTCGGCACGGCATCGGCAAAGGTTTTCTGGTCGGGAAACAGTCTGGCGTTCTGCACGTCGTTAAACAGCGGGCCGAGCAAAATATCGGGCGGCTGCGGCGGGTTGGTCAGGGGCGCTTCAGCGTTGGCTGACTGCGAGGCGAAGGTAAGCAGGGTGCCGGTCAGCGCCAGCTTAACGGCCCAGGACAGAGAGCCGGAATGGCGAACAGCAGGGGTAGGCATTGAATAATCTCCTTAGTGCGTACCGCATAAAACGGCATCTGACATCAGAAAATCGTAGTTCACGATTACGCTCGTCGCGTCGCTGAGATCGTATTTTGCGAAGTTACAGACATTTTCGCGGCCTGCCGGATAACGCTATTTCGCAGAATTTAATAAGAATAATCGCCTCACCGGGAGATTCCGGCGGCGCGCAGAAGATAAGCAATCAATTAAAAAATAAATACTCTGTGCCGTCGCGACTTCTGTATTTATGACCTGTCCGTCGCGATGACGCTTCCTTACTGCTTATGAGACGTTCGTTTTGCTCCCGGGGAAGGAACATTAAAAGCGCGAAGGCAAATGATGAATGGCGATAAGCTTGCCCTGGTGCAGTTTGATATAACCGCCTTTCTTCAGCGCGGAGAGCATTTTCATTATACTGCTGCGCGACAGGTGCGTTCTGTCAAGAATGTACTGATAGGCGGCAATATTATGTCGAATCGAATCTGACTCCTGATTTAACGCCTGGAGCTGGAAGCAGAGGATGTCATAAGCGGATGGCGCAGTAGCCATCTCATTCTGAATGAACAGTTTATTCATCACAATGATCATATGCTTTGCCATGATCTCCCAGAGCTGCTTTTCTGCGATACGGGCCATTACCGTCGCCAGCGGCACCGTCGCGACTTCGCACTCCCCCAGGGCCCGCAGTAATAATCTCTCCGACAACGCGCTGGTGAAGCCTAACGCAACCGGCGCCGAGGCGATGCCTAACGCCAGATGATTTTCTCTGTTTTCAATGTTCACCACGCCGCTGCGGATAAACTGGCAGCACGGCTCTCCGGCGCAGATAAAGATGAACCGACTGCCTTTGGGATAACGGCGGAACTCCTGCTCCAGCGTTAACTGATTAAGCAAGCCGGGCGCATAGGGCGAAGGCTGTTTGAGAAGATTTAACTGCGATAGCTGCGGCATGGGAGGGCTGTCCGGTCGTTATCTGAACGCGCTAATGTCGAGCATAGCGTATGGCTAATACTTCAGCGGAATGTTTTGCTGGATTTGTTTAAGCACTCCGCGTTCCGTCATGATATAGCCGCCTTTTTTGAGGTCGGCAAGGATTTTCATGATGCTGCTGCGTGATAAAAAGGTCCGGCTCTGAATATAGTTAGCCGCGGTAATGCTATGACGAAATTCATTGGATTCTCTCATTAACTCATACAGTTGAGAGCGAATAATGTCGTATGAACTGGGTGCCGAAATGCGGGTGCAGTGATCGTAAACCCGCCCGGCGGTGTAGACCAGCAGCGCCGCCATGCTCTCCCAGAGATTTTCTCTGGCGATAATGTCATTCACCTTAGCCAGTGACAGCACCGCTACCTGCGAACACTCTTCACTGCGCATAAACAGATAACTGGAATCGCAAAGCTGGTTACTCAGGCCAAAAATAAACGGCGCGACTTCCGAATTAAACATAAAGCCGTCCCGCGTTCTGAAGATAGCAATGGTGCCTTTCAGAAGAATGAGACATTGATGAGAATGATTGTTTTTATAGTTAATTATTTGTCTGTTTTTTGTTTCATATACGTTGGCATGTGGAATGAGTCTTTCAATCATTTTTTCAATATGTTTAACGGGTTTAACCGGAAACGTTTTGTAGTCATTTGAATCAAAGGATAAATTTTTTCCGGGCATAGGTCGCCTCTCGCATTAATTGCTGCGCTAAAAGGACATAAGGTGTTTATTGATTTAACAATTATGCGGTTGGATGAAAAGGAATGGAATGCGGATCAAAGTGTAAAATTACACCAAAAAATCACTTGAGCGAATATATGTAGCTATATCAAAATTGTCACCAGGGAATACAACAATCAATTTCAAGCCCGTTTTTACGACGGCAGAAAAACGGGACGGTCAGTATTCCCGGTAACGTATGTGATTAATAATTTATCATTTTCATAGAGATAGTGAATTAACCCTGTCATAAGGATTAATTCACCCCGGCAGTGGCAGCACATTATAAATAAACAAAAGTTAAGGATAGCAATCATGAAAAAGAACAGTATAGCCCTGGCATTATCCGTGACGGCGCTTTTTACGGCAACAAACGTCATGGCCTATGACGGTACGGTGAATTTTGTCGGGCAAATCCTCGATACCGCCTGTACGGTGGATATTGGCGCCAACAACACGCTGGTGGTTGATATGGGCAACGTCTATAAGACCGCATTTGCCGCTGCGGGTGATGAGGCGTCGACGACAAAATTTACCCTGAGGCTGATTAATTGCCCGGCCAGTGTGAGTACCGCCAGAGTAAAATTTGATGGTGCGAACGACGCTTCCGACAGCACGTTGCTGGCGATTATGCCGGATCCGGCAGCAGCGGATGGCGTGGCGATTCGGCTCAAGACGGCGGATAAAACCAACCTCGATCTCAACCAGGTGAACGGCTACACGTACGTCGTATCCAGCACGATGGATAATAACCTGGATTTTTACGCCGCTTATGTCGCGACCCGCGTTCCGGTAATGGCAGGACCAGCTAACGCTGTCGCTAACTTCACCGTTAACTATAACTGATATGCCAGCATGTATTCAGGGCCGTCATTCGGCCCTTCAGAGGTTGATTATGCGTTTATTCGTTGTTTGCATCGCGTCGTTGATGGTTTGCGCCATGAGCATGGCGACAGCGCAGGCTGGCGTCTCTGTTGGCGGCACGCGCGTTATTTATGCCGGAGATAAAAAAGAGGCCTCTCTGAGCGTAACCAATCCCGATACGATCCCCTATTTAATTCAGTCGTGGATTGAAATGCAGGACGCGAGTGCCGGAAAAGCGCCTTTTATTATTACACCGCCGCTTTATCGTTTAGATAAAGGGCAGATAAACGTCATGCGCATTGTCCGCGCCGGTAATCTGCCGGAAGATAAAGAGTCGCTGTTCTGGCTGAATATTAAATCGATTCCCTCAACGGAGCGCAGAGATAATACCCTGCAAATAGCGATCAAAACGCGAATAAAACTGATTTATCGTCCGGCCGCGCTCGGTCAGTCGAACCCTCTGGCGCAGGCGGATAAATTAAGCTGGAAGTCTGTCGGCAAATTTATTCAGGTCACTAATCCTTCGCCATACTTTATTAATTTTAATGAGATCACCGTGGCCGGTAAACGGGTCGAAGAGGTGACATTTGTGGCGCCGGGAAGCTCTGCCCGATTTGCCCTGCCGGATGGGGTAACGGGCGGTAATGTGACGTTCAAAATAATTAATGATTACGGCGGAATTAGCGACGCGCACCGGAGCGCCATTTAGTTATATTCGCTGGCCGGGAAAGAGTTCTATGATGATAGCAAAATTTCTGTTTATTCCGCCCCCGGCCCCACTGGCGTTTTTTTATCCGTGATGATTACCAGCCTGCTGAATGAGGCGAGAGGGCGTGACTATTTTAATCCGGCGCTGCTGGAGAATAACCCAACCGCTGCGGATAATATCGATCTCTCTGCTTTTGAAACGGGACAACAGGCGCAGGGAACTTATCGCGTCGATATTATTCTCAACGGGGCGAATGTGGATACGCGTGAGATAGCCTTTTTCCCGGGGGAAGAGGGGGATCTTGAGCCGTGTCTCTCTGAAGCGCTGTTACAGCGTTATGGCGTAAAAACCGCGTCCTACCCTGGGCTTATGGCGAAGGGAAAGTGCGCGGACCTGGCCGCCATTCCTCAGGCCTCCAGCGAGCTGTTATTTAGCGCGCAGAAACTGCTGCTCACTATTCCGCAGGCCGCCTTATCCGCGCAGGCGCGCGGCTATGTCGCCCCCGAATTGTGGGATGAGGGGATTAGCGCCGTGATGCTTAATTACAGCTTCAGTGGGGATCGTAGCCGGACAAACGCGGATGGCGTAACAAGTAACAGTCAGTACGCCAGCCTGCGTCCTGGGATCAATGTCGGCCCGTGGCGGTTGCGAAACTATACGACCTGGAACCGCGACAGTCAGGGAAATGACAACTGGGATACGGTTTATACCTATCTTCAGCGCAATATTGTGCCGCTTAAAGCGCAGCTGGTGCTGGGCGACAGCGCCTCGCCCGCAGATATCTTTGACAGCATTCCGTTTCGCGGCGCGCAGCTTGCCTCTGATGACGAAATGCTGCCGGATTCGCTGAAAGGCTACGCACCGGTGGTGCGGGGGATCGCGCGAAGCCATGCGCAGGTGATCATTCGGCAAAACGGCTATCAGATTTATCAGAGCTACGTGGCGCCAGGAGCATTCGAAATCAGCGATCTGTACCCGACCGGCGGCGCAGGCGATTTAGATGTCACCCTGAAAGAAGCCGACGGCGGCGAACAGCACTTTACGGTGCCGTTTGCATCCTTACCGGTGCTCCAGCGTGAAGGGCGCGTCAAATATGCCTTAACTGCCGGACGCTACCGTTCCTACGACAGCCGGGTGGCGCAGAGCGGGTTTGCGCAGGGAACGACGATTTACGGGCTGCCGGCGGCCGTTACCGTGTACGGCGGGCTTCAGGCGGCCGATGACTATCGCGCAGTGGCGGCTGGCGCAGGCAAGAATTTTGGCGTCGTCGGGGCGCTCTCTACCGACCTGACCCGCTCCTGGTCGCAGCCGCGAAACGCGGCGAAGGCGCAGGGGCAATCCTGGCGTATTCGTTACAGTAAGAACAGCGTACTGACCGGAACGCATTTTGCCATTGCCGGGTATCGCTACTCGACCCGTGACTTTTACGCGATGGAAGAAGTGTTTACTACCCGGGGCGGCAGTAATACGCCTGCGCAGAAGCGACGTAACCGGATGGAGGCGAACGTCAGCCAGTCTCTCGGCCAGGGGCGCGGCGCGCTTTCGCTCAGCGCTGTACGGGAAGAGTACTGGAACAGAGAAAACCCCATGCAATCGTGGAGTGTCAGCTATAACAATGCCTGGAACGGGGTAAGTTACGGTATTAGCTGGACGCAGAGTAAAAATAGCCTTTCCGGTACAGACAACCGTTACGAAAAAGATCAGCAGATAGCCTTTAACGTCAGCGTTCCGCTGGAGGGCTTCATGGCAAACAGTTGGGCGCACTACAGTCTTAACGGCGGTCGCAATGCCGGGACAACGCACAGCGCAGGTCTGAGCGGTATGGCCCTGGCGGATAATGCGCTTAACTGGAACCTGCAACAGGGATACGGCAGCGACGGCGTGGGCTATACCGGCAGTCTCAACGCTGACTATAAAGGAACCTATGCCCAGGTCAGCAGCGGCTATAGCTACGACAGCAATATGCAACGGCTGAACTATGCGCTGGCGGGCGCGCTGCTGGCGCATGCTGACGGCGTCACGCTCTCCCAGCCGCTGGGGGAAACCAATGTTCTGATTAAAGCGCCGGGTGCGAACGGCGTTGGGGTGAAAAATCAGCGCGGCGTCAAAACTGATTTTCGCGGTTACACGGTTGCCGGCAACGTTTCGCCGTACCGTAACAATGATATCGGACTGGATACGTTATCCGTTCCGGCCAACGTTGAACTGGAATTGACCAATAAAAACGTAGTGCCGACCCGCGGGGCGGTGGTACGCGCAGAGTTTGTCGCCAGCGTGGGATTGCGCCTGTTGCTGACTTTGCATCGCGACAACGGGCGTCCCGTGCCGTTCGGCGCCAGGGTCGTCGTTCAAGGCGCTCAGGGACCCGGCTTTATTGTTGGCGATGACGGTCAGGTTTATCTGAGCGGTATGCAGCCGCAGGGCGAACTTGATGTCGCCTGGGGGGATGACCCGCAGCAGCGCTGCACCGTGGAATATTCGTTTAAAGCGGCGGTCGGAAGTGGCGATATTATCACTGACGCTCGTCTTTGCCGCTAATACAACCACTCAGAACATCGGGAATAAAAGCGTGCGGAAAATTTATTTTTTATTGGGCGTTTTACTGCTGGCATTCGCCCGAATGTGCCTGGCCGACGAGTGCGGAATAACATCGCCCTTATTTCAGAGCGTCTCGCTGGGCAATGTGCTGGTGCAGCGGGATACGCCGCCAGGGGCCGAGATAGCCCGTGTCAGAGCCTCAGGCTTCATCGAATTAACGGCTTTTTCTCCGACAGGCGTCGTCAATTGTCAGGGCGGATACACCTTTAATTACTTATCAGCGACGCCTGCAGCCATCAGTGGGGTTTATAATACTAATCTTGCGGGAGTAGGCATAAAAGTGTCAGTTGATGCGGGAAATTTTATATTGCCCTCTCGTGGCGCGAATATTAAAACGTTGTATTACGTTGGCAATTATGACGTTATCCTTTACAAAACCGGGGAAATAACGCCCGGCCTGTTAACGCCAGGATTAGTCGCCACCGGCTGGTATGACTCGCCAGAAAACGAATTTATGCGCATTTCTTTGGGGGGGAATAACCAGGTTTCGGTACTGGCCTGTTCGCTCACCAGCCAGGTCATTAACTTTAATCTTGGGGATATTAATGCCAGCGAATTTTCCGAACGTCCCGGTTTTATTCCGGCCTATAGCGATACGCAACATCTGGGACTGAACTGCGATCCCGCAGCCAACATTAATGTCGAACTGGTGGGAACGCAAAACCCGGATGCGATTGCCGAACCCGGCGTGCTGGCGCTCAACGGACAGGGAAATCCCGGTATCGCTGATGGCGTAGGGATCCAGTTTATTTATAACGGTATTCCGTTACAGGTGAATAACCGCATTGTTCTGAAACGTTCAGCCGGGGGACAGGAGATGTTTCCGCTGACGGCACGCTATTACCAGACGAAGGCGATTGTAAAACCGGGACGCGCCGATGCGACGGCGACGCTGAATATTACTTATCAATAGCAGAGGATAACAATGCGAGGCAGGCACTGTCTGGCGGCAATAGCGCTGTTTTCAGTTCCGGCATGGGGCGTGGGCGATCCGGTTATGCTTAACGTGACGGGAAATGTGAAAGCCGCGCCTTGTCAGGTGCGCAGCGACAGCGTGGCGAAAACGGTGGATTTAACAGCCGGACATTCTGTCACGGCCTCTTCGCTGTACACATCGGGTTCAGCCACGCCCTGGGTGGCATTTGATCTCAGCGTGGAGAAATGTCCGCCAGGGACGACCCGCGTAACGATCGTGTTTAACGGCGCGCCGGATGATGATAATCCACGTGATATGTATAAAAACGTCGGTAGCGCAACGCCGGTCGCCATACAGTTGCAGAGCAGCGAGGGCCAGCCGCTGGGAGATGGAACATTGCTGGCGGGGGATATTACCGGTCAGCAATACACGTGGAAACTGCGCGCCAGAATATATAGCCAGCAGGGGCAAGTTATGCCGGGAACCATTAATTCGGTGGTCACGGTTTCCATGATTTATCAGTAACCCTTATGCAGGAAGCATAAATGAATATTGTTATCCGCAGTGACGATACCTACTATAAAATGGGGCTGATCGCGCTGCTCACGAATTTCCTTCACAATACGTGTCAGCAGCGGACGTTAACCTTTGCTGATTATCAGGCAGAAAATATATCAGACGCGCAGATTATTATTACCGTGCTGCGTCCCGGAGAAATGTACCTGTGCCATCCGGAATTGTTAAACGTTGCGCCGAAACTTATGGTCGGTATTGTTGAAACTGAACACATGCCGGCACGGAGCGCGCTTCCCGATTGCCTGAAGCAGATCGTTCTCATCCCGCAAGACGCGACGGTTGCGGAAATAAGCAGCGTAATAAAATATCACTGGTTACGAAAACAAAATGAAGAGCCCGTCAGAGGGGAACAGGATTGTGCGGGGTGCACCCACCGAATGTTCAGCGAACGGCAGGGGCGTATGTTAGAGCTGCTGTTAGCCGGATTATCATCCCGCCAGGTTGGCGAGCAGATGAATATTGCGCAAAAAACGGTGCTGGCCCATCGACAGGCGTTACTGCATAAATTCAGATTACGCACGAACTGTGAACTGATGCGATTTTTACTGGCTATGCAGCAAAAAAAATCCACGCGCCTGCGTGGATTTTTGGAAACTGGGAATGAGATTGAGTGTTAAATTTTTTGAGGATTTATGCACAAAATCCTGATGCGAAATGTTTTCAAAAATTGTCAGGTTAACGTTCCTGCAGATCTTTGCGTTACATGTCATTTCTGGATCCTTTCCCGACAGGTTAGGTTGTGATTGATATGATGCCCATCTCTCATTTTAGTGATCGTTATCCCTTTATAAACAGGAGTTTATATGTTATCTATATGCAATAGACTTAAATCGATATACGTGCGCAGCTTACGATTCACCTCTCTACTTACTATTTAAGGAAAAGAGTGAGGGGAGAATTGATTTTCATTAAGATATTATGAGAGAATTATGACTAGTGAAATAGTGTTAAATCTTGATTTCCCAGAATATAAGGATGATTTTTGTACTGATAGCATTGATGAGCAAGATAATGAGTTGTGGCAGCAACAGGCCAATAAAAAGCTACTTTCGTTTCTCGAGGTGATGGGGGAGGAAGCAAGACGATATAAAGAAAATAATTCCCGTAGTACGCATCCACATTATAAGACATTGAGTAGTTATCACCATGCAATCTTTATCAGTGGCGCGCGGGGGGCGGGGAAAACTGTTTTCATGAGAAATGCCAGATTTAGCTGGCAAAAACATTATAATAAAGATCTAAAACGCCCTAAGCTATATTTTATTGATGTGATTGACCCGACGCTATTGAATATTGATGACCGTTTTTCTGAAGTCATTATCGCTTCAATATATGCTACGGTAGAAAAGCGGATGAAGCAACCTGATATTGCGCAGAATATCAAAGATAATTTTATTAATTCGCTTAAGACGTTGTCCGGTGCATTAGGTAAATCAAAAGATTATGATGAATATAGGGGCATTGATCGTATTCAAAAATATCGTTCTGGAATCCACCTTGAAAAATATTTCCATCAGTTCTTGATTTCAAGCGTTGAGTTACTGGATTGCGATGCGCTGGTTTTGCCGATTGATGATGTTGATATGAAAATAGATAACGCTTTTGGTGTTCTGGACGATATTCGCTGCCTGTTGTCATGTCCATTAGTTCTACCATTAGTTAGTGGGGATAATGATCTTTATCGGTTCATTGCCAAAAGTAAATTTGAGGAATTATTAAATCGTAAAGCAAACTCTAATTATGCTAAAGAAGGCAGCGAGATAGCAGAAAGATTATCAGAAGCATATATTACTAAAGTATTCCCCAGCCATGTGAAGATACCCCTCCAACCGATAGATGAGTTGTTGCCATATCTTTATATACATTCTAATGAAGATGAAAATAAACAACATACAAGCTATTCTGAATTTATCAAACTTGTACAACAAAAATTCTACTTTCTTTGTAATGGGCAAGAACGAAGCACAAATTGGCCGCAGCCGAGAAGCGCACGTGAAGTTACGCAACTAATCCGTTCTTTACCTCCGTCTACTCTTAGTAAGGAAGATGATTCGGGAACTGATTTATGGCAACGCTTCGCTGTCTGGGCGGAAGAACGTCGCGATGGATTAGCATTAACCAATGTTGAATCTTATCTGTTTATTAAGAATGCGAAAGCAGTAGAAGATTTAAATCTGTCAAATCTTATTGCTTTTAATCCTTTACTGCAAAAAGGAAAATATCCCTGGGCAGAAAAGGATTTTTATAAACAGCAGTCCCAACGTCGGAAAGAGCTCAATGCCCCCGAAACAAATTCAGGTATCCTTAATACCGTATTTTCCGAACAAAGGAAAGATTTTATTTTAAGAAGTATGCCTGCGCTGGAACTCATTATGGAGCCTATGTATGTCACTAAGACGGTAGCAGAAAAAAATGATAATTCTGCGCTTATAGCGATCTATACCCATTCTGATTATTACAGCCAGCAGCAGAACAGACGATGTCATATATTTTTTGGCAGAGCTTTTGAAATAATGTTCTGGTCAGTATTAGCGAAAACTGAAAATCTTCCACAAGAATTTTATGAAAAAGATAAGTTTAAATCTTTATTTGGTAATATTTTCAAAAAAGTACCATTCTACTCAATATTTTCAATGAACCCTACAAAGGTTGTTGATGAAGAAAATGACGATGGCAGTGAACCTGATTTTTCGCAAAAACTGGACGATAGCATTAATGAACTGGTGGAAGATATATATATCTGGGCAACCAGTAATAAATTGCGAGCCTTCAAAAATAAAAATTTAATACCCTTAATGACGTGCGTTTTTAATAAGGTATTTTCACAGATCAATGTACTGAGAAAAAACGTGCAGGACAGAGTTAAATTTAGAGATGAACATTTGTCAGATCTGGCTAAGCGATTTGAGTATATGTTTATTAATGCTATCTTTACTTTCATCAGAGAAGGGGTAGTTGTCAATACCAATGTGGCAACAGGCGCAGCTCCTGCCAGAGTACGTAATTTATCAGAGTTTAATAGGTATGATAAAACATTATCCAGGAATATGTCCGGGATTTTATCCGTGAAAGAGGATAATGGCTTAACGATAGTCAAAGAGAGTGAGGGCGATATCGCAGATCTGTTATTTGAAATTTGGCATAGCCCATTATTTAAATTAACAACCAGGACATGTTACCCAATAGGTAAAATAAATTCGCAAAATACGGCCCAGGAAAATTTATCATCAGATTTTAATTCATTTTTTGAAAATGGTATCAACTTCGAATTGATAAAACAATATTATTGGCAAACTTCAAATCATGATAATATCAGGACAGCAGACGTTAGGGAATGGGCAACTTCACGTCTTAATGAAGCAATCATCCTTTTTTCATGGATGAAAGAAAGCAAGTCTATTAAAGCGAAAATTGACGGACAGAGCTACGAGGGTCGGCTCTTTCGCGGGCTTCAGCAGGCGCTGGAAGGTTATGAGGAGGTCTGAGTATGTTTAATCAGGATCCTTATTGGCTCATTCCTACCCTTTGTCTGGCATCAGACCGAATTTTTTATGCACAATTGCGAGACCACTTAGGCCAGAAAAGTAGCGGTGAACGCAAAAAAGAAAAAAATGGATATATACTGGTACAGGCGGCACAAGACTATCAATTCTATTTTGGCGGCCGTATTCGGAAAGAGGATGTGCAAAATAATGCCTTAATGTGGCAGATAGAAACTGGTAATGAAAATTGCTTATCGATGCTTGATAGTTTGTCAGCATATTTCCTCACATGGCGCGGCAATTGTTTTGAGGTCAGGCGTGAGCGACTTGAACCCTGGCTGATGATCTGTTCCGTGATAGATCCCGCATGGATTATTGCCTATGCATACCAACAATTGATTAAACAAAATGTTGTATGTGATAGTGAGCTTATTTCTTTGCTGACAGAACATCAATGTCCATTTGCCTTTCCAAAAGGCAGAGGGGACATTTCCTTTGCTGATAATCATGTCCATCTTAATGGTCATGGTTATAGTTCAATTTCAATGCTGAACTTTATAGATGGAAATTATAAGGTTAAAAAAGGGATAAAATGGCCCTATCGGCAGGAATACACCCTCTTTGAAAGTGGTCTTCTGGATAAAAATGATCTTCCCCGCTGGCTGTCCGCTTATAGCTCTTGCTTACTTAAAAATGTATATAATTCATTTCAACAAGGAAAAAGATCCGAGGTAGATTTCACATGTCTGAAGGATGCGGTCGAAACGGTGCTTGCGGATGAGGATAAATATTATTTTTTAGAGGTAGCTTCGCTATATGATGTTGTCACCTTGCAGCAAAGAGTGCTTTATGAAGCCGCCCAGCAGAAATATCACTCACATCAACGTTGGTTACTGTATACTTGCGGAATAATGTTAGGTACAGAATCTGAAGATTATGCGAATGCGCTGGCTAACCTGATCCGAATCAGCAATATTCTAAGAAACTATATGGTTGTATCTGCGGTTGGATTGGGACAATTTATTGATTTTTTCGGCTTCAACTATCGTCGAATAACAAAGCCAGCTGATACAAACAACCGAGTTCATTATGATTCTTCTGCTGGTATTTCCAGAGAATATCGTGTCTCTCCTGATTTTGTACTGGGTAGCGGCGTAATGCCTGATATATATGCCAGGCAACTTTTCGATTTTTATTGTACCCAAGCACGCAAGGGCGTACCCGAACAAGGACATATTGTTGTTCATTTTACACGTTCCTTTCCTGACAAAAAATCAACATATGATAAATTGCTAACCGAGTGTCGCGAACGGTTACGTTCTCAGTGTGATTATTTTGGCCGTTTTTTAACATCGCTTACTTTGCAGTCGATAGAATATAAAAATTTATCTACTGATGAAGATCGAAGCATAGACATTAGAAAATTAGTTCGTGGCTATGATGTTGCTGGAAATGAAAACGAGCTACAAATAGAGGTATTTGCCCCGGTTCTCCGGGTACTGCGTGCTGCTAAATTTAAAGGGGAGGGGGTGAACTTTAAAAGGCTACAGCGCCCTTTTATTACTGTACATGCTGGTGAGGATTATTGTCATATACTCAGTGGCCTTCGGGCTATGGATGAAGCCGTTGAATTTTGTATGTTAGGAGAAGGCGATCGTATAGGGCATGGATTAGCTCTGGGAGTAGATATAAAACTATGGGCGAATCGCCAAAAGCGAGCATACCTGACGGTTGGACAACATCTTGATAATTTGGTTTGGGCATATCATCAGGCAGTATTACTTTCTCAACATATTGTCGAGCATATACCAGTAATGCATGAATTAAGGGATAAGATCCATTATTGGTCTCATCAATTATATAGTGAAACTTATACGCCAGATTTACTCTTTAAAGCATGGCTGCTCCGCCGTAACTGGCCGGATTATAAGTCAATCATATCTGATCCAGCAAATATCAATGAATGGGTGCCTGACCAACATATTTTAGTCAGTACAGATGAGACTACAGCTAAGGCCAGAAAAATTTGGGAACGTTATTTAAATAGCGGTCTGGCAGAAAATGATGTTTTTAACAGAATAATTTCAGTAAATTGTGCGCCCGATACAGCGCAAAATTTTTCAATGACCTTTAATGAAAATGAAGATATTTTATCCAAAGGGGAATTATTATTGTATGAAGCTATCCAGGATTTCTTAATCGAAAAATATAGTAGGTTGGGTTTAGTCATAGAAGCTTGTCCAACCTCAAATATTTATATTGGCAGACTGGAGAAATATCATGAGCACCCATTATTCCGTTGGAATCCTCCTGACTCCCAATGGATTAAACCTGGTGGGAAATTTAATCGCTTTGGATTGCGCACAGGACCTTTATCTGTCTGTATAAATACAGATGACAGTGCATTGATGCCAACCACAATTGAAAACGAACATCGCTTAATGAGAGACTGCGCCATACATTTTTATGGTATTGGAACATGGATGGCGGATTTATGGATAAACTCAATACGCATAAAAGGTATTGAAATATTCAAAGGTAATCATTTAAGTCAGGATTTAGATAATTTAATCTAAATGTAAACAAGAAATCCACGCAAATGCGTGGATTTTAAGTCAACTTATTATTCTCTGAAACGGTTTAACCGTTCGGAACAACAGATTAAATCAGACGTTAAACAGAAAGTTCATCACATCGCCATCTTTAACGATGTAGTCCTTGCCTTCCGCCCGCATTTTTCCGGCTTCTTTCGCGCCTTGCTCGCCTTTATAGGTAATAAAATCTTCGAAGGCGATGGTCTGGGCGCGAATAAAGCCTTTTTCAAAATCGGTATGGATTTTACCCGCCGCCTGCGGCGCCGTCGCGCCAACCGGAATGGTCCACGCACGAACTTCTTTTACGCCAGCGGTGAAATAGGTTTGCAGGTTAAGCAGACTGTACCCGGCGCGAATCACGCGGTTCAGGCCTGGTTCTTCCAGACCCAGCTCCTGCATAAATTCGTCGCGCTCTTCGTCGTCCAGCTCGGCGATGTCGGCTTCAACCGCAGCACAGACCGGCACGACCACCGAGCCTTCTTTGGCGGCGATTTCACGCACCTGGTCCAGATACGGGTTATTTTCGAAACCATCTTCGTTAACGTTGGCGATGTACATGGTCGGTTTCAGGGTCAGGAAGCTCAGATAGCGGATCGCCGCTTTATCTTCATCCGTCAGATCCAGCGAACGCAGCATTCCCGCTTCGGCAAGGTGCGGCAGACATTTTTCCAGCGCGGCCAGCTCGGCTTTGGCATCTTTATCGCCGCCTTTCGCTTTCTTCTGCACGCGATGGATCGCGCGCTCGCAGGTGTCGAGATCCGCCAGCGCCAGCTCGGTGTTAATGACGTCGATATCTTCCGCCGGGTTCACTTTGCCAGCGACGTGAATAATATTGTCATTCTCGAAGCAGCGTACAACGTGGCCGATCGCTTCGGTTTCACGAATGTTGGTCAGGAACTGGTTACCCAGACCTTCGCCTTTGGACGCGCCTTTTACCAGACCGGCGATATCCACGAATTCCATTGTAGTAGGGAGAATACGCTGCGGTTTGACGATCTCAGCCAGCTGCTCCAGACGCGGATCCGGCATCGGGACGACGCCGGTATTGGGTTCGATCGTACAGAACGGGAAGTTGGCCGCTTCAATACCGGCTTTGGTCAGCGCGTTGAACAGGGTGGATTTCCCGACGTTGGGCAAACCAACGATACCGCATTTGAATCCCATGATTTAAATCACCTTAATATCTTAATAATCAACCTGTTGCATAAAACAGATTGCAGAAATGGAAATAACTTCGCCTATTATACACGGCGCACGGCAAAAATGCCGCAGATCGCTGCTTATTGTGCTTTGAAGGTATGCAAACGGCTGGTGGCTTTCGCCAGGCCATCCCTAAACCAGACTTCAGTACAGCGCGCCGCTTCGTCAATTGCTTCGTCAATTAACTTCTGTTCAGAGACGGGCGGTTTCCCTAACACAAAGCCGACAACTTTGTTTTTATCGCCGGGATGACCGATTCCGACCCGTAAGCGGTGAAAGTTCGGGTTATTGCCGAGCTTGCTGATGATATCTTTCAGTCCGTTGTGACCGCCATGTCCGCCGCCCAGTTTAAATTTCGCCACCCCTGGCGGCAGATCCAGTTCATCATGCGCGACCAGAATTTCATCGGGGTTAATGCGATAAAAACTTGCCATTGCGCCGACCGCTTTGCCGCTCAGGTTCATAAAGGTGGTGGGAACCAGTAAACGGACATCTTCTCCTGCCAGCGTGACTCTTGAGGTATAACCGAAGAATTTCGCCTCTTCGCGCAGGGGGGCGCGCAGCCGTTCAGCCAGTAAATCGACGTACCATGCGCCAGCGTTATGTCGTGTCGCTGCATATTCCGCGCCGGGGTTCGCCAGGCCGACAATCAATTTAATCGTCACGTTTTTTATCCTGAATGGGTCTGTATCCGGGGCGTAGTTTACTGTCTGCGCTGCCGCTTGACAAAAAGGAACGGAATTTATGTGAAACTATAATAATTGCAAATGTTGATTATTATAATTTCATGCAGTTCAGGGGCTTATTTGTAAAGATTTGTTGAACATCCCGTTGTATTTGTGATCGGACCCGCACTCCACAAGTCGCCTGGTGTCTATACTTTACCCATAAGGATTAGGGGGATTCCCTGAAACAACCCATAAAGTTCCGGAGGTGACATATGAAACGCAAAAACGCTTCGTTACTCGGTAATGTGCTAATGGGGTTGGGGTTAGTGGTGATGGTTGTTGGCGTTGGGTACTCCATTTTAAACCAGCTGCCGCAATTTAACCTGCCACAATTTTTCGCACATGGCGCAGTGCTCAGTATTTTCGTCGGGGCTATTTTGTGGCTGGCAGGCGCCCGCGTCGGGGGACATGAGCAGGTCTGCGACCGCTACTGGTGGGTTCGCCACTACGACAAACGCTGCCGTCGCAACGACAACCGCCGTCACAGCTAAGCGGAGCGCCCGTGGCAGGCCCGGTAAGCGCGAACGCCTCCGGGCTCAGGCGTTGTTATGACAGATCGGCCAGCGCCGCATCCCGGTTGGCAAAGAAGGCGAGGCGGCCCGGTACCGGTTTAATACCGGCCCGCGCCATGGTGCGCAGCGGTTGAAATTCGACGTTGCTGACCCGCAGTTCGCATCCTTCCGGCAGGCGTTTAACAAAGCGCTGGAATGCATCCAGTCCTCCGGCATCCAGTACCGGCACCGCATCCCACTTCAGCACCACAATGCGTTTTCCCGCGATACGTGATTCCAGATCGCTGAACAGACCTTCCGCCGCTGCGAAAAACAGCGGACCAATCACCCGCAGGACCAGCACATCGTCCGGTACTTCGACGTTAACCGCCGCCAGGCGCGTCATACGCGCGATCCGCCGCATAAACAGCAGGGAGGCGAGCACAATCCCGACGCTGATGGCGATGACCATATCAAACAGCACCGTCAGCGACATGCACATCAGCATCACAATAATGTCGTCTTTCGGCGCGTGGCGCAGCAGATCCACCACCTTATGCGCTTCGCTCATGTTCCAGGCGACCATCAGTAGCAGCGCGGCCATAGCCGACAGCGGCAGCCAGGAGAGCAGCGGCGCCAGCACCAGCAGGGCGAGGATAACCAGAATCGCGTGGATCACCGCGGAGACCGGCGAGGTCGCGCCGGCGCGAACGTTGGCCGCAGATCGCGCGATGGCGGCGGTGGCGGTAATGCCGCCAAAGAACGGGGCGACAATATTGCCCAGACCCTGACCAATCAACTCGCTGTTGGCTTTATGCTTGGTGCCGGTCATGCCGTCAAGCACCACGGCGCACAGCAGCGACTCAATCGCGCCGAGCATCGCCATGGAGAAGGCCGCCGGAAGCAGGGCGCGCAGGGAGTCCCAGCTCAGGGTAAAGTTGGAATCCGGCAGATTCCACGGCAGCACCAGCTGGGGCAACAGCTGCGGAATGCCGTTACCCTGCGATCCATCGGCCAGCACATAGTGAAACTGCGAGCCGATGGTCGCGACATTGCCGCCGAGCAGATTGACCACACCCATCACCGCGCAGCCCAGCAGCAACGCCGGAAGATGGCCCGGCAGGCGAATACCCAGACGCGGCCAGAAAATCAGGGTGCCCAGCGTCACGATACCGATAGCGGCATCGCCCGGGTTCACCGTCGGCAGCGCCATAAACAGCGCGCCCACTTTTTGCAGGTAGTGCTCAGGCATATGCGCTATCTGCAAACCAAGAAAATCTTTGATTTGCATGGTGCCGATAGTGATACCAATCCCGGAGGTGAAACCTAAGGTCACGGAAACCGGAATATATTCGATCAGGCGACCAAAGCGGGCCAGGCCAAAGAGGATCAGGAAAATTCCCGACATCAGGGTCGCCACCAGCAGGCCTGCCAGCCCAAACTGTTGCGAAACCGGATAGAGGATCACCACAAAGGCGGCGGTAGGGCCGGAAACGCTGAAGCGCGAACCGCCGGTTAAGGCAATTACGATCCCGGCGATCGCCGAGGTATAAAGCCCGTACTGCGGCGCCACGCCGCTGCCGATAGCCAGCGCCATGGCGAGAGGAATGGCGATGATACCGACCGTTATCCCGGCAATCAGGTCGCGGGTAAAACGCGAGGCGGTATATTTTTCTTTCCAACAAGCGTCGATGAGGGCGCGGAAAGGCATCACATGTGAGGAAAAAATTCTGTTCACAATAATGTTTCATCCATGAGCGCATCATCTGTCAACTAAATGGCAGGTGAAGGAGGCATAAGTCATACAAATGGTGGTTAAACATAAAAAAACCGCCGTAGCGGGTGTTCCTGGATTACAGATCCGGTCGCAGTGTCTGTTGGCGTTTCGTTTATCGCTCCTCGCTATAATACCTCTCTGAAGGCCGGATAAGGCGCTAACGTCGTTAACACGCCTGGCGATAATATCTCTCTGTAGGCCGGATAAGGCGTTTACGCCGCCATCCGGCAAACGCGCTTCGCTTATCAGGCCCGCAACCGGAGCTGGTCTGCGAAAAGGTCCGGACAGCACGGAGCGATTTATCAGCAAAAAAACCCGCCGCAGCGGGTTTTTGCGGCGGGTTCGATTAGTGTTCGAACATCGCAGAAATCGATTCTTCGTTGCTGATACGGCGAATCGCTTCGGCCAGCATACCCGACAGGGTTAACGTGCGTACGTTCGGCAGCGCTTTGATTTCGTCAGTCAGCGGAATAGTATCGCAGACCACGACTTCATCAATCACCGAGTTACGCAGGTTATTTGCCGCATTGCCGGAGAAGATCGGGTGCGTTGCGTAAGCGAATACGCGCTTCGCGCCACGTTCTTTCAGCGCTTCCGCCGCTTTGCACAGCGTACCGCCGGTGTCGATCATATCGTCAACCAGCACGCAGTCACGGCCGGCTACGTCGCCGATGATGTGCATCACCTGAGAAACGTTAGCGCGCGGACGACGCTTGTCGATGATCGCCATATCGGTGTCGTTCAGCAGCTTAGCGATAGCGCGGGCACGCACGACGCCACCGATGTCCGGAGAAACCACGATCGGGTTATCCAGGTTCAGCTGCAGCATATCTTCTAACAGAATCGGGCTACCGAATACGTTATCAACCGGCACGTCAAAGAAGCCCTGGATCTGCTCAGCATGCAGGTCTACGGTCAGTACGCGGTCAACGCCGACGCTGGACAGGAAGTCCGCAACAACTTTTGCCGTAATCGGCACACGAGCGGAACGTACACGACGGTCCTGGCGCGCATAGCCAAAGTAAGGGATAACGGCGGTGATACGGCCTGCGGAAGCACGGCGCAGGGCATCAACCATAACGACCAATTCCATCAGGTTGTCGTTAGTGGGGGCACAAGTGGACTGGATGATGAAAATATCACCACCGCGTACATTTTCGTTGATTTGTACGCTGACTTCGCCGTCGCTAAAGCGACCTACAGCGGCGTCGCCGAGAGAAGTGTACAGGCGGTTGGCAATACGTTGTGCTAGTTCCGGGGTGGCGTTACCAGCAAAAAGCTTCATATCAGGCACGAGAAGAACCTCAGGCATGCGTCCATTGGTGGAAAGAATCTGCCGAAAACTGTGCGGGCCAGGCAGGATTCTCTCCATGCGGTGTATTTAAAGAGCGCGATGCAACGTCTGGAACAGGGTGACGTTGTCACCGAAACTCAGCTTGCCCGGCTTACTCGCCATCATTCATGTTTCATGTACGCTGGCTTCAATGCCTCACGCCAGGCGCATACGGGATGTATGCTCCTGGCGCATCATTTCGCCATCTTCCTGAAACCCGAATGATTCAGAGTAACGCTCTGTGCAGCGGGGAGAGGTTGACGCCTTTCGCCACGAAGCCGTTGAGCCATTCCGGGGCTTGCTCCAGCACCTGGCGGGCAGCAGACTCTGTATCGAATTCAGCAAAGACACAGGCTCCTGTACCAGTCAGGCGCGACGGCGCGTATTCTAACAGCCAGGAAAGCGCCGCATCAACCTCGCGAAAACGTTTTCTTGCGATAACCTCGCAATCATTGCTGAATTCACACTTTAATAACGTTTCTATTGACCTTTGCGGTGTGTTGCGCGGCAGTTGCGGGTCCTGGAAGATGAGAGGGGTGGCAATACTCACGCCAGGGTGGGCGACAAGATACCACTTCTCAGGCGGATTAACGGGCGTCAGGATTTCACCAACCCCTTCGGCAAACGCCGCCTGTCCATGGACAAACACCGGCACGTCTGCGCCAAGCTGAATACCCATTTCCGCCAGCTCATCAAGAGAAAGACCGCAGCCCCAGAGATGGTTCAGCGCGACAAGCGTCGTCGCGGCGTTAGACGAGCCGCCGCCGAGACCGCCGCCCATCGGCAGGCGTTTGTCGATACGAATATCCGCGCCGCTGCCTGCGGGCAGACGACCGCTGGCCGCGGCGTTTTTCATCAGTAAACGGGCGGCGCGAACGATCAGGTTATCCTCATGCGCCACGCCCTCTACCGGCGTCAACAGGCGGATACCACCGTCATCGCGCGGTTCGATACCGAGGGTATCGCCGTAGTCGAGGAACTGAAACAGGGTTTGCAGCGTGTGATAGCCATCGGCACGCTGCCCGGTGATATATAAAAACAGATTCAGTTTTGCCGGAGATGGCCACCAGGTCATCATTTTACGATCCAGTTATCCATTTTCAGCTTGATGCGCTGCTCGCCGTTCGACAGTTCCATATTGGCGGGCATCTCGGGCCGGCTTTTGCTGTCATAAGCGCTGTAGACCACTTTCCAGTTTTTCCCGTCCTGGCGGTAATTCACTTCGCTGAGGCGATAGCGATCGTCCAGCTTGTAGTCGGTGGCGTCGCCCGGCAGGCCGAGGATCCACTGGCGCAGGCTGTTAAGCGGAATCGGCATCCCGGTCAGCTTTGCCAGCATCTCTTCAGCATCGTCGGCGGTATAACGCTGGCCTTTATTATCCACCAGCAGAACGTTTCCGGGCTGCGCGTTCAGTTCCAGCTCGGTACTGCCGAGCGGGTTGGTCAGCAGTAGGCGGTAGCGGTCTTGGCCGGTTTGTTGCCAGAAGAAGCGGGCATACACTTTCTGCTCGTCGGAGATAAAGGCAAATGCGCCGCGCGTCTGGTACTGGTTTAAGTTACGCACCTCCTGCTGATGCTGGCGCCACTGCGGGGAATCAGGGCTTTTGCCCGGACCTTTCGGCGCATTGATCGTACAGGCGGTCAGAATCAGGCTTGCCAGCGGCAGCAGGCGAATCAGGCGAAAATCAGGCAGGGTCATAGTGATGACGAATCCTTGTGATACGTTGCAATAATAATTGTTAATGCTAGCGCCGGGTGGGTACATCGTCTACGTTCACGTTATCTTATTTTAAGCGCTAAGCTATTACTCCAAAAGGGGACCCTCTCTTTTATTGATTACGCGCATCCTGTATGATGCGAGCAGACTAACCATATCAACGCTGGTACTACTCCCGCAGACATGACCCTTTTAGCGCTCGGTATTAACCACAAAACGGCACCTGTATCGTTGCGAGAACGCGTAACGTTTTCGCCGGACACGCTCGATCGGGCGCTGGACAGCCTGCTGGCGCAGCCGATGGTGCAGGGCGGGGTGGTGTTGTCGACCTGTAACCGTACGGAGCTGTATCTCAGCGTTGAAGAGCAGGACAATCTGCAGGAGGCGCTGATTCGCTGGTTATGTGATTTCCATAATCTGAACGAAGACGATCTGCGCAGCAGCCTCTACTGGCACCAGGACAACGATGCCGTCAGCCACCTGATGCGCGTCGCCAGCGGCCTTGACTCGCTGGTTCTCGGCGAGCCGCAAATTCTTGGCCAGGTGAAAAAAGCGTTTGCTGATTCGCAAAAAGGCCACCTTAACGCCAGCGCGCTGGAACGCATGTTCCAGAAATCCTTCTCCGTCGCCAAACGGGTGCGTACCGAAACCGACATCGGCGCCAGCGCCGTTTCCGTCGCCTTCGCCGCCTGTACTCTGGCGCGGCAAATCTTCGAATCGCTCTCCGCCGTGACCGTCCTGCTGGTCGGCGCGGGAGAAACCATTGAGCTGGTGGCGCGTCATCTGCGCGAGCACAAAGTGCAGAGGATGATCATCGCTAACCGCACCCGTGAACGGGCGCAGGTGCTGGCTGATGAGGTCGGCGCCGAGGTCATCGCGCTGAGCGACATCGACGCCCGTCTGCGGGAAGCCGATATTATTATCAGCTCCACCGCCAGCCCGCTGCCCATTATCGGCAAGGGGATGGTGGAACGCGCGCTGAAAAGCCGACGTAATCAGCCGATGCTGTTGGTGGACATCGCGGTTCCCCGCGACGTTGAGCCGGAGGTCGGTAAGCTGGCGAACGCCTATCTCTACAGCGTTGACGATCTGCAAAGCATCATTTCGCATAACCTGGCGCAGCGTAAAGCGGCGGCGGTGGAAGCGGAAACCATCGTGGCGCAGGAAACCAGCGAATTCATGGCCTGGCTGCGCGCTCAGGGCGCCAGCGAGACTATTCGCGAATACCGCAGCCAGTCTGAACAGGTGCGCGACGAACTGACCGCCAAAGCGCTGGCTGCGCTGGAGCAGGGCGGCGATCCGCAGACGATTATGCAGGATCTGGCGTGGAAACTGACCAACCGCCTGATCCACGCGCCAACCAAATCTCTACAGCAGGCCGCCCGTGACGGGGATGACGAACGCCTGAATATTCTGCGCGACAGCCTCGGGCTGGAGTAGCAGCACACCCCTCTTTTTTACAAGGTGCATTTACGCCTATGAAGCCTTCTATCGTTGCCAAACTGGAAGCCCTGCATGAACGCCATGAGGAAGTTCAGGCGCTGCTCGGTGATGCGGAAACCATCGCAGACCAGGAGCGTTTCCGCGCGCTGTCGCGCGAGTATGCGCAATTAAGCGATGTTTCCCGCTGTTTTACGGACTGGCGACAGGTTCAGGACGATATCGAAACGGCGCAAATGATGCTCGACGATCCTGAAATGCGCGAAATGGCGCAGGACGAACTGCGCGACGCGAAAGAAAAAAGCGAACAGCTGGAACAGCAGCTTCAGCTTCTGCTGCTGCCGAAAGATCCGGACGATGAGCGCAATGCGTTTCTCGAAGTGCGCGCCGGGACCGGCGGCGACGAAGCGGCGCTGTTTGCCGGCGATCTGTTCCGCATGTACAGCCGTTACGCCGAAACCCGCCGCTGGCGGGTAGAGATCATGAGCATGAATGAAGGCGAACACGGCGGTTACAAAGAGATTATCGCTAAAATTAGCGGTGACGGCGTTTATGGCCGACTGAAATTTGAATCCGGCGGCCATCGCGTACAGCGCGTTCCGGCCACGGAGTCGCAGGGGCGAATCCATACTTCCGCCTGTACCGTCGCGGTGATGCCGGAGCTGCCGGAAGCGGAACTGCCGGATATCAACCCTGCCGATCTGCGTATCGATACCTATCGCTCCTCCGGCGCAGGCGGTCAGCACGTTAACACCACCGACTCGGCGATTCGCATCACCCACCTGCCGACCGGCATTGTGGTGGAGTGTCAGGACGAACGTTCGCAGCATAAAAACAAAGCTAAGGCATTGTCGGTGCTCGGCGCGCGTATTCGCGCGGCGGAAGTGGCGAAACGCCAGCAGGAAGAGGCGTCGACCCGCCGCAACCTGTTAGGCAGCGGCGATCGCAGCGATCGCAACCGCACCTATAACTTCCCACAGGGGCGGGTGACCGATCACCGCATCAACCTGACGCTGTATCGTCTGGATGAAGTGATGGAAGGCAAACTGGACATGCTGATCGAGCCTGTGGTGCAGGAATACCAGGCCGACCAGCTGGCGGCGCTTTCCGAGCAGGAATAATGGAATTTCAGCACTGGTTGCGTGAGGCGATAAGCCAGCTTCAGGAGAGCGACAGCCCGCGCCGCGACGCCGAGATCCTGCTTGAGTTCGTCACCGGCAAAACGCGCACCTGGATTCTGGCCTTTGGCGAAACGGCGTTAACCGACACCCAGCAACAGCAGCTGGCAACGCTGCTGGCGCGGCGCAGGCGCGGCGAGCCGATTGCCCATCTGACTGGCGTGCGCGAATTCTGGTCGCTGCCGCTGTTTGTCTCGCCCGCCACGCTGATCCCGCGCCCCGATACCGAATGTCTGGTTGAGCAGGCGCTGGCGCGGCTGCCCGCTTCGCCGTGCCGGATCCTCGATTTAGGCACCGGCACCGGAGCGATTGCGCTGGCGCTGGCGACGGAACGCCCTGACTGCGTCATAACTGCGGTAGACCGGATGCCGGACGCCGTGGCGCTGGCGCAGCGTAATGCCGCCCATCTGGCCATCGGCAACGTGCGAATCCTGCAAAGCGACTGGTTCAGCGCGGTGAAGGGAGAGCAGTTCGACATGATCGTCAGCAACCCGCCCTATATCGACGAACAGGACCCGCATCTGGCCGAGGGCGATGTGCGTTTCGAACCGCTGTCGGCGCTGGTCGCGGGCGATCATGGCATGGCCGACATCGTGCAGATTATCGCCCAGGCGCGCGACTTTCTGAGCGCCGGCGGCTTTCTGCTGCTGGAGCATGGCTGGCAACAGGGGGCCGCGGTGCGGGAGGCGTTCAGCCGCGCGGGTTACCAGGCGGTGGCGACCTGTCGTGATTACGGCGACAACGAGCGGATCACGCTCGGGCGCTGGACAGCATGTTAAGCGTTACGCTGTTGCTCGCCGTTCACCTTACCAGCATCGCGCTGTCGGTCAGCCTTTTTGTGTTGCGCTTCGGGTGGCGGGAAAGCGGCTCTCCGCTTGCCGACGCGCGCTGGACGCGGGTGATTCCGCCGGTTATCGACACCGTGCTGTTGCTCAGTGGTATTGGTTTAATCGCTAAAACGCACATCCTGCCATTCACCGGACAGGGGGCATGGCTGACTGAGAAGCTGTTTGGCGTTATCATCTACATCGTTTTGGGTTTTATCGCGCTTGACTATCGTCGGGCGCGCAGTCGGCAGGCGCGGTTGATCGCGTTTCCGCTGGCGTTGGTGGTGCTGTACATCATCATTAAACTCGCCACCACAAAAATATCGTTACTGGGGTAAGTCATGAGATCGTTAGCTGATTTCGAATTTAATAAAGCGCCATTGTGCGACGGGATGATCCTGGCATCGGAAACCATCCGCTTGGATTTTCCCTCGCAAACTGTCTACGACGAGCTGGAACGTCTGGTCAGCCTGGCGCAAGAAGAAATTAGCCAGCTCCTGTCTCAGGATGAGCAACTGGAAAAATTGCTGGCGCTTTTTTACGGCGAGTGGGGGTTTACCGACAGTCGCGGCGTGTACCGTTTATCCGATGCGTTATGGCTTGATCAGGTGCTGAAGAACCGTCAGGGCAGCGCGGTTTCGTTAGGGGCTATCCTGATGTGGATCGCCAACCGTTTGTCTCTGCCGCTGGTGCCGGTGATTTTTCCGACGCAGCTGATTCTGCGCATTGAGTCGCTGGACGGGGAGATGTGGCTGATTAACCCGTTTAACGGCGAAACGCTGAACGAACATACCCTTGAGGTGTGGCTGAAAGGTAATATCAGTCCGGTTGCCGAGTTATTTAATGAAGATCTCGACGAAGCCGATAACGCCGAAGTGATTCGCAAGCTGCTCGATACGCTGAAATCTTCCTTAATGGAAGAGCAGCAGATGGAACTGGCCCTGCGCGCCAGCGAAGCGCTGTTACAGTTTAATCCGGAAGATCCGTATGAAATCCGCGACCGCGGGCTGATTTATGCCCAGCTGGAGTGCGAGCACGTGGCGCTGAGCGATTTAAGCTATTTCGTTGAGCAGTGTCCAGAAGACCCGATCAGCGAAATGATTCGTGCGCAGATTAATAACATCTCGCACAAGCACATTGTCCTGCATTAATTGACAGACATTTTACTCACCATTAAGGCGATCCTATGAAACAAAAAGTGGTTAACATTGGCGATATCAGGGTGGCAAACGATCTGCCGTTCGTGCTGTTCGGTGGTATGAATGTGCTGGAATCCCGCGACCTGGCGATGCGCATTTGTGAGCACTACGTAACCGTTACCCAGAAGCTGGGTATCCCTTACGTGTTCAAAGCCTCTTTCGATAAAGCCAACCGCTCTTCTATTCACTCTTACCGTGGACCAGGTCTGGAAGAAGGGATGAAAATCTTCCAGGAGCTGAAGCAGACCTTTGGCGTTAAAGTGATCACCGACGTGCATGAAGCCAGCCAGGCGCAGCCTGTTGCTGACGTCGTGGATGTGATTCAGTTACCGGCGTTCCTGGCCCGTCAGACCGATCTGGTGGAAGCGATGGCGAAAACCGACGCGGTTATCAACGTGAAAAAACCGCAGTTCATCAGCCCCGGCCAGATGGGCAATATCGTCGACAAATTCCGCGAAGGCGGCAACGAAAAGGTTATCCTCTGCGATCGTGGCGCTAACTTCGGTTATGACAACCTGGTCGTGGATATGCTCGGCTTCAGCGTGATGAAAAAAGTCTCCGGCAACAGCCCGGTTATTTTCGACGTCACCCACTCGCTGCAGTGCCGTGACCCGTTTGGCGCAGCAAGCGGCGGTCGTCGCGGTCAGGTGACGGAGCTGGCGCGCGCCGGTATGGCGGTTGGTCTGGCCGGTCTGTTTATTGAAGCGCATCCGGATCCGGCCAATGCGAAATGCGACGGTCCGTCCGCGCTGCCGCTGGCGAAGCTGGAGCAGTTCCTGGTGCAGATGAAGGCGATTGATGATTTGGTGAAAAGCTTCGACGAGCTGGATACCGAGAACTAAGGTAAGGTTGCGCAGGCCGGGTAAGACGCGCTTGGCGGACCTGGCGGATAACGCTGATATTCGGGCCGGAGGTGGCGTTTACGCCGCCGTCCGGCCTTTTACTGTCAGGCGAAAATCGTCATCAGATAGGCGGCAAACAGCGCCAGATGCGCCGCGCCGTTCAGCACGTTGGTGCGCCCGGTAGAGAAGGAGAGCTGGCACAGCATTAACGAGGCCACCATCACCACCATTTCCGGGGCGTCTAAACCAAACACCAGCTCATTTCCCGTCGCCCATGCAATCAGCGTCACCACGGGCACCGTCAGGGAAATGGTCGCCAGCACCGAACCGAAGAACAGATTCATTGCCCGCTGCACCTGATTGTTCAGCACCGCTTTCAGCGCGCCAAGCCCTTCCGGGGAGAGGATCAGCAGAGCCACAAGGAAGCCGGTAAAGGCCACCGGGGCATTCAGCTCCGTCAGCAGCGTCTCCAGCGGATTGGCGTTCATTTTGGTGACCGCAATCACCGCAATCAGATGGATAATCAGCCACGCCGCATGCCAGACGTTGCCATGCGCCGACGGCTTGCCGTGGTGCGGATCGTCGTCGTCGCTGTCATCTTCATGCTCATAGACAAACAGGCTCTGGTGCGTTTTGGTCTGGATCAGCAGGAACACGCCGTACATGGCGGCGGAGATAAGCGCGACCAGCAATGCCTGTCCGGTGCTGAAATTGGCGCCCGGCAGCGCCATCGGAAAGACCAGCACAATAATCGCCAGCGGGAACAGGGCAATCAGATACTGTTTAATCCCGTACAGATTCATATACTGGGTGGCGAATTTACGCCCGCCCAGTAACAGTGAGAAACCGACCAGGCCGCCGGTGACAATCATGATGATGGAATAGAGCGTATCGCGCATCAGCGTCGGCGCGGCGTCGCCTGTCGCCATTAAGGCGGAAATCAGGCTGACCTCAAGAATGACCACCGACAGACTCAGAATCAGCGAGCCATAGGGTTCGCCGAGGCGGTGCGCTAACACATCGGCATGGCGAACCACGCTAAACGCGCTGCTTAAAATGCCAATCAGGGCAAGAATATTAATCCCGATAACCGCTGGTAGCGACTGGCTGCTTCCCCAGAGGAACAGCACTACCAGCGCCAGCGCCGGGAAAATAAGCGACGACTCCTTGTGGCGGGTTTTCACCGCCTCTTGTGCATGTGTCATTAACGATCTCCATTTCTGCAGGCAGACTGTTGTTATAAATGTAATAAAGATTATAAAAAATAGCAGAAAACGCGCGTTATCCGATGCTTTTTTACGTAATTTTACGGGGTTTCTTTATTTTCAATTTCAAAGGCCAGAAAGGGGTAATCTTGTGCAGAGTTTATTTTAATTACAAATGGTTAAATGACAGTATTTATTAAAAAACACCTGAAAAGTGGCGGAATAAAACATCGTTGACCACACTTAAGATTTAACCCAAAGAGGAGTCGACCATGCCTTATAAAGCCACCAAAGATCTGCCGGATAATGTCCGCAATGTTTTACCTGCCCATGCCCAGGAGATTTATAAGGAGGCATTTAACAGCGCCTGGGATCAGTACAAGGACAAAGAGGATCGCCGCGATGACGCCAGCCGCGAAGAGACCGCGCATAAGGTGGCGTGGGCGGCGGTGAAAAATGATTATCAGAAGGGCGATGACGATAAGTGGCATAAAAAATCATAACCCTCTCAATCGTAAGACTTAAATCTATTGCGCCAGTGAATGCGTTGGCGAATCGTGCTGCCTGAGCCCGCTGCCGCCTTGCAAGCGGCCCGTGAATTGCATATTGTCCAGCTGTTGGTTTCAAAATGAGCAGTTAAAAAGCCCGGAAGGCGTCAAAAGTTGCCGCAGGGACGTATGCAGTGGCGGAGGTGTAAGGTGTTAACGCGTGATTTCTTGATGAATGCCGATTGCAAAACGGCATTTGGCGCTATTGAAGAATCACTTTTATGGTCAGCAGAGCAACGTGCGGCGTCCCTTGCGGCGACGCTGGCCTGCCGACCGGACGACGGACCGGTGTGGATCTTCGGCTACGGATCGTTGATGTGGAACCCGGCGTTAGAGTTTGAGGAGTCGTGTACCGGCACGCTGCCCGGCTGGCATCGGGCGTTCTGCCTGAAGCTCACCGCCGGACGCGGCACCGCCTGTCAGCCCGGGCGGATGCTTGCACTGAAAGAGGGCGGGCGCACCACCGGGGTGGCGTATCGTCTGCCGGATGCCTCGCTTGAGCAGGAGCTGACGCTGCTGTGGAAACGCGAAATGATCACCGGCTGCTATCTGCCCACCTGGTGCCAGCTGGCGCTGGACGATGGCCGTACGGTCAGCGCGCTGGTATTTATTATGGACCCGCGTCATCCGCTGTATGAGTCCGATACCCGCGCGCAGGTTGTCGCGCCGCTGATCGCCGCCGCCAGCGGGCCGCTCGGCACCAACGCCCAGTATCTGTTCTCGCTTGAACAGGAGCTGCAAAAGCTGGGGATGCAGGATGAATGCCTGAACGAGCTGGTGGCTAATGTGCGGGGATTGTTAGGCGAAACGCCGCCTGAAGGCGTGCTGCGGCCTGGCTTTGCGTAGGGCGATGAGAAGCTGACAGCCCGGCAGCGCGAGCGCTACCGGGCCTGATAGTGTCAGGCGGCGATATAGCTAATGGAGTGTTCCAGCGACTGGCTGTGGCTGTCGATCAGCACGTTCCACACGCCGGTATAGGGTACGGTCAACCAGGCGTTATCACGATCCTGCACGCTCAGAATATCGGTCTGCGTCTCTTTCAGGCGTTTATTTTCACTCATCAGATGGATGTGGCAACGCTCAGAGCAGCGTACTACCACAGTGTCTCCGCCAAATAACTTCAAACTTGCTTTTACTCGTGCCATTTTTCACCCCATTGCCGGAAAACAACGTACTCCCATACGGAAATACTGCGTGATGTTGTTCACAATTTACCCATGAGATAACACCAAAGAGTTAGCCTCCGGATGCTGATTTTGATCAAAAAATGGCATAACGATTCAACAATAGTGACAAAATCGCGGGAAAAAGCGTGATCGGGCGCACTTACTTTGGTTAAACAGGCGCCCGTATGCGATTAAATTCGGAAATAATCGGTAATTTCAGCAAGCCAGGCTGACAGGGGATCAGAAGGTCAGCACTTTGTCTGCGGCCAGCGTCCATTGCGCCAGTTCCACCAGCGTGCCCACCGCCACGCCGTCTATCAGCGGCAGATCGGTGATCCCGCGCCCGTCGGTGCAGGTTTTACACAACTTCACCGGCACGTTCTGGGCGGTGAGGATCTCCAGCATTTGCTGAATATTGTACCCTTCCGCAGGCTTCTGGCCGCGCAATCCTGCCGTTACGGCATCAGACATCAGAAACAGCCGCAGGTCGAGATCGCCCGTCTGCTCACGCAGGGCGATGGCAAGACGCAGGCTGTTGAATAACGACTCGCTACCGTATGCCGCACCGTTGGCGACGATCACTATCTTTTGCATTTTGACTCCTGTGGTCTGTGGGGCATGGATATTGCTTATTCCTGAGGTAAATCTGTCACCCGGGGAGAGCAGAGATGATGACAAACGTGGAAACGCCAGCCGCAACGCAATGGTTCCGCTACGCGCGCGAGCTTGAAAATACCCAGCTTCGGCAGCTGGCGCATTCCGGCGAACTGGTGTCGCGCATTAGCCATCTGGCGCATATGCTACAGTGCGAACGCGGCGCTTCCAACATCTGGTTATGTTCGCAAGGTACGCTGTACGCCGCGGAAATTCGCGCCAGCCGGGCGCTGGTGGACGAAGAACATCACCAGTTTCAGGCGCTGTTACAGGCGTTTCAGCCGACCGCCAACAGCGCGCTGTGCCACCGCATTGCGGGCGCTGTCTGGTGTCTGGAGCAATTACCGGCGCTGCGCGAGAGCGTCAGCGGACGCCTTCTCGACGCGCAGCAGGCCATGCAGCAGTACAGCAGGCTGCTGCGGCATCTGCTGAGTATCGTTCCGGAGCTTAACGACAGCATCGATCATCCGCATATTGCCGGAGGGCTGGTCGCGCTGTACAGCTTTATGCAGGGCAAGGAGCTGACAGGACAGGAGCGGGCGTTGGGGGCGATAGGCTTTACCCGCGGCGAATTCACGGATGAAATGCGCCAGCAACTGGTGGATCGTATCGACGGACAGCAGCTCTGCTTTGACACCTTTCTGTCACTGGCGTCTCCGGCGCTGGTTCACTGCTTTCGCCAGAACGGCGAGGCGGAAGGGGCGATAGAGCAGCTTCGCCGTCAGGCCTGCACCCGCCAGCCCGGAGCGGATAATGGCGCAAGCGCGTTACGCTGGTTTACGCTCCAGACCCGGCGGCTGGAGCAGCTTCGCAGTATTGAGGAGATGCTCATCGGCGAACTGGTAAGCGCGGTGGAGCGTCGGCTGAGCCAGCCGGAGAGCGCGCTGCCGCTGGAAAGCTGGCTGAACGACGCCGCCGATGACACCTTCTCGCTGCGTCGGGATAAACAGCTGCTGCTGGTGGTCCGCCAGCAGGCGCGGCAGCTGGAACAGCTCGGCGGAGAGCTGGCGTCGTTGCAGGCTTCGCTTGAGGAGCGCAAAGCGATCGATAAAGCGAAAAGCGTGCTGATGAATCACCAGCAGCTGAGCGAGGAGCAGGCCTGGCAGACGCTGCGCAAAATGGCGATGGATAAAAATCAGCGGATGGTCGATATCGCCCGGGCGCTGTTGACCGTGAAATCGCTGATGCAAACGTCGCGCTGAGCAGGCTGCACAGCGAATGGGCAACGTTTGCTTGTTCGCGGTGCAAAACCTGCTCTCATGCGGCCTGCGTCGCCCGTATTTCGCCCTTTGCAACCTGGCATCTCAATTGCATTTCTCCTCTTAAAGAATTTAGCGGCAGGCCAACGGCGGTCTGCGCGCGTTGGGATAAAGGCGTCCTGCAATGCTTCGGCATTGCCGGGCGCTTTTTTTTGCAACGGGGAGCGGGTATGGATGACAACACGGTTTGGTTAACGCGCCGACGACTGCTGCAGGCTGGCGCTGTTCTCGGCGCGTCCTGTCTGCTGCCGGGCGGGCTGGCTTCAGTGCGGGCGGCAGGGTCGGATAAACCGGAGCAGTCGACGGTCAGGGTGGGGTTTATTCCGCTCACCGACTGCGCGCCGGTGATTATCGCCGCGCTGAAAGGGTTTGATAAAAAATACGGCATCACCATCGTGCCGACGAAAGAGGCCAGTTGGGCCGCGGTGCGCGACAAGCTGCTGTCCGGCGAACTGGACGCCGCGCATATCCTGTACGGCCTGCTGTACGGCCTTGAGCTGGGCATTGCCAGTAAGCCGCAGCCGATGGCGAACCTGATGACCCTCAATCAGAACGGGCAGGCGATTACGCTTTCAGCGGAGCTGCAGGCGCAGGGCATTACCGATGCCCCGGCGCTGAAAAAGAAGATTGCCGGAGAAGCGCCGGGCGCGTTGACCTTCGCTCATACCTTTCCGACCGGTACCCATGCGATGTGGCTCTACTACTGGCTTGCCAGCGCGGAAATCCATCCTTTCAGCGATATCCGCACCGTGGTGGTGCCGCCGCCGCAGATGGTGATGAACATGCGGATTGGCAACATGAGCGGTTTCTGCGTCGGCGAGCCGTGGAATGCGCGGGCGATCAACGACCGGATCGGGTTTACCGCCACCACTTCGCAGGCGATCTGGCCCGATCATCCGGAGAAAGTGCTCGGTACGCGGCGTGCGTGGGTTGACCAGAACCCGCATACCGCGCGGGCGCTGGTCAGCGCGGTGCTGGACGCTTCACGCTGGATCGACGCGTCGGAAGCGAACAGGCGCGAAACGGCGCAGATTCTCTCCCGCCGGGCGTGGCTGAACACCAAAGAGCAGTATCTGACCGGGCGCATGCTGGGCGAATACGACAACGGCGCGGGACGACGCTGGCAGGACGCCCATCCGATGCGCTTCTTTCGCGACGGCGAAGTGAGCTTTCCCTGGCACTCCGACGGCATGTGGTTTCTGACCCAGTTTCGCCGCTGGGGATTGCTCAACGAGGCGCCTGACTATGCCGCCATCGCCGCGCGGATAAACCGCACCGATATCTGGCGTGATGCCGCGACCGCCGTTGGCGGCATCACGCCGCCGTCGGGCCTGCTGCGCAGCAGCACTCTGATCGATGGTTCCGTCTGGGACGGTCGCGATCCGGAAGCCTACGCCAACAGTTTCACTCTTCACCGTATGGGAGTCTGATATGCAGCAAAATACGCAAGCAAAAGCGGCAGCGCCTGCCGTGGGAGAAGTGATTACCCTGCCGCCGGCGAGGCTGAGAAAACGCCATGCGCCGCTGACCGGCTGGCTACATTATGCCGTACAGCGCGCGGTTCCGGCGGCGCTGGGAATGGGGCTGTTGGTACTCTGCTGGCAGCTGGCGGCGATCAACAGCAAGGGGTTTCCCACGCCGCTCAGCACGCTCGATTCTGCGCTGACCCTGTTTGCCGATCCGTTTTATAACGGCGGGCCGAACGATATGGGGATTGGCTGGAACGTGCTGGCTTCGTTGCAGCGGGTGGCGACGGGGTTTGGGCTGGCGGCGCTGGTCGGCATTCCGCTGGGCTTTCTGACCGGACGCTTCACCTTTTTCTCGCGCATGTTTTCACCGCTTATCGCGCTGTTGCGTCCGGTCAGTCCGCTGGCGTGGCTGCCTATCGGCCTGCTGCTGTTTCAGAAGGCGGAACCGGCCTCCAGCTGGACCATCTTTATCTGCTCGATCTGGCCGATGGTGATCAACACCGCCGAAGGGGTAAGACGCATTCCGGCTGACTATCTCAACGTCGCCCGTGTGCTGCAACTCTCTGAATGGACGGTGATGCGCCGCATTCTGTTTCCCGCCGTCCTGCCCGCCATTCTCACCGGCATTCGCCTCTCCGTCGGCATCGCCTGGCTGGTGATCGTGGCGGCGGAGATGCTGACCGGCGGCCTGGGCATCGGCTTCTGGATCTGGAATGAGTGGAACAATCTTAACGTTGAAAACATTCTCATCGCCATCGTCATTATCGGCGTAGTTGGCCTGCTGCTTGAGCAGGGGCTGATGCTGGCGGCGCGACGCTTTAGCTGGCAGGACAAATAAGGGGGCACGATGAAACCATTAATTCAGGTACAGGCGGTCAGCCAGCGTTTTTCCACCGCCAGCGGCGAGTTTCTGGCGCTGCAAAACGTCTCGTTTGATATCCATGAAGGGGAGACGGTGAGCCTGATCGGTCATTCCGGCTGCGGCAAATCGAGCCTGCTGAACCTCATCGCCGGTATTGCCATGCCGAGCGAAGGCGGTCTGATTTGCGATAACCGCGAAATCGCCGGGCCGGGGCCGGAGCGGGCGGTGGTGTTTCAGAATCATTCGCTGCTGCCGTGGCTGACCTGCTTCGACAACGTCGCGCTGGCGGTGGATCAGGTCTTTCGCCGCACCATGAGCAAGGGCGAGCGCCGCGACTGGATCGAACATAATCTCGAGCGGGTGCAGATGGGGCACGCCATGCATAAACATCCGGGCGAGGTGTCCGGCGGTATGAAGCAGCGTGTCGGTATCGCGAGGGCGCTGGCGATAAAGCCAAAAGTATTGCTGATGGATGAACCGTTCGGCGCGCTGGATGCGCTGACCCGCGCCCATTTGCAGGACACGGTGATGCATATCCAGCAGGCGCTGAACACCACCATTGTGCTGATCACCCATGACGTTGACGAAGCGGTACTGCTTTCTGACCGCGTACTGATGATGACCAACGGCCCGGCGGCGACGGTCGGCGAAATCTTAACCGTCAACCTGCCGCGCCCGCGCAACCGCGTTCAGCTGGCGGATGACAGCCGCTACCACAGTCTGCGCCAGCGGGTACTCCATTTCCTTTACGAAAAGCAGCCGAAGGCCGCGTAAGGAGAGGGAGATGAGGCGAGTGGTCATTATTGGCAACGGCATGGCGGCGACCCGTCTGGTCGAGGCGCTGACGGCCAGCGGCCAACAGCAACTGCGCATCACGCTGATAGGCGATGAGCCGCACCCTGCGTATAACCGCATTCAGCTCTCCCCGGTGCTCGGCGGAGAAAAGCCGTTTGCCCAAACGGTGCTGCATCCGCCGCAGTGGTACAGCGAGCGCGGCATCACCGTGCTGAGCGGAGAAACGGTCACTGCGGTCGATACCGCCGCCAGAACGCTGACCACCGATCGGCGCGCGCTGGGCTGGGACGAGCTGGTGTTCGCCACCGGATCCGTGCCGTTTATTCCGCCGATTGACGGCGCAGGCCAGGCTCATGTCACGGCGTTTCGCACGCTGCGGGATGTGCAAAAAATCCGGCAGGCAAGCGGGCCTGCGCTGGTGCTCGGCGGCGGGGTGCTGGGCGTGGAGGCCGCGGCGGCGCTGCGCCGCACAGGTGACAACGTCACTCTTGTCCACCGCGCGGACCGCCTGATGGAACAACAGCTCGACTGTCAGGCCAGCGCGCTGTTGCAGGCGGAGCTTAGCGCCCGCGGCATCGATTATCTGCTCTCTTCCGGCATCAGCCGGATCGGCGAGCGCAGCGTTACGCTCCTTGACGGTCGGCAGATTGCCGCGCAGCGGGTGGTGATCGCCACGGGCGTACAGCCGAATGTCCGTCTGGCGCAGGCGAGCGGGATACCGTGTCGGCGCGGCATCGTCGTTGATGGCCAACTGCGTACCGCTATCGCAGGCGTCAGCGCCGTCGGCGAATGTTGTGAAATCGACGGCCAGACCTGGGGGCTGGTTGCGCCGTGTCTGGCCCAGGCCGCAGCGCTCGCCGCCCGGCTGCTCGGTCAGCCGCAGGACGACTTTCACTGGCAGGAGAGCGGAATCCGCCTGAAGGTCACCGGCATTGAACTGTTCAGCGCGGGCGAGGTGGACGCCGCGCCGGGCGATGAGGTGCATACCTGCACTGACCCGCTGAGCGGCCACTACCGCCGTCTGCTGATCCGCGACGGTCGACTGCGCGGCGTGCTGCTGATGGGCGACTGTCGCAGCGCCGCGTCGTTCACCGGGCTACTGGCGAGCGGCGCGGCGGCAAATCCCGACTGGCTTTTCGACCACTTTGACACACCAACTTCCGTTACAGGACCAATGACGATGACTAAACCGACGCTGGCCGTTGTGGGACACGGAATGGTAGGCCACCATTTCCTTGAGCAGTGCGTAAGCCGTAATCTGCATGAGCAGTATCACATTGTGGTATTTGGCGAGGAGCGTTATGCCGCCTATGACCGGGTGCATCTGTCGGAATACTTTGCCGGACGCAGCGCGCAGTCGCTGTCGTTAGCGCAGGACGACTTTTTCGTTCGCCACGGCATCGAGCTGCGCCTGTCACAGCGCGTCAGCGCCATCGATCGCGAGGCGCGGGTGATCCGCACCGCCAGCGGCCATGAAACCCACTGGGATAAACTGGTGCTGGTAACCGGCTCATATCCGTTTGTGCCGCCGGTAAAGGGTAACGATGCGCCAGCCTGCTTCGTTTACCGCACGCTGGACGATCTGGACGCCATCGCGGCAAAGGCCGGAACCGCCCGCCGCGGGGTGGTGATCGGCGGCGGGCTGCTGGGGCTGGAGGCGGCAAATGCCCTGCGTCAGCTCGGGCTGGAAACGCACGTTGTGGAATTTGCCCCTAATCTGATGGCGGTACAGCTGGACAGCGCCGGTGCGGCGATGCTACGCGAGAAAATTGAAGCGCTGGGCGTTGGCGTTCACACCGGAAAAGCCACCACGGAGATTGAAACCACCGATGATGGCCTGCGGCTGCATTTTGCCGACGGCTGTCATCTGGATACGGATATGGTGGTCTTTTCCGCCGGAATTCGCCCGCAGGACGCGCTGGCGCGCGGCGCCGGTTTGCAGACAGGTGAGCGCGGCGGTATCTGCATCGACGGTCGCTGCCTGACCCCGGACGAGGCCATTTTCGCCATTGGCGAGTGCGCGTTGTGGGAAGGGCGCATTTTTGGTCTGGTGGCGCCGGGCTATCAGATGGCGCGGGTCGCAGCCAGCATACTGGCCCAGGAAGAGGCGGCCTTCAGCGGCGCGGACATGAGCACCAAACTGAAGCTTCTGGGCGTCGACGTGGCTTCGTTTGGCGACGCTCAGGGACGCACGCCCGGCGCAAAAAGCTACCAGTGGAGCGATGGACCGGCGCAGGTCTACAAAAAAATCGTGGTCAGCGACGACGGTAAAGCGCTGCTCGGCGGCGTGCTGGTGGGCGACGCAGGCGACTACGCCACGCTTTTGCAAATGATGCTCAACGGTATGGCGCTTCCCGCCAGGCCGGAAGCGCTGATTTTACCGGCCCTTTCCGCCAGCGCGCCAAAAGCCCTCGGCGTGGCGGCGCTGCCCGACAGCGCGCAGATCTGCTCCTGCCATAACGTCAGCAAAGCGGATATCTGCCAGGCGGTCAGCGCTGGCGCAACCGACATTGGCGCGATAAAACAGTGCACCAGAGCGGCCACCGGCTGCGGCGGCTGTAGCGCGCTGGTCAGGCAGGTGATGGAGCAGCAGCTTGCCGTGCAGGGCGTGGTGGTCAAAAAAGATATCTGCGAGCATTTCCCGTACTCACGCCAGGAGATTTATCACCTGGTGCGGGTGAACCGTATTCATACTTTTGAGCAGTTAATTAGCCGCTACGGTCAGGGGCACGGCTGTGAAATCTGCAAGCCGCTGGTCGGTTCGGTGCTGGCCTCCTGCTGGAACGACTATCTGCTGAAGCCTGCGCACAGGCCATTGCAGGACACCAACGACCGCTTCTTCGCCAATATCCAGAAAGACGGTAGCTATTCGGTGGTGCCGCGAATGGCGGCGGGGGAAGTAACGGCGGAGGGGCTGATCGCCATCGGCGAGATTGCCCGACGCTACCGCTTGTACAGCAAAATTACCGGCGGCCAGCGTATCGATCTTTTCGGCGCGCGGCTCGAGCAACTGCCGGATATCTGGCGCGATCTGATCGCCGCCGGGTTCGAAACCGGGCACGCCTACGGCAAGTCGCTGCGCACGGTGAAATCCTGCGTTGGCTCTACCTGGTGTCGCTATGGCGTACAGGATTCGACCCGGCTGGCGATTACGCTGGAGAACCGCTACAAGGGGCTGCGCGCGCCGCATAAAATCAAAATGGCGGTCTCCGGCTGCACCCGCGAATGCGCCGAAGCGCAGAGCAAAGACGTCGGAGCGATCGCCACCGACAAGGGCTGGAACCTGTACCTGTGCGGTAACGGCGGCATGAAGCCGCGTCACGCCGATCTGTTCGCCAGCGACCTCGACAGCGAAACGCTGATTCGCACCATCGACCGCTTTCTGATGTTCTACATCCGTACCGCCGATCGCTTACAGCGCACCAGCAGCTGGATGGAGAATCTGGAAGGCGGCATCGACTATCTGCGCGAGGTGATCGTGGAGGACAGCCTGGGCATTGCTGAAGAGCTGGAGCAGGAGATGGCGCGCGTTGTGGCAAGCTATCAGTGCGAATGGCAGACCACGCTGAACGATCCGCAGCAGCTGGCGTTGTTCCGCGCCAGCATTAACGATCCGGCGCAGCCGGAAACGACAAAACCGTGGCAGGCGGTGTGCGGCGTGGAGGAGATCCCGGACCAGATGGGCGTCGGCGCGCGGCTGGGGGAGCGGCAGATTGCGCTGTTTCGCTTCGGCAAAACCGTCTACGCGCTGGATAACTGCGAGCCGGGCAGCGAGGCCAGCGTGCTGGCGCGCGGCATGGTGGGTGATGCGGGCGGCGAGCCGATCGTCATTTCACCGCTGTACAAACAGCGTATCCGCCTGCGCGATGGCCGCCAGTGTGAGAGCGGCGAACCGCTGGTGCGCGCCTGGCCGGTGAAAGTGGAAGGGGGGACCGTCTGGGTGGGCAACCAGGCGCTGCTGCTGCGCGCGGAGGCGTCATGAGCGAAACGCGAACAACCTGCCCCTACTGCGGCGTCGGCTGCGGCGTCATTGCCGGGGTGAGCGAAAAGGGGATTACCATAAAGGGCGACCCGCAACATCCGGCAAACGCGGGACGTCTGTGCGTCAAAGGCGCGGCGCTGGCGGAAACCACCGCGCTGACCGGCAGGCTGCTGCATCCGCAGGTGGACGGCGAAAGGGTAAGCTGGCGGCAGGCGCTGGAAACCGCGGGCCAGCGGCTGAAGACGATTATCGACCACCACGGGCCGAACGCGGTGGCGTTCTACGCCTCCGGGCAGCTGTTAACCGAGGATTATTACGCCGCCAATAAGCTGATGAAGGGCTTTATCGGCGCGGCCAATATCGATACCAACTCCCGGCTTTGCATGTCGTCGGCGGTTACCGGCTATAAGCGGGCGTTTGGCGAAGATGTGGTGCCGTGCAGCTATGAAGACGTTGAGCAGAGCGATCTGGTGATACTGGTCGGATCGAACGCCGCCTGGACCCATCCGGTGCTGTATCAGCGTCTGGCGCAGGCGAAAGCGGTCCGTCCGGCAATGCGGGTGGTGGTGATCGACCCGCGGCGCACGGCGACCTGCGACATCGCCGATCTGCATCTTCCCCTGGCGCCGGGGAGCGACGCCGGGCTGTTTGTCGGCCTGCTGAACGCCATTCATCAGAGCGGCCTGACGAAGAGCGATTTTGCCGGTGCGCCAGAGGCTTTGGCGCTGGCCGAAGCGTGGTCACCGGCGCGCGTGGCGCAGTTTTGCGGACTGGAGCCGCAGGCCGTTACCGCCTTTTATGACTGGTTTATCAGCGCGCCGACCGCCATCACTCTCTACTGTATGGGAATTAACCAGTCGGCCAGCGGTAGCGATAAGTGCAGTGCCATCATTAACGCGCATCTCGCCAGCGGTAAGTTCGACCGCGCGGGCTGCGGCCCGTTTTCGCTGACCGGACAGCCAAATGCGATGGGAGGGCGGGAAGTGGGCGGTCTGGCGACCCAGCTTGCCGCGCATATGAACTTTGAGCCTGACGATTTATCGCGCGTTGCCCGCTTCTGGGGCACAGAACGGCTGGCGCAAACCCCCGGGCTGATGGCGGTGGATCTGTTCGCGGCCATCGCCGCAGGCGAGGTCAAAGCGGTGTGGATTATGGGCACCAATCCTGCCGTTTCGCTTCCGGACAGCCACGCGGTGAGCCAGGCGCTGGCGGCGTGTCCGCTGGTGATCGTCTCTGAGGTCGTCGCCAGCACCGATACCAGCCGCTTTGCGCATATTCGCTTTCCGGCGCTGGCGTGGGGAGAGAAGGAGGGGACGGTGACGAACTCCGAGCGCCGGATTTCACGCCAGCGGGCATTTTTGCCCGCGCCGGGGGAGGCGCGCGCCGACTGGTGGATCATCGCGCAAATGGCGAAACGACTGGGCTTTGCCGCAGCCTTTGACTGGCCGGACGCATGGGCGGTGTTTCGTGAACACGCCGCGCTTTCCGGCTTTGAGAACAACGGCGAGCGGGCGTTTGATATCAGCGCGCTGGCTGATCTCAGTCGGGAACAGTGGCAGGCCATGACGCCGGTGCGCTGGCCGCTCAGCCGCACGCCCGACGCGCCGCAGAGGTGGCGGCGTCTGCGGATGGCGCCGGTGGCGCCGCAGGGCATGAAAGCGCAGTGCGATGCGCTTTATCCGCTGGTGCTGAATAGCGGACGCATCCGCGATCAGTGGCATACCATGACCCGCACCGGCAACGTGCCGCGCCTGATGCAGCACATCAGCGAGCCGACGGTCGAACTTGCCCCCGGTGACGCGGAGCGGCTTCAGTTAACGGATGGCGGGCTGTGCCGGATCCACTCGGTGCGCGGGGTAATGGTGGCGAGGGTGGCGATCCTGCCGGGACAGCGTCCGGGCAGCGCGTTCGCGCCAATGCACTGGAACGATCGCTTTGCCCGCCAGGGACGCGTCAATGCGCTGGTGGCGGCGGTGTGCGATCCGCATTCGGGACAGCCGGAAAGCAAGCAGACGGCGGTACGGATTACGCCGTGGCAGCCGCGCTGGCAGGGCGAATTGTTCAGCCGCGAGGCGCTGTCGCTGCCGCCCTTTGTTCACGGCTGGCGAAAGGCCGCGCCGTGCGGGCAGCGGTACGTCCTGGCTGCCGATCGGCTGCCCGCCGACTGGCTGGAAAACCACTGCATCGCCGAAGGCTGGCAGGTGCAGCGCGCCGCGACGCCGCAGAGTCTGCATCTGCTGGCCTGGCATAACGGAGAGCTGATGCTGGGGCTGTGGTCAGGGGCCGCGCGGCCTGAGGTTGACGAGGCGCTGATCATCCAGGCGTTTCGCGCGCCGCCGGAAAGCGCGCAGGGGCGTCAGGCGCTGCTGCGCGGAAAGGCGGGAAGTGAGCGCGCCGATCCCGGCGCTATTGTCTGTAGCTGTTTTAGCGTTGGCGAAAAGGCCATTGCGCAGGCGATTGCCGGCGGCTGCGATTCCGTTTCTGCGCTGGGCAAGACGTTACGCTGCGGCACCAACTGCGGTTCCTGCATTCCGGAACTGCAGGCGCTGCTGAATCAGACGCTTCCCTGCAGGAATTAAGGATATTCCTGAAAGTGTGAGAAAGCCTGCAAAACGGTGATAAATCGGGTAGGCTTTTGCTGGAATACCTTTACAGACTGACGTAAGAAGCCGCCGCTGATTTGAGCCGTTTTGTTCCGCACTCCACGCTTTTCTCTCTGTTCCTGCTGCTGGCGGGCGGTTGCGCCTGCGCGCAATCCTCATTTGTTCAGCAGGCGGCGAATCCGTTCGATAATAACCAGGACGGCCTGCCGGATCTCGGTATGATGCCGGAGTCGCATGAGGGCGAGAAACAATTTGCGGAGATGGTAAAGGCGTTTGGCGAAGCCAGCATGACTGACAACGGTCTGGATACCGGCGAACAGGCGAAACAGTTTGCTTTCGACCAGGTGCGCGATGCGCTGAGCGCGCAGGTTAATCAGCATCTGGAGTCCTGGCTGTCGCCCTGGGGAAACGCCAGCGTCAATGTGCAGGTCGACAATCAGGGCAAGTTCAACGGCAGTCGGGGAAGCTGGTTTATCCCGTGGCAGGATAACCTGCGCTATCTCACCTGGAGTCAGCTGGGGCTTACCCGCCAGGAGGACGGACTGGTGAGCAATGTGGGTATCGGTCAGCGCTGGGCGCGCGATGGCTGGCTGCTGGGTTACAACACCTTCTACGATAACCTGCTTGATGAGGATCTCCAGCGCGCCGGGCTGGGCGCCGAGGCGTGGGGCGAATATCTGCGCCTGTCCGCCAACTATTACCAGCCGTTCGCCTCCTGGCATGAACGCTCCGCCACTCAGGAGCAGCGGATGGCGCGCGGCTACGACGTCAGCGCGCAGATGCGCATGCCGTTCTATCAGCATCTCGACACCCGCGTCAGCGTCGAACAGTACTTTGGCGACAGCGTCGATCTGTTCGATTCCGGCAAGGGCTACCACAATCCGCTGGCGGTAAGTCTCGGGCTGAACTACACGCCGGTGCCGCTGGTAACCGTGACCGCCCAGCATAAGCAGGGCGAGAGCGGCGTCAGCCAGAACAACCTCGGCCTGAACCTTAACTACCGCTTCGGCGTACCGCTGAAAAAACAGCTGGCGGCAAGTGAAGTGGCGGAGAGTAAATCGCTGCGCGGCAGCCGTTATGACAGTCCGCAGCGTAACAGCCTGCCGGTGATCGAGTACCGGCAGCGGAAAACCCTGAGCGTATTTCTGGCGACGCCGCCGTGGGATCTGCAGCCGGGCGAAACGGTGCCGTTAAAGCTTCAGGTGCGCAGCCTGCACGGGATACGCCATGTGAGCTGGCAGGGCGATACGCAGGCGCTGAGCCTGACCGCAGGGGCGAATGCTGACAGTATTGACGGCTGGACGATCATCATGCCGACGTGGGACAGCAGCGAAGGGGCAATCCACCGCTGGCGGCTGTCGGTGGTAGTGGAGGATGAGAAAGGGCAGCGTGTCTCTTCCAATGAGATCACGCTTGCGCTGACGGAGCCGTTTATGGCGATGTCGGACGACGATCCGCGCTGGCGATTGCTGTCGGAGGAGTAATCAGAAGATACGTTCCTGATGCACCCAGACCGCCGCTTCGACGCGTGATTTCAGCTTCATCTTCTTCAGCATATGTTTGACGTGTACTTTTACCGTGCTTTCGGTGATATCCAGACGGCGGGCGATCATTTTATTCGGCAGCCCCTGAGCGATGAGCTTCAGAATATCGCGTTCGCGCGGGGTCAGCTGCGTCACGTCGCGGTCGGAGGTGGCGCGGTTGGCGCGCAGGCTGGCGGCCAGCACCGGGGTTAACGCCTCGCTGAGCACCATCTCGCCAGCGGCGGCCTGCTGGAGAGATTTCAGCAGATCTTCCGGCTCCATATCTTTCAGCAGATAGCCGTCCGCGCCGCGTTTCAGCGCCGTCACGACGTCTTCTTCATGGTTTGAGACGCTGAACACCACAATCCGCCCTGACAGCGCCTTTTCGCGCAGCTTGTCGAGGGTTTCCAGTCCGTTCATGCCTGGCATATTCAGATCCAGCAGGATCAGATCCGGGTCAAGCGATTCCGCCAGTTCAATACCCTGTTCGCCGTTACTGGCTTCGCCGACCACGGTAATGTCCGCCGCCATGCTGACAAGCTGTTTGACGCCGGTCCGCAGCATCGGATGATCGTCGATGAGCAGGATGGTTGCCTGTTCCGGATTATTCATGGGTATCTCCTTGAACTTCTGTGAAGTATTTTTCGGGAATAAATGTGACAGCGACTTCCGTTCCCCCCGTCTCGCGACGGCGTACCCGGCAATCACCGCGCAGGCTCTGCGCCCGGTCGCGCATGATGATCATGCCGTAGTGATTACTGCGTTCGGCGTTTTCAGGAACGCCGCAGCCGTTGTCCTGTACGGTTAATCTGACCTGCCTGCCTTTGAGCGCCACGGTGACCACCACTTCGTCGGCCCGGGAGTGTTTCAGCGCATTGCTTAACGCTTCGCGGGCGATTTGCAGCAGGTGGATCGCCTGATGCGACGGGACGAGGCGCGGCGGCAGCTGGTAATCCAGCTTCACCGGAAAACCGAAGCGGGCGCTGTATTCCTGACAGCTGGCCTCCAGCGCGGGGCGCAGGCCGGGCTCGGTCAGCTGTAACCGGAAGGTGGTTAACAGTTCGCGCAGCTGCGCCCACGAGGCGTTCAGTTCGTTGCGGATCTGGCTGAGCAGCTCGCGGCTGCTTTCCGGCAACGTGTCGCCCTGCATCTGCAGGCAACTGACCTGCATCTTCATACAGGAGAGCGATTGGGCAATAGAATCATGCAGTTCGCGCGCAATGGTGGCACGCTCTTCCATGACAATCAACTGCTGCTGGCGCTCCTGATGGCGATCCAGCGCCAGCGTTGCGGTGAGTTGCTCAACTAACGTATCCACCAGCTGCTGCTGATCGTGGCTCAGATGCCGTCCTGACGGCAGGGTCGCCAGCAGGATGCCGTACTGGGTGTGGGTATCGGTCAGGCGCCACTTCAGGGTCATGCCGCCGTCAATGTCCGGCAACGCGCCGCGCGGACATAAATGACAGCCTTTGTCGTCGCAGCTGATGTCGGACTGACAGGTAAATTCCTGATGATTATCTTCATCTTCCTGGTCATAGACCCGCAGTTCGATATCATGCAGCAGCGTCAAATTTTGCAAACCGTTGAGTACTGGTGACAGACGCTCGCAAAGGGGCGCCTGCGAGTGCAGACGGCGGTTGGCCTGCCAGAGAAACGACAGGATCTGGTTTTTCTGCTCCAGTCCGGCGGTTTTCTCTTTTACCCGCTGTTCCAGCACCGAGTAGCTTTCCGCCAGTTCGTCAGACATGTTGTTCAGCGCGTCGCCCAGCATCGCCATTTCATTGCGTCCGCTGATATGGGCGCGTTGGCTAAAGTCGCGCTGGCTGACGGCGCGGGCGATTGACAGCAGCTGTTTCCACGGTTGTAGCAGACGCGCGCGCAGCCAGATGATGGTAAACACCAGCAGCAGCGCCATAAAGATCGCCATCATCCGGTGCACCATCACCACGCGCTCAATGCGCATTTCGGTGGTGTGATCAAACGCCGACACCAGATTATCCAGCCCGGTAACGAAACGTCCCACATCCGCCGCCACGGCATCGCGGGCTGTGGCGTTCTGCAGACCCGGCATCAGCTCGCTGCGCCAGTAGTCCTGCAACGCTTTAAGCTGCGCCTGCTGGCCGTCGCGCTGCGCGGCGCGGGTGAGTTCCGGACTGAACGCCGTGCGCGTCATCTCATCCAGCAGCGTCTGGTCGCTGTTCTGCAACGGCACGGCGGCCAGCAGACGATAGCTCTGCATTCGCAGCGAACCCGCTTTGTTAATCGCGTGCGCGCTACCCTGTACCCCCTGCACCAGCCAGCCGGAGACGGCCATGCCCGCCACGCCAATGGCGGTGGAGAGCATCACGATAAGCGCCACCTGGTTGACCAGCGTGAGCGGGGAGAGACAACGTTTTAGCATAAAACCTTCTTCCTTCAGGTTGCCGACGACGGGGCGGGAACCTTAATGAATGACGATACGGCAGGCAGGGGCGTTATTCTCGGCTATCACCTGGAGTATACCCATACCTATAACGAGTTACCCCTTAATTGCCGCTAACAGGGGTGATTCTGGAAAGAGAGGAGTAGGGGCGGTCAGGGCCGTGAAAAACCACGTAATTTTTGCCGATTCTCGCTACTCACTTAGGATGATCATCATTTTTTGGCACGTATAATGACGGCTTTTCCTTTGATTTGTATCAACTTTTCTCGCGCTGTAAACCCTAAGGTGGCAGGCATCGAATCGAGTATCAGAGGTGTCTATGAGTCACTCATCCATCCCCGAAAGGGCCTCCGGCGCATTAATTACCGAATGGAAACCGGAAGATCCGGCATTCTGGGCGCAACGTGGTCATCGCATCGCCAGCCGCAACCTGTGGATTTCCGTCCCCTGTCTGCTGCTGGCGTTTTGCGTCTGGATGTTGTTCAGCGCAGTGGCGGTTAATCTGCCGAAGGTCGGCTTTAATTTCACCACCGATCAGCTGTTTATGCTGACGGCGCTGCCGTCGGTTTCGGGCGCGTTGTTGCGCGTGCCTTACTCCTTTATGGTGCCGCTGTTCGGTGGTCGCCGCTGGACCGCGTTCAGCACCGGGATCCTGATTGTGCCGTGCGTCTGGTTAGGCTTCGCGGTGCAGGATACCTCCACCCCGTTCAGCACCTTTATCCTGATATCACTGCTGTGCGGCTTTGCCGGGGCTAACTTCGCCTCCAGTATGGCGAACATCAGCTTCTTCTTTCCGAAGCAGAAGCAGGGCGGCGCGCTGGGACTGAACGGCGGTCTGGGCAATATGGGCGTTAGCGTAATGCAGCTGGTTGCGCCGCTGGCGGTTTCGCTGTCCATCTTTGCGGTATTCGGCAGCCACGGCGTTGAGCAACCGGATGGTTCTCAGCTCTATCTGGCGAACGCGGCGTGGATCTGGGTGCCGTTCCTTGCCATCTTTACCCTCGCAGCTTGGTTTGGCATGAACGAACTGGCTACCTCTAAAGCATCGTTAAAAGAGCAGCTTCCGGTACTGAAACGCGGACATCTGTGGATTATGAGCCTGCTGTACCTGGCGACGTTTGGCTCGTTCATCGGCTTCTCCGCCGGTTTCGCGATGCTCTCTAAAACCCAGTTTCCGGAGGTGCAGATCCTGCATTACGCCTTCTTTGGTCCCTTCGTGGGCGCGCTGGCGCGCTCGGCGGGCGGGGCGATCTCCGACCGTCTGGGCGGAACGCGCGTCACGCTGGTGAATTTCGTGCTGATGGCGATTTTCAGCGGTCTGCTGTTCCTGACCCTGCCAGTTAACGGTGCAGGCGGCAGCTTTATCGCCTTCTTTGCGGTGTTCCTGGCGCTGTTTATGACCGCCGGGCTGGGCAGCGGCTCCACTTTCCAGATGATTTCGGTGATCTTCCGTAAGCTGACGATGGATCGCGTGAAGGCGGAAGGCGGTTCCGAAGAGAAAGCCATGCGCGAAGCGGCCACCGATACCGCGGCAGCGCTGGGCTTTATCTCGGCGATTGGCGCGATCGGCGGCTTCTTTATCCCGAAAGCGTTCGGCACCTCGCTGGCCTTAACCGGTTCGCCGGTGGGCGCGATGAAATTATTCCTGATCTTCTATGTCGCCTGCGTGGTTATCACCTGGCTGGTATATGGACGGCATTCCAAAAAATAAAAACTACCCGCCATAATTCAGGCTGCGCGTTGGCTGCACGCCGAATTATCACGGTATCAATGTTGTTGATTATCCTTTGCGCGGTATCAGACCGCGCTTTTTTTATCCCGCAATTAGTTACAACATACTGATAATTACTGACGGCCTCGCCAGACGCCAGCACTGGGGTAATTGGGGTCAGCCAGAGGGGCATACCCCTTAATACCCACTTCGATGAAATTTAACATTTATGGAATGCGCGTGTTAAAATAACAATAATAAAAACAGAAGGTTATATGGATTTATTGAATTACCCCAAAGGGGTATAACAAAATTCTCCCCCTGTTTTCATCCCGGTCTGCCTTGATCGTTATCAATTCCCATGCCCTTTCAGCGCGTTACCTTCGCTGCCAGTCAAGCAATGTCGATTTATCAGAGAGCCGTCAGGCTCCAACAGGAGAGAACCGATGAGTAAATTCCTGGACCGGTTTCGCTACTTCAAGCAGAAGGGCGAAACCTTTGCCGATGGGCACGGCCAGCTTCTCGAAACCAACCGGGACTGGGAGGATGGATATCGCCAGCGCTGGCAGCATGATAAAGTTGTGCGCTCAACGCACGGCGTAAACTGCACCGGCTCCTGCAGCTGGAAAATCTACGTCAAAAACGGTCTGGTGACCTGGGAAACCCAGCAGACCGACTACCCGCGTACCCGCCCCGACATGCCTAATCACGAACCGCGCGGCTGCCCGCGCGGCGCGAGCTACTCCTGGTATCTCTACAGCGCTAACCGACTGAAATACCCGCTGATGCGTAAACGCCTGATGAAGATGTGGCGCGATGCGAAGAAACTGCACAGCGATCCGGTTGACGCCTGGGCTTCCATTATCGAAGACGCCGACAAAGCGAAAAGCTTTAAGCAGGCGCGTGGCCGCGGCGGTTTTGTCCGCTCCTCCTGGCAGGAAGTGAACGAGCTGATTGCCGCCTCTAACGTCTATACCATCAAAACCTACGGTCCGGACCGCGTCGCGGGCTTTTCGCCTATCCCGGCGATGTCGATGGTCTCTTACGCCTCCGGCGCGCGCTATCTGTCGCTGATTGGCGGTACCTGCCTGAGCTTCTACGACTGGTACTGCGACCTGCCACCAGCCTCCCCGCAAACCTGGGGCGAGCAGACCGACGTGCCGGAGTCTGCCGACTGGTACAACTCCAGCTACATTATCGCCTGGGGCTCCAACGTGCCGCAGACCCGTACTCCGGATGCCCACTTCTTCACCGAAGTGCGCTACAAAGGCACCAAAACCGTTGCGGTTACCCCGGACTACGCTGAAATCGCCAAGCTGTGCGATCTGTGGCTGGCGCCGAAGCAGGGCACCGATGCGGCAATGGCGCTGGCGATGGGCCACGTTATGCTGCGCGAGTTCCATCTCGACAACCCGAGCCAGTACTTTACCGACTATGTGCGTCGTTATACCGACATGCCGATGCTGGTGATGCTGGAAGAGCGTGACGGCTACTACGCCGCAGGCCGTATGCTGCGCGCCGCCGATCTCGTTGATGCGCTGGGACAGGAAAATAACCCGCAGTGGAAAACCGTCGCCATGAACAGCAACGGCGACATGGTGGCGCCGAACGGTTCTATCGGCTTCCGTTGGGGCGAGAAGGGCAAATGGAACCTCGAACAGCGTGACGGGACATCCGGCGAGGAGACCGAGCTGCAACTGAGCCTGCTGGGCAGCCAGGACGAGATAGCTGAAGTCGGCTTCCCGTACTTCGGCGGTGAAGGCACTGAGCACTTTAATAAAGTCGAACTGGAAAACGTCCTGCTGCACAAACTGCCGGCCAAACGCCTGCAGCTGGCGGACGGTTCTTCGGCGCTGGTGACCACCGTTTACGACCTGACGATGGCCAACTATGGTCTGGAGCGTGGCCTGAACGACGCCAACTGCGCAACCAGCTATGACGACATTAAAGCGTATACCCCGGCGTGGGCCGAGCAGATCACCGGCGTACCGCGCGCGCAGATCGTGCGTATCGCCCGTGAATTTGCCGATAACGCTGATAAAACCCACGGACGATCCATGATCATCGTTGGCGCCGGTCTGAACCACTGGTATCACCTTGATATGAACTACCGCGGCCTGATCAACATGCTGGTGTTCTGCGGCTGTATCGGGCAGAGCGGCGGCGGCTGGGCGCACTACGTCGGTCAGGAAAAACTGCGTCCGCAGACCGGCTGGCAGCCGCTGGCGTTCGCCCTTGACTGGCAGCGTCCGGCGCGTCATATGAACAGCACCTCTTACTTCTACAACCACTCCAGCCAGTGGCGTTATGAGACGGTCACCGCCCAGGAGCTGCTGTCGCCGCTGGCGGACAAATCCCGCTACAGCGGTCATCTGATCGACTTCAACGTGCGCGCTGAACGCATGGGCTGGCTGCCGTCGGCACCGCAGTTAGGCACCAACCCGCTGACCCTCGCTGAAAAAGCGAAAAAAGCGGGCATGACGCCGGTCGACTACACCGTTAAAGCGTTGAAAGAGGGTTCTCTGCGCTTTGCGGCGGAGCAGCCGGAAAACGGTAAAAACCATCCGCGTAACCTGTTTATCTGGCGCTCCAACCTGCTGGGTTCTTCCGGTAAAGGCCATGAGTACATGCTGAAGTATCTGCTGGGCACCGAACACGGTATTCAGGGTAAAGATCTCGGTCAGCAGGGCGGCGTGAAGCCGGAAGAGGTGGAATGGCGGGATAACGGTCTTGACGGCAAGCTGGATCTGGTGGTGACGCTGGACTTCCGTCTGTCGAGCACCTGCCTGTACTCTGATATCGTGCTGCCGACCGCCACCTGGTATGAGAAAGACGATATGAATACCTCGGATATGCATCCGTTTATTCATCCGCTTTCCGCCGCCGTCGACCCGGCCTGGGAGTCGAAAAGCGACTGGGAAATCTACAAAGGCATCGCGAAGAAATTCTCTGAGGTGTGCGTCGGCCATCTCGGCCAGGAAACGGACGTCGTCACGCTGCCGATCCAGCACGACTCCGCCGCCGAACTGGCGCAGCCGCTGGATGTGAAAGACTGGAAAAAAGGCGAATGCGATCTGATCCCTGGCGTTACCGCGCCGCACATCATGACCGTAGAGCGTGACTATCCGGCGATGTACGAGCGTTTTACTTCTATCGGCCCGCTGATGGAGAAAATCGGCAACGGCGGTAAAGGCATCGCCTGGAATACCCAGAGCGAAATGGATCTGCTGCGTAAGCTCAATTACACCAAGGCCGACGGCCCGGCGAAAGGCCAGCCGATGCTTAATACCGCCATTGACGCGGCGGAGATGATCCTGACGTTAGCGCCGGAAACCAACGGCCAGGTGGCGGTGAAAGCCTGGGCGGCGCTCAGCGAGTTTACCGGTCGCGACCATACCCATCTGGCGCGTAATAAAGAAGAGGAGAAGATCCGCTTCCGCGATATCCAGGCGCAGCCGCGTAAGATCATCTCCAGCCCGACCTGGTCAGGCCTTGAAGACGAGCATGTCTCTTATAACGCTGGCTACACCAACGTTCATGAACTGATCCCGTGGCGTACGCTCTCGGGCCGTCAGTCGCTGTATCAGGATCACCAGTGGATGCGCGACTTTGGCGAAAGCCTGCTGGTTTACCGTCCGCCTATCGACACCCGTTCGGTAAAAGCGGTCATCGGCGAGAAGTCCAACGGCAACCCGGAAAAAGCGCTCAACTTCCTGACGCCGCACCAGAAGTGGGGTATCCACTCCACTTACAGCGACAACCTGCTGATGCTGACCCTGTCGCGCGGCGGTCCGATTGTCTGGATGAGTGAAACCGACGCCAAAGAGCTGGGCATTGAAGATAACGACTGGATCGAAGTGTTTAACAGCAACGGCGCGCTGACCGCCCGCGCGGTGGTGAGCCAGCGCGTACCGGCCGGGATGACCATGATGTACCACGCGCAGGAACGTATCGTGAACCTGCCGGGATCGGAAATTACCCAACAGCGCGGCGGGATCCATAACTCGGTCACCCGTATTACGCCGAAACCGACCCATATGATCGGCGGCTATGCGCAACTGGCCTACGGCTTTAACTACTATGGCACCGTCGGTTCTAACCGCGATGAGTTTGTGGTGGTTCGTAAGATGAAGAACATTCACTGGTTGGATGGCGAAGACAATGACCAGGTACAGGAGAGCGTAAAATGAAAATTCGTTCACAAGTCGGCATGGTGCTGAATCTCGATAAGTGCATCGGCTGCCACACCTGTTCAGTGACCTGTAAAAACGTCTGGACCAGCCGTGAAGGCATGGAGTACGCCTGGTTCAATAACGTGGAAAGCAAGCCGGGCGTCGGTTTCCCGAACGACTGGGAAAACCAGGAGAAGTGGAAGGGCGGCTGGATACGTAAAATCAACGGCAAGCTGCAGCCGCGCATGGGCAGCCGCGTGATGCTGCTCGGTAAAATCTTCGCTAACCCGCATCTGCCGGGCATTGATGATTATTATGAGCCGTTTGACTACGACTACCAGAACCTGCACAACGCGCCGGAAAGCAAACACCAGCCGATCGCCCGTCCGCGCTCGCTGATCACCGGCAAGCGTATGGACAAGATCACCAGCGGCCCGAACTGGGAAGAGATTCTCGGTGGTGAATTCGAAAAACGCGCCAAAGATCAGAACTTTGAGAACATGCAGAAGGCGATGTACGGTCAGTTCGAAAACACCTTCATGATGTATCTGCCGCGTCTGTGCGAGCACTGCCTGAACCCGGCGTGCGTGGCGACCTGTCCGAGCGGCGCGATCTACAAGCGCGAAGAAGACGGCATTGTGCTGATCGACCAGGACAAGTGCCGCGGCTGGCGGATGTGCATCACCGGCTGTCCGTACAAGAAGATCTACTTCAACTGGAAGAGCGGTAAATCGGAGAAGTGCATCTTCTGCTATCCGCGTATCGAGGCCGGTCAGCCGACCGTCTGCTCCGAAACCTGTGTCGGCCGTATTCGCTACCTCGGCGTACTGCTGTACGACGCGGACGCGATTGAAAATGCCGCCAGCACGGAAAATGAGAAAGACCTGTATCAGCGTCAGCTGGACGTGTTCCTCGATCCGAACGATCCGGCGGTGATCGAGCAGGCGCTGAAAGACGGCGTGCCGCAGAGCGTGATTGACGCCGCGCAGCAGTCGCCGGTGTACAAAATGGCGATGGACTGGAAGCTGGCGCTGCCGCTGCATCCGGAATACCGTACCCTGCCAATGGTCTGGTACGTGCCGCCGCTGTCGCCGATTCAGTCTGCCGCTGACGCCGGTGAGCTGGGCAGCAACGGTATTCTGCCGGACGTGGAAAGCCTGCGTATTCCGGTTCAGTATCTGGCGAACCTGCTGACGGCGGGCGATACCCAGCCGGTGCTGCTGGCGCTGAAGCGTATGTTGGCGATGCGTCACTACAAACGCGCGGAAACCGTTGACGGTAAAGTCGATACCCGCGCGCTGGAAGAGGTGGGGCTGAGTGAAGCGCAGGCCCAGGAGATGTACCGCTATCTGGCGATCGCCAACTACGAAGATCGTTTCGTGGTGCCGAGCAGCCATCGTGAACTGGCGCGTGACGCGTTCCCGGAGAAAAGCGGCTGTGGCTTTACCTTCGGCGACGGCTGCCACGGTTCTGACAGCAAGTTCAACCTGTTCAACAGTCGCCGCATTGACGCCGTCGATGTGACCAGTAAAACGGAGTCGCACCAATGATCGAACTCGTCATTGTTTCGCGTCTGCTTGAGTACCCGGATGCTGCCCTGTGGCAGCATCAGCAGGAACTCTATGAGGCGCTCGCGTCAGCAGAAAACCTTGATAAAGAGGATGCGCACCGGCTCAGCGTCTTCCTGCGCGATCTGACCGCGCAGGATATGCTGGATGTTCAGGCCCGCTATAGCGAACTGTTTGACCGTGGCCGGGCGACCTCGCTGCTGCTGTTCGAACACGTTCACGGCGAATCCCGCGATCGCGGCCAGGCAATGGTTGATCTGATGGCGCAGTATGAGCAGCACGGGCTCCAGCTTGACAGCCGCGAGCTGCCGGATCATCTGCCGCTCTATCTGGAGTACCTGGCGCAGTTGCCGAAACGCGAGGCGCTGGGCGGTTTACAGGATATCGCGCCGATTCTGGCGCTGCTGAGCGCGCGTCTGCAACAGCGCGAAAGCCGTTATGCGGTGCTGTTCGATCTGCTGCTGAAGCTGGCGAACACCACTATCGACAGTGACAAAGTCGCTGAAAAAATAGCGGATGAAGCGCGCGACGACACGCCGCAGGCGCTTGATGCGGTCTGGGAAGAGGAGCAGGTGAAATTCTTTGCCGATCGGGGCTGCAATGATTCTGAAATCGCTGCTCACCAGCGTCGTTTTGCCGGCGCCGTGGCGCCGCAGTATCTGAATATCACCACCGGAGGACAGCAATAATGCACTTCCTGAATATGTTCTTCTTTGATATCTACCCGTACATCGCCGGGTCGGTCTTTCTGATTGGTAGCTGGCTGCGTTATGACTACGGTCAGTACACGTGGCGCGCGGCATCCAGCCAGATGCTGGATCGCAAGGGGATGAATATGGCCTCGAACCTGTTCCACTTCGGGATTCTGGGGATCTTTGCCGGCCATTTCCTCGGGATGCTGACGCCGCACTGGATGTATGAAGCCTGGCTGCCTATTGACGTTAAGCAGAAGATGGCGATGATCGGCGGCGGCGCAGCTGGCCTGATGACTCTGGTTGGCGGCGTATTGCTGCTGAAGCGCCGTTTGTTCAGCCCGCGCGTACGCGCAACCACCACCGGTGCGGATATACTAATCCTCTCGCTGCTGGTGATTCAGTGCGCGCTGGGGCTGCTGACTATCCCGTTCTCCGCCCAGCATATGGACGGCAGCGAGATGATGAAGCTGGTCGGCTGGGCGCAGTCGGTCGTGACCTTCCACGGCGGCGCATCGGCGCACCTGGACGGCGTGGCGTTTATTTTCCGCCTGCACCTGGTGCTCGGAATGACGCTGTTCCTGCTGTTCCCGTTCTCGCGTCTGGTACATATCTGGAGCGCGCCGGTAGAGTATCTGACGCGTAAATACCAGCTGGTGCGCGCGCGTCACTGATTTCGCATTTGCAAAACGCTAACCCTGCTCCGGCAGGGTTTTTTGTTTGTAGTGTTAGTGTCGGATGGCTACCTGCGTGCGGCCTGTAGGCCTGATAAGCGTAGCGCCATCAGGCGGTAAATTTGTCGGATGGCGGCTGCGCCTTATCCGACCTACGTGTGGCCCGGCTGATGGCTCTGAGGGGGCTGTAGGCCTGATAAGCGTAGCGCCATCAGGCGGTAAAATTTGTCGGATGGCGGCAGCGCCTTATCCGACCTACGTGTAGTCTGGTTGATGGCGCTCTGCGTGCGGTCTGTAGGCCTGATAAGCGTAGCGCCATCAGGCATTGGTCGAAGCTTCTCATCCTTCCCCATCAGAGGCTCAACGAGACTAAAGAGAATGATTTTGACTAAGAATGGTGGTGGGGGAAGGATTACTCGGCGCGTTGCGCCTCGCCCTTCGGGTCGTTGCCTGCGGCAACGCTTTCTCGCTGCGCTCGAATCGAACCTTGGTCGAAGCTTCTCATCCTTCCCCTCAGTGGCTGAACGAGACTAAAGAGAAAGATTTAAGTTAAGTGACTATATAAAAGAATGGTGGTGGGGGAAGGATTCGAACCTTCGAAGTCTGTGACGGCAGATTTACAGTCTGCTCCCTTTGGCCGCTCGGGAACCCCACCACGGGGTAGATAAATTTTGAGGTACAACGTGATGATGGTGGTGGGGGAAGGATTATTCGTCGCTTCGCTCCTCACCCTTCGGGCCGTTGCCGTTGGCAACGTTCTCTCGCTTTCGCTCGAGTCGAACCTTAATCGAAGGTTCTCACCCTTCCCGACAAGTGAAAAAATCAACATTGCCTGTCGGTGTAACTACATTGCTGTAGTGAATAATGGTGGTGGGGGAAGGATTCGAACCTTCGAAGTCGATGACGGCAGATTTACAGTCTGCTCCCTTTGGCCGCTCGGGAACCCCACCACGGGGTAATGCTATTACTGGCCTGCTTCCTTTCGGGAAGCGGGGCGCATCATATCAAATGACGCGCCGCTGTAAAGCATTCCGGTGAGAAAAATTAACTGGTTGCCTGATTTTTACCCATGAAGCTGGAAAGCTAACCAACGCATTTCTCAGGCGATTAAAGAATAATCGTCCGGTTGCCGTAAACAAACACGCGCTGGGCCAGCACCTGATACAACGCGCGGCTCAGAACGTTCTTTTCAACGTCGCGCCCGGCGCGCATCATATCTTCTGCGGTATAGGTGTGATCGACATGAATCACGTCCTGCATGATGATTGGCCCTTCGTCCAGATTATCGTTAACGTAGTGCGCGGTCGCGCCGATGATCTTCACGCCGCGCTCATAGGCCTGATGATACGGACGCGCGCCGATAAAGGCCGGTAAGAACGAATGGTGAATATTAATGATTTTGTTCGGGAAACGCGCGACAAATTCCGGGGTCAGCACCCGCATATATTTCGCCAACACCACGTAGTCCGGCTGGTGCGCCTCAATCGCTTCCGCCATCTGCCTGTCGTGCTCTTCGCGGGTTAATCCTTCATGGCTGACCAGTTCAAAGGGGATCTCAAAACGTTCCACCAGAGAACGCAGGGTTTCGTGGTTGCCGATGACCGCGCAAATGTCCACATCCAGACCTCCGTAATTGGCCTTCATCAGCAGATCGCCCAGGCAGTGCGCTTCTTTGGTCACCAGAATCACCACGCGACGACGCCCGGCCGGATTGAGTTCGCGGATGGAACCTTCCGGTAAGGCGCTGTCCAGATCGGCTAACAGCGTGGCGTCGTTGAAGATCCCCTCCAGCTCGGTGCGCATAAAAAAACGCCCGGTGCGGTGGTCTACGAACTCATTATTCTGCACAATATTCAGTTCGTGCTTATAGCAAATATTGGTAATACGCGCGATAAGGCCCTTCTGGTCCGGGCAAATAGTACGCAGCACTTTTCGTTGTAATGAATGCATTTGCAGCGGTAATCCTGTTGAGAATGTTTGCATAAAGGGTACTGTCAGCCGTTACTGACCGCAGCACTTTTTGAATTTTTTGCCTGACCCGCACGGACAGGCATCGTTTCGACCAAACTGCGGGCGTGTGCCGTCAATATAGTACCACTCACCGTTTTCTTTTATAAAACGTGAGCGTTCAATGATAGCACCCGTTTTGCCGTGTTCGCGATAACGGGCGACAAAGCTGACATAACCAGTTTTGTCATCTTCGGACCTGATGTGTTCAAATAGCGTTAAGCCGAGCCATTCGGTACTGGCGAATCCGGCGACGATGTCATCGCGAAATGCCGCGGCCTGGCAGGCCGGGTGCCAGGTTCTGATAAGATAATCTGCGTCTTTCATCACAAAAGCGCAGTAACGAGAACGCATGAGGTGTGACGGATCGGGTGCAACTTGCTCGCCAGACACATATCGATGGCAACATAGGCTATACTCGACAGCACTACCACAGGGACAAAGCTGAGTCACGAATAATCTCCCTGATAAAAAAACGGCGAATAAAAAAGTCCGGGTAGCGCTATGTTAACTGAGCAATGGAGTTGTTGCTACGCTCGTAATCCAGGGGAAGTTTGTAGGTCAATGAGAAAAATGAAAATAGGTCTGGCGCTGGGTTCTGGTGCAGCGCGAGGCTGGTCGCATATTGGTGTCATCAAGGCCCTGAAGCAGATGGGTATTGATATTGACATCGTCGCAGGGTGTTCAATCGGTTCGTTAGTCGGCGCGGCGTACGCCTGTAATAAACTGCCAGCGCTTGAAGAGTGGGTCTGTTCATTCAGCTACTGGGATGTTTTGCGCCTGATGGATCTCTCATGGCGAAGGGGCGGATTGTTGCGCGGCGAACGCGTATTCAACCAGTACCGCCACATCATGCCGGTGGAAAACATTGAACAATGTTCCCGTCGTTTTGCAACCGTGGCCACTAATCTTAGCACCGGACGCGAATTATGGTTTACGGAAGGCGATCTGCACCTCGCGGTGCGCGCATCCTGTAGTATTCCTGGTCTGATGTCTCCGGTCGCGCATAATGGCTACTGGCTGGTTGACGGCGGCGTGGTCAATCCGGTTCCCATTTCGCTTACCCGCGCGATGGGGGCGGATATTGTCATTGCCGTCGATCTGCAACACGACGCCCATCTTATGCAGCAGGATTTGCTTTCGCCCACGATACAAGGTGAAAGTGCAGAGAACGAGAGTGAAGGGGGATCGTGGCGCGTGCGGTTAAAAGAGCGGCTGGGTAATATTACTGCCCGTCGCGTTGTCTCCGCGCCGACGGCAATGGAAATCATGACGACATCCATCCAGGTGCTGGAAAATCGACTTAAGCGTAATCGTATGGCCGGCGATCCGCCTGACATACTGATACAACCGTTCTGTCCGCAAATATCTACGCTGGATTTTCATCGTGCCCATGCCGCTATTGAAGCAGGGCAGCTTGCGGTTGAAAAAAAGATGGACGAACTTTTACCTCTGGTGCGTGCAGACGTTTGACGTGCCTTTTTATCTACACTTAAGCAAATTCTGACAGGCAGGTACGGCAATCCCATGCCACTATTGATTAAAGCCAGTCAGGGGAGAGAACATGACGCAGCCATTGCTCGGGAAACAGATTCTTATTGTTGAGGATGAGCCGGTATTTCGCTCGCTTCTGGATTCCTGGTTTTCCTCTTTGGGAGCGACAACGGCACTGGCAACTGATGGGGTAGATGCGCTGGCGCGCTTTGACGATTTTACCCCCGATCTGATGATCTGCGATCTTGCTATGCCGCGAATGAACGGTCTCAAACTGGTAGAAAATTTACGCAATCGTGGTGACCAGACGCCGATTCTGGTTATCTCGGCGACAGATAATATGGCGGACATCGCCAAAGCATTACGGCTGGGGGTGGATGACGTCCTGCTAAAGCCGGTAAAAGATCTCAATCGCCTGCGGGAAACCGTGTTTGCCTGTCTGTATCCGAACATGTTCAATTCACGGGTCGAGGAAGAGGAACGGCTGTTCCGCGACTGGGATGCGATGGTGGGCAACCCGGCGGCGGCCAGAAAATTGCTTCAGGAGCTTCAGCCGCCGGTTCAACAGGTCATTTCCCGCTGTCGGATTAATTACCGGCAGCTGGTCTCGGCGGATAAACCGGGGCTGGTTCTGGATATTGCTCCGCTGTCTGAAAACGATCTGGCGTTTTATTGTCTCGACGTCACGCGGGCAGGGGACAATGGCGTGCTGGCGGCATTATTGCTGCGGGCGTTATTTAACGGTCTGCTCCAGGAGCAGCTCGCTCATCAGAATCAGCGGTTGCCGGAACTGGGCGCCGTATTGAAACAGGTCAACCACCTTCTTCGCCAGGCAAATTTACCCGGACAGTTTCCTCTGCTGGTAGGCTATTATCATAATGGGGTTAACAATCTGATTCTGGTTTCTGCCGGACTTAACGTAACATTAAATACCGGGTCGCATAATGTCCAAATCAGTAATGGCGTTCCGCTGGGGACGTTAGGTAATACTTATCTCAACCAAATTAGTCAGCGCTGCGAATCGTGGCAATGTCAAATTTGGGGCGCAGGCGGACGGTTACGTCTTATGTTGTCTGCGGAATGAGCAATTGGCAAGGCGGAGACAATTTGCTTTACCCGCCTTCCTTAGGTGGTGTTACTATCTGCGCCAGTTTTATACGTATTAGTCTTAATTATCCGCACACGCATCCTTTTCAGACCTGAGGCTTGTAACAGTCCTGATATACTTGATGCGGTACAGATTGATGAACACGTTCAATACATGAACAGTCCAGGAGAATTTAAATGGCTGCCATTAACTCGAAAGTCAAAAAAGCCGTTATCCCGGTAGCGGGATTAGGAACCAGGATGTTGCCGGCAACAAAAGCTATCCCGAAAGAGATGTTGCCACTGGTTGATAAGCCATTAATTCAGTATGTGGTTAACGAATGTATTGCTGCGGGCATCACTGAAATTGTGCTGGTGACGCACTCCTCGAAGAATTCTATCGAAAACCATTTTGATACCAGCTTTGAACTGGAAGCGATGCTTGAAAAACGCGTTAAGCGCCAGCTGCTCGAAGAAGTACAGTCTATTTGTCCGCCGCACGTCACTATTATGCAGGTGCGCCAGGGGCTGGCGAAAGGTCTGGGCCACGCAGTATTGTGCGCGCATCCTGTGGTAGGCAATGAACCTGTCGCGGTTATTTTGCCGGACGTTATTCTCGATGAGTATGAATCAGATTTATCCCAGGATAACCTTGCGGAAATGATTCGTCGTTTTGATGAAACCGGACACAGCCAGATTATGGTTGAACCGGTAGACGATGTTACCGCTTACGGCGTAGTTGACTGTAAAGGCGTTGAATTAGCGCCGGGCGAAAGCGTGCCGATGGTTGGCGTGGTCGAGAAGCCGAAAGCGGACGTCGCGCCGTCTAATCTGGCCATTGTCGGACGTTACGTCCTCGGCGCTGATATCTGGGCGCTGCTGGCGAAAACCCCTCCAGGAGCTGGCGATGAGATTCAGCTTACCGACGCGATCGACATGCTGATCGAAAAGGAAACCGTCGAAGCCTATCATATGAAAGGCAAAAGCCATGACTGCGGTAATAAATTAGGCTACATGCAGGCATTTGTAGAATATGGCATTCGACATAATACCCTCGGCACAGAATTTAAGGCCTGGCTCGAAGAAGAAGTGGGTATTAAACGGTAACAAGACGTTATAATTATTACGATGAATCGGCGCCGTCTTACGGCGCCGATTTTTTTACCCCTCATTTTACTCTTCAGCGGCCGTAACGGAGGTGGGGCAAAAAAATCCCGCGCGAGGCGGGATTTCTTGCAGGCTGTTTGCTGATTATTCCTTGATCAGGAAATCTTCCAGCTGTTTACCTTGCTCTTCCATTGCTTTTTTGATTACAGCCGGTGTACGACCCTGGCCAGTCCAGGTTTTCGTTTCGCCGTTTTCATCAACGTAGCTATATTTAGCCGGACGTGCTGCGCGTTTAGCTTTGGTGCCAGATTTAACCGCTGCCATGCTATTCAGCAGTTCATTCGGATCAATACCGTCAGCAATCAGCATTTCACGATATTGTTGCAGTTTACGAGTGCGTTCTTCAACTTCAGCCGCTGCCGCGCTTTCTTCTTCACGACGCTCGTTAACAACAACTTCTAATTTTTCCAGCATTTCTTCCAGCGTTTCAAGGGTGCATTCTCTTGCCTGCGCACGAAGAGTACGGATGTTGTTCAGAATTTTAAGTGCTTCGCTCATTGTAGTAATCTCAAACTTATATTGGGGTGGTTTGTTGAGCTAATAATAGAGCGTTAAATTCAGATGTGCAATAGCCAGCAATGTAAGGAATTCAAAATTGCGCTTTATTTTTTAGCGCCAATAAATATCCGAACTTAAATTTTTCTTGAAGGAACGCACAGAAAAGGGCTTATTGGTAGAACGGTTACTCCTTTTATCCCCCTTAAACTTCCTGATTCAGCTCACATTTCTCAGGGGTAAATATCTCCCTCCTGGTAGTGTTTTCAACCTTTTGTATTAGATTCCCCGGACGGTATGGTCTATTACATCGGAAGAGTTATGAACAACAGTAACAATAAGTACAGGGTTTCCATTTTGCCTGCGTCGATAAGCCTTGTTGATGAATATGGCAGAACAGACTTCGCAAAAAATGAGATTAGTCGCGCATTGTTTGCACAGTTGTTAATTGATTTTTCCCTTTCATTGCTGTTAGAGACGTTACCCGATGGGGAAGTCGGCGCGAGGCATAAAGCGCGCTGGCGTTGAACCAGGCGCAGTCGGCGGCAGAAATTATGGTACACTCCGTCCCGTCTTTATTTCACCTTGGTGAGGGTCTGTGGCCGATGGCGCAGCTATATTTCTACTACTCAGCAATGAATGCAGGTAAGTCGACCGCCTTACTGCAATCTTCTTACAATTATCAGGAGCGCGGGATGCGCACCGTCGTATATACGGCGGAAATAGATGACCGCTACGGCGCGGGAAAAGTGAGTTCACGTATAGGACTGTCATCACCCGCCAAATTATTTAACCAGGATTCATCTTTGTATGCTGAGATCGCCGCCGATAACGCGGCCCAGCCAATACACTGCGTGCTGGTGGACGAATGTCAGTTTTTAACCCGCCAACAGGTCTATGAATTATCTGAGGTTGTTGATCAACTGGATATACCGGTGCTGTGCTACGGTTTGCGCACCGACTTTCGCGGAGAGCTGTTTGTCGGTAGCCAGTATCTGCTGGCCTGGTCAGATAAGCTGGTTGAATTAAAAACCATCTGCTTCTGCGGACGTAAAGCGAGTATGGTACTGCGTCTCGACCAGTCAGGCAGACCCTATAACGAAGGCGAACAGGTGGTTATAGGCGGCAACGAGCGCTACGTTTCGGTATGCCGTAAGCATTATAAGGAAGCGCTGGAGGAGGGATCTCTGACGGCGATACAGGAACGTCATCGTCACGATCGATCCTGCTGAGGATCGCCGGAGAGTGGCTTAAAATCTTCTCTCCGGCCTGTTCCGGCGGCGGCAGACACGCTCAGATACAAAAAAGCGGCCTCTCAGGAGGCCGCTTTTGTTATGCGTTTACAGCAGGAGATTGAGATTAAGCGGATTTTTTCGCTTTTTTCTCTGCCTTAGGCGCAACCACTGCTTCATTTTTCGCAGCAGCGCCTTCGCTGTATTCACGTCCGTAGTAAGTATCCAGCAGGATCTGCTTCAGCTCGGAGATCAGCGGGTAGCGCGGGTTGGCGCCGGTGCACTGGTCATCGAAAGCATCTTCAGACAGCTTGTCAACGTGGGCCAGGAAGTCCGCTTCCTGCACGCCTGCTTCACGGATGGACTTCGGAATACCCAGCTCCGCTTTCAGGCTTTCCAGCCACGCCAGCAGCTTCTCAATCTTCGCTGCGGTGCGGTCGCCCGGCGCGCTCAGACCCAGATGGTCGGCAATCTCCGCGTAGCGACGGCGCGCCTGCGGACGGTCGTACTGGCTGAATGCCGTCTGCTTGGTCGGGTTGTCGTTGGCGTTGTAGCGGATCACGTTGCTGATCAGCAGGGCGTTCGCCAGGCCGTGCGGAATGTGGAACTGCGAGCCCAGCTTGTGCGCCATCGAGTGGCAGACGCCGAGGAAGGCGTTGGCAAACGCGATACCGGCGATGGTGGCGGCGCTGTGCACGCGCTCACGGGCTACCGGGTTTTTCGCCCCTTCGTTGTAGGAGGCCGGCAGATTTTCTTTCAGCAGTTTCAGCGCCTGCAGCGCCTGGCCGTCAGAGAACTCGGAGGCCAGTACGGAAACGTAGGCTTCCAGCGCGTGGGTGACCGCATCCAGACCACCGAACGCACACAGCGACTTCGGCATGTCCATCACGAGGTTGGCGTCAACAATCGCCATATCCGGCGTCAGCGCATAGTCTGCCAGCGGGTATTTCTGCCCGGTCGCATCGTCGGTGACCACCGCAAACGGCGTGACTTCGGAGCCGGTGCCGGAGGTGGTGGTGACGGCGATCATCTTCGCTTTCACGCCCATTTTCGGGAACTTGTAGATACGCTTACGGATATCCATAAAGCGCAGCGCCAGCTCCTCGAAGTGGGTTTCCGGATGTTCGTACATCACCCACATGATTTTCGCGGCGTCCATCGGGGAACCGCCGCCCAGCGCGATGATCACGTCCGGTTTGAAGGAGTTTGCCAGCTCAGCGCCCTTACGCACCACGGAAAGGGTCGGGTCGGCTTCCACTTCAAAGAACACTTCAGTTTCAACGCCGGCCGCTTTCAGCACGGAGGTGATCTGGTCAGCGTAACCGTTGTTGAACAGGAAACGGTCGGTCACAATGAGCGCACGTTTGTGGCCGTCGGTAATCACTTCGTCCAGCGCGACAGGCAGGGAGCCGCGGCGGAAGTAGATGGATTTCGGAAGTTTGTGCCACAACATGTTTTCAGCTCGCTTAGCAACGGTTTTCTTGTTGATCAGGTGCTTCGGACCGACGTTTTCAGAGATGGAGTTACCGCCCCAGGAGCCGCAACCCAGCGTCAGGGAAGGGGCCAGCTTGAAGTTGTAGAGGTCACCGATACCGCCCTGGGAAGCCGGGGTGTTGATCAGGATACGCGCGGTTTTCATCATCTGACCGAAGTAAGCGACGCGCTCCGGCTGGTTGTCCTGGTCGGTGTACAGGCAGGAGGTATGGCCGATACCGCCCATCGCCACCAGCTTCTCTGCTTTGCCGACCGCGTCCTCGAAATCTTTCGCGCGGTACATCGCCAGCGTCGGGGAGAGTTTTTCGTGAGCAAACGGCTCGCTGTCATCAACAACGGTGACTTCGCCAATCAGGATTTTGGTGTTTTCCGGCACGGAGAAGCCCGCCAGTTCAGCGATTTTATACGCCGGCTGACCCACGATAGCGGCGTTCAGCGCGCCATTTTTCAGGATAACGTCCTGAACGGCTTTCAGCTCGCTGCCCTGCAGCAGGTAGCCGCCGTGGCTGGCGAAACGTTCGCGAACGGCGTCGTATACGGAATCCACTACCACAACGGACTGTTCAGATGCGCAGATAACGCCGTTATCGAAGGTTTTGGACATCAGTACGGACGCGACGGCACGCTTGATATCGGCAGTTTCGTCGATAACCACCGGGGTGTTGCCTGCGCCCACGCCAATCGCCGGTTTACCGGAGCTGTAGGCTGCTTTCACCATGCCCGGACCGCCTGTCGCGAGGATCAGGTTGATATCCGGGTGATGCATCAGGGCGTTGGAGAGCTCAACGGACGGTTGATCGATCCAGCCAATCAGATCTTTCGGCGCGCCGGCAGCGATAGCCGCCTGCAGTACGATGTCAGCCGCTTTGTTGGTGGCGTCTTTAGCACGTGGGTGCGGAGAGAAGATGATGGCGTTACGGGTCTTCAGGCTGATCAGCGATTTGAAGATAGCCGTGGAGGTCGGGTTAGTGGTCGGAACGATACCGCAGATGATACCGATCGGTTCAGCAATAGTGATGGTCCCGAAGGTGTCGTCCTCGGACAGCACGCCGCAGGTCTTTTCATCTTTATAAGCGTTATAGATGTATTCGGAAGCAAAGTGGTTTTTGATCACTTTATCTTCAACGATACCCATGCCGGATTCGGCAACGGCCATCTTAGCGAGGGGGATGCGGGCATCTGCAGCGGCCAGAGCAGCGGCGCGGAAGATTTTATCGACCTGTTCTTGAGTGAAACTGGCATATTCACGCTGGGCTTTTTTTACGCGCTCGACGAGTGCGTTAAGTTCAGCGACATTAGTAACAGCCATAATGCTCTCCTGATAATGTTAAACTTTTTTAGTAAATCATCTGCTCGATACGTGAGTATAGACAGAGGGCGAAAGTTTGTATAACAGCCGAAAAATCAAAAGGTTACTTAACGTCCCGTTCGCTCTGATTTACTAAAAGAGCTTATACATTTATGCCAGTTAACTCTGACGTGTTACTTCCAGGTGGCGTAAGCAAGATTACTCACTTCTGAGTACTGATTGCGTGATCCAGATCAAAATTCCGCAAAGCTGACACCTTTCAGCAAGCCATTTTAGCGCGAAACGTTAAGTGTTGAATAATTGTAGTGGTGAATGAGGTGTAAATTAGCATAATTAAAACATATTGATAACAGCCTGAGAAGAGGATGATTTTGCGTTAAGCAGGTGAAAAATACTGTGAAAAGGCGTATCTTCAGCACGGTTTTACCCGTTAATTATCGATCAACTTTATCCGGCTAACGCTGCGGAGCTAACCGTGATTCAAACGCTGTTTGACTTTCCTGTTTATTTTAAGTTTTTCATAGGGTTATTTGCGTTAGTTAACCCGGTCGGGATTATTCCCGTCTTTATCAGTCTCACCAGTTACCAGACGGCGGCGGCGCGCAATAAAACTAACCTTACCGCTAACCTCTCCGTGGCCATTATTTTATGGACCTCGTTGTTTCTGGGCGACGGCATACTCCAGCTGTTCGGCATTTCAATCGATTCGTTCAGAATTGCCGGCGGCATCCTGGTGGTGACTATCGCCATGTCGATGATCAGCGGCAAGCTCGGCGAAGATAAACAGAACAAACAGGAGAAGTCAGAGACAGCGATACGTGAAAGCGTTGGCGTGGTACCGCTGGCACTGCCGTTAATGGCCGGGCCGGGGGCGATCAGTTCGACTATCGTCTGGGGAACCCGCTATCACAGCCTGATGTATCTGGTCGGCTTTTTTATCGCCATTGCGCTTTTTGCCCTCTGTTGTTGGGGGCTGTTTCGCATGGCGCCGTGGCTGGTTCGTGTTCTCGGGCAGACGGGGATTAACGTTATTACCCGTATCATGGGGCTATTGCTGATGGCGTTAGGTATTGAATTTATCGTGACCGGCATTAAAGCGATATTTCCCGGCCTGTTAAGTTAACCCCTTTCATATGAAACAAAAGCGGAGCCTTAGCGCTCCGTTTTATTTTGCGCGTTGTCAATATTTTTACGTTTTAAGCGCGTTGCCACTCAGCGAAAGAAAATTCCGCAGAGGTGCGTGGCTTAATTCTATTTTTTTATCAGTAAGTTAAATTTTTCTCCTCCCTCTGTTTCCCCTTCTGCATGTTAATTTGTTCACATCATAATCCGGGACTTGAAGCCAGATTATTGAAATGATATTAGTTATTTCAATAATCTCTCAGAGGAATGTGCTAATTAATAATCAATTGTTAATTTTTTGTGTAATCTGAATCGTCCGGTGCCGCCCGGCGCGCGCTGCAGGGCTGATATCCATTAATCTTATGAATAATAAAGGGTTAGAGAAAACGTCGCGTTTTCAGGCATCGTCCGCAGGGGCATTTTTTTTCGCTAAAAGAGAATTGCTTAACAAATCTGTAAATTGTATTGGCAGATAAGAATGGCATTTGTTACTTTCCAGGACAATGTTTCGCAGCAGATTGCTCGTTATTGAGAATGAATATCAACCTGGCCGCGTAACCCATATTGGCGCGTCTCTGACAGGGGAGGCGTGCGAAGAATCGACGTAAGGCGATCGAACGAATCGTCGTAATAAATAAAGTCGGTGATAGCAGGCAGTAACAGCACCTGACAGCAGTCCCTCCGGCGCTGTGCAGGGATCCTTAACAGGATTAACAGGCTGGTAATCGAACCAGTAATTATAATGAGGGAGTACAAACACAATGACCACCACGAAAAAAAGTTTAGTCGCCGCAGGCATTTTCTCAGCGTTAATCGCCGGTAATGCGGCAATGGCAGCGGATGTTCCCGCAGGCGTTCAGCTGGCGGAAAAGCAGACGCTGGTGCGTAATAACGGCTCGGAAGTGCAATCCCTCGACCCGCATAAAATTGAAGGGGTGCCGGAATCAAACGTCAGCCGCGATCTATTTGAAGGATTATTAGTCAGTGACGTGGAGGGTAAGCCGTCTCCGGGCGTCGCGGAAAAATGGGAAAACAACGATTTTAAGGTCTGGACTTTCCATCTGCGTAAAGACGCAAAATGGTCCGACGGTTCCCCCGTTACCGCGCAGGATTTTGTCTACAGCTGGCAGCGTCTGGCTAATCCGAATACCGCCTCGCCGTATGCCAGCTATCTGCAATATGGCCATATCGTCAATATTGACGATATTGTGGCCGGTAAAAAGCCGGTCACCGAACTGGGCGTGAAAGCCGTCGACGACCATACCTTTGAAGTGACGCTGAGCGAGCCGGTTCCCTATTTCTATAAACTGCTGGTGCATCCATCCGTTTCGCCAGTACCGAAAGCAGTGGTTGAAAAATTCGGCGATAAATGGACGCAGCCTGCCAATATCATCAGCAACGGCGCCTATAAGCTGAAAGACTGGGTGGTTAACGAACGTATCGTCCTTGAGCGTAACCCTCAGTACTGGGATAACGCGAAAACCGTGATTAACCATGTGACCTATCTGCCGATCTCCTCCGAAGTGACCGACGTTAACCGCTACCGTAGCGGCGAAATCGACATGACCTATAACAACATGCCGATTGAACTGTTCCAGAAGCTGAAGAAAGAGATCCCGGATGAGGTTCACGTCGACCCTTATCTCTGCACCTATTATTACGAAATTAATAACCAGAAAGCGCCGTTTAACGATGTGCGCGTGCGTACCGCGCTGAAGCTCGCGCTGGATCGCGACATCATCGTCAATAAAGTGAAAAATCAGGGCGACCTGCCGGCCTATAGCTTTACCCCGCCTTACACCGACGGGGCGAAACTGGTCGAGCCGGAATGGTTTGGCTGGACGCAGGAAAAGCGCAATGAAGAGGCGAAAAAACTGCTGGCCGAGGCCGGTTACACCGCAGATAAGCCGCTGACCTTCAACCTGCTGTACAACACCTCCGATCTGCACAAGAAGCTGGCCATTGCGGCTTCCTCAATCTGGAAGAAAAATTTAGGCGTCAACGTGAAGCTGGAGAACCAGGAGTGGAAAACCTTCCTGGATACGCGCCATCAGGGGAACTTTGATGTCGCCCGCGCGGCATGGTGCGCAGATTATAACGAACCGACTTCGTTCCTGAACATGGTGCTGTCCGACAGTTCAAACAATACGACGTTCTATAAGAGCCCGACATTTGACGGCATTATTGCTGATACCTTAAAGGCGAAAGATGAGGCGCAGCGATCCGAGCTGTACGCTAAAGCTGAGCAGCAGCTTGATAAAGATTCGGCGATCGTGCCGGTGTATTACTACGTGAATGCCCGTCTGGTGAAACCGTGGGTTGGCGGTTACACCGGTAAGGATCCGATGGATAATATCTACGTTAAGAACTTGTATATTATCAAGCATTAATGGCAAAGAGCGGGGCAGCGTGCGTTGCCCCGCAGTGTCTTTTTTTCGTCGATTAGCCACACCTCGCGTCAGACGCACTGCGTGGTGAGGCATAAAGGCACACGCCAGAAGGTACGGGCAATGTTGAAATTTATTTTACGCCGCTGTCTGGAAGCGATTCCGACGCTGTTTATTCTTATTACCATTTCGTTTTTTATGATGCGTCTGGCGCCGGGAAGTCCTTTCACCGGCGAACGCGCGTTACCGCCAGAGGTGCTGGCGAATATCGAAGCGAAATACCATCTGAACGACCCGATCATGACTCAGTACTTCAGCTATCTGAAGCAGCTGGCGCACGGCGATTTCGGGCCCTCTTTTAAGTACAAAGATTACACCGTTAACGACCTGGTGGCCTCGAGCTTTCCGGTTTCTGCGAAGCTGGGTGCGGCCGCCTTCCTGCTGGCGGTGATCCTCGGCGTAAGCGCCGGAGTGATTGCCGCGCTGAAGCAAAATACGCGCTGGGATTATACGGTGATGGGGATAGCGATGACCGGAGTGGTGATACCCAGCTTCGTGGTCGCCCCTCTGCTGGTGATGATATTCGCCATCACTCTGCAATGGCTGCCCGGCGGCGGCTGGAACGGCGGGGCGCTGAAATTTATGATCCTGCCAATGGTCGCCTTATCGCTGGCCTATATCGCCAGCATCGCCCGTATTACCCGCGGTTCGATGATCGAAGTGCTGCACTCCAATTTCATCCGCACCGCGCGGGCGAAGGGGCTGCCGATGCGGCGGATCATCTTTCGCCACGCGCTGAAGCCCGCGCTGCTGCCGGTGCTTTCGTATATGGGACCGGCATTTGTCGGGATTATCACCGGTTCAATGGTCATTGAAACGATTTATGGCCTGCCCGGCATCGGGCAGCTGTTTGTCAACGGCGCGCTGAACCGCGATTACTCGCTGGTGCTGAGCCTGACGATTCTGGTCGGGACATTGACTATCGTTTTCAACGCGATCGTTGATGTGCTGTATGCCGTAATCGACCCGAAAATTCGTTACTGATACTGGAGCTCGCGATGATGTTAAGTAAGAAAAACAGCGAGGCGCTGGAAAATTTCAGTGACAAGCTGGAGGTCGAAGGGCGCAGCCTGTGGCAGGACGCCCGGCGCCGTTTTATGCATAACCGCGCGGCGGTCGCCAGTCTGATTGTGCTGGCGATAATTGCCCTGTTTGTGACGCTGGCGCCGATGCTGTCGCAGTTTACCTATTTCGATACCGACTGGGGGATGATGTCCAGCGCGCCGGACGTCGAATCAGGGCACTATTTTGGCACCGACTCGTCCGGACGCGACCTGCTGGTGCGCGTGGCGATTGGCGGGCGGATTTCGCTGATGGTTGGGATCGCCGCGGCGCTGGTCGCGGTGGTGGTCGGGACGTTGTATGGCTCGCTGTCGGGCTACCTGGGCGGCAAAATCGACTCGGTGATGATGCGCCTGCTGGAGATCCTCAACTCGTTCCCGTTTATGTTTTTCGTCATTCTGCTGGTGACCTTTTTCGGGCAAAACATCCTGCTGATCTTTGTCGCCATCGGCATGGTCTCCTGGCTGGATATGGCGCGTATCGTACGCGGGCAGACGTTAAGCCTGAAGCGGAAAGAGTTTATCGAAGCGGCGCAGGTCGGCGGCGTCTCCACCGCCAGTATTGTTACTCGCCATATCGTGCCTAACGTGCTGGGCGTGGTGGTGGTTTACGCTTCGTTGCTGGTGCCCAGCATGATCCTGTTTGAGTCCTTCCTGAGCTTCCTTGGCCTCGGGACTCAGGAACCGCTGAGCAGCTGGGGGGCGTTACTGAGCGATGGCGCGAACTCCATGGAGGTGTCGCCGTGGCTTTTGCTGTTCCCGGCGGGGTTCCTGGTGGTGACCCTGTTCTGTTTTAACTTTATTGGCGACGGCCTGCGTGATGCCCTCGACCCGAAAGACCGTTAAGGAGTGCAGCCATGAGCGTAATTGAAACCGCAGCCGCGCCGCTGGCGCAGCAAAGGGCTAACGCACTGCTGGATGTAAAAGATCTTCGCGTGACCTTCAGTACCCCGGATGGCGATGTCACCACCGTCAACGACCTGAACTTTACGCTGCGTGCCGGGGAAACCTTAGGCATTGTCGGTGAGTCCGGTTCAGGCAAATCGCAGACCGCCTTTGCGCTGATGGGGCTGTTGGCGGCAAATGGCCGGACCGGCGGTTCGGCGGTCTTTAACGGCCGCGAAATCCTCAATTTGCCGGAGCGCGAACTGAACAGGCTACGCGCCGAGCAAATGTCGATGATTTTCCAGGACCCGATGACGTCGCTGAACCCGTATATGCGCGTTGGCGAGCAGCTGATGGAGGTGCTGATCCTGCATAAAGGCATGAGCAAGGCCGAGGCGTTCGAGGAGTCCGTGCGTATGCTTGATGCGGTCAAAATGCCTGAAGCGCGCAAGCGTATGAAAATGTTCCCGCATGAATTTTCCGGCGGGATGCGTCAGCGCGTGATGATTGCGATGGCGCTGCTGTGTCGGCCAAAACTGCTGATTGCCGATGAACCGACGACAGCGCTGGACGTGACCGTGCAGGCGCAAATCATGACCTTGCTCAACGAGCTGAAGCGGGAATTTAATACCGCCATCATTATGATTACTCACGATCTTGGCGTCGTCGCGGGGATTTGCGACAAAGTTCTGGTGATGTATGCGGGGCGGACGATGGAGTACGGTAACGCACGCGATGTCTTTTATCGCCCGGTTCATCCCTATTCGATTGGTCTGCTGGGCGCGGTGCCGCGCCTCGATGCCGAAGGGGAAGAGATGCTGACTATTCCGGGTAACCCGCCGAACCTGCTGCGTTTACCGCAAGGCTGCCCGTTTCAGCCGCGCTGTCCCTGGGCGATGGAGGTATGCAGCAGCACGCCGCCGCTGGAGGAGTTCAGTCCGGGGCGGCTGCGCGCCTGCTTTAAACCGGTGGAGGATCTGGTATGAATGCTGTAGATGAGAAACGTAAAGTCCTCCTTGAAATTGCCGATCTGAAGGTGCATTTCGATATCAAAGATGGCAGGCAGTGGTTCTGGCAGCCCTCAAAAACGCTGAAGGCGGTCGATGGCGTGACGCTGCGTCTGTATGAAGGGGAAACGCTGGGGGTGGTTGGCGAGTCCGGCTGCGGCAAATCGACCTTCGCCAGGGCGATCATCGGACTGGTCAGGGCGACCGCCGGGCGCGTCGCGTGGCTGGGCAAAGATTTGCTGGGAATGAGTCCGGAACAGTGGCGCGAAGTCCGCAGCGACATTCAGATGATTTTCCAGGATCCGCTGGCCTCGCTGAACCCGCGGATGACCATCGGCGACATTATCGCAGAGCCGCTGCGGACCTATCATCCAAAGCTGTCGCGCCAGGAAGTGCGCGATCGGGTAAAAGCGATGATGCTGAAGGTGGGCCTGTTGCCGAATCTGATTAACCGTTATCCGCATGAGTTCTCCGGCGGCCAGTGTCAGCGCATCGGCATTGCCCGGGCGCTGATTCTTGAGCCGAAGCTTATCATTTGCGATGAGCCGGTTTCGGCGCTGGACGTCTCTATCCAGGCGCAAGTGGTCAACCTGTTGCGGCAAATCCAGCGGGAGATGGGGCTGTCGCTGATCTTCATCGCCCATGATCTGGCGGTGGTGAAACATATCTCCGACCGCGTGCTGGTGATGTATCTGGGGCACGCGGTGGAGCTGGGCACCTATGACGAGGTGTATCATAACCCGCTACATCCCTACACCAAAGCGCTGATGTCTGCGGTGCCAATCCCCGATCCCGATCTGGAAAAGAATAAGACCATTCAGCTTCTGGAAGGGGAGTTGCCGTCGCCCATCAATCCGCCTTCAGGCTGCGTATTTCGCACCCGCTGTCCGATAGCCGGACCGGAATGCGCGCAAACGCGGCCGGTGCTTGAGGGCAGTTTCCGCCATGCCGTTTCCTGCCTCAAAGTAGACCCGTTATAATCGCAAGGGCTGACGGGAAGTCAGCCCTTTTTTCGTGAGGTTACCGTGTCACTTTCTTATTCTTCCGTTCGCCGCCGTATTTATCACAACCTGTTTGATCTGAATAGCCGTTCGGGGCGTCGCTTTGAAGGGCTTTGCGCGCTGTTTGCCTTAATCAGCGTGGTTATTAGCGCCAATGCCCGACGTGCCGGCAAAGCCAGCATGAGCACAGCGCCCGGTATTGCAATCATTGCGGAAGTAAATTGCCCGAATAGCGCAGGGCGCTATCCGGCACGGAGGGCTATTCGCGCCAGAGAATATGGCACAGCTTGTGATCTTTTTCGCGGCACAGCAGTACGCGGGCAAAGATATCGTTAATTTCGCCATCTTCCGTGTCGGCAAGACCAATGACCACTTCGGCAAAAAAGTCAGGATTCAGATCGTAATCGACGTGTTCCTGCCAGTCTTCGAACGGATCAAACAATTCCGCACCACCGCGTTCTTCGAACTGTAAATTGAACAGAATAATATCTGCCGGGTCGAGATTATCGGCCGCCAGTTCGAGAAAAATATCGTAAGCCTGCTCAAGCGTTTCGTCTTCAGTCAGGCGATTGTTCAGATCCATATCCATAGTGACTACCTGTTTACTCTCTCTTGGGCACGTTTTACAGCAATGGGCTAAAGAAGTAAAACAGTCGCTCGGTGATCCGCTGCCAGAGCGGGCGTTTTAACCACAGGCGCGCATCAAGCAGGCGGGAGCGAGAAATATAATCATCCTGCACCGCCGCCAGGTCGCCGCCGAAGCCGACGTCGTCAATCACCAGCGTGATCTCGAAGTTCAGCCACAGGCTGCGCATATCAAGGTTAACCGTACCGACCAGGCTGAGTTCGCCATCGACCAGCACGCTTTTGGTATGCAGCAGGCCGCCTTCGAACTGGTAGATTTTCACTCCCGCCGCCAGCAGTTCCGTGAAGAAGGCCCGGCTGGCCCAGTCAACCAGCAGCGAGTCGTTTTTACGCGGCAGGATGATGCTGACGTCCACGCCGCGCTGTGCCGCAGTACAGATGGCGTGCAGCAGATCGTCGCTGGGCACGAAGTAGGGCGTCGTCATGATTAAATATTCGCGCGCCGAATAGGCGGCGGTCAGCAGCGCCTGATGTATTAAATCTTCCGGGAAACCGGGACCGGAGGCGATGGTATGAATCGTATGCCCGCTGGCCTGCTCAAACGGCATAATATTGGCGTCCGGCGGTGGCGGCAGGATGCGTTTACCGGTTTCAATCTCCCAGTCGCATGAATAGACAATCCCCATCGCGGTAGCAACCGGACCTTCCATTCGCGCCATCAGGTCGACCCACTGACCGACGCCCGCATCCTGCTTGAAATAGCGCGGATCGACCATGTTCATGCTGCCGGTATACGCGATATAGTTATCGATCATCACCATTTTCCGGTGCTGGCGCAGGTCCATCCGGCGCAGAAACACGCGGAACACATTCACTTTTAACGCTTCGACCACTTCAACGCCGGCATTGCGCATCATCGCCGCCCAGAGGCTGCGAAAGAAGGCGACGCTGCCCGCAGAATCAAGCATCAGTCGGCAATGCACACCCCGACGCGCGGCGGCCATCAGCGACTCGGCGACCTGATCCGCCATCCCACCGGGCTGCCAGATATAAAACACCATCTCGATGTTATGTCGCGCCAGCTGGATATCGCGGATCAGCGCCTGCATCACGTCATCGGAGTCGGTCAGCAGCTGTAGCTGGTTACCTTTCACCCCCGCAATGCCCTGACGTCGCTCGCAGAGTTTGAACAGCGATGAGGCGACGCTGCTGTTTTCTTCGGCAAAGATATGTTTGCAGGCTTTCAGATCGTTAAGCCACTTGGCGGTTGACGGCCACATGGCGCGCGCCCGTTCAGCGCGACGTTTGCCTAAATGAAGTTCACCAACGGAAAGGTAAGCGATGATCCCGACTAACGGCAGGATATAAATAATCAACAGCCAGGCCATAGCGGAGGGAACCGCGCGACGTTTCATTAAAATGCGTAATGTTACACCGGCAATGAGCAGCCAATAGCCCAGAATGACCAGCCAACTCACTACCGTGTAGAAGGTTGTCATAGTTTAAAAATCCTTTTGAAAGCGCATTGTTATGAGTTTACGCGTCAGGATTCATCTGGCAAATAAAAACGCGGGAAAAGCGCTGGTCTGTCCGTCGACGAGGGGTATAATGCAGGCTCTTGCACGGTAAGAGTAAGTATCATGAAGCGTAGTAGAACGGAAGTGGGACGCTGGCGTATGCTGCGTCAGGCCAGCCGCCGGAAAGCGCGTTGGCTTGAAGGGCAGTCGCGTCGGAATATGCGCATCCACTCAATCAGAAAGTGTCTCCTGAACCGTCAGCGTAATTCGCTGCTGTTCGCGATTCACAGCGTCTGAGCAAAAAGGGCACCGCCTGCGGTGCCCAATGAATTTTCGTTTAAAACGTCTTTTTATAGGGTTTGACTGACACCTGCTCATACACCCCGGCGGCGACGTACGGGTCCTCTTCCGCCCACTTTTTCGCCTCTTCCAGCGAGTCAAACTCCGCAATGACCGTCGAACCGGTAAAGCCTGCGGCGCCCGGATCGTTACTGTCAACGGCAGGCATTGGGCCGGCGGTCAGCAGGCGGCCTTCATCATGCAGCAGTTGCAGCCGCGCCAGATGTGCAGGACGGACGGAGAGGCGTTTTTCGAGTGAATCAGCATAATCCTGAGCATAGATGACATAAAGCACGGGTAGGGCTCCTTAATCAGAGAAAATCCTGCTCGGTATACAGGATGATTAACTATGTAAATACGGTATTTGAAAGGTCGCCTGAGTGCAACGCAATGATGGCAGCTTTGTTAAGGCCGTTGCGTTGACGCGGTTTTTTTCAGATAAATTTGTCTTTTAGGTGCCGCAGTCCATGATGGCTTATTGAATATGATTGCTATTTGCATTTAAAATTAAGCTCTGGTTTTTCAACTGAAACGATTATGACTTCAATGACCCTTGATTTACCTCGTCGCTTCCCCTGGCCGACCTTGTTCTCCGTAGCGATTCATGGCGCGCTGGTTGCGGGACTTTTATACACCTCGGTACATCAGGTTATTGAACTGCCAGCGCCTGCGCAGCCTATCTCGGTGACAATGGTATCGCCTGCGGATCTGGAACCGCCACAGGCAGTGCAGCCACCGCCGCAGCCGGTCGTTGAACCAGAACCGGAAGTGGAGCCTGAACCGGTTCCCGAACCGCCGAAAGAGGCGCCGGTGGTGATTGAAAAGCCGAAACCTAAGCCGAAGCCAAAACCCAAACCAAAACCGAAGCCGGTGAAGAAGGTTGAGGAGCAGCCGAAGCGGGAGATCAAACCGGCAGAATCGCGTCCGGCATCGTTGTTTGACAATAACGCGCCCGCACGTCCGACCACCAGTACCGCGCCCGCCACGAGCAAGCCCGCTGTGAGCGTGCCAGCGGGGCCGCGCGCTCTGAGCCGTAACCAGCCGCAGTATCCGGCGCGTGCCCAGGCGCTACGTATTGAAGGGCGGGTGAAAGTGAAATTTGACGTTACCGCAGACGGACGGGTGGATAATGTGCAGATCCTCTCCGCGCAGCCTGCCAACATGTTTGAGCGCGAAGTGAAAAATGCGATGCGCAGATGGCGTTACGAAGCGGGTAAACCGGGGAGCGGGCTGGTGGTGAATATTGTCTTCCGCCTCAACGGCGCGACGCAGATTGAGTAAGTGAGAAGGGACAGGGCGGTGCGCCGCCCTCTGACATCGCAGAGGCGACGCGTTTGCCTGCCGTCAGCTCTGCGGCGGCAGCGGGCGAGGTTTACCGTCCGCATCGACCGCCACATAGATAAACAGCGCTTCGGTCGCCTTGTAGCGTTGGCCAATTGGCTCTGAAGCCACTTTTTTGACCCATACTTCAATATTAATGCTCACTGAGGTGGTGCCGCGCTTTACGCAGCGCGCGTAGCAGCACACCACATCGCCTACCGCCACCGGACGCAGGAAGCTCATCCCCTCGACGCGGACGGTGACCACACGGCCGTGGGCAATCTCTTTTGCCTGAATGGCGCCGCCAATATCCATTTGCGACATCAGCCAGCCGCCAAAAATATCGCCATTTGCATTGGTATCCGCAGGCATTGCCAGCGTGCGCAAAACCAGTTCGCCCTGAGGAGCATTATTCGTTGTTGTCATGCCAGAACCGAGTGTAGAGAAAAAATGTCAGCCGCGATGCTACTATGAAATGCGTATGGATAACAGAGGGGAGACGCCCGCGAGGCGGGCGTTGCAGGGGTCAGAATGACAGGGTTACGCCAGCGTAATAAGCGCGTCCCGGTTCGTTATAGGTCGATGCGCCATCGTTTTCACGATAGATCTCTTTATCAAACAGGTTGCTGATACCGGCATTCAGCCGCAGATTTTTATTCAGCTGATAGTTAGCGCCGATGCCGACTATCGCGTAGGAACCAATCTCTTTATCTGACATTGCATTGTTTTCTTTACGTATTTCGGCGTATTTACGCGGTTTCTGGCGGCCATACTGGGTCCAGTGAACGTTGGTGGAGAGCTTATTATTCACCTGCCAGTCCAGCATGGTGTTGATGGTATATTTAGGAATGACCGACAGCGGATTTCCGGTATCTTTATTCTCTGATTTGATCATATAGGTGGCGTTGGTGCGCCAGCTTAAGGTGTCCGGCAGGAGCGGGATCACTACGTTACCTTCCAGACCTTCAACCACGGCTTTGCCGCCGTTTTCCCAACGCAGAATATTATTGCCATTGGACGCGTAGCCGAGGATGTCGGTGCCGGAAACGATCTTGTTTTTATAGTCGTTACGGAACCAGGTAATGCCTGCATCCCAGCCTTCGTAGTTAAACTCCAGACCGATCTCTTTATTAACGCTGATTTCCGGCTTCAGGTCCGGGTTACCCAGCAGATAACAGCTGCTGCCGTTGGGTATGTTGTTCGGACAGCCGTTGCCGCGCGTGGAGAGCAGGTATCCTTCGCTGGACTGATACAGGTTAGGCGCTTTAAAAGCCCGCGCAATCCCTAATGCCGTTCACTTAAGCGGTGCGGCATTGCGTTTCACCGGATAACGGGTTTTTGATATCTTAACCGCCCTCGGCCTTGATGGTCGGGGGCGTTTTGTTATGAACACCGCTTCCAGAGCCCCCCGCAGATGCTCCAGCCGTTTCGGGATGGTCCCCGGTGACACCGTATTTCCCAGCACTATCATTTCTGTGGCGATAAACTGGAACGCGAACTTAAAGCTGATTTCCGACGCCGCTTTTTTGTGTTTCTCCGTTGCTTTTGTTGCCTCACGCCGTATCAGATTATAAGCCAGCAACATGCCCCACACCTCCTGTTCCAGCAACTCAACCTTCCGGCTTCTCAGTACCAGAGCGTTATTCAGCAGGCTGCTTTTCAGGTTTCTGAACCCGACTTCGATTTCCCATCTTGAGTGATAAAGCTCTGCCACCTCTCTGGCCTTATAACGGTCTGCCTGAAGTGACGTCAGGACCGTTTTTTCCACTCCGTTCAGTTCATAAGTTACCGCCCGCGCATACCAGTATTCCGGCAGCGAAGGATTCTTTTTCCTTGCCTGTGGTGACACTTTCAGTTTCAGAAGCCGGTCTCCGGGACCGTAACTTTCTTCCGTTTCTGCTGCGATATTCTTCCAGGCGGGCAGCAGCCAGTGGCGGTTACAACCCTGCCGGTTCAGCGACAGCAACAGGTCTGCGCTGTAGAACAGCTTGTCAAACAGCGTAATGGAGTTATCCGGAATGGTGACGAGCATTGAGTGGGCCAGCAGGGTTTCGCTCCGTCGGTAAGGCGCGGTCGCGGCATCCAGCAGAATGTGACTACCCAGGTTCATTAAAGCCACCAGACGCATTACCGGGTATGCGCTTTGCCGCTCAGTGGATGTGTTGGCAGAGCCATAATGTTCACGCAGCTCAGGTTCATCAGGTGTCCTGAACTGTGCGCCATCGATGGCAAAAAGTTGCAGGCCATGCCAGTCATCTTTCTGGTAACGCTCAGTTCCCCATGTCTGCGCGGTCTGGCGGAAAAGCCATTCCACCGGTGCAGCACCCACGCGCTGACGCGCCTGGGTGACAGCGCTGCGGGCCAGCAGGTTCATCCCCGCTTCACCATCCGCGCTCAGGTTCAGACGACGAACCACATCGGTAATCGACTCATTACGGAAGAAGGCCATAGCCACGACCATCCAGATAACCATGTCGCCAGGTAAACGACGGCGGCGAACGGTCGCATGTGCAGAAAGAGTCAGGCAGTGTTGTATCCATTCGACGGGAAGATGCTGAGCAAACAGTTGTGCAGAAGGGGGCGGCATCAGCGGATGGTCGCTGAAATCGAGCAGGTCATTGAGAAGTGGCATAAGAAAACGGCTCCCTGTTGTGGAAGCCGTTATAGTGCCGCAGATTAAGGATCGGTCAACCGATCCTTAACTGATCGGCATTACGCGCAATCCCGGCCTTCAGTTTGAACATCTCCCCCAGCTCCTGCGACAGGTTGAGGCTCGGACTCCAGTTGTTGCCGAAATCGTTATGATAGTCGAAGCGAATGCCCGGAATAATATCGGTGCCCGGACGCGCTTCGATATTGTCTTCAAGATAAATGCCGGTCAGGGTGGCGCTGTTTTTGGTGCTACGCCCGGAGGCGTCGCCGGAGACATTGCCAATCTGTACGCCGGAGGCGCTGGTGGCCTGCATTGACGACGGGTCATTCAATTCGTCGCGGTTCCATTCCGCGCCAATCGTCAGCGTCTGATCAACCAGCCAGAAAAGCGGGATATTCAGTTCGCCTGAAGAGCGATAAGACTCCAGGCGGCTGGTGGAATAGTCAGTATTATTGATCATCCCTTCCACTTTCCCGGTGGAGCCTTCCTGCATCCGGGTATTATTCGTTTTTTCGTAATAGACGCCGAATCTGGACTGTCCCCAGTCCCAGACGCCGTTATGGGTTAAGCCCCATGACTGGCGGTACATCCGGTTGGTTTCCGCGCCGTATAGCGTATTGACCAGGCCGTTGGGACTGACATTACTGTTGCTGTACTGGGTATCGCCCGCGTAAATATTGCCCTGGCGGCTGTAGCTGTAGTCGAAATCGATAAACTGCTGCGGGTTGAGTTTCCAGGAAAGCAGGGCGTTAATGTCCTTATTGCGTACCCCTTCACGGCCTGCGGCGTAAGAGCCGTTTTGTTGGGTATTGATGTCCGCCGCATCGGCGTCGGTTTTGTTGATATTGCCGTACAGACGCATGGTCAGCACGTCGTCGATCAGCGGTCCGCTCAGGTTAACGTTAGCGCGTCTGGTGGCGCCTTCTTTGCTGTTTTCGGGCTGATTGGTATACAGGGAGAGGGAGCCGTGCCAGTCGTTAGTCGGCTGTTTGGTAATGATATTGACCACGCCGCCCGCCGCGCCGGAGCCGTAGCGCGCCGCCGCCGGGCCGCGCAGCACTTCGATGCGTTCGACCATTTCAGCCGGAACCCAGTTTGTATCGCCGCGGGTATCACGTTCGCCGCGCCAGCTGTAACGCACTGAGTTTCTGGAGGTTACCGGTACGCCGTCAATCAGGATAAGGGTGTTTTCCGGCCCCATGCCGCGAATGTCAATCTGGCGGTTATTGCCACGGCTGCCGCTGGCGCTGTTGCCCGTCAGGTTCACGCCGGGCATGGTGCGGATAATGTCGGAGAGGTCGTTAACGGGAGGGGATTTTTCAATATCTTTGGCGGTGATAATCGAAACGCCGGGCTGTTGCTTTAGCGCCTCTTCCGCGGTGGCATGAACGACCATCGTTTCGCCATCTTGTATTATCTCATCCGCGGCGAGAGCATTTCCACTTAATGCTGCGGCAATCAGGAGCGCCAGAGGGCGCGGATCTATTTTTGTTATCGTGTTCATCACGGACATCCCTTTTGTTAAAAAGCGATACGGAATATCAATGATAAGCATTCTCATTACAATATCAGGAAGGCAATCTCCACAATATCTTCATGATTCATCCAATTTATGGATTGATAGCAAAGGGAAAATGAAGAAAAGAAAACCAGGCGCGAAGGCCTGGTTTCAGCAGGATCAGGATTTATCTTCCTGCGGCATATGGCGATAAATATAGATACCGCTCAGCAGGGTAAAGATCAGCGTCAGGGCGGTCAGACCAAATACTTTGAAGTTCACCCAGATATTCTGCGGCAGCCAGAAGGCGATATAGATGTTGGCAAGGCCGCAGAGAATAAAGAAGATGGCCCACGCCAGATTGAGTTTCGACCACACCGACTGGGGTAAGCTCAGCTCTTTGCCGAGCATGCGCTGGATCAGCGGTTTTTTCATTACCCACTGGCTGATAAGCAGAGCGCTGGCAAACAGGCCGTAAATGACCGTGACCTTCCACTTAATAAACTCATCGTTATGGAAAAAGAGGGTCAGTCCGCCAAATACCGCCACCAGAACAAAGGTAATCAGCGCCATCTTCTCAACTTTGCGATAGCGGACCCAGCTGTAGATCAGCACGATGGCCGTGGCGACAATCAGCGCGGACGTGGCCGCATAGATGTCATAAACTTTGTAAAATACAAAAAAGACAACCAGCGGTAAAAAATCAAGAAACTGCTTCATTCTTCGATTCCATAATCAAAGGCGTCGGGTGACGCCTGTAGGGTTATTGGCGAATCAACATATACAGACGGAACACGTAGATCAGCAATACGGCTGAGATGAGATTGCTCAACGTATTGGCTATCACCGCGCCAACGTTAGGGTCGAATGCGGCAAAGCTCGACGCAAACAGCAAAAGCAGCGTTTTTGCCAGCAGCCAGCCGATCACCGCTGGGGCAACCAGCCGCATGTTCGCCCATGCCAGACGCATACTGTTGCGCATGGCGGCAAAGATGCCCATCTTATCCTGAACCAGCATTACCGGCGCCAGCGCCAGCAGTATCGCCAGCAGGATGCCGGGCACCACGACCAGCATAATTCCCAGCTGCACCAGCAGGGTGGTCAGTAAAATCAGGATAAACAGCTTTGGCAGAACCGGGGCGCTGGCGCCGATGGCGCGGAGCGCGCTGACGCGATGGCCTGCCGAGATCAGCTGAATCATCAGCAATACGCCGCCTGCCAGCACCGCGTTGCCGATAAGTCCGGAGAAGGTTGACGCCGCCGAGGCGCGCAGCAGGATCTGCTGCTGCTCAGGCGTCATATTCTGTACCAGCTCGAATAAACCGGCGCTTCCTGCAAGATGATCGCCTTCACTCAACTGCGCGATCTGCGCGTCGCTGGGTGAGAAGGCATGCCCTAATACCACCGTGATAAACGCGCACAGCAGCGAGATCAGCAGGATGGTTAAAAATTGATTACGGAAAAAATTTCCGGTGTCACGGTAAACGGACTTCGCCGTGATTGACATGCACTCTCCTTGAGTTCTGCAGGTGTTATTAAGCGGGCAATTGTACCCTGGATAGCGGCGCAGTGGCAGCAACAACGGTTGTATGGAAAAGCATATCTTTGTAAAGCAAGAAAACCGCAGAAGGTTTCGGTGTTGATGATTGGTGGAAAGATATTCACTTTGCGAAAATATTGCAAAATTGATTTGAATGATAAAAACCAGGATTTTGAATGCTACTTCTAAATTAATCTGGATCAATAAATGTTAAATTACTCCACTTAATGTGATCCAGGTTTGATCACTTATTACTCCAATGTAGGTATATTCGTCACGCAGTTATAACCATAACGATGGAGCGGATATGAAAAAATTAACAGTGGCGGCGTTGGCAGTAAGTACACTTCTCTCAGGCAGCGTTTACGCGCATGAAACCGGTGAGTTCTTTGTTCGTGCAGGTTCGGCGACGGTAAGGCCGACCGAAGGGGCGGACGGCACCTTAGGTCATCTGGGCGGTTTTAACGTCAGCAATAATACCCAGCTGGGCCTGACCTTCACCTATATGGCGACCGATAACATCGGCGTTGAATTACTGGCGGCGACGCCGTTCCGCCATAAGGTCGGCACCAAAATGACCGGTGATATTGCCACCGTTCACCATCTACCGCCAACGCTGATGGCGCAATGGTACTTTGGCGACTCCAGCAGCAAACTGCGTCCTTATGTGGGGGTAGGGGTTAACTACACAACTTTCTTTGATAATGACGTCAATGAAAACGGCAAAAAAAACGGCGTTTCCGATCTCAGTCTTAAAGACTCATGGGGTGCGGCGGGGCAGGTTGGTATGGATTATCTGATTAACCGCGACTGGCTGATCAACATGTCAGTCTGGTATATGGATATCGATACGACGGCGGACTATAAACTCGGTGGCGTCAAACAGCACGATGATATTCGTCTTGACCCGTGGGTCTTTATGTTCTCTGCGGGCTATCGCTTCTGAGTTAGCTGAAAAAAGACCCCGTATTTACGGGGTCAAAAAGGACATGACACACACGGTATTATATTTTCACGCTATTACTTCTTCTTCTTCGGCTCACCTTCGCCGAGTTCAGCCCCGGTCAGAGGATCTGCCGACGGATCGGATTTCGTTCTTTCCGCCATCGCTTTCAGCAACGCCTGTTGCTCTTTATTCAGCTTCACGGTCGCCAGACCATCGCCGCCGTCAACGGCTGGCATCGGGTCGGCAACGTATTCAAAGTGCTCATCGCTGTTCCAGCTACCGCGCGGATCGTCGCCCTGAGACATGTTGTAATACACGTTAGTGTATTGCTCGACAGGCGGCAGTTTACCCGGCGGGAAGTTATTGCGGATCGAGTAAAGCGCTTTTTCAAACGACAGCTGGTGAGCCGCTTCGCGGGTCATCAAAAAGGCCAGCGCATCTTTAACGCCAGGGTCGTCGGTGACGTTAATCAGGCGCTCATAGATAATTTTAGCCCGCGCTTCGGCGGCGATGTTCGAGCGCAGATCGGCGGTGACTTCGCCAATCGTATCGACATAGGCTGCGGTCCACGGGACGCCGGCAGAGTTGGTTAACGCCGGTCCACCGCCGTAGAGCAGGGAAGTGATATGGCTGTCGTTGCCGTTGGCGGTAAGGGAACGATACAGTTCTGCTTCGTTTTCCGTTCCTTCAGCCAGCGCGCCTTTCGCGCCTTTATTCAGCATACCGACCAGAGAGCCGATAATTTCAAGGTGGCTAAGCTCCTCGGTGGCGATATCCATTAACATCTCTTTGCGACCGACATCATCATCGCCCAGCCCCTGGGTGAAATAACGGCAGGCTGCGGCCAGTTCGCCCTGCGGACCGCCGAATTGCTCCAGCAAAAGATTGGCTAAACCCGGATTAGGCTCACTGACCCGCACCGTATATTGAAGTTGTTTAACGTGTCGAAACATTGTGCCTCCTGATGCAATTGTTATTTTTTGGCTTCTACGCCATCGGCTTCCGAGCGCAGTAAGAATTGTTCTGTGGTCTGCGGTATATGGTTAATTAACCATTCAGCCATCTGTTTCTCTTCATTCAGAATAGATTCAATGGCCGGGATCGCTGCGGTATCACCTGCTTTTTGCGCAGCGGCAAGCAGGGAGGTGTAGCAGGCAATTTCAAATTGTTCAAAAACGTAGCTGCTAATTGACCCTTTGACGATTTCATCAGAAGGAAACATACCGCCGATAGATTGTCCCAGCGCCGCCATTTTACTCATGGAATCTTTAATCACCGAGCGGGAAATATTATTCTGGTCAAGAATACCTTCCAGAATAGTAATTTGATGTTTGGTTTCACTGATATGTTGTTCAATTCGTGCGCGAAGATCCGGATAATTATCAATTCGGCTGGCCATTGATTCGAGCATTGATTCGGCTTGTTTTTCCATGGCATGGGCGTCACGAAGCCAGTCGTGATAATGTTCAATAGCATTCATTGGGTATGTCCTCTGTAAAAATAGATTTCAGGTAACGTAATGTGTAATTTGATAAATAAAGGAGCGTCAGGCTTTATTCCCCGCTTTTTTATTTACATTACCCACCGCTAAATCGGTAAGTTTTAAATCAGTGGCTTTTTCTTCTTCCAGCGTCTGTCCAAGCAATTTAGCTGCTTTGCTATAACCTAACTGCTCTGCCAGGGTGACGAGCGTGCCATAGCTGGCGATTTCGTAGTGTTCGACCTTCTGCGCCGCTGCAATAAGCGCCGCATCGCGCACTTCATTTTTTTCAGTGCTCTCAATGACTTCGTTGGCTTCTTCAATCAGCCCTTCCATGGCAACACACTTCATGCGCTTCACTTTAACTCCGGCCTCGGCTTCCACCACCTGGTCGATACGCTCAATTTGCCCCTGAGTTTCCTCAAGGTGCGCCTGAAACGCCTGGCTTAATTGTTCATTGGATGCGGCTCTGGCTAATTTGGACAGAGCGCGAGTTAATTGTTTTTCTGCGCTGTAGGTGTCTGAAAGCAGATGGATAAAAAGATCTTCAACAGTTTTAATATTCATTGGTATTCTCCTGAGATTAATACTGCGAGTCCCGGGACTCGCAGCATGCTTCGAGAAATCATGTTTATATGTAGACTGTTAAATCATGATTTATCGGATTTATTTCCGCCGTGGCTGTTTTGGCCACCTTTTTTACCTGCTTCAGAGGCACGTTGCGGGTCATTTTTAAAATTACCGCCGCTCTGCTGTCCGCCTTTACGGCCTGCTTCTGATGCTTTTTCACGATCTTCGGCGAAATTTCCTGAACCACCACGATGTTCGGTCATGTTATTTCTCCTGCTTCGTTAATAACTGTAAATGTTAATTTGTGAGCGTTATCGCTACCCTTCTAAAATTAGTCGCTATCGGCAGATAGTCAAATTACTGGGGCGCCAACGTTATTCCGCAAAATAAATTTCTGGCAAACGGAATATATTATTATTTTGCGCGTTTAAAATTAGCCACTTAACCGCATTTAGTTAACTATGTTATTAATAACATACATTACTATAATGTGAGGTTATGTTAATGATTGTAATTACGTTGACATAAATATACATAAAGTGACTTTTCTTGACGAAAGGTGGCGGCGGAAAGCCGTTTGTTTGGGATTTATCCTGGCGAATGAGAAAACCTCAAATTAGACGATGATGGAATCGGTCGTTCACACAGTTTTTTTGACCTTACGCCAGGACCAAAAAACGGCGCAGCAGAGCGGGAACGCCAGGCTAACATTACCTCATTGGTACAGATGGATGAAAAAGTTATGAATGAGCGCATTACCCCGCAGCGTATCAGACAAAAACTGGCCTGGCTGGAAGCGCAGCCGCAAACGGCAGATTCGCAGTTCTGGTTGCTACTGCTGAGAGAGTATCTTTCGCTTACGGATAACCGCGAGGCTATCCGTTTGCCCGCTTGTTCATCCAGCCCGGTCTGTGAAATCGAAGCGGGCTATGCCGCTGGGGTGAGCTATTGCCGCGAGGCGATTAGACGGGCGGGTTATCCCATTGAAGGTGATGAGTAGCGTTAGTCAGGAGAAGACCGCCAGCGTGTCTGGCGGTCTGTGGGCGCTAACGACGGGTGGCGGCTTTCATACTGCTGACGAAGGCTTTTAATTCGTCCAGCATCTGCTGCGGATTATCGACATTGCGTTCGATGATCTTCACGATTGCCGAGCCGGAGATAGCGCCCGCCGCACCGGCTTCAATTGCGGCAGATACCTGTTCCGGCGCAGAGATGCCAAAGCCCTGCAGCGAGGGCGCCGCATGGTACTCCGTCAGCTTTTCGACCAGATGATGCAGCGGCAGCGCCGCGCGGTTCTCCGCACCGGTAACCCCTGCACGCGACAGCAGATAGGTATAAGCGCGGCCATAAGAGGCAATCTGGCGCAGCAGGTCGTCATCCGCATTCGGCGGACAGATGAAGATAGGGGCGATATTGTGGCGCAGCGCGGCCTGACGGAAGGGCGCAGACTCCTCAACCGGCACGTCGGCGACGAGGACCGAATCGACGCCGACTTTTGCGCACTGGGCGTAAAAGTCATCGATACCCTTACTGAACACCAGATTGGCGTACATCAGCAGGCCAATGGGAATGGTCGGGTGTTTCGCGCGAATGGCCGCCAGCATTTCAAAGCAGCGCGTGGGCGTCACGCCAGCGGCAAAGGCGCGCAGGGTGGCGCTCTGGATGGTCGGGCCGTCAGCAAGCGGATCGGAGAAGGGGATCCCCAGCTCCAGCGCGTCGGCGCCCGCTTCAATCAGGGCATCGATAATTTTCAGCGACTGCTCAACGCCAGGATCGCCGAGCGTGACGAAAGGGACAAAGGCGCCTTCCTTGCGATCGTTGAGTTGTGCAAACAGCGTTTCGTAGCGTTCCATCAGATTTCCCCTCGCGCTTTCAGAATATCGTGTACCGTAAAGATGTCTTTATCGCCGCGACCGGAAAGATTGACCACCAATAGCTGCTCTTTTTCCGGGTTCTCACGCATCATTTTCAGCGCGTGGGCCAGCGCATGCGCTGATTCCAGCGCCGGAATGATCCCTTCATTGCGGCAAAGCGTCTTGAACGCCTCCAGCGCTTCATCGTCGGTAATCGACACGTAATCGGCGCGGCCAGTGCTGTTCAGCCAGGCGTGCTGCGGGCCGACAGACGGGAAATCGAGCCCTGCGGAGATCGAATAAGATTCTTCAATCTGCCCCTCTTCGGTCTGCATCATCGGCGCTTTCATGCCGAAGTAAATTCCGACGCGGCCATGCTTCAACGGCGCGCCGTGTTCGCCGGTTTCAATCCCGTGACCGCCGGGCTCAACGCCGATCAATCCGACGCTGGTTTCGTCGATGAAGTCGGCAAACATGCCGATAGCGTTGGAGCCGCCGCCGACGCAGGCGATCACCGCATCCGGCAGGCGACCTTCTTTTTCAAGGATTTGCGCTTTGGTCTCTTCGCCAATCATCCGCTGGAATTCGCGCACAATCGTCGGGAAGGGGTGCGGCCCCGCGGCGGTGCCAAGCATGTAGTGCGCGTTTTCATAGCTGCCCGACCAGTCGCGCAGCGCCTCGTTACAGGCATCTTTCAGCGTCGCCGAGCCGCTGTGCACCGGAATGACCTCGGCGCCCATCAGCCGCATACGAAACACGTTCGGCGATTGGCGTTCGACGTCCTTCGCCCCCATATAGATACGGCATTTCAGGCCGAGCAGGGCGCTGGCCAGCGCCGAGGCGACCCCGTGCTGGCCGGCGCCGGTTTCAGCGATAATCTCGGTTTTGCCCATTCGTTTCGCCAGCAGCGCCTGACCTAACACCTGGTTGGTTTTATGCGCGCCGCCGTGCAGCAAATCTTCACGCTTCAGATACAGCGTGGTGCGGGTGCCGGCGGTGATGTTCTGACATTTAGTCAGGGCGGTAGGGCGACCGGCGTAGTTTTTCAGCAGGTCGCTGAACTGCGCCTGAAACTGCGGATCTTTCTGCGCGCTGACAAACGCTTCTTCCAGCTGGCGCAGCGCGGGCATCAGGATCTGCGGCACGTACATGCCGCCAAATTCACCAAAATAGGGATTGAGTAATGTTGTCATGTCCTTTTCCTTAATATGCGCGCAGGGTCTGAAATACCGATGCCAGAAGGCGTGCATCTTTGATGCCCGGCTGCGACTCTACACCTGAGTTGAAATCAAGACCGGCGCAGCCGGTTTTCGCGGCCTCAACGCAGTTATCTGCGCCAAGGCCGCCTGCCAGCAGGACGTTATCGAGCGCCTGTCCCTGTAGCAGTGACCAGTCGAAACGCTGGCCGCTGCCGCCCTGGCCGTTGTCGAGCACGTATTTATCCACGAACTGGTAATCACGGGCTGGCAGCGTATCGCCAACGCTCAGCGCCTTCCAGATCTGCACCTGTTCAGGCAGCGCGGCGCGAAGCGCATCCACATAGCCCTGATCTTCATTACCATGCAGTTGAACGGCGTTCAGCCCCAGCCGGGTGACTTTGTCGCAAATGTCTGCGATATCGCTGTTGCGGAACACGCCGACATACTGCAAGGGTGCCGCCGCTTTTACCCGCAGCGCCTGCTCATCGCTGACGAAGCGGGGCGAACCGGGGACAAAAATCAGCCCACCGTAGATGGCGCCGGACTCACTGGCCGCCTGCGCATCTTCCGGGCGCGTCAGGCCGCAGACCTTGTTTTCGCCCAGCAGTACGCGACGCACGGCGGCGTTAAGATCGTCGTAGGCCATCAGCGCCGAGCCAATCAGGAAGCCGTTGGCGAAGTGGCTCAGTTCACGCACCTGGCCGTAGGTGTTGATTCCGGATTCGCTGATGACCGTCACGCCCGGGCCGAGTTTCGGCGCAAGCTGGCGGGTGCGGTTTAAGTCGATGGAGAGATCGCGCAGGTCGCGGTTATTAATGCCGACAACTTTCGCCTCAAGCGCAATGGCGCGCGCGAGTTCTTCTTCATTGCTCACCTCCGTCAGCACGCCCATCCCCAGGCTGTGAGCGACGGCGGCAAGCTGACGATACTGCTCATCATCCAGCACCGACAGCATCAGCAGGCAGGCGTCCGCCTGATAGTAGCGCGCAAGATAGATCTGATAAGGATCGATAATAAAGTCCTTACACAGAATCGGCTGCGGCGCGATCTGGCTGACAATCGGCAGGAAATCAAAGCTGCCCTGAAAATATTTCTCGTCGGTGAGAACGGAAATGGCCGAGGCGTAGTGTTTATAAATGCTGGCGATTCGCGCCGGATCGAAGTCATCGCGAATGACGCCTTTCGACGGCGACGCTTTTTTGCACTCCAGAATAAAGGCCGTGCGCGCGCCCTGTAGCGCGTCGTAAAAATGACGCGAGCTGGGCTGAACATCATTCTGAAAACTGGCCAGCGGTTGCTGCTGTTTGCGGGCTTCCACCCAAATCGCCTTGTCTGCGACGATTTTCGCTAAAACGGTTTGCATCATTTACCCTCTTGCCGCCAGAGCGGTGACTCGGTCATAAGCGGAACCACTGCGCAGTACCTCAAGTACGGTTTGCGCATTAGCCCTGAGATCTTCTTTACCATGCAGTCGCATCAGCATTGCGACGTTCGCGGCAACGGCAGCCTCATGGGCGGCTTCGCCTTTACCTTGTAGCAAGCGCGTCAGAATGTCACGGTTTTCTTCCGGCGTGCCGCCTGCCAGCTGTTCCTGATGATAAGGCGTCAGGCCGAAGTCCTCTGCGCTGAGCTGATAGCTCTTAATTTCGCCGTCGTGCAGTTCCGCCACCACGGTCGGCGCATGCAGGGAAACTTCATCCATACCGCCGCTGTGTACGACCGCCGCGCGCTGGTAGCCCAGCACGCGCAGCGTTTCGGCAATCGGCAGCACCAGCTCCGGGCTGTAAACGCCAATCAGCGCCAGCGGCGGATGCGCCGGGTTAATCAGCGGGCCGAGCACGTTAAACAGGGTGCGGGTTTTCAACTGCTGGCGAACCGGCATCGCATGGCGGAACCCGGTGTGGTATTTCGGCGCAAACAGGAAGCACACGCCCAGTTCGTCCAGCGCCTGACGCGATTTTTCGGCATTCATATCCAGGTTGATGCCGAAGGCGGCCAGCAGATCCGACGAGCCGGATTTGCTGGAGACGCTGCGGTTGCCGTGTTTCGCCACTTTCAGGCCGCACGCCGCGGCGACAAAGGCGCTGGCGGTGGAAATATTAATGCTGTTGCTGCCGTCGCCGCCGGTGCCGACGATATCGGCGAACGCGTAATCAGGTCGCGGAAACGGCGCGGCATTCTCCAGCAGGGCGGTGGCCGCGCCGGCAATCTCCAGCGGATGCTCGCCGCGAATCTTCATGCTGACCAGCGCCGCCGCCAGCTGCTCCGGCTTCAGCTCACCGCGCACCACCGCCGAAAACAGCTGGTGGCTTTCCTGCTGAGTCAGGGTCTGCGCCTGGTATAATTTTTCCAGAATCGGCTGCAGGATGTTGGTCGGCTCCAGCTTCTGCTGCGCCCAGGCCAGGGTCTGCTCAAGCAACCGCGCGCCCTGGGTGGTCAGAATCGATTCCGGGTGGAACTGAAAGCCACAGACGCGATCGGCATCGTGACGAACCGCCATCACCATACCGTCAAAATGGGCGTTGATGGTCAGTCCGGCCGGAATGTTGCTGCCTACCAGCGAGTGATAGCGCGCCACCGGTAACGGATTCGCCAGACCGGCAAACATCGCCTGGCCGTCATGCTCAATGCTCGACGCTTTACCGTGAAGAATTTCACCGGCCTGGCCCACATAGCCGCCGTAGGCTTCCACGATGGCCTGATGGCCGAGGCAAATCCCGATAATCGGCAGTTTGCCGCGCAGCCGCGTCAGCAGCTCCGGCATACAGCCCGCTTCGCTCGGCGCGCCGGGGCCCGGGGAGAGCATCAGTACCGGATTTTTCATGGTGGCGAGACGGTCGATCAGCGTCTGAGCCGGAATATGGTTACGGTAAATCACCACGTTATGGCCATTGGTACGCAGCTGATCCGCCAGGTTATAAGTAAATGAGTCGATGTTATCGAGCAGCAGAATATCAGCCATCAGAACGTCTCCTGTGCGTGGTGTGCGGTGGCGATCGCACGCAGCACCGCGCGCGCTTTATTACGGGTTTCGTCAGCTTCGGACTGGGGAACGGAGTCCAGCACAATACCGGCTCCCGCCTGCACGGTGGCGATGCCGTCTTCCACCAGCGCCGAGCGAATCACAATGCAGGTATCCAGATCGCCGTGGGCGGTAAAGTAGCCCACCGCACCGCCGTAGCTGCCGCGACGTCGTCCTTCCGCTTCGGCTATCAGCTGCATGGCCCGGACTTTTGGCGCGCCGCTCAGGGTGCCCATGTTCATGCAGGCGCGGTAAGCGTGCAGCGCGTCGAGATCGTGACGTAATTCGCCGACCACACGGGAAACCAGGTGCATCACCCATGAATAGCGATCGACTTTAGTAAGGTCGGCCACGTAGCGACTGCCGGGCGTACAGATGCGGGCAAGATCGTTACGCGCCAGGTCGACCAGCATCAGGTGTTCGGAAAGCTCTTTATGATCGGTGCGCATTTCAAGCTCAATACGGCTGTCGAGATCGCGATCCAGCGTGCCGTCGGCGCGGCGTCCGCGCGGTCGGGTTCCGGCGATGGGGTAGATTTCAATCTGGCGGCTGGCGGCGTCATACTTCAGGGAGCTTTCCGGCGAGGCGCCGAACAGGGTGAAGTCGTTATCCTGCATAAAGAACATGTACGGGCTGGGATTGCTTTTCTTCAGCACGTAATAAGCGGCGAGCGGCGACGGGCAGGGCAGCGAGAAGCGGCGGGAGGGGACAACCTGAAAAATTTCCCCGGCGCGAATCGCCTTCTGCATTTTACGCACCACCGCGCCAAATTCGTCATCGCTCTGGTTGCATTCGCAGCGCATCTCCGGCACCGACACCACCGGCAGCGGCGGCGCAGGCTGGTCCAGTTGCTGGCTGAGGTACGCCAGCCGCGCGGTGAGGCGCGCCTTCTCCGTCTCTTCACGGGTAAACAGGCTGGCCTGAATGCGGGTACTTTTCGCCTGATGGTCGATCACCATCAGGGTTTCTGCCAGGTAGAAGCAGTAGTCCGGGCAGCGGTTGCCCGCATCAAGCTGCGGCAAATCTTCAAAACCGGCCACCAGATCGTAAGCAAAAAGGCCGCCGAAAAACATCGCTTCGCGCTCATGCGCCGGTACGACGACCAGCTGCTGCAAAATGCGGAAGGCGTCGAACACCGAAAGCGAGCACAGGCGCGCGTCTTCATCTAACAGCGCGCTGACCGCCGGAAAACGCAGTACGCGTCCGTCCGGCAGCCGTTCATTCTCCACGCCCGCAGGCAGCGCCGCATCCATAAGCGTCAGCAGCGCGGCGCCGTTGGCGGACAGCGCCGTCAGGGTGACCGTGTCGCCCAGCGCGGTAATCCGCAGCGCGCTGTCGACCAGCAGCAGGCTTTTCAGATCGTCTTTGCTGTCTATATCAGCCGATTCCAGCAGTAGCGTCGCCGGGCGATCGCCGCAAACCTGATGAAACAATGCCGTCGGGTTCTCACGGTAGGCGGCATCGCAGCTAATCAGTTCGAGTGTCGGTTTTGATGTCTGCATTGTTGTTCTCGTTAATTTTGCTCAAAAAAAAGCCCGCTTGCAGGCGGGCCGGGTATCCAGGTGCGGTAAGCATGCACAATACACTGCCCGAGATCAGGAAGTGCGCCACCAACCGTGCAGAACGAATGTTGCTTTCATTTTGATACCCTTTTTGCTTGTGAACTTTCGTACTAGTTAACTAGTTCGATGGGTTATTGTCAACACCTGATTTCAGTAAATTTGCCGGAACCGTTATGATGCGCAGGCAAGTCCATTTTTTGACACGGGAGCTCGCCTTGAGCGACACGAATTACGCAGTGATTTATGACCTGCACAGCCACACAACCGCCTCTGACGGAACGCTGACGCCAGAAGCGCTGGTTCACCGGGCTGCTGAGATGCGCGTCGGCACGCTGGCGATCACCGACCATGACACCACGGCCGCGATCCCGGCGGCAAGCGAAGAAATTTCACGTTCCGCTCTGCCGCTGACCCTGATCCCTGGCGTGGAGATCTCTACGGTCTGGGAGAATCATGAGATCCATATTGTGGGTCTGAACATCGATATCGCGCATCCGGCGCTGCGCGCCTTTCTGGCGCAGCAGAGCGAACGCCGTCAGCATCGGGCGAAGCTTATCGCTGAACGGCTGGAAAAAGCGCATATTCCGGGCGCGTGGGAAGGGGCGCTGCGTCTTGCCGACGGCGGCGCGGTGACCCGTGGCCATTTCGCCCGCTACCTGGTGGAGTGCGGCAAAGCAGCAACGATGGCTGATATATTTAAAAAGTATCTTGCGCGCGGGAAAACCGGTTACGTTCCGCCGCAGTGGTGTACAATAGAACAAGCTATTGATGTCATTCATCATTCCGGCGGTAAGGCGGTGCTTGCCCATCCGGGACGGTATAACCTTAGCGCTAAGTGGCTGAAAAGACTGGTGGCGCATTTTGCCGAACTTCACGGCGACGCGATGGAAGTCGCGCAGTGCCAGCAATCCCCCAATGAGCGAACGCAGCTGGCGGCGCTTGCCCGCCAGCATCAGCTATGGGCATCGCAGGGATCTGATTTTCATCAGCCATGCCCATGGATAGAGCTGGGACGTAAGCTCTGGCTACCGGCAGGCGTCGAAGGCGTCTGGCAGCTCTGGGAACAGCCGCAGAACACCACAGTGAGGGAAGTATGAGTCAGTTTTTTTATATCCATCCTGATAACCCGCAGCAGCGACTGATAAATCAGGCCGTTGAGATCGTGCGTAAAGGCGGAGTGATTGTCTATCCAACCGACTCCGGCTATGCGCTCGGTTGCAAAATTGAAGACAAAGGGGCGATGGAGCGCATTTGTCGTATTCGCCAGCTGCCGGACGGGCATAATTTCACCCTGATGTGTCGCGATTTGTCCGATCTGTCAACCTATTCGTTTGTTGACAACGTGGCGTTTCGTCTGATCAAAAACAACACGCCGGGCAACTACACTTTTATCCTGAAAGGCACGAAAGAGGTGCCGCGCCGTTTGTTGCAGGAGAAGCGTAAAACTATCGGCCTGCGCGTGCCGTCAAATCCGATCGCGCTTGAGCTGCTGGCGGCGCTCGGCGAGCCGATGCTTTCAACCTCGCTGATGCTGCCGGGCAGCGAGTTTACCGAGTCCGATCCGGAGGAGATTAAAGATCGGCTGGAAAAACAGGTGGACCTGATTATCCACGGCGGCTACCTCGGCCAGCAGCCGACGACGGTTATTGATTTAACCGATGATTCGCCGGTAGTGCTGCGCGAAGGCGTGGGCGACGTTAAACCTTTCTTATAAGGACGCAACCCGCTATACTACGCGGCCTTAAAATGGCGCTGTAAAGCGCCGTTGATTCTCCTGTTCGACGCCTGTGAAGGCGACACCTGAAGGAAGCTCTATGAGCGAAAAGTTACAAAAAGTGCTGGCGCGCGCCGGCCACGGTTCGCGCCGTGAAATCGAATCCATTATCGAAGCAGGCCGCGTCAGCGTTGACGGCAAAATCGCCAGGCTCGGCGACCGTGTTGAAGTGACGCCGGGCCTGAAGATCCGTATCGACGGGCATCTGATTTCGGTAAAAGAATCTGCGGAACAAATTTGTCGCGTGCTTGCGTACTATAAGCCGGAAGGCGAGCTGTGCACGCGTAACGACCCGGAAGGGCGTCCGACGGTGTTCGATCGCCTGCCTAAGCTGCGCGGCGCGCGCTGGATTGCCGTGGGTCGTCTGGACGTCAATACCTGCGGGCTGCTGCTGTTTACCACCGATGGCGAACTGGCTAACCGCCTGATGCACCCGAGCCGCGAAGTGGAACGTGAATATGCGGTGCGCGTGTTTGGTCAGGTGGATGATGCGAAAATCCGCGACCTGAGCCGCGGCGTGCAGCTGGAAGATGGTCCGGCGGCGTTCAGAACCATCAAGTTCAGCGGCGGTGAAGGCATTAACCAGTGGTATAACGTCACCCTGACGGAAGGGCGCAACCGTGAAGTGCGCCGTCTGTGGGAAGCGGTGGGCGTCCAGGTAAGCCGCCTGATCCGCGTTCGCTACGGCGACATCCCGCTGCCGAAAGGCCTGCCGCGCGGCGGCTGGACGGAGCTGGATCTGGCTAAAACCAACTACCTGCGTGAGCTGGTGGAGCTGCCGCCGGAAACCACCTCGAAAGTGGCGGTGGAGAAAGATCGTCGTCGGATGAAGGCGAATCAGATCCGCCGTGCGGTGAAGCGTCATAGCCAGATGAGCGGCGGCCGCCGTTCCGGTGGACGTAACAACAACGGTTAGTTGCGCCTCTTTGTGCCTGATGGCGCTGTGCTTATCGGGCCTGCATCCGGCTTTGTGCCTGATGGCGCTGTGCTTATCAGGCCTACACTCCGTTGAAGCGATTATGCCGCCATCGGGCAGAGAGTGTTAATAATCAATTCCCATCTGGGCTTTTACGCCCGCTTCGAAGGCATGTTTAACCGGACGCAGTTCGCTGACGGTATCGGCCAGTTCAAGAATATCCCGATGACAGCCGCGACCGGTGATAATCACCGTCTGCTGAGGCGGACGGCGGTTAAGCGCGTTAAGCACCTCTTCCAGCGGTAAATAGTCGTAGGCCACCATATAGGTCAGCTCATCGAGGATGACCATATCCAGCTGCGGATCGGCCAGCATTCGTTTGCCGTGCTCCCACACCGCCATACAGGCTGCGGTATCGGACTCGCGGTTTTGCGTCTCCCAGGTGAAGCCGGTCGCCATGACCTGAAATTCCACGCCGTGCGGCTCCAGCAGATTGCGTTCGCCGTTCGGCCAGGTTCCCTTAATAAACTGCACCACGCCGACTTTTTTACCGTGTCCGACGGCGCGGGTGGCGGTGCCGAAGGCCGCGGTGGTTTTCCCCTTACCGTTGCCGGTAAAAACGATGATAATGCCGCGTTCGTCCTGCGCTTCGGCCACGCGGGCGTCGACCCGCTCTTTAACCCGCTGCTGGCGCTGTTGATAACGTTCTTCACTCATTGGGCGATTCCTGGTTTACGGCCCGGCTGGGCGTCGAAAGTCATGCCGGTTTTACGTCGGCTGTCGTCGCCCATCAGCCACAGGTACAGCGGCATAATATCGGCAGGGGTTTTGAGCTTATGCGGATCTTCCGTCGGGAAGGCGCTGGCGCGCATACCGGTGCGGGTTCCGCCCGGATTAATACAGTTAACGCGCAGGGGATGGTTCTGGTACTCATCGGCCAGCACCTGCATCATGCCTTCGGTGGCGAATTTGGAGACGGCATACGCGCCCCAGTTGGCGCGCCCCTGTCGGCCTACGCTGGAAGAGGTAAAGACCAGCGATCCGCAATCTGACTTCAGTAATAAAGGAAGCAGCGCCTGGGTGAGCATAAAGGTGGCGTTAACGTTGACCTGCATCACCTGTTGCCAGACCTGCGGATCCTGCTCGCTCATCGGGCGGATGTCGCCCAGCAGACCGGCATTGTGCAACACGCCGTCGAGACGGGGATAGTGTTCGCTGATGCGCTCCGCCAGCTGTCGGCAGTCGTCGGCGGTGCAGGTGAGCAGATCGAGCGTGAACCACTGCGGCTGTCTGCCCGTTTCCGTACTCATCGTTTCGGCGACGCGGCGCAGCTTCTCATCGTTGCGTCCGAGCAAAATGACGCTTGCGCCGAAGCGGGCGTAGGTCAGGGCGGCTTCGCGGCCTATGCCATCGCTGGCTCCGGTGACCAGGATAATGCGTCCCTGAAGAAGATCGTGTTTCGGTTGATAATGCATGGCTACTCCCCGGCGACATGCGTGGCCGCTCTGCTTCTCGTTGACTTTTGGGGTTTATGCCTGAATCGCCGCGAGAATTCAATCGGCGAAGGGCGATAACGGCCTGAAATGAACGTTTTGTCATACTTTTCTACGCCGCGATATCCCGCGAGACGTTGCCTGACGCCTGTTGTACACTGAGCGCAGGCTAAGTTGTTAACCAAGGTGGGTCTTGTGGAATTGTTGTCTGAATACGGGCTGTTTTTAGCCAAAATCGTCACCGTTGTCGTGGCTATCGCCGCCATAGCCGTCATCATCGTGAACGCCGCCCAGCGTAAACGACAGCGTGGCGAACTGCGGGTGACTAACCTCAGCGAACAATATAAAGAGATGAAAGAGGAGCTGGCGACCTCGCTGCTCGACAGCCATCAGCAGAAACTCTGGCACAAAGCGCAAAAGAAAAAGCGCAGGCTGGAGGCGAAAGCGGCAAAAGCGAAGGCCAGACAGGCGGAAAACAGCGCAACGGACACCCCGCGCGTCTGGGTGCTGGATTTCAAAGGCAGTATGGACGCCCATGAGGTCAACGCATTGCGTGAAGAGGTCACCGCGGTGCTGGCGGTGGTAAAACCGCAGGATCAGGTGGTGGTGCGCCTGGAAAGCCCCGGCGGCGTGGTGCATGGCTATGGCCTGGCTGCCTCGCAGCTGCAGCGCCTGCGCGATAAAAATATCCCGCTGACGGTTGCCGTCGATAAGGTGGCGGCGAGCGGCGGCTATATGATGGCCTGCGTGGCGGATAAAATCGTCTCAGCGCCGTTTGCGATTATCGGTTCGATCGGCGTGGTCGCGCAGATCCCCAACTTCAACCGTTTTCTGAAGGGAAAGGACATTGATATTGAGCTGCATACCGCTGGTCAGTACAAACGCACGCTCACCCTGCTGGGCGAGAACACCGAGGAAGGGCGACAGAAATTCCGCGAGGATTTAAACGAAACTCACCAGCTGTTTAAAGCGTTTGTCCATCGTATGCGCCCGAAGCTGGATATTGAAGTGGTCGCTACCGGCGAGCACTGGTATGGTCAACAGGCGCTGGAGAAGGGGCTGATTGATGAAATTAACACCAGCGACGAGGTGATCCTGAACCTGATGGACGGACGCGAAGTGCTGAATGTGCGCTACTTACAGCGTAAGAAGCTGATGGACCGCTTCACCGGCAGCGCGGCGGAAAGCGCCGATCGCTTACTGTTGCGCTGGTGGCAGCGGGGACAAAAACCTTTGATGTAAACGCGACAGGCCGGATAAGCGCAGCTCACGGCGCCATCCGGCACTACACCGCCTGCGTTAATCAATCAGGTGATACTTTTCGGAAAGCACATGCGCCAGATGTTTAAACATATTAAATACGGCGGTGCTTTTCGCCGTTGGCAGACCCTGTTCGTCTAAAAAGTAATCACCGCTGAAGACCAGCACGCCATTGCGCTGCGTAACGCCGGTGGCTTCAATTCCCGCCAGCGTGTCCTCATGCTCACGAATGATTTTGTTCGCCTCTTTTAACAGCGTTTCGCGATCGATAGGTTGCGTCTCTTTTTGCATTTTTTACTCCTTAAACAAGAACATTAGTCTACGCCGGGCGTCGCTAATGGGCAAATATTCCCTCATCGCCGACAGGGGCATGTCAACCTTCGCTTACTGGCAAGTTTTAGTTTTGCATGCTAATAAAGTTGCGTAACGAATTTTATCAGGTACAGTGTGACGCTTTCGTCAATCTGGCAACAGAATTGCTTGACATTCGACCGAAATTCCGTCGTGCTATAGCGCTTGTGTGCGAAAAAACCTGTTAACTCAGTCACCTGACTATTTAGTACACAGAGTCAGAACAAGGGGTTGATATCCGCAGACGCAGAGACCATATGCATGTCTCGTCGCCGGTGGAAGGTGAATCAACGTGCGACGCATTCCTGGAAGAATCAAATTAGGTAAAGGTGAATATGGGTAAAGCTCTTGTCATCGTTGAGTCCCCGGCAAAAGCCAAAACGATCAACAAGTATCTGGGTAGCGACTACGTGGTTAAGTCCAGCGTCGGTCATATCCGTGATTTGCCGACCAGTGGCTCAGCAGCTAAAAAGAGCGCCGACTCTACCTCCACCAAAACGGCTAAGAAGCCTAAAAAGGATGAACGTGGCGCGCTCGTCAACCGTATGGGCGTCGACCCGTGGCATAACTGGGACGCACATTACGAAGTGCTGCCCGGTAAAGAGAAGGTCGTCTCTGAACTGAAACAACTGGCTGAAAAAGCCGACCACATCTATCTCGCAACCGACCTTGACCGCGAAGGGGAAGCCATTGCCTGGCACCTGCGGGAAGTGATCGGCGGGGATGACGCGCGCTACAGCCGCGTGGTGTTTAACGAAATTACCAAAAATGCGATTCGCCAGGCGTTTGAGAAGCCGGGCGAACTGAATATCGACCGGGTAAATGCCCAGCAGGCGCGCCGCTTTATGGACCGCGTGGTGGGCTACATGGTATCTCCGCTGCTGTGGAAAAAAATCGCCCGCGGCCTGTCCGCTGGTCGCGTGCAGTCGGTCGCGGTGCGTCTGGTGGTCGAACGCGAACGCGAGATTAAAGCGTTTGTTCCGGAAGAGTTCTGGGAGATCGACGCTAATACCACTACGCCTTCCGGGGACGCGCTGCCGTTGCAGGTGACCCACCAGAACGACAAACCGTTCCGGCCGGTTAACCGCGAGCAGACTCAGGCGGCAGTCAGCCTGCTGGAGAAAGCGCGTTACACGGTTCTTGAGCGTGAAGATAAACCCACCAGCAGCAAGCCTGGCGCGCCGTTTATCACCTCCACGCTGCAACAGGCGGCGAGCACGCGTCTGGGCTTCGGGGTGAAGAAAACCATGATGATGGCGCAGCGCTTGTATGAAGCGGGCTACATCACCTACATGCGTACCGACTCCACTAACCTGAGTCAGGATGCGGTCAACATGGTTCGCGGTTATATCAGCGACAGCTTCGGCAAAAAATATCTGCCGGACAGCCCGAACCAGTACGCCAGCAAAGAAAACTCGCAGGAAGCGCACGAAGCGATTCGTCCTTCTGACGTCACCGTGTTGGCGGAAACGCTGAAGGATATGGAAGCCGATGCGCAGAAGCTGTATCAGCTGATCTGGCGCCAGTTTGTCGCCTGTCAGATGACGCCAGCCCAGTACGACTCCACCACGCTGACCGTGGGCGCCGGCGATTTCCGCCTGAAAGCGCGTGGCCGTATTCTGCGCTTCGACGGCTGGACGAAAGTGATGCCTGCGCTGCGTAAAGGCGACGAAGATCGTACGCTGCCAGCGGTGAACAAAGGCGATGCGCTGACGCTTGTCGAACTGATTCCGGCGCAGCACTTCACCAAACCGCCGGCGCGTTTTAGCGAAGCCTCGCTGGTCAAAGAGCTGGAAAAACGCGGCATTGGTCGTCCTTCGACCTACGCGTCGATCATTTCCACCATTCAGGATCGCGGCTATGTGCGGGTGGAAAACCGCCGCTTCTACGCCGAGAAAATGGGTGAAATCGTCACCGACAGGCTGGAAGAGAACTTCCGCGAGCTGATGAACTACGATTTTACCGCCCAGATGGAAGACAGCCTCGATCAGGTCGCCAACCACGAAGCGGAATGGAAAGCGGTGCTCGACAACTTCTTCAGCGATTTTACCCAGCAGTTAGACAAGGCTGAGCAGGATCCGGAAGAGGGCGGAATGCGCCCGAACCAGATGGTGTTAACCAGCATCGACTGTCCGACCTGCGGTCGCAAAATGGGGATTCGTACCGCCAGCACCGGCGTGTTCCTCGGCTGCTCCGGCTATGCGCTGTCGCCGAAAGAGCGCTGCAAAACCACCATCAACCTGGTGCCGGAAAACGAAGTTCTCAACGTGCTGGAAGGCGACGACGCAGAGACTAACGCCCTGCGCGCGAAGCGCCGCTGTAAGAAATGCGGCACGGCGATGGACAGCTACCTGATCGATCCGAAGCGCAAGCTGCACGTCTGCGGTAACAATCCGACCTGCGACGGCTACGAGATTGAAGAAGGCGAATTCCGCATTAAGGGCTATGACGGGCCGATCGTGGAATGCGAAAAATGCGGTTCCGAGATGCACCTGAAGATGGGACGTTTTGGTAAGTACATGGCGTGCACCAACGACGAGTGTAAGAACACGCGTAAGATTCTGCGCAATGGCGAAGTTGCGCCGCCGAAAGAAGATCCGGTTCCGCTGCCAGAGCTGCCGTGCGAAAAATCGGATGCTTATTTTGTGCTACGTGACGGTGCGGCTGGCGTTTTCCTCGCCGCCAACACCTTCCCGAAATCCCGCGAAACGCGCGCGCCGCTGGTGGAAGAGTTATATCGCTTCCGCGATCGCCTGCCGGAAAAACTGCGCTATCTGGCCGACGCGCCGCAGCAGGATCCGGAAGGCAACAAAACGCTGGTGCGGTTCAGCCGTAAGACCAAACAGCAGTATGTTGCTGCGGAAAAAGACGGGAAAGCGACCGGCTGGTCTGCGTTTTACGTCGACGGTAAGTGGGTCGAAGGGAAGAAGTAACGCTTTTCAGGACGCTTCCTGCCGCCAACGGGTTAACGACCCGCTGGCGCTTACCGGGCCATTATACCAGGGCGGATAAGCTACAGCCGCCCTCCGGCACAATAAATCCCCTTATTCAGAGCCGCAGTCGCGGCTCTGTTTTTATTCCTGCCTTATTAATTTTTCTCCTTATCTATACACAACCGATATAAGTGATATAGTGGTTATAGTTAACGACTTTTTTATTATTAAATCGTATTAGCAGCGCGTCGCCGCCTGCGTATAAACGATGACCTGATGGCGCTAATCTGGATGGTTTAATATGAAATTACAGCAGCTACGCTATATCGTTGAGGTGGTGAACCATAACCTCAATGTCTCCTCAACCGCTGAAGGACTATACACCTCTCAACCCGGCATCAGTAAACAGGTGCGTATGCTGGAAGATGAGCTTGGCGTACAGATTTTTGCCCGCAGCGGTAAGCATCTGACCCAGGTGACGCCAGCGGGGCAGGAGATTATCCGTATTGCCCGTGAAGTCCTGTCGAAAGTGGACGCCATCAAGTCGGTGGCCGGTGAACACACCTGGCCGGATAAGGGCTCGCTGTATATCGCCACAACCCATACCCAGGCGCGCTACGCGCTTCCCGGGGTGATAAAAGGCTTTATTGAACGCTATCCCCGCGTTTCCTTGCATATGCATCAGGGATCGCCCACGCAGATTGCCGAAGCCGTATCCAAAGGCAATGCCGATTTCGCTATCGCTACCGAGGCGCTGCATCTGTATGACGATCTGGTGATGCTGCCGTGCTACCACTGGAACCGCTCTATTGTGGTGACGCCGGAACATCCGCTGGCGAAGAAAAGCGCCGTTTCGATTGAAGAATTAGCCCAGTATCCGCTGGTGACCTATACCTTCGGCTTTACCGGTCGTTCTGAGCTGGACACCGCCTTTAACCGTGCCGGGCTGACGCCGCGGATCGTCTTTACCGCCACCGACGCCGACGTGATTAAAACCTATGTCCGTCTGGGGCTGGGGGTAGGTGTGATTGCCAGCATGGCGGTGGATCCGCTATCCGATCCCGATCTGGTGCGCGTTGATGCCCATGACGTCTTTAGCCATAGTACCACCAAAATCGGTTTTCGCCGCAGCACGTTCCTGCGTAGTTACATGTATGATTTCATTCAGCGTTTTGCGCCGCATCTGACGCGCGACGTGGTCGATACCGCGGTGGCATTGCGATCAAATGAAGAAATTGAAGCGATGTTTAAAGATATAAAATTACCTGAAAAGTAATTCATACCAATATAGCTTCCGGTATCTTTATCCCCTGTAAGAAACCGGAAGTTTTAATTAAGTCACAATTTTTCGTTAGCCAGACTTCCCAATAAAATTAACCCTACTGCAATCAGGGTGAATCCGCCGTAAAGTAGCGTCTGAATAGCCGTCCCGCAAATGCCGTTTTCTCATTATTTATTTTTGATCAAAAGATTGAATTATTCACTGCCGACGATTCGTAAATTCGCTGGATTTTTGACTAGAATTTCATTAGGATTTGTCTCATCTGATGATTAATTGTACCGATTGTTTGGTGCTGAAATGCTAAGTGAAGTCGATTGTATGAGGTCAGCAATGCCGTCTGAAAACCAGGAACCGCGTCGCGACCCTGAGCTTAAACGCAAAGCATGGCTGGCGGTATTTCTGGGTTCCGCGCTGTTCTGGCTGATCGTGGCGCTGGTGGCGTGGAATGTTTGGGGGTAAAAATGGCTGTTCACCCACAGCAGCGGGTTTCGTTACCTACATGTCAGTCTCATGACAGCGTGCGAAAAACAAAAAGCGTGCGTGAGACGGTGCCTGATAGCTGGAAACTGACCCGTCAGCAGCAGGCATTTATTGATTCCTTCAGCGAAGAAGATAAAAAGAAACAATAATCGACACCCCTCTTTGCGCGCATTTTTATACGCGCGATCGCTTTACTGATACACCACAGCAATAAAACGTTGAGACTGTTCAACACAGGTATTAAACAAAAAGTCGGTGTAGCCTATGATTACTGCAAATATGAAATACTGGTCGTGGATGGGGGCGTTCTCACTTTCGCTGCTCTTCTGGGCTGAACTTATCTGGGTTATCGCCAGGTAATATCCTCGTTCTGTCGGATGACGGCGCAAACCCCGCTCCGTCTGCTCAGCGAAACATCGTCAGTTGCTTCTGCTCTTACCAGACCTCGCTACGGCGAGGTTTTGTTTTTCTTTCCTGCGTCTTTTCTGCAAGGTTTTTCCTCTTTTATCAATTTGGGTTGTTATCAAAACGTTACAGCTTGTTTGTGTTATCTTTAATATTCACCCTGAGGAGATCAGGGCATCGCAACCCTGTCATTAAGGAGGAGCTATGTCGTCAACCCTACGAGAAGCCAGTAAGGACACGTTGCAGGCTAAAGACAAAACCTACCACTATTACAGTCTGCCTCTGGCTGCAAAATCGCTGGGCGATATTTCCCGTCTGCCCAAGTCACTCAAAGTATTGCTGGAAAACCTGCTGCGCTGGCAGGATGGCGATTCCGTTACCGAAGAAGATATTCAGGCGCTGGCAGGCTGGCTGAAAAACGCCCATGCCGACCGGGAGATCGCGTATCGTCCGGCGCGCGTACTGATGCAGGATTTTACCGGCGTGCCGGCAGTCGTCGATCTCGCGGCCATGCGCGAAGCGGTTAAGCGCCTCGGGGGCGATACTGCAAAGGTCAATCCGCTGTCGCCCGTCGATCTGGTTATCGACCACTCGGTCACCGTCGATCATTTTGGCGATGATGATGCCTTCGAAGAGAACGTGCTCCTCGAAATGGAACGTAACCACGAACGCTATCTGTTCCTCAAGTGGGGGCAGCAGGCCTTTAGCCGCTTTAGCGTCGTGCCGCCGGGCACCGGGATTTGCCACCAGGTCAACCTGGAGTATCTCGGTAAGGCTGTCTGGAGCGAGCTGCAAAACGGGGAGTGGATCGCTTATCCGGATACGCTGGTCGGAACCGACTCCCACACCACCATGATTAACGGTCTGGGCGTGCTGGGCTGGGGCGTCGGCGGCATTGAAGCGGAAGCCGCGATGCTCGGACAGCCGGTCTCTATGCTGATCCCGGATGTGGTCGGCTTTAAGCTGACCGGTAAACTGCGTGAAGGCATTACCGCTACTGACCTGGTGTTAACCGTCACCCAGATGCTGCGTAAGCATGGCGTGGTGGGTAAATTTGTCGAATTTTATGGCGACGGCCTTGATTCTTTACCGCTGGCCGATCGCGCGACTATCGCTAATATGGCGCCGGAGTATGGCGCCACCTGCGGCTTCTTCCCGATCGATGCCGTCACGCTTGAGTACCTGCGCCTGAGCGGTCGTCCTGAAGATCAGGTGGATCTGGTTGAGAAGTATGCCAAAGCGCAGGGGATGTGGCGTAACTCAGGCGACGAGCCTGTTTTCAGCAGTACGCTGGCGCTGGACATGAACGACGTTGAGGCAAGCCTCGCCGGGCCGAAACGCCCGCAGGATCGCGTCGCCCTCGGCGATGTGCCAAAAGCATTTGCCGCCAGCAATGAGCTGGAGCTGAATCACGCGCAAAAAGACCGGCAGCCGGTGGAGTATGTGATGAACGGCCAGCGCTATCAGCTGCCGGACGGCGCGGTAGTGATTTCTGCGATCACCTCCTGTACCAACACTTCTAACCCGAGCGTGCTGATGGCCGCAGGCTTGCTGGCGAAAAAGGCGGTTACGCTGGGGCTGAAACGGCAGCCGTGGGTAAAAGCGTCGCTGGCGCCGGGATCAAAAGTGGTTTCCGATTATCTGGCCAAAGCGAAGCTGACGCCGTATCTCGACGAGCTGGGCTTTAACCTGGTCGGTTACGGCTGCACGACCTGTATCGGTAACTCGGGTCCGCTGCCGGAGCCCATCGAAACGGCAATTAAAAAAGGCGATTTGACCGTCGGGGCGGTGCTGTCTGGCAACCGCAACTTTGAGGGACGCATTCACCCGCTGGTAAAAACCAACTGGCTGGCCTCGCCGCCGCTGGTGGTGGCCTATGCGCTGGCGGGCAATATGAACATCAACCTGGCGACTGACCCGCTGGGGCACGACAGGAAAGGCGATCCGGTTTATCTGAAGGACATCTGGCCGTCGGCGCAGGAAATTGCCCGCGCGGTGGAGCTGGTGTCATCTGAAATGTTCCGCAAAGAGTATGCGGAAGTATTTGAAGGTACGGATGAGTGGAAGGCGATCAATGTCGCGCGTTCTGACACCTACGGCTGGCAGGACGATTCAACCTATATCCGCCTGTCGCCGTTCTTTGATGAAATGCTGGCGGAACCGGCGCCGGTTACCGATATCCACGGCGCGCGCATTCTGGCGATGTTAGGGGATTCCGTCACCACCGACCATATTTCGCCTGCGGGCAGCATTAAAGCGGACAGTCCGGCGGGGCGCTACCTGCAAAGTCACGGCGTTGAACGCAAAGACTTCAACTCCTATGGCTCCCGGCGCGGAAACCATGAGGTGATGATGCGCGGGACGTTTGCCAATATCCGTATCCGCAATGAAATGGTGCCCGGCGTGGAAGGGGGAATGACGCGCCATCTGCCGGGAACAGAGGTGATCTCTATCTATGATGCGGCGATGCGGTATCAGAAGGAGAATACGCCGCTGGCGGTGATAGCGGGGAAAGAATATGGCTCAGGCTCCAGCCGCGACTGGGCGGCAAAAGGCCCGCGCCTGTTAGGCATCCGCGTGGTTATTGCTGAGTCGTTCGAACGTATCCACCGCTCAAACCTGATCGGGATGGGCATTCTGCCGCTGGAGTTCCCGCAGGGCGTGACGCGGAAAACGCTGGGCCTGAACGGGGAAGAGAGGATCGATATTGCCGATCTCGCCAACCTGACGCCCGGCGCGACGGTGCCGGTCACTCTAACCCGAGCCGACGGCAGTCAGGAGGTGGTGCCATGCCGCTGCCGTATTGATACGTCAACCGAGCTAACCTACTACAGGAACGACGGCATCCTGCATTATGTGATTCGTAATATGCTGACGTAAGTAAATAAAAAGCCTGCATATTTCCATGCAGGCTTTTTAATTTGCCGGGCGGCGGCTCAGTTCTCTTTACCCAGCAGATGGCCCATTTTAGCGGCTTTGGTGTCCAGATAGTGCTCATTGTTGGGATTGCGCCCGACGATCAGCGGCACGCGCTCAACGATATTAATTCCCGCTTCGGTGAGAATTTCCACTTTTTTGGGGTTATTGGTCAGCAGGCGGACCTCATCAACGCCCAGCAGTTTGAACATATCCGCGCAAAGGGTGAAATCGCGCTCATCGGCGGCAAAGCCTAACTGATGGTTGGCTTCCACCGTGTCATAGCCCTGATCCTGCAACGCATAGGCGCGAATTTTATTCAGCAGGCCAATGTTTCGCCCCTCCTGACGGTGATATAGCAGGATCCCGCGTCCTTCTTCCGCAATGTGCGCCAGCGCGGCTTCCAGCTGAAAACCACAGTCGCAGCGCAGACTGAACAGAGCGTCGCCCGTCAGACATTCTGAATGGACACGCGCCAGAACCGGCGTCTGGCCTGAAATATCACCATACACTAACGCGACGTGATCGTGTCCGGTTGCCAGTTCTTCAAAACCCACCATCAGGAAATCGCCCCATGGGGTTGGCAGTTTGGCTTCTGCCACTCGTTTAAGCTGCATGTGTTTCTCCAGATAATACCGGCACGCGATGTTGTGCCGTCGCCTGTTGGCTTATCGCCTTATTTTGCCATAAGGCGACGGCGTTCACCTAATTGCTGCCATGCTATCGCTCGGGGAATGGCACAAATCTGTCAATTTTACCGGGCGGGCGGTTTTTCAGTTATGATTGTGGGACTTATCGGTAAAAGAGGTGTTCATGCTGTCGATTGCAAAACGTACCGCAACGGGTGCGGGATTACTGCTGATTATGCCTGTTGCCGTGTGGGTCTCCGGGTGGCGCTGGCAGCCAGGTCAAGACAACTGGTGGCTGAAAACAATGTACTGGATAACCGAAACGGTGACGCAACCCTGGGGAATCATCACCCATGTGCTCCTCTGCGCATGGTTTTTCTGGTGTTTACGTTTTCGTCTTAAAGCGGCGCTGATGCTCTTTACTATCCTGGCCGCCGCGATCCTGGTCGGGCAGGGGGTGAAGTCTTGGGTGAAAGCGCATGCGCAGGAACCGCGTCCTTTTGTTATCTGGCTGGAAAAAACGCACCATATTCCGGTGGATGAGTTCTACACTTTAAAACGTAAGGCGCGTGGCGACCTGGTCAGAGAGCAACTTTCTACCGAGCAGGATATTCCGGAGTTTCTGCGCCAGCACTGGCAAAAAGAGACCGGCTTCGCATTTCCTTCCGGCCATACCATGTTTGCCGCCAGCTGGGCGCTGTTAGCCGTGGGGCTGTTATGGCCGCGCAGGCGAACTCTGACCATCGCGATCTTACTGGTCTGGGCGACGGGCGTGATGGGCAGCCGTCTGCTGCTGGGTATGCACTGGCCGCGCGATCTGCTGGTCGCAACGCTGATTTCATGGGCGCTGGTGACCCTGGCAACATGGCTTGCCCAGCGGATCTGCGGCCCGCTTACGCCGCCGCCGGAAGAGCAACAGGAGATCGCGCAGCGCGAATCAGAAAGCTGATGCCGGTTGAATTTGCGTATTTAGCCCTTAAATCACAGGAAGGCCGAACGCTTTTCCATTTCGCACTCGCCGTGAAAATGGTAATTTAAAGGGCTAAATGCGATAAGTTGCACACGATTTATCCGCTTAAACCACATAACGGGAAGTAATGTGAAATATTTACTCATTTTCTTACTGGTGTTGGCGATTTTTGTTATCTCGGTAACGTTGGGAGCGCAAAACGATCAGCAGGTTACATTTAATTATCTGCTGGCGCAGGGGGAGTATCGCATCTCTACCTTGCTGGCCGTTTTGTTTGCCGCGGGTTTCGCCATTGGCTGGTTGGTCTGCGGCCTGTTCTGGCTGCGGGTTCGTGTTTCTCTGGCGCGCGCTGAACGTAAAATCAAACGACTGGAAAACCAGCTAACGCCTGCCGCTGACGTTGTGGTAACGCCGGGTACTACGCCGGTCGTCAGGGAATAACGGTTTATGCTGGAGCTGTTGTTTCTGCTGTTGCCTGTGGCGGCCGCTTACGGCTGGTATATGGGCCGCAGAAGTGCGCAACAAACAAAACAGGATGAGGCTAACCGCCTGTCGCGCGATTACGTCGCCGGGGTTAACTTCCTCCTGAGCAACCAACAGGATAAGGCGGTGGATCTGTTCCTCGACATGTTAAAAGAGGATACCGGCACCGTTGAGGCCCATCTTACGCTCGGAAATTTGTTCCGCTCGCGTGGTGAAGTCGATCGCGCAATTCGCATCCACCAGACCCTGATGGAAAGCGCGTCTCTCACCTATGAGCAGCGTCTGCTTGCCGTGCAACAGCTTGGTCGCGACTATATGGCCGCCGGACTGTATGACCGGGCGGAAGATATGTTCAACCAGCTTACCGACGAAACGGATTTTCGCGTCGGCGCGCTGCAGCAGCTGCTGCAAATTTATCAGGCCACCAGCGACTGGCAGAAGGCGATAGAGGTCGCAGAGCGGCTGGTCAAGCTAGGCAAAGAGAAGCAGCGCGTCGAGATTGCGCACTTCTACTGCGAACTGGCATTGCAGCAAATGGCCGGCGACGATCTCGATCGCGCGATGACGCTGCTGAAAAAAGGCGCCGCGGCGGACAAGAACAGCGCCAGGGTATCGATTATGATGGGGCGCGTCTGGATGGCGAAGGGCGACTATGCGAAAGCGGTCGAGTCGCTTCAGCGGGTGATTTCCCAGGATAAAGAGCTGGTCAGCGAAACGCTGGAGATGTTGCAAACCTGCTATCAGCAGTTGGGTAAAAACGAAGAGTGGGTGGAGTTTCTGCGCCGCGCGGTAGAAGAGAATACCGGCGCCGCCGCCGAACTCATGCTCGCCGATATTCTGGAAGCCCGCGAGGGACACGATACCGCGCAGGTCTATATTACGCGCCAGCTTCAGCGCCATCCAACGATGCGCGTGTTCCATAAGCTGATGGACTACCATCTCAACGAGGCGGAAGAGGGGCGGGCGAAAGAGAGTCTGATGGTGCTGCGCGACATGGTGGGCGAGCAGGTACGCAGCAAACCGCGCTACCGTTGCTCAAAGTGCGGATTTACCGCCTATACCCTGTACTGGCATTGCCCGTCTTGCCGCGCATGGTCGACAATCAAGCCTATTCGCGGGCTTGACGGCCTGTAATTTTTAAAAAGCGCTTATTTTAGTTACAACATCCTATTGAGTATTTATTACCGATTACTGCGACCACGCAGCCGCAAAGCTTAGCAGTTGAAAAATGGCGTCTGTTAATTTCTGCGTCTCACAGGTAGAATGCTGGCCGTTTATCCATTTGCTGGCAAAAGGTCTGGTTATGACGGTTACTGCTCCATCTTCTCCCCGCGCTGTTACTTCTTCTCCCGTGGTTGTTGCCCTTGATTATAATGACCGTGATAAAGCGCTGGCGTTTGTTGACCGCATCGACCCGCGCGATTGTCGGCTGAAAGTGGGCAAAGAGATGTTTACGCTGTTTGGACCGCAGCTGGTACGCGAGCTTCAGCAGCGTGGCTTTGAGATCTTTCTGGACCTGAAATTTCATGATATCCCGAACACAACCGCCCATGCGGTTGCCGCGGCGGCGGATCTTGGCGTCTGGATGGTAAACGTCCATGCGTCGGGCGGGGCGAGAATGATGACTGCCGCCCGTGAAGCGCTGTTGCCGTTTGGTAAAGATGCGCCGTTACTGATTGCGGTGACGGTCTTAACCAGTATGGAAGCGAGCGACCTTGCCGATCTGGGCGTGACGTCGTCACCCGCGCAACATGCCGAACGCCTGGCGGCGCTGACGCAAAAATGTGGTCTGGATGGGGTGGTCTGTTCGGCGCAGGAAGCGGTGCGTTTTAAGCAGGCGTTTGGTCGTGATTTCAAACTTGTCACGCCGGGAATTCGTCCGCAGGGCAGCGATGCTGGTGATCAGCGTCGCATCATGACCCCGGAGCAGGCGCTGGCGGCTGGCGTGGATTATATGGTCATTGGCCGTCCCGTTACCCGGGCGGACAACCCGTCGCAGGCATTACAGGCGATAAACGCCTCACTTAAGGCGGGGGAGTAAATGAACGATTCAAACAGCCGTCTGGTTTACTCGACCGATAGCGGACGTATCGAGGAACCTAAAGCGACGCCGGTTCGTGCCAAAGGGGACGGGATTGTCCGCATTCAGCGTCAGACCAGCGGACGAAAAGGAAAAGGCGTCTGCCTTATCACTGGCGTCGAGCTCGACGATAGCGAACTGGGCAAACTGGCGGCAGAACTCAAAAAGAAATGTGGCTGCGGCGGCGCCGTTAAAGATGGCGTGATTGAAATCCAGGGCGATAAACGAGACTTAATTAAAACGCTGCTGGAAGCAAAAGGGATGAAAGTGAAACTGGCCGGCGGGTAATCAGCCCAGGCTAACCTGGATAATGAAAAGCCACGACCTGATGTCGTGGCTTTTATATTCATGGTTTACTTTGGTGTAGTGCAGACCAGAAAAGAATAAAACGTATTATATATCGAGCCGGTCAATCGCAGAGGCTTTACGATTATTTACCTACCTGATGGCCGATAACGCCACCGACTGCGGCGCCGCCCAGGGTACCCAGGGTGCTGCCGTCCGTCAGGACTGCGCCGCCCAGAGCGCCTGCGCCCGCGCCAATGGCGGTGTTGCGGTCACGTTTGGACCAGTTAGAGCATGCGCTCAGAGACATTGCCAGAGTAATTGCCAGTACGGCAGCGGTCATTTTTTTGCTCGTTACAAACATAATACTTTCTCCTGAATTAACGATTCACGAATGGCAGCTCTCTTTAACTATAGTTAAAATATCCAGTAATAAGAGAATGTTCGTGAAACTTTAGTGCGCAGGGTAATATCACGCAGGTGATAGTCACTTCCTGTTATATCGCTAATATTAATTTTACAACCTTCGCCTGTTAACAACAGGTAAATAGTCTTAATTCAGGAGTAAGAATCCTCTCAAGCGCAAACGATCGGCAGGGCAAATCATTTGCGCTCGCCCTTAAGCGGCATCGACAATATCGACGGTCAGGCCATTGCGTTCCATTTGCAGCCGATCGCTGCCGTTGATTTTCGCATCGGTGATAACGCGGCTGAATCTTTCCATCGGACCCAACGTGTAGGGATGAACGACGCCGAACTTAGAGCTGTCCGTCAACACAATAGCTTCAGTGCCTTTTTCCAGCACCGCATTGACCACATCGGCGCGCATCATATCGCGCCCGGTAAAACCGGTCCCGCTCTGCCAGCCGTCGATGCCAATAAAGGCTTTACTGAAGTGCACCTGCTGAATGAACTGACGGGTAAGCGGCCCGACCATACTTTCGCTTTTCTTCTGGTAGATGCCGCCAGGCAGAATGACTTCGCACGGCGTTTCTTTCAGCAAATGTGCGATATAGCAACTTACCGTGATGATCGTGACATCCTTCAGCCCGGCCAGGGTTCTCGCCAGCAGGGCATTGCTGCTACCGTTTTCGATAAAGACGGTCTCGCCGGGGCTTACCAGCGACGCCGCATACTCCGCCAGCTGGCGCTTGAGGGTATAGTTGGTCATCATACGGGTTTCGACATCTTCGCTGTCCAGCGAAACGGCAAAACCGTGAGCGCGACGCAGAAAGCTTTGCTTTTCCAGGGTGTTCAAATCCTGGCGAATGGTTACTTCAGAAACGCCGGTGATTTTTGCCAGCTCTGAGACGCTCATCTGGCCTTTATCAATCACCATCTGCAAAATGGATTGTTGTCGGGAATTCATAATTTTCGTTTTTAAAGTCGTAGCATACCGGGGATTAAACACATACGGCGCTGGCCCTCTGCGCAGGCAGAATGCCAGGACACGCGCGAAACATCAGATTTCCCACGGGGCTTTGGGACGGGGCGTTGATGATGCGGAATCCTCCGGCGCCTGGCTCAGCAGCTCCGCCTTCAGAATTTCAAGATTATGGATGGCGGAGTGGTAATCACCGGCCACCAGGATATCCAGCACTGTATCAATTCTTTCAGCAACCCGTTTGGCGTCAATATCAGACATGGGGGATCCTTCGTTGGATGTAGAATTAATTTAATGATGCAAAAAATGTCGGCAAAAGAGAAGGGAAAATTCAGCTTCGCCAAGAGCGATTGGGTTTCTGACAATTTCTGTTATTACACAGGGACATGAATGCAGTGAAAAGCGCAATTTTCCGTTTCCTTTTTATCGGTTACGCGCCGGCCTGACGCATTTTTTTATTGAGATGACGCTTATACCAGCGTTCAAAGACGGCAGCAGGCATCGGCTTAGCAAATAGAAAGCCCTGCCTTTCGTTAACGCCGTTTTTGGTCAGGAACGCATCCTCTTTGACGCTTTCCACTCCTTCGGCAATGACCTGAAGATTCAGCGCCTGCGCCACGGCGACGATAGCGCGCACCATCGATTGGGAGACCGATTTTTTATGAATATCCCTGACAAAGATCTGATCCAGTTTGATGGCATCAATGGGAAAGCGCGTCAGCTGCGAAAGAGAAGAATAACCGGTGCCGAAATCGTCGAGATGCACCTGCGCGCCAAGCTGACTGAATTGCTGGATCACGGACAGGGCGAGAGATTCGTTTTCAATCAGACAGCTTTCGGTCAGCTCCACATCAATAGGGCAGTATTCAAAATTCAGCTCATGCAGCACCTGCTTCAGGTCGGTGAAGATCGTCTGATCCGCAAGCTGGCGGGCAGAGATATTGACCGCCACCCGCAGATTGATCCCCTTATCGCGCCACTTCGCCACCTGGCGCACCACGTCGAGGAGCACCCAGCGCCCAAGCGGCACGATGAGCCCTGACTCCTCAGCGTAGGAGATAAACTCTCCGGGCGCGATAAGGCCCCGTTCCGGCGACTGCCAGCGCACCAGCGCTTCGAGGCTACGGACTTCGCCCCGCCAGGTGACTTTGGGCTGATAGTGAATCAGCAGCTGGTCGTTTTCCAGCGCTTTGCGCAGATGCGTGTCCAGCCACAGGTATTCGAATACCCGTTCATTCATTTCCGGCGAGAAGACGCAAAACTGCCCCCGTCCGCCTTCTTTCGCCGTGTACATTGCCGTATCGGCATTGCGGATCAGGCTGTGACTATCCTCCCCGTGCTGGGGGGCCATTGCGATGCCCACCGAACAGCCGGTATACACTTCCGGCAGGCCAATGCGAAAAGGCTGACGCAGACGGGTCAGTATGCGTGAGGCGACGGCTTCAAGGGAACTTTGCGACGTATGGCTGGCGAGCACGATAAATTCGTCGCCCCCCAGCCGCGCGAGGATCTGGTTCTCTTCCAGACAGCTCAGCAGCGCTAATGACACCGCCTGTAAAAGCTGGTCGCCAAACATATGTCCGTAGGCGTCGTTGACCTTTTTGAAGTTGTCGAGATCGAGATAAACAATGCCCACCTGACCGCCACTGGCATTGGCAATGGCCTCATTAATCAGCTCATGGATGGCGTTGCGGTTTGGCAAACCGGTGATGGTGTCCGTATTCGCCAGCACGCGCAGGCGCTCCTGGGCGCGCCGCTCCTCGGTGATATCAATACCGGAGCAGATAAGGTAAATTTCATTCTTACCGCTGCCGCTGTGGACGAATTTATTGCGAAACAGAAACAGGCGCTGCCCTTTACGCGTCTTTACCCAGCGTTCAATCTCATAAGCGCTGCCGTTGCGAAAGAAGCCGCTGATATTGCGCCGTGAAGCCGCGGCTTCCCGCTTGCTCATAAATAGCCTGAATACGCTCTGGCCAATCACCTCCTGCTCTTTAAGTCCGGTGTACTCTTCACACAGACGGTTAAAGCGCTGGATGTTGCCGTGGCTGTCGAGGATCACGATCGCCGAATTGGCTTCTGAAACCACCTGCTCGGCAAACGCCAGTCCTTTCATCAGATCGCGCGCGACGGAAGGGGTGTCATGCCAGGCGCTGGCGCTGCCCGCCCACGCGTGATGGCCGGTTTTACGTCCCACCAGGTGTACCGGCAGTTCGCTGCCGTCGACCGGCAGGATCAACATCAGGCTGGAGGTAATGACCGTCATTTCACGAATGCGTTCAGCTTGCTCCGGCGAAAGGGTAATTGTTTCAACGCGTTCCGCGGTTTCGCTCACGGAGAGCCACAGGTCGTCAGTCTCATCTGACAATCGCCAGAAAAGGCTTTGCGTACCCATCTCACTATATAACGTCGCGTTTCGCCGAATATCATTCATGACAGACACCATCCCATCCACAGCGCAGATCTTCCTCATGGCGAGGTTAGCCGCGATAAATATAGGGTTAAGAGCAGCAGAACATCTTGTTTTGCTTATATATTTATTTGTAATTCACAACTGGCGAAAAGCCCAGCGAAAAAAGAAAATATATCCGCTGGTCAGAATGAGTAGCGTGGGAGAAAAAAGACAGGATGCGAAAGAAAACGGCCTTCCCGTGCAGGAAAGGCCGTTGGCGTGTGGGCGTCAGGCAACCGGACGGGCGATAACGCTGCGGGTTTCCATCCGCACTTCGGCGATGGTGACATCAATGACGTCCGTCACTTTATACACCGTTTCACCTTTAATCTGCACGGTGCCGCTTTCCTGGCTGCAAACCAGTTCGTCGCGAACGGCGTGCAGGAACGGCGCCGGAATAAAGGCGACCGCGCCGTTATCCACCAGGCGCACGCGCATTCCGCCGCGGCTGATATCAATGATTTCAGCGGCGAAACGGGTATCGGTACCGGCTTTATCCTTCAGGAAGCGGGCATACAGCCAGTCACCGACGTCGCGTTCCGCCATGCGGTTCAGGCGGCGACGCTCTGCCATCTGAGTGGTCACGTCGTCCTGCGGACGTGCGATATTTTCACCTTTAATCACCGCTTTCAGCAGGCGATGGTTGATCATATCGCCGTACTTACGAATCGGCGAAGTCCAGGTGGCGTAAGCTTCCAGACCGAGGCCAAAGTGCGGGCCCGGTTCAGTGCTGATTTCAGCAAAGGACTGGAAGCGGCGAATGCGACTGTCAAGGAAGCCGGAGGGCTGTGCGTCCAGTTCGCGGCGCAGTTTACAGAAGCCTTCCAGCGTCAGTACTTCCTGCGGGTCGACATGCACGTCATGGTTTTTCAGCAGCGCCGCCAGCGCTTCCGTGTTCGCCGGATCAAAACCGGTATGGACGTTGTAGATACCAAAGCCCAGCTTATCGCGCAGGACGCGTGCGGCGCAGATATTGGCGGCGATCATCGCCTCTTCAACGATACGGTTGGCAATGCGGCGCGGCTCAGCGACGATATCCAGCACTTCACCTTTTTCACCAAGAATGAAGCGGTAGTCCGGACGATCTTTAAAGACCAGCGCATGGGCATGACGCCACTCGCCGCGGCTCAGGCAAATGCGTTGCAGCAGGCGGATCTGGCGGGCGATATCTTCGCTTGCCGGCTGCCAGTCTCCGCTATTTTCCAGCCAGTCAGAGACATTGTCGTAAGCCAGTTTAGCTTTTGACTCAATCGTGGCGGCAAAGAAAACGATATCATCCTCAATGGCGCCATCTTCGGCAAGCGTCATGCGGCAGGCGAGCACCGGGCGCACTTCATGCGGACGCAGCGAGCACAGGTCGTCCGACAGTTCGCGTGGCAGCATCGGGATGTTGAATCCCGGCAGGTAGTTGGTGAACGCGCGAAGTTTCGCCGTCTTATCCAGTTTGCTGCCTTCCGCGATCCACGCGGTCGGGTCGGCAATGGCGACGGTCAGTTGCAGTCTGCCGTCGGCCAGCTCTTCGGCGTACAGCGCATCATCCATATCTTCGGTGCTGGCGCTGTCAATGGTGACAAAATTGAGCGCGGTCAGATCCTGACGCGCCAGACCTTCGTCCAGCATTTCGCTCGCCACGCCGTCCGGCGCCTCTTTTTCCAGATTGTGCCGCGCCAGCGTTACCCACCACGGAACAAAGTGATCGTCGCCGAAGGTAATAAATTGCGTTAATTCGGCGTAGAAGGAGCGGTCGCCTTTCAGCGGATGACGGCGCATTTCCGCGACGGCCCAGTCGCCTTCTTTAAATTCATGCGTGACGCCGCGCGCGGCGCGGCAGAGAATGGCGTCTTTAAGCAGCGGATGATCCGGCACTACAGACAGGCGATCGTTTTTGCCCTGAACTCTCCCCACGAAGCGGGTCAGGAACGGCTCTACCAGTTCTTCCGGCTCCGCTGACTCGCGGTCTTTGTCGGTATGGATCACTGCGATAACCCGGTCGCCATGCATCACTTTTTTCATTTGCGGCGGCGGGATGAAGTAACTTTTCTGCGCATCGACTTCCAGGAAGCCAAAGCCTTTTTCCGTGGCTTTTACCACCCCTTCAGCTCGCGGCGTCTGGGAATGCAGTTGCTGTTTAAGCTGCGCTAGCAGCGGGTTATCCTGAAACATATTTGTCTATTTTCGTGGCCAAAAGAGCGGCTGACAGTTTTACGCGAAACTACCTGATGCGGCAAGCGCTCTTTATGCCATTGGCGAGGTTAACGTGTCTCACCCAGCGCGATTTTCAGACGGTTCAGCCAGCCGCACAGGCCGCACCAGCCCAGCAGATTGATCGCCTGAATCATGGACGCGCTTCGCTCAATGAGCGGGGCGAGCTGTGCGGCGCTAAAACGGTCCGGCGCGCGCGTCAGCAATTGTATCGCCTGTGACAAGGGACGCTCAACCGGATGATGTCGCTCCCAGCGTTCAATTTCACGTTCGTGTTGTCGCAGCGTATCAACGATTTCCGGCGTAAGGCCGCGCTGCGTCGCCTGCTCATTAAAACAGCTTACGCTGCCGTTTATCCGCGCGGTCATCAGGGCGGCGAACTGGTGCTCATCGGAGTGGCCGCGCAGCGTGCTTTTCAGCAGCGCGGCCAGTAGCGCAAGCAGCGTTGGCTGATGAATCAGATTTGGCGCAAGCGACTGTAACTCCGTAAACGACTGAAAACGGGAAAGGCATTCACGCTGTTCCGCGCTGGCATAGCGTTGTTCAGACGGCTCATGCGCCGGATACCAGCCGACCCCAGCCGTCTGAAACAGCGATTCGTCGGCGAAGGTCTGGGCATTCAGGCCCGGCATCCAGCGTACGGACTGGCCGGTCAGTGCCTGAAAAATCGCCACCACCCGCGCCTGAAAGCCGACAAAGCCGATAATCTGGTTAAACAGGGTGATATCCCAGCTGGACAGCCCGACGTCAGCCAGCTGCTGACGGGCGCGGGCGTCAATCACCGACGGCGAGCTGGCAAGCTGACGGGCATACTGGGTTATTTGCGCCAGCCGGTGATTGCTTTCCCGCGATGAGTCCGGACCGGGAAGCGGCGTCAGCCGGGCGGCATAATGGTTGCACAGACGCTGTACGCCGCAGACCTGCGCGACGGTCAGCGCGGTGCTCATGCGCTCATAGGCGCTAAAGGTGTGCAGGCGGCTGAGCGGGACGTGGTCAGGGAACAGCTCATCCGCCAGCTGCCGGGCGGGCTGTAGCCACGCCTGAAAAGGCCGCAGCGTCTCATCGGGGAGGGTTAAATCAAGCAGGAATCGATCGTCAACGTGAGCGGCTTCCGGCACCAGCGGCAAAACCTCCTGCGGCCAACTGCTGGACTGGGTTTCATGATACCACTGGCCTTTGCCGTTGAATCGGCGTTGTTCCATGGGCGTTCCTTGGTCTGTATGTGGCGACCCGGACACGTCGTGGTCGAATCACGCCGGATCGTTTTCGCTGCTTTATCCTGGCGTAAGCGGGGGGAGGGACAAAAGATTGTTGCGTGATAATAAATAGCAAAAAGGCATATTGCGGCAGAAAGGGGGAAAAGCAGGGCGGCATCGCGCCGCCCGGGGAGGAACGCTGAGGATTATTTCAGTTCCAGTTCGTTCATCGCAGCGATGCTGAAGCCGCCGTCCACATGAACCACTTCGCCGGAAATACCGCCGGAGAGATCGGAGCACAGGAACGCCGCGGAGTTACCCACGTCTTCTATGGTAACGGTACGGCGAATCGGGGTAACGGCTTCGCAGTGCGCCAGCATTTTACGGAAATCTTTAATGCCGGATGCGGCCAGGGTACGGATTGGACCGGCGGAAATGGCGTTCACGCGCACCCCTTCCGGACCCATTGCGTTCGCCATATAGCGGACGTTGGCTTCCAGAGACGCTTTCGCCAGCCCCATCACGTTGTAGTTCGGGATAGCGCGCTCTGCGCCCAGATAGGAGAGGGTCAGCAGGGCAGAACCCGGATTCAGCATGGCGCGGCATGCTTTCGCCATTGCCACAAAGCTGTAGGAGCTGATGTCGTGGGCAATTTTAAAGCCTTCGCGGGTAACCGCGTTCACGTAGTCGCCGTCCAGCTGGTCGCCAGGCGCGAAGCCGATAGAGTGCACGAAGCCGTCAAATTTCGGCCAGGCTTTGCTCAGTTCAGCGAACATCGTTTCGATGCTTTCATCTTCCGCCACATCGCACTGCAGAACGATGCTGGAACCCAGTTGGGCAGCAAATTCTTCCACGCGGCCTTTCAGTTTGTCGTTCTGGTAGGTGAACGCCAGTTCAGCGCCTTCGCGGTGCATCGCCTGAGCGATCCCCCAGGCGATGGACAGTTTGCTGGCAAGACCGGTTACCAGAATACGCTTACCGGAAAGAAAACCCATAGCTTAAATCCTTATGTTATTGTTGTGGCGCCGGGCCGCTATCGGGGCCCGGCGTCGTTAAAACGCGGCGATTCTAACACGAGACGCCGGGAGAGTTAATCCGACCACTGCCTGAAGTCGTTTAGCGATCTTTTCGCCACGCATCGGCGGTTAGCGCCTCGCCAAAGTGACCGGCGATTAAACGCTTCGTCAGTTCATGCAGCGGCGAGGCCAGAACGTCGGCGGTACTGCCGCGCTCCACCACCTCGCCCTGATGCATAACTAAAACCTGATCGCTGATGTGTTTCATCATGCCAAGGTGCTGGGTGACGTAAATATAAGAGATACCCTGTTTCTCCTGCAATTCCAGCATCAGGTTAATTAACTGCGAGCGCATCGACATATCGAGCGAAGCCAGCGCCTCATCGGCAATGATGACCTTCGGGCGTAAAATCAGCGCCCGCGCCAGACCGAGACGCTGCTTCTGCCCCGGCGCCAGCATGTGCGGATAGTAGCTGACGTGATCGGGCAGCAGGCCAACCATACGCATGGTGTCAATAATCTGCTTACGGCGCTGCTCCGGCTCCAGATCAGTATTCAGACGCAGCGGGAAATCGAGAATTTGCGAGATACGCTGGCGCGGGTTGAGCGATGTCGACGGGTCCTGAAAAATCATCCGGATGCGCTGGCTGCGAAAGGAGTAATCGCCAAAGTTCAGCGGATGATCGTCAATCAGCAGTTCGCCGCCGCTCGGTTCGACCATTCCGGCCAGCATTTTCGCCAGCGTCGACTTACCGGAGCCGTTCTCGCCAATGATCGCCAGCGTCTGGCGCTCACGCAGGGTAAAGCTCAACGGCTTCACCGCCTCCACGGTCTGACGTCGAAACCAGCCGGTGCGATAGCGGAAGGTTTTACTCAGATTACGCACTTCGAGTAAGGTTTCGACCATCTCACTCTCTCTCCATGTTCAGCGGGAAATGACAGGCGAAAAGATGGTTTTTCGGTCCGGTCAGACGTGGCGTCTCAATGCATTCTCGTTGCGCATACGGGCAGCGCGGCCCCAGACGGCAGCCTATCGGTAATTGCTCCAGCAGAGGGATGGCCCCCGGCAAGGTATTCAGACGACTTTTATGCGGCATGGCACTGCCAAAGTCAGGGATCGCGCGGATCAGCGCCTGCGTGTACGGATGGTGCGGCATGGTCACCAGCTCTCTGCTCGGCGCGGTTTCAACCGTTTGCCCACAGTACAGCACGTTAATTTTATCCGCCCACTGGCTGAGCATTTGCAGGTCGTGGCTGATCAGCAAAATGGTGGTATTGCTGTTCTGGTTTAAACGCGTCAGCAGGCGGAAAATTTGCGCCTGGGTGGTCGGTTCCATCGCGTTCGTCGGCTCATCGGCGATCAGCAGGCGCGGCTGGTTTGCCAGCGCAATGGCGATCATCACCTTTTGACATTCGCCGTCGGTCAACTCATACGGGAAGCTGCGCATCGCATCTTTATGATCTTTAATCCCCACGCGGTGCAGCAGTTCAATGGCCCGGCGCTTGCGCCAGCCGAAACGCTGCCACCAACGGCCCTTGTAGGTCCAGGCGGGGATGTTTTGCATTAACTGCCGCCCGACACGTTCCGACGGGTCAAGACACGACTGCGGCTCCTGGAAAATCATCGACACGTTATGCCCCACCAGCTTGCGGCGTTCGCGCGGGGAGAGGCGCAGCAGGTCAATGTCGTCAAAGCGCATGCGATCGGCGGTGACGCGCCAGTTATCTTTCGCCACGCCGCAGATGGCTTTCGCGATCAGGCTTTTGCCGGAGCCGGATTCGCCCACCAGCCCGCGAATTTCCCCCTCGCTTAAGGTCATGCTGACGCGGTCGACGGCTTTCACCCACTCGTCGCCGGTTTTAAATTCAATGGTCAAATTGCGGATATCGAGTAACGGCATTATTCCACCCCCGCAATGATGGCGCGACGCACGCCGTCGCCAAGCAGATTGACCAGCAGCACGCTAATCATAATAGCGGCGCCGGGCAGCATCACCGTCCACGGCGCGACGTAAATCAACTCCAGCGCGTCGCCAAGCATTGCGCCCCATTCCGGCGAAGGAAGCTGCGCGCCGAGATCGAGAAAGCCGAGCGCCGCAATATCCAGAATCGCCATCGACAGCGCGCGGGTGATCTCCGTGACCAGCCCGGCGGTAATATTGGGCAGCACGGCAAACCAGAGGATATTCAGCGTGGTTGCGCCGTCAAGCCGCGCGGCGATAACGTACTCTTTTTCCAGTTCGTCATGCACCATGCTGTAAACTGAGCGCACCATTCTCGGCAGCAGCGCCAGCCAGACGGCAAACATCGCATGGCCCAGATGCGGCCCTGCGAAGGCCACCACGATGATGGCCAGCAGCAGCGAAGGAATCGACAGCAGCGTATCAAGAATATGGTTCAGCACCGCCGAGCGCAGGCCGTGGGTAGCGCCGGCCACCACGCCCAGCAGCAGGCCGCAAAGCGTCGCCGCGACCGTGACGATAAACGCGCCGCCCACCGTCGGGGCCGCGCCGCTGAGCAGACGGCTGAGCACGTCACGCCCGAGATCGTCTGTGCCGAGAAAGAACGAGACTTCGCCATAGCGCGACCAGGAGGGCGGCAGTAGCTGGTAGCCGAGGAACTGCTGATCGATGCCATAGGGCGCGAACCAGCCGCCGAACAGACACAGCAGCGCCAGCCCGGCGCAGCCATACAGGCCGATCATTGCCGGGGTATCGCTGTAAAATTTGCGCCACGCGGTGCGCAGCGTTCCCGGTGGGCGCTTTTCGCTATAAACGCTATCGTAAGGCATACCATTCCTTATGTTTCAGAGGGTTAGCCATAGCACCCAGAATATCGGAAATTACGTTAACAATAATGACCAGCGATCCGATCACCATCACCCCCGCCGAAATCGCTGCATAGTCCTGCTGGCGAATGGCGTTGATTAACCAGCGGCCAAGCCCCGGCCAGCTAAAGACCATCTCGGTAATCATCGCCAGGGTCAGCATGGTTGAAAACTGTAGCCCAAGGCGCGGGATAACCGGCGGCAGCGCGTTATGCAGGACGTGGCGGCGCAGAATGGTGAACCTGGAGAGGCCGCGCGTCGCCGCCGCCTTGATATAGTTCTGGTCAAACACATCAATGGTGCTGATGCGCATCAGGCGGATCACTTCCGTGGTCGGTGCGACCGCGAGCGTCAGCACCGGCAGCACCATATGTCGCAGCGCGCTCATCACCATCTCATCGCGCCAGGGAGAGTCAGAGAGCCAGGCGTCAACGATCGCCAGCCCGGTGACGGGTTTCACTTCGTATAGCAGATCGAAGCGACCCGATACCGGCAGCCAGCCGAGCGTCAGGGAAAAGAACAGCGTCAGCAGCAGCGCCAGCCAGAAGACGGGAATCGAGAAGCCGAGCAGGGCGAGGGCGCTGATTAAACGATCCTGCCATTTGTTGCGGGTGATGCCCGCCAGCATACCGACCGGGATCCCCACCATCAGCGCAAAACCAAAGGCGAGAGTACACAGCTCCATCGTGGCGGGAAAGACCTCTTTAAGCTGCTCGGAGATGAGCTGACCGTTAATGCTGGAGACGCCGAAGTCCCAGTGAAGCAGGCCGCCAAACCAGAAGACCCACGCGTTCCACAGCGATGCGCCCTGAAGCGGCGCGTGCGGCGTGAAATAGCTCAGGCTAAAGCCGATAAAGGTCAGGAAGAAAAGGGTGACCATCAGCAGCAGCAGGCGGCGCAAGGTGAAGATAATCATGGTTGTTTCACCTCTTCAATAGCTTCGCGCGACACGCCGGCGAAGGAAGCGTTGCCAAACGGGCTGAGCACCAGCCCCTTAATATCGTAACGGTACGCCTGCAGGCGCAATGAAGAGGCGAGCGGCAGGATCGGCAGCTCGTCGGCGAGAATATTCTGCGCCTCGCCGTAGGCGTCGATGCGCGCGGAAAGCTGCTGTGAAGAGAGGGCCTTACGCAACACGCGATCAAACGCCGGGTTACACCAGTGGGCAAAATTGGTCTGCGAATGAATGGCGGCGCAGCTCAGCAGAGGACGGAAAAAACTGTCCGGATCGTTACTGTCGGTCGCCCAGCCGGATAGGGTCAGATCGTGATTCATATCCATCAGCCGCGCCTCCTGAAAACGTCCTTCCACCGGCACAATCACCACCTTCACCCCCACCTGCGCCATATCCGCCTGAATCAGTTCAGCCGTTTTCAACGGGCTGGGGTTCCAGGCCTGTGAACTGGTTGGCACCCACAGTTGCAGCGTCAGATTCTCCAGCCCCAGCGCCTTTAACTGCTCGCGCGATTTGGCCGGATTGTATTCAGTAATTTTGGCCTCGCTGTCATAGGCCCATGAGGCGCGCGGTAAAATTGAGGCCGCCGTTTCCGCTGTGCCGTAATAGATCGACTGCATCAGCCGCTGATTATTAATGGCCAGCGCCAGCGCATGGCGTACCGCGGGGTTATTGAGCGGCGGCTTATCGGTATTGAACGCCAGATAGGCGATGTTCATGCCGGGACGCAGGGTCAGGCGCAGGCGCGGATCGTCGCGCAGGATGGTCAACTGACTGGCGGCGGGCCAGGCAAGGACATCGCATTCCCCGGTCAATAGTTTCGATAAGCGCCCGGTGCCGCCGGAGCCTAAATCCACGACCACCTGCGGCATCAGCGGCGTGCCGCGCCAGAATTTATCGTGCCGTTGCAGGCGAATGTACTGCCCGGCCCGGTATTCAGACAGCTGAAACGGCCCGGTTCCTACCGGCTGTCTGTCGAGCTGTTCCTGACGATCCACTCCGGCAAGCTGCGCCGCGTATTCCGCGGACATCACCGACGCATAGTGGGTCGCCAGGTGCCATAAGAAGGAGGCGTCCGGCTGCGAGAGGCGAAACTCGACGGTGTGATTATCGAGTTTACGCACGCTTTGCACGTTATCGGCAAACTGCAGGCTGTCGAAATAAGGAAAGTTGCCGCCGTTGACGTTATGCCAGGGATGCCCGCGATCAAAAATGCGCTGGAAGGTAAAGACCACATCATCCGCATTCAGCTTGCGGGTTGGCGTAAACCAGGGCGTTTTTTGAAAGGCGACGTCGCGGCGCAGGTGGAAACGATAGGTCGCGCCGTTATCCAGCACTTCCCAGCTTGCCGCCAGCTCCGGCACCAGCCGATAGGTATAGGGATCGACATCCAGCAGCCGGTCATACAGCTGCGCGGCAAGCGTGTCGACGATCAGGCCGCTGCTTGCTTTCTGCGGATTGAAGGTATTGACCTGCCCGCTGACGCAATAGACAAAACCGCTGTTGCGGATATCTGTGGTCGGCGTGGATTCAGGCGCAGCAGCAGCCTGACCACTCAGAAGTCCAGCCATCACGATCAGAGACGATAAAACCAGGCGCATAATTTTTAAGGTTTTTAGATTCGATTTGCAAAGTGTATCGCACTTCGGCCCGCCAGGTAAAAATCACGACGGGCAACTGACGTAAATATGCGCGATCAGGTGGCAGTAATCGCTAAATCTGATGTTTTTTAAGCAAGGCGCGCAGCTGATGATAGGTAAGCCCGAGCAGTTCCGCGGCCCGCTTCTGGTTAAATTTCGCCTGCTGCAGGCTCGTTTGCAGGAGCGTCTTTTCCTGCTGCTGTTGAAATTCGCGCAAATCAAGGGGCAGGGCGGGACCTGAAGCGGCGACGTCGGCCTGTGCCGTTATCGCTGGCGCCTCACGCTTAAACGGATCGATCACAATCTCATCAAGCGGCGTATCGCTGGTGCCATGACGGTATACCGAGCGCTCAACCACGTTCTTTAACTCGCGGATATTGCCGGGCCATGCGTAATTCAGCAGCGTTTCTCTGGCGCGGTCGGTGAATCCCGGGAATAAAGGCAGACCCATTTCCCGGCACATCTGAATGGCAAAGTGATCCGCCATCAGCATGATGTCACTCTGCCGCTCACGCAGCGGCGGCAGCAGCACCACATCAAACGCCAGCCGGTCCAGCAGGTCGGCGCGAAAAGCGCCTTCCTTCACCAGCGCCGGAAGATCGGCGTTGGTGGCGCAGACCAGCCGCACGTTAACCTGCAAAGGCTGGCTGCCGCCGACCCGCTCCAGTTCGCCATATTCAATCACCCGCAGCAGTTTTTCCTGCACCAGCATCGGCGCCGTCGCCAGTTCATCAAGAAACAGCGTCCCGCCGTCGGCGCGCTCGAAACGACCGGGATGGCGCTTTTGCGCGCCGGTAAACGCGCCGGCTTCATGACCAAACAGCTCGCTGTCGAGCAGGTTTTCGTTCAGCGCGGCACAGTTAAGGGAGATGAAAGGCCCCTGCCAGCGAGAGGAGAGATAATGCAGGCGATTGGCGATAAGCTCTTTCCCGGTCCCCCGTTCACCGATGATCAGTACCGGCTTGTCCAGCGGCGCGAGGCGGGATACCTGCTCCAGCACTTCCAGAAAGCTATTGGCTTCGCCTAAAAGGTTATCTTTGTATTCCGCCATGATGAATTTCGCCAAATGTTGGTCTGTTTCACCACTTTACTCTGTTTTCAGGCTGAGGTAAATCTGTACATAAAGTTATAAAACAAAGGCTTAAAAAGTTGGCACGCAGATTGTATTAGATAATCAGCAGGGCACCGCCCGACATCTAATAATTGTGAGGATTGAATTATGGGTATTTTTTCTCGTTTTGCCGATATCGTGAACGCCAACATCAACGCGCTGCTTGAGAAAGCGGAAGATCCGCAGAAGCTGGTTCGCCTGATGATTCAGGAAATGGAAGATACGCTGGTTGAAGTACGTTCCAACTCCGCCCGTGCGCTGGCGGAAAAGAAACAGCTTACGCGCCGCATTGAGCAGGCCACCGCTCAGCAGGCTGAGTGGCAGGAAAAAGCCGAACTGGCGCTGCGTAAAGATAAAGAGGATCTGGCCCGCTCCGCACTGATCGAAAAACAGAAGCTGACCGACCTGATCGTCACGCTGGAGCAGGAAGTGACGCTGGTGGAAGATACGCTGACGCGGATGAAGAAAGAGATTGGCGAGCTGGAGAATAAACTCAGCGAAACCCGCGCTCGTCAGCAGGCGCTGATGCTGCGCCACCAGGCGGCAAGTTCGTCCCGCGACGTGCGCCGTCAGCTCGACAGCGGCAAAATCGATGAGGCGATGGCGCGTTTCGAATCATTTGAGCGTCGCATCGATCAAATGGAAGCAGAGGCGGAAAGCCACGGCTTTGGCAAACAGAAAACGCTGGATCAGCAGTTTGCCGACCTGAAAGCGGATGATGAAATCAGCGAGCAGCTGGCACAACTGAAAGCCAAAATGCAGCAAGACAAGCAATAATAAGATCTGGCGGCGTCTGAATGCGCCGCCGTTCATCACCTGTAAGGAGTACACATGAGCGCGCTATTTCTGGCCATTCCGTTAACCATTTTCGTGCTGTTCGTGCTGCCGATTTGGTTGTGGCTGCATTACAGCAACCGTTCCGGCCGTGGCGAACTTTCGCAAAACGAGCAGCAGCGTTTAGCTCAGCTGAGCGACGAGGCGCAGCGTATGCGCGAGCGTATTAAGGCGCTGGAAGATATTCTTGATGCAGAGCATCCGCACTGGAGGGACCGCTGATGGGTGGTATCAATCTGAATAAAAAATTGTGGCGCATTCCGCAGCAGGGCATGTTGCGGGGAGTATGCGCCGGTATCGCGCAGTACCTGAACGTGCCGACTAAACTGGTACGGATATTAGTCGTCCTGTCGATCTTTTTCGGGCTGGCGTTTTTTACGCTTGTCGCTTACATCATTCTGTCTTTTGCACTCGACCCGATGCCGGATAACCTGGCGGCAGGCGATGGTCAGCCGACGAGCGGCGAGCTACTGGATGCGGTCGATCAAGAGCTGGCAGCGGGGGAGAAGCGCTTACGTGAAATGGAGCGCTATGTCACCTCCGATACCTTTACCTTACGCAGCCGTTTTCGTCAGCTGTAACTGAGGAGAAACGTTTTGATGAATAATCGCTGGCAACGCGCCGGGCAGAAGGTGAAGCCCGGTATGAAAATAGCAGGTAAGCTGGTACTTCTGACCGCGCTGCGTTACGGCCCGGCGGGCGTCGCAGGGTGGGCAGTGAAGTCTGTCGCCAGACGTCCGCTGAAAATGTTGCTGGCGCTGGCCCTCGAACCCTTATTAAGTCGGATGGCCGCTAAAATATCGAAACGCTATTCCGGAAAATAATGACGTCAATTACGGGCCGCCCGGTCCGTAACAATTAAATTACAATCCAGCCATTTATTTGCGGCAGCTCACAAATACGCTTTTTGGGCTGCCGTAACCGTTTTATTTCCACGCTAAAAAAACCGTTGCTGCATTGACAGCTAATTTTACCGGGAGTAGTCTCTTGCTTCATGGGACCGCTACCACGGAAAAGTAAAGTGAAGCAAAAAATTCAGGACTGCCTCCGCCATGTTTATGGCGATACATGGACCGCGCGGCATCAGGAAATGTTAGAAGAACGCGTTAAAAGAACGCGTAATACTATTAGTGGAACACGTAAGCCACACTGGGATGAAAGCGATGTGGTGCTTATTACTTATGCCGATCAATTTCACAGTGAGAAAGAAAAACCGCTGCCAACCTTTAATCGCTTCTGGTCTCAGTGGCTACGGTCGGTATTTTCTCACGTTCATCTTTTACCTTTTTATCCGTGGTCGTCCGACGATGGATTTTCCGTAATAGATTACTATCAGGTCGCCAGTGAAACGGGCGACTGGAATGATATTAAAACCCTGAATCAATCCTGCCATTTAATGTTTGATTTTGTCTGCAATCATATGTCGGCGCAGAGTGAATGGTTTAATCACTATTTACAGCAGACGCCCGGCTATGAAAATTTCTTTATTGAAATGGACCCGCAGACCGATTTAAGCGCGGTAACGCGTCCGCGCGCGTTACCTTTGCTGACGCCGTTTACGCTGCAGGATAATTCAGTGCGCCATTTATGGACAACCTTCAGCGCAGATCAAATAGACCTGAATTACGCCAACCCCGACGTGCTGCTGGCGATGGTCGACGTACTGTTGACCTACCTTGAACGGGGCGCTGACTATGTGCGTCTCGACGCGGTCGGCTTTATGTGGAAAACGCCGGGGACCCGCTGTATCCATCTGGAAAAGACCCATCAGCTGATCAAGCTGTTCCGCGCCATTGCTGACGACGTGGCGCCGGGTACGGCAATCATCACCGAAACCAACGTTCCGCATCAGGACAACATCTCCTATCTGGGAAATGGCTACGACGAAGCCCACATGGTGTATCAGTTCTCCCTGCCGCCGCTGGTGCTGCATGCGGTGCATCGTCAGGATACGCGCGTGCTGTGCCAGTGGGCGCAGTCGCTTAAGCTGCCTTCGCCGAAGACCACCTGGTTTAACTTTCTTGCTTCTCACGACGGCATTGGTCTTAATCCGCTACGCGGTCTGTTAGCGGAAGAGGATATTTTATCGCTGGTTGCCGGGCTGCAAAAAGAGGGCGCGCTGGTTAACTGGAAAAATAACCCGGACGGCAGTCGTAGCCCCTATGAAATTAATGTCACTTATATGGATGCGCTCAGTTCGGGTGACAGCAGCGACGACGAGCGGCTGGCGAAATTTATGCTCGCGCATGCCTTACTGCTGACCTTTCCGGGTATTCCGGCGATTTATATCCAGAGTATTCTGGGGTCACGAAATGACAATGAAGGGGTGGCGGAACTGGGCTATAACCGTGCGATTAATCGCAAAAAATATTCGCTGCAATCGATTGAGTCTGAGCTAATGAATGACGGATCTCTTCGCCATCGCGTATACCAGACATTATCCCGGCTGGTAATGATTCGCCGAAAGACTAAAGCGTTTCACCCGGAAAGTGGCTTTACGATAAACAGTATTACGCCTGCGGTGTTGAGAATTATTCGCAGGGCAGACGAAGACGAGCTAATTACCGCTTTCTTTAATTTCAGCGATCGCCGTCAGACAGTTAATACAGTAACGCTTTGCGGAACGGATTTGATTAGTGAAGATAATGTTTCCGGTGAAACATTAACGCTGCAACCCTGGCAGGTTATGTGGATTAAAAAATAAAAAGGAACATCTGATGATTAAAACAAAAATGGTGCTGTTATCAGCACTGGTTTCCTGCGCCTTAGTTTCAGGCTGCAAGGAGGATAAATCCGCCCACGTATCAATTGAATTTATGCACTCCTCGGTTGAACAGGAGCGCCAGGCGGTTATTTCTTCGCTGATTACACGTTTTGAAAAAGCGAATCCGGGCATTACCGTTAAGCAGGTGCCGGTGGAAGAGGATGCCTATAACACTAAAGTGATTACCCTGGCGAGGAGCGGATCGCTGCCTGAAGTGATCGAAACCAGCCATGACTATGCAAAAGTGATGGACAAAGAGCAGCTGATTGATCGCGATGCGGTGAAGAACGTGATCCAGTCCGTGGGTGAAAACGTCTTTTATGACGGCGTACTGCGTATTGTGCGCACCGAAGACGGCAGCGCCTGGACCGGCGTACCGGTCAGCGCCTGGATCGGCGGTATCTGGTATCGCAAGGATGTGCTGGCCAATGCCGGTCTGAGCGAGCCGCGGAACTGGCAGGAACTGCTGACCGCAGCGCGAACGCTAAACGATCCGGCGCATAAAAAATATGGTATCGCCTTGCCGACCGCGGAAAGCGTGCTGACTGAGCAGTCCTTCTCGCAGTTTGCTTTATCCAACAAAGCCAACGTGTTTGACGCGCAGGGGCAGATTACGTTGAACACCCCGGAAATGGCCCGTTCGCTGAGCTATTACCGCGAGCTGGCGGCAAACACCATGCCGGGCTCCAATGACATCATGGAGGTGAAAGACGCGTTCATGAACGGCACCGCGCCGATGGCGATCTACTCCACTTATATACTCCCGGCGATTATCAAAGAGGGTAATCCGCAGAATATCGGCTTTGTGGTGCCAACGGAGAAAACGTCGGCGGTGTACGGCATGTTGACCTCGCTGACCATTACCAACGGCCAGAAAACGGAAGAAACCGAAGCCGCAGAAAAATTTGTCGCCTTTATGGAGCAGGCCGACAACATCGCCGACTGGGTAATGATGTCGCCGGGCGCGGCGCTGCCGGTCAATAAAGCCGTCGTCGGAACAAAAATCTGGCAGGACAACGACGTGATTAAAGCGCTCGGCGAGCTGCCTGCGCAGCTGATTGCTGAACTGCCGAATATTCAGGTTTTCGGCGCGGTAGGGGATAAAAACTTCACCCGTATGGGCGACGTGACCGGCTCCGGGGTGGTGAGCACAATGGTGCATAACGTGACGGTAGGCAAAGCCGACCTCTCCTCAACGCTTCAGGAAAGCCAGAAGAAACTGGACGACCTGATCCAGCAGCGTTAACGGGGATGAGGAACGCAGTTATGACCCGCGTATTTTCTGGTCGATCCGATATGCCGTTTGCGCTGTTGCTGCTGGCGCCCAGCCTGTTGCTGTTGGGCGGCCTTGTGGCCTGGCCAATGATATCGAATATCGAAATCAGTTTCCTGCGCCTGCCGCTCAATCCACGCATTGAGGCCACCTTTGTGGGGCTGAGCAATTACGTTCGCATTCTTTCCGATCCGGGGTTCTGGCATTCGCTGTGGATGACGATATGGTACACCGCGCTGGTGGTGGCGGGCAGCACCGTGCTCGGGCTGGGCGTGGCGATGTTCTTTAACCGCGAGTTTCGTCTGCGTAAAACGGCGCGTTCACTGGTGATCCTCTCCTACGTCACGCCGTCTATCTCGCTGGTATTTGCCTGGAAGTACATGTTCAACAACGGCTACGGCATTGTGAACTACCTCGGCGTGGATCTGCTGCAACTCTACGATCGGGCGCCGCTGTGGTTCGACAATCCGGGCAGCAGCTTTGTGCTGGTGGTGCTGTTCGCCATCTGGCGCTACTTCCCGTACGCGTTTATCTCGTTTCTGGCGATTTTGCAGACCATCGATAAATCGCTGTATGAAGCGGCGGAAATGGACGGCGCTAACGCCTGGCAGCGTTTTCGCATCGTCACGCTGCCGGCGATTATGCCGGTGCTGGCGACGGTGGTGACCCTGCGCACGATCTGGATGTTCTATATGTTCGCCGACGTTTATCTGCTGACCACCAAAGTCGATATTCTCGGCGTCTATCTCTACAAAACGGCTTTTGCCTTTAATGACTTAGGGAAGGCTGCGGCCATTTCCGTCGTGCTTTTCATCATTATTTTCGCCGTCATTTTGCTGACCAGAAAACGGGTGAACCTCAATGGCAACAAATAAACGCAAACTCGAACGCGTGGCTTTTTACTGCGGGCTTATCGTTTTTCTGGTCATCACGCTGTTTCCCTTTTTCGTGATGCTGATGACCTCGTTCAAGAGCGCGAAGGAGGCCATTTCGCTGCATCCCACGCTGCTGCCGCAGCAGTGGACGCTGGAGCACTATATCGACATTTTTAATCCGCTGATTTTTCCGTTTGTCGATTATTTCCGCAACAGCCTGGTGGTGTCGGTGGCCTCGTCGGTGGTGGCCGTCTTCCTTGGCACCCTGGGAGCATACGCGCTGTCGCGCCTGCGCTTTAAAGGGCGAATGACCATCAACGCCAGTTTTTACACCGTGTATATGTTCTCGGGCATTCTGCTGGTGGTGCCGCTGTTCAAAATCACCACCGCGTTGGGCATTTACGATACGGAGATGGCGCTGATCGTCACGATGGTGACCCAGACGCTGCCGACCGCCATCTTCATGCTGAAAAGCTACTTCGACACCATCCCGGATGAGATCGAGGAGGCGGCGATGATGGATGGGCTGAACCGTCTGCAAATTATCTTTCGCATTACCGTGCCGCTGGCGATGTCGGGGCTGGTCTCGGTCTTCGTTTACTGCTTTATGGTGGCGTGGAATGACTATCTGTTTGCCTCCATTTTCCTCTCCAGCGCCAGCAACTTTACGCTGCCAGTCGGGCTGAACACCCTGTTCAGCACGCCTGATTACGTCTGGGGCCGGATGATGGCGGCGTCGCTGGTGACGGCATTACCTGTCGTCATTATGTATGCGCTTTCCGAACGTTTTATTAAGAGTGGTTTGACCGCTGGCGGCGTGAAGGGCTGAGGCGGGAAGTTTAACAAGGAGTTGTAAATGAAAAAGTTAGTCGCAACGGCGCCGCGGGTCGCGGCGTTGGTGGAGTATGAAGATCGCGCCATTGAGGCCCATGAAGTGCGCATACGCGTGCGCTTCGGTGCGCCGAAACACGGCACAGAGGTGGTCGATTTCCGTGCCGCCAGCCCGTTTATTGATGAAGATTTTAACGCCGAGTGGCAGATGTTTATGCCGCGCCCGGCGGGCGCGCCGCGCGGCATTGAGTTCGGTAAGTTCCAGCTGGGCAATATGATTGTCGGCGACATTATCGAATGCGGCGGCAGCGTCACCGATTATGCGGTCGGCGACAGCGTCTGCGGCTACGGCCCGCTGTCCGAGACGGTGATCGTTAATGCCGTTAATAACTATAAGCTGCGCAAAATGCCAGCGGGCAGTTCCTGGAAAAACGCCGTCTGCTACGACCCGGCGCAGTTCGCGATGAGCGGCGTGCGCGACGCCAACGTGCGCGTCGGCGATTTTGTGGTGATTGTCGGTCTTGGCGCCATTGGTCAGATTGCGGTACAGCTGGCGAAAAAAGCGGGCGCGTCGGTGGTGATTGGCGTGGATCCGATCGCCCATCGTTGCGATATCGCCCGTCGCCACGGCGCTGATTTCTGCCTTAACCCCATCGGGACGGACGTTGGATTTGAGATCAAGAAACTGACCGGCAAGCAGGGCGCCGACGTCATCATCGAAACCAGCGGCCATACCGATGCGCTACAGTCCGCGCTGCGCGGTCTGGCCTATGGCGGCACCCTTTCCTATGTTGCCTTTGCGAAGCCGTTTGCCGAAGGGTTTAACCTTGGTCGCGAAGCGCACTTCAACAACGCCAGAATCGTCTTTTCACGCGCCTGCAGCGAACCCAATCCGGACTATCCGCGCTGGAGCCGTAAACGTATCGAAGAAACCTGCTGGGAGCTTCTGATGAACGGTTATCTGAACTGTGAAGATCTCATCGACCCGGTAGTCACCTTCGCCGACAGCCCGGAAAGCTATATGCAGTATGTCGACAGGCATCCGGAAAAGAGCATCAAAATGGGCGTCACGTTCTAATTGTAAAGGAAGACAACAGATGAAAATCGGCACACAGAATCAGGCATTTTTTCCGCAAAATATTCTGGAAAAATTTCGCTATATCAAAGCGATGGGTTTCGATGGTTTTGAGATAGACGGCAAGCTGCTGGTCGACAATCTCGACGAAGTCAAAGCCGCTATCCAGGAAACCGGACTGCCGGTCACTACCGCCTGCGGCGGCTACGACGGCTGGATCGGCGATTTTATCGAAGAGCGCCGCCTGAACGGCTTAAAGCAGATTGAACGCATTCTGGAGGCGCTGGCCGAGGTGGGCGGGCAGGGGATTGTCGTTCCGGCCGCGTGGGGAATGTTCACCTTCCGCCTGCCGCCGATGACCTCGCCGCGCAGCCTGGAAGGCGACCGCAAAGCGGTCAGCGATTCGCTGCGCTATCTCGATAATGTCGCGGAGCGCACCGGCACGGTGGTGTATCTGGAGCCGCTCAACCGCTATCAGGATCATATGATCAACACCCTGGCGGATGCGCGTCGTTACATTGTGGAAAACGACCTGAAGCATGTGCGGATTATTGGCGACTTCTATCACATGAATATTGAAGAAGACGACATGGCGCAGGCGCTGCATGACAACCGCGATCTGCTGGGACATGTGCATATTGCCGACAACCACCGCTATCAGCCGGGCACCGGCAGCCTGAACTTTAAGACGCTATTCGATCAGCTGCGCGCGGATAACTATCAGGGCTATGTGGTGTATGAAGGACGCGTCCGGGCGGAAAACCTGCCGGAAGCCTACCGTCAGTCTTTGGCCTGGCTGCGCGCCTGCTAAGAGGTTTCCGTGAGACGTATAATGACAAAGGCCCCGCTGCGTGTGGCCATTATCGGCGCGGGACAGGTGGCGGATAAGGTTCATGCTTCGTACTACTGCACCCGCGAGGATCTGCGGCTGGTGGCTGTCTGCGACAGCTGCCTGACTCAGGCCCAGGGGCTGGCGGATAAATATGGACATGCACAGGTCTGGGACGATCCGCAACGGATGCTGGAAAGCGTTAAGCCGGATATCGTCAGCATCTGTTCGCCAAACCGTTTTCACTATGAGCACACAATGATGGCGCTTCAGGCGGGATGTCACGTGATGTGTGAAAAACCGCCCGCCATGACCCCGGAGCAGGCGCTGGAGATGTGCAACACCGCGCGGCGGGTGGGGAAGGTGCTGGCCTATGACTTCCACCATCGTTTCGCGCTGGATACCCAGCTGTTACGTGAACAGGTGACGGAGGGCGTTCTCGGAGAGATTTACGTGACCAATGCCAGGGCGCTGCGCCGCTGCGGGATACCCGGCTGGGGCGTTTTTACTAATAAAGCGCTCCAGGGCGGCGGGCCGCTGATCGATATAGGCGTGCATATGCTGGATGCGGCGATGTACGTGCTGGGATTTCCGCTGGTGAAGAGGGTGACCGCCCACAGCTTCCAGAAGATTGGCACCCGGAAAAACAGCGGTCAGTTTGGCTCATGGGATCCCAGGAGCTATACCGTGGAAGATTCGCTGTTCGGCACCATTGAATTTCATAACGGCAGCATTCTGCGTCTCGAAACCGCTTTTGCGCTGAATATTCCCGAACAATCCATTATGAACGTCAATTTTTGCGGCGACAAAGCCGGCGCCACGCTGTTTCCGGCGCAGGTCTATACCGACAAGCACGGCAGGCTGGAGGTCCTTTTGCAGCACGATCGCGCGGACGATAAGCGCCATTATCGCAGCATGGAGGCTTTCGTCGATCACGTTCAGGGGGAACCGGTCGCCATTGCCGACGCCGAACAGGGCTTTATTATCCAGCAACTGGTTGCCGCGCTGTATCAATCCGCCGAAACAGGAAGCTGTGTTGAACTATGAGTGAGCCAGTGAAGTTATCCGATCCGGGCTTTTGCCCGCACAGCCTGAACAAATACGCCTCGTTACTGGCGACAGGCAACGGTTATCTGGGCTGCCGCGCCAGTCATGAAGAAGCTTACGCCCGGCAGACGCGCGGCATGTATCTTGCCGGGCTGTATCACCGGGCCGGTAAAGAAGAGATCAATGAGCTGGTGAACCTGCCGGATGTGATTGGCACAGACATTGAGCTGAACGGGGAGATGTTTACTCTGCTCAGCGGCGTCGTCGAAAGCTGGCGGCGTGAGCTGGATTTCAACAGCGGTGAACTGAAGCGCACGCTGGTGTGGCGCGCGCCGGGCGGCGCCCGTTTCGCCATCGAAAGCCGTCGTTTCGCGTCGGTGACGCAACTGCCGCTGCTGGCGATGACGCTGTCGATCACCCCGCTGGACGCAGAGGCGACCATTTCGCTTTCAACCGGCATCGACGCCACGCTAACCAACCATGGCCGTCAGCATCTGGATGAAACGCAGGTGCGCGTTTTTGGTCAGCACCTGCTGCAAGGGATCTACACCACCCAGGACGGACGCAGCGATATCGCCATTTCAACCTGGTGTCGCGTACAGGGCGAAGTCACGCCCTGTTTTACCGCCAAAGAGCGGCGCCTGATGCAGCACAGCACCGCTCAGGTACAGCAGGGCCAGCGTCTGACGCTGGAAAAACTGAGCTGGATCGAATGGACATGCGGCAGAGAGACGTCGCTGGAAACCTGGGCCAGGCAGGGACAGCGCGAGCTGGAACGCTGCGCGACGCAGGGGTACGACGCATTACTGGCGCAATCTGCGGCCAACTGGCGCGACTGGTGGCAGCGTTGCCGGGTGGCGGTCGACAGCAGTGATGATGCCGATCAGCGCGCGCTGGATTTTGCCCTCTATCATCTGCGTATCATGACGCCTGCGCACGATGAGCGCAGCAGCATTGGCGCGAAGGGCATGACCGGCGAAGGCTACAAAGGGCACGTTTTCTGGGATACCGAAGTCTTTTTGCTGCCGTTCCACTTGTTTACCGAACCGTCCATCGCCCGCAGTTTGTTACGCTATCGCTGGCACAATCTGCCGGCTGCGCGTGAAAAAGCGCGGCGCAATGGCTGGCACGGCGCGCTGTTTCCCTGGGAGAGCGCCCGCAGCGGGGAAGAAGAGACTCCGGAGTTTGCGGCGATCAACATTCGCACCGGGCTGCGTCAGAAAGTGGCTTCCGCGCAGGCTGAGCATCATCTGGTCGCCGATATCGCCTGGGCGGTGGTCGCTTACTGGCAGGCGACGAAGGATGAACAGTTTATGGCCCGCGAAGGGCTGGCCCTGTTGCTGGAGACGGCGCGTTTCTGGATCAGCCGCGCTACCGAAGTGAACGGGCGGCTGGAAATTCATGATGTGATTGGACCGGATGAATACACCGAGCATGTCAATAACAACGCCTTCACTAACTCAATGGCGCATTACAACGTCGCGCAGGCGCTGGATTTTGCCCGTCGTTTTGGCTGTACAGACGAGGCGTTTTTCCACCGCGCGGCGCATTTTCTTGCACACCTCTGGCTACCGCAGGCCGATGAGGAAGGCGTTGTGCCGCAGGATGATACCTTCCTCACTAAACCCGTCATCGATCTCAGCGCCTATAAGGCGAAGGCGGGTAAGCAGACGATTCTGCTCGACTACTCACGGGCAGAGGTCAACGAGATGCAGATCCTTAAACAGGCCGACGTGGTGATGCTGACCTATATGCTGCCGGAGCGTTTTTCAGCCGCGGAATGTCTGGCGAATCTGCGGTTTTATGAACCGCGCACTATTCATGATTCCTCACTGAGTAAATCGATTCACGGCATCGTCGCGGCGCGCTGCGGCGACGCCGGGCAGGGCTATCGCTTCTGGCGGGAAGGGACGCTAATCGATCTCGGCGACGACCCGCACAGCAGCGACGACGGCATTCACGCAGCGGCGACGGGCGCTATCTGGCTGGGGGCGATCCAGGGATTCGGCGGATTAAGCGTGCGGGAGGGGATTCTGCATCTGAATCCTGCGCTACCGGAAGCATGGCGACAGCTGACCTTTCCGCTGCGCTGGCAGGGCAGCGAAATGCAAATTTCATTGAGCCATCAGCAGGTGCGTATTGCCAGCTCCCGGCCGGTCACACTCTGCCTGAACGGCACAATGCAGACCGTCTGCGGCGAGGGTAACTTTATTTTGTCTGTTAATGGGACCGCTACCACATGCAGGGAGGGTGAATGAAACTGCAGGCTATTGTCTTTGACCTTGACGGCGTCATTACCGACACCGCGCATCTGCATTTTCTTGCCTGGCGACAGATTGCCGCAGAAGTGGGGATTGAGATTGATGAAGCGTTCAATCACAGCCTGAAGGGGATCAGTCGCGGTGAATCGCTGGCGCGCATTTTGCGCCACGGCGGCAAAGAGGCGGCGTTCAGCGAGCAGGAGCGCGACGCGCTGGCCGCGCGCAAGAATGCGCTGTACGTCAATTCGCTGCGCGATTTAACCGCGGATTCGGTGCTGCCGGGCATCCGGGAATTGCTGTGTGATTTGCGCGCGAACCGCATTGCGACTGGCCTGGCGTCCGTCTCGCTGAATGCCCCGGCCATTTTACAGGCGCTGGAGCTTGAGCGCTTTTTTGATTACTGCGCCGATGCCGGGCAGGTCGCGCGATCCAAACCGGACCCGGCGATTTTTCTCGCCGCCTGTCAGGGGCTGGGCGTACCGCCGCAGGCCTGTATCGGCATAGAGGACGCGCAGGCGGGGATTGAGGCGATCAACGCCAGCGGTATGCGTTCGGTGGGCATCGGAACGGGCTTAACGGGGGCGGATTTACTGCTTCCGGCAACGGAATTTCTGACGTGGCCGTGCTTATCGGCTTTCTGGCAACACGACAAGTAAAGGGATCACTATGGCACAGCTCTCGTTGCAACATATTCAGAAAATTTACGACAACCATGTTCACGTGGTGAAGGACTTTAATCTTGAGATAGCTGACAAGGAGTTCATTGTTTTTGTTGGTCCGTCGGGCTGCGGTAAATCGACCACGCTGCGCATGATTGCCGGGCTGGAAGAGATCAGCGGCGGGGATCTGCTGATCGACGGTAAACGGGTGAACGACGTTCCGGCGAAGTCGCGCAATATTGCGATGGTCTTTCAGAACTATGCGCTTTACCCGCATATGACGGTTTACGACAACATGGCCTTCGGCCTGAAAATGCAGAAAATTGACGCCGCGATTATTGATGAGCGCGTTAACTGGGCGGCGCAGATCCTCGGTTTACGTGACTATCTGAAGCGTAAGCCCGGCGCGCTCTCCGGCGGACAGCGTCAGCGCGTGGCGTTAGGACGCGCCATCGTCCGGGAAGCCGGGGTGTTTTTGATGGATGAACCCCTGTCGAATCTCGACGCCAAACTGCGCGTACAGATGCGGGCGGAAATCAGCAAGCTGCACCAGAAGCTGAACACCACCATGATTTACGTCACGCACGATCAAACCGAAGCGATGACCATGGCGACGCGAATCGTCATTATGAAAGATGGCATCGTGCAGCAGGTTGGCGCGCCGAAGCAGGTTTATAACCATCCGGCAAATATGTTCGTCGCCGGATTTATTGGCTCTCCGGCCATGAATTTTATTCGCGGCGCGATCGTCGGCAATTAGTTCGTGACGGAAACCCTGAAATTAACCATTCCGCAGGACAAATTACAGGCTTTAAATGCGCAGGGATACGAGCATAAAGCCGTCATTATGGGCATCCGCCCGGAAGACATACATCCTGAATCACAACAAGAGAATAGCGTGGCGGCAAAAATAAGCGTCGCGGAGCTGACCGGCGCGGAATTTATGCTGTACACCACCATCGGGGGGCACGAGCTGGTGGTCCGTGCCGGTGCGGTTAATGATTATTACGCAGGAGATAATATCACCATTCATTTTGATATGGCGAAATGCCATTTCTTTGATGCCGAAAGCGAAGACTCGATTTAATAAAAAACGGGGAACCTGTTTCCCCGGGCTTTAGCACATTTTATTTACTGGTACTTTAACAAGGAATAACAATGAAAACCTTATTGTCCTCTACTGCGCTGCTGATGTGCGCGGGAATGGCCTGCGCGCAGGCTGCTGAAAATAATGACTGGCATTTTAACGTTGGCGCGATGTACGAAATAGAAAACGTGGAGGGTCAGGGCGAAGATATGGACGGGCTGGCAGAGCCTTCCATTTATTTCAACGCCGCCAACGGACCGTGGAAAATCTCGCTGACGTATTATCAGGAAGGGCCGGTGGATTATAGCGCGGGCACCCGTGGCAGCTGGTTTGACCGTCCGGAGCTGGAAGTGCGCTACCAGTTCCTTGAAAGCGACGCGGTGAGCATTGGTCTGACCGGCGGTTTTCGTAATTATGGCTATCACTACGTTAATGAGCCTGGTAAAGACACCGCGAATATGCAGCGCTGGAAAGTACAGCCGGACTGGGATATTAAAATCAGCGACGATGTCCGCTTCGGCGGCTGGCTGTCGATGTATCAGTTCGTCAATGACCTGTCGACCACCGGCTATGCGGACAGCCGCGTCGAGACCGAGACGGGCTTTACGTGGAGTATTAACGACACCTTCTCCGTGGTGACCAATTATTACCTCGAACGCGGTTTTAACCTTGATTCATCGCGTAATAACGGCGAGTTCTCGACGCAGGAAATTCGCGCCTATTTGCCCATTGCGCTGGGCAATACCACGCTGACGCCTTATACCCGCATCGGCCTGGATCGCTGGAGCAACTGGGACTGGCAGGATGATATCGCGCGCGAAGGTCATGATTTTAACCGTCTGGGAATGCTCTACGCCTATGACTTCCAGAATGGCTTATCTATGACTCTGGAATACGCCTTCGAATGGCAGGATCACGATGAAGGCGACAGCGATAAATTCCATTATGCGGGCGTCGGCGTGAATTACGCCTTTTAACGGTGGCGGGGCATAATAGTGCCCCGTTATTTCCATTATACTGCGCGCCAGATAAGCGAAGTGCTGTAGGCCTGATAAGCGAAGCGCCATCAGGCATTAAATTGACTGGACAAGACACATTAAATTGACCCGGCAAAACTCATCTGCGTACTGACGATGATATTTTCCAGCTCTTTTTTTCCGCGTATTAACTGAAATAACAGATCGCAGCTTTTTTCGCCCAGCTCCTGCGTCGGCACATCAATGCCGCCTGGCGGCGGTGTCAGAATAAACGACAGCATCTCATTACTGTAGCCCACCACGGCAAGCTGTTGCGGAATCGCAATATTCAGCTCCGCCGCCGCGCGATATAGGCTCATCAGCTTCAGACTGTCCGTAGCAAAGACGGCATCCGGCAATGTGCGCTCGCTCAGTAATGCTCTTGCCGCGGACAGCGCGCTTTCATGGGTATAGCCGCCGTCGATAATCCATTTGTCGCGAATAGTCAGCTGATGTGCGCTGAGGCTGGTTTTATAGCCATTCACCCGATCGACGGAAACGTGATAATCCAGCGGCGCGTGCAGGCAGGCAATATGCCGGTGACCGCTGTCAATTAAGGCATCAGTAAGCGCAATGCTGTCGCGGTAATTATCGGTATCGACGGAATAAACGTGATCATACTGACCTTCCACTTTGCCGATAACCACCACCGGAATATCATAGTTATCCAGCCGGGCAAAAAAGGATTCATCCGCAGGGGAGCTGAGCATAATAATGCCCTTAATCATCTTCTGCTTAATTTTGCTTTCACACTTCTGTAAATCGTCCTCACTGCTGCGCGACGTTTGCAGGATCACGTCGAAACCTTCTTCTTCCGCTTTGGCGGTAATGGCGTGCAGCACTTCAGAGAAGAAGGGGTTTCCGGCGGTAGTTTTGGTGGAACGGGTGGAGATAACCATAATGGCGTCGAAGCCGGAGGAGGTCAGGGCGCGCGCCAGTTTGTTGGGCTGATACTGTAATTCGTCGATGGCGCGCAGCACTTTCTCACGCGCTTCGGGTGAAATATTGGTTTGCTTATTCAGCACCCGCGAAACCGTCGACTTCGACACGCCCGCCACGCGAGCGATATCATAAATAGTGGGGGACATAATCCAGGAACTCCTTCAGAGAGTTAATGGCACCCATCTTATGGAGTTAGGCTGGCGTTGACAACAGAACACATTGAATAATCAACAACCTGACCAAAAAGCGAAGGCTAAGCGTTAACGTTTGTCTGTAGTTTATGGCGACGCACCGTCGATGCCGGATATCTTTGCAGGGCGGCTTTGGGGCGTACCGGACGCCGCACCAGCTCACCGCCGCAGTTCGGGCAATGGCCGTTAAGGGTTTGCGTTACGCAATCAATGCAAAAAGTACATTCGAACGAGCAGATCCAGGCCTCTGTTGATTCTGGCGGCAGATCGCGAGCGCAGCATTCGCAATCAGGGCGAAGTTCCAGCATGGTGTTCTCCTGTGATTAAGGGAAAAAATCATTGAAAGTATAGAATACTCGGCCTGCGCCGGAAGATTCATTCGCGCGTAAATGCCGTTCAGAAAAGGGGCCAGGGGCAGTACAGATAAATCGCCGTCATTGCCAGGAGGTTCAGCAGCACGCTGGCGAAAAAGTACCTTCTGAAGGGCTGCTTTTGCGTTTTATGGCGAAAGAGTTGCTGACCTGCAATCGCGCCGGGCCACCCGCCCAGAAGCCCGAACGTCAGTAACGTGGACTCCGGCACTCTGCGCCAGGCTTTACGCGCGGCCAGTTTGTCGACGCCGTAAATTACCAGCGTCAGGAGGCTGGCGAGCAGGAGCCATATAACAAAGGGATGCGGTGTAAAAACGCTGCCGGGCGCTGCGCAGGCCAGCAGTAAATAGCAAAACCGGTTGAGATTCATAAAATGAGCCGTATATAAAAACGCCGCTATTGTACGAAAGAGCGCCAGACGGCGCTCATAAATAATTCATCGCTACGCGATAATGTTTTGCGGCGCGGCAAAAAGCTGCCGATCGGCTTTGGCTTCGAGAAGCGCCAGCGCGGGGATCAGCTGGCTGATGTTCATCAGGCTGTGACCCAACTGGCATACGCTCTCAGGGGCAAAACGTTCGCGCCTGTCACACACCATTGTGACCAGACTTTCGCCGATAAAATTCAGCGTATGGTAAAGCCCGGCCAGCGTTTCTTCGCAGCCAAAAGAGATCGCCAGATTTTCTTCGGCGGTGAGCAGACTGCAGTCAAGATGGCGGAAGGCGTCGGCCAGCGGAAAGTGAAGCAGATTGGCTTCCGGTGGAAGAGAAAAAGACGCAGAGCAGGCGTTAGTGGTACTATTAGCATCAGCCATAGCATTACCTCGTATAATGTTGTGGTGAGAAACCCGGTATGTGTTCGCGCACTGCCGGGTTTCGTTGTTTCTGTATGACAATTGACTTACACTTGTCTTACGATTATCAATGTAATGCAGGTGTCTGACACATGTCAACGGTAGAATTCAAAAAGAAAGGAAATAAACAAATTGCGTTACGTGTCGAGCCAGAACTGGAAGCAGGCATCCAAAAAGCATTGTCTATGGATGGTGACGCATCAGTATCCGCATGGATTAAACGGATAATCAGAAAAGAGCTGAAGCAGAAGGGGATTGAAGTCTAGGCGCCTGGTTGCCTGACCCTGTATTAAAAAACCCGGCAATCGCCTACCGGGTTAGAACAGGAGGGGAGAGTCAGCGCTTCACGCCATCAGAAGCTGAAGCGATATCCGGCATTTACCTGACGCTGGTTAAACGTCTCCCCCGATGTACTGTCGACCTCCAGGTACAGCGTGTGAGCATTGTTAAACTGCGCGCTGACGCCCAGCCCGTTGTTCCAGCCGTTGCCCCTGAAGCTGTGACTCTCCCGCGAGCCATTGAGGGTGAACGATGTGTCGCCTGCAAATTCCCGGATGGCGCCCGTTTTCAGGTAGACGTTCACCCGACTGTTGCCCGTCTCCTTCTCATACCCTAGCAGAAGGCTGGCCCGTCCCAGAAGGGATTCGTAGCTGCCCAGATCAGTGTCAAGCCCGTTGCTGGCCCGCATTCCGGTGGAGTTCTGGTGGTTCCAGGTGAACTGCAGCTGAGGCTCGGCGTAAAAACCGGCTGTTGTCACCGGCAGGGCAAACCGCTGTCCCGCTTCCAGCGAGACGCTGACGCCTGACGAGTTGCCATTGCCGGACACCCGGTTATTCTGGCTGTCGCGGACCGTAAAACTGTTTTTCTGCCGGCTGCCTTTGAGCACCAGATCGCTGTAGAAGCCATTTGCCGCAATCCAGCTGGCATACAGCCCCGCATAGTCTGAGCGTACGGAGCCATCACCGCCCCGGTAATCAGGTGAGGCGCGGGTGGTACCTAAAAACAGACCGACTGACAGCGGCAGGTCTTCAGACACGCGTTTATCCGCGCCGATCTGGAACCCGCTGTAGTTCATGCTGAACCCGTCCAGACTGCCACCGGCAAAGCTGTCCGCCTTACCGCCGTAGCCTCTGATCCACATATCACCCTGGCCGCCCTGCTGGCGCAGATCGCCCATCCGCTGCATCAGAGTGCTGGTTTCCACATAGCTGAGCACATAGCCCACGTTGAGATAGTTTCCACCGGCATCCGCTGCACTGGTCAGCTGCGGCCTGCCATGCGCGGGGGCAGGGACCGGCGTTGGTGCTGGTTCTGGTATCGACGCTGGCTCCGGAGTCGGTACAGGATCGGGAGCCTGTGCGGAAGAATAGAGTTCCCAGTCCGTTCCGTTCTGCCGCACGCGGTACAGGTATCCACCCAGTTCAATATCAGAAGCCGCGGTAAATGATGCGCCGCCATCAGCGGTTTCGACCACGGTGAGCACCTCATTGCCGGTCGTGGCCATACTCCCCTGGTTTTTGAAGGTCAGCAGATGGCTTCCCGCACTGCTGCCGGTCACCCTGAGTAAATCGCCGCCATTGTTAACGCCGTTACCGTCTCCGACCAGGTCTGTACGCATCACGAACGACCCGTTGCCGCTCAGGCTGGCGACGGTGAGCGTACTGAAAACATCGGGATCGCTGGCCATGCTGGCGAAGTCCACCGTCGAGCCGGTCAGGGAGAGGTTATCCAGATTTGAACTGCCGGAGATATTCCAGACGCTGTCATTCAGTGAGATATTCAGGTAGCCGCCGTTGACGTTATCGCTTAAGGCTTTCCCGGTCCATAACGAACCGGGGGCCATAGCGATATCGATTTCCCCTCCACGGGCATATACGCTGCCGGCAATCAGCATTTTTCCTGTCGCACTGATGCTGCCCGGGGCATAGCCTTCATAATGCGCGGAGTAAAAGGCTATCTCGTCCGCTGAGGCCATCGAGACAGAGAGATCGCCTGTCAGGTCGATATGGCCTCTGGTCATGACATACAGACCCACCGTACCCGCAGCGCCGGTCACGCTCAGATTTTCCCCGCTGATGGTCCCGCCATTCATCGCCCATAATCCCAGCGCTAGGTTACCACCGCGATCAACCGTGATGTCCGTGTCAGAGAGTGTGATGGAAGATTCCGGCGTCTGGGCCGAAGCAGCGGAGCCGCCAGAAAAGAGCGTATTGCGTGCGCTGTCTGAACCTCTGAAAATTATTGTGGCGTCTGAATCGGATGCGACCAGTGCGTTTCCTGTCGCTGAACTGATATGACTGTCTGCGCCCACCGTTGCGCTGCCGCTCCGCACTTCGATGCCGTTAGCGTTGTCTCCCTGCACATCAATCGTCAGACCGTCAGCGCTGAACTGCCCTAAGTTCCAGATCCCCATGGCGTATTTGCCTGCTGCGGTGATGACGCTGCCCGTGCCGATATCGACCACGGCATCCTTCTGAATGTTTATCCCGTAAGCGCCGTACCCTTCAGCCTTTATGGAAAGTTCAGTGGCGGTCAGTTGTGCCGCTCCCAAGGCGGCGTTACCGTTGAGGCCCGCGACGAAAATGCCGGTGCTGTTAATGCCGTTGGTGCTGATAACACTCCCGCTCCCAAGGTCAGCGCGGCTACCATAATCACTGATATTCAGTCCCTTGTTGTTGTTGTCGCCGGTCACCTCTACCGTCAGTTGGTCAGCCGTCAGGGCAGAGCCATTTTCGACAATAACGCCTTCTGCCGAACCGTCTGAAGCCGATGCAGTAATAACGCTTCCTGCGCCAAGATCGGCCTGAATGGTGTCTGAGGAGAGCCAGAGCCCTTTGGCGTTCTTGCCACTGACGTTTATTGTCAGCCGATCGGCGGTCAGAACACTGTCTGCTCCCTGAACCATAACGCCTCTGGCGCTATTGTCAGGATCGTCCGCGGTGACGGTGACCCCGCTGCCGAGCCTGACGGTAGCCTGCTGGCCCGCATCGGTCTTTACGCCAAAAAAGCCGTAATCAGCGGTATCGGCAATGATGTGGTCTCCGTCGCTGACTTCAATCAGAACACCGGTCTGGCTGCCAATTGTTGCTGCCTGCGCATAGCCGGGATAGACGGCAAGACCAAGACAGCAGATACCCAGGCCAAATACACGCTGTGTTTCGCTGAACTTTCTGAATGCAGTAATTTTCATAGACGATCCTTTTCAGTAATGCTCCATATAAGCCGATTGACGGCGTAGGGCTACCCTGGAGATTCGGGGACCGGATCTCCATCAGAGTCGATAACAGGCGGGGTGATTGAGCTAAATAGCTGGAATTAACGTCAGTGGCATATGTCTTCCTTTTCCTGTGCGCGGAGATTTCAGCTTTTCACTGCTGATTCCATTCCTGATAAATATTATATTCGCTAAATAAATATTAACAACAGATCTGTTGTGTTGGCAAGAGTTGTTAATCCTTTGATTTTTATTGTGTTATTTTTTTCACTCCATGGGGGGATAATCCGTAGAAATATCTTATTCCGGACAGGTTTATTTCTGAAGATTGAGAAATGTGTGATCAACCGAACTATTTCTGTTAGCTGACAGTTGGAGCAGGAAGATATGTTATAAATGGGGAGTGAATATTTCTACAGTTAATCATGCAGTGGAATGTCGCAGCATCAGGCAATTAATACTGAAAAGAATGCTTATAATAGATTTAAATGTCAGAATTAATACTTTAAGCAAGAGGGTTTCTGGTGTGCACTAGCCCATTATCGCGGCTGAGAGTTCTTTCACCTGAATATCATCTCTTACGCCTTAATTTCTGCCATAACGTTCATGTTTTGTACGGTATACAGGGCAGTATCTGGAGGAGGGCTTGAACACTATCAGTCTTTCGGGCAGGCTGCTTTACGTGGATTACGTGCAGAAACAGGTTGGATAAGAACGACAGAGCAATTAACAATGAGATAAATTCCCGGCGGGAATTATTTTTTATACTTTATAGTCTTCAGGAGAGCTAATGGCTACTGCATTACTGGTTGTTGATATGCAAAATTATGTGACCGACAGGATGAATCAGGGGGTGGAAACGTTCCCTCTTAACGCGACAGATAACATGCGTGACATTCTGGAAATCTTCAGAAACAGCATGCGCCCGGTGATACACATACGGCATCACTCCACTGAGGAAGGATCGTTATTGCACCACAGTTCCCCCTTTTCTCAGCCTGTAACAGGATTTGAAGAAAAACACGGCGAGCCTGTATTTGTAAAAAATACCTCATCTGCATTCAGCTCAACCGGATTATTAACGTATTTAAAAAAACATCAGATCTCAACGTGTATTGTTATTGGCGCCGTTGCCGGATTTTGCGTCACGTCGACGGTCAGAGCCGGAGCTGACGCAGGTCTTAACATGACGGTGATTCAGGATGCTGTTATTAGTTTTGCACTTAACGGCGGCGAACCAGGGGCAAAAACCATCCTGGACATTACGCTCGCGCTTCTGGCCGCTGATTTTGCTTCCGTAATAACAACAGAAGAGTTAAGGGAACGGCTATCAGGAAAATAAAAACAACCCCGGGTGAAAGCGCCACCTTTATAACCATTTGAGAATAATTGTATCCGCGCCTGGCTAAAGGCATGTTGAACGGGGCCAGATTTCAGTTCAAGCCTGATTCGGATCCCCCAGACCGGATATGAGTTTACATTTACCGGTACGCATGGCTGCAATAATCGTTAATCAATGACTATTCTCTGGCTCAAATGAATATATGATGTTAAAAATTTGTGAGGCGTTCAAAATTGAACGTCAGAACTCATATTCACGCAGAGGTCAACAGAATGAAGATGGATACGTTTGCTTTTGGCACAACGAACTGGAATGAAGTCGAAAGGACCGAGCATCCGGGAGAAACTGGCATTGCTTACTGGCGCACACAGTTCTTTGGTAACAAGCCCAGCCAAATCCGTGTACGTATGGTTGAGTATACTCCTGGCTACCTGGCGGACCATTGGTGTCAAAAAGGACATATCCTTTTTTGCATGGAAGGCGAGTTACAAACCGTGCTGGAAGATGGACGTGAATTTGTCCTGAAGTCGGGAATGAGTTACCAGGTTGGCGATAACGCCGAGCGACATCAGTCAAGAACAAGTACAGGCGCAAAGCTCTTTATTGTTGATTAACTTGCTTGCGTACAGGTCAGGCCGACACCTCCATACCCGCTTGATAATCAACAGCCTGTCCCCATCTTATAACCTATACGTTATAATTTTTGCTGGCCTTCAGGCATAACGGGATGGCGATGAAGAGACTCACCAATGAACTCAACGCGCTGGTCAATCGCGGCGTGGACAGGCATTTACGCCTGGCCGTCACCGGACTGAGCCGGAGCGGGAAAACGGCGTTTATTACCGCGATGGTTAATCAGCTGCTGAATATTCACGCCGGAGCGCGTTTACCGCTGCTGAGCGCCGTGCGTGAAGAACGTCTGTCTGGGGTAAAACGCGTACCGCAGCGTGACTTTGGTATTCCGCGCTTTACCTATGATGAAGGGCTGGCCCAGCTGTATGGCGATCCGCCGAACTGGCCGACGCCGACCCGCGGCGTAAGCGAAATGCGTCTCGCGCTGCGCTACAAATCCAAAGATTCCCTGCTGCGTCATTTCAAGGACAGCGCCACTCTGTATCTGGAAATTGTCGATTATCCCGGGGAATGGCTGCTCGACCTGCCGATGCTGGCGCAGGATTACCTGAGCTGGTCGCGGCAAATGACCGGTCTGTTACAGGGGCAACGTGCCGGGTGGTCGGCAACATGGCGGCAGCTGTGTGAAGGATTAGACCCGCTGGCGTCTGCCGATGAAAACCGGCTGGCGGAGATCGCCGCCGCATGGACCGATTATCTGCATCAGTGCAAACAGCAGGGGCTGCATTTTATCCAGCCAGGACGCTTTGTCCTGCCCGGCGATATGGCCGGCGCTCCGGCGCTGCAGTTTTTCCCGTGGCCGGACGTCGACGCCTGGGGAGAAGCAAAACTGGCGCAGGCGGGTAAGCAGACCAACGCCGGGATGCTGCGCGAACGCTTCAACTATTACTGCGAAAAAGTGGTAAAAGGATTTTATAAAAACCATTTTTTGCGTTTCGATCGCCAGATCGTGCTGGTGGACTGCCTGCAACCGCTGAACAGCGGGCCGCAGGCGTTCAACGATATGCGCCTGGCGCTGACTCAGCTGATGCAAAGTTTTCACTACGGACAGCGCACGCTGTTCCGCAGGCTGTTTTCGCCGGTGATCGACAAACTGCTGTTTGCCGCCACGAAGGCCGATCATGTCACTATCGACCAACACGCCAACATGGTTTCGCTGTTACAGCAGTTAGTTCAGGATGCCTGGCAGAACGCGGCGTTTGAGGGGATCAGTATGGACTGTCTGGGGCTGGCCTCCGTGCAGGCTACCACCGGCGGGCTGATTGACCTGAACGGTGAAAAGATCCCGGCGCTGCGCGGGCATCGGCTGAGCGACGGCGCGCCGCTGACCGTCTATCCCGGCGAAGTCCCTTCACGTCTGCCGGGGCAGGCATTCTGGGAGAGTCAGGGCTTCCAGTTTGAGGCGTTTCGCCCGCAAAAAATGGATGTCGATCAGCCGTTGCCGCATATCCGTCTGGATGCCGCGCTGGAGTTTTTAATAGGAGATAAATTGCGATGAGCGAACCGTTAAAACCGCGTATTGATTTCACCGGTCCGCTTGAGGTCGAGCAGATCCCGACGTTTAAGGCGCAGCAGACGTTCAGCGAAAGCCAGGCGCAAAGCTTCGCGCCGGTAAATGTGGATGAACCGGCAGAAGAAGGGCAGGCTGAAGCCGTTATTGACGCGGCATTGCGGCCCAAACGCAGCCTGTGGCGCAAAATGGTACTGGGCGGACTGGCGCTGTTTGGCGCAAGCGTGGTGGGTCAGGGCGTCCAATGGACGATGAATGCCTGGCAAACCCAGGACTGGGTGGCGCTGGGGGGCTGTGCCGCCGGGGCGCTGATTATCGGCGCTGGCGTCGGATCGGTGGTGACGGAATGGCGGCGTCTGTGGCGCTTACGTCAGCGGGCCCATGAGCGCGATGAAGCGCGGGAGCTGCTGCACAGTCACGGGACCGGCAAGGCGCGCGCCTTCTGTGAAAAACTGGCGCGGCAGGCGGGAATTGATCAGTCGCATCCGGCGCTGCAACGCTGGTATGCCTCAATACATGAAACGCAGAACGATCGGGAAATTGTCAGCCTGTATGCTCATCTGGTGCAGCCGGTGCTGGATGCGCAGGCCAGGCGTGAAATCAGCCGCTCGGCGGCGGAGTCGACGTTAATGATCGCCGTCAGCCCGCTGGCGCTGGTGGATATGGCGTTTATCGCCTGGCGCAACCTGCGTCTGATTAACCGTATCGCCGCCCTGTACGGTATTGAACTGGGCTACTACAGCCGCCTGCGCCTGTTCCGTCTGGTGTTGCTGAATATCGCCTTTGCCGGTGCCAGCGAACTGGTAAGAGAGGTGGGGATGGACTGGATCTCGCAGGACCTTGCCGCGCGCTTATCGACCCGCGCCGCGCAGGGTATCGGCGCTGGGCTGTTAACGGCGCGCCTGGGCATTAAGGCGATGGAGCTTTGCCGCCCGCTGCCGTGGATCGACGGCGACAAACCGCGGCTGGGCGATTTTCGTCGTCAGCTGACAGGCCAGCTGAAAGAAACCTTGCAGAAAAACGCCGCCGCCCGCGACAAATCCTGACTGTACCGGCGTTGAACGCGTAGCTTTACGCCGAAACGCCTGTTTTTCCAGCACGCTGTCAATATTTGTTGACAGAATCCTTCCTGCTATTCCATTCATAGCTTATCATCATATCTATCGTTTTTTTATTCAGGTGAAGGTTCTCCCCATGCGTCTGGAAGTCTTTTGTGAAGATCGTCTTGGTCTTACCCGTGAATTACTCGACCTGTTGGTGCTGCGCAGCATTGATTTACGCGGTATTGAGATCGATCCGATTGGGCGGATTTACCTTAATTTTGCCGAACTGGAGTTCACCAGCTTCAGCAGCCTGATGGCGGAAATTCGCCGCATTTCGGGCGTCACGGACGTGCGCACTGTGCCGTGGATGCCCTCTGAACGTGAGCATCTGGCGCTGAGCGCGCTGCTTGAGGCAATGCCGGAACCTGTTTTATCGCTGGATTTGAAAAGCAAAATCGAGATGGCGAACCCGGCGAGCTGTCAATTATTTACGCTCAATCCTGAGCGGATGCGCAGTCATACCGCCGCGCAGCTGATCAACGGTTTTAACTTTCAGCGCTGGCTGGAGGGCAACCCGCAGACGTCGCATAACGAGCATGTGGTGATTAACGGACAGAATTTCCTGATGGAAATTACCCCGGTCTATCTGCAAGGGGAAAACGAGCAGCAGATGCTGACCGGCGCGGTGGTGATGCTGCGTTCAACGATTCGTATGGGTCGCCAGCTGCAGAATCTGACCACGCAGGACGTGAGCGCTTTCAGCCAGATTGTCGCGGTCAGCGCGAAGATGAAGCACGTCGTCGAGCAGGCGCGCAAGCTGGCGATGCTGAGCGCGCCGCTGCTAATCACCGGCGATACCGGCACCGGCAAAGATTTGTTCGCTCATGCCTGTCACCAGGCCAGCCCGCGCGCGGGTAAGCCCTATCTGGCGCTCAACTGCGCCTCCATACCGGAAGATGCGGTTGAAAGCGAACTGTTTGGCCATGCGCCGGAAGGCAAGAAAGGCTTTTTCGAGCAGGCGAACGGCGGTTCAGTGCTGTTGGATGAAATCGGCGAAATGTCGCCGCGCATGCAGACCAAGCTGCTGCGTTTTCTGAACGACGGTACGTTCCGCCGCGTGGGAGAGGATCATGAAGTGCATGTGGATGTGCGCGTTATCTGCGCGACCCAGAAGAATCTGGTCGAACTGGTGCAAAAAGGCCTGTTCCGCGAAGACCTCTATTACCGGCTTAACGTACTGACCCTGAATCTGCCGCCGCTGCGCGACTGCCCGCAGGATATCATGCCGCTGACCGAGCTGTTCGTGGCGCGCTTTGCCGACGAGCAGGGCGTACCGCGACCAAAACTGTCCGCTGATTTGAGTACGGTGCTCACCCGCTACGGCTGGCCTGGCAACGTCCGGCAGCTGAAAAACGCCATCTACCGGGCGCTGACGCAGCTTGATGGCTACGAGCTGCGCCCGCAGGATATTTTACTGCCTGATTACGACGCCTCGGCTGCGGCGCCAGGGGAAGATGCGATGGAAGGGTCACTGGATGAAATTACCAGCCGCTTCGAACGTTCGGTGTTAACGCAGCTTTATCGTAGTTATCCCAGCACGCGTAAACTGGCAAAACGGCTTGGCGTCTCGCACACCGCGATTGCCAACAAGCTGCGTGAATATGGGCTGAGCCAGAAGAGAGGCGAAGAATAAGGGAAGGGGAATCTGGTCTGGAATGCCTGATGGCGCTACGCTTATCAGGCCTACGGGCTAATGCGTAGGTAGCCTGTAGGCCGGATAAGGCGCTAGCCGCCATCCGGCGATGTGCCACAGAGAAATGATTCGGACCGTAGGCCGGATAAGGCGTCAGCCGCCATCCGGCAAAAATGTATTGAGGGTTGTCGGTTACGCTTTCAGCACGTCCAGCGCCGCAGCATAATCGGGTTCGGTGGTAATTTCATCAACCAGCTGACTGAAAATGACGTTGTCGTTTTCATCAATCACCACAACGGCGCGTGCGGCGAGGCCTTTCAGGGGGCCTTCGGTGATTTCCACGCCATAATTCTTCAGGAACTCAGCGTTACGCAGGGTGGAAAGCGTAATCACATTGCTCAGACCTTCCGCGCCGCAGAAACGGGACTGCGCGAACGGCAGATCCGCGGAAACGCACAGCACCACGGTGTTTTCCAGTTCGGTGGCCAGTTGATTAAATTTACGTACCGATGCTGCGCATACGCCGGTATCAATGCTTGGAAAAATGTTCAGCACTTTACGTTTGCCAGCGAACTGGCTGAGCGCGACGTCAGACAGATCTTTTGCCACGAGGGTAAAAGGCTGCGCCTTGCTACCTGCCTGAGGAATGGCGTTGGCGACTGCAACCGGGTTGCCCTGGAAATGAACGGTTTGTGACATGGTTATCTTCCTGTTTACATATAGTTAACTTCACGGCTAGTTTATGCCAACACTTAATCACACGGCAAACGCTATTTCTGCGTAACGCACAAACGACCACGTTATTGCTTGAGGAGAGAAGATGAGATCTGTGAAGGTATACGAAGAAGCCTGGCCGTTACATACTCCCTTTGTGATTGCCCGTGGCAGTCGCAGCGAAGCGCGCGTGGTGGTGGTTGAACTGGAAGAAGACGGGGTGAAAGGGAGTGGCGAATGCACTCCCTATCCGCGCTATGGTGAAAGCGACGCATCGGTGCTGGCGCAGATTATGAGTATCGTCCCACAGCTGGAGAAGGGGCTGACCCGCCAGCAGCTGCAGCAACTCCTTCCCGCTGGCGCTGCGCGTAACGCCGTCGACTGCGCGCTGTGGGATCTGAGCGCCCGCCAGCAGCAGCAAACGCTGGCGGAATATACCGGCGTGACGCTGAACGCTTCTGTCACTACCGCGCAAACCGTGGTGATAGGCACGCCGGAACAGATGGCTGCCAGCGCCGCGGCGCTATGGGAGGCCGGAGCGCGACTGCTAAAGGTAAAGCTGGACGACCGGCTTATCAGCGAGCGGATAGTGGCGATTCGTTCGGCGGCGCCGGAGGCGACGCTTATCGTTGATGCCAATGAGTCCTGGCGCGCGGAAGGCTTAGCGGCGCGTTGCCAGCTGTTAGCCGATCTCGGCGTGGCGATGCTGGAACAGCCGCTGCCCGCCCAGGATGATGTCGCGCTGGAGAATTTTATTCATCCGTTACCGATCTGCGCCGATGAGAGCTGCCATACCCGCAGCAGCCTGAAGGCGCTGCGCGGACGTTATGAAATGATCAATATTAAGCTCGATAAAACCGGTGGCCTGACCGAGGCGCTGGCGCTGGCGACAGAAGCGCAGGCGCAGGGTTTTGCGCTGATGCTGGGCTGTATGCTGTGCACGTCGCGGGCGATCGCCGCCGCGCTGCCGCTCACTCCGCAGGTGACGTATGCGGATCTCGATGGCCCCACGTGGCTGGCGGTCGACGTGGAGCCTGCGCTACGTTTTACGACCGGGCAATTGCATCTGTAGGATGCCAGCGCAGCAGGCTGGACATCGCCTGCAAATATTTTTCGCTGGCTTCGTCAGAGGAGATCGGCGGAAATTCGGCCGTGATGCAGTGCAAACCCAGATCCGCGCACCAGCTGCCGAAAGATCCGGGCGTTTCATAACCGACGCTGGTCACCAGGGGCAGCGCAAACGCCTGCGCCAGCCAATCCCCCAGCTCGCTGCTGGCGGGATCTTCAATACAGGCCAGCGGATCGTGAAAAGAGACTACCCATGCGGGGTGAATACGGTGAATAAGCTGGCACAACGCCTGGGTTTCAGGTTCCGAACCGGGACGGTCTCCCGTCAACAGTACGACGTCGCGTTCTGCGGCGGCGCTGTTCCAGCGATACACCGTCTCTCCGGCCTTCCAGTTTGCGGCGGGAAAATTACGGTTAAGATCGACGCCATTGGCGTTGGCGCGAAGCCCTAACTGACAGCCATCCGGATTGACCGCGAGGATCGCATGATGGCAGCGCAGCGACGGCGTAAGCGTGCGCAGCGCGCAGGAAAGCGTAACTACGGATGAATTCTCGTCGCCGTGCGTTCCTGCGATAATCAGACCGCTTTCGCGATCGGCGGCGGGCGCCGGAAACCAGATCAGCGGCGCGCCTAGCAGGGAGCGACCATAATGTTCAGTTCCGGGCGGAAATGCGCCACGTTCGGCACGAGGGCGGGTAACGGTCATAGGCGTCTCTGAATGCTGAAGTGATGTTTCGCAGTGTTGTGCAAAATTCGCCGATAATCAAATCGTTTTCACGTGTTCGTGTTTTTCGTTGTCGCATCAATTTTTTGCCGGAAGTTATTTGCATTTCTATAAGGCGAAACAAATAATTACGCCATCATTGATAAGCCGTTTTGAGGGAATCTTATGAAGCACTCTGTTTCAGTCACCTGTTGTGCGCTGTTGGTGAGCAGCATTTCTCTGTCATATGCTGCGGAGGTTCCCAAAGGCACGGTACTGGCAGAGAAGCAGGAGCTGGTTCGTCATATTAAAGATGAGCCGGCAACGCTTGACCCGGCTAAAGCGGTCGGACTACCGGAAATCCAGGTTATTCGCGATCTTTACGAAGGGCTGGTAAATCAGAACGAAAAAGGGGAGATCGTTCCCGGCGTCGCTACCCAGTGGAAAAGTAACGACAATCGCATCTGGACGTTTACCCTGCGTGATAATGCCCGCTGGTCGGACGGCACGCCGGTAACCGCGCAGGATTTTGTTTACAGCTGGCAGCGGCTGGTTGACCCGAAAACGCTCTCTCCCTTTGCGTGGTTCGCCGCGCTGGCGGGGATTAATAACGCGCAGGCAATTATCGATGGCAAAGCGACGCCGGACAAGCTTGGCGTCAGCGCGCCGGACGCCCGCACCCTGAAAGTGCAGCTGGACAAACCGCTGCCGTGGTTTGCGAATCTGACCGCGAATTTTGCCTTTTACCCGGTGCAAAAAGCCAATGTGGAAAGCGGTAAAGACTGGACCAGACCCGGGAAACTGACGGGTAACGGCGCCTACGTTTTAAACGATCGCGTGGTGAATGAAAAGCTGGTCGTGGTGCCGAATACCCATTACTGGGACAGCGCGAAGACGATTCTGCAAAAAGTGACCTTCCTGCCGATCAATCAGGAGTCCGCTGCGACGAAACGCTATCTGGCTGGCGATATCGATATCACTGAATCTTTCCCGAAAAATCTGTACCAGAAACTGCTGAAAGACATTCCCGGCCAGGTCTACACGCCGCCGCAACTGGGAACCTATTATTACGCGTTTAATACGCAGAAAGGGCCGACGGCGGATTCCCGCGTGCGTCTGGCGCTGAGCATGACCATTGACCGGCGGATTATGGCTGAAAAGGTGCTGGGAACCGGCGAAAAACCGGCCTGGCGTTTTACGCCGGATGTCACGGCGGGCTTCACGCCGGATCCGTCTCCTTTTGAGCAGATGAGTCAGGAAGAGCTGAACGCGCAGGCGAAAACGCTGCTTCGTGCGGCAGGCTACGGTCCGCAGAAGCCGCTGAAGCTGACGCTTTTGTACAACACCTCAGAAAACCACCAGAAGATCGCCATTGCGGTGGCTTCTATGTGGAAGAAAAACCTGGGCGTGGATGTAAAACTGCAAAACCAGGAGTGGAAAACCTATATCGACAGCCGCAACACCGGAAACTTTGATGTGATCCGCGCTTCATGGGTAGGGGATTACAACGAGCCGTCAACTTTTCTGTCGCTGCTGACGTCGACCCATTCTGGCAATATCTCCCGTTTTAACAACCCGGCGTATGATAAAGTGCTCGCCCAGGCGACGACGGAGAATACCGTTGAGGCGCGTAACGCAGATTATAATGCGGCAGAGAAAATCCTCGCGGAACAGGCGCCGATCGCGCCAATTTATCAATATACCAATGGCCGACTGATTAAACCCTGGCTGAAAGGGTATCCTATTACTAACCCGGAAGATGTCGCTTATAGCCGGACAATGTATATTGTGAAGCATTGAGTTTAATGCAGGTTTGTCGGCAGACATCGGCGTATTGTCATGATATTGTTATGCATAAGTAAAAAGCATACAGCAGTAAAAGGACACATTTATGATCATGACAAAGCTTAGGTCAGCAAAGGGCAAAAAGTTTCTGTTGTGCCTGCTTGGCGTATTCATCATCGCCGCGACCGTGGTAACGCGCGCGACGATCGGCGGCGTGATTGAGCAGTACAATATTCCGCTGTCTGACTGGACGGCATCGATGTATGCCATTCAGTCCTCAATGATTTGTGTCTACAGCCTGGTTTTCACCGTGCTGCTGGCGATACCGTTGGGGATCTATTTTCTCGGCGGAGATGATAAACACTAAAAGATAAGGCCCGATGATTCGGGCCTTATCTCTTTTACGACAGCGTTAATCGTCTTCGTCGTCTATTTCGACCGGCGTCTGGAACTGATCGGGTTTAATAACCAGCAGGTCGCAGCGTAAATGATCGATAACCTGTTCAGCCGTATTCCCCAGGAAAGCGGCGGAAATGCCGGTGCGCCCGATAGTGCCCAGTACGACAATCCCTGCCTGCAAATGTTCGGCTAAATCGGGGATGACTTCCTCAGGCAAGCCTTTTTCAACGTGGGTAACTTTTTCGTCGATGCTGAATTTCTGACGCAGCGCTTTCATCGCCAGCAGGTGCTGACCGCGAATCGCATCGTTGTAAACGCTGGGATCGAATTCCGGCAGTTCAATGGCGATATTGATTGGCGTAACGGGATAGGCGCCGACCAGATGGACTTCGGTGTGGTTGACCTGCTCCGCAAGTTGCAGCGTCTCTTTGACCAGTTTTTCATTGAGCGCATTATGATAAGGCTCTTCGCTGGCCAGATTAACCGCCACCAGCGCTTTACCGCCTTCGGGCCAGGGCTGATCTTTAACCATCCACACCGGGCTCGGACATTTACGTAGTAAATGCCAGTCGGTAGGGGTGAAGATCACCGCTTCCAGCTTATCGTGCTGGTGCGCCATTTTCAGCACCAGATCGTGCCCGCCGCTGATGACTTCCTGGATGATGGCTTCAAAGGGGCGGTTGTGCCAGACCACCTTGATTTCAATCGGAACGCCTGCTTCAAGATAGTATTTAGCTTGTTCGCGTATCCACGCCGTCCGCTGACTGATCACCCCCTGTCGCATTGCCGTGCGCTCATCCGGCGACAGCAGGGTCGTCATCTCATAGGAAAAGTCGTAGATCGGCAGGAAGGCTTTAATTTTGCCACCAATCCGTTGATGCAAATAAACCGCACGCCGTAACGCAGGTTGATCGTCCTGATTCGGATCGACAACCACCAGCATGTTTTGATACATAGCCATACAGGGTCTCCTTACAACTGTCATCGCAGTTTGTAATTAAAAGAGTAACCCAATAATGTAAATTGAAACAGGAAAGAATCTTCTGTCAGATCAATAAATCAGGAAAATTTAGAGATATGACAGAAGGGTTTCTGAAGGCATTGCGGAAAGATTAAGCGACGTTGCGCGTATGACCGGCGAGCAGCGCCAGCGCATCGCTGTTTTCAATAGTGATGTACTTGCCTTTTACCGCCAGCATCCCGCTTTTCTGGAAACGTCCCAGCAGACGGCTGATGGTTTCGACGGTCAGACCGAGATAGTTGCCGATATCGCCGCGCGTCATAGTGAGGCGGAATTCACGCGGGGAAAAGCCGCGCTGGGCAAAACGACGGGACAGGTTATAGATAAACGCCGCCAGGCGTTCTTCCGCGTTCTTTTTGGAGAGCAACAGGATCATATCCTGATCGCCTTTGATCTCGCCGCTCATCAGACGCATCATCTGCTGACGCAGATTCGGCATTTTACCTGACAGATCGTCCAGCGTTTCAAACGGGATTTCGCAGACCATTGAGGTTTCCAGCGCCTGCGCAAAGCTCGGATGATGACCGCTGCCGATGGCGTCGAAGCCAACCAGGTCGCCAGCAAGATGGAAACCGGTGATCTGCTCATCGCCTTGTTCGGTAATAGTGTAGCTCTTGATGGTGCCGGAACGAATGGCATAGAGCGATTTCAGCTCGTCACCCGCTTTAAACAGGGTTTGCCCTTTCTGGATCGGCTTTTTACGCTCGATGATATTATCAAGCTGATCAAGCTCATGCTCGTTAAGTGTGAACGGGATGCAAAGCTGGCTGATGCTGCAATCCTGGCAATGGATAGCACAACCGCCAGACTGAATGCGCCGTATAATTCGCTTTTCCGGGATCATAGGTCTGCTCAAGCCGTAATTGATATTAGTCAATTTTAACATCTTTTTAGTGGGCACGTAAGTCTGAGCGAACAGCAATAGCGGATAATTCCGGAAAGTGCGAATAAATTATTTCTATCTGTCTGAAAAGTCACAATTTTAATAAGGGGACTTTACGTAAAAGTGTGAGTAAGAAGGCACGAATTGCCTGGATTCTAGAGCAGCAGATAGCCTTCATGGCGCAATAGCCACTCTTTTCGCTGTACGCCGCCTGCGTAACCGGTCATCGTGCCGTTACGCCCGATAACGCGATGGCAGGGCACTACGATGCTGATCGGGTTCGAACCGTTGGCTGCGCCAACCGCGCGCGCCGCGCCTGGTCGCCCCAACTGTTCGGCCATCTGACCATAATGCATAACCTGACCACAGGGAATAGAACGTAACATCTGCCAGACTTCACGCTGAAATGGCGTGCCGCCAGTGGCGGTCGGCAGCGTATCGATAACCTGAATATTGCCGGAAAAGTAATCGTTGAGCTTGTCGCTCAGCCCGCCCGGATTTTTGGCCGCCACGCGGATGTAGCCTTCCGCGCGATAGTGAATATCCAGCAACTGTTCCATCCGGTCGCTGTGCTGTTCCCACTCGACGGCGCGCAGACGAAACTGTTCATCGCAAATGACCCAGAGCGGCCCGAGCGGGGTCGCAATTTTATCTTCCAGTAGTGTGAGCATCGTTATCCTTTATAGAGACAGCGGATCGGGCGACAACAATCTATCACGGCGGCTTGTCGGGTTGCTATACCCCTGATTTGGGATAAAAAAGAGTCAGTCGATGACAGCCAGGCATTACGTAAACACACCGTATCTCCCTTATTGTTCCCGTTGGCATTCCTGTATACGTGAGTAAAACCGCAGATGCAGGAGCGTTTACTGGAAACATCTGTAAACCGTTGTCGGTATGCCGGGGGGCGGTTATGATAAAGGCTGGCTTAATACGGGAGGAGGTAACATGAACCTTGACGACAAAGCGCTGTTCCTTGACGCCATGGAGGATGTCCGGCCTCTCAAACGATGCACCGACGTTCACTGGCAGCCGGTACGGAATGCGCGTAAACCGCAGCGTATCGATACGCTTCAGCTTGATAACTTTCTTACCACCGGCTTTCTGGACGTGGTGCCGCTGTCCCGGCCGCTGGAATTTCGTCGCGAAGGGCTGCAAGTGGGCGTGCTCGACAAGTTGCGGACGGGTAAATACAGCCAGCAGGCCAGCCTCAATCTGTTGCGCCAGCCGGTGGAGGAGTGCCGTAAGCAGCTGTTCAGTTTTATCATGCAGTCACTTCAGGATGGCCTGCGCAACGTGCTGATTATTCATGGCAAAGGGCGGGAAGATCGCTCGCACGCCAATATTGTGCGCAGCTATCTGGCGCGCTGGCTGACCGAATTTGACGACGTACAGGCATACTGTACGGCGCTGCCGCAGCATGGCGGCAGTGGAGCGTGCTACGTGGCGTTGCGAAAAAGCGCGCAGGCGAAACAGGAAAACTGGGAGCGCCACGCCAAACGCAGCCGTTAATCCAGCAACAGCGACAGTTCCTGCGCGGCTTTTTGCAGCTCCGGCAGGACGCGGGTGCGCAGCTCTTCCGCGGTAACCTGTCCGGCATGGACGCCGACGTTCAGCGCCGCCTGCACCTGGCCCTGCGCGTTTGCCAGCGGAACGGCAATTGAGCGCAGCCCCATCTCCAGCTCCTGATCGTTTAACGCATAGCCCTGCTGGCGCACCTTTTTCAGCTCCGCGCGCAGCGCCGCCACAGAACTTACGGTCTGCGAGGTGTAGCGAATCATCGTGATCCTGCCCAGCATATCGTTCAGTTTATCCTCAGACAGATGGCTTAATAACACGCGCCCCATCGATGTGGACCAGGCGGGCAGACGACTGCCGATATCCAGATCGATAGTCATGATGCGCGAGCTGGAGGCGCGGGCGATATATAAAATATCGTCGCCGTCGAGCGTGGCGATAGAGCAGGATTCATTCAGCATTTCACTCAGGTGCTTCAGTACCGGCTGGGTAGCGCGCGCCAGCGGGGTGGAGGCGAGATAGGCATGCCCCAGCGCGAGGATCCGCGGACGTAACTCAAAGTTTTTGCCGTCTTGCGCATACACAAAGCCTAGCTTACTCAACGTATACAGACAGCGTCTCACCGCGGCGCGGGGAATACCGGTTTTTTGGCTAATCTGCGAGATCGACAACACCCGCCGCTGCGGCGTGAAGGCCTGAATCACTTCCAGTCCCCGCGCCAGTGAAGCCATAAAATTAGGGTCGCCCTTGAACGGGTCGGCCTCGTTGTTCAGACGATCGTCAGGATGTTTTTCCACCGTTTTTTCCTCATTGTCCGCCAGCGATCACATTCTGCGCACAAATATAATTGATGTTCGATTATCGCACCATATTTCGATTATCGCCCTTGCCTGGCTTCGTTAAGTGGGTCACATTTTGTGCGAACAACGCAAAAATGTGCGAAATACGCACCACAAGGAGCGAGCAGATGATTGACAAGAGTGTGCCTTCGCTGGAGGAAGCCATCGCCGGGATTCCGGATGGCGCCACCATCATGATTGGGGGATTTGGTACGGCGGGGCAGCCCACCTGGCTGATAGAGGCGCTGATTGCGCAGGACGCCCGCGATCTCACCATCATCAATAACAATGCGGGCAACGGCGAAGTCGGCCTCGCGGCGCTGCTGAAGGCGAAACGCGTGCGCAAAATGATCTGCTCGTTTCCGCGTCAGGTCGATTCACAGATTTTTGATGATCTGTACCGGCGCGGCGAAGTGGAGCTGGAGCTGGTGCCGCAGGGCAATCTGGCGGCGCGTATCCAAGCGGCAGGGGCCGGGCTGGGCGCGATCTACACCCCTACGGGCTTTGGAACGCCGCTGGCGGAAGGCAAAGAAACCCGCTGCATTGACGGGAAGCATTATGTGCTTGAATACCCCATCAAAGCGGATTTTGCCCTGATTAAAGCCCATCTTGCGGATCGCTGGGGTAACCTGGTGTACCGCAAGGCCGCGCGTAATTTCGGACCGATTATGGCCACCGCCGCAGCGACCACCGTTGTGGAAGTGAACCGGCTGGTCCCGCTGGGAGAGCTTGATCCTGAACACATCGTTACGCCAGGGATTTTCGTGCAACGCGTCTTTTCGCTGGAAAACGTGGCGGACGCCGCGCTGAGCGCCTGAGGAGAAAATAATGAAGAAACTGACCCGAGATGAAATGGCCAGACGCGTCGCGCAGGATATTCCCGAAGGCGCGTACGTGAACCTCGGTATCGGCTTACCGACCCGTATCGCCAACTACCTGCCGGCGGAAAAAGAGATCTTCCTGCACAGCGAAAACGGTCTGCTGGGCATGGGGCTGAAACCGGCGGAGGGAGCTGAAGATCCGGAGCTTATTAACGCCGGGAAAGAGTATGTGACCCTGCTAAAAGGCGGTTGCTATTTTCACCACGGCGACTCGTTCGCCATGATGCGCGGCGGCCACCTGGATATCTGCGTGCTGGGGGCGTATCAGGTTTCAGCCACCGGCGATCTGGCGAACTGGAGCACCGGCGCGCCGGACGCGATACCCGCCGTCGGCGGCGCAATGGACCTGGCGATAGGCGCGCGCCAGGTGTTTGTCATGATGGATTACCTGACCCGCGACGGTGAATGCAAGCTGGTCGGGCAGTGCAGCTATCCGTTAACCGGCATTGGCTGCGTGAGCCGTATCTATACCGATCTGGCCGTTATTGATATCACCGAAAAAGGGCCGGTGGTGCGGGAGATCTTCAACGGCATCTCTTTTGAGGAGCTGCAACGGCTGACGCCGGTCACGCTGCGGTTTGAACAACTGGCGCAAAGCGCGTAAGGAACTATGATGAATCAGGCATTTATCTGTGATGCAGTGCGCACTCCGTTTGGTCGTTTTGGCGGCATGCTGGCAGGCGTCAGGGCTGACGATCTGGCCGCCATTCCCTTAAAAGCCCTGCTTGAGCGCCATCCCGGATTAGACCCGGCGGCAATAGACGATGTGATCTACGGCTGCGCCAATCAGGCGGGAGAAGATAACCGCAACGTTGCGCGCATGGCGCTGCTGCTGGCGGGTTTGCCGCAAAGCGTGCCGGGCAGTACGGTAAACCGCCTTTGCGGTTCCAGTCTGGATGCGATAGGTATCGCCGCGCGGGCGATCAAAAGCGGTGAAACGCAGCTGATGATTGCAGGCGGCGTGGAGAGCATGTCGCGCGCGCCGTTTGTGATGGGCAAGGCGGAAAGTGCATACAGCCGCAGCATGAAAATGGAAGATACCACCATTGGCTGGCGCTTTATTAATGCGCAGATGAAAGCGCGTTACGGCGTTGACTCGATGCCGGAAACGGCGGAAAACGTCGCTAATGAATTTGCCATCAGCCGCGCCGATCAGGATGCTTTCGCGTTACGCAGCCAACAGCGCACAGCTGCCGCTCAGGAGCAGGGGCTGTTTAGTCAGGAATTGATTTCGGTGACGGTGTCACAACGGAAGGGCGAGCCGCGGGTGCTGTTAACAGACGAACACCCACGGGCGACTTCAGCCGAAGCTTTGGCGGCGCTGAAGGGCGTGGTACGTCCGGACGGTACGGTGACGGCGGGGAATGCTTCAGGGGTCAATGATGGCGCCTGCGCGCTGCTGATTGCCAGCGAAGGGGCGATGGCGCAGCAAGATTTACAGCCGCTGGCGCGGATTGTCGGCGTGGCGACGGCAGGCGTAGCGCCGCGTATTATGGGCTTTGGTCCGGCGCCGGCGGTGCGTAAGGTGCTGGCGCAGACGGGGCTGTCCCTTGCGCAGATGGATGTGATTGAGCTTAATGAGGCGTTTGCCGCCCAGGCGCTGGCGGTGATGCGCGATTTAGGGTTACCCGACGATGCGGCGCAGGTGAATCCAAACGGCGGGGCGATTGCGCTGGGGCATCCGCTGGGCGCTTCCGGCGGACGTCTGGCAATGGCGGCGGCGTATCAGCTTCAGCGTACCGGCGGGCGCTATGGACTCTGTACCATGTGTATCGGCGTCGGCCAGGGGATCGCGCTGATTATAGAACGAGTGTAAGGAGCAGGAATGAGTTTGCTAACCCCGTTGATGCGCGGAACGGCGTTGACGGCAGAATTTTCAGACTACCAGCGGCTGCAGGGAATGCTTGATTTTGAGGCCGCACTGGCCCGTGCGCAGGCTGCCTGCGGCGTAATTCCCGCTTCCGCCGTTGCGCCAATTTCCCGCGCCTGTCGCGCCGGGCGTTTTGATATGGTCGCGTTAGCGGAGTCGGCGCAGGCGGCGGGCAATCTGGCGATCCCTATGGTCAGGCAGTTAACCGCGTTGGTCAGGGCGGAAGATCCCGCTGCCGCGGGTTACGTACACTGGGGAGCGACCAGTCAGGATGCCATTGATACCGGGCTGGTGCTGCAACTGCGCGCCGCGCTCAGCGACACGCAGACGCAGTTAAGGCTGGTGATTGACAGTTTTGCCCGTCAGGCATTGCGCTATCAGCATACGGTAATGCCGGGGCGCACATGGATGCAGCAGGCGCTGCCGGTCACCTGGGGACTAAAGCTGGCCGGTACGCTTGATGCCCTGCTGCGCTGGGAATCGCGGTTAGAGCAATTGCTGCCGCGGTCGCTGGTGCTGCAGTTTGGCGGCGCGGCGGGTACGCTGGCCTCGCTGAAACAGGATGCCCTGCCGGTCGCGGAGCGGCTGGCGCAGGAGCTGGATCTGACGCTACCGGATACGCCCTGGCATACCCAGCGCGATCGGCTGCTGGAGGTCGGCGCCTGGTATGCCGGTGTCGGCGCGACGTTGGGCAAATTCGCTCAGGACTTCGCGTTGCTGATGCAAACCGAGGTGGCGGAGGTCAGCGAGCCCGTTGCGGCGGGCCGGGGCGGATCGTCGACGATGCCGCACAAACGTAATCCGGTCAGTTGCGCCGCGATCCTCACCGCCATGCAGCGGACGCCGGGACTGATGGCGACGCTGTATAACTGCCAGTTACAGCAGCACGAGCGCGCGCTGGGCGGCTGGCAGGCGGAATGGGAGGTTCTGCCGGAAATTATGATGCTGGTTGGTCATGTGATGCAGGAGACGCAGCGGCTGGTGCAGGATATGCAGGTTTTTGCGCAAAAGATGCGCGAAAATCTGGCGATCACCAATGGTCTGCTGATGGCGGAATCCGTCACCCTGGCGCTGGCGACGTTTACCGGCAAACAGCAGGCGCATCATCTGATCGAAAACCTCTGTCATCAGGCGGCGACAAGCCAGCGCTCACTCTTATCGCTCCTGTTGCAGGAGCCGCAGGTAACGGCGCATTTTGATGAATCACAACTGACTTCGCTGCTCGATCCGGCCGGGGCGATCGGCAGTGCGGAACACTTTATTCAGCGTGTGCTGACACGCTATAAGGCGCGACAATATGCAACTGAATTATCAGATTGAAGGGCCGGACAATGCGCAGGTTGTGGTGTTGTCCGGTTCGTTAGGGACGACGCTGGCGATGTGGGAGCCGCAGATGGCTTCCCTGACGGCCCGCTACCGCGTGCTTCGCTATGACACTCACGGGCATGGCGTCACGCGTAAAAGCGGCCAGGTCGATCTCGCGCAGCTGGGACGGGATGTGATTGCGCTGCTGGACCATCTTGATATTGCGGCGGCGCATTTTTGCGGGATCTCAATGGGCGGGCTTACTGGCCTGTGGCTGGCCTGTCATCATCCTCAGCGTATGCTGAGCGTGGCGGTGATAAACAGCGCCGCGCGTATTGGCGATGAAGCTGGCTGGCGCGCCCGCGCGCAAACTGTGCGCGCAGAAGGGATGCGCGCCATTGCCGCCAGCGCGCCTGAACGCTGGTTTAGCCCGGCATTTCGTCGATCTTCGCCGGAGACGGTGGCCGCGCTGTGTCAGCAACTGGCTGAAACGTCCGCGGAAGGCTATGCCGCCTGCTGTGATGCGTTAGCAACCGCCGATCTGCGCGCTGAGATCGCCAGCATCCGGCTGCCGGTATTGCTGATTGCCGGCAAAGAGGATCCGGTCACCACCGTTGCCGATGCGCAGTTTATGCATCAGCGCATTGCCGGGTCGTCAATGCTTACCGTAAACGCATCGCATTTATCCACTATTGAAGCGCCGGAGGCGGTAAACGCGGCGTTATTATCATTTCTGGGAGAACAGCATGCAGGATGAACAACGTTATGAGCAGGGAATGATGGTACGGCGCAGCGTGCTGGGCGATGCGCATGTCGATCGCACGGTACAGAATCTGACGCCGCTCAATACCGATTTTCAGGATTTCATTACCCGCTATGCCTGGGGCGATATCTGGAGCCGTCCCGGTCTGGGCAGGCATACGCGCAGTATGATCACCATCGCGATGCTGATTGCCCTGAACCGGGAAGCGGAGCTGAAAATGCATCTCAATGCGGCGTTCAACAACGGCGTAACGCGCGAGGAGCTGAAGGAACTGATTATGCACTCCGCGCTGTACTGCGGTTTGCCCGCAGCGAATGCGACGCTGCATCTGGCGCAACAGGTCTTTGACGAGCGCGACGCTGAAGGCAGGTAGCCCGACAGCCACCGGCGACGCGACGTGTCGCCGGAAATGGCTCGTATTCAGGCCGCCAGAACCCGGTTGCGGCCTTCCTGTTTGGCCCGACACAACGCGGCCTCCACGCGTCTGAACAGTTCATCGACGCTTTCTTCAGGCTCATGTCGGGCGACGCCAATGCTTACCGTAAAACGCGGCAGGCCGGGGAGAGTGAGTCTGGACACCGATACGCGAATGGCTTCCGCAAGCTGAAGCGCTGCCTCCAGCGAGGTGTGCGGCAAAAGCAGAATAAACTCCTCGCCGCCCCAGCGAAAAACATGGTCGCCTTGTCGCGCGTGCGTTTCAAGATTGCGCGCCAGCGCGCAGAGCACTTCATCGCCGGTTAAATGACCGTACATATCGTTAATGCTCCTGAAGCGGTCGGTATCGATCAGCAGCAGGCTATAATCATGCGTCTCGATCAGCTGATAAAACTGTCGTCGGTTGAGCAGGCCGGTGAGCGCATCGCGCGCAGCCGCCTGCGCAAGCGCCTGTTCCAGACGTTTTTGCTCGGTGATGTCATGAATGATGCACAACATGAGCCGATCGCCGTAGATTTCGATGGGGCCCGTATAGGTCTGTACGTGACGGGCAGAGCCGTCGGCCATTCGGTGGACAAAATATAAGGGCTTATGGCCGCCCGGCAGCCGGGCAATTTCATGCATAACGGGTAATATCTGCCGGCCCAGCATATTTATTTGCCACGTATGTTTCTGACACATCGCCTCCAGGCTATAGCCATAGAAGCTGAGCGCCGCCAGATTCGCATCCACAATCAGTCCATCGCGCGCGGGGTCGATCAGCAGCATCGGCGCAGAGTTGGTGAGGAAAAAGCGTGCATAGAAACCCTGCTTTTTTCGCTGATAGGCGGCAGAACGGCTTGCTTTCAGCCTCTGCGCCGCCGGTGTGTCAAATCCTTCGAAAAGTATCACGTCCCCCGCTTCGGGCAACTGTTGCAGCGACAGTCGGCAGGTAAGCGCGCTGTGGGCGTTGAGGCGCGTCACCGTCAGTATCTCCACAATATCCTGACGACTGCGTAAATCCTCAATGTAATCAGGTAACTGCCGTTGCGCATGGGTAGAGAAGATCCCTTCGCGTAACTGACTGAAGGTATTTTCCTGCATTAGCTCTCTGGCAACGGCGTTGGCAAAAATCATTTCCCCGCTTTGCGGAGAAACGATCCAGACAGGAACAGACAGCAAGTCCAGAGCGTTAAGGTTGTGTGCAATCATCATTAATCCTGTTTTTATTCGATAACTTGCGTTCATGCGCGTAAAAGAGCAAAGCAGGATGGCTGGTGGTTGCGGCAATAAGCCTGAAACGCGCAAAATTTAACTCTAGCAGGGATTCAGCTGGCCGCCCGCTCGTAACGTGATTATTCGCCGGCTTTTTATGAGCATTATCAGCGTAATGGGACAATAAGCAGTTGCTTAAGCCGGATCGGCGGCTAGACTAACCACAAAAGCGCGAGGTACGGGAGACGAAATGGAAGCCATAAAAGGGTCGGAAGTCAGTGTGCCGGATGCGGTGTTCGCCTGGTTGCTGGATGGCAAAGGCGGCGTCAGGCCGCTCGAAGATGACGATGTAATCGACAAAGCGCATCCGTGCTGGCTGCATTTGAATTATACCCACCCGGACAGCGCGCAATGGCTGGCGACGACGCCGCTGCTGCCGAATAACGTGCGGGACGCGCTGGCGGGCGAAAGCCTTCGTCCGCGCGTCAGTCGGATGGGGGAAGGGACGTTGATCACCCTGCGCTGCATCAATGGCAGTACCGATGAGCGTCCCGATCAGCTGGTGGCGATGCGCTTGTATATGGATGAACGGCTGATTGTTTCCACCCGTCAGCGTAAAGTGCTGGCGCTTGACGATGTGGTCAGCGATCTGCAGGAGGGAACCGGCCCCGCCGACTGCGGCGGCTGGCTGGTAGATGTCTGCGATGCGCTGACCGATCACGCCAGTGAATTTATCGAACAGCTCCATGATAAAATCATCGATCTCGAAGATAATCTGCTCGATCAGCAAATTCCGCCGCGCGGATTTCTGGCGCTGCTGCGTAAGCAGTTGATTGTGATGCGACGTTATATGGCGCCTCAGCGGGATGTCTACGCGCGATTGTCCAGCGAGCGTCTCTCCTGGATGAGCGACGACCAGCGGCGCAGAATGCAGGATATTGCCGACCGGCTGGGGAGAGGGCTGGACGAAATCGACGCCTGCATCGCGCGTACCGGCGTAATGGCTGATGAAATTGCGCAGGTCATGCAGGAATCGCTTGCCCGGCGTACCTATACCATGTCTTTGATGGCGATGGTGTTTCTGCCCAGCACCTTCCTCACCGGGCTGTTTGGCGTCAATCTTGGCGGCATACCGGGCGGAGAATGGCGTTTTGGCTTTTCGCTATTCTGTATTCTGTTAGTGGTTCTGATTGGTGGTGTTACTTTATGGTTGCATCGTAGTAAATGGTTGTAAAAATGGACCTTTTAAGACCTTTCCTCTGTTAAAAAGGGCTTTTAAATTGAGCGAAGTCAATAAACGTCACGCCTGTTCGCGGCAATATCACTCTCGCAGGTGAATGCAACGTCAAGCGATGGGCGTTGCGCTCCATATTGTCTTACTTCCTTTTTTGAATTACTGCATAGCACAATTGATTCGTACGACGCCGACTTAAATAAGTCGGCTTTTTTTTGCCTGTCAGGTCGTATCAGCGACTACCCTGAAAGGGTAGCCATTGATATAGCGGAGGCAAAAATGACCCATTCTGTTTCCCCACTTCAGCCGGACATCCGTTTTTCCGATCCCGTTCCTGTTGATCCGGTACCGGTTCCCGATCCGGTGCCTAGTCCGCAGCCAATGCCGGACCCGCCGCCGAATGAAGAACCGATTAAATTGTCGCATCAGCGGCGCAGATCTGCGAGGATACGCGCTTGCTGACTGTGAGTCGTTTACCGCGAGATTAAATTGTGACCGCTTTTTCTATCCTGAACGTTCTGCCCGCCGCCCAGCTCGCTAATCTTCGTGAGCTGGGATATTTATCAATGACGCCCGTGCAGGCCGCTGCGCTCCCGGCGATTCTGGCGGGGCAGGATGTCAGGGTCCAGGCAAAAACCGGCAGCGGTAAGACCGCCGCTTTTGGGCTTGGGCTGTTACAGCACATTGATGCCGCATTGTTTAAAACCCAGTCGCTGGTGCTTTGCCCGACGCGCGAACTGGCCGATCAGGTGGCCGGTGAGCTGCGTCGTCTGGCGCGTTCAATGCCGAACACAAAGATCCTGACGTTGTGCGGCGGGCAGCCTTTCGGCGCTCAACGTGACTCCCTGCAACATGCGCCGCATATTATTGTAGCGACGCCGGGACGCTTACTCGATCACCTGCAAAAAGGCACCGTCTCCCTGGAAGGGCTTACGACGCTGGTAATGGACGAAGCGGACCGGATGCTGGATATGGGATTCAGCGATGCTATTGATGAGGTGATACGCTTTGCGCCAGCCTCACGCCAGACGCTGCTGTTTTCTGCGACCTGGCCGGAGGCGATTGCGGCGATAAGCGCCCGCGTTCAGCGCGACCCCGTTACCATAGAAATTGACGCCGTGGATGCGCTGCCGGCAATTGAACAACAATTCTTTGAAACATCCACGCAGGGCAAGATCCCACGGCTGCAAACGTTGCTCAGCCTGCATCAGCCTGCATCCTGCGTGGTGTTCTGTAACACCAAAAAAGATTGCCAGGCGGTATGTGACGCACTGAATGCGTCAGGACAAAGCGCGCTGGCGCTGCACGGCGATCTGGAACAACGCGAGCGTGATATGACGCTGGTGCGTTTTGCTAACGGCAGTGCGCGCGTGCTGGTGGCGACCGACGTCGCCGCGCGCGGCCTTGATATCAAAGCGCTGGAGCTGGTGGTGAATTTCGAGCTGGCGTGGGATCCGGAAGTACACGTTCACCGGATCGGACGTACGGCGCGCGCCGGTAATCGCGGTCTGGCAATCAGCTTCTGCGCGCCAGCGGAAGCGCAGCGGGCGAATATTCTGGCCGAAATGCTGCAACTGACGCTGAACTGGTGTGACGCACCGACAAATATGGCGATCAAGCCTCTGGAGGCGGAAATGATGACGCTTTGCATCGACGGCGGGAAAAAAGCCAAAATGCGGCCGGGAGACGTGCTAGGCGCTCTGACCGGCGATATGGGGCTGGATGGCGCCGACATCGGTAAAATTACCGTGCATCCGGCGCATGTGTATGTTGCGGTGCGCCAGTCGGTGGCGCATCACGCCTGGAAACAGCTGCAAAACGGTAAGATTAAAGGCAAAGCCTGCCGGGTGCGTCTGCTGAAATAAGGGGGGCGCCGTCCGGCAGGACAGAAGCGCCAGATGGCGCTTACTTTACCTCAACGACGTTCAGGCGAAGCTCATCAAGCTGATTTTCATCATCTTCCGGCTGCCAGCCAGCCGGTTGCAACGGGATCTCCTGGCGATCGAACGCCAGATCGCCGCCGTCGACAACTTCAGCGCCATGCCTGATGCCTTTAAAATCAAACAGATTGATATCGCTCAGGTGCGACGGCACCACGTTCTGCATGGCGCTGAACATGGTTTCAATACGACCCGGATAGCGTTTATCCCAGTCGCGCAGCATATCGGCAATCACCTGGCGTTGCAGATTCGGCTGCGATCCGCACAGGTTGCAGGGAATAATCGGGAACGCTTTGGCTTCGGCAAATCGCTCAATATCTTTTTCGCGGCAGTAGGCCAGGGGGCGAATGACGATGTGTTTACCGTCGTCGCTCATCAGCTTCGGCGGCATCCCCTTCATTTTCCCGCCGTAGAACATATTGAGGAACAGGGTTTGCAGGATGTCGTCGCGATGATGGCCCAGCGCAATTTTGGTTGCGCCCAGCTCGGTTGCAGTGCGATACAGAATGCCGCGACGCAGGCGCGAACACAGCGAGCAGGTGGTTTTCCCTTCCGGGATTTTCTCTTTCACAATCCCGTAGGTATTTTCTTCGACAATCTTATATTCGACGCCAAGCTGCTCAAGGTATTCCGGCAGGATGTGTTCCGGGAAGCCGGGTTGCTTTTGATCGAGATTGACCGCCACCAGCGAAAAGCGAATCGGCGCGCTTTGCTGCAAATTGCGCAAAATCTCCAGCATGGTATAGCTGTCTTTACCGCCGGAGAGACAGACCATAATGCGATCGCCGTCTTCGATCATATTAAAATCGGCAATGGCTTCGCCCACGTTACGACGCAGACGTTTCTGTAATTTGTTGATATTGTACTGCTCTTTCTTTGTAACTTGTTGATTTTCAATCATTGTTTTGTATCTCTGATACCAAAAGGGGCAAAATTGGGGCAAAAGTTAAAGTGACAGCCGGGCATTAAGCATTGCAATCTGCTCGCCATTAAGTTCCTCGATCCATCTTCCATAAATTCATAAACCATTTGCGCGTTATCATGCCCCATCTGACTGGCTATAAATGACGGGTTAGCTCCGGCTGATAACATCCAGCAGGCAAAGTATGCCGCGTATGGTACGGATTACGCCGACGAATACCAGCACGTTTTACGGCTGCGTTCCATCTTGCACCAATGCTACTCAAAGAGTAGTAGGGCTTTTGTTCCCCTTTGCGCATTCTCGGCATGAAAACAAAGTGCAGTTTCTGCACCTCGGTTTTCCCGTATTCTCTGTGGTGGAAGGTTATTGCCGTCCTGGGTTGCAGTGCTGTGAGTTTCCGTTGCGCTCTAAGCGCCTCGAGCGCAGGCTTCAACAGGGTGACGGTCCTTACCCCTGCATTCGTTTTGGGCGGACCAAACGTACCAAGAATATTCAGGTTTCTTCTGACACACACAATTCCTTTCTCCAGATCCACATCCTCCCACGCCAGTGCGGCCAGTTCTCCATGTCTCAGCCCGGAGTAAATAGTAAATTTCCATAAATTCTGACTTTGTCCTGTTTCACTTAGCATAAGTGCGTCAAACTCATGCCTCGAAAGAGGATCCGGCTTTGTTTTGTCTCGCTGCAGTTTTTTACCCCTTCAAACGGCTTACCTTTGATAAAGCCGGAGTGATACGCGAATCTGAGCAAAGAACAGAGCAGGGAGATATAATTATCTACTGTGCGTACAGTGCGTCCCTTTTTATTACTTCTGGGATTATTATGATACATTGTTTCCCCATGTAATAATTCATTCCTGTAACTCATTATGTCGCTATATCTTATACTATTAATCGGAGTGCTTGCTGAAATAATGATTTTCAAAATTCGGATTTGTGACCGGGTTTTACGCATTGTATTGTCAGTTAGCTCAGTCTCTTTTATTTCAGACCATATTTTACAAAGTTTTTTAAAAGTCTTAATGTTTTTAGTTGTCACCAGTTTTGCACCGTTGCGTGAATTCGGGAATCGACGGTGGTATTCAAATTCTCCTGTACTTATTTCGTGAGTAATAAGTGCTCTCAGGTTTCCTGCCTTTTTGATATTTGCGGGGGTGATTTCCCATCCATAAAGTGATTCCCTGCATCTTTTCCCTCTGAACATAAACCAGATGCAGATTTTGTTACCCCGGATCTCAACACCTCGCGGTAATCGGTGCCGGTACTGAGAATACCCCGGACGGCATGCAGAGTCAGGTGCTTCTTGCTGCAGATCGTGTGGCATTCATTAATCCGGCGAACGGTAACACCACACCGGTTCTGGTCACACAGGGCGGACAGACGTTTATCAATGAGGCGCTGATTAAGTCCCTTATTGCTCCCACCATTATCAGCGGTGGCAATCCTCCGGCATTTTCCCTGACATTAGACGGAAAGCTGACCGCTAAAAATGCGGATATCAGTGGCAGTGTGAATGCGAACTCCGGAACGCTCAACAATTTCTCCGTTATACAGATCGAGAGCCGGAGACAGATACCGTTTTTCTCCGTTGATTTTAAATTCCGTGACATCTGTTACCCACTTCTGGTTGGGCTTATCCGCTCTGAACTGCCGATTCAGTACATTACCCGCAGCTTTCCCGTACCGGCCTCTGTAAGAGTTATATTTCTTCCTTCTGATACAGCAGGTTAAATCTGACTCCTTCATTAATCTCTGAACCGTTTTATGGTTCAGTAAGCTTCCTTCCCGGCGGCTCGCCAGCGTGATCCGCCTGTATTCATACCGTCCTTTGTGTTTATGGAACAGCGTTAAAATCTGCCTCTTATCACCGGCATATTGGTCTGGTTTTTTACCGCTGGCCAGTTGCCAGTAGAATGTGCTTCTCGCCAGCCCTGCCGCTTTTAACAGGCGTACAAGAGGGAACTCCGGCCTTAACTCATTCACGACCTGCGTTTTATCCCGCGTTTTGACGTGCTTCTTTCCCTGAGTAAAGCCTGCAGCTTTTTTAGATATGTCACTTCAGCACGCAGTTGTTCAGGCTCCTCTCGTTCATCCGGGTCAGGAGTGCCTGCAAAAGAGGGACTGAGTGATTTTCAGGGCGTTCTGGCATCATTTTTTTCCTGCGTCGGCTGTCAGTAAGGGTTTCGGAACCCCCTTCATCATACAGCCGTTCCCACTGACAAACAGTGTGGACTGACCCCACGCCTGTAGACAAATTCTGTCCTCACGACGAGGCCTGTTCAAAGGCCTCCGGACTGACGCCGCCGAGGTGGCTGTGGCGCCGGGCCCGGTTGTAGAACACTTCAATGTAATCGAAGATATCCGCCCGGGCCAGAGCCCGGGTTTTGTATATTCTCTTCCTGATGCGTTCTTTTTTCAGTGAACTGAAGAACGATTCGGCCACCGCATTATCCCAGCAGTTGCCACGCCGGCTCATGCTCGGTGCCAGGTGATTGGCCCGGCAGAAGCGCTGCCAGTCGTCACTGCCGTACTGACTACCTTGATCGCTATGTACGATGACCTCGCCGTCCGGTTTTCGGCGCCAGACCGCCATCATCAGCGCGTCGAGCGCCAGTTCGCGCGAGAGAGTGGGTTTCATCGACCAGCCGACCACATTACGGGCAAAGAGATCGATAACCACCGCCAGATACAGCCAGCCCTGCCAGGTGCGGATATAAGTAATATCGGTGACCCAGACCTGGTTGGCCCGGACAACGGTGAACTGCCGCTGCACGCGATTAGGAGCAACGATTGAAGGCCTGCCAGCGATACGACGTGGCGCTTTATAGCCGCGCACGGCTTTAATCCGGTTCAGTTGCATGATCCGACCCACCCGGTTTTTACCGCAGGTTTCCCCGATTTCGTTCAGATCGCCATGAACCCGCCGGTAACCGTATACGCCTCCGCTCAGGGAATATGAGTCGCGGATAAGTATCAGCAGGCGCTGGTTATCTTTATCACGCGCCGAGACAGGGTTATGCAGCCACGCATAGAACCCGGCCCGGGCGACATTCAGTACCCGACACATCGTCATCACACCCCATACAGTGCGGTGCTCATTGATAAAGCGGTACTTCAGTCGGGCTCCCTTGCAAAGTACCGCGCGGCCTTTTTCAGGATATCCCGTTCTTCTTCGGTGCGTTTTAGCTGCGCCCGGAGTTTCAGGATCTCGCTTTTCGCTTCCAGTAAATCCCGGGCATGCTGCTCGCTGTTATCAGGTTTGATAGCCCGTAGCCACTTGTAGAGGCTGTGTGCAGAGACGCCCAGACGGTCAGATACTTCGGCGACGGAATAACCGCGTTCCGTTATCTGACGGACGGCTTCTTCCTTAAATTCAGGTGTAAATCGTGGTGTGCCCATACGCTCCTCCTATGCTCAAACTATAGGGCAGGATCGTCTACCGGGGCGGGGTCAGTCCAACTATAGGGCAGGATCGTCTACCGGGGCGGGGTCAGTCCACCTTACTTCGTTGAGTGTCCAACTTTTGGGGGGCAGTTCACATCTCCGGTTTTTGTTGTCATGTCAGGTTGATGTTTGTTAAGAAGAAGCGGCGATAATATTTATATGGAGAGTAAACAATGCAGCCTGTAGGACTATCTAATACGCCAGCTAGCTCATTATTGAATGAGACAGCAGAATTACGTCATCAAACAACACCAAGACAGCTTGGAGGAATCCGAATAGTTGGTGAGATAGTTGACATTTCTTATGAACCAAATGATGTTGTTTTTTTCGGTGTCGGACGTGGGGTTATGATTGGGGATATCCTGTTTCCTGGTTCGTCTGCCGATATTATGAGGGAATTGTTAATGGCGCATTCTGGCGTAAGAGGAATACTACAGCAACAAGAAAATGCACCCTCATCATTACAGACAAGAATATCAGAATGTACCTTTAGTGTTAGCCAGGAGAAGCTTCAATGCCCGGAAGAGGAGATGCGGTGTCCAGTTACATTAGAAACTCCAGAAAAAGGGGTATTTGTTAAAAATTCGGGAGATTCTTCGGTTTGTACCTTATTTGATTCGAGTTCTTTTTCTCGTTTGGTCCGTGACGGTGGAGTTCACCCACTGACACGAGAGCCAATAAAGGCATCAATGATTGTAAGTTCTGATAAATGTGTTTATGACAATGCCAAGGGTAACTTCGTTATAAAAAATAGTTAAAATATTTTTCTCTGAAATAATATTGGCTGTCGGTAATTTGTAAAATGACCGTGAAAACGGGCAGCCACATACAGCACAACTGCGACCAAGCCCGGCAAACATTCTGGAGTCAGACGAGCATGGCATTATTCCGGAGCTGGATATGGTAATCACGCAGGTGGTGAAACTGGATGCGGATAAAAGGCAGATACAATGCGTGGTGAGGCCCCTGCAAATCTGGCGAACTGACGGAACATGGGAAAATATTGGCGGGATGAAATAGCCGACAGGTTCACAAAAGCCGGAATACACCTCCGGTTTTTGTTGTCATGTCAGGCTGATGTTTGTTAGGAAAGTAAAGGTGGGCAACAGAACATCTCGTATAATTTATACATAAAGTTGTTCATGCCTTAACATATCTTTGGATAAAGAGGGCAAAACGGCTGGAGGCTTTGTGGTTGAGTATGCCAATATAATGCTTAAAGAGTTAGCAGACAGGGCTTTTCCTTGCGATTCCCCATTAAGTAATAATTGTAAAGAAAACATGGATAAACAGGATGACGAATGCTTTCATCGATAAGGACCATTTACCATAACTCCGCTAATATATTGCAGAATTCATCCGGTCAAACGGCTTCTTTTTGCAGGAAAGGAATATGAGTTAAAGGTCATTGATGAAAAAACGCCTATTATCCTGCTCTACTTGAGGGATTGTCTTTTATGCACAGAAGAGTAGATGCTCATCCATATTATGATGGTTTAGGTAAAGGGATAAAGAAATATTTTGATTTTACTCAATTACATGATTACAATCATTTTTATGACTTTATTGAGTTTAAACATCCAAATATTATTATGAACACAAGTCAGTATACAGGCAGTTCATGGTAAATGGTTTTTACATAGTTTATTCTGTTGTAATAAATGATTAGCATGGTATTAGGTATCAACATGAAAATTCCCTCACTCCAGCCCAGCTTCAACTTTTTCGCCCCAGCAGGATACTCTGCTGCCGTTGCTCCTAATCGTTCGGACAATGCCTATGCTGATTACGTATTGGATATAGGCAAGCGAATACCACTTTCCGCGGAAGATTTAGGCAACCTATATGAAAATGTCATTCGCGCCGTTCGTGACAGCCGTAGCAAGCTCATAGATCAGCATACGGTCGATATGATTGGTAACACTATACTTGATGCTTTGAGCCGATCACAAACCTTTCGTGATGCCGTAAGCTATGGCATTCATAATAAGGAGGTACACATTGGTTGCATTAAATACAGAAACGAATACGAGCTCAACGGAGAATCCCCCGTCAAAGTTGATGATATTCAATCACTAACCTGTACCGAATTATATGAATACGATGTCGGGCAAGAACCAATTTTACCCATTTGCGAGGCAGGAGAAAACGATAACGAAGAGCCTTATGTCAGTTTTAGTGTTGCGCCAGATACTGACTCTTATGAGATGCCATCGTGGCAGGAAGGGCTGATTCACGAGATTATTCATCATGTGACTGGAGCTAGCGATCCGTCTGGAGATAGTAATATAGAGCTAGGACCCACGGAGATTCTCGCACGTCGTGTCGCTCAAGAGCTGGGATGGACTGTCCCCGACTTCATAGGATATGCAGAGCCAGATCGTGAAGCTCATCTTAGGGGACGTAACCTGAATGCCCTTCGACAGGCGGCCATGCGACATGAAGATAATGAGAGGACTTTCTTCGAAAGGCTGGGTATGATCAGTGATCGATATGAGGCGAGTCCTGATTTCACAGAGTATTCCGCTGTGTCTAACATAGAATATGGATTTATCCAGCAACATGATTTTCCCGGGTTGGCTATCGACGATAATTTACAGGATGCAAATCAGATCCAACTCTATCATGGAGCACCTTATATCTTTACATTCGGGGATGTGGACAAACACAATCAGCGCTGACGCGTCTTTGCAGCGACACAAGGCTACTACTCTTGCATTTTAACGGAGTTGATGATGGAAAATCGTGCAACCTTGTATGTAAAGGCGAAAAACCAAATTTTACGGTAGTAAGTGAGCCTGGCGGGAATGGTACCGCCAGCATCATCGGCTTTGGCCCAATAAAATGATACTCGAAAAAAAGCACAACATGCTCCACATGTCATGCACGGATTCAGAATGCTCATTATTTCACCTGCATCATATCGACTTACTTATTGATTCAAGCGGCAGACAAATTAGGTTAACTTTTTGAATGAATCAAGTCACAGGCTAGTTCAGATTGAGGCAGAGAAGAATGGGGCAAAACGGTTCAAAAGGGGCAAAATTTGGGCATAAAAATGTAGTTTATTGTAGCTTATTGGAGTAGTTGCGAGGTCATATCTTATATGAAATATAAAGAAAATCATTTAAAATCCAGAGGTTGCATTTTTGCATCCAGTTTATTAATATTGTACTGCTCTTTCTTGCTAATTTCTTGATTCTGCTAAATTTAATAGTGGCTCAATTCATTATGTGGCATCAGAGAGGAGTGCGTCGCGCTAATAAAACCGGCAACGCTGTCTGATCGAAAAAACTGTGGCAGGTATGGTACGTATGGTACGTATGGTACGTATGGTACGTATGGCACGGATGGTACGTATGGTACGTATGGTACGTATGGCACGGATTAGCGAGAAAAATGTCAGCACATTTAAAAGGCAAAACGCAGCGCCCGAAGGGAAAGGAAAAGCCCGCTGCAGGGTGCGGGCTGAAAAGCTTAACGAACGACCAGCACCGAGCATTCAGCGTGGCGTACAACGGCTGCGGCGTTAGAACCGAGCAGGTAGGTGGTAATATCCGGACGGTGCGAGGCGATAATTACCATATCGGCCGGTAATTTTTTCGCCATTTCCAGAATTTTGTCTTTTGGCGAGCCTTCGGCGACGTGGACATGCACCCGGTCAGAGGGAATAGCGAACTTGTTGATTATCGTTTCCAGTTGCGATTTGGCTTCGGCTTTCAGATCTTCCATGGCGGGCAGTTCTGCGGAATAGGCCAGACCGAGGGAAGCGTAATAGGGCAGCGACGGAATAACGGTCAGAAAATGAACCTGTGCGTCATCTATTTTGGCTTCTGCGTCGACATGGGTAATAACGCGTTGAGTTAATTCTGAGTCGGAAATATCAATGGGGACAAGAATCGTTCTGCTCATAAAACCTCCTGTTTTAATATCCATATAAAGTGTAACGCCTTATCGCTTGTTGCGTATAATGATGACGGTCACATTTTGAGATTACTGATTTAGTATTTATCTGAACAGAAGGGCGCATTATTAGCAGCGGGCGATATAAGGTGAAGAGCGGCAGGAAAAAGATAGCCCGCCGTTGCCGGCGGGCTGAACAACTTAGAACTGGTAAACCAGACCCAGCGCGACAACATCATCAGTGTTGATGCTGTTGCTTGCGTAGAAGTTGTCGTCCTCGTCCAGCAGGTTGATTTTATAATCAACGTAGGTGGACATATTTTTATTGAAGTAGTAGGTTGCGCCAACGTCAGCGTATTTAACCAGATCTTTGCTGGTGTCATTACCCTGGCCGCTCAGATCTTTACCTTTAGACATCAGGAAAGAGATTGCCGGACGCAGGCCGAAGTCGAACTGGTACTGGGCAGTCACTTCAAAGTTCTGCGTTTTGTTCGCCACGCCATCATCGCCATACGGGGTCATATTGCGGGTTTCAGAATACATGGTCGCCAGGTAGATATTGTTGGCGTCATATTTCAGGCCTGCGGTCCAGGCGTCAGCGTTTTCACCGCCAGCGACTTTATCGCCCGCAGTAACCTGTTCATTGGTACGGTCGGAGGAGGTATAAGCAGCGCCGGCGCTGAAGCCCATGCCGAAGTCATACGTCGTGGAGATACCGAAGCCGTCGCCGTTCTGATGACGAACATCGCGGCCATTATTGGTGCCTTCCTGAGAGCAGTAACCGTCTTCGTTGCAGTTAGCGCTTTCGTTATTGCCCTGGTACTGCAGCGCAAAATTCAGACCGTTAACCAGACCGAAGAAATCAGCATTACGGTAAGTTGCCACACCGTTCGCACGACCGGTCATAAAGTTATCGGCCTGGGTGTAGGAGTCGCCGCCGAATTCCGGCAGCATATCGGTCCAGCCTTCCACGTCGTACAGAACGCCGTAGTTACGACCATAGTCGAATGAACCGTAGTCGCCGAATTTCAGGCCTGCGAAAGCCAGACGGGTCCAGGAGTTAGCGCCTTCGCCTTCAGTGGTGTTGGCCTGAACGTTATATTCCCACTGACCAAAGCCGGTCAGCTGGTCGTTAATTTGGGTTTCACCTTTAAAGCCGATACGTGCGTAGGACTGATCGCCGTCAGCGTTAGTATTGTCTGAAAAATAATGCAGACCGTCTACTTTGCCATAGAGATCTAATTTGTTGCCGTCTTTATTATAGACTTCAGCGGCATGCGCTGCGCCAGCGGCTAACAGTGCAGGGATAACAAGGGCCAGTACTTTTCTTTTCATCGAAATAATCCTTTAGTTTTTTATTTACCTGTGTCTCCCTCTTAGGGGAGCAAAAGCATGCTAAAGGAGAAGTTCCGTAAAGAGATAAATATGAATTGTTACGTATTAAGTAAAACGTTAATTAAATGATTCTGCGGAAATAGTGATAATTACCGTGAATGTATTTGCTGGGAAATATATAAAATAAAAATTATACAAAATAACTATATTAGGATATTCTGCGCAGGTTATATGCCTTTATTGTCAATGTTTGCTTTTTGTTGGCCCATTGCGAAGCGTACTGATTTGCCAACAATCATAATGACAAGCCCGAACGAATGTTCGGGCTTTTTTTTACCTGATCGACTCATAGCGGTTATTCGCTACGGGGTGTTTCCGCTTTTCCCGCCAGCTGCGCCAGGAAATCATAGCGTTTTTGCAGATCTGCGGCGGCGTCTCTCCATAATTGCTCCGCGACGTCCGGCTGCTGGGCGTTCAGACGGCGGAAGCGTTGCTCATTCAGCAGCGTTTCCGCCAGCGCATCTGACGGCGGACGGGAATCCAGCGCCAGCGGTAATTTACCTTCTTCCGCCCGACGCGGATCAAAGCGATACAGCGGCCAGAAGCCGGTTGCCGTCAGCTGACGCATCTGATCGTGACTCAGCGCCAGATCGTAACCGTGTTCTTCGCACGGGCTATAGGCGATGATTAGCGACGGACCCGGATAGGCTTCCGCTTCCTGAATCGCTTTCACGGTCTGGTTAAGCTGCGCGCCGAGGGAGATCTGTGCGACGTAAACGTGACCATACATCATCATGCTGACGCCGAGATCTTTGCGCGCTTTGCGCTTGCCGTGCTCGCCAAACTTCGTCACGGCGCCCAGCGGCGTCGCTTTTGAAGCCTGTCCGCCGGTGTTGGAGTAGCACTGCGTATCCAGCACCAGGATATTGACGTTCTCGGTCAGACTGAGCACGTGATCCAGGCCGCCGAAGCCAATGTCGTAGGCCCAGCCGTCGCCGCCAATCAGCCAGATTGATTTTTCCACCAGCGCATCGGCGTCGGTCAGCAGCTCCTGCGCGCCGTCGACCTCTTTCAGCTGTTGGCGCAGCGCCGCCACCTGCTCGCGACGCGCTTCCGGCGTTGCCTGCGCATGTAACGCTTCATACAGATCCGCCGGGATCTTATCGGCAAACTGCGTCAGCAGACGCAGCACGCGAACGCGATGCTGGTCGACGCTGAGACGGAAGCCGAGACCGAACTCGGCGTTATCTTCAAAGAGCGAGTTGGCCCAGGCCGGACCGCGACCGTGCGCATCGGTGGTATACGGCGTGGAGGGCAGGTTGCCGCCATAAATGGAGGAGCAGCCGGTCGCGTTGGCAATCAGCATACGGTCGCCATATAGCTGGGTCAGTAACTTAATGTACGGCGTTTCGCCGCAGCCGGAACAGGCGCCGGAATACTCAAACAGCGGCGTAATCAGCTGCGAGGTGCGGATATCAATGCGCTCCAGCTTACTGCGGTCAATTTCCGGCAGATCGAGGAAGAAGTCATAATTCACTTTTTCTTCTTCGACGTGTTCAAGGCGCGACATCATATTGATGGCCTTGATTTCCGGGTTCTGGCGATCTTTCGCCGGGCAAACTTCCACGCACAGGTTACAGCCGGTGCAGTCTTCCGGCGCCACCTGCAGCATGTATTTTTGTCCGCGCATATCGCGTGATTTTACATCCAGCGAATGCAGGGTGGCAGGGGCGTTTTCCATATCCTGCGGTGAAACCACCTTCGCGCGAATCGCTGAGTGCGGGCAGGCGGCCACGCAATGGTTACACTGGGTGCACAGTTCCTCTTTCCAGATCGGAATTTCTTCGGCGATGTTGCGTTTTTCCCAGCGCGTGGTGCCCAGCGGCCAGGTGCCGTCAGGGGGAAGGGCGGAAACCGGCAGCGCATCGCCAAGACCTGCCAGCATGGCGGCGGTAACGGTTTTGACGAAGTCAGGCGCGGCGTCGGAAACCACCGGCGGACGGTTGGCGCTGTGCGGATTCACCGGTTGTAACGGCACTTCGGCGACGGATTCGCGCGCCAGCGCCAGCGCCTGCCAGTTACGCTCCACCAGATCCTGACCTTTGCTGCTGTAGCTTTTGGCGATGGCGCCCTGAAGCTCGGCCAACGCGCTGTCGCCAGGCAGGATTTGCGTGAGATGGAAGAAGGCCATTTGCATGACGGTGTTGATACGCGCCGCCAGTCCGCATTCGCGGGCGATTTTAGCCGCATTGATCGCGTAAAAACGCGCTTTCTTCTGGTTCAGTACCGCCTGGACTTCCTGCGGCAGACGCGCCCAGACTTCGTCTGCGCTGTACGGCGTGTTGAGCAGAAAAATCCCGCCGGGCTTGAGGCGTTCCGCCATCTGATATTTATCGATAAACTGCAGCTGGTGGCAGCCGACAAAATCCGCCCGGGAGATAAGATAAGCGGAACGGACAGGTTGTTCGCTCACCCGTAAGTGGGACACCGTCAGACCGCCAGCTTTCTTCGAGTCGTAGACAAAATAACCCTGCGCGTACCAGGGCGTGGAGTTGCCGATGATTTTGATGTTGTTCTTGGTCGCCGAGACGCTCCCGTCGCTGCCCAGGCCGTAAAACAGCGCCTCCAGTTTCGCCGTTGCAGGCAGGGAGTTTTCCGGCAGCGCTAGCGACAGGTTGGTCACATCATCATAGATCCCGACCGTAAACCGGGATTTCGGCTTGTCGCTGCTCAGCTCATTAAAGACGGCCAGCACACATTCCGGGCCAAACTCTTTCGATGACAGGCCATAGCGACCACCGATGACGCGCGGCAGCGTTTCGCGCTCGCCGCCGTTAAACGCCTCCGCCAGCGCGGTCATTACGTCAAGGTATAAGGGTTCCGCCTGCGCGCCCGGCTCTTTGGTGCGGTCGAGCACGGCGACGGAGCGCGCCGTTTCCGGCAGGGCCTGCAGCAGATGCTTAGCGGAGAAGGGGCGGAAGAGACGAACTTTCAGCACGCCCACTTTCTCACTGTGGGTCAGCAGTTCGTCAACCACCTCTTCGCAGGTGCCGATGGCGGAACCCATCAGGATAATTACCCGTTCCGCCTGCGGGTGGCCGTAATATTCGAATGGCTGATACTGACGGCCGGTTGCTGCAGCGAAGTCGTTCATCGCCTGTTCAACATGCTGGTAAACGGCGTTGTACCACGGGTTTGTCGCTTCGCGGGACTGGAAATAGGTGTCGGGGTTCGCCGACGTGCCGCGAATCACCGGATGCTCCGGATTCAGCGCCCTGGCGCGGTGCGCGTCAATCTCTGCCTGCGGCATCAGGTTCAGGATGGTATCGTCCGCCAGCGGTACGATCTTGTTTATTTCGTGCGAGGTACGGAACCCATCGAAAAAGTGAATAAAAGGCACCCGGCTTTTCAGCGTCGCCATTTGCGAAATCAGCGCAAAGTCCTGGGCTTCCTGAACGCTGGCCGCGCTCAGCATGGCGCAGCCGGTCTGGCGTACCGCCATTACGTCGGAATGGTCGCCAAAAATGGACAGCGCGTGCGTAGCGACGGTACGTGCGGCGACGTGCAGTACAAAGGGGGTTAATTGTCCCGCCAGTTTGTACAGCGTCGGGATCATCAGCAGAAGCCCCTGGGAAGAGGTAAAGGAGGTGGAAAGCGCGCCGGTTTGTAACGCGCCGTGTACGGCTGCGATTGCGCCGCCCTCTGACTGCATTTCAACAACGCGAGGGGTATCACCCCAGACGTTTTTAAGCCCGTTGCCGGACCAGGCATCAGCCTGCTCGGCCATCGTAGAACTGGGCGTAATGGGGTAGATGGCGATAACTTCACTGGTGCGGAACGCCACCGAGGCGACTGCGCCATTACCGTCAGTTGTAATCATAGAACACCCTTACATTGCGCAAAATGAGGGACGCAGGAAACCACTTAGCGCCCTGATAGTTATTCCTTCAGTATAGGACTTTCCTGTATTCCCTTGAAGTTATGCGGCTTTCGAGTGCACAAATTGACACAAGGATCGCGAAACAGAAGCGATATATTAATATTTCGTTAACGTACACGTGCCTGCGGATTTGTCGTAAGCGCGGGAAAACGCGTATTGCCATTTAACGAAAATATAAAGAATCGGCCCGTTATTAACCCGGGATTAACAGAGGGAGGACAATAAATATTGTTAAGGTCCAGAAATGGAAGGTTGCCTGTTTTGCGGAAATAGATAATAAAATGAACAGCTTCAATCTATCTTATACAACTAAGTCGCCTTAATAAGACTATTTCAGTTGGGCTGTGCCACCTTCCTCCCTACACTGCATCCACAGCAGGACAGTTTGCATCCTGTTATTTTCAACTTAGTCATTTCAATAACAATATTAATTCGCAGATACATGCGAAGAACATTTTTTTAATCTATCGTTAAAGATAAATCTCTTTGGTGCGCGCAAAAGTCTGGAAGTGATAATGTAATTACCTGTTTTAATTAAGTTATGATGCGTTTAATTTTGTTTATTTTCTTTATTTCGGCCTCATCGTCGTCGTTTGCTTTTGTCAAAATTCAGGCACTGGAGTGGGGACGCGATACCATTACGTCATTTTCTTCTTCTGATATGCGCTATGCTCCTGCGCCTGCTCAGGGCAACAGGACGCAGCTGAAGCGCCGTATTATGAACGAATTCGCGGCGTGGCGTGGTACGAATTACCGGTGGGGAGGGGACAGTCACAGGGGGATCGACTGCTCGGCGTTTACCCGCAGAATTATCGCCTCGGTGATTCATAAGCATTTACCACGGACGGCACTGGAACAGCGTCGCATGGGACAACGGATCCCACGCGATGCGCTGAGTGTCGGCGACCTGGTCTTTTTTGAAACCAAGCCCGGCGTGCATCACGTAGGCGTCTATATCGGTAATGATGCGTTTATTCATGCTTCAAGTTCGCAGGGGGTGACGTTGTCACAACTTTCAAGCAATTACTGGCAGGCGCGCTACGTCACCGCCCGGCGGATCGGCGCGTGATGTGAATCAAAACAGAGTGGGAAAAGGCAAGTAAATGTGGCCGTGGCGCATAAATGCGCGCTTTAGCCCTCGACGCAATCGATTCGCATGCCTATTATTAGGGCGTTTCGTTTAGCTTAAATCAGAAGGGGAGTAAAATGCGCGCAGCGTTTTGGGTAGGATGTGCCGCGTTATTATTGTCGGCGTGCAGCAGTGATAATGAGCCGGTTCAGCAGGCGACGGCAGCGCATGTCGCGCCAGGGTTACGGGCGGCGATGTCCAGCTCCGGTGAAGCCAACTGCGCGATGATAGGCGGTTCGCTCTCTGTCGCCCGGCAATTAGACGGTTCTGCAATTGGCATGTGCGCGCTTCCTAACGGCAAACGTTGCAGCGAGCAATCACTCGCCGCGGGACGTTGCGGCAGCTATTAAGCGCCCGTTACTGTACTAAGTCAGCCAGCCTGTAGCTCAGCGTATGTTCGGCTGTCGCCAGGGTCAGCTGGTTTGCGGTCAGATCAACCTGCGCGCCTTGTCTGAGCATGGTACTCAGCGTGTTATCCAGTTCAGCCAGCTGCGGACTGGCGCACATCATGCGCGTCATTGCCAGCTCTTTTACCTTTAGTGCGCCATCAGACAGCGTAGCCTGGCCGTGAAAGCGATTGCACATTTTGCCTGAAAGGGTCATCTTCTCGCCGAAGCTGAGCTCGGGCGGATTTGCCGTAGTGGCAATGGCTTTACCATCCACGCTTTCCAGCACGAAGCGGTGATGCTGCAACTGCTCACGGCTGACAGATATCTTCCCATTACTTACACAACCTGCCATCAGCAGGCTCAGCGCAGCCAGCGCGACAACGTTCTTCATATTTACTCTCTGAATCCTTTTCTCCGCATCAGGATAACGATCTTACCGGAGATGGCTTTGGGGAAAATCTGAAATCCCCTCCTGCGGCAGGAGGGGATACAGGTTAAAACAGGGCGTTTGGACAGCTTTCGCCGTTGGCTAACTGCTGCAAATTTTGCAAAGTGGTTTCAGAAATGCTGGTAAGCGCTTCTGCGGTCAGGAAGGCCTGATGCCCGGTAAACAGGACGTTGTGGCAGGCGGAGAGGCGACGGAACACATCATCCTGAATGACGTCGTTGGACTTGTCTTCAAAGAACAGGTCGCGCTCGTTCTCATAAACATCCATACCCAGCGAACCAATTTTCTGATTTTTCAGCGCGTCAATGGCGGCCTGCGAGTCGATTAACGCCCCGCGGCTGGTGTTAATCACCATCACGCCGTTTTTCATCTGATCGAACGCGGCGTGGTTCAACAGGTGATAGTTTTCCGGCGTTAACGGGCAGTGCAGTGAAATTACATCGGATTCCGCAAACAGCGTGGTGAGATCGACATACTCCACGCCCAGATCGAGGGCCGCAGCGCTGGGATACGGATCGAACGCCAGCAGACGCATACCAAACCCTTTCAGAATGCGCAGGGCCGCGATACCAATCTTACCGGTGCCAATAATGCCTGCGGTTTTGCCGTGCATCGTAAAGCCGGTCAGGCCTTCCAACGAGAAGTTAGCATCACGGGTACGTTGATATGCGCGGTGAATACGGCGGTTCAGCGTCATCATCATCCCGACGGCATGTTCCGCTACGGCTTCCGGCGAATAGGCAGGGACGCGAACGACCTGTAATTCCAGTTCTTTCGCGGCCTCAAGATCGACATTATTAAACCCGGCGCAGCGCAGGGCGATATACCGCACGCCCTGTTTTTTTAGCTCTTCCAGTACCGGGCGGCTGCCGTCATCATTAACAAAGATACAGACGGCTTCGCAGCCATGCGCGGTTTTGGCGGTCTTTTCGGTGAGTAAAAAGTCAAAGAATTCAAGATCAAAGCCAAAAGCCTCGTTGACCTGTTGCAGGTACTTCTTGTCGTACTGTTTGGTGCTGTAGACGGCGAGTTTCATAAGACTTTCTCCAGTGATGTTGAATCACGCTTAAGCAATTAAAAATATTTTACAAAATATAAAAATATTGAAAGTCATGACTGTTAACAATAATTTTAGAGCATCTCTTGCTGATTTGCGCATGGAATTGATTTTACATGATTTTTACAAGAAAGTGTGGTCTGGGGCAGGGGACATAAAGATGCAGGTTCTTAACATATGCAGAAAAAACAAGATTGCTCCGCGTAACAATCCTGTTGGGGACAGACCATAAAAAAACGGCCATTATTAATGACCGTTTTCCTTTCACCATGACCGCCTTATCGCGACCTGGTAACACGGATAAGAAGGGGATATCCCGTAACCCTTCGTCAGAAGAGGTACTTCACACCCAGTATGGCTTGCGTATCGCTATACCCTCTGTCGCCAATCTGCTGCGCGACATTGCCCCACAGATTCACATTGGGTGTAAGCTGGCTTTCAACGCCGGCCTTCAGTTCACCCAGGTTTCGGGCCCCGGCCTGTTTCACTTCTGTACCATTCATCAGTGTGGTAAACGTTTTTGTGTTATGCAGCCAGTTAACTTCCACAAAGGGTTCAAATAACCGATTTTTACCTTCATCAACCAGACTGTGCCCTTTAATAAAGGCTCTCAGGCCAAGGCGGGACTGAATATTTCCCTCCCCGCGGCTGCGTACGAGCGTTCCGTTCGATTCCCGATGATCGTCAGCGTTAACCCCCATCCATGTCAGTTGCGCTACAGGCTGGATGTAATAGCTTTCCCGCTTATTTTTCTCACCCGTCTTCCAGGTATAACCTGCTTCAACAGACGCAGTTACGCCTTTCGACTTATAGTTTTCAGAGGAAAGCGACTGGCCGCTTACGGCGTTATTAAACCAGCTATAGAGCATCCATGTATCAAGATAACCGCCGGTTTTCTCGTTATTATCCTCGAGCCAGGTTCCGTAGAGGCCAACGCTATAACCCGCTACGCTCCCGTCGGCTCGGTAACCGCTGTAGCCGCTTCGCGTATTGCTTTTCTGATTGCCATAACCCCCCATGACCCCTAAATGGAAGCGATTTTCACCATTGCTGCTCCACTGCGCGATGTCGCCGCCCAGTTGCAGAACGTAGCGGTTCGCCTGTGTTTTCAGTTGGCCGCTGCTGTCTTTAAATCGGGTGTGTCCGCCGACATTTCGTAACCACATGCTGGTAACTTTCTCTTCACCCGTCAGCGCGTCAACATAATGCGTTTCTCCCAGGCGGTCATGTAACCGGTGTACAAATAAGGTATTTGCGGCCTGCAGGTTTGCTGCGTATTCACTTCCTTCAGGCCGGAATGCTGGCTTCGTATCCGGCTCCGGGGTGGGAACGGGAGTGGGTACTGGTGGCTGAACAGGGGAGGGTTCAGGACCAGGTTCTGGATCGGGTTTCGTATTTACAAGGTACCAGTTTTTATAATCGGCGCCTTTACCCCTGGTTAAATAGTAATCATAAGCGCCACCGACAATACGCTCTTTTTGACGGAATATACCGTCGGACAGGCCGTCAACACTAACGAGTTCAATTCCCTTAACGGTATAATCCCCAGTGCCACCTACGTTATTCACATGCACATAGGTCGTTCCTGAAGAGTTTCCCGTGATTTTCATTCGGTCAGTGAGAGAGGAATCATCACCGAGCACGGTATTGAAATGGATATGCCCATCATTACCGACATAATTCCCCCTCACCAGTAGCTCGTTACCAACGGACTCTTTTGTTATATGGCCATTTTTTGCGATAAATATTTTTCCCGCATTGCTAAGGCTGGTATCGACAACGAGTTGAGATGGCGTTGTTTTTTCAGAAAAATAGCTGCCAACTCTGAGGGTTCCACCTTTCTTTACCGTCGTTTTTCCCAGATAGCCTTCCGCAGATAAAATAGTTCCATCATTGATGAAAATATTTCCGCCTAAAGCATCAGAAGAGTCTACGCTCCCACCGGTGACAGAGAAGTCACCTTTGTAACCTTTACTGTTACCGCTGAGGTATAACGTCGAATGGCCATTTTTTTCGATCTGCCCGGTTCCTGCAAATGAACCTGCATAGAGGCTGTCAGCGTTTTGATCGATGTTAAGGCTGGCCGCAGTGACATCAACGATACCGCCATCGCCAGAAAGATGCGACATGATTAAATCGTGGTTGTTAAGGTTGAGCCTGCCGGAATTGACGATATAGGATGTTTTATTGACGAATGCGTTATTACTATCGGAACGTAGTTCTCCGCCTTCAACCCGGGTTCCGCCGGAATAATTATTACTTCCGGCTAATGCAACCAGCCCCTCTCCTGATTTAACTATCCCCCCCTGACCCGTTAATGAGCCGTTAAGATACATTTCCTTATGTTCATCTGCTTCAAGAACTGACTCCGAAAGCACGTTCATATTGACTTTAGTGGTAAGTTTATTGTCGCAATATTTGCAATCATTAACACGCAGGGTACCGCCATTGAGATTAAATTCATAATAACCCTCTCCTGCAATAATAGCGTCTTCATCAGGTGACAGATTACTGTTTGATATGGTCATGTAACCGTTTTTATTAAGATTAACAATTGCAGATGTTGCCGCGTTACTGGCCATGAAAAGTCCCGAGACCAGATTTTCAAAGCCATCTTCATCAGTATTCGCCTTGCCTTCAAATATTACGTCTGCATAATCATCAATATTGAGAACCGCATTGCCAGCGCCTTTCTGCGTTAACCTGACGTCAATGGCCTGTAGAGAAATAATGGCGTCAGCCGCAAGAGACATCATGCTTCTGACGATGAGTCGGCTTCCCGGGCCAGAAACGTTGATTATGGCAGAGGGCGTTTCCAGAGCTGAAAAAGAATCCTTATTGGCAAGCGTTGTTGATGCGCTTATTTGTCCTGCCGAAAATGTTCCGCTATCCGTTATATTAAGGATGCCTTTTCCAATATAACCAAGATACAGCGTTCCATTCTCGGCGAGGTCACCGAGATATGGCGCATTACTGATTAGATTCAGCTCGCTCCCCGCTCCGGATACATTTATTATACCGGTGTTGCTTGTGTTGCCCGCCCCGACATAAGCTTTATTTTTGGAGTAGTTTACGGGTTCGCCGACATTGAGTATCGCGCCGTCAACAATATTCAATGTACCTGTAACTTGACTGCTACGTTTTGTATTCCAGTCATAAAGCCCGCTGCTACCAACATTCAGATCAAGCGAGGTTATTGCACCTGTATCTGAACCTTTAATATTTAACGTACCGATAGTGTTATTAACTGATATATTATCGCTGCTAACTGTACCAACCGAAAAGGAAGTGTTGGCGTTCAGGTTTTTCGCGTATTCCGAGATTGTTAACGAGCCGTTCCCTCCATTCATCCCAACATTAAAAAAATGGTTGTAACTTGATGAACCTTTTAAAATAAGCTTACCGTTATTACCCTCTCCACCGCCTATAACATATCCTTTGTTTTCCCAATCCCATGTCCCGTCTTCAACTATTTCGCTTGAATTGAAATATAATGTTGATGCCGAGGTAGACCAACTCAATAGCATTAATGCAGAAACTTCAGAAATAAATTTCATATTGATATACATCCTGTACACGCTCCATTAACATCGATTGGATTTTAAAGTGTTGATGTTACAAACTCAATACCTCCAAATAAGAATATTGCCAATTGTGTCCAGGCGTAGTTACAAAGAACGGTATTAAAAGTTGATCGTTCGCCCTCACAGTGCTCGATCATATTTATTTTATGTAATCATTATGTTCTGATTTGGTTGATCTGGTGATTTTGCCTTAATGGCTATTTGTCTGGGCATAATGAGTGTTATTTAACATAATTGAAACACGGGATGCGTGTTTGCATACTAACAGTAGCAGAAAGAGTGGCAGTGAATGTTCGGAGATGGCAGTGATTTTCTAAAGGTATTTCCCCTTGATCAGAACATTCTTAATCTGATTTATATCATGGCCATCTTAGGGTGGAATGGGAGAGGTTTTTTCGTTTTCATGATGAATTGTTCCTGAAATTGCCGTTGGCCTTTGGATTTTTATGTGTCTTATCAGAAGATTCTTGCGGCAAAAAATTTGGCTGGTAAATCTTTGACAGGCATCCGGTCGCCAAGGGAAAGCGTTGTTCGGGATCTGCTGGAGGGGGGGTTATTAGCGATTAATTTCTTAACGGTGTTGATGAAAGAAAATAGTACCCCTGTGTTCCCGTCTCCTGTGCATCATCAGACGGGTTCAATTAACGCCGGACCCTGATTTTTTACGTTTCCCACGGCGCGCGTGACCGCGTGCCAGATAAACTTGTCGGCGGGCACTGCGCCGCTGGCGGCTATCTCTTCAGCCTCTTTCCCGCCGATGTCCTGCCTCATCCATTCCCGCGCCGCTTCCGGCGACAGAACCAGCGGCCTGCGGTCATGAATATCGACCAGCCCCCTATCGGCCGCCGCTGTCACAATCAAAAATCCCTCGGCATCATCTCCGCGCTCGAACGGAGTACTGCCGATGGCGGCCATGAATATTGGCTGACCGTCAGCGCGATGGATGAAGTAGGGCTGTTTTTTATCTTTTTCCTTTTTCCATTCGAACCAGCCGTCCGCAAAACAGATAGCGCGCCCATGCTGCCAGAGCGGTTTAAACATCCGGCTGCTGGCTGCTGTTTCAACGCGCGCGTTAATCAGCGGCGGTTTGTCCCACCATCCTGGCGCGTATCCCCAGAACACCGGATCCAGATGTAACTGCTCATCGCGTTCGCTTAGCAATAAAACTTTCGTCCCGGGCGCCACGTTGTACCGGCTTATTGGCGCCGGGTCGTAAGCGATATCACGTTCAGCTTCTCTGACTATATAACTCAGATAGTCTTCACGGGTTTGTGCCTGGGTAAAGCGTCCACACATGATAATTCTCCAGCCGCCTGATGCTGAAAGTATAGATGTTCATTGCCAGCGATGTTTTTCCCGTAAAAGGATGTAATCCGTCTGTTTTTTTTAATTTAAAAGATAGCGGCGGATGTTGTGTCTGTTTTCAGGCGATCTATCCTTAAGCTGGGCATGTTTTGGCAAACATGACACAATAGCGGCCAGACTGGCTTAATTTTCGCAAAATCAGGACATTAATTGCCCATGAAGGGTAAATATAAAGCCTTCCTGGCGCTTGTATTGCTGATTGTTCTCATACCGTTGACCCTGGTGATGACGCTGGGGCTGTGGCTGCCGACGCTTGCCGGTATCTGGCTTCCGGTTGGGACGCGCATCGCTTTTGATGAAAGCCCGCGCCTGACGCGCCAGGGGCTACATATTCCGGAGATGAAATATCTGGCTGATGAATGCCAGCTGGCGCGCGTCAGGCAGGCGACGTTAACCCATCCCAGCCGCTGGCAGCTGGATATCGGCACCCTCGAACTGGATTCCGCCTGCCTTGCAAAACTTCCCCGGACTGAACAATCCCCCGCGGCGCCCCGAACCCTTGCCGAATGGCAGTCCTTACTGCCCAATGCCTGGATTAATATCGATACCGTAGTGCTTTCTCCGTGGCAGGTATGGCAAGGGAAGCTGAATCTCTCGCTAACGCCAGCCGCACAGCAGTTGCGCTATCAGGGGGAAAAGATAAACATTCAGGGGCGCATACAAAGGCAGATGCTCACCATCGACGAGCTGGAGGTTCAGGCATTTGACGGGCAGCCGCCGATCCGCCTGGCTGGCGAATTTACCCTGCCGCTGGTGCCGGATGGGCTGCCGGTGAACGGGCGTGCCGTTGCGACGCTGACGTTGCCGCAGGAACCCTCGCTGGTGGATGCGGAGCTGGAGTGGCGTGAAAACGCAGGACAGCTGATCGTCATGGCGCGGGACAACGCCGAACCGCTTCTCGATTTACCGTGGATTATCAGCCAGCAAAAGCTGACGATCAGCGATGGTCGCTGGACATGGCCTTATGCTGGTTTTCCGCTCAGTGGTCGGCTGGGGGTTAGCGTCGCCGACTGGCAGGAGGGCATCGATAAAGCGACGATTAGCGGGCGGTTGAACGTCTTAACCCAGGGGGACGCCGGGAAGGGAAATGCGGTGCTGACGTTCGGGCCTGGCAGGCTGAGTATGGATAACAGCGCCATGCCCTTGCAGTTAACCGGCGAAGCGAAGCAGAACGATCTGATTTTCTATGCGAAGCTGCCCGCACAGCTGCGCGGCAGCCTTGCCGATCCGTTACTGGCCTTTGAACCCGGCGCGCTGCTGCGTTCGCGCGGGCGGGTGATTGACTCACTGGATATTGATGAAATCCGCTGGCCGCTGGCGGGCGTGACGGTCACCCGGCGCGGCGTGGACGGACGCTTACAGGCGATCCTGCGCGCCCATGAGAACCAGATGGGAGACTTTGTTCTCCATCTCGACGGGCTGGCAAACGACTTTCTGCCAGACGCCGGGCGCTGGCAGTGGCGTTACTGGGGGAAGGGCAGCTTTACGCCGATGGATGCCCGTTGGGACGTGGCAGGAAAAGGCGAATGGCACGATAAGGTGATTACCCTGACGGACCTGTCCACGGGCTTTAATCAGTTGCAGTACGGCGTCATGACGGTAACTTCTCCCCGACTGGTACTTGATAAACCCGTGCAGTGGGTGCGCGATGAGACACGGCCTCGCTTCAGCGGCGCGCTCTCTCTTGACGCGGAAGAAACCCGCTTTTCCGGCGGCAGCGTGTTACCGCCATCGACCCTGAAATTCAGCGTTGACGGTCGCGATCCAACTTTTTTTCAGTTCAAAGGCGATCTTCATGCCGGGGCGATAGGGCCGGTATGGGTTAACGGGCGCTGGGACGGCGTGCGGTTACGCGGACAGGCCTGGTGGCCGAAACAATCGCTCACCGTGTTCCAGCCGCTGGTGCCGCCTGACTGGAAAATGAATTTACGCGACGGCCAGCTGTATTCGCAGGTGGCCTTTTCCGCCGCGGCCGGGCAGGGATTTGAAGCAGGTGGTCACGGTGTGCTGAAAGGCGGCAGTGCATGGATGCCGGATAATCAGATTAATGGCGTCGATTTTGTCCTGCCGTTCCGTTTTGCGGCGGGGACGTGGCAACTGGGGACGCGCGGGCCGGTGACGTTGCGCATTGCCGAAGTTGTCAATCAGGTGACGGCAACCGGTATCACCGCCGATCTGCAGGGCGGCTATCCCTGGCGCGAGGATAACCCGCTGTTGCTGACCGACGTCAACGTTAACGTTTTAGGCGGAAAGGTCAGAATGCAACAGCTGCGCATGCCGCAGCGCGATCCGGCCCTGATCCGGGTGGAAAATATCTCATCCAGCGAACTGATAAGCGCGGTCAATCCGAAACAGTTTGCCTTGTCCGGTCCGATTAGCGGCGCGCTGCCGCTGTGGCTGAATAATGAGAAATGGATTATCAAAGACGGCTGGCTCACCAATCCCGGCCCCATGACTCTGCGCATCGATAAAGACACCGCCGATGCGGTGGTGAGAGATCATATGGCTGCCGGTGCGGCAATTAACTGGTTGCGCTATATGGAGATTGCCCATTCGTGGACCAGGATCAATCTGGATAATCTTGGCGTGTTAACCATGCAGGCGGCAATCACTGGCAACAGTCGGGTGGAGGGAAAAGTCGGTACGGTCAATCTCAACTACACCCACGAAGAAAACGTGTTCGCGCTGTGGCGCAGCCTGCGCTTTGGCGACAATCTCCAGGCATGGCTGGAACAGAATGCGGCGCTGCCGATGCCCACTTGTCCGGCAAATAAGGAATGTGAGGAAAACCAATGAAAATCACGACAGTCCTGCTGGGGATGCTCCCGCTGTGGCTAATTACAGGCTGCACGCCGCGTATTGAAGTCGCTGCGCCAAAAGAGCCAATCACCATCAATATGAACGTGAAAATTGAGCATGAAATCCATATCAAGGTCGATAAAGATGTGGAAAACCTGCTTAAATCCCGCAGCGACCTGTTCTGAGGCGATAATGAAAAGAACGTTAATTTTGGCAACGCTGATGCTGAGCCTGATGGGCGGAAATGCGCTGGCGTTGACGCTAAGTGAAGCCAGGACGCAGGGGCGAGTCGGGGAAACACTCAATGGCTATCTGGTGGCGCTGAAACAGGATGCTGAAACCCGGGCGCTGGTAAGCGAAATCAACGCCGCGCGCAACGCCAGCTATCAACAGCTGGCGAAAAGCCACAATATTCCGGTGGATGAAGTGGCGAAACTGGCCGGGCAAAAGCTCGTCGGGCGCGCAAAACCGGGTGAGTATGTACAGGGTATCAACGGTAAGTGGCTAAAGAAATAGGTGGTAAATTCCGAAATATTGTCTGAGGGAGTGTGAGCTGACGCACAGGGCGTTTAAAGTGAGGCATTATTACAGGCTGTATTAATTATCAGGGATTGATAATGACTCTCTATCGGATTAAGCCCGCTTTTCAGGCGCTTCTGCGCCCCCTCATGTTCTGGTTGCACAAACATCGCGTCACCGCTAATCATATTACGCTTGCCGCTATCGGTATCTCTTTTCTGACGGGCGGCGTGCTGCTGTTTTTTCCTCGTCCGGAACTGCTGATCCTCCTGCCCGTCGTCCTCTTTGTGCGAATGGCGCTCAATGCGCTGGATGGGATGCTGGCGCAAACCATCAATGGGGTGCGCAGTTACGCCGGGCCATTAGGCAAAAGCGACCGGGCGCTGGTATTCGGCGCGTGGGGGCTGGTTTTGTCAATCTGGCCGCAGCTGGCGACGTGGAATAACGCCGTGTGGAGTATCGCCATCATCCTTCTGCTCTGGACCAGCATAAACCGCTGTCGCAGCGTGCTGGGCGCTGAGGAGGCCAAATGATGCTGCTGGAGAAATCACTGGCGGTTGTGTTTGCCCTGCTGATAGCGGCAACTGCCGTGACGGCGCTGCTGATAGCGTTACGACCGCAAAAAGACTGGCAAGAGTTACGCCTGCGTATCCGCACCTGGTGGATTATTGTGGTGCTGTTTTCCCTGGCGATCTTGAGTCCGGCGTGGCTGGCGTTAACCTTTTTCGCGCTGGTCAGTTTTCTGGCGCTGAAAGAGTTTTTGACGCTGGCACCCTCCCGACAGGCGGACCGGATGCCGCTGCTGTGGATGTTTATTGCCATTCCCGTTAATTACTGGTTTATCGGCACAGGCTGGTACGGCATGTTTGCTGTATTTATTCCGGTCTACGCTTTTTTATTCTTACCCGCGCGGATGGTGCTGGTCGGCGATACGCAGGGCTTTTTACGCACCGCTTCCCAGTTGCACTGGAGCCTGATGACCACCGTTTTTGCCTTCAGTCATGTTGCCTTTCTGCTGGTCTTACCCGCCGACGGTAAACAGACGGGCGCATTGCTGGTGCTGTTCCTGGTGGGGCTGACGGAGTTTAACGATATTGCGCAATACCTGTGGGGGAAATCATTAGGCCGCATCAGGGTGACGCCAAAGGTGAGCCCAAATAAAACGCTGGCGGGACTGCTGGGCGGCGTGGCGACAACGGCGCTGGTTGCCGGGCTGTCCGGGCCGTTGCTGACGCCGATGAGCTGGCCGGTGGCGCTATGCGCTGGCGCCATTATCGGCATCACCGGGTTTTGTGGTGACGTGGTGATGTCGGCTATCAAGCGCGATATTGGCGTCAAAGACAGCGGAACCCTGTTGCCGGGTCACGGTGGCATCCTCGACAGGCTGGACTCTCTGATTTTCACCGCGCCGGTCTTCTTCCATTTCATCCGTTACTTTTACTATTGATCGCCATGACGCGCCTTCTTCGTACTTTGTTCACGCTGTGCATTGTCTGGCCCGTTATCTGGCTATGGCTCGGTCTGCGGGTCCGGCATCGGCAACGACTGCCGGAAAACGGTCCGGCAATTATCGTGGCGAACCACAACAGCCATATGGATGTCTTTGCGCTGCTCTCATTGTTTACCTTACGCCGTCAGGCGACGGTGCATCCGGTTGCCGCCGCCGATTATTTTCTGCGCAATAAATGGCTGGCCTGGTTTGCGCTCAATATCCTGAACATTATCCCGGTGATGCGTAAAGGCGGGGCGGCTAATCCGCTGGCGCTCTGCGAACAGGCGTTACGCGCCGGGAAAACCCTGATTCTTTTTCCTGAAGGCACGCGCGGCGAGCCGGGAGAGCTGGCCCCGCTGAAATCCGGATTGTGGCACTTATCGCAAAACCTGCCGGAGGTGCCGATTATTCCCGTCTGGTTAACGGGGACTGAACGGGTGATGGCGAAGGGTAACCGTATACCGCTACCTCTGTTTATTGATGTCAATATCGGAGAAGCGCTGCGTTTTCATCCCGACAAGAAGATTTTTATGGATAACCTCAGGCGCCAGCTGCTGGCGCTTTCACCACATGGAACAGGAAGTCATATTGATGATTAACGGACGTACGCCAGAAGAACAACAATTTTTGACCAGTGACGGGGCGACTTTATTTTATCGACGCTGGCCGGCAACAACGCCAGGCGCCGCGCCAAAAGTGATTGTTTTGTTTCATCGCGGGCATGAACATTCGGGGCGTCTGCAACATATCGTTGATGAGCTGGCGATACCAGATACCACGTTTTACGCCTGGGATGCGCGCGGACACGGGCATTCGCCCGGTCAACGGGGCTACAGTCCGTCGCTTGCCCGTTCGGTACAGGATGTCGATGAATTCGTTCGTTTTGCCGCCACGGACAGCCAGGCGGCGCTGGAGGATGTGGTTGTGGTGGGACAAAGCGTCGGCGCTGTCCTTGCGGCGGTCTGGGCGCATGACTATGCTCCGCCTGTTCGCGGTCTGGTGCTGGCGTCGCCTGCCTTCAGGGTGAAGCTGTACGTACCGTTTGCCCGCCAGGGGCTGGCGCTACTGCATCGACTGCGCGGCCTGTTTTTTGTCAATTCCTATGTGAAGGGGAAGTATTTAACGCACGATCCCGGGCGGGTGGCGAGTTTCAATCAGGACCCGCTGATTACCCGGCCAATTGCCGTTAACATTCTTCTCGATCTCTACAAAGCCTCCGAACGGATTGTCAGCGATGCCAGCGCGATTACGCTGCCGGTGCTGATGCTGGTTTCCGGCGAAGATTACGTTGTCCACCGCCAGCCGCAACTCGACTTCTACCACAGGCTGCGCTCTTCTCGCAAAGAGCTGCATATCTTGCCGGGCTTTTACCACGATACCCTGGGTGAAAAAGAGAGGCAGCTGGCGTTTGATAAAATGCGGACGTTTATCGATACCCTTTACGCCACTGCGCCGCAGCGTTTTGATTACAGCAACGAAGATCGTTGGAGTCCGGGGGCGGATAGCTGGCGGATATTAAACGGCGGACCCGCGCCGTATTCGCTGGATGATATGGCGTATCGTAGCCTGCGCTTCGGCATGAAACTGCTCGGGACGCAGTCTGCGGGCGTGCGCCTGGGGTTCGACACCGGCTTCGATTCAGGCAGTACGCTGGATTATGTTTATCGCAATCAGCCGCAGGGGAGCAGCGCGCTGGGGCGTCTGATCGACAAAAACTACCTGAGCAGCGTCGGCTGGAAAGGGATTCGCCAGCGAAAAATCCACCTCGAAACGTTAATCCGGCGGGCCGTCAGCGAACTGGTTGCGCAGGGGCAGGCGGTGCGCGTGGTGGATATTGCCGCCGGGCATGGGCGCTATGTGCTTGACGCGCTGAAAGACGAACCGGCGGTGGATGAGATCCTGCTGCGCGACTACAGCGAACTCAATGTGGCGAAAGGCGAGGAGATGATCGCCGTGTGCGGCATGGCGGAAAAGGCGCGCTTTGAGCGTGGCGACGCGTTTAATCGCGAAGAGCTGGCCGCGCTGTCGCTTCGTCCGACGCTGGGTATTGTTTCCGGTCTGTATGAACTGTTCCCGGAAAATGCGCTGGTGCGTAACTCCCTTGCGGGGCTCGCCGACGCTATCGCGCCAGGGGGGATTCTTATCTATACCGGGCAGCCCTGGCATCCGCAGCTAAAAACCATCGCCTGGTCGCTCACCAGCCATAAAGACGGTAAGGCGTGGGTCATGCGCGTCCGTACGCAGGGCGAAATGGATGCGCTGGTGCGGGAGGCCGGGTTTGATAAATGCGCACAGTTGATTGACGAGTGGGGTATTTTTACCGTTTCTATGGCGGTGCGTCGCAGATCATGACAACCCGGACCAGGTTATACCGCCAGGGATTCGGCTGGCTGCTGTTGCTCGCGCCGTTTTTCTTTTTCACCTATGGTCAGGTGAACCAGTTTACTGCCGGGCGGGAAGGCATCGGCAGCCTGGTTTTTGCCTGGGAGCAACATATCCCGTTTGTGCCGCTGACGATCGTTCCCTACTGGAGCCTGGATTTGCTGTATGGGCTGTCGCTGTTTGTCTGCACCACGCTAAAGGAGCAGCGACGGCTGGTCTGCCAGCTTGTGCTCGCTTCGCTGATTGCCTGCGTCGGGTTTTTGTTATTCCCGCTGCAATTCAGCTTCTCCAGACCTGAAGTCAGCGGTCCGGCGGGGTGGTTGTTCAGTCAGCTTGAACAGTTCGATCTGCCGTATAATCAGGCGCCATCGCTGCACATTATCCTGTGCTGGCTGCTGTGGCGGCATTTTAATCGCCATCTGACCGGCATGTGGCAGAAGCTCAATACGGCATGGTTTCTCCTGATCGCGGTGTCGGTACTGACCACTTGGCAGCACCATTTTGTGGACGTGATTAGCGGGCTTGCGGTGGGGATGGTCATCGACTGGCTCGTTCCGGAAAAGGGCCAATGGCGCTGGCGCAGAGCGGTGGGAAAGCGTAAGACGCTGGCCCGCCGCTACCTGTGCGGCGCACTGGTATGCCTGACGGCGGCTTATTTTGTTGGCTGGCTGTGGTGGCCCGCGCTGTCGCTATTGATGGTGGCGCTGGCTTACGGCGTCACTGGCGTCGGGGCGCTGCAAAAAGATGAAGCGGGGCGACTGTCCCTTGCCGCAGGGTGGCTACTGTTGCCCTGGCGGGCGGGGATGTGGCTTTCCATGCGTCTCTATACGCGTCGGTTGAGTCCGGCCAGCCCGCTGGAGGCTGGCGTCTGCCTCGGATGCTGGCCGCGTCAGCGTCCCCGGCAGGGAGCGGTTGTGGATTTAACCTGCGAGTTTCCACGTGCCGGTACCCTGCGGCATATGCCTTACCGTTGTGTTCCGATGCTGGATCTGGTTAATCCTGACGAGGCGACACTGCGCGCGGCGGTCGATGAAGTGGAAAAATTGCGCGCGGCGCACGGCAGCGTATTTATTCATTGCGCGCTTGGGCTTTCACGCAGCGCGCTGGTCGCGGCCGCCTGGCTGTTGCAACGCGACCCGCAACTAACCGTTGAACATGCCGTGGCGAAGGTGCGCCAGGCGCGACCGCAGGTTGTCTTTAGCGCAGATCATCTGGAGTTATTAAAAAGATGGAACCGATAAGTGACAACGTCACTGATGAGGAGGCGTTGCGCTCGGATTTACTGATCCGCACCCTCAACAGCTGGCGTTTCTTTTTACTTTTTACCCTGCCGCCGCTGGCATGGTGCCTGTTTGTCGCCTCGCCGGGCATTCTCCGCGTAATGATTACGCTGCTGAGCGGTATCGTCTGGTTTAGCTGCTGGCGGCTCTGGCTGGACGCTGGCTATTTTTCCCTGATCGCTGCCGACAATAACGCTCGGGCAGGTAAAGCGCTGGCCTTTATCTGGCAGCGAGACAGACTGCATGACCTGGCCTTTACCGAACGTCAGGAGGGAGCGCTGAAACAGTGTCGCCGTACGCTCTACTGGCTGGTCATTCTGTGGGGAAGCTGGCTGGTTTTGCTGTACGTCAGATGAAGCGCCTGCCGTATCTGAAAAACTTTTCTGCTCCGCGGCAGGATTCGTTTCTATACTCTCTTTTCCAGTAACGAAAGCCGATGGCGCAGGCCGATGATGACTGAAAAACTTTTTGCCAGATGCCACTGCGGCGCGGTGTCATTTACCGTTCAGCTCAGCGACGGTTTTAATACCGTCCGGCGCTGCAATTGCTCATTTTGTCGGATGCGCGGCGCAGTGGTGGTTTCTGCGCCGCTCGACGGGATAGAGATAGTCTCCGGCAGCGATAAACTGGCTGAATACCGTTTCAATACCGGAAAGGCGAAACACTATTTTTGTTCGGTATGCGGAATTTATACTTTTCATCAGCGCCGTTCAGACCCGGACCAGTATGGGGTAAACGTTGCCTGCATCGAAAACGTGTCGCCGTTCGACTTTTCACCTGTCGAGGTCACCGATGGCGTGAACCATCCCAGCGATGGAGAGAGTCAGGGCGTGGTGGGGTATTTGATTTATCAGAACAAGTAAATCCTCCCGCCGTCGCGGGAGGAGAAGCGCTTACGCGGCAACCACGCTGTCGATAGCGGCTTTCGCGTCGGACTGCGCTTTGGAGGCCACTTCCGGACCGTAGGCAATCCCTTCAGCAAACACAAAGTTCACGTCGGTGATGCCGATAAAGCCGAGGAAGATCTTTAAATACGGCGCGATCAGATCGGTCGGCGTATCTTTATGAATGCCGCCGCGGCTGGAGAGAACCACCGCGCGTTTGCCGGTGACCAGACCTTCCGGCCCTTTCTCGGTGTAGCGGAAGGTGACGCCCGCGCGGGCAATCAGGTCAAAATAGTTTTTCAGCTGGGTCGGGATGTTGAAATTGTACATCGGCGCCGCAATAACAATGATGTCGTGCGCTTTCAGTTCTGCAATCAGTTCATCAGACAGCGCCAGCGCTTCCTGCTGACGCGGCGTCAGCGGCGCATCGCTCGGGCGCAGAGCGCCGACCAGTTCGCCGTCCAGAACCGGAACCGGATTCGCAGCCAGGTCACGAACGGTAATTTCATCAGCGGAGTGCTTTTCACGCCACTGTTCAACAAAATAATCAGACAGCTGACCAGACTGAGAGTACCCTGCCAGAATACTGGATTTGAGAACTAATACCTTGCTCATAAGTTTTTCCTTATTACCCATCATACTTTGAGTTGCATGCGCCCTGGCTTTCCTGCAATCCGAACTATTCAGGGTATAGATGTTTGAATGGGCTTCGCCCCGTTGCTTGTTGACACTTTATTCACAATCCTGCCACAGAGAAAGCGCAATATATCGAAGCCTATGTTCGAATTTATTGAACAACACACAAGATGCGCTGATGTGGTACTCTATACCGATCATTTTGAAGAGATTTAACCGGGCAGAACGCTGCCGTCTAATGCTATGACAGAACAACGAAAATTAACCTTTCATGCCCTCCAGCAGCAGCTTGATACCTTAATGCTGCGCGATCGGCAGCGCTTCTCCCGCCGCCTCCACGGCGTGAAAAAGGTTAAAAATCCTGATGCACAACAGGCCATTTACCAGGAGATGGCGAAAGAGATTGAACAGGCAGCAGGCAAGGTCTTGCTACGCGAAGCGGCGCGGCCTGCGATCGCTTATCCGGAAAACCTTCCCGTCAGCCAGAAGAAACAGGCGATTCTTGAAGCCGTTCGCGATCACCAGGTGGTGATCGTCGCCGGGGAAACCGGATCGGGGAAAACGACCCAGTTGCCGAAAATCTGTATGGAGCTGGGGCGTGGGGTAAAAGGGCTGATCGGCCACACCCAGCCGCGTCGTCTGGCGGCCCGTACGGTGGCTAACCGTATTGCTGAAGAGCTGCAAACGGAGCCGGGCGGCTGCATTGGCTATAAAGTTCGTTTCAGCGATCGCGTCAGCGACAATACGATGGTCAAGCTGATGACCGACGGTATTCTGCTGGCGGAAATCCAGCAGGATCGCCTGCTGATGCAGTACGACACCATCATTATCGATGAGGCGCACGAGCGCAGCCTGAACATCGATTTTCTGCTTGGCTACCTGAAAGAGCTACTGCCGCGTCGCCCGGATCTGAAAATCATCATCACCTCGGCAACTATCGATCCGCAGCGTTTTTCGCGCCACTTTAACAATGCGCCGATTATCGAAGTGTCTGGCCGCACCTATCCGGTGGAAGTGCGCTATCGCCCGATTGTCGAAGAGGCGGATGACACCGAGCGCGATCAATTACAGGCCATTTTCGATGCGGTGGAAGAACTGGGGCAGGAAAGTCCCGGCGATATCCTGATCTTTATGAGCGGCGAGCGTGAAATTCGCGACACCGCCGATGCGCTCAACAAGCTCAATCTGCGCCATACCGAAGTGCTGCCGCTGTATGCCCGCCTTTCCAATAGTGAACAGAACCGGGTGTTCCAGTCGCACAGCGGGCGACGCATCGTGCTGGCGACCAACGTCGCGGAAACCTCGCTGACCGTACCGGGCATCAAGTACGTGATTGACCCCGGCACCGCGCGAATCAGCCGTTACAGCTACCGCACCAAAGTGCAGCGTCTGCCGATTGAGCCGGTGTCGCAGGCCTCGGCGAACCAGCGTAAAGGACGCTGTGGCCGCGTCTCCGAAGGTATCTGCATTCGTCTCTATTCTGAAGATGATTTCCTGTCGCGCCCGGAATTTACCGATCCGGAAATTTTGCGTACCAACCTGGCCTCCGTCATTTTGCAGATGACCGCGCTGGGGCTGGGCGATATCGCCGCGTTTCCGTTTGTTGAAGCGCCGGATAAACGCAACATCCAGGACGGCGTGCGGCTGCTGGAAGAACTGGGCGCCATTACCACCGATGAACAGGCCAGCGCATATAAGCTGACGCCGCTGGGCCGCCAGCTTTCACAACTGCCGGTCGATCCGCGGCTGGCGCGTATGGTGCTGGAAGCGCAAAAGCATGGCTGCGTGCGTGAGGCGATGATCGTCACCTCCGCGCTCTCCATTCAGGACCCGCGCGAGCGCCCGATGGACAAGCAGCAGGCCTCGGATGAGAAGCATCGCCGCTTCCATGATAAAGAGTCCGATTTCCTCGCCTTTGTGAACCTGTGGAATTACCTTGGCGAGCAGCAAAAAGCGCTCTCTTCGAACGCGTTCCGCCGCCTGTGCCGTACGGATTACCTCAACTATCTGCGCGTGCGCGAGTGGCAGGATATCTACACCCAGCTGCGTCAGGTGGTGAAAGAACTGGGTATTCCGGTAAACAGCGAACCCGCGGAGTATCGCGAAATTCATATCGCGTTACTGACCGGTCTACTGTCGCATATCGGGATGAAAGACGCCGATAAGCAGGAATATACCGGCGCGCGCAACGCCCGTTTCTCTATCTTTCCCGGTTCCGGTTTATTTAAAAAGCCACCAAAATGGACGATGGTCGCAGAACTGGTGGAAACCAGCCGTCTGTGGGGGCGGATTGCCGCGCGAATCGATCCGGAATGGGTGGAGCCGGTTGCTCAGCACCTGATTAAGCGCTCTTACAGTGAACCGCACTGGGAGCGAGCGCAGGGCGCGGTCATGGCGACCGAGAAAGTGACGCTTTACGGTCTGCCGATTGTCGCCGCGCGAAAGGTCAATTACAGCCAGATCGACCCGGCGCTGTGTCGCGAGCTGTTTATCCGCCATGCGCTGGTGGAGGGGGACTGGCAGACCCGTCATGCCTTCTTCCGTGAAAACCTGAAGCTGCGCGCTGAAGTTGAAGAACTGGAGCATAAATCACGCCGTCGCGACATTCTGGTGGATGACGAGACGCTGTTTGAGTTTTACGACCAGCGTATCAGCCATGACGTCATCTCCGCGCGCCATTTCGACAGCTGGTGGAAGAAGGTCAGCCGCGAGACGCCGGATCTGCTCAACTTTGAAAAAAGTATGCTGATCAAAGAGGGCGCGGAAAAAATCAGCAAGCTGGATTACCCCAACTTCTGGCATCAGGGCAGCCTGAAGCTGCGCCTGAGCTACCAGTTTGAGCCGGGCGCGGACGCCGACGGGGTGACCGTGCATATTCCGCTGCCGTTGCTGAACCAGGTGGACGAGAGCGGCTTTGAATGGCAGATACCCGGACTTCGTCGGGAACTGGTGATCGCGTTGATCAAGTCGCTGCCAAAACCGGTGCGCCGCAACTTTGTGCCCGCGCCCAACTACGCCGAAGCGTTTTTAGGCCGCGTTACGCCGCTTGAGCTAACGCTGCTGGATGCGCTGGAGCGCGAACTGCGCCGGATGACCGGCGTGACGGTGGACCGTGAAGACTGGCACTTGGAACAGGTGCCCGATCACCTGAAAGTGACGTTCCGTATCGTTGACGAGAAGAACAGGAAACTACAGGAAGGACGTTCATTAACTGAGCTGAAAGAGGCGCTGAAGGGGAAAGTGCAGGAAACGCTCTCCGCAGTGGCGGATGATGGCATCGAACAGAGCGGGCTGCATATCTGGAGCTTTGGACAACTGCCGGAAAGCTACGAGCAAAAACGCGGCAACTATAAGGTGAAAGCCTGGCCCGCGCTGGTGGATGAACGCGACAGCGTGGCGATCAAACTGTTTGATAATCCGCTGGAGCAGCAGCAGGCGATGTGGTCGGGCTTACGCCGTTTGCTGTTGCTGAACATTCCATCGCCAATCAAGTATCTGCATGAGAAGTTGCCGAACAAAGCCAAGCTGGGGCTGTACTTTAACCCGTACGGTAAGGTGCTGGAGCTGATTGACGACTGTATCTCCTGCGGCGTCGACAAACTGATTGACGCCAACGGCGGCCCGGTCTGGACGGAAGAGGGCTTCGCGGCGCTGCATGAGAAGGTGCGCGCTGAGCTGAACGATACGGTGGTGGATATTGCGAAGCAGGTTGAGCAGATCCTCACCGCCGTCTTCAATATCAACAAGCGTCTGAAGGGGCGGGTGGATATGACCATGGCGCTGGGACTGTCGGATATTAAAGCGCAGATGGGCGGACTGGTGTATCGGGGGTTTGTGACCGGCAACGGTTTTAAACGTCTCGGCGACACGCTGCGTTACCTGCAGGCAATTGAAAAACGCCTTGAGAAACTGGCCGTCGATCCGCACCGCGACCGCGCACAGATGCTGAAAGTCGAAAGCGTGCAGCAGGCGTGGCAGCAGTGGATCAATAAGCTGCCGCCTGCGCGCCGTGAAGATGAGGATGTTAAAGAGATCCGCTGGATGATCGAGGAGCTGCGGGTCAGCTACTTTGCTCAGCAGCTTGGTACGCCGTATCCGATTTCGGATAAGCGTATTTTACAGGCGATGGAGCAAATTAGCAGTTAATTTTTCTCTTTACGTTAACCGACCACGTCTCCCAGGCTTTTGCCCCGGGGGCATTTTTTAAAATGTCCCCGGCAGCAATACCCGTTAAGCAGTTGTGGTAAGATAGTTTTTCGCTATCCGCATGGTCTGAATAATAATTTACAAGAGCAGAATAAAGGAAAAATTTATGTTTAAAAGGATGTTGTTGTGCTCATTATTGTTCAGTCATTTCTCGCTGGCTGAAATGTTGTATCTGGATAAAGACATGAAGTTAAGTAACGATTCAGAAGCAGCCTGGTATAAAATGGAGACGGTGAAAGAGGAGTCAGGGGGGAGATGGAAGTTTACGTTGACAAGAAAAAACGGCGCGCGCGTTTCGTCCGGCCACCTTGTTGATCTGCATGCGGATTTTCTCTTTGCAGCCAAAAATTTGCGCGGCGAATTTATCGATTACGATAGTGGACGCAGGGTTAAGGTCGTTAAAAATTTTGACGACAGCGGAAAGGTAAATGGAGCCGTTTACGAATATGCTTATTCTGAATATGATGGTAAATATACTGAACGGTTAGCAAGGATTTATCACTACGTCAGCGCATACGAGTCGGTGGATGACAAAATCATAAATTCTGATGGTTCCTCGTTAGTGTTTGTGAGAGACAAAAATGACGAGGTGATCGGAACAAACCATTATGACAAGAATAATAAACTTAAAAAAAACACCTACCATAAAATAATCAAGGGCATTGATTATGAAATTTCCGAAGAGTATGGTGAAGATAGTCAACTGAAAAATATTATTAAAAATTATCATATTAAAAAGGAAGGGGCGTTATGGGGTTACACGGAGCGTTTTGATGCACAAAACCATCTGCTAACCCAAAAAGTGGCTGATTATCAGCATGAACCTGCATCTGTAATAACATATGGGGCAGATCAGCAGGTTCTGGAACGCCACATCTTTTCTCATTATAACCGTATGAAACTGCATGAATTCTTTGACGCTGACGGTCATTTAATAAAGCGTGATAATATTGATGAAGACGGTCGCCAACAGGGATTGCATATTTTCGAACTCGATGGTGAAACTATTGCACATAATTATAAAGACGGCAAACTGGACGGTCTTTCAACAATAACGCGAAAAGGCCGCATTGTTTCAATGCAATATTTTAAGCAAGGGAAGTTGGTGAGTAACGGGTATCGCACAATATTTTTTACGGGGGCGGATAGCCGGAGCACGGAGCAGATCAAAAATATCTACTTTTTTGAATACAATGAGCAATCTGAGTTAATAAGCGACTATAACGTGGGGGCAGAGTATATTCGCTGGAATGACAACGGTGAACCTATACTCGCAAATGAAGCGATCGCGCATAGCGCTCCAGCGTTAACGCCAGATGTTATGTCACTGTACAGCTATGGCGGCAAAGATCATTTTCTGCCGCTGATGTTAGAAAGCGTCGATAAAGATGTCGCTGTCTATAACTTACCGGATCAAAAGGTGAATGTTCAGCTCTCCACCCAATCGGTAGTGAATCCGGATCGGCTAGGAGAGGTCAGAAACCTGCTTTTTCCCCTCACCCTGGGGAAAATCTGGAAAGATGAGTGGGAAATGCCGGTGGAGATGAAAGGCGAACTGCCATGGCGCTACCATTACCAGGGAAAATCGACCAGCAAGGTGATCGGGCTGGAAAAAATTACCGTCGCCGCCGGGGAGTATGACGCCTTTGTCATACAGCGCGTAACGAAATGGACGAAAAGTCACCCTGTATCGCAAAATCCGTCACTGCGCGGACTTACCTGTCAGGTCAAAGAGTGTACGTTGGCTGGCTATAATCAGACCTTTTTCTGGTATGCGCCGCAGCTGGGAAGTATTGTGCTGAAAGCTGTCGAAGAGAGTGAAAATCCGCTGTTACTGGCTGAATCATCAGCGAAAATTCTGGCAGCGAGACATGCAGTGATCATTGAACTGGTTTACCAGGGCACGAAGCCGGCTGACGTTGACCTGCCGCCGACCAAATATGCCTCTCTTTCTGACGCCACCGATCAGGGGATTGTCGGTCACGTATTCAGGCCTAACAACAGCTGGGAATATATGATGGCGGGGGATATATCGGTCACGACGCGTTTACCCTGGTAAAATGCCGCGGTTAACTGCCAGGCTGGCGTAGCGGTCCGCCGATCGTATAGGGAGTAAACCCACGGCGCCGGGGAATTCACCTGCGCAAGCAGTGGCGGCGCTCGTGGGTTTGCACTGAAACTTACAGTTCGTTTGGCTGCGCGTTAACGGCAGGGACGCGCTTTACGCGGCTCGCAAAGAAGATGGCGATCAGGGAGATAACGACGGTGACGATCAGATACCCGGCGACCGGCACCCAGTCGCCGTCATATTTCGCCAGCAGACCCGTTGCTATCAGCGGAGCGGTGCCGCCCGCCAGCGCCGCGCCAATCTGGTAGCCCAGGGTTATCCCGGTGTAGCGAACGTTGGCGCTGAAAATCTCCGAACAGAGCGTTCCCAGTACCGCCGTGACGGGGGCCCACAGCAGACCGAACATCACCACTGTCGCCAGCATAATTCCCCATGTGGTGCCGGTATTGAGCAGCAGAAACCACGGTACGATAAATAGCCCGAGCAGGCAGACACTGACGGCATACATGCGTTTGCGGCCCACTTTATCGGACAGCAGACCCATCAGCGGGATCATCACCGTCGCCACCAGCGCGCCGATGGTGACGGCCTCCAGCGCCTGCGACTTCTGGTAGGTCAGGGTGGTGGTGGCATAACTGACCACAAAGGTCGAGAAAATATAGAATGGCGCGGTTTCGACCACTTTGAGTCCGGCAGCGATCAGGACTTCCCGCCAGTGATGGGTTAACGTATCGCGCAGCGGCGCTTTCGCGACCTGACCCGACTGCTTCACCTTCTGAAAATCGGGCGTTTCGTCAATATCGCGGCGGATCCACAGTCCCAGTAGCACCAGTACTGAACTGAGCAGGAACGGGATGCGCCACCCCCATGACAGAAAATCTTCTTCGCTGAACAGCGTCATCAGCGACACGATAAAGGTCGCCATCAGCATACCAATCGTCACTCCGGCCTGCGGAATGCTACCAAAAAAGCCCTTACGTTTTTCCGGCGCGTATTCATAGGCCAGCAGCAGCGCGCCGCCCCATTCGCCGCCAATGCCCATTCCCTGAATAATACGCATCAGGATCAGCAAAACCGGAGCCCAGATGCCGATCATCTCGTAGGTTGGCAGCAGGCCAATCATCACCGTCGCGCCGCCCATCAGCGAGAGGGTTAATACCAGCGTTTTTTTCCGGCCAATCCGATCGCCAATGTGAGCAAAAATCACGCCGCCGATAGGGCGAATAAAAAAGGTCAGAGAAAAAGAGAGATACGAGAGGATAAGCCCGATAACCGGGTCGACCATTGGAAAGAAAATTTTGTTGAAAACCAGGGCGGCGGCGGTGCCGTACAGGAAGTAATCGAACCACTCGATCGCACTGCCGGTCAGGCTGGCGACGAGGACCTTTTTATTTTTTTTCAGGATCACGGCGCTACTTTCATGGGTTGTCATAGGATTCAGAACCTCGGCCAGAGAGCATAAAAGGTTTCACCCGACAGCAAAAAAAAGGTGCAACCCGCAAAGTTAATAAATTGTGAAATTGTTAAGCAGGCTAGGTATTTTGGTAACATTTGACAAGGGGCACGCAAGAAAGAAAAAGGAAAAAGAGCGCCGTAAGGCAGGCGAATTTTCTGTTTAAACAGAATTTATGACGTCAATGATTTATTAAACCCCTTAAAAACAGGATAATACCCAGGTGCAACCGGCCACTTTTTAGACGTTTCTGGTTATTTCATAAACATGACAAAAAAGCGCCGAAATATGAATCGTCTTCCTTTCAGAGAGATCCACTACTTATCTCGCGCTGGTGCGGTACTCTGCTGGGAAAAGAGGAGGAGCCAAACAATGCAACCTTTCCTGAAACTTTCTGACGCCTCCGTTGAGGCGATTAACACCGTGGGGCAGTGGCTGGCGCAGGATGATTTTCACGGCGAGACGGCTTATCCCGCTGACTGTGTCGTGCTGGCGGGCAATGCGGTGATCCCGACAATCGACGCCGCCTGCCGGATAGCCCATGAACAGCGCATCCCGCTGCTTATTAGCGGTGGGATTGGTCATTCGACAACCTTTCTGTATGCCGCCATCGCGCAACACCCGCGCTATAACACCATTCGCACCACCGGGCGGGCTGAAGCTTCTATTCTCGGCGATATCGCTCGCCAGTTCTGGCAGATTCCGGCGGATAAAATCTGGCTGGATGAGCACTCGACTAACTGCGGTGAGAATGCCCGCTTCAGCGCGAAAATCATCGCCGGGGCCGCGGAGCCGATTAACACGGCGATTGTGGTGCAGGACCCGACAATGCAACGGCGTACCGTGGCGACTTTCCGAAGAGTCACTCGTGACGACCCGGATGCCCCGCGCTGGCTGAGCCATCCCGGCTTCACGCCGCGCCTGCGCCAGCAGGAAGAGGGACCTGCGCTGGAGAATGCGGGAGAAGGGGTGTGGAGCCTTGAGCGCTACCTGGCGTTAGTCGCGGGTGAGATCCCGCGTTTGCGTAATGATGAAACGGGGTATGGCCCCTGCGGGCGCGACTTCATTGTGCATGTGGATTTCCCCCCTGAAGTGGACGCCGCGTGGCGGATACTGCAACAGGATGCCGCGCTGAATGCCGTTATTAACCATCGCTCGTTATGATCAACGCTGCCCGTTTGGCGCGCTTTTTCCCCAAACGGGCAAAACCTCATTGCTGGAAAAACCTGTTCTCTGCCTTCGCTGCGGGTCTTTTATGAAGTAGTTCACAGAATTACAAGCCGGGTTGGGCTGCCTGCGATATGATTGTTTTTAATTAACAATATTTTCACCTGTTAAAAACATTTCAGTCACAGGAGCAGCGCATGTCAGTACCCGTACAACATCCTATGTATATCGACGGACAGTTTGTGACCTGGCACGGAGAGAACTGGATTGACGTTATCAATCCGGCCACCGAAGAGGTGATATCCCGTATTCCCGATGGTCGCGCCGAGGATGCGCGTAAGGCGATTGAGGCCGCAGAGCGCGCGCAGACGGGCTGGGAAGCGCTGCCGGCAATCGAGCGGGCCGGGTGGCTACGCAAAATCGCTGCCGGTATCCGTGAACGCGCCAGCGAAATCAGCGCGTTAATCGTTGCCGAGGGCGGCAAAATTCAGCAGCTGGCCGAGGTCGAAGTTTCATTTACCGCCGATTACATGGACTATATGGCGGAATGGGCGCGCCGCTACGAAGGCGAAATTCTGCAAAGCGACCGTCCCGGTGAAAACATTCTGCTGTTTAAGCGCGCGCTGGGGGTGACTACCGGCATCCTGCCGTGGAACTTCCCGTTCTTCCTGATTGCCCGCAAACTTGCGCCCGCACTGCTGACCGGCAATACCATCGTTATTAAGCCGAGTGAATTCACGCCGAATAACGCCATTGCCTTTGCCAAAATCGTCGATGAGATCGGTTTACCGCGCGGCGTGTTTAACCTGGTGCTCGGGCGCGGCGAGACGGTCGGCCAGGAGCTGGCGGGGAACCCCAAAGTCGCTATGGTCAGCATGACCGGTAGCGTGGCGGCGGGGGAAAAAATTATGGCTACCGCGGCGAAAAACATCACCAAAGTGTGCCTGGAGCTGGGCGGCAAAGCGCCGGCCATTGTCATGGATGATGCGGATCTCGAACTGGCGGTAAAAGCCATCGTGGATTCCCGCGTTATCAACAGCGGACAGGTCTGTAACTGCGCCGAACGCGTATACGTGCAAAAAGGGATTTACGATCGCTTTGTGAACCGTCTTGGCGAAGCGATGAAAGCGGTGGAATTCGGTAATCCGGCGGAGCGCAGCGATATCGCGATGGGGCCGCTGATCAACGCCGCAGCGCTGGAGCGCGTTGAGCAGAAGGTCGCGCGGGCGGTACAGGAGGGGGCCAGAGTGGCGCTCGGTGGTAAAGCGGCAGAGGGGAAAGGCTATTTTTACCCGCCGACGCTGCTGCTGGATGTCCGCCAGGAGATGGCGATTATGCACGAAGAAACCTTTGGCCCGGTGCTGCCGGTGGTGGCCTTTGACACGCTGGAGGAGGCGATTGCGATGGCAAACGACAGTGACTACGGTCTGACGTCATCCATCTACACGCAGAACCTTAACGTGGCCATGAAAGCGATCAAGGGGCTGAAGTTTGGCGAGACCTACATCAACCGCGAAAACTTCGAAGCGATGCAGGGCTTCCACGCGGGCTGGCGTAAGTCGGGCATCGGCGGGGCGGACGGTAAGCATGGCCTGAATGAGTATCTGCAAACGCAGGTGGTTTATCTGCAATCATAAAAAATGGCCGGGTAGCGACGGCGCTCGCCCGGCCTGTTTTCATCCTCGCCGCAGAGTTAAAGCTTAACCAATTTTTCCAGCGTCCGGACGAGCTGGGTGACGAATCCGTACTCGTTGTCATACCAGGCTACGGTTTTCACCAGCTGCAGATCGCCGACCTCAGTGATTTCCGTTTGCGTGGCGTCAAACACAGAGCCGAAGTGAGAGCCGATAACGTCAGATGAGACAATATCTTCGTCGGTATAACCAAAAGATTCATTGTCACGGGTGGCCTGCTTCAGCGCGTTATTTACCTCTTCGGCCGTGACTTTTTTATTCAGAATCGAGACCAGTTCAGTGACGGAGCCGGTTTTCACCGGTACGCGCTGGGCGTGGCCTTTCAGTTTGCCGCTGAGTTCCGGGATCACCAGACCAATGGCTTTTGCCGCGCCGGTGGTATGCGGGATGATATTTTCCGCTGCCGCCCGCGAGGCCCGCAGATCCTTGCCGCGCGGGCCGTCGATCAGAGACTGTGTGCCGGTGTAGGCGTGAATGGTCGTCATGGTGCCTGCCTGAATACCAAAGCTGTCGTGCAGCGCTTTCGCCATCGGCGCCAGGCAGTTGGTGGTGCAGGACGCTACCGAGACAATCACGTCGCTGGCGTCAAGGGTGTCATCGTTGACGTTAAACACGATGGTTTTCATTTTGCCCGCCGGAGCGGAGATCAACACTTTTTTCGCCCCCGCATCGATATGCGCCTGTGATTTCTCTTGCGAGGTGTAGAAGCCGGTGCATTCAATAATGATTTCCGCCCCTTTGGCTTTCCACGGAATATTTCTGGCCTCTTTTTCCGCGTACACGGCGATCTCTTTGCCGTCGACAATAAGCGCATCTTCGGTAAAGTCGACGCTCCACGGGAAGGGACCGTAGTTGGAATCATGCTTCAGCAAATAAGCGAGGATCTTCGGCGAGGTAAGATCGTTAATCGCGACGACATCGACGTCGCTTTTGACTTCCAGTAAACGACGCAGGACCAGACGACCAATACGACCAAAACCGTTAATGCCAATTTTACTCATGGTTTACTCCTGTCAGGATGTTGCAGTGCGTTTTATTTTTCCTTTCCAGGCATAGTCCACTCTGGCTGAGTGAGCAATGACCGTCGCTCTCCCAAAACCTAACCCCCTGAAAACTGATGAACAAAAGTTAATGAATTTTTAACAAAAGCCCGCTATGTTGGCGTTTTAGCGTTGTTAATCAGGAAAAGTTATGGGCAATAAGTATTCGGGCCTGCAGATTAGCATTCACTGGTTGGTGTTTCTGCTGGTGATTGTGGCCTATTGTGCGATGGAGTTCAGGGGACTATTCCCGCGTAGCTATCGTCCGGCGATTAATATGATCCATGTGTCATGCGGGATCGGCGTACTGGCGCTGATGCTGGCGCGGCTGGTTGTTCGTCTGAAGTTTCCGGCGCCGCCGATTGTACCGAAGCCTAAGCCGATGATGACCGGCCTGGCGCATCTCGGGCATCTGGTGATTTATCTGTTATTTATTGCGCTGCCGGTGATTGGCCTGGTGATGATGTACAACCGCGGCAACCCGTGGATAGCGTTTGGCATAGTAATGCCGCATGCCGCTGAAGCAAACGTCGGACTTGTGCATACGCTGAAGTCCTGGCACATCACGCTGGCCAATCTCGGTTATTTTGTCATTGCCTTACACGCGGCGGCAGCCTTGTTGCACCATTATTTCTGGAAAGACAATACGCTGCTGCGCATGATGCCGCGTAAGCGTTAAATGAAGGACGCAAGTAGTCGGATGCGCGGGGATTGCTCTCCACGCATCCGGTTGCGGCGGGAGATAATGTGGGCCCTGTCTGAGGGGGAAAAGTCTGTTTTCATGCTTTGCCATATAAATTATCAATAATCTATTTTTATGCTCTTATTAGATAATTAAATAATACTTAATTTTATTGTTAGTGTTTTTCTATTGACTCTGGTTTTTAGGGTGTACTAATTTAAAAGTTCCATAACTTAAAAAGAGTGTCTGTTGCTGACGCCAGCATGATGCTTGCAGGGACTTTGAGTGCATTTCAGGGAAACCATCGGTATGTTAAATAAAGTGTTACGCTACCTTTCATCTGTAAAATTAACAATACAACAGGTATTTATACTTGCAATAGCATTGATTAACACAGGCTGCCTGGGGGTGGCTATGTTGGTTTATTTAATCATGATGGATGATTTTTAATATTATTGGCTGGCTTGAACCTTTATTTATCGAATTCTTTAGCAATTATTGTTAAGAACGATTGTTTAAATGTGCAATTTAGTGGGATGCACAATGTGCTGGACACCACTTCGTCGTGGCAGTCCAGCTGCAAATTATTTTAAATCAGATGTGACAATCAGAAGATGAACGTCACGGAGCCGTTAACGAAGGAATAATCTTTACCTGTTTTAAACTCAGGCGATACCCGGTTAAGAGACAAGGTGAAGGCAACAGGAGAGTAACCTAAGGTAGCACCGATACGATACTCATCGACGGTGTGGTTCATCGAGACGGTTTCCTTATTAGTCTGCAACGTTTTACCCTGCAAGGTATAGTTGCGATCGACTTCACGTCGTTCCATTCCGGCAAAGATTTTGTACAGTAAACCATCTTTCTTCGACGTGTGGATTAATCCCCGAGTTGCAAGCAGACCAAATCCATTATCTGAATTAAAAATTTTATCATTCCCAATGGCAACCGTTGCACCGTATCCAATGTACTCGAACAGATTTCCACTCACAGCAGATATTTCTGGATAAATACCGACATTTGTTCCCAGTACATCCACATTAGGATGTGAAAGAAAGCGTACCTTTAACCGTGTAGCCGTAGCGGTTTTCGATTTGATCATCCCATGCCTGATACTTTTCAGCATGAATAATCTCATGGGCTTTATTCTGGACCTTTTGGCCGCCTGCATCTGGCCCTATTACTCCGAAGTCAGTACCCAGGCGATAGCGAACCCAGTTATTGGCTACAGAGTTCCATTCAACCCCTGTGTGCAGATATGCGCTAAAGGCTCTGTCTCCCGTTACGGCTGTTGCCCCCCTTTTATTAGCGCCTGAAGGTGAGTAAATATCTTGCGCGGCATGAAGCGAGAGTTGACTTGAATCTGTGACGTCATGACTGTAACCCAGGAACAGCCCCTGAGTATAATCATCGCGAACTTCATCTTTATGACTATAAATTTTATTCAGTGCTGGTTGAAAAAAACCAGCATCATCATTAGCCAGTGATAATGCTATGCTGTCTGCCTGAGCAACAGGTATCATCAAAACCGCAGCGCACATAACCATGCTGGTTAACGATCTCTGCATAATTATCCTCCTGAAAATTAACAGTCTATTATTCATCAATTAGATATGACGTAGCGTATTGATTAACTTAAATTAAACAGCATTTATTTTGCAATGAAATAAGTTGATTGTTTTATTTTTTTATCATTATGGATGTTTAATGTGTGGTAAAAATAGCGTTTTCACAGAGGGATGGATATGAATAGTCATTCGCTTTTGAAAAACTCTTCTGTACTGATTGCCTATATGGGTTGTCTTGGGTGGGGAAGCGCATATTTTTACGGATGGGGCATTTCATTTTACTACGGTTTCCCCTGGTGGATGGTCAGTGCGGGAGTGGATGATGTTGCCAGGAGTTTGTTTTATGCGGTTATGGTGATGGGGGGATTCCTTTTTGGCTGGGGCATCGGTCTGGCATTCTTCTTTGCAATAAAAAGAAAAAATACAATGCAGGATTTAAATATACTTCGTCTTTATCTCGCGGTTCTATTATTGTTTGCACCAATAATTATTGAGTTTTCTATATTAAAACAGCACTTCCAGACCCGTCTTTTGCTTTTGTCGGCGATGATTGCTTTGATCGTTACGGTTGCAATAAGGTTTTATGGGCATCTTTTTTCTGTGTTCTATTTTTCACAACAGCCCATTGTCAGAAAGCATAACCTTGAGCTGATCATGGCTTTTTTTGTGGCGTATTTTTGGTTTTTTTCATTCCTGACCGGCTATTACAAACCGCAACTCAAAAAAGAATATGAAATGATTATTCATAAAAATAGTGGGTATTATGTTCTGGCTCGTTATGATAACTGCCTTGTCTTGTCAAAAACCTTTAAGGCGGGGAGTCAAAGGTTCATCGTTTTCCGCCCCGAGCAGAACAGTAGCTTTGAGGTTAACGTTGTTCGGACCCGGCTCTAATCAATTTAATAAAAATATTATTTTTACAATGAGTTATTAAAATTGATAGCATATCCTCCGGCGTTTCCGGTAGAGGGTAATACCACATTCACCCGAAGATGAAAAATGTATACTGACCCGCGTCCGGCGTATCCGGGGGCAGGTTGAGGCCCTGAAATCGGCCATCTTCTTCGCGCTTATCTACAATAACCCCATCACCTCGCAATAAAAGGGAAGAGAGATATGAAATCACGTGCAGCAGTTGCGTTTGGCCCCGGCCAGCCGCTCAAAATTGTTGAAATTGACGTCGCTCCGCCAAAAAAAGGCGAAGTTCTGGTCAAAATCACCCATACCGGCGTGTGTCATACCGATGCCTTTACGCTCTCTGGCGACGATCCGGAAGGGGTATTTCCGGCGGTGCTGGGACATGAAGGCGGCGGCGTCGTGGTTGAAGTCGGCGAAGGCGTCACCAGCCTGCAGCCTGGCGATCACGTTATCCCGCTGTATACCGCCGAGTGCGGCGAGTGCAAATTCTGTAAATCCGGCAAAACCAACCTCTGCCAGGCGGTACGCGCCACTCAGGGTAAAGGTCTGATGCCGGATGGCACCACCCGTTTTTCCTATAACGGCGAACCCGTTTATCACTACATGGGCACCAGTACCTTCAGCGAATACACCGTTTGCGCCGAAATCTCTCTGGCGAAGGTTAATCCGCAAGCGCCGCTGGATAAAGTTTGCCTGCTGGGCTGCGGCGTGACTACCGGTATCGGCGCAGTGCATAACACGGCGAAGGTAAAAGAAGGTGATACGGTTGCGGTGTTTGGACTTGGCGGCATTGGCCTTGCGGTAATCCAGGGAGCGGTGCAGGCGAAGGCGGGACGTATCATCGCCGTTGATACCAACCCGGAGAAGTTTAAACTGGCGGGCGAAATGGGCGCGACGGATTTCATCAATCCGCAGGATCACGACAAGCCTATTCAGGATGTGATTGTTGAGCTGACCGATGGGGGCGTCGATTTTAGCTTCGAATGTATCGGTAACGTCAACGTCATGCGCGCCGCGCTGGAGTGCTGCCATAAAGGCTGGGGTGAGAGCATCATCATCGGCGTGGCCGGTGCGGGACAGGAAATTAAGACCCGTCCGTTCCAGCTGGTGACGGGCCGCGTCTGGCGTGGTTCAGCTTTCGGCGGCGTAAAAGGGCGTAGCCAGCTGCCGGGGATGGTGGAAGAGGCCATGACCGGTAAGATCCAACTGGACCCGTTTATTACCCATCGTCTGCCGCTTGAACAAATTAACGAAGCGTTTGACCTGATGCATGAGGGGAAATCCATTCGCACCGTTATCCATTTCGGCGATAACTGATCCCTCCGCCAGCGGCGATCCCGCTGGCGCTTTTCTTTCCTTAACTTAAATGTTGTCAAAATGTGATGAAGGCGGCGCTTTTAGCGGTAAGTAAAACGCCCGTTATGCCGATGACTATCTCACGGGCGTGAATACGCATAAATCCAATAAGAGAGTCGACGGTCATGGACAACACATCATCGATGCAGGCGCCAGCTAAGCTGGGCTTTTTGCATCATATCAGGCTGGTTCCGCTGTTTTTCTCCATTCTCGGTGGCATCCTTTTGCTGTTTGCACTGAGCGCCGGTCTGGCGGGCTATTTTCTTATGCAGGCCGATCGCGATCAGCGCGACGTCACCGATGAAATCCAGATACGTATGGGGTTATCGAATAGTTCTAACCATCTGCGTACTGCCCGAATCAATATGATCCACGCGGGCGCCGCCAGCCGCATTGCGGAAATGAATGATGTAAAAGCAAATATTGCCGCAGCGGAAAAGCGTATGAAGCAATCCGAAGAGGGATTCAATGCCTACATGGCGCGGGCGGTAAAAACGCCCGCTGATGAGGCGCTGGATGCCGAGCTGCAGCAGCGTTACAAAGCGTACCTTGCCGGCCTGCAGCCGATGCTGAAATACGCCCAAAACGGCATGTTTGAGGCCATCATTAATCATGAAAGCGAGCAGGCCAGGCTACTGGATAACGGCTACAACAGCGTGCTGCTGAAGGCCATTCAGATTCGCATGGCGCGCGCTAACCAGCTAAGCGAACAGGCGCATCAGCGTACACAACTGGGGATGATGTTCATGACCGGCGCCTTTGGACTGGCTCTGCTGCTAACGCTGATGACCTTTATGGTGATACGTCGCATCGTTATTCGTCCGCTGCAACACGCTGCCCTGCGCATTGAGCAAATCGCCGCAGGCGACCTCACCATGCCGGATGAGCCGACCGGGCGCAGCGAGATTGGCCGTCTGAGCCGCCATCTGCAACAGATGCAGCATTCGCTGGTGAAAACCGTAGGAAGCGTGCGCCAGGGCGCGGAAGAGATTTACCGCGGCACCAGCGAAATTTCCGCTGGCAACACCGATCTCTCTTCCCGTACCGAAGAGCAGGCCGCGGCAATCGAACAGACGGCGGCCAGCATGGAAGAGTTAACCGCGACGGTGAAACAGAACGCCGATAACGCGCATCACGCCAGCAAACTGGCGGAAGATGCCTCCGGCAAAGCCAGCCGCGGCGGGCAGATGGTTTCCGGCGTGGTGCAGACGATGGGCAATATTTCCGCCAGTTCGAAGAAGATCTCTGAAATCACGGCGGTGATTAACAGCATCGCTTTCCAGACCAATATCCTGGCGCTGAACGCCGCGGTTGAAGCCGCGCGCGCAGGCGAGCAGGGACGCGGCTTCGCCGTGGTCGCCAGCGAAGTTCGCACGCTGGCCAGTCGCAGCGCCCAGGCGGCGAAAGAGATTGAAGGTTTGATCAGCGAATCCGTACGCCTTATCGATCAGGGGTCTGGCGAAGTGGTGGCAGCCGGTAACACCATGACCGATATTGTCGATGCGGTAAAACGGGTGACCGATATTATGCTGGAAATCGCTGCGGCCTCGGATGAGCAGAGTCGCGGCATTGTACAGGTAAGCCAGGCCATATCCGAGATGGATAAAGTGACCCAGCAGAACGCCTCGCTGGTACAGGAAGCGTCAGCCGCCGCCGCATCGCTGGAAGAGCAGGCCGCGAGACTGACCGAGGCCGTCGGCGCGTTTCGTTTGCAGGGCGGCAGCGCCGCGAAGCGTACGGCGCGACAGCCTGAAGTAAAGCCGGTAGCCGTCAGCGGCGATAGCTGGGAAACCTTCTGAAAGTAATCAGATTGCGTCATCCGGCGATTTTGCCGGATGGCGGCATGTAATGCCTTATCCGGCCTGTATGCAAACCTGCATTTTATAACGGCATGGATTTGCGGATGGCGGCAATCAACGTTTGCGCGCCGACAGAGAGTGACGCATCCACGCGGGTCAGAATGCCGATGGGTTCGCCTGCGCCCTGGGTGGGGACGGGCAGCGACACCAGCGTCGCCTGGCGTAAATCCTCTTTTACCGCGCCGGACGGCACAAACCAGACGTAGTCATAATCTACGGTGAGCTGACGAGACAGCGACGCGGAAAGTGTTTCAATACAGCCCGCGGGCAATTTGCAGCTCTGGCTCTGTAGCAACGCCTCGGCATTCTGTCGGGGCACGGTCCCTTTTGGCGACACCACGACCGGCCACTCCATCACCCGACTGAGGGTGACGTTTTCCTGCAGCAAAGGGTGTCCGGGGCGAACGACCAGCTTTAATGATTCCAGAAACAACAGCTCATAGTTCAGGCCGCTCATCAGCTCCGGGTCAGACATTCGTCCTATGCCAATATCAATCTCCGCAGACTTCAGCCCCGCCAGCAGCATGGTGTTATTCATGGTGGCAACCTGTAGCGTCGTCTCTTTTTGCTGCTGATGAAACTGGCCGATGACCGCGGGAAGAATACCGAGCGCGGCGGTAGGTAGCGCGCCGATTCTTACCACATCATTACTGAGGCCCTCTTTGCGGTTCAGCGCCTGACCGGCGTTATTCAGCGCATCCAGCACCTTTACCGCATGGGTCAGAAACTGTTCGCCGGGGAGAGTCAGTTGCGCGCCAAGCCGTCCGCGTTCAAAAAGACGCGTACCGGTTAGCTGCTCCAGCTCATTCAGCGTCTTGGAGAGCGCTGGCTGGCTGAGGTTAAGGGTTTCGGCTGCGCGCCCCAGGGTTCCTTGCTGAGCGACAGCGACAAAAGTATGAAGGTGGCGCAACCGAATGCGCTGACTGAACAGACTATTTTTTTCCATAAGCGATGTTAAAAACAGAGTCGTGCCGGTGACAAGTAATGTTATTTGTTTTTGATAACTTGATTGCAAAATATAATTAACATTTAACTCATTTAAGTAACAGCACTTTCTCGATCAATCGAGGGAGAGTCCATCGTGCGGGCAGCGCAATTCAGCCCGCGAAGTCTGCGAATGAACGAGGGCTGAAGCCTCAGCCCGCCTTGCTCAGAGGTCAAAAAAGACCGTTTCTTTTTCCCCTTGCAGATGAATATCGAAGAGATAGACCGTTTCGTCGCCACGCTGTTCGCGCCGGGCAAACAGCGTCTGACGACGGACTTCCCACTCGATCAGGTTCAGCACCGGGTCGCGCTGGTTAGCCTCCTGCTCATCGGCAAAATAGAGGCGGGTGTTAAGGCCGATATTGATTCCCCGGGCGACAATCCACAGGTTAACGTGCGGCGCCATCACTCTGCCGTCGCGCCCGACGACGCATCCCGGTTTGATGGTTTCGAAACGCCACACGCCCGTGTCGAAGTCTGAACAGGTGCGTCCCCAGCCGCGAAAATCCGCATCCAGCTTCTTCTCTTCCTGCCGGTCCGCCGGATGGTTATAGCGACCGTGGGCATTGGCCTGCCAGATCTCCAGCAGCACGTCGCGAACCGGGGTGCCGGAACCGTCAATGACCCGACCTTCAATCACGATCCGTTCACCTTCGGTGTGGCTGTTGGTCAGCGTGGAGCTGAAATTTTTCTCAAAAATGTGGAAGCCTGCGGCATCCGGCGCAAGGCCGATATGCACATACGGTCCCGCGGTTTGTGAAGCGGTTTCCTGCAGATAGTCTTTCATCGTGCGGCCCCCTGAGTGCGGTTTTCAAATAAGGTAGCGCGTTGTCCGCGCAGCACCAGATCGAAGCGATACGCCAGGCAGTCCAGCGGTATGGCGGCATGGGTATCCAGTTCGGCGATCAGCGTGCGAATGGCGTCGTCGTTATTGATGGTCTTGACGATAGGGCACTGCTTAATCAGCGGATCGCCTTCAAAATACATCTGGGTGATCAGTCGCTGAGCGAAGGCATCGCCTGACAGCGAAAAATGGATATGCGAGGGCCGCCAGTCGCTGGCCTGATTGCGCCACGGGTAGGGACCGGGCTTGATGGTGCGGAAAAAATAGTAGCCGTTCTCATCGGTCAACACACGTCCGCAACCGCCAAAGTTGGGATCGATAGGCGCCAGGTATTGATCTTTTTTATGGCGATAGCGGCCACCCGCGTTCGCCTGCCAGACTTCGACCAGCGTATTTTTCATCGGACGACCAAAGCCGTCGCGCACATAGCCGTGGACAATGATGCGCTCACCGATCGGCAGGCCGTCTTTGGCGTAATTCATGATCAGGTCATTATCCAGCGGCCCGAGATCGTCGCTGCTGAACACCGGTCCGGTTATTTCTGATAATGAGTTTTGCAAAGAGATCAGGGCATTGCGCGGTGAGCGCAGGACGCTGGTTTTGTACCCCGGGGCGAAAGCCGGCGGGTGGCTGTTATAGTCGCGATGGATGACCTCGCGAGCAGGCGTGTGCTTATGCATAATGAACTCCGGTACAGGTAAGAGAATTATTATTTTTCTGTCGCCTGAAGGAGTTTGTGTAAATACAATGTTAATTAAAAGTGAATTTATGCCGATTATTTCATAACCAATCGCTATAGTTGCGCACAGGGGCCTGTCAGAGTGATTTTCGGTTCGATCACAATTTGTAAATTCTTCCCCCCGGAACGAGCGGCCTTTCCTACACTCCAGGTAACATTCACTGGAGACAATGACATTATGGCGAACACCATCACGGCAGATGAGATTCGGGAACACTTTTCGCAGGCAATGTCAGCAATGTACCAGCAGGAAGTTCCGCAATACGGCACGCTGCTCGAGCTTGTCGCTGACGTGAATCTGGCGGTGCTGGAAAACAACCCCACACTGCATGAAAAGCTGGTCAATGCGGATGAGCTGGCGCGGCTTAACCTCGAGCGCCACGGCGCAATCCGCGTTGGCACGCCAGAGGAACTGGCCACGCTGCGACGGATGTTTGCGATTATGGGGATGTTGCCGGTCAGCTATTACGATCTTTCCCAGGCGGGGGTGCCGGTGCATTCAACCGCGTTTCGTCCCGTCGACGACGCTTCGCTGTCGCGAAATCCTTTCCGGGTGTTCACCTCATTGCTTCGCCCGGAACTGATTGAAAACCCGGCGCTGCGCCAGCGCGCCGCAGAGATCCTTGCCCGGCGCGATATATTCACTCCGCGCTGTCGGGAGCTACTCGACGTCTGGGATGAGCAGGGGGGCTTCACTGCCGCCCAGGCGCAGGAGTTTGTTGCCCAGGCGCTGGAGACGTTCCGCTGGCATCGCCACGCCACCGTTGATGAACAAACTTATCAGGCGCTGCACAATGAACACCGCCTGATAGCCGACGTAGTCTGTTTCCCCGGCTGTCATATTAATCATCTCACGCCGCGCACGCTGGATATCGATCGGGTGCAGGCGATGATGCCGGAGCGCGGTATCGAACCCAAAATTCTGATTGAGGGGCCGCCGCGCCGCGACGTGCCGATTCTGCTGCGTCAGACCAGCTTCAAAGCGCTGGAGGAGCCAGTGCTCTTTGCCGGAGAAATGCAGGGCACCCACAGCGCGCGCTTCGGCGAGATTGAACAGCGGGGCGTGGCGCTGACGCTAAAAGGGCGCCAGCTGTATGACGAATTGTTGCAGCGGGCGGGCACCGGGAAAGACAATCTGATGCATCAGCTGCATTTGCAGGAGGTTTTTAAAGACTTCCCCGACAGCGAATTCCTGCTGCGCCAGCAGGGGCTGGCCTGGTTCCGCTACCGGCTGACGCCGACGGGCGAGGCGCACCGGACGGCGATCCATCCGGGCGACGATCCGCAGCCGTACATTGAGCGCGGGTGGGTAGTTGCGCAGCCCATCATCTACGAGGATTTTCTGCCCGTCAGCGCGGCGGGGATTTTCCAGTCCAATCTGGGCAATGAAACCCAGTCGCGCAGCCACGGTAACGCCAGCCGCGAGGCGTTTGAGCAGGCGCTCGGATGCCCGGTGCTGGATGAATTTACCCTGTATCAGGAGGCGGAGGAGCGTAGCAAACGGCGTTGCGGCCTGCTTTAATCAAGGTATGCTGTAGGGATTTGCAATTAACGGATAAACATGGACATGGTCAATCCCGGCACTCCCCTGATTCACACCGCCCAGGGCAAACGGATGGGCGTTGTAGAGGAAAACATCCATATCTGGCGCGGTATTCCTTATGCCGCGCCGCCGACGGGAGAGCGCCGCTGGCGTTCGCCGCAGCCGGTCGCGCCGTGGTCCGGAATTCGTCAGGCCGATTCCTTTTCCGCCGCCAGTTGGCAGGATATTGAATACTGTAAAGAGCTGGGCGGCGGCGATCCCGGCGCTTTTTCGGAAGACTGCCTGTATCTCAACGTCTGGTCCCCCGCCGGGCGCTCCACACCGCTGCCGGTCATGGTCTGGCTGCACGGCGGCGGTTACACCATCGGCGCCGGTAGCCTGCCGCCCTACGACGGCCTTGCGCTGGCGAAGCGTAACGTGGTGGTGGTCACCGTCAATTATCGTCTTGGTCATCTTGGCTTTTTTGCCCATCCGGCGCTGGAGGGGGAAGAAGACGAATGCGTTAATAACTTCGCTCTGCTTGATCAAATCGCCGCTCTGCGCTGGGTGCGGGAAAATATTGCCGCGTTTGGCGGCGACCCGCAGAACGTGACGCTGTTCGGCGAATCCGCAGGCGCGCGCAGCGTGCTCTCGCTGCTGGCGTCGCCGAAAGGTAAAGGGCTGTTTCACAAAGCTATCGTGCAGAGTGGTTATACGCTGCCGGATACGCCGCGCGAAATCGCCCTTGAAAACGGCGTTGCGCTGGCGGAACACTTCGGTTTACAAAACGCCACGGCTGAACAATTGCGCGCCATCCCGCCCGAGGCGTTCTGGCCGCTGGGCGCGCCGTTTAAAATCGCGCCGACGCCCATCTCCGGCGACGCGGTGTTACCGGAACCGATGCTGGAGGTCTTTTTCGCCGCCAGGCAGCATCCGATGCCGGTGCTGATCGGTTCCAACAGCGACGAAGCAAGCGTGATGGCCGTTTTCGGTGTCGATCTGGCTGAACAAATCCAGAAGCTGCGGCGCGAGCGGCGTTTCGGTCTGGGGCTGATTAAGCTGCTCTATCCCGGCGTAAAAGGGGACGAGGAGCTGGGTCGCCAGGTCTGTCGCGATATGGCCTTTACCGCGCTGGGTTACGTCGTGATGCAGGCGCAGCAGCGGGTGGGCGAACCCTGCTGGCGCTACTGGTTTGATTACGTGGCCGAAGCCGAACACGCCACCTATGCCAACGGCGCATGGCACGGCAATGAGATTCCGTATGTCTTCGACACCCTGACGCTCGCCGAACCTGCGCGCAATTACGTCAACGAAAACGATTTGGCCTTCGCCGCCCACGTTGCCGACTACTGGGTTAACTTTGCCCGTCACGCCAGCCGCGCCTGCGCTATCCTCCACGGCCCGACGCGCTGGCCTGCCTGTATCAAAGGGCGCGATCGTCTGTTGCGTATTGGCCTGAACAAGCGGGCAGGGTTTAAAGTGGAAAACCGGTTTATGCGCGCGCGGCTGGCGCTGTTTAAACGGGTGATGACGCAGCATGTCAGTCTGGATTAATTTTGCAAAACCTGAAGCGAACCGACGGAAGTTTACACCGGAATCAGTCTGTTCCGATCGACACAAAATATTTTCGGTTTTGTGCAGATAATCAGCGGCCAACAATTGGATTATTAATGAAATTTGTCTAGAGTGAGCGGTCAGAATTATGCACCCTCTTGCTGCTGTCGAGCTCCAGCGCGGGATCATTCACGAGACCGGAAGGACTGATTTTCAGGTATGAATCGCAGACGATTTATTAAAGGTTCAATGGCAATGGCCGCCGTGTGCGGCACCAGCGGTATCGCTTCACTTTTCACCCGCGCCGCGTATGCCGCGGAGTCGGATATCGCCGACGGGAAAACCGTCCGGTTTGATTTTTCTGTACTGCAATCAATGGCGCGCGATCTCGCGCAGAAACCGTGGGGCGGCGCGCCTCGTGCGCTGCCGGAGACGCTGGCGAACCTGACGCCGCAGGCTTACAACAGCATTCAGTATGACGCCGCGCAGTCGCTGTGGAACAACGTTGAGGGTCGCCAGCTGGACGCCCAGTTTTTCCACGTCGGGATGGGGTTCCGTCGCCGCGTGCGCATGTTCTCCGTTGATTCCGCCAGCCAGATGGCGCGTGAAATCCACTTCCGCCCGGAGCTGTTTAAATATAACGACGCCGGTGTCGACACTCAGCAACTGGAAGGGCAAACCGATCTCGGATTTGCCGGTTTCCGCATCTTTAAAGCCCCTGAGCTGGCGCGTCGCGATGTGGTGTCATTCCTCGGCGCCAGCTATTTCCGCGCGGTGGACGATACCTATCAGTACGGTTTATCCGCCCGTGGTCTGGCGATTGATACCTACACCGACACGCAGGAAGAGTTTCCGGACTTTACCGCCTTCTGGTTCGATACGGTAAAACCGGGCGCCACCACCTTTACCGTTTACGCGCTGCTGGATAGCCCCAGCATCACCGGCGCCTATAAATTCGTGATTCACTGCGAAAAGAGCCAGGTGGTCATGGACGTCGAAAACCGTCTGTACGCCCGCAAAGACATTAAACAGTTGGGCATTGCGCCGATGACCAGCATGTTCAGCTGCGGTAATAACGAACGCCGCATGTGCGACACCATCCATCCGCAGATCCACGACTCCGACCGGCTGGCGATGTGGCGCGGCAACGGCGAATGGATCTGCCGTTCGCTGAACAATCCACAGAAACTGCAGTTTAACGCCTACATTGATAACAATCCGAAAGGCTTCGGCCTGCTTCAGCTGGACCGCGACTTCAGCCATTATCAGGACGTGATGGGCTGGTATAACAAGCGCCCCAGCCTGTGGGTGGAACCGCGCAACAAATGGGGGAAAGGCGCCATCGCCCTGATGGAGATCCCGACGACCGGCGAAACGCTGGATAACGTGGTCTGCTTCTGGCAGCCGGAAAAGGCCATCAGAGCGGGAGAGGAGCGTGAGTACAAATACCGTTTGTACTGGAGCGCGCAGCCGCCGGTTCGTTCGCCGCTGGCGCGAGTGATGGCGACCCGTACCGGCATGGGCGGTTTCCCGGAAGGCTGGGCGCCGGGCGAGCACTATCCGCAAAAATGGGCGCGTCGTTTTGCTATCGATTTTGTCGGCGGCGATCTTAAAGCGGCCGCGCCGAAAGGCATCGAGCCGGTTATCACGCTTTCCAGCGGCGAAGCGAAGCAGATTGAAATTCTCTATGTCGAACCGTTCGACGGTTATCGCATTCAGTTTGACTGGTATCCAACCTCCGGTTCCACGGACCCGGTGGATATGCGCATGTTCCTGCGCTGTCAAGGGGATGCGATCAGTGAAACCTGGCTGTATCAATACTTCCCGCCCGCGCCGGATAAGCGCAATTACGTCGACGATCGCGTCATGCGTTAATCGCCGGGACGCCCTTTGCGCAGCGGGGGCGTCCACCAGCCAGCCCGAAATATCTGTACACGAACTAAACACGATCCTGTTCGCATTTTTCCCTAAGGCAAATGAGTAAGCTGAAGATGTGTATTTCTTATACACGTGGTTTAACACTAACAGGGAGAGCGTATGTTTCCAGAATACAGAGATCTGATTTCCCGACTGAAAACCGAGAACCCTCGCTTTCTGTCCCTTTTTGAAAAACACAATAACCTTGATCACGAAATTGCCAGGCTGGAAGGTGCCGATGGTCGGGGATACAGTCTCGATATCGTTCGCCTGAAAAAACAGAAACTCCAGTTAAAAGACGATATGCTCAAAATATTGCAAAAAGAGAGCGTCAACGAAGGCCAGTAACCGTGGCTGCGAATGGGTAAAAAAGGGCTTCCCCTGTCCGGGAGGCCCTTCTTGTTTTCAAAGTAACCATTTGCAAAAGCAATAAAAACTCTGTTACACAGAGTACTCGAAAGGTAATGCAATCACAGGGTGCGGAGATGGCGGAAATTATCACGGTAAGCGACGGACTGGAATTACGGGCAGTAAATGAAAGCCACGTCACGCCGTTGCATCAGCTGGTGCGTAAAAACAGCATCTGGCTCCAGCAGTCCTTAAACTGGCCGCAGTTTGTCCACTCTGAAGAGGACACGCGAAAAAGCGTGCAGAGCAATATGCTGCTGCATCAGCGCGGTTACGCCAAAATGTATATGATTTTTGTCGATGACGCGCTGGCGGGCGTTTTGTCCTTTAATCAGATTGAACCGCTGAACAAAGCGGCGTATATCGGCTACTGGCTGGACGAGTCGCATCAGGGGCAGGGCATCATGTCGCGCGCGCTGCAGGGGCTGATTCATCACTACGCAGCACGTGGGGAAGTACGGCGCTTTGTCATCAAATGCCGGGTGGATAATCATGCCAGTAATCAGGTCGCGCAACGCAACGGTTTTGTGCTCGAAGGCTGTCTGAAAGAAGCCGAATTTCTTAATGGCCGCTATGACGACGTCAACCTCTACGCGCGGATTATTGCGACGCCCTCAGAGCGAACCGACTAACGGCGTGCGAGTGATGTGCTGGTCGCCGTTGAACACTTTTGGTCCGCGCAGGTGAATGGCGTCGCCGGGGGCGGCCTCTACGCTGGTCTGGCCGCAGATATCAACGTGATTTTCAATCAGCACTTCACCGACAATACGCGCCTCGCCCTCAATCAGAATATTATCGTCGAGTAAAATCGGTCCGCCGCGCAGCACGGCGCGCCCACCAACCAGCACATGGTGTTTCAGGACGCAGTTGCCTTCCACCGTCGCCTGTTCCGCCACCTGCGAGCTGTAGCGCAGGGTGGGGATCGCATCTTCTTCCATTCCGGCGCTCACCCGCGCCTGGCCATAGACTTTCGCGCAGTCACAAATCCAGACGTTATTTTCGCTGTTACCCTCAATGATGGCGAAATCAAACACTTCAGCCCGGTGCTCAATGAAGGCGTGAGTGACAATGGCGTCGCCGTAAATTTGCGCCTGGTGAGCAATGCGTGAATGAGAGATCGTCGCGCGGTCATAAATTTGCAGCAGCTGGTCACGCTCCACGGTGAGTCCGCGCGCCGCGATAATTTCACTGTGTTGCAGAATGCGCGCATCGCCATAAATGCGACACTCGCCGCAGATAACAGAATGCTGTACGGTGACGTTGTCACTTAATCTGACGCCGTGGCTGAGTTCAGCTTGGTCAATCCAGACGTTATCGCCAATCTGTACCTGGTCACGGATAAGACACGGTTGGGTGAGGCGGGCATTACCGGCGATGACCGTCCCGCCGAAGGCCAGCGAGTTTTGATCGTAAATCCAGCAGTCGCCCTCCTGCGCCAGTACGCTTTCATCATCAACCCAGCCGCCGACGTCACCGGCCTTCACATCACTGAAGTCTGTGAGCGCAATAATCTGGCGGAGCAAAACGTTTTTTTTGGTGCCATTATCCTGATAGCTGAAGGCGCGTTGCGCGTCGCTGAGTCGGTATTTAGGCATGGGGGCATTCCGTTTTATTGGTTTACTATAACCGTAGCAAATTCTGCGCCGCTGGCTAAAAGAGATGAAATTTCATAAAATGCATTTCAAATATACTTTAAAAAATAAACAAAATGAGTAATGGCAAAAGAAGCGATGATGTCCTGAACCTGCCTGCCGGCTACTTCGGCATGGTGCTGGGAACGATTGGAATGGGTTTTGCCTGGCGCTATGCCAGCCAGATCTGGCCCGTAAGCCACTGGGTCGGCGATGGTCTGGTGATCCTCGCGATGGTTATCTGGGGATTGCTGACGCTGGCGTTTTTCAGCCGTCTGCTGCGCTTCCCGCACAGCGTACTGGCGGAAGTTCGCCATCCGATCATGAGCAGTTTCGTCAGCCTGTTTCCGGCCACCACCATGCTGGTAGCGATTGGCTTTGTTCCCTGGTGCCGACCGCTGGCGATGGCGCTGTTCGGCGTCGGCGTGGTGATCCAACTGACCTATGCGGCCTGGCAGACGGCGGGACTGTGGCGCGGCGCACATCCGCAGGAGGCCACCACGCCCGGTCTTTATCTGCCGACCGTGGCCAATAACTTTATCAGCGCGATGGCCTGCGGCGCGCTGGGCTACGCTGATGCCGGACTGGTTTTTCTGGGCGCGGGCGTCTTTTCCTGGCTGAGCCTTGAGCCGGTCATCCTGCAACGCCTGCGCAGCGCCGGAGAATTACCTGCGGCGATGAGAACGTCGCTCGGCATACAGTTGGCCCCGGCGCTGGTAGCCTGTAGCGCCTGGCTTAGCGTCAACGGCGGCGAAGGCGATACGCTGGCGAAAATGCTGTTTGGCTACGGCCTGCTGCAACTGCTGTTTATGCTGCGTCTGATGCCGTGGTATCTCTCACAGCCTTTCAACGCCTCGTTCTGGAGCTTCTCGTTCGGCGTGTCGGCGCTGGCGACAACGGGGCTACACCTTGGACACGCCAGCGGGTCGGGTTTTTTCCACGCACTTGCCGTGCCATTGTTTATCTTTACCAATATTATTATTGCGTTACTGCTGGTACGCACCTTTGTTCTGCTGGTGCAGGGGAAATTGCTCATCCGCACAGCACGCGCGGCTTTACTGAAATCTGAGGAGTAAACATGACCCTTCGTGATGAAAACTATTTCACTGAAAAATACGATTTAACCCGCACGCATTCAGAAGTGCTGGAAGCGGTCCGGGTGATTAAGCCGGGCAAAACGCTGGATTTAGGCTGCGGCAATGGCCGCAACAGTTTATATCTGGCGGCGAATGGCTTTGAGGTGACGGCCTGGGATAAAAACCCGATGAGCATCGCCAACGTTGAGCGCATTAAAGCGGCGGAAGGACTGGAGAACCTGCAAACGAAGGTTGTGGATCTTAACGCGCTGCGCTTTGAGGGCGAGTACGATTTTATCCTCTCCACTGTGGTGCTGATGTTCCTTGAGGCCAACACCATTCCGGGTCTGATCGACAATATGCAGCGCTGCACCAGGCCCGGCGGTTATAACCTGATTGTCGCGGCGATGGATACTGCCGATTTTCCCTGCACCGTCGGCTTTCCGTTTGCCTTCAAAGAAGGGGAGTTGCGCCGTTACTACGCCGGTTGGGAACTGCTGAAATATAACGAAGATGTCGGCGAACTGCATCGCACAGACGCTGACGGCAACCGCATCAAACTGCGTTTCGCCACGCTGTTAGCCCGCAAAACGGCGTAAAGCCATTGGCTGGCAACCCTTTTAACGCACAGCGAAATTTAAGTTAAAAAGCAACGGGTAAAATGTGGTTTGCTTACCATTTTTAGTGCAACCCTAATGATTGCGCTTTGCTATTATTCCACGTGCATATCTGCACTTTTTAAGGGATCGTTTCATGCGTACTCGTACTTTTTTCAACGTTGCTGTGCTTGCAGGGTTACTGGCCTTAACCGGCTGTGCGTCGAAAATCACGCAGCCTGACAAATACTCAGGTTTCTTAAAGACTACTCCAGTCTTAAAGAAACAACGTCCGCGTCAGGGCAGCCGGTGCTGCGTTGGGTGGATCCTGACTACAATGCGGATAACTATGACAGCGTTGTCTGGAATCCTGTGACCTACTATCCGGTTCCCAAACCGAACACTCAGATCGGCCAGAAGGTGCTCGACCAGGTACTGAACTACACTAACACCAAACTGAAAGGCGCTATTGCCCAGCGTAAGCCGCTGGTGACCACACCGGGTCCGCGCAGCCTGATTTTCCGCGGCGCAATCACCGGGGTTGACGCCAGCAAAGAGGGGTTGCAATTTTATGAAGTCGTTCCGGTGGCGCTGTTAGTGGCGGGTACGCAAATGGCGACCGGTCATCGCACAATGGATACCCATCTCTACTTTGAAGGCGAATTAATCGACGCGAAGACCAACAAGCCGGTAGTGAAAGTCGTTCGCCAGGGTGAAGGTAAAGATCTGAGCAACCAGAATACGCCGATGGCGTTCGATAACCTGAAACAGGTCATTGATAACATGGCGACAGATGTCACCATGTTTGAAGTCCGGCAGAAATAACTGCGGCTATTGTTCAGGCATTTCAACGTGATATTTCGCGCCGCCGTCAGGTGGCGCTTTTTTTACGCCAGCCGCCGACGCAGCCGCGCAGGCGCTCTGGCGAACATCACCAGATTGCCCAGCAGGATCAGCAGCAGTCCGGCGACGGCATTCATCTGCCAGACGTAGCCCTCCCAGACCGTTGAAATCGACAGCGCGACCAGCGGGAAAGCAGGGTGCTGTAGGCGGCATTGCCCGCACCAATACGTCCTGCCAGCGTGAAATAGGCGCCAAAGGCAATTACCGAGCCAAAGATCGCCAGATACAGCAGCGCGGCAAGATAGCTGAAGCTCCACTGTGGGATAAAACTGTCGCCGCGTAGCAGCGCAATCATGGCAATCAGCAGCGTACCGTACAGCATTGCCCAACTGTTGGTGGTCATCACTTCCAGTCCGTGCTTTTGATGACGCAGGCTGATCATATTGCCCAGTGAAAAGCCGAAGGTGCCCAACGCGCTGAGGCTAATGCCCAACAGCAGTTCACGGCTAAAACCGCTACTGACCAGGTCGTGCCAGAACAGGGTGACAATACCCGTCAGCCCGAGCGCCGCAGCAGCATAAAAGCGGACAGGCGGCTTCTGGCCGAAGAAGATAAAGCTGTTCACCGCGTTAAACAGCACCGCCATCGAAAAAATCACCGATTCCAGACCGGTGTTAATCCAGGCCGCGGCGGTGTAAAAACACCAGAAGTTGAAGCAGAAAACGCAGGCGCCCTGCATCAGACAGAACAGGTGGTCGCGCGACGACATCCGGTGCAGCCTGCCGCGTAGCCGCATAATCAACATCATCAGCGCGCTCGCCACCGCGAAGCGCCAGAAAACAGAAACCGGCGCGGACACCGGCCCCTGTTGCAGATAAATAGCAATCCACGTCGTGCCCCAGATCGCGACCACCAGGCAATACAACACAGCATTCATTACGGTTACCTCTTCGCAAACGATGCCTGACTGTCGCAAGTTTTCACGCCATGCGCTTTCATCGCCTTGCGTCGCACTTGCAAATTCTTGCGCTTTTTTTATCAGCGGGCGTCGTAACCGCCGCGAGCTGCGATAGACTGAGGATCGGCTTAATGATCCAGACAGATCGGTATGACTCAGACCTATGATGCCTTTGAAAATCTGCGCAAACACAACGCCGTGCTGCATGAGTCGGTGGCGCTGCACTCTGGCGTCCAGCTGGCGGCATGGTCAAACAAGCGCGATACCATCACCCAGTATTGCGATCATCACACCCTCAGCCTGTATATCGCGGACGGCTACGAGAGTTATCACAAAACAACCACCGGCTGGGAAAACGGCGGCGGCCCGGACCGCTTCTGCCTGATGCCGAAAGAGAGTGAGTCCACCTGGGATATTCGCGACGACCTGTCGTTTGTGCATCTGTACTGCACCGATGCGCACCTGCGTGAAGTTGGGGAGAAGGTGTGGGATAAAAGCCCCTATCGCTTTACCCTCGATGAACGGCTGTTTGGCAACGATCCAGGGATAACCGCCGTCTACCGGCAGTTTTTTCTCGGTAATGACTGGCAGCAGCCCGCCAATCACCTGACGCTCAGCGCCGCCTCGTCGCTGTTAATGACCCATCTGATTCAGCACTACAGCAACGTTCAGTGGCGTTTACCCACGGTCACCGGCGGGCTTGCGCCGGTCACGCTGCGCAACGTGCTGGCCTGGATTGACGCTCATCTGGCGGAGTCGATGACCCTGGCGGATCTGGCGCGCGAGGCGGCGCTCAGCGAATTTCATTTCGCCCGCATGTTTCGCCAGTCGATGAAGATAGCGCCGCATCAGTACGTGATGCAGCGGCGAATGGCGCTGGCGAAGCAGCTGGTCTGTCATTCACAGCGCCCGCTCACCGAAATTGCGCTGGTCTGCGGATTCAGCTCCCCGAGCCATTTCAGCAATCGCTTCAGGCAGGCGACCGGAAAAACGCCGTCGCAGCTACGCGCGGCGCGCGATATGTAAACCGCAAAAGCAGATCCCGCCCGCCACCAGTCCCCAGAACGCCGGGCCGATACCGCAGAGCGTAAGGCCGCTGGCGGTGACCAGAAAAGTAATGATAGCGGCGTCACGTTCCGCGTCATTATGCAACGCCTGATACAGACTGCCGGAAAGGGTGCCCAACAGCGCTAACCCGGCCAGCATCTGTACGCCGCTGACCGGCAGCGCCGCCATCATCCCGGTAATTGAACTGCCAAAAATCCCCGCTAACAGATAAAACCCGCCGGCTGAGGCGGCGGCCAGCCAGCGTTTTGAGGCATCGGGATGCGCCTCCGGGCTTTGGCAAATGGCTGCGGTGATGGCGGCTATGCAGACGGAATAGACGCCAAACGGAGAGAACAGCAGGGCGAGCAGGCCGGTAACGACAATCAGCGGTGAGACGGGCAGATCGTAGCCGCTGGCTTTCAGCGTCGCCACCCCCGGCGCGTTCTGGGAAGCCATCGTCACCAGAAACAGCGGCACCGCAATACCCAGCGCGTGCGCCAGCGAGAAGTGGGGCGCAATAAACGTGGGTAAAACAGGAGACAGCGCCAGCGAATGCGTGACAACGTCACCTTTTATCGGCGCCACAGTCGCGCCAGTTATCAGCGCGGCAACGACCGCATAACGCGGCGCCGTTATTTTCAGCAGCAGCCAGGCCAGCAGCATACTGCCACAGAGGACGACATTCCCCTCCAGATCGGCAAAAGCCTGGAGCCCGAAGCGCAACAGGATGCCTGCCAGCATCGCGGCGGCCAGCGATGGCGGAATGAGCTTCATCATCCGTGCGAACAGTCCGGTTATGCCGCTCAAAACGATCAGGGCGTTCGCGATAATAAATACGCCGATGGCTTCCGGTAGCGTCAGTCCCTCCAGGCCGGTGACCAGCAGCGCCGCGCCGGGCGTCGACCAGGCGGTCAGTACCGGAGCGCGATAGTATAACGTCAGGATCAGCGTACTGGCCCCCATCGCTAAACCGAGTGCCGTCATCCAGCCCGCGATCTGAACGGTGCTGGCGCCAGCCGCCAGCGCGGCCTGCCAGATAATGGCCGCAGAGCTGGCGTAGCCGACAAGGACGGCGACAAACCCCGCCAGTAGCGAAGGTACGGGAAGAGAAATCGCGCGCATGAGCACTCCTGTGCGTTATAACGGTCATTTAATCTAGCATTTGAGCGTTATAACGTACAAGTGGTAAGCTGACATTTTGCAAGGAGATATCGTTATGGACAATCTGACCCACTATCTGGCAACCACGCTGAAAACGCTGCGCAGCCAGCGTGGCTGGAGCCTGTCCCGACTGGCGGAAGCGACCGGAGTTTCAAAAGCGATGCTGGGCCAGATCGAGCGTAACGAATCCAGCCCGACGGTAGCGACGCTGTGGAAAATTGCCACCGGACTGAATGTTCCGTTTTCGACGTTTATTGCGCCACCGGAATCGACGCGTTTGCCGACCTTCGACCCACAGCAGCAGGCGATGGTGGTGACGCCGCTGTTTCCGTGGGACCCGGAACTTTGCTTCGATCATTTTTCCATCCTGCTGGCGCCGGGCGCGCTCAGTGAATCAACGCCGCACGAAGCGGGCGTTATCGAACATGTGGTGGTGATCTACGGCGAACTGGAGATGCGTATTAATGCGCAATGGCGCAGCATACACGCCGGAGAAGGCGTCCGCTTTGCGGGCGATGAACCGCACGCTTACCGCAACAGCAGCGGGCAACCCGTCCACTTCCATTCATTAATTCATTACCCGCGCAGTTAAGCGGGAAAACTATTTCGCAATGCCGCGCTTCTGACTACAATAGCCGCCATTTTGCTGCTACTGGATAAGAACAACGCTATGCGCCAGCCTCCACATCGCCTTGAATTGTTAAGCCCGGCACGCGATACCGCTATCGCCCGCGAAGCCATTTTACACGGCGCTGACGCCGTCTACATTGGCGGCCCCGGATTTGGCGCGCGACATAACGCCAGTAACAGCCTGAAAGATATTGCCGGACTGGTGCCTTTTGCCCATCGCTACGGCGCGAAAGTGTTCATTACGCTGAATACTATTCTGCACGATGATGAACTGGAACCGGCCCGGCGTCTGATTACCGATCTCTATCAGACCGGCGTTGATGCGCTGATCGTTCAGGATATGGGCATTCTGGAGCTGGATATTCCGCCCATTGAGCTGCACGCCAGCACCCAGTGCGATATCCGCAGCGTTGAAAAAGCCAAATTTCTCTCTGACGTTGGCTTCAGCCAGATCGTGCTGGCGCGCGAACTGAATCTTGAACAGATCCGCGCCATTTATCAGGCGACCGACGCCACAATTGAATTTTTCATTCATGGGGCGCTGTGCGTGGCCTATTCCGGTCAGTGCTATATCTCCCATGCCCAGACCGGGCGCAGCGCCAACCGCGGCGACTGTTCGCAGGCGTGTCGTTTGCCCTATACCCTGAAGGACGATCGGGGGCGGGTGGTGTCCTATGAAAAGCATCTCTTGTCGATGAAAGATAACGACCAGACCGCGAACCTCGGCGCATTGATTGATGCCGGCGTTCGTTCCTTTAAGATTGAAGGTCGTTACAAAGACATGAGCTACGTGAAGAACATCACCGCGCACTATCGCCAGATGCTGGACGCCATCATTGAGGAACGCGGCGACCTGGCGCGCGCTTCTGCGGGGCGTACGGAACATTTCTTTATTCCTTCTACCGACAAGACCTTCCATCGCGGCAGTACCGACTACTTTGTCAATGCCCGCAAGGGCGATATTGGCGCTTTTGATTCGCCGAAGTTTATTGGCTTACCGGTTGGCGAAGTGCTGACCGTCGCGAAAGATTATCTTGATGTGGAGGTCAGCGAGCCGCTGGCGAACGGCGATGGCCTGAACGTGCTGATTAAACGCGATGTGGTCGGTTTTCGCGCCAACACCGTTGAAAAAACCGGACAGAACCGCTATCGCGTCTGGCCAAATGAGATGCCGCCCGACCTGCGTAAAGTGCGTCCGCACCATCCGCTGAACCGCAATCTCGATCACAACTGGCAGCAGGCGCTCAGCAAAACCTCAAGCGAACGACGGGTGGCGGTGGATATCGAACTCGGCGGCTGGCAGGAACAGCTGATCCTGACGTTAATCAGCGAGGAGGGGGTTAGCGTCACCCATACGCTGGAGGGACAGTTTGAGGAAGCCAATAACGGCGAAAAAGCGCTGAGTAATCTGCAAGACGGGCTGGCGAAGCTCGGTCAGACGCTCTACTACCCTCGTGAGATACAGATTAACCTGCCCGGCGCGCCGTTTGTGCCAAATAGCCAGCTCAATGCGTTTCGTCGGGAAGCGGTTGAGATGCTCGATGACGCGCGGCTTGCCAGCTATCAGCGCGGCGCGCGCAAGCCGGTCGCTGAACCGGCGCCGGTTTATCCGCAGACCCATCTCAGCTTCCTGGCGAATGTCTACAACCATAAGGCGCGCGAATTTTATCAGCGCTATGGCGTACAGCTGATTGATGCTGCTTATGAAGCGCATGAGGAGAAGGGCGACGTGCCGGTGATGATCACCAAACATTGCCTGCGCTTTGCCTTTAATCTGTGTCCGAAACAGGCGAAAGGAAACATCAAAAGCTGGAAAGCGACGCCGATGCAGCTGGTCAATGGCGATGAGGTGCTGACGCTGAAATTTGACTGTCGTCCGTGCGAGATGCACGTTATCGGCAGGATTAAAAACCATATTCTCAAAATGCCGCTGCCCGGCAGCATTGTGGGCTCTGTCACTCCGGAAGAGCTGATGAAAACGCTGCCGAAGCGTAATAACGCTTAACGAAAGTGGATCTCCGGCCTGCGTGACTTTTGCCAGAAGTGGTGATCGCGCAGGCTTTCGGCAGACTCTTCCGCCACCGCGCGCAGTTCATCGCTGTCTGCTTCATGACGTAACTGCTGATCCGCCGTTTTAATCCACAAATACAGATGTCCCTTATGGCCTGCCAGAGTCTGGCCGGAAAAGAGCGCGCCAATCACTAACATTGCGGATATTGCTTTTATCACCATCCTGCCCTCAACGGAATGCTGTCTGCGGCCATGATGCCAATAATTTCTTCTGGTTATTATTCAACAATTCAAATTAACGCAAAGAATTTGTCAGTATTCAGGCGACAGAAATTCTGGAAGCGACATTCCTGATTTGCCCATTTGACCTCTGTAAAGAAAGAATTATTTGCTATTAATCGGGCAGAGAAAAAGTAAGCAATTGCGTAAAGCCATTCTTAAGCAGCTGGGCCTGAATTAATCATCGCTGACAGGAGATGGATCAGATGAGAGGTGTACCCCAAATTATGCGTTATCCCGTTAATCTTATTCCTGCCGCCGAAGGCGGCTATGTGGTTTCGTTTCCTGATATTCCGGAAGCGCTCACCCAGGGTGAAACCCGTCATCAAACACTCGAGGCGGCGCAGGAGGCGCTGATTAGCGCTTTCGAATTTTATTTCGAAGATAACGACCCCATCCCGTTGCCGTCGCCGGTAGGTAAAACAGATGACTATGTTGAAATTCCTCTCAGCGTGGCCTCAAAGGTGCTTTTATTAAACGCCTTTCTTGAGGCCAGAATCAGCCAACTGGAGCTGGCGAAGCGAATCGGCAGGCCGAAGCAGGAAATTACCCGTTTGTTTGATTTACGCCATGCGACAAAAATCGATGCCGTGCAGGCTGCGGCCAGAGCGCTGGGCAAAGAGCTGTCGTTGACGATAAAGTAAGCCGCATTGCCATAACAGTTTGCCAAACGTTGAATATTCTTCTCACTGTTATACACTGCGCGGGCCATCTGCGATGCTTCCGGAGAATAACAGTGAAAAAATATCAGCGTCTGGCCGAACAAATCGCTGAGCAGATTGCTTCTGGCGTCTGGCAGCCCGGCGACAAGCTTCCGTCGCTGCGTGAACAGGTCGCCAGCAGCGGGATGAGCTTTATGACCGTCGGGCACGCCTACCAGCTGCTGGAAAGCCAGGGGCGAATTATTGCGCGTCCGCAGTCCGGTTATTACGTCGCGCCGCGCCCGGTTGGTCAGCCGGGCGTGCAGCCTGCGCAGGTGATCCGTGATGAAGCGGTGGATATCAACACCTACATTTTTGAGATGTTGCAGGCCAGCCGGGATGCGTCGGTAATGCCTTTTGCCTCGGCGTTCCCCGATCCGCGTCTCTTTCCCCTGCAACAGTTAAACCGTTCGCTGGCGCAGGTGAGCAAAACCGCGACCGCCATGAGCGTCATTGAAAATCTGCCGCCCGGCAATGCGCAACTGCGTCACGCCATTGCCCGACGCTATGCCCTGCAAGGGATCACCGTTTCGCCGGATGATATTGTGATTACCGCCGGGGCGCTGGAAGCGCTGAACCTCAGTTTGCAGGCGGTGACGGAGCCGGGCGACTGGGTGATCGTGGAGAATCCCTGTTTTTATGGCGCTCTGCAGGCGCTGGAACGTCTGCGCTTAAAAGCGCTGTCGGTGCCGACCGACGTTAAAGAAGGAATCGATCTGACGGCGCTGGAGCAGGCGCTACAGGAGTACCCGGTGAAAGCGTGCTGGCTGATGACCAACAGCCAGAATCCACTCGGTTTTACGCTGAGTGCGCAGAAAAAAGCGCGTCTGGTGGCGATCCTTGCCAGGCATAATGTGATGCTGATTGAAGATGACGTCTACAGCGAGCTCTATTTTGGCCGCGAGAAACCGTTACCGGCGAAAGCGTGGGATCGGCAGGATAAGATCCTGCACTGTTCGTCGTTCTCGAAGTGTCTGGTGCCGGGCTTTCGCATCGGCTGGGTGGCGGCGGGTCACCATGCCCGGCTCATCCAGCGTTTGCAGTTGATGAGTACGCTCTCCACCAGTTCCCCGATGCAGCTGGCGCTGGTGGATTATCTCGCAACCCGCCGCTATGACGCGCATCTTCGTCGCCTGCGCCGCCAGCTTGCCGAGCGTAAACAGCAGGCCTGGCAAACGCTGCTGCGTCACCTGCCTGCGGAAGTCAAAATTCATCATAACAACAGCGGCTATTTTCTCTGGCTGGAGCTGCCGCCGTCGATGGATGCCAGCGCGTTGACCGCGGAGGCGCTGGCGCATCACATCAGCATTGCGCCGGGGAAAATGTTCTCGACCTCGGATACCTGGAAACACTTCTTCCGCTTTAATACCGCATGGAGTTGGGGGGAGCGTGAAGAGGAGGCGGTGAAACAGCTTGGGCAGCTTATTCGCCAGCGGCTGAAATAACCGCGACGCGTTATTCATTATTTAAGAACGGCGCGTTCTTATTTTTAAAATATGTTCTGTTTATCTGCGACGTTATTTCTGGCGAGTCATCATAGGAAATAACAATAGCCTTCTTTTTTGCCTTTCGTCGCCTAACTCCTTGTCTATACTCCAGAAGATGCGTGGTCGCGAGGATGGCCTGCGGCGTAATGCGCGTTATGTCACATCCTGATTAAATTTCCACAGCCTGAGAGGTGCGCTTTCGGCGCGCCGACTATTCTCAGGAAAGGACATATATTTACGGCACGGCTGCCGCTCAATATTTTGCGACAGGAGTAACACCTTATGAGCAAGACATTTGCCCGCAGCAGCCTGTGCGCGCTCAGTATGACGCTGATAGCCGCCCATGCCGCCGAACCGCCCACAGCGTCAGATAAACCGGAAGGTCGCCTCGATATTATCGCCTGGCCCGGTTATATCGAACGCGGGCAGACCGATAAGCAATATGACTGGGTGACGCAGTTTGAAAAAGAGACCGGTTGCGCGGTGAATGTTAAAACCGCCGCCACCTCCGATGAGATGGTCAGCCTGATGGCGAAGGGCGGTTACGATCTGGTGACGGCCTCTGGCGATGCCTCGCTGCGCCTGATTATGGGCAAACGCGTCCAGCCGATTAATACCGCGCTTATCGCCAACTGGCAGAGCATCGATCCGCGCGTGGCGAAAGGCGAGTGGTTTAACGTTAACGGCAAAGTGTACGGTACGCCGTATCAGTGGGGACCCAACCTGCTGATGTACAACAGCAAAACGTTCCCGACGCCGCCGGACAGCTGGCAGGTGGTGTTCGTCGAGCAGACTCTGCCGGACGGTAAAAGCAATAAGGGCCGGGTGCAGGCTTATGACGGGCCGATCTATATTGCCGACGCCGCGCTGTTTGTCAAAGCCACCCAGCCGCAGCTGGGCATTGACGATCCGTATCAGCTTACCGAAGAGCAGTATCAGGCGGTGCTGAAAGTGCTGCGCGATCAGCACAGCCTGATCCACCGCTACTGGCATGACACCACCGTGCAAATGAGCGATTTCAAAAACGAAGGGGTGGTTGCCTCCAGCGCCTGGCCCTATCAGGCGAATGCGCTGAAAAGCGAAGGGCAGCCTGTCGCCACCGTGTTTCCGAAAGAAGGCGTCACCGGCTGGGCGGATACCACCATGCTGCACAGTGAGGCTAAACATCCTGTGTGCGCCTATAAGTGGATGAACTGGTCGCTGACGCCGAAAGTGCAGGGCGATGTCGCGGCATGGTTTGGATCGCTGCCGGTGGTGGCGGAGGGCTGCAAGGCCAGCACGCTGCTCGGCGAAAAAGGGTGCGAAACGAACGGCTACGGCAACTTTGATAAAATTGCCTTCTGGAAAACGCCGATCGCCGAAGGCGGAAAATATGTCCCATACAGCCGCTGGACGAAGGATTACATCGCCATTATGGGTGGTCGTTGATTCACTGGGGTGATTTATGACGTACGCAGTGGAGTTCGACAACGTTTCCCGCCTGTACGGCGACGTGCGGGCAGTTGATGGCGTTAATATGGCGATAAAAGACGGGGAGTTTTTCTCGATGCTCGGTCCTTCCGGCTCAGGTAAAACCACCTGTCTGCGCCTGATCGCCGGATTCGAACAGCTCTCCGGCGGTTCCATCACGCTGTTTGGCCGCCAGGCGCGCGATCTGCCGCCCTGGGAACGGGATGTAAACACCGTTTTTCAGGACTATGCGCTGTTCCCGCATATGTCGATTCTCGACAATGTGGCTTACGGCCTGATGGTCAAAGGCATGGATAAGAAACAGCGCCATGCGAAGGCCCGCGAGGCGCTGGAAAAAGTCGCGCTGGGGTTTGTGCATGGGCGTAAGCCGTCCCAGCTCTCCGGCGGGCAGCGCCAGCGGGTGGCGATTGCCCGAGCGCTGGTCAATGAGCCGCGCGTACTGCTGCTCGACGAACCGCTCGGCGCGCTCGATCTCAAGCTGCGCGAGCAGATGCAACTGGAGCTGAAAAAGCTTCAGCAGTCGCTAGGTATCACCTTTATATTCGTCACGCACGATCAGGGCGAGGCGCTGTCGATGTCCGATCGGGTGGCGGTCTTTAATAACGGCCGCATTGAGCAGGTCGATTCACCGCACGCGCTCTATTTACGCCCGCGCACCCCGTTTGTCGCGGGCTTCGTCGGCACTTCTAACGTCTTCGATCCGGCAATGTCCGACCGGCTGTGCGGAATGACGGGCAGCTATTCGCTGCGGCCTGAGCATATCCGGCTGAACGTTCCCGGCGAGATACAGGCGCAGGGGATTATTCAGGCAGTGCAGTATCAGGGAGCGGCGACCCGTTTCGAACTGAAACTGTCCGGCGGCGAAAGGTTGCTGGTCAGCCAGGCTAACCAGTCAGGCGAAGCGCTGTCGGCGACGCTGTCCCCCGGCCAACCGGTGATGGCGTCGTGGCCGCGCGAGGTAATGGTGCCGCTGGCGGAGGAGAGGTGAATGGCGATGAACGTTCTTTCTCCGCCTGCGCAGCCGGGCAGCTGGCATAAGCTCTCCGCCTTTTTCTGGCGTCATTCCGGCCTGGGGCTGTTTTTGCTGTTGCTTGGCCCGCTGATGTGGTTTGGCATCGTCTACTTCGGCTCCCTGTTGACGTTGCTGTGGCAAGGCTTTTACACCTTTGACGACTTCACCATGTCGGTCACGCCGGATCTGACGCTAGCTAACCTGCGCGCGCTGTTTAATCCGGCCAACTACGACATTATTCTGCGCACATTGACAATGGCGCTGGCGGTCACGGTCGCCTGCGCGATCCTGGCGTTTCCGATGGCGTGGTATATGGCACGCTATACCCACGGCAAGCTGAAAGCGTTTTTCTACATCGCGGTGATGCTGCCGATGTGGGCGAGTTATATCGTCAAAGCCTATGCCTGGACGCTGCTGCTGGCGAAGGATGGCGTGGCGCAGTGGTTTTTAAGCCATCTCGGGCTGGAACCGCTATTGCTCAGCTTGCTGTCGCTACCTGGCGTGGGCGGGAACACGCTTTCCACCTCGGGTATCGGGCGCTTTCTGGTGTTTGTCTATATCTGGCTGCCGTTTATGATCCTGCCGGTACAGGCGGCGCTGGAGCGTCTGCCGCCGTCACTGTTGCAGGCTTCCGCCGACCTGGGCGCCCGACCCCGGCAGACCTTCCGCTATGTGGTGCTGCCGCTCGCCGTTCCGGGGATCGCCGCCGGTTCCATCTTTACCTTTTCGCTGACGCTGGGCGATTTTATCGTCCCTCAGCTTGTGGGGCCGCCGGGCTATTTTATCGGCAATATGGTCTACTCCCAGCAGGGGGCGATCGGCAATATGCCGATGGCGGCGGCGTTCACGCTGGTTCCCATCGTACTGATAGCCCTTTATCTGGCGTTCGTGAAGCGCCTGGGAGCGTTCAATGCACTCTGAACGCGCACCGTTTTTACTCCGGCTGGCGGCATGGGGCGGGGTAGTTTTCCTGCATTTCCCCATCCTGATTATCGCCGCCTATGCGTTTAACACCGAAGAGGCCGCCTTCAGCTTTCCGCCGCAGGGGCTGACCCTGCGCTGGTTCAGCGTGGCCGCTCAGCGCAGCGATATTCTGGAAGCTGTGACGTTGTCACTAAAAATCGCTGCTTTATCGACGGCTATCGCGCTGGTACTCGGCACGCTGGCCGCGGCGGCGCTCTGGCGGCGGGATTTCTTCGGTAAAAACGCCATCTCGCTGCTGCTGCTGTTGCCGATTGCCTTACCGGGCATTGTCACCGGGCTGGCGCTCCTTACCGCCTTTAAAAGCGTGGGGCTGGAGCCGGGATTTTTAACCATCGTGGTCGGCCACGCGACCTTTTGCGTGGTGGTGGTGTTTAACAACGTCATTGCCCGCTTCCGGCGTACCGCCTGGAGCTTAGTGGAGGCTTCGATGGATCTCGGCGCGAACGGCTGGCAAACCTTCCGCTATGTGGTGCTGCCCAATCTGGGATCGGCGCTGCTGGCCGGTGGGATGCTGGCGTTTGCGCTGTCGTTCGATGAGATCATCGTGACGACGTTTACGGCAGGTCATGAACGGACGCTGCCGCTGTGGTTGCTCAACCAGTTAGGCCGTCCCCGTGACGTGCCGGTGACGAACGTCGTGGCGCTGCTGGTGATGCTGGTGACAACCCTGCCAATTTTAGGGGCCTGGTGGCTAACGCGTGAAGGCGACAGCGTCGCCGGAAACGGTAAATAAACCAAGATACGGGAAATTGCTATGCAACAACGATTACTGATTAACGGCGAGCTGGTCAGCGGCGAAGGTGAAAAGCAGCCGGTCTATAACCCGGCGACCGGCGAGGTGCTGCTGGAAATTGCCGAAGCGTCTGCGGCTCAGGTGGACGCCGCCGTCTGTGCCGCCGACCGGGCGTTTCACGAATGGGGACGAACCACACCGAAAGCACGCAGTGAAATGCTGCTTAAACTGGCGGAGGCGATAGAGCAGAATGCGCAGGCGTTTGCCGCGCTGGAATCCCGCAACTGCGGCAAACCGTTGCACTGCGCGCTCAATGATGAGATCCCGGCGATTGTCGATGTGTTCCGCTTTTTCGCCGGCGCTGCCCGCTGTCTGAATGGCCTGGCGGCGGGAGAGTATCTGGAAGGACATACCTCGATGATCCGCCGCGACCCGGTCGGGGTGGTCGCTTCGATCGCCCCCAGGAACTATCCTCTGATGATGGCGGCCTGGAAGCTGGCGCCCGCGCTGGCCGCCGGTAACTGCGTGGTGCTTAAGCCTTCTGAAATTACTCCACTGACGGCGCTGAAGCTGGGCGAGCTGGCGAAAGATATTTTCCCGCCGGGCGTGCTCAACATCCTGTTCGGCAGAGGCAAAACGGTCGGCGATCCGCTGACCGGACATAAAAAAGTCCGCATGGTGTCATTAACCGGCTCGATTGCCACCGGAGAGCATATTATTAGCCACACCGCGCCATCCGTGAAGCGTATGCATATGGAGCTGGGCGGTAAAGCGCCGGTGATTGTGTTTGACGATGCCGATATTGACGCCGTTGTGGAAGGGGTACGCACCTTCGGATTCTATAACGCCGGACAGGACTGCACTGCCGCCTGCCGAATTTACGCGCAAAAAGGCATTTACGACACGCTGGTTGAAAAGCTTGGCGCAGCGGTCGCCAGCCTGAAAGCAGGCTCTCCGAACGATGAAGCCACTGAACTGGGGCCGCTGAGTTCGCAGGCGCATCTTGAAAGGGTTGCGAAGGCGGTTGCCGAGGCGGCGGCGCTTGAGCATATCAGCGTGGTGACCGGCGGCCATAAAGTTGACGGTCCGGGCTACTATTTTGCGCCAACGCTGCTGGCAGGGGCAAAACAGGAGGATGCCATCGTGCAGCGCGAAGTCTTCGGCCCGGTGGTCAGCGTGACGCCGTTTGAGGATGAAGCGCAGGTACTGGAGTGGGCTAATGATTCGCAATACGGGCTGGCGTCATCGGTGTGGACACAGGATGTCGGACGCGCGCACCGGATCAGCGCCAGACTGCAATACGGCTGCACGTGGGTAAATACCCATTTCATGCTGGTAAGCGAAATGCCGCACGGCGGTCAAAAGCTGTCGGGTTACGGTAAGGATATGTCACTTTATGGGCTGGAGGATTACACCGTTATCCGCCACGTAATGGTTAAACATTAAGGATCATTTACCACTACGGCGGCTCGTGAAAAGATCGGCAGTCGATGGCAGAGAGAAACGTTCTCTCTGCCAGTCTGCGCCGCAAGCACTCAAAATTAAATAAACCAGCCAAATCTCAATGAGATAAGAGCAAAAAGGCCGACAGCAGCAAAGAGATTTATCAGGACTACGGTTCTACTGGAAACATTCATTTTTGCCACCTTAAGTTATTGCCTCTTTTTGTATAGACCGGGTTTGCCTATTCCGCAATAAAACAAAGATGGGGTTAAACGTAAGCGGGTGATGAAAGGGGAAATGTTCCTCTGCAATAGCGATAAAACTTGATTTGCGTCAAAAAAAAGAGCATATTGCGCGCGTTTTATTCCTCTGGCCGGATGCCCCGTCATATGTCGCTGTATCAAAAAATGTTGGTTTTTTATGCCGTAATGGCTTCTGTCGCGTTTATCATCACCTGGTTTCTCTCGCGAGATAAAAAACGCATCCGCTTTCTCAGCGCTTTTCTGGTGGGCGCGACCTGGCCGATGAGCCTGCCGGTCGCGCTGCTGTTTTCGCTGTTTTAAGCGCAATCAGACATCAATCAGTAATGCCGCCAGTGCCTCTCTGTCCGCCCGGGTGACATCCTGCGGATGCCGATAGCCCTTATTTTCATTCGCGCGGGTATATAACGCGACCAGCCAGTCATAGACATAGCGGCTGACGGCGTGCACCGGTTGTTCTTCCAGCTGTGTCAGACGCGCCATCGGCTGACGCGGCTCGGCGCTGAAAATCGCCGCGCCCTTTGCGATTCGGCTGGCGGGGCGATCGGCTTCCGCCACCTCCGCGTACCCAAGCCAGGCGATAAAGTTGGCGATACAGGCGTGCAGTTGCGCGCCGCAGTCCTCGTCGCGTTGCATAATCTGCTGTAGCTGGCGCGGGAGTCCCAGCCGATAGCTGGTGACAATCAGAATATCCGCGACGGCGCGGAGCGTGGCGGGCGTCAGTCCTGTGCGCCCGGCGTGGCTGTCATCGCGACTCCACTGGCGAAGATGGTTGAGCCACATTCTGTGCGCCTGATAGCCGATCTCTTTGCTTTCCGTTTGCTGCGGGGCATCCTGCGTCCCGGCAAACAGATCTATCGCCTCGTTGAACAACCCGCTGACCGGTTCCTCGCGCGGCTGCTGCACGCGGAGCAGGGCTTCAAACTGCTGGACGTCGGGCAGCAGGCCATTCAGCAGATCGCCATGATAAGCCGCCTGTTGTTGCAGATGGCGGATCGTCGTTTCAGCGCCGGGGGCGTCGTCCGGCTGCGCGGTCAGTAAATCACGAAGCTGGCGTCGATGCTGGCTGCGCAGCGCCTGAAAACGCGCCTGACGCTGCGGCGAGGAGGTGGCCTGCGCCAGCCACTCGATCAGCCGTTGCAGACTGTTTTTATCCAGCGCCTGCAACGTGCCCCAGCGCTGTCCGGGTTTCCCCATCAGCTGCTGTACGGCTTCGTCCAGATTCTGCTGCATCGTAAAACGCGCATCCTGGGGCGTAATCGCCCACACCACCCCCGGCAGCGCGGTTTCAAGTGCAGGCTGGGTGTCGCTTACCCAGTGAAGCAACGTTCTGGCGGTCGCGGTGGTTTGCCTGCGCGCGGCAGTGGCGTTACAAATCAACAGCACGTCAGGCTGTAGCTGCTGGCGATAATGCTCAAGCAGCCAGCCGAGCCGGGAGTGCCATAATGGTTGAACAGGCTCTAATGGCGCCACGGGAATATCCAGCAGGTCAACATCCTCCAGCACGCCATCCTCAACGCTCAGCACCAGTTCACGGGCGAGCAGCGCGAGCGCATCCTGCGTCAGGCTCACGGCGTTCTGCAACCGATCGCCAGCGATGGGGTGCACCACCACGTCGCTTTGCGCTTGTGGCGCGCTGAATGCCTCCTGTGACAAAAAGCTCTCGCCCGGCAAACCGAACCGATCGACTAGCAGGCTGAGCGGCGCAGCGACTTCTTCGGCATGACCGATCTGTTGCAGGATATGCGCCAGCCTCAGCCACTGCTGCGTCAGTTCAGGTTGTTCTCCCCACAGCAGCGACCAGATGCTGGCGCGGGTAGTGAGATCGACCATTGGCAACAGCAGAACGAACTGATGCCAGAGCGCATCATCAATCTGCTGCTTCGCTGAAGGCACCTGACGCTGCCAGAAGCGGGCTACCGTCGCCACCTCCTGCGCCGTCACGCCCGCGACCGGATGCAGCTGGCGCAATGACTGCCACTTTTCAAGCCGGGAGGTGATAATCGCTTTATCGGTCTGTCGGTAATCTGGCTGCGCGCAGGCCCTGGCGATAAAAATCTGCGCCAGTTCGGCTTCCGAAAGCAGGCGCAGACGCAGCGGCCAGTCGTCATCGGGACAGCTTTGTCGACGCGTAAAGCGCAGCGCCATATTGGCGGCGGCGTGTCCGGGATTAAGATGGGTGAAATAGTCGAAACTGCGCCCCGGCGTATTAACGGTTATTTTGCCGTTTTCGCCGCCGCAGAGCGCGGCGAGCAGATGCGCTTTAGCCGCCTGCGAATAGCCATACAGACCGATCGTGGCGCTGGAGCGCTGCGCCGCATCGAGAGCGGATTCCGTTGCCGCGGCGGCGTGCAGGCGGGTTAACAGCGCGTCCGCGTCGTCATCCAGCGTGACGGCATACTGGCGGGTGCGGTTCACCCACGCGATGGCGGCCTGAGTGGTGTTTAACGTCTTGCTCATTTCAGGTACACGCTCCCGCTGTCTATCCAGTAATGACTGCCGCTGTGTCGGCGGTCAGCCAGCGTATTTAATTTCAGGGTCAGGGCATCCGGCGCGACGGGGGTGCCATCCTGTAGCCAGGCGTCGCTCAGTACAAACGCTTCCGGTCCGCTCTCTTTACTGCCGCCGCGCAGTTGCAGTCGTACGTTCAGTACGCCGTCGCCAGCGATGGTTTTGGCCAGGTCGGCGGAATTAATACTCAGCGTATACAGCGGCGTGGCGGGCCAGCGGCTGTTCGCCAGCTGGCGGAAACCGAGAGTGACATTGCCGCGCAGCGGAAAGTGCGCCCGGACGTCGAGCTTCTCGGCAGGCTTGTCCAGATCGATATCCTGGTACCAGACGTTTTCTTCCCGCAGGGTGTTAACCGTGTTGTCGAGTACGCCGAGATAGCGAACGGTGGAGTAGGCGCCAATATCGGCCGCTTTGAAGTTAAAGCGCGGCAGGCGAAGATCCAGCGCCAGGCTGCACAGCATCGCGCCCACCGCGGCGGTGGATTTCGGATTGCCAATCCGTCCCTGCTGGCTGAACGGATACCACTCATGCACGCGGTAATTGTCCATCCACACCATCCGGTTAACCGGCACCGGCTGCAGATGGCGGATCAGCGCCTGCACCGCCGGAATACAGGCCGGTCTGCCGGTGACCAGCAGCACGTCGCAGCAGTAGTGTGAAATGGCCTCGCACACCGCATGCAGCGGGGAGGTCAGGGTAAACTGCCCGGCCAGCATCGCCTCCTGCAGCTGGCTGAACTGGACCTGCAGCGGGACGCTAAACAGATCGAACGCGGGCGAGCCTGACGGCAGGGCGTGATCGATCGCCTGCTGGACGTAATTCAGTACGTTGCGCGTCGGGCGATGGGGCAGCAGATCGCCAAAGGTGGCGTGCAGTCCTGCCAGCGGATCGTTAACGTCGCTCTTTTCCCACGCCGACAGTACCGCATGACCGAGCGGCATAAAGAGCTGTAACGCCGTTTGCTGGCGTAATACCGCCTGGGTATCGATTCGCCCGGAGTCGCCGAACAGCGTGGCGAGCAGGGCGGCGGCGTCCGTCACCCCGGCCTGCTGCAGGCGGGTTTGCAGGGCAGGCAGAATACATTTCTGGATCACATCCAGCAGCATGTCATCGCCCGCGACTTTAAACCCTTCGCGGAACAGTAGATGCGGGGTAATTTTGACATTAGCGCCGACGCCGTCGTCCAGTTGATAGTGAACCACGGCCATGTCGGTGGTGCCGCCGCCGATGTCAATCGAGGCCACGCGCAGCGCGCGACCTTTGTTTTCACCCGCTTCCGGCAGGCGATCCGGACGCGCCAGCGCATTAAAAAACGCCTCGCTGCGTCCGGCATAATGGGAGATCGCTTCGTTATACAGCCATACCAGCTGTCCACAGCTGGCTTCGTCCCACTCCATCTGAATTTCCGGCACCGGGACCACGCTTTTTTCCCGCTGTTTGCGGGTGCTGAAATCCTCATCCTGCGGGTGCCAGCCCATCGCTTTCCAGACCAGCGCGATGGCTTCAAACATCCGCAGGCGGAAGATTTCCCGCTCCTGTTTCGGCATCGCCGAGGGAAGCGTGAGGATCAGCGAACGTAACTGTCGCGGCGACGCCGGGAAGCCAAGCCGTAAACGGGTCGCCACGCTGTTAATCTGCCCCAGCGCCTGAGCCAGTATCTCGCAGAGCATGTGGGTCATCAGGGTGCTGCGGCTGTACTGCGGTGAAAACACCGGCAGACGCTCATCCTGCGGCAGCGCGTACAGCGGCTGTCCATCGTCATTCATCAGGTTCATCAGCGGAAAGGCGGTGGCAAGCGGTTCGCGCTGGGTTTTACTGTTGATCTGGCTGAAACGCCAGTCGTGCAGCGCTGGCGTCTCATCCCACAGATAGCGGCGCGGACTGGAGATGCCGCTATTGCCGTCGGTTCCGCTGCGCTGCATCGCCAGCTTACGCGCCTCATCGCCGACCCGCACAATCGACGGCCAGACAAACGCATCGTCGCGTCCGCTTTCGACGGAGAAGTGCTGTTTGCCGAAGCGGGCTTCTGAAAACTCAAGGCGGCTGGTGAACAGCGGGTCGTTCAGATACTGCGGTTCGCTGAGCGAACGCACCTGTAATTCCGCCGTCTGGCGCAGGCCATCGTTGGCGTCGCCATGATCTTCGATCAGCACGCCGCAGGTATGGGTATTGCCGACGTCAAGGATCAGGTCGACCGGAATGGCCGGCGTGCTGAGAGTGGCGGTCACCAGTTTGACTTCCGGCACGGCAAGCTGCTCGCCGAGCAGCGCCAGCAGATTCAGCCAGTGCGCCTGGTATTCAAAATTGCGCAGCGCCTGGTTCAGTTCCTGCTCTGAGCGGCTTTCCACCTGGCCCGCATAGCTGAGAAACACTTCGCGCAGCCAGCCGTCAATCCACGTCTGGTCAAGAAAATCGGCCACTTCGTCGTCGCGCCAGGCCAGCGCAAAGCGCGTGCCGTTGCGCAGATCGTTTTCGCAGGGCGCCAGCGCGGCCGGCGCGCGTTCGCTGAGCTGACTGTCAAGCGCGATGGTGATGCGATGGGTATGACCGGCGCCGTCCGGCGCGGCCAGTTTACGTACTTGTACCCGCGCCCAGTTATCCGGTCCGGCGACGAAGGTTCGCGGCGGGTTAAAGCGCAGAAACGGCAGCGGCAGCCAGACGCCGTTAAGCACATCCAGCGAATAGCGCAGCGTCTGCGTGCTCTCGGGCTTTACCACCTCCGGCTGCTGGCCGGGACGGGCGGGCAGGGTGTAGCGCTCGTTCGCCAGATCGTACTCCAGGCGCAGCAGCGGTCCGTTCGCGGTTTTACGCACAAAACGCCCGTGATGCGCTGACTCCTGCGGCGTTACGCCGAAGTCGAGAAACTGGACGCCGCTGTTTGCGATGAGCGTGACGCTCTGTTTGTAATCACACAGATTCACCAGCATAAAATCAGGCACCTATCTTTTTAAACGTCAGCGGGATTTCCGCTTGCGCATCGTAGCGGGCGGTACAGGTGGCTACGTCATTCGCCCCTGCCTTACAGGTAATTTCCGGCATCGGGTAGCGGGAACCGTCGGTACAGCGCGCGTTGCCGCGACTTTTGATCATCAGTTCGCCGGACTGATGCAGACCGGAAAAGAGCGTCGCGCGACAGACGATGTTATTGCCATGCACCACCCGCGCCGTACCTTTGTTGTTCTGTATCTGATAGCGCAGGGAGGGGGCTTTGCCGGTCGCCGGATCTTTGATATCGATCAGCACGCGCCAGTTGCCGTCCAGGAAACGGGTGGTGCCAGCTTTAACCTGGCTGGCATCCATCACCAGCGCGTCTTTCGGGATGGCGGCGATCACTACCGGTTTCTCGACAGGTTTCTCGGGTTTCGGCGCCGGGATCACCCCGGCCAGTTGCAGAGGCAGCGCGGCGGTCAGTTCCGGCAGGACAGGCATAGCCGGAAGCGGGGCGCTGAGGCTGTCGGTGGCGCGGGCGGGCGTTTGCACCTTCCACAGCAGCGGCGCGGCAATAGCAGCGATAATCACCGCGGCGACGGGCAGACTCCACAGCGGCAGGCGACGCGCCGGTTTCGCTGGCGCTGGCGTCGGGCGGGCTTCCGTTAAGGGCGGTGGCGGCTCGGCAATGCTAACCGGTTCCGGTTCTTTAACCGGCGGCGCAGGCGTTGCGATCAGCGGCTCATCCGCCTGGGTAAAGGCGATCGTCGGCTCCGGCTCTGCCACCGGTTCCGGCGTAAGAGGAAGGTCGATGGTCGGTGGTTCTTCAATGTGCAGGCAGGCCAGCACATCGTCACGGGTATTCTCATTGAGATTGATAAAGCCCCAGAAGGTAATAACCGGCTTGCCATCCACCAGATAAACGTGGTTTTCGCCGGGAAACTGGACGGCTTTTTCCAGCAGCGAGCCAAAAAGCTGTAATGAGGTTTTTCCCGATTGCAGGCTTTTGCGGCTCAGGGCGGCGGCGCTTTCCAGCGTCGCAGAAAGGCTGCGCAGGGCGCGCGAGCGCGCATCTTTATCGGCAGCCTTCCAGCTCATGGCCTGTCCTTCAACGGGCGAATACCAGTCCACCCGGTCGCCGCTGTCATTGATTTGCGGAATTGCGAGACAGTCGACCATTGCCTGCTGTTTACGCAGCCGCAGCGTTTCACGAATTTGCAGTGCTGAATCAAAGACGGCCTGCCCGCCGCCGCCAACGGCCTGATAGTCATCCAGATTGCCGCTGCGCAAGAGAGTTTTTGCCACGTTATGATCCCTAAGACTTTTTCACCCATCTACTTTACGGCGAAGTAAGGCAAGCAAACGGTGGAAGAGAGGCAAAAAGGGGTGAATTTTCACGCCATAGAGAGGTTGACGTTTGCGAAAAGACTTAAGGGAAACTGGCCGCCCAATTAATGCCGCAGGCTGACGGATTTCAGCGTATGATGCATTATTCATAAGCCGGATAAAGAAGGAGATGCTATGTCGCACCTGGATGAGGTCAACGCACGTGTTGATGCGGCGATTGCGGAGAGCGTCATCGCCCATATGAACGAACTGTTGATTGCCCTGAGCGATGATGCGCAATTGAGCCGTGAAGATCGTTACAGTCAACAACAGCGATTACGGACCGCCATTGCTCATCACGGACGCCAGCACAAAGAAGATATGGAAGCGCGCCGCGAGCAGCTCACCAAAGGCGGCACGATCATTTGAGGCGCATTTTTGCAGGACGGAGCGCCATCCGACCTGCCGGATAATTAAAACGAACGTCTCGCCACCAGCCAGGCGCCGATCACCAGCATCACCGCGCCGCAAATCGGGCCAATCAGCGCTCTGAGCGGGACGCCGTGGCTGCGCAGAATATCCAGAACCAGGCCGCCAATCAGCTGACTGGCGACCAGCACGGCGATAGTGGTCGCCGCGCCGACGTGCTGATAGCCGCTGATGCTGGCGAAGACAAAAAACGAGCCCAGCAGACCGGGTATCAGCGTCCACCAGCGCACGCTGGCCGCCAGTTCGCCGAATCCCGTCATGCCCTGTTTAAACCACAGGATGCTGACAAACAGCACCATCCCCACTAGCGAATTGAGCAGCATGGCGATCAGAATCGTGGATGAGCTCTGGGTAATGCGCACCATCAGGGTGTTCTGCACCACCAGGCCGATACCGGCGGCGATCAGAAAGGCGAGCGTCAGCGTCTGATTCATCTGCGTGCGTCCGGTTCCAGGCGATCGTCAAGCTGAAGCTGCATAAAAGTGAGATCGAGCCAGCGGCCAAATTTAGTGCCGACCTGCGGCATCTGCGCGGTGAGGGTGAATCCCAGCGTTTCGTGCAGATGTAAAGAGGCGTGGTTTTGCGACTCAATGCCGGCGACCATTACGTGTTTGCCGCAGGCCCGCGCTTCGTCAATCAGCCTGCTGAGAAGCTGTCTGCCAAGTCCTTTTCCCTGATGATCCGGATGCACATAGACCGAATGTTCAACCGTATGGCGAAAACCATCGAAATTGCGCCAGTCGCCAAACGAAGCGTATCCCGTCACCGTACCGTTCTCCTCGCTTACCAGCACCGGATATCCCAGCAGCTGCCGCGCTTCGTACCACGCAATACGGTTTTCGGCATCGACGGTTTGATCGTTCCAGATGGCCGCCGTGTGCAGCACCGCATGGTTATAGATCTCTGCGATAGCGGCGCAGTCCTCTTTGCAGGCAAAACGAATTGACATATTGAACCTCAGGGCTTGTTCACTATAGTATTACGCTATGAATACTATTGAAGACAGTATAAATCAACGGATCGGCGTCAGAATTCGCATTGAACGCGAATCCCGCGGCTGGTCGCTGACGGAGCTGGCGGAAAAGGCGGGCGTGTCGCGGGCGATGATCCACAAAATCGAACGCGGCGAAAGCAGCCCGACGGCAACGCTGCTCGGCAGGCTGTCCGGCGCGTTTGGCATCAGCATGTCAACGCTGATCGCCCGCGCCGAAATGCCGGAGGGTAAACTGCTGCGCGCGGCGGATCAGCCTGTCTGGCGCGATCCGCAAAGCCATTACCTGCGCCGTCACGTCTCTCCGCGTAGCGACCTGCCTATCGATCTGGTGCAAATTGAGCTTCCGGGCGGCAGTGATATCCCGATGCCCGCCTCGTCTTACGCCCGGGCGCGGCAGCTCATCTGGCTACAGCAGGGGGAACTGGTCTTCGTCGAAGGGGAAACCCGCCATGAGATGAAAGCGGGCGACTGCCTGGAGCTGGGGCCGCCGAATGACTGTCGTTTTATCAATGAAACCGCGCAGACCTGCGTTTACCTCGTTGTGCGTTTAAACCTCACGGGACATTAAAGGCGCACGTCGCCTGCTACTATTGATGGAATCATGCCAGAAGCAGAGGAGAACATCATGGGTCAACAAACACACCGTAACCGTCGCTGGGTTTTAGCCTCACGGCCGCATGGCGCGCCGACGCCGGATAACTTCCGGCTGGAGGAGGATGACGTCGCCACGCCGGGAGAAGGTCAGGTTTTACTGCGTACCGTCTTTCTCTCTCTCGACCCGTATATGCGCGGTCGGATGAGCGATGAACCTTCCTACGCGCCGCCGGTTGACATCGGCGCGGTGATGGTTGGCGGCACCGTCAGCCGCGTGGTTTCGTCGAATCATCCGGACTACAAGCCTGGTGAATGGGTGGTGGGTTACAGCGGCTGGCAGGACTATGATATTTCCGATGGCGCAGGGCTGGTAAAACTCGACGATAACCCGGAGCATCCCTCCTGGTCGCTCGGCGTCTTAGGGATGCCCGGCTTTACCGCCTATATGGGCCTGCTGGATATTGGTCAGCCGAAAGAGGGTGAGACGCTGGTCGTGGCCGCTGCGACCGGTCCGGTGGGTGCGACGGTAGGGCAAATCGGCAAACTCAAAGGCTGCCGTGTGGTTGGTGTCGCGGGCGGAGCGGAAAAATGCCGTCACGCAATCGAGACGCTGGGTTTTGATGCCTGCCTCGACCACCATGCCGATGATTTTGCTGAGCAGTTGGCTCAGGCCTGTCCACAGGGGATTGATATCTATTATGAAAACGTCGGCGGTAAGGTGTTTGACGCCGTGCTGCCATTGCTGAACACCTCGGCGCGTATTCCGCTGTGCGGGCTGGTCAGCGGCTACAATGCGACCGATCTGCCTGACGGTCCTGACAGACTGCCGCTGCTGATGGCGACGGTACTGAAGAAACGTATCCGCCTGCAGGGATTCATCATCGGTCAGGACTATGGTCATCGTATTCATGAATTTCAGCAGGAGATGGGACGCTGGGTGAAAGAGGGTAAGATCCACTATCGCGAGCAGATCACCGAAGGGCTGGAAAACGCGCCGCAGGCATTTATTGGCCTGCTGAGCGGTAAAAACTTCGGCAAAGTGGTGGTACGCGTTGCTGAAGACGTGTAAACAAGATATGGCGGCTCAGGCCGCCATAAAAAAAAGACAATTTTAAAATTTACAGCTTTAATTATGTTACCGCGTACAGGGCACAATAACAGGCCAGTAACGTAAAAACTAACGCGGCTAATTATTAACTTTTGTTGTTTTATTTCTTCGCCAGGTGAAATTTTGAACAATTAAACCATTCAGGTTTAATTGCGATTAGCTACAGGATGAGGTGAAGAAATAAATGCCTGGTACGGAAAAGACTCAACACATAAGTTTGACTTCGCGCGTTGAAAGAGGATTAAAAGATCGACTCAGTATTGGCGAACTGAGGCCTGGCGCCAGACTGATTACCAAAAATATCGCTGAGGAGATGGGCATCAGCATTACCCCGGTACGGGAAGCGCTGCTGCGTCTGGTTTCCGCCAGCGCATTGACTATTGCGCCAGCTCAGGCTTTTATCGTGCCGGAGATCTCTATGGCGCGCTTTGCGGAAATTACCCGTCTTCGCTGCGAGCTGGAAGGCATGGCGGTGATGGAGGCGACCGGACAAATTACGCCCGAGCGCATGGAGATTCTTGAGGCGCTGCTGGCGAATTATCAGTGGGCGTATGAGAACGGCAGCGTGGCGGAGCGGCTGCTGGCGAATCGCGCTCTGCGCTTCAAAATCTATCATTTTTCCAGTATGCCGACGCTTGTCGAAATGATCGAACAGCTCTGGGTGCGTATGGGACCCAGCCTGCATTTTTTACATGGTCTGGAAAAAGAGGGCGCGTATCAGCATAACGTCGACCACTACCGGCAGTTGTTTACGCTGATTGCCGAAGGAAATAAAGAGGCCAGCCGCAGCTGTTTACTGGAAATTATCAATAAGAATGTAGCGATTGTTAAGCAACAATATCTTAATTAAGTAGCGCTAAAATATAGCGGGGTGAACCCCCGCTATTGGTATAATATTTGTGCAATTTACTCAAAGCGCCAGGCTAAATTTACCCCAACGCCGTAGTTACGTCCGGGGGCTGGTTCGTAGTATCTGCCATTTGATTCGTTAACAATAACCGAGCCGACGTATTCTTTATCGAACAGGTTATCGACGCGACCAAATACGTCTACGGTCAGGTTACTGTAGTTGAATTTATAGCCCGTATTCAGGCCCACCACGGTATAAGAGGGCGCTTTGGCGCTGTTTTCATCATCGGCCATGATGTCGCTCATGTAGCGGGCATCGGCGCCGGCATACCAGCCTTCGTCCGGCACATAGCCCAGTGAAGCGAAGCCCATGTTGCGCGCAATACCCGGCATCCGGTTGCCGTTACAGTTCTGCTCCCCGCAGACGTTGCTGCGGTAGGTGGCATCCAGCCAGGTCCAGGAGGCGTTGACGCGCCAGTTACCGGCGAAGCGCTGATCCCAGGCCAGTTCTGCGCCCTGACGCCGGGTTTTACCCGCGTTCTTATAGGTGGTGCGTCCGCCGCTGCTGGCGGCCACCACCAGTTCGTCTTCGGTATCGGTCTGAAACAGCGCCGCCGTCAGCAGCCCATTGCCGATGCGGGTTTTGCTGCCGATCTCAACCGTATCGTTGGTTGACGGTTTGAGATCGAAATTCATTCCGCTTTGCCCGTCAGCCCGGTAGGAAAGCTCGTTGATGGTTGGCGTCTCGAAACCGCGTCCGGCGGCGAGATAGAGATTCCACGCGTCGGTGACGGCATATTTCAGCGATCCGGCAGGCAACCACTTGTGATAGCTGGCATCGCCGCTATCGTCGCCGTTGCCCGGCGTGACGTAGTGGTCGTTGGAGTCAAACCAGACTGAACTGTAGCGCACGCCCGCGTCGAGAGAGAGTTTGTCGGTCAGTTGCCACTGCGTCTGCAGGTAAGGATCGACGTTCCACATCAGATTGCGCTCATCGCGACGCCGTTCACCTTTGTGACCATACTCCGGCACGCCGTCGTTCAGGCGGTAGTTGGTATAGCCTTTGCGGTTTTCACTCATGTTTTCATAGTTAAGGCCGGTGGTGAAAGTGACGGGGACGCCCAGTTCGCCACGGTGCGTCCAGCGGCTGTCGATGCCCTGATAGTGGCGCTGAAGGGAAATCACGCCGCCGGCATGGGAAGCGTTAAGCTGCGGCGTCATTGGAATCGATTGATACTGCGTGGTTTCGCGCTGTCCGGCATACATCATCACGCTCATGTCGTCCTGCGCGCTGAACTGGCGCTCATAGCGGAGCCCGGCCTGGGTCTGTTTAATCGTTTTACGGGTGTGGTACTGTTCGGCTCTCGGCGACTGCTGTGGGTTATCGCGCCATTCCGCTTCTGTCAGTCCCCCCGGATCGTCGGCTTTGATATCGACGCTGTTGAAGATCAGACTCAGCTTACTCGCCTCGTCGAGACGCACGCCGAGCTTCGCGTTAGCCAGATTCTTTTGCGCGCCGCTGCGATCGCGATAGCCGTGGGTGACAAAGCGGGTCGTCGACACCGTATAGTCCATATCGCCCGCCTGGCTGCCGTCGCCCATCGCCCCGGTCGCCTTCAGGCCGTAGCGCCAGCTACCGAAACTGCCGTAATAGCTGCTGGCCTCAATGGTCGGCGGCTGTTGTCCGGTCTGCGTTGTGACGTTCAGCACGCCGCCAGAGGCATTGCCGTAGAGCGCGGAGAAGGGGCCGCGCAGCACTTCAACACGCTCCACGCTGCTGAGATCGATATTTGACGTCTGCCCCTGACCATCCGGCATCGTCGCCGGGATCCCGTCCACGTACAGACGAATGCCGCGAACACCGTAGGTCGATCGCGACCCGAAACCGCGAATGGAGAGTTGCAGATCCTGGGCGTAATTTTGCCGGTTCTGGACCTGTAGCCCGGGAACGCGAGTCAGGCTTTCCGACAGGTTGATTCGCGGCGTCGCCCTTCACCATCAACCACGCTGACGGCAGCGGGGGTATCCAGTTCGGATACCGTCTGCGGCGAAGCGCTGACGATCATCGTTTGTTCATCGGTGTGGCTGTCCGCTATGGCCAACGGAGAGAAGGCGAGCGGGAGTAAAAGAGCGGGAACTGCGGTTTGTCTTGCGGAAATAATCTTCATGAAAAAAAGCCAGTTAAAGTGAACGTACCCACGGGTATGTGAGCCACATGTTAATGCGTTTGTAAAATTATGAAAATTTAACGGCACAATGCGTTAATTAAAGATTAAGAAACCAAGAAAATTGTAGACAGTATGCGAAGAAGTGCTCCACTTTCTGATGAATAATGATTACCATTCCCATTTATAAGAAAGAGCAAAGCGATGATTTTGCTCACCGAAGCGATGTGAAGCAGCAAAATAGCGATTTATCAAAGGGAGTCGTCATGCATTTTCGTCATCTGTTTTCACCGCGCCTGCGTGGTTCATTACTGTTAGGTTCGCTGCTGGTTGCCTCGTCATTCAGCATCCAGGCCGCAGAAGAAATGCTGCGTAAGGGCGTGGGAAAAGGCGCCTACGAAATGGCGTACAGCCAGCAGGAAAACGCGCTGTGGCTCGCCACCTCGCAAAGCCGCAAGCTGGACAAAGGGGGCATTGTTTATCGTCTCGATCCGACCACGCTGGAAGTGACGCAGATTATTCACAACGATCTCAAACCGTTCGGCGCGACCATCAATAACGCGACCGGAACGCTGTGGTTTGGTAACACGGTGAACAGCACGGTTACGGCGATGGATGCGAAAACGAGCGAAGTGAAGGGCCGTCTGGTGCTGGACGCCCGTAAGCGTTCTGAAGATGTCCGTCCGCTGCAGCCGCGTGAACTGGTGGCCGATGAGGCGACTAACACGGTTTACATTAGCGGCGTCGGGAAAGAGAGCGTGATTTGGGTGGTGGATGGCGAAAAGATCGCACTGAAAACCACCATCGAAAATACCGGTAAGATGGGCACCGGTCTGGCCATCGACAGCAAAGCGAAGCGTCTGTACACCACTAATGCCGATGGCGAACTGATTACCATCGACACCGCGGAGCATAAAATCCTCAGCCGTAAAAAGCTGCTCGATGACGGTAAAGAGCACTTCTTTCTCAACCTGAGTCTGGATACCGCCGGTCATCGCGCATTTATCACCGACTCGAAAGCGGCGGAAGTGCTGGTCGTCGACACCCGCAACGGCAACGTGCTGGCAAAGGTCGCCGCCCCGGAGTCGCTGGCCGTCCTGTTTAACCCGGCGCGTAATGAAGCTTACGTGACGCACCGTCAGGCGGGTAAGGTGAGCGTGATCGACGCGAAGAGCTACAAGGTAGTGAAAACCTTCGATACGCCGACTTTCCCGAACAGCCTGGCGCTCTCCGCTGATGGCAACACCCTGTATGTCAGCGTGAAGCAGAAGTCCACGCGCGAGAAAGAAGCCACTCAGCCGGACGACATCATTCGTATCGCACTGTAAGCCGTAAAGGCCTGACCGTATTTGCGGCCGGGCCTTTTATTCGTTAGCGTGCTCTACACTTACTCTTTTAAGTGGAGGAGGCAGCATGATTACGATCTATGGCGCACCGGGCTGGGGTTCGGTAATCAGCGAAATGATGCTTACGCTGGCGGAGATTCCCTACCATTTTGTAGACGTCAGCGGCTTTGACAGCGAAGGACCGCAGCGGGAGTCGTTGCAACAGCTTAATCCGCTGTGCCAGGTGCCGACGCTGACCCTGGAGAACGGCGAGGTGATGACCGAAACGGCGGCCATTGCGCTGATGGTGCTTGACCGCCGTCCCGATCTGGCTCCGCCAGTCGGCCACGCGGAGCGACAGCAGTTCCAGCGTCTGCTGGTCTGGCTGGTTGCTAACGTTTATCCGACCTATACCTACGCTGATTATCCCGATCGCTGGGCGCCGGACGCGCCGGAACAGCTGAAAAAGCGCTGTATTGAGTATCGCAAATCGCTCTTTCGGTGGCTGAACGATCGGCTTAGCGCCGAACCCTATGCCTTTGGCGAGCAGCTAACTCTGGTGGATTGCTATCTCTGCGCAATGCGCACATGGGGGCCGGGGCACGACTGGTTCCAGCAGAATACGCCCAATATCAGCGCTATAGCCGACGCGGTTTGCCAGCTGCCAGCGTTGCGCCAGGTGCTGAAAACCAATGGTATTTTGTGATGGCGCAACGGCGGGCTAGCCTGCCGTAACGCGCCTGCCGCTGGTCACAAAGGTGCCTGCGCCGAGGTGGTGCAGCGTATTGCGCTTGTCGTCATCAAACTGCCAGCGGCCATCAATAAACGCGCGTTCCTCTGCCGCCGCGGAAACGACCTCGCCAAATAAGGTGTCGTACTTTTCCTGCGCGGCGGTGGCGGGCAGCAGGCGGCACTCCATCCATGCCAGGCATTTTTCTTCCACCACCGGCAGGCCCAGCAGCGGGCCATTAATAACCGGAATGCCATAGCAGTTGAATTTATCCTCGTCGCGTCCCGAGACGCTGCCGACGGCATACGTCCAGTTGGTCGCCGCGACGCCGGGGATCACGATGCCAAACTGGCCGCTGCGCTCAATTAGCTCCCGCGACCACGCGGTTTTGTCCACCACTATCGCTATACGCGGCGGCTCAAACTCCACCGGCATCGACCATGCAGCCGCCATAATATTGCGTCTTTCACTTTTTTCGTCGCGGCTGGTGATTAATACCGTCGGGCCATGATTGAGCAGGCGGCTGGCGTGCCTTAAGTCGACAGGGCGGAACTGGCTCATAAGCGTCTCTCGTGATGGTTTATTTTTTGAGTATCAATGAAATTGCGCGCCGTGCCAACCCGCACATATCGCGTATCTCATTCATGGGATTCATCGTTTATACTCTGACGCACCATAAGGTTCACCCGGGAAATCTGATGACGCCCATCCTGAACGCCTATTTTGCCCGCCTTAACTGGTCCGGATCGACAGAGGTGAATATTGCCACGCTCCGGGCGCTGCATTTGCGGCATAACTGTACTATCCCTTTCGAGAATCTGGATGTCCTGCTGCCGCGCGAAATGCAGCTTGACGATCGTTCGCTGGCCGAGAAGCTGATCGTAGCGCGCCGCGGCGGTTACTGCTTTGAGCAAAATGGCGTTTTTGAACGGGTACTGCGGGAACTGGGGTTTAACGTACGCAGTCTGCTCGGGCGGGTGGTGCTTTCACATCCACCGAGCCTGCCGCCGCGCACCCATCGTCTGCTGCTGGTTGAACTGGACGGAGAAGCGTGGATTGCCGATGTCGGCTTTGGCGGGCAAACGTTAACCGCGCCGATTCGCCTGCTTGCGGACGTTGAACAGCACACGCCGCACGGCGAATATCGTCTGTTGCAGGAGGGCGATGACTGGGTTTTGCAGTTTCGCCATCATGAGCACTGGCAGTCGATGTATTGTTTTGATCTGGTGAGGCAACATCAGAGCGATTATGTGATGGGCAACTTCTGGTCGGCGCACTGGCCGCAGTCGCATTTTCGCCATCATCTGCTGATGTGTCGCCATCTGCCTGACGGCGGCAAGCTTACGCTGACCAATTTCCACTTTACCCGCTATGAAAACGGACATGCGGTCGAACAGATCAACTGTCCGGACGTGGCGTCATTGTATGTGCTATTGCAGGAGCGCTTTGGCCTTGGCGTGGACGATGCGAAGCATGGCTTCAGTGAAGCGGAGCTGGCAAGGGTCATGGCAGCATTTGATACGCATCCTGAGGCGGGAAAATAAGCAAAAAGCCGGATGTGTTTCATCCGTCCTGCGGGATACCCTTGCCGGATGGCGCTACGCTTATCCGGCCTACGACACTACGGGATACCCTTGCCGGATGGCGCTACGCTTATATCCGGCCTACGGGAGACGTTGTAGGCCCGGTAAGCGCCAGCGCGCCACCGGGCAATGTCGTTAAAACGACGCTTTAATACCGATCATGGCAGAGGTGTCGCTGTAACCCTTGTCACCAGCCTGATGACCAACGTTGCCCCACAGGGAGACGTTCTTCGTCAGCTGGCCTTCCACACCGGCCTTCAGTTCGCCGATATTGCGGGTGCCGTCCAGCGTCACGTTCTCGCCGTTCAGCGCGGTGCCAAAGTTCTTGCTGTTGTGGATCCAGTTCGCTTCGACGAACGGCTGGAAGGTGCGGTCTTTACCGTCGTCCAGCCTGTTGTGGCCCTTGCCGAACAGACGCACGCCGACGCGGGTCTGCACGTTGCCGTCGCCGTGGCCTGTCACGCGGGTGCCGTTGGCTTCGCGGTGTTCGTCCGCCTTCACGCCCATCCAGGTGACCTGCGCTTTCGGCTGGATGTACAGCGCGTTACGCTCGCTGATGTCCGCCAGCTTCCAGGTGTAGCCGGATTCCACCGACGCGGTGAAACCCTTCGAGTCGTACTCTTCCGACTCCACGCCACGGCCGGAAACGGTGTTGTCAAACCAGCTGTACTGCGCCCAGCTGTCAACATATGCGCCTTCCTGGGTGGCGTTGTCCTGTAACCAGGTGCCGTACAGACCGACGCTGTAACCGCTGATGCGGCTGTCGGCGCGGTTGCCGTTACGCTGGTTTTCCGCCCGCGCTTTCTGGTTAGCGTAGCCCGCCATCAGACCGAGGTGGAAACGGTCGGTGTTGTCCGAAGACCACTGCGCGATATCGCCGCCAAGCTGCATCACATAGCGGTTGGCCTGCATATCCAGCTGGCCGCTGCCGTCGTGCTGACGGGTATGACCGCCGACGTTACGCAGCCACAGGCTGGTCACCGCCTGCTCGCCGGTCAGGGCATCGACGTAGTGGGTTTCGCCCAGACGGTCGTGCAGACGGGTGTTGAACATCGTGTTTGCCGCCTGCAGGTTCATACCGTACAGACCCGCTTCCGGACGTACCGCGTTTTCACGCGGGGCCGGAGAAGGCTTCTGCGGTTCAGGCTTAGTCGGCGCCTGCGGGATAACCGGCTCTGTCGGGTCGACAGGGCTTGCCGGGTCCGGCTGCGGTTCGGTCGACAGTCCGCTGGTCAGATACCAGTTCTTGTCGTTCTGGCCTTCACCACGCGCCAGGGTGTAGTCATAGGCGCCCGCCACGATACGCCCGTTCTGGGTGAACTCGCCGTCAGAATTGCCCACCACGCTGATCAGCTCGATACCGTCAGTGGTCAGGCCGCCTTCGCCGCCCGCGTTCACTACCGTCACATTGGTGGTGCCGGAGGTATTGCCTTGCACAACCAGCCTGTCGGTTGGAGAGGTATCATCGCCCAGCTGGGTGTTCATCACGATGTGACCGTTATTACCGGCATAATCACCGTTCACCGTCAGGGTTTTGAACGTCGCCGCGTCGCGCGTCAGCGTGCGGGTGGCGGGAGTGTCGCCAGGCATAAAGTTCAGCGTGGCGTTGTTCAGCGTCAGGGTCGTCAGGGTAGAGTCGGCGACCATATCCCAGCGGCTGTTGCTGCCGTTCAGTTCCATATTGATGGAACCCTGATCCTCGATTGCCGTGTCGCCGTAAATGTAGGAGTTATCGCCAGAGACGATATTAATCGCATGGTCGCCGCGGACCAGCATTTTACCCCATGCAACCAGCTTATTATGGTTAGTGATATCCGTTGAGCCCCAGCGTCCATAAATGGAGTACAGGGTGTCGGCGACAGAATCATAGGCGTTCCGATCGCCTAAAATAACATCGCCGGTAAACAGGGCGTCCGCCTGATAAAGCAGATAAGACTCTTTACCACCTTCAGAGGTAATGGCGATGTTGCCGACGATCGTATCGGCATCCCATTGCACGATACCGTCATCCTGATTAACGTTGGCGCTAAAAAAGCCCCACAGTGTTGCCTTATCATTGCCGGATAACGATATTTTCGCATCGTTGATACGATGTGTAGCCGTCTCAGCAGGATCGTCACCCCATAAATAAATACCGCGCACAATATCATTTCCCGAGCTATCAATATCAATTTTATTGATAATCAGATCAGTATGCTTACCGTTGCCGCCGAGGTATGTCAGGCCATCAGCGTAGCCATCCTCGGTCGTGCTTTTAATTTTGATGCTGACATCGTTGAAGACACGCTTACCGCCAAGGGAGGAACTGTAGAACGAGTCGAAAATAAGAATGCCAGTGACATCAGAGTAGCGGTCAGTTGAATTACTGGTTAACTGAATATCTGTATGTCCGGCTAACTCCAGGTCGGTATACGTGCGAATCCCTTCCAGATAAAAGGTCGGGGAGACAATATTAATGGCGGTATTACCGGTGACGGTGACTTTACCGCCCCATAAGGCCATGCCGGTATCGGTTGAGTCGCCAGATTCACGCGTGCCAGGACGGGTATACGCGATATCAATATTCTCGGCATTTAAAATCCCCTGAGATCCGGAGCTGATACCGCCGCCTCTGATGGTAGTCAGGCCTTTCAGGTCGGCCCGGGCGTTATCGCCAACGTACAGCCCGTCCGATTCTTCGTCGTCATTCAAATTATTAAAGGTGTAATTTTCAGCGGTCAGTTTGCCGGTGCCATACAGGGCAATACCATCGGCAGTCGAATAGGTCCCGTTCGAGTGTGGGTCGAAGTTAAGGGTAAAATGATTACCCAGATTTATCTCACCGGCTTTAAGATAGGCGAACCAGACGTTTTGGGAACCTGTTGCGTTAACTACGCCGGTACTGTTCATTGTGATATTGTCGGCGAAATCAACGCGACCGTCGGCAACGTTAATATCGATTCTTGAAATTTCATCCCCATTGGTGATATTCACCGTGAGTTGGTCGCTGGGGGTGCTGGCGTCGAGAGTATATTTTACTGGCGCGGAAAAAGCAGAAAAGGTGGTGGTTGCTAATAATGCACTTAATAATAAAGCGATTTTTTTGGGTTTAATTTGGGGTGATAAGGCAGGTATCTTCATAGATAAATTCCAGTATCCTTGAATAATGCGTAGATAAGACACCAGTCCTGGCGTCTGTTATTTATTTCATAGAAAGGTTGATCGGCAGGAAAATTGTCTAATTCTGCTTAAGTGAAGGCAAATGAAATGATTTTAACTCGCCGCCAGCATTGAGGGCTCAGACGAGCGCTGGATGCTGGTCAGAGATGCGGTATTTAAGGTATTTAAGAGGATATTCAACTATGGCGCAGGAATCTTCGTCATTTCTTAAATACAGCGCCGCCGTGTTAAGAAAACAGAAAATTCTACTTAAGAAAATAAACCCGGCAGGCGAGGCGCTACCGGGCGAAAAAACTTATCGACGGGAACGGACTATCTGGTAACGGCGGGTAAAATATTCAAACGGCGCGCTCCAGACGTGCACCAGCCGGGTGAACGGGAACAGCAGGAAAATAGTCATCCCCAGCACCAGGTGAACGCGGAAGACAAAAGCGACGCCATTAAGCATTTCCGACGAGCCGCCGCGGAAGGTGAAGATGCTTTGTGCCCAGCCAACCAGCTTCATCATTTCACTACCGTCCGGATATTGCGCCGAGAACGGAATGGTGCTCAGCCCGATCAGGCACTGAATCAGCAGAATGCTCATAATAATAATGTCCGGCGTGGTCGAGGTGGCGCGGACGCGCTGATTGGTCAGACGACGCCAGAGCAGGCCCGCGCCGCCAATCAGCGTCAGCACGCCGCATACCCCGCCGAGGATCATCGCCATCTGCTGCTTTACCGCAATCGGCAAAAACCAGGCGTACATCCAGTGCGGAGTCAACATCCCGAACAGATGGCCGAAGAAGATGCCGAGAATACCGATATGGAACAAATTCGACCACACCACCATCCCGCGTTTATCCAGCATCTGGCTGGATGAAGCGCGCCAGGTGTACTGGCCGTAGTCATAGCGCAGCCAGCTGCCGAGGAAAAAGACCGTCGCGCAGATATAAGGGTAGATGTCGTAAAAAAAGACGTTCAGATAATGTATCATTTCGGGCCTCCCGCGCTGACGTCGACATACTGCGGCGCCACGTCCTGGCTAAAGCGTCGTTGATATTGCTGTAACGGTGAGCTGTCACAGGCAGTGGCGTTATCTTCAATAAATTTCACCTGTTCTTCTTCCCAGACGGCATCCAGCGCCTGACGGGTGTCGTCACGCGTCTCTTTGGCGACCTGCGGAGTGACGCTGTCACTTGTAAGGCGGCTTCCTGCAAACGTCAGCAGGGCGTCAAACAGCTGATACCACGGCGTACCGCGCTGTTTCAGCCGTCCGCCCAGCAGCGCCAGAATAGGCTCTACGTTCTGCAAACCTTCCCGCGCTTCCGCTTCCGGCAGGATACTCAGATATTCCAGATACAATGGCAGATAGTCGGGAAGCTCGCGGCAGTTAAGCTGCAGGCCCACTTTTTCATACTGCGAAAGCAGGTCCACCATTGCCTGGCCGCGATCGCGGGATTCCGCATGGACATGTTCAAACAGCAGCAGCGACGTGGCGCGGCCGCGGTCAAACACTTCACACCATTCGGCCTGTTTATCCAGCAGTGGGGCGTTGAGCAGGTCGCTGGCGAAGCCGTTGAGCATTGGTGCTTCCTGACGCACCATCGCCAGCGCCTCATCTTTACACTCCCACAGCAGTTCGTCGGGATACTCCATCAGCAGGCCGATCACTTTGAGGATTTGCATTATTCCCCCTCCGCCTTGTCACGCACTTCGGTGATATTAATGGCGTCAATACGACTGCTGTTGAACAGATTGAATTTAGTGTCAGACCCGTGGCAGCCGTCGCCAAAGGTGAAGCCACAGCCGTTGCGTTCAGGGAAGGCGTCGCGCGCCATCTCGCGGTGGCTGGTCGGGATCACGAAGCGGTCTTCGTAGTTGGCGATCGCCAGATAGCGATACATCTCCTCAACCTGCTCAACGCTTAAGCCCACTTCCTCAATCGCGCGGGTGTCCGTCACGCCTTCCACCGTTTGCGAACGCATGTAGTGACGCATCGCCATCATGCGCTTCAGCGCGCGCAGCACCGGACCGGTATCGCCAGCGCTCAGCATATTGGCAAGGTACTGTACCGGGATGCGCAGGCTTTCGATGGCTGGCAGTATGCCGTCCGATTGCGGCAGACCGCCGGCGTCAGCGTAGGACTGAATCGGCGACAGCGGCGGCACGTACCAGACCATCGGCAGGGTGCGGTATTCCGGATGCAGCGGCAGCGCCAGCTTCCAGTCCATCGCCATTTTATACACCGGCGAGCGCTGAGCTGCGTCAATCACGTTTTGCGGAATGCCCTGTTTCAGCGCTTCTTCAATCACCGCCGGGTCGTTCGGATTGAGGAACACGTCGCACTGGCGCTCGTAGAGATCGGTTTCATGCTCCGTGCTTGCCGCCTCTTCGATGCGATCGGCGTCGTACAGCAATACGCCAAGATAACGGATGCGTCCGACGCAGGTTTCCGAGCAGACGGTCGGCTGACCGGATTCGATACGCGGGTAGCAGAAAATGCACTTCTCAGATTTGCCGCTTTTCCAGTTGAAGTAGATTTTTTTGTACGGGCAACCGCTGATGCACAGGCGCCAGCCGCGGCATTTGTCCTGGTCGATCAGCACGATGCCATCTTCTTCGCGTTTGTAGATGGCGCCGCTCGGGCAGGTCGCCACGCAGCTTGGGTTGAGGCAGTGTTCGCACAGGCGCGGCAGATACATCATGAAGGTGTTTTCGAACTGGCCGTACATCTCCTTCTGGATCTTGTCAAAGTTGCGGTCGCGGGCGCGCTTTTCAAACTCGCCGCCGAGCAGTTCTTCCCAGTTTGGCCCCCAGATGATTTTATCCATCCGCTTGCCGTCAATCAGCGAACGCGGGCGCGCGGTAGGCTGGTGTTTGCCCTCCGGCGCGCTGTGCAGGTGCTGATAATCAAAGGTGAACGGCTCGTAGTAGTCGTCGATCTGCGGCACCACCGGGTTGGCGAAGATTTTGGTGATCACCCCCATCTTGCCGCCCATGCGCGGACGTATTTTGCCATTCACATCGCGAACCCAGCCGCCTTGCCACTCCTCCTGGTCCTCCCAGTTTTTCGGGTAGCCAATACCCGGCTTGGTTTCGACGTTGTTAAACCATGCGTATTCCATCCCTTCACGTCCGGTCCAGACGTTTTTACAGGTGACAGAGCAGGTGTGACAGCCAATGCATTTATCGAGGTTAAGCACCATCCCAACCTGTGAGCGTATCTTCATTTTTTCGCCTCCTGTACCTGATCCCGACCTTCACCATCCAGCCAGTCGATATTTTTCATTTTTCTGATCATGATGAACTCGTCGCGATTGGAGCCGACGGTGCCGTAGTAGTTAAAACCGTACGCCAGCTGGGCGTAACCGCCGATCATGTGCGTGGGTTTCGGGCAGACGCGGGTGACGGAGTTGTGGATACCGCCGCGCATGCCGGTGATTTCCGACCCCGGAATATTCATGATGCGCTCCTGGGCGTGGTACATCATGGTCATACCCGGCGGTACGCGCTGGCTGACTACCGCGCGGGCGGTCAGCGCGCCGTTGGCGTTGAAGGCTTCGATCCAGTCGTTATCTTCAATGCCCAGCTCGCGGGCGTCGGTTTCGCTGATCCAGACAATCGGCCCGCCGCGCGATAAGGTCAGCATCAGCAGGTTTTCGCTGTAGGTGGAGTGAATACCCCATTTCTGGTGCGGCGTCAGGAAGTTAAGCGCTTTTTCCGGGAAGCCGTTTGGCGGGATCTCACGCATTTTGCTGACGCTGCGGGTGTCAATCGGCGGGCGATACGCCACCAGGCTTTCGCCGAAGGCGCGCATCCACGGGTGATCCTGGTACAGCTGCTGACGGCCGGACAGGGTGCGCCACGGGATCAGTTCATGCACGTTGGTATATCCGGCGTTGTACGACACGTGCTCGCTTTCCAGGCCGGACCAGGTCGGACTGGAGATAATCTTGCGCGGCTGGGCCTGAATATCGCGAAAGCGAATTTTCTCGTCTTCTTTATTCAGCGCCAGATGGGTGTGCTCGCGCCCGGTGAATTCGCCCAGCGCTTCCCAGGCTTTCACCGCCACCTGGCCGTTGGTTTCCGGCGCCAGCGCGAGGATCACCTCAGAGGCGTCCAGCGCGGTATCGATCCGCGGACGGCCTTTGGCCGGACCTTCGCGCCGGGTGTAGTTCAGTTTGCCGAGGAAGTCGACCTCCGTCTGGGTATTCCAGGTGATGCCTTTACCGCCGTTGCCCAGTTTATCCATCAGCGGACCGAGCGAGGTAAAGCGATCATACGTAGCGGGGTAGTCGCGCTCGACCACGGCGATGGTGGGCGCGGTTTTGCCGGGGATCAGTTCGCACTCATTTTTACGCCAGTCCAGAATATCAAACGGCTGCGACAGCTCCGCCGGCGAGTCATGCTGTAACGGTTGCAGCACCACGTCGGTTTCCTGTCCCAGATGGCCGACGCACACTTCCGAAAAGGCTTTGGCGATACCCTTATAAATTTCCCAGTCGCTGCGCGATTCCCACGCCGGATCGACCGCCGCCGACAGCGGGTGAATAAACGGGTGCATGTCGGAGGTGTTCATGTCGTCTTTTTCATACCAGGTGGCGGTCGGCAGCACGATATCGGAGAACAGGCAGGTGCTGGACATTCTGAAGTCGAGCGTGACCAGCAGGTCGAGTTTGCCCTCTATCGCCGCGGTCTGCCATTCCACCTCTTCCGGCTTAATCCCTTCGTCTGAGCCTAACGCTTCGCCCTGGATACCGCTTTCCGTCCCGAGCAGGTACTTGAGCATGTACTCATGACCTTTACCCGACGAACCGAGCAGATTCGAACGCCAGACAAACAGGTTGCGTGGGTGGTTTTTGCCGCTGTCCGGCTGTTCGCAGGCAAAGCGAATGTCGCCTGATTTCAGCGCCTGCGCGGTGTAATCAGCTGGCGACAAACCGGCTTTTTCAGCGCTGGCTTTTACCGTCAGCGGATTGAGGTTGAGCTGCGGCGCGGAAGGCAGCCAGCCCATGCGCTCGGCGCGCACGTTAAAGTCGATCAGGTGGCCGGTAAACTTCGCCGGATCGGCCAGCGGAGAGAGAAGTTCCTGGGCGGTGAGCTTCTCATAGCGCCACTGGCTGGAGTGATTATAGAAAAACGAGGTGCTGTTCATCTGGCGCGGCGGACGGTTCCAATCCAGCGCGAACGCCAGCGGCAGCCAGCCGGTCTGCGGGCGCAGTTTTTCCTGGCCGACATAGTGCGCCCAGCCGCCGCCGCTTTGCCCGACGCAGCCGCAGAACACCAGAATGTTGATCATCCCACGGTAGTTCATATCCATGTGATACCAGTGGTTGACGCCAGCGCCGAGAATAATCATCGAACGGCCGTGGGTTTTATGCGCGGTGTCGGCGAATTCACGGGCGATGGTTTCAATATGCTGACGCGGCACGCCGGTGATCTGCTCGGCCCACGCCGGAGTGTAGGCTTTCACTTCCGTGTAGTCTTTGGCGCTGAGTGCATCTTCCAGTCCGCGATCGAGGCCATAGTTAGCCAGCATCAGATCGTACACGCTGACCACCGGACAGCTGCTGCCGTCGGCAAGGGTCAGGCGTTTTACCGGCAGCTGGCGTACCAGCACCGGCTCCTGCTTCACGCTGCGAAAATGCGGATTTTCGTTACCGCCGAAGTAGGGGAAGGCTACGCCCAGCACCTCATCATGCTGGCCGAGCAGCGAGAGTGTCAGCTCGGTTTCACTGCCTGCCGCCAGCGGTTCGAGATTCCATTTGCCTTTTTCACCCCAGCGAAAGCCAATCGAGCCGTTAGGCACCACCAGTTCGCCGTTGCTGCTACAGGCGACCGTTTTCCATTCCGGATTATTGGTTTCGCCCAGCCCATCGATCAGATCGGAGGCGCGCATCATGCGGCCCGGGACAAAGCTGCCGTCTTCGCGGGCGTCCAGCAGCACCAGCATCGGCATGTCGGTATAGCGGCGGCAGTAGTTAAGGAAGTAGTCGCTGGGGTTATCGAGGTGAAATTCTTTCAGAATCACGTGGCCCATTGCCATCGCCAGTGCACTGTCGGTCCCTTGCTTCGGCGCCAGCCACTGGTCGCAGAGCTTGGCCACCTCCGAATAGTCCGGGGTAATGGCGATGGTTTTGGTCCCTTTGTAACGCACTTCGGTGAAGAAGTGGGCGTCCGGGGTGCGGGTTTGCGGCACGTTGGAGCCCCAGGCGATGATGTAGCCGGAGTTGTACCAGTCGGCGGATTCCGGCACGTCGGTCTGCTCGCCCCAGGTCATCGGCGAGGCGGGCGGCAGGTCGCAGTACCAGTCATAAAAGCTCAGGCAGGTGCCGCCGATCAGGGAGAGGTAGCGGGTACCGGCGGCATAAGAGACCATCGACATTGCCGGAATGGGGGAGAAACCAGCTACGCGGTCCGGGCCGTAGGTTTTAATCGTCCAGACGTTCGCCGCCGCGATCAGCTGGTTAAGTTCCTTCCAGTTCGAGCGGATAAAACCGCCGCGCCCGCGTACCTGCTTGTAGCTCATGCACTTCTGCGGGTCGTTGATAATCGACTCCCAGGCCAGCACCGGATCGCTGTGCTGAGCGAGAGCGTCGCGCCACAGTTCGATCAGGCGCTTGCGCACCAGCGGATATTTCAGGCGGTTGGCGCTGTAGAGATACCAGGAATAGCTGGCGCCGCGTGGGCAGCCGCGCGGTTCGTGGTTAGGCAGATCCGGACGGGTGCGCGGGTAGTCGGTCTGCTGGACTTCCCAGGTGACAAGACCGTTTTTAACGTAGATTTTCCAGCTGCATGAACCGGTACAGTTCACGCCGTGGGTCGAGCGCACGATTTTATCGAACTGCCAGCGCTGACGATAACTGTCTTCCCAGTCACGGTTGGAGTGCATTACCTGACCGTGGCCGTCAGCAAAGGTGTCGCCCTTTAATTTAAAATAGCGGAAGCGATCCAGTAGCTTACTCATGACATTTCTCCTGCTCCAGGATTTTGTAGGCCGGATATGGCGTATACGCCTTATCCGGCAATGGCCCGATGGCGCTACGCTTATCGGGCTTACAAGGTGTTGTTATTGTTGTTTGGGTTTACGGCGACCATAGACCAGCCAGGTCACCAGTACACAGGCGATGTAAAACACAAGGAAAATTTTCATGGCGCCGACCGGGGAGCCGGTCATCGCCAGCGAAGTACCAAAGGCTTTCGGAATAAAGAAGCCGCCGACCGCGCCAATGGCGGAAATAAAGCCCAGCGCCGCGGCTGTATCGGTAACCGCCTCCCGCTGCGCCTGTTCATCTGTACCGCCGCGCAGTTTTACCTGATAAATGGTGAGCTGGCGGAAGATAACGGCAATCATCTGGAAGGTAGAACCGCTGCCCAGGCCAGCCGTTAAGAACAACCCCATAAAGACAAGGTAAAAGGCGATAAAGCTGCCGGAACCGGAGCCCGGCAGCGTCAGGAACAGCAGGGCGGAAAAGAGCGCCATAAAGACGAAGTTAATCAACGTCACGCGCACGCCGCCGAACTTATCGGAGATCACGCCGCCCGCGGAACGCGCCAGCGCGCCGATAAACGGGCCGAAAAACGCCAGCTGCAGAATATTGACGTCCGGGAACTGGGTTTTCGACAGCATGGCGAAGCCGGCTGAAAAGCCGATAAAAGAGCCGAAGGTCGCAAGATACAGCAGGCTCAGCAGCCAGAGGTGAAAGCGCTTGAGCACCGGCAGCTGTGAAGCGATTGACGCTTTTGAACTGGCAATATCATTAGTGCCGAACCAGGCGGCAACGGTGGCGATGGCCAGCAGCGGCACCCAGATCCACGCGGCGTTTTCCAGAAACAGCAGCGAACCATCCGGCTGCGGCACGCCCTGCACGCCGAGGAAGGTGAACACAGGTAAAAAGATCACCAGCGGCGCGACCAGCTGCATGACGCTGACGCCGAGATTGCCCAGCCCGCCATTAACCCCTAACGCGCTGCCCTGTCTGGCTTTCGGGAAAAAGAAGCTGATATTCCCCATGCTTGAGGCGAAGTTGGCGCCGGCAAAGCCGCACAGCAGGGCAATAACAATAAATACGCCGAAAGGCGTGGCGGTATTTTGCACCGCAAACCCCAGCCAGATGCAGGGAATAATCAGGATCGCAGTACTGAAAACCGTCCAGCGACGTCCGCCAAATATCGGCACCATAAAAGAGTAGGGTACGCGCAATATTGCGCCAGAAAGAGAAGGAAGGGCGGTTAATAAAAAGAGTTGATCGGTGGTGAAATTAAAGCCAATTTTATTCAGGTTAACGGCGACGGCGCTGAACAGCATCCAGACGCAGAAGGCAAGCAACAGGCAAGCGACTGAAATACAGAGATTTCTTCGCGCAATGGCTTTACCCTTATTTTCCCAGAAGGCGGGACTTTCAGGCTTCCAGTTGCTCAAAAGATAACGATTATTTTTCTCATTTTGTTGCGCCATAATGTCCCTCACATGCACATATCGTTCATTAAAAAATAAAAACAGGCAGGGCAAAGGGCGTCTGTGGCACAGACGTGCATTCGCCCTTTCCAGAATTTATTGGTGTTTTTTGGAATATTGATGAAAGGATAGATAAAAATGGGCAGCCGGGCGGCGCCAGCGGGGAATAAGAGGTTTCTTAAGTGTTACCAAATGTAAATAAAAGTTGTATCACGCTGGTGTCATACCATAGGGCCACCCAGTTCAAGCGCGATAGCCCGATCCAGATGTTCCCTGAAAGCCGGGTCGGTCATTTCCTGAATGCCGAGGACGTACATCCCGTCAAGGCCGCAGACCAGAGCAATCAGCCGCCAGGCGATATCTGCGACGGCACCGGTCGGACAAAACTCACCGGCGGCAACGCCTTGCTGAATGAGGGCGACGGTTTCCTCATGCCACATGCGCATGGTGCGCAGATAAGCGCTTTTGATTTCCGCATCTTTAGCCGCGAGGATCTGCGCTTCGCGCCAGAGTTTAATATAGGGCTCAAAACCACCGTCATCGCTGCCAAGCATCGTATGCAGGCGCGCGCGCCAGCTGGCATCTTCGCCGGTCGTTTCTGCATCCAGCAGGGTGCGGATCAGACGCACAAAGGCCAGCGACTTTAACTCTCCAGCAGAGGCGAAATGGTGATGTACCTGGCCGGTCGCCACTTTCGCTTCACTGGCGATGCGCCTGACCGTCATTGCCGTAAAGCCTTCCTCCAGCGCCACGCGCATGGCGGCCTGCAAAATGACCTCCCGGCGCTCATCTTTGTGCAGATAGCTCATCTCCCCTCCGGTTTCACGTTAAAAATGCAGTGTAACAAAAAATTGGACATACGTTCAATTTTACGTAGGATCGATAAAGCTGGACGCATGTCCAATTTGTGAGATGAAGGATGTTTTATGTTACGTCAGTGGTTAACGTTAGTGATTATTGTGCTGGTCTACATTCCGGTGGCAATCGATGCCACGGTGCTGCATGTCGCCGCGCCCACGCTGAGTATGACGCTGGGCGCCAGCGGCAACGAGCTGCTGTGGATCATTGATATTTACTCGCTGGTCATGGCCGGGATGGTGCTGCCGATGGGGGCGCTTGGCGACCGCATCGGTTTTAAACGGCTGCTGCTGCTTGGCGGCGGATTATTTGGCCTGGCCTCGCTTGCCGCCGCCTTTGCTACCAGCGCCGGATGGCTTATCGCTGCACGTGCGCTTCTGGCGATTGGTGCCGCGATGATTGTTCCGGCCACCCTTGCCGGGATCCGCGCAACGTTCGTCGAAGCCCGGCAGTGTAATATGGCGCTTGGCGTCTGGGCGGCAGTCGGTTCCGGCGGCGCGGCGTTTGGTCCGCTGGTTGGCGGTATGCTGCTGGAACATTTTTACTGGGGAGCGGTGTTCTTAATTAACGTGCCGATCGTGCTGGTGGTGCTCGCGCTCACTGCGCGCTATGTGCCGCGGCAGGCGGGACGTCGCGAGCAGTCGTTAAACTTTGTTCACGCCATCATGCTGATTGTCGCCATTTTACTGCTGGTCTACAGCGCCAAAACTGCGCTGAAGGGGCATATCGCCACCGGCGTGATTATGTTGACAGTGAGCGGCGGCGCGCTGCTGCTGGCGCAGTTTGTCCGCCTTCAACTGGCGGCGTCGCGGCCGATGATCGATCTGCGTCTCTTTACCCATCGCATTATTTTAAGCGGGGTGATGATGGCGATGACCGCCATGATCACCCTGGTAGGATTTGAGCTACTGATGGCGCAGGAGTTGCAGTTTGTGCATGGCCTGACGCCGTATCAGGCGGGGCTGTTTATGCTGCCGGTGATGCTGGCCAGCGGATTCAGCGGCCCGCTTGCCGGTATGTTAGTCTCCCGGCTGGGGCTGCGCCGGGTGGCGACCGGCGGGATGGCGTTAAGCGCGCTCAGTTTTTACGGTCTGGCGATGACCGACTTCAGCGTTCAGCAAATTCAGGCGTGGGTATTAATGGCCCTGCTCGGATTCAGCGCCGCCAGCGCACTGCTGGCCTCGACGGCGGCAATCATGGCCGCCGCGCCCGCAGAGAAAGCGGCAGCGGCTGGCGCTATCGAAACGATGGCCTATGAGCTGGGGGCAGGACTGGGAATTGCCATTTTCGGTCTGCTGCTGAGCCGTAGCTTTTCCGCCTCCATTATTTTGCCCGCGGGGCTGAGCGCCGCAGAACGCGAGCGGGCTTCTTCCTCAATGGGGGAAGCGGTGCAGCTGGCGCAGACGCTGCCGGACGCGCCTGGTGAAAGTATTGTCGAGGCGGCGAAACAGGCGTTTACCTGGTCGCACAGCGTGGCGCTGAGCAGCGCCGGAAGTATGCTGATGCTGCTGGCGATTGGGATGTGGTTTAGTCTGGCGAAGGTAAGCCGCGATTAACTCAGTGGGTAATATCCAGCGCGTCGACCTCTTTACCGCTCAGGCGCGCGTACTGTCCGGTCAGACCGCAAAAGGTCGGCTGCGTTTCGGTGTAGATTTCCGCTGCGAGAATCAGCCGACGGCGATCGTACTCGCTCAGTTCCAGTAAGGTCCACGGAATGAAGTAGCGCAGGGGATCGGTCAGCTTAAACCACAGCGGGGAACCGCAGCCGGAACAGAAATAGCGCTCACTGCGTGAAGATGAGGCGTAAAAGGCGGCTTCCGGCGCATCGGGATCCATCATCGGATGCCCGCTGGCTTCCAGATACATCGCAATGCCGCCGGACCATTTCTGGCACAGCGTACAGTGGCAGGCATAGACGTCGAGAGATTTTAGATCGACGGTAAAATGGCTCTGACCGCAGAGGCAACATCCCGTATAGGTTTGCACGGCATACTCCTTATGACCGGTTTTCACTGCTATGAAAAAGCCAGCCCTTAGTGGGCTGGCTTTTGTACCGCTCAATTCGAATTTAAGCGAATCAGAACTGGTAGGTCAGACCCACTGCAACGATGTTGTCAGTACCTACACCAGCCGCTTCAGTAAAGTTGCTGTCATCGATCAGGTTGATTTTGTAATCAACGTAGGTGGACATGTTTTTGTTGAAGTAGTAAGTGGCACCAACGTCAACGTATTCCACCAGATCCTGGTCACCATAACGGCCCAGGTCTTTACCTTTGGATTTCAGGTACGCGATGGACGGACGAAGACCGAAGTCAAACTGATACTGAGCAACCACTTCAAAGTTCTGCGCTTTGTTGGCGATGTGATCGTTACCAAACACAGTCATGTTGCGGGTTTCAGAGTAGGTGGTTGCCAGGTAGATGTTGTTCGCATCATATTTCAGACCAGCGGCCCAGACTTCAGCGTTTTCACCGGCAGCATTCAGTTCGTTATCACCGTATGCGATCTGACCATCAGTACGGTCAGATTTCGCGTAGGCAGCGCTTACGCCAAAGCCTTCATATTCATAGCTGGAAGAGATACCGAAACCGTCGCCGTTAGATTTCACTACGTCGCGGCCTTTCGGGAAGGTAGCGCTGGCGGTGTCATTTTTACCCTGATACTGAGCAGCGAAATTCAGACCTTCAACCAAGCCGAAGAAGTCGGTATTACGGTAGGTTGCAACACCAGTGGTACGAGCAGCCATAAAGTTATCAGTCAGAGTCCAGGTATCACCACCGAACTCAGGCAGAACGTCGGTCCATGCGCCGACATCGTAGGCTACGCCATAGTTACGACCATAGTCGAAAGAACCATAATCACCGAATTTCAGGCCAGCAAACGCCAGACGAGTTTTGTTGCCTTTAGTGCCTTCAGTTTCTGCGTTATTACCCTTGAATTCATATTCAAACTGGCCGAAACCGGTCAGTTGATCGGTAATCTGAGTTTCGCCTTTGAAGCCCAGACGTGCATAAGTTTTATCGCCATCATCACCGTTATTGTCAGAGAAGTAGTGCAGAGCGGTTACTTTACCGTACAGGTCCAGTTTGTTGCCGTCTTTGTTGTACACTTCTGCCGCATTAACGACGCCTGCTGCCAACAGGCTGGTCACTGCCACTGCAACTAATTTAAGTTTCATTTAGTTAATCCTTATAATTTTCTTAATGTGTTTCCTAAGCCACTGCTAAACGAGGCTACTCATCAATGGCAAGCTATTTTTAAAGTAGGCGGTAGCACTAATTCAATATTAAGTTTCAAGTTATTGCAGGATAATTTTGGATGTGTGATTAAGATCACTTAATTAGAACTGTTTTTATTAATTACGCAGTGAGAAAAAGATGAATAATATATATTTCACGCTAACTATTGGCAGGATATTAATTGCTTAATGGTTAGTTGTTCGTATTAATTATACAGCGCGGGATTATTGAAAAACTCCCTAAGATTGATGTTTTTTTGCATATTTTTAACATTATTTTAACATGCCATTAAATAATAAACGTCAATCACAGGTAAGTTAAATTAAGCCTAAACCATGTTTGACTATTTTGACAGGCGCAAAGAAAAAAAATCAGAATCACGCAATGGCGGGGAAAAATCTGTTACAGCCGGACCGACGCAAAAAGAACGATCCGGCTACGAATTTATCCCCGGCGCGTCGCCCACCAGCACAGAAGCGAACCGACGCAGACCATTATCGCCCCCTGCCAGAAGGAAAAAGAGAGCGGGGCGCTCAGCAGGATAGCTGCCAGCGCCGAGGAGAGAACGGGGGTGAAATAGGAGCCGACCGCCATCACCGTCACGTTGCCATGCAGAATGCCAACGTTCCATGCGGCATAGGCGAATCCCAGCGTTAGAGCCGCGGAAAAAAGTTTAATCACCACCGGAGTACTGAAAATCATTTCGGGCTGGGGAGAGATAAAATAGTGCACCCACAAGCTCAGGGCAGTAAGTAAAACGAACAGCGTAATGCCGTTAAAACCGCGCGCATATTTATTGGTAACCGTGCAGTAAGCCGCCCAGATAAACGCGCCGAGAAACGCGAGGAAATAGCTTAGTGGACTACCGGTAATATTGTTGATTATTTCGGCAGGATGTAAACCGTTTTCCCCGCCAAGCACCCAGCATACTCCGGTTAATGCCAGCAGTAATCCCGGCACTATCGCCATGTTGGTTTTTTGACCGTTAAACAAAATGGCGAATAAAATGGTCAGGCTTGGCCACAAATAATTGACCATGCCCGCCTCAATCGCCTGATGACGCGTAGCGGCATAGCCGAGCGAGAGCGCAAGGCAAATTTCGTAGCTGACAAACAGGACGCTACCGGCGATTAAATAACCAACAGGAAAGCGGCGAATATCGGGAAAACCGACGGTAAATATCAGCAGCAGGCCACTCAGGGAATAAATTGCCGCCGCGCCGCCCACCGGACCCAACCCTTCACTGACGCCGCGAATTAAGCCCACCATCGTGCTCCATAAAACAACGGCGATGAGTCCAGTGAGCGTCGCTTTTTGTCTTGTCATGCGCTATGCCGTTTCCAGAACTATCAAAAAAAGAAGCTGAAATTTATAGCACTTTTCCGACAGGAAATGCCAGGCAAATACTGAAAGGGAATTACCACTATAGTGGTATATAAAAACAACAAAAGGAACTATTTAGTAGCGGAACCGTTTCGTTATTGATTTGACGCAAAAAAATTATGGGTATTGCTGTTAGTTTCCTCGCGAAGTTTATACACGTCATTTTTTGTTGCTGCGATGCGGCATAAATGACCTTGTGTATACCACTCTGGAAAAAAGAGGAAAGCAATGGACGTCAGCCGCAGAAAATTTTTTAAAATCTGCGCGGGCGGTATGGCCGGAACCACAGTGGCTGCGCTGGGATTCACTCCCAAAATGGCACTGGCTCAGGCGCGTAATTATAAGCTGTTACGCGCAAAAGAGATCCGAAACACCTGCACATACTGTTCCGTAGGTTGCGGGCTATTAATGTATAGCCTGGGTGATGGAGCAAAAAATACGAAGGAAGCGATTTACCATATCGAAGGCGATCCGGATCATCCGGTCAGTCGCGGAGCCTTATGTCCAAAGGGCGCAGGGCTGCTGGACTACGTCCATAGCGAAAACCGTCTGCGTTACCCGGAATATCGCGCGCCAGGTTCTGATAAATGGCAACGTATCAGCTGGGATGAAGCCTTCTCCCGCATTGCAAAATTAATGAAAGCTGACCGTGACGCCAACTTTATTGAAAAGAACGAGCAGGGCGTAACGGTAAACCGCTGGCTTTCCACCGGGATGTTGTGCGCTTCCGCCGCCAGTAATGAAACCGGTATGCTGACGCAAAAATTCGTGCGCTCGCTCGGCATGCTGGCGGTAGACAACCAGGCGCGCGTCTGACACGGACCAACGGTAGCAAGTCTTGCTCCAACATTTGGTCGCGGTGCGATGACCAACCACTGGGTTGATATTAAAAACGCTAACGTCGTGATGGTGATGGGCGGCAACGCCGCTGAAGCGCATCCGGTGGGTTTCCGCTGGGCGATGGAAGCGAAGAACAACAACGACGCTACGCTGATTGTTGTTGACCCACGCTTTACCCGTACAGCGTCGGTAGCGGATATTTACGCGCCGATTCGTTCCGGCACGGACATTACCTTCCTGTCCGGCGTTCTACTGTACCTGATCGAAAATAATAAAATCAACGCTGAATACGTTAAGCACTACACCAACGCCAGCCTGCTGGTGCGGGATGATTTTGCTTTTGAAGACGGTTTATTCAGCGGTTATGACGCGGACAAGCGCCAGTATGATAAATCATCCTGGAACTACCAGTTCGATGAAAACGGCTTTGCCAGACGCGATGAAACCCTGTCACATCCCCGTTGCGTCTGGAACCTGCTGAAACAACACGTTTCCCGCTATACGCCGGAGGTGGTCGAAAACATCTGCGGTACGCCGAAAGCCGACTTCCTGAAAGTGTGTGAAGTGCTGGCCTCTACCAGCGCCGCGGACCGGACCACGACCTTCCTGTACGCGCTGGGCTGGACGCAGCATACCGTAGGCGCGCAGAACATCCGCACGATGGCGATGATCCAGTTGCTGCTTGGCAATATGGGGATGGCTGGCGGCGGCGTAAACGCCCTGCGCGGTCACTCTAACATTCAGGGTTTAACCGATCTCGGTCTGCTTTCAACCAGTCTGCCAGGCTACCTGACGCTGCCGTCAGAAAAGCACAGCGACTGGCAGAGCTGGCTTAACGCCAACACACCAAAAGCGACGCAGGCCGATCAGGTCAACTACTGGAGCAACTATCCGAAGTTTGCCGTCAGCCTGATGAAAGCATTCTATGGCGACGATGCGCAGAAAGAGAACGACTGGGGCTTTGACTGGTTGCCGAAGTGGGACCAGGCCTATGACGTCATCAAATACTTCAACATGATGGATAGCGGAAAAGTCACTGGCTACATTTGTCAGGGCTTTAACCCGGTTGCCTCCTTCCCGGACAAAAACAAAGTAGTGCGCAGCCTGAGCAAGCTGAAGTTCATGGTGGTGATCGACCCGCTGGTAACCGAAACCTCAACGTTCTGGCAGAACCACGGCGAGTCGAACGATGTCGATCCGGCGTCCATTCAGACCGAAGTGTTCCGTCTGCCGTCCACCTGCTTTGCGGAAGAGGATGGCTCAATCGCTAACTCTGGCCGCTGGCTGCAGTGGCACTGGAAAGGTCAGGACGCACCGGGCGAAGCGCGTAACGACGGCGAAATTCTGGCCGGGATTTACCACCGCCTGCGCGAGATGTATCGCACAGAAGGCGGTAAAGGCGCAGAACCGCTGCTCAAAATGCGCTGGAGCTACAAACAGCCTGACCATCCGGAATCGGAAGAAGTGGCGAAAGAGAACAACGGCTACGCGCTGGCCGATCTCTACGACGCTAACGGCGTGCTGATTGCGAAGAAAGGGCAACTGCTGAGCAGCTTCGCCCAGCTACGCGATGACGGCACCACCTCGTCCTCCTGCTGGATCTACACCGGCAGCTGGACCGAGCAGGGCAACCAGATGGCTAACCGCGACAATGCCGACCCGTCAGGGCTGGGCAATACGCTGGGCTGGGCTTGGGCGTGGCCGCTCAACCGTCGCGTGCTGTATAACCGCGCCTCCGCGGATATCAACGGCAAACCGTGGGATCCGAAGCGGATGCTGATCCAGTGGAACGGGGCGAAGTGGACGGGTAACGATATTCCGGACTTCAATACCGCGCCGCCGGGAAGCAAAACCGGTCCGTTCATTATGCAGCCGGAAGGCGTTGGTCGCCTGTTCGCGCTGGATAAACTGGCGGAAGGACCGTTCCCGGAACACTACGAGCCAATGGAAACGCCGCTGGGCACTAACCCGCTGCATCCGAACGTGGTCTCCAGTCCGGTCGTGCGTATCTATGAGGACGACGTGCTGCGCTTAGGTAAGAAGGATAAGTTCCCGTATGTCGGCACCACCTATCGCCTGACCGAGCACTTCCACACCTGGACCAAGCACGCGCTGCTGAACGCTATCGCACAGCCGGAACAGTTTGTGGAAATCAGCGAGACGCTGGCGGCGGCCAAAGGCATCACCAATGGCGATCGCGTCACGGTAAGCAGCAAGCGCGGGTTTATCCGTGCGGTTGCGGTCGTCACGCGCCGTCTGCGCACGCTGAACGTCAACGGTCAGCAGGTTGAAACCGTCGGTATCCCGCTGCACTGGGGCTTTGAAGGGGTGGCGCGCAAAGGCTATATCGCCAATACCCTGACGCCAAACGTCGGTGACTCCAACTCGCAAACGCCGGAGTACAAAGCGTTTTTAGTTAACATCGAGAAGGCGTAAGGGGGCGAGCATATGTCTTTGGAAACGCAGGACATTATTAAACAGTCCGCAACAAACTCCATCACGCCGCCTCCGCGGGCGCGTGATTACAAGGCCGAAGTCGCCAAGCTCATTGATGTCTCCTCCTGCGTAGGCTGTAAAGCCTGCCAGGTAGCCTGCTCTGAGTGGAACGACATTCGTGACGAAGTGGGGCACTGCGTCGGGGTGTACGATAATCCCGCCGATCTCAGCGCCAAGTCCTGGACGGTGATGCGCTTTAGCGAAACCGAGCAGAACGGCAAGCTGGAGTGGCTGATCCGCAAAGACGGCTGTATGCACTGTGAGGATCCGGGCTGTCTGAAAGCGTGTCCGTCCGCCGGGGCGATCATCCAGTACGCCAACGGGATCGTCGATTTTCAGTCCGAGCACTGCATCGGCTGCGGCTACTGCATCGCCGGGTGTCCGTTTAACGTGCCGCGCCTCAATAAAGAGGATAACCGCGTCTATAAATGTACACTCTGCGTCGATCGCGTCAGCGTCGGCCAGGAGCCAGCCTGTGTGAAAACCTGTCCGACCGGGGCTATCCATTTCGGCACCAAAAAAGAGATGCTGGAACTGGGCGAGCAGCGCGTCAAAAAGCTGAAAGCGCGAGGCTATGAGCACGCCGGGATTTATAACCCGCAGGGCGTCGGCGGCACGCACGTGATGTACGTTCTGCATCATGCGAATCAGCCGGAGCTGTATCACGGTCTGCCGAACGAACCGAAGGTCGACACCTCAATCAATCTGTGGAAAGGGGCGCTGAAACCGTTAGCCGCTGCTGGCTTTATCGCCACCTTCGCCGGGCTTATCTATCACTACATTGGTATTGGCCCGAACAAGGAAGTGGACGATGACGAGGAGGAGCATCATGAGTAAGTCAAAAATGATTGTGCGCACGAAGTTTATCGATCGCGCCTGTCACTGGACGGTGGTGATTTGCTTCTTCCTGGTGGCGCTGTCGGGAATATCGTTTTTCTTCCCGACCCTGCAATGGCTGACGCAGACCTTCGGCACGCCGCAGATGGGGCGCATTCTGCATCCGTTCTTCGGCGTGGCGATCTTCATTGCCCTGATGTTCATGTTTGTGCGCTTTGAGCATCACAACATCCCGGATAAGAAAGATATTCCGTGGCTGAAAAACATCGTCGAAGTGCTGAAGGGTAATGAGCACAAAGTGGCGGACGTCGGCAAGTACAACGCCGGGCAGAAAATGATGTTCTGGTCGATTATGAGCATGATTTTCGTGCTGCTGGTCACCGGGGTGATTATCTGGCGTCCTTACTTTGCGCAGTTCTTCCCGATGCAGGTGGTGCGTTACAGCCTGCTGATCCACGCGGCGGCGGGCATTATTCTGATGCACGCCATCCTCATCCATATGTATATGGCATTCTGGGTGAAGGGATCGATCAAAGGGATGATTGAAGGGAAGGTGAGCCGCCGCTGGGCGAAGAAACACCATCCGCGCTGGTATCGCCAGGTTGAGAAGGCCGAAGCGAAAAAAGAGAGTGAGGAAGGGCTAAGTTAACCCCCTCATCGCACAACAAGGCGTGACTGCGGTCGCGCCTTTTTTTTGCCATAAAAATGTCATATATCTGTCACTGGCTGTACGTAAGGTGTTGTCTTCACAAATAACCGAAGAGTTACACGACAATGCTTCTGCTGAAAAAATGGTTTGCTGCAAGCGTCCTGCTGTCCGCGTCGGTACAGGCGCAGAACATACTTGAGTTCCCGCAGCCGGATAACGCGCCGGAGGAGTTTTATGCGGTAACGGAAATTCCCGCGGGCGGCATCATTAAATATGAAACCGACGCGAATACCGGTTTTATCGTCGCTGACCGTTTCCAGTCGATGCCGGTTGCCTATCCGGCTAACTACGGATCGCTCACCCAGTCTCTGGCAGGCGACGGCGACCCGCTGGACGTGATTTTTTACACCCGCGCGCCGATGGCGCCAGGGACGCTGATCAAACTGCGCGCTATCGGCGTACTGAAGATGATCGATGGCGGCGATACAGATGACAAAATCGTCGCGGTGCCGGCAAGCAAGATTGATCCCACTTATGACGTCATTAAAGAGATCAGCGACCTGCCGAAGATTGAAGTGCAGCGTCTGGAAGCCTTCTTCCGCGTTTATAAAGACTTACCGGAAGGTCGCAAGAAGGTGGAGTTGAACGGCTTTAACGACGCGGCAACGGCGAAGCAGGAGATCAAACAGGCCTGGGATGCGTGGAAGGAAAAACGCCCGCAGCAATAATCAAACGCCGGATAGCGCTTACGCCTGTCCGGCCAGGCAAAACCGTAGCCATTATGCTTACTGTACTGCCAGCTTACGCAGGCGTGAGATATCCACGCTTTTCTTTGCTTCCGCCAGGCTCCAGGCATTTTGCAGATTCAACCACATTTCCGGCGAACTGCCGATCACCACCGACAATTTGATGGCCATTTCCGGCGTGAGCGCGGCCTTGCCGGTTAACAGACGGCTGGCGGTTGAGGGGGCGATTTCCATCGCTCTGGCAAATTCACGCAAGCTAACGTTCAGTTCATCCAGCGCTTCCTGAATGATCTCCCCTGGACGGGGATGGTTTGCCATTTTCATCAGTGATAATCCTCGTAATTCAATATATACGCGTCGCCATTGATGAATTCAAAAGTGATGCGCCAGTTACCTGAAACGGATATCGCCCAGACACCGTCCCGCTCGCCCGACAACTGATGAAGCCGGTAGCCAGGCATATCAATATCGCTAATCCGGCAGGCGGCATCGATGACCGCCAGACGGTGCCTTAAGCGGCGAACGTGCTGAGTCATAACGCCTGACGTTTGCCCATGAAGAAACAGGTCACGTAATCCTTTGTGTCGGAAATTCATAATCATTTAAATCATCCTTGTTCCTTCAAGGGGAACACTAACACTGTTGTTCCGCTAAACGCAACATATTTTCGTTGATGAGGTGAATTATCGAAGGGAAGGGTAAAAGCGAAAAGTAGATGTTATGAAGACCGGAACGCGGTTCGCAAAAGCGTAGGCCCGGTAAGCGCAAGCGCCACCGGGCAAAGAGTCAGATAGAGGTGCGGCGATAGTCGCGGTATTCCGCGCGCCAGAAGTTATCGTCAATGGCCTGCTGCAGCGCCTCAGCGGAGGTTTTCACCGCCACGCCCTGCTGCTGCGCCATTTTGCCGACGGCGAAAGCGATGGCGCGGGAGACGGTCTGAATATCCTTCAGCTCCGGCAGCACCAGTCCTTCACCGTTGAGCACCAGCGGCGAGTACTGCGCCAGCGTTTCGCTGGCCGACATCAGCATCTCATCGGTTATACGCGCCGCGCTGGAGGCGATCACCCCAAGGCCGATACCCGGGAAAATATAGGCGTTGTTACACTGGGCGATAGGGTAAATTTTATCCTTCCAGACCACCGGGGCAAACGGACTGCCGGTTGCGACCAGCGCATTGCCTTCGGTCCAGGCGATAATATCCTGCGGCGTGGCTTCCACTCGTGAAGTCGGGTTTGACAGCGGCATGACGATGGGACGCGGACAGTGCTTGTGCATCTCGCGGATGATCTCTTCAGTAAACAGACCGGTTTGCCCGGAGACGCCAATCAGAATATCCGGTTTAACGTTACGCACCACGTCCAGCAGCGACAGCACTTCACTGTCGGTGTCCCACGTCTTCAGATTCTCACGCTTTTGCACCAGCTTCGTCTGGAAGGAGAGCAGGTTCGGCATCTGGTCGGTCAGCAGACCGAAGCGATCCACCATAAACACTTTCTGCCGCGCCGCTTCTTCGCTTAAGCCTTCACGCTGCGTCTGGGCAATGATCTGCTCGGCAATGCCGCAACCGGCGGAGCCTGCGCCGAGGAACACGATTTTCTGCTCGCTGAGCTGGCTGCCCGCCGCCCGGCTGGCGGCAATCAGCGTCCCGACGGTAACCGCCGCGGTGCCCTGGATGTCGTCGTTGAAAGAACAGATTTCATTGCGATAGCGGTTAAGCAGCGGCATCGCGTTTTTCTGCGCGAAATCTTCGAACTGCAACAGCACATCCGGCCAGCGATGCTTCACCGCCTGGATAAATTCATCGACAAATTCGTAATACTCATCGTCGGTGATGCGCGGGTTACGCCAGCCCATATACAGCGGATCGTTGAGCAACTGCTGGTTGTTGGTGCCGACGTCCAGCACCACCGGCAGCGTGTAAGCCGGGCTGATGCCGCCGCAGGCGGTGTACAACGACAGCTTACCGATAGGAATGCCCATCCCGCCGATCCCCTGATCGCCAAGACCCAGAATACGTTCGCCGTCGGTGACCACAATCACTTTAATGTTGTGGTTCGGCACGTTCTGCAGGATATCGTCCATGTTGTGGCGGTTCTGATACGAGATGAACACGCCGCGCGCGCGACGATAAATTTCCGAGAAACGCTCACAGGCCGCGCCGACCGTCGGGGTATAGATGACCGGCATCATCTCATCGAGGTGGTTATTGACCAGGCGGTAGAACAGGGTTTCGTTGGTGTCCTGAATATTGCGCAGGTAGATGTGCTTATCAATTTCGGTTTTGAAGCCCTGATACTGAATCCAGGCGCGTTCCGCCTGTTCTTCAATTGTCTCGACCACTTCCGGCAGTAGCCCCAGCAGGTTGAAGTTACGACGTTCTTCCATGCTGAAAGCGCTCCCTTTGTTCAGCAGGGGGAATTCCAGCAGTACCGGGCCAGCGTAAGGGATATAAAGGGAACGCATTTTTTTGCTTTTGGTTTCCATATGACTCGCTCTTTTTTGAATTTCCGTCCCTGGCGCCTTTTATAATACTTTGCCGTTATGCCAGGGCATCGGGCAGAGAGTATAAAGCATCTGCCGCCCCGGAAACAAAAACACCATCGCGGTTGCGATGGTGTTTATCGTCAGATTCAGGCGGTGTGGTTACTTTTTGCTGTCCGGATGGCGTTTTCTGCCGGTAGGGTTGTTCACCACGCTGGATTTATCGCCTTCAGTCACTATTTTGCGCTGATTGGATATTTTATGGTCCAGTCCAAGAATATGACGGGCCTGACGGTTCGATTTCATTTTAACTCCTCAATCCTGTTGCTGGTTTTAAGGAAATTTCGCTAATGCGAAAGAAACGTAACCCCTTAGGTTGCGGTAACAGCATAGCACTTTACAGGGAAGCGTGCTGGCCGCTGACGACATAATTGATTGTTTGCTGGTAGATGTCACTGAGGATGTCATTGTCGGTTGCTTCCACCCATTTGGTCAGCTCCATTAAAATGTCATCTTCGGTGACAGCGCCACGTTCTGCGCGGAGACCTTGCTCAATGGCATGAACCAGTGCCGGTTGTGCGGTTGAGGTATTTGCTGAGTAATAAGTAAACATAATGGTGCCTCCGTGTCGATGTATTTATAAGTAAGTACGGCTCGCAGAAATTTAATTCACATTCAGCATGGCAAATAATTTTATCGCTGTGGTTCAGAAAACTCCTGAAAGCAGTAATTTTTATTTTAATATCCTGATTTAACAGGTTTTAATTGTGCGATAATTTTATCGTAAATGTGCTTTTAATAAATATTTCATCGTCCGACAAAGGGGCTGTAATTTACTCTGCACAGGCTGGAGGTTTTAACTGAAATAGCGTTCCGGCTGGCTATTACTATTTCATCAGGATGGCAATTCATGGTCTATACTTGCTTTTTTAAGCCAACAGGAGAGCAACAATGACAATCCATAAAAAAGGTCAGGCACACTGGGAAGGCGACATTAAACGCGGAAAAGGCACCGTCTCCACCGAGAGCGGCGTGCTCAGTCAACAGCCGTATGGCTTTAATACCCGCTTCGAGGGCGAAAAAGGCACTAACCCGGAAGAGCTTATCGGCGCGGCCCATGCCGCCTGTTTTTCAATGGCGCTGTCGCTGATGCTTGGCGAAGCGGGCTTTACCCCTGACGCCATCGACACCACCGCCGATGTATCGCTGGATAAAGTCGACGCCGGTTTCGCTATTACTAAAATTGCGCTGCACAGCGAAGTGAAAGTGCCGGGCATTGATGCGAACACCTTCGATGGCATCATCCAGAAGGCGAAGGCCGGTTGCCCGGTGTCGCAGGTGCTGAAGGCGGAAATCACCCTTGATTATCAGTTGAACGCATAAAAACCGGTACGCCTTATCCGACCAGACCCCGCCCGCTACGCAAAACGCCAGCGGGCAACGTTCACATACTCACTGCGCCGCCCAACCTCCATCCATATTCCACGCGGCGCCGCGTACCTGCGCCGCGCCATCGGAACATAAAAACAGCGCCAGCTCGCCCAGTTGATCCGGCGTGACAAACTCCCGTGACGGCTGTTTTTCTGCCAGCAGCGCATCGCGTGCAACGTCAGGATCTGCGCCCTCTGCTATTCGTTTGTCGATCTGCTGCTGAACCAGCGGCGTTAGCACCCAGCCGGGACACAGCGCGTTGCAGGTGATACCGGTCTGCGCCGTCTCAAGAGCGATAGTCTTGGTTAATCCCACCACGCCATGCTTGGCGGCAACATAGGCCGCTTTGTCTTTTGACGCCACCAGACCATGCACCGAGGCGATGTTAATAATCCGCCCCCAGTTGCGCTCGCGCATCCACGGTAACGCCAGGCGGGTCGTGTGAAACACGGAAGAGAGGTTAATGGCGATAATCGCATCCCATTTCTCCGGAGGAAAGGTTTCCACCGGCGAGACATGCTGAATGCCAGCGTTATTGATCAGAATATCCACGCCGCCGAACTCGCTTTCGGCGTAACGCATCATCTCAGTAATCTGCCCGGCGTCGCTGAGGTCGGCGCCGTGATAGCCTGCGACCGCGCCACGGGCGGAGATAGCGTCTTTGGCCGCCTCCACGTCGCCAAAACCGTTAAGCACGATCTGCGCCCCCGCGCTGGCCAGCACGCTGGCGATACCTAAGCCAATTCCGCTGGTGGAACCGGTAATCAGCGCCGTTTTTCCGTCCAAATTCATTATTCTTCTCCTCAGACAATGCCGGTGGTATAGAACACACCGATGACAAACAGTACCGCCAGGCTTTTAATCAGGGTGATGGCGAAGATGCCGCCGTAGGCCTGACGGTGACTCAGTCCGGTAATGGCGAGCAACGTGATCACCGCGCCGTTATGCGGCAGCGTGTCCATTCCGCCGCTGGCCATTGAAGCCACGCGGTGCAGAACCTCCAGCGGAATGTTGGCGGCGTTGGCCGCAGCTATAAAAGTATCCGACATGGCCGCCAGCGCAATGCTCATCCCGCCGGACGCTGAACCGGTGATCCCGGCGAGGGTGGTAATGCTGATCGCCTCATTCAGCAGCGGATTGGGGATTGCCGACAGCCCCCTGGCGAGTGCCAGAAAACCGGGAAGGGCGGCGATCACGGCGCCGAAACCGTACTCGGAGGCGGTATTCATGGCTGCCAGAATGGCCCCGCCCACCGCGGTTCTGCTGCCTTCCGCCAGTCGCCGCGGATATTACGCCAGCCGAAAATCGCCACCAGCAGGATCCCCGACACCAGCGCCGCCTCAACGGCCCAGATAGCGGTAATCTTGCTGATGTCCGTGATCACCGGCGCGGCAAGCCCCGGCAGATCGAGCTGATGGCTGCTGCCGTACCAGACCGGGATCCAGCGGGTAAACATCAGGTTGAGCACGCCAACTGCGATCAGCGGCGAAATGGCGATAAGCGGGTTCGGCAAATTGATATTGTCCGGCGTCTCCGGCTCATCTTCGAACGCGCCAAGCACGGTCAGATCGACGTGGCCGCCGCGGATCATGGCGAACGACTGAGCGGAGTCGAAAATTGCCGCCCCTTTACGCGCAGTAACTGTCTGCTTGCCCGCGTTAATCATGTCGGCATCAAGCTCGTCTTCCGTGGGGAATGCTCCCATGCCCAGCAGACCGTTTTCCGACTGCAACATAACGTCGATGCCGTCAGGGATGTAATTCGCCACCAGGGTCGGAATGCCGATCCCGAGGTTGACGTAATAGCCGTCGCGCAGCTCACGGGCCACGCGCATGGCCATCTGTTCACGCGTTAACATGGTCAGGCTCCTTAGCTGCGCAGCGTGCGCTGTTCAATACGTTTTTCAAACTGCCCCTGGATCAGGCGGTCAACGAAAATGCCGGGGGTATGAATGGCGGCGGGGTCCAGCTCACCGGGAGCGACGATCTCTTCAACCTCCACCACCGTAATGCGCCCGGCGGCGGCCATCAGGGGATTGAAATTTTGTGCGGTATGGCGATAGATGACGTTGCCGTACCAGTCGGCCTTCCAGCCTTTGACCAGCGCGAAATCGCCGGTAATGGCGCGCTCCAGGATGCAGGCGCGCCCGTTGAATTCGCGCACTTCTTTGCCTTCGGCCACTGGCGTACCGTAGCCAGTGGCCGTGAAGAAGGCGGGGATACCGGCGCCGCCAGCCCGCAGCTGCTCGGCGAGCGTGCCCTGCGGCGTCAGAATCGCCTCCAGTTCGCCACTCAGCACCTGCTGCTCAAAGAGAGCGTTTTCGCCCACATAGGAGGCGATCACCTTGCGTACCTGACGGGTTTCCAGCAGTACGCCAAGCCCGAAGCCATCCACGCCGCAGTTGTTGGAAACCACCGTCAGCCCTCTGACTTCGCGGCGACGGACTTCCGCAATCAGGTTTTCCGGAATGCCGCACAGACCGAAGCCGCCAGCCAGTAGCGTCATGTTGTCGCTAAGGCCGTCCAGCGCCTCCTGATACGTGGCGACCCGTTTATCCAGTCCAGACATAGTGTTGCCCCTTCAGTTGTCGTTGCCGACATCATTAGCGGGCAAAAATGATTTGTTAATTTTAAATTTGTGACTCACTCATTTGTTTTTTTTATCAATGCCATGTTAATTAAATGTATTCAATCAGTTAATGGTCAGCAAAATGAGAATGAGCATCAAACAGTTACGCGCATTTTTAGCGGTAGCTCACACTCTGAATTTCGCCCATGCCAGCGAGCGGTTGAATATATCCCAGCCGGCGCTGAGTCTGACGATTAAAGGTCTGGAAGAGTCGTTAGGCGGGCCATTGCTGTTAAGGACGACGCGGAAGGTCACGCTGACCCAGGAGGGAGAAACGCTGCTGACGATGGCCCGCCAGCTTATTGCCGACTGGGATAACACCGAAGAAGCGATGCGCCAGCGCTTTACGCTACAGCGGGGAAAGGTATCGGTGGCGGCAATGCCCTCCTTTGCGGCAAACGTTCTGCCGCCGGCGCTGAAAACCTTTCGCGACCGCTACGCGGGGATCAACGTCACCGTTCATGATGTGATCAACGAACAGGTTATTGAGATGGTCAGCGAGGGGCGGGTGGAGATGGGGATTGCCTTTGAGCCGGATTACTCCGGCCATCTGCACTTTACGCCGCTTGGCCTGGATCGCTTTGTCGCCATCGTGCCGCCCGGTTCCCGCTTCGCTGAGCGGGAACGTATTTCGTGGCGCGAACTGCTGAGCCTGGATTTTATCGCTCTGCAACGGCCTTCCGCGGTGCGTCTGATGCTGGAAGAGCAGCTGGCGCAAAGCGGCCGCCCGCTGAAGGTGGCGCTGGAAAGCCATCAACTGGTCACTATTGGCCGTCTGGTCGCTAATGGACTGGGCGGTAGCGCGGTGCCCGCGCTGTGTCACCGGCAGATGACGGAGCTTGGCGCGGTGTGTCTGGCGCTGGACGGTCCGGTTATTGAGCGCAGAGTAGGCGTACTGCGTTCAGCGCATCATAAACTTTCCACCGCCGCGCAGGCGCTGTTAGAGACCCTGAAAAGCGCCTACAGCGCGTAATACAGAATCAGATATGCATCGGCAGGGAGCTGTTCATCCAGGCGGGGATCTCGTTCGCCGCAATGGGGCGGGCGAAATAGTATCCCTGGATAACCGGACAGCGCGCCGCGCGCAGCATCTCAAACTGTGCTTTGGTCTCCACGCCTTCGGCAATCACCACCAGATTTAAACGCTGTCCGATGCTGATAATCGCCTCCAGCAAAGACTGGATGCGTTTTTCCGTCTGGCAGCGATCAACAAAGGTTTTATCGATTTTTAATTCCGTTACCGGCAGGCTGACCAGTCGTGACAGACCGGAGAAACCGGTGCCAAAATCATCCACCGACAGGCCCACCCCCATATTGCGCAGAATGCCGATCCGCGTGAAGATCTCCTTATCCTGTTCCATCATCATGCTCTCCGTGATCTCAACCGTCAGCTGTTCACCCGGAATAGCAAATTCAGCCATTGCCCCGGAAACCTGGTCGGGAAGCTGGTTGCTGCGAAAATGGAGGGCCGATAAATTGACCGACAAGGCCGGAATGTTCAGCGACATCGCGCGCCACTCGGCCAGCTGGCGACACGCCTCCCTGACCACCCAGTGGCCAATATTTTCAATTTCACCTGTCTCTTCGGCCAGCGGAATAAAAAGATTGGGCGGAACATGGCCGTGGACCGGATCATGCCAGCGGGCCAGCGCCTCAAAACCGTACAGCTCGCCGGTATCGGCGAAAATTTGCGGCTGATAAACCAGGCGTAGCTGGTTACTGGCGATGGCGCTTTTCAGCGCGGCGCCCAGCTGCAGACGCTCTTTTACCGCGCGGTTCATCTGCGGATTGAAGAACTGCCAGCCGTTACCGCCCGCTTTACGAATATAATCCATCGCATTGTGCGCCGTCGAAAGCAGGTAGTCGCGGTCTTTGCCCGCCTCATAGCTGATTCCAATACTGAAGGTCAGCTGAAAGGGCTTATCGTCAAACAGAATCGCCTCGTTGCCGATGGCAATCAGCTCATCGGCGAACTGGGTAATGTTGCTCATTTCGCTGTCATGGCTGACCAGGACCAGTTGGGTGCTTTCAATACGGCTTAAATACTGATCCGGCCTTAGCCGGTCGCGAATTTTATTAATGGCCTGCAGCAAAACCTGATCGGCCAGCGCGTAGCCCAGCGTGTCGATGGCCTCCTGGAAATGGTCAACGGCAATCAGGAAGACGACGGGCGGATGTTGCGGATTAGCCGCAACAGACTCATCAAGCCAGGCGTGGAGATGATTGCGGTTGGGCAGGCCGGTCAGCGGATCAAACTGCATCAAATGCTCAATCTGCTGGCGGCTTTTTTCCTGTTCGAGCGCCAGCTCCGCAAGATGCTGACTGATGTCCGCCACGCGTTCGATAAAGGCGCTGGTTTCTTTGCCCTTTACGGTTTTGATCGTCAACGTACCGGCCGCTGAACCGTCGCGCTGGCGGAGGGGCAACGACCAGACGCTCATATTTTTCTTTTCGCTTTCCTTCGACGACGCTGCCCAGAAGTGTCGGCTGTTATTTTTCAGCGCATACAGCGAGACGTGGGTATCCCTGAGCACCGCTTCGATATTACGGCAAATGATTTCTCCCATCTCATAAAAGGGCGGGCTGGCGCACATCGCCGCCAGAATATTGCCTTCCAGCTGGCGGATCTGGCGCTCTTCGGTGATATCGGAAAAGGTCATTACCAGGTTAGGTAGCCGGGTGCGCGGGTCATAAACCGGGCTGATGGAGGCCTTGATCCAGATCGCTTCTCCGGCGCGCGTCAACGCCAGAAACTCATCCTGGTCGCGTTCGGTTTTCCACAGCAGCTGTTTTAACCGCAGGCGGTTATCGGCGGGGGTTTCAGGAATGGTGAGCAGGGTGTCCGGCTGCTGACCCGCCGCATCCTGAATACCGTAGCCAAACATTTCGGTAAACGCGCGGTTGCACTGGACAATGCGCCGCTCATGATCGAGAACAATCACCGGGCGGTCAAGGTGGTCGACGGCCAGCACCAGCAGGCGCTTTTGTTCCTTTTGCTCCATCTCGACGCTGGCATCGCGGACAAACGCCAGATAGAAAATTTTGCCCTCCACGGTGACTTTTGACAGGGCGAAACGGGTCCAGATTTTACTGCCGTCTTTTCTTTCCAGCTGTAATTCCCGGCTCATCCCCTCAACGCGGGGTTTACCGCCTTCGCGATTGTGACGAATATAATCAGGATGCGCCGCGCGCAGATCGTGGGGGATCAGTTTTGAAATACTCTGGCCGAGCACTTCATCACGATTGTAGCCCCATAGTTTTTCCGCAGCCGGGTTGAAAAATAAAACCTCGTCATTGTCATTGATCAGCACCGCGCCCATCATATTCTGTTCAAGAGCGGGAAAGAATATGCTGTCTCCGGTATTTTTAACGTCGGTTAGTTTCATTAGTTACCTCTGCATCCGGAACAACGTCAGGAAGCGGGACTCCAGAGTTCAACGCGGTTGCGGCCTTGTCTCTTCGCGGTATATAACGCTTCGTCGGCAATCTGAATTAAGCGTTCGTAATCCGGGTGACCATTAAACATGGCGGCGCCAATCGATAAAGAGAGCGGAATAGTTGCCCCGTCAGGAGACTTAATTTTGGTTTTTTCAACCCGCAGGCGAATACGTTCAGCGATGCGCAGGGTATCCGCCTGGGTCGCTTCGGTAAGCACGATAATAAATTCATCGCCACCGTAGCGGAATACGTAATCGCTACTGCGAACGTTATCATAAAAAGCCTGCGACACCCGGCGGAGGATCTCATCGCCGGTATTATGTCCCCAGGTATCGTTTATCTCTTTAAATTTATCGACGTCGATAATCAGAATAGAGAGCGGCGTACCCGCACGATTGGCGTGGGCAATTTCCCGCTTAAAGATTGTGGGTAAAAAGCGGCGGTTAAGTAATTTCGTCAGCACATCCATGCCCACTTCGTGCCGGGAGACTTCCTCAAATAGTTCGCGGAGCAGGGTAATAATCTGCGAAACGGTATTGCGGATCTGCAGCAGAAATTTGACCCGCGCGGCTTTATTGCTCAGGGCCTTTGCCGTTTCACGGCTTTGTAGAAACAGGCCGTCAAAATCCTGAATCAGACGCGAAATATGGCCCACCTCAGCGATGCCGCTGAAATAGTGTCGGCCCTTATGGTTAAACCACAGCCCAAAGTCAGCCTGGCTTAACGGCAGGCTGTTGCCAAAATCGGCGTCGAGCATAATTTTATAGATAATATCCATTTCCCAGCTGAGCAGCGAAGCGATCTGCCGCTCTTTCTCTTCTTCGGCGTTCTCCAGCAGCGAAAAAATACGATAGTTTTCATCCTCTTTCGCCGCGCTGCTTTCACTAAAGGAAAAGGCCCGGGACATCACTTCCATCGCCAGATCGATGCTGTTAATTGAGAAATGGTAAATCAGCAGTTTATCGTTGGCGTCATGGTGGCCGTCAATAATAATGGGATAGAGGAGTTTCTTTAACACGCGAAATCCCATTTCCACCAGTTCAACCGGAATACCGATTCGCGCATGGACTTCAGCAACCGTATGCTGGACTTTTATCAGCCGTTCGACATCTTCCACGCCGCTGGAAAGGACATCGACAATCCATTTTTCAAGCGCATGTTTGAGCTGTCTTTCAACCTGTTCATTACTTAAAAATTCTTCAGCATGCGGATCGGCAAGCACAATACGATAAAACTCAATGCTCAGGTCATGCGCATGGCGCGTCGCGATCTCAGAAGCGAGCCTGCGAATCTGCGGGTCCGTCTGTTCAACCAGCGTGACCCATTCGTCTTTCATTCTTTTAAGATACATCTCCATGAGGCTGATCCTTATGGTAATTAACGCATGACAATATCACGATCGTCGTCGCACATTCTGAATAGTAGATCGAATCAGAAACACTTAACACACAGTAATGTTACATCGCAACATAAAGAAATAGTGTAATGCCTTCAGCTATATTTTCATGTGACAGCAGGAAATACGGCGATAAAAAGCAGGGTTATTGCCGCCTGCAATAAAAACAACGCGTTTATAGTCCGTTTTATAATTAATTGTCGGCAGACATTCTGCTGCTTTACCTCTGCGGACAAACATTCCTCTTTTGTCCTGACAGCGCAACATGATCTGAATAACTCGCGAAGGCCATATTTTTTAAAGGGGTATAAGGAGGGTAATTTCTTTTACCCGGAGTCATTTACCCCTTTATCCGATCGTTTTATGGCGGCAACGCCGCTTTTTTAGTGACGCTGTCACCTGCACAAAGCCGCCGCTGGTCTATGCTTGTTCTTCGAATGCCGTCAAACAGTGACGGTGCAAAGATGAGCTGTACAGAGCTAACCCGAGGACGAAACGGGTTTAATGGGGCGACAGAATGAGTTCAAAATCCTTTATCAAGAGTTGGGGTAGTGAATTTGTGGCCGCTGATGTTGTTCGCTTTCGCGTATGGGCGACGAATCAGGAGCAGGTTTTTGTTCGTATTCATGATGTAAACCATGAGATGACAGCCAGCGGCGACGGATGGTTCGAGGCGCAGATCCCGGGCGTTCATGCGGGTACGCCATATCAGTTTGTACTTGCCGACGGCACGGCGATCCCCGATCCCGCTTCACGCGCGCAGGTACACGATGTCAATGGTCCTTCGCTGGTCGTCAACCCTGACGCCTTTCACTGGCGCAATGCGGACTGGCAGGGGTGTCGCTGGGAGGAGGCGGTATTTTACGAGCTTCATATCGGCACCTTTACTCCGGAAGGAACCTTGCAGGCGGCAATCGCAAAATTACCCTATCTCGCCGAACTGGGTATCACCATCATCGAATTAATGCCCGTTTCGCAGTTTGGCGGCAACCGCGGCTGGGGCTATGACGGAACGCTGCTTTATGCGCCGCATTCGGCCTATGGTTCGCCTGACGATCTGAAAGCGTTTGTTGATGCGGCGCACGGCTACGGCCTGTCGGTGGTGCTGGATATTGTTCTTAACCACTTCGGGCCGGAAGGGAACTATCTGCCGCAGCTGGCCGCCGATTTCTTTGACCCTGAGAGAATGACGCCGTGGGGAAACGGCATCGCATATGAAAACGATGCCGTACGGCGTTACATTACTGAAGCGCCGCTCTTCTGGCTGGAGGAATACCAGCTGGACGGATTACGCTTCGATGCCATTGACCATATTGCCGATACCTCGTCAGAACACCTGTTGATTGAGATTGCCGAACGTATCCGCCGTGATATTACCGACAGGCCAATACACCTCACCACCGAGGACAACCGCAACGTCCTTTTCCTGCACCCGCGCAGTGAGGATGGCGGCGTGCCGCTGTATACGGCGGAGTGGAACGATGATTTTCACAACGCGGTGCACGTTATGGCAACCGGTGAGACACATGCCTATTACGCCGATTTCGCCAGCCAGCCTGAACAACATGTCGCGAGAGCGCTCAGCGAAGGGTTTGCATGGCAGGGAGAACGCTCTGAGCGAACCGGCGAGAAGCGTGGCGTTCCCAGCGGCGCGCAGACGCCGGTTGCATTTGTCGATTTCATCCAGAATCACGATCAAGTCGGCAACCGGGCGCAGGGCGAACGGCTGATTACGCTGGCAGGCGCGAATAAAACGCAGGTGCTGTTGGCCGCGCTGCTGCTTTCGCCGCATATTCCGCTGCTGTTTATGGGCGAAGAGTACGGTGAGACGCATCCGTTCCTGTTCTTTACCGATTTCCATGACGAACTTGCGCGCGCGGTGCGTGAGGGGCGGAAAAAGGAGTTCTCCGGAGACACCGGGCATGGGGAGGAAGATGTCCCGGATCCGAACGCTGTGACAACGTTCACGCGTTCAAAACTCGACTGGCCGAAAATGCAGAGCGAAGAAGGAAAATCCTGGCTGACCTTTACGCGTGAGCTGTTGGTCAAACGGCGTCGCTTCATCGTGCCGCTGCTGAAAAGCGCGCGCGGCGGGGAGGGCGAAGTGGTGCAAACCGCGCCGGGATTTGTCGCCGTTCGCTGGCGCTTCGCTGCGGGAACGCTGTCGCTGGCGTTCAATATCGGCGATACGCCGGTGGTACTGCCCGACATGCCGGGGAAAACGGTTTTTGCCTGGCCTGACGCCAGCGAACGCCTTAATCCCAACGCCATTGTTGTTCGCCTCGCGCAGGGAGAAACCGCATGACTGTCCCTTTATCCACTTATCGCATTCAGTTTCGCAACGGAATGACCTTCGATAAAGCCACGCAGCTCGTTCCCTATCTCAGACAGCTTGGCATCACCCATCTGTACGCTTCGCCCATTTTTACGGCGACGACGGGATCGACCCACGGTTATGACATTACCGACTGTAATGAGATCGATCCGGCAATTGGCGGACGGCAGGGCTTCGACCGTATGGTAGCTGCGATCCATGCGGCGGGGATGGGGCTGATCCTCGATGTTGTGCCTAATCATATGGCCAGCTCGCTGGAAAACCGATGGTGGCGGGATGTCATTGAGCACGGCGAGAAAAGCGCTTACGCCAGACATTTTGATATCGACTGGTCACAGCGGCTGACGCTGCCGTTTCTCGGCGACACGTTTGAAAAGGTGCTGGAGCAGGGGGAGATTGCTGTCCGGCCCGACCCCGAAACGGGGAAACCGACGCTGGCGTATTTTGATAATTTTTATCCGCTGGACCCTGAGTGCTGGCAGGATCGGCAGGCGGAAGTGCTGACCATCACCGATAAACAGGCTATTGCCCGGTTACACGATCAACAGCCCTGGCGCTTAACCTCCTGGCGCGAGGCGGCAGAAAATCTCTCTTACCGACGCTTTTTTGAAGTGACCGGGCTGGTTGGCGTTCGCGTTGAAGATGACGCGGTATTTGATGATACCCATCGGCTGATTCTGGAACTGGTTCAGTGCGGCGCGGTAGACGGCTTACGCGTCGATCATATTGACGGGCTTGCCGATCCGCTGGCCTATCTCCGGCGTTTACGCCGCAAGGCGGGCGAGAACTGCTATATCACCGTCGAAAAAATTCTTGCCCGCGGAGAAAATCTGCCGGCGGAGTGGCCGATCTCCGGGACGACGGGCTATGAATTTATCGCCGCCCTGGCCGAAGTGCTGGTGGATGATCGGGCGCTTGCCGATCTGCGCCAGGTCTGGCAGCAGGCCGTCGGCCAGCAGGTGGATATGCGGGCGGAGCTGCGTAAAGCCCGCGTGCTGATGGTTGAGCGTAATTTTGCCGGCGAGTTTAGCCGTCTGCTGAAGCTGGCGATGCGGCTGGCGCACGACCAGGAGGTTTCGCTGACGGAGGCGCAGCTTCGCGAGGCGCTGCGTGAAGTGCTGATTGCGTTTCCGGTCTATCGTACCTATGGCGATGCGCAGGGCTTCACGACCGCTGACCGCGAACTGCTGCGGCGCGTTACCGCCCGTCTGAGCGCCAGCGAATACGCACCGGATGGGGAGGCGCTTGAGTTTATCACCCGTCTGCTGACCGGCGCCGATGCTGGTTGCCTCAGTGAAACCGCCACGGCGTTCCGTACCCGTTTTCAGCAGCTCACCGGACCGCTGATGGCGAAATCGGTTGAGGATACGCTGTTTTTCCGCCAGAACATGGATCTTGCGCTTAATGAAGTGGGGGCCGAACCGGTGCAGCGCACCTTTTCGCTGACGCGCTTCCACCAGGAGATGCTGGAGCGGCGACGTCTACAGCCCGATGCGCTTTCCAGCACCTCAACCCACGACACCAAGCGCGGCGAAGATGCCCGCGCCAGGCTCTATACGCTCACCGAAGCGCCCCATTGCTGGGCCGAACACGTTGCCCGCTGGCGACAGATGAATCAGACGCACGTTAAGTTTCTCAACGACGGCACCGCGCCAAAATCCGCCGATACCTGGATGTTATACCAGGCGCTGGCGGGGGTCTGGCCGACCGGATTCACGCCTGACGATGCTGAAGGTCTGAATGCGCTGGAATCGCGTTTTCTTGAGTTTGTCGAAAAAGCCCTGCGTGAAGCCAAGCTGCGCACCGACTGGGTCGATACCAATGAAGCGTACGAAACGGCGGTGCTGGACTACGCGCGTCATATGCTGTCGCCGGACAATACACTGTTTCTGAAGGACTTCCACGCGGCGTTACAGCCTTTCATCCGCGCCGGGCTGGTCAACAGCCTGACCCAGACGCTGATCAAACTGACCGCCCCCGGCGTGCCGGATATCTATCAGGGCAGCGAGGCGCTGAACTTCAGTCTTGTCGACCCGGACAACCGCCGCCTGCCGGATTTCAGCCAGCTGGCCCGTCAACTTGAACAAGCCGACAGCCAGGTATTCAGTGAGGAAAGATGCTGGCTGAGCGGCCAGGTGAATCAGTACGTCACCGCCACGCTGTTACGTTTACGCCAGCAGCTTCCCGCGCTGTTCCGTAAAGGCGATTATCTGCCGCTGGAAGCCACGGGAGAGAACGCGGAAAACGTTATCGCTTTTGCCCGGACGGATGATGAAAACGCGCTGCTGGTGGTGGCGCCGCGCTGGCTCTTCAGCCGTCTGAAGGCATCGCTGTGCGCGACGGACATGGCTATCCGCGCGCAAACGCAGATTATCTTGCCCGCCCGGCTGGCGGATCGCCAGTATCAGGACGTCTTTAACCAGCAGACGGTGACGGTTGGCTCCACGCTTTATCTTGACCGTTTACCCGGTCATCCGCTGATTGGCGTTTTACGCGAAGTTTCTTCTGAACATTCAGACGCATCAAGGGAGAATGCATAATGTCTAATGGCAAAGCTTTCGAAATCAGAGCAGGGCACTGTCACCAGTTAGGGGCGAACTATGACGGCAAAGGGGTCAACTTTGCCCTTTTTTCCGCCCACGCCGAACGCGTCGAACTCTGCCTGTACGATGCGGGCGGGGAACATGAAATCGCCCGTCTGACCTTACCGGAGTTTACCCATGAGATCTGGCATGGCTATGTGCCGGATCTTGAACCGGGCGCGCTCTATGGCTACCGGGTTTACGGCCCTTTTGACCCGGAAAACGGCCATCGTTTTAATCCACATAAGCTATTAATCGACCCCTACGCCAGAGAACTGGTGGGCGATATTCAGTGGAACGAAGCGCACTTCGCTTATGAACTGGATCATGAAGACAAAGATCTCAGCTTCGACACCCGCGACAGCGCCCCGTTTACGCCGAAATGCCGGGTGGTCGATCCCAACGCCTTTGACTGGCAGGATAACCATCGTCCTGATATTCCCTGGCCCAATGCCATCGTGTATGAAACGCACGTTAAAGGCTTTACCTTCCTGAATCCCGCTATTCCTGACGAACTGCGCGGCACCTTCGAAGGGATGGGGCATTCCGCCAGCGTGGAGTACATTAAAAGTCTCGGCATCACTTCCGTTGAGTTGCTGCCGGTACACTGGTTCCCGGACGACCAGCATTTGCTCGATAAGGGGCTGAAAAACTTCTGGGGCTATAACACGCTGGGCTTTTTCGCCCCCGCGACGCGCTATTATGGACCGCGCGGCATTCAGGGCTTTCGCGATATGGTGCGCGCGTTTCACGATGCGGGTATCGAAGTCATTCTTGACGTGGTTTATAACCATACGGCGGAAGGGAATGAGCTGGGACCCACTCTGTCGTTCAAGGGGATCGACAACTTCTCCTATTACCGGACGCTGCCCGACCAGCATCGCTATTACATCAACGATACCGGGACCGGTAATACGGTAAACACCTCACACCCGCGGGTGCTGCAAATGGTGATGGATTCTTTGCGCTACTGGGCGGAGTCGATGCATATCGACGGCTTCCGCTTTGATTTGGGAACTATCCTCGGGCGTGAGCCGGAAGGATTTGACCAGCGCGGCGGCTTCTTTGACGCAATAATGCAGGACCCGGTGCTGTCGAAACTGAAGCTGATTGGCGAACCGTGGGACATCGGTCCGGGAGGGTATCAGGTTGGCGGTTTCCCGCCCGGCTGGGGAGAGTGGAACGACAAATACCGCGACACGGTGCGCGAGTACTGGAAGGGCGATAATGTTTCGACCGATTTTGCCGCGCGCTTGTTGGGATCTGGCGATCTCTACGACCTGCGCGGACGCCGACCGTGGGCAAGCGTCAATTTTGTGACCGCGCATGACGGCTTTACCCTGAACGACCTGGTCTCCTATAACGAAAAGCACAACGAGGCGAATGGCGAAGATAACAACGACGGTCATAACGATAACCGATCGTACAATTATGGCGTGGAAGGCCCTACCGACGACGAAGCCATTATCGCCACGCGCGAGCGTCAGAAGCGTAATTTCCTCGCCACGCTGTTATTCTCCCACGGCACCCCGATGCTGCTGGCAGGCGATGAATTTGGCCGCAGCCAGGGCGGGAATAATAACGGTTACTGTCAGGACAGCGAGATCTCCTGGGTTCACTGGGAGAATTTACCGGAATCCGCCCAGGCGCTGCGAGAATTTACCCGTCATCTTATTCAACTGAGAAAAGCACAGCCGTTGCTACGGCGTGAGAACTGGCGGGACGGGATGGTGATCCAGTGGTACAACGCCGGCGGCGGGCTGCAACAGCCAGAGCAGTGGGACGAAGGCTCCACTCTCGGGGTATATATCGGGCGTCCCGATCTCGAAACTGAAGAGGGGATCTGGCACGACGTTTTGCTGTTGCTCAATCCGTTTGAAGGCAGCGTCCCCTTCAGCATCCCTGAAACGGGCGAAGGCGGATGGGTGCTTGAACTCTCCACCGCCGGAGACGAGGGGCAGGGCACGGTCATTGAAACCGAAACCGATTTTGAACTCGCCGGGCGTAGTTTCGCCTTATTCCGGAGGCCATAAGTGAAGAAGGCGATCTTAACCGCGTTTTGCGTTGTACAACTGACGGCATGCGGGGCGAACAACACCCCGCCGAATACGCCGCTGCCAGGTAAAGAAACGTCGGCGGGACTGCGTACTCTGGAGACAGGCGCGCAGGTGATCCAGTCGCGCCCGCCCATTGACGCCATCAGCGCCTATCTCGATGGCTTTCACTTTTATAACGGCGATAAAAACGGGCAGATGGAGGCGCATCATTACGTCACCGTTCTGAATGAAGAGGTGATGCAGGCGGTAATCTATGACGGTAATACCAAAGACGCTCGTCTGATGGGCGTGGAGTATATCATCAGCGAACGCCTGTTTAACGCGCTGCCGCCAGAGGAGAAAAAACTCTGGCACAGTCATCAGTATGAGGTGAAGTCGGGCAGTCTGGTGGCGCCGGGACTACCGGCGGTCGCGGACAAGGCGCTGATGAGCAAAATTGTCAATACCTACGGAAAGACCTGGCATACCTGGCATACCGACCGCGACAAAACCTTGCCGCTTGGCATACCGGCGTTGATGATGGGCTTTACCGGAGAAGGGCAGCTTGATCCTGCGCTGCTGGCCGACCGCGACCGTCGACTGGGTATCGATACCAGTGAGGTTAAACAACAGCGCCAGGATATTCAGGCGCGGCCTGTACTGGCGGGGGCAAACGCATGGGAAAAAGGTGGTGTTGTACAACTTAAGCGAGTGAGCGGCGCCGGGGAACATGCACATGGCGCAACACAATTCTTTGGCAAAGCGGAGCAAACGACCTCACAACCTTAATCTCTTCGCCCATACCAGAAGGTGTCTTATTCTGGTATGGGCCAACCGTCAGATATCGTCCATCGTGTAACCGACAACAATTTCCAGCGTTTTACGTAACACATCGGCGTGAACCACATTATCTGTAGTTTCAAGCTCATGAACCAGCCACAGGATAATCGCTTTATTGGTGATATGCACATCCGTCGCCAGGATGTGGCTAATGGCGGTTTCTAAAATGGCAGACTCATCAGCGAGTCGCTCACCCGCATTGCGGAAAAATTCTGACATTGCTGTATCAGGAAGAACTGCGTAAATATCAGGCTGTTTAAGCATAACTTGTCTCATGCGCTTTTACCGTAATGTTGAATAAGGTTGTGGTCAGTGCATTTTTTTTGCGCTGTCTGGCTGACGATTGCCAAACAGCTGCAGCACGTTGCCCCGTTGTTCTGCATTTGAATCCGCTTTCTGCGCTTTTTTGCCCCGCCGGGAAGACATATTGTTCACTTCAGCAATAACGCCTTTAATGGCCTCTCGCCGCTGGCTATCACCCTCGTTGGCCTCCATATTCCCCAGCGCCACAATCAGCGCCTGGGTATTAATCGGGCCATGGCTTTTCAGCAGCGTTAACACCGCTTCACCAATGATTTCATCTGTCAGTTGCTCTATTTCACTTCTGTTCATAACTACGTCTCTGGATGCCGTCGCTGACCTCGCAGCGGTTCGGCGTGAACTTCCCACTAACGATCAAATAACAGACCGATCAGCGTGTGATAATGGTGTTCCTCTTCCTGGCTGGTCGCTTTGCCCAGACGCCCCAACAATTTTGTACAAAGAGATTTTCTGTTCAGGCTTTTACCATCGCTGAGGATTTCCACCACAACTTGACCCAACGTTTCCTGCTGAGTCGGCAGGTTAGCTTTATTGAAGTACTGGGTAATCGCATTCGAAGAACCGGCCAGAAAGCTGTTGTGATGCATGTATGACTCCCGTTTGTTTCAATAATCTACAAAGTTGCAATATAAGTTATACAAACATAGAAAACATGTACATAAAAAGCGTATAGATTAGCACGCTAATTTTTAGCATTTAATGCTAACTCTTTTTTATCATATAGTTAAGATGTGTTTTTTTTGTTTGAGGAAAAGTAAGTTGTACAGCCTACTTTTACATCTTTTTTACTGACGTAGGATAAATTTGCACAAGAGAGAAGTGATAATTTTCCTTTGTGAACATAATGTTATCTAAAGGTAATGTTTCGCAAGACGAATTGGCCCGGTTCTGGTAGGGTGTTTTCTCAATTTTTCATTTCTGGAAATATCATGCTCACAACGGTCATCTACCGTAGCTATATTTGCGAAAGCATCACCTTTGTTTCACTTGAAAAGATGGTCGCCGCCGCAAACTTCAAAAATGAACAGGCCGACGTCACGGGGATCTTATTGTTCAATGGCCGTCATTTTTTTCAGCTTCTCGAGGGACCGGAAGACAGTGTGCTGAAAATCTATAACAGCATTTGCACTGATGATCGACACCATAACCTGGTTGAACTGCTGCGCGATTACGCGCCGTCGCGTCGCTTCGGTAAAGTGGGGATGGAACTGTTCGATCTGCGGGAATATGACAGGGATGAAGTTCTGCAAACGGTTCTGGATAAGGGAACCACTAAATATCAGCTGGCGTTTAATGACCGGGCGCTTCAGTTCTTCCGCACCTTTGTGGAAGCGACTGAAAAAGAAAACTATTTCGAAATTCCGCCCGCTAACGCCTGGGAATTTATTACCGATGGCGAAGGCGTGGCGCAAAACGCTATCGAGCTCGAGAATACGGCAGAGTGCAGTTTTGCCTTTCAGCCTATTGTCGATCCTTTCGCCAGAGAGGTCGTTTCGCTTGAAGCGCTGGTCAGGACAAAAGATGGCAGGGGGCCGGAAGACTTTTTTGCCGGTTTAACCGGTAACGCCATTTATGAAGCTGACCTCAAATCGAAGCAGATTGCCTTCGCGATGGCGGGAAAACTCAATCTGCGACAGCAGACCATCTCGGTTAATCTTCTTCCTATGACGCTGGTAAATCTTCCTGGTGCTGTCGAAACGCTGCTTCAGGCGATTGAGAGCAACGGTCTGGTTCCGGAGCAGGTCACCGTGGAATTTACAGAAAGCGAAGTGATTTCGCGCCTGGACGAGTTCACCCGCGCCGTGCGGCTGCTGAAAAGCGCGGGCATCAGCGTCGCTATCGACCACTTTGGCGCCGGTTACGGCGGGCTGTGGCTGCTGGCTCAGTTTCAGCCTGACAGAATCAAAATCAACCGCGCGCTGGTGGGCGATGTGCATAAGAGCGGGCCGCGGCAGGCGATTGTTCAGGCCATTGTCAGATGCTGTACCTCCCTTGAAATCGCTATTTCGGCAGTTGGCGTGGAAAAGGCGGAAGAGTGGATGTGGCTTGAATCTGCGGGTATTAGCCAGTTCCAGGGAAGCCTGTTCGCCAGTCCCTGTCTGGCCGGCGTTGAGGCTATCGCCTGGCCTGAACGGACAGCCGATCTTTAATTAAATGTTAAATTTAGTTACAAATCTCTCAAGCGCCAGCCCCTGATCAAACGCTATTTCGCGAGCTGTACAGCAAAATTAAATTTGTACATGCCGTTTGCATTGGTTAAGTTATACAAGGATGTATGGCTTTTGGTGAGAGGGACTCTATGGCTTTTTACAGTATTGGTGACGTGTCAGAACGCTGCGGGATAAACCCGGTCACGTTACGCGCCTGGCAAAGACGCTATGGATTACTGAAACCGCAACGCAGTGAGGGCGGACATCGTCAGTTTGACGAAGAAGATATCCGACGTATCGAAGAGATCAAGCGCTGGATAAAAAGCGGCGTGCCTGTCGGGAAGGTCAAAGCGCTGCTTGAAGATAATCAAATAGCACAGCACGACGGCTGGCTGGCGTTGCAGGAAGAGATGATGTCTCTGTTACGCCGTATTAATCCCGATAAGCTGCGGATGCGCATCGCCGAGCTGGGTGAAACCTGTTCCGTAGACGATATTATCGATCATATTTTTGTCCCGGTTCGCCAGCGCCTCAATCTTGAACAGGCAACGGCGCGGATCATGGGAAGCTTACTGGACGGCGTGCTGATTGATTATGTCGTGGTGTGCCTGAACAATGTCCGGCAGTGCACCGATCCTGATAAAGACGCTTTTCTTCTGGCCTGGGATACGGACGATCGGACGCGTCTCTGGCTTGAAGCCTGGCGTTTATCCGTCCAGGGCTGGAATATTCACGTGCTTGCCGAACCGCTGGAGTCGCCGCGGCCAGAGATGTTCCCCGGCCAGCAAATTTTTGTCTGGGCCGGCAAGGCGCTCTCCAGGCGACAGCAGGAGCAGCTGACCAACTGGCGTGAGCAGGGCTATACCATCGCCCTGCATACCTGAGGTGTTAATTATTCAGCATTTTAGCACTAACGGAAGAGGGTGAGTTTTGCATTGCCCAGCGGCTTCGCAGGTAGGTAACCGCCTGCTGCGTTTGCGGCTGATTGAGGTTATTTTCTCTGAACAAAATCGTGCCGGTAATCTGCGGTACAGCGTCATTTAAATCGAGCTGTTTTTTCAGTTCAGGCACTCCGCCATTCACCATCCAGTCCGGCTCATTTTTTGACGGCTCGCCCACCTTGTACAGCGCCACGCCAATGTAAAGCCGGGTTTTGGTCGGTTTTACCACCTCTGCCCACCATTTTGCCAGCACGTCGTAACGCGCCGCATCACGCGAGAACGGCCAGTACAGCTGCGGCGCAATGTAATCCAGCAATCCTTGCTGTACCCAACGACGCGTATCGGCGTATGACTCATCGTAGGCGGCGGCGCCACGCGTATCTGAACCAGCGGGATCGTGCGAGCGGTTACGCCAGACGCCGACGGGACTGACGCCAAACTCCACCTGCGGATTGATCTGGCGGACGGTGCGGGAAACCTGTGCGATAAGCAGCTCGGTATTATGACGCCTCCAGTCGGCTTTGCTGTGGAATCCCTGACCGTAACGCTGCCAGGTGAGATTGTCATTCAGCGCTGAACCCGGTGATTCGGCATAGAAGTAATCATCAAACTGCACGCCATCGACCGGATAGTTTTTCACGACTTCAGCCACGATACTGGTGATCCAGTCGCGCACCTCCGGAATACCCGGATCGAGAACATAACGGTCGCCAGCGGTGCGAATCCAGTCCCGGTGCAGTACAAAAACGCTTGCGGGCTGAAGCGAAACCGTGCGGTTCAGTTCCGCCACGGTGGAAGAGCGGGTATTCACCGAAACGCGGTAAGGGTTAAACCAGGCGTGAACGCGCATACCCCGTTTATGCGCTTCGTCGAGCATAAACCGTAGCGGATCGTAGCCGGGATTTTCACCGATATTGCCGGTGAGCATATCCGACCACGGTAAAATAGTGGAAGGCCAAAGGGCGGTGCCGTCAGGTTTTACCTGGAAAAAAACGGTGTTAATGCCCAGTGACTGTAAGTTATCGAGCTTATCGGTCAACGCTTTTTTCTGCATCGCAGCGCGGGCGCTTGCGCTGTCGACATTAATCGACGCTATCGGCGGCCAGTCGAGCCGGGAAACCGTCGCCAGCCAGACGCCGCGAACAGGTTCATTCAGTTTTTGCTGCTTTACCGGCGAAACCGGCGTCGCGGATGGCGGCGTTACCAGCGAAGCAGGGGGTTTTGCAGTACAACTTGCCAACAATAGCGTGGCGGCAATCAGCGCGCTGATTTTATTAACGTGAGTCGAAACGAAAAAGTGACGAGAAGAGATATCCATATACATCAGGTTACCGGTTAGCTCGGAGTGAAAATATTGTGGTCCGATTCCGGACTAAGTCAAGGAAGGCCGCCAGGTAAATGCGAGGGTGTGGCAATTGTTGTACAAGGTGGCTGGCTAACCGCACCAGCTCGTTCGTCGCATCATGGTTTCCACTCAGGAGAGGAAGCGACTTCTCAAACTGCTACAATAAAGAGCAGGGTCGTTTATCAGCCAGATAAGAGGATATATGAATAAAAAGAAAAGTGCGTTACTGATCGTTATTGCTTTGCTCCTGGGGGGCGCGATCGGATATACCGTTAACAGCATGACCGTATCGAAGTACAACACGATTAATACTACCTGTACTCTGATTAACGTCGTAGTAGACAATCATATTGTAAAACCGGAGCAGGTTGTTGAACTGGGCAGACTGACAAAAGAAAAGCTGGGCGATTCACAGTCTGCAAGAGCATTCAGCCTTAGTGATGAACAAATTAAATCTGCCTCTGAGTCGTCGAACTGTTCACAGTTTATGGTCGGGATGAACCAGCCTTAATTATTCAGTAGCGGTCAGAAGATGCAGACTTTTTATTGGGCAAATGTCTGAATTACCTGATTTCTCCTTATTTCCTCCCATTTTATAGAGTACATTCCGATGACTTCTTTGGGGGAAATGGAGTTATACCAATGAACGTGTTAAAAAAAACCATCCTGCTTTTGGCTATCAGTACATTCTGTTCAGGCGTAATGGCGAATGAACATTCCGTTTCGACAACGGTCGCTCAAGTCAAAAAAATGCCTGATGATACCAGGGTTACGCTGGAAGGCAGGATTACCGGTCGGGCAGGTGACGATGATGATGAATTCTGGTTTGCCGATCGTACCGGACGCATTCGTATCAATATCGACGATGAAGATGATTATGGTCGGCTGAGCGGAAAATCTGTCCGTATTACGGGCGACGTAGATCGCGACGATCGCCATACTGAAATTGACGTTGATTATCTGAAGATACTTAACTAGCAGATACACTGCACCACGAACTGAACGAACCGGCCGGATAGTGTTGGCCGGTTTTTTTTTCGTTTCTTCAACCGGAAAAAAACAGGGAAGGGAGCCCAGCCGTTCATTTGAACCCGTATCAGTATCCTGCGAAGATGACATGCATTAAAACAACTGATAAATTAGCTATTCACCTATCTATTCATTAAGTGATTCATCGCCATGACAAATCGATCTGATACGATACGCCAGTGGTTACGGCAGGGACCCACAACCGCAAGGCAACTTGCTGATATTATGGGAATTAGTCAGCCTACTGTGTCCCGTGAGTTAAAAGCACTTGGCGATGATGTTGTTCGCATTGGCTCTGGACCATCTATTCAGTATGCCTCACGCGATGCTTTCCGCGGGTTTCGTTCCGCCCCTATTTATCGGATAACGGAAGAGGGGCAGGTAAAACCATTGGGCAACCTTATTCCGGTTCATCCTGGCGGATTTGTCATGGCGCAGGCAGACAAAGTCTGTCTCTATAGCGACGGGCTACCGTGGTGGCTGTTTGACATGCGACCGCAGGGATATCTTGGGCGGGCCTATGCATTAACCTGGTCAGCCGAGCTTGGCCTGACGCCTGATCCAGAGGACTGGACAGACACTGATGTTATCAGAGCCTTGCTGGCTCATGGTCACGATGCCGTGGGAAATCTGTTAATAGGAGAACAGGCAAGGAATCAGTTTCTGGAAATGCCGTTGCCCGATCCGGTTGATCGCGCGACAACCTATCCCACGCTGGCGCTGGCTGTCAGCTCCGGTGAAGCTCCCGGTTCATCTGCCGGCGGCGAGCAACCAAAATTTTGCACTTATACAGAACGTGGCCACGTACTGGTGAAATTCACGGCTGCAGACGATAACCCCATAAGCGAGCGCTGGCGCGATCTGCTACAGGCTGAACATCTTGCGCTGAAAGTGCTTGGCGTGGAAACCGAGGTGTTTGATTTTGGAGGGCGGCGCTTTCTTGAGATTCCGCGCTTCGACCGCGTAGGCCCGCTGGGCCGTATCGGTCTCTTTTCTTTACGAGCGCTGGAGGCAGAGTTTGTCGGTCGGGCGAGAGAACCCTGGCCCATTCTGGTTAATGAGCTGGTAAAGCAGGAGCATGTTCATCCTGATGCCGCCATTGCCACAGCGCGGCTTTGGGCGTTTGGCATGTTGATTGGCAATACCGACATGCACCACGGTAATCTGTCATTTATCAGCTGTCACGGTCGTCCATACCAACTTGCGCCAGCCTACGACATGCTGCCAATGGGTTTTGCCCCGAAAACAGGTGGCGAAATAGTGAATACGCTTCGACCGGCAACATTGCTTGATGCAATCAGCGGGGAGATCTGGCAGGAAGCACTGATGCTGGCTGAAAACTTTTTTGCTTTGGCCAGTGAGTCCAGTCGCTTCTCGGACAATTTTGGCCAATGTCTTGCAGCGTTGCGTAGTCATCTTGACGAGGCCAGGTCGCGTATAGCTCGCCTGGGGTAAAAATCGGACGACACTATTTGGTTTAGTTTCTAATGTCTAAAATTACGTAAGGTTGCCTGTGGGGGGTTTAATCCGCCAAATGCATTAGCTGGTTCTCTTCAGTATGTGTTTGCCAATGCAGGAACACATACTGAAGTTATTCGTACTTAATCCATGAAACAGGGCTGGTAGGGTGGTTACTAACTCACAGGAATCCCGGACTGTTAATCTCAAATTCAATTTAACATAATATACATTATGCGCACCAATATTATTATGGCAAAGTTGTAATGTCCGCTCTGGGCTAAGTTAAAATGTCCGTCACGTAGACTCACCATCCCCGACTCAAAATAATTCAGGACGTTGTCGTCCGGCGTCTGACCACACTGATGGCCGCGCAGCGTCTGGGTATTTCCGATCGCCAGTGCCGACGCCTTCTGTCGCGTTACCGTGAATCTGGCCCGCTTGGTATGGTTAACCGCCGTCGAGGAAAACCCAGCAATAACCAGCTGCCTAATGGCCTTGCACAGTACACACTCAATATTATCCGATCGCTATACCGACTTTGGGCCGACGCTGGCGTGTGAGAAACTCGCAGAACTGCATGATGTTCACCTGTCCAAAGAGACGGTCCGTTCACTCATGGTCAAAGCCGGTCTCTGGACCCCCGCAAACAACGTGTGCCAATTTAATCGCATTAAAGTATCAGGTTGGCCATCAAGCTATGGCCAACCGGAATACTTTTCCCTATTCTGCGTATCTTGCCGTTATTAAAATGTTAAAGCGAAAAATAATCAAGCATTTTCATTTGTAACTGATCGACCTCTACATCGTAATCAGGGAAGAACGATTCAATTATTTCTCGAATGCTATTATCGATAGTGTTTTTCGAAATTAAGGTTTTAATAAATTCTTTATCTTTATCAAGCAACAACAGCCCAATCACAATGCCAAACTTAGGCTGTATTTCATGAAAAACCAAATTACCCAAGTCAGAGAATCTAGTTTTGATTTCCTCAATCTTATTTGCAACGAAACTTCTCCCATAATTCCCTGTAGAATCAAATATATCATAGGAATTGATAAGTTCTTTCAAGCTTGCCGATTTAATAATTTCATTGGAATCTAGTTCAGCAAGTTCAATGTTATGTTCTAAACAATAATGCAATATAAGTATTGCTAAATAAGTAAAGACAAATGCCCCGCATGAACCGATTCGTAAGGAAGGGGAGCCGTATTCAGACAAATATTTAAATTGGCAGTAATAAGCAATTGCTTCTCTAAAAGTCGCATGGCCAAGTAATAAATTATCGTCATTTAATGAGCGTGAAATTGAATAATCAGCAGCGTGCCCTACTTCATGAATTAAGAGGTCAGTCGAAATAACCCCATTCGAGTCATGATAAGTGAAAATGTGATGATTCTCATCACCACATGCCCAGCAAGATCCCTCTGAGTGCTCAACCAAGGAATTATCCAAATGATGCCATTGGATCTTGTCAAGCTTTATGTCTAACAATTCTTCGACATATTTACGCGAAAATTGAAACTCAGTTTCGGTTATATTATTATTTAAAGCGGATACATCTAGTTGTTGCCATAGTTTTAGGAGTTTATATGGCAGATTTACATTTTCGATAACTTTTATGAACTGGTTAACAGAATTTCCTAACTTAAGATTAACCTCTTCATTTGTATTCTTTAAAGCTCGAAAGTATTCAGTCTTAAGTTTCAGGTCTGACTGTCCTTTGCATAAAGACGTTATGAGTATCTTTTCAGCATTATAAAGCTCGATTCTTTCCTGTGAGTGCATTTTGTATCCTTTAATGAAGAACGTTTTTTAGGTGTGATGCTACTGTGTAGAAAAGTAACTTTTATCACCTTATGTTCAGGATTTCAATGCAGAGCACAGCACTTACCTTGACCTAGCTACCCTCCTCCCAGATGAGCACCTCTCCAAGAAGTCTGGTCAGTGATGCTTTTGCTAGAATAAAAGCTAGCCATCATTTTTTGGACAGTTTTATTTTCCATTTTCTGAAAACACCGGAAAACAGAGCGGCCCGCAGCCGCTCGCTGGATTATCCGGAGATTACATCCAACCGTTTTCCAACAGCGCAATGGTTTCACGTTTTGCGATTTCCCAGATTTGCTGCATCTCTTCATCGCTGCGCTGATAATCTCCACCGTAGTTGCCATCGCCAATATATTTTCTGACCTCGCAGTCAGGAAGCTGGGCCAGACGGGGAATATGCAACGCTTCTTTCTCTTCATTAGGTAACACAACACCTGCCAGTCGCGTCCATGGGAAATTCTCCATCCAGGAAGCATGGCTGGCGTTGCTCGCAAACTGCTTTACCTGCTTCATGGTTTCGGGGGCTGCCCACCAGTTATGTAACTGTACGCGGGCGTCAGGATGCTGATTAAGCCAGTTGTGAATTTGTGGCTGAACCGGGCTATTACCGCCGTGGCCATTTAACAGAAAAATACGGCGAAAGCCGCTCTGATACAGGCTCTCCAGCAGATCGTTAATTAAAGCGTTATAGGTTGCTGGCTGTAGATTGATGGTTCCCGGGAAGGCAGTGAAATAAGGCGCCATGCCAAACGGCAGCCCAGGGTAAACCGGGATATCAAGCTGCTCGCCTACCTCTGTTGCCAGTCGTGAAGCCAGAATATGGTCGGTACACAGGCTAAGATATGCATGCTGCTCGGTACTGCCAAGGGGAAGAATGACCCGGTTGTCCTGCTTTACTTTTTCCTCAACCTGGAACCAATTCATAAGTTGAATTTGCATTTCTTTATCCTTTTTTCTGAGCATATTGGTGTAAAGCTGGCAAGAGGCTCTCTCGCAGATAACGGGGTTCAGGCGTGTGGCGATATTCGAACATCACTTCCGCAGCCGGAAATTGTTGGAGATAGCTATGGCAGCCCGTACTGTAAATCACTATCTGCCTGGTTTTCAGCGCCTGTGGTAAATCGTCATCGTCCAGAGTGATAACGCTGATTTCTCCCAAATGTGGCGCGAAGCTTTTTACACCCTCCAGCATCGCCGGGATAAAATTCTCGAAGCGAGAAACCAGCAGTACCTGACTATCTGCGGGCAGCGCGGCCAGTTGCATACGCGTATTTTCCGACGGCAGAAGATAAGGGGCAAAGACTGGAATCTTGTCGGCCAGTCGCTGGCGCAGGCGCGGAATGCAGTGCGGGATCGTGATATACAGTGCATAGCTTTCCAGCGCTGTGTCCTGTAATTCATCAAACTCATGGAAGGTAAAACTGTCAGCCTGCAGACCGAGATTGAGCGTCTGCTGAATAGTCTCAAGATAGCACTGATTAATACGGTTTGAGTTGCCGACAAAGGCAACCTTAAACGGTAGTGTTAGTGTCGCAGAAGGATCCTGATTCAGTAGCCCGATAAAAAACGACGGAGAGAGGCCTAACCCCTCCCCGTCCGCGAGCAGTTGCTGAAAGCGCTGGCGCAGCTCTGTAACCTGATTATCAAGAATCTGCACCTGGCGCTCGTGAACCACATAAGTTCCTTTACCGGGAATAGTTTCAATCAACCCCATCGTTTTCAATGCATTATAGGCGTGGCTGACGGTGAGCTGCGCGACGCCCAGCGTTTTGCTTAACGCCCGTACCGATGGCAGCGCCGCATCCTGATGGAAAGTGCCAGCCATAATGCCATATTCAATAGCACCGACGATTTGTGCCTGCAGCGAAACAGGCAATGTCTTGTCGATTGATATTTTCATCTATTCCTCAATGATAATTAACGGGCTTGCTCGCTGACACGACTGTTTTACACCCCGGGCGTTGTATTTCTGAAGAGACTAAAATGCCTCTCCAGCGTAGCCACTGTTGCCGGTGTGGTCATCATGCTGATGGCGATCATCACCACCATTGTAAACGCCCAGCAGACGATAAGCGGATCGAAGCCAAAAGCAAGCCCAGGCCACCACAGTTTCATCGCCACATAAACAACTTCGCCGATAATGACCGAACAAATTGCGCCTGCGCGCGTGGCTCTTTTCCAGTACATCCCAAGGATGACCGGTGCAACCCAAATTCCCAGGCCGCCAAAGGCAAAGCGGATCAAAGAGAAAATACCGGCGGGCTTCATAATACCGATGATCACGGCTGCGACACCGACAATAATCGTAAACCAGCGGGAGAGTTTTAGGATCTGCTGCTGTGTGGCCGCAGGATTAAACATATTCTGGTAGATATCGCGCGTGATCCCACCGGTACAAACCACCAGTAACGCGGAAATGGTGGACATTCCCGCAGAAACGATACCGGTTATCAGCAGCGCGGAAATCCACGGTGAGACATTTTGTTCAAGAATGAGTGGCACAATGAAATCCGCGTCTTTCTTTGTCAGGCCGTGAATAAACGTTGAAGCATTGACGCCGGACCATTCAATCATCGTGGCGGAAAACAGCATACCGAGCGTTCCAAGAATGACGGCCTTAAACATCGTACGATAGCTGTTCATTGTGAAGAATTTAGTAAATAACGTAGGCTGACCGATAGTAAAAAAGCTCCACATGACGATCATCGAGACGTAGGTCTGCCACGGAAAATCATTATTTGTGCCCGGATGCGTCAGGTGCGTTGGCATTGTTTGCGCCATTTTGGCAGTGATGGCCTCCATACCGCCGCCCGCCTGGACCGAGACAACAAAAGTAACAACCGCAGTGGCTACCATCAATGCGCCCTGCAAAACATCGGTCATCATGGCGCCGGTCATGCCGCCCGTCATGCAGTAGAGCACAACGATAACGCCCATTGCGACAACGCCAATCCACTCAGGCAAACCGGTGAAGGTATGTAAAATAACGCCAGCACCGACGGTTTGCGCACCCATCATCGCCAGCAGGAAGATAATCGACATCACCGCATGAAGACCGCGAATAGCCTGAGATTCGTAGCGATCGGAAAGATAGTCGCTCATGGTCAGCATGTTATAGCGGCGTCCCAGCAGCATCAATTTACGACCGACAAACAGAACCGGAATAATCATTGAAAAAGCGAGTCCCGGCACCGAGACACTCATTCCGGCGAACCCGGTACTGTAAGTCATGGCTGGAACGCCCATAAAGGTGCTCATACTGTACTGGCTGGCGAAGTAAGCGAAGCCGCCGACAACAGCTCCCGCTTTACCGCTCATTACCAGAAAATCGCTCAGGAATTTTGTCGAACGAGCGGCCTGCCAGCCAATAAAGCCAAGCAGTAATAAGAACAGGATCAGCGTGGTGTAAAACGGGATCGGCTCCGGGTGCAGCATTTCTGAAAGATTGCTCATTCCAGTTCCTCCAGCACGCTATCCTGGTATTCCGGGCGTTTCAGACACTGATGGGCATAAATAACAATGAGCGCCATAACCGTTATACCATGTGCCAGCCATCCATACACAAAAACCGGCACTCCAAACCATCCGGGAACATACTCTGTATTAAAGAAAAATGGCAATGGCAGCATCACAAGAAGATACATAACCATAAATATTGCCAGCCATTTTCTTTCAAAATAATCACTTATCATTAGCGCTAACTCCCCTGTAACATAGTGACTGTGTCATCATTGCTGTTGTGAATTGTTTTTGTTGTGTTATACCTGTTTATAACAGGTGTTTTAAAAAGCATCAATATCATTACTGATTACAGGGAATATAAACTATGGAAATGTTGCCGTTTCGCCATCGCGTCCCTTTGTTGAATATGAGTCTGTCTCAGGAAGAAGATGAGTGTGCGGCGAATTGGTTAGCGAAGAACGACACAAAGTGGACGGGTAAGGATAATATCCAGCGCGTACATCAACAGATTGCCCAAAGCTGGCAGACGCCGTGGGTTGCCAGCTTTATGGGCGGCCGGGCCGCCCTCTTCGCCATTATTCGTACGCTGGGACTGAAGCCCGGTGAGCAGATCCTGGTACCCGCGTTCACCTGCCAGTGCGTTGCTAATGCGATTAGCTACAATGGCGTTGAAATTCAATTTGTTGATATTGAGACGGATACTTACGGCATGTCGGCGCAGGCGCTAAAAAAGAAGCTAACGCGGCGCACGAAAGCCATTCTTATCCAGTACACGTTTGGTCTGGTATGCCGGGATATCGATGATCTGCTGTCGATTGCTCACCAGTACGGACTCTGGATAATTGAAGATTGCGCGCATGCAACCGGGGGAAAATGGCGGGACAAGCTGCTGGGCACCCTGGGCGATATTGCTTTTTTTAGCAGCGAACGCTCGAAAATCGTCAACACGCTGCACGGCGGTTGGGTTATTACTGCCAGTCCATTGCTTGGCGAACGGCTACAGGCGGTATATCAACAAACCCCGGATGCCGATCCGGACTATATTCGCCGTCTGTTACTGACCTTGCGCCATGCCTGTGCGGGTCAACAGAAGGTGTGTTTGCCAGTTGAATGCGATCCTGTGCCCCAAATGCAGCAGGCGGAATTAGCAGGGATGTTTACTGCGCAATATAACTGGCGGATGGCGGAGCCCGTTGCTGAGCTTCTTGGCCTGCAGCTGGCAAAGCTTGAGCATATTTTGCATCGCCGCCGCCAGGGCGCTGCTTTCTGGCAGCAGTGGGCGCGGGAATATGGTTTCAGGCAACCGGTGGTTCGGGAGGATGCTCAAAATACCTGGCTACGTTTCCCGCTACTGCTGACGAAGCCGAAAGCGGCAATGAGAGGAGAGCTGGAGAGACTGCTGAACGTGGAAACCGGCGTCTGGTTTACCACGCCGATTCACCCCCAGCCATGTGAACTACCGGAATGCCCGGAAGGCATGAAAGCATCGAAATACTGTATTAACCTTCCGACATGGCTCTGAGGTTCTTCAGTACCGCCGGTTATCCAGCTCAGGGCCGTATACTAACGGCCCGAATCACACATGGCGAAACCGTAAAATATCAAAGCTGAGCGGTGATGTTAAACTTATAGCTCACCTTTAAACCGTCCTGATGATGAGAGCGTTGCCGATGTCTGACTGGAATCCTTCGCTTTATATGCAGTATAGCGCCGAACGTTCAAGACCTGCGGCTGAACTACTGGCCCGCGTGCAACATGAGCGAGTTATCGCTGCCGTTGATTTGGGCTGCGGCCCAGGCAACAGCACAGCCTTGCTGCATCAGCGCTGGCCTGATGCGACAATCACCGGCGTGGATACCTCGCCTGCGATGCTGGATGAAGCGCGAAAAAGCTTACCGAGTTGTGATTTTATCGAAGCCGATATTGGTGTTTTTCATCCCGTCACGTCGCCTGATGTGATTTACGCCAACGCATCTCTACAGTGGCTACCTGATCACTACACGCTGTTTCCGCGCCTCGTCTCCCTGCTTAACCAGCGTGGCATACTGGCAGTGCAGATGCCGGATAATACGCTGGAGCCGTCGCACGTGCTGATGCGCGAAGTGGCTTACGAACTGAACCAAGCCCATCGCGGGCGTGACACCCTGCCCGGCGTTCATGCCTACTATGACATTCTGAGCGAAGCCGGTTGCGAAGTGGTGGATATCTGGCGCACCACCTATTATCACAAGATGCAATCCCATCAGGCAATTATCGACTGGGTTAGCGCGACGGCGTTGCGGCCCTGGTTGCAGGATCTGAATGAGCACGAGCAGAAACGGTTTCTTGCCCGCTATCTTCAGCTTTTACAGGAGCAGTATCCGCTACAGGAAGATGGACAGATACTGCTGGCATTTCCGCGACTGTTTATCGTCGCCCGACGTCTGGCGTAAAACGTTACGTCAGTTGATAGTGTTTATCCGGCAGAAGCTTCGGCGGAATGGTCGCTTCTGCTTCACCATTCATTTGCAGTAAATCAATCTCGATAGCGTTGCAGATAGCATCAAGCGGCAAATCGTTATTTTCTGTACCAAACGGATCTTCCAGCTCTTCCGCCAGCGCGTCGAGAGAGATGAAGGTATAAGAAATTAAAACCGAGATAAACGGTGTCATGTAATGCAGATCCACCACCAGGGCGAATGGCAGCATAATACAGAACAGATAGACCGTCCGATGAAGGATCAGCGTATAGGCGAACGGCACCGGCGTATTGGCGATTCTCTCGCAGCCGGCCAGAACTGCGGACATATCATTTAACCGATTGTTTAAACTATGAAATAAAATATCTGACAGCTGACCACTGCGTCGGCGTTGTGCCAGCCACTCGCCCATCAGAAGCAAAATACGGTTGGCTGGAGAGTGAGACGCAAAGACCTGCTTTACCTCCTCTGCGCTCAGGTATTTCGCCAGCGGCTCCGCCTGTGGTTTTCGCCGTAGCGTCATGCGCAGGCAATGCGCAAAGGCGATTTGCAGACGTACAAACTGCCCCAGTTCGGCATCGTCAGGCAGCGTGGTTTTGACTTCGCGCAGCAGCGAGCGGGAAGCAATCATCAGTTGCCCCCATAGCTGACGCGCTTCGACATAGCGCGAATAGCAGGCATTATTGCGAAAGCCCAGGAAGATCGCGATAGCCACGCCAAGGATGCTAAACGGCGCGAGGGTAAATTTAATACCCAGCATCGTATACCACGGCAGCATAATGATAACGGCGATGGAAAGCAGGAAATTGAGCAGCAGACGGGAAGAAATTTTTGCTAAAACGGAGCCGTGCCAGACAAAAATAAGGCGTAGCCAGTGCTGTTTCGGACGAACTATCATGTTTATTTTCAGCAGAGACAGGAATCACGTCATTAGACGTGATCCAGATCAACTTTTCAAGCCCATCAAAAGTGACCTTGTCACTTTCAGTGCTACTCAGCAAGTTTGACTACCGTGGTTGCAGCAGGCTGTTAATATAAAACTTTATAGTATGTTGTAACTAAGATGCGCTTATAAAAAACCCGGCCTACGCCGGGTTACACATTCCGGTTTAGCAGAGCGGTTTTACCGCTTCACGCATACCATTGGACAGAATGGTATCAAGATCGGCAGTTACCTGCTCAACCAGACCAGAAACTTGTGTCAGATCCTGCTCCCAGTGATCTTTCACAGCCAAAACGGCCGTGACCAGCTCACGAGTGGAAATCTGGCGATCGCCATGCTGACTCCACAGCTGCTGGAAGCGGGTAATCCAGTGCGCGTCATCCTGCACCGGATACGCTTCGCCATTGCGCTCCGCGCGGTAGAAAGCGATCAGCGCAGCTAACGCAAACGTCAGACGGGACGGCAGCTTACCGCGCAGCTTCTGCCCTGCCAGCAGTTGCGGAAGAATGCGGGTACGGAATTTGGTCATACCGTTCAGGGCAATCGACAACAGCTGATGCTTAATATAAGGGTTGCGGAAACGCCCGGTCACTGCGCTGGCAAAGGACTCCAGCTCATCACGCGGCAAATCAAGTACCGGAATAATTTCTTCGTGGATCGCTTTCTCAACGAAGGCGCAGATCTCAGTGTCATTCATCGCCTCGCCTACTGTATCCAGTCCGGCCTGAAACGCTACCGGCACCAGGGCGGTGTGCGCGCCGTTGAGGATCGCGACCTTACGTTCTTTGTAAGGCTTGATATCGTCAACAATCAGCACGTTCAGCGGATATTTGTCGAGACGCAGTTCCGTCGCCAGCGATTTCGGCCCCTGGATCACAAACAGATAGAAATGCTCAGCCGTATCCAGGAAGCCGTCGTTATAGCCCAGTTCAGCTTCCAGTTGCGCCACTTCATCACGCGGGTAGCCGGTGACGATACGGTCCACCAGCGTGGAGCAGAAGACGTTTGCCATATCCAGCCAGGTCATAAATTCCGCTGGCAGGTTCCACTCCTGAGCGTAGCGCACCACCAGTTCACGCAGCGCGTCGCCGTTGTAATCAATCAGTTCGCAAGGAATGATAATCCAGCCCTTATCCTCTGCGCCGTTGAAATGGCTGTAGCGTTCAAAGAGCAGACGCGTCAACTTCGCCGGGTAGCTCACCGCTGGCGCATCGTCGAACTTATCGCCCGCGTGATAGCTAATGCCCGCTTCGGTGGTGTTGGAGAAGACAAAGCGCATCTCAGGATTATGCGCCAGCCTGAGGAACTCATCATACTCGCCGTAAACGCTGATTTCCCGGTTCACTGAACGAATCAGGCGGGCGTCGCTCACGGCTTCACCCTTCTCATTCAGCCCGCGAATAATCGTCGTGTAGAGGCCGTCCTGGGTGCTGAGCGATGGCGGGAAGGTGCTTTCGATAGGTCGGACAATGACCACGCCGGCGTTCAGATCGGTATGTTCATTCAGGAGATCAACTTGCCAGTCAACAAAAGCGCGCAGGAAGTTACCTTCACCAAACTGAATAATACGTTCAGGATAGTGGGCACCGGGAAAATCGCTACGGTTTAGAGTTTTCACAATGGGTTCCCTTTCGATTAGTCATACAACCTGATTAAATTGGTATGCTAGGTTAACAAAAGTTCGTGAAAGTAAAACCCCGTTTTGATCAATTGATGGCAACATAGTAAAGCGCTTTATGGAAAAGTGTGCGTCCGATCAGGGTTCCATCAGCCTTCAGGTCAGCAATGAGGATGACGTCAACTTACCACCACTTTCAGGAGTGGTAGAACAACTCGTCATCACTGCATGATTTATCCTTCAGCCAAATCGCTTCCCGCTATATTGCCCCTGTCCATGCGCGCGCTGGTGCGGTTCCGCCCTTCATTTTTCGAGCGATACAGACACTCATCGGCTTCAACCATCAACTTATTAAATATATCGGTGACAGTCTGAGCGGCGATTTTACCGTTACCCACTCCAATACTGACCGTCAGGTAAATACTCTGCTGCTGCCAGTCAAAAGGCTGTAGCGCGACCGCCTTGCGGATCGTTTCGGCCAGTTGCATCCCCTCTTCAGGATGTGATGTCGGCAGAACGACAGCAAACTCTTCGCCGCCCATACGCGCCACCAGTCCCCTGTCGCCGACAATCCTCTGGATATGGCGCGCAAAGACGCAGAGCACCCGATCCCCGCATTCATGTCCGTAGTTGTCGTTAATGCTTTTAAAATAATCAATATCCAGCAGCATCACGGTCATATTCTGCGAAGCCGGATACGCCTGACGCTTCAGCGCTTCGTAAAGACCGGAGCGGGAATAAACCTGAGTCAGAAAATCAAAGTCGGCGCGCAAAGAGATCTGCTTCATCAGCGAGTTAATGGCCGCAACGCTGAACGCCACCATAATGGGACAAATGGCCATTGTGACAATGCCCAGGCGGGCGGAAAACATTTGCGGAGCGGATAGCGGCGACGCGACAGCAATGTTGATGACTGAGTTCGCCACCAGCACGATTTCCACCGCGCCGGTCAGGAAGGTGAGCAGACAGGTGACCTGCGGGGTATAGCGTACCGCGCACCAGATCAGCGCAGGCAGCGGGAAAGCCAGACTGCCCGCCCCGCCGATAACCACCGAGGCCAGCACCGAGACAATCAGCGCGATAACCGGCATCATCTGCTCCGGTCTGAAGCGTTTTACAGAGCCGGGAATGCCGAGCGTTAGCATGCAGGGTACAATCAGCACCCCCGTCGAAAATTGTTCGCTGAACCAGTCAGCAAACAGCGGCCAGAATGAAAGCCGGTCAATCTCCACAGACCCCATCGTCCCTATTAAGGCGCAAAGCAGCGAGGCGATCAGACAGTAATTAAATAAACGTAATGCGCCAACTGGTTCATATTTATTTTTACCTGTCCGTTTATCGCGTATCACCAGTTGGGCGACGATCACAATAAAGACCATGTTAGACAGATTAATCACCAGCGACACCCAGCCCCACTCGGTAGTTACCGCGTCATAGCCAAGCATGGCGACGTAGCTTATCGCGTAGTAATACAGCCGGTTCAGCCAGGCGTAGCGGGCAAAAATCCCCGCCAGCACGCCGTTAAGCGGCCAGAACAGCGACAGTTCATGAACGAGGCGCAGTTCAGCGCCAATAAAGTAGAACAGCGTCGTAAACGCAAAAACAGCGGTGGCATTACGCACTGGACGACCTTCCTGAAACAACCGGAAGGCAGGGATGGAGTATGAGTACATGAAATATCTATCCATATAATTGCCAGTGGCAATTATCTCAGCGCGATGATTATATTATTTTAGAGAATAGCATGAATTATTCTCAAAGATAGCTATCAGCCGCTGCGTTACCCTATTATTTTTCCCGCGCGGAAAGTCGTTAACCATGGATATTATATGGCTTTTTGTTACGCGTTGAATTATGACGTTTTATTCATCTGGATAACTAACCAGTGATGAATAACAGCTACAATATAACGTTGCTGTTCTTCACTCAGCGGCTGCCCCTGCGGAATATGATGCCATTTCGCCAGACATCCCCGACAGCAGGTCGCTGTCGCATGTTGCGCGATAAACACCGGATGGCCGCGCATCGGCGTCTGTTTGCCATCGTTGTTCGGTATGGCCGGGGCGAGACGTTTTGCCACGAAATCCGCAGCATGGCGATCGATCGTTTCCGCCCCTTTATCCTGGCAATACTGCTTTTCTTTGAAGCCAAGACGAAAGCGGGAGCGAAACGTTGAACGCGACAGGCGGGCAAAAAGCGGATCGAATGTATTCATCAGTAAACCGAACGTCCTAATCGTTGCGTCAGTTGCTCCAGCGCGGCAATGCCCGCCAGCGAATTACCGGCCGGGTCAAGCTCCGGACTCCAGACGGCAATCGCCATCTCATGGGGCACAATCGCTACGATCCCGCCGCCGACGCCCGATTTTGCCGGCAGCCCCACCCGCCAGGCAAATTCCCCGGCGTTCTGATACATCCCGCTGGTCGCCATCAGCGCGTTTATCTGTCGCGTCTGCATAGGGGTGAGGACCGGCTGCGCCAGATGCAGCGCCTTCCCCTGAGCGGCGAGAAAGACAAACGTGCGGGCCAGTTCGACGCAGCTCATTTTTAACGCGCAATAATGGAAGTAGTTCTGCAATACCGTCGTTACGTCATGATGAAAATTGCCGAACGACTTCATAAGCCAGGCAATGGCGGCATTTCGCGCGGAATGTTCAAACTCCGAGCGGGCCACGACCGCATCATAAGCGATATCCGGGACGCCGCTTAGCGTACGGACAATTTCCAGCATACGCTGGCGCGGCGCGCTCAGCCGTCCCTGCAACATATCGCAGACCACCAGCGCACCGGCGTTGATAAACGGATTGCGTGGGATCCCTTGCTCCATTTCCAGCTGAACCAGGGAATTAAACGGCGAACCGGAGGGATCTTTACCTACCCGCTGCCAGATCTCGTCTTCAGTATAATGGTGCATCGCCACCACCAGACTGAGCACCTTGGAGATCGACTGGACAGAAAAGCGCTCGGTCGCATCACCTGCCTGCCAGCACTGTCCGTCTACCGTACAGATGGCAATACCCAGTCTGGAACCGTCGACCGAGGCAAGCGCCGGAATATAATCCGCCACTTTCCCCTGACCCGTCAGCGGACGAACCTCAGCCAGAATGGTTTCTAAAATTGCGTTGTCCAGGGCGATAGCCACCACCTGCTCCTTGCCTGCCAGTCTGAAAAGGCCTGCAAGTATAACAGAGTGAAAGGGATGGCGTCAGGCCGGGCAGGCGCAGCGCTGCCCGGCAGAGGGATCACAGACGATTTTTCCACACGGTCTGGACGTTACAGAACTCATGAAGGCCAAAATGCGAAAGCTCGCGACCAAAGCCGCTCTTTTTCACCCCGCCGAAGGCCACGCGGGCGTCGCTGGCGCTGAAGCCATTAATAAAGACGCCGCCGCACTCCAGGCGCGAGGCCATCTCCAGCGCACGGCTTTCATCTGCCGTAAAGACGGTCGCCGACAGGCCGAAGTCGCTGGCATTGGCCAGCTCAAGGGCATGTCCGGCATCTTTCGCCACCGTAATCGCCGCGACCGGCCCGAAAAGCTCCTCACGAAATGCGGTCATCTCCGGCGTAACGCCAGCCAGCACCGTCGCCGGGTAGTAATTGCCCTTACCGGCAACTTTTTCGCCTCCCAGTAACAGGCGGGCGCCTTCTTTGAGGGTAGCCTGTACCTGCTGATGCAGCTCGTCGCGCAGATCGAACCGCGCCATCGGGCCAAGATAGTTCTGCTCATCGAACGGGTCGCCCATTTTCAGCGCGGAAGCGGCAGCCACAAAGCGTTCGGTAAAACGCTCAGCGATGCCCTCTTCAATAATGAAACGCTTCGCCGCCGCGCAGACCTGTCCGGTATTCTGATAGCGTCCGGCGACCGCCGCTTTCACCGCCAGATCCAGATCGGCGTCGTTAAGCACAATAAACGGATCGGAACCGCCCAGCTCAAGAACGCATTTTTTCAGCGCCGCTCCCGCCTGAGCGCCAATCGCCGCCCCGGCGCGCACGCTGCCGGTTACCGTTACGCCGGTAATCCGCGGATCGTTGATCATTGCACTAACCCCGGCATTATCGGCATTCAGCCACTCATAGACTCCCGCCGGCAGATCGGCATCGGCGAACACCTGACGGATAATCTGCGCGCATCCGGTTACGTTGGGCGCCGGTTTTAACAGATAAGCGTTACCGGCCAGTAAAATGGGAACCGCGCCACGCAGCACCTGCCAGAGAGGGAAGTTCCACGGCATTACCGCCAGAATGACGCCTGACGGACGATACTCAATCACCGCCTGCTGGTTTTCAACCAGCGTCGGCTCCGTTGCCAGCATCGCCGGGCCGTGCTCTGCATACCAGTCGCAGAGCGCCGCGGATTTCGCCACCTCCGCCCGCGCCTGGCCGATCGGTTTGCCCATCTCGCGGGTGATGCACTGCGCCATCTCCTCGCCACGATCGCGTAGCGCCTGGCCGACAGCACGCAGCTTCTGCGCCCGAAACGCCACCGAGGTGCGACTCCACTCTCTGAAGCCCAGGTCTGCCCGCTGTAACGCCTGCCCGATGTCGCTGTCGCTGGCCCACGGCAGCGTTGACAGGGGTTCAGCGTTGGCCGGATTGATAGAAATAGCATGAGTTGCAGGTGAAAGCATCATAGGTTTCTCCATTGTTCGTTATGTCACCATCATGGACGCATTTACTCTTTCACAGAAATGAATATTATTAACTGAGTTATTCACTAAAAGAGAAAATCATGGATCTGACACAGCTGGAGATGTTTAACGCGGTCGCTGAAACGGGGAGCATCACCCAGGCGGCGGCGAAGGTGCACCGCGTCCCGTCTAACCTTACCACCCGGATCCGCCAGCTGGAGGCCGATCTTGGCGTTGAGCTGTTTATCCGTGAGAGCCAGCGCCTGCGCCTCTCTCCGGCCGGACACAATTTTCTGCGCTACAGCCAGCGCATTCTCGCGCTGGTCGACGAGGCGAGAATGGTGGTGGCAGGCGATGAACCGCAGGGGCTGTTCTCACTCGGTTCGCTGGAGAGCACGGCCGCGGTACGCATTCCCGCCACGCTTGCTGACTATAACCAGCGCTACCCGAAAATTCAGTTCTCGCTGGCAACCGGCCCCTCGGGAAAAATGCTCGACGGCGTGCTGGAGGGTCAGCTCCATGCCGCCTTTGTTGACGGGTCGGTTACCCACCCGGCGCTGGAGGGGATCCCGGTTTACAAAGAGGAGATGATGGTGGTTGCCCCGCACGGCCACCCGCCGGTGACCCGCGCCAGCGACGTCAATGGCAGCAGCCTTTTCGCCTTTCGCGCCAACTGCTCCTACCGCAGGCATTTTGAAAGCTGGTTCCATGACGATCGGGCGATGCCGGGTACCATTCATGAAATGGAGTCCTATCACGGTATGCTGGCGTGCGTGATTGCCGGCGCCGGGATTGCGCTCATTCCCCGCTCAATGCTGGAAAGTATGCCCGGTCATCACCAGGTCGAAGCCTGGCCGCTGGCGGAAAATCGCCGCTGGCTGACCACGTGGCTTATCTGGCGGCGCGGCGCGATGACCCGCCAGCTGGAAGCGTTTATCGCGCTGCTTGAAGAACCGGCGGCCCGTATCGGCGCTCTGTCATGATCGTCTCTACTTCCCTGAAAATATAGAGTGATTATATACAATCGCAATTGATTAAATGTGATCAATTTCAAGGTAAATAATCACGTAATAAATTATAAAATTTCGCCATAACGATGCAAAACACCACTTATTGATTGAATTCAATCATCATAAGGAGAGCATAGTGGCGACAATACACAGTACCCTGATCGCTGGCGCCAGCGCCTTTACCGCTCTGACGCCACTGTTTACGGGAAAAAAGAAACTTCTGCTGGTAACGGACGGACAGGTTGGAAAACTGCCGACAACAGAAAAAATACGCGTGGCCAGCGTCGCACGCCTTATTGATACGGTGCCTGCCGAGCCCAGCCAGCATGATGTGATGAACATTCTGCACGCCATTGGAGACTGGCGGCCGGAGATGATCATTGGCGTCGGCGGCGGCAACGTACTGGACGTCGCTAAGTTGCTTTCGGTGCTTTTACCTCCGCAGGCGCCATCCCTTTCCGCCCTGCTGAAAGGCGCGACGCCAGTCAGAAAAATCAGCACCCTGCTGATCCCCTCCACTGCAGGAACAGGTTCGGAAGCCACGCCGAACGCTATTCTGGCGATTCCGGAACAGCACACCAAAGTTGGTATCATTTCATCTCTTTTGCTGCCGGACTATGTAGCGCTGATACCTGAGTTAACAACCAGTATGCCGCCACATATCGCCGCCACAACAGGCATCGACGCGCTGTGCCACTTGCTGGAGTGCTTCACCTCCACGGCAGCTAATCCGCTCAGTGATAATGCCGCGCTTATCGGTTTAGGAAAACTATTGCCAAATATTGAAGCGTCCGTCAGCCAGCCGGATAACCTGATGGCCAGGCTTGAAATGCTCTGGGCGTCTTACTATGGCGGCGTTGCCATTAACCACGCCGGCACGCACCTGGTTCACGCGCTTTCCTACCCGCTCGGCGGCGCCTGGCATATTCCACATGGACTGGCTAATGCCATTTTGCTTGTCCCCTGCATGGCTCATATCCGGCCGGACGCGATCGATAAATTCGCCTGTATCTGGGACTTAATTCCCGGAGTGGATACGTCTCTGGACCCGACCTCGAAATCCCATGCGTTGGTGGAATGGCTTGCCGGGCTGGTTAAACGCCTGCAATTAACCGATAACCTGGCGACGCTGGGAGTGCCGAAAGAGAGCATTAATACGCTAAGCGACGCCGCCCTCAGCGTTCAGCGCTTAATAAAAAACGTGCCTTGCAGGGTGAACAGAACCGACGTACAGCGCATTTACCAGACGCTGTTTCCCGTAAGTTGATGTCGACAAGGAGAGCATCATGAATCAACCTGTCACTGGCGTATTAACCGCGATCGTCACCCCCTTCAGTAAAGACGGCGTGGTGAATATTCCGGAACTTAAGCGTCAGGTTAACCGCCAGATTAAGGCCGGTAACGGGATATTTTGCGCAGGCACCAATGGTGAATTTTTCGTGTTGAATGAGGCAGAAAAAATCGCCGTTGCCGCCGCATGCGTGGAAGAAATCGCCGGCCGGGCGCCGCTAATAGCCCATATCGGCGAGATATCGACCAGGGAAACCATTCGCCTGGGACGGCGTATCGCCAGCACTGGCGTGGATGCCGTCTCGGCAATCACCCCGTGGTTCGTGCCGTTAAAACAGCAGGAACTGATCGGCCACTTCACTGCTATCGCCAATGCGATGCCGGTCCCGCTCTATCTCTATAACATCCCGGCGCGCACAGGCAACGCCATTACGCCGCAAACCGTACGCCAGCTGGCGCGGCATCCGAATATTTACGGCATTAAAGACAGCGCGGGTAGCTATGAAAGCCTGAAGGCATTTCTTGAGGCCGTGCGCGATATACCTCACTTCAGCGTCATAAACGGCCCGGACTCGCTCATATACCAGGGCTTCGCCGAAGGCTGTTCAGCCAGTATTTCCGGGCTGGCGAATGTGGCAGCAAGTGAAATTAATACTATCTGGTCCCGCTTTCAGGCAGGCGATACTGAAGGTTCCCGACTGGCGCAGGAGAACGTCGCTCAGCTCCGTCAGGAACTGTATGCCGTCGCGTTCTCGCCGGCGGTGGTCAAAAAAGCGCTACAGCTGCTGGGGCATGATGTCGGCGAAAGTCGTTACGCTATTCAGTTTACGCAAACGCAGATTCAGCAAATCAAAATGCTTTGTCAAAAATACCTCCGGTAACGGACACCGTCAGCGCATCATTAATTATTAAGGGAATACATATTTATTAAGGCGCGACCGGAAGTGATTTCCGGTTCCTCTCCGCTTTTTATGATAAAAGGAATTATTGATGATTATTGAATTTTTTAATCCCGAAACAGGATTAACGTTAATCACCCTTACTTTTCTGGAAATTATTCTTGGGATTGATAACATCATTTTTCTCTCACTGGTGGTGGCTAAACTTCCGGCAGAGCAACAGAATATAGCGCGCCGACTGGGCCTCTGCGGCGCGATGCTTATGCGGATATTGTTACTGATATCAATAGCATGGCTTGCCCATATCACTACGCCTTTATTTACGCTTGCAGAATTTCCCGTTTCCTTCAGGACGATTATTTTAGCCGTTGGCGGTATTTTCCTGATTTATAAATCGGTAACTGAAATCAACAATGAAATAAAACAGGCGGAAAGTAGTCATGATACGCTGAAAAACCAGCTCTCTTTTTCCAGCGCCATCATACAAATCATTATCCTGGATCTGGTATTTAGTCTGGATTCAGTGATCACGGCGGTAGGCCTGTCGCAGCATATTTTTATCATGATTGCCGCGGTGGTGATTGCCGTCGGAGTTATGATGTTTGCTGCTAAAGCGATTGGCGATTTTGTTAATAACACGCCATCAATAAAAATCGTTGCGTTAGCATTTTTATTTTTTGTCGGCGTGCTGTTAGTCGCCGATAGTCTCAATATTCATATTGCGAAAGGCTATCTCTATTTCGCCATTTTCTTCTCGCTAACCACCGAAACTATCAACCTCCTGCGCAGCAAGCGATCGGCTCACACCTCACCGTCACACAAGAATATTCCGCTAGCGGAAATGAACGATTAACCCCGAATAAAATTAAGGAGCATGAATATGTCTGTAAATGTGGATCGCGACGGAGTCATCCGCCCGGACAGCAAGGGCGCATTAGTCGAAACGGCAATGCTACCTTCAGCCTGCCCACAAAACCATGCTGCAAATTTATTGCCTCTGCCGGACGGTTCGCTGATGTGCGTCTGGTTTGGCGGAACACAGGAAGGCGTTGCCGATATTTCGATATGGGGTTCACGCCTGTCGCCCGGCAGCCATCAATGGAGCGAAGCGGTCCGGCTTTCGCATGACCCCACCCGGTCGGAACAAAACCCGGTGCTGTTCCTTGCGCCGGATAACGTGCTGTGGCTGCTCTGGACCGCGCAGATCGCCGGTAATCAGGATACGGCGATCGTTCGTTACCGCCGGTCAACCGATCTGGGTTACAGCTGGAGCGATACCGCTGTCCTGCTGGACACGCCAGGGACCTTTATCCGCCAGCCGATTACGGTGCTGGCTAACGGCAACTGGCTGCTGCCGGTGTTTTACTGCCGGACAAAACCTGGCGAAAAATGGGTCGGCAACAGCGACATCAGCGCGGTGAAAATATCCTCAGATGGCGGTCAGAGCTGGCGAGACGCGATCGTGCCGCAGAGCCTGGGTTGCGTACATATGAATATCACGACGCTGCCGGACGGCAGGCTGGCGGCGCTGTTTCGCAGTCGCTGGGCCGACAGCATCTATTACAGCCAGTCAGACGACAACGGCGAAAGCTGGACAGCCCCCACACCGACAGCGCTTCCCAACAACAACTCATCCATTCAGGTGACAACGCTCAGCAGCGGCGAACTGGCGCTGGTCTACAACCACATGAGCGCAGAGGGCGCGCAGGAAAGACGTGCTTCGCTGTATGACGAAATCGACGGTGGCGACAGTAGCCGGACAGAGCCTGAGGCAACCAACGGAAAAAGTGCGTTCTGGGGCGCGCCACGGGCGCCCATGACCGTGGCGATCTCCGCTGACGGAGGTAAAAGCTGGCCCTGGAGGCGAAATCTTGATGAAGGCGACGGCTACTGTATGACCAATAATTCGCAGGACAAGCGTAACCGCGAATTTTCTTACCCAAGCATCAACCAGACTCCGGATGGAACCCTGCATATTGCTTATACCTGGTTTCGCCAGGCGATTAAGTATGTCCGGGTTTCCCCCGACTGGGTGAAGAAAGCCAGATCGTGACCACTGGCTAAGGGAGATCAACCTATGACAATGGAAATGCTAACGGCGCTGGGCATTCTGGTGCTGATGATTGCGCTCATTATGTCGGATAAGCTGGCGTTTGGCGCGCCACCCTTGCTGGCCTGTCTACTGCTGGTGGTGACGGGGTTGTCTTCCGTTCAACAGGCATTTGCTGGTTTCGTTAATTCAAGCGTTGTGATGATCGCCGGGTTTATGGTCGTCATGGCGGCGCTGCAAAAAACCCGACTAATCGGCAATGTGAAGGAGTCGATGATCGCGCTGGTCAATAAAGGCAGCTACAAAAGCTATACGCTGCTGTTGGTGATCGTCATGGTGGGGGCAAGTCTCGCCGGTACTGGCTCTACGGGCTATTACGTGCTGATTTTGTCTCTGGTTTCAACCATCCCCTACAGCAAAAAGTTGCCAGCTTCCAGACTGATGATGCCGTTAGGTTTTGCGACAAATCATCCGCTGATCCCGGTTAATGTCGCATTGCTGTTTGGCGTAACCGCCACGGTACTGGAAGCAGCCGGTATCAATACGCAAATTTCGATGGTCAAATTCGCACTGGTGAATCTGGCGATGTCGCTGGCGTTTCTTACCTGGTGTCTGCTCGCCTGGCGCCTGTTACCCGATCACCCCATTGCCGACGCTTCAGACGACGCACTGGCAGCCAGGGAGACAGTAAAAGTCAGTATGCCGCTCTGGAAAGAGTATTGCACCCTCGGCGCTTTCGCCATCAGCGTTATCGGCATGATGATGATGAATCAGCTTGGCGATATTGCCTACGTCGTGCCGGGTCTTGCCGCAGCGTTTATCCTTGGTATTGGCGTACTCGACTTTAAGGAAGTTCGCGATCATATGGGCGCGCCGGTGATCTTAATGATGGCCGGGGTAATTGGCGTTGCCGATGCGCTGGCAGACAGTGGATTTACCGCGATGGTCGGCGACGCCGTGGCGGGCGTCCTGGGCGCAAGCGTATCACCGCTTTGGTTTATCATCGCCTTTGCGCTGTTAACCAGCACCTGTGCGACATTTACCGGTTCGAATATGGGCTCAGTCTATATTTTCGCGCCGATTGCGATTGCCGCCTGCACCAGCCTTGGGTTGAATCCGACTGCGGCAGCCATCGCCGTCGTCGTCTCCGGCTGGAACGGCGGCTATATGCCGATTGACGGAATGCCCGCGATGATCCTCGGAATGGGCAAATACAAACTTGCCGAATTCTGGATTTTCTCGGTGCCAATGTACTTCATCCGTATTCTGGCGTTATGCTTCGCGGCGATAACGATCTTTCCGATGTGACGCACCTGGCACATCACGACCGCAAACCAGGGCAATCATTGTTCACGGGCCCGGCCAGGCGTGGCCGGGTTAATCCAGCAGCACCTTGCCCTGTAAATAGGTTCTCGCCATCCCGCTCATCAGCACCCGTTCGCCCCGCCATTCGCAGCGCACATCGCCGCCGCGGGCGGAGACCTGGCGGGCAAGCATCCGGGTTTTATTCAGCTTCGCGCCCCAGAACGGGATCAGCATAGTGTGCGCCGAGCCGGTAACCGGATCTTCCCACACCGCCTCGCCGGGCGAGAAAAAGCGGCTGACAAAGTCGTACTCTCCGTCGCCCGCAGCGGTCACCGATACCTTATGTTCGCCGGGGATCATGGCATTGATATCCGGCGCGAGCGCTTCAACCTGCTCGCGCGTCGCCAGTTCAATCACCCAGGCACGGCCTTTACGGGCGCTGAGCCAGCGATCGATACCCAGCGCGCTGAGCATCTCCTGCGGCGGCGTTTGCGCATCGGTGGCGCAGGCAGGAAAGTCCAGCGTCAGCCAGTCATCGTGACGCGAAACGCTCAACGTCCCGGAGAGCGTGTCGAAATGAATGCGTTCATCAGGATAGCCGAGATGGTGAAAGATGACGTGCGCGCTGGCCAGCGTGGCATGGCCGCATAAATTCACCTCATTACGGGTGGTAAACCAGCGCAGCGCAAATCCCCCTGGCTGGCGGACAACGAAAGCAGTTTCCGACTGATTATGCTGCTGCGCCATCTTTTGCAACGTCTCGTCCGGTAACCACGCGTCAAGCAGACACACTGCCGCCGCGTTACCGCCGAATGCGCGATCGCTGAACGCATCAACCATATAAAAATCAATCTCTTTCATGCCCGTGCCCCGTCTGGTTATCTTTCTCAGCACGTTGACACAAATCTCAGGCGGCAACAAGCTTTTACGCAATGAGGTGTGACGTTGTCACAATTTGCGATAAAAATGAGATCTGAATCACAAAACGGTTGTCTTTTCGCCAGCAAACGTTTTAACATCGTCTCCTCACCTTTTCGCAACAGACCCGAATCCTTTTTATGACAACAAACACTGTTTCCCGCAAAATCGCGTGGCTACGGGTAGTTACGCTTGCGATCGCGGCGTTTATTTTCAATACCACGGAATTTGTCCCGGTCGGCCTGCTGTCTGATATCGCGCAGAGCTTTAATATGCAGACCGCGCAGGTCGGGATCATGCTGACGATTTATGCCTGGGTGGTGGCGCTGATGTCGCTGCCGTTTATGCTGCTGACCAGTCAGGTTGAAAGGCGCAAGCTGCTGATCGGCCTGTTCGTCCTGTTTATCGCCAGCCATGTGCTCTCTTTCCTCGCATGGAACTTTACCGTGCTGGTGATCAGCCGCATCGGCATTGCTTTCGCCCATGCGGTTTTCTGGTCGATCACCGCCTCGCTGGCAATCCGCCTGGCCCCTGCCGGAAAGCGCGCGCAGGCGCTGAGTCTGATTGCTACCGGTACGGCGCTGGCGATGGTGCTTGGTCTGCCGATTGGCCGCCTTGTCGGACAGTATTTCGGCTGGCGCACCACCTTCTTCGCTATCGGTATGGGCGCGTTGATTACCCTGGTCTGCCTGATCAAACTGCTGCCAAAGCTGCCGAGCGAACACTCTGGTTCGCTGAAAAGCCTGCCGCTATTGTTCCGCCGCCCGGCGCTGATGAGCATCTATTTACTGACGGTCATCGTGGTCACCGCGCACTACACCGCCTACAGCTATATTGAGCCGTTTGTGCAGACGGTCGCCGGGCTGAGCGCCAGTTTCGCCACCGTTCTGCTGCTGGTGCTGGGAGGCGCGGGCATCCTCGGTAGCATCGTCTTTGGTAAGCTTGGCAATCAGCACGCCTCGGCGCTGATCTGCATCGCCATTATGCTGCTGACGGCCTGTCTGGTATTGCTGATGCCAGCCGCCAACAGCGAAACGCATCTCGCCGTTCTTAGCCTCTTCTGGGGAATTGCCATTATGATGATTGGCCTGGGGATGCAGGTAAAAGTGCTGGCTATCGCCCCCGACGCCACGGACGTGGCGATGGCGCTGTTCTCCGGCATTTTTAACATTGGCATTGGCGCGGGCGCGCTGGTGGGCAATCAGGTGAGTTTACACTGGTCGATGTCGGCTATCGGCTATGTCGGCGCCGTCCCGGCGCTGGCCGCGCTGATCTGGTCAGTGATTATCTTTCGTAAATGGCCGGTGTCGCTGGAAGAGCAACCGCAGCATGGCTGACGCACGTTAACCTGTGCCGGAGAATAGCGAACGCCCTCTCCGGCCCGTCTGTTAATGCAGAGTCTGAATAATCTCCAGCACGCCGTTAATAATAAACTGCACGCCCATACAGACCAGTAAGAATCCCATCAGGCGGGAAATCGCTTCAATACCGCCCTTGCCCACCAGCCGCATGATCGCCCCGGAGCTACGCAGGCACCCCCACAGGATCACCGCCACCGCGGCAAAGATAATCGGCGGCGCGACGGTGATCACCCAGTCAGGGAAATTCGCGCCATTACGCACCGTGGACGCCGAACTGATGATCATCGCAATGGTGCCCGGACCTGCGGTGCTCGGCATTGCCAGCGGCACGAAGGCGATATTGGTGTCAGGTTCGTCCTCAAGCTCTTCCGATTTGCTCTTCGCCTCCAGCGATTCATGCGCTTTCTGCTGGGGAAAAAGCATCCGAAACCCGATAAATGCCACAATCAGGCCGCCCGCAATACGTAAGCCAGGAATCGAGATCCCGAAGGTGTTCATGACCAACTGACCGGCATAATACGCCACCATCATGATGGCGAATACGTACACTGAAGCCATCAGCGACTGATGGTTGCGCTGCGCGCTGTTCATGTTCCCGGCAAGACCCAGAAACAGCGCCACGGTGGTTAACGGGTTCGCCAGCGGCAGAATCACCACCAGCCCCAGCCCTATCGCTTTAAACAATTCCATCATAATGGCCTGAATTCCTGTTTCGCTCGTTTAGCGGCAAGTATACGTGCTAAACCACAGCCTTAGCCATTGCGCTGCTGTAAGGATTCGTTAGCGTCGGGAAACATAATCTTTAATTATCATTAATTTAATAAAATGTGATCTGAAACACGCTTTATCGCTTTTAACAAAACGTGTGATCGGCCAATCCATTCGTTTGACTTATAGTTGCCTGGGCAATATTATCTGCCGTAACTAATTACTTGCCAGGGCAACCATTGTGAATAGCACCAGTGATTTATTCAACGATATCATCCCGCTGGGTCGCCTGATCTACATGGTTAATCAGCAAAAAGATCGTCTTCTCAACGACTATCTCTCGCCGCTGGATATCACCGCATCGCAATTTAAGGTGCTCTGTTCTATCCGCTGCGCGGGCTGTATTACCCCGGTTGAACTGAAAAAAGTACTGTCCGTCGATCTGGGCGCGTTAACGCGCATGCTCGACCGTCTGGTCTGCAAAGGCTGGATTGACCGACACCCTAACCCGAATGACAAACGCGGCGTGCTGGTGAAACTCACCGAACACGGCGCGGCAATATGTGAGCAATGTCATCAATTAGTAGGGCAAGACCTGCACCAGGAATTAACAAAAAACTTAACGGCCGACGAAGTGGCAACGCTTGAGTATTTACTTAAGAAAGTTCTGCCGTAAAAACAAAAATGAGGTATGACGATGTCCAGACGCAATACTGACGCTATCACCATTCACAGCATTTTGGACTGGATCGAAGATAACCTGGAATCGCCGCTCTCACTGGAAAAAGTGTCTGAGCGTTCAGGTTACTCCAAATGGCACCTGCAACGGATGTTCAAAAAAGAGACCGGTCATTCATTAGGCCAGTACATCCGCAGCCGTAAAATGACCGAAATAGCGCAGAAATTAAAAGAAAGTAACGAGCCGATTTTATATCTGGCCGAGCGCTACGGTTTTGAGTCGCAGCAGACGCTGACCCGGACCTTTAAAAACTATTTCGACGTGCCGCCGCATAAATACCGTATTACCAATATGCATGGCGAATCGCGTTACCTGCATCCGTTGAATCACTGTAACTAAAACATCGCCTGTAAATGACGTAACCGAGGAAATCATGAAACTGTTGTCTTCTGCAATGCTCGCCCTGCTGCTTGCTGTCTCAGGCCAGAGCGTTGCGGAGCAATCCGCGCGGCCCGTGGCGTCAGATAATCGCGACGCGATCGTTATTCCGACCGCGCAGGCACACTCGCCGTTCGATCTCACCCCGATGAGCGCCGGAAGCGACAAGTCAGACGAGCTGGGCGTGCCCTATTATAACCGCCACCGTCTGTAAGGCATGCGGGCGCGAATTCAGCCTGCTTATAAGCCGCATGGCCACATGCGGCTTTGTTGTTTTTATCAGCCGCGCGCCTGTGCCGTTTTGCGCCAGCGAAGGCCAAAAACGTTGATGTACAACCCTGCCATAATCAGCAGCGCACCGAGGAGCTGCAACCCGCTCAGCGTCTCGCCAAGCAGCAGCGCCGCGCTCGCCAGCCCCACCACCGGCACCAGCAGGGAAAGCGGCGCGACCCGCCAGGTTTCATAGCGGCCGAGCAGCGTTCCCCAGATGCCATAGCCGACAATCGTGGCGACAAACGCCAGATAAACCAGCGACAGAATGGTGGTGAGATCAATCTCAATCAGGCTGTGGGCTATTTTCGCCGCGCCATCAAGCATCAACGATGCGGCAAAGAAAGGGATAATCGGGATCAGCGCGCTCCACACCACCAGCGACATCACCGCCGGACGCGATGAGTGCTGCATAATCTTCTTATTAAAGATATTGCCGCACGCCCAGCTGAAGGCCGCCGCCAGCGTCAGCAGAAAGCCGGGCAAGGCGATGTGCTGACCATTAAGACTGGATTCAATCAGCACCAGAACGCCGAACACGGCCAGCGCAATACCGGCAATTTGCTTCCCCTGCAGGCGCTCACCAAAGGCAAAGGCGCCGAGCGTAATGGTGAAAAAGGCCTGCGCCTGGAGCACCAGCGACGCCAGGCCTGCCGGCATACCGACGTTAATGGCGCAAAACAGAAACGCAAACTGTCCGAAGCTAATGGTCAGGCCATATCCCAGCAGCAGCGAAAGCGGAATTTTGGGCCGCGCAACGAAAAAGATCGCCGGAAAGGCCACCAGCAGAAAGCGAAGCCCGGCCAGCATCAGCGGCGGCATATTATGCAACCCCATCTTGATAACGACGAAGTTCAACCCCCAGACTACCACCACCAGTAACGCCAACAGCCCGTCTTTTCGCGTCATACCGCCGCCCCGAAATATTAAATTTTTGTAAACAAGTTAAAGTAACGGAAAACAAACGCCAGCGACAGATCTTTTATTCCGCCAGGGACCGCAGGAGACAAGCGAACAATTTATCCACTATACATCACATTTTTGCCGTGATATTCCTTTAACCGACACAGATCATAAAACATAACAACACGCGCAGATGTCGGACAGATAAATGAACAACACGCTGAGACGGTCCACCCTTGCTTTACTCGCTTCCTCCCTGCTACTGACTATCGGTCGCGGCGCAACGCTGCCGTTTATGACCATTTATCTTAATCGTCAGTACCAGTTGAGCGTGGATCTGATCGGCTACGCCCTGACGATTGCCTTAACGATCGGCGTCGTCTTCAGCCTCGGTTTCGGCATTCTGGCGGACAAATTCGATAAAAAGCGCTATATGCTGCTGGCGATCTCGGCATTTGCCTTTGGCTTTATCGCTATTCCGCTGGTGCATAGCGTCACGCTGGTGGTGCTGCTGTTTGCCCTGATTAACTGTGCTTATTCCGTATTCGCTACCGTGCTGAAGGCCTGGTTTGCCGATAATCTGTCGCCCACGGCGAAGGGGAAAATCTTCTCGCTCAACTATACGGTACTTAATATCGGCTGGACCGTAGGCCCGCCGCTCGGCACGCTGCTGGTGATGCAGAGCATTAATTTGCCCTTCTGGCTGGCGGCCCTCTGCTCCGCCTTCCCGCTGGTGTTTATTCAGCTGCTGGTTACGCGCGCGGCAGCGCCGATCACGGAGGAAAACAGCGTAGCCTGGTCACCGTCCGTGCTGCTAAAGGATAAAGCGCTGCTCTGGTTCACGCTGTCGGCATTTCTCGCCTCATTTGTCAGCGGCGCCTTTGCCACCTGTATCTCCCAGTACGTGATGGTCGTGGCTGACAGCGATTTTGCGGAAAAGGTGGTGGCGGTGGTGCTGCCCGTTAACGCAACGGTGGTTGTCAGCCTGCAGTACGCCGTCGGTCGCAGGCTGACGGCGGACAATATTCGTCCGCTGATGTCCTTCGGCACCGTCTGTTTTGTTATTGGCCTTGTCGGTTTTATGATTTCCGGCAACAGTCTGCTGTTGTGGGGGCTCGCCGCCGCAATCTTCACGCTGGGCGAAGTCATTTACGCGCCTGGCGAATATATGCTGATTGATAACATCGCGCCTGCGGGAATGAAAGCGAGCTATTTTTCCGCCCAGTCGCTGGGCTGGCTCGGAGCGGCGGTTAACCCGCTGGCCAGCGGCGTAATTTTAACCGCCTTTCCGGCATGGACGCTGTTTGCAGTGCTGATAGCGGCGATTGTCGCCGCCTGGATACTGATGCTCAAAGGGATGCGCGCCCGTCCGTGGGGACAGGCTGCGCTGTGCTGAGCTATTTCATATAGCCACCAGGCCGCGCACGCCCTCTGCTTCCATATTCTCCCCGCGCCCACGCTGGATAATGCTGCCGCGTGACATCAGCAGATACTGATCCGCCAGACCGGCGGCAAAATCGTAGAACTGCTCGACCAGCAGGATCGCCATATCCCCGCGTCGGGCAAGCTGGCTGATGACCACGCCAATCTCTTTTATCACCGAAGGCTGAATACCCTCCGTAGGCTCATCAAGGATCAGTAGCTGTGGGCGGCTCGCCAGCGCGCGGCCAATGGCAAGCTGTTGCTGCTGGCCGCCGGAGAGATCGCCGCCGCGACGATGCTTCATCTCCCGCAGGACCGGGAAAAGCGCATATATCTCATCCGGTACAGTTTTTGCCTCACGCGACGGAAAGCGGGACAGCCCCAGCAGCAGATTCTCCTCCACCGTCAGGCGGGGGAAAATTTCGCGTCCCTGCGGCACATACGCCACGCCAGCCTGCACCCGCTGATGCGGCCTGCGGCGGGTGATATCGTTCTCCTGCCAGGTAATCGTTCCGCTGCGCGCCGGAATCAGTCCCATCAGGCACTTCAGCAGCGTGGTTTTCCCCACCCCGTTGCGCCCCAGCAGGCAGGTCACCTCGCCAACGTTCGCCCTGAAGGTCACACCGCGCAGGATATGGCTACCGCCGTAATATTGATTCAGTTCATTCACCTGTAGCATCTTCGCTCCTTAGCGCCCGAGATACACCTCTATGACCTGCTCGTTAGCCTGCACATCGCGCAGGCTGCCTTCCGCCAGAACGCGTCCCTGATGGAGCACAGTCACACGATCGGCAATGGTTTCGACAAAGCCCATATCGTGCTCCACCACCATTAAAGAGTGTTTCCCCGCCAGCGTCCGGAACAGCTCGGCGGTGTATTCCGTTTCCGCATCGGTCATACCCGCCGCGGGTTCATCCAGCAGCAGCAGATGCGGCTCCTGCATCAGCAGCATACCGATCTCAAGAAACTGTTTTTGCCCGTGGGAAAGCAGCCCGGCGCGACGCGTCCTTTCTGTCCGCAGGCGCAGCAGGCCCAGCATTTCGTCGATACGGTCGCGCTGTTCGTCGCTCAGCCTGGCGCGCAGCGACGCCCGGACGGATTTATCGGTTTTCATCGCCAGTTCGAGATTCTCCTCTACCGTCAGCGCCTCAAAAACCGTGGGCTTCTGGAACTTGCGGCCAATCCCCTGACGGGCGATAGCGATTGGATCCAGCGCGGTCAGATCGATGGACTGGTCATACAGCGCTTTACCGCTTTGCGGACGGGTTTTGCCGGTGATGACGTCCATCAGGGTGGTTTTCCCGGCGCCGTTCGGGCCAATAATGCAGCGCAGTTCCCCGACGCCAATATTCAGCGTGAGATCGGTTAACGCCTGAAAACCATCAAAGCTGACGTTGATGTTTTCCAGTTGCAGCACCGGGTCAGTCTGCTGACGATAGCGATCGCCGGGCATCTGGCGGGTAAAAAGTCCTTCGTCTGGCTGCATTATTTTTCTCCTTTGCGAAACAGACCAATCACGCCGCGCGGTAAAAACAGCGTCACGACAATGAATATCAGCCCCAGGAACAGCTGCCAGTACTCCGGCATAATGACGGTAAACAGGCTTTTCGCCCCGTTGACCATCACCGCGCCGATGACCGGCCCAATCAGCGAACCGCGACCGCCGAGCGCAACCCAGATTGCCGCCTCAATCGAATTGGTTGGCGACATCTCGCCGGGGTTAATGATCCCGACCTGCGGCACATACAGCGCCCCGGCCAGGCCGCAGAGCATGGCGGAGAGCGTCCAGACCAGCAGCCTGAAGCCTTTTGGATCGTAGCCGCAGAACATCAGCCGGTTTTCGGCATCGCGCACCGCGGTGAGGATACGGCCAAACTTACTGCGCGCCAGCGCGAACCCCAGCCAGAGCGCCAGCACCAGCAGCAGTACGCTGGCGAGGAACAGGCCCACCCGGGTGCTGGTCGCGGTGATCGGCAGGCCCAGCAGAGTGGTAAAGCCGGTAAAACCGTTGTTGCCGCCAAACCCCGTTTCGTTACGGAAGAACAGCAGCATCCCGGCATATGTCAGCGCCTGGGTCATAATCGAAAAATAGACGCCTTTAATTTTTGAGCGGAAAGCAAACCAGCCAAAGATGAGCGCCAGCAAGCCCGGCAGCAGAATTACCAGCGCCATCGCCCAGGCGAAATGCTGCGTTCCCCACCAGAACCACGGCAGTTCCGTCCAGGAAAGAAAGGACATAAACGCCGGTAAACCCTCGCCCGCCGCCTGTCGCATCAGGTACATCCCCATGGCATAGCCGCCGAGGGCAAAGAAGATACCGTGCCCCAGCGACAGCATCCCGGCATAGCCCCAGACCAGATCCAGCGCCACGGCCACCACCGCATAACAAAGAATTTTTCCGGTCAGCGTCAGCGTCCAGACGGAGATCGCCAGCGGATGCTCGGCGGGCAACAGCGCCAGAAACGGCAGGATAATCAGCGCCAGCAGGACCAGCGCGCCGACCAGCAGGCTGATACGCGGCGCTTTGCGCGCAATCGTTAAGGTCATTGGCATAGTCATTAGTCTGCAACCCTCCCTTTTAAGGCAAACAGGCCCTGCGGACGCTTCTGAATAAACAGAATGATTAACAGCAGAATGACGATCTTGCCGAGTACCGCCCCCATTTGCGGTTCAAGGATCTTGTTGAACACGCCCAGGCCGAAGGCCGCCGCCACGCTGCCGGCAAGCTGGCCGACGCCGCCGAGCACCACCACCAGAAACGAGTCGATGATGTATCCCTGTCCCAGTTCCGGCCCGACGTTGCCCAACTGCGACAGCGCCACGCCCCCCAGTCCGGCAATTCCCGAACCGAGGCCAAAGGCCAGCATATCCACCCGCCCGGTCGGCACTCCGCAGCAGGCCGCCATACTGCGGTTCTGCGTCACCGCCCGCACCCGCAGACCAAGCCGCGTTTTGTTAAGCACCAGCCAGGTGAAAAATAGCACCAGCAGCGTAAAACCAAGCACCACGATACGGTTCCACGGCAGCACCAGACCGGCATAAACCTGCACACCGCCGGAAAGCCACGGCGGATTCGCCACCTCCAGGTTTTGCGCGCCAAAGGTCATGCGCACCAGCTGGATCAGCATCAGGCTGATCCCCCACGTCGCCAGCAGCGTTTCCAGCGGGCGTCCGTAGAGATGACGAATCACCCCGCGCTCCAGAATCATTCCGACAACCGCGGTAAAGAGAAACGCCACCGGCAACGCAAACAGCGGATAAAACGCCAGCCATTGCGGCGCAAGCTGCGCCATCGTCTGTTGCACCATCCACGTACAGTACGCGCCGAGCATCAGCATTTCGCCATGCGCCATATTGATCACGCCAAGCAGACCATAGGTGATCGCCAGACCCAGCGCCGCCAGCAGCAATACCGATCCCAGCGACAGCCCCATAAATGCCTGACCGAGCAGATCGGCCACCGCCATCCGCTGCTGGATGCGCTTCACGCTCTCCGCCGCCGCTTCGCGAACCCGGGCGTCTGGCTCATGTCCGGCATCGGTAAACGGTAGTAAACGCGCCTCCATCTCCGGATCGCTGGAGTCGCCCAGCAGGACAATTGCCTGACGACGCACCTCGGCGACAGGGTTGGTCAGTTGCAGATTCGCCAGTACACCGCCAAGAAGAGATTGCGTCCGGCTGTCGGTTTCCTGCGCCAGCCGCTCCCGGATATAGGGCAGCATCGCAGGCTGCGCATTGCGCTGAAGCGCGCTGGCGGCCATACGCCTCTCAGTGACACTGTCACTTAATAATTGATGCGCCGCCAGCGCTCCGGCAACCAGCGAACGCAGTCGGTTGGTCAGACGCAGCTTCTTCAGCGCCCCGGCTGGCGTCTGCGCCGCTCCCAGCGCGATATTCCGCCCACCGAACTGGCTGAACGGCCGCTTCGCGCCGTCGGTAAAGACATTTTCCTTGCTCAGCGCCGTCAGCAGCGGCAGACGCTGCGGTTCGGGTGCCGCCGCCCACCGCTCCAGCAGCTGCGCCTGTTGGGTACGGCTGGCGGCGACAAACGTATCGGCGTCGCTGGCCTGCGCTATCCACGGCATCAGCCCCAGCGCCAGTAGCGCCGCAAGAATAAATCGAATAACGTTCATCCCATCTCCCCCGAAGACAGCCCTCCCGAAGAAGGGCCGCGCCGTATCAGTTGCTGGCCATTTTTACCGGCTGTTCCGATTTCTTATCATTACCGGCGATAAACGGACTCCACGGCTGCGCGCGCACCGGCTCCTCCGTCTGCCAGACCACGTTGAACTGACCGTTACTTTCAATCTCGCCAATCATCACGGGCTTATGTAAGTGGTGGTTGCTGGCGTCCATCGTCAGGGTAAAGCCCGACGGCGCCTGGAAGGTTTGCCCGGCCATAGCCGCACGCACTTTATCGACATCGGTAGAGCCCGCCTTCTCAACCGCCTGCGCCCACATATGCAGCCCGACATAGGTGGCCTCCATCGGATCGTTAGTCACCACGGTATCGGCGTTCGGCAATTTATGCGCTTTGGCATAAGCGCGGTAGTCAGCGACAAATTTCTGGTTAGCGGCGTTATCGACCGATTCAAAATAGTTCCAGGCAGCCAGGTTACCGACCAGCGGTCTGGCATCGATACCGCGAAGTTCTTCTTCCCCGACGGAGAACGCCACCACCGGCACGTCGGTCGCTTTCAGCCCCTGATTCGCCAGTTCCTTATAAAATGGGACGTTGGAGTCGCCGTTGATGGTGGAAACCACCGCCGTTTTTCCCCCCGCCGAGAATTTTTTGATGCTGGCGACAATGGTCTGATAATCGCTGTGGCCAAACGGGGTGTAGACCTCTTCGATATCCTTATCCGCCACGCCTTTCGAATGCAGGAACGCGCGCAGGATCTTATTGGTGGTGCGCGGATAAACGTAGTCCGTACCGAGAAGGAAGAATCGTTTAGCGCTGCCGCCATCCTCACTCAGCAGATACTCAACCGCCGGAATCGCCTGCTGGTTCGGCGCCGCCCCGGTATAAAAGACGTTTGGCGACATCTCTTCCCCTTCATACTGCACCGGATAAAACAGCAGACCGTTCAGCTCTTCAAACACCGGCAATACCGATTTCCGCGACACCGAGGTCCAGCAGCCAAGCACCACCGCCACTTTATCCTGGCTCAGAAGCTGTCGCGCTTTTTCGGCAAACAGCGGCCAGTTCGAGGCCGGGTCCACCACAACCGGCTCCAGCTTTTTGCCCAGTACGCCGCCTTTGGCATTAATTTCATCAATGGTCATCAGCGCCACGTCTTTCAGCGGCGTCTCGGAGATGGCCATCGTGCCGGAAAGCGAATGCATAATGCCGACCTTAATGGTGTCGGCGGCCTGAACGCTGAAACTGAATCCCATCGCCGCCACCGAGGCGGAAAGAGCGAAGGCTTTAAGTAATGTACGACGCTGCATAATTTCACTCCTGAAAACAAAATTGCTGTGAGTTCCGCTGCGCGCCGACAAACAAAACGGCGCAAACATTATGTTCAGAAGGAATAAGGCAAAAAGAATGCCAGAACGGCACAGAAGAAGTTAACGCGCGGAATAAGGCGCCAGAAAGGGGCGATGAACCAAAATGAAACAGCGCTGCGCGATTGGCGTGCAGCGCCATGGGCACTAATGAGGCAAATTACCAGACCTGTTGGGCTATTTCGGTGATCAGCTTAATTTTGCTCCACTGTTGGGCCTCGGTGAGGGTATTTCCCTCTTCCGTTGAGGCAAAACCGCACTGCGGGCTGAGGCAAATTTGCGCTTTGTCGACATACTGTGTGGCTTCCTGCAGGCGCGCCTTGACGCCCTGCGGGTTTTCCAGTTCGCCATTTTTGGTGGTGATCAGGCCCAGCACAACCTGCTGATGCCCCGGACGGATAAAGCGCAGCGGCGCGAAATCGCCGGAACGATCGTTGTCATACTCAAGGAAAAACGCATCGACGTTGACGCCGCCAAACAGCACTTCCGCTACCGGTTCATAGCCGCCTTCCGAAATCCAGGTGGAGCGGAAGTTGCCGCGACAGACGTGCAGGCCCACCGTCAGATCGGCAGGTTTATCGGCCAGCGCACGGTTGATGACGCTGGCGTAAATCCGCGCCAGTTCGTCCGGATCGTCGCCGCGTTGGCGAATTTGCTGACGCTGGGCGTCTGAACACAGATAGGCCCATACCGTGTCATCCAGTTGCAGATAGCGGCAGCCAGCGGCGTAAAAGGCATGGATGGCGTCGCGCCAGGTGGTCGCCAGATCGTCAAAATAGGCGTCCAGCTGCGGATATACCGTGACATCGATGTCCTTACGTCCGCCGCGAAAATGCAGCACGCTGGGGCTGGGAATGGTCATTTTCGGCTGCGCGTCGCCGCTGATGCTTTTCAGATAGCGAAAATCCTCCAGCATCGGATGATCGCCAAACGCGAGTTTTCCTGTCACGCGTACCCCGTGGGCTTTGGTCTGCACGCCGTTGAACTGGATACCCTGCTCCGCATCGTAGCGCTCAACACCCTGTAAACCGTCAAAAAAGTCAAAATGCCACCACGCCCGGCGAAATTCCCCGTCGGTGACGACGTGCAGGCCGCAGGCGCACTGCTGCTCCACCACGCGGCGAATAGCCTCATCTTCCACGGCACGCAACTGCTGCGCGCTCAGTTCGCCGCGGGAAAACTGCTGGCGGGCCTGCTTAATAACATCGGGGCGTAAAAAGCTGCCAACCACTTCTGCGCGATACGGGGGCTGTTGTCTTTGCATGCGTTCTCCTTTGCCGTCCGGTACTGATTTCCGGACGTGATAGTTTCTTATTTGAATACTCAGACTTCTGGATGGCTATGCGTCCAGATTGTCATGCTATGCCCGTGCAGGCAAACGAGATAAATTCATGGCAGTTGAAATAAATTCATCTTCCGTTCGTCTTTGCGGCAAAGGGGTCGCCATCGCGATATCGTAAAAAATTTACTCTTTTAACCAAATAATCACTTAATTCAGCTTATATTTAGATTACAGCTGCTATTATTTCACTCACCTGAAGAAATTAAGGTAAGCGAGGAAACTGACAATTAATTAAATGGAGGCAAACATGCTCGGAAATATCAACGTATTTATGGCAGTATTGGGAGTAATCTTATTCTCCGGATTTCTGGCCGCCTATTTCAGTCATAAATGGGATGATTAATGAACGGAGATAACTCCTCACCGACCAGGCCCCTTGTCGCAGATTTTGCACAAGGGGCCTTTTTTATACGTAAGAAATAAAAAAAACCGCCGGAGAACCGACGGTAAAATGCTTGCATGGATAGATTTGTTTTACTCTTTTCGCAGCCAATGCACTTCGTGCGCGACAACGAATCGGAAAACAACTTACCACGCCTTGTGTCAATGGAAGTTAAACAACGGAACGCTGCGCATCCTGAGAGACGCGCTTCCACTCTTTTTTACTGTCGCAACATGCCGTTCGGCCAGACCACTGCTCAGCGGAACGCGCATGTTGTAGATCCTGCGTTTCGGGTCGCAAATTCCAGCGTTTGCCCGTTAATTTTTTGTGTAAAAATCGCTGCATATATCCTCCAGACTTAAGTGTTTAATCCATTAATCAATCGGTTAATAAAAATCTAGCATAACGATTGCAGAGTTATGTCAGGCAACGGCCTGTTTTGTAAAGAGACAAGATATACTGCACACTTTACACCTTTGCTCATCTGTTATATTGCGTAAAACAGACAATGGCCGCCGCTGTTTGCGTTAAGTCTTATTTTTGCAGGTGAGTAACCCGCACCACCGGTGGCGTTGATTTTTTATCAAGGCTGCCAGTAATACTGAGCATCTGATCCGGTTGCACCTCACGCCCGTCAAACACGGACGCCGGAATAATCATATCGATTTTTCCCGACTTATCGCGGAATACATATTTATCGTCGCCTTTGTGATCAATCAGGTTGCCGCGCAGGGATACCGTTGCCCCGTCATGCATAGTTTTAGCAAATTCAACGGTCATTTTTTTCGCATCTTCAGCGCCGCGATAGCCATCCTCAATCGCATGCGGCGGCGGCGGAGCAGCATCTTTTTTTAATCCACCTTCATCGGCCGCTAACGCGTAAGGCATGATAAGAATACCCGCTAAAGCAATTATGTTAAGTTTCATTCTTTCCCCTTCTGGCGTTCGGTTTGACTTATTAAGTCTGGTTGCTATTTTTAAATTTTACAAATTAACCACCTGCTGGCGCGTCTACTTAAATAAAATCAAGCAGGTACCGTTAACCATCATAAACAGGCAGGTAGAAGATGCCAGGGTCTGACGAAGCGAAACACGCTATTCCTTTCATAGAAGAAAGCCGCAGAGCGCTTAATTTTGAAGATAAATTCAGACGAATCGGCTTTACGTTTCTGCTGTTGATTATTATAGCGGCGTCAGTCGGATTATTTTCCAACGGCTACTTTAGCGCCTCACAGGCAACAAACGACAGCCAGCGCTTTCACGTTGAATATGAAAAATATGGCCGTCTGTTGAAAGATGACACGCTGAAAATCAGCGTTCGCAACGCCGCCTCCGATCTGACGCTGCGGCTGGGTAAAGACTTCACCACCGCCTTCCAGACGGAGATGGTCACCCCTCAGCCCGACAAGATGTACAGCCATAACGACCAGCTGATTCTGTATTACGCGCCGTCGTCAGACAATGACAACGTCACCGTCCGGATAACAGCTAAGCCGCAGAAGCCGGGCTATTTTCACACCGCTATTTCGGCGAATGACGAGCCGGCGCTGGTGATTTCTCAATGGATTTATCCTTAGGAGCCGATGATGGATATGGTTCTCAGAGCGGTCGCTATCTACCTGATATTACTGATTGTTATCAAAATAGCGGGCAGGCGGACCTTAATGCAAATGACCAGCTTCGATTTGATCCTGCTGCTGATTATCAGTGAAGCGACTCAGCAAGCCCTGCTGGGGGAAGACTTCTCGGTCACCGGCGCAATGCTGACCATTATTACGCTGGTGGTGGTGGATATTTTATTTGGCTACCTGAAAAAGAAAATTCCCGGTGCTGAAAACGTCATTGACGGCGCGCCGGTTATTCTGGTGGATCATGGGGTTGCTCATCAGGATAAACTGCAAAAGGTCAGCATCTCCTGCGATGATATTATGCTCGCCGCCCGTCAGAATCACGGCCTTCTGGAATTGAAACAAATTAAATATGCCATACTGGAAAGAAACGGACAAATTTCTATTATTCCAGAGAATGAACAATCATGATGAAAATACCGCAACATAAAGTCGTTACTTTGCAGGATAACACCGCTATCGATACCCTGACCAACGCGCTGGGGACGCTGCTGACCGAACGCGGCCTGCGCCTGACGACCGCCGAGTCCTGTACCGGCGGCAAACTGGCGTCCGCGCTGTGCGCCAGCAGCGATACGCCAGAGTTTTACGGCGTCGGTTTTATCACCTTTACCAATGAAGCGAAATCCCTGATTCTGGGCGTGCAGAAAAGTACCCTCGATATCCATACCGCCGTCAGCGAAGCGGTGGTCGCGGAAATGGCGGTGGGCGCGCAAAAACATGCCAGGGTGGATGTCAGCATCGCGGTAAGTGGCTACGGCGGTCCGGAAGGCGGCGAAGACGGTACGCCGCCCGGCACCGTCTGGTTTGCCCTGGCCATTCACGACACGGTCTATACGGTAATGCAGCACTTTGTCGGCGAATGTGAGGAAGTACTCGATCAGGCCGTACGCTTTGCCGTCGCGCAGCTGCTGGCTCTGCTGCGCGACGAAAAATAACGGCGCCCGACGGCGTTTACTCCGCCAGCCCCCGGTGCTTCAGCATCGGGGCAAAATATCACCTCATTTACCCTCACAATGGTCTGCTATACCTGGTCGCCATTACGCGGCACGCAGCAGCATCATTACTACTGCATTGCTTTTCGCTTTAGTACTCCACAGGCTTATCCTCAGGTGGGGATATCAATGGCGTTATCCCTTGGCAGGGATATTATCCTTAAGACGGATCTATCCAGCTTGATTGCAATACTATGCTTACTTTGAAAAACCAAGGAAGTGACATGTTTTCCTTTCTCAACACATTTAAGCAGCTCATAGGCAAGCAGCAAGAAGCACCGACCACTCAGCCGGAACATTCAAATGAACAGCTTTTGCAATGGGCCACTGGATGCATGCTGGAGGGCTTGCCCGACACGTTTTACGAAGCGAGGATTACCTGTTTCCGGAGCATTGACAATGACGGACGCACAGTAATCGCAGCTATACATGACTTCAGATTAACTAGCGAAAGCGAATATACCTCTTTCACTCCACCAGATGACCTTTACGCCACACACTGCATAGAGAAAATACTTAACAAAGAAAACTGGAGTCAAGCCACTATTACCTTCAACCCACAAACGACACGATTCATATGGCAATAAAAAAGACACCCGAAGATGACCTTTATGACGCCAATAAAAAAATGACGGAAGTCAGGCTAAATTTTGATATGTTATGCTCCAAATAAATGTCAAAAATTCAGGGTATGAACGTACATATAAAATTCAGAATTGCAATTCTTATCTACCTCTCGGCGGCATACGCCGTCGCCCTTCCTTTACTCGCGCTGCTTACCGATCTGGTGATAAACGGTGCAATTATTGATATATGGAAAAATTCGTATTCATTTGGAAGCCTTCTAAGTTCCCGCAAAATGCTTTACTTAAAATTTGCAGGACTCGGAGCCGCTCTTGGGTTTTTCTACTGGTTATTCTTCTACAGAAAATACCGGCATTACGATCCCCTGGATAAATATTTTAAGTAGTCACTGACACTACGTGTTGATGTATTGCAAGCTGGACAAGCGCAACAGCAAAACCGACTGGCAATACCGGCCCCCTTTAACCGGTCAATTTATCGGGTTTGGCACCAAAAAACCGGGCGTCGCGCCCGGTTAATTTGGCAGGCATATAAGCCCTTACTCGTTCAGTCCACGATTTTCCAGCATCGGCTCAATCTGCGGATCGTGACCGCGCCACTGGCGATAAAGTTCTGCTAAATCAGTGCCGTTCCCGCGCGACAAAATCGCTTCGCGGAATGTTTGCCCGTTTTCACGCGTTAATCCGCCCTGCTTCACGAACCACTGATAGCCATCGTCGGCCAGCATCTGCGTCCAGAGATAGGCATAATAGCCCGCCGCATAGCCGCCGCCGAAGATATGGGCGAAGTAGCTGCTGCGGTAGCGCGGCGGTACTGGCGGAAGATCGAGGTTTTCCGCCGCCAGCAGCTGCTTTTCAAACGCTTCCACCTCCTGCTGCGCCTGCGCCACGCTGAGGCTGTGCCAGCCCATATCGAGCAGCGCCGCACTGAGCAGTTCAGTCATATCGTAGCCCTTGTTGAACAGGCTGGCCTTGCGCATCTTCTCCTGCAATGCCGCTGGCATTCTCTCGCCGGTGGCGTAATGACGGGCAAAGCGGTCAAACACGACGGGATGACTGGCCCAGTGCTCATTGATCTGCGAAGGGAATTCAACGAAATCACGCGGGGTATTGGTGCCGGAAAGCGTGGCGTAACGCTGGGTGGCGAACAGTCCATGCAGGGTATGACCGAACTCATGGAATAACGTCACGACATCATCCCAGAGTAACAGCGCTGGTTGTCCTGGCGCCGGTTTTTGATAATTACAGACGTTATAGATAACCGGACGGCTCTGATTCAGAGTTGATTGCTCAATGAAATTCCCCATCCATGCGCCGCCGCTTTTCGAATCCCGGGCAAAAAAATCACCGTAAAAAAGCGCCAGCCCGCTGCCATCATGGTCGAAAATCTCCCAGACGCGGACATCCGGGTGGTAGACCGGAATATCAAATCGCTCAACCAGCTTAATGCCGAACAGCTGGCTGGCGGTCCAGAACACCCCCTCCTGCAATACCGTATCAAGGGCAAAGTAGGGTTTAAGCCGGGACTCATCGAGATCGTATTTTTCGCGACGCACCTGCTCAGCATAAAACGCCCAGTCCCATGCCTCGGCGCTAAAGCCCCCCTCTTCATCGTCAATTACCCGCTGAATGTCCGCCAGTTCACTCAACGCACGCTGACGCGCCGCAGGCACGATGGCGCGCATAAAGGCCAGCGCCGCTTGCGGCGTTTTTGCCATCTGGTCGGCGATTTTCCACGACGCGTAATCCGGGAAGCCCAGCAATTGCGCCTGACTGGCGCGAATCGCGACCAGCCGCTGGATAATCGTGCGGGTATCGTTCTCATCGCCCTTTTCAGCCCGACGCCAGCCAGCAGTAAATAATGCTTCACGGGTCTGTCGGTCACGCAGCGCGCTGAGCGCCGGTTGCTGCGTGGTGTTGAGTAACGGGATAAGCCAGCCGTCCTGCTGGCCTTTTTCACGGGCCGCTTCTCGCGCCGCCGCAATCTCATCTTCGCTGAGCCCCGCAAGCTGACTAACCTCATTGACCAGCAGGCCGCCGGATTTATTCGCCGCCAGGAGCCGCTGGTTAAACTGGCTGGTCAGAGTGGCCGCCTCGGTATTAAGCGCCCGAAGCTGCGCCTTGTCGTCATCGCTGAGCCGTGCGCCGGAAAGCACAAAACGCTGGTGCAACACCTCCAGCAGACGCAGAGACTCCTCGTCCAGCCCCAGTGTCTCGCGCTGTCGCCAGACGCTGTCCACGCGGGCAAACAGCTTCCCATTGAGCCAGATATCATTAGCCAGCCCGGCAAGTTCAGCGGAAAATGCCTCGTCGAGCCGCTGTAATTCATCACTGGTGTGCGCCGACGTCATGGCGAAAAAGACGCTGGTAACCCGCGTCAGCAATTCGCCGCTCTGCTCAAGCGCCAGCACCGTATTTACAAAATCAGGCGCATCGGCATTATGAATAATGGCGTCTATCTCCGCCCGCTTCTGCCGCACGCCTTCATCAAACGCGGGACGATAATGACCGACTTCAAGCAGATCAAAGCGCGGGGCATGGTACGGTAGCGAGCTGGTACTGAAAAACGGATTCGTCGACGACATCTTTCACTCCTGTAAACGATTTGTCATTAGAGTAGGCTTCCGCGGAAAAGACCGCAATCCTGTCAACCAGCATTACCGATCCGCGTCAATGGCGTGCTATGGTAGTAGAACGTAAAAAGCGTTGAGGAACAGTGAGATGATCGTTTTAGTAACCGGAGCAACCGCAGGTTTTGGTGAATGCATTACACGTCGTTTTGTTGAAAATGGGCATAAAGTCATTGCCACCGGCCGTCGCCATGACCGCCTGCAGGCGCTTAAAGCGTCGCTCGGCGACAATGTGCTTACGGCGCAGCTGGATGTCCGCAACCGCGCCGCCATTGAAGAGATGCTGGCGTCGTTGCCTGACGGCTGGCGCGAGATCGATCTGCTGGTAAACAATGCCGGTCTGGCGCTGGGGCTGGAACCTGCGCATAAAGCCAGCGTTGAAGACTGGGAAACCATGATCGACACCAACAACAAAGGTCTGGTGTATATGACCCGCGCCGTTCTTCCCGGCATGGTCGAACGCAACCGCGGACATATCATCAATATCGGCTCCACCGCCGGAAGCTGGCCTTATGCCGGCGGCAATGTGTATGGCGCGACAAAGGCCTTTGTCCGCCAGTTCAGTCTGAATCTGCGTACCGATCTGCACGGCACCGCCGTTCGCGTCACCGATATCGAGCCCGGCCTGGTGGGCGGAACGGAATTTTCAAACGTGCGGTTTAAAGGCGATGACGCCAAAGCCGGTAAAACCTACGAAAATACCGTCGCGCTGACCCCGGAAGACGTTACGGAAGCGGTCTGGTGGGTCGCCACGCTGCCTGCCCATGTGAACATTAACACCGTCGAAATGATGCCCGTCACGCAATCTTTCGCCGGACTGAGCGTTCATCGTGGTTAAATTTTCATCCCGGCCTGCGGGCCGGGTATAGCTCGCGGCAAAAAAGTGGTAGAATCCAGACGTTAACTTTCTAATAAGTAAGAGCGAATGACCGTCGAAACGCAACTCAATCCCACACAGCCCGTAAATCAGCAGATTTATCGCATCCTTCGTCGTGATATCGTTCACTGCCTTATTGCGCCGGGCACCCCCCTGTCCGAAAAAGAGATCTCCGTGCGCTTTGAGGTGTCACGCCAGCCGGTGCGGGAAGCCTTTATTAAGCTTGCGGAGAACGGCTTAATTCAGATCCGTCCCCAGCGCGGCAGTTACGTCAATAAAATCTCATTATCACAGGTACGAAACGGCTGCTTTGTGCGCCAGGCTATTGAGTGCGCGGTGGCGCGCCGGGCGGCGGCGATGATAACGGACAGCCAGTGCTATCAGCTTGAGCAGAATCTTAATCAGCAGCGCATTGCCATTGAACGTAAGCAGCTGAATGATTTTTTTGAGCTGGATGACGATTTTCACCAGAAGCTGGCGCTTATCGCCGACTGCCAGCTGGCCTGGGACACCATCGAAAATATTAAGGCCACCATCGACCGGGTGCGCTATATGAGTCTCGATCACGTCTCGCCGCCAGAGATGCTGCTGCGCCAGCATCAGGACATTTTTTCGGCGCTGGAAAAGCATGACGCCGATGCCGTCGAGACAGCCATGACGCAGCACCTGCAGGAAATTGGCGAGTCGGTTCAGCTGATCCGTCAGGAAAACAGCGACTGGTTTACCGAAGAGTAATTCCCTCCCCAACCTCACCCCGCCGTGGGTGAGGCAACAATCTTCTCTCCCCCATCATATCTGCCGCAAAAAAGATGTGAGCTTGATCAAAAACAAAAAAAGTCCGTACTGATGAGCGTATTTATATAGCGCCCGTTACGTGGGACCAGAGCCCACGGGCTTTGACGGTAAGTTGGAAAGGAGAAGACACCATGATGACATACGATCGTAACCGTAACGCAATCACCACTGGCAGCCGCGTCATGATTAGCGGCACCGGGCATACCGGGCGAATCACCGCGATCATGACCGACGGTCTGGACGCCGCGCAAATCCGCCGCGAGAAAACCGTGGAAGTGGAAGGTTGTGAAGGTAAGTTTGCGCCGGTCGAACTGATTCGTCTCGGCATGAACTAATGGTGTGACTGCCAGATGGCGTTTCCCTTCTCCGGCCTGTCCGTTCAGAACAGGCCGGATAAAAAAGCGCCATCCGGCAACAGATAAAGCGTTACTTCAGATTCGCGGCATATTTCGCCACGGTCGCTTTCGCCCCATCCGCCAGCAGAGCCTGATAGGCTGCTTTTACTTTACTGGTGAACAGTTCGACACGCGGCAGCTCATTGCCGAAAATAGCCTCAATACCCAGCAGCGCCTCAACGCGGCTTTCGCCTTCCGCACTGGATTCCACCGCTTTCTGAATTACCGGCAGCAGCGGATCGTTGACTTCAATGGCATTGCCCTGCTCATCCACGCCGCCGACATAGCGCATCCAGCCCGCCACGCCCAGCGCCAGCAGGTCGAAACTGCTGTTGTGCGCCAGATGCCAGCGCACAGAGTCGAGCATACGCTGAGGCAGTTTCTGGCTGCCGTCCATCGCAATCTGCCAGGTGCGGTGACGCAGCGCCGGGTTGCTATAGCGCTCAATCAGCAGATCGGCATAGCGGGTTAAATCCACGCCCTGCACCTTCAGCGTTGGCGCCTGCTCTTTAAGCATCAGCGCACGGGCGGCAACACGGTAGTTTTCATCACCCATGCAGTCATTGATGTGCTGATAGCCCGCCAGATAACCCAGATAGGCAAGGAAGGAGTGGCTGCCGTTCAGCATACGCAGCTTCATCTCTTCAAACGGGATCACGTCGGCCACCAGCTCAGCGCCCGCTTTTTCCCACTCCGGACGACCGGCAACGAAATTATCCTCAATGACCCACTGCCGGAATGGCTCGCACGCCACGCCAGCCGGATCGCGCACGCCGGTCAGCTGTTCAATTTTATCCAGCGTGTCAGCGGTGACGGCCGGTACGATACGGTCAACCATGGTGGACGGGAACGAGACGTGCTGTTCGATCCACGCGGCCAGATCCGCATCAACCGCGCGGGCATAGGCAGTGACCACGTTACGCATAACATGACCGTTTTCCGGCATATTATCGCAGGACATTACGGTAAAGGCCGGTAAACCCGCCGCTTTACGGCGTGCCAGCGCTTCCACCACCACGCCCGGCGCGGTTTTCGGCTGCTGAGGATTCTGCAGATCGGCGACGATCATCGGATGATCCAGCATCAGCTCGCCGGTTGCCGGCGAATGGCAGTATCCCTTCTCGGTGATGGTCAGCGAGACGATAGCCACCTGCGGCTCACACATGGCTGCCAGCACCGCTTCCAGACCATCAACCTGAGCATGCAGCGCGTTTTTAACCACGCCGACCACTCTCGCGGTCCAGGCATCCGCTGACATTTCCGCCACGGTGTAGAGGTTATCCTGCTGTTTCAGGTCGGCAATTTGCTGCTCGCCGCCGATCAGGTTGACTTCGCAGTAGCCCCAGTCGCTGTTATGTTCAGCCGCCAGAATGTCGGTATAGACTCCCTGGTGCGCGCGATGGAACGCGCCAAAACCCAGATGAACAATACGTGGAACCAGCTTGTTGCGATCGTAGCCAGGCAGAGTAGCCTTTGCCGTTAAGAGCGTGTTTTGCATTGTATGACCTACTTTGTATTAAATCAGGACGGTTTCAGAGTAACGCCTGTATGGTTGTATGTTTTGATTTGAATTAAGCTTTCGCCAATTGGTATAACATCATTTTAAAGTTATGTGACAGCACTGACCTTTAGCCTGCGGATCAGCGCTGCCACGTCAGTCAGCCCAGCGTGACCGCGGATTTAACCGGTTCCGCGGTCTGCGGCGCGTTTTCGCACCATAACGCGTCATAGTTGTACCCGGTCAGGTCTTCGACAATCCGCCGGGTTTCAGGATCCACATCCTGCTTCGCGCCGTGTGCTTTTAACCGATCCACTTCATCAACAAAGATTTTGTGCGTGCGCTTGTTGAGATGGAAAGTGACCGCCTGCCACAGCGCCAGCAGTAACAGACCTGCGGTTCCGGCAAACAGAAGCGTCGCAATGGTGTTAATCGCCTGTTCCGGCTGGGCCTGGCTGCCTTTCACAAAGCCCCCGCTTTGCAGCATCAGCCCGACGATAAAGGTGGCGATGGCGACGGTGGTTTTGCGTGAGAAGGTCATCACTGCGGCGAATAAACCTTCCCGACGCTGGCGGGTGATCATCTCATCGATATCCGGGATGAACGGAAAGACGTTCCACGGCGTAAACTCCAGTACGCAGCGCCCGACCTGATACAGCCCGGCGAGGATCACCAGCAGCGTCACTTTGCTGTCCGTCGGGAACTGGTAAACCATAAACAGACCGACCAGACACAGCATCATCAGGGTATAGGCAAACACATAGAGGCGTGACGGCCCGTATTTGATGATGGCGACGCCGGCAAGCAGCGTCACCGGCAGCCCGACAATACTCATTGACAGCAGCGTACCCGCCAGCGACGACGACACGTTCAGGCAGTAGACGCAAAAGAAAACGAATACGGTGTTATACACATCCTTAGCCGTAAACGAGAACAGGTAGATCGCCAGGTGTTTACGGAAGGCGCGCACTTTCAGCGTTGAGGCATACTCTTTAAACAGCTGCCCCACTTTCGCCACTTTCTCGCCAAAGGTCGACGGCTGATGGCTGCGCTCCAGTTCCTGCAACATTTCAGGCGTCAGCTCGCGCTCCCAGGTGACTTTCCAGGAGATAAACACGCACAGCATAAACATAACGGCGAAGACCACGCCGTTAATGAAATAGGCGTTTGGATCGTGCTCGCCAAAATAGCCGATCAGCAGGCCCGGAATAAACGTTGCGAGGAACGTACCGGATGCAGAAAGGAACATGCGACAGGTAGAGAGCTTCGTCCGGGAATTAAAATCTTTGGTCATTTCTGACGGTAAGGTTTCCCACGGAATAAGCACCATCGCAGCGATAATTTCAAACGCCAGATAAACCGCCAGGTAGAACCAGAAATTCATTCCGGTCACCCACAGCAGAATGTAGACCAGCATTAACGGCGCGCCAATCAGCAGAAAGAAGCGCCGTCTGCCAAATTTTTTCCCCAACGCGTTTTTATAGAAATGGTCCGTAAACGAGCCCATAAACAGGCTGACAATCGCATCGACAATCCTTGCGATCGCCACAATTGAGGCGGCTTCTACCGGCGACAGGCCGACAAAGGTAGTATAGAAATAAAGCAGCCAGGCGCCGATAACGGTAAACGCGCCTCCTCCCATAATATCCGTCAGACCATAACCGATACTGACCGGAATCGTTATTTTTCTGTTGGTACGAGCCATGAGCTATCCTCGTCAGACCGGATTAAAAGTTGAAATAATTACTCGCGTTATCGTGACAAATATTTCTAATCATTCGCGTCAGTATTTCCTGATTATCGGGGACTTCACCTTTCTCCACCCAGCCGCCAATAAGATTGCAGAGGATCCGGCGGAAATAATCGTGGCGGGTGTAAGAAACAAAACTGCGGGAATCGGTCAACATGCCGACGAAATGCATCAGCAGCCCCTGATCGGCCAGGCTGTTAAGCTGATTTTCCATACCGCGTCGGGTGTCGTTAAACCACCATCCGGAACCAAACTGCATCGGCGATTTCACCCCGAACTCAGCGCTCTGGAAATTGGCGATGGTGGTCGCCACTACGTCGTTATAGATAGCGTTGAGGTTATACAGGATGGTTTTCGGCAGCGCGTTTGCCTGCGCCATTGCGTCCAGCAGTCGGTTAAGGGATGCGGCCAGAGCAGACTGATCGTTCACTGAATCAAAGCCAGCGTTGATCCCCACCTGCTGGTACATACGGCTGTTATTGTTGCGGATGGCGCCAAAGTGAATTTGCATTGCCCAGCCAAACGCTTTGTAGTGCCCGGCGAGCATCACGAAAATGGCGCTGTTAAGCTGACATTCTTCAGTGGTGGTCAGCGCTTCCCCTGACGCTTTACGGCAAAACAGGTCATTTACCTGCCCGGCTGTCGCAGGCAGATATTCAATGCTGACCGGACCGTGATCGGAAATACGGCACCCCACGTCATGAAACCAGGCAATGCGTTTTTTCAGCGCCGCGGAAAAGCGATCGAAAGAGGTCATCTCTTCGCCCGTCGCCTGGGCAAGCTGCGTTGTGAACCCGGCAAACGCCCGGGGATCGTCGCTGAATACCTCATCGGGGCGGAAGGTAGGCAGCACCTTAATAGCGAAAGTCTCGTCCTGCTGGAGCAGACGATGATATTCCAGTGAATCGAGAGGCGCATCGGTGGTGCAAATAACCTCAACGTTCGAGCGCGCCATTAAGTGACGCGGTGTAAAATCCGGCTGCTTAAGAAGGCGGTTGCAGTGCTCCATTACTTCACGCCAGTTATGGCTGTCGAGAGTCTGATGGCAGTCAAAATAGTGACTGAGTTCAAGATGGGTCCAGTGATAAAGCGGGTTGCCAAACGCGGCTTCGACGGTTTGCGCCCATGCCTGGAATTTCTCTTCCGGGCTGGCGTCACCGGTAATAAAGCGTTCATCAATGCCGTTAGCGCGCATGGCGCGCCATTTATAGTGGTCGCCCGCCAGCCAGAGCTGGGTAATATCCTCGAAAGCGTCGTTTTCGAAAATAGCTTTTGCTTCAAGATGACAGTGATAATCGATGATCGGCAGATCTTTCGCGACCTCCCGATAGAGCCGGACGCCAGCCTCATTGTCGATCATAAAACGATCGTTAATGAATCCCATGTGATTCGTACCTCTTAATGGTGAGAGTGAGAATCTACGCCTGGCGCATACTACCATACATGTATAAGCAGTATGTTTTTCCATTCAGATCACAAAAATGACCTTTCTCACGACAGGTGTTTAAGCAGATGATGAAAAAAAAGGCGGCTCCGCCAGCGCGGAACCGCCTCATTGAAAAGGGATTAAATACGGCTGACGTTAGCCAGATTTTGCTTACTGCCACTCTCTTCCGCCGCATCTTCAGCAATACGCAGATCGCGGTCGCACACTTCCGGCATCAGCAGCGCTGAGATCAGGCCAATCAGAGAGTAAACGATAATCATCGCCAGGATCGGCAGCCAGTTGCCGGTCATGTTACAGAAGATCCCTGCCAGCACCGGGCCAAAACCCACAGCCACCAGCCCACCTGCTTCTTTGGCGATCGCCATGCGGGTAAAGCGATTGCGCGAGCCAAAGATTTCCGCCATGGTGATATTTTCCAGCGCGAACAGCCCCAGCACCGCAAAGTTATGGATAACAATCAGGGCGGTCATGATGACTCCCGGACTGTAGGTTTTATCGACCACAATCGACAGCATCGGGTAAGCGAGTACGATCGCTGAAATATTGAGGATAATATAAGGCAAGCGACGCCCGTATTTATCCGACAGCCAGCCTAACAATGGGATGGTAATGAAGCCGATAACGGAGCTTATCATCAGCGCATCCGTCGGGATGGACTTATTGAACATCAGCGTCTGGACCAGATAGCCCGCCAGGAAGGTCTGGATAAGCCCTGAATTACCCGCCTGACCAAAACGTAAGCCGGTCGCCAGCCAGAAAGATTTGCTGGTGAACATCGCCCCCAGTGAAGCGTCAGCCGGCGCGGCGGCGGCAGGCGCGTCATTTTCGTTGACCTGCTCAAACACCGGGCTTTCTTTCAGGTTCATACGCAGCCAGATCGCAAAGATCATCACCACCACGCTTGCCAGGAACGGAACGCGCCATCCCCATGCCACCAGCTCCTCGCGGTCAAGGGCGAAAAACATCACCGCCCAGATAGCCGTTGCGCTGAGCGTACCGCAGTTGGTGCCCATCGCTACCAGCGAAGAGATAATGCCGCGCTTTCCTTTTGGCGCATATTCCGCCAGCATAGTGCCAGCGCCGGATATTTCGGCCCCTGCTCCCAGCCCCTGAATAATACGCAAGGTCACCAGCAGTACCGGCGCAAAAATACCAATCTGCGCATAGGTAGGCAGCACCCCGATTAATGTAGTGCAGATCCCCATCATGGTAATGGTAATAAACAGCACTTTTTTACGCCCGATGCTGTCGCCCATTTTGCCAAATATAAACGCGCCGACGATACGGGCAATATAGCCCGCGCCGTAGGTACCCATCGCCAGAATAAGCGCCATAGCCGCCGACTGCTCCGGGAAAAATATCTCGTGGAACACCAGCGCGGCGCCGAGGGAATATAACTGGAAATCCATAAATTCAAGCGCGGTGCCTAACCAGCCGGAAACGGCCGCGCGCACCAGATCCTGAGTACTTCTTTCGTGTTTTGCTGTATTCATATAAGCTATCTCTACAGAGTCGATGCGTACCGCAAAAAAACCCGGCAAGCGGGAATTTAACGCATTAGATTATTGTTATGCAGTAAAAGTAATTAACACTTTGCAGCACTTACGCTGATCTTTCTCAAATATATCGAGTGCGTCAGTAACGCGGTGGTAATCAAATTGATGGGTAATCAATTTCTCTGGATCGATTAATCCCTGCGCCATCCACGCAATAACCGTCGGGAATTTGCGCGCATTCAGTCGTGATGAAAAAAGGGACCGTTCTTTTCCGAGAATGCCCTGCTGCGTAATCTGACAGGGTTCGCTGGAGAATCCCATCAGCACAATGCGCGCCACGCCCTCCCTTCGCCGGAACCGGTATTTCACGCTGCTCAATCGCCAGACGATCTGGCTGATGAATCACTATACTTTCCATGCGCTTTCCTTACATCCAATTAGTGATACAGGAAATTTAGGCACTTCATTACTACCATACAAGTATGATGATCAAAAAATCATCGGGAGATCACAATTTAACCCTGCTTAATTCAGGGTCTATCTTCCTTAATGCGGCTTATCCCTGATTTTCAGATGGGTATGCCAGACGCCGCGAATAGTGTAGAATTTGCCGGCAAGTGATGAATTTTTACCCCACTCATGAAAGGAATTTGCCATGAACATTACATTCAGCAAACGCCTGTGCCTGACGGCAATGCTGCTGCTTGGCGCTGTCGTTTACACCGCGTCTGCTCAGGCTGAAACCAGCAGGCTGGTGATTGAATCCGGCGACAACGCCCTGAGTCGTCAGCAGGCGGAAATGCAAAAAGAACAATGGAATGATACGCGCAGCCTGCGTCAGAAGGTGAACAAGCGCGCGGAAAAAGAGTGGGATAAAGCGGACGCGGCTTTTGATAATCGCGACAGCTGCGAGCAAAGCGCCAATATCAATGCGTACTGGGAGCCGAACACCCTGCGCTGCCTCGACCGCCGCACCGGTCGCGTTATCGCCCCTTAATCGTGGATAAATACAGACGCTAAGAATTTGCTATGGCAAGCGCCCTCAATGTTAAGCTGCGACCGCTCGAGCGTGAAGATTTACGTTTCGTCCATCAGCTCGATAACAACGCCAGCGTGATGCGCTACTGGTTTGAAGAGCCTTACGAAGCCTTCGTTGAGTTATCCGATCTTTACGATAAACATATTCACGATCAGAGCGAACGTCGCTTTGTCGTGGAGTGTGACGGTGAAAAAGCGGGTCTGGTTGAGCTGGTGGAAATTAACCACGTTCACCGCCGGGCGGAGTTTCAGATTATTATCTCGCCGGAATATCAGGGAAAAGGTCTTGCTTCGCGCGCGGCCAGGCTGGCGATGGACTACGGCTTTACCGTACTTAACCTCTATAAGCTGTACCTGATTGTCGATAAAGAGAATGAAAAGGCGATCCACATCTACCGTAAGCTGGGTTTTATGGTTGAAGGCGAGCTGATTCATGAATTTTTTATTAACGGCGAATACCGCAACACCATCCGGATGTGCATCTTCCAGCACCAGTATCTGGCGGAGCATAAAACCTCCGGCCCCTCCCTGTTAAAGCCGACCGCGCAGTAGCCGCTGCGCGGCGGTTTATACCCCTTTTGCTGATGCCGTTCCCCTGACACGGCGTGTAGACAGTTATTTACACTCACGGTGCTATGCTTATTTAGCGCATCTCATACAAGGAGCTGATGATGAAACTATCCCGAGGAATTGTGACTTGCTTACTGTTGATCGCCACCCCACTGGCGTTCGCGGCCCCGACCTCCTGCGAACGGGTGAAAAGCGATATCGAGCAGCGGATCATCAATAACGGCGTGCCCGAGGACGGTTTCTCGCTGAGCATCGTGCCTAACGATCAGGCCGATCAGCCGGATTCGCAGGTTGTCGGCCACTGCGCCAATGACACCCATAAGATTCTCTATACCCGCACCAGCAGCGGCAATGCCTCCTCTTACGCCGCGCCGTCTCAGGACGGCGCCAGCGCCGAACCGCAGTAAGCCCGTTACGGCTGCCCGCCCTCTCCGGCGGGTAGCCTCCTTTTGATTTGGATTAATACCCGCCGCGCGCGAACGGGTAAACTCACGCCTGCTTACGCACATATCGTGCAACTCACTGCATTGCTGGATAACGTTAATGACTGATTTTACCCAACGTGACGATTTTGCCATGACGGCGCGGGTGCTGGGCGCGCTATTTTACTTTGCGCCCGACAGTAACGAAGCCGCTCAGATAGTCACGTCGTTACAGACCGATGACTGGCTGACACAGTGGCCGCTGGCGCAAGAACAACTGGCGCCGCTGGCTCCTTTATTTCGCAGCGAAAGCGAAGAGACGCTGGCGCAGGCCTGGCAGCGGCTGTTTGTCGGCCCGTGGGCGCTTCCTTCACCGCCCTGGGGTTCGGTCTGGCTGGATCGCGAAAACGTGCTGTTTGGCGAATCCACGCTGGTGCTGCGTCAGTGGCTGCGCGATAACGGCATTCACTTTGAGATGCGGCAAAACGAACCCGAAGATCACTTCGGCGCTCTGCTGCTGCTTGCCGCATGGCTGGCGGAAAACGGTCGTCACACGCAGTGCGCGGAACTGCTGGCATGGCATCTGTTTCCGTGGTCGGGGCGTTTTCTTGCGGTGTTTATCGACAATGCCGGGCATCCATTTTATCAGGCCGCGGGTGAGCTGGCCCGCCGGACGCTTGCCCGCTGGCAGTCAGAACTGCTGATTCCGGTGCCGGTTAAAAAGCTGTACCGTTAACTCTCTCAGAAGCTGGAGAGCGGATAAAAATTCACTCTCTGGCGTCACACTATAAGTGACAACGTCACTTACCCGCTTCGTTTTTAAGATAATTCCTTACGCTGATAACCAGCCTTAGCGCCGTAAGGCCTTCCCCGCAGCCGTTAGCAACGCCCCGCTTATCTAAATTTCGGCTTCGCTGGAATCCTTCCCCACCTGTTGCTATAGCTCAAAACACCCTGCCGATACATGGCATAACAACACGCAGCGTCAAACACGTTGCCATAACGCATGCAAACAGGGAGACACATCGCAATGCACACCTCTGCGTTAAAACGCGTCGCAGGCTTTACTTTCGCCATTATTATCGTTCTGGCGCTGGTGGTCTGGGGAGTCGGAATCGACACGCTGCAAGCCCGTCAGGTTGATCTGCTTTATCTCGGGAAACAGCATCTGTTTTTAGTCTTTAGCTCTATGTTTCTGGCACTGCTGGTGGGCATTCCGAGCGGCATTTTGCTCAGCCGTCCGGCAGCGAAAGGCATCGCCGAATACGTGATGCAGATCTTTAACGTCGGCAATACGCTTCCACCTCTGGCAGTGCTGGCGCTGGCGATGGTGATTATCGGCATCGGCGACTTTCCGGCCATTGTGGCGCTGTTCCTGGCTTCGCTTTTGCCGATTGTGCGCAACACCTATGCGGGACTTTGCGCCGTTCCGGCGTCGCTGACTGAAGCGGCAAAAGGTATCGGTATGACCCGCTGGCAGCGGCTGTGTCAGGTAGAGTTGCCAAACGCCTGGCCGGTAATGCTTTCTGGCATTCGTATCGCTACGGCGATTAACGTCGGTACCGCGCCGCTGGCGTTTCTGATTGGCGCCAGCAGCTATGGCGAACTGATCTTCCCGGGCATCTATCTGAACGATTTCCCGACGCTGATTCTCGGCGCTACGGCCACCGCGCTCTTCGCCCTCATCCTCGACAGCCTGCTCGCCTGGCTTGGCCGGGCGCTGAGTCCGCACGCAGCATGAAGACCATGATAAGAATATGGAGCGCTAAATGAATCTTAAAAAACACCTGCTCGGCTGGCTTGCCGCCACGCTGCTGTTGAGCGCGCAAGTCCACGCCGCGCCGATTATCCTCGCCACCAAAGGCTTTACCGAACAGCATATCCTTTCCGCAATGACCGTTTTGTATCTGCAAAAGAAAGGATTTCAGGTACAGCCGCGCACCAACATCGCGGCGGTGATTTCCCGCAATGCCATGGAGAATAACCAGATCGACGTTACCTGGGAATATACCGGCACTTCGCTGATCATTTTCAACCGGATTAATAAGCGGATGAGCGCGCAGGAGTCTTACGACACGGTAAAACGGCTGGATGCGAAAAAAGGACTGGTCTGGCTGAAGCCCGCCGATATGAACAATACCTACGCGTTTGCCATGCAGCGCAAGCGGGCGGAGGCGGAAAATATCACTACCATGTCGCAGATGGTGGCGAAAATTGAGCATATCCGTCAGACCGACCCCGACAACAACTGGCTGCTGGGGCTCGATCTCGAATTCGCCGGGCGCAGCGACGGAATGAAGCCGCTGCAGCAGACCTATCAGATGAACCTTGATCGTCCGCAGATCCGTCAGATGGACCCCGGCCTGGTGTACAACGCCGTGCGTGATGGTTTTGTCGACGCCGGGCTGGTGTACACCACCGACGGACGGGTGAAAGGTTTCGACCTGAAGGTGCTGGAGGATGATAAAGGTTTCTTCCCGAGCTATGCGGTCACGCCAGTGGTGCGCAAACCGATTCTGGATGCCAATCCGGGTCTGGAAGAGGCGCTGAATACCCTTTCCGATCTGTTGAACAATGACGTGATCAGCACCCTCAACGCGAAAGTGGATATTGATCATCAGTCGCCTGAGCAGGTTGCGCGCCAGTTCCTGCAACAGAAAAAGCTGCTGTAAGGAGCCGATATGGACACGATTCATTTTATGATTGATAACGCGGGCTATCTGGCCAGCCTCACCTTTGAACATCTGTGGCTGGTGCTGCTCGCCGTCGGGCTGGCGATTATTATTGGCGTTCCACTCGGGGTACTGATTGTTCGCCATAAATGGCTGGCGACGCCGGTGCTAAGTTTCGCCACACTGATGTTAACCATTCCCTCCATCGCCCTGTTTGGCCTGATGATCCCGCTTTTTTCGCTGATCGGTCAGGGTATTGGCGCGCTGCCGGCGATTACCGCCGTGTTTCTCTACTCCCTGCTTCCGATTGTGCGCAATACCCATACCGCGCTGGACAGCCTGCCGCCGGGCCTGCGTGAGGCCGGACGCGGCATTGGCATGACCTTCTGGCAGCGTCTGCGGTGGGTGGAAATTCCGATGGTGCTGCCGGTGATTTTTGGCGGTATTCGCACGGCAGTGGTCATGAACATCGGCGTAATGGCCATCGCCGCCGTCATCGGCGCCGGCGGCCTGGGATTACTGTTACTTAACGGCATCGGCGGCAGCGACATTCGTATGCTCATCGCCGGGGCGCTACTGATTTGTCTGTTAGCCATTGTACTTGACTGGCTGCTCCACCGCCTGCAGGTCGTACTGACACCGAAGGGGATTCGATAATGATAAAACTGGAAAATCTCAGCAAACACTTTGCGCAGAAAAAGGGCCAGCCGCAGAAAGCCGTGGACAACGTCAACCTCAACGTTCCGGAAGGTGAAATGTGCGTACTGCTGGGGCCGTCGGGCTGCGGTAAAACCACCACCCTGAAAATGATTAACCGTCTGATTACGCCGACCAGCGGTAATATTCTGCTCAACGGGGAAGATACCAGCGGCATGGATACCGTGACGCTGCGCCGCAATATCGGCTATGTGATCCAGCAGATTGGCCTGTTCCCGAATATGACCATTGAAGAGAACATCACCGTGGTGCCGCGGATGCTGGGCTGGGATAAAACGCGCTGTAAGCGCCGCGCCGAGGAGCTGATGGATATGGTGGCGATGGATGCAAAGAAATTTCTTCACCGCTATCCGAAGGAAATGTCCGGCGGCCAGCAGCAGCGCATCGGCGTGATTCGCGCGCTGGCCGCCGATCCGCCGGTACTGCTGATGGACGAACCGTTTGGCGCGGTCGATCCCATCAACCGTGAGGTTATTCAGAACCAGTTTCTGGAAATGCAGCGCGCCCTGAAAAAAACGGTGATGCTGGTGAGCCATGATATTGACGAGGCGCTGAAGCTTGGCGATCGGATTGCCGTCTTCCGCCAGGGACGCATCGTTCAGTGCGCCAGCCCGGATGAACTGCTGGCAAAACCGGCCAACGACTTTGTGGGTTCATTTGTCGGTCAGGATCGGACGCTCAAACGTCTGCTGCTGGTTTCTGCTGGCGATGTCACCGACCAGCAGCCGACGCTCACCGTGCGGCCATCCACTCCGCTGCACGAAGCCTTTGGCATTATGGATGACAACGACATTCGGGCGATCACGGTGGTGGATGCCGACGGGAAGCCGCTGGGATATGTGAAACGCCGCGAAGCGCGCAACGCCTCCGGCAGCTGTGGCGATATTCTGCATCCGTTCCGCATTACCGGCAAAGCGGAAGATAACCTGCGTATCGTGCTGTCGAAACTGTATGAGAGCAACACCAGCTGGATGCCTATCGTCGATGAGGACGGGCGCTATAACGGCGAGATCTCGCAGGATTATATCGCCGATTACCTCAGCTCCGGACGCACCCGCCGGGCGCTGAATATTCACGAGTAATTGTCCCATTGGCTACGCTGGCGTTGTCGGGACGGATGATTTGCGAAATGACCGGGGAGTATCAGCTGCTCCCCGGTTTATTGATTGCCTGCGTGTGACGCCCGTTCTGTCGCGAACGTTACGCCATGATTCGATCTACCGCCAGCACGCTACCCAGCATTGACAGACGGATATACTGTCCCAGCTCGCGCTGCTCGGCGCGCGGCAGGTAAGGCAGTTCGCCAATTAATGGCGCTGGCAGCTTTTTACTCAGCACGTCGATAATTTCCGCGTAATGCGCAAGGCCGGGATTGATCCGGTTCGCCACCCAGCCAATCAGCGGTAAGCCGTCGTTGGCTATCGCCTGAGCGGTCAGCAGCGCATGATTGATGCACCCTTCCTGAATACCGACCACCATCAGCACCGGCAGCTGTTCCTGCACGACCCACTCCGACAGCGGACGCAGATCGTTCATCAGGCTGCGCCAGCCGCCGGTTCCCTCCACCACCACGTGATCGACTTTTTCCGTCAGGCTGGCCAGCCCGTTGGAGATCAGGGTGTAATTGATAGGGCAACTGTGCGCCACGCTGCTTTCGTCTTCGCTTAGCGCGATCGGGTTCACCGCCTCATAGGGCAGCTCGAGGGTCGAGACGCTTTGCAGCACCAGCGCATCTTTGTTGCGCAGCCCGTCAGGCGTCTCTTTACTGCTCTTCGCCACCGGCTTGTACCCCGCGACGCTTTTACCACCTGACGCTAACGCTTGTAGTAATGCGCGGGAAACCACCGTCTTCCCAACGGAAGTATCTGTACCGGTAATAAAGAAACGCTTCAGCATCACTAACTCCACCGTTATGCTTCAAAAATATAAGCCAGGAAAATAATACAGTGCAGAAAGTCTAAGGTATGCTGAAAAGACTCAGTTTGCGTTAGCGCAAATTTTGGTAGAACAGTTAAAAATTGTTAACCTTGTAATAGACGAATCAACAAAGAACCGTTATACATCGCATCTTTTACCAGCGCCGCGCCCGCCATCGTCCCCTGATTGGAAAACTGAGTGCTCTCCACCACCATATTTTGGCTGTAGGCCGGTAGCGCCTGCTGGCGAATACTGTCCGCTATCGCCGGAAACAGTACGTCGGCCGCTTTATTAAGCGGCGAGCCAATCAGGATCTTTTGCGGGTTAAATAAATTAACCATTATTGCCAGAATCCGCCCGACGTGGGTGCCGACGCCGCTGATAATATCTTTCGCCAGCAGGTCGCCCTCTATTGCGGCCTGACACAACGAATCGACGGTCAGCGGCTGCCCGTGAAGCGCTGAACTCATCGACTGCCCCAGCCGCAGCTGCACCAGTTCCAGCACGCTCTCCACGCTGGCAATGGTTTCCAGGCAGCCATGATTGCCGCAGTAGCAGCGCTTGCCGTAGGGATCGACCTGAGTGTGGCCAATCTCCACCAGGCTGCTGCTGCCCGCATGCAGCAGATGTCCGTCGGTAATCACGCCAGCGCCGACGTTATGGTCGATCACCACCTGAATCACATCGCGCGCGCCGCGGGAAGCGCCAAACAGCGCCTCCGCCATCGTCCAGGCGCTGATATCATGCTGAATATAAACCGGCACGCCGGTGTGCTGCTCAAGCGCCTCGCCGAGCGGCATCTCTTTAACATCGTCATAAAACGGCATGCGATGCACAATGCCGTTTTCCGTATCAATAATGCCAGGCAGGGTAATGGCAATGGAGGTCAGCCGTTCAAGCTGCTGCTGATGGCGGATAAAGAATTGATCGACAAGCGTAATAATGCGCGTCAGCAGCGGATTTTCGTCGCTGAGCGGGAGATCCAGACACTCCTCAACCACCAGCTTACTGCTGAGATCGCGCAGGGCGAGGAAGATTTCGCCCCGGCTGATACGAATGGATAAATAGTGCCAGGCTTCGGTTTCAACCACCAGCCCCACTGCGGGGCGTCCGCGGCTGCCTGCCTCTTTAATTTCCAGTTCCTGTACCAGATGCGCTTCAAGCATTTCGCGGACAATTTTCGTGATACTGGCTGGCGCGAGCTGGGCGAGACGAGAAAGATCGATTCGCGATACCGGCCCCAGTTGATCAATCAGGCGATATACCGCGCCCGCATTGGTCTGCTTTATTTGATCGATGTGCCCAGGCTGACTATCAGCAACCACCTCTGACTCCCTTTATTTTCGCGCTCCGAAATAATCTGCGGGCTATGGTGAAGTACTTCAATACGCAACGTCAACTTTTACTTAGCGGTGTGATTAACCGCACATTTTTAGCTGTTATTAAATTAATTTAAGTATTCCTGACAGTTCGAATCAGCTGCTGGAGAAAACGTATCGCCGCCTGGCTTTGTTCATGATGTCCGGACCACACCAGCCACATTTCGGAAACCGCATCCTCCTCCGCAAGCGGCACCCAGCGCATTTCGTGAAGCTGAACTTTATTAAACGACGCCGGCAGGATCGACACCCCCAGACCGGCGGCGACCAGCCCGATAATGGTCATCGCTTCGCCAACTTCCTGGGTAATCACCGGCGACAGATTATAGCGGCGCATCAGGCCAAGAATATCGTCATACAGCCCGGTGCCGACGTGCGGATCAAAAAACACGAAAGGCTCTTTCGCCAGTTCCGCCAGCGTCACCACCGGCTTTTGCGCGAGCGCACAGGCGCTCGGGATCATCGCCATCAGCGGCTCGCGAAGAATCACCTCATGATGCAGGGTATCCGGCAACGGCGTATTGCGCAGCAGCCCGAGATCCAGCGCCCCTTCGCCCAGCGGCGCGAGCTGCTCGCGGGTATTCATCTCACGGGTCTGGAGATGCACGTCAGGGTAGTGCTGACGAAACAATGACAAAGTATCAGAGACGGCGCGGATAAACGGCGCTGAGGAGGTAAAACCGATGCGCAGTTCCCCCGCCTCCCCCTGGTGAAGCCGTTCGGCACGCGCGGCGGCTTCGTTTACCAGTCCCAGGATCTGGCGGCTGTCGGCGAGAAATTGCTTTCCGGCGGCGGTCAGCGCCACGCTGCGATTGGTTCGCGCCAGCAGACGCGCGCCAACCTGTTGCTCAAGCAGCTGAATTTGTTGGCTTAAGGGCGGCTGTGAAATGTTCAGGCGCGCGGCGGCTCGGCCAAAATGCAACTCTTCGGCAACGGCGACAAAGTAACGCAAATGGCGCAACTCGATATTCATATTTATAAAGTATTATTTGAGACCATTAATATATTAGACAGATTAATCGCTTTTTTCTACTCTGATCAACAAGGTTATACCCGTCCCTTAGAATTACGGGGTTGTTGAGCAAGGATTTCCCGTGAGTCGTACAACTACGGTCAGTGACGCAACGGCAAGCGACATTGACGAACAGCAAAGCGTTTCTCAGCCGGTTCAGTTTATCAAACGTGGTACACCAACTTTTATGCGCGTCACCCTGGCGCTCTTTTCGGCAGGACTGGCGACCTTCGCGCTGCTTTACTGCGTGCAGCCGATTCTGCCGGTGCTGTCGCATGAGTTCGGCGTTTCGCCGGCCAGCAGCAGTATTTCACTGTCGATCGCCACCGGGATGCTCGCGATAGGCCTGCTGTTTACCGGCCCGCTGTCGGATGCGATTGGCCGCAAACCGGTAATGGTCACCGCCCTGCTGCTCGCCTCCTGCTGTACGTTACTTTCCACCATGATGACCAGCTGGCACGGCATTCTGATTATGCGCGCGCTGATCGGCCTGTCATTAAGCGGCGTGGCAGCGGTCGGTATGACCTATCTGAGCGAGGAGATCCACCCCAGCTTCGTCGCCTTCTCAATGGGGCTGTACATCAGCGGCAACTCGATAGGCGGCATGAGCGGTCGCCTGATCAGCGGCGTGGCGACCGACTTTTTCAACTGGCGAATCGCGCTGGCCGCTATCGGCTGTTTCGCCCTTGCTTCGGCCTTAATGTTCTGGAAGGTCCTCCCGGAATCACGCCATTTTCGCCCCACATCGCTGCGGCCAAAAACGCTGTTTATTAACTTTCGCCTGCACTGGCGCGATCGCGGTCTGCCGCTGCTGTTCGCAGAGGGCTTTTTGCTGATGGGCTCGTTCGTCACCCTGTTTAACTATATTGGCTATCGGCTGATGCTTTCGCCGTGGGAATTAAGCCAGGCGGTAGTTGGCTTGCTCTCCGTCGCCTACCTGACCGGCACCTGGAGTTCACCGAAAGCGGGCTCCATGACGGTACGTTACGGACGCGGCCCGGTGATGATTGTTTCAACCGGCGTGATGCTGTTCGGGCTGTTAATGACTTTGTTCAGCTCGCTCTGGCTGATTTTCGCCGGAATGCTGCTCTTTTCCGCCGGTTTCTTTGCCGCTCACTCGGTAGCCAGCAGCTGGATTGGCCCACGGGCGCGGCGCGCGAAAGGTCAGGCATCGTCGTTGTATCTGTTCAGCTACTATGTCGGCTCCAGCATCGCCGGGACGCTGGGCGGCGTATTCTGGCATCACTACGGCTGGAATGGCGTCGGCGCATTCATCGCCATTATGCTACTGCTGGCGATCGCGGTCGGCACGCGCCTGCACCATCGTCTGCACGTCTGAGCGACGGCGCGTTGTTTCGCCGGATAGCGGGTTATCGGCGTTGTACATATGGTTACACGCCGATACCAATGACTCACGGAAGCCCCCGATTATCAGCGATATAGTGCTTTCAACGGCCCCGCAGTGGGGTTGAATGAAAAGCCAAATCGAGGGTACGAAAATGAAAAAAGTCTTAGCTCTGGTTGTTGCCGCTGCTATGGGCCTCTCTTCTGCCGCCTTTGCCGCTGAAACGGCGACGAACGCGCCGACAGCCAAAACCACGTCAGCGAAAACCACACATCACAAAAAACATCACAAAGCGGCAAGCCAGAAGGCGCCGGAGCAAAAAGCGCAGGCCGCTAAAAAGCACAGTAAGAAAACCTCCTCGCACAAGTCCGGCAAACCGGCTGCCCAGCCTGCCGCGTAAGTCTCGTTAACACAAGCGCGCCCCCTCGCGCTTCGTCTCTTCGGCGCTGAACGCCTCCGTTCAGCGCCGTCACCCGGAGGATTTCAGCGTGCGTCACTATCGTTTTGAGGTCATCCTTATCTCGCTTATCTGCTGCGCCCTGATCGCCATTGGCCTGTGGTTCGCCTGATGGTATAGCGCTGATTTTACTCTCCCTTTTCTGTCGTTACGTCTATAGTATTTACTGAGGGTTTTCTTTTAATAATCATAATTACCCACCAGAGTGAGATATGCATAAAACCGTTGCGGTAATGTTGGGCGCGTTATGTTTTTCATCTGGCGTTGCGTATGCTGATAAGCCTGATGCAGACAGCGACACCAGTGAAGTCAAAACGCTGTTTTTTGGTCAGGACGATCGCGTGCCGGTCAGCGATCCGACGCTCTCGCCGTGGGATGCCGTCGGCCAGCTGGAAACCGCCAGTGGAAATTTATGCACCGCCACGCTGATCTCTCCCCGTCTGGCGCTGACCGCCGGCCATTGTCTGTTAACGCCGCCTAAAGGTAAGCAGGATAAAGCGGTGGTGCTGCGCTTTGTCTCCCAAAAGGGGCTCTGGCGCTACGAAATACACGGTATTGAAGGACGTGTGGATCCGGGATTAGGCAAACGGCTGAAGGCCGATGGCGATGGCTGGATCGTGCCGCCTGCCGCCGCTGCCTGGGATTTCGGTCTGGTGGTGCTGCGCTATCCGCCTTCCGGCATCACGCCTTTGCCGTTATTCGACGGCGATAAAGAGGCGCTGACTGCGGCGCTGAAGGATGCCGGGCGAAAAGTTACCCAGTCGGGCTATCCGCAGGATCATCTGAATATGCTCTATTCCCATCAGAACTGCATCGTCACGGGATGGGCGCAAAACGCAGTGTTATCGCATCAGTGCGACACCCTGCCCGGCGACAGCGGTTCGCCGCTGATGCTGAAAACGGCGGCTGGCTGGCAGTTGATTGGCGTACAAAGCTCCGCGCCTGCCGCTAAAGATCGCTGGCGGGCAGACAACCGGGCCATTTCGGTGACCGGCTTTCGCGACAAGCTGGAAGCGCTGGCTGAGTCGCGATAAAACAACCTGCGCTGCCCGCAAATGCGGGCAGCAGATCGTCAGGCAAGCTTAATCATTACCATACCGACAATCAGTAACGCCACGCCAACCCACCCTTTATGGTTCAGTCGCTGACCAAATAAAATCCAGCCCGCGGCAAGCGTAGCGGCGATACCAAAGCCTCCCCACAGCGCATAGGCCACCGACAGATCGATGCCTTTTACCGCCTGAGAAAGCGCGCTGAACGCGGCGAGCACCGCGGCCAGCGAAAGGATGCCGTAAATTTTACGTCGAAACCCGTCGGAAAATTTCAGAAAGATGTTGGCGATAATTTCCAGTACGATCGCCACCGCCAGCCATGCGGCGTGAATCCATTCAAACTGTTGCATGGGTTACCCCTTTTACCGGCTGGCGAGACTTGCGGGTGCCGGATTTAATTAAGGCGATGCCCAGTACCAGCGTTGTCAGACCGGCTATTTTCATGGCCGACAGCGCTTCATCAAATAGCAGCACGCTAAACAGCGTAATAAATAAAATACCGATGCCTTCCCACAGCGCATACGCCACGCCGAGTGCGATTTTTTTAACCGCGAATGACAGAAAAATATACGACAGGGCAATCATTACCAGCATCAAAATAAATCCGGTATTGCCACTGCTTATGCTTGCCCATTTCATCGATAGCGTTCCGGTAATTTCAGCCACAATCGCCAGGCCTAATAAAATCCAGTAAAACATAGTGCTTCTCCTGCTTGAGAATATAATCCATGGGACTTGCTGAACTCAGCAAATCAGAAAATAAAATCAGGGTGCTCAGCGCATAGCGCAAGCAAGGCAGAAGAAAGAGACTAAAGCGCGTTGCGCCAGTGTTGCTCACCTGCGGGCAGGAAAGAGGAAGACATGTGTAGGTAAGGCTGGGTAGAAAAAAACATCCTGAACGAATTGTCCATAATATTACAATTATCCGCAGTGTTGCTTCTCGTCATCGCGGATGAAAATTGTCCTCGGTAGTTGAACACATCTGATTTGTACCACAGCATCAGAATTAACTCAAAACCTTTTCATTTCTTTACCAGCGCCTTTTGATTTTTACCAGGACGGCGCGATATAAATCACATTATTATACGCGGCAAGCCTAAAAATACAGGACGTCTTATGGCAAAACCAATCATTACGCTTAACGGTCTTAAGATCGTTATTATGCTGGGAATGCTGGTTATCATTCTTACCGGTATCCGGTTCGCGGCGGATATCATTGTTCCGTTTATTCTGGCGCTGTTTATTGCCGTGGTGCTCAATCCGCTGGTTCAGCGGATGGTAAAACTGCGCGTCCCGCGCGTGCTGGCGATTAGCATCCTGATGGCGATTATCGTTATGGTCATGGTGGTTCTGCTGGCCTACCTCGGCACATCGTTAAACGAACTGGCGCGTACGCTGCCGCAATATCGATCGTCGCTGGTCATTCCGCTTAAGCATATTGAGCCCTGGCTGCTGCGCTCAGGCATCGGCGTGTCGGTTGATGAGCTGGTGAAATATATCGACCCGAATGCGGCCATGACGCTGGTCACCAGCCTGCTGACGCAGCTTTCTAATGCGATGTCGTCCATCTTCCTGCTGCTGCTGACGGTGGTGTTTATGCTGCTGGAAGTGCCGCAGTTGCCCACCAAATTTAAACATCTCATGACCCGTCCGGTGGAAGGCATGGCGGCCATCCAGCGCGCAATCGACAGCGTATCGCACTATCTGGTGCTGAAAACCGCTATCAGCATCGTCACGGGGCTGGTGGTATGGGCAATGCTGGCGGCGCTTGAGGTGCGTTTCGCTTTTGTCTGGGGACTGCTGGCGTTTGCGCTGAATTACATTCCAAATATTGGCTCGGTGCTGGCGGCAATCCCCCCTATCGCGCAGATGCTGGTGTTTGGCGGGCTGTATGACGCGCTGGTGGTGCTGGCGGGTTATCTGGTCATTAATCTGGTGTTCGGCAATATTCTGGAACCGCGGATTATGGGACGCGGCCTGGGGCTGTCGACGCTGGTGGTGTTCCTCTCGTTAATCTTCTGGGGCTGGCTGCTGGGACCGGTCGGTATGCTGCTTTCGGTGCCGCTGACGATTATTGTGAAGATTGCCCTTGAACAAACCGTCGCCGGACAGAGCATCGCCATCCTGCTGGGCGACGTGAACAAAGCGTGATGATAAAAAACGGCCTCCGCAGAGGCCGTCAGTCAACGATCCATAGGCCTGATAAGCATAGCGCCATCAGGCACAACCACCGCTTACAGCGTTTTCAGAATCGCATCCACGCTGGCTTTGGCATCGCCAAACAGCATATGGGTGTTCTCTTTAAAGAACAGCGGGTTCTGGACGCCAGCATAGCCGGTATTCATTGAGCGCTTGAAGACGATAACGTTCTGCGCCTTCCACACTTCCAGCACCGGCATCCCGGCAATCGGGCTGCCCGGATCGTCCTGCGCCGCCGGGTTAACGGTGTCGTTGGCGCCAATTACCAGCACGGTGTCGGTATCGGAGAAATCATCGTTGATCTCATCCATCTCCAGCACAATGTCGTAAGGCACTTTCGCTTCCGCCAGCAGCACGTTCATATGCCCCGGCAGACGTCCGGCGACCGGATGGATGCCAAAACGCACCTTGATGCCGCGCGCGCGCAGCTTCTCGGTGATTTCCGCCACCGGATACTGCGCCTGCGCCACCGCCATTCCGTAGCCCGGGGTGATGATCACCGTATGCGAGTTTTTCAGCATCTCGGCGGTTTCTTCCGCGCTGATCTCACGATGCTCACCGACCTCTTCATCACCGCTGGCGGCGGAACCGTCGGTACCGAAACCACCGGCAATAACGCTGATAAACGAACGGTTCATCGCCTTACACATGATGTAAGAAAGGATCGCACCGGAAGAACCTACCAGCGCGCCGGTGACGATCAGCAGGTCGTTGCTGAGCATAAAGCCCGCCGCCGCCGCCGCCCAACCTGAGTAGGAGTTCAGCATCGACACTACCACCGGCATATCCGCCCCGCCGATAGAGGCCACCAGGTGCCAGCCGAACGCCAGCGCGATGATGGTCATCAGCAGCAGCGCCAGCACCTGCAGGCCCACACTCTCGGTACGCACAAAGACCACCAGCAGCAGGAAAGAGACCACCAGCGCCGCCAGGTTCATCTTGTGACGATTCGGCAGCATCAGCGGCTTAGAGGAAATTTTGCCGCGCAGCTTACCAAATGCCACCACCGAACCGGTAAAGGTAACCGCACCGATAAAGATGCCGAGGAACACTTCCGTCAGGTGAATGTTCACCAGTACCGGATCAAGGCCCGCTTCGTGATACAGATAGCTGTTAAAACCAACCAGCACCGCCGCCAGACCGACAAAGCTGTGCAGGATCGCCACCAGCTCCGGCATTTCGGTCATCTCGACCTTCTTCGCCAGGCGGATACCAATCGCGCCGCCGATGATCATCGCCACCAGAATCCAGGCGACGTTGCCGGTATCCGGGCCAAAAATCGTGGCAAGCAGCGCAATCGCCATCCCGGCGATGCCGAAATTATTCCCCTGCTGGGACGTTTCATGTTTTGAAAGACCCGCCAGGCTGAAAATAAACAGGATCGCGGCAACAATGTATGCAGCTGTAACTAATCCTCCAGACATGTGTTACCCCTTAGTTTTTCCGGAACATTTTCAGCATACGCTGAGTCACGGTGAAGCCACCGAAAATATTAATGCTGGCAATCAGCACCGCGATAAAGCTCAGGAAGCTGACCCAGCCGCCCTGGCCGATCTGCAACAACGCGCCAACCACGATAATCCCTGAAATGGCGTTAGTGACCGACATCAGCGGAGTATGCAGAGCGTGAGAAACGTTCCACACCACGTAGTAACCCACCACGCAGGAGAGCGCGAACACGGTGAAGTGGCCGAGGAACTCTTTCGGCGCCACGTCCGCCAGCCAGCCGAACAGAATAATCGCCAGCGCCATCAGCGCGTATTTACGCCACGGCGACGCCGGTTTTTCAGGCTCTTTTTCCTGCGCCGGGGCGGCTTTAGCCGCAGCCGTCGGCTGAGCGGAAACCTGAATTGGCGGCGCAGGCCAGGTAATTTCACCTTCACGCACCACCGTCACGCCGCGCACCACGACGTCATCAAAATCGACGGTGATGGTGCCGTCTTTCTCTTTGCACAGCAGCTTCAGCAGGTTAACGAGGTTGGTGCCATACAGCTGGGAGGACTGCGTCGGCAGGCGGCCCGGCAGATCGGTATAGCCAATGACTTTGACGCCGTTAGGCGTGGTGGTGACCTGATTCGCTACCGTGTATTCACAGTTACCGCCGTTTTGCGCCGCCAGGTCAACAATCACGCTGCCCGCTTTCATCGAATCGACCATTTCACGGGTGATCAGCTTCGGAGCCGGTTTGCCCGGAATCAGCGCGGTCGTCACGATAATGTCCACTTCCTTCGCCTGGGCGGCGAAGAGTTCCATTTCCGCTTTGATGAACGCTTCAGACATCACTTTGGCATAGCCATCGCCGCTGCCCGCTTCCTCTTTAAAATCCAGCTCGAGGAATTCAGCGCCCATACTCTGAACCTGTTCTTTTACTTCCGGACGGGTATCAAACGCGCGCACGATAGCGCCGAGGCTGTTCGCCGCGCCGATGGCTGCCAGTCCCGCCACGCCCGCGCCAATTACCATCACTTTCGCCGGCGGCACTTTCCCCGCCGCCGTGATTTGCCCGGTAAAGAAGCGGCCAAACTCATGAGCCGCCTCAACAATCGCCCGGTAACCGGCGATGTTGGCCATTGAGCTCAAGGCGTCCAGCGACTGAGCGCGCGAAATACGCGGCACCGAATCCATCGCCATTACCGTGACATTACGCTCGGCGAGTTTCTGCATTAATTCAGGATTCTGCGCGGGCCAGATAAAATTCACCAGCGTCGTGCCCGGATTAAGTAATGAAATTTCGTCGTCCTGCGGAGCGTTGACCTTCAGAATGACGTCTGACTGCCAGACCGCACTGCTGTCGACAATTTCCGCACCCGCATCCACAAAAGCCTTATCGTCAAAACTCGCCAGTCCACCCGCGCCGCTCTCTACCGCGACGGTGAAACCCAGCTTCAGCAGTTGTTCCACCGTTTTCGGCGTCGCTGCGACACGGGTTTCATTGGTAAACCGTTCTCTTGGTATGCCAATTCGCATAATGTTCCCTTCCATCGTTATTTTTGATGATGGTTTGTCTGTGATCGTGGAGTTGCACAGGCAATTCCACGCTGGAGGTAAGGCGTTACCCCGACTCAATAAAACAGTAACAAACTTCGTATAACGTACTGAAAATAGCGCCTGTGATCTAGCGCCAAAAATCAGTATTTGTTAGCTAATCGGCAAAACAGGAACGATTCAGCCCTCTGAGCGGGATAAAGACCTTTAATTCTTCGGCAAAGGCCGATAATTCTCTCAGGCGAAGCGGCAAAACATGATCAAGCGCCAGCATGGATCAATTAATTAACATTAAATTAACTTATGAAATTCAATGCTTTCATCAGTTTTAGCCGTCAAATGGCCATTTTTTCAACATATCATAATTTGTTATCAACCTTGTGACCGCATTCATCATGTTGATTGAAAAATGACGCAGACATTCACCGGCTTTAAATGCAATAATCAGCGACGTTTCCAGTTAATAACAATACCAGTACCTGGTTTGCGCAAGGCGAAGGATTATTTTTATGAAGCTTAAGAACACTCTCCTGGCGTCCGCACTGCTCTCTGCGACTGCTTTTTCAGCAAATGCAGCCACAGAACTGACGCCGGAGCAAGCAGCAGCGCTGAAACCTTACGACCGTGTCGTCGTGACGGGTCGTTTTAACGCTATCGGCGATGCGGTGAAAGCCGTTAACCGCCGCGCGGATAAAGAAGGCGCCGCCTCGTTTTACGTTGTCGACACCTCCGACTTTGGTAACAGCGGCAACTGGCGCGTCGTCGCCGATCTGTATAAAGCTGACGCCGAAAAAGCGGAAGTTACCAAAAACCGCGTGATTAACGGGATGATGGAACTGCCTAAAGATCAGGCGGTTCTGCTGGAACCTTACGACACCGTGACGGTGCAGGGCTTCTACCGCAGCCAGCCGGAAGTGAACGACGCCATCACCAAAGCAGCGAAAGAAAAAGGCGCCCACTCCTTCTATATTGTGCGTCAGGTCGATGCGAACCAGGGCGGTAACCAGCGTATTACCGCGTTTATCTATAAAAAAGATGCCAAAAAACGCATTGTTCAGAGCCCGGACGTTATTCCGGCCGATTCTGACGCCGGACGCGCCGCACTGGCGGCGGGTGGTGAAGCAGCGAAGAAAGTGGAAATTCCGGGCGTCGCCACTACCGCCTCACCGAGCGCTGAGGTAGGCCGCTTCTTCGAAACGCAGTCCTCCAAAGGCGGACGTTACACTGTCACGCTTCCGGACGGAACTAAAGTAGAAGAATTAAACAAAGCGACCGCCGCGATGATGGTGCCGTTTGACAGCATCAAGTTCACCGGTAACTACGGCAACATGACCGAAATCTCTTATCAGGTAGCGAAACGCGCGGCGAAGAAAGGCGCGAAGTATTACCACATTACCCGCCAGTGGCAGGAACGTGGTAACAACATGACCATCAGCGCCGACCTGTATAAGTAATGCCCCACCGGATGCGGCTACGCCCTATCCGGAATAAAAGTCAGCCCCAGGCCCGGTAAGCGACAACGCCACCGGGCAATTTTTGTTAACCCTTTCAGGGCCTGCTTTTCGCACGATTAGTCACAAATCTTTCGGCAATCATTGCATGCAACCCCTTCTCTCCGTAAAATCCCGCGCCTTAGTGGCTTTCACCATTTTTATGCGTTTTGCCATAATAAATATTCTCCACCGTTCGTTTGAAACTGGGTAATCATGGAAAAAAAACTGGGACTGAGCGCGCTCACCGCGCTGGTTTTAAGCTCGATGCTTGGCGCAGGTGTTTTCAGTCTGCCACAGAACATGGCCGCTGTTGCCAGTCCGTCAGCGCTGCTTATCGGCTGGACTATCACCGGCGCGGGAATTTTGCTGCTGGCATTTGCCATGCTGATCCTTACACGTATCCGTCCGGATCTTGACGGCGGTATCTTTACCTACGCCCGTGAAGGCTTCGGCGAACTGATCGGTTTTTGCTCCGCCTGGGGCTACTGGCTCTGCGCCGTTATCGCCAACGTCTCCTACCTTGTTATCGTCTTTTCCGCGCTCAGTTTTTTCACTGATACCCCGGAACTTCGCCTGTTTGGCGACGGCAACACGTGGCAGTCCATTGTCGGCGCGTCGGTGCTGCTGTGGGTGGTGCATTTTCTGGTGTTACGCGGCGTACAGACCGCCGCAAGCATCAATCTGGCGGCGACGCTGGCTAAACTGCTGCCGCTGGGGTTATTTGTCGTTCTGGCCATGATGGCGTTTCGTCTGGATACCTTTAATCTCGACTTCACCGGCGTAAAACTGGGCGTCCCTGTCTGGGAACAGGTCAAGAACACGATGCTGATCACGCTATGGGTGTTTATTGGCGTGGAGGGCGCCGTGGTGGTTTCCGCACGCGCGCGCAATAAGCATGACGTTGGTCGCGCCACGCTGCTGGCGGTCCTTGCGGCGCTTGGCGTTTACCTGCTGGTAACGCTGCTGTCGCTCGGCGTGGTGGCACGCCCGGAACTGGCGGAAATGCGTAACCCGTCAATGGCCGGTCTGATGGTCAAAATGATGGGGTCGTGGGGAGAGATCATTATTGCCGCAGGACTGGTGGTTTCCGTCTGCGGCGCCTATCTGAGCTGGACGATTATGGCCGCCGAGGTGCCGTTCCTCGCCTCAACGCATAAAGCCTTCCCGCGGATTTTTGCTCGCCAGAACGCGCAGGGCGCGCCGTCGGCATCGCTGTGGCTGACCAACCTTTGCGTTCAGATCTCTCTGGTGCTGATCTGGCTCACCGGTTCAGATTACAACACGCTGCTCACTATCGCCTCAGAGATGATTCTGGTGCCCTATTTCCTGGTCGGCGCGTTCCTGTTGAAGATTGCCACTCGTCCATTGCATCAGGCGGTGGGTATCGGCGCATGCATTTATGGCTTATGGTTATTGTATGCCTCGGGCCCGATGCATCTGCTGCTCTCCGTGGTGCTTTATGCTCCGGGCCTGCTGGTATTTTTGTATGCGCGTAAAACGCATACGCATGATACTGTCCTGAATCGTCAGGAACTCGTTTTGATTGGCCTGTTGCTCATCGCCGCCGTTCCGGCAACCTGGCTGTTAGTGGGGTAAACGCCGCCCCATCGTTTGATACGAACGGCTGTGCAATTGCAGGCGCATAAGGAGCTTTCGATGGGAAAACAACATCCCCTGCCCATTCTGATCACCGGTGGCGGCCGTCGCATCGGACTTGCGATCGCCTGGCATTTTATCCACCAGCAGCAGCCGGTGATTGTCAGCTATCGCACGCACTATCCGGCCATTGACGGGCTGGCGAAAGCCGGCGCGTTATGTCTGCAGGCCGACTTCTCCACTAACGACGGCGTGCTGGCCTTTGCCGACAAGGTGAAAGAGAGCGCCAACGGGCTACGGGCGATTATTCATAATGCCAGCGCCTGGATGGCGGAGAAGCCCGGAACACCGTTGACCGACGTACTGGAGTGCATGTTGCAGATCCACGTCAATGCCCCCTATCTGCTCAATCATGCGCTGGAAGGTATGCTGCGCGGTCACGGCCATGCGGCCAGCGACATTATCCATTTTACCGATTACGTGGTGGAGCGCGGCAGCGATAAGCATATCGCGTATGCCGCCAGTAAAGCCGCGCTGGACAACATGACCCGATCGTTTGCCCGTAAACTGGCGCCGGAAGTGAAAGTGAACGCCATTGCTCCGTCGCTAATCCTGTTTAACGAAGGCGACGACGCGGAGTATCGCCAGCTGGCGCTGAATAAATCGCTGATGAAAACGGCACCCGGCGAAAAGGAGGTTATCGATCTCATCGATTATCTTCTGACCAGTTGCTTTGTAACCGGGCGGAGTTTCGCAGTGGACGGCGGGCGGCACCTGCGTTAATGCAGTCTGACCCAGCAAAAAATCAGTAGCCAGGCGCTCAGGCACCAGCAGACAACCGCCCCGCCGAGCGCCAGCGGCAGCTTCAGAAAGCCGATGAAATACCACAGCGAGAGCAGATAAACAAAATAGGGAATAATGGACCACATGCTGAAAATGATGGTGGTTCTCAGCGCTTCAATCCCGCGCTCGCTGGCGACGATATAGTGGGCCAGCAGCGCAAACGTCGGGAACAGGGGAATCAGGCCCGCAATATAGTAATTTTTCGTTTTTGCCAGTAAACCAATTATCACCACTACCAGCGCCCCGAGAGCGGCCTTAATCATAAGTCCCATTGCCTTGCCTTAACACATCAATAACATTAGCGTTCAGCATAACGGAAGCAACGCCGTTGAGGAAAGATTAATGGAAGGCAATAACGCCGCGGTGTATGTTAACGTTTTTCGCATACTGCAAATGCTATGAATAAGATTGTATTTGTTGAAGACGATCCGGAAGTCGGCGCGCTGATTGCCGCTTATCTGGCAAAGCATGACTTCGACGTGGTTGTGGAGCCGCGCGGCGATATGGCGGAAGCGCGAATTTTTGAGGTGCAGCCGGATCTGGTGCTGCTCGATATCATGCTTCCCGGTAAAGATGGCATGACGCTGTGTCGCGATTTACAGGGGCGCTGGCAGGGGCCTGTCGTGCTGCTGACCTCTCTCGACAGCGATATGAACCATATTCTGGCGCTGGAAATGGGCGCCTGCGACTACATTCTGAAAACCACGCCGCCTGCGGTGTTGCTGGCGCGTTTGCGTCTGCATTTACGCCAGCACGACCGTGCGCCCCATGCCAACGGCATTCAAAGCGCGGGCCTGGCGTCGCATAATCCCCTGCGGTTTGGCTCGCTGACGGTCGATCCGGTCAATCGTTCGGTGCGCCTCTGCGGCGAGCTGATTGCGCTTTCCACCGCTGATTTTGAATTGTTGTGGGAACTGGCGACTCACGCCGGACAGGTTATGGACCGCGACGCGCTGCTGAAAAACCTGCGCGGCGTCAGTTACGACGGAATGGATCGCAGCGTGGACGTCGCCATTTCCCGCCTGCGTAAAAAGCTCCGCGATAACGCCAGTGAACCCTATCGCATCAAAACCGTGCGCAACAAAGGGTATCTTTTTGCCCCGCAGGCATGGGACGATGAGCCTGCGCGCTGACCGGAGCTTGCCATGAAAAAGCTGTTTGTGCAGTTTTATCTCCTGCTGTTCGTCTGCTTTCTGGTGATGACCCTGCTGGTCGGGCTGGTGTATAAATTCACCGCCGAACGCGCCGGAAGGCAGTCGCTGGATGACCTGATGAAAAGCTCGCTGTACCTGATGCGCAGCGAACTGCGTGAAATCCCACCGCGCGACTGGGGCAAAACGATTAAACGCATGGACCTGAATCTCTCATTCGATCTGCGCGTCGAGCCGCTGTCAAAATTCCGGCTGGATGCGGCATCGATGCAGCGTCTGCGTCAGGGCGATATTATTGCGCTGGACGAAGAGTACACCTTTATTCAGCGTATTCCGCGCAGCCATTATGTGCTGACCGTCGGTCCGGTGCCCTATCTCTATTTTTTGCATCAGATGCGCCTGCTGGATATCGCACTGATGGCGTTTATCGCCATTTCCCTCGCCCTGCCGGTGTTTATCTGGATGCGCCCGCACTGGCAGGAGATGCTTCGCCTGGAGGCCGCCGCCCAGCGTTTCGGCACAGGCCATTTGAGCGAGCGTCTGCATTTTGACAGCGGTTCCAGCTTCGAACGGCTGGGCATTGCTTTTAATCAGATGGCGGACAATATCGCTGCGCTGATCGCCAGTAAAAAGCAGCTGACCGATGGCATTGCCCATGAGCTGCGCACTCCGCTGGTTCGCCTGCGCTATCGGCTGGAGATGAGTGAAAACCTCAGCGAGCAGGAAACGCAGGCCCTCAATCGGGATATCGGGCAACTCGAAGCGCTCATTGAGGAGCTGCTCACCTATGCTCGCCTCGACAGACCGCAGAACGAACTGCAACTGAGCAAACCTGACCTCCCCGCCTGGCTTGCCTCGCACATTGAGGATGTGCAGAGCGTGAACCCTGAGCGAACGCTGCTTCTCTCCCCGCTCGTTTCCGGCGATTACGGCGCGCTGGATCTGCGGCTGATGGAACGGGTGGTGGATAATCTGCTCAACAACGCCCTGCGCTACTGCCGCTCGACCGTACAGATTAGCCTCCAGTTACACGGCAATCTGGCGACGCTGCGGGTCGATGACGATGGCCCCGGAATTGCGCCGCAGGCGCGCGAGACGGTATTTGAGCCTTTCGTTCGTCTGGACCCCAGTCGCGATCGGGCCACCGGCGGCTGCGGCCTGGGACTGGCAATCGTCCGATCGGTTTCTCAGGCGATGGAGGGCACCGTGAGCTGTGAGCAGAGCGAGATGGGCGGCGCGCGGTTTATCTTCCGCTGGCCGGTACGCCAGCTGGCGGGTTAATTCCCTCCTGCCTGACACAAATTACACCGTGGTCACAGGCGATAAATCGTGCTATACATATAGTATGTTGTAACTAATTAGGTAGTCTAATGGCCCGTTACGATATCGTTGACCGACTGAACAGCACCTTTCGCCAGATGGAGCAGGCGCTCGCCGCCCTGACCGAAGAGCTTGGGCAGCATCGTCTGATGATTGCCCGCGTCTTTTCGCTGCCGGAAGTGAGCAAAGAAGATGAGCATAACCCGCTGAACGCTATTGCGGTGAAACAGCACCTCGGCAAAGAGGCCGCCGCGCTCGCGCTCCAGCATTACCGGCATCTGTTTATTCAGCAACAGTCCGAGAGGCGCAGCAGTAAAGCGGCGGTGCGTCTGCCCGGCGTGCTCTGCTATCAGGTGGATAACGCCAGTCAGACTGCCCTGCAACGTCAGGTACAGCATATTAACCAGCTTAAAACCACCTTTGAGCATATTGTGACGGTGGAATCCGGCCTCCCCTCCGCCGCGCGTTTTGAATGGGTGCATCGTCATCTGCCCGGTCTGATCACGCTGAACGCCTACCGGACCCTGACGGTGATTCACGATCCGGCAACGCTGCGTTTTGGCTGGGCCAACAAGCACATCATCAAGAATCTGAGCCGCGATGAGGTACTGGCGCAGCTGGAGAAGAGTCTTAAATCACCCCGTAGCGTACATCCGTGGACGCGGGAACAGTGGCAGGCAAAGCTGGAACGCGAATATCAGGATATCGCCGCGCTGCCGCAGCAGGCAAAACTGAAAATTAAGCGCCCGGTAAAAGTGCAGCCCATCGCCAGGGTCTGGTATAAAGGCGTGCAGAAACAGGTCCAGCACGCCTGTCCGACGCCGCTGATTGCCTTGATCAATACCGATAATGGCGCAGGCGTGCCTGATATTGGCGGACTGCTGGACTACGATGCCGCCAACGTACAGCATCGTTACAAACCGCAGGCGCAGCCGCTACGACTTATCATTCCGCGGCTGCACCTGTACGTGGCGGATTAACGCGCCGTCGGCAGACTACCGACCATCTGCTCTGGCCGCACCCAGCGGTCAAACTCCTCTTCGCTGAGATAGCCCAGCGCCAGAGCAGCCGCCTTCAGCGTCAGCCCCTCTTTATGCGCTTTTTTGGCGATTTCCGCCGCTTTGTCATAGCCAATATGGGTATTCAGCGCGGTCACCAACATCAGCGACTCATTAAGCAGCTGACTGATACGCTCACGGTTCGGTTCAATGCCGACCGCGCAGTGGGTGTTAAAGCTCTCCATTCCGTCAGCCAGCAAACGCACCGATTGCAGGAAGTTATGGATCACCATCGGACGATAGACGTTCAGCTCAAAGTTCCCCGACGCGCCGCCCATGTTGATCGCCACATCGTTGCCCATCACCTGACAGCAGAGCATTGTCAGCGCTTCACACTGGGTCGGGTTCACCTTCCCCGGCATGATCGAGCTGCCCGGTTCGTTTTCCGGAATGGCGATTTCGCTGATACCGCAGCGCGGACCGGAGGCCAGCCAGCGCACATCGTTGGCGATTTTCATTAGCGAGGCGGCCAGCCCCTTGAGCGCGCCGTGGGCATGCACCAGCGCATCGCAGGTCGCCAGCGCTTCAAATTTATTTGGCGCGGTGACGAAAGGCGCGCAGGTAATAACCGCCAGCTCATCCGCGACCCGGCGGGCATATTCCGGATGGGTGTTTAGCCCCGTGCCGACCGCCGTACCGCCCAGCGCCAGCTCCGCTACGTGCGGCAGGCTGTTCTCGATGTGCTTAAGATTGTGTTCCAGCATCGCCGCCCAGCCGGAGATCTCCTGCCCCAGCGTCAGCGGCGTGGCGTCCTGTAAGTGGGTGCGGCCAATTTTGACGATATCCGCAAAGGCATGGGATTTATCACTTAACGTTTGCGTTAAGGCTTTCAGTTGCGGAATCAGCTGTTTACGCAGCGCCAGCAGCGCGGCGACGTGCATTGCCGTCGGGAAAACGTCGTTCGAACTCTGGCTCTTGTTGACGTCATCATTCGGATGCACTTTACGCTCCATGCCGCGCACGCCGCCCAGCAGTTCGCTTGCCCGGTTCGCCAGCACTTCGTTCATGTTCATATTGCTCTGCGTACCCGACCCGGTTTGCCAGATCGCCAGCGGAAATTCATCGGCATGTTTGTCCGCCAGCACTTCATCCGCCGCCTGCATAATGGCAGACGCCTTTTCGGCTGACAGCAGACCTAAATCCTCATTAACTTTTGCCGCGGCGCGTTTGGTCAGCGCCAGCGCGTGGATCAGCGAGACGGGCATTTTCTCAGTGGAAATGCGAAAATGCTCCAGAGAACGTTGAGTTTGCGCGCCCCATAGCTTATCCGCCGGAACATCTATCGCACCCATCGAATCTTTCTCGCGGCGTACCGTTACCATGACCTGCTCCTTACATAATATGTTGATTAGGTTAAGTTCGACATTGCCCGCTTGCTTACGGTCTTATCAGTATTAACGATGATCGCCCGTTCGTTTGGTGGTTCGTGCGATAAAAAAACCGCCCCGGAGGGCGGCTGACGTTACTTAACGCAGCGTGCGCACTGCGACGTCTGAATCTGCTGGAAGAAGTCGTTACCTTTATCATCCACCAGGATAAAGGCCGGAAAATCCTCCACTTCAATTTTCCAGATCGCTTCCATGCCAAGTTCAGGATACTCGACGCATTCAAGGCTCTTAATACTGCCCTGCGCCAGCACCGCCGCCGGACCGCCGATGCTGCCGAGATAGAAGCCGCCATGCTTGCGGCAGGCGTCGGTGACCTGCTGGCTGCGGTTGCCTTTCGCCAGCATAATCATGCTGCCGCCAGCCGCCTGGAGCTGATCGACATAGGAGTCCATCCGTCCGGCGGTGGTCGGACCGAGCGAACCGGAGGCATACCCTTCCGGCGTTTTGGCCGGACCGGCGTAATAGATGGGATGATCTTTCACGTACTGCGGCAGCCCTTCGCCGCGATCCAGACGTTCTTTCAGTTTGGCGTGGGCGATATCGCGACCAACAATAATGGTTCCGTTCAGCGACAGGCGCGTGGAAACCGGATATTGCGACAGCTGCGCCAGGATTTCTTGCATTGGACGGTTCAGATCAACGCGCACCGCCTCTCCCTCACCCGCCTGGCGCAGTTCCGGCGGAATATATTTCCCCGGATTATGCTCCAGCTTCTCGATCCAGATCCCCTTACGGTTAATCTTCGCTTTAATATTGCGATCGGCAGAACAGGAGACGCCCATACCGACCGGGCAGGAGGCGCCGTGACGCGGCAGACGGATCACCCGGATATCGTGAGCGAAATATTTGCCGCCGAACTGCGCGCCCAGCCCCAGATTCTGCGCCTCGACCAGCAGCTCTTTTTCCAGCGCTACGTCGCGGAACGCCTGGCCGTGCTCGTTTCCTTCCGTCGGCAGCTCGTCGTAATATTTCGCCGAAGCCAGTTTTACGGTTTTCAGCGTCGCTTCGGCAGAGGTTCCGCCAATCACAAAGGCGATGTGATACGGCGGACAGGCCGCGGTGCCGAGAGTGCGCATTTTATCGACCAGATAGTTTTTCAGTTTGCCCGGCGTTAACAGCGCTTTGGTTTCCTGGTAGAGGTATGTCTTGTTTGCCGAGCCGCCGCCTTTGGCAATGCAGAGGAATTTGTACTCATCGCCGTCCACGGCGTACAGGTCAATTTGCGCAGGCAGGTTAGTGCCGGTATTGACCTCTTTATACATATCCAGCGCGGCATTTTGCGAGTAGCGCAGGTTGTCTTCGGTATAGGTGTCATATACCCCACGCGCCAGCGCGGCTTCATCGCCGCCGCCGGTCCATACGCGCTGCCCTTTTTTACCGACGATGATGGCCGTGCCGGTATCCTGGCAGGTTGGCAGGATACCTTTCGCCGCAATGTCGGAGTTACGCAGAAACTGGAGCGCGACGTACTTGTCGTTTTCACTGGCCTCGGGGTCGTGCAGAATATCGGCGACCTGCTGCTGATGCGCCGGACGCAGCATAAACGAAGCATCGTGGAAAGCCTGGCGCGCCAGCAGCGTGAGGGCTTCGGGAGCGACCTTCAGGATCTCCTGACCGGCAAATTCGGTAACGGAAACGTGTTCGCTGGTCAGCAGGTAATATTCGGTATCATCCTTTTTGAGGGGAAAAGGTTCCTGATAATGGAAGGGTTTGTTTGACATTGTTCTCTCACTTACTGCTCGGTCTGATTTTCTTAGGCTTCAGGGCAGATGTTCCGTTGCCCTCGTTAAAAGCGAGTAACACTATCCTACACAATTTTTTAACAAAAACTGAGACAAGTACGACTTTTTGCGCGCAGAGGTTACTTCCCGCAGGTTTCTTGGTTTAATAACCGCATTCATTTCGACATCATTTTCTAAATTGAAACAGGGCATTGAAATGCAAAAACTGATCAACTCGGTGCAGAACTACGCATGGGGCAGTAAAACGGCGTTGACGGAGCTTTACGGCATCGCCAATCCGCAGCAGTTGCCGATGGCGGAACTGTGGATGGGCGCGCACCCGAAAAGCAGCTCGCAGGTGGTTGACGCCAGCGGTCAGCGCGTATCGCTGCGCGACGTTATTGAAGCGGATAAATCCAGACTGCTGGGCGATGCCGTCGCCCGACGCTTCGGCGAATTGCCTTTCCTGTTTAAAGTATTGTGCGCCGCGCAGCCGCTCTCTATCCAGGTGCACCCCAACAAGCGCAACTCTGAGCTTGGCTTCGCGAAAGAGAACGTCGCCGGCATCCCAATGGATGCCGCTGAGCGCAACTATAAAGATCCGAACCATAAACCAGAGCTGGTTTTTGCCCTGACGCCGTTCCTGGCGATGAACGCGTTTCGCGAATTCTCCGAGATTGTTTCCCTGCTGCAGCCGGTCGCGGGCGCCCATACCGCTATCGCCCATTTTCTTGAAGCGCCAGACGCTGAGCGCCTGAGCGCCCTGTTTGCCGCTCTGCTGAATATGCAGGGGGAAGAAAAGTCGCGCGCGCTGGCGATTCTGAAAGCCGCGCTGGAGACGCAGAGCGGCGAGCCGTGGCAAACAATTCGCCTGATCGGCGAATTTTATCCCGATGACAGCGGCCTCTTCTCGCCGCTGCTGTTAAACGTGGTGAAGCTGAATCCCGGCGAAGCGATGTTCCTGTTCGCCGAGACGCCGCACGCCTATTTGCAGGGGGTGGCGCTGGAGGTGATGGCGAACTCCGATAACGTACTGCGCGCTGGCCTGACGCCAAAATATATCGATATTCCGGAGCTGGTCGCCAACGTTAAGTTTGAGGCCAAGCCAGCGGATCGGCTGCTAACCGCTCCGCTGACCAGTGGTGCGGAACAGGACTTCCCTATTCCGGTTGATGATTTCGCCTTCTCGCTGCACGATCTCAGCGCGCAACAGGCGGAAATCGCTCAGCAGAGCGCGGCAATCCTGTTTTGCGTGGAGGGAGAAGCCACGCTCCGTAAAGGCGAGCAAAGTCTGACGCTTAAGCCCGGCGAATCGGCGTTCATTAGCGCCGCGGAGTCCCCGGTCAGCGTCAGCGGCGCAGGCCGTCTGGCACGGGTGTATAACAAGTTATAGCAACTTACTGAATTTTTTAACAACTCTTGCTAAGCTAGTAGAAGGTCTTAGCGTTCTCCAGGCGGCCCGTGCTGCCTGGTTTCATTTTATGGATAAACAATATGAAAAAATCGCTGGTAGCTGCGAGTGTCATCGTCGCACTCGGTATCGTCTGGACGGGCGGTGCATGGTACACAGGAAAAAAACTGGAAAGCCATCTTTCTGAGATGGTCAGCCAGGCCAATGAGCAAATTAAGCGCAGCGCGCCACAGGCTAACGTCGAGCTTGGCTATCAGAACTATCAGCGCGGCGTGTTCAGCAGCCAGCTACAGCTCGTGCTTAAGCCCGTCGCCGGAAAAAGTAATCCCTGGCTGAAAGAGGGTCAGAACCTGGTGTTCAATGAGTCGGTCGATCATGGACCTTTCCCGTTCGCTCAGCTGAAAACCTTCAACCTCATTCCGTCAATGGCCTCGGTGAAAACCACTCTGCAAAACAACGACGCCAGCAAGCCGCTGTTTGATCTGGCCAAAGGCGAAACGCCGTTTGAAGCTAACTCACGCATCGGCTACGGCGGCGATACGCGCTCAGTGTTAACCATTAAGCCGCTGAATTACGAAAATAAGACCGATAAGGTTGCCTTTAGCGGCGGCGAGTTCACCGTCAATGTCGATAAAGACGGGAAGGCAATGTCGCTTGCCGGGGAAGTGCAAAGCGGTCTGGTTGATACGGTTAACAAATATGGCCAGCAGGTGCAGTTCACCTTTAACAATCTTAAAACCGACGGTTCCAGCACCCTCGCCAGCTTCGGCGAGTACGTCGGCGACCAGAAACTGACCCTCGACAAAATGACTATCTCGGTTGAAGGCAAAGAGATGGCGCTGCTTGAAGGCATGGAAGTTAACGGAAAAAGCGATCTGGTTAACGACGGTAAAACCGTTAACAGCCAACTGGATTACACCCTTAACAGCCTGAAGGTGCAAAACCAGGATCTGGGCAGCGGTAAGTTCCATCTGAAGGTCGGACAGATTGACGGCGAAGCATGGCATCAGTTCAGCCAACAATATAACGCGCAGAACAGAGCGCTGCTGTCGCAGCCGGCAGTGGTTGAAAACCCTCAGCTGTATCAGCAAAAACTGACGGAAGCGTTCTTCAGCGCCCTGCCGCTGCTGCTGAAAGGCGAACCGGTGATCACTGTTGCGCCGTTGAGCTGGAAAAACGCTAAAGGCGAAAGCGCATTTAATCTGTCGCTGTTTCTGAAAGATCCGGTAGCCGCCAAAGGCGAACCGCAAACGCTGGCGGATGAAGTCGATCGTTCGGTGAAATCGCTCGAAGGCAAATTAACCATTCCGATGGATATGGCGGTTGAATTTATGACCCAAATCGCCAGACTGGAAGGGTATCAGCAGGAGCAGGCGGAGAAACTGGCCGCCCAGCAGGTGAAAGGCCTGGCCGCAATGGGGCAGATGTTCCGCGTGACCACCCTTGAGGACAACACTATCGGCGTCAGCCTGCAGTACGCGAACGGTCAGGTGACCCTGAACGGCAACAAAATGCCGCTGGAAGAGTTTGTCGGCCTGTTCGGGTTGGCGGCGCTGCCAACGCCTGACGTTCCGACGCTGCCGCAGCAATAAACCGTTACGCTGCCATCCGGCAATATAACCCCCTCGCCAGAGGGGTTTATTTTTGCACCACCAGCCGCGCGGATAAGGTCTGGTTACGCGTATGACTTTCATCCTGCGCAATGCGCTGCAGTATCCGCTCCGCGAGGGTATAGCCCATTTCCCGCGCGGGCGTGGTCGCCCAGACGATCGGCAAATCATCCAGCGCGTTCTCCGGCACATCGGCAAAGGCGCCCAGCGAAACCTGCTGTTCGAAATAGCGATCGACCCCGACCTCGCCGCTCTGACGACCGGCGCGCATCAGGCCAAACCACGCCCCCATCGCAATGGTTTCGTTATAACAGACCACGGCACCGATCGTCGGATTACGGCGTAATAAACCGGTTATCGCTTCTGCCGCCTGCTTCTGGCTGGAGGCGCACTCCAGCACCCAGTCGCTGTGAAACGGCAGACCGTACTTCAGCAGCGTCGCGCAATAGCCGCCAACCCGTTCCGCACGGGTTAACGATGCGCTTTGCCCGCCCAGCCAGGCAATACGCTGATGACCGTGGCGGATCAGATGTTCCGTCAGCAGCTGCGCGGCCTGCATATTATCAGGGCGCACGGTATCCACATCGTCGAGATAGCTGGCGCGCGAAGCAAACACCACCGGAATGCCCTTCTCCTGCGCCATCGTGCGCAGAACCTCGCTGCTGCCTGCGGCGCCGGCGACGATCACTCCGTCGACCCCCTGATTCAGCAGCATGGTGAAGCGCTGCGCCAGCTGTTCGCCATCGTGACCGCCGTGCAGCAAAAAGACCATCCGCCCCTGAGACTCCAGCGCTTCGGTCAGACCGGCCGTCAGTTCGGCATAAAACTGCGCGGAGAGGTCGCGGACGATTAGCCCGATTACCCCGCTCTGCCCGCCGCGTAATGCCGATGCCTGGCGATTACGCACAAAGCCCAGCTCCTCGATCGCCGCATTCACCCGTTCGCCGGTGGCGGTTGAGATACGGCCTTTGCCGCTGAGCACCAGCGATACCGTACTGACCGAGACGCCTGCCGCCAGCGCAACATCATGGATAGTAATTTTTTTGGCTGTAGCCATGAAAACCGCAAACTCCCTGATAACGTGATCGATAAAACGTTTTATCAATCACATATATTTATACGCGCTATTATCGTTCGATAATGTGAGTTGTGCCGCACTAAAATCAGGTAAAACGTTTTATCTTTTCGCTCAAATTTACGCGCTACAGTTGCATTTTCACAAGGAGTCGTTAGATGACGGCGAAAACAACACCAAAAATTACGTTATGGGAATTTTTCCAGCAGTTGGGCAAAACCTTTATGCTCCCCGTCGCCTTACTCTCGTTTTGCGGCATTATGCTGGGGATTGGCAGTTCATTAAGCAGCCATGATGTTATCACCCTGCTTCCGGCGCTGGGTAATCCGCTGCTGCAGGCAATCTTTACCTGGATGAGTAAAGTCGGTTCGTTCGCCTTCAGCTTCCTGCCGGTAATGTTCTGTATTGCCATTCCGTTAGGGCTGGCGCGGGAAAATAAAGGCGTCGCCGCCTTTGCCGGCTTTGTCGGCTATGCGGTAATGAACCTCGCGGTTAACTTCTGGCTGACCGCGAAAGGCATTCTGCCGACGACCGACGCCGCGGTGCTGAAAGCCAATAACGTCCAGAACATCCTTGGCATCCAGTCGATTGACACCGGGATCCTCGGTGCGGTGATTGCCGGCATCCTCGTCTGGATGCTGCACGAGCGCTTCCATAATATTCGTCTGCCGGACGCGCTGGCCTTCTTCGGCGGCACCCGCTTTGTGCCGATTGTCTCTTCGGTCGTGATGGGTCTGGTAGGGCTGATGATCCCGCTGGTGTGGCCGGTATTCGCGATGGGCATTAGCGGACTCGGTCATATGATCAACAGCGCCGGTGACTTTGGACCGATGCTGTTTGGCACCGGCGAACGCCTGCTGCTGCCGTTTGGTTTGCACCATATTCTGGTGGCGCTGATCCGCTTTACCGATGCCGGCGGCACGCAGGAGGTGTGCGGCCATACGGTAAGCGGCGCCCTGACCATCTTCCAGGCGCAGCTGAGCTGTCCGACCACCCAGGGCTTCTCTGAAAGCGCGACCCGCTTCCTGTCACAGGGAAAAATGCCGGCGTTCCTCGGCGGCCTGCCGGGGGCGGCGCTGGCGATGTACCACTGCGCGCGCCCTGAGAATCGCCATAAAATTAAAGGGCTGCTGATTTCCGGTCTGATTGCCTGCGTGGTAGGCGGCACCACCGAGCCGCTGGAGTTCCTGTTCCTGTTTGTCGCTCCGGTTCTGTATGTGATCCACGCGCTGCTGACCGGTCTGGGCTTTACCATCATGTCCGTGCTGGGCGTCACTATCGGCAACACGGACGGCAATATTATCGACTTTGTGGTGTTTGGCATCCTGCACGGCCTGTCGACTAAATGGTATCTGGTGCCGGTGGTCGCGGCGATCTGGTTTGCGGTGTACTACGTTATCTTCCGTTTCGCCATTACCCGCTTTAATCTCAAAACGCCGGGCCGCGATAGCGAAATCGCCAGCAGCATTGAAAAAGTCGTTGCCGGCGCGCCGGGTAAATCAGGCTATAACGTACCGGCGATCCTCGCGGCGCTCGGCGGCGCGGATAATATCGTTAGTCTGGATAACTGCATTACCCGCCTGCGTCTGTCGGTAAAAGATATGTCGCTTGTGAATGTGCAGGCGCTGAAGGACAATCGCGCCATTGGCGTCGTTCAGCTGAATCAGCATAATCTGCAGGTGGTGATCGGTCCGCAGGTGCAGTCTGTTAAAGATGAAATGGCGGGCCTGATGAATACCGTTGAGGCATAAGGACAAACCTATGTTCGATTTTTCAAAAGTCGTGGATCGGCACGGTACGTGGTGCACCCAGTGGGATTATGTGGCCGACCGTTTTGGCGCTGCCGATCTGCTGCCGTTTACCATTTCCGATATGGATTTCGCCACGGCTCCCTGTATTCTTGAAGCGCTCAGTCAGCGTCTGGCGCATGGCGTACTGGGCTACAGCCGCTGGCAGAATGAGGAATTTCTCGGCGCGGTTGCCCACTGGTTCGCCCGCCGCCACGCCAGCGCCATTGATACCGGGTCGCTGGTGTATGGCCCTTCCGTTATCTATATGGTGTCGGAACTGATCCGTCAGTGGTCGTCGGCGGATGACAGCGTGGTGATCCACACCCCCGCCTATGACGCCTTCTATAAGGCGATTGAGGGCAATCAGCGAAGCGTACTGCCCGTCGCCCTGGAGAAGCGCGATGGCGGATGGCGCTGCGATATGGATAAACTGGAAGCGGCGCTGGCGCAACCGCAGAGCAAGATTCTGCTGCTGTGCAGTCCGCAAAACCCGACCGGGAAAGTCTGGACGCGCACCGAGCTGGAGATCATGGCGGAGCTCTGCCAACGGCACGGCGTGCGGGTGATATCCGATGAGATTCATATGGATATGGTCTGGGGAGAGCAGCCGCATATTCCGTGGAGCAACGTGGCGCGCGGCAGCTGGGCGCTGCTCACCTCAGCATCCAAAAGCTTCAACATCCCTGCGCTCACCGGCGCATATGGGCTGATTGAAGATGCGGAAAGCCGGAATCAGTACCTCAGCGCGTTGAAAGGTCGCGATGGCCTCTCTTCTCCCGCCGTCCTGGCGCTGGTCGCGCATATTGCGGCCTATGAACAGGGCGGCCCCTGGCTTGATGCGCTGCGGAACTATCTCAGGGATAATCTGCGCTACGTCGCAGATGCCCTGAACGACGCTTTCCCGACGCTGAACTGGCAGCCGCCGGAGTCCACCTATCTCGCCTGGATCGATCTGCGTCCGCTGGGCATTGACGACGGCGCGCTGCAAAAAGCGCTGATTGAGCGGGAAAAAATCGCCATTATGCCGGGTTACACCTATGGCGATGAAGGCCGCGGCTTTGTGCGGTTAAATGCCGGTTGTCCGCGTTCAAAGCTTGAAAAAGGCGTTGCCGGTCTGATAAACGCCCTTCGTTCAGTACGCTGATTCCTTGTTGCGCAATGAAATTAATCATTGCGCAACATAGATTTTACGCTGCTTTTGTTTTTATAATAGCGCGCACTTTTATCTCAGAAAAATGAGTGCGACCATGATTGATACTTCCCTGCCGTTAACTGACATTCATCGCCACCTCGATGGCAATATTCGCGCCCGGACCATTCTTGACCTGGGTCGCCAGTATAATTTACCTCTTCCCGCCCGCACCCTCGAAACGCTGATCCCCCATGTTCAGGTGACTGCGACCGAACCTGACCTGGTGAGCTTTCTTGCGAAGCTGGACTGGGGAGTTAAAGTTTTAGCCTCTCTTGACGCCTGTCGCCGCGTGGCGTTTGAAAACATCGAAGACGCCGCGCGCAACGGTCTGCACTACGTGGAATTACGCTTTTCGCCGGGCTATATGGCGATGAGCCATCAGCTGCCGGTAGCCGGGGTTGTGGAAGCGGTGATCGACGGCGTGCGTGAAGGTTGTAAGACCTTTGACGTGCAGGCGCGGCTGATTGGTATTATGAGCCGCACTTTCGGCGAGGCGGCCTGTCTGCAGGAGCTTGACGCGCTGCTGGCGCATCGTGAACACATTACCGCTCTCGATCTGGCCGGTGATGAACTGGGTTTTCCCGGCAGCCTGTTCCTGTCGCATTTTAACCGCGCCCGCGACGCTGGCCTGCGCATTACCGTCCATGCCGGAGAGGCCGCCGGTCCTGAAAGCATCTGGCAGGCCATTCGCGAACTGGGCGCAGAGCGCATCGGTCACGGCGTGAAAGCGGTGGAAGATCCGGCGCTGATGGCGTTCCTCGCCGAACAGCGCATCGGCATTGAGTCGTGCCTGACCTCTAATATCCAGACCAGTACCGTCGCCTCGCTGGCGGCGCATCCGCTGAAAACCTTCCTTGAACATGGCGTGCTGGCGAGCCTGAACACCGACGATCCGGCGGTACAGGGAGTGGATATTATTCATGAATATACTGTTGCGGCCCCGGCAGCGGGACTGAGCCGCGAACAGATCCGCCAGGCACAGATAAACGGACTTGAAATCGCTTTTCTGAGCGCTGCGGAAAAACAGGCGCTGCGCGAGAAAGTGGCGGCGGCGTAAGCGGTGATGCCGGATGGCGGCTACGCCTTATCCAGCCTACAACTGACACATTGCCGGATGGCGGCTGCGCCTTATCCGGCCTACAACTGACATATTGCCGGATGGCAGCGGCGCCTTATCCGGCCTACAACTGACACATTGCCGGATGGCAGCTGCGCCTTATCCGGCCTACAGCAGACGCATTGCCGGATGGCGGCTGCGCCTTATCCGACCTACAGCAAACGCATTGCCGGATGGCGGCTGCGCCTTATCCGGCCTACAACTGACTCATTGCCGGATGGCGCCGGCAATGTAGAGAATCAGGCCAGGCAGAGCGTCGCGCGGTGCTTTGCTGACTCAATGCCCAGTTCAATTAGCTCCATAATCTGGATCGCCTGGCTGGCGGGCACCGGATTTTCCCCCGCGCCGTTCAGCGCATCGCGGATCCCGGCGTAATAGGCCGGATAGTTACCCGGCACGGTCAGCCAGGTTTCTTCCACTCGCGTTTCGCCTTCCACGTGGGTGACAACACCGTCACGCATGTCATATCCCCAGTCCTCCTGCGGCAGACGCTCGCCGTTTTTCAGGCGCTCTTCCTGCGGGTCAAGACCGTATTTCACATAACTGCCGCGTGAGCCGTGAACGATGTAGCGCGCCGACTCCGCCGCCGCCAGCATCGTGCCGTGTAAAATCACCCGCCGCTGCGGGTAAGAGAGCGTGGCATGGAAATAGTCGGTGGCCTGCGCCCCCGGACGCAGCTGGGCCAAATCCACCGTCATGCTGACCGGCAGGCCGAACAGGCTAATCGCCTGGTCCAGCAGATGCGGCGCCAGATCGTACCAGATGCCGCTCCCCGGCCCGCCCTGTTCACGCCAGCGGTCGCGCACCTGCGGACGAAAGCGATCAAAATGGGATTCGAAATAGGCGACTTCCCCCAGAACGCCTTCCGCCAGCAGCGCTTTAAGGGTTAAAAAATCGCTGTCCCAGCGGCGGTTATGGAACACGGACAGCACCCGCCCCAGACTGCGCGCCAGCGCATCCAGCTCACGTGCCTGTGACAGTGTCACGGTAAAAGGCTTATCCACCACTACGTGCTTGCCGGCTTCCAGTGCGGCTTTTGCCAGCGGGAAATGGGTATCGTTCGGTGTCGGTATGACGATCAGGTCAATGCCCGGGTCGTTAAACAGATGCTTTGGTTCAGAGACAACCGCCACGGCAGGCCAGTCCGCTTTCACTTTCGCCGCATCGCTGCTGGAAATTACCGCCAGCTCCAGGCCCGGCGTGCCGTCAATCAGCGGAGCATGGAACGTTTTGCTGGCGTATCCGTAGCCAATCAATCCTACACGGATATTGTCACTCATAAAATTGCCTCTCGTTGCAGTCTGCAGACCATTTCACACCATCCATAAACGACAAACAATAGATTAATATCCCCGCGCCAACCAAGGCCAATGTTTAACTTATATCAAACAAATATCACTTTCGGTCCGTTTACGGGCGAAAGTCGCTGAAATCGTTGTCGAACCTCTTGCGCAATGCTTATTGATGAGTAACATTTACAGTCTGTGTTTATGGATAAAACAAAGCAAAATGTCATCAGTTATCAATCGACTTATCGAATTAACCGGCTGGATTGTTCTCGCATGTTCAGTGGTGCTGCTGGGCGTCGCTAATCATATCGATAATTACCAGCCGCCGGAACAGACCGCTACGGCGCAGAAGAAATAACGTTCTTGCCCACGCTCTCTGGCCGTCTTTTACAGAAAAGACTGAAAAATTATCTGAAAAAAATGAATGTGACGTTTCCAGCGTTTGCGCTTATTGCCAGTTTCGATGAAGCGCGCTACCCTTCACGCCTGCGCTCTCGCGCCGAAACCTCACTCAAGTAAGAGACTTATTTTTGCATTTGCATCCCGGGCTGCGATCCGGGAAATGGCCTTTTATTTTTTACGTTCACGACTCTGTAAGCATTATTTTTATAATAGGGATACCTGTTTATGACCGTTCAGGATTATTTATTAAAATTCCGCAAAATTAGTTCGCTGGAAAGTCTGGAAAAGCTATTTGATCATCTGCACTACACCCTTACCGACGATCAGGACATTATCAATATGTATCGCGCTGCCGATCACCGTCGCGCTGAGCTGGTTTCCGGCGGCCGCCTCTTTGACGTGGGTCAGGTGCCCAAGTCAGTCTGGCGTTACGTACAATAAGAAAGTAGCGCTCGCCAGCAAAAGCTTTATAATAAGCGCCCCGAAAAGAACGGTACGTCTGGCAATTCCGGAGATTTTATGACCACAACACCGGCACAACGCATCGGAGGCTGGTTGCTGGGCCCTTTAGCCTGGCTGTTACTCGCGTTGTTAAGTGCTTCGCTGGCTCTTTTTCTCTACGCGACAACGATCGCCACGCCGCAAACCTTCAGAATGCTGTCGGCGCAAAGCGCTGACAATCTGGCGCTGTGGGGCGTTTCCTTTCTTACCGCCATCGCCATGTGGTATTACACCCTGTGGTTGACGATCGCCTTCTTCAAACGCCGGCGCTGTGTGCCGAAGCACTATATTATCTGGCTGCTGGTTTCGGTGTTGCTGGCGGTTAAATCCTTTGCCTTTTCACCGGTGCCCGATGCGCTGGCGGTTCGTCAACTGCTGTTCCCGCTGCTCGCAGCGGCCCTGTTAGTACCCTATTTCAAGCGCGCCGCGCGCGTGAAAACAACGTTTGTGAATCCGTAATAACCATACAGTTAACCTGTTGTCGCCTGCTGTAGATTGTCAGATAATAGGCGGCTTTTTTATTTCAGGCCGAAAAATGACTGATTACCTGCTGCTGTTTGTCGGAACTGTGCTGGTCAATAACTTTGTACTGGTGAAGTTTCTGGGCCTTTGTCCCTTTATGGGCGTCTCCAAAAAGCTGGAGACGGCGATGGGGATGGGGCTGGCCACGACGTTTGTGTTGACGCTCGCCTCCATTTGCGCGTGGCTGATTGATACCTGGATCCTGATTCCGCTCAATCTTATCTATCTGCGCACGCTGGCTTTTATTCTGGTGATCGCGGTGGTGGTGCAATTTACCGAAATGGTGGTGCGCAAAACCAGCCCGGCGCTCTATCGCCTGCTGGGCATTTTTTTACCGCTGATCACCACCAACTGCGCAGTTCTCGGCGTCGCGCTGCTGAATATCAACCTTGGGCACAACTTTTTGCAGTCGGCGCTGTACGGCTTTTCCGCCGCGGTCGGCTTCTCGTTGGTAATGGTGCTGTTTGCCGCTATTCGCGAACGCCTCGCCGTGGCGGACGTTCCCGCGCCTTTTCGCGGTAATGCGATTGCGCTGATTACCGCAGGGTTAATGTCTTTGGCCTTTATGGGCTTTAGTGGTTTGGTGAAGTTGTAATGAATGCTATCTGGATTGCCGTTGCCGCCCTGAGCTTACTGGGTCTGGTGTTCGGCGCCATTCTGGGCTATGCCTCCCGCCGCTATGCGGTGGAAGACGACCCCGTCGTTGAAAAAATCGATCAGATTCTGCCGCAAAGTCAGTGTGGACAGTGCGGTTACCCAGGCTGTCGCCCTTATGCGGAAGCAGTCGGCAGTCAGGGGGAAAAAATTAACCGCTGCGCGCCAGGCGGCGAGGCGGTGATGCTTAAAATCGCTGAACTGCTCAATGTCGATCCGCAGCCTATAAACGGCGATGAGCAAGACCCTGCTCCGGTACGTATGCTGGCGGTCATTGATGAAGCCAACTGCATCGGCTGCACCAAGTGCATTCAGGCTTGTCCGGTCGACGCTATTGTGGGCGCCACGCGCGCCATGCATACGGTGATGAGCGATCTGTGTACGGGCTGCAACCTGTGCGTTGACCCCTGCCCGACCCAATGCATTACGCTCCGCCCGGTTGCCGACACGCCCGATACCTGGAAGTGGGATTTGAACACCATCCCCGTGCGTATTATTCCTGTGGAACAACATGCTTAAGTTATTCTCTGCTTTCAGAAAAGATAAAATCTGGGATTTCGACGGGGGCATCCATCCACCGGAAATGAAATCCCGGTCAAACGGTACGCCGCTGCGCCAGGTCCCCCTTGCGCAGCGCTTTGTGATTCCTCTCAGGCAGCACCTTGGCGCTGAGGGGGAACTGTGCGTCGCGCAGGGAGAACACGTGTTACGCGGCCAGCCGCTGACCCGCGGGCGCGGCAGGATGCTGCCGGTCCACGCGCCGACCTCCGGTACGGTAGTGGCGATCGCCCCGCACTCCACCGCCCACCCTTCCGCGCTTGCGGAACTGAGCGTCATTATTGAAGCCGATGGCGAAGACCGCTGGATTGAGCGTGAAGGCTGGCCGGACTATCTTTCCCATAGCCGCGATGAGCTTATCACCCGTATTCACCAGTACGGCGTGGCCGGGCTTGGCGGCGCGGGGTTCCCGACCGGCGTCAAGCTGCAGGGCGGCGGCGATAAAATCGCAACGCTGATTATTAACGCCGCCGAGTGCGAACCCTATATCACCGCCGACGATCGGCTGATGCAGGACTGCGCGGCGGAGATCGTCGAGGGGATTCGTATCCTTGCGCATATCCTGCAACCGCGTGAGGTGCTGATTGGCATCGAAGATAATAAACCGCAGGCAATCTCAATGCTGCGCGCGGTACTGGCCGACGCCCACGATATCGCGGTACGGGTGATACCGACCAAATATCCTTCGGGCGGCGCGAAGCAGCTGACGCAAATCCTCACCGGGAAGCAGGTGCCCCACGGCGGCCGCTCCTCCGATATCGGCGTGCTGATGCAGAACGTCGGTACCGCCTGGGCCGTTAAGCGCGCGGTTATCGACGGCGAACCGCTCACCGAGCGCGTGGTGACGCTGACGGGCGAAGCGGTCAGACGTCCCGGCAACGTCTGGGCCAGACTGGGTACGCCGGTTCGCCACCTGCTGAATGATGCGGGGTTCTGCCCTTCTGCCGATCAAATGGTCATCATGGGCGGCCCGCTGATGGGCTTTACCTTGCCGTGGCTTGATGTGCCGGTAGTGAAGATCACTAACTGTTTGCTTGCTCCCTCTGCCACTGAGATGGGTGAGCCGCAGGAAGAAAAAGGCTGTATTCGCTGCAGCGCCTGCGCCGATGCCTGTCCGGCGGATCTGTTGCCCCAGCAGCTCTACTGGTTCAGTAAAGGGCAGCAGCACGATAAAGCCACGGCGCATAATATTGCCGACTGCATTGAATGCGGCGCCTGCGCCTGGGTCTGCCCCAGCAACATTCCGCTGGTGCAATATTTCCGGCAGGAAAAAGCGGAAATTGCGGCGATAAGCCAGGAAGAAAAACGCGCGGCGGAGGCCAAAGCGCGCTTCGAGGCGCGTCAGGCGCGTCTGGAACGTGAAAAAGCCGCTCGCCTGGAGCGTCACAAGAAGGCCGCAGTGCAGCCGGGGGCTAAAGATCAGGATGCCATTGCCGCCGCGCTGGCGCGGGTGAAAGAGGAACAGGCGCAGGCGACGCAGCCGGTTATCGTTAAGGCCGGGGAAAAACCGGATAACAGCGCCGTCATTGCCGCCCGCGAGGCGCGCAAAGCCCAGGCGCGCGCCAGACAGGCGGAAAAAACGGAACAGACCGACGCCGATCCGCGCAAAGCCGCCGTTGAAGCGGCGATTGCCCGCGCCAAAGCCCGTAAGCTCGCGCAGCAGGCCAGCGAAGAACCCGCCGCGCCTGCGGAACCGGTCGATCCGCGCAAAGCCGCCGTTGAAGCGGCGATTGCCCGCGCCAAGGCCCGCAAGCTCGCGCAGCAGGCCAGCGAAGAACCCGCCGCGCCTGCGGAACCGGTCGATCCGCGCAAAGCCGCCGTTGAAGCGGCGATTGCCCGCGCCAAAGCCCGCAAGCTTGCGCAGCAGGCCAGCGAAGAACCCGCCGCGCCTGCGGAACCGGTCGATCCGCGCAAAGCCGCCATCGCCGCCGCGATAGCGCGTGCTCAGGCGAAAAAAGCCGCTCAGCAGCAGGTAGTTAACGAGGAATAAATGGTATTCAGAATCGCAAGCTCTCCCTATACCCATAACCAGCGCCAGACCTCGCGCATTATGCTGCTGGTTATACTTGCCGCCGTGCCGGGTATTGCCGCGCAAGTGTGGTTTTTTGGCTGGGGAACGCTGTTTCAGCTTGTTCTCGCCTGTGCGAGCGCGCTTCTTGCCGAGGCCCTGGTACTCAGGCTGCGCAAACAGTCGGTTGCGGCAATCCTGAAAGATAATTCTGCGCTGCTCACCGGTTTGCTGCTGGCGGTGAGTATTCCGCCGCTGGCCCCCTGGTGGATGGTCGTTCTCGGCACCGCTTTTGCGGTAATCATCGCTAAACAGCTGTATGGCGGCCTGGGGCAGAATCCGTTCAACCCGGCAATGATCGGCTATGTGGTGCTGCTCATCTCCTTCCCCGTTCAGATGACGAGCTGGCTGCCGCCGCATGACATCGCCGCAACCACGCCGGGCCTGCTGGATGCGCTGCAAATTATTTTTACCGGCCATACCGCAACGGGTATGGATATGAACGCGCTGCGAATGGGTATTGACGGCATCAGCCAGGCGACGCCGCTGGATACCTTCAAAACCTCTCAGCATGCAGGCCGCAGCGTTGAGCAAATTATGCAGTATCCCATTTTCAGCGGCATCCTGGCCGGTGTCGGCTGGCAGTGGATCAATCTCGCCTGGCTGGCGGGCGGCCTCTGGCTGCTGTGGCAAAAGGCGATCCGCTGGCATATTCCGCTTAGCTTTTTGCTCTCGTTAACGCTCTGTTCCGGTATCGGCTGGCTGATTGCCCCCGATACCCTTGCATCGCCGCAGCTTCATTTGCTTTCCGGAGCGACCATGCTCGGCGCATTCTTTATTCTGACCGACCCGGTGACCGCCTCAACGACCAATCGCGGTCGTCTGGTGTTCGGCGTGCTCGCCGGGGTGCTGGTATGGCTTATCCGCAGCTTTGGCGGCTATCCGGACGGCGTGGCCTTTGCCGTACTGTTAGCCAACATTACGGTACCCCTGATTGACTACTACACCCGTCCGCGGGTGTACGGACATCGCAAAGGATAAACCATGCTGAAAACGATTCGAAAACATGGCATCACCCTGGCGCTGTTCGCGGCGGGTTCGACCGGCCTCACCGCCGCGATCAACCAGATGACCAGAACAACCATCGATGAGCAGGCTGTGATTCAGCAAAATGCGCTGTTTGACCAGGTGCTGCCAGCCGATCGCTATAACAATTCGCTCCAGGCGAGTTGCTTTATCGTCAGCGATATGGCGCTGGGCAAAGGCGAACACCGCGTCTGGATCGCCCGGCAGGATGGAAATCCGGTTGCGGCGGTGCTGGAAGCAACAGCCCCCGATGGCTATTCCGGCGCGATCCGCTTACTGGTTGGCGCTGATTTTAACGGCATCGTTTCAGGCGCCCGCGTCACGGAACATCATGAGACGCCGGGTCTGGGCGATAAAATCGAATTGCGTCTGTCGGACTGGATCACCCATTTCAGCGGTAAACAGATTCAGGGCCAAAATGACAGCCGCTGGGCGGTCAAAAAAGACGGCGGCGACTTTGACCAGTTTACCGGCGCGACCATTACGCCCCGGGCAGTGGTCAACGCGGTGAAGCGCGCGGGTCTCTACGCGCAAACCTTACCCGAACAGCTTTCTCACCTTCCCGCCTGTGGAGAATAGACCATGAGCGAAATTAAAGACGTTATTGTCCAGGGGTTATGGAAAAACAACTCCGCGCTGGTTCAGTTGCTTGGCTTGTGTCCCCTGCTGGCGGTGACCTCCACGGCCACCAATGCGCTGGGACTCGGGCTTGCCACTACGCTGATGCTGACGCTGACCAACTTTACCGTCTCGGCGCTGCGCCGCTGGACGCCCGCCGAGATCCGCATCCCGATCTATGTGATGATCATCGCCTCGGTGGTCAGCGCGGTACAGATGCTGATTAACGCCTTTGCCTTTGGCCTTTATCAGTCGCTCGGTATTTTTATCCCCCTTATCGTGACTAACTGTATCGTGGTGGGACGCGCGGAAGCCTTTGCGGCGAAAAAAGGACCGCTCCTTTCCGCGCTGGACGGTTTTTCTATTGGCATGGGCGCTACCGGGGCGATGTTCGTTCTTGGCTCCCTGCGCGAAATTCTCGGTAACGGAACGCTGTTTGACGGCGCTGACGGCCTGCTCGGCAGCTGGGCGAAGGCGCTGCGGGTGGAAATTTTCCATACCGACTCGCCTTTTCTGCTGGCGATGCTGCCGCCGGGCGCGTTTATTGGTCTGGGCATGATGCTGGCGATAAAGTATCTTATTGATGAGAAAATGAAAAAACGCCGCGCCAGTGCGGCAACCGCAGCGGAATTGCCCTCCGGCGAACCAGGGAATGCATCATGAACAAAGCAAAGCGGCTGGAAATCTTAACGCGTTTACGCGCCAGTAACCCTCACCCAACGACGGAACTCAACTTCAGTTCACCGTTTGAACTGCTGATCGCCGTACTGCTTTCGGCGCAGGCTACTGACGTCAGCGTCAACAAAGCGACGGCAAAGCTCTATCCGGTGGCGAATACCCCCGCGGCGATGCTTGAGCTGGGTGTGGAAGGCGTGAAGTCGTACATCAAAACCATCGGCCTGTTTAACAGCAAAGCCGAGAATGTGATTAAAACCTGCCGCATTCTGCTCGAAAAGCATCAGGGCCAGGTGCCGGAAGATCGCGCTGCGCTGGAGGCCCTGCCGGGCGTTGGTCGCAAAACAGCGAACGTGGTGCTGAATACCGCCTTTGGCTGGCCGACGATTGCCGTGGATACGCACATTTTTCGCGTCTGCAACCGCACCCAGTTTGCGCCAGGCAAAAACGTCGAACAGGTTGAGGAAAAGCTGCTTAAAGTGGTTCCGGCGGAGTTTAAAGTCGACTGCCACCACTGGCTGATCCTTCACGGGCGGTATACCTGCATCGCGCGTAAGCCCCGCTGCGGCTCCTGTATTATCGAAGATCTGTGCGAATACAAAGAGAAGGTAGAGTTCTGAACGGTCGGGGCGGATGCCGCCCCTCTCTTTCTGTTATTCTCTTCTTATTCCTTCATTTACCCACAATCATCCCGTCTGATTATTTCTTTTCCGGTCTTTCTTGCTGGGTTAAAACGGTTATTCAGATTAAACATTTTTTTAATAGCAAAAATTTCTATCTGATTGTGATCCAGATCAACCTGATAACTTGATGTGAATTTTTTGAATCATTCAGGTTAAAAATGCCATTCATTGCGCTGAAGAAATTCTTTCCATACAAGATATTACACTGGTTATTTTTCAGATATTGGCCCATATCACTACATTAAACGGCAAATAGCAGAAGATATCGCCATAACCCGTTATACCACCCTGTCTCGTAGCGTAAAAAACTGCCTTTTGACGATTAAAGAAATTTAACGCTGGATAACATTTTCATGAACCGATGAATTCACCATACAAGTTATATGTAACAGATTATTACAAAGCACTTGTCTGAAAGGGCAAGATAGTGAACATTACTCGCCGTTTCCCCTCCCACTATAACAATTTCACGGCTGCGCAAAACGCCGCACGTGACTGAACACCCCCGTTAATATGGGATGTAAAAAAAGAGGTAAAAGTGTCTACTGCAAACAAAAAACCAACGGAAAGCGTGAGTCTGAACGCTTTCAAACAACCGAAAGCGTTCTATCTCATCTTCTCTATTGAGCTTTGGGAACGTTTTGGTTATTACGGCCTGCAAGGGATTATGGCCGTCTACCTGGTTAAACAACTGGGGATGTCTGAAGCGGATTCAATCACTCTTTTCTCCTCCTTTAGCGCGCTGGTTTATGGTCTGGTCGCCATCGGCGGTTGGTTAGGGGATAAAGTTCTCGGCACCAAGCGCGTAATTATGCTGGGCGCCATCGTCCTGGCGATTGGTTATGCGCTGGTGGCATGGTCCGGTCACGATGCCGGTATCGTCTATATGGGTATGGCGGCCATTGCGGTCGGTAACGGTCTGTTTAAAGCCAACCCGTCTTCTCTGCTCTCTACCTGCTACGCAAAAGATGACCCGCGTCTTGATGGTGCATTTACCATGTACTACATGTCCGTCAACATCGGTTCTTTCTTCTCCATGCTGGCGACGCCGTGGCTGGCCGCGCGTTATGGCTGGAGCACCGCATTTGCCCTGAGCGTGGTCGGTATGCTGATCACCGTCGTAAACTTCGCTTTCTGCCAGCGCTGGGTGAAAAACTACGGTTCTAAACCAGACTTCGAGCCGATCAACTATCGTAACCTGCTGCTGACTATCGTCGGCGTGGTTGCCCTGATCGCCATCGCCACCTGGCTGCTGCACAACCAGGGTATCGCCCGTATGGCGCTGGGCGTGATCGCTCTGGGTATCGTCATTATCTTTGCCAAAGAAGCCTTCTCCATGCAGGGTGCGGCGCGTCGTAAAATGATCGTCGCCTTCATTCTGATGCTTGAAGCAATCATCTTCTTCGTGCTGTACAGCCAGATGCCGACCTCACTGAACTTCTTTGCCATTCGTAACGTTGAGCATTCCATTCTGGGTATCGCGTTTGAACCGGAGCAGTATCAGGCGCTGAACCCGTTCTGGATCATCATCGGTAGCCCGATTCTGGCCGCCATTTACAACAAAATGGGCGACAACCTGCCGATGCCGATGAAATTCGCCCTCGGGATGGTGCTGTGCTCCGGTGCGTTCCTGGTGCTGCCGCTGGGCGCGAAATTCGCCACCGACGCGGGTATCGTCTCCGTTAACTGGCTGATCATGAGCTACGGCCTGCAAAGTATCGGCGAACTGATGATCTCCGGTCTTGGCCTGGCGATGGTAGCGCAGCTGGTGCCGCAGCGCCTGATGGGCTTCATCATGGGTAGCTGGTTCCTGACCACCGCAGGCGCAAACATCATCGGCGGTTACGTCGCTAACATGATGGCTGTGCCGGAAAACGTAACCGACCCGCTGATGTCTCTGGAAGTTTACGGACGCGTGTTTATGCAGATTGGCGTGGCGACCGCAGTTATCGCCGTTCTGATGCTGCTGACAGCGCCGAAACTGAACCGCATGACGCAGGACGACAGCGAGAAAGCGTCGAAAACTGCGACTGCGTAAGACGTCGGGAAACACAAATTACGGGCCGCTAACTTCAGGTTAGCGGCTTTTTTTTTACCCGCTCCCGCACTAGGATAGGTTAACCCCCCGTTGAAAGGAGTAACCGATGAAACTGTTCTATAAGCCGGGCGCCTGTTCCCTCGCCTCCCACATTACCTTTCGCGAGAGCGGAAAAGATTTCACTCTTGACGGCGTTGACCTGATGAAAAAGCGCCTCGAAAACGGCGATGATTTTCTGGCGGTGAACCCAAAGGGACAGGTTCCCGCACTGCTGCTTGATGACGGCACGCTGCTGACCGAAGGCGTAGCGATCATGCAGTACCTTGCGGACAGCGTGCCGGATCGTCAGCTGCTGGCGCCGGTTAACAGCATTTCACGCTACAAGACGCTTGAGTGGCTGAACTACATTGCGACCGAGCTGCACAAAGGCTTTACGCCGCTGTTTCGCCCCGATACGCCGGAGGAGTACAAGCCCACCGTGCGCGCGCTACTGGAGAAGAAGCTACAGTATGTTGATGACGTCCTGAAAGACGAACCGTGGATTTGCGGTCAGCGCTTTACCATCGCAGACGCCTATCTGTTTACCGTTCTGCGCTGGGCTTATGCGGTGAAGCTGAAGATGGAAGGACTGGCGCATATTGCCGACTATATGACGCGAGTGGCGGAACGGCCTGCGGTTGCCGCAGCGCTGAAAGCGGAGGGGTTACAGTAAGCGGTGAAGCCTCTCCGGCAGGTTACTGTCGGAGAGCGGCGTAAACGCCTTACCCGGTCTGCAAAACCTGCAGGCCGGATAAGCACGGCGGAAAAAACTAAAGGCGCGTGGCGCTAAAATAATGCTCAGGCCGGGCGATACGATCCTGCGCCGCGACCACCTGCAGTTCATACTCCTGCATGGCTTTTGTCGCAATCATAATCTCATACACCGCTGCGGTTACATGCTCCAGCGCCTGCTGAATGGTTGCCCCTTGCAGGAGCTTCACTAATAGTAAACCGCTGGTGACGTCACCCACGCCTACCGGCTGACGCATACCGAAATCCACCAGCGGACGGCTGATATGCCAGGCTTCCTCTGCGGTCACCAGCAGCATTTCGAAACGCTCATGGCTAAATCCCGCCCGCGCCAGATGTTTCACCAGCACGATCTGCGGTCCCTGGGCAATCAGTTCGCGGGCGGCCGCCACCGCTTCGTCAACCGTGTTCACCGCATGTTCGCAGAGGATCTCCAGCTCAATCAGGTTCGGCGCGATGATATCGCTGGCCGGCAGAGCATAGCGAAGGTGAAATTCCGCCACGCCGGGCGCCACGATGCAGCCCTTTTCCGGATGGCCCATCACCGGATCGCAGAAATATTTTGCCGCAGGATTTGCCGATTTCACCTGCCGGACAATACCCAGGATATGCTCGCCCTGCTCCGCTGAACCGAGATAGCCGCTCAGCACCGCGTCGCAGCGCCTGAGCTGATCGATGTCGGCAATACCCTGTACAATCTCCGTCAGATGCGACGGCGGCATCACGCAGCCGGTCCATTTACCGTACTGCGTGTGGTTAGAGAACTGAACCGTATTGAGGGGCCAGACGTTGGCGCCAAGACGGCGCATCGGAAACTCCGCGGCGCTATTGCCAGCATGTCCAAAAACAACGTGGGACTGGATGGCGAGGATATTCTTCATTTTTTTACTTACCACAACCCTGAAAAAATAAAGGGGCGTAGTCTCCCACGCCCCCGCTGACTTGTTGTTACTTCCAGCACACCAGACAGTAATTCTTTTTCCCGCGACGCAGCAGCGTATAGCGGCCATACAGACGATCGTCGTCAACAAAAATGTATTCCGGATCGGACTGTTTCTCGCCGTTAATGGTGATGGCGTTCGACGCAATGGTCTTGCGCGCCTGGCCGCGCGACGGCTGCAGTTCGGAATCCACCAGCGCCTGCATCAGATCCGCGCCTTTTTCCATCTCCACCATCGGCACGCCATCCTGCGCCAGCTGTTCGAAGTCGGCCTCGCTCAGCGCGCTCAGCGTACCGTTGAACAGGCTTTCGGTGATGCGCTTCGCCGCCGCCAGTCCTTCTTCGCCGTGAACCAGACGCGTGACCTGCTCGGCCAGCACGTACTGGGCGCGCGGCGCTTTTCCGCTGTTCTTATCTTCTTCTTCCAGAGCATTGATTTCCGCAATGTCCATAAAGGTGAAGAATTTGAGGAAGCGGTAAACGTCCGCATCGGCGGTGTTGATCCAGAACTGGTAGAATTTGTACGGGCTGGTTTTCTTCGGATCCAGCCAGACCGCGCCGCCTTCGGTTTTGCCGAATTTGGTGCCATCGGCTTTGGTGATCAGCGGTACGGTCAGACCGAACACCTGGTTCTGATGCAGACGACGGGTCAGATCGATACCGGAGGTGATGTTGCCCCACTGATCGGAACCGCCGATTTGCAGCGCCACGCCGTGCAGCTTATTCAGGCAGGCAAAGTCGTAACCCTGCAACAGGTTATAGGAGAATTCGGTAAACGAGATGCCCTGATCGTCGCGGTTCAGACGCTGCTTCACCGCTTCTTTGTTGATCATCTGGTTAACGGAGAAATGCTTACCGATATCGCGCAGGAAGGTCAGCACGTTCATGCTGCCGAACCAGTCGTAGTTATTAGCCGCGATGGCGGAGTTTTCGCCGCAGTCGAAGTCAAGGAACGGGGCAACCTGCTTACGGATTTTGTCTACCCACTCCTGAACGGTTTCTTCGGTGTTCAGTTTACGCTCGGCAGCCTTAAAGCTCGGGTCGCCAATCAGGCCCGTTGCGCCGCCGACCAGCGCGACAGGCTTGTGCCCTGCCTGCTGAAAGCGTTTCAGGCATAACAATGGAACAAGATGCCCCAAATGCAAGCTGTCAGCGGTAGGATCGAAGCCGCAATAGAGCGCGATCGGGCCTTGCGCCAGTCGCTCTGCTAACGCTTCCTCGTCCGTCACCTGGGCGATAAGCCCCCGCTCTTGCAATTGTTTAATCAAGTTACTGCTTGCCATCAAAATCTCCATGTATAAAACGACTGCACCTCTGCCGGTACACGACTTTTCGCCAGACGCGAAAGCTCTATAGAATAAAGCGCCGACGCACGCAGCGCTAGCGCTTAAAACAACAAATTTCCGGGTTTAAGGCGCAAGCCGATCAATTTTCCACGCGTTATTTTCGCGCTGGTATAAAAAGCGATCGTGCAATCGATGTTCGCCGCCCTGCCAGAACTCCATTTGCTCAATGCTGACGCGAAAACCGCCCCAGAAGCTGGGAAGCGGGATCTCTCCCTGCCGGAATTTCTGTTTCAGTTCGAGGAACTTGCTTTCGAGGATGCCGCGCGCGGAAATCCGGCTGGACTGCTTAGAGACCCAGGCGCCAATCTGGCTGTCGCGCGGGCGGCTGTGGAAATACTTCACCACCTCCAGCGTCGATAGCCGCTCGGCCTGGCCGATGACCATTACCTGGCGTTCCAGCATATGCCAGGGAAACAGCAGGCTGACGCGCGGATTATTTTCAATCTGATGCGCTTTGCGACTGCCAAGGTTGGTATAAAACACCAGTCCGCGCTCATCGTAGTGTTTGAGCAGGACGATGCGCTGATACGGCTGGCCAGTTTCATCAACGGTGGCGACCACCATCGCGGTCGGGTCCGCCAGCCTGGCGTCACATGCCTGAGCCAGCCAGCGTTCGAAGAGGGTTAACGGTTCGGCGGGAAGGTCGTGGCGACGCAGACCGCCTTTGGTGTATTCACGGCGCAGATGCGCGATTTGCTGCAATTCGTCGTTATCAGACATGGTGTTCGCTACGGATTGTCAGTGGGTGGCGCTATTGTGCGCCGCCCTGCTGGAAATCTCAACGCTGCGGATTTTGTAACTGGCAGTTATTCAACACGATGCGGTCACGTTTATAGACGGTCGCGCTGTCGCCTTTCGACCAGAAGACATAAATTCCGTCGGTGTAGCGCGCGCCTGACGCGGAAACGCCCTGCTTCAGGGTGAGGAGCTTATTGTCATAGACAAAACTCACATCCTGACGGGTGTTATTGACTTTGACGGTCAGCGGTTTTTCATCGCACTGGTATTCCAGCGTGTTGGTTTGCAAACGTTCGACAAACTGGTTGTAGACGCTACAGCCCGACAGCATAAGCGGCAGGCAAAGGAGTAACAGTTTTTTCATAGACGTATCCTGAAGACTTTCCTGGTCCCGGAGGGCGAAGTCGCCCTCCCTAACATCCTGAGTGTACCGACAGAACGGCGAGGAAAAATTCAGTTAACTCTGAGTTCGCGGGGTAGCGGGATAAATTGCCCCCAGCACGCTTGCTTCCCGGGCGCCGGTCACCGACGGCAAATTGCCCGGTAGCCCGGCAAGAGTCCGCCATGCCAGCCAGGCAAACGCCAGCGCCTCCATATCGTCGCCGCTGATGCCCGCCTCATCGGTGGCGGACACTTCCGTCCCCGGCAGCAGTCCCGCCAGCCGCGCCATCAGCAGCGGATTGCGGCTTCCTCCGCCGCAGACCAGCAGGCGTTCACAGCCGCCGCTCAGCAGCACCTGTTCGGCGATGGTCACCGCGGTCAGCTCGGTAAGGGTGGCCTGCACGTCCTGAGGCTGAACGCCCGGAAACGCCGCCAGCTGGCGTTCAATCCAGCCATAGTTAAAATACTCTCGCCCGGTGCTTTTCGGCGCCGGCAGCGCGAACCACGGATCGCTGAGCATGGCCTGTAACAGAGGAAGAATCACCGTTCCGCCGCGCGCCCATTCGGCATCTTTATCATAAGGCTTACCGCACTGGCGCCAGATCCAGGCGTCCATCAGCATATTGCCCGGTCCCGTATCGTGCCCGCGAACGGGCTGGCCGGGGATCAGCAGCGAGAGATTGGCAATGCCGCCGATATTTAGCACCGTCCGTCGTTCGCCCGGATGCGCCAGCAGCGCATGATGAAAAGCGGGCACCAGCGGCGCGCCTTGTCCGCCCAGCGCCATATCGCGGCGGCGAAAATCGCCGACCACGGTGATGCCGGTGCGCGCGACAAGCTGATTATTGTCGCCAATCTGCATCGTGTGCGGCACACTCCCGCCCGGCTCATGCCAGACCGTTTGACCGTGACAGCCTATCGCCACAATCTCCCTCGGATGCAGTTTTTCCTGCGCCAGCAGGCCATTAACCGCATCGGCAAACAGCTGCCCGAGCTGGCTGTCAAGCTGGCCTAACTGCGAAAGGGTCAGCGGCTGGCCCTGGCAAATATCCAGAATCGCCTGTTTAAGCGAAACCGGCATCGGCCAGCTCAGGCTTCCCTGTTGCGCCACCATCGTGTCATCTATCGTCGCCAGTACCACATCAACACCATCGAGACTGGTGCCGGACATCACGCCAATATAACGCCCCGATTTCATATAGGTTCCTTGTTAACCATGACTCTGCGTCACACTCCAACATAATCGCCCCGGCAATGCTACGCTTCTTAACGTTTTTATCTGAAAAACGCTTTCGCTTGCTCTGTGGCATAAATTCCCTGAATAGTTCGTTTAAAGTTGGTTAATGGGGCTGTTACTATGATTTCTGCCTGATCTGAGCAGATTAAGTGACCTTAAACACGCAAATACCATATAATTTGACCATGAGGGATGCTGGCGTAGCGTTTCATGGTGAACAGGAGATTTTAAATGATTAAACGTGTGCTGATCGTTTCACTGGCTGGCTTGTCATTGGTGGGTTGTGCCAACACTGATAGCCTGTCTGGCGATGTGTATACCGCTTCTGAAGCGAAACAAGTTCAGAACGTCACTTACGGCACGATTGTTAACGTTCGTCCGGTCCAGATTCAGGCGGGTAATGATGAAAACGTGATCGGTGCGATTGGCGGTGCAGTACTCGGTGGTTTCCTTGGTAACACCATCGGCGGCGGCACCGGTCGTTCCCTTGCAACCGCGGCAGGCGCTGTCGCTGGCGGCGTCGCAGGTCAGGGCGTTCAGGGCGCGATGAACAAAACGCAGGGCGTTGAGCTGGAAATCCGTAAGGATGATGGCAATACCATCATGGTAGTGCAGAAACAGGGTAATACCCGCTTCTCAGCAGGACAGCGCGTAGTCCTGGCCAGCAATGGCCGTCAGGTTACCGTCTCTCCGCGCTAAATAAATTAACGTGTGGTCAGCGCTGGCCACACGTTGCTTTCTCAATCCCGCGACTGAAGTTCAATAATATTGTGCTCGAGCCGGGCAATAAGTTTGATCAACAGTTCAATCTCCTGCGCGGAAATCCCTTCGAGGATCTCGCCGCGGGTTTTGTTAATAACCCCTTCCATATCGGCGATCAGCGGTTCAGCCTTCTCGGTCAGCTTGATACGTTTCGCCCGGCGATCGCTGGCGCACGTCTGACGTGAGATAAGCCCTTTTTCTTCCAGCTGATCCAGCGTGCGCACCAGTGACGGCTGTTCAATGCCAATCGCTTTTGCCAGCTGTATCTGTGACTGATCGGGCGGCAATTGATGAATGTTGTGCAGCGTTACCCAGTGTGTCTGCGTTAATTCCAGAGGCTTAAGACGGTGGTCTATCAAAGCACGCCATATGCGCACCAACCGTGCCAGATCAGAACCAAGTGGCGATTCCAATTTCATCTCCTTATAATTAGCTTGCTAAGATATTATACTGATTTTAGAATAGTGTGCAGCATTTGTATTACTAAAACAAATGTATTGCGGCATTTGCTCACCCCTTGACATAATTTTCAGACATTACGCGGAAAAAACGCCTTCTGTCGTATTTTTTGCTAAAACTGAAGAAACGCGACCTGACGCAAAGGATAATTGCTTGTGATCTTCCCACTTGATGCAACAGGAATGCCCCTGCAAGACATGGTGATTGGCGCATCTGTTTACTTTCCTCCCTTGTTTAACGCTTTCGCGCTCGGATTCATTCTCTGGCTTTTTCTCCACCATTTACTGCGCGACCGCATCTATTCTGGTGAAATCTGGCATCCCTTACTGATGGACCTGTCAATCTTTGTTCTCTGCGTCGGTTCCGGCTTTTTTATACTGGTAGTGTGGTCATGATGTCGCTTAAAACGGTCAAATACTTCTCTACGATCATTATCGCTACCGCCGCGGTTCTGGTGGGATGGTGGATGTGGAACTACTACATGCAGTCGCCGTGGACGCGCGACGGAAAGGTGCGGGCGGAGCAGGTCAGCATTACGCCGCAGGTGTCGGGAACCATTGTCGCTCTGAAGGTGAAAGATAACCAGTTCGTGAACGCCGGGGATCTGCTTTTCAGCCTCGACAAGACTCCCTTTCATATCGCCGTACTGAATGCTCAGGCGCAGCTGGCCCGCGCGCAATCCGATCTGGCGAAAGCCAGCAACGAAGCCAACCGTCGCCGCCATTTAACCCAAAACGTCATCTCCGCTGAAGAGGTCGATACCGCTAATCTTAACGTTAAAGCCATGCAGGCCAGCGTCGATGCGGCGCAGGCGACGCTGAAGCAGGCGCAATGGCAGCTCAGCCAGACGGACGTTCGTGCCCCGGTCGCCGGATGGATTACCAATCTTACCACCCGCGCCGGCGACTTCGCCTCAACCGGGCAGCCGCTGTTTGCGCTGGTCGACAGCCACTCCTTTTATGTGATGGGGTATTTTGAAGAGACCAAGCTGCGCCATATCCGGGAAGGCGCGCCCGCGCGCATTACCCTCTACAGCGGCAACATAAAGTTACAGGGTCACGTCTCCAGCATCGGGCGCGCTATTTACGATCAGAGCGTGGAAAGCGATTCGGGTCTGGTGCCGGATATTAAACCTAACGTCCCGTGGGTCCGGCTGGCGCAGCGGGTGCCGGTACGCATCGAATTCAACGAACTGCCCCGCGACGTGACCCTGGTCGCAGGAACCACCTGCAGCGTGGCAATTGGGCAATAAATGACGCTGCCACGCCTCACCCTGCGCAACACGCCGTGGCTGAAAGCCACCGCCGGACAGTGGCGCTACGCGTTACGCAACGCCATTGCAATGTGTCTGGCGCTGACCTTCGCCTACTACCTCAATCTGGATGAGCCGTACTGGGCGATGACCTCTGCCGCAGTGGTCAGTTTTCCCACCGTCGGCGGGGTGATCAGTAAAAGCCTTGGGCGGATTGCCGGTAGCCTGCTCGGCGCCACCGCCGCCCTGATCCTGGCCGGGCACACGCTTAATGAGCCGTGGCTGTTTCTGCTGAGCATGTCCGCATGGATAGGATTCTGTACCTGGGCCTGCGCACACTTCACCAACAACGTGGCCTACGCGTTTCAGCTGGCGGGCTATACGGCGGCGATAATCGCTTTTCCGATGGTCAATATCGTGGAAATCACCCAGCTCTGGGATATCGCGCAGGCGCGGGTATGCGAAGTGATCGTCGGTATCCTTTGCGGCGGCACGATGATGATGATCCTGCCCAGCACCTCGGACGGCGTCGCCCTGCTGGCGGCGCTGAAAAACATGCATGCGCGCCTGCTGGAGCACGCCAGCCTGCTGTGGCAGCCGGACACCACCGATGCCATACGTTCCGCTCATGAAGGGGTGATCGGACAAATTCTGACCATGAATCTGCTGCGTATTCAGGCGTTCTGGAGCCACTACCGGTTTCGTCGGCAGAATACGCTGCTGAACGCTCTTTTACACCAGCAGCTGCGCCTGACCAGCGTCATCTCCAGTCTGCGCAGGATGCTGCTGAACTGGCCTGCGCCGCCGCCCCAGACCCGCGATGTTATCGACAGGCTTCTGGCCGCGCTTGCCAGCCCGCAGGCCGACAGTTATGCCGTGGCGAAAATCATCGCCCCGCTCGCGCCGCCGGACGGCTCTGATTTTTGTCATGTCGCGTTCTGGCAACGGCTGCGCTATTTCTGCCGTCTGTACCTGCAGAGCAGCCGACAGCTCAGGCTGCTGGAAGACGGCGCCACCTCTGCGCAAATCAACGTTCCCCGCGCGCCGGCCCTCGCCCGTCATACCGATAACGCGGAAGCGGTCTGGAGCGGCGTGCGCACCTTTGCGACCCTGATGACGATAGGCGCCTGGAGCATCGGCTCGCAGTGGGAGTCCGGCTCCGGCGCGCTGACCCTGGCAGCGATCAGCTGTGTGCTCTACTCCATCGTCGCCACGCCGTTTAAATCGCTCTCCCTGTTGATGCGCACACTGGTGCTGCTGTCGTTATTCAGCTTTGTGGTAAAGTTCGGCCTGATGGTGCAGATTAGCGATCTCTGGCAATTCTTACTGTTTCTGTTTCCACTGCTGACGACCATGCAGTTACTCAAACTGCAAATGCCTAAGCTTGCGGGGCTGTGGGGACAGCTAATTGTCTTTATGGGCTCGTTTATCGCCGTCACCAATCCGCCGGTCTATGATTTTGCTGAATTTCTGAATGACAATACGGCGAAAATTGTCGGCGTTGCGCTGTCATGGCTGGCCTTCGCCATTCTTCGTCCCGGTTCCGATGCGCGTAAAAGCCGTCGCCATATTCGCGCGCTGCGGCGCGATTTTGTCGACCAGCTCAGCCGCCGCCCTGCGCTCAGCGAACATGAATTTGAGTCGTTGACCTATCATCACGTCAGTCAGTTAAGCAACAGCCAGGATGCGCTGGCGCGGCGCTGGCTTTTACGCTGGGGAGTGGTGCTGCTGAACTGTTCGCACGTGGTGTGGCAGCTTCGCGCATGGGAGTCGCGTTCGGACCCGCTGTCGAGGGTAAGAGATATCTGTATCACCCTGCTGCGCGATGTGATGAGCGAGCGCGGCGTTCAGCAGCGACCGCTGGCCGCGACGCTTACGGAGCTGTTACGCATCTGCGAAGCGCTTTCCCGCCACCACCAGCCGGCTGCGCAGGAGCTGGCGGCGATTGTCTGGCGGCTGTACTGCTCGCTTTCCCAGCTTGAACAGGCGCCGCCAGAGGGAACCCTGACGTCCTGATTATTTGATCACGCCGCAGGCAAATCGCGCCCCGCCGCCGCCCAGCGGTTTGGGCTGATCGGACATATTATCGCCGCCGACGTGGATCATCAGCGCTTTGTCTTTGATTTCATCAAGCGATTTCAGTCGCGACGCGGTAACGGGAGTCACGGCTTTACCTTCGTTATTGACCACCAGCACCGGCAAATCGCCTAAATGGCCGTCGCCATCGGGACCGGCGTGTTTCCCGGTTTTATGCGGATCATAATGGCCGCCTGCGGCCTCGGCGGCGCTGGCTTTACCGTCTTTCATGGCCGGTTCGCAGCTGCCGTTAGCATGCAGATGAAAGCCGTGCTCGCCGGGCGGCAACGCTTTCAGATCGGGGGTAAATTCAAGCCCTTTTTCGGTTTCATTGATGGTCACCTCACCGATGGATTGCCCGATACCCTGGGCGGTGACCAGATTCATTTCCACTTTTTCACTGGCGGCCTGCGCTCCCGTGCAGGCTAACAAGGTTAACACGGCCAGACTTAATCGTTTCATGGGACCTCCGTTTTGTGGGTATCAGGCTTAAGTGTAAACCAGTGACACAATTTTGAACGGCAGATCCCCGATTTTGCGATTACGGCACGTCATACCCCAGCGCGGCTTTACGAATGCGGAACCACTGCTGACGGCTCATTTGCAGCGCTTCGGCTCCCACTGCCGCACGCACGCGCTCAATTTTCCCGGAACCGACGATCGGCAGCGGCTGCGACGGCAGACGGAGTATCCAGGCGTAAACCACCTGCTCGATAGACGGCGCGTTTAACTCTTCCGCCACGACCGCCAGTTCATTACGCAGCGGCTGGAAGGCATCGTCGTTAAACAGACGCCCGCCGCCGAGGCAGGACCACGCCATCGGACGGATACGTAATTGCTGAAGCTGATCGAGGGTGCCGTCCAGCAGCAGCGGCTGATGAACCGGTGAAATTTCAACCTGATTGGTCGCCAGCGTAAACGGCAGGCGCGACTGCAACAGCGAAAACTGCGCCGGGGTAAAGTTAGAGACGCCAAAGTGGCGCACTTTCCCGCTCTGATGAAGATGCTGGAAGGCCTCCGCCACCTCATCGGCGTCCATTAAGGGGTCAGGACGATGGATCAACAGCAGGTCCAGGCGATCGGTGGCGAGATTCACCAGCGACTGTTCGGCGCTTTTTACGATATGGTCGCGATCGGTAATGTAGTGCCCAAGCGCGTTTTCCGGGCGCGCGGTGGTGGCGATGCCGCATTTCGTGACGATCTGCAGCCGCTCCCGCAGGTGCGGCGCCAGCTTCAGCGCGTCGCCAAACGCCGCTTCACACAGATAGCCGCCGTAAATATCGGCATGATCCACGGTGGTGACGCCCAAATCCAGATGCTGTTCAATAAAGCTGACCAGTTCGCGGGAGGACATATTCCAGTCCATCAGCCGCCAGTACCCCATCACAAAGCGGGAAAATTCCGGGCCTTGCGGCGCAATAGTAATACGCTGAACCATAACCGTTTCCTCGTGAAATAAACTGCCCCGAGTATATACAATTAGCCGCTTAAAAGAGTGAAGGCTGTTGAGGTTCTTCCGGCCCGGCAGGTTTGTTTGCGCGTAATTTACGCAGCAGGCGCTGACGGCATAGCCGCAACACCTCTTGTTTCTCGCCGTCGCTCATCTTTTGCCAGTTGAAGCGTTCTTCGCGGCTGCGAAAACAGCCGCGGCAATAGCCCCGCTCATCGCTCTGACAGATCCCGCGGCACGGACTCTGGACGGGGAAAAATTCTAATTGTTCTGCCACATCCCCTCCTCATCATTAACCTGTTCCCCTATTGAAGACGTAAACCGGCTTTCTGGCAACCCGACTTGCATTAGACCGACTGGTCTATTACACTCCTTTACCATGAACAAGCAAACTGACTACGACACCCGCGAACAGTTACTGGCGACCGGCGAGAGCCTGTGTATGCAACGCGGCTTTACTGGCATGGGGCTGAGCGAAATGCTGAAAACCGCCGAAGTGCCTAAAGGGTCGTTTTATCACTACTTTCGCTCAAAAGAAGCCTTCGGCGTCGCGATGCTGGAGCGCTATTTTGCCGGTTATCATCAGCGGCTGGCGCAGCATTTCGCCAGCGGCAGTGGAAATTATCGTGACCGCATTCTGGCTTACTATCAGGAGACCCTGAATCAGTTTTGCCAGCAGGGCACGATCAGCGGCTGTCTGACGGTCAAACTCTCTGCCGAAGTGTGCGATCTTTCGGAAGATATGCGTACCGCCATGGACAACGGCGCCCGCGGGATCATCGCCCTTCTGGCGCAGGCGCTGGAAAAAGGCCGCGCTGCCCGCTGTCTGTCATTTGTCGGCGAACCGTTGCAACAGGCGCAGATCCTGTATGCGCTATGGCTCGGCGCCAATTTGCAGGCCAAGATTTCACGCAGCGCCGCACCGCTCGAAAACGCGCTGGCGCATGTTCAGACCATCATTGCCGCGCCCGACCGATAACGGGCGTTTTATTTATTTCATTACTAGACGACCGGTCTATTCATAACTGGAGCCACTATGTCATCTGAAAAACTATTTACCCCACTGAAAGTGGGCGCGATCACCGCCCCAAACCGTATCTTCATGGCCCCGCTGACGCGCCTGCGCAGCATTGAGCCAGGCGATATCCCGACGCCGTTAATGGCGGAATACTACCGTCAGCGCGCCAGCGCCGGGCTTATCATTAGCGAAGCGACGCAAATTTCCGCGCAGGCGAAAGGCTATGCGGGCGCGCCGGGTCTGCACAGTGAAGAACAGATCGCCGCGTGGAAAAAAATCACTGACGGCGTACATGCGGAGAATGGCCATATCGCGGTCCAGCTGTGGCACACCGGGCGTATCTCCCACGCCAGCCTGCAGCCGGGCGGCCAGTCGCCGGTTTCCGCTTCCGCCATCAGCGCCGGTACGCGCACCTCCCTGCGCGATGAAAACGGCAATGCGATCCGCGTCGAAACCTCGATGCCGCGCGCGCTGAAAACAGAAGAAATTCCTGGCATCGTTAACGATTTCCGCCAGGCGATCGCCAATGCCCGCGAAGCCGGTTTTGATATGGTGGAACTGCATTCCGCCCACGGCTATCTGCTGCACCAGTTCCTTTCTCCGTCTTCTAACCATCGCACCGATTGCTATGGCGGCAGCGTAGAGAACCGCGCGCGGCTGGTGCTGGAAGTGGTGGATGCCGGGATTAAAGAATGGGGCGCCGATCGCATCGGTATCCGCGTCTCCCCTGTCGGCACCTTCCAGAACGTCGATAACGGCCCGAATGAGGAAGCTGACGCCCTGTATCTGATTGAAGAGCTGGCTAAGCGCGGCATTGCTTATCTGCACATGTCGGAGCCGGACTGGGCCGGCGGTACACCGTACACTGAAGCCTTCCGCGAAAAAGTGCGCGCGCGCTTCCCGGGGTCGATTATCGGCGCTGGCGCCTATACCCGCGAAAAAGCGGAAGCCCTGATTGAGAAAGGTCTGATCGATGCCGTGGCCTTTGGTCGCGATTACATTGCCAACCCGGATCTTGTTGCCCGTCTGCAGCGTAAAGCCGAACTTAACCCGCAGCGCAGCGAAAGCTTCTACGGCGGCGGCGCGGAAGGTTACACCGATTACCCGACGCTGTAACGACGCATTCCTTCATTGATAGCGGCGCAAAAACGCCGCTATACTAAAACAACTTTTTGAATGTATTCACCATTTTTAAGGGGATAAGCAATGCGTCTACTTCACACCATGCTGCGCGTTGGCGATCTGCAGCGCTCCATCGATTTTTACACTAACGTGCTGGGCATGAAACTCCTGCGCACCAGTGAAAACCCGGAGTACAAGTACTCACTGGCTTTCGTCGGCTACGGCGAAGAAAGCCAGGAAGCGGTCATTGAGCTGACCTATAACTGGGGCGTGGATAAATACGAGCTGGGCACCGCTTACGGCCATATCGCCCTGAGCGTCGACAACGCCGCGCAGGCCTGCGAGCGCATTCGCCAGAACGGCGGCAACGTCACCCGCGAAGCCGGTCCGGTAAAAGGCGGCACCACGGTAATTGCCTTCGTTGAAGATCCGGACGGTTACAAAATCGAACTGATCGAAGAAAAAGACGCTGGTCGCGGCCTGGGTAACTAATCCCCGCCGGGCGCAGAGCTCTGCGCCCGTTGTTTTACTGCATCGAAGCGCTTTTTTTGGCATACTACGCGCTGCATTTTTTCCGTATTTAAGAGACCCTGATGTCCGATAACGCTCAACTTACCGGTCTGTGCGACCGTTTTCGTGGTTTTTATCCCGTCGTTATTGATGTTGAAACGGCCGGATTTAACGCCAGAACCGATGCGCTGCTTGAAATAGCCGCCATCACGCTGAAAATGGATGAACAAGGCTGGCTGATGCCGGACACTACCCTGCACTTCCACGTCGAACCGTTTGAAGGGGCGAATCTGCAGCCGGAAGCGCTGGCGTTTAACGGCATCGACCCGAACAACCCGCTGCGCGGCGCGGTAAGCGAATATGACGCCCTGCACGCTATTTTTAAAATGGTGCGAAAAGGGATCAAAGACAACGGCTGCAACCGCGCGATTATGGTGGCGCATAACGCCACGTTCGATCACAGCTTTATGATGGCCGCGGCGGAGCGCGCCTCACTGAAGCGCAACCCTTTCCACCCGTTCGTCACCTTTGATACCGCCGCCCTGAGCGGGCTGGCGCTGGGCCAGACGGTGCTCTCCAAAGCATGTCTGGCGGCAGGCATGGAATTTGACGGCACCCAGGCCCATTCGGCGCTGTATGATACCGAACGCACCGCCGTACTGTTTTGCGAGATCGTAAACCGCTGGAAGCGACTCGGCGGCTGGCCGCTGGCGACGCCGGAGGCGTAACGCAGGCGATAAAAAAGCGACCCTTCGGTCGCTTTTTTTCTGTCGCCAGATAACGGTTAATCTCTGGCGTACAACGCGCAGGCCGGATACGCCTGGGCTGTCCGCCCGGACGATTACTCGTTACCGGACTCTTCCGTTTTGTATTTCGCCGCTGTCTCTTTGATCAGCTGTTGTAATTCACCGCGCTGATACATTTCAATCAAAATGTCGCAGCCGCCGACCAGTTCGCCGTCAACCCACAGCTGCGGGAAGGTCGGCCAGTTGGCATATTTCGGCAGCTCAGCGCGAATGTCCGGATTCTGCAGAATATCGACATAGGCAAAACGCTCACCACAGGCGGAAAGCGCCTGCACAGCCTGGGCAGAGAAGCCGCAGCTCGGCAGTTTTGGCGATCCTTTCATGTACAGCAGGATTGGGTTTTCAGCGATCTGGCGCTGGATTTTTTCGATAGTGGTGGTCATTGTCTTGCTTCCTTAACTTCTTTTACGGCAATCGGCAGACATTGTAGCGGGTCAGGCCGACATCGGAAAATAACATTTTTATCACGCTTTACTATTTTATCGTCTGAGGGATTAAGTTGCATCGCAAATATCTCTTCAGTTCGCGCTTTTCGTCAGGCGGCTGACCGAAGGCGCAGATTTCGCTTTGGCTGCTGAATTTTTTTGCACTTAATAACGAAACACTATTTTTAACAATAAAAGCTATTAACTTTCTCTATTTCTATAGATTAGAATCATCAGGCTTTGTAAATCACCCGCAGGTATGACTGCACCTGCCTTAACCGAGGAATGCTCAGTGGCGCGGATAAACCGACTCTCCATCACGCTCTGTGCTTTGTTATTTATCACTATTCCTTTTATGTCCGTGGCTAATGCCTCCCGGCAGGCCAGGGCAACATCTGATGTTTCGCACAATAAGAAAGTCGCAGACCCGAAAAAAAGAAGCACTGCAACAGCCAAAAAGACAAAGAAAACCACACGCAAAACCGCATCACACTCCGCTTCTTCCAGTAAAAAACGCATCGCCACCGCCGCCAGGACTTCCCGAACCGCCAGCCGCCGGAGTAAAACTACCGTCGCAAAGACAGCCGCCGTAAGCTGGACGGAAAAATGCACGCCGCGTAAAGACCGTAAGCCGAAATGTATAAAAGTGAAAAGCGCCGCGAATGCCACCCTTGCTGATGCGCATAAAATAAAGGTGCAGAAAGCGACCCGCACGGCGATGAATAAGCTGATGAGCCAGATAGGCAAGCCTTATCGCTGGGGCGGCGCGTCACCGCGTACCGGGTTCGATTGCAGCGGTCTGGTCTATTACGCCTACAAGGATCTTGTTAAGTTCCCGATTCCACGCACGGCAAATGAAATGTATCACCTGCGCGATGCGGCGCCGATCAAACGCGACGAGCTGAAAAACGGCGATCTGGTCTTTTTCCGCACTCAGGGACGAGGTACTGCCGATCACGTTGGCGTTTACGTCGGTAACGGCAAATTTATTCAGTCACCGCGCACCGGCCGTGAAATTCAGATCACCTCGCTGAGCGAAGATTACTGGCAGCGCCACTACGTCGGCGCCCGGCGGGTAATGACGCCGAAAACCATCCGTTAAAATTTTGCCCTGTTGTGTTACAACAGGGTAAGTTCTTCTTTTGTCACACCTTTCAATTTGCTACCCTATCCTTACGTACAATAAGGTTATTGTGCGCTGCACTATAAATAATAAGGAGAGAAGCAATGTCGTTTGAATTACCTGCATTACCGTATGCCAAAGATGCGCTTGCACCGCATATTTCCGCTGAAACGCTGGAATATCACTATGGCAAACACCATCAGACCTATGTCACTAACCTGAACAACCTGATCAAAGGCACTGCGTTTGAAGGCAAGTCGCTGGAAGAGATCGTGCGTAGCGCCGACGGCGGCGTGTTTAATAACGCCGCGCAGGTCTGGAACCACACGTTCTACTGGAACTGCCTGGCGCCGAACGCCGGGGGAGAACCGACGGGTGAGCTGGCTGATGCGATAGTCGCCTCTTTCGGCAGCTTCGCCGACTTCAAAGCACAGTTTACCGATGCCGCAATCAAGAATTTCGGTTCTGGCTGGACCTGGCTGGTCAAAGGAAAAGACGGCAAGCTGGCGATCGTCTCCACCTCAAACGCCGGTACGCCGCTGACCACCGACGCCACGCCGCTGCTGACGGTCGACGTATGGGAACACGCCTATTACATTGACTATCGCAATGCGCGTCCGGGTTATCTGGAAAATTTCTGGGCGCTGGTTAACTGGGCGTTTGTAGCGAAGAACTTCGCCGCGTAACTGCCTCAACGCCCGCGCATCGGGCGTGAATACAGGCCGGACGGGGCAATTGCCGCCATCCGGCTTTTTATTTTAGCTGGCGACGCACTCTGGCTGAGGCTGTTTTCTCGCCGAGACAAACACCAGCAGTAACGCCAGCCCGGCGACAATCGCCCCCATTACCGGCACGAAACTGTAGCCCAGCCCCCCGGAAATCACCGCCCCGCCCGCGGCGGCGCCCAGCGCGTTACCGAGATTAAAGGCGCCAATGTTGACCGAGGACGACAGGCCCGGCGCTTCGTGCGCCACACGCATCACGCGCATTTGCAGCGGCGGCACGACCGCAAAGGTTGCCGCCCCCCAGACCACCATACTAATGGCCGCCCCCAGTTCATTGCGCGCAAGGAACGGGATCGCCAGCATAATCACCATCAGCAACAGCAGAAAGCCTTTCAGCGTGCCGTTAACCGAGCGATCGGCCAGTTTACCGCCAAGATAGTTGCCGATAGAGAAGCCAACGCCAATCAGCACCAGCATCCCGGTGACAAACGCTGGCGTGGCATGGGTGATGCTGTGCAATACCGGCGCGATATAAGTATAAAGCGTGAACATAGCGCCGGCGCCCAGCACCGTGGTCAGTAATGCCGACAGCACCTGCGGGCGCATCAGCACAGCCAGCTCTTTTTTCACCTCCGGACGCGTACCGGCGCCGCCTTTCGGCAAGGAGAAAAACAGGCTCACTATGGCGATCACCCCCAGTCCGGCGGTCGCAATAAACGACATGCGCCAGCCAATGGTTTCCCCAAGCCAGGTTGCCGCCGGCACGCCGCCAATGTTGGCGATGGTCAGCCCCATAAACATAGTGGCGACCGCGCTCGCCTGCTTGTGCTTTGGCACCACGCTTGCGGCGACAACGGAACCGAGGCCGAAAAATGCGCCGTGGTTGAGGCTGGTGAGGATGCGGGACAGCATCAGCGTGGCGTAATCAGGCGCGATAGCGGAAAGCACGTTCCCCAGCGTGAAGATAGCCATCAGAAAGATCAAGGCATTACGGCGGCCACGGTGCGAAAGCAGCAGCGTCATGAGCGGCGCGCCGACCATCACCCCAACGGCGTAAGCGCTGATCAGCATCCCTGCTGCGGGTATCGACACATCGACGCCGCGGGCAATAACCGGCAATAAGCCCATTGGAGAGAATTCAGTCGTACCGATACCGAATGCGCCAATGGCCAGCGCCAGTAAGGGATAATTTATTTTCATACGGTAATGACTCCGCCTGTCCGCGTTTATTCGCGATGCTAAGGAAAGTCAAAAGTATGATGCTAATCACAAAAAAAGAGAAGTTTACAATTTTACAAAAGACTTTTGCAAAACCGATAACAATAGCGGCGAGCGTGAGGGAGCAACCGCCCCCTCAGCGATGAATCAGTGCAGCGCTGCGGTTAAACCACCCGCAACAATCAGGGCCAGAACAATAAACGTGGTGATTAATGAAAATTTCAGATCGGTGCTCATCAAGTTTTCTCCTTTTTATACCCACACAAAAAGTGATATAGCGCATTTTTGCACACTTGACGGTAAAAATCTCCCATGTTTTAGAGTGATATCTGTTTTTAACACTTCCCCTTTTCGTTAAGATCAGCCAAAATTCGACGCTTACTTGTTTAGCGTACCGGCCATTGACCCCTTCCTGACGTTCCGTGTCGTTTTCCCGGCGTGCCGCAACCCTGATGTTGCGATCGGGGTGTGTAAAGGCAAACGATTACTTAGCGTATTTAATGTTCAGGCAGGGTCTGGAGTGAGATGTAATGGCAACCATTAAAGATGTAGCGAAGCGAGCAAACGTTTCCACTACAACCGTATCACACGTAATCAATAAAACGCGTTTCGTTGCAGAGGAAACGCGTAACGCGGTGTGGGCGGCAATCAAAGAATTGCACTATTCCCCCAGCGCCGTTGCCCGCAGCCTGAAGGTGAATCACACCAAATCCATTGGCCTGCTGGCGACCAGCAGCGAAGCCGCGTATTTTGCCGAAATTATTGAAGCGGTGGAAAAAAACTGCTTCCAGAAAGGCTACACCCTGATCCTCGGCAACGCCTGGAACAACCTGGAAAAACAGCGCGCCTATCTGTCGATGATGGCGCAGAAGCGCGTCGACGGTCTGCTGGTGATGTGCTCTGAGTATCCCGATCCCCTGCTCGCAATGCTGGAGGAGTATCGCCATATCCCTATGGTGGTGATGGACTGGGGCGAAGCGAAAGCCGACTTTACCGACTCGGTGATCGATAACGCCTTTGAGGGCGGTTATATGGCGGGTCGCTACCTGGTGGAGCGCGGACATCGTGAAATCGGCGTAATTCCGGGTCCGCTGGAGCGCAACACCGGCGCGGGCCGCCTGGCCGGCTTTATGAAAGCGATGGAAGAGGCGCTGATTAAAGTGCCGGAAAACTGGATTGTGCAGGGCGATTTTGAACCCGAGTCCGGCTATCGCGCCATGCAGCAGATCCTGTCGCAGTCGCATCGCCCGACGGCAGTATTTTGCGGCGGCGACATCATGGCAATGGGTGCGCTCTGCGCCGCTGACGAAATGGGCCTGCGCGTTCCGCAGGATGTGTCGCTGATTGGCTATGACAACGTGCGCAACGCCCGCTTCTTTACCCCGGCATTGACCACTATCCACCAGCCAAAAGATTCGCTGGGTGAAACGGCCTTTAATATGCTGCTGGACCGCATCGTCAACAAGCGTGAGGAGTCGCAGTCAATAGAGGTGCATCCGCGCCTGATTGAGCGTCGTTCGGTGGCCGACGGCCCGTTCCGCGACTATCGCCGCTAAGCCTTCTCTGCGGGCGTCTCATCAGGCTCCCGCAGCCACTCCCGGTTCAGCGTTTCGCTGTCTCCCAGATATTCCAGCAGCCACGCCAGCGCGGGCGACATATCATTTTGCTGCCAGGTCAGACAGCAGGCGGCGTCCGGGAAGGGATTTTCCAGCTCAAGCGCCACCCATCGTCCCGCGTTAAGATGCGGTTTGGCAAAGTGGGTCGGCACCATGCCGATACAGAGTCCGGCACTGATGCAGGTGGCGGACGAATCCCAGTCCGGCACCACCACCCGCCTCTGATTGTCCAGCAGCCACGTTACCCGTTTAGGCAAATTGCGCGAGGTATCTTCCAGCACCAGCGAGGGCCAGTTTCGCAGCGTGTCATCGCTTATCGGTCCAGCCATCGCCGCCAGGGGGTGATGGCTGGCGACCACGCAGCTCCAGCTCAGCATCCCCATATCCCGAAAGGCGTAGCGTCCCCCTACCGGAATGGCGCGGGTCGCGCCGATGGCGAGTTCCACCCTGCCGTCAGAGAGCGCATCCCAGACGCCGTTAAAGACCTCCTGAAACACCAGCAGCTCCACATCGTCGAAGTGGCGATAGAAATCGACGATCATCTGCCCGGTGCGCTCAGGCCGAACAATATTGTCCACCGCGATCGGCAACTGCCCGCGCCAGCCGTTAGCAATTTGCTGACACTGCCGACGGGTGTCCTGCATTTTTTTGATAACAGAACGCCCTTCTTTTAAAAACCATACGCCGGCAGGCGTCAGCGCCACATCCCGGTGCCGCCGCTCAAACAGCGGCACCGCCAGCCACTCTTCCAGTTGACGTACCGTATAGCTTACCGCCGAAGGCACCCGGTGCAACTCTTGCGCTGCCGAACTGAAACTCCCGTTGCGCGCCACCGCATCCACCACTTCCAGCGCGTATTCTGACCACATAATCTGCCTGCAAAATTTTTGAACGCAATAAGCAAATATTACCGTTTCACAAGGTAAAAGACACTCCCTACACTCTGCGCCAGAGTTTTTCATTAAAAATAAGAGAACAACTATGCAACCAGGAAAAGGGTTTTTAGTCTGGCTGGCGGGCCTTAGCGTGCTGGGATTTCTGGCAACGGATATGTATCTCCCTGCCTTCGCCGCCATTCAGAGTGACCTGCAAACGTCCGCTTCCGCGGTCAGCGCCAGCCTCAGTCTGTTTTTGGCCGGCTTTGCCGTGGCGCAGCTGCTGTGGGGACCGCTTTCCGATCGCTATGGACGTAAACCGGTACTGCTGTTGGGATTAGCTATTTTCGCTCTTGGCAGTCTGGGGATGCTGTGGGTGGAGAGCGCCGCCGCCTTACTGGCGCTGCGCTTTATTCAGGCGGTGGGGGTTTGCGCCGCATCCGTTATCTGGCAGGCGCTGGTGACGGATTATTATCCGTCGCAAAAAATTAACCGCATTTTCGCCACCATCATGCCGCTGGTGGGGCTCTCCCCTGCGCTGGCGCCGCTGCTGGGCAGCTGGATCCTCACCCACTTTAGCTGGCAGGCGATTTTCGCCACTCTGTTTGCTATCACGCTGGTGCTAATGCTGCCTGCTCTGCGTCTCAGGCCAGCGCAAAAAGCGCGCAGTGACAGCGAACATAAACTGACTTTCGCCACGTTACTGCGCACCAGGAGCTATCGCGGGAACGTGCTGATCTACGCCGCCTGTTCCGCCAGCTTTTTTGCCTGGCTTACCGGCTCGCCGTTTATCCTTAACGCGATGGGCTATACCCCGGCCATCATCGGCCTGAGCTATGTTCCTCAGACCATCGCGTTTCTCATTGGCGGGTATGGCTGTCGCGCTGCGCTGCAAAAATGGCAGGGGCAACAAATGCTGCCGTGGCTGCTGGCGCTCTACGCCCTGAGCGTCATCGCCACATGGGGGGCAAGCTTCCTCAGTCACGTCACGCTGACGGAGATTCTTATCCCCTTCTGCGTGATGGCAATCGCCAACGGCGCGATCTACCCGATTGTGGTCGCCCAGGCGTTACGTCCGTTCCCGCAGGCCACCGGGCGCGCAGCGGCTTTACAGAACACGTTGCAGCTGGGTCTGTGCTTTCTTGCAAGCCTCGTCGTCTCCGGGCTAATCAGCACGCCGCTACTGACCACCACCAGCGTAATGCTGACAACGGTACTGCTGGCTTTGCTGGGTTACAAAATGCAATCTCAGCCACGCGTTGCCAGACAATCGCATGACAGCGACGGGATTGCTCATGGGGAAACGCATTGATATACCAACTCAACCTAATCAATTAGTTCGCTAACAATTTTTGGTTGTATGATTGGTTTTTGAGGCCTATACTCAATTCCAGTTAGTAAAAATACGATAATAATTATGTGTTAACGGGAACCGGAGCGTTCCCGCTTCCCCACGGATGGCCTTTCGGCAAGGGTTCCTCCCTTCCTCTGTTCTACGTCGGATTATAGGCTCGCGGAATACTTCCGTGAGATTTCTCACAAAGCCAAAAAGCGTCTACGCTGTTTTAAGGTTCTGATCACCGACCAGTGATGGAGAAGCTATGAGTTCATCGTGTATAGAAGAAATCAATGTACCAGATGATGACTGGTACCGTATCGCTAACGAATTATTAAGCCGCGCTGGCATTGCCATTAACGGCTCCGCCCCTTCGGACATTCACGTTAATAACCCAGGATTTTTTAAACGTGTCTTGCAGGAGGGATCGCTGGGGCTGGGTGAAAGTTATATGGATGGCTGGTGGGAATGCGATCGACTGGACATGTTTTTTAGCAAAGTATTGCGCGCCGGCCTTGAAAATCAGCTTCCCCATCATTTCAAAGACACCCTCCGCATCGCTGGCGCCCGCCTGTTTAATTTACAATCAAAAAAACGCGCCTGGATCGTCGGTAAAGAACATTACGATCTCGGCAACGACCTCTTTAGCCGTATGCTCGACCCGTATATGCAGTACTCCTGCGCATACTGGAAGGATGCTGATTCGCTTGAAGCCGCGCAGCAGGCCAAACTGCAACTAATCTGCGAAAAATTACAGCTACGTCCGGGAATGCGGGTGCTTGATATTGGCTGCGGCTGGGGCGGTCTGGCGCAGTATATGGCGACAAATTTCGACGTCAGCGTCGTCGGCGTGACGATTTCAGCCGAGCAGCAAAAAATGGCGCAGGCGCGCTGTGCCGGTCTGGATGTCTCTATTCTGCTTGAGGACTACCGCGATTTACGCGATCAGTTTGACCGGATTGTGTCGGTGGGCATGTTTGAACATGTCGGGCCGAAAAACTACAACACCTATTTTGAGGTGGTGGACCGTAATTTAAAAGCGGATGGGATCTTTCTGCTGCATACCATCGGTTCGAAAAAAACCGATAATAATGTCGATCCGTGGATCAATAAATACATCTTCCCTAACGGCTGTCTGCCCTCGGTTCGCCAGATCGCCTCCGCCAGCGAATCCCACTTTGTGATGGAAGACTGGCACAACTTCGGCGCCGATTATGACACGACGCTGATGGCCTGGTATGAACGCTTCCTCGCCGCGTGGCCGCAAATTGCGGATAACTACAGCGAGCGTTTCAAACGGATGTTCACCTATTATCTCAATGCCTGCGCGGGGGCGTTTCGCGCCCGTGACATCCAGCTCTGGCAGGTGGTGTTCACACGCGGCGTCGAAAACGGCCTGCGCGTCGCTCGCTAAATGAAAAAGTCCCGGTTTCGTTACCGGGACTTTTCTTTACGCTTCGCTCGCGGGCTTCACTATTGCCGCTTCACGCGCCGCCAGCACGCGCTCAACGGTATCCACCACCGCCTGGGTTTGCGGATCAATTTCAATATTCACCCGCGCGCCGAGTTTTTTCTTACCCAGCGTCGTACGCTCAAGGGTTTCCGGAATCAGGTGCACGCAAAAGCGCGTGGCGGTCACCTCGCCTACCGTCAGGCTGATGCCATCAATACCAATAAAGCCTTTGTAGAGAATATATTTCATCAGCACAGGATTCTGCACTTTAAACCATATCTGGCGATTGTTTTCGGAAGTTAAAATTTTCGCCACTTCCGCCGTGGTCATAATGTGCCCCGACATCAGATGTCCGCCAATTTCATCGCTGAATTTGGCCGCGCGCTCTACGTTAACCCAGTCGCCAACTTTCAGGTCGCCCAGATTGGTAATACGCAGCGTTTCTTTCATCAGATCAAAACTGATGCGATTGCCATTAATTTCGGTCACGGTCAGGCAGCAGCCGTTATGCGCGACCGATGCGCCCGTTTCCAGCCCATCCAGCATGTATTCAGGTAATTCCACGACATGGGTGCGAAAATTTGGTTTTTCATCAATCGACACCACTCTGGCGGTGCCCTGCACAATACCCGTAAACATAACTGCCACTCCCGAATTCAGTTCAACCATTTCTGCCTGCCACAATAGCAGCAGAAAAATCAGGTTGCCAGCGAAGCGCCCACAGTCCTTTTTTTTCGCTGGAGAAATATGCATTCCTCGCTACAATAGACTGAAATTTCCCCGCATCTTCTTTTTGCTGCCCTTGATGGCGGCTTTTTTAGTCTCTCTTATAACTACAAAATGATAGGTGTTCACGTGCAGAAGTATATGAGTGAAGCGCGTCAGTTATTGGCTCTGGCAATACCGGTGATTCTTGCGCAAGTCGCCCAAACCGCGATGGGTTTCGTGGATACCGTGATGGCGGGCGGCTACAGCGCCACCGACATGGCGGCCGTCGCGATTGGCACCTCAATCTGGCTACCGGCCATTCTTTTCGGCCACGGCCTGCTGCTGGCGCTGACGCCGGTTATCGCCCAGCTCAACGGCTCTGGCCGACGCGAGCGCATTGCGCATCAGGTGCGCCAGGGGTTCTGGCTGGCGGGCTTTGTTTCCGTCATCATTATGCTGGTGTTGTGGAACGCCGGATATATTATCCGCGCGATGCATAATATCGATCCTGCGCTGGCGGATAAAGCCGTCGGCTATTTGCGCGCGCTGTTGTGGGGCGCGCCGGGATATCTTTTTTTCCAGGTGGCGCGTAACCAGTGCGAAGGGCTGGCGAAAACCAAACCCGGTATGGTAATGGGTTTTATCGGCCTGCTGGTTAACATTCCGGTGAACTATATTTTTATTTATGGTCACTTCGGAATGCCGGAACTTGGCGGCGTCGGCTGCGGGGTCGCCACGGCGGCGGTCTACTGGGTGATGTTCGTCGCCATGATCTTCTGGATCAAGCGCGCCCGTTCCATGCGCGATATTCGTAACGCAGAGCGCTTCAGCAAGCCTGACGGCGAGGTGATGAAACGGCTGGTGCAGCTGGGCCTGCCAATTGCGCTGGCGCTGTTCTTTGAGGTCACGCTGTTTGCGGTGGTGGCGCTGCTGGTGTCGCCGCTGGGTATTATCGACGTCGCGGGACATCAGATTGCGCTTAACTTCAGCTCGCTGATGTTTGTGTTGCCGATGTCGCTTGCCGCGGCGGTGACGATACGCGTGGGCTACCGGCTGGGACAGGGTTCAACGCTGGATGCGCAAACCGCGGCGCGCACCGGGTTAGGCGTGGGGGTATGCATGGCGTGTATCACCGCGATCTTTACCGTGTCGCTACGCGAGCAGATCGCCATGCTCTATAACGATAATCCGCAGGTGGTCACGCTGGCGGCACAGCTGATGCTGCTGGCGGCGGTTTATCAGATCTCAGACTCGATACAGGTTATCGGCAGCGGGATTTTGCGCGGCTATAAAGATACCCGCTCCATTTTCTTTATTACCTTCACTGCCTATTGGGTATTGGGACTACCGAGCGGCTATATCCTTGCGCTGACCGATCTGGTGGTGGATCGTATGGGCCCCGCCGGATTCTGGATGGGCTTTATTATCGGCCTGACTTCGGCGGCGATAATGATGATGCTGCGAATGCGTTACCTGCAACGCCAGCCATCATCTATCATCCTGCAACGCGCTGCGCGATAAAACGGCAATAGCCGCCTTCTGGCGGCTATTCTCTCGTCAGTTTGCGCACTTCCTCCGCAATCAAATAAAATTGGAAAGAAAATAACGATTTCCCTCTTGCCTCATCACGCCTCTGCCGCTAATATTCGTCCCCGTTGTCACCTACAACATTGCGTTCATAGCTCAGTTGGTTAGAGCACCACCTTGACATGGTGGGGGTCGTTGGTTCGAGTCCAATTGAACGCACCATCTTATACAGTGCGTCCGTAGCTCAGTTGGTTAGAGCACCACCTTGACATGGTGGGGGTCGGTGGTTCGAGTCCACTCGGACGCACCATTTCGTTATCTCTTCATTACTCCTGACTTTTCCCTGTTCTCTATCGAAACAAGATGTTTTCCTTGCCTGTTCCATAATCTTTCAATCAATTCGATTTTTATCGTCAGGCTAAGACCGTTTCAGCCCGCAGTTCGGCAGAAAGTCAGGCCCTGAAATGGAATACCGCTCACAGCATAACGCAACGCATCTGCGCAGTCTGTAGACGATAGGCTTCCAGAAAGAAGATTCCCCCTATTTTGCATGTAAATATGGCTGTTTTGTAAAATTTTCCACTAAACGGCCTTTCCAGCTATCGCCTGCGCTGATACTGACCATCACTGAGCGCGATAAATTCCTCTGTGCGGCGGCACTACATTTTTATCCAGTACTCAATTCCTGCTGGAGAATAAAAATGAGAGGTTGTCGTACTTCCCGTCCGCTGGTGGCCGCGCTGACAATGAGTTTATCTTTGCCTGCCCTGGCAACGGAAAATGGCGGTTCGGTCGTTCCTGTTGGCGTTCAATCTATGCTTCCAGGCATGTTGATGCCGGCGGGGAATTATCTCTACAACTATAACGCCTTCGTGCAAGGGTTTAGCGCGCGGGACAATCACGGTCATGATAATGGCCTCGGCATGACGATGAAAACGCAAGCGCATGCCTTTCGCTTCCTGCACGTCAGCAACCCGGAATGGTTAGACGTCGGCGATCTGGGGTTCGAAGCGAACGTGGTTTATACCCGTACTAAACTGGATATGCATTACCGGGATCAATCTGTCGCCTCTGGCCTGGGCGATATCACCTTCGGTCCCTCCCTTGGCCGCCATTTGGGCCCCTATAACGATATTTTTACCCTGCTGGTTACCGCGCCTACCGGTGACTTTGATAAAAACCGGCTGGCTAACGTCGGGCGAAATTACTGGGGGATACAGACATCCTGGGCATGGACCTGGTTTCCCAGCCCGGATGTCGATCTCAGCGGACTGGCGAAAGTGGTGTACAACACCCGTAATCCGGATACCGATTATCAGTCAGGTATTGAAACCAATCTGGAGTACTCTGCGAACTATTACTTCGCACATGACTATTTTGTTGGGCTGAGTGGTTTCTGGCACAGCCAGATCACCGATGACGAGCTGCATGGGGAAAAGGTGGGCAACAGGATCGCGACCGTGACCCTCGGCCCGCAGTTTGGCTGGGGTACACCGCAGTATGGCGCCTACTTCTCCTGGAAGCGGGCGCTCTATAGCAAAAATACCCTTGATATTTCACAACTGTGGCTGAACACCTTCTTTACGTTTTAACCGTGGCAAATCGCGGAGCCGTTATCTGCTCCGCGTTGTTCCCTGCCCGCATCATTGAGCGTTCATGCTCTCCTCTACAATCGCCACAGCGCGCGTAAAGCCAGCCGACGCCCGTTTAATTTTGTAAGGGAAACAGCTGACCCAGAATCCACTGTCGGGCAGCAGATGCAGATTGGTCAGCTTCTCCATCTGGCCGTAAGCGATCTCCCGCCCGGCCTTATGTCCTTCCCAAATCAGGGCGGCGTCGCCGGTTTCGCGAAAACGCTCGCGGGTAAAGCTAAAGGGAGCATCCCAGCTCCAGGCGTCGGTGCCAACTACCCTGACGCCCTGCTCCAGCAGCCAGAGCGTGGCTGCCCGGCCAATACCGCATCCGCGCTGCAGATAGCTCTCTTCGCCATAATAAGCACCGGCAGCGGTGTTGATCAGCACAATATCCAGCGGCGCGAGCGTATATCCGATACGCTGCAGCGCCTCTTTAAGATCCTGCGGTTGCAGAATAGCGCCGTCCGCCGCCTCGCGAAAATCGAGTTTGACCCCGGGGCGCAAACACCACTCCAGCGGTAATTCATCAATACCGAATGCCGGTTCACCGCCGTTGGTTGTCGAGCTGTAGTGCCAGGGCGCATCCATATGCGTTCCGTTATGTGGCGTAATGGTCAGCTTTTCGCTGGCCCAGGCTTCCTGACCCGGCAACTGCTGCTTTTCCAGGCCGGGAAACATCGCCGCCATTTCAGGCCAGCCCTGCTGGTGATCGATATAGTCAATTTTGGGCAACAACGGCGGCGGGTCGGTCCAGGGGTTGTTATCAAGCGTCACCGAGAGATCGATAAGACGTTTTCCGGATAAAAAATTCATAGCGCTACTCCTGTTTAAGACGGTATCACTACACGTTGTTGTATTGCGCCAAAAAGCGGCTTGTCCTCTTCGCTGCGGCTTTCCATAAACACTCGATCGCCGTCCTGTAAGAAAGGGGTCTGCGGCGCACCTGTGGCAATCGTTTCGATGGCGCGAATTTCGGCTATGCAACTGGCCCCTTTACTCAGGTCATAGCCAGAAACGGTGCCGGAGCCGATAAGCGTTCCGGCGCGCAAACGGCGGGTTAGCGCGGCGTGAGCGATCAGTTCGCCAAAGTGAAAGTGCATTTCACTTCCCGACTGCTGACCGAAAAACTCGCCGTTGCGGCGTACCGTTAGCGGCAGATGTATCCGTCCTTCCCGCCAGGCGTTTCCCAGTTCATCCGGAGTGACGGCCACGGGCGCGAAAGCGCTGGCGGGCTTGGCATGGATAAAGCCAAAGCCGGTTTTCATTTCGCGCGGCGCCAGCGCGCGCAGGCTGATATCATTCAGTTGCAGCACCAGCCGAATCCGGGAGAGCGCCGCCCTGGCATCACAGCCGGACGGCACCTCATCCACCACTACGGCGTACTCCCCTTCAAAATCCAGCCCCCAGGCTGCGTTGGCGCAATAAATGTCCTGCTGCGCGCCGAGAAAATCATCGCCGCAGCCCTGGTACATCAGCGGTATCTGTTCCACCCCTTCAACAGGCGGCAGGTTGAACGCCTGTTGCATACGCTCTCCGTGGCTGAGAAAGGCCGAGCCGTCCAGCCATTGCCAGGCGCGAGGCAGTGGCGCCAGTAAGCGCGAAGCGTTGAAAGGTTCTGCGTTTTGCATTTCCCCGGCGTTCAGCGCCCGGTAGCAGGCCTGCAAAGCCGGTTCGATGGCTTCCCAGCGTTCTATTGCCTCCTGCAGAGTGGCGGCAATCCCGTCAGCACTTACCATCCAGCGCAAGTCGCGAGACACCACCATCAGTTGCCCGTCGCGTTCGCCGTTATCCCGTGTTGCCAGTTTCATCGTCGTACTCCGTGAGTCGTAGCCATCCCTCCGCCGAAATGTCCCAGGCCAGCGGCGTCAGCCGCTGCCCCAGACAGGCCCCCTGCACGCACACGCCGCTGTCAGGTTCAAATAACGCGCCGTGGGCAAAACAGACCAGCCTGTCGCGGCTGGCGTTAAAGAACGCGTTCTTACGCCAGTTCAGCGGCGTACCCAGATGCGGACAATGGTTACGCCAGAGGTAGATCTCATCGCGATACCGTATGGCAAAAACGGTGGCCTGCCCGGTGTGCTGTGGATCAAAGCCCAGCGCCTCGCCTTCCCGCAGATTGTCGACGTGGCATAACGGTAGAGGGAGCAGCATGATTAACGTGCGTTATCCGGGCCCGGAGCCCATTTTTCCTGCAGTTTGAGCAGGAAATATTGCGAGTTATCCGCGCCTGGCATCATCTCGCGTGGCTGCCAGCTATCGTCATGAAGATCCATATCGGCATCATATTCAATGTGGCAACCCAGCGGACTGTTGAAATACCAGAACCAGTTGGAGCCCAGCTTATGGCGACCCGGTCCCCAGAAAGACTGGTAGCCCTTTTCGCTAAACCGTCTGCCGGCCATCAACAGTTCGGTTGGACCGCCCATATGGAAGGTGAAATGTTCGATGCCGGTCATAAACGGCGGCGCCTGAATTAAAAACAGCGTGTGATGATCCAGCGTGCCGCCCGGGCGCAAAAACGGCCCGACATGCGTAAAGCGGTCGGTACAGACAAACCCAAGCCGCTGGTAAAACGCCTCGGCGCGGGCTGCGTCCGGGACAAAATAGACCACATGGGAGAGCGAGCGCGGCGCGGCGGCCATCGTGTCGCTGGCGCCGGTATGGTTGACCGGACGCCTGTCGTCATCGCCAGGGGCATTGATTTTTTCGGCGCTAAGACTCACAGGCTGGCGGCGGGAAACCTGAAAAGCGAGGGCAAAACCCATGTCATCATGACTGTGCAGTACGCCGTCATCATCGATACGCACTTCCCTGTCTTTATACAGTTCAGCGGCAATGGCTGACAGGGTGGCTTCGTCAGCGACGCCGTATACGGTCTCACGAAGCTGGCTGCCGCTTGACAGCGGCGCGGGAAGTGACGGATCGTCGCGCTCGCGCAGCAGAACGCCCGTGCCATCCAGCCCCTGAAAATAGCCGTTTTGCGTCTCGGTGAGGCCATAATCCGTCAGGAATTGCCGACAGCCTGGCAAATCATCAACGCCAAACACCAGATAATCCGGACCCAGAATATTCATGATTGTTCCCCTCTGGTTGAAACAGGTTAAGCCACGCGGCCGCCAAGCGTCTGCGCGACCCAGTCAGCAATGTAATGACCGGCATTAATGGAGTTATCGAAGCTGGAGTGTTGAACGCCACCTTCGCGTGCGGTGAAAATTTTCAGTTCCCGGCGCGGGCTGTTGACCATCTGGTCGTAAGTGCGTTGCGCCCATTTGAGGGGAATTTGCGAATCCTTCTCGCCATGCGTGACCAGAAAAGGTACGCGAATGCGATCGAGAATGCCGTCGAGATGGACCTCTTCGGCGATACGCAGGAAGCTTTCAATATCCTCGCCGCCCCATACCCAACGAACGTGCTCCCAGTAGTGAGGCACCGGAAAACTGCCCTCCTTTTCAAGGCGACGTTTCTGTACATCACGCCAGTCGTGGTTGGCTCCCCATACCACGCCGCAGGCGAAGCGGGGTTCGAAAGCCACCGCTCGCGGGCAGAAATAGCCGCCGAGGGATACCCCTTCCATGCCAATTCGCGCCGGGTCGACCTCCGGCTGCTGCTCCAGCCAGTCAACAATGCGCGACGCCCAGTGTTCACTGTCAAACCGCGCTTTCAGGTTATGTAAACGCAACGCTTCGCCGCTGCCCGGTTGATCGACCACCAGCGACGAAACGCCGCGTTTCGCCAGCCATTGCGGTAAGCCGACGAAATATTTCATCTCCTTGGTGGAGTCGAGACCGTTAACCTGCACCAGCAGCGGCGCGCGGCTGGCAGCGCCTTGCGCGCGAACATACAGCGCCGAAAGCACCGTTCCCTCATAGGGAATTTCAACCCGCTGGCAATTGGCCCCGCTATAGCGGCAACCTGTGCTGAAGACCTCCAGAAAACGGCGATACAAGGCCTCACGTCCGGGCGTGCCGTGGGCCTGTAAGCGTTCGCAGGTAAGATAGTAGTTCGCGGCGCGCAGGTATTTCTCACCGGCGGAAAAGCGCTGGCCGCGGGCTTCATCTTCCTGCGCCAGCGCACAAAGTTTGTCAGCCATCGCAGACCAGATTTCACGAAAAGCGCGAGTGCCCTCCGCGTCGGGGTGCTCCGAGGCCGCCAGCAGCGGCGCGCACATCTCTTCGATCTCGCCAATGCGCGCCCCCATCTCGATGGAAAGATCCACCGACAGGTTCCAGACATAATTAGTGGGGAAATAACGAAACATAACGGTATCCTTCAACGGTCAATCGCCAGTGGCGGAATTTCCGCCACCCAGGCACTTTCACACATCGTGCCTGTTTGCGACCAATCACATGTCAGGATGCCTGCTATCAGTTCAGGCAATAGATCAGATGAAGGGCTATATCGCGCCTGCGATAATTTTATCTTTCAACCAGTTAAATATTGGATCGCGATCAAGACTGCGATGCCAGCTCACAAATTCACGCATCACCGGAAGATCAACCGGCACCGGGAAAATACGCAGCGGCAGATAGCGGGCATACTGCGCCGCCAGCCGCCGATGCATGGTGGCGATACGCGAGGTCCCCATCAGCAGGAGCGGCAAGGAATGATAGCTGTTTGCCACCACCTCCAGCCGCCGGGTAAGGCCGAATTCAGCAAAAAGCGTCTCCTCCAGGCCCGGCTGACGCTCGCGGCCAAACTCGACGGCAACGTGCCCCAGCCGCAGCCAGTCATCAAGGGTGAGCGTGTTACCCACTTCCGGATTCTCCTCCCAGGCCATGCAGACAAACTGCTCTTCAAACAGTAAAGCCGAGGGCTGGTCTGCCGGCATAAAACGTTCCGGCGCTATCATCATGTCGAGCTCGCCGCGGTTTAACATGCCGAGGGACTGATGGTCCGGCGACAAAAAGGCAAAGGTGATATTCGGCGCCTCCTGATGCACCACCTGTAGCACATCTTTTAACATGATATTAATCACATAATCGGAGGCCATGATGCGAAAGTGGCGCTTGCTGGTTGCAGGCTCATCAATGGGCCTTCTGGCAATGGAGGTCTGAATTTTAAGCAGCACTTCCTGAACGGAAGGATGCAGTTCCCGCGCCAGCGGCGTAGGCAACATTTTGCGTCCAACCTGCGTCAGGAGATCGTCTTCAAAATAGGTACGCAGCCGGTTGAGCACACCGCTGGTGGCAGACTGGGTCATATGCAGGCGGCCTGCGGCGCGGGTAATGTTCTGCTCATCCAGCAGCACATCCAGAGCTACCAGTAAATTCAGATCGAGGTGTTGATAACGCATACTCATCCTGCCTGTAACGAGTGTTAGCCTATCCTAAAGCCACAAATTAACATTGTGATAACTTTTTATTCACTTAATAAATACCAATATTGTTTTTTGCGATAGCGATCATCTTACTTTGCGATTAGTGGCTGCTTCCCGGCTTGATTAGGCTCAGGGTCTTGTCCCCCTGGAAAGAGAACGGCTAATGGCTATAAAGAACGTATTGATTGTCGGCGGCGGTATTGGCGGGCTATGTGCTGCCATCGCCCTGCGCCGGACAGGTATCGCGGTCGATCTGGTGGAGATCCAGCCTCAGTGGCGGGTTTACGGCGTGGGTATTATTCAGCAGAACAATGTTGTGCGTGAGATGCAGCGTCTGGGCGTACTGGAGCGTTATCTGGATGCGGCCTGGCCTTTCGAGGACGTTTCCCTGCATACGCTAAGCGGCCAGCATCTGGCGAGTTTTCCGGGGAAAAGGCTGGCAGGCGCACAGTTCCCGGCAAACGTGGGCATTTCCCGCCTGGCGCTTCATCAGGTGCTTTGTTCTACCGCGACGGAGCTGGAGGCGGCGATTACCACCGGGCAAACCATAACAGGATTGCGGCAGGACAGTGAAGGCGTGGAGGTGGATTTTACAAATGGAACCCGCCGCCGTTACGATCTACTGATTGGCGCGGACGGGATTTACTCTTCGGTACGGCGCATGATCTACGGCGACCGTTTTACGCCACGTTTTACCGGGCAAGGGGTCTGGCGCTATAACTTCCCGCGCCCGGAATATGTCGATCACTTAATGTGTTTTATCGGTGAAAACAGCAACTGCGGGTTGGTGCCGTTAGGTAAAGAGCTGATGTATCTGTTCGTAACCTCCCACGAAGCAGATAATCCCCGATTCGCCCATCATGAACTGGCGGCGCAAATGCGCCAGCGCTTACCCCTCTGCGACGGGATAATAGGCGAACTGCGCGAACAGATCGTCAACAATGACCAGGTGGTATACAAACCGATGGAAGAAGTTTTTGTCGATGCCCCCTGGTTTAGCCAACGGGTGGTGCTGACAGGCGATGCCGTACACGCTACCACGCCGCATCTTGGACAGGGTGCCGGAATGGCCATTGAAGATGCGCTGGTTCTGGCTGAAGAACTGCAAATTCATGACCATCCTGAGCAGGCGCTGGCGGCGTTTTATGCGCGCCGACGCGACAGATGCTACCGAATCTGGCGTGACTCCCTGCGCGTGGGAGAAAGCGAAATAGCGAATGACCGCCAGTTCGATCGCCAGGCGGTAATCCGCGGGATGATGGAATTTACGGCTACCCCCATTTAGTCTGCATCACGGCGCCGTTCCGCTGAACCGCGAAAGCGGCTCAGAAAAAACATCACGCCAGGTTTTCGTCACCGTTCTGCTGGCGAGAACCGGAACGGCAACCCCCCCTCAGTAAATTCCGTTAATTCCCCCGTTGCCGCAGATGCCAGACCGGTCCGGTCTATGCTGTCTATACTTTACCGTTAACGTTTTGTTATGGGAGGTAAGATGGAGTATCTGGCGCGACTTAACGTCGTTACGTTATTAATGTCGACGACATTCTGGATCAATCTCGGCATCGTTTTCGTTGTCACGTTAATCACCTGGTGGCTGATCAACTGGCTGCTGAACTTCGTTTACCGAACGATCGAACGTACGGATAAAAAAGAAATTAAGCATCCGGGCCTGCGTATTGTCGCTTTCGATATGCTGAAGCGCACCAGTAAACTACTGATATTATTCGCCGCGTTTTTATTCAGTTTGCGCTTCGTCGCTCTTCCCGATCGCCTGTTTTCCACCCTCAGCCACGCCTGGTTCCTGGTGATCGCGATTCAGATCGCCATCTGGCTGGATCAGGGGGTGCAGTCGTGGATGCGCTATCTGCTCCACTCGCCCGGTACGCATAAGAACCCGGTTACGCTGGTCATTCTGGGCATGATCCTGCGGGTGGTCGTCTGGTCGATGATGCTGCTGTCTATCCTGGCGAATGCGGGTGTGGACATCACCGCGCTGGTGGCAAGCCTCGGGGTGGGTGGTATCGCCATTGCGCTGGCGGTACAAACCGTCCTCAGCGACGTCTTCGCCTCGCTATCGATTGGCTTTGATAAGCCCTTTGAGATCGGCGACTTCGTGGTCTTCAACGATGTCGCTGGGACCATCGAACATATCGGCCTGAAGACCACGCGGATCCGCAGCCTCAGCGGCGAGCAGATTGTCTGCGCCAACGCCCAGCTGTTACAGCAGACAATCCATAACTACAAGCGGATGCAAACGCGACGCATTGTGTTCACCTTTGGCGTGGCGACCTCCACCCCGCCGGAGAAGCTGCGCATCATTGGCGATCTGGTGAAGGAGATCATCAACGACGTCGGCGAAACGCAGTTCGATCGCGCGCATTTTCTCGCCTTTAACCAGGACCGGTTGACCTTTGAGGTCGTTCATATCGTCAATACCGCGGATTACAATAAATATATGGATATCCAGCAGGAAATTAATATCCGTATTATTGAAGCGCTGAATGAACAACAGGTCGAACTGGCGCTGCCGAGTCTGGTGGTGCGTTCGCCGGTGCAGGTCGCGGGGGCGGAAAATTCGCTCCATGTTCTGCACGCGCAGGCAGGAAAATAGCGCTATGATGGTGTTTTTAAAAGGAGGTAACGATGGCCAAATTATTACAGCTTCACTTTGCGTTTACGGGTCCGTTTGGGCAGGAGATGTCTGAGCAGCTTCGGGGGCTGGCGGAGTCCATTAATCAGGAACCCGGGTTTATCTGGAAGGTCTGGACAGAGAGTGAACAAAATAAAGAGGCTGGCGGCATCTATCTTTTTGAAAACGAAGAAACCGCGCTCGCTTATCTGCAAAAGCATACCGCACGGCTGAAGCAGTTTGGCGTTGACGAGGTTATCGCCAAAGTCTTTGACGTTAACGTGCCGTTAAGCCAGATAAACCACAGCCACGTCGCGTAAGACGTGCGTTTCAGGGGGCTTTGCCCCCTTTTTCCCCTTCCCCGCGCCTTCACCGTTTCGCAGACTAAACCCGCCCTGACATAGACAGACTGACGCCCAGGCACTACATGTTATTCATGTCGGTCGCCGTTAGCGCGTCTTTGGGATGGGAGGTCAGTATGTCTGTAGTGGTGATTACCGGAGGTAGCGCCGGGGCGGGAAAAGCCATCGCCGTGCGTTTCGCGCAGGCTGGGTATGATGTTGCGGTGATTGCCAGAGATGATGAGGGGCTTCAGGAAACCTGTGAGGCATGTGAACAATATGGCGTAAAAACGCTTGGCATCAGCGTTGATGTGTCGAAGGCCAATGCGACGCAGGATGCCGCCGAAAAGATTGAAAGTCGGCTTGGCGCCATCGATGTCTGGGTCAATAGCGCCATGTCGACGGTGTTATCGCCGTTTCGCGAAATCACGCCTGCCGAATTTCAGCGCGTTACCGAGGTGACATACCTGGGCTTCGTCAACGGCACCCGCGCGGCGCTGGCGCTGATGATGCCCCGGGACAGAGGCATTATCATTCAGGTGGGTTCCGCGCTGGCCTACCGTTCGATACCGCTCCAGTCGGCCTACTGCGGCGCTAAGGCGGCAATCCGCGGTTTTACTGACGCCGTGCGCACCGAGCTGATGCATGAACACAGCCAGGTGCAGATCGCGATGGTGCAAATGCCGGGAATGAACACCCCGCAGTTTGCGTGGTCGCGCAATAAGATGGACGCGGCGATGCAGCCTGTCCCGCCGGTTTATCAACCCGAGGTCGCCGCAGAGGCGGTGTTCAGCTTAGTTAAACGTCCCGTTCGCGAACTTTGGGTGGGAAAAAGCACCGTTCAGTCGATTATCGGACAGTTTTTCTTTCCGCGCTGGCTCGACCGGCTGATGGTAAAAAAAGCCTGGGAAGGCCAGCTCACCGACGATCCCAGCCCGCATGACAGTGCAGATATTCTCTATACTCCGCGGCGAGGAAATCACCCCACGCACGGCGAGTTTGGCGAAGGCGCAAAAAACCGCGCGGTTACGCTTTCATCCGACTTTCCGGGTAAAGTTGCGACCGGCGCGGCCGTTGCCGCCGCCGCGCTGATCGTTGGGCTGATAATCCGACGTAAAAAACGCTAATTCCGCCGCCGGTCAGCGCAGACAGGAGAGATATTTTTCCCCGGAACGCAGCACAATCTGCTGCGCACCGGCGGGAATGTCCTGCCCTTCAAACGCACCGTAGAGACGCTGAAACGGAACGTTACGCAGGCGCTGAACGATTCCTTCAACGCAAGCGGCCGACAAAGGCAGCATATTGGGGTAGCTCCACATAAATGAGACGGCGCTGGCGCCGGGAGTCACCTGGAGAATATCCCCGGCAAGAAGCGTGCCGTCGCCCTCCTGCCACAGCAGCACGGTTCCGCCGGGAAAATGGCCGCCAAGCCGCAGCAGCGATACGGAGGGCAGCAGGTCAAGGAGATCGCCTTCCCACAGGCGAATATGCCGGCTGTCACGCATGATCCACTCGCGGTCAGCGGCGTGCAGGTACACGGGCGCATTAAACGCCTCCGCCCAGTCCTGCATGGTGGTGTAATAATGCGGGTGTGAAATAGCGATGGCGCTTAAACCGCCCGACGCCGCAATCAGCGATTTTGTTGCCGCGTCCAGATTGGCGATACAGTCCCAGAGAATATTGCCATCGGGCGTTTGCAGCAGAAAGGCTCTCTGGTTGATGGCAAAAGAGGGAACCGTTTTGAGACTGAACAGGTGCGGCATGTGTTGCCGCCACTTGTTCGAATGACTCTCCGTCAGCGCGTTAAAATCGATCCAGGCCTGCCCGGAGACCGGCACATACTGCCGCTCATCCTCACAAATTTTACAGCGTCCGGTATAGCCCTGCGTCTCGTCATACGAGGTGCCACAGGCTTTGCACAGTTTAATCATCACCCCTCCTGCTCATGCTTCCGACCCGAATAAGTATGGCAGAGGATGCGCTAATAAATGTCCGTCGCCTGCAGCCGCTATGTCTACACTTAACAGATGTGATGACATCACCGCTTATGGGATAAAAACAAAAGTAAGCGTCTCATTTAAACCGTCTGGTCTGTTTCCTCCGGCTCCACAAAAATAATGTCCATCATTTTTAGTGGACACTATCGTATGGAATACCGGACCTGGATTACTGAAGCTTTACGCCTTCACTTCGAAGAACATTTACCTCGGGTTGTGGCCGGACGTCGCCTGGGTGTACCAAAATCAACAGTTTGTAGTATGTTCGTGCGCTTTCGGAGAGCTGGCCTTTCGTGGCCTTTGCCCGCAGGCATGTCGGAGCAGGAACTTGATGCCTGCCTTTACGGACAATTTTCCACGGTACCAGTCGTACGTCCTGAAAGCACCGTTATATCCGAAACCCCCGTGGTAAAAAAACGTCCCCGGCGGCCCAACTTCCCTTATGAGTTTAAAATCGCCTTAGTGGAGCAGTCACTGCAGCCCGGAGCCTGTGTGGCGCAGATCGCCCGGGAAAACGGAATCAACGATAACCTGCTCTTCAACTGGCGCCATCAATACCGGAAAGGTGGCCTGCTGCCTTCCGGAAAAAATATGCCGGCACTGCTTCCCGTGACGTTAACGCCGGAGCCGGATAATAAAATCCCGGCCCCCGCACAGGAACCAGAGCAGATAAATACACCGTCCGACAGTCTGTGTTGTGAGCTGGTTCTGCCGGCCGGAACTCTCAGGCTTAAAGGTAAACTGACGCCGGCGTTATTACAGACACTTATCCGCGAAATAAAAGGGAGCAGCCACTGATGATATCTCTCCCTGCAGGTTCGCGTATCTGGCTGGTTGCAGGTATCACCGATATGCGAAATGGCTTTAACGGCCTGGCATCAAAAGTTCAGAACGTCCTGAAGGATGACCCGTTCTCCGGACACCTGTTCATCTTCCGCGGACGCCGGGGTGACCAGATAAAAGTGTTGTGGGCTGACAGTGACGGACTGTGCCTCTTCACCAAACGCCTGGAGCGGGGCCGCTTCATCTGGCCAGTCACCCGTGACGGCAAGGTGCACCTTACTCCGGCTCAGTTATCCATGCTTCTTGAAGGTATCAACTGGAAGCACCCGAAACGAACGGAACGCGCTGGAATCCGCATATAACCCGTTGTAAAGTGAGGATATGGACACCTCACTTGCTCATGAGAACGCCCGCCTGCGGGCACTGTTGCAGACGCAACAGGACACCATCCGCCAGATGGCCGAATACAACCGCCTGCTCTCACAGCGGGTGGCGGCTTATGCTTCCGAAATCAACCGGCTGAAGGCGCTGGTTGCGAAACTGCAACGTATGCAGTTCGGTAAAAGCTCAGAAAAACTTCGCGCAAAAACCGAACGGCAGATACAGGATGCACAGGAGAGAATCAGCGCACTTCAGGAAGAAATGGCTGAAACGCTGGGTGAGCAATATGACCCGGCACTGCCATCCGCCCTGCGCCAGTCTTCAGCCCGTAAACCGTTACCGGCCTCACTTCCCCGTGAAACCCGGGTTATCCGGCCGGAAGAGGAATGCTGTCCTGCCTGTGGTGGTGAACTCAGTTCTCTGGGATGTGATGTGTCAGAGCAACTGGAGCTTATCAGCAGCGCCTTTAAGGTTATCGAAACACAACGTCCGAAACTGGCCTGTTGCCGGTGCGACCATATCGTGCAGGCACCAGTACCTTCAAAACCCATTGCACGCAGTTATGCCGGAGCGGGGCTTCTGGCCCATGTTGTCACCGGGAAATATGCAGACCATCTGCCGTTATACCGCCAGTCAGAAATATACCGTCGTCAGGGAGTGGAGCTGAGCCGTGCCACACTGGGGCGCTGGACAGGTGCTGTTGCTGAACTGCTGGAGCCGCTGTATGACGTCCTGCGCCAGTATGTGCTGATGCCCGGTAAAGTCCATGCTGATGATATCCCCGTCCCGGTCCAGGAGCCGGGCAGCGGTAAAACCCGGACAGCCCGGCTGTGGGTCTACGTCCGTGATGACCGTAACGCCGGTTCACAGATGCCCCCGGCGGTCTGGTTCGCGTACAGCCCGGACCGGAAAGGCATACATCCACAGAATCACCTGTCCGGTTACAGCGGAGTGCTTCAGGCCGATGCTTACGGTGGCTACCGGGCGTTATACGAATCCGGCAGAATAACGGAAGCCGCGTGTATGGCCCATGCCCGGAGAAAAATCCACGATGTGCATGCAAGAGCGCCAACCGATATCACCACGGAAGCCCTGCAGCGTATCGGTGAACTGTATGCCATCGAAGCAGAAGTCCGGGGATGTTCAGCAGAACAGCGTCTGGCGGCAAGAAAAGCCAGAGCTGCGTCACTGATGCAGTCACTGTATGACTGGATACAGACTCAGATGAAAACACTGTCGCGTCACTCGGATACGGCAAAAGCGTTCGCATACCTGCTGAAACAGTGGGATAGCCTGAACGTGTACTGCAGTAATGGCTGGGTGGAAATCGACAACAACATCGCAGAGAACGCCTTAAGGGGAGTGGCCGTAGGCCGGAAAAACTGGCTGTTCGCGGGTTCTGACAGCGGTGGCGAACATGCGGCGGTGTTGTACTCGCTGATCGGCACATGCCGTCTGAACAATGTGGAGCCAGAAAAATGGCTGCGTTACGTCATTGAGCATATCCAGGACTGGCCGGCAAATCGGGTACGCGATCTGTTGCCCTGGAAAGTTGATCTGAGCTCTCAGTAAATATCAATACGGTTCTGGCGAGCCGCTTACAAACAAAATGGACGTGACAGTATGAAAAAAGTCGCCATTGTCGGCGTGGGGCCCACCGGAATCTACACCTTCTTTTCCCTGCTGAAAGAGAACGTTCCTCTGGAAATTGTCCTCTATGAACAAGGAGAAAAAGCCGGCGTCGGAATGCCTTACAGCCGGGATGATAACAGCAAAATGATGCTGGCAAATATTGCCAGTATTGAAATTCCGCCGCTGTTTACCACTTACCTTGAGTGGCTACAGACGCAGGATAGCGAACTTCTTGCCCGTTATGGCGTTGAAAAAGAGACGCTGCATCACCGTCAGTTTCTGCCGCGTATTTTACTGGGCGCCTATTTCCATGCTCAGTTTCAGCAGGCGGTAGAACAGGCTAAAAAACAGGGCTTCAGCGTCACTGTTCATGAATCCACACGAGTGACAGACATTGAAGCTGTCAGTGAGGGCGTGCTGCTGTGGACGCAGGATGCGCCTTCAGCCACCTTCGTCGACTTAGCGGCGATCGCCACCGGCCACGTGTGGCCGGAAGAAGAGGCGTCGACACTCGCCTTTTTCCCCAGCCCGTGGTCCGGTTTATTGTCGGCGGATATTCCGGCCTGTAAGGTCGGCATAATGGGAACCTCGCTGAGCGCGCTGGATGCCGCAATGGCGGTAGCAATACAGCATGGAACGTTTCATGAGTCGGATGAGGCGCACGTAAGCTTTACGCGCGATAAAGGCAGCGAGGATCTGGAGATTGTCCTGATGTCGCGTTCCGGTATTTTTCCGGAAGCCGACTTTTACTGCCCTATCCCCTATGAGCCCTTGCAGATTGCCACCAAAGAGGCCGTGATGGGTGAAATCGACGCCGGTTCGACCGGTCTGCTCGATCGCGTTTTCAGGCTGATGGTACAAGAGCTTGCCCTGGCAGATCCGCTATGGGCGGAGAAAATCGCCCTGCCAACCCTGGATGCGGACAGCTTTGCTCCGGCGCTGTTCGCTGACCGGCAGCGAAATGACCCGTTTGCATGGGCCAGCGCCAACCTTGAAGAAGTGGAAGCCAATAAACGGGATAAGCGCACCGTCCCCTGGCGCTATGCCATCCTTCGTCTTCATGAGGTTGTCCAGGAGATTGTTCCCCATCTCAACGAACAGGATGCGGAACGCTTTCGCGCCGGGCTTGCCCGCGTGTTTATAGATAACTATGCCGCTATTCCCTCTGAGTCAGTTCGTCGGATGCTGGCGTTGCATGCGGCAGGCCTGATCCGCATTGTCACGCTGGGTCAGGATTACGATATGGTGCGCAAAGAGAAACGCACAGAGATTTTCGCTAACGATAACCGCTACGTTTTTGACGTTTTCATCGATGCCCGCGGACAAAAGCCGCTGGAGACGAAAGATTTACCGTTTGCGCGTCTGCGCAGACAGCTACAGTCCTGCGGCGATGCGATTCCGGACATCGGGGAAGACTATACGTTGCAGGCGCCCGAAATTGCGCGCGGAAAAATCGCCTTTGGCGCCCTGCCTTACCTGATGCACGATCGTCCTTTCGTTCAGGGAATTACCGCCTGCGCGGAAATTGGCGCGGCGATGGCGAAAGCGGTTCTCGCCCCGGCAACCCGCGTTCGCAGGCGCTTGTGGGTTATCGATCGCTAAGGCTACCGATTTCGCTCTGCCCTTGGCGGCGTTTTTGCCATATACTTGTTGCATATCAAAACTGAATAAATACAGGTGAGCAATGGAAATTGATCTGGATAATCTGGTCTTTGACGGACTTGAAGAAGCTCAGGAGCGTAACGCCGGGCGTTTGCAGGAGGCGGATAAGCAGGCGGAGTCGGTAGTAGCCGACGACGACTGCGGCGATGCCTGCAAAATCTGACAACCAAACCGGCGCAACGCCGGTTTTTTTACGCCTTGTGAAGTGCTCACGGCGCACTGAGGCCGGATCTGCGCCATCGCTAAAATCTTTCGTATTTAGCAACCAGGCGTTAACAAACAATTTACTAATAACTTTTTGTATATAAATAAGTATTTTTTCTTATTTGGTAGCCGGAGCGGGATATGGGAGCGTTAAAGGACAAACATAACTACAGGGATTTAAAAAATGATGGCAATGAAAAAATCACCACTGGCGTTCGGCGTTATGCTCGCGGCAGCGCTTACCGTTACTGCGGCTCAGGCCGATCAACTGGCCGATATTAAAGCGGCGGGCGTGCTTAAGGTCGCGACGTTCGACGCCAATCCGCCTTTTGGTTCCGTGGATCCGAAAACGCATCAGATTGTCGGTTACGATGTCGATTTCGCCAACGCGCTGGCGCAATCCCTTGGCGTAAAGCTTGAGCTGGTCGCCACTAACCCGGCCAACCGTATTCCGCTTCTACAGTCCGGCAAAGCGGACCTGATCGTGGCGGATATCACCATTACGCCCGAACGCGCCCGGGTTATCGACTTCTCTGTGCCCTATTTTGTTACCGGCCAGCAGTTCCTGGTTCCGGCAACGTCGCCCGACAAACTGGAGGAGTACAGCCGCGCGCGCATTGGCGCGGTGAAGGGCACCACCGGCGAGCAGGCGCTACACCAGCGCTTCCCGCAGTCGCGCGTGCTGGCCTATGACGACATTCCGCTGGCCTTTACCGCCCTGCGCAACGGTAACGTACAGGCTATTACTCAGGATTCAACCATTCTGGCTGGCCTGCTGGGCGGCGCGCCGGATAAAGCGAATTTTAAAATTCTGCCCGATCTGCTGAGCAAAGAAGAGATCGGCGTGGGGGTGAAAAAAGGCGAACCGGCGCTGCTCAAGGCCGTTAACGATGAACTGCTGAAGCTGGAAGCCAACGGCCAGGCAGCCAAAATTTATGACGCCTGGTTTGGCCCGCAAACGAAAAATCCACAGCCGCGCTCGTTTAAGATCGAGGCGAAGTAACATGCTGGCCGGTTTATTTACCCCATCCGCAGCGCAGGCTGCGGATTTCAGGCAGTTACGCCACGCGCGGGTCGAGTTGCGGGATGTGGTGAAAACCTATGGCGAGCAGCAGGTTCTGAACGGCGTCAGCCTGACCGTTGAACCGGGAGAGGTGGTGACAATTCTCGGACCCTCCGGCTCGGGTAAATCGACGCTGATTCGTCTGATCAATCAGCTGGAGTCACTGAGCGGCGGCGAGATTTTCATCGATGATAAACCCGTCGGACACCTTCAGGGCGCCGCCTTACGCCAGCTGCGTAGCCGCATTGGTTTTGTGTTCCAGCAATTTAACCTTTATGCGCATCTTACCGCCCGGCAAAATATCACCCTTGCGCTTGAGTATGTCCACGGCTGGTCTAAAGCCGACGCCGCCCGGCGGGCGCAGGAGATGCTGGTACAGGTCGGACTGGAGTCAAAAGCCGATGCTTATCCGCCGCAGCTATCCGGCGGACAGCAGCAGCGCGTCGCCATCGCCAGAGCGCTGGCCTCCTCCCCGCAAATCATCCTCTTTGATGAACCCACCTCGGCGCTCGATCCTGAAATGATTGGCGAAGTGCTGCAGGTCATGCAGCGCCTTGCCCACAGCGGCATTACCATGATTGTCGTCACCCATGAGATGCATTTCGCCCGGGAAATTGCCGATCGGGTCGTGTTTATCGACGGCGGCGAGATCCTCGAAGTCGCGCCGCCCGCCGACTTTTTCAGGCGTCCACAGCATCCCCGGAGCCAGCGTTTTCTGCAAAAGGTGCTGGACCCTCTGCATCAGGAGTCATCACAATAATGCCGCTCATGGACTGGCAGGGCGTACTGAGCGGCCTGCCGCTGCAATGGATCATCTCAGGCTTTTGCACCACCCTCTGGGTCAGCGCGGCGGGAATCGCTGGCGCCACGCTGCTGGCTGTTTTTCTGCTGGCGCTGCGTCTTTCCGGGCTGACCTAGGCCCGCCGCCTGGTTGCCGGATGGGTTTCGCTGTTTCGCAATACCCCCCTGCTCGTACAGCTGATGTTCTGGTACTTCGCGGGATGGAATCTGCTTCCGCGCAGCGTCATTGATTTCGTTAATGCGGAACACAGCTGGTCGATTTTACCCGGTAACGTCTGGTGGCTGACGCCGGAATTTCTCTGCTCCGCGTGGGGGCTGGCCGCCTTTACCTCGGCGTTTCTGGTGGAAGAAATCGCTTCGGGTTTACAGGCCGTTTCGCCAGGCCAACGGGAAGCGGCGGTGTCGCAGGGGTTCTCCTCATGGAGACTCTTTCGTCATATCTTGCTGCCGCAGGGACTGGCAAACGCCTGGCAGCCGGTGGTCGGACAGTATCTGAATCTGATGAAGCTTTCGTCCTTAGCCAGCGGCATCGGCTTTGCGGAGCTGACCTACCAGATCCGGCAGATCGAGAGTTATAACGCTCATGCGCTGGAAGCCTTTGCCGTTGGCACTGTGCTCTATCTGCTCACCGGGATTGTCCTGGGGCTGCTTTTCACCCGCCTCGGCCCCTCACCGCGTCAGATAGCGAAGCGGCAGACGCGTCCGCTTAACGTCAGGGAGACACAGCATGATCGCTAATGTTTCGGTGTTAGCCGATAACCTGGATTACCTGTTATGGGGACGACTCAGCGACGGCCAGCCCGGCGGCGTGCTGTTAACTCTGATGATGGCGCTCGGCGCGGCGGCGCTGGCTTTCCCCGGCGGCATCGCGCTGGCCTGTCTGGCCTGGCGTTTTCCGGGCGTGGTCCGCAAGGGGCTGTTTGTCTGGGCCGAACTGATTCGCGGCATCCCGTTGATTCTTGTCATCTTCTGGATGTGGTATCTGTTGCCCGTACTGACCGGCGGCGACCTTCCGGCGGCGCTCACCGTCACGCTGGCGCTGGCGTGGTTTACGGCCGCCTCGGTCATGCACTCCGTGTACGCCGGGCTTAACGCCCTTCCCGCCGGGCAAAATGAGGCGGCGGTGACGCAAGGCTTTAGCCCCTTGCGCGCGCTGACGCTGATCCTGCTGCCGCAGGTATTACGTAACGTTTTGCCTTCGCTGACGGGGATCGCGATCGGTTTACTTAAAGACACGTCGCTGGCGTTTATCGTCAACGTGCCCGAACTGACGACGGTTGCCGGACAGGTAAATAACCGGGAGCAAATCTACCCGATGGCTATCTTTGTTTTTACCGGGCTGGTTTACTATCTGCTCTGCTTCGGACTGGAAAAACTCGCCCAACGGCGAATGGCGACGCAGTAAGCCGTCAACACTCCACAAACTGATGCGCGTCGTCGAGACGATATTTCACGCCGGCGCGGATCCCTTTTTCGCCTTCAACGGCGACGGCAAAGCGCATTCGCTCGCCGTCATGATAGGCCAGCGCCGCGCAGCCGCCCGGCCCCAGCACCACGGAATCAACGACGCCGGTACTGGCGATCGCCGCGTTTTCGCCGTGGCAAACGATATGAACGTTGTCGCCGCCGTTGGCAATTCTGGCATCGGCGCCAAAGCTCACCAGCTGGCTTAAATCGCCGTTGCAGGCAACGCGATTTCTTTCGCCTAAGGCGCTCACCCGCGCGCGCATCCCGCTGCTGGCGATGCGGGTACCGTTACCGGCGCTGCTGATGCGCGTGGAATTTCCCGCAGCGACAATGCGCGCGCGATCGCCAGAACTGCTGATATGGCTGTTGTAACCGACGCTGCCAAGCCGCACGCAGTAGCCTGCGCTGGCAATCTGGGTCGCGTAACCCGCACTGGCGATTTTCATATTATCTCCGGCGCATCCCAGCATGGCGTTATCGCTGGCGCTGGCTATCTGCTGGCTATTCGCCGCCTCATCGACTGGCGCGGCGCGCGACATGGCGGATATATCCTGTCGGGCGAAATTTTCGTCATCCATCCAGCGTGACCAGGCATATTCCACCAGGCTGTTCGCCCAGTCGGGGTATCCTTCCCGGCTCAGCGCCCGATGGACATCGACGTAGCTGCCGCCATCGGGAAAGCGCCGCAGGAACCAGCGGTACATTACCGCCCCTACCCGCCAGCTGCGGAGATCTTCTCGGGTGATCATCATTGCGTTAATGCCGATGATAGCCATCTACCATGCAGCGAAATGTCTCCCCAGGAGTGCGTCCGGTAGTGCAAAGATAGAGATGGCCGCAAATAAAAAACAGACTGACGATCGCCAGCGCGAAATGCACCTGAAGCAGCCAGTAGCGCACGCCGGGAAACAGATCGCCAGTCGCCTGCGGATAGAGCGACAACAGTCCGCTCAGCAACAGCAACGGCAGCAGGCCGTACATCACGCCCACGTAGGCCGCCTGCTGTAGCGGATTGAATTTTGCCCGCGGCGTAGCCGGAAACGGATGCGCTTGTCCCTGCATAATGCCGAAAAGATAAAAGCGGGTTTGCTTCATCGCCCTGGCGACCCAGCCCTGACGCTGAATGAGGTAATGATGGCCGTTGCCGCCCAGCGCGTTGATCAGCACAAAAGCCAGCCAGCACGCCAGCAGCAAGAATCCGCAGATTTCATGAACCGTCAGCAAGCTTTTCATCACCGGCGGACTCACCAGTGAAAAGTGGTTTATCAGACCGCTGCCGAGCAGAAGGAGAAACAGCAGCGCGTTCGACCAGTGCCACAGTCGCACCGCTTTCGGATACAGATAAACCTTTTCTCCCTCTCCGGCAGCGGCCTTACCGGCGGAACGGAAACGAAGCCAGGCGTGCAGCGCCAGCACCAGCCACATCGCCACCAGCAGCAGTCCGGCAATCACCAGCCACACCGGCCAGTACTCAGGGGAAAACAGCGGCACATAATTCACCAGCCGGGAATGTAACTGTTCAGCATTCTGCGACGCGTTCATACATTATCCTTTTTAATCAAATGTTGACCGAACCGACGGTACAGCTGAGGTTTGCCTGCGCCCGGCAGCTGATGCTGATACCAGACGTTGTCGTGCAACCAGCGCTGGATCTGCGGACTGTCCTCGCGCCCGAAAAGTAGCGCCTGTTCCGGACATGACGAAACGCAGATTGGCGGAAAACCTTTTGCCAGCCGCGATTCGGCGCAAAAATCGCATTTATCCGCCACTTTGCTCTGCGGATGGAGGTAGCGCACCTGATAGGGGCAGGCGCCGATACAGTAGCCGCAGCCGATACAGCGCGAGCCGTCAACCCGGACAATGCCTCGTTCGTCGCGCCAGGAGGCGCCGGTCGGGCAAACCTCTATGCACGGCGCGTCCTCGCAGTGCTGACAGGACTGGCGGAAAAAATGATACAGGGTTTCGCTCTGGCTGTCGGAAACGGGAATATGCGCAATGGATAAACGGCTTCCCTGCGCCGGAACGTGGTTGGTTTTCCGACAGGCGCGGGCGCAGATATTACAGCCGTTGCAGCGGGTTTCATCGTGGATCATGACATATCGCGCCGACCCGGTTTGCTTCGTATTCGCCAGCAGCGTCTGCCCGGCGCCGCTGAAAAAAATGACCGTCCCCATGCCAAGCACAAATTTTCGTCGAGTGAAGGACATCTTGTTATCCTCTAATCCTGTGGTCGCGCGCGTCCACGCTTTCTGTAATTTCAGGGGTTCTGAAACTGCTCAACTTCCAGCCATTCGCACAGCCCGTAGGCTTTTCCGTAGCGCATCACGCGTTCGCTGAACAGATACGCCACGCCGTTTGATGACGCCACCGGACGGATATCGGCATAGTCAGGATGCGTCTCCATCGCCGCCAGCGCGGCGGCTATCTGTTCGGCGCTAAAGCCATAAGGCGGCTGTTCCAGCATGGCGACCTTATACGGTCGCGGATAGGTCCGGCAGTCAAAGCGAACCGCCTCGGCAATAGCGCGACACATATCCTTTTCCACCACCTGCATACACATCCCGGCATAATTGGCGGTCATGCTGTCGGTGGAATAGAAATAGTCGTCCCGGGAACCCTGTACGCAGGCAATGTCGCTACCCGCGCAGCCTTCAGCGAGCATCGCCAGCAGCGGCGCAAGTTCCGTTTCTTCTATTGAATACGGCGGTTGCAAAAACAGTTCGCGCGCCACCAACTGACCCGCAGCCGAATGCTGGCGGATAAAATCCGCCATAATGTCTGCCGGACTTTCCGGGGCCTCTGCCGCCGCCTGCGTCCCGGTCGGGCGCAGACGCTGCAGCCAGCGCCGCTTTTCGGGATCCACCTCTGACGCGTCACAAACGCCAGCAACTTCAGGATGTTCCATATTCTTTTCCTTACGCTGGCAGCAGATTCTGCGCGGCCAGATCCTCAGCGACGTCTTCCAGACCCAGCCGGTTCAGCGTTTCGCGCGTTGGACATCCCAGCTGCGGGTCCCAGCCCATCTCCTGATAAAACAGCGTCAGCGACTCGCGCATGTCGTCGCGATCCATCTTGTCGGTGCCTTCGCTAAAGGCCGGAATATGCGGATCTTTATCGAACACCCAGGAACAGATGAGATCGTGCTCATTGCGCATATCTTTGGTTTGCATCAGCTTCACCGTATAGGCGCGATGCAGGGTAAAGATGCGTTCGGCGGCAAGGTCAAGCGTGGCCTGGGTCGTCTCATCGCCGGTCACCGCCTGGAAGAACTTCGCCTCCAGGTCGAGATCGCCGCGATAGTTGCGGCTTTTCAGCGGCGATACGGTCATCGGCCAGACCCAGTTGCACAGCGTGACGGCGTTATGCAGACACACCTTCAGCAGCGTCCATTTGGCGTAACGGATTTTGGCCGGGTTTATCGGCGTGTAGTTTTTGGTTTCGTCGTAGGCGTCTTCTGAGCTAAACAGCTCAGCTGCCACCTCCCGTTGCAGCTTTAAGGGCAGACCGGAGCCGATGAAATTGATATGGGTATGGGTCATGCAGTCGCGGTTGAACATGCAGTTGGTAATCGCCCCCACCTGCGCCGACGCTTCATTGGCATGGTGGACAGGGAACCCCAGCGGCGACCACAGTTTGTTTTTCGCATATCCCCAGTACTCTTCCCCCAGATCCCAGCGCTCGGCGATGGCATACGAGCCATCAGCCAGATGACTCAGCTCGCCGACGCGATGCGCCAGCCGATAGTAGAAGTCTTTAATAAAGTGAGGATCGCCCGCTTCCAGCTGATCCCAGCGTATTTCGGCATACTCTTCCGCGGGCAGTACCCGTTTGAATACCCCTTTGCTGTAGCAGTAGGTGAAATCACGATGCAGCTGGCCGTAGTTGCACCAGATGCCGTAGTCGTCGAACAGGTTGAGGCCGATCAGGTTGCCAATGACCCGGCCATCGTCTTTATCTTCAAAGTCTTTCGGCCCGTTGGGGAAAATGGTGGTATGGACGAAATTCGCAACGCAGGTGTTGCCGCCGGTGCTCGGCACGCCGAAATCTTTCACCCGCGGAATGTTCATCTGGGTCATGCAGCGGATCGGACAGGAGTGGCAGCCGCTCATCTTGACGGTGTACTTTTCCGCCGCCGGTCCCAGATCGAACACCGATTTACAGGTGCGAAAACCGACGGTGTTCTGGTTGCCAGGCGGAATTTCGCCCGTCTCTATCGGCCCGCCCTCGGCCGCGCCCCAGTACAGCCCCTTGCGCGCGGTCCAGCGCGAAGAGGGAGAAGAGTATTCCGCCCACGCCTGCGGCGTGCTGGGCACGACGTGGTTGTTATTGGCGCCAATCAGCTCGGTCATCATGTAGTCATTGAGGCGCTTCATCTCTTTCCGATCGGCGATATTGACCCCTTTGCTGCCTTCAACCGCGATGGCTTTCAGGTTTTTCGACCCCATTATCGCCCCCGTCCCTGCGCCGCCGCTGTGGTTGCGGCTGTTGAGCATACAGGAGAGCGGTACAAGGTTTTCACCCGCCTGACCAATGGCCGCCACGCAGGTTTCCGGCGAGGTCAGGCGGCAGATCTCTTCCGTGGTGGCGCGCGTCCCTTTGCCCCACAGAAAATCGGCTTTCTCAATCGTTACCCGTTCGTCTTTGATATTAATCCACACCGGCGACGCCGCCTTGCCTTCAATAATGATGGCGTCATAGCCGGCAAATTTCATTTGCGCCGCGAAAAAGCCGCCCATATGGGCATCGACCACCAGATTGCCTTTTGTAAAGGTGGAAAGCGATGTGATATTGACCCGGGAACTGCACGGCGCGCCTGAACCGGTTAACGGTCCGGTGGCAAAAATCAGTTTATTTCCTTCGTCAAAAGGTTTTGTGCCGGGCGGAACTTCGTCATACATAATTTTGTAGCCGAATCCCATTCCGCCGATAAATTTTTTAAATTTACTGGAATCTTCAAGGGTAATATCGCCTGTTGTAAGATTGACCCGTAAAATATTACCTGTCCAACCATTAGCCATAATGTTTTCCTTTGTAAGACTCAAACAGTAATATCTTTCCATTCGATAATTTTCAGCGCTCCCGTCGGACAGGCGTTTGCGCATTCACCGCATAAAATACATTTTGAAGATTTTTTGCTGGTGGTATTAACGGTCGCCATCATCCACGGGCAGGCGGTGGTGCAAGCGCTACACCCAATACAGCGTTTATGATCGACGACGATGCAGCCCTCTTCCGGTTGCCAGCGGATAGCCTCGATTGGGCAGACCTTCATGCACTGCGGATCTTTGCACTGCCGACAGGTGTCCGGCGTATAGTTCAGGTCGCCATACAGGCCGCCGCCCGAGCCAACGCCGTTATCGCCGAAGAAATAGTTACGGTGAATTTTAATGCGGGAAAAGAACGTCCCCACCGCGCCGTCGTTGTAGTTGGTGCAGGAAATTTCGCAGCGGTGACAGCCGGTGCAGCGGGCGCGCTGCGTGACCAGTACCCCTTTCGGCGTGTTAATCAGGCCCACGGTGCCGCTATCGACATCTTCCTGCCTGCAGCCAAAAAGAGACAGTAACGCAGGGGCAATGGTCAATCCTGCCAGACCTTTTCCTGATACGCGCAGGAATTCCAGTCGCGTTAAGCCGATATCTAAGATTGGACGTTCAACCTGGTTCATTTATTTCGCATCCTCTGTGCAAACGCAGTGCTGACAACCCGCTCCAGGCGGCTTGACGTCGAATGAAAACAGCGCCCCGATGTTGCCTCCCACAGCTGAATTCTTGCCCTAAGCGGATCGTATAAATGCCGCGTTTTACCGCGAGCGAGCTAATCCTTTAGGGTTAAGAGAAATAAATAATGGGTATATTCCAGGAGTACGACTTTGATCGTTATCAATTAAAATCGGGAAGGGATATATTTAAAAGTGAAGTGATATTTATTATCAATTGTGTGAATAAAACGTTATTCCGACTATTTTCAAAATAACTGTGAACCTCTTCGCAAAATGATATCAATGCATTATAAAATATTAACAATGAGAGAATTAAATGCGCCTTTTTTATTATTCAGTGTCGATTTAATGCCCTGCTAAAGATTCCAGTTTAATAATCGCCTGACGGGACGGCTGTAAGGGATGTTCGCCATCCCTTATCCCAGGCATCAGCCTGCCAGCGCTTTAATCACCGTTTCCATCGCCTGCTTTTCCAGATCGCTGCGCTGAATACGCTGGTTTGCCAGCGCGGTTCTCAGTACGCCGGCAATAACGATATGTTTAGGTTCTTGTCCGAGATCGCGCATCTCCAGCACCACTTTGCCCACTACTCTGCACATCTCACGGTACAGTTCATCATCTTTGGTCAGGTTTCCCATTATTGTCTCTCATCGCAGGTTATCTATAAACAGCATATCTCACTCTGGCGATGATGACCAAAAACAAAGAAAATCAAACAAATACGGAAATGCTATGATGAAACGCGCGACAGACCGGGAGAGGCGTCCACCTCCCCCGGCGCAAAGGGCATTAGTTGTTTACCGGAATCACCGCGCCTTTATATTTCGTGCGGATCCACTCCTGAATCTCTTTTGAATGAAGAACGTTTACCAGCGCCACGATATCTTTTTTCTTTTCGTCGCCGCGGTGAACGGTAATGATATTGGCATACGGGTTGTTCTCGCCGCTTTCAACGGCGATCGGGTCGTGTACCGGATCCAGCCCGGCGTCGATGGCGTAGTTGGCGTTGATCACCACCGCGTCGCCTTCATCATTGTTGTACATCTGCGGCAGCAGCGCTGCTTCCACGTTCGGCAGGAATTGCAGCTTTTTCGGGTTCTCCACGATGTCGCTGATACGCGCATTGACCTTATCCACGCCCGGTTTAAGCTTGATCACCCCCTCTTTTTCGAAAATCGACAGGATGCGCCCCTCTTCAGAAATCGCATCGCGCATAATCACCTTCCCGCCCTCCGGCAGCTCTTTCAGCGATTTAACCTTTTTCGAATAAATACCGATCGGCTCGATATGGATGGCGCCCGCGCTGACGAAGTCATAGGTTTTATCTCCCGCATGATCCTTCAGGACGCTGTTCAGATAGGGAATATGCTGAAAATAGTTGGCGTCGATTTCGCGCCCGGCAAGGGCGGTGTTCGGCAGGATGTAATCCTGGAACGGTTTAATTTTCAGATCGATCCCCTGCTTTGCCAGAATCGGCTTCGCCTGTTCGAGGATTTCGGCGTGCGGCACGTTTGAGGCGCCGACGGTCAGCGTTTCGACCCAGGCGGCGAAGCTCAGGGCGCTTAAGGTTGCGGCGGCAAGTAATGTCAGTGATTTTTTCATGATGATGGTTCCGTATGTTATTAGCGTTTATCTAACAGAGAAGTGATCACATCGCCGCAGAACTGGATGATGAAAACGATGACCAGAATGGTGACCGTCGCCACCAGCGTGACGTCGTTGTGGTTGCGCTGGAATCCCTCCAGGTAAGCCAGATTCCCTAACCCGCCTGCGCCAATCACTCCCGCCATCGCGCTGTAGCTGACCAGCGCAATCAGCGTCACGGTGATGCCGGACACCAGGGCGGGAGAGGATTCAGGCAGCAAAACCCGAAAAATTAACGTGCTCATTCGCGCGCCCATTGAGCGCGTCGCTTCAATCACCCCTTTGTCCACTTCCCGCAGCGCGATCTCCACCAGACGAGCATAAAACGGGGCGGCGCCGACGATGAGCGCCGGCAGCGCGGCGTTTGCGCCGAGAATGGTGCCCACCAGCGCTTTGGTGAACGGGATTAACAGCACGATCAGGATGATGAATGGGATCGAGCGAAAGATATTGACGATCAGCGAAATGACGCTGTACAGAATGCGGTTCTGCAACAGTCCGCCGCGGGCGGTTAAAAACAGCGCCAGCCCGAGGGCGATGCCCAGCACAAACGTCGCAACGCCGGAGAGCGCGGTCATGTAAAGCGTCTCCCGGGTGGCGGCAAACAGTTGCTCCCATTTCAGATGCGGAAACAGATTTTCAGCCATGTTGAATCACCTCTGTTTCAATGCCGCTTTTTTGCAGATCGGCCAGAATATTATTGAGCTGCTCCTCTGAGGCGGCGACGTGCAGCCAGAGCTGACCAAACACGCCGTGCGCCGTCTGGTTCATCTTGCCGTGGAGAATATTGAACGGCAGGCCGTAGCGCAGGGTCAGTTCGCCGACGATCGGCTGATGAGTGCTGTGCCCGGTAAAGGTCAGACGGATGACCGTCCCGCCCAGTTCACTCACCAGCTGCGGGTTGAAAGCCTCTTCATCGGCATATTGTCCCACCTGGCTGACGAACTGGCGGGTAATCGGCTGCTGCGGATGGGTGAAAACCTGTAGCACCTCACCTTCTTCCACCACTTTGCCATTTTCCATCACCGCCACCCGGTCGCAGATTTTACGCACCACGTGCATTTCATGGGTGATCAGCACAATCGTCAGCGCAAAGCGACGGTTAATATCCAGCAGTAAATCGAGAATTTGATCGGTCGTTTGCGGATCCAGCGCAGAGGTGGCTTCATCGCAAAGCAGGACGTCCGGGCTGTTCGCCAGTGCCCGGGCAATGCCGACGCGCTGCTTCTGCCCGCCGCTCAGTTGTGAAGGGTAGGCGTTTTCACGCCCGGTTAACCCCACCAGCGCAATCAGTTCCGCCACCCGCGCTTTAATCGCCGCCTTCGGCGCCCCGGCAATTTGCATTGAGAAGGCAATGTTTTCACTGACGGTACGCGACCACAGCAAATTGAAATGTTGGAAAACCATGCTGATTTTTAACCGGGCCTGACGCAAGGCCTCGCCGCTGGCGGTGGAAATCTGCTGGCCGTTAATCGTCACGCTGCCCGCCGTGGGCTTTTCCAGCCCGTTAAGCAGGCGGATCAGGGTGCTTTTCCCAGCCCCGCTGTAGCCAATGATGCCGTAAATTTGTCCCTGTTCGACCGTCAGATTGACGTTGTCGACAGCGGTAATCGAGAGCCGGCCTGGCGTAAACACTTTGCTAATATTTTTCAGGACAATCATGTGGTTTTTGGTATCCGCGGCTGCGTAGTGTTCTCTGCCAGCGCTTTTAGCTGTATAGCAGTATGGATGTCCAAACGAGTGTAATGAGGAGTGTAATAATTTGAAATGAATTAAAAAGAATTTGATTATAACCAAATTGAATAAATCGCCGTTGCGCAACCTCTTCATTTATTGCGCGCGGGCTTTCAGGCAGGATGTTGCCTTTAAATACAATTTGTTGTGAAACTGCCCAGATGTAATTTGAAACGCCGTTTTCATTTTCCTTTTGGTTCAAAATCAGCGTATAATGCGCGCCAATTGTCTCTTGAATGGTTTCAGCACATTGACCTGTCAAACTCAACGACTACAAAATATCCCTTCCCGTTGGGCTGAAACGCGAGCACACATTCCTCTGCACGCTCTTTCGATGTCACCTATCCTTAGAGCGAGGCATCACAACTTTCGTAATACAGGTTTCACTTCCAGGCGGTGCGCCCCGGAAGTCGGCTTCCCCTATCCTTCTCAACTTAAAGACTAAGACTGTCATGAAAAAGACGAAAATTGTTTGCACCATCGGTCCGAAAACCGAATCCGAAGAGATGTTAACCAAAATGCTGGACGCGGGCATGAACGTCATGCGTCTGAACTTCTCTCACGGCGACTATGCCGAACACGGTCAACGTATCCAGAACCTGCGCAACGTGATGAGCAAAACCGGCAAGAAAGCCGCGATTCTGCTGGATACCAAAGGTCCGGAAATCCGTACCATCAAACTGGAAGGCGGCAACGACGTCTCTCTGAAAGCAGGCCAGACCTTCACTTTCACCACCGACAAATCAGTTGTCGGCAACAATGAAATCGTTGCGGTAACCTATGAAGGCTTCACTTCCGACCTCTCCGTCGGCAATACCGTTCTGGTCGACGACGGCCTGATCGGCATGGAAGTCACCGCCATCGAAGGCGACAAAGTTATCTGTAAAGTGCTGAACAACGGTGACCTGGGCGAAAACAAAGGCGTTAACCTGCCTGGCGTCTCTATCGCCCTGCCGGCGCTGGCTGAAAAAGACAAACAGGATCTGATCTTCGGCTGCGAGCAAGGCGTTGACTTCGTTGCGGCTTCCTTTATCCGTAAGCGTTCTGACGTGGTGGAAATCCGTGAACACCTGAAAGCGCACGGCGGCGAGAACATCCAGATCATCTCCAAGATTGAAAACCAGGAAGGCCTGAACAACTTCGACGAAATCCTCGAAGCGTCCGACGGCATCATGGTTGCCCGCGGCGACCTGGGCGTCGAGATCCCGGTAGAAGAAGTTATCTTCGCGCAGAAGATGATGATCGAAAAATGTATCCGCGCGCGTAAAGTGGTGATCACCGCTACCCAGATGCTGGATTCCATGATCAAAAACCCGCGCCCGACCCGCGCTGAAGCCGGCGACGTGGCGAACGCCATCCTTGACGGCACCGATGCGGTAATGCTGTCCGGCGAATCCGCGAAAGGTAAATACCCGCTGGAAGCCGTCTCCATCATGGCGACCATCTGCGAACGTACCGATCGCGTCATGTCCAGCCGCCTGGACTTCAACAACGACAGCCGCAAACTGCGCATCACCGAAGCCGTATGCCGTGGCGCAGTTGAAACCGCTGAGAAACTGGAAGCGCCGCTGATCGTTGTCGCCACCCAGGGCGGTAAATCCGCGCGCGCCGTACGTAAATACTTCCCGGACGCCACTATCCTGGCGCTGACCACCAACGAAGTCACCGCCCGTCAGCTGGTGCTGAGCAAAGGCGTTGTGGCGCAGATGGTGAAAGAGATTACCTCCACTGACGACTTCTACCGTCTGGGTAAAGAAGTTGCCCTGCAGAGCGGCCTGGCTCAGAAAGGCGACGTGGTGGTGATGGTTTCCGGCGCGCTGGTGCCGAGCGGTACTACCAACACCGCCTCTGTTCACGTGCTGTAATAATTCCCGTATGAATTAATTGGTTTAAAAAAGCGCCTACGCGGCGCTTTTTTTATTTTATCGATAGTCGCTATTAATAAAAAAGCAAATCGGATTTCACTATCTAATCGCAGATTATCTAAGAAGAATCCGATGGAAGCATCCTGTTTTAACAAGCTTTTTTTGCCTTTCTCCGACAATTCGATGCTTCTTTGAGCGAACGATCAAAAATAAGCATCTTCTCATCAAAAAAATATTCTCAACCTAAAAAACTTTGTGTAATACTTGTAACGCTACATGGAGATTAACTCAATCTAGAGGGTATTAATAATGAATCGTACTAAACTGGTACTGGGCGCGGTAATCCTGGGTTCTACTCTGCTGGCTGGTTGCTCCAGCAACGCTAAAATCGATCAGCTGTCTTCTGACGTTCAGACTCTGAACGCTAAAGTTGACCAGCTGAGCAACGACGTGAACGCAATGCGTTCCGACGTTCAGGCTGCTAAAGACGACGCAGCTCGCGCTAACCAGCGTCTGGACAACCAGGCTACTAAATACCGTAAGTAATAGTGCCTGAGTAATAAAAATGGCGCACATTGTGCGCCATTTTTTTTGCCTCGCGTTTTCCTTTCCCCTACTGGGTTTGCATCTCTTTGTCTGGTGAACCGTTCTGCGCTGATTGCACTGCGGGAGCGGTTGTCGGCGTCTGACCCTGCGAAACCACAACCGGATAACCCGCCCGGCGATACAGCGCCTTATCGACCAGCATACTGTCCACCCCTTTGGCCACCTTAAACTGCGTAAAGCCCGCCGGCAGAACATACGGCATGGTCTGCACGTTCTGTTCCTCTTCCGGCGACAGCGGTCGGTGTACTTCGACATAACGCATACCGTTTGGCTCTACCGCGTATTTCACCGGCTGATTAATGATTTTCACCGGCGTGCCGGTTCTCACCGAGGCGAACAGCGCCTTGATATCCGGCGCGTTCATACGGATACAGCCGGAGCTGACGCGTAGCCCAACGCTGTCCGGCTGGCTGGTGCCGTGAATCAGATACTCGCCGTTGCCGTAAGCCAGACGCAGCGCAAAGCGTCCCAGCGGGTTATTTGGCCCCGCGGGTACTACCGCTGGCAGGGTCACGCCGCGCTCCAGCGAGCGTTTACGGATGCCCGCCGTCGGCGTCCATGTCGGGTTGGGGATTTTCTGCCCTATCCGCGTTTCCATCACCGGCGTTTCCAGCCCCTCAAGGCCAATCCCGATGGGATAGACCTGAACGATATTCTCACCCGGCGGGAAGTAGTACAGCCGCAGCTCGGCCAGGTTGACGATAACGCCTTCACGCGGCGCGTCAGGCAGCAGCATCTGAGACGGGATGGTGATCAACGTGCCCGGCTTCGGCACCGGGGCGATGGTATTGTTCGCCTCCAGAATCAGCATTGCGGCAGTATCGAAACGACGGGCTATCGCCTGGAGATTTTTATCGCCAGCCTGCACCGTATACGTTTGATTCTGGCCAATGAGACGGCTGCCTTCCGGCGGCAAGGGATAATCCACCGCCCAGGCGGCCTGTATGGCGCTGTAAGCGCCGATAAGCATGACAGTTAACAAAGACGCGCGTTTCATCGTTACCCCCCTGGCATTTTTCATTGGATGGCGTCTGCACGCCTTATCCAGGCTACGAAGCTTGCAGGCCTGACAGACATGTTAGCGTCGCCGTCAGGCGCTGACAAAGTGCGTCTGTTAAGTTTAGCTGAGAGTGGCTGCTTGCGTACGGATAGCGCGAATCATCGCTTCAAGTCCTTGCGAGCGAGACGGGGTGAGATGTCGGGCAAGCGCCATTTGTTCGAACCACGGGCGGACATCAAAATTGACAATATCCTCGGGCGTCATCTGCTGATACAGAATAAAAACAACCGCGATCAGCCCCTTAACAATCGCCGCATCGCTGTCGCCCTGCAGTTCGATAAGCCCCTGCGCGTTCTGACGCATCACAATCCATACCTGGCTCTGACACCCCTCTATTTTGTTCTCTTCACGGCGATCCTCCGCCGACAGCTCCGGCAACCGCTGTCCAAGCTCGATGATATACAGGTACTTTTCTTCCCAGTTCGCGCAACGCTGAAAGTTACGCAACAGTTTCTCTTTATCCGGCAGCGCGGCCATAGCGTCTCCCTGTTAGCCCAGCAGGCGATAAATACGTTGCAGCCCCGTCACCAGACGGTCCACTTCTTCATACGTGTTATACATCGCCAGCGACGCCCGGCACATCGCCGGAACCTGATAAAACGCCATCAGCGGCATCGCGCAGTGGTGGCCTGTTCGCACGGCAATGCCGTAGTTATCGAGGAAGCTGCCGACGTCATAGGCATGGTGTTTCCCGAGATTAAAGGCGATCACCCCAAGGCGGTTATGCGGACCGTATATCGTCAGATCCGGCACCGCCGCCAGCTGCGCCAGCGCGTAATGCATCAGGTTTTGTTCATACTCGCTGATATTGGCAAGACCCAGCGCTGAGACGTACTCCAGCGCCGCGCCGAAGCCGATAATACCGCCGGTATTTGGCGTTCCCGCCTCAAAGCGCCACGGCGCTTTTGTCCAAGTGGTGCCCTGAGTCAGGCTGACGGTGGCGATCATCGAGCCGCCGCCTTCCCACGGCGGCATCTGCTGTAATATCGCCTCTTTGACATACAGCGCGCCGATACCGGTCGGCCCGTACAGTTTGTGGGCGGAGAAGACATAAAAATCACAGTCCAGCGCCTGGACGTCAACCGGATGGTGCATCACCGCCTGAGCGCCGTCTATCAGCACTTTCGCCCCGGCCTGATGGGCCTGCGCGGTAATTTCGGCAATCGGGTTTTCCGTGCCCAGCACGTTGGAAACGTGAGTCAGCGCCAGCAGACGGGTATGCTCATCCAGCAGCGACGGCAGGATATCCAGTCGCAGCGTGCCGTCGGCGTTCAGCGGGATCACCCGCAGCTCCGCCCCCACGCGGGCGCAGAGCATCTGCCACGGAACGATGTTAGCGTGGTGCTCCATTTCGCTGATGATGATGTTATCGCCCGCATGGACGTTTTCCGGCCCCCAGCTGTTGGCGACCAGGTTGATGCCTTCAGTGGTGCCGCGTACAAATACCAGTTCTTCCGCTGAACGGGCATTGATAAACAGCGACGCCAGCTTGCGCACGTTCTCCATTCTTTCGGTTGCCTGCGCGCTCAGCGTGTGGATGCCGCGATGCACCGCCGCATAGCCGTGGCGGTAAAATTCCGCCTCCGCCTCAATGACCTGATTCGGCTTCTGGGCGCTGGCGGCGCTGTCGAGATAGGCCAGCGGCAGTCCGTTAACCTCACGCGTCAGAACGGGGAAATCCGCCCGCACCTTATCAATGGGAAAAGTCATGCTTTGCCTCCCGGCAGGCGCTGGCCGATACGCGCCAGCACCTGCTGTTTCAGCGCTTCGTCGCTAATCGCTTCCGTCAGCTCAGCGGCAAAGGCGTAAAGGATCATCTGCTGCGCATCCTGCTGGCGGATACCACGCGAACGCAGATAGAACATCTGCTCTTCGTCGATGCGCCCTATTGTCGCGCCGTGGCTGCACTTCACATCATCGGCGTAGATTTCGAGCTGCGGTTTAGTGTCCACCTCCGCCAGTTTGCCCAGCAGCAGGTTATTGTTGGTCATCTGCCCGTCGGTTTTAATGGCGTGTTGCGCGACATTAATCAGACCGTTGAAGACCGCGCGGCCTTTATCGCTGACGATGGTTTTATGCAGCTGACGGCTGTTGCAGTAGCCTTTATTGTGCTCAAGCCAGGTGCGGGTATCACAGACTTCGTTTTTCACCGGCATCGCCAGACTGTTGATCCGGAGCGTGGCGTTCTCGCCGTTAAGCCGGGTGCTGGTGTTATGCCGTAGCACCGCATCGCCCAGCAGGAAGCTGTGGCTGTACGCCGAGGCATCCGCCGCCAGGGTGATATCGTTATGGGCGAAGTGATGGCTGAGCGGGTTTTCAAACGCCAGTTTGATATGGTGCAGATGGGCGTTCGCCGCCACGTTCATGGTCAGCCGCGCGCCGGTAAAATGGCGCGCCTCATTAAGGCTGACGTAATGCTCAATCACCGTCGCTTCCGCTCCCTCCTCCAGCTCGAGATGATGCCGGTAGTGCGCGGTGTTCACCGCTTCGTCGTTCACCCCCTGGGTGATGTGCATCAGCAGCAGCGGTTTTAGCGGGCGCTGGTTGCGCTTCACGCGGATATGGGTCACGCTGTGCGCCAGGCTTTCCGTCAGGTGTAAAAAGACCTCAGGCTGAACGGCGGCAGGCAGCGTCCGCCGATCGTCGTTGACCTCAACATCAAATCCGCTCTCTTCCAGGCTGTCGCTCAACGTCTCGCTGAACTGCCCGTCGACAAACACCAGCCGCAGCGCCTCAACGTTCAGCGCTAGCGCATCGCGCTGCGCCGGAGAGATGTCTGCCCGGCGGCTGACGAACTGGCTGTTGGTTAACCCGTCCAGCGGCGTGTATTTCCAGTTCTCATGCTTACGCGTCGGCAACTCCAGACGCAGTAGCTGCTGTAAATGCTGTTGCGCCTGTTCAGAGCGCGTCTCGCCCTGCGCTTCAAACAGATGATGCCATTGCTGCAACGCATTACTGCTGTTCGGTAAGCCAGCCATACCCCTGCTCCTCCAGTTGTTTGACCAGCGTGAAATCACCGGACTTCACAATTCGTCCCTGATACAGGACGTGGACAAAATCAGGTTTGATATAGTCAAGGATGCGCTGATAGTGAGTGACGATAATGAACGACCGTTTGCCGTCCCGCAGCGAATTCACGCCGTCGGCGACGACCTTCAGGGCGTCAATATCCAGCCCGGAATCAGACTCATCGAGAATACACAGCTCCGGCTCCAGCACGGCCATTTGCAGAATATCGTTGCGCTTCTTCTCGCCGCCGGAGAAACCGACGTTAACCGAACGGGTCAGCAAATCTTCCGGCATTTTCAGCAGTGCGATTTTTTCCTCCATCAGATCCTGGAAATCAAAGCGGTCGAGCGTCTCCTGGCCGCGATAGCTACGCACCGCATTGAGCGCCGTTTGCAGGAAAAACTGGTTGCTGACGCCGGGAATTTCCACCGGATACTGGAAGGCCATGAAGATTCCCTCGCCGGCGCGCTCTTCCGGCGCCAGCTCAAGCAAATCTTTACCCTTAAACTCGACGCTTCCGCCGGTGACGTCATAATCTTCACGCCCCGCCAGCGTCGCGGAAAGCGTACTTTTCCCGGAACCGTTAGGCCCCATGATGGCGTGGACTTCGCCCGGTCGCACTTCGAGATTCAGTCCACGCAGAATCGCTTTATCTTCGACACTGATCTGTAAATCTTTAATATTCAACATGTTACTTCCTTAACCGACGCTGTGCTCAAGGCTGATGGCTAATAATTTTTGTGCTTCGACGGCAAACTCCAGCGGTAGCTCAGAGAACACGTCCTTACAGAAGCCGTTGACGATCATCGAGATGGCGTCCTCTTCGCTGATCCCACGCTGCAGACAATAGAACAGCTGGTCTTCGCCAATCCGTGACGTGGTCGCCTCATGTTCCAGCTGCGCGCTGTTGTTGCGGCATTCAACGTACGGGAAGGTATGCGCCCCGCAGTCAGCGCCGATCAGCATCGAGTCACACTGGGTAAAGTTGCGCGCGTTGGTCGCCGTCGGCATGATTTTCACCAGTCCGCGATAGCTGTTCTGGCTATGACCGGCGGAGATGCCCTTCGAGATGATCGTCGATTTGGTGTTCTTGCCAATGTGGATCATCTTGGTGCCGGTATCGGCCTGCTGGTGACCGCTGGTGAGGGCGACGGAATAGAACTCACCAATTGAGTTATCGCCGCGCAGGATGCAGCTCGGGTATTTCCAGGTAATGGCCGAACCGGTTTCTGACTGGGTCCAGGACATTTTGCTGTTTTCCCCTTCGCACAGCGCGCGCTTGGTCACAAAGTTCAGAATGCCGCCGGTATTGTTATCACCGGGGAACCAGTTCTGCACCGTGGAGTATTTGACCTCGGCATCTTTATGGATGATCACTTCCACCACCGCCGCGTGCAGCTGATAGCTGTCGCGAACCGGCGCCGAGCAGCCCTCAATATAGCTGACGTAGCTGCCTTCATCCGCCACCAGAATGGTACGTTCGAACTGACCGGTTTTTTCCGCGTTAATACGGAAATAGGTGGAGAGCTCCATCGGACAACGCACGCCTTTCGGTACATAGATAAAGGTGCCGTCGGAGGCCACCGCGGCATTCAGCGCGGCGAAAAAGTTATCGTTGCCGGGCACGACGGTGCCGAGATACTTTTTCACCAGCTCGGGGTGATCGTGAATCGCCTCGCCGAAAGAGCAAAAGATAATGCCCTGCTGCGCCAGCTTTTCCCGGTAGGTAGTGGCGACGGAAACGGAGTCGAATATCGCGTCGACCGCCACTTCCCGCCCTTCGCGCACCGGTACGCCGAGCTGTTCAAAGGCGGCCTCGACCTCCTTACTGAGGAACGCGCTGGCGCCGGTTTGCTGCACCGCGCCAGGCTGCGAAACGCAGGCGTCGTCACAGTTGCCACATGATGGCGCGGAGTAGTAGCTGTAGTCCTGATAATTGAGCTTATCGTAATGCGCTTTAAGCCAGTGCGGTTCGTCCATCTCCAGCCAGGCTTTATACGCATTCAGGCGAAACTCCAGCATCCACTCCGGCTCATTACGCTTCGCGGAAATGGCGCGCACCACCTCCTCGCTGATCCCTTTCGCCAGCTCGTCGGTTCGCAGCTGCGTGAAGAAACCTTCTTTGTAATTCAGCGGGCCGCCGGTCCAGGTTTTGACATCGTCTGTTGCTTCAGTATTACGAGACATAGTACCGCCTATACCCCAAAGCTTTCGCCACAACCACATTCGTTCTGGGCTTTCGGGTTATGAAATTTGAATAACTGGTTTAATCCCTCCTGGACGTAATCGACCTCCGTTCCGTCGATAAACGGCATGGCCTGAAGCGGAACGTACAGCTTCGCGCCATCGCTTTCGAACAGCAGATCGTCCTGTTGCGGCTCGCGGACGCTATCCAACACATAGCCAAAACCGGCGCAGCCCGTCTGCTTCACGCCCAGCCGCACGCCCAGCATACCGGGCTGTTTGGCGACCAGTTCGCGAATATGCGCCGCTGCCGCTGGCGTTAACGTCAGCCCGCGCCAGGCAAAATCGTCCGGATTAAATGTTCCTGAATGCAGTTCCATAAGGTTACCTCGCATGAATGAGCCATCAGGCTATAACAGCATGTTAGTGATAATGATTATTACTTCAACCCCTCAACAGCAGGGACATTTGGCTATTTCGCGCTTTTTGACATCTTTTATTAAGCATAGACCCTGACACACGGGTTAAAAGGAAGGGGTGAATTTGTTTAATTTATTGATTGATAATGACTTTGCGCAGGCTAATCGCCCTTTATGCTTAAAACAGGAAAGATGTATAGAAAATGTCTATTTCAGAGATAGGAGCGGCTGAAGCAGCCGTGGTGAAATGAGGAATATGAAGAAAAAGAAAAAACCCTTAAGGTTGCTGTAACAGCCTTAAGGGTTCCTGCCCCATCCGGCGCTTATCTCCGGCACTCATCATGGCTTAGCTCTTGAAGGGGCGATAAGAATGTTCTCATATCGCGGAAGGTCATTTTTAACACAAATTGCGATCCGCCAATTATGTAAGCCAGATCAATAAATAACCCCGGCGCCGGGTCAGGGCTATCTTACGCGCGTTTTCGCTGAATCAATGCACGCCAAGGCGCCAGGCAAAATAGATCTCTTCTTTTAACTCGGCAGAGGAGAGCGTCAGCAGGTCGGCAAACTCCAGCTCCAGCTGTTTCAGTCTTTTAAGATACTGAGCCGGGGAAAGCTCCGTTTTATCACGACGTAAAAATTCAATTGCCAGTTGGGCCGGGTCTAGTTGGCTAGTCATATCATCCTCGCTTATGGTCAAAACCCGCCCAGTATATCACTTTCCCCTGAGCAAATAATGACCAAAAGCAATATAGATCACGTTTTTCTGGTGACAACGTCACACAATCGCCGTGGTTAACCTTGATGTACAGCAAAGCCGCTGCTGCCCATCGTAGATGTCAATCTGCCAGACCTGGTGGCGGGAACCGGTATGAATCGCCTTACAGACCCCTCTTACGCGACCTTCACGCGCTGAGCGCACATGGTTGGCGTTAATCTCCAGGCCGACCACCTTCTGCTCGCCCTGAGTGCAGAGATAGCCGGCAACGGAGCCAATGCTCTCGGCCAGTACTACCGAAGCGCCGCCGTGCAACAGGCCGAACGGCTGCTTCGTCCGGTCATCGACGGGCATCGTGGCCTCAAGCGTATCGTCGCCGATATGCTCAAAGCGAATATCCAGCAGCCCGACCATATTTCCCTCGCCCATCGCATTGAGCGCTTCAAGCGTGACTGCACGTTTCCAGATCATCCCAACATCTCCAGTAAAGCCTGTACGGGGTGACGCACGCCGCTGCCTTCCACGCGCTTCACCTGACTGCGGCAGGAGTAGCCCGTCGCCAGACAACGGCTACGCGGCAGACGCGCCATCGCCTGGTGCCACGACAGCTCGTAGATCCCGAGCGAATTCGCATGGTTTTTCGCCTCATGTCCATAGGTGCCAGCCATGCCGCAACAGCCGACGCTGACGTTTTCAAGCTTCGCGCCAAAGCGGGCGAAAATCGACGCCCACTGTGCGGGCGCGCCGGGCAGCGCGGTGACTTCGGTACAGTGGCCAAAGAAATACCAGGACTCGCCGCTGACCTCACGCGGCGGTCTGGAAGCCAGCGCCGTCGCCAGCCATTCGTTCGCCAGCAGGACGTGAAAATCGCCCCGCTGCTCACCGAGCGCCTGCTTATATTCATCGCGGTAACAGAGCACCAGCGCCGGATCGACGCCCACCATCGGCATCCCCAGCTTCGCGATGCGATTAAGGAACTCTGAGGTCTTTTTCGCCGTCTTCGCAAACCGGTTCAGGAAGCCTTTAATATGCTGCGCCTTGCCGTTTGGCGAGAACGGCAGCAGAACCGGCCGGAAGCCCAGCTTCTCGATCAGTCGAACAAAATCCGCCACTACCTGGGCATCGTAATAGCTGGTGAACGGGTCCTGCACCACCAGCACCGTCCCGGCTTTCTGCTCCTCCGTCAGCGTTTCCAGCTGTTCCAGCGTCATATTGGCCGAGCGATGCCCGACCATCTGCTGTTGCAGCGACGGCGTTGACAGCAGCGGCAGATCGACCATACCGATGTGTTTTGCCGACAGCCTGCGCACCAGCGGCTGGTTGATAAAGAAGTTAAAGGTTCCCGGCGCGCGCGCCATTAGCGGGGCATAGGTTTCCACCGTCGCCACCAGATGATCGCGCAGCGGGCGCAGATAGCGCGTATGGTAAAGCTGCAGAAAACGCGAGCGGAATTCCGGCACGTCAATTTTAATCGGACACTGGGTTGAGCACGCCTTACAGGCCAGACAACCGGACATCGCCTCTTTCACTTCATGCGAGAAGTCGTATTCGCCTTTCCTGGCGTGCCAGCTATTGCGCGTCCGGGAGATCAGCGTGCGCAGGCTGGGCCGCTTGCCGACCAGCGCCTTTTCCAGTCGCAGCGGATCGACGCCGCGATCCGCCAGCAGGCGCAGCCATTCGCGCACCAGCGTGGCGCGTCCTTTCGGCGAGTGGATGCGGTTGAGGGTAATTTTCATCGACGGACACATCGGGCTTTTCGCATCGAAGTTAAAGCACAGGCCGTTGCCGTTACACTCCATCGCGCCGCGCCAGGTTTGTCGCACCGCCAGCGGGATCTGCCGATCATAGGCGCCGCGCTTGACGGCATCGACTTTCATCATTGGCGCATCCACGCCTTCCGGCGGACAAATTTTCCCCGGATTCAGGCGGTTCTGCGGATCGAACGCCGCCTTCACTTTGCGCAGTTCCGCGAACAGCGCGTCGCCGAAAAAGGCCGGGCTGTACTCGGCGCGGAAGCCCTTGCCGTGTTCGCCCCATAACAGGCCGCCATATTTTGCCGTCAGCGCCACCACCTCGTCGGAGATTTGCTTCACCAGCACCTCCTGCTGCGGGTCGCACATATCCAGCGCGGGACGCACGTGCAGCACGCCTGCGTCGACGTGACCAAACATCCCGTAGCTCAGGCCGTGGCCGTCGAGCAGCGCACGGAACTCGGCGATATAGTCAGCTAAATGCTCTGGCGGAACGCAGGTATCTTCGGCAAACGGAATCGGCTTCGCCGCCCCCTTCGCATTGCCCAGCAGCCCCACCGCTTTTTTGCGCATGGCATAAATACGTTCGATGCCGGCCAGATCGTGACACAGCTGCCAGCCGATGATCCCCGCCTCTTCACGCGCCATCAGGTCGTCAAGGCGCTGGCACAGCGAGGCAACCTGACTGTCAATGAGCGCTTCATCATCGCCCGCAAATTCCACGATGTTCAGACCGAGCATCTCTCTTTCCGGCACATCGGTAATAAGTTCACTCACCGAATGCCAGACGATATCTTCCCGCGCCAGGTTCAACACTTTCGAATCTACGGTTTCAACGGAGAGCGCCCGGGCCTCCACCATAAACGGCGCGCTGCGCAGCGCGGAGTCGAAGGAGTCATATTTGACGTTGACCAGGCGGCGCACTTTCGGCAGCGGCGTGATATCCAGCCGCGCTTCGGTAATAAAGGCCAGCGTACCTTCCGAGCCGGTGAGAATACGGGTGAGATCGAACTCGGTCATCTCATCATTAAAAACATGGCGCAGATCGTAGCCGGTCAGGAAGCGGTTCAGTTTGGGGAAGTTATCGAGGATCAGCTGACGGTTATCGCGGCAGCGTTCCAGCACGGTGCGGTAAATGCGCCCGATGGCGGTATTGCTTTTCGCCAGCGTTTCCGCCAGTTCGACCGGCAGCGGCTGGGTGTCGAGGATATCGCCGCCCAGCAGCACCGCCCGTACGCCAAGCACGTGATCCGACGTTTTGCCGTAAACCAGCGACCCCTGCCCGGAGGCGTCGGTGTTGATCATCCCGCCGAGCGTCGCCCGGTTACTGGTTGACAGCTCCGGCGCGAAGAAATAGCCAAATGGTTTGAGATACTGATTAAGCTGATCTTTAATGACCCCCGCTTCCACCCGCACCCAGCCCTCTTCCGGGTTGATCTCGATAATACGGCTCATATAGCGCGACATATCGACGATAATGCCCTGATTCAGCGCCTGCCCGTTGGTGCCGGTGCCGCCGCCGCGGGGGGTAAAAATCAGCGAGGTAAAGCGTGGCTCAGCCGCCAGACGGGCGATCAGCGCCACGTCCGCCGTTGAGCGGGGAAACACCACCGCGTCGGGAAGAAGTTGATAGATACTGTTATCCGTTGCCATGGTCAGGCGATCGGCGTAGCTCGTCGCCGTATCGCCGGTAAAACCTTGTTGCTCCAGCGCTTGCAAAAAATTGAGCACCAGTTGAACGACGCCAGGTGCCTGAGAAATCTGTGGAATCATTATTCTGACCCTTTCCTGCGGTCTGTGTTGGGAGGTTATCGTTTGCGTATCGTTGGTTTATTTGTTGTATCACATTTTTTTCTTATACGCTCAACAGAAATACTGGCAGAATCCGCCTGTCAAAATTCGCTGAAACTGCTCATCATAATGAGATGCGTTTCGCGTGCTGAGGTCGCGTCAACGTCCTGACGCACTACATAGGTGAAAAGAGTTTATGGTCAATGTTCGTCAGCCCAGGGATATCGCGCAGGTGCTGCTGTCGGTGCTGTTTTTAGCCATTATGATTGTGGCGTGTCTGTGGATTGTTCAGCCGTTTATTCTGGGCTTTGCCTGGGCCGGCACTATCGTTATCGCCACCTGGCCCGTTTTATTACGCTTGCAAAAGCTGCTCTGGGGCCGCCGTTCGCTGGCGGTTCTGGTGATGACGCTTTTACTGGTCCTGCTGTTTGTCATTCCGGTGGCGCTGCTGGTAAACAGCATCGTTGACGGCAGCGGCCCGCTTATCCACGCGGTGACCGGCGGTGACATGACGCTGCCGGATCTTGCCTGGCTGAACAGCATTCCGCTGGTCGGCGCTAAGCTGTATGCCGGATGGCATAACCTGCTCGATATGGGCGGCGCGGCCATTATGGCGAAAGTTCGTCCCTATCTCGGCGCCACCACCACCTGGTTTGTCGGCCAGGCGGCGCATATTGGTCGCTTTATGGTCCACTGTGCGCTGATGCTGTTGTTCAGCGCGCTGCTGTACTGGCGAGGCGAACAGGTGGCCTTTGGTATCCGCCATTTTGCCTGCCGCCTGGCGGCCAAACGCGGCGACGCGGCGATACTGCTGGCTGCCCAGGCGATTCGCGCCGTGGCGCTGGGCGTGGTGGTGACTGCGCTGGTTCAGGCGGTGCTGGGCGGCATCGGACTGGCTATCTCCGGCGTGCCTTATGCCACACTGCTGACGGTAGTGATGATCCTCTCCTGCCTGGTGCAGTTAGGTCCGCTGCCGGTGCTGGTCCCCGCCATTATCTGGCTCTACTGGAGCGGCGAAACCACCTGGGGCACGGTGCTGCTGGTCTGGAGCTGCGTCGTTGGTACGCTTGATAATGTCATCCGTCCGGTGCTGATCCGCATGGGGGCGGATTTACCGCTGATCCTGATTTTATCCGGGGTGATTGGCGGTCTGATTGCGTTCGGCATGATTGGCCTGTTTATCGGCCCGGTACTGCTGGCGGTGACCTGGCGCCTTTTCTCAGCCTGGGTGCACGAAGCGCCGTCGCCGACCGATGAGCCGGAGCAGATCCTCGAAGAGCTGGCGGAGATTGAAGAACTTAAAAAGTAGCGCTTATCAGGCGGCGCAGGCCGCCTGAATGTTAAGCACGCCTTATTGATTGACTACCGCAACGTTGCTGTTTCCCCTGCCGTCGCTCTGCCCGTTCAGGATTATGTCGCAAATTCTTTACAGTTTTTAAACTATTGAGACGAATCTGATCGACGCCAAAAAGCCCCATGCCCTACTATTAGCTCAACGTTATAAATCAACACATTGATTTATAAGCATGGAAATCCCCTGAGTGAAACAACGAATTGCTGTGTGTAGTCTTTGCCCATCTCCCACGATGGGCTTTTTTTTGTCGTACTTTTGGGATGGGGTCAATTTGACCGGGATCTCAAAATGCATGGAGCTAAAATAGGTCTGTTTACCTGGCGAAGGGTGATATTCAGGTTTTGTCCTAAGTGAAGCGCTTCTCGCGCATAGGGGTACTGCTGTTGCCGGTTCGAGTGGTGTGGCTTATCTGGTCGTTTACATTATCGTGTTAAACAGGGAATTAAGAACGGGATGTTTAGTGAACTGAACGGAGATTAAGTAATAAAAAGTCGGGAAGAACAGAAAATCTTTCCCGGCTCTTAATCTATTGACTTATAAATTTACTCTATTTTCACACAAGACCAGTGACGACTACAACAAAATGTCTCGAGCTTTGGTTGCGTTATTTTTTCAAAATTAACGTTATCAAGTTCGATAATTGAGTTATTTTTATAAAAACCTCATAAAAATGATAATCGCTGACTTTGCTTTCAAGTATCACAAATCCACTCTTAGTAAATAATGATACTAATTCAGTTATTGGTTTGCAGACTTCAATATCATCTACTTTCATATCATTTCAATCCTAAGGTTTTCCAGTTGCACGTAGAACGACCCTGGTAATCCTCTACAAAATATTGTATAGCGCCACCTTCACCCAAATGAGGGTTAGCAGTAGCTATATCAGTAGCTTTCAATACTTCATATACCTGTACCTGTGACCTGTAGCCAAAAAGATCATGAGGTTTCACTTGATCACTTTTGCAAAGAGATGACATTGATCCTTCAGCTGTATTTAATGTTGACTGTGATAGATAAAACTCCGTTTGTCCGGAAACACCACCGTAAATAATATCGCCTTTATTTAAAGTGCCTAATTGCCACTTGTCGACTCCCGGATAGTCACCTTTACCTTGCCACTTTGAGGCTTTAGATATTATATCGTCCTTACACAACCCAAGCGGATCCATATATTTCGGCGGATTTGATACATAACTGTATAAGTTTAACCCGTATCTTAGACCCACCGGATCCGCACACAAATACTGCCCTGTCCCGCAATCATAGTACCGGAAGCGGTTGTAGTACAGCCCTGATTCCCCATCCTCATACTGCCCAGGAAAGCGGGGGCGCTGGTGCGTCTCGCTTTCCGGCACCTCATCCATCCAGGTCTGGCGACGAGCGATATTAAGATTTTTATCATAGCCGAAGCGCTCCTTATGCATGGGGATACTGCTGCCGGTCCGGTGCTAAACAGGTTGTTATGGAGATTACGGAAGGGATATTTAGTCTACTAAACGGCGATTAAATAAAAAGCCGGGAAGATTAAATTTGTTTCCCGACTTAGTAACTTTTAATAGTTTTGAATTATATCTCCAGCTATACCCGTGCTTACATCGAATGAAAAACGATAGTCATGACCATTTATATTAATAAAAAAGAAAAGAATATCAGATATATAATAAACATCATAAAAAACAACTTCTTTTATTTTTTTTTCAATAATTTCCTTAACATCCCACATAATTTCCCCCGTCGAACTCAAAATATAAGCCTGAGATTTATCCTTATCAAACGGCGCTCTAACTAAAGCTACCTCGGCATCACCCAACAATAAAAGTGGGATTATTTTTTTGTGATCTCTGATTTCTATTTTTTTAGTACCATACAACCATGATACTCCTGATGGTAATAAATCAAACACGCTCAGCTTACTGGGGTTTGATTCTTTATCATATTTACCAAGTTCATCTAACACATTAAAGTTAACAATAGTATTCATATCAGCCACCACATTTATCACTATAGATTTTTCTCGGTTTGCCAACAGGTACAAGCTTTGCTCTATCTCTATAATTCAGTATTTGTACCTGAGTTCCTCCTCCAGGGTAAATCTTGCCGCCAGAAACCTGGGGTCCTACAGATCCCGTTTGGATTTGAACACCTTCAGGTATATAGAATTTTTGAACATGCGATATTTCTGGTTTAAATTCGGGAATTACAGCTAACTCATTTCTAACATAATTCACATCAGGTATATGATCTAATGTAGCCCACCCACCCGGAGTGGATTGTCCTGGTGACATAGCCATTTCAACTATTATTCCACCCTTCGGTATTTGAATAGAATTTAAAGTAGCACCAGTTCCCCATGGTTCTAAAGACGTAGGTGCAGGTAAAGCTAAAGGATTTAACCCAAGCGGATCAATATATTTAAGAGGATTATTAACGTATCCATACGGATTCAGTCCTCCTGCCAGCCCCACCGGATCCGCACACAGATACTGCCCTGCCTCACAATCATAGTACCGGAAGCGGTTATAGTACAGCCCTGATTCCTCATCCTCATACTGCCCCGGAAAGCGCAGCCGGCAGGCGGGGGCATCGTCCCTGTTCCGGCCTTCCTCCCGGCCCCACAGCTGCTGCTCTCCCCGCCAGACGATGGTGCCGTCTTCCGTCAGCAGCTCCTGAATGCGCCCGGTGATATCCGTGATGACATAGTGCAGCCGGCCTTTCTCATAACGTGCCAGCGGGGGGAAGCTGCCCGGCTCGTATATCCAGCGGATGGCGTTCCTGTATTCCGGTTTGCCCTCCGTGCCTGCCGGGATTTCCTCCGTCAGCTGGTCGCCGTTCCAGTGAAAGCCGGCGCCGGGTTTGTCCCGGTTAATGCAGCGCTTGCTGATTCTGCGCCCGAACGGGTCATATTTATATTCCCAGCGTTCGCCCTCCGGTGTCTCCAGCCCGGTCAGCTGACTTCTGGCATCCCAGCGGTAGCGCCACGTGAGCGGGCGGTAACCGCTTTTACCGACCCGCTTTTCCACCAGACGGCCATTCACGTCATATTTCCAGGTGGTCCGTTCATCCCGGATAACCCGGACAAACTTCCCTTCTTCCGGCATCCCGCTGTCCGGGTTGATGCGCGAGGTGGTGTGCCGCCAGACTCTGTACTTCCGCGACGTCACCCGGCCATGCTGCTGGCGCTGGTGCGTCTCACTTTCCATCACCTCATTCATCCAGGTCTGGCGACGGGCGATATTCAGGTTTTTGTCGTAAGTGAAGCGCTCCTCACGCATCGGGATGGCACTGCTGCCGGTCCGGGTGGCGTGGCTTATCTGGTCGTTTGCCGTGAGGCTGTTGACCATCGTCCCCCGGTGTGAGTCGCAGACCATTGTCAGGTTGTACGCCCTGTCATACAGCCACTGGCGGTGCAGGGTGCTGTTGCGCCGGTAGTGCGGGTCCGGTTCCGTGAGGTCGCCGGCCTGCTGCTCCGCCAGCATCCCGGTGGGGGTGTGGCTCTGGCGCAGGCTGAATCCGGCATCGCTGCGCCGGGCAGTCTCCCGGCCGCACAGGTCGTGTTCCAGTGTCAGCGGGGCGTGGTCAGCCAGCTGCCATGATGACAGTTTCCCCGTCAGGCTGCGGGTGAAGCGCTCCGTGATACCGGCGGTGGTGCGCTGCGTGACGTAATCCCGCTCCGCATCATACCGGTACTCCGTACGCCTGCCGTTGAGGGTTTCGGCGGTGAGCCTCCCGGCACTGTCGTATTCGAGGGTGACGGTGGCATCGTCATTTTTCGCCTCCACCAGACGGCAGAGCGTGTCATAGCGGAAGGTGGTGCGGCTGAGTACCCGGTCGCTGTCGCCCTGCGTCACCTCCTCGTCAGTCACCTGGTCGGTGACGTTATAGCGGCGGTTAAGGCGGGTGCCGTCCGGGAAGGTGGTGCGGATACAGCGCCCGGCGGCATCATAGCTGTAGGTCAGCGTGCGTCCGGTAAAGTCGGTTTCAGCGACAAGCTGTCCGGCTTTGTCGTAAGTCAGGCGGTAGCTTTCACCTTCTGCATTAATGATTTCCGTCAGGCGGGTGAGCTTATCATAGCGGCACTCCAGCCGTTCGCCGTCCGGACGGATGATGGCGGTCAGCAGGTCAAAGGCGCCGTACTCATAGCGGGTGGTCCGCCCCTCGCCATCGGTGACGCTTTCCGGCAGCTTTTCGCTGTTCTGGCGCATCAGTTCGCGCACGCCGTCCGGACGGTGGATTTCCTCCACGCTGCCCTGCGGCCCGGCATGATGTTTACTGTGGCGGAACTGCGTGGTGAAGCCCAGCGGGTCCTGCACGCTCAGCAGGCGGCCCAGCATATCCTGTTCCGTCTGCGTCACGCCGCCATCCGGGGCGGTGGTTTCCCGCAGCCGGTGCAGGGCATCGTAATCCCACTGCCAGGTGACGCCGCCCGGCATAATCTGCCGCAGCAGGTCGCCGTGTTCGCTGTAGCTGAACTGCTGACGGCGGCCCTGCGGGTCAGTCAGGCTGACCATGCTGCCGCGGTCGTCATAGTCCCACTGCCAGACCTGTTCGCCGGGCAGCGTCAGGCGGGTGAGCTGTCCGGACTCGTTGTAGTCGTAATACAGGCTGTGGCCGCCCGGCAGGGCAACCTGAGAGATATCGCCGTCGTCGTTGTACTGATATTGCGTGGTGCGCCCCAGGGCATCGGTGCGGGACTGCAGTTGCGTGTTCTTCCATACGGAGGTTTCTTCACGCCCCAGCGGGTCGAGGCTGCGGGTGACGAGGCCGTCTTCGTTGTACCAGAAACGGGTTTCGCCGCCTTCTGCGTCGGTGTAGGTGGTGCAGCGTTCCTGGTCGTTATAGATAAAGCGGTCATCGTAATACCCTTCCGGTGTGGAAACTTCCGTGACTCTCCCGGCGTTGTCATAGCGATAACTGACCCGTGTTTTGTCCGTGTCCCGCCAGCAGGTCATAAACCCTTCTGAAGAGTATTCATGCCCTATATGAGTGAACTGGAAGGTGTCGCACTCTGTCAGGAAGCCATTATCATCGTACTGACAGGTGACGAGACGCTGTTGTTGCGGGGCCGTCAGGTCAATGTGCATTAACTGCTGTTGCTGCCAGGCAAGCGCAAGCGTGTAGCCATCACTGTGGCGGATTTCTGTCAGCAGGTCATCTGTGCGGTGAAAATCAGCCCGGTTACCGTAACTGTCATGAATGGCGGACAGCGGATACGTGCCGGAGCCTGCGGGAGAAAATACTAGCGTCTGCTGTGAGCGGCGATCGAAAATGGTGAGTTCACTGTTTATGTTACCGCACAGCCGGTAACATACCTGACGAGGATTGACTGCTCCCCGAAAAATACCGTCCTGTGGGACGGGATAACAGAGCACCACACCTTCATGGTTAGTAAAATATAAATTACCGTTTTGTAACAGCAGCGACTGGGACCAGTCATCTGACCACATATTACCAAACAGCCCCTTCCTTTTTGCCCGGGAGCGATAGGATCGTGACAGACCGAGAGGTACAGACCCGGGTATATGCAGGACATTAAGCTGCTGAATCAGACTGCCGGACGCCACATCAACCGGGTCGCTGCGACATATCAGAAAACTGCAGTCAAGTTCATCCCCTTGCCCTGCTTTTACTTTTTCTTTTCCTTTAATAATGGCGCCATCCATATCTGCACCACCAGCGGTTCTCAGCGAAAAAGCCATAAATATGCTTTGCGCGGCAGTCAGCATTCCCTGATTTTCAGGTGTATTAATGGCATTAAAGGTATCCAGCGCTTCCCCGCCAATCTGCTCAGCCATCTTCTGCGCAGCTTCCGGCGTGGTGCTGTAACGGGTTGAAGCATTGAGCATTGCGCCGATAGCCTGACTGTTCATTACGCCATCGGGCGTATGGTCGGTAAAAAAATCAGTCGCCGCTTCCTTTATTTTTACCGCCGTCTCAGTCATGGACTGTGCCGCCTGGCGCCGTGCATCAGCTTCATTTTCAAAAGTGCGGTACAGGGTGTCCATAAACGCCTGTTCTTCCGCCGTTTCAGAATTGATAACAGGATCAGCCCCTTCTGCCGACACGCTGGCGGCGGGAGGCTGCCCGATAATCAGGCCGGTGGTGTTGCGGGCATTCATCCAGAACTGGTCATAGTGGCGGAGAACCGGCTGGCCACTTACATAAAAGGTTGTACTGTGCTCCAGCGGTTCGCAGATGTCGCCCACCGTACCACTTTTAATCCCCTTAGCCACGCCCGGCCCATCGCCTTTTGTCCGGGGAATGAAACTCTGGTTCAGTATCAGTACCGGCCGTCCGTTGGCTTTCACCGACGGCACAGTCTGTACGGCATCGCCAAGGCTGGCGGTCACCGGATAGGGGACGGGCGGCGTGGCGGGACCGATCGGGGTTTTACAGACATCCGGCGTCAGGCTGACCACCGTCCACAGCCCGTCCTGACGGGCGATATAATTTTTCGCCATTATTTCGTTCCTGCAATATCCGCATGCTGGCGAAACACCTGACGCCAGTAAAAATCAATACAGGTTAACAGCAATATTTTATAGACAAGAATATCGCAGAAGATTTGCACAGATATGAAGTCATTATTCTGTGCAACCGGGCAGGAGCTTAATCTCCCCAGGAGAAGTCTGAAATTGAAAAACTCCATGTAAAAGTTGGCTCCTTTTAATATAACACAAATTACATTGACACCATGAATTGAAGGTGCCAGAAATGTATTTGTTTGAAATTAATGAATATTAAAAGGAAAATTCGGGGTGTTTGTTGTGAGCAGGATCAACTTTAAATAATTCTTGTACATTTTATTCACCCTCTCCCACTATAGAAATGCCATTGCAGACTATTATATCGACCATCAATGATTAACAGGCGCATTTAATTTATGACGAACATACATCAGTGAGCTGAATAATAACCCGGACATTCCAGAATAACAGCCAAAAAGTCTGCTGATAATGATGGCAACGGTAGTTTTGAAGTGACGGGGCTATTAATGAATCCCCAAACATTCTGACTACCGTTTTTTCTCTTTTCACAACGAATTGCGATAAACTTTGATCGTCTATACCCCGCTCACCTGACAGCGGCTCATCATTCGCCAGTTTGTCGGCATCTCCCGCGTCTGCCCGGTCACGTTAACCGTTACGCTTGCCCAGATGTTGTCTGAGGAATTCCCCACCATCAGTTCAAATTCTCCCGGTTCAACCACCCGCTTTCCGTCCCGACGGGTAAAGTTCAGCATGTCGACAGGCAGATAAAAAGTCAGCGTGGCGCGCGCTCCGGCATCCAGCCCGACGCGCTGAAATGCTTTCAGTTCTTTTACGGGACGCACCATCGACGCCACCTTATCGCGCACATACAGTTGCACCACCTCGCTTCCCCTGCGTTCTCCGCAGTTGGTCAGCGTGACCTGAAGCGCTATCTCGCCGTCGATCGGCACTTCCGGCGTCTGCAATGTTATTCCTTCGCAGGAAAATTCCGTCCAGCCTTTGCCATAGCCGAAGGGATAGCGCGAACCAAAGTGGAAAGCAAACGGCGTACCGCCGCTTTTCAGCTTGTGATTGTAATAATAGGGCATCGCGCCCGCGCTTTTCGGCACGCTCACCACCAGCCTTCCCTGCGGCTCAGCGCATCCGGTCAGCACGTCGGCAATGGCCCATCCGCCCTCCTGCCCCGGCGCCCACGCCATTAACAGCGCGGCGACCTTATCCTCCAGCCCCTGCAGGTTGTACGGCCTGCCGCCGGTCATCACCACGATGACCGGCTTGCCGGTGGCGACCAGCGCCTCCAGCAACTGCTGTTGCACACCCGGCAGATTCAGGCTGTCGGTATCGGAACCTTCCCCCACCGTGCCGCTCTGGAACAGTCCGGCCAGATCGCCGACGCAGGCGATCACCACCTCTGACTGTTCTGCCGCGGCCAGCGCATCAGGGATTAATGAAACGTCGCGGGAAACGGGCGACGATTGCATCGGCTTGCCGCTGCTGTCGCCCGGAAAGACCGGCGCGCCCGCTAACCGTTTTTCGATAATATGGCACCCTTTGGCATAGCGGACATTTTCCTCGCCGAGATAATGGCGTAACGCCGCCAGCGGCGTGGTCACCTGCGCGGTGTTATCCACCATATCGCTGATAATCAGATGCACCGGGAAGCTGTAGCCGCTGAGCAGCGCCAGCGGATCGTCCGCCGTCGGCCCCACGACCGCCAGCCGCGGTTGCCCCTGCAACGGCAGAATGCCGTTATTTTCCAGCAGCGTCAGCGAGCGGGTCGCCACCTCCCGCGCCACCTGGCGGGTAACCGCAGACTGTAAATCCACCGCCGATTCATCGGCATACGGCTGTTCGAACAGGCCAAGGCGGAATTTCTCTGTCAGGATGCGCGACACAATTTCATCAATTTTCGCCATGCTGATAAGCCCACGCGCCACCGCCGTCGCCAGATGACGGGCGCAGTCATCTTTTGGCAGCTCCACGTCCAGCCCGGCGTTAAAGGCCAGCGCCGCAGACTCAGTTGCGTCATGGGAAACGCCATGATGCTGATGCAGCAAACTCACCCCACCGTAATCCGCGACGATAATGCCGTCAAAACCCCACTGCTCACGTAACAGGGTGGTAAGCAAAAACGCGTCGCTGTGGCCGGGCTGATTGTCGATATCGTGGTAGGCAGGCATGACGGAACCGGCATTCGCCAGCTTCACCGCCATCTCAAAAGGCAACAGGAAGGTATCGTTCAGTTCGCAGAATCCCAGATGCACCGGCGCATGGTTACGCGCCCCTTCGCTGAACGAGTGGCCGACATAATGTTTAAGCGTGGCCAGCAGGTCGCGTTTTTCGCCCTGTAGTCCGGCGACATAAGCGCAGCCCATCACCCCGACCAGCCAGGGATCTTCGCCAAACGTCTCTTCGGTTCTTCCCCAACGCACATCGCGCAAGACGTCCAGCACCGGCGCCAGCCCCTGCCGACATCCGGCTGAGCGCGCCTCAATGCCTATCTGCCGCGCCGCCCGTGTGACCAGTTCGGGGTCCCAGGTGGAGCCGTAATTCAGCGAAGAGGGAAACAGCGTGGCGTCTTTGCACAGTAATCCCACCAGACACTCTTCATGAAACAACGCCGGGATCCCCAGCCGCGTCTCTTCCATCAGCATTTTCTGCAGGCGGTTTGCCGCCCGCACGCCCGTTTTCGCCTCCACGATGTGTGTGCCAAGCGGACGCGTTATCTGTCCGACGCCGATTTTCAGTCGTTCGCCCAGCACCGCCTGCTCGCTCACGCCGGCAAATTCATCGCTCATGTCGCTGCGTTCCCGATGATCGCCCTCCTCCGATAACACCAGCCAGTAAGCATGCATCTGGGCAAATTTTTCCTCTGGCGTCATTCGCGCCAGCAGATCGGCGACGCGTTCAGGTACGGGACGTGTCGCATCCTTGTAAATCATATTCATGGTTCACTCCTGTATTGCGGAATTCAGCGCGGGAGAGGGTCGTTCATCTCCGGCGTTAAGGTGGCGCTTTTGCGCCAGCTCACGCGCGATGCGGTCTGCGGTCTGGCTATTGAGTTTGTAAATCATCAGCAACAGCGCCATACCAAGGAACAGCGCCGCAGGGATTAACGAAAACAGCGCATTGATGGTGGTAAGTACCGTCGCGCTTTGCTGCGCGGCATTCGGCGCATAATCCACCGCGGCCAGCAGCCAGCCGACGACCGCCCCGCCCAGCGCAAGGCCGAACTTAATGGCAAACAGCGCGGTTGAGAACACCAGACCGTCAAGACGTCTCCCGCTGCGCTGCTCCTCATAGTCGACAACATCAGAGAACATCGTCCACTGTAACGGCGTGGTCAGATTCTGAATGAAGCTGTAGGCGATATTGAGAGCGAAGATCGTCCAGACCTGACCGGGCGGAATAAAGAAGATCAATGAGGCAAAGATAACAAAGGTGACGATGGTCCACTGGTAGGCGCGGACGCGATCGAATTTCCCCAGCAGACGCGCGGAGAGCAGCGCGCCCAATAGCGCCGCAATCATGCCCGACACGATAAACGTGAACACCATATCCGGTCTTAGCAGCACATACTTCACGTAATACATCGTCGCCGAACCGCGCGTCACCACGGCGGTCAAAAGCATGATGTTGAAGATAAAAACAATCCGCCACTGGCCGTTGCCTGCCAGCAGCTTCAGATCCCCCCACATTGAGCCACTGCTGTCGCTACGCGGCGTAAAGCGTTCTTTGGTGAGCAAAAAGCAGGCGAAAAAGAGCGCAATCCCCAGCACGCCCATCAGGCTCATGGCATAAAAATAGCCTTTTTGCGCATCCCCTTTGCCCAGTATCGCCACCAGCGGCAGGGCGATGACGATAACAATGAGCCCGCCGATAAAAGACAAGCCAAAACGCCAGGACTGCAATGAATGCCGCTCATGCGGATCCATCGTCAGCGCCCCCGGCATGGCGCAATAGGGGACGTTGATCGCCGAATAGATAAAGCTCAGCAGGCCGTAGGTCAGGCAGGCATAAACCGTTTTCGCCGTTGCGCTGGCGTCCGGGACATAGAAGGTGATGATGCAGCTTACGCCAAACGGGATGGCGAACCACAGCAGCCAGGGACGGAAGCGACCGTGGCGGGTTTGCGTGCGGTCAACCAGCGCGCCGATACACGGGTCGACAAACGCGTCGATCGCCCGTACCAGCAGGAACATAGTGCCCATCACGGCGGCGGGCAGGCCGAATACGTCGGTATAAAAAAACGCCAGAAACAGGGTGGCGGTTTGCCAGACCAGCGCGCTGGCCATATCGCCAAGGCCGTAGCCGATCTTATCGCGGGTAGTAAGGACAGAGGTTATCATCATTATTGTACCTTTTTATCAGGTCATTCACCGTTAATCAGGAATATCAGTAACACTGCCGAACGCGTTGCAGGTTAAGTATTGGAAGGGGAAGCAAAGGGAACAATTGCGGAAATAAACAGCGTAATTACGTAATTTGGTTAATGTGACCTGACGCACTTCCGCATTGATCTGCGGCGTTTTTTTGCTTTTCCGGCGCAATCGTCAGCCCTCCGCGGCTTTCTGTAGCACAATGCCCGGCGATAACGGCAGACGGTTGTCGCAAGCCGCCGAACAGTTCACACTATGGGGCAGCAAAAATGTTCCGCAGCAGTGAAAGCAGGCGATGGATTGGCGGCAGGCTGGCTGAGATCGCTATAAGAAAAGGTAAGCAATGAAAACTGTAACCGTAAAAGAGCTCGTTATTGGCGAAGGCGCGCCCAAAATTATCGTGTCGTTGATGGCTAACGATCTCGCTGGCGTCAAATCAGAGGCGCTGGCTTATCGCGACGCGCAGTTTGATATTCTGGAGTGGCGCGTCGACCATTTTCGCGACCTCGCCACGGACTCTTCCGTTCCTGACGCGCTGCGCGCTATCCGCGACGCCCTGCCCCACACGCCTCTGCTGGCGACATTTCGCCGCGCCGAAGAGGGCGGAGAACAGGCCATTTCCCTTGAGGCGTACCTGGCCCTGAACCGTCGCGTTATCGACAGCGGGCTGGCGGATATGATCGATCTGGAGCTGTTTATCGGCGATACGCAGCTTCAGCAGATGGTGGAGCACGCCCGGGAGAAACAGGTGCGGGTAGTAATGTCTAACCATGACTTTGAAAAAACGCCGCCCGGCGAAGAGATTATCCGGCGCTTGCGCAAAATGCAGGCGCTGGGCGCCGATATCGCCAAGATCGCCGTGATGCCGCAAAGTAAAGAGGATGTGTTAACGCTGCTCGCCGCGACGCTGGAGATGCATCAGCGCTACGCTAACCGGCCGATTATTACCATGTCGATGGCGAAAGAGGGAGTAATTTCACGCCTGGCGGGAGAAGTGTTTGGTTCCGCCGCGACCTTCGGCGCGGTGAAAAAAGCCTCTGCGCCGGGGCAGATTGCGGTGGACGATCTGCGCGCCGTGTTGACGATTTTGCATAACGCCTGAAACGGATGGCGGCGCGCCGCCATCCGGTAGCGGGTTATTTGTTCAGCTCGGCCAGGCTCAGCCAGGTCTGGACCACGGTGTCCGGGTTCAGCGACAGGCTGTCGATCCCCTCTTCCATCAGCCAGGCGGCGAAGTCTTCGTGGTCAGACGGACCCTGTCCACAAATCCCGACGTATTTGCCCTGTTTTTTGGCGGCGCGAATCGCCATCGACAGCAGCGCTTTTACCGCATCGTTACGCTCATCGAACAGTTCTGAAACCACGCCGGAGTCACGATCCAGACCTAACGCCAGCTGCGTCATATCGTTAGAACCGATCGAGAAACCGTCAAAGTGCTCCAGGAACTGTTCGGCCAGCAGCGCGTTAGAGGGGATTTCGCACATCATGATGATTTTCAGCCCGTTCTCGCCGCGCTTCAGCCCCTGACGCGCCAGTTCTTCGACCACCGCTTTGGCCTGCTCAACGGTACGCACGAACGGGATCATAATTTCGACGTTGGTCAGCCCCATCTCGTTGCGTACGCGTTTCACCGCCTCGCACTCCAGCGCGAAGCAGTCGCGGAAGCTGTCAGAGACGTAGCGACCGGCGCCGCGGAAGCCCAGCATCGGGTTCTCTTCCTCCGGCTCGTAACGCTCGCCGCCGACCAGGTTGGCATATTCATTCGACTTAAAGTCTGACAGGCGCACGATCACGCGCTTCGGCCAGAACGCCGCGCCGAGAGTGGCAATCCCTTCCGTCAGGCGGCCCACGTAGAATTCACGCGGCGAGTCGAAGCCTTTCATCATCTCGCGGATTTCAGCCTGCAGTTTGCTCTCCTGATCGTCAAACTCCAGCAGCGCGCGCGGGTGCACGCCGATCATGCGGTTGATGATAAATTCCAGACGCGCCAGCCCCACGCCTTCGTTCGGCAGACAGGCGAAGTCAAAGGCGCGGTCCGGGTTACCGACGTTCATCATCACCTTCAGCGGCAGATCCGGCATGGTATCGACGCTGGAGCTCTTAACGCTGAAGTCGAGCAGTTCGGCATAGACATAACCGGTGTCGCCTTCAGCGCAGGAGACGGTCACCTTCTCGTCATCCTTCATGCGCTCGGTGGCATCGCCGCAGCCGACCACCGCCGGGATGCCCAGCTCACGGGCGATAATCGCCGCGTGACAGGTGCGCCCGCCGCGGTTAGTGACAATCGCCGCCGCTTTTTTCATGATCGGCTCCCAGTCCGGGTCGGTCATGTCGGTCACCAGCACGTCTCCCGGCTGGATGCGGTTCATTTCGCTGATATCATGAATGACCTTCACCGTCCCGGCGCCGATGCGATGGCCGATGGCGCGCCCTTCGGCAATGATTTTACCCTGCGCGTGGAGGGTATAACGCTCCATCACCTGGCCGCGGGAACGGACGGTTTCCGGACGCGCCTGGACGATGAACAGCTTGCCGGTATGACCATCTTTCGCCCACTCGATGTCCATCGGACGACCGTAGTGTTTCTCGATCTGCACCGCCTGTTTCGCCAGCTCCTGCACTTCATCGTTGGTCAGTGAAAAGACGTCGCGCTGCTCCTGCGGCACATCTTCAATGGTGACCTGTTTGCCATGCTCCTGGGTCGGCGCGTAGACCATGCGAATTTTTTTCGAGCCCATCGTGCGACGCACAATCGCCGGACGATTCGCCGCCAGCGTCGGTTTATGCACATAGAACTCATCCGGGTTCACTGCCCCCTGCACCACCATCTCGCCCAATCCCCATGCCGAGGTGATAAATACCACCTGGTCGAAGCCGGACTCCGTATCGATGGAGAACATCACCCCGGACGAAGCGAGATCGGAGCGCACCATCCGCTGAACGCCCGCCGAAAGCGCCACGCCGCGATGGTCATAGCCCTGATGGACGCGATAAGAGATGGCGCGGTCATTAAACAGCGAGGCGAAGACGTGCTTCACCGCCACCAGAACCGCATCAAAGCCCTGAACGTTGAGAAAGGTTTCCTGCTGGCCGGCGAACGAGGCGTCCGGCATATCTTCCGCCGTCGCCGAGGAGCGGACGGCAAAAGAGGCGTGTTCGTTATCGGCAGACAGCTGCGCGTAAGCGTCGCGAATGGCGTTTTCCAGCTCGGGCTGGAAAGGAGTGTCGATAATCCACTGGCGGATTTGCGCGCCAGCCTTCGCTAACGCAGAGACATCGTCAATATCCGTTTTATCCAGCAGTTCATAAATGCGCTGGTTTACACCGCTTTGGTCGAGAAACTGATTGAACGCATCGGCGGTGGTTGCAAAACCATTCGGCACGGAAACGCCCATACCGGAAAGATTAGTAATCATTTCACCCAGGGAGGCATTTTTGCCCCCAACTCTGTCTACATCATTCATGCCGAGTTGGTTATACCAAAGCACCAGCGGTGACGAGCCATTGTTGGACATCGAACAATCCTTTTGTGATAAATGAACGAGTTTAGGAAACGCTTAACTGCATATTTATCTTTGCACACTTAACCGGATGAAAAAAACGGTGAATCGTTCAAGCAAATATATTTTTTATTTTTTCAGACAGTTTACCCCGTTGCGCAAACCCGCGTATGGCGCGGATCTCCACAATAAAAGTCGGTATAAACATTCGTTCCGGAAAATGAAATGTACTTTTCACAAAATATAAAAACACCTTTTCACTTTAACAAACGAGTCTGATTATCTACGCTTTACGTTATTTTTAATTTATGCTTTCAGAGAATTATGGCCGGGTGACTGGATGGACAAAATGGATAATGCTGTAGACCGTCATGTATTTTATATTTCTGATGGAACGGCGATTACCGCTGAGGTTTTAGGCCACGCGGTGATGTCGCAATTCCCCGTAACGATTAACAGCATAACGCTGCCGTTTGTCGAAAACGAAAGCCGTGCCCGCGCGGTGAAAGAGCAGATTGATGCGATTTATCAGCAGACCGGCGTGCGACCGCTGGTGTTCTATTCGATCGTGTTACCGGAAATCCGCGCCATCATTCTGCAAAGCGAGGGGTTCTGCCAGGATATCGTGCAGGCGCTGGTTGCCCCGTTGCAGCAGGAGATGAAGCTCGATCCAACGCCAATCGCCCACCGCACGCATGGCCTCAATCCCGGCAACCTCAACAAGTACGACGCGCGCATTGCGGCGATCGACTATACCCTCGCCCACGACGACGGCATTTCGTTGCGCAATCTCGATCAGGCGCAGGTCATTTTGCTGGGCGTCTCCCGCTGCGGTAAAACCCCCACCAGCCTCTATCTGGCGATGCAGTTTGGCATCCGCGCGGCAAACTACCCCTTTATTGCCGACGACATGGACAACCTTGTGCTGCCTGCGTCGTTAAAGCCCTTACAGCATAAGCTATTCGGCCTGACGATTGACCCGGAGCGCCTGGCGGCGATTCGTGAAGAGCGTCGGGAAAACAGCCGTTACGCCTCTCTGCGCCAGTGTCGGATGGAAGTGGCGGAGGTGGAAGCGTTATATCGTAAGAATCAGATCCCCTGTCTGAACAGCACCAACTATTCGGTAGAAGAGATTGCCACCAAGATCCTCGACATAATGGGGCTTAATCGCCGCATGTACTAATAAACTAGTTCAATGGTTCGTATTTTTTGCTATGATGCCGCTCTGCTTGCGAGGTGTGACGCACCTCGCACTTGAAATCAGCAGGGATTGGTTTAAGGTTGTGCCCATCACTTCCGGTGCCCTGCCGTAGAAGCAACACATTTCTGAGAAATAACCATGAACAGAACCGATGAACTGCGCACCGCGCGGATAGACACACTGGTAACGCCCGCTGAGCTTGCGCTCCGGCATCCCGTCTCGTCCGCCGTCGCCAGTCACGTTACCGGCGCCCGACGCCGGATAGAGAAGATACTGAACGGCGAAGATCGCCGCCTGCTGGTGATTGTCGGCCCCTGCTCGATACACGATCTGGATGCGGCAATGGAGTACGCAACGCGTTTACAGACGCTGCGCATTCAGCATCAGTCGCGGCTGGAGATCGTCATGCGCACCTATTTTGAAAAGCCGCGTACCGTCGTGGGCTGGAAAGGACTGATTTCCGACCCCGATCTTAACGGCAGCTATCGCGTCAATCACGGCCTTGAGCTGGCGCGCAAACTGCTGCTGGCGGTGAACGAACTTGGCGTGCCTACCGCCACCGAATTCCTGGATATGGTGACCGGACAGTTTATTGCCGACCTGATTAGCTGGGGAGCGATTGGCGCGCGGACCACCGAAAGCCAGATCCACCGCGAAATGGCCTCGGCGCTCTCCTGCCCGGTGGGCTTTAAAAATGGCACCGACGGCAATACGCGCATCGCCGTGGACGCCATTCGCGCCTCCCGCGCCAGCCATATGTTCCTTTCGCCGGACAAAACCGGCCAGATGACGATTTATCAGACCAGCGGCAATCCGTACGGGCATATCATCATGCGCGGCGGCAAGAAGCCGAACTATCATGCGCAGGATATCGCCGCCGCCTGCGACACGCTGCATGAGTTTGACCTGCCCGAACATCTGGTGGTCGATTTCAGCCACGGCAACTGTCAGAAACAGCATCGCCGCCAGCTGGACGTCTGTAACGATATTTGTCAGCAGATACGTAACGGTTCGACGGCCATTGCCGGAGTGATGGCGGAAAGCTTTCTGCGCGAAGGCACGCAAAAAATCGTCAGCGGGCAGCCGCTGGTGTACGGGCAGTCGATTACCGATCCCTGCCTGAGCTGGGAAGACACGGAACTGCTGCTGGATAAACTGGCCTCAGCGGTGGACAGCCGCTTCTGATCGCTTGCCCATTCCTCTGAGAATGGGCAACGCCCCTTTGCTTTGCCAGACACGCCGATTTAACGCTTGTCGATGGTGCGCAATTTATTGATAATAAAAATCATTGTTAAATTAATTATCAATAATTATCGCTATGTCACAGAAGGATAACCCCGGCTCCCCTCGCCCTCAGGAAAGAGAAGACGCCACGCCATGTGCGCCTGTACGCAAAATCAGCAGTCAGCATCTGCTCGGCGCGGAAGGCAAAGTGATTATTAATCATGACGGACAGGAGTACCTGCTGCGTAAAACGCAGGCGGGTAAGCTCCTGCTGACGAAATAACGGGGTTGTCCGACAGGCGCGGGCATGGCGGCTGAATCAGCTGGAGCAGCTTACTTCCAGATGTCTTCCCCAGTCCGGCGGACGATTAACGTAATCATCGCTGCGGTCAGTGAAAGGATCGCGCAGCGCGGCGTGCAGGCGATGCAATTCGCTCATATCGCCTTGGTCCGCCGCGCTAATGGCGCGTTGCGCCAGCCAGTTACGCAACACTAACGCCGGATTCACGCTGAGCATCAGCATCTGACGGGCGGCATCATCCACACCGTCGCGCAGTAGACGCTCTCTGTAGCGGGCAAACCAGGCGTCAAACGCTGCGCGGTCGATAAACTCATCGCGCAGCGGCGATGCTGCGCTCTGTTGTTCGGTCCGGCTCAGCATCCGGAAGGTGCGCGTGTAATCGCTGCGCTCGCGCGCCATCAGGCTGAACAGCGCATTAAGCAGTTCATTATCTTCTTTTTGCTCGGAAATAAAGCCTAACTTCTGACGCATCCGCTGGCCGTAACGCCGTAACAGTTCCTGCTGATACTCATCCAGCGCGTTATTAAGCGCCTCAACCCCGATAAACGGCGACAGGCTCTGGGCCAGACGCTGGAGATTCCACAGCCCTACCGCCGGCTGGTTGTCGAAGCGATAACGTCCCTGATGATCGGAGTGGTTACAGATGAACCCCGGCTCATAATCATCAAGGAAGCCAAACGGGCCGTAGTCCATCGTCAGTCCCAGGATCGACATATTATCGGTATTCATCACCCCGTGCGCGAAACCAACGGTTTGCCAGTCTGCTATCAGTGTCGCAGTACGGGCGACCACGTCGCGAAACCACAGCAGATATTTATCTGTCTCTTCGTGAAGATGAGGCCAGTAATGGCGGATAGCGAAGTCGGCCAGCTGCTGAACTTTTTCTGGCTCGCGGCGGTAATAAAAATGTTCAAAATGGCCGAAGCGCATATGGCTTTGCGCGAGGCGCATCAGCATCGCGCCGGATTCCACCGTTTCCCGGTAGACAGGCGTATCGCTGGTTACAATCGTCAGCGCCCGGGTGGTCGGTATGCCCAGATAGTGCATCGCTTCGCTGGCAAGGCTTTCGCGGATGGTTGAGCGCAGCACCGCGCGACCATCGCCCATTCGCGAGTATGGCGTCAGGCCAGCGCCTTTCAGATGCCAGTCCAGGATGCTGCCGTCAGGCAGCGCCTGCTCGCCCAGCAGTATGCCGCGTCCGTCGCCGAGCTGTCCGGCCCAGACGCCGAACTGATGTCCGCTGTACACCTGCGCCAGCGGAGACATCCCTGGCAGCAACGACTCGCCGCCCCACACGCCCGCGGGGCCATCGGCATCAAAAAGCGTCTGTGGAATATTCAGCTGTTGCGCGAGCGCGCTGTTGTGCCAGATGAGTCGGGCATTTTTCAGCGGCGTCGGTGAAAGCGCGGTATAGGTTGCCGGCAACTCATCGCGCCAGCGGGCAGTAAAAGACAGGGTCATAGGGCCTCCTGTCTGTAGTGTAGTCGGTTAATTCCCGACTAAACACCAGCAAACAGCAAGGTTATCCCTGAATCAGCCGGGTGATGCGGCTTGCCGTTACGGCAGGCCACAGCGCCCCCTGCATCGCGCTGAAGCCAAATGGCGTTACCCGCGCCAGCATCTCCTCGCTGTCGATGCCTGCAATCATCAGCGAATCGCAATAAGGAGTAACCTGAGTAATAATGGCGCGCATAAAAGGTTCAAATGACAGACTCATGGCCCGTCGTTGCACGAAGTTTCGATCCAGAATAATACGCCGGAACAGACCATCAAAAATAGCGCGGGTGGAACTTTCTCCGGCGCCGAAATTAGCCAGTACCAGCGGATAACGTGCCGCCAGCGCGCTCAGCATTTGATTCTCTTTTCCCGCCGCCAGCTCAGGGAAATTTTCCTCGATCAGTAACTCCAGAAAGGGAAAACGTTTGACGGTTGAAAAACGTTCGCTGTTCATTAATAACAGCGGCGCTACGGCTGGCGTAATATTTATCCAGGCAGTCAGTTTATGCTGAATAAAAAAGTGCTGGCAGGTTTCAAGCAGCGCCAGTTTTTCGGCAAACAGCTGGCAATGCTCTTCAGGCGTAAAACGCGCCTGCGCCAGCTCCGTCGGAAAGCGCACGGCGCCGTCCTCGCTAATAAAGTTTGCAATAATTTCTAAACCAGCCAGTTTTCTGTCGACGCTGCGCGCGGGCTGAAAACAGAGTTCAGAATAATAAACATTCTCCAGCGAGATTTTCATCAGCGCTCCTGCTCACTCAGGGCGTGATACGGCAGTCGGCGACGCAGGACGTGAACGCACGTCTTTTCAGATGCTAACGGGAATACGTTCATATTGTCCTTTTCACCCGGGGGGCCGGTTCCTTCATATTTAGCGTAACGTGATTATATACGCTTATTCAGCTTTGTCTTTTTTCTGTAATAAGGTAATGACTTACTTTTATGCGGAAAATAAGATTTTCAGATTAAATACGTCTTGCCTGCCAAAAGTTTTTCCGCCAGTAAACGTTATCCAGCGACGATCGCATAACCCCCCGACTGGTTGAGGCATGAATAAACTGTCCGTCGGTATCATAAATACCTACGTGCAGTCCGCTCTCTCCTGAGCCGGTTTTAAAAAAGACCAGATCGCCCGGCAGTAAATCATCTTTGCTGATTTCAGTGCCAATTTTGGCCTGCTGACGCGTTTCGCGCGGTAGCTGCAAAGAGAATTGATCGCGCATCGTCATCAGTACAAAACCGGAGCAGTCCACACCACCGCGACTCATCCCGCCATAGCGGTACGGCGTACCGCGCCAGCTCTGAAGCTGATCGTTGAGACCGGCGATGACGGTAATTGAATCAGAAAGCCGGGCATTGGGCGCAGGGGCGCGATGACTGCTGCATCCTGCCAGCCATAGTGCTGCAAAAAGAAGAAACCAGAAACGCATTCAGGACGAATCCTCTGTTTTTATTTTTATACCAATTTAGCGGTTATGGGCATGGTTTTTCAAGGCGCTGTTCAGGTCGAAATCAGCATTCGATGCCCTTCGATGTCCAGACGACGAAAATTAAGGCCATACGCCCGCGCCAGATTGGGCGGTGTCATAACCTCATCGCGCGGTCCGCTGGCCAGCAGTTTGCCCTGCCTGAGCAGCCATACCCGATGCGCATGGCGCAGCGTATGATTCAGATCGTGGCTGCTCATCACAATGGCTATCCCCTGCCGACATAACTCGCTCAGAATACGGTCCAGCGCATTCTGCTGCGCGACGTCAAGGCTGTTCATCGGTTCATCAAGCAGCAGCAGCTGACCCTGCGGGTTTGTCTGCGGCGCGATTTGCAGAATCACCGCGGCAAGACGTACGCGCTGCCATTCGCCGCCGGAAAGCTGGCTGGCGTTGCGTCCGAGCTTATCGGCCAGCCCTAACGAAGCCGCGACCTGCTCCAGCTGGTCAACGCGCGCGCTGTCGGCCTGATGCAGCGTCAGGTAGTGCCATACCGGCATCGCGAACGGCGGGTTCTGCTGCTGCGCCAGAAAGGCGCGATGCCGCGCCAGTTTGCCGGCTGGCCAGGATTCCAGCGCAGTGCCGGCAAAAGTAACCGTCCCGTCGCCGCGGGTTAAACCCGCCATCCGCGCCAGCAGAGTGCTTTTTCCGGCGCCGTTAGGCCCGACCAGATGCAGGATCTCCCCTGCCCGAACCTCTGCGGAGAGTGGTCCAAGCCGGGTGCTCTCGGCAACATCCTGTAGCTGCATCAGTAAAGACATTATTTAGCCAGCGCGATTTTGATACTTTCCATCACGATAGGATCCTCCGGCGTCATATCCGGCGAAAAACGCTGAACCACGTTGCCATCCCGCCCGACGAGGAATTTTTCAAAATTCCACAGAATATCATCCGGATAAAGCGGCGCGCGCCCTTTGCTTGCCATACGCTCGTAGAAGCCGCTGTTTTCAGGCGCTACCGCCGTTGGCGCGGCGGCAATCAGCTTCTGGTACAGCGGATGGCGTCCTTCGCCGTTAACGTCGATCTTACTGAACATCGGGAAGGTAACGCCCCAGGTGGCCGAGCACCAGGTTTTAATCTCTTCATCGCTGCCCGGCTCCTGGCCGAGGAACTGATTGCAGGGAAAGCCCAGCACCACAAATCCCCGGTCAGCCCACGCCTTCTGGATGTTTTCCAGTTGCTCGTACTGGGGCGTAAGTCCGCATTTTGACGCCACGTTGACTATCAGCAGCACCTTACCGGCGTACTTGTCCAGGGTAATAACGTCTCCGTCAATTGTCGTCACTTCAGTATTCAGAATCGAGTCTTGCATAGCGTCTCCAGAGAGTGAGTAAGGCTGTTGCCAGCTTCTAATCATAGTTCGTTTTTGCCGCTTAACGTCTGGCTTTCAGCAGTAACCAGATAAACACCGGCGCGCCGAGCGTGGCGGTCACCACGCCAATCGGCAGTTCCGCAGAGGCCAGCGCGAGGCGGGCAATAACGTCAGCCAGCAGCAGCGCTATCGCGCCCGCCAGTGCGCATCCCGGCAGCAGGACGCGATGATCGGTTAACCCGCACAGCCGTAAAATATGCGGGATCACCAGGCCAATAAAGCCAATCGCCCCGGCCAGCGCGACGCTCACCCCTACCATCCAGCCAGTCGCCACCACCAGCAGATTGCGCCAGAACCACAGCGGTAATCCCAACTGGCGGGCGGAAGTTTCCCCCAGCGCCAGCATATTCATTGGCTGCGACTGGCAGCAGATCCAGACCAGTACGGGCACCAGCGCCAGCATCAGCCAGGACTCTCCCCAGTCGACGCCGCCAAATCCGCCCATCATCCAGTACATTAGCTGGCGAAGGTCCAGTGAGGTCGAAAAATAGATAGCCCAGGTCATCAGGGCGCTACAGATAATCCCCAGCGCCACGCCAGCCAGCAGCAGGCGGCTGGTGGAAAGATGACGGCGAGCGAAACGCAGAAGGATCAGCGTGATGAGAAGCGCGCCGGCAATGGCGCAAAGCCCCAGGGACCACTGGGGAAGCGTACCCTGTCCCAGCAGGACGGCAGCGATAAGCCCAACGCCCGCGCCGTTTGATACGCCGAGTAAGCCGGGCTCTGCCAGCGGGTTTTCGAACAGGGCCTGCATAACGGCGCCTGAAAGGGCCAGCGCGGCGCCGACTAACAGCACCGCCAGCGTGCGCGGCAGGCGAATTTGCCAGACGAACAGCTCGCCGCGCGGAGTTAACCAGTCGGCTGGCGATATCCACTGCTCGCCCGCACACAGGCTTAAGAGCAGCGCCAGCAGCATAAGAAGCGCAAGGCTCGCGATCCAGCGTACGTTTTGTCGCTGTTGTTGACGGGCGAAAGGCAGCATGTTGTCCATTCAGCTGAAAAAGATGTGCCTGATTCTACGGCGCAGCGGCGATGCAGAAAAGAAAAAAGGCCGCAATGCGGCCTTTTTTGTTAGTCAGGTTTGGATCAAATTACTCATCTTTGGGCGAAGCGTTTTCAACCCGGCTTTTTAACTTCTGTCCGGGTCTGAAGGTCACCACGCGCCTTGCTGTAATGGGAATATCTTCACCCGTTTTCGGGTTACGTCCCGGACGTTGGTTCTTATCACGCAGATCGAAATTACCAAAACCAGAGAGTTTCACCTGTTCACCGTTTTCCAGAGCACGACGGATCTCTTCAAAAAACAGTTCGACCAGTTCTTTGGCATCCCGCTTGCTAAGCCCAAGCTTATCAAACAGATATTCTGACATTTCAGCTTTTGTAAGCGCCATAGGTTCAATCCCTCAATGATGCCTGGAATCGCTCTTTTAATGCCTCTACACAGTTGGCGACGGTAGCGGCAATCTCCTCTTCTTCGAGTGTACGGCTGGTATCCTGAAGGATAAGGCTAATGGCGAGGCTCTTATACCCCTCCGCAACACCCTTACCACGGTACACGTCAAATAAGTTTACGCCAACTACCTGATTTACGCCAACTTTCTTACATTCAGATAAAACATCTGCTGCGGGAACGTTTTCGGCGACCACCACGGCGATGTCGCGACGGTTCGCCGGGAAGCGAGAAATTTCGCGCGCCTGAGGCACCACGCGGTCTGCAAGCTTGTTCCACTCCAGTTCAAACACCAGCGTACGGCCATTGAGATCCAACTTACGCTCCAGCTCCGGATGAACAACACCAATGAAACCAATACGTTCGCCTTTCAGATAAATCGCGGCCGACTGGCCCGGATGCAGCGCCGGATTAGCTTCGGCTTTGAACTGCACGTCCCCGAGTTTGCCGGTCAGATCCAGCACCGCTTCGAGATCGCCCTTCAAATCATAGAAATCAACGGACTCTTTTGCCAGGTTCCAGTGTTCATCGTAGCGGTTTCCGCAGATAACGCCAGCCAGCATCAGATCCTGACGAATGCCAAGGCTCGCCTGCGTATCCGGTACGAAGCGCAGACCGCTTTCAAAAATGCGCACCCGGTTCTGCTGACGGTTCTGGTTATAGACCACCGTTGCCAGCAGCCCGGTCCACAGCGACAGACGCATCGCCGACATTTCGACCGAAATCGGGCTTGGCAGCAACAGCGCCTCTTCGCCCGGATGAATCAGCTGCTGCACCTTCGGATCGACAAAGCTATAGGTAATGACTTCCTGGTAACCTTTGTCGTTAAGCAGAGTTTTCACGCGCTTAAGCGACAGATCCGCCTCACGGTGAGCGCCCATGATCAGTCCGGCCTGTACCGGTTCGTCAGGGATGTTGTTGTAGCCGTAGACACGCGCCACCTCTTCGACCAGGTCTTCTTCAATTTCCATGTCGAAACGCCAGCTCGGGGCAACGGCCTGCCATTCACCGGCGCCTTCCGTCACCTCACAGCCGAGACGACGCAGAATATCGCTGACCTGTTCATCGGCAATGTGATGACCAATCAGGCGATCCAGCTTGCTGCGGCGCAGGGTGATGGTGGCACGTTTCGGCAGCGTCGCGTCGTTCGTTACGTCAATCACCGGGCCCGCTTCACCGCCGCAGATATCCATCAGCAGGCGGGTGGCGCGCTCCATCGCTTTGTACTGCAATGCCGGATCGACACCGCGCTCATAGCGGTGGGAAGCGTCAGTATGCAGCCCATGACGACGCGCGCGTCCGGTAATCAACAGCGGACTGAAGAAAGCGCATTCCAGCAGCACATTCTGCGTTTCATCACTAACGCCAGAGTGTTCGCCGCCAAAGATACCGCCCATCGCCAGCGCTTTGGTATGGTCGGCAATCACCAGCGTATCGGCGCTCAGCTTTGCTTCCGTTCCGTCCAGCAGCACCAGCGTTTCGCCCTCTTTCGCCATGCGCACGTTGATGCCGCCGTCAATGCGATCTTTATCGAAAGCGTGCATCGGCTGACCCAGCTCAAGCAGGACATAGTTGGTCACGTCAACCACCGCGTCGATGGAGCGAATACCGCAGCGGCGCAGTTTCTCTTTCATCCACAGCGGCGTCGGCGCTTTGACGTTGATGCCTTTCACCACGCGGCCCAGATAGCGCGGGCACGCTTCCGTTGCCTCTACGCTAATCGGCAGCACATCGTTGATGGTCGCCGCGACCGGCGCGATTTCCGGCTCCGTCAGCGGCGCGCTGTTCAGCACCGCCACGTCGCGGGCGATGCCGATAATCCCTAAGCAGTCGGCGCGGTTTGGCGTCACGCTGATTTCAATCGTGTTATCGTCAAGCTTCAGGTATTCGCGGATATCAACGCCAATCGGCGCATCGGCCGGCAGCTCAATAATGCCGCTGTGATCGTCAGAAATACCCAGCTCGGAGAAAGAGCACAGCATCCCTTCCGACGGCTCGCCGCGCAGCTTCGCCGCTTTAATTTTGAAGTCGCCCGGCAGGACGGCGCCGATGGTCGCCACCGCCACTTTCAGCCCCTGGCGGCAGTTTGGCGCGCCGCAGACGATGTCCAACAGGCGCTCACCGCCGACGTTTACTTTCGTCACGCGCAGTTTGTCGGCATTCGGATGCTGAGCGCACTCAACCACTTCCCCGACAACCACGCCGTTAAAAGCGCTGGCAACGGCGTCAACGCCGTCCACTTCCAGACCCGCCATCGTGATTTGGTTCGACAGCGCGTCGCTATCAATAGCTGGGTTAACCCACTCGCGTAACCACAGTTCACTGAATTTCATTGATTTACCCTGCCTTTATTTAAACTGTTTGAGGAAACGCAGATCGTTTTCGAAGAAGGCGCGCAGATCGGTGACGCCGTAACGCAGCATCGTCAGTCGCTCCATCCCCATGCCAAACGCAAAGCCGGAGTAGATTTCCGGATCGATTCCAACGTTACGCAGTACGTTCGGATGCACCATTCCGCAGCCCAGCACTTCCAGCCATTTACCGTTTTTCCCCATCACGTCAACTTCCGCAGACGGTTCGGTAAACGGGAAATAGGACGGGCGGAAACGAATCTGCAGATCTTCTTCAAAGAAGTTACGCAGGAAGTCATGCAGCGTCCCTTTCAGGTTGGTAAAGCTGATGTTGGTATCCACAATCAGGCCTTCCATCTGATGGAACATCGGGGTGTGCGTCTGATCGTAGTCATTACGGTACACGCGACCCGGCGCAATAATGCGAATCGGCGGCTGCTGGGCCTTCATGGTGCGGATCTGCACGCCGGAGGTCTGGGTGCGCAGTAAACGGGTGGCGTCAAACCAGAAAGTATCATGGTCGGCACGCGCCGGATGGTGGCCCGGAATATTCAGAGCGTCGAAGTTGTGGTAATCATCTTCAATTTCCGGCCCGGTGGCGACGGTAAAGCCCAGCTCGCCGAAGAAGCTTTCAATACGGTCAATGGTGCGAGTGACCGGATGCAGGCCACCGTTTTCGATACGACGTCCCGGCAGCGACACGTCGAGGGTTTCTGCTGCCAGACGCGCATTCAGCGCGGCGTTTTCCAGCTCCGCTTTACGTGCGTTAAGTGCCTGCTGAACCTGCTCTTTCGCTTCGTTAATCACCGCCCCCGCAGCCGGACGCTCTTCAGGCGGCAGCTCACGCAGGGTAGTCATCTGAAGGGTCAGGTGCCCTTTCTTGCCCAGATATTCGACGCGAACATTGTCTAACGCGGCAACATCTGACGCCTGGTTTATGGCTGCCTTCGCACTGGCAACCAGCTCTGCGAGATGTGACATGGTTTTCCTCATTATGTGGCGATATTCCTGAGACGCACAAATACATAACATCATTCTGGCGGTATCAAGGCGGCAAGAGAGCGATCCTCAGGCGCGTACATCAGTACGTGAACGGGATAAGCGAATGCAGCCAATGCAGAGACAGCCAGAAGGATGAAGTGTATAAAAAAAGCCTCCACCAGGGAGGCTTTCTAGGCGCTGTTTTCCGTTTCATCTTTCACGCGCTAGCCTCCTGAAGTCAGGTGCTAAAGTAAAAGAAGAAGCGGAAAATAGCAGCATTCATGCTTGCGTTACCTTACAGGATAATGACCGTAAAGACTCTATTGAAAAGACTTAACGGAAAAAAGTCAATGTTCTGATACGGTTGATACGAAAAGAGGGAGCAATGCCCCCTCTTTCAACTGACTTATTAAGCCAGTGCTGCTTTCGCTTTTTCAACCAGAGCGGTGAACGCTACTTTGTCGAATACGGCGATGTCAGCCAGGATCTTACGGTCGATTTCAACAGAGGCTTTTTTCAGGCCGTTGATGAATTTGCTGTAAGAAATACCATTCTGACGTGCTGCCGCGTTGATACGCGCAATCCACAGTTGACGGAACTGACGCTTACGCTGACGACGGTCACGATAAGCGTACTGACCTGCTTTGATAACAGCCTGGAAGGCAACGCGGTATACGCGAGAACGCGCACCGTAGTAGCCTTTAGCTTGTTTCAAAATTTTCTTGTGACGTGCACGTGCGATTACACCACGTTTTACGCGAGCCATGTTGCTCTCCTGTATCTATTCTGCTTTGCCCTTGGATCTTCGTCATTGCGGGACGTTAATCGCCTGACGCTAATGCAAACCCCGTTGGGCGTAAAAAAGTTAAAAAAATCGTTAACGGCTTATGCGTACGGCAGGCACGCGATAACCAGGCCCAGATCGCCTTTGGAAACCATGGCTTTCGGACGCAGGTGACGTTTACGTTTGGTCGCTTTTTTGGTCAGAATATGACGCAGGTTAGCGTGCTTGTGCTTAAAACCACCTTTACCGGTTTTTTTGAAGCGCTTAGCAGCACCGCGTACGGTCTTAATTTTTGGCATCTTAATTACTTCCACTTCGCATTGTTAATTAAACGAAACCCAGGCGAACAAAATCTGTGAAGCCCAAAGGCTTCACAGAAATGGTTACTTGAAGGCCTTACTGTTTCTTCTTAGGAGCGAGCACCATGATCATCTGGCGGCCTTCGATCTTCGTTGGGAAGGATTCGACCACTGCCAGTTCTTGCAAATCGTCTTTCACGCGATTAAGCACTTCCATACCGATTTGCTGGTGGGCCATCTCACGACCGCGGAAACGCAGCGTGATTTTGGCCTTATCGCCTTCTTCGAGAAAGCGAATCAGGCTGCGGAGTTTTACCTGATAGTCACCTTCATCAGTACCAGGGCGGAATTTGATTTCCTTCACCTGGATAACTTTCTGCTTCTTCTTCTGTTCCTTAGAAGACTTACTCTTTTCATAAAGGAACTTGCCGTAGTCCATAATACGACAAACTGGCGGTTCGGCGTTAGGGCTGATTTCAACTAAATCTACTCCAGCCTCTTCAGCCTTTTCGATCGCTTCTCTCAGACTCACAATCCCCAGCTGCTCACCTTCCAGACCTGTTAAGCGAACTTCCTGGGCGCGAATCTCGCCATTGATACGATTCGGACGTGCCGTTTGAACTCGTTTTCCGCCTTTAATACCTTATTCCTCCAGTTGTTGAAGACTGCGGCTGCGAATCTCTTGTTGCAGCTTCTCGATCACTTCATTTACGTCCAGGCTGCCCAGGTCTTTACCACGGCGGGTGCGAACGGCCACTTTGCCAGCTTCCACCTCTTTGTCACCGCAGACCAACATATAAGGGACACGACGTAAAGTGTGCTCGCGGATTTTAAAGCCAATCTTCTCATTTCTCAAGTCTGCTTTTACACGAATGCCCGCATTTTGTAGTTTCTGCGTCAATTCGTTAACGTATTCAGACTGCGAATCGGTGATATTCATAACCACTACCTGAACCGGCGCCAGCCAGGTCGGGAAGAAGCCAGCGAACTCTTCGGTCAGGATACCGATGAAACGCTCCATCGACCCAAGAATTGCGCGGTGAATCATCACCGGGACTTTGCGCTCGTTGTCTTCGCCAACATAAGAGGCGCTCAGACGGGACGGCAGAGAGAAGTCCAGCTGTACAGTACCGCACTGCCATGCACGATCGAGGCAGTCATACAAAGTAAATTCAATTTTCGGACCGTAGAATGCGCCTTCACCCAGCTGATACTCAAACGGGATGTTGTTCTCTTCCAGCGCAACCGCCAGGTCCGCCTCAGCACGATCCCACATTTCGTCGCTGCCGATACGTTTCTCAGGACGAGTGGAAAGTTTGACGACGATCTTCTCGAAGCCAAAGGTGCTGTACATATCGTAGACCATACGAATACAGGCGTTAACTTCATCGCGGATCTGCTCTTCGGTACAGAAGATATGCGCATCATCCTGAGTGAAGCCGCGAACGCGCATCAGACCATGCAGCGCGCCTGACGGTTCGTTACGATGGCAGCTGCCGAATTCCGCCATACGCAGCGGCAGATCGCGGTAAGACTTCAGCCCCTGGTTGAAGATCTGTACGTGACCCGGGCAGTTCATCGGCTTGATGCAATATTCACGGTTCTCAGACGAGGTGGTGAACATCGCATCCTTATAGTTTTCCCAGTGCCCGGTTTTTTCCCACAGCACGCGGTCCATCATGAACGGACCTTTAACTTCCTGATACTGGTACTCTTTCAGCTTGGAGCGAACAAAAACTTCCAGTTCACGGAAGATAGTCCAGCCGTCGTTATGCCAGAACACCATCCCCGGCGCTTCTTCCTGCATATGATACAGATCGAGCTGCTTGCCGATTTTACGGTGGTCGCGCTTCGCCGCTTCTTCCAGGCGCTGCAGATAGGCATTGAGGGCCTTTTTGTCCGCCCACGCCGTACCATAGATACGTTGCAGCATCTTGTTGTCGCTGTCGCCGCGCCAGTATGCGCCTGCGGTTTTCATCAGCTTAAAGTGATGGCAGAAACGCATGTTCGGTACGTGCGGACCGCGGCACATATCGATATATTCTTCATGATGATACAAGCCAGGCTGATCATCATGTGCAATGTTCTCATCAAGAATAGAGACTTTGTACGGTTCGCCGCGCTTCACAAAGGTTTCGCGCGCTTCGTGCCAGCTCACTTTTTTCTTGATAACGTCGTAGTTTTTCTCCGCAAGCTCGTGCATCCGCTTCTCGAGCGCGTCGACATCTTCCTGAGTTAAGGTGCGGTCAAGATCGACGTCATAGTAGAAGCCATTGTCGACAACCGGACCGATAGCCATTTTGGTGTGCGGCCAGAGTTGTTTGATCGCGTGGCCTAACAGGTGCGCGCAGGAGTGACGGATGATCTCCAGCCCTTCTTCATCTTTCGCGGTGATGATAGACAGGGTCGCATCGTTTTCAATCAGATCTGAAGCATCAACCAGTTCGCCGTTAACGCGGCCAGCGATGGTGGCTTTCGCCAGTCCCGGACCGATATCCAGCGCAACATCCATAGGGCTTACAGCGTGATCGTAATGGCGTTGACTGCCATCAGGAAGAGTAATAACAGGCATGTTATGTCCTTATTTGCAGTGGTGACCCATACGCAAGATCACATACAAAATGTCGAAATTTAAAATTATCAAAAAGTGATGGGCTGATTCCCGCTTCACTCTGCGAAATATGTCACGGGCCGCCGTAACGGCGACGCTGGGCCTACACCCGCTTTTTGATAACACCGTCTGACAGTGTACACGGCATTGACTGTGGTTCAAAGCCGCAATCACCGTGGATGATATGATGTAAATCAATACACTGAAGCGCCGTCGGTTTTGTTACACTGTACCAAAGAGTGAACCAACGGGATAACCATAATGCCGACACATCGCTTCGCCAAAAAACACTGGAAGATGGTGCTGGTGCTGCTCGCCATCTGCGGCGCCATGCTTTTACTACGCTGGGCGGCTATGATTTGGGGTTAACGCAGGCGAATAAGTTTCAGCAGCAGCGTTTTAATTGTTTTAGATTAATTGACAGTTAATGACAAAATAAAAAAACCGGTACATCACGATCCGGTTTTTTATTATAACAAACAGTCTCCAGGACAAAGTTTTTTATCGGGAGCGGTGCTTAAGACCATTCACCCGCCACCAGCGTATGCACATTGAAAGCATCATTCATACTCTGGCCGGTAGACTGCGAACCCGGCGCGATATTTGAGCCTGCTTCGACGTCAGAAGCTTTGGTGATGCCCACCTGTTGCGCGTCGCTTACCGGTTCGGCGGCGAAAACGCCAAAGGAGAGCGCGGAGAGCACAATTGCTGCACTGGCCATTTTGATATTATTCATATTATTTCTTCTCTTACTGAAATTACGTCTTCAATACTGAAGGCAATTTATCGCCTGTGATTACCAGTGTAGATCTGGATCACACTTTTGAACAGTCAAAATAATTAACAATTCGTGTCAAATAAATTGTATGAAGCAAAGAAGGGGCAATTATGGAGAAAATATGAAGAAAGATAAATTTTGGAAAAAATAAAACCGTGGTCGAAAAATAATAATACAGCGGAGCACAGTGAAAAGCCAGACTGCATTACAGTCTGGCCTGCGCTTACATGCGATAACCCAGAGATACGGTAGTACGGCGATCCGTATGTTCCGGCGCGGTTTCTGGCGGCTGCGAGTTCCAGGTGACGTTATAAGCCACTTTTAAACCAAAGTGTTCGTTGATAGCGACGTTCAGCGCCGTCTCAGAGTTCAGGGTTGTGTCCTCGGCGCCAAACACCGATACGCCCTGAGTGAATTTGGCGTTATCGGTCAACTGCCAGGCATAGGCGCCGGAGGCGTAGCCCAGCGCCTGTGTTTCTCTGGTGTCATCGGTGTGCTCGTCGTAACGCACGCCGGGACCGAATTCAAAACGGAAGCTGTGTACCGGGCCGTTAAGGAACTGGCGACCATAACCGGCGGTCAGCACATCGCGTTCGCGATAGCCGTTATAACGATCCGTCAGCCAGCTGGCCTGACCAAACAGATAGTCGTAATCGCTCAGGTTAAAACGGCTACGCCCGCCCACCGCATATTTTTCTGACGAACGTTCATCGTTAGAGGAGGTATTGCTCGCGTTTCCCCACAGCGACCAGGCGGTGGTCTGCCCGTACCAGGTCATCGTGGTGTCGGCGGTTAAGGAAGAACTTTTCGTGTTACCCGACTGCGCCAGATAGCCCGCGTTAAGCTCGCCTTCAAAAGGTTTTTTCGCACTTGAGGGATCGTCCATGACAGTAAAAACGGAACCATCGGCAGCTGCATTCATCGACGCAAGCACGCCCCCCGCCAGCAGTAGCGCAGCGGGAACTGTCTTAAAAAGCTTCATTTATTAAGAGTCCGTACCACAAAAAAAGAGACCGTTACGGTCCCGGAAACTTTCAGAGGGATCAAAGACAAACGCCCCAAGAAAGGAAGCGAATTATAAAAAGGCGGGAATAACATAGCAATGAATTCTTATTTCATTTTTTGAATAAGCGCGCGTTTAAATTAATAAATATTTTATATATCTCTATGGTAAGTAAAATGAATAAAGAGTCAGTAAATCAGCTTGTTAATCACTTCACTTTATGCCTGTTCGGTGCCAGACTGAAATTAGCCTAACAGGAGGTAACGATGGTACGTATCTATACGTTGACGCTTGCGCCCTCACTCGATAGCGCAACGATCACCCCGCAAATCTATCCCGAAGGGAAACTGCGCTGTACGTCGCCGGTCTTTGAACCGGGCGGCGGCGGTATTAACGTCGCCCGCGCCATTACCCATCTCGGCGGGTCGGCTACCGCAATCTTCCCGGCTGGCGGCGCCACCGGCGAGCATCTGGTTTCGCTGCTTGCCGACGAACATGTCCCGGTCGCCACCGTTGAGGCAAAAGACTGGACCCGCCAGAACCTGCACGTCCACGTGGAGTCCAGCGGCGAACAGTACCGCTTTGTGATGCCCGGCGCGGCGCTGGATGATGATGAGTTTCGTCAGCTTGAAGAGCAGGTGCTGGAGATCGAATCCGGCGCCATTCTGGTCATCAGCGGTAGCCTGCCGCCCGGCGTCAGCGTTGAAAAACTGACGCAGCTGCTTACCGCCGCCCAGAAGCAGGGAATTCGTTGCATTATTGATAGCTCCGGCGAAGCGCTGACCGCAGCGTTAGCCATCGGCAATATTGAGCTGGTAAAGCCGAACAAGAAAGAGCTGAGCGCGCTGGTAAACCGGGATCTGACGCAGCCTGACGATGTGCGCAAAGCGGCGGAAGAGATCGTCCGCAGCGGTAAAGCCCGGCGCGTGGTGGTCTCTCTCGGCCCCCAGGGGGCGCTGGGCGTGGACGGCGAAACCTGCGTACAGGTGGTGCCGCCGCCGCTTAAAAGCCAGAGCACCGTTGGCGCAGGCGACAGCATGGTCGGCGCGATGACGCTGAAACTGGCTGAAGATGCCCCGCTGGAGGATATGGTGCGCTTTGGCGTCGCTGCCGGGAGCGCAGCAACCATCAATCAGGGCACACGCCTGTGTTCCCATGAGGACACGCAAAAGATCTACGCCTGGCTTGATCAGCAGTAACCCTTCCCCCGCTTGTCGGGGGATTCCCCCTTCCCTGAGCTGTCGGCATCCGCTTTCACCGTCTATGCTAAAAACGCATGGGATTACAAAGAGGTGCCAAATGGCCAGTGGAGAAATCAAGCGATACGTCATTACCGTGAAGTTTCATGAGGACTCGTTGACGCAAATCAACGAGCTGAACAATCATCTTACCCGCGCCGGATTTTTGCTCACCATGACGGATGATGAGGGCAACGTCCATGAACTGGGAACCAATACGTTCGGCCTTATCAGCGCGCAAAGCCCGCAGGAGGTCGAAGCGTTGACCACAGGGCTTGCCGAAAGCGCGATTGAAAAGACCCCGGAGGTCACGGTGGTCAGCTGGGAGGAGTGGAAAAAAGACCAGCAATAAGCGCCATTACCACGATAACGCGTCCACGGTGTGCGTTAGTTCGTGTTTTTTAACCGCCTTTTTGCGCTAACCTTATGATCTGGCAGACAACATGGGGAGAGACATCATGTGGCAGGCTATCAGTCGTCTTTTAAGCGAACAGCTTGGCGAAGGCGAAATCGAACTGCGTAACGAACTGCCTGGCGGAGAAATTCATGCCGCATGGCATATTCGCTACGCGGGACGCGATTTCTTTGTGAAATGTGATGAGCGGGAGCTGCTTGCGGGTTTCACCGCCGAAGCCGATCAGCTTGAACTGTTATCCCGAAGCCGTACCGTTACGGTGCCGAAAGTCTGGGCGGTGGGCGCCGATCGTGACTACAGCTTTCTGGTGATGGATTTTCTCCCTCCGCGTCCGCTGGATGCGCACAATGCGTTTATGCTGGGGCAACAGCTGGCGCGTCTGCATCAGTGGAGCGATCAGCCGCAGTTCGGTCTGGATTTTGATAATGCGCTCTCCACCACGCCGCAGCCTAACGCCTGGCAGCGCCGCTGGTCGACCTTCTTTGCCGAGCAGCACATCGGCTGGCAGCTTGAGCTGGCCGCGGAAAAAGGGATCGCCTTCGGCAATATCGACACCATCGTCGAACACATCCAGCAGCGCCTGTCGTCACACCAGCCGCAGCCCTCGCTGCTGCACGGCGATTTATGGTCAGGAAACTGCGCGCTGGGGCCGGACGGTCCGTATATTTTCGATCCCGCCTGCTACTGGGGAGACCGGGAATGCGACCTGGCGATGCTGCCGCTGCATACGGAACAGCCGCCGCAAATTTATGATGGCTATCAGTCGGTCGCGCCGCTGCCGCAGGACTTCCTCGACAGGCAACCGGTTTATCAGCTGTATACCCTGCTTAACCGGGCAAGGCTGTTTGGCGGACAACACCTGGTGACCGCGCAGCAGGCGATGGATCGGATTTTAGCGGCGTGATGTGACGGGCCCGATAAGCGAAGCGCCATCGGGCCGTTGCTGACTTATAAAAAACCGAGCAGAGAAAAGAATACGTAGCCGAGCACAATAATTATTACCGGCAAAATATAGAGCGGAAAGAATTGCAGAAAGATGGTGTGATGCGGCACAACGATGCGCGACTCAATTTGCTCGCGGGTTAAGCCTTCGCTGCCCTTCGCTTTTTCCAGAATAAGCTGATCCTCAACGCCTTCACGCAGAAAGCGCGCCTGGCGGCTCATCCTGGCCCCGGAGTCCTGCATCGCCAGGCCAACGAAAATCAGCATAAAAATTAGCCAGAAGATAATATTCAGACTGTTCTGGAAATCCGGCGTCGGCGAGTTATACCAGAACAGATTAAGAAACGGCGTGTTAACCCGCATCATGTCGATCATCACGTGGGTAAAATCGAGCATCACCGCATTAATCCCTTCCTGTTTTTCACTGTGGGCATACATAAATTTCAATGCCGAAATCAATGTGGAAAGTAATGCCGGTATAAATATTATCCATCCCAGGATCCGTTTTAACACCGCAATGCGTCCAGCTTGTTGATACGTCATGAGTTCCCCTTGATAAAGACGCGTCGTTTTGGATTAAGTCTACCCGCTGATGGCTGTTTTCGCTCGATCTTTAAAGCGGCTATGATTATTCTCTGAGCCCTGAATGCTTTAAAAGGAGAGCTGGCAATGGCAATTTCGCGTCAAATTCTTGCGGCAATATTCGATATGGATGGCTTGCTGATTAATTCCGAACCATTATGGGATCGGGCTGAACTGGATGTGCTGGCAAGTGTTGGCGTTGATATTACCCGTCGCCATGAGCTCCCGGATACGCTTGGCCTGCGTATTGATATGGTAGTTGAACTCTGGTTTGCCCGGCAGCCGTGGAACGGGCCGGGCCGTGAGGAAGTCACGCAGCGCATTATCGCCCGCGCCATCTCGCTGGTGGAAGAGACGCGTCCGCTGTTGCCCGGCGTGAAGGAAGCCGTAGCGCTGTGTAAAGAACAGGGGCTGCTGGTCGGGCTTGCCTCAGCCTCACCGCTGCATATGCTGGAGAAGGTGCTGACCATGTTTGATCTGCGCGACAGTTTCGACGCCCTCGCCTCCGCAGAAAATCTGCCCTACAGCAAACCGCACCCGCAGGTGTATCTCGACTGCGCGGCGAAACTGGGCGTTGACCCGTTAACCTGCGTCGCGCTGGAAGATTCCGTTAACGGCATGGTGGCCTCGAAAGCTGCGCGTATGCGTTCAATCGTGGTACCGGCGAAAGAAGACCAGCACGATCCGCGCTTTGCCCTCGCCAACGTGAAGCTTACGTCCTTAAGCGAACTGACCGCCGGGCATCTGCGCGGCTGAAAGTGACGGCGGGCAGAGGCCTCTCTGCCCGTTGCACCATCTTGCAGAAAAATTAAAACGACGTTTCATTTTATATTGAATTCTGGCCTAACCTCTTCTATCCTTTTCGCTGGGCACATCACTGAGAAAAACGGGTAGCCGAGGTCATTATGATTCTGAATGCATTTTCTCTTGCCGGTAAAGTGGCCATCGTCACCGGCTGCGATACCGGTCTCGGTCAGGGCATGACGGCGGCGCTTGCCGAAGCGGGCTGCGACATCGTTGGCGTCAATCGCAAAGTCCCCCATCAAACCGCAACCATCGTAGCCGCCGCCGGGCGACGATTTTTCGCCATTCAGGCAGATTTAAGTCAGCAAGACGCCATCCCGGATATTGTCAGCCAGACCGTCGAAAAATTTGGCCGGATCGATATTCTGGTCAATAACGCTGGCACCATTCGCCGCGAGGATGCGCTCAGCTTCAGCGAGAAAGACTGGGATGAGGTGATGGACCTGAATCTGAAATCGGTTTTTTTCCTTTCGCAGGCCGTGGCGCGGCACTTTGTCGCCCGGCAGCAGGGAGGCAAAATCATTAATATCGCCTCGATGCTCTCATTTCAGGGCGGGATTCGCGTTCCTTCATACACGGCATCTAAAAGCGGCGTGCTCGGCCTGACTCGCCTGCTGGCCAATGAGTGGGCGCAGTACGGCATCAACGTCAACGCCATTGCGCCCGGCTATATGGCGACCAACAATACGCAGCAGCTGCGGGAAGATGCCGGGCGGAATAAAGAGATTGTCGATCGCATTCCTGCGGGTCGCTGGGGCACCCCGGAAGATCTGCAAGGGCCGGTGGTGTTTCTCGCCTCCGGCGCTTCTGATTACGTGAACGGCTATACGCTGGCCGTTGATGGTGGCTGGTTAGCGCGCTAATCGCGCAAAATTGACAAAGAGTTACAACGTCACCACTTCCGCCTACTGTATAAAAATCCTATACTGTACGAATTAACAGTTTACCGGGTTTTATCATGACGGCGGAAGGTCACCTTCTCTTTTCTATTGCCTGCGCGGTGTTTGCTAAAAACGCCGAGCTTACCCCTGTGCTGGCACAGGGCGACTGGTGGCATATCGTTCCCTCCGCCATTCTGACCTGCCTGCTGCCGGACATCGATCACCCTAAGTCATTCCTCGGGCAGCGGCTGAAGTGGATCTCAAAGCCCATCGCCCGCACCTTCGGACACCGGGGCTTTACCCATAGCCTGCTCGCCGTGTTCGCCCTGCTGACCACCTTCTATCTGAAAGTGCCTGACAGCTGGATAGTGCCTGCCGACGCGCTGCAAGGGATGGTGCTGGGCTATCTGAGCCATATCCTCGCGGACATGCTGACGCCCGCTGGCGTACCTCTGCTCTGGCCTTGCCGCTGGCGCTTCCGGCTGCCCATTCTGGTGCCGCAAAAAGGCAATCAGCTGGAGCGTTTTCTGTGCCTGGCGCTGTTTGCCTGGGCGGTCTGGATGCCGCAGAACCTGCCCCAGAACAGTGCCGTTCGCTGGTCGTCAGATATGATCAATACCCTGCAAATGCAGTTTAATCGCCTTATAAAGCAGCAGATCGATTAGTAAATCAGCGAAACTTTCATTTTTGGCATAAACAATTCCATTTGAATATAAGAGCCAGGTCACAGTTCTGCTACTCTTGCGCGAACAGTATCTCTCCAGACAGAGATACGCATAATAACATCAGGAGAACGGGGATGAATTTTCCATTAATCGCGAACATCGTGGTGTTCGTCATTCTGCTGTTGGCGCTGGCGCAAACCCGCCATAAACAGTGGAGTCTGGCAAAGAAAGTACTGGTCGGCCTGGTTATCGGCGTGGTCTTTGGCCTTGCGCTGCATACCGTTTATGGCTCTGACAGCCCGGTGCTGAAAGATTCCATCCAGTGGTTCAACATCGTCGGCAACGGCTATGTTCAACTGCTGCAAATGATCGTCATGCCGCTGGTTTTCGCCTCGATTCTGAGCGCTGTCGCCCGCCTGCATAACGCTTCGCAGTTGGGAAAAATCAGCTTGCTGACCATCGGCACGCTGCTGTTTACCACGCTGATTGCCGCGCTGGTCGGGGTGCTGGTCACCAACCTGTTTGGCCTGACCGCCGAAGGTCTGGTGCAGGGCGGCGCTGAAACGGCGCGTCTTAACGCCATCGAAACCAACTACGTGGGCAAAGTAGCCGATCTGAGCGTACCACAGCTGGTGCTGTCGTTTGTGCCGAAAAATCCGTTTGCCGATCTGACCGGCGCGAATCCGACCTCCATTATTAGCGTCGTCATTTTCGCCGCCTTCCTCGGCGTTGCGGCGCTGAAACTGCTGAAAGACGATGCGCCGAAAGGCGAACGGGTGTTAACCGCTATCGATACGCTGCAAAGCTGGGTGATGAAGCTGGTGCGTCTGGTGATGCAGTTAACCCCTTACGGCGTACTGGCGCTGATGACCAAAGTGGTGGCCGGTTCCAACCTGCAGGACATCATTAAGCTGGGCAGCTTCGTGGTGGCCTCGTATCTGGGTCTGGCGATTATGTTTATCGTGCACGGCGTGCTGCTGGGCATCAACGGCGTCAGCCCGCTGAAATACTTCCGTAAGGTGTGGCCGGTGCTGACCTTTGCCTTTACCAGCCGTTCCAGCGCCGCCTCTATCCCGCTGAACGTTGAAGCGCAAACCCGTCGTCTGGGCGTACCGGAATCTATCGCCAGCTTCGCCGCCTCTTTTGGCGCGACCATTGGTCAGAACGGCTGTGCGGGTCTCTATCCGGCCATGCTGGCGGTGATGGTTGCCCCAACGGTAGGCATTAACCCGCTGGATCCGGTATGGATCGCCACCCTCGTCGGTATCGTCACCGTCAGCTCCGCAGGCGTTGCCGGCGTAGGCGGCGGCGCAACCTTCGCCGCACTGATTGTGCTGCCCGCGATGGGCCTGCCGGTAACCCTGGTAGCGCTGCTGATCTCCGTCGAGCCGCTGATCGACATGGGACGCACCGCGCTGAACGTCAGCGGTTCAATGACCGCCGGTACGCTGACCAGCCAGTGGCTGAAGCAGACCGATAAAACCATTCTGGACAGCGAAGACGACGCCGAACTGGCGCATCGCTAAGCGCCGTTACTTATAAAAAAACCGCCCTTAACGCTTCGGGCGGTTTTTTTTCGCCGCTTAACCGGCAATTTCGTTTTCCTGGCGGACCTGGTTTGCCCAGCGCTGGGCGGACTCCGGTACGGTAAACGCTGGCGATCGCTGAAACGACTCTCCGAGTAAGACAAACGCGACATATTTTCCGCGCAAAATCCATACGTCACGAAACGCGTCCATTTTTATTGCATGTTCCGGCGGTGCAGGTTCCACACGCGGGACATAGCTAATAACCGGGCGATTTTGTTGGCGTAAAGGTTTCATCATTAATTGCTTCACTAAAGACCGATGCTAAAAATCAGAAAAAAACTATCTTAGCCGATTTTTCCCTTGTGCGCCCTGCTCTGCACGCACTCTTTATGCGCCATACAACCCGTTGTACTGCGGTCACTTCCGGCAAAATACCTCTCCTGGACTATATTTAAGAAGATTTTGACTACAGCAACGACCCTTTCATTAATGGAAAATGGAGACGAGTTCAATGTCGCATAATGAGAAAAACCCCCATCCGCACCAGTCGCCGGTTCATGACACCCGTGAATCCCAGCCAGGCCTCGGCTCCCTGGCCCCTGAGGACGGATCGCATCGCCCTTCCCCTGAACCGACGCCGCCTGGCGCACAGCCTACGGCTCCCGGTAGTCTGAAATCGCCGGATACGGGCAACGAAAAACTTAACGATCTGGAAAGCGTGCGTAAAGGCAGCGAAAACTTTGCCCTTACCACTAATCAGGGCGTACGCATCGCCGACGATCAAAATTCGCTGCGGGCCGGTAGCCGTGGTCCTACGCTGCTGGAAGATTTTATTTTACGCGAAAAAATTACCCACTTTGACCACGAACGCATCCCGGAACGTATCGTTCACGCGCGCGGCTCGGCGGCGCATGGCTATTTCCAGCCCTACCGCGACCTGAGCGATATTACGAAAGCGGCGTTTCTTTGCGACCCCGATAAGATAACCCCGGTATTCGTCCGCTTCTCAACGGTTCAGGGCAACGCGGGCTCTGCCGATACCGTGCGGGATATTCGCGGATTCGCCACAAAATTTTATACCGAAGAAGGTATTTTCGATCTGGTCGGCAACAACACGCCGATCTTTTTTATTCAGGACGCGCACAAGTTCCCGGACTTCGTTCATGCCGTGAAGCCTGAGCCGCACTGGGCAATCCCCCAGGGGCAGAGCGCCCATGACACCTTCTGGGACTACGTCTCGCTGCAACCGGAAACGTTGCATAACGTGATGTGGGCCATGTCCGATCGCGGTATCCCGCGCAGCTATCGCACGATGGAAGGATTCGGCATTCACACCTTCCGCCTGATCAACGCCGAAGGCAAAGCAACCTTCGTACGCTTCCACTGGAAACCGCTGGCGGGCAAAGCGTCGCTGGTGTGGGACGAAGCGCAAAAGCTCACCGGGCGCGATCCGGATTTCCATCGCCGTGAACTGTGGGAAGCCATCGAAGCAGGTGATTTCCCGGAATACGAACTGGGCTTCCAGCTCATTCCGGAAGAAGATGAATTCAAATTCGACTTTGACCTGCTGGATCCGACCAAGCTGATCCCGGAAGAACTGGTGCCGGTACAGCGCGTGGGCAAAATGGTGCTCAACCGCAACCCGGATAACTTTTTCGCGGAAAACGAGCAGGCCGCTTTCCACCCCGGTCACATCGTGCCGGGCATTGATTTCACCAATGACCCGCTGCTGCAGGGACGTCTGTTCTCTTATACCGATACGCAGATTAGTCGTCTGGGCGGCCCCAACTTCCACGAAATTCCAATCAACCGTCCGACCTGCCCGTATCACAACTTCCAGCGTGACGGTATGCATCGGATGGACATCGACACCAATCCGGCAAACTACGAGCCTAACTCGATTAACGACAACTGGCCGCGCGAGACGCCGCCTGCGCCGAAGCGCGGCGGATTTGAAACGTACCAGGAACGCGTTGACGGCAACAAGATCCGCGAGCGTAGCCCGTCGTTTGGCGAATACTATGCACATCCGCGCCTGTTCTGGCTTAGCCAGACGCCGGTTGAACAGCTGCACATTGTTGACGCCTTCAGCTTTGAGTTAAGTAAAGTGGTTCGCACCTATATCCGCGAGCGGGTGGTCGATCAACTGGCGCATATCGACGTTAATCTTGCCCAGGCGGTAGGTAAGAATCTGGGCATTGAGCTGACGCCGGAGCAGACGCAAATCGCCCCGCCGCCGGACGTCAACGGGCTGAAGAAAGATCCTTCGCTGAGCCTTTACGCCATTCCGGACGGTGATATTAAAGGCCGGGTGGTAGGAATTTTACTTAACGGCAAAGTGAAATCCGCCGATCTGCTGACCATTCTGCAGGCGCTGAAGGCAAAAGGCGTCCATGCAAAACTGCTGTACTCGCGGATGGGCGAAGTGGTAGCCGACGATGGCTCCACCCTGACCATTGCCGCCACTTTTGCCGGGGCCCCCTCCCTTACCGTGGATGCGGTCATTGTGCCGTGCGGTGATATCGCTGATATCGAAAACAGCGGGGATGCCCGTTATTACCTGCTTGAAGCATATAAGCACCTCAAACCGATTGCGCTGGCGGGTGACGCACGGCGCTTTAAGGCGGTGCTCAATGTCGATAGTCAGGGGGAAGAAGGCATTGTCGAAGCCGACAGCGCGGACAGCCATTTTATGGACACGTTGTTTACGCTGATGGCCGGGCATCGCGTCTGGTCGCGGACGGGTAAAGTGCCGCTGGTACCGGCATAAGAGTCAGAAGGTAAAAAAATGCGGCGCACATTGCGCCGCAAACTCAGGAACTACACATTAAGAAAACTGCCCAGACGGTAGCCGCGTTCTGCAATCGCATATTTAAGCGACGCAGAGGTCAGCACCTCCAGTTCAGTCAAGCGGGGGTAACAGTAGGCGCTCTGACGAAGCGTATTGTCGATGAACGCCGGATGACACATCACCTCCAGGGAGGCTTCTTCGCGCGCCGCGGAGGCGTCCAGCACCTCAAGAAACAGGGCTTCGGAAATCTCCTCGCCGTAAAAATCACTACTGAACTCTTGCGAACTGCGCAGCGTCGCGGGCAGTTCGGCGTCCTGCGGCACCAGCCGACGGTCGATGCGCAGCGCCACGCCCCGTTCGGCCGCAAAACGCGCGACGAGAGGGAAAATTTGCGGGAACATATGCACGTGATGATGACTGTCCAGATGCACAGGCTCCCGCCCGAACAGGTCAATGAAACGCTGATACTGACATTCAAGCTCATGGGCGATCTCATCCAGCGGCAGCGTATCCTCTTCCGCCATCTGCCATATCCATTTCCCCAGCCGCCCTTCACGGGCCAGCCCGGGCATTTCGCTCAATGGTTTACCCAGGGTCAGGACAAAGTGCATCCCGACCGCCAGGGTCGGCAGTTCGCGACTCAGCTGCGCCGCGTGTTCAATGGCGTCGCCGTTCACCAGCGCGGTCGTGGAGGTCACCACGCCGTGGCGACAGGCCTCCACAATGCCGTAGTTTTGTCCTTTGCTCAGGCCAAAATCATCCGCATTTACAATCAATACGCGTTCCATAACCAACCTCTTTAGCGCTGTGCGCCTTTCAGTTGTTCAATACACCCGGCGAAGTTTGGCAGCCACGTCTCATGCGCCAGAATCAACTCACGCGCCAGGGTTTCCGCATCGCGATCGGAGTGAACCAGCGGACTGAGGTTCAACGCCAGCAGCACGTCGTTAAATTCGCCGCTCAGCGCCGCCTTGCTGGCCGCCACCTCAAAGCCCTTGATGGTATAGATAAGCCCTAACACTTTCTCATCAAAATGGGTGATGCGCGGATGCGGCTTCGCGCCGTCGCGTCCCAGCGTGCAGGTCATTTCTACCGCCCAGTCCGCCGGGATATTATCCACATGGCCGTGGTGCGGAATATTGACATAGTGCTCGGTCTGCTTGTCGTTGAAAATCGCGTTGATAACTTCGCAGGCGGCATCGGAGTAGTAAGCCCCGCCGCGCTGCTCCAGCTCTTTCGGCTTGACGTTCAGCTCCGGATTCTTATACAGCTCGAAAAGTTGCTTCTCAACTTTCTGCACCACCTGGGCGCGCGCGCCGCCTTTGTAATATTCGCCCATTTCAATCGCCAGCATCTCTTTCTGCTTGAAGTAGTAGAGCAGATACGAACACGGCAGCAGATTCAGCGAGCGAATCAGACCTTCGCTGAACGGCAGATCGAAAATATTCTTCACGCCGGAGGCTTTCAGCTGACCCGACGCTACGCCATCCAGCAGTTCAGCAAAGCGGGACTGTCCGTTAACGAACACATCTTTGATAAACACCATATGGTTGAGGCCGAACAGATCGATAGAGAGAGCGTCATGCTCAGTCAGCGCCAGCACGTCGCTGATGAACATTTTCATCCCGACAGGAATGTTGCAGACGCCGATAAAGCGTTTAAAGCCGGTATGACGGTACACCGCTTCGGTCACCATGCCGGCCGGGTTGGTGAAGTTAATCACCCAGGCATTCGGGCACAGCTCCTCGACGTCTTTAATGATGTCAAAAATCACCGGAATAGTGCGCAGTCCTTTGAAAAGACCGCCAGCACCGTTCGTCTCCTGCCCCAGATAGCCGTGGCTCAGCGGAATGCGCTCATCCAGCTCACGGGCTTTCAGCTGGCCTACGCGCAGCTGAGTGGTGACAAAATCAGCATCTTTCAGCGCTTCGCGGCGATCCAGCGTTTTGAAAACCTTCATCGGCACGCCGGCTTTTGCAATCATACGCTGGCAAAGGTTATAAATGATCGCCAGTTTTTCTTCGCCGCCTTCCACATCAACCAGCCACAATTCAGTGACCGGTAGTTCATGATAGCGCTTAATAAAGCCTTCCAGTAATTCCGGGGTATAGCTACTGCCGCCACCAATGGTGACGACTTTTAATTTCTGGCTCATAATTTCTCCCTTCAGTGATAAACACTGGCGTGAATTATGCTCTGCCCATTTTTCAGTAATAACGCGGTTCTCCCGCGTAAATGATGGGCAAGCTTAAAATCAGATTGTTACGTAAAATAATTTACTGGCTATATTGCGTAAGTTTTTTTCGATAACTGTTCGGCGTAAACGACGTCATTTTTTTAAACGTCTTAATAAACAGACTCGGACTGCTGTAGCCCGCTTCAAAAGCAATATCCGTAACCGAATAGTTAGTCATCTCCAGCTGTTTTTTGGCGAAGTTGATCCGAATTTCGTTAATTAACTGCATCGGCGTTTTTCTGTAATAGCGCTGGGTCGCTCGCGTCAGGTACTCCTGAGATTTTGCCGACAGAGCAATCATATTTTCCAGCGCGTTTTCGCCGAATTGCTCCTTGTTATGCATGGTTTCCACAGTCGCTTTTAACCACTGAGGAATATCGTCGGGCACCTGCTCCTCACGATAATGGCGCAGACGGTTGATAATGTAGAAGGTGACCACTTCGACAAATTCTTCCAGCCCGGTATCACGAAAGTTAAGCGACGCGACGACCGTTTCGACATAGGTTAAAAATGCGCTGTTGATACGGTAGACCTGCGATGCCACAAAGCAGTACGGCATAAGCGGGCTGTAGTGCTGTTCAAAAAAGTGCTTACTGATACCGACGTTGAGGATGCGCGTAGAGCCGAACTCGTAGAAGCTCTGGTGATGCGACCCCAGCGGGATAAACACAAAATCGCCGCGCTCAAGCAGTACGCGCTTGCCGTTGATCTCCTGATAATAGCGACCGGTCAGCACCAGCGTGAACTCATAATAATCGTGCTGATGCAGACCACAGGCGCTCTCTGTCTTGTTATAGATAAAGACATGGAAATTTTTACCGTTAAACAGCTGTTGCTCATGGGCGACGGTAATTTCCGGTGCGGTAGCGGTAGCCTGTAGCTGCATCATCGACTCCTTACTTGCTCAGCTTTTCGTGAAGCTCAATCAGTTCTGACACCAGCTCGCGCGCCAGCATTGAGGTCATCAGGTGATCCTGGGCGTGAACCAGCACCAGGCTGACCTTCATTTTACCTTCGCCCTGATCGCCTTCAATCAGCTTCGTTTGTACCAGGTGCGCCTCATTCAGCGCCAGCCGCGACTGCTCCATCATCGTTTTCGCCGCCTCAAAATCGCCCTGCTTCGCCTGCTTAAGCGCTGCGTAAGCCAGGCTGCGCGCCTGCCCGGAGTTGATGATAAGGCCCATCACCACTTCTTCAAGCTCTTCGGCTTCGCTCTGGGTATCGGTGATATTATCGAGATCCATCATAAATCATTCCTCTTTGACGGCCCGGCATACGGCTGCGCATACCGGGTTAAACTTAAAATTTCAGGGCATTAGCGATGTCTTCTTCGCTTTCCTCTTCGTCAATGACGTTCTGCGCTTTGTTCGCCACCACCACAAACGGCAGGTAAATCAGGGTCGCGATGCCAAGGTTGAACAGCGCAACCAACAGAGCGGCGACGCTGCCGTTGGTGTTAAAGAAGGCCCCAGACCGGTTGGCATGGTCCACGGCGCGATGTTTGTAATCGGCGGGATAATGCCCAGATAGTACGCCACCAGCGTAATCGCGGCCAGAATCGGCTGTACCAGAATGAACGGGATAAACATTACCGGGTTCATAATAATCGGCAGGCCAAACAGAATCGGTTCGTTAATCTGGAAGATGCCTGACGGCAGCGCCAGCTTCGCTACCTGACGGTAATCCGCGCGACGAGAGGCGATAAAGATAGCGATAATCAGGCCGAGCGTTGCGCCGCTGCCGCCGAGGAAGATGTACGAATCCAGCATCGGTTTTGCCCAGATGTGGAAGGTCTTACCGGCGGCCAGCGCCGCGTCAACGGAGCCGTACTGCTGATAGATGGCAATGTTTTCCAGCGCCCACGGCGTCATGATGCCGCTGTCGAGCGCGGTCAGCGCCAGGGAGCCGTGAATACCGAAGAACCACAGCAGCGGGACAAAAATAACGTAAGCCCAGCCCACAACGCTGCCCAGCGACGCCAGCGGCGTAGAGATGGTATCCATAATGATCTGGTGGAAGTTTGTTCCCCAGGTGTTCAGCGCCCAGGCGATAATCCCCATAATAGAAAGGATAATAAAGCCAGGAATGAGCGCCGAGAATGAGCGGGAAACGGAAGCCGGTACGCTATCCGGTAATTTGATAACCCAGTTGCGGCGGACAATAAAAGTGAACAACTCCGCAACGACCAGGCCGATAATAATACCGGAAATAATATTCGCGCCGCCCAGCCAGTTAGCGCCAACCGCATAGGCTTCGCCAACGCTGTAAGGGGTAACGGTCATGAACGCCGCGACGGATAATAATCCTGCCGCCAGCGCGTCAACTTTGCGTTCTTCCGCCAGCGCCATACCGATAAAGAACGGCGCCATTAACGACATAATCCCTAACGTACCGTTATAGACGTTGCCGCCAATACCTTTCAGACTATTAAGATTTTCAATGGTGGAGGCATCCAGACGAACGCCGAGGGAATAAAAAAACGACCCCTCCCCAAAGCTGAGGAAAACGTTATTGATTAATACAAACATGGCCCCCGCGAGGGTTAACGGCATTAAGCGAATAAAACCGTTTTTGATTGCATTAACGTGCGGTTGCTTTCCGATTTTAACAGCAAAAGGAAGGAGTACCTTTTCAAGTGAAGCAATGACGTTACTCATAGAAAAATACCCTTAAAAACCGCAATCAGACATTGCGGTATATGTAAATGAAATAACTCTTTGACGGGAAAAATTAAAAATATTAATTTGCTGCGGCTTTTTTAATTGCTGCAACCGCAGCCTTAAGCACGCCTAAACCATCGACCTTGCCATACAGCAGCGAGTCAATCACTTCTACAGGCTTGTTGGGTAACAAACGCTGAATTTCGGGCAACATATAAGCAATTTGCGGACCTAATAAGACGACGTCCGCTGCGGGACCTTTTTCCCCGGCCAGGGTTTCCGGGAATGCTTCAATAATAACCGGTACTTCATATTTCTCAGCCTGGGCGCGCATTTTGGAAACCAGTAGAGAGGTAGACATGCCCGCGGAGCAAAACAGATAAATGTGTTTCTTTTCCATAAAAACCATCCTCATGTGCGATTATCTGTTAACCAGACACGCCGCAAGTCTCAGACCTGCATCCATGCGCTGATCAACCTGCGTAACCGAAAACTTATTTCTGTGTCTGAAACGAGTATACGATATCGGGCCCGCTGATGGTATTTCATTGACCTTTCAAATTGTTTCTCATTGACCTGGAGCTATGACCCTCTTCACATTTCGGGCAAATAATTCGCAGCAATAATTAAGATCATTAGCGACAAAAAAAACCGGCCCAGGGGCCGGTTATCCGCGTTGTTCAGGCTTTAATCAGTGATTACTGCTTCGGAGCCTGCGGATCGGTGTCATATTCGGCGCAGGTCTGGTAGCCAGAGTTAATGACATGGCCGGTGTCGTCAAGGGCGACAAAGTAGGTTTCGGCTTTACCATCACGTTGACCCAAAATGTAGGTCTGGCAGGTGCCGCGCGCATGAATCATGCTGACTTCGGAAGACGGCTTACCGGCAATCTGGGCAACCTGAGTGCGGCTCATGCCTTTTTTAACATCTTTGACGACCGGCTGCACAAACTGGTCTTTCGTACGATCGTAAGCCGTACACCCTGCCAGCATGGTCAATACTGCCGCTGCGCTTAAAATTCCTGCTAAGTTCTTGTTCATTTTCCGTCCTCTTGTTTTTCAGCGTGTTATGTAAGCCTGGAATACATCATCGGATTTTTCAAGGTGACAATTCACACAAAGGTTGTTTCAGAAGATTCTAATAAAACAGTGGGATGTCGTTTTAAACGTCACTCAGCCTGCGCTCACTTGTCGTTTCCCCGACAACAGGTTAGCTTTAACACAGACAGCTTTATTCTTTTCACATTGGGAGGGGTTCAATGTCTCTGCAACAAGAGATCATCCAGGCGCTGGGCGCAAAGCCGCATATTAATCCGCAGGAAGAGATTCGCCGCAGCGTGGATTTTCTGAAAGCGTATCTGCAACGCTATTCCTTTCTGAAAAGTCTGGTGCTGGGTATCAGCGGCGGCCAGGACTCTACGCTGGCAGGGAAACTGTGCCAGATGGCCATCACTGAGCTGCGCCAGGAAACCGGCAACGCGGCGCTGCAGTTTATCGCGGTGCGTCTGCCTTACGGCGTGCAATTCGACGAACAGGACTGCCAGGACGCGCTCGAATTTATCCAGCCCGACCGCGTGCTGACCGTCAATATTAAAAGCGCGGTGCTGGCAAGCGAACAGGCGCTGCGCGACGCGGGCATCGAACTGAGCGACTTTGTGCGCGGCAACGAAAAGGCGCGTGAACGCATGAAAGCGCAGTACAGCATCGCCGGTATGACCGGCGGCGTGGTGGTCGGCACCGATCATGCGGCAGAGGCGATCACCGGTTTCTTCACCAAATACGGCGACGGCGGTACCGATATCAACCCACTGTTTCGCCTGAATAAACGTCAGGGCAAGCAGCTGCTTGCGGCGCTGGGCTGCCCGGAACATCTGTATAAGAAAGCGCCAACCGCCGATCTGGAAGATGACCGCCCTTCTCTGCCGGATGAAGCCGCGCTTGGCGTCAGCTATGACAATATCGATGATTACCTCGAAGGCAAAGCGATTGATCCTGCTATCGCCAGCATCATCGAAGGCTGGTATCTGAAGACGGAGCACAAGCGCCGTCCGCCGATTACCGTCTTTGACGACTTCTGGAAACAGTAATTGCCCGTGGCCGGATGACGACGCCCGCGTCCTGTCCGGCCCTCTCAACGCAGCGCCTCTTTTTTAATCTCCCCTGCGCTGTTATACTGGATGAATAACCAGCATCCGGAGTCAACAGTGGTACGGCGTCAATCAGCCCCTCGTCTCGAGTTTGAAGCAGCAGCTATTTACGAATATCCCGAACATCTGCGCCCCTTTCTGGAGGCATTGCCCTCCGTTCCGGGGGTGTATCTGTTTCACGGCGAAAGCGAAGCAATGCCGCTGTACATCGGCAAAAGCGTCAATATCCGCAGCCGGGTGCTGTCGCACCTGCGCACCGCCGATGAAGCGGCGATGCTGCGCCAGTCGCGACGCATCAGCTGGATCTGCACCGCCGGGGAGATTGGCGCGCTGCTGCTGGAAGCCAGGCTGATTAAAGAGCAGCAGCCGCTGTTTAATAAGCGTCTGCGGCGTAACCGTCAGCTCTGCGCGCTCAGGCTTGCCAACGGTCAGGTTGAGGTGGTCTACGCCCGGGAGGTCGATTTTTCCCACGCGCCGAACCTGTTCGGCCTTTTTGCCAACCGCCGCGCCGCGCTACAGGCGTTGCAGACCCTCGCCGACGAACAAAAATTGTGTTACGGACTGCTCGGCCTTGAGCCGCTAAGCCGTGGTCGCGCCTGTTTTCGCTCGGCGTTAAAACGTTGCGCTGGCGCCTGCTGCGGTAGAGAGAGCCCTGACGATCACGCCGCTCGTTTGCAGGCCGCGCTGGAAAAACTGCGCGTGGTGTGCTGGCCGTGGAAAAGTGCGATTGCGTTGAAAGAGAGCCGCCCGCAGATGACCCAGTACCACATTATTAATAACTGGCTGTGGCTGGGAGCAGTTGAGACGCTGGAAAATGTAGCGACGCTGGTGCAAACGCCAGCGGGTTTTGATCATGATGGCTACAAAATTCTCTGCAAGCCCCTCATCTCAGGCGCCTGTGAAATTATTGAGCTGGGTCCGGAACATATGCCCCCCATCAGCTAATTTTCCGCACAACTTTTTATCACCGGCCTGAACGTCCGTTTTCGTCTTCCGGCGCCGCAAATGGCAGCAGTACACGTCTTAGAAAAAAAACCGCCGGTCCTGTCCATCGCCTCACGGGAGAGGATGAACAAGACCGGCGGTTTCCGAATCAGAGCGCTAAGCGATTACTCAGCAGGTACGGGCATTTTACCGTCATGTGCCGGACGTTCTGTCAGACGCTTCTCAAAATTGGCATTAAACTGCTTTTTCTGTTCCGGGGTCAGAATGTTGTAGATCTTATTCTGGGTTTCCAGATGCGCCAGCATGTTGGCCTTGCGCTGTTCTTCCATTTTCGCAATCTGCGCTTCAGCTTTCGCTTTGTCGAAGCTGTCGCTGGCGATAATGTCGTGCATCGCGCGGCGTTCATCAGCCGACGGGCGCTTCATCTGGTCACGCTTGTCTTTCATGATGTCGCGAATCTGCTGCTTCTGCGCATCGGTCAGGTTCAGGTCTTTAAACATCATGTCGTGATGCGGTCCGAATTTGCCTTTATGGTGCATCATCGGTTTTGCGTCTGCCGGCGCGGCGGACGTTGTGTCAGCGGCGTGAGCCAGGTTAGCCGCGCCCAGAGCCAGCGTTGAAGCAACAAACAGTGCAGTTAATTTACGCATATTCTTATCCTTCCTTTCAGTTATTTTTTCCGGCGTTCCTGTCGCTGATGAAAGGGACAGCGCCGTGTTGACGAAATTAACTTTAGCGGCTTAATCGTCAATTAGTCAGAGTAACGGTAAAACAATGAAAGTATAAAAAACACTATTTCGCCAATTATGGAGAAAATAAGAAATGATTGCGGAGAGTTGAAAGTAAATGTAACAACCAACTGATTTTGCAGGAAATATGCAGAACTATAACGTAGCAGTGATGATAAATAAAGCAGTTTACCAGGAATAATCCGTATTTGTTTTACGCCCCGCTGAAATATAAGCGCCACAGGCGGTTCCGCGCCTGTGGAAACAGCATCAGGCTATTTTCTCCAGCATCAGGCCGGCGCGTAATCCGGGCGCCACGCCGGGATTGGGAAAAAGAACATATTCCACCGGATGGGTGGCAAAAAAACGCTCATCACCATCTTCCGCCAGCAGTGCGCCTTCGCTGAATGGCGTAAAGTTCAGCGTCTGGCTGTCCATATGCAGAATGAACGCTTCGCTGCGGCGGGTAATCTGCGACACCACCCGATAGCGAACCGGCGCCGCGCCGCGAGTCGTGACGAGTTCTCCCCTCAGCAGCGCGGAAAGCGCATCCGCCGTCGGCGTAAACTGCCGCAGATCGTTTTGCCCGAACGGCAGCGCTTTACCCAGCTCGAGAGTGCAGGAGAGCGCGCCGAAATGCTCGGCGCTGAAATGGGTGAAGGTGCCGCCCGGCGTCTGGTGAAAAACCAGCGCCTCCAGCCCGGCGGCGCCAAGCCAGGCGAGAAACGCCTCATCCCAGGGCTCCAGCCGCTGCGGCAGGACGCCAAACCGCAGATGATGAGAACCGCGGATAGCGGTGTGAAGATCCAGATGCCAGCGGCGCGATGCCGCCGTCCCGGACCAGAAATCCTCCAGGCAGCGCTCCAGCTGCCGCGCGCGCAGCGTCTCGCCGCTCCGGGCAAACTGCCGCCAGCGTCCGCCAAACATCCGGTTCATATCGCTGTGGCAGTAGCGTTTGCCCTCCGCCAGCGCCTGCGGATTGCCCAGTATCACCAGCAAACGCCAGCGCAGCGCAATCTCGCCCCGTGACAACGCCCGCAGCAGCGCATCCAGCATCTCAACCGGCGCGGTTTCATTACCGTGGATCCCAGCGGAGATTACCAGCGCGCCTTCCGTTGCCGCCTGCGGAATCAGTTCGAGGACGCCCGGCTGCGTCCAGCGCCAGTGAAAATGCGCTTTCGCCCCCTCTTTTCCCTCCGGCATCGTTCCGCCAAGGGTGGCGGCCAGAAAATTATCCATGTTCGCCTCCCGTCTGCTGGAACGGATAAACGGACCCCAGCTGTAGCAGTTGCGTCAGCGTATCCAGCGCCTCCCGCCCTTCGCGTAACAGCTGCGGGTCGGCGAGATCCGCTGCGGTTAACCGGTCGCGATAGTAGCGATCCACCCAGTCATTCAGCGTATCGAACAGCGTGTCGTTCATCATTACCGCCGGATTAACCGCCAGCTGTTGCTCAGCGGTCAGCACCACCCGCAGACGCAGGCAGGCCGGGCCGCCGCCGTTGGACATGCTTTCCCGCAGGTCGAAGACCCGCATATCGCGAATCGGGGTATCGGCTTCGAGCAGATGACTCAGATAGCGCCACACGCCAGCATGGTCACGGCACTCCTGCGGCAACACCAGCAGCATAGTGCCATCTTCACGGCTTAACAGCTGACTGTTAAACAGGTAGGTTGAAACCGCGTCAGAAACGGAGACGTCTGACGCTGGCACTACCACCGGCGTAAAGCCCGGCACCCGCAGGCGCAGCTGGCGCAATACCTCCTCCTGCCTGGCAAAGGCCTGCTCATGGCAGAACAGCACTTCACGATTCGCCACCGCAATCACATCGTTGTGAAACACGCCGAGATCGATGACCTCCGGATGCTGCTGGACAAAAAGTGCCTGCTGCGGATTTACCTGGTTCAGCCGCGCCACGGCTTCGCTGGCCTCGCGGGTCTGCCGTGCCGGATAGCGGGAAGGCCGGGTCCGGTTGCCCTCCTCACGCCCGTAGACGAAAAGCTGGATACCGGGTTCGCCATACTCCGCGCCCAGCCGGTTATGATTCGCCGCCCCTTCATCGCCAAACATCGCCACCTGCGGCAGCGCCGGATGGACGGTAAAATAGGCTTCGTCGCGGAAAATGGCGCGCAGTAGCGCTTCGGTGGTCGGCGCTTCCAGCGAACGGTGGAACTTATTGTTCAGGTTCGCCACCGTCAGATGCACCTTGCCGTCCAGAGTGTCGGCAGAGGGCGCGACCGTTGCCGCGTTCGCCACCCACATCGGCGACGCTGAGCTGACGCTGGAGAGCCACTGCGGGGCCTGGCGCGCGACGTTTTCCACGATCTGCTCATCGCTGCCGCGAAAGCCGAGCTGGCGCAGCGCCGGGATAAACGGACGTTCATGCGGCGGGATCACCCCCTGCGGATAGCCCGCATCGGCCAGCGCTTTCATTTTCAGCAGACCCTGCTTCGCGGCCAGCCGCGGATTCGACACCTGAAAGCGATGCTGCACAGAGGCCACATTGCCATAAGACAGCCCGGCATAGTGGTGCGTCGGCCCGACCAGCCCGTCAAAATTCACCTCGCGCGCTCTCATACCGCATCCTCATGTGAAAAATCGAGCCCGGGACTGAGGGTCTCCGGCAGGGACAGCGCCGGTGATTCCAGACTCGCCATCGGCCATGCGCAATAATCAGCGGCATACCACGCGCTGGGGCGATGGTTGCCGGAGGCTCCCACGCCGCCAAACGGCGCGGTGCTGGCAGCGCCGGTCAGCGGCTTATTCCAGTTGACGATCCCCGCCCGCGCCTCAAGCAGCAGCTGGTCGAACTGCGCGCGGTCGGGGGAGATCAACCCGCACGACAGCCCGTAGCGGGTAGCGTTCGCCAGCGCAATGGCGTCGGCAAAACTATCGTAGCGCCAGACTCCCAGCAGCGGGCCAAATACCTCTTCATCCGGGACGTTCGCCACGCCGCTCAGCTCAATGATTCCCGGCGACAGCAGCGAAGTCCCCTCTTCAATCAGGCGCGGCGCCAGCAGGGTCCGGCCTCCCAGCGCCGCCAGACGTTGCCAGGCATCATAGACCTGGCGCGCCGCCTGCGCTGAAATCAGCCCGCCGATAAACGGCTGCGGCCCGGCGTCCCAGCGACCCGGCTGAATGCGCTGGCTCACCGCCACAAGACGCGCAAGAAAGGCATCGCCCTGCGCGCCCTTCTTCACCAGCAGCCGGCGCGCGCAGGTACAGCGCTGTCCGGCGGTAATAAACGCCGACTGGATGGTCAGATGCATCGCGGCATCAATGTCAGCCGGATTTTCCACGATCAGCGGATTGTTGCCGCCCATTTCCAGCGCGAGTATTTTTTCCGGCTGACCGGCAAGCTGGCGATGCAGCTGATAGCCGGTACTGGCGCTGCCGGTGAACAGCAGCCCGTCAAGCGTATCCAGCGCGCTCAGCGCCTGGCCGGTTTCCCGTCCCCCCTGCAACAGATTCAGCACGCCGTGCGGTAATCCCGCCTGCTGCCAGAGTTTAACCACCGCCTCTGCGCTCCACGGCGTCAGTTCGCTGGGCTTAAACAGCAGCGTATTGCCCGCCAGCAGCGCCGGGACGATATGGCCGTTCGGCAAATGGCCGGGGAAATTATATGGACCAAAGACCGCCAGTACGCCGTGGGGACGATGCCGCAGCGTCGCCGCGCCGTCAGGCAGTTCACTGTGCCGCTCGCCGGCGCGGGCGTGATAAGCCTGCACCGAGATGGCGATTTTATTGATCATCGCCGTGACTTCGGTCGCCGCTTCCCAGCGCGGCTTGCCGGTTTCGCGGGCGATAATTTCCGTCAGCTGCGTTTTATTTTCCGTCAGCAGAGCGGCGAATTTTTCAACTATCGCCTGACGTTCGCTGAACGGGCGTCGCGCCCAGCCAGGAAACGCGGCGCGGGCGGCGTGGGCGGCCTGCATCACCTGCGCGGCATCGGCATCATGACCCTGCCAGAGCACATCGCCCTTCACCGGATCCTGTTTCACCCGACGTTCACCCTGACCGGTGACCCAGTCGCCATTAATCCATAGCGTCATACCGTTTTCTCCTCAGCGCAAAGACGCACGAAGCGCACGCGCGCTCCCGCCTGACATTTAAGGGCATCCAGCTGCGCCGCAGTCAGCACCAGCCGTTGCATATCCGGGTCAGCGCGCACCAGCATGACGCGGAAGTTATGATAGTTTTCATTGGCGACCAGGCAGGCCGGAAAATCGCCCGCCGCGGGCTGCCCTTCGGCCACCTCCACCAGCCGGCTTTTACGAATCGCCCGCACCCGGTCGATGTCGCACTCCAGCGTCGGTCCGCCGTCGAAAATATCGATGTAGTTACGGTAGCGAAACCCCTCTTTTTCCAGCACCGCGCGGGCGGGCGCCGTCTGCGGGTGTACCTCGCCGATTACCGCCTGCGCCTGTGGGGAAAGAAAATGGGTATAGATAGGATGCTTGGGCATCAGTTCGGCAATAAAGGCTTTTTGTCCGGTGCCGCAAAGATAATCCGCCCGCTTAAACTCCATCGAAAAAAAGCGTTTGCCGAGGCTTTGCCAGAACGGAGAGTAGCCGTTCTCATCAATGACGCCGCGCATTTCCGCCACCACTTTTTCATTAAACCTGTCGCGAAACGCCGCCATAAACATAAAACGCGATTTCGACAACAGATAGCCATTGCCCTCTTTACGCCACGCCGGGTCGAGAAACAGGGTGCACAGTTCGCTGCTACCGGTGTGATCGTTACTGAGAAACAGCGTCGGCAGCGCGTTATACACGTTCAGCTCTTTGGAAGCATGCACCAGCGTCCCCACGCGATAGTTGTACCAGGGATCGTTCAGGCCGACCGCCACTTCAATCGCGCAGATGCCGCCGACAGTACCGGTTTCGGTGTCTTCCAGCACAAAGACAAAGCCCTGCTCGCTGTTGGGCAGTTCGTTGCGCCAGGTTTTAAGCGAGCGCTCAATGCGCGCAACAAGCGTCGCTTCATCGGCTGGCAGCGACGTCAGCCCGCCGCCGGTTTTACCGGCCAGCTGCATCAGCGCCGCCACATCAGCGCGTTCAACGGGGCGGATAACCATCATGATGAGCCTCCCGCTTTAATCTGTTCGCAGGCGAGCGCAAAGCGATCCAGCCCGCTAGCGACCTCTTCCTCGCTGATGTTCAGCGCAGGCGCGAAGCGCACCACGTTAGCCCCGGCAATCAGCACCATGACGCCTGCGCTGGCGGCGTACTGTGAGATCTGTTTGGCCTTTCCGGCATACTCCGCGCTGAGAACGCAGCCAATCAGCAGCCCCAGCCCGCGAATTTCGCTGAACAGGCCGGTGCGCAGGTTAATGGCGTTCAGGCGTTCGACAAACCAGGCGTGGCGCTGCTTCACGCCGTTCAGCATGTCGGGCGTATTGACGATATCCAGCAGCGTTCCGGCAACGGCGGTGGCCAGCGGATTGCCGCCGTAGGTGGTGCCGTGCGTACCGACCGTCATCACGCTGGCGCATTTTTCGCTCGCCAGCAGCGCGCCGATGGGGAAACCGCCGCCCAGCGCTTTGGCGGTGGTCAGAAGATCCGGCGTAACGCCGTAGTGCATATAGGCATACAGTTCGCCAGTACGGCCAACGCCGGTCTGCACTTCGTCAAAAATCAGCAGCGCATTGTGACGGTCGCACAGCTCGCGCAGCCCCTGTAAAAACGCGGGAGTGGCAGGCACCACGCCGCCCTCGCCCTGCATCGGCTCGACGATCACCGCGCAGGTGGTATCGTCAATCAGCGTGCTGGCGGAGTTAATATCGTTATACACCGCATGGCGGATCTCCGGCGGCAGCGGCGCGAAGTCCTGAGAATAGGCAGGCTGTCCGCCTGCGCTGACGGTGAACAGCGTACGGCCATGAAAAGCGTTTTTGAACGCCACGATACCGCTCTTGTCACTGCCGTAGCGATCGTGGGCATATTTGCGCGCCAGCTTGAGCGCCGCTTCGTTGGCTTCCGCGCCGGAATTACAGAAAAAAACGCGGTCGGCAAAAGTGGCGTCGATAAGCTTTTTCGCCAGACGCAACGCCGGTTCGTTGGTATAGCCATTGCCGGTATGCCAGAACCTGCTGGCCTGCTCGTTCAGCGCCTCGCGCAGCTGCGGGTGCGCATGTCCCAGGGCATTAACCGCAATGCCGCCAGCAAAGTCGATATACTCATTTCCCTGCTGATCCCACAAGCGTGAACCTTCGCCGCGAACCGGAATAAAAGGCGCGGGGGCATAAACGGGCATCATCCATTCATCAAAATTTTCACGCGTAATTGACTGAGACATAGCAACCTCAACGGTAAATAAAAAGTTATTTATATGTTAATAAAAAGTAGCGTTTGCGCTGTAAATGTAGATTGCAGACTTCATGCCAGCCAGAGGAAAAATGCATAAACGAGAGCCGGAAACGCAAAATCAACGGCTTAAAACCTGACGATATGCACTTTTATTGCATAAAAAGTGAATATATTTACCGGAAAGAGGAACTAATGGATGAAAATCTGAAGTATTATGCAAAAACCAAATATAATTCTGGATTTGTGATCGCCTGCGAAATTTACCGGAAAGTATTGCCTCATTGCGCAGCACTCTGCCCATAAAAAGCGCAGGCTGTGCCCCATCGTTAATCGTATTCGCCATCATTCGCGGAAACTGGCGACAAGTGGCAGTCAGGCAGCGGAAATTCTGCTACCATCCCTGCACTATTCACCCAGTAAAGTGGCAGCGACTATGAAATTTGTCTCTTTTAATATCAACGGCCTGCGCGCCAGACCTCATCAACTGGAAGCCATCGTCGAAAAACACCAACCGGACGTCATTGGCCTGCAGGAGACAAAAGTTCATGATGACATGTTCCCGCTCGAGGATGTCGCCAGGCTCGGCTACAACGTCTTTTATCACGGCCAGAAAGGCCATTACGGCGTGGCGCTGCTGACCAAAGAGACGCCCATTGCCGTTCGCCGCGGCTTCCCGGACGATGGCGAGGAGGCGCAGCGCCGGATCATCATGGCGGAACTCCCGTCGCCGCTGGGCAATGTCACCGTTATCAACGGCTATTTCCCGCAGGGCGAAAGCCGCGACCATCCGCTTAAATTCCCGGCCAAAGCGCAGTTTTATCAGAACTTACAGAATTACCTCGACAGCGAACTGAAGCGCGATAATCCCGTACTAATCATGGGTGATATGAATATCAGCCCGTCAGATCGCGATATTGGCATCGGTGAAGAGAACCGCAGGCGCTGGCTGCGCACCGGGAAATGCTCTTTCCTGCCGGAAGAGCGCGAATGGATGGACCGCCTGCTGAACTGGGGGCTGGTGGACACCTTCCGCCATGCGCACCCGGAAACGAACGATAAATTCTCCTGGTTTGACTACCGCTCGAAAGGGTTTGACGATAACCGCGGCCTGCGCATCGATCTGCTGCTGGCCAGCCAGCCGCTGGCGGAGCGCTGCGTGGAAACCGGCATCGACTATGCGATTCGCGGCATGGAAAAACCGTCCGATCACGCGCCGGTGTGGGCGAAGTTTGACGTTTGATCGACGCCGGTGAAGTCAAAGAAACGCCTGTTAACGGGCCTGATCGTCCTCTGTATAGTCGGGGTGGTATGGGCGATGCCCCCCGGCCTTCTTACCCTTGAGACGATCAGGCGCAATCATTCTCTGCTGGCGGACTGGCAGCGCCAGTCGCCTTTTCTCTGCGCGGCGCTCTATTTTCTGCTCTACACCGCGGTGGCGGCGCTGTCCGTTCCCGGCGCTGCGCTGCTGACCCTGCTCGGCGGGGCGCTGTTTGGTCTTTGCCAGGGCGCGCTGCTGGTCTCTTTCGCCTCGACGCTGGGGGCCACGCTGGCGATGCTCGCCAGCCGCTACCTGCTGCGTGAACAGGTAACGCGCCGTTTCAGCCGCCAGATGGCGGCGCTGAATCGCGGCATGGCGCGGGACGGCGTATTCTACCTTTTTGCGCTACGCCTGATGCCGCTGTTCCCGTTTGTGATGGTGAATCTGCTGGCGGGATTAACGACCGTTGGCGTTCGCCGCTACTGGTGGGTCAGCCAGTTGGGGATGCTGCCCGCCACGCTGGTTTATCTGAACGCCGGACGCCAGTTAAGTCAGCTGACATCAATGCGTGAGATTCTCTCTCCGGCTATGCTGGCCGCCTTCGCCCTGCTCGGGCTTTTACCGCTGGCCTCTCGCTGGCTGGCGACACGTTTTATTCAGGAGTAACGATGCGTTGGGGATATGTTATTGCCGGCCTTTTGTTAAGCGCCCAGCTTCATGCTGCGGAGAGCTGGCAGCAGATCAAAGAGGAGGCCAAAGGCCAGACGGTATGGTTTAACGCCTGGGGCGGCGACAGCGCAATCAACCGGTATCTGGACTGGGTCAGCGGCGAGATGAAAACCCATTATGCCATCGATCTTAAAATCGTCCATCTGGCGGATGCCGCCGATGCGGTCAGGCGCATCCAGACCGAAGCCGCCGCCGGACGCAAAAGCGGCGGTTCGGTGGATCTGCTGTGGGTGAACGGCGAAAACTTCCGCACGCTGAAACAGGCGGGACTGTTGCAAAGTCATTGGGCGGAAACGCTGCCAGACTGGCGCTACGTCGATACGCAAAAGCCGGTGCGCGAAGATTTTTCCATTCCCACCGACGGCGCAGAATCCCCCTGGGGCGGCGCGCAACTAACCTTTATCGCCGACCGTAAGGTCACGCCGCAGCCGCCGCAAAGTCCGCAGGCGCTGCTGGCGTTCGCCAAAGCCCATCCGGGCGCCGTCAGCTACCCGCGACCGCCGGATTTCACCGGTACGGCCTTCCTGGAACAGCTGCTGATTTCGCTGACCAGGCGCCCGGAAGCCCTTAACACGGCGCCGGATAACGCCTCGTTCACTGAGGTGACCGCCCCTTTGTGGCACTATCTCGACGCCCTGCATCCGTACCTGTGGCGGCAGGGAAAAGATTTCCCCCCCACCCCGGCGCGAATGGATACCCTGTTAAACAGCGGCACGCTGCGCCTGTCGATGACCTTTAATCCGGCCCACGCGCAGCAAAAAATCGCCAGCGGCGAACTGCCCGCAAGCAGCTACAGCTTCGGCTTTTCCACAGGCATGATTGGCAACGTCCACTTCGTGACCATCCCGGCTAACGCCCGCGCCAGCGCCGGAGCCAAAGTGGTGGCGAACTTCCTGCTTTCGCCGCAGGCGCAGCTGCGCAAGGCCGATCCGACCATCTGGGGCGACCCGTCGGTGCTGGATCCGCAAAAGCTGCCCGCCGCCCAGCGGGAGGCGTTAGCCGCTTATACCCCAGCGGGTCTGCCCGCCGTACTGCCTGAACCGCACGCGGCCTGGGTTAACGCACTGGAGCAGGAATGGCTGCGCCGTTACGGTACGCGCTGATCCTGCTGGCATGGCTGGGCATGGCAGTCGTCTACTCGCCGCTGCCGCCTGCCGCCTTTCTGCTGCTCCGGCCCGCTTTTTCGCTGGCGAACTGGCAGGCGCTGTTCGCCGATCCGCAGTTGCCGCAGGCCCTGCTGGCTACCCTCGTTTCGGTACTGATTGCCGCCGCCGGCGCGCTGTTTATCGCCCTGGCGATCGTCGTGGCGATCTGGCCCGGTGACAAATGGCGTCAGCTGAGCAGACGGCTGCCGTGGCTGCTGGCGATCCCCCACGTCGCGTTCGCCAGCGCGGCGCTGCTGCTGTTTGCCGATGGCGGCTTACTCTGGCGCGCACTGCCGTTTCTGACGCCGCCGATGGACGGCTACGCTATCGGAATGGGCGTCACGCTGGCGGTTAAAGAGAGCGCCTTTGTACTGTGGGTGCTGGCGGTCGTACTGAGCGAAAAACGGCTTACGCAGCACATGGTGGTTCTCGATTCCCTCGGCTACAGCCGTTGGCAGGCGCTCCGCTGGCTGATCCTGCCCGCCACCGCGCCCGCGCTGGGGGCGATAATGCTGGCGGTGATCGCCTGGACGCTGTCGACGGTGGATGTGGCGATGATTCTCGGCCCCGGCAACCCGCCGACGCTGGCGGTTCTAAGCTGGCAATGGTTAAGCCAGGGCGACAGCGCGCAGCAGATCAAAGGCACGCTGGCAAGCCTGCTGCTGGCGCTGCTGCCCATCGTTTTCGCGCTGCCCGCTTATCTTTTCTGGCGCAGCTGGCGGCGAACGTTTCTTGACGTCAGCGGCCTGCGTCAGCGTCACTCTCCGGCGCTGGCGGGCGGCATCCTCACACGCCTTCTGCCGCTGACGGGGCTTCTCTGCGCCGTCGTCCTGGCCGCTACCGCCACCCATTCCGCCCTCGATCGCGAGGCGCTGAACAACAGCCTGCTGTCGGGCATTATCGCCAGCGTACTGGCGCTGATAATCCTGCTGCTCTGGCTGGAGTGGGGGCCGCAGCGCGGTCACCGCTGGGTATGGCTGCCGATTTTTCTTCCGGCGCTACCGCTGGTTGCCGGACAATACGCCATTGCGCTGCGTCTCGGACAGGACGGCCTGTATACCACGCTGATCTGGGGACATCTGCTGTGGGTGACGCCGTGGATGCTGTTTGTGCTGAAGCCTGCCTGGCAAAGCATCGACCCGCGATTGGTGCTGGTCGCGCAAACGCTGGGCTGGTCGCCGCTGCGGATTTTCTGCTACCTGAAATGTCCGCTGATGCTGCGCCCGGCGCTGGCCGCGCTGGCGGTCGGCTTCTCGGTCAGCATTGCGCAATATATGCCGACGCTGTGGCTCGGCGCGGGGCGCTTTCCCACGCTGACGACAGAGGCCGTCGCGCTCAGCAGCGGCGGCAGTAGCGGGATCATGGCGGCGCAGGCGCTGTGGCAAATGCTGTTGCCGCTGCTGGTCTTTATGCTGGCAGGCGGAATTTCACACTGGGTCGGGCGCGCCCGACAAGGACTGCGCTGATGCTTACCGTTCGCCATCTTTCTCTCGCTCTGAAACATACCCGGCTTTGCGGGCCGTTAACTTTCGACGTGGCAAAAGGTGACATTGTCACCTTAATGGGGCCTTCCGGCTGCGGTAAGTCCTCGCTGATGGCCTGGATGGTGGGCGCGCTGTCGTCTCCGCTAACGGCCGAAGGCGAAATGTGGCTCGACGATCGGCGAATCGACCTGCTGCCCACCGCCGCGCGGCAGGTGGGCATTTTATTTCAGGATGCGCTGCTGTTTGATCACTTCAGCGTCGGGCAAAATCTGCTGCTGGCGCTGCCCGCGGGGGTGAAAGGCGCATCGCGGCGAGACGCGGTGCTTCATGCGCTGGAGCACGCGGGGATGGCGGGGTTTTTCTCCCGCGATCCGGCGTCGCTCTCCGGTGGTCAGCGCGCGCGGATTGCCCTGCTTCGCGCCCTGCTGGCGCAGCCGCGGGCGCTGCTGCTCGACGAACCCTTCAGCCGTCTTGACGCCGACCGGCGCGCCGATTTCCGCCAGTGGGTGTTTGCCGAAGTACGCCGCCGCAATATTCCGGTGGTGCAGGTCACTCATGATGAGCAGGATATACCGTCCGGCGGACGCGTGTTGTACCTGACGCCGCCATCGTGAATTGCATACACCCTGCGTTAACGCAAAGTTTTTCGCCGCAAGGAGGCCCAGAATGACGCCCTCTTATCTCAACGTCGGGCAATTAGATGAAACGTGTTTCTCAAATGACCGCGCTGGCAATGGCTCTTGGGCTGGCTTGCGCTTCTTCCTGGGCTGAGGATATGGCGCAGGCGCTCAATTTTACTCAGCTGCAACAACAGCACGGAACGGCGATCGACACCCGCCAAAGCGCCTTCTACAACGGCTGGCCGCAAAGCCTTAACGGCCCTTCCGGACACGAACCTTCCGCCCTTAACCTTTCCGCCAGCTGGCTTGATAAGATGAGCGACCAGCAGCTGGACAACTGGCTTAAACAGCATCAGATCAAGACCGACACGCCGGTCGCGCTGTACGGCAGCAATGGCGATATTCAGGCAGTGAAAACTCGTCTGCGACAGGCGGGGCTTCAGCAGATCGCCACGCTCAGCGATGCGTTGCAGACGCCTGCCCATCTGCAACGACTGGCGCATTTCGAACAGCTGGTCTATCCGCAATGGCTGCACGATCTGCAACAGGGGAAAGCGGTAACGGCGAAACCCGCCGGTGACTGGAAGGTGATCGAAGTCGCCTGGGGCGCGCCGAAGTTCTATCTGCTCAGCCATATTCCCGGTGCCAGTTACATTGACACCAATGAGGTGGAAAGCGAACCGCTGTGGAACAAAGTCTCTGATGCCGACCTGAAAGCAATGCTGGCGAAACACGGCATTCGCCACGACACCACGATGATCCTCTACGGGCGCGACGTCTATGCCGCTGCGCGCGTGGCGCAAATTATGCTTTACGCCGGGGTAAAAGACGTGCGCCTGCTCGACGGCGGCTGGCAAAGCTGGTCCGACGCAGGCTTACCAGTCGAGCGCGGAACGCCGACGCAAGTGAAGCCTGAAACGGATTTCGGCGCGACCATTCCGGCGCAGCCGCAATTGATGCTGAACACGGAACAGGCGCGCGGGCTGCTGCATCGTCAGGACGCCTCGCTGGTCAGCATTCGCTCATGGCCGGAATTTATCGGCGTCACCAGCGGCTACAGCTACATCAAGCCGAAAGGCGAGATCGCCGGGGCGCGCTGGGGTCATGCGGGCAGCGACTCGACCCACATGGAAGATTTCCATAACCCGGACGGCACCATGCGCAGCGCAGACGATATCGCCGCGATGTGGAAGCAGTGGAACATTCTGCCGGATCAGCAGGTCGCTTTTTACTGCGGCACCGGCTGGCGCGCCTCAGAAACCTTCATGTACGCCAGGGCGATGGGCTGGCAGAACGTCGCCGTGTATGACGGCGGCTGGTACGAGTGGAGCCGCGATCCGAAAAATCCGGTAGCGCGCGGCGAGCGCGGTCCGCAGAGCAGCCTGTAACCGTTCAAACGCCGGATAAGCGATCCGGCGAAACCTCACCCCTGACGCTGAAGCGCTTTCAGCGTCAGATAACCACTCCAGACCCGCGTTGCGGTCGTTAACCAGCACAGCGCGCCAAATATCCACGCCATCGGCGCAAAATAGTGCGGTAAAAGGCAGGCCAGAACGAAAAGGAAAATGGTTTCCGCCCCTTCCGTCAGCCCGCCCAGATAATAGAACGATTTATGCGCATAGCCGGGATTCGCGATATTGTGCTTCGCCGCCAGCGCGGCAAATGCCAGAAAACTGCTGCCGGTACCGATAAAAGCGAACAGCAGCCAGCCGCCCGCCAGCGCGTTTTGCTGCGGATCCGCCAGAATAAAACCGAACGGCACCAGCGCGTAAAACAGAAAATCGAGCGAGATATCGAGAAAGCCCCCCGCGTCGCTCAGCCCTCGCCGCCGCGCCAGCGCGCCGTCCAGTCCGTCAAGCACTCTGTTCAGCACAATGGCGACCAGCGCCGCCGGATACCATTCCAGCGCGAGGAACGGCAGCGCCAGCACGCCGATGGCAAAGCCGGTCAGCGTGATCCCGTCCGGGGAGAAGCCCGGCCTGTCGAGCAGACCGGCGCAGCGGTGTAACAGCGGCTTCAGCCGCGGATGCAGATGACGGTCAAGCACGCGGCGCTCCTTTCTGGCTGTCGCACAGCCCCTGGGATGGAATATCCAGCGCGGCGTTAAAGCGCACGGAGAGATTCTGAAACGCCAGCAGCGCGGTCATTTCGCTAATCTCGTCATCGCTGAAATGCTGTTTCATTTGCGCCTTCAGCGCCTCATCAACCTGCGGCGGGGTGGCGGTAACCGCATCGGCATAGGCCAGCGCCACGCGCTCCTGCGCGCTGAACAGCGCTGACGTTTGCCACTGCGCGACCGCCAGCACTTTGTCCATCGCGCCGCAGCGTTCCGCCAGGCGCAGGCTGTTCGCATCAATGCAGAACGCGCAGTGGCACGCCTGCGAAACGCGGGACATCAGCAGCGCGCGCATCTCTGGCGTCAGCCGCGCGCGCCTGCGCTCCAGAAAGCCGACAAACAGCGCCACCAGCCAGAACAGAAACGGCATCCGTCCCCACCAGCGCGTGGGGTGCAGCACCTCGCCATAGTGTTTTTTCTGGGCCATCGTCAGCGGCTTCAGGCCTGAAGGAAGGCGGGTTAATGGCTTAACCCACGGTTGCGGATCGTTCAAGGAGGACTCCCGGGACTTCTGGTCAGACAAAGATAACGATAGTATGTCACTTTCTGCTGTTAAACATTGACGAATATGATGAAAACTCTCGACGTGGTCGCCGCCATTATTGAGCGCGATGGAAAAATTTTGCTCGCCCAGCGCCCGGCTCATGCGGATCAGGCGGGCTTGTGGGAATTTGCCGGCGGGAAAGTCGAACCCGGCGAAACGCAGCCGCAGGCGCTCGCTCGCGAACTCAGGGAAGAGCTGGGGATTGAGGCCACGATCGGGGCATATATCGCCAGCCATCAGCACGAAGTTTCAGGACGATTGATACATCTGCACGCCTGGCACGTTCCGGCGTTTCGCGGCGAGTTAACCGCCCATGAGCATCAGCAGCTCGCGTGGTGCGCCCCCGTCGCCGCGCTGGACTATCCGCTTGCGCCTGCCGATATTCCTCTGCTTAACGCCTTTATACTTTCACGCGCCGCCAGACCAGCGGATTCGTGCTGAGCGTCCTTTCATCTCGCTGGCACTGCAACAGCACGCCTTCGGCCTTAATGACTGCCCCTTCGGAATAGGCGCGATCCTGATAAATACAGCACTGAGCACAGGGCTGTGCGCGCTGGCCGCCGCTGCTAAAGACCTCCGGCGGCACGTTCACCTCCACTTCCGGGCGAATCAGGGGGTTAGCGAGCGTGGAAAATGAGAGCGCCATCAGCGCGGTTGCCATAACGAAATATCGCACTGGAACTCCTTAACATTACGGATCTGTTCTGACTATAACGGTCATTTCTTCGGAAAACTTTACTCTCTGCCGTCATCGTTTTTTATTATGACCGAGAGCGGGTTATTAATTTGCCTGGCCTCACGATTTTTTCCTTGCTTCCCGTCACATTGCTGGTGGTATAGTCAAAAACGGCAAATACGTTAACAAAAAACAACGACAACCACATTATTGACATATAAGAGGTACTTATATCTATGGATCAGACACGCTCTCTGGAATCGTTCTTCAACCATGTACAAAAGCGCGACCCGGATCAGACCGAGTTCGCGCAGGCCGTTCGTGAAGTGATGACCACCCTGTGGCCGTTCCTTGAACAAAACCCACGTTATCGAGAAATGTCATTACTGGAACGTTTGGTTGAGCCAGAGCGTGTGATCCAGTTTCGCGTCGTGTGGCTCGACGACCGCAATCAGGTTCAGGTTAACCGCGCCTGGCGCGTGCAGTTTAACTCGGCGATTGGCCCGTACAAAGGCGGGATGCGCTTCCACCCCTCGGTTAACCTCTCCATCCTGAAATTCCTCGGCTTTGAGCAAACCTTTAAAAACGCCCTCACCACCCTGCCGATGGGCGGCGGGAAAGGCGGCAGCGATTTCGATCCGAAAGGCAAAAGCGAAGGCGAAGTGATGCGCTTTTGCCAGGCGCTGATGACCGAGCTCTACCGCCACCTGGGGCCGGATACTGACGTTCCGGCCGGGGATATCGGCGTCGGCGGCCGCGAAGTGGGCTTTATGGCCGGGATGATGCGTAAGCTATCCAATAACAGCGCCTGCGTCTTTACCGGCAAAGGGCTTTCTTTCGGCGGCAGCCTGATCCGTCCGGAAGCCACCGGCTATGGGCTGGTGTACTTCACCGAAGCGATGCTCAAACGTCACGGCCTCGGTTTCGAAGGGATGCGCGTGGCGGTTTCCGGCTCCGGCAACGTGGCGCAATACGCTATTGAAAAAGCAATGGAATTTGGCGCACGCGTGGTGACGGCATCGGATTCCAGCGGTACGGTGGTGGATGAAAGCGGCTTCAGCAAAGAGAAGCTGGCGCGCCTGTGCGAAATCAAAGCAAATCGTGACAGCCGCCTGTCCGTTTATGCCAAAGAGTTTGGCCTGACCTGGCTGGAAGGCAAACAGCCGTGGTCGGTGCCGGTGGATATCGCCCTGCCGTGTGCGACGCAGAACGAACTGGATGTTGACGCCGCGCGTATGCTGATCGCCAACGGCGTGAAGGCGGTCGCCGAAGGCGCCAACATGCCGACCACCATCGAAGCTACCGACCTGTTCCTCGACGCTGGTGTCCTGTTCGCGCCGGGTAAAGCGGCAAACGCAGGCGGCGTTGCCACTTCCGGTCTGGAGATGGCGCAGAACGCCGCGCGTCTGAGCTGGAAAGCGGAAAAAGTGGACGCCCGTCTGCACCACATTATGCTGGATATCCACCACGCCTGCGTGGAGTATGGCGGCGAAGACAAGCAGACCAACTACGTGCGCGGCGCCAATATCGCGGGCTTTGTAAAAGTCGCCGACGCGATGTTCGGCCAGGGCGTGATTTAATTTTCCGTAGGCCGGATAAGGCGAAGCCGCCATCCGGCATTGATTGCCTGATGGCGCTCTGCTTATCAGGCCTTGTATTATCCCTTCAGTGCAGGGAGAACCGGCCAGTTCTCTCTGCCATGCGGTCCGCATGCCGTATCAGGCCTCAGGCTAATAACCTGTGACGTAGATTTATGCAGCGGACCGCCGTTCTCCACAAGTGACAAACCGGACAGTATCATGGACCGGTTTTCCCGGTAATCCGCATTCACAAGGCTGGTCTCACTATGGAACAGGAACTTCATTTTATCGGTATCGATGTCTCTAAAGCTAAGCTGGATGTCGATGTGTTGCGGCCTGATGGCCGTCACCGCAGCAAAAAATTTGCCAACACCCCGAAGGGCCACGACGAACTTCTCCGCTGGCTCAGCGGTCATCGCGTGGCACCGGCACATATCTGCATGGAAGCCACCAGTACGTATATGGAAGACGTTGCCGCTCATCTCAGTGATGCCGGTTACACCGTCTCCGTCATCAACCCCGCCCTGGGTAAAGCCTTTGCACAGAGTGAAGGTCTGCGCAGCAAAACCGATGCAGTGGATGCCCGTATGCTGGCAGAGTTCTGTCGTCAGAAGCGCCCTCCGGCGTGGGAAGCCCCGCATCCGGTTGAACGGGCCCTGCGGGCTCTGGTGCTGCGCCATCAGTCGCTGACGGACATGCACACGCAGGAGCTGAACCGCCTGGAGACAGCGCGTGAGGTGCAGCGTCCGAGTATAGACGCCCATCTGCTGTGGCTTCATGCCGAACTTAAGCGCATCGAAAAGCAGATAAAGGACCTGACGGATGATGACCCGGATATGAAGCACCGCAGGAAGCTGCTGGAAAGTATCCCGGGCATCGGGGAGAAAACGTCCGCGGTATTACTGGCTTATACCGGTCTGAAGGAGCGCTTCACCCATGCCAGGCAGTTCGCCGCTTTTGCGGGTCTGACGCCGCGGCGGTATGAATCAGGCAGCAGTGTGAACAGGGCCAGCCGGATGAGTAAAGCCGGACATGCGTCGCTTCGCAGGGCGCTGTATATGCCTGCGATGGTGGCGGTAAGTAAAACGGAATGGGGAAGAGCGTTCCGTGACCGTCTGGCAGGGAACGGTAAAAAAGGGAAAGTGATAATCGGTGCGATGATGCGCAAGCTGGCGCAGGTGGCGTACGGTGTTCTGAAGTCAGGCGTGCCGTTCGATGCGTCCCGGCATAATCCGGTAGCAGCGTAAAATATGGTGGAAGGGATGAAAAAACAGCGCCTGACGGCGCTGTGACTGGTATGCCTGCAATCCGGTAAGGCGGAAAATAAAAAAGCTTGCAGGCGATAACAGTATCTACAAAGCAGACCCACCAATACGAACAACGAACTACAGGCCCGCCTCTGCCGATGGCGGGCTTTTTTTCGCCGCCCGCTTACGCGGCGCGCTCTTTTTCTTCTCGCTGCTTCCGCCGCCGGGGGCGACAATGCCGCGAAAGCGGCGAACCGGCGTCGACTTCGCCTGATCGATCAGCTGATACAGCGTTCCTACCAGCGGCTGCATAAAATCCTGATAGCGGCACTGCTTTTCGCTGATTTGCGTCAGCACCGACTCCCAGTGCGCGGTCATATCGGGACGGGTCGCCATCTCCGGCAGCGAGTGGAACAGCGCTTTGCCAGCGTCGGTCGAGTGAATATAGCGCCCTTTTTTGGTTAAAAAACCGCGCTTAAACAACAGCTCGATAATCCCGGCGCGGGTCGCTTCCGTTCCCAGCCCGTCGGTGGCGCGCAGGATCTTCTTCAGATCTTTATCCTGCACAAAGCGGGCGATCCCCGTCATCGCCGACAGCAGCGTGGCGTCGGTAAAGTGCCGCGGTGGCTGGGTCTGACGCTCAACGACCTCGCCCTTTTCACACAGCAGCTCATCACCTTTCGCCACCACCGGCAGCGGCGTTCCGTCGTTCTCCTCGTCGCGCTCTTTACTGCCCAGCAGCGTGCGCCACCCGGCTTCCGCCAGGAAGCGCGCTTTGGCGATAAATTTGCCTTTGGCGATCTCCAGCTCTATCACACATTTGCGGAACACCGCATCCGGACAGAACTGCATCAGATACTGACGCGCAATCAGGTTATAAACCTTCGCTTCATTTTCGCTGAGGTTGATTGTCGAACTGCGCGCAGTAGGAATGATGGCGTGGTGCGCATCGACCTTTTTATCATCCCAGCAGCGGTTGCGGGTATCCGGGTTAACCACCGGCTGCGGCAGAAGATCCGGCGCGTGAACGCCGATAGCGTTCATCACCGCATGACGACCGGCAAAGTGCTCTTCCGGCAGGTAGCGGCAGTCAGAACGCGGGTAGGTGATCAGTTTATGGGTTTCATACAGCCTCTGGCAGATGTCGAGAACGTTTTGCGCGCTCAGGCCGAAACGCTTTGCCGCCTCAATCTGCAGGGCGGAAAGCGAAAACGGCAGCGGCGCGGATTCTGATTCCCGTTTATCGTTATAGCTGGTGACGAAGGCCGGTTGACCGTTGATCCGGTTCACCACATGCTCGGCCAGCGGACGGTGCAGCAGTCGCCCCTCCTCGTCCTGATACGGCTCACAGGCTTCGCTCGGCTGCCATATAGCGATAAAACGCTCGTCAGCGGGAGTGACGATATGCGCTCTCACCTCAAAGAAATCTTTTGGAATAAAGTTCTCAATTTCTTCGTCGCGACGCACCACCAGCCCCAGCACCGGCGTCTGGACGCGCCCGACCGAGAGCACGCCCTGATAACCAGCATTGCGTCCGAGAATGGTATAAGCGCGGGTCATATTGATGCCGTACAGCCAGTCGGCGCGGGCGCGCGCCAGCGCCGAAACGCACAGCGGCACAAACTCGCTGTTGGAACGCAGACGCTCAATGGCCCGCTCTACCGCCTGCGGGTTCAGGTCGTTGATCAGGCAGCGCTGCACCTGCTGACGCTTTTCCGCCGCCAGCTGCAGGTAATCCAGCACTTCATCGACCAGCAGCTGCCCTTCACGATCCGGGTCGCCGGCGTGAACGACTTCACTGGCTTCATGCAGGAACCGCTTGATCACATTAAGCTGTTTGGTCACCGACGGACGCGGCTGCAACTGCCACTTTTCCGGCACAATCGGCAGGTCGGAAAGATTCCAGCGCGCATAGCGGCTGTCATAGACGTCAGGCTGCGCCTGCTCCAGCAGGTGGCCGATACACCAGGTGACCACCTGCCCGTTTCCGCACTCGATGAAGCCATCGCCTTTACGGTGCGGCTTCGGCAGCACATCGGCAATCGCGCGGGCCAGACTCGGCTTTTCGGCAATAAACAACCGCATCGAATTAACGGATCTCGACCATGACGCGCCCGCCGCGGGCCTCGACCAGCTCGCCTATCGCCGTCAGGTCGATAGCGAACTTTGCAGCGGCGGCCTGCACTTCCGCTACCGCTTCCGGCGTCACCGCCAGCAGCAGGCCGCCGGAAGTTTGCGGGTCGCACAGCAGGTCGCGCACTTCACGCGGCATTTCGCCCATCAAATGACCATAGCTGGCAAAGTTTCGTTCGGTGCCGCCCGGCACTGCGCCAAGGCGAATGTACTCCTCAACGCCCGGCAGTTTCGGCACCGCCTGGTAGTCGATCTGCGCCTGAACGCCTGCGCCCTGGCACATTTCGCTCAGGTGGCCAAGCAGGCCAAAGCCGGTGACGTCGGTCATCGCTTTAACCCCGTCGATCTCAGCAAACGCGGCGCCGGCGATATTCATCCGGCACATCACCTCCGTCGCCAGCCCCTGATGCTCAGGCTTAAGCAGCGACTTTTTCCCGGCGGTAGTCAGAACGCCAATGCCAAGCGGCTTGGTAAGGAAAAGTTTGCAGCCCGCCTGCGCGGTGCTGTTTTTCTTTACCCGTTCGGTAGGCACGACGCCCGTCACCGCCAGACCAAAGATCGGTTCCGGCGCGTCAATCGAGTGGCCGCCCGCCAGCGCAATCCCCGCCTGACGACAGGCAAACCGCCCACCTTCGGTCACCTCGCGGGCGATTTCCGGCGATAGTTTACTGACAGGCCAGCCGAGAATGGCAATCGCCATAATCGGTTTGCCGCCCATGGCGAAAATATCGCTGATGGCGTTGGTCGCCGCAATACGGCCAAAATCAAATGGATTATCGACGATCGGCATAAAGAAGTCGGTGGTACTGATAACGCTGGTGCCGTTGCCCAGGTCATACACCGCCGCGTCGTCGCGGGTCTCATTGCCCACAAGCAGGTTCGGGTCGACAAACTTCGCCTGCTCGCTGTGCAGAATGGTTTCCAGCACTTTCGGGGAAATTTTACAACCACAACCCGCTCCGTGGCTGTACTGCGTTAAACGAATAGCATGCTCGCTCATGGACATCTCCTGTCATTGCAATCGGGCTATGGTAGCGCTCATTCCCTGATGTGGTAAGTATGCGCGTCTGAATTCCGGCCTCTTTGCTCAGAATCCAGACAGTTTTGCGGATTATTCTAGAATAAAGTGACGAATGGCGCCGTGTCCGGCACGTTAATGGTGGTGGAGGCTTTCAGCTGCGGCGTGCCAAGGTAGAGAAAACCGACGATTTTATCCTGCGCACGACAGCCAAACGCCTCGCGCACCACCGGGCTTTCGGTTAACGCCCCGCTGCGCCAGATGCCGCCAAAGCCCTGCGCTACCGCCGCCATTTGCATCGCCATCACCGCGCAGCCGGCGGACATCTCCTGTTCCCAGAGCGGGACTTTATGATTTTCCTGACACTTCGCCACTACCGCGATAATCAGCGGCGCGCGAAACGGCGCGCTGCGCGCTTTTTCTATGGCTTTTTCATCGCCATCGGCGGCCAGCGCCCCTTTTTCCAGCACGGCGCTGAAACGCTCGCGTCTTTCGCCCTCGATCACAAAAAAATGCCAGGGCTGAAGGGACTTATGGTCGGGCGCCCGCATTCCCGCCCGCAGGATATTCTGTAATTGCTCACCGGCAGGAGCAGGCTCTGCCAGACGCGAGGCGCTACGGCGGTTAACAAGTAATTCAAGTGCATCCATTTGGTTAACTCCTGTCAGGGTAAATATTCACAAAATTAACATGTGGGCAGAATTAGTTACAGTGACAACGGTGATTCCTGCTGACAACTGCCTGCCGGGTCATTAGGATAGCCTCATCTCACACATCCTGAGCGGATGCCGTATTGGTAATGATAGGGAGAATACATGCGAACCCTGTGGCGATTTATTGCCGGTTTTTTTAAATGGACGTGGCGATTACTGAATTTTGTCCGTGAAATGGTGCTTAATTTGCTCTTTATTTTCCTGATCCTGGTCGGCGTCGGGATCTGGATGCAGGTCAACAACGGTGCCAGCAGCGAAAAGGTCGCGCGCGGCGCCCTGCTGCTGGATATCTCCGGCGTGATCGTCGATAAGCCGTCCAGCACCAATCGCCTGGGCGTGATTGGCCGTCAGCTGTTCGGCGCCAGTTCTGACCGCCTGCAGGAGAACTCCCTGTTTGACATCGTCAACACCATCCGCCAGGCGAAAGACGATAGCAACATCACCGGTATCGTGATGGATCTGAAGGATTTCGCTGGCGCCGATCAGCCGTCGATGCAATACATCGGTAAAGCGCTGCGCGAATTCCGCGACAGCGGTAAGCCGGTCTATGCCATTGGCGATAACTTCAGCCAGGGCCAGTATTACCTGGCAAGCTTCGCCAATAAGATCTGGCTGACTCCGCAAGGGTCCGTTGACCTGCATGGCTTCGCCACCAACGGTCTGTATTACAAATCCCTGCTGGATAAGCTGAAGGTATCGACCCACGTCTTCCGCGTCGGCACCTATAAATCCGCCGTTGAGCCATTTATCCGCGACGATATGTCCCCTGCCGCGCGCGAAGCGGACAGCCGCTGGATTGGCGAACTGTGGCAGAACTACCTTAACACCATTGCGGCGAACCGCCAGATCACCGCGCAGCAGGTGTTCCCTGGCGCCCAGGGCGTGCTGGACGGCCTGACAAAAGTCGGCGGCGATACCGCGAAATATGCGCTTGACCATAAGCTGGTTGACGCCCTGCTTTCCAGTAGCGAAATGGAAAAAGCGCTGAGCAAAGCGTTTGGCTGGAGCAAGTCTGATAACAACTATCGGGCGATAAGCTATTACGACTACTCGCTGAATACGCCTGCGGATACCGGCAGCTCTGTCGCCGTGGTGTTTGCTAACGGCGCGATTATGGATGGCGAGGAGACGCCGGGGAACGTTGGCGGCGATACCACCGCCGCGCAAATTCGCGATGCCCGTCTGGACCCGAAAGTGAAGGCTATAGTCCTGCGCGTAAACAGCCCCGGCGGCAGCGTGACGGCGTCGGAAGTGATCCGCTCTGAGCTGGCCGCCGCGAAAGCGGCCGGTAAGCCGGTAGTCGTGTCAATGGGCGGTATGGCGGCATCCGGCGGCTACTGGATCTCCACGCCTGCCAGCTACATTGTCGCTAACCCGAGCACGCTGACCGGCTCGATCGGTATTTTCGGGGTGATCAATACCGTTGAGAACAGCCTGGACTCCATTGGCGTACATACCGATGGCGTGGCGACGTCGCCGCTGGCGGATATTTCCATGACCAAAGCCCTGCCGCCGGAAGTTCAGCAAATCATGCAGCTGAGCATCGAGAATGGCTATAAGCGCTTTATCACCCTGGTCGCCGAGTCGCGTAAATCCACGCCTGAGCAGGTAGATAAAATCGCTCAGGGCCACGTCTGGACCGGTCAGGACGCAAAAGCGAACGGCCTCGTCGACAGTCTGGGCGATTTCGATGACGCGGTGGCGAAAGCCGCTGAGCTGGCGAAACTCAAACAGTGGCATATCGACTATTATCAGAGCGAGCCGTCCTTCTTCGATATGGTAATGGACAGTATGTCCGGCTCGGTGCGCGCGATGCTGCCGCAGGCGATTCAGGCGATGCTGCCCGCGCCGTTGGCCACCGCCGCCAGCGCGGTTAAAGCCGAAGGCGACAAGCTGGCGGCGTTTAACGATCCGCAAAACCGTTATGCCTTTTGTCTGACCTGCGCTAACATGCGCTAAATTATGTCGCCGGATGGCAAAGCCAACCGCCATCCGGCCACAATGTCCGCCTCTTCCCTGAAAAATGAACATCATCATGCAGAAGAAATCTATTTACGTTGCCTATACCGGCGGCACCATTGGGATGCAGCGTTCGGAACAGGGTTACATTCCGGTTTCCGGTCACCTTCAGCGCCAGCTGGCGCTGATGCCCGAATTCCATCGTCCGGAAATGCCCGACTTCACTATTCATGAATACGCTCCGCTGATGGACTCGTCCGATATGACGCCGGCGGACTGGCAGCATATTGCCGACGACATTCAGGCGCATTACGACGAGTATGATGGCTTCGTTATCCTGCACGGAACGGACACCATGGCGTTCACCGCCTCGGCGCTGTCGTTTATGCTGGAGAATCTTGGCAAACCGGTAATAGTGACAGGGTCACAAATCCCGCTGGCCGAGCTGCGTTCAGACGGGCAGATCAATCTGCTTAACGCGCTGTACGTGGCGGCCAATTATCCGATTAATGAAGTCACCCTGTTTTTCAACAATCGGCTGTTTCGCGGTAACCGCACGACGAAAGCCCACGCGGACGGCTTTGACGCCTTCGCCTCTCCCAACCTTCAGCCGCTGCTGGAAGCCGGCATCCATATCCGGCGACTCGGCACCCCGCCCGCTCCACATGGCGACGGGCCGTTAGTCGTCCACCCTATCACTCCGCAGCCGATTGGCGTGGTGACCATTTATCCGGGCATTTCCGCCGACGTGGTGCGGAACTTTCTGCGCCAGCCGGTGAAGGCGCTGATTCTGCGCTCTTATGGCGTGGGCAACGCGCCGCAGAATAAAGCGTTTCTGCGCGAGCTGAGCGAGGCCAGCGACCGCGGGATCGTGGTGGTCAACCTGACGCAGTGCATGTCGGGCAAAGTGAATATGGGCGGTTACGCCACCGGTAACGCGCTGGCCCATGCCGGGGTGATTGGCGGCGCGGATATGACCGTGGAGGCGACGCTGACCAAACTGCATTTTCTGTTAAGCCAGGGTCTGGACACAGCGGCAATCCGCAAGGCCATGAGGCAAAACCTGCGTGGCGAACTGACGCCGGACGACTAAGGAGATCTCTATGACGCATCGCGCTCTGTTACTGGTCGATTTACAAAACGACTTCTGCGCCGGCGGCGCGCTGGCGGTCCCCGAAGGCGACAGCACGGTGGACATTGCTAACCGGCTGATAAGCTGGTGTCAGGCGCGCGGCGTGCTGGTTATCGCCAGTCAGGACTGGCATCCGGCCAACCACGGCAGTTTCGCCAGCCAGCATCAGGTTGAACCTTATACCCGGGGGCAGCTTGACGGTCTGGCGCAAACCTTCTGGCCCGATCACTGCGTGCAGCATACCGAAGGCGCGGCGCTGCATCCGCTGTTAAATCAGCAAGCCATCGGGGAGGTATTTTACAAAGGCGAAAATCCGCAGGTTGACAGCTACAGCGCGTTTTTTGATAACGGACGTCGTCAACAGACCGGTCTGGACGCCTGGCTGAAAGCACATGACGTTAGCGAGCTGATCGTTATGGGGCTGGCGACCGACTACTGCGTAAAATTCACCGTGCTGGACGCCTTGCAGTTAGGCTATAGCGTAAACGTCATCACCGACGGCTGTCGCGGCGTGAACCTGCAGCCACAGGACAGCAGCCAGGCGTTTATGGAGATGGCCGCAGCAGGCGCAACGCTGTATACCCTGGCCGACTGGGAAGAGACGCAGGGTTAAAAGCCGTTGCCGGATGGCGCGGCGTCTGTCTGATGCGCCGTGCCGCCCTCATTTGACAGCGGAAATCTCTTCCAGTGATACCCTTCGCGTTTCAGTACCAAAGAGAAACAGAATTAACGCGCATAACACCAGCATTACTCCGAGTACAACAAACACGGTAACCGGGCCGTAGCGTGTCAACAACAGAGCAACGCCGTACGGCGTAAATACTGCCACAATTCTTCCTACCGCATTTACAAACCCCGATCCACGCAGGCGCAGATGTGTCGGCCACAGCTCCGGCACGTAGACCGCTGAGGCAAAGCAAACGTACATATACAGGAAAAAAATCATTATCAGGCCATAGCTCAGGATGGCCCATTCCGAGGTCTGGATCGAATAGAAGTAACCCAGAACGGCAATAATAATCAGTAATAACGAACCGAATAGGCGTCGAGGAAAGAGGTCAATAACCAGCGCGGCAATAAAGATGCCAGCCGGCGCGCCAATCATAATAATCGCGGTCATAAAGATAGATTTGGTGACATCGATCCCGGAGTTTACGAAAATCGTTGGGATCCACACGGTGATGGTATAGAGCGAAATATTCATCGCGATAAGTACAGTGATCGCCACCAGCGTGCGGCGTAGCATCTGTCCTTTAAATAACAGCCAGAAGTCGCCATTTTCTTTATTATCGGCATTCGCGACCGGCATGTCGCGCGCAGCGGGTAGACTGATGTTCTTTTCTTGCTCAATCTGAAGCTCGACAGCGCGCAGTTGTTTTTCGGCAATATTTTGCAGGCCTTTTCCCGACAGCCAGCGCGGCGATTCTATGAAATACCTGCCGGAAAGATACCACGCCAACAGCATACCTGCCCCACCGAGCAGAAACATCACTCGCCAGCTAAGAAAAGCAATAACAACCACGCCAAGCGCAGCAGACAGCATTGGCGACCAGTTCCCCACAAACGAAAGCCTTGCTGACCATTTACCTCGCACCGACGCGGGAATGAATTCGGTAAACGAAGCATACCCAATCATGATAAGCGCACCCATTCCTGTTCCCATCAGACAACGGAAGAAAATGAGCCAGTACATATTGGGCACAAAAGAGGCCGCGGTAGCGGAGATCCGTAAGCGTCTCATTTAAACCGTCTGGTCTGTTTCCTCCGGCTCCACAAAAATAATGTCCATCATTTTTAGTGGACACTATCGTATGGAATACCGGACCTGGATTACTGAAGCTTTACGCCTTCACTTCGAAGAACATTTACCTCGGGTTGTGGCCGGACGTCGCCTGGGTGTACCAAAATCAACAGTTTGTAGTATGTTCGTGCGCTTTCGGAGAGCTGGCCTTTCGTGGCCTTTGCCCGCAGGCATGTCGGAGCAGGAACTTGATGCCTGCCTTTACGGACAATTTTCCACGGTACCAGTCGTACGTCCTGAAAGCACCGTTATATCCGAAACCCCCGTGGTAAAAAAACGTCCCCGGCGGCCCAACTTCCCTTATGAGTTTAAAATCGCCTTAGTGGAGCAGTCACTGCAGCCCGGAGCCTGTGTGGCGCAGATCGCCCGGGAAAACGGAATCAACGATAACCTGCTCTTCAACTGGCGCCATCAATACCGGAAAGGTGGCCTGCTGCCTTCCGGAAAAAATATGCCGGCACTGCTTCCCGTGACGTTAACGCCGGAGCCGGATAATAAAATCCCGGCCCCCGCACAGGAACCAGAGCAGATAAATACACCGTCCGACAGTCTGTGTTGTGAGCTGGTTCTGCCGGCCGGAACTCTCAGGCTTAAAGGTAAACTGACGCCGGCGTTATTACAGACACTTATCCGCGAAATAAAAGGGAGCAGCCACTGATGATATCTCTCCCTGCAGGTTCGCGTATCTGGCTGGTTGCAGGTATCACCGATATGCGAAATGGCTTTAACGGCCTGGCATCAAAAGTTCAGAACGTCCTGAAGGATGACCCGTTCTCCGGACACCTGTTCATCTTCCGCGGACGCCGGGGTGACCAGATAAAAGTGTTGTGGGCTGACAGTGACGGACTGTGCCTCTTCACCAAACGCCTGGAGCGGGGCCGCTTCATCTGGCCAGTCACCCGTGACGGCAAGGTGCACCTTACTCCGGCTCAGTTATCCATGCTTCTTGAAGGTATCAACTGGAAGCACCCGAAACGAACGGAACGCGCTGGAATCCGCATATAACCCGTTGTAAAGTGAGGATATGGACACCTCACTTGCTCATGAGAACGCCCGCCTGCGGGCACTGTTGCAGACGCAACAGGACACCATCCGCCAGATGGCCGAATACAACCGCCTGCTCTCACAGCGGGTGGCGGCTTATGCTTCCGAAATCAACCGGCTGAAGGCGCTGGTTGCGAAACTGCAACGTATGCAGTTCGGTAAAAGCTCAGAAAAACTTCGCGCAAAAACCGAACGGCAGATACAGGATGCACAGGAGAGAATCAGCGCACTTCAGGAAGAAATGGCTGAAACGCTGGGTGAGCAATATGACCCGGCACTGCCATCCGCCCTGCGCCAGTCTTCAGCCCGTAAACCGTTACCGGCCTCACTTCCCCGTGAAACCCGGGTTATCCGGCCGGAAGAGGAATGCTGTCCTGCCTGTGGTGGTGAACTCAGTTCTCTGGGATGTGATGTGTCAGAGCAACTGGAGCTTATCAGCAGCGCCTTTAAGGTTATCGAAACACAACGTCCGAAACTGGCCTGTTGCCGGTGCGACCATATCGTGCAGGCACCAGTACCTTCAAAACCCATTGCACGCAGTTATGCCGGAGCGGGGCTTCTGGCCCATGTTGTCACCGGGAAATATGCAGACCATCTGCCGTTATACCGCCAGTCAGAAATATACCGTCGTCAGGGAGTGGAGCTGAGCCGTGCCACACTGGGGCGCTGGACAGGTGCTGTTGCTGAACTGCTGGAGCCGCTGTATGACGTCCTGCGCCAGTATGTGCTGATGCCCGGTAAAGTCCATGCTGATGATATCCCCGTCCCGGTCCAGGAGCCGGGCAGCGGTAAAACCCGGACAGCCCGGCTGTGGGTCTACGTCCGTGATGACCGTAACGCCGGTTCACAGATGCCCCCGGCGGTCTGGTTCGCGTACAGCCCGGACCGGAAAGGCATACATCCACAGAATCACCTGTCCGGTTACAGCGGAGTGCTTCAGGCCGATGCTTACGGTGGCTACCGGGCGTTATACGAATCCGGCAGAATAACGGAAGCCGCGTGTATGGCCCATGCCCGGAGAAAAATCCACGATGTGCATGCAAGAGCGCCAACCGATATCACCACGGAAGCCCTGCAGCGTATCGGTGAACTGTATGCCATCGAAGCAGAAGTCCGGGGATGTTCAGCAGAACAGCGTCTGGCGGCAAGAAAAGCCAGAGCTGCGTCACTGATGCAGTCACTGTATGACTGGATACAGACTCAGATGAAAACACTGTCGCGTCACTCGGATACGGCAAAAGCGTTCGCATACCTGCTGAAACAGTGGGATAGCCTGAACGTGTACTGCAGTAATGGCTGGGTGGAAATCGACAACAACATCGCAGAGAACGCCTTAAGGGGAGTGGCCGTAGGCCGGAAAAACTGGCTGTTCGCGGGTTCTGACAGCGGTGGCGAACATGCGGCGGTGTTGTACTCGCTGATCGGCACATGCCGTCTGAACAATGTGGAGCCAGAAAAATGGCTGCGTTACGTCATTGAGCATATCCAGGACTGGCCGGCAAATCGGGTACGCGATCTGTTGCCCTGGAAAGTTGATCTGAGCTCTCAGTAAATATCAATACGGTTCTGGCGAGCCGCTTACGGAGATCCCAACCATCAACAGATTCATCCGGAAGGCTTTACGCCGCCCCAGACAATCGCCAACAAATCCTCCACAGAGAGAACCGATAAAATAACCAAACATTAATGCCGAGGTAAAAGCCGCATTGAGAAAATTATTTGACCAGCCATTGCTGACCAGTTTCGCCAACACGACATTGCCGGAATAACTGAGGAATCCGGTCAGAAGCAGGCTAAAGCTGATAATGCCGAAAATACGATAATGAAACCGGGCCAAAGGCAAGCGGTCCATTCTTGCGCCGATATGATCATATTGTTCCATCTGGTTGCCTTATTATAATAAGATGCCAGATGCTGATCGCAGCATTTTATCTGACCTACGCGTAAGGATTAAGTAGGCCTGATAAGATGCGTTATCATCATCAGGCAAAAATAATAAATCACCAGGCGCCAATAAATAATATCGACACGATAAAATCAGCGCTTAATAAATAAGCTGGATGTTGTTTTGTTTACAAAACGCAACCCATTCCGCACCTGGCGCTTTATTCGTTATAATGTAATTAATATGGCTTAAATCAATTAATTGAACGAAAGCTTTGCGATCGAACTTTGAATGGTCTACCAGTAATGCCACCTCCGCCGCCTGGCGAATCATGACTTTTTTAATCTCCGCTTCTGCTTCATTAGAATCCAGCGCGCCGCTTTCTCTGTCCAGGCCTTTACAGCTCATTACCATGATGTCCACATGGTAACGACTGATAATCTCTTTCGTGATTCGTCCCTGCAAAGACAACGTATTCTTGTTTAACTCACCACCGGTAGAAACAACGTTGAGTTCCGATTGCGCCAACTCATGAAAAGCCTCTGCGGAATTGGTTAGCAAGGTCAAATCGCTTCTGTCTTTCAGCAGCTTTAATAACTCCATCACCGTACTGCTGGAATCTGCCGCCATGGTGGTTTTATTTTTAATAAAGGGTAACGATTTACGCGCAATAACCTGCTTTTCTTCATAAAACGACCTGGCGCGTTTATAAAAATGCACGTTTTCTGCTAATGCGTTAACATTTAATACCGCGCCGCCGTAAGTTCGGGTTAAAAAACCTTCATCTTCGAGCTTTTCCAGATCGCGGCGAATCGTTTCTTCAGTCACCTGAAACAGGGCGCTTAAATTGGAGACCACCACTTTTTTATCATTGGTAACCATTTGCCTGATTGCCTGAATTCTGTCTTTTGCCGCCACGGTGCCACCTCTGTTCCTTTTATGTCCATGATAAGTTGACAGTATCCCATAAACTATATTTATTTTCAAAATAATCTGCCTGAATCACAGATTTTAATAACCCAAAGGCAGAAACAGAGGTGGTATTTAGCGTGCTATTATTGACAGAGTGCTTCCGCCATTTCCCTCATCAACAATGAATCAGCATCCGATAATTCAATAGCCAGCGCTTCAACGTTCTGGCGCACCTGTTCCGGCGCGGTAGCGCCGCTAAGGATGGAAATTAAATTACTCTGTTTTAATATCCACGCCAGCGCCAGGGTGGGAATCGCGCATTGATACTTACGGCACAGCGGACGCCATTGTTCCAGCATATCAAGGACACGCAACATATTCTGGCGCTGGAACCAAACCTTGTTTGCCCGTGCTCCCTCCGGAACGTAGTCCCGGGTTATCGTACCGGTCAGTAGCCCCTGCTCCAGCGGCGAATAAACCTGTACGACAATGTTGTTTTCCAGACAAAGCGGCAGCAATTCGCTCTCCAGCGACCGATCCAGTATGCTGTACTTTGCCTGCACAATATCCAGCGCGCCGTGTTTAAGGTATTCATGAATATGCGCGGCATCGACATTCGCTGCGCCGATAGAACGAATTTTCCCCTCCGCTTTTAATTCATTGAGTACACCAACCGTTTCCGCAACAGGCGTAAAAAACGGGGGTACCGATTGCCAGTGCGTCATATAAATATCGATACAATCAATACCCAAACGTTGCAGACTGGCCTCCACTTCTTCACGTATCGAGTCCGGGGAAAGATTTTTATATAACTGGCGATCGCCCACTTTATTAAACAGGCTTCCTTCGCGTTGCCAGACAATCCCACATTTGGTCTCAACGACGATCTCGCTGCGAGGTAGCTTTTTCAGCGCCTGCCCAACAATCACTTCGCTGTTGCCGAAGTTATATCCCGGAGCGGTATCAATCAGATTAATGCCGCAACGATGCGCTTCAATAATGGTATCGATACAGATCCGGAGATCGAGATCGCCATTCCAGGCCGGACCGCCACCGATAGCCCAGGTGCCTAATCCCATCCGTGACAGCGAAATTCCGGTATTGCCTAAAGGTATCATTTTCATCTGCCGCTATTATCCTTCATATTCATCGAGGAGCTGTTCCACGAGTATTCTGTTCTTCACGCCGCTTGTCGCCCCCACGCTCAGCACTGAAATCGCTGCGGTCGCATTAGCAAATAGCGCACATTCGCGCAGCGTTTTTCCTTCAAGGAGCGCAGAGATAAAACCGGCGGCAAAATTATCGCCCGCGCCAATGGTATCAATGGCGTCGATCCCTGATACCGCCGGTATCTGCAATCGGGTATCAGCACGTTTGATAAAGCAGCCGTGCTTACCTGTTTTAATGACTACCGTTTTGCCCCCGCACTGCAAAAAAGTGTCAGCAATGTCATCCAGCGCCTCTTTTCCGGTCAGCTTTTTTGCTTCATCAATATTGGGGAACAGATAATCGACAAAGCTCAGCGCCTGGCGAATATCCTCCAGAGTTTCATTCAGCCTGGGGTTGATCATATCGGCGCAGATAATTAACTGCTGCGCCTTTGCGCGGGAAAAAATTTCCGTTAATGCTTTACCATCCAGTAACGGGCTGTTAAAAAGACTGGCCAGCGATAGCAGCCTGACCTGAGAAAAACGGCTGAAATCAATATCATCAATATTCAGTTTCCACAGGCTCCCGTTGCGATTGGTGACAAAAGTACGTTCACCGTCTACGGTCACTAATCCGACGTTAATCGACGTATCAATTTGTGGATCCTGCTTCAGACTCTGAATATCAATATTTTCTTTTCGGCAATGCCCGATAATAAAATGTCCTGCGGCATCATCCCCCACCCGGCTCATTAACGCGGTACGATGCCCAAGTCGGGAAATAATGGTGGCTTCATTAAGGGCGTCTCCCCCGGTGGTCATGGCAATTCTCTCTAAGGGATAAGAGTCCACATCAAAGATATTTTTACTGACCGGTTGCAAAGGTATGTCGACTATTGCCGCGCCAATGCACAGCACTTCTATCTCATCCATAACATTATTCCGCTTTACCGTCTGAACCAAACAGATTAATTTTTTCCAGCGCCCGTGCTTTTACCGCCTTGCGCACCTCACGTTGCAGATGCAGGAACGGTTGATGCTGGTTCTCTTTCACCGCCGTCATTGCCGCCTGGCACAGCTCTGTATGGATATTAATTTTGGCAATGCCAAGTGAAATGGCTTTTTTAATATCAGCATCACTAATACCGGAAGCGCCATGTAGCACCAGCGGCACGGAAACAGCCCGGCGAACGCGCTCGACCACGTCAAAATTCAACTTTGGTTCGGAGGTATATACGCCGTGCTGATTGCCAATAGCGACCGCCAGCGAATCACAGCCCGTGCGTTCGACAAACTCCGCCGCCTGGTCAGGATCGGTATAGTGATAGCCTGCCAGCGCCTCTTCATATACCGTTTCATTCCCCACGTGCCCCAGCTCAGCTTCTATTGCGATACCCAACGGATGAAAGAAATCCACAGCCTCTTTCGTCAGGCGAATATTCTCTTCAAAATCAAAGGCAGACGCATCCCGCATCAACGAATTCATCCCGTGTACCCAGGCATTATGGATAATCTCCATGCTGCGTCCGTGATCCCAATGCGTAATCACCGGTACAGAGGCCTTTTTGGCCATTGCTACCATCATCTGCGAAAAATCTTCAAACGACGTATTGCCAACAAATCCGGTGCCGAAAGAGATAATAACCGGCGCTTTTGCCTCTTCCGCCGCGTCAATTACCCCCATCAACATTTCAGCATTCCACACGTTAAAGTGCGCTATTGCATAACGTTTATTTTGCGCATCTTTTTCCCAATATTTAATATCTGCCAGCATGGCGGTTTCTCCCATTTAATTAATCGCTAATTTTAATAACACCTTTAATAATGTCGCTTTTGTTATTCACCGACTCTTCAAAAGCTCGCTGTACATCGTCATAATCATAAATATGCGTTACCATAGATTTGACATCGAAACGGCCCGAGGCAATGGCCTCAATCGTGACGGGATAACGGTTGGCATAGCGGAATACGGTCTGAATAGTCACTTCCCGGTTAATTTTGAGGAAATTGATTGCACTATCGCCCGCTACGGTGCCAACTATCATGATTTTTCCGCCGCGCATCACCAGATACGGCGCTTGCCGGACGGTGAGAGGCGAACCGGCGGTTTCAAACACAATATCAGCTCCCTGCTCGCCGGATAGTTGCTGACAGCGGCCGACAGTATCCTCCGTAGCACCATTAATTACCGTTGATGCGCCAAGCTGTTCGGCCTTTGCCAGTCTTTTTTCCAGAACATCAACTACGGTAATATCCGTAGCCCCAAGACATTTACAGGCCTGGAGCGTCATCAAACCAATGCAACCGGCGCCAAGAATGACAATTTTCTTTCCGGGTCTGACCTCCGCCAGCATCGCCGCGTGCATTCCAACAGCGGCAGGCTCAACCAGCGCGCCCTCCATCGTGTCCATATTGTCCGGCAAATGATAAGTAAAGCTCTCGGGATGACACAAATAATGAGTCAGCGCGCCGCGATAGTTCGGCTGGGTCGCCATAAAATCCACATCCGGGCAGATATTGTATTTCCCCTCCAGACAATAGCGGCAGCGGCCACAGGGAACTCCGGGTTCAATATTTACCCGATCGCCAGGTTTGAATTTACTCACGCGCCTGCCAACCGCCACAACCGTACCGGCGCATTCGTGGCCCAGACCGATCTCCTGGCGCGGATCTTTTGGCGGGATAAAGGGACCTGATTCAAAGCCATGCACATCGGAACCGCAAATACCGACGTACTCCACTTTAATCAACACTTCATTGTCTTTTGGCACCGGAATATCAGCAGCGATGATCTTCATCGTACCCGGTGTTGCTAAAATCGCTTTCGAGTTTTGCATTTTCACTCCTTTATTTATTTACCACCGCGTCGATCCCGAGACTTTCGACAGAAACGCCTTTTGTTTCTATTCCGATAGTGGCAATGGCGACAGCGACAATTAGTGAGACGGCGCCCAGCAGTATAAAAACGCCCGTTACGCCGTAGCCATTGAGTAGCACAGCAACGGCATAGGGCGCGGCAATTCCGCTGATCCGCCCTACAGCATTCGCCAGCCCGGATCCCCGCAATTTTGCTTCCGTAGGCCAAATTTCCGGTACGTAAACCGCCAAGGCGTAGCAAACATACATATAGACAAAGGTAATCAGGAAAAAGCCAATTAACGTTATCAGCAGCATGCTGGTTTGCAGAGAGTAGATATATCCCAGCACCGCAATTAACATTAATAAGCCGACGCCCATCGTTTTACGGGGAATCTTATCCATCACCAGCATGGCGATAAAAATACCAAACGGGGCGCCGAACATACTCATCGTATTTAAAACAATTGAGTCTTTCAGGTTAATTCCCTGGGTCATAAAAATTGTCGGCAACCAGTTAATTAACGTGTATTGCACTACGTTCATCGCGATCAGCACGCAGGATCCCAAAATAACGCGCTTGAGTAATACACCGGTCAATAATGCCGAGTACGGTACTGAACGTGGCGGTTTGCCATTGGTATCGATAACCACCGGAGGCAACGGCTTGCCGGTCTGGCGCATAACGCTCTCTTCGATAGCCCGCATCACCTTATCGGCTTCCTCATAACGACCGCGTGATTCCAGCCAACGCGGAGATTCAGGAAACCAGCGCCAGGCGAATGCGGTGGCGATTAATGAGAGCGCAGCCGGGATCAACAACTGCACGCGCCAGTTCCACTCCGCGCTAATGAGCGGTGTAAGCGCCATTGCGATAAGTGAACACAGCGGATACGACCAGTTGCCGATAAACGAAACCCGACTGGACCATGTTCCCCTATTTCTTCCGGGCATATATTCGGTAAATCCGGCAAACAGAGTGACCAGCAATGCGCCTAACCCAACGCCCATGACAAAACGGCAGGCGATAAGGAAGTCCATATTTGGCGAAAACGCCCCTATTACCATGGCGGCAATATGAATGGCTTCGTAGAGAATATAAGCGTTTCTGCGTCCGGTTTTATCACCAATAATTCCCCCCACCAGCGCGCCCAAAAACATTCCGGCGGTGGTGATTGCGGAAAAGGTGGCCGTGGTAGAGTTATTAGTCCAGCCTAATTCTTTTAACTGGGCAAGAATCAAACCGCCGACCGCATTACTCCAGCAGACCAGCAATCCAAAAGCGACCATCGCGAACATCGAAGTATGCCAACGACAATCCGGTAGACGATCCAGTCGGGCGCCGCAGTGAGGTTTTGTTATCTGTTCCATGCGATAACGTTCCTTTATTTAAGGGGTTACTCATCAAAGTCATAGGTCATGATGACTTTGATCGCTGTTTTATCGAGCATGGCGTCAAAGCCTTCGCGCCACCGGGACAGCCCAATCCGGTGCGTAATCATCGGTTTGACTTTGATGGCCCCGCTGGCAAGTAAGCGGATGGCGTTTCGCCAGGAAGTAGAGTCGTAGGCCATATGCCCGATAATGCTTTTATTCCACGCGGTAATGTCATTAATGGAGAAATCGAGAGGTTTGAAACCCATGCCGACCCGTACCACTTCACCATTAGGCCGCAGCATCTCAATTGCCTGTTTCAGGGCGATATTGGCACCGGAGCATTCGATAACCAGACCAAGATTGTCTTTCCCGCAGATCGCCTGGCAACGCGCCACGACATCTTCCGTGGAGCCATTGACGACAGCCGTCGCACCGAGTTCTTTCGCAATCGGAAAACGAACAGGAACATCGTCCTCCAGGCCAACCACGACAATGTTAACCGCCCCCATAATGCGTGCCATCTGGACAGAGAACAGGCCGAGCGGCCCTGTCCCGATAACGACAACATCCTGACCTGGCAAGAACCTGGATTGTTGGGCGATAGATTTATAAGCGTTACAGATGGGATCCAGTACCGCTGCCTCCTCGTAATCAACCCCTTGCGGTATTTCCCACAGGGCGTGGCGATGAATTTTCAATATTTCTCCCGGAACGAGACAGTACTTTGAAAATCCGCCTCCCCAGGGATTATTATCGAGACCAAGATTCACTTTTTCTGTACAACACAGAAAATCGCCTTGTTCACAGGCAGGACAAACGCCGCAAACATGACCACTGTTGTCAGAAACCACGCGTTGTCCAACCTTCCAGTCTTTAACGTTGGCCCCAACCTGGGCAATACATCCCGCAAATTCATGACCGCGAATGGAATTAAACTGGTCGGAGCCGCTATCCACCTTGTAGTGCTTCATATCAGCCCCACAGATTGCCGCGGCCTTAATTTCAATGACCACATCATCGGGTCCGCATACCGGCACCGGAACATCAATCATCCTGTAACCGCCAAAGGCCTTACCAAATCTTGCCAACGCTTTCATTGCTTCTTCCTCTGTGTCTGGTTTTCTGAAAGTGCTCATCATACTTACCCACATAATTTTTGAGGTCAACATGATATCTTCAAAACACAGACAACAATCTTCATTTCACAACAAAGATCACAAAACGCTGGCAAGCAGTAATAAAAAACGAAGGATTATGAGTACGGCTTCGCAAGAGATGGCGTGAACACCTTCGCAGTTTTCCCTACAGGAAGGTGTTAATTTGTGGAAACTTTTCGCCACGCCCTTTCCGTGGCGCGTTTGCTTTTTTATCGTCAAAGAGGATCGACTATGAAACTTTTGCCATTGCTGGCAGCACTTCCCCTGCTCTGCGCCTCTGTCGCGTCCGCAGGTTCGCTAATGTCCGTTGGCTATTTTAACGGCGGCGGCGATGTCACCGCGGGACCGGGCGGCGACATCAACAAGCTTGACGTTCGCCAGATAACCCACCTGAACTATTCGTTTGGCCTGATTTACAACGCCGAAAAAGACGAAACCAATCCTGCGCTGAAAGATCCGGCTAAGCTGCATCAGATCTGGCTGTCGCCAAAAGTCCAGTCCGATCTGGCTCTGCTCCCGGTGCTGCGCAAACAAAATCCCAGGCTTAAGGTGCTGCTGTCGGTAGGCGGCTGGGGCGCGCGGGGCTTCTCCGGCGCAGCCGCCACGGCGCAAACGCGGGCGGTGTTTATCCGCTCCGCGCAGGATATTGTCGCGAAATATGGCCTTGACGGCATCGAGCTCGACTGGGAATACCCGGTCAACGGCGCATGGGGGCTGGTGGAAAGCCAGCCTGCGGATCGTGAAAATTTCACCCTGCTGCTGAAAGAACTGCGTCAGGCATTCGGTAAAGCAAAGCTGATCACGATTGCTGTCGGCGCGAATGCGGAAAGTCCGAAAAGCTGGGTGGACGTCAAAGCCATTGCGCCGCTGCTCGATTATATCAATCTGATGACCTACGACATGGCCTACGGGACGCAATATTTCAACGCCAACCTGTATGATTCAAAAGCCTGGCCTACCGTTGCCGCCGCCGATAAATACAGCGTGGATTTCGTGGTCAACAACTACCTGGCCGCCGGCCTGAAGCCCCGGCAGATGAACCTCGGCATCGGCTTTTATGGCCGCGTGCCTAAGCGTTCCGTTGAGCCGGGAATCGACTGGAGCAAACCCGATGCGCAAAAAAATCCGGTTACCCTGCCCTGGTTTGGCGAGCGGGAAATAGCCCTGTTTAAATCACTGGGAATCGATCTGAAAAAAGATACCTACGTGAAGTACAACGACATCGTGAAAACCTTCCTCAACGATCCGCAGAAGCGTTTTACCGAACAGTGGGACGACGAGGCGAAGGTGCCCTGGCTGTCGGTGAAATCAGCCGCAGGCAAAGAGTTATTTGCTCTCTCTTACGAGAATCCGCGTTCGGTGGCGATCAAAGCCGACTACATTAAAAAGCGCGGGCTGGCGGGCGCGATGTTCTGGGAGTACGGCGCGGACGATAATAATCAGTTAGCGAAACAGCTGGCTGAATCCCTGGCGATAACCCCCTGATCCTCTCTACGCCCCGCGATTAAATGTGGGGCGTTAGCCCTGCTGTGGGTTATGATTAACAAGGTCGCCGCGGCATGTTACGCCGCTATTTCATTCTCAACAGGAGGCATGGGGCATTATGGCTTTTATCCCCCGCAACTACGCCCGTCTGGAAGTGGGTTATCGCGAAAAGGCGCTAAAGCTCTTTCCCTGGGTTTGTGGACGTTGCTCACGCGAATTTGTCTATTCAAACCTTCGCGAACTGACGGTACACCATATCGATCACGATCATTCCAATAACCCGGAAGATGGCAGCAACTGGGAGATGTTGTGCCTCTACTGCCACGATCATGAGCACTCAAAATATACCGAAGCCGACCAGTACGGCTCGACGGTCGTTGCGGGTGAAGACGCGCAAAAGAGCGTGGGTGAAGCCACCTATAATCCCTTTGCCGATCTCAAGGCGATGATGAACAAGAAATAATGCCCGTGGCGTTATTGTCCCTGCCCGGCGCGGCATTCCCTGCCGGGCATTGATTTTTCTCAGGATTTAAACGTCGCTATCGGCTTCGGCGCGATGCCAAAATCTTCTTTCAGCTGCTGTTTGCTTTTCATCACCATCTGCCCGTTGGTATCGATGGTCATATGCTGCGCGTCGGTGTTATGACGGGCCTGCCAGAGCATCACCAGTTGCAGACTGTTCTCTTTTTGCTCCGCCGTCAGCGCCACGCCGTCCGGCCATTTCCCCAGCTCGACGGCGGTCACTAAACGTTGATAGACCTCCGGGGTCATGTTGTTAATTATCTCATCAAGATTCATGATTGCCCTGCTCTAATGGAATAATTTGCTGAATCGTTTTTTCAGCCCTGGATTTGTTCGCCGTTTTCGTCATCGGTAAAGCTCAGCGAAGCGGAGTTGACGCAGTAACGCTCGCCGGTCGGCTGAGGCCCATCCGGAAAGACGTGTCCAAGATGCGCGTCACAGTTGCCGCAGCGAATTTCAATGCGCTGCATCCCGTGCGAATCGTCATTGAGATAGCGGATCGCCTCGTCGCTTACTGGCTCGTAGAAGCTTGGCCAGCCGCAGCCGGAATCGTATTTTGACCGGGAGGTAAACAGCGGCGCGTCGCAGATCAGGCAGTGGTAGACGCCGTCACGCTTGTTATGCAGTAATTGCCCGGTAAACGGCGGTTCAGTACCGTGATTTTGCGTCACGTAGAACTGCATTTCGGACAAGTTTTTTTTCAGATCTTCTGCAGAAGGTTTGTTCGCCATTTTGCTCACTTCTCGCTGTTAACACGCTCACATTACGTGACCGATTCTAACAAAACATTAACACCTCAGTACCAACTTTTGTTCTAAACTTGATCCTTGCGAAATGGTAGCTCGAGAATCGTGACAGGAATCACATTTTTATCTCCGTTGCCCTTTAAAATTCGGGGCGCCGCCCCCATGTGGTTTCAAGCCCAAAGGAAGAGTGAGGCGAGTCAGCCGCGCAAAGCTTGCGCAGAGGATTGATTTGTCGCAATGATTGACACGATTCCGCTTGACGCTGCGTAAGGTTTTTGTAATTTTACAGGCAACCTTTTATTCACTAACAAATAGCTGGTGGAATATATGACTATCAAAGTAGGTATCAACGGTTTTGGCCGTATCGGTCGCATTGTTTTCCGTGCTGCTCAGAAACGTTCTGACATCGAGATCGTTGCAATCAACGACCTGTTAGACGCTGATTACATGGCTTACATGCTGAAATATGACTCCACTCACGGCCGTTTCGATGGCACCGTTGAAGTGAAAGACGGTCATCTGATTGTTAACGGTAAAAAAATCCGTGTTACCGCTGAACGCGATCCGGCTAACCTGAAATGGGACGAAGTTGGTGTTGACGTCGTTGCTGAAGCGACCGGTATCTTCCTGACTGACGAAACCGCACGTAAGCACATCACCGCTGGCGCGAAAAAAGTTGTTCTGACGGGTCCTTCCAAAGATGACACCCCGATGTTCGTTAAAGGCGCTAACTTTGACAAATATGCCGGCCAGGACATCGTTTCCAACGCTTCCTGCACCACCAACTGCCTGGCTCCGCTGGCAAAAGTTATCAACGACAACTTCGGCATCATCGAAGGTCTGATGACTACCGTTCACGCAACCACCGCTACTCAGAAAACCGTTGACGGCCCGTCTCACAAAGACTGGCGCGGCGGCCGCGGCGCAGCTCAGAACATCATCCCGTCCTCTACCGGCGCTGCTAAAGCAGTAGGTAAAGTTCTGCCGGAACTGAACGGCAAACTGACCGGTATGGCGTTCCGCGTTCCGACTCCGAACGTATCCGTTGTTGACCTGACCGTACGTCTGGAAAAAGCTGCTTCTTACGAAGAAATTAAGAAAGCAATCAAAGCTGCTTCCGAAGGCGAAATGAAAGGCGTTCTGGGCTACACCGAAGACGACGTTGTTTCTACCGACTTCAACGGCGAAGTTTGCACCTCCGTGTTCGATGCTAAAGCTGGTATCGCACTGAACGACAACTTCGTGAAACTGGTCTCCTGGTACGATAACGAAACCGGTTACTCCAACAAAGTTCTGGATCTGATTGCTCACATCTCCAAATAAGTTGAGATGAAGCAGTAAATTGTAAGAGCGACCGTCTGGTCGCTCTTTTTTTTGCCTGACGTTTGCAGATAAAGGATTGCGTGATGATTAATAAAATTTTTGCACTGCCGATAACTGAACAGATAACCCCCGTCCTGTCTCGTCGCCAGCTGGACGAACTGGAACTGATCGTGGTCGACCATCCGCAGGTGAAAGCCTCTTTCGCACTGCAGGGCGCGCACCTGCTCTCCTGGAAACCGGCGGGAGAGGAAGAGGTTCTGTGGCTAAGCAATAATACGCCGTTTAAAAATGGCGTCGCGCTGCGCGGCGGCGTGCCGATCTGCTGGCCGTGGTTTGGTCCATCTGCCCAACAGGGTTTCCCTTCCCACGGATTTGCCCGCAATCTGCCCTGGACGCTGAAAGCGCACAACGAAGATGACAACGGCGCGGTGCTGACTTTTGAACTGCAAAACAGCGATGCGACTCGCCAGTACTGGCCGCAAGACTTTACGCTGCTGGCGCGTTTTAAAGTGGGTAAAACCTGTGAAATCGAACTGGAAGCGCACGGCGACTTTGAAACGACCTCCGCGCTGCACACCTATTTCAACGTTGGCGACATTACCGCAGTGAAGGTCAGCGGACTGGGCGATCGCTTCATTGATAAAGTGAACGATGCCAGAGAAGACGTGCTGGCGGATGGCGTCCAGGCATTCCCCGACCGTACCGACCGCGTGTATCTGAATCCGGAAGCATGCAGCGTGATCCACGATACGGCGCTGAACCGTAACATCGACGTGATTCACCATCACCATCTCAACGTTGTCGGCTGGAACCCGGGCCCGGCGCTCTCCGTCAGCATGGGCGATATGCCGGACGACGGCTACAAAACCTTTGTTTGCGTGGAGACGGCGTATGCCACCGCGCCGCAAAAAGCGACGGAAGAGAAACCGTCTCGTCTGGCGCAAACAATTCGCGTAACGAAGCGCTAAAACATATGGCGGCAGGAACTCTCCTGCCGCCATCAGCTATTGTTTGCCGGATTGCGCATCTTATCCGGCCTGCTGATCAAAACGCCTCACACCATATCCAGCGCCGTTTTGCCTTTTGGCGCAGGATAGGCCTTATCCAGGGCGGCAAGTTCATCGGCTGAAAGCGTAATCTCCAGCGCCGCCGCATTTTGTTGCACATGTTCGACGCTCGCCGCTTTCGGAATCGCCATCACGCCCGGATGACTGATCCCCCATGCCAGCAGGATCTGCGCCGCGCTGGCGTTATGCGTCTGCGCGATATCGTTAACAACCGGATGGTTAAATAAGCCGTTGCGTAAACGGCCAGCCTGCGCCAGCGGACTGTAGGCCATGACCGGCAGGTTTTGCTGCTGACACCACGGCAGCAGATCATATTCAATGCCGCGCGAGGCCAGATGATAAAGCACCTGATTGGTGGCGCACGCCCTGCCGCCCGCCACCTGCCACAGCGCCTGCATATCGTCATAATCGAGGTTCGACACGCCCCAGCGGCGAATTTTGCCCTGAGCAATCAGCGTTTCCATCGCCGCAACGGTTTCTTCAAAAGAGAAGCTCCCTGACCAGTGCAGCAAGTAAAGGTCCAGATAATCGGTTTGCAGGCGACGCAAGCTGGCCTCACAGGCGGCGATCGCTTTTTGACCGCCCGCGTTCCACGGATAGACTTTTGATACCAGAAAGACCTTATCACGCCGCCCGTTAAGCGCGTCGCCCACCACCTCTTCCGCCCCGCCGTCGGCATACATTTCAGCGGTGTCGATAAGCGTCAGCCCTGCATCAACGCCCGCCCGCAGCGCAGCCACTTCCGCTTTGCGCATATCGGCGCGCTCGCCCATATACCAGGTTCCCTGCCCGATAGCAGGCAGCGCGGCGTGTCCGGCAAATACAATCTGTTTCTCTGTCATTGCAATCTCCTTTGTCGCCCACTACCGTAAAGTAAAACAGGGCGCAAGCGCCCTGTTTTGTTGCACAAATTGTACTATGACAATGCACAATCAGAATTTATAGGTGATCCCGGTGGAGATCAGGCCAGTCCAGGATTTGTCGATCATCGGACTGTCGGTGATTTCGTCCGACAGACGGGTATAACGCGCCGTACCGTAAACGCTCCAGTCGCCGAGGAAGTTGTAGTTCGCGCTCAGCTCCAGATACGTGTTCCAGCTATCGTCCGGGTTATAGCCGCGCAGGCCGCTTTGCGCCGACTCTTTGCGCGATACGCCGTAGTAGTATTCGTTCTGATTTTCGCTATTCCATTCCACGCCGATACCCGGCGTCAGGGTCAGACCACCGTTGGTATAGCGGTACAGCCAGGCCAGATCCCAGACGATACCGTTACTGTTATCCAGGGTATCGCCTGATAAGGTGGTGCGCAGGAAACCATATTCGGTGTTGTGAATATACGATAAGCCCGCCATCACGGTGCTTTTACGCTTGTCCAGACGGCGCAGCTGACGGTCGTCGCTGTCGCCCGGCTTGAAGTACATCGGCGACCAGTACGCGGTGATCGACAGTTTGTCGGTCGCGTCATTCCACAGATAGTAACCGCCGCCGAGACCACGGAACCAGAAGTTATCCCCCTCGTAGCTGATAACCGGAACCGGATAGACGTCCGCGTCGTAATCCTTATACGGGTGTTCAACCACACCAACGCCCGCGCCCAGCGTCAGGTTGCTTTCAGCGTGCGCTACGGTAGCAGACGTTGCGATAAGCACGCCAAGTGCCAGAAGTTTGAGTTTGGTCACAGTCCATAATTCCTTATTTAAATGTCCGCGGCAAAGTGTAATCGCCAATTAAGCCGCAACCCAACTATTTTACAAATAACTCAGAGAATGTAACCGATTAATTTCTCTGGCTGAGATGACACCCCGTTGGCAGCCAGATGAAGTCTGTATGAAAGGCTACGACTTTCTTTACATTAGCTATGCATTTTTTGTGGATGAGTTATTGATATGCCATTGAAATTCATTTGCCATCACAGGCAAGTTTTGCAAATGCCATCTACGCTTAAATTTAGAAGGTGTAACACCGGGCACGTTGTTCTCCTGTTTTGCATGATGGCATGAGAGTTGCTGTTTTCGCGATAGGACAGTAAGCGGCGTCGTTCAGTCTACCTCTTCCGGGAGCCTCTACTATTCATATGAACGGCTCTTAACCTGTGCTAAAAAACGAAAGGACGGCATACCATGAATATATTCGATCACTATCGCCAGCGCTATGAAGCTGCCAAGGACGAAGAGTTCACACTGCAGGAGTTTCTTACCACTTGTCGGCAAGATCGCAGTGCTTATGCCAACGCGGCAGAGCGGCTACTGATGGCTATTGGTGAGCCCGTCATGGTCGATACTGCCCAGGAACCCCGACTTTCCCGACTCTTCTCTAACCGGGTCATCGCCCGATACCCGGCGTTTGAAGAGTTCTACGGCATGGAAGACGCCATTGAGCAAATTGTCTCTTATCTGAAACATGCAGCTCAGGGGCTGGAAGAGAAGAAACAGATCCTGTATCTGTTGGGGCCTGTAGGGGGCGGTAAATCGTCGCTTGCCGAACGACTGAAGTCATTAATGCAGCGCGTGCCGATTTACGTACTGAGCGCCAACGGTGAACGCAGCCCGGTCAATGACCACCCGCTGTGCCTGTTTAATCCGCAGGAGGATGCCCAGATTCTGGAGAAAGAATATGGCATTCCCCGCCGCTATCTCGGCACCATTATGTCGCCCTGGGCGGCGAAACGCCTGCATGAATTCGGCGGCGATATCACCAAATTCCGCGTGGTGAAGGTCTGGCCGTCGATTCTGGAGCAAATCGCCATCGCCAAAACGGAACCGGGCGACGAAAACAACCAGGATATCTCGGCGCTGGTCGGCAAAGTGGATATCCGTAAGCTTGAAAACCACGCGCAAAACGATCCGGATGCCTATGGCTACTCCGGTGCGCTGTGCCGCGCCAACCAGGGGATTATGGAGTTCGTCGAGATGTTTAAAGCGCCGATCAAGGTGCTGCATCCGCTGCTGACCGCCACCCAGGAAGGAAACTACAACGGTACCGAAGGCATCTCCGCCCTGCCGTTTAACGGGATTATTCTCGCCCACTCGAACGAATCTGAATGGGTGACCTTCCGCAACAATAAAAACAACGAAGCCTTCCTCGACCGTGTTTACATCGTCAAGGTGCCGTACTGCTTACGCATTTCCGAAGAGATCAAAATCTACGAGAAATTGCTTAACCACAGCGAGCTGACCCATGCCCCCTGCGCGCCGGGAACGCTGGAAACGCTGTCCCGCTTCTCGATCCTTTCCCGCCTGAAAGAGCCGGAAAACTCGAGTATCTACTCCAAAATGCGCGTCTATGATGGCGAAAGCCTGAAAGACACCGACCCGAAAGCGAAGTCGTATCAGGAGTATCGCGACTACGCCGGAGTGGATGAAGGGATGAACGGCCTGTCAACGCGCTTCGCGTTTAAGATCCTCTCCCGCGTGTTTAACTTTGATCATGCGGAAGTGGCGGCCAACCCGGTGCACCTGTTCTACGTGCTGGAACAGCAGATTGAGCGCGAGCAGTTCCCGCAGGAGCAGGCTGAACGCTACCTGGAGTTCCTGAAAGGGTATCTGATCCCGAAATATGCTGAGTTTATCGGCAAAGAGATTCAGACCGCCTATCTTGAGTCCTACTCCGAGTACGGGCAGAACATCTTTGACCGCTATGTCACCTATGCCGACTTCTGGATTCAGGATCAGGAATACCGTGACCCGGATACCGGCCAGTTGTTCGACCGTGAGTCGCTGAACGCCGAGCTGGAGAAAATCGAAAAACCGGCGGGGATCAGCAACCCGAAAGATTTCCGCAATGAGATCGTTAACTTCGTGCTGCGCGCCAGAGCGAATAACAATGGACGTAATCCAAACTGGACCAGCTATGAAAAACTGCGCACGGTGATCGAGAAGAAAATGTTCTCGAATACCGAGGAACTGTTGCCAGTCATTTCGTTCAACGCCAAAACCTCAACCGACGAGCAGAAAAAACACGACGATTTTGTCGACCGTATGATGGAGAAAGGCTATACCCGTAAACAAGTCCGTTTACTGTGCGAATGGTATTTGCGCGTACGTAAATCGTCTTAACGCCTTCGCCCGGCGGCAATTACGCCAGCCGGGCCAGGAACACGGTTCCGTAGGCCGGATAAGCGCAGCGCATCCGGCATTACTGACGTAGCATAAAGTTGGCAACTGCAGTACGGGGGGCATATGACCTGGTTCATAGACCGACGACTCAACGGCAAAAATAAGAGCATGGTAAACCGCCAGCGCTTCTTACGCCGTTATAAAGCGCAGATTAAACAGTCGATCTCCGAGGCCATAAACAAGCGTTCGGTGACCGACGTAGACAGCGGTGAATCTGTCTCGATACCTACGGAAGATATCAGCGAACCTATGTTTCATCAGGGGCGCGGCGGCCTGCGCCATCGCGTCCATCCCGGTAACGATCATTTTGTGCAAAATGACCGTATCGAACGTCCGCAGGGCGGCGGCGGCGGTTCCGGCAGCGGCCAGGGGCAGGCCAGCCAGGACGGCGAAGGTCAGGATGAATTCGTTTTTCAGATCTCAAAAGATGAATATCTCGACCTGCTGTTTGAGGATTTGGCGCTGCCAAACCTGAAGCAAAACCAGCAGCGCCAACTCACCGAGTACAAAACGCATCGGGCAGGTTTTACCTCCAACGGCGTCCCGGCCAATATCAGCGTGGTGCGTTCGCTGCAAAACTCGCTGGCGCGCCGCACGGCGATGACGGCGGGCAAACGTCGCGAACTGCATGCGCTTGAACAGGATCTGGAAACCATCAGCCAGAGCGAACCGGCACAGCTGCTGGAAGAGGAGCGGTTGCGCAAAGAGATTGCCGAACTGCGGGCGAAAATTGAGCGCGTGCCGTTTATAGATACCTTTGACCTGCGCTACAAAAATTATGAAAAGCGGCCCGATCCTTCCAGCCAGGCGGTGATGTTTTGTCTGATGGACGTTTCCGGTTCGATGGACCAGGCGACAAAAGATATGGCGAAGCGTTTTTATATTCTGCTCTATCTGTTCCTCAGCCGGACCTATAAAAACGTTGAAGTGGTGTATATCCGCCATCATACCCAGGCGAAAGAGGTCGACGAACACGAGTTCTTTTACTCGCAGGAAACCGGCGGCACCATTGTCTCCAGCGCCCTGAAGCTGATGGATGAGGTGGTCAAGGCGCGCTACGACCCGGCGCAGTGGAATATTTACGCCGCGCAGGCCTCGGATGGCGATAACTGGGCCGACGACTCCCCGCTGTGCCATGAGATTCTGGCGAAGAAACTGCTGCCGGTGGTGCGCTATTACAGTTATATCGAAATTACCCGGCGCGCGCACCAGACCCTGTGGCGCGAATATGAGCATCTGCAGGCCAGCTTTGACAATTTTGCGATGCAGCATATCCGCGATCAGGACGATATTTATCCCGTGTTCCGCGAGCTTTTTCATAAGCAAGGCACAACCAGCGCCAGCTAATCGTCAATCAGTCAGGTATACTGCCGCCTGGCTGATTCACCCATTCTCTGTGATTTCCCCTCCTCCCGGGATCGGGAGGTTGGACTTACGTCGTGTGATAAAATAGAGAGCCTGACCTGGAGAGTTATCTTTTATCATGAAATTGCACCATAAAGCGCTCAGGCTCTTTATCTCTGTAAGCGTCGTTGTTCTGACCTCCTCGTTTCTCTTACTTGAGCTCGTTAATAGCCACAGGGCGATGAATGGCTATATGCGTTACCTTATTGAAAAAGCGGACTCCTCTTTTTTGTATGAAAAATACCGCAATCAGAGCATTGCCGCTCACCTGATGCGGACGTTTTCCACCCCAGAAACGCCCTTTTCTGCGGCAAAACGTCGCGCGGTCTGTCAGGCATTTGAACGGGTTAATACGGTATATGGCGTTAACCTTACGCGCCATAATTACCTTGCGCTTCACGGTACGCTGCAAACCGCCGTGCCCGAGTGCGCGCATATCGCCGATGAGGTACTTCAGCTTGCCGCCTTTGATCAGGCCGTGATGGTCAACCGACAGCAGACCGATTACGGCAAAGGCTTAGCCACAGCGGGAGAGAGTTTTCGCTATTACCTGGATTTGCAAAATCATCTGATCTATTTCTATAACCTGGTCGACACGCGGCAATTCGCTATGCGGCACTGGCATTTTTTACAGGAAGGCACGCTGGGGATTAACCTGCCCGATATTGAGGGGGTGTTCACTGGCCGCACCGTGCTGTCGAGTATTTATCAGGACGATCGTACCGAACATAACGTAATGAGCTTTTTAACGCCGGTTTACCAGGACGGCAGGTTAAAAGGCATGGTGATGGTCGATATCAATAAGCAAAAATTACAGACGATCTTTTATCCGCGGGATCGTCCCCTCGTCTGGCGCTATCTGAATATCGCGGTAACCGATACCGACTCGCACAAATCCATTCATATTCATGAAAGCACGAATAATCTTTTTCATTACGTCAGGTATACCATCGACCTTCCCGGCGGACTGCACGTTGAGCTGTCGCTCGACATTCTCTATTTTGTCGTTTCGAACTGGAAAATTTTTCTCTTTTATCTGTTAGCGACCGCCCTGCTGCTGAATATGGTCAGGCTGCATTTCCGGCTTTACCACAACGTTAGCCGTGAAAATATCAGCGACGCGATGACCGGTCTGTATAACCGTAAAATATTAACCTCCACTTTCGAGCAGCGCTTGCAGCGGTTAGTGAGCGGGGGAACGCCGGTCACCTTTATCGCGATAGATCTCGATAAGCTAAAGCAGATTAACGACACGCAGGGGCATCAGGAAGGCGATCGGGCCATTCACCTGCTGGCGCAGGCTATTGAAGCGTCGGTGCGCAAAAGCGATTACGCCATTCGGCTGGGCGGCGATGAATTCTGCGTGATCCTGATAGATGCGGAACCCGCCCTGACCGCGCATCTGCCTGAACGTATTCAGCATTATCTGGAGACTATCGCGCCAGGCAACGAGATCCGTTTTTCCTCAGGCTATTACAATATGCAAGCGAACGATACGTTGCAGGATGCCTACAAGGCGTCCGACGAACAGCTCTACCTTAATAAGCACAAAAATCGCCAGCGTTCATGATAATCTTTTGCCGTGTTTTTTTGCGCTAACAGGAGTGAAAGATGTGCGAAGTGGCTAAGGGCAACGTGACCCATCAGCGTTTACTCGACTTATTGTCCCTGGAAGGGGCGCGTTATCGCGTCGTCAGCCATCAGGCGGTGGGAAAGTGTGAAGCCGTTTCGGAAATTCGCGGCACTGCGCTGGGACAGGGGGCAAAAGCGCTGGTGTGCAAGGTGAAGGGTAACGGCGTCAACCAGCACGTGCTGGCGATTTTAGCCGCCGATCAGCAGGCCGATCTTGCGCGGCTCGCCGCCCATCTCGGCGGTCTGCGCGCCTCTCTTGCCAGCCCGGCGGAAGTGAATGCGCTCACCGGCTGCGTTTTCGGCGCCATTCCGCCCTTCAGTTTTCATCCGCAACTGAAGCTGGTCGCCGACCCGCTGCTGTTCGAACGGTTCTCGGAAATCGCCTTTAACGCTGGCGTGCTCGATAAATCCATTATCCTTAATACCGAAGATTATCTGCGTATTGCGCGGCCTGAGCAGGTCATTTTCCGCCGCTTAGCCTGAACGCTCAAGGATCAATACCGACAGCACCAGAAGCGCGGCGATGGTGAAAAACGAAAAGGCGATGATTAGCGTCTCAATAAACATCTGATCGTTCATCGTTACACCCGATAGCGAAAGAGGACGTCCCGGATAGTGATAACGCATCAGAATGGCAGTTTGATGACACCCCGTCAGGCGTTTGCCTGAAACGGTTGTTGACGATGAAAAAAATCTGTTCAGCTTCGCGTTTGCGCGTAGAATAAATGGGCTTAACTTTTTTTTGGCAAGGAAACCACGATGTTTGATGTCACTCTGCTGATCCTTCTTGGACTGGCAGCGCTGGGCTTTATCAGCCATAACACCACGGTCGCCGTTTCGATACTGGTGCTGATCATTGTTCGCGTTACCCCTCTCAACGCCTTTTTCCCGTGGATTGAAAAACAGGGGCTGACCATCGGGATCATTATCCTGACGATTGGGGTGATGGCGCCCATCGCCAGCGGTACGCTTCCCCCCTCCACGCTGATTCACTCCTTTCTTAACTGGAAGTCGCTGGTGGCGATCGTGGTTGGCGTGGGGGTTTCCTGGCTCGGCGGGCGCGGCGTCACGCTGATGGGCAGTCAGCCGCAGCTGGTCGCCGGTTTACTGGTCGGCACCGTTCTCGGCGTGGCGCTGTTTCGCGGCGTTCCCGTCGGACCGCTTATCGCTGCGGGGCTGGTGTCGCTGATTGTGGGGAAGCAGTAGCCTGCCGCCACCGGCCGTGGATTGCCCAATGGCGCTGCGCTTATCGGGCCTACAACAGGCCTGGAGGCGTTCTCCCCCAGGCCGGATAAGACGAAGCCGCCATCCGGCAACATACCTTTACCCCTGCGCCGCGCGCAGCATGGCCTGGACTAACGGAACGGGTTTTCCCGCCAGCGCCCCACGCTCATGCTGGAACAGCGTCGCGACAAAGAACGGATGCGTCACCAGTTCAACCGCGCGGATATCACCATTGTCATCCCAGCCGGTTACCCGCAAATCGCCGCTTTCCAGCTCACCGGCAAACGCCGTGGAAATACCATAATTACAGTGGTAACCTTCGGAAATCAGCGTCTGGCCGTAGGCTCTGGCAATCAGCGTATTGGACCGCAGCTCAATGTCGTCCGTTTTTTCCACCAGCGAGCAGGCGAGCGGCGCAATCACCATTCGCCCCTGCGTATCGGTTTCGGCGTGGGCGGCGTCGCGCCAGCCCAGCACGTTGCGGGCGTATTCCAGAATCGCATGCTGAAAACCGCCGCAGGTCCCCAGGAAAGGAATGCCGTTTTCACGGGCATAGCGGATGGCCGTCAGCGCGCCGTCGGTATTTTTATAGGGGCTGCCGGGCACCACCCAGATCGCGTCATATCCCACCAAATCTTCGCCGCTGGTAATTTCCGCGCTGGCGAGCCAGTCATAATCGGCGATCAGTTCGAGCACGGCGGCGGCATCGTCGATGGCCAGAGGTATCGCCTGATGCGCCGTGACGCTGGCGTTATAGTCACCCACCAGCGCAATCCGCAGCGTATCTTTCACAGGGGATATTTTCATGAGGAATTCCTTACGTCAGGAGAATTGTGAACAACATAAGGAACCTCAGACTACCGATCTTTTACTGCTATCACAATCCTTTAATTTAGAGTTGACGCCCTGCGAAGTGTTATAGTGATAGCGTTCCGTTTTCCGCTTAGCCAACGACATCATCATGAAAAGTAAAATACTGATTAGCGCATGCCTGATGGGGTTTAAGGTTCGCTACAACGGTAGCGAAAAAGCCCGACTGAACGCCACGCTGGCGCGTTTACAGGATGAGCAGCGCCTGATTGTTCACTGCCCGGAGCTGGCGGCCGGACTGCCAACGCCGCGCCCGCCGGCGGAAATTATCGCTGCAAACGGCGAGGCGGTGCTCGAAGGTCGCGCCAGGGTATATGAAAAGAGCGGTAATGACGCCACCGCCCACTATCAGCTTGCCGCCTGGCTTGCCCTTCGCGCGGCGCAGGAGGCCGGTTGCGACGTCGCGTTACTCACCGACGGCAGTCCAACCTGCGGCAGCCGGTTTATCTACGATGGCACCTTTAGCGGCCAGCGCCATCCGGGCATGGGCGTTGCCGCCACGCTGCTGCATCAGCATGGAATCACCGTCTTTTCCGACCAACAGTTAAGCGAATTTTGCGCGTGGATTGAGGAGAAAGATAAGCATGAAGATTCAGTGTAAACGCCTCTACAAACCGGCAGAGCAAAGCGACGGCTATCGCGTCCTGGTCGATCGGCTGTGGCCGCGCGGCATCAAAAAAACGGATCTGGCATTCGATGAATGGGTTAAACCGCTGGCTCCCTCTGGCGAATTACGTAAAGCGTTTCATGCGCAGACGATCGATTTCACCCATTTTAGCGAACGCTATCGCGAGGAGTTAGCGGCGCAGCGCCAGCAAGGCCAGCGCCTGGCGTCGATTGCCCGCCAGCAGACGCTGACGCTGCTGTACGGCGCAAAAAACAGCGAACAGAATCACGCCATTGTGCTGGCCGCGTGGCTACGCGAACTGTGATTCACCGGTCGTTGCATCATCAGGCTGGCGATCGGGCGACAGCGGCATGAGATGTTCTGCGCGTACCCAGGCAACCCCCTGCTGGCCGCTGGCCGAAACCACCTCTCCCGTCACCAGCCAGAGCGCTCTCGGCGACGCTTTCGGCAGCATGGTGGTAAAACCATTCACTGGGTTAATGAATACTTCACCCGGCTGGCAAAGTTGAAACAATTCGACCGACTTGCCGATATTGCAGCGTCCGGCGGACGTTTTCGCACCAATGACCAGCGCCACGGTGCCCGGCTTAAGCTGAAACATACTTCTCTCGTTGCGCCTCTGCGCCGTCAGTTAAGATAATTCCGAGAAATAATAGCCTGCCGGACGCCCTGTTGTCACTTACCGGTTTGCGGATGGTCGCGACGCCACAACGTCCACTCTTCAATGACTTCCCCACCCGGCAGTTTGCAGTCTGAACGCACGCCCTGCGGGCTTTGCACCGGTACCAGCGTCCCGCCTTTTTCGCCACAATATACGGCGGCGGGGTTTGGCATACCGATTATCGGCGGCTTTGGCGCCTCGGGCTGCGAAGCCGTGTCGCAGGCCGATAAGAAACAGGCGCACGACAACATAATAAACAACAATCTCATAATTCCTCCCGTAAACGATAATCACCCGATAGCGTATCGCGCTAAGGTTTGCGGCTCCATGTTTTCCTGCGCCGCATCGACATTGCCATGCTTCACGTTAATAAACAGGCGGATAAAATCCCTTTTGCCACCCATTAACCCCTGCTATCCTTGCGCCACTTTACATTATTCAGACAGGTGACCGCATGAGACTGGGCATTATGTTTCCCGTTGTCATTTTCATTACCGCCGTGATTTTTTTGGCCTGGTTTTTTATCGGCGGCTATGCCGCGCCGGGGGCCTAAACAATGAAAAAAACCACGCTGATTATGATGGCTGTGGCAATCGTGGTGGTGCTGGGAACTCAGTTGGGCTGGTGGTAACGCGGCCCTGAAATAACAAAGGCCACCCTGAGGTAGCCTTTTGTCAGCCAGAATGACCGTTTAGCTTTTGATCTTTCTGTAGATCAGCAGAACCACGATGGCACCGATAACCGCCACCACGAAGCTGCCGAAGTTAAAACCGTCGACTCTGCCAAAGCCAAAGAGCGTACTGATCCAGCCCCCGACTACGGCACCAACGATCCCCAGGATGATCGTCATGAAGAAACCACCGCCATCCTTACCAGGCATGATCCACTTCGCCAGAATACCCGCAATAAGACCAAAAATAATCCATGAAAGAATGCCCATTTTTTCCTCACTTATGTTTTTACGTTAGTGGTTTAGTCACCGTTAAAAAGCATAGCACATCATCCGGAAAGTGAAATTTGTGATTAACATCACTTTCTTCTCCTCTCCGCGTTGTCACACAAAAGTTGGGGTTGCAAGTTTAGATGATAAAGATTATCTTTCTCATTACTGAATAGTTGAGTAAACGACTCAGGTATTCAGTACGACATTGCTCACATTGCTTCCAGTATTTCTTGCCCGCCTCTGCGCGGGCTTTTTTTTGACGTTAACTCGTTACTTATGTCGCTTGCAGACCTACAGTGAGTTGAAAACGCGGCGGTGCGAGGCTATTGCCTGACGGCACGCTTTACCTGAGCCTGAACCACGCTGCAGATTCAGGCTGTTTTCAGTACCCCACGCGCTGCGGTTCACCCAGCGGCAGCGCGTTCTCTTCCCGCCGTTTCTCCTTTTGCATAAAGCCCAGCGTGATGAAGAACAGTCCGGCCATAAAAGGCAATTCATACAGCTCTTCGATCAGGTCGGTATACTTCACGTCGTGCAAAAATAGCGGCGCCAGTAAACGGTGATGCTCTACGGTGTCGGAGATTAAAAATGAACAGCCCGTCAGCGCAAACAGCCACACGGGAAGCGGTTCTTCACGCAGGCGACGCGTAATCTCCCGGCGCAATGACGCTGACAGGAAAACCGGCAGGACCAGCGCAGCAATCAGCATGACAGAGATACCGCGAAACAGCACTCTGGGCTCCGCGGGAAAATAATCACGTCCCCAGCTGGTGCTTCTGCCCAGCAATACCACCCACCAGATAACCGCCCATAGCCAGAACTGTTTCGCTCCCTGCGGACGGGAGAGCGGTCTGATATACCACGCGCTAAACAGCGCGCCAGAGAGCAGCCATAGCGCCTGTCCGTTTTCAATCCATAAGACAAGCGCGCCGTGATACAAAGGTAAATGCCAGTTTGCGGTAAAAGGAATCACCACGGCTGCCAGCGTGAGAAACAGCGCAGTGGAAGAGAATTGTAAATCAAATTTCATCGGAATCAGTCCTGTTAAGGTTCTGTTACCGATCATAAATTTTACGAATATTCTTAAATTAGCAATACATGCTGTGAACTTAAGGATTTCTTAATCTTTCGTTTCAATTGATTTCAGTGATAAGCAATACGTGCTGAAAGGGCAAAAAAAAACCGCACAGCGTCGCCTGTAAGCGGTACGGTTATTCGCGCAGCGGCATCACCAGCCGCAGACGTCGTGCTCATTTTCCGTATCGTAGGAGCGAACGGTATTCACCAGATCTTTCACCACTTCGGCGGCCACCTCTGGCACCAGTAAGCTCATCGGCGTTTCGGTTTCATAATCTACGGAGACGCCATTGCTGTTATTTGTCACGGTGACGGTATAGGTTGCTTTGCCCATGATTATTTCTTCCCGGTATGAATGACTTTTCGCTGTCCCGCGCTTTCCATCAGCACCTCCGGGGCAACAAAAAAGTCGATATTAAAATAGGTGTCATCGGTCATTACTTCGATGTTGTGCCACTTTTCCGGTGGAAAAACGCCAAACTGCCCGGCCTCGATGATCATCACCTTTTCCGGTTCCGGGCTGTGTTCATCCGCATATCCGAGATATTTGACCGCCCCCTGCATCACCGACAGCCGGGGATACACTCCCGGTCGGGTGTCTTTATCAAGGTGGCGTTCGAAAATTCCGGCAGGCGCAGTCTCTTTGTTCCAGAACGGCGTGGAACGCGTATGGATATGATTTTGTGGAATCTGAAGCATGTTCTTCCCTCTTCCAGTCGTTATCACGCGATTATCTTTAAACCGCTGTTCCAGAACAGGTTACGCCTCATAAATGGCATTTTAAATACCATTTATTGGTTATTATTTATAATACAAATGACGGGGATATACGGATAAAGCCCGCCGTTTCGCGGGCCGATAAGGTTACGATTGCAGCGTGGCCAGACGCGCGGCAAAGCCGACAAATAACAAGCCAATCAGCGAGTTGCCCACCTTCGCCAGTTTCTTTTTCGTACGGATGTACTGCGTGACAAAAGCGCCGGACACGATCAGGAAGCTCAGATAGCAAAAGCTCACCACCTCAAGGGTCGTCGCCAGAATAAAGAAAGACAATCCTGCATGTGGCGCATTCACATCAATAAACTGTACGAAGAATGAGACATAAAACAGGATGGCTTTCGGGTTGGTCAGGCTCAGCACTAACGCGCGTTTAAAAATTGCGCCAAACGGCGCGGCGCCTTCAGCGGCGGCTGCGCTCTTTGCCGTGAGCGTGGACCAGAGGATCCTGGCGCCAAGATACAGCAGATAAAACGCGCCGAGATAGCGCACAATATTAAACAGAACCGGCGTGGTTTTAATCAGCGTTGCCACCCCGGCATAGGCTAAAAACATCAGCACCGCATCGCCAATAAATACGCCGCCTGCCGCAAGGTAGCCGCCTTTTATCCCCCGCCCGACGCTATTTTTCAGTACAAAGAGCGTATTCGGCCCGGGGACTAATACAATAAAAATCGCTCCTGCCAGATAGGTCCAGTAATTCAGTACACCATACTCTGCAAACACGTTAACCTCGTTCCCTAAACAACTTATACCTTTAGCGGCGTAACAATATGCTAACCAATGCACCTGATGATGGAAAGGGAAATCCCTTTACCGCAGGGTCTGCATTACGCCTCTCCTTTCCGGGCCGTGCCTGAACGTTCCTGAAGTATGCACCGCTTGATCTTTGCTGCGAATACGTAATACTGTATATATAAACAGCAAAGTTAATGGTGGTCATAATGCTGGTTCCCGCACCTACCGGACAACGCCAGGTAATGGCATTTAGCCTGCCCCGCGATGCTGCCTGCCGGATTTTTCTTCGCCCCGCGCAGGCGTATCGTGAACGGCGTATCGTCCTGAATGTACTTCTGCTCGAGCGCGACACCCATGTGGCGACTCTGCCCGTAACGGTTGCGAGCTGATCATGTTTGCCCTCTGCGATGTGAACAATTTTTATACGTCCTGCGAAACCGTATTTCGTCCGGACCTGAAAGGAAAACCTGTCATTGTTTTGTCAAATAACGATGGCTGCGTCATCTCGCGCTCCGCTGAAGCACAGCCATTTGTGAAAATGGGCGAACCATACTTTAAGCTGAAAGATCGCTTAAAACATCACGGTGTGGTTTGTTTCAGTAGTAACTACGAGCTCTATGCGGATATGTCCGAAAGGGTGATGAGTACTATCGAAGCGCTGACTCCTCGCTGCGAAAGGTATTCAATTGACGAGATTTTTTGCGATCTGACCGGCGTACGAAACTGCCGCGATCTGACCGAATTTGGGCGTGAAATAAGAGCGACAGTTCTCCAGCATACCCATCTGACGGTGGGGGTTGGTATTGCACCGACAAAAACCCTTGCAAAACTGGCAAACCATGCAGCGAAACGGTGGCAGCGGCAGACGGGAGGGGTAGTTGATTTATCAGACAGCGATCGCCAGAGAAAACTGATGGCGGCGCTCCCGGTAGAAGAGGTTTGGGGGATAGGCCGGCGCCTGACGAAACGCCTGAACAGTATGGGGATTGAAACCGTGTTGCAGCTGGCAGAAACGGATATCCGCTTTATCAGAAAACATTTCACTGTGGTCCTGGAAAGGACGGTCCGTGAATTACGGGGCGAAGCGTGTCTCGAACTGGACGAGTTTGCGCCAACAAAGCAGGAGATCATCTGTTCCCGTTCGTTCGGCGATTGCGTGACGGAATACGAAGAGATGCGCCAGGCTATTTGTAGTTATGCCGCCCGGGCTGCCGAGAAACTTCGCAGCGAGCATCAATTCTCGCGGTTTATTTCAGCGTTTGTTAAAACGTCGCCATACGCACTACACAGACCGTATTACAGCAATAGCGCATCGATAAAGCTATTGACGCCAACACAGGACAGCAGAGATATCATCAACGCCGCGTCACGCTGCCTGGAGGCAATCTGGAAAGAGGGTCATCGCTATCAGAAAGCCGGAGTCATGCTGGGTGACTTTTACAGCCAGGGCGTCGCTCAGCTGAACCTGTTCGATGATAACGCGCCGCACGCCGGTAGCGACAAGTTAATGAATGTGCTGGATCGCCTGAACGCTGAAGGAGGACGAGGAACGCTTTACTTCGCCGGACAAGGTATCCAGCAGCAGTGGCAGATGAAGCGGGAAATGCTCTCCCCGCGATACACCACACGTTATGCTGATTTACTTACCGTGAAGTGATACCCGACACGATCACAGTTTGTGTCGCATGTACAACCTGAGCGCCGTAAAACATTGCTTTTAGAGGAAAATAAATGCAATAATATTGTGAAAATTTGCATTTTTTTCTCTCCTGCCAGGGCGCTTACATGAAAATTAGTGCACTCACTGAACGTATCTCCCAGAAAATTATAGCGTTGATCGACAAAGGCGATATTGCACCGGGTTCGCATTTGAGCGTCCCTAAGCTGGCAGAAACATTTGATGTCTCCCGATCTCCTGTCCGGGAAGCGCTGGTCTTTCTGGAACAGAAAGGCGTCTTATTCCAGAAAGTCAATCGCGGTTTTTTTGTTAAGGAAGATTATAAACCGGACGTGCAACAGGCGCTCTCCGATGAGCTGGATCTCCCTGAATATTATCAAATGGCGGAGGACTGGCTACAGGATAAAATCGATTCAGAAGTCACCGAGCTTTTCTTAATGAAGCGCTATAACCTGACCAAAAGCCAGCTCGCCACCGTTCTGGCCCGGGGGATAAGCGAAGGCTGGGTTGAGCGTAAACAGGGATATGGCTGGCGATTTTTAGCCGTTGCGAAAACCAAAGCGGCGCTGGAGCAGATTTTTAGCTTCCGCATGGTTATTGAACCGATGGCTATCCTTGAACCCACCTTCAACGCACCGCAGGAAAAGATAAACGAGATACGACGTGAGCTTGAAATGCTCCTGGAAAACGGTATTGAGCGCCTCTCCCCTACCCAGCTTCAGTTAGCCGGATACCGGTTCCACGAAACGGTGATCAGCTTTTCAAACAATCCTTTTTTTGAAATCTCACTGCGTAACGTCAATCGGATGCGCCGCCTGATGGATTATCGCATTATGGATGACCGTAATCGTTATTATGCGGAAGTGAAAGATCATCTGCGCATACTGTCGCTTATTGAGTCAGGGCAGCGTATTGAGGCGTCATACACAATGAAGCAACATTTAGCCGTTGCGCTTGATAATAAAAAAATGCGCCGTATTAGCGCTGACAGTTAAATATAACGCAATTAAACCGGCTCACGTTGTGAGCCGAATATCGCTTAACCTGCGACGGAATATAGCGGATATAAACCCAACAATAATCCCGAAGCCAGGAAGATCATGCACAGCAAGAAGGCCCATTTAAAGGTGTATTTTTGATGATCGCTGAATTCCACACCGGCGAGGCCCACCAGCAGATAGGTTGAGGCTACCAGCGGGCTTAGCAGGTGCACAGGCTGCCCGACAAGCGAAGCACGACCGATTTCCACAGGCTCAATGCCATAGACTTTCGCCGCTTCGGCCAGAACCGGCAGAACGCCATAATAAAATGCGTCGTTAGACATAAAGAAAGTGCCCGGAAGGCTAATCAGCGCGGTGATCGGCGCAAGATAGGGTCCCCATGACTGCGGCAGGATATCCAGAAGCGTGCTGGACATCGCCGTTACCATTCCGGTGCCTGAAAGGATCCCGGCAAAGATACCCGCGGCCAGAAAGATGGATGTCTGATTCAGCGCAGCCGGGGCATGAGCGGCAATACGCTGGCGTTGAGCATCAAGGTGCGGATAGTTAATCAACAGCGCTATAGCAAACGCCACCATAAACAGTACCGATAATGGAAGCAGTTCCATGACCAGTGAAGCCATAAGCGCTAACGTCAGGGCAGCATTAAGCCAGAACATCTTAGGCCGACACAGCTCATCATTAACTTCGTTGATTGCCGGCAGATAACTCTCGGCGTCTTCTTCAATCACCGAGCCATGACCATTCGTCTGAATGCTCAGTTTCCCCAGGCGGCGTCGCTCACGAATGCCAATATACCAGGAGAGTACCAGCACACCGACCAGACCGCAGATCATGGATGGGATCAGCGGAATAAACAGATCGCTGGACTCAACTTTAAGTGAAGCCGAAACCCGGGCCAGCGGCCCGCCCCAGGGTAAAAGGTTTGTGACGCTCCCGGACAAAAAGACAACGCAGGTCAGCGCCAGCGGGTCCAGACGAATGCGCTTAAACAGCGGCAGCATGGCGGTCACGCAGATCATATAGGTCGTTGAACCGTCTCCATCGAGGGAAACCATCGCCGCCAGCAGAGCGGTACACATTACAGCCTTAACAGGATCGCCATTAATGATACGCAGGAAGAAACGTATAATCGGATCAAATAACCCGGTATCGAACATCGTGCAAAAATAAAGAATGGCAAATATCACCATAATCGCCGTTGGCGCGACTTTCTTCAGCCCGTCAATCATCATGTCGCCCATCTCAGCGCCGAATCCGGCAATAAGCGCAAAGATAATGGGAATAATGGTCAGAGCCGTCAGTGCAGATAATTTTTTGGTCATGATAAGGATCATAAAAACCACAATCATGCCGTAACCCAGTAACGAGAGCATAAGAGTCTCCGCCGTATATATCGCTATATACGTAATGAAGTTAATTACGTTATTAAATGCTGAGATGAGAAATAATTAACTCATGTGCATACCGCCATTGACGGAGAAATTAGCGCCCGTTGCGTAACCAGACTCATCAGAGGCCAGCCAGGCACAAATAGAGGCGATCTCTTTTGGCGAGCCCAGACGTCTGAGTGGAATTTCCTGGACGATCTTATCGATGACCTGAACTGGGGTAACCGTTTTGAGTTTGCTTGTAGCCAGGTAGCCAGGTGATACGGTGTTTACCGTGACTCCCCGCGCCGATACTTCCCGCGCCAGCGCGCGGGTAAAACCGCGAACGGCATACTTCGCCGTTGAGTAGTTAACCTGCCCGACGGTGCCAATTTGCGCATTTAAGGAAGAAATATTAATGATCCGCCCCCAACCTCTCGCCATCATGCTGTCCACGACCTGGCGGGTGACATTGAAAAGCGAATTCATATTGGTATCGATAACAGCCTGCCATTCCTGAGGCTGCATATCACGAAACAGAACATTCCTGGCCGTCCCGGAATTATTAACCAGGACGTCAACCTCCCCCACCTCGTTACGGATTTTTTCAAAGGCTTTTACCGTTGAGTCCCAGTCTGCAACGTTCCCCTCAGAGGCAATAAAATCAAATCCCAGCTTCTTGTTATCTTCAAGCCAGGACGCTTTTCTTCCGGAATTGGGCGCGCAGCCCGCAATAACAATGAATCCGTCCTGCGCTAACCGACGGCAGATAGCCGTGCCCAGGCTACCCATTCCAGATGTCACATATGCAATACGTTGGGTCATCGCCCTCTCCCGCAGCAGTTTATTAACAACTTTCAACCAATTATTAACATTAAGAAGCGGCAGGGAGATTTCCGCAACCTGAGCTTGCCGAAAATGTGAGCGGGATCGTTCAGTTTTTGCATTTAAACTTAACTAAATGCAATTTACATCGTTAAATAAAACAACATCGAGTAACGCATCAGCATCCATCCATTCACGGTGATGCCATGCAGAGGAAAAACAGTAAAACGACTTAAATGAGAGAGGCGTCACGGCGCCAATTCTGCATTTAGTTTATAAAAAAAGCAAAAAGGAGCAGTAATGATCACATACGCTTATGTTGGCTGCCGGACGTCGAAATGGCGCGGGGCGCGCGGAAAAGGTATCACGGTGTTCCGCATTGCAGACTCGGGAGAATGGGAGCAGATCCAATGCATTCCTTCCATTCAGGACAATCCCTCCTGGTTGACGCTGGATGCGAAACGTAACCGCTTATACGTATTACACGGAGACGGCGACAGGGTTGCGGTATTTAATCGCGATCCGGAAACCGGGCGACTGAGTCTGCGTAATGATCAGACCACCGGCCCGCGCCATACCAACCCGGATCTGGAGGCTGCCCGCAGGAATAACCCTGTCAGCTCTGCGTTAACGCCTGATATGGCTACGCTGTTGATCGCTAACCATGAAGGCGGCAACGTTGCCGCATTGCCGGTGAACGACGATGGACTTGATAAGCCAGCGCATTTTTCCTGTATCGAAGGGCACCCCGCTACCGATGATACTTTGCCAACGCTGTCACGTCCGCATGAAGTCGTCTTCCTGCCCGGCAGCGATCTCTTCGCCGTGCCCGTTCAGGGCAGAAAAGCAGGAAATGGAATCGATATGATACGGCTTTATCGTTGGGCCGGAACCCGGGCGTTCCTGTCTGATGAAGTACGTCTTACGCCCGGCAGCTGGCCGCGTCACGTTGATTTTCATCCCAATGGTAAATGGCTTTACGGGATTAGCGAACTGAGCAACACCGTGACGGTTTTTGATGTCGACAAAGATGGCGGTTCACTTACCGTTAAGCAAACGATCGGTACATTGCCAGAGGGTTATAACAGCCGAAGTGACGCAAGCGAAGTGGAGGTGCATCCTGATGGCCGCTTTCTTTACGCCGCCAACCGGGGACATGACACAATAGCGGTCTTCCATATCAATCCGCATGATGGTTCTCTTAACTTAGCAGGATGGGTTCCGTGCGGCGGAAAAACGCCCCGTTTCACTACGTTATCCCCTGATGGCGCGCAGTTTTACAGCGCAAATGAAGATTCCGACACCATTCAGGTTTTTGATGTCGATGCTGCCACCGGTATGCTTGCAAAAACAGACGTCGTTATCCCGTCAGCCAGCCCAACCTGCATCTGTTTTGCGTGAGATCCACGGCCTCCTGTAAGCCCGCCGGGTTTACAGGGGAGTGGCGTTAAGGTCAGGAGGGATACTTTTCTCACTGGGGAGCAAACTACTAATGAGCGCTTTTACTGAAGGAGATGTCTGGGCGTAGTTTTTCACGCCGACAAGGAGTTCACGTCTTGCCCAGGCGTCAGACAGCGGGATCAATCTGACCCCACCGTGTAGCGTTGACGACGCGACCTCATTCACCGGCAAAACGGCAATTCCCAGCTTTTGCGCCACCAGCTCAGCCATAGAGATAAAACTGCTGACGCGTAACCCCACGTCCCAGCGTTTTGCCGTAAGCCCGGGCCTGTCTCTCAAGGATATAGCTGACGGCGCTGTTGCGATGAGACCCTATCAATTTTTCATAAAGGATATCTTCGAATTTTAGTTCGTCACGTTCAGCCAGCGGATGAGTCGGCCAGACCAGTACAGATAACAGATCCTGTTGCCACGGCCAGAATTCAATGCCGGCAGAGGGTGTCCAGTCAGAAAAGAAACCGACATCGGCTTCACCTGCCAGTAACCCCTGTACCACAGCCAACCCGGTATGCTCCTCAATCTCAATATCGGTTTGCGGATAGAGCGAAAGATAATTGCTTATCACGCCCGGTAAATGATTCATTAGCGCTGCGGAAATGGTGTAAATACGGATATGTCCGCGAATACCTGCGGCGTAATCACTAAGCTCTTCTTCCCATTTTTTCAAGCTTATGAAACACCTGTCTCGCATGATAAAGCAAAGAGTGACCGGCTGGCGTAAGCGCGATACCTCGCGGCATGCGCAGCATGAGCGGAGTACCGACCTGTTGCTCCAGTTCAGCGATGCGCTTACTGACGGCAGAGACCGCGGTATGCTTTCGGCGGGCTGCACGAGTAAGATTTTGCTCTTCTGCCACGGCAACAAAAATAGATAAAGAAATCAGGTCAAAACGCATCGCTGTATCCATTATTAGCGCTTCAGGGTTTGCTGGATAACATAAGGCAGAATGCCACCATGCTGAAGATAACGCAGCTCCTGCTGTGAATCCAGGGTCAGGGTTAGCGGAAGCTCCTGGAGCAAGGCTCCATGACGACTGATGCGCATCGACAAAGGCATCGTACCAGGCTGCAAGTTTTCCAGGCCATAAAAATCAATCACCTCCGTTCCCGTCATAGCAGGTAAATGCGCGGCATGTTCGGGGTCGATATGGAGTGGCAAAATCCCCATCCCAATAAGATTGGTACGGTGGATACGCTCAAAACTGTATGCCACCACCGCCTTTACGCCCAGTAGCGCCTGCGCTTTTGCGGCCCAGTCTCTACTGGAACCTGCGCCATAGCGTTCACCAGCGAAGATCACCAGCGGCGTTCCCTCTTTTAGCCAGCTTTGCGCGGCCTCATAAGCAGGCAGAATATGACTATGCCGCGCATCCCAGGCATTGCCTCCCCCGCCGCGCAGCTCTGAAGGAAGCAGCCGGTTTGCCAGCGCTTTATTGGTGAAAGCGCCGCGAACCATTACTTCGTGATTACTTCGGCGGGTGGAATACAAATTAAGATCGGCAGGATCTTCATGATGATCAAGCAGCCACTGTCCGGCGAGACTGGATGGCGGGATTGCGCCCGCGGGAGAAATATGATCGGTGGTCACATCATCACCCAGCCACAGGAATGGACGCGCGCCTGATAATGAAAGCGGCGTTGCCGGATCGCGTGGCAGACGCTCAAGATACCCTGGACGACGAAGATACGTTGATGACGCCTCCCACGGATAATGCACGCTTCCCGGCGCCTCCACCTGCTGCCAGTGCGGCGTTCCCTGCCAGATAATGTCCCTGCGTTTAACATAATGCTCACGTTTAACGACGCGCTTGAGCCACATTTCCACTTCATCCCGGGCTGGCATCAGATCGCGCATAGTGACGGGCGACCCGTTGCGGTCAACGCCAAGAGGTTCGTTCACCATATCATGAGACATATGACCCGCTATCGCCCACGCGATCACCAGTGCCGGTGAGGTCAGATAACCGTGGCCAAGCGACGGGTTGACACGTCGAGGAAAGTTTCGGTTTCCGGATAAGACGCATACTGCCTGTAATCCTTCGTTGACCAGCTCTTCCATTGCAGGTTGCAAAGCGCCCGAACTCCCGATGCAGGTCATGCAGCCGTAGCCCGTGACATCAAAACCGACCTTCTCCAGTTCGGATAACAAACCGGCCTCACCAAGATAGTCGGTGACAGCCCGCGAGCCCGGAGAGAACGACGTTTTGACCCAGGGTTTAGGTTTTAATCCTGCCTTTGCGGCATTGCGGGCAAACAGGGCAGCCTGAACGATAAGCCAGGGGTTGGCCGTTGTTGTACAACTGGTAATGGCGGCAATGGCAACGGCGCCTTGCCTGATGGGTTCACCGTAAGCGGGATGCCGCCAGCATAGCCCCCTCGTCTGCGCATTAAGCGTCTCTTCAAAACTGGCTGCGGCCTGCCCCAGCGGGATCTGCTGATGCGGGTTAACAGGACCGGCCATACAGGGTTCAATAGTCGTCAGATCGATCTCAATAAGCTGGCTGAATTCCGGTTGCGGTGAATCCGCGCTCCGCCACAGATGCTGCGCCTGCATATACGCTTTAATCAGAGACTGTTTTTCTTCTGTGCGCCCGGTTAGCGCAACGTATTCAGCGCTGCGTTCATCAAAAGGAAAGTAAACCACGGTCGCGCCATACTCGGGCGCCATATTGGCTATGGTGGCGCGTGATTCAACGGGTATCGCGTGCAGCGCAGGTCCGGTGAACTCAACAAATTTACCGACGACGCCAATCTCACGCAGCAGACGGGTAATATGTAAAGCCAAATCACTGTCATTGACATCATGTGGCAGAGCGCCGGATAGCGAAATCCCAATAACGTCCGGAAAGCTTAAGGTGACAGGCTCACCCACCAATGCTGCCTGCCCTTCAAGCCCGCCGACGCCCCATCCCAGGATCCCCAACGCGTTAATCATGGGGGTATGGCTGTCGGTCGCAATCATGCAGTCAGCGTGCAAAAGCGGAACCGGAGCGGCTTCATCGACGGTGACAACCTCAGCGATGGCCTCAAGGTTCATCAAATGAATGATTCCCGTTCCTGGCGGAATAACGCGGAAATTATTCAGGCTCTTTTCCGCCCAGCGGATAAAGCGATAACGTTCCGCATTACGTCGAAAATCGTAGCGCAGATTGTCTTCCAGCGCGGAAGGTGAAGCATAGCTTTCCACAATCACCGAGTGATCGATCGTCAGTACCGCCGGAATACGCGGATTAATGGCGGTCGCATCCCCTCCCAGCTCTGTCGTCAGGTCACGCATGGCGGCAAAATCGGCCAGGGCCGGCAGACAGGTGGTGTCATGGAACATCAGGCGATCCGGATAAAACGCCACCTCGCCTTTATCAGACGCACCGTCAAGCATACGCAAAAACGGTGTTAAGGCATGGGGTGAACGCCGCGCCACGTTCTCAAGCAGAACGCGCAGGCAAAATGGAATTTTTTGCAACTGCCCGGACGGGAGTAGCTGAGTGAGATCCAGATAATCGTACCGTTGGTTATTTACCACCAACGGGAAGCGTTTCAGAGGTAAGAGAGGCGTCATAAAATCCTTCCATCACAGCAGTGCATGAATGTTCTTAAGCAGATAAAGTGCCATGCAAATGAAGGGAGGAAAATTGAGCTTTTGATAAGATAGCGTTCTCAAAAGGAGAACGCTACGTAACGTATCACGAGGCGGTTAATTCACGGTCAATAAGCTGCTGTACGGAACCGTCCTGTTGCCATTCAGTCAGCAGTTCAGCTATGAGTCGGTAGCGTTCCTCATTGCCATGAGGAACGCAAATTGCCTGGTTTATCTGGCCAAAATTATCAGGCAACACCCGAAAACCGGGATGTACAGCGGCTGCGCGCTCAAGCGGTTGACGAATACCCGCAGCCATATCGCCTTCGCCTTTCAGAAACGCATCTATTGCCGCCTGAGATGAACTCAACCGATTAATGCTCGCCTTTTTAAGCTGCCGCGTGAGATAGAGATCATAAGCGGCGCCCTTGCCCACATTAATGACCACTCCAGCGCTATCCATTTGCGTGACGCTTTGCCAGGGACTGCTTTCACGAACCAGTACGGTTCCCTGAATAACGATATAGGGCTGCGTAAACTGCAATACCTCTTCACGTAACGGATCGACGGCAAGAAAAGCAACGTCCCAGGCGTCATTTTGGGCATCGTCCACCACCTTCCCCGCTGTCGGGTATGTTTTGAACTGAGGGACTGCGCCCAGCGCTGCGGCAATTTTACTGGCCAGCCCGACGGTAATGCCTGCGGGTTTACCGTCCGCCAGCTCTCTTGCGAGGACAGCGTTGCCCAAATTAATGGCAAAGCGTAGTGTGTCAGCGGCTGACATGCGACTCCTCCGTAACAGGTTCATCGCGATGGGTATCGCGTTTATCGAAACTAAGGCGCTGGATTTTCCCTGCCACGAACAGATAGCAACAAAGATTGAGGAAAGCACAGACGCCGACGAAAATGAGCGCGCCATTAAAGGAGCCCGTATCTTTAATAATGTAAGCGATAATAATGGGGGTGAAAATACCAGAGATATTACCGATCATGTTAAACAGTCCCCCGCTCAGGCCGACCGCTTCTTTAGGGGAAAAATCAGAGACCACGCACCACCCCATGGCGCCAAAACCTTTGCCAAAGAAAGCAAGCGACATAATCGCAATAACGATCCACGCCGAATCGACGTAGTTACAAATCACCATACTCACCGCTAACAGCATCCCAATCACGATCGGCGTCTTACGCGCGGCGGAAAGGCTGAATCCGCGAGAAAGCATATAATCTGACAGAACGCCGCCTGACAGCGCGCCGACGCAGCCGCACAGAGCAGGTAACGATGCGACAAACCCCGCTTTAAGAATGGTCATTCCACGGTCATGGACCAGATATACCGGAAACCATGTCAGGAAAAAGTAGGAAAGTACAGTGAAGAAAAACTGCCCCATGTATACCCCTAAAGCCAGACGGTTAGTCAGCAGCTTTCGGGTGTAACCTGTGCCTTTACTTTCACCTTTTTTCGTCACCTTCATATTTGTCAGACCGCCGCCCGCCTGGATATATTCCAGCTCCTCGTTGTTCACCAGAGGATGAACTTTTGGCGTATCGGCAAGCACCTTGTTCATTATCAACGAAACAAAGATCCCGAGTCCGCCCATAAACCAGAATACCGACTCCCAGCCATAGGTGTAAGAAAACCAGCCCATTAGCGGTAAAAATACCACCAGCGCGAAATACTGGGCGGCCGTCGTAAAACCGGATGCTTTGCCACGCTCCTTTGCCGGAAACCACGCGGCGAGAAAGCGTGAATTCGCAGGCAGCGTTGGCGCTTCAATTAACCCCATCATAAAGATGAAGCCAAAAATCATCACGCGGGTTACCCATACGTTGTCAAATGAAGTACTGAATCCCACCAGAAAAACGAAAAAGGACCAGCTAAATACGCCGGTTACCAGTACTTTTTTGGAGCCGAAGCGGTCGAGTAGCCAGCCTCCGGGATATTGACCAAGAACATATGCCCAGGTAAATGTGGAAATAAGATATCCCAGAGCCACAATATCTAATCCGGCGGCTTTTACCATATCCGTTCCCGCAATCGAAAACGTTGCGCGATCGCCATGATTCAGTGCAATGCTCAGAAATACCATTAACAAAATCATATAACGATAATGTGTAGGTTTCTTTTTTGATGCGGTAGAGTCAAGAGTTTTCATTTTTTTCGGCCTTATCCTGAAGACTAAGCGTTAAATCCATAAAGTTCAGCCGGGTTTTTCACAAATAATTTATGGCGAACCTGTCCATTACTTGCCCAATGAAAGATATTCGCAAGAATTAAAGCATCGTCTGGCATTTTCTTATGTGCGCTAATAAGATTGGGGTGCGGCCAGTCACTTCCCCATACCACGCGTTCCGTTGCTTCATTTAAAAAATATCTGATCATCTCTGCCATATCAGATACATCGTCACGTTGAGACTGATGATAAAGGGCTGATAATTTCACCCAGCAGCGCCCTGACGCAATCAGTTCCCATGCCAGTTTCCACGCCGGATGAGCCATCGGTTCCGGCTGCGGGAGACGAAAGAAGTGATCGATGACCAGCCTGCCAGGCACGCGTTTGAGTAGTGGACGAAGCGCCCAAAGCTGGTCGGCGGTAGCATGAACCTGGATATGCCATCCCCGCTCAGCGACACGGGCAGCAAGAGGTAACAGCATCTCCGGCGTGGTGGCGCTGCCGGCGCCAAAATTAAACCGAATCCCTTGCACGCCAGCCCGGGAGAGCCTGTCCAGCTCGCTGTCGCTGACAGAATCTGTCACCACCGCTTCCCCCCGGGCATCCGGTCCGAACGTCTGAAGCGCGTCGATAAGACAACGGTTATCTGTACCGTAAGATGAAGGCTGAACAAGAACATGGCGTTTAAAACCCAGCCATTGTTTAAACTGCCGAAAATCATTTACGGTGGCGTCAGGTAAATTACGTTTATCATCCGGCGCCCAGGGATAACGGCGATCGAAAATATGATGGTGGCAGTCGCAGCTATTAGCAGGTAATTCAACATCAGGCAGGGACGCAACGTGGGTATGTTTTATCCCCGCCGCTATTTTTTTATTATTCATAGCGGTGCCTTTTTCAGATTGCACGCAATTAATTAGCTCATCAGCAGCCTGAGTTTTTTAACTGCGGATTGTGGACTACTTAAAACCGTACTCGCGACAGCTGTATTCACCTGGTTATAAGCAATTTCCATTGAAAAATGAGCGAGAAGAATTACGTCGGCATCCTGATGCTGCTTTGCCGCTTCAACAATAAGCTGATTATGAAGATCCGCATTACCGGCATTCAGCGCATCACGCGCGCCAGCAACAATATAACTGTTTAACCTTGCGCTGGAATGGCGCGAAGTAGCCAGTTGTGCAAACTCCTCCTCCATACCTTTTACCGCAGGCGCGAATGTTGCCAACATGACGATATTCGTCCCCAACGCCAGCGCATCTTCGAACATCGCCTCGTTGGGCTTAAGTACAGGTACTGATTGCGCCTGCGCACTGGCATCTATCGCTGCGCCAAATGCAGAACAGGTAAAAAGCACCGCCGCGGCATCGATACCGAGCGCATAGTGAAGCAACTCATCAATCCGTCTGTACAGGCGTGGCGTTAACGCCGACTCCTTTTCCCGATCAACGCTCAGGGCATCGTCAAGTAAATTGCTGACCTCAGCGTCAGGCCACAGCTGTTTGAAGGTGTTGTTAATGGGAGCGACAGCCAGTGGCGTGGCATGAATAAGTACAATACGTTGGCTCATAATTCTCTCTATTAAAGCGGCTGCCCGTAAGTTGGGCAGCCATCATCTGGCTCAGGCACGAATAGCTGCCGCGACCTTTTCGGCAAACGCTTTAGTACCGCAAGTACCGCCCAAATCCGGCGTGCGAGTCTCAGGATTTTCCAGAACTTCGTCGACAGCGCGGCTGATTTCATCCGCCGCCTTCAGGAATTTTGGCTGGTTGTGCTTCTCTGCATACCAGGCAAGCATCATTGCCGCTGAAAGGATCATGGAAACCGGATTAGCTTTATCCTGGTTCTGAATATCCGGCGCTGACCCATGCTGCGCCTGGGCGCAACAATGCGTATCGCTTGCCATAATTGACCCTGCCAGGCCGAGACTGCCCGACAGCTCGCTTGCCAGGTCGCTAATAATGTCGCCATAGAAGTTGGTGGCGACGAGAACATCAAATCGCTCAGGGTTACGAACCAGGTGCGCTGTAGACGCATCAACCAGCAGATCGTCCAGTTGCACTTCCGGGAACTCTTTTGCGACGGTACGCACGGCTTCCAGGAACAGGCCATCTGTCATATGGAAGCTGTTTGCTTTATGGATCGCGGTAACTTTTTTCTTCCGCTGCATTGCCAGCTCAAACGCTTTGCGGGCAATACGCTCTGAACAGTGACGGGTGATCTTACGGGTTGAGAGCGCCATATCCGGGCTTGGCATCACTTCACCCCAGCCTCGCGTCATGTTGCGATCCGGATAAAAACCTTCAGTGGCTTCACGCATGATCACCAGATCCATGGTTTTGCCTTCTTTCATATTTGACGTCAGAAACGGTCGGGTACGTGCGGGACGAACATTGGCATACAGGTCCAGACCGATACGAAAGCCTGCTGACACATTTCGCCCTCCCTTTTCTGGCGCGGGATAATCCGCATGCGACTGTGTGCCAAGAATGATGCCATCGTAAGTTTTTGCTTTGTCGAGGGTTTCCTGGCGAAGGGTGGTGCCGTGTTTTTCAAGGCTTTTAAAACCCACATCGTCATAATCGAATTCGAAGCCCAGACCATAGGCTTTATCCAGTGAATTCAACACGGTTACCGCTGCTGAGGTGATTTCAGGACCGATGCCGTCACAAGGCAGAACCAGAATACGCATAAAAAGACTCCAATAGGTTGCTTACTTTTGATTGCTTTTTTATACTAATAAATGCACATAACGCAAGATGATGAAGATCACATTTATTTTATAAAATTGAATGAATTTATCATTTCCTTTACTTTTCAGGTCGTTAATCCGCTTGCCATTCCGTTTTAAAAATCAGTTGATATCAGGCCTTCCCTCTATATCAATAAAAATGCTTTGTCGCTTAAATGAGTCGCGAAGTGTGATCTTAACCACAACTTAACAATTACCTTATTTGCATTTTAATATATATAAAAGCAGTATAAGCCGATTAAAGTGTTTGTGAGGAAGGAAAATGACTACGTTAGGCGTGATTGCCGATGACTTCACCGGCGCGACAGACATTGCCAGTTTTATGGTGAATGCAGGCTGGAAAGTTGTTCTTTTCAACGGCATACCGAATAAGGCATTCGACGTTGGCGACATGGATGCCATTGTGATCGCATTGAAAAGTCGCTCGGTTCCGGCCAGTGAAGCGGTGGCGATGTCTTTATCTGCCTCTGCGTGGTTAAAAACGCAGGGCTGCCAGCGTCAGCTTTTTAAATATTGTTCGACATTTGACTCGACTGCGCGGGGAAACATCGGTCCGGTAACGGATGCCTTGATGAAAAGCCTGGCCACCCCGGTAACGCTCATTTGCCCGGCGGTGCCGGATAACGGCAGAACGATTCTGAACGGACATCTGTTTGTTAAAGGTGAGCTGCTCAATGAAAGTGGAATGGAGCACCATCCCGTCACGCCGATGAAACATTCTTCCTTAAAGAAACTGATGGAAGCGCAGTCCGTCGGGCTGTGCGGCAACATTACTCTGGATATCGTTAAAAACCATCCTGAGAAGATAGCCTCTGAAATTGAAAATAAAATGGCCAACAAAGCCAGATATTTGATCTTTGATGTGCTCGACAATCACGATCTGTTGACGGTTGCTAAAGCAACCGCCAGTTTCCCGCTGGTTACCGGCGCGGCAGGATTAGGCTACGCCATCGCGGCGCTCGATAAACAACATGTTTCATCGGCTAAAAAAGTCGCCATCAGCGTCGGATCAAAAGGGCCGGGCGTGGTGCTCTCGGGTAGCTGTTCAGCAATGACCAATCAGCAGGTTGAATTTTATAAACAAAGGGCATCATCCCTGGCGCTGGATGTGGAAAAAATCATTAATGAACCTGCTTACTTAGAGACGGTTTCCGCCTGGGTAAAATCACATTCTCAGGACCCTACGGCTCCCATGGTATATGCCACCCAGCCGCCTCAAATCATAGAGCTGATCCAGAAAAATTACGGCGCCCAGGTTGTTAGTGACAAAATTGAAAGCTTCTTTTCTTCACTGGCGCAATCACTTGCCGCAGCAGGCTTTAATAAATTTATTGTGGCGGGAGGCGAAACTTCCGGCGCCGTTACACAGGGTTTAAATATCGATGGAATGGTCATCGGAGAATCGGTGGCTCCTGGCGTGCCGTGGACCCAGGTTCTCAATAAACAGCAGTGGGTCATTCTTAAATCCGGGAACTTTGGTAATCCAGACTTCTTCCTGAAAGCGCAGGAGTACTATCATGAGTGAAAAGCAGTTACGTGAGGATTTGGTTCGCTATGCCCGCTCAATGTTCGAACGGGGTTACAGTAGCGGAGGGGCGGGAAATATCAGTCTTAAGCTTTCGGACGGTAATATTCTGGCAACGCCGACCAATTCCAGTTTCGGCGATCTGAATGCGGATGAACTCAGCAAAGTCACGATGGCGGGCGAGCTTTTGTCGGGTCAAAAAGCGTCCAAAGAAGTGCTGATGCATCTCGCAATGTATCGTCAGCGCCCACAGTGCGGAGCCATCGTCCATCTTCATTCCCCGTGGCTCACAGCGTTATCCTGCTTACCAGGCATTGACCCGGAAAATGCCCTCCCGCCCATTACGCCTTATTACGTAATGCGCGTAGGCAAACTGCCGGTGATACCTTATATCCGCCCTGGTTCGCCGCGCATTGCCGGGGAGGTGGAAAAACTGGCGGCTGAACACAACGCTATTCTTCTGGCTAATCATGGTCCGGTTATTTCAGGAAAAGATATTCGTGAAGCGGTATTTAACGCTGAAGAGTTAGAAGAAACCGCAAAATTGTATTTTATGCTTAAACCCTTTGGCATGAATACGTTAACCCGCGAAAATGTTGATGAACTAAACGCTACATTTCATATGAAGTAAATAACATCTATCAGCCTGCCGGTATAACCGTGCAGGCTTGCTGTACCTGTGATAAATTAAAATATAATAAGGATTGTTATGCCTATTATGCTTATCACCGGGATAATAATGTTTATAATATTAACCTGGTGCTTATTAAAAAACATATTCCCGCCGAGTATCTTATTTATTCTACTGCCCACCATCGCTGCGCTGATATGTGGATTTGGTTTTAAGGAACTGGGAGAGTATGTGGCGCAGGGCTTGAAATCGGTGGTAGGAACGGCAACGCTGGTGGCATTCAGCGCAATGTTTTTTACGTTGATGAAAGAAGCGGGAGTGTTTGATGTCATCGTACGCTTCATTTTACGCTTTATAAAAGCCTCAACATTTTCAGTCTTGCTTGCAACCCTGGTCATTGCTTCAATATGTAGCCTGGATGGTAATGCCTACGCGACCTTACTGGTTACGGTCCCCGCCCTGTTGCCGATTTATGAAAAAATGAACATCAGTAAAAAAACGCTTTTACTGTTGATAACCGTTGGCGTTGGCGTCACAGGTATTACCCCGTGGGGCGGTTCGCTTAACCGGGCCATTGCGGTTACGCACCTTGATATTCTGGATGTTTATTACCGGCTTATCCCTTTGCAGGGCATACTGTTTGCCCTCGGGGTTATTCTCTGCTGGTTTATGGCGAGAATTGAGAACCGAAGCGGATCGGGTATTTCACCAGAAGCGTTTCGCATAATGCGTGCAGATATGCTTACCTGTAAAACCGATCATAACCCCTGGCTGTTGAAGCTCAATTTTGCGCTCGTTATTGCAACCATTGTCATCCTGGTGTCAGGTCTGGTTGCGGGTAATTTTTTATTTATGATCGCCTTCTCATTAGCCGTGATCGTTAATTATCCCGATACGCAAAAGGCGCAACAGAAGATAAAAGATTATGCGCTCACCATATTTCCCGTTATCGTCATCTTTTTAACCATTGGCGTCTTCGTTGGTATACTGCAAAATACCGGCATCATAAAAGTGCTGGTCAACGAGATTGCAGAGATCTTTCCGGCGAGTCTCGGGCCCTATCTGTACCTGATCCTGGCCGCATTCAGCGTACCTGTCGTGATACTGATTGGCTCTGATGCTTTCTATTTTGCTCTGCTGCCGCTGGCCGTTGGGCTGGGGCAACGTTTTGGGGTATCGCCCTTACACGTCACGATTGCGATGCTCATTACCGAACAGATTGGGTTACTGCTAAGCCCGGTGATTCCCGCCACGCATCTTGGGTTAAGCTTGCTCAACTTACGGGTTGATGAACATATAAAACATTCCCTGGTAAAAGTCTGGACGATGAGCGTCTGTGCGCTCGTCGCCGCGTTGATTACAGGGATAATTCCCGTTTAGCCGGTTTGGGGAAAATCGTTAAAGGGTTGCTGACTCTCTGCCCTTTAACTCTCACCCAGTCTTCCACCAGCGCGAACATGCTTATTTTGTCGTTTTGATGATATGCGTCACGACGCCGAAAATATCGAGCGACGCTTCGCTGCTGACTTTAATGGGCGACCAGGCGCTGTTCATCGGGTTTAACTGCACCACTGGTCTTAGCTGTAGCTGCTTTACCGTAAACTCCCCCTCAACCGACGCAATGACAATGTCGCCGTGCGTCGGGCGCAGCGCGCTATCCACCACCAGCAAATCGCCGTCGCCAATCCCGCCATCGATCATGGAATCGCCCGCGGCGCGGACAAAAAAGGTCGCACTGGGATGCTGAATAAGCAGTTCGTTCAGATTGATACGTTGTTCCACGTAATCCTGCGCGGGTGACGGAAAGCCGCACTGAACGATGTCGGCAAAAAGCGGGATCGTTACAATCTGACGCGAATCGACGGGTTTGTGGTACATCCTCATCACATATCCCTGGTTAACCTGTATTTATATACAGTAGATTTAAACTATAGCGAGATCAAGTAGCGGAAAGCGCGCACTGGCGGGCTATTCACGCAGCGCGTTGATTTTATTTATTACTGCGGAGAAAAAAACGTGCGCGGGGCAAATCGAACGGTGAAAAAACCAGCACCTGATAACCCGCCGCCCGGCGACGGGTTACTGTAAACTTAGTGGTGCAACATCTCGTCCACCACCGCCTGCGCCCTGAGCTGATAAGGATAGTAGGTTGGCCAGTTATCCATCTCCTCCAGCAGCGCCTGCTGTGAGCTATTGCCCATAAAAATATGGAAATGACTCGACTTACGCGGCGCGATGATATGGTCGCTGAACTGCACATATTTCGGCGCCCTGCTGTTCGCCTCTTTACACTCAAACAGGTAGCGCACGCCTTTCTTACCCGAAGCGTAGGTCAGGATCCGGTGTCCGGCATACGCATACTGGCAGGAGGCGACCTGGCTGCCGGTATGGAACTCCATCACGCCATTTTCAATACCGATAGTGTCAACCTCCGTGGCATAGCCTTTACGGTAATACGCTTTTATTTCCTCCGCCGTTTTACGCTTATCTTTCTCTGCTTTCTGCTTAAAAACCGGATCCAGCTCGCCGCTGACCAGATAAGGGTAAACGGATTGCCACATCCCCTCCCAGTCGCTAAGCGCCCGGTCCTGCACATTTTTGTCATCGAAGATACCTTCCGCGGCCTTCTGTTCGACATCTGTCAAAGGCGCGCCATGAGAGTGGTGTCCATGCGCGAAGGCGTAGCCGCTCGCCAGTAACATCCCCAGAGAAATCGATAGTTTTTTTAAATTCGTCACCAAAATTGCATCCTCAATCACAGCCTAAAGTTGAAATGTTATAATATAACAAAAATTACAATTCAACTCTCCGCTGAGAAAGAGTGAGTAACAGTATGAGGAAGCAAAAGGCCACCGACGGGTGGCCTGTGAGGGCTGTCAGGCGGCCATTTTCAGGCACGCATCCGCGCAGGCATTGCAGGCGCGAGCGCAATCCTGACAGTGCTGATGTTCATGTCTGGCACACTCCTGCGCGCAGGCTTTACACAGTTCCACGCAGAGTCGACAGATCTGGCTGGCATAGTCGCTGCCCAGCGCCATAAACTGCGCCGCCAGACGGCACATCGCGGCACATTGCGTATCCAGCCGGATACAATTTTTCATCATGTCGACATCCTGTTCTTTCAGACAGGACGCAGCGCAGTAATCGCATGCCGCCGCGCACGCGTAACACATTTCAATACATTCACGGTACTCTTGTTGCATAACTCGCTCCTTATTTTATTAACGGGAGTAGATAAGTCTGCACAGAATGCCTCACCTCGCCAGGTAACAACGCCGTTTTATTGATTTGCCCCCGACGGGCGAGGCGCGCATAAAACGTAAGCGCATCGCGTATTGAGAGGGAAAAAAACGCATAACGAATACTAATAAGTTTTTCTTTCGTGCAGGACAAATTCTTCTCGCTTGCCAGACAAACGCAGAGAGCGGATAGTCGACTGCCGGAAATCAATAACGCGCTTTCGTTCTCTTATTTTTGGCCGGACCAGGTGATTTCCGCACCATGAAACCGCCTGCGCCATTTCCCTTTTATTTCTTATCAAGGAGAGTACTGATGTTTAAAAACCGGTTTCGCCGGACGGTGCTTATCGCCGCTACGATGATGCCCTTCGTTGTTGGCAGCGCATCGCTTTGGGCGCAGGCGCAGCCAGACGCACAGCAGGTTCAGCAGAAGCTGGCGGCGCTGGAAAAACAATCGGGGGGGCGTCTGGGCGTTGCGCTAATTAATACCGCCGATAATTCACAACTGCTGTACCGGGGTGACGAACGGTTCGCGATGTGCAGCACCAGTAAAGTGATGGTCGCCGCCGCGGTGTTAAAACAAAGCGAAACCCGCCCCGCTATTTTGCAGCAAAAAATACCGATTAAAAAAGCCGACCTGACGAACTGGAATCCGGTAACGGAAAAATATGTCGGCAAAGAGATGACGTTAGCTGAGCTAAGCGCAGCGACGCTGCAATACAGCGACAATACCGCCATGAATAAACTGATTGCGCATCTGGGCGGTCCTGGCAAGGTCACGGCATTCGCACGCTCGACGGGCGATACCACTTTCCGTCTGGATCGCCAGGAACCCGAGCTGAATACCGCCATTCCGGGTGATGAACGCGACACCTCCTCGCCGCGGGCGATGGCTGACAGCCTGCGTAACCTGACGCTGGGCGATGCGCTGGCCGACACGCAGCGTGCCCAGCTGGTGGCATGGTTGAAAGGCAATACCACCGGCGGTCAAAGCATTCGCGCCGGCGTTCCCGCCCACTGGGTAGTTGGCGATAAAACCGGCGCCGGAGAGTATGGCACCACCAATGATATCGCGATTATCTGGCCGGAAAATCGCCCCCCGCTCATTCTGGTGACCTATTTTACGCAGCGACAGCAGGATGCGAAATGGCGTAAGGACGTGCTTGCCGCCGCGGCGAAAATCGTTACGGAAGGCCGTTAATAACACAGAGCGTCTTATTTCAGCAGATACCAGGCGGCATCTGCTGAGAAAACAGCGCCTCGCTGGAGAATTGGTCTACACTAAAAATGAGTGAATTATCTCTCACCAGTCAACTAAACAAGGATGCGCTCGATATGAAAAAAATTGCTTTCGCAACTACCCTGCTTGTCTCTGCCTTCTCTTTCAGCGCTATCGCCGCTGACCAGGTTTCAAAAGAAGAAGTTGATCACTTCAAGCTGGAAAAAGTGGGAACCGTTAACGTTTCGCAGAGCGGCGGCGCTATTTCCTCGCCAAGCGATCTTCGTGAAGAGCTTTCAAAACTGACGGATGAAAAAGGCGGGAAATATTACCATATTATTGCCGCCCGTCAGCATGGCCCTAATTTTGAAGCGGTCGCCGATATTTATAACGACGCCAAAAAATAAGCTCATATCTGGCATTAAACCACGCTATATGGCGTGGTTTTTCCTGCTGCCGCAAAAGAAAAAGGCCCGGATATTTATCCGGGCCTGTAAAATTTGGGCCGCCATCGAGGCCTCGAACCCCGTTCCCTACAACAAAAGTCGTTCGCTCTTCCTGATGAGCTAATGGCGGTTAGCCGTTACCTTTAACTGATTAAGAATTTACCTATCAGTGATAACGGCGTGGATGATACATAACTCACATAACCCATGCAATACCTGTGGTCTGAAGAAAATGGTCATTACTATTCGTTTGCTTATTATTTGCGCTGATGCGGGTCATCACCATAAGTAAACGATTTCAGTTTAACCTTAAGGCAGGGTCATCATTGTTCTGCCAGGCTTATCCCTTTTGCTTATGAGGATTCATACGATGAGACGTGTATTTATGTCTATCTTCTCAAGCCCTGAGTCGTTGCTGCAGGTGATGAGCCAGCAGGAAATTATTGAGGCCGTAGAGGATGGCGATCGCATCATTATCGACCAGGATGGTAATGCTTCAGTCAACTTCAAAAGCAGAGAGGTGCGTCAGGACTTCCTGCGCCATGTTAACGCCCTGAAGAGGGCTTAATATGGGTACGGCAATATTTATGGTGCTGATGGTGTGCGGCTACTGGTACACCAGCCGCGACCTTTCCACCCGCTTTAAAATTAAGCGCTCCTTCGGCTGGGACGTCTATTTTCTCGTCGCGCTGTATGGCTGCGTCTTCGTTTTACAGGGCGTCATTGCCACCGGGCTGCTCTGGCTGTTACTGCTTGCGCTTTCTGCCGCTGACAATACCTATCACTTTACGTCGCAGCACTACGCCAACTGGCAGGTTGAGTTTATGAACTGGAGCTTTCTTGGCATCCAGGCACCGGTGGTGGTCATGCTGGCATTCGCTATTCTGTTCTGTCTTTATCGTTCTAACTGGGCGGGCAGCGCCCGGCTGGATGGCGAAGGCCGCAAACAGCTGTATAAACGCCTGGCGCGATCGAGCGGTATTGAACAACTGCTCTATCAGTGTATGGAGGAAGGCGAACTGGCGCTGGTCACGCTGAAGTCACGACGAATTTATGTCGGCATGATCCATACCGCGACGCTGGAATATGAGAAGACGGCAAATATCGTCCTGATCCCGATGCTGAGCGGCTACCGCGACGGAAAGAAGATGGATCTGTGCATTGAGCACAATTACAGCAGATGGTATGCCGAGCATGATATTACGCTCGATTCAGAACCCAAAAGCGCTATGGCTTTCAGAAAGGTGATTATGCTGGATCAAATTGAAAGTCTTTCACTCTTCGATCCCGCCAGCGCCAGCGCGCTGTCGCTGGCGCAGCGCTCAGAGTAGCGCAGCAGAACCGGAGCTTATCGCACAATAAAAGGTGTATCCTCTCGCCTGCGCAAAATAAAGTTTGTGCAGGCATTCTTCTGATCACGCCAACCGAAAGTTATTCATTATCCGCATCTGTCTGACTATTTACCCTCGCCCCGGCAAATAAAAAATTTCACACGGCAAGGGCATGATCGTAAAATACACCAGGATTTAAGGAAAGTAATTCACAGGAATTATAATATTCCTGTTAGCAATTAAATAAGGACATCTATATGTTGACTCAATATGACATCAAAAGAAATAGAGCGCCATCCAAATGGAGAACATTCAAAAGATTACTGTCCCGAAAAAGCCTTCCGTCGTTTGTTTATCGCTTAGATGGCCGCGACCCGCAAGTTATTGCGCAAACAGGCTTTCAGCCATGGAATCCTCAGGGAAACATAAATATTTTTGAACATGTCAAAGGTGTGCTTGATACAGGCAACGCAGCAAAATTACAAAGTCAATATGTATCGACATCTTCATTTCAGGCATATTCACGTTTTGGCGATGGTCGAATGGGTGAAATGCTGACCAGATCGCGTATTTATAAAATAGATACCCATATAGCCTTAACAACCGGAGAATTCTTTGATGTGAATGATATGTTTGACAGATTTAGTCAAACTAATAATTTCCGGGCGCAAAGAGAATGGTCAAAGCTGGGCGGGATTCCGGCAAACGCTGTTATTGGCTTTATGAGCGGGCTTGATTTCTTTAATAATGTCATATTAGTTCCCGCCCCCCAGGAAGATGAATTAAGATGGGAACCCATGCCCGCCCGAATTTAGCCTCATGATGATAATGGCCAGCGCGCTGTCGCTCAGAGTGAATTAAGACGGGCCGCGAGCAGAGAACATTGCTCGCGGCACTTTCTGCGGCCAGAACGCTCAGGTATTTCCTCATGGCAGATGGAAAATCTTCGCTCTGGCCCCCCTCTCAGCATAATGACTACATGAACGAACCATAGCCCCACACTACGATAAAAAATAAAAACGCGCCCGACAGCCATGCCAGAATGCTAAAAACATGGCGTAATCCCTTTTTATTTTTTTTATAAACGGCCTGCCAGATAAATAACAGCGTCAGCAATGCCCCTGGAATGACAAGAAATATCATTAAAAGAAAAAATACAAGCGGTCCTGGATTACTCATACACTTATCCTTGTGTAGAAATTAATATTAATCAATACTTAATCATCCAAACGCCACTGTTGCAAGAAAAATTTACATATATTAATCCTATTTAATCGTCACGTAGTTTGAAATAAGGACACGACGCTAAGCGTGCAAAAAATAGGGTAACACGCAAAAAAACGGGAACCAGCCGGCTCCCGTTATTGTTTAACCCAGAGACTGGATTACATATTGGCGATAATCGCGTCGCCAAACTCTGAGCATTTCAGCAGTTTAGCGCCTTCCATCAGACGCTCGAAGTCATAGGTCACGGTTTTCGCGGCAATTGCCCCTTCCATGCCTTTAACAATCAGGTCTGCGGCTTCGAACCACTGCATGTGGCGCAGCATCATCTCAGCGGAAAGAATAATGGAGCCCGGGTTTACTTTGTCCTGACCTGCATATTTCGGCGCGGTGCCGTGGGTCGCTTCGAACAGCGCGCACTCGTCGCCGATGTTCGCGCCCGGCGCGATACCGATACCGCCGACCTGCGCCGCCAGCGCGTCGGAGATATAGTCGCCGTTCAGGTTCATACAGGCGATAACGTCATATTCCGCCGGACGCAGCAGGATCTGCTGGAGGAACGCATCGGCAATCACGTCTTTAATGACGATCTCTTTGCCGGTGTTCGGGTTGTTGATCTTCACCCACGGACCGCCGTCAATCAGCTCGCCGCCGAACTCGTCACGCGCCAGCTGGTAGCCCCAGTCTTTAAACGCGCCTTCGGTGAACTTCATGATGTTGCCTTTGTGCACCAGGGTCACAGAGTCACGGTCGTTGGTGATGGCGTATTCAATTGCCGCGCGAACCAGACGCTTGGTCCCTTCTTCAGAGCACGGCTTAATACCGATACCGCAGTGCTCAGGGAAGCGGATTTTCTTCACGCCCATCTCTTCGCGCAGGAATTTAATTACCTTCTCCGCGTCCGCAGAGTCCGCTTTCCATTCAATACCGGCGTAGATGTCTTCGGAGTTTTCACGGAAGATAACCATGTCGGTCAGTTCCGGATGTTTCACCGGGCTTGGAGTGCCCTGGTAATAGCGTACCGGACGCAGGCAAACGTACAGATCAAGTTCCTGACGCAGCGCCACGTTCAGCGAGCGAATGCCGCCGCCAACCGGGGTGGTCAGCGGGCCTTTAATCGCCACGCGGTATTCACGAATCAGATCCAGGGTTTCAGGGGGCAGCCAGACGTCCTGACCATAAACCTGGGTGGATTTTTCACCGGTGTAAATTTCCATCCAGGAGATTTTACGCTCACCTTTATAGGCTTTCTCGACCGCGGCATCGACCACTTTGAGCATGGCAGGGGTTACATCAACACCGATACCGTCGCCTTCGATAAACGGGATAATCGGATTCTCAGGAACGTTGAGTTTGCCGTTTTGCAGGGTGATCTTCTTACCTTCCGCCGGAACAACTACTTTGCTTTCCATTCACCTCTCCTTCGAGCGCTTCTGGTTTGCTCGTCTGTCATCGCGCTGCATGTGCCATTGCGTCCTGCTGCACGAATGCGTTAGAGCAATTTTTTGTTAATGTTTTGTAATGAGCATGTCAATACTACCCTAATGTTCGCCGCCATGAAAGACGCTCGTGATTAGGCTATAATGCGGCAATTGATAAGTTCTGAAAATACCATGCAAAAAACTTCTTTTAGAAATCACCGGGTTGAGCGATTCAGCCAACGACAAGTCACTAAGCGGCGTAGGGAAAACCAGCCAAAACGCGTGGTTTTATTCAATAAACCTTACGATGTTTTGCCTCAGTTTACTGACGAGGCGGGACGCCGGACGCTGAAGGATTTTATTCCCGTTCAGGGGGTCTATGCCGCGGGTCGCCTTGACCGGGACAGTGAAGGGCTTCTGGTGCTGACCAACGACGGCGCGCTGCAGGCGCGCCTGACGCAGCCCGGCAAGCGGACCGGCAAAATCTACTTTGTGCAGGTTGAAGGCGACCCCACGGCGGAAGCGCTGAACGCACTGCGCAATGGCGTCACGCTGAACGATGGTCCCACCCTGCCCGCCGGCGTCGAGCTTGTAGCGGAGCCTGACTGGCTATGGCCGCGCAACCCGCCGATCCGCGAGCGAAAAACCATCCCTACCCGCTGGCTGAAAATCACCTTATATGAAGGGCGTAACCGGCAGGTGCGGCGTATGACCGCGCATGTCGGCTTTCCGACGCTAAGGCTGATTCGCTACGCAATGGGCGATTACACGCTGGATAATCTTGCTAACGGCGAATGGCGGGATATTACCGGAGAATAAAGGATAAGCCATGTTTAAACCGCACGTTACGGTCGCCTGCATCGTCCATGCAGAAGGCAAATTTTTAGTTGTCGAAGAAACTATTAACGGCAAAGCGCTGTGGAACCAGCCTGCCGGCCATCTGGAGGCTGACGAGACGCTGGCGCAGGCCGCCGCGCGCGAACTGTGGGAAGAAACCGGCATCCACGCGCAGCCTCAGCACTTTATTCGCATGCATCAGTGGATTGCGCCGGACAAAACGCCCTTCCTGCGTTTTCTGTTTGCCATTGAACTTGCCAATATGTGCGACACCGAACCCCATGACAGCGATATCGACTGCTGCCGCTGGGTCAGCGCAGAGGAGATTCTTGCTGCGCCGAACCTGCGATCGCCGCTGGTGGCCGAGAGTATCCGCAGCTACCAGCGAGGCGAACGTTATCCGCTGGCGCTGATCGGTGAGTTTAACTGGCCATTTACAGAGGGTGTCAACTAAAAGGGGTGCGTGCTAGAATACGCCGCCTTGAAGTTCAATGTCGTGAGTATTCCAATGTCTGAAAGCCCAAAAAAAGTGATCGTCGGCATGTCCGGCGGTGTCGACTCCTCTGTTTCCGCCTGGCTGTTGCAACAACAGGGTTATCAGGTAGAAGGTCTGTTCATGAAGAACTGGGAAGAGGACGACGGTGAGGAATACTGCACCGCGGCGGCCGATCTGGCCGACGCGCAGGCGGTCTGCGACAAGCTCGGTATTGAACTGCACACCGTCAATTTTGCCGCAGAGTACTGGGATAACGTCTTTGAGCTGTTCCTTGAAGAGTACAAAGCGGGACGCACGCCGAATCCGGACATTCTGTGCAATAAAGAGATCAAATTTAAAGCGTTCCTCGAATTCGCCGCGGAAGATTTAGGCGCCGACTATATCGCCACCGGCCACTACGTGCGCCGCGCCGACGTGGACGGCAAAAGCCGCCTGCTGCGCGGGCTCGACGGCAACAAAGACCAGAGCTACTTCCTCTATACGCTGGGTCATGAGCAGATCGCGCAGAGCCTGTTCCCGGTCGGCGAACTCTCCAAGCCGCAGGTGCGTAAAATCGCCGAAGATCTGGAACTGGTCACCGCAAAGAAAAAAGACTCCACCGGCATCTGCTTTATCGGCGAGCGTAAGTTCCGCGAATTCCTTGGCCGTTATCTGCCCGCGCAGCCGGGCAAAATCGTTACCGTCGACGGCGACGAGATTGGTCAGCACCAGGGACTGATGTATCACACGCTGGGTCAGCGTAAAGGACTTGGCATCGGCGGCACCAAAGAGGGCACCGAAGATCCGTGGTACGTGGTGGACAAGGACGTTGAGAACAACATCCTGATTGTCGCTCAGGGGCACGATCATCCGCGCCTGATGTCCGTCGGCCTGATCGCGCAGCAGCTCCACTGGGTCGATCGCCTGCCGTTCACCGGCACAATGCGCTGCACGGTGAAAACCCGCTATCGTCAGACCGATATTCCCTGCACAGTGAAGGCGCTGGACAATGACCGTATTGAAGTGATTTTTGACGAGCCGGTGGCGGCGGTGACGCCGGGTCAGTCGGCAGTGTTTTACAACGGCGAAGTGTGCCTCGGCGGCGGCATTATCGAACAGCGTTTACCGCTGCCGGCATAATTTTTACCTCACCAATAACAAGGAAGCAGTGAACGTGGCAAAAAATTACTATGACATCACCCTCGCACTGGCCGGTATTTGCCAGTCGGCACGCCTGGTGCAGCAGCTGGCGCACCAAGGGCACTGTGATGCCGATGCGCTCCACGTCTCACTCAACAGCGTTATTGATATGAATCCCAGCTCGACGCTGGGCGTGTTCGGCGGCAGCGAGGCCAATTTGCGTCTCGGTCTGGAAACCATCCTCGCCGTGCTTAACGCCAGCAGTCGTCAGGGACTGAACGCGGAGCTGACCCGCTATACCCTGAGCCTGATGGTGCTGGAGCGCAAACTCTCCGCCGCCAGAGGCGCGCTCGACACGCTGGGCGATCGCATCAACGGCCTGCAGCGCCAGCTTGAACATTTTGACCTCCAGTCAGAAACGCTGATGAGCGCGATGGCGGGGATTTATGTCGATGTCATCAGCCCGCTGGGGCCGCGCATTCAGGTGACCGGTTCGCCAGCCGTACTGCAAAGCCCGCAGGTGCAGGCAAAGGTACGCGCCTCACTTCTGGCCGGTATTCGCGCCGCCGTGCTCTGGCAGCAGGTTGGCGGGGGCCGTCTGCAGTTAATGTTTTCCCGTAATCGCCTGGCCACACAGGCAAAACAAATTCTTGCTCATTTAACCCCGGAGTTGTGATCTATGGAATTATCCTCACTGACCGCCGTTTCCCCTGTCGATGGACGCTACGGCGATAAAGTCAGCGCGCTGCGCGGGATTTTCAGCGAATACGGTTTGCTGAAATTCCGCGTACAGGTAGAAGTACGCTGGCTGCAAAAACTGGCCGCGCACGCAGCGATCAAGGAAGTTCCTGCTTTTGCTGCCGACGCAAACGGTTTCCTCGACGCAATCGTGGCTAACTTCAGTGAAGAAGATGCCGCACGTATTAAAACGATCGAGCGCACCACCAACCACGACGTCAAGGCAGTTGAGTATTTCCTGAAAGAAAAAGTGGCGGATATCCCGGAACTGCATGCGGTTTCCGAATTCATCCACTTCGCCTGCACCTCGGAAGATATCAACAACCTGTCGCACGCGCTGATGCTGAAAACCGCGCGCGATGAGGTGATCCTGCCGTACTGGCGCAAAATGATCGACGCGGTGAAAGATCTGTCCGTACAGTACCGCGACATCCCCCTGCTCTCCCGAACCCACGGGCAGCCGGCGACGCCGTCCACGATGGGTAAAGAGATGGCGAACGTGGCTTACCGCATGGAGCGCCAGTTCCGCCAGCTGAACCAGGTGGAAATTCTCGGCAAAATCAATGGCGCCGTCGGTAACTATAACGCGCATATCGCGGCCTATCCGGAAGTCGACTGGCATCAGTTCAGCGAAGAGTTCGTTACCTCGCTGGGCATTCAGTGGAATCCATACACCACCCAGATTGAACCGCACGACTATATCGCCGAGCTGTTCGACTGCGTCGCCCGTTTTAACACCATTCTGATCGATTTCGATCGCGACGTCTGGGGCTACATCGCCCTGAACCACTTTAAGCAGAAAACCATTGCCGGCGAGATTGGTTCTTCCACTATGCCGCATAAGGTTAACCCTATCGACTTCGAAAACTCCGAAGGCAACCTGGGTCTGTCAAACGCCGTTCTCCAGCATCTGGCCAGCAAACTGCCGGTGTCGCGCTGGCAGCGCGATCTGACCGACTCCACCGTTCTGCGTAATCTGGGCGTGGGCATTGGCTATGCGCTGATCGCGTATCAGTCCACCCTGAAAGGGGTAAGCAAGCTGGAAGTGAACCGCGATCGTCTGCTGGACGAGCTGGATCATAACTGGGAGGTGCTGGCGGAGCCGATTCAGACCGTGATGCGTCGTTATGGCATTGAAAAACCGTACGAAAAACTGAAAGAGCTGACCCGCGGCAAACGCGTTGATGCCGAAGGTATGAAGCAGTTTATCGATGGTCTGGCGCTGCCGGAAGAGGAAAAAACGCGTCTGAAAGCGATGACCCCGGCGAACTATATTGGCCGCGCGGTGACGATGGTCGATGAGCTGAAATAAGCCATACGACCAGGCCGATGTGATGGACACCTCCCACCTTACGGCATCATTAGTGCCAGACTGAGGTGTTAACTTCAGTTCCCAGGGGGAGGTGTCCACATGAATATTAAACGTATTGGCCTCGATCTCGCAAAGCTGGTTTTTCAGCTTCATGGCGTTGATCACCATGAACGCGTTGTTCTCCGTAAAACACTGCGCCGTTCACAGATGCTTGTCTTTTTCGCCCGGCTTGAGCCCTGTCTTATTGGTATCGAAGCCTGCGGCTCCTCGCATTACTGGGCCAGAGAGTTGACCCGACTCGGGCACTCTGTCCGTATTATCCCGCCCCGGTTCGTTAAGCCTTATCTGAAGGGCAACAAAAACGATGCCAATGATGCCGAAGCTATCTGCGAGGCCGTCAGCAGGCCCGGTATGCGCTATGTTGCCGTTAAATCTGAAGCGCAACAGAGCATGCAGGCAGAGCACCGGGTTCGTGCCCGCCTGCTTCGCGACAGAACGGCGCTCAGCAACGAGATACGCGGCATGCTGGGCGAGTTTGGCCTTGTGCTTCCTGTCGGGCTTGCCGCGCTCAGACGAGCCCTGCCGGAGATACTTTCTCAGCAGGAACAATGGGATAACCGCTTTATCCGTCTGCTGTGCGAGTTAGCGGAGGAATTGCAGATACTGGATGACCGACTGGCGCGTTATGACCGGCGGCTTAAACAGCTGGCGCAGGACGATGACCGTATCAGGCGGCTTCAGGAGATCAGCGGGATTGGCCCGGTAACCGCCAGCGCGCTGGTTGCAGCAGTGGGTAATGCAAGACAGTTTAAAAACGGACGTGAAATGGCGGCCTGGCTGGGGCTGGTTCCCGGGCAGCACTCAAGCGGCGGAAAAAACCGGCTGGGTCACATCAGTAAGCGGGGTGACAGCTACCTGCGAACGCTGCTGATCCACGGAGCGCGTGCAGTACTGAATGCCTGCGGTAACAAGGAAGACCGTCGAAGCCAGTGGCTGCAGTCAGTGGCAGAAAGACGTAACAGGAATGTCGCAACGGTCGCCATGGCGAACAAAAATGCCCGTATCGCGTGGGCCGTGCTGAGTCGGGAAGAAGAATATCGCGTGATGTAGAACGAAACGGTAAGAGTGAGAGAAAAGAATAATCCTGTCGTGAGATTGCAGAGTCATTAAGCACAAATGTGTAACAGGTAAGACCGACACCTGAAAACTCCGGTTTATCCGAAGGCTCCCTGCGAAGCAAAGCCGTCAGGCCGAATGGAACCAGGTGTGCAGATAACATCATGGCCGGGCACGACGGTGCCGAAAGAAAGGCCGGATATACGAAAGCATCTTACTCCCGTTACACAAAACATGATTAGTGGCTTGCATAACGGGAGGTGTCCATATACGGATAACGATGCCAAAGCATCCGATCCGGCCAGCCATTCTCCCGATGCCGGAGTCCATCCGGCATTTCCCTCCCCCTGGTTTATAAAATGTTTATCCCCACAGCAACATAATCAGCGTTAAACTGTCCATACCGTTAACTGAGGGAGAAAAGATGATGCGCGTTCTGGTTGTTGAGGATAATGCGTTACTACGTCACCACCTGAAGGTGCAACTTCAGGATGCGGGACATCAGGTTGATGACGCGGAAGATGCCAAAGAGGCCGATTATTATCTTAACGAGCATCTGCCAGATATCGCGATTGTCGATCTCGGGTTACCGGATGAAGACGGCCTTTCCCTGATCCGCCGCTGGCGCGGCAATGACGTTTCTCTGCCGGTGCTGGTGCTCACCGCGCGTGAAGGCTGGCAGGATAAAGTGGAAGTGCTGAGCGCTGGTGCGGATGACTACGTCACTAAACCTTTCCATATCGAAGAAGTGGTGGCGCGCATGCAGGCGCTGATGCGTCGCAACAGCGGCCATGCTTCGCAAATTATCTCTATCCCGCCCTTCCAGGTCGATCTCTCGCGCCGGGAGCTGTCGATCAACGATGAGGTGATCAAACTGACCGCGTTCGAATACACCATTATGGAAACGCTGATCCGTAATAACGGTAAAGTGGTCAGTAAGGACGCCTTGATGTTACAGCTCTACCCGGACGCAGAGCTGCGGGAAAGCCATACCATCGATGTACTGATGGGGCGTCTGCGCAAGAAAATTCAGGCGCAGTATCCGGACGATGTCATTACCACGGTGCGTGGTCAGGGTTATCTTTTTGAACTGCGCTAATGAATAAACTGTTGCGTCATCTTTTCCCGCTCTCCCTGCGCCTGCGCTTCCTGCTGGGTACCGCGGGGGTGGTGCTGGTGCTCTCGCTGGCCTATGGCGCGGTTGCGCTGGTGGGCTACAGCGTCAGCTTTGATAAGACCACGTTTCGCCTGCTGCGCGGCGAAAGTAACCTGTTTTATACCCTCTCGAAATGGGAAAAGCAGCAGATCCACGTCGAGCTTCCGGAAAATCTCGACATGCAAAGTCCCACCATCGCCCTGATTTACAACGAAAACGGAAAACTCCTGTGGGCCCAGCGCAACGTTCCCTGGCTGGTTAAGCTTATTCAGCCTGACTGGCTAAAAAGCAACGGCTTTCATGAAATAGAAGCGGATATTGACGCCACCAGCACCCTGCTAAACGACGATCACACGATTCAGGAGCAGTTAAAAGAGGTGCGGGAAGATGACGACGATGCGGAAATGACCCACTCGGTGGCGGTGAACGTCTATCCCGCGACGGCGCGTATGCCGCAGTTGACGATCGTCGTGGTCGATACCATCCCCGTTGAGCTTAAACGCTCTTATATGGTCTGGAGCTGGTTTATCTATGTGCTGGCGGCCAACCTGCTGCTGGTGATTCCCCTGCTGTGGGTCGCTGCCTGGTGGAGCCTGCGCCCGATCGAAGCGCTGGCGCGCGAAGTGCGCGAGCTGGAAGAACACAATCGTGAACAGCTAAACCCGGAAACCACCCGTGAGCTGACCAGTCTGGTACGCAACCTGAATCGCCTGCTGAAGAGCGAACGCGAACGCTACGACAAATATCGCACCACGCTTACCGATCTTACGCACAGCCTGAAGACGCCGCTGGCCGTGCTGCAAAGCACGCTGCGTTCAATGCGCAGCGAGAAGTTGAGCGTCAGCGAAGCCGAGCCGGTTATGCTTGAGCAGATCAGCCGTATTTCCCAGCAGATCGGCTATTACCTGCACCGCGCCAATATGCGCGGCGGCATGCTGCTCAGCCGGGAACTACATCCGGTCGCGCCATTGCTCGATAACCTGACGTCGGCGCTGAACAAGGTTTACCAGCGTAAAGGCGTTACCATCAACCTCGATATTTCACCGGAAATCAGCTTCGTCGGCGAACAAAACGACTTTGTCGAAGTGATGGGCAACGTGCTGGATAACGCCTGCAAATATTGTCTGGAGTTTGTGGAGATCTCGGCGCGCCAGACCGACGATCATCTGTACATTGTGGTGGAAGATGACGGGCCGGGAATTCCTCAAAGCATGCGCGATTTGGTGTTCGATCGCGGCCAGCGCGTGGATACCCTGCGGCCAGGCCAGGGGGTGGGTCTGGCGGTTGCCAGGGAGATCGCCGAACAGTATGACGGCAGAATTATCGCTGGCGACAGTTTACTGGGCGGAGCGCGTATGGAGGTCATTTTTGGCCGACAGCAGCCGGGGCAGAAGGACGGCTAAGGCAACGCGAAGCAATAAATATGCGCTAACTGCATTCATCCTGTTACGCATCCGTTATAATCGGTGGCAACCAACAGCCTGTGGATGCGCAAAATGGAATATCAATTACCCCTCAACTGGCCCGACTTTCTTGAACGTCACTGGCAAAAACGCCCGGTGGTGTTGAAGCGCGGCTTTAATAACTTCATCGATCCCATTTCGCCTGATGAGCTGGCGGGACTGGCGATGGAAAGCGAAGTTGATAGCCGTCTGGTAAGCCATCAGGATGGCAAATGGCAGGTCAGCCACGGTCCGTTCGAAAGCTATGACCATCTCGGCGAGAGCAACTGGTCGCTGCTGGTGCAGGCTGTTAACCACTGGCATGAGCCCACCGCCGCGCTGATGCGTCCCTTCCGCGCCCTGCCGGACTGGCGGATTGACGATCTGATGATCTCCTTCTCTGTGCCGGGCGGCGGCGTTGGTCCGCATCTGGACCAGTACGATGTGTTTATTATTCAGGGAACCGGCCGCCGTCGCTGGCGCGTGGGGGAAAAGCAGCAAATGAAGCAGCATTGTCCGCATCCGGACCTGCTCCAGGTCGATCCGTTTGAAGCGATTATTGATGAAGAGCTGGAGCCGGGCGATATTCTCTATATTCCACCGGGCTTCCCGCATGCAGGCTACGCGCTGGAAAACGCGATGAACTACTCCGTCGGCTTCCGCGCGCCGAATACCCGTGAGCTGATCAGCGGTTTCGCCGACTTTGTGCTGCAACGTGAACTGGGCAGCACCTACTACAGCGACCCGGACCTGCCGCCGCGGGAGCACCCGGCCGACGTGCTGCCGCAGGAGATGGACAAGCTGCGGGCGATGATGCTCGACCTGATTAACCAGCCGGAGCACTTCAGGCAGTGGTTTGGCGAGTTTATCTCCCAGTCGCGTCATGAACTGGATATCGCGCCGCCGGAACCGCCGTACCAGCCGGACGAAATCTACGATGCCCTGAAGCAAGGCGATGTGCTGGTGCGTCTCGGCGGGCTGCGGGTACTGCGCATCGGTGATGAGGTGTATGCCAACGGCGAGAAGATCGATTCTCCACACCGTCCGGCGCTGGAGGCGCTCGCCAGCCATATCGTGCTGACCGGCGAAAACTTTGGCGATGCGCTGGAAGATCCCTCTTTCCTGGCGATGCTGGCAGCGCTGGTCAACAGCGGCTACTGGTTCTTCGAGGGGTAAGATTTACGTGGATGCCTGATGATTGCCGGATGGCGCTTCGCTTATCCGGCCTACAAATCCCGTAGATACTGTTATCGCCTGCAAGCTTTTTTATTTTCCGCCTTACCAGATTGCAGGCATACCAGTCACAGCGCCGTCAGGCGCTGTTTTTTCATCCCTTCCACCATATTTTACGCTGCTACCGGATTATGCCGGGACGCATCGAACGGCACGCCTGACTTCAGAACACCGTACGCCACCTGCGCCAGCTTGCGCATCATCGCACCGATTATCACTTTCCCTTTTTTACCGTTCCCTGCCAGACGGTCACGGAACGCTCTTCCCCATTCCGTTTTACTTACCGCCACCATCGCAGGCATATACAGCGCCCTGCGAAGCGACGCATGTCCGGCTTTACTCATCCGGCTGGCCCTGTTCACACTGCTGCCTGATTCATACCGCCGCGGCGTCAGACCCGCAAAAGCGGCGAACTGCCTGGCATGGGTGAAGCGCTCCTTCAGACCGGTATAAGCCAGTAATACCGCGGACGTTTTCTCCCCGATGCCCGGGATACTTTCCAGCAGCTTCCTGCGGTGCTTCATATCCGGGTCATCATCCGTCAGGTCCTTTATCTGCTTTTCGATGCGCTTAAGTTCGGCATGAAGCCACAGCAGATGGGCGTCTATACTCGGACGCTGCACCTCACGCGCTGTCTCCAGGCGGTTCAGCTCCTGCGTGTGCATGTCCGTCAGCGACTGATGGCGCAGCACCAGAGCCCGCAGGGCCCGTTCAACCGGATGCGGGGCTTCCCACGCCGGAGGGCGCTTCTGACGACAGAACTCTGCCAGCATACGGGCATCCACTGCATCGGTTTTGCTGCGCAGACCTTCACTCTGTGCAAAGGCTTTACCCAGGGCGGGGTTGATGACGGAGACGGTGTAACCGGCATCACTGAGATGAGCGGCAACGTCTTCCATATACGTACTGGTGGCTTCCATGCAGATATGTGCCGGTGCCACGCGATGACCGCTGAGCCAGCGGAGAAGTTCGTCGTGGCCCTTCGGGGTGTTGGCAAATTTTTTGCTGCGGTGACGGCCATCAGGCCGCAACACATCGACATCCAGCTTAGCTTTAGAGACATCGATACCGATAAAATGAAGTTCCTGTTCCATAGTGAGACCAGCCTTGTGAATGCGGATTACCGGGAAAACCGGTCCATGATACTGTCCGGTTTGTCACTTGTGGAGAACGGCGGTCCGCTGCATAAATCTACGTCACAGGTTATTAGCCTGAGGCCTGATACGGCATGCGGACCGCATGGCAGAGAGAACTGGCCGGTTCTCCCTGCACTGAAGGGATAATACAAGGCCTGATAAGACGCGACAGCGGCGCCATCAGGCTATCCGCCATCAACAAAACTACGGCTGCTTCGCGGTTAACTCAGCGATACGCACAATCACCTGCACCGCCTTCTCCATCCCTTCGAGGGTGACAAACTCATGTTTGCCGTGATAGTTGTAGCCGCCGGTAAACAGGTTCGGGCACGGTAACCCCATAAACGAAAGCTGCGCGCCGTCGGTGCTGCCGCGAATCGGCTTCATATCCGGCTCAATATCGCAATCGCGCATCGCCTGCTGGGCGATAGCCAGAATATGCGGATGCTCAACCACCTTCTCACGCATATTGTAATAGCTGTCTTCAATCACCAGTTCGATGTAGCAGTCCGGATGCAGCCCTTTTCCGACCTTTTTGGCGATCTCCATCATCTTACGCTTACGCGCCTCAAACTGCTTACGGTCGAAATCACGGATGATGTAGTGCATATCGGCACGATCGACGGTGCCTTTCATGCTGGCCAGATGATAAAAGCCCTCATAGCCCTCGGTGGCTTCCGGGCTTTCGTCCGCCGGCACCTCAGCATGAATGCGCGCCGCCAGCGACAGCGCATTGACCATAACCCCTTTAGCGGTGCCGGGATGCACGTTGTTGCCGACGATTTTGATATTCACCGATGCCGCATTGAAGTTTTCAAACTCCAGCTCCCCCACACCGCCGCCGTCGACGGTATACGCCCACTGCGCGCCAAACGCCGCGACATCAAAATGTTTCGCCCCTTTACCAACCTCTTCATCCGGCGTGAACGCCACGCGAATATCGCCATGCGGAATATTTTTTTCCTTCAGCACCGCCAGCGCGGTCATGATTTCCGCAATGCCCGCCTTGTCGTCCGCGCCGAGCAGCGTTTTACCATCGGTGGTAATCAGCGTTTGTCCCAGCAGCTGATGCAGCACCGGGAATATTACGGGCGACAGCACCTCATCGCCAATACCGAGCGCGATATCGCCGCCGCGATAATTTTCAACGATCTGCGGATTGACGTTTTTACCGCTGAAATCGGGTGAGGTATCCACATGGGAAATAAAACCAATGGCTGGGATATCGCCGGGAACGTTCGCCGGCAGCGTTGCCATAAGCGTCCCTTTGTCACTTAGCGTCACATTGACCAGCTCCATCTCTTCGAGCTGTTGTTTGAGCAAATGTAATAATTTCCACTGTCCCTCAGTACTGGGAACCTGTCTTACACCCGCCTTCGATTGGGTATCCAATGAAACGTAGTGTAGAAAACGCTCAAGTAGTTTATCCATGCAGTCACCCTCACTATTTGTGACAACATTATCAGGAAGCCACAAAAGACAAATATTGCGTCAGGTCACTTTTATCCCCGCAAACGAGAATATTTCTCTTCCGACCCTTACTGACTATAACAAGGATTGGCGATTACAGTGGTTTGCCGTAGAATGTCCGCCCTCATTAAGAGTCACCAGGGTGGTCAATCACAAACCCCGCATCGGTCAGCCATCCGTTGCGTCTACATGGGACAGAGTAAAAAATTGAATAAACAACCGCGTTCGCTTTCACCGCTGGTGCTTTTATCCGGCATAAGCAAAAGCTTCGATGGCAAAGAGGTCATTTCCCAGCTGGACTTGACCATCAATAATGGCGAGTTCCTCACGCTGCTCGGCCCTTCTGGCTGTGGTAAAACAACCGTGCTGCGCCTGATTGCCGGTCTGGAAACCGTGGATACCGGCCATATCAAACTGGATAATCAGGATATCACCCACGTTCCGGCGGAAAATCGTTATGTGAACACGGTTTTCCAGAGCTATGCGTTATTCCCGCACATGACCGTATTTGAAAACGTGGCGTTTGGGTTACGCATGCAGAAAACCCCTGCGGCCGATATCGCCCCGCGCGTTACTGAAGCGCTGCGGATGGTGCAACTGGAGGAGTTCGCTCAGCGTAAACCGCATCAGCTCTCCGGCGGCCAACAGCAGCGCGTCGCCATCGCCCGGGCGGTGGTCAATAAACCGCGTCTGCTGCTGCTTGATGAGTCCCTTTCGGCGCTGGATTACAAGCTGCGAAAGCAGATGCAGAACGAGCTGAAAGCGTTGCAGCGAAAGCTTGGCATTACCTTCGTTTTCGTCACCCACGATCAGGAAGAAGCGCTGACCATGTCCGACCGCATTGTGGTGATGCGCGACGGGCGTATTGAGCAGGACGGCACCCCGCGTGAGATTTACGAAGAGCCGAAAAACCTGTTCGTCGCTGGCTTCATCGGCGAGATCAATATGTTTAACGCGACCGTTATCGAACGTCTGGACGCCCAGCGGGTTCGTGCTAACGTAGAGGGGCGGGAATGCAATATCTACGTCAATTTCGCCGTTGAGCCAGGGCAGAAGCTGCATGTTCTGCTGCGTCCAGAAGATCTGCGCGTAGAAGAAATTAACGACGATAAACCCATCGAAGGGCTGATCGGCTACGTGCGTGAACGCAACTACAAGGGTATGACCCTTGAGTCGGTTGTGGAGCTGGAAAATGGCAAGATGGTCATGGTCAGCGAATTCTTCAACGAAGACGATCCGGACTTTGACCACTCGCTCGATCAAAAAATGGCCGTCAACTGGGTAGAAAGCTGGGAGGTCGTACTGGCAGATGAAGAACACAAGTAAGTTCCAGAATGTAGTGATCGTCACTATCGTCGGTTGGCTTGTGTTGTTTGTCTTTCTGCCTAACCTGATGATCATTGGCACCAGCTTTTTGACCCGCGACGACGCCAGTTTCGTCAAAATGGTCTTTACGCTGGATAACTATGCGCGCCTGCTCGATCCGCTCTATTTCCAGGTGCTGCTGCACTCGTTGAATATGGCGCTGATCGCCACCCTCGCCTGCCTGGCGCTGGGCTACCCTTTCGCCTGGTTTCTGGCGAAACTGCCGCAGAAGGTGCGCCCGCTGCTGCTGTTTCTGCTGATTGTCCCTTTCTGGACCAACTCGCTGATCCGTATCTACGGGCTGAAAATCTTCCTCAGCACAAAGGGATACCTGAACGAGTTCCTGCTGTGGCTGGGGGTAATCGACACGCCGATCCGCATCATGTTTACTCCGGGCGCGGTGATTATCGGTCTGGTGTATATTCTGCTGCCGTTTATGGTGATGCCGCTCTACTCCAGCATTGAAAAGCTCGACAAACCGCTGCTGGAGGCGGCAAAAGATCTGGGCGCCAGTAAGCTGCAGACCTTTATCCGTATTATTATTCCGTTGACCATGCCGGGGATTATTGCCGGTTGTCTGCTGGTGATGCTGCCCGCGATGGGGCTGTTTTACGTCTCGGATCTGATGGGCGGGGCGAAAAACCTGCTGATCGGTAACGTGATCAAAGTGCAGTTCCTTAATATTCGCGACTGGCCGTTTGGCGCGGCGACCAGCATTACGCTGACGATCGTCATGGGCCTGATGCTGCTGGTTTACTGGCGTGCGTCCCGACTGCTGAACAAGAAGGCAACAGAAATAGATAATTAGTGCTTTATATTCAAAAGGTTAATAGCAAATTTGGCATGCTTTTTACTGTCTAGTAAACAGCATGCCTCTATCCATAAAATCAAACAGTTGCAATCTAATTTTGGAGAACGTTTTTTCTTCTCCCTTTTAGCAAATCGCTATAAAAAACAACAAATGGCATAAAAATGAGCAATCCTAATCCATGTATGACGGACTGGAGAAAGTATTCGCAAAAGTTAAAATCAACAGTCTGTTGATTTTGAGATATAACTCTCTTTTCTAATATTGACACCTTGGCTTTGCTGGTTGTTAAAATTAGCTTGTTAATTAGTAGTATGGATAGAACTTACACTGTTATTTACTTCTAAAAATGGAATTTATCAATGCTTCCTACATCGCAATTACGACCGTCCGGGACATTCTGCTCCTATTCCGCTGAAACATCAGCAGGCATCAAAAGCGAAATCACACCAACTCAGATAGAAGAAGCGCGGGCCAGTGGTCGTTTATATATCAAAGATTGTGATATTGAGTATCTGCCACAGTTACCAAACGAAATAACATCAGTTACAATCGAAAATTGCAATAACCTGATCACCCTTACAGGATTACCGGTTAATACACAAAACCTGTCCGTCATTAACTGTGAAAAATTACAAATCACAGACATACCATCGACAGTAAAAAATCTACATATTGAATTAACTGATTCACCATTTATACACATCATATCTGAAGGCATCGATGCCCTGACGGTTTGCCACTGCCATATATCTGGAGTGCCAGAGAGTGTCCGTCATCTTGAGATCAGAGGTTACGCCACAGACGGCATAAAAAATGTTCCAAATGGGTTATCATCTCTCAGCATCAATAGTTATACCCCGGAAAATCAGGCCAGAATTGACAGCCTGATATCACCGTCACTGCAGACGCTATCTCTGACTGGATGTAGCAATATTATACTGCCGGAGAAACTGCCGGACAGTGTGAGATCTGTAACCATTCATGTGGAGCAGAAAACTACATGGAACATCGTAGCTGAAGGGGTTCCTGATGGACTGGATCTTGATTTACAAAATGTACTACTCTCTCCGGATGTAATTAAAGAAAAAAACATCACTTTTCAGGGCAACGTACTGGATGCTGCCTTGCATTTTCGTCCGGGAGACATTGTCTATGGGCTATCCTCTCCCAGAGAAAAACTTGTCAACAGCATCAAACTGGTTAACGACTTTTCCAAAAAAGATATTGTAATTCAGAATACATTAACAAACGCAGTATGGGACGCCAGAACCCCCCGTAAATATAAGCAAGACTCGCTTATCAAAAGAGCATTAAATGAACATGAAAGAGGAACAAAATTTAAACAGTGCTTAAAAAATCACAATAATTATAATGTCATCATGGCCGACCTTTCCGTATACAATCGAGACAAGTTATGGGCAAAAACAAGCAAGGCAGGCCTAGAGTTTCAAACATTAATACGCAACAGAACTGTTATGTTTTGTGCGGATGAGCTTGTCAACTCACTCAAACTCATAGCTAACAAGTCAGAGGGCTATGGCCAGAGTATTACCGCCAGCGAATTACGATGGATTTACCGTAATAAAGACAACAGCCAAATAATGAAAAACATAAAATTTTATCTGCATGGCAAAGAGATACCAGCAGAAAGAATATTAGATACACCAGAGTGGAAAGACTACCGTCCAAAATACTCCGGTTCCACATATAAATATTCTTAATGATAGCAAAAAATATATTTTCGATATAATCAATGTTATGATTAAAGAGTATTTCATCAGGGCAGGTAAAAACAGAGTAAATCAGCAAAAGAAGCCTAGTTGATCTTCAGCGATACTGACACTAACTGACGGTTTAAGCGGTCGTATGAAGCAACAGCTTTCCGACGGACTGCCATGCGGATCGTTTACCCTGGGCTATTCAGCCCGTCATCAAGCGGCTCACGAGTACTGAGTTTATCAGGATGATATTGCTGACAATGGTAATTCGTTGACCGATGTGTACTTCACTACATATCGGTCAACACCGTACTGCACGTGCAACATCCCCAAGAGTAGCATCGTTTTTACCAGAGGAGGCAGGACATAGATTGTAAAAAAACTATTTCGATGCATTTACCATTGAGATATTTTCCTTCATACCAAAAGTTCTATCAATTATCGCAAGTGGTTCAACAGGTGCTGTCTTATCTATAACCCAACCACTCTCTGTAACACTTCCTCGTGTGATATATTTTGCCTTTACTTTAACAACTATTAGATAATGCTCACGACTAAACCGATCAGCAACGCTAAGATCCGATGTGTATTCAGGCAATATTCATCCAATACGTACCTGCTGTTGTGCCATATATTCATCTGGTGCTTTTACATTTGGATTTGAATCAGGAAGCCCTCCAGCAGTTTTATATTCAACGATATTTTCAGCTTGAATACCGGTTGTGCCGCGACACAATATGATGTCTGAATCGGACAGTTCTATGTGCCCCTCCTTAATTTTCGAATAAATTTGTTTAATACTATGTTCTGGAGTTGGTACTATTTCAGAAGATAAAGCAGGCAACGTGTCTTCAAGCACCGGAGAATCATCGTATATATCCAACAAATCCTCATCATACCCAATATCTCCTTCTCTTAACTGAGAATACGGTTTATCTATGTATCTAATAACTCCCCCACCATGAAGACCTTCTGATTTATAAAATGTACCATCAGCGTCACGAAAGAAATAAACATTAACCTGTTTGTTATTTATAGAATACCTACCTGAATATAATTCCGAATTTGGCTCCTTAGTTAAATCTACTGATTCCCCCTTGTAGACTATTCTATTTGGTGTCTCTGAAGATATGGGGTTAAAGGATTCTAGATATCTATAAAAACCACCGCCAACTTTCTCATAATACCCATACTTAGAAGAGTTAAGGTCTACTGCACTATATCTATTCCCCCCACGATCCTGTTTCATTTCTAATATTTTAGATTGTTTTTCGTTATATATAAAGTCATTACCATCAATTGACTCAATTACAGAGTAGAAATTAGCATTATTACTCGGATGATAAATAATATTATCATTAATGTTTTTTTCTATATGCTTCAAAGCCTCATATTTTATCTGCAGCGAACGGCTATGTAAGTCAGAGCGAGTGCCAGGAACAAAGTCCATTCCAATACGTACAGCCCCCTGAATATAATCACAGATATTGCTAGATTCTTTTACTATAGCACTATGTAAAATGCTACTTACACCAGACAATGCATTATAACCAGGTACAGCTCCCATCGCCATATTCCAAATTGTACCTAAAAAATGTAACACAGCTCTCCCATCAGGAGAAAGAGAAGACTTATCACGATGATTTGTACTATCATTAATATCGATACTTAACTCAATCAATCCACTTAAGCCTTCTTGAATAACCTTATCAACCCCCAAATAAACTGCTGCCCGCCATTCATATGGGATACTTCTTTTTTGAACTTTTCTATTGCCTCTTTTTGTTTATTATTCTTTTCTGATTTTGACATCCAGCGAGCAGATGATATATTATTAATTTCATGGACAAACTCAAGAATAGTATTCTGAAGCACTTTATTAACATTAAAGATAGATGATAAATCACATTTTGACACAACATTTTCCAATACATCTTTTGTTATAAAATGTTTTTTCGCCCACTCAATCTGTCTATCAACAGCTAATAAAAGCAATTCTTTAGATATTCTGGCATTCCTAGGTTTAGGATTCATACCCTCAGTTATACCATACTTTTTTATTATATTTTCCGCTATTCTATTAACATCATTATGTTTAATTCCCTGTCGTATATTTAACGAATATCGAAGAATATCTCTAATAAGATCATATCTGGCATTAAGAACATCCTTTTTAAGTAAACAATTAGTCAATCCTTTCTTTATAATATTATGGATAACCAATTCAGATATTTTAATACTTTTTTTTCATCTCATTATTGGAAATAACTCTCATTTTTTTACTTTTTCTATATGCGTTCATTGCATCCAGTACAATATCAAAACTTTCCCTCCCGTAAAGAGTATCTACCCCAAAGAGATGTCATTTTTATGATAATGATATAAAACATCACCATAATGTATTTCTTGTAATGGTCTAGCGTTTATTGCAATAGCAGCATTTAATGACTCATGATAATTTTTGTAACCCGCATCATATATTACTAATGGGTGTGCCAATATATCTCTAGCTAATGTTTTAAAAATATCATATTGATTAAATAATCGCTCCTTTATAAAAACTTCAAATGGGGTATGAGAATTTTTACCAGTCCTAATGAAATACTCTTTAATCAAAACATTGATTTTATCAAAAATATATCTTTTTATTATTTCTTTATCTTTTACACTTATTTTATTTCCATTTTGGGTAAAATCTATTATTTTTCCAAAAGCTCCATCATGTTGGTTATTATGTTTTCCGTTAAAAAATATAGATGGTCCATTCCCCGTTAAAAATTCCGGAAGAATATCACCACTCAGCCCCCCCATAAAAGGGGAGAAACCAGAAGCCTTATGTTCCTCAGGATATGGATGGCCTACTGGCAATGCTCTCGGCAATCGAATCCTTGACTCATTATTTATTGTTGGAGAAAAGGTTTGAACATTTCTGGCTGTCACCGCTCCTGATGACATAAACAAATATGTCGTCAATATATTTTTTATGCTCCTTGTCCAATTATTCATAATTTTATGTTCAAATATCTTTTCTTCGGATAATAAATTATATACCTCCGATTGAACTTTTCTTCCTTTATCGATTACTTGCTCTATATCATCTGCAATATAGTTATATGAATTCAACTTTACAGACTTATCAAAAGAGAAATTGTTAAAAATTTCATTATTGTATGATTTTCTATTGCTATCCAACTCTTTATTTATTATGCTCGTGTATAAGTCTATCGATATTTGTTCTTGTATGTCATTATGTAATATATGCTGCAGAAAAAGATTAATAGCAAACTCTTCATTTCCCCGATAAGTTTCTCCATTATATTTTGCATCAATAAAATTTAAATTATGGTCAATTGGAATTAGTATTTTTGGGGGAGCATCATTTTCCATCTTATAGTTATAAGCATATGCTGGTAAAATCTTACATTTTAGAAAGCCATAATCAGTTAAGTTTATTTCCTTCACATAATAATTAATGATTCTTCGGAAAGTTAAGCTTTTCTCATATAAATCATTTAACATACTTCTAATTTTAGAATCAAGATCATCATTAGATGAATAGAAAAAGTTATCATAAATGTTAATGGTGTCATTTTTTTCATCTTTAGCTCTTTTGTCAAAGTCAATATGAGATTGTGTTATTTTATAAAATTGTTCTTCAAATACAGGGTCATTTGTATGTCTGATTAAATGTTTAATATAATTCATTGTGTCCCATGATTTTATAGTTGGGAATGAACCATGAGTACTACTTGTTGACAGTATATAGTTTGTAATTTTCATTAAAATTCCACTTCCTCTTATAACGTACTATGCAATGAATAAACGCCAGTTGAGAGTCTTTTCAAAACAATCATTAATTACGCCATATTACTATAGTAACAAAAACATATTAATCTGAATATCGATTCATAAAATATGATTCTCCACGATTTGTCCAGAAATAACGAACATAATTTTCGTTGTAATTAAAATTATATTTAATCTATAGTGACCATTCACAGCAAAATAAAATCAATTATCACATTCAAAAAAAACACTGACAACAAAGATACTCTTCAGACAAAGTTGTCACATGTAAATCTTCCTTTAAAACGTTGCTCAAGAGAAATATAAAAATCATATGCCCTAATCAACATCCTCAAACACTACGATATATGCTGTATCCTATTCATATATTACCACCGTATCAGACAAATCGAATCACAACGAGTTCTATCGTACTCTTTCATCTTCGACACTGTAAAATTTAAGAACATTCGGCTCATGACACTAAACCAAGACATAATAACAACGGAGCAATAAATGTTCCCACTGAACATGTGCAAACCTAAAAAGACAGTGTTACAATAATATTCATCTATGGTCTCTAAATCAACGCCACGCAACAGGATAATATAATGAAAATATTTCAGGAAAAGATTCTTTTGCATGTTCCGTTAGCATATCAGTTAGCACAGTGGTACAAGTAAAAACATTATTTCTTCCTTGTAGTCTGTCTAAAATATCATTGTAATAATAAACTGAGCCAAATACCTGAGGATCTATTTTATAAGCTTGTTCAATCAATCCATTTGCATATCTCCGTAGAATCTCAGGAGAATCATACTCTGTACCAAACATATCACTCGATGAGTATTTACAGAAAACCCCCCCTAAACAAAATAATATTTCAGCCTGTTTTCTTAGTGGCATATCTTTCAACACATGGCTCCCCATAATCATATCTACATGCTGAGCGTTCAATTCCCAACCATCAAGAAAGGGATTCCAGACACAGGCAAGTTTCCTTTGCTGATCATCAGCAATCATTTTATAATCTGATTTATTGGAATTAAGTGCCTCAATAAATCTCTCTTTGAGTTCATTATCAGAAATGAGTATATCCAGAATACCAGAAACGAAATTCTGGGAAAAAGCTTTATGATAAGGAATACTGAAAATTGGAAATGATTCAGAAAAAAGATTGCTCAATGAATACCCAAATGTATTTTGAACTTCTCCATCCTTATATAAAAAAAAGGACATCCAGTTAGTTGATGTATCAGGAGATAACATATCAGCCATATGACTCAAAGAACACATCATTGCCATACCATCATCCTGTGATGATAACAAAACCCAGTTATAAGCTAAATCGGAATCATCATCCCAGTCAGGCTTCCCAGAGCCATCGCACAATCCAAAATCACTCTGCTGTGTGACAGGATAAACTTTTTCATTTTTTAAATATACTTCATAGAGTTTCCTAAATCGTTCCTGCATTCCATCACGCCGTGAACCATTCATTACAATTTGTATAAAGGAACTATTATAAGATACCATCGCACCTGGATGTCGCTCAAAATACATCCCTGCCTGCAATAAACTACCATTCCCCATATACATCATTATTGAATTATTAAACCAAGACATTATAGTATCAAAAAAGTCATCACATATAGGCTCGAGCCATTGCTGTATATTTGCGTTGTTCAAATAAGGATGAATACTTAATGAATCAGCCAAAGACATCTTAACATAGGGCCGAAACGCCGCTAATTCGTCAAGAGATATTTTTTTGATAAGTTCTTCAGCTGCCCTTACTTTATCATGGTTATACTTATCATCAGATGTATTCATAGTCAATAAAATTGATTTATTTGATTTTGTATAGTTATCCAACACAGATAATATATTTTCCTGTATGTCAGATAGATCTATGTAACACCCTCCTAAATTAATGCTATTACTTTTTTCACTAAAGAGCTCCTTTACATCACCTAAGATAGCACCACTTAAAACCATTCCAGGAATTATAATAGCGCCTGTTAAATCAGCCTCGTTCAAAATTGGAGGATATTGTATATATGAAGATCCTTTAAATGATGCATTTTTAAGATTGGAATTGCTGAAATTAGAGTTTTCAAGCAAAGCCCTAATAATACAATTAGATAAATTAGCATAACAAAAATTACATTCATTCAAAATCGAGTTTTTAAAAGAACAGTTTTCCAATACAGCCTGAGACAAATCACTCATCCTGAGATCTGTATCATCAAGCACTGCTCCAGAAAAATTTACTGATGATAAATTCAGCCCTACAAGACTTAGACCTGACAAGTCACATCCAGAGTAATTCAATTCTTCAGCAGACTCTTCACCCGTTCGGTTAGCTGACAACCACATTAAGTCAGCAGTAAGCTCAGCTTTGCTCAGGCAGACACGGCCTTGACTGACATCATATGCAAGGAATTGACATTGCGATTCATTTAATGAATTACAGCCATTTAAATATACGGAATTTCTGAGTGCCTCAGGAAAGGAACCTTCTATATACTTCAAAGAACCACAATGACATAAGGATAAATTACCGACAGTGCTAGGTATGTTGCAACTTATAACTTCTAATGACGAGCATCCAACCATACTTAATGAAGATAAACCGGGTGGCAGGTAGCTTATTGATTTCAGATCTGTACATCCATTCAAAACCAGTTCTTTCAAAGAACCAGGAAGCAAGTCTGGTAATGTTGTTATTGGCTCACTGATTGATAAAGTCTCTCCATGAGTACTTATAACATCAAGTATTTTTGATGCGACCTCATGACGATGTTCTCTGAAATCTCCCTCAGCGCACCACTTTTCGAGTGCAACTTTAATATCCTCGTTAGATGGTGAACCTACAGGACCTTCAAAAGATATTATTCCAGAATTTACAGGAATATTTGTCGTGGGCAGCATTTATCGCACTCCTTCTACTTAGTCCACTAAAGTAAAATTAGAAAAATTAGAAAACACAACTGCCGGGACAACTTTCAGTCCCTGTACCCACAAATAAGATGTCAGATTTATCGGCATTAATTTAACTCCCTATTGAATTATCTCCCCTTTTTTATCTAACAAATATTCCCCGGACATGGCAACACAAAAACCGGAGCCGGACTCCGGTTTTTGTGAAGCTGTCGGACTACTTCATCCCGCCAATATTTTCCCACGTCCCGTCAGCACGGAGGATTTGCAGCGGTCTTACCACGCACTGTATCTGCTTTTTATCCGCATCCAGTATCACCACCTGCGTGATTACCCTGGCCTGCTCCGGGATAATGCCATTCTCATCTGACTCCAGGATGTCTGCCGGTCCCAGCCGCAGTTGTGCTGTAAGTAACTCCCCGTTTTCACGGTCATCATGCTTTCCGCAACCGCACAGACGCTGCATAAGTTTTTTTAGTATGTTCATGTCATTCTCCAGTTCTGCCTGTATCACTGCCCACTTCATCCAGCCCCTTGACATCCTGCCACGGCCCGTCACCAAATCTGACCTGCAAATGCTGAAAAATTCCCTGAACCTGTGTGGCATCTTTGGGGTCAAGAAATGTCAGTCCGGTGATGAGTGCGCCATCTGTACCCGGGAACCAGCCATAGCTGTTTGTCTCAATAATGCTTGCTGGCCCCAGACGGAACCGTATTTGTGTCTCCCCCGGGTCGCCCTTCGGACCCTGAGGTCCGGTAGCCCCCACCGGACCTGCCGCACCTGTTTCTCCTTTCGGTCCCTGTGGGCCTGCCGGACCGCTATCTCCCTTTAGCCCCTGTGGACCTGCACTTCCCGTCATGCCGGTCTCTCCCCGCTCTCCCCGCTCTCCCCTGTCGCCTTTCGGCCCCTGCGGGCCTGCCGGACCAGCATCACCTGCCGACCCCCGTTCACCGGTTGCCCCTGCCGGGCCGGTGTCGCCACGCTCTCCTTTATCTCCCTTCGGCCCCTGAGGACCCGCGGGCCCCGGTTCTCCCTTTGGCCCGGGTGGCCCCACCACGGTGGGGATTCGGTTTACGGCTTCTTCCGCCGCTATCCTGCTTTGTTCCGCTGACTGTGCGCTTTCTGCTGACTCCCGGGCTGACTCCGATGCCCCCCTGCTGAAGTGTCAGCATTTGCAGCGCTCTCTTCTGCCTGACTGGCTGATATGCCGGCATTCCTCGCTGACGTCTCCGCTTCTCCGGCATTCTTCTTCGCCTCCTCAGCGTTACGCGCCACCTCTTCCACCATCAGTTCAAAGCGACGCAGTGCCTCCGGACGGACATCATCCTCCGCCATGGCACCGAGAAAATCATTCAGCGTCCCCGGTTGAGAATCTTCATACACGGTGATGGTCCCGGCATGTGACGGAGGAAATCCCTCCACCAACAGAATGACGCTGTACTGACCATACTCCACCTCCATGCTGTAACGCCCGGCTTCATCCGGGTTTTCTGAAGCCACCGTATTCACCACCACCGTGGTGCTGGTCCGTCTGGCCTTCAGCACAATGGTGCAGTTCTGTACTGGTTTTCCTGTGCCATCTTTAAGCACGCCAGAAATTTTTACTGTCATACTTTTCCACCAATACAAAAAGCCCGCAGCAGTGACGCCACGGGCTTCAGGACAGTGTAACTTTACGTTTCCTCAAACACAGTTCTCCGCATAAGGCGGATGAACCTGCGTATCATACCAATATTTACAGAAGATAAATCGGCGTCTGTTGTCAGAAACGGTATCCGATACCAACAATAAACGCATCCGTTCGCCAGTCACCACGTCCGGCAGTTTCATATGCCATGTCGATCGCTATATTTTCTGCTGGGTTAATCTGTATTCCCATACCCGGGGTCAGGAATGGGTTAAGTTGGTTATTTGACAAACACCATATGGAATATCCGTCACCATCTCAGGAAAAAAGTGTTGTAAAATGCGTGGCCTTGTTTTGGGGAAAAGTTTTGGAGAGATTTTGGAGAAAGGAAAAAATTGAATAAATTCAAAATCCTGAAAGTGCTCCATCTTATGAACAAGAAGGTGGAGCTGGAATGATCGGTCGACTGCTTCGCGGCGGTTTTATGACCGCTATCTACGCGTACCTCTATATTCCAATCATTATTCTGATTGTGAATTCTTTCAACAGCTCGCGCTTTGGCATCAACTGGCAGGGCTTTACCACCAAATGGTATGGCCTGCTGATCAATAACGACAGCCTGTTGCAGGCGGCCCGGCACTCGCTGACGATGGCGGTTTTTTCCGCCACCTTTGCCACGCTGATCGGTTCGCTGACCGCAGTGGCGCTGTACCGCTACCGTTTTCGCGGTAAACCGTTCGTCAGCGGGATGCTGTTTGTGGTGATGATGTCGCCGGATATCGTCATGGCCATCTCCCTGCTGGTGCTGTTTATGCTGCTCGGCATTCAGCTTGGTTTCTGGTCGCTGCTGTTTTCGCATATCACCTTCTGCCTGCCTTTCGTGGTGGTAACGGTATACTCGCGGCTGAAAGGGTTCGACGTGAGAATGCTGGAAGCGGCGAAAGATCTTGGCGCCAGCGAGCTCACCATTCTGCGGAAAATCATTCTGCCGCTGGCGATGCCGGCGGTGGCCGCCGGCTGGTTGTTGAGCTTTACGCTGTCGATGGACGATGTGGTTGTCTCGTCGTTCGTTACCGGACCTGGCTATGAGATCCTGCCGTTGAAAATCTACTCAATGGTGAAGGTCGGCGTCTCACCGGAGGTGAATGCGCTGGCGACGATACTGCTGGTGCTGTCGCTGGTGATGGTCATTGCCAGCCAGCTTATCGCTCGTGATAAAACGAAGAGCCTGTCTCGCCAGGCGTAATTGTTGTTAAAACAGCCTGAAGAGTCAGGCGTTAATCTCAGGGGACGTTAAATGAAAAAATGGTCACGCCACCTGCTCGCGGCAGGTGCTCTCGCTATCGGTATGAGCGCTGCGCACGCGGACGACAGTAAAACGCTCTACTTCTACAACTGGACCGAGTATGTGCCGCCAGGCCTGCTTGAGCAGTTCACTAAAGAGACCGGCATTAAGGTTATCTATTCGACCTATGAATCGAATGAAACCATGTATGCCAAGCTTAAAACCTACAAAGACGGCGCGTATGACCTGGTGGTTCCGTCCACCTATTACGTCGATAAAATGCGCAAAGAGGGGATGATCCAGAAGATCGACAAAGCGAAGCTGACCAACTTCCATAACCTCGATCCTGACATGCTGAATAAGCCGTTTGATCCGAATAACGACTACTCCATTCCGTATATCTGGGGCGCCACGGCGATCGGCGTTAACAGCGACAGCATCGATCCGAAAACGGTGACCAGCTGGGCCGACCTGTGGAAACCGGAATACAAAGGGAGCCTGCTGCTGACCGATGACGCGCGCGAAGTGTTCCAGATGGCGCTGCGTAAGCTGGGTTACTCCGGCAACACCACCGATCCGAAAGAGATTGAAGCCGCCTACAACGAGCTGAAAAAGCTGATGCCAAACGTGGCGGCGTTCAACTCCGACAACCCGGCGAATCCGTATATGGAAGGTGAAGTCAACCTCGGCATGGTGTGGAACGGCTCCGCCTGGGTGGCGCGTCAGGCCGGTACGCCGCTGGAGGTCGTCTGGCCGAAAGAAGGCGGGATCTTCTGGATGGACAGCCTTGCCATTCCTGCCAACGCCAAAAATAAAGAAGGCGCGCTGAAGCTGATTAACTTCCTGCTGCGCCCGGAAGTAGCAAAAGAAGTGGCGGAAACCATTGGCTATCCGACGCCAAACCTGGCGGCGCGTAAGCTACTGAGCCCGGAGGTCGCTAATGATAAATCGCTTTATCCTGACGCGCAGACCATCAGCAAAGGGGAATGGCAGAATGACGTCGGCGCCGCCAGTGCAATCTACGAAGAGTATTATCAGAAGCTAAAAGCGGGTCGTTAACCCCGTTAAGCGCCGGGCAATGCCTTCTCCCGCCCGGCCAGTATCTTCCTTCCCGATCCACGCTCAGGCGTGGATTTTTTATGGTATGGCGCTGATTGCTCAGGTAAAGTGAATGCCGCCTGCCGAAAAGCGAGGCGGTTTTCAACCTTTGACGCCTTGCTGGCAACCTGAGTGCATTTCAGCGACCGTGATTGCGCTCCTGGTTCACTGTCCAGTATTGTTATTGCCTGTTAAGAGAGGATGAAGCGGGCCTATGCATCTGGATTTTCGCCAACTGCGCAACTTTGTCGCGCTGGTTGAATATGGCAGTTTTAATCGCGCGGCGGAGGCCGTATGCCTGTCGCAATCGGCCTTCAGCCGGAGCATTCAGGCGCTCGAGCAGAGCGTCGGCCATGCCTTATTTTACCGGCAGAGCAAGTTACCCACGTTGACGCCGCATGGGCAGACGCTCCTGCCCTACGCCCGTCGCTTTCAGGAGCTGAATATTGAGCTGAGTAGCCAGCTGCGTGAAGCGGACGATGCGCAAAGCGGCGAAGTGGCTTTCGGCTGTGGCCCGGCTCCCGGCGCGCGCCTGATTCCGCTCGCCGTTGGCGATTACCATCGCCGCCTGCCGCAGGTAAGGGTATGTTTTCATATTGATAACTGGTTTGCCCTGCACCATGCGCTGACCAGCCAGCAATACCCTTTTGTGGTCGCCGACAGCTGGCAGGCCGAGCTGGACCCGCAGCTGCGGGTGCAACCGCTAAGCCCGCAGCGCTGTTTTTTTGTCTGCCATGCCGATCATCCGCTGGCGCAACAGGGCCCGGTATCGGTTCAGGCTATGCTGCGTTACCCCTTTGCGGCGCCCTATTTACCGCCGGGGGTACGCAAAGTGCTGGCAACGCTCAGCCAGCAGCAGGACTTTACCCCGGCAATTCAGTGCGACCATACCTATGCGCTATTTTCAACGCTTGCGCATACCGACGCGATAAGCTTCGCCAGCGAAGACGGCTTTGCGCTTTGCCAGAACAGCCACCGGCTGGTAAAACTGGAACTTAGCGACCTGCCTGACGAGTGGCGACTGATGCAGACCCGGTTTGCGATTATCTCACCGGTTCATGCCGTTCTGTCGCCGCTGGCAGAAACCCTGATTGAAACTATCCTGCACGCCGACCGTCAGTACCCGCAACCGGCGCTGGCGGAAAAAGCTTAACCCGCGTTAAGCGGCTGGCCCCGGGTATCGTACTGCGGCCAGTGGTTTTCCAGATTTAGCGTTTTGATCGCCTGTTCGACATATTTACCCTCCCCCCACCCGCCAGCGTCGAAAGCGTTACGGATTAACCGGCCCGATTTAGCCTGTTCCACGCTGCTGCGGAAGCTGTCGATCAGAAACGGGTCAATACGCGGCGAAGTGGTAAAGTTAAGATCCTGCGGCTGTAGTTCTTCCAGAAAGAGCGTCCGGGGAATCTGGCTTTGCCGCGCCATTTCAGCAGACCAGCTATCCCGATTCGCCGGATCGCTGATTTCTGCGGCATTCTTCACCAGCACGTCAATAATCTGCTGGGTCGCCTGCGGCCACGCATCAATAAAAGCCTGGGTGCCGAGAAATCCCGCCTGGGTGGTGTTCTGACGACCGGAATCACCGCTTTTCACCACCACGTCGATCTTATCGCCGCGCAAGGCCAGCAGAGAGACGCCGCCCCAGACAGCATCAACACGGCCTGCCGCCAGTGCCGCTTTACCGGCATTCCAGTCGAGATTAATCACCTGTAAATTTTGTTCAGTGAGTCCGACGGTGTGTAAGGCGCGGTCAAAGGCCAACTGATCCGCTGTACCGCGATACACCGCAACCCGTTTGCCTTTCAGGTCGGCCAGGCCCTTAATTCCCGAGGCGCGGGTCGCTGCCAGATAAGACTCAGAACCACGGCTGCCCAGCAGTAGCCGTGTCGGAAGTCCGTTCGCTTTGCCAATAATCGCCGCCAGATCGCCGAGATAGACAAAATCAAGCTGTCGGTTAGCCAGCGCTTCATTCACCGCCGGACCCGCGCCTTTGAAGAACTGCCACTCGACCTTCACTCCCTGCGGGGTAAACACCGCTTCCAGCTGATGGCGGATATAGGCCATGCCGACCGGCCCCTCGATAAAAGGCTGGCTGCCTGCGCTTTGATCCGGCACGCCGATACGAATAGCGCGCAGCTCTTCGGCATGGCCGCCGCTCATCAGACTGACGATCGCCGTCAGCGCAATTAAGGCGCGGCTAAAAATTACTTTCATCATAACCTGCTGCTCTCCTGAGTTTTTTCTCACCCTAAAGAGCCGCCGGGCCCGCTGTTAAATACTTTTATTCGCAAAGCAAAGCGAAAAAAAAGCTAAAGCAGAGGCCGCGGCTGCAGCAGGCTGAAATGCATTTGTTGCATCGGGATTATTCGCCTAACGCAATAGCGAAGCGGGGCGAGTCACGTTTTTATAACGGCATCACTCCCCGAAAAGTGGACCGATATGTCGCAGATGATCTTAAGAACCGGCAACGCCGACAGGCCGGGCGTCAGGCCTGACGGCTGGCCGTGGTTGTTGCCCGCGTTACTGCTGCTGTTGTGGTACTTCGCCGCCCGCGAACAGTGGATGCCGGAGCAGATTTTACCAGCGCCGTCGGTGGTGGCGGAAACCGCGCTGTCGCTGCTGAACAGTGACCTGCTGGCGCAATGGGGATTTAGTCTCCGCCACCTTGCGTTGGGCCTGCTGCTGGGGACCGCTGCCGGCACGCTGCTCGGCGCGCTATTTGGCCTGGTGCCGGCAGTTGCCCAACGCGTGGAGCCACTGTTTTACGCGCTGGCGCAAATCCCGACGCTGGGCTGGATCCCGCTCTTTATGGTGCTGTTCGGGATTGATAACGGCCTCAAGCTGGCCGTGATTATCAAAACCACCGTTGTGCCGTTGACCATCAATACTCAGCAGGCGGTGACCAGCGTGCCGCTGATGCTGAGCGAAGCCGGAAAAGTAATGAACTTTTCTCGCTGGCAGCGCTTACGCTGGCTGGTGATCCCGGCGAGCCTGCCGGGCTGGTTTACCGGCCTGCGGCTGGCGCTTTCCCAGGCCTGGGTATCGCTGATTGTCGTTGAGCTGCTGGCCTCTTCCGAAGGAATTGGCTATCTGATGGTCTGGGGTCGCCAGCTGTTTCAACTGGATATCGTTTTCGTCATCATTGTCGTGGTGGGACTGAGCGGCATGATAATGGAATGGGCGGCTAACCGGGCCTGTTCCCGGCTGGTGTACTGGCCGCAGCCAGCAGCCGGACGCCTGGCCTGGAAGCCTCAGGCCAGCTGGCGGGCATTACAGCTACCGGTTATGCTGCTGGCGCTGTGGCAGCTGGCAAGCCAGTGGTCATGGATCGACAGTACGCTGTTTTCTTCCCCGCAGGCCGTGGCGGAACGTTTTATTCAGGGCGCCCTGAACGGAGAACTGACCGCGGCGATGCTGGCGAGTCTGGGCCGGGCCTTTGTCGGCGGCGCGCTGGGTATCGCCAGCGGTCTGCTCTGCGGGTTAATTCTGGCTCTACGCCCGCGCGCCGGGAAGATCTTCACTCCCACGCTTAATGTGCTGCGCCATATTGCTCTGTTTGCCTGGCTACCGCTGCTGACCGCATGGGTGGGCAACGATAACGGCGGCAAAATCGTGTTTATTGCCCTCGCCTCATTCTTTCCAATGTTCTTCAGTACGTTGCAGGCCGTACGCCAGCGTAATCCTCAACTGGATGAGGTCGCCCGCGTGCTGCGTTTAGGCGCGCTCACGCGCCTGCGTTCGCTGATCCTTCCCGGAGCGGCGCCGGGTATTTTTGCCGGTCTGCGGCTGGCGCTGATCTACGCCTGGCTTGGCAATATCGGTGCGGAATACTTCATGTCTTCGGGGCCTGGGATCGGCAGTCTGATGATCAACGCTCAGCAACTGCTGGATATGCCGACCATTCTTTGCGGCATGGTGCTGGTGGGCATCACCGGCGCGGCGCTGGATAAAGCCGGACGAGTCCTCGAACTTCGCGCCACCCGCTGGCGTCAACAGGAGCCTTTATGATCTCTTCGACCCTGGTTTCATTTCACCATGTGCGTAAATCCTGGCAACAGGTGACGGCGTTACAGAACGTCAGTCTTGATATTGCCGCCGGCGAGCTGGTGGCGCTGGTAGGCAGCAGCGGCTGTGGTAAATCAACGCTGCTGCGGATGCTGGTGGGCCTTGAGTCGGTATCTCAGGGCGAGATCCGCATCAACGGCGAGCGGGTGACCGGCGTTGGCAAAGAGCGCGGCATTGTCTTCCAGGAGCCGCGCCTGTTCCCCTGGCTTAAGGTTATCGACAACGTGATGCTCGGCCTGGCGGATGAAAAGCTCAGCCGGGCGGAGAAACGTCAGCGGGCAGAGGAAATGCTGGCACGCGTACAGTTAACCGAGTTTGCTCACGCGCTGCCCGCTCAGCTTTCCGGCGGTATGGCCCAGCGGGTGGCGATTGCTCGCGGTCTGGTTGCCCGCCCGCAGATTCTGATGCTGGATGAACCTTTCAGCGCGCTGGATGCCCTGACGCGCCATACCCTGCAACAGGTACTGCTGCAAATCCACCGTAGCGCAGGAACCACCACCCTACTGGTAACGCACGATGTGGAAGAGGCGGTCGCGCTCGCCGATCGAGTCGTGGTGTTCTCACCACGTCCGGGGCGGATACGCGACATTGTCAGTCTGACGCTGCCCCATCCGCGCCAGCGCGACGATACCGCTTTTATCGCGGCCTGCCGGCAAATTCGTAATCTGATTACTTCTGGCTGATTTTTATTTAAGGAGCACACTATGGGACATCCTTCCGTTTATCCGACCGGCGCGACGCTTTACGATCCGCAGCGCGCCTGGAGCGGCTATACGCTTTTCCAGGCCGCCGGGCACGGCGCGGTGCTGGTGGATATGAATGGCTGCGTGGTACGGGAATGGCCAGAGCTGCACGGCTTCCCCAACAAAATTCTGCCCGGCGGCGCAATACTCGGCCACAGCGGCGAGCGCGATCCGCGCTACGGTATGCAGGATATGCTCGACTTAATCCAGGTGGACTGGGAAGGAAACATCACTTGGCAATTCGACCGCTATGAGCAGATTAGCGACCCGGGCAGTGAAACGCGCTGGATGGCGCGCGCGCACCATGATTACCAGCGTGCGGGCAACCCGGTCGGCTATTATGCCCCCGGGCTGGAGCCGCAGGTTACGGGGGGGAATACGCTTATCCTCGCCCATACCAATCTGATTAATGAAGCCATCTCCGACAAGCTGCTGCTGGATGACACCATCATTGAGGTCGACTGGCAGGGCAACGTGGTGTGGGAGTGGCGCTGCAGCGACCATTTCCATGAGCTTGGCTTTGACGATGCGGCGCGTACCGCGCTGTATAATAACCCGAACATGCGCGCCAGCGGCGGCGGCATGGGGGACTGGATGCATATCAATTCGATGTCGGCGCTGGGGCCGAATAAGTGGTATGACGCGGGCGATCAACGCTTCCATCCCGACAACATTATCTGGGATGCCCGCGAATCCAATATTATCGCCATCATTGATAAGCAGAGCGGTAAAATCGTCTGGCAGCTTGGTCCGGACTACAGCAAACCGGAGCTGAAGCACATCGGCTGGATCATCGGCCAGCACCACGCGCATTTAATTCCACAAGGGTTGCCCGGCGCGGGGAACATCCTGATCTTTGATAACGGTGGCTGGGCCGGATACGGGGCGCCGAACCCGGCCTCGGCGGACGGGATAAAAAATGCCTGGCGCGATTATTCGCGGGTCCTTGAGATTAACCCGATTACCCTTGATATTGAGTGGCGCTACTCCCCTTATGAAGCGGATCTACCGCAGCCAACCGATTCATATCGTTTTTACAGCCCGTACATCAGTAATATGCAACGCCTGGAAAATGGCAATACCTTGATTAACGAAGGTTCTAATGGCCGTATTTTTGAAGTGACCCGCGATCATGAGATTGTCTGGGAGTACATCTCGCCGTTCTGGGGCAAGACGCTGAATAACAATATGGTCTATCGCGCTTACCGTATTCCGTATTTCTGGATCCCGCAGCTCACTCAGCCACAGGAAACGCCGATTGCCGCTGTTGACGTACGTACTCTGCGCCAGCCCAGCGCGGCGGCGGCGGGTCCGGCGCAAAGCGTCGTACGGGTTGCGGGCGTGCAGCCGTACAGCAAAAACGCCGATGCGCTATGCGTGGCAACCGATAACGATACCCTGCGCCGTAGTCCGAAGCTGTTTCAGGTAGCGGAAAGCGCGTTCAGGCCGGTAAACGCGGCGAGCGAGCTGGAGAGTGAACGACCAGTGCTGTTATTTGTGGGCGCGGAGCGCTGTGTGCACTGCCGTAAACTCTGGCAACTGCTGGCGCATGAGCAGCTCCAGTCGCCACTTGCCGCGCTGGATACCTGCTATCTGGATGCCGATCGGAACCAGGAACTTGCCGCTGCTCTCGGTGTACGCGGTCTGCCGACGCTGCTGGTGCTAAAACACGGTCAGCCCGCGCAGCGCGGGCCGCAAACGCTGTCTTTGGAGGCGCTGGCAGGCTGGTTGAAAAATGTCGAAGGGGAACAGCAGAAATAAGAGCCCGGACAATCAGGGCTATTATATTTGCTATTTTTCATCCGGACAGCGCTCGCGCAAAACGCGTAAGTATATTGAACACCTCCCGGGCGGCCAGAAGAGAGAACTTCGCGAGTAATCCTCACGTATACGTAATACGCGAGGATTATTCGCGCATAGTTGAGCAAATGAATGCATTGCATAAACCAAAAATATTCAACCCATTTCCCATCGCTGAGCCCGCGAAACAGAGAGTCATTCTGCACATGATTCGGGGCGACAGAACTATTTCAGATCTTAGTGCGCATCATATTTATACCTGATTGCCTGTGAACAGAAATAGCACATCTGACCGTATAATGGTCATACTGAAGAATTAAATTAATACGCAATCAGATATTTATAGTGATTACCACTACCTTTAATCAAGATGTTAAGATAAAAACAAAATATTAACATTGCTTGCCGATCGGGCAGTCCTGTTGTTAATATCAGTTTCGTGAATATATATATTCATCAGAAATGGAATCAGCAGTAAAAAGCTGAAATCTCCGCGTACAGGAGAGGGAAATCCTATGCCACTGACGTTAATGCCGGTTGTTCAGTTCCCCCCTGCCTGTTATCGACGCTGATGAAGATCCGGTCCCCGGATCTTCAGGGGAGTTTTACGCCGTCAACCGGCTATATGGAGTATTACTGAAAAGGATCGTCTATGGAAATTACTGCATTCCGACAGTTCAGCGAAACACAGCGCATATTTGGCCTGGGTATCTTCTGTATTGGTCTTGCTATTTATCCCGGATATTCGCTGGGGGCGACGATCGGCAGCCAGAACGGGGCCCTGATTGAAGTCAGCGACGGGGACCATATCGTTGCCGATACCGCTGGTGACAACCTTTACGGTGTAACAACCACTCCGGGCCAGCAGGCTACCGTCAGGCTCGGCAGCGGGGTCTCCGTCACGGTGGACGATCCTGACAGGAACGCCAGAGGTGTTCTGGTTCAGGGAGCAAACAGCGTTCTGACCGCCGATCGGCTGACCGTCAACGTCAATGGCAAGAACGCTAAAGGACTCTGGCTCTCCTCAGACACTATTCAGGCCGATCTTGGCACAGGAAGCGTTATTGCGGCATCGGCTTCAGGGAGTTCTCTTGCTGAGGGCATTAGTGTCGGAAATGGCTCTGCCCTGACGGCCGATCACCTGACAGTGGAGGCGACCGGCCTTAGCAGCACGGGTCTGAACATCAGCGGTTATGGTAGCCGCGCCGATCTGGGGAGCGGGAGTGTTATCAACACCAGCGGCAGTAACAGCACCGGCATTTACGTTGCAGGCATGAACGGTAACGCCGCCCGGGGGCCAGCGCAACTGACCGCAACAGCTCTTACCATAAAGGCTGAAGCTGAAGGTTCGATCGCTTACGGGATGTACATTCGGGAGAATGCGGTGGTCGATATCGGCACGGGCAGCGTAATCACCGCTGCCAGCGATTACGCCATGGGGGTCCTGATCGAGGACTCCGGGCAGTTCAACGCTGACGCTCTGACAATCGATGTGCAGGGAATCTTTGCTGGCGGAATCGACGTGCGGGGCGGCAGTGCAACGGTCGGTGCAGACAGCCATATCAGCTCTGCGGCAGGAAGCGCGCTGTTCGCATTCGGGGCAGACTCCACGATAACCTTCAGAGGCTCAGAGAACGCACGCAATACACTATTTTCCGGCTTTGCTGCTGTGGGAGCCCAGGAGTACGCTTCCATCACGCTCTCTGACACGGATATCACCGTTGATGGCGGTGGTGACTTCGCGGCGGGATTAGCGACGTCAGATGACGGAACCATCAGTGGGGAAAATCTTAGCGTGACCGGCGCTGCGGGTACGGCGGGCCTGTATGTCATGCGCGGCGGCAGTATCGACCTGACTGGCGATCTCTCTGTCTCAATGGCCTCAGCGGACGAGACAGCATTCGGCACTCAGCATTATAACGGCTATGCCCCAGGCAGCATCAGTGCGACCGGCAAAATGCTGATCGTCGGCAGCGCAGATGCCCGCGGAGGCAAAATCGATATCGATATGGCCCCCGGTTCGGTATGGACCGGGAAAGCCTTCAGCGATAACGTCAATGGCGGCTACCTGAATGTCGCACTGAATAACAGCGTCTGGAATCTCTCCGGCAGTTCAAATCTGGATAACCTCTCCCTGACCGGCTCGACGGTGGACTTCGCCAGCATGGCCAGCGATCCCGATGTTTTCAGTACGCTCACCGTCGCCAGCCTGAGCGGTAACGGGTCGTTCGTGATGCGTACAGACCTGGTCGGTGACGGTAACGGCGTGAACAATGGCGGCGATTTACTCAGGGTGACCGGCAGCAGTGCGGGAAGCCACCTGCTGACCATCAAAAACCAGGGAAGTATGGCCACGACCGGCAATGAGGTGCTCACTGTGGTCGAAACCGCTGATGGCGGCGCATCATTTGCCGCGGCTTCTGATGTTGAACTGGGGGGTTACCTGTACAGCGTTCGACAGAGCGGAACGAACTGGGAACTCTATTCTTCAGGGCAGGTTCCCGATCCTGTACCAGCTCCGGAACCAGCACCGACACCGGCTCCTGTGCCAACCCCGGGACCTGCTTCGACACCAGAACCGGTACCGACGCCGGTCCCCGCCCCCGCGCCTGGCAGACCGCAGCTGACAAATGCGGCGGATGCCGGCGGAAACTATCTCAACGTGGGCTATGTGCTCAGCTATGTGGAAACCAGCACCCTTATGCAGCGGATGGGCAATCTGCGCCAGCAGAACGGTAAGGGTGATATGTGGATCAAAGGCTACGGCGGTAAGGCGGACAGCTTTGCCGGTGGCAGTCTGGACGGGTTCAGTATGAACTACAGCGGGTTCCAAATCGGCGCGGATAAACGCGTGTCTGAAGACCTGCCGCTGTCAGTCGGTCTGTTTTTAGGCACCACCAGCGCCTCACCTGATTACCGGGGCGGTGATGGCTCCGTGCGTTCAGACTATGCGGGCCTGTATGCCAGCTGGATTGCGGCGAATGGCTTCTACAGCGATCTGGTGCTGAAAGGCAGCCGGCAGAAAAACAGTTTTACGGTCCGCGACAGCCAGAATAACCGGGTGTCCGGCGATGGCAACTCGTCAGGCGTCAGCGTCTCGCTGGAAGCGGGACAGCGGTTTGCCCTGCCGGTGCCAACAGCCGGTTTTTATGCCGAGCCTCAGCTGCAGTTCACCTGGAACCACCAGAACTCCACCGGAATGCGGGCCAGCAACGGGCTTGACACAGACCTGGGCAGCTACGAATCCCTTCTGGGACGGGCCAGCCTTCTGCTGGGGTATGAGAAGGAGACGGGCAACAGCCGGGTGAACGTCTACCTGAAAACGGGCGCCATCCGGGAGTTTGCAGGCGACACATCGTTCACCCTCAATGGCTCGCGCGAGAATCACAGCTTCAGGGGGAACGGCTGGAACAACGGGCTGGGCGTCAGCGCGCAGTTTAACAACGCGCACACGCTGTACCTGGAGGTCGACAGTACATCTGGGGAGACGTTTAACCAGCGTCAGGTAAATGCGGGATACCGCTTCAGCTTCTGATAGCGTGAAGCACTGATTTCCCCGTCCTGTACTAACCCGGTAGGCGATTACCGGGTTTTTTATATAAAATGAATGAAGAAATGACAACTCGTACAAAAAAGTAGACATCGCTAACCCCCATACGGAGAACACCCACATAAAGTTCAGTATCATCCCCGCACATCCCGGGCACTTTGCCGCCCTTCGCGCCATCGAGCTGGCAGCCTTTGAAACGCTACGCCACGCAGGGGCTATGCGCGGCCCGGCGAGCGCATGTAGCCTGGACGAATTAAGCGATTTCAGCCGTAACGGGCTACTGCTTGCAGCCTATACGCCAGATGCCGTTCCCGTCGGATTCATCGCAGGAAAAGTCGAAGGCAAATGGATGCATATCGCAGAAATGGATGTGCATCCGGACTGGCAGCGACGTGGGATCGGCAAACGACTGATGCAGGCAATTCTCCATAAGGGAAAGCTACGCGGCCTGACAGGCGCCACGCTAACAACGGATAAAATGGCCCCATTTAATGCCAGGTTTTACGCCAGGTCAGGTTTTGAGATTGTGGAAGGAGATGCGCGACCGCTGCATTTGGCGGCCATGATTGAGGATGAGTTCGCAAAAGGTTTCGATCCATCACGTCGGGTAGCAATGAGCATTGTCTTTTAATTCACTGATTATTGTGTCAGCAGCGGATATTCAGGCAAAACGCAAACCGTTACGGTGAAGTTATAAATTTTATTATTAAACTTAAATACGGGACTCACATCACAAGTTACGGGTCAGTTCTTCGATGTTGCCGGAAAGCATATCCAGCAGGGATCTGACATACATATTATTATTTCCCTGATGCCACATCGCGCTCAGGGGAAGCCCTTCAATATGCTGCATCGGCGAGAGAGGAAGATACCTGACACCGTCAGCATTCATATTTTTATAGGATGCTGGCACCAAGGCAATGCCCAGCCCGGCAGCGACTAAACTCAGAATGGTCTGTTTCTCCTCAGCATACTGCGCAATAACAGGAGATCTGCCGCCAGCTTTGAAGACATTCATCGTTAAATCATGGCTGTGGGGCCTTGTGCGTCTTTCCGGCACAATAACCGGTTCATTAAAGAAATCATCAATACTGACTTCGTCATAACTGACCAACCGGTGAAGGGCAGGAACAGCGAGCACACAGCTTTCATTAGCGATAAACCTCGTCGTCAGCGTTGCATCAACATCTTCGGGCGGACGAACAAAGATAATATCCAGCCACCCTGAAATGAGCCGCGGAATAAGACTGTGAGACTTATCTTCCGTAATATGGATATCCGCTTCAGGATACTGCCTGACAAAAAGATTAAGTAATTCCGGTAATAACCCTCTGGCGGCGCTGTCAATTGCACCGATCCGCAATGTTCTTTTCTGCGACGGTATATTTTTCCGGAATCGCAGCCGTAACGCATCAAAATCAGCAATGACAACCTTAGCCTCATTTAAGAATTCTGCCCCTTCCGGAGTCAGCGATACGTTGCGGGTCGATCGATTCAGCAACCTTATCGCCAGATCTTCCTCCAGTAGTTTGATGAAACGACTGAGTGACGCAGGCATCATTTCGAGTTTACGGGCAGCCCGGCCAAAGTGAAGTTCATCACCTAACACCACAAAGCAACGCAGCTGATTTATATCCATTTTTTCACCAGAATCAGATTATATAAATTATTTGTATAAAGTAGTGCTGATGATAAAGCCGCCTAAAACCTCATAATAAAATCATAACAAAACCATAACAACCCTACACTACTATGGAGCATCCCGAAATGAATAACGACATCGAAAAAAAGGTTATACGGAAGGTTACCCTACGCATTATTCCTTTTATTATGCTGCTTTATTTCATCGCTTTTCTCGATCGGGTAAACATTGGTTTTGCCGCCCTGACCATGAACGAAGATTTGGGTTTTTCGCCCACCGTTTTCGGGCTGGGAGCCGGCATTTTCTTCCTCGGTTACTTTTTGTTTGAAGTACCGTCAAACTTAATCCTGCATAAAGTCGGCGTCCGCATCTGGATAGCCCGCGTGATGATCACCTGGGGCCTGGTCTCTGGCTGCATGGCTTTTGTGCAGGGCACAACAAGCTTCTATATCCTGCGTTTTCTGCTCGGCGTGGCGGAGGCGGGTTTCTTTCCCGGCATCATCCTTTATCTCAGCTACTGGTTCCCGGCGGTGAAACGTGCGCAGGTCACTGCCATCTTTATGGCCGCCGCACCACTTTCCACCGCGCTGGGCTCGCCTATTTCAGCCGCCCTGCTGGAGATGCATGGTTTCCTCGGCTATGCGGGGTGGCAGTGGATGTTTGTGCTGGAAGCCGTGCCAGCGCTGGTGCTTGGGGTGGTGGTTCTGTTCTTCCTCACCGATCGTCCAGCCAAAGCCAAATGGTTGACTGACGAAGAGCGTGCGTGGCTGGAAAACACCATGCAGGCCGAGGAGCAGGCTCGAACGGCAAAACAGAGCCACAGCAGCGCATGGAAAGGACTTGCGGATAAGCGGGTGCTGGCACTGGCGCTGGTCTATTTTGGTACGTCTGCCGGATTGTACACACTTGGCATCTGGTCCCCGCAAATCATCCGCAGCTTCGGCGCTTCCTCGCTGGAGATTGGTTTCCTCAACGCTTTCCCGGCTGTCATCGGCGTCATCGCTATGATCCTGTGGGCACGGCATTCCGACCGCACCAAAGAGCGTAGCTGGCATGTGATTGGCGCCTGCCTGCTGGCGATTTCGGCCCTCATTGTCCTGATTCTTTCTGCCAGGGCCGCCAAGCCGCAAACGGCAGAGATCCCTCATCCTCATACTCATTAACTGGAGAAATAACGATGCGTAACTACAAAATTGCCGCCATACCTGCCGACGGTATCGGTCCGGAAGTAATTTCCGCAGGTGTTGAGGTGCTGCATGCGCTGACACGCCACGATCCGCAGCTGAAGTTTGATGTAGAGACCTTTGACTGGGGTTCAGACTATTACAAAAAACATGGCGTGATGATGCCGGAAGAAGGACTGAATAAGCTGAAAACGTTCGATGCGATTTACTTCGGCGCAGTAGGCGCGCCGGATGTGCCTGACCACATCACACTCTGGGGTCTGCGTCTGCCAATTTGCCAGGGTTTCGACCAGTACGCCAACGTGCGGCCAACCAAAATCCTGCCAGGCGTCACTTCGCCACTACGTAATCGGGGTCCAGGCGATCTTGACTGGGTTATTGTGCGTGAAAACTCCGAAGGTGAATACTCCGGTAATGGCGGCCGTGCGCACCGTGGATTACCGGAAGAAGTCGGCACCGAGGTGGCTATCTTCACCCGTGTGGGTGTTACGCGCATCATGCGCTATGCCTTCCGACTGGCGCAGTCCCGACCACGCAAACTGCTGACCGTGGTGACCAAATCCAACGCCCAGCGCCACGGCATGGTGATGTGGGATGAGATTGCTGCCGAAGTGGCGCAGGAGTTCCCGGATGTGCAATGGGACAAAATGCTGGTTGATGCCATGACGCACCGCATGACGCTTCATCCCCGGACGCTGGATACCATCGTTGCCACCAACCTGCACGCCGATATCCTTTCCGATCTGGCCGGTGCGCTGGCGGGCAGCCTGGGCGTAGCGCCGACCGCCAATATTGATCCGGAACGCCGCTTCCCTTCCATGTTCGAACCTATCCATGGTTCAGCGTTCGATATCACTGGCAAAGGCATTGCTAACCCGATAGCGACCTTCTGGACCGCGGTACAGATGCTTGAACATCTTGGAGAACGTAACGCCGCGGCGCTGATTATGGAAAGCATCGAATATGTCTGTGAGAAAGGCATTCTGACGCCCGATGTCGGAGGAACAGCCAGTACCGCTGAAGTAACCCGCGCGGTAGTGGAATTTATCGAAGCCAGAGCAACCATCGCCGGGACCGTCTGACTATGAAAAATGAACAGGCTGCAGAGATCCTGCAGGATATCTTTCAGCATGCCGTCGATAGCGCCCGTGCCGGACCTGCGATCCTGGCTAACCTGCCGGAAAAACCACGTGGCCGCTGCGTGGTGATTGGTGCCGGTAAAGCCTCGGCGGCGATGGCAGCGGCTGTGGATGCAGCCTGGCCGGATGTGGATGTTTCTGGCGTGGTGGTAACGCGTTACGGCTACGCGGTGCCTGCTGGCCGCATCCGGATTATCGAGGCTGCTCATCCGGTATCTGATTCGATGAGCGAGGTTGCCGCAATGCTCATTGTGGAAGCGCTGCGCGGTTTGACCTCTGATGATTTGGTGCTGGCGCTCATTTCTGGTGGCGGGTCGGCGCTGATGGCGCTGCCCGCGCCAGGTTTAACGCTGAAAGATAAGCAAACAATTACCCGCGCGCTACTGCACAGCGGTGCCAGCATCAAAGAGATGAATCTGGTACGGCGTCATCTCTCAGCGGTGAAAGGCGGCAAGCTGGCAAGAATGGCGCAACCGGCACGTATTGTGTCACTGATTATCAGTGACGTGCCCGGCGACAGTCCGGCTGATGTGGCGTCCGGCCCCACCGTTGCCGACCAGAGTACACCGCAGCAGGCACTCCAGGTCCTGCAGCGTTACGCGATTCCTGTCTCCAGACCGGTTGATGAACTGCTAAACAAGCAGGCCAGTCCGGTTGACAACACAGCGAACAGTGAAGTCAGGCTCATCGCCACGCCGCAGTTGGCTTTGCAGGCTGCGGCGTTGGCTGTGCGCAGGCACGGACTCACGCCGATTATTCTGGGCGATGCGATAGAAGGCGAAAGCCGGGAAGTGGCCGTTGTTATGGCCGGTATTGCTCAATCCGTTAAACAGTATGGTCATCCGGTTCGCGGTCCGGCTGTATTGCTGTCGGGTGGCGAAACCACCGTTACGGTAAATAATGGCCAGCACGGAAAAGGGGGGCGTAATACTGAGTTTTCGCTCAGTCTGGCCTGTGCGTTAGAGGGAGAAAGCGGTATCTGGGCAATCGCCGGCGACAGTGATGGTATCGACGGAACGGAAGATGCAGCAGGTGCACTGGTATTTCCGGACACGCTAACGCGCGGCAAGATGGGTGGCCTGAATGCGGGGAATTATCTTGATGTACATGACAGTTACAGCTTTTTTCACGCGATCGATGACCTGGTGATAACCGGTCCAACGTTAACAAACGTAAACGATATTCGGGCAATAATGATTATCTGACGCGCTAATGTGTTTATTTAAGAAATTCTGTCGCCTCATGAAATCAGCAAGAATAGTTAAGCTAATGGACGCCTTGCATAATCCAAAAATGTTCAACACTTTTCTCACTGTTGAGCCAGCGAAACTGAAAGTTATTCTGAATGAGGTTCGGGGCGACAGATCTATTTCAGACCTTAGTGCGCGTCATATTTATGCCAGGTTGCCTGTTAACAGAAATAGTACGGCTGACCGCGCACCGATCGGGCGGGAGAATTAAATCAGTCCGAAAACAGACATTTCCAGATATTATCACTCCTTTATCCGAAATCCTCGGCTAAATCGATTAAAATCAATAGATTAACGTTACTTGCCAATACTGTAATCCTGTTGTTAATATCTGCCCGGTGAATATAATATATTCTTCAGGAATGGAATCAGCAGTGAAGCTGAAATCTCTGCGTACAGGAAAAGGAAATCATATGCCACTGACGTTAATTCCGGCTGTTTAGCACACTCCCCCCACTCATTATCGACTCTGATGAAGATCCGGCCCCGGATCTTCAGGGAAGTTTTACGCCGTCAACCGGCTTATATGGAGCATTACTTAAAAGGATCATCTATGAAAATTACTGCATTCCGACAGTTCAGCGAAACACAGCGCGCATTTAGCCTGGGTATCTGCTGTATTGGTCTTGCCGTCTATCCCGGCTATACGCAGGCAGCAACAATTGGCAGCCAGACAGGTGTTCTGATTGAAGTCAGCAACGGGGACCATATCGTTGCTGATACTGCTGATGACGACCTTTACGGCATAAAAACCCCTTTGGGTCAGCAGGCCGCCACCGTCAGGCTCGGCAGCGGTGTCACCGTCACCGCGGACGATCCTGAAAGGAACGCCAAAGGTGTTATGGTTGAGGGAGCGGACAGTGTTCTGACTGCCGATCGGCTGACAATAAACGTCAGTGGCAAGGACGCCACAGGACTTTGGCTTTTCGCCAATAACATTCAGGCCGATCTTGGCACAGGAAGCGTTATTACCGCATCGACTTCAGAGGGTTCTTCTACAAATGGCGTTGTTATCAGAAATGGCTCTGCCCTGACGGCTGACCAACTGACGGTGGAGACGGCCGGCTATGCCAGCACTGGCCTGAACATCGGCGGTTACGGTAGCCTCGTTGATCTGGGGAGCGAGAGTATTATCAGCGCCAGCGGCAGGAACAGTTACGGCATTTTCATCTCGGGCATAGACGGCGACGCCGCAAGGGGGCCAGCGCAGCTGACCGCCACTGCCCTTTCCATAAAGGCTGAAGGAAACAGCGCTTACGGAATGTACATTCAGAAGAATGCCGTGGTCGATATTGGCACGGGCAGCGTCATTACCGCAGCAGGCGATTACGCCATGGGGATCACGAGTTTCGGGCAGTTCAACGCTGACGCTCTGACGATAGATGTGCAGGGAAGCGATGCTGACGGAATCGAAGCACGTGGTGGCAGCGCAACGATCGGCGCAGACACCCATATCAGCTCTGCGGCAGGAAGCGCGCTGGTAGCTTCCGAAGGCGCCACAATAGACTTCAGAGGTTCAGAGAGTGCGCGCAATACGCTCTTTTCGGGCGGCGGCTACGCAGCTGCGGCCGTGACAGGAGCTGCCATCACGCTCTCTGACACGGATATCACCGTTGGTCCCGGTGGTGACTTAGGGCTGGGATTAGTGGCGTTAGATGGCGGAACCATCAGCGGGAAAAATCTGAGCATAACCGGCGCGGCAGGTACACGGGGCATATATGCCATGACCGGCGGCAGTATCGATCTGACAGGCGATCTCTCTGTTTCAATGGCCTCCGCGGACGAGACAGCCTTTTACTCCACGTATTATGAAGGCTATGCCCCGGGCAGCATCAGTGCGACCGGCAAAATGCTGATCGTCGGCAGCGCAGATGCCCGCGGAGGGAAAATCGATATCGATATGGCCCCTGGTTCGGTATGGACCGGGAAAGCCTTAAGCGATAACGTCAACGGCGGCTACCTGAATGTCTCACTGAATGACAGCGTCTGGAATATCTCCGGCAGTTCAAATCTGGATAATCTTTCCCTGACCGGCTCGACGGTGGACTTCGCCAGCATGGCCAGCGATCCCGATGTTTTCAGTACGCTCACCGTCGCCAGCCTGAGCGGCAACGGGTCGTTCGTGATGCGTACAGATCTGGTCGGAGACGGTAACGGCGTTAACAATGGCGGCGATTTACTCAGGGTGACCGGCAGCAGTGCGGGAAGCCACCTGCTGACCTTCAAAAACCAGGGGAGTATGGCCACGACCGGCAATGAGGTGCTCACCGTGGTCGAAACCGCTGATGGCGGGGCATCATTTACCGCGGCTTCTGATGTTGAACTGGGCGGATATCTGTACCGCGTGCGGCAGAGCGGAACGGACTGGGAACTCTATTCTTCCGCGCAGGCTCCCGATCCTGTACCGACTCCGGAGCCAGCTTCGATACCAGAACCAGCACCGACGCCGGTCCCCGCTCCCGCGCCTGACAGGCCGCAGCTGACCAGTGCAGCGGATGCCGGCGGAAACTATCTCAACGTGGGCTATGTGCTCAGCTATGTCGAAACCAGTACCCTTATGCAGCGGATGGGCGATCTTCGTCAGCAGAACGGTAAGGGAGATATGTGGATCAGAGGCTACGGCGGTAAGGCGGACAGCTTTTCCGGTGGCACTCTGGACGGGTTCAGCATGAACTACAGCGGGATCCAGATCGGCGCGGATAAACGCGTATCTGAAGACCTGCCGCTGTCAGTGGGTCTGTTTTTAGGTACCACCAGCGCCTCACCTGATTACCGGGGCGGTGATGGCTCCGTGCGTTCAGACTATGCGGGCCTGTATGCCAGCTGGATTGCGGCGAATGGCTTCTACAGCGATCTGGTGCTGAAAGGCAGCCGGCAGAAAAACAGTTTTACGGTTCGCGACAGCCAGAATAACCGGGTGTCCGGCAATGGCAACTCGTCAGGCGTCAGCGTCTCGCTGGAAGCGGGACAGCGGTTTGCCCTGCCGGTGACAACAGCCGGTTTTTATGCCGAGCCTCAGCTGCAGTTCACCTGGAACCACCAGAACTCCACCGGAATGCGGGCCAGCAACGGGCTTAACACTGATCTGGGCAGCTACGAATCCCTTCTGGGACGGGCCAGCCTTCTGCTGGGGTATGAGAAGGAGACGGGCAACAGCCGGGTGAACGTCTACCTGAAAACGGGCGCCATCCGGGAGTTTGCGGGCGACACATCGTTCACCCTCAATGGCTCGCGCGAGAATCACAGCTTCAGAGGCAACGGCTGGAACAATGGGCTGGGCGTCAGCGCGCAGTTTAACAACACCCACACGCTGTACCTGGAGGTCGACAATACATCTGGGGAGACGTTTAACCAGCGTCAGCTGAATGCCGGATACCGCTTCAGCTTCTGACAGCGTGAAGCACTGATTTCCCCGTCCTTTACTAACCCGGTAGCTGAGTACCGGGTTTTTAATGCCTTTCTCCGTCAGCAGGTAACGCCCGCCGCAGCCGAACGGCAGGAGCATCAGCGATCAAGTGAGCAAGGAGACGTCATATCCCCAGAACTGGCATTTAGCACTTACGCATGGTGCCTTTTCTATAACAGCGCTTATGCCAACATAGTAAGCCAATATACACTCCGCTAACGCTACGTGACTGGTTCAGGGCTGCGCCCCGAAACCCGCTAAAATCAACACCGAAGCAATGCAGGATAGACAGACCAATAGAGATTGCATGCGATTCGCCGTGTCTGTCTGAAAACATTGTTTTGCCGCGGGAACACATCTTGTCCCGTCAGTATTTATTTTCGGATATACATAAATTTTTATCCGAAGTGAAAGGCAGGATTTGCCATCAGCTGGCAAATGGCACCGTGAATGTTGCGATGAAGGCCAGGGCTAACGCCGCAAACTGACGTCACTTCGGCAAAATTTCCGGATATGCCGTTTTGTCCAGGCTCAAGCGGTAATGTAAAGCACAGCGGGGCAACGGTCACACTATGAAACCGAATTCAATTTTACTTGTGTCACTTTTGTTTTAATAATACTATAAAATCAGTCGTATATATTGTTATATTATTCAGCAGGGAGCAGAATGAAATTTATTAAATATATTAAAATATTTGGTTGTGTATTATTTGTTGTGTCATGTTCTTCTTCACCAAAAAACTATGAACGAGATGGTTCTGATATACCTGGGTACTCCAAAAATGAATATTACGGCTCAATTGAATTTTCAAGACCTAAAGGTTTAACATCCTATACAATGGATAACATAGATTTATATTATAATGATCCTGGAACCTATACTTCAGTAGGATCAAAAGGCTTGACGTCAAATCCTGGAGTTGCAACATTGCTACCATTTTTAGTCAGGCCAACAGTGCAATCTTACAAAAACCTTGATTCTCTTGTTCAAGAAAAAGGGGTTCTAACAAAAGATTCGCTTACTTTTAAAATTCGCAAATTTAAAGATAACAGACAATTAAAGCAAATAGACCACAGATTTAATATTGACTACTTCAACATTAAAGGTGATTTATGGGCTGCTACAAAATTCCCGGATCTGTTTTGGGTTGATTGCGGTAAAAAACACAGAAACGACACCATCAAAATTATCCCTTATGATGTCCATTTTGTAGATCCCTACGTTACGGCTAAAAATGTACCTGCAAAATATCGTGATGAAGCGCTGAAAAATATTTTATACATTAGATTCATAGACTTCGACGGGTGTATAAAAGCAGGGAAAGACGGTCAGATTCTATGAGCTTGTCTAACGACGTGGGTAGGATCAGTTTTTCCTTTAAGTAAGTTGAGTGAACTCACTTCGCCCCGTAAGGGGCGTGAATAACTTCGTGATAATTGTCTATGTTTCTATCTGCCGTTCCATGAGAGCACGTGTTGCTGCGCTTGATGCCCATTCATCAGATTGGTCAAGGTGTTCAATCTCTGATTCTGCTATTGGCGTTACACGGATCAGCGGAACTGAACCAAAAGGCAAATTATCAATCTTACGGTCACCACGGCTGATGATATTCGAAGCGTCTAATTCCATGAAAAGACGGAAGTTAAGTTTACCTGTGCAAAAAGACGCAACCTGAGCTTCGTCCTGACAGCCACGGTTTTGTTAAAAAATGATTCTCATTAACATATAACGCGATGTGATGTTTAATAGCGTTTTTCTTTTTCAAGGATATGAAATGAGCACTCGATTTTCGACATTGCGGCGCATTCCTGGTGGCATCTGGATTATTGGTTTTGTCAGTCTTTTGATGGATGTTTCATCTGAAATGATCCACAGCCTCCTTCCGCTTTTCATGGCAACTGCTTTGGGAACTCCAGTTGTCATCATTGGGCTTATTGAGGGACTGGCTGAAGCAACAGCATTATGTGTCAAAGTATTTTCGGGCGTGATCAGCGATTACATTGGCAAACGTAAATGGCTTGCTGTTCTTGGATATGGTCTTGGTGCGATCAGCAAGCCGCTGTTTGCACTGGCCTCCACATCTGGAATGATATTCAGCGCGCGAATGATTGATCGTGTAGGAAAAGGAATAAGGGGTGCGCCCCGAGACGCTCTCGTTGCCGACGTTACGCCGCACGAGATCAGAGGGGCGGCTTACGGCCTGCGCCAGACCCTGGACACTATGGGAGGATTCCTCGGACCGCTGCTGGCTGTGGGGCTGATGCTGTTATGGAGTAACGATTTCCGCGCTGTTTACTGGATGGCGGTCGTGCCGGCATTTCTGGCCGTTGCCCTGTTATTCTTTGGATTACATGAACCACGCACACCTGTAGTAACAGCAAGAACTAACCCGGTAAGAAAAGAAAATCTAAAAAGGCTGGGCGTACACTGTTGGTGGGTGATAGGACTGGGCGGGGTGTTTACTCTCGCCAGGTTTAGTGAGGCCTTCCTGGTTCTCAGAGCACAGGAGGTCAATATCCCACTTGCTTTAATTCCTCTCGTTATGGTCGCCATGAATATTGTTTTTTCTTTTACAGCCTACCCATTTGGGCGCTTATCCGACAGGATCAGTCACAGGCGATTACTGCAGATGGGTCTCGTTGTGCTCATTGTGGCAGATTTAGTTCTTGCCCTGAGTAATTCCTGGGTAGGGATCATAATTGGCGTAGCATTATGGGGTCTACATATGGGAATGACTCAGGGCTTACTGAACACCATGATCGCTCGCACAGCACCGGTTGACCTTCGCGGAACGGCGTTTGGGTTTTTCAGTTTGTTGAGTGGATTGGGATTACTTATAGCAAGTCTGGGGGCAGGACTGTTATGGGATATCTGGGGTTCTGTCTCTACATTTTTTGCAGGCGCGGTGATCTGTGTTATTACGCTACTTCTGACTCAGTTTGTACCCGAAAAAGCAGAGTAATTAATCTATGTCTGCGACGTTCTGAATATGCCGGTTAACCTAATTACCCCCCTTTAAATAGCTCTGTGTCACTGAAGGGGTTTTTCTCTCTTTCCGCTGCTCGCTCAAAGCGGCCCCTCTGCACCACACTCCGTCCGCTTTATGCTGTGAGTTCAACTGATGGATGCAATGCGTAAACTAAAAATGTTCAATACTTTTCTCACAGCTGAGCCAGTAATTGTCATGACTCTTACAGCGAAGAGAACGCTGCCATCTTACAGCAGAACGACCTCTTTTCGCTCCTGAGGGCAGCCATTATCAAATCGCCAATGTCGTTACGGCAACTGCGCTTACAAACCTTTCAGCATTTTATCAACAAACTCAGGCACCACCTGGCTTGCCGGTCCGTAAATTTTCTCGTCAAATTCGCTGCCGACCTGGCTTGGTTCGAGATTGAGCTCAACCGTATGCGCGCCCTGCAGTTTTGCTTCATGGACGAAACCGGCCGCCGGATAGACGTGGCCGGAAGTCCCGATGGCGATAAACACATCGGCCATCGCCAGCGCCATATAGATTTCATCCATGCCGAGCGGCATTTCACCGAACCAGACCACGTGCGGGCGCAGCGACGCCGGGAACTGACAGCAGTGACATTTGTCCTCGGGCGTAACGTCGCCGGTCCACTCAAGGATCTGTCCGCTCTGCGAGCAGCGCACCTTCAGCAGCTCGCCGTGCATATGGATAACATTCCGACTGCCCGCCCGCTCATGCAGGTTGTCGATGTTTTGCGTCACCAGCAAAAAGCGATCGCCCAGCGCCTCTTCCAGCTTCGCCAGGGCAAGATGCGCCGGGTTTGGCTGAATTTCAGGCTGCTGGAGCTGGCGACGGCGGGCGTTATAAAAAGATTGCACCAGCTGCGGATTGCGGGCGAAACCCTCCGGCGTCGCCACATCTTCGACCCGATGCTCTTCCCACAGGCCGTCAGCCGCGCGGAAAGTGCGGATCCCGGACTCTGCCGAAATCCCCGCCCCAGTAAGCACCAATACTCTCGGTTTTTCCATCACTTCCGGCACCACTCTGTCTCTGAAAAAGATCCGCTGACGCAGACGTTCACGTAGATGGCGTTTATTTTTACGAAATCGACTTAACCGGTGACCGCGCCGCGACAGCATAACAACCTCTTTTTATTTAATCGGTAAGATGCAGGAAGGCCGCCCCGCGCATTCCGCCCGCGTCGCCGTGACGCGCACGTTCAATACGTGGCACACGCGCAACCGGCAACAAATGACGCGGCAGTCTCTCCGCCAGCTGAGCTGTGATTGCCGAAAAGTTCGACAACCCGCCGCCAATCACCACCAGATCCGGATCGACAATCGTCAGGATATTCCCCAGGCACACGGCCAGCAAGTCCAGATAACGTTCAACGTGCGCCCGCGCCTGCTCATCCCCCTGCTCCCACAGAGCAATAATTTCAGGCGCCTCCAGCGGTTGATGATAGTAGTGCTGATACAGCCAGGCAAATCCCCGTCCCGAAAGATAATTTTCAATACAGCCAAGCTGGCCGCAGCCACAGCGGCGTAACGGGAAATCGAAACCCATCAGCGTCAGCGCATCGACCGGCAGGCGCATATGGCCGAACTCGCCGGTAATGTAGCTTTTGCCGGTAACGGGTTTGCCGTTAAGGATCAGTCCGCCGCCCACGCCGGTGCCCAGGATCAGCCCCATCACCAGCGGGTATTGCGTAAATTCATCGTCCCAGGCCTCTGAGAGCGCAAAGCAGTTGGCGTCGTTATCGAGACGCACGTCGCGATCCAGACGCGCGCTGAGGTCGGCGCGCAGGGGTTTGCCGCTGGCGGCGGGAACATTGGCGGCATACAGCGTCCCGTCTTCGGTTTCCGGCATACCGGGGATGCCAATGCCGACCGAACCTTTGCCGCCAAAACGCTGGTCGGCTTCCGCCACCAGGCCGCACACCGCGTCCAGAAAGGCGTCATAGCCCTCGCGCGGCGTCGGCACGCGTTTTTCCCACTGTAATTTGCGTTGGTTATCAAAAACGCCTAACGCAATCTTGGTTCCGCCAATATCAAATCCGTAATACATTGCGCACCTCGTCCTTTTGCTTTTGTTGTTACTGGCCGCTGAGCACTCTTGCCGGATCAATATTGCTGGCGCGGCGCGCCGGATACCAACTTGCCACAAGGCTCAGCAGCAGTGCCGTCACCAGCACATAAATCACATCCAGCCAGTGTAATTCGGATGGCAGGAAGTCAATAAAATAGATATCACCGGAGAGGAACTGATGTCCGGTTATCTTTTCAATGGCATTAATAATCGGCGTCAGCTGCAGCGAAACCGCCACGCCAATCACCACGCCAATCATGCTGCCCAGCAGTCCCGCCAGCAGGCCGTACCAGACAAAAATGGCGCGAATCAGGCCATCTTTCGCCCCCAGCGTTCTTAATACCGCAATATCGCCGCTCTTGTCTTTTACCGCCATCACTAATGTTGAAACGATGTTAAAGCAAGCCACGCCAATCACCAGTACCATCGCCAGATACATAATGGCGCGGATCATCTGGATATCGCGGTACATATAGCCGTAAGTGCCTATCCAGCTTTTGATGTAGACATAGCTGTTGGTGACCTCCCCTGCCGCTCTCACCAGCTTATTGGCGTTAAAGACGTCATTCACCTTCAGCGCAATCCCGGATACCGTATTGTTCATATCCAGATACTGCTGGGCATCGGCCATCGGGATCATGGCAAAGCTGTGGTCAAGCTGGCCGCTCAGTTGCAGAATCCCCGCCACGTGCAGGCGCACGCGCTTCGGCTGCATCAGCTTGTGATCGGCGCTGGCGTTAGGGATCATGATCGACACCCAGTCGCCTTGCTTTACCTTCAGCGCGTCAGCGACGCCCTTGCCGATGATAATCTGCTGCTCTCCGGCCTTAAAGCTGGCCCAGGCGTTATTCCGCACAAAAGAGGGCAGCGCGCTCAGACGCTGCTCCTGCTGCGGTTCAACGCCTTTCACCTGGATGGCGCGCAGATTCGCCCCGCTCTCCACCAGGCCGGTAAAGTTGATGTACGGCGCCGCCGCCACAATGCCCGGCACCTTCTGCACCTTCTCCAGCGCTTCGCGCCAGTTGTTCCAGGGTTGTTCAACGGCCTCAATCTCGCCGTGCGGCACCACCGCCAGAATGCGGTTGTTCAGTTCGCGTTCGAAACCGTTCATCGCGCTTAAGCCAACGATAAGCACCGCCACCCCCAGCGCGATGCCGATGGTGGAGATCACCGAAATCAGCGACACCATGCCGCTGCGCCGCCGTCCCCGGCTAAAGCGCAGTCCAATCAATAACGATAAAGGCGAGGCCATTACTCCGCCCCCATCAGGCTCAGTTCCGCCGTCAGGCGTCCGTCACGCATCTCCAGCTGGCGGCTCATGCGCTTCGCCAGTTGCAAATCGTGCGTTACCACCAGAAACGCGGTGCCCTGCGCGCGGTTCAGCTCGCCCAACAGCTGGAAAATGCTGTCGGCGTTACGGGCGTCAAGGTTCCCGGTCGGTTCGTCCGCCAGCACCAGACGCGGGTTATTGACCAACGCACGGGCAATCGCCACGCGCTGGCGCTCGCCACCGGAAAGTTCGGAAGGACGATGGTTCGCACGATGCTCCAGCCCGACCGCCTTCAGCATCTCCCGCGCCCGCCCGGTGATCTCAGCGTGATTCTGCTTGCCGATCAGCAGCGGCATCGCCACGTTTTCCAGCGCGGTGAAATCGGGCAGCAGATGGTGAAACTGATAGATAAATCCAAGCTTCTGGTTGCGCAGCTCCGCTTTTGCGGCTGAAGAGAGTTTACTCATCGGCTGGCCGCTAAAAATAACGTCGCCGGAGGTGGGGGTATCCAGGCCGCCCAGCAGGTGCAAAAGCGTACTTTTGCCGGAGCCGGAGCTGCCGACAATCGCCATCATTTCACCTTCGCCAACGCTGAAGCTGACATCGTGCAGTACGTCGGTTTGCACGGAACCTTCCTGATAGCGTTTGCACAGTTTGTCGCATTGCAACAGGGTCTTATTCATAACGTAAAGCCTCAGCGGGTTGGGTGGCGGCTGCGCGCCAGGAAGGATAAAGCGTTGAAAGCAGAGCAAGCGCCATCGCCACCAGCGCGATGACAACGACCTGCAACGGTTCGATCGCCACCGGCAGCGACGCGCCGTCGAGCAATATGCCGATAACCGGCATCAGATTATTCAACTGGCTGGCAAGCAGCACGCCGAGCACCGCCCCGAGCAGCGCGCCGATAATCCCGGCGCTGGCCCCCTGGACCATAAAGACCATCATGATCTGCCGCGGCGTCAGCCCCTGTGTTTGCAGAATCGCCACTTCGCCCTGCTTCTCCATAACCATCAACCCCAGCGAGGTAATGATATTGAAAGCCGCCACCGCCACGATCAGGCTGAGCAGCAGTCCCATCATGTTCTTTTCCATTCGCACGGCCTGGAACAGCTCGCCTTTACGCTCGCGCCAGTCCTGCCATTTCACCCCTTCCGGCAGCGTCTGCTGGCTCAGCGTGTCAACTTTCAGCGGCTCATTAAGCCATAAACGCCAGCCGGTAATGTTCCCCGCCGGGTAGCGCATCAGTCGTGACGCATCCTGGATATTGGTCAACATCTGGTAGCCGTCGACTTCGCTGTTCGCCGCAAAGGTGCCGATCACGGTGAACAGACGCTGGCTTGGCAGGCGGCCCATCGGCGTAAACTGGCTGGCCGAAGGCACCATCACGCGGATCTGATCGCCGCGGCTGACCCCAAGCTGCCCGGCAAGCTGTTCGCCGAGGATGACATTATACTTGCCCGGCTGGAGATCGGTTTGTTTCACATTGACCAGATACGGCGTCAGCGGATCTTTTTGCGCCGGATCGATACCCAGCATCACCCCGACCGCCACGCTACGCGCGCTTTGCAAAACCACATCGCCGGTGGTCAAGGGCGCAATGCGATTAACCCCGTTTAGCTGTACGGCCTTTTCCGGCACCTGCCGGGGATTCAGCGAGCCGTGTTCAGCGGAAAGAATTGCCTGAGGCATCAGGCCCAGAATGTTATTTTGCAGCTCGCGTTCAAAGCCGTTCATAACCGACAAAACCGTAACCAGCGCCATCACCCCAAGGGTAATGCCGATGGTGGAAAGCCAGGAAACGAAGCGACCGAAACGATCCGCTGCACGCCCACGCATGTAACGCAGGCCAATGAATAGAGCGACAGGTTGATACATGAAATCCGTCTGGTTGCGATTAGCAAAGACACGAGTATATAAGCGAAAGCGGAAAGGGTAAATGTCTGAACCGTAAGTGTTCGTCAGCGGGAAGGTGAAAAAGCTTAACAAATCGATTTGCTAAATATCGCCTCCTGCCCCTCTCTCATCACCCTGATCTTTATCTTAAAAAAATCAAAAAGCAGAATGTTACGCATTACAGCGCCCGCCGCGCCTCGCAGGATTAAACGCTATGTTTAACAACGCGAGCAGGCTGTAGCGATGAAAAAGAAAGAATTATGGATCAACCAAATCAAGGGGCTGTGTATCTGTCTGGTGGTCATTTATCATTCAGTGATTACCTTTTACCCCCATCTGACACACTTTCAGTATCCGTTTTCGCACTTACTGGCGAAATGCTGGATCTACTTTAACCTCTACCTGGCGCCGTTTCGTATGCCGGTATTTTTCTTTATCTCGGGCTTTTTGATTCGCCGCTATATCAGCGACGTGAGCTGGAAAGAGAGCCTTGATAAGCGCGTCTGGAATATCTTCTGGGTGCTGGCGCTGTGGGGCGTGGCGCAGTGGCTGGCGATCACTGCCCTCAACGGCGCGCTGGCGCCGGAGCGCGAGCTGAATACCGCCGCCAATGCCGCTTACGCCGCCTCTGCCGGGCAGTTCCTGCGCAGTATGCTGACCGCCAGCACCAGCCTGTGGTATCTGTACGCGCTGATTGTCTATTTTGCGGTATGTAAGATTTTTAGCCGTCAGGCGAAACCGCTTTTTGTCTGTTCCGTCGCGTTAAGCATAGCGATTAACTTTCTTCCGACGCCGTGGTGGGGCATGAACAGCGTGATCCGCAATCTGCCTTATTACAGCCTCGGCGCCTGGTTTGGCGTCCCGCTGATGCAGTGGATCAAAGAGGTGCCGCTGCGCCGCTATGCGCTGGCATGTAGTGCCGTGAGCGTGCTGGCCGTCGCGGCCTGGCTGTTTAACGTCTCGTTATTGCTGTCGGTCGTCTCCATTGTGCTGATTATGAAACTGTTTTATCAGTACGAACAGCGCTTTGGCATGCGCGAATCCGGCCTGATGAACGTGATTGGCTCGAACACCATTGCGATTTACACCACCCACCGCATTCTGGTGGAAGCCTTCAGCCTTCTGCTTATTCCTGCAATCAACGGCGCCGTATGGTCCCCGCGGACGGAGCTGGCGCTGCTGCTGGTTTACCCGTTTATCAGCCTGCTGGTCTGTACGCTCTTCGGTCTGGCTGTGCGTAAACTGTCGCAAGGGCTGTTGGGGGATATTCTGTTCTCGCCCCCTTCCCGCCCGGCGGTCGCCAGCTATTCCCGCTAAGCGTTGCGCCCTCGTGTGAGGGCGATTCAATTTGCTAAAGAGGAACGATCGCGGATAATAAAGAGCATTGCTTATCAGTCGTATATCTAAAAGAGATTCTGACAACCGAATGCCTGAACTACAACGTTACACGCTGCCCGTTAAAGCGGGCGATCAGCGCCTGCTGGGCGAACTGACCGGCGCGGCCTGCGCCACGCTGGTGGCGGAAATCGCCGAGCGTCATGTTGGACCCGTGGTGCTCATCGCTCCCGATATGCAAAACGCCCTGCGCCTGCATGATGAAATTCGCCAGTTTACCGACCAGATGGTGATGAATCTCGCGGACTGGGAGACGCTCCCTTACGACAGTTTCTCTCCGCATCAGGAAATTATCTCCTCGCGCCTTTCCACGCTGTACCAGTTGCCCACCATGCAGCGCGGCGTACTGATTGTGCCGGTTAATACTCTGATGCAGCGCGTCTGTCCGCACAGCTATCTGCACGGCCACGCGCTGGTAATGAAAAAAGGACAGAGCCTGTCGCGCGATGCCCTGCGTTCCCAGCTCGACGGCGCGGGCTACCGGCACGTTGACCAGGTGATGGAGCACGGCGAATATGCCACCCGCGGCGCGCTGCTGGATCTCTTCCCGATGGGCAGCGAACAGCCTTACCGCCTTGATTTCTTTGATGATGAAATTGACAGCCTGCGGCTGTTTGACGCCGATACCCAGCGTACGCTGGAAGAGGTCGCGGAGATCAACCTGCTGCCCGCGCACGAATTTCCGACCGATAAAACCGCCATTGAGCTGTTCCGCAGCCAGTGGCGCGACACGTTTGAGGTCAAACGCGACCCGGAGCATATCTATCAGCAGGTCAGCAAAGGTACGCTCCCTGCGGGAATTGAATACTGGCAGCCGCTGTTTTTCAGCGAACCGCTGTCGCCGCTGTTCAGCTACTTCCCGGCAAACACGCTGGTCGTGAATACCGGCGATCTGGAAGCCAGCGCCGAACGCTTCCAGGCCGATACGCTGGCGCGTTTTGAAAACCGCGGCGTTGATCCGATGCGCCCGCTGCTGCCGCCGGAAGCGCTGTGGCTGCGGGTCGACGCGCTGTTTTCCGAACTTAAGCGCTGGCCGCGCGTCCAGTTAAAAACCGAACATCTGCCCGACAAAGCGGCAAACGCCAATCTGGGCTTTCAAACGCTGCCGGATCTGGCCGTACAGGCGCAGCAAAAAGCGCCGCTGGACGCGTTGCGCAGATTCCTTGAGTCGTTCAGCGGCCCGGTGGTGTTTTCGGTTGAGAGCGAAGGCCGCCGCGAAGCCCTTGGCGAACTGCTCGCGCGGATTAAAATTGCGCCGAAGCGCATTATGCGTCTCGATGAAGCGACCGGCTCCGGACGTTATCTGATGATCGGCGCCGCCGAACACGGGTTTATCGATACGCAGCGCAACCTGGCGCTGATTTGCGAAAGCGATCTGCTGGGCGAGCGCGTCGCGCGCCGTCGTCAGGATTCCCGCCGCACCATCAACCCGGATACGCTGATCCGTAACCTGGCGGAGCTGCATCCGGGCCAGCCGGTGGTGCATCTGGAACACGGCGTGGGCCGCTATGCCGGAATGACCACCCTGGAGGCGGGCGGCATCAAGGGCGAGTATCTGATGCTGACCTACGCCGGTGATGCAAAACTGTACGTGCCGGTCTCCTCGCTGCATCTTATCAGCCGTTACGCAGGCGGAGCGGAGGAAAACGCGCCGCTGCACAAGCTCGGCGGCGATGCCTGGTCGCGTGCCCGGCAGAAAGCGGCGGAAAAAGTCCGCGACGTGGCGGCGGAGCTGCTGGACATCTACGCCCAGCGCGCGGCGAAAGAGGGCTTCGCCTTTAAACACGATCGCGAACAATACCAGCTGTTCTGCGACAGCTTCCCGTTCGAAACGACGCCCGATCAGGCGCAGGCGATTAACGCCGTGCTCAGCGACATGTGCCAGCCGCTGGCGATGGACAGGCTGGTCTGCGGCGACGTCGGCTTTGGTAAAACCGAAGTGGCCATGCGCGCGGCGTTTCTCGCCGTCGAAAACCATAAACAGGTGGCGGTGCTGGTGCCAACCACCCTGCTCGCCCAGCAGCATTTCGACAACTTCCGCGACCGCTTCGCCAACTGGCCGGTGCGTATCGAAATGCTCTCCCGCTTCCGCAGCGCCAAAGAGCAGGCGCAGATTCTCGAACAGGCCGCCGAAGGGAAAATCGATATTCTGATCGGCACGCACAAGCTGCTGCAAAGCGATGTGAAGCTGCGGGATCTGGGTTTACTGATCGTCGACGAAGAGCACCGTTTCGGCGTCCGCCACAAAGAGCGTATCAAAGCGATGCGCGCCGACGTGGATATACTGACGCTAACCGCCACGCCGATCCCGCGTACGCTGAATATGGCGATGAGCGGAATGCGCGATCTGTCGATTATCGCCACCCCGCCGGCTCGCCGCCTGGCGGTGAAAACCTTCGTGCGCGAATACGATAACCTGGTGGTGCGCGAGGCGATCCTGCGTGAAATCCTGCGCGGCGGCCAGGTTTACTATCTGTACAACGACGTGGAAAATATCCAGAAAGCCGTTGACAGGCTGGCGGAACTGGTACCGGAAGCGCGCATCGCCATTGGTCACGGCCAGATGCGCGAGCGCGAACTGGAACGGGTGATGAATGACTTCCACCACCAGCGTTTTAACGTGCTGGTGTGCACCACCATTATCGAAACCGGCATCGACATTCCGACCGCCAATACCATCATCATTGAGCGCGCGGATCACTTCGGCCTGGCGCAGCTGCATCAGCTGCGCGGACGCGTAGGCCGCTCGCACCATCAGGCCTATGCGTGGCTGCTGACGCCGCATCCGAAAGCGATGACCACCGACGCGCAGAAACGGCTGGAAGCCATCGCTTCGCTGGAAGATCTGGGCGCCGGTTTTGCGCTGGCGACCCACGATCTGGAAATACGCGGCGCAGGCGAACTGCTTGGCGAAGATCAGAGCGGACAGATGGAAACCATCGGCTTCTCGCTGTATATGGAACTGCTGGAGAACGCCGTCGATGCGCTGAAGGCCGGACGCGAACCGTCGCTGGAAGATCTCACCAGCCAGCAGACGGAAGTCGAGCTGCGTATGCCGTCGCTGCTGCCGGATGATTTTATCCCCGACGTCAATACCCGTCTGTCGTTCTATAAACGGATTGCCAGCGCGAAGAGTGCGAACGAGCTGGAAGAGATCAAGGTGGAGCTGATCGATCGCTTCGGCCTGCTGCCGGATCCGGCGCGTAACCTGCTGGATATCGCCAGGCTGCGCCAGCAGGCGCAGAAGCTCGGCATCCGTAAGCTGGAAGGCAACGAGAAAGGCGGCACCATCGAGTTCGCCGAGAAAAATCACGTTAACCCGAGCTGGCTTATCGGCCTGTTGCAGAAACAGCCTCAGCACTTCCGCCTCGACGGTCCTGTGCGCCTGAAGTTCATTCAGGATCTGGCGGAACGGAAAACGCGTATGGAGTGGGTGCGTCAGTTTATGGCGCAGCTGGAGGAAAACGCCGTCGCGTAATGCCCTGAGCCGGATGGCGGCTTCTCCTTTTCTGGCCTGCGGGACGTGCTTTCCAGGCCCGATAAGGCGTGGCGCCATCGGGCATCTTCTCTCTCGATTTTCCGAAATCTTTACAACTCTTTGCACTTCCCTTGCATTTCAGGACGCGCCGCCCCGCCATAATTATCATTGGCTTTTCTTATTCTAATAACCTTTTGATTTGTGATGATAATGAATACGATGCGACTTTCCCGCTGGCTGGCCTTTTTAACTCTCGCCGCCAGCATGACGCTTGCGTTGCCCGCGCAGGCGAACAGCAGGCCCCTTCCGCCCCCCGGCAGCAAGCTGGTGGGCGAAAATAAATATCACGTTGTCGAAAACAACGGCGGTTCACTGGAAGCGATAGCGAAAAAATATAACGTTGGTTTTCTGGCGCTTTTGCAGGCTAACCCCGGCGTCGACCCCTATGTGCCGCGCCCCGGCAGCGTGTTGACTATCCCGCTGCAAACCCTGCTGCCGGACGTGCCGCGCGAAGGCATTGTGATAAATCTGGCTGAGCTGCGCCTCTATTACTATCCGCCGGGTAAAGACTCGGTTACCGTCTACCCCATCGGCATTGGTCAACTGGGCGGCGATACGCTCACCCCGACGATGGTCACGACCGTTTCCGACAAGCGCGCCAACCCAACCTGGACGCCGACGGCGAACATTCGCGCGCGCTATAAAGCGCAGGGCATCGAGCTGCCAGCCGTGGTGCCCGCAGGCCCGGATAATCCGATGGGCCATCACGCCATTCGCTTAGCCGCCTACGGCGGCGTCTATCTGTTGCACGGCACTAACGCCGATTTTGGCATCGGGATGCGGGTCAGCTCAGGCTGCATCCGCCTGCGCGACGCCGATATCGAAACGCTGTTTAAACAGGTTACGCCAGGCACCAAAGTCAATATTATCAACACGCCGATTAAAGCCTCGGTAGAGCCAGACGGCGCGCGTCTGGTTGAGGTGCACCAGCCGCTGTCGAAGAAGATTGATGACGATCCGCAGATGCTGCCTATCACCTTAAACAGCGCCATGCAGGCGTTCAGGAGCGCGCCGCAGACGGATGCGGCAGTGATGCAGCACGTGATGGAGGTGCGTTCAGGGATGCCGGTTGACGTCACCCGCCATCACGACGTGAACCCGCAGGCGATGTGAGGATGGAAAATGCCCGACAGCGCATGTCGGGCACAGCGGTTTCAACGTTATTTTGTCAGCAGCTGCCAGCGAATATCCGCCTCAATGACCGTATTGTCGGTATTCCCATTGAACATACTGTCATTAAGCACCGGGAAGAGGGTCACGGTAAAGTTCATCTGCTTACCTTCCGGCACCGTATGGTTATCGAGGGCAATCGCGGCTTCGCTGTTGCGCAAATAAACGGGTGCTGTCGCTCCACTTTCCGGAGTGAAATTGAGCCGATCGGTCGTTTTCCCGGCGCTGTATTGCCTGCCATCAACGGTGACGTTATCGATTTTCAGGCCGATACCGCCGCGGGCGCCAAATAACACGCGGCCTTTCTCCCCGGAAGCGCCCTGCATCAGCACCGCCATTTGCCGTGGCTCGGGGCAGGAAACATTGACATTCACCTCGCGTTCCGCGAGTTTGTGCCAGTTTTGTTGTGTGGAGACGATGTCATCACGGCGAATTTGCTGGTAATTAACTTCAGCCTGCGAAACCGTAAGTTGACACTCTTCGGCACAGACAATTCCTGACAGTAGCAGGCCCGCCGCCGCAATTATCGCATGTACTGTCTTTATTGACATATCCCATCTACCTCTTCGTAAAACGCCTGTTCATCCCTGTCATTGCTTAAGGTGTAATCAATCTTACAGAGCCGAGGGTGGTCATCGTCTGATGCGTACAGTGAGGAAATCTGATCGGCGTCATTCAGGAAAACATGACCATCATCCACGCTGGTCACGATGTAGTTGCCTTTCTCATCAACGATGGATATCCCTTTCGCCAGCGTGCTGCCGTCGGCACGCTTCACACGAATCATCACCCGTCGGCTGTTCAGGATTTTAAAATTCACTTCGCTGACGGACGCATGTGCGGCTGCAAGGTATTTCATTCCGTTGGCCAACGTCATGTTCACGGGCAACTTGTTAGCATCGACCTCAATACGTGAGTTACGCCATTCATTTAAACCCGGAATAACCGCCTGACCCCAGGCATCGGTCCAGACGACGCCTTGCGGCGTGTTAATTTCCACGCCCGCCTTTTCTTCATTGAGCTTCGCTATCGCAAAGGTGTTGCGAATGGCGTACGGCGTGAAAGTGACCCCGCTTTTATGCATGGCTACGCCGCCGGACAGCATGGCATTATAGTTCCGCTGATGATTTCCGTTACTGCCGCCGCCGACGCCCAACTGGGTATAATGCAGATTGCTGCTCAGGCTACCGTTATAGCTGTTCTCATGGCTGTCATTGTCCCGATCGACGGAAAGCGAGTAATAGGTGTTCTGCGTCAACGAACCGGCGTTCTGCACCCCATAGCTGGTACGATCGCCCTGCTTACGCATATAAGAACTGATGCTCTGCGCGCCTCCCAGCGGAATGCTCAGGTTAACGTAGATCATGTCGTCATCCTGATCCTCGTCAACGTTGCCCACCGCACTCTGCCAGTTCACCGAAACCGAGGCATATTTAAAGCTCTTACTCCAGGAGAGCAGCACATAGCGGGAGTCATGGTTTTCGCCGCCGCTCTGGTTATAGGTATAACCCGCGCTGAAGGCGCCCGCCAGCGATGTGGACCAGTTCAGATTCGTAGCGTAGGTATTATCATAGGGTTGAAAATCGTCAACCAGGGCGTCGGCCAGCTCCCGGTAACCGCCGCTGAAATGGGCTGCGCTGGCGGAGAGACTCAGCGATCCTGCCAGAGAAACGGTGCTTTGCAGTTCCGTTTTCAGCCCCCGTTTTTCATCACCGTGTTTTTCCTGACTTGCCGCCACACTGGCAGAGGTACTCCAGTTTTCCGCCAGGGACAACTCCGCACGAATCCCGGAAGCGATATACTTTTCCGCCGCCGCACCGGAAGCCAGTAAATTAAATCCTGGGCGTAAACGCCAGCCATCAGACAGGTTTAAGACCCAGGGCTCATCGTAGTCGGCGTTAATATTGCGTACGCGTCCTGCGGAAACCGTCAGCCCGCGCGGGCGGGAAAGTTGCGAGGTTCTAACCGAAGCCGCAGGAACAATAAAACGGTTACTCGCGCCGTCTGATTCCACAACCGTCACCTCCAGATCCACATTGTTGCGCACCACGGGCACGTCGCTAAGAGTAAACGGCCCGGCGGGAACCAGGGTGTTGTAGATCAAACGGCCACTTTGACGCACCTCCACGCGGGCCTGCGCGTTTCTGGCGATGCCGGAGACGCTGACGCCCGAGCCGCTTCCCTGAAGCGCACTGGTGGGCATCAGCTGGACGCCAGTAATCGGCACACCGCTAAGGACATCTGATTCGGCGTTAATATCCCCGACCTGCATAGTCGTTTTCTGTGCGGCAAAGACGTGCTCGGCAAAAGTGTAAATACTCTCGGTATTCTTCTCGCCGTTGTCATCCGTCAGGATGTGTCGGCTGCGCAATAACCAGTCGACGATATTTCCCCCCCCTTCCAGACTCGCCTGCGAATATCGGCTGCTGTCGCTGCCTTCATTGTCGTTATGGGTTGTAAACAGGGAATAGTTGAGAATACCGGCGCTCCCACCGTGGCGGAAATTTCTGATCTCGCCATTGAGGCCGTTTAACGCCTCTTCCGGCAGATAAAGCTCAACGCTTTCCTGTCCGGGCAACGCGTTGATTACCGCCTGTGGATAATCATCGGTGATGTTATGACATGCCTCATTCGATTTAAGCGCTACAGGCATCAGCCCGGCAAATTCGATAAAATCATTATCAATACAAAGAGTGCCATCCTCACCAAAACGCACCGCGGCGCTGCCTCGCCTCTTACCGTTTACCGTCACCTGAACCGAATGCGTGCCGGGAAGGAAACGCGGTGCGTTAGCAAAATAATGGTTAAGATCGGCGCTCAAACCTCGTGAGCGGATAATACTGGTATCAAAGGTGACTTCCTCCGCCTGCACCATCACAGAGTGGCAGACGATTAGCGGTAATGCACTGTAAAGAGCAGCGCCAACACAGCGGGTAAGGCAGCTTTTTTTAAGCATAACCGCCCCTCACTCGGCATTCAGGTCGGCAGTAAAGCTCGGGACTTCAATTCCATAACGGCTGGCCGGGAAAAATTTAGCCTTCTTATCTCCGGCAATGCCTTTGGTCAGTAAAACGTTCAGCGTCTCACCGGGCAGGATATAGGTTTTAGCAATACGTCCGGCGGTAGCGGAAGGCTGAAATACAACATTTTGCGCCAGACGTACCACGTATTTACTCGGATTTGTAACCGTCACATTCGAGCCGGAGCCACTCCATCGCAAATACTTCCAGGCATCGGTGACAACCGCCAGTTTTGCCGGTCGAATTAATACCGGTAAATCCTGACGGATATTAATGCCGACTTTAATTTTTTTACCCTCTTTTTTCGGCGGAATACCTTCGAAGGTAACACGTTTATAATGTTCAACGTCCAGTGGCGTCTTGTTCTGTAAAATAAAGCGTAACTGCTGAGTTTGCCCGGGCTCCAGACGAACCACAGGCTGGGTGACAATCAGTTTTAAGCCGTTGTTATCATCCGGCAGGTCGATGATATTGGTATATAGCAGGGCTGGCGCGGCATCCGTATTTTTTACATTGATGGTGCCACTGTGCGTGGCTTCGTCAATCACCAATAAACTGGTTTCAGGAACCATACCGGCTGAATGCGCAGTAAAAGGCGTGACAATAATGGACGAAAAAATAAGTGTTGCGGATAATACTTTTTTTAGCGGCAACATACTATGAGCTCCCTGAGAATAAATATTACTATCCATGTTCTGGCGCGGAAAAATCAGCAACCAGCATAGCGTTATCCACTGATTAAGCACCCTTGCTTAATAAGGAAAATCTTATAAATACATACAGAGAATAGATGAGTGTAAACCACTAAGTAAAATTAATAAGTCTTACATGATGATTAAGGCAGGCTTAAAACGTATGTAGCATGAGATAACATTAGATTTGTTTATATTATATATTTAATAAATAAACACATCACAAAAAATAACGACTGGATATTTATAAAAAACCTCGCCGGTATAAAACAGGCGAGGTCAGTAAAAGCAGTGACGGCATTAATGAGGATTAATGCTTATTTATAGATCACGGCAGTACCGTGCAGGGTGTTAGGACCGCTGACGGAGGTAATACGGAACGATTTCGCCCCCATTTCATCGGCTTTTTGCGCCAGTTCGTCCTGTAACGACCCCAGATTTGTCCCCGCGCTTGCAGAGATAGTGCCGACTTTTTGCTGATCGGCGGGGGTGGACTGAACTTCAACGGCAGCAAAGCTGGCGAATGACAGTGAACTCAGAACAGCGGCAGCGATGAGGGTTTTAACGTTTTTCATGATAATGACCTTTGCAGATGAACAGTGTAGTTAGCATTTAATTAACGATCGATAACTAAATGATAGGTGTGATCCAGGTCACACGTCAACTATTTTTTATAATGATCGTTATATAAAACAAAAAACGGTTATTTTTCATGTAAATACATTGAAACTATTTTTCCGCTGAATGCACTGGTGAGCTGAAGCATTTATTTTTATAATGGTCATTCATCACACTCACTCAGGTACGACGGCATCATGACAACTGAACCGACAGGTTGCGTTAAAAAAAGCCGTGGCCGACCAAAAGTGTTCGACAGGGAAGCCGCGCTTGATAAGGCCATGACACTCTTCTGGCAGCACGGTTATGAAGCGACTTCGCTTGCTGATCTTGTTGAAGCAACGGGCGCAAAAGCTCCGACGCTGTACGCGGAATTCACCAATAAAGAGGGATTGTTTCGCGCGGTGCTCGACCGGTATATCGCCCGTTTCGCCGCGAAACATGAAGCGCAGCTGTTCTGCGAAGAAAAAAGCGCAGAGGCTGCTCTGGAAGATTATTTCACCGCCGTGGCGACCTGCTTTACCAGCAAAGATACCCCGGCGGGTTGCTTTATGATTAACACCTCCGCCACGCTCGCCGCTGCGTCAAGCGACATCGCGCATACCGTGAAAAGCCGGCACGCCATGCAGGAGCAAACCCTGACCCAGTTTCTGCGCCAGCGCCAGACGCGCGGAGAGCTACCGGCGCACTGTAATGTGCAGAATCTGGCGGAATATCTGAACTGTATCCTGCAGGGGATGTCGATCAGCGCCCGCGAAGGCGCCACCTTCGACAAGCTGATGCAGATCACCCGAACCACCCTGCGCATGTGGCCTGAACTGCTGAAAGCGTAATCGCCTGCCTGACCGGGGAATCGCTTCCCGGTAACTTCTTATTACGGGAACGGCACTTATCAGCTGGTGGGCGATCGTTATCAGCTTCAGCGCAGCGTCAACGTCGCCGACTCGCGTCTGGAAGGCATCAAGGTTAACTCTTATGAACTGGGCTGGCGCTATACCGGCGACAGCCTGCGCACGCAGCTGGCGGCCTATTACTCCAACTCCGATAAATCGATTGTTATTAACCGCAGCGATATGACCATCCGCGTAGAGCCTGACGATCGGCGGATTTACGGCATGGAGGGCGCGGTGGACTATTTCATTGCCGACAGCGACTGGAGCCTGGGGGCGAATTTCAACGTTCTGAAGTCGGAAGTGAAGCAGAGCGGTAAATGGCAGAAGTGGGATGTGACGCTGGCCTCGCCGTCAAAAGCCACCGCCTGGGTCGGCTGGGCGCCGGAACCGTGGTCGCTGCGGCTACAGAGCCAGCAGTCGTTTGACCTGACTGACGCCAGCGGCAATAAGCTTGATAGCTATAACACCGTTGATTTTATCGGCAGCTATCAGCTCCCGCTGGGTAAACTGACCTTCAGCATCGAGAACCTGCTGGACGAAGATTACACCACCCTCTGGGGACAGCGCGCGCCGCTGCTTTACAGTCCGACCTACGGCAGTCCGTCGCTGTATGAATACAAAGGCCGCGGACGCACCTTTGGCCTCAACTATGCGCTAACCTTCTGATGAAAAAAGCCCCTCAGCCTGAGCGAATGAGGGGCTAATATTTTGCAGAGTACAGCTTTTTTAGGCTTTGTTATTCAGTACCAGCTGGCCGTTGCTATCCAGTGGAATTTGCGTGCCGGGATCGCGGTCCATACGGATTTTGCCCTGCTGATCGCCAATTTTATAGGTGACGTCATAGCCGAGCATTTTTTCCGACTTGTCATAGACGGTCTTGCAGCGCTGCTGCGTCGAGGTGTAGGTGTCGTTTTCCTGCATCGATCCCTGGATCTGATTACCGGCATAGCCGCCGCCTAACGCACCGACCACCGTCGCCACATCTTTACCGCGACCGCCGCCAAACTGATGACCAATCACCCCGCCCGCTACCGCGCCGAGAACGGAACCGGCGATCCGGTTTTCATCCTGTACCGGTCTGCGGTGGGTGACCGTCACGTTGCGGCACTCCTTGCGTGGGGTCTTAATGGTTTCTTTAATAGGCGTTGCGGAAACGACCTGTGCATACTGCGGGCCGCGATCAAAGACGTTCAGACCGGCAACCGCCGCCACGCCCAGCGCAGCAGCTACGCCAATCCCTATACCCGCCAACATCGATTTATTCACGGGAGATCCTCCTTCTTTGCTATTGCTAACAATACTGCAATGAAAGCAAGCGAAGGCCCATCAGATTGCGGATGAAAATATCGTCCGGCAGCGTCAGAACAGCATGATTCAGAGAACTCTGAGGCGAGATTGCGGGATAACCGCTGTATAAGCCGGTTCAGGCGCTCAGCACCGCCAACCGGCGATGCTGAGCAGAAGATGATTAATGCAGCTTCAGGCGCGGGCGAATCACGCGGTTGATACTGCCGACCAGCATCATCAGCCCGGTTTTGAAATAGCCGTGCAGCGCAATCTGGTGCATACGGTACAGAGAGATGTAGACAAAGCGGGCAATTCGCCCTTCTATCATCATCGACCCTTTCGTCAGGTTGCCCATCAGACTGCCGACGGTGGAGAAGTTAGACAGCGAAACCAGAGAACCGTGATCTTTATACTGATACGCCTTCAGCGACTTACCGTTCATCTGCGCCAGAAAGTTATTCATCGCGCAGGTTGCCATCTGGTGCGCAGCCTGAGCGCGCGGTGGTACAAAACCGCCTTCCGGCGTGGACAAGAGGCACAGTCGCCAATCGCGTACACGTCAGGATCGCGGGTAGTTTGCAGCGTCGGCTCCACAACCAGCTGATTAATGCGGTTAGTTTCCAGACCGCCAATCTCTTTCAAAAAGTCCGGCGCTTTGATCCCTGCCGCCCAGACCATCAGATCGGCTTCGATATACTCACCGTCTTTGGTGTGCAGACCGCCCGCGTCGGCGCTGGTCACCATCGTCTGAGTCAGTACGCGTACTCCGAGTTTGGTCAGCTCGTTGTGCGCGGCGGAGGAAATACGCGGCGGTAGCGCAGGCAGAATACGTTCGCCCGCTTCCACCAGGGTAACGTTCAGCGCTTCGTTGGTCAGCCCCTTGTAGCCGTAGCTGTGCAGCTGTTTTACCGCGTTATGCAGTTCAGCCGACAGCTCCACGCCCGTCGCGCCGCCGCCGACGATAGCAATATTGACTTTGCCGTTCGCGCCGAGGTTAGCGGAATACTTCAGGAACAGGTTAAGCATTTCCTGATGGAAACGGCGCGCCTGATGCGGGTTATCAAGGAAAATGCAGTGCTCTTTCACACCCGGCGTATTGAAGTCGTTTGAGGTACTGCCCAGCGCCATGACCAGCGTGTCGTAAGCGATTTTGCGCTCCGGCACCAGCAGTTCGCCCTTCTCGTCGCGCAGTTCGGCGATAGTAATGGTCTTCGCTTCACGATCGATATCCATCACCGAACCCAGCTGAAACTGAAAACCATGATTACGCGCGTGCGCCAGATAGCTCAGCGCATCCACGCCCTCATCGAGGGAGCCGGTGGCCACTTCGTGCAGCAGCGGCTTCCACAGATGGCTGTGATTGCGATCCACCAGCGTGATCTTTGCCTTTTTCTTGCGCCCCAGCTTATGCCCTAACTGCGTGGCCATTTCCAGCCCGCCAGCCCCACCGCCGACAATCACGATCTTTTTCAATGGCGTAGTCAACGTGACCCCCTTAAAATTATTAACCAATTGTTAATTAAAAGTTATTAGCATAGCCTTTAATTAACAACAAGTTACGATAATGAAAATCTTCTTCGACACTGAGAATAGCACATGCGGTCCATTGGTCATACCAAAATTGATGTGCATCAAGTTTTGCTGCTGAAAAGATAGACAATCACCGTCGTCAGGAACAAAAAAAACCAGCCCGCAGGCTGGTTCGGCGCAGGGTTGCGGCCCGGTAATGGCCTTAGCCCAACGTTTTGAAGGCTTTGATCCGCTGTAAATGCGGTGAGATGTTCTTGAACTTATGCGTCTGCTCCTCATCCCACACAATCTCATAAAAATGGTGCAGCACTTCCGAGGCGCGCTGGCTGTCCAGCGCTTCATCGTGGCGGGAGAGGATCACCAGGCAGCGATCGCGATTCTTCTCGCGGAAGTTGGTGACGCACTTGGTGGCAATATCGGCATACTCTTCCGGGCGGTCGATTTTCCCCTCCATGTTCTCATGCGGAAACAGGTTCGGGTTAAAGACCACCTGGCGAATATCGCATAAAAAGCCAATGCGCTCAGCCCAGTATCCGCCAAGACCGACGCCGCAGATCAGCGGACGCTCGTCGACGTTAAGCTGCAGCATTTTGTCCACTTCCTTCAGCAGATGCTGCATGTCATGTTTCGGATGCCGCGTGCTGTAGCTGATCAGCCTGACGTCCGGGTCGATAAACTGCAATTGCAGGACCTTCTCGTGGTTACCCGGACTGTTTGAGTCAAAACCGTGTAAATAGATAATCATCGCATCCCCACCCAACTTGCGTTAATGACCTGCTTTTTGATCCTGCCAGCGTTCATGTAACTGGCTGAGCTGCGCGCTGACCTGTTTCCAGCGTGGCGAGTCCATCAGTTCCTGACGCGAAAATGTACCTTTATGATACAAACGTGTAACACGTTCTGCTTTGATCGGCGACAGATTATCTAATACGCTCACCGCCCCTTTACGATTATTGCAGACCAGGATCATATCGCAACCTGCATCCAGCGACGCCTGTCCACGTTCCGCGTAGCTGCCCATGATCGCCGCCCCTTCCATTGACAGGTCGTCAGAGAAAATGACGCCATCAAAACCCAGCTCCTGGCGCAGAACCGTTTTCAGCCAGTGCGGCGAACCGCTTGCCGGGCGCGAATCGACATCGCTGTAAATGACATGAGCGGGCATAATCGCATCCAGCTTATTTTCGCCGATCAGTGCGCGGAATACGGACATATCTTTCGCGCGGATTTCCGCTTCCGGGCGCGGATCGGTGGGCGTCTCTTTATGCGAGTCGGCGGTCACCGCGCCATGACCGGGGAAGTGTTTGCCGGTGGTTTTCATCCCCGCGGCATGCATACCGTCAATAAAACGCGTCGCCATCGCCAGCGCTTTCGCCGGGTCCGCGTGATAAGCACGCTCGCCAATCGCCGCGCTGATATGCCCCACGTCCAGCACCGGCGCGAAGCTGATGTCGATATCCATCGCAATCATTTCGCTGGCCATCAGCCATCCGGCCTCTTCAGCCAGCCTGCCCCCCTCCTCCAGCCCGTGCAGCGCGGCAAACGACTGGGCGGCTGGCAGACGGGTAAACCCTTCGCGAAAACGCTGCACGCGCCCGCCTTCCTGATCCACCGCCACCACCAGATGATTGCGCGACGCCGCGCGGATCTGGCGCACCAGTTCGCGTAGCTGCTCAGGGTCGTGATAATTGCGGGTAAAGAGGATTAACCCGCCCACCAGCGGATGGGCCAGAATTTCCCGTTCTTCCGCATCCAGCTCAAACCCTTCGACATCCAACATAACTGGACCCACACTGCTCTCCTTAATCCTTCGTCTGTAGCTGCCGCCAGCTTGCGTCGGCCAGCCTGATAAATTGTTGTTCGCCGGTCTGTCGCCAGCGGTATTCAAACCAACCGGCCTTCAGCATCAGTACCCAGGGATACCAGCGTCGGACCTGCCGCCATAATGTCTCCGCCATGATGCGCGCGCGCGCCGCGTAGGCGTTTACCAGCTGCCGGTGTTGAAAATCGTCGTCCACCCACACCGCCGCCAGTTCAAGCGCGATGTCGCCATCTCCGGCATATTCCCAGTCGATAAGCCGCAGCCCTGCCGGGGTATGGACAATGTTACCGGCGTGAACGTCCATATGCAGCGGCGCAAGGCGCAGCGGCGGCGGCTCCCGCCGCTGGCGCAGGCGCTTCAGCAGCCGCAGCCAGAACGGCGTTCTGCGCGCCGGATCGCTCTCCTGCCAGTACTGTTCAAGCAGCGGCAGAAGTTGGATGCGCCAGCCGAAACGCGGCTGCTGGTGCAGATGATACAGCAAGCCCGCAAGTTCGTCGGTATCCGGCAATGCCGATTTTATCTCACCGTGCAGATAGTCCACCGCCATCCAGCCGGGAATATACAACCGCGGCTTCGGCGCCAGGTTTTCAGGCAGGCGCGCCAGCGCATGGTACTGGCGTAAGAAATGGGACGCAGGGGCATCGGGGTCGTGATGACGACGAAGCACCAGACGGCGGGCGGAATGCGCAATGATTACGCTTCCGCCGCTGAGGCCATTCTGGCCTTCAGCGACGGGGCGATACTGCGGAAAATAGCGCGCCAGGACCTCATCGCGCGCCAGAGGCTTATTGCTGCTGAACGGCACCTTTACCTGACCAGATTATCTCGCCAGTCTGGACCAGCATCAGTTGCATTTGCAGGGAAGGCGCATTGACGTTGCCGGCAGCGCTGGAGTACAGCACGTAGTGCGCGCCGACGTTACGGGCGATACCAATCGCTTTGCTGCGCGTTCCCAGGCTGTCCTGCGGGGAGAGGCCTAACTGCTGTTTCGCCATCGACAGCTGCTGCGCTGAAACCAGCGTAAACTTGCCGTTGTTCGCCAGCGCATTGCGCAGCGTTTCGGTGGCTTCACTGGCGTTCAGCGAACCGTTGGTGCGGTTATTCACGCTATCCACCAGCAGTACGCTGCCCGACGTGACGCCATCGGCCTGCAGCATTTTGCTCACCATCGGCTGCATCGCGCCGTTCCAGTCGTAATGACGAACGCGAGGCGCAGGCGGCGCGGTTTGATCTTCATGCTCAATCGGGCCAGGCTGCTCCGGAATAGTGGGAACAGAAGGCACCACCGGCGCAGGCTCCGACGGCTGGGTCGGCTGTTGCGGCGCAGGTTTAACCTCATCAACCGGCGCAGGTTCGCGTTGCGCCACACAGCCGGAAAGAATTATCGCCAGCGCGGCGAGCAGTGCGTAGCGACTCATTTTCATCTTCAAGATTTACCCCTTACAAATAAAGATAAAGTCTGACTTTGTGCGCCCCCAGATAATTGGCGCTGCCGTACAGCGTGACCGACGAACGCGCCGGGATCGTTACGCTGCGCGGCGCTTCCAGAGGATGCATTTCTAACCCTCTGGCGTCATACCAGTAAAAACGGTAATGCACGGTAACGGGCTCTTGCCTTTCGTTATATAAGGTAGAGGACGCCGAAGGCTGAATATCAGACGTCCTTAGCGATGGCGGCTGGGCAGTAATACCGGCCGCCAGCAGAGTTGACTCCATGACCAGAGATTGTTCATCGCTGACGGGGATCTCAGGATGAGAACGGCACCCGGCCAGCAGCAGCAATCCCAGCGATAGCGCAAGGCATCCTCTTTTCATTATTACAGCCCTTTATGCGCGAGCATCGGTCCCAGCGCGCGGCCACCCAGCAGGTGCATATGGATGTGATACACCTCCTGCCCGCCGTGACGATTGGTATTCATAATTAACCGATAGCCATCTTCGGCAATACCTTCCTGGGCCGCGATTTTGGCCGCGACGGTGATCATCCGTCCCAGCGCCTGTTCGTGTTCGGCGGTAACATCATTAACCGTCGGGATCAGGACATTCGGGATAATCAGGATATGGGTCGGCGCCTGCGGTGAAATATCGCGGAAGGCGGTAACCAGTTCATCCTGGTAAACAATATCGGAAGGGATTTCACGACGAACGATCTTACTGAATATGGTTTCTTCTGCCACGACGTTTTCCTTTTCTTAAAATTGCCATGCGTGATGTCATGCTACGCTGAGCCATACTGCGAGTATAGAGTATGATCGACTTAAAGCTGCTCTTTCAACCTTAAGCCACGATTTTTTAAGCAAAAATCAGCGGCATTAAGATGCTTTTCCCCCTTTCCCGCCGTGGAGAACGTAAAACTTCCTGAAACAAGATTTCAAAAAGCAAAATAGCCCTGTTTACACAACAAATATGAATGCGTATATTTCGCATTTGTATTTCCATGCGCATTTCTTGGCAAAAAAAATAAAAACGGTTTGCGCCGTTCCACGGCATGAACAAATTTCCTTCTTTCTTAAGGGTTTATCGATGTCTTTCACAACACTTCATGGGGACAAACTGCGTCAGCCAACGCTGCTTGCCGCCTGTATCGCAATTGCGTTGACGCCGTCCATTAGCTTCGCCGCCTCCGCGCCGGAAGAGACGGTCATTGTTGAAGGTTCCGCCTCCGCCGGGTATTCCGCCGATGAGCAGGACTACAGCGTTAAAACCACCAGCGCAGGCACCAAAATGATGATGACCCAGCGCGATATTCCGCAATCCGTCAGCATCGTCGGTCAGCAGCGGATGGAAGATCAGCAGTTGCAAACGCTGGGCGAGGTGATGGATAACACGCTGGGGATCAGCAGAAGCCAGGCCGACTCAGACCGCAGCAGCTACTATTCTCGCGGCTTCGAAATCGATAATTATATGGTCGACGGCATCCCGACCTGGTTTGAATCGCGCTGGAATCTCGGTGACGCGCTCTCCGACACCGCGCTGTTTGAGCGCGTGGAAGTGGTACGCGGCGCCAGCGGCCTGATGACCGGTACCGGCAACCCCTCCGCATCGATCAATATGATCCGTAAACACGCCACCAGCCGCGAGTTTAAAGGCGACGTTTCCGCTGAATATGGCAGCTGGAACAAACAGCGCTACGTTATGGATATGCAAAGCCCGCTCACCGACGACGGCAACGTGCGTGCGCGCATCGTGGCGGGCTATCAAAACAACGACTCCTGGCTCGATCGCTACAACAGCGAAAAAACCTTCTTCTCAGGCATTATTGATGCCGATCTCGGCGAAACCACCAGCCTTGCGGCGGGCTATGAGTATCAGAAAATCGACGTCAACAGCCCGACATGGGGCGGACTGCCGCGCTGGAATACCGAAGGCAGCAAAAACAGCTATGACCGCGCCCGCAGCACCGCGCCGGACTGGGCGTATAACGATAAAGAGATCAATAAAGTTTTCCTGACGCTCAGGCAGCGCTTTGCCGATAGCTGGCAGGCGACGATGAACGCCACCCACTCTGAGGTGGAGTTCGACAGCAAAACGATGTATATCGATGCGTTAGTCAATAAAGAGACTGGCGAGCTGGTTGGCCCGTACGCAAACTATGGTCCGGGCTTCGATTATGTGGGCGGGACCGGCTGGAACAGCGGCAAACGTAAAGTTGACGCTGTCGATCTCTTTGCCGACGGCGGCTACGATCTGTTTGGCCGACAGCATAACCTGATGTTCGGCGGCAGCTACAGCAAGCAAAACAACCGCTATTTCAGCTCATGGGCAAACGTCTTCCCGGACGAAATCGGCAGCTTTGCCAACGACAACGGTAACTTCCCGCAAACCCACTGGGCGCCGCAGTCGCTGGCTCAGGACGACACCACGCACATGAAGTCGCTGTATGCCGCAACGCGCATTTCTCTGGCCGATCCGCTGCACCTGATCCTCGGCGCGCGCTATACCAACTGGCGTGTTGATACCCTGACCTACAGCATGGAGCAAAACCACACCACGCCGTATGCCGGTCTGGTTTACGATATCAACGATAACTGGTCGACCTACGCCAGCTACACCTCGATCTTCCAGCCGCAAAATAAGCGAGACAGCTCAGGCAAGTATCTCTCCCCGATTATTGGCAATAACTATGAAGTGGGTCTGAAATCTGACTGGCTGAACAGCCGCCTGACCACCACGCTCTCGGTATTCCGCATTGAGCAGGACAACGTCGGTCAGTCCACCGGCGTGCCTATCGCCGGCAGCAACGGCGACACCGCCTATAAAGCGGTGGACGGCACCGTCAGCAAAGGGGTGGAACTGGAGATCAACGGCGCGATCACCGATAACTGGCAGATGACCTTCGGCGCCACGCGCTACGTCGCGAACGACAACGAAGGCAATGCGGTGAATCCTTATCTGCCGCGCACTTCAGTGAAACTGTTCACCCGCTATCGCCTGCCGGATATGCCGGAACTGACCGTCGGCGGCGGCGTAAACTGGCAAAACCGCGTCTACAGCGACACGGTGACGCCGTATGGCACCTTCCGCGCCGAACAGGGCAGCTATGCGCTGGTGGATCTCTTCACCCGCTACCAGGTCAGCAAAAACTTCTCGCTGCAGGGTAACGTCAATAATCTGTTCAATAAGACCTACGATACCAACGTCGAAGGTTCGATTGTGTACGGTGAACCGCGCAACGTGAGCATCACCGCCACCTGGCAGTTCTGATCCCTCTGCCGGATCGGCAGCGCAGAATATAAAAAAGGCAGCCATGCGGCTGCCTTAGTTCTCCCCGGACTCTTACTGCTTAGCTGTTACGGATGTACTCATCCATTTCAGTTTTCAGGTTATCGGATTTCGTACCGAAGATAGCCTGAACGCCGGAACCGGCAACCACCACGCCAGCAGCGCCCAGGTTCTTCAGGCCAGCCTGATCAACCTTCGCCACGTCAGCCACGCTGACACGCAGACGGGTAATGCACGCATCCAGGTTAGTGATGTTTTCTTTACCGCCAAATGCCGCCACCAGAGCCGGGGCCATTTCGCTGGTCGCGCCCGCTTTCGCTTCGTCGGTGTTATCTTCACGACCCGGGGTTTTCAGATCCAGCGCTTTAATCAGCACGCGGAAAACGGTGTAGTAAACGATCGCATAACCGATGCCCACAATCGGGAACAGCCACAGTTTGCTGCTGTTGCCTGACAGAACGATAAAGTCGATCAGACCGTGCGAGAAGGAGGTGCCGTCACGCATACCCAGCAGGATACAGATCGGGAACGCCAGACCAGCCAGAATCGCGTGGATGATGTACAGGATCGGCGCAACGAACATGAAGGAGAACTCGATCGGCTCGGTGATACCGGTCAGGAACGAGGTCAGCGCGGCGGAGATCATGATACCGCCCACTTTGGCGCGGTTTTCTGGTTTAGCAGAGTGCCAGATGGCGATAGCCGCAGCCGGCAGACCGTACATCTTGAACAGGAAGCCGCCGGACAGTTTGCCCGCAGTCGGGTCGCCCGCCATATAACGCGGAATATCGCCGTGGAATACCTGGCCTGCCGCGTTGGTGTATTCGCCGATCTGCATCTGGAAAGGAACGTTCCAGATATGGTGCAGACCAAACGGCACCAGGCAGCGCTCAATGAAGCCGTAGATACCGAACGCCACAACCGGGTTCTGGTAAGCAGCCCACTGAGAGAAGGTCTGAATAGCAGTACCAATCGGCGGCCAGATGAAGGAAAGGATCACGCCGGTGAAGATCGCCGCCAGACCAGAGATAATCGGTACAAAGCGCTTGCCGGCAAAGAAGCCGAGATACTCAGGCAGCTTGATACGGTAGAAGCGGTTGAACATATACGCCGCAATCGCACCGGAGATGATCCCGCCGAGAACACCGGTATCCGCAAGGTGTTTCGCAGCGATCTCTTCAGCCGGTAAATGCAGAACCAGCGGCGCAACCACGGACATGGTTTTAACCATGATGCCGTAGGCGACAACCGAAGCCAGCGCGGAAACGCCGTCGTTGTTGGTAAAGCCCAGCGCAACGCCGATAGCGAAAATAAGCGGCATGTTAGCAAAGACAGAACCGCCTGCTTCCGCCATGACATGCGATACAACGGCTGGCAGCCAGCTGAAGTTTGCGGAACCGACGCCAAGCAGGATACCTGCGATCGGCAGCACGGATACCGGCAGCATCAGCGATTTACCGACCTTCTGCAGGTTAGCAAATGCATTCTTAAACATAATTAGGAGTGCTCCTGAGTATTTGTGTTTTCTATGTTTTCACGCATTAGCAAGGGGGGAGAGCCTCGCCGTGGACAGGGCATCTAAGTGCCCTTTATTTATTACACAGAGTAAAATAATTCAGCGTATTTTTGTTTGATGGCTATCACGTTTCAACTCCGCGTAACGCTTTAAGTTGCACATTTTGACAAAAATAGTATCTGAATGTGTCAGGCCGTTCATTCACCGCCCGATTTGTGGCGGTGAACTTTACTCGCTTTAGCGATTAATTACGAGCTTTAAAAAAACTCATCTAAGAGGCTGATTGCAGGCGGGAAGCGTCGATATGGAACAGGCTGGCAAAGTTATTGGTGGTTACCTGCGCCAGTTCATCAACGGCAACACCCTTCAATACGGCCATGTATTCTGCGACATCACGCACCATCGCAGGCTGGTTTTCTTTACCGCGGTGCGGAACCGGCGCTAAATACGGCGAATCCGTCTCAACCAGCAGGCGATCCAGAGGCACATAGCGCGCGGCATCGCGCAGCTGTTCGGCATTACGGAAGGTGACGATACCGGAGAAGGAGATATAAAAGCCTAAATCCAGTAATTTACCTGCCGTTTCTCTGTCTTCTGTAAAACAGTGTAGTACGCCGCCGCAATCCGTCACCTTTTCATTGCGAAGAATTGCCAGCGTATCGGCACGGGCATCGCGGGTATGGACGATCACCGGTTTATTCAGCTCGCGACCAATCTGAATATGATTGATAAAGGACGCCTGCTGGCGAAGCTTCGTTTCCGGGGTATAAAAATAGTCCAGCCCGGTTTCGCCCATCGCCACCACGCCCTCTTCGCCTGCCAGCCGACGCAGATCCTCTACCGCGTAGTCCTCATCCTGGTTCAGCGGATGAACGCCACAGGAAAAGACCACGTTATCGCGCTCGCCTACCTGCTCACGCATACTGCGGTAGCCCGGCAGCGTGGTCGCCACTGCCAGACAAAATTTCACATCGCGCGCGGCGGCTTTCGCCAGCACGTCATCCACGTCCTTATGCAGAGATTGATAATCCAGGCCATCAAGATGGCAATGCGAGTCGACTAAAAACATAATGTCTCTCTTAAAGATGGGGAACAGGCAATACGGCGCCTGGTTGCAGGTAATGCTCAATCCGGAGAAGGAGATCGGTCAGGACCAGTTCACGGTTCAGGCCGCTCACGTTTAGCAGTTGTTCGCGACTGTGGCAGACGGCATTCAGGATCGCCTGAATCCGGCTGGCGGAGTAGTTTGCGGCCAGTGCCACCGCCAGCGGCTCTGCATCGACATTGGTTAATGACGATGCCCCGTGCTGGCGTTTCAGCGCGTCCATCAACAGCATCGCCAGCCAGTGCAGCCTTTCCGGCGCCTGCTCATGATTCAGTGCCGACAGTAAAGTATACCAGTCGCCGTTGGAAACGCTGGCGGTCAGCGCCTGGAGCAGCGCATCGCGATGCGCCCAGCTTTCAGCCTGCAGCAATTCATACGCAGCGCCCGGTGAACCGGCGCTCAGGCGCAGCGCGGTGATTATCGCCTCTTGTGACATTGTCACCTCGCGCACCAGCCAGGCGACGGCGTACTGTTCCGGCGGCGGCGCAAGATGATGCAGACGGCAACGGCTGCGTAATGTCGCCAGTAACCGCGCCGGTTCCCGACTCGCCAGGAAAAACCAGGTGTGTTCCGGCGGCTCTTCCAGCGTTTTCAACAGGGCGTTCGCCGCGGCGTCGGTCAGCAGCGCCGCATCCGGGATCCACACCACTTTTGCGCCGCCAAGCCGGGCTCTTTCGTACAGCTTTTCGCCCACTTCGCGTACCGCATCGATACCCAGCGCGCTCTTCCCTTTTTCCGGCAACAGCGCGTAATAATCGGGATGGGTGCCCGCCTGCATAAGCTGACAGCCGCGACAGTGGCCGCAGCTTTTATGGCCCTCCGGCTGCTGACAGAGCAGATACCGGCTTAATGCGTAAATCAACGCGTCATCGCCCATGCCGGGCAGTGCCTGAATCAGTAGCGCATGGTGCCCCCGTCCCCCCTGGTAGCTGGCCACCAGTTTTTCGAAGTCCGGACGTAACCACGGATACCATTTCATGCGCCCTGCTCCTTCACCCATTCGCTGACTACCGTGCGAATGCTGTGCATAACGGCATCCAGCGGCTGCGTAGCGTCAATGGTGCGTATGCCGGGGTCCTGCGCGGCAAGCTCGAGATAGCGGGCGCGGGTGCGATTAAAGAAATCAAAGGACTCCTGCTCAATGCGATCAAGCTCGCCGCGGGCGCGGGCGCGTTTCAGCCCCACCTCCGGCGTCACATCCAGGTAGAGCGTTAAATCGGGACGGAAATCGCCCAGCACCGCGTCCCGCAGCGTCGCCAGCATATGGCGATCGATACCGCGTCCGCCGCCCTGATAGGCCTGAGTGGAGAGATCGTGACGGTCGCCAATCACCCACGCGCCGTTTGCCAGTGCGGGCCTGATAACCGTTTCAACCAGCTGCACGCGCGCGGCGTAAAACATCAGCACTTCCGCTTTATCGCAGATGATTTCATCGCCCACGGATTTAATGTCCAGCACCAGGCTGCGCAACTTTTCCGCCAGCTGCGTGCCGCCCGGCTCGCGGGTAAAAACCATGTCGCGAATGCCGAGCTGCTGCAGCGTCTCGACCACCACATTACGCGCGGTGGTTTTTCCGGCGCCTTCCAGCCCCTCGATGACGATATACTTACTGCGCATTTTTTTCCTTAAGCACTTTCAGATACTCCTGCACCGACCGGTTATGGCTGGCAAGATTGGTGTTAAACGTATGCCCGCCTTTACCGTCGGCGACAAAATAGAGATACGGCGTTTTTGCCGGATGCGCCGCGGCCTTCAGCGAAGCTTCGCCCGGCATGGCGATCGGCCCCGGCGGCAGACCGGTGATGGTATAGGTGTTATAAGCCGTCGGCGTTTCCAGATCCGCGCGGGAAATCCTGCCATTATAGCGCTCACCCATGCCGTAAATCACCGTCGGATCGGTTTGCAGACGCATTCCGACGCGCAGACGGTTAATGAATACCGACGCGACCCGATCGCGCTCGCTGGCGACCGCCGTCTCTTTTTCAATAATCGAGGCCATCGTCACCAGCTGATTCTGGTCCTGATACGGCAGCCCTTTTGCCCGCCCTTCCCAGACGCTATCAACCATTTTCACCATTTTTTGATGGGCGCGCCTGAGCAAGGCCACATCGGTGGTGTTGGCGGTATACATCCAGGTATCGGGCCAGAACCAGCCTTCAAGGCGGTCGGTGCCGTTCATCCCCAGCGCCGTGGCGACGCTCTCGTAGCTGTCGTCACTCAGGGTATGCCTGATGTATGGCGCCTCGCGCAGCTGTCTGAGATAGTCGCTTAAACGTAGCCCCTCTACCAGACGCAGCGGGAACTGCGCCTCTTTGCCGCTTTCCAGCAGTTGCAGCATTTCGCGCACGCGCATCCCAGGAGTGAAACGATAGGTGCCCGCCTTAAAATGGGCAAGCTCAGGCTCGACGCGCAGTAGCCATTGAAATACGCGTGGACGGTTAATCACACCTTCAGCGTACAGCTGATCTCCCAGCGCCAGACGACCGGTGCCCGGTTTAAGGGTAAAAAACGATTTCGTCTTTAATCAGTATCTTACTGTCCGCCAGTTGCCGGACCTTCCACACGCCCACGCCAGCGGCAACGCCCAGCACAACAACCAGTAACAGAACAACGGATAACAATTTTTTCATGACTAATTCGGATGCTCGCACAGTGGGGCCAGAAATTCATACAGCGCACGTGATGAGAAGCGTTTCGTTCCCCAGGCACGTACGGGAACAACCGGCATCAGCGCATTACAGACGACCATTTCGTCAGCGTGCTGAAGCTCTTCTTCACGGGCTCGGGTTTCGACAAGCCGAAAAGACGATTGTGCCAGCTGTCGCATACAGAATTGTCGCATTATGCCATTCACCCCCGCCTGATCGAGACAGGGCGTATACACCACATTGTCTTTTCGCCAGAACAAATTAGCCGCACAGCATTCCGTAACCCAGCCCTCGCTGTCAAGAACCAGCGCTTCATCGGCCTCCGTCTGCTCAAGATGAGAGCGAATCAACACCTGTTCAAGGCGATTCAGGTGCTTGATACCTGCCAGCATCGGATTGCGTCCGAGGCGCACCGGGCTAAGGGTCAGGGTAATCCCCTGCTCCCGCCAGCGGTCATAGTGAGAGGGCCACGGCGAAACGCTGAGAATGCGGGTAGGTTGCCGGCACTGCGCCGCGCTGTATCCTCGCCCGCAGCTGCCGCGGCTGATAATCACTTTCAGCACGCCGCGCAGATGACCGGCAGAGAGCGTGCTCATTTCGCGCTCAAGCTCGTCCAGATCAGCGAAGGCGATCAGCAATTTCTCACACGCCTCCTGCAGGCGTCGAAGGTGCGCGGCCAGCTGGCATACTTTTCCGTCAATAATGCGCGCGGTGGTAAAGCAGCCATCGCCGAACTGGATCGCGCGATCGCTCGCGGCAAGCGACGCCTGTTCACGGCCATTTATCAAGAACATAGCAGCTCCTTATGGATGACAGGATAGTGTGGCAGGATGGCTGACTCAGGACAAGGGTGGAGAAGAGAATAAGAAAGGCCCGACAAGCGGGCCTTTAAGCAGTTACGGACAACGGCGATTAGATCTTTTTAAAGATCAGCGAACCGTTGGTGCCGCCAAAGCCGAAGGAGTTACACAGGGCATACTCCATTCCGCTGACCTGACGCGCCTCATGTGGCACGAAATCCAGATCGCAGCCTTCATCCGGGTTATCCAGGTTGATGGTCGGCGGAACCGCCTGATCGCGCAGCGCCAGGATAGAGTAAATGGACTCTACCGCGCCAGCGGCGCCCAGCAGGTGACCGGTCATTGATTTGGTGGAGCTCACCATCACGCGGCTCGCCGCGTCGCCAAAGACCGATTTCACCGCCTGCGCTTCGGCTTTATCGCCTGCCGGCGTGGAGGTGCCGTGCGCGTTGACGTAACCAATCTTGCCCGGTTCAATCGCCGCGTCACGCAGCGCGTTGACCATCGCCAGCGCCGCGCCCGCGCCGTTTTCCGGCGGTGACGTCATATGATAAGCATCGCTGCTCATCCCGAAACCTACGACCTCAGCATAAATTTTCGCGCCGCGCTTTTTCGCATGTTCATACTCTTCGAGTACAACCATCCCGGCGCCGTCGCCAAGCACAAAGCCGTCACGCTCTTTATCCCACGGACGGCTGGCCGCCTGCGGATTGTCGTTACGCGTGGAAAGCGCGCGCGCTGCGCCAAAGCCGCCTACGCCCAGCGGCGTACTGGCTTTTTCAGCACCGCCCGCCACCATCGCGTCCGCATCGCCGTATGCAATGATACGTGCGGCGTGACCGATGTTATGTACGCCTGAGGTGCAGGCGGTGGCGATAGAGATGCTCGGCCCGCGCAGGCCGTACATGATGGTCAGGTGGCCTGCCACCATGTTGACAATCGTCGACGGAACGAAGAACGGGCTAATCTTACGCGGCCCACCGTTCACCAGGGAACTGTGGTTTTCTTCAATTAGTCCGAGACCACCGATACCGGAGCCGATAGCGGCGCCAATACGGGTTGCGTTCTCTTCCGTTACTTCAAGGCCAGAATCCTGCATGGCCTGAACGCCAGCGACAATTCCATATTGAATGAAGGCATCCATCTTGCGCTGTTCTTTACGCGAGATAATGTCATCACAGTTAAAATCCTTTACTAAGCCAGCAAATTTCGTTGCATAGGCGCTAGTATCGAAATGGTCGATCAGGCTGATGCCACTCTGACCGGCAAGGAGAGCTTTCCAGGTAGACTCTACGGTATTGCCGACAGGAGACAACATGCCCAGTCCGGTCACAACTACACGACGCTTAGACACGGTTGTCCTCCAGGGAGGGAAAAATGATTCTAGTGGGACAAAAGGATAAAACTCAGGCGGTCGAATGACCGCCTGGAGATGTTCACTTACGCCTGGTGGCCGTTGATGTAATCAATGGCAGCCTGAACGGTGGTGATTTTCTCAGCTTCTTCGTCCGGAATCTCAGTATCAAACTCTTCTTCCAGAGCCATTACCAGCTCAACGGTGTCAAGAGAATCTGCGCCCAGGTCTTCAACGAAAGAAGCATTGTTGGTAACTTCTTCCTGCTTAACGCCCAGCTGTTCGCCGATAATTTTCTTAACGCGTTCTTCGATAGTGCTCATACTCTTAAATTTCCTATCAAAACTCGCTTTCGCGATGGTTTTCGTAGTGTATAAAATGTTGAAAAATTTGCAACTAAATCCCGGCAGGTCTTACCACGATTTTGCGCTATTTTGCGGCTTTTCACCCAAATAACGCAAATATTTTTCTACACATTATCGATCGGGCCGCCGGGATAGCGGCTGCGCCCTCGGTCCCAGGTCACAGAGTAAACTGTGCTTGCGGACTTTCTGACCTTACCGCCTGTAGCGACCCGGATGATTTTGTGTATATCGTGGTTAAACCATATACATCCCGCCATTGACGTGCAGAGTCTCACCAGTGATGTAACCCGCTTCGTCAGAAGCTAAAAATGCAACCGCGCTGGCAATTTCTTTTGGGGAGCCTAAGCGACCCGCCGGAACGGCTGCCAGCGTACCCGCACGCTGCTCATCGGTCAGCGCACGCGTCATGTCCGTTTCAATAAAGCCCGGAGCAACAACGTTTACAGTAATGCCGCGGGACGCAACTTCGCGCGCCAGCGATTTACTGAAGCCAATCAGACCCGCTTTCGCCGCAGCGTAGTTTGTCTGACCCGCATTTCCCATGGTACCAACCACAGAACCGACAGTGATAATACGTCCATGACGCTTCTTCATCATAGCGCGCATTACCGCTTTTGACAGGCGGAAAACAGATGAAAGATTGGTTTCGAGAATATCGTTCCACTCATCATCTTTCATTCGCATCAGCAGATTGTCACGAGTGATACCGGCATTATTAACCAGGATATCGACTTCACCAAATTCTGCGCGAATTTTTTCCAGAACAGATTCGATAGATGCAGGATCGGTCACATTCAGCATCAGACCTTTCCCGTTGGCACCTAAATAATCGCTAATGGCCTGAGCGCCATTTTCGCTGGTAGCCGTACCGATTACGGTCGCGCCACGGGCAACGAGCGTCTCTGCAATTGCGCGGCCAATCCCGCGGCTTGCACCGGTGACCAGCGCGATTTTTCCTTCAAAACTCATGGTTTTCCTCTTTTATTGCTCAAGCGCCGCAGATACCGCCGCCGGTTCGTTAAGAGCCGAGGCGGTCAGGGTATCAACAATGCGTTTAGTCAGGCCAGTGAGGACTTTACCCGGGCCGACTTCATAAAGATGTTCCACGCCCTGCGCCGCCATAAACTCAACGCTGCGGGTCCACTGCACCGGACTGTACAGCTGGCGCACCAGCGCATCGCGAATGGCGTCAGCGTCAGTTTCACATTTCACATCAACGTTATTGACGACCGGCACGGTCGGCGCGTTGAAGGTGATTTTCGCTAATTCAGCGGCCAGTTTTTCGGCGGCAGGCTTCATCAGCGCGCAGTGAGACGGCACGCTGACCGGCAGCGGCAGCGCGCGCTTTGCGCCAGCCGCTTTACAGGCGGCGCCCGCGCGTTCAACCGCCTCTTTATGACCGGCGATAACCACCTGGCCCGGAGAGTTAAAGTTTACCGGCGAGACGACCTGACCTTCCGCGGACGCTTCACACGCCTGAGCGATAGAGGCGTCGTCCAGACCAATGATGGCCGCCATCGCGCCGGTTCCTTCAGGAACGGCTTCCTGCATGAATTTACCACGCAGTTCGACCAGACGCACCGCGTCGGCAAAATTAATGACGCCCGCGCAGACCAGCGCGGAGTATTCACCCAGGCTATGGCCAGCCATCAGGGTCGGCGCTTCGCCGCCCTGCTGTTGCCAGACGCGATACAGCGCGACGGAAGCCGCCAGCAGCGCAGGCTGAGTTTGCCAGGTTTTATTCAGCTCTTCAGCCGGACCCTGCTGGGTCAGCGCCCACAGGTCGTAGCCCAGCGCAGCAGAGGCTTCAGCAAAAGTCTCTTCAACGATCGGATAGCTTGCCGCCATATCGGCCAGCATCCCGACGGTCTGAGAACCCTGTCCAGGGAACACAAATGCGAATTGCGTCATGTTTAAATCCTTATACTAGAAACGAACCAGCGCGGAGCCCCAGGTGAATCCCCCGCCAAAGGCTTCAAGCAACACCAGATGTCCGGCTTTGATACGGCCATCGCGCACGGCTTCATCCAGCGCGCACGGCACTGAGGCCGCAGAGGTGTTGCCGTGTCTGTCCAGCGTGACGACCACCTTATCCATCGACATACCCAGTTTTTTCGCCGTCGCGCTGATAATGCGCAGGTTAGCCTGATGGGGAACCAGCCAGTCGAGCTGCGAACGGTCATAATTATTGGCGGCCAGCGTCTCGTCGACGATGTGCGCAAGCTCGGTCACCGCGACTTTGAACACGTCGTTGCCCGCCATAGTCAGATAAATCGGGTTATCCGGATTCACGCGATCGGCGTTAGGCAGCGTCAGCAGCGGGCCGTAGCTTCCGTCCGCATGAAGATGCGTGGAGATAATGCCCTCCTCCTCGGATGCGCCAAGCACCACCGCGCCCGCCCCGTCGCCAAAAATAATAATTGTGCCGCGATCGGTCGGATCGCAGGTACGGGCCAGGACGTCAGATCCAACGACCAGCGCATATTTCACCGCGCCGGATTTAACGTACATATCGGCCACGCTTAACGCGTAGGTAAAGCCCGCACAGGCCGCCGCGACGTCGAACGCCGGGCACCCTTTAATGCCCAGCATGCCCTGAATCTGGCATGCCGCGCTGGGAAAAGCATGGGTCGCTGAGGTGGTTGCCACCACAATCAAGCCAATCTGATCTTTATCAATGCCGGCCATTTCAAGCGCGCGCTGCGCGGCGGTGTAGCCCATCGTGGAGACGGTTTCTTCCGGCGCAGCGATATGGCGTTCACGGATACCTGTACGGGTGACAATCCACTCGTCAGAGGTATCGACCATTTTTTCCAGATCGGCGTTAGTCCGCACCTGTTCAGGCAGATAGCTGCCAGTACCAATAATCTTCGTATACATGTACGCTCAGTCACTTTTTGGTTATATACCGCGAATCATAAACTGCGACGACGTCAGGCCCGGCAGTCGCGCCAGTATCAGCGCGGCTGCGGCGTATCGCCATTGTCGGCGTCCTGCAGTTCAAACCCAGCCGGGTATACAGATTCCAGGCGAGCGGCAATCCGTTGTGGAACTTGTCGCTGCACCGCCTGCACTGCCTGTTCAATCGCGACTGTAAAGGCTCGCTGATTGGCCGCACCATGACTTTTAATCACCGTGCCGCGCAATCCTAACAGACAGGCGCCATTATACTGGTCGGGGTTGAGGTGACTGAATCGCCTCGCCAGGCTTTTTTGTAACCAACGTTTTAATATCAGCAGCCACCACGACCGTTTTTTGCCCTCACCCTGAGATTTCAGCAGTGAAAGGAACATTCTGACAACACCTTCCATCGTTTTTAATGTGACGTTGCCTGTAAAACCGTCACAGACCAGCACATCGGTTTTCCCGGTCAGGAGTTCATTGGCTTCCAGATAGCCAATGTAATTAATGGAAGGGATCGTCTTGAGCAAGGCAGAAGCGTCCCGAATACTGTCCAGACCCTTTGTTTCTTCTTCGCCGATGTTGAGCAGCGCCACGCGCGGGTGGTTAATGCCCACGACTTCTTCCGCCAGCACCGAGCCCATAATCGCAAACTGCGTCAGCATCATGCTGTCGCAGTCGACGTTGGCCCCCAAATCAAGGACCACCGTTTTCCCTTTTTGCTGGTGCGGCAGCACCGTCACCAGCGCGGGACGCTCAATGCCGTCCAGCGGCTTGAGCAGCAATTTTGCCAGCCCCATCAACGCCCCGGTATTTCCGGCGCTGACGCAGGCCTGCGCTCGCCCTTCTTTCACGAGTTCCAGCGCCACACGCATCGAGCTGCCGCGGCTGGCGCGGATAGCCTGCGAAGGCCGGGCATCACTGGCGATAACTGACTGTGCAGGGATAATCTGCAGACGCGAACGTTGTTCAAAGTCAGCTTTAGCAAGTAATGGCGTGATTGTATCGGGATCCCCGACTAAAAGAAGTGTGAGTTGTGAATTAGAGTTCAGTGCCTGCAAAGCTGCAGGCACCGTCACGGAAGGGCCAAAATCTCCCCCCATGACATCTAACGCCAGGGTTAGACGTGTCAAGGTATCTTCGCCGCCTGGTTCGGTATTTCCCCGCCGGAACGGGGAACGTCCTCACTAAGCTTCATCACGCAAAAGCGTGATTACTTAGCGATGACCTTGCGGCCACGGTAGTAACCGTCGGCAGTGATGTGGTGACGCAGGTGTTTTTCACCAGAGGTTTTGTCTACAGACAGGCTGGTGACTGCGGTCAGCGCGTCATGGGAACGACGCATGCCACGTTTGGAACGGGTTGGTTTATTCTGTTGTACGGCCATGGACCTTACTCCTTAATTACTTACGCTTTAAGCTGGCTAATACGGCAAATGGGTTTGGCTTTTGCGCTTCATCAGGCAGTTCACCAAAGACCATGTCCGCTTCGGACACTTCACAGTGTTCAGAATCATGCACCGGAACCACCGGCAAGGAGAGGATAATTTCATCTTCCACCATCGCCAGCAGATCGATTTCGCCGAATTCGTTAACCTCAATCGGCTCATACGCTTCCGGGAGTGCTTCAGCCTGTTCATCGGAACGAACCGGACTGAAACAATACGTTGTGTGGACCTGATGAGTAAACGGCTGCCCGCAACGCTGGCATTCGAGCGTTACCGAAACCGCAGCATCACCGTTAATCACAGCGAGACGTTGGTTATCGATAGCGAACGACATGGAGCATTCCACATCACTGTCCACACTGACTACAGAATCGGCGACGCGCTCAACCAGATCGGAAGGAAAGATACCTTCGTAATCGAGGCGTTTTTGCGCCGTACGTACCGGATCCAGAGTCAGGGGTAATTTTACCTTTTGCATAGGGCGCGCATATTAACTTTGTAACGTCATATAGTCAAAGAAAAAGGCAGCCTGCGGTTGCCTTTTGCCAATAATTCGCACACATTGCGGTTTACAGCCTTATTTTCGTGCGGACGTTGCCGCCAGGGCACGCCTCAACGCCGAAAAACATAGTTTAAAATGGCTCACATTAATTCGCTATATCTGGTAGAAAAAATATGCCCAATCTTATTCTCGCCTCCACCTCTCCCTGGCGTCGCGCCCTGCTGGAAAAACTGGCGTTGCCGTTTGAATGCGCGGCGCCCGAGGTCGATGAAACGCCCCTGCCCGGCGAAACGCCACGTCATCTGGTTAGCCGCCTGGCGAAAGAAAAAGCGCAGTCGCTCGCCCGTCGCTTTCCTGCGCATCTGATTATCGGTTCCGATCAGGTATGCGTGCTGGAGGGTGAAATCACCGGCAAGCCGTTAACGGAAGAGAAAGCCTGTCAGCAGTTAGCGAAGGCCAGCGGCAATATCATCACCTTCTATACCGGTCTGGCGCTGTATAACTCAGCGACGGGACATCTACAGAGCGACGTGGAGCCGTTTGACGTCCACTTCCGTCATCTCAGCGCAACAGAGATTGCGGACTATGTCCGCAAAGAGCGTCCGCTACAGTGCGCCGGGAGTTTTAAAAGCGAAGGGCTGGGGATTGCTCTGTTTGAGCGTCTGGCGGGCCGCGACCCCAATACGCTGGTAGGCTTGCCGCTGATCGCCCTGTGCCAGATGCTGCGCCAGGAGGGGATAAACCCGCTCAAGGCGTAGCGTGCCTCCTGTGGGCCTGATGGCGACGCATACGCGTCCTGTCACCCGGGCTTGCGCAATACCTGCAGGCAGTGCTTAAGCTGTCCGTCCATCGGCGCTTCAATGCGCAGCACTTCGCCGGTTCCCGGATGGGTAAACTTCAGCGCCGCCGCGTGCAGAAACAGACGTGAAAGACCGGTGGCGGCCAGTTGCTTATCAAACTCGCGGTCGCCATAGCGATCGTCAAACGCAATCGGATGCCCGGCATACTGGGTATGCACGCGAATCTGATGGGTGCGTCCCGTTACCGGACTACAGCGAACCAGCGTGGCGAAAGCGTAGCGCTCTTCCACCTTAAAGCGGGTTTCCGAGGGCTTTCCCTCCTGGCTGACGCGAACGATGCGCTCGCCGCTTTGCAGAATATTCTTTAATAAAGGCGCCTGTACGTTTTTCACGTGCGACTGCCACTGGCCGCGAACCAGCGCCAGGTAATCTTTCTGCATCCCTTTTTCACGCAGCTGCTCATGCAGCGAACGCAGGGCCGAACGTTTTTTCGCCACCAGCAGAACGCCGGAGGTATCGCGGTCAAGCCGGTGCACCAGTTCAAGGAAACGCGCTTCCGGCCGCAGGGCGCGCAGCCCTTCAATCACGCCAAAGCTCAGGCCGCTGCCGCCGTGCACCGCCGTCCCGGAGGGTTTGTTCAGCACCAGAATATGGTCATCCTCATAAAGGATCACGTCGGCCAGCGCCGCCACCTTTTGCAGATGCGGCGACACCGCCTCCTCTTCGCGCTCGGCGACGCGAACCGGCGGGATGCGAATTTCATCGCCCGCTTCCAGTTTGTATTCCGGCTTGATGCGCTTTTTATTCACCCGCACTTCGCCTTTGCGCAAAATGCGATAAATCATACTTTTCGGCACGCCTTTCAGCTGCGTACGCAAAAAGTTATCGATGCGTTGCCCCGCCTCGTCAGCAGTAATAGCAACTATTTTTACGGATGGAGTCTCTGTTTTCATGGGGGCCGATTCTAAATAGCCGCACGGATTCGCGCCACTCATTTTTCTATGCTTATATTTATCTTTATCCGCTGGCGCACGGGGATTTCATTAACGATTTGATGGTTATTAAAGCAATCATCGTCAGGAAGTGAAAAAACTGTGAGTAAGCGGGAGATAAATGGTAAAAGTCATCTTGCTATAACAAGGTTAGCAGTGGAATAATGTCCCCGTTTCCGTGCCAGCGCTTGTTAAAACAAGTTATTTTACGGAATAACCCAATTTTGCCCGAACGATCATCCACGCAGCAATGGCGTAAGACGTATTGATCTTTCAGGCAGTTAGCGGGCTGCGGGTTGCAGTCCTTACCGGTAGACTGGATCTTCTCTGGAGAGTAATACCCAGGCAGTTCCCCTGATAATTGCGCTGTGTTTCCGTATGAAATACAGGCAACCGACACTCTGCGCCTCTTTGAGCTGACGATAACCGTGAGGTTGGCGACGCGACTAGACACGAGGCCATCGGTTCATACCCGGAAAGGCGATACTCTGCCCGCAGCTTAGTCGTCAATGTAAGAATAATGAGTAAGTTACGATGAAAAGAATGTTAATCAACGCGACTCAGCAGGAAGAGTTGCGTGTTGCCCTTGTAGATGGGCAGCGTCTGTACGATCTGGATATTGAAAGTCCTGGACACGAGCAGAAAAAAGCGAACATCTATAAAGGCAAAATTACCCGTATTGAACCGAGTCTGGAAGCGGCTTTTGTTGATTACGGCGCCGAACGTCACGGTTTCCTCCCGCTAAAAGAAATCGCCCGCGAATATTTCCCCGCTAGCTACAACGCGCATGGTCGACCCAACATCAAAGATGTGTTGCGTGAAGGTCAGGAAGTTATTGTCCAGATCGATAAAGAAGAACGCGGCAATAAAGGCGCCGCGCTGACCACCTTTATCAGCCTGGCGGGCAGCTACCTGGTGCTGATGCCCAACAACCCGCGCGCGGGCGGCATCTCCCGTCGTATCGAAGGCGACGATCGCACCGAACTGAAAGAAGCGCTGGCCAGTCTTGAGCTGCCTGAAGGCATGGGGCTTATCGTGCGCACCGCGGGCGTCGGCAAATCGGCCGAAGCGCTGCAGTGGGACTTAAGCTTTCGCCTGAAACACTGGGAAGCGATTCAGAAAGCGGCGGAAAGCCGTCCTGCCCCGTTCCTGATCCATCAGGAGAGCAACGTCATCGTTCGCGCCTTCCGCGACTATCTGCGTCAGGATATTGGTGAAATCCTCATCGATAACCCGAAAGTCATGGAGATGGCGCGTCAGCACATCGCCGCGCTGGGTCGTCCGGATTTCAGCAGCAAAATTAAACTGTATACCGGTGAAATTCCGCTGTTCAGCCACTATCAGATCGAGTCACAGATTGAATCCGCGTTCCAGCGTGAAGTGCGCCTGCCCTCCGGCGGCTCCATTGTTATCGACAGCACCGAAGCGTTAACCGCCATCGACATCAACTCCGCACGCGCTACCCGCGGCGGCGATATCGAAGAAACCGCGTTTAACACCAACCTCGAAGCCGCTGATGAGATCGCCCGCCAGCTGCGTCTGCGCGACCTCGGCGGCCTGATCGTTATCGACTTTATCGACATGACGCCGGTTCGTCACCAGCGCGCGGTGGAAAACCGTCTGCGTGAGGCGGTGCGTCAGGACAGAGCGCGCATTCAGATCAGCCACATTTCCCGCTTCGGCCTGCTGGAGATGTCCCGCCAGCGCCTGAGCCCGTCGCTTGGCGAGTCCAGCCATCACGTCTGCCCGCGCTGTAGCGGCACCGGCACCGTTCGTGACAACGAATCACTGTCGCTGTCCATTCTGCGCCTGATCGAAGAAGAAGCGCTGAAAGAGAACACCCAGGAGGTCCATGCGATCGTGCCTGTGCCGATTGCCTCTTACCTGCTGAACGAAAAACGCACCGCCGTCAACGCCATTGAAACCCGCCAGAACGGCGTGCGCTGCGTCATCGTACCAAACGATCAAATGGAAACGCCGCACTACTCCGTGCTGCGCGTCCGCAAAGGTGAAGAGACGCCAACCCTGAGCTACATGCTGCCGAAGCTGCATGAAGAAGCAATGGCGCTGCCTTCTGAAGAAGAGTACGCCGAACGCAAACGTCCTGAACAACCGGCGCTTGCCACCTTTGCCATGCCAGACGTTCCGCCAGCGCCAGAGCCTGCCGAACCGGTGGTGAAAGCGGCCGCGCCGAAAGCCGCCGCCGCGCCAGCCGCCCCTGCTGAGCCGGGCCTGTTAAGCCGTCTCTTTGGCGCGCTGAAATCGCTGTTCAGCGGTGGCGAAGAGGCCAAACCTGCCGAGCAGCCTGCGCCGAAAGCGGCGGAAAAACCGGAACGCCAGCAGGATCGCCGTAAGCGTCAGAACAACCGCCGCGATCGCAATGACCGTAACGAGCGCAGCGAGCGTCGTGACAGCCGCGATAACCGTAGCGAACGTGCTGAAAGCGGTGAAAGCCGTGATGAAAATCGCCGTAACCGCCGACAGGCGCAGCAGAGCGCCGATCGCGACAACCGCCAGCAGACTGCTGAGGTAGCAGAGAAAGCGAAGTCCGGCGACGAGCAGCAGCCACAGCCGCGTCGCGAGCGCAATCGTCGCCGTAGCGAAGAAAAACGTCAGGCGCAGCAGGAAGTAAAAGCGCTGAGTATTGACGAGCAGCAGACGCAGGACACCGAGCAGGAAGAGCGCGTACGTCCGGCTCAGCCGCGCCGTAAACAGCGTCAGCTGGCGCAGAAAGTGCGTTACACCGATAATGCGGCTGACAGCGAAGTCGTGGTTGCGCAAGTGAGCGAAGAAAAAGTGGCGACGCCGGTTGCCGAAGAGTCCGCACCTGTGCAGAGCACCGAGCTGGCGAAAGTTCCGCTGCCGGTTGTCGCTGAAGCGCCTCAGGAGCAGGAAGAGAGCAGCGAAGCGCGTGACAGCGCCGGTATGCCGCGTCGTTCCCGTCGTTCACCGCGCCATCTGCGGGTCAGCGGCCAGCGCCGTCGTCGTTATCGTGACGAGCGTTACCCGCTCCAGTCGCCGATGCCGCTGACGGTTGCCTGCGCATCGCCGGAAATGGCCTCCGGTAAAGTGTGGATCCGTTATCCGGTCGCACGTCCGCAGGATGCGGAGCAGCGTGAGCAGGAGATCGAACAGGTACAGGCGCAGCCGGTTGCGGCAGAGCCGCAGGCCGTTGTCGCCGCCGTTGAAGTGGCGGAGACGGTGGTTGAAACCGTTGCGCAGCAAGCGCCGGTTCAGCCGGAAGAAACCATCGAAACAACCCATCCGGAAGTGATTGCCGCGCCGGTTGATGAACAGCCACAGGTGATTGCTGAAGCGGATGTACCGGTAGCTGAAGAGGTCGCCGCCGAAGCGCAGCCGGTCGTCGCCGCCGAGGAATCCGCTCCGGTGGCCGAAGAAACGGCGGAAGTGGTGACGGTTGAGCCTGAAGTGGCTGTCGAACCGGTAGCTGTCGAACCTGAGGTGGTTGCCGAACCGGTGAAAGAGCAGGACGTTGTGGAAGAGGTTGTGGCTCCTGCGCCTGTTGCCGCCCCGGTTGAAACCGTTAAGGTGGAAAAACCGGTCGCCGTCACGCCGCTGGCCGAACACAGCCACGCTACCGCGCCGATGACCCGCGCGCCAGCGCCGGAATACGTGCCGGAAGCGCCGCGTCACAGCGAGTGGCAGCGTCCTGCCTTCGTCTTTGAAGGTAAAGGCGCGGCAGGCGGACACAGCGCCACGCACCACGCCTCTGCCGCTCCGACTCGCCCGCAGCCTGTCGAGTAACAGCAGAAACGCGTATCAAGCCGGCCTCCGGGTCGGCTTTTTTTATTCCACCGCCGGTCGGCGCATCCCCGCCAGTTCGGGCATCACCTCTTTCATCAGTTCCAGAAACCGGCGCAGGCGGGTGGGATAATAGCGCGCCCACGGATAGACCAGGTGTACCGGCAGCGGCGCGGCCTGCCAGTCAGCAACCAGCTCAACAAGCCGCCCGGCGGCAATATCTTCCGCCACCGTCCAGCTGGAGACGATTGCCACGCCCAGACCCGCCAGCGCGGCATTGCGCGCGACGTAAATGCTGTCGGTGCTCAGCCGGGGCGCAATCGGCAGGCTTACCGCCTCGCGGCTGTGGCGATGGCTAAGCGAGACGCTGTGCTGGTAAAAAGTGTTAAGCGCAATCCAGGGAAGCGTGGAGAGCTGTTCAGGGGAGCTGATGCGCGGATGGCGCGCCAGCAGTTCCGGCGTCGCCACCACGCTGCGCGGTACTTCCGCCAGCAGCACCGACACCGTGGCCGGATCAACCTCTGCCCCCACCCGGATGGCGCAATCGATATTGTCACGCAGAAAATCAACCGTTTTGTCGTTGAGCATCCACTCTACCGACAGATTCGGATAACGCGCAAGGAAGCTGAGTAAAGGACTGAGAAGCTGCTGCTGACCAAAGGCATGTGGCGCGCGTACCCGCAGCGTACCCACCGGATCATCTTCCACCACGTTGAGGCCATCCTCCAGCGCCAGCCAGGCGTCGATAATGCGTTTTGCATGCTGATAACCGCGCTCGCCGTCATCGGTCAGCTTCATCGCGTGCGTGGTGCGCAGCACCAGCTTGACCCCCAGCATTGTCTCCAGCGATTGCAGGCGTCGGCTGATGGTCGCCTGAGTGGTATTAAGCTGCCTCGCTGCCGCAGAGAGCGAACCCGCCTCAACGATGCGCACAAACGTCCGCATCAGCTCCACCCTGTCTATACGTTCATTTTTAATCATTTTCAGCCTGCTCATACGCAAAACGTATAACTGTTTTACCACCTCGCCTGCTACCAGACCAGCGCCAGCCGGTGAAAAATAGCCTCACACCTGTGACTGAGGAAAATAGAATGAACACACCTTCACCGTGGCTGATTTTTGTGCTGGCGCTCGGCGCCGGATTCAGCGTTGCCGCAATCTATTATGCGCAGCCGCTGCTGCCGCTAATGGGAGACGATCTGCACCTGAATATTAGCGGCATGGGTCTGGTACCGACGCTGACCCAGGCAGGCTACGCGCTGGGGATTTTATTTTTACTGCCGCTTGGCGACCGCTATGACCGCCGGACGCTGATAGTGCTTAAAAGCCTCGCGCTCAGCCTGCTGTTGCTCGCCTGTAGCCTCGCCGGGCATCTGCCTTCGCTGCTGGCGGTCAGCCTGCTGCTGGGCATGGCGGCGACGATGGCGCAGGACATTGTGCCCGCCGCGGCGATTCTGGCACCCGAAGGTCGACAAGGCAAAACGGTAGGCACGGTGATGACCGGCCTGCTGTTGGGCATTCTGCTGTCGCGCACCGTCAGCGGTCTGGTCGGCGAAGCGTTTGGCTGGCGGGCGATGTACCAGCTCGCGGCGGTCAGCATCGCGCTGATCGGTCTGCTGTTATGGAAAGTGCTGCCGCCGTTTACGGCGCACTCAGCGCTGCGTTATCCGGTGCTGATGGCGACGATGGCGCAGCTGTGGCGTCGCCATCCGGCGCTGCGTCGCGCCGCGCTGGCGCAGGGCTTTCTCTCCATCGCCTTCAGCGCGTTCTGGTCTACGCTGGCCGTGATGCTGGCCGAACATTATCAGATGGGAAGCGCCGCCGCGGGCGCATTCGGTATCGCCGGAGCCGCAGGCGCGCTGGCAGCGCCTATGGCGGGCCATCTGGCGGACCGGATCGGCGCGGAAAAGGTCACGCAGGCAGGCGCGTTGCTAGTAACCGTCTCTTTTGCGCTGATGTTCCTGTTGCCCTTCCTGCCGGTACAGGGGCAGTGGATGCTGATCGCTCTTTCCGCCGTGGGGTTTGATCTGGGGCTACAGTCAAGCCTGGTGGCGCATCAGAATCTGGTGTACAGCCTTGAGCCACAGGCCAGAGGTCGTCTCAACGCTCTGCTGTTTACGGTCGTGTTTATCGGGATGGCGCTGGGATCGGTGGCGGGCAGCCAGGTTTATGCGCTGGCGAACTGGCAGGGCGTTGTCGCTCTGGCGACGGTCAGCGGCGCTATCGCGCTGGTGATAAGAGTGAGCGGAAAGCGCCAGCCGGAGCCGCGGGCGTCAGAAGTCTGACCGTTAAAAAATTGCCCGCTCCGGGGTGAATGGAGCGGGCAGACAAAACATACCCAGTTTCATGATATGTTTTAAAACGGTTTATCAGCGGTTGAACTGGAACAACGACATTCCCTGCATATCGCTGAACGCCTTATAGGATGCCTGCAGCGCCGCCTGCTGCATGACATAGGAGGAGATCACCTCGTTCCAGTCCACGTCGACCAGATCGCTCATCTGCTGCTTTTGCCCCAGCGCGCGATCGCTGCCCAGCGAATCCAGCGAGCTGAGTTCGCTCAGTTGCGTCCCCAGCTCCGCCCGCACGCCCAGCACGTTGTTCAGCGAGTTTTTCAGCCCACGGTTGGTTTTATCAATCACCGCTTTCGCCTGCTCCTTCAGCGCATCATCGTCGCCGACGGGCGAATTGAGCGCTTCGATAGCGGAATCCAGCATACGGAACAGATTCGTTTCCGAATCATCGCCGTTCGGTTCCGGCACCGCGTTGCTGGTGATGGAATCGAAGATCTTGTCGCCGGTATGCCCGATAACCATTGTGCGCGCAGAATCGACCTGCTGGGTGATGCTTTCCGTGCCGCCGCTGTACGTCCCGTCGGCCTGAGCAAACGGCGCTTCTCCGGTTTTATAGCCAGCGAAAATATAGCGGCCATTGCCGTCGGTGCTGTTCGCCAGGTTCATCAGCTGATCGCGAATCCCCTGTAAATCGGTCGCCAGCGAGGCGCGGTCGTCGTCGCTTAACGTGCCGTTACCGGCGTTGACGATTTTTTCCTGCGCCGCCTGAATCGCGGTGGTGACTTCGCTCAGTACGCTCTCTTCCAGCGATACCTTCTGCGTGGCGAAAGTGCGCGCCAGGGCAAACTGGCTATTTTGCGCCTGCGCCTGCGACAGCACCACCGCCTGTGAGGCGGCGATAGGGTCGTCTGACGGGTTGACCACCCGCTTGCCCGACGACATCTGCTCACCATATCTTATCCACTCGGCCTGAGAGGTGGTGATGCCACGCATGTTCTGCTGATACATCATTTGTGTACTGATACGCATTGTTTCCCTCTCCCTTAGCGAATACCCAGTAGCGCGTCAAATAACGAGTTGGCAGTTTGCAGAACCTGGGCGTTAGCGAGGTAATACTGCTGATAGCGCTGCAGATTGCCGTACTCTTCATCAAGGTTAACGCCGGAAATAGACTGCTGTTCTTTCGTCAGCTGAGTCACGACATTGTCCTGGGTTTTGCTGGCGGTTTTCAGCGCTGCGGTTCTGCTGCCCACAGTGCTCACCAGCGTGGCGTACGCGTCGTTAAAGGATTTCGAGCCGCCTACGGTGGTGCCGTTATTTTGCAGATCCAGCAGCACCTGGCCGTTACGGTTATCGCTCTCACCGGCCGTTGGATCTTCCGCCATCGCGATTTGCGACTCATTGGTGACGTTAACGCCCATATTGATAATGGCGCCGCTCACCGGTTTTAAGGTAAAGCTGTCGTTGGCGGCAGCCCCGCTGCCCACCGTTACTTCCAGACCGTCAAAAGACAGCTTGCCGCCCGTCTCCGTCGCTTCGAAGCTGGTGTTATCGGCAAGGCGCGTAATCTGCCACTTTGATCCGTCAAACACCATTTTATAGTCGGTGGCCTGTACCTTAGCGGCATCGGTGACCGTCGCATCAACGTCGGCCGTACCGGTATTTTTGCCGTTTTTCAGGACCGTCGGACCGCCGATGTTAAAGAAATCCATCCCCGGATTGCCTTCCGCATCAAACCCGGCGTTGTGCTGGTTATTAAAGGCGTCGGCAAAGGCCAGCGCCAGCTGCCCCAGCGTGTTGCGGGTCTGGTCAAGCTCATGGGAGCGGAAGGTCAGCAGGCCGCCAAGCGAGCCGGTAGAGATCAGTTTTTCCGGAATTTCGATATTGCCAGCCTGGGAGTCCACATACGCCACGGTGGTGCGTGACGGATCGGCCTGCGAAGGCACCGCCGCCAGCTGGCGCGCATTGCTGCCCTGCACCAGCGAATAGCCGTTAGCCATCGTGATGTTATAGGTCCCGCCGTCCTGAATGCTGACTTCAACGCCAACAATTTTATTCAGCTCGCTGACCAGCTGATCGCGCTGATCGAGCAGGTCGTTCGGCGCTGCGCCGGCGCCTACGCCGGTCAGACGTGAAATCTGCTCGTTCAGATTGGCGATTTGCTGACTGTAGTTATTGATCTGCTGAACGCTGGAGGCGATGGAGGTATTAATCTGCCGCTCCTGATCGCGCAGATACTGATCGGTGGTTTTAAACTGATTCACCAGACCGTTCGCTTTGCCGATCAGCGTCTGACGGGCGGCCGGGTCTTCAGCGTTGCTGATCAACGTTTGCAGGCTGGTAAAAAAATCCTGCATGGACGCTGAAACGGAGAGGGTTTTGTCGGCCAGCAGGTTGTCGATTTTCGACATCTGCTCATACTGGGTGGTCAGGCCGCTGCTCTGGTTCTGCGCGCCGCGAAGCTGATTGGTGATAAAAGCGTCATATTCGCGCTGAACGCCAGAGACATAAACGCCATTTCCCACCCAGCCGCCGGCCCCCAGCGTGCTGTTGGCCTGCGCCATAATGGTCGTCTGACGGGTATAGCCCGCGACGTTATAGCTGTTAATGTTGTTGCTGGCAGTAACCAGCGCCGCCTGGGCTGCATTAAGCCCGCTCATGGCGTTATTAAACAAGCTGGACATGGAAGTTCCTTTTAATCCTTCAGTTTCACATCATTATCGGCAGCAGGCCGCAAAACTTGAGCCATTCAAAAGAGATTATCGAGACTGGCGCTATAGGCGTGACTCACCTTCTCACTCATTGACTTCAGCTGCTGGATCATGGAGGTCAGCTTGCGCGCATAGTTCGGATCGGTCGCATAGCCCGCTTTCTGTAGCGCCTGACTCTCCACGACCTGCGACACCTTCACGCCGCCGGTTGCCGCGCCCGGCGCGGCGTCTACCTGAAAATAGACCTGCTTCGCGCGGTAGGGCTGACCGTCCGGCCCCGTTACGCTGTCGGCGTTCGCCAGGTTGCTGGCCGCCACGTTCAGGCGTTTGGACTGCGCCGTTAATGCCGAACCGGCAATGTCAAAAATATTCAGCAGCGCCACGGATTAGTTCCCTCCCTGTAGCACATTCATCATGCCTTTAATCTGCCCGCCCAGCGCGGTCAGACTCATCTGGTATTTCAGGCTGTTATCGGCAAACTGCGTCCGCTCGCGATCCATATCGACGGTATTGCCGTCCAGCGACGGCTGATCGGGAACGCGGTAAAGCAGTTCCGTGGAAGGCGATGAAAACGCCTGGGCAGGGATATGCTGTGCAGAGGTCAATGCCAACGAAATTCCGCCGGTTTCCTGCCGCCCACGTACCATGACCTTTTTTAACTCACTGGCAAAATCTATGTCGCGCGACTGATACCCTGGGGTATCCGCGTTGGCGATATTGGCGGCCAATATCTCCTGACGCTGCGCGCGCAGATTCAGCGCTTCCTGTTGAAAACGTAAAGCGGCATCGAGCTTATCGAGCATATCTCCTCCGCAGATGACAAAATTCAGCCGACAGCTTAAATCCCATCACGCGCGCGTTATCGCCGGAATAAACGCAAAATGCGTCGCTATTTATTGCGTTGATGGTGACAGCACGCGGGTAGAATCCTGTCATTGCGAAAAGCGCGGGAGGCGACGATGCAAACGGTAAAAGGTGGATTAGTCATGCTGGCGCTGCTGTTCAGCCCCCTGACGCTGGCGCAGGATCTGAACGCGCAGCTCAACGACTGGTTTGCCCGGCGGCTGGCCGGCTTCAGCGACGAGGTGGCGGTGACCATCCGCACCGCGCCGAATCTGTTGCCGCGCTGCGAATCGCCCGCCTTCAGCGTGACCGGCAGCGCGAAGCTCTGGGGCAACGTCAACGTGCTGGCGCGCTGCGCTAATGAAAAGCGCTACCTGCAGGTAAACGTGCAGGCGACAGGAAATTACGTGGTCGCCGCCGCGCCCATCACGCGGGGCAGCAAACTGACGCCTGCCAGCATCGCCCTGAAGCGCGGACGGCTGGATCAACTGCCTCCGCGTACCATTCTGGATATTAATCAGATTCAGGAGGCGGTGAGCCTGCGCGATCTTGCGCCGGGTCAGCCTGTTCAGTTAAATATGCTGCGCCAGGACTGGCGCATTAAAGCCGGTCAGCGGGTGCTGGTGGTGGCGAACGGCGATGGATTTAGCGTTAATGCCGAAGGCCAGGCGCTGAACAACGCAGCGGTGGCCCAGAACGCCAGGGTGAGGATGTTATCGGGTCAGGTCGTCAGCGGTATTGTCGATGCTGATGGGAATATTCTTATTAATCTGTAAGCAGTTAAAGGTTTTGTAACGGTTGCCGATAGTAAATACATATTCAACGATTGCTGACCGTTACAGCGTAGCCCCTCGATGAGGATGATAAAATGAGCATTGACCGTACCTCACCTTTGAAACCCGTTAGCACCGTCCAGCCGCGTGAAACCAGCGAGGCGCCGGTGCAGAAAGCGCGTCAGGAAAAAACCTCGGCGGCTACCAGCACCAGCGTAACGTTAAGCGACGCTCAGGCCAAACTGATGCAGCCTGGCGCGGGCGATATCAATATGGAGCGCGTGGAAGCGCTGAAAACCGCGATTCGTAACGGCGAGCTGAAAATGGACGCCGGGAAAATAGCCGACGCGCTGATTCACGAAGCCCAGAGCTATCTTCAGAGTAAATAAACGTATGACTCGTCTGGCAGAAATACTCGATCACATGACGGCGGTTCTCAATGACCTGAAAAAGGTGATGGATGCCGAACAGCAGCAACTCTCCGTCGGCCATATTAACGGCAGCCAGCTGCAGCGTATTACAGAAGAAAAAAGCTCTCTGCTGGCGTAATGCCGATCAGTTAAGGATCGGTTGACCGATCCTTAATCTGCGGCACTATAACGGCTTCCACAACAGGGAGCCGTTTTCTTATGCCACTTCTCAATGACCTGCTCGATTTCAGCGACCATCCGCTGATGCCGCCCCCTTCTGCACAACTGTTTGCTCAGCATCTTCCCGTCGAATGGATACAACACTGCCTGACTCTTTCTGCACATGCGACCGTTCGCCGCCGTCGTTTACCTGGCGACATGGTTATCTGGATGGTCGTGGCTATGGCCTTCTTCCGTAATGAGTCGATTACCGATGTGGTTCGTCGTCTGAACCTGAGCGCGGATGGTGAAGCGGGGATGAACCTGCTGGCCCGCAGCGCTGTCACCCAGGCGCGTCAGCGCGTGGGTGCTGCACCGGTGGAATGGCTTTTCCGCCAGACCGCGCAGACATGGGGAACTGAGCGTTACCAGAAAGATGACTGGCATGGCCTGCAACTTTTTGCCATCGATGGCGCACAGTTCAGGACACCTGATGAACCTGAGCTGCGTGAACATTATGGCTCTGCCAACACATCCACTGAGCGGCAAAGCGCATACCCGGTAATGCGTCTGGTGGCTTTAATGAACCTGGGTAGTCACATTCTGCTGGATGCCGCGACCGCGCCTTACCGACGGAGCGAAACCCTGCTGGCCCACTCAATGCTCGTCACCATTCCGGATAACTCCATTACGCTGTTTGACAAGCTGTTCTACAGCGCAGACCTGTTGCTGTCGCTGAACCGGCAGGGTTGTAACCGCCACTGGCTGCTGCCCGCCTGGAAGAATATCGCAGCAGAAACGGAAGAAAGTTACGGTCCCGGAGACCGGCTTCTGAAACTGAAAGTGTCACCACAGGCAAGGAAAAAGAATCCTTCGCTGCCGGAATACTGGTATGCGCGGGCGGTAACTTATGAACTGAACGGAGTGGAAAAAACGGTCCTGACGTCACTTCAGGCAGACCGTTATAAGGCCAGAGAGGTGGCAGAGCTTTATCACTCAAGATGGGAAATCGAAGTCGGGTTCAGAAACCTGAAAAGCAGCCTGCTGAATAACGCTCTGGTACTGAGAAGCCGGAAGGTTGAGTTGCTGGAACAGGAGGTGTGGGGCATGTTGCTGGCTTATAATCTGATACGGCGTGAGGCAACAAAAGCAACGGAGAAACACAAAAAAGCGGCGTCGGAAATCAGCTTTAAGTTCGCGTTCCAGTTTATCGCCACAGAAATGATAGTGCTGGGAAATACGGTGTCACCGGGGACCATCCCGAAACGGCTGGAGCATCTGCGGGGGGCTCTGGAAGCGGTGTTCATAACAAAACGCCCCCGACCATCAAGGCCGAGGGCGGTTAAGATATCAAAAACCCGTTATCCGGTGAAACGCAATGCCGCACCGCTTAAGTGAACGGCATTACTCTGCTGGCGACGCTTAATTATCTGGAACAGCAGCGACGTGGTGAACAGGACGCTCATCACGGCGCAAACGATGAGATAAGCGAACGCTGGCAAGCGATTACCGAAAAGACGCAGCAGCTACGCGATCTGAACCAGCACAACGGCTGGCTGCTGGAAGGGCAAATCGCGCGTAATCAACAGGCGATCGAGGTGCTGAAGCCTTATCAGGAACCGACGCTTTACGGCGCGAACGGTCAAACCTCCTCCTCCCATCGCGGCGGGAAAAAATTCTCTATCTGATGATTGCCTGATGGCGCTACGCTTATCAGGCCTACCGGTCAATACCGCTTCAATTGCCTGATGGCGCTGCGCTTATCCGGCCTTGTATTATCCCTTCAGTGCAGGGAGAACCGGCCAGTTCTCTCTGCCATGCGGTCCGCATGCCGTATCAGGCCTCAGGCTAATAACCTGTGACGTAGATTTATGCAGCGGACCGCCGTTCTCCACAAGTGACAAACCGGACAGTATCATGGACCGGTTTTCCCGGTAATCCGCATTCACAAGGCTGGTCTCACTATGGAACAGGAACTTCATTTTATCGGTATCGATGTCTCTAAAGCTAAGCTGGATGTCGATGTGTTGCGGCCTGATGGCCGTCACCGCAGCAAAAAATTTGCCAACACCCCGAAGGGCCACGACGAACTTCTCCGCTGGCTCAGCGGTCATCGCGTGGCACCGGCACATATCTGCATGGAAGCCACCAGTACGTATATGGAAGACGTTGCCGCTCATCTCAGTGATGCCGGTTACACCGTCTCCGTCATCAACCCCGCCCTGGGTAAAGCCTTTGCACAGAGTGAAGGTCTGCGCAGCAAAACCGATGCAGTGGATGCCCGTATGCTGGCAGAGTTCTGTCGTCAGAAGCGCCCTCCGGCGTGGGAAGCCCCGCATCCGGTTGAACGGGCCCTGCGGGCTCTGGTGCTGCGCCATCAGTCGCTGACGGACATGCACACGCAGGAGCTGAACCGCCTGGAGACAGCGCGTGAGGTGCAGCGTCCGAGTATAGACGCCCATCTGCTGTGGCTTCATGCCGAACTTAAGCGCATCGAAAAGCAGATAAAGGACCTGACGGATGATGACCCGGATATGAAGCACCGCAGGAAGCTGCTGGAAAGTATCCCGGGCATCGGGGAGAAAACGTCCGCGGTATTACTGGCTTATACCGGTCTGAAGGAGCGCTTCACCCATGCCAGGCAGTTCGCCGCTTTTGCGGGTCTGACGCCGCGGCGGTATGAATCAGGCAGCAGTGTGAACAGGGCCAGCCGGATGAGTAAAGCCGGACATGCGTCGCTTCGCAGGGCGCTGTATATGCCTGCGATGGTGGCGGTAAGTAAAACGGAATGGGGAAGAGCGTTCCGTGACCGTCTGGCAGGGAACGGTAAAAAAGGGAAAGTGATAATCGGTGCGATGATGCGCAAGCTGGCGCAGGTGGCGTACGGTGTTCTGAAGTCAGGCGTGCCGTTCGATGCGTCCCGGCATAATCCGGTAGCAGCGTAAAATATGGTGGAAGGGATGAAAAAACAGCGCCTGACGGCGCTGTGACTGGTATGCCTGCAATCCGGTAAGGCGGAAAATAAAAAAGCTTGCAGGCGATAACAGTATCTACGGGATCAATGCCACTTCATTGCCTGATGGCGCTACGCTTATCAGGCCTACCGGTCAATGCCACTTCATTGCCTGATGGTGCTGCGCTTATCGCGCGTGGAGTGAAGGTCTGGGTAGGCCGGATAAGGCGGAACGCCGCCATCCGGCAATAAAAATACACCTGCCAATACAACTACACCGTCCGGCGCGTGAACTCTTTAACCTTAAAGCCCAACACCGCCAGCGCGGCGAAATAGGCGGCGACACCGGCCAGCACCACCGCCATCAGGCGCAGCAGACGCCACGGCATTGTCCCCAGCGACCACGCGGGCATGATGTGCAACATCCCCACCAGCACCGCCGACATCACCAGCACCGCAATCACCAGCCGCGCAAAAAAGGCCCGCCAGCCCGGCTGCGGGGTAAAGATCCTCTGCTTACGCAGCTGCCAGTACAGCAGCGATGCGTTCAGGCAGGCGGCAAGACCAATCGACAGCGACAAACCGGCATGCTTCAACGGACCGATAAACGCCAGGTTCATTAACTGCGTCATAATCAACGTCACAATAGCAATCTTCACCGGCGTTTTAATGTCCTGGCGGGAATAGAAGCCCGGCGCCAGCACCTTCACCACAATCAGCCCCATCAGCCCCACGGAATAAGCAATCAACGCCTTCTGGGTCATCAGAGCGTCAAAAGCGGTGAATTTACCATACTGAAACAGGGAAACGGTCAGCGGCCCGGAGAGGATCCCCAGCGCCACCGCGCTCGGCAGCGCCAGCAGGAAGCAAAGGCGTAGCCCCCAGTCCATCAGACGACAGTATTCATCGTGGTTGCCGCTGGCAAAGCTTTTCGACAACGACGGCAGCAGAATAGTCCCCAGCGCCACGCCGAGCACGCCGGAAGGAAACTCCATCAGACGGTCGGCATAGTACATCCACGATACCGAACCGGAGGTAAGAAATGAGGCGAAGATGGTATTGATAATCAGCGAGATCTGACTCACCGAAACCCCGAGGATCGCAGGCCCCATCTGCTTAATCACCCGCATCGCCCCGGCGTCGCGGAAGTTAATGCGCGGCAGCACCAGCATACCGATTTTCTTCAGGTGCGGTAGCTGATAAACCAGCTGTAACACGCCGCCTGCGGTCACCGCCCAGGCCAGCGCCAGCACCGGCGGGTTAAAATATGGCGCGGCAAACAGCGCGAAGCCAATCATGCTGATGTTGAGAAAGGTCGGCGCGAAGGCCGGGATCGAGAAGCGGTTCCAGGTATTGAGGATCGCCCCAACCAGCGAGGCCAGCGAAATCAGCAAAATGTAGGGAAAAGTGATTTGCAGCAGCCGGGTCGTCAGGGCGAATTTATCGGCGGTATCGGCAAAACCGGGCGCCGTCACCATAATCACCCACGGCGCCGCCAGCATCCCGGCGACGGTGACGACGGCCAGCGCCAGCGTCAGCAATCCTGAGACATAGGAGACAAAGATGCGGGTTGCCTCTTCCCCCTGCTTGCTTTTGTACTCGGCCAGAATCGGCACAAACGCCTGGGAGAACGCCCCTTCAGCAAAAATACGGCGTAACAGGTTGGGTAACTTGAACGCCACAAAAAAGGCGTCGGTCGCCATCCCTGCGCCAAAGATTCTGGCGACAATCGCATCGCGCGCAAATCCAAGCACGCGCGAAAACATGGTCATTGAGCTGACGGCCGCCAGCGATTTTAATAAATTCATGTCTTGTTGATTCCACACCCTACGGCAAAACGCCTGCAGTGCAGGCGTTGGAAGAGAGGCGCATAGTCTACCGTGATTAAGCTGAATTACTACCGCCAGATGTTACAGGCCATTATTCGCTCATCGCCTCGCGCCACAGCTTTTCCACGATGCGCTGAGCGAAAATCGCCTGCTCGCCGGCGGTTTCAGGAATCGTCTGGTTTTGCACGCAGTTGATGAAATGCCACGCACAGCCGGTAAAGCCGCGTTGTTCGAGCGTGCTTTGCCAGCCGGGAACCGGCTTCTGCACCACGCCCTGCCCGCGCTCTTCGCGCCATTCGCGCATGTCGGTGACGTCAATCAGGCCGCCGTCGGTCACCGCGCACGCACTCCCGCTGACTTCCCGCCCGGCGATGCATACTGGTGGTAATTTGCAGCTGGCTGGTCGCAAAATGGTGTTCGGCATACAGCATCTCGCCGGCCTCACTGGTGAGCATTGTGCCGCTGCTGAGCGCGGCGCTGTCGCCCGCCAGCCATAGCGCGGTGTCGACAACGTGCAGATAGTCATCCAGCAGCGTGAAGCGCAGATCGTGCGGCCCTACGCTGTCGGCGCGGTGTTTATCCATCCGCAGCGAGGCGGCATTGCCCAGGCTGGCTTTCAGCTCGCGGTAAAGCGGCGCAAAGCGACGGTTAAAGCCGACCATCAGCGTCAGCTTTTTCTTCGCCGCCAGCGCCACCAGCCGTTCGGCATCGTGCAGATTTTCCGCCAGCGGCTTGTCGACGCAGACATGCACCCCCGCATTCAGCAGTTCGCTGACCACGGCATAATGGCTGGCGGTGCTTGAGTGGACAAAGACGGCGTCGCACTGCGCCGCCAGATTAGCGAGCGAACTGGCATACGTCATCCGCCAGGTCTGGCAGATTTTCTCCGCCTTTTCGCGCGAAGGCGACCAGGCGCCCTGTAACGTCCAGTCGCTGGCGGCGCCAAGCACCGGCAGCCAGGCCTTTTGCGCAATGCCGCCCAGTCCGACCACCCCGATACGTAATTTATTCACGTGACTCTCCCGGGTGCGCCAGCAGTGAGGCAATCTGCTGCTTCAGCTCTGCGACTTCCGCTTCCAGCGCCTCAACCCGCGCCTGCAAATCGCCGCCCCCTGTTGGTGACGCGACCACAGCCAGCGCCTGCTCATCCACCTCGCCGCAGAACAGATGCATATAGCGGCTTTCGCGCTTGCCCGGCTCACGCGCCAGACGCACAACGTAAGGGCCATCCTCGCGCGTCGCCAGCCGCTCCAGCGTCGCCTCCACCTCCGCCATATCGCTGAACTCATGCATCCGTGAAGCGCGGCTGCGCAGTTCACCCGGCGTCTGCGCCCCGCGCAGCAGCAGCGTGGCGATCAGCGCAACCTCAGCTGCACTCAGCTTCAGGTCGCCAAACTCCGAATTACAGAAACGCTGTTCATATTTCGTCACCCGGTTGCCAAAGCCGCTGACCGTACGCAGAAAGTGGCGCTTCACCAGATTATCAAGCTGCTCCTGCACCTCCTGCTCCGTCAGATTCATTACCGGCTCGCGGTTGGTTTTCTGATTGCAGGCGGTGACCACGCCGTTGACGGAAAGAGGATACTGTTCGGGCGTGGTGACCTGTTTTTCCAGCAGGCAGCCAATCACGCGAGCTTCCGTGGCGGTTAATTCATATTTCATTATTCTCTCCTCACCGACCGGGGGTCCATTCCGTTGTCGTTAACGCCGTCAGCACGTGGTCGCGCCATTGTCCGTCAATCAACAGATAATCTTTGGCGTACCCCTCTTTGACAAAGCCAAGTCGCGCCAGTAAATCGCCGCTGCGTTTATTGTGCGGCATGTAGTTCGCCATAATGCGATGAATATGCTGCGTGCGCTGCATGTAGCGGATGGCGGCGGTAAGCGCTTCGAACATCAACCCCTGCCCCTGCCATTTTTGCCCGATGGAATAGCCCAGATAGCAGGCGTGGAATGAACCGCGCACCACGTTAGAGAAGTTCGCCACGCCGATAATCTCTTTTTCGTCCGGGTCGAGCAGCGCGAAATAGAAAGCGGAACCTTGTTTGTGAAACTCGGCAATCATGCTCAACCGCGCCTGCCAGCCGGAAGGATAGCAGTGGCTCTCATCACGAATCGGTTCCCAGGGCTTTAAAAAATGACGATTTTCCGCGTAATAGTCCGCCAGACGCCAGGCATCACGCTCATGCACCAGACGCACGACCAGCCGGTCTGTGGTTAAGCGCACTTTTGGCACGTTACTGCGATAGCCAAACATATTTGATTTCAACTCCTTATCCGAATCGCCGTTTCACCCTGATTCACTTACTATACCTGCGCTAAAGCACCCTGTGAAAAGCACAGATTGCCATTTTTTGAATTATTTCCGCATTTTGATGAAAACTCTCTATCAAGATGGACTTTTGATAAAAAAATATTGTCCCGGACAGGGTGGGCAAAAAGAAAGCAAAGCCGCAGAATAGAGTCTTCTTCGCTTTATATACTCCGGATACTTCGAGTATTTTCCCGGGAGGGGAAAATGTCGCGCACCTCGCAGGCCAGGAACCTGGGTAAATACTTCCTGCTTATCGATAATATGCTCGTCGTGCTGGGCTTCTTCGTGGTGTTTCCGCTGATCTCCATCCGCTTTGTCGACCAGATGGGCTGGGCCGCGGTGATGGTCGGTATTGCGCTTGGCCTGCGCCAGTTTATTCAGCAGGGGCTGGGGATTTTCGGCGGCGCGATTGCCGATCGCTTCGGCGCGAAGCCGATGATCGTCACCGGTATGCTGATGCGTGCCGCCGGGTTTGCCACGATGGGGATCGCCCATGAGCCCTGGCTGCTGTGGTTCTCCTGTTTTCTCTCCGGACTCGGCGGTACGCTGTTCGATCCGCCCCGCTCTGCGCTGGTGGTGAAACTGATTCGTCCGCAGCAGCGCGGGCGCTTCTTTTCCCTGCTGATGATGCAGGACAGCGCGGGCGCGGTCATCGGCGCGCTGTTAGGCAGCTGGCTGTTGCAGTATGACTTCCGTCTGGTGTGCGCCGTCGGCGCGGTGCTGTTTGTCCTTTGCGCCGCCTTTAACGGCCTGGCTGCTGCCCGCCTGGAAGCTTTCTACCGTGCGCATTCCGGTACGCGAAGGCATGCGCCGCGTACTCAGCGACCGGCGCTTTGTCACCTATGTGCTTACGCTGGCGGGATACTATATGCTGGCGGTACAGGTGATGCTGATGCTGCCGATTATGGTCAACGACATCGCCGGTTCGCCGTCGGCAGTGAAGTGGATGTACGCCATTGAAGCCTGCCTGTCGCTGACGCTGCTCTACCCGATCGCCCGCTGGAGCGAGAAACGGTTTCGCCTTGAGCACCGGCTGATGGCCGGGCTGCTGCTGATGTCGCTGAGCATGTTGCCGGTCGGGATGGTCAGCGATTTACAGCAGCTGTTCACCCTGATCTGCACCTTCTATATCGGTTCGATTATCGCCGAACCGGCGCGCGAAACGCTGAGCGCCTCGCTGGCGGACGCCAGGGCGCGCGGCAGCTATATGGGCTTCAGCCGTCTCGGGTTAGCCATCGGCGGCGCAGTCGGTTATATCGGCGGCGGCTGGCTGTTTGATATGGGGAAAATGCTCCACCAGCCGGAGCTGCCGTGGATGATGCTGGGCATTATTGGCGGCATCACCTTTCTCGCCCTGGGCTGGCAGTTCAGCCACAAGCGCACGCCGCGCGGGATGCTCGAACCGGGCGCCTGATTTGATACCCGCTCGTCTCTCCTCCATACTGACAGAGAACTGCCAGTAAAATGGAGGAGAGACGTGAAGCTTTATATTTACGATCATTGCCCTTTCTGCGTTAAAGCCCGCATGATTTTCGGCCTCAAAAACATCCCTGTCGAACTGAACGTCCTGGCCAACGACGACGCTGACACGCCAACGCGGATGGTGGGACAGAAAATGGTGCCAATTCTGCAAAAAGACGACAGCCGCTACATGGCTGAAAGCATGGATATCGTCCATTATGTCGACAAGAGTGATGGCAAACCGCTGCTGACCGGCAAGCAAAATCCGGCGATTGCAGAGTGGCTGCGAAAAGTGAACGGCTATGCCAATCAGCTGCTGCTGCCGCGCTTTGCTCAATCCGCCTTCGACGAATTTTCCACGCCGTCGGCCCGCCGCTATTTTATTGATAAAAAAGAGGCGACGATTGGCAGTTTTGCCGACCATCTGGCCCACTCCGCGGGGCTGACTAAAAAAATCAGCGACGACCTGCGCGCGCTGGATAAGCTCATCGTTCAACCCAACGCCGTGAACGGCGAACTGTCGGAAGATGACTTTCAGCTCTTTCCTTTGCTTCGCAACCTGACGCTGGTGTCGGGCGTCACCTGGCCGACGCGGGTGGCGGACTATCGCGATAATATGGCGAAGCAGACGCAGGTGAATCTGTTATCGTCGATGGCGATATAACCTTCGCGGGCGGCGGCGTTACTACAGCCGCCGCTATTTTCGGTTTTTTCTACTGGCGCGAATTACGCTGGTGCCGCATGCTGCTTTCTGTCAGGATCGTGACGAATGCATCATGTTGAGGAAATTCATGAAGAAGATTTTTTTTGCCGCTGCGCTGATGGTTGGCGGCCTGCTGGTCGGCTGTAACCAGCTCACGCAGTACACCGTAAGCGAACAGGAAATTAATCAGGCGCTTGAAAAGCATAACCGCTTTGCCAAAGACATCGGTCTGCCGGGCGTTGCGGACGCGCATATTGTCCTGAATAACCTGGCCAGCCAGATCGGACGTGAAGAGCCGAACAAAGTCACCCTGACCGGCGATGCCAGCCTGGATATGAACTCCCTCTTTGGCAGCCAGAAAGCGACGATGAAGCTGAAGCTAAAGGCGCTGCCGGTATTTAACAAAGAGAAAGGGGCAATCTTCCTCCAGGAGATGGAGGTGGTGGATGCTACCGTCACGCCGGAAAAAATGCAGACCGTGATGCAAACGCTGATGCCCTATCTGAATCAGTCGCTGCGCAACTATTTTAATCAGCAACCGGCTTACGTTCTGCGCGAAGATGGCAGCGAAGGCGAAGCGATGGCGAAGAAATACGCCAAAGGCATTGAAGTGAAGCCGGGCGAAATCGTCATCCCGTTTACCGATTAAAACAATAAGGGCGCGACTGCGCCCTTTTTTACGTGCAAACGAAAACGTTTCCGCTTATCCTTGGTTTCCGGCAAAAATGACACCCTCAGCCGGAGCATATTGATGACAGCACCCTCCCAGGTTTTAAAGATCCGCCGCCCAGACGACTGGCACCTTCACCTCCGCGATGGCGACATGCTGCAAACGGTCGTGCCGTATACCAGCGAAATTTACGCGCGCGCCATTGTGATGCCAAACCTGGCGCCGCCAGTTACCACGGTTGACGCCGCTATCGCTTACCGCCAGCGCATTCTCGACGCCGTCCCGGCCGGTCATACTTTTACCCCGCTGATGACCTGCTATTTAACCGACACCCTGAATCCGGATGAACTGGAGCGCGGCTTTCGCGAAGGCGTGTTTACCGCGGCAAAACTGTATCCGGCAAATGCCACCACCAACTCCAGCCACGGCGTAACCTCCATTGATGCCATTATGCCGGTGCTGGAGCGGATGGAAAAACTCGGCATGCCGCTGCTGGTGCATGGCGAGGTTACCCATGCAGAGATTGATATTTTTGACCGCGAAGCGCGTTTTATCGAGACGGTAATGGAACCGCTGCGCCAGCGTCTGCCCGCGCTGAAAGTGGTTTTTGAGCATATCACCACCAAAGACGCCGCAGAGTATGTCCGCGACAGTAATGAACTGCTGGCGGCGACAATCACGCCGCAGCATTTGATGTTTAATCGTAACCACATGCTGGTCGGCGGTATTCGTCCCCATCTGTACTGCCTGCCGATCCTCAAGCGCAACGTGCACCAGCAGGCGCTGCGCGAACTGGTCGCCAGCGGCTTTGAGCGCGCATTTCTCGGCACCGACTCGGCGCCGCACGCCCGTCATCGCAAAGAGTCAGGCTGCGGCTGCGCGGGCTGCTTTAACGCGCCGACGGCGCTGGCCAGCTACGCCAGCGTGTTTGAGGAAATGAACGCCCTGGCGCATTTTGAAGCGTTCTGCTCTCTGAACGGGCCGCGCTTCTATGGCCTGCCGGTCAATGAAACCTTTGTTGAACTGGTACGTGAAGAACAGCAGGTGCCCGAAAGCATTCGCGTCGCCGACGATACGCTGGTTCCCTTCCTCGGCGGAGAAACGCTGCGCTGGTCGGTGAAAGCCTAAAAAAAACCGCGCCGCCTGTTGTAAGCTGGCTTAATTAACTGTATAAATAACCAGTATATTCAACAGGGGGCGATTATGCGTATTGAAGTCACCATTGCTAAAACTTCACCTTTGCCTGCTGGCGCGATTGACGCGCTGGCGGAAGAACTCTCTCGTCGTATTACCCACCACTTCCCCGATAACGACGGTAACGTCACCGTGCGTTATGCCGCTGCGAATAATTTGTCCGTCATCGGCGCGACAAAAGAAGATAAACAGCGTATCAGCGAAATTCTCCAGGAAACCTGGGAAAGCGCCGATGACTGGTTCATTACAGAATAAAAAGCTCTGCCGTTGTGTTTTTGCCGGGTCGCCCCGGCTTTTTTAAATTATGCCGCCCCGCTGGCAGCGCGCCGGTGAATAAATCGTCAAATGGTTATAATTTCAGCTATCATCAAAATAACTGCATAACATACTTAAAATTAATGAATAAACTGGTGATTAATTATCCGCAAAACTCTTAAAATGCAGAAATTATCCTCTTCCCTCTTTAAATTTTCGCTGGATACCCTTATTTATTGATATACTGAAGTTGCTTCAGATAAAACGCATTGAACCTCGAAAGCCGTTGTCTTGTAACACGAATTAGGGGGCATGATGGAAAAAAATAATGAAGTCATTCAGACTCATCCGCTTGTGGGATGGGACATCAGCACCGTAGACAGCTATGACGCGCTGATGCTGCGTTTGCACTACCAGACCCCAAATCGCTCTGAAACGGACGAAACGGAAATAGGTCAAACGCTCTGGTTAACCACCGATGTTGCCAGACAATTCATTTCGATATTAGAAGCGGGTATCGCTAAAATTGAATCCGGCGACTACCAGGAAAATGAGTACCGTCGTCATTAACGAGACGGTTATATCACTCAAAAAGGCACCTTCACGGTGCCTTTGCCATTTCCGGGTTGTATAACCCGGTTCACTTAATTACTCTGCATTTATCGCGACAGCAGAGAGAAACCGATGACATACGATTTACTTATTGCAGGCAGCGGCTCCGTAGGGGCGGCCGCTGGTTACTACGCCACCCGCGCCGGACTGAAGGTGCTGATGATCGATGCGCATCTGCCGCCGCATCAGCAGGGAAGCCATCATGGCGACACGCGATTAATCCGTCACGCTTACGGCGAAGGCGAGAAATATGTCCCGCTGGTGCTGCGCGCCCAGACGCTGTGGGATGAACTCTCCGCCGACGCTGAGGAGCCCGTTTTTGTCCGCTCCGGGGTGATCAATCTGGGTCCCGCTCACTCGGCGTTTCTTGCCAACGTCGCCAGCAGCGCGAAGCAGTGGCAGCTCAACGTCGAACAACTGGACGCCGCCGCCATCATGGCGCGCTGGCCGGAAATTCGCGTACCCGATGATTATATCGGCCTGTTTGAAGCCGACTCCGGCTTTTTACGCAGCGAACTGGCGATCAAAACCTGGATTCGGCTGGCGAAAGAGGGAGGTTGCGCCCAGCTTTTCAACTGCCCGGTAACGGCAATTCATCACGATGAGGATGGCGGCGTCACGGTTGAGACGGCAGACGGCGAATATCGCGCGAAGAAAGCGCTGGTCAGCGCGGGAACCTGGGTGCAGAAGCTGCTGCCCGACCTGCCTGTCCAGCCCGTGCGCAAAGTGTTTGCCTGGTATCAGGCGGATGGCCGCTACAGCAGCAAAAACAACTTTCCCGCCTTTACCGGCGAGCTGCTCAACGGCGATCAGTTCTATGGCTTCCCGGCAGAAAACGACGCGCTGAAGATCGGCAGGCATAACGGCGGTCAGGTCATCCAGCACGAAGAAGAACGCAAGCCCTTCGCCGCGGTCGCCAGCGATGGCGCCGAAGCGTTCCCGTTCCTGCGCAACGTGCTTCCCGGCATCGGCTGCTGCTTATATGGCGCGACCTGTACCTACGACAATTCGCCGGATGAAGATTTCATCATCGACACGCTGCCCGGCCACGATAACACGCTGGTGATCACCGGTCTTAGCGGTCACGGCTTTAAATTTGCTTCGGTACTGGGTGAAATTGCCGCCGATTTCGCGCAAAATAAGCCGTCTGGCTTTGACCTGACCCCCTTCCGGCTGGCCCGTTTTACGGCCTGACGGCATAACGGCCTCGCCAGGAGGCCCTTTTTCTGGTGTGAATAACAATAATGCGTCGTCTGTTTCAGTTCTGGGTAAACAATATTCGCCAGCATTTTATGCTGTACATTTTCTTATGGTCGCTGCTGGCGATTCTGGACGTTATTTACATCTACTTCTTCTGACCGTCGCCCTGACAAATATTGACAAAAACTGAATTTATCGCCAGTTTCGTTGGGATATTTTGAACGACACCGCTTTCCTGCATACGTTGCCCTTTCTCACCTGAGCGTGAGACTTAACGAATCCTTTGAAGTAATTTTATTAATTAACGCTAAATTTTTGAATAAAAATAAAAAAAGCGAAGCTACGTTATTTTTTAGTTGCATTAATGTCATTTACGCGCCATTTTCATTCCATCCCGAAATATCATCTGGTGTGTTTATGCAGTTTTCAAATACTCCGCAACGCTATGGTTTTTTCTCTATTGCCCTGCACTGGCTGACCGCCCTTGTGGTTTACGGCATGTTCGGCCTGGGTCTGTGGATGGTGTCACTCAGCTATTACGATGGCTGGTATCATCAGGGGCCGGAGATCCACAAAAGCATTGGTATTCTGCTGATGATGGGGCTGGTGATACGCATCGTCTGGCGTTTCCTGTCGCCACCGCCCGGTCCGCTGCAAAGCTACTCCCCGCTCATCCGCACTGGCGCCTCGCTGGCGCACATGGCCTTGTATCTGCTGCTGTTCGCCATTGTCATCAGCGGATACCTGATCTCGACGGCTGACGGCAAGCCGATCAGCGTATTTGGCTGGTTCGACGTACCGGCGACCTTCGCCGACGCCGGCGCGCAGGCCGACCTCGCCGGAAGCGTACATCTGTGGCTGGCCTGGACGGTGGTGATTCTCTCTGTTCTGCATGGCCTGATGGCCTTCAAACACCACTTTATCGATAAAGACGACACCCTCAAGCGTATGCTGGGTAAATCGTCATCTGACTATGGAGCTGAAAAATGAAAAAAAGCCTGCTGGGTTTAACCTTCGCCTCACTGCTGTTCACCACCGGTTCCGCGCTGGCGGCGGACTATAAAATCGACAAAGAAGGCCAACACGCCTTTATTAATTTCCGTATTCAGCATCTGGGCTACAGCTGGCTGTACGGCACGTTTAAAGATTTCGACGGCACTTTTACCTTTGACGAAAAGAACCCTGCCGCCGATAAGGTGAACGTCACCATTAACACGAACAGCGTTGACACCAACCACGCCGAGCGCGACAAGCACCTGCGCAGCGCTGATTTCCTCAACGTGGCGAAATTCCCGCAGGCCACCTTCACCTCCACCAGCGTGAAGAAAGATGGCGATGAACTGGATATTACCGGTAATCTGACCTTAAACGGGGTGACCAAACCGGTTACCCTGGAAGCGAAAATGATCGGTCAGGGTGACGATCCGTGGGGCAGCAAGCGCGCAGGCTTTGAAGCGGAAGGCAAAATTAAGCTGAAGGACTTCAATATCACCAAGGATCTGGGACCGGTGTCGCAGGAAGTGGATCTGATCATCTCGGTTGAAGGCGTTCAGCAGAAATAACGTCGCGAATGCCCGGTGGCGCTGACGCTTACCGGGCCTACCGACTGGTATGGATTACCGGGCCGGATAACGCCATCCGGCACAGGTTACTCAGCAGGATCGGGGATACCGAGCACGGTATTCAGTCGCCCGCGCGATTTATTAAAAATCTTGTTGCCGTTCTCACGCCCCGCGCGACGGCGGCGCTGCTCCTCTTCCGGCAGCTCAAGCTCTTCGCAGCACAGCTCGCTACAGCATCCTGTAAACTTCTCCGCACAGGCCGGACACTGAATAAACAGCAGATGACAGCCGTCGTTTTTGCAGTTGGTGTGGCTGTCGCACGGCGCGCCGCACTGGTGACAGTGGGCGATCACCTCTTCGGAAATACGCTCGCCCATCCGCTCATCAAAAACAAAGTTCTTACCGATAAAGCGTACCGGTAGCCCCTGCTCGCGCGCCCTGCGCGCATATTCGATGATGCCGCCTTCAATGTGCCACACCTTGTTAAAGCCGTTATGTTTCATCCAGGCGCTGGCTTTTTCACAACGAATGCCGCCGGTGCAGTACATCACAATTTTTTTGTCTTTATGTTCCTGCATCATTTCGATCGCTTTCGGCAACTGCTCGCGGAAGGTATCAGCCGGAATTTCCAGCGCGTTCTCGAAATGGCCCACTTCATATTCATAGTGGTTACGCATATCGATAAACACCGCATCGGGATCGTCAAGCATCGCGTTGACTTCCGCGGCCTGCAGGTAATCGCCGACGTTGCTGGCGTCAAAGCGCGGATCGTCAATGCCGTCCGCGACGATGCGATCGCGCACCTTCATGCGCAAGACCCAGAACGATTTCCCGTCGTCATCCAGCGCGATGTTCAGCCGCAGCCCGTCCAGCGCCGGGTCGAAGGCGTAAAGCTGCTGACGGAAATTGTCGAGCTGGCTTTGCGGCACGCTGATCTGGGCGTTAATGCCCTCCTGCGCCAGGTAGACGCGACCAAAGACGTTCAGCGCGCTGAACCGCTGATACAGCGCGTCGCGCGCGGCCTGCGGATTAGCGATAGTAAAATATTTATAGAATGAGATCGTCGTGCGCGGCTCTGTTTCAGCCAGCATCCGGGCTTTCAGGAGGTCATTCGAGATGCGGTTGTGTAACACTGGCATGGTGTACGGTTCCTGCAATAAGTGAAAAGCAAAATCGGGCGGCATCATATAGCAATTGATGCCAATTTACATCCACACATTTTGCGCTACATTTCCTTCTTCATTCTAAAAATTTAACAACATTTGTCGGAATTATCGCCATATCCGCCGCGCGGATTTTTGCTGCAGGCAAAAAAATGCCACAATACAGATAATTGCCCGTTTTTGGTTCATAACAGGAAAGAGATGACGAATTTACCTAAGTTCTCCGCAGCACTACTGCATCCACGGTACTGGTTAACCTGGCTCGGTATTGGCGCACTTTGGTTGGTCGTGCAACTGCCCTATCCCCTCATCTATCGCTTAGGCCATCTGCTGGGACATCTGGCGCTTCGTCTGATGAAGCAACGCGCGAAAGTTGCCCGGCGCAATCTCGAACTGTGCTTCCCGGATATGAGCGAGCAGGAGCGACAGGCGCTGGTAGTCAAAAACTTTGAATCGGTCGGCATGGGCTTGATGGAAACCGGCATGGCCTGGTTCTGGCCCGACCGGCGGATTTCGCGCTGGACCGAAGTAATCGGTATGGAGCATATCCGCGACGTTCAGGCGCAGCAGCGCGGCATTTTGCTGGTAGGGCTACACTTCCTGACGCTGGAGCTGGGGGCGCGTCAGTTCGGCCTGCAGGAACCGGGGATCGGGGTGTACCGGCCAAACGATAACCCCCTGCTCGACTGGCTACAGACCTGGGGACGAATGCGCTCTAATAAATCGATGCTCGATCGCAAAGACCTGAAAGGTATGATCAAGGCGCTGAAGAAAGGCGAAGTGGTCTGGTATGCGCCGGATCATGACTATGGCCCGCGCGCCAGCGTGTTCGTGCCGCTGTTCGCCGTCGAACAGGCCGCCACGACCTCCGGCACCTGGATGCTCTCAAAGATGTCCAACGCCTGTCTGGTACCTTTCGTGCCGCGGCGTAAACCCGACGGCACAGGCTACCAGTTAATCATGTTGCCGCCGGAGTGCTCACCGCCGCTGGAAAATGCGGAAATCACGGCGGCCTGGATGAACAAGATTGTCGAGAAGTGCATCATGATGGCGCCGGAGCAGTATATGTGGCTGCATCGCCGCTTCAAGACACGTCCTGAAGGCGTTCCTTCCCGCTACTGACGCTTCCCTTCGCAGCCCCTGGCGGGCTGCTTTATCCCTGTTTTAGCTTTAAAAGCGACCCACATTGCAGGCTTTCCGACTGCGGCGCATAATTAATGTGCTTAATTTATATTATTTTTTTCCTGCGCAGACAGCGCATCATACTGCGGAGCGCCATGTCAACCTCTGAGATACCCATAAACTGGAAACGTAATCTTACCGTCGCCTGGCTCGGCTGTTTCTTAACCGGCGCCGCTTTCAGCCTGGTGATGCCCTTCCTGCCGCTTTACGTCGAGCAGCTTGGCGTAACGGGCCACAGTGCGCTGAACATGTGGTCTGGCCTGGTGTTCAGCATCACGTTTTTATTCTCCGCTATCGCCTCGCCGTTCTGGGGCGGGCTTGCCGACCGCAAGGGCAGAAAAATTATGCTGCTGCGTTCCGCGCTGGGCATGGCGATTGTAATGGTGCTGATGGGCGTCGCGCAGAATATCTGGCAACTGCTGGTGCTGCGCGCGCTGCTCGGCTTGCTCGGCGGCTTTATCCCTAACGCCAACGCCCTGATTGCCACCCAGGTACCGCGCAACAAAAGCGGCTGGGCGCTGGGCACGCTCTCCACCGGCGGCGTCAGCGGCGCGCTGCTTGGCCCGCTGGCGGGCGGACTGCTCGCCGACCAGTACGGCCTGCGCCCGGTATTTTTTATCACCGCCAGCGTGCTGCTGATCTGTTTTTTACTGACGCTGTTTTTTATTCGCGAGAATTTTAAGCCGGTCAGTAAAAAAGAGATGTTACACGTGCGGGAAGTGGTCGCCTCGCTAAAAAATCCAAAGCTGGTACTGAGCCTGTTTGTCACCACGCTGATTATTCAGGTCGCCACGGGCTCTATCGCACCCATCCTGACGCTGTACGTCCGCGAACTGGCCGGTAACGTCAGCAATATCGCCTTTATCAGCGGCATGATCGCCTCAGTTCCCGGCGTTGCGGCGCTGCTCAGCGCGCCGCGGCTGGGGAAGCTTGGGGATCGGATCGGCCCGGAAAAAATATTGATCGTCGCGCTGATCGTTTCTGTTCTGCTGCTGATCCCGATGTCTTTCGTCCAGACGCCGTGGCAGCTGGCGGTTCTGCGCTTTTTACTGGGCGCGGCGGACGGCGCGCTGCTTCCCGCGGTACAAACGCTGCTGGTTTATAACTCCACCAGCCAGATCGCCGGGCGTATTTTCAGCTATAACCAGTCGTTTCGCGATATCGGCAACGTAACGGGGCCGCTGATGGGGGCGGCAATCTCCGCGAACTACGGCTTCCGCGCCGTCTTTCTGGTTACCGCCGGCGTGGTGCTGTTCAACGCGTTTTACTCATGGAACAGCCTGCGTCGGCGCGTCGCGTCGCGCGCTAGCGGATGATTTTTCAGTATTCATACTTGCAAAACCGGAGAATCAGCTATTCTTTCCCTGAATAACTCATCAAATCAAAGGGAGACTCTGATGACTATGTACGCAACGCTGGAAGAAGCCATTGACGCAGCCCGTGAAGAATTTCTGGCGGACAATCCTGAGGTCGATCAGGATGAAGCCAATGTACAACAGTTTAACGTGCAAAAGTATGTGATGCAGGATGGCGACATCATGTGGCAGGTGGAATTCTTCGCCGACGAAGGGGAAGAAGGCGAATGCCTGCCGCTGCTAAGCGGTGAAGCCGCGCAAAGCATTTTTGACGGCGATTATGATGAGATAGAGATCCGCCAGGAGTGGCAGGAAGAAAATACGCTGCATGAGTGGGATGAAGGTGAATTTCAGCTTGAGCCTCCGCTGGACACCGAAGAAGGACAGACCGCTGCTGATGAGTGGGATGAGCGCTAATTACTCATAGGGGCCGTGGTGGAGATCAATCGGCAACAGCAGCGTATCAAACACCAGGGAGAACGGCAGATCGAGAATGGTGAGATAGCGCCATGCGGAATCCCGTACATCCCACTGCACTCCCGGATAGTACTGATTACCGTGCCCCTGTCCGGGAACGGTGCGACTGATAATGCTGCCGCAGCCGCTTAACAAGATGACCATCATAGCCGCTGCGATAATGCGCATACATTACTCCCCTGGTTCTCTTCGTGTAAAAAAATACCGGCGCAAGCCGGTATTAAGCTTTATTGATGCCGGATACGGGTAGCGCATCCGGCATCACCGTCTTACGGTTTACGCAACGCCTGCGGGTTCAGCGTAATGTCCTGATAGTAATTCACCCAGGAAGAATAGCGCTCAGGTGAATGCCATACGCGATAGTGCAGTCGCGCCATCGTAACCGGATCGCTCAGCAGAACCAGACGGCGGTCGCGATTGAGTTTCTCCGGCGTTTCGTTCAGCGCCTGTTCGACGTGACGATCGCGGGCAATTTCCAGCACCTGGCTTGCCCGGTGACGCGCGGTGGCCATTGCGGTAGCCAGCGCGTTAAACGACGGGTTAAACACCGCATGCATAAAGCCATCCGCGAGGCTGCGGCTGCGGTTCAGCGCCAGATACCTGTCGGTATCCACCAGCACCTGCGGCGGAGAGTACTCTTCCGGGATCAGGAACAGCTTCCAGCGTTTCGTGCGCAGTCCGACCGTCGAGCGGCTGGAGATCACCGACACGAACGGCGACAGGATCAGCGAAAATACGATCGGCGCCAGCCAGAACAGGAAGCGCAGATCCAGCCACGCCATGCCAACCGCCCACACCAGGCCGAGCAGCAGCTGCGAACCGTGACGCATAAACGCTTCGCCCCACGGGGTGGAGTCATCGTCGCGCTGCGGCGAATTCCACACCACTTCCCAGCCGAGGAAGGCGCTGACGACAAACACGGTATGGAACAGCATACGCACCGGCGCCAGCAGCACGGAGAACAGCACCTCCAGCAGCAGCGACAGCGTGACGCGAATAAACCCGCCGTACTCTTTCGTGCCTTTACACCAGATAAGCAAAATGCTCAGCAGCTTCGGCAGGAACAGCAGCACCATCGTCGAAGCGAACAGGGCAATCGCCAGTTCAGGACGCCACTGCGGCCACACCGGAAACAGCTGGCGCGGTTGCAGGAAGTATTGCGGCTCGGTCAGCGCGTGAACCACCTGAAGCGCGGTGGACAGCGCAAGGAACATAAACCACAGCGGCGCGGAGAGATACGACATCACCCCGGTGAGGAACACGGCGCGGTGAACCGGGTGCATCCCTTTGACCAGGAACAGACGGAAGTTCATCAGGTTGCCGTGGCACCAGCGGCGGTCACGCTTCAGTTCATCGAGCAGGTTCGGCGGCAGCTCTTCATAAGAGCCCGGCAGATCGTAGGCGATCCACACGCCCCACCCTGCGCGACGCATCAGCGCGGCTTCCACAAAGTCGTGGGAAAGAATCGACCCCGCAAACGAGCCTTCGCCCGGCAGCGGCGCCAGCGCGCAGTGCTCAATGAACGGCTTAACGCGGATAATGGCGTTATGGCCCCAGTAGTGCGACTCACCCAGCTGCCAGAAGTGCAGCCCGGCGGTAAACAGCGGCCCGTAAACGCGGGTGGCGAACTGCTGGCAGCGGGCGTACAGGGTGTCCATCCCGGATGCCTTCGGCGACGACTGGATAATACCGGCGTTCGGGTTCGCTTCCATCAGGCGCACCAGGCCGCTCAGGCACTCGCCGGTCATAACCGAGTCGGCGTCCAGCACCACCATGTAGCTGTACTGGCTGCCCCAGCGGCGGCAGAAGTCGTCGATGTTGCCGCTTTTGCGCTTCACGCGGCGGCGGCGGCGGCGGTAGAAGATCTGTCCTTCGCCCTGCACTTCGGCAATCAGCTCCATCCACGCCTTCTGCTCGGCTACGCAGATATCGGGATTGTAGCTGTCGCTGAGAATATAGACGTCGAAATGCGCCGCGTTGCCGGTCGCCTTCACGGATTCCCAGGTCGCGCGCAGCCCGGCGAAAACGCGGTCCACGTCTTCATTACAGATAGGCATGATCAGCGCGGTACGGTGTTCCGGATTCAGCGCTTCGTCGCCGACCGTTGACGCGGAGATACTGTACTTATCGCGACCAATCAGCAATTGCAGAAAGCCCATCAGCGCGGTCCAGAAACCTGCGGATACCCAGCAGAACAGCACCGCAAACAGGATCAGGATGCCGGTTTGCAGCACATAGGGCAGCAGCTGCATAAAAGAGACCCACAGGTCCTGCCCCACCATATCGACCGGATTGATCAGCGCCCAGCCCTGGTACGGAAGAATGGTCTTCATATACCAGGTGGCGACGACGGTCTGCGCCAGGGTTAACAGCAGCAAAATATAGCGCCGAATCGTACCGACGGTACGCCATTTTTGCTCGCTGGCCTGCTCCTCTTTCGTCAGACGGGAGAGGTAGCGCGGCGTCACATCGCGACCGCGCAGGCGATCCCAGAAACGCCCCACCGGGTTGGTGCGCCACGGGTCCGGGAACATTGAGGAACGTTTCGCCTTCGGCATCGCCTGAAGCTGGTCGCGTCCCTCGTCATCCTTACTCAGTTGCCCTTCCGCCAGTGAATCCGGCCAGGCTTGTTGCAGGCGCGCTTTGACCGATCCCTGCGGTGAATCGTCTTCTCGCGAGTAACGGCGATGTCCGGCATCCAGCGCCTCATGCACCGCGCGGATATCCGTTTTCGGCAATGCCGCTTTCTCAATATCGGAAAGCGGCATTGCGTCAATATACTCAGTTGTCTTATTCATTGGCAGGTAACTGGTAGCTCCAGGTTTCACTCAGCGTCTGATCGGCATTGACCAGCGCGGCGCGCATTTCAGTGGTTTTCTTCGCATCTTTCACTTTGACGCGCAGCGTCAGACGCCAGCCTTTGGTGACCGGGTTGTAACGCACGGCGTTTTCGACGATCTCGCCATTGTCGCCGATGCTGGCCTGCGCAGTCACCGGCGTCTCCGGCGGCAGTTTTTTCATGTCGCTACCGGCAAAGTCCACGATAAAGGCGATAGTGCCGTCAGGCTGGCGAATGAGATTGGACTGCTTCACGTCGCCGGTTGAACGACGGGTCTGCTGCACCCAGGCGTTATCCGGCGCATGGAGCTTGTCTTCATCACGGCTGAAGGTCAGCGTGTATTTGAAGTTCATCTCTTTGCCCGCTTCAGGCAGCTGATCCGGGGTCCAGTAAGCCACGATGTTATCGTTGGTTTCGTCGTTGGTCGGAATTTCAACCAGCTCGATCTTTCCTTTGCCCCACTCGCCTTTCGGCGTGATCCAGGCGCTTGGCCGCAGATCGTAACGGTCGTCGAGATCTTCAAAACGAGAGAACTCGCGACCACGCTGCAGCAGGCCGAAGCCCTGCGGGTTTTCCATCGCGAAGCTGCTTACCGCGAGGTGTTTCGGGTTGTTCAGCGGACGCCAGATCCATTCGCCGTTGCCGGCATGGATCGACAGACCGTTGGAGTCATGCAGCTCCGGACGATAATTGCTGGTCGGCGACGGCTGGTTCGGCCCAAACAGGAACATACTGGTTAACGGCGCGACGCCCAGTTTGCCGACTTTATCGCGCAGGTACACTTTCGACTGCACGTCGACCACGGTATCGCGGCCTGGGATAATCACGAAACGGTAGGCGCCGGTCGCCCGCGGCGAATCCAGCAGCGCATATATCGTCAGGCGTTTGTCAGTCGGTTTTGGACGCTCGATCCAGAACTCACGGAAACTGGGAAACTCTTCGCCTGAGGGCAGCGCGGTATCAATAGCCAGGCCACGCGCCGACAGGCCATAAACCTGCCCGGCGCCGAGCACGCGGAAATAGCTCGCCCCCAGCATGCTGACGATTTCGTCATTCTTATCTTTGCTGTTGATGGGATAGAGCACCTTAAACCCGGCGAACCCGAGATCTTTTACGGTGTCTTTATCATGCTGAACGTTGCCGAAATTAAAGTAGTCCGGGCTGTATTTGATGCGCTTTACCGTGGTCGCGGTCACTTCATTGATTTTGACCGGCGTGTCGAAGTACATACCCTGATGGTAGAACTCGAGCTTGAATGGGGTTTTGATGTTGTTCCAGTAGGCTTTTTCGCGATTAAACTGGATCTGCTGATAGTCCGCGTATTTCATCTCGCGGAAAACGGAGGGCAAGTTGCTTTTTGGCGCCTCATAGCCTTTACCGGCTAAGGATTGAGCTTGTTTTGCTACGTCATTGATGGTGAAAGCCCAACCTGACGTGGTGGAAAGCGCTAACATCACCGCCGCACCCAACCAACGCATTTTCATCATTTGTGGTTTATGTTTCATAATTAGTAAGCACTTCCCCCTTTGTGTGCTTATATCGATCCGATCTATTTTAATGGATAATCAGGCGTTAGGACAACTGAATCCCGGCATTGTTCAGCACGCTGGCTCATGCCTTAAGCATTCGTCAGAGCCTTTTGCACTTTGCGTGCTTATCCTGGAGACAGGCCGTCATACTTCGTGTAGGGTTGCCACCGACTGTAACTATTAATCGCTTTATGGATAAGACGAATAGTCTGAGAATTGAGAATACGAAAACTCTATGAATCCCGTACCCGCGCAGCGTGAATATTTTCTTGACTCCATCCGCGCCTGGCTGATGTTGTTGGGTATTCCTTTCCATATTTCCTTAATCTATTCCAGCCATATCTGGCACGTGAATAGCGCCGGGCCGTCCTGGTGGCTGACGCTGTTTAACGATTTTATCCATGCCTTTCGTATGCAGGTCTTTTTTGTTATTTCAGGTTATTTTTCATACATGCTGTTTCTGCGTTACCCGCTGAAACGCTGGTGGAAAGTGCGCGTCGAACGCGTCGGTATCCCTATGCTTACCGCTATTCCGCTCCTGACGTTGCCGCAATTTATTATGTTGCAATATGTAAAAGGAAAAGCAGACGGCTGGCACGCCCTCTCCCTGTATGACAAATATAATACGCTGGCCTGGGAATTAATTTCCCACCTGTGGTTTTTACTCGTCCTGGTGGTATTAACCAGCGTAAGCCTGGTGATATTTAGCCTGATGCGAAAAAAACTGACTGCGGGCAGCGCACGGCGTCTTAGCACGATCTCCATGCCTGAACTGACGCTTATTTTCTTTTTACTGGGCGTGATGTATGCGGCGCTAAGACGGACAATATTCGTTATTTATCCGCCGATTCTCAGCGACGGCATGTTCAATTTTATCGTCATGCAGACGCTCTTTTATATGCCTTTCTTTATTTTAGGCGCGCTGGCCTTTATTTCCCCGCCGCTTAAGGCGCTGTTCACCACCCCTTCGCGCGGGTGCGCGCTGGGCGCGGCTGTTGCCTTTGTCGCCTATCTGCTCAATCAACGCTACGGCAGCGGCGACGCCTGGATGTACGAAACGGAATATGTCATTACGATGCTGATGGGACTGTGGATGGTTAACGTGGTGTTTTCACTGGGACATCGCCTGCTGAATTTTCAGTCGGCCCGCGTCACCTACTTTGTTAACGCGTCGCTGTTTATCTATCTGGTGCACCATCCGCTGACGCTGTTTTTCGGCGCATACATTACGCCGCATATTGCCTCGAATTTGCTGGGATTTCTCTGCGGGCTGGTATTCGTTATCGGCATTGCGCTGGTGCTGTATGAAATTCATTTACGCATTCCGCTGCTTAAATTCCTTTTCTCCGGTAAACCCGCGATCCGTCAGGATAAAGCGCCGCGGCTGACTCATTAAGCCGTCTACAGTAGCCATTCGACGGGCAATATTTTAGCCAGTCGCACCAGAACCCGCTTCCAGAATCCGGTAGCGGGTTCTTTTTTTATCACCACCGGCTGGTCATTCTGGTGATCCACCCAGTTAATACGCCCCCAGCGATCCAGACGTAATTGCCAGGCGGCGTTACGCTGGCTTTCGGTGAAGCGCTTATGGATCAACGTCGCCAGCCTCTCACTTTCGATGACAAATCCCATCTCCGTATTCAGCAGCGTTGAGCGCGGATCAAAATTGAGCGAGCCGATAAACACCTTACAGCCGTCAATGCTGAACGTTTTGGCATGCAGGCTGGAGCCGGAATTCCCGGTCAGGCCACGGTCGTGCACCACCGTTTCATGTTCCCGCGTGGGCTTAAGCTCGTACAGTTCAACGCCGTAGCGCAGCAGCTTCTTGCGCCAGCGGGCGTAGCCGGCATGGACAACGGCGACGTCGTTCGCCGCCAGCGAGTTGGTCAGAATCGCAATCCTGACCCCTTTCCTGACCAGCTGCAGCAGTTGGGCGACGCCTGCCCGCGTAGGGACAAAATAGGCGGAAATGATATCGATCCGCTCCCCCGGCGACCCCATCACATCAAAAAGCCGCTGCGGCAATAGAGAGTGACGCTGCGCTTTCCCTTCGCCTTTTGACGGATCGTCGCTCAGCAGCCGCGTTTTCGCCCAGATTAGCGGCAGGGAGGCGCTTTCAAGGTGAGATATGAACTGGCTGGTTTCGAGGGTATGCAGATAGCGGCGGGTGATGTCGTCATTATACCAGGACTCCGGCTGCTCAATGCGAAAGGCGATCTCCTCTTCCGAGAGCGACAGCACCGATTTCAGCGTCGAAACCGAGCGGCAGCGCCAGTAACGTTCGAAATCATCGGCCACATCCCTAACTACCGGGCCAATCGCCATCACGTCGATGTCGGAAAACAACGGCTCCTGCCCGGCGCCAAAATAGGCGTCGCCAACGTTGCGCCCGCCCACCAGCGTAACGACGCCATCAACGGTAAAGCTTTTGTTATGCATTCGCCGGTTGAGCCTGGCGAAGTCGGTTAAATAGCCCAGCGCCCTGAGCATACGAAAAGAGAACGGGTTAAACAGGCGAACTTCAATATTGGGATGGCTGTCCAGCAGTTGCAGCGTGTCATCCAGACCGGGCGTGTTGTTATCGTCAAGCAGCAGCCGGACGTGAACGCCGCGCTTTGCCGCCGCTAACAGCACCGAGAACAGAAGACGCCCGGACATATCGTCTTCCCAGATGTAATACTGAATATCCAGCGTGCGCTCGGCCATTTCCACCAGACGATAACGGGCCGCAAAGGCGTCCAGACTGTCATCAAGAACAAGCAGGCCGCACTCGCCGGGGTGACGTTCACACAGAGGGGTGATGGCGCGGGCAAGCCGGGTCAACTCATTGGTCGCCTTGTTGGGTAAGTAAGCGCTGGTATAGTCGGGTAGTTTCTTCGTCATAACAGACAAAGTATATCTGCTCCGGTGAAGCGCGACGGGTAATGAATTCCGAAATCGTATTTACCGCGATTTCCGCGGCAGCCGCACGCGGGTAGCCGTATACGCCCGTGCTGATTGCCGGAAAGGCGATCGACTGATAGCCATTCGCCAGCGCCAGGTTCAGGCTGTTCAGATACGCGTCATGCAGCAGTTGCGCTTCGTTATGCTCGCCACCCCGCCAGATCGGGCCTACGGTATGGATCACCGCTTTCGCCGGAAGACGCCCTGCCGCGGTAATGACCGCATGGCCGGGCGGACACTCGCCCTGCTGTCGGCGCACCGTCATACAGGCCTCCAGCAGCTCCGGGCCTGCCGCGCGATGAATTGCTCCGTCAACGCCACCGCCGCCCATCAGTGACGGATTTGCGGCGTTGACGATGGCATCAACGGCAACGGTGGTAATATCCCCGTGAATAACATGAATGCGCGAGTTCATAGGTTCCCCTTGCGTGACCTTCTTTATCAAGTGTACCGCACTCTTCCCCTGAAAATCGCTTTTTTCATTGTCTCGCCCACCGGGCGCGTTTAGTGGTAGACGATGTTCATCACCGCCAGTTTATTTTGCTTATCAATATATTGCATTTCCACTGACGCAATCCCCTTAAAATGCTGCGGCGCAGTGGTCAGCTCATGGAAAGAATAATAGCGGGTTTCGGTTTGTCCCTCGCGGCTACAGGAGAGCGCCAGACGTTGCTCACTGCGGCTGATATCGCAGGGCGGCTCAACAATCTCGCCGCTGAAATGGATAACGCCGCCCTGCCGATCTGCGTCCGCCATCGCGGCGGCGGCGAAAAGCGTAATAAGGCCGAGAGATAAAACCGTTCTCTTTACAGCAGAAAGTGGCTGCATACTTTTTCCTCAATGACGAGTCATCCTTGAGGGGCTTTTCCCTTTCTGCTGTGCAGGCTGAATCAGGGAGTAACGTATTCCACGTTACTTTATTCATAGCTCAGCAGCCTCGCCTCCGCCATCGATCACGAAGATGTCGCAGGAGGCGGCCATTGTTGTGATAAATGCATTGCCTGTCCGTCGGACACCGTAACAATAATTTTTACGTTATCCTGTGGAGAAATAGTTAAGCTGAGTTTTGTCAAATCAATGGGTTGATTAGCGGGTAAAGAAAGCGTCTTCTTTTGCTGTGACCGACTTTGCCCCGCCACGCCTTCACGGAGGGCTAAAATTTGTACCTGGCAGACGCAGGGTTGCGCCAGCGTAACCTGCGGTATGATGGTATAAACATCGCCTTGTTGCGTGGTGCTGAAAGCGATCTGGCTGGAAAGCGCGGCAACAAGTATGAACGAATTCATGCTGTCCTCCCGAAAAAAAACAGGGCTTTCGCCCTGTTTATTGTTCTGCATTAAAACAGAATCAGTACTGATTCGCCGTGGCGTTGTTGCCAAAGCCCACCTGTGAGACCAGAACGCTGGAGTCAGAGGCGGTCTGGTTAACCAGCGCGGCGTTATTGCCACCGTACTGGCTGACGCTGATATCCGAGTTTTTACCGTTCCACTGATCGATGGTCGCGTTGTTTCTGAAGCCGCTTTGCGTCAGTTCGATGGTGCTGTTATCAGCCCCCTGACCCACATCCGCGCCGTTACCAAAACCATCCTGACGAATGGTGGTTTCTGATTTACGAGCGTCGCTTTGCAGCGCAAGCGCGGCGTTATTAACCCCTGACTGATAAATGCTCAGGGTGGATTCCGGACCCGTGCTGCTACCGCCACCGCCGTGATTTCCGCCGCCGCCCCATTGCGGAACAGAACCTGCCAGTGCACTGCCAGAAACCACGATTGCTGCAAATGCTGCCACTTGTAAAAGTTTCATGGTAAACCCCCATCGGATTGATTTAATTGCCGCCCATGTATTAGCGTTGCGTAACGCGAATTGCCATTTGCGACTGTCTCTGCACTACAACTGCTGTTTTCTGCGTACCATACTGGGTAATATTTGCTTTATTTCCAGAACCTTTCTGGATAATCATCGCAGTATTACCGTAATTACTTTGCGATATACTGGCATCATTGGCATTACCCGTCTGATCAATATACGCAAAGTTATAAGTGCCTGACTGGTCTACATTCGCCCGGTTGCTTCCTCCTTCCTGCGAAACCACCGACAAAAGTTTTGAACCGTCCTGGCGTATTTTCGCACTATTATTTGTGCCGACCTGACCAATAATGGCTGCCTGATTAAATGAGGACTTGCTTAATTCATTTACCGCAAAGTTATATTCAGCTCCGGCTAAATCGGGGCCTGCTGCGGCAGTCATTCCAGGCACACCCAGCAATGTAAACATCATAAATAACAATTTGTTTTTCATGTTGTCACCCTGGACCTGGTTATCGAGCGAGTTAATTATCGGCATATAATTTGTTAACGCCGCGTTACGATGAAGAGTATGTCCGGGGAAATATTTTTAATAACTCACCCACCGGTGGTATTTTTTAAAACGGAGTCACCCCAAAGTGCTACTAATCGCATAAACCGGCAGTTATCATCTCTGTAATTTGTTTCTCTTATGTCAGTTGCTCCTCTCATCAGATGAAAATCGCAGGGAAGCGCTTCTGCGCCATTTTCAGCGACAGGAACGCGCCCGAGCATCTTCCCCGGCAACCAGCTGCGATCGGGAGCGTTTTTTTCTGTCGAAAAGAGCGCCAGGAACACACGCCAGGCGGCTGACAATTTAACCGCAAAACTTTTGCACTATTTTCTTGCATTTAATTTAATAAAAACAACAAGATGTCATTATTTGTATGACTTTATAAAACTGTGCAATAATTTTCTGATGTACAACTTTACTATCAATTATCAACTTTAAAATCATCATGAGATAACAAATTAATATATAATTTTACATATTGTTACAAGTTTAACACTTGCTTTAAGATTTGTAATAGCTAGATTGAAATCAGTCGTCGTTCGTTTGTATTAATATTTTCACCCATCCGGGTGAGAATTATTTATTCTACACACAGCAGTGCAACACCTGTCAGTACTTCTGGTGCCTTTATTTAATGAAAGGCAGCTGTCAGATGTGCGACTAATAAAAAGTGGAGTTTCATCATGTATAATGAAGTCCATAGTATTCATGGTCATACATTATTGTTAATCACCAAACCCTCTCTGCAGGCAACAGCATTATTGCAGCACTTAAAGCAATCGCTGGCTGTTTCCGGAAAATTGCATAACATTCAACGTTCTCTGGATGATATTCCCGCCGGTAGTATCGTGCTGGTGGATATGATGGAGGCCGATAAAAAACTTATTCACTACTGGCAGGAAAATTTAGCCAGGAAAAACAACAATATCAGGACATTATTATTAAATACGCCGGAAGATTACCCCTACCGGGATATTGAAAGCTGGCCGCACATCAACGGCGTTTTTTACGTCACCGAGGATGAAGAACGCGTCGTTTACGGCCTGCAGGGCATTTTGCGCGGAGAATGCTATTTCTCGCAGAAGCTGGCAAGCTATCTGATCACCCACTCGGGCAATTACCGTTACAACGGGACAGAGTCCGCTCTCCTGACTCACCGGGAAAAAGAGATCCTCAATAAACTGCGCATTGGCGCTTCAAATATCGAAATCGCGCGCTCACTGTTTATCAGTGAAAATACGGTAAAAACCCATCTTTATAATCTTTTCAAGAAGATAGCGGTTAAAAACCGTACGCAGGCGGTATCGTGGGCAAACGATAACCTCAGGCGCTAACGCCATGAAACGCTATTTAAGTTGGCTTTTGGCGGCGCATTGCCTGCTCGCTGGCGGGCAACTGCACGCTGTAGAAGTTGAGGTACCCGGCCTGCTCACTGACCATACCGTCTCGTCTGTCGGCCACGATTTTTATCGTGCGTTTAGTGAAAAGTGGGAAAGTGAATACACCGGTAATTTAACCATTAATGAACGACCCAGCGCGCGTTGGGGAAGCTGGATCACCATAACGATAAATCAGGACGTTATTTTCCAGACTTTTTTATTTCCAACGAAAAGAGACTTTGAAAGAACGGTTGTCTTTGCACTGGCACAAACTGAGGAAGCCTTAAACCGCCGGCAAATAGATCAAGCGCTATTGAGCACTGGCGATTTAACGCATGACGAATTCTAAAATATGATTTTTCTCCGGAGGCTGTAATGTGTGTCAAACATGCAGTAGTGGCGCTCATGCTTATTTCGCCGTTGAGCTGGGCCGGTAATATGACCTTTCAGTTCCGTAACCCTAATTTTGGTGGGAATCCGAATAACGGCTCTTTTTTACTGAACAGCGCGCAGGCGCAGAATTCTTATAAAGATCCCAGTTATGATGACGATTACGGCGTGGAAATGCCCTCCGCGCTGGATAACTTTACCCAGGCTATTCAGTCGCAGATTTTGGGCGGGCTGTTGACCAATATAAATACCGGCAAACCAGGCCGGATGGTGACCAATGATTTTATCGTGGATATCGCCAACCGTGACGGGCAGTTGCAGCTCAACGTCACGGACAGGAAAACGGGAAAAACCTCGACGATTGAAGTGTCGGGCTTACAGTCTCAATCCACCGATTTTTAGGCCCTGGCCGCGTAAGGAATAAACCATGCAGCGCTTACTTATTTTAATCGCCGTGACACTGCTCAGCGGATGCTTAACCACTCCGCCAAAAGAAGCGGCTAAGCCGACGTTAATGCCGCGTGCGCAAAGCTATAAAGATTTAACCCATTTACCCGTCCCCACCGGCAAAATATTTGTCTCTGTTTATAACATTCAGGATGAAACCGGACAGTTTAAACCTTACCCGGCCAGTAACTTTTCCACCGCGGTGCCGCAAAGCGCCACCGCCATGCTGGTGACGGCGCTGAAGGATTCGCGCTGGTTTATTCCGCTTGAGCGCCAGGGGCTGCAAAACCTGCTCAACGAACGTAAGATCATTCGCGCCGCGCAGGAAAACGGCACTGTCGCTATCAATAACCGTATTCCGCTACCGTCGCTCACCGCCGCGAATATTATGGTTGAAGGCTCAATTATCGGTTACGAAAGCAATGTCAAATCTGGCGGCGCGGGCGCCCGCTATTTCGGGATTGGCGCCGATACGCAGTATCAGCTGGATCAGATTGCGGTGAACCTGCGGGTGGTTAACGTCAGCACCGGCGAGATCCTTTCCTCGGTCAATACCAGCAAAACCATTTTGTCTTATGAAGTCCAAGCCGGTGTATTCCGCTTTATCGACTATCAGCGACTGCTGGAAGGCGAAATTGGCTACACCTCCAACGAACCGGTGATGCTATGTCTGATGTCGGCGATAGAAACCGGGGTCATTTTCCTGATTAACGATGGTATCGATCGCGGGCTGTGGGATTTGCAGAATAAAGCAGACAGACAGAATGATATTCTGGTGAAATACCGACAGATGTCGGTGCCGCCAGAGTCCTGAAAATAGTCCGGAGATTCCGGCCTACTGATTGTTTCCGACGCAGCGCCTTCTGGCGCTGCTTATTTACTGGCAACCGCTCGCACACCCTGCCTTTCACGGCGCGACGCCAGCCACAGCCCGCTGTTTTTCATCGCGTAGCCAAAGAGTAAACCAACCGCCAGCGACGCCAGCACCAGCGCCCAGTCACCCTGCCCGGCAAAGGTCGCACATGCGCCAATAAAAGTCCCCGGCACGAATGACAGCAACGTCTGCTTTGCCTGAAGGCACATCAGAAAGGCGACAAAGCCTGTCATAACATATCCGACAATAGCGAGATGCGGCGTAAGCGCGCTGCCATGAATAATGACCAGCGCCCAGACCACTCCGCTCAACAGCGTGGCGGCTGAAATGACCAGCCCTTTCAGGCCGCCTTGCGGACAGGCGAAATAGGCCGTACAGCCCAAAAAGCCAGCCCAGCTCAACAAGCCAAAAGAAACGGCCACCCATCCCCAGACGCCGGAGAGAATGCCCGTTGTGATTGCAATAGGAAGAAGTCTGTTCATGCGGCGCATAATAGCAGAAAACGCCGCCACGAATGAGATCGCGCACACAATTTATGCAAGCATTAATGCGCGTTGCAAATGAAGGTGATTTAAATCACATTATTCCGCTGAATTTTCTTCCAGTTCATCCCACATTGCGCCAATCGCATCGCGGGTCAGCGGCGCCATTGTACGCCAGAATGGCGTGGTGGCATGGGCTTCGACTTTCCCGAGAAAGGTGCCGCACCACGGCAGGATATACTCAGCAAACAGGGTTTCCAGCGCTTCGCTTTCATCTTCCGCTGACTGATCTTCCAGCCACGAGGCCGCCAGCAGCAGTGTGCCGATATGGTCGGCTGGGGTATCGGCAAGCGGCATCCCGCGCGCGGAGAGAAATGCGCGAACCTCTGCTTCCGTCGCGCCTTCGACCCAGGCGCTACGATACGGCGGTACTGCGCAACCGGTGCCAACAAACAGCGCATTGTAATCCGCCGCCAGCTGCGCCATATCGCAACTCTTCTGCAAGCGGGTTAACAGCTCATCCTGTTCAAGCGGCCAGTTTGCCGACAGCTTCCCTTCGCGGATCAGGGTAAAAAGCGGAACCAGCAGCGGATCCTGCGGTTGACGGTAATACAGCGATCCCAGCACGCGGCACAGAATAGAAAACTCGTTCATCAAAATAGTCCAGTTGGTGGTCATTAAAGGTCAGCAAATTCAGGAATGGGCGCCATCCCGCGTGATTCAAGGAAGTTCAGTAGCCGCGCTGGCGTAACGTTCAGGATGCGATCTTCCGGAAAATCCACGTCATCAAGGATTTTACGACACTCGCTGAAATCGCCCATGGTAAACGCCGTATGCGAATCGGAACCCAGCGCGACCCAGCCGCCTGCGTCACGCACCGCCGCAGCCACCGCGCGACAGTTGGCTTCGCTTCCCTTACGGGAATGGAGGAAAGAGGAGTTATTTATCTCCAGCGCCACCTGATATCTGGCGGCCGCCTCGGCAATCGCTGTGATATCAACCGGATATTTGGGATTGCCGGGATGGCTGATGATATGCACCACGCCGCTGGCCATCGTCGCGATCATCGCCCGGGTATTGGCAGCTTTATCCTGCGGCGCGAACACCGGCTCATGAAAGCCTGCGATAATCAAATCCAGCGAGTCGAGCATGGGACCCGTGCAGTCAATTTCGCCGTCGAGGTTTTTAATGTTCGCCTCAATACCTCTGAGGATCCCGACCCCGTCAACCACGCGCGGCCAGATGCGCATATTAATGAAATGCCAGTGGTGCGGCGCATCAGCCATGTCCGGGCCATGATCGGTGATGGCAAACAGCTTAAGCCCCTGGCGCTTCGCCTGGGTGATATAATCGCTAAGGGTGCTGTAGGCATGCGTGCTGGCGACGGTATGCATATGCAGGTCAACGGGATACATAACTCTCTCCTGTAGTCATTTTTCGTCAAGAATAGCAGGAATCGCCAGCATTTATCAGGTGCGCCGTAAAACCCCGTCCTTCAGGGCAGGGAAGACAGATAACGTTGAAGCCCGGCGCGAAACGGGTTTGTCTCAGTAGCCGCGATCGCGATCGACCTGTCCGCTGACCGCTTCGCCCTTCTCCAGTTGGCGGATGGTGCGGGAGATATACTCCACCGCCTGCGCCGGACGCGTCACCGCCGCGACGTGCGGCGTCATCGCCACGCGCGGATGCTTCCACAGCGGACTATCGGCTGGCAACGGTTCACGGCTGAACACATCGAGCATTGCGCCCTTCAGTTTTTCGCTGTTCAGCGCCCCGATCAGATCCTCTTCCACCACGTGAACGCCGCGCGCCAGGTTAAGCAGATAGGCGCCATCCTGGAGCTGATTAAGCCTTTCGCCATTGATAATACCGACCGTTTCCGCAGTATTCGGCAGCAGATTGATCAGCACCCGCGTCTTACTGAGAAACGCGTCGAGTTCCTCCATACCGGCGTAGCTTTCAACGCCCGGCCAGGATTTGCGGCTACGGCTCCAGCAGCGCAGCGGGAAGCCCCATCTTTGCAGGCTTTCGGCCACTTTAGCGCCCAGTACGCCAGCGCCCATAATCCCAACGGTAAATTCCTCGCGGGTATATTCCGGCAGCGGCTGCCACTGGCCCTGGTTTTTCAGCGCCTGGTAATCATCAAAGCGGCGGAACCAGTGCAGCACCTGACTGACGGCGTATTCCTGCATTTGCAGCCCCATACCGGTATCTTCCAGACGGAACAGGGGAACTGACGCGTCGAGCATGGTGGGATGCGCTTTCAGTTTGCTGAGGATCGAATCCACGCCCGCGCCAAGCGCAAATACGGCTTTGAGCTTGCGCCCTTCGAGCATTTCCACGGGCGGGTGCCAGACAAGCGCATAATCTGCCGGATTGTTATCCCCCTCTTTCCACTGCCGAACGCGGGCTTCCGGGATCGCCTTTTCCAGCGCAGCGATCCACCAGCTGACGTCGAAGGTAGGGTGATAAAAAATGATCTCCATATAAACTCCTGGGGGTTATTGCGGCCATCTGGCGCGCTTATTATCATCGTTTTCAATGGGATGATCAGCATAGCAAATTCCCGGTCGCTGGCAAAAAAAGCAGTTTCCGCTTAATAAAGCTGCATGTTGCCTGAAGTTTGTATAAACGCGCGCTTTTTTCGAAAAGTTGATTGACGCAGGCGCAGGATTTCCCTACATTAGCGCCCGTTCCGGTAACGCGGGAACGACAATATGGTGAGGTGTCCGAGTGGCTGAAGGAGCACGCCTGGAAAGTGTGTATACGGCAACGTATCGGGGGTTCGAATCCCCCCCTCACCGCCATATTATGAGCGCATGTCATTGTTTGACATGCGCTTTTTTATTTCTGATTTCAGACAGTATGCCACTGGGTATGCCATCTGAAACCGGTTTATATGACCCGCGTTCATCTCTTATCGGACAATTTCCAAACTTTAACCATATTGACAAAGCTATACTAGCAGCATGTCAGGATAGTGTTTTGCGATAATAGCATTCAATCTGTCAACCAGTTCTGGTTTCCTGAACGTGATATGCGCGGAGCCCTTCTTAAAATATTTAATGATGAACATCTCATCTTCATAGCACTCTTTACCCTGAACAGACTGGATGTGGTCATCCAGATGAATGGTGATGTTTTCCCTGCAATCGGGGACTGGTTTATTGCTGAACAGATGCAGTATTCTTTCCAGATCGGCAAGTCGGTCGGCCTGTTGCCCGGTGATAAGATGAAATCCCCACCGGTCCCATCTCACCAGATTGTTGACGATAATTTTACTGCCAAATTTACAGGGTGTGTTGGTTTTGTAATCCCAGCTTAGTCCCCTGAAAACGTTGCTCCCCCCCTCGCTCAAACACCTCATCCCTGCTCTGGTGCAGTTGTTCAAATCTGCTCAGGATATTCTCTTCACTGATTTCCGGAAAATTATCGTACTCCAGTGACCGCTGCCATGTATCGCCGTCCTGTGCATCCATCAGACTCAGCATCCCGGAACGTTGCATCAGGTCACGCCAGATTTCACGGTCGAGATTCCAGGTGATGGTTTTCATCGCGGTTTCAGGTTTCTCCGTCAGCCAGCAGCCACAGCGAAAATCCTGTTTCATCGGCCCAGTCCAGGGCGGTTTTACCTCCAATCATTTCTGTCAGTGCTGAGTTTTCTGCCAGTTGCCGGATAAGCGCTTCGGTTTGTTGCAGTGCTATATTCCGTACCGTCACAACGTGTCGGATACTGGTGGAGCAGATAACATCCGTATGCCCGTTGACCACTTCCAGACTGGAGATTGTGATATCTGACATAATTGGTTTTCCTTTTTGCTGATAAATGAAAACGCCAGCTGTATCCAGGCTGGCGTCAGGGGAATAAACGATGGTGAGTGAAATTCACCGCTTCTGCTGCAGAAGCTGCAGATGGCGCAGGGTACGGATATCCTCCCAGGTCTGTTCAATACAGGGCAGCAGTGCTGCCGAATCCGTTTTATCCCCATTGTTGTCGAAGATAATTCCAGATTCGCAGTCGATATTGTCCTGCAGCCACGCAATCAGAATATCCAGCGCCATTTCCGTGGTTAATGATTTGATGTTGTGTATTTCCGGATTACCAGTCGAAAGTGGGCAGGCCCGGCAGACATCCGGCGCTGGCATCCAGATGAATGAGACTGACGCCATAACGCTGGATGAGCATAACAATCAGACAACGGAACCTTTTTGACAGGCCCAGGCGTTTAAGCCGCAGAACCGGATACGACCACGCATCAGTACGTAACAGGTACCCGGTACCGGGAATAGAAAAAAACGCGACGTCTCTCCATGCGCCAGGAGCATCGTGCTGGTGAAAAGCTCTTTATCGACTTCTGTGGCGTTGACAATAACCTGTTAAACAAACTGACACAATTGAAACTCCCGGCGTTGGTCGGGAGCCTGATACGGCAGTGGGAAACGCCTCAGACTTACGACGAACTGTCGTTCGAGGAGAGGCTTGACGCTGCTGGTTGATGACGAGCTCCTGAACAGAGAAAGCAGTCGTGTGGCACGGTTGAGAAAAAATGCTGGCCTGAAATACCAGGTAACACCGGAAGGACTGCGTTATCCGGCCTCAAGAGGTCTGCGGGCTGAACACATGAGGGAAGTGCTGAACGGCCACTACATAATCCACAAGAAAAACCTGCTGATAACCGGTCCGACAGGATGCGGCAAGAACTGGATAGCCAATGTGCTGGGCGAACAGGCATGTTGACAGAAACACAGCGTCCGGTACTGTAGAAACGGGCGATTACTGGAACAGCTGGCTCAGGGGCGTGTTGACGGCAGCTGGCTGAAACATCTGAAACAGTTGCAAAAAATACAGGTTCTAATCCTGGACGATCTGGGGCTGGAACAGTTAAGTAACGCCCAGTGTAATGACCTTCTGGAGATCACAGAAGGTCGTTACGGGCAGAGCAGCACAATAGTGGTAAGCCAGTTCCCGGTAGATAAATGGCATGGTCTGATAAAAAACCCAACAACAGCAGATGCCATTTTGGACAGACTGGTATATAACTCACACAGAGTGGTCCTTCAGAGAGAGCCCCTGAGGAAAAATCCCCCGATAGTGGAAGCACCGAAAAAACGAGTTAAAAAGCAGTAGAAAAAGTTAAGTTCCCGGTTAATCGAATACATGCGAATCGCGAGGAGCCTGTACATAATTTTGTGTAATTGCCTGATTTTGATATGTTGTAAGCGTAAACCGACCGCCGTATGTAGCCATTAAGCCAGTATTGGTAACGTAGGTGCCCGCCTTTTCAACTGACGGACATTATTTTGCTTATTGGTATTCATTCAAAGAATGAAGTAGAATTAATTCCAGGCAATTCCCCCTCTAAGTGGCTGACCTTCTCGCCTCAATTTGAGCAAGTTTATTATTCATATTTTTCATATAACTATCTATTTCCTCCAACACATAGCCAAAGATCTCTCCCATTTCACGAGCAATAATCATTTCAGATTTCACAGCCTTTAACTCTGGAGATTCATAATTTAATTCCTGCATGATGTCTCTTTTTATATTATATAATTCTATAAATCGATTTGCTCGTTGTTCTCCCAGAGGGCTGTCATTTCTGTACACAATCACTATATACAAAAAATCATTGTTTTCTTTAGGGAAGATCTTGCAACAAATATCCGGAAGCTCACACAATGCATGTAAGTCAGGATGATATAAGCTATCTACAGAAAACTGTCCCATTGGGCGTTTTCCGGATATAACTGTTAGCCAGCTGCCTTCCGGTGTACTAGCTTCGTTTCTGGAAATAGGTTTAAACTCTTCCGGACATACAGAATACATTGCTTGCATATAAGCAAGTCGCCTGGCTTTCTCGTTAATAAATCCTTCCTGTTTTAGTTCAGCTACTCCTCTAGTTACGCCAGATATATACTTCTTATCATATACATTGGGTGGTTCATTAAAGTAGTTATGTTCAATTTCCGGGTAAATATTTTTCACCACATATTCAGCATGCTTAGTATTTATAGAAAGTAAGTTCTGAGTATTTGTGATGGGATTAATCATCTACATCTCCATAACGATATTTTTCAACTGCAAACGGAAAACTTACCATGAACTGTTGGTATACATACTGGTGTTCGGTATAATATTTTTATGCTTAAACTCAATAAAATTACAAAAAACATTATAATCCTGTAATGATGAATAGTTAAAATGCCGCTTGAGTCCCTTTCCAACACCATCATAATATGGATGCGCATCAACTTTACTCTTCATAATATCAAGGCCAGCAAGTAATGCTGGATGATTACTACGATTGACAACTATTGCACCATTTTCAAGACTTTTTCTATTATCATTACAATCCACATACACAGCGATACCATCAGGAGCATACAGGACACCTAATTTATCAGTAATAATCATATCTGCATCAAGATATATACATCCCCCACATGGAGATATGTTATGGCATCCAGTTTTACCCGTCTCTGTAAACAACCCCCCCCCCTTCAATACCGCCAAGTTTCTAAAAAAATCAAACCAAGTATGACCTCTTTTTTCTGCATATGATTCAATCAAAGAGTCCTTTCCGTATGGAATATTTTTTAACTCTTCTCTTAACAATCCCAACAGATAATTATCTCTCTCACTCGCTGGATATGATTCTTGTTCATGAATATTTTCAAGATAAATATCAGACAGTTTTTTATCATACATACTGAAATCAACATTTTCCCGATATATTATCTTTATATTTTGATGTTCATCTTCAAGACTGAGAAATTCTTTTCTTTGCTCATAAGTAAAGTCTCCGTCTACCAGTACTCCTATTACGCGCTCATTTTCTATTTTTGCAGCATTTATAATATTGCTCAAATACGGATGCTCTTTGGTATTCAATATCGGTACTTCACCTTTTCCGTATCGCTCTGGCCTTGCTTCAAACCACTGAAAAAGAATGGGTGTTTTTTCATCAATGGGTTCCATAGAATAATCTTTTCCAGCAAAGGAAACAGTCTGGAGAGGAGCACTATCTGATAAAGCGGTCTCTCCTCTGAAATTAAATTGAAGAACATTTAATGGAGATAACATAAGATTCCCCTTAGACTAATCATGTTAATATCATACTCTCATTTAGACGGAGTACTACGTCTGATTAATTGTTTTTCTACCATAGATTCAGAACATTGCTGACCTTAACAAAAAATTCTGATTAACAATGACATCCTTTTTTCCCTTATTCTATTATATAGAATCGTGATCCTGAATGCTGGTTGGATTTTAACAATCAGCAGAGCAACGTTGTCAATAAGAAAAGTTGTCCATTAGTAACATCTACTTGTGATGGCGGGGGCGTTTTGTTATGAACACAGCTTCCAGAGCACCCCGCATATGTTCCAGTCGTTTCGGGATGGTCCCCAGTGACGCCGTATTTCCCAGCACTATCATTTCTGTTGCGATAAACTGAAACGCGAACTTAAAGCTGATTTCTGACGCCGCTTTTTTGTGTTTCTCAGCCGCTTTTGTTGCCTCACGCCGTATCAGGTTGTAAGCCAGCAACATACCCCACACCTTCTGTTCCAGCAGCTCAACCTTACGACTTCTCAGCTCCAGGGCATTGTTCAGCAGGCTGCTTTTCAGGTTTCTGAACCCGACTTCGATTTCCCATCGTGAATGGTAAAGTTCCGCCACCTCTTTTGCTTTGTAGAGGTCTGCCGGGAGTGATGTCAGCACCGTTTTCTCCACACCATTCACCTCATAAGTCACAGCCCGGGCGTACCAGAACTCTGGCAGTGAAGGATTCTTTTTCCTCGCTTGCGGCGATAAACGACGGCAGCGAGCGGTCGCATGTGCAAAAAGCGTCAGGCAATGCTGTCGGAAAGGTGCTCTGCAAACTGTTGTGCAGAGGGTGGTGGCATAAGCGGATGGTCACTGAAATTGAGCAGGTCATTGAGAAGTGGCATAATAAATATCCTCAGGCATAGCCGGAGGTTTTTCAAATGCGCCTGTAAGGCTCTCTTACCAGCCGCGCCCTAACAGGCGCATGCGATCTGACATTTGCATCTAACTTCCTTACTTACGGCCCGTAAACGGGCTACCAGGATATGGGATCGATAACTGCTCTCCCATTTTATCTTCTTCAAGCTGGTACTTTATGTATTCCTGTATCTTCTCCGTGTTCTTGCCTACGGTATCTATATAGTAGCCTCGGCAGCAGAACTCTCTTTTTCTGTATTTGAACTTCAGATCTCCAAACTGCTCGTACAGCATCAGGCTACTCTTTCCCTTCAGATATCCCATAAAACCCGACACACTCATTTTCGGCGGGATCTCCACAAGCGTGTGGATATGATCTACGCAACATTCCACTTCCACAATACGGACGTTTTCCCATTCACATAGTTTTCTCAAGATCACGCCTATGCGCTTTGCCGCTCAGTGGATGTGTTGGCAGAGCCATAATGTTCACGCAGCTCAGGTTCATCAGGTGTCCTGAACTGTGCGCCATCGATGGCAAAAAGTTGCAGGCCATGCCAGTCATCTTTCTGGTAACGCTCAGTTCCCCATGTCTGCGCGGTCTGGCGGAAAAGCCATTCCACCGGTGCGGCACCCACGCGCTGACACGCCTGGGTGACAGCGCTGCGGGCCAGCAGGTTCATCCCCGCTTCACCATCCGCGCTCAGGTTCAGACGACGAACCACATCGGTAATCGACTCATTGCGGAAGAAGGCCATAGCCACGACCATCCAGATAACCATGTCGCCCGGTAAACGACAGCGGCGAACGGTCGCGTGTGCAGAAAGCGTCAGGCAGTGTTGTATCCATTCGACGGGAAGATGCTGAGCAAACAGTTGTGCAGAAGGGGGCGGCATCAGCGGATGATCGCTGAAATCGAGCAGGTCATTGAGAAGTGGCATAATAAATATCCTCCGGCATAGCCGGAGGTTTTTCTGATGCGCCTGTAAGGCTCTCTTACCAGCCGCGCCCTAACAGGCGCATACGATCTGACATTTGCATCAAGATTCGTTACTTACGGCCCGTAAACGGGCTACCCGGATATGGGATCGATAACTGCTCTCCCATTTTATCCTCTTCAAGCTGGTGCTTTATGTAATCCAGTATTTTCGCCGTATTTTTACCCACTGTATCGACGTAGTACCCTCTGCACCAGAACTCCCTGTTCCTGTATTTAAATTTCAAATCCCCAAACTGCACGTAAAGCATCAGACTACTTTTTCCTTTCAGATATCCCATAAAGCCGGATACGCTCATTTTGGGCGGGATTTCAACAAGCATATGGATATGATCTGCGCAGCATTCAGCTTCCAGAATCCGTACGTTTTTCCACTCACACAGCTTTCTCAAAATACTGCCTGTTGCTCTACGCTTCTCGCCATAGAACGCCTGTCTTCAGTATTTCGGCGCAAAAAATTGTGATATTTACAGTTCCATCGGATGTGCGCTAAGCTCTTTTCGTCCCCCCTGGAACCCCTTTTTGATTTCTTGTTTGACACTTGCAGTTGCCAGACCGCAAGGTGTTTTAACAAATCAAAAGGGGTTTTAATAACTGGCCCAAAGCTGAAAGCTTTACTGAACCCCCAGCCTGGCTGGGGGTTTTCAATGCACAAGAAAACGACTCCCTAGGGGTTAGGGATAACAATAAATATCAATACGGTTCTGGCGAGCAGCTTACGTTGCAGAAACCAGTCTACCGTAGCAAATGCTGCATGGCCAGGGGCATCCCCGACCTGTCAGCATATCTACTAAGTCGAATTTAACAACCTAGAGGATTGTGCCCTTCCTTTAATTGTTATATTCATTAGAGTAATACCCATAAACATCAAGGAGGTGTCTGCTGCTAAACTCGCTTAAGTGTTCTGTTAGCCTTTCTGGATATATATCAAATTCTTTTAAAAGATCTATATATTCCTTTACAGCCTTATTTAACTTATATTCACCACCGATAATTACATTTACGTTATCTCTTTCACAATTAATTGCTAATGCTAGAATGCTTGACATCCTACATGGACTTGTATCAAGTTTTTTAAATAACTTACCGTATAATTGAACAACTTGAGCATGCCCATGAGTGATCGCTAATGATAAACCAGTAAAATCATAATATTTTGCAGTCAATAATTCTTCGATAACATCCTTTGGAATATCTAACAAAATTAGTGAATCAAAAAAAACCTGAATCGTATTGATGTCTCCACTTTGATATGCAAGAAGTAATCCCGGTACCCCGTCATAATTTCTTGCCTCAAGTATCCTGATTATATCACTTTTTGTCAGATTACTATTTTTAAGTACATCACAATAAGCTTGTATTGCGTCAGAGTGACTATTTTTAAATGCGGCAAACAATCCTGGGGTATATTTATTAGGAGCATGAGGCTCACATTTAAATGCTGAAAACAAATACTCTAAATCCCTATTTTTATCAATAACATCCAGAACTAATTTACCATAATTTTTAATAGCTTGTGCATGTCCATTTTGAAGAGCCTGATATAAACCAGGTATCGCTCTATCTAAAGTTCTGGCAGATAATATGTGTGTTAGTTTTTCTTTATTAATATTGGATTTTTTTATTAAGATTCCATACTCATCAATTGCATTTTCATTTCCATTTTGTAGAGCCAGAAGTAATCCGGGATCACCATTAACGTTTTTCGCTTCACACAACGTTTCCATCTGTGATTTGGTAAGCTCTACAAATCGTGTATCGTTATATACATTTTTGATTACCTCGCTTAGTCCTGCTCCCATAGCAAAATTAACCACAACACTCTGGAGAGGATTATCGGGTAATTTTTTTATAGACACATTATTATTTTCAATTGATGTTGTTCTATCCACAAAAAGTGACAGTATTTCTTCTTTTAGGCCATAACATTTCAGACACGGTTCACTAAGAAAATCATAAGCAGTCAACTTTCTTGCATCTATAATATTTTTAGCACAAAAAAATACGCGTTGATGAGTCGCAGTCTGGTTGGGATCATAGAAATTAATAACAAACTTATCCTCTTTATCTTTTTTTATCTTCATCCCCAAGGCCATTTGATGTCCGGGAGAATGAATTCCCAATGACAAACAAGCTTTGTTTTCTTTCTCCATTTGAAGGAAAATGTTATAGATAACTCTCCCCCATGATTCATTCTCTACAAAATACACATCGCCATTGATATTATTTGTTCCGGTATTTTCGTTAATGACAATAGATTTACTTAATAATTGAGCGGAGGAAAATGTTTTATAATCTATCTTACCTGAATTACTGCAAAAAAAATCACTCCAATATGACGCTATATGCCGGCACCATATAATCTTCCCATTATTATCACTAATCTGCCCATTTAAATTAATACTGGCATCTCTCTTTTTTGATAAATAAGGTTGATTGTTTTTTGAAAAGTATTCAGTATTATTTACTACTGGCATATATTCATCTCCTTTCTATAAAAATCTCCCCTGAAAAGGAGAGATTATGTCCTATAAGATGTCCTTGACCCACTATATCCAAACATCCGTTGTATCTTAAGTTAATGTTACTCACTGACGCCGATATTCCCTCGGTGAGAGATAACATTGAGCACTATGCGGATGGTTTTCATTATTATGTTAGATCGCTACTGCAAGGTTATGCAATGCCGTTCTTACATTCGGTTTGGGCACGAACGAGATGTAGTCTTCCTTCATCATTTTCACGAACCTTTATGCCATACTGTTACTTTGGAACTACTGACTGTTTTGTGCACAACTCTCTGGCGAACTGCTGTGTTTCATGAGCCGTATAGGCCGAACTGTTATCACTCAACCACAGGATAGCCCGTTCCGTCCCTTTTGCAAAAGTGTTTTTCTATAACACCTAACATGACATCCTGCACCGTAGCTTTGCCATAACCTCCCGTGCTTGCAGCCTCGTCTATGGTTTCACGATCGCAACAGTCCAGTGCGAACGTAACATCAGAAAAATACTATCAGGCAACTGCTCAACAAAGAATAAATGGTAGTATCCGATATTGCCAGTACACCTCAATATGCGATATTTCTGATTCTATTTCTCCCTGTTTTTTATGCGAGGATATTTTCAGAATGGTTAACTGACAATAATTTTTTATAAAGAACCGGAATCACTTCAGACTCATCCGCTGCACTAGAGTGAACGAAAGAAGCATTGATAACTGCAACATACGGAAACTCCAGTCCCTTGTTGCTCTGGTACGTCAGTAAATACACCATATCCTTGCGTCGCGAGTATTTCTTTTTGCCTTCGTTGTCAAAGCTGGTGGCAAAAGGTATCCCGCATTAATACGTGCAGCTTCTGCAATACTGACCTCAGGGTAAGTTCCCAACCCAGCATTACGCCTTTTTTGTGTCACCGGACTTACATAACGAAAAACCCATTTACCCCGCCCCTTTACTGAAGAAGGATGAAGGGTCAGTCCTGTAATTCTCCCATGGAGCAATGGTTTGTCATCGGGTTTGATATGCCTTGCTTTCGTATCCATCAAAACTGCCATACGCTATTTCCTGTTATTCTGGTATGCCATTAGTCCCACGCTTCACTAAGAATACATTAGATAATATCGGACAGCAAAAATCGTAATATACTGTTTATAATGAAATTATATGACACACCAGGATTAAGTCAGTTCATTTCAGGCGGTCCCCCTCATCGCCATATTCGAGAAAAAGCTCGTACGAAAGTACGAGCTTTTTTTTCATCCCAAAGACAGGGGGGGATGAGAAGCCCCGACCGGGGTTCGACAACTGGCGTAGCCAGTTGGACAGACCGCGAACGCAGTGAGTGGGCTGCCCGCAGGGCGAGCGCAGCGAGTCAATCCCCCCCGGACGCAGCAATACCCTACCCGTAAGTATCGCCGGATGGCGGCGCAAGCGCCTTATCCGGCCTACGGCTCTTCAAAAAACAAAGCCCGGTTACCCGGGCTCTGAACGCCATACATCTTTTCAACTGTACGCATTAAGCGTGCGCTGGCAGAGCGCCGAGCGAACGCAATCGTCTTTGCCGAAGCGAACAATCCCCACCATCTCGTCTTCGCTAAAGCGGGCCAGCGCATCGCTTAACCCTGACTGAACGTGAGACGGTAAATCACACTGGGTGATATCCCCGTTGACGATAACCGTGACGTTCTCCCCGAGGCGAGTTAAAAACATCTTCATCTGCGCGGCAGTGACGTTCTGAGCCTCGTCAAGAATGACCACTGCATTTTCAAATGTACGTCCGCGCATATAGGCGAACGGCGCGATTTCCACCTTACCGATTTCAGGGCGCAGGCAATATTGCATAAAAGAAGCTCCCAGCCGTTTAACCAGCACGTCATACACGGGCCGGAAATAGGGAGCAAACTTCTCCGCTACGTCTCCAGGCAAGAAGCCAAGATCTTCATCGGCCTGCAGAACGGGACGGGTGACGATGATCCTGTCTACATCCTTATGTATCAGGGCCTCTGCCGCTTTTGCCGCACTGATCCAGGTTTTCCCGCACCCGGCTTCGCCCGTGGCGAAAATCAGTTGTTTACTCTCGATAGCATTCAGGTAGTGCGACTGAGCCTCATTACGCGCCACGATCGGCGTGGTATCGCGGCTGTCGCGCGCCATGCCGATGGCTTCTACACCGCTCATCTGCACAAGCGAGGTGACCGACTCTTCTTCACGCTGCTTATGACTGCGCGAATCGCGTCTCAGCACACGTTTTGCTTCACGACGAGCTTTGATCACTGCTTTTTGTCTTCCCATGGATAGCACCTTGAGTTGTTGGTATTCATCACACGCGCCGTTGGCAGCGCGATTATGCGCACAAACATCCGAGGGTTGGCTTCCTTGTAAGCCATAGCTTGCCTTTCGAAAAGACGCCGCACACGGCTACGCGCACCGCATATGACGTCGGTAATACATTGAAAATAAAGAGAGGACAGAAAATGAATAGTGACGAGATGACGACCGGAGGAGAAACTTCCGCGCAGAGTACAGCTTTGATGTTGTAAAGCATGTCCAGTACAGGACCTGACCATCCGCGATCTCCATAGTGAAGGCACTTCACCGCCGGGAACTACCGCTATTATCTATAAGTACATCACAAACCATCAATATTGCAACAATACGTTCACATTAATTCAACCGCACTGGCGTTTATCACTGGCGGCATTCTCTTACATCAGGATGACAAAATTATTACCAGAACCGGAAGAGATAAAAATTTGTCGCAACCAAAAGAAAACCCCATCTGCGATGGGGTTTTATCTCACGCCTCCAGCAGAGACTGCCCGAGGTAATGGTTCGCATCTTTTACGCCGGGTAACGCAAAGAAATAGCCGCCGCCAATCGGTTTGACATACTCCTCAAGCGCTTCACCGTTCAGCCGCTTCTGTACCGTCAGAAAACCTTTTTCCAGATCGTGCTGATAACAGACGAACAGCAGCCCCATATCGAGCTGGCCGGAACCGGTCACGCCAAGCGAATAGCTATATCCCCGGCGCATCATCAGGCTGGACTGCGTTTGCGGGGTGCGCGGATTGGCGAGACGGATGTGGCTGTCCAGCGCAATCACGTTGCCGTCAGGGTCGCTGGCGTAATCCGGCTCGTCGTGCTCATGCTGCATACCCAGCGGCGCGCCGGTCTGCTTATCGCGTCCGAAAATGGTTTGTTGTTCTTTAAGCGGCGTCCGGTCCCAGAACTCAACGCGAAACTGAATCACCCGCACCGCCTGATAGCTTCCGCCTGTCGTCCAGGCCGGTTCGTCCTGCTCCGGCGTCACCCAAACGACCGCCTGCATCAGCTTTTCGTTACGGCTGTCGGGATTCGCCGTGCCGTCTTTAAAGCCGAGCAAATTAACGGGCGTCTCCTTACCCTTGCTGCGCGCCGCGTGATCGGAAATAAATCCTTCCCGCTTCCAGCGTACGCTCAGCAGGTCCGGCGTATGCTTGATGATATCGCGCAGGGCATGAATCACCGTATCCTGAGTATTGGCGCAAATTTGTAACAGCAGGTCGCCATGACAAAGCGCCGCATCCAGCGAGTCATTTGGAAAGCGGGTCATTTTTTGTAGCGCCTTTGGCCGCTGCGCCTGCAAACCGAAACGCTCATCAAATAATGAATGACCAACCGACAGGGTCATGGTCAGGTTATCCGGCGCGATGTAGGCCCCGAGGATACCGGAGTCCATCGGCGGCAGGCGCGGATTCGGCGTTTCCGGCGCCGGTCCACCTGCCGTCAGAAAGGCCATGCGCGTCGTCAGCAAACGGAATAAGCGTTCAAGATCGGCCCTGTCGCTTGCCAGAACGTCAAAAGCCACCAGCATCATTGACGCCTGTTGCGGCGTCAGGATCCCGGCCTGATGCGCACCATAAAAAGGCTGCGTTTCACCACGCGCGTCGGGAGACAGGGTGCCCGGCGCGCTTTGCGGGGTGCGCGCATGGGCAACCGGACAGCTGCCAGCCAGCGCCAGCGCGCCAATCCCTTTCAGTAAACGTCGGCGTGACGGTTCGCTCACGCCGTGTTGATCATCGTACTGCATAGCGCTTAATCCAGTCCCAGCACGCCGCGTAGCTGCGCCAGATCTTCCGCCAGCGCGGTAATCGGGCCTTTCAGCGCATTACGGTCAGCATCAGTCAGCTTATCGTAGGTTTCAAAGCCGTCCTGAGTACGGTATTTGGCGAGGATAACATCCACTTTTTTAAAGTTGGCATCGACCTTCACCAGCAGCTCCGCATTCGCTTTCTGCAACTGCGGGCGCAGCAGATTGACAATTTTCTGCGCGCCGTCAACGTTGGCCTGAAAATCCCACAAATCGGTATGGCTGTAGCGATCTTCTTCGCCGCTGATTTTGCTGGCGGCGACTTCTTCGATCAGCCCGGCGGCTCCGCCCACCACTTTTGACGGCGGGAAGGCCAGCTCGCTAATGCGTTTTTGCAAATCCTGTACGTCTGCGTACAGCTGGTCAGCATACTTTTCCATCCCTTCGACGCTGTTATCGCCGAAAAGCGCCTTCTCCAGGCGGTGGAAGCCGGTAAATTTCGGATCGGCGGCTTTTTGTTCGTAGTCATCTTCGCGGGCATCAATACTGCCGTCGAGATCGGAGAACAGCTCGGCAATCGGCTCAATGCGCTCATAGTGCTGGCGCGTCGGCGCGTAGAGGGATTTCGCTTTTTCGATATCACCCGCCTTCACCGCGTCGGTAAAGGCTTTGGTCCCGGCAACCAGCTGCGCGGTTTCGGCAGTGACATACTTTTTGTAGTCGGTAATGGCGCTACCCAGACTCAGTAACGCGTCGCTCTTGTCGGCATCCGCTGTCGATGAACCTTTCACAATCAGCTTCCCTTTCAGGTTGGACAGCAGGCCGCAGGTCATCTCATATTCGCCAGGCTGCAGGCTGGCGGTCATTTTCTGGCTGAAGCCGGGGGCGATATTTTCTCGCTCCTCAACCACCATCACCCCTTTAAGTATTTCCCACTCCAGCGCTTTCTGGCTGTGGTTCTGAATAATAAATTGCGTCTTACCGGCGTTCACCGTGAGGGTCATCGGTTCGCACTGTTTATCGGTTACCGTAACGTTAACCTTTGGTATATCGGCGGCGTGAGCCGTCAATGCGGAAGCAAACAGCGCAGCCATGCCAGGCAGCAGCGCACTACGGCGGAAGTTATTCGTCATGACCATCCCTTTCAGTAAGTATGTTGTAACTAATTAAAAGACTTTATCGCACGGCGTTATGGCGCGGCGCGCGATGCCGTTGTGCCTGCACGCGGCGGCATAGCAAATAGCACCAGCGCCGGAATGAAATAGATAAACCAGACGGCCACCTCGCTGACGCTCGGCGCTTCCTGGTAGCCAAAAATCCCTTCCATCAGGGTACCCGCCAGCGAATGGGTGGAAAGCACGCCGCTCATATCGAAGGCGATCTGCTGGAAATGATTCCACAAGCCCGCTTCATGGAAGGCGCGGATCGCCCCCGCCGCCAGACCCGCGGCGACCAGCAGAATGAACAGGCTGGTCCACTTAAAGAAGGCGCCGAGATTCAGGCGGACACCGCCCCAGTAGAGTAAGAAACCGAGCGCCACGGCGACTGCCAGCCCCAGCACGGCGCCGATCGGCGGCCAGATGCCCACATCCTGTTGAAATGCCGCCAACAGGAAAAAGACCGACTCCAGCCCTTCGCGGGCAACGGCGAAAAATACCATCAGGATGAGCGCCCAGCCGTGATGATTTCCGCGCTGCAGCGCGTTGTCCACCGCCTGTTCGAGCTGCACTCTGACGTTGCGCGACACCTTGCGCATCCAGAAAACCATCCAGGTAAGGATGACCACCGCAATGACCGCGACGATACCTTCAAACAGCTCCTGTTCTTTTTGCGGAAACTCGCCGGTGGTTTCATTAATGAAAACGCCCAGCGCCAGGCAAAGCGCGGCGGCGAGAAAGACGCCAATCCACATCACGCCAATCCAGCGTTCTCGTTGGGTACGCTTCAGATAGCTGGCAATCAGGCTGACGATCAGCGCGGCCTCCAGCCCTTCACGCAGCATAATCAGAAATGGAACAAACATGCCGGACACCCTTAAACGTTATTCTCAGTCAACTGATGCAAAGAAAAGTAAATTACATTGATAGTGATTATCATTACGCAAGCAAAAAACTCAAGCGGAATGTACTCAGAATGATGTCCGAATGTAAACACTTAGCGTGATAAGGGTTGATAATGTGCTAATGAAGCGAGGCCAATAATCAGGCCCGCGCAAGGCGGGCCTGAAAGGAAAGCGTGCGGAAGTCGGCGCGCAAAGGGACGGATTAGTTTTCCTGCAAACGCGATGGCGGCGCGGAATGGTAATGCGTATCCGCCTCGGCGAAGCGTTGCATCATGGCAGCTGACGGCGCCTTACCCAGCAGGCTGAAAATAACGATCCCGATACTGCCAAAAATAAAGCCCGGAATGATTTCATACAGATCCAGCCAGCCGAACTGTTTCCAGATGATGACGGTTGCCGCGCCGATAACCATTCCCGCCAGCGCGCCGTTGCGGGTCATGCGCGACCACATGACGGAGAACAGCACCACCGGGCCAAAGGCGGCACCGAAACCGGCCCACGCGTAGCTCACCAGTCCCAGTACGCGGTTATCCGGGTTCGCAGCCAGCGCAATAGCCACCAGCGCGACCACCAGCACCATAATACGCCCTACCCACACCAGCTCCTGCTGGCTGGCGCCTTTGCGCAGAAACGCCTTATACAGATCTTCGGTAATCGCGCTGGAGCAAACCAGCAGCTGGCAGCTCAGCGTTGACATCACCGCCGCCAGAATGGCGGAGAGCAGAATACCGGCAATCCACGGGTTAAACAGGATTTGCGCAAGTTCAATGAACACGCGCTCGGCGTTCTGATTCACCGCGCCAGCCTGCGCCGGATTATTATTAAAGTAAGCGATGCCGAAGAAGCCGACCGCCACCGCGCCTGCAAGGCAGAGGATCATCCAGGCCATACTGATACGACGCGCGTGAACGATGCTGTGATGAGAATCCGCCGCCATAAAGCGCGCCAGAATATGCGGCTGGCCGAAGTAGCCCAATCCCCACCCCATCAGGGAGATGATAGCGACGAAATTCAGCCCTTTGAGCATATCGACGTTTTCAATACTTTTTTGCTTAATCACTTCCAGCGAGTCGCCAAAGCCGCCCACGCTGATAATCACTATCACCGGCGTCAGGATCAGCGCGAAAATCATCAGGCTGGCCTGCACGGTATCGGTCCAGCTTACCGCCAGAAAGCCGCCGATAAAGGTATAAAGAATGGTCGCCGCCGCGCCTGCCCACAGGGCGGTTTCGTAGCTCATGCCGAAGGTGCTTTCAAACAGACGCGCGCCAGCCACAATCCCGGAAGCGCAGTAGATGGTAAAGAACAGCAGGATCACCAGCGCGGAGATAATACGCAGGATTCGGCTTTTGTCTTCGAAACGGCCGGTAAAATAGTCCGGCAGCGTCAGGGCGTTATTATTGTGTTCAGTATGAACGCGCAGGCGACCGGCGACCAGCTTCCAGTTGATCCACGCGCCCAGCGTCAGGCCAATGGCGATCCAGCTTTCTGAAATACCGGACAGGAAAATCGCCCCGGGCAACCCCATTAGCAACCAGCCGCTCATATCCGATGCGCCTGCGGATAATGCCGTGACGAAGGGGCCAAGGCTGCGGCCACCTAAAATATAATCATCAAAGTTTTTGGTTGAACGCCAGGCGATAAAACCAATCAGTATCATGCCAAAAATATAAATACAGAATGTCACCAGCATCGGTGTGCTAATTGCCATAAATTCTCCAGTCTTTTCTGTTTTATTGCCCTGCCGGAACGTAGCAAAGCGTTGTAATTGCCAGGCGACCGTATCCTGCCGGAAGCGCGGGGTATTCACAATCGATTTAACACATCATTTACATCAAATTTTATCACTGAGGAATACTATTTTCTTACAGGTTGCACTCTCTCACATTTTTTGCGGTTGCACCTTTTAAAAATGTTAACTATCGCAGAGAAAAAGAGAACGCCATTGTTTACCCCCTCGCCTGTTTATTTTCTTTTATTAACAATTCATTCATTTTTAAGCTTGTTATGCAGGTCACATTTAACGTGGTTGCACAAAGTTGCAACATGATAGATATTTCTCGGTAACTTTCAGCAGGACATTACCGAACAACAGGAGCACATGGCATGGGAACCACCACGATGGGGGTCAAACTCGACGACGCTACGCGGGAGCGAATTAAATCAGCGGCGACGCGCATCGATCGCACGCCGCACTGGCTGATTAAGCAGGCCATTTTTACCTACCTCGAAAAACTGGAAAGTGAAGAGGCGCTGCCGGAGCTTCCCGCGCTGCTGGCCGGAGCGGCGAATGAGAGCGATGAAGCCGTTTCACCGCAGGAAGAGACGCACCAGCCGTTCCTCGAATTTGCCGAACAGATCCTCCCGCAGTCGGTGTCACGCGCCGCCATTACCGCCGCCTGGCGTCGTTCTGAAACCGACGCGGTTTCCATGCTGATGGAGCAGGCGCGCCTGCCGCAGCCGGTCGCTGAACAGGCGCACCGACTGGCGTATCAGTTGGCGGATAAATTGCGCAACCAGAAAACCGCCAGCGGCCGCGCCGGAATGGTGCAGGGCCTGTTGCAGGAGTTCTCGCTCTCCTCGCAGGAAGGCGTTGCCCTGATGTGCCTGGCGGAGGCGCTGCTGCGGATCCCGGACAAAGCGACGCGCGATGCGCTGATTCGCGACAAAATCAGCAACGGCAACTGGCATTCGCACATTGGCCGCAGCCCGTCGCTGTTTGTTAACGCCGCCACCTGGGGACTGCTGTTTACCGGCAAACTGGTATCCACCCATAATGAAGCCAACCTCTCTCGTTCGCTGAACCGCATTATCGGTAAGCGCGGCGAACCGCTGATCCGCAAAGGCGTCGACATGGCGATGCGCCTGATGGGCGAACAGTTCGTCACCGGCGAAACGATAGCCGAAGCGCTGGCGAACGCGCGTAAGCTGGAAGAGAAAGGCTTCCGCTACTCCTACGATATGCTCGGCGAAGCCGCGCTCACCGCCGCCGATGCCCAGGCCTATATGGTCTCCTACCAGCAGGCGATCCACGCTATCGGCAAAGCCTCTAACGGTCGCGGCATCTATGAGGGTCCCGGCATCTCAATTAAGCTCTCCGCCCTGCATCCGCGCTACAGCCGCGCGCAGTACGATCGGGTAATGGAAGAGCTTTATCCGCGCCTGAAGTCGCTGACGCTGCTGGCGCGCCAGTACGATATCGGCATCAACATTGACGCGGAAGAAGCCGACCGGCTGGAGATCTCCTTAGATCTGCTGGAAAAACTGTGTTTCGAACCGGAACTGGCCGGCTGGAACGGCATCGGCTTCGTGATTCAGGCCTATCAGAAACGCTGCCCGTTCGTCATTGATTATCTGATCGATCTGGCGACCCGCAGCCGCCGTCGTCTGATGATTCGTCTGGTGAAGGGCGCCTACTGGGACAGCGAAATCAAGCGCGCCCAAATGGAGGGTCTGGAAGGCTATCCGGTCTATACCCGCAAGGTCTATACCGACGTCTCTTACCTGGCCTGCGCGAAGAAGCTGCTGGCGGTGCCTAATCTGATCTATCCGCAGTTCGCCACCCATAACGCCCACACCCTGGCGGCGATCTACCATCTCGCCGGTCAGAACTACTATCCGGGCCAGTACGAGTTCCAGTGCCTGCACGGCATGGGCGAACCGCTGTATGAGCAGGTCACCGGTAAAGTGGCGGATGGCAAGCTGAACCGTCCGTGTCGCATTTATGCGCCGGTGGGCACCCATGAAACGCTGCTGGCGTATCTGGTACGTCGTCTGCTGGAAAACGGGGCGAACACGTCGTTTGTTAACCGTATTGCCGATACCACCCTGCCGCTGGATGAGCTGGTGGCCGACCCGGTAGAGGCTGTCGAAAAGCTGGCGCAGCAGGAAGGTCAGAGCGGCCTGCCGCATCCGAAAATCCCGCTGCCGCGCGATCTCTACGGTAAAGGCCGCGCAAACTCCGCCGGGCTGGATCTCGCCAACGAACACCGTCTGGCTTCCCTCTCCTCTGCCCTGCTTAACAGCGCGCTGCAAAAATGGCAGGCGAAGCCCGTGCTGGAAGAGGCGGTCGCCGAAGGCGAAATGAGCCCGGTGGTTAACCCCGCCGAGCCGAAGGACATTGTCGGCTTTGCGCGTGAAGCCAGCGAGGCGGAAGTGGAGCAGGCGCTGCAAAGCGCGGTAAACAGTGCGCCAATCTGGTTTGCCACTCCGCCGCAGGAACGCGCGGCGATCCTGCATCGCGCTGCGGTACTAATGGAAGGCCAGATGCAGACGCTGATCGGCATTCTGGTGCGCGAAGCCGGAAAAACCTTCAGCAACGCGATTGCCGAAGTCCGCGAAGCGGTGGATTTCCTGCATTATTACGCTGGCCAGGTACGCGACGATTTTGATAACGAAACGCACCGCCCGCTGGGGCCGGTGGTCTGTATCAGCCCGTGGAACTTCCCGCTAGCCATCTTCACCGGCCAAATCGCCGCCGCGCTGGCCGCGGGCAACAGCGTGCTGGCTAAACCGGCGGAGCAGACCCCGCTTATCGCCGCTCAGGGCATTGCGATTCTGCTGGAAGCGGGCGTACCGCCAGGCGTCGTACAGCTGCTGCCGGGACGCGGGGAAACCGTGGGTGCGAAGTTGACCGCCGACAGCCGCGTTCGCGGCGTGATGTTTACCGGTTCGACGGAAGTTGCGACGCTGCTGCAACGTAGCATCGCCACCCGTCTGGACGCGCAGGGACGCCCAATTCCGTTGATCGCCGAAACCGGCGGTATGAACGCCATGATTGTCGACTCTTCGGCGCTGACCGAACAGGTGGTGGTCGACGTGCTGGCCTCGGCGTTTGACAGCGCCGGACAGCGCTGCTCGGCCCTGCGCGTACTTTGCCTGCAGGATGACATTGCCGACCACACGCTGAAAATGCTGCGCGGCGCAATGGCGGAGTGCCGGATGGGCAATCCGGGACGTCTCACCACCGATATCGGTCCGGTGATTGATGAAGAAGCGAAAAATAATATCGAACGCCATATTCAGGCAATGCGCGCGAAAGGCCGCCCGGTATTCCAGGCGGTGCGTGAAAACAGCGATGACGCCCGCGAGTGGCAGAGCGGCACCTTTGTGCCGCCGACGCTGATTGAACTGGAGAGCTTTGATGAGCTGCAAAAAGAGGTCTTCGGTCCGGTACTGCACGTGGTGCGCTACAACCGAAATAGTCTGGAAGCATTGATTAAACAAATTAACGCTTCCGGCTATGGCCTGACGCTGGGCGTGCATACGCGCATTGATGAAACCATCGCCCAGGTCACCGGTTCGGCGCATGTCGGCAACCTGTATGTCAACCGCAATATGGTTGGCGCGGTGGTCGGCGTCCAGCCGTTCGGCGGCGAAGGGCTGTCGGGCACCGGACCGAAAGCGGGCGGTCCGCTGTATCTCTATCGCCTGCTGGCGAACCGTCCGGAGAATGCGCTGTCGATTACGCTGGCTCGACAGGATGCAGAGTATCCGGTTGACGCGCAGCTGAAAACCGCGCTCATCGCGCCGCTGGAGGCGTTAAGCGAATGGGCGGCCAACAACCCTGCCCTGCGCCAGCTGTGCCAGCGGTTCGCCGAGCTGGCGCAGGCCGGTACGCAGCGTCTGTTGCCGGGTCCGACCGGCGAGCGCAACACCTGGTCGCTGCTGCCGCGTGAGCGGGTGCTATGCATTGCCGATGAGGAGCAGGATGCGCTGGTCCAGCTTGCGGCGGTCATGTCGGTCGGCAGTCTGGCTCTGTGGCCGGACGATACGCTTCATCGCGATCTGGCAAAACGTCTGCCCGCGGCGGTGACGGCGCGCATTCAGTTTGCCGGAGCCGACGCTCTGACCGCGCAGGCGTTTGACGCAGTCATTTTCCACGGCGACTCCGACCAGCTCCGCGCGCTGTGTGAAGCGGTGGCCGCCCGCGAAGGGGCGATTGTCTCGATGCAGGGCTTTGCCCGCGGTGAAAGCAATATTCTGCTGGAACGGCTGTATATTGAACGCTCGCTGAGCGTCAACACCGCCGCCGCCGGTGGTAACGCAAGCCTGATGACAATCGGCTAATGGTGTAAACTCTCCCCGGCGGCGCTACGCTTTCCGGGGCTATCTATAAATCCAGGGCCGGATAAGCGCAGCGTATCCGGCTTTTTTATAGGGAGGAGAGGATGAAAAAAATATTTCTCGCAGGCGCGGCGCTGCTGCTGAGCGCCAGCGCGCTGGCCGATGAGTGCGCGAATGCCGCAACCCAGGCCGACATGAACGCCTGCGCCATCACGCAATATCAGACGGCGGATAAAAAACTCAACGAAACCTTCCGCAATGCGCTGGAGCGCGCGGCGGAACCACAGCGCGAGCTGCTGAAAAAGGCGCAGAACGCGTGGATTGCGGTACGCGATGCCGACTGCGCGCTGATCGCATCCGGCACCGAGGGCGGCAGCGCCCAGGTAATGATTGCCAACCAGTGTCTGGCGGACAAAACCGACGAGCGCGAGGCCTTTCTTGCTTCTCTGCTGCAATGTGAAGAAGGCGATATGAGCTGCCCGTTGCCGCCAGCCGGTTAACGGACGCGAATACCTTCAATAATCATGCGCTGAACGTTCTCGACCGTCTGATTAAAAAAGGCTTCATCCGGCAAGGTTGCGCCGGTCACCGCCTCCACCTGCGGCGCAAAATCGGCGTAATGCTGGGTCGAAGCCCAGATCATAAAAATGAGATGATGCGGATCGATCGGCGCCAGTTTTCCTTTCCTGACCCATCCGGCTATCAGCGCCGACTTTTCATCTATTAAGGTTTTCAGATCGCTCGTCAGTTCATCCATTAACAGCGGCGCGCCGGCCAGCATCTCCATGCAGAACAGTCTTGAGGCCTGCGGATAATCGCGGGATACCTCCAGCTTCAGCCGGATATATTCACGGATAGCTTCCAGCGGGGCGAAATCTTCCCGAAACGCTTTTAACGGCGCCAGCCAGATATCGAGGATCTGCCGCAGCACCGCGATATACAGCGCCTCTTTTGACGGGTAGTAATAGAGTAAATTGGTTTTGGAGACGCCGGCATATTCGGCGACCTGGTCAATTCGCGTGCCGTGAAATCCAAACTGAGAAAAACTATTCAGCGCGGCAGTTAAGATGGCCTGGCGTTTTGCGCTGACGGCCTGCGAGCGCTTACCTGTGTTCTTTGCGGCTTTGTTCTCCGCCTGCTGAGCCATGCCCCTCTCCTTGTACGGTAGTCCGCTGTTCTGTTCATCTGGCGAACCAGACGGTGGCGCTTAGTCTGCGGGGCGTTTCAGAACAGTTCAACCTTACGGGCAAAAAAACCGCCGGATAAATCCGGCGGCGGTGGCTTCATCACTTCAACGTCAACGCGTTGCGTGATGTCGATCAGGGTCGGAAAAGCTAGCTGTTACGGTTACCGCCGCTGCTTTTGCCCCCTTTCTTACCTGCTTCAGATGCACGCTGCGGGTCATTTTTGAAGTTACCCCCGCTGTGCTGACCACCTTTACGCCCTGCTTCTGATGCTCTTTCACGGTCTTCGGCAAAATTACCGGAACCGCCGCGATGGTTTGCCATTACTGACCTCCGTCATTGATTAGACATCATACTGCATCGGTTTTGAGGAATAACTCCTCACGCAACGGATGGCGAGTGCCATTATTTTCGCTACGTGGAACTAAGCTTAGGCAATATGGGCCATTCAGCCAGTGAATCGTAATATCCTGCAACAGCTTAAGCCTGAGATGCGCAATAATCGCCACGCTTAATCAATAAGCCTTTCTTATGATTGGCAAAATTATACCGACGTAAAATGTATCATTTTGCTACAAACGGCTGTTTTAATGAAAGTTGTTATAAATCAAAGAAATGGTCGCGTTATTTGCACTCTGGTCATCACGGCATATCTTTAAAAGAGGGTAGCGAATCGCTACAGACACGGTGAACGCGAGGAGTGGTGCAAATGGCGAAAGTTCTGGTGCTTTATTATTCCATGTATGGACACATCGAAACGATGGCACATGCGGTTGCAGAAGGGGCGCGCAAAGTGAATGGCGCAGAGGTGGTTGTTAAACGCGTACCGGAAACCATGGCGCCTGAGATCTTCGCCAAAGCGGGCGGAAAAGCGCAGGACGCTCCCGTCGCCACCCCGCAGGAACTGGCGGATTACGATGCGATTATTTTTGGTACGCCTACGCGTTTTGGCAATATGTCAGGCCAGATGCGCACCTTCCTCGATCAGACCGGCGGCCTGTGGGCGTCCGGAGCGCTGTACGGCAAAATCGCCAGCGTGTTCAGTTCTACCGGCACCGGCGGCGGCCAGGAACAGACCATTACCTCCACATGGACTACACTTGCCCATCATGGGATGGTCATTGTGCCGATCGGCTATGCCGCTCAGGAGCTGTTTGATATTTCACAGGTTCGCGGCGGTACGCCCTACGGCGCAACCACCATCGCTGGCGGCGACGGCTCCCGGCAGCCGAGCCCGCAAGAGCTGTCTATCGCGCGTTATCAGGGTGAATACGTTGCCGGTCTGGCAGTTAAGCTCAACGGCTAATCTTCAACAGGAGGATAAGAATGCCATCTCAAGAAGCAAAAGCACATCACGTCGGTGAATGGGCAAGTCTGCGCAATACGTCACCAGAAATAGCCGAGGCTATCTTTGAAGTTGCCGGGTATGACGAGAAACTGGCCGAAAAAATATGGGAAGAAGGCAGCGATGAAGTGCTGATCAAGGCCTTTGACAAAACGGATAAAGATTCGCTCTTTTGGGGCGAGCAAACCATTGAACGCAAAAACGTGTAACCCTGTTCCCCCGCTGACGCGGGGGAACCTGTCTTATTTAGCCGCCTCGTTCAGCAGCGCATCAAATTTATCGATTGGGCAGAAACCATTGGCGTCGATCGGGCAGCCCTTCAGCTCCAGGGTAACGCGCTGGGCCGGCGATTTCAACGTCAGCACCTCTGCGTTACGCAGCTGTTCGGCGCTCTGATACACATACTCAATTTTCATCAGATCGCGATTCCCTTTGCCGTCATGCCAGCGCTGGAAAACAATTTTTCCGCCGATCGGCGTGCGCTCGTGCTGGTCATGCAGCTGGTAGGGCTTAAAGTCCAGCGCCGTCAGCAGCGAAGCGATATTTGAGTCATGCCCCACCAGCACGGTAATTTTCGGCGCGTTAAGACGGTCGGTCACCAGCGCTTTATCAATATATTTCACCAACGGCGCAGCAACGTTGCGCGCCACCTCCACGGAGGTAAACAGGCTGTCCTGATAACCGTTTTTCAGTTTCGACAGCACCTTCCATTGCTGATCGGTTTTAATTTCGCCCCAGGCGACCTGATCCATCGGGAAACCTTCGTAGTATTGCAGAGTGAAAGCGTCAACCAGCGAGTTCCCCACCTTCAGTGGACCCGAAACGCCCGGTTCCTGCTGATACTTCGCGCTAAAGGTATCTTTGGCTTCCGTCAGCGAACAGAGCTGTTTTTCTTTGCACGACGGGGAATCTTTGAAGCGGGTCATCTGCTCAAGCAGCTTATAGCTGTCATCAAGCTGCATCCCCGCGCGCTCTTTTTCCATCGCCCGGACCGCCTGCTCACTGAACGTCGGCGAATCATCGGTGATCACCGGGTTAAAGGTCGGGTCCATCGTGCCCATCTTTTCCTGATGGTGTACCGGCACATCGCAGCCGGGGAACGCGCCGGTAATAAAGAACTGAGCGGTGGCAACGGTGCGTTGCAGGCTGTTGGCATAGGCATAGACCGCGTCAGGCGCCGGGCATTCGCCGGATTTCACCATTCCCTGTGCGGCCAGCCATTCACGCATGTAGTGGCCCATATACACCTCCAGCACCCCACCCTTGGTGGTGAGCTGGCCGCCCGGAACATCCCATTCAGGCCATTTATTTGGCGTGGACTGTTCCAGCACGCTGCCGTTATTCGCCAGCGGCGCGCGCAAATTGTGTCGGCTCATCATCAAAACCTGCTGTAACTGGTACCCCTCCGGCGTGGTCTGCGCCTGCGCGCCGGAAGACAGCATGACAACCCCTGCCACTGCGGCGGCAATTAACGTTTTTTTCATCCCTTTGGCCTCTTGTTGTTATTCACGCGCCATAAGTCTGACAGATATATGGCAAAATTCCGGGAACGGTTTCGCAAAAACGAGGGAAATTACGCGTTGCGGGAAGAACGTTCGCCACAGCGAACAGCGCTGCCCTTTTTTGACGTCTCCAGGCGATAAGGTTGGCATACGCGGATAAGAGGATTACCCTACACTTAACGGTGACACCTTTTCAGGGGAACCCTTCAGCCTGTATTGATTAACCCGAGAGAACGCTATGGAATTAAAGGATTATTACGCCATCATGGGCGTAAAGCCGACGGACGATCTCAAGACGATCAAGACCGCTTACCGCCGACTGGCCCGCAAGTACCATCCCGATATCAGTAAAGAACCCGACGCCGAAGCCCGCTTCAAAGAGATTGCCGAAGCGTGGGAAGTGCTGAGCGATGAACAGCGCCGCGCCGAATACGACCAGCTCTGGCAGCACCGTAACGACCCGCAGTTTAACCGCCAGTTTCAGCAGAGCGGAAGCCAGAGCTATAGCGCCGAAGATTTTGACGATATCTTTTCCTCGATTTTTGGTCAGCATGGCGGGCATACGCGCCAGCGTCACGCCAGCCGCGGGCATGATATTGAAATTGAGGTGGCGGTTTTCCTTGAAGAAACCCTCGCCGAACATCGCCGTACCATCAGCTATAACCTGCCGGTGTATAACGCCTTCGGCATGGTTGAACGCGAAATTCCCAAAACGCTTAACGTTAAAATCCCGGCAGGGGTCGGCAACGGCCAGCGCATTCGCCTGAAAGGCCAGGGCACGCCGGGGGAAAACGGTGGGCCGAACGGCGACCTGTGGCTGGTTATTCATATTGCGCCCCATCCGCTGTTTGACGTGGTTAATCAGGACCTGGAGATCGTCGTACCGCTCGCCCCGTGGGAAGCCGCGCTGGGCGCGAAAATTGCGGTGCCGACGCTGAAAGAGAATATTCTGGTCACCATTCCTCCCGGCAGCCAGGCCGGGCAACGCCTGCGCATTAAAGGTAAAGGTCTGACAGGCAAAAAACAGACCGGTGATTTGTACGTGGTAATTAAGGTGGTCATGCCGCCGAATCCGGATGAACGGACGGCCGCGCTGTGGCAGCAACTGGCAGCGGCGCAGTCAGGATTTGATCCGCGCAAAGAGTGGGGGAAAGCATAATGGCAAACGTCACTTTCACTTTTACGGTTACTGAATTTTGCCTGCATACCGGGGTAACGGAAGAGGAGCTGAACGAGCTGGTCGGGCTGGGCGTGGTTGAGCCTTATGACGATGCCGCCTCCGGCTGGCAGTTTGACGATCGCGCCGCAGCGGTGGTGCAGCGCGCCCTGCGGCTGCACCAGGAGCTGGCGCTTGACTGGCCGGGTATCGCCGTCGCCCTCACCCTGCTGGAAGATAACCGCCGCCTGCGCCAGGAAAATCGCCTGCTGCGACAGCGGCTGTCGCGCTTTATTGTCCATCCATAACGCAAGGGCCGCACAAGCGGCCCTTTTATCAGCCAATGATATAAATCAACGCTGGCGCGGAGGGATAACCGTAGGATAGTGGCATTTAAAATGCCTCTTTATGGAAATCCACAGGCGATGAGCGAACAAAAACGAACGCGCTGGCAGCGCCGTCCGGGAACGACGGGGGGTAAACGCCCGTGGAATGACTGGCGCAATGCCTCCAGCTGGCGCAGAGCGACGCAGCTCTTGCTGCTGGCGATCAATCTCTATATTGGCGTAACCTTTTATTACTGGGTGCGTTATTACGAAACCGGCGGTACGAGCCTGTATCTGCCCCGCCCCGGCGGGATTGAAGGCTGGCTGCCTGTCGCTGGCCTGATGAATCTGCGCTATACCCTGGAAACCGGCGCACTGCCGCCGATCCACGCCGCTGCCATGCTGCTGCTGGCGGCCTTTATGCTGACCAGCGTGCTGCTGAAAAAAGCCTTTTGTTCGTGGCTGTGCCCGATCGGTACGTTATCGGAACTTATCGCCGATCTCGGCAAACGGCTGTCTGGCCGTAACTTCAGCCTCCCCCGCTTTCTGGATATTCCCTTGCGCGGCGTGAAATATTTGCTGCTGATCTTTTTTCTCTCAATATCATTGTCGATGCCCGCGCAGGGGATTCAGTATTTCCTGATGTCCGCCTACGGCATCATTATTGATGTCAAAATGCTCGGCTTTTTTCGCCATATCGGCACGATAACGCTGCTCAGCGTCGCGCTGCTGGTGTTGCTCAGCCTGTTTGTACGCAACGCCTGGTGTCGCTATTTATGTCCTTACGGCGCGCTGCTGGGGCTGCTGTCCCTGCTCTCGCCGTTTAAAATTCGCCGCAATGCGCAAAGCTGTATCGACTGCGGCAAATGCGCCAAAAACTGCCCGTCACGTATTCCGGTAGATAAACTGATACAGGTGCGCACCGTCGAATGCACCGGCTGCATGACCTGCGTGGAATCCTGCCCCGTCGCCTCGACGTTAAGTTTTTCCTTACATACGCCGAAGGGAGATAACCTCAAACATCACGGAGGGCTCTCCGGGATCGCGATGACGCTGCTGGTGTGCGGAATCCTGTTCGCCAGCGTAGCATTGGCGATGCTTATGGGCGTCTGGGACAGCCCGGTGCCGGAGCATCTCTACTTTCGTCTGATCCCGGAGGCCAGCATGATTGGCCACTGACGGCTGGCCGGATGAGAGCTGCTTCATCCGGCACGCTACGTTTACTTCGACCTGTCGTCGGTAATGCCGTCCTCAATAAACTCTTTATCCAGTTCCTCTGCGTTGCCTTCGTGATCGCGTCCGGAAAGGATATTCCAGCAGGCGATAAACAGCGCTGCGACCAGCGGACCAATGACAAAACCGTTAATACCGTAGATCTCCATGCCGCCCAGCGTGGTAATCAGGATCAGGTAATCCGGCATTTTGGTATCTTTACCGACCAGGATTGGGCGCAGGATGTTATCGACCAGCCCGACAACGACCACAAAGAAGCCGACGATGAAGAAGCCCTGCCACAGCTGCTGCGTCGAAAAGAGAAAGATTGCTGCTGGCCCCCAGACGATGGCAGACCCCACCGCCGGAATAAGCGACAGGAAGGCCATCAGCGCCCCCCACAGGATACTGCCTTCTATACCCGCTATATAGAATGCTATCCCGCCCAGCGTCCCTTGTACGATGGCCACCACAACGGTCCCTTTTACCGTTGCGCGGGAGACGCCCGCGAATTTGGCGAACAGGTGCTGCTTGACAAAGTTTGACAGGGGCAAGGAGTCAAGGATCTGACGCACGAGGAACGGGCCGTCCTTCAGCAGGAAGAACAGCAGGTAAAGCATCACGCCGAAGCTGATGGCGAAGCCAAAGGTACCTTTACCAATTAAAAAGGCGCTGCCCGCCAGATATTGCCCGCCCTTTAAGGCCACTTCGGAAAGCTTTTGCTGGATCTCCGCGGCGCTGTCGAGATTGTGATCGGCCAGAAATTCACGCGCCCAGTCCGGCATATGGGCAAATAAACTCGCTATCACCTCCGGGAACTGGGCGTTGTTATTTTGCAGCTTGACGTACACCACGTTCAGTTCAAAGGCCAGCGAGGAGAGGATAAGCGCTAAGGGGATGAAAACGATCAGGCAAATGATGCCAAGCGTCAACAGCGAAGCCAGCCCGTTGCGATCGCCAAGCGCGGTGCGCAGCTTATTTTTAACCGGATAAAAGATAACCGTCAGGATGGCCGCCCAGAGGATGGCGGAAAAGTATGGCGACAACACGTCGAAAAAGGCCCATGTCACAACCACCAGCAGAAAAAGGAAGAACCCTTTCGTCAATCCATTAAAACGCATCTGTAAGTCCTGTAAACAAAGAAACTCTCAGGACTATAGGACTGATTGAGAAATTTACAACACCGGATTCGGAATCTCTGCGCGGCCTTGACCTCGTCATGGACATACGCCTGTTCTTATGATCTACATCAATTTATTTTAACTTTTTTAACATTTCCATCATCTATAATTCAATTGATACGGTGAATAATTTATTGGTAATTATCAATAAATTAAATGCGTATCACCGATAAGCATTACCCGTAACGTTCCTTCTCGCCGCAAAAAAAACAACAATTTCACCACTTGTATTAACAAAAAAACACGCTTATTTTTACTTTAACTGACAAATATAGAAACTATTAGCCAGATAAGAATTAATTGGTTTTACATATTAATGTAGCAAAACAGGAATGTTTTATGAGCAATAACGAAAATGAGGGCGTCCCCTCAAGACGGCGTTTTTTACAGCAAACGCTGGCGATCATCCCGCTGACCGCAATGGGCAGCAGCCTGCTTACCCGGAGCACTTTTGCAGCGCCAGCATCTTCTGAAGGCGTATCGGCCCATTACGTCCCCCGGTTTTTTAATAATGAAGAGTGGATGTTTGTTCTGGCGGCGACCGATCGGCTGATCCCGGCGGATGAGTATGGTCCGGGCGCGGTAAGCGAAGGCGTTCCGGTATTTATTGATAAGCAGATGGAACTCCCCTATGGCTACGGGCATTTGTGGTATATGCAGGGGCCATTTGCTGATGCGGCGCCGGAGCTGGGCTATCAGTCTCATCTGGTGCCGCGTGAAACCTGGCGGCGTGGGATTAAGGCGGTTAATCAGTGGTGCCAGGATAAATACCAGAAAAACTTCGCTGAGCTAACCCATCCGCAGCAGGAAGAGATACTGCGCCAACTGGAGAGCGGAGCGCTGAACTTTGAAAACGTCCCTGGAAACGTCTTCTTCGTCCAGATGCTGGAAAACACCCGGGAAGGCTATCTGGCCGATCCGCAGCATGGCGGTAATCAGACGATGGCATCGTGGAAACTGATCGGTTTTCCCGGCGCGCGCGCCGACTATCAGCAGGTTATGGATAATCCCGGAAAACCCTATTCGCTGGGACCGGTAAGCATTTCAGGGAAGAGGAGCGTATAAGCATGGCGATTAAAAAAGATCCTGTTGACGTGGTCATTGTGGGCTTTGGCTGGACCGGGTCGCTGATGGCAATGGAGCTGGTGGATAGCGGACTGAAGATCCTCGCGCTTGAACGCGGTGAAGCGCGTGACACCTACCCTGACTTTGCCTATCCCCGTATCGCGGATGAACTGACCTACGGTATACGGCTGAAGCTGTTTCAGAATGCGGCGAAAGAGACGGTAACCATACGCCATACCCCATCGGATACCGCTTTACCCTATCGCCGATTTGGTTCCTTCTTACCCGGAGACGGCGTAGGCGGAGCGGGCGTGCACTGGAACGGTATGCTCTGGCGACCGCTGGAAGCCGACCTGAAAATGCGCAGTACGGTCATCGAAAAATATGGCGCGAATTTTATTCCGCCCGATATGACGGTGCAGGATTATCCGTTCACGTATCAGGAGATGGAGCCTTTTTTTGATAAATACGAGAAGATTTGCGGTACTGCCGGCCAGGCGGGCAACGTAAAAGGCCAAATTCTGGAGGGAGGCAACCCTTTTGAAGCCGAACGTCAGAATCCCTATCCCACAAAAGCGCTCAAGCAGCAATATTCCGGAATACTGTTTAGCAAGGCGGCGAAAGAGCTGGGCTACCACCCTTTCCCGGTACCTGCGGCAAACTGTAGCGAACCCTACACGAACCCTTATGGCGTCCAGCTCGGAGTGTGTAACTACTGCGGGTTTTGCGAACGTTTCGGCTGTTTTAACTACTCCAAAGCCTCTCCGCAAGCCTGCGTCCTCCCGGCGCTAAAACAGCACAGCAACTTTGAACTGCGTACCGAATCACATGTTCTGCGGGTCAATACCGATTCGACAGGAACGAAGGCGACGGGCGTTACCTACATTGATGCTAACGGGCAGGAGGTGGAACAGCCGGCCAGTCTGGTGGTGTTAAGCGCGTTCCAGTTACACAACGTCCGGCTGCTGCTGCTGTCGAAAATCGGCAAGCCTTACGATCCGGTAACCGGCGAAGGTGTGGTGGGACGTAATTACGCCTATCAGATGAACGGCGGTATCTCTCTGTTCTTCAACGAAGATCATAACTTCAATCCCTTCGCAGCAACCGGCACGACCGGGATGTTTATTGATGATTTTAATGCGGAGAACTTTGATCACAGCGAGCTGGGATTTGTCGGCGGTGCGACGATATCCGCCACGATTACCGGCGGACGACCAATCCAGCAAATGCCTCTGCCAAAAGATGCGCCAAAGTGGGGAAGCGGCTGGAAGAAAGCCATTAAAGAGAGCTACCTGCATACAATGAGCGTCGGATCATCGGGTTCTGTGATGCCGTACAAACAGTGCTATCTGGATCTCGACCCCACCTATAAAGATTTGCACGGCCAGCCATTACTCAAAATGACCCACTTCATCGGTACAAAGGCAGAAGAGATCGTCCGGACAATCAACCCGCCCCATTACGAAGTGGGTTTTAAAAGGATGGACGCGCATTATGACGTGCGGCCATATCAGTCGACCCATACCACCGGCGGCGCAGTGATGGGAGACAATCCCAAAACCAGCGTGGTGAATAAATATATGCAGAGCTGGGATGTGCCCAATCTTTTTGTGCTGGGCGCCTGCTGCTTCCCGCAAAACCTGGCCTATAACCCGACGGGGATTGTCGGTGCGACAGCGCTGTTTGCCGCACATGCGATTCGTACACAGTATCTGGCAAATCCAGGTCCGTTGGTGCAGGCATAAGGGGAGATTAAGATGACGATTAAATGGAAAGCCCGGCTCTCTATCCTGCCGCTGGCGCTGCTGGCTGCCGCCGTCCAGGCCGGAACAACCAGCCAGAATCTCAATGAGGGGAAACAGCTGGCCGCCGCAGGCGACTGCATCGCCTGCCACACCGCACTGGGGGGCCAGTCCTATGCGGGCGGGCTTAAAATGAGCACGCCGATAGGCGCAATCTACTCAACCAACATAACGCCAGATAAAGAGACAGGTATCGGCAACTATAGCTATGACGATTTTGCCAAAGCGGTGCGCGAAGGGGTGGCGAAGGATGGTCGCAATCTCTATCCCGCGATGCCGTATCCCTCCTATGCCAAAATCAACGATCGGGATCTGCATATTCTGTATGACTTTTTTATGCACCAGGTGCCAGCGGTAAAACAGCAAAACCGCGACAGCGATATTCCCTGGCCGCTCAATATGCGCTGGCCGCTGGCTGTCTGGAATTGGGTGTTTCATGATGATGCGGCCTTTAAGCCAGACGCTTCACAGAGCGCGCAGTGGAACCGTGGCGCTTATCTGGTGCAGGGGCTGGCGCACTGCGGAACGTGCCATACGCCGCGTGGGATCGGTTTTCAGGAAAAAGCGCTGGATCAGAACGATGACGCATATCTGACCGGCGGAACGCTGGAGGGCTGGCACGCGCCGGATCTTACCGGCAACGTGAAAAACGGGCTGGGACGCTGGTCAGCGCAGGAGATTGCGCAATTCCTCAGGACCGGTCGCACGGATAAAAGCGCCGCTTTTGGCTCCATGAGCGACGTTGTGGCGCACAGTACGCAGTATCTGAGCCCTGACGACCTCGAGGCGATAGCGGTCTATCTGAAGTCGCTAAAATCCTCCGATCCGCAGGCTGTGGCGCCAAAAGCCGATACGGAAACGTCACTGGCGTTGATAAAAGGCGATATGAAGAAACCCGGCGCGCAGGAATATATGGATAACTGCTCAGCCTGTCACCGTATTGATGGTCAGGGATATGCAAAAACCTTCCCGGCGCTGGCGCATAACTCCGCGGTGTTAAGCGACGATCCTTCATCGTTAATCAGCGTGGTGCTGCGTGGCAGCCAAATGGCGATTACCCAAAATGAGCCAACCGGGCTGATGATGCCGGATTTCGCCTGGCGGCTGGATGATAAACAGGTAGCCGATTTACTGACGTTTGTGCGCAGCAGCTGGGGCAATAATGCGCCAGCGGTAACGGCGGATGAAGTCAAAGAATTGCGAGAGGAAATTAAAGAAATACAGAAGGAGAAATAATCCTCGCCTGCCGGCGGTATCAGAAGAGTGGATGCCGCCGGAAAACGCTAATATAAAAACGATATAAATGCAATCAGAGACATCATTCAGAAATGAATATCTTTAAAAATTACAAATAATGAAACTAGTTTCAATTTCCCCGAAGGATATTCGCCTGGTAACAGGTACTTTTTTATAACAATTTTATAAGATTAAAAAATCTGCCATAAAGACAGATTTCTTAAATTTATAATCAGAGATTTGCAACGTTATGGTATACTTTTTGAACATCGTCGTCATCTTCAAGGGCATCAACAAGCCCTTCAAAGATTTCTAAATCTTCTGGTGAAAGTTCAACTTCTGATTGTGCAATCATTTCTAATTCTGTTGTTGAGAACTCAGTAATCCCGGCTGCTTTTAGCGCTGCAATTCCTTTGTGAAGGTCTGTAGATTCAGTATAAATAACGATATTTCCTTCGTCTTCAGTTACATCACGAACATCAACTTCAGCTTCCAGCAAAATTTCAAAAATATGGTCAGGGTCCGTTCCTTTAAATACAATTACGCCAGTATTGTCAAACATATAGCTGACAGAACCTGCCGCCCCGATATTCCCACCTTTTTTATTGAAAATGGTGCGGACATTGGCAATCGTACGGTTAACATTGGAAGTCAACGTTTCAGCGATAACCATTGAACCTCCGGGTCCAAAGCCTTCATAACGCCCTTGCAGGAACGTTTCATCGCCGCCACCTTTGGCTTTATCAATGGCTTTATCAATAACGTGTTTTGGAACCTGTGCTTGTTTTGCACGTTCAATAACGAATTTTAAAGATGAGTTTAATTCCGGGTCCGGTTCACCTTGTTTAGCTGCAGCATAGATTTCCACACCAAACTTTGCATATATTTTAGACGTTGCACCGTCTTTAGCCGTTTTTTTACCAACAATATTGGCCCATTTACGTCCCACTGGAATAGTCTCCCGAAAATTTATTTACATCACTGTGTAGCTTAATAAGCTACGTGCTTTCTCTGCTATATTATATCATAATATATAAACCCTCGTCTACGAGCAATAAACAGTATCCAGATTTACGGAATGTTACTTTAATTTTGCCAATAGTTGACATTGCGGTTAAGCTATTACCGGTTGTTCTGCTGGTTATTTTTTATTGTTAAGAATTGAACCGCAGCAATAATACATAAAACAGGAGAAAAATGTTAATCCAGGCCCGCGGCACGGCTACAGAATGCCAGAGGTTAAAGGGATCTACATTGAACAGAATAAAACAGGTGCAAAACAGATTAGAGTGGTCGCCACCAGCAATTTACAGTTCCATCGGGTGTGCGCTAAGCTCTTTTCGTCCCCCATTGGGTCCCCCTTTTGATTCTTGTTTGACACTTGTAGTTGCCAGACCGCAAGGTGTTTTAACAAATCAAAAGGGGTTTTAATAACTGGCCCAAAGCTGAAAGCTTTACTGAACCCCCAGCCTGGCTGGGGGTTTTCTATAGACAAATAAGGAGCCGGATATTCCGGCCCCTTTTATTACAGGTCTGTCATTACCAACTGTATTTCACCCCCAACATCCCCTGGGTATCGCTGTAGCCGTTGTCTCCCACCTGCACACCCACATTACCCCAGACACTCAGGCGGTCGTTCAGCTTGCCTTCCACACCGGTACGGATTTCGCCGAGGTTGCGGGCGCCATCACGGCTGACTTTGGTATCGTCCATTTTCACGCCAAAGGCTTCCGTATTATGTATCCAGTTCACCTCCACGAACGGCTGGAACTCACGCTGTTTACCGTCATCCATTTTGTGGTGACTGTTCAGGTACGTTCTCACCCCGAGACGGGTCTGGATGTTGCCGTCGCCCTGCGTTTCGATGCGGGTACCGTCGTGCCGGGTATGCGCGTTAGCCTTCACCCCCATCCAGGTGACCTGCGCCTGCGGCTGGATATACCAGGCGTTCAGCGTGCCCTGGCTGCCCCAGAACTCACCGGCTTTAATGGTGTAACCAGCTTCCAGCGAGGCGGTCAACCCTTTGGATTTATACTCATCGCGCTCACGTCTGTCGGCGGTCACGCTGTTGTCGAACCAGTTGTACTGCACCCAGCTGTCCACATACATGCCGGTTTTGTCCATATCGTTCTGGTACCAGGTGCCGTACAGACCGGCGCTGTAACCGCTGACGCGACCTTCAGAACCATAGCCAGCGCGGTTGCTACGGGTATTGCTGTGCTCATTGGCATAGCCGCCCATTACGCCCACATGCCAGCGGTCGAGACCGTCGGTACTCCACCGGGCGATATCGCCACCCAGTTGAAGCACATAGCGGTTGCTCCGGGATTTCAGTTGGCCGTCACCGGCAGAAGAACGTTCGTGACCGCCGACGTGGCGCATCCACATGCTGGTGACGTTATCCTCACCGTTGTGCAGTGCATCGGTGTACTGCGGTTCACCGAGTCGGTCGTGCAGGCGGTGGTTAAACAGCGTGTTGGCTGCCGCGATGTTGCTGATATAGCTGCCTGCTTCCGGGCGCAGGGCGTCCGGGGCGGCCGGGTCGACTACCGGCGCTTCAGGCGCGTTCTGCACGGGGGCCGCACCATTCCATTTACTGGTCAGGTACCAGTTCTTCGCTGCTGCCCCGGCACCTTTCGCCAGGGTATAGACATAGGCTCCGGCTTCCACGGTACCCTTCGTTAACGCAAAGTTACCGGCTGAGTTTCCATCCACCTGTACCAGTTCGATACCGTTTACCGTCTGTGCACCGATGCCGCCCACGTTATTCACCTCAACCCGGGTGTTGCCGGCGGTGTCACCGTGAACAGTCATTTTGTCCGTCGGTGAGTCGTCGCCGCCCAGTTCGGTATTGAAGGCCAGCAGGCCGTTGTTCCCGCTGTAGTTGCCGTTCACCGTCAGGGTGTTGCCCGGTGTCCCGTCTTCGCGGGCCAGCAGGACAGAACCGCTGTTAGTCAGGTTGCCGCCCACCAGGAAGTCGGTCATCTGCATCGTACCGCCCTGCATGACGTCGACATCCCCGGCGGTGCTGCCGTAACCGGTGAAGAAGGCGCCATCATGAACATTAACCTGTTCACTTGCCATATCCACTGGCGTGGCTGCAGCCAGCGCCAGCGTACCGGCGGTGATATCCGTGATACCGGTGTACGCCACAGCGTCTGCGGTCAGGGTCAGGGTACCTGTCCCGGATTTGGTCAGGTCGCCGCCGCCGTTGACGCTGTTGCTGAGCGTCCAGTCACTGTCGGTGTTCACGGTCAGCAGACCCTCATCGTTCACCGTCGCGGTGCCGAGGTGGTACTGTTCACTCACCGTCAGGCTGCTGCCGTCGTCGATGTTAAACAGACCGCTGAAGCCGCTGTTGTCACCGGCAACGATGGCGTCCGTGATGTTCGTCGCGTCAACATGACCGGTACCGCTGATGTTATTTGCCAGAGTGCCGGTCGCGCCGTCCAGTGTCAGGGTGCCTTCATCGAAGATATCGCCGCTGCCTGCGCCCTGCACATTTCTGATGACCACTTCCGCACCGCTGCTGATGTCAGTGGTGGCGCTGAAGCCGCTGTTAGCGCCGTTAATGGTCAGCACACCGCCGACCACGTTCAGCGAGCCGCCGCCGGTCAGGATGCCGTCGCTGTACCCGCCACTGGCCAGGCTCAGCGAGCCGCCGTTAACATCCAGCACGGAGTCTTCATCGCCTGCCAGCATACCGGCCACCTGCACAGTGCCGTTGAGGTCCGCTTTCGCGACACTGTGAATCGCCAGCATTGCCGTATTGCCCAGCGCACCGTCGGCGTCGGTCCGCAGGGTACCGCTCAGCACCGTGGTGTCACCGGTGTAATCGTTGCTGCTGGACAGCGACAGCACGTCACTACCGGTGGTGCTGATGGCGAGATTGCCGCTGCCGGTGATGCGGGCAGACTGGTCTGCCGCCGCGCCGGTGGCACCCGGCGTTCCTTCAAGGGTCAGAGTCTGGTTCGCCAGCAACTCCAGCTCCGTCAAGCCGTAGTTGACATACAGGCCGTCACCGGGTGCAGTACTCAGGCGGTAATCATAGGTGCCTTTCGCCACCGTATCCGCACTATGGGAAATATCAACCTGCTTCGCAGCTGTGATGGTACTGCCGGTCTGGTCCACAAGTGCCAGGTTAGCCCCGCTGCCAGTGACCGTCGTGGCACTGACCAACTCCAGACCAATGTTGGCGTCATCCTGGGTCATCAGGGACGAAGTGGTGTCCGTCGCATGACCCGGAACGTACGTTGCCGGGATGTTCACCTGGACCGTACCGCTGCCTGAGGCATCAAGATGGTTCGTCTTCACATAACTGGTGGCCACCGTATCGTGTGGGACGGTGGCATTAAAGGCCACACGACCGCCGGCGAAGGTGAGACCGCCGATGGTCTGTTCGCCGTTACCCACGGTGGTGGTATTACCTGTACTGGTAACCAACGTGGCTTGCGTTAATGCTGAGGTGTTGGTCCCGGAAAGGGCAAAAGTGCTGTTCTTCAGATCGACCGTTCCGGCAAAAGCGCTACCGACTGAAGGCGCAAAAGCAAAGACGTCCTCTGCTGTGGTCAGATCCACACTTATCAGGCCGGTTCCACTCAGCGCATTCCTGAGAGTGAAATTACCAGTACTGCCATTCGTGGCACCTTTAATTTCCAGCGTGCCTGCGGTGTCGATGGTCACGGCGCTGGAACCCAGGCCGGAACGGTTGATGCCTGGCATCTTGTTGGTGGTGAGGATGCCACCATTAATCAGCGTCGAACCACTGAAGATGTTATCGCCACTCAGCACAGTATGCCCGGCATCCTGGATTAGTGTACCTTCTCCTGAAATCACCGGTGAGAACTGATAGCCGCCTGCGGTAGAAAGATCAGAGACAGTGTGGTTGAAGACCAGTGTCCCTGTACCGGCGCCAAAGACGACCTTGCCAGCGCCAGTGATAAAGCCAGCATCTGCAGCGCTCTGACCGTGTTCCGCACCAATGTTAACGGTACCTTTACTGCCCGTAGCCTGGGCGATCGTCATATCGCCATCTAAAGCCAGAGTACCCGCATCGCTCAGATAGAGTACGCCCGTATTCGCACTTCCCACGATCATTGAGGTCGCGGTCATTGACGAACCGGCCCCGCTGATATTGATCGTACCCGCACTGGTGTTCATATTGCCCAGCGAGGTTACCCCGGCGACCACTTGCCCTCCCGCCTGTATATTCAGGATACCGATCCCCGACGCCCCCACCTGCAGATTTTTCTTAGCACCGGTGGCGTCAGTAATCATCCAGCTTCCGCCGGAATTCACATTGACGGTCCCCTGGCCATCTGGAGAGCGGCCAATCATACTGTCGGCAATACTGTTGACCTGTGCCTCGTTCCGGATATTCAGCGTGCCACGGCCATAATCACCCACCCGCAGTGCGCCGGTATTCATTGCGGAACCTGTTCCGGTAACATCAACCGTACCCGTGCCTGAAGCAAAACTGCCGAGGGTAGTCGTGCCCGCGGTCAATACACCTGCCGAGGCGATGTTAACGATTCCCGTACCGTAGTAACCGATATTAAAATCCTGTCTGGTACCCGCGGCGTTGACTAAATTCCACAGGCCCCCCGAGCTGACATCCACCGTACCGGTACTGTCTGCCGCATTGCCTACGATGCCGCCACGGCTGGTCACAACGGCATTGTTGGTCAGGATCATCGTCCCGTTACCGGCCACACCCGTGGTCAGTCTGCCGGTCAGATTCCACTGCGAGCCCGCACCGTCGACTGTCACGATACCGGTACTGCCTGCCGCATTACCTATTACGCCGGTATCCGTATTCACCACGCCGCCATCAGTAATGGTAAGTGCGCCTTGCCCATTCCCCCCCACCTTTATGGAGTCCGCAGTGAGAATGCTGCCAGTACCATTTACATTAGCTGAACTCTTACTGTTAACTCCATTCCCCAGGATGGCCCCCCCCACGGTGACCACACCTCCGGCATGAATATTGATATTACCCATACCAGCCCCCCCCAGCGTACAGTACGCTCCCAACATTCCATTGTCCTCCATCGCTGACATCAACAGTTCCCGAACTTCCCGCTGATTGTCCAAGTACAGCTGCACTGCCAGTGACAGTTCCGCCATCGCTGATGTTGAGAATACCCGTGCCACCGGTGATGCTGCCAACATAGACAGTACCCGCATCAATGATGGAATTATCCTGAGTTATTAATAGACTTGTGTTCACAGTCAAATCTGCAGAGGCAATACCTGGCAGTGCAAGCAAAACCGTCAGAGAAAGTCGCTTTATTCGGGAGGGATGAGGTATGAGTTTACTCTGCGAAAGGGTACTGGCAGGAATAGTCCGGGTTACGGAGGTCACAAGGCGTTTTCCACTCACCAGTTCGGAGCAAACCTGAAATACGTTTAATACTCTATTCCAGATAATACGATAGATTTTGTTCATTGTTGTCACCTCTTACGCCGTACACGTACGGACTGTCTGACTTTCACATGTATCTGAGTTCTTTCTGTGTATTCACACAGAGACGACAGGACGTCCATACCAGCTACGGATAATTCGTTTACTTTCCTGGTGAAACTGACCTGCGTAGCCGCGAATTCCGGTAAATATGCCTTCACCAGAACCGGACTGACCTGCAGGTTGATAGGAATTTTATTCATGTTACATACTCGTTAATTATTTAAATCTGCCTGGTTTATTTGCTTGTTTTAAAGTAAATAAAAATATAGCTACAAAGCCCCTTTTGCAGAACGACAGAAAACATCAATCCCTTCAGTAATATTTTCTGAATGGCATTATTAATAAAGCAATTACTGACAGTAATTAAGGTGGTTTATTTACTCTTCCCGTTAACGGCTGACCAGGACAAATAAATAAAGAACAGGCAGATTTACAATTACCCACCGCCTCTCACCCAACATTATAAGATGTTGATAATTATAGGTATAACCAACGAATCCTGACACTACATTTAAAATAAATTAACATAAAGAAAACATTTTATGTTGTCTGACTGGCCCTGATATGAGTACAGTTTCAGGGTTAATCAGAGAGTATTTTACACCCCTTCCAGACTGGTTCCTGCAAGTATCTTCGAATACAGGTCCGCCCCCCTGATTCTTTATATTAGCCACGCTAAATTTTCTTCAGGTGTAGTTTTGCATTGCGTAAAAAAACAGTCAATATGCCAGGATGGCCCCCAAAAATCACCCGTCGCTCACCGGAATTATTCTGGTACATAAATTCTCAGTCTTACTTATTCTCCCGCCTTTTTTATCTCATACATATCCAGAACACCCTCACATAAACCAGGATATTTATCCTTGTAAATAAGAATTTTACACATCCCATGCAATCCGTAATTATTTCTCAGACAGCACTTTTTGCTAACTGGTATGGGCCGGAAGGTGGTATTGAATAACCATTTAAATTGTGTGTCTATTGAATTTTTGGTTACGTAAGGGAGCTGTCATCCGCGATGACATTGACCAGCCAATGACCGAGCGCGGACAGTTCATCCGTAAGACGTTCAATAATCACCGGCCAAAAGCTGTTCGGGCTGCACAAAGCGAGCGGGACCGACAACTGGATTACACGTTTCACCATATTAAGGCAAAAACGATTTCAGGTTTTGAGGGCAGTAGCAGGGATAAACGGCTTTTCAGCGGTCACAAAACGGAAAGCCAGGTGCTTATCTACGACAGAAAGGTACAAATCAGCCCGACGTTGGATCGACCGATTATTGGGGAAAAATGAATTTTTATGCAAATGAAGGAACAGGATATTCTTTTTTATTCCTCGCCCCTAAAACAAAAGGGTTACCTTTCGGTAAACCCTTGTTCAATCCGGCGGAAGCGCAGAGATTCGAACTCTGGAACCCTTTCGGGTCGCGGTTTTCAAGACCGAAAAAAACTTGATGTTTCAAAACCGCCATAAGGCTAATATAAATTGTTTTGTCGCATAGACACTTGTTCTTGCCAAACAACGATTTTTTATTTCTCGTTATCATGATTAAGAGTAACACACGTCTATTACTCCCGCAGCAAAGCATATAGTTTGCTGTCATAGAGGTGACCGTTCTTATATGCGGCCTTTTTTAACACGCCCTCTAATTCAAAACCGTTTTTTTCAAGAAGCCTGCATGAACCCAGATTATGAGAAAAGACGATTGCATATAATCGGATGATATTGCAATTTTGGAATGAAAGCTGCACCATCTGTTTTACCGCTTTTGTCATGACCCCTTTTCCCCAGTAATCTTCTCCAAGCCAGTATCCAAGTTCTGCGCTTTTCTCATAAATATCAGAGCCTACTGTAATACCGATACCGCCCACCGCTTGACCGTCAATGACGATTGCAAGGTTGCGAGTTTTCTGTAAATCTTGCGTTTGGCAAAATTCAATAAAGCGCACAGCATCTTCTTCCGTATAGGGGTAGGGAAAGATATTTCTCAAATTTCGGGCAATGTTCTGATTATTGGCATGGCGCACCAGATCGTGAACATAGTCTAAAGACCATTCTTTTAATTCCATAAATTTCCTCCTAAAGCAATAACAACCTTTCCAAACCAAGACCACTTATTAAACACCGATTTTTCTTACTCCTTGTCATTTTGCTAATCCAGTCAACAAAACCACCATCGCCAATTTCAATTTGCTCGTTATCTTTTTGCACATAAATCTTAAAATTGATTCCTTTGTAGTAGTTGTTATTCTCACTTTTTAGATCAACAGAAACAGGAGTACCAGGAAACACCTCTTTTATAACAGAGTACATTTCTTCAAAAAAGTCCTCATAGGCTGTATATCCAGTTCGCCGTCTTAGCACAATCGTCATTTTACGATGGTATCTTCTCTGTACTAAATTATCATAGAATTGAAGATGGTGCTTTAACAGCTCCTTTTCACACAGATAAGAACCCTTATCCTTTGCGGTGGATACAATGCAAAAAATCCCAAAATGTGCATATGAATTTTCGCCTTCCCACTTCTGACCTCTGACTACGCGTGTCGTCGTCGCATAATGTGTACAGCGGGTATGGTCAATTTGGTTGTTCAATATATCATTGGCAAGCATGATTGCCAGAATATTAGACGGGTCGGAAAGCACCTCAACATTCCGTACCGCACTTAATACATTGTTTTGGTTTACACAGCCAAACACACTACAACTACCAATCGGTGCAACCGGGGACAATAATTTGTTTGTAATTCCGGCTTTTGATGTCATTGATAATAGTTCCAGTTCTAACTGGAGCAGTTTAATCGGGTCAAAGCTGCCCGGAGCAACAAAGCGGTTTTCCCTGAATGTATGCAGAACTTTTTGTGGTGAGGATTTCGCTGTTCTTAGTAAAAAGAGTTTCAATAAAACAGAATTGAAGTCTGCTGTATTCAAAGGACTTATTCTGTCGAAAAAGTCCTGTATTTCTATTTTTTCTAATATTCTTTTGCAAATTTTATCCATGAAGATCTCTCCTTTTTTTTCAGCATAGTAAAAGTGAGAAACCCCATCAAGGTCAATTGACCCACCCTTATAAATATGGCACACTTTTTTGGAGTTGTGTCATATCCTTAATCAAAAACGTGTTGTTACTATATGAAACTATCCCCTCGTTCTCACAAGTGCTGATAGCCCTGTTCAAACTGCGAATGGGTGTGTTAATTTCCTTTGATAAATTTGCTTTTGTGAGATTTTGCAAAGTGCCTCGTCGAGAATGTATCAGAATACTTCTCAAAAGTCTTTCTTTCACGGTAAGGCTTAGTAAATGTTCTACCAATTCAGCGTTTATTATCAATTTATTTGCTAATTCCTTAATTAAAAATTTAGTAGCCTCAAAATCAGATTGTAACCATGACAGAAAGTCTGTTTTATAAAGTCGTTTGGCAATACATGATGTAACGGCTGTAATCTCAACGGGTTTCCTTCCATCGTAGAATGGTTCTATTTCACCGAAAAAACTTCCTTTTTCATACAAATGCAGAGTAGCAAATGTTCCGTGAGGGCTTTGAATATACGCCTCAGCTGTGCCCTCCATCAAGAAATAAATGTAGTTATTCTCCCGCCCTGCAAATAATATTGTTTCATTGGGATTATAAATTTTAGTTTCCAACTTCTCTTTCACACGGCCAGGCATAATATCATAAAAAAACATTGCACTCTCCTCTTGTTATTCAACAACTATTACCATAAATATTGGTGTAAAGAAAACGCCTAAATTATCTTCAGGCAACCAATATTTTATTCGTATTTTAACTTTTTCCTTCTTCCAACACTAAGCTTTTCCAGAATGTGCGGCGTGCTGTTGAAGGCAACCAGCGTTCAGTATTCAGGATACCCGAACAGACCAGTCGCACTCAGCCATGCCTCACAGATATAGCTCCCCTCGGTATCGCACGCTCCACCATTTACGACTGAATGAATCCCAAATCGCCCCGTTAACGATCCAACATTTCCCGGACCGGTTCAGCCCGGCCAAAAATCTGTTGGCTGGCGTGAAAATGATTTGAATAACGGCACAGAAAGAATGTCCGAAGCTGTCACCTGACGCGCTGGTGCTTTACAACAACGATCATGGACAGTTCATCCGTAAGACGTTCAATAATCGTTGGCTAAAAGCTGTTCGGGCTGCACAAAGCGAGCTGGGCCGACAACTGGATTACACGTTTCACGATATTAAGGCAAAAGCTATTTCAGATTTTGAGGGCAGTAGCAGGGATAAGCAGCTTTTCAGCGGTCACAAAACGGAAAGCCAGGTGCTTATTTATGACAGAAAGGTACAAATCAGCCCGACGTTGGATCGACCGGTTATTGGGGAATAAGTGAATTTTTATGCAAATGGAGGGACAGGAAATTCTTTGAGAGTATTCTTTGCCTCAAAACAAAGGGGCTAGCTGATTGCTAGCCCCTTGTTTAATCTGGCGGAAGCGCAGAGATTCGAACTCTGGAACCCTTTCGGGTCGCCGGTTTTCAAGTACGATAAAATAATTATAAATATCAGTAAAATAGATACATTAAGAAGAATATAGTAAAAATTAACGCAGTATATAAATCAAAAATCTACATGTAATTTAGTATCTATATTCTTCTACTTTTATGCTATTCCATCGCTTTATACCACACCTACCAACGGTACTTATCCAGCCGCAATTGGCGCAGACATTCAGCAGTTTCAATGTCTGCCTGCAGGTCTTCGTCGCTGTCATTTCCTGCTTTTCTCGCTCCACTGCACGGTTCCTGCATCAAATCCGCGGATGGAGTTGGCCGCGTCGAGGGCGCGCTGACGCGGCTGCACAGCGTGATCGTCAAAATCGCACTTAGTATGATTCGGGTCGTTAACATATTTCACCACGTCTCGGTAAATCGTCCGGTAAATCACCTTTCCTTCTGCGCTGGCCGTTGCCGCTTTTTGCTCGCCGGTGGCAACGGCTTTCTCAGCCTTTTTGTTCTTCGCTGCATGTTCGCTGTTAATCTTGTCGCTGTGGGCGTACCAGCCTTTCTGGTAACCGGCATAGTATGCGCCGGCAAACATCCCAAGCAGAACGGCCTGCGCTAACAGCTTCGATTTAATGGTCACTGGTCTATCCCCCAGCACGCAAGCGCGCTTTCCTGATCCCGACACTCAACCTGACCATAGCAGCCATTCTTCTGGCCTTTTGTCAGCCGACAGTCGCGGCCACCGTCTTTAATCCACCAGCGGATCGCTTCACAAGCCCCTTTGCGGTCACCGGCATTGATGCGCTTGAAGAACGTTGAGGGGAAACATTTACCGGGGCCGATGTTGTACGGGCAGAATGAAGCAATACCTGCTTTCTGCGGTTCGGTCAGCGGCACCTTGATATTCAGGTTAACCCACGCCAGTGCCTTATCCCGTTCGATGGCGTTTACCCGGTCACATTTAGCTTGCGTCAGCTTCATGCCTTGCACCACCAGCTTATCATCAACCATCGTAGCGCCGCGACAAATCGTCCAGATCCCACCGCCGTCTTTGTGCGCAGGGAAGCTGTTACCCTCTTTCTCGTTCAGGAACTGATCGAGTATCACCGGGGCGGAGGCGCCTGATAAGACTAGGGCCAGAACAGCAGCACTGAGCTTAGTTTTGCTGGTAGCCATTGTCACGAGCCTCTTTCCAGCGATCATCTTTGATTTTGAAATACAGATTTGTCAGGTAGGTCAACAAGCTCAACAAGAAGCTGCCGAGAACCCCAATGGCAGCCCACTGGCTCGGGCTCACCTTATCGAGAAGTGCAGCAACCAATAACCAAAGCTACCAATAGACGTACCATACGACAGCCCTGCCGCTGCATCTGAAAGGTTGTTCATCCTCATACCTTACCCCAGAGGGAAATGTATAAACTTCCGTGAGGGTAAAGCGTTAGGGTGGTCGGAATCCCGACCATATAGAGGAGGTCGATCAATAGTCTTTGTGGTGCTAAACTTCGGTCCTCTTCAAATAGACTGATTTACATAAATTTTTAACGTTAAGGATAATTGTATAATGAGCACTGTGGCAGGGCGTAGTTACGATATCGATCTTGCAAGAACACTTTCGTGCTTCCTTGTTGTCATGACACATGTTACCGCATACTGGAATTATAAGTTTCAGCCGGTCTGGGAGGTGGTTAACTTTTACAATTCCCTATCCAGGTGCGCAGTTCCAATTTTTATTATGATATCGGGAATTCTATTGGTTAAAAAAGATATCGATCCAGCCACTTTCTACAAGAAAAAGTTTCCTAAAGCTATTGCCGCACTACTGGCATGGTCTGCTTTTTATTACATATTCTATGATAACAACCCTACCATTACCGGTTTCTTTATTAAAATATTAACCGGTCAGGCCATGTATCACCTTTGGTATCTATACTTCCTACTAGGAATGTATTTGATAACACCAATAATATCATTAGCATACTTTGGCATGAGCGACAAGCAGCGGCTTTTCTTCTTCATTACTATAATTGTGCTTTTTCAGTTTAATGTAATCAAGTCATTAACCGGGTTAAGCCTTCAATCAAAATTCAACATGGACTCTATCGTTACTCTTAGCTGGTATATGTTTGTCGGTAAATACGTCTACGACTTAAAGGATAAAATAAGAAGCAAAATAGTATTATCAGTTATGTTTATTTCTTCTATTGCATTCACAGCGATCATGAATGAATGGTACTCCCACTATATCGGAAGCCCTAGCCAGGCATTCCTTGATAACTTCGCGCTGAATACATTCATTGCAGCATGCTCTCTACTATTATTGTCCACAAAGGTAAATTTTACTTACTTAAATAAAATTTCACATAAAATAAGCGGATATACATTTGCTATTTATTGCATCCACCCTGCCATACTAATCCCACTAAAACAAACAGTGTGGGAACTTAGTTGGGGCAACTCAATGACATACTTCCTCCCTTTGGTTTGCGTGTTCATGTTCATTATTTCTTTATGTATATCATATATTTTAAAGAGCATCCCAGTAATTAGATACGTTTGTTGAAAATGTCGCCCTCAAAAGAGGGCGAAAATATTTACAATCTTCTTATCTTCCATCTCGGAGTGATGGTAAATAACCCATTTAAGGTGAAAACACCACTCATCACAAATGTTGTTGTACCCAGTCTTGTGGCATTAGATACTCTATAAGAAATCGTATATTCACAAGCATCTGTAGTACTATCATAACCATTTGAAGTAACTGTAAATGACGGGACAGCAAGCAATGATGAATTATCTTTTGCTGATGAGTGAATCTTTGCAACATAAATCCGTGTTCCAGCTGCAGAAGACTCAGGCAAAGTTATAGCGATCATATATTTTTCTAATCCTTGTATGTATGTCTCGCTAATGCTTTTAGTTAAGGCAGAAATTTCAAGCATCATTTGCCGAGGATTTTGCCCAACTGGGACATATACTTTAAATACATGTACTGGGGAGGTGGATGTATTTGACTTATAATTTACATAGGAGGGAATTATAGAGTTCCAGTCTATTATAGACTGTGGTCTAGGATCTAAATGCAGCGCTGTGCTGTGCATGGCAGTACCATCCCACAATCCAGTTCTACCATAGTCCGCACCATCAGCAAAACCGCCAGCTATCTCACGGTAACGATGGAACCAAGCTTTTGTATTGTTGGCATTTAATGTGACGCTTGGAGAATTGGACCAACCGCTGTCGAAGTAGACTGTATGTTTTACCAAGGCTTCCTGGAGTGCTACCTAGACGTAACATGCAGTCTTTAACTGTGACACTTTGAGTGGTGCTTTGCCCTTCGATTAGGTATACACCACCAGTAGAAATATCGTTTTCTACATAGCAATTATCTATTAAAACATCATAAGGGATTATTGTGGTATAGAACTTGACTCTCGCCTCACCAATCGTTTCGAGTGATCCCCCTGTGAATTTAATAGCCTGAATCCTACAATATATTGCCAGAGAATGTTTTTGAGGCTCAGCACACCATACATTACTAAACTCAAGATTATTAACCTCCTCTGATGGATGGTTGAATCCGAGGCGTATATGAGCCCCTGTAAGTACTACAGAAGATGAGCTTCGTCGGAATCTGATATTTCGATATACCGAGTACCAGCATTTATCGATATCCAGCCCGAAGTGGAAGTCCTCAAGGATGCAGTTCAGGACGCCCCCATTATCGGAATTGTAGTAACTAGATATTCCCTTCATACCTAGGTTATCTTTGTTTCCCTTAAGCGCAATAGTGTCGACTCTGGAGCGGAATCCGGTCAGGGTGATCAGGTAGCCTGTGTTTGTGTTGGCGGAAGCATCAATGGTTGTGAAAAGGTCCTCACCTATCAAAGAAGATCCGTTAGGTAGCACTATCCCTGCGCCATTGTAAATGTAGGTTCCGTGAGGGAAGTAAAGCCGCCGGAAATTGGTGATAAAGCTTGATTCGGTAAGCGCTGCGCAGGCTGCATCGATTGCCGCCGTATCATCAGTCACGCCATCTCCCTTTGCACCCCAATCTTTGACGTTAACGTAGTCTGTGTTCAGATCATGCTGCGTTCTTGCAACGGTATCGGAATAAGGCTGCTTTACCGCGATCAGCGCATCACCTTTACCATCTTCACTACTGGCAAGATCAATAAGAACGTCACTTGCGGTATCCTGCCCCCAGGGTTTATAAAACAAAATATTGCTCCTACTTCAAACGTAAGCGTCTCATTTAAACCGTCTGGTCTGTTTCCTCCGGCTCCACAAAAATAATGTCCATCATTTTTAGTGGACACTATCGTATGGAATACCGGACCTGGATTACTGAAGCTTTACGCCTTCACTTCGAAGAACATTTACCTCGGGTTGTGGCCGGACGTCGCCTGGGTGTACCAAAATCAACAGTTTGTAGTATGTTCGTGCGCTTTCGGAGAGCTGGCCTTTCGTGGCCTTTGCCCGCAGGCATGTCGGAGCAGGAACTTGATGCCTGCCTTTACGGACAATTTTCCACGGTACCAGTCGTACGTCCTGAAAGCACCGTTATATCCGAAACCCCCGTGGTAAAAAAACGTCCCCGGCGGCCCAACTTCCCTTATGAGTTTAAAATCGCCTTAGTGGAGCAGTCACTGCAGCCCGGAGCCTGTGTGGCGCAGATCGCCCGGGAAAACGGAATCAACGATAACCTGCTCTTCAACTGGCGCCATCAATACCGGAAAGGTGGCCTGCTGCCTTCCGGAAAAAATATGCCGGCACTGCTTCCCGTGACGTTAACGCCGGAGCCGGATAATAAAATCCCGGCCCCCGCACAGGAACCAGAGCAGATAAATACACCGTCCGACAGTCTGTGTTGTGAGCTGGTTCTGCCGGCCGGAACTCTCAGGCTTAAAGGTAAACTGACGCCGGCGTTATTACAGACACTTATCCGCGAAATAAAAGGGAGCAGCCACTGATGATATCTCTCCCTGCAGGTTCGCGTATCTGGCTGGTTGCAGGTATCACCGATATGCGAAATGGCTTTAACGGCCTGGCATCAAAAGTTCAGAACGTCCTGAAGGATGACCCGTTCTCCGGACACCTGTTCATCTTCCGCGGACGCCGGGGTGACCAGATAAAAGTGTTGTGGGCTGACAGTGACGGACTGTGCCTCTTCACCAAACGCCTGGAGCGGGGCCGCTTCATCTGGCCAGTCACCCGTGACGGCAAGGTGCACCTTACTCCGGCTCAGTTATCCATGCTTCTTGAAGGTATCAACTGGAAGCACCCGAAACGAACGGAACGCGCTGGAATCCGCATATAACCCGTTGTAAAGTGAGGATATGGACACCTCACTTGCTCATGAGAACGCCCGCCTGCGGGCACTGTTGCAGACGCAACAGGACACCATCCGCCAGATGGCCGAATACAACCGCCTGCTCTCACAGCGGGTGGCGGCTTATGCTTCCGAAATCAACCGGCTGAAGGCGCTGGTTGCGAAACTGCAACGTATGCAGTTCGGTAAAAGCTCAGAAAAACTTCGCGCAAAAACCGAACGGCAGATACAGGATGCACAGGAGAGAATCAGCGCACTTCAGGAAGAAATGGCTGAAACGCTGGGTGAGCAATATGACCCGGCACTGCCATCCGCCCTGCGCCAGTCTTCAGCCCGTAAACCGTTACCGGCCTCACTTCCCCGTGAAACCCGGGTTATCCGGCCGGAAGAGGAATGCTGTCCTGCCTGTGGTGGTGAACTCAGTTCTCTGGGATGTGATGTGTCAGAGCAACTGGAGCTTATCAGCAGCGCCTTTAAGGTTATCGAAACACAACGTCCGAAACTGGCCTGTTGCCGGTGCGACCATATCGTGCAGGCACCAGTACCTTCAAAACCCATTGCACGCAGTTATGCCGGAGCGGGGCTTCTGGCCCATGTTGTCACCGGGAAATATGCAGACCATCTGCCGTTATACCGCCAGTCAGAAATATACCGTCGTCAGGGAGTGGAGCTGAGCCGTGCCACACTGGGGCGCTGGACAGGTGCTGTTGCTGAACTGCTGGAGCCGCTGTATGACGTCCTGCGCCAGTATGTGCTGATGCCCGGTAAAGTCCATGCTGATGATATCCCCGTCCCGGTCCAGGAGCCGGGCAGCGGTAAAACCCGGACAGCCCGGCTGTGGGTCTACGTCCGTGATGACCGTAACGCCGGTTCACAGATGCCCCCGGCGGTCTGGTTCGCGTACAGCCCGGACCGGAAAGGCATACATCCACAGAATCACCTGTCCGGTTACAGCGGAGTGCTTCAGGCCGATGCTTACGGTGGCTACCGGGCGTTATACGAATCCGGCAGAATAACGGAAGCCGCGTGTATGGCCCATGCCCGGAGAAAAATCCACGATGTGCATGCAAGAGCGCCAACCGATATCACCACGGAAGCCCTGCAGCGTATCGGTGAACTGTATGCCATCGAAGCAGAAGTCCGGGGATGTTCAGCAGAACAGCGTCTGGCGGCAAGAAAAGCCAGAGCTGCGTCACTGATGCAGTCACTGTATGACTGGATACAGACTCAGATGAAAACACTGTCGCGTCACTCGGATACGGCAAAAGCGTTCGCATACCTGCTGAAACAGTGGGATAGCCTGAACGTGTACTGCAGTAATGGCTGGGTGGAAATCGACAACAACATCGCAGAGAACGCCTTAAGGGGAGTGGCCGTAGGCCGGAAAAACTGGCTGTTCGCGGGTTCTGACAGCGGTGGCGAACATGCGGCGGTGTTGTACTCGCTGATCGGCACATGCCGTCTGAACAATGTGGAGCCAGAAAAATGGCTGCGTTACGTCATTGAGCATATCCAGGACTGGCCGGCAAATCGGGTACGCGATCTGTTGCCCTGGAAAGTTGATCTGAGCTCTCAGTAAATATCAATACGGTTCTGGCGAGCCGCTTACCTTCAAACCGACATCAAAAGAGAGTTATTCCCTCGGCCCTCTGACAATGTCGATGGCTGAGTTATGGGCTAAGTATGATGCCATGCTCGCTGAAATGGCCGACGTTATGACGTTCACTAAACTATGGAATAAATTTCTTGCGAGTCCTTACTTTCTGGACCTCAGCCCACGCACTCAGACGGACTATCTGCAACATCAAAAAAACTGCTTGCTGTGTTTGGCAAGATGAAAGCCGATAACATCAAGCCCGAGCATGTTTGCGCATTTATGGATAAGCGCGGATTGCAAAGCAAGACACAGGCAAACCATGAGAAAAGCAGTATGTCCCGCGTTTTCCGGTGGGGATACGAACGGGGATATGTTAAGAGCAATCCATGCAAGGGGGGTGAGTAAATTTTCGAAAAAGGCACGCGACGTGTACACGCCTGATGAGCACTATTATCAGATATATCAGGAGGCAAACACTAAATTAAAAATAGTAATGGAAATAGCGTATCTTTGCGCAGCGCGCCTGGGTGATGTTCTGGATTTGAAATGGTCAGAGATTATGGAGGATGGAATATTTATCGAGCAGAACAAAACAGGTAAAAAGCAGATTAAGAAGTGGACGCCTCGCCTTCACGCAGCAATCGACTTAGCACACCAGTTGCCCGGAAATAAAACCACCGGTTACGTGATCCCTGGCCCAAGCGGAGGCAAGATCAATAAAAAGACGCTAAACAACTGGTGGAACAAAGCGAAGAGAATGGCTAAAGGTAAACTGGGGTATGCCATACCGAGCACTTTCCATGACCTGAAGGCAAAATCTATTTCTGACTATGAAGGGAGCACCCGCGACAAACAACTTTTCAGCGGACATAAAACTGAGGGACAGGTACTGGTTTATGACCGCAAAACGAAGGTCACACCCACACTGGATCTGCCCATTGTTGAGTAAAATATTCTACGAAAATATTCTACGAACGTTCTACGAACCCAAAAAACAAAGGGGTTACCTTTCGGTAACCCCTTGTTTAATCTGGCGGAAGCGCAGAGATTCGAACTCTGGAACCCTTTCGGGTCGCCGGTTTTCAAGACCGGTGCCTTCAACCGCTCGGCCACACTTCCGGAATGACGCGAACTATAAACATCCCGATGCGTCGTGTAAAGCCCGAATGCGTTCGTTTGGCTGAAAAACAGGCAAAATAGTGTTAATAGCCTGAAATAACAACAAATTGACCAATTAATCAGCATAACCTCCCCCCTTTACTGCGCTGTGCGTGAAGGGATAATGAAACCTGATGCAGATCAAATGAGTAAAGATGGGTAAAACCACTGGTCGCCTCGCCCGGGATTTCATTATCCTTCATCATTAATTACATCTGTCATAAGAGAGTGACTCATGGATCGTATTGTTAGTTCTTCACATGACCGTACATCGCTACTCAGCACGCATAAGGTGCTGCGTAACACCTATTTCCTGCTGAGCCTGACGCTGGCGTTTTCCGCGATAACAGCAACAGCCAGCACCGTTCTGATGCTGCCGTCTCCGGGTCTGATTCTGACTCTGGTGGGTATGTATGGACTGATGTTCCTGACCTATAAAACCGCGAACAAGCCGAGCGGCATTATCTCCGCCTTCGCCTTCACCGGTTTTCTGGGCTACATCCTTGGCCCTATCCTCAACGCTTATCTGTCGGCGGGAATGGGTGACGTTATCGGTATGGCGCTGGGTGGAACCGCGCTGGTATTCTTCTGCTGCTCTGCATACGTACTGACGACGCGCAAAGATATGTCCTTCCTCGGCGGTATGCTGATGGCCGGTATCGTCGTGGTGCTGATTGGTATGGTTGCGAATATCTTCCTGCAACTGCCGGCGCTGCATCTGGCGATTAGCGCGGTGTTTATCCTGATTTCTTCGGGCGCAATCCTGTTTGAAACCAGCAATATCATCCGTGGCGGTGAGACCAACTATATTCGTGCGACGGTCAGCCTCTACGTTTCGCTGTACAACATCTTTGTCAGCCTGCTCAGCATCCTAGGCTTCGCCAGCCGCGACTAAACGTAATCTCGCGTTACCCCGGCCCCGCTTATGCGGGGCTTTGTTTTTTGCTAAACTGCCGCCTGATTATCTGACGTAGTGTGAAGAGTTATGTTGATCTTTGAAGGCAACGAAATTGCAACCGATAGCGAAGGCTATCTGCAGGACACCGCCCAGTGGAGCGAACCGCTGGCGACGGTCATCGCGAAAAATGAAGGCATTATCCTCTCCCCTGAACACTGGGAAGTGGTGCGCTTCGTGCGGGAGTTCTATCTGGAATTTAATACCTCGCCCGCCATCCGTATGCTGGTAAAAGCAATGGCCAATAAATTCGGTGAGGAAAAAGGCAACAGCCGCTACCTGTACCGCCTGTTTCCTAAAGGTCCGGCTAAACAGGCCACCAAAATTGCAGGCCTGCCCAAGCCGGTAAAATGCATTTAATAGCGAATAGTGAAGCCGTTTAACTCATCGCGCGGTCGGTGCGGCTCACTGAGCACCCTGTCGACACGGGCCGAGCGCGGCCCGCCGTCTTTCAGCCATTTCATTAACTTCTCGACCTGCTGCGCTTCGCCGCAGGCCACGACCTCCACGCTGCCGTCATCCCTGTTTTTCGCATAGCCGGTCAACTCCAGTCGGCGCGCTTCCTGCTGCGTGGTATAGCGGAACCCCACGCCCTGCACCCGACCATAAACCCACGCGATAATGCAGACTCTCGACATTGCTTCTCTCCTTCTCTTGCCCGGGCGCGTTGCAAATCCGCGAAAAACTCAGGACAATGGCGCCCATTTCTTTGACTCGACAGAACTGTAAATTATGAGTGTACGTTTAGTGTTAGCCAAAGGCCGCGAAAAATCATTGCTTCGCCGCCATCCGTGGGTCTTTTCCGGTGCCGTTGCCCGTATGGAAGGTAAAGCCAGCCTCGGTGAAACCATCGATATTGTTGACCATCAGGGTAAATGGTTAGCGCGCGGCGCATATTCTCCGGCGTCGCAGATCCGCGCGCGCGTCTGGACTTTTGATCCGTCAGAATCTGTCGATATCGCCTTTTTTACCCGTCGTCTGCAACAGGCGCAGCAGTGGCGCGACTGGCTGGCGAAAAAAGATGGCCTGGACAGCTACCGTCTTATCGCCGGTGAGTCCGACGGTTTACCGGGCGTGACTATCGACCGTTTCGGCCATTTCCTGGTGTTGCAGTTACTCAGCGCGGGCGCGGAATATCAGCGTGCCGCATTGATTAGCGCCCTGCAAGCGCTGTATCCCGAATGTGCGATTTATGACCGCAGCGACGTCGCGGTGCGTAAAAAAGAGGGGATGGATCTGACGCAGGGGCCGGTCACTGGCGAACATCCTCCGGCGCTGTTAGCGATAGAGGAACACGGAATGAAGCTGCTGGTGGATATTCAGGGCGGCCATAAGACCGGCTACTATCTTGACCAGCGCGACAGCCGACTGGCGGTGCGGCGATATGTGGCCAATCAGCGCGTTTTGAACTGCTTCTCATACACCGGCGGGTTTGCCATCTCTGCACTGATGGGCGGCTGCCGCCAGGTGGTAAGCGTCGATACCTCACAGGAAGCGCTGGATATCGCCAGGCAAAACGTCGAACTGAACAAGCTGGACCTCAGCAAAGCGGAATTTGTTCGTGACGACGTGTTTAAGCTGCTGCGCGCCTTTCGCGAACGCGGCGAGAAATTTGACGTCATCGTGATGGACCCGCCGAAGTTTGTGGAGAATAAAAGCCAGCTGATGGGCGCCTGTCGGGGCTATAAGGACATTAACATGCTGGCGATTCAACTGCTCAATCCCGGCGGCGTGCTGCTGACCTTCTCCTGTTCCGGCCTGATGACCACGGATTTATTTCAGAAAATCATCGCCGATGCAGCAATAGATGCGGGTCGTGATGTACAATTTATAGAGCAGTTCCGTCAGGCCGCCGATCACCCGGTGATCGCCACCTACCCGGAAGGGCTGTATCTGAAAGGGTTTGCCTGTCGCGTCATGTAACTTGAAAAGTGGAATTATGCCCTTATATATAGGGTAATGATTTCCCGGGAGGTGACTATGATTGCCAGCAAATTCGGTATCGGCCAGCAGGTCCGCCATTCCCTGTTAGGTTATCTCGGAGTGGTCATGGATATCGACCCGGTCTATTCGCTTGAAGAGCCGTCACCTGATGAACTGGCGGTTAACGACGAGCTTCGCGCCGCTCCGTGGTATCACGTGGTGATGGAAGACGATGACGGCCAGCCGGTTCATACCTATCTTGCCGAAGCACAGCTACGCAGCGAAACGCAGGACGAACACCCTGAACAGCCTTCAATGGACGAGCTTGCGCAAACTATCCGCAAGCAGTTACAGGCGCCTCGCTTACGTAACTGAGTTGACGTTGTGTTTATGCCCGATAACGTAGTTTATCGGGCCACTTGCGTTTTTACTTCGTCAGCCCCAGACGGGGGATCTCAATCGCCGGACAACGGTCCATAACCACCGTCAGCCCCGCTTCGCGCGCCAGCACCGCGGCCTGCTCATTGATGACGCCAAGCTGCATCCACAGCGTTTTCGCGCCTATCGCTATCGCTTCCTGCGCCACGCCCCATGCCGCTTCAGAATTGCGGAACACATCAACCATATCCACTTTTTCCGGTACGTCAGCCAGCGTCGCATAGCCCTGCTGGCCGAGCAGCGTTTTTCCCGCCACTTTCGGCGAGACAGGGATTACATGGTATCCCTGATCGAGTAAATACTTCATCACCCGGTAGCTTGGACGATCGGGTTTGTCGCTTGCCCCCACCAGTGCAATGGTGCGGGTTGAGGTCAAAATATCGGCAATATCGCTCTCTTTCATCATCTTCCTCCAGGCTGTTTTGCAAAGTGTACGACAATCCTGACTACCCAACCATCTGTCCCATCCGTAAGTATGAGAGCAAAAGTCAAAAACATGTCTATATGTTAGTAAACATGATTGTCGAAAAATTTTGATACATTGTTACCCGGGCGGTCTTTGGACAGGAGAACCTTATGAAAACCGGCGCTGCGACGTTAATTTTTGCCCTGTGTTTGCCGGTTACCGTTTTCGCCACCACGCTCCGCCTCTCCACCGATATCGACCTGCTGGTGCTGGACGGCAAAAAAGTCTCCAGCTCGCTGCTGCGGGGCGCGGACAGCATTGAACTGGACAACGGTCCCCACCAGCTCGTCTTTCGGGTGGAGAAAACCATTGTCCTCGCCAGCCACCAGGAGCAGCTGTATATCTCGCCGCCGCTGGTGATAAGCTTCGATACACAACGGGTTGGACAGGTGAATTTCCGCCTGCCGCGGCTGGAAAATGACCGGGACGCCAGCCATTTCAACGCCTCGCCGCGGCTGGAGCTGCTGGACGGCGACGCAATGCCGATTCCGGCGCGACTCGATCTGCTCGCCATCACATCCACCGCGAAGCCCATTGATTTTGAAATGGAAACCGAGCGCTATAATAAGGCAGCGAAGCGCGCCTCTTTGCCGCAGTTCGCCACAATAATGGCCGATGACAGCACCCTGCTTTCCGGCGTCTCCGAACTCGATACCCTTCCACCGCAGTCCCGAACGCTCACCGAGCAACGTTTAAAATACTGGTTCAAACTGGCCGACCCGCAAACCCGCAATACCTTTTTGCAGTGGGCGGAAAAGCAGCCTTCGTCCTGATGTTTTTGCCCCGCCCGGCATTTTTTTCGTCTTTCTCTTGCAGCGTCAGTCACTTCCAGTACTCTGTAGCAAAATCAACCTGGAAAGTGAATTATGGAACTGACAACCCGCACATTGCCTGCGCGCAAACATATTGCGCTGGTGGCTCACGATCACTGTAAAAAGATGCTGATGAGCTGGGTGGAGCGGCACCAGCCGCTGCTGGATAAACACGTGCTCTACGCTACCGGCACGACCGGCAATCTCATCCAGCACGCAACGGGAATGAACGTTAACGCGATGCTAAGCGGCCCAATGGGTGGCGATCAGCAGGTGGGCGCGCTGATCTCGGAAGGCAAAATTGACGTACTGATTTTCTTCTGGGACCCGCTCAATGCCGTGCCGCACGACCCGGACGTTAAAGCCCTGCTGCGCCTGGCAACCGTCTGGAATATTCCCGTCGCCACCAACGTCGCCACCGCAGACTTCATCATCCAGTCCCCGCACTTTAATGACAATGTGGACGTATTGATTCCGGACTATCAGCGCTATCTGGCGGAGCGTCTTAAATAAGCAGTTACAGGCGGCGACCGCCGCCTGGCCTCAGGGTTTTCTCGCCGTCGGCACGTCAAGATCTTTAAGATTTTCCACAAAGCGCGAAGGGTTCGCTTTATTATAAAGAAGCCAGACGCGGTGGCGGGCGCGCGTCAGCGCCACGTAAAGCAGCCGCCGCTCTTCGGCATCGGCAAAGTCTTCGACAGGCGGCAATAGCGCCTCTTCCATGATCGACTCTCGCGCTGGCGCCGGGAAGCCATCGTTGCCCTCCTGCAAACCGACGATAATCACATAATCCGCCTGCTGCCCCTTGCTGGCGTGAATGGTCATAAAATCAAGCTGTAGCTTCGGCCAGCGGGTCGCCGCCTTTTCCAGACTCTCCGGCTTCAGATAGTGGTAACGCGCCAGCACCAGGATTCGCTCATCGGCTTTCGCATAACCGGACAGCTTATCCAGCAGCGCATCCAGCTGCGTTTCATCCAGTAAGGTCACCGCTTTCTTGTCTCCCGCCGTCAGGCTGTTAAGCGGTTTCTTAAGCTGGTGGGGATTCTGTTGAATAAAGCGGTTGGCGACTTCGCCAATCCGGTTGTTAAAACGATAAGTTGTATCAAGGTCACAGCGATCGCCGTCGCCGAAGGTCTGATGAAAGGCGGTGGTCAGGGAGAGCTGCGCGCCGCTGAAACGGTAAATGGCCTGCCAATCATCACCGACGGCAAACAGCGTGGTCTGGCTGTTTTGCTTACGCAACGCCGCCAGCAGGGCCGCCCGCTGTGGCGAGATATCCTGAAACTCGTCAACCAGAATATGCTTCCAGGGACTGACGAAGCGCCCTTTCTCCAGAATCACAATCGCCTGATGGATAAGCCCCGAAAAATCGACCGCATTTTCGGCTTTCAGCGCGCTTTTCCACGCTTTCAACAGCGGCGCCATAAGCTTAATACGTTTACTGAACAGATCGCGGATGGCTTCCGGCGCGCCGGCGATCATTTCCGCCTGCGCGCCGCCGTGCATTCGCATCAGGCTGACCCAGCGATCGAGGCGTGGCGCCAGACGACGCTGCAATTTTTCATCGTCCCAGAAATTACCTTCCGCCACCGTCCACTGCATCTCCTCTTCCAGCCACTGACGCCAGCCCTTGGCATGCGCTTTTTTCTCGCTGCACTGCTGACGCCAGGCGCTGATAAACAGCTTATGCCTTGCCGCGCTGTCATTTTCCAGCTTACTGACCGTCGGCGCTTTTTTGCTGCCCTGCCGGATAATATGCAGCGCGAGGGCATGAAACGTGCGCGCAGTAATCGCATCGGTATGCAGCCGTTCACGGATACGTTCATCTATCTCCTGCGCCGCCTGGCGACCAAAGGCCAGCAGCAAAATTTGTTCCGCGGCGGCTTCCCCCCGGGCCAGCAGCCAGCCCGCGCGCGCCACCAGAACGGAGGTTTTACCGCTTCCCGCACCGGCCAGCACCAGTAAAGCGCGCTCGCCATTGACCACCGCACGCGCCTGCGCCGGATTCAGCGGCGAGGATTCCACCTGCCGGAAGAATTCAGCATACTCGTTCAGCATGGCGTCGGTATAAGCCTGATTATGCGCAAGACGGCACGCATCGATATCTTTCAGCCACGCCTGACACTGCTTTAACGCCTCCCGGCAGTTATCAAGTTCCAGCAGTCTGTTGAGCGGCAAAGGCAGGGCGGCAAAAGCCCGCAGGATCTGTTGCTGTACGCCAGCCGTCTGCTCGCGCGTCAGCCAGGCGTGTTGCCCGGTTCGCGCGGCGATAGCCTCCAGCTGCTGCTGAAGCACGCCAGCCGCCACTTCGCTCATCTCCTGACTCCACTGCTGCCAGCGGGCGTTCAGATGGTGATGAAAGCGCTGGGTCTCCGCCCATTCCGTACCGTGCAGGCGCACCACTTTTTCATCCGGCAGGACAAATTCCAGCTCGCCCCATACCAGGCCACGCTTGCAGTGAATAGCCATTAACTGATTGAAGGGAATAAGGTATTCGTGGCGCTCGCCCGAAACTTTAACGCCGGCATTCAGAATCTCCGCCCGATCGTACGGGTGTTGCGCCAGACGTTTCCCCAGTGAAGTTGCTTTCAGTTCCATGACTCAGCCAATCCAGACAATGAGAATTTCTTCTCAGTGTACCTGCCAGAGAAAACGTGCTCCAGCCCAAAAAAACGTTACAATTGCCGCAATCACAGAAAACCAGGAACAACCGAGGGTTTATGCGTACCGTTCTGAATATTTTGAATTTTGTACTGGGGGGTTTTGCCACCACGCTGGCATGGTTGCTGGCGACTCTGCTGAGTATCGTGCTTATCTTCACCCTGCCGCTCACCCGCTCCTGCTGGGAGATAACCAGACTGTCGCTGCTGCCTTTCGGCAATGAAGCGATCCATGTCGATGAGCTGAATCCGACGGGCAAAAGCGCGTTAATGAATACTGGCGGCACCCTGTTAAATATTTTCTGGCTGATCTTTTTTGGCTGGTGGCTGTGCCTGATGCATATTGCTTCCGGCATCGCGCAGTGCATCACCATTATTGGTATTCCGGTGGGCATCGCCAACTTTAAAATTGCCGCGATTGCCCTGTGGCCGGTTGGCCGTCGCGTCGTCCCGGTAGAAACCGCGCGCGCAGCGCGTGAAGCAAACGCCCGTCGCCGTTTTGAGTGATCAGGAACCAGGCCGTTATGTTAAGTCCCCTGCTTCGCCGTTATACCTGGAACAGCACCTGGCTCTATTATGTGCGAATTTTTATCGCCCTGTGCGGAACCACCGCGCTGCCCTGGTGGCTGGGTGATGTAAAACTGACCATCCCGCTGACGTTAGGAATGGTGGCGGCAGCGCTGACCGATCTCGACGATCGTCTTGCGGGCCGTCTGCGCAACCTGATCATTACCCTGATCTGTTTTTTCATCGCCTCCGCGTCGGTGGAGCTGCTTTTTCCTTACCCCTGGCTTTTCGCCATCGGCCTGACGCTTTCCACCAGCGGCTTTATTCTGCTTGGCGGGCTTGGGCAGCGGTATGCCACCATCGCCTTCGGCGCGCTGTTGATTGCCATTTACACCATGCTCGGCACCTCGCTGTACGCGCACTGGTATCAACAGCCGATTCTGCTGCTGGCGGGCGCCATCTGGTACAACGGACTGACGCTTATCGGCCACCTTTTATTTCCCATCCGCCCGCTTCAGGACAATCTGGCGCGCAGCTATGAACAGCTGGCGCATTATCTGGAGCTGAAATCGCGGCTGTTTGATCCGGATATTGAAGATGACAGCCAGGCGCCGCTGTATGACTTAGCGCTGGCCAACGGGCAACTGATGGCGACGCTGAACCAGACCAAAGTCTCGCTGCTCAGCCGTCTGCGCGGCGACCGGGGTCAGCGGGGAACGCGGCGGACCCTGCACTACTACTTCGTCGCCCAGGATATTCATGAGCGGGCAAGCTCTTCCCATATTCAGTACCAGACGCTGCGTGAGCACTTCCGCTACAGCGACGTGATGTTCCGTTTCCAGCGTCTGATGTCGATGCAGGGCCAGGCCTGCCTGCAGCTGTCGCGCAGTATTCTGCTGCGTACGCCCTATCAGCACGATCCGCATTTCGAACGCGCCTTTACCCATCTGGATGCGGCGCTTGAGCGGATGCAGGCGAGTGGCGCCGCTGCCGATTTGCTGAAGACGCTGGGATTTTTGCTGGCTAACCTGCGGGCTATTGACGCGCAGCTGGCGACCATTGAATCCGAGCAGGCGCAGGCGATGCCGCGCAGCGAGTCTGAAAACCAGCTTGCAGACGACAGTCCTCACGGAATGAGCGATATCTGGCTGCGGCTGAGCCGTAATTTCACCCCGGAATCGGCCCTTTTCCGCCATGCGGTGCGGATGTCGCTGGTGCTGTGCGTCGGCTACGCCATTATTCAGATTACCGGCATGCACCACGGTTACTGGATCCTGCTGACCAGCCTGTTCGTCTGTCAGCCCAACTACAACGCCACGCGCCGCCGTCTGGCGCTGAGGATCGTTGGCACGCTTGTCGGGGTAGCCATTGGGTTGCCGATTCTGTGGTTCGTCCCTTCGCTGGAAGGTCAGCTTATTTTGCTGGTGATTACCGGCGTGCTCTTTTTTGCTTTCCGTAACGTGCAGTACGCCCACGCCACCATGTTTATCACCCTGCTGGTGCTGCTGTGCTTTAACCTGCTCGGCGAAGGTTTCGAGGTTGCTCTGCCGCGGGTGATTGATACGCTGATCGGCTGCGCTATCGCCTGGGCGGCGGTCAGTTTCATCTGGCCGGACTGGCGTTTTCGTAACCTGCCACGGGTGCTGAAACGCGCGACTGATGCTAACTGTCGTTACCTGGACGCCATCCTTGAGCAATACCACCAGGGACGCGATAACCGGCTGGCATACCGTATTGCGCGCCGTGACGCCCATAATCGCGATGCTGAACTGGCGTCGGTCGTCTCAAATATGTCCAGCGAACCGGACGTCACTGCGCAGACGCGAGAGGCAGCGTTCCGCTTACTCTGCCTCAACCATACGTTTACCAGCTATATTTCCGCGCTTGGGGCGCATCGTGAACAGCTCACAAACCCCGAGGTGCTGACATTACTGGATGACGCCGTCTGCTATGTCGATGACGCCTTGCATCATCTTCCCGCAGACGAAGCGCGGGTACAGCAGGCATTAGCTGAACTAAAGCTGCGCATACAGCACCTTGAACCACGCCTGGACAGCAAAGAGCCCCTGGTAATTCAGCAGGTCGGTTTGCTCATCGCGCTGCTTCCCGAGATTGGTCGCCTGCAGCGGCAGATCACTCAATCTTCAGCGGATACATCGGCTCCTGCGCCAGCGATTTAACCCACTCAGCAAGCTCCCGGCGGCGCGTCGCCGGGAGCGCCGCTTCATGAACGCCATAAATCGCCCCTTCGAGAATATAAAGAATTTTGTCGGTTATCGATTTATTGAGCTGCTTCAGACGCAGCCAGCACATTTTTGCCCCCAGGATGCGTAACGTGCTGACGTCATTAATCCCCACCTCATTAAGTAAACTCTCCAGATGAAAGGTCATATTGGGCAGATCCTTTAACCGACGCTGAGCGCCGCGCCTGAGTTTCTCTTGCAATGCCGCATCAAGGGAAAATTTCGATAAACGGATCAGCTGTTGCTGATCGCGCCAGAGACTTTCATCCACCTGATAGTAATTGAGCATAACGGGACGCCCGCGTTTCATAAAGGTCAGCCAGACAGGGGAGTGTTTCACACAATACTGTACGCTCTGCTCGCAGGCGCGCAGATAAAGCTCGCCGTCAGCAACCATTGCAAAGACGGTATCCTGGATAGTCAGACTGTAACTGCCGAACAGCGAACGGTACTGAATATTACCCAGCGAAGATAAGTATTCTTGCGATTTATAGATCCTGTCATAGGAGTGAACTTTCATAAAATTCCCTTTTAAATCATAAAGTAAATAAATGATTTGTCATAACGGATCCGCTAATGACGAAAATAGGCAACTTATTATCAGGGGGCAAGTTGTATTTCGTTTTTACCGTAACAACGAATAAAAATTGCGAGACGGTTTCCGAAAATAAAGTTGATCTTTTACGGCATCAGGGTTACTGTACATCCATACAGTAACTCACAGGGCTGGATTGATTATGTACACTTCAGGCTACGCAAATCGTTCTTCGTCATTCACCTCAACAGCGAACAAAATGGCGCGCGTCTCATCTGAGAAAGCCTCTGCCGGGCTGATTAGCGAAGTGGTCTATCGCGAGGACCAGCCCATGATGACGCAGTTACTGCTGTTACCCCTTCTCCAGCAGCTTGGCCAGCAATCGCGCTGGCAGCTGTGGCTGACGCCGCAACAAAAACTGAGCCGCGAATGGGTGCAGTCCGCCGGGCTGCCGCTCGCTAAAGTGATGCAAATTAATCAGCTTTCGCCCTGCCATACGCTGGAGTCGATGGTACGGGCGCTGCGCACCGGCAACTACAGCGTGGTGATCGGCTGGCTGGCTGAGGAGTTAACGGAAGAAGAACACGCCGAACTGGTAAAAGCCGCCGATGAGGGTAATGCGATGGGCTTTATCATGCGGCCGGTTAGCGCACATGCTCATGCCACGAGACAGCAAACCGGGTTAAAAATTCATTCAAATTTGTATCACTGAAGAAAATTAGGATTTATCCTGGAATTTTTTTTCGCTTCGCCTGTCGGCTTTGACGCTTAACGTTTTTTTTTGCGGGAACGCTTGTCGGAAGCGGTTTCCGCGAATTTTAGCTGCCCGTTACTCTGCGTCAATTGTTAAATAATTTGTATACAAGCACTTTTTTTTCATATGCCTGACAGGGTTCACACTTGTAACTTTTCAACTACGTTGTAGACTTTACATCGCCAGGGGTGCTCGGCATAAGCCGCAGATATCGGTAGAGTAACTATTGAGCATGGCCCCCGGTGAAGGATTTAACCGTGTTATCTCGTTGGAGATATTCATGGCGTATTTTGGATGATAACGAGGCGCAAAAAATGAAAAAGACAGCTATCGCGATTGCAGTGGCACTGGCTGGTTTCGCTACCGTAGCGCAGGCCGCTCCGAAAGATAACACCTGGTACACTGGTGCTAAACTGGGCTGGTCTCAGTACCACGACACCGGTTTCATCGACAACAATGGCCCGACCCACGAAAACCAACTGGGTGCCGGCGCCTTTGGTGGTTATCAGGTTAACCCGTACGTTGGCTTTGAAATGGGTTACGACTGGTTAGGTCGTATGCCGTACAAAGGCAGCGTAGAAAACGGCGCTTACAAAGCTCAGGGCGTTCAGCTGACCGCTAAACTGGGTTACCCAATCACTGACGATCTGGACATCTACACTCGTCTGGGTGGTATGGTATGGCGTGCGGACACCAAGTCTCACAATAACCTGACTGGTGCCTCCACTAAAGACCACGACACCGGCGTTTCTCCGGTATTCGCAGGTGGTATCGAGTGGGCTATGACCCGTGACATCGCTACCCGTCTGGAATACCAGTGGACCAACAACATCGGTGACGCTAACACCATCGGTACGCGTCCGGACAACGGCCTGCTGAGCGTAGGTGTTTCTTACCGTTTCGGTCAGCAGGAAGAAGCTGCGCCGATCGCTCCGGCTCCGGCACCGGCTCCGGAAGTACAGACCAAGCACTTCACTCTGAAGTCTGACGTTCTGTTCAACTTCAACAAAGCAACCCTGAAGCCAGAAGGCCAGCAGGCGCTGGATCAGATGTACAGCCAGCTGAGCAACCTGGATCCGAAAGACGGTTCCGTCGTGGTTCTGGGCTTCACTGACCGTATCGGTTCTGACACTTACAACCAGGGTCTGTCCGAAAAACGTGCTCAGTCCGTTGTTGATTACCTGATCTCTAAAGGTATCCCGGCTGACAAGATCTCCGCACGTGGTATGGGCGAATCCAACCCGGTTACCGGCAGCACCTGTGACAACGTGAAAGCTCGCGCTGCACTGATCGACTGCCTGGCCCCGGATCGTCGCGTAGAGATCGAAGTTAAAGGCGTTAAAGACGTTGTAACTCAGCCGCAGGCTTAAGTTTCCGTCTGATAAAAAACCCCGCGCTGCGGGGTTTTTTTATGGCTTCCGTCCGTCACTCATGGCGTAAGAACAAAAACGTTCACTCCTTTCCCAGCAAGGCCTGCAGGTCCTGCTTGAGTGAAGACATCTTAGTGGCATACTTCTCTTTATTCTCGGCGTCTTCGATAAGCTGCACGATGGTTTCCGACAGCGTTTTGCCACGCCGTTGCGCCAGGCCCGCCAGACGTTGCCAGACCAGAAACTCCAGATCGATTGATTTCTTGCGCGTATGCTGATGTTCAGCGTTAAAATGCCGTTTACGTCTGGCGCGTATCGTCTGCTTCAGCCGGTTAAACAGCGCCGGGTTCAGGTGCTCTTCAATCCAGACATTCACCCGCACAGGTTCATTTTCAAGAGTAAGTAACATCTCCACGGCCTCCTGGGCAGCGCTGGCCTCCACGTAGCGGGTGATTAATTCCCCCTCGCGGTGCTTCTTCACCAGATACTTCCACTTCCAACCGCTTTCAAGGTTTTCAAGTTGTTGATATTTCATGGCGATCTCAATGTTACCGTGTCACTCCTATCAGAATATCAGCTTTTTCGCCTTCTGAAGAAGAGAAACTTCAGACTGTGAGCACCCCGGCAACCCGTCGGTGCGTTTGCTTTCGCTTTCCACGTGTGAAGCGATGAGGGTTACGCTATAATCGCGTCTTTTACAACAGACTAAAAACATCAACTTTGACCATTACGAAACTTGCATGGCGCGATCTGGTTCCTGATACTGAAAGTTATCAGGATGTTTTTGCGCAGTCACACGTTACTGACGAAAACAATACATTACTCAGTGATACTCAACCACGCTTACAGTTTGCCCTTGAGCAATTATTGCATCCCAGAGCTTCGTCTCCCTTTATGCTGGCGAAAGCGCCAGAGGAGCTTGAGTATCTTACTCTGCTGGCAGAAGCCGCCCGGACGCTGCAACATGACGCAGGCCGTCTGACCGGCGGTCATTACGACATATCCGGACACTCGATTCGCTATCGTGACGCCGAACAGGTTGATGACAATTTTGCCACCTCGTCGCAGGTGGTGATTGCAGACTGGGTGGAGGCCGAACAACTGTTCGGCTGTCTGCGCCAGTTCAATGGCGATATCACGCTGCAGCCGGGGCTGGTTCATCAGGCCAACGGCGGTGTTCTGGTGATCTCGCTGCGCACCCTGCTCGCGCAGCCGCTGCTTTGGATGCGTCTGAAATCGATAGTCAGCCGTGGGCGTTTCGACTGGGTGGCCTTTGATGAATCCCGTCCGCTGCCGGTTTCTGTCCCTTCCATGCCGCTTAAGCTGCGGGTGCTGCTGGTCGGTGAACGCGAATCGCTGGCCGATTTTCAGGAGATGGAGCCGGAACTTGCCGAGCAGGCTATCTACAGTGAATTTGAAGACAACCTGCAAATTGTCGATGCGGAATCTATGGCGCAATGGTGCCGGTGGGTGAGCTGGACGGCAAAACGCAACCAGTTGCCCGTGCCGGCCACCGACGCCTGGGAACCGCTGGTGCGTGAAGCGGTACGCTATACTGGTGAGCAGGATACGCTGCCGCTTAACCCGCTGTGGATTATCCGGCAGTTTACCGAAGTGGCTCCGCTTTGCGAAAGCGAGACCTGTAGCGGCGAACAGCTTAGCCTGATGCTGGCGCAGCGCGAATGGCGCGAAGGATTCCTCGCCGAACGGATGCAGGATGAAATCCTGCAGGAGCAGATACTGATTGAAACCGAAGGCGAACGCGTCGGCCAGATCAACGCCCTGTCGGTGATCGAGTTTCCCGGCCATCCGCGCGCTTTTGGCGAACCTTCACGCATCAGCTGCGTGGTGCATATCGGTGACGGCGAATTTACCGACATTGAACGCAAAGCCGAGCTTGGCGGTAATATTCATGCTAAAGGCATGATGATTATGCAGGCGTTTTTAATGTCGGAGCTACAGCTCGAACAGCAACTCCCCTTCTCTGCTTCGCTCACCTTCGAGCAGTCGTACAGCGAAGTGGATGGCGACAGCGCCTCAATGGCCGAACTGTGCGCGCTGATCAGCGCGCTGGCTGGTGTGCCGGTTAATCAGCACATCGCCATTACCGGTTCTGTCGATCAGTTCGGCCGAGCTCAGCCGGTGGGCGGTCTGAACGAAAAAATCGAAGGCTTCTTCACGATTTGCCAGCAGCGAGAGTTAACCGGTAAGCAAGGGGTAATTATCCCGGCGGCCAATGTCCGGCATCTCAGCCTGCCACCGGCGCTGCTGAAAGCCGTTGAAGAAGATAAATTTACTGTCTGGGCGGTGGAAGACGTGACCGACGCGCTGCCGCTGCTGTTAAATCTGGTGTGGGACGGCGAAGGCCAGACAACGCTGATGCAAACAATCCAGGAGCGCATCGCCCAGGCGACGCAACAGGATGGGCATCACCGTTTTCCGTGGCCGCTGCGCTGGCTGAACGGGTTTGTTCCGAACTGATCGGACTTGTTCAGCGTACACGTGTTAGCTATCCTGCGTGCTTCACTAAAATAAGGCTTACAGAGAACATGGTAGATAAACCCGAATCCTATACAAAAGAAGACCTTCTTGCCTCTGGTCGCGGTGAACTGTTTGGTGCGAAAGGGCCGCAATTGCCTGCGCCAGATATGCTGATGATGGACCGTGTCACCAAATTATGCAAAACCGGCGGCAACTTCGACAAAGGTTACGTTGAAGCCGAGCTGGATATCAATCCGGATCTGTGGTTCTTCAAATGTCACTTTATCGGCGATCCGGTGATGCCGGGCTGCCTGGGGCTGGACGCAATGTGGCAGTTAGTAGGATTTTACCTCGGCTGGCTGGGCGGCGAAGGTAAAGGCCGCGCGCTGGGCGTGGGTCAGGTAAAATTCTCCGGCCAGATTCTGCCGACCGCGGAAAAAGTGACTTATCGTATTCACTTCAAGCGTGTCATGAACGGTCGTCTGATTATGGGCATCGCAGATGGCGAAGTCCTGGTTGATGGTCGCCAGATCTATACTGCGAACGACCTGCGCGTAGGCCTGTTCAAGGACACTTCCGCTTTCTGATATCCTGCCGGATAAACGGCCAGACGCCGTTTACCGTCGGTAAAAAAGGCGAAACCTCCGCAATGCGGAGGTTTCTTTTTCTAAAGAGACAGAATCAGGCCATTACCACCCTGTCAGCCATGGCTTCTCGCCAGCCTCCCAGCCAGTGCGACCTCTGATTCAACGTCTGATAGGGACACATTTCTTTTGAGCGTCCGGCAATGCCGGCCTGATAACCACGTTGATGTGCCCGTTCCAGGCGATCTCGTTTTTGTCTCTTCATGCCTCGTTTCCCTCATACTGATATGTGGTGGAAAAGAAAACAGTGATTACAAAGTGTGCAATCACACTAAACGAATACCGCGAAACATTGCCCGCGTCAATGCGCAAAATTCATGCCAGTGTCATATTTGTGAGCTACTGAATAACTCGGTTGTACAAAAAATGTGAAGCGGAACAACTTCCTGTTTCCCCCGGCAGGTATAAAAAAACCGCCGCAACCAACAGGTTCACGGCGGTCAGATTTACAAAAATTTAAGTTATGGCAGGCGCTTCAGCTCCTGCGCGATGGCGGCAGCCTCCTGACTCCAGGCAGCGGCCAGCACTTTCACCATCTCATCGTAACCGTCCCGGGTCTGCACCGCTTCAATATGGAAAGGACGCTTAATCAGCTGTCCCTGGTGGTTCAGCAACAATTCTCCGCTGACAATGACTTTACCGTCATAGCGGCCATGAAAACCGGTTACCGTCACGTTCAGCGTATCCTGTACGCTTCCCAGCGGCTGAGACGCCACCACCCATCCGGGCAGTTGCGTACTCAGACTGGCGACCAGCGTATTGCGTAACTGCTGATCCAGCGGGCTGGCCCACAGATTATTGCTGGCGATAACATACTGAACGTCGCTGGTCTGATAGACCAAGCCGTTCCCGGCCAGATAATCCGGCACCGAAACCTGCTCCACCCACAGCAAACGGCTGCTCTGATTCGCCGTGCTCTGCACGCCGCTCTGCGCCACCGGGAGCTGGTAATAGCTCTTGTTTTCACCACCGGAGCTACAGGACGCCAGCAGGCACGCCATTACCACCACTCGCCACTTTTTCATTGTTTCGCCCTCTTCGGCTCTGGATCTTTCTTATCCTTTGCTTCAAACACCAGCGCATTGCTCTTTTCATTCAGGGTTTTCAGCACCGGCTGGAGTTCACGAAGCACCTGATCGAGACGCTGCATATCGGCCACCATCTTGTTGTATGCCGCAGAGCCCGGCTGGAAGCCCTGCATACTGCGGTTCAGTTCGCGCAGGGTGTTCTGCATATCTGCTGGCAGCTGTTGCATCGACTGACTGGAGGTAAGCGCGTTCACATTGTCCAGCGTCGTTTGCAGACGCTTCATTGTGCGCTGGCTTTCCGACAGCGTGTTGGTCGCCTGTTGGATCATCGGGTTCAGCGGCAGGTTGTTGATCTTATCCAGCGCGTCCATCAGCCGCTGCTGGATCTGCGCCAGACCGCCGCTCACCGTCGGGATGATCTGATAACCATTAAATTCGCGAATACCGCTGATCGGCGGCTCTTTCGGATAGAAGTCGAGATCGACATACAGCGCGCCAGTCACCAGATTCCCCGTTTTCAGCGAACCGCGTAAGCCGCGTTTTAGCAGATCGGCCAGATGGGCGCCGACATCCGTCTCTTCGCCCAGTTGCGCTTTCAGGCGCTCGGGTTCAATACGCACCAGCACCGGAATACGATAGTCGTTGTTAAAGACCTGGCGCATGTTCGGCACAAAGAAAGGCACTTTGCTTACCGTCCCCAGACGAATGCCGCGGAACTCAAGCGGCGCGCCAGGCTGCAGCCCGCGGATCGAATCTTTGAAGAACATCAGATAGTCAATATGATCGGTATACAGCGAATCCTGAATGCTTTTCTGATCGTCATACAGGCTGAAGGAGGACTTCTCGGCAACCGGCTGACCCAGCTCAAGCCCTTCGGGCACGTCAAAGCTGACGCCGCCGCCAAACAGCGTGCTCAGCGAGCCCATTTCAACGCGCATCCCGGCGGAGGTCAGATCCACCGCGATCCCGCTGTCCTTCCAGAAACGCACGTTGCTGGTGACCAGGCGGTCGTTCGGCGCATTGATAAACAGCTGATAGCTGATGGTGCGTTTCTGCGCATCAAAGGTGCTGGTCTCCACCGACCCGACCCGATAGCCGCGGAACAGCACCGGATCGCCCGGACTGAGCTGTCCGGCCTTTTTGCTGTCAAGCACCACCCGGATCCCCCTGGCGTCAGGCGGCGCCAGCGGCGGTGAATCCAGCAGTTGATAGCTCTCAGGCTGGGTGCCTTTGTTTCCCGGCTGCAGTTCTATATACGCGCCGGATAGCAGCGTGCCTAAGCCGCTGATCCCTTCACGCCCGACCTGGGGTTTCACGACCCAAAAAACTGAGTCCTGATGCAGCAGCTTTTCCATTCCGGCATTGAGGCGCGCTTTAATTTCCACGTGCGTCAGATCGTCGGCCAGCGTCGCGCTCTCCACCACGCCCACGTCCACGCTTCGGCTTTTGATAGTGGTTTTTCCCCCCTCAATCCCCTCGGCATTGGTAGTGATCAGGGTGACTTCCGGCCCCTGGTGGCTGTAGTGATAAAACAGAACCCATGCCCCAATGAGTGCGGTGACAATGGGAAAAATCCACACGGGAGACCAGTTTTTCACCCTCTGCACTTTGGCTTCGCCATTTTTAGATTCCATGCTGTCCGGACTCCTCATGGTCTGGTTCACGATCCCACGTCAGGCGCGGATCAAACGTCATCGCAGAAAACATTGTCATAATGACCACTAAAGCAAACATCAATGCACCCATTGCAGGATAAATATTCATTAATCCTCCCATCCGCACCAGCGCTGAGAGAACGGCAATCACAAACACATCGATCATCGACCAGCGACCGACAAATTCCACGACCTCATAAATTAAGTGCATCCGCTCGCTGTCGCGCCGTCCGTGACCTTTGGCATCCCAGCACAGCCAGGCGATAGCGATCATTTTGAGCGTTGGCACCATAATACTGGCGATAAAAATAACCGCCGCCACCGGATAAGAGCCTTCGCTCCACAACAGCACCACTCCCGCCAGAATCGTTGACGGCATTTTTGAGCCTAACAAATCGGTGATCATAATCGGCAGGATGTTGGCCGGCAGGTAGAGCATCAGCGACGTCACCAGTAACGCCAGCGTCCACTGCACACTGTTTCTGCGCCGCACGTAGCCTTTGGTCTGGCAGCGGGGACAGATACGTTCGTCAGCCGGAAGAATCGCCGTACAGCAGGGACATGAACGCAGCCCCTGGCGAATGCCGGGAACACCGGGCTTTAGCGGCTGTCGGAGGGCGGGCATCGGGGCGATATCGTCCCACAGCCAGCGGCGATCGACGCACTGAAAGGCGCGCAGTTGCAGAACGCAAAACAGACACCACGGAATAAAGCTGCTGCCTACGCCGATATCGCCATACGCCATCAGTTTGACGAAGCTGACCAGCACGCCGGCGAGAAAAATCTCCGCCATTCCCCAGCTTTTCAGTTGAAACAGCACGCGGGCAAGCCGGGTTTTCAGCCGTTCAGGCATTTCGACCCGGTTAACCAGCAGCAGGATGGTGAACAGGCAGAAAGCGGGCACCAGCTGCACGAATAAAATAAAGAAGGTGCCGAGACTGGCATAGTCTTCCGAAAAAAGGACGCGGGGAATTTCCATCAGCGTCACCTCACTGTTCACCCCGGCGACGTTCATATTCACAAAGGGGAACAGGTTAGAGAGAAGCAGCATGAACAGCGCCGCCAGGGCATAGGCGGTGGGACGCTGCCGCGGCGCATCCCACTCGGTGGTCAGGGTGGTGCCGCATCGCGGACAGGTCGCTTTTTGCCCATGCTGCAAGGGAGGCAACGCCACCAGCATGTCACACTGTGAGCACAGTATGTGCTTTGCGGCATGGTGATGTTTGCACATATGCGCTCCTTGGGTTATGCGCCATTCTTCAACGCTTCGAGGTACTCCCAGCGCTCAAAGGCTTGCTCAAGCTCCTGCTCCGCTTTTGCTAAATCGCTTAATACCTGCTGCGTATGTGCATGAGGCTGGCTGAAGAAGCTCGCATCTGCGACCTGCGCCTGCAGCGCTTCCAGTTTTGCTTCCAGATCCTCCAGCAGCTGCGGCAGCTGTTCCAGCTCGCGTTGCAGTTTATAGCTTAGTTTGCTACTGCTGCGTTTGACAGTTTCCGCTTTTTCGGCAACCACTTCCGGCGTTTTTTTCACGACCGGCTGTTTGAACGCCAGATGCTGCTCCTGCTGTCCGCGCGCATCGTGATACCCCCCGACATAGCGGCCAATTTTGCCGTTGCCTTCGAAAATCCAGCACTCGGTCACCGTATTATCAACAAACTGACGGTCGTGGCTGACCAGTAACACGGTGCCCTGATAGCCATCAATAAGCTCTTCCAGCAGCTCCAGCGTTTCGACGTCAAGATCGTTGGTGGGTTCATCGAGAATCAACAGGTTGCTCGGCTTGAGGAACAGCCGCGCCAGCAGCAGACGATTCCGCTCGCCGCCGGACAGCGCGCGCACCGGCGTCATCGCCCGTTTTGGATGGAACAGGAAGTCCTGTAAATAGCCGAGCACATGGCGCGGCTTACCGTTGACCATCACCTCCTGCTTGCCTTCCGCCAGGTTGTCCATCACCGTTTTGTCCGGATCCAGCTCTGCGCGGTGCTGATCGAAATAGGCCACTTCCAGTTTAGTACCGACATGAATGCGCCCGCTGTCCGCCTTCAGCTGACCTAACATCAGTTTCAGCAGCGTGGTTTTACCGCAGCCGTTGGGGCCAATCAGGGCGATTTTATCGCCGCGCTGAACCTGGGCGGAAAAATCTTTGACCAGCTGTTTGCCATCGACCTGATAATCGACGTTTTCCATTTCGAAAACGATCTTGCCGGAGCGCGTCGCCTCTTCAACCTGCATCTTCGCGGTGCCCATCACTTCGCGGCGCTCGCTGCGTTCCCGACGCATCGCTTTCAGCGCCCGCACGCGACCCTCATTACGGGTACGGCGCGCTTTGATGCCCTGGCGGATCCACACCTCTTCCTGCGCCAGTTTGCGATCGAACTCCGCGTTCTGTAGCTCCTCCACGCGCAGCGCTTCCTCTTTCTCGACCAGATACTGATCGTAGTTGCCGGGATAAGTCACCAGCTTGCCGCGATCGAGATCGACGATACGGGTCGCCATATTGCGTATAAAGGAGCGATCGTGCGAGATGAAAATGATCGTCCCGTTGAATGCCTTGAGAAAATCCTCCAGCCAGTCGATGGTTTCGATATCGAGGTGGTTGGTCGGTTCATCGAGTAGCAGAACGCGCGGATTGCTGACCAGCGCCCGGCCCAGCGCCGCTTTACGCAGCCAGCCGCCGGAGAGCGCAGAGAGCGCGGCGTTAGGATCGAGCCCCAGCTGCGCCAGCACCTCATTGATGCGGTTTTCCAGCTGCCACAGATTATGGTGGTCAAGCAGTTCCTGCACCTTCGCCAGTTCGTTCAGGTTTTTGTCGCTCGGGTCGTTCATCACCAGCCGGGAGACATCATGGTAACGCTTGAGGTATTCCGCCTGTTCTTCAATGCCTTCGGCAACAAAGTCGTATACGGTGCCTTCGACATTACGCGGCGGATCCTGTTGCAGGCGCGCGACGATCAGATCCTGTTCATAAATAATGCGCCCGTCGTCCAGCCCCTGCTCACGGTTGAGGATCTTCATCAGCGTCGATTTTCCGGCGCCGTTACGGCCAACCAGACAGACGCGTTCGTTATCTTCGATATGCAGCTCTGCGTTATCGAGAAGCGGCGCGTCGCTGAACGACAGCCACGCGCCATGCATACTGATTAATGACATTTACTTATCCTTTCAGGCTGCGGTAATCAGCCAGCAGTTGTGGATCTGACGATTGCGGGCAAAGTCCTGGGACAACGTTTTTTGGGTGATTTCTTGTGCCTTCAGCCCCAGCGCCGCCAGACCGTCGAGATCCATACGGAATCCGCGTTTATTGTTGGAGAACATGATCGTGCCGCCCTGACGCAGCAGACGTTTCAGATCTTGCATCAGCCGCAGATGATCGCGCTGAACGTCAAACGCGTCCTCCATCCGTTTCGAATTGGAGAAGGTTGGCGGATCGATAAAGATCAGATCGAACTGTTCGTTAGCCTCGCGTAGCCAGCCGAGGCAGTCAGCCTGAATCAGACGGTGCGCGCGACCGCTTAAGCCGTTCAGACGCAGGTTGCGTTCCGCCCACTCCAGATAGGTACGCGACATATCGACCGTCGTGGTGCTGCGCGCGCCGCCAAGACCCGCATGGACGCTGGCGCTGCCGGTATAGGAGAACAGGTTCAGGAAGTCTTTTCCTTTACTCATCTGGCCGAGCATCCGGCGGGCGATACGGTGATCGAGGAACAGCCCGGTATCAAGGTAATCGGTCAGGTTCACCCACAGGCGGGCGTTGTATTCGCCAACCTCGATGAATTCCCCCTTCTCGTTCATCTTCTGGTACTGGTTTTTACCTTTCTGCCGCTCACGGGTTTTCAGCACCAGCTTATTGGGCGCGATGTCGAGCACCGTCAGCGTCGCCGCAATAATGTCAAACAGCCGCTGGCGCGCCTTCTGCGCATCGACGGTTTTCGGCGGCGCGTATTCCTGAATCACCACCCAGTCGGCGTAACGGTCAACCGCGACGTTATACTCCGGCAGGTCGGCGTCGTACAGACGGTAGCACTCAATACCTTCCTGACGCGCCCACTTCTCCAGCTTTTTAATATTCTTACGCAGGCGGTTAGCGTAATCTTCCGCCACCGTCGCCGGCTTGCTGTCCGCCGTGGTTTCGGCAATATGATAGTTCTTCTGCACGCAGTCCAGCGGACCGTTTTTGGCTTTGAACTGCTTATCAGCGCGCAGTTGCAGACTGCTGAGCAGATCCGGCGACGCGCTGAACAGCGACAGATTCCAGCCGCCAAACTGATTTTTCATGGTGCGGCCCAGCAGGCTGTGCAGGGCAATCAGCGCCGGTTCGCTGTCCAGACGTTCGCCGTAGGGCGGGTTGCTGATCACCGTACCGTAAGGCCCTTTCGGCAGCGGGTTGCTTAGCTGCGCCACGTCTTTGACTTCAAAGGTAATCAGTTCGCCAATACCGGCGCGACGGGCGTTGCTGCGCGCCCGTTCGATGACCCGCGCGTCGCTGTCGGAGCCGTAAAAATGCGAACCGTAATCCGCCAGACCTTTGCGCGCGCGGGTTTGCGCTTCGGCTTTCACTTCCTGCAAGACCGTTTCATCATGCTGCGCCCAGCCGCTGAAGCCCCAGCGCCCGCGGTGCAGGCCCGGCGCGCGATCGGTGGCCCACATCGCCGCTTCAATCAGCAGCGTGCCGGAACCGCACATCGGGTCGAGCAGCGGCGTTCCCGGCTGCCAGCCGGAGCGCATCACAATTGCCGCCGCCAGCGTCTCTTTAATGGGGGCAAGACCGGTACGGTCGCGATAGCCGCGCAGATGCAGGCCATCACCGCTCAAATCCAGCGCAATGCTGGCGGTATCTTTATTAAGCCAGACGTTCACGCGGATATCCGGCGATTCGCGGTCGACATTCGGACGCGGAAGATTCTTGCGGGTAAAGGAATCCACAATCGCGTCTTTTACCTTCAGGGCGCCGTACTGGCTGTTGCGAATGGTGTCGTTCAGACCGCTAAAATGCACCGCAAAGGTGGCGCCTGGCGTAAACATCGCCGTCCAGTCAATCGCCATCACGCCCAGATAGAGGTCTAAATCACTGTAAACTTTGCACTCACTCAACGGTAAAATGATGCGCGAGGCCAGGCGGCTCCACATCAGGCTCTGGTAAACAAGCCGGGTGTCGCCCTTAAAATGGACGCCACCCTGAACCACCTGGCACTCTGTAGCGCCGAGGCCTTCCAGTTCAGTTTTTAACAGCTCTTCCAGGCCACGGGCCGTACTGGCAAACAAAGCATTCATATCGTCACTTATACTCGAAGAAAATTGCTGCGCATTATAGCTAAACTCGCGCCCATGTCATAAAGTTGAGGGCTTATTTCTTTCGAGGGACTGTACCGTGTTGACGTTAACCCGCCTTTTTATTCATCCCGTCAAATCAATGCGCGGCATTGGGCTGACCCACGCTCTGGCAGACGTCAGCGGACTGGCCTTCGACCGCATTTTTATGATTACCGAAACGGACGGTACTTTTATTACCGCCCGCCAGTATCCCCAAATGGTGCGCTTTACCCCTTCCCCGCTGCACGATGGTCTGCATTTAACCGCGCCGGATGGCAGCAGTGCGGTGGCGCGCTTTAGCGACTTCGCCGCCCAGGATGCGCCGACGGAGGTGTGGGGAAACCATTTCACCGCGCGCATCGCCCCGGACGCCATTAATCAGTGGCTGAGCGGCTTCTTTTCCCGCGACGTGCAGCTACGCTGGGTCGGGCCGCAGCTTACCCGCCGGGTGAAGCGTCACGCGGGCGTTCCGCTCTCTTTTGCCGATGGATATCCCTACCTGCTGGTGAATGACGCCTCGCTGCGCGACTTACAGCGGCGCTGTCCGGCAGGCGTTCAGGTTGAACAGTTCCGCCCAAATATCGTGGTATCCGGCGCAAGCGCCTGGGAAGAGGACACCTGGAAAGCGATCCGCATCGGCGAGGTCGTCTTTGACGTGGTAAAACCCTGTAGCCGCTGCATTTTTACCACCGTCAGCCCGGAAAAAGGGCTGAAGCATCCTTCCGGCGAGCCGCTGGCGACGCTGCAGTGCTTCCGCACCGCGCCGGACAACGGCGACGTTGATTTTGGCCAGAACCTGATTGCCCGCAACAGCGGCGTCATCCGCGTCGGTGATGAAGTGGAAATTTTGTCGACCGGACCTGCGCGCGTCTACGGTGCGGCCAGGCAGGATGATACTGTCGCCGTTGCGCCGCAGGCGGACGCTGCGGTTGACATCGACTGGCAGGGACAGGCGTTTCGCGGTAATAACCAACAGGTGCTGCTTGAACAGCTGGAAAGCCAGGGAATTCGGATTCCTTATTCATGCCGGACGGGAATTTGCGGCAGTTGCCGTATCAAACTACTGGAGGGTGAGGTCAGCCCGCTGAAGAAGTCGGCGCTGGGAGCGGACGGAACGATTCTGAGCTGTAGCTGCGTGCCAAAAACCGCGCTGAAGCTGGCGCGTTAAACCGCCTGACCGAGGCTGAAGCTGTCGGGATAAACCTGCGGCTTCAGCCTGTCGTTCATAATTTTAATCGCATCGCCAAGCTGCATAGTACGCCCCGCCACCACCACGCAAGGCTGCGCCAGTAAACACAGCGTCGCATTTTCACCGGGTTCAACCACCAGCAGACTGACTTGCTCCAGCGTATCGCTCAGCCAGACGCAGGCGGTATCGCCAGTGGCTGGCGACCAGTTCTCGTTATGCGCGACGAAATGCCAGCTTTTCGGCATCTGCGGCTTCAGGTAGCGGATTGCCACCAGCGCATTGAGCACCAGTTCCGCTTTCTGTTCTCTGGAAAGGTCGAGGTCACGGCACTTTTCTTCGAATGAGAAGTAAAGCGCGGCGTCGTCAACGCAAAAACCGGACGGGGAGAATGCATCCGGGGTGAGCATTTTACGGGCAAAACGCGAGCGGAATAACATGCCATTGGCTAAGTCGAGCATCATTCGGTCATGCTCTTCGTCATAATACCAGCGCCAGTTATCGTCAGGTTTAATTCGCATTTTTCTCTCCCCTTGCCATTATCCCGCTGCAAAAATGTCCTTTTTTTGCCGCTTCGCTTATTACCCTAATAAGCAAAGCTTAAAATGTGTAAATAAGCAACAGTGAGAGAATATAAAGCAACCAGGCGTGGAAATAAACCCCTGATTGCTCGATATGTAGACAAAGCGCGGGAAAATCAAATATGGGTAATGATTTCTTTAACCAGCGGCGGTCCTTTAAAAATAAAGCCGGAATATATCTGCACCAGCGACGCCCCGGCAGCCAGTTTTTCGCGCGCTGCGATAACCGAGTCGATTCCGCCGACGCCAATAATCGGCAGCTGGCCTTTTAATTCCTGAGCAAGACGGCGGATAATTTCTGTACTTTTTAATTGCAGTGGACGACCGCTTAAGCCACCGGTTTGATCGCAATTTTTCATTCCCTGTACCAGAGAACGATCGAGCGTAGTATTGGTGGCAATAACACCATCAATATTATGGCGAACTAAACTGTCAGCCACCTGGATCAATTCTTCCTCAGAAAGATCCGGGGCGATCTTTACGGCGATCGGAACATATTTCTGATGGATCGTTTGAAGATCGTTTTGCTTATTTTTAATTGCGCTCAATAAATCATCCAGCGCTTCGCCATATTGCAATGTGCGTAATCCCGGGGTATTCGGCGAAGAGATGTTAATGGCGATATAACCGGCATACGCATAGATTTTTTCCATACAAATCAGGTAGTCATCTTTGCCCTGCTCAACCGGCGTGTCTTTATTTTTACCGATATTAATGCCAAGCACCCCGTCGTAATGGGCCTTTTTCACGTTCTCAACCAGGTTATCGACGCCGTGGTTATTAAAGCCCATCCGGTTGATCAAACCTTCGGCATCGACCAGACGAAACAGCCTCGGCTTATCGTTACCCGGCTGCGGACGCGGCGTGACGGTACCGATCTCGATCGAACCGAATCCCATTGCGCCCAGCGCGTCAATGCACTCCCCGTCTTTATCAAGGCCGGCAGCCAGACCAAGCGGATTTTTAAAGGTCAGTCCCATGCAGGAGACCGGTTTTGCAGGCACTTTCTGACGGATCAGCGCTTCAAACGGCGTTCCCGCCACGCGGCGTAACTGCTGAAAGGTCAATTCGTGGGCGCGCTCTGGATCGAGCTGAAAAAGGGCTTTACGAACGAAGGGGTAGTACATGAACTCTCCTGGATTCCCGGTGTGCAAACCGGGGGCGTATTATGGGCGATATCGCACAAAAAGGGAATTGACCTGCGGCAATAAAAAGCAATCGTTTCCCTGGCGTCCCTCTTTTTATGCCTTTTTCAGCTTTTCAATTGCACATAAATCATTTCGGTTCCCCCCGCTCCCCATGTCAGACTGCGCAAAATGTTATTAATTTTAACAAAAAACAAACATTCAGTTATAAGGGGAACAGACACTATGCGTATCATCACTCTGGCGGGAAGCCCACGCTTCCCTTCTCGCTCCAGCGCGTTACTTGAGTACGCGCGGGAAAAATTAAGCGCGCTGGACGTAGAGGTCTGCCACTGGCATCTGCACAACTTCGCCGCGGAAGACCTTTTATATGCGCGTTTTGACAGCCCGGCGCTGCAAACCCTGAGCGAACAGCTGCATGAAGCGGACGGCCTGATTGTCGCCACCCCAATCTACAAAGCCGCTTACTCCGGCGCGTTAAAAACGCTGTTGGATCTCCTGCCCGAGCGGGCGCTGGAGGGAAAAGTCGTGCTACCGCTGGCTACCGGCGGCACCGTTGCGCACCTGCTCGCCGTTGATTATGCCCTGAAACCGGTGCTTAACGCGCTGAAGGCCCAGGAAATTTTACATGGCGTGTTCGCCGACGACTCACAGGTCATCGACTATCAGCATAAGCCGCAGTTCACGCCCAATTTACAGCGGCGCCTCGACAGCGCGCTGGAAACTTTCTGGCAGGCTCTGCATCGTCGTGATGCGACGCCGTCCGTCGTCACCGTTCAGCGAGGAGCCGCCCATGTTTAATCTGCTTAAACTGCGTTCACCGTGGCTGGCGCTGGGCGGAATGCTGATGCTTTCCGCCGTGACCCACGCTGCGGAGCCATCACCCGAAGCATTACGCATTGGCTACCAGAAAGGCAGCATCAGCATGGTGCTGGCGAAAAGTCATCAGCTTCTGGAGAAACGTTACCCGCAAACGCGGATCGCCTGGGTTGAATTCCCGGCCGGGCCGCAGATGCTGGAAGCCCTTAACGTCGGCAGTATCGATCTCGGCAGCACCGGCGATATTCCGCCTATCTTCGCTCAGGCCGCCGGAGCGGATTTGGTTTACGTCGGCGTCGAACCGGCCAAACCGAAAGCGGAAGTCATTCTGGTGGCGGAAAACAGCCCGATAAAATCGGTGGCTGAGCTGAAAGGCCATAAGGTGGCGTTTCAGAAAGGCTCCAGCTCGCACAATCTGCTGTTGCGCGCGCTACAGCAGGTCGGACTGAAATTTACCGATATCCAGCCGGTGTATCTGACCCCCGCCGACGCCCGCGCCGCCTTCCAGCAGGGCGACGTCGATGCCTGGGCTATCTGGGATCCCTACTATTCCGCAGCGTTATTGCACGGCGGCGTGCGGGTGCTGAAGGACGGCACCGACCTGAAGCAGACCGGTTCGTTCTATCTCGCCGCCCGGCCTTATGCGGAGAAAAACGGCGCGTTTGTTCAGGGCGTGCTGGAAACCTTCAGCCAGGCCGATGCGCTGACGATTTCTCAGCGCCCGGAGAGCATCGCCCTGCTGGCAAAAACGATGGGACTACCGGAACCGGTCATCGCCTCGTATCTCGATCACCGTCCGCCCACCGCCATTTCGCCGGTCAGCGCCTCTGTTGCGGCATTGCAGCAGCAAACGGCAGATCTGTTTTACGACAACCGTCTGGTACCGAAAAAAATCGATATCCGCCAGCGCATCTGGCAGCCCACTCAACAGGAAGGAAAACAGTTATGAGCCTGAATATGTTCTGGTTTCTGCCGACTCACGGCGACGGTCACTATCTGGGAACGGATGAAGGCGCGCGCCCGGTGGATCACAGCTACCTGCAACAGATTGCCCAGACGGCGGATCGTCTCGGCTTTACCGGAGTATTGATCCCGACCGGACGCTCCTGCGAAGACGCCTGGCTGGTGGCGGCATCGATGATCCCGGTGACCCGGCGTCTTAAGTTCCTGGTGGCGCTGCGCCCGAGCGTCACCTCGCCGACGGTGGCGGCGCGTCAGGCGGCCACGCTCGACAGGCTGTCTGATGGTCGGGCGCTGTTTAACCTGGTGACCGGCAGCGATCCGCAGGAGCTGGCGGGCGACGGCGTGTTTCTCAACCATACAGAGCGCTATGAAGCCTCCGCGGAGTTCACTCAGGTCTGGCGGCGTCTGTTGCAGGGTGAAACCGTTGATTTCAACGGTAAGCACATTCACGTGAACGGGGCGAAGCTGTTCTTCCCACCGGTTCAGCAGCCGCACCCGCCGCTTTATTTTGGCGGTTCATCCGACGTCGCGCAGGATCTCGCCGCGGAGCAGGTGGATCTCTATCTCACCTGGGGCGAACCACCGGAGCAGGTGAAAGAAAAAATTGCCCAGGTGCGGGCGAAAGCCGCAGCGCGCGGCCGCACCATTCGTTTTGGCATTCGTCTGCACGTCATTGTACGCGAAACCAACGATGAGGCCTGGCGCGCGGCGGATCGGCTGATCGCGCATCTTGACGACGACACCATTGCCAAGGCCCAGGCCGCATTCGCCCGCACCGACTCCGTCGGCCAGCAGCGGATGGCGGCGTTACATAACGGCAGGCGCGACAAACTGGAGATCAGCCCTAACCTGTGGGCGGGCGTGGGGCTGGTGCGCGGCGGCGCAGGAACGGCGCTGGTTGGCGACGGGCCGATCGTTGCGGCGCGCATCAATGAATATGCCGCGCTGGGCATCGACAGCTTCGTGCTTTCAGGCTATCCGCATCTGGAGGAGGCCTGGAAAGTGGGCGAACTGTTATTCCCGCACCTTGACGTCGCGACCCCGGCCATCCCGCAGCCGCAGCGTCGGCATCTGCAGGGCGAAGCGGTCGCCAATGATTTTATTCCGCAAAAAGTGGCCCAGAGCTAAGGAGTCCGTTTATGGCAACACCGACACGTAAATGGCTGCTGCGCGTCGCCCCCTGGTTTTTACCGGCGGGCATCGTCGCCGTCTGGCAGTTGGCCTCTTCGCTGGGCTGGCTTTCCGGACGCATTTTCCCCTCGCCGGAGGGGGTACTGACCGCCTTCTGGACGCTCTCCGTCAGCGGCGAACTCTGGCAGCACCTGGCGATCAGCGCCTGGCGCGCGCTGATTGGCTTTTCGATTGGCGGGTCCCTGGGACTGACGCTGGGGCTGATCAGCGGCCTTTCACGCTGGGGCGAACGTCTGCTGGATACCTCTATCCAGATGCTGCGCAACGTCCCGCATCTGGCGCTGATTCCTTTGGTCATCCTGTGGTTTGGCATTGACGAAACCGCGAAGATCTTCCTGGTGGCGCTGGGCACGCTGTTCCCCGTTTATATCAACACCTGGCACGGGATCCGCAATATCGATCGCGGGCTGGTGGAGATGGCGCGCAGCTATGGTTTATCCGGCCTGCCGCTGTTTCTCCACGTGATCCTCCCCGGCGCTCTGCCCTCGGTGATGGTGGGGGTGCGTTTTGCTCTTGGCCTGATGTGGCTGACGCTGATTGTGGCAGAGACTATTTCCGCCAGTTCCGGAATCGGCTATCTGGCGATGAACGCCAGGGAGTTTCTGCAAACGGATATCGTGGTCGTCGCCATTATTCTCTACGCCCTGCTCGGCAAGCTGGCCGACGTCAGCGCGCAGCTGCTGGAACGCGTCTGGCTGCGCTGGCATCCGGCTTATCATATGAAGGAGGCCAACGTATGAATACCGCCCGTCTGAATCAGGGAACGCCGCTGCTGCTGAATGCGGTAACGAAAAAATATAGCGAATACGCCGTGCTCAACCGGCTTGATTTACACATCCCGGCCGGCCAGTTCGTTGCCGTCGTCGGACGCAGCGGCGGCGGGAAAAGCACCCTGCTGCGCCTGCTGGCGGGGCTGGAAACGCCGACCGCGGGCGAACTGTTAGCCGGCACCACGCCACTTTCGGCTATTCAGGAGGATACGCGAATGATGTTTCAGGATGCGCGTCTGCTGCCGTGGAAGTCGGTTATCGATAACGTCGGGCTGGGGCTGAAGGGAAACTGGCGCGACGCCGCGCGTCAGGCGCTGGCGGCGGTAGGGCTGGAAAACCGGGCGGCGGAATGGCCTGCCACGCTTTCCGGCGGCCAGAAGCAACGGGTGGCGCTGGCGCGCGCGCTGATCCACCGCCCCGGCCTGCTACTGCTGGATGAACCGCTCGGCGCGCTGGATGCCCTGACCCGTCTGGAAATGCAGGATCTGATCGTCTCGCTGTGGCAGGAGTACGGTTTTACGGTGCTGCTTGTCACCCACGACGTCAGCGAGGCCGTAGCGATGGCCGATCGGGTGTTGCTGATTGAAGATGGCAGGATCGGTCTCGATCTGACGGTGGATCTTGCGCGCCCGCGCCGTCTGGGCTCGGTACGTTTAGCGGAACTTGAAGCGGAGGTACTGAACCGGGTGATGCAGCGAAGCGAAACGGAGCAGCCGGTTCGTCGGCATGGCTGATATGCAGGCCGTTATCGGCCAACAAGCGTGAACGCCATCGCGTATTTTGCCGGATGGCGGCTACGCCTTATCCGGCCAGGGACAACTCAAAACGTAGGCCCGGTAAGCGTAGCGCCACCGGGCGTTTTGCACGATGGCGGCTGCGCCTTATCCGGCCAGTCAAACAATTTATCAGGCTAACGCTTTGCTGATTTTCTCGAACAGATCGCCGGAAAGATTTTCCAGCCCTTTCAGTTGCTCCAGCGCCGCGCGCATCTTTTCCTGACGCTGCGCATCGTAACGCTTCAGGCGAATCAGCGGTTCAATCAGACGTGAAGCCACCTGCGGGTTACGGCTGTTCAGCTCGGTCAACATTTCGACCAGGAACTGATAGCCGCTACCGTCTTCGGCGTGGAACGCCGCCGGGTTGTTGCCGGCAAAGGCGCCAATCAAAGAACGAATACGGTTCGGGTTGCTCATGCTGAACGAGCGGTGCTGCAACAGACCTCGTACCGTCGCCAGCACGTTATCCGCCGGGCTGGTGGCTTGCAGAATAAACCACTTATCCATCACCAGACCGTCCTGATGCCACTTGTCGTCGTACGCCTGCATCAGCGCGTCACGGCACGGCAGCTGCGCCGCTACCGCCGCCGACAGTGCCGCCAGCGCATCGGTCATGTTGTTGGCCTCGCGGTACTGCTTGCTGACCAGCGTATCAGCCAGCTGCGTTTCACCAAAGGCGAGGAAGCGCAGACAGGCGTTGCGCAGGGTGCGCTTACCAATGTCCGCATGTTCCACGCGATACTCAGCCAGATGGTTGGCGTTATAAATAGCAAGGAATTCGTCGGCAAGCTCGGTCGCCAGCGTCCGGGTCAGGGCTTCGCGGACTTCCGTAATCGCCAGCGGATCGATAACCTCAAACAGCTCGGCTATTTCGTTGACCGAAGGCAGGGTCAGAATTTCCGCCGCCAGCGCCGGATCGATCGTCTCATCCAGCAGCACCGCACGGAAAGCATCGGCAACGTGAACCGGCAGCGAGAGCGGCTGCCCCTGCTGACAACGCGACACGTTCAGTTTGATGTAAGTCGCCAGCAGACTTTGCGCCGCATCCCAGCGCGAAAAGTCGTTGCGGGCATGGCGCATCAGGAAGGTCAGTTGCTGATCGCTCCATTTATATTCCAGTTTCACCGGCGCGGAAAATTCGCACAGCAGCGCCGGAACCGGCTGGAAATAGACCTTATCAAACACGAACGTTTGTTCCGCCTGCGTGACGTTCAGCACGGCATTCACCGGATGACCGCCCTTCTGTAGCGGGATCACCTTCCCTTCGTTGTCATACAGCTCAATGGCGAACGGGATGTGCAGCGGTAATTTTTCCGCCTGATCCGGGGTGGGCGGCGTGCGCTGGCTGATGGTCAGCGTGTACTGTTCGGTTTCCGGATTGTAGTCATCTTTTACCGTGACCACCGGCGTACCGGACTGGCTGTACCAGCGGCGGAAATGGGAAAGATCGACGTTCGACGCATCCTCCATCGCCTGAACAAAATCGTCGCAGGTCGCCGCGCTGCCGTCATGACGCTCAAAATAGAGCTGCATCCCCTTCTGGAAATTCTCTTCGCCAAGCAGGGTGTGAATCATGCGAATGACTTCCGCACCCTTTTCGTAAACGGTCAGGGTATAGAAGTTATTCATTTCAATAACCTTATCCGGACGGATTGGGTGCGCCATCGGGCTGGCGTCCTCCGCAAACTGTAACCCACGCATGGTGCGTACGTTACTAATGCGGTTCACCGCGCGGGAACCGAGGTCGGAGCTGAACTCCTGATCGCGGAAGACGGTTAAGCCCTCTTTCAGGCTGAGCTGGAACCAGTCACGGCAGGTGACGCGGTTACCGGTCCAGTTGTGGAAATATTCATGGCCGATCACCCGTTCAATATCAAGATAATCTTTGTCGGTTGCGGTGTCGGTACGCGCCAGCACGTATTTGGAGTTAAAGATGTTAAGCCCTTTATTCTCCATCGCCCCCATATTAAAGAAGTCGACGGCGACAATCATATAGATGTCGAGATCGTACTCCAGGCCAAAGCGCTCTTCGTCCCACTTCATGGAGTTTTGCAGCGAGGTCATCGCCCACGGCGCGCGGTCCAGATTACCGCGGTCAACGTACAGCTCCAGCGCCACTTCCCGTCCGGAACGGGTGGTGAAGGTGTCGCGCAGGACATCAAAATCACCGGCCACCAGCGCAAACAGATAGCACGGTTTCGGGAACGGATCCTGCCACTGAACCCAGTGACGGCCATTTTCCAGCTCCCCTTCGCCAGTGCGGTTACCGTTTGAAAGCAGGAACGGATATTGGGTTTTATCGGCAATAATTTTGGTGGTAAAACGCGCCAGCACGTCCGGCCTGTCGAGATACCAGGTAATATGGCGGAAACCTTCCGCTTCGCACTGGGTGCATAACGCATCGCCGGACTGGTACAGTCCTTCCAGCGCGGTATTCGCCGCCGGGCTTATGCTATTAACGATCCGCAGGGTAAAACGCTCCGGCAGATTGCTGATGACCAGTTGGCCTTCTTCTTCTTTATAGTCCGTCCACGGTTCATCGTTGACGTGGATGGAGATCAGCGTCAACGCTTCGCCATCGAGCTTAAGCGGGGCATCCGATGCGCCATGACGAACAGCCTGGCTCACCGCTGTAACCACGGTTTTTTCAGCATCCAGGTCAAAGGTCAAGTCAATATCAGTAATCTGGTAATCCGGCGCACGATAGTCGTGGCGGTATTTGGCTTGTGGCTGTTGTGTCATAAAAAAACCTTTCGCATCTTTTGTAGAGTTCCGACTCCAGTCTATTCCTGTTGCGCAAATCACGCTATGCAGAATGTTCATCTTTTCAGGCACAAACCGGCTTTATGCTACATTTTTATAACACGCGGCACGAAATGCGCTCGACCCCAAAGTCAGTTTATGGTGTGATCGGGGTTCAATAAATCGCTAAACAAGGTATACTCCAGCGGTTTTCTTAGTTGTTTATTGTACTAAACGCTCCCGTAAGAGGATGCTACTGCGCACCTATGACACAATTCGCTTCTCCTGTTCTGCACACGTTGCTGGATACAGACGCTTATAAGTTGCATATGCAGCAAGCCGTATTTCACCACTACTATGATGTGCAGGTAGCGGCGGAATTTCGTTGCCGCGGTGACGATCTGCTGGGCATTTATGCCGACGCCATTCGCGAGCAGGTCAATGCCATGCAGCATCTTCGCCTGCAGGACGATGAGTATCAGTGGCTCTCCGGCCTGCCTTTCTTCAAAGCGGACTACCTGAACTGGCTGCGCGAGTTTCGCTATAACCCGCAGCAGGTCACTGTTACCAATGACAACGGGAAGCTCAATATCCGCTTAACCGGTCCGTGGCGTGAAGTCATCATGTGGGAAGTTCCCCTGCTGGCGGTGATCAGTGAACTGGTCCATCGCTATCGCTCGCCGAAAGCCGGCGTCGCGCAGGCGCTGGATACCCTGGAAAGCAAGCTGGCCGATTTCACGGCGTTAACCGCCGATCTTGATATGTCCCGCTTTCACCTGATGGATTTCGGCACCCGCCGCCGTTTTTCCCGCGAGGTGCAGCAGGCGATCGTCATGCGGCTTCAGCAGGAGCCGTGGTTTGTCGGCACCAGCAATTACGACCTCGCGCGTCGCCTGTCGCTGACGCCGATGGGCACCCAGGCGCACGAATGGTTCCAGGCGCATCAGCAAATCAGTCCTGAACTGGCGACCAGCCAGCGGGCCGCTCTCGCGGCGTGGCTGAAGGAGTATCCTGACCAGTTAGGTATCGCCCTGACCGACTGCATTACGATGGACGCGTTTTTACGCGACTTTGGCCCCGAGTTCGCCAGCCGTTATCAGGGGCTGCGTCACGACTCCGGCGATCCGGTGGAATGGGGTGAAAAAGCTATCGCGCATTATGAAAAGCTGGGGATCGACCCGCAGACCAGGACGCTGGTCTTTTCCGACAATCTTGATCTGCGCAAAGCGGTGGATCTTTACCGCCATTTCTCTTCGCGCATTAAGCTGAGCTTTGGTATCGGTACGCGTCTGACCTGCGATATTCCGCAGGTCAGGCCGCTGAATATCGTTATCAAGCTGGTGGAATGCAACGGCAAGCCGGTGGCCAAACTGTCGGACAGTCCGGGTAAAACCATCTGCCATGATAAAGCCTTTGTCCGGGCGTTGCGTAAAGCGTTTGACCTGCCGCACGTCAAAAAAGCCAGTTAATCGCCTGAGGGAGCCGCTTCGGCTCCCTTTTCACATTTAATTTCCGAAATTTTTCTCTCTGCCAATGAATTCTGCTTGTCTGATTGCAGATGCCAGGTAACATAGGTATTCCCCCATTTCGGGGATATGTATTTCTATATTGGACTATTAACAGAGAGAATATTATGAGCGTTGTGCCTGTAGCCGACGTACTCCAGGGCCGCGTAGACGTTGACAGCGAAGTCACCGTACGCGGATGGGTACGTACCCGCCGAGATTCAAAAGCTGGCATCTCCTTCCTCGCCGTTTATGACGGTTCCTGCTTTGATCCTGTACAGGCTGTCATCAATAATTCTCTGCCCAATTACAATGAAGAAGTGCTGCGCCTGACCACCGGCTGCTCGGTCATCGTGACGGGTAAGGTTGTCGCCTCTCCGGGGCAGGGTCAGAGCTTTGAAATTCAGGCCACCCACGTTGAAGTCAGCGGCTGGGTTGAAGATCCGGATACCTACCCGATGGCGGCGAAGCGCCACAGCATCGAGTATCTGCGTGAAGTGGCGCACCTGCGTCCGCGCACCAACATGATTGGCGCGGTTGCCCGCGTTCGCCACACGCTGGCGCAGGCGCTGCACCGTTTCTTTGATGAGCAGGGCTTTTTCTGGGTGTCCACCCCGCTGATCACCGCCTCGGATACCGAAGGCGCAGGCGAAATGTTCCGCGTCTCGACGCTGGATCTGGAAAACCTGCCGCGTAACGAGCAGGGTAAAGTCGATTTCGATAAGGACTTCTTTGGCAAAGAGTCGTTCCTGACCGTCTCCGGCCAGCTGAACGGCGAAACCTACGCCTGCGCGCTGTCCAAAATCTACACCTTTGGCCCGACGTTCCGCGCGGAAAATTCCAACACCAGCCGCCATCTGGCTGAGTTCTGGATGCTGGAGCCGGAAGTGGCGTTTGCCAACCTGAACGATATCGCAGCTCTCGCGGAAGCCATGCTGAAATATGCCTTTAACGCCGTGCTGACCGAGCGCGCGGACGACATGAAGTTCTTCGCTGAGCGCGTGGACAAAGAGGCGATCTCGCGTCTCGAACGCTTCATTGCGGCTGACTTCGCCCAGGTTGACTACACCGATGCGGTGACCATCCTGGAAAACTGCGGTAAGACGTTCGAGAACCCGGTTTACTGGGGCGTGGACCTCTCTTCCGAGCATGAGCGCTATCTGGCGGAAGAGCACTTCAAAGCGCCGGTAGTTGTGAAAAACTACCCGAAAGACATTAAGGCGTTCTACATGCGCCTTAACAACGACGGTAAAACCGTGGCGGCGATGGACGTCCTGGCGCCGGGCATCGGCGAGATCATCGGCGGTTCGCAGCGTGAGGAGCGTCTGGATGTGCTGGATGCGCGCATGCTGGAAATGGGTCTGAATAAAGAAGATTACTGGTGGTATCGCGATCTGCGTCGCTACGGTACGGTTCCGCATTCCGGCTTTGGTCTCGGCTTCGAACGTTTGATCGCCTACGTGACCGGCGTACAAAACGTTCGCGACGTGATCCCCTTCCCGCGCACCCCGCGTAACGCAAGCTTCTAAACGCGTATCGGAAAAGGCCAGCATCGCTGGCCTTTTAACCCGCTTCGCCTGCATTTGAAAGGCGACGATCTCTTTTTCTGCTTAACCTGCCCTTCATCAACGAATACCTGACCGTAACAACTCTGTACAAAAATTTACCCACATTCTTATTGCGGTTTAGTTTTTTCTGACGCAATAGCACAATTTTCAGACAAAACCATCCGCTTTTTGACGCAGTGAAAACGGTTTACAGAAAACCTTCACCGCCTGTTTTCTGTACGACTTTTTTGTTTAATGCTAATTAAATATAAGAAAATCATATAAATAGATAACAGGAACGAGATTTGAAGCATAAATCGTGACGAAATTTGATATCGTTCACAAAGTTCCAGAAAAGACACATTTAGTTACATATTTTTTCTTTTTGAAACTAAATCTTTATATTTGTAGCACTTTGACGGTAGCGAAAGGCCGTTTTGAATGGAAAGATGCCTTCAGACACATAAAGACACCAAACTCTCATCAATAGTTCCGTAAATTTTTATTGACAGATCTTATTGGCGGCAGTGGCAGGTGTCATAAAAAAACCAATGAGGGTAATAAATAATGATGAAGCGCAATATTCTGGCAGTGGTTATCCCTGCTCTGATGGCAGCGGGTGCGGCGAACGCTGCAGAAATCTATAATAAAGACGGCAACAAGCTGGACCTGTACGGTAAAGCGGTTGGTCTGCACTATTTTTCTAAAGGCAACGGTGAAAACAGCTACGCTGGCGACGGCGACCAGACCTATGCCCGTCTTGGTTTCAAAGGGGAAACACAGATTAACGATCAGCTGACCGGTTATGGTCAGTGGGAATATCAGTTCCAGGGTAACAACTCTGAAGGCGGTTCTGACGCGCAGGACGGCAACAAAACCCGTCTGGCGTTCGCCGGTCTGAAATTCGGCGATGCAGGTTCTCTGGACTACGGTCGTAACTACGGTATCGTTTACGATGCGCTGGGCTACACCGATATGCTGCCAGAATTTGGCGGCGATACCGCTTACAGCGATAACTTCTTCGTGGGTCGTGTGGGTGGCGTTGCTACCTACCGTAACTCCAACTTCTTCGGTCTGGTTGAAGGTCTGAACTTTGGCGTCCAGTACCTGGGCAAAAACGAGCGCGCCAGCAGCTACGACGTTGATCCGCTGGATCCGTCCGACAACAACTTCAGCGATGTGCGTCGTTCTAACGGCGACGGCTGGGGTGGCTCTCTGAGCTACGAATTCGAAGGCTTCGGCATCGTGGGTGCTTACGGCGCCGCCGATCGTACCAATGCGCAGACTAACCCGGCGCTGCGCGGCCAAGGCGAAAAAGCTGAACAGTGGGCAACCGGTCTGAAATACGACGCCAACAACCTCTACCTGGCGGCTAACTACGGTGAAACCCGTAACGCCACTCCGATCAGTGGCGGTTTTGCCAACAAGACCCAGGACATCCTGTTAGTCGCTCAGTATCAGTTCGACTTCGGCCTGCGTCCGTCCATCGCTTACACCAAATCTAAAGCGAAAGACGTTGAAGGCGTAGGCAGCGAAGACCTGGTGAACTACGTTGAAGTAGGCGCAACCTACTATTTCAACAAAAACATGTCCACCTATGTTGACTACATCATCAACCAGATCGACTCTGACAACAAACTGGGCGTAGGCTCTGACGACACCGTCGCAGTCGGTATCGTTTACCAGTTCTGATAGCAGTCCGCTTTGTTAAATGCCTAAAAAACAGGACTTCGGTCCTGTTTTTTTATGCCTGTCAGCAAAATCTTGCGACTTCACAAAACCTTGAGAGTTTTCACGAGTAACGGTTGGCATTTTGTAAATCTACCGTTAACCTGATAGCGGATTTCCCTTCTGTAACTACAATGGAACCTCGTCATGTTTGAGAACATTACCGCCGCTCCCGCCGACCCGATTCTGGGCCTGGCCGATCTGTTTCGTGCTGATGACCGCCCCGGGAAAATTAACCTTGGTATCGGCGTCTATAAAGATGAGACTGGCAAAACGCCGGTACTGACCAGCGTTAAAAAAGCCGAGCAGTATTTACTCGAAAATGAAACGACAAAAAACTACCTCGGCATTGACGGTATTCCGGAATTTGGCCGTTGCACCCAGGAACTGCTGTTCGGCAAAGGTAGCGCGCTGGTCAACGAAAAGCGCGCCCGTACGGCGCAGACGCCTGGCGGTACCGGCGCGCTGCGCGTAGCGGCCGATTTCCTTGCTAAAAACACGGCGGTTAAGCGTGTCTGGGTCAGCAACCCGAGCTGGCCGAACCATAAGAGCGTCTTCAGCTCTGCGGGTCTGGAAGTGCGTGAATATGCGTACTATGACGCGGAAAACCACGCGCTGGACTTCGACGCGCTGCTGAACAGCCTCAGCGAAGCGCAGGCTGGCGACGTGGTGCTGTTCCACGGCTGCTGCCACAACCCGACCGGTATCGATCCGACGCTGGAGCAGTGGCAGACGCTGGCTCAGCTTGCCGTCGACAAAGGCTGGCTGCCCCTGTTTGACTTTGCCTACCAGGGCTTTGCCCGCGGTCTGGAAGAGGACGCAGAGGGACTGCGCGCCTTCGCCGCGCTGCATAAAGAACTTATCGTCGCCAGCTCCTATTCGAAGAACTTCGGCCTGTACAATGAGCGCGTCGGCGCCTGTACGCTGGTGGCCACCGATGCGGAAACCGTCGACCGCGCATTCAGCCAGATGAAATCAGTGATTCGCGCCAACTACTCCAACCCGCCAGCGCACGGCGCTTCCGTTGTCGCCACGATCCTCAGCAACGACGCGCTGCGCGCCATCTGGGAACAGGAACTGACCGACATGCGCCAGCGTATTCAGCGTATGCGTCTGCTGTTCGTCAATACGCTACAGGAGAAAGGCGCTAATCGTGATTTCAGCTTCATCATCCAGCAGAACGGCATGTTCTCGTTCAGCGGCCTGACCAAAGAGCAGGTACTGCGTCTGCGCGAAGAGTTTGGCGTCTATGCGGTTGCATCGGGTCGCGTTAACGTCGCCGGAATGACCCCGGACAACATGGCGCCGCTGTGCGAAGCTATCGTCGCCGTGCTGTAAGCCAGCCTGAAAAGAGAAAGCCCGCGACAGACGCGGGCTTTTTTTCGCCGGTGGATAGCTGGCGTATTGCCAGCCTTCAGGCATTTACCAGACCGGCATTTCGTCCTGCAGGAACGGATTATGCAGGCGTTCATAACCCAGCGTCGACAGCGGTCCGTGGCCGGGAATAAACGTCACGTCATCGCCTAACGGCAGCAGCTTACTCTTGATTGAATCAATCAACTGGCTGTGATCGCCGCGCGGAAAATCGCTGCGCCCTACTCCGCCTTTAAAGATCACATCGCCGGAAATAAGCAGACGGGAGCGATCGTCAAAAAAGACGATGTGGCCGGGCGTATGGCCGGGGCAATGCAACACCTGTAAAGTCACATTCCCTACGTTTACGCTCTCTCCTTCCTCCAGCCAGCGATCGGGCGTCAGAGGCTGACACTCGTCAAGGCCGAACATGCGACTCTGGGCAGGTAATCCCTGTAACCAGAACTCATCTTCTTTTTCCGGACCGATAACCGGTACGCCATAATGCGCCGCCAGCTCCGCCGCCGCGCCCACGTGATCGAGATGACCGTGGGTCAGCAGGATTTGCATTAACGTTACGCCGCTGGCGTCCACTTCCTGTTTGATTTTCTCAGCGTCGCCGCCAGGATCGACAAGCGCCGCCAGACGAGTCTGCTCACACCAGATCAAAGAGCAGTTCTGAGAAAAGGCGGTGACCGGAATAATACGATAGTTCATACTGCTCCTGTTTCGTTAATCACCAGTGCCGTACGGGACCGGTGTCGATATGCACAAAGTTACTGCGTGGGTAGTATCCTACACCACCTGCGCGCATAGACAACGCGGCTTTGCGAATATGACTTAACGAAACGCCTTCAATATGAAAATCCATTGCCTGGCCTTTGGTGTGGTAGCTTTTCTTCGCCACCCCACGGCTGTGCGCGCGCAGTTCATTGTTCGTATCCAGCGAGCGATACCCGGAAATCAGTTGAACGGGCCTGCGGGTGCCCAACAGTCCTTGCAGACGGAAAAGCTGGTCAAAAAGTCCCGGATCGATGGATTTCACCTTATTTGCGCGATAGTCGCGGAAAAAATGGTTAAGTTTGGCTAATTCATCCTGAATATAAGCTCTGCCATCAAAAAATTCCGCTTTGATTGTCTCTCCGGTATGGAGATTATTCAGCGTCAGAATACGCGGACGAGGGGTGGAGAGTGTGGCAAACGCAGGCACGGGCAGGATGGCGGCGCCGAGGGCAGCCCCACCTAACGCCAGCAGTTTGCGGCGATTAGCGTCAAAATTGTCCATGGTAATAAGGTCTACAGGTAAAAGGTCATCAACAATATGCTTAGCGCACGAAGGGCACCTTAACCGGCAAAAAAGCTGCCGTCAAGATAACCCAACCTCAGCAACAACGGGGCTTGCGGCGAGACAGCCCCGCTATTGCCAGTTACTACGACACCATAATGACCAGAACGTCTTCATTTACCTGATTAATTGTTCCGCTTTTTCCACAATTTGTGCGCTGGATCGCGCCGTCAGATCGTAATTGTAAATATCCGTGCGGTATTGCGTGCGTCCATCTGCGCCAACAAATGCCGTCAGATAGTACAGGTTGACCGGGATCGTCTGGCGAATGGTGACATAGCGGGTGTTTCCTTGCTTCAGCGCGTCGGAGATGCGCGTGTCGTTCCAGCCTGCGTCCTGCAACAGCATGTTAGCCAGCTCAGACGCCTTATTCACCCGCACACAGCCGGAACTTAACGCCCGGGCATCTTTACTGAACAGAGTATGGTTCGGCGTATCGTGCAGATAGATGGCATCGGAGCTCGGCATATTAAATTTATACCGCCCCAGTGAGTTATGCGCCCCGGGCGCCTGCTGGAAGCGGAACGGCAGATTTGACGGGGTAATCGTTGACCAGTCAACCTGCCACGGATCGATAGCGTCTTTGCTGTTCCAGCCGCGCATAACGGTATACCCGTGGCGCTCAAGATAGCCCGGATCGTTCCACAACTTCGGTAAGATATCCTTGCGCGCCAGCGTCGGCGGCACGTTCCACGGCGGATTAACCACCACGTTATTTAACGCGCTGCTCATCATCGGCGTTTTCCGATCGGGACGCCCGACAATAACGCGGGAGGCCAGCACCTGGCTGCCGTTCTGATAATAAACCAGCGAGTAGGCCGGAATATTCACCATAATGCCCGTCGACAGCTCTGCCGGAAGCAAACGCAGACGCTGAATATTTAGCGCCAGCCCCCCTGCGCGCTGCGCCGGAGTGACGTTCATCCAATAGCGGGTGGCGGGCCCAATCGCGCCATCCGCCCCCAGCCCCTGCCAGGCCTGGAATTGCTTGACCGCCGCAACCAGTTCACGATCGTAAGCCGCCGGTTTGTTACTCACGACCGCGGCCTGCTTCTCTTTCACCGGCGCGGATGGACTGACGACCACGTTTTGCGCATCGTCACCAGGCAGGGCAATTTTTGGCCCACCGTCCAGCATACCGGAACGTTTAAGGATCTCGCGCAGGGCGGGAACATCGCTGCTCCACTGCCCCGGACGCAGCGTCGCGGCGCTGCGCAATTGCGGCCAGGGACGGGAATCCCCCACCAGCGCCAGCAGCGACTGATGCATTCTGGCATATTGCGGATGCGCAGGCGCCAGGCTGGCAATAAAGCGCGGCAATTCGCCATTATCCAGCGCCAGCTGCCATTGATTGATGACCGACAGCGCTGGCGTCGCCAGCTTGTACGGTTTGTTGCTGTATAACCAGCGGTTGCCATTGACCGGAATACCCGCCACAAACTGGAGATAGCCCATCATGGCGTCGGAAAGCACCACGTCACGGGCTTGCCCGCTGACTGCCGGATCGGTCAGCAACTCAACCCAACGGGTAAACTGCGGCTGGAAACCCGCAATCGCGACCTCCGCCAGCTGTTGCTGGAAGGCGCGAACCGCATCGCGGTTTTCCCACATCGGTTTCATTTCGCGCGCAGCATAAAGCAGCGTTAACTGATCCATATAGGCAGGCGTGTACCCGGAAGGCAATCCGGTAAGCAGCTGCTGGCGAACCGAGCCGATATCAATACCTTCCGGCAAGGGCTTAATGCCCGCCATAATGCCGGTCACTGGCGACTGTTCCAGCGGCTGCGACAGCGACGTTGGCTGTGCGCCCATTATTGCTGAGCTGTCAGACGGTACAATTTCAGGCTCGTCGGCCTGCGCAGTGAACAGCGGAGCAAACGTCACTAGGCACAAACTCAGCGCTGACAGCTGACGACCACGATTTTTCTTTAGCAACATCCCTTGCCCCCTGTTTTTAAACGACATGCCCATTATTCTGGGGATTTTCTTCATTATAGAAAGGCCAGAACCCTGTTGCCTTACCTTATGTAAAGAAGTTTAAAGATAACGCAGCAGAGGAAAGAAGTTAAGCATTAAGAGAAAAGCCCCGCAGCGTGATCGCTACGGGGGTGAGGTTTACTGTACGGTTAAAGAGACTGTGATGTCGTAGACCAGTAAATTATTATCATTATGCCATTCCGTTCCTTTGAACGTGATGCGGCCAGTATAACGTCCTGGAGAGAGGGTTGGGTTATCATCCGCACTGAAATTAATAACCGGTGCACTTGTACCAGAATTATAACAGCTTATGGCGTTGTTAAATTCGACTCTGCCGCATCCGCCAGTTGATCGTTGCCCCTTAAATATGACATTAACAGTTTCCCCATTATCGGTTGTCATTGGTACCGTCAACCTTGTAGTCGCACCAACATGACTATTCCATATTAACGAGGTGGGCCCCTGAGTCTCGCCAATTACTACGAAGCCAACAGATGCTGTAGTCGTCGATACGGCATCATTACCGGTATAACTCGAACTGTTTCCTGTTATATTCCAGTCAACATATAGAGTATCAACAAATGAAACCTCATTATTGCTGAGATTTGTGCCATTGGCTGTCGCAGTAACAGTGGCGATCCCGACAGTACTCCCTTTCAATTTCACCGCTGTGTTACCTGAGCTGTCCGTCGTAGTTTCCTGTGCTGACAATGTGTTCAGGTTGGTTGTCCAGGCGACAGTCAGCCCTTCTACAGGGTTGTCGTTGGCATCATTCACAACTGCGTTATAGGTCACCCCTGTACTGTTAATAACAGGGTTTATCATATTTGGCCTTAGGGAAATCAGCCTCGCCGTTTTCGTATCACCAATAAACTTCGTATCACCGCCCGTCTTCTGACCTCCGGCGTTTACTACTGGGGTGGCCGTCACCTTCACTTCGCCCGACTTCAGCGAGGTGCCCTTCATTGTCGCTTTACCCTCTGCATCGGTATCGCTGCTTGCTGGCGTCAGCGTAACCCCGCTCAGACTGCTGCTCCAGTTCAGGGTGGCGCCGGTCAGAATATTACCGTTGGCATCCGTCACGGTGGCCGTCCAGGTGATGGTTTCGGCGCCATCAGCCACCGCCTGCGGTTTGTCCGCGACGATGCCGGTAACCTTCGCCGTCGCCACGTTCCCTATTACCTGTAACGTCTGAATTTTGCTGCTGCCGCCCGTAGTGGCCGTCACGTCGATAGCGCCCGCTTTCAGGCTGCTGAAGGCCACGGTTGCCGTACCATCATCGCCCGTCACTGACGAATTTACGCTGAGGCGACTGGCAGCTTCACTGCTGGTCCAGTTGACTGTCACCCCAGAGACAGGATGCTGTTGTGCATCCACGACCAGAGCAGTGAGAGTCACCGTGTCCCGATCTGCCACAATACCCGTGGTTTTATCTGCCGTCAGGGATGTGATTTGCGCGGTGCTGCTGTCTGCCGTAAAACGCAGATTCTCCATCGACTTCACTGTCCCGTTAATGCTGGCCGCCACAGTGTAGGTCGCCACATTGTCTGAGGCCAGCGCCACGCGGGCCACGCCGTTGGCATCCGTTTTACTGCTATTCGCCGACAGTTTTCCGGTGGTCGGTGACGCCTGCCAGTTGACATCCATGCCGCCCAGTGGGTTACCGTTCGCATCGGCGATCGTGGCGCTGAGGGTAATGGCATCCGATCCATTCGCCAGCGCCGTCGGCTTATCGCTGGTGATGGTATTCACTTTCGCCGTCGCGGCATCCGCTACAAATGTTACCTTATCCGCCGCCGTTGCCGTCGCTTCGAGGGTCTGCGCCGTCACTACCACATCGCCCGCCTTAATGGACGTCACGGTAATCTGCGACGTACCGTCAGCGCCGCTGGTGGTACGGGTGGAGCTCAACTTCGCATCGGCGCTGTCTGCAGACCAGTTGACCGTAGCGCCCTGCACGACGTTCCCCTGCATGTCCGTCACCGTCGCGGTATAGGTAATTTTATCCGTTCCGTTCGCCGTGGCCTGCGGTTTATCCGCCATCAGCACGCTCACGCTTTGCGTGCTGCTGTCTGCCACAAAAGTGATGGGATCCGTTTCCTGCATGGTGCCATTCACTTCAGCACTCACCGTGACGGTACCGGTTTTCGATGCTTTCAGCGTCAGTACGGCAATACCGCTGCTGTCGGTGGTCGAAGTGCTGGTCGTGACCGGCGTGTTATCCGTTTTCTCTACCTTCCAGTTTACCGTCACTCCGGAAAGCGGATGGCTGTAGCCGTCCATGACCAGAGCCGTTACCCTGCCTGTATCGTTATTGTTCGCCACTACCTGCTTTTTGTTGCTGTCTATCGTCACCACTTTTGCCGTAGACCTGTCCGCAGTAAACGTCAGCGGCGACGTACTCAGGGCATTACCCCCTTGCAGCTGCGCCGTCACCACCGTGGTGATGATATTCTGACTGGTCACCTGGATCTGCGCCGCCCCGCTCTCATCGGTACTGCTCTGCGACGCGGACAGCAATGCCTGAGCATTGTCGGCAGACCAGTTCACCACGGCATCTTTCAGCGCCCTGCCATACTGGTCCGTCACATGCGCCGTCAGCGTAACGGGCGCGCTGCCGCTCGCCAGCGCACTGGTGCCGGAGGCGTCAAGCGTGGTCAACTGCGGTATCATCACCGTTGCCTCTTCAATCAGCTTCGCGGAGGCCAGCTTTATGGCGCCATCAATCAGCGGCTGGATGGTCAGGGTGTCCGGCGTGGTGCCGCTGGTCAGCGTAGCCATGTAAACGCCGCTGCCGGATTCCGTAAAAGCCCCCATCGTCGGCGCCTTGTCAGGCGTTGTACCCTCCGTTTTCGCGACAGCGGTGACCGAAGAGGTCAGCGCCGCCGTCAGGCGCGAAGCCAGACCCGTTGCCGCTTCACCCGCACTGGTTTTCAGCGTCACGCTCACCGTGGCAGGTGTTTTCCCGTCTGCCGGTACTTTCGTCGGCGAAACGGTCGTGGCGGACAGCAGGGTGTTGACGTCAATCCCGTTCACCGTGACATTTACCCGCTCCGCTGCCGAAGCATTGCCCTTTTTATCCCACGCGGTGGCGCTCAGGGTGTAGCTGTTACTGCCGCTGCCCACCCATACCGGCAGCGTCATGACAACCTGCTCCGGATTGCTGCCCGGGGTGATTTTCCCACCGTGACTGAAGAAGCTGTCGCCCTGCCACTCAATGCGGTCAAGGCCATACTTCGCCTTCACTTTCGCCGTCACGGGCCGTTTCGACTGCTCCGCCCCTTCCAGTTCAGCCGGCAGCGCGAGCGAAATCAGCTCCTGCTTGCGGTACTCCAGCACGATGTTGTTGTTGCGATCGACAAGGTCCAGGCGGCCGCCCTGCAACGTACGACGCAGCGCCACCTGTGACGGGTCGAGTTGGGCGCTTAGCGGCACACCCGGCGTCCAGGTCAGGCCCAGGTTCACCTGGGTGTCATTCTCACCGCTCTTACCCATCTTCTGATTCAGACCCATCGTGACCAGCGGAACAGGCGTATAGTTCAGTCCGACGGTGACAGCATACGGATCCTTCTGGCGATCGTCTTCGTCATCGCCAAACAGTCCAACGCTGTCGCCAAAGTACTGCTCATAAATAATATTAGCGCCCAACTGCGGGTACGCCGGTAAATAACCGGTTGCACGAATATCAAAACCGTCAGCCACTCGCTCGTCATAATCCTGATAACTGGATGAGGACATCCAGTCGCTCAGGCGTAAATAGCCGTTAGCCGAAACATTAAGATAATCCCATCTCAGTTCAGTATCCAGACCGAGACGCTGATGCTGATTACCTGAAACCTGCCGATCGTAAAAAACATTGGTGCCCCACATCCAGCCGTCATTAAAATGGCGATAGCCAAACCCGCCATTCACAATATTCCGATCATCGTGGCGACGGCCACCCAGTTGGGTGAAAAGCAGGTTTTCATTTTCGTTATATAACGGAACCAGTAAATCGAGTTCGGAATCACTGAGGGTGAAATGTTCGTCGGTGCTGATATTGACCCGGGCGGTACCAAACTGGCTCAGCCACTCCTGCGCGCTGGAGGCCGCTTTGCCCGTTACCGCAGACACCACCGCACTGCCGAGGGCATCAGAGGCGTTGTCACTGCTGAGCAACGACCCCGCCTGAACGGCCGTCTGAGCCACGCTGCTCGCGTTTTGATCCGAAGGGTTCCCCTGCTCTTTTTCTGCAGAAGACGTTATCTCCTCTGCATTCGCATTAAATACAGAGGACAAATAAATTAATGATGAAGGGGGGGCTAATTGTAATACTATTTGTATGCAGGCCAGTAACTTCCTTGTTTTCGAACGCATATGAGTGCTCCGGAAAAATAACATTACCATTAAATGGTATATTATTCGCCAGCACATCTCTATACATTAACCAGAGCAAGCAATGGAGCGTTAATTACTCTTCAACCAATTCATCAACCATACAAATAAACAAGCAGCAAAAAGCCTTTAATTTCATTTTAAATAGCAAAACACATTCATCTTGATAATAAACTTACACGAAAAATGATAATTCTATTGTTTTTAGAATTTATGAAAATTGTTTTAAGCCTGTCTTTATTTAAAATAAAAAACGCAACCTTTATGGGTTGCGTTTTTTTATCATTTAATAAAATGATTAAGATACTTCAGCCGTTCCCGGCAACGACTCCGGCGGCTGCGGCGCAAAGCCGCGCAGCCCCACCACGTGCACATGTTCCGTATTCTGGAACACTTTACGCACCAGCTTATAGGTGGTGCCCTTTTCCGGACTGATATTTTCCGGCGCAGCGATGATAAGCTGCATCTGCAAACGCTCGCACAGTTCAAACAGCGTGGCGATGGAGCGCGCATCGAGACGAGCAGCTTCGTCGAGGAACAGCAGACGGCATGGGGAGATATCTTTCCCACGCAGACGGCGCGCCTCATCCTCCCAACTCTGCACCACCATTACCAGAATCGACATCCCGGTACCGATCGCCTCACCCGTTGACAGCGCGCCGGACTCGGCGCGCAGCCAGCCATCGGAACCACGGTTAACTTCGACTTCCATTTCGAGATAGTTACGGTAGTCCAGCAGCTCCTCGCCGATGGTCTGCGGGGTGCGTTGACCCATATCGATCTGCGGATTCAGGCGCTGGTACAGCTTCGCCAGCGCTTCCGAGAAGGTCAGACGGTTGCTGTTGAACAGATCCTGGTGCTGCTCATGCTGTTCAGACAGCACGTCCAGCAGCGTGGCGTGGGTTTCACGCACGTTGACGTTCAGCCGCACGCTGTTGACCTGGCCGAAGGAAACGCTCTGTAGCCCCTGGTTAAGCTGGCGGATACGATTCTGTTCGCGCTGAATGGTTTTGCGAATGATATTCGCCACGCTGCGCGAGCTGATCGCCAGTTTCTGTTCACGGGAGGTCAGCTCTTCGGTCAGACGGCCCAGTTCAATCTCCATCTGCTCAATCGCTTCCACCGGATCGTCGGTGCGAATAATATCCTGACGGATACGCTCGCGCAGATGCTGATAAACCGCGACAAAGAACTGAATCTTACGTTCCGGCCGTTTTGGATCTTCCGACAGGCGCAGAACGTCGCGCAGGTGTTCGTTGTCCGCCACCGCCAGACGCAGCGCGCCGAGCGCCTTATCCGACATAGAACGCAGTTCATCGCCGGAAAGATAGGCCAGCTCGCGACGATGCAGACGACGCTCAACGCCGCTGTCTTTCACCAGGCGCATCACCGCGCACCAGCCAGCTTTCGCGGTTACCACCTGCTCGCGCATTTCAAAATAATCACGCTCCAGACGGCGCAGTTTACGGGTCAGGTTGTCCATCTCCGCTTCACAGAAGGTAAGCGCTTTCTCAAGCTGATTGCGACGCGAACGGTTGTTGCTGAGCTGCGCATGCAGTTCGTCACGGCGCATACGCGCACGCTCTTCCGCCCCGCTGTCGGCGCGCACGCCGATATCCTGCAATTCACGCTGAAGATCGGTGAGCAGCTCTTTTTTGGTGTCGTAAGAACTTTTCAGCGACGCCAGCACCTGGTTGTACTGGCTCAGCTGTGCGGCGTGACCACGCAGCGCTTCGCGGGCGCGGGTTCGTTCAGCTTCCGCCTGCTCCAGACGTTGACGCAGTTTTTCGTTCAGATCGCTGTTGCCGCTGAGCATTTCAGCAGAGTCGGAGTAGCTAAAGTGGGCGCGACGCTGCACCACTTCGCTGAGCGCAAACGCCTGCTGACGCGCATCGCGCTGCGTCTGCTGCGAATACGCATAGTCCTCTTTCAACTGTTCAAACTGTTCCGGATCGCTCTGCAACACCGACACGACGGGCTCCAGCCTGGCCAGCTGGTTACCGTGCTGCTGAACAAAACGCGCGGCCTCCTGCGCTTCATCCAGTCGCTCGCGGATCTCATCCACGCGATCCGCCAGGCTGTCGTCCGCCAGCAGATTCAGGCGCGGCAGCAGGCGGTTCAGGGCGGAAACGCCCTCTTTGGCCTGCTCATATTGCAGCCGTTGCTGCTGGTTATCGTTCTCATGCGCGCTTAATGCGCGCTCCAGCTCAACGCGACGGGCGTTCAGCTGGCGAATTTCCGCTTCCGGGTCGGCATCAAACGCCACCGAGAGATGGCTACCAATAAAGCGGCTGAACGCCTGATGCAGACGCTGGGTTTTCTGTACGTCGAAGGAGAGCGTGGCGAAACGCTCGGACAGCCCTTCACGCTCGGCATGCAGGCTTTCGATGCGGTTTTCACGCGCCGCGCGACCAAAGATCGGCAGCGACGGGAAACGCGAATAGCGCCACTGGCGATCGGCGATTTTCACCACCACCGCTTTTTCCAGTTCATCAACGCTGAATACGCTGTCGTCAAAAGACTGCGGATCCCCTTCGATCAGGTATAAATCTTCCGGGCAATCCGTTAAGCCTTCCAGCTGGTCGGCAATCTGCGACAGATCCGGCACCACGATGGCATGGCGCGACGGCCCATACAGCGCGGAGAAGTACGGCGCATCCTCAAGGCTGACGTCATCATAAATTTCCGACAGCAGTACGCCGCCGAAACGCTCCGCCAGCGCGTTAAGTCGCTGATCTTCCGCCCCGCCCGGCTGGCTTAAGCGTTCAATTTCTTCATCAACGGCGTTTTTACGCGCGCCCACTTCGTCGCGTTCGACGATCGCTTCACGCTCGCGCTCCAGCAACTGCTGCAAATACTCCGTCACCTCCTGGCTGGAGGTGAACTCTTCGCCGCACTGTTCGCTGAGCTGGCTCAGGCTGTTCTGCGCCGCCAGCCACACCGGCGCGCGCTTCATTAAATGCTGAATGCGCGACTGGAGCTGCTCCTGTTCCTGACGCAACGCCATTCGCTGTTCATGGGCACTGGATACGCTGTCGGAGAGCGAGGCGATGCGCGCCTCCAGCTCCTGGTGCAGGGCTTCCAGTTCATCAATATCAAACTGTTTACCCTGCCGCTTGCAGAACTCCGCCAGCAGACGCTCGGCTTCCTGCTGTTCGCGCAGGCGCTGTTCCAGCTCGCTCAGGCGCATCCGCAGCGGCTGAACCTGTTCAGCCAGGTGGCGCTGATCGACGCCTTCGCGCAGCAGTTCACGCGCCACGTCCCAGGCTTCGTTACGCGCCAGCGGGCCGTTAATCGCCACCACCAGCTGATACGCCTGCTCGAACTGGCTGTGCGCGGTTTGCGCGACGCTCATTTTCTGTTCGAGAGAGAGCATTTTCTCGGTGGCTTCCTGCTCTTTGGCCTGGAAGGTTTCCAGCCACTCAGCGGCGCTGTCGGCGGTTAAGTCCGGCAGATGGCACAGCTCTTTCGCACGTTGTAGCGCGGCAATCGCCTGGTTGTACTGAATGGCGCGGGTCTGCTGTACGTCCAGCGCCTGCTGGTAGTCGGCAAGCTGACTTTTCAGCTCATCCACTTCCAGTTCGGCGGCTTCGGCGCGCGCTTCATTCTCTTCCTGACGCTCAATGGCTTCGGCGACAACCTCATTTTGTTCTTCGAGGCGGATTTGCAGTTCGTCGAGATCCGCGTCGTAACGTTCAATTTTTTCCTGCTGACGCAGCGCAGTTTGCACCAGATTCAGGTGATCGCTCGCCGCCTGGTAGTCGGCTTCAAGATCGCCTTCGGCGCCGTTGTGTTCGGCAAGCTCGCGCGCCATATCGACGTGCTTATACTGCTCCGCGGCAAGCTGTTTGCGCGAAGTATACAGCTCGCGCCGCAGCTCCAGCGCTTTGTCCAGATGAATGCGTCGCTCGTTAGCGTGACGCATGTAGTCCGCCGCCACGTAGTTGGTGGCTTCGCTGATGAGGTGTTTGAACAGATCGCGATCGGACTGAGTGACGCGGATGGCCTCCAGCGTCATCCGGTTTTCGCGCAGCGCCGCTTCCATATCCTGGAACGCCTTGCGCACGCCGCTGTTTTCCGGCAGCAGGTAGTCGCGCAGAGAGCGGGTGATGGCGCTGGAGATCCCGCCGTACAGCGAGGCTTCAATCAGGCGATAGAATTTGCTGCGATCGGAGGCTGAGCGCAGACGACGGGCAATAATGCCGAGGTCGAACATCAGCGAATGGTAATCAGTAATGGAGTTGAACTGCTTAAACTGTACGCCTTCCATTTCATCGAGCTTGTCTTTCAGCTCGTTGAGGGTCAGCACGCGCGCCTGACGTTCGTTCAGCGTTTCCGTCACCAGCTGCGTCGGCTGTATCGACATCGGCAGCCCCTGAATGGCAAACGGCTTAATGTCGACTTTGCGGTCGCGACCGGCGACCTGTTGCAGACGCACGCCCACCACCACCCGCTGATGGCGCGAGTTGATCGTGTCGAGCATTGAATAGCAGACGCCCGCCTTCAGCTTGCCGTGCAGGCCTTTATCGCGCGAACCGCTGGTCGCCCCGGCTTCGGTGGTGTTACGAAAGTGCAGCAGGGTCAAATCGGGGATCAGCGCCGTAACAAACGCCGCCATAGTGGTCGATTTACCCGCCCCGTTACCGCCGGAAAGCGTGGTGACCAGTTCATCAAGGTCAAAGGTACGGGCAAAGAAACCGTTCCAGTTAATCAGCGTAAGTGAGCGAAATTTACCGCGTTCAATCATTATTCTTCTTCTCCACTGTCCGGCTGATTCTCTTCGGTTTCATCGTTGAGCTGCAGGTGGTTTTCCACCGCCATCGCCTCGCCATCGCGGATCAGGCGGCGCTGCGCTTCGCGCGGATCGTCGCCGGTACGCACATCCGCGCCAAAGCGGAACACCGACTCCGTAATGCGGAATTTGCTGCTGTCATGCCCCATAAACCACACCATCCCTAAGCGGCGCAGGCGGTTCAGGGACGAGCGCATTTTTTCCTGCAGCTTCTGACGGTCAACGTCGGAACCGGTTGAACGGTTGTTCACCAGCTTCAACAGTTTGGCTTCATCAGCCAGCGTCAGTAGTTCGTCGTACAGCTCCTGCTGGGTAAAAATGCCTTCATTCGCCAGCCGCTCAGGGCTGAGATAGAGGTAGCAAAGGATTTTACCGACCATCATATCCAGTTCAGAGAGAACGGAACGCGGAATGAGCGTTGTCGAACGCGGACGCAGGTAGAAAAACCCTTCCGGCGCGCGGATCAATTCCACGTTATAGCGGCTGTAAAACTCTTCCAGATAGTCCTGAAAATCCATTAAAAAAGCATGATTATCCAGCTCATCCAGACCGATATGACGGCCTGAACGTAAGGCGCTGTCCAGCGCCGGAAATAACGGATTCGCCAGCGCCTGCGCCAGCTTAACCGGCATCACTTGTTCAATATTTGTCAATGACATGCGCCTGTACCTTGGCTCCGTAATCATTAATCGGCTGCCATTTGGCTGGCAGTCCGGTGAAGTCTGCTTGCGCTACGCCAAGACGTACCGCCTGATCGATAACAATGCGCGCCACGTCGAAGTGACGCGCGCGCGGATATTGCGCCAGATACTCGCGCACCACGAGGCCGAGATCCAGCGGCGTCTCTTTGGTTTTGTAGACCGCCAGCTGTTCTTCGATGATCGCCGCCAGCTGTTCGCGGATCTCGTTAAACTCTTCGTACTCTAAATCCGGCGGAAGTTCCCCGGTCACCTCTTCATCGCGCAGCGCCATCTCCTCGTCGCGCATATCCAGCAGACGGTCAGCATTGGCGTAAGTCAGCGCCCACGGCTCGTCAAAGTAGGTCTGGACAGACTGACGCAGACGCTGGGCAAAGACGCGGTTTTTATCCATATCGATAGCGGTACGGATAAATTTATGCACGTGACGGTCGTAGCCGATCCACAGATCGATAGATTGCTGCCCCCAACTGATAATGCGGTCCAGCTTACTCTGCAAGTCGAATACCAGGCGGTCGACAAAATGCAGGTCGTTAAGGGCCAGCGTCGCGTCCTGAATGCGCAGCAGGTTAGCCTGCAGCTTATCGCCCGCCGCCTCCAGCGTGTCCTGTAATTCGCGCAGGGTGCCCGAGGTTTCCGAAAGCAGCAGTTCGCAGCTGGAGATTGCCGCCCGCCAGTCTTTATTCAGCAGTTGCGCGATGTCGTCTTTCACCTGCTGCTGCTGCTCATCCATAATGCGCTGGGTGAGATCGATGCTGTCGAAAATTTCCGCCACCGAATATTTCAACGGCGCGTAGACGTTACGGTGCCAGTGGAACTCGTCGCCGCCTTCATCGGCGGCATCCGCCGCGCGCTTCAGTTCGCCGGCCACAATCGACAGCTGCATCGACAGGCGCAGGGTGGAAAATTCTCGCTGGCGGATGTAGTAATCGGTAATGCCGATGCCGAGCGGCGTCAGACGATAAATGGCGTTTCCTTCCGCCTGCTCGCTGGTAAAGCGGTTCAGCAGACGTTGACGGACCATATCGTTGATCGCATTGTTCGCGCGCACGCCAATGGTTTCGCTGGTTTGCTCAAACGCATCACTTACATGGCGAAACGCATCCACCAGTTCGCCTTCGCTCATCTCGCCGTCGAGACGTTCGCCGTTCAGCGTGGCGACGGCCAGCAGGAACGAAAGTCTGTCTACCGGCAGCGAGATAGAAAAATCATTTTTTCTGGCCCAGGCAACCAGTTCGGGGACTGTCTGGGAAAATTCACTCATAGGTTATCCTTGCATCTGCGGGTAAAGCCTCATGGGACAAGCTTTTCAGCGCAGTGACATGTATATAGCGACCAAGGCTGATCCAGGGTTCCTGACGGCAATAACGCGTTTCGAGTTCAAGCAGCATGTCATAACAGTCCCGCTGCTGGTGCTTTTCGCGCAGATAGTCATGAAACACGCGCACGCCGGTTTTGCCGCTAATTTGCCAGCCAATCTGTTCCAGCCACTGATATACCTGCTCCGGTTCTCGGGGGTAGTCCGGCGAAAGCGTACGCTTCTTGCGCTTTGGCATCCCCGCCTGCACGTAATCGAAATTGCCTGCCACCATATTGTGCATCAACAGACCGTTGGCATTGTAAAACATTAACGACAGCGCGCCACCGGGACGCAATACCGACCACAGCGTCTCTAATACGCTGACCGGTTCAGCCACCCACTCCAGCACCGCGTGAAACAATATCAGATCAACCGGGCTTTCCAAATGCGAAGCAACGTCCTGAGCGGCGCATTGTATAAAATGCATGTCATCGCTCACACCTTTTGCCTCCGCCGCCTGCTGCGCACGGGCAATCATTTCCCCAGAAAGATCGCATAACGTAACGTGATGTCCGCGTTCGGCCATTTTGATGGCGGTCTGCCCTTCTCCGCCACCGGCGTCCAGCACCCGCAGTTTTTGCGCGCCGAACGTCGCCAGCAGGCGGTCGAGATCCTGCCACAGGATCGCCTGTCGAAGCTGCCCTTTGGTGGTGCCGTAAATGTTACGGGAAAACTTCTCTGCAATGTCATCAAAATTGCGATCCCGCATAGGACTCTCCACAAACGGCTTCAGGGTGCTTTATCAAAACGGCTATTTTGTCACACCCGCGCGGAGAATGAACCTGTCTGGTGTAATATCCTGATTATTCTTCTGCTGTATGGTTAAAAAAGGAACCAAAAAGGATGCTTTTTACGCTAAAGAAAGTGGTGGGCGGTCTGCTGCTGCCACTGCCTTTTCTGCTGCTGGTCATGGGCGTTGGGCTGGCGCTGCTGTGGTTTAGCCGTTTTCAGAAAACCGGCAAGGGGTTGATCGCTCTCAGCTGGCTGGCGCTGCTGCTGTTAAGCCTGCAACCGGTGGCCGACGGCCTGCTGCGCCCGATCGAAACCCGCTATCCCACCTGGCAGGCGACGCAAAAAGTCGACTATATCGTGGTGCTGGGCGGCGGCTATACCTGGAATCCACAGTGGGCGCCCAGCTCAAACCTGCTCAATAACAGCCTGCCGCGTCTCAACGAGGGAATCCGTCTTTGGCGGGCCAATCCGGGCGCGAAGCTGATCTTTACCGGCGCAAGGGCGCTGACCAATCCGGTGAGCACCGCGGAGGCTGGCGCGCGGGTCGCCGAATCGCTGGGCGTGCCGCGTAGCGATATCATTGTGCTCGATCGGCCGAAAGATACCGAAGAGGAAGCCGCAGCGGTAAAACAGACTATCGGCGATACGCCGTTTTTACTGGTTACCTCGGCGTCTCATCTGCCGCGGGCGATGATTTTCTTTCAGCAGGCGGGGACGCATCCTTTACCCGCGCCCGCGAATCAAATGGCTATTGATTCGCCGTTAAATCCCTGGGAGCGGGCTATCCCCTCTCCTTACTGGCTGATGCATAGCGATCGCGTAGGCTACGAGACGCTGGGTCGCCTCTGGCAATGGCTGAAAGGAGTGGATAACGCTTAACTGTTTGCAGGCCGGATAAGCGCAACGCGACACAGCTGACGCGCCTTATCCGGCCTGTGGGATCTCAGGCAAGCCACGGCAGGAGTGATTTCGCTGCAAGATCGAAATGAGCGCGGTTAAAGCGGCCGGTGTTGACCAGTTGCGCCACTTCATCCCATAACACGTACAGCCAGCGCCGCCAGATAAACGACTCCGCCACCGGCGCGCGCTGAAGATAGTGCCAGAGCAGCCCTTCCGCCAGCGCGTTATCCATCAGGCAAAACAGTTCATACTCGCGCGGCGCCCAGAGCATGACGCCCGGCCCAACCATCGCCAGAAGCTGATCGCTTCGGGCATCCTTCAGCATACTGCGCAGGCTGAAATTACCGTGCACCAACACGCAGTTGTCATTAAAACCTTCAAACAGCGTCGGCAGACATTCGCGGGTGCGAAACAGAATTCTTTTGTCCTGCATCGTCAGACCGGTATTGTTGAACTGGTTAAGCGTGCTCCACAGCACCTCAACACGCTGGCGATACCAGGACGGCCAGATGTTCTCCTGGGTATTGTCCACCGCGCCGACACAACCGCGGCTATCCTGACGGTGCCAGGCGAGTAACGCTTCGACAATCTGATCTTTAAGCTGTTCCCAGCGCTGCGGAGTGCGGGCTGGCGCCTCAACCGGGACGCCGCGCAGCCGCTCCAGCAGCAGCACGTCGGGACCGGGATAGTCGTCATGGGTCATCACGCCGTAAATCACCGGCATACGGACGGTGCCGCTTCGCGCCAGCATGGTCGTTTTCCAGGCCAGCTGTTGAGCGATGCCAGGAGTAGTGAAACTTCTGGCCATCAGCGGCATAGGATTGCCCTGACTGTCATAGAGCGACCACAGCGTCGTATCGGCTTTTTCGTTGACGCACTCTATACGGCTAAGCTTTTCGCCCAACAGATGGCTTAATTCGGCGCGCAGCTGTTCCATTCAGTTTACCCTCATAAAAGCTACTGCTTTTATAATGAGCGCCACACCGGCAGATGTCACCCGGATGAGATCAATTGTTGACAAGAAAAACGGGGAAAACGGTAACGATACGGGGCGCCGCTGCTGTCTGAACGACGCCCCGGAAGGGAAATTAACGCATCTCAGCGCGAACGCGCTCAAGATCTTCGGCAGTATCCACCCCGGTGCCAGGGACTTCTTTTGCCACCGCCACGTGGATTTTTTCGCCGTACCAGAGTACGCGAAGCTGCTCCAGCATTTCGATATTTTCCAGCGGGCTGGGCTGCCAGTTCACATAACGGCGAATAAAACCGGCGCGATAGCCGTAAATTCCCAGGTGCCGCAGGAAGGTGTCACCGACGGTTTCCAGACTTTTGGCGAAACGATCGCGATCCCACGGGATGGTCGCGCGTGAGAAGTAAAGCGCATAGCCTTCGGCGTCCAGCACCACCTTCACCGCATTGGGATTAAACGCCTCCTCCGCGCCGTGAATCGGCACAGCCAGCGTGGCCATTCCCACCTGACGCTGGGCCAGATTTTCTGCCACCTGGCGAATAATAACCGCCGGGATCATCGGCTCATCGCCCTGCACGTTGACAATGACGGTATCGTCGCTGAAACCGCATTTTTCCACTACTTCAGCCAGACGCTCTGTGCCCGACTGGTGATCGGCGCGGGTCATGCAGACTTCGCCGCCCGCCGCCTCAACGGCGCGGGCCACCTCTTCGTGGTCGGTGGCGACGATGATGCGTTCGGCGCCGGACTCACGGGCGCGCTCCAGCACATGCACGATCATCGGCTTACCATTGATATCCAGCAGCGGTTTGCCGGGCAGGCGCGTGGACGCATAGCGCGCCGGAATGATGACGACAAAACTCATGATTTACGCTCGTCGGCAGTCAGGACACGGGCTTCGGTTTCCAGTAATACGGGAATACCATCACGCAGGGGAAAGGCCAGGTTATCCGGCTTACAAATCAGTTCTTGTTTTTCCTGGTTATACCAGAGTTTGCCGTTGCAGACCGGGCAGGCAATGATTTCAAGCAGACGATGATCCATAGTTCCTCCAGATGGACCGGATAGTGAATCGGTAAATCTTATCATAATCATTCATTGGGCTGCGTCTATTTCCCATCCCTGCCGACAGTCGGCAAACAACTGCGCCGGGCAGCGCCCGATTGTCACACGACTGGCCTGCTGCCAGCGGGCAAAATCGCTTATCGCCTGACGTAAGCCGTTTTGCAGAGCGGCCCCGACCTTAACGTCCTCCTCCAGATAAAGCGAAATAATTTCCAGCACGCCCGTTTTACGATGCATTTTGGCATCCATCCGCCCTACCAACTGCCCCCGATGCAGCAGCGGCAGGACAAAATAACCAAACTGACGCTTCGGTGCCGGGGTGTAGCACTCCAGCCGATAGCTGAAATGAAAGAGCTGTTCCGCCCGTTTGCGATCCCAGACTACCGGATCAAATGGCGACAGCACCGCGCTGTGGGTTGCGCTCAGCGTACCTGCCTGCGCCTGTTCAAGCAGCGGCAGCAGATCGGCATGCAGCCACAGGGCGCCGAGCGTTTCGACCTCAACGGGAACAATCTTCCCCTGCGCCGCCCGCGACTCTCGCCAGAGCGGTAATGCCAGGCGCTTCAGGCGGTAGTAATCAGCCAGCCACGGCTCGCGAAAAATCCCCAGGCTGCGGGCGCTGTTATCCAGCATCAACAGTTCAGCCTGCGCGCGCGGCAGCAGATCGCGTTCATCATCCCAGTGCGGCATTACGCGCTGAGTGACATCGTAGACGCGCTGGAAATTACGCCGTTCAACCACCATCAGCTTTCCGGCGGTGAACAGTCCTTCCAGATGGCGCTTCTGCGGCTTCCATTCCCACCACCCGCCGGCGCCTTTACGTGGATGCGCAAAATCAGCCGAACGCACCGGACCGTTTTGCTGAATATGCTGCAACAGTTGCTCAATTTCATCAGCATGTTCCGCCATCCACGCCGCACTGAACTTCCAGCCCATATTTTCCAGCGACAGCATGCGATGGCGAATAAGCGGGAAGTCGCTGCGCGGCAGAAAGCAGGCCTCATGGGCCCAGTACTCCATCAGTTCGCCGCGCGACAGAGCCGCGTCCAGCCAGTGAGGGGGATAGGCGCCCAGACGACTGAACAGCACCAGATAAGGGCTGCGCGCCACAATATTAATGGTGTCGATTTGCAACAGCGACATGCGGGAGATCGTCGGCAGGATGTCAGATTCCAGCGCGCGGCGGCGCGGCTTTTTCAGCAATCCCTGCGCGGCAAGATGCAGATGACGGGCAGCTTTGAGTGAGAGGTACGGCAACGACATTGATGTCTCCATCCAGCATTCGCCGCCGTTGCGTCAGAACGTTAACGTGCCAGCGAGGTCAATTTTTTAAGTAATGCCTCCGGTTCATCCCCTGAAAGATGCGCATCGACAGGGAGATACCACCAGTTATCTTCGGCGAAAGCACGGCACTTCACGGCATCCTTTTCCGTCATTAACAGCGTTTGTCCGGCGTTCAGCAGCGCGCGGACATCATGCGCGCTCAGCGCCTGGTGATCCGCCAGCGGCACGCATTTCTGCGGATGTACGCCGCAGGCTTCCAGAGTAGCGAAAAAACGCGGCGGATGACCAATACCGGCCATCGCGACGACATTCTGCAACTGCGCCACGTTGCAGCGCTCACCGGTAAGCAGATTAACGGCCTGCCCTGGCGCCAGGCGCATCGGGATCTCTCCTGCCTGCGGTACGCCGCCGTTGGTGATAACCGCATCCACCGACTTCAGGCGACCTGCGCGTTCACGCATCGGGCCTGCCGGCAGCCACCAGCCGTTACCAAAACGGCGCACGCCGTCAACCACCACGATCTCCACATCGCGCGCCAGGCGATAGTGTTGCAGTCCATCGTCGGTCACCACGATCTGCACGTTATGCTGCGCCAGCAGCGCGCTGACCGCCTCTGCGCGATTGGGCGCAACGGCGACCGACGCCCCGGTTCGCTGATAAATCAGCACCGGTTCATCCCCCGCTTCTGCCGTGGTGGTTTGTTCACTCAGCAGTAACGGATAACTGGCGGCTTTTCCACCGTAGCCGCGAGAGACAACGCCAACGCGCAGGCCGCGCAGTGTCAACTGTTCCACCAGCCAGATAACGACCGGCGTTTTGCCGTTGCCGCCCGCCGTCAGATTACCGACCACCACAACCGGCACCGGCGCGCGCCAGGCGCGTTTAATCCCCAGCCGGTAGCACAGACGAATACCACCGCTTACCAGGCCATACAGCCAGGAGAGCGGGAGTAACAGCCGCCACAGCGGCGACTCACCGGACCAGATGCGGGCGATCATTGACCAAACTGCATTTTATGCAGCTGAGCATAGACGCCGCGGTGCTCCAGCAGTTCGCTATGCGTCCCGCGTTCGACAATCACGCCGTCTTCCACCACCACAATTTCATCAGCCTGTTCAATCGTGGACAGGCGATGCGCAATAACCAGCGAGGTGCGGTTTTTCTGCAGCTCGTCCAGCGCCGCCTGAATAGCGCGCTCAGATTCGGTATCCAGCGCCGAAGTGGCCTCGTCAAGGATCAGGATCGGGCTGTCGCGCAGCAACGCTCGCGCAATGGCGATACGCTGGCGCTGGCCGCCGGAGAGCAGTACGCCGTTTTCACCGATAACCGTATCAAGGCCGTTATCCATCTTATTGATAAAATCCATCGCATAGGCCATGCGCGCGGCTTCTTCAATCTGCTCGCGGGTATAATGCTCGTTGCGCGCATAGGCGATGTTATTCGCCACCGTATCGTTGAACAGATGTACGTTCTGCGACACCAGCGCAACCTGATTACGCAGGGACGACAGCGTATATTCACGCAGATCGTGACCATCCATCAGGATTTCACCTTCGTCAATGTCATAGAAGCGCGTAATCAGACTGGCGATGGTTGATTTACCGGACCCCGAACGCCCTACCAGCGCCACCGTTTTACCTGCCGGGATCTTCAGATTGATATTGCGCAGCGCAGGTATCTCGCGTCCCGGATAGGTGAAGGTAACATTGCGGAACTCCAGTTCGCCGGTCGCGCGTTCGATAACGCGTGTTCCCTCATCTTTTTCCTGCTCGCTGTCCAGAATGGCAAATAACGTCTGGCAGGCCGCCATACCGCGCTGGAACTGGGCGTTAACGTTCGTCAGCGATTTCAGCGGGCGCATCAGGGCAATCATGGAGGAGAAGACTACGGTGATCGTACCGGCCGTCAGGCTTTCCATGACGCTCGGGAAGCTCGCGGCATACAGGACAAACGCCAGCGCCAGGGAGGCGATCAGCTGAATAATCGGGTCAGAAATGGACGACGCGGAGACCATTTTCATCCCCTGCAGACGCATTTTGTTGCTGACTTTGTCGAAGCGTTTGGTTTCGACCTCCTGGCCGCCAAAGATCAGTACCTCTTTGTGGCCTTTCAGCATCTGTTCGGCGCTGGTGGTCACCTGCCCCATCGTGTTCTGCATATTTTTGCTGATCGCGCGAAAACGTTTTGAGACAACGCGAATCGCAATCGACACGATGGGCGCCAGCACGACCAGAATGATCGACAACTGCCAGCTGTAATAGAACATCATTGCGAACAGACCGATAATCGACGCCCCTTCACGCACTACGGTAATCAGCGCGCTGGAAGAGGATGAAGCGACCTGTTCCGAATCGTAGGTGATCCTTGACAGCAATGTGCCTGTGGACTGCTTATCAAAGAAGGCGACCGGCATCCCCATCATATGACCAAACAAACGGCGACGCATGGTCATCACCACTTTGCCGGAGACCCAGGAAATGCAGTAACTGGAAATATAGCTGGTGATACCACGCAAGATCATCAGCCCAATAACCACCAGCGGCATCCAGAGCAGCACTGAGCGATCGGTTTTACCAAAACCATCGTCCAGTAATGGTTTGAGAAGCGATAACATGAAGGTATCGCTGGCTGCGTTAAGGATTAACGCCACACCCGCCACGATCAGACCCGATTTAAAAGGCGCAATGGTAGGCCACAGTCGGCGAAACGTCTGCCACGTAGAGAGATCTTTATCGTTATGCATTCAAAAAACCAGCATTTGTTGAAATAGCCGCATATTCTACCCGTTATCGTCTGGCACGCCAAACCACTGATGATACCAACGCGGTAAAATTTGCTCCCTCAGGCTGATTACCCGCCAGCCCTGCGCTGAAAAATCCAGCGTAATCTGCCCCTGGTGAGGGGTATCACGCCACTGATAGCCCTGCCGCCGATAGCGCTGTCTTACCTTCCACGACGGTAGTCGCCAGGCGTTGTAGCGCGACGCGGAGGCCAGCGCCAGTTCGCCGTTAACACGCTGAATAAGCGCCAGTGACGATGACGTATTGCTGCCGTGATGCGGAACCTGAATGACTGTCGCCGGCAAATGTCGCCAGTAATAGCTCAGCATTTTTTGTTCAGCCGGGGACTCTATATCGCCCGTCAACAGAATACTGTGCTGACCATCATCGATCTTCACGACGCAGGAGCGGTTATTTCCCTGCCTGCGGTCATCTTTTAACGGCCAGTGCGCGCTAAAGCGCAGCCCCTGCCATTGCCACGTCTCACCGCGTTGACAGGGCAGATGATTGCGCCAGCCTAACGGACTGCGCACCCACAGCGTCGGCCATGTACTCTGCAAAGATCGTAGCCCGCCCCGATGATCGAGATGCTCATGGCTGAGAATAATGCCTTCAGGTTGCAAATCGTGCCAGCGCAGCCAGGGAATTATGGTTTGCTGCGCGCTGTCGCCTTCCGGCCAGGCGGGACCGGTATCGTAAAGCAGCGCTTTTCCGTTACGCGCGATGACCATCGCCAGCCCCTGTCCAACATCCAGCATATGCACCTGCCAGGCATCGGAGCGTTGCGGCCGCCACAGCGGCCAGCTTAACAGCACCAGCAGCGCCAGACACAGCCCCGGCGCCGTGCGCCAGGCGGAAAAACGCCAGCCGATAAGCAGTAGCCAGGGGGCAATGGTAAGCCACTGCCAGCGCACGTCGACGTTGATCCAGCCGTGCGGCAGCCCTTCCAGCCCCCAGAAGAGTATGGCAAGCGAGCGATCGGCCAGAAACCATAAACCGGATTCGACAACCAGCGGCCCGGTGATATGCGCGACCATCCCGGCAAGGATAAGCGGTACGCTTACAAAGGTGACCAGCGGCACGGCAAATAAATTTGCCATAAAAGAGGTCAGGCTGACCCCATGAAACAGGGCGATTTGTAGCGGCAGGAGCAGCAATGTGATGCCCAGCTGCAGGTGGATGAGTTGCAGTAGCAAACGCCCTGCCCGCGGCAAAGGCCAGCCGGGACAGGGAAACCACTGATACCAGAACAGCAGGGCCGCAACGGCAAAAGCAGAGAGCCACAGGCTCTGAGAGAGGATTGCAACCGGGTCGACGATGACAATCGCCGCCAGGCAGCAGCACCATACCGACCATCCGCTCCACTGTCGGCCGCTTAGCTTCAGCGCGCCCCATACCGCCAGCGCGATGATGGTACGCAGCGCGGGCGGTTGTAACCCGGTCAACCAGGCGTAAAACGTGGCGCACAGGAGTCCGCTAATGAGCGGATGCTGCCAGCGGATCCTGCTGACCGGCAGCAAAAACTGAGCGCCGCGCAGCAAAGCGGCGGCGAGTAAAGCCGTAAAGGCGATGTGCAGACCGGATATCGCCATCAGATGCGCTGTTCCGGTATCACGCATAATCGCTTTTACTTCTTTTGCCACCGACAGGCGCTCTCCCATGCCTAACCCTAATATCACCTGTTGCCAGGGATAATCAGCAAGGGTCAATCGTAGCGAAGCCAGATAGCGGGCGCGCAGGCTGCATTCGCGATCGATAAGGCTGGCCTGCAAAAAACGACCGCTAAGCGGCTGGTGTTGCGCTAAGGCATAACGCTGTCTGTCAAACCTACCTTCATTCAGTTGGCCGTGAACCGCCCGCACCTTAAGCCTCATCGCCCAGCGCTGCCCTGCGCAGGGCGCTGCGGGCAGGTATTGATCGTACAACATGACCCCCACGGCAGGAATAAGCCGTTGCCCCTGAAGATGGGTAATGCGCCCGACATGGGTAGTCATGTTATCCGTAGAGGTAATTTCGACTATCGCATCCTGCATTTTCGCGGTCAGCGTATTCCCGGCCCATAGGGACTGTTTTGCCGCCATGACGCCCCATAAGAAAAACAGCACTATAAGCCCGGCCAGCTGTATCCGCTGATGGGGAAAAAGGCTTAGCAGGCAGGCCAGCGCAAACAGGCTGACAATAACAAATGAGCCAGGAAGTTCCGGCAATAGAATCAGCGGGAAAATACCGCCTAATGCGCACAGGCTGACCGTCGTGAGCTTCATTAACACCTCCGTGTGGCGGAAGTGTGCCGCTTTATGCGGTGCGTGTCTGGCGGCTTTTTATTGCTTTACGGCGAGGGTTCCGCTGAATTTACCTCTGCAATGTAAGATTCAGCATATTTTGCGAGCGGTTTTCCAGTTAAGGCTTGCAGAAATGAAAAAAGCACCGTAGAGGTGCTTTTTCGCAAGTCAGGTCGGCAAACTTAACCGTAAATATTGGCGCGATCGCGCAGTTCTTTACCCGGCTTGAAGTGCGGAACATATTTGCCTTCCAGCTCGACTTTATCGCCGGTCTTCGGGTTGCGCCCGGTACGGGGAGCGCGGTAGTGCAAAGAAAAGCTGCCGAAACCGCGGATTTCAATACGCTCGCCCTGCGCAAGAGTCGAGGCCATATGCTCCAGCATCTCTTTCACTGCATCTTCAACCGCTTTCGCGGGAATATGAGATTGCTGGGTTGCAAGTCTTTCAATCAATTCTGACTTGGTCATGATTCCTCCGGTTCCTGTATGGCATTAAGCTCTGCTGTTGCATTGATTAAGGGCGACCGTAGCCGCCCTTTGTCATTGATTACAGAACGAATTCTGTAACCTGTCAAGTAAACTCATCTTACTTCGGGATAAAACATCCCGAATTATCAGAGAATTACTCGCCTTTAGCTGCTTTGAAAGCTTCAGCCATTGCGTTGTTAGAGAAGTTTGCTTCTTCCTGTTTGTTAACAGTTGCGATTGCATCTTTCTCATCAGCTTCGTCTTTCGCACGAACAGACAGGCTGATTGCGCGGTTTTTACGATCAACGCCGGTGAATTTCGCTTCAACGTCGTCACCAACGCTCAGAACCAGAGTGGCATCTTCAACGCGGTCACGGGAAGCTTCAGAAGCGCGCAGGTAACCTTCAACGCCATCAGCCAGCTCTACGGTTGCGCCTTTCGCGTCAACTGCAGTTACTTTACCGTTTACGATTGCGCCTTTCTTGTTCAGTGCAACCCAGTTGTTGAACGGATCTTCTGCAAGCTGTTTAACGCCCAGGGAGATACGCTCACGCTCTGCGTCAACCTGCAGAACAACGGCTGCGATTTCATCGCCTTTCTTGTATTCACGAACGGCTTCTTCGCCTGCAACGTTCCAGGAGATGTCAGACAGGTGAACCAGGCCGTCGATGCCGCCGTCCAGGCCGATGAAGATACCGAAGTCAGTGATAGACTTGATTTTACCTTCAACACGGTCGCCCTTGTTGTGGGTTTCCGCGAACTGCTGCCACGGGTTGGATTTGCACTGCTTCAGACCCAGGGAGATACGACGACGTTCTTCGTCGATATCCAGAACCATCACTTCCACAACGTCGCCAACGTTAACAACTTTGGACGGGTGGATGTTTTTGTTGGTCCAGTCCATTTCGGAAACGTGAACCAGGCCTTCAACGCCTTCTTCGATTTCAACGAAGCAGCCGTAGTCGGTCAGGTTGGTTACACGACCGGTCAGTTTGGTGCCTTCCGGGTAACGCTTAGCGATAGCAACCCACGGATCTTCGCCCAGCTGTTTCAGGCCCAGGGAGACACGGGTACGTTCGCGGTCGAACTTCAGCACTTTAACGGTGATTTCGTCGCCAACGTTAACGATTTCGCTCGGATGCTTAACGCGTTTCCAGGCCATATCGGTGATGTGCAGCAGGCCGTCAACGCCACCCAGATCAACGAATGCACCGTAGTCAGTGAGGTTCTTAACGATACCTTTAACTTCCATGCCTTCCTGCAGGTTTTCCAGCAGCTGATCGCGCTCTGCGCTGTTTTCGGATTCGATCACGGCACGACGAGAAACAACAACGTTGTTGCGCTTCTGATCCAGCTTGATTACTTTGAATTCAAGCTCTTTGCCTTCCAGGTGCAGCGTGTCGCGCACCGGACGAACGTCTACCAGAGAACCTGGCAGGAACGCGCGAATACCGTTCAGCTCAACAGTGAAGCCGCCCTTAACTTTGCCGTTGATAACACCGGTAACAGTTTCAGCATCTTCGTAAGCTTTTTCCAGCGTGATCCATGCTTCGTGACGTTTAGCTTTCTCACGGGACAGCAGGGTTTCACCGAAGCCGTCTTCTACTGCATCCAGGGCAACGTCAACTTCGTCACCCACCTGGATTTCCAGTTCGCCTTGGGCGTTTTTGAACTGCTCAGCCGGGATGGCGGACTCAGATTTCAGACCAGCGTCAACCAGTACTACGTCTTTGTCGATAGCAACAACAACACCGCGAACGATGGAACCCGGACGGGTTTCGATTTCTTTTAAGGATTCTTCAAACAGTTGAGCAAAAGATTCAGTCATGTTTAATCTTCAGGTTTATATTTAACGTCCACCTGGCTCCATGCCGGATGGGGTTGTTTAACATACCCGCTGTCACTCCATTGCAACGGGGGTACTGCAAATTCGGTCGCATTTAAGCGAGCGCCAGTTTTTGGCGCGCGTATTGTAGCGCTTTTTCAATCACTTGCTCAATGCTTAATCGGGTTGAATCCAGAACTAAAGCATCGGCAGCAGGAACCAGCGGCGCTACCGCACGATTTCGGTCGCGATCGTCACGTTCTTTGATCTCGGCCAAAAGGCGTTCAAAGTTAACACTAAAGCCCTTTTCCTGCAACTGTAGCATACGGCGGTGCGCACGCTCTTCTGAGGAGGCGTCAAGGAAAATTTTGACCGGCGCATCCGGGAAAACCACCGTCCCCATATCACGCCCGTCGGCAATCAGGCCGGGGAGTTCGCGAAAGGCGCGTTGACGACGCAGCAGTGCTTCACGTACGCGCGGGAAAGCTGCGACCTGCGACGCCGCGTTAGCCACTTCCTGAGTGCGGATTTCACCGCTGACATCCTCGCCTTCGAGGATCACTTCAAGATTCCCATTGGTTGCGACAAAACGCACATCAAGATGGGTTGCCAGCGGGACCAGCGCATCTTCGGAAGCGACATCGACATGATGATGCAGCGCCGCCAGCGCCAGTACGCGATAGATAGCGCCAGAGTCCAGCAGATGCCATTGCAATGCTTCCGCCATTGCCTTGCACAGGGTGCCTTTACCTGCACCGCTTGGGCCATCAATGGTAATTACCGGGGCAATTGCCGTCATCTTTCTCTCCTTAAAACAGGCATACCGTTAACGTAAACGCCGCGCATTATACGTGCCAACGTCCACAATCGTTAACGTTGCGTGCAAAAAACCGAATCGTCTGTATTTAAATGCAGAATAATTGCGCAATTATAGCGGGCTGGCGAGTAACCAGCCCAAAAGATGACAATGTTTTACTTTTTGTCGGCAGTAATACGGTAGCGTATTATGTTGAGCAAGGTCGGCAGAAGCGGGATGAGTGTCCATTAAAGGTTTCGCATGTCGTGTTTATTGAACGCAGTCGTTATCTCAGCTCATGACCGGGACGCGCCAGCCCGGAAGCCGGCGCGAAAGTCATTCAGGCGGGAGTACTGATACGGGCAAGCTGCTCGAAATAGTCCGGGAAGGTTTTAGCGGTACACTTCGGATCAAGAATGGTGACCGGGGTGTCGGAGAGCGCCACCAGCGAGAAACACATCGCCATTCGGTGATCGTTATAGGTGCCTATTTCTGCAAACTGTAATTTTGCCGGCGGCGTGATGCGAATATAGTCATGCCCCTCTTCCACTTCCGCCCCGACCTTACGCAGTTCGGTCGCCATCGCGAACAGCCGGTCGGTCTCTTTCACCCGCCAGTTATAGATGTTGCGAAGGGTGGTGGTGCCTTTGGCAAACAGCGCCGCCGTCGCAATGGTCATCGCCGCATCCGGAATATGATTCATATCCATATCAATGGCTTTAAGCTCACCGCGGGTACAGGCAATAAAGTCGTCGCCCCAGGTAACGGTAGCCCCCATTTTTTCCAGTACGTCGGCAAACCGGATATCGCCCTGCATACTGTTGCGCCCAATGCCGGTCACCTTTACCGTGCCGCCTTTGATGGCGCCCGCCGCGAGGAAGTATGAGGCCGATGAGGCATCGCCCTCCACCAGATATACGCCCGGCGACTGATACTGCTGACCGCCCTTAACCACAAAACGCTGGTAGCGCTGGTTTTCAATCTCCACGCCGAACGTTTTCATCAGGTTTAAGGTGATGTCGATATACGGCTTCGACACCAGCTCGCCTTTAATACTGATAGTGGTGTCCTGCACCGCCAGCGGCGCGGTCATTAAGAGCGCCGTGAGGAACTGGCTGGAAACGCTGCCGTCGACGGTAACTTCGCCGCCGGTAAAACCGCCGCGCAGGCGAAGCGGCGGGTAGTTTTCCTGCTCCAGATAATCAATCTTCGCCCCGCCCTGCCTCAGCGCCTCAACCAGATGACCAATCGGCCGCTCTTTCATGCGCGGCTCGCCGGTCAGCACAATGTCGTTTTCGCCAAGACACAGCGCCGCGGCCAGCGGACGCATTGCCGTTCCGGCATTACCCAGAAACAGCTCCAGCGCCCCCTGCGCCTGTAATGCGCCACCGTTGCCGGTGATTTCACAGCGGGTGCGATCCGCAGAAAGGGTACAGGCGATCCCCAACGCGCTCAGCGCATTGAGCATATGGCGAACGTCATCGCTGTCTAACAGGTTGGTCAGTACGGTGGTGCCATGCGCTAACGCCGCCAGAAGCAACGCGCGGTTAGAGACGCTCTTGGAGCCGGGCAGATTAATGGTGCCATCGACCCGCGCGATGGGTTGTAACGTCAGGGATTCCATGAAACTCAACTCTCGAAAAACAACAATAAAAACCCCACAGACGAGGCTGTGGGGATGAAAAACGGCGCCCGATTAGCCGTGACGACGTTCGAAGTCGGCCATAAACTCGGTCAGGGCCTTCACTCCTTCCAGCGGCATCGCATTATAAATTGAGGCGCGCATTCCCCCGACCACGCGGTGGCCTTTCAGGGCATGAAGACCTGCCGCGAAAGACTCTTCAAGGAAGAGTTTATCCAGCGCGCTGTCCGCCAGCTGGAACGGCACGTTCATCCGCGAGCGGTTGGCTTTCGCCACATCGTTGCGATAGAAGTCGCTGTTATCGATGACGCTGTAAAGCAGCCCGGCCTTCTGCTGGTTGATTTGATTCATCGCCTCAACGCCGCCGTTGGCTTTCAGCCACTTAAAGACCAGTCCGGAGAGATACCAGGCGAAGGTCGGCGGCGTATTGAACATGGAGTCATTATCGTTCAGCACGCTGTAGTCGAGAATTGACGGGCAGCTTTCATGCGCTTTGCCTAACAGATCTTCGCGCACAATCACAATCGTCAGTCCGGCCGGGCCGATATTTTTCTGCGCGCCAGCGTAGATCACGCCGTAGCGGGAAACGTCTAACGGCGCGGAAAGAATGGTGGAGGAGAAATCGGCGGTCACCACAACGTCAGAGGAAAAATTCGGCGTTTCGTTAATGGCGATGCCGTCGATGGTTTCATTCGGGCAGTAATGCATAAAAGCCGCATCGTCCAAGAGCTGCCATTCGCTCATCGGCTTCACGGCGCGCAGGCCGTCCACGGTGACTTTGGCATCAATGACGTGCGGCGTGCAGTACTTTTTCGCTTCTTTTACGGCGCTGGCCGCCCAGTAACCGGCGTCCACGTAATCTGCGGTGGTCTTGTCGCCAAGCAGGTTGAGAGGCAGCGCGGAAAACTGTCCGCGACCGCCGCCGTGGCAGAACAGAACTTTATAGCTGGAAGGGATGTTGAGAAGATCGCGAAAATCCTGCTCCGCCTCCTCTGCGACCTGGATAAATTCTTTGCCGCGGTGGCTCACTTCCATGACGGAGGTACCGAGACCATTCCAGTCACAAAGTTCCTTTTGAGCCACTTTAAGCACGTCTGCCGGCAGCATTGCCGGGCCTGAACTAAAATTGAAGACCTGAGCCATTTCCCCTCACCACGTTGCGTTGTTAGTCACCCAACCACTGCGTAATACAGCCATTGGGTAACGTTATTCCTGTGGATATCGGTTTTATCATTCAGTGACACGCGCCGCAACGGGTAAAACTCATCGGGGAGAAAATGAGCGTTCGCTCACACAACAGAATCTATCGGATTGATGGCCAAAGTCCGATATTTTTGCTGTCAGAGCACCCGTTTCGCCTCGCTGGCCTTCGACCATTCCGGATTTTTGCAGCGCGGACAAGGTTGACTCTCCCCGGCTTGCAACGTCACCACTTCGCTACAGCGCACGCAGGCATAGTCGCCCACATCAGGAGCGATTTTATAACGTTGCGTACAGTATTTAGGCAGGATGCTCAGACCCGGCTTGACGTTTTCTTCTTCAAAGAAATAGACGCTGATCTGCCCGTTGGATTCAAGGATCGCCAGCCGTACCTGCCCCAGTTGCTCAACGCCATTGAGCCGCAGCTCCATAAAGAACTCGAACTCCGTCATGTTCGAGCGGTTCAGTTTTTCCCACGCCAGTTCGCCATCTTCAATGATGACCACCGGCTTGCCTTCCAGCAGATCTTCCAGCTTCTCGCTGCGCGCCATCAGCCACATCACCAGCCGGTAAAGCAGCGCAAGGGTGATAAAGACCACCAGCACCGGCAGCATCGGCACATCGTCATAAAACGCCACGTCCCCGGCTGCCGAACCGAGCGTCAGGATGATCAGCACTTCAAACAGCGACATCTGGCGCACGCCGCGTCGCCCGGTCAGTTTGAGAAAGAGATAGACCAGCACAAAGGTGTACAAACTACGTAGCGCAACCTCGCCAAGAAACTCCAGCGGCACTTTATCCAGCGCCATACGATGTAAATCAAAAGCTTTCATTTTTATACTCTTATGGTAGTTCACTGCCTAAAAGCATAGCCAAAACTTTTATTTTCGCCGCGCCGGTGGCGGCGATAGCGTCCGTCGCCTAAAAGCCGTATCATTGCGCGCTTTCCGTACGACAAAAGTGATTTTCATGACGCAAACATTTATTCCCGGCAAAGACGCCGCACTGGAAGACTCCATCGCTCGCTTCCAGCAAAAACTGCTCGACCTCGGTTTTCATATCGAAGAGGCCTCCTGGCTGAATCCGGTGCCGAACGTCTGGTCTGTCCATATTCGTGATAAAGAGTGCGCGCTGTGCTTTACCAACGGTAAAGGGGCGACTAAAAAAGCCGCGCTGGCTTCGGCGCTGGGCGAATATTTCGAGCGTCTGTCCACCAACTATTTCTTCGCCGATTTCTGGCTTGGTGAAACCATCGCCAACGGCCCGTTCGTTCACTATCCGAACGAAAAATGGTTCCCGCTGAATGAAAATGACGATGTACCGGAAGGGCTGCTCGACGAACGTCTGCGCGCCTTCTACGATCCGGAAAACGAACTGACCGGCAGCATGTTGATCGATCTTCAATCCGGTAACGAAGAGCGCGGCGTCTGCGGCCTGCCGTTTACCCGCCAGTCGGATAACCAGACGGTCTATATTCCGATGAATATTATCGGCAATCTGTACGTCTCTAACGGCATGTCCGCCGGGAATACCCGCAACGAAGCGCGCGTCCAGGGGCTGTCTGAAGTTTTTGAACGCTATGTCAAAAACCGCATCATTGCGGAAAGCATCAGTCTGCCGGAGATCCCGAACGAGGTGCTGGCGCGTTATCCGTCGGTGGTGGAATCGATCGCGAAGCTGGAAGCCGAAGGGTTCCCCATCTTTGCCTACGACGGTTCGCTGGGCGGCAAATACCCGGTGATCTGCGTCGTGCTGTTCAACCCGGCTAACGGCACCTGCTTCGCCTCTTTTGGCGCGCATCCGGATTTCGGCGTCGCGCTGGAGCGTACCGTCACCGAGCTGTTGCAGGGACGTGGACTGAAAGATCTGGATGTCTTTACCCCGCCGACCTTCGATGATGAAGAGGTGGCGGAGCAAACTAATCTGGAGACGCACTTTATCGACTCCAGCGGCCTGATCTCCTGGGATCTGTTTAAACAGGATGCCGACTACCCGTTCGCTGACTGGAGCTTCTCCGGCACGACAGAAGAAGAGTTTGCGACGCTGATGGCGATCTTCCACGCCGAAGATAAAGAGGTGTATATCGCCGATTACGAGCATCTCGGCGTCTACGCCTGCCGTATCATCGTACCGGGGATGTCTGATATTTATCCTGCCGAAGATTTGTGGCTTGCGAATAACAGCATGGGCAGCCATCTGCGTGAAACCCTGCTTTCACTGCCGGGCAGCAGCTGGGATAAAGAAGATTATCTCAACCTTATTGAGCAGCTGGATGAAGAAGGATTTGACGACTTTACCCGCGTGCGTGAACTGCTGGGGCTGGCGACCGGTCAGGATAACGGCTGGTATACCCTGCGCATTGGCGAACTGAAAGCGATGCTGGCGCTGGCGGGCGGCGATCAGGAACAGGCGCTGATCTGGACCGAGTGGACGATGGAATTCAACACCTCCGTCTTTACGCCGGAGCGTGCGAACTATTACCGTTGCCTGCAAACGTTGCTGCTGCTTTCACAGGAAGAAGAACGTGAACCGCTGCAGTATCTGAACGCCTTTGTGCGGATGTACGGCGCGGATGCGGTAGAAGCGGCAAGCGCGGCGTTAAGCGGTGAAGCGCCCTTCTACGGCCTGCAGCCGGTGGACAGCGATCTCCAGGCATTCGCCGCACATCAGTCGCTGCTGAAAGCGTATGAAAAGCTCCAGCGCGCCAAAGCGGCATTCTGGTCAAAATAAAGACAATTAACGTACTGACTGTAGGCGTAAATAATTGTCTGGGCTATATTACGGGGCGCTTTTAGTGCCCCGTTTCACTTATTTTTGCGCAGACAAAAATAGATGTAATGACAAGGTTAAATATTGGTAATTGTTATTACGGTGAATATCGTTAATTTGTTACTTTATTTGTTGATTACTCCATATTAATTAACTAACCGTTCCAGGCATGAAGGAAAATTTTCAACTCATTTGCTAAAAATTAAAATTTATTTTTATCAAAATAATCAGTAAATTACGCCGAAATCGCATAAAAACCATGCGTATTGCGGGCCTATAAGCCAGGCGAGATATGATCTGTATCAATTTCTCATCTATAATGCTTTGTTAGTATCTCGTCGCCGACTTAATAAAGAGAGAGTTAGTGTGAAAGCTGACAACCCTTTTGATCTTTTACTCCCTGCTGCGATGGCCAAAGTGGCCGAAGAGGCAGGCGTCTATAAAGCAACGAAGCATCCGCTTAAGACTTTCTACCTGGCGATTACCGCCGGTGTATTCATTTCAATCGCCTTTGTTTTCTATATCACTGCGACGACCGGCACGGGAACGATGCCCTTTGGTATGGCGAAACTGGTTGGCGGCATCTGCTTCTCTCTGGGGCTGATTCTGTGCGTGATCTGCGGCGCGGATCTCTTTACCTCAACCGTTCTGATTGTCGTTGCCAAAGCCAGCGGCCGCATTACCTGGGGTCAGTTAGCCAAAAACTGGCTTAACGTCTATTTCGGCAACCTGGTAGGTTGTCTGCTCTTTGTGCTATTAATGTGGCTTTCCGGCGAGTATATGACCGCCAACGGCCAGTGGGGGCTTAACGTCCTGCAAACCGCCGACCACAAAATGCACCATACTTTTATTGAAGCCGTCTGTCTCGGTATCCTCGCTAACCTGATGGTGTGCCTGGCCGTATGGATGAGCTACTCTGGCCGCAGCCTGATGGATAAAGCGTTCATCATGGTTTTACCGGTCGCCATGTTTGTCGCCAGCGGTTTTGAGCACAGTATCGCAAACATGTTTATGATTCCGATGGGTATTGTTGTCCGTGATTTCGCTACGCCGGAATTCTGGACCGCAGTCGGTTCCACTCCGGAAAATTTTTCTCACCTGACCGTGATGAGCTTCATCACTGATAACCTGATTCCGGTTACGATCGGTAACATTATCGGCGGCGGTTTACTGGTTGGGTTGACATACTGGGTCATTTATCTGCGCGGCAACGATCATCACTAATCCTGATGTTTGCACTGCGCAGTAAATAAAAAATCCACTTAAGAAGGTAGGTGTTACATGTCCGAGCTTAATGAAAAGTTAGCCACAGCCTGGGAAGGTTTTACCAAAGGTGACTGGCAGAATGAAGTAAACGTCCGTGACTTCATCCAGAAAAACTACACTCCGTATGAGGGTGACGAGTCCTTCCTGGCTGGCGCTACTGAAGCAACCACAACTCTGTGGGACAGCGTAATGGAAGGCGTTAAACAGGAAAACCGCACTCACGCGCCTGTTGACTTTGACACCTCTGTTGCTTCTACCATCACTTCTCACGACGCTGGCTACATCAACAAAGCGCTCGAGAAAATCGTTGGTCTGCAGACTGAAGCTCCGCTGAAACGTGCGATCATCCCGTTCGGCGGCATCAAAATGGTTGAAGGTTCCTGCAAAGCGTACAATCGCGAGCTGGACCCTATGCTGAAAAAAATCTTCACTGAATACCGTAAAACCCACAACCAGGGTGTATTCGATGTTTATACTCCGGACATCCTGCGCTGCCGTAAATCCGGCGTCCTGACCGGTCTGCCAGATGCCTATGGTCGTGGTCGTATCATCGGTGACTACCGTCGCGTTGCGCTGTACGGTATCGACTACCTGATGAAAGACAAATTCGCACAGTTTACCTCTCTGCAGTCTGACCTGGAGAACGGCGTAAACCTGGAAGCGACTATCCGTCTGCGTGAAGAAATCGCTGAACAGCACCGCGCGCTGGGTCAGATCAAAGAGATGGCGGCGAAATACGGCTGCGATATCTCCGGTCCGGCGACTAACGCTCAGGAAGCCATCCAGTGGACCTACTTCGGTTACCTGGCTGCCGTTAAGTCTCAGAACGGCGCGGCAATGTCCTTCGGTCGTGTATCCACCTTCCTGGATGCCTACATCGAACGTGACCTGAAAGCGGGCAAAATCACTGAACAAGACGCTCAGGAAATGATTGACCACCTGGTCATGAAACTGCGTATGGTTCGCTTCCTGCGTACTCCGGAATACGATGAGCTGTTCTCTGGTGACCCGATCTGGGCAACAGAATCTATCGGCGGTATGGGCGTTGACGGCCGTACTCTGGTGACCAAAAACAGCTTCCGCTTCCTGAACACCCTGTACACTATGGGTCCTTCTCCGGAGCCGAACATCACCGTTCTGTGGTCTGAAAAACTGCCGCTGAACTTCAAGAAATTCGCCGCTAAAGTGTCCATCGACACCTCTTCTCTGCAGTACGAGAACGATGACCTGATGCGTCCGGACTTCAACAACGACGACTACGCTATCGCCTGCTGCGTAAGCCCGATGGTTGTTGGTAAACAAATGCAGTTCTTCGGTGCGCGTGCAAACCTGGCGAAAACCATGCTGTACGCAATCAACGGTGGCGTTGATGAAAAACTGAAAATGCAGGTTGGTCCGAAATCTGAACCGATCAAAGGCGACGTTCTGAACTTCGATGAAGTAATGGAGCGTATGGATCACTTCATGGACTGGCTGGCTAAGCAGTACGTCACCGCACTGAACGTTATCCACTACATGCACGACAAGTACAGCTACGAAGCCTCGCTGATGGCGCTGCACGATCGTGACGTTATCCGTACTATGGCGTGTGGCATCGCGGGTCTGTCCGTTGCTGCCGACTCCCTGTCTGCTATCAAATATGCGAAAGTTAAGCCGATTCGTGACGAAGACGGTCTGGCTGTCGACTTCGAAATTGAAGGCGAATATCCGCAGTTTGGTAACAACGACGCTCGCGTCGACGACATGGCGGTTGACCTGGTAGAACGTTTCATGAAGAAAATTCAGAAACTCACTACCTACCGTAACGCTATCCCGACTCAGTCTGTTCTGACCATCACCTCTAACGTTGTGTATGGTAAGAAAACCGGTAATACCCCGGATGGTCGTCGTGCTGGCGCGCCGTTCGGACCAGGTGCTAACCCGATGCACGGTCGTGACCAGAAAGGTGCTGTCGCCTCTCTGACCTCCGTTGCAAAACTGCCGTTCGCTTACGCTAAAGATGGTATCTCTTACACCTTCTCTATCGTGCCGAACGCGCTGGGTAAAGACGACGAAGTGCGTAAGACTAACCTGGCGGGCCTGATGGATGGTTACTTCCATCACGAAGCGTCCATCGAAGGCGGTCAGCACCTGAACGTGAACGTCATGAACCGCGAAATGCTGCTGGATGCGATGGAACATCCGGAAAAATATCCGCAGCTGACCATTCGTGTATCGGGTTACGCAGTACGTTTTAACTCCCTGACGAAAGAACAGCAGCAGGACGTTATCACCCGTACTTTCACTCAGACCATGTAATTCCCTGTCTGACTGAAAAAGCGTAGAATAAAGGCTCCACGTAAGTGGGGCCTTTTTAGCAAGTAGCCCGCCCTCACAGCCTGGTTTGTCAGCTATCTATACTTAGGGTATCTGCCAAAACAGACTCGACACAGCCCATGAGCTGTGCGCCAACACGGCCCCGGATGGGCCACATCTGGAGAAACACCGCAATGTCAGTTATTGGTCGCATTCACTCCTTTGAATCCTGTGGCACCGTTGACGGTCCGGGCATTCGCTTTATTACCTTCTTCCAGGGCTGCCTGATGCGCTGCCTGTATTGCCATAACCGCGATACGTGGGATACCCACGGCGGCAAAGAGGTCACCGTTGAAGAACTAATGAAAGAGGTTGTGACCTATCGCCACTTTATGAATGCTTCCGGCGGCGGCGTAACCGCTTCCGGCGGCGAAGCGATTCTGCAGGCGGAATTTGTTCGCGACTGGTTCCGCGCCTGTAAAAAAGAGGGTATCCATACCTGCCTGGATACCAACGGCTTTGTGCGCCGTTACGACCCGGTAATCGACGAACTGCTGGAAGTGACCGACCTGGTCATGCTTGATCTGAAGCAGATGAACGACGAGATCCACCAGCATCTGGTTGGCGTCTCCAACCACCGTACGCTGGAATTCGCCCAGTATCTGGCGAAGAAAAACGTCAACGTCTGGATCCGCTATGTCGTTGTGCCGGGATGGTCAGATGATGACGATTCCGCACATCGCCTGGGCGAATTTACCCGCGATATGGGCAACGTCGAGAAAATCGAACTGCTGCCCTACCACGAGTTAGGCAAGCATAAATGGGTAGCGATGGGCGAAGAGTACAAGCTCGATGGCGTGAAGCCGCCGAAAAAAGAGACCATGGAACGCGTGAAGGGAATTCTGGAGCAGTACGGTCATAAAGTGATGTATTAATTTAGAGCGGCTGCATATGAGCAGCCGTTTTGTTATCTGCCATCATTAACCAGGGAAGGACGTGCTATGCGTTTATTACTATCAGGAATACTCCTTTTCTCAGCGCAGTGCGCGAATGCTGCCAATTCTTGCGATATCAACGCTATCGTTCAACACGCCTGGCCGGATGCCACGCCAACAACGGATGGCTTCACCATCCGCGACAGGCAGATCATTACGATCTCTAACGCCTCGCCGCAGCGCGCTATCTGCCGCGTCTGGCCCGCCAGACCGGAACTGACGCTGGCCGCCGTTCCGCTGATGTCGAATGAACAAACGGATTACGACCACACCGGCGATCTGGAACTACTGGTGCTGGATTCCGCTACGCTGGCGGTGAGGCAGCGATTGCATCTCCCCAACCGTATGAGCGATGATGCCTTTCGCATCACCAGACTCACCCTTGATACCGCACGCTGGAAAGTCACTCCCGACCAGATCGCGTTTGGCCTGCATATCGTTCGTGACGGTAGCTCGCGCGTTAACCCTTTTCGCGAGGATGCACTCTCCCTGTACGTGATCGAAAATAATCAGCTGCGTACTCTGCTTCCAGGGATCATTCTGGAAGATAACAGCGGCGAATGGGACGGGACGTGCGCAGGCGAGTTTAATGATATAAAACGCACCCTTGCTATAGGCACCTCTTCCCACAAGGGTTATGCCGATATTCGCGTCAGTGAAAAAAGCGTGGCATCCACGGCTTATATTGACGGCAACGGTGAATGCACCGCGAAGGATAAACCGGGAAAAGCCAGCTGGACCTTACGCTATGATGGCAACCAATACGTCGTCCCGAAAAATCTGGCGCCAATTGAATAGCAGGGCTAAGACATAAAATATTCCGACAGCTTGCTGGCCACGCTCTCGATCGAGAAAATACTCTTCTGATGTGCTTTACGGCACTCAGCATAGCGCTCATCCTGCTCTTCCAGCGCGTTCAGCAAGCGGTCGGCGACCATCATCGCCCCGGCGATCTCCGCAAAGCCAAACTCCCCTTCTCCTTTCAGCGCCACGGCCGCCTGCAGGTTCCAGTCTGAGAGCCGACTGAGCGGCGCAAAGGTGCCGCGCGTCAGGGATAAAATACGCGCGCCGTGCTGTTTCGCCAGCGCCAGCGCCTGCATCATATCCGCCGAGGTCTGCTCAGTATGCACCACAATCACCCCCTGACTCTGCGGCTCCAGCATTACCGATGAGGTAGTGAGATAAAAACGATCGACGAAGCTCGCAGATTTTCCCATTTTTATCAGGTTCATCTGCAGGAACAGCGCAACGGGAACAGCCGTACCCACGGCATAAATCGCTACATTATTGACCTGGTTGAGCCAGGCGGCGGCGGCCTGCAGTTCCTGACTGTTGATGATGGCGTAGCTGTCGCGAATACTGGTCACCACGTCCGCAATCTCTTCATTTCCCTGCGCTTCCGGACGTGCGGCCCCCTGCTCCAGCGCCAGCGCGGTTCTGAAATCAGAAAAACCCTTAAAACCAAACGCCCGGCAAAAACGGGTGATGCTTCCTTCGCTGGTTTCAATGGAATCCGCCAGCTCGGTGATAGTGTGCCGCATCACAAAATCAGGATTTTCAGTGACAAAGCGGCCGACTTTTTCCAGGATCGGGCTAAGCCCGGCAACTTCATTTCTGATATTTATCAGCAGGTTAGCATTAATCTGACTCATTTTTCGCCTTTTTGCTCAAAATGCAAACACAATCACATCTTTCTGTCCTGGTTACGATAATAATTTTTTTCCAAAAATGAACAACAAAAATAATTATTTTTACAAAACAGGAGAAAATTGATGAAAGGTCTTATCGTCTGTCGTACCGGCATGGGCAGTTCCTTAATGCTCAAAATCAAAGCGCAAAAAATTATCGATAAGCACGGCTGGGATATCGAACTGGAACACGACGTGCTTTCCGGGCTTGCCACGTGGCAGGGAATTGACTTTGTTCTCACTATGCGCGACCTCACCGATGAAATCGAAGCCGCCGGCTTCAAAGCCATCGGCATTACCGACCTGATGAATAGCGAAGAAATGGAAACCGCGCTCATCAGCGTCATTCAGGGCAACTAAACTCTCCCGGAGGCAATATGGATCTCCTCAGGTTTATTGTATTCGACATTCTGGGTGTAACCCCACTTTTAGTTGGCTTTATTGCACTTATTGGCCTGCTTATCCAGCGTAAGCCGATTGAGAAAGTGCTGTCCGGCACGTTTAAAACCATCGTCGGCTTTCTGGTTTTTGCCGGCGGCGCAGGCCTGGCGGTCACCTCGCTGGGCAATTTCCAGACTCTGTTCAGCGATGGTTTCGGCCTGAAGGGAGTCATGCCGCTGGCCGAAGCATTGACCGGTCTGGCGCAAACCAAATTTGCCATGTGCGTCTCGTTAATAATGGTCATTGGTTTTGGCTGGAATCTGGTTTTCGCCCGCTTTACCCCGTTCAAATATATCTTTTTAACCGGTCAGCATAATTTGTATTTATCCGCCCTGCTCACCGTCACGCTGAAGGCGCTGGGCTATAGCGACGGCGTCACGATTATCGTCGGCTCGGTGCTCCTCGGCCTGGCGGCCTGTATTTACCCTGCTATCGCCCAGCCGTGGATGCGAAAAATCACCGGCAACGATGAGATCGCCATGGGCCACTACGTCACGCTGGCTTACGCGGCTTCCGGCTGGATTGGCGCAAAGGTGGGCGACCCAAAGGAGTCAACCGAAAAGCTCAACCTGCCGGGGTGGCTGGGGATTTTTAAAGACTATATCGTCTCGGTCTCTATTTCAGTCAGCATTTTCTATTACATCGCCGCGCTGGCCGCCGGTAAAACCGCTGTCTCCGTCGTGGCGGGAGGGATGCACTGGCTGGTCTATCCGCTGTTCCAGTCGCTGACCTTCACCGCTTCGCTCTACATCATCATTACCGGGGTGCGCTTGCTGCTGTCGGAAATCGTCCCTGCCTTTCTCGGCATCTCGGAGAAATTTATCCCGAATGCGAAACCGGCCCTCGACTGTCCGGTCGTCTTCCCCTATGCGCCGACCGCCACCGTACTCGGCTTCATATCCTCGTTTATCGGCGGGCTGGTGGTAATGGGCGTGCTTGCGCTGATTGGCCAGACGGTGATTATTCCGGTCGCCATTCCCTATTTCTTTATTGGCGCCACCGCCGCGGTCTTCGGTAACGCCTCGGGCGGCTGGAAGGGCGCTATCGCCGGGAGCTTTATTACCGGCATTCTTATCGGCATCGGACCCGCGCTGATTTATCCCATCATGGAGTCCGTGGGCCTCTCAGGCACCAGCTTCCCGGAAACCGACTTTGTCGCCCTTGGGCTTGTTGTCTACTACATCGGCAAAATGCTGCCCTGATAAGGAATGAACATGAACATCGAGCAACTAAAATCCCGTGCGCTGGCGGCCCGCCGCGATATCGTGACCATGATTTATGAATCGGGGCTCGGCCATCCCGGCGGCGCACTCTCCATTATTGACGTCCTGACCTGGATCTATCACCAGGAGGTTGACCTGAACGCCTCGCCGCGCGCCAGGGTGGTGATGAGTAAAGGCCATGCGGTAGCCGCCCAGTACGCCATGCTCTACCAGAAGGGCAACATCGCGCGCAGCGAGTTCAGCACTTTTCGGCAGATCAACTCACGTCTGCAGGGTCATCCCAGCGTGAAGTCGCTGCCAGAGGTGGACGCCACTACCGGTTTACTGGGACAAGGACTCTCCATCGCGCTGGGGATGGCAGCGGCGAAGAAGCGCGCAAAGGATCCGCATCGCGTCTTCGCGATTCTTGGCGACGGCGAAATGCACGAGGGGCAAGTTTGGGAGTCGCTACAGCAGGCCAGCCATATGAAGCTGGACAACCTGGTGGCGGTGATCGACTACAACGGCTTCTCCTCACACGATCCGGTCAACGAGGTGATTAATCTTGAGCCGCTGGCCGATAAAATCCGCAGCTTCGGCTGGCACGTGCTGGAAATGCAAAACGGCAATGATATGCACCAGGTTGCCGACACGCTGATGCTCTCCCGTCACCTGAAAGGCAGCCCCGTGGCAATCGTCGCCCACACCACCAAAGGCTGCGGCGTCAGCTATATGGAAAACAACGGCGAGTGGCATTCCAAAACGCCCAGTGCAGAACAGTATCAGCAGGCAATGGAGGAACTTCAGTAATGAAAGCACCACGTGATGAGATCGGTAAAGCCCTGCTCGCCCTGAAGGCAAAAGGCTACCCTATTGTTGTCATCGACAGCGACCTGGCCAGTTCCACCCGTACAGATCAGTTTCAGCAGGCCTGGCCTGACGCATTTTTTGAAATGGGTATCGCCGAAGGTTCGGCCATGAGCTTCGCCGTGGGCCAGGCGCTGGAGGGAAACATCCCGTTTTATGTCAACTTCGCCATGTTTGTCACGGGCACCGCGTGGACTCAGCTGCGCCAGGCCTGCTATGCCAAAGTGAACATCAAGCTGGTGGGTAGTCACCCCGGAATGGATGATGGCCCGGACGGGGCGTCGCACCATGCGCTGGAAGATCTTGCCTTAACGCGGGTACTGCCGGGGATCACCATTTTAACCCCGGCGGACGCCGAAGAGATCGAAGCGGCGTTTGAGCAGGCGGCAAAGATTATCGGCCCGGTGTATATCCGTGTCGCCCGCGAGCCCATGCCGGTTCGTGATAAATCGGCGGTGCCCCGGGTGACCGACATCGCTGCGGTCGCCGATACCGGTGACGATTTCGCCATTGTCTACGAAGGCACCGTGCTGGAACAGGCGACGAGCGGCTATGAGCAACTGCTGGCGGAGGGCAAGCGCGGCAAGCTGATCCATGTCGCCACCCTGAAGCCGTTTAACCATATTCTTTTCCTGCAGTTGATCGCCAACTGCCCGCGCATCGTTACGCTCGAAAACCATACCATTAACGGCGGGCTGGGCGGACAAGTTGCCGAAGTGCTGGCGGAAACGGGAGGGAGCGCCCGGCTGACGCGCCTTGGCACCCGCGACACTTTTACCGAATCGGGCAACAGCCGTCAGTTAAAAGAGAAATATGGCATTTGCGCTGCAGCGGTGGTTGAGGCGCTTCGCTAAGGGAATCAGGCAGGCCGTTCACGGCCTGCCTGCGGTAAAAGGAGATACACGATGACCCATTCCCTGTTTTCCGCCTGGCAATTTCAGCAGCGGTGCGATAGCTGGCAGCAGGCCGTCAGGCTGGCCTGCCTGCCGCTTGCGGAGCAAGGCGTGATTAACGGGCTGTACGCCCATCAGATCGTCAACGCCACGGAGAAACTGGGGCCGTGGTACATTCTCAGCCCCGGTTTCGCGCTACCGCACGCCCGCCCGGAAGAAGGCGTCATCTGCGACGAAACCCACCTCTCGTTGCTGAGCCTGCAGGAGGGAGTCGACTTTCCCGATCACCCGGATATACGGTTGATCATCGTGCTGGCGGCGGCCAACAGCACTGGTCATATTGCTACGATCCAACGACTGGTATGCTGGCTGGACAAAGCGGAGCGCCTGGCGCAATTAACCCAAATCAGCAGCCCGGCGCAGCTACACGCCGTGCTTTTCGCCCACGGTTCATAAGGCCTTTCTGCGCGCCAGCAGCGGGAAAATCAACCCAAGACCGACCAGCACAAAGGGCGTCACAATATTCAGCGTCAGCTGGAAGGTCCATTCAGGGGTAAAAGCGTCCATTTTGGGAAAGATGCCGGTCAGGCAGGCAAAGGCGGTAAAACCGAAGCACCAGATGCCGACGGTCAGCGCCAGTGGCCGGTTGCGGATAAACACATACTCCGGCTGATAGTTCTGCGCCAGACGAATTACGGCAATAAAGGCGACAAACACCCACAGGTAGCGCAGCGGCATCACCACGGAATTCAGATTCAGCAGCCATTTATAAAGATTATTCATATCGCCAATACCAAGCGTGGGCAGCATTATCAAAATCGCCACCAGCACCAGCGTCAGAATATAGCCGTTTACCGGCGTCCCGGATGCATTAGTCCGACATAAACGCTGCGGAATATATTTACTGTCCGCATCCCCCAGCAGCACTTTCAGCGGCGCATCAATAGAGAATACCAGCGCGGCAATCTGACCTAACGTGTTGGCAACGGCGTAAATAATCATCAGCACATTACCCATATGGTAATATTCACCTAACTTCTGAAAGGCGTAATATTGACCATTGGTCATCAGATCGTCAGGGATATTTCCTGAATCGAACATCATTCCCATCGCCAGAGAACCAAGGATCGCGCAAACGGCCACCATTACCGCCAGGAACAGCATTCCTTTGGGAAATTCCCTTCCCGGATTTCGCGTCTGATTAACATAGGGCGAGATCTTTTCCGCTCCACCGACGGCAAAAACCAGCATGGAAATGGTTGTAATATAGGTGAAGTCAAAATGCGGAATAAACGTTTGCCAGGTGATGTTGGTTGTCGCAATCTCCACATGGGTAATAGCCGGAGCCGTTACCGCCATTACCACATAAAGAATGGACATCACGAACATCGCGATACCCGCCACTGAACCGACAATCTTCAGCGATTTCATCCCCCGGGAGGCCACCCACATGAAGAAAACAAACAGAACCAGCGTGAGTCCCTGCAACGCCACAACCGTATACTCTTTAATTAACGAACCATCGCCATTCAGCGCCCATCCCAGCGCGATTAAAATCGCCTGCGGTTTTTGCGCCAGATACGGAATATGCACCACCCAGTAGGTCCAGGCGGCGAGATAGGCCAGCCCCGGCCCCATCGTATGTTTTATCCACGTGCTGACACCGCCTTTGCCATCTTTAAAGGTAGACCCAAGCTGGCCGACGATAAGGGCATAAGGAATAAAATAGAGAGCAAAAATAAACACCCATGAAAAAACCACCACCAGTCCCTGGTTAGCATAGTTATTCACTACGTTGCCAAAACCCCAGACCGTGATAAATGACATCAGCGCAATGTTGTACCATCGCAACTGTTTTTCCTGTGCACCCGCCATAACGCAATCCTTCGTGAAAGCTTTTATATTAAAAAATCAGGCGGAGGATTATGCGCGGTAAAAGAGAAAAGCGATATTGGCGGAGTGAAAAACTCCAACCGCCTGCACATTTTATTTTTCAGGCGGCAGAAGAGACGGTGGGGAATTAATTATTTTCCCGCATATATACGCAAACGGTATGCAAAAAAAGCGTGCTTACCGTTTGCGCTGTATTAAACGTGAGCAATTGGATCCGGCGTATGCCCGGCATTACGCAGCAGCATCAGTAAATAAATAAACGATACGCTGGCAATCATAATAAACAGCAGATTATCGGAATAATTCTGCATTAGCATCGCGGTGAAAGAAGGTCCCAACAGGCTGCCCACGGTGTAACTCAGCAACAGCGCCTGATTCATGGCGACAAGCTGGTGTTGTTCAACTTTTTCACACGCCCACGCCATCGCCACCGGGTAGAGCGTAAAGCCCGCCGCGCCGAGAATAAACAGCGCCGGCGCCATCGCCGCCTGGCTGAGCATCGCAATACTGCCGACAATTACCACGAACACCTGCACGCGCAGCACCAGCAGTCGGCCAAATTTATCGGCCAGACGACCAATCGGCCACTGCCCCAGGATGCCCGCGCTGACCAGCACCGCCATCCAGAAGCCGATGCTGGCATTGCCGATCCCCTGGTGTTTGAGGTACAGCGGCATCAGGCCATACAGCGAGCCGAGCACAATCCCGGAGATAATACAGCCGTTGACGCCCAGCCGCGCCTGACGCAGTTTCAGCATCGACGATACCGGCGTGGTGTTCTGCTCTTCGCTCTGGTGCAGGATCCGGGCAAAGAGCAGCGGCAAAATCGCCGCCAATACCATTGCAGTGACCCACGGCAATACGCTCATGAGCTCCGTAGAGACTTTGCTGACCAGCAGCTGGCCGAGGAAGGTGCCAACGTAGTAGATCATCATATAGGCCGCCAGCAGGCGACCGCGATTGCGCGAGGTGCCGCTGCACATCAGCGCGCTTTCGACCACTACCCAGATCATCGCGCAGCCCACGCCGGCGACGAAGCGCCAGGCCATCCAGCTCCAGAAGCCCACCATCACGCCCAGCCCGACGCAGCCCGCGGCAAAAATCAGCGACGCCAGATAATAGCTGCGGTTAAATCCGAGATGCTTAATTAAATATCCCGTCAGTAACGTGCCGACCAGATTACCGGTGAAATAGGACGAACTGACAATACCCACCTGCCAGGTTGGCAGGTTTTCCTGGGCGAGCCAGAGCGGGACCAGCGTGTTCAGCACCGCGATCGCCAGGGTCAACAAAAGCAGGCCAGACAGCAAAAGCAGGACGGGCCGGGTATAGGTGGACATGAGTATAAACCGTGAGGAAGTTCAAAATTTCACGCGCATCATGCCACCAACAAAAACATTGTCAATCGGCTGAAACCGAGGCGCGGCGGCCCTTTTTCCACTTCGATTCAATTTATTGATTAAGAAAATATATTAGCGGCAGATCACCGAATTCAGGTGCCTGTTTTTATTGATCTCACGAAAAATATGCGCGTTTCGTTTGGATGAAAAATCTCATAGTCCTGCCGACAATTTTTTTTCGTTCTATGCTTTGAATGACCCTTCCGCACCCGATCGGTGTTGGGTGCTTAGCTGACTCTCTTAAGGAGAATAAATGGCCAGGCCTTATGTTCGTCTTGATAAAAATGATGCTGCGGTTCTGCTGGTGGACCACCAGGCCGGGTTGCTCTCCCTGGTCAGGGACATCGACCCCGATAAATTCAAAAATAACGTGCTTGCCCTCGGCGATTTAGCCAAATATTTCAACCTCCCGACCATTCTGACGACCAGTTTCGAAACGGGTCCGAACGGTCCGCTGGTGCCTGAACTCAAGGCCCAGTTTCCCGATGCTCCCTACATCGCAAGGCCGGGCAACATCAACGCCTGGGATAACGAAGACTTTGTCAACGCCGTCAAAGCGACGGGAAAAAAACAGCTGATTATTGCTGGCGTGGTCACCGAAGTTTGCGTGGCGTTCCCTGCGCTTTCAGCGATTGAAGAAGGTTTTGACGTATTTGTAGTGACCGATGCGTCGGGCACATTCAATGAAATAACCCGCCATTCGGCGTGGGATCGGATGTCGCAGGCAGGCGCCCAGCTGATGACGTGGTTTGGCGTAGCCTGTGAACTTCACCGCGACTGGCGTAATGATATTGAAGGGCTGGCGACGCTGTTCTCCAACCATATCCCTGATTACCGCAACCTGATGACCAGCTACGATACCCTGACGAAACAGAAGTAAATAACCGGGGCAACCGCCCCGGCCATCTTTCTTTGCCGGAGGGTGGCGCAAGCGCCTTATCCGGCCTGGAGAAGTTACGCAGATCCTGTAGGCCTGATAAGCGTATCGCCATCAGGCAATCAACAGCACGCTAGCTGGCTACCGCCACGCCTGCGGTCATATGCAGGCCATAGAACACGCCGCGGCCAATCAGTTCGCCCACCAGCAACAGAATGAACGCCACCGACAGCAGCGGCACCGCCGGCTGATAACCTTTCAGCTGCGGGACAATCCAGCAGCACATCGCGACCGCCAGCACCACAATGCGCCAGGCCATCAGCGTGCCGTAATCCGGCACCAGCGCGGACGCCTGCTGTATGGAGCTATGAATCGTCGCCAGCTCGGCACCCTGCATCACCGACATAATGGCGCTCACCACCAGCGCCAGCAAAGAAATTGCCGGCAGCAGGCGCATGGCCCAGCCGTCAACGCCCGCCACGCGCAGCAGCAGGTAGCCAAGCAGCGGTCCCCCCAGAAACAGCGTCAGGAAGAAGCCCAGCGGCGTCCAGACGCTGTACCAGGTCGGCACGGTATCAATGCTGTTATACACGCGCACCATCATCCAGACAAAAAGCACGCCCAGAATCATCGTGGCAATCAGCCACAGGTTACGCAACGCCGGTGAGAGCTTTTTCAGCGCTGCCAGCAGCCAGCCGATACCGCCAACGGCGAAGAAAATCGAACCGCTGGCGATTTCATTGCTCAGCGCCGACGAACCCACGCGGTTAAGCGAGTTAAACGCGCGCATCGGCGACCCCAGGTGCAGCACCGAGGCGATAAAACCGATCCCCATCAGCACCCATAACGCCACCATACAGACTGTAACGCGTTGCTGCGTTTCCGCCCGCAGTTCGCCCTTCATGAGCGCCAGCGCCAGAACGATAAAGCCGCCCACCACGCACTGTCCAAAGACCGTGAAGATCATCAGCGGCCATTCATGCCATCCACTTCCCATCTTACACCTCCTTCGGATTGGCCAGATAACCCGTGGTGTCTCCCGTCGGGCGGCTGTTGGCGTTAGGTTTAATAACGATATTAGGTCTGGTGAAATGCGCGCCCGGCAGCGGGGCGACGGCGGCCAGATCGCCATGTTTTTTACGCAGTTCGTCAATGGGGCCAAAGTCCAGCGCGCGCAGCGGACAGGATTCCACGCAGATCGGTTTCTTACCCTCGGCAACGCGATCGTGGCAGCCGTCGCATTTGGTCATATGCCCCTTCGCGGCGTTATACTGCGGCGCGCCGTACGGGCAGGCCATATGGCAGTAACGGCAGCCGATGCAGACCTCTTCATCCACCACCACAAAGCCGTCCTCCCGCTTATGCATCGCCCCGCTCGGGCACACTTTGGTACAGGCCGGATCAGCGCAATGGTTGCAGGAAATGGAGAGATAATAGGCAAAAACGTTCTGCTGCCAGACGCCGTTGTCCTCCTGCCAGTCGCCCCCCGCATACTCATAAATACGGCGGAAGCTGACGTCCGGGGTTAAATCTTTATAGTCCTTACAGGCCAGTTCGCAGGTTTTGCAACCGGTGCAACGGCTGGAATCAATAAAAAATCCATACTGGGTTGTCATCGGTTACTCCTTACACCTTCTCAACCTGAACAAGGTTCGTATGTGACGGGTTCCCCTTGGCGAGAGGAGACGGACGCTGGGTGGTCAGAACGTTGATACAGCCCCCCCGATCGATACGTTTCGTATCCGGGTCATACCAGGCTCCCTCGCCTAGCGCCACTACGCCCGGCATCATACGCGGCGTGACTTTCGCCTCGATGTGCAGTTCGCCACGACCGTTAAAGATACGCACCTTATCGCCGTTAGCGATCCCGCGCTTCTGCGCATCAAGCGGGTTGATCCACATCTCCTGGCGGCAGGCCGCTTTCAGGACATCGACGTTGCCATAGGTCGAGTGGACGCGAGACTTGTAGTGGAACCCGGTCAGCTGCAGCGGATAGTCTTTGGTCAGCGGATCGTTGTAGTTCTCAAAGCCCGGCGTGTAGATCGGTAGCGGATCGATGACATCCCCTTCCGGCAGTTCCCAGCTGGCGGCAATCTCTGCCAGCTCCTGCGAGTAGATTTCGATCCTGCCCGACGGCGTGGTTAACGGATTCGCCTGCGGATCGTCGCGGAAGGCTTTATAGGCCACGTGATGCCCTTGCGGATCGCGCTGTTTAAAGATGCCCTGCTTACGGAATTCCTCAAACGTCGGCAGATCGGGGATAGCTTTACGCGACTGCTCGTACAGATGGCGCATCCACTCTTCCTGGCTACGCCCCTCGGTAAACTGCTGCTCAACGCCCAGACGTTTCGCCAGTTCGCTGGTCATCTGATAGATGGTTTTACACTCAAAGTGCGGTTTGATCGCCTGGTCGGCAAAAATCACGTAGGACATGTTGCCGCAGGAGGCATCCAGCGCAAAGTCCATCTGCTCAGAGGCGGTGCAGTCCGGCAGCAGAATATCGGCATATTTCGCCGATGAGGTCATGTGGCAGTCAATGACGACAATCATTTCGCACTTCTTGTCATCCTGGAGGATTTCATGGGTGCGGTTGATTTCAGAGTGCTGGTTAATCAGGCAGTTGCCCGCGTAGTTCCAGATCATTTTAATCGGCACGTCGAGCTTGTCTTTGCCGCGCACCCCGTCACGCAGCGCGGTCATTTCCGGGCCACGTTCGATCGCATCGGTCCACATAAACATGGAGATGCTGGTTTCAACCGGGTTTTCCAGCGTAGGCATCCGCTCAAACGGCAGCGAGTATGAGCCTTCGCGCGCGCCGCTGTTGCCGCCGTTAATGCCGACGTTACCGGTCAGGATCGCCAGCATGGAGATCGCACGGGTCGCGATTTCACCGTTCGCATGGCGCTGCGGCCCCCACCCCTGGCTGATATAAGCAGGCTTAGCGCTGCCGATTTCACGCGCCAGTTTGACGATGCGGTCTGCCGGAATGCCGGTGATCTGCGCCGCCCATTCAGGGGTTTTGGCGATGCCGTCTTTACCTTCCCCCAAAATATAGGCTTTGTAATGGCCGTTTTTCGGCGCGCTGGCGGGCAGCGTTTTTTCATCGTAGCCCACGCAGTATGTGTCGAGGAACGGCTGATCGACCATGTTTTCGGTAATCAGTACATACGCCAGCGCATTCACCAGCGCGGCGTCGGTTCCCGGACGAATCGGGATCCACTCATCTTCGCGACCTGCGCCAGTATCGGTATAGCGCGGATCGATAATAATCATCCGGGCGTTAGACTTCTGTCGCGCCTGCTCAAGGTAATAGGTTACCCCGCCGCCGCTCATACGGGTTTCGCCGGGGTTATTGCCAAACAGCACAACCAGTTTACTGTTTTCAATGTCGGATGGGCTGTTGCCGTCGGCCCACCCGCCGTAGGTGTAGTTCAGACCCGCGGCAATCTGGGCGGAAGAGTAGTCGCCGTAATGGTTGAGGTAGCCGCCGCAGCAGTTCATCAGGCGGGCGATCAGCGTTTTTCCCGGCGGCCAGGAGCGGGTTAAGGTCCCGCCCAGCGTGCCGGTGCCATAGTTGAGATAGATAGATTCGTTACCGTACTCTTTGATCAGCCGTTGCATATTGCTGACGATAATATCGTAGGCTTCATCCCAGCTGATGCGCTCAAATTTTCCTTCGCCGCGTTTGCCAACGCGCTTCATCGGATATTTCAGGCGGTCCGGATTATAGACGCGACGCCGCATGGAGCGTCCGCGCAGACAGGCGCGCACCTGATGCAGGCCATCGTAGTTATCGTCGCCGGTATTGTCTGTTTCCACATATTTGATTTCGCCATCCACGACGTGCATACGCAGCGGGCAGCGGCTGCCGCAGTTGACGGTACACGCGCTCCAGATGACTTTTTCACTGGCCTGCGCCGGGCTGATGGCCTGCGCGGCGTTCGCGATGCGGGTGAATGGCAGGGTAAACGCGCTGCTGGCCAATGCCAGACCGCCTATCGCCGTTGTTTTTACCAAACCACGGCGACTTACCTCTGTTGCCATCACGGCATCGGAGATCTTAGTTTTCATAATGGCTCACTCTGCTTGCTCACAGTAAAAGGCAAAATAAAAATTATTATTTGAGTATGAATTTGACGTTGTATAGTCATTGATACAACGATTTTGCAGGAAGACAGCGTAAGATGCTGATTTTCGTTCGCGGGTAGTATTACTCCTGAAGGAGTAACAATTATTGTCCCGTATCAAACAGGCACAAAAAAAGCGCCCGCAGGCGCTTTTTTATGAAAGGCTGAATCAGCCAATGTATTCCAGTCCGTTCATATACGGACGCAGCACTTCCGGCACCTCAATACGGCCATCCGCCTGCTGATAGTTTTCCATCACCGCAACCAGCGTACGTCCCACCGCCAGACCAGAACCGTTCAGGGTGTGAACCAGACGGGTCTTCTTGTCGGACTTGCTGCGGCAGCGAGCCTGCATACGGCGCGCCTGGAAATCCCAGACGTTCGAGCAGGAGGAAATTTCACGATAGGTATTCTGCGCCGGGATCCATACTTCCAGATCGTAAGTTTTGCAGGCGCCAAAGCCCATGTCGCCGGTGCACAAAACAATCTTGCGGTACGGCAGGCCCAGCAGCTGTAATACTTTCTCGGCGTGACCGGTCATCTCTTCCAGAGCCGCCATTGAATCTTCCGGACGAACGATCTGCACCATTTCCACTTTGTCGAACTGGTGCATACGAATCAGGCCACGGGTATCGCGGCCATACGAACCGGCTTCAGAACGGAAGCATGGCGTATGCGCAGTCATTTTGATCGGCAGCAGATCTTCGTCAATGATCTCGTCGCGTACCAGGTTGGTCAGCGGCACTTCCGCCGTCGGGATCAGCGCATAATTGCTGCTGTCGGCTTCTTCTTCGAGCGGACGGGTATGGAACAGATCGCCGGCGAATTTCGGCAACTGACCGGTGCCGTACAGGGTGTCATGGTTGACCAGGTACGGAACGTAATTTTCGCTGTAGCCATGCTGCTCCGTGTGCAGATCCAGCATGAACTGGGAAAGAGCGCGATGCATCCGGGCAATCTGCCCTTTCATCACCACAAAACGAGAGCCCGTCAGCTTCACGGCGGCGGCAAAATCAAGGCCGGTATGCATTTCGCCCAGCGTCACGTGATCGCGGACTTCGAAATCAAACTGACGGGGCGTTCCCCAACGGCTGACTTCAACGTTGTCGTTCTCGTCTTTTCCCACCGGCACATCGTCAGCAGGCAGATTAGGAATGGTCAGCGCGATGTCGCGGATCTCAGCCTGCAGTACATCCAGCTCGGCTTTCGCCGCATCCAGCTCCTCGCCCAGCTTGTTAACTTCCAAGCGTAAAGGCTCAATATCTTCCCCGCGCGCTTTCGCCTGGCCGATGGATTTCGATCGAGAATTACGCTCTGCCTGCAGGTTTTCCGTATTAACCTGCAAGACCTTACGACGCTCTTCAAGAGCGCGCAGCTTATCTACATCCAGCTTAAAGCCCCGGCGTGCCAGTTTTTCAGCGACTGCGTCTGGCTCATTACGCAGCAGATTGGGATCGAGCATGCTTATCCTGTGCTTATCGAATTAAAAGAGGAAATGTGACCACAGCCTGCGGTCACAGGGATACAGTGCCAACATTACCGCAACGTCTGCGCTAACGGTAGCGTTTTATGGGGCTATTTTGATCCTGTCCGGCAAGCCAGGCGAGCTTTTCGCCAATCTTACCTTCCAGACCTCTGTTGGTCGGATGATAATAGCGCGTCTGCGCCATTTCCTCGGGGAAATACTCTTCACCGGCGGCGTAAGCATTGGGCTCATCGTGGGCATAGCGATATTCCTGACCGTAGCCCATCTCCTTCATCAGCTTCGTCGGCGCATTGCGCAGATGCACTGGCACATCGTAATCCGGACGTTCGCGGGCGTCTGACATCGCCGCTTTGAAGGCAGTGTATACCGCATTGCTTTTCGGCGCGCAGGCCAGATAGACAATCGCCTGCGCAATCGCGCGTTCGCCTTCGGCTGGCCCCACGCGGGTAAAGCAGTCCCAGGCGGCGATCGCCACCTGCATCGCTCGCGGGTCGGCATTGCCGACATCTTCCGAGGCAATGGCCAGACAGCGGCGCGCGACGTACAGCGGATCGCCCCCGGCGGTAATGATGCGCGCATACCAGTAGAGCGCGGCATCCGGCGCGCTGCCGCGTACTGACTTATGCAGCGCGGAGATAAGGTCGTAGAAGCGGTCGCCTTTGTTATCAAACCGGGCGCTGCGCTCCCCGGCGATTTCGGTCAACAGGGCGGGCAACAGCACGCGTTTGCCACTGTCGTCCACCTCCGCCATATCGGCCATCATTTCCAGCGTGTTCAGCGCCCGGCGGGCGTCGCCGTTCACCAGTTCGGCAATCGCCCTGCGCGTTTCGTCCGGTAGCACGATATCCTGGTCGCCATAGCCGCGGGTTTTATCCTCCATCGCCTGAGAGAGAACCTGTTCGATATCCTCAGCGGTCAGCGACTTGAGTAAATAGACGCGGGCGCGCGACAGCAGTGCGGAATTCAGCTCAAATGACGGGTTTTCAGTGGTCGCGCCGATAAAGGTGATGGTGCCGTCTTCAATATGGGGCAGAAAGGCATCCTGTTGGCTCTTATTGAAGCGATGGACTTCATCAACGAACAGGATAGTGCGCCGCCCGGCGTTACGGTTCTGGCGGGCGCGCTCAATGGCTTCGCGGATCTCTTTCACCCCGGAAGTTACCGCCGAGATCCGCTCGACGTCGGCGTTGGCGTAGCGGGCAATCACTTCGGCCAGCGTGGTTTTACCGGTGCCCGGCGGCCCCCATAAAATCATGGAGTGCAGGTGTCCGGCCTCAATAGCGCGCGGCAGCGGTTTTCCCGCAGCCAGCAGATGCTGCTGGCCGATGTACTGCGCTAAATTTTCTGGCCGCATCCGCGCGGCCAGGGGCTGAAAGGTATTATCAGAAAAATCGAGCGACAGATTGCTCACTCAGACCTCTACTTACGTTGGTCGTCTACCGTTACGCCTTGCGGTGGGGTAAAGGTAAATTTCGCTGCGTCCACCGCGCCATTTTGCTGAGATTTCAGCTGATAACTGCTGCGCTGGTCGTCCTGTTCCACGGCGCTGAACTGATGGATAGTTCCGTCGCGCCCCACGTTGATGGTGAACTGCTTCAGGTTTCCGTTGCCGGTTTTTGGCGTCAGCACAAAGTCATCACCGTTCTGCCTGATGTTGTACTGCTGCCAGTCGCTGGACTGGTTACGGGCAATCAGCATAAACGGCGTATTGCCGGTTGCGTCTTTCAGCCAGGTCGCGGTGGCCTGTTCGACAAACGGGTTATAGAACCACAGTGTTTTCCCGTCGGACACCAGGATGCTTTCGTCAGGCTGCGTCATATGCCAGTTGAACAGATTCGGGCGCTTAACCCACAGATCGCCCTGTCCTTCCTGCACCGCGGCGCCGCTGCCGTCAGTGACTTTCTGGGTGAAGCTGGCGTGGAAGCTGCTGACTTTATCCAGACGACTCTTCAGATCGCCCGCGGCATCCGCCTGAACGCTACTGACGACGAACCCTGAGAGCAAAGCACAGGTGATGGCAATTTTTTTCATTGTTATTCCTCAAAATACGTCACTCCCGAGCGGGAGATCCCTCTGCTATTCATTCCAGGCCAAAAATCAGCGTGAGAAAAGAAGATAAAACTGAATTCTCTCTTTTTTAGCCGGACAGCGGTTTACCCTCTGCCCGGCCCCGGGCTTATTCAAACGGCGGCGGCGCCAGCACCTCACGGTTACCGTTATGCCCCTGCTCGCTGACGATGCCCTGAGCTTCCATCTGCTCGATAATACGCGCCGCGCGGTTGTAGCCGATACGGAACTGACGCTGAACGCCGGAGATAGAGGCCTTGCGTTTCTCCGTGACAAAATTAACCGCCTGGTCAAATAACGGATCCAGCTCCTCGCCGCCGTCAAAACCACCGCCGCCGCCTTCGCTTTCGCTGTCGGAGGTGATGCCGTCAATATATTGCGGACGACCGCGCGCCTTCCAGTCCTGCACCACGGCATGAACTTCCTGATCGCGAACAAACGCGCCGTGAACGCGCACCGGCATGGTGGAGTTCGGGCCGGAATAGAGCATATCCCCCATCCCCAGCAGGGATTCCGCGCCGCCCTGGTCAAGGATGGTGCGCGAGTCAATTTTACTGGAGACGGTAAAAGCGATACGGGTCGGGATGTTGGCTTTAATAAGCCCGGTAATCACATCTACCGACGGACGCTGCGTCGCCAGCACAAGATGAATACCGGCCGCGCGCGCTTTCTGCGCCAGACGGGCAATCAGCTCTTCAACTTTCTTGCCGACGGTCATCATCAGGTCGGCGAACTCATCCACCAGCACCACGATATACGGCAGTTTTTCCAGCACCGGATGTTGCGCATCCATACTGTCGCCCGGTTTCCAGTACGGGTCCGGAATCGGACGGCCCATGCGCGCCGCTTCGGCGATTTTTTCGTTGTAGCCAGCCAGATTACGTACGCCAAGCGCGGACATCAGCTTGTAGCGACGCTCCATCTCGTTCACGCTCCAGCGCAGCGCATTGGCCGCGTCCTTCATATCAGTAACCACTTCGGTCAGCAGATGCGGTATGCCTTCATAGACCGACAGCTCAAGCATTTTCGGGTCGATCATGATAAAGCGAACGTCTTCCGGCTGCGCTTTGTACAGCATACTGAGGATCATGGCGTTGACGCCGACCGACTTACCGGAACCTGTGGTCCCCGCGACCAGCAGGTGCGGCATTTTCGCCAGGTCCGCCACTACCGGATCGCCCGCGATATCTTTGCCGAGCACCACGGTAAGCGGCGAGGGGTTTTCGCGGAATTTCGCATTATCCAGCACTTCACGCAGGTAGACGGTCTGACGCTTTTTGTTCGGCAGTTCGAGGCCCACGTAAGGTTTACCCGGAATCACTTCTACCACGCGTACCGCCACGGTAGAGAGCGAACGCGCCAGGTCACGCGAGAGGTTAGAAATACGCGCCGCTTTGACGCCCGGCGCCAGATTCAGCTCAAAGCGGGTGATAACCGGACCCGGAGAGTAGTTCACTACGTCAGCTTTGATGCGGAAATCAGCCAGGCGGGCCTCAACCAGACGCGCCATTTGCTCCAGCGCGAAGGTATCGACAGGTTCGACTTCGCTCGGCGGCGGCGTCAGCAGATCCAGCGACGGCAGCGGCGTAGTGGGCCTTTGCAGCGGTCGGCTGTCGCCGTTACGCATCAGCAGCGGATGAATCAGGCTTTCCTGCTGCGGCGCGACCGGCTGTTGCGGTTGCTGATACTGCGGCTGAGGTGCGACCGGCTGTTGCGGCTGTTGATACTGCTGCGGTGCGACCGGCTGCTGCGGCTGTTGATACTGCGGCTGCGATGCAACCGGCTGCTGCGGCTGTTGATACTGCGGCTGAGGTGCGACCGGCTGCTGCGGCTGTTGATACTGCTGCGGCTGCGGAACCGGAGTCGGTTCCGGCATCACGCCCGGCGTAAACAGCGGCTCATGGGGACCATCATCAACTAACGCCTTCACTGGAGAAAAGGCAAAATCATCCAGCGAGAACGGATTCGCCCCTGCCGGCTGTTCACCGGAGTAGCGCTGCTGCTGCGACGCGGCAAACTGGCGCGCCAGTTCCGCTTCCGCAGCGGCATCTTCATGCTCGCCCTGCGGGACGTCATGCTGATACGCCTCACCATAACGATTTTGCTGCGACTGGGCGAACTGACGGGCCAGTTCGTCCTGCTGCATAGCATCGATCTCTTCATCGCTGTATTGCGCATCGCGCTGCTCTGCCTGGCGCGCCCTCTCCTCAGCCATACGCTGGGAAGGAAGTTTAATACCATACGAGGCGAGTTCACGGCGTGTAGGAACGCGTACGCGATTCGGTCGCGGCAGCTGCGGACCAATCCCCTCTTTCACCTGCGGACGCGGCGCGCCGCCGTTCGCCAGGCTAAATACCGGCGCAGCTGCGGCTGCCGCAGCGCCTGCTGATAAGGCAGCGTCTTTTACGCCCGCCGCATCGGGGGTAACGGTGGCGGCTTCTACCGGCGGAACTGACGGCGCGGAGACGGCAGGTTTAACCGGCTGCGGCTCTTTTACCGGCTCAGGGATCGGCTGATACCACGCGGCTAATTGTTCGCGTTCACGCGCGCGCTTTTCTTCGACCTCTTCGAAATAGTACAGCGGCGGACGCGCAGGTTTACTCTCTTCCACGACGGGTTGAGATTCTGCCGCAGGTTGCGCGACATCCGGCTGCTGAAACGCAGGCTGCGGCTGGAAGGTCTGCTCATGCTGTAAGGCAGACTGTTGTTGATATGTTGGGTTCTGCGAATAAGTCGGCTGTTGTACCGGTTCCTGTGGCAGGGCAGGTTCCTCATGCCACGATGGCTCCACGGCGGGTGGCGAAGATTGCCATTGAGGCTGTGCCAGAGCAGGCTGCACATTGTCTGCTTCCGTAACCGGCGGCGCATAATATGGCGGCTGCGGCTCAGGCTGAACGGGCTGCGGCTGCGCGTAATGCGCCGCCGTTTGCGCAGCGTAGTGATTCTGCGGCGGATAACCGTCCGGCGCAGGGGCAATTACCGGTTCTCCCGTCTGCGGCCCGGGAACAGCCTGCCATTCCACGGTTGGCTGCGTCGGGATGGGTTCTGCGCCCGGCACCTGCGGCGTTTGCATCACAGGGTCAGCGGGCGCCGCCCACTCCTGAGTCGCGGCAGTAGCTGCTGCGGCGGCCGCTACCGGTTCGGTGACCGAATGACCGTTGAGCAACGGATCGTATTCATCATATTCCGATGGCGTCGCGCGATGGCCCGAGAACAGCACATCGTTCGGATCGGCGGCGACGCCTCGGGCGCTCAGAAGAATGTCATCTTCATCATCCATGCGTTTGCCGGAGAACAATGCCGCATCGGTCTGGCGGCCATGCGGGTTAATAAATTTCTCGGCCAGACGTTTACGCCGCGCCAGCGCGCCGCGAAGAATACGCGCCCGACGGGATTCGCGTTTCACACCGTCTGCATCGTCTTCGTAGTCGTCGTCTTCGTATTCGTCGTCTTCCACCCAGGTGTCGTCACGACGGGTGCGGTTGCTGGCGAAGGTCAGGATATTCAGCAGCCAGCCGCCGATTTTTTCCGCGATGGTCACCCACGACCAGCCGGTAAACAGGGTCAGACCTGCCGCCCAGATACATAACAGGGTTATGGTGCCGCCGCTGCTGTGCAGCAACGGCTGCAACGTGGTGCTGAGCAGACTGCCAATCACGCCGCCAGAGGCGAAATACCAGATATCATCGGCGTTGATCGCGGCCAGGCCGCAGGAGGTAAGAATGAGCGCCAGCACGCCAATCAGACGCAGGGAAACGGCAAAATAGTCGATATAGTCATCGTTCGCCTGATGTCGCCAGGCAAACCAGCATCCGCCGATGATAATCACCGGGATGGTGTACGCCATCACCCCGAAGATAAAGAACAGGGTATCAGCCAGCCACGCGCCGGGCGCGCCGCCCAGATTATGGATAGGCTCATGCCAGGCCGTCTGCGACCAGCTGGGATCCGAGGGGTTAAAGCTAAGTAAGGCTGCCATCAGCCAGACGGCGAAAAGAGCGATAAGGATAAGCAACGCCTCCAGAAGACGGCGCCCGCTGCTTAACTTTGTCAATGTGACTTCTTTGTCTTCAGTATATTCCTGGCTCAAGAAAGGCTCTCCAGGTTTCAGGCTTTTCCTGCCCGGTGCTAAAACGGACAACAGCACCGGGTTGCCCCGGCACTGTTGCTGTATGGATTAACAGGAGTGTAATCAAAATACGCCGATTTTGCACCTGTTCCGTATTAGCGATTAGCGCGTCTTAATCACCAGACGATTGCTCTGTTTGACTTCTTCCATAACGACGTAGGTCCGTGTGTCGTTTACGCCAGGCAGGCGCAGCAGGGTTTCTCCCAGCAGCTTACGGTACGCTGACATATCCGGTACGCGCGTTTTCAACAGGTAGTCAAAATCACCGGAAACCAGATGACACTCCTGAATTTCTTCAAGTTTTTGCACGGCGGCGTTAAATTGTTCAAACACATCCGGTGCGCCACGATTCAGAGTAATCTCAACAAATACCAGAAGTGACGCATCCAGATAATGCGGGTTTAGCAGTGCTGTATAGCCCTGAATGAACCCTTGTCTTTCCAGACGACGCACACGCTCAAGGCATGGCGTCGGGGAAAGTCCTACTCGTTTAGAAAGCTCGACGTTGGAAATACGCCCATCCTTTTGCAGCTCATTAAGAATGTTGCGATCGATGCGGTCGAGATCTTTGCCAGGGCGCTTCTTGCTATCTACCATTATTATTGTCTCTCTTTATTCCTTCCCTATTCCTGCCTGACTCTATAAACATCATGTTCAGAGTCGATGCCCATCACAATAGACCGATCCCAGAGGGGGTCACGGCGCGCAAGCCTGATCTATAGTGAGAAGACCGTTGCCTGACGGCAGCTATCGACATCACGAATGGCGTCTGTCCACACCATGCGTAGATTTCGCTAGCCCGGTAAACATGGTATTAACATGCATGATTATGCGACACACAGATAACACTGTTTTTTTCTTCCTCGAATGTTTTCGCAAAACAACAGGTGATTGTCAAAGCAAAACATCGATTTTTAGTACAACATGCCAGTTATTCATTGCCAACAGCGTCAAATCGTCATTTTCTCACCTTATAACTCAGCTGCTTTAAGTAAAATTGTTTATATCGCTGCGACGATTTCTATTCGCCCATTGATGCCCCCTATTACACAAATTGTTAACAAAATCGCTGTACTCTTTTTTTACGCCGGTAAATTCCCTACAATCCAGCCCATTGCCTGCCAACAACAATGAGGATCTCATGGGCACGACCAAACACAGTAAACTGCTTATCCTGGGTTCCGGCCCGGCGGGATACACCGCAGCGGTCTATGCCGCACGCGCAAACCTGCAGCCGGTGCTCATCACCGGTATGGAGAAAGGCGGCCAACTGACCACCACGACGGAAGTGGAGAACTGGCCTGGCGATCCGAACGACCTGACCGGCCCGCTGCTGATGGAACGTATGCATGAACATGCAACCAAATTCGAAACGGAAATTATTTTCGATCACATTAATAAAGTGGATCTGCAAAACCGTCCGTTCCGTCTGACCGGCGACAGCGCGGAATATACCTGCGATGCGCTGATTATCGCGACCGGCGCCTCCGCACGCTACCTGGGGCTGCCTTCTGAAGAGGCGTTCAAAGGCCGCGGCGTTTCCGCCTGCGCAACCTGCGACGGCTTTTTCTATCGCAACCAGAAGGTGGCGGTCATCGGCGGCGGCAACACCGCGGTAGAAGAAGCGCTGTATCTGGCGAACATCGCCTCTGAAGTCCACCTGATCCACCGCCGCGATACCTTCCGCGCCGAAAAAATCCTGATTAAGCGTCTGATGGATAAAGTAGAGAATGGCAATATCGTGCTGCACACCCACCGCACGCTGGAAGAGGTGACCGGCGATCAGATGGGGGTAACGGGTCTGCGTCTGCGCGATACGCAGAATGCCGACAATATCGAAGCGCTGGACGTGGCGGGTCTGTTTGTCGCTATCGGTCACAGCCCGACCACGGCAATCTTCGAAGGCCAGCTGGAGCTGGAAAACGGCTACATTAAAGTGCAGTCCGGTATTCACGGCAACGCGACGCAGACCAGCGTTCCTGGCGTCTTCGCCGCTGGCGACGTTATGGACCACATTTACCGCCAGGCCATTACCTCTGCTGGCACGGGATGTATGGCTGCACTCGACGCGGAACGCTACCTCGACGGTTTAGCCGACGCGTGCAAATAACTTTTACAAATCAGTAACAAAAGTAAATAAGGCGACTATAGGTCGCCTTTATTTTTGCCCCGTTGTAACATTGCCCTGCCGAAAAATACTGACAACTCACCTGCAAAGCGCGCAATGAATAAAACCCGTCAAAAAGAGCTAACCCGCTGGTTAAAACAGCAAAGTGTCATTTCCCAACGCTGGTTGATGATCTCCCGTCTGCTGGGATTTGTCAGCGGCGTGCTGATCGTCGCCCAGGCCTGGCTTATGGCGCGCATTCTGCAACATATGATCGTCGATAACATCCCGCGCGAGGCGCTACTGACGCCTTTTGTCATACTGGTGCTGGTTTTTGTCCTGCGCGCGTGGGTGGTCTGGCTGCGGGAACGCGTCGGCTTCCATGCGGGTCAGCATATCCGCTTTGAGATCCGCCGTCAGGTGCTCGACCGTCTGCAGCAGGCAGGCCCGGCGTGGATCCAGGGCAAACCGGCGGGAAGCTGGGCCACGCTGGTGCTGGAACAAATTGACGACATGCATGATTACTACGCGCGCTATCTGCCGCAGATGGCGCTGGCGGTCTGCGTACCGTTACTGATCGTGGCCGCGATTTTCCCCGCTAACTGGGCGGCGGCGCTCATTCTGCTCGGCACCGCGCCGCTAATCCCACTGTTTATGGCAATGGTCGGCATGGGCGCCGCCGATGCCAACCGGCGTAACTTTCAGGCGCTGGCGCGTCTGAGCGGGCACTTTCTCGATCGCTTACGCGGTATGGAAACTCTGCGCATCTTTGGCCGCGGCGCAGCGGAAACGGAGAATATTCGCGCGGCATCGCAGGATTTTCGCCAGAGGACAATGGAAGTGCTGCGTCTTGCCTTTTTATCGTCGGGCGTGCTGGAGTTTTTCACCTCGCTTTCTATTGCGCTGGTCGCCGTTTACTTCGGTTTTTCTTATCTCGGCGAACTCAATTTCGGTCATTACGGTACGGGCGTAACGCTGACCGCCGGTTTTCTCGCCCTGATTCTGGCACCGGAGTTTTTCCAGCCACTGCGCGATCTCGGCACCTTTTATCATGCCAAAGCGCAGGCGGTCGGCGCGGCTGACAGTCTGAAAACGTTTATGGAAACGCCGCTCGCCCATCCGGTGCGCGGTGAGGCGGAACTGACCACAAAAGATCCGCTCGCCATCACGGCGGAAGAGCTGATCATTACTTCGCCGGAAGGTAAACCGCTGGCGGGTCCGCTTAACTTTACCCTTTCCGCCGGTCAGCGCGCGGTGCTGGTAGGCCGCAGCGGTTCAGGCAAAACGTCGTTGCTGAACGTCCTTTCCGGTTTCCTTTCCTATCAGGGATCGCTACGTATTAACGGCGTGGAGCTGCGCGATTTATCGCCGGAGGCATGGCGTCGCCAGCTCTCCTGGGTAGGTCAAAACCCACAGTTGCCGGCAGCGACGATCCGCAAAAACGTTCTGCTGGCGCGTCCCGAAGCGAGCGAGCAGGAACTGCGCGCCGCGCTCGACAGCGCCTGGGTCAGCGAATTTCTGCCGCTGTTGCCGCAGGGCGTCGATACGCCGTTGGGCGATCAGGCCGCGCGCCTTTCCGTCGGTCAGGCGCAGCGCGTAGCAGTCGCCCGCGCCCTGCTGAATCCCTGCAAACTGCTGCTGCTTGACGAACCGGCCGCCAGCCTCGACGCCCATAGCGAACAGCGGGTCATGCAGGCGCTGAAAGCGGCATCGACCCGCCAGACGACGCTGATGGTGACTCACCAGCTGGAAGACCTTGCCGACTGGGACACCATTCTGGTGATGCAGGACGGACAAATCATTGAACAGGGTTCCTGGGCCGAACTCAGCGCGGCGCAGGGGGCATTTGCCACCCTGCTGGCTCACCGTCAGGAGGAAATTTAAATGCGCGCTTTGCTGCCTTATCTGACGCTCTATAAACGTCATAAATGGATGTTAACTCTGGGGATTGCGCTGGCGATCCTCACCCTGCTCGCCAGTATCGGTCTGCTGACGCTCTCCGGCTGGTTCCTCTCCGCCTCCGCTCTGGCGGGCGTGGCTGGGATTTACAGCTTTAACTATATGCTGCCTGCCGCTGGCGTTCGCGGCGCGGCAATCGCCCGTACCGCCGGACGTTACTTTGAGCGGCTGGTCAGCCACGACGCCACGTTCAGGGTACTGCAACATCTGCGCGTTCACACTTTCAGCAAACTGCTCCCGCTCTCCCCTGCTGGCCTTGCGCGCTATCGCCAGGGCGAATTGCTCAACCGGGTGGTGGCGGATGTTGATACGCTGGATCACCTCTACCTGCGCGTGATTTCTCCGCTGGCAGGCGCGTTTGTGGTGATCATGGTGGTCACCCTCGGCCTGAGCGTGTTTGATTTTACGCTCGCCTGCACGCTTGGCGGCATTATGCTGCTGACGCTGTTTATTATGCCGCCGGTCTTTTATCGCGCCGGGAAAACCACCGGGCAGAACCTGACGCATCTGCGCGGACAATATCGCCAGCAGCTCACTGCCTGGCTCCAGGGCCAGGCCGAGCTGACGATTTTCGGCGCAAGCGACCGCTATCGCGCGCAGATGGAAAACACGGAATTGCAGTGGCACGAAGCGCAGCGCCGTCAGTCTGAACTAACCGCGCTTTCACAGGCGCTAATGCTGCTGACTGGCGCTGTTGCTGTCCTGCTGATGCTGTGGATGGCATCCGGCGGCGTGGGCGGTAATTCACAGCCCGGCGCGCTGATCGCCCTGTTTGTGTTCTGCGCGCTGGCGGCGTTTGAAGCCCTGGCCCCCGTTACCGGCGCTTTTCAGCACCTCGGACAGGTCATCGCCTCTGCGCTGCGCATCAGCGAACTGACGGAGCAAAAGCCGGAAGTGACTTTTCCGGACAGCGAGCTAAGCGTCCCGAAACGGGTCGCGCTGACTCTGCGGGATCTCTCTTTCAGCTATCCGGGACAGGCGCAGAAAGCGCTGGACTCGCTTTCGCTACAGGTGAGTCCGGGCGAACATATTGCCATTCTGGGCCGCACCGGCTGCGGTAAATCCACCCTATTGCAACTGCTGACCCGCGCCTGGGACCCGCAGCAAGGTGAGATTCTGCTTAACGATAATCCTCTTTCGGCATTTAACGAATCAACCTTGCGCAAAACCATCGGCGTCGTGCCGCAGCGCGTGCATCTGTTCAGCGCCACCCTGCGCGATAACCTGCTGCTGGCCGCGCCGGAAGCCAGCGACGAGAGGCTTACCGAAACCCTGTGTCGGGTGGGACTGGAGAAGCTGCTCAGCGACGGCGGGCTTAACAGCTGGCTCGGCGAAGGCGGTCGCCAGCTGTCCGGCGGCGAGCTGCGTCGTCTGGCCATCGCCCGCGCGCTGCTGCACGACGCGCCGTTGATGCTGCTTGATGAACCAACGGAAGGACTGGACGCCACAACCGAAAGCCAGATGCTGGAACTGCTGGCCGCGGTTATGCGTGAAAAAACGGTATTGATGGTGACGCACCGCCTGCGCGGACTCGCGCGATTCGATCGCATCATAGTCATGGACAACGGGCAAATAATTGAGCAAGGTAATCACGCAGATCTGTTAGCCATGCAGGGTCGTTATTACCAGTTTAAGCAAGGTCTGTAAGCTATTATTTAACGATCTTACGCGTAGTGGAGTTCTGCTGTCATGCGGCTGGTCCAGCTTTCTCGTCACTCTCTGGCCTTCCCTTCCCCGGAAGGCGCTTTACGTGAACCAAACGGCCTGCTGGCGCTCGGCGGCGATCTCAGCCCGGCGCGCCTGTTAATGGCCTACCAGCGCGGCATTTTTCCGTGGTTTTCACCTGGCGACCCGATCCTGTGGTGGTCGCCCGATCCCCGCGCGGTGCTCTGGCCGGACGCCTTTCACATCAGTCGCAGCATGAAGCGTTTTCACAAACGCTCGCCCTATCGCGTGACGCTGAACTACACCTTTGATCAAACGATCGCAGGCTGCGCAAGCGATCGTGATGAAGGGACGTGGATCACGCCTGCGGTAGTGGAAGCGTATCACCGCCTGCATGAACTGGGGCACGCTCATTCGATTGAGGTGTGGCGCAACGATGAGCTTGTTGGCGGCATGTATGGCGTATCGCAAGGCGCTCTGTTTTGCGGGGAGTCGATGTTCAGCCGTCAGGAGAACGCTTCAAAAACCGCCCTGCTGGTCTTCTGCGCAGAATTTCTCCGCGCGGGGGGCAAACTGATGGATTGCCAGGTGCTGAACGATCATACCGCATCGCTGGGCGCTGTCGAAATTCCGCGCAGAACGTATCTGGATCATCTTGATGCCCTACGTCAGCGACGTTTACCCAGCCATTTTTGGGTGCCGCGGACGTTATTTTCGCCTCGGGAGTGAATGTTTTCGGTACATTTTTTGTCAGGGTGTTATAATTGCGTCGCAGAGTTGGTTTAGCCCATTACCCCGCTGCCGTTAAGGAACCGATTCGCGTCAGGTAACGCCCCATCGTTTATCTCTTCGCTCCCTTATACGATGCGCTTTACGTGCGGCTTTGCTGCGTGTGTGGAAAGCGTTACGGCGTAATGCGCTAAAACTTGTTTGCTGCGTTTTAAACGTACAAATCTTTACTTATTTAAAGAACTTCGGCATTATCTTGCCGGTTCAAATTACGGTAGTGATACCCCAGAGGATTAGATGGCCAAAGAAGACAATATTGAAATGCAAGGTACCGTTCTCGAAACGTTGCCTAACACCATGTTCCGCGTAGAATTAGAAAACGGTCACGTGGTTACCGCACACATCTCCGGTAAAATGCGTAAAAACTACATCCGCATCCTGACGGGCGACAAAGTGACTGTTGAGCTGACCCCGTACGACCTGAGCAAAGGCCGCATTGTCTTCCGTAGTCGCTGATTGTTTTCACGCCCGAATGGCGTACAGATAATAAAAGGTCGGTTTATCCGGCCTTTTTTGTTGCGCCCTCCTACCCTATTCCGCATATTCCGCCGTTAAATAATCCCCCTGCGGACTGCTTCCAGGCGAAGCGCTCAATGAGCCTGTCGTGGGTTACGTTCCGTTTGTGATGGAGTCAAAACAGCAAATCGCGGAAGCTGTTCGTGGAAGATGCTCAATGCGTAACCAAACGAGAAGTAAAGCGTAAATACTGCTTGACCGTATTCGCGCAACTCCCTATAGTAGCGCCCCGTTGCCCCCCAAGCGGTCAGGCAGCAATACAATATGGTGAGGTGTCCGAGTGGCTGAAGGAGCACGCCTGGAAAGTGTGTATACGGCAACGTATCGGGGGTTCGAATCCCCCCCTCACCGCCATCTTCGAGAAAAAGCTCGTACGAAAGTACGAGCTTTTTTTTCATCCCAAAGACAGGGGGGATGAGAAGCCCCGACCGGGGTTCGACAACTGGCGCAGCCAGTTGGACAGACCACGAACGCAGTGAGTGGGCTGCCCGCAGGGCGAGCGCAGCGAGTCAATCCCCCCCTCACCGCCATCTTCTACAAAGAAGCCTGCACGCAAGTGCAGGCTTCTTTGTTTATAGCCCCATACTGGGGGGGATGAGAAGCCCCGACCGGGGTTCGACAACTGGCAAAGCCAGTTGGACAGACCACGAACATAGTGAGTGGGCTGCCCGCAGGGCGAGCGCAGCGAGTCAATCCCCCCGGACGCAGCAACACCCTACCCGCAAATATCACCTGTCAGCCCTACAGTTCCCCGTTCCCTGGCCCGATCAGCGCAGCGCCATCAGGCCGTTCCACCAAATGCACCGCGATTATTGCCGGATGGCGGCGAAAACGCCTTATTCGGGCTACTTTGTTCAGGCCCTCTGCCGCGCCAGACGGGGGGCGGGCTTTAGAGCCGCTCCCCTTTTCGTGGATAAGATCATATAACCTAAAACATTCCTGAACATGACCTGCCAAACCTCATCTTTGTTTATTCATGGTTTACTTAACACGAACCTATACTATGGAAAATTCTTAATAGTCATATTTAAAAGGATATCGCCCACCAAAGAAAAAAGACGCAATAGCAAGGGAATAAACTTTGACATTCATATGGCTTTGAATGACAGGAAAACATAAGGAATTGTAACGATGAAGCTATCACATTCAGGGTTATTTTTTATCCTGTTTTTAACCAGGAATACGACCATACGTTTTGCAACGTGCGACAGTTGTAGAAAATTTACACTTAGCTTATTTAGCAACATTGATTCCATTATGAGAACCAAGGTTTCTTAAACATTAAATTTAGCCTTAAAAAGAGGCGTTTTACGCAAAAAACAAACAAAACAATAACACTAGTGCCATAATGGTTATGAAAAAACAGAGAAGAGGTAAAACAGTTTGAATGCCAGCGCATCCTCTGTTTAACAGAGAATTGCATTGCTTTTAACAATTAACACAGATATATATCTCGGAAAATTCTCATCCGCTGGATTTATAGCCCACCAGGGGATCGTCTTAAAATATTGAAATATATTTACAGATTATTACTATGACCCAAGTCGGTATACGTAATTTAACTTAATTTTGTGGTGTGCTCCTGACTCCGGAATTAAAAATGGAACGATAAGCAGGTCAGGCAGTTATGGTGAATATTACCCCCCAATTTAACCGTTAATGGAGTATGGACGGCGATCTTGTTGCATGGGTCATTTTTTATTATTCGCTCAGAGAAGACGGAAAATATGGAGCACAGAGAGTGCATAGAGTAATAGTAAACCATGACAAAATTATTACCTCTTTAAGCGAGCATTCCACATTGGCTCAACCTGATAGCATCATTCGAGGTAAGCGGCGCTACAATTTGAGCCATGAGCATTCGCGACGCATTTTTTTTATCCTGGAAGGTGATTTTTTACTAAAAATGCGAGTTAAGAATGAAGAAAAAATGCTGAATATACTGTCTGCGCCCTATGTGGTTGACGTAACTCCAGCACTTGACGCTCTTCCTCTTTATCTCGAACGGGTGGATTACGGTAGGGTTCACTCTCTTAGTTACGATAGATTTTGGCAACTGGTGCGAGAAAAGGATTTGCTTGATGATACGATGTCGATTCTTTCAGGTCATTACTCTGATCTCTTAAATTATATCACGACAAGCAAAAGCAGCTCGTACGAGCAGGTCATTTCGTTAATTGAACGATGGCAAAGGTTGCCTTCGCATTTAAAAAAACGATTTTCAGCTCTTTACCTTATTGAAAATAGCTCCTGGCTTTCCAGGAGCTCAATCTGTCGGGTCCTGAAAGAACTAAAAGATCGGGGCGAACTAAAACTTGATAACGGTCGATTCCGGAATGGGGATGGTTTAAAGCAACATTAGCTACGATAATTTGAGGCACTATTAACTCATGCATAATCACAAGAACATACATATTTTACTGCGCAACAATAATTACTTTTTTGTCTATGGATTGGTCACGATGATGAAAACCATCCTTGGACCGGATAAAAATATTATTGTTAGCGGAGACTATTCTATATCCGGGGTACGGCGGGCAGACATTATTATCATGAGTTCGACACCAGCTCTGCCATGCTTGTGTTTACCAAACTTTCGTTTTCGCCAGCCGCATAGCCTTGTCATTGTTTTCAATGACAGGCATTCGAACTTTCGCTCCCACACATGCGCCGCTTGTAATAGCGGCGTCCTGCTGCTCAACCATAAAAAACCTATCGGACTCATTCGCACACGGCTGGAGCAAACAATCAAGGCCGTGAGTATGGAGGATATCTCTTGTACTCCAGGGGATTATCTGAGCTGTCGCCACTGCCGGTTATCCAAAAAACAGCTACAGGTGATCCAGTACATGAGACAAGGATATAACGTTCAACGTATTGCGAAATTGATGAACGTATCAGCCAAAACCATTCATGCTCATAAGTATCGGATAATGCAGAGAATAGGAACAAAAGGAAATGTAAGACTATATAACTTCATTAACTCAATCGGCCAGGACGAGTCGTTTGCGGATATTGGCCAAATTGAAAAAGCTGTTAATGCCTCTTCAGTGTGAGGTCGCACGATTGCATCACATCACTTTATCCCATTGGTAATACTCAGGCAGATTTTACCAAAACAGTAGCTCAAGGAATAACATATGTCAGTCATTTTACTCGTTAAGGATCACGACGGGAAGTTGGTTTCAAAATATGTGTTAGAGAAACAGCATCCTCTGTACTTAGATGCTCCTCCTCCCGGGACCTCCTTTGAATTGCAAAACAGCTCTGGCCGCACCATTAAATATTTTAAGGCGCAGAAAGCTGGTGATGCGACAGAACTTCATATTGTCGATGAAGGCAGCGTCAGCTATGACGTCGTTATTGAAAATATGGCTCCGGAGCAAATGCCGCCCGTCACCACCATGGGTGAGACGGGAACCTATACGTATGCGCTGGATACCAGTACCGGCGTTTATTCCCTCCCCGGATTCGTCGAAGAGAGCGTGGTGGCAGAAAGCAGTACCAATATGCTGCTTGGCATCGGCGCAGTTGCGGTGGGCGCCATATCAGCAGGCGTTGCCCTTAACTCAAGTCATAACTCGCACAGCAACAGAGACAACGCTTCTGATGTTGATACCGGAACCGGTGTAAAACCGGGCAATAACGGCACCCCGCCGCTGATGACCGATAATAACGGCAACCCCGTCGCCGACGGTGCCACCACCAATGACAACACCCCGACGCTGAGCGGCAGCGGCGAGCAGCCGGGCGCTGAAGTGGTTATCAAGGACGGCGACACCGTGATCGGCGAAACCATCGTTGACGAGAACGGCAACTGGAGTATCACCCCTGAGAAACCGCTGGACGACGGCGAGCATACCATTACCACCGAGATCACCAATCCGGACGGCTCGCAGAGCAATAACGATACGACGATTGTTGTCGATACCGGCGCTGGCGAAAAACCGCAGCCGCAACCAGAACCTGAGCCACAGCCTGAACCCGAGCCACAACCTAAACCCGAGCCACAACCTGAACCCGAGCCACAGCCTGAACCCGAGCCACAGCCTGAACCCGAGCCGCAGCCTGAACCCGAGCCGCAGCCTGAACCCGAGCCGCAGCCTGAACCCGAGCCGCAGCCTGAACCCGAGCCACAGCCTGAACCCGAGCCACAACCAGAGCCGGGCACTCCGCCGCAGATGACCGACGATGAGGGCAACACCATCGCCGACGGTGCCACCACGAATGACAATACCCCGACGCTGAGCGGCAGCGGTGAGCAGCCGGGCGCTGAAGTGGTTATCAAGGACGGCGACACCGTCATCGGCGAAACCATCGTTGATGAGAACGGCAACTGGAGCATCACCCCGGAGCAGCCGCTGGACGACGGTCAGCACGACATTACCACCGAGATCACCAATCCGGACGGGTCGCAGAGCAACAGCGACACCACTCTGGTTGTCGATACCGGCGCTGAGCCACAGCCGGAACCGCAGCCTGAGCCACAGCCGGGCACTCCGCCGCAGATGACCGACGATGAAGGAAACCCTATCGCCGACGGCACCACCACCAATGACAACACCCCGACGCTGAGCGGCAGCGGCGAGCAGCCGGGCGCTGAAGTGGTTATCAAGGACGGCGACACCGTCATCGGCGAAACCATCGTTGATGAGAACGGCAACTGGAGCATCACCCCTGAGAAACCGCTGGACGACGGCGAGCATAACATTACCACCGAGATCACCAATCCGGACGGCTCGCAGAGCAACAGCGACACCACTCTGGTTGTCGATACCGGCGCTGAACCGCAGCCGGAACCGCAGCCTGAGCCACAGCCGGGCACTCCGCCGCAGATGACCGACGATGAGGGCAACCCTATCGCCGACGGCGCCACCACCAGTGACAATACCCCGACCTTCGGCGGCAGCGGCGAGCAGCCGGGCGCTGAAGTGGTTATCAAGGACGGCGACACCGTGATCGGCGAAACCGTGGTGGATGACGAAGGCAACTGGTCCATCACCCCGGAGCAGCCGCTGGCCGACGGTGAGCACACCATCACCACCGAGATCACCAGTCCGGATGGATCCCAGACCAGTAACGACACCACCCTGGTTGTCGATACCGGCGCTGAACCGCAGCCGGAACCTCAACCCGAGCCGGAACCGCAGCCGGGCACTCCTCCACAGATGACCGACGATGAAGGCAACACCATTGCCGACGGCGCCACCACCAGTGACAACACCCCTACCTTCGACGGCAGCGGTGAGCAGCCGGGTGCGCAGGTGGTTATCAAGGACGGCAACACCGTCATCGGCGAAGCCGTGGTCGACGATCAGGGCAACTGGTCCATCACACCGGAGCAGCCGCTGGCCGACGGTGAGCACACCATCACCACCGAGATCACCAGTCCGGACGGCTCGCAGACCAGCAGCGACACCACTCTGGTTGTCGATACCAGCGCTGAACCGCAGCCGGAGCCTCAACCCGAGCCGCAGCCTGAACCTGAGCCACAACCAGAGCCGGGCACTCCGCCGCAGATGACCGACGATGAGGGCAACCCTATCGCCGACGGCGCCACCACGAATGACAACACCCCGACCTTCGGCGGCAGCGGCGAGCAGCCGGGTGCGCAGGTGGTTATCAAGGACGGCAACACCGTCATCGGCGAGGCCGTGGTCGACGACCAGGGCAACTGGTCCGTCACCCGGAGCAGCCGCTGGCCGATGGTGAACACACCATCACCACCGAGATCACCAGTCCGGATGGATCCCAGACCAGCAGCGACACCACCCTGGTTGTCGATACCAGCGCTGAACCGCAGCCGCAGCCTCAACCCGAGCCGCAGCCTGAACCTGAGCCACAACCAGAGCCGGGCACTCCGCCGCAGATGACCGACGACGAGGGCAACCCCATCGCCGACGGCGCCACCACCAGTGATAACACCCCGACCTTCGGCGGCAGCGGTGAGCAGCCGGGTGCGCAGGTGGTTATCAAGGACGGCAACACCGTTATCGGCGAAGCCGTGGTCGACGATCAGGGCAACTGGTCCATAACCCCGGAGCAACCGCTGGCCGACGGGGAACACACCATCACCACCGAGATCACCAGTCCGGACGGCTCGCAGACCAGCAGCGACACCACCCTGGTTGTTGATACCAGCGCTGAACCGCAGCCGGAGCCTCAACCCGAGCCGCAGCCGGAACCTGAGCCACAACCAGAGCCGGGCACTCCGCCGCAGATGACCGACGACGAGGGCAACACCATCGCCGACGGCGCCACCACGAATGACAACACCCCGACCTTCGGCGGCAGCGGCGAGCAGCCGGGCGCTGAAGTGGTTATCAAGGACGGCAACACCGTTATCGGCGAAGCCGTGGTCGACGACCAGGGCAACTGGTCCGTCACCCCGGAGCAGCCGCTGGCCGACGGTGAGCACACCATCACCACCGAGATCACCAGCCCGGATGGTTCCCAGACCAGCAGCGACACCACCCTGGTTGTCGATACCAGCGCTGAACCGCAGCCTGAACCTGAGCCACAGCCAGAGCCGGGCACTCCGCCGCAGATGACCGACGATGAGGGCAACCCCATCGCCGACGGCGCCACCACCAGTGACAACACCCCGACCTTCGGCGGCAGCGGTGAGCAGCCGGGTGCGCAGGTGGTTATCAAGGACGGCAACACCGTCATCGGCGAAGCCGTGGTCGACGACCAGGGCAACTGGTCCGTCACCCCGGAGCAGCCGCTGGCCGATGGTGAGCACACCATCACCACCGAGATCACCAGTCCGGACGGCTCGCAGACCAGCAGCGACACCACCCTGGTTGTCGATACCAGCGCTGAACCGCAGCCGGAGCCACAACCTGAACCTGAGCCACAACCAGAGCCGGGCACTCCGCCGCAGATGACCGACGACGAGGGCAACACCATTGCCGACGGCGCCACCACCAGTGACAACACCCCGACCTTCGGCGGCAGCGGCGAGCAGCCGGGCGCGCAGGTGGTTATCAAGGACGGCAACACCGTCATCGGCGAGGCCGTGGTCGACGATCAGGGCAACTGGTCCATAACCCCGGAGCAACCGCTGGCCGACGGGGAACACACCATCACCACCGAGATCACCAGTCCGGATGGCTCGCAGACCAGCAGCGACACCACCCTGGTTGTCGATACCGGCGCTGAACCGCAGCCGGTTACCCCGCCGCAGATGACCGACGATGAGGGCAACCCCATCGCCGACGGCGCCACCACGAATGACAACACCCCGACCTTCGGCGGCAGCGGTGAGCAGCCGGGCGCGGAAGTGGTCATTAAGGAAGGTAATACCGTTATCGGTTCCGCTGTTGTCGACGAGGACGGTAACTGGTCCGTCACACCGGAGCAGCCGCTGGCCGACGGTGAGCACACCATCACCACTGAGATCACCAGTCCGGATGGTTCGCTGAACAGCAGCGATGTTACTCTTAACATTGATACCACTGCGCCAGAAGGTATCGACTCGTCTGCGGTCGTGATGACCAACGACGCGGGCGATACGCTTAATGCCGGTAGCCCGATCAACGATGCCACCCCAACACTCAGCGGCAGCGGCGCTGAACCGGGCAGCACGGTGAACGTTTACGATAACGGCACCGCTATCGGCTCTGCCGTGGTGGATAGCAATGGCAACTGGTCCGTCACCCCGGAACAACCGCTGACCGACGGCGAGCACAGCCTGACCCTGGAAATGGTTGATGCCGCAGGCAACAGTAGCGGTCAATCTGCGCCGGTTGCGATAACGGTTGATACCGATGCGCCAGTGGGAATTGATTCATCCAAAGTCGCGATAACCAATGACAGCGGCACAACCCTCAATGCCGACAGCCCGGTCAAAGACGCCACGCCGACCTTCAGCGGCAGCGACGCTGAGCCAGGCAGTACGGTAGTCGTGCGTGATAACGGCAACGTTATCGCTTCCACCGTGGTGGATGAAAACGGCAACTGGTCTGTTACCGCAGAACAGCCACTGACCGACGGCGAACACAGCCTGACCTGGGAAGCGGTGGATGCGGCAGGCAACGGTAGCGGCGAGTCCGAAACGGTTACGCTGACGGTCGACAGCGATGCGCCAGAGGCGATCGATCCGGCCAACGTCGTGATAACTAACGATGCGGGCGAGACGCTTGATATCGGTAGCCCAATCAACGACGCCACGCCGACGCTCAGCGGCAGCGATGCAGAGCCGGGAAGTACGGTAATCGTACGTGATAAAGGCAGCGAAATCGCCAGAGTAACGGTGGACGATCAGGGCAACTGGACCGTCACCCCGGCAAAAACGCTGGCAGAAGGTGAACACAGCCTGACTTATGAAGTGGCTGATGCCGCTGGCAACAGCAGAGGAGAATCGGCACCGGTAGCGGTAACGGTTGATACCGTTGCGCCAGACGGCGTCGATCTCTCCAGCGTGGTTATTAGCAACGAAGCGGGCGAAGATGTCACCGCCAGTGCGACCCAGGCCGACAGCGTACTGACCTTCAGCGGCAACAAGCTGGAAGCCGGCACAACGGTTACCGTTTACGACGGCGATCGGGTGATTGGTCAAACGACCGTGGACGCGAACGGCGCCTGGCAGTTCACCACTGAGGAAGGGTTAAGCGATGGCGGGCACGACATCCACTTCACCGTTTCCGATGCGGCTGGCAACACCAGCGCCCCGTCGGAATCCCTGACAATGGAAGTGGCTTCGGTGACCTTTGCCGCAGCGGACAACATCAATACCGAAGCGGCGATCGGCTTTACCTGGCCAACGGAGCAAGGCGCTGAGGGTAACGTGGTTAACAGCGGTACCCACACCTTCCACGTCAATGACGGCACCGTTGTCGACCTCTACGTACAGGCAACCAGCTCCGCGCTGCTTAACATCTTCAGCTCAACCACGCTGACCCTGAGTAAGTACAACTCCAGCACCGGACAGTGGGAAGCGCTCACCTCTAACGGCGCCAGCAACCTGTTCGGCATGTTCGGCCTCGGCGTGCAGACCTCGGACATTACGCTGCCGGGCCTGACGGCGGGCGACTACCGTCTGGAGCTCAGCATTGGCGGCCTGAACCTCGGCACCAACATGAGTATCGCCACCCAGGAGACGATTTACCAGTTGGCGGCTGAACCGACCATTACCACTTACAAAACCGCCGCTGGCAATGTGATGAATGACGTTGACGCCCTCTCCGGCCAGGACGGCGTTCCGCATCCGGCGCAGACCCTGGTAACCTCGGTTTCGGTTACCGGCGCGGACGGCAGCGTCGTCAGCTATGCGGTTAACGCCTCCGGCGCTACGGTGATTGATGGGCTGTACGGTAAGCTGACCATCTCAGCGAACGGTGACTACGTTTATGAGCCGAACTATGCGATATCCGCTGATTAGACATGAGATAAATGACAGGGAACGAGTGAGATAATTGTGGGAAGAACCGGGTCGATGTGGGAAGAGACTGGATGGTTTATGCAATAGCCTTACAGTATGTGAAAATCAGACCGGCCCGAAAAAAACAGCACTCGCACCAGCCTGATTGCAGATGTTACCCCTTTTTCCCCGTATCGGCATCAGGTTCACCATCAAACAGCTTACCCTGCATCCGATCCAGTTCTTCTTTCTTTACCCGCTTGACCACGCTGTAAATCCACTGCAGCGAAACGCCATACTTGCGGGCCAGCTCGTGGTGGTTGCGCCCGTCGAACTCCTGGAAAATTTCCCGATCGCGCTGGCTGACCTTCCAGACCATCCCCATCGGAAAATAGACGTTCTGCCCGCCCCAGACCTGCATCATGCGGTTAGCAACCGCCTGACCAATCTGGTCGGAAACGGCGGGATCAATATCAATAATCTCGCGGACGGTCTCTGAGGTGTGTTGTGCCAGCTCAACCAGCAGCTCTGGCCCCTTGCTACGAAACTGACTCATGTCGCTCATCGCTTTGCCCCCGTAGCCCTGCGTTGCCACTTCTTCAGCTTTTCAATCACGCTGCTGGCCTGCTCAGCGTTGAGCCAGCGTAACGCGTTGATGCCCGTTTCCCGTTTAACCCAAAGCGTCAGCGCCTTTTCCGAACGGTCACGGATAACCCCCGCGTCGGCCATTTCCAGCCATAGCGCCCGGATTTTCTTCGACTGAGGGTGGCTATCCAGCGGTATCCCGGACTTCGCTTTCCCGGCAGGCTTAATACGGAACCCTTTCTTCTTCATGGATTCCAGTACGCGGTTAAGCTGGGTCATGTCCATGCCCTTTGTTGAGGCTTTTCCCGTCAGGCCCTGTAGCATCTGGCGGTAGGTGTCCTCATCCATCTGGAGGTCATTGCGGGCAATATGAATGAGTTGGATAAGACGCTGTTTATTCATTATCGCCACTCCTTTTACCGGTACCACCGATATAGTCAACATACAGAGGAAGGGCTACAGGCCAGCACAGGAATATAACGGCCCAACTAATCCAGCACCAGGCACCGCTGTATCGTGAATAAAAGCCGGTATGGCGGTGCAATTCAGCCGTACACCAGCCCACAAAACAATACCAGAACAGGCCACACACAATAGTTTCAGCCATCATAAGCCGCCCCCAGTTTCTGCCGTTCCTGGCCGTTAACCGGCTGATGCAGTCGGACGTTTTTCCCCTCTTTGTAACCCAGGTGGCGGGACATGTCCGAGTCACGGGATTTCCCGGTTTTACGGCCTGTTGTTGTTTCTGTATCAGGGTATTTCTGGGACAGCCATAATTTGGCCAGTTCCTGCTCCTCCCGTGACATGGCGAAAAGGTGAACCTCTCTACTTACAGCCAGCACCCAGCCTTCAGCAAATTTGTCACCACGGCTGGTTTTGGTCGTATTTTTGATTCTTTTATTCTGCTGTCGGATATAGTTTTTACGTGCTGAAACTAATTGTCTGGCCAGTACCTCCCATGTATATGACGCGAGTTCAACCCGGTCTTTATTACCGTAAAAGCCGACGCTGGGTTTAAAACCAGAATGAATAATAGACTTAACGCCGAAAGCATCCTGAATAATACCCAGCAGGCCCAGCATGTAACGAGGTGGATTAACGCTACCTGCGGCCCAGTAGCCGCTGATGCTTTCATCAATATCACTGAGTGCCAAATCATCCTGGGTGATGTTATACGCCAGCATCAGCTTCTGGGCGCGTTGCAGTGCCAGCGCTGCTTCGTGGGGGTTATCGGATTTAGCCAGCGCCAGCAGTTTCTTTAACTTCTCCAGCACCTTCTCATTATTCTGCTGCATAAGTTACCCCCAGGCGTTCGGCAAGACGTTCCAGCTTTTTCTGCTTCTGGAAGTCAATGAGCTTATCCATTCCGTTAATACGGAACTGTTCGATCATGATCTCGACGTCTGCCATCTCACCAGCCAGGTCAACCTCGTTGCCCAGCCCGTTCATATTACGGGCCGCCGCAGCGGCCAGTTCAGCAGACTCTTCCATCAGCTTCAGTGCCTGGGCCTCCGGCCCGAAGGTTTTCAGGGCCAGATGGTAGATCGTTGAGCGGTTGTATAACTTCATACCTTTCATCTTCTTTCCCCGTATTAATGGCGTGATACGCCGATGATCCTGACGTGGCCTTCCTCAGTAATTTCCAGTTCATACAGTGGCGGTAGTTTTCTCAGGTGGTCACTGGTTGCGTGAAGAGCGTAAATGGCCTGATCCAGACCATTGGTTGCGACGATGGCATGTGAAGCCATGCTGATTAATTTGATTAACACCTGTCGAATATGGTTTGGGTTTTCACAGCCACACACACTGATATATTCCGCGACAATTTCACGGGTACGCTTTTCGGCTTCCTTCGGAGTAATCATTGCTTGGCCTCGCAGGGGATAAATTCCATTGCCGGAACTTCTGAGTAGTAGTGCTGGCTGCAGTGCGGACATACCAGCGTGATGAGGACAGCCGGGACATGTTGTTTCCCGGAGATGATGATGCTGGCTTCGCTGAACTTCAGCGTGGTGATACCTTTCTTGCAGTTGGAACATTTGATGGACATGATTTATTCCTCAATGCTGTTTTCGGCGTGCAGAAGCCCACGGCGCTGACGCCGAAATAAAACGAAAATGAATTAAAATTAGATGGCAGCGATATCTAACGGAATATTTACCAGCTTCCCGTTTTTATCTTTCTCCCGGAAATTAATATAGGTTTTGGACATCGCTACCTGCAGTGATTCCGATATCGCCTCCATCGCTTTATTCCAGCGTTCGTCCTGGATTTTGACCCGGCGCAGGGAAAGGATACGCCCGGTATTCAACTGGCCCTCTTTATCCACCTGGAAGGCATCGCTGATGATGGCCCGCAGGTTAGCGTTCGCGCCCTCAGACCATTCAGTGACGCACTCGTCAATCAGGTCTTTGGCAATCTGCAGCTCTGGCCCGAAGGTCAGGGTTTCCTGTACGCGAATGGTGATCTGCTGGCTACCGTCGAAACTGCTAAAGGTCACGTTGCCTTTGGCACCCCCACGCGTTCTGCCGTACTTCTCGGCCACAAGGTCAAGCCAGGCATAACACTCGTCAAAGGCGCGGCGCTTGAAGTAGGCAAGCTCATCGCGTTTAGCCTTCGCAGCAGCAACCTGTTCCTTAACGAAAGTATCCATCGCAAGGTCATAGTCAGACACCTGGTCAACCGGCACCAGGCGCCCCTTGCGGTCTTTCATATAGTCTTCTTTATTTACTTCACTCATCTCTGTTCACCTTATGGTTAATGTAATGACTCTGACCAGGTAATACGGCAGCCATGCAATTCGAAGACGCCCTGTTTAAAGCGCCCTGAACCGTCATGCCCCATATGGGTATAACTCGCTTTTCCCTGCTCCAGCAGGCGGGCGCAATAACCGTTGCGAGCAATACGAATGACCGGCTTACTGCCCGCAATCATGACGCTTTGCACCGTGGTATTCATGGCGTTAAGCGCCGCAATAGCGGAACAAACATTACTCATCTGCTGGTTGATATTGATGATAGATTTCATGGTTAAACTCCCTTAACAACGTCAGCATTGACCTGCGGAACCCCGATTTCAGCGGCCAGATTCATGGCGGCTATCACCAGGTTACTGACGGCCAGCGGATACAGCAGGCTGACCAGATTCTTGCGGCTGCTGCCAGGGTTACTCAGGCGGGCGCGGATGGCATCCACCGCACTGGCGTCCATGATGTCGGCCAGTTGTTTACCGACGCGTTGCAGTTTGAACGTCAGAAACTCTTCCAGACTGTTGTCCAGCGGCAGCAGTTCCACCACCTCACAGCGCTGTACCACTTCGCGCACCTCCATGTTGCGTTCAGACAGCTTGGTGGCCAGTTCGGGCTGGCCAATCAGCACGATGGACAGCAGCTTTTTAAAACCGGACTCCAGCTCAAAGAAGCGCTTGAGGTGCTTCAGTGTCGGGATGGGCAGGCTGTGGGCCTCTTCAATCACCAGAACGTGACTGAAGCCTGCCTGACAGCTGTCTTTCAGGACGCGATGCAGCTGGCGGAAGCGGGCGTCCTGGCTGCGCTTGATGTTCTCCAGTGGCGCGATGGTGCTGATGATGGCTTCGGCGATGGCTGCAGCCTTCAGGGTTTTGCCCTTCACGTCGTTGTCTTCCATGGCGATGATGTACGGCTCAATAACAATCACCGGCGCGTTCTCGCGGTTGATGCGTTCAATCAGGTCGCGGCGCAGCGTGGATTTACCCGCGCCGGACTCACCGATAACCGCCATAAAGCCGCCATGGCGGGCCGTCTGATATAACGCCTCACGCACATAGCGGATATCCGGCGTGGTGAATACATCGTCCGCGCCCTGCATGGCGTCATCGGCGAACGGGTCGCGGAACAGGCCAAACGCTTTTTTGGTTGCTGGAAATAACACCTGCTTTTTAAGTAACATGTTCTCTTCCTCACTGAGGTTGGTAGTACCCGCTGTACGGGGCGTGGCAGCGCCCTGTGCAGCATCAAAACTCTTCGCTGTATCAATCCCCTTACTTGCCAGAAACGACGCCAGACGCTGGCGCACATCCTCCGGGCTGGTTCGGGGCCACTCGTTATGGTTCACAATCTGGGCCAGGGTGGCCTCAGAGACGGCGACGGCTCTTGCCACCACCGCCTGTGGGATGCGGGCCTCTTTAAGCTGCTGCTTCAGTACCAGCATGTTTTCCTCCTCAGTTGCCGTTAACGATGCTGATAATGCCGTTACGGGCCGGGCCAGCCAGCGCTGTCATCACGTCGTCCAGCGCGGCTTCAGGTACGCCATCCGGGTATTGCGCTGTCAACTGGCGGTAGTGTTCCGGCGTCCAGGTATGGCCGCTAGCGCTGAACTTCTCACGCAGGGCTTTCGCAGCCTCCACATGGGTCAGTGGACGCTGCTCAATACGTGGCCCGCGCACGTCTGAAGCCTGACCGCGCTTCGGCATATAGGTCGGAAGCGTGGTGTCGTCGATATGTTTGTACGGATCAAGTCGCCCGCCGAACGGCAGCGCCTTCGCCTTACGTGCGGCAGCTGCGTCAGCGGCGTTATCCGTACCGGTAACCAGCTCTTCGATCTCTTTTGCCGCCGTCTGCGCCGGAGTTTCTGGCAGAGCCTTATAGTTCTGGCCGAACACCGCTGCGCTTTCGGCAAAGCCGAACTCGTTCTTTCTGACCTCTTCGACCAGGAAGAACGTCTCGTGGCCATCCTCGCCGGTCAGTACCACCTGCGCCACATCGCTGCGCCATGGGTTACGGGTAATCATCAGTTTTTCGCCGACCAGTACGCCCGGCACCGTCGAAACATCAAATTCAGTTCCCCGGAACGGTACACGCAGTTTTGATGTGACCTTGCGGCTTTCCGGCGCAGCCACCGCCAGTTCTCGGCATACCTCAACGGATGGCGCTTTCTTCAGCTGTTCAGCGGTGATTTTCAGCCAGATATCGGTGCGGGTTTTACCGTGGCGGCTGTGGACAGCCGTGGCGTTAAAGTGGCTGCGCCATTTAACGGCCAGCGCGTTCAGCTCGTCCAGGCTGTGAACCGGCTGGAATTTCAGGCCTGGCTCCAGCTTACGTTCGATAATGTCGCGGGCCTTTTCCACCTGCCCGGTGGCGCGGGCGTTATGCGGCTTGTGTGCTATCAGGTCGATGCCCAGCGAGCGACACATGTTTTTCGTCATGCCTGCGGTGTTCGCCGAACCGGGATCGAGATAGAGTATTTTCGGCACACCGTGCAGCACATCGGCACCACCGCGTTCCTGCATGGCGTTGATAAGAACAGAACAGAGGTTTTCACCTGATTCCGCCCCCATCACGTACTCAACGTAAATCCAGCCACTGGTATGGTCGGTAATCTCGTAACTCCACACGCGGTCACTGGCGATACGGGCGATATTGGCAGGCTTGTTCTTGTAGAACTTCGCGCTGTCCATCACCTGCAGCCCTTTATGGCCGTTGCTCAGGTAGTACAACGTACAAAGTGAAGCGTCGATTTCCCAGACGTGGTTGGGGTGCAGGCTGGCCACTTCGCAGGACGGGGTCGGTGCGTCCAGCTGTTCCGGGTGTAGACCATAGTTGCGCAGGGCGCGGCTGATGGCATCTTCCGATAACGGGAAAAACTCGCCTGTCGTCTCATCCGTTCTTCCTGCTGTGATAAAGCCGTTTGACCGCAGGGTCTCCACGGCGTCGGCGATGGAATACAGGCGCTTACCGTTCTTACGGGTGGCCTCGCGCAGCGTGGCGGATATCAACGCGGCTTCGTCGCGGTTCAGGGCACTGCGTCCGGCATCGGCGCGTTTCTTACGCTTGTCAGTCACTGATACCTCCTTCAGCTTGCGCAGCAGGGTGGCGCGGGATATACCCAGTTCAGCGCAGGCGGCGTTGTATATCGCACCGCGCTTACCATGCCCCGCGTCACGTGCCGCGCGGGCAACAGAAACCAGTCGTTCAGTCAGGGCGGCACTCATCCGTTATTCCCCCGCGTTATGGGTAATTTGGGGTTCTGGGTCAGTCAGCCATGAGGGGGCGGCGTTGCCAGTAGGAGCTGCTTCGAGATCGAATGTTTCACGCAGGGCATGAATACCTCGTTCCACCTGACAGACCAGGCCGGACATAAAGTCTTTCGGGATATCCAACTGATGCTCGTCACAATAGGCACTAAGCGTACTGAAGGCATTGGACAGATGGACAATGACGGCGGCCTCTGCTTCAGTGGCTATTGCTGTCACTTCCGCCCGAATCTTCTTTACCTCTTCATCTGGTTTGGGGGGCTTGATACGAGATTTTTTCTCCAGCTTTGTGGAGAGTGCGTCGATTTTCTCGTTTTTATCGGCAAGAACACGCTGCTGCGCTGCGTTGGTTTCTCGGGCTTCACGCAGGGCGGCTTTAAGTTCGCGGCTGGTCATGCGATCAATATCGTCAAGTGTTGCCCCGGCGACGGTTCCACCATCCGCTAAAGCATCAAGTTCTTCGTCATCCAGAACCATCAACTCATACAACTTGGTTTTGCCTAAAACGGTCAGCGCTGTCCGTTTTTGGGGTTCATCACTATTCCCCAAGAATTTTACGCTGGCCTGCATCATGCGACGTGCAACCCGAGGTTCTAGGCCAAGATCATTCTCAAGAATATTGATAAAGTCGCCGTGAGGTTCATTCTCTTTTAGGATAATCAGTCGCTTACCTGCTTCCAGCATAGCTTCAGCACTCTGTGCCATGTAGAAACGAGTCTCATGAACGATACGATCGCGTTCATAAGGCAGGCCCTCACCAAACTGCTGCATGATTTCAAGGCGATGTTCGGTCATGGCGTTAAGACTAACATTAAGACCATCGCTCAACGGCGCATCTTCCACGAATTCAGCTGGTTGTGATTTTGTACGTCCCATTTCAACTCCTTAACGACTGCCAGCCATAACACGCTGGTTAATTTCATTGATACGATCCTGCGCCCGCGCCATCTCGTTGCTGTGTGCCATGGCGATTTGTAAAAGCTGTACTCCAGGGGCAAAGCGCCCGTTATCCAGCTTCATCGCCAGCCCTTCTTCGATAAGGGTATTTAGCGCCCGGTTGATGTTGGCGGGGGATTCACCCAGAGCCGATGCCAGTTCACCGTTAGAAACACCGTTCAGCGCGTGACCGCGCAGCGCTTTAAGGACGCGCAAGATTCGTGCGCCGGAACTGGATGTATTAGGTTTACTCATGACGCCTCCTTCAGGATGCCAGGGGTAACTTCTTTTCCTATTACGACGGAGAGATCGCGCAAAATTCGATAGGTCAGACGACCTCGGGGGAGTTCGCTTTTGCCTGCCCAGCGACTTACCGCCTGGGTTACCGTTCGCGGTTCATAGCCTGCATTAAGCGCGAACTGGCGCAGGCTACTACCGCGTTCAATCAGACGTGCCCGAACTTGTTGTTTGTTCATATGCACCGTGTTCCTGTTAGGTTATGATGTACTCAATATGAATAAGTGTACTTATTCAGAATGAATAACTCAAGCAAGGTTTATTTAAAATGAATAAAAAGGCCGTTGATGCCGTGCTTCTGAGACTCATGTCACTGTTCCAGGTCGATAACGATAGTGAGCTGGCTCGGGCACTGAACGTTAACAGACAAACTTTAGCCAGCTGGAGAAAGCGGGATTCTGTGCCTTATTCAATTTGCGTAAATCTCGCAGAGGAAAGAGGGGTATCTTTAGATTGGTTGCTCGCTGGCAAGGGGGATGACACATCGAAGGAAGCTGAACCTGCTACTCAAAACCTAAGCCAAGCCGACCTCAAAATGCTTGAGCTACTTAACCAGTTAGATCCCGAGGTTCGACGAGACCTTATGCGAGGCGCTGAAGAAAAACAGCGAGTAATTGAAATGGAAAGACAGCTTAAGGAGTTGTCTGCCAAGTTAGAACGCCTGAAAAATACGGGTTAATCTGTTCCCATTAAGAACATTAAAGGTATAAGGATATGACTATGCGCAAATTATTTTTACCGTTGGTATTTGTCTTGTCTGGGTGTGGAGATAATGTTGATCCTACTGATATCTCCACTCCAGCTAAGGAGCAGCAGGTTTTTAGCGTTGAAACTAATAATCCAGTTGTAAAGCGTGAATTGCCTTTTATCCGTCAACAACTTCCCGGTTTAGATAAGTACGCGGGAAGCTTTGAAAAATTCGAAGTATCTGAGGATAGCGTACGCTCGGTGACAACGGTTCAGTTTCATATCAAAGATGAGAATAATATCCCGAGTGATTACATGGCCTCTGGCCATAATTGTTTTTTGTTCATATCAAATAGTGTCCATGAAGTGAAAATATCTAAATCAGCATGTCAGGCTGTTTTTTTCGATAAAACCGATGTTCCCGGAGGAGACCTGACCGTGAAACTGGACAAGGAACATGTGCCTATGACCGCCGATGGTAAAGCCCCGAGGACAGGTTGTTTGAAAGTTTTCTCGCCAGAGCCTGATAATGACTATTGGTCATGCCCGAGACAGGGCTAAACATTCAGGTGGTGCTGCATAAGCAGCTCCACCTGAGCTACCCCCATCTACCCATCAAAAATTACAAATCACCAATTCTTTCCGCAGGGTGGCTTTTCCAGTCACTTTCAGGTTGTAGCTGATATCCACCGTCTGAATGTTCAGACCGTTGAACGCCTGCCGCATTTCAGGGATATCGTTCACCGATATTACCATCTTCCCTTTAATGCTCCGGGCCAGCGCTGCCATGCGGATATAATTGCCTGGTGGAAAATCCACGCCATAGCCTTCCGTTCCCCAGTATGGCGGGTCGCAATAGAACAGCGTATGCGGGCGATCATAGCGTTCGATACACTGGCTCCAGTCCAGATGCTCTATCAGCGTTCTGGACAAGCGCAGGTGCGCCATCGACAGTTCTTCTTCGATACGCAGCAGGTTAAAGCGCGGCGCACTGGTGGTGGAGGTTCCGAAGGTGTGATCGGCCACCTTACCGCCAAATGCCTGCTTCTGCAGATAGTAGAACCGGGCCGCCCGCTGAATGTCAGTGAGCGTTTCTTCCGGGGTGTCCTGCAACCACTTGTAAATCTGGCGGCTGACCAGCGCCCATTTAAACTGACGGACGAACTCCTCCAGGTGATGCTTCACCACCCGGTAGAGGTTCACCAGTTCCCCGTTGATATCGTTGATGACTTCGGTCTTGCTGGGTGCCTTGAGAAAGTAAAGCGCAGCTGCGCCGCAGAACGGCTCCACATAGCAGGTATGGGCCGGGAACAGCGGCAAAATATGCTTAGCCAGACGGCGTTTGCCGCCAATCCATGGAACGATGGGTAAAGATTGTTCTTTCATTATCCGTAAGCCTTTTGCAATCAATGAAAATATGGCAGGCTAGTCCGGTCTCGCGAGACTGACTGAACCCTGGTCGGCTCACAGCGTATACCTGTGGGTTGATGACCAGCCCGGTGTTCGCCGCACCGGGCTGGTCGTTCTTTCAAAGCCATGATGCGGCGCTGACCCATCGCCTCACTATTAACGCTGTTTAAAATCCCTTTCCCCTGACATTTGTGATGCTGTCTCCACTACACAAGGAGACGCACCATGAAAACCATTAAAAAATTCATTCCCCCTGTTAAAAAGCCCCGTCTCAGCGGCTGGCTGCTGACTGCCGTGCTGCTGCTCGGCACCATCGGTCTGGTCTCGCCCCAACAGTTGCCGGTGGTGGTGTACAAGCTGTCGCTTATCACGCTGGCGGCAGTGCTCGGTTACTGGCTTGACCGTTCGCTGTTCCCCAAGGCACGCCCCGGTCAGTATCTGAAGCATGATGAAAAGCTGATGGCCAGTGGTCGTTTCCCTGTCCAGACCGGCCTCCATCTGGTGTTTTCTGCGGCTCTGATCCGCCGGGCGCTGATTGTTGCAGCGGTCTGTCTTGCCGTAGCGACGGGGCTGTGATGATGACTCTCTACATGTACTGGCCCCAGGTTATCTGGGCCGTAATGGTGCTACTGGGACTGGGTATTGAGCTGGCCCGTCACGGTCAGCCCCGCACGGGGAAGCACAGCTTCTGGTGGCAATTGTCTGCTACAGCCCTTGTGGCCGGGTTGCTCTGGAGTGGTGGTTTCTTCCGTCAGGCCAGCGCCGCCCAGCCGCCGCAGGCCGCGCTGCAATATCGCGATGATGTGATCCGCAATGCCCGGCTGGAATGGGGACTCTCCGCGCCGGTGGCGGACTTCGCGGCACAGCTGCATCAGGAAAGCGGCTGGCGACCTGATGCCATCTCGCCGGTGGGCGCTCAGGGAATGGCACAGTTTATGCCCGCCACCGCCGACTGGATAAGCCAACTGGTACCAGGGCTTAACAGCCGTGAACCCTTTAACCCCGCCTGGGCTATTCGGGCGCTGGTCAGCTATGACCGCTGGCTGTGGCAGCGCGTCAGCGCCGCCGACAACTGCGAGCGTATGGCCATGACGATGTCAGGCTACAACGGCGGTCTGGGCTGGGTGCAGCGTGACAAGCGTCTGGCCACGCAACAGGGGCTGGATGGCACCCGCTGGTTCGGTCATGTCGCCACGGTTAATGCCGGGCGAAGCGCCGCCAACTGGCGCGAGAACCGCCACTACCCGCAGCGCATCCTGCGGGAGCTGGCTCCCCGTTATCTCACCTGGGGAGGCGGCAGCTGTGTGGACTAGCCTGCTGAAAAACCTGCCGTGGCGCAGTCTGCTGCTGGCGGTAGTCATAAACGCCTTTCTGATTGGGCTTTATTACCTGGGCTACCGGAGTGGGCATGAAAATGCCTCACGTGATGGAGATAAGGCGATAAGCCAGCTGCAGTCAGCGTTCGATACGTACAAAGCGGAGCAGGCAACGCGTGAGAACGCTGCGCTGAAGGCCTGGGCACAGCGTTATCAGGAACAGGTTGCAACCGGGCACCAAGCAGAAGCCGGTTACCTGGAGCAGATAGCCCGGCTGGAGAGCCGGAACCAACAACTACAGAGGCAGGTTAACGATGTCACACAGCGCTGGATTGATGAAAAAGGTAAGAGCCATCCCATTGAGTGCGTGTTTACTCGCGGTTTCGTGCGCCAGTACAACGCCGCACTCGGGTATGACGACGCATCCGTCGACACCGGTCATTCAGACACAACTGCCGCCGCTGGCACCGGCACTGGCGCAGCGCCCGGGCAGCCTGAAACCACTGGTGCCTGGTTACGCGACTCAGGCGTCACCCAGCGTGACGTCCTCGCCAACATCATCGACAACGCGAAGCAGTGCCGCATCTGGCGCAGCCAGATAAACCGGCTGCTGGACGAACGGGAAGGATTACAGAAATGACGTTGCAGGTTGAATTCTGGACGGTGGTGGGTTTTCTCATCACCTTCATGAGCTTTGTCGGTGGTATTGCGAAGTGGCTGTTCAGCAAGGCGGAGGAGCGTCAGGCGGCGCGTTTCGCCTCCCTTGAACAGTCGCTGCAACAGTCCACCTCTAACTGGGGTGAACTGGAGAAAGAGTTCATGCGCTTCCGGGCTGAACTGCCCCTGAACTACGTCCGCCGCGAGGACTACATCCGGGGACAGACGGTCATCGAGGCCAAGCTGGACGCGCTCTATAACAAACTGGAAGTGGTACAGGGGTACCGCCATACAGGAGGTCACAATGGTTGATATCGCCCGCGTGCGCCGGGAGTCCCTGCGCTGGAGTCTGCTGGTTGCCCTGAACAAAACCCGTCCGTATACCGCCAGCGAAACGCTGCTGCTGGACGTGGCCCTCGCCATCTACCCGGATACCACGCCGCTGGAGCTGCGCCGGGAGCTGGATTATCTGTCAGACCGCAGGATGGTTGATCTGGAGAAGAAGCCCTCCGGCGACTGGTTTGCTGACCTGACCCGCCTTGGCGTTGACCTGGTGGAATACACCGTGGAATGCGGCCCCGGCATCGCCCGCCCGGAAAAGTACTGGAGTGAATGATGGCCAGACGCAGCACGATAGAAAAGCTGCCGGAAGACGTGCGTCGCTGGCTGGAGCGGGCGCTGACTGAATCCGGCTTCAGCGGGTATACCGAGCTGGAGTCCCTGCTGCGTGAGCAGGGGTATGTCATCAGCAAATCCGCCATTCATCGCTATGGCCAGAAGATTGAGCGCCGCTATGGTGCCATCCGGGCGGCCACAGAAGCAGCCCGGATGCTGACCGAGGGTGCGGCTGACGATCAGGATGCGCGTTCGGAGGCGGTGATCGCCCTGATTCAGACCGAGCTGTTCGAGAGCATTGTCCAGTTGCAGGAAGCGGAAGAAGGCGACGTCGACCCCAAAGAGCGCGTGGCGCTGCTGTCAAAGGTGGCGAAGAACGTGGCCACGCTGTCCCGCGCGTCCGTCAACCTGAAGAAGTTCCAGACTGAAGTCCGCGCCAGAGCGCAACAGGCGGCCAGCAACGCCGAGAAAATTGCCCGCAAGGGTGGCCTGTCAGCCGACGCGGTACAGGCGCTGCGCCGTGAAATTCTGGGGATTGCCACATGAGTCAGCTTGCGCCAGTAATACCCGATACCTCCGGTTATGACGCGCCTCCCGTTCTGCTGCCCTACCAGCAGCGTTGGGTGGCTGATACATCGCCGTTCAAGGTTATGGAGAAAAGTCGCCGTACCGGTATCACCTGGGCTGAAGCCTCCGATAACGTGCTGACCGCCGCATCCTCGGCAGCTGCGGGCGGGATGAACGTGTATTACATCGCCTATAACCAGGACATGACCGTTGAATATATCCAGGCCTGTGCCATGTGGGCGCGGGCGTTCAACTATGCCGCCAGCGAAATCGAAGAAGGCTTCTGGGAAGAGGAGGAAGAAGACAAACACATCAAGACCTACACCATCAAGTTTCCCGACTCCAGCTTCCGTGTTGTCGCGCTTTCCAGCCGCCCGTCTAACCTGCGTGGCCGTCAGGGCGTTATCGTCATTGATGAAGCCGCATTCCATGAGCAACTGAAAGAGCTGCTGAAAGCGGCAATGGCGATGCTGATCTGGGGCGGTAAGGTGCGGGTTATCTCCACCCATGACGGTGATGACAATGAATTTAACACGACGATCACCGACATCCGCGCCGGGCGTCAGGGCGGTAGCGTACAACGCATCACCTTCAAAGAAGCCGTGGCCGAAGGGCTGTTCCACCGCGTCTGTCTGCGCACCGGGCAGGAATGGACGGAGGCCGCTGAACAGGCGTGGATGGCGTCGGTGTACAAATTCTACGGTGCCGGTGCATCCGAGGAGCTTGACTGTATCCCGGCCAACGGAAGCGGCGCCTGGCTGTCCCGTGCCCTGATTGAGTCCCGCATGTCCGCTGATACGCCGGTGTTGCGTCTGACCTGTCCGGAGGGCTACGAGCTGTTGCCTGACGAGGTGCGCTGGAGCGAGACGCAGGACTGGCTGGACACACATCTGAAGCCGCTGCTGGAGGCACTACCCGCTGATGCCCGCTCTTTCCTGGGGCGCGACTTTGGTCGCAGCGGTGATCTGTCGGTGGACTATCCCCTGCTGCAGGAGAAAAACCTGGTACGCCGGGTGCCGTTCGTGATGGAGCTGCGCAACGTGCCGTTCAAACAGCAGGAGCAAATCACCTGGTATCTGATGGACGGCCTGCCCGGCCTGCTGGGTGCCGCGTTCGACGCTCGTGGCAACGGCGCTTACCTTGCTGAATATGCCATGCAGCGCTATGGCTCCAGCCGGGTTAAGCAGGTGATGCCAACCGAGGGCTGGTACCGGGAGCATATGCCGCCGGTTAAAGCTGCGCTGGAAGACGGTAACCTGGTGGATTTACCAAAGGATGAAGACACGCTGGACGATCTGCGGGCCGTACAGGTGGTAAACGGCGTCCCCCGCGTACCGGAACAGCGCTCAAAAGCCAAATCTGACGGCGGTAAACGCCACGGTGACTCCGCCATTGCAGTGGCACTGGCCTGGTTTGCCAGCCGTGAAATTAACAAAGGGCCGGTGAAGGCGAGTTCGCGCCGTCGCCGCCAGTCTGCCCGTATGCTGGAGGGATACTGATGGCCAGAGGTCTCTGGGTTTCACCCAGTGAGTTCGTCAAATTTGCTGAACCCACTAAAACACTGACGGAGCAGATTGCCTCGCGCAGCCGTTCCATCGACTTCTTCGGGCTGGGGATGTACCTGCCCAACCCCGACCCTATTCTCAAGTCTCAGGGCCGCGATATCCGTATCTATCGCGAGCTGCGTACCGACCCGCTGGTCGGTGGCTGTATCCGCAGGCGTAAGGCGGCGGTTAAATCGCTGGAGCGGGGTCTGGAGCGTGGCCATGCCCCAGCGCGGGTATTCAGCTTCATCCGGGATATGCTCGACGATCTGGATATCTCCCGCATTATCGGCGAGATGACCGACGCCGTTCTCTACGGATATCAGCCCTGCGAAATCATGTGGGGCCGCTCTGTAAAGTCCTGGGCTATCGCTGATATCGTGGGGAAACCGCCCGAATGGTTCCAGTTCGACAATGACAACCTGCTGCGCTTTCGTGCTAAAGACGCCGGGCTGGAAGGCGAGCCGGTACCGCTGAACAAGTTCGTGGTACCGCGTCAGGATGCGACCTACGACAACCCGTATGGCTTCCCTGATTTGTCGATGTGCTTCTGGCCCGTGACCTTCAAAAAAGGCGGCATGAAGTTCTGGGTGCGCTTTGCCGAGAAATACGGCTCACCGTGGGTTATCGGCAAGCATCCGCGCGGTACCGCTCAGGGTGAGATTGACCTGCTGCTGGATTCCATGGAGGCAATGGTGGAAGACGCGGTGGCGGCCATCCCCGATGATTCCTCCATCGAAATCAAGGAGGCCGCAGGCAAAGCGGACAGTAGCGATATTTATCAGAACCTGATTACGCTGGCCCGCAGTGAAATCTCCATCGCCCTGCTGGGGCAGAACCAGACCACCGAGGCCAACAGTAACCGCGCCTCCGCGCAGGCCGGGCTGGAGGTTACGGATGATATCCGAGACGCGGATGCCGATATTGTGGAAAGCGCGGTGAATCAGGCCATCAAAATGGCGGTGTCGCTGAACTTCGGGGATGTGGCCAGCCCCGTCTGGAAGATGTGGGAGCAGGGAACGGTTGACGATACCCAGGCGACCCGCGACGAGAAGCTCAGCCGCGCCGGTGTGGTCTTCACCCCGCAATACTTCAAGCGCGAGTACCAGCTCCAGGACGGGGATATTGACGAAACACCCCCGTCAGAACGCCAGAATAACGGACTGCCACTGTCGTTCGCCGAGGCGGTGGATGCCGATATTCAGGCTCAGCAGGCCCTGGACGACGCGTTGGATATTCTGATGAACGGAGGCTCGTTAAACGGCACGCTGGAGCCGGTACTGGCACCGTTGTTTAAGCGGGTTGAAAACGGCGTCAACCCGTCTGAGCTGCTGGGCGAACTGGCCGAGCTGTACCCGCAGATGAACGCTGAAGATCTGCAGGAGCGGCTGGCCAGGGTTATCTTTGTTGCAAGTCTCTGGGGGCGTCTGCATGAGCGTAACCACGACTGAACTGGCCTACTGCATGACATTACCCCCAAAGCGGGCTATCGCTTACCTGCGATCAAAGGGCTACAAAATCACCTGGGACTGGGAGGAAATGTGGCAGGATGCCCATGCCCGCGCCTTTACCGTCGCCAAAGTGACCCGTCTGGATATCCTAGAAGATATTCGCGGGGCACTGCAGCAGGCTGTCGATGAAGGAAAAACAGGCCGCTGGTTCCGGCAGGAGCTGGAGCCGGAGCTGCAGCGTAAGGGATGGTGGGGGCCACGTGACACCACCGACCCGGTAACGGGCGAGCCGGTCACCATCCAGCAGGGCAGCCCGTGGCGGCTCGACACCATCTTTCGCACCAATATGTCCGTACTCTACAGCGCCGGTCGCTGGGCTGAGCAGATGGAGAACGTCGACGACAGGCCGTACTGGATGTATACCGGCATCAACGACAGCCATACCCGCAAGAGCCATCTGGCGCTGCATGGTCTGGTACTGCGCTATGATGACCCGTTCTGGCAGGCGTTCTACCCACCGAACGGCTGGCGCTGTCGCTGCGGGGTGATTGCTCTGAGTGCAGCGGAGGTTCACGCCCGTGGTCTGAAGGTCGTGAACTCCAGCAATGCTATGGGGTGGGAGCTGAAACTGGTCTCAGAGAAAACCGGCGAGATGCAGAACGTCGCCACCTTCAACACCGGTACCACTAAGGTGGCCACCGACGTCGGCTGGTCTTATGCGCCGGGCGCGGCTTACCGTCCCGACCTTGCCCGCTATCAGGGTACCCTTAAACCGCTGGCACAGCAGGAACTGAGAGGATAACGATGGCTTCAGATAATCTGGTCAATATCACCATTAATGATAAATCGCTGCGTCAGAGCCTGAATGCGCTGGAGCTGGCGGCGACAGACCTGACACCCGCGATGCGTAAAATCGCCGGAACCCTGCTGACGGAGACCCAGCTTAACTTCATGGATGAGGGCCGCCCGGCCTGGACACCCTCGCTGGCGGCTGAAGAGCGTGATGGCCAGACGCTGCAGCTTACCGGGCGTCTGATGGGGTCGGTATCGACAAACTATGATGACAGGCAGGCTGCGGTAGGTACCAATGTCGTTTACGGAGCCATTCACCAGTTCGGCGGCAAAACTGGCCGTAATGAATCCGTTGAACTGGAGGCCCGCCCTTATTTACCCATCACCGGCGATGGCGAACTGCAGCCAGAGGCGGAAAAGTCGGTTCTGGATACCGTTGTCCGGCATCTTGAATCTGCGGCCCGTCGCTGAATTTTACCCTCCGGGGCGGGTGATTTACCGTGTTAACCGCCCCGGAGCCTTTATAAAGGTTTACAGCCCCCTCGTTTGCCGCTTTAATCGTCGCTGTTTCCCTCCGCTGTCTTTCCTCCCCCACGATTTTTTCTAAAGCAGATTAAAAGCACTGCTGGCGGCTTTTCCACACACTGTTCCCGACAACGTAACGCGGGACAGCAAAATGTCAGCCATTCACATTTTTAAAGCCGGTACTCATACCGATATGCACGGCAAGAAGTTGCCGTTCACGCAAAGCGACCTGGCCGCCTGCGTGAAAGCCTACGACCCGACCATCCACGAAGCACCGCTCGTCATCGGTCACCCCAAAACGGAAGACCCGGCATGGGGCTGGGTGAAATCCCTGTCTCTCAACGGCGGTGATCTGCTGGCGGAGCCTGATCAGCTTGACCCGCAGTTTGCCGAACTGGTGGACAACGGACGCTTCAAGAAGGTCTCGGCCTCGTTCTATCTCCCTGACTCCCCGAACAACCCGAAGCCCGGCACGCTTTATCTGCGTCACGTCGGCTTTCTGGGCGCACAGCCGCCGTCCATTAAGGGGCTGAAGCAGGTGTCGTTCGGCGAGCAGGAAGAAGGTGTCGTCGAGTTCGCCGACTGGAACGACGTGACCAATGCCACTCTGTGGGGCCGCCTGCGCGATTTTCTGATTGGCCAGTTTGGTCTGGATGAGACGGAAAAGGTGATCCCGTCGTGGCAGGTCGAGTCCCTGCGCGAGAAGGCGTACCGCGACACGGACAAGGATGAACCGGCATTCAGTGAAGACAATCCCAACCCTCAACAAGAGAAAAGCACCATGACTGAAGAAGAAATCAAAGCGCTTCAGGCGGAAAACGCCCGTCTGAAGGCGGAAGCCACTCAGCGTGCAGAGCAGGAAGCGAAGGCGAAGCAGGACAAACTGCATGCCGAAAACGTCTCCTTTGCCGAGAAACTGGTCGGCGATGGCCGTCTGGCTCCCAAAGCGAAGTCCGTTGTCGTGGCCATTCTGGACGCGGTTTCTGCGGGCGATAAACCCGTCGAATTTGCTGAAGGCGACATTCGCACACCGCTGGCCACGGCATTCAGGACGCTGCTGGACAGCACTGAGCCGGTGCTGAATTTCAGCGAGCACGCGACCAAAGACCGCGCTGACGTGCCTGCGGTTAAATCGGCCCCGGCTGAGTTTGCCGAGTCCGATCCTGAACGTCTGGCGCTGCATCAGAAAGCGCAGGAACTGTCGAAAAAAGAAGGCATCAGCTATGACGCTGCTGTCGCACGCTGCCTGTGATTAAGGAGAGAGCATGTCTGATTATTTAAAGGGTAAGCGCGTCGTTGATCCGGTGCTGACCAGCATCGCTCGCGGCTATAAAAATGCCGCGTTCATCGGCGAGAAAATCTTCCCCATCGTACAAACCGACAAGGAAGGCGTCAGCGTGCCGACCTTTGGCAAGTCCGCTTTTGTGGAGTACGACACCGAACGTGCCGTGGGGGCCGACAGTAACGTTCTGGTGCGTGAGAAAACCGGCAAACTGGATCTGGTTCTCAACGAGCACGATCTGGCCGCGCCGGTGGACTACCGCGAGCAGGCCGAGTCGATGTTCAACGAAGAGGCCAAAGCCATCCGTCGTGCAACCAGTGGTGTCAATCTGCGGCGTGAGCTGTATGCGGCCCGACTGGCCCAGGACAAGAGCGTCTACCTGGCGGCTAACGTCAAAGCGCTGGCCGCTGCGGAACGCTGGGTCGGCGGTAAGGGCGATCCGATTGGCATCATTGAAGGCGGGATTGACGCGGTACGTAAAGCCACCGGCCTGCGTCCCAACCTGATGACCATCGGGGCCAGCGTGATGTCGGTTCTGAAGTTCCATCCGGCGATTCAGGCAGCGATTGGTGCCAACGAGCGTAAGCGCATCACCCTGGAAATTCTGAAAGACCTTTTCCAGATGGACGACGTGGTGGTCGGCGAGCCGGTCTCCCTGACGTCCATGAAAGACGCGCAGAACAAGGACAAAGTCCCGACGGATATCTGGGCTGACAACCTGATGCTGCATTACGTCAGCAAGCCGCAGCCAGGCACCGACAGCGCCGACGAAAACGAGCCGTCGTTCGGCTATACCCTGCGCCGTAAAGGAATGCCGGTAGCGGATAAATACGACGGCGTCGGCGGCAAGGTGAAGTATTGCCGCTATACCGATATCTACAAAGTCGCCGTGGTCGGTGGCGATGCCGGGTATCTCGTCACCAACATCATTAAATAAGGGGAAATGGTCATGGGTACAACTCAGCAGGTCATTCTGACCACTACCGTGACGGCCAGCGCGGCGCTGACGCAACAGCGCTTTGTCGGGGCCGATAACGCGCCCTGTCAGGCCGGTGCCGTGGCGCTCGGCGTGGCGGAGGTGGATGCCGCTGCCGGTGATTTAACCCCGGTCAATGTGCTGGGCATCGTTGCCGTCGAGGTCGGAGCCGCCATTGCCAAAGGGCAGATCGTTCAGTCGGATGCTAACGCCTGCGCCGTGCCCCAGACAGCCGCCACGGAAGACACCCCGGCGGGTGTTTCTGCCGGGATTGCGCTGGATGAGGCACTGGCTGCAGGTGACGTTATCCGCATCCTGCGCGGGGTGTGACATGTACTGCACCCTGGCGGACTTACTGGAGCAGGTGCCGGAGCGGACGCTCATTGAGCTGACCAATGAGTCGGTTGGTTTTGATGAGTCCCCCCCGGTCAACGCTGCCGTGGTTGAGAGTTGCATTCGCTACGCCGATGAGTTGATTGATGCGCATCTGCGTGGCCGCTACACCCTGCCGCTGGCGGAGGTACCGACTGTTCTGCGGGATATTGCCATCACGCTGGCCCGTTATCGCCTGTACGCTCGTCGACCTGAAGGCGACCTGCCTGACACTGTCAAGGACGACAATAAAGAGGCACGCCGTCAACTGGAAGCCATCCGTGACGGAAAGCTCACGCTGGGGCTGCAGTCCACTCAGAAAGATGTGCCCGAGTCCGGTGAAATCCGGGCGCGGGCACGCCGCCCCACCTTTGGCGGGCGCGATGGCTTACTGGAGAAATACTGATGAACGTCCTGCCCGTTATCGATGCGGTTGTAGCCCGTCTCAGGGAAAAGCTCCCGTCGCTGGCAGTGGAATATTTCCCGGAGAAACCGGCTGAATACCGCCTGAATCACTCTGTGGGGGCGCTACTGGTGAGCTATGCCGGGTCGCGCTTTGATAAACCGGATGATATTGGCGCGGTGCTTCAGCCCCAGACCATCCAGCTCTGCGTCACGGTGGTCTTCCGCCAGCTCAACGGCAAAAGAGGCGCGATAGACGTCCTGGATGCAGTCCGCCGCATCCTCGGCGGCTACACCCCACCGAACTGCCGCCGTCGTATCTGGCTGACCCGAGAAGTGTTTATCGGTGAGGTCAAGGGGCTGTGGCAGTACGCCCTCGACTTTGCGACAGAAAGCGTCTTTATCGAAGACAGCGATTTACCGTCCGGCCCGCTGTTAACCGAAGTGAACTATGAGGAAAGCGAGTGATGAAACAATACCGCTATTCCGGCCCGGCCAGCGGCGTCACGCTGTCGGACGGAACCGAAATCCTGCTCTGGCCGGGGAAGAATGTTTCCCTGCCAGAGGAACATGACTATGTGAAGGTACTGGTGGCGCTGAAGCATCTGACGCCGGTATCTGAAGAGACTAAACCCGCCAGCACACCGGTTGTGCAGTCACCAAAGCGCAGGAACGGCGGCGACAGCGATGTGAAAACGGAGGACTCCCATGGCAGCTAACTATCTGCATGGTGTCGAAACTATTGAGGTGGAAAACGGTGCCCGCCCGGTTAAGACGGTGAAGTCTGCCGTCATTGGCCTGATTGGTACCGCCCCGATGGGCGACGTCAATACGCTGGTGCAGTGCCTGTCTGAGAAAGATGCAGCGGCGTTTGGCAGCCAGCTCACCGGCTTTACCATTCCGCAGGCACTGGATGCGATCTACGACCATGGCGCAGGCACCGTTCTGGTCATTAACGTGCTTGATCCTGCTGTGCATAAAACCGCTGTAGCCGATGAAGACGTAACGTTCGACAAGGCGACGGGCAAAGCACAGCTGGCTAATCCGGTGGTCGCGCAACTGGTACTGAAACCGGACAGCGACGGTCAGCCTTATGTGGAAGGTCAGGACTACTCGCTTGATGCACAGACAGGGGCGATTACCAACCTCGGTAAGAGCATTGCTGCAGATGCAACAGTGAAGGCCAGCTATAACTATGCCGATCCGACCAAAGTCACTCCGGCTGATATCATCGGTACCGTTAACGCCGCAGGCAACCGTACCGGCATGAAGCTGCTTAACGACAGCTTCAACCTGTTCGGCTATTTCGCCAAAATCCTGATTGCGCCGGTGTTCTGTACCCAGAACAGCGTCTCGGTAGAGCTTATCGCCATGGCTGAAAAGCTGGGTGCGGTGACCTACATCGATGCCCCAATCGGTACCACCTTTGCTCAGGCACTGGCGGGGCGTGGCCCGGAAGGCACCATCAACTTCAATACCAGCTCTGACCGTGCCCGCCTGTGCTATCCGCATGTCAAAGTGTACGACGCGGCCACCAATAGCGAGCGACTGGAGCCGCTGAGCCAGCGGGCTGCAGGTCTGCGTGCCAAAGTCGACCTGGATAAGGGCTACTGGTGGTCGTCCTCCAATCAGGAGATTCTGGGTATCACCGGCGTGGAGCGCCAGCTGTCAGCGATGATTGACGACCCACAGAGTGAGGTGAACCTGCTCAACGAACAGGGCATCACCACGGTCTTCAGCAGCTACGGCAGTGGCCTGCGTCTGTGGGGCAACCGGATGGCGGCCTGGCCAACGGTCACCCATATGCGCAACTTTGAGAACGTCAGGCGCACCGGCGATGTGATCAACGAGTCCCTGCGCTACTTCAGCCAGCAATACATCGACCAGCCCATCACCCAGGCGCTGATTGATGCACTGACGGAATCGGTCAACGCCTACGGACGCAAACTGATTGGCGACGGTGCGCTGCTGGGCTTCAGCTGCTGGTTTGACCCGGCCCGTAACGAAGAGACTGAGCTGGCTGCCGGTCACCTGTTGCTGAGCTACAAATACACGCCGCCCCCGCCGCTGGAGCGACTGACCTTTGAGACCGAGATCACCTCGGAATACCTGTTAACCCTGAAGGGGAATAGCTGATGGCCAAGATTGAGATCAACCGCATCACCAATGCCAACATCTATCTGGATGGTGCTAACCTGCTGGGCCGGGCCGAGGAGGTCAAACTGCCTGACGTGTCGATGACCATGCAGGAGCATAAGGCACTGGGGATGGTGGGCAAGGTGGAACTCCCGGCAGGCTTCGACAAGCTTGAGGGCGAGATCAAGTGGAACAGCTTTTACCGCGACGCGATGCTGTCTGCCGCGAACCCGTATAAGTCGCTGGCGCTGCAGTGCCGCTCCAGCGTCCAGCGCTACAGTTCGCAGGGACTGATTGATGAGATTCCGCTGGTCACCTTCCTGACGATCATGTTCAAGAAGAACCCGCTGGGGTCGTTCAAACAGCACGAGAACGCCGAGTTCTCCAGCAGCTTCACCTGCACGTACATCAAGCAGGTGCTGGACGGCGAAGAGCTGCTGGAGCTGGATTATCTGGCCAACATCTTCCGCGTCGGTGGCGTTGACCAGCTGACTGACTTCCGTATCAATATCGGGGGATAATCATGATGGTACCCAAAGTTGATCGCAAAACGGTAGACGACCTGGTGGCATCGCTGAACTATCAGCCCCATCACTTTCCGGGCACCACGCTGACTATCGCCGTTGCCCTGATGCCCGATGGTTTCATGGTCAGCAGCGGTTTCAGTGCAACGGCGCATCCTGGACTGTTCGATGAAGAGACTGGCAGGAAGCTGGCCATCGCCAAAGCGCAGCATAATGCCACGGAAGCACTGTGGCAGTTTGAGGGGTACAAGCTGAAGTCGCAGCAGACAACGGAGAGCCAGGGTGACCGTTGAGATTGAAGACAAAGGCAGGAACTGCGGTGGCATCGGGATGGCAAATGTTACCTGGTTCACTATTCTGGATATTCCGGGGGTGGAAAAGCTGTTTAACACCCAGAAAACCAACGATCCGATTGACTGTACCCGCGCCAAAGCCCGGAAGCTGGCCGACCTGATTGAGGCATGGGAGCCACCCCCGCACTGGTTCACCGGCATCGGCAAAGTTGAAGGAAAAGCACTTCTCATCGCTTTCCTGCGTAACTGCAAGGGGTTTCGTACCCACTGATAACAGGGGCTGCGGCCCCTTTCTTCTTAATCCCCTTTAATATCCGCCACGTTCTCCACCAGACATACTGCCCTGAACTTACACAGGAGCATGAACATGTCACAGACTCAAACTGAAGCCGAAATCTTCACACTGAAATATCCCTTCACCACCGCAGCGGGTAATTCGATCGCTCAACTCACGCTCAATCGTCTGACGGTTAAAGACCTCAAGCAGATCAAGAAGACCCACAAAAACCCGACAGACTGGGATGAGCCGCTGATTTCCCGCAGTACCGGCCTGTTGCCGGAAGACCTGGACAATATGGATCTGGCTGACTATCTGGAGCTGCAGGACCGATTTCAAAAAATCACAGGGTTGGGTAAGAAACATGACAGCGCTGACAAAGGCGCAGGGGCTGCTGGCGAGGTGGTTCCGGTTCCAGCCGGGGGAGATTGAGGCGCTCGATACTGACGATCTGGAGATGTGGCTGGAGCAGGCTGAAGAGCAAATCAAAAGCGAGTATGGCGACGGCGACAGAAACTGATGAACATGACAGCAGCCGGTAACGGCTGCTTTCTTCCTTTATATACCACCCGGAGGATATCCCGTGGCCAGTAACTTTTCCGTCGGTGTTGTTATTGGCGGTATGATTGGCAGCACCTTCCGCTCAGCGATGAGCGGCACCCGACGCGCCCTCGACTCCCTGAGCAATACCTCACGCCGCCTGCAGGAGCGCCAGAATACCTTAACCCGTGCGACTGAACGTTATGGCCAACTGGGTTCTTCCCGGATGCAGCGCCTGAACAGCGACCTGCTGCAGGTCAGTCGAACGATGGAGCGCGTTGAACGCCAGCAGCGCCGTCTATCGGCAGTATCGGCCACCAGTGATGCACTGAAAGCCAACCGTATGGCGTTGTACGGCCAGGGGGCTGAGACCTATGCCATCGCCCGAACGCTGGGTGCGCCGGTTATGAACTCCGTCAGACAGTACACGTCGTTTGAGTCTCAGTTGCGCGATATCAGCATTACCGGTGACCTGGATGCACGGCAGGAGCAGGCTATCGGCACTGCCATTCGCCAGGCGTCGCTCAGAGTTAACCAACTGCAGGAATCTTTGCTGGGCGGTGTCGGTCAACTGGTTGCTGATGGTATGAACCCGGAGCAGGCGGCCAAATTTGCCGGACTGTTGGGTAAAGCGGCTACAGCGACCAAAGCCGATATGACCGATCTCGCAAAAATGACCTATGCCTTCAGCGATGCGCTCAGAATTACCGACGCCAAAGAGCTGGAGCAGGCGTTTGGTATTGCGGCAACGGGCGCCAAGCTGGGTTCATTTGAGCTGAAGGATATGGCAAAAGCATTGCCCGGCATGGCCAAAGCCTTCGCGGCCCGTGGGATTTACGGTAAGGAGGCCATTACCCAGATCGTAGCCAGTCTGGAGGTTGGTAAGGGCAGTGGCTCAGCTGAAGAAGCGGTCACCAATATGTCCAACTGGCTGGCGGCTATGGGGCGTGGCGACACTATCCAGAAGTACGCCAAAGCCGGAGTGGATTACCAGGGGTCGATGCAGAACTATGTCGCCCAGGGGTTTTCCCAGTACGAATCTTCTCTGATGATTGCCAATCGCTTTATTGACGGGAAAGGTAAAGCGTTTTTACAGCAGTGGAAAGCAGCAGGTTCAAGAGGCGATCAGGAAGGCCAGCAGAAACTGATGGAATCCTTTGGACTGGCAGAGGTGTTCACTGATATCCAGACCGTTAATCACCTGCTATCGATGCGTCAGGGATGGGATAAATATCTTTCCAACAAGCAGGAAATGAACACGCCATCTGCAATGTCCACGTTGGATAAGGATGCTGCGAAACAGAACGATACGCTGGAAGGCCGTTGGCGCAGAACGCAGATCGGCTTTAATGATTCAGCTATCAGCATTGGTGAATCCCTGCGCCCGGCGTTGATCCAACTGGGAGAAACGTTTATCCCGTTAATGGACAGCGTTGGTAAATGGATTACAGCAAACCCGCAACTGGTGAGCGGTACGATCAAAGTAGTCGGTGCCTTACTGGCCTTTAAGATGGCCACCATTGGTCTTAAGCTGAGTATTAATCTGCTTATCTCTCCCTTCGTCAGCGTCTGGAAAAATATCGTCCTCCTGCAGTCCAGCTGGCTTCGCCTGACGCTGGCACTGGGTGAAGGCGGTAAGCTTCGCTGGCTGGTAACAGGCTTCAGCACTGTCGCTAAAGGAGCCAGAACACTGGGGAGCGTGTTGTCGGGTGGGCTGGTTCGCGGCATCATGCTCGCCGGGCGAGCCGTTCTCTGGATTGGTCGGGCGTTGATGATGAACCCCATCGGTCTGACCATCACCGCCATCGCCGCAGCGGCGTATCTTATCTATCGCAACTGGGGAGCGGTCAGCAGCTGGTTTAAGCAGCGCTGGGCTGATATTAAAACGGCGTTTAACGGCGGTATCGCAGGAATTAGCAGGCTGCTGATTAACTGGTCGCCGGTGGGCCTGCTCTATAAAACCTTTGCGGCTGCACTGAAGTATCTCGGCGTTGACCTGCCTGCGAAGTTCACTGACTTCGGTGGTCATCTTATTGATGGGCTGATAAATGGCATCAAAAATAAATGGGAGTCGCTCAAAACCACTGTCACCGATATGGGCGACAGCGTCGGCGGCTGGTTTAAAGAAAAGCTGGGTATCCACTCGCCGAGCCGGGTGTTTATGGGCTTTGGTGACAACATAGCGCAGGGTGCTGCTATTGGCCTGCAGCGAACCACACCACTTGCGGCGCTCGCCGGGCAACGACTGGCTGAAGAAATGACCCCGGACGTGCCTCGCCTTCCCCCACCAGAGATTATGGCGGCAGGGTATAGCGGACGTGGAGCCGGTACTGCAGCCAGTGGTGGTGCGTCTGGCGGTATCCAGGTGAACTTCAACCCTCAGTTCTACCTCAGCGGTAAAGAGACGTCGACGCCTGCCGGGCTGACTGGTGCGCTCAATATGAGCGTGCATGAACTTGAGAAAATGCTGGAGCGCCTGCTGGCACAGCAACAACGCCGGAGGTACAGCTGATGTTTGCGGTTCTGGGTGATATTGAGTTTGAACTGATTACATATTGGGACGGCTTCGAGGCGACGTTCGGCGTCGATTACGCTGAACATCCCCGAATTGAGGGTAAGCCCGGTCTGCAGTTCGTTGGCGATAAGCTGGACGAAATCCAGATTAGCCTGGTCTTCCATCAGCATTATTGTGTGCCCGACGTGGAGCTGGCACGCCTGCGAACGGCCATGAAAGCCCATCAGGCGCTGGCGCTGGTTTTCGGTAATGGTGACTATCGCGGCTGGTTTGTGATTACAGACGTGACCGCAACCAGCGAACAGACCGACAGCACCGGTAACGTGCTGGCCGTCAATGCCACCGTGTCGCTCCGGGAGTATATCGGCGACCCCAAAAATCCGCTGCAGCCGCCCGCCATACGCACCCAGGTACCCGGCGCAGGCACGGTCTCCGGAGCCGTTCCTTCGCCGTCCGGGGTGGCAAAGTACGTCCGCGACGGCGTCAATTATGCCAAACAGGCACAGTCCGTTCTTCAGACCACCATCAGTGCCGTCCGGGTTGCCCAGAAGATGAAGGATAACCCCACTGTCGCACTGACCCGCGTGCCGGGGCTGATGAGTGGTCTGGGTAACGTGTCCGGGGCGCTGGGACAAAGCGTTCCGGCGTTCAATGCACTGGCCAAATCCATGCCTGATGCCATCAGTCTGGCCAGAGCCACCAGTGAGGCGGCCACGTATGTACAGCAGGCGCAGTCGTCACTGAGCAATGTGGACAGCAGCAATATTGCAGCGGCGCTGGATGCCGTTTCAGGGCAACTGAATTCCGCTGGTACCACCTTCACCCGCATGTCGCCGGGGTTAAGCACCATGGCCGCCAGAATACTGGCAAGGAGCGTGTAATGTTTCTTGAGCATGTCACCCGTGACGGGGAGCGCTGGGATTCCCTCGCATGGAAGTATTACGGCGACCCGCTGGGCTATCCCCGGATTATCGCGGCTAATCCACACGTGGCCATCACGCCGGTGCTGCCCTCCGGCCTGCTGTTACTGATTCCGGTTATTGAGGCCGCCGACGCCACCACAGAAGAGGATATCGCCCCATGGCTGAGATAAACAGCACCGCACAGGCTGCATCATCGCTGACCGGCGTCAGCGATGTGCTGAGTCCGGTATTCACTCTGTGGTATCTGCAGAAGAATATCACCACCGATATTGCGCCGTATGTCACCCGCGTGACTTACAGCGATAACATCAAGAGCGAGTCCGATACCATTGAGGTGGAGCTGGACGACACAGATGGCCGCTGGATGGATAAGTGGTATCCGGGCAAGGGGGACACGCTGACGCTGAAACTGGGTTACAGCGGAGAGAAGTTGCTCTCCTGCGGTACGTTCTCGCTCGATGAGATTGAGGTCAGTTCACCGCCGTCTGCGGTCGCCATCCGGGGCGTGGCCACCTCGGTCAATAATGCCCTGCGGACAAAGTCCAGTCGTGGTTTTGAGAACACCACGCTGGCGGCCATTGCCGGGCGTATCGCCAAAAAGCACAAGCTGAAGCTGGCAGGCAGTATTGAGGCCATCAAAATAGACCGGGTGACCCAGTATGCCGAAACAGACGTTGCCTTCCTGCGCCGCCTGGCCAGCGAGTACGGTTATGCAGTAAAGGTTGTCAGCGACCAGCTGGTTTTCTCCCATCTGGCCACGCTTCGCAGCCAGGCGCCAGTCAGGCAGCTTTCGCCACAGGACGTGGCCAGCTTTTCCCTGCGCGATACCATCAACCGGGTCTATAAGTCTGCAAAAGTGAAGCACCAGAAGAGCAGCAGTAAAAAGCTGATCGTCTATGAAGCCGATGGAGGTACCAGCGACAGCGACAAACAGGCCAAAGGCGGTAAGGTCACCAGCGCCGACTCTCTTAAGGTCAACAGCCGCGTCAGTGACCCGGACAGCGCCCGGATTAAGGCGGATTCGGCACTGGCCAGACACAACGAGTACCAGCAGAACGGCTCCCTGACGCTGATGGGGACGCCGCAGTTGACGGCGGGTAACAAGATCGAGCTGGCGGGCTTTGGCCAGATGTCGGGACAGTGGCTGATAACCATGGCCCGGCACACGTTTGATCGTAACGGCGGCTACATCACCGAGCTGGAGGTGGCGCGGGGGCCGGTCACGCAGGGCAAGGCGAAGAAAGGCAAAAAGACCGGCAAAACACAGACGCTGACCGTCTATAAACCGGACGGCAGCACATCAACGGTAATAAAGGAGAAGAAGTAATGACAGGCGTCACCCGTCAGGTCGGTACGGTCAGCGCCATCGACGCCGACAGGGTTCAGGCCCGCGTTCGTTTGCCTGAGTGCGATAACATGCGTACCAACTGGCTCAGCGTGCTGCAGCGCAACACCCAGGACAATAAGGACTACTGGCTCCCCGACGTCGGTGAGCAGGTTGAAGTGTTGCTCGATGCCAACGGCGAGGACGGCGTTATTCTGGGGGCGGTTTACTCGGACGTCGATACACCGCCGTTCAGCGACAAAGACGTTCGCGGCACGAGATACGCGGACGGCGCAGAGTTCAGCTATAACCGCGCCACCCATACGCTGACAGTCAGGGGCGGTATTGAGCGTATTGTGGTGGAAGTCGCCGCCGATATCTCGCTGACAGGGAAAAACATCGACCTCACAGCGGAAAATACCACGATCAACGGCAACACGACGCTCAATGGTGACCTGGAAATCAACGGCAACGCTCACGCTGCGGGCAACATCCTGGCCGATGGCCAGAACTCCAATCACCACTCCCACTGAACCTTCTTAAACGCCTTTAATATCGGCATTCCCTTCCGGGGGCAATACTGCCCCCATGAAAACGACCTCAGTATTCTGGCAACCGGCCCTGCAGGCTCCCGGCGAAATCGTCCGGGGGCTGGATGATATCTGGCAGGCCATTCAAATCATCCTGCGTACTCCTCGTGGCAGCGACCCGCATCGCCCGGAGTTCGGCAGCAATCTGCACCGTTATATCGACTGGCCCATCGAGCGGGCCATTCCGCATGTGGTGCGCGAATCCGTCGACGCCATCCGCCGCTGGGAGCCTCGCTGCCAGCTGATGTCGGTTAAACCCGTCGTCGACGGCGAACATCTTACGCTCCGGGTGAGCTGGAAAGGCTCTGACGGACAGGCCCGGACTCAGGAGTTGCTATGGCGCTGACAGAACCCGATTTTATTGAACGCGATGCCGACAAAATTACGGCTGAAATGATTGCCTGGTATGAGAAAACAACAGGGAAAACGCTGTACCCGGCACAGGCTGAACGCCTGCTGATTGACCTGTGGGCCTACCGTGAAATGCTGGTCAGGGTGGCGGCGCAGGAGACAGCCAAACAGAATCTGGTCGCCTTTGCCCGTGAGCCGATGATTGATTATCTCGGTGAGCTGGTCGGGGTATACCGTCTGGCCGCGCAACCGGCCACCACCACGCTCCAGTTCTCCGTGGATGAGGCACTGGCCATTGATGTGCTGATTCCGGCGGGTACCCGCGTCAGCGCCTCTGACAGCATTATTTTTGCCACCGATACTGACGTGGTGCTGAAGGCCGGGCTGCTGCTGGTCAATACCACCGCCACCTGTACCGAGCCGGGGGCCGCTGGCAACGGCTGGCAGCCTGCACAGGTCAGCCAGTTGCTCGATGAGATTGATAACGTCGACCTGCAGGTGACCAATCTGGCGGCCAGCGCTGGCGGTTCAGAGCAGGAGGACAATGACAGGCTCCGCGAGCGTATCAAACTGGCCCCGGAATCATTCACCAACGCCGGAAGCCGTATGGCATACCGCTTTCATGCCATGCAGGCCCACCCCAATATCGTCGATGTCGCGGTGCTGTCCCCGGTACCGGGCACCGTAGAGCTGTATCCGCTGCTCAGCACCGGTCTGCCGGATGACAGCATTCTGACGCTGGTAGAGAGCTTCTGCTCGGATGAAAAAGTCAGGCCGCTCACGGATACCGTGCGGGCCAGAACGCCTATGCAGGTGGATTACGCCATTGAAGCCAACATTATGATCTACCGTGACCAGGACGCGAACTCAGTTAAGGACGCGGCCAACAGCGCCATACAGAACTGGGTGGCATCCCGTACCGCCGCGCTGGGCCGCGATATCGTTCCCAGCCAGATTATCAGCGTGCTGTCTGTCGCCGGAGTGTACCAGGTCGAACTGGTGACACCGGTGCTGCGCGTGGTGGCGGAAAACGAGTGGGCAAACTGCTCTGGCATCACCCTCAACATGACCGGGGTATCTGATGACTGAGCCGTTGTTGCTTCCGCCGCCGCTTGAGGGCGATATCAGCTTCAGAACGCTGGGCAGGCTGGCCGGACGGCTGGATAACATCGACCTGAGCGTGCTGATGGTCTATCTGGTCGATATCGTCGACAGTTCCGCGCTGCCCTGGCTGGGCGAGCAGTTCTCGCTGTTTGGCGATGGCTGGGAGCTGGCAGAGTCAGATGATGTGCGGCGCACGCTGATTAAATCCGCCATCGAGCTGCACCGCTACAAAGGAACGCCGTGGTCTATCCGGGAAATTATCCGCCGCTTCGGCTTCGGCGAAGTGGATCTGATTGAGGGCACCGGGCAGATCGGCTACGACGGCAAGCACAGTTACAACGGCCTTTTTGTTCATGGTGACGCTGAGTCGTGGGCCGTTTACCGCGTCATTCTCCGGCAACCCATCACTAACGATCAGGCGGCATTGTTACGTCAGACGCTGGCCGCCTTTGCTCCGGCCCGCTGCCATCTTGCAAGTCTGGAGTATCAGTCTGTCGCCATTCGCTACAACAACACCGTCAACTATGACGGCAGCTATAACCACGGGAGCAGTTAATTATGGCAAACCTACCCGAACCCCCGCAGTGGGAAGATGGCATCTACCAGATTGAGGTCTCCGATCCCGTTCTCGGCGGGCCTGACGGGATTACCAACCGTCCAGCCAAGCAACTGGCCAGCAGGACGCTGTACCTGAAGCAGCAGGTGGAACAAGGGGTATCTGACCTGGCTGACCATATCGCGGCGGACGACCCACATACCCAGTACGCGCCGAAGGAAAGCCCTACATTCACAGGTACACCGACAGCGCCCACGCCTGCCAGCAGCGACAACAGCAAGAAGCTGGCGACGACGGAGTTTGTGGCCAGAATCATCTCAGCACTGACTGAGACTGTCTCAGGCAAGCTGTCACAGGAGCAGAACGGCGCGGATATTCCCGACCCGGAGGCGTTTGTCAAAAACCTCGGTTTGGGAGAAGGCTCCGCGCTGCCGGTTGGGGTACCTGTTCCGTGGCCGTCAGCGACACCGCCGGAGGGATGGCTGAAATGCAATGGCGCTACGTTTTCATCCTCGTTATATCCGAAACTGGGGCTGGCATACCCGTCAGGGAAATTGCCGGATTTGCGAGGCGAGTTTATTCGTGGGTGGGATGACGGGCGCGGTGCGGATAATGGGCGGTCATTGCTGTCCAGTCAGGGAGATGCGTTTAGGTCCCACAGCCATAATTTTGATCGCTCATGGGGGCTAGAAAACTTTGATGCTACTGCTGGTTACGATGTTGTTACGGCGGACATCAACGGGAAAATAGTTAACCAGCCAACCCGATCAACTGTTTCCGTTGGTGGCTCAGAAACCCGACCGAGAAACATCGCATTTAATTACATCGTGAGGGCTGCATAATGAGCGACGCTATTCTGGATAAAAATAATATTGCCACGCAGGCGGGAAACATCACTGTTTATAATTATGACGGTGTCACCCGTGAATATATTTCGTCATCGGTTGAATATCTGGCAATGGGTGTGGGAATTCCGGCAAACTCCGCTGTGGATGAACCACCGGCTAAAAAGAAAGGTAAGGCAACTTGTCGCAACGCCGCCGGTGATGGGTGGGAATCTGTCGCAGATCATCGCGGTGAAACCGTCTATCGCATAGAGAATGGCGAGCCGGTGGAAATCACCGCACCGGGAGACTATCCGGCAGGCACCACTACACTGTTCCCATCAACGCCGTATGATGAGTGGGACGGGGAAAAGTGGGTTACCGATACTGACGCTCAGCACGCCGCTGATGTGGCCGCCGCAGAGCATCAGAAAACCGCACTGCTGGCAGCAGCCCAGGACACGATCAGCATCTGGCAAACCGAGCTACAGCTGGGCATTATCAGTGATGACGACAAAGCCAGCCTGATTAGCTGGCTGTCGTATATCAAAGAGCTGCAAACCGTTGATACCGATGCATCGCCGGACATCAACTGGCCGGTTGCTCCGGTGGCGTAGGCCACTCAATATCTGGCGCGGTGGAGGTGTCTACGGCACTCACCGCGTCCAGATAGTCCAGCCATTCGTTAAACTGCGCTTTTTCATCCTCAGAGAGGCGGCCCAGCGCTAATTTAGACGGCCATTGCTGCCCGTTTATCCAGACGTTGGTCTCATCAATCAACCGTTGTTTTTCGGCTTCCGCTTGTGCAATCAATTCATCATGGCTGGGTGGCGGAGCATCAATCCATGTCGGATATCCTGAATCATCAGCACCTAGTACTTTCCCATCAGGCCACGCCACTCCGGCAAACTCATTATAAATATCCGCGCTAACTTCAATAGCATTGGAGGGAACCGCAGACACACCTTCGATATAAAAACCCACCGGGTCTTGAGAGAAATAAATTTTATTCATAGTGATACCGCCATCCAGCACATAGCCCCAGGGGAGCCATCATTAGTTGTTCCATTATTCCAGTTAATACCATGCAAATGCATTGTTGTGGGGGTCAACGGGGAGCCTGCCAGCATACCCCCGCTCCCCACAGTTCCGTCCAGATCCATAGCGACAATAATATAGTTTGAGGGTAAGCGTCTCATTTAAACCGTCTGGTCTGTTTCCTCCGGCTCCACAAAAATAATGTCCATCATTTTTAGTGGACACTATCGTATGGAATACCGGACCTGGATTACTGAAGCTTTACGCCTTCACTTCGAAGAACATTTACCTCGGGTTGTGGCCGGACGTCGCCTGGGTGTACCAAAATCAACAGTTTGTAGTATGTTCGTGCGCTTTCGGAGAGCTGGCCTTTCGTGGCCTTTGCCCGCAGGCATGTCGGAGCAGGAACTTGATGCCTGCCTTTACGGACAATTTTCCACGGTACCAGTCGTACGTCCTGAAAGCACCGTTATATCCGAAACCCCCGTGGTAAAAAAACGTCCCCGGCGGCCCAACTTCCCTTATGAGTTTAAAATCGCCTTAGTGGAGCAGTCACTGCAGCCCGGAGCCTGTGTGGCGCAGATCGCCCGGGAAAACGGAATCAACGATAACCTGCTCTTCAACTGGCGCCATCAATACCGGAAAGGTGGCCTGCTGCCTTCCGGAAAAAATATGCCGGCACTGCTTCCCGTGACGTTAACGCCGGAGCCGGATAATAAAATCCCGGCCCCCGCACAGGAACCAGAGCAGATAAATACACCGTCCGACAGTCTGTGTTGTGAGCTGGTTCTGCCGGCCGGAACTCTCAGGCTTAAAGGTAAACTGACGCCGGCGTTATTACAGACACTTATCCGCGAAATAAAAGGGAGCAGCCACTGATGATATCTCTCCCTGCAGGTTCGCGTATCTGGCTGGTTGCAGGTATCACCGATATGCGAAATGGCTTTAACGGCCTGGCATCAAAAGTTCAGAACGTCCTGAAGGATGACCCGTTCTCCGGACACCTGTTCATCTTCCGCGGACGCCGGGGTGACCAGATAAAAGTGTTGTGGGCTGACAGTGACGGACTGTGCCTCTTCACCAAACGCCTGGAGCGGGGCCGCTTCATCTGGCCAGTCACCCGTGACGGCAAGGTGCACCTTACTCCGGCTCAGTTATCCATGCTTCTTGAAGGTATCAACTGGAAGCACCCGAAACGAACGGAACGCGCTGGAATCCGCATATAACCCGTTGTAAAGTGAGGATATGGACACCTCACTTGCTCATGAGAACGCCCGCCTGCGGGCACTGTTGCAGACGCAACAGGACACCATCCGCCAGATGGCCGAATACAACCGCCTGCTCTCACAGCGGGTGGCGGCTTATGCTTCCGAAATCAACCGGCTGAAGGCGCTGGTTGCGAAACTGCAACGTATGCAGTTCGGTAAAAGCTCAGAAAAACTTCGCGCAAAAACCGAACGGCAGATACAGGATGCACAGGAGAGAATCAGCGCACTTCAGGAAGAAATGGCTGAAACGCTGGGTGAGCAATATGACCCGGCACTGCCATCCGCCCTGCGCCAGTCTTCAGCCCGTAAACCGTTACCGGCCTCACTTCCCCGTGAAACCCGGGTTATCCGGCCGGAAGAGGAATGCTGTCCTGCCTGTGGTGGTGAACTCAGTTCTCTGGGATGTGATGTGTCAGAGCAACTGGAGCTTATCAGCAGCGCCTTTAAGGTTATCGAAACACAACGTCCGAAACTGGCCTGTTGCCGGTGCGACCATATCGTGCAGGCACCAGTACCTTCAAAACCCATTGCACGCAGTTATGCCGGAGCGGGGCTTCTGGCCCATGTTGTCACCGGGAAATATGCAGACCATCTGCCGTTATACCGCCAGTCAGAAATATACCGTCGTCAGGGAGTGGAGCTGAGCCGTGCCACACTGGGGCGCTGGACAGGTGCTGTTGCTGAACTGCTGGAGCCGCTGTATGACGTCCTGCGCCAGTATGTGCTGATGCCCGGTAAAGTCCATGCTGATGATATCCCCGTCCCGGTCCAGGAGCCGGGCAGCGGTAAAACCCGGACAGCCCGGCTGTGGGTCTACGTCCGTGATGACCGTAACGCCGGTTCACAGATGCCCCCGGCGGTCTGGTTCGCGTACAGCCCGGACCGGAAAGGCATACATCCACAGAATCACCTGTCCGGTTACAGCGGAGTGCTTCAGGCCGATGCTTACGGTGGCTACCGGGCGTTATACGAATCCGGCAGAATAACGGAAGCCGCGTGTATGGCCCATGCCCGGAGAAAAATCCACGATGTGCATGCAAGAGCGCCAACCGATATCACCACGGAAGCCCTGCAGCGTATCGGTGAACTGTATGCCATCGAAGCAGAAGTCCGGGGATGTTCAGCAGAACAGCGTCTGGCGGCAAGAAAAGCCAGAGCTGCGTCACTGATGCAGTCACTGTATGACTGGATACAGACTCAGATGAAAACACTGTCGCGTCACTCGGATACGGCAAAAGCGTTCGCATACCTGCTGAAACAGTGGGATAGCCTGAACGTGTACTGCAGTAATGGCTGGATGGAAATCGACAACAACATCGCAGAGAACGCCTTAAGGGGAGTGGCCGTAGGCCGGAAAAACTGGCTGTTCGCGGGTTCTGACAGCGGTGGCGAACATGCGGCGGTGTTGTACTCGCTGATCGGCACATGCCGTCTGAACAATGTGGAGCCAGAAAAATGGCTGCGTTACGTCATTGAGCATATCCAGGACTGGCCGGCAAATCGGGTACGCGATCTGTTGCCCTGGAAAGTTGATCTGAGCTCTCAGTAAATATCAATACGGTTCTGGCGAGCCGCTTACGTTTGAGGACGGGAAAGCGGTTGGTAACGTTATTGTTGCTCCTCCATACGGCACTGATGCATTACCACGCTGAATAACCGTTCCATCAGGCAGTTTCGTATACCTTGCGTTCGAAGAACCTCCAGAAGCGAATGCACTCATATCGGGTATCTGGTTTGCCCCTGTCCCAATATCCCGTTTCGCCGCTTCTCCCAAACCGAGGTTTTTGGTAACGCTGTTACACATAGAGGAATCTGTAAAAATCCATCCCCTGAGACACAGAGGAGGATTTGCTATGGCCGTTATTGGCTATATCCGGGTATCAACAATTGACCAGAACAGCGATTTACAGCGTAACGCGCTCATCAGCGCAAACTGTGACCATATTTTCGAAGACCGAATGAGTGGCAAGGTGGCCAACCGTCCCGGCCTCAAACGCGCTTTAAAGCGCATTAATAGCGGAGACACCCTGGTTGTGTGGAAACTGGACAGGTTGGGACGAAGCGTGAAGAACCTGGTATCGCTGATATCGGAACTCCATGAGCGAGGTGCCCATTTCCGCTCTTTAACAGACAGTATTGATACAAGCAGTGCCATGGGGCGCTTCTTTTTCCATGTGATGTCGGCATTGGCTGAGATGGAAAGAGAGCTGATCGTTGAAAGGACTGTGGCTGGTCTTGCGGCAGCAAGGGCTAAAGGCCGCACAGGTGGAAGGCCAAAGGCGTTACAACCCCACGAACGGGAGCAGATTGCCCGCTTGCTTGATAAGGGGCATACCCGAAAGCAGCTATCTATTATCTATGATGTGGGGCTATCGACACTTTACCGATATTTTCCAGTTGAGGCGGAGAGATGAGGTAAGGCAGGATTGTAATTCTTTTACCGCTTTTGAAACGCCGCAGCGATGCCATTTATCGCACGGATTGGGGCGCATTTATCGCGCGGCGCATCAATCCGCCATCGGTAAATCGGACAGCTTTACCTATACGCTGACCGATGCCGCCACCGGCAACACCGACTCGGCCAACCTCTACATCCATATCAATAGCGACAACGCCGATCTGGAGGTGGTGTGGGATAATCTCGAACCGTCTGATAACGCAATACTGGATACCGCATCCAGCAACGAGGCGGATGCGACTATCACCCTGGCCTTTGAATCAGAAACGACCAACACTACCGGTACCGTTAGCGTTGGAACGCCCACAACCACTGACGCTTTCACCGTGGACGCAGGCGACTTCGTTACCGGTTCGTTGACCCTGTCAACCTACGCGGAGTGGATCACCGTCAACGCCAGCGCCATGACCATCAACTACGTTCTGCAACAACTGAACGCGGATGGCAGCTGGGGCACACGCTACAGCGACAGCGTGGTGATCCCGGCCATTGCGATGGACGGCGGCCAGGTCCTGGCGATCGATCTTTCGACGCTGAACCTGAGCGAAGGCACCTACCGCTACTCAATCACCACCGAGCAGACGGGGAACTTAGTGGGTGCGACGGCAGGCCTCGACTTAGTCATGAACGCCACCGTGGTCAACTCCACAGACTATGTGGTGAAAAGCTACACCGAAGCCACCGGCAACGTGCTGAGCGATGAAGGAACCGACGGCACCATCGACCATCTGAGTTCGATCTATACGCTGATGTATGTCCAGGCGGGCGATACCACCGCCGATACCAGCCTCACGGACTACACGCTGGTCACCGAGAGCGGCGTAAAGGTGGAGGGCCAGTACGGCACGCTGACCATCTACAACAACGGCGAATATGTCTATCAGCCGACGGCGACCCAGGTGTCTGAAGGCGCGCAGGATGTCTTTACCTATGCCCTGAAAGGCGCCAACGGCGTAGTGGTGACAGCAACCGTCACCATTAACCTCGGCGTCTCCATTGAAGGCGTCAGCGGCGGCCCGCTGGTGTTCGACGGCAACATTGCTGACGACGTGTTTGAGGTGTATGACGCCACCTTCACGTCAATGGACGGCAAGGACGGCTATGACACTCTGGCGTGGAAAGGCAGCACGGATCTGGTACTGAGCGATGTTGCGCAGAAGGTCAGCAATATTGAAGCTATCGATCTCGGCCAGGACGACGTTGCCCGCAACGTGGTGGTTGACGCAGAATCGGTTGCGGCAATCACCAACGAGAGTAACAGCCTGTACATTAGCGGCCAGAGCGACGATACCGTGACGACGGTCGGTAACTGGACCTTCGTCTCGACGGAGGTGATTGACAGCGTGTTCTACGACCGCTACGTCAGCACCACTGAAGACGGCACGCAGGTCTGGCTGAATATTCCGAAAGACGTCTCGTTCATGTATTCGCCGCAGACCGTGACGGGGGGTATTGACGTCGTGACCGACGCCATCTCCGTTGGCAGTGAGCTTAACGATGTCTTTAACGTCAACAATACCGCCTTTAAGCAGATCGACGGCGGCGACGGTCAGGATACGCTGGTATGGAAAGGCAGCGATACTCTGACGCTGGCGGATATCGCCGGTAAGGTGTCGAACATCGAGGTGCTGGATCTTGGTCAGGACGGCGCGGCGGATATGGTGATTATTGATGCGGCGTCAGTCGCGGCGATCACCGACGCGCAGAACACGCTCTGGCTGAGAGGCGAAAGCGCAGACGCCATCACGCTCTCCGGAACATGGCTTGCGGTGGGCGTTGAGATAGTCGACACCGTCGCTTACGCCCATTACACCAGCACCGCGCCGGACGGCACGACGGTCAATCTGTACGTCGATGTTCCGATCGTAGCGGGACGACTGACCACGACCGGAAGCGAAAGCGCATCGGAAACCAACGATGCTGACATCACCGCCCAGGTGACGCTGCAACACGACAGCATCGCTAACGCCGGGGCGCTGGAGGCAGCGGCAACCAGCTCGTTCACCAGCGATACCTTTACGGTTGGCGCGGCGAGCGATCTGCAGGATATCACCATCCATGTCAGCGGCAGCGGCGTCAACGGTGCTAACAGCGTTAACGTCAACTGGTCCCTGCAGCACTACAACACCGTCACCTACCAGTGGGAGACGGTGCAGGACGGCACGCAGGCGATCGCCGACGGCAATGACCTGTCGGTCAGCCTGAACGGATTGAACGCGGGCGAATACCGGGTGGTAGTCGATGCCACCCAGAGCGGCTTCCAGAATTTATTGTGGACAGCCTACAACGGCCTGAACTACAACGTCTCGGCGAACATCGTCAGCACCACTGCCTACACGGTGACCAGCAGCTCCAGCATCGGCGGTAGCGTGATGGACAACGCCACGGACAACTCGCTGCTGGTGAAATCGCTGACGGCAGGCATCGTCACCGGTGCGGCCAGCTACGTGATCGTCACTGCGGCGGGCGCCTCCGTGGAAGGGACCTACGGCACGCTGACGTTGCATAACGACGGCACCTATACCTACACCCTGAAAGCCGACTCGACCATTAAGCTGAGCGGCAGCCAGGATACCTTCACCTACGTACTGTCTGACAACAGCTCCCACACCCTGACGCTGACGATGGGCGTGGCGGTAGACGGTAAACAGGGCGGCGAGCTGATCCTTGAAGGCACCGTCGGCGACGACAGCTTTACGATCTACGACACCGACTTCCAGGTTGTAAAAGGAGGTGATGGTCACGACGCGCTGGTGTGGAACGGCAGCGGCAACCTTAATCTCAACGAGGTCGCCAGCCGGGTGCACGACATTGAGTTGATTAATCTGCAGCACAACGGCAGCGCGGCAACGCTCTCCCTGGCGGCGGAAGACATCATCAGAGTGACCGATGACGCCAACACGCTGTATGTGCGCGGCGGCAGCGAAGACACCATCGCGCTGCAGGGCGTCTGGGAACGCAACGGCGAAACGACGCTGAACAACATCGACTACGTGCTGTGGACCCACACCCAGCCGGACGGCACAGTGGTGAACCTGTACGTCGAGAGAGGCGTGACCTTCGTCGAGGTGGCTAACGCCGTCACCGGCGACGTCACGCCGAACAGCAGCGATGTCACGGTTGCCTCCGTCAGCTTTAACGGCGAGGAGACCGTCGTCGGCAACGACGGCGCCACCATCACCGGTAACTGGGGCACCTTCACCATCGACAGCAACGGTAACTATGCCTGGACCCCGAACGCGTCCGCGGAACACGCTGGCGTATCGGAAAGCTACAGCTACACGCTTTCCAACGGGACGACGTCGACCCTGACGTTCACCACCGGCATTAACGTCGACGGTAGCGAAGGCGGCGAGTTGGTCTTCAACGGCTCCCGGGCTGACGATGTGTTCGACGTCTATGACACCGACTTCGTGATGCTCAACGGCGATGACGGCAGCGACACGCTGAGCTGGCACAGCAGTCAGCCTCTCGATCTCAGCACCATCTCCGCGAAGGTGAAGAATATCGAGAAGATCGACCTGCTGGACAACAGCGTGAATGATTCGCTGAACGTCAGCGTCCAGAGCGTGCTCAACGTCACCGACAGCCAAAACACCCTCTATGTGGACGGTGGAAACGGCGACACGGTAACGCTGAACGGAAGCTGGCAGTCGTCGGGGGTTCAACTGGTCAATGGCATCAGCTACAACCTCTACACCGCGACCGCTACCGACGGTTCGCAGGTGCAGCTGTACATTAACGACGATGTTGGCATTAGCTAAGCGTTAAACCTGAGAAGGCTGGCCTGCGGGCCAGCCTCTTTCAGCGTGAGTATTGACCGAGCGCCGTGGTCTTAAGCGCCACGGTGCACTCATTAAATGTGGATGTGATGAATAAAAATAAAATAACGCTTATCGCCGCTTTGCTGACGCTTTCCGTCAGCGCATATAGTCGGGACATCAACAGTACCAACGAAGGCGCCAGCGGATTCTGGGGCGCGTTTAATAACTATCAGCCTGATGGCGGCAAAGCCGTCACCGCGCCGGATAACGACGGCCTGGTCAGCACACCGGCAACCCGCCGGATCGGCAACCAGCATAACGGCATAAATGATAACGCATGGTGGAGCATGATCCACGATGCGGTGATGTATCACCCGTCGATTCGCAGCGAAATCGCCACCCTCGACGCGGCGGGATTTAATATTGACGTGGCGGCCGCCGGTTACCTGCCGACGCTCAGCGCCGGCGTTACCTCCGACCGCCAGCAGGACGAAGCCTCCGGCCATATCGCCACCGTCGGCCTGTCGCAAATGCTCTATGACTTCGGGAAAACCGGCAGCGCCGTTGATGAGGCCACGGCGAAGTACATCGAGCAAAAGAGCGGCGTGCTGGAGCAAATTGACGACATCGTGCGTAAGACTGCGTTGGCGCTGAACGAAGCGCACCGCTACCGCCAGCTGCTCGACATTGCCGAACAGCACGTGCTCGCGGTAAACGACGTCTGGCAATTGACCCAACTTCGCGCCGAAGCGGGCGCCAGTTCCAGTATCGATCCGGTACAGGCCGAAGCGCGGGTGAAAGAGGCGCAGGCCGGAGCGCACAACGCGGCCATTAAGCTGCAACAGCAGGAGGATCACCTGGCGTTTCTGCTCGGCTATCGCCAGCCGGCGCAGGCCATCCCCTCGCCGACAGAGGTCTTTACCCGCGCGCTGCCGACCGATGCCGACGCCTCGCTCAACCCGACGCTGCTGAAAGCGCAGGCCGGGCTGGCGGTAGCGCAGGCGGGACTGCGCAACGCCAAAGCGCAGAACTACCCCACCGTCTCGCTGGAGATGAACTCCAACCGCTATCTGGGCGATATTTCTAACTACCAGAGCCACGACCACTATAACAACGTCTACGTGTCGGTCAGCGGCAAACTGTACCAGGGCGGCGCGCTGCAGGCGCAGCAGAACGCCAGCGCCAGCGCGCTGGCCGCGGCGCAAACTAACGTTGAAAAGGTCCGTCTCAGCATCGCCGACGAGCAGCGCGGCTACCTGACCAGCATTGACGGACTCCAGCGCAATATTGAAATCCTCAACGGGCGGCTGGACACCATCACCCGCACCCGTGAGCTTTACAAAATGCAGTACCTGTCGCTCGGCACGCGCAACGTGCTGGATCTGCTTAACGCTGAGCAGGAAATCAGCAGTTCGCAGCAGGATCTGATCAACGCCCGCCACGATCTGTGGAGCGCGGAGATCGGCTACCTGGCGTCGTCAGGATTAGCCAGGCGCTATTTCGGCCTGGAAAACAGCAGCCTCGGTGGTTTTACCATTGAAGCCGCGCAGCCAGAAAGGAGATAAATATGACACATAAACAGGCTGGCACGGACGCCGGCGGCGCGCCGCCGCGTCACTACAACGACTGGCTGGAACTACTGCTGCTGATCGCCCGCTTCTACCGCATCGACGGCTCCGCCGAGCGGGTGCGCGGCGAAGCCGAATGGCGGCATACGCAGATGAAGGAAGAGGCGCTGGTGGAGATGATGGCTCGCCATCTTGGGCTGTGCGCCATCTTCGATCGCTTTAACGAAGGGCTGCTCGACCCGTGGCGGCTGCCGATGATCGTCGATTTCGGCGAGCGGGGGCTGGGCGTGATTGAGGCGATCTCCGCCGACGGCGAGGTCGAAGTGCGCTTCAGCGGCGAAACGCCGCTGGCGACCCGCCTTACCCGCCAGCAGGTCTGCGAGGCGGCAAAACGGGTGGTACGGGTCAAGCCGGAAAAGGCGGTGCCGGATGCCCGCGTCGACGATTACATTAAGCCTTACGAAGAGAACTGGCTGCGGCGCACCATCCTTCAGGAGTGGCCCGGCTACATCAACGTGATGGCGGCTTCGCTGGTGGCGAACGTGCTGACCCTGTCAGCGATGCTGTTCTCAATGCAGGTGTACGATCGGGTGATCCCAGCCCAGTCGACGCCAACGCTGTGGGTGCTGTTCAGCGGCGTGGCGATAGCGATGACCTTCGTCTACGTCATGCGCATGGCGCGGACGTGGATCTCCGATACCCTCGGCAAGCGCGCCGACGTGCGCATCTCGGATCGCGTCTTCGGCCACGCCCTGCGGCTGCGCAGCGAAGCGCGGCCTAAATCAACCGGCTCCTTTATTGCCCAGATCCGCGAACTGGAGCAGATCCGCGAGCTTATTACCTCCACCACCATCGGAGCGATAGCCGATCTGCCCTTTTCCCTGCTGTTCCTCGCCCTGCTGTGGCTGATGGGCGGCTGGCTTGCGCTGGTGCCGCTGGTGGCGATCCCCTTGATCGTGCTGCCGGGACAACTGCTGCAGCCGGCGCTGGCGAAGCTGTCACGGGAAACCATGCGCGAGTCGGCGCTGCGTAATGCGATTCTGGTCGAGTCGGCGCAGGCGCTGGACGACATTAAATCCCTGCGCGCCGAACCCTACTTTCAGAACCAGTGGAATCACCTGACCGCGACCATTGGCGATACCGCCCGCCGCCAGCGCTTCGTCAGCGGCCTGCTGATCAACTGGACTGCCGAGGTCCAGACCCTCGCCTATGTCACGGTGATCCTGATTGGCGCCTTTTTCGCGATGGAGGGGGAGATCTCCACCGGGGTGCTGATCGGCTGCTCCATGCTGGCGTCGCGCATTATGACCCCCCTCACCCAGCTGGCGATGGTGATGACCCGCTGGCAGCAGGCTAAAGTCGCCCGCGAAGGCGTCGAAAGTCTGCTGAAAAGCGAAGTGGACGCGCCTGAAAACGGCAGCCAGATAGCCCTGAGCAAAATTCATGGCGAGTTTGTCATCAAAGATATGCGCTATCGCTACGACGAAGAGTCGTCGGCCAGCGTGCTGGATATCGCCTCGCTGACCATCCGCCCCGGCGAAAAGGTGGCGGTTCTCGGACGCAACGGCTCCGGCAAATCAACGCTGCTGCAACTGCTCTGCGGTCTGCTGCACCCGCGTGAAGGCACGCTGCTACTCGACGGAGTGAAAATGGCCTCCATCGATCCGCAGTGCGTGCGCCGCGACGTGGCGTACCTCAGCCAACAGTCGGCGCTGTTCTACGGCACCGTCAAGCAGAACCTGCTGCTCGGCGCGCCTACCGCCAGCGATGAGCAGATCCTCGCCGCGCTGGAGCTGAGCGGCGCTATCCACTGCGTGCGTAGCCTGCCGGAAGGGCTCGACTACCTGCTGATGGAAGGGGGGCGCGGCTTGTCCGGCGGCCAGCGCCAGCAGCTGTTGCTGGCCCGTACCCTGCTGCGCGATCCGCAGATTCTGATTCTGGACGAACCGACGGCCTGGCTTGACGATGGCATGGAGAAGCACATCGTCGAAGGGATGAAGCAGTGGCTGGGACAACGCACGTTGATTGTCGCCACCCATCGCCCGGCGGTATTGCAGCTGACGGAGCGCGTGCTGTTTATCGATAACGGCAAAATCATGCGCGACGGCAGTAGAGAGGAGATTCTGCGCCCATCGCCGCGTCCGGCGACGGTGAAATCCCAGGAGGTGGCGTGATGAACGGATTCGACAAAGTAGGCAGCGGACTGCGCTGGCTGCGACGACACTTTTTCGGCATGGGACAGAGCGTTATCTGGCTATGCGTACTGCTGCTGGGGCTGTTCTGGCTGTGGGCCTGCATGTTTCGTCTCGACGAGGTCACCACCGGCACCGGTAAAATTATCCCCAGCGCCCGCGAGCAGCTGATTCAGTCGCTGGAAGGCGGGATCCTCACCGAAATGAAGGTACAGGAAGGCGATATCGTGCAGGCAGGCCAGGTGCTGGCGCGGCTCGATCCGACCATCGCGGGCGCGGGAGTGGATGAGGCGCAAGGGAAGCTGCGCGCGGCGCTGGCGATGTTCTCCCGCCTACACGCCGAAGTGGATGGCACGCCGCTAATGTTTCCACCGGAGCTGAAGGGATTTCCTCAGCTGCTGGAGGATGAAACGTCGCTGTACCATTCACGGCAGAATAACCTGAAGGCGTCGCTGAGCGGCCTGCAGGACGGGCTGGCGCTGGTCAATAAAGAGCTGCGCCTGACGGCGTCGCTGGTCGCTAAAGGGGCGGCGAGCGATGTGGAAGTACTGCGTCTGCGGCGCCAGGCCAACGATCTGCAGTCGAAGATTGACGACACCCGCAACCAGTATATCGTCAAGGCGCGCGAGGAGCTGGCGAAGGCCGCCGCCGAGGTGGAAGAACAGAAGTCGGTGATCCGCGGTCGCGCCGACTCGCTTAAGCGCACCACGCTGTACGCGCCGGTGAAGGGGATCGTCAAAAATATTGAGGTCAACACCATCGGCGGCGTCGTACAGCCGCGCGGCAACGTGATGGAGATCGTGCCGATCGACGATCGCCTGCTGGTGGAGGTGGAGATTTCGCCGCGCGACGTGGCCTTTATTACGCCGGGTCAGAGAGCGAAGGTGAAGCTTACCGCCTATGACTACCACATCTACGGCGGACTGGAAGGCAAAGTGGTCTTTATCTCGCCGGATACGATTCAGGATGAGGTGCACCGCGATCGGTACTATTACCGGGTCTATGTCAGAACCGAAAAGGACTATCTGACCAATCAGCTGGGCAAACAGTTCCCGCTCTATCCGGGCATGATCGCCACCGCCGACATCCACACCGGCAGTAAAACCATCATGGAATATTTAATCAAACCGCTGAACCGCGCCCGCGAGGCGCTGCGCGAGCGGTAATCCACCAGCCTTCAGGCAGACGAAAAAAACCGGGCTTCACGCCCGGTTATTCATTATGCAAAAGAGAATTAATGCGCCGCTTCCGGCTTGTGCTTCTGCGCACTCTGGAAGCCATAGGTCAGCGCATTTTTCTCTTTATCCAGCGCGACGGTCACCTGTCCGCCATCGACAAGCGAACCGAACAGCAGTTCGTTAGCCAGCGGTTTCTTCAGGTTATCCTGAATCACGCGGGCCATTGGGCGTGCGCCCATCGCCCGGTCGTAGCCCTTCTCAGCCAGCCAGTTACGCGCTTCCTGACTGACTTCCAGAGAAACGCCCTTCTGATCCAGCTGAACCTGCAGCTCGACGATGAACTTATCGACAACCTGATGGATCACCTCGGTAGAGAGGTGCTCGAACCAGATAATGTTGTCGAGACGGTTACGGAACTCCGGCGTAAACACCTTCTTGATTTCACCCATCGCGTCGGTGCTGTTGTCCTGATGAATCAGGCCAATTGATTTACGCTCGGTTTCACGCACGCCGGCGTTAGTGGTCATCACCAGCACCACGTTGCGGAAATCGGCCTTGCGCCCGTTATTATCGGTCAGCGTCCCGTTGTCCATGACCTGCAGCAGCAGGTTAAAGACGTCCGGGTGCGCCTTTTCAATCTCGTCAAGCAGCAGCACCGCGTGAGGATGCTTAATCACCGCATCCGTCAGCAGACCGCCCTGATCGAAGCCCACGTAGCCCGGAGGCGCACCAATCAGGCGGCTCACGGTATGGCGCTCCATATACTCGGACATATCAAAGCGCAGCAGTTCAATACCCAGCGCTTTCGAAAGCTGCACCGTCACCTCGGTTTTCCCGACCCCGGTTGGACCGGCGAACAGGAACGACCCGACCGGCTTATGCTCGTGCCCCAGCCCCGCGCGGCTCATCTTGATGGCTTCGGTCAGCGCCTCAATGGCGTTATCCTGACCAAAGACCAGCATTTTCAGCCGATCGCCGAGGTTTTTCAGCGTATCGCGATCGCTCTGCGACACGCTTTTCTCCGGGATCCGCGCGATCCGCGCCACCACCGATTCGATATCCGCCACGTTGACGGTTTTCTTACGCTTGCTGACCGGCATCAGCCGCGCACGCGCGCCGGCTTCGTCGATCACGTCGATCGCTTTATCCGGCAGGTGACGGTCGTTAATGTATTTCACCGCCAGCTCCACCGCCGCACGAACCGCTTTCGCCGTGTAGCGAACGTCGTGATGCGCTTCATACTTCGGCTTCAGGCCGTTGATGATCTGCACGGTTTCATCCACCGACGGTTCCGTAATATCGATTTTCTGGAAGCGGCGCGCCAGCGCGCGGTCTTTTTCGAAAATATTACTGAACTCCTGATAGGTAGTGGAGCCAATCACGCGGATCTTGCCGCTGGAGAGCAGCGGTTTAATCAGATTCGCCGCATCCACCTGGCCGCCCGATGCCGCGCCGGCGCCAATAATAGTGTGGATCTCATCAATGAACAGGATGCTGTTGGTATCCTGCTCCAGCTGTTTCAGCAGCGCTTTAAACCGTTTTTCGAAGTCGCCGCGGTATTTGGTGCCCGCCAGCAGCGAACCAATATCCAGCGAGTAGATAGTGCAGTCGGCCATCACCTCCGGCACGTCGCCCTGGACGATGCGCCAGGCCAGCCCTTCGGCAATCGCCGTTTTACCGACGCCGGATTCCCCCACCAGCAGCGGGTTATTTTTACGCCGACGGCACAGCACCTGAATGGCGCGCTCAAGCTCTTTTTCCCGGCCAATCAGCGGGTCGATGCCGCCAACGCGGGCAAGCTGGTTCAGGTTAGTGGTGAAGTTCTCCATACGTTCCTCCCCGCCAGCTTGTTCTTCGTTGCCCGGCTGATTGCCCGGATCGGAAGCGTGACCCGGCTCATCTTTGCGCGTGCCGTGAGAGATAAAGTTGACCACATCAAGACGGCTGACCTCATGCTTACGCAGCAGATAGGCCGCCTGAGACTCCTGTTCGCTAAAGATAGCGACCAGCACATTAGCGCCAGTCACCTCACTGCGTCCGGAAGACTGTACGTGGAAAACCGCGCGTTGCAGAACGCGCTGAAAGCTCAGCGTCGGCTGCGTGTCGCGTTCTTCTTCACTGGCAGGCAGAACGGGTGTGGTTTGTTCAATGAAGGCTTCGAGTTCCTGACGGAGCGCCACAAGGTCCACGGAACACGCTTCCAGCGCTTCGCGGGCCGAGGGGTTACTGAGCAGCGCCAGTAACAAGTGCTCGACGGTCATAAACTCATGACGGTGCTCGCGCGCTCTGGCGAAAGCCATGTTTAAACTGAGTTCCAGTTCTTGATTGAGCATAGGCACCTCCCCCAATTTTTATGCCTGCATTCAGGCTTTTTCCAGCGTACACAGCAACGGATGCTCGTTCTCCCTCGCATACTTGTTCACCATCGCCACCTTGGTCTCCGCGACCTCTGCGGTAAAGATGCCGCAGATGGCTTTACCCTGATAGTGAACCGCAAGCATCAGTTGCGTTGCACGTTCTACATCATAAGAAAAGAATTTCTGTAACACGTCAATAACAAACTCCATCGGAGTGTAATCATCATTGACTAATATCACTTTATACATAGATGGCGGTTTTAGCGCGTCGCGCACTTTATCTGCCGCCAGCTGGTCAAAATCCAGCCAGTCGTTCGTCTTACCCATTGTCAGTCGTCATCTTCGGTTACGGTTACCGGCAGTCTGCGCTGCCGCTGACGGGAGCAGATTTGCATATTCAATCTACCTCAATTAACAGATAACTATCATCTATCACTGGCATCCGCGACATCTGTCACATTACGGCAAATAGCGTTAACTGCTTCAAATTTTTGATTCATTTTTACCCGCTCCCCCCCGTCAAACGCTTGACGCCTTGCCTGATTTCTCTAAATTGTAGTTTTGAGAGTTGGCGAGGTTTTATACAGCTCCCACTCCACCACCGGTTCATTCCATCTTACTTATAAGATTCACGAAGGATGTCGAAGCATGGAAACGGGTACTGTTAAGTGGTTCAACAATGCAAAAGGGTTTGGATTCATCTGCCCTGAAGGCGGCGGCGAAGATATCTTCGCTCACTATTCCACCATTCAGATGGATGGTTACAGAACGCTAAAAGCCGGACAACCTGTCCAGTTCGATGTGCACCAGGGGCCAAAAGGCAATCATGCCAGCGTCATCGTGCCCATCGAGGCAGAAGCTGTTGCATAGCTCTACTGTCTCATTGTGTACATCCCGCAGACAAAATGCCAGCCCGATCGGCTGGCATTTTTATTTTCTGTTTTACCTCCGGCAATGCCGGACAGCGGCTTCGCCTTATCCGGCCTGCGCGCGCCTTATTCCCGCGCCAGCGCGTCGACCGGGTCCAGCCGCGCCGCGTTACGCGCCGGCAGCCAGCCGAACAGAATCCCGGTAAAGGTCGAGCACAGGAACGCCGTCAGCAGCGCCATCGGCGAGAAGCCAATCTCCCAGCCCGGCAGAAATAGTTGCAGGGTAAAGGCAATCAGCATCGACAGGCCAATACCCAGCGCCCCGCCCACCAGACAAACCAGCACCGCTTCAATCAGAAACTGTTGCAGCACATCGCTGGCCCGCGCGCCGACCGCCATGCGGATGCCGATCTCCCGCGTCCGCTCGGTCACCGACACCAGCATAATATTCATAACGCCAATCCCGCCGACTACCAGCGAAATCACCGCCACCAGCGTCAGGAACAGCTGAAGAGTACGTGTGGTCTTTTCTGCCGTTTTCAAGACCTCGTCCATATTCCAGGTAAAGAAATCCTTTTTGCCGTGCCGCAGGGTTAACAGGCGGGTAAGCTGCTGCTCCGCCTGGGCGCTGTCAAAGCCGTCCTTCACCCGCACGGTGATCGAATTCAGCCAGGACTGTCCCATGATGCGCCCCGACATGGTGCTGTAAGGCAGCCAGACGCGGAGAATTTTGCTGCTGCCGAACATCGACTGCTTCTCTTCCGTCACGCCAATCACCGTCGCGGGCATATTGCCGACCAGGATCACCTCGCCTGTCACGCTGGCCTTATGCGGAAACAGCTGACGCCGGGCATTGCTGTCGAGCACCACCACCTGCGCGCGTCCGTTAAGCTGCTCGCGGTTGAAGGTGTTCCCTTCGCGGAAGGTCATGCCGTAGACGTTAAAATAGTCGCCGTTCACGCCGTTGGCGCTGGCCGCCACATCGATATTGCCGTAACGCAGGCGCAGGTTCTGCGAGACGGCGGGCGTCGCCGACGTTACCCACGGCTGTTTCTGGATAGCGATGAGATCGTCATACTTCAGCGCCTGCTGATACTGCGGATCGTCATCGCCATAATCTTTGCCGGGATAGATATCAATGGTGTTAGTGCCGATGGCGCGAATATCGGCCAGCACCAGCTGTTTCGCCGCATCGCCCACCACCACAATCGACACCACCGACGCGATGCCGATAATGATCCCGAGCATGGTCAGCAGGGTGCGCATCTTATTCGCCGCCATTGCCAGCCAGGCCATGGTCAGCGCCTCGCGAAAACCGCTGACGAACTGGCTCCAGCCGGACGCCGTTGTCACCGTCGGCTCCTGAATGCCTTTCCCCTGCGGGACCGGCCGCGACGGCGGATTACGCACGATCTCGCCGTCATGAATTTCGATCACCCGCTCAGCCTGTGCGGCAACCTGCGGATCGTGGGTGACGATAATCACCGTATGACCGCGATCGCGCAGCTGGTGCAGGATCGCCATCACCTCTTCGCCGGATCGGCTGTCGAGCGCGCCGGTCGGCTCATCGGCTAAGATCACCTGTCCGCCGTTCATCAGCGCGCGGGCGATACTGACGCGCTGCTGCTGGCCGCCGGAAAGCTGCGAGGGGTGATACTCCACGCGCTCTCCCAGCCCCAGACGCTGGAGCAGCGCCTGCGCCCGCGCCAGCCGCTGTTTACGCTCGACGCCAGCATATACCGCCGGCACCTCGACGTTCTGCGCCGCGCTCAGGTGCGACAACAGATGATAGCGCTGGAAGATAAAGCCAAAATGTTCCCGGCGCAGCTGCGCCAGCGCATCGCGGTCGAGCGTTGAGACATCGCGCCCCGCCACCCGGTAGGTGCCGCTGGTGGGTTTATCGAGACAGCCGAGAATATTCATCAGCGTCGATTTACCGGAACCGGAAGCGCCGACAATCGCCACCATCTCCCCGGCGTTAATTTGCAGGTTGATGCCTTTGAGCACCTCGACCTGCTCCTCTCCGGAGGGATAGCTGCGGCGGATATTACTCAGATCAAGCAGCGCCGTCATTGCGCCGCTCCCGGTTTACCTTCGCCGATAACCACTTCATCGCCCGCTTCCAGTCCTTTAACAATCTCGACGTCGGTGTCATTACGCGCGCCGATGGCGACTTCGCGCTCGCGGGTTTCGCCGTTACGCAGCAGGGTCACTTTATAGCGGTTATCGCCGACCGGATCGCCCAGCGCGGAAAGCGGAATGGTCAGGACGTTTTTCACGTCGGTCAACTGGATATGCACCTGGGCGGTCATATCCAGCCGCAGAATGCCCTTCGGGTTCGGCACTTCAAAACGGGCGTAATAGAAAATGGCGTCGTTCACTTTTTCCGGCGTTGGCAGCACATCTTTCAGTACCCCTTCATAGCGGGTCTGCGGGTCGCCCAGCACGGTAAACCACGCCTTCAGCCCCGGCTTAAGATAGATTACGTCAGCTTCCGAAACCTGCGCTTTCACCAGCATGGTGCTCATGTCCGCCAGGGTCAGAATATTCGGTGCCTGCTGCGCCGCAATCACCGTCTGCCCTTGCAGAGTGGTGATTTGCGTCACTTCGCCAGCCATCGGCGCGACGATGCGGGTGTAGTCGAGGTTGGTACGGGCGGTATCCAGTGAGGCCTGATTGCGCTTGATCTGCGCATCAATGGTGCCGATTTGCGCCTGTTTTACCGCCATCTCCGTCGCGGCGGTATCCAGATCCTGGCGCGAAACGGCCTGGGTTTTCGCCAGCTGCTGCTGGCGGCCATATGTGACCCGTGCCAGCTTCAGCTCGGCTTCGGCCTGCTGGCGCTGGGCCCGCAGTTCCATCAGCGTCGCTTCCACCTCTTTGATCTGGTTTTCCGCCTGTTCCGGGTCGATGACGCCAAGCAGCTGGTCTTTCTTCACTTTATCGCCAATCGCCACCGACAGCGTTTTCAGCTGTCCGCTCACCTGGGCGCCGACGTCAACCTTACGCAGCGCATCCAGTTTACCGGTGGCGAGTACGCTCTGTTGCAGATCGCCCGGTCGCACAATCAGCGTCTGGTAATTAGGCAGCGGCGCGTTCAGCGTCCGCCAGAGGGCAACGCCCCCCAGGATAAGAATGAATATAACCAGCAGATAGCGCTTTTTAATTTTATTTCCCTTGATACCCATATTAATCCTGATGATAGATTTCCAGCCGACATTCAACCTTAACTAAACAAATCGTAAACGCAAAGACGCGCGCGGCGGACATTGACGATTGGTTAAGATTTGGCATGTTTCAATTTTCGCAAACATCGCGTTGCGGATTTCGATCATGACACAGATTACTGATAATACCTGGTACACGTCTGACGTTGGCTCCCCTTTACAATTATTTATGCGTCTGGCGCGCGGCCAGCTACTGCTGGGTAAATTCTGGCGCAAGGCCAGCTTCCGGCGGAAGTTTTTACTTCGTTCACTATTAATGCCGCGGGCAACCAGCCAGCTTCTTGGTAATCTGACCCAATGGCCGGAGCTGGATACGCTCCTGACGCGCCAGCCGCGCCTGCCAATTCGTCTGCATCGTCCCTATATGGCGGTGAATATCAAACGCGACACCGCCTTAAACGCGCTCTGTACGCATTATGAAACGATGCGTAATCTGTTAAGCCGGGAACAGCAGGCGAGTTATTTAAGCCATTACGGCCTTAACCTTGCGCAAATGACGGCGAAAAACGATACGCCGTTCCAGCTGGATTTAGTCAGCCTGGTTTCTCTGGATAAAGAGGGAGAGAGCACGGTCGTTATTCGCGATGAGCAGAAACGTATTCTGGCGGAAATAACCTTCACCTTCTGCCATTTACACGGCAAGCGCACGCTGTTTATCGGTGGTTTACAAGGCGCGGCGAATGATGTTGCGCATGAGGTTATACAGCAGGCGACAAAAAACTGTTATGGACTCTTTCCGAAAAGGATTGTGATGGAAGCGCTGTGCCAGTTTGCCCGGGTGGCGCAGGCGGAACAGATCCTGGCGGTCAGCAACGCGGTACACGTTTATCGCTGCTGGCGCTATATGGACAAAAAAACGCAGATGCATGCCGACTACGATGCATTCTGGGCGTCGCTGGGCGGCGAAAAGACCGACGGCGATTACTTCTCCCTGCCGTTATCCATTGCGCGAAAAAGCGAAGCGGAGATCGCCAGCAAGAAGCGCGCAGAGTACCGCCGCCGCTACGCGCTGCTCGACAGCGTGGTGGAACAGGTCGCGCAGCAGTTTACAAATTAATCGGCTCTGCCGCGCGCCAGCCACAGCACGCGGGAAAACATTTTGCGCAGCAGCACCGGCACCGCATCAACCCCGCGCCGCCCGGCCTCCATCGCCACCTCAATGGCCAGGTCGGGCTTCGATGAGCGATGGATCGCCTTAGTGATGATTTTACGGGTATTCATCGGCACATTTTCCGGGATCTGCGCCACCCGGTGGAAAACGTCAGAGAAGCCCTGCCGGTACATAAAATGCTCCATATCCAGCGCAGGCAGCGCGGTCAGGTGCTCGCGCTCCTCCTCGCGGTCGTTATTCAGCAGGCTGCGCACCGTGGCGGCATATTTTTTGCCTGCCTCATCGCCGTCAACCAGCACATGCCATTCGATGCCCATCCGCCGGGCGAACTTCACCAGCGGCTTCAGTCCGGACTGGGCGAACTCGATAACCTTAATCCCTTCCGCATCAAAGTGATGGCCGCACTGGCGCGCCAGCTCGTTGATCACCCAGGTTTCCGTCTCGCCCTCTACCAGCAGCCAGCAGCGGGCGAACAGCGAAGAGGCGCGGTTAAAGCGGATATGAAAAGCAATCCGCCGCCCGTCCTCGGCGCTCAGCCCTCCCGGCCCCAGCCGCCAGGCCGCCACGCGCGACGAGTCCCGCACCAGGCGGCAGACATGTTCGACGGGGGTTAAAGACAGCAGTTCGCCGGAATTGGTGGTGGTGATGCGCTGAAGCGGCAGCAGGTTCAGCAGTTGCCAGGCCACTGACAGCATAATCGGATGCAGGCGCGTTTCCGGATCCTCCACCAGCAGCAGCGGCCTGGCGTCTTTATGCAGCCGGACGGTGCCTTTCGCCTGTAGCAGCGTCGAGAACAGACCCAGCAGGATCACCCGATGGCTGCGTCCGCCGGGCTTGTCGATCATCCGGTTGATAATATCGAGGTAGCGCCAGCTGCGCTGCTCGTTCGTCGAGCGGCGGCGCATGAGCCGGTGGCGGGAGTGCGCCGAGGTTCCCTGCTCGGTAAAATAGTGCTCCAGCAGTTGCACCATTGCCGAAAGCCCCTGCCGAATCTGGCCGTCCGTCAGGTTCTGCGGACGCGTCGCCAGTTCTCGGGCGAGGAAATCCAGCTGCCGGGCGGTGACCTCCACGTCCGGCACCTCCGGCACCGTACCGTTACGGATGCGGCGCATAAAGCGCGCGTCGCGCAGCCGCAGCACCGGCATTAAGCGCACCAGATGCCGCGCCAGATCGTTAATATCGTCAACCGGCAGCGGATGCCCGTCACCGTCGAGAAAACTGCGCAGCGTCATCACGCTGCCATCTTCCGCAGAATCGCCTTCCAGACGATAAAAGATACGCCGATAGCCGTCGTGACACGGCGACCAGCACGCCTCCAGCGGCCGGTAACGGCGCCCCCGATGGCGTCCGGGCTTCGATTCGCGAAAGGTCAGCACAATATGCAGGTGGTGTTCGCGCCCGTTGACATCGCCCGGCGGGAACCAGAAATCATCGCGCCGGAAATGGTACAGCTCGATTTCCGGGGAGAGCAGCAGGGTTAACGCGTCGAGTAAACTGGATTTACCCCAGGCGTTTTCGCCAATCAGCACGTTGTTTTGCTCAAGCATTAACGACAGCCGATTAATACCGCGAAAACCCACAATCTCAACGCGTTCGAGAATCATGTTTCCTCCAGAAAATCATTCCGTTTCCTTTAACTTCTCGCAGTATAACTGCAAAACCCGGCGACGGGCGTGACCGGGTTAGTATTCAGCCGGTTAAGCGGATAATTGCTGAGCAAACCCGCGCGACGCTTCGCGCCTGCACGGCGCCATAAAAACAGATTTTTCAATCATGAAATTCGGATTTTGGATGCTCGATTGTCGCTGAAAATTCGGTACACTCGAATTAAGTTCAATCTCAACAAGGAATAGCAACTCTTTGCCCTGAGTCAAACGAACTGGATTTATTTAACTGGAGAAACGGCGACGTTCATTTTTAAAATAGCGCGCTTTATTTATGTCGTCGTACTGTAGACGATAATTGTTGAGACCACGATTGTGGTTATTTGTTATCAGAGGTGGTTATGTTGAGAAAATTAGCAGCTGAATGTTTTGGTACATTCTGGCTGGTTTTTGGTGGCTGCGGGAGCGCCGTTCTGGCGGCAGCATTTCCGGAACTGGGAATTGGCTTTGCGGGCGTGGCGCTGGCATTCGGGCTGACAGTATTAACCATGGCCTACGCGGTAGGGCATATTTCCGGCGGTCATTTTAACCCGGCGGTAACGTTGGGCCTGTGGGCTGGCGGTCGTTTTGCGACGAAAGAGGTCATTGGCTATATTATCGCACAGGTGATCGGCGGTATTATTGCGGCAGCGGCGCTGTATCTGATTGCCAGCGGTAAAGCAGGCTTTGACGCGGCGGCCAGCGGTTTTGCCGCCAACGGCTATGGCGAACATTCGCCGGGCGGTTATTCAATGCTCTCCGCCATTGTCATTGAGATTATCCTGACGGCTGGTTTCCTGCTGGTCATTCATGGCGCAACTGATAAACGCGCGCCCGCAGGTTTCGCGCCCATTGCTATCGGTCTGGCGTTAACCCTTATTCACCTGATTAGCATCCCGGTGACCAATACTTCCGTCAACCCGGCGCGCAGCACCGCGGTCGCTATTTTCCAGGGCGGCTGGGCGCTGGAACAGCTGTGGCTGTTCTGGGTGATGCCGATTATTGGCGGGATCGCCGGCGGGCTTATTTATCGCACGCTGCTGGAAAAACGCGATTAATAACCGGTGTCGGGTGGCGGTTACACGTTACCCGACCTCAATATCCGTAGCGCAGACAGGCCGGGATAACCCGGCCTTTTTTTTACTCCTTTACCTGACAGCCTTTTCTGGATAGTGTCTTTAACGGCAAACACATTTTTACAAGGACCCGGCTGTTCATGTTTTCAGGACTTCTTATCATCCTGCTTCCGCTGATTGCAGGTTATCTTATTCCGCTCCGGCATCGCGCGGCATTAAAACTCATCAATCAACTACTGAGCTGGATGGTTTATCTGATTCTCTTTTTTATGGGGATCAGCCTGGCCTTTCTGGATAATCTGGCGAGTAATCTGCTCGCAATTTTTCATTATTCCGCGGTCAGCATTACGGTTATTTTACTGTGTAATATTGCCGCGCTCCTGTGGCTGGAGCGTGCCCTGCCCTGGCAACACCATCATCAGCAGGAAAAACTGCCTTCGCGTATTGCGATGGCGCTTGAATCGCTGAAACTGTGCGGCGTGGTCGTTGCCGGTTTTCTGCTCGGGCTGAGCGGCTTTTCGCTTTTGCAACACGCCACCGAAGCCAGCGAATATACCCTGATTCTGTTACTGCTGCTGGTCGGTATTCAGCTGCGTAACAGCGGAATGACCTTAAAGCAGATTGTCCTCAACCGCCGGGGGATGATTGTCGCCGTGGTGGTGGTGGTCAGCTCTCTGGCTGGCGGGATAATCAACGCCTTTATTCTCGATCTGCCGATAAAAACCGCGATGGCGATGGCCTCGGGCTTCGGCTGGTACTCCCTTTCCGGTATTCTGCTCACCGAATCGTTTGGCCCGGTGATTGGCAGCGCCGCGTTCTTTAACGATCTGGCGCGCGAACTGCTGGCCATTATGCTGATTCCGGGCCTGGTACGCCGCAGCCGCTCCACCGCGCTCGGTCTGTGCGGGGCGACCTCTATGGATTTCACCCTGCCGGTGCTGCAACGCACGGGCGGGCTGGAGATAGTCCCCGCCGCCATTGTGCACGGTTTTGTTCTTAGCCTGCTGGTGCCGATTCTGATGGCCTTTTTCTCCGCATAATACCTCTCTGGCGGTAGGCTTCTGCCGTCAAAATTGCGCTAAATCAATCTCCCTGTAAGTTGTGGCAGAAATTCCTTTTCTCTGGTTACACAGAGGCATAACCTTAAACATGTATATTAAATATAACTTTAAAAGGTGTGACCATGTTTTGTGTGCAATGTGAACAAACCATCCGTACTCCGGCAGGAAACGGCTGCTCTTATGCGCAGGGTATGTGCGGTAAAACGGCTGAAACCTCCGATTTGCAGGATCTGCTGATTGCTTCCCTTCAGGGGCTCTCTGCATGGGCGGTAAAAGCCCGCGAATACGGTATTATCAACCATGAGGTGGATAATTTTGCGCTGCGCGCGTTCTTTTCCACGCTGACTAACGTCAACTTCGATTCTCCGCGCATCGTCGGCTACGCCCGCGAAGCCATCGCCATGCGTGAAGCGCTGAAAGCGCAGTGTCTGCAACAGGACGCCAGCGCCAGGGTCGCTAACCCGATGGCCGATCTGCAACTGGTAAGCGACGATCTGGGCGAGCTTCAGCGCCAAGCGGCGGAGTTCACCCCGAACAAAGATAAAGCCGCTATCGGCGAAAACATCCTCGGCCTGCGTCTGCTGTGCCTGTACGGTCTGAAAGGCGCGGCGGCCTATATGGAACACGCCCACGTCCTCGGCCAGTACGATAATGATATCTACGCCCAGTACCATAAAATCATGGCGTGGCTGGGCACCTGGCCTTCCGATATGAACGCGCTGCTCGAGTGCGCGATGGAAATCGGCCAGATGAACTTTAAGGTAATGAGCATTCTGGACGCCGGTGAAACCACCAAATACGGTCACCCGACGCCAACTCAGGTTAACGTAAAAGCCACCGAAGGGAAGTGCATCCTGATCTCCGGCCACGACCTGAAAGATCTCTACAATCTGCTTGAGCAGACCGAAGGCACCGGCGTCAACGTCTACACCCACGGAGAAATGCTGCCCGCGCACGGTTATCCGGAGCTGCGTAAATTCAAACATCTGGTCGGTAACTACGGCAGCGGCTGGCAGAACCAGCAGGTGGAATTCGCCCGTTTCCCTGGCCCTGTCGTGATGACCTCGAACTGCATCATCGACCCGACGGTCGGCGCCTATGACGATCGTATCTGGACCCGCAGCATCGTCGGCTGGCCGGGCGTCAGCCATCTTGAAGGCGACGACTTTGCTCCGGTAATCGCCCAGGCGCAGCAGATGGCGGGCTTCCCGTACAGCGAAATTCCGCACCTGATCACCGTCGGTTTTGGCCGTCAGACCCTGCTTGGCGCGGCGGATACCCTGATTGACCTGGTGAGCCGCGAAAAACTGCGTCACATCTTCCTGGTCGGCGGCTGCGACGGCGCGCGCGGCGAACGTAACTACTTCACCGACTTTGCCACCAGCGTACCGGACGACTGCCTGATCCTCACGCTGGCCTGCGGTAAATACCGCTTTAATAAGCTGGAGTTCGGCGATATCGAAGGTCTTCCGCGCCTGGTGGATGCAGGACAGTGTAACGATGCCTACTCCGCGATCATTCTGGCGGTCACGCTGGCGGAAAAACTGGGCTGCGGCGTCAACGATCTGCCGCTGTCGCTGGTGCTCTCCTGGTTCGAACAGAAAGCGATTGTCATTCTGCTGACCCTGCTTTCGCTGGGCGTGAAAAATATCGTCACCGGCCCGACGGCCCCTGGCTTCTTCACCCCTGACCTGCTGGCGATCCTCAACGAAAAATTCGGCCTGCGTTCCGTCACCACCGTTGAAGAAGATATGAAGCAACTGCTGAGCGCGTAAGGAGTAAAGCGATGACAATGCCAACCAATCAGTGCCCGTGGCGGATGCAGGTACACCACATCCATCAGGAGACGCCGGATGTATGGACGATAGCGCTGCTGTGCCACGACTATTATCCGTATCGCGCCGGGCAGTATGCACTGGTCAGCGTGCGTAACTCAGCGGATACGCTGCGCGCCTACACCCTTTCGTCAACGCCGGGCGTCAGCGAGTACATTACCCTGACCGTTCGCCGCATTGATGAAGGCGCCGGGTCCCAGTGGTTAACCCGTGACGTGAAGCGCGGCGACTATATCTGGCTGTCCGATGCGATGGGCGAATTCACCTGCGACGATAAAGCAGAGGATAAGTTCCTGATGCTGGCCGCCGGCTGTGGCGTCACGCCGATCATGTCGATGCGTCGCTGGTTGGCGAAGTATCGCCCGCAGGCCGATGTGCAGGTGATCTATAACGTGCGCTCGCCGCAGGATGTGATTTTCGCGCAGGAGTGGCGGCAGTATCCGGTCACGCTGGTGGCGGAAAACAACGCCAGCCACGGCTTTGTCGCCGGTCGCCTGACCAGCGAACTGTTGCAGCAGGTGCCCGATCTGGCCTCACGTACCGTAATGACCTGCGGCCCCGCGCCGTATATGGATCTGGTCGAGCAGGAAGTGAAAGCGCTGGGCGTGACGCGCTTCTTTAAAGAGAAGTTCTTCACCCCGGTCGCCGCGGCGGCGAACAGCGGGCTGAAGTTCACCAAACTGCAACCGGCCAAAGAGTTTTACGCCCCGGTTGGCACCACGCTGCTGGAGGCGCTGGAAAGCAACAAGGTGCCGGTGACCGTCGCCTGTCGCGCTGGCGTCTGCGGCTGCTGCAAAACGAAAGTGGTATCCGGCGAGTATACGGTCAGCAGCACCATGACGCTGACCGACGCGGAAATCGCCGAAGGCTACGTGCTGGCCTGCTCCTGCCATCCGCAGGGCGATCTGGTGCTCGCGTAAAGACCTGGCCGGATAGCGCTCCGGCCTGACAATACCCTCTGGCCGGATAAGGCGGTGATATGCCTTATCCGGCTTTTTCCTTTCTTCCCCGCAGCCCAAAGTGACAAACGCCCCCATCATCTTCGACTAGACTTGTAACCGTTATCACAATGTTAAGGAGATGGAGAACCATGAAACAAACGGTTGCCGCTTTTATTGCGAAAACGCTGGAACAGGCTGGCGTGAAACGGATCTGGGGCGTGACGGGCGATTCGCTGAACGGTCTGAGCGACAGTCTCAATCGCATGGGAACGATTGAGTGGATGTCGACCCGCCATGAAGAGGTCGCGGCGTTCGCCGCCGGAGCGGAAGCCCAGTTAACCGGCGAGCTGGCGGTATGCGCCGGCTCCTGCGGACCGGGCAACCTCCATCTGATTAACGGCCTGTTTGACTGTCACCGCAACCACGTCCCGGTGCTGGCCATCGCCGCGCATATTCCCTCCAGCGAGATCGGCAGCGGTTACTTCCAGGAGACCCACCCGCAAGAGTTGTTCCGTGAATGCAGCCACTATTGCGAGCTGGTTTCCAGCCCCGAGCAGATCCCGCAGGTGCTGGCGATCGCCATGCGCAAAGCGGTGCTCAATCGCGGCGTGTCGGTGGTGGTGCTGCCGGGCGACGTGGCGCTGAAACCGGCGCCGGAAGGCGCCAGCAGCCACTGGTATCATGCGCCGTTGCCGATAGTCACGCCCGCGGAAGAAGAGTTACGCAAACTGGCGCAGCTGCTGCGCTACTCCAGCAATATCGCCCTGATGTGCGGCAGCGGCTGCGCGGGCGCGCATAAAGAGCTGGTTGAATTCGCCGCCAAAATCAAAGCGCCCATCGTCCACGCTCTGCGCGGCAAAGAGCATGTGGAGTACGACAACCCATACGACGTGGGGATGACCGGGCTTATCGGCTTCTCGTCCGGTTTCCACACCATGATGAACGCCGACACGCTGGTGCTGCTCGGCACCCAGTTCCCCTATCGCGCGTTCTATCCCACCGATGCCAAAATCATTCAGATCGACATTAACCCGGCGAGCATCGGCGCGCACAGTAAAGTCGATATGGCGCTGGTCGGCGATATTAAAGCGACCCTGACGGCGCTGCTGCCGCTGGTGGAAGAAAAAACCGAGCGTAAATTCCTCGATAAAGCGCTCAGCGATTACCGCGACGCGCGTAAGGGGCTGGACGATCTGGCAAAACCGAGTGACAAAGCGATACACCCGCAGTATCTGGCGCAGCGGATCAGCCACTTTGCCGCCGATGACGCCATCTTCACCTGCGACGTCGGCACGCCGACGGTATGGGCGGCGCGCTATCTGAAGATGAACGGCAAACGGCGCCTGCTCGGCTCGTTTAACCACGGCTCCATGGCTAACGCCATGCCGCAGGCGCTGGGCGCCCAGGCCACCGCGCCGGACCGTCAGGTGGTGGCGATGTGCGGCGACGGCGGGTTCAGTATGCTGATGGGCGATTTCCTCTCGGTGGCGCAGATGAAGCTGCCGGTGAAAATCGTGGTCTTTAACAACAGCGTGCTCGGTTTCGTGGCGATGGAGATGAAGGCGGGCGGCTATCTTACCGACGGCACCGAACTGCACGACACCAATTTTGCGCGGATTGCCGAAGCGTGCGGCATTCCGGGAATTCGCGTGGAAAAAGCCACCGACGTTGATGAAGCGCTCCAGCGCGCCTTCGCCATCGACGGCCCGGTACTGGTGGATGTGGTGGTCGCAAAAGAAGAGCTGGCAATCCCGCCGCAGATTAAGCTGGAGCAGGCCAAAGGGTTCAGCCTCTATATGCTGCGCGCGATCATCAGCGGGCGCGGCGATGAAGTGATCGAACTGGCAAAAACCAACTGGCTCAGGTAAAACATCTCACATTACCTCTTAAATGAAAGGGATGTGAAATGATTGATTTACGTAGTGATACCGTTACCCGACCGGGTCGCGCCATGCTCGAAGAGATGATGGCCGCCCCGGTCGGGGATGACGTGTACGGCGATGACCCCACCGTTAACCAACTCCAGCGCTATGCGGCGGAACTGAGCGGCAAAGAGGCGGCGCTATTTTTACCCACCGGCACCCAGGCAAATCTGGTGGCGCTGCTCAGCCACTGCGAGCGCGGCGAAGAGTATATCGTCGGCCAGGGGGCGCATAACTATCTGTACGAAGCTGGCGGCGCGGCGGTGCTTGGCAGCATTCAGCCACAGCCGATCGACGCGGCGACTGACGGTACGCTGCCGCTGGATAAGGTGGCGGCGAAAATCAAGCCGGACGATATCCATTTTGCCCGCACGAAGCTGCTTAGCCTTGAAAACACCCATAACGGCAAGGTGCTGCCGCGCGAATATCTGAAAGAAGCGTGGACCTTCTCCCGCCAGCACGGGCTGGCGCTGCACGTCGACGGCGCGCGCATTTTTAACGCCGTCGTCGCCTACGGCTGCGAACTGCAAGAAATTACTCAGTATTGCGACTCTTTCAGCATCTGCCTGTCGAAAGGGCTGGGAACGCCGGTCGGATCGCTGCTGGTCGGCAGCCATGATTACATCAAACGCGCCACGCGCTGGCGGAAAATGACCGGCGGCGGTATGCGTCAGGCCGGTATCCTCGCGGCAGCCGGGCTGTATGCGTTGAAAAATAACGTTGCGCGTCTGCAGGAGGATCATGATAACGCCGCCTGGCTGGCGCAGCAGCTGCGTGAAGCGGGCGCGGAGGTAATGCGCCACGATACCAATATGCTGTTTGTACGCGTTGGCGAAGAAAACGCCGCCGCGCTGGGCGCGTATCTCAAAGAGCGCCGCGTGCTGATTAACGCCTCGCCAGTCGTCCGTCTGGTCACCCATCTGGACGTCTCGCGCGAACAGCTTGCCGATGTCGTCGCCCACTGGCGCGCCTTCCTGACCCGCTAAGGAGATGACCGTGCCGCAACGCATTCTGGTTCTTGGCGCCAGTGGTTACATTGGTCAGCACCTGGTGCAGGCGCTCAGCCAGCGGGGGCATCGGGTGCTGGCGGCGGCACGGCGCACGGAGCGGCTGGAAAAAATGCAGCTGGCGAACGTCAGCTGCCATAAGGTCGATCTCAACTGGCCGCACAATCTGCCCGCCCTGCTGGAGCAGGTGGATACGCTGTACTATCTGGTGCACGGCATGGGCGAAGGCGGTGATTTTATCGCCCACGAACGGCAGGTGGCGCTGAACGTCCGCGACGCCCTGCGTGAAACGCCGGTCGGCCAGCTGATATTTCTCAGTTCGTTGCAGGCGCCGGAACATGAGCAGTCGGATCACCTGCGCGCGCGGCAGTTGACGGCGGACACCCTGCGCGAGTCCGGGGTGCCGCTCACCGAACTGCGCGCCGGGATTATCGTCGGAGCGGGTTCCGCAGCCTTCGAAGTGATGCGTGATATGGTCTATAACCTGCCGGTGCTGACGCCGCCGCGCTGGGTGCGTTCGCGCACCACGCCCATCGCGCTGGAAAATCTGCTGCACTATCTGGTGGCGCTGCTGGATCACCCTGCCCATGAGCATCGGGTGTTGGAAGCCGCCGGGCCGCAGGTGCTCAGCTATCAGCAACAGTTTGAACACTTCATGGCGGTCAGCGGCAAGCGCCGTCCGCTGATCCCCATCCCCTTCCCGACCCGCTGGATTTCGGTCTGGTTCTTAAACGTCATTACCTCCGTCCCACCGACCACCGCAAAGGCGCTGATCCAGGGGCTGAAACACGATCTGCTGGCCGACGACCGGGAGCTGCGCGCACTGATCCCGCAAACGCTGATCGCCTTTGACGATGCGGTACGCCGCACGCTGAAGGAGGAAGAGAAGCTGGTCAACTCCAGCGACTGGGGTTACGACGCGCAGGCGTTCGCCCGCTGGCGTCCCGAATACGGTTTTTTCGCGAAACAGGCCGGATTCACCGTCAACACTTCCGCCAGCCGCAAGGCGCTGTGGCAGGTGATTAACCGTCTCGGCGGCAAAGAGGGCTATTTCTTCGGTAATGTTCTGTGGAAAACCCGCGCGGCGCTGGATCTGCTGGTCGGTCACCGGCTGGCGAAAGGCCGTCCCGCCCATCCTTATCTTCAGCCCGGCGATACGGTAGACAGTTGGAAAGTGATCATCGTCGAGCCGGAAAAACAGCTGACGCTGCTGTTTGGCATGAAGGCGCCGGGACTTGGTCGTCTGAGCTTCACGCTGGAAGACAAAGGAAGCCACCGGCAGCTTGACGTGCGCGCCTGGTGGCACCCGCACGGGATGCCCGGCCTGTTTTACTGGCTGCTGATGATCCCGGCGCACCTGTTTATCTTCCGGGGTATGGCGAAAAAAATCGCCAGCCTTGCAGAACAAATCACAGATAATTCGTAAAAACTTGCTGTATTGTCTCACGTTTCCCATTGCATACCGACGTAATTCACGGAAGAATGCGCGAGACGTTTTATAAATACAGTGGATTGATATGAAGGTACTGGTTACCGGCGCAACCAGCGGCTTAGGTCGAAACGCGGTTGAGTTTTTGCGCAACAAAGGCATCAGCGTCAGGGCCACCGGTCGCAATGAGGCGATGGGGAAGCTGCTCGAAAAAATGGGCGCTGAATTTGTCCATGCGGATCTGACCGAGCTGGTCTCGTCGCAGGCGAAAGTCATGCTGGCTGGCATCGACACGCTGTGGCACTGCTCGAGCTTTACCTCGCCGTGGGGCACCCAGGAAGCCTTTGATCTGGCCAACGTCCGCGCAACCCGTCGGCTGGGCGAATGGGCGGTGGCCTGGGGCGTGCGTAATTTTATTCATATCTCATCCCCGTCGCTCTATTTCGATTATCACCACCATCGCGCTATCAAAGAGGAGTTCCGCCCTCACCGCTTCGCCAATGAGTTTGCCCGCAGCAAGGCGGCGGGTGAAGAGGTGATTAGTCTGCTGGCGCAGGCGAACCCGCAGACGCGCTTTACGGTATTGCGTCCGCAGAGCCTGTTTGGCCCGCACGACAAGGTGTTTATTCCCCGACTGGCACATATGATGCACCACTACGGCAGCGTCCTGTTGCCGCACGGCGGCAGCGCGCTGGTCGATATGACCTACTACGAAAACGCCATCCATGCGATGTGGCTGGCCAGCCAGGAAAGCTGCGACAATCTGCCGTCCGGGCGGGCCTACAACATCACCAACGGCGAACCGAAAACCCTGCGCAGCATCGTGCAGAAACTCATTGATGAACTGAACATCCATTGCCGGATCCGCTCCGTTCCCTACCCGATGCTGGATATGATCGCCCGCAGTATGGAGCGTTTTGGCAACAAATCCGCCAAAGAGCCCGCGCTGACCCATTACGGCGTGTCGAAACTGAATTTCGATTTTACGCTGGATATCACGCGGGCCGAAAATGAGCTGGGTTATAAGCCGGTCGTGACGCTGGATGAAGGGATTATCAAAACCGCCGCCTGGCTGCGCGATCACGGAACGCTGCTTCGCTAGCATGACCGTTGGCCGGAGGGCGGCTGCGCCTTCCCCGCACTACCTCTCCTGGCCGTACTTTTCCAGCAACGCCTCGGCGATCGCCTGCGTCTGCGCATCCGCAACGCCGTTCCATAGCGCGGGGCGGAAATGCATCTGGAAAGCCATGATCACCCGCTGCTGCTCGCGTTCGCTCATGTCAGCTTTGACCTCATAGCCATAGCGCGACAGCAGATCCAGCACCGACTCGCGCGCAACCGGCGTATGCGGCGCGCGTCCGGCGAGATAAAAGTTTACCCGCTGTGCGTCCGGCCAGGCGCCAATCCCCTGCTGCGCAAGCTGCTTCCAGGGAAACAGCGGCCCCGGATCGTCCTTACGCTGCGGGGCGATATCGGCATGCGCCACCACGTTCTGCGGTTTAATCTGATAACGGGCAACAATCTCTTTCGCCAGCGGGATCAGCGCCTGGATCTGCGCCGGTTCGAACGGCGCAAAATATTTCTCGCCCGCCGATTTCCGCCAGCCGCGATTCTCCAGCTCAATGCCAATCGAGGTATCGTTGATTCGCGTCGCGCCGCGCCAGTCGCTGGCCCCGGCATGCCAGGCCAGCTCCTCTTCCGGCACCAACTGCCAGATGCGCGGTTTGCCGCGGTGCAATGGCGGCACCGCCGGGATCAGGTAGTGCGAACTGACGTTTTTTCCCGTCAGGGTCGCCAGCGAGGTGTCGAAATCATCCGCCGTATAGTGGATAACTAACACCTTGATTCGCGGCCAGGCCGCCTGCGCCTGATGACGGGTGTCGAGCTGGTATTCCGGTTTGTCAATAATCCCCTGTTCGCCCGCGCAGCCCGTCAGCAGCAGCGCAGCGGCCACCAGCCATAGCAACGCTCTCATCGCCGTGTTTTCACCGCCGTGCCGCTCACGCTGACCATCAGCATGCTGCCGTCTTTACCAACGGTTTCGTAGTCGATATCAATGCCGACCACCGCATCCGCGCCCAGCGCTTTCGCCTGATCGCCCAGTTCTTCAAAGGCGATCTCCCGCGCTTTGCGCAGCTCTTTTTCATAAGAGCCGGAACGACCACCGACAATGTCGCGGATACCGGCAAAGAAGTCGCGGAAGATGTTAGCGCCCAGGATAGCTTCGCCGGTGACCACACCGCAGTATTCCACGATGCTTTGTCCTTCAAGAGTAGGGGTGGTTGAATATTGCACGTTGACTCTCCTTTGTTGAGCGATACGCAAAATCACAGGGGATCGCGGGCCTGTATCCCGAATCATTGCCTTGCAGGCAAGCCGAAGTATGACAGGGATAAGCGCACGATCGTTAAAGCATTATCGGACCGATACACTATCATTGAAAGGTTATAACCGAATAATGTAGAAGACTATTGCCACAAGCTTATAAGGAAATCACTATGCGCTATTCGAAACTCTCCCTGCTTGCCCCCTGCGCGCTGCTGCTCAGCGCCTGCACCACCGTCACGCCAGCCTATAAAGACAATGGCCCGCGCGCTGGCGCCTGCGTAGAGGGCGGCCCGGACAGCGTGGCACAACAATTTTATGACTACCGCATCCAGAATCGCAGCAATGATCTTACGGCCCTGCGCCCTTATCTGAGCGACAAACTGGCAAAACTGCTGGCTGACGCCAGCCGCGACGGTCAGCAGCGCCAGCTGTTGAGCAGCGATCCTTTCTCCAGCCGCGCCACTCTGCCGGACAGCGCCAGCGTCGCCAGCGCTTCAACCATTCCCAACAGAGACGCGCGTAATATTCCGCTGCGCGTGGAGCTGAAACAGGGTGAGCAACGCTGGCAGGATGAAGTGTTAATGATCCACGAAGGCCAGTGCTGGGTGATTGACGACGTGCGCTACCTCGGCGGCAGCGTACACGCCCCGGCAGGCACCCTGCGCCAGTCGGTGGAAAACCGTTAATTTACTCCCAGGCCGGATAAGCGAAGCGCCGCCCGACATGCCGGATGGCGGCGCAAGCGCCTTATCGGGCCTGCTTCTTTCCCGTAAATTGTCCGGCGTTCTCTCCAGGATGCCGACAATCATGCTTACCCCCAATTACCCTCGTTATTTTGTGCTATGTTTAACGGTAAATGCGCGCTATATTTAACTTTTAAAGCATAAATATTGCATAACTATTCTGCCAAAGGTACTATCTGCGGCTTCAATAGCTATCAGACGGCCAGTATACGAGTATCAATGAGTATTCAATTAAACGGCATTAACTGCTTCTACGGCGCGCATCAGGCGCTGTTCGATATCACGCTGGATTGCCCGCAGGGCGAAACGCTGGTGTTGCTTGGCCCAAGTGGGGCGGGAAAAAGCTCGCTGCTGCGCGTACTTAATCTGCTCGAGATGCCGCGTTCCGGTACGCTGGATATTGCGGGCAACCATTTTGACTTCCGTAAAACGCCGTCCGACAAAGCCATTCGCGACCTGCGTCAGAACGTCGGCATGGTCTTTCAGCAATACAACCTGTGGCCGCACCTGACCGTGCAGCAAAACCTGATCGAAGCGCCCTGCCGCGTACTGGGCCTGTCGAGAGATCAGGCGCTGGCCCGTGCGGAAAAGCTGCTGGAGCGTCTGCGTCTGAAGCCCTACAGCGATCGCTACCCTCTTCATCTTTCCGGCGGCCAGCAGCAGCGTGTCGCCATCGCCCGCGCGCTGATGATGGAACCGCAGGTGCTGCTGTTTGACGAACCGACCGCCGCGCTGGATCCGGAAATCACCGCGCAAATCGTCAGCATTATCCGTGAACTGGCGGAAACCAATATTACTCAGGTGATCGTCACCCACGAAGTCGAAGTGGCGCGTAAAACCGCCAGCCGCGTCGTGTATATGGAAAACGGTCATATCGTCGAGCTTGGCGATGCAGGTTGCTTTGCCAACCCGCAAACCGAAGCGTTTAAAAACTATCTCTCTCACTAAGATTCGGGACAACGACAATGAAAAAAGTTCTGATTGCCGCGCTTATCGCTGGCTTTAGCCTTTCTGCTACAGCAGCACAGACCATTCGTTTTGCGACCGAAGCGTCCTATCCTCCGTTTGAATCAATGGACGCGAACAACAAAATTGTTGGCTTTGACGTCGACCTGGCTAACGCGCTGTGTAAAGAGATCGACGCCACCTGCACCTTCACCAACCAGGCGTTTGACAGCCTGATCCCCAGCCTGAAATTTCGTCGTTTCGACGCGGTAATGGCCGGGATGGACATCACCCCTGAGCGTGAAAAACAGGTGCTGTTCACCACTCCGTACTATGACAACTCGGCGCTGTTTATCGGCCAGCAGGGCAAATTCACCAGCGTTGAGCAACTGAAAGGCAAGAAAGTGGGCGTGCAGAACGGCACCACCCACCAGAAATTCATCATGGATAAACATCCGGAAATCACCACCGTTCCGTACGACAGCTATCAGAACGCGAAGCTGGATCTGCAGAATGGCCGTATTGACGGCGTATTCGGCGATACCGCGGTGGTGACGGAGTGGCTGAAAGATAATCCGAAGCTGGCGCCGGTGGGCGATAAAGTAACGGATAAAGACTACTTCGGCACCGGTCTGGGCATCGCCGTCCGTCAGGGCAACACCGAGCTACAACAGAAATTCAATGCGGCGCTGGAAAAAGTGAAGAAGGATGGCACTTACGAAACCATCTATAACAAATGGTTCCAGAAGTAAGCCTTGATGAACGAATTCTTTCCTCTGGCAAGCGCCGCCGGGATGACCGTCGGCCTTGCCGTTTGCGCGCTGATCCTCGGCCTGGCGCTGGCGATGCTTTTTGCCGTCTGGGAGTCGGTAAAATGGCGTCCGGTGGCATGGGCCGGTTCAGCGCTGGTGACGATTTTACGCGGCCTGCCGGAGATTCTGGTGGTGCTGTTTATCTATTTCGGCTCCTCGCAGCTTCTGCTGCTGCTCTCTGATGGCTTTACCATTAATCTGGGCGTGGTACAGATCCCGGTACAGATGACGATCGAAAACTTCGACGTCAGCCCGTTTCTGTGCGGCGTGATTGCCCTCTCCCTGCTCTATGCGGCGTATGCGTCGCAAACCCTGCGTGGCGCGCTGAAAGCGGTGCCGGTGGGCCAGTGGGAATCGGGCCAGGCGCTGGGGCTGTCGAAAACGGCAATCTTCTTTCGCCTGGTGATGCCGCAGATGTGGCGCCACGCGCTGCCCGGTTTAGGCAACCAGTGGCTGGTGCTGCTGAAAGACACCGCGCTGGTGAGTCTGATCAGCGTTAACGATCTGATGCTGCAAACCAAAAGCATTGCCACGCGTACCCAGGAGCCGTTTAACTGGTACATCATCGCTGCGGCGATCTATCTGGTGATAACCCTGATCAGCCAGTACATCCTCAGACGCATTGACCTGCGCGCGACACGTTTTGAGCGGAGACCAGGCTGATGCTTGAGTATTTACCTGAACTGTTGAAAGGGCTGCATACCAGCCTGACGCTGACGGTGGCCTCAATTGTCGTTGCCCTCATTCTGTCGCTGATTTTCACTATCATTCTGACGCTGAAAACGCCGGGCGTGGTCTGGCTGGTGCGCGGATACATTACGCTGTTTACCGGGACGCCGCTGCTGGTGCAGATCTTCCTGATCTACTACGGGCCGGGGCAGTTCCCGACGTTGCAGGAGTATCCGGTGCTGTGGCACCTGCTCTCTGAGCCGTGGCTGTGCGCATTGATTGCGCTGTCGCTGAACAGCGCCGCCTACACCACTCAGCTGTTCTACGGCGCGATTCGCGCTATTCCGGAAGGCCAGTGGCAGTCCTGCGGCGCGCTGGGGATGAGCAAAAAAGACACGCTGGCGATTCTGCTGCCGTATGCGTTTAAGCGCGCCCTCTCCTCTTACTCCAACGAAGTGGTGCTGGTGTTCAAGAGCACCTCGCTGGCCTACACCATCACGTTGATGGAGGTGATGGGTTACGGTCAGCTGCTGTATGGCCGCACGTACGACGTGATGGTGTTCGGCGCGGCAGGGGTGATTTACCTGATCGTCAACGGGCTGCTGACGCTGATGATGCGTTTGATAGAGCGTAAAGCGCTGGCCTTCGAGCGGCGGAATTAACCGGCCTGCGAATGCATAACATCCAATAGCGGAAACGGACAAGCCACTCACTTGTCCGTTTTTTTTAGGTCGATAACTAATATTTAATCATTTTTATTGCATATAAATTCATTTACTGGCATTGTTAACCCATGCCGCAGAAACGGCGCCTAATCATAACGGGAGTCAAATCATGAAAAAGTTAGTTCTGGCCGCATTACTTGCCTCTTTTGCTGTCGGCGCCTCTGCCGCAGAAAAAATCAGCTTCGGCGTTTCCGCCACCTATCCGCCGTTTGAATCACTGGACGCCAGTAACCAGATCGTCGGCTTCGACCTCGATCTGGCAAAAGCCCTGTGCAAACAGATGCAGGCAGAATGTACATTTACTAACCATGCTTTCGACAGCCTGATCCCGGCGCTGAAATTCAAAAAATATGACGCGGTCATTTCCGGTATGGATATCACCCCGGAGCGGAGCAAGCAGGTCGCCTTTACCAACCCGTATTACGCTAACTCCGCGCTGGTGATTGCCAAAAAAGACGCCTATAAAACCTTTGCCGACCTGAAAGGTAAACGCATCGGGATGGAAAACGGCACCACGCACCAGAAATATTTGCATGATAAGCATCCGGAAGTACAAACCGTGGCTTATGACAGCTATCAGAATGCGATTATCGACCTGAAAAATGGCCGTATTGATGGCGTGTTCGGCGATACCGCCGTGGTCAACGAATGGTTAAAAACCAACCCCCAGCTGGGCGCGGCGACAGAGAAAGTGACCGATCCGCAATATTTCGGCACCGGCCTGGGCATTGCGGTGCGCCCGGATAACAAGGCGCTGTTAGAGAAGCTGAACAGCGCGCTGGCGGCCATTAAAGCTGACGGCACCTGGCAGAAAATCAACGACCAGTGGTTCCCGCAGTAAGCAATATATCGCCTGCATCCGCAGGCGATTCTTTTACGCCATCTCCAGCCCTAAGCGGTAATACTGTTCTTCAGGGGCATCACTCTCCTTCATTAGCTGAATAAGTCGCGCGATCATTCTGGCCTCAATTGCCTCATCCTTAATGGGATTGAGTTGCTGAGGATCGTTGTGCAGATCGAACAGCAGATGGCCGACCTCGTTAACGCCCTGATATTTTTCTCTGGCAGGGATGCGCAATATCGGTAGCCCCCTGGTAAAGCGAAAAGGCGGAGCAAGCGCCAGCACTTTCAACTCCTCAATCGAATAGCGGCTGTTCATTTTAGTGGGCATCAGGGTGTAGTTCGCTATGCTATGCTCGCGCCCCGGCAGCGCCGCGCGCATATAAACGTAGCGCCCGTCAGTAACGTTCACATGCCCGCTGAATACGCCGAACAGCGCCGCGTCGCGCACGGGCCTGTCGCTGGCAAACGTTGCGGCAAGAGAATGTCCCTGTACATCAGGGGGAATCGGCTGCTGAAAGAAATCATACAGCATCGGCGCCCAGTCAATCATCTGCACCAGCGCCTGTCGGCGTTCGCCCTGCGCCGCGCTGCGTGGATCCCAGATAAACAGCGGATTGTTAGCCACCTCGTTATAATACGGCATCTGGTTTTTCGCCCACCAGCCATGCTCGCCCAGCAAAAAGCCGTGGTCCGTACCGACAATAAGCAGGGTGTCGCGCCAGAGATCGTACCTGTCCATCAGATCGAGAATGCGCCCTAAATTTCGGTCGCACATCGAAACCAGCGCGCGATAGCAACAACGGATATGTTCAACCGCCTCTTCACTCTCGCATACTTTACCTCGTGGCCAGTCGTAGTGCGGCCCCTGCCAGCTATCTTCATAAAGCGAAAGGTACGCCTGCGGAGCATAAAACGGCTCATGCGGGTCGAAGGTTTCCACCTGCAGCAGCCAGTTATCCTCGCCATGATTTTTTTCCAGAAAAGCACAACCTGCGTCAAACACTCTGGTCTGCGGAAAATCTGCCTCCTGCTGAATACATTCGCGGTTCGCCCAGTCATGCCGCCACAGCCCGGAGACGCCGCCGCCGGTTTGCTTTTGCGGCACCCGCAACACGGGTGGAACAGGCGGCTCCGCGACGCTAGCCTGCCAGTGGTCCCCCTCCTGACCTCGAATAATTTCCCATGAGCTGTAGCGGTTATGATAATTACCGCCGCCATCTTCCCAGTAATGCAGATGATCGCTGATCAAATGCGTATAGATTCCGGCTTGCTTCAATTGCTCCGGCATTGAATCATCAAAAGGCTCCAGCGGCCCCCATTCCCGGTGTAAAAAATTATAGCGCCCGGTGTGTATTTCCCGCCGGGCGGGCATACAAGGCATACTGCCAACATAGCTATTTTCAAACGTTACGCAATGCTCCGCCAGACGCTGAAAATTTGGCGCAACCGTTAATCTGTCGCCATAGGCAGGTAAGTATTTTTTATTCAGACTATCAAATAAAAGAATTATGGCTTTCATGCGTTAACCTTAACTTTTTATCAGATGAGGAAAATGCACCTTTACCACATCATAAATTTGCTGAGCGATTTTTTCTCCGTCCATAATATTTTCAATGGGAATAAGATATTGCCCCTGCTTCGGGTCCAGACTGACCACGTCTAAAAGTTTTTTCGAAATGGCATAAATATCAGCCCAGTCGGTAAAACCACCCACTTCGCCTGCTGCCGTATGTTCCATATCGCATTTAAAGTCATATTTCGCCAGCGCTTTTTTCACTACCGTCTGTAGCATCACGCTGCTGCCAACTCCATAACCGCAGACAAATAAAACATTGATATTATCTTTCATTTTCATTCCTTAATAATTAATCGCGTGAATTAGCCCGCAAAAGGCCCAAGCTGGAAAGTTGAGGCAATAAACTTCAGCACTTCGCATACGGCTGGCCATAGCGTTGCCCAGTCGAAAATACCGGTCCAGCCGACACCGTCTTTAGCCAGTCCGCTCAACGGAATAGCCCAAACCGTTCCAAACGTCTGAATAATACCTAACAGAAAAGTACAGATAATAACGGAGCGATAACCGCCGAGACGATTCGCTAACACGCCAATGGGGCCACCGGAAAAGAAGAGCGGAACGAAACCCGGCAACACCATAATCGGGCTATGGACCAGCAACAATATTCCCATCGAGAAAATCGTACCGAAGGTACAAAAAACGAAGCCCAGCGTGGCTGCATTCGGTGAAAACGGCAGTAAGGCCGCGACGTCAACGGCGGGTATCGCATTGGGAATAAAGCGATCCTGCCAGCCTTTAAAGGAGCCGTTGATTTCACCCACCATCATGCGTACGCCCTGCAGCAGAATAACCATATACATTGAGAACTGCAGGCCGAGGTTGATAATGTAGATGTACCAGGGTTTCCCTTTCGCCATCAGTTGAACGTTATCCGTCCCGGTGGACAGCAGAAAACCGCCGACAAACAGGGTCATAACAATAGCGATAGCCGTGACATTATGGTTAAAGATTGCTAACCAGCCCGGCAGCTTTAAATTTTCCGCGTCGTGCTTTTGCGGATCGCCAAATTTATGCGCGAATTTTGAAAAAAACCATAATCCAAGCATCTGGTTATGGGCGATTGTAAACCCCGCATTATTGGTAATTTTCGCCACAGGACCGGCAATAAGCGTGGTGGCAAACGCCCAGAATAGTCCGGTGAGGATACCGGCGATAATAATCGACTGTACCCAGCCAAAACCGAGCCAGAAGACAATCAGCCACAGCACCGCCTGAGAATGCGACACGCCAGTATTGCCGGTTAAGAATATCCCTTTCGCTCCGGTAAACCTGCCGAATAAAACGAGTAAGAGATTGGTAAAAAAGGCCAGGACAAAAACGTAGCCGACATAGCCAAAATTATCGCCGAGGGCAATTTGCGTCGCTGCTTTCATGGCATAGGAATCCATTAAATAACCATGAACGCCATACGCTTTGCTTACCGCTTCGGCAACAGGTTTAAACGTGGCGGAAAATTGAAACCCGCCAAATAAAACCATCATCAGGCCGACCATTGCGCTGACCATACCGGTAATTATCTTGATGGGCGATTTTTTATCGAGGGTATAGCCGATACCCACCAGTAGACCAATTAATATTGCAGGTTCCGTTAAAAACGTCTTGGATGACATCTATAATTTTAGCAAACATTATCCCCTCGCCCTCCGTAAGCGAAATTTCTTATCGTCAATTCATATGCCCTTTGCTGAAATGTCTGACTGCTTCGTGAAAGCCCTTTTTCCTGTGCGTTAATATTTCCGTGTCGCTGCTGTTACTGCACTCTAATAATCAAATTATGTCATTAAAAGATTTTTATTGCTTATTTGTGATTTCATTTGCAAAAATAGAGCAATATATAATCATGATCGATCGGATATTTTCACCGATCGATCATGATTATTATTAGATCTGAATAGTCGGGAAGGTTGTATTTGCGAGGTGTATTAGTTTCTGATCAACAGCGTCAATACTTCATAATGCGCGGTATGGGGGAACATATCGAAAAGCTGAACGCGTTCGATGCGATAGCCCGCCAAACTGGCGATATCTTTTGCCATCGTCTGCGCATTGCAGCTGGAATAAATAATAAATTGCGGCGCCATTTTACCGAGATAGTCGCACAGCGCTTTGCCGATGCCGCGACGCGGCGGATTAACCAGCACCAGCTGCGGCACGCTTTCCTGCGCGGTGGCGAACCGGGTGGAGTCCAGCGCCTGAAACTGCAAATTTGTTAATCCCAGTTCAGCGGCAGATTGCGTCGCGCAGGCAATCGCCTCGGGGGAGATCTCAATGCCGGTTAGCCGCATCTCCGGCGTGGCGCAGTGCAGACCAAAGCCACCGACGCCGCAGAACAGATCCCACATATGCGTAACCGGCAGCTGACGCACCCAGTCACGCGCCGTGGCGTACAGCCGACTCGCCACCGTCGGGTTGGTCTGGAAGAAGCTTTGCGGGCGGATCCACAGCGGCACATTGTTAAAACGCTCCGCCAGCGCCTGCTGTTCGGTCAGGAAAATTTCTCTCTCCCCTTCCATAATCGCCATATGCACCGGCTGCAAATTGACGCTGATTACCTTCAGTTGCGGTAGCTGCGCCTGTAGCCACGGCAGCGCGGCGCGCAGTTGGGCAAGCTTATTTTCCGAGCGCAGAACAAAGCGCAGCATCATCCCGCCATCCAGCTGGCTTTCGGTCAGCAGAAGATACTTCAGCTCGCCGCGTCTGCGCGCCACGTTATAAGGCGTTAACCCCGCACGGGCGATAAACGGCTTCAGCGCGGCAAAAACAGGAGCAAAGGACGCGGGATACAGCGGACAGTCGCACAGATCCTCCGGCGTTCCGTCGCGATGCAGCATCCCGAGCAGCGGTTTTTCTACGCTGCCGCTGACCACCATTTTCGCTTTATTGCGAAAGGCCCGCTCCGGGCCGCTGACCGGCGCGCACCACTCCGCCACCGGGAAACCGGCAAGCAGATGGTGAAGATCGGCCATTTTAGCGGAGAGCTGCTCGCCTGGCGGCTGCGTGAGCCACTGGCAGGAGCGGCAGCGGCCAGCGTCATAAAGTGCGCAATGCATACAAAAACCTTGAAACGATCGGGGCGACGATTATACACATTATTCGCGCTTTTGCAGGCCGGATAAGGCATACACACTGCCGTCCGGCCCATTACGTCAGCGTTACTGAAGCTGAAAAAACCGGCGGCTCGCGGCGGGGACAAACAGCAGACACAGCACCAGCGCGTCCGGCAGCTTTTGCATCGCCAGCGAATGCAGTATCTCGCGCTTCGACTCTCCGGCGATGCTGAACAGCTCCGGATAACCGTAGCCCAGCGAGGCCGCCCATAAATAGCCCGCCGCGGTAACCTGAGTCAGCAGATAAATCCAGCGCGCCCAGTTGCGCCCTTTCACCAGCGAAAAGGCGCACCAGATTTCGATAAACACCAGCGCCAGGCTGCTGAGAAACACCAGCGTCAGGCTCCATGTCTGTACGCTGCGGTAAATGAACTCGCCTAAACCGCGGGCGCCGAGCGTGTTGACGATCATCAGCACGTCGAGACAGCGGATCATGATAATGGCGAGCGCCGCCACCTGCACCAGCGCAGGGACGTTAGGTCGTGCGTGCGAATGATGTGTTTTCTTTAACAATCCCACTGTCATACTTCCCTGAAAAACAGTGCTGCGTCAGGCGCGGCACTTCACCGGAAAGTGTAATTGCTTCATCCGCGTCTTGCACGCTGGATATCACGGATTCGCTGCTTTTCCGTACGCGCCATCAGATACCAGGCGATAAAACCGACAATACCGACTACGCCGAGGATCAGCGTGGCGAGGGCGTTGATTTCCGGGTTCACGCCCATCCGCACGCTGGAGAAGACCAGCATCGGCAGCGTGGTCGCGCCGGGACCGGAAACAAAGCTGGCAATCACCAGATCGTCAAGCGACAGGGTAAACGCCAGCAGCCAGCCGGAAATAATCGCCGGCATAATCATTGGCAAGGTAATCACAAAGAACACCTTCAGCGGCGTGGCGCCCAGATCCATCGCTGCCTCTTCGATAGAGCTATCCAGTTCGCGCAAGCGCGAGGAGATCACCACCGCCACATACGCCGTACAGAAGGTGACGTGCGCCAGCCAGATGGTCAACATGCCGCGATCCGACGGCCAGCCAATGACATGACCGAGCGCGACAAACAGCAGCAGCAGGGAAAGACCGGTGATGACGTCCGGCATAACCAGCGGCGCGGTGATCATAAACGCAAAGCCGTTAGCGCCGCGAAAACGGCCAAAGCGCACCATCACCACCGCCGCAATGGTGCCGAGGATCGCCGCCATCGTCGCCGCACAGGCGGCAATCGTCAGGCTTAAGCCGACGGCGCTCATCATCGCATCGTCGCGAAACAGTTCGCCGTACCAGCGCGTCGACCAACCCGCCCATACCGTCACCAGTTTAGAACTGTTGAAAGAGTAGATTACCAGCATCAGCATCGGCGCATAGAGAAAGGTGAAGCCCGCCACCAGGATCGCGATGCGCCAGGGCGAGCGTATTACCGGTAAGTTGTTCATCCGTGCGCTCCTCCACTTTTCTGCTGATGCTTATGGAACCACATGATCGGGACGATCAGCAGCAGCAGCATGACAATCGCCACCGCCGAGGCCACCGGCCAGTCGCGGTTATTAAAGAACTCCTGCCACAGTACGCGGCCAATCATGATGCTGTCCGGCCCGCCGAGCAGTTCCGGGATCACAAACTCCCCTACCGCCGGAATAAACACCAGCATCGAACCGGCGATGATACCGCCTTTAGTCAACGGCACGATCACGGTGAAGAAGGTTTTCAGCGGACGCGCGCCGAGGTCAAGCGACGCTTCCACCAGCGAGTAGTCGATTCGCGTCAGCGCGGTGTAAATCGGCAGCACCATAAACGGCAGATAGGCATAAACAATACCGATATAGACCGCCAGGTTGGTATGCAGAATGGTCAGCGGCTGGTCGATGACCCCCAGCCACAGCAGAAAATTATTCAGCACGCCGTTATTTTTCAGGATCCCCATCCAGGCATACACGCGAATAAGAAACGAAGTCCACGACGGCAGGATCACCAGCAGCAGCAGAATATTGCGCGTCGACGGCTTGCTGTGCGCCACCGCCCAGGCCAGCGGATAGCCCAGCAGTAAGCAGCATAACGTGGAGATCCCCGCCACCTGTAGCGACTGTAAATAGGCCTCGAAATAGAGCGGATCGTCGGTGAGTTGCAGAAAATTATTGAGATTGAGGGTAAGCGCCAGCTGGCCGTCGGCCCAGGACATGAGCTCGCTGTACGGCGGGATCGCCCGCGCCATCTCCGCCAGACTGATTTTAAAGACAATCAAAAACGGCAGCAGAAACAGCAGGATAAGCCAGACGTAGGGTAAGGCGATGACCAGCTTGCGTCCGTGCTTCATCTGCGCGCGCGCCAGCCACAGCCGGAAACCGCCCGCTGTGACTCCGCGCATCGAAGGTTCAGGTGTACTCATTTTCGCTCCTTAAACCGTCAACACCACACAGCTGTCGGCATCCCAGCACAACCGCACCTCATCGCCCCAGGTAGGCAGCCCTTTACGGTAGCGATGGGCGTTCTGTAGCTGGGCGCTGATCATCTGCCCACTTTTCAGGCGAACGTGGTAAATGGAGAGATCGCCAAGATAGGCGATATGCACCACTTCCCCGATGGCAAAGTTAAAGCCATCGGCGGGCGGTTCCTCACAGAGCTCGATCTTTTCCGGACGCAGCGCCACATATACCGGCACGTTGTCCATCACCGACGCATCCGGATCGACCTTCAGCGGATGCACCAGCCCCGGCGAATAGAGCACCAACCCGTCCTCCTGGCGCTCTTTCAGTACGCCTTCAAAAACGTTGACCGAACCGATAAACTCCGCGCTGTAACGGGTCGTCGGATGCTCGTAAATCTCTTCCGGCTCGCCAATCTGCACAAACTTGCCGCGATTCATGATCGCAATGCGCCCGGCCATCGTCATGGCTTCTTCCTGATCGTGAGTCACCATGACGCAGGTCGCGCCCACGCGCTCCAGAATATCCACCACTTCTAGCTGCATCCGGTCGCGCAGCTTTTTATCCAGCGCGCCCATCGGTTCGTCGAGCAGCAGGAGTTTTGGCCGTTTCGCCAGGCTTCGCGCCAGCGCCACGCGCTGACGCTGGCCGCCGGAAAGCTGGTGCGGCTTGCGTCTGGCGAACTCCTGCATATGCACCAGCCCCAGCATCTCCTCGACCCGGCTGGCGATTTCCGCTTTCGGCAGTTTGTCCTGCTTCAGACCAAAGGCGATATTCTGTTCCACCGTCATATGGGGAAACAGCGCGTAGGACTGAAACATCATATTGATGGGACGCAGATAGGGCGGAACGTGGGCCAGATCGACGCCATCGAGCATAATCTGCCCGCTGGTAGGCTGTTCGAAGCCAGCCAGCATACGCAGCAGCGTCGATTTTCCGCAGCCGGATGCGCCCAGCAGGGCAAAAATTTCGCCTTTGTAAATTGTCAGACTGACATCATCCACCGCGTGTTGACCGTCAAAAGATTTGGTCAGGTTACGGATTTCCAGCAGCGGCGTCAGCGCTTTGCGGGTTTTCGCCTGCGGGCGAGGTGTGGCATCATTCACGGGGTGCTCTCCGGCATAAAACAAAAATCGTGCAGACGCCCCCTTTCGGTGCGTCTGTAGCCGGGCGGCGCACGCCAGCCCGGCCTCAGTCAGACTGACGAAAGGTTATTTACCGCTCTTCACCTTCGTCCATGCGCGGGTACGCACGCGGTCAATTTTCGGCTCCTGAACCTTCAGCGTGAACATTTTCGCGCGCACCTCAGCCGGCGGATAGATGCCAGGGTTATCCCGTACTTCCGCGCTCACCAGCGCCGTGGCCTCTTTGTTGGCGTTGGCATAGAACACATGATCGGAGATATGGGCGATAACGTCCGGACGCAGCAGATAGTTGAGGAACTGATAAGCCTCTTCTTTGTTCTTCGCATCGGCAGGCATCGCAAAGACATCAAAGAACGCCATCGCCCCTTCCTTCGGAATGGAGAAAGAGATGTTGATGCCATTCTTCGCCTCTTTCGCGCGGTTCGCCGCCTGCCAGACGTCCCCGGCCCAGCCAATCGCCACGCAGGTGTCGCCGTTAGCCAGATCGTTAATGTACTGCGAGGAGTGGAAATAGCGGATATTCGGCCGCAGCTTCAGCAGCAGATCGGTTGCCGGCCCGGTGTAGTCCTTCGCATCCGTACTGTTCGGGTCTTTGCCCAGGTAGTTCAGTACGGTAGCAAAAACCTCTTCCGGCGCGTCGAGGAAAGAGACGCCGCAGCTTTTCAGTTTTTCCAGATTTTCCGGTTTCAGAATCAGATCCCAGCTGTCCACCGGCGCGTCCGCGCCAAGCACCGCTTTGACCTTATCGACGTTATAGCCGATGCCGGTAGTCGCCCACATATAGGGCATGGCGAACTTATTGTCCGGATCGTGCTTAGCGACCAGCTTCAGCAGTTCCGGATCGAGGTTTTTCCAGCCCGACAGTTTGCTTTTATCCAGCGGCTGGAAAACGCCAGCGGTCAGCTGACGTTCCAGAAAGCTGGCCGACGGCACGACCACGTCAAACCCGGTGCTGCCCGCCATCAGTTTGCCTTCCAGCACTTCGTTAGAATCAAACACGTCATAGACCACTTTAATCCCGGTCTCTTTTTCGAAATTCGCCACCGTATCCGGGGCGATATAATCAGACCAGTTATAAACGTGGAGCGTTTTTTGTTCCGCTGCAAGCGTGCCGACAGAGACGGCCATCAGAGCACCCGCAACCAGACCCGATAGCCATTTTTTATTTAAGGCGGTCATAATCTCTTTCCTTATAGGGGTTCGTTAACAAATGAACCAAAAAAGTTGCACTCAAAGCTATGCAATAATCGTGCATACTTTGTCACCCGGCACACACAGCGAAACCTGGCCGTTATTGCTCGATGTTACAGCGCATCGCAAGAATAACTTTAGCCAGGATTTCAGGCCATAGCCCAGATTAAAAAACGCCTTTTATCAATTTTTTATGCAATTTATGTCTATGTGATAAAGCGAATTGGCGGGAAAGGAGGTGAATAGCTCTTTAATGAAAGGTTAAAACCAGCAGGAATGTCTGAAATAAGCAGCCGCGCTGGCAGCGACTGCGCTTTACGCAGCATTCCGTGAAGGGAAATTAATGCAGAAAGTGGATTTCACCGTTGTTTTTTTGCGCATCCTCTTCGGCGGTAAACAGCATCTGGTGCGCGCCCGCTTCAAGAATGACCATCGAAATTTGCTCTTCGCTCTGGCGCACGAACCATTCAAACTGTTCATAACTCACGCCGCGCATTACGGATAAAGACTGGCAAACCACCAGCTTTGGCAGATTGTCGTCCTGCATATCGAGAAAGGCTTTGACGGTAAGAGAGCTGGCGTTAATGGCCGACAGATCCGCAGCCAGCGGCAGCAGCGCTGAAGGCCGGACTTCCGCCATCGCGGAGAACAGCAGCGTATTATCCACCAGATCTAATTTTGCATCGTAGATGCCGTCAAAATTTTGCATGTGGGGTAAATGCAGCGCCTGACAGGTATCACATTCAAAAAAACTCATGCCCAGGTCGTCAAGCCATTGACGCAACGTATCCAGAGTGGGAACGACCAGTGATGTCATAATAATGTGCTACCTCTTACGATAAAAATTACCGGCACAGCTTACGCAAAAAGTGCACGGCATGCCACGATCATCGGCGATAATAAGATTAGCCGCCGGATTTCAGGCTAAATTCTGGTGTGGCGTGACGCTCGATCCACTGGATCATTCGCCCGGCGATATCCACGCCGGTGGTCTTCTCTATCCCCTCCAGCCCCGGCGAGGCGTTCACTTCCATCACCAGCGGGCCGCGATCGGCACGTAAGATATCCACCCCCGCCACGTCAAGGCCCAGCGTCTGCGCCGCCTTCACCGCAATCTCCCGTTCCCGCGCCGTAATGCTGGCAATGCAGGCCACCCCGCCGCGATGCAGGTTAGAGCGAAAATCGCCCTCCTTCGCCCGCCGTTCGATGGCGGCAACCACCTCATTACCCACCACCAGACAGCGAATATCGCGGCCTTTGGCCTCTTTGATGTACTCCTGCACCAGAATATGGGCGTTCAGTCCGCGAAAGGCGTCCACCACGCTTTCCGCCGCCTGACGGGTTTCCGCCAGCACCACGCCTATCCCCTGGGTCCCTTCCACCAGCTTCACCACCAGCGGCGCGCCGCCGACCATGTCGATCAGATCGCTGGTATCGTCCGGCGAGTGGGCAATGCCGGTCACCGGCAGATCGATGCCCTGACGCGCCAGCAGCTGTAGCGAACGCAGTTTGTCGCGCGCGCGGGTGATCGCCACCGATTCGTTCAGCGGATAGCTGCCCAGCAGTTCAAACTGGCGCAGCGCCGCGGTGCCATAAAAGGTGATAGCAGAACCAATACGCGGAATGACCGCATCAAAATGCGGCAGCCGACGGCCTTTATAGTGGATTGAGGAGGCCGCCGGATTGATATTCATATAACAGGAGAGCGGATCGAGAATTTCAACCAGATGACCGCGCTTCATTGCCGCTTCACGCAGGCGTTTGCACGAATAGAGCGTTCCATCGCGGGACAATATGGCAATCTTCACCCTGTACCTCTTTGCAAAACCCGATCAAAACCCCGTGTATCATACACAGCGGCGAGCGGTTTAGCGCGTGGCCCACCCCTGTTTGTGCAAATATTGCAGAATGAACGGACGATTTTCTTTGATCAGGGTGCGGCGAATGTGATCGCTCCAGGTATCGCGGCGGTTGTTGCTGCCGCGGGTGAGGTAATAGTGCGCGAGCTGTTCGTCATAGTCGGCCAGCGCCTGCTGGTCGAGCGGCTGATAAGCGTTTTCGTGCATGATAATTGCCGTCGGCAGGCGCGGCTTCAGATCCGGGTTATCCGCAGGCCAGCCCAGGCACAGGCCAAACAGCGGCAGAACGTGTCTGGGCAGCTTCAGCAGATCGGTCACCGCCTCAATATTGTTACGCAGTCCGCCGATATAGACGCCGCCCAGCCCCAGCGATTCCGCCGCCGTCAGCGCGTTCTGCGCCATCATCGCCGTATCGACAACGCCCAGCAGCAGCTGTTCCGCGAGGCCAAGCTGGGCATCCGGGCAGATTTGCAGGTGACGGTTGAAATCGGCGCAGAAAACCCAAAACTCAGCGGCGTCGGCAACGTGCTGTTGCCCACCGGTTAACGGCACCAGCGCTTCGCGCAGCGACGTATCGGTGATGCGGATAATAGAGGTGCACTGCAAAAAGCTGGAGCTGGAGGTCGCCCGGGCGCTGGCGAGGATCGCCTCCCGCTGCTCGCGGGTAATCGGCTGGTCGGTATAATGGCGAATGGAACGGTGAGCGCGTAGCAGGTCAATAGTTGGAGTCATTACGTTTTTCTCTGTCTGAACGGAAATAAGCGTGATAAAGCCTAGTGTAACGCGTTGTGATTCGGTGCGCTTAACAGATATAGCTTAGAGATATTAAAGCAAAAGGCGCTGACTACTGTTCAGAAAGAAGAATAAACGGCATCATAGCGACTATTCGCCGTCAGGCTCAAAGTTGAAGGAGAAACAGATGTTCACCGTTATTTTTGGTCGCCCGGGTTGCCCTTACTGCGTACGCGCGAAAGAGCTGGCAGAGAAGCTCAGCAACGAGCGCGATGATTTCAATTACCGTTATATCGATATCCACGCCGAAGGCATCACCAAAGCGGATCTGGAAAAGACCGTGGGTAAGCCGGTGGAAACCGTCCCGCAGATCTTCGTCGATCAGCAGCATATCGGCGGCTACACCGATTTCGAAGCCTGGGCGAAAGAGAACCTGAATCTGTTCGCCTGACGGCGGCATAAAGGCTGATTGATGTGAAACGCCCTCTTCGCGAGGGCGTTACTGTTTTTTGCGCTGCCGCGGACGAAACAGGCTGCTGATAAACAAAAAGCACAAGGCCCCCAGCGCGCACCAGAATACGGCGCTGAACAGCCAAGCCAGCTCCTGCCACAGCGAACGGGTGGGGGTAAAGAAAAGGCGCATCAGCACCAGACAACAGGGTGCGGCAAGCATTGCGCCGAGGAGCGGCCTGATGACCTCCCGACGGTGAGAACAAAAGCTGGCGACAGCACCTGGCAGCGTAAAAAACAGTAGCCCAACTTCAGGATAACCGGCAGCCCGAAATGCTCCTTTCATATCCATCGTCAAAAAAAGACAGACCACCACAAAGAGCACAAAGCAGCAGACCACGCCTGCCCAACCTCGTTTATGTTTCAATCGTTTCTCCTGACACTGTCTCTATCGAACACACTTTTCGCCGTTGGCGTCCAGTCAGATAAAGCCGATCAGCATTCCATGCAAAATTACGCCCACACGATTCTTATAGCCGTTAGTACGTAATGAGATTAAACTAGCCAAATATATTGTTGCGCTGTTTATATATAGGTGATGAATATGACGCGTTCACCCTTATTTAATAGCAAAAACAGTAGCGTAAATTATCATTTCTTTCAACAGCTTACTCGTAAACAAGAAGTTAGTCTCCGTGAATATAAACGTCGCTGATTTGTTAAATGGGAATTACATCCTGTTATTATTTGTGGTACTGGCTCTCGGCCTGTGCCTCGGTAAATTGCGCCTGGGTCCCATCCAACTGGGTAATTCCATTGGTGTTTTAGTGGTATCTCTGTTATTAGGGCAGCAGCATTTCAGTATTAACACCGACGCCCTCAATCTGGGCTTCATGCTGTTTATTTTTTGTGTCGGCGTCGAAGCAGGGCCAAACTTTTTTTCCATTTTTTTTCGCGACGGGAAAAATTACCTGATGCTGGCTCTGGTGATGGTCGGCAGCGCGCTGCTGATAGCGCTGGGACTGGGTAAGCTGTTCGGCTGGGACATTGGCCTGACGGCCGGTATGCTGGCCGGCTCGATGACCTCGACGCCGGTGCTGGTCGGCGCTGGCGATACGCTGCGCCATTTCGGCATGGCGAGCGCAGATCTTTCCCGCGCGCTGGATAACCTCAGTCTGGGCTATGCCCTGACCTATCTTATCGGCCTGGTCAGCCTGATCGTCGGCGCGCGCTATTTGCCGAAGCTACAGCATCAGGATCTGCAGACCTGTGCCCAGCAGATTGCCCGCGAGCGCGGCCTTGACGCCGACAGCAACCGTAAGGTTTACCTGCCGGTGATTCGCGCTTACCGGGTTGGCCCGGAACTGGTGGCGTGGACTGACGGGAAGAACCTGCGCGAGCTGGGCATCTACCGCCAGACGGGGTGCTATATCGAGCGGATCCGTCGTAACGGCATCCTTGCGAATCCGGACGGCGACGCGGTTTTGCAAATGGGCGATGAGATCGCGCTGGTAGGCTATCCGGATGCGCACGCCCGCCTCGACCCAAGTTTTCGTAACGGAAAAGAGGTGTTCGATCGCGATCTGCTCGACATGCGCATCGTCACCGAAGAAATTGTGGTGAAAAACCACAACGCGGTCGGACGCCGTCTCGCCCAGCTGAAGCTCACCGACCACGGCTGCTTCCTGAACCGCGTTATCCGCTCGCAGATTGAGATGCCTATCGACGACAACGTGGTGCTCAATAAAGGCGATGTGCTGCAGGTCAGCGGCGACGCGCGGCGGGTAAAAACCATCGCCGACCGCATTGGCTTTATCTCGATTCACAGCCAGGTGACCGATCTGTTAGCGTTCTGCGCGTTCTTTATTATCGGCCTGATGATCGGCATGATCACCTTCCAGTTCAGCAACTTCAGCTTTGGCATCGGTAACGCCGCCGGGCTGCTGTTCGCCGGCATTATGCTCGGCTTTCTGCGCGCCAACCATCCCACGTTTGGCTATATTCCGCAGGGCGCGCTGAATATGGTGAAAGAGTTCGGCCTGATGGTCTTTATGGCGGGCGTCGGCTTAAGCGCGGGCAGCGGCATCGGCAACGGTCTGGGCGCCATTGGCGGACAGATGCTGCTCGCCGGGCTGATCGTTAGCCTGGTGCCGGTCATCATCTGCTTCCTGTTCGGCGCGTATGTTCTGCGCATGAACCGTGCGCTGCTGTTTGGCGCGATGATGGGCGCGCGCACCTGCGCCCCGGCGATGGAGATCATCAGCGATACCGCGCGCAGCAACATTCCGGCGCTTGGCTATGCCGGCACCTACGCCATCGCAAACGTACTGCTGACGCTGGCGGGGACGCTGATCGTTATTGTCTGGCCGGGACTCGGATAAAACTGAAGTTGCGCCCTAAATGAAAATTTTTTGCACTGCGACAGAACTTTTCTGCCGGACGTCAGTCATAACTAGTGCCACTGCTTTTCTTTGATGTCCCCATTTTGTGGAGCCCATCAACCCCGCCGTTTCGGTTCAAGGTTGATGGGTTTTTTGTTGTCTTTTATTTTATACTTAACAAATAATGACTTATATCAGGAACCCTCGTTCGATGGCGACAAATTGGCGATTGCGTTGTACAGATGCTGTTTTGCCTACGTTCTTACACGATAAAATCGGACAACTGGCTTTTTACGGAAAGCCAACATTGGATTAATATTTATGAAAAAAACAGTCGAGATACTACAATACACATTGCGCAAAGGCACCGGTGCTGATTTCCACGCCATCATGCAGGAAATCAGCGTTCCCCTTCATCAACGCCACGGAATCGATGTTGTGTCGTTTGGTAATTCTCTGCACGATCTCGACTGCTACTATCTCATTCGAGCTTTTGAAAGTGCTGAAAATATGAATGCTGTTCTTGATGCCTTCTACGCGAGCACTGACTGGCGCTACGGGCCACGCGAATCCATCATTAACTGCATCGAGACATGCATTAAAACAGTGATAAGTCTGCCGCAATTAAGTGTGGATGGGCTACGAGTGTAATCCAAAGTATATCCCGTAACGATTGACAACCTACTGACATGCTAAGCCCAGGTTCAGAATATTAAAAATACCAGATTAAGTCTGAGCTAATACATTTTAGCTGAGTTATTGCTGAAAGCTTGACGTTAAACAGTCAGATTCTCTTACTTCTTCCCCCGCCACCCGCCGCACCATCAGCAGTATCTCTTCTCGCGAAAGCGGCGCGCGGTCGGTGACGAAGTGCAGGGTCATCCCTTCGATAAACGCATCCAGCGCGCGGGCGGTGCCGGGGTCGAACCACTGCTCCAGCGTTTGCTGGCTGCGCTGCATCCAGTTTTGCATAACGGTTTTTAACGCCGGTTTGCGGCTGGCGAAGGCGTAAAGCTGATACATCAACGCCATGTTTTCCGGCGTGGTCACCTGTGAGCTGTCGATCATCTCAGCGATCGCCTGGCACGCGCCCTGCGCGTCCGTCACGCCGCTAAAAAAAGCCTGATACTGCGCGGACATAACGTCGGTAAAGCAGTTGAACGCTTCGCTGAGCAGCTCGTCGATGCCGGAAAAATAGTAGGTCAGCGAACCGAGCGGCACATCGGCAATCGCCGCAATTTTGCGATGAGTGACCGCGTGGATGCCGTGCTCTTTTACCGCTTCAAGCGTGGCGGTGATGATCTTCTCTCGCCGCTGCGGGTCGTTGGCGCGTCGCACATTAATTCCTCTGAACGGGTTTATGTACAAATGTACACAAACTTGCTACTGTTGTCTTCTTCTCCTTTACGCAGACCTGGATTTATGACTGCCAACTCTTCACGTAAAGCTCTGCAGCGACGTATCGGGGCGCTGTTTATGTTCTTCTTCATCCCCGGACTGCTGATGGCCTCCTGGGCCACGCGTACGCCTGCGATTCGCGACACGCTCTCCGTCTCGACGGCGGAAATGGGGGCGGTGCTGTTCGGCCTGTCCATCGGTTCGATGAGCGGTATCCTTTGCTCGGCCTGGCTGGTGAAACGATTTGGCACCCGAAAGGTGATCCGCACTACCATGTCTTTCGCGGTCCTCGGAATGCTGGTGCTCTGCCTTGCGCTGTGGCTCGCCTCGCCCTGGCTGTTCGCCCTGGGATTAGGCGTATTCGGCGCCAGCTTTGGCTCTGCGGAAGTCGCCATTAACGTTGAAGGCGCCGCGGTGGAACGTGAAATGAACAAAACCGTACTGCCGATGATGCATGGATTTTACAGCCTCGGCACGCTGGCAGGCGCTGGGGTGGGAATGGCGTTAACCGCCTTCGGAGTGGCGGCGACCAGCCATATTTTGCTGGCCGCGCTGGTGGTCATTGCGCCGATTTTTATCGCCATCCGGGCCATTCCCGAGGGCACCGGTAAAAACGTCAACGACGGTTCGCAAAAGCATGAAAAAGGTCTGCCCTTCTGGCGCGATCTGCAGCTTATGCTGATAGGCGTGGTGGTGCTGGCGATGGCTTTTGCCGAAGGCTCCGCGAACGACTGGCTGCCACTGCTGATGGTCGACGGTCACGGCTTCAGCCCGACTTCCGGTTCGCTGATCTACGCCGGTTTCACCCTCGGCATGACCGTCGGACGCTTCGCCGGCGGTTGGTTCATCGATCGCTACAGCCGTGTGGCGGTGGTGCGCGCCAGCGCGCTGATGGGCGCGCTCGGCATCGGGCTAATCATTTTTGTCGACAGCGCCTGGGTGGCGGGCGTGTCGGTTATCCTCTGGGGCCTCGGCGCGTCGCTCGGCTTCCCGTTAACCATCTCCGCCGCCAGCGATACCGGTCCCGACGCGCCAACGCGGGTCAGCGTGGTGGCGACCACCGGCTACCTGGCGTTCCTCGTCGGACCGCCGCTGTTAGGCTACCTCGGCGAGCATTACGGACTGCGCAGCGCCATGCTGGTAGTGCTGGCGCTGGTGCTGCTGGCGGCCGTTGTCGCCCGGGCCGTTGCCAGACCGGAATCAACAACGCAAACTGCAATGGAGAAGGGATAAATGGCTATTAAATTAATTGCTGTGGATATGGACGGCACCTTTCTGAGCGATCGGAAAAGCTATAATCGCGAACGTTTTCTGGCGCAGTACGCACAGATGAAGGCGCGGGGAATACGTTTTGCCGTCGCCAGCGGCAACCAGTATTACCAGCTTATCTCCTTCTTTCCTGAAATTGCCCATGAGATTGCTTTCGTCGCCGAGAACGGCGGTTGGGTGGTCAGCGAAGGTGAAGATATTTTTAACGGCGAACTGACGAAAAGCGATTTTGCCGCCATCGTCGATCATCTGCTGACCCGCCCGGAGGTAGAGATTATCGCCTGCGGTAAAAACAGCGCCTACACCCTGAAAACCTACAGCGACGAAATGAAGGCGGTTGCGGGTATGTATTACCATCGCCTCGAATTTGTCGACAACTTCGACAATATCAACGATATCTTCTTTAAGTTCGGGCTGAATATTTCGGACGATCGGATTCCGGAAGTCCAGCGCGCGCTGCATGCGGCTATCGGCGATATTATGGTGCCTGTTCATACCGGCTACGGCAGCATCGATTTAATTATTCCTGGCGTGCATAAAGCCAACGGCCTGCGGCTGCTTCAGGCGCGCTGGGGCATTAGCGATGACGAAGTAGTGGCCTTCGGCGACGGCGGCAACGATATCGAAATGCTGCGTCAGGCGGGCTATAGCTTTGCGATGGATCATGCGGCTGACGTGGTGGTTGCCACCGCCAAATATCGCGCGGGTTCGAATAATGAAGAAGGCGTACTGGATGTTATCGATAAGGTCTTAAACAACGAGGCGCCGTTCCATTAATGCCTGATGACAGGCCGCCATCAGGCGCCATAGCGCCGGATGGCGGCAATATAGTTTACCCTTCCCGCGTATTCCCGACCCGCTTATCCTTCAGGAAGATAAACATCAGCAGCAGCCACAGAACGCCGTTGGCGAGGTTAAACAGGCTGAACAGCCCGTTGCCGCCGCTCAGGTAAGCATGTTTGCTCAGCTCAATGCCAACGGTAAAAATCAGCATCTGAAGCATCCCCATCGCGGCGGAAACCGTGCCTTTGCTCATGTCGCTGGCAAACAGCGTCAGACGCACCAGTCCGGCGTTCGCAAGGCCAATACCAAACGCATACACGCTCAGCCCGGCGGTCATCCACAGATAAGCATGAGAAGAAACCACCGTCGCCGCGGCGGCGAGAATCAGCCCCAGCACAATCGGCCAGCCGCCCATAATAATCAATGAACGCACCGTACGGCGGGAGGTCAGCCGCGCCAGCACCAGGTTACCGGCAATCAGCGCGCGGAAAATCGGCACCTGAAGCAGACCATACTCATAGCTACTGAGCTGTTCGCCGCTGATGATGATAATCGGCGACTGGGCGATCCAGGCCAGCAGCGGCAGGCTGATAAAACCGAGCGCCAGCGCGCCGGCGACAAAACGACCATTTTTCATCACCGCCCGGTAGTCGACTGCGAGCGTTTTCAGCGACAGCGTTTCGCCAATGCGCGTCGCCGTTTCAGGCATCGCGCGCAGCAGGCCGAAGAAAGCAATCGCCGCCAGCGCCGCAAACAGCACGAACATCCCTTCCCACGGCAGCACATGTACCCAGGCCGCGCCGACCAGCGGACCCAGCAGCGGCGCAATCAGCGCGACGTTTGCCATTAAGGCGGTGATCTTGATGCATACCGCCTCTTCAAATGACTCCTGTATCGCCGCGTAGCCAACGGCGCCAATAAAGCAGAGGCTGATCCCCTGCAAAAAGCGCAACAGGGTAAACTGTTCAATGGTTTGCGCCAGCAGCGTGGCGAGACAGGTGACGATAAACCACGCCACGCCCGCCAGCATGACCGGGCGGCGTCGATGCGGTCCGACAGCGGGCCTAACAGCCACTGTAAAAACATACCGCCCGCCAGATAAGCGGTCATGGAGGTCGGCACCCAGTCGATGCCCGCCTGATACTGCTCCACCACCGCCAGCATACCGGGCTGGATCATATCGTTGCCGATATAGGTTGAGAATTCGTAAAGCACCAGACAGAGAGGGAATAGCAACGCCTGACGTCCAAGCCGGGCGCCCTGTTGTAATCGGTTTTGCATGCAATTTCATCGCCAGTAAAAAAACGCGCAAAGTGTAATGAAACTGCGTCGTCTGAGATAGCGAATTATGTGTTGTGAAAGGAAAATGCGCACATTTTTACATTCTTACGATAACGGCCGCATCTGGTTTAAGGTTAGTCTACATTGCCGACAGTAGGATTAGCGGAATAAGGTTTTTTGTCTTAAAACGTCTCATTTAACAGGTGAATAAGACAATGCCGCTTTACCCGCAGGCGCGGCGATTTTACTCTCGCCTCTGCACGGGGCATTAAATCTCGCACTGAGTCTGGATGTTATGCTGGAAAATATTAACTTTTCGCTATTCGCTTTACTTAACGCTACGCCGGACTCGGCGTCATGGATGATTTCCCTCGCGATTTTTATCGCCAGGGACATGATCTTTATCGTACCGACGCTGGCGGTTGCGCTCTGGCTGTGGGGGCCACGCGATCGCCTCTGCGCCCAACGCCAGCTGATTGTCAAAATGGCGATCGCGCTGGTGGTCAGCCTACTGGTTTCCTGGCTGATGGGGCACCTGTTCCCCCATCAGCGACCGTTTGCCGCAGGCGTGGGCTATAACTATCTTCCCCATGCGGCGGATGATTCCTATCCGAGCGATCACGGCACGGTTATCTTCACCTTCGCGCTGGCATTTTTATGCTGGTATCGCTTGTGGTCCGGCCTCATTCTGCTGGCGCTGGCGCTGATTATCGCCTGGTCGCGGGTCTATCTCGGCGTTCACTGGCCGCTTGATATGCTTGGCGGCCTGCTGGCGGCGATGATCGGCTGTCTGAGCGCGCAGATGTTCTGGCAAAAACTGGGAGCCCCGCTCTATCGCGGCCTGCAAAGCGCCTATCGCATCTGCTTCGCCCTGCCGATTCGTAAAGGCTGGGTGCGTGACTAACCCGAGGAAAAAAGAGTAATATTAAGCGCTCTGCGGTGTGCAGAAGGCTTATTTATTCGTCCAGGGGAACTATGGAAACTCGTCGCGATGAGCGTATTGGTCAACTGCTGCAGGCGCTGAAGCGCAGCGATAAACTCCATCTGAAAGAGGCAGCGGCCCTGCTCGGCGTCTCTGAAATGACCATTCGTCGCGACCTGAATAGCCACAGCGCGCCGGTGGTACTGTTGGGGGGCTACATCGTACTGGAGCCGCGCGGCGCCAGCCACTATCTGTTAAGCGACCAGAAGTCCCGCCTGGTCGAAGAGAAACGTCGCGCCGCGCAGCTGGCGGCCACGCTGGTGCAGCCGCATCAGACGCTGTTTTTTGACTGCGGCACCACCACGCCGTGGATCATCGAAGCGATCGATAATGATATGCCCTTCACCGCGGTGTGTTACTCCCTGAATACATTTCTGGCCTTGCAGGAAAAACCGCTGTGCCGGGCCATTCTCTCCGGCGGCGAATTTCACGCCAGCAACGCGATTTTCAAACCGCTCGATACCCAAGAAACGCTCAGCCATATCTGCCCGGATATCGCCTTTTATTCCGCCGCGGGCATTCACCTCAGCAAAGGCGCGACCTGCTTTAATCTCGAAGAGTTACCGGTGAAGCACTGGGCGATGGCGCGGGCGCAGTATCATGCGCTGGTGGCGGATCACAGCAAATTCGGCAAAGTGCGCCCGGCGCGGATGGGCGACTTAACGCGCTTTGACGCGGTGATCAGCGACCGTTGCCCGGACGATGAGTTTGTCGACTTCGCCAAAGCGCAGGACATCAAATTGATGTATTGAAGCTGGCCGGAGACGGTATTTCCGCCCTCCGGCGCCCTGACAGCTTAAGAGAACCAGCCGCCGAACCACTGATGGAATTTCAACATCACGAAATCCCACATCCGGCTGAAAAAGCCGCCCTCTTCGACGTTTTCCATTACCATCAGCGGACGTTGCTCAATCGATTTGCCGTTAAGCTGGAAGTCAATGGTGCCGACGACCTGGCCTTTTTTCAGCGGCGCGGTCAGCTGCGGTTCGCTCAGCGTGAAGCTGGCCTTCAGGTTTTTCAACTGGCCGCGAGGAATGGTCACTGAACCGGCTTCGCCCGCGCCCAGATTCACTTCGCTCTTGTCGCCGAACCAGACGCGCTGGGTGACAAAGGTGGCGTCCGGTTTGATCGGCGTAACGGTTTCATAGAAGCGGAAGCCCCAGGTGAGCAGTTTTTCCGATTCGTTAAAGCGAATGCGATCGGTTTTAGCCCCCAGCACCACGGATATCAGACGCATATCGCCCTGCGTGGCCGAGGCGACCAGGTTATAGCCCGCCCCCGCCGTGGTGCCGGTTTTCATGCCGTCGACGTTGATATTCGAACTCCACAGCAGTCGGTTACGGTTAGGCTGACGGATCTTGTTGAAGGTAAACTCTTTTTCTTTATGGATGGCATACTCTTCCGGCACGTCATGAATCAGCGCCTTGCCGAGCAGCGCCATATCGCGCGCGGTGCTGTACTGACCGGGGGCATCAAGGCCGTGAACCGTACGGAAGGTGGTGTTGGTCAGCCCCAGCTTTTTCGCGTAGCCGTTCATCAGGCCAATAAAGGACTCCTGGCTTCCGGCAACGTAGTCGGCCAGCGCGATACAGGCATCGTTACCGGACTGAATGATTACCCCTTTGTTCAGATCGGCAACCGCCACCCGATCGCCGGGCTTAAGGAACATGACCGACGAACCGCGCAGCGCCGGATTGCCGGTCGCCCAGGCATCTTTACCGATGGTTACCATGTCGGTCAGCTTAATCTTATCCGCTTTCAGCGCCTGCCCCACAACGTAGCTGGTCATGATTTTCGTCAGACTGGCCGGGTCCAGCTTCTCATCAGCGTTACCTTCCGCCAGCACTTTACCGCTGGCGTAATCCATTAAAATCCATGCGCGCGCCTCCACCGCCGGCGCGGCGATGGTTTGCTCCGCCGCCATGACCGCCGGCGCGAAAAGAAATAACAGTGCTGAACCCGCTGCGATATTACGAAGGGAAGTAGAGAAATGCGTCATAAATGCCACCCGAGTATCCATTCAAAAAATATACGTTTTACCACCGTATAATAAGTGCGGTGAGTAATAACGCACTAAGATGCGTATGGGAACCGTATGTTGGTAAAGTTTTTAAAGTTTATGCAATAACGCCCCGCTACGCTGCAGGCAGCCGCTTTTTTTTGTTCCCTGTTGCGTAAAAGTCAGCTTTATCTCACCATGTCAGGTGAACGCAGCCTGAGGCTGTCCATTTTTTTGGGAGGAACGATGATTACGCTATGGGGCCGGAATAACTCAACCAACGTGAAGAAAGTGCTGTGGACGCTCGAAGAACTGGAACTGCCGTTTAAACATATCCTGGCGGGCGGTCAGTACGGAGGCAATCAGGACGCCGATTACCTGGCGATGAATCCAAACGGGCTGGTGCCGCTACTGCGTGATGATGAGAACAACCTTGTACTATGGGAGTCGAACGCTATCGTGCGTTTTCTGGCGGCGCAGTATGGTCAGAAGCGCCTGTGGATCGAGTCACCGGCGCGCCGCGCTGAAGGCGAAAAATGGATGGACTGGGCCAACCAGACCTTAAGCCCGGCGCATCGCGTCATCCTGCTGGGACTGGTGCGCACCCCGCCGGAACAGCGCGACCAGGCCGCTATCGACGCCGGAGCCAGACGCTGCGATGAGCTGTTTGCCATTCTCGACGCTGAACTGGCAAATCAGCCCTGGTTTTCCGGGAAAGAGTTCGGCACGGCGGATATCGCTATCGCGCCGTTCATCTATAACCTGTTTAACGTTGGCCTGAGCTGGACCCCGCGTCCGCATCTGACACGCTGGTATCAGCAGCTTACCGAACGCCCGGCGTTTCGCAAAATAGTGATGATCCCGGTCAGCTAATCGCCCTCGGGCCGGAACCGGCGTTGCTGCGCCGTCCGGCCATCCATCAGGCGCGCTGGCTACTGCCGCGCGCCTGCAGCTTGCCCACCAGCTTACAGTGCGTCGCGTTATCATCGCCCTGGCACAGATACTCAACCGCCATTTTGCCCAGTTCGTTATAGGCCAGCTGGATGCTGGTAAGCTGCGGCGTCAGCTGATGCGAAATGCGCTGATCGTCATAACCGCACACCAGCACATCCTGCGGAATACGCACCCCGGCGGCGGCCAGCGCCTGATAGCAGCCCAGCGTCATCCAGTCGCTGGCGCAAAAAATCGCCTCCGGCGGCTCGGACAACTGCATCAGTTCCTGTGTCGCGCGGTAGGTCGCGTTCAGCGACCAGTCGGTCTGACGAATCAGCCGTTCATCCGGCGCGATCCCCGCCGCAAGGAGCGTTTCCTGATAGCCTTCCAGACGCATACGGCTGGCGTCCATCCACTCATCGCCCATAATATGCGCAATGCGCGTCACGCCCTGATCGAGCAGATGGCGGGTGACCTGGCTGGCGTTGGCTTTATCGTCGGGCAAAAAGGTCGGCAATAGCGGACGCGTCGGATCGTACTGGTTGAGCAGCACCACCGGCATCCGGACTGCGTTTTCCAGCGCTGAAAAGTCAAAGATCCGCGTCACCGGGCTGGCAAAGATAACCCCGGCGCAGTGACGCTGGGCAAGCTGTTGCAGAATAAGCCGCGCCAGTTCGATATCATCGCTATAGTCATAAACCGACAGCAGCATGTCGTGATGCCAGGCGGTACTGCTGGCCTCGCTCAGCGCATCGACAAAAGGATCGTAGCCCGGCATCCCGCTGACCAGTAGCGCAATTTCTTCCTGTCCTTCCAGACGGTGCGCGACGATCATTTTCTGATACCCCAGCTGTTGCGCGGCCTGGAAGACCCGCTCCCGCGTGGCGTCGCTTAAGCGAATCGTGCGGCTGTTATTCAGCACCAGCGAAACCGTCGCCTGCGACACCCCGGCTTCGCGGGCAATATCACTCATGGTTATCTTATTCTTCTTTTGCATATCAACTCCTTCTGCCTCGCCAGACTATACCACACTCCCCGCACCGTTAATTTGTGAACGCCTTTACAGTTTCCTCGTTTTTCCATTGCATCAATTCTGAAGCTAATGAAAATTAGCTAATATTATTAGCAAGGAGAAAAATCATGCAACAACAATGGACTATCCCGCAGGCGCAGGCATGGTACGAACATCATGGCTGGGCCTGCGGATTCAACTATCTGCCGCGAACGGCGGTCAACTGGACCGAAATGTGGCAGGCCGACACCTTTGATTTAGCGGTGATTGAAGAGGAACTTGGCTGGGCGGAAAGTTATGGTTATAACGCGCTGCGCACCAATCTGCCCTTCGTCGTCTGGCTACATGACCGGGACGGGTTACTGCAACGTATCGACGCCTTTCTTGACGTCGCCGCGCGTCACCGGATTCAGGTCATGCTGACCCTGCTGGACGATTGCGGATTTTCCGGCGACGAGCCGTGGTATGGCCCGCAAAAGGCGCCCCGGCCCGGCGTGCATAACAGCCAGGCCGCTGCCAGCCCGGGGAGAAAGATTGTGCTGGACCCCGCCCGCTGGCCGCAGGTGGAAGAGTATGTGCGCGATATTATCACTTGTTTTGCCGATGACCGCCGCATCGCCATCTGGGATCTGTACAACGAGCCTGGCAACCGGGGGGTATTCGTTTCTCCCACCGAATACGCCGAAGTGGACGGGGAGCTGGAAGAGTATGCCTTACGCCTGTTGCGCTGCGTCTTTAGCTGGGCGCGTAGCGTCTTCCCTTCCCAGCCGCTGACCGTCGCCGCGTGGCATGTGGATCATGAGGTCTGGGGCACGCTTGAACATCCCATCGACGTCGCCGCCATTGAGCTTTCAGATATTGTCAGCTACCACGCCTACGTGCCGGCGGCGAAGCAGGCCCGGCTTCTGCATGACCTTTCCCGCTTTGCGCGTCCGGTGCTGTGCACCGAATGGCTGTCCCGCCATACCCACTCTATTTTCAGCGAGCAGCTTCCGCTGTTTTGCGCCTTCGATAGCGGCTGCTACCACTGGGGCCTGGTGCAGGGCAAAACGCAAACCTGGCTTCCGTGGCCGGGGGTCAATAAAACCCATCCCGAGCCGCAGTCTCTGTGGTTTCACGATGTCCTGAAAGCGGACGGCACCCCCTGGTGCGACGATGAAATGCGGCTGGTGAAACACCTGACTGACTATCGCCTTCTGCGGGGTCATAAGCGGACGTAAATCATAAGGGAGGATTTCCGCGATGAAAAAATCACTGTTATTTCTGCTTCTCTGCTGCGGCCTGAGCGCCACAACCAGCGCCTGGTCCGCCGATCCGGTGGAGATTCGTTTTTCCTGGTGGGGCGGAAAAGTGCGCAACCAGGCAACCCTGAAGGCGCTGGAAGCCTTTGAGGCCAAATACCCGAATATCAAAGTGAAAGCGGAGTATACCGGCTGGGATGGCTACTACTCGCGTTTCACCACCCAGATGAACAGCGGGACGGAAGCCGACGTACTGCAAACCAACTGGAACTGGCTGACGCTGCTGTCGAAAAACGGCGATGGCTTTTACGATCTCAAAAAGGTCAGCGGCCCGATCGGCCTGAACCAGTTTTCTCCGGCGGCGCTGGCTACCACCACCGTCAATGGCAAAATCAACGCGATTCCCGTCTCATCGAACGTCATGCTGTTTTACTACAATGCGGCGACCTGGAAAAAAGCGGGCGTTGCGTTTCCCAACACCTGGGAAGAATTGTTAAAGTCCGGGCCGATATTTAAAGAGAAGCTCGGCGAAAACTACTATCCGCTGATCCTCTCTGAGCAGGACGCCCTGCTGCTGGTGCGCTCCTATATGTACCAGAAATATCAAAAGCCGATGGTTGACGAGAAGCAGCGCAAAATCGCCTGGAGCCACGCGGAATGGGTGGAGGCGTTAACGTTCTATAAGCAGCTGACCACACAGCACGTGATCCCCGACGCCAAAAAGCTCGCCGCCTATGGCAAAGGGGTCCTTTACGAGATGAAACCGTGGATCAACGGCGAATGGGGCGGCATCTACAACTGGAACGTGCTGTACCCGGCGGAATCGCAAAACCTGGCCAGGCCGTCCGATCTGGTGATGGGCCCCTACCCGATGCACGCCGGCGCGAAAGATGCCGGGCAATTTAATAAAACCGCGCTGATGTTCTCCATCAGCAAGCACAGCAAGCACCCGCAGGAATCGGCAATGCTGATTGATTTCCTGATGAGTCAGCCGGAAGGCGTGCTGGCGACAGGGCTGGAACGCGGCGTTCCGCTCAGCGCCGCGGGTGAGAAAATACTGCGAGAAGCCGGGATACTGAAAGACGACGATCCGGTGGTGACAGGCTTACAGCAATCGGCATCATTGCCGAACCATTCGGTCATTATGCCGTGGCTGGAAGATCCGCAAATTATCGCCCTGTTTACCGCCGCCAGAGAGAAAATCGATCACGGCAAAGCGACAATCGATGAAGCGGCCAGCGAGTTTGAGCAACAGGCTAACCGCGTGCTGCGGCGCATTATGCGCTAACGGCGCGGGCTGACTTTCAGCAGTTCGCCGTCGGACTCGTCGGTTAAGACATACAGATAACCGTCGGGTCCGACGCGTACGTCGCGGATCCGCTGCCCGCGCTCGCCCAGAATACGCCCCTCTTCGCTGACCGTGTCGCCATTGACGTTCATTACGATCACGTCCTTATCTTTCAGCGCGCCGATAAACAGTTTTTGCTGCCACTGTGGGAAGGTGCTGGCGTGATAAAAAGCCATTCCGCTGACGGCAGGCGACTTCTGCCAGTAGAAGATCGGCTGCTCGGTGCCCTCCACCTCGCCGCCCTTCGCTTCCGGGATCTTAAGCCCGCTGTAGTTAATTCCCCATGTCGCCAGCGGCCAGCCGTAGTTTTTACCTTTTGCGGGAATATTGATTTCATCGCCGCCGCGCGGGCCGTGCTCGTTCAGCCACAGCACGTCGCTCCACGGATTCATCGCCATCCCCTGCGGGTTGCGGATGCCGTATGACCAGATTTCCGGTCGCGCCCCGTCCCGGTTCACAAAAGGGTTATCCGGCGGAATTTTCCCTTCGTCGGTCAGACGCACCACTTTGCCCTGCAGCTTATCAAGCGCCTGCGCCGTCGGTCGCTGGTTGTTCTCGCCGAGGCCAATAAACAGATACCCCTTGCCGTCAAAAACCAGCCGTCCGCCGAAGTGGTTGCCGGTGGAGAGTTTCGGCGTCTGGCGAAAGACGGTGCGGAAGTTTTCCAGCCGCGACAGGTCATCGCTAAGTCGGCCATAGCCAACCGCCGTGCCCGCTTTCCCCTCGGCATCGGCTTCGGCAAAGCTCAGCCAGACCCGCCGCGACTGCGCAAAGTCCGGCGCAAGCGCAACGTCCAGCAGGCCGCCCTGACCATTCGCCCAGACCTTCGGCACGCCGCTAAGCGGATCGGAAAGCCCTCTCCCCACCTGCCAGTGGCGCAGTTGCCCGCCTTTCAGGGTGATCAGCATCCCGTTGTCGTCCGGCAGAAACGCCAGCGCCCACGGATGATCCAGTTTGGTTTGCAGCACTTCGACATTCACCGCCGCCGTTTCAGCCTGAACAAGCGGTGACGCCAACAGCAGCGGGACGAGCGGAATAAGCACACGACGCATAACGCCTCCTTGTTGACTCTGGCTTAAAGCGTAGACAGCGAGGGGCGCAACGCCGGAATTTTTACACAAACTTAATCAGATGAAGGGGGAGCGCTCTCCCCCTTGTGTCAGGCGTGTTCAAGCGACGAATGCGCTTGCAGACTCTGGATGCTCAGCGTTAAGGTTGTCAGGCAGGCGTCAAGCTTATCTGCGTTGACGGCAATGAATGTCGGGCAGTCGTGATGTCCGCTCATCAGGCATACGGCCGCAGCGGCTAATGCCCCTTCAGCGCGGTGCAGCGCCTCCCACTCTTCCTGATCGAGATGCAGATTCAGGCGCAGCGAATCATCGTGCAGCTCGCGGTTCAGTTCAAAAAAGTTTTCACGCAGATGATCATTCTCGCTGACTGACATGTATCCTTTCGCCTTCCGTAGCTGCAGATACGCAGCGAGGTCAATCCTGGCGTCGATCAGCCTGTTCAGCAGGTCGGTTCTCAGTCTGTCAACGAACATACTTCGTTCCTCCTTTTTTTACAGCCATAGTGCAATTTAATAGTATGGTCGTTTTTTGTACAAAAAGCTGCCAAAGATCAATAATTCACCGGGAATTAACATTATTTACAATGTTAATAATTCATTTGTACTCCATCAGCAACGCTGAGCTATGGCCTTTTCGCCGCCGCTGGCAACTAATCTGTCGGGACGCACACATTCCTGTATAATTTCCGCCGCTATGCCGTTAAAATCCCGCGCCATTGATGCAATGTGAGTAAATCAGCATGTCACAAACCAGAACACTAACCCATCAGCCGAAAATCGGCTTCGTTTCCCTTGGCTGTCCGAAAAACCTTGTCGATTCTGAACGCATCCTGACCGAGCTGCGTACTGAAGGTTACAACGTCGTCCCGAGCTATGACGATGCAGACATGGTGATCGTTAACACCTGTGGATTTATCGACAGCGCGGTGCAGGAATCGCTGGAAGCCATTGGCGAAGCGCTGAGCGAAAACGGCAAGGTGATTGTGACAGGCTGTCTGGGCGCGAAAGAGGATCAGATCCGCGAAGTCCATCCGAAGGTGCTGGAGATCACCGGCCCGCACAGCTATGAGCAGGTGCTTGAACACGTTCACCATTACGTTCCCAAGCCACAGCACAATCCGTTCCTGAGCCTGGTGCCGGAACAGGGCGTTAAGCTGACGCCGCGCCACTACGCCTACCTGAAAATCTCCGAAGGCTGCAACCATCGCTGCACCTTCTGCATCATTCCGTCGATGCGCGGCGACCTGGTCAGCCGTCCGATCGGCGATGTGCTGAGCGAGGCGAAACGCCTGGTGGATGCGGGCGTAAAAGAGATCCTCGTGATCTCGCAGGACACCTCCGCCTACGGCGTGGACGTGAAGCACCGTACCGGCTTTTACAACGGCGAACCGGTGAAAACCAGCATGGTCAGCCTGTGCGAACAGCTGTCTAAGCTCGGCATCTGGACGCGTCTGCACTACGTCTATCCGTATCCGCACGTCGACGACGTTATCCCGCTGATGGCGGAAGGCAAAATCCTGCCGTACCTGGATATTCCGCTGCAGCACGCCAGCCCGCGCATTCTCAAGCTGATGAAGCGTCCGGGCTCTGTGGATCGCCAGCTGGCGCGTATCAAACAGTGGCGCGAGATCTGTCCGGAACTGACCCTGCGCTCGACCTTTATCGTCGGCTTCCCGGGTGAAACCGAAGAAGATTTCCAGATGCTGCTCGACTTCCTGAAAGAAGCGCGTCTTGACCGCGTCGGCTGTTTTAAGTACAGCCCGGTGGAAGGCGCTGGCGCAAACGAATTGCCGGATCAGGTGCCGGAAGAGGTGAAAGAAGAGCGCTGGAACCGCTTTATGCAGTTGCAGCAGCAGATCTCCGCCGAACGGCTGCAGGAGAAAGTGGGCCGCGAGATTCTGGTCATCGTCGATGAGGTGGATGAAGAAGGAGCAATTGGCCGCAGTATGGCGGACGCGCCGGAAATTGACGGCGCGGTCTATCTGAACGGTGAGACCAGGGTCAAACCCGGCGACGTGATCCGCGTGAAGGTGGAAAACGCCGACGAGTACGATCTGTGGGGTTCGCGCGTTTAACTCCCAGCCACGCAGCCGGACAGGGCATTTATGCCCCATCCGGCAATGCCTGATGACGACGCTGACGCGTCTTATCAGGCCTGCGGCTCACCCTTTGATTTTCGGATCCAGCGCGTCGCGCAATCCATCGCCCAGCAGATTAAACGCCAGCACCGTCAGAAATATCGCCACCGCCGGGAACAGCGCCACGTGCGGCGCCATCACCATATCCGCCCGCGCTTCATTGAGCATCGCCCCCCACTCAGGGGTCGGCGGCTGCGCGCCTAAGCCGAGAAACGACAGGCTTGCCGCGGAAATGATCGAAGTGCCTATGCGCATGGTGAAAAACACCACGATCGACGAAACGGTGCCCGGCAAAATATGGTTAAAGATAATGGCGGCGTCGCTGGCGCCGATGCTGCGCGCCGACTCAATAAAGGTCTGCTGCTTCAGCACTAGCGTATTGCCGCGCACCAGGCGGGCGAACGCCGGAATCGAAAAGATCGCCACGGCGATAATCACGTTGGCGATACCGCTGCCGAGCACCGCCACCACCGCAATCGCCAGCAGAATGCCGGGAAAGGCAAACAGCACGTCGCAGACGCGCATAATCAGCCGGTCCCACCAGCCTTCATAGTAGCCCGCCAGCAGCCCCAGCAGCGTACCGATAGCCGCGCCAATCAGTACCGCAAAAACCCCCGCCGCCAGCGAAATCTGCGCGCCAACCAGCACCCGACTGAAGATATCTCTGCCCAGCGAATCCACGCCGAACCAGTGCTGCGCCGACGGGCCTTCATTCAGCCTGTCGTAATCGAAATAGTTTTCCGCATCGAAGGGGGCCAGCCAGCGGGCGAAGATCGCCACTATAATCAGCGCCAGCACGAAGATACCGGCAATCAGCGCCGCATGCTGGCGACGAAAGCGCCGCCAGAACTCATACCACGGAGTCCGCACCCGCCCGGGTTTAACCAGGGGCATGGCATTTAATATCGCCTGGCGACGCCAGTTAAGTAATCGCATCCTTACTTGTACCTGATAGCCGGATTAATGGCGGCGTACAGGACGTCCACCACTAAATTGATAAGAATAAATTCCAGTGAAAACAACAGCACTTCGGCCTGAATCACCGGATAGTCGCGCATCTCGACGGAGTCCACCAGCAGTCGGCCCAGCCCCGGCCAGTTAAAGACCTTTTCCACCACGATTGAGCCGCCGAGCAGAAAGCCGAACTGCAAACCCATCATGGTAACGACCGGGATCATCGCGTTGCGCAGTCCGTGCTTAAGCACCACCCACGTTTCGCTTACCCCTTTCGCCCGCGCGGTACGCATATAGTCTTCACCCAGCACGTCGACAAACGAGGCGCGGGTAAAGCGCGCCATCACCGAGGCCACCGCCGCGCCAAGCGTTAGCGACGGCAGAATATAGTGCTGCCAGCTGTCCGCCCCCACGGTCGGCAGCCAGCCTAACTGAACGGAGAAAACCTGCATCAGCAGCATCCCCAGCGCGAAGGCCGGAAACGAGATGCCGGTAACGGCGATGGTCATGCTGAGGCGGTCAGGCCAGCGATTGCGCCAGACGGCGGCGATAATACCCGCCGCCATTCCGAACAAAACCGCCCACAACATACTGCTCAGGGTCAGCCACAGCGTCGGCATAAAACGGCTGGCGATCTCTTCAGAAACCGGCCGCCGGGAGACCATCGACATTCCAAAGTCCCCCTGCAGGACGCTGGTGATGTAGTGCCAGAACTGCACCAGCAGCGGCCTGTCGAGTCCCAGCTGCTGGCGCACAAGTTCAATTACCTGCGCATCGGCTTCCGGCCCGGCAATCAGCCGCGCCGGGTCGCCCGGCAACAGATGCACGAATAAAAACACCAGCACCGCCACAATAAACAGGGTCGGAATTAACCCCAGCAGGCGCTTAAGAATATAGTTAAGCATCAGGCTCCCGGCATGGCTTATTGCAAATCGGCATCGTCAAAGCTGAAGCCGGTGTCAGGCATAATCCAGAAGCCGGTCAGCTTTTTGCTGTGCGCCGAGACCAGCTTTTCCACCACCAGCGGGATCCACGGCGACTCTTTCCAGATGGTATCCTGGGCCGCTTTATACAGGCGCGCCTTTTCCTGCGGATCGGTAGTTTTCAGCGCCTGCGCCAGATCGTCGTCAACCTGTTTGTTGCTGTAGAAGGCGGTATTAAACAGGGTCGGCGGCCAGTTTTGCGAGGCGAACAGCGGCGCCAGCGCCCAGTCCGCCTCCCCGGTTGACGCCGACCAGCCGGTATAGAACATCCGTACTCCGCTCTCTTTTTGCCCCTTGCCTTCAACTTCCGCGGCGCGCTGCCCGGCGTCCATCGCCGTCACCTGCGCCTTAATACCAACCTGCGCCAGCTGCTGCTGGGTAAACTGCAATACTTTCTGGGCGGTACTGTGGTTATGCGATGACCACAGCGTGGTGCTGAAGCCGTCCGGATAACCCGCCTCCTTCAGCAGTTCACGCGCTTTTGCCGGATCGTAAGGCCACGGCTTGTAGGTTTGCGCCCAGGCGATAGATGGCGGCACCACGCCGGCCGCAGGCGTCGCATAGCCGGCAAACGCCACCTTCACCAGCGCCTGACGGTTGATGGCATAGTTCAGCGCTTCACGCACTTTCGGGTTATCGAACGGTTTTTGCGTCACGTTCATGCTGATATAACGCTGCATGATCGAAGGACTGGTCACCAGCGCCAGATTTTTATTTTTCGCCAGCAGGCTCGCCTGCTCATAAGGGATCGGGAACGCGAACTGCGCCTCGCCGGTCTGCAACATCGCCGCGCGAGTGTTGTTATCGGCAACCGGACGCCAGGTAATGCTGTCCAGTTTCGGCAGGCCCTGCTGCCAGTAGCCGGCGAATTTTTTCACCTTTACAAAATCGGTCTGGTTCCAGGTTTCCAACTGGTACGGACCGGTGCCGACCGGATGGAAGCCAATCTCTTTACCGTATTTCTTCAGCGCCGTCGGCGAGATCATCGCGGTTGCCGGATGCGCGAGAATGTTGATAAACGCCGAAAACGGCTGCTTCAGGGTGATTTTTACGGTAGCCGGATCGACCGCCTCGGTTTTCGCAATATTCTTGTACAGGTTGTAGCGTTTGAGGTGATTATCGGGATTGCTGGCGCGGTCAAGGTTCGCTTTAACCGCCTCAGCGTTAAAGTCGCTGCCGTCCTGAAACTTTACCCCCTGACGCAGTTTCAGGGTATAGACCAGACCGTCATCGGAGACAGTGTAGCTTTCCGCCAGCACGTTTTTCAGCTTCATCTCTTTATCAAGGCCGAACAGCCCCTGATAAAACGATTTGGCCACCGCCTGCGACAGGGTGTCGTTTGCATCGTAAGGATCGAGGGTGGTGAAACTGGAGCCTACCGCCACCACCACATCTTTTGCCGCAAATGCCGGGGAAGCCGCCAGCGCGCAGGCCGCGCCAAACGCCAGTAGCCCATGTCGGGGAACGAATTTTATCATCTTTTTTCTCCTGTACCCTGCCTGAATGTTATAAGCGCGACAGCGCATTCTCTTGTTGTGCTGGTGCGACATAGTGTCCGGGGCCGACCTGTTGCAATGAAACCGGCGCCACCGCTTCCCCACGCCGGTAAATATTGCCGGGAAGCTCGTCCGATAACAGCACCCGCTGCGGGCGCGGCCGTCCGGGATCGGCGACCGGAACCGCCGCCATTAACTTACGCGTGTAGGGATGCTGCGGATTCTCAAACAGCGCGGCGCGCGGTCCCATCTCGACGATACGTCCCCGGTTCATCACCGCGACGCGATGGCTGATGCGCTCAACCACCGCCATATCATGGGAAATAAACAAATACGCTATGCCGAGATCCCGCTGCAGGTCGAGCAGCAGATTAATAATCTGCCCGCGAATCGACACGTCCAGCGCAGAAACCGCCTCATCGGCAATAATTACTTTTGGATTCAGCGCCAGCGCGCGGGCGATACAGATACGCTGGCGTTGACCACCGGAAAACTCATGCGGATAGCGCCACGCATGTTCAGGGAGTAAGCCGACGCGCTCGAGCAGCCATGCCACTCTTTTTGCCGCCGCGTCACCGTTCAGCAGCCCGTGTACCCGCAGCGGTTCCATAATGGAATAGCCGACCGTCTGGCGCGGATCGAGCGAGGCATAAGGGTCCTGAAAGATAAACTGGATATCGCGCCGTAAAGACTGCAGCTGGCGGGCAGGCAGATTATCTATTCGCTGGCCCTGAAAGATAATCTCGCCAGCCTGGGTGTCCACCAGCCGCAGCAGCGCCCGTCCGGTGGTGGATTTGCCGCAGCCGGATTCGCCGACCAGCGACAGCGTCTCGCCCGGCCAGAGATCGAAACTGACGTTTTCTACCGCATGCACTTCCCGCGTCACCCGGTTCAGAATGCCGCTGCGCAGCGGAAAACGGGTTACCAGGTTGCGCACCTGCAAAATCGGCTCGCCCTCCACCACCGTATTTTGATCCGTCTGCGGCTCGCGTTTTTCCGGTTCATTAAGGGAAATCAGCGGAAAACGGCGCGGATAAGGCAGCCCCTTCATCGCCCCCAGCTTCGGCACCGCCGCCAGCAGCGCCCGGGTGTAGGGGTGCTGCGGCGCGCGAAAGATTTGCTGTACGTCGCCGGTTTCCACGGCTTCCCCCTGATACATCACCAGCACGCGATCGGCGACGTCCGCCACCACGCCCATATCGTGAGTGATGAAGATCACCCCCATCGACATCTCCTGCTGCAGAACATTAATCAGTTGCAGGATCTGCGCCTGGATAGTGACATCCAGCGCGGTGGTGGGCTCATCGGCAATCAACACCGCCGGGCGACAGGAGAGCGCCATCGCAATCATTACCCGCTGGCGCATCCCGCCGGAAAGCTGGTGCGGATAGCGTGACAAAACCATTTTCGCTTCCGGAATGCGCACCTGTTCGAGCATTCGTCTGGCTTGCGCCATCGCCTCTTCCCGCCCCAGCCCCTGATGCAGACGGACAGACTCGGCAATCTGCTCGCCGACGGTAAATACTGGATTAAGAGAGGTCATTGGCTCCTGGAAAATCATCGCCATATCGGCGCCGCGAATACGCTGCAGCTGCGAGGCGCTTTGCTCGCCCAGCTCAATCACCTGGCGGTTACGCCGACGTAGCAGCATCCGCTCGCTCTGAACTTCGCCGCCGGACTGCTCAATCAGCCGCATCAGCGCCAGCGCGGTAACCGATTTTCCCGATCCCGATTCGCCGACAATCGCCAGCGTCTCTCCGCGCTTCAGGCGAAACGACAGGTTTCGCACCGCCGGAAAACGCAGGCGATCCTGATGAAAAGCGATATTCAGATTGCTGACCGTCAGCACATCGCTGGCGTCAAGCTCATCACTGTGTGGCAACGGCGTCCCCCTGTTCCCGGTAGATTCCGGTGGTTGGCGTATCGCCGGCATACCCCCAGGCGCGATACATGCCTTCACTGTTAAAAGGTAAAGCGACATTACCCTCATGATCGACGGCGATAAGGCCGCCGCTGCCGCCCAGCGCCGGTAATTTTTCCATGACCACCCGCTCGCAGGCTTCGGATAAACTCAGACCGCCATACTCCATCAACGCGGCGATATCATAGGCGGCCAGCGCGCGGATAAAGACTTCCCCCGTACCGGTACAGGAGACCGCCACGCTGGCATTATTGGCATAGCAGCCCGCGCCCACCAACGGGCTGTCGCCGACGCGCCCTGGAAGCTTATTGGTCATGCCGCCGGTCGAAGTCGCCGCCGCCAGATTGCCCTGTAAATCCAGCGCCACCGCGCCAACGGTGCCCATCTTTTTCCTTTCATCCAGCGGCGCGCCGCTGTGATCGAGCACCGTCTCGCCGCTGGCGCGCGCCGCCAGCAGTTGCGCATAACGTTCCGGCGTGGAGAAAATCTCAGGCGAGACCCGCTCCATTCCCTGGTCGAAGGCAAACTGTTCCGCGCCGGGGCCAATCATCATGACGTGCGGGCTACGCTCCATCACCAGCCGGGCGGCGAGAACCGGATTGCGCAGTTGATTTACGCCCGCCACCGCCCCCGCTTTCAGGGTATTGCCGTCCATCACACAGGCATCCAGCTCATGGGTTCCGTCGCGGGTATAGACCGCACCGATCCCGGCGTTGAACAGCGGACACTCCTCCAGCAGCCGCACGGCCTCAGTGACGACGTCCAGCGCGCTCTCCCCCGCCTCCAGCATTTTTTGCCCGACCCCGACAATATCAGACAGCGCCTGGCTATAGCGTAACGCCTGCTGCTGGCTCATCTGTGCGCGGGCGATCGCGCCTGCACCGCCGTGAATTGCAATAACTGCTTTACCCATGTTTGCCGTCCGTCCACTACAAATATCAGAATTCTGAAGAGTTATTGATTCGATTTTTGAATATAGAAAGATGCGTCAGGCATGTAAAGGTTCGGCTCGTCGCCTACGTCACAGGTGGCATACAGTCCCCAGCCGTTTTCTGACATAATAGGCGGATTCGATTTTGCCCCGCAGGAGTGTATTGATGGAATTTACCACCGGACTGATGCCGCTGGAAACGGCGCTTACCGACATGCTGTCGCGCGTTACCCCGCTAACCGCCGTTGAGACGCTGCCGTTAACGCAGTGTTTTGGTCGTATTCTGGCGCATGATGTCGTTTCGCCGCTGGACGTGCCGGGCTTTGATAATTCCGCGATGGACGGCTATGCGGTACGCCTGGCCGATCTCGCCTCCGGCCAGCCGTTGCCGGTCGCCGGTAAAGCGTTCGCCGGTCAGCCGTTCCAGGGGGAATGGCCTGTCGGTTCATGCATTCGCATTATGACCGGCGCGCCGGTGCCCGCAGGCTGCGAGGCGGTAGTAATGCAGGAGCAAACGGAAACCTCGGGAAGCGGCGTGCGCTTCACCGCAGAGGTCAAAGCCGGGCAAAATATTCGTCGGCGCGGGGAAGATATCACGCAAAACGCGGTCGTTTTTGCCGCCGGAACGCGTCTGACTACCGCTGAACTGCCGGTGCTGGCGTCGCTCGGCATCGCGCAAGCGCCGGTAGTGCGTAAAGTGCGGGTCGCGCTGTTTTCCACCGGCGATGAGCTACAGCTGCCGGGCCAGCCGCTCGGTGAAGGGCAGATTTATGACACTAATCGTCTGACCGTTCATCTGATGCTGCAACAGCTGGGCTGTGAGGTGATCAACTTAGGCATTATTCGCGATGACCCGCACGCCCTGCGCGCGGCGTTTATCGAAGCCGACAGCCAGGCCGATGTGGTGATCAGCTCCGGCGGCGTGTCGGTCGGCGAAGCGGATTACACCAAAACCATCCTCGAAGAACTCGGCGAAATCGCCTTCTGGAAGCTGGCGATCAAGCCCGGTAAACCGTTCGCCTTCGGTAAACTCAGCAACAGCTGGTTCTGCGGCCTGCCGGGCAATCCGGTTTCAGCGGCCCTGACGTTCTATCAGCTGGTACAGCCGCTGCTGGCGAAGCTGAGCGGTAATCGCGCCAGCGGCCTGCCGCCGCGCCAGCGGGTGCGCACCGCCTCACGCCTGAAAAAAACGCCGGGACGTCTCGATTTCCAGCGCGGCGTGTTACAGCGTACCGCTGACGGCGAACTGGAAGTCACCACCACCGGGCATCAGGGTTCGCATATTTTCAGTTCTTTCAGCCTGGGGAACTGCTTTATCGTGCTGGAGCGCGATCGCGGGAACGTGGAAGCGGGCGAATGGGTGGAAGTGGAACCGTTTAACGCGCTGTTTGGGGGCCTGTAATGGCGGAACTCAGCGACCAGGAGATGCTGCGCTACAACCGTCAAATCATCCTGCGCGGCTTCGATTTTGACGGACAGGAGGCGCTGAAAGCGGCGAAAGTGCTGATTGTCGGCCTCGGCGGGCTGGGCTGCGCCGCCTCGCAGTACCTGGCAAGCGCGGGTGTGGGTCAGCTGACGCTGCTCGATTTCGACACGGTATCGCTGTCTAATCTGCAGCGCCAGACGCTGCACAGCGACACAACGGTAGGCCAAGCCAAGGTCGACTCGGCGCGCGACGCGCTGCGCCGTATTAACCCATATATCGCCATTACGCCGGTCAACGCTCTGCTGGATGATGCCGCCCTTGCCGCGCTGATTGCTGAGCACGATCTGGTGCTGGACTGCACCGATAACGTCGCGGTTCGCAACCAGCTCAACGCCGGGTGCTTTGCAGCGAAAGTTCCGCTGGTTTCGGGTGCAGCAATCCGCATGGAGGGCCAGATCAGCGTGTTCACCTATCAGGAAGGCGAACCCTGCTATCGCTGCCTGAGCCGCCTGTTCGGCGACAACGCGCTGACCTGCGTGGAGGCGGGCGTTATGGCGCCGCTGATCGGCGTCATCGGCTCACTCCAGGCAATGGAGGCGATCAAGCTGCTGGCGCAGTACGGGCAGCCCGCCCGCGGTAAAATTGTTATTTACGATGCCATGACCTGCCAGTTCCGCGAAATGAAGCTGATGCGTAACCCTAACTGTGAAGTCTGCGGAGAATAGCGCTCGTCCCGGTACGCTGCGGCGCTCCGGGATGGCGTCGTCTTAATGTCGCAGCAGGGCGATCTCATCCTGCGAAAGGCCGGTCATCTGCACAATAAACTCCCGCTCCACGCCATTTTCGAGCATTGCGCGGGCGATGCGTAGCGCCTCTTCACGCCGCCCCTTCTGTAACCCTTCCTGTAACCCTTGTTCCAGCCCAAGCTGCATACCTTCACGCTTCCCTTTTCTCTGCCCTGCGCGACGGATCTTTTCAACAATGTTCATAAAACTCTCCTTGTGTTCCGGCACCTGGTTGGCAATTGCGCGGACAAACTGCCCGAATCGGGGTTTATGTCCGTGCTGTATCAGAAGGTAATTAAACAGCGCCTTCAGCTGGCTGTCATTAGCGCTCCCGCTAACAATCAGCGAAGCCAGCTTATCGACCAGCCCCATCAGATTGCGCTGACGGATATGCTTCTGGATGAACTCAAGCAGCGCCATGCGGCGATGCTGCATAATTTCATCATCCGGCACAACGGTAATATCCACTAAGGGAAACGCCGCGCTGTAAAGCTGGCGCGCCATAAGCGGGTTGGCAAATTCATCCAGCCAGCACAGCGAAAACGGATAAGGGCTGACGGCACCATGATAGAACAGCATCGGCACCACCAGCGGTAGCGTTTTATGTCCGGCATCAAGATGGTTTTGCATGGCCGCGATGGCGTAGCGCATCAGGCGAAACGCCATATGCGCATCGGGGCGGCTCTGATGCTCAATCACGACGTAAATATAGCCGTCACCCTCCGTGGTTTTCAGCGACCAGAGAACATCAGAGTAATAAGCCTGCAGGCGCTCCTCAATAAAGCTGGTGGACTCCAGCTTCAGCGTATGCAAATCACAAAGTTTGCGCAGGCCGGATGGAAGATGAAGCGAGAGAAAATCGTGCGCGGTTTCCGGATGTGTTAAAAACGTTTTGAAAATCGCATCATGCGGCGTCGATGTGGTCATGGCAGTCCGTCACCCTTTTTCAAGATGACGGAACTGTATGCGTAAAGGCCTTAACGGGCACCCCTGAATTTCTGACGGTGCGGGCGCTGTTCCAGGTTAATTCTCCGTCGCTGAAGACGTTGCATTCCCCAGGAAACCACCACGCAAAAAAGAAAGGAATTTGCAGGCCGGATAACGCAACGCCGCCCTCCGGCTCAGGTATCAGATTGCCGTGTGACCGAACGCGCTCTGCCAGTCGTGCTCGAATCTGGCGACCGCAGCATCCACCGCCGGGTAGGCGATCATTTGCTGCGCGACATCCAGCGGTAAGGTGATGGCCTCACAGCCGGTCAGCAGACAGTCCAGTGCCTGACGCGGCGTTTTAAAACTAGCCGCCAGCACTTTGGCCTGCGGGGCGTGCATCTTCAGCAGTTTTTGCAGATCGGTGACGGTCTGAATCCCGTCGCCGCCCTGCGCGTCCACGCGGTTAACGTAAGGCGCGATATACTCCGCCCCGGCCAGCGCGCCAAGCAGCCCTTGCGCCGCGCCGTACACCGCCGTTCCCAGAGTGGGAATGCCCTCAACTTTTAGCAATTTAATCGCCGCCAGCCCTTCCGCCGTCACCGGCACTTTTACGACGATATCCGGGATTATCCCGCGCAGTTTACGCGCATCGCTGACCATGCCTTCCGCCGTCGTCGCCATCACCTGGGCAAACAGACGCCCCTGCCCGCCCATCGCCTCACGTAGTTCAGGCAATAACACTTCCAGCGGCTTTTTACCCGCCGCCACAATACTCGGGTTGGTGGTCACGCCCGCCAGCGGGAAAATCCGCGCCAGCGCCTTAACGGCCTGAACGTCGGAGGTATCCAGATAGAGTTCCATACACATTCCTCAAAACGAATCGTCAGCATGAAATAAAGATATCACGGCAAAACCTCTTCGTTAGTTGACGCACATCAACACAACTTTCATTCGAAGGTTATTTAATCTTTATACGAAACAAGAGAGGCCGATAATGATTTTCAATATTCAGCGCTACTCCACACATGATGGCCCTGGTATCCGTACCGTGGTGTTTCTTAAAGGATGCTCGCTCGGCTGCCGCTGGTGTCAGAATCCGGAAAGCCGCGCCCGTACACAGGATATCCTGTTTGATGCGCGGCTGTGTCTGGAGGGTTGCGAGCTGTGCGCGCAGGCCGCTCCCGACGTGATTGAACGGGCGCTGAACGGCCTTCTTATTCACCGGGAGAAGCTCACCGAAAGTCATTTTTCCGCGCTGGCCGACTGCTGCCCCACTCAGGCGCTGACCGTCTGCGGCGAGGTGCGGAACGTGGATGAAATCATGTCCACCGTCCTGCGCGATAAACCCTTTTACGACCGCAGCGGCGGCGGTATTACGCTCTCCGGCGGCGAGCCTTTTATGCAGCCGGAACTGGCGGCGGCGCTGTTTAAAGCCAGCCATGAGGCCGGAATACATACCGCAGTCGAAACCTGCCTGCACGTACCGTGGAAATATATTGCGCCTTCGCTGCCTTATATCGACCTGTTTCTTGCCGATCTGAAGCACGTCGCCGATGCGCCGTTCAGACAGTGGACCGACGGCAGCGCCGCACGTGTGCTCGGCAATCTGAAAAAAGTCGCTGCGGCAGGTAAGCAGATGATTATCCGCGTCCCGCTGATTCAGGGCTTTAACGCCGATGAAGAGGCCATCAGGGCGATTACCGATTTTGCCGCCGACGAACTGCGCGTCGCAGAGATCCACTTCCTGCCCTATCACACGCTGGGCATAAATAAATACCACTTACTCAATCAACCCTACCACGCGCCGGAAAAACCGCTGGATGCGCCAGAACTGCTTGCTTTCGCCCAGCAGTACGCCTGCGCAAAAGGTTTAACCGCGACTTTACGAGGATAGACTTATGACGCAACTGAAACTGGATACGCTCAGCGAACGCATTAAAGCGCACAAAACTGCACTGGTGCATATTGTCAAACCGCCGGTGTGTACCGAACGCGCGCAGCACTATACCAGGATGTATAAGCAGCATCTCGACAAACCGATTCCGGTACGCCGCGCGCTGGCGCTGGCGCACCATCTGGCGGAGCGCACTATCTGGATCAAGCATGATGAGCTGATCGTCGGCAACCAGGCAAGCGAAGTGCGCGCCGCGCCGATCTTCCCGGAGTATACCGTCTCGTGGATTGAAAAAGAGATCGACTCTCTGGCGGACAGGCCGGGGGCGGGCTTTGCGGTCAGCGAAGAGAATAAGCGCGTACTGCATGAGATTTGCCCCTGGTGGCGCGGCCAGACGGTACAGGATCGCTGCTACGGTATGTTTACCGATGAACAAAAAGCGCTGCTGGAAACCGGCATTATCAAAGCCGAAGGCAACATGACCTCCGGCGATGCGCATCTGGCGGTCAACTTCCCGCTGCTGCTGACCAAAGGGCTGGACGGCCTGCGGGAAAAAGTGGCGGAACGCCGTTCGCGCATTAACCTGACCGTGCTTGACGATCTGCACGGCGAGCAGTTCCTGAAGGCGATTGATATCGTCCTGGCTGCGGTCAGCGACCATATTACGCGTTTCGCCGGGCTGGCGCGCAAAATGGCCGGTGAAGAATCGCGGGAAAGCCGCCGTGATGAACTGCTGGCAATCGCGGAAAACTGCGATCTCATCGCTCATCAGCCGCCGCAGACTTTCTGGCAGGCGCTACAGCTGTGCTATTTCATCCAGTTGATCCTGCAGATTGAGTCTAACGGTCATTCGGTATCGTTTGGCCGTATGGACCAGTATCTTTACCCATACTACCGCCGCGACGTGGAGCTGGATCAGTCGCTGGATCGCGAACACGCCATCGAACTGCTGCACAGCTGCTGGCTGAAGCTGCTGGAAGTGAACAAAATCCGCTCCGGTTCGCATTCTAAGGCCTCAGCCGGTAGCCCACTGTACCAGAACGTCACCATTGGCGGCCAGAATCTGGTGAACGGCCAGCCGATGGATGCGGTAAACCCGCTCTCTTACGCGATCCTCGAATCCTGCGGCCGCCTGCGCTCCACCCAGCCGAACCTGAGCGTGCGTTATCACGCCGGGATGAGCAATGATTTCCTGGACGCCTGCGTGCAGGTGATCCGCTGCGGCTTCGGCATGCCCGCGTTTAACAACGATGAAATTGTCATTGCAGAATTTATCAAACTCGGCATTGAACCGCAGGACGCTTACGATTACGCGGCTATTGGCTGTATCGAAACCGCGGTCGGCGGCAAGTGGGGCTACCGCTGCACCGGGATGAGCTTTATCAACTTCGCCCGGGTGATGCTGGCAGCGCTGGAAGGAGGCCGCGACGCCACCAGCGGGAAAGTGTTCCTGCCGCAGGAAAAAGCGCTCTCCGCCGGTAATTTCAGCAGCTTTGACGAGGTGCTGGAGGCCTGGGATACCCAGATCCGCTACTACACGCGTAAATCGATCGAAATTGAATATGTCGTCGATACGATGCTGGAAGAGAACGTACACGATATTCTCTGCTCAGCGCTGGTGGATGACTGCATCGAGCGGGCAAAGAGCATCAAGCAAGGCGGCGCGAAATATGACTGGGTGTCCGGTTTGCAGGTGGGTATCGCCAACCTCGGCAACAGCCTGGCGGCGGTGAAAAAGCTGGTGTTCGAACAGGGCGTAATTGGTCAACAGCAGCTTGCGGCGGCGCTGGCGGCGGATTTCGATGGCCTGACCCACGAGCAGTTGCGCCAGCGGTTAATCAACGGCGCGCCGAAGTACGGCAATGATGATGATTCCGTCGATACCCTGCTGGCGCGGGCGTACCAGACCTATATTGACGAGCTGAAACAGTACCATAACCCGCGCTATGGCCGCGGTCCGGTCGGCGGCAATTACTATGCGGGCACCTCGTCTATTTCGGCCAACGTGCCGTTTGGCGCGGCGACGATGGCGACGCCGGATGGCCGTAAAGCGCATACGCCGCTGGCGGAAGGGGCAAGCCCGGCGTCCGGTACGGACCATCTTGGGCCAACGGCGGTCATTGGTTCGGTCGGCAAACTGCCTACCGGTTCGATTCTCGGCGGCGTATTGCTGAACCAGAAGCTGAATCCGGCCACGCTGGAGAATGCGTCTGATAAGCAGAAGCTGATGATTCTGCTGCGCACCTTCTTTGAGGATCACAAAGGCTGGCACATTCAGTACAACATCGTCTCCCGCGAAACTCTGCTGGCAGCGAAAAAGCATCCGGATCAGTACCGTGACCTGGTGGTGCGCGTGGCGGGCTATTCCGCCTTCTTTACCGCGCTTTCACCGGATGCGCAGGACGATATCATCGCCCGTACCGAACATATGTTGTAATCCCCTGCGGGCCGGATATGTGCAAGCGCCATCCGGCCTGTCCCCTTTCATTCGAAATAAATTTGTGGTTTAGGTCACATTGTTATTAAAATGTTTCTGGTCGCAGTTTTGAGCCAGGAGCACTTATATGACAGTCAACGTTATCGTCACTGATATGGACGGTACGTTTCTTGATGACGCCAAAAAGTACGATCGTACCCGCTTTATGGCGCAGTATCAGGAACTAAAAAAACGCAATATTGAGTTTGTCGTCGCCAGCGGCAATCAGTATTACCAGCTCATCTCCTTCTTCCCTGAACTCAAAGACGAAATCTCCTTCGTTGCTGAAAACGGCGCGCTGGTATTTGAGCATGGCAAACAGCTGTTTCACGGCGAGCTGACCCGTCATGAATCGCAGGTGGTTATTGGCGAGTTATTGAAAGACAAACAGCTCAACTTTGTGGCCTGTGGCCTTAAAAGCGCCTACGTCAGCGAAAGCGCGCCTGCGGAGTTCGTCGCCTTAATGGCGAAACATTATCACCGCCTTCAGCCAGTGAAGAACTATCACGATATCGACGACGTCCTGTTTAAGATCTCGCTGAACCTGCCGGACGAACAGATCCCGCTGGTGATGGAGGCGCTGCTCCGTTCGCTGGACGGCATTATGAAGCCGGTCACCAGCGGCTTTGGCTTTATCGATTTGATTATTCCGGGACTGCATAAAGCCAACGGCATCACCCGCCTGCTGAAGCGCTGGGATCTCTCGCCGAAGAATGTGGTGGCGATTGGCGACAGCGGTAACGATGCTGAAATGCTGAAAATGGCGGGCTACTCGTTCGCGATGGCCAACGCCGCCGACGCGATCAAAGCGATTGCCCGCTTCCGCACGGATGACAATAATCATCAGGGCGCGCTGAACGTCATTCAGGCCGTGCTGGATAACCGCTCCCCGTTTAACCTCTGATGTTTTCGACCGGAGCGCCCTGCTCCGGTATTCCGGGCGTAGCTAAAACTGAGTCAGTTCGGCGCGCGCATGGGCAGCAACCAGATATTGCCCGATCAGTTCGGCCACCTGTTCAATTTCCAGTTTCACTTTCCTGCCCTCCTGCTCACGGTACAGCGCGCCCGAAATGATAATCACCACTTCGTGCCGGCGGGGATTATAGCGGACGGGTTGCATAAACCACTTTGTTGTCATCTGCGGCTGAAACGCCTCATCAAGCGCCAGTTTTATGGTCGTCGAACTGTTGATACTGAGCAGGCTGTAATCGACGACCTGCTTCAGGGGCAACGACTGCGACACCCACGGGCTGGTCAAAAAATCTTCGTTCAGCGTAAACATTGGCCGTCGCGAACGCTGAACGGTGACAACGCTGGCCATACCGACAATCACACCCAGAACGGGCAACAGCCAGAACCAGGCGCTAAACGACTCAGCAATAAGAAGATAACTGCCACCTGCCAGCAGAAGCAGGCTCACCGGCGCGCAAAACCAGGCTGTCTTCCTGCTCGTCCAGAAAACGACAGACGCCTTTCCCTCCGCTGCCTTAGTCTCCAGTTCCTGACGATACGCCTCCCGTCGCGGCGCAGTTTCCGCCGAGATGTCCCGTGACAGGAATGAACAGACTTCAGCGGCATCGACGAACAGCGCTTCGAAAAAGGCCGTATACTCTTGCGCCACAGGGCGCAGGGCGCGCGCCCAGAGTTCATCATCAAGCGGCACGTTCAGCGCGTTAATACGCTGAAGAGTCGTCGGGTGGCTATCCATCGGATGCGGCATTTCATTGTTAATGCTGTCAGGCCGTGCGAAACGACCCAATGGCTGCACTGTGGTTATCAGACTGGCGATCCAGTTTTCACTCACCACACGACCGTAAAAAATATCCTCCAGATGGCGGTTGATTACCGGTTCAAGCACCGTCATACGCAACAGCCCCGAAGCCAGCGCGGCAGGAGAAGAGACGTTCGCCCCGTCTGCATCGGCTGCGTATTCACGAATCCGCTCCCAGTGGATGACCGATTCGTGAAACTGGCTTAAAAACCACATCCCCATCTCCAGGGCGGGTCTGAGCACAAGGTAATCAAGCCATGAATAGCCCTGCGAATTGCACGCCATGCTTTCGAGACTGTTTTGCATCCCGGCATACAGCGGCAAAAAACGTAAGCTGTACTGGGTATCTGCGCCCGAAAAGTGAGCCAATTCATGGCCGAGAACGGCGGCGATTTCATTCCGTTCCAGCAGGGCCATGTAGGTCAGCGGCAGATAAAGCGTATTCCCCGTAAGGCGTTCGCCAGCGCTTATCTGAACAGGGTTTGCCGTCACGTAAAAACAATCGAAGAAGCCTGCCACGATATTATCGGGCACAATGAGCCGCCCCTCCTGATTCAGTTCACGTACCCACTGCCAGAGCTGCGGCGCCTTCGCCTCACTGACAGTGATGCCGCTGATGGTCATGTCTTCAGGTTCGAAAAGCGCAAAACATTTTCTGATGGAGGCGAGACTTTTAACCAACATCCATACAATCACGCCGATAAAGAAGAGGAGTATCATCACAAATTTGATGATTGCTTCCCCGCCGACAGCGAACACCAGCCAGAGACCTTCGGCCAGCGCCAGGGAAATGACCGACAGACCGCACAAAACAATCTGCGCCACCATAAAAACGGGCAGCAGACGCCGACACAGGCTGAATCGTTGTACCAGCGCCTCCTGCGACTGGCGTGAGGCTCGCGCGCTCGTTACGCAAATCGTCACGGCTGCGCCGGTAAGGATGAGCGCCCCACCGGCCAGACCGAGGGCCAGAACAGACAGGTAGCCGCGCGTAACGGCGCTGAATGCCGCGTCATAAAAGGTATTTGCAACACGCCCGCATAACCACAGCGCGTAGCAAACCAGCGAAACAGGGATAATAAAAAGGCGCCAAATTTTTTTCTGTTCCATCATCCCCTCCCTGGGATAACCGCCTGCATATCGTGAAAAGTTCGAACCATCCGTCAGCGAATGGTTTCGCTGCGTATTATAGAGAGGAGTATCCGGCACTGATATCACGACACCATCCCGCCCTCAAGATTTAGGACAAAGCTACGCCTGGCCGTTTTGCAGCGTCTGCGTTTTCCTCCTGCATCTGCGCAAATGCAGCAATTCCCCCACCCAGTCGCTTCAGTACTCATAATTTTAAACTTGCATTAACTTATTTATAACTTATATTATCACTCGTAATTAAGTTAACTTTCGAATGAAGGATATGCGAGGTGGTTATGGTTTTTACCTTCACAAGCGAGACATTGCCTGCCGATCACAAAGCGGCGATCCGCCAGATGAAGCGGGAGCTGCGCGCCCAGTTGGGGGATGTGCAGGCCGTTTTTGATCGGATTAGCGAGACCATTGCTGCCAGGGTGGCGGAAATCAATGCGCTGAAAGCCCAGGGAGAAGCGGTGTGGCCGGAACTTTCCTATGCCGATATCCGCGCGGGCAGGATTACGGCGCAGCAGCGCGAAGAGATCAAACGCCGCGGCTGCGCGGTTATCAAAGGCCATTTTCCCCGCCAGCAGGCGCTGGACTGGGATCGGTCTATGCTCGACTATCTGGATCGCAACCACTTTGACGCGGTTTACAAGGGGCCGGGCGATAACTTCTTCGGCACACTAACCGCCTCCCGTCCCGAGATCTATCCCATCTACTGGTCGCAGGCGCAGATGCAGGCGCGGCAAAGCGAGGAGATGGCAAATGTGCAGTCTTTCCTTAACCGCCTGTGGACCTTCGAAAGCGAAGGCAGACAGTGGTTTAACCCGGACGTCAGCGTGATTTACCCGGATCGTATCCGCCGCCGTCCGCCAGGAACGACATCGAAAGGGCTTGGCGCGCATACCGATTCCGGCGCACTGGAGCGCTGGCTGCTTCCGGCTTATCAGCGCGTGTTCGCAAATGTCTTTAACGGTAATCTGACGAAGTACGATCCGTGGAACGCGGCGCACCGTAACGAAGTGGAGGAGTACAGCGTCGATAACACCACCAAATGCTCGGTGTTCCGCACCTTCCAGGGCTGGACCGCGCTGTCCGATATGCTGCCCGGTCAGGGACTACTGCACGTTGTACCGATCCCGGAAGCGATGGCGTATATATTACTGCGACCGTTGTTGGACTACGTACCGGAAGATGAGCTGTGCGGCGTGGCGCCGGGCAGAGTGTTACCTGTTTCAGAACAGTGGCATCCGCTGTTAATAGAGGCGCTGACCAGTATTCCGCAGCTGGAAGCGGGCGATTCCGTCTGGTGGCATTGCGATGTGATTCACTCAGTGGCGCCGGTTGAAAATCAGCAGGGCTGGGGAAACGTGATGTACATTCCCGCCGCGCCGATGTGTGAGAAGAATCTGGCCTACGCCCGTAAGGTGAAAGCCGCGCTGGAGACAGGCGCGTCGCCGGGGGACTTTCCGCGGGAGGATTACGAGGCAAACTGGGAAGGACGCTTTACGATGGCTGATTTGAACATCCACGGCAGACGGGCGCTGGGGATGGAGTAACGCCCGCCGCCAGTTATTCCGGTTTTCTTTCAGCAGAAAGAAAACCGGATATTCCTTAATCGACGGAAACCCCTGCCAGTTTCCACTGCTCATTTTCTTTATACATCGTGACGGTAATCCTCCCCGGCGCGCCATTTTTGAACGTGACTTTGCCCGATAAGGTGCCGACATTGTTCTTAACGCTGATGTTATTAAACGAATAGTCCTCAATTTCAGGGAAGTTAAGGAACTTCGTAGCCTGAATAAATTCCTCTTCCGTCATTTTTCGCTGAATAGCATAGGCGCTCGCCCGCCAGGCTTCGGAATATTGCCCGTTGCGCAACAGTTCTATTTCCGCGCGGGCTGCGTTTTTTACGCCGCCTAATGAAACAAAGAGGATTGAAGCGATACCGACTATGATAATCAATGCAGCGCCAATTACGCCAGCGATCGCAAGTCTTCTTTTTTTCTTGTCTGCCAGAATGCCCTGCACCTGCCAACCGGCATTGCGGACAATCTCAAAAACGGGATCGGTTATTTCTGTTGAGACAAATTTATAACCATAAATTTTGCCAACGCTGCCATCATCTTTGGCGCCCCAGGCGCTGCCCGTTGAGAATTCCAGTTGCTTACCGAGACGCGCTGACTTGCTGAATTTTAAGCCGCCGGGGCTGGCGCTCCATTCCACGTCGGTAGATTTTTCGTGATAGCGAACCTGCTTTTTGCTTTCATCGAAAAACAGCCGAAGCTCGTACTGTTTCTTCAGGCCCGCTTTACCTAAAATTTCCCGCCATCTGGCATCAACGATATTCCAGGAGGCAATAATTTCATCGCCCTCTTCCCGAAGAATAAAAGGATATTGATTGTTGGCATTCAGGTTTAATAACTGCGCTTTAAGACTGGCTAAAGAGGTCGTTCCCGGCTGATGCATATTTTCTTCCCTGTTCTTGTTAAAAGAAACCGGAAGTATATTAGCCGCAATTGCGTCTAAGTTTCATCACTACTCACTCTCTTTCAGATTAAAACCGCTACAGGGATAATAAGCAGTTATCCCTGAAAATTTCGCGTTACAGCAAGGCTGAGAATCCCCGGGAGCTTACATCAGTAAGTGACCGGGGTGAGCAGGCGCAGCCAACGCGCCTGTAGCGTGAAAGACGACGGGAAAACTATTCGATGCCTTTGCTGCGCAAATAATCTTCATAATTACCGGTGAAATCAATAACGCGCTGCGGCGTAATTTCCAGCACGCGGGTCGCCAGCGAGCTGACGAATTCACGGTCGTGTGAAACGAAGATCAGGGTGCCCTGATACATTTCCAGCGCCATATTCAGCGATTCGATAGATTCCATATCCAGATGGTTGGTCGGTTCGTCCATAACCAGAATGTTTGGCTTTTGCATCATTAGTTTACCAAACAGCATCCGCCCCTTTTCGCCACCGGAAAGCACTTTCGCCGGTTTTTTGATGTCGTCCTGGCTGAACAGCAGGCGTCCGAGAATGCTGCGCACCGCCTGTTCGTCATCGCCTTCCTGCTTCCACTGGCTCATCCAGTCGAACACCGTCAGGTCATTTTCGAATTCATATTCGTGATCCTGCGCGTAGTAACCAATGCGCGCGTTCTCAGACCATTTCACGCTGCCGTTATCGGCTTGCAGATCGCCGACCAGCGTTTTCAGGAACGTCGATTTACCGACGCCGTTGGTCCCGAGCACCGCCAGTTTTTCACCCACTTCCAGCAGCAGGTTAACGCCTTTGAACAGCGGACCGTTATCGAAACCTTTGCTGAGGGCTTCCACTTCCAGCGCATTACGGAACAGTTTCTTGTCCTGCTCGAAACGGATGAACGGGTTCTGACGGCTCGACGCTTTAACTTCGTCGAGTTTAATTTTGTCGATCTGGCGCGCGCGGGAGGTCGCCTGACGCGATTTAGAGGCGTTAGCGCTGAAGCGGCTGACAAAGGATTGCAGCTCGGCAATCTGCGCTTTCTTCCTGGCGTTATCGGCCAGCAGGCGTTCACGCGCCTGGGTCGCCGCCGTCATGTATTCATCATAGTTGCCCGGATAAACGCGCAGTTCGCCGTAATCCAGATCCGCCATGTGGGTGCAGACCATGTTCAGGAAGTGACGGTCGTGCGAAATGATGATCATGGTGCTGTCACGTTCGTTCAGCACCTGCTCCAGCCAGCGAATGGTATCAATGTCGAGGTTGTTGGTCGGTTCGTCGAGCAACAGAATATCCGGATTGGAGAACAGCGCCTGCGCCAGCAGCACGCGCAGCTTCCAGCCGGGCGCGACTTCGCTCATCGGGCCGTAATGCTGTTCCACCGGAATGCCGACGCCGAGCAGCAGTTCGCCCGCGCGCGATTCGGCGGAATAGCCGTCCATCTCGCCATATTTCACTTCCAGATCGGCCACTTTGTAGCCGTCTTCTTCGCTCATTTCCGGCAGGCTGTAGATGCGATCGCGCTCCTGCTTCACTTCCCACAGTTCGCTGTGGCCCATGATGACGGTGTCGAGTACGGAGAACGCTTCAAAGGCGAACTGATCCTGACGCAGCTTACCGATGCGCTCGTTCGGATCGAGGGAAACGTTGCCCAGCGTCGGCTCAAGATCGCCGCCGAGGATCTTCATAAAGGTGGATTTACCGCTACCGTTGGCGCCAATCAGGCCGTAACGGTTGCCGCCGCCAAATTTGACGGAAATATTTTCGAACAGCGGCTTACTGCCGAACTGCATGGTGACGTTGCTGGAAACTAACACGGACGTATCCTAAAGAAGATGTGACAAACCGCTTATTATGCCATAAGTCTTAAATAAGATCCCGTCCCGCGGTAAACGGCTACACTGTGACTCAGGTCAGGGTCAGCAAAAAATGTGATTTCGTACACATCTGAATTCCCTGTGCACGGGAATGCACATATAATGCGCTCCCAACATGACAGAATTCTCAACCCAACGCCTGCCAGGCAATGAATCTCGTATAACATGAATATGAAATTAACAACGTTTTTCGCAGCGGCTCTCGCTGTAGTAGGCTTTTGCAGCAGCGCCTCAGCCGTTACTTATCCTCTGCCAACTGATGGTAGCCGTCTGATCGGCCAGAACCAGGTTATCACCATCCCGGAAGGCAACACTCAGCCGCTGGAGTATTTTGCCGCTGAATACCAGATGGGTCTGTCCAACATGCTGGAAGCCAACCCGGGCGTGGACACCTTTCTGCCGAAAGGCGGTACGGTGCTGAACATCCCGCAGCAGTTGATCCTGCCGGACACCGTGCATGAAGGCATCATTATCAACAGCGCGGAGATGCGCCTTTACTACTACCCGAAGGGGACGAATACCGTTATCGTCCTGCCGATCGGTATCGGTCAGTTAGGCAAAGACACGCCGATTAACTGGACCACCAAAGTTGAGCGCAAGAAAGCGGGGCCGACCTGGACGCCAACGGCGAAAATGCATGCTGAATACCGGGCGGCAGGCGAACCGCTGCCGGCAGTGGTTCCGGCAGGCCCGGATAACCCGATGGGTCTGTACGCGCTGTACATTGGCCGCCTGTATGCGATTCACGGCACCAATGCGAACTTCGGCATCGGCCTGCGCGTAAGCCACGGCTGCGTGCGCCTGCGTAATGATGACATTAAGTTCCTGTTCGAAAACGTACCTGTCGGCACCCGCGTACAGTTTATCGATGAGCCGGTAAAAGCCACTACCGAACCGGATGGCAGCCGCTACATTGAAGTGCATAACCCGCTGTCGACCACTGAAGAACAGTTCGAAGGCGGCGAGATCGTGCCGATTACGCTGACGAAAACGGTTAAGAGCGTCACCGATCAGGCCGACGTTGACCAGGCCGTAGTGGAACAGGCAATTCAGAGCCGTTCCGGGATGCCGGTTCGTCTGAACTGATTATCTGACAGCGCCGGGTAGCGGCTTACGCCTTACCCGGCCTGCAGTACCCGCACAGCAGGCCCGATAAGCGCCAATCACAGCACCCGCAGCAGTCCGTACCCTACCACCCCCACCCATATCAGCATCGGCAGCGAATAAAGGTGAAAGCGCCACCAGATGCGTCGATCGTTCGCCATTCGCAGAGCAATCAGATTCGCCAGTGAACCGGGCAGCAACCCAAAGCCGCCGACGTTGACCGCCCAGGCCAGCAGCATGGTCGGCGGAACGTAATTCAGCAGTAAAATGGTGCCAGGCACGTTGCTGATAAATTGCGACAGGCCGATCGCCGTCAGCCACAGCTCCGGTTGCGTAAGCCCGCCAACCTGATTTAACGCGCCCTGCAACGCCGGAAGCTGGATCAGCAAATGGACGTCGATAAACATCGCCATAAACACCAGCAACAGCGTCCAGTCCACGTTCAGCACCACGCGACGCGCCAGTAGCAGGAAGCCCAGCGTCACGATCGCCAGACCGGCAAGCTCCTGTTTCAGCTCCAGCGCCGTCAGAAAGACGATATACAGCCCCAGGCAGCTCCACACCAGCCGCGGCTGCCACTGCGGGGCGCGCGTTCCGGTATGATAGACGAGCGGCTTAGCGGGGAAACACAGCCAGCACATTATCAGCAGCGTCAGCATCATGGCGGCGGCAAGCGGGGCCATCTGCGCGATAAACGCCGCAAAGGAGAGCCCCGATCGCCCCCACAGCAGTATATTTTGCGGGTTGCCGATGGGCGTCAGCAGCGAACCGGCGTTAACCGCCAGCGCCTCAAAGATAATCAGCCGGTTGACCGGAATGGCGCACAGCTTCTTCAGAGTGATGGTGAGCGGAACCACGATAAACAGCGCAACGTCATTGGTCAGGAAGGTGGAAAGCAGCGCCGCCGCCAGCACCATAAACATCGCCAGACGGCGCTCGCTGGCAAAACGGCGGACCATTTTGCGCCCCAGCACGTCGAAATAACCGCTCAGCTCCACGCCTTTGGTGAGCAACATCAGGCCGCTCAGGGTAATGATCGTATGCCAGTCAATCGCCGCGGGCCAGCTCTGCGGCCGGAACGGAACGAACAGGCTTAATCCCGCGCCCACAATGAGCAACAGATGGAAAAAACGGTCGCGTTTCAGCGCCCGAAAGAAAGGCAGGCTCATTCAGATAACGTTCCGTGCTGCTGCGTAAACGCGCGGAACGCGTCCAGCGTCTCCTGGCTCACGTGGTGCTCCATCCCTTCCGCATCGCGACGGGCGATTTCCGCACTGACGCCCAGCACCAGCAGGAAGTTTTCGACAATCTGATGGCGTTCACGGCTCTCCTGCGCCAGTTTCTCCCCTTCCGGGGTTAAAAAGACGCCGCGCCAGGGGATCATTTCGATTAGCCCCACCGAGGCCAGCCGCTTAAGCATCTTCGCCACCGTGGGCTGGGACACGCCCAGACGCGCCGCCATATCCACCTGGCGCGCTTCGCCGACCTCCCGAATTAAATCGGAAATTAACTCCACATAATCGTCGATCAGTTCGCGGCGGTGTGCCTCCCTGACCTGACGAAACCCTTCGACATGTTCCTCAACGTTCACTAACTGCGTCACTTTTTTTGTTGTTGGCGTACCTGCGCGACGACTCATTCTGCTTCCTCATTCCTGTGACGCATTGACCGCATCGTTCTGGAGAGCGTTTATTGTAAACCAGAGTTGTCGTGGCACAAAAAATTAACGTTTTAGCAATAGCTATATAATATAGCCTGTGCTATATCTGTATGTAATGCAGGCGCCTTTCATGGATCGAAGGGATCGAATGTCAGGAGGTCAATATGAATGAGTTCAAGAGGTGTATGCGCGTGTTCAGTCACTCTCCCTTTAAAGTCAGGTTAATGCTGCTCTCGATGCTGTGCGATATGATCAACAGCAAACCCGAGCAGGATAAACCGGCAGAAAAATAACACGGCGTCGCGGGACGCCGCTTCATCCGGCGGTCATTTTTGCCGCTTACCGGGCGCTGCGCGCCAGAATAGCCCTTCTTTTTGTCGGATTTGCTGACTTCTTCGCAAAACAAATTATTACTGCCGGTTGACCTAATCATTCACACGCTCTATCTTCTTGCAGCCCTGCCTATATTGCGGCTCGCAGATGCGGACCTCTTTCCCTCTTTACGCGCACTCAGCAGGCGATGACCCTTGGCGCCAGGGTAAGCACATGGCGTTTTTGTGATAGTGGCTTATGAATTTAACCCTCAAAGAATCCCTTATTGCGCGCAGTCGGGCCATCAGCCCGTGGACTGGTTTCTATTTTTTGCAGTCGTTACTGATAAATCTGGCGCTGGGCTATCCCTTTAGTCTGCTGTATACCGCCGCCTTTACCTGTCTTTTGCTGCTGCTGTGGCGCACCGCGCCTCGCGCGCAAAAAGTGCTGACGGGGCTCTGTTCGCTTACCGCGGCGCTCTATTTTCCGTTCGGCCAGGCCTACGGCGCGCCCAACTTTAATACCCTGCTGGCGCTGCACTCGACGAATATGGAGGAGTCGACGGAGATCCTCACCATCTTCCCGTGGTACAGCTACCTGGTGGGACTGTTCATCTTTGCGCTTGGGATTATTGCCGTGCGCCGTCGCCAGGAAGCGGTAAAACCGCGCTGGAACCGGTATGACAGCCTGTGCCTGCTGTTCAGCGTGGCCGCTTTTTTCGTCGCCCCCATCCAGAATCTGGCGTGGGGCGGCGTGTTCAAGCTGCAGGATACCGGCTATCCGGTCTTCCGCTTCGCAAAAGATATCATCGTCAATAACAACGAAGTGATTGATGAGCAGGCGCGCATGGCGATGCTCGCCGGTATGAAAGACACCTGGACCGTCACCGCCGTGAAGCCGAAGTATCACACCTATGTGGTAGTGATTGGCGAAAGCGCCCGACGCGACGCGCTGGGGGCCTTTGGCGGCCACTGGGACAACACGCCCTTTGCCAGCAGCGTCAACGGATACCTGTTTATGGACTACGTTGCCGCCAGCGGCTCCACGCAAAAATCGCTGGACCTGACCCTCAACCGGGTGGTGGAGGGCAAGCCGCAGTATCAGGATAACTTTGTCACGCTGGCAAACCGCGCCGGTTTCCAGACCTGGTGGTTCTCCAATCAGGGACAAATCGGCGAATATGACACCGCCATCGCCAGCATCGCCAGACGCGCCGACGAGGTGCAGTTCCTGAAAAGCGGCGATTTCGAAGCGGATAAGAATACCGAAGACAGCGCCCTGCTGAAACTGACCGCCCAAGTGCTGGCGAGCGAACGCAGCCAGCCGCAGCTGATTGTCCTGCATTTAATGGGCTCTCACCCGCAGGCCTGCGACCGCACGCACGGGAAGTACGAGACATTTGTGCAGTCGAAGGAAACCTCATGCTATCTCTACACCATGACGCAAACCGACGATCTGCTGCGTCAGCTGTACGATCAGTTACGCAACAGCGGAGACAGTTTTTCTCTGGTCTACTTCTCCGATCACGGTCTGGCCTTTAAAGAACGCGGGAAGGAAGTGCAATATCTGGCGCACGACGATCGGTTCCAGCAAAATTTCCAGGTGCCGTTTATGGTGCTCTCCAGCGATGACAAAGCGCATAAGTTGATTAACGCCCGCCGTTCAGCCAATGACTTCCTGAGCTTTTTCTCACAGTGGACGGGGATTCGCGCGAAAGAGATAAAGAACCGCTACCGTTTTATTTCCGGACAGAAAACCGGGCCGGTCTACATCACCAACTTCAAATTGCAGCAGGTGGACTATAACCATCTGGGGACAGACATTTTCTCGACGAAGTAAACCCAGCAGTCAGGCTACAGGCATAAAAAAAATCCGCCCCGAAAGGCGGATTTTTTACATCACCGGAGTGATTAGAAGCGGTAACCTACGCCGGCAATCCAGGTGCCAACATCAACGTTACGAATACGGCTCTGCTCGTAGGAGAAGTCCAGAGCGACGTTTTCGATCGGGTTGAACTGCAGGCCCGCACCGTAAGAGAAACCGTAGTCGCTGGTGTCATCTTTGTAGCCAGGGTAGTTAGTCTGCTGGAATTTACCGTAGCCAACACCCACTACACCGTAGATGCTTGCCCAGTCGTTCAGACGGAAAGCCGGACCAGCGGTGAGGCCGTAGTACTGAGATTTGTTGTAATCGCCCGCACCGTTAGTACGATCTTTTTCGGTGTAGGTGAAGGAGCCGATTACGCCCAGCGGGTTGTTGTCCTGCTCATAGCGATACTTCAGGTTAAAACCGTTCATTTTGTTCGCTACGCCCTGAGCATCGCTCTGAGCATAACCACCGGAAACGGTAGAAGTCGCAGCGGTAGCGGAACCTGCGGTGAAAGCCAGAACAGCGGCCAGTGCTGAAAGACATGCAATTTTTTTCATAACCACCTCAAATGTGCTTCAAATAAGTCCTAAGTTTTAAATATATCAAAAATTGATGGGAAACTCTTTGCGATTCGCGATGTCTAACGGGCCATTTCATGTAACAGAACGTTTCCACAGCCCGCTATCTCTTTCATATAACATCACTTTTCCGGAGATTCAGCACATTATTACGCGCATAACAACGGACATTCATCCAGATTATTCCTAATCACACAGCTTATTAATCCATCAATCCGGGGGCATTTTACGGCTTTACGGCAATTTTTTTCAACAAATACTCAACCGGCAAGGGTTATTTCCATTACACTGCCTCTTTTACTTTTCTATACACTCAATCGACAGACTGGCGGACAGTCAGGCGCAGGCATTGAGTGGCTGAACATGCATTGTCAGGAGAACGGATGCCAGGGTCGTCACGCAAAATTCCCGTATGGTTGCCTATTTTAGTCTTACTTATCGCCATGTGCTCAATTCAGAGCGGCGCTTCGCTGGCAAAATCACTGTTTCCTCTGGTGGGCGCACCCGGCGTTACGGCGCTGCGCCTGGCGCTGGGCACGCTTATTCTGGTTATCTTTTTTAAACCCTGGCGCCTGCGCTTCGCCAGAGAGCAGCGGCTGCCGTTGCTCTTTTATGGCCTGTCGCTGGGCGGCATGAACTATCTGTTCTATCTGTCGATTCAGACAGTACCGCTGGGGATCGCCGTCGCCCTTGAATTTACCGGGCCGCTGGCGGTCGCGCTGTTTGCTTCCCGGCGGCCAATCGATTTTATCTGGGTGGTGCTGGCGGTGCTGGGGCTGTGGTTCCTGTTGCCGCTGGGTCAGGACGTCTCGCACGTCGATCTGGCGGGCGCCGCAATGGCGCTGGGCGCTGGCGCCTGCTGGGCTATCTATATTCTCTGCGGCCAGCGCGCCGGAGCGGAACACGGCCCGGCAACCGTTGCGGTCGGCTCGCTCATTGCCGCCATTATTTTCGTTCCGCTGGGCGCGGCGCAGGCTGGCGAAGCACTCTGGCACTGGTCGGTCATTCCGCTGGGGCTGGCCGTCGCGGTGTTATCCACCGCCCTGCCCTACTCGCTGGAGATGATTGCCTTAACCCGCCTGCCGACGCGCACCTTCGGCACGCTGATGAGTATGGAGCCGGCCCTGGCGGCGGTGGCCGGGATCCTGTTCCTCGGCGAAACGCTGACGTTCATCCAGCTGCTGGCGCTCGGGGCGATTATCGCCGCGTCGATGGGATCGACGTTAACCCTTCGCCGCGACAGCCAGATAAAAAAGCTCGACGTAAATTAAATTTACATTTCTGCATGGCGCTGCATAACCATGCAGAATATTTTCCAGTTTTGTCATGCGTTTATTCTGCCTGGCTGCTTATCCCCGATTTATCTTAATTCGCCCAACTGTTACGTTTTTCCGCCACAATTAAACTGCGCTTTATCCTGTCACGCTAAATTAGCAACATACTGAATAATAATGCAATTTTTCGCCAGCATGGATCTGCGCTATTAAAGCGATAGGGAGAGCCAGAAAAGCAGGAATCATAACCGGTGCTATACTTAGTTGCGTAAATTACCGGGACATAACATCAAGAGGATATGAAATTATGAGTACCGCAAAATTGGTAAAAACAAAAGCGTCCAATCTGCTTTATACCCGCAACGATGTCTCCGACAGCGATAAAAAAGCCACGGTTGAATTGCTGAATCGTCAGGTGATCCAGTTTATCGACCTGTCTTTGATTACCAAACAGGCCCACTGGAACATGCGCGGTGCTAATTTTATTGCCGTACATGAAATGCTGGATGGCTTCCGTACTGCGTTAACCGATCACCTGGATACGATGGCGGAACGCGCCGTTCAGCTGGGTGGCGTGGCATTAGGGACAACTCAGGTCATTAACAGTAAAACCCCGCTGAAAAGCTATCCGCTGGATATTCACAGCGTTCAGGATCACCTGAAAGAGCTGGCGGATCGTTATGCGGTAGTAGCAAACGATGTGCGTAAAGCGATTGGCGAAGCGAAAGATGAAGATACTGCTGATATCTTTACCGCCGCCTCACGCGATCTCGATAAATTCCTGTGGTTCATCGAGTCCAACATCGAATAATCGCGTCATCGCGATTTCGTCTGAAAACCCTCGCTATGCGGTAATGCCGATCAGTTAAGGATCGGTTGACCGATCCTTAATCTGCGGCACTATAACGGCTTCCACAACAGGGAGCCGTTTTCTTATGCCACTTCTCAATGACCTGCTCGATTTCAGCGACCATCCGCTGATGCCGCCCCCTTCTGCACAACTGTTTGCTCAGCATCTTCCCGTCGAATGGATACAACACTGCCTGACTCTTTCTGCACATGCGACCGTTCGCCGCCGTCGTTTACCTGGCGACATGGTTATCTGGATGGTCGTGGCTATGGCCTTCTTCCGTAATGAGTCGATTACCGATGTGGTTCGTCGTCTGAACCTGAGCGCGGATGGTGAAGCGGGGATGAACCTGCTGGCCCGCAGCGCTGTCACCCAGGCGCGTCAGCGCGTGGGTGCTGCACCGGTGGAATGGCTTTTCCGCCAGACCGCGCAGACATGGGGAACTGAGCGTTACCAGAAAGATGACTGGCATGGCCTGCAACTTTTTGCCATCGATGGCGCACAGTTCAGGACACCTGATGAACCTGAGCTGCGTGAACATTATGGCTCTGCCAACACATCCACTGAGCGGCAAAGCGCATACCCGGTAATGCGTCTGGTGGCTTTAATGAACCTGGGTAGTCACATTCTGCTGGATGCCGCGACCGCGCCTTACCGACGGAGCGAAACCCTGCTGGCCCACTCAATGCTCGTCACCATTCCGGATAACTCCATTACGCTGTTTGACAAGCTGTTCTACAGCGCAGACCTGTTGCTGTCGCTGAACCGGCAGGGTTGTAACCGCCACTGTCTGCTGCCCGCCTGGAAGAATATCGCAGCAGAAACGGAAGAAAGTTACGGTCCCGGAGACCGGCTTCTGAAACTGAAAGTGTCACCACAGGCAAGGAAAAAGAATCCTTCGCTGCCGGAATACTGGTATGCGCGGGCGGTAACTTATGAACTGAACGGAGTGGAAAAAACGGTCCTGACGTCACTTCAGGCAGACCGTTATAAGGCCAGAGAGGTGGCAGAGCTTTATCACTCAAGATGGGAAATCGAAGTCGGGTTCAGAAACCTGAAAAGCAGCCTGCTGAATAACGCTCTGGTACTGAGAAGCCGGAAGGTTGAGTTGCTGGAACAGGAGGTGTGGGGCATGTTGCTGGCTTATAATCTGATACGGCGTGAGGCAACAAAAGCAACGGAGAAACACAAAAAAGCGGCGTCGGAAATCAGCTTTAAGTTCGCGTTCCAGTTTATCGCCACAGAAATGATAGTGCTGGGAAATACGGTGTCACCGGGGACCATCCCGAAACGGCTGGAGCATCTGCGGGGGGCTCTGGAAGCGGTGTTCATAACAAAACGCCCCCGACCATCAAGGCCGAGGGCGGTTAAGATATCAAAAACCCGTTATCCGGTGAAACGCAATGCCGCACCGCTTAAGTGAACGGCATTACGCTATGCGGGGGTTTTGCACTTTTGTGGTGCAACAGCTTTTCTTCCCGCCGCGATAAAGTAAATTTTTTGTAATAATCACCTCACACAATCGTTAATGAAAGATTGTTTTCTCAGCAATATTTGCGCTTAATAGGCAAAGCGTTTGTGCCGCGTCGCCATTGCACCAAAACAGCGCCCCATTATGGAGCAATGGGCGTTCTTTGCCCTGCTGACGGTGCAGGAAGAAGCCCGCGCTGCTTGTGAAAACAAGGGGTTGCAAAACTGGCACGCTTTTTTCATTACGCTTAGTGTTCTTGCAGGGGATCGCCCCGTGGATAGAAAAGGAAATGCTATGAAGTCTGTATTAAAAGTTTCACTGGCTGCACTTACCCTGGCTTTTGCAGTATCTTCTCACGCCGCGGATAAGAAACTGGTTGTCGCAACTGATACCGCGTTCGTTCCGTTCGAATTCAAACAGGGCGATAAATACGTCGGTTTTGATATCGATCTGTGGGCGGCTGTCGCCAAAGAGCTGAAGCTGGACTATGAACTCAAACCGATGGATTTCAGCGGCATTATCCCGGCGCTGCAAACCAAAAACGTCGACCTGGCGCTGGCTGGCATCACCATTACCGACGAGCGTAAAAAAGCGATTGATTTCTCCGACGGCTACTACAAGAGCGGCCTGTTAGTGATGGTCAAAGCGAACAATAACGACATCAAAAGCGTGAAGGATCTGGACGGTAAAACGCTGGCGGTAAAGAGCGGCACCGGTTCTGTTGATTATGCGAAAGCGAACATCAAAACCAAAGATCTGCGTCAGTTCCCGAACATCGATAACGCCTATATGGAGCTGGGCACGAATCGCGCCGATGCGGTTCTGCACGATACGCCGAACATCCTGTACTTTATTAAAACGGCGGGCAACGGTCAGTTTAAGGCGGTTGGCGAGTCGCTGGAAGCGCAGCAGTACGGTATCGCCTTCCCGAAAGGCAGCGACGACCTGCGTGAGAAAGTTAACGGCGCGCTGAAAACCCTGCGCGACAACGGCACCTACAACGAAATTTATAAAAAATGGTTCGGTACTGAACCGAAATAAATCCGCCTGACAATCAGGTACTGTCACGCCCGGTAGCGCAGAGGCTTACCGGGCCTGCAATTTTAGCCATCGCCCGATCGGCTGTTTCACCACGGTAACAGGAATATCATATGCAGTTTGACTGGAGTGCCATCTGGCCCGCCATCCCGATCCTGCTTCAGGGCGCAAAGATGACCCTGTGGATCTCGATTCTCGGCCTGGCTGGCGGAATCGTCATTGGCCTGCTGGCAGGGCTCGCCCGCACCTACGGCGGCTGGATCGCCAATCATGTCGCCCTCGTGTTTATTGAAATCATCCGCGGCACGCCTATCGTTGTGCAGGTGATGTATATCTATTTTGCGCTGCCGATGGCGTTTCCGGACCTGCGCATCGACACCTTCAGCGCGGCGGTGATCACCATCATGATCAACTCCGGCGCCTATATCGCCGAAATCACCCGCGGCTCCGTGCTGTCCATTCATAAAGGATTCAGCGAAGCTGGCCTGGCGCTCGGACTCTCGCGCCGTGAAACCATTCGCCACGTCATTATGCCGCTGGCATTGCGCCGGATGCTGCCGTCGCTCGGCAACCAGTTAATCATCAGCATTAAAGATACCTCACTGTTCATCGTGATCGGGGCGGCGGAACTGACCCGCAGCGGCCAGGAGATTATTGCCGGTAACTTCCGCGCGCTGGAAATCTGGACCGCCGTCGGCGTGGTCTACCTGATCATCACCCAGGTTCTGAACATTGTGCTCCGCAGTCTGGAAAGAAGGATGAAAATCCTGTGATTGAATTTAAAAACGTCTCCAAGCACTTCGGGCCAACCCAGGTGCTGCATAACATCGATTTGAAGATTAACCAGGGCGAAGTGGTGGTGATTATCGGGCCTTCCGGCTCCGGTAAGTCAACGCTGTTGCGCTGCATTAATAAGCTGGAAGAGATCACCGCCGGCGAGCTGATCGTCGACGGCCTGAAGGTTAACGATCCGAAGGTCGATGAGCGCCTGATCCGCCAGGAAGCCGGTATGGTGTTTCAGCAGTTCTATCTGTTCCCCCACCTCACCGCGCTGGAAAACGTGATGTTTGGCCCGCTACGCGTGCGCGGGACCAACAAACAAGAGGCGGAAAAACAGGCCAAAGCGCTGCTGGCGAAAGTCGGCCTCGCTGAACGCGCGCACCACTATCCCTCTGAGCTTTCAGGCGGACAGCAGCAGCGCGTGGCGATTGCCCGCGCCCTGGCGGTGAAGCCGAAAATGATGCTGTTTGATGAACCCACCTCCGCGCTTGACCCGGAACTGCGCCATGAGGTGCTGAAAGTCATGCAGGATCTGGCGGAAGAAGGCATGACGATGGTTATCGTCACTCATGAAATCGGCTTCGCCGAGAAAGTGGCCTCACGCCTGATCTTCATCGACAAAGGTCGGGTTGCCGAAGACGGCAACCCGCAGGCGCTGATTGAGAATCCGCCCAGCCAGCGCCTGCAGGAGTTTTTGCAGCACGTTTCCTGACCCCTTGCCTCCCTTCCGCCCGGAAGGGAGGTTCTTTGCGACTCCTCTCAAACTGAATCCTCGCGCCTGCAGCAACTATACTTATCTTTTTGCTCAATTTTCTCACTGGAGGAGTCATGCGGTGGATCCTGTTTATCCTCGTTTGCCTGGCGGGGGCGCCTGCCCACGCGGTGGAGATTCCCGGCGTAACCGCAAGCCCGGCGACAGAGGCGAAAACCACACCTGCCGCCGAGCCCGACGCCGAACAAAAGAAAGCGGCCTATGCCGCGCTGGCCGATGTGCTGGAAAATGAAACGTCGCGCAAGGAGCTGATTGACCAGCTGCGCAGCGTCGCCGCCGCGCCGCCGTCACAGCCGGCGGTGAAAATCGTCCCGCCAGCGGTGGTGGAAGAGAAAACGGTGCTGGAAAACGTCACCGACGTCAGCCGCCGCTACGGCGCCGCCTTCGCTGAGCGTTTTGCCCAGCTGTACCGCAATATTACCGACGCGCCGCACAAGCCGTTCAACAGCACCACGTTTACCAATGCGCTTACCCATTTCCTGATGCTTGCCGCTGCGGTGTTTGGCTTCTACTGGCTGATACGCCTCTGCGCGCTGCCGCTGTACCGTAAAATGGGCAACTGGGCGCGCAAAAAAAACCGCGAACGGCGTAACTGGCTTCAGCTTCCGGCGATGATCGTCGGCGCATTTATCATCGATCTGCTGCTTCTGGCGCTGACGCTGTTCCTCGGCCAGCTATTGAGCGACAGGCTGAACGCCGATAGCCGGACTATCGCCTTTCAGCAGGGGCTGTTTCTCAACGCCTTTGCGCTCATCGAATTCTTTAAAGCCATCCTGCGGCTGATTTTCTGCCCCAACGTCCCGGAACTGCGTCCCTTTACCATCCAGGATGCGAACGCGCACTACTGGAGTCGGCGATTAAGCTCGCTGAGCAGTCTGATTGGCTACGGCCTGATCGTCGCCGTCCCCATCATCTCTAATCAGGTCAATGTGCAGGTCGGCGCAATGGCCAATGTGATTATCATGCTGGGCATTACCGTCTGGGCGCTGTATCTGATCTTTCACAACAAAAAGGATATCACCCAGCATCTGCTGAACCTGGCGGAGCACTCGCTGGCCTTTTTTAGCCTGTTTATCCGCGCCTTCGCGCTGGTCTGGCACTGGCTGGCGAGCGCCTATTTTATCGTGCTGTTTTTCTTCTCCCTGTTCGATCCGGGGAACAGCCTCAAATTTATGATGGGGGCAACGGTGCATAGCCTGGCGATTATCGGCATTGCCGCTTTTGTTTCCGGTATGTTTTCCCGCTGGATCGCAAAAACGATCACCCTCTCTCCGCATACGCAGCGCAATTATCCCGAGCTGCAAAAGCGGCTCAACGGCTGGCTCTCTACCGCGCTGAAAGTGGCGCGCTTCCTGACGGTATGCGTCGCTATTATGCTGTTGCTGAACGCCTGGGGGTTGTTCGATTTCTGGAACTGGCTGCATAACGGCGCGGGTGAAAAAACGGTGGATATCCTGATCCGTATTGCGCTAATCCTCTTTTTCTCGGCGGTGGGCTGGACCATACTCGCCAGCCTGATCGAAAACCGGCTGGCGTCGGATATTCATGGCCGCCCTCTGCCCAGCGCCCGTACCCGTACGCTGCTGACGCTATTTCGCAATGCGCTGGCGGTGATCATCAGCACCATCACCATCATGATCGTGCTGTCTGAGATCGGCGTGAATATCGCCCCGCTGCTGGCCGGTGCCGGCGCGCTGGGGCTGGCGATCTCCTTTGGTTCGCAGACGCTGGTGAAAGATATTATTACCGGGGTGTTTATTCAGTTTGAAAACGGTATGAATACCGGGGATCTGGTGACCATCGGGCCGCTGACCGGTACGGTGGAACGGATGTCAATTCGCTCCGTTGGCGTGCGTCAGGATACCGGGGCGTACCATATTATCCCCTGGTCATCGATTACCACCTTCGCCAACTTTGTGCGCGGTATTGGTTCGGTGGTCGCCAACTACGATGTGGATCGCCAGGAAGACGCCGACAAGGCCAACCAGGCGCTGAAAGATGCCGTTGCCGCCGTGATGCAGAACGAGGAGATACGGGGACTCATTATCGGCGAGCCGAACTTTGCCGGGATTGTCGGGCTGACGAACAACGCCTTTACGCTGCGCGTGACGTTTACCACCCTGCCGTTGAAGCAGTGGACGGTACGCTTCGCGCTGGACAGCCAGGTGAAAAAGCATTTCGACCTGGCCGGAGTCCGGGCGCCGGTGCAAATGTATCAGCTCCTGCCTGCGCCGACGCTTTCAGCGACGATACCTTCCGCGCCAGCGCCGCAGCCGCCCGCCGAACCGACGCTATAGCGTTTACGCGCCTGAAAATGGCGACGCTTGTCGTCATCCATAAAGGTCCAGGCAATAAAGCGACTCTGCTTTTGCCCCTGGGCCATCTCTTTTTTGACCACCTTTACCGCGCCGATATCAGTGAGCGCGCGGTACAGCGGCGGCAGGTTTTCTCCGCGTGATACGAGGGTGGTAAACCACATCACCTGGCGGCCAAAGGCGCGGCTTTCGGCAATCATGGTTTTGATAAAGGCCACTTCCCCGCCTTCGCACCACAGCTCCTGCTGCTGGCCGCCAAAATTCAGCGCCTCGTCTTTATCCTGCCCGAGATTGCGGCGTTTACGCTCGCTGCCGGCGCGCGCGGAGGCCGCCGAATCGTGGAACGGCGGATTGCACAGCGTGGCGTCATACTGCTCATTTTTATGAATAATGCCGTTAAAAATCGCCGCGGGCGTTTTCTGACGACGCAGGCGAATCGCGCGCGTCAGGCCAGGATTGGCACTGATAATGGCCTGGGCGCTGGCTAACGCCTGCTCGTTCGTCTCGCTGCCGGTAAAGCGCCAGCCATATTCATGAACGCCAATAAGCGGATAAATACAGTTAGCGCCGACGCCAATATCCAGAATGGAGGCATTTGTCGGCACGCTACCCGCGGTTTCCGCAAGCAGATCGGCCAGATGGTGAATATAATCCGCCCGCCCCGGCACCGGCGGACATAAAAAGCCGTCAGGAATATCCCAGTTCGCTACCCCGTAGAAATGCGCCAGCAGCGCTTTATTCAACGCCCTGACCGCTTGAGGGCTGGCAAAATCGACGCTCTGTTCCCCAGCCGGAGTACGGATAAGGTATTGCGACAATTCAGGCGTGCCCTTGCAGAGCGCGGGCAGATCGTAGCGGCTGTGGTGACGATTACGCGGGTGTAAACCCGGTTTCTGGGGGGACGCGGACATAGCTTTCTCCTTTTTACAGCGGCGTAAGATACCCGCATAACGCAGCGCGGTAAACCTGTGTTAAAGGAAAAGCGCGCGTTGTGACGGCGATAAGTGTGCTTCCCGCCAGCCCGTAGCGGCAATAGCCGTTATAATGAAGGGATGAAAACTCGCTAAGGGGAATGCATATGGCCTCCGGTTGGGCAAATGACGACGCGGTAAACGAGCAGATCAACAGTACGATTGAAGACGCCGTGGCCCGGGCTCGCGGTGAAATTCCGCGCGGCGATAGCCTGTATGAATGTGCGGAGTGCGGCGAACCTATTCCTGAGGCGCGGCGTAAAGCGGTGCCCGGCGTCAGATTATGTCTCGCCTGCCAGCAGGAGAAAGATGCGCATAGTTCAGGGCATGCAGGCTATAACCGCAGAGGCTCCAAGGACAGCCAGTTACGTTAACCTTTCCTTACGCTTATCCGTCCTGGCGCGCCGTTTCGCTTACGCGCCGTAAAAACGGCATTTTGCGTGGCAATTTGTGCCGTTAACCGCCGCTCTGTAAAGGCAATGGCGCAAAAGCGTAAATTCATCTGCTGAATTAATTAATAATCAATAAGTTATTTGTCATTCAATTTATTTGATGAATGTGGTCAATTCTATTCGATTTTATCTCTCGGCAAAAAGCGTGATACTCATCACATCGACGAAACATCGTCTCCCTTAAAAAATCACCTGCGAGAAATAAATAATGAAAAACATTAAATACGCTGTTGCTGCCGTTGCCCTGTCCGCTCTCTCTTTTGGCGCTTTCGCTGCCGAACCCGTTACGGCGACCCAGGCGCAAACCATGAATAAAATGGGTGTCGTTTCCGCTGATGGCGCTACTACGCTCGACGGCCTGGAAGCACAGCTGGCGGAAAAAGCCGCAGCAGCTGGCGCAAGCGGTTACAGCATCACCTCCGCCACCAATAACAACAAGATGAGCGGCACCGCTGTTATCTACAAATAAGTTTTCCCCGTCTGTTTGCCAACAGACACACTGCTCTGACCCTCATTGAACCATTGTTACCCTTATTTGCCCGTCCGCCACCGGACGGGCTTTTTTTTATCCGCGGCGTTTAAAAGGTGGCGTTAACCCGCGCCAGCCCCTCCACCAGCGTCTCCACCTCAGCGGTTGCCACCAGGCAACAGGCCATCTGAAGCTTTAACGAGGTCGGCACCGGCTCGCTGCCGGCAAGACAGCGTTCAATCCAGTGCGCGGTGGTTGGCGCATCTTTTGCCGCTGGCAGCGGCACCGGTTGGTCCGGCGTCTCGCTTTGCCGCTCCTGCAATACCCGCACGCCTGCGCTGTCAATCAGGCTGATTTGCGGACAACGTTGCGGGCTGGCATACACTTCCCCCTCCGTTCCGTGCATCAGCAGAGCGCGTCCGCCGATCTCGCTAAAGAAGGTCGCCACGCGCGGCACATATTCCGGGTGAGAGACGCTGGAGAGACGCAGCGCGGCGTCTTCGGCAAACGGCGTCGCCAGCTTCGCCAGCGTGTGCGCGCTGTTGCGCACGCCAAGCCGCCAGCGCATCGCCAGCTGCGTTTCCAGCGGTGGGCAGAGCGTGCCCACCGGAATAAATAGCGGTTGATGGTTGTCGAGCTTTGCCTGCGCCTGTCCGGCGTGACGCACCGGCTCAATACCCATCAGTTCAAAAATGGTTTCCGTCAGTACGCGGGTGGGATCTTCGCTGACGCCGTGCACCACCACCGGAAAGCCCAGCTTATGCAGCAGGATTGCCAGCAGCGGCGTCAGATTGGCCTGTTTGCGCGCGCCGTTATAGCTGGGAATGACGACAGGCATCGGCTTCGCCGCTGGCGGGGTAAGCGTAATCGTGTGGTTTCGCATCGCCTCATAGAAGCCGCGCATCTCGGCCTCGCCTTCCCCTTTTATGCGCAGCGCAATCAAAATGCCGCCCATCTCCAGCTCCGGCACTTCGCCACTCAGCATCTGGCTGTACAGGCCGCGCGCGGTATCCTGATCAAGATCGCGGGCATGGTTTTTACCGCGGCCAATCTCTTTGATAATTTTGCGATAATCCATCGAAAACTCCTTGCCTCGTGCTTACATCATGAACGCCGACGACGGCGCGTGGGTTTTGCTTTTTCTTTCGCTTTGACGATAACCTCTGGCACCGCAGGCTGCTCAATGGGAAATATCGGCAGCGCATTCAGTAAACGCTTGCCGTAGCTTTTGGTCAACAGGCGCTTATCGTAGATAACGATTTCGCCCCAGCACTGATGGCTGCGAATGAGTCGCCCCACCTGCTGAATAAGATTAAACGACGCCGCCGGCAGACTTTGCACTTCAAACGGGTAGCGATTAAGGCTTTTTAACCACTCCCCTTCGGTAATGACCACCGGGCTGTCGATGGGGGGAAAGGCTATCTTGTGGATATGCACCTGGCTGAGTAAGTCGCCTTTCAGATCGAGCCCTTCGGCAAAAGATTGCAGGCCGATCAGCACGCTGCGCTCGCCGCCTGCCACCCGCTTACGATGCAGCTCCACCAGCCGGTAACGAGGCTGGTCGCCCTGCACCAGCAGCAGTAAACGCAGGTCGGCGACATAGTCAAGAAAGCGCTGCATCGCCCTGCCGCTGGCAAACAGCACCAGCATGCCGAGATGCTTTTTGCTTTCGACCTGCTCCCGAAAGTAGGCCGCCATCTCGGCAATATGCTGCTCTTCGTTATCGATTAACGGCTCATAGCGCATCTGCGGAATGACGATTTTTCCCTGTTCAACGTGGTTAAACGGGGAATCAAGCGCGACAAAGCGGTCGCCGGCTTTCTCTTTCAGTCCGCTCATCTCCTGGAGCCGTGAAAAGCTGTTCAGCGAACGCAGGGTGGCGGAGGTGACGATAATATGCGGCACGCTGCGCCACAGCAGCCGTTCAAGCTGGTCGCTCACGCGAATGCCGACGCAGTGAAACCAGACGTGGATCTGTCCGTCGCGAACCTCCCGCGTGGCCCATTTGGTGACCGGCGCGCCGGAAGACTGCGCCAGCGACGCCAGCCGCCACAGTTTGCTTTGTGCTTCAAACATCCCCTGCGCGCGGTTCATCTGCAAAATCACCCGGTGCAGGCGAACCACATCGTGGCTGCCGGTTTTCTCGCTGAGATCGTTTAAGAACAGCTCCGCCAGCCCGCGCAGCGTTTCGGTCAGCTTCGCCAGCCGCTGACATATCTCCATCACTTCATCCGGCAGCTCGCCCATCGCAAAGCGGTGTTCCGCCTCCTGGGCAGCTGGCATATAGAGATTAAGAATGTTATTCAGCGAGGCGATAAGCTCATACAGCTCTTCGCAGTGGGCGTTCAGGCGCTCGGGATTTGCCAGCGGCGGCGTGGTTTTGGGGCGAAACTGCTCCATGCAGGTCGCCACCAGTTTGGTGAACAGATCCAGCTGCAGCCGATACCAGGGGGCGGTAATTTCCGCGCTCATCTCCAGCGCGTCGCGGGCGACATCCGGCAGATGGTGTCCTTCATCCAGCACCAGCAGCAGGTTTTTCGGTTCAGGCAGCACCGCCTCGCTTTCCAGCGCCGCCATCACCAGCGCATGGTTTGCCACCACCACTTCCGCTTCCTGGATTTCGCGGCGCGCGACAAAGAACGGACATTCGCGGTAGTAGTGGCAGTTGCGGTTCAGACAACTGGCTTTGTCGGTGCTTAACCGCCGCCAGAGATCGTCGTCAATGGCGATATCCGTATGGTCGCGCAGGCCGTCCCAGCGGTAGCTGTCGAGAGAGGCTTTAAGCGTTGCGCAGCGCTTTTGTTCTTCCTGGCTGTTGGGCGTCAGCTCATCGTCGAGAAAGGCCAGCAGATCCTGCTGGCTGGGTTCGCTGCTGGCAAGCGCGGCCAGGTTGCGCGGACAGACGTAGCGGCCACGGCCAAACGCGGCGGTAAAGCGCAGATCGGGAATAATTTTGCGCAACAGCGGCAGGTCTTTGCTGTAGATCTGATCCTGCAGCGCCACGTTAGCGGTACTGACCACCAGCGTTTTTTGATCCTCGCGGGCAATGGCGATGCCGGGAATAAGATAAGAGAGGGTTTTCCCCACCCCGGTGGGCGCTTCGATCGCCAGGTGCCGTCCCTCTTCCCCACTCAGCGTTTTTGCGACATCCGCAATCATCTGCCGCTGGGGCGCGCGGGGAATAAAGTCGGGGATCGGTTCCTGAAGCGCCTTATACCAGGCGGCGATTTGCGCTTTCAGCGCGGCGGTTAATGCCATGAGAAAACCTGAAACACTGTATAAACAGCCACTATTGTGTCACATTTCAGGTGCTGGCAGTACCTTTTTTGCCGGTTCTGGAAAACGGCTCGCAATATGGATGCAGGGGTAATGCCTGATGGCGGCTGCGCTTATCAGGCTACAGCTCATGCAGCCTGGATAAGGCGCAGCCGCCATTCGGTAAAGAAAATTACTGCGCCGGGGTGATGCGGCGTGGACGGCGCGGTGGACGCGGTTTATCGCCCGCCGGTTTACCTTCGCCGCTACGCGGTTTGGCTTTCGGCGCGCCGCCGTCCTGGCGACGCGACTGCTGGCCACGACCTGCGCCCTGTCCTTGCCCCTGACCGCGACCACCGCCGCCGCTGCGCTGCTGGCGACCGTTCTGAATCGGCTCCGCTTTGATTGACGGGTCCGGCTCGTAGCCCGGCGTGGTCATGCGCGGGATCTCTTTCTTCAGCAGCTTTTCAATATCACGCAGCAGCTTGTGCTCATCAACGCAGACCAGCGACAGCGCCTCGCCGGTCGCCGCAGCGCGGCCGGTACGCCCGATACGGTGTACGTAATCTTCCGGCACGTTTGGCAGCTCATAGTTCACCACGTGCGGCAGCTCTTCGATGTCCAGGCCGCGCGCCGCGATGTCGGTCGCCACCAGCACGCGAATATCGCCGGATTTAAAGTCGGCCAGCGCGCGGGTACGCGCCCCCTGGCTTTTATTGCCGTGGATCGCCGCGCTGCGAATGCCGTCTTTATTCAGCTGCTCCGCCAGATGGTTAGCGCCGTGCTTGGTGCGGGTGAATACCAGCACCTGCTGCCAGTTGCCCTGGCCGATCATCTGCGACAGCAGCTCGCGTTTGCGTTTTTTGTCGACGAAATGGACGTGCTGCGTCACCTGCTCAGAGGCGGTATTGCGGCGTGCTACTTCAATCTCCAGCGGATTATGCAGCAGCTTTTCGGCAAGCCGCTTAATGTCGTCAGAGAAGGTGGCGGAAAACAGCAGGTTCTGCCGCTTCGCCGGCAGCTTCGCCAGCACGCGACGGATGTCGTGAATAAAGCCCATATCCAGCATCCGGTCAGCTTCGTCGAGCACCAGAATTTCAATCTGATCCAGCTTCACCGCGTTCTGGTGTTCCAGATCCAGCAGACGTCCCGGCGTCGCCACCAGCACATCCACGCCGCCGCGCAGTTTCATCATCTGCGGATTAATGCTTACGCCGCCGAACACCACCAGCGAACGAATGTTCAGATACTTGCTGTAATCGCGGACGTTTTCACCAATCTGCGCCGCCAGTTCGCGGGTCGGGGTCAGGATCAGCGCCCGTACCGGACGACGCCCCTTCGCATGAGGTTGCTGAGTGATGAGGTGCTGTAACAGCGGCAGCGTAAAGCCCGCGGTTTTACCGGTGCCGGTCTGCGCACTCGCCATCAGGTCACGGCCTTCCAGCACCGCAGGGATCGCCTGCTGCTGGACAGGGGTAGGTTCACGGTAACCCTGCTCGGCAATGGCGCGCAGAATTTCAGGGTTCAAACCCAGAGAATCAAAAGACATAACTACTCCGAACCGCCCCGACCGTTCCCGGTGTCGTTTTCAGGGAGATACATACAATTTGGGGATGACAAAAACCACAATGTCATGAAGGGGCGGAGTGTAGCATTTTTTGTGACAGAGCGCATAAATTATCCCACTGCGCGGGTTTTCGGGATGCCTCTGCGCCTGTGCAACAGATCCCCGCGAACGGGGATCCCGGGTTTAGCCTTCGCTGAATTCCTTGCCATAATAACTGGCCAGCAGTAGCTGACGCAGTTCCGATACCAGCGGGTAGCGCGGGTTGGCGCCGGTGCACTGGTCATCGAAAGCATCTTCAGACAGCTTGTCAACGTGGGCCAGGAAGTCCGCTTCCTGCACGCCAGCTTCACGGATGGACTTCGGAATACCCAGCTCGGCTTTCAGGCTTTCCAGCCACGCCAGCAGCTTCTCAATCTTCGCCGCGGTGCGGTCGCCCGGCGCGCTCAGACCCAGATGGTCGGCAATTTCCGCGTAGCGACGGCGCGCCTGCGGACGGTCGTACTGGCTGAATGCCGTCTGCTTGGTCGGGTTGTCGTTGGCGTTATAGCGGATCACGTTACTGATCAGCAGGGCGTTCGCCAGGCCGTGCGGAATGTGGAACTGCGAGCCCAGCTTGTGCGCCATCGAGTGGCAGACGCCGAGGAAGGCGTTGGCAAACGCGATACCGGCGATGGTGGCCGCGCTGTGCACGCGCTCACGGGCTACCGGGTTTTTCGCCCCTTCGTTGTAGGACGCCGGCAGGTTTTCTTTCAGCAGTTTCAGCGCCTGCAGCGCCTGGCCGTCAGAGAACTCGGAGGCCAGTACGGAAACGTAGGCTTCCAGCGCGTGGGTGACCGCATCCAGACCACCGAACGCACACAGCGACTTCGGCATGTCCATCACGAGGTTGGCGTCAACAATCGCCATATCCGGCGTCAGCGCATAATCTGCCAGCGGGTATTTCTGCCCGGTTGCATCGTCGGTGACCACCGCAAACGGCGTGACTTCGGAACCGGTGCCGGAAGTGGTGGTGACGGCGATCATCTTCGCTTTCACGCCCATTTTCGGGAACTTGTAGATACGCTTACGGATATCCATAAAGCGCAGCGCCAGCTCCTCGAAGTGGGTTTCCGGATGTTCGTACATCACCCACATGATTTTCGCGGCGTCCATCGGGGAACCGCCGCCCAGCGCGATGATCACGTCCGGTTTGAAGGAGTTCGCCAGCTCAGCGCCCTTACGCACCACGGAAAGGGTCGGGTCGGCTTCCACTTCAAAGAACACTTCGGTTTCAACGCCGGCCGCTTTCAGCACGGAGGTGATCTGGTCAGCGTAACCGTTGTTGAACAGGAAACGGTCGGTCACAATGAGCGCACGTTTGTGGCCGTCGGTAATCACTTCGTCCAGCGCGACAGGCAGGGAGCCGCGGCGGAAGTAGATGGATTTCGGAAGTTTGTGCCACAACATGTTTTCAGCTCGCTTAGCAACGGTTTTCTTGTTGATCAGGTGCTTCGGACCGACGTTTTCAGAGATGGAGTTACCGCCCCAGGAGCCGCAACCCAGCGTCAGGGAAGGGGCCAGCTTGAAGTTGTAGAGGTCACCGATACCGCCCTGGGAAGCCGGGGTGTTGATCAGGATACGCGCGGTTTTCATCATCTGGCCGAAGTAAGCGACGCGCTCCGGCTGGTTGTCCTGGTCGGTGTACAGGCAGGAGGTGTGGCCGATACCGCCCATCGCCACCAGCTTCTCGGCTTTGCTGACCGCGTCCTCGAAATCTTTCGCGCGGTACATCGCCAGCGTCGGGGAGAGTTTTTCGTGAGCAAACGGCTCGCTGTCATCAACAACGGTGACTTCGCCAATCAGGATCTTGGTGTTTTCCGGCACGGAGAAGCCCGCCAGTTCAGCGATCTTATACGCCGGCTGACCCACGATAGCGGCGTTCAGCGCGCCATTTTTCAGAAGAATGTCGCCTGTCGCCCTTTTCTCTTTCTTATTGAGAATAACAGCGCCGCTTTTGGCGAAACGCGCTTTTACCGCATCATAAATGGCATCTACAACAATCACCGACTGTTCAGATGCGCAAATAACGCCGTTATCGAAGGTTTTGGACATCAGCACGGACGCGACGGCACGTTTGATATCGGCAGTTTCGTCGATGACCACCGGGGTGTTGCCTGCGCCCACGCCGATCGCCGGTTTACCGGAGCTGTAGGCCGCTTTCACCATGCCCGGGCCGCCTGTCGCGAGGATCAGGTTGATATCCGGGTGATGCATCAGGGCGTTGGAGAGCTCAACGGAAGGTTGATCGATCCAGCCGATCAGATCTTTCGGCGCGCCGGCAGCGATAGCCGCCTGCAGTACGATGTCAGCCGCTTTGTTGGTGGCCTCTTTAGCACGCGGGTGCGGAGAGAAGATGATGGCGTTACGGGTCTTCAGGCTGATCAGCGATTTGAAGATAGCCGTGGAGGTCGGGTTAGTGGTCGGAACGATACCGCAGATGATACCGATTGGTTCAGCAATGGTGATGGTCCCGAAGGTGTCGTCCTCGGACAGCACGCCGCAGGTCTTTTCATCTTTATAAGCGTTATAGATGTATTCGGAAGCAAAGTGGTTTTTGATCACTTTATCTTCAACGATACCCATACCGGATTCGGCAACGGCCATCTTAGCGAGAGGGATGCGGGCATCTGCCGCGGCCAGAGCGGCGGCGCGGAAGATTTTATCGACCTGCTCCTGACTGAAACTGGCATATTCACGCTGGGCTTTTTTGACGCGCGCCACCAGCGCGTTTAATTCTTCAATGGAATTAATCGACATGGAAACCTCAAACAGAAAGTGAAAAGCGCCGCCGCAGAACGCGACGGCGAAAGCCTTTAACGCAGGCGATTTTTGATTTTCTCGACCATCATCGCGGTCGAAATGCCGTAGCGTTCGTGCAGGGTTGGCAACGCCCCGGCCAGCAGGAACTCATCCGGCAGGCCGATGGTGTCCAGTTCACAGCGCACGCCTTTACGCATCAACAGCGCGGCAACCGCTTCGCCAAGTCCGCCGATGCAGGTGTGGTTTTCCGCGGTGATCACTAAACGCCCCGGCTTCGACGCCTGTTCAACGATGGTTTTCTCATCCAGCGGCTTAATGGTCGGCACGTGCAACACCGCGGCGCTGATGTTGTCGGCGCGCAGTTTTTCCACGGTTTCCAGCGCGCGCATGGTCATCAGCCCGGAAGAGATAATCAACACATCGTTGCCGTCCTCCAGCAGCTTCGCCTTGCCCAGCTCAAACTTATAGTCATATTTGTCCAGCACCAGCGGCACCTTGCCGCGCAGCAGACGCATATACACCGGACCGTTATGATCGGCCATCGCCGGTACCGCCTGTTCGATTTCCAGCGCATCGCACGGATCGATGATGGTCATGCCGGGAATGCCGCGCATAATCGCCAGATCTTCCGTCGCCTGATGGCTGGGGCCGTAGCCGGTAGTCAGACCCGGCAGCGCCGCGCAGATCTTCACGTTGAGATGCTCTTCGGCAATAACCTGATGAATAAAGTCATAGGCGCGACGGGTGGCAAAAACGGCGTAGGTGGTGGCGAACGGAATAAAACCCTCTTTTGCCATTCCGCCCGCCGCGCCCATCAGCAGCTGTTCCGCCATCCCCATCTGGAAAAAGCGATCCGGGAACGCCTGGGCAAAAATATGTAGATCGGTGTACTTCGACAGGTCGGCGGTCATACCGACGATTTCCGGGCGCTGCGCCGCCAGTTTCGCCAGCGCGACGCCAAAAGGCGCCGGTACGGTGACCTGGCCTTCATCAGCAATGGAGGCAATCATCGCTGACGTTTTTAAACGGGTTTTTGGGGTTGTCTGGCTCATTACAGCACTCCTTCCGGTTTGTTGGCATCGAGCACGGCTATCGCTTTCTGCCATTCGTCAGCATCAACACGAATAAAATGGTTCTTATCGCGCGTTTCGAGGAACGGAACGCCTTTACCCATCAGCGTGTCGCAGATAATGACCCGAGGCTGTTCGCCGCGATGATTTTTCGCGTTATCAAACGCATTGACCACGGCGGCGACGTCGTTGCCGTCGATGCGCTGCACGTACCAGCCGAAAGCCGCCCATTTTTCGTGCAGCGGCTCAAAGCCGAGGATTTTGCGCGAATCGCCGTCGGCCTGCTGCCTGTTCACATCAACGATGTTGATCAGGTTGGTCAGCCCGTAGTGCGCCGCCGACATCGCCGCTTCCCAGGTGGAACCTTCATCCAGTTCGCCATCTGACATCGAGTTATACACCCATGACGGGCTCTGTTTCTGCCTCAGCCCCAGCGCTATCCCTACCGCAATAGACAGCCCCTGCCCCAACGAACCGCCGGACATCTCCATCCCCGGCGTATAGGTCGCCATGCCGGACATTGGCAGACGGCTGTCGTCCGACCCATAGGTTTCCAGCTCCGCCTCAGGAATGATCCCGGCCTCCAGCAGCGCCGCATAGTAGGCGATGGCATAGTGACCGTGAGACAGCAGGAAGCGATCGCGCCCTTCCCACTCCGCATCCTGCGCGCGCCAGGTCATCGCGTGGCTGAAAGCGGTCGCCAGCACATCGGCGTAGCCCAGCGCCTGACCGATGTACCCCTGCCCCTGAACTTCCCCCATGCGCAGGGCATAGCGACGAATGCGCCAGGCCGCCGCCGCCACTTTCTGAACTTCTGTCATATTCATCAGACTGCCCTCGCTTAGTGGATTAACATGCCGCCGTTAACATCCAGAGTGATGCCGGTGGAGTAGGAAGAGAGGTCGCTGCCGAGGAACAGCGCGGCGCGCGCAATATCCACGGCGTCGCCGAGACGGTTCATCGGAATGCCTGCCAGGATGTTGGCGGTCATTTCATCGGTCAGTTTTCCGGCGGTGATATCGGTCTGGATAAGGCCGGGAGTAATGCAGTTCACGCGCACGTTATCCGGCCCCAGCTCGCGCGCCATTGCCCGCGCCAGCCCCAGCACCCCGGCCTTCGCCGCGCTGTAGTGCGGACCGCCGAAAATACCGCCGCCACGCTGGGCGGAGACGGAGGAGATACAAACGATGCTGCCGGATTTCTGCTTACGCATCAGCGGAATAACCGCCTGCGACATCAGCAGCGTACCGCGCAGGCTGACATCCAGCACCGCGTCGTAATTTTCGCGTTTAATATCCATTAATTTAATCGGCTGCGTGATACCGGCGTTATTGACCAGCACATCCACGCGGCCATATTTCGCCACAATTTGCTCCATCGCGGCGCTTACCTGCGCTTCATCCGCAACGTTTGCCGCCAGCCCAAGATGCTCGTCGCCTAACGACTTCGCCGCCGCCGCGCTGGCCTCTTTATTCAGATCGATAATCACAACCTTTGCGCCGTTTTCGGCAAATAACTTCGCGGTGGCGAAACCTAAACCACGTACGGAAGCCGCGCCAGTCACAATAGCGACTTTATTTTTTAATAACATATTTTTACTCCATGACATTACGTCATATTATTTGACGGGATAATTATTTCTTACTGTGGTTCATCAATAAAAAGAATCACCACTAATCCAATTGCTGCGCAGATACCAAAATAGGTAAACACGGAATTAAAGCTGCCGGTATTATCAAGTAAAAAACCGGCCACCATCGGGGAAACAAATCCGCCCAGATTGCCGCCGCTGTTAATAATGGAGGAGGCAATGGGATAGGTTCTGGCGTCGGAAACCGCCATACCGTAAGCGGTAAAGGCAGGCCAGCCAATATTCAGGCACAGGCCGACAAAAAATAATCCCGTACAAACCGCCGCGGTGCTGGCCGGAATATTCAGCATAATAAGCATCATAATAACGGTAGAGATCGCCGTAAAAATCATTGTCGGCTTGCGTCGGCGCCCCAATAATTTATCGGAAATATAGCCACCGCCGATCGCGCCGACAAATCCGCCGATGCACGGCATACTGGCGACCAGCCCCATACTCATAAAGTCGAAGCCTTTTTCTTTTACCAGATAAAGCGGGATCCAGGTCAGCAGACCGTACAGTACGCTGACCATCATAAAATAGGCCAGGCAATCGCCGAGGATATTTTTAGAGGTAAATAATCCTTTCGCCGTATCAACCGGCGCCCGTTTTCTGACCCGGATAATTTTATCCAGCCAGCGAAATTTATCGTCAATAACGATATTTTCTCGTTTGCCGGTATGATCATGATGACCGGCATGAATGTCCTCCAGTTCGCTTGCCGAAACAAAACGGCTCTCGGAAGGTTTGGTTTTCACCAGCACATACCAGGCGATCGCCGCCACCAGACCCGGAATGGCGAAAGAGAAGAATACCCAGCGCCAGCCCCAGGTTACCGCAATCCATACCGCTAAAGGCGGGACGATGATCGGCGCGAACATGGTGGCGGCGATATAGACGCCCGTCGCCGTGGCCTTCTCTTTCGGCGGAAACCAGCTGTTGATCGTCGAAGCCAGCCCTACCGGACAGGGACCTTCGCTCAGGCCGAGGCCAAGCCGCACCAGCTTTAAGCCGAACACCGAACTGACGGTGCCCATCAGCCAGGTAAACGCGGAAAAGCCAAAAATAGATAATGAAACCAGCCCGCGCGTTCCGCGCTTCGCAATAAAAAAGCCTGCCGGGATTTGGCTTACGGCGTAGCCCAGAAAGAACATACTGGCAATGGCGCCAGCTTCAAAATTATTGATATGGAACTCATCAATGATAAACGGCAGTACCCGCGCCAATATTGGTGCGATCGGCATAATTGATGGCATAAACCAGAAAAATCATCGTTAAAACGACAAAACGATACTTCGTTTTCCTGGTGTCGGTACAGACAACGGTATCTATACGTGACATAGGGTATCCTCTTTATTGTTTTATCTTTTTCGCGAACATCGTCGCAACACGCTTTTTCAGTCCTTCGGTTGCGAATATAACAACGCGTTCTAAAAATAGAATTTAAATAACCTCAATTCACGTTGAGAAAATTTTGATTCGTGACTGCATTCAAATTAGCGGCTTATTGAAAGCGCCAGATTCGCTGGATTAAAATGCGACAAGCCTCACATTTCATTGTTTTAACTTGCTGATAAAAGGGGTATTACCCAATAAAATTTGATTAATCGTTGCGTTGCTGTTTTGCTGTTCTTCCCACTGGCTTTTTCAGGAATTGCGTCATGCCCACTCCCGTTCCTAATAAAATGTTGCCGGTTCCGTCACTACGCAACATCCAGGCATTTATTGAAGTGGCCGATACGGGCAGCCTTAATACTGCCGCGGAAAATCTCAACATTACCGCTTCCGCCGTCAGCCATCAGATTGCGAGTCTGGAGAATTTTCTGGGCAAAAAATTATTTTCCCGCAGCAGTAAAGGCGTAAAGCTGACCACCATCGGCGAACGCTACCTGAAAGAAGTGTCTGGCGCGCTAAATATGATTGGCCAGGCCACTAACCAGGTGATTCATGACATTCATCAGGATTATTTACGCATCCACTCCGCGCCCAGCTTTGGCCTGCTCTGGCTGATGCCGCGGCTTGACCGCTTTCGCCAGGCGTGGCCTGAGCTGAAAATCAGCCTGACCTGCTCCTATGAGAGCATCCAGTTTTCCCGCGACAATATTGATATCGACATTCGCCACGGCCTGGCGCAATGGCCGACGCTGGTGGTCAAAACCATTCGCAATGAAAGAATGCTTCCTTACACCTCCCAGGCCTGGCTGGAAAGCCATCCGCTGCAAACCCCGGAAGATCTGCTGTCATGCGATCTGATCCACTCAGACAGCACCCTGATTAACTGGAACAACTGGTTCTCGTGGCACAAGGTGCGCGGCTTCAATAAAAATTTTATTTTTAATTTTGACCGCTCGTATATGAGCATCGAAGCTGCAAGGATGGGACTGGGCGTGATCCTTGAAAGTAATCTGCTGGCTGGCGAAAGCTTGCGCAAGCAGCACCTGCGGCCAGTCTTTGCCGACGATGTCAGCATGTCGGTGAATGCCCACCATCTGGTGATGCCGCACACCAGCGAGCAAAAAGCGAAAGTGAAAGCCTTTATCGCGTGGATCTCTGAGGAACTCGACGCCGCAGGTTTCCAGATTTAAACCGGCGCTGGACAGAACCGGAGCTGCAGACTATTTTTAATCAATCGATTGATTAAAAAATGGGTCGCGCGATGAATACCCCCACGATGACCAGCAAGGGCGAGCAGGCGAAAAGCCAGCTGATCGCCGCGGCGCTGGCGCAGTTCGGCGAGTACGGGCTGCACGCCACTACCCGCGACATTGCGGCGCAGGCCGGGCAGAATATTGCCGCCATCACCTACTACTTTGGCTCGAAAGAGGATCTCTACCTCGCCTGCGCCCAGTGGATCGCCGATTTTATCGGTGAACAGTTTCGTCCCCTTGCCGAAGAGGCGGAGCTGCTGCTTGCACAACCAACGCCGGATCGTGCGGCGATACGCGAGCTGATCCACCGCGCCTGCAACAATATGATCATGCTGCTGACCCAGGACGATACGGTTAACCTGAGCAAGTTTATTTCCCGTGAACAGCTCTCGCCAACCGCCGCCTATCAGCTGGTGCACACCCAGGTGATCGACCCGTTGCACCGGCATCTGACGCGCCTGATCGCCGCCTTTACCGGCTGCGACGCCGACGACACGCGCACTATTCTGCACAGCCACGCCCTGCTCGGCGAAGTGCTGGCATTTCGCATCGGTAAAGAAACCATCCTGTTACGTACCGGCTGGTCACAGTTTGACGACGAAAAAGCGGCGCTGATCGCCGGGACGGTGACCTGCCATATCGATCTTATTCTGCAAGGTTTATCGCAAAGGAGTCTGGACTGATGAAAAAACCTGTTGTTATCGGGCTGGCTGTCGCGGCGCTGATCGCCGTGATTGCCGGTGGAACCTGGTGGTATCAGAGTCGGCAGGATAACGGTCTGACCCTCTACGGCAACGTCGATATCCGCACCGTCAATATGAGCTTCCGCGTCGGCGGGCGGCTCGCCTCCCTGACCGTGGATGAAGGCGACGCCATCAGGGCCGGACAGATATTAGGCGAACTGGATCATGCGCCCTATCAAAACGCGCTGATGCAGGCGAAAGCAGGTGTCTCAGTCGCGAAGGCCCAGTATGACCTGATGCTGGCGGGCTACCGCGAAGAAGAGATTGCCCAGGCCGCCGCCTCGGTGCGACAGGCGCAGGCGGCGTATGACTATGCGCAAAACTTCTACAACCGCCAGCAGGGCCTGTGGAAAAGCCGCACTATCTCCGCCAACGATCTGGAAAATGCCCGCTCTTCGCGCGACCAGGCGCTGGCGACGCTCAAATCGGCGCAGGATAAACTGAACCAGTACCGCTCCGGTAACCGTGAACAGGATATCGCTCAGGCTAAGGCCAGCCTCGAGCAGGCACAGGCGCAGCTGGCGCAGGCCGAACTCGATCTTCAGGACACCACCCTAGTGGCGCCGTCCAGCGGCACCCTGCTGACCCGCGCGGTGGAACCCGGCAGTATGCTTAATGCGGGCAGTACCGTATTGACGCTCTCGCTCACCCGTCCGGTGTGGGTGCGCGCTTACGTTGATGAGCGCAACCTGAACCAGGCGCGACCAGGTCGCGAAATCCTGCTCTATACCGATGGCCGTCCGGATAAGCCGTATCACGGCAAAATCGGCTTTGTCTCCCCCACCGCGGAATTCACCCCGAAAACGGTGGAGACCCCGGACCTGCGCACCGATCTGGTCTACCGCCTGCGCATCGTGGTAACCGACGCCGACGACGCGCTGCGTCAGGGGATGCCGGTAACGCTGCGGTTCAGCGACGAGGCAGGACATGAATGACGCCGTCATTACGCTGAAAGGACTGACGAAGCGCTTTGCGGGAATGGATAAGCCTGCCGTCGCCCCGCTCGACTGCACTATCCACGCCGGTTACGTGACCGGACTGGTCGGGCCGGACGGCGCGGGTAAAACCACCCTGATGCGTATGCTGGCAGGGCTGCTGAAAGCCGATGACGGCAGCGCGACGGTGATCGGCTGCGATCCGATCAAAAACGACAGTGCGCTGCACGCGGTGCTCGGCTATATGCCACAAAAGTTTGGCCTGTATGAGGATCTCACGGTGATGGAGAACCTCAATCTGTATGCCGATCTGCGCAGCGTCACCGGCGAAGCGCGGGAAAAAACCTTCGCCCGCCTGCTGGAGTTCACCGCGCTGGGGCCATTTACGGAACGGCTGGCGGGTAAGCTTTCCGGCGGCATGAAGCAGAAACTGGGGCTGGCCTGTACGCTGGTCGGCGAGCCGAAAGTGCTGCTGCTGGATGAGCCGGGCGTCGGCGTGGACCCGATTTCGCGGCGCGAACTCTGGCAGATGGTGCACGAACTGGCGGGCGACGGGATGCTGATCCTCTGGAGCACCTCCTATCTCGACGAAGCCGAGCAGTGCCGCGACGTGCTGCTGATGAACGAAGGCGAACTGCTCTACCAGGGCGATCCGACGCAGCTGACTAAAACCATGGCCGGACGCAGTTTTCTGATGCATAGCCCGCAGGAGGGCAACCGCAAACTGCTTCAGCGGGCGCTGAAGCTGCCGCAGGTGAGCGACGGTATGATCCAGGGCAGATCGGTTCGCCTGATCGTCAAAAAAGAGGCGACGGCGGAGGATATTCGTCGCGGCGACGGTATGCCGGAAATCGGGATCAACGAAACCGCCCCGTGCTTTGAAGATGCGTTTATCGATCTGCTGGGCGGCGCTGCGACGTCTGAGTCGCCGCTGGGCGCAATTCTGCACACCGTGGAAGGCACACCCGGCGAAACGGTGATTGAAGCGAAAGCGCTGACCAAAAAATTCGGCGACTTTGCCGCTACCGATAACGTTAACTTCAGCGTGCGGCGCGGAGAGATTTTTGGATTGCTGGGACCAAACGGCGCGGGCAAATCGACCACCTTTAAAATGATGTGCGGCCTGCTGGTGCCCACCTCGGGCAAAGCGCTGGTGCTGGACATGGACCTGAAGGTCAGCTCCGGCAAGGCGCGCCAGCATCTTGGCTATATGGCGCAGAAATTCTCGCTCTACGGCAACCTGACGGTCGAGCAGAACCTGCGCTTCTTCTCCGGCGTATACGGCCTGCGCGGGCGGGCGCAGAACGAAAAAATCGCCCGCATGAGCGAGGCGTTTGGCCTGAAGAGCATCGCCTCCCAGGCCACCGACGCGCTGCCGTTGGGCTTTAAGCAGCGTCTGGCGCTGGCCTGTTCGCTGATGCACGAGCCGGACATCCTGTTTCTTGACGAACCGACCTCCGGCGTCGACCCCATCACCCGCCGCGAGTTCTGGCTGCATATAAACAGCATGGTGGAAAAAGGCGTGACGGTAATGGTCACCACCCACTTTATGGACGAAGCGGAGTATTGCGATCGCATCGGGCTGGTGTATCGCGGCAAACTGATCGCCAGCGGCACCCCGGACGACCTGAAAGCGCAGGCCGCCGATGACCAGACGCCGGATCCGACGATGGAGCAGGCCTTTATCACCCTGATTCACGACTGGGATAAGGAGCACGGGCATGGGTAATTCTCTTCTCTCCTGGCGCCGGGTGCGCGCCCTGTGCGTAAAAGAGACGCGGCAGATCGTCCGCGATCCCAGCAGTTGGCTGATTGCGGTGGTGATCCCACTGCTGCTGCTGTTTATCTTCGGCTACGGCATTAACCTTGACTCCAGTCGGCTGCGGGTAGGCATTTTGCTCGAACAGCAAAGTAAGGAGGCGCTGGATTTTACCCACACGCTGACCGGTTCGCCGTACATCGACGCCACCATCAGCGATAACCGCCATGAGCTGATCGAAAAAATGCAGGCCGGACGCATTCGCGGTCTGGTGGTGATCCCGGTGGATTTTGCGGAAAAGATGGCGCGCGCCGATGATACGGCGCCGATTCAGGTGATCGCCGACGGCAGCGAACCCAACACCGCCAACTTTGTACAGGGCTATGTGGAGGGCATCTGGCAGATCTGGCAAATGCAGCGCGCCGAAGACAGAGGTGAAACCTTCGAGCCGTTAATTGACGTGCAGACCCGCTACTGGTTTAACCCGGCGGCCATCAGCCAGCACTTTATCATTCCCGGCGCGGTGACCATCATCATGACGGTCATTGGCGCGATTCTCACCTCGCTGGTGGTGGCGCGCGAGTGGGAGCGCGGAACGATGGAAGCGCTGCTCTCCACCGAAGTAACCCGCCTGGAGCTGCTGCTGTGCAAGCTGATTCCCTATTACTTTTTGGGAATGCTGGCGATGCTGCTCTGTATGCTGGTGTCGGTCTTTATTCTCGGCGTGCCCTACCGCGGCTCGCTGCTGCTGCTGTTTTTAATCACCAGTCTGTTTTTGCTCAGTACGCTGGGGATGGGGCTGCTTATCTCCACCATCACCCGCAACCAGTTTAACGCCGCCCAGGTGGCGCTAAACGCCGCCTTTTTGCCGTCGATTATGCTGTCCGGGTTTATTTTCCAGATCGACAGTATGCCCGCGGTGATCCGCGCGGTGACTTACATTATTCCGGCGCGCTATTTCGTCAGCACCCTGCAAAGCCTGTTTCTGGCGGGGAATATTCCGGTAGTGCTGCTGGTGAACGTGCTGTTTCTTATCGCTTCGGCGGTGATGTTTATCGGCCTGACGTGGATGAAAACCAAACGTCGGCTGGATTAGTTTTCCAGGTTTCGTCCGGCATGAGGATAACAAGATGTTTCATCGCTTATGGACATTGATCCGCAAAGAACTACAGTCGCTGCTGCGCGAGCCGCAGACGCGCGCAATTTTAATTTTGCCGGTGCTGATTCAGGTCATTTTGTTTCCGTTTGCCGCCACGCTGGAGGTGACCAACGCCACCATCGCCGTGTATAACGAAGACAACGGTAAACATGCGGTGGAGCTGACCCAGCGCTTCGCCCGCGCCAAAGCCTTTACCCATGTGCTGCTGCTGAACAGCCCGCAGGAGATTCAGCCGACCATCGACACGCAAAAAGCGCTGCTGCTGGTGCGCTTCCCGGCGGATTTTTCCCGCAATCTGGACACCTTCCAGCCCGCGCCGATGCAGTTAATCCTTGACGGGCGCAACTCCAACAGCGCGCAGATCGCCGCCAACTATCTCCAGCAAATCATCAAGGTTTACCAGCAGGAGCTGATGGAGGGTAAACCGCAGCCGAACAATAGCGAGCTGGTGGTGCGCAACTGGTATAACCCGAACCTCGACTATAAATGGTTTGTGGTGCCGTCGCTGATCGCGATGATCACCACTATCGGGGTGATGATCGTCACCTCGCTCTCGGTGGCGCGCGAGCGCGAACAGGGCACGCTCGATCAGCTGCTGGTTTCCCCGCTCACCACCTGGCAAATCTTTGTCGGTAAAGCGGTACCGGCGCTGATTGTCGCCACCTTTCAGGCGACTATCGTGCTGGGCATTGGCATCTGGGCGTATCAGATCCCGTTTGCCGGGTCGCTGGCGCTGTTCTACTTCACGATGGTGATTTACGGGCTGTCGCTGGTCGGCTTTGGACTGCTGATATCCTCACTCTGCGCAACGCAACAGCAGGCGTTTATCGGCGTGTTTGTCTTTATGATGCCCGCGATTTTGCTTTCGGGTTACGTCTCGCCGGTGGAAAATATGCCGGTATGGTTGCAGAACCTGACGTGGATAAACCCGATTCGCCACTTTACCGATATCACCAAGCAGATCTATCTGAAGGATGCGAGTTTGTCGATTGTCTGGGGAAGTTTGTGGCCGCTGCTGGTGATAGCGGCCACGACAGGATCAGCGGCGTATGCGATGTTTAGACGCAAAGTCATGTAGCTTTTTGTCTTTCGCCAGCAGCGATACCACAGCGGGCCCGGCAAGGATGACGACGCCCGCTAACGCCAGCAGGAAATTGTTCTGCAACACGCGGGACAGCAGCCACAGCACAATCAGCGACGCGCCGAAATACCAGGTGGTGGTGAGCTCTTCCAGTACGTCGGCGACATCCCGCCAGCGCTGTTCATGATGACGCTGCAACGCCAGCATCAGCAGTACGGTAACGCCGTACACCACGCATAATCCGAGGCCGACGCGCACCAGCGTGCCGCTCATCCAGCCCATTACCAGCATCGCCACTACCAGTAAATGCAACATTATCTGCCAGCAACTTAATCCCGTTGCGACACGAATTCGTTGTTGCCACTTCATGGCTCTTCTCCTGAAGGATTTTTGTCTAATAACTCAGAGTACCGAACTTTACGGAAAATTCCGTAACAACGCACCTTTTTGTGACGACGACTACACTATTTACACAGGATAGTGACGCCGACAGGAGAACTATGACCGGTCAAACGCAGCGATTTTCATTCAAAGTGCTCACCATAAATACGCACAAGGGGTTTACCGCCTTTAATAAGCGCTTCATTTTACCGGAGCTGCGCGACGCCGTGCGCACCGTCGGCGCTGACATCGTCTGTCTGCAGGAGGTACTCGGCGCGCATGAAGTGCATCCGCTGCACGTCGAGAACTGGCCGGATACCACGCACTACGAGTTTCTCGCCGATACCATGTGGAGCGACTACGCCTACGGACGCAACGCAGTCTACCCGGAAGGGCACCACGGAAACGCGGTGCTGTCGCGCTATCCCATTGAACATTATGAGAATCGCGATGTGTCAGTGGCAGGCGGCGAAAAGCGCGGCGTGCTCTATTGCCGGATTGTGCCGCCGCAGCTTGACCGTCCGATTCATGTAATGTGCGTGCATCTTGGCCTGCGCGAAGCGCATCGCCAGGCGCAGCTCAAAATGCTGGCGGACTGGGTAAACGCCCTGCCCGACGGCGAACCGGTCGTGGTGGCGGGCGACTTTAACGACTGGCGGCAGAAGGCCAGCCTGCCGCTGAAAAAGACGGCCGGACTGGATGAGATCTTTACCCACGCCCACGGTCGTCCGGCACGGACTTTTCCGGTCAGCCTGCCGCTGCTCCCTCTCGATCGCATTTACGTAAAAAATGCCAACACCAGTTCGCCCACGGTGCTGCCGCTGCGCAGCTGGCGACATCTTTCCGATCATGCCCCCCTTAGCGCGGAGATCCATCTATGAAATGTGGCTGGCGTGAAGGTAACCAGATCCAACTACTGGAAAACGGCGATCAATTTTATCCCGCCGTATTTGAAGCCATTGCTGAAGCCGAGCAGAGGATCATTCTGGAATCCTTTATCTGGTTTGAGGACAACGTCGGCAAACAGCTGCATGCGGCGCTGCTGAAGGCGGCGAAACGCGGCGTGCAGGCGGAAGTGCTGCTTGACGGTTACGGTTCGCCGGATCTGAGCGACGAATTTGTCGGCGAACTGACCGCAGCGGGCGTAGTGTTCCGCTATTACGATCCGCGCGCCAGGGTTTTTGGCATGCGCACCAACGTCTTTCGCCGTATGCACCGCAAAATTGTGGTGATAGACGGCAAAGTGGCGTTTGTCGGCGGCATTAACTACTCCGACGAACATATGTCCGACTATGGTCCGGAGGCCAAGCAGGATTACGCGGTGCGCGTCGAAGGGCCGATTGTGGCCGATATTTTGCAGTTTGAGGTGGAAAATCTGCCCGGCCAGAGCGCAACGCGGCGCTGGTGGAAGCGATACCATCAGGCGGTGGAGAACCACCAGCCAGGCGAAGCGCAGGTGCTGTTTGTCTGGCGTGATAACGAAGAACATCGCGATGACATTGAACGCCACTACCTGAAAATGCTCACCCAGGCGCGGCGGGAGGTGATTATCGCCAACGCCTATTTCTTCCCCGGCTATCGTCTGCTCCACGCCATGCGCAACGCGGCGCGTCGCGGCGTGCGCGTGAAGCTGATTGTGCAGGGCGAACCGGATATGCCGATTGTGAAGGTGGGCGCGCGCCTGCTGTATAACTATCTGGTGAAAGGCGGCGTGCAGGTGTACGAATACCGGCGCAAACCGCTGCATGGCAAAGTCGCGCTGATGGACGATCACTGGGCGACGGTAGGGTCGAGCAACCTCGATCCGCTCAGCCTGTCGCTCAATCTGGAAGCTAACCTGATTATCCACGATCGCCAGTTTAACCAGACCCTGCGCGACAACCTCAACGCCATCATCCGCCAGGACTGTAAGCAGGTGGATGAGACGATGCTGCCCAAACGCACCTGGTGGAACCTCACCAAGAGCGTGCTGGCGTTCCACTTTTTACGCCATTTCCCGGCGCTGGTAGGCTGGCTGCCGGCGCATACCCCGCGACTGGCGCAGGTTGACCCGCCGGCGCAGCCCGAAATGGAAACGCAGGACCGCGTTGAAGCGCAAGATACCGGAGCAAAATCCTGATGGCGAAATCACATCCACGCTGGCGGCTGGCAAAAAAGATCCTCACCTGGCTGTTTTTTATTGCCGTGATTGTCCTGTTGGTCATTTATGCCAAAAAGGTTAACTGGGAAGATGTCTGGACGGTTATTCGCGATTATAACCGGACCGCGCTGCTGAGCGTGGTCGCCCTGGTGATCGTCAGCTATCTGCTTTACGGCTGCTATGACCTGCTGGGACGCGCCTACTGCGGCCATAAGCTGGCGAAGCGCCAGGTAATGCTGGTATCGTTTATCTGCTACGCCTTTAACCTGACGCTCAGCACCTGGGTCGGCGGTATTGGGATGCGCTACCGTCTCTACTCGCGCCTCGGCCTGCCGGGGAGCACCATCACCCGCATCTTCTCGCTGAGCATCACCACTAACTGGCTGGGCTATATTCTGTTGGGTGGCATCATCTTTACCTTTGGCGTTGTCCAGTTGCCCGCCCACTGGTACATCGACGAAAGCACACTGCGTATTCTCGGCGTCGTGCTGCTGTTGATGATCGCCGTCTATTTGTGGTTCTGCGCCTTTGCCAAACGTCGGCATATGACCATTAAAGGGCAAAAGCTGGTGCTGCCGTCCTGGAAGTTCGCGCTGGTGCAGATGGTTATATCCAGCGCCAACTGGATGGCGATGGGGCTGATTATCTGGCTGCTGATGGGCCAGGGCGTAAACTATTTCTTTGTGCTGGGAGTACTGTTGGTCAGCAGTATCGCCGGGGTAATCGTCCATATTCCGGCGGGGATTGGCGTGCTGGAAGCGGTATTCATCGCGCTGCTGGCGGGCGAGCGTACCTCACAGGGAACCATTATCGCCGCCCTGCTCGCCTATCGCGTGCTCTATTATTTCATTCCGCTGCTGCTGGCGCTGATTTGCTATCTGGTGCTGGAGAGTCGGGCGAAGAAGCTGCGGGCGAAAAACGAGAAGGCGATGGCGAAGTAGTATGCATTCGCATTGCATTGCCTGATGGCGCTTCGCTTATCAGGCCTACACGCCATCTTTCAACATGAAAATCTGTAGACCGGATAAGGCGTAGCCGCCATCCGGCATCCGGCATCCGGCATCCGGCATCCGGCATCCGGCATCCGGCATCCGGCATCATGACAACCCGCAGGCCGATAAGGCGCAACCGCCATCCGGCGCTGCACGGTTAACGTCGGTTGCCGAAAATGCGCAGCAGCATCAGGAACAGGTTGATAAAGTCCAGATACAGCGTTAACGCCCCGAGAATGGAGTATTTGCGCAGGTTAGAACTGTCGCGCACGTCAATCTGCTCGCCGATATTTTTCAGCTTCTGGGTGTCATAGGCGGTCAGCGCCACAAACACCACCACCCCGATATAGGTCACCGCCCACATCAGCGCTTCACTCTTCAGCCAGAAGTTAACCAGCGACGCCAGAATGATGCCGATCAGCGCCATAAACAGGATATTCCCCCAGCTGCTCAGGTCGCGTTTGGTGGTATAACCCCACAGGCTCATCACGCCGAACATTCCGCCGCTCACCACAAAGGTGCTGGCAATAGAGGATGCGGTATAGATGATAAAAATGCTGGAGAGCGTAAGCCCGGTCAGCGCCGAGTAAAGCATAAACAGCGTGGTCATCACTCCGGCACTGAGCCGGTTAATCAGACCGGACAGTACAAAGACGACGGCAAGCTGGGCAATGACCAGGCCAAAGAAAAAGAGCCTGTTGGTATAAAGTAATTCTATAAAAGCAGCGGAATGCGACGCATACCATGCAATAAACGCCGTCAGCAGCAGTCCGACGGTCATCCAGCCGTATACCTGCGCCATATAAGTTTGCAGACCGGAACGCGTCTGCACGATTGAATCGGATCGTGGAAATCTGTCCATGATAATCTCCTGGTTAAAAAGTGACACTATTATAAGCGTATCACATTCTGCTACCAGCGTTTTGCTGCCTGCCGATCGCTGTCACGCGCTTCCACCCAGCGCTCGCCCTCCGGCGTCGCCTCGCGCTTCCAGAACGGCGCGCGGGTTTTCAGATAATCCATAATAAACTGTCCGGCTTCAAAGGCGCTGCTGCGATGCGCGCTGGTGACGCCGACAAAGACGATCTCATCGCCCGGCCACAGTTCACCGATGCGATGAATCACCGTCACGCGTCCCAGCGGCCAGCGGGCGCGGGCTTCGGTAACGATTTCGCCGAGCGCTTTCTCGGTCATCCCCGGATAGTGCTCCAGCGTCAGCGCCTTTACGTTGTCGCCAAGATTATGGTTGCGCACTTTTCCGGTAAACGTCACCACCGCGCCGTCTTCGTCACGCTCCGCCAGCCACGGGTACTCTTCCCCAACGCTGAACGGCGCAGGATCGACAACAATTTTTGTCTCCGCCATCTCAGCCCCCTGTCACCGGCGGGAAGAAGGCCACTTCATCCCCTGCCGACAGCGGATGATCGAAACTGACCAGCGTCTGATTAACCGCCGCCAGCAGCTTGCCATCCTCCAGCGCCAGCGCCCAGCGCCCGCCGTTGGCCGCCAGATGCTGACGCAGCGCGCTAACCGTCGGAAAATCGTCCGCTACTTCCAGCGTATCAGTACCCACCAGTTCACGAACCTGGGCGAAAAAAAGAACCTTAATCATCAGCGTCCGCCTTAAAATCACCGGATTTGCCGCCGCTTTTCGCCAGCAGGCGAACCGGGCCAATCACCATATCCTTCTGTACCGCTTTACACATGTCGTAAATGGTCAGCGCGGCGACGGATGCCGCCGTTAATGCCTCCATCTCTACGCCGGTTTTTCCCGTCAGGCGACACAGCGATTCAATGCGCACGCGGTTGTGCTCAGGCTCGGCCTGTAGCTGCACTTCAACTTTGCTCAGCAGCAGCGGATGACACAGCGGGATCAGCTCCCAGGTACGTTTCGCCGCCTGGATACCGGCAATGCGCGCGGTGGCGAACACGTCGCCTTTATGGTGGCTGCCGTCAATAATCATCGCCAGCGTTTCGCTGCGCATGGTGACAAAAGCCTCGGCGCGCGCTTCGCGGACGGTTTCCGCTTTCGCGGAAACGTCTACCATATGCGCTTCGCCGGCGGCGTTAATGTGGGTCAGTTGCGACATGGTTATTTCTTCAGATGAGGGTGGAAATTACACGGACGCGTGCGCGCGTCAAGCTGCGGCGCGATGATATTCTCCCAGGCAGTCCGACAGGCTTTGGTCGAGCCCGGCATGGCGAAAATCAGCGTCTTATTGGCGACGCCGGCAACCGCGCGCGACTGTAGCGTCGCGGTGCCAATCTCCTCGAATGACAGCATTCGGAACACTTCGCCAAAGCCTTCAACTTCGCGGTCGAACAGCGGCAGCAGCGCTTCCGGCGCCTGATCGCCTTCCGTCAGCCCCGTTCCGCCGGTGATCAGCACCACCTGCACATTTTCACTGGCAATCCAGGCGGACACCCGGGCGCGAATGGCGTAGCGGTTCTCTTTAACGATGGCTTTATCCACCACCTGATGGCCTGCCTCCTGCGCGGCGTCACGCAGAAAATGGCCGGAGGTGTCATCCTCTTCGCCGCGACGATTCGAAACCGTAAGAATAGCGATACGGGTCGGGATAAATTCAGCGCTTACCTGACTCATGGAAAACTCCTTTAGCGATCATCCGCCAATGTACGATAAGTTTTGCGTAATACCGGTATTGTTCTGATGCAGGAAATGGGTCTGCTTTTTCTCACGCAGCGCCAGAGCGATACGCGCTTCCAGCGCAGCCTGCTGGTTATCTTCAACCAGCAGATCGCGCAGGCTTATGCCGCCGTCGCCGAACAGACACAGGTGCAGTTTGCCGACGGAGGAGACGCGCAGACGGTTGCAGGTGGCGCAGAAATCTTTTTCATACGGCATGATAAGGCCGATTTCACCCACATAGTCGGGGTGGCAAAAGACCTGCGCCGGTCCGTCGCTGCGCTGGCGCAGCTGGTGGATCCAGCCGCGCTTAAGCAGCTCATCGCGCAGGACCTGGCCGGAGATATGATGTTTGCGGAACAGCTCGCTGCCCTGGCCGGTTTCCATCAGTTCGATGAAGCGCAGCTGAATGGGTCGCGTCTGGATCCAGTTGAGGAAGGTGTCGAGCTGATGATGATTTACGTCGCGCATCAGCACGGTGTTGACTTTGACCTTATCGAAACCGGCGTCAAAAGCGGCGTCAATACCCGCCATTACCTGCTGAAATTTATCCTGCCCGGTAATGGCGTGAAACTGGCGGGCATCGAGGCTGTCAACGCTGACGTTGATGCCGGTCAGTCCGGCGTCGCGCCAGTGCGCGGCATCGCGCGCCAGGCGATAGCCGTTGGTGGTGACGGCTATCTGGCGGATCGCCGCATTTTCGCGCACGGCGGCGATGATATCGGTAAAGTCGCGACGCAGTGAGGGTTCACCGCCGGTGAGGCGAACTTTCTCAGTGCCGAGGTTAGCAAAAGCGCGGGTAACCCGGCGAATTTCATCGACGGAGAGAAAACCGTTATTGGTGACGCCGCCGGGCTTGTAGCCATCCGGCAGGCAGTAGGTGCAACGAAAGTTACACACGTCGGTAATTGACAGGCGCAGGTAGTAAAACTTGCGCGCAAAAGCATCGGTCAGTTGTGAGGCCATGTACACCTTTCCAGTACGGGAGGCGCAGTCATTTCTTCCTGCACCCTGGTGACAGCGCCTTTGCGCCGCCACGGCCAAAGCACCGTATCAGTTGACCCAGGTGCAGAGGCTAGAGTGTTTTTAAATTATAAGCCGATACTAGCGCGTAAACGACCACTTTGCCATTTACGCCTTACGCTATATAAACTTATATATAGCGTCACGATCGTGCTATTTCGCTACAGAATAAGCGAAAATCGCATTTTTGCATTGATATACATCATCTCAGCGTAACCCGCATTTCATCCTAAAGAGGTAGTCGGAAAGAATTTATTTTCCTTCCCCGTCGTGTGTGAATTGCTGCAAACCGGCGATTTGCGCTACTGTAGCGGGGTAAATCTGACTTCAGGAAATTTTATGCGCAATCGTACGCTGGCTGACCTGGATCGTGTCGTCGCTCTCGGCGGAGGGCATGGATTAGGACGCGTTCTCTCCTCTCTTTCTTCACTGAGCTCACGCCTGACCGGTATTGTCACCACCACCGATAACGGCGGCTCCACCGGACGCATTCGCCGCGCGGAAGGCGGCATCGCCTGGGGCGATATGCGCAACTGTCTTAACCAGCTGATCACCGAACCGAGCGTCCCCTCGGCGATGTTTGAGTACCGTTTTGGCGGTAACGGCGAACTTTCCGGCCATAACCTCGGAAATTTGATGTTAAAGGCGCTGGACCATCTGAGCGTGCGGCCTCTGGAGGCAATCAATTTAATTCGCAATCTGCTGAAGGTGGACGCGCATTTAATTCCGATGTCGGAGCTGCCGGTTGACCTGATGGCCATTGACGACCAGGGACATGAAGTCTACGGCGAGGTGAATATCGATCAGCTGACTGCCCGGCCGCAGGAGCTGATGCTGTCGCCAAACGTGCCTGCAACGCGGGAAGCGGTGCAGGCGATTAACGAAGCGGATTTAATCCTGATTGGTCCCGGCAGTTTTTATACCAGCCTGATGCCGATCCTGCTGGTAAGCGATCTGGCGCAGGCGCTGCGCCGTACCCAGGCGCCGATGGTCTATATCGGCAATCTGGGACGCGAACTGAGCTTGCCGGCAGCCAGCCTGACGCTGGCCGATAAGCTGGCGATTATGGAGCAGTACGTAGGTAAGCGCGTCATTGATGCCGTAGTGGTCGGGCCGAAGGTGGATGTATCCGCGGTCAGCGACAGAGTGGTGATTCAGGCGGTGCTCGAAGCCAGCGACATTCCCTATCGCCACGATCGCCAGCTATTGCACAGCGCGCTGGAAAAAGCGGTCCAGGCGCTGGGTTAATCGTATGAGTTAATGATTTACGGCTGGCCGGATAAGGGGTTTACCCCGCCATCCGGCGGTGCACGATGCCAGGTATCAGACCGTAGGCCGGATAAGGGGTTTACCCCGCCATCCGGCGGTGCACGATGCCAGATATCAGGCCGTAGGCCGGATAAGGGGGTTTACCCCGCCATCCGGCATGTGCCTCGCCGGGCTTTTCCTGATACTCCTGCGAAACAACTGATTACGAGGCCGCGATAAACAGCTCGCGTAGCTGATGCAGCTGGTCGCGGATCTGCGCCGCTTCTTCGAACTCGAGGTTTTGCGCATGCTGCATCATCTGCCCCTCCAGCTCGTGGATCTTCTGCTGCAGCGCCTTCGGCGACATATCCATCTCGACGCTATCCGCCTTCGCCGTAGAGCGTGACTTGCCCCTGCCCTTCGCTTTGGTCTTCGCGATGTTCTGCCCCAGCGCCAGAATATCGACCACTTTCTTGTTCAGCCCCTGCGGCGTAATACCGTGTTCGGCGTTGTACTGCTGCTGTTTCTCCCGACGACGCTCGGTCTCGCTAATCGCCTTCGCCATCGACGCGGTGATCTTATCACCATACAGAATCGCTTTACCGTTAACGTTACGCGCCGCACGGCCAATGGTCTGAATCAGCGAACGTTCGGAACGCAGGAACCCTTCTTTATCGGCGTCAAGAATCGCTACCAGCGACACCTCCGGCATGTCGAGACCTTCCCGCAGCAGGTTGATCCCCACCAGCACGTCAAACTCGCCCAGGCGCAGGTCGCGAATAATTTCCATCCGCTCAACGGTATCGATGTCCGAGTGCAGATAACGCACCCGCTCGCCGTGCTCCTCCAGATACTCGGTGAGATCTTCCGCCATCCGTTTGGTCAGGGTGGTGACCAGCACGCGCTCGTTGATTGACGCGCGGGCGCGGATTTCAGAGAGCAGATCGTCCACCTGGGTCGCCACTGGACGCACCTCGATCACCGGATCCAGCAGGCCGGTCGGACGTACAACCTGATCCACCACGTCGCCGCCCGATTTCTCCAGCTCATAGTTCCCCGGCGTCGCGGAGACGTAAATAGTCTGCGGCGCCAGCGCCTCAAACTCCTCGAACTTCAGCGGACGGTTATCCAGCGCGGAGGGCAGACGGAAACCGTACTCCACCAGCGTCTCTTTACGCGCCCGGTCGCCGCGGTACATACCGCCAATCTGCGGAATGGTCACGTGCGATTCATCAACGACTAACAGGCCGTCCGCCGGCAGGTAGTCAAACAGCGTCGGCGGCGGCTCGCCCGGCCCGCGCCCGGAGAGATAGCGCGAGTAGTTTTCAATCCCCGAGCAGTAGCCGAGCTCGTTCATCATCTCAAGATCAAACTGGGTACGCTGGCTCAGGCGCTGTTCTTCCAGCAGCTTGTTATTCGCCAGCAGGCTTTTCCGCCGCTCGCCCAGTTCGTCTTTAATCTCTTCCATCGCCTGCAAAATGCGCTCGCGCGGCGTCACATAGTGCGTTTTGGGATAGATGGTATAGCGCGGAACGGTGCCTTCCACATGCCCGGTCAGCGGGTCAAACAGCGACAGCCGCTCCACCTCTTCGTCAAACAGCTCCACGCGCAGCGCGATGTCGTCGGATTCCGCCGGGAAGATATCAATCACCTCGCCGCGCACGCGGAAGGTGCCGCGCTGGAAAGCCTGATCGTTACGGGTATATTGCAGTTCGGCCAGACGGCGCAGGATGGCGCGCTGGTCGATAATCATCCCCACCGTCAGGTGCAGCATCATCTTCAGATACAGGTCCGGATCGCCCAGGCCGTAGATCGCCGACACCGAGGCCACCACCACCACGTCGCGACGTTCCAGCAGCGCTTTGGTCGCCGACAGGCGCATCTGCTCAATATGCTCGTTTACCGACGCATCTTTTTCGATGAAGGTATCGGAGCTGGGCACGTAAGCTTCCGGCTGGTAATAGTCGTAGTAGGAGACGAAGTACTCGACGGCGTTATCCGGGAAGAACTCTTTCATCTCGCCGTACAGCTGCGCCGCCAGGGTTTTGTTCGGCGCCAGCACCATCGTCGGACGCTGGAGATCCGCGATCACGTTGGCGATAGTGAACGTTTTCCCCGATCCCGTTACGCCAAGCAGCGTCTGATGCGCCAGACCATCCTCCAGCCCCTCTTTCAGGCGGCGGATCGCCTCGGGCTGATCGCCTGACGGTTTAAATGCGGAATTCAGTTTGAACGGTTTACTCATGAGCGGCTACCTGAAGCAATGGGCGGGCAGGATTGTAATTTTACTCGCAGAGGATAATATTGCCAGTAAAAAATACTGGATGAAAAAACAGTAGCGCATGGGCGAATTTGTGTTACGCGCCGACACCGCAAACTGAAGGCGGATAAAATTTCAGCGCCAACAAGATAATACACTGGTCAGCGGGGTTATCCCCAGACCAATTGTTTCATTAACATTGTCAAGTCCTGTCATGAAACTTTTATTGCACTCAATGACGGTTTCTTGACAGCCATTGATTTTATTTAACCAATTGAAATTTAAATAATATTTAACAAAGGCGTCTTTCGCGTCAATTTGGCTGGAAGCCGCGTGTTCTCTCGCTTACCCTGCGTTTTCTAACTCTAATACACAAGGTTATCCACAGGAATAGTGGATAACTGCTTCCAGCCCGTATGCCCCGCCGCCTGGCAATTTCGCCCCGCAGAGCATTTCGGCGGCGATAAAAAAAAATTATCACTAATTTTTGATTTTAATCAGCTAACGAAACGGTCCGCTGAGGCGAGAGCTGGCTCGCAATTTCGCCTTTTATTTGCCGCTCAGACGGCTAAGATCGAGATATTGTCCTGTGGCGGCGCTTTCCGCATTGACCGCAAGCCACGGGATTTCGCCCAACAGGGGCGCAGGTATCATCTGGCTGAGCGCCGCCATGTACTCACGGTGGCGTTTTCCCGGCGGCTGGAGATTATTAGCGACCCAGCCAGCAAGAGTTAGCCCCGCCTGGCGGACGGCCTGCGCGGTCAGCAGAGCATGGTTGATGCAGCCCAGCTTCACGCCGACCACCAGTATTACCGGCAACTGTTCCGCCTGCACCCAGTCGGCGAAGGTAAAGTTCGCCGCCAGCGGGGTGAACCAGCCGCCCGCCCCCTCCACCAGCACCCACTCCGCCTGCGTTTCCAGCGCGCGCAGCCCCGCCGACATCACGCCCGCCTCGATGGGCCTGCCCTCTTCGGCGCTGACAATGTGCGGCGAGGTCGGCTCGGCGAAGGTATAAGGATTCACCGCTGCGTACTCCAGCGGCAGGCTGCTGCGGCGCTGGAGCGCAAGGGCGTCGCTATTGCGCTGCCCCAGCGGCGTCATGTCGCTGCCGGAAGCGACCGGCTTATAGCCCGCCGTGCACAGTCCTGCTCGCCCTGCCGCCTGCAGCAAGGCGCAGCTGACGACGGTTTTTCCGACCTCGGTGTCGGTTCCGGTAACAAAATAGCGTTCAGTCACGTTCAATGACTCCTGCAAAAAAATGGTAAGTGAGCGGATATTTCCCCTGCCTCTGCGGCCAGGCCAGCCGCAGCGTTTGCAGCTGCGCGCGGCTCAGGACGCGCGCTTCCCGTCCGCCATGAAGATGGGTCGCCCCAATGCCTTTCAGCGACCGCATGGCGCTGAGCGGGTCGTCAAACCACAGGGTGATCGACTGCAAACGGCTCTCGCTGCGCCAGCCGCGCAGGGCATCGTGCAGCGCCGTCTGCGGCAAAAAGCGATTCGCATGATGCTGGTTATCCACCGCCCGCCACGCCTGGCGCAGCTCCGGCAGCGATCCGTTCGCCAGTGTGGTAAACGCCACCTTGCCGCCGGGCCGCGCCACCCGGTAAAGCTCGCTCAGCGCGCCGCGCAAATCGTTACACCACTGGACGGCAAGATTGCTCCATGCCAGATCGAAGGTCGCCTCCGCCAGCGGCAGCGACTCGATATCCCCGGCAAGATAGTAATGCGCCCTGTTCTGTCGACGCGCTTCATTCAGCATCTGCGATGACAAATCCAGCGCGGCGACCATGCTTCCCCGCGCGCGCCAGTAGCGGCTCAGAAGACCGGGGCCGCATCCGGCGTCCAGCACCTGCTCATAGGTTCGCTGCGGTAACAGCGCCAGCAGCGCTTCCGCGCTCAGGCGCTGGAGCTGCGCATGTTGCTCATACTGACCTGCCGCGCGGCCAAACGCCGCCGCAATGGCCTGTTTATTCACCTGCGTCATGCAGCGCCTCCAGCAGACGGTCAATGTCAGCAGGCTGATGCGCTTCGGTGAGGGTCAGGCGCAGACGCGCGGTGCCCGTCGGCACCGTCGGCGGACGGATGGCCGTCACCCAGAACCCTTTGCCGCGCAGGGCATCCGCCAGCTGTAGCGCCCGCGCGTTATCACCTACTATCAGCGGCTGAATGGCGCTGTCTGATTCCGCCAGCCGGAAGCGACTATGGTCGACGCCGCGGCGAAAACGCGCGATCAGCGCCGAAAGCCTGGCCCTGCGCGCATCGCCTTCCTCGCCGCGAATCACCGCCAGCGCGGCGCTCAGCGCCTGCGCCTGGGCGGGCGGCATACTGGTGCTGTAAATCAGATGCCGGGCGAACTGCAACAGGTAATCCGCCACGCTCTCCGCGCACAAAACCGCCGCGCCGCTGACGCCAAAGCCTTTACCGAAGGTCACCACCAGCAGTTCGGGTTTAACCTGCTGTCGCCAGCAGCTTCCGCGCCCTTCTTCGCCGCAGACGCCTATCCCGTGGGCGTCATCCACCAGCAGCCAGGCGTTGCGCTGCCCGGCGGCGCGATGAATCGCCGCCAGCGGCGCGCTGTCGCCATCCATGCTGAACACCCCTTCGGTGATCGCCAGCTGCTGTCCGGCGCAGGGGGCGTCAAGCAGGCGCGCCAGATGCTGCGGGTCGTTATGCGTAAAACGGCGAAGCTGCGCCGGGCTGAGGTTTGCCGCCTCCAGCAGCGAGGCGTGGCTCAGGCGATCGGCGACGATGCGGTCATCCTTCGCCATCAGCGCGGCAATCACCGCCTGATTGGCGGCAAAGCCGGAGATAAACAGCAGCGCGCGCGGGTAGCCCAGCCAGTCCGCAAGCGCCGCTTCCAGCCGCTGATGGGCCACGCTGTAGCCGCTGACGTGGCCGGAACCGCCGCTGCCGACGCCAAAACGTTCTGCTCCCTGCTGCCAGGCGCGGATAATATGCGGATGGCGGCTTAAGCCCAGATAGTCGTTGCTGGAAAAATTGAGAAAGCGGCGTTGACCGGCAATCAGCCAGCGTCCGGTCCCCTGTTCCACCGTACAGCGATGGCGCAGGGCATCCGCCGCGCGACGCGCGGCCAGCGCATCGTCGATCTTCTGCTGCCAGCTCATACTGCTGCCGCGTTGTAGTAAGCGTCGGTGTCCGGAGTCCTCAACGCCTGCTCCAGCCGCTGCTGCTGTTCGTTATCTCCCGCCAGCACGGCGGTCTGCTGCGGATTCAGCCCCAGCTTGCGGAACAGCCGGAGATCGTTGTCCTCTTCCGGGTTCGGCGTGGTCAACAGCTTGCAGCCGTAAAAGATGGAGTTCGCGCCGGCCATAAAGCACATCGCCTGGGTTTGTTCATTCATCTGCTCGCGACCGGCGGAGAGACGCACATACGAGGCGGGCATCATGATGCGCGCCACGGCGATGGTGCGGATAAAATCGAAAGCATCAACATCGTCGTTATCCGCCAGCGGCGTGCCCTTGACCTTCACCAGCATGTTGATCGGCACGCTTTCCGGCGGCGTCGGCAGATTTGCCAGCTGTAGCAGCAATCCGGCGCGATCTTTCACCGTTTCGCCAAGTCCGACAATGCCCCCGGAGCAGACCTTGATCCCGGCGTCGCGCACCTTATCCAGCGTGTCGAGCCGCTCCTGATAGGTGCGGGTGGTGATGATATTGCCGTAGAACTCCGGCGAGGTATCGAGATTGTGGTTGTAGTAATCCAGTCCGGCCGCCGCCAGCCGCTGCGCCTGTGATTCGCTCAGGGCGCCGAGAGTCATGCAGGCCTCCAGTCCCATCGCTTTCACCCCCTGCACCATCTGCTCGAGAAAGGGCATATCGCGCTCGTGGGGATTTTTCCACGCCGCCCCCATACAGAAACGGGTCGAACCGGCGTTTTTTGCTTTGCGCGCCGAATCCAGCACCTGCTCCACCTCCATCAGCCGCTCGGCCTCCAGCCCGGTTTTATAGCGCGCGCTTTGCGGGCAGTATTTGCAGTCTTCCGGACAGGCGCCGGTTTTAATCGACAGCAAGGTACTGACCTGCACCTGACGCGGGTCGAAGTGCTGGCGGTGGATCTGCTGGGCTTCAAACAGCAGTTCCAGCAGTGGTTTTTCAAATAATTCGGTGACTTGCGACAGCGTCCAGCGAGAATGATTGGTCATAATTTTCTACGTTTTGTTGTGAGAACCGTGTAGACTCGTAAACCTAAATGTTTTTAATTTGGTTTACAAGTCGATTATGACAACGGACGATCTCGCATTCGATCGGCGCCATATCTGGCACCCTTACACCTCCATGACCTCGCCGCTGCCGGTCTTTCCGGTCGAGCGCGCGGAAGGCTGCGAACTGATTTTATCCGGCGGCGAACGCCTGGTTGACGGCATGTCGTCGTGGTGGGCGGCAATTCATGGCTACAATCATCCGCAGCTCAACGCGGCGATGAAAACGCAGATTGACGCCATGTCGCACGTGATGTTTGGCGGCATCACCCATGCGCCGGCCATTGAGCTGTGCCGGAAGCTGGTGGCGATGACGCCCGCGCCGCTGGAGTGCGTATTCCTTGCCGATTCCGGCTCGGTGGCGGTGGAAGTGGCGATGAAAATGGCCTTGCAGTACTGGCAGGCGAAAGGCGAATCCCGTCAGCGTTTCCTGACGTTTCGTAACGGTTATCACGGCGATACCTTCGGCGCGATGTCGGTCTGCGATCCGCACAATTCAATGCACAGCCTGTGGAAAGGCTATCTGGCGGAAAATCTGTTTGCCCCTGCGCCGCAAAGCCGGATGGGCGGCGAATGGGATGAGCGCGATATGGTCGCCTTTGCCCGCCTGATGGCCGCTCACCGCCATGAGATCGCGGCGGTGATCCTTGAGCCAATCGTCCAGGGGGCGGGCGGAATGCGCATCTACCATCCTCAGTGGCTGCAGCGCATCCGCCAGATGTGCGACCGGGAGGGAATTCTGCTGATCGCCGATGAGATCGCCACCGGCTTTGGCCGTACCGGCAGGCTGTTTGCCTGCGAGCACGCCGGGATTGCGCCGGATATTCTCTGTCTGGGCAAGGCGCTCACCGGCGGCACGATGACCCTTTCCGCCACCCTCACCAGCCGCCAGGTAGCGGAAACCATCAGCAACGGCGAAGCCGGATGCTTTATGCACGGCCCGACGTTTATGGGCAACCCGCTGGCCTGCGCCGTCGCGAACGCCAGCCTGACGCTGCTGGAATCCGGCGACTGGCGGCGGCAGGTGGCGGCGATTGAAGCGCAACTGCGCGAAGAATTAGCTCCCGCGGCAGATTCGCCCCAGGTGGCGGACGTGCGGGTGCTGGGGGCTATCGGCGTGGTGGAAACTACCCGTCCGGTAAACATAGCGGCGCTGCAACAGTTCTTTGTCCGCCAGGGCGTCTGGGTCCGCCCGTTCGGCAAGCTTATCTACCTGATGCCGCCCTACATCATCCAACCGGAACAGCTGCGCCGTCTGACGCAGGCCGTCAATGAAGCTGTGCGCGAGGAAACATTTTTTAGCGTTTAAACAGCGGTAAGCTGTACGCTTTATCGCTACACTTTTTACGTTAATGAAGGAGAGCGCATGAAACTAATCAGCAACGATCTGCGCGACGGGGATAAACTTCCGCTGCGCCACGTTTTTAACGGTATGGGCTACGAGGGCGACAACATTTCGCCGCATCTGGCCTGGGATGAGGTTCCGGCGGGAACCAAAAGTTTTGTCGTCACCTGCTTCGACCCCGACGCGCCAACCGGATCCGGCTGGTGGCACTGGGTGGTGGCGAATCTGCCCGCCGATACCCGCGTGCTGACTCAGGGCTTCGGTTCCGGTCTGGTGGCCGTACCGGACGGCGTGGTGCAAACGCGCACCGACTTCGGCAAAGCGGGCTACGGCGGCGCGGCGCCGCCGAGAGGGGAAACCCATCGCTATATCTTCACCGTGCATGCGCTGGACGTGGAACGCATTGAGGTCGATGAGGAGTCCAGCGGCGCGATGGTCGGCTTCAACGTCCATTTTCATTCGCTGGCCAGCGCATCGTTAACCGCGATGTTCAGTTAATCTGTTCTGTGCCGGGTGGCGACGTAAAACGCCCTGCCCGGCCTGCAAAACAGGAATTAGTCTGTAAGCCGGATAAGTCGCATTCGCGTCGCCGTCCGGCAATACTCACAAAAACGCCGGTACTAAGCGCAGCAGCGCGCCCTGCGCCAGCAGTTCGGTGGCGCATGCAATATCCGGGGCGAAAAAACGATCGTCGCTGTAATGGCTCACCCGTTCGCGTAACGTCGCCCGCGCCTGCTCAAGCAGCGGGCTGGACGTTAACCCTTCACGTAAATCAATCCCCTGACAGGCCGCCAGCCACTCGACGGCAACCACGCCGCGGGTATTCGCCGCCATCTCCCACAGCCTGCGCCCCGCCGCTGGCGCCATCGACACATGATCTTCCTGATTCGCCGAGGTCGGTAGGCTGTCGACGCTGTGCGGATGCGCCAGCGCCTTGTTTTCGCTGGCCAGCGCCGCCGCCGTCACCTGGGCTATCATAAAGCCGGAATTCACGCCGCCGTTTTTCACCAGGAAAGGCGGCAGCTGAGACATATGTTTATCCATCATCAGCGCTATCCGTCGTTCGGAGAGCGAACCGATTTCGGCAATCGCCAGCGCCAGATTATCCGCCGCCATCGCCACCGGCTCGGCGTGGAAGTTGCCGCCGGAGATCACTTCGCCCTGCGCCGCAAAGACCAGCGGGTTATCGGATACGGCATTCGCTTCCGCCAGCAGCACCTCCTGTACCTGCCGCATCTGGGTCAGACAGGCGCCCATGACCTGCGGCTGACAGCGCAGCGAGTAAGGGTCCTGCACTTTATCGCAGTTACGATGCGACTGCGCCAGCGCGCTGGTGTCCGTCAGCAGATGCCGGTACAGCGCCGCCGCATCAATCTGCCCGCGCTGGCCGCGTGCGGCATGAATGCGCGCGTCAAACGGACGGCGCGATCCCAGCACCGCTTCGGTGGTCAACGCCCCGCAGACCACGGCGGAGGCAAACAGCTCCTGCGCCTCAAACAGGCCGCGCAGCGCAAAGGCCGTCGACGCCTGAGTGCCGTTAAGCAGCGCCAGCCCCTCTTTCGCCGCCAGAGCGATCGGCGTCAGCCCGGCTTTCTGCAATGCCGCTTTCGCCGGGAGCCATTCCCCCTGCCAGCGCGCCAGCCCCTCGCCGAGTAAGGTCAGCGACATATGCGCCAGCGGCGCTAAATCACCGGAAGCGCCCACCGAACCTTTGGCCGGGATATACGGATAGACGTCGGCATTCACCAGGGCGATCAGCGCTTCAATCACGCTAAGGCGAATGCCGGAATAGCCGCGCGCCAGGCTATTGATCTTCAGCACCATAATCAGGCGCACCATCGCCTCATCCAGCGGTTCGCCAACCCCTGCGGCATGGGAAAGCACCAGCGAGCGCTGAAGATTTTGCAGGTCTTCATTGGCGATGCGCGTCTGCGCCAGCAGGCCAAAGCCGGTGTTAATACCGTAGGCGGTACGCCCTTCGGCGACAATGGTTTCCACGCAGGCCACGCTGGCGTTAATGCCGTCGATAGCGCTGGCATCCAGCCGCAGTCTGACAGGCTGTTGCCAGACCTCGCGCAGCTGGGTGAAGTTCAGATGGCCGGGCATTAAGGTCATGGTGTTCATATCAGCGTTTCCCCTGAGTAGCCGCGACCATCGGCAGGTTAAGGTGATGTTCAACCGCGCACTCCACGGCAATGTCATAACCGGCATCGGCATGGCGCATCACCCCCGTCGCCGGATCGTTGTGCAGCACGCGGGCAATCCGCGCCGCCGCGTCATCGCTGCCGTCGCAGACGATCACCATCCCGGCATGTTGCGAAAAGCCCATCCCGACGCCGCCGCCGTGATGCAGCGAAACCCAGGTCGCACCGCTGGCAGTATTAAGCAGCGCATTCAGCAAAGGCCAGTCGGACACCGCGTCTGAGCCGTCGCGCATCGCTTCGGTTTCACGGTTCGGACTGGCGACGGAGCCGGAGTCAAGGTGATCGCGGCCAATGACAATCGGCGCCGAAAGTTCGCCGCTGCGCACCATCTCGTTGAACGCCAGCCCGAGCTTTTGCCGCAACCCCAGGCCCACCCAGCAGATTCGCGCCGGAAGCCCCTGAAAGCTGATCCGCTCGCGGGCCATATCCAGCCAGCGATGAAGATGCGGATCGTCGGCGACAATCTCTTTCACTTTGGCGTCGGTTTTATATATATCCTGCGGGTCGCCGGAGAGCGCCACCCAGCGGAACGGGCCAATGCCGCGGCAGAACAGCGGGCGAATATAGGCCGGTACAAAGCCGGGAAAGGCAAAGGCGTTCTCCACGCCCATCTCTTGCGCCATCTGACGGATATTGTTGCCGTAGTCAAAGGTCGGCACGCCCATCTGATGAAACGCCAGCATCGCCTGCACGTGCTTCGCCATCGAACGTTTCGCGGCCTCTGTGACGCCCTGCGGATCGGTAACGGCCTTCTGCTGATACTCTTCCCAGCGCCAGCCGGAGGGTAGATAGCCGTGCAGCGGATCGTGGGCGCTGGTCTGGTCAGTGACCAGATCCGGACGCACGCCGCGTTTTACCAGCTCCGGCAGAATATCCGCGGCGTTGGCGCACAGAGCGACAGATACCGCCCGGCCTTCGCCTGTGTACTTTTCAATACGCGCCAGCGCGTCGTCCAGCGAGGCGGCCTGCTCATCGACATAGCGGGTGCGCAGACGAAAATCGATACGGCTCTGCTGGCATTCAATGTTCAGCGAACAGGCCCCCGCCAGCGTCGCCGCCAGCGGCTGGGCGCCGCCCATGCCGCCGAGCCCGGCGGTCAGCACCCAGCGTCCGCGCAGATCGCCGTGATAATGCTGGCGTCCCGCCTCGACAAACGTTTCATAAGTGCCCTGCACGATTCCCTGGCTGCCGATGTAGATCCAGCTACCGGCGGTCATCTGGCCGTACATCGCCAGCCCTTTCGCATCCAGTTCGTTAAAATGTTCCCAGGTCGCCCAGCGCGGCACCAGATTGGAGTTGGCGATCAGCACCCGCGGCGCGTTGCTGTGGGTCTTAAACACGCCAACCGGTTTGCCGGACTGCACCAGCAGCGTTTCATCATCTTCAAGCCCGGTCAGCGCCTTAACAATGGCGTCGAAGCATTCCCAGTTGCGGGCGGCGCGGCCAATTCCGCCGTATACCACCAGCTCATGCGGATTTTCTGCGACATCGGGATCAAGGTTGTTTAAAAACATACGCAGCGGCGCTTCGGTCAGCCAGCTTTTGGCAGTTAAGCCAGGACCACGCGGGGCGCGGATCGTCTGCTGGCGGTACTTGCTATGTGACATAATAATCGCTCCTCACTGGAATGCCGGATGGCGCTGTCGCTTATCCGATCTGCGGAATGATTGAGATGAGGAGTAAACATATACTTGTCTATACAAGACATAACAAGGATGCATTTAACAAAAAAGATACATTTTTGTTATATTGCGTCAGCAATCACGCTTTTCGCCAGCTGGAATCAGGAGGTGAAATGTCCCTGCAACCGGTAGCGGGAGCCGGGATAGAGCAGCCGCGCGTGGGAGACAATCTGCCCGGCGGACCAGGTGGTGCGGCGAATCAACAGACACGGTTCGTTCTCATTGATGTCCAGTAACGCGCACTCTTGCGCCGTGGCGCGGACCGCTTCGACAATGTGCTCCCCTTCCGAAAGCGGCGCCGCCTGCGACAGCCAGGCGTGCGGCGTGGTCTGGCTGTAATCCTGGGCCAGATAATCCGGCACGCTCTGCGCATTCACGCAGCGATCTTCAATCTGTACCGGCAGCGCATTTTCAAAATGCACCATCACGGAGTGAAAAATGGCCGTTCCTTCCGGCACGCCAAGCGCCGCCGCCTGCATGACGTTAGCGCGGGTTTTCTCCAGCGCCAGCACTTCGCAGTGATGCTGATGGGAACGGGAGGCGATCTCGTCGGCGATGCTGCGAATTTCAAACAGCGCGGACTGGCCCTTCGGCTCGGCGACGAAGGTGCCGACGCCCTGAAGCCGCACCAGCAGGCCTTCATCGGTCAGTTCGCGCAGCGCGCGGTTAATGGTCATCCGGCTGAAGCCATACTGCGCCACCAGCTCCGCCTCCGACGGGATCCTGTCGTGCGGCTGCCAGACGCCGCTGGCGATTTTTTCGCTGATCTCCCGTTTCACCGTCTCATAAAACGGCGCGGGGGCGGAACGGGATCGAAGGAGTGTCATGCGTACATTTCCCTTTTCGTCAAACCAGGTGCGCCGGATGGCGTCGCAGGCGACCGATCCGGCCTACGTTCGCCGCTGACCGGGCGCGTTATTGCCACCAGTGAATTATCTGCCAGGCAAGCCGCGCCGCAACGCGCGCCGCTCTGCCATCATTATCAAAGCGTGGATTAAATTCAACCATATCCACTGCCTGAAGCTTGCCGCTGCGACAAACCGGTTCAATAAGCCGCAGCAGCGTTAACAGCGGCACGCCTGGCGCAGCGGGCGCCGACACCGCTGGCATCTCCGCGGCAGGCAACACGTCGAGATCGACGGTCAGATAGAGTTTATCCACCCGCCCGATAAACGCCGCCAGCGCAGCCTGCGCGTTATCGCAGTGCAGATCTTCGACAATCGTCACTCTGCGCCTTGCCGCCTCCTCCCACAGCGCCAGAGTGTTCGCCGCCCGGCTGACGCCCAGACAGGCGTAATGAAACTCGCGCTGCTGCTGCTCGCAGAGCTGCGCCAGCTGACGAAACGGCGTACCGGAGGTGGCGCGTTCGGCATAACGCAGATCCAGATGCGCATCGCAGTTAATAATGCCGACCCGGGCGGACGGGAAGGCATCGAGCACGCCTGCGCCATGACCGAACGCCGTCTCATGTCCACCGCCGAGCACAAAGGTGCGCACGCTGGCCTCAAGACAGCGCTGCGCCGCCTGACGCAGCGCCTGCTGCGCGCCTTCCAGATCCGGCGATGGCGCCAGCAGGTTGCCGAGATCCACCAGCCGATCGTGCCCGGCATGGCTGGCAAGATTCGCCAGCGCCTTACGCAGCGCGTCCGGCCCCGCCGCCGCGCCGGGGCGTCCGTGATTACGCTTTACGCCTTCATCACAGGCAAAGCCCAGCAGGGCTATCCTGTCGCGATAATCTTCAGGGGCGAAAGCGCTGCTGACGGCGACAGTCTGAAACAGACGCCGCGCGCTGGCGGCCTCGGCGCTGTCGTCACGCCCCTGCCAGAGTTCAGGAGAAACGGCCTGCCATTGCGTCATCCTGCCTGCCCCCGATAAATGCGTTGATACAGCGGGTTGCGGCCCGGTTCGTAAACGATCTCCACCGGATGCGCCGCCTCCCAGACGTTAAAATCTGCGACATAGCCCGCCGCCAGTTGACCGTGCGTTGCCTCGCGCCCCAGAGCGCATGCGGCATGGCGCGTCACGCCCGCCCAGGCCTCTTCCGGCGTCAGGCCAAACTGCACGCAGGCCATATTCATTGCCAGATGCAGGCTGATAAACGGACTGGTGCCGGGGTTAAAATCGGTAGCAACCGCCATCGGCACCCGGTAGCGGCGAAGCAGATCGATGGGCGGCGTCTGTTTCTCTCTGAGGAAATAAAACGCCCCTGGCAGCAGCACGCCAACGGTGCCGCTGCGGCTCATCGCCGCCACCCCCGCCTCGTCCAGATACTCAATGTGGTCCGCAGAACGTCCGCGATAGCGACTGACCAGCTGCGCCCCGCCGAGCAGCGACAGCTGTTCGACGTGCCCTTTAACCGGGATGCCCAGCGCCTGCGCCGCGCGAAAGACGCGTTCGCTCTGCGCCACGCTAAAGCCGACGCTCTCGCAGAACAGATCGACCGTTTCAAACAGCCCTTTTTCCCACAGCTGCGGCAACAGGGTGTCGCAGACAAGGGAGAGATAACCGTCCGGATCGTCACGATACTCTGTCGGCGTGGCGTGAGCGGCCAGCAGCGTGGGACTGATTTCCATGACGTTCTCTGCGGCCAGCCGGGCGGCGACGCGCAGCATTTTCTCTTCGTTCGCCACATTCAGGCCGTAACCGGATTTCACCTCCAGCAGCGTCACGCCTTCGCCTGCCAGGCGCTGCATTCTTGGTCTGGCGATGCGGTAGAGTTCATCTTCTGAAGCCTTCCGGGTCGCTGACACGCTGGCGTTGATGCCGCCGCCCTGCGCGCTGATCTGCTGATAGGAGACGCCGTTCAGTCGCTGCTCCCATTCGCTGGCGCGGTTGCCGCCAAAAATCAGATGCGTATGGCAGTCAATCAGGCCGGGGGTCACCAGCCGTCCCTGCATATCGCGCGTATTCGCGTGGCTTGTCGGCAGTTGCGCCTGCGGGACAACGGCGACGATCGTTTCGCCGCGAACCACCAGCGCGTGATCCTCAAGCAGGCCATACGGCACGGTGATGTCCGGATTCAGGGTAGCCAGGCGAATATTTCGCCAGACCGTATCGTCGGGTAACAGTTGCGGCATACTTTCCCCACTTGTCTTAGGTTGTATAGACATTTATTTGAGATCGGGCGGGTGAAGTCAATGCGTAACGGCAAAAATGTTATTTAATTGTGACGCTGAAACGCGAAGAGTCTGCTAATGCTGAGTTAAAAAACAACTTTTTGGCTTTACGCCTTCCCGTTTCGCTCAACTTAGTATAAAAAAGCAGGCTTTAATGGAACACTTTCTTAGCCCGGAGCAACTCGTGAACACATCATCAGTTTCCCGTCTGGCGCTGGCACTGGCTTTTGGCGTGACGCTGACCGCCTGTAGCTCAACCCCGCCGGATCAAATTCCGTCCGATCAGACCGCGCCGGGTACTGCCTCGCGCCCGATTTTGTCGGCCAGCGAAGCGCAGAATTTTGTCGCGAAGCACTATTTTTCCTCGCTGACGCCGAATACCGCGCCGTGGACGCCATCGGCGATTAATCTGCCTGCGCAGCCTGATTTTGTCGTCGGCCCGGCCGGGACGTCGGGGGTGACCCATACCACTATTCAGGCTGCGGTAGACGCGGCAATCACCACCCGCACCAACAGACGTCTGTATATTGCGATTATGCCGGGCGAATATCCGGGTACCGTGTATATCCCCGCTGCGCCGGGCAGTCTGACGCTGTACGGCACCGGCGATAAGCCGCTGGATGTGAAAATTGGCGCGGCGATTGATGGTCAGATGGGGACTTCTGACTGGCGTCGGGTGGTGAATCCCGGCGGGAAATATATGCCTGGCAAACCGGCCTGGTATATGTTCGACAGCTGCCAGAGTAAACGCAGCGCCAGCATCGGCATGATGTGTTCCGCGGTGCTGTGGTCGCAGAATAACGGCCTGCAATTGCAGAACCTGACCGTTGAAAACAATCTGGGCGACAGCGTGGACGCCGGCAACCATCCGGCGGTAGCGCTGCGCAGCGATGGCGACAAAGTGCAGATCAACAACGTCAATATCCTCGGTCGCCAGAACACCTTCTTTGTCACCAACAGCGGCGTGCAGAACCGTCTGGTGAACGATCGCCAGACGCGCACTCTGGTGACCAACAGCTATATCGAAGGCGATGTCGATATCGTTTCCGGTCGCGGCGCAGTGGTGTTTGATAACACCGATTTCCGCGTGGTCAACTCCCGTACTCAGCAGGAAGCGTATGTGTTCGCCCCGGCAACGCTGTCGAACATCTATTACGGTTTCCTCGCCACCAACAGCCGCTTTACCGCCGCTGGCGATGGCGTCGCGCAGCTGGGCCGCTCGCTGGATGTCGACAGCAATACCAACGGCCAGGTGGTTATCCGCGACAGCGTGATCAACGAAGGCTTTAACCTGGCGAAGCCGTGGGCGGACGCAGTGATTTCTGGCCGTCCGTTCGCCGGTAACACCGGTACGCAGGATGAGAAAGGCGAGATTCAGCGTAATCTGAACGACGCCAGCTTTAACCGCATGTGGGAATACAATAACCGCGGCGTGGGCAGCAAAGTACTGGCGGAGCCAAAGCAGTAAAAACGCAGGCCGGATAAGACCGGCCTGATGACGCTACGCATAGCAGACCTGCGGGTCGTCACCTTACCGTGACGACCCGTTTTCACATCATGGCGTCAGACGCGCCCGGTTGAAATTAATCAGGCTGCCGGCTTTGATGATTTCGCGCTCCTCGGCGGTGAGACTTTCCATATACAGACTGATTTCGCCCACCGGCGCACCATCACGAATGACCCATGCCGTCATTTTTTCGCCGCAGCGCTCCAGCGCCGCGCGAATGCCGGGGATATAAATATAGTCGTCCACCTCAAACAACGGCGCTTCCGCCATTTGCAGCGGCAGCATTCCCCAGTTAATCACATTTGAGCGATAGCGTTTGGTGGCATATTCCTGCGCAATATTCGCCAGCCCGCCAATCACGCGCTGACAGCTTGCCGCCTGCTCGCGCGCAGAGCCATCGCCGGGCTTCACGGCATAAATCACGCTGCCAATACCGGTTTCAGCCGCAACCACCCGCTCCTGACCGGCGATTTGCCGTATACCCGCAAATACCGGGGCCAGCTCGTCCGTCTCTCCCGCCCGCCGCCGTTTCTCCAGCGCGGCGACCGCTTTGCTTCTGCCCACATACTCCGGGACGCGGCGCGACAGGGTAAATTCCGCCAGCCCCACCGGATTTGAACGATAAGAAGAGGTTTCGCCGGACGGAATAAGCTCATCGGTAGTGGTGACTTCGTCGAGGATTTTCGCGCACACCTTCAGCAGAATATTGTCGGTCAGCGCGCCCATTTCCGGCCAGTCTTTGATGTTCGGCCCGTAGATCAATGGCTGCGCGGTGGCGCCTTTCACAAAGCCCTGATAGACGCGATTCTGGTAGGGCGCAGGATCGAAGCGGTAGGCCGGTACGTTATCCCAGCAGTCCAGCTCCGTTGCGGCGGTGAGCACGCCGCCGTTCGCCGCGGTGGCGGCCACGGAACGTGCGTCCATCAGCGCGACGGCGGACATCTGACCGTTGCCCGGTTTCGAGCCCTCGCGGTTGGGGAAGTTACGCGTGGTATGACGAATGCTGAGTCCGTTATTCACCGGCGTGTCGCCCGCACCAAAGCAGGGGCCGCAGAAGGCGGTGCGAATAATCGCGCCTGCGCCCATCAGATCGCTGACCATCCCCTGCTTCGCCAGCGCCATAAATACCGGCTGTGAGGAGGGATAAACGGACAGCGAGAAGGCGTCGTCCCCGCATGAATGTCCGCGCAGCGCGTTGGCGGCAGCCACCACATTCTCATAGTTGCCGCCGGAACAGCCGGCAATGATCCCCTGCTGCACCTTCAGACGACCGTTTTCGATTTTATCAAGCAGCGAAAGCCCGGCCTTCCCTTGCGCAATGCGCTGCGCGTCAACTTCAACCTGGTGCAGAATATCGCTTAAGTTCTCCTGCAACGTTGCTATTTCATAGACGTTGCTCGGATGGAAAGGCAAGGCAATCATTGGTCTGATAGCGCTCAGATCCACCGAGATGCAGCCGTCATAATAGGCAAGCGGCTGCGGCGCCAGCGGCCGATAGGCCTCTTCGCGTCCGTGCAGGGCCAGCCACTGCTGAATTTCTTCATCGGTCTGCCAGACGGAGCTGAGACAGGTCGTTTCCGTGGTCATGACGTCGACGCTGTTACGGAAATCTGCGGAGAGGTTGCGGATGCCCGGCCCGACAAACTCCATCACTTTATTTTTAACGTAGCCGTTTTTGAACACCGCGCCAATAATCGCCAGCGCCACGTCCTGCGGGCCGACGCCCGGCGCCGGTTTACCGGTCAGCCAGACCGCCACCACGCCCGGATAATCGCAGTCCCAGGTGTCATTCAACAGCTGTTTAACCAGTTCGCCGCCCCCTTCACCAATGGCCATCGTCCCCAGCGCGCCATAGCGGGTATGGCTGTCTGAACCGAGGATCATCTTCCCGCCGCCGGCCATCATTTCGCGCATGTACTGATGGATGACCGCGATGTGCGGCGGCACAAAAATACCGCCATAACGCTGCGCCGCCGACAGGCCAAACTGGTGATCGTCGCCGTTTATCGTCCCCCCGACGGCGCACAGTGAATTATGGCAGTTGGTCAGAACATAGGGCAGTGGAAACCGCTCCATACCGGAGGCCTTCGCCGTCTGAATAATGCCGACAAAGGTAATATCATGAGAGGTGAGCGCATCAAATTTAATTTTGAGCTTGCGCATGTCGCCGGAGGTATTATGCGCCGCCAGGATCGACCAGGCGATAGTGCCTTTTTTAGCATCGTCTTTACGGACTGCGCCGGAATAGTGTTCTTCAGCAATTATCGCGTTATTGTCGCTGAGATAGATCCCTTTCTCATATAACTTAATCATTACAAACTCCGTACCGCTATTAGTGATTACAGCATGTTCCAGCCGATAAGCAGGTTCCACCACCAGACGCCCAGCGTGATATGAACCAGGAAAGTGAAGAATGTCAGCATGGCGCCAACCAGCCACCACGATTTAATGTCGTTATATCCCACGCCGAAAATAACCGGGCCGGCAGCGCCGCCGTAATGGGTTACCATGCCGCCGTAGGAGTTGGAAAAAAGCAGCGCCAGCGCGGTTAACATTAATGGCGCGCCAGAAACGTTTGCCAGCATGGCGAAGACCGGCATCATCGCCACAATATAGGCGCTGCCGGAGGCAAAGAAATAACGCACGATAATGCTGAGAAACAGAATGATAAAAAATGCGATATTGCTGTGGTTATCAAAGGAAATATTATTTTTGAAAAGCTCGGCCAGCCAGTCAAAAAATTTCACTTTCGATAATAATGAACTCAGACCAATAATGCCGCCGTACCAGATTAAGGTATTCCAGCCGCCTTTATTTTTGACCACGTCGTCCCAGCTCACCACGCCCAGCAGAAGCATCGCCCCCATCACCACGATAGCCACCGTGGATTCATCAATACCGAGACTTTTACTGAAGATCCATCCCAGCAGTGCGAGAACGAAAATGCCCAGCAGCATTTTTTCACGCACTTTCATCGGCCCTAAATTCTCCAGTCCCGCCCGGGCGATGGTTTTATTATCTACTTTCTTAATTTCCGGCGGGTACATGAAATAGATAACCAGCGGCGCTAACAGCAACATTACTATCCCAGGCAGCAAAGCTGCCAGCGCCCATCCGCCCCAACTGATCTGCAGGTGACAGATGTCGTTGATCATTTTTAGCGCCAGAATATTTCCCGCCATCGCGGTAAAAAACATATAGCTGGTGGTCTTGGTCACCATATATACCGTCATCATCAGGTAATGCCCGACGCGACGCGGACTTTTATCAGGTTCCGATCCCAGCGCCACCGCCACGCTGTTGATAATGGGCAGGACAATCCCCCCTGCCCGCGCCGTATTTGACGGAGTCGCCGGAGCGAGCACCAGGTCGAGAAAAACAGTGACGTAGCCCAACCCCAGCGTGGTGTTGCCGATTTTACCGATCAGGATGTAGGCGATGCGTTTACCCAGCCCGGTAGTGACAAAAGCGGCGCTCAGGGTAAAGGCGGAGAACACCAGCCACGTCGTGCCGGAGGCATAACCGCTCAGCACGCTGCTGGTCTTAAACTGACCGGCGCCTAAATTGCCGACCACCACCATTGATGCCGCAACGGCCATCAATAACACAACTGGCTCCGGGAAAGGTTTAATGACCAGCCCGACGATCGCCGCCAGATAAATGCCAAACAGCACCCAGGCCAGCTCGCTTAAACCGGCAGGCGCAGGCAGTAAACCTATCACGCAAGGGATCGCTAATATCGTTATTAGCTTCCATAATGATTTCACATTCATTTTTATGTCCTGATGGATCTGTACAGAAATAGACAGCTGTCTGTTCGACTTTCCTTAATCACAACGAAATGTGTTTTGGCACTTACGGAAGATAAACGTCTCCGGAAAATATTTTCCTTGCGGTGCGAATAACGGAAGCGCGAAGCGTTGTTGGATCGTCACTTTCATTGCTTAACTGAATATCGAGGCTGCCGCCCGGATGCTCGAGGGTAATTTTGCCGTGGCCGGGGAACGGAATGATCTGACGGGTTACGGTACCGGCAATCGCGCAGCTGCTGGCGATAGCAATCGCGCCGGTTATCGCCAGCGCTTTATGGCAGGCGTGCGGCATGAAATAACGCACATTCAGGGTGCCGCCTTTTTGTGGTGGAGAAATTAATACGGGTTTCGGAATCACCTTATCCGCGACATCGCCCAGCCCCATCGCCAGCCCTGCCTGCAGACGAATAGACTCGATTCGCGCCAGAAGCTGCGCATCGCCGTCCAGCTCCGCCGCCGTTTCATAGCCGGTTTTACCTAAATAGTCGGCGGGAATCATCACTACCGGCATCGCCATATCGATGCAGGTGGTCGGCACCGCGTCAAAATAGTTAAGCGGCTGACCGGTCGGGAAAAGCCTGCCGGTTTTCGCCCCGGCGGCATTGAGGAAAGTCAGCGCGACGGGGGCCGCGGTTCCCGGTACGCCGTCGATTCTGACCGTTCCTTCATAATTCACCGCGCCGTTCGGCGTCTGTACGTCCGCTTCAATAAGGGTATGGGTATTCACGTTGCGGATGCGTATCCGGGTAACAGGGGTACTGGCGGCAACCAGCCCTTGCTCTATAGCAAATGCGCCGACGGCGCAGAGCATGTTGCCGCAGTTTGGCGTGGTATCGACGCGCTGCTCATGGACCAGCACCTGAGCAAACAGGTAATCGATATCGGCATCAGGGGCGGCGGAGCGGCTGACGATGGCAACCTTGCTGGTCAGGGGATTTCCCCCGCCGATACCGTCAATCTCCAGCTCATTTCCCGATCCCATAATCGATATTAATACCGCGTCGCGTTGAGCCGTATCCTCAGGCAGATCCTCAGCCCGTAAAAATGCGCCGCGCGAGGTTCCTCCACGCATCATTACGCAGGGTATTTTTTTCACGTCAGTGTCCTCAATAATTATTACGCAAAACAGAATTACACGTGAAAAACGGCCTGGCTAATGACTTTGATTTTCCTATTAGTGACTTTTATTTATTAATCATCCTGCGTGGACTAAAGGTAAACTGAGGCCTGTTCCCGGGCTGGCGACGCCGGCTTTTTTATTTGTGGAGTGGCAATGAAACACGAACTATCAAGTATGAAAGCGTTTGTCACGCTGGCAGAGTCAGAATCTTTTAACAATGCTGCAAAATTACTTAATATTACGCAACCTGCATTAACGCGCAGAATAAAAAAGATGGAAGAAGATTTACAGGTAATTCTTTTTGAACGGACAACGCGTAAAGTTACGTTAACAAAAGCGGGCAAAATGCTGTTACCGGAAGCGCGGGAGATAATTAAAAAACTTGATGAAATGTTATTTAATATTCGCGAAATGAATACACATCAGCGAGGCAGAATCACCCTGTCCTGTATTCCGACGGCGGTGTTCTATTTTTTGCCGCAGGCCATAGGGAAATTTAATGAGTTATACCCCAATATTAATGTGCGCATTATGGAACAGGGTACGCATAATTGCATGGAGTCCGTTCTTTGCAATGAGGCTGACTTCGGCATAAACATGAACAACATCACAAATTCATCGATAGACTTTACCCCGCTGGTGAACGAACCGTTCGTCCTGGCATGTCGGCGCGATCATCCCCTCGCCAGCAGACAGCTGGTTGAATGGCAGGAACTGGTGAATCACACGCTGATCGGCGTGCGCTCGTCGAGCGGAAACCGGCTGCTGATAGAGCAACAGCTGGCGGACAAGCCCTGGAAGCTGGAGTGGTTTTATGAGGTTCGCCATCTGTCCACCTCGCTCGGTCTGGTCGAAGCGGGGCTTGGCGTGTCGGCACTGCCGGGGCTGGCGATGCCGCAGATGCCGCACCCGACGCTGCTCGGCATTCCGCTGGTCGAACCGGTCATCCGTCGCACGCTGGGCATCATTCGCCGTAAAGACGCGGTTCTCTCGCCGCCTGCGGAGCGCTTTTTTACCCTGCTGCTGAACTTATGGACCGACCAGAGCGATCTGCTATGGCGTCCGGTTTCGGAGTGAGCGCCCCTGCCGGATGGCGGCAGCGCCCAATCCACTCCGCATTGTCGCGTTTATTCGGCCAGGAAAGTCCCTCCCGGCCCGTTTACGCGGCTTAAAACGCGTTAACCACGACCCACATCGGACCCTGGCCTACCGCATAGCGCCCTTTTTCGGTTAATAATCCCTGCGCGCCGCTAATTTCATATACCGCGATATGGTGCGATTTCTGCCCGGCGGCAATCAGGTATTTACCGCTGTGATCGATGTTAAAGCCGCGCGGCTGCGTTTCAGTGGGCTGGAAGCCCTCTTTGCTCAGAACGCTGCCATCTTCTGAAACGTTGAACACGGTGATAATGCTGGCGGTACGGTCACAGGCATACAGGTGACGACCGTCCGGCGTAATGTGAATGTCCGCCGCCCAGCGGGTATCGGCGAAATCGGCGGGCATCATATCCAGCGTCTGGACGCACTCAATTTTGCCATGCGGATCTTTCAGCTCCCAGACGTCAACGGAGCTGTTCAGCTCATTTATGCAGTAGGCATACTGCTGGTTTGGATGGAACACCATATGGCGCGGACCGGCGCCCTCTACGGTGATGACTTCCGCTGGCTCCTGCGCCTGCAGCCTGCCGTCATCGCTGAGGGTAAACAGGCAGATGCGATCCTGCTTCAGCGCGGGCACCCACAGGGTGCGATTGTCCGGCGCAATATTGGCCGAATGACACCCTTCCAGCCCTTCAATCACCTCCACAACGCCGACGGGCAGCCCCTCCTCCAGACGCGTGACGCTGACGTTGCCCGCGTTATACGAGCCGACAAAAACAAAACGGCCATGACGATCGGTTGAGATATGGGTCGGACTCCCCGGCAGCGGGGATTCGGCGGCGAAGGTCAGCGCGCCGTCATCCGGAGCGATACGATAGGCCAGCACGCGGAACTCAGGACGCACGCCAACGTACAGATAACGTTTATCCGGGCTGACCACCATTGGCTGAACCTGTCCGGGGACATCCACAACCTGAACCAGCGTCAGCGCGCCGTCATGACTGAGGCTCCAGACGTGGATCTGCTGGCTTTCAGGGCTGGCGGTATAAACTGTTTGCTTCATGAATACTCCTTGGCTTTTGGCAACGTCTGCAATTTACCAACGTAGTCGGTTTTGTCAGGAAATGCTGAATTAATTTGTCCGCTTCCCGTCCCGGTGTACCATTCGGGCAGACGACATTCTCAACATTTATCTGGATAAGTTTATGACTGCGCGCGTAATTGCCCTTGATTTAGATGGAACCTTACTGACTCCGCAAAAAACTCTGCTCCCCTCTTCTCTTGAAGCGCTCTCACGGGCCAGAGACGCGGGCTATCAACTTATCATCGTCACAGGACGTCATCACGTTGCGATTCATCCTTTTTATCAGGCGCTGGCGCTGGATACACCTGCAATTTGCTGTAATGGCACCTATTTGTATAATTATCATGCAAAAAGCGTCATCGAAGCCGACCCGATGCCCGTCGATCAGGCGCTGCAACTGATCGACATGCTGGATGAACAGCAGATCCACGGCTTGATGTACGTTGATGAGGCCATGCTGTATGAACGCCCGACCGGACACGTGATCCGCACCGCCAACTGGGCGCAAACGCTGCCGCCGGAGCAGCGTCCGGTCTTTACCCAGGTGCCTTCACTGGCGCAGGCGGCGCGTGAGGTCAACGCGGTATGGAAGTTTGCGCTGACGGATGAAAATATTACCCGGCTCCAGCAGTTCAGCAGGCAGGTTGACCTTGAGCTGGGGCTGGAGTGTGAATGGTCGTGGCACGATCAGGTCGACATCGCCCGTCGGGGCAACAGCAAAGGCAAGCGCCTGAAGCAGTGGATCGAATCACAGGGCGGATCGATGGAAAATGTTATTGCTTTTGGCGATAACTACAACGACATCAGTATGCTGGAAGCGGCGGGCACCGGCGTGGCGATGGGCAATGCCGACGAGGCGGTAAAAGCCCACGCTAACGTTGTGATTGGCGACAACACCACCGACAGCATCGCCCGCTTTATCTATACCCACCTGCTGTAGTCAGGCGGTTATCGATACGCTCTTGATTTGCGCGTACAGCCAGAGGCCGGGCTTGATGGTCAGTTCATCCCTGGCCCACGGGCTGATCCGCGCCCACAGGGTTTTCCCGCCGACCTCAAGCTGGACCTCAACCTGGCCGTCAACGTCATAGCAGTTCGCCACTTTAGCGCGCAAAACGTTACGAATGCTGCTCTGCTGCGGCGGCTGGAGCACCAGCGAGACGTCTGATGCCTGAATGCGGATGCGCAGCGCGGTGTGCAACGGCTCATCAAGCTTATTGACCCATACGTGCTGATCGCCCAGCGCCAGCGCCGTCATCGCATAATGCGGATGGTGTTCCAGTACGCTGACCTTCAGAATGCTGCTCTGCTGCTCCTTCGGCAGCCACGGATGCATCACGCTGCTGCCCCAGACCTCCTCCAGCGCGCCGAACGCTTTAACCTGCCCGTTCTCCAGCACCATAACTTTATCCGCCAGGTGGAGGATTTCATCCAGCGAGTGGCTGACATAGAGCATCGGAATATTGATTTCCCGCGCCAGCCGTTGCAGATAGGGCAGCAGCTCGCGTTTGCGTGGAATATCTAACGAGGCTAACGGTTCGTCGAGCAACAGCAGTTCCGGGGCGGTCAGCAGCGCGCGACCAATCGCCACCCGCTGTTTTTCGCCGCCGGAGAGACCGCCCGGCAGCCTGTCGAGCAGCGGCTCAATGCCCAGCAGCGCCACCAGCTTATCGAACTGGCTGACCATGCTTTTCGCCATGCCGTAGCGCAGATTGCCGCGCACTTTATAGTGCGGAAACAGACGCGCATCCTGAAAAACGTAGCCCACCCGCCGCTTTTCCGGCGTCAGGCAGATGCCGTTTTCCGCATCATTGAGCACCCGCCCGTTAAGCACGATGCGCCCTTTTTGCGGCTTCGTCAGGCCGCTGATGGCGTTAATCAGCGATGTTTTCCCGGCGCCGGAAACGCCAAAAATGGCGGTGATCCCGCTGGCGGGCAGCGTTTCGTCGATTGTCAGGCAGTGGGCGCCCAGCGTCTGGCTAAAATGAAGTTCCAGCATGTTTATCGCCCCGTCCGCGCGCGGCTGACGCGCGCCAGCCATTCAGAAATCAGCAATGAAATCAGCGCCAGCACAATGGAGATGACGCACAGCCGCGCCGCCGCGCTTTCGCCGCCGGGGGTCTGGATCAGGGTGTACATCGCCGAAGGTATGGTTCGCGTTTCACCAGGAATATTGGAAACGAAGGTAATGGTGGCGCCAAACTCGCCGAGCGAGCGGGCAAACGCCAGCACGGTGCCGACAATGATTCCCGGCAGCGTCAGCGGTAGGGTGATGGTGAAAAACACGCGCCAGCGTCCGGCGCCGAGCGTACGGGCGGCCTGCTCCAGCTTCATGTCCACGCCTTCCAGCGCCAGACGGATGGCGCGCACCATCAGGGGGAAGGACATCACCGCCGCCGCCAGCACCGCGCCGCGCCAGTTGAAGGCAAAGGTGACGCCAAACCAGTCGTACAACCACTGACCGATAGCTCCCCGCCGTCCCATTGAGATCAGCAGCAGATACCCCACCACGACCGGCGGCAGTACCAGCGGCAGATGCAGAACGCTGTCCAGCAGCGCTTTACCCGGAAACCGGCAGCGCACCAGCAGCCAGGCAAAAAAGATCCCAAACGGCAGACTAAACAGCACAGCCAGGGAAGACACTTTCAGGCTCAGCAGAACAGCCTGCCATTCAGGATCGGTCAATATCATGACTTGGTCGTAAATCCGTAACGTTTAAATATCCCGGCGGCCTGCGGCCCTTTCAGATAATCATAAAAGGCGCTAACCGTCGCATTTTTATGTCCATCGACAATGGCGATGGGGTATTCCACTTTCTTGTGCGAATCTTCAGGGAAGGTCGCCACCACCTTCACGCCCTTACTGGCGACGGCGTCGGAACCGTAAACGATGCCCAGCGGCGCTTCGTTACGCTCCACCAGCGCCAGCGCGCCGCGCACATCTTCGGCAGGCGCAAGCTTCGGCGACAGCGTTTCCCACGCCCCCAGCTTTTGCAGGGCTTCTTTGGCGTAAATGCCTGCCGGAACGTGCTCCGGGTCGCCCACCGCCAGACGTCCGCCGTTCAGCAGGCGGGTCCAGTTGGTTTTTGCATCGATGTTGAAATCCTGCTGCGCGCTCGCTTTCGGCGCCACCACCACCAGACTGTTACCCAGCAGTGTCTGACGCGAACCGGCGTCGATCGCTTTTTTATCCGCCGCGTAATCCATCCATTTCTGGTCAGCAGAAATAAACAGATCCGCCGGCGCGCCAGCCTCTATCTGGCGCGCCAGCGTAGACGAAGAGGCAAAGGAAGAAACAACATCAACGTTCGCCTCTTTTTTGTAGGCGGCGGCGATATCCTGCATCGCATTGGTCAGCGACGCCGCCGCAAAAACGGTGATTTTTGTCTCCTGCGCCAGAGCGTGTCCGGCGAGCGTTAGAGAAAGTGTTGCCCCGGCAAACAGGCGTAGCCATGAACGTGCCATTGTAATGCTCCTGTGAGTATCGTTATGTAGGCAATAATATAACGATTATTCGAGGCATTTCCCAGCGCTTAATGTTACCCATTCGGGCGGACGCTGGAAATTATCGGCAGGAAACGCGGGAACTTGAGCAACAATACGCGATGGCGTGTGGCTGTCCGGAAGAATGTAGAGAAGAAAACGCCCGACTGTGCGGGCATTCAGGGAAATTAATGGTTCTGCCTGGATCGGTCTTTCTGACCGATGCCGGAAAAAAGGTTAAACACTTCACCCAGACCGTAAATCAGCCCCAGGATAATGGCCATCACCACGGGTACCATGATTACGGCGAATACCAGACTTTTCAATAACTCTAACATGGTCATCTCCTGATTCAGTTCTTTTAGTATTCTAACGGCATCCCGGAGAAAAGCACTCCCCTTTTGTGCGGTCGGCTTTGCGCACGCCGGGTTTTCCGTCACAATAGTCTTTTTACCAGGATCTTGTTATGCAAGCCGAAATCCTTCTGACCCTGAAACTCCAGCAGAAACTGTTCGCCGACCCCCGACGCATCTCTTTGCTCAAGCATATCGCGCTTTCCGGCTCCATAAGTCAGGGCGCAAAAGACGCGGGCATCAGCTATAAAAGCGCCTGGGACGCGATTAACGAAATGAATCAGCTCAGCGAGCAGACGCTGGTGGAACGCGCGACCGGCGGCAAGGGCGGCGGCGGCGCGGTGTTAACCCGTTACGGCCAGCGTCTGATCCAGCTCTACGATCTGCTGGCGCAAATCCAGCAAAAAGCGTTCGACGTGCTGAGCGACGACGACGCGTTACCGCTGAATAGTCTGCTGGCCGCCATTTCCCGTTTTTCTTTGCAAACCAGCGCCCGTAACCAGTGGTTCGGTACGGTCACCGCCCGCGATCGCGACCAGGTACAGCAGCATATTGAGGTGCTGCTGGCCGATGGCGAAACCCGGCTGAAGGCGGCGATTACCGCGCAAAGCGGCGAGCGCCTGGGGCTTAACGAGGGCAAAGAGGTGCTCGTTTTGCTGAAAGCGCCGTGGGTCGGCCTTACCCAGGATGAGGCCGTGGCGCGGGCGGCGGATAATCAGCTTAAGGGGACGATTCATCATATTGAACGCGGTACCGAGCAGTGCGAAGTGCTGATGACTCTGCCGGACAGTCAGACGTTGTGCGCGACGGTGCCGGTTGCCAATGCCGCAGAGCTTGCCCCGGGCGACACCGTGACGGCATTTTTTAACGCCGATAAAGTGATTATCGCAACGCTCTGTTGAGCTTCAGCCCCGCAGTGCAGTGCCTGATGGCGCTACGCTTATCAGGCCTACAGGATCCTCACCATTCGTGGGCCGGATATCCGGCAACAAACAACCCCAACCCCCCGTAGGCCGGATAAGGCGCAACGCGCCGCCATCCGGCATTAAACAACCTCCCCCACCCGTAGGCCGGATAAGGCGTAACGCACCGCCATCCGGCAATAAACAACCCCATCCCCACGTAGGCCGGATAAGGCGCAGCGCGCCGCCATCCGGCATTAAACCACATTGACATTCCTCTTCAGACAAAGTATCCCTGTCATTCATCGCTGCAAAAAATGGGATACAAAATGTCATTATTGCAAATTTCACAAGGCACGTTTCGTCTGAGCGATACAAAAACGCTTCAGCTGGACTCCGTTTCGTTAAACGCTGGCGAAAGCTGGGCGTTTGTTGGCGCCAACGGCAGCGGCAAGTCGGCGCTGGCCCGCGCGCTGGCGGGCGAACTCCCTTTGCTTAAGGGGGAACGTCTGTGTCACTTCAGACGCATCGCCCACCTCTCTTTCGAACAATTGCAAAAGCTGGTCAGCGACGAATGGCAGCGCAACAACACCGATCTGCTCGGCCCCGGCGAGGACGATACCGGACGCACCACCGCAGACATTATTCAGGACGAGGTGAAAAATCCGGATCGCTGCAACGAACTGGCGCAGCAGTTTGGCATCTCTCATCTGCTTACGCGTCGCTTTAAATATCTCTCCACCGGCGAGACGCGCAAAACCCTGCTCTGCCAGGCGTTGATGTCCGATCCCGACTTACTCATTCTCGACGAACCGTTCGACGGTCTGGACGTGGCCTCACGCCAGCAGCTGGCGGCGTTGCTCGAAACATTGCATCACTCCGGCATCACCCTGGCGCTGGTATTAAACCGCTTTGATGAAATCCCCGATTTCGTCCAGTATGCCGGTGTGCTGGCCGACTGCGCCTTAACGCAAACCGGCGAGAAAACGGCGCTTTTACAGCAGGCATTAATCGCCCAGCTTGCCCACAGCGAACGTCTGCAGGGCGTGTCGTTACCCGAACCGGACGAGCCTGCCGCGGGGCAGCATCTACCGGCCGACCAACCGCGAATTATCCTGCGCGACGGCGTCGTCTCCTATAACGACCGCCCGGTGCTTCATCATCTGAGCTGGCAGGTCAATCCTGGTGAACACTGGCAAATCGTTGGCCCCAACGGCGCGGGAAAATCGACGCTGCTCAGCCTGATAACCGGCGATCATCCGCAGGGCTACAGCAACGATCTGACGCTGTTTGGCCGCCGTCGCGGCAGTGGGGAGACCATCTGGGATATCAAAAAACATATCGGCTACGTCAGCAGCAGCCTCCATCTCGACTATCGCGTCAGCACCACCCTGCGTAACGTTATCCTCTCCGGCTATTTCGACTCTATCGGCATTTATCAGGCCGTTTCCGACCGGCAGCAGAAGCTTACGCAGCAGTGGCTGGAGATCCTCGGCATGGATAAGCGCACCGCGGACGCGCCGTTTCACAGCCTCTCATGGGGACAGCAACGGCTGGCGCTGATCGCCCGCGCGCTGGTGAAGCACCCGACGCTGTTGATTCTGGATGAACCGCTGCAGGGGCTGGACCCGCTTAACCGCCAGCTCGTTCGCCGTTTTGTCGACGTGCTGATTAGCGAAGGCGACACCCAACTGCTGTTTGTCTCGCATCATGCCGAAGATGCTCCCGCCTGCATCACCCATCGTCTTGCCTTCGTGCCGCAGAACGAAGGCTACGCTTATCAACAAACCCGTCTGCGTTAATCTCCCGCCATCTGCCGGTTTGCGCCCTTTTTCGGATTAAAGGCGCAATCGCAGACAAAGGTGATGATTTACAATTAAAAATCCAGGAGTAAATGGGATGAAAGCGTTAGTGTAAACGATTCCACTATTTTATTCCGTGTCACACTTTTCGCATCTTTGTTATGCTATGGTTATTCCATACGATAGGCTTAACGGAGCGAATTATGAAAGTATTGGTTACCGGTGGTAGCGGTTACATAGGAAGCCACACCTGCGTACAGTTACTGAAAAACGGACATGACGTTATCATTCTCGATAACCTGTGCAACAGTAAGCGCAGCGTTCTGCCGGTTATCGAACGTCTCGGCGGTAAACAGCCGACGTTTGTCGAGGGCGACATTCGCAACGAAGCCCTGATGACCGAGCTCCTCCACGACCACGCGATTGATACCGTGATTCATTTCGCCGGTCTGAAGGCGGTAGGCGAATCCGTCGCGAAACCGCTGGAATACTATGACAACAACGTTAACGGCACCCTGCGTCTGATTAGCGCAATGCGCGCCGCTAACGTGAAAAACTTCATCTTCAGCTCCTCCGCCACCGTCTACGGCGATCAGCCCAAAATCCCTTACGTTGAGAGCTTCCCGACCGGGACGCCGCAAAGCCCCTACGGCAAAAGCAAGCTGATGGTTGAACAGATCCTCACCGACCTGCAAAAAGCGCAGCCGGAATGGAGCATCGCTCTGCTGCGCTACTTCAACCCGGTCGGCGCGCATCCGTCAGGCGATATGGGCGAAGACCCGCAGGGCATTCCGAATAACCTGATGCCGTACATCGCCCAGGTCGCCGTCGGCCGCCGCGACTCGCTCGCCATCTTCGGCAACGATTACCCGACCCAGGACGGCACTGGCGTACGCGATTACATTCACGTGATGGATCTCGCCGACGGTCACGTTACGGCGATGGAAAAGCTGGCGGGAGTTCAGGGCGTCCATATTTATAACCTCGGCGCTGGCGTCGGCAGCAGCGTACTGGACGTGGTCAACGCCTTCAGCAAGGCGTGCGGCAAACCGGTCAACTACCATTTCGCGCCGCGTCGCGAGGGCGATCTGCCCGCCTACTGGGCCGATGCCAGCAAAGCCGACCGCGAACTGAACTGGCGCGTCACGCGCACCCTGGACGAAATGGCGCAGGACACCTGGCGCTGGCAGTCGCGCCATCCGCAGGGCTACCCGGATTAAGGAATCAGCATGACTACATTTAACCCTGTCGATCACCCACATCGCCGTTTTAACCCGTTAACCGGACAGTGGATTCTGGTTTCGCCGCATCGCGCTAAGCGTCCCTGGCAGGGGGCGCAGGAAACGCCCTCTGACGAGACGCTGCCCGCACACGATCCGCACTGTTTTCTCTGCGCGGGCAATACCCGCGTCACCGGCGATAAAAACCCGGATTATACCGGCACCTACGTTTTCACTAACGATTTCGCCGCGCTGATGACCGATACGCCCGACGCGCCGGACAGCCGCGATCCGCTGATGCGCTGCCAGAGCGCGCGCGGCACCAGCCGCGTGATTTGCTTCTCCCCGGATCACAGCAAAACCCTGCCGGAGCTGAGCGTGTCCGCGCTGACGGAAATTGTGAAAACCTGGCAGGAGCAAACCGCGGATCTGGGGAAAACCTATCCCTGGGTACAGGTATTCGAGAATAAGGGCGCGGCGATGGGCTGTTCTAACCCCCATCCGCACGGACAGATCTGGGCCAACAGCTTTCTGCCTAACGAAGCGGAGCGCGAAGACCGTCTGCAAAAAGCGTATTTTGCCGAACAGGATTCACCGATGCTCGTCGACTACGTCCAGCGTGAACTGGCCGACGGCAGCCGGACGGTAGTGGAAACTCAGCACTGGCTGGCTGTCGTGCCTTACTGGGCGGCCTGGCCGTTTGAAACCCTGCTGCTGCCCAAAGCCCATGTGCTGCGCATTACCGATTTGACCGACGAACAGCGTGCCGATCTGGCGCTGGCGTTGAAGAAGCTGACCAGCCGTTACGACAACCTGTTCAGGTGCTCGTTCCCCTACTCGATGGGCTGGCACGGCGCGCCGTTTAACGGTGAACAGAACGATCACTGGCAGCTGCACGCGCACTTTTATCCGCCGCTGCTGCGTTCCGCCACCGTGCGCAAATTTATGGTCGGCTACGAAATGCTGGCGGAAACCCAGCGCGATCTCACCGCCGAACAGGCGGCAGAGCGCCTGCGCGCGGTCAGCGACATTCACTTTCGCGAATCCGGAGTATAAAAATGAGTCTGAAAGAGAAAACACAATCTCTGTTTGCCAACATTTATGGCTACCCTGCCACCCACACCATCCAGGCGCCTGGCCGCGTTAACCTTATTGGCGAACATACCGATTATAACGACGGCTTTGTGCTGCCCTGCGCCATTGACTACCAGACGGTGATTAGCTGCGCGGCGCGCGACGATCGTAAGGTTCGGGTCATCGCCGCCGACTATGACAATCAGGTTGATGAGTTCTCGCTGGATGCGCCGATTGTGACCCACGACAGCCAGCAGTGGTCGAACTATGTGCGCGGCGTCGTGAAACACCTGCAAAAACGCGACGCCAGCTTCGGCGGCGCGGATCTGGTGATCAGCGGCAACGTTCCGCAGGGGGCGGGCTTAAGCTCTTCCGCATCGCTGGAAGTGGCGGTCGGCACCGTATTCCAGCAGCTTTATCACCTGCCGCTGGACGGCACCCAGATTGCGCTGAATGGCCAGGAAGCGGAAAACCAGTTCGTCGGCTGCAACTGCGGCATCATGGACCAGTTAATCTCCGCGCTCGGTAAACAAGATCACGCGCTGCTGATCGACTGCCGCTCGCTTGGCAGCAAAGCGGTTTCCATGCCGCAGGGCGTGGCGGTGGTGATCATCAACAGCAACTTTAAGCGCACGCTGGTTGGCAGCGAGTACAACACCCGCCGCCAGCAGTGTGAAACGGGCGCGCGTTTCTTCCAGCAACCGGCGCTGCGCGACGTGAGCCTTGAGCAGTTTGACGCGGTGGCGAATGAACTGGACCCGCTGGTTGCCAAACGCGTTCGTCACGTGTTAACTGAGAATGCGCGTACCGTTGAAGCCGCCAGCGCGCTGGAAAAAGGCGATCTTAAGCGGATGGGCGAACTGATGGCCGAATCTCATGCCTCAATGCGCGATGATTTTGAAATCACCGTCCCGCAGATCGATACGCTGGTTGAAATTGTGAAGGCCGTCATTGGCGACAAAGGCGGCGTGCGCATGACTGGTGGCGGCTTTGGCGGCTGCGTGGTAGCGCTGATCCCGGAAGATCTGGTGCCTGCCGTTCAGCAGGCCGTTGCGGAGCAGTACGAAGCCAGAACCGGGATTAAAGAAACTTTCTACGTTTGCAAACCTTCACAAGGAGCAGGACAGTGCTGAACGAAACACCCGCACTGGCGCCCGATGGTCAGCCGTACCGCCTGTTAACCCTGCGCAACAGCGCGGGGATGGTGGTTACGCTGATGGACTGGGGCGCTACCTTACTTTCGGCGCGAATTCCCCTTTCCGACGGCAGCGTGCGTGAAGCGCTGCTGGGATGCGCCAGCCCGGAACATTACCGGGATCAGACGGCATTTCTGGGGGCGTCAATTGGTCGCTACGCGAACCGTATCGCCGACAGCCGCTACGTTTTTGCCGGCGAAACCGTGACGCTACAGCCCAGCCAGGGCGTTAACCAGCTGCACGGCGGGCCGGAAGGCTTCGATAAGCGCCGCTGGCAGATTGTTAATCAGAATGAGCGTCAGGTGCTATTTGCCCTGACCTCCGACGATGGCGATCAGGGTTTCCCCGGCAATCTCGGCGCGACGGCGCAGTATCGCCTGACCGATGATAACCGTATCTCTGTTACCTATCGCGCCACGGTGGATAAAACCTGTCCGGTCAATCTGACCAACCACGTCTATTTTAACCTGGACGGCGATCAGACCGATGTGCGTCAGCATAAGCTACAGATTCTCGCCGACGAGTATCTGCCGGTTGATGAAGGCGGCATCCCGCGCGACGGCCTGAAATCCGTCGTTGGCACCACCTTTGACTTCCGCAACGGCAAAATCATCGCCAGCGAGTTTCTTGCCGACGACGATCAGCGCAAGGTGAAAGGCTACGACCACGCCTTTTTGCTCCAGGCTAAAGGTGATGTTAAAAAGCCCGTCGCACGGCTGTGGTCCGCCGATGAGAAGTTGCAGATGGAGGTTTACACCTCCGCTCCGGCGCTGCAGTTCTACTCCGGCAACTATCTGGGCGGCACCTCTTCACGCGGCCCTGAGCCCTACGCGGATTATCAGGGGCTGGCGCTGGAGAGCGAGTTCCTGCCCGACAGCCCCAACCACCCTGAATGGCCGCAGCCGGACTGCTTTCTGCGTCCCGGCGAAGAGTACGCCAGCGTGACGGAATATCGGTTTATTGCGTCCTGATAAACAAACAGCGCCCGGCAAGCGAACCTGCCGGGCGCTGAATTATAAATCGCTCCAGGTCCCCAGACGAAACCCCTGCTCCTCTACCGCCTGCTTCAGGCCAGATGAAGTCAGAACTTCCAGCTCTTCCAGCCTGGGAAAGCAGTAACGGCTTTGCCTGACTTCATTATCAATAAATCCGGGATGGCACATCAGTTCAGTAGATTGATATCCACCGGCTGCTGATTTTGCCAGCGCCGCCAGCAAAAAGCGACTCGAGACATTTTCGCCATAAAAATCATTAATGAAATACTCCACGCTGCTCACGCCTCGCGGTGTGATATTTTGTTCCCGGGCGACCTGCCAGTCGATACGCAACGGAAGATCTTTGTCTTTCGCAAACTGCTCGACATGCCGCCAGACCTGCGGGAGAAAATGCACATGGTGATGGCTGTCGATATGGCCAGGCGGTCGGCCAAACACCGAGATAAAGCGCTGATACTGCTGATGGAGTTCGGCCACAATCTCTTCATCGCTGACTAATCCCTGCCCGGTAGCCTGCCAGAGCCATTTTCCCATTTTTCCCTCTCGCGTTAGCGAAGGTGCTTGCGTTAAAGGCGCGCCATAGCTGAGAACAAAATGCAAACCGACTGCCAGAGAGGGAAGATTTGCGCTAATCTCCGCCGCATGTTCAATAGCACTGGCATTGATCATGGCCGTTGTTGATGTCACCAGCCCCCGCCGATGAGCTTCAGCAATACCGTAGTTGATCCCTTTGCTCAGACCAAAATCATCGGCATTGACGATTAATAATCTCGCCATTTTCATAACCTCACTGACGGGGTTGATGCCGGTGGAGTTCGGCAATCGTATCGGCAAACTGAGGCAAATACGCTCTGTTCGCCAGCAGCATTTCCCGCGCCAGGAGTTCCGCTCCGTGGTCAGAGTTCACCAGCGGATTAAGATTGAGCGCCAGCAAAACGTCATTTATTTTGCCGCTTATGGCGGCGCGCGAAGCGGCAATTTCAAAACCTTTGATGGTATAAATTAATCCAAGCACATTTTCATCAAAGCGCTTTATCCGTGGATGAGGAACCGCGCCGTTTTTACCTAACAGGCAAGTCATTTCGACTGTCCACTCTTGCGGAATATTATCAACATGTCCACAATGAGGAATATTTACGTAATGTTCAGTCTGCTTATCGTTATAAATCGCATTAATCACCTCGCAGGCAGCATCAGAATACCATGCGCCTCCCCGGGCTTCCAGCTCACCCGGTTTGACGTGCAGTTCAGGATCCTGGTAAATATCAAACAGCTCTTTTTCCAGTTTCTGCACCACCTGCGCACGCACTTCGCCTTTATAATACTCACCCATCTCGATTGCCAACATTTCTTTTTGCTTAAAATAATAAAGGAGATAGGAGCAAGGTAATAAATTTAATGAGCGAATGAGTCCCTCACTAAACGGCAGGCTGAATATGTTTTTTACTGCGTTTCCCTGAATCGTTCCGGAAGAAACCAGGTCAATGACCTCCTTAAAGCGCGACTGACTGTTAACCCAGACATCTTTAATAAAGACCAGATGATTCAGGCCGAATAAATCAATGGAAAGCTGGTCTTGTTCGGATAATGCCAGAATATCCGCAATAAACATTCGCATCCCTACCGGAACATTACATACGCCAATAAATTTCCGGAAAGAAGTATGACGATAAACGGCTTCCGTCACCATTCCGGCCGGATTGGTAAAATTAATCACCCATGCTTGCGGACAAATCTCCTGTACATCCTTTATGATGTCAAAAATGACGGGGATGGTGCGCAGACCTTTAAATAATCCGCCAGCGCCGTTTGTTTCCTGCCCTAAGTAACCATGAGAAAGCGGGATATGTTCATCCTGTTCACGCGCCTGCAATTGACCAACGCGCAGCTGGGTAGTCACAAAATCCGCCCCCTGTAAAGCCTCCCGGCGATCCAGCGACTTATGTATGACAACAGGAATGCCTGCTTGCTTAACCATACGCTGGCAAAGCTCAAAAATAATATTCAGCTTTTTTTCCCCTTCTTTGACATCCACCAGCCACAGTTCACTAATGGGCATTTCATGGTAACGTTTGATAAATCCCTCAAGGAGTTCCGGGGTATAACTACTGCCGCCACCAAGGGTAACAATCTTCAGTTTTTTCATCATAACTCCTGAAAGCATTCTGTCGCTTTCTATAGTCAGGTTCAGTTGTGGTTTATCGCGATTATCAGCGAACAGAATGCGCTAACCGTCGACGGTAATGACCCGGGGTAAATGACGTTGCTTTTTTAAAATTATTAATAAACATGCCCGGACTGCTGAAACCGGCTTCAAAAGCGATATCCGCCACGGAAAAGTTACTGGTTTCAAGCAAATTTTTGCAGTAATTAATACGAATATCATTAATGATTTGCCCCGGCGTTTTATGAAAATAACGGTTAGTCGCTCGGGTAAGATATGACTGCGTTTTCCCGGATATCTTAACCATATTGTTAAGAGCGTTCTCCGCAAACAGCGATTTATTGTGCATCTCTCTGACCAGCTGCGATAACCACCAGGGTATATTATCCCCACAAGAGCTATCTTTATAATGCTGCAAGTGGTTTACAATATAAAAGGTCAGTAGCTTATTAAATTCATCAAACGCTTCCTGATTAATATTTAACGTAGCCAGCGTTGACTCTATGTAAGTTAAAAAGCTATTTGACATAGCATAACTTTGCGAGGCGATAAAACATGAAGGCAGCATGTCCAGATAATGTTTCTCGAAATACTGACGACTTACGCCCATGTTGAGAATTCGCGTCACGCCATAATCGTAAAAGGTCTGATGATAAGAACCGACCGGGATAAATACGAAATACCCACGTTCCATTGAGACACGCTTGCCATTAATTTCCTGACTACAGCTACCGGTAAGAACGATAGTGAACTCATAGTAATCATGCTGATGCAAGCCGCTAACGCTTTCAGTCTTATCGAGAATGAAAAAATAAAAATCCTTCCCTTTTAAAAACTGGCTTTCATAAACCGTATTAATCTCCATGTGCCCCCCGGTTAAAACTTTAATGCTGCGGCGATATCTTCTTCGCTTTCATCTTCATCAATGATGTTCTGTGCTTTATTGGCGATCATAACAAACGGGAGATAGATCAGGGTGGCAATCACCACATTAACCAGAGCAAGAATTAATGCTGCCACGCTGCCGTTGGAATTAAAAAAAGCACCCAATCCTGGCGGCATGGTCCATGGTGCAAAATTAGTTGATGGTGGAATAATCCCCAGCGAATAGACCAGCAGGGTAATCCCTGCCAGAACAGGCTGAATGATGATAAAAGGGATCATCAACACCGGATTCATAATGATTGGCAGTCCAAATAAAATAGGTTCATTAATATTGAACATTCCTGAAGGTAACGCCATTTTTGCAACCTGACGGTAATCTGCGCGCCGCGATGCGATAAAAATAGCGAGAATTAAACTTAGCGTCGCGCCGGTTCCACCCAAATAAACGTAGGACTCGAGCATCGGCCCCGTCCAGAAATGAAATGTTTTTCCTGCCGCCAGCGCAGACTCCACAGATCCATACTGCGTGTAGATCGCCATATTCTCCATTCCCCAGGGGCCAAGAATACCGCTGTTTAAAGCCGTTAACGCTAATCCGCCATGCACGCCAAAGAACCACAACAATGAATTAAAAGTCACGTAGACCCAACCGACGACGCCACCGAGCGATGCCAGCGGTACAGCAATGGATTGCATAATGACCTGATGAAAGTGGGTTCCCGCTAACGACAGTCCCCAGGAAATAAGCCCCATGATGAACAGAATAATGAATCCAGGAATCAGCGCGGTAAATGAACGCGATACTGAAGAGGGGACGCTTTCAGGCAACACAATGACCCATTCAAGCTTGATAATTAGGCTAAACATTTCAGCCACAACCAGACCTATGATGATCCCTGAAATGATATTGGCGCCTCCAAGCCAGTTAGCGCCAATGGCGTTAATATCGCCTACGGTATAAGGAGTAACGGTCATAAAAGCAGCGATGGCTAATAAACCAGCAGCAAGCGCATCGACTTTACGCTCTTCTGCTAAAGCCATTCCAATAAAAAATGGGGTAAGCAATGGCATTATTCCCAGAGAGCCATCGTATACGCTGGCGCCAATAGTTTTTAATCCATTAAGTATTTCAATCGTATTGCTATCCAGGCGGACGCCCAGTGACCAGAAAAAGGAACCGTCATCAAAATTTAAAAAAACATTGTTGATAAGTACAAACATTGCCCCAACGAGCGTTAAGGGCATTAAGCGGATAAAACCATTCTTAATTGCGTTTATATGTACCTGTTTTCCAAGCTTTACGGCGACAGGCAAAATAACTCGCTCCAGCGAACTGATTGCGCCACTCATAACAAGCATCCTTAAATATTACTTATAAGTTAATTAAAAATTCGCCCTTAATTAAAAACTCTTTGCCATGAAATAAAAGTAGGATTGTGTAAAAGTTTGCGTTGATGAATGGTGAATAGCATACCTGACGGGCAAAAAAGACGATAACGATTCAGGAACGGAAATGATGACTCATTGACCTTGTGATTTGATGATTTTCACGTTTCGATGAACTCATCCCTTTCCGTCGGATAATTAGCCAGGTGATATCGTTTACGGTAAGCCTCGCGGAACTGTTCCTCATTCCTGCCTGAAAACCCACCGCTTAACGACAAAATCGCAACTCTGAGTTCACAAGAGCCTTACACTGCTGACCAATTTTCGCTATGGTTATGCGTAAGCATTGCCGTTAATGGGTTACGGCAATATAATGAGAATTATTATCATTCAATAAGGCTTGAGGAGTAAGTATATGGCTGTTACTAAGCTGGTTCTGGTCCGCCACGGCGAAAGCCAGTGGAACAACGAAAACCGCTTTACCGGTTGGTATGATGTCGATCTGTCCGAGAAAGGCGTAGGCGAAGCGAAAGCAGCCGGTAAGCTGCTGAAAGAGGAAGGCTATTCCTTTGATTTTGCTTACACCTCAGTGCTGAAACGTGCCATCCATACCCTGTGGAACGTGCTTGACGAACTGGATCAGGCCTGGCTGCCGGTTGAGAAGTCCTGGAAGCTGAACGAACGCCATTACGGCGCGCTGCAGGGGCTGAACAAAGCGGAAACCGCCGAGAAGTACGGCGATGAGCAGGTGAAACAGTGGCGTCGCGGCTTTGCGGTCACCCCGCCGGAGCTGACCAAAGACGACGAGCGCTATCCGGGCCACGATCCGCGTTACGCGAAGCTGACGGAAAAAGAGCTGCCGCTGACCGAAAGCCTGGCGCTAACCATCGATCGCGTGATCCCTTACTGGAACGAAACCATTCTGCCGCGAATGAAAAGCGGTGAGCGTGTAATCATCGCCGCTCACGGCAACTCCCTGCGCGCGCTGGTGAAATACCTCGATAACATGAGCGAAGATGAGATCCTCGAACTGAACATCCCGACCGGCGTGCCGCTGGTGTATGAGTTCGACGAGAACTTTAAGCCTATCAAGCACTACTATCTGGGTAACGCTGACGAGATTGCCGCAAAAGCTGCTGCCGTCGCGAACCAGGGTAAAGCGAAGTAAACTGATTTGCCCGGTGGCGCATGCTGCCGGGCTTTACATGGTCCTGATGCTGTCAACCAAAAGCGCAATAAGCGCCTTCGTTTATCTCACCTTCTCCACCAGTCACCCCATCCAGCACCACCTGGGCAGTGCCTTTCGAACAGCGCTCCACCCGTCCCCGCACGCCATAAACTTCAGCCAGAGTATGCGCGGTGATCACCGTTTCCGGCTTGCCGCACGCCACCAGCCTGCCCTCTTTCAGCATGACAACGTACCCGCAGTGGCGCAGCGCGATATTAATATCATGCAATACCACCACCGTCACTCTGTTGCATGCCTGCGTATCCTGCCGCAGACGTTCCATAACCAGAAACTGATAATTCAGATCCAGCGCGCTTAGCGGTTCATCCAGCAGGAGCAGTTCGGGCTGGCGGATAAGCGATTGCGCCAGCCCCACCAGTTGTCGCTGCCCCCCGGAAAGCTGGTCGAGATAGTGCAGCGCCAGATGGGCAATGCCCAGCTGTTGCAGTATCGCCAGCGCCCGGGCATCATCACGTCCTGACAGCGTCCGCTGCGCAACGTAGATGGATTCCAGAACGCGCAGATGTACCCCCTGCGGCAGCGACTGCGGTAAATAAACAACTTTTCGTGAACGCGCCGCCAGCGGTTGCGCCAGCAGGTTCTTACCGTTCAGATGCACCTCTCCGCTCGCGCGCAATAAGCCTGCGAGCGCCCGTAGCAGGGTTGATTTCCCACAGCCGTTTGGCCCCAGCAGCCCCGTCACCTGCCCACGCGGCAGCGCGTCAATACTCATCTCTCGTATCACCGGGCGGTTCAGATAGCCGGTACTGACTCCCCTCAGGATCATCCCACTCATCAGACTTTCCCCCGATAACGCAAAATAATGCTCAGAAAGAAAGGAACGCCCACCAGCGAAGTGACAATGCCCACCGGAATAATGACGCCAGGAAAGATATTTTTCGACGCGATGGACGCCAGAGAGAGCACCAGACCGCCCGTCAGCATACTGCCTGGCAGATAAAAACGATGATCCTCGCCAAACAGAATGCGCGCGATATGCGGCGCCACCAGGCCAATAAAACCAATCGGCCCGACAAAGGCGACCGACAGCGCGGAAAGAAGGCTAATGCGCAATAACGACGCCCGACGCAACCGTCGTATATCAATGCCAAAGCTCATCGCCCTGTCCTCGCCGAGACGCAGCGCCGTCAGCGACCAGGCGCTTCGCATAGCCCACAGCAGCAATGGGATCGACGCCACGACCAGTACGCCTACTTTTTCCCATGACGCGCGCGTCAGACTTCCCATAGTCCAGAAAACCAGACCCTGCAAGGTATCTTCATCCGCGACAAATTGCATCATCGCCACTAGCGCGTTAAAGGTAAAAACCAGCGCTATGCCGAACAGCACCACGCCGGGTGTCGCCACGCGCGTCCAGCGCGTCAGCCAGTCCAGCAGGAACGCTGAGAGCAGCGCAAAAAGGAAGGCGTTCGCCGGAATAAACCAGGCCTCAGGAATGCCAGGTATGCCGACCCCTGAGACGATAGCCAGCGCCGCGCCAAACGCCGCCGCCGATGACACCCCCAGCGTAAATGGACTCACCAGCGGATTATTCAGCAACGTCTGCATCTCGGCTCCCGCCAGCCCGAGCGCCATCCCAACCCACAGCGCCATCAGGGCGTAAGGTAAGCGAATCTCCCGGACAATCACTCGCATACCGACGCTAACCTCTGTCGGATGGAATAGCGATCGCCACAGTTCAGGTAGCGAAAGCGCCGATGGACCAAGGGTAAAATCAAACGTCAGAGAGACGGCGATCGCCAGTATTACAATCAGCATCAGCAACCAGCGCTTGCGGATAATCCGTCGATAGCGGTAGTCAATGGACTCAGGCGTCCGGGCAGCCAGCGACAACATTTTCTTTTCCATGTGCTTCACGCCGGCGGGTTAAGCACATCGCTCAGCTGCGCGTCGCTGAGCACAATGCCAAAAAAGTTATGGTAAAACTGCCGCGTTTCCTCGCGCATATCCACATCAGCAAAGCGCTGTGGATAGAGCGTTTTCGCCAGCCAGAGAATCTGAAGCGCCTCTTCGCTGGTTTCCCGGCACCACCAGAACATCCCTTTTGGATTCACGTAGACGCGATGATGACGAACCGCATCCACTTCCGTCCACTGCGGGGAGGCCAGAATCGCATTAGCATCTCGTCTGTTCATGGCGACAATCACTGCCGGATTTGCCGCCACAATTTGCTCCAGCGCCACTTCCCCTGCCCGGTTCGGTTTATGGCTAAACCAGTTTTCGGCAATATTTTTCGCCCCCGCCAGGTCCATCCAGTCCTGATTAAGCGATGGTCTGCCGGTCGTGGTCAACGGGTTGCCCATACTGTGATAAACCGATACGCGCTGGCTCGCAGGCAGATCCTTTAGCCGCTCCTGCACCAACCTCACGTTACGCGTAAAGTACTGCTGATAACGCCGGGCTTTCTCCTGCGCATCCGGTCCCAGGACGTCGGCCGTTTTCTGCACTCGCAAAATCAGCGCCTGCATTGAGTTTGCGTCAAAAGCCAGAACCTGTACCCCGGCCTGCTCAAGCAGAGACTGGCGAGGCACGGTCATCGATTTCGGCACAAACAGTCGCTGTACGCCCAGAGCGACGATCTGTTCCGGATCCAGTTCATGTCCACCGTTGACGCTGATAACAGGCGTGTCATCAATAGCCGGTAAACTCTGGCGAAAGAGCGGGATTCGCTTTGCGACTAATGAGGTGCCAACGATACTGTCGCCATAACCTAACATAGCGATAATGGTGTTCTGCGCAGGCCACGGCGATGCGATGCGCACATCATGCTGAAGGTTCTGGGCGAACAGATTACCCGCCAACAGCCACGCCAGCACGGGGAAAATACGAATGAGCATCAGCGTTACCTTTAGAAATCGAACGTGACAGAGGCGCGTATTTCGCGTCCGCTACCTAAAAAAGCGCTCGGCGAACCATTGTCGCCATCTGTTCCAGACGGGAAAATAGATGCCCAGTAATGCTTATCGAAAACGTTGTTAACCACTACGCGAAAGGTTGTCGGTACCTGACTGATTTTGGTGGTATAACGCGTGCCTAAATCCCATGTGGTGTAACTACCTGCCCAGGCGGTATTCGTGTCATTCGCCGCGCGTTTCCCGGTATAATGCACGTTTGCGCTGTACACCCATTGCGGCATCGACGGCAGGCTATACTCAGCCAGCAGGTTAGCCTGTATTTTCGGCACTCCGACAACCTGCTTGTTGCGGGTGGCAGCGCTGGCGGTGTCTTTCAGTTTCGGATCGAGCAAAGTGATTCCACTGAAGATATTCAGCCCCTGCACCACCTGACCGGTTGCCGTGAACTCCAGCCCGTGGTTGACCTGATTCCCCTGCTCTTTGTAGGTGTTATCGTCAGGATCGACATACGCAAACGGGCGTTCCAGGCGAAATAACGCCGCTCCCAGATTCATTCCGGCCGCATCCGCTTTCAGTCCGACTTCATATTGCTTACTGCGGTAGGGATCGAGCGTCTGCCCGGCATTTTTCACATCGCTGTCGGTTGGCGCGGTTCCGCCCTGCTCCAGCGATTCCGCATAGCTGACATAAGCCATCACGTCTGGCGTGATCTTATACATCAGCGCCGCGTTGGGACTCAGCCCATTCTCATCAATCTGGCTGCTTTGATGACCACTTTTGTCGAAATTCTGTGACTGAAGCCAGCTCTGGCTAAGGAAGAACATCGCAGACCATTTCGGCGTCAGTGTGAGGGTGTCGCCGAGGGTGATACTCTGTTGCGTATTGACGCTGGATTTATACCGCGCGCCGCCAGTACTGATTTTTCCATCACCCTGTTCGTACAGCGCGGAGGGGTGATACATATTGGTCGTATCCCAACGGTAGGATGTGCCGGAGCCCTTCGCGCTGTACAGAGACCAGATATAGCCAGTGGTGGAAAGTGCGATATCGTGACCAATTGAGCCAGTATCCACATGGCCGTTCAGCGTAACCGTATTACTCAGCACGCGAAAGCGTCCAGCCGCGGTAGAATCTTTCATTGAACGGCTAATATCGCCCTGGCTGTTGATGATTTTACTGCTGACGCTGCGCATCGCCCGGTCCGCCTGCTGCCAGCCGACCCCGGCCGTCAGCGTCCAGTCATCGTTGAGATAATGAATCAGCCGTGTACTGATCGTGTCGGTGGTTAAATCGTTACCGGCGGTGCTGAGCGCAAGATGACTGTTTTTCGGATCCGGCGCGGAGGGCAGCTTAACGTCAGGACCATAGCTAAAACTCCCCGGATAACCTTTCTGAATGAACTCATAATGGCTGGCATCCAGTTGAAGTTGCGTACCGGGCTGGAGATTCCAGTCCAGCGCGACGGAAAGAAGTTTGCGACGCAGCGTGCTGTCAGCAAGATTGCCTTCCCCCTCCTGGTCTGCCAGGTTCAGGCGGTAGCCAAAGCGATGCTCATCATCAAAATGCCCGCCCAGATCGACATGCCCGTTAAACGCGCTACGGCTCTGATAACCCATCGTCACCTCCCGCAACGTCTGTTCCGTGGGGCGTTTCGCGACAAAATTGAACTGCCCCGCTGGACTGGCCGGACCGTACAGCGCGCCGGTCAGACTGTTGAGAATATCCAGTCGTTCCAGCATCTCAACCGGGAAAGCGGTGGTTGAAACAATATTCAGACCATCAAGACGACTGTTTGCCACGACGCTACCCTGCATACCACGACTTTGCGGCCTGCCAACATCCATTCCGCCGCGCGCCTGCATTTGCGTACTCGGTGAATATTTGAGTAATTCACTTACGCTTTGCGCCCGTTGGTTACTAATCATTTCATGAGTAACGGTAGTCGTGGAAAAGGGCGTATCAACCCAGGTTTTATTGCCCAGAGGGCCCATCTCAATATCGTCAGTTTTGAAACCTGCGCCTGAACTGGCCTGGGCGGTATTCTCCGGCGTCTGAGGGGTAACAATGATATTCTCTTCTGAGAAACTGGCAGCGTGTACACTGTGCGTCGCAACGGCAATCAGAATGGACAATAGCCTTGCCCGAGGGGGGAATTTATTCATCAGTCTTATCAATCGTTGTATAAAAATTTATATTACGATCGTGATAAGTGTAAAAAGTTGATCTCCATCACACCAGGACGTGTAAACGCGTCATTAACTCGTTGTAGGTAGCGGAAATCGCAGGCAAAAAAAAACCGGCCGCGAGGCCGGTTTTCATGCGTAGCGGCAGGCGCTATTTACGACGCGCCTTTACCGCTTCCGCAAGCTGACGCAGAATGGCGTCGGTATCTTCCCAGCTAATGCAGGCATCGGTGATGCTTTTGCCATACACCAGCGGTTCGCCGCTGTCCGGATTCTGGTTACCTTCCACAAGGTGGCTTTCAATCATTACGCCCATAATCGCCTTCTCGCCGTCGGCGATTTGTCGGCAAACATCGGCGCCGACTTCCATCTGCTTTTTAAACTGCTTGCAGGAGTTAGCGTGGCTGAAATCGATCATGATTTGCGCTGGCAGACCGGCCTTCGCCAGACCTTCTTTCACTACCGCAACGTGCGCGGCGCTGTAGTTCGGCTCTTTACCACCGCGCAGAATAATATGGCAGTCGCCGTTACCGCTGGTGTTGACGATAGCGGAATGACCCCATTTGGTCACGGAGAGGAAACAGTGCGGCGCCCCCGCGGCGTTGATCGCATCAATCGCCACTTTGATAGTGCCATCGGTGCCGTTTTTAAAACCGACCGGGCAGGAAAGGCCGGAAGCCAGTTCACGGTGCACCTGCGACTCGGTGGTGCGCGCGCCAATCGCGCCCCAGCTCATCAGATCCGCCAGGTATTGCGGGGTGATCATATCAAGGAACTCGCCCGCCGTCGGCAGTCCGCTATCGTTGATATCCAGCAGCAGCTTACGCGCGATGCGCAGACCGTCGTTAATCTGGAAGCTGTTATCCATATGCGGATCGTTAATCAGCCCTTTCCAGCCAACGGTGGTGCGTGGCTTTTCAAAATAGACGCGCATAACGATTTCCAGCTCGTCTTTCAGTTCTTCGCGCAGCGCCAGCAGGCGACCCGCATACTCTTTTGCAGCAACCGGATCGTGAATCGAGCAGGGACCAATCACCACTAACAGGCGATCGTCGTTACCTTTCAGAATCTTATGTATCGCTTTACGCGCATGGGCCACCGTATTCGCGGCATTTTCGCTCGCGGGAAATTTTTCCAGCAGTGCGACAGGGGGGAGTAACTCGTTGATCTCTTTAATGCGTAAATCGTCGTTCTGATAATTCATGATTATTCCAGTGTTGCCATACTTATATAAATGAATGCAATCCCTCCAATCTATATCTTCAGTCAGGAAGTGTAAACGGGATTTTACAGTTTGAACGGATTAATCCTGGAATCAGGTATAAAAACGCCAGAATGTAGCGAAAAACGAGATCTATCCTACAATTTTTAACTGTAATCTCTCTGTTTATGTTTTTTTTCAAGATTCTCTGCGGGGCATTTTCACCTTGCTGAAATCTTTAACCATGGCCATCCCTCTTTAAATGGCAAATGCACTGTTGGAAGACGTTATCCGACATCTCGACCAGAACAGGAGCAACTTATGAAAATGACCAAATTGGCTTCACTTTTTCTGACTGCCACGCTCAGCCTTGCCAGCGGCGCAGCGCTTGCTGCCGATACCGGCGCGCAAACTAACAACGGCCAGGCTAACGCCGCCGCAGATGCCGGTCAGGTCGCGCCGGACGCTAAGCAAAACGTCGCGCCGAATAACCTCGACGGTACAAATATCAATACCGGTAACACCAATACCAATACCAGCGGCGCCCAGCAGTCGCCCGGGACATCCACAACCCAGGATGGGATGACTGATGATATGACCAAAGACGAGGTGCATAAAAACACCATGTGTAAAGATGGTCGCTGTCCGGATGTGAATAAGAAAGTGGAAACCGGCGACGGCACCAATAACAATGTTGATACCAAAACTGATGGCACCACTCAGTAACGGTAAATCAGTCTGTCAGACTGATAACAGGAGAGCTAAGGCTCTCCTTTTTAATTTTATTCAACCCAAAACGGTATGATGTCATACAGTTAAGAGAGAATTTATCAAGGGATGACATTCATGGCGCACGCACACTCTCACTCAACGCCCAACCTGCCTGAAGATAATAACGCCCGCCGTCTGCTGCTGGCGTTTTGCGTTACGGCGGGATTTATGCTGCTGGAGGTCGCAGGCGGCATTTTATCCGGCTCGCTGGCGCTGCTGGCCGACGCCGGGCATATGTTGACCGACGCCGCCGCGCTGCTGTTCGCCCTGTTGGCCGTTCAGTTTGCACGTCGCCCTCCGACCGTCCGCCACACGTTTGGCTGGCTGAGACTCACCACGCTGGCCGCATTTGTGAACGCCATTGCATTAGTGGTGATTACCCTGTTAATCGTCTGGGAAGCGATTGAGCGCTTCTACACGCCGCGTCCGGTTGCCGGTGGCATGATGATGACCATTGCCATAGCGGGGCTACTGGCGAATATTCTCGCCTTCTGGATCCTCCATCGCGGCAGCGAGGAGAAAAACCTTAACGTGCGGGCGGCGGCGCTTCATGTAATGGGAGATTTGCTCGGCTCGGTCGGCGCGATTGCGGCGGCGCTGATCATTATCTGGACGGGCTGGACGCCTGCCGATCCGATACTGTCGATACTGGTTTCGCTGCTGGTGCTGCGCAGCGCATGGCGCTTACTGAAAGACAGCGTTAACGAACTGCTGGAAGGCGCGCCGCTGTCGCTGGACATTGCCGCGCTGCGACGCCGCCTCAGCCAGGAAGTTCCCGAAGTGCGCAACGTTCATCATGTGCATGTCTGGATGGTAGGGGAAAAACCGGTGATGACTCTTCATGCGCAGGTGATCCCGCCGCACGACCATGATGCCCTGCTGGCGCGCATCCAGCATTTTCTCGCACATCATTACCAGATTGAACACGCCACCATTCAGATGGAATACCAGCCCTGCCACGGCGCGGACTGCCATCTGAATCAGACGGCGTCCGGCCATGCTCATCATCACCATTAGTGGGACAGCGCGCGCGAGCCTCGTTCACGTGCGCTGTTAATCCACATCCGGCTGCCGTTGAGGGCGATAAAGGTGAGGATCAGGTATTCCAGCGACATCGCATAGACGCCCTGCAGGGCGAAAATCACCACGCTAATCACGTTAATGATCACCCACAGCAGCCAGTTTTCGACGTACTTACGCGTCATGAGGATCATCGCCACAATGGACAGCACCATCATGCAGGAGTCCCAGAACGGGAAAGCGTCCGGCTGAAGCACCGGCATCGCAACCTGTAACCCCAGCGCCTGCATTGCCGTCACCGCGATACGGGTCAGGAAGGCAAAGACCGGATCGATATAAACAGTCATCAGCCCAATCGCCACCACGCAAACCGCCAGCCAGCCAAGCGCTTTGGGCAAGGGTAGCCAGCGAATTTTCAGTTCGGCCTCGTTCTGCGTATTCTGCCGCGACCACGCATACCAGCCGTAGATATTCGCCGCAAAGAAAAACAGTTGCAGCAACAGGCTGGCATAGAGCTGGATCTGAAAGAAAATGATGGCGAACAGCGTGACGTTGATCAGGCCAAAAAAGTAATTGCTGATCTTTTCCATACTGGCAAGACCAATGCACAGTAATCCGGCGATCGTCCCTACCGCTTCGATCCATGACAGATCGTAGCCGCCGGCGCCGATCGGGATATGTACCAGGATATTCTGCGTGCTAAAAAAGTCCATCTTTCCCCCAGAGCATTTTTATTATTTACGCACGTAGTGTAGCCGCAAAATCCAGCATGCGGTTTAACGGCAATAATGCGCCCTCACGTAAGGCGGCATCAACCTGAATCTCATGATGTGGTCCGCCCTGCTCCAGCCCCTCGGCAATCGCCTTCAGTCCGTTCATCGCCATCCACGGACAGTGCGCGCAGCTGCGGCAGGTGGCGCCTTCCCCGGCGGTCGGCGCTTCCAGTAACTCCTTGCCCGGAACCGCCTGCTGCATTTTGTAGAAAATGCCCCGGTCGGTCGCCACAATCAGTTGCGTATGCGGCAGCGTTTTTGCCGCGTTGATAAGCTGGCTGGTGGAGCCGACGGCATCGGCCATATCGACAATCGCCTGCGGTGATTCCGGGTGCACAAGGATGGCCGCATCGGGATACAGCCCTTTCATCCGGGCCAGCGCCTGAGTTTTAAACTCATCATGAACGATACAGGCACCCTGCCAGCATAATACGTCAGCGCCGGTCTGTTTCTGCACATAATTGCCGAGATGACGATCCGGCGCCCAGATGATTTTCTCTCCCAGGCTATCCAGATGCTCAATCAGTTCAACGGCAATGCTGGAGGTCACCACCCAGTCCGCGCGCGCTTTCACCGCGGCGGAGGTGTTGGCGTACACCACTACCGTGCGCTCCGGATGCACATCGCAAAAGGCGCTGAACTCTGCAATCGGACAGCCGAGATCGAGCGAGCATTCCGCCTGCAGCGTCGGCATCAGGATGGTTTTTTCCGGGCTGAGGATTTTGGCGGTTTCGCCCATAAAGCGTACGCCAGCCACCAGTAGCGTGGAGGCCGGATGCTTCGCGCCAAAGCGCGCCATCTCCAGAGAGTCCGAAATGCAGCCGCCGGTCTCTTCCGCAAGCTGCTGAATTTCCGGATCGGTATAGTAATGCGCGACCATCACCGCATCCCGCTCTTTCAGCAGACGTTTGATTTTTTCGCGGTAGAATTGCTTTTCGTCAACGCTCAGCGGGACGGGTTTTGGGGGAAATGGATAGATTGCAGCTTCCGGATCAAACATCACGCTCATCATGCTTTCTCGTTTTACTCGCTTAACGAAATAACCGATAAAAAGCGTGATTACGCCATAATCGGCCATATGTGTTTTATATGCTAAACAAGATAGCCGATTGGGCAGAGAAAGTCACAACAAATACGCGCGGATTGCCGGATGGCGGCGTAAACGCCTTATCCGGCCTACAAAGCGCGAGTAACCCTGGCCTGATAAGCGAAGCGCCATCAGGCACGAATTCGGCACATAGCAAAAAGGCGCCTTTAGGGCGCCTTTTCACACTGGTGGGTCGTGCAGGATGACTCGCTGCGCTCGCCCTTCGGGCCGTTGCTATCGCAACGTTATCCTTCACGTTTAACATCTGAGTTCGACGTTAAAACTGGTGGGTCGTGCAGGATTCGAACCTGCGACCAATTGATTAAAAGTCAACTGCTCTACCAACTGAGCTAACGACCCCTTGCGGGATTTACTTCTTACTCATTCAGGCTGGTGGGTCGTGCAGGATGACTCGGCTTCGCCTCGCCCTGCGGGCCGTTGCTGTCGCAACGTTATCCTTCACGCTTTCTACCCGTTTCCACCGTTAAAATGGTGGGTCGTGCAGGATTCGAACCTGCGACCAATTGATTAAAAGTCAACTGCTCTACCAACTGAGCTAACGACCCGTTCGGGTGTTGCCTGAATTATTACTCAAACCAATAAAAATTGGTGGATCGTGCAGGATGACTCGGCTTCGCCTCGCCCTCACGGGCCGTTGCTGTCGCAACGTTATCCTTCACGTTTAACATCTGAGTTCGACGTTAAAACTGGTGGGTCGTGCAGGATTCGAACCTGCGACCAATTGATTAAAAGTCAACTGCTCTACCAACTGAGCTAACGACCCAATTTTTGCTGCTTTTGGTTTATCTGATATCCCGTGGCAACGGCGGCATATATTACTGATTTCAGAATTCAGCGCAACTAAAATTTCGATGCAGATCACTCAACTGCTTATGAATCGCACGACACGACCAGAAATAATTCGATTTCTGGTCGTATGGTGCGCATTACATCGCGCCGAGACGTTTTTGCGCCTGCTTCGCGCCGTCCGTGCCAGGGTATTTGCTGATAACCTGCTGATAAACCGCCTTCGCTTTGGCCGTATCGCCCTTGTCCTGCATAATCACGCCGACTTTAAACATCGCGTCCGCAGCTTTAGGCGACTTCGGATAGTTCTTCACCACCGAAGCGAAATAATAGGCGGCATCATCTTTTTTACCCTTGTTGTAATTCAACTGGCCGAGCCAGTAGTTGGCATTCGGCTGGTAGGTTGAATCAGGATACTTTTTGATGAAATTCTGAAATGCGGCAATGGCGTCATCCTGGCGGGATTTATCCTGCACCAGCGCAATGGCCGCGTTGTAATCGGTATTGGCGTCGCCGCTTTGTACCGGCACTGCGCCAGAGGCGGGAGCGTCAGGCGTAGCCGTAGCAGCCCCTGCCGCCGCCCCGCTCTGCTCACCGCCCGCAGACTGCGCGGCAGCGCCGCCGCTGCTCAGACTCTCTATCTGCAACAGAATCTGCTTCTGCCGCTCGACAACCTGGTTAAGCTGATACTGACTTTCCTGGATTTGTCCACGCAGAGAGTCGATATCGGCCTGGTTATCAGAGAGTTGCTGCTGGAGTTGGGTTAAAAGCTGGCTGTGAGCGTTAGAAATACGCTCGAGTTGAATGACGCGGTCTTCGACCGAGCCTGAGCCGACACTACTGATTGGCGCCTGAGCAAAAGCGGCCCAGGGGGCCGCTATGCCAACCAGTAACGACAGACTCAATACATGATGTCTGAAGTTACTGCTCATGCAATTCTCTTAGTAAACCAGTACGGCGCGACGGTTTTTAGCGTAAGCCGCTTCGTCGTGGCCCAGTACTGCAGGTTTTTCTTTACCGTAAGAAACGATGGAGATCTGGTCAGCAGAAACGCCTTTACCCTGCAGATACATCTTCACAGCGTTGGCGCGACGTTCACCCAGGGAGATGTTGTACTCAGGAGTACCACGTTCGTCCGCGTGACCTTCTACGGTGACTTTGTAAGACGGGTTGCTACGCAGGAAGTTAGCGTGCGCATCCAGCATCGCAGCGAAGTCAGAACGGATGTCGTACTTATCCAGATCGAAGTAAACGATGTTGTTCTGCTGCAGCTGTTGCATCTGCAGACGCGCCTGCTCTTCGGAGGACATGTTGCCGCCGCTGCCGTTTGCATCCATACCAGTGCCGGCACCCAGCATGCCTTCGCTGCCGTCATTGCTGGCGTTCTTGTTGGAAGAACATGCCGCAATAGCCATAACAGGCAGAGCAATCATCAGCCCTTTCAGCACTTTGTTCAGTTGCATTTCAATGATTCCTTTATTAATCAATTATTTATTATCACAGATACGGCGACCAGGCAGGGAATTTAACCTGTCCATCAGTTGCCGGAAGACGCGCTTTGAAACGCCCATCTGTAGAAACCAAATTCAGCACGGATCCCATCCCCTGAGAAGAGCTGTAGATTACCATAGTGCCGTTAGGTGCCAGACTTGGCGTTTCGTCCAGAAACGTTGACGACAGAACCTGTACGCCACCCGCTACCAGATCTTGTTTGGCAATGTGCTGCTGACCATTATTCGAGCTTACCATTACCATAAATTTGCCGTCGCTGCTGACATCCGCATCCTGGTTTTGTGAACCTTCCCAGGTAATACGCTGCGGAGCGCCGCCGTTGACGTTAACTTTATACACCTGCGGACGACCGGCCTGGTCAGAGGTAAAGGCCAGGTTCTGGCTGTCCGGGAACCAGGTCGGTTCCGTGTTGTTGCTACGACCGTCAGTCACCTGACGGATCTGACCGGAACCGATGTCCATAACGTACAGGTTCAGGCTACCGGTTTTAGACAGCGCAAACGCCAGCTTGCTGCCATCCGGAGAGAACGCAGGCGCGCCGTTGTGACGCGGGAACGAGGCCACCTGACGCACCGCGCCGTTCGACAACGTCTGGATAACCAGCGCCGAACGACCGCTTTCAAAGGTGACGTAAGCCAGTTTAGAGCCATCCGGCGACCACGCCGGTGACATCAGCGGCTGCGGAGAACGGTGAACCACGAACTGGTTGTAACCATCGTAGTCAGAAACGCGCAGTTCATAAGGGAACTGACCGCCGTTAGTCTGAACTACATAAGCGATACGGGTCCGGAAAGCGCCTTTGATACCGGTCAGCTTTTCGAACACTTCGTCACTGGCGGTATGACCGGCATAGCGCAGCCACTGCTTGTTCACTTTATAAGAGTTCTGCGCCAGCACCGTCCCCGGCGCGCCGCCGGTGTCCACCAGTTGATAAGCAACATTGTAGGAGCCGTCTGGATTCGGCGTCACCTGACCGATTACTACCGCGTCGATCCCCAGCGCCGACCATGCCGCAGGCTGAACTTCCTGCGCCGTACCCGGCTGTTGCGGCAGACGGGAGCGATCTAACGGGTTGAATTTACCGCTGTTGCGCAGATCTGCGCCCACGATACCGCCGATATCTTCAGGCGCCGCACCCGGCCCCGCCCACTGGAATGGCACAACGCCAATCGGGCGCGCCGAGTCCACCCCCTGGGTGATCTCGATACGTACTTCTGCGTGCAGCACCGCCGCCCACAGCATCAGAAAACCAAATGCTACTCGTAATGCCTGCTTCATCATATCTCCCTTATCCGGGCGGAAGGCCCACGATAATTTAGCAGAATGTTAACAAACTCAAATACACAAAACTACCAGAACCCAGCGACTGCCGAAGAATGTTTTCCCCGCCGCGACGGGGAAAAGTTTAGCTTACGGTTTGAAGTCCAGAGGCGCGTTTTTAAACACTTCGTACACTGCCTGGCTCGGTGGTTTTGGAATCTTCGCCTGTCGGGCGGCAGCAAGCGCGGCCTGACAAAGCGCGGGATCGCCACCTTCAGACTGAATATCGAGCAACAAACCGTCCGGGGCCAGTTTTATCCGCAGCGTACAGGTCTTGCCTGCATAAGACGATGCGTCATAAAACTTGCTTTCGATGGCGGACTTAATCTGCCCGGCATAGTTGCTGATATCCGCGCCTGATGCGCCATTATTTTTAGTATTACCACTCCCGGCGGGAGAAACATTGTTCCCTTTCGCTCCGCCGCCGGTTTTCGGCGCATTCTTACCGGAGCTGAGATCGCCCAGCAGGTCATCAACGCCTGATGCCGCCGCCGCTTTCTCTGCGGCAGCTTTCTCTGCGGCCGCTTTTTTAGCCGCAGCCGCCTTCTTATCGGCAGCCGCTTTCTCCGCTGCGGCTTTCTTCTCCGCGGCGGCTTTTTCGGCGGCTGCTTTCTTCTCAGCCGCGGCTTTTTCCGCCGCCGCTTTCTTCGCCGCTTCGGCCTGCGCCTGTTTTGCAGCCTCGGCTTCCGCCTTCTTCTTCGCGTCGGCAGCGGCTTTAGCGGCTTCTGCTTCTGCTTTTTTCTTCGCGTCGGCAGCAGCTTTAGCCGCTTCGGCTTCGGCTTTTTTCTTCGCGTCCGCCGCCGCTTTAGCCGCTTCCGCTTCCGCCTTTTTCTGCGCGTCCGCCGCGGCTTTCTTCGCCGCTTCCGCGGCCTCTTTCGCCTGAGCGTCGGCTTTCGCTTTCGCCTCGGCAGCCGCTTTTTTCGCAGCCTCTTCCGCCTGCTGCTTCTGCTCCAGCGCTTTCTTCGCCTCGGCTTCGGCCTGCTTTTGCTGCTCCTGCGCGGCTAAACGCTCTTTTTCGATCTGCTTCAGGCGTTCCTGTTCCGCCGCCTGCTTCTCACGCAGTTCTTCCGCCTGCTGCTGCGCCAGTTTTTCACGCTGCTCTTTGGCCCGCTGCGCGCTGGACTGCTGCTGCTGTTGACGTTCGTACTGCTGAACCACGGCGCCAGGATCAACCATCACGGCGTCGATGGAAGATCCACCGCCGCCGCCGGCTGAAGCCTCTATATGCTCATCGAACGAACTCCAGATCAGCACTGCAAATAAGATGACATGCAGCACCGCTGAAATAATTATCGCCCGCTTGAGCTTGTCGTTTTGTTCGGTTGCCTTTGACACTCTCGGTTCCCAAAAACTGTTCGCCTGTTACACGCTTTCTTTCAAGCCAGAAACGCAGATGGTCAGATAGGCTGAGTCATTAAGCCAACCGACTTCACACCCGCGCTGTGTAACAAGTTCAGCGCTTTAATTATTTCATCGTAAGGGACGTCTTTCGCGCCACCGATCAAGAAGACCGTTTTCGGATTGGACGCCAGGCGGCTTTTCGCTTCCGCCACCACCTGCTCCGGCGGCAGCTGATCCATGCGATCTTTCTCGACCACCACGCTGTACTGCCCAACGCCGGACACTTCAATAATCACCGGCGGATTGTCGTTGCTGCTCACCGCCTGCGACTCCGTGGCGTCCGGCAGATCGACCTCCACGCTCTGAGTGATGATCGGCGCTGTCGCCATAAAGATCAGCAGCAGCACCAGCAGCACGTCGAGCAACGGTACGATGTTGATTTCGGACTTCAGGTCGCGACGACCTCGTCCACGCGATCTCGCCATGGCTTACCCCTTGTTGCTCTCGCTAACGGTAAACGCCTGACGGTGCAGAATCGCGGTAAACTCTTCCATAAAGTTGTCGTAATTCAGTTCCAGCTTGTTCACGCGCTGGTTCAGACGGTTGTAAGCCATTACCGCAGGAATTGCCGCAAACAGACCAATCGCCGTGGCGATCAGCGCCTCCGCGATCCCCGGCGCCACCATTTGCAGGGTCGCCTGTTTTACCGCCCCGAGAGCGATAAACGCATGCATGATCCCCCACACGGTGCCGAACAGACCGATATACGGGCTGATGGAACCGACGGTACCAAGAAACGGGATGTGCGTTTCCAGATTTTCCAGCTCACGGTTCATAGAGATGCGCATCGCCCGAGACGCCCCTTCGACAATGGCTTCCGGCGCGTGGCTGTTGGCCCGATGCAAACGGGCAAACTCTTTGAACCCGCTATAGAAGATTTGTTCCGTACCGGCGAGGCTATCGCGACGACCCTGGCTCTCCTGATACAGGCGAGACAGTTCGATACCGGACCAGAATTTGTCTTCAAACGCTTCGGCTTCACGCGCCGCTGCGTTGAGAATACGGGTCCGCTGGATGATAATAGCCCAGGATGCGATTGAAAAACCAATCAAAATCAACATGATAAGTTTAACCAGAAGGCTTGCCTTCAGGAACAAATCAAGGATATTCATGTCAGTCACTGCTTAAACTCCGCGACAATAGACTTGGGAAGCGCACGAGGCTTCATTTTGAGTGGATCAACGCACACGATCAGCACCTCTGCCTCATTGAGCACGGTGTTCTCTGCGTTGACAATGCGTTGCGTGAAAACCATAGAGGTGCCACGCATTGACGTAATTTCGCTCTGGACTTCGAGCATGTCGTCGAGCCGCGCAGGCGCATAATATTCCAGCGTCATTTTACGCACCACGAAGGCCACCCGCTCCTCCAGCAGCGCCTGCTGGCTGAAGTGATGATGACGCAGCATTTCTGTGCGCGCTCTTTCATAAAAAGCGACATAGCTGGCGTGGTAAACCACCCCACCGGCGTCGGTGTCTTCGTAATAGACGCGCACCGGCCATCGAAATATATACTGACTCATTCCTGCCGCCTCTTTACTGGCTTCGTCCGCTCACACTCGCCGCTGACTTGTGTCAGCGCCAGGCGATGCGCGTCCTTGCTGTCGCGATCCATCAAGAATGCTGTTGTATATAGCGTCGTATTCACTTTACATCCCGGTAATGCAACAAAAGAGAGAACTTTTAAACGTTGCTACTATACGCGCGCTGTAAAGGCTTGGGAATGGGGGGAAGTTAAGGGAGCGTAAAAATATATGGGCTTATGCAAGCCCATCGATTATTCAGGATATTTCTTATTCAAAAGAAGAAGAAAAGCAGCCCGGCGATGAGGACGATATCGGCCAGCAGAGGCGAGAAAATACCCTGCCAGCGCGCGGCGCGCGGGCGAAAGCCGACACCGTGGATGATGCCTGCGCAGACCGCCCACATCAGCAGGAAGCCTTGCCAGATCGCCAGCGAACTGGTCCTCGCCGCGAAGCGGGAGGGATCCCAAAACATACATCCTGCTAACAATAACGCCATCAGCAAAGAAAGCGCCCGTAACGGGCGCTTATCCATCGCGTTATAGAACATCGCGATCAGGTTGGTCATCAGTGTTCTTCTTGACCGGCTTTGCTTGCCTCGACGTGCTCAAGGGCCAGCGCAGTAATGATGCCAAATGCACAGGCAAGAAGCGTTCCCAGAATCCAGGCGAAATACCACATATGTTTGCTCCTTACTTAGTACAGAGAGTGGGTGTTGCTTTCAATGTGTTCTCTGGTGATGCGGCCAAACATCTTCCAGTAACACCAGCTGGTGTAGATCAGGATGATCGGCACAAACACCACCGCAACCCAGGTCATCAGATTCAGCGTCATCTGGCTGGAGGTCGCATCCCACATGGTCAGGCTGGCGTTCATCATGGTGCTGGATGGCATCACGAACGGGAACATCGCGATACCGGCCGTCAGGATGATGCAGGCCAGCGTCAGAGAAGAGAACAGGAACGCCCATGCCCCTTTCTCCATCCGCGACGTCAGGATAGTCAGCAGCGGCAGAACAACGCCCAGCGCCGGCACCAGCCACAGGATCGGCGCGTTATTGAAGTTCACAAGCCAGGCGCCCGCTTCACGCGCGACTTCTTTGGTCAGCGGGTTAGAAGCGGCATGGTGATCGATAACCGAGGTCACCACATAGCCGTCGATACCGTACACCACCCAGACGCCCGCCAGTGCGAAGCATACCAGCGTGACCAGCGCGGCGATTTGCGACGTCGCGCGGGCGCGCAAATGCAGTTCGCCAACGGTACGCATTTGCAGATAGGTCGCACCCTGGGTGATGATCATCCCGACGCTGACCACGCCCGCCAGCAGACCGAACGGGTTCAGCAGCTGGAAGAAGTTACCGGTGTAGTACAGACGCAGATACTCGTCGACGTGGAACTGTACGCCCTGCAGCAGGTTACCGAAGGCCACCCCAATCACCAGCGGCGGCACGAAGCTGCCGACGAAGACGCCCCAGTCCCACATGTTGCGCCAGCGGGTGTCTTCAATCTTGGAGCGGTAGTCAAAACCGACCGGACGGAAGAACAACGACGCCAGCACAAGGATCATCGCCACATAGAAGCCGGAGAACGCCGCGGCGTAAACCATCGGCCAGGCGGCGAACAGCGCGCCGCCAGCGGTGATCAGCCACACCTGGTTGCCGTCCCAGTGCGGGGCGATGGAGTTAATCATAATTCGACGCTCGGTGTCGTTACGACCGAGGAAACGGGTGAGCATGCCCACCCCCATGTCGAAGCCATCGGTAACTGCAAAACCAATCAGCAGAACGCCAACCAGCAGCCACCAGATAAAACGTAGTACTTCATAATCGATCATTTGACGACTCCTGTCTTAGCGTGCCGGCTGAGAAGCCACGGTGGACTGCTCAAAGTGATAGCGACCGGTTTTCAGGCTGCTTGGGCCAAGGCGTGCGAACTTGAACATCAGGAACAGTTCAGCCACCAGGAACAGGGTATACAGACCGCAAATCAGGAACATGGAGAACAGCAGGTCGCCTGGCCTCAGGGACGAGTTCGCCACGGCGGTCGGCAATACCTCGCCGATAGCCCAGGGCTGACGGCCATATTCCGCGACAAACCAGCCTGCTTCAACGGCGATCCACGGCAGTGGAATACCGTACAGCGCGGCGCGCAGCAGCCATTTTTTCTCGCCGATGCGGTTGCGGATCACGCTCCAGAAAGAGAGCGCGATGATAGCCAGCAGCAGGAAGCCGCATGCCACCATGATACGGAACGCGAAGTACAGCGGCGCAACGCGAGGAATAGAATCTTTCGTCGCCTGCTGAATCTGCGCTTCCGTCGCATCAGAGACGTTCGGGGTATAGCGTTTCAGCAGCAGACCGTAACCGAGGTCTTTCTTCATGCTGTTGAACTGGTCGCGAACCGCCTGGTCGGTAGAACCGGCGCGCAGCTGCTCCAGCAGTTGGTAAGCTTTCATCCCGTTACGGATACGCTCTTCATGCTGCACCATCAGGTCTTTCAGACCGATAACCGGCGTGTCGACGGAACGGGTGGCGATGATGCCCAGCGCGTAAGGGATCTGGATAGCGAATTTATTTTCCTGCGAATCCTGATCCGGAATGCCGAACAGGGTGAAGGCAGCCGGCGCAGGCTGAGTCTCCCACTCGGCTTCGATGGCGGCGAGTTTCGTTTTCTGCACGTCGCCCATTTCGTAACCGGATTCATCACCCAGAACAATAACAGACAGCACGGCAGCCATACCGAAGCTGGCGGCGATAGCAAAGGAGCGTTTGGCGAAGGCGATATCGCGGCCTTTCAGCAGGTAGTAAGCGCTGATGCCGAGGATGAACATCGCGCCGGTCACATAGCCAGAGGCCACGGTGTGAACAAATTTCACCTGGGCGACCGGGTTCAGCACCAGTTCAGAGAAGCTCACCATCTCCATACGCATGGTTTCGAAGTTGAAATCCGATGCGATAGGGTTCTGCATCCAGCCGTTCGCGACGAGGATCCACAGCGCTGAGAGGTTAGAACCTAATGCCACCAGCCAGGTCACAGCCATGTGCTGAACTTTGCCCAGACGGTCCCAACCGAAGAAGAACAGACCTACAAAGGTGGATTCGAGGAAGAAGGCCATCAAACCTTCGATCGCCAGCGGCGCACCGAAGATATCCCCAACGTAGTGGGAATAGTAAGACCAGTTAGTCCCGAACTGGAACTCCATGGTCAGCCCTGTTGCCACACCCAGAGCGAAGTTGATGCCAAACAACTTGCCCCAGAATTTAGTCATATCTTTATAAATCTGTTTGCCGGAAAGGACGTAGACCGTTTCCATAATGGCCAGCAGAAACGCCATACCGAGCGTCAGCGGCACAAAAAGGAAGTGGTACATCGCGGTCAAGGCAAACTGTAAGCGCGACAGTTCGACTATATCTAACATCTTGACTCCTTGCTCATCGCATGAAGACTCCGAGAGTGAACCCCGTCAGAAAGGGTCACACGCATGCCCCAATACAAATTAATTTGCGCGCTTCCACCTTCGCCGCTTTTGCAGAACGCAAACAGAAAGGGTGAAAGGTTACAAATATGTTAATAAAAATCTCAAATTGATCCCGCAATTATATTACGCCGCAAAATCCTTACAATAAACAGGTTTTTATTAAGGAAGATTTGCATTTTTCGACAGCGATCAATTTATGCCAAATTTATCACTTTTCCACCAATTTGATAGGCGACAATTTATCGCGTTTTAATGCTATTTTCCAATGTTTAGGCATTGATTTAAATCAAAAACACTCAACTCTGTTAACTATGTTTACAACTGGTGTCATTAGTGAACAAGATGTTGCTTATATGTATTTATAAAGGCAGGTATGGATACTTGTTGAGTAACCATATATAAAAATACAGTGTTTTAATTAACGTGACTTGCCCTGCCTCCGCCGCCAGGAGAGGTGCGATTTCTCGTTAGCTGCGTGTCTTTTATTTTCAGAGACAAGATTTCCGGGCTTAATATTCACAATTAATTCACCTTAGAATTGTTTTAAATTAACACCACGCGGTTATTATTACGTTAATAAAAAAACACGAGCGCGTGGCTGGAAGGTGTTTGTTGTCTGTTCAGGCAGGTTTATCGTTAAAGGTTCGCGCATAACCGGGCAGAAAGCGCCCGCTGACGTCTCCCCTTCTCCTTCCACAAGCTCCGTTGGCAAACCGACAGATAAAAAAAAGGCCATCATCTGATGGCCAACCATGTCGAAATCGGACCGACCCTTCCCCCTTCATCACGGGTGAATGAAGGGTTTGGGCCGTTTACTCTTATATCTTAGTGTTACTTAATGACTGCCTTCAGCGCTTCGCCGATGTCGGCGAGGCTGCGGACGGTTTTCACGCCTGCGGCTTCCAGCGCGGCGAATTTCTCATCCGCCGTCCCTTTACCGCCTGCGATAATGGCACCCGCGTGACCCATACGTTTGCCTTTCGGCGCGGTCACACCGGCAATGTAGCCCACTACCGGCTTGGTGACGTGATCTTTGATGTACGCCGCCGCTTCTTCTTCCGCGCTACCGCCGATCTCGCCGATCATGACGATCGCTTCGGTCTGCGGATCTTCCTGGAACAGCTTCAGGATGTCGATGAAGTTAGAGCCGGGGATCGGGTCGCCGCCGATGCCCACGCAGGTGGACTGGCCGAAGCCGTAGTCGGTAGTCTGCTTAACCGCTTCATAGGTCAGGGTACCGGAACGGGAAACGATGCCCACTTTACCCGGTTTGTGAATATGGCCCGGCATGATGCCGATTTTGCATTCGCCAGGGGTGATCACGCCCGGGCAGTTCGGGCCGATCATGCGCACGCCCGCTTCGTCCAGCTTCACCTTCACGGTCAGCATATCCAGCGTCGGGATGCCTTCAGTGATGGTAATGATCAGTTTGATGCCTGCGTCGATCGCTTCGAGAATAGAATCTTTGCAGAACGGCGCCGGAACGTAGATAACGGTGGCGATGGCGCCCGTCGCTTCTACCGCTTCACGCACGGTATTGAACACTGGCAGACCCAGATGGGTCGTGCCGCCTTTACCCGGCGTGACGCCGCCGACCATCTGCGTGCCGTAGGCAATCGCCTGTTCGGAGTGGAAGGTCCCCTGGCTACCGGTGAAGCCCTGGCAGATAACCTTGGTGTTTTTATCGATTAAAACGGACATTATTTCCCCTCCACTGCGGCAACAACCTGCTGAGCTGCATCCGTCAGACTTTTCGCTGCAATAATATTCAGGCCGCTGTCAGCCAGTTTCTTCGCGCCGAGTTCGGCGTTGTTGCCTTCCAGACGAACGACAACCGGGACGTTAACGCCCACTTCTTCCACCGCGCCGATGATGCCGTCGGCAATCAGGTCGCAACGGACGATACCGCCGAAGATGTTAACCAGAACGGCTTTCACGTTGTCGTCAGAGAGGATAATTTTAAACGCTTCGGTAACGCGCTCTTTGGTCGCGCCGCCGCCCACGTCGAGGAAGTTCGCCGGTTCGCCGCCGTGCAGCTTAACGATATCCATTGTCCCCATCGCCAGGCCGGCGCCGTTCACCATGCAGCCGATGTTGCCATCCAGCGCCACATAGTTCAGCTCCCACTGCGCCGCCTGCGCTTCGCGCGGGTCTTCCTGCGACTGGTCGCGCATTTCGCGCAGATCCGGCTGGCGGAACAGCGCGTTACCGTCAGCGCCCAGCTTACCGTCGAGGCAGATCAGATCGCCCTGCTTCGTGATCACCAGCGGGTTAATTTCAATCAGCGCCAGGTCGCGCTCAAGGAAGATGGTCGCCAGGCCCATGAAAATTTTGGTGAACTGCTGCACCAGTTTGCCTTCCAGACCCAGTTTAAAGGCCAGTTCGCGTCCCTGATACGGCATCGGACCGGCCAGCGGATCGAGCGCCACTTTGTGGATCAGGTGCGGAGTCTCTTCCGCCACTTTTTCAATCTCTACGCCGCCTTCGGTCGAGGCCATAAAGACCACGCGACGGGAGCTGCGGTCAACCACCGCGCCGAGATACAGCTCTTTATCAATATCGGTCGCCGCTTCAACCAGGATCTGGTTAACCGGCTGGCCGTTGGCGTCCGTCTGATAGGTCACCAGACGTTTGCCCAGCCAGTGCTCAGCAAAGGCGCGAATCTCTTCTTTGCTTTTGACAACCTTCACACCGCCCGCTTTACCGCGACCGCCAGCGTGAACCTGACATTTCACCACCCACGGACCGGCACCGATTTTCGATGCCGCTTCTTCAGCTTCACGCGGAGTAGTACAGGCATAACCCACCGGCGCCGGTAAGCCATAGCGGGCAAAAAGTTGTTTTGCCTGATATTCATGTAAGTTCATGTGTTCTGTCCATCCTTCAGGTAATCGTTATCTTTAAACCCGTAGGCCGGATTAGCATAGCGCTATCAGGCAGTACACCCTCGCCGGATGGCGGCGTGAATGCCTTATCCGGCCTACGGGGCAGGTGATACTCTTGTTTACTACACGTCCAGCAGCAGACGTGTCGGATCTTCCAGCAGCTCTTTGATCGCCACCAAGAAGCCCACGGATTCACGACCGTCGATCAGGCGGTGATCGTAGGAGAGCGCCAGATACATCATCGGCAGGATCTCCACCTTGCCATCGACCGCCATCGGACGATCTTTAATGGCGTGCATCCCGAGGATCGCGCTCTGCGGCGGGTTGATAATCGGGGTGGACATCAGGGAACCAAATACGCCGCCGTTGGTAATGGTGAAGTTACCGCCGGTCAGGTCGTCTACGGTCAGTTTGCCGTCACGGCCTTTCACCGCCAGCTCTTTAATTTTCTTCTCAATGTCAGCCATGCCCAGCGTATCCACATCGCGCAGAACCGGGGTTACCAGGCCGCGTGGAGTAGAGACCGCCATGCTGACGTCGAAGTAGTTGTGATACACCACGTCGTCGCCGTCGATAGAGGCGTTGACTTCCGGGAAGCGTTTCAGCGCTTCCACCACCGCTTTCACATAGAAGGACATAAAGCCCAGACGGATGCCGTGACGCTTCTCGAACGCCTCGCCGTACTGCTTACGCAGATCCATAATCGGCTTCATGTTGACTTCGTTGAAGGTCGTCAGCATCGCGGTGGAGTTTTTCGCCTCCAGCAGACGCTCGGCCACGCGCTTACGCAGGCGGGTCATCGGTACGCGTTTTTCGCTACGCGCGCCGAGCGCAGGCTGCGCTGTCGGCGCCGCTTCAGGCGCTTTCGTCTCTTCTTTCGCCGGCGCTTTCGCCAGATGTTTTTCCACATCTTCGCGAGTGATGCGGCCGCCGACGCCGGTGCCTTTAATCACGCTGGCTTCGAGGTTATGTTCAGCCAGCAGGCGACGGATCGCCGGGCTCAGCGCATCGTTGTTTTGCTCTTCCAACGAGGCCTGCTGGCGCTGTGCCGGAGTCGACGCTTTCTCTTCCGATTTGGCGCTGGTCTCTTTACCGGCGCTGTTGCCTTCACGCAGGCGACCGAGGATCTGGCGGGAAGTCACGGTGGTGCCTTCGTCTTCCAGAACCGCATCCAGAATGCCGTCCGCTGATGCCGGTACTTCCAGTACCACTTTGTCAGTTTCGATTTCTACCAGCACTTCGTCACGAACCACGGCGTCGCCTGGTTTTTTGTGCCAGGTGGCGACGGTCGCGTCCGCTACGGACTCAGGCAGGTCGGGAACAAGAATATCTACGCTACTCATTATTTATCCTTTATTTAATCGACGTTCAGCGCGTCATTAACCAGATCTTGTTGCTGTTTCTGGTGAACGGACATATACCCTACCGCCGGAGAGGCGGAGGCCGGGCGGCCTGCATAACGCAGAGCGGACCCAAATGGAATCACTTCACGGAAATGATGCTGGCTGCAATACCATGCGCCCTGGTTAAGCGGCTCTTCCTGGCACCAGACAAAATCATGTACGTGAGCATACTGTTTCAACACGTCCTGCATCGCCTGATGCGGGAACGGATAAAGCTGTTCGATACGGATGATGGCGACATCTTTCTGATCGTTTTTACGACGCTGTTCCAGCAGATCGTAATAAACCTTACCAGAACACATCACCACGCGCTTCACGCCTTTCGGATCGATATCATCTATCTCGCCGATGGCCGGCAGGAACGCGCCGTTCGCCAGTTCGTTGAGGCTGGACACAGCCAGCGGATGACGCAGCAGCGACTTCGGTGACATCACCACCAGCGGACGACGCATCCCGCGCAGCGCCTGGCGACGCAGCATGTGATACACCTGCGCCGGAGTGGACGGTACGCAAACCTGCATATTCTGCTCGGCGCAAAGTTGCAGATAACGCTCCAGGCGCGCGGAGGAGTGCTCCGGCCCTTGCCCTTCGTAGCCGTGCGGCAGCAGCATCACCAGACCGCACATGCGGCCCCATTTCTGCTCGCCGGAGGAGATGAACTGATCGATAACCACCTGCGCGCCGTTGGCGAAGTCGCCAAACTGCGCTTCCCAGATGGTCAGGGTACGCGGTTCCGCCGTGGCGTAACCGTATTCAAACGCCAGCACCGCCTCTTCAGACAGCACGGAGTCCCACACGCGGAAGGTGCCCTGCCCGTTGTGCACGTGTTGTAACGGGGTGTAAGTGGAGCCGTTGGACTGGTTATGGATCACCGCGTGACGGTGGAAGAAGGTGCCGCGCCCGGAGTCTTCGCCGGACAGACGCACCGGAATGCCTTCGTCAACCAGCGTGGCGTAGGCCAGGTTTTCAGCGCCGCCCCAGTCGAACAGCTTCTCACCGGCGGCCATCGCCTGGCGGTCGCCGTAAATCTTGGCGACGCGGGACTGCATTTCAACCGCTTCCGGCACCGTACTGATGCGTTTCGCCAGCTCCTGGAGCCGCTTCATCTCCACTTTATTCGGATACGCTTCCTCCCAGTCATGGTTGAGATACGGCGACCAGGTAAAGGAGTGCATGTTCATTGGCCGCCACTCTTTCACCACGCATTCGCCGGCATCCAGCGCGTCGCGGTAGAGGTTGACCATTTCAGTGGCATCTTCCAGCGTGGCGACCTTATCGGCCTCCAGCTTGTCGGCGTAGATTTTACGCGGGGTCGGATGCTTTTTGATTTTCTGATACATCAGCGGCTGGGTGGCGCTCGGCTCGTCGGCTTCGTTGTGGCCGTGACGGCGGTAGCACACCAGATCGATGAACACATCGCGCTTAAAAGTATTACGGAAGTCCAGCGCCAGACGGGTGACAAACGCCACCGCTTCCGGATCGTCCGCGTTAACGTGGAAGATCGGCGCCTGCACCATTTTACCAATGTCGGTGCAGTACGGGGTGGAACGGGCATCCAGCGGGTTAGAGGTGGTGAAGCCCACCTGGTTATTGATAACGATGCGAACGGTGCCGCCAACTTCGTAACCGCGCGCTTTCGACATGTTCAGGGTTTCCTGCACCACGCCCTGCCCGGTTACCGCCGCGTCGCCGTGAATAGTGATCGGCAGCACTTTGTTGCTGCTCGGCTCATCCAGTCGATCCAGACGCGCGCGCACAGAACCCATCACCACCGGGCTGACGATCTCCAGGTGCGACGGGTTAAACGCCAGCGCCAGGTGAACCAGGCCACCTTCAGTTTCGATATCGGACGAGAAGCCCATATGGTACTTCACGTCGCCGGTACCGAGGTGTTCTTTATGTTTACCGGCGAATTCGTCGAACAGATCCTGCGGTTTTTTACCCAGCACGTTAATCAGAACGTTCAGACGACCGCGGTGCGCCATGCCGAGCACCACTTCACGGGTGCCGCTGCTGCCGGCGTGACGGATCATCTCTTTAAGCATAGGGATTAACGCGTCGCCGCCTTCCAGCGAGAAGCGTTTCGCGCCAGGGAATTTCGCGCCCAGATAGCGCTCCAGGCCTTCGGCGGCAGTCAGCTCGCCGAGGAAGCGTTTCTTCTCTTCCACAGAGAAGGTCGCATGGCCCGCTACGGACTCAATACGCTGCTGGATCCAGCGCTTCTCTTCCGTAGAGGTAATGTGCATGTATTCCGCGCCGATAGAGCCGCAGTAGGTCTGCCTGAGCGCGTCAATCAGATCGCCCAGCTTCATCGTGTCTTTGCCGATAGCAAAAGAACCCACGTTAAAGGTTTCCTGGAAATCGGCCTCGGTCAGATCGTGGAAGGAGGGATCCAGATCCGCGACGGTATCCTGTTTCCACAGCCCCAGCGGATCGAGATTCGCATGCTGATGACCGCGGAAGCGATAAGCGTTAATGAGCTGCAGGACTTTAACCTGCTTCACATTGGCGTCAGGGTCGGAAATCGAAGAAGAGTAACGTGAAGCATCTTTCGCCAGACGACGGAAATATTCACGTGTTTTTGAATGGAGTTGATCCGGTTTGACTCCGGTACCAGGTAACTGCTGGAACGTCGAACGCCAGTTTGCGTCTACCGAGTCAGGATCGGTTAAGAAGTCTTCATAGAGCTGTTCTATCCAGCTCTGGTTTGCGCCAGAGAGGTAAGAAGAGTCCAACCAGGCTTTCAAAGCGCTGTTCTGCATCGTGATCCCTTAAGCATTTATATGCTTACTTTCGCCGTAGAAACTACCACGCACACTGCGTGTACGTGCCGGGGTTCACCTGCGAGCTCTTGCTGGCCCGCGAAGGAACCTTTAAAAACTGCCATTAATCTTCTGCGTTCAGGCTGCGGCTTCGTTGGCTTGCCTTTACTGCAATGTAGCGGTTTTTAAAGATTTCCTATTTTTTGCCCGGTGGCGCTACGCTTACCGGGCCTACAAAATCCCAGGCCGGGTAAGCGCAGCGCCATCCGGCGCGTTACTTACGCGCTGCGCTGCAACAGCATCGACTTAATATGGCCGATAGCGCGCGTCGGGTTCAGCCCTTTCGGACAAACACTGACGCAGTTCATGATGCTGTGACAGCGGAATACGCTGAATGCATCGCTCATGCCTTCCAGACGGCTGTCGGTTTCGGTATCGCGACTGTCGATCAGGAAGCGATAGGCCGCTAACAGACCGGCCGGGCCGATAAACTTGTCCGGGCTCCACCAGAAAGACGGGCAGGAGGTGGAGCAACAGGCGCACAAAATGCACTCGTACAGCCCGTCCAGTTTTTCCCGCTGTTCCGGCGTCTGCAAATGCTCACGCGCTGGAGGATTTTGCCCATTATTCAACAAGTAAGGCTTAATCTTCTCATATTGTGCGTAGAATTGCCCCATGTCTACCACCAAATCGCGGATTACCGGCAAACCGGGCAGCGGACGAATGACAATTTTCTTACCCAGCTGATTGAGCGCCGAAATCGGCGTGATGCACGCCAGGCCGTTTTTGCCGTTCATGTTCAGGCCATCGGAACCGCACACCCCTTCACGACAGGAGCGGCGGAACGACAGCGACGGATCTTTCTCTTTCAGCTGGATTAACGCATCCAGCAGCATCATGTCGCGCCCTTCTTCCGCTTCGAGGGTGTAATCCTGCATGCGCGGAGCGTCGTCAACATCCGGGTTATAGCGATAAATTGAAAACTCGAGTCTCATTGTCCTGTCTCCGCATTAGTAAGTACGAATCTTCGGCGGGAATGCCGGGCGCAGTTTCGGTTCCATGTTGACCTGACGTCGCGTCATGGACTCCGTCTCTGGCAGATACAGGGAATGGCACAGCCAGTTTTCATCATCACGTTCCGGGAAGTCGAAGCGACTATGCGCGCCGCGGCTTTCGGTACGGAAGTTCGCGGAGACCGCCGTGGCATAGGCAGTTTCCATCAGGTTATCCAGCTCCAGGCACTCGACGCGCTGGGTATTGAACTCGCTGGATGTATCGTCCAGACGGGCGTTTTTCAGCCGCTCGCGGATCGCTTTCAGCTGCTCCAGCCCTTTCGCCATCGCGTCGCCTTCGCGGAATACCGAGAAGTTATGCTGCATACACTCCTGCAACGCTTTGCGGATCGCCACCGGATCTTCGCCGTCGCGATTGTTGTTCCAGCGGTTCAGGCGGGACAGAGAAGCATCGATCTCGTCTTCTGTGGCGTCGCGAAGCGCGCCCTGTTCGGCGATAGATTCTTGTAAATGCAGGCCCGCCGCGCGACCAAACACCACCAGATCCAGCAGCGAGTTGCCGCCCAGACGGTTAGCGCCGTGGACGGAAACGCAGGCGATTTCACCCACCGCAAACAGCCCCGGAATCACCACATCTTCGCCCTGGGCGTTAACGGTCAGCGCCTGGCCGGTCACTTTGGTCGGAATACCGCCCATCATATAGTGACAGGTTGGAATAACCGGAATCGGCTCTTTCACCGGATCAACGTGGGCGAAGGTACGGGAGAGCTCGAGGATACCCGGCAGACGGGATTCCAGAACCTCTTTACCCAGATGGTCAAGTTTCAGCTTGGCATGCGGGCCCCACGGGCCGTCGCAGCCGCGACCTTCGCGGATCTCAATCATGATGGAACGCGCCACCACGTCACGACCTGCCAGGTCTTTAGCATTCGGGGCGTAACGCTCCATAAAGCGCTCGCCGTGTTTGTTCAGCAAATAGCCGCCTTCGCCACGGCAGCCTTCGGTGACCAGAACCCCCGCCCCGGCGATGCCGGTCGGATGGAACTGCCACATCTCCATATCCTGCACCGGCACGCCAGCGCGAATCGCCATCCCGACGCCGTCCCCAGTATTAATATGGGCGTTGGTGGTGGACTGATAGATACGACCTGCGCCGCCGGTCGCCAGCACGGTAGCGCGGGCTTTGAAGTAGACCACTTCACCGGTTTCGATGCACAGCGCGGTACAGCCGACCACTGCGCCATCGGCGTTTTTCACCAGATCCAGCGCATACCACTCGGAGAAAATGGTGGTGTGGTTTTTCAGGTTCTGCTGATACAGCGTGTGCAGCAGCGCGTGACCGGTACGGTCCGCCGCCGCCGCGGTGCGGGCAGCCTGTTCGCCGCCAAAATTTTTCGACTGACCGCCAAACGGACGCTGATAGATGCGGCCATCGTCAAGACGGGAAAAAGGCAGGCCCATATGCTCCAGCTCCAGAATCGCTTCCGGGCCGGTCTTACACATATATTCAATCGCGTCCTGGTCACCAATGTAATCCGACCCTTTTACGGTGTCGTACATGTGCCATTCCCAGTTATCTTCATGGGTATTGCCGAGCGCGACGGTGATCCCACCCTGCGCGGAAACGGTGTGCGAACGAGTCGGGAACACTTTGGACAGCAGCGCACAGGTTTGTCCGCTCTGGGAAATTTGCAGCGCCGCACGCATACCCGCGCCGCCTGCGCCGATTACAACAGCATCAAATTCTCTGACTGGCAGTTTCATTACACACCCCACACCACAACAAATCCATAAATGACGTAAACCACCAGCGCAACGACGATAGCCAGTTGCAGGCCCAGGCGTATCGCCAGCGGTTTAACGTAGTCGGTCAACACCTGCCACATGCCAATCCAGGCATGAATCAGAATGGAAAAGAGCGCCAGCAGGGTGAAGACTTTGGTGAAGGCCGATGAGAAGAAACCGGTCCAGGCTTCCCAGGTCAGGTTGCCGCTCGTGGCGAAGAACCCGACCATGTAGATGATGTATAACGTCAGAACGATAGCGGTAGCACGGACCAGGATGAAATCATGTACGCCATTGCGTCCTAATGCGGAGGCGTTGCTTACCATACGAGGACTCCTGCGAGAAGTGAAAGCACGACAGTGATAACGAAAGCGATTTTGGCGGAGCGTTGACCCGCTTCGAATGTTTCTTCCAGATAACCAAAATCCATAAACATATGGCGCACGCCGCCGACCACGTGATAAGCCAGCGCGGTGAGGATGCCCCACATGATAAATTTAACGAAGAAGCTCCCCATGATAGCGGACGCCTGCTGGAAACCTTCCGGTGATGAGAGGCTGGTGCCCAGTAACCACAGCAAAATCCCGACCGCCACGAAGGTGATGACGCCGGATACGCGATGGAGAATGGACGCTATCGCCGTGATTGGGAAGCGGATAGTTTGCAGATCCAGATTGACAGGTCTTTGTTTTTTCACATTTCTTATCATGAATAACGCCCACATGCTGTTCTTATTATTCCCTTTTGACTTCAGGTACAGAGGTTCATCCTCCTTGTAGCCTGAAAGACGACGGGATTTCCTTCCTCCGGTCTGCGTGCGGGTCAGACAGCGTCCTTTCTATAACTGCGCGTCATGTAAAACACTGCTTCCAGATGCTAAAACGACACGTTACAACGCTGGGTGGCTCGGGATTGCAGGGTATTCCGGAGACCTGGCCGCAGTATAGGACGTTCACAAAATCATTACAATTAACCTACATATAGTTTGTCGGGTTTTATCCCGAACAGTGATCCACATCACGATAACAACATTTATTTAATTTTTAATCATCTGATTTGACAATCATTAAACAAAGTTGTTACAAACTACAGCAGAAAAAGCATATAATGCGTAAAAGTTATGGGGTCACTCTTTAACCTGTTAATAAGTTATGTAACAGTAAGAAGATATTGACCGATCCCTTCAGTACAGTTAATAGTGATAGACAGGTTGAATAATTCGGATTGCTAAGTTGTTGATTTGTTTTTAATTCACCATGAGTTAACTGATTTACCTGCACGCGCCCATTGTTCTGTACCCTGGTTTTCTTCTCTCTCGCAGAGCGGCGAGCCGAATAACAAACTGGTAACGGTTAATTTTGTGCTACATACCATCGTTCTCGCTGCATCAAGGCGGCAGGCGAGAAAAGCCACCGGCGCATCGATAACGTTATGACCGTGGTTTTTGAGCGTCGCCAGCTGGCAGGCAGCGTGAAGGATAAAGTGTAGAAGACAGATCTCACCTGAGCAGTCTCAAGCAATAAGGCGCTAAGGAGACCGTAAATGGCTGATACAAAAGCAAAACTCACCCTGAATGGTGATGCTGCTATTGAACTGGACGTGCTGAAGGGCACGCTGGGTCAGGACGTTATTGATATTCGTAGCCTGGGTTCAAAGGGGATGTTCACTTTTGATCCGGGTTTCACCTCTACCGCATCCTGCGAATCCAAAATTACCTTTATCGACGGTGATGAAGGGATTTTGCTGCATCGCGGCTTCCCGATCGATCAGTTAGCCACCGAGTCTAACTACCTGGAAGTGTGCTACATCCTGCTGTACGGCGAAAAGCCGACGCAGGCGGAGTACGACGAGTTCAGAACCACGGTTACCCGCCATACGATGATCCACGAGCAAATCACCCGTTTGTTCCACGCCTTCCGTCGCGATTCTCACCCGATGGCGGTAATGTGCGGGATCACCGGCGCGCTGGCGGCGTTCTATCACGACTCTCTGGATGTTAACAATCCGCGCCATCGTGAAATCGCCGCCTTCCGCCTGCTGTCCAAAATGCCGACGATGGCGGCGATGTGTTACAAGTACTCTATCGGTCAGCCGTTTATTTATCCGCGTAATGACCTCTCCTACGCCGGTAACTTCCTGCGCATGATGTTCGCCACCCCGTGCGAAGAGTATGAAGTGAACCCGGTACTGGAACGCGCGATGGATCGCATCCTGATCCTGCACGCTGACCATGAGCAGAACGCCTCCACCTCCACCGTCCGCACCGCGGGCTCCTCCGGCGCGAACCCGTTTGCCTGCATCGCAGCCGGTATCGCTTCCCTGTGGGGACCGGCGCACGGCGGCGCAAACGAAGCGGCGCTGAAGATGCTGGAAGAGATCAGCTCGGTTCAACACATTCCGGAATTTGTTCGTCGCGCGAAAGACAAGAATGACTCTTTCCGCCTGATGGGCTTCGGCCACCGCGTGTATAAGAACTACGACCCGCGCGCCACCGTAATGCGTGAAACCTGCCACGAAGTGCTGAAAGAGCTGGGCACCAAAGATGATCTGCTGGAAGTGGCGATGGAGCTGGAGCACATCGCGCTGAACGACCCGTACTTCATTGAGAAGAAACTCTACCCGAACGTGGACTTCTACTCCGGTATCATTCTGAAAGCGATGGGCATTCCGTCCTCCATGTTCACCGTGATCTTCGCGATGGCGCGTACCGTCGGCTGGATTGCGCACTGGAATGAAATGCACAGCGAAGGCATGAAAATCGCCCGTCCTCGTCAGCTGTACACCGGCTACGAACAGCGTGATTTTAAGTCTGATATTAAGCGTTAAGTTACTCTGCCGGATAAGGCGCGTAAGCGTCGCTATCCGGCGTATCCCCCTTTTCTTGACCCGCGTTATTTTAATCTGCCCGCGCTTTCTCTATGATTTCCTGAAACTTCGTTAAATATTAATCAGGAGCATGGGATGCCTTTTTTGCAGTGGGGTTTGTTGTTTCTTGCGTCGCTCCTTCTTTCCCTGCTGTTTCTGCACCTCCATCTCCCGGCGGCCCTGCTGCTCGGCCCGATGATCGCCGGTATTGTTTTCAGCCTGCGCGGCATCGCCCTGACCCTCCCCCGCTCCGCCTTTCTCGCGGCTCAGGCGATTCTCGGCTGCATGATTGCGCAAAACCTTAGCAGTTCAATCCTTACTACCCTTGCCGTTAACTGGCCGGTGGTGCTGGCGGTGCTGCTGGTGACGCTGATTTCAAGCGCGGTGGTCGGCTGGCTGCTGGTGCGCTACAGTTCGCTGCCGGGCAATACCGGCGCGTGGGGCTCCTCTCCCGGCGGCGCGGCGGCAATGGTAGCGATGGCGCAGGACTATGGCGCCGATATCCGGCTGGTGGCGTTTATGCAGTACCTGCGGGTGCTGTTCGTCGCGGGCGCGGCGGTGCTGGTCACCCGCCTGATCCTCGGCGACAGCGCCGAAGCCGTCAGCCAGCAGGTAGAATGGTTTCCGCCGCTGAGCGCTAATCTGCTGTACACCCTGCTGCTGGCGGTGACGGCGGGCGTTGCCGGTCGCCTGCTGCGTATCCCTTCCGGAACGATGCTGGTGCCGATGCTGGCAGGCGCGCTGCTGCATAGCGGCGGCATGATGGTGATTGAGCTGCCGGAGTGGCTGCTGGCGATGGCTTATATGGCGATTGGCTGGCGCATCGGCCTTGGGTTCGACAAGCAGGTGTTTTTTATGGCGCTGCGCCCGCTGCCGCAGATTCTGGCCTCTGTCTTTACGCTGATGGCGATATGCGCGGCGATGGCGTGGGGGCTGGCCCATTACATGCAGATCGATTTTATGACCGCCTATCTCGCCACCAGCCCCGGCGGACTGGACACCGTAGCGGTGATAGCCGCGGGCAGCAACGCCGATATGGCGCTGATTATGGCGATGCAGACCCTGCGCCTGTTCAGCATCTTATTAACCGGACCGGCGGTGGCGCGCTTTATCTCCACCCGGGCGCCCAGAAAACCATTGTAGACCTGATAAGCGTAGCGCCATCAGGCAACGACGGCAGTTCCGACTATTGCTGACAGCGAGGGCACCAGTAAAACGGCCGCGAGGAGAGCGTGGTTTTTTCGATAATCCCGCCGCAGCGCTCGCAGGCTTCGCCGTCGCGGTGAAAGACCTTAAAGCGAAACAGCGCCCCATGATGTTTATTCTCATCAACCTGCCCACGGGTGGTATAGGACAAGCGCGGAATATCCAGCAGCGCGTGCGAAAGCGCGTCAAGCTGGCTTTCGCTTAGCGCTTTCGCCTTATGAGCGCCGTTTAACCCTACCTGCCAGAGGATTTCGACCCGCAGATAATTTCCCAGCCCTGCGAGGAAGGCCTGATCAAGCAGCAGGCCGGAAAACTGGCGGTTACGAAACCGTGGCGAGAGCAGGCGCGTCGACCGGCTGTTGGCCTTTATTATCAGGAATGCGGGCGTCATCGACGTTGATCGCCACGCGCTCAACGGTGATATCCGGACGACCGCCGGCCTGACCGACCGCCAGTACCAGGGAAGGAGACAGCGCATCAATAGCCGCATTCAGCTCAGTGAGCGATTCGCCAAATACGCACGGCAGCTGGCGCGCGACCACGCGACATCTGCCGATGATAGCATTGTCGAGGCGCGATACCACTTCCCAGGAAGGGTTAATCCGTTCGCCGCCAAACGGCTCAAAGCCGGTGATTAATACCGTTTTCATCCTTCCTCCTTACAGGAACATCAGGAAATACATCAGCAACACGTTGACCAGAAGCAGCAGTACGCCGGTCGGCACCTGCGCTTTGATTACTGCGTTTTTGTCCGGCAGATCCAGCAGCGCGGCGGGCACGATATTAAAGTTTGCCGCCATCGGCGTCATTAAAGTGCCGCAATAACCGGAGAACATGCCAATCGCCGCCATCACCGCCGGGTTGCCGCCGTGCTGAAGCACCAGAATCGGAATGCCGATACCTGCGGTCACGATCGGGAAAGCGGCAAAGCCGTTCCCCATCACCATCGTCAACAACGCCATTCCGATGGTGTAGACCGCCACCGCAATAAAGCGGCTGTCAACGGCGAAATACGCCTGAGTGAGATACGAAATGCCGCTGCCCACCCCCGCCGCGGTGAACAATAAACCCAGCGTGGCGAGGATCTGCGGCAGAATAAACGCCCAGCCGATGGAGTCGAGCAAACGCCGCGCCTCCTGAATCGGCTGATGGACTTTCTCATGGGTCATTTTGATCGCCATACCGAGGCCAATCAGCGTGCCTGCGGTCATCGAAAACAGCGTCACCAGCGTGGCGTGATTGCCAGGCCCGAACAGCCCGGCCTGTAGACCAGGAATATGGTTGAACATCAGCACGCCGATCACCGTCACCACCGGGATCGCCAGCGCCGGATAAAACAGACGGTTGCCGAGGCGCGTCGCGCTCTCCTCACGCTGCTCGCGGGTGCGCTGGTGATAGCTGCCGAGCCGCACGCCGCCAAACCCGGCGATCAGCGCCATCAGCACCACGGCGACGCCTACGGCAATATTCACCGTACGCTTGTCGCCCGCCAGCTGATACGTCCAGTCGCCCAGCAAAAACAGCAGGCCGTACACGCCCCAGAACAATCCCGTCGTTAACCTGCGCGGGTTGGCTTTGTCCCGCCAGGACATGATCGCGACAAGCAGCAGAACAATGCCCGCCAGCCAGTAGAGGTAGCTTTGCTGAAAATTCATTGCGCCGCTCCCTTGACCGTCTGCGCCGCGCTGGCCTTCGCCATTTCACGTTGCAGATAGTTATCCAGCCGCCACAGGCGCGCGCCGTGGATCAGGAAAGCGCAAATTGCCGTTGGGATCCCCCATAGCGCGATATGCAGCGGTTCGGTCTGGATCCCGCCGGATTCCAGCATAAAGTTATGCATGAAGATGATCGCCCCGAAGGCGACAAAGATATCCTCACCAAAAAAGAGCCCCACGTTGTCGGTCGCCGCCGACATCGCCCGCAGTCGATAGCGCACCGCGCCGGGCAGTTCGCCATAATTTTTCTCGGCCGCCCCTTCCGCCATCGGCGCCAGCAGCGGACGCACCATCTGCGGATGTCCGCCGAGGCTGGTCAGGCCAAGCGCCGCGGTGATTTCACGGATAAAAAGGTACACCACCAGCAGGCGGCCCGCGGTGGCGCTGCGAATTTTGGCGATCCACGCCTGCGCGCGCTCTTTCAGGCCGTGCCGCTCCAGCAGGCCGATAACGGCAAGCGGGATCAGCAGGATAAACGGCAGGTTGCGGGTGTTAAGAAACCCCTCCCCCAGCTTTTCGAGGATCGTGGCGATCGGCATCTGCGCCGCCAGTCCGGTGACAATCCCGGCGACGATAACCACCAGTACCGGGTTAAAACGTAAAATAAACCCGACCACAATGACGGCAATGCCGGTCAGTGGCCAGAGAGTGACTGCATCTCCCATAATCCATTCCTTGTCAGTTGTGTTTCGTTGTGTCGTACATCTGCGCGCCGTCCTCTTTGGGACGACGTCGTTTGTTATGCGGTTACTGCGATATCGCGTGCGGCAAACGCCTCGCGCAGGCGGCGAGCAAAGGCGAGTGCGTGCTCGCCGTCGCCGTGAAGGCAGACCGTCTGGGCAACAACGCTGGCCCACTCGCCGGTAATGCTTTTCACCCGACCGCGTTCCACCATTTCCAGCGTCTGCGCCAGCGACTGTGCTTCGTCCTCTATCAGCGCGCCCGGCTGGCTGCGCGGCACCAGCGTGCCGTCAGCCTGATAGCCGCGGTCGGCAAACACCTCCTGGCGAGTGGCAAGGCCGTAATGCGCCCCTGCGCGAATCAGTTCGCTGCCCGCCAGCCCGACCAGAATCAGCGCCGGATCGCAGGCGTGTACCGCCTTCGCAATGGCGTCGGCAAGCTGCGGATCTTTCGCCGCCTGGTTGTAGAGCATACCGTGCGGCTTAACGTGGCGCAGAACACCGCCTTCCGCCTGCGCTATCGCCGCCAGCGCGCCAACCTGATACAGCGTTTGCGCATAGACCGTCTCCGGCGGCAGGCTCATCGCGCTACGGCCAAAGTTTTCCCGGTCCGGAAAGCTGGGATGCGCGCCAATGGCGACGCCGTTTTTCAGCGCCTCGCGCACGCTTGCCAGCATGGTTTGCGCATCGCCAGCGTGAAAGCCGCAGGCGATATTGGCCGACGAGATCAGCGTCAGCAGTTGACCGTCGCTGGCGCAGCCCTCGCCGAGGTCCGCATTGAGATCAATGTTCATCGTTAAGCCGCCACGAGAGTTGCTCCAGATAACGCCGCTGATCCTGACGCGCTTTCAGCGCCTCTTCCAGCGAGCACTGGACGAAATGAATGGGTTGTCCGAGCGGGATCTGCGCCAGATGGTACATATCGGCCTCGATAATGCAGGCGATGCGCGGATAGCCGCCGGTGGTCTGGGCGTCGTTCATCAGCACAATCGGCTGGCCGTTATGCGGCACCTGCACCACGCCGGGCAACAGGCCATGAGAAAGCAGTTCACGTCCGGTGGTGCGTTTTAACGGCTGCCCCTGCAACCGGTAACCCATACGGTTGCTCTGCGGACTGAGATACCACGGCGAGCGCCAGAACGCCTCCTGCGAAACCGGATCGAACTCATGATATTCCGGCCCCGGCAGCGCCCGTAGGCGGTTCCCCCACAGCAGCTGTTTCACCCCCTGCGCGCCGAGGAATTGACGCGCTGGTTTGCCGATGGCCAGACGGTCACCGTCTTTAAGCAGGCGACCTGCCAATCCGCCGATACCGACCTTCAGATCCGTACTGGCAGAACCCATCACCTCCGGCACGGCAATACCGCCAGCGACGGCAAGATAGCTGCGCATTCCATGCTGCGGACGCTGAAGCGCCAGCCGCTGGCCGGCTTTTACCGGCAGACGCCAGCCCGTCCAGACAGGATGAGTATCCAGCGTCGCCTCACAGCCTGCTCCGGTCAGGGCAAACCAGCCGTCGACGGTAAACTCGACCACCAGTTGCCCGAGGGTGATCTCCAGCACCGGCGCATCTGCCTCGTTGCCTACCAGCAGATTAGCGATTTGCATGGCGGGTTTATCCAGCGCCCCGCAGTGGCTGATGCCGGACTGCCGAAAGCCGTGGCGGCCGCCGTCCTGAACTGAGGTGTACATCCCTGCGCGAATGATCTTCAGCATACGCCCTCCTTTTGCGGGATAAAGCGCACCCTGTCGCCGGGACGCAGTAGTACCGGTTCGTCATGGGTCGGATCGAAGAGTTTCAGCGAAGTCTGGCCGATAAGCTGCCAGCCTCCCGGCGTGGGCAGCGGGTAGATGCCGGTCTGCGATCCGCCGATGCCAACAGAACCTGCCGGAACAAGCAGGCGCGGTTCAGCTCGTCTTGGGGTATGCAGCGGTTCCGGTAAACTGCCAAGATACGGAAAGCCCGGCTGGAAGCCCAAAAACCAGACCACATACTCCACCGAGGCGTGCAGCTCCACCACCTGCTTTTCACTCAGACCGCTATGGCGCGCGACTTCCGCCAGGTCCGGTCCCCCTTCGCCGCCATAGATAACCGGTATGGCGATATCGCGGGAGTCAGGCTCCAGCGCCTCGCTCTCTTCCCACCAGCGCTGTAGACGCTCAATGGAGTCCAGCGCCAGCGTTTGCGGCTCGCGCAGGATCACCGTGATATTGTTCATCCCCGGAATGGCCTCAACCACATTCGGCATATCGACCAGCCGCTGCGTCAGTCGCCAGATACGTTTCTGACTCGCCAGCGTCACCGGTGGTTCAAGCTCCAGCACCACCGCCGTTTCACCTAACAGATAACAACGCGCTCGTTGCACTTGTCTTCCTCTTACGTTTATCGCCGGCCTCATCAGGCGTTATTGTCATAGCCATACGAGACTGGTTACGCGGGGTTCGGTATATCAATAAAGGTCACATCCAGATCGGTATTTTCAGTCAGCCATTCGCTCAGGGCGCGGATGCCGCCACGTTCAGTCGCGTGATGCCCGGCCGCATAAAAATGCAGCCCCTGTTCGCGCGCGGAGTGGATGGTCTGTTCGGAAACTTCGCCGGTAATGAACGCATCAACGCCAAAACGGGCGGCGCTGTCGATAAAACTTTGTCCGCCGCCGGTGCACCAGGCGACGCGGGTGACGGTATCCGGCCCGGTATCGCCGCACCATAACGGTTTGCGGCCGAGGCGCGCTTCAATCCACGACGCCAGTTCCAGTCCGGGCACCGGCATCGACAGTTCACCCCAGGGTACTAATGGCTCAATTTCTCCCATCACGCTGATGCCAAGCAGCGCCGCCAGCTGCGCGTTATTGCCCAGTTCAGGATGCGCATCCAGCGGCAGGTGCCAGCCATAAAGGTTGATATCATTCGCCAGCAGCGTTTTTAAACGGTTGCGCTTCATGCTGCGAATCACCGGGGATTCCCCCTTCCAGAAGTAGCCATGATGAACGATGACCGCATCAGCCTGCAGGCGCACCGCTTCATCCAGCAGCGCCTGGCTGGCGGTGACGCCGGTTACGATTGTCTGCACCGTCTCTTTGCCCTCAACCTGTAAACCGTTTGGCGCATAGTCGCTCATTGCGGCGCTGTTCAGTTTCTCGTTGATCAGTTGTTCCAGCTCGGTGTTTTTCATCATCGCTCCCTTAGTTGTCTATGCGATACGTTAAAATAGCGTCCGGATGCCGGTTCGTCGATAGCCAATTCACTGACACATTAAGAAACAATACCGACTCTTTTCACGACCAAAAGCGCGACCTTTTGCGATCGCTTTCCTGTATATTTATGCAATCAGACCGCATATTGCAAAAACAATTAGATCTGTATCGACGTTATAACTTTAAGGACACTCCACCACGCGGCATTTTCTCTGCGCAGCGTGTAAGACATTCTGGTAACACAATGAAGAAAGCCTCCTCTCAACCGCGGGCGATTTACTACGTCGTCGCGCTGCAAATCTGGGAATACTTCAGTTTTTACGGCATGCGCGCCCTGCTGATCCTCTATCTCACCAACCAGCTTAAATACGATGATACCCATGCTTACGCGCTGTTCAGCGCCTACTGCTCGCTGGTGTATGTCACGCCGATCCTCGGCGGCTACCTCGCCGATAAGGTGCTCGGCAACCGGATGGCGGTGATGCTTGGCGCCTTTCTGATGGCGGTGGGCCACCTGGTGCTCGGCGCAAGTGAAATCGCCCCGACGTTTCTCTATCTGTCGCTGGCAATCATTGTCTGCGGCTACGGTCTGTTTAAATCAAATATCAGTTGCCTGCTGGGCGAGCTGTATCAGACGGAAGATCCGCGCCGAGATGGCGGCTTTTCGCTGCTGTACGCCGCAGGCAACGTGGGCTCTATCGTTGCGCCCATCGCCTGCGGTTACGTGCAGGAAGAATACAGCTGGGCGATGGGATTCGCGCTGGCGGCTATCGGTATGGTTGCCGGGCTGATTATCTTCCTGTGCGGCAATCGCCATTTCACCCATACCAAAGGGGTCAATAAAGCCGCGCTGTGCGCCCGCTCTTTTATTCTGCCCAACTGGGGCTGGCTGCTGGTGCTGCTGACCATCGCTCCGCTGGCGATCGCCGTTCTGTTCTGGCAGGAGTGGGCGGTTTACGCGCTGATCGTCGCTACCGCGATCGGTCTGGCGGTGCTGGGCAAAATTTATCGTCAGGCAGAAAATCAGAAGCAGCGTAAAGAGCTGGGGCTGATTGTCACCCTCACCTTTTTTAGCATGTTGTTCTGGGCGTTTGCCCAGCAGGGCGGCAGCTCCATTAGCCTGTATATCGACCGCTTCGTGAACCGCCATATTTTCGGCTATTCGGTTCCCACCGCGATGTTCCAGTCAGTTAACGCCTTTGCGGTAATGCTCTGCGGCGTGGTGCTGGCCTGGCTGATAAAAGAGAGTATCGGCGGCAATCGCAGCGTGCGCATCTGGGGCAAATTCGCCCTCGGGCTTGGCCTGATGAGCGCCGGTTTCTCTATTCTGACCCTCAGCGCCCGCTGGTCTGCGGCCTATGGTCACTCCTCCATGCCGTTGATGATCGCAGGGCTTGCGGTGATGGGCTTCGCCGAGCTGTTCATTGACCCGGTGGCGATGTCGCAAATTACGCGCATTGAGATCCCTGGCGTCACCGGCGTGTTAACCGGCATTTACATGCTGCTTTCCGGGGCGATAGCCAACTATCTGGCCGGGGTCATCGCCGATCGAACCTCCCAGAGCGCCTTCGACGCCAGCGGGGCGATTAACTATTCCATCAATGCCTATATCGATGTGTTCAGTGAAATCACCTGGGGGGCGCTGGCCTGCGTCGGGCTGGTGCTGCTGATCTGGCTGTATCAGTCGCTTAAATTCAGAAACCGCCCGTTGGCGGTCGGCTCCTGAGTTAACGAACCCGGCGCGCGCTCCCGCTGCTGCGCCGGGCCCGTGTCGGGCATTAGTGGCCGGGCGCCGCGACCAGATCGTCTTCGTTAAGACCGGTTACCAGTAGCACCCAGCTACGCTCACTTCCCTGCGCCAGCATGGCTCGGGCAATGCGTAGCGCCGCCTCCCGCTCTCCTTCTTCTTTTCCCTGCTGACGTCCCTGCAATAAACCTTCCTGTAGCCCCTGGCTATGCCCCTCCAGGCGTAATCTTTCCGCAATAGTCATCAACCTCTCCTTATGTTGTGGGAGCCGCTGCGTGATTTCACGCACAAAATCGTTAAAGCGCTGGTCATCACCGGACTGCAAAATGTAATTAAACATCACCTGCAGCTGTGTGTCATTAGCGTAACCCGTAAGTAAAACGGCGGTGAGCTGCTCAATCAGTCCCATCAGATCGCGCTGGCGAATATGTTTTTGCATCAGCTCCAGCAGCGCGATGCGCCGGTGCTGCATAATTTCATCATCCGGCACCACCGTAATATCAACCAGCGGGAAGGCAGAGGCGTAAAGCTCGCGGGCCGTTGCCGGATCGGCAAATTCATCCAGCCAGCAAAGCGACCACGGATAGGGGCTGCGGGCGCCGTGATAAAACAGCATCGGGATCACCAGCGGCAGCATTTTATGCCCCGCGTCCAGGTGTCTTTGCATCGCCGCCATGGCATAGCGCATCAGCCGGAACGCCATATGCGCATCCTCCGTGCTCTGGTGTTCAATAACGACATAGATATAACCGTCACCGTCCTCGGTTTTGAGCGACCAGAGCACATCGGAATAGCGTGAACGCAGGTTCTCTTCAATGAAGCTGCCCGACTCCAGCTTCAGCGTGTCCAGATCGCATATTTCCCGTAGCGTTGCGGGCAGATGAATATCGAGAAAATCCCGCGCAGTCTCAGGAAAGCTAAGAAAATGTTTGAACACCGCATCATGCGGGGAGGAGGTTGTGGATATCATCATGGCGTTCCGTCACCGGCTAATTAAGATGCCGGGACTGTACGCTTCCGTCCGCCCTCGCGCATCGCCAGAAATTCAGCGATGCGAGGGCTCTTCAGAGGAAAATAGTGGACGATTGCAGAGGGTACATTTTTGGCGAGCGTAGCTCGCAAAAGCCCGGTAGCGAGGCGCTTACCGGGTTAACGCAATGACCTTACGCGCCTTTTCGTGCCGCTTCATAGGCGGCAAGCGTTGTCGCCCGCGCCTGTTTATGATCGACAACCGGCTGCGGATAGCTGAGCGTTACGCCCACGCTGTTCGCCCATTTCCACGGTTCGTGAATCGCTTTGCCCGGCACCTCGCGCAGTTCAGGGATCCAACGGCGGATAAACTCCCCGTCGCGATCGAACTTCTCCCCTTGGGTGGTGGGATTGAAGATGCGGAAATAGGGCGCGGCGTCGGTGCCGGTCGAAGCCGCCCACTGCCAACCGCCGTTGTTGGCGGCAAGATCGCCATCTATCAGTTGTGACATGAAATAGCGCTCGCCTTTACGCCAGTCGATCAGCAGATCCTTCACCAGAAAACTGGCCGTTATCATACGCAGGCGGTTGTGCATCCAGCCGGTGGCGTTGAGCTGGCGCATTGCCGCATCAACAATCGGATAGCCGGTTTTTCCCTCCTGCCAGGCCTGAAAGTGCGCGGCGTTATCCCGCCAGGCGACCCTGTCAGTCCAGGCGATAAACGGGCGATGTTTGCACAGCGCCGGATTCCGGGTCATCAGATGCCGGTAAAACTCACGCCAGATAAGCTCATTCAGCCAGACGCTGCCCGCGCCGCCGTCCAGCGCCTGCGGATGCTCAGCCAGCAGGCGATGCAGACACTGGCGCGGCGACAGGCCGCCCGTCGCCAGGCTGGCCGATAAACGGCTGGTGCCGTCCGTCGCCGGGAAATCCCGCTGATGCTCATATTCTCCCGCACCCTGCTGGCAGAACTGGCGCAGCTGCGCTATCACCGCTTTCTCGTCAACGGGAAAAAGGGTCCGGTCAAATTGCTGCTGCGGATAATTGAGCGTGATTTTTTGCTGCGGCGCCACCGCCGCCCTGTCACGCGCTTTCGGCGCCGCCGCACACTCCGGCATCCCCTCTTTCAATCGCTTCAGCCACGCGTTTTTAAACGGCGTAAACACTTTATACATCTCATGATTGCCGGTCATCACCGACCCCGGCGGCAGGATCACGCTGTCGTCGAAGCCTTCGCAAATCACCTTGCGCAGTGCTTTTTCCACCGCCGCGTCCCGCTCGCGCTCATTGAGTTCGTACTGGTAGTTGTAAAACAGATGCGTGACGTCGTGGCTTTCGCAGACCGCTTTCACCGTCTCCACGCTGGCGTCGAAGTCCGCCGTTTCTTCAAACAGCAGGGGAATGCCTTTGTCGGCCAGCGCCTGCTGCAATGCCTCCAGCTGCGCGGCAATGAACGCCGCCTGTCGCGGCGACATGGTGTGCTTCGTCCACTGGGCGGGCGTGGAGATATAGAGAGCCAACACCCGCGCGGTTGAGCTTCGGCAGGCAGCGGCAAGGGCAAGATTATCATGCAGACGTAAATCACAACGGAACCAGACCAGATGGGTGGACATAAAACTCCTGATAAAAGAACGCTCGCGCCTCGCGCTTATTTTTATAGCGCAGATAAGTGTAGACACCCGGGCACAAAAAAGCCGCCAACGTGGCTAACACCGTTCACTTAAGATGTTTTGAGTGAACGGGATACTGGGTTTTTGAGATTCTGACGGTCCTCTTTTTGGGCCGTTTTCTCTTTTCTGGCAGGATAAATTGCTTCACATTCTCCCGCATTTTCTTTAGCTTCGTTGGGATCGTCCCCGGTTTACCCAGTGAGCACCAGACAAGTTCATCCTGGATTAGTCTCATCGCCATCACGAAGCTTATCCGCAGCGGCGGCACTTTTGCTTCCCGTGCTATCTGACTCATCTCCATCCGTATCAGATTATAGGCCGTCAGCAGGCCCCATATTTCCTGGTAAATCCCGCTCACTTTCTGACTGCGCAACAGCGTGGCTGTGCTCAGCTGGAACTGTTTCAGTTCTCCATAACCATTTTCTATGCTCCATCGTTCCTGATATACATAACGCAGCGCCTCTGCCGGATACTGCCCCGGCTCTGTCAGAGAGGTGATAAAACCTTTGTAATCACCTGATTCATCTTCATATTCTATTAGCCGGGCCTGCCAGTTTTCTGGCAGCGAACTGTCCTGTTTGCGGGCCTGCGGCGAGACCTGCATCTCCACCAGATGGTCTCCTCCGGCGAAGGTTTCAACTATGCGGTATTTTGTATTGCCCTTCAGGGGAACCAGCCAGTGCGCTTCCTGCTGCCTGCGCTGCCAGTTAATCAGTAACTCTGCGGACAGATAACATCGGTCAAACAGGGTCAGGCTCTTCGCCTGCGGCGATAACTGTTTCGCGTAACTGACTTCTCCGGTGTTTGCCGGGCCGAATTTTACGCCGTGAATCAATCTGCTGCGCAGTGACATCATGGCGCACAGCCTGACCATCGGGTACTCGGTGTGTCTGTCCGGACGATGCTTTATGTACTCAAAATGCTCAGCAAGTTCGGGCGTATCGGGAGTACGAAAAAGCGTGCCATCAACGGCAAACAGGCGCAGCCCGTGCCAGAGGTCATCCTTGTCTTCCTGCTGCGTCCAGTGGCTGGCCGTCAGGGTGAAGAGCTCCCGGAGCGGTTCGTCACTGAGTCTCTGACGGGCCCGGGCAACAGAGCTGGCGGCGAGAGTCTCGCCTTCCTGTGAACTCAGGACGAGATCGAGTTTTGTCACAACGTCCGTGATGGAGCGGTCGCGATACAGGCCCATGCCCACAATCAGCCAGACCACGAGTTCTGCGGGGAGCTTACGTTTACGGATACTGGCTTTATTGGTGGAATCAAGGACCTGAGAAATCCACTCAAGGGGAATGGCACGCTGAAAACAGGAAAGTGAAGCGGGTTCAGCCCAGGTCTGGGTATCGTCAAGCCAGGTCGAAAGCATAAAAAAGCCCCATCAGAAAATTGATGAGGCTATTGTCACCTACCCACTGGATCGTTCAACCGATCATTTTGCTTAACCGATCGGTGTTAGCCAACGTGGCGGCTTTCTTCATAGCTGAACGATCAGTAAAAGTCGCAGGTCGCTTTCTCTGCCTGCGCCATCCATACCGGCTTATCGCTGGTCTTCGACCAGACGCGGTGCAGGTAGCTGTAAAAACGGGCGCGGTCTTTCCAGAACAGCATGACCGGCAGCGCCAGGACTCCCGCCACGACGGCGAAAGTACGGCGTAACAAAATGACATGCGCCGGATAGTCTTTATAGAGTTCCATACTTTCTCCCCTTTTCGATAACCGGTGAATAGCACCGGTAAAATGAATTCAGTTATCTGATGAAAATAGTAACGCTTTGTCTGTAATTTTACTACTCATCCGACCACTTATTTTTAGCCATTACGGCGAAATTTACACTCCATCCGTAATTAAGTTACATAAAAGTTAAATTAATACTAATCATTAGTTAAATTATGGTCTTTGCCATTTTTATACTTTTTTTACAGCCGGGCCGCTAATTTTTGCGAAATCTTTGCAGGCGGATATTTACCCTCTGATTATCACTACTATGCCACTGGAGGTGCACCGTGAGTGCAGGCGTGATAATCGGCATCGTGCTGATTTGCTTATTAGTAATTTATCTGGTGTTTGCCTTAATCCATGCGGAGGCGTTCTGATGGCCGCACAAGGATTTCTGCTTATCGCCAGTTTTTTATCCCTTTTGTTTCTCCTTGCCAGACCCGTCGGCGCGGGCCTCACGCGTTTAATCAACACGAAGCCTTTGCCGGGGACGGCCGGAATCGAGCGCGTACTCTGGCGCGGGCTGGGTATTTCCGCGCAGGAGATGAGCTGGAAACAGTATCTGCTGGCGATACTTTCTGTGAACCTGCTGGGGCTGGCGGCGCTCTTTATGCTGCTGCGGTTCCAGCACCTGTTACCGCTGAATCCGCAGCAGTTGCCGGGGCTCTCCTGGCATCTGGCGCTGAACACGGCGGTCAGCTTTGTCACCAACACCAACTGGCAGTCGTACGGCGGGGAAACCACCCTGAGCTATTTCAGCCAGATGGCGGGGCTGACAGTGCAAAACTTTCTGTCGGCGGCGACCGGTGTCGCCGTAGCGTTTGCCCTGATCCGTGGATTTACCCGCCAGAGTATCAGCACGCTGGGTAACGCCTGGGTGGATCTGACGCGCATTACCCTGTGGATCCTGTTCCCCCTCGCGCTGCTTATCGCCCTGTTCTTCATTCAGCAAGGCGTGCCGCAAAACCTGCTGCCGTATCAGCCGTACACCACCCTCGAAGGGGTAAAACAGCTGCTGCCGATGGGCCCGGTCGCCTCGCAGGAAGCGATCAAAATGCTTGGCACCAACGGCGGCGGCTTCTTCAACGCCAACTCGGCGCATCCGTTTGAGAACCCAACCGCGCTGACCAATATGGTGCAGATGCTGGCCATCTTTTTGCTTCCGGCGGCGCTCTGTTTCGCCTTTGGCGACGCGGCGGGCGATCGCCGCCAGGGCCGGATGCTGCTGTGGGCCATGTCGCTGATGTTTATCGTCTGCGCGGCGGTGGTGATGTGGGCTGAAGTACAGGGCAATCCGCATCTGTTGCAGTACGGCGCGGACAGCAGTCTTAACATGGAAGGCAAAGAGAGTCGCTTTGGCGTGGTCGTCAGCAGCCTGTTCGCCGTGGTGACTACCGCCGCCTCCTGCGGCGCGGTGATTGCCATGCATGACTCGTTTACCGCGCTGGGCGGCATGGTGCCGATGTGGCTGATGCAGATCGGCGAAGTGGTGTTCGGCGGCGTCGGCTCCGGTCTTTACGGCATGCTGCTGTTCGTGCTGCTGGCGGTGTTTATCGCCGGACTGATGATTGGCCGCACGCCGGAGTATCTCGGCAAAAAAATTGACGTGCGGGAGATGAAAATGACCGCGCTGGCGATCCTCGTCACTCCGGCGCTGGTGCTGTCCGGCAGCGCGCTGGCGATGATGAGCGAAGCGGGACGCAGCGCGATGCTTAACCCCGGCGCGCACGGTTTTAGCGAAGTGCTGTACGCCGTCTCATCCGCCGCCAATAACAACGGCAGCGCCTTTGCCGGGCTTGGCGCCAACACGCCGTTCTGGAACTGTCTGCTGGCCTTTTGCATGTTTGTCGGTCGCTTCGGAGTGATTATTCCGGTGATGGCGATTGCCGGTTCGCTGGCGGTGAAAAAGCGCCAGCCGACCACTGCGGGAACGCTGGCGACGCATGACGCCCTGTTTGTCGGGCTGTTAACGGGCACCGTGCTGTTGGTGGGCGCGCTGACCTTTATTCCTGCCCTGGCGCTTGGCCCTGTGGCTGAACACCTTTCCTTACGCTAAGCACGGAGCACACAATGATGAGTCGCAAACAACTGGCGCTGTTCGAACCCCCCCTGGTGACTCAGGCGCTGACAGAGGCCGTTAAAAAATTATCTCCCCGCGCCCAGTGGCGCAATCCGGTGATGTTTATCGTCTGGATCGGCAGCCTGTTGACCACGCTGATCGCCCTTGCGATGTTCAGCGGCCTGATGTCCGGCAATGCGTGGTTCAGCGGGGCGATCTGCCTGTGGCTGTGGATCACCGTATTGTTCGCCAACTTTGCCGAAGCGCTGGCCGAAGGACGCAGTAAAGCGCAGGCTAACAGCCTGAAAGGGGTTAAAAAAAGCGCCTTCGCCCGTAAGCTGTGTGAACCGAAATACGGCGCGCAGGCAGAGCAGGTCCCGGCAGAGGCACTGCGCAAAGGCGATATCGTGCTGGTAGAGGCTGGCGATATTATCCCCTGCGATGGCGAAGTGATTGAAGGCGGCGCGTCGGTGGACGAAAGCGCCATTACCGGCGAGTCTGCGCCGGTGATCCGCGAGTCCGGCGGCGATTTCGCCTCGGTCACCGGCGGAACGCGCATTCTCTCTGACTGGCTGGTGATCGAATGCAGCGTAAACCCCGGTGAAACCTTTCTCGACCGGATGATCGCGATGGTCGAAGGCGCGCAGCGTCGCAAGACGCCGAACGAAATCGCGCTGACCATACTGCTGATTGCGCTGACTATCGTTTTTCTGCTGGCAACGGCGACCCTGTGGCCGTTTTCCGCCTGGGGCGGTCAGGCAGTCAGCATCACCGTGCTGATTGCCCTGCTGGTGTGCCTGATCCCGACCACCATCGGCGGCCTGCTCTCCGCGATCGGCGTCGCCGGGATGAGCAGAATGCTCGGCGCAAACGTCATCGCCACCAGCGGCCGCGCGGTGGAAGCGGCAGGCGACGTGGACGTGCTGTTACTGGATAAAACCGGCACCATCACCCTTGGCAACCGTCAGGCCTCGGCGTTCCTGCCGGCCAACGGCGTGGATGAAAGAGCGCTGGCCGACGCAGCGCAGCTCGCCTCTTTGGCGGATGAAACGCCGGAAGGCCGCAGTATCGCCATCCTCGCCAGGCAGCGTTTCAACCTCCGCGAGCGCGACGCGCAGTCGCTGCACGCAACGTTCGTACCGTTTACCGCCCAGAGCCGGATGAGCGGGATTAACATCGACAACCGGACAATCCGTAAAGGCTCTGTCGACGCCATTCGCCGCTATGTGGCGGCCAATGGCGGACAGTTTCCCGAAGATGTCGGGCAAAAAGTGGACAGCGTCGCCCGCAATGGCGCCACGCCGCTCGTGGTAGTGGAAGGCGCGCGGGTGCTGGGGGTGATCGCATTAAAAGATATCGTCAAAGGCGGGATTAAAGAGCGTTTCGCTCAGCTGCGCAAAATGGGGATCAAAACGGTCATGATCACCGGCGATAACCGACTGACGGCGGCGGCCATCGCTGCGGAAGCGGGCGTGGACGACTTCCTCGCCGAAGCAACGCCAGAAGCCAAGCTGGCGCTGATTCGCCAGTACCAGGCCGAGGGGCGTCTGGTGGCGATGACCGGGGATGGCACCAACGACGCCCCGGCGCTGGCTCAGGCGGACGTCGCGGTGGCGATGAACTCCGGCACCCAGGCGGCTAAAGAAGCGGGCAACATGGTCGATCTCGACTCCAACCCGACCAAGCTTATTGAGGTGGTGCATATCGGCAAACAGATGCTGATGACGCGCGGCTCGCTGACCACCTTCAGTATCGCTAATGACGTGGCGAAGTACTTCGCGATCATCCCGGCCGCCTTTGCCGCGACCTATCCGCAGTTGAACGCGCTGAACATTATGCGCCTGCATTCGCCGGATTCCGCTATTCTCAGCGCGGTGATTTTTAATGCGCTGATCATCGTTTTTCTGATCCCGCTGGCGCTGAAAGGCGTGAGCTACAGGCCGCTCTCTGCCTCAGCGATGCTGCGCCGCAACCTGTGGATTTATGGCCTCGGCGGCCTGCTGGCGCCGTTTATCGGGATTAAAGTGATTGATTTACTGCTGACCCTGTCGGGTCTGGTGTGAGGTGTACGATGAGTCAACTACGTCCCCTGTTGTCGACGCTGGTTTTCCTGATGCTAATGACCGGCGGCGTCTATCCGCTGCTGACCACCGCCCTCGGGCAAGGGTGGTTTGCGCCGCAGGCTAACGGTTCGCTGATTATTGAAGATAACGTCGTGCGCGGATCGGCGCTGATTGGACAAAACTTTACCGCCGAAGGCTACTTTCATGGCCGCCCTTCGGCAACCGCCGACATGCCTTATAACCCGCTGGCGTCCGGCGGCAGCAACCTTGCGGCCAGCAATCCTGCGCTGGACGCAGAGCTACAGCGCCGGATTGCCGCCCTGCGCGCCGCCAATCCGCAGGCCAGCGCGACGGTGCCGGTCGAGCTGGTCACCGCCTCCGCCAGCGGGCTGGATAACAACCTGACGCCCGCAGCGGTTGCCTGGCAGATCCCGCGCGTCGCCCGGGCGCGAAATCTCAGCGTTGAAACGGTAACGCAGCTGGTTGCAAAATACAGTCAAACGCCGCCGGTCAGCTTTATCGGCCAGCCGGTCGTGAACCTTGTGGAACTCAATTTAGCGCTGGATAAGCTCTGATGGTTAATGAAGAACCGCTACGCCCGGACCCCGATCGCCTGCTGGAGCAGACCGCCGCGCCGCATCGCGGCAAACTGAAAATTTTCTTCGGCGCCTGTGCGGGCGTCGGAAAAACCTGGGCGATGCTGGCAGAAGCGCAGCGTCTGCGCGCGCAGGGACTGGACGTGCTGGTTGGCGTGGTGGAAACCCACGGACGTCAGGAGACCGCCGCCCTGCTGGAGGGGCTGGTGCTCCTGCCGCTGAAGCGCCAGGCGCATCGCGGACGACACATCAGCGAGTTCGATCTCGACGCCGCCCTCGCCCGCCGTCCGGCGCTGATCCTGGTGGACGAACTGGCGCACAGCAACGCGCCAGGCTCCCGACATCCCCGGCGCTGGCAGGATATCGAAGAACTGCTCGACGCCGGTATCGATGTGTTCACCACCGTTAACGTTCAGCATCTGGAAAGCCTTAACGATGTGGTCAGCGGCGTGACCGGCATTCAGGTGCGTGAAACCGTACCGGACCCCTTCTTCGACGCCGCCGACGAAGTGGTGCTGGTGGACCTGCCGCCGGACGATCTGCACCAGCGTCTGAAAGAGGGCAAGGTGTATTTCGCCGGCCAGGCCGAACGCGCGATCGAACGTTTCTTTCGCAAAGGCAATCTGATCGCCCTGCGTGAACTGGCCCTGCGCCGTACCGCCGACCGGGTGGATGAACAAATGCGCGCCTGGCGCGCGCGTCCCGGCGAAGATAAGGTCTGGCACACCCGTGACGCCATCCTGCTGTGCATCGGGCATAACACCGGCAGCGAAAAGCTGGTGCGCGCCGCCGCACGTCTGGCTTCCCGGCTGGGCAGCGTCTGGCATGCGGTGTATGTGGAGACGCCCGCGCTGCACCGCCTGGCGGAAAAACAGCGCCGGGATATTCTGAGCGCCCTGCGGCTGGCGCAGGAGCTGGGCGCGGAAACCGCTACCCTTTCCGATCCCTGCGCTGACAAAGCGGCGGTCCGCTACGCCCGCGAGCATAATCTTGGCAAAATTGTGCTCGGACGCCCCTCGTCGCGGCGCTGGTGGCGAAAAGACAACTTTGCGGAGCGGCTGGCTAAACGCGCCCCCGAGCTGGATGTACTGATTGTCGCGCTGGACGAACCGCCCCGGCGCGCGCTGCCAGCGGTGCCGGATACGCGCAGCGTTAAGGATAAATGGCGCGTGCAGATTCAGGGCTGTCTGGTCGCCGTCGCGCTGTGCGCCATCACGACCGTTATTGCCAGCCAATGGCTGGCGGCCTTCGACGAGGCGAATCTGGTGATGCTGTATCTGCTCGGCGTGGTGGTGGTTTCCCTGTTCTATGGCCGCTGGCCGTCGGTATTTGCCACCGTGATTAGCGTTATCAGCTTCGATCTGTTCTTTATTGCGCCGCGCGGGACGCTTGCCGTGTCGGACGTACAGTATTTACTCACCTTTGCGGTGATGCTGACGGTCGGCCTGGTGGTGGGCAACCTGACCGCTGGCGTGCGCTATCAGGCGCGCGTCGCCCGCTATCGGGAACAGCGCGCGCGCCACCTGTATGAAATGTCGAAAGCGCTGGCGATGGGCCGCAGCGAACAGGATATCGCCGCCATCAGCGAGCGCTTTATCGCCTCGACGTTTCACGCCCGCAGTCAGGTTTTGCTGCCGGACGAGCACGGCAGACTGGTTCCACTCACCCGCCAGCAGGGCATCACTCCGTGGGATGACGCCATCGCCCGCTGGAGTTTTGACAAAGGGCTGCCTGCGGGCGCGGGCACCGACACGCTTCCCGCCGTGCCGTATCAGTTTATGCCCTTGCGCTGCGCGGAGAAAACCTACGGCCTGGTGATTGTCGAACCGGGAAATCTGCGCCAGCTGATGATCCCCGAACAGCAGCGTCTGCTGGAAACCTTTACCCTGCTGGTGGCGAACGCGCTGGAGCGCCTGACGCTGACGGCCAGCGAAGAGCAGGCCCGTCTGGCAAGCGAGCGGGAAAGCCTGCGTAACGCCCTGCTCGCCGCACTCTCCCACGATCTGCGCACCCCGCTGACGGTGCTGTTCGGCCAGGCGGAGATCCTCACCCTCGACCTCGCCAGTGAAGGCTCTGCGCACGCGAAACAGGCCAGCGAGATCCGCCAGCAGATCCTGAACACCACCCGGCTGGTGAATAATCTGCTGGATATGGCGCGCATTCAGTCCGGCGGTTTTAATCTTCATAAAGAGTGGCTTACTCTTGAGGAAGTGGTTGGCAGCGCGCTAAAAATGCTGGAGCCGGGCTTACTCCAGCCGGTGAATCTTTCGCTGCCTGCGCCGCTGACGCTGATTCACGTCGATGGTCCGCTGTTCGAGCGGGTGCTGATCAATCTGCTGGAAAATGCCATAAAATATGCCGGTCCGCAGGCGGAGATCGGTATTGACGCCCAGGTGACGAACAACCGGTTGCAGCTTGAGGTGTGGGATAACGGGCCGGGGATCCCCGAAGGCCAGCAGCAGTTCATCTTTGACAAATTCGCCAGAGGCAATAAAGAGTCCGCGGTGCCCGGCGTCGGGCTGGGGCTGGCGATTTGCCGGGCAATTGTTGAAGTGCATGGCGGAACTCTCACCGTTCGTAACCGCCCTCAGGGCGGCGCCTGCTTCCGTGTTACACTGGTACAGGAGCCGCCCCCGGCGCTTGAAGATTTTCATGAGGCTATGTGACAAACGTTCTGATTGTTGAAGATGAACAGGCCATTCGCCGCTTTCTGCGCAGCGCGCTGGAAGGCGACGGGCTGCGCGTGTTCGAAGCCGAAACCCTGCAGCGCGGATTGCTGGAGGCGGCGACGCGTAAACCCGATCTCATTATTCTCGATCTCGGTCTGCCGGACGGCGACGGTATCGATTTTATTCGCGACCTGCGGCAGTGGAGCGCGGTCCCGGTGATTGTGCTTTCCGCCCGCAGCGAAGAGAGCGACAAAATCGCCGCGCTTGATGCCGGCGCCGATGACTATCTGAGTAAACCCTTTGGCATTGGCGAGCTACAGGCGCGCCTGCGCGTGGCCCTGCGCCGCCACGCCTCCGCGCCCGCCCCAGAACCGGTTGTGCGCTTTTCCGATGTGACGATCGATCTTGCCGCGCGTCTGATTCATCGCGGCGAAAAGGAAATCCATCTGACGCCAATAGAGTTTCGTTTGCTGGCCGTCATGCTCAATAACGCCGGAAAAGTGCTGACGCAACGACAGCTGTTGAATCAGGTCTGGGGGCCGAACGCGGTCGAGCACAGCCACTATTTGCGTATTTATATGGCCCACCTGCGGCAAAAACTGGAGCAGGATCCTGCGCGCCCGCGGCATTTTATTACCGAAACCGGCATTGGCTATCGCTTTATGCCATGAATGGTTATTCATTATTTTTAAATAAATCGATAATTTAATTTTTAATACCACAGGATGGCGCAATAATATTTATTACGGAATAAGTAAAATCCTGGTAAAAGTAATAAAAACAACTTTATAACATATTATAAACATTTTAATGCTTTATCTTGATGTATTCAGAAAAAACGACTAAATATTTTTGAAATGATCGATTTTTGTTGATCTCCTTCACAGTTAAAGCTGTTTTCCTGGATAAAATACCCTCACCTTCTACTTCTAAAGGAAAGGTGATTCAAATGGAAAACAATAACCGCTTAATGCCTCATATCAGGCGAACAACGCATATTATGATGTTTGCCCACCGTAATAGTTTCGATTTTCATTTCTTTAACGCCCGTTAGTCTTTCGACTATGGGCACGCCAGCATACAGGTCTTCCTGACTCGCTGTATCACAGGCTTACGCCTGTATCTCTAAGTGCTCACACTGCTAAAACCTGAATTTGCCTGCCACCGGACAGGTGAGGTTTTTTGCATCCTGAAAAAAGCAATTCACTGATTTTATTTATCAGGGGAAGGACTTTGCTTTTATTCCGGCGCTATCAATTTCTCATTTGAGAAATTGAGGACCTGCTATTACCTGAAATAAAGAGATGAAAATGTCTGAATTAAAAATTGCCGTTAGCCGCTCCTGCCCTGACTGTTTTTCTACACAACGCAGTATAGTTAATGTCGATGAAACGCATTTTATTGACGTGGCTGCGGTAGTATTATCCGTCAACGATATTGAACGAGGAAAACTCGATGAAATAGACGCGACCGGCTACGGGATCCCGGTGTTTATCGCAACGGAAAATGAAGAGCGCGTTCCGGCCGATTATCTGCCGCGCATTTCCGGCGTCTTTGAATGCCATGAAGCCCGCGCCGCCTTCTATGGTCGCCAGCTTGAAAGCGCGGCGAGCCATTACGAAACGCAGCTGCGCCCACCGTTCTTTCGCGCGCTGGTCGATTACGTTAATCAGGGAAACAGCGCCTTTGACTGTCCCGGGCATCAGGGCGGCGAGTTTTTCCGTCGCCACCCGGCAGGCAACCAGTTCGTTGAGTATTTTGGCGAAACGCTTTTCCGCGCCGATCTGTGCAACGCTGACGTGGCGATGGGCGATCTGCTGATCCACGAAGGCGCGCCGTGCATTGCTCAACAGCATGCGGCAAAAGTGTTTAACGCCGATAAAACCTACTTTGTGCTGAACGGTACTTCATCGTCGAACAAAGTGGTGCTCAATGCGCTGTTAACGCCGGGCGATCTGGTGCTGTTCGACCGCAATAACCACAAGTCAAACCATCACGGCGCACTATTACAGGCTGGCGCCACCCCGGTTTACCTGGAAACCGCGCGTAATCCGTATGGTTTTATCGGCGGGATTGACGCGCACTGCTTTGACGAAAGTTACCTGCGCGAACTGGTCAGCGAAGTGGCACCGCAGCGCGCCCGCGACGCCCGTCCGTTCCGTCTGGCCGTCATTCAGTTAGGCACTTACGACGGCACTATCTATAACGCCCGCCAGGTGGTGGATAAGATTGGTCATCTGTGCGACTACATCCTGTTCGACTCTGCGTGGGTGGGCTACGAGCAGTTTATTCCGATGATGGCGGACTGCTCGCCGCTGCTGCTGGATCTGAACGAAAACGATCCGGGCATCCTGGTGACGCAGTCGGTGCATAAGCAGCAGGCCGGGTTCTCGCAGACCTCGCAGATCCATAAAAAAGACAGCCATATCAAAGGCCAGCCACGCTATGTGCCGCATAAGCGTATGAATAACGCCTTTATGATGCATGCTTCCACCAGCCCGTTCTATCCGCTGTTTGCCGCGCTTGACGTTAACGCCAAAATGCACGAAGGGGTCAGCGGTCGCAATATGTGGATGGACTGCGTGGCGAACGGTATCGACGCGCGTAAATTGATCCTCGAAAACTGCCATCATATCCGTCCGTTTGTGCCGGAAACGGTGGACAGCAAGCCGTGGCACGCTTACCCAACGGCGGAAATCGCCAACGATCTGCGCTTCTTCCACTTTGTGCCGGGGGAAAGCTGGCATGCGTTTGAGGGCTACGCCGAGCATCAGTATTTTGTCGACCCCTGCAAGCTGCTGCTGACCACCCCGGGCATTAATGCACGGACCGGCGAATACGACACCTTCGGCGTACCGGCCACTATTCTCGCCAACTTCCTGCGCGAAAACGGCGTGGTGCCGGAAAAATGCGACCTCAACTCGATTCTGTTCCTGCTGACCCCGGCTGAGGATATGGCGAAACTGCAACAGCTCGTCGCGCTGCTGGTGCGCTTCGAGAAGCTGCTGGAGTCTGACGCCCCGCTGGCGGAAGTTCTGCCGTCCATCTACAGGCAGCATGAGGCGCGCTATGGCGGTTACACCCTGCGCCAGCTGTGCCAGGAGATGCACGATCTCTACGCCCGTCACAACGTCAAACAGCTGCAAAAAGAGATGTTCCGTAAGGCGCATTTCCCGCGCGTCAGCATGAATCCGCAGGAGGCCAATTACGCCTACCTGCGCGGCGAAGTGGAGCTGGTGCCGCTGCCGCAGGCCGAAGGCCGCATTGCCGCCGAAGGCGCGCTTCCTTATCCACCGGGGGTGCTGTGCGTGGTGCCGGGGGAAGTCTGGGGCGGCGCGGTACTGCGTTACTTCAGCGCGCTGGAGGAAGGGATCAACCTGCTGCCGGGCTTTGCGCCTGAGCTTCAGGGCGTTTACATCGAAGAACGTGATGGCCGCAAGCAGGTGTGGTGCTACGTGATTAAAGCGCGTGAAGCACAGCACGACCTGCTGAAAGGAGAAACAGTATGAGTAAAGCCAAAGCCAACAAAATGGGCGTTATCCAGCTCACCATTCTGACGATGGTCAACATGATGGGCTCCGGGATTATCATGCTGCCGACCAAGCTCGCGGAAGTCGGCACCATATCGATTATCTCCTGGCTGGTCACCGCCGTCGGCTCGATGGCGCTGGCCTGGGCCTTCGCCAAGTGCGGGATGTTCAGCCGTAAATCCGGCGGGATGGGCGGCTATGCGGAGTATGCCTTCGGCAAGTCCGGCAACTTTATGGCCAACTACACCTACGGCGTGTCGCTGCTGATCGCCAACGTTGCCATTGCGATTTCCGCAGTGGGCTACGGCACCGAGCTGTTTGGCGCGACGCTCTCGCCGGTGCAGATCGGCCTCGCCACCATCGGCGTCCTGTGGATCTGCACGGTCGCTAACTTTGGCGGCGCGCGCATCACTGGACAGCTCAGCAGTATTACCGTCTGGGGAGTGATCATTCCGGTGGTCGGCCTGTGCATCATCGGCTGGTTCTGGTTCAGCCCGACCCTGTACGTTAACTCCTGGAACCCGCATCACGTGCCGTTCTTTACCGCCGTCGGGTCATCAATCGCCATGACGCTGTGGGCGTTCCTCGGGCTGGAGTCAGCCTGCGCCAATGCGGAAGTGGTGGATAACCCGGAACGCAACGTGCCGATCGCGGTACTTGGCGGAACGCTGGGCGCGGCGGTGATTTATATCGTCTCCACCAACGTGATTGCCGGAATTGTGCCGAACATGGATCTGGCGAACTCTACCGCGCCGTTTGGCCTGGCGTTTGCCCAGATGTTCACCCCGGAAGTCGGTAAGGTGATCATGGCGCTGATGATCATGTCCTGTTGCGGCTCGCTGCTGGGCTGGCAGTTCACTATCGCCCAGGTGTTCAAATCCTCTGCCGACGAAGGTTATTTCCCGAAAATCTTCTCGCGGGTGACAAAAGTGGATGCGCCGGTTCAGGGAATGCTGACTATCGTCATCATCCAGAGCGGGCTATCGCTGATGACCATCAGCCCGTCGCTGAACAGCCAGTTCAACGTGCTGGTCAACCTGGCGGTAGTGACCAATATCATCCCCTACATCCTGTCGATGGCGGCGCTGGTGATTATTCAGAAAGTGGCGAACGTCCCGCCGACAAAGGCGAAAATGGCGAACTTTGTGGCGTTCGTTGGCGCGATGTACAGCTTCTACGCGCTCTACTCATCGGGGGAAGAAGCGATGCTATACGGCTCGATTGTGACCTTCCTCGGCTGGACGCTGTATGGTCTGGTATCGCCGCGCTTTGAGCTGAAGAATAAGCACGGGTGATGTTCATTATGTCGCCATCCGGCACTGCCTGGTGGCGCTTCGTTTTTCAGCCCTGCTAATCTGTAAAAAAGGCGTCTTATGGCCTGAGGGTTCCCCATAAATAAAGACAGGCATAGAAGGTTGTGATCTACTTAGTGTTCCACCAAAAAGTAAGGTCACTCCTCTATGCCTGCTTCACAAGTTTGCCATAAATTTTTCAGCCAGTCCCTGAACTCCATTCATCAGTACCGTAAAAATGCCCTGCTCGATATGACCGTGGCCCTGACGCGTGGTGCTTCGCTTTCTCTTACCAGCATCGGCAGATACCTGCCAGGCCCCGCACGAGTTAAGCACAAGATTAAGCGTGTTGACCGGCACCTCAACAGCGACCTGATGTTCAGTGATATTCCCTCCGTCTACCGGCAGCTTGTATCCCGACTCACACACAGTCTTTCAGTTTGTGTCATTGCCGTGGACTGGAGTGGTTATCCTTCATCAGAGCTCAGTGTTTTGCGGGCAAGCTTATTGTGCGATGGCAGAGCTATTCCTCTGATGAGTAAAGTCATTTCCTCCCGCTACCAGAACAACTCTGCCGTGCAAAATGCCTTTCTCGATCAGATGGCTACTGCCATCGGCAAAGATAAGCAGGTCATTATCGTGACTGATGCAGGCTTTCGCAGCAGCTGGTTTCACCACATCCGTTCTCTGGGCTGGGATTTTGTCGGACGAGTCAGGGGCAGCCTCTATTTTCAGGTCGTCGGGGATGAAGATTGGCAGATGGCGCGGGATATTGCATCATCAACAACGGCGCGCTATCTGGGATTCGGGCGACTGGCACGCAACGCCAGTCGTGACTGTCCGGGACATTTTTACACCGTACATAAGAGGGCGACGGGCAGGAAAAGCAGCCAGCATTACCCCAGAACAGACAGGATGTACCGTAAAAATGCGCGTGAACCGTGGCTGCTTTTTACCAGCCTGATGGAATATAAGCCACGCGAGATTGTTAAAATTTATAGTCGCCGTATGCAGATAGAACAGAACTTCAGGGATGAAAAAAGCGAGCGCTATGGGTTGGGACTGCGGGCAAGTAAAAGCCGGGGGGAGAAACGAATATCCGTGCTTTGCCTGGTTGCAGTTCTCTACAGCATCATCATATGGCTGACAGGATATTACCTTGAAAGTAAGGGAATAAATCGATGGTTCCAGGCGAACAGTGAGAAATCACGCAGGGTGCTGTCGTATCTGACATTGAGTGAAAATGTCATCAGGCAGTCGCCGGGGCTCCTGTCGGGGATGAACCCCGACAGGGTATACGCCGATATGGCGAGGGCCTATCGAAACATTATTATGGTGTATTAATGATGTTTCTGGGGATCCCTCAGGTCTTATGGCGCCTTTTCATTTCACTTCACGTTATGCGTTTTTCAGCACTTCGCTGACGATTTCCACCGCTTCTTTTTCAATCTGCTTGCGGTGCTCTTCGCCGAGGAAGCTTTCGCAATAGATCTTATAGGCATCTTCCGTACCGGAAGGACGCGCGGCGAACCAGCCGTTGTCGGTCATCACTTTCAGACCGCCAATCGACGCGCCGTTGCCCGGCGCTGCCGTCAGACGTGCGGTGATAGGGTCGCCCGCCAGCGTGCTGGCGCTGACCATCTCCGGAGAGAGCTTAGACAGCGCGGCTTTTTGCGCGGAGGTGGCGCCCGCCTGCAAACGGTTATAGCTTGGCGCGCCGAAACGCTTCGCCAGCTCGTTGTAATGCTCCTGCGGGTTCTTGCCGGTAACCGCGGTGATTTCCGCCGCCAGCAGGCACATGATGATCCCGTCTTTATCGGTAGACCACGGCGTACCGTCGAAACGCAGGAACGATGCCCCCGCGCTCTCTTCGCCGCCGAAGCCGAAGCTGCCGTCGAAAAGCCCGTCAACAAACCACTTAAAGCCAACCGGCACTTCCACAAGCCGACGGCCCAGGTCGTTGACCACGCGGTCAATCATCGCGGAAGAGACCAGCGTCTTACCGACCGCCACCTCTTTGCCCCACTGCGGACGATGCCGGAACAGATAGTTAATGGCGACCGCCAGATAGTGGTTAGGGTTCATCAGCCCCGCGGGGGTAACGATGCCGTGACGGTCATAGTCCGGATCGTTGGCGAAGGCCAGATCGAACTTATCACGAAGCGCCAGCAGACCGGCCATCGCGCACTCAGAGGAGCAGTCCATGCGGATCGCCCCGTCCTTATCCAGATGCATAAAGCGGAAGGTCTGATCCACCTGATCGTTCACAATGGTCAGGTTCAGCTTGTAGTGTTCAGCAATGCGCTTCCAGTATTCGATACCGGAGCCGCCCAGCGGATCGACGCCCAGCGTCAGGCCCGCCTTCTGGATCGCGGTCATATCAACAATTTCCGCCAGCCCTTCAACGAACGGCTGCACCAGATCCTGCTCTTTGACGTGACCAGACGCCATCGCCGCGTCGAGAGAAATGCGCTTCACCCCCTTCAGTCCGTCGGCCAGCAGCGCGTTCGCGCGATCTTCCACCACTCTGGTGACGTTGGTGTCCGCCGGGCCGCCGTTTGGCGGATTGTATTTGATGCCGCCATCTTCCGGCGGGTTATGGGACGGCGTGATCACAATACCGTCGGCCAGCGGACCGCCCTTCTTATTGTGTACCAGGATAGCGTTCGACACCGCAGGCGTCGGGGTAAACCCGTTGTTCTCCTGAACAATCACGTCGACGCCGTTGGCGGCCAGCACTTCAAGTACGGAGATAAACGCCGGTTCGGACAGCGCATGGGTGTCTTTACCGACATAGCAAGGGCCAGTGATACCGTTTTTCGCCCGTTCTTCGGCGATGGCCTGGGCAATCGCCAGAATGTGCGGCTCGTTAAAGCTGTGACGGCCAGCGCTGCCGCGGTGTCCGGAGGTGCCGAACTTCACCGCGTGCTCTTTATTCCCTGTCTCTGGCTTCAGGACATAATATTGCGCCGTCAGCTGGGCGACGTTAATCAAATCACTTTGTTGCGCAGGTTGACCTGCACGGGTGTGGATTGCCATTGCCTGGTCCTTTTATGCAAGCATTAAATTGTTCCGCAAACCTTTTCAATCAATTCCGCCGGGAATTGCATTGACTGCATGATGTGTTCAATCATGCTGCATTTACGGCCGGTGTTGGTGTTAGTGATCACCCAGTACGGCGTGCCTGGCACATGTTTAGGCTTAGTCTGGTTACCGTTTTTCAGCAACGTCTGTTCATCCGCCGCGAAGTAAACGCGCGTGCGGCCATGCAGCGACTCGGTTGCCTCGGCAAACGCCTGGTGATCCAGTGAATAAAGTGTAGACAGCACCAGCATAAAGCGATTCACCGCTTTTCTCTGTTCCGCATATTCATCGGACAGCAGCAGCTCACGCATGGCGCGCACCTTATCTTTGACAGGATTGACGGGCTTCGTCTCCGCGCTCACAGGCTGCGCGGCGCGAACCTCTTTGGTTGCGGAAGCGACAGGCTGTGATGCAGCGGAAAACTTCAACATACGCCGTAAAATGTCGGATGCGCTCTCGCCGATATGCTTCGTGTGGCTGGCAATATAGCTGTAGAGTTCATCATCAACTTCAATCGTTTTCATCTTAATCCAGTGCGGTGTCTTATCTGATCTGAATACAAATCGTTGGAATTATAGGAGCAAATCCCAACAGCGGATAGCGTCAAGCCTGGCTGAACGAAAAACTCGGAGTAAACCGTATCAGTTGCAGCCCGGCGGCAGAATGGTCAACATAATACCCTAACCCGACAGAGCGAAAAAAAGAACTTTGCCATGAAATTGAATATCCGAGCGCAAACTGCACAAAACCTGCACAATAATTCTCCCATCGTCCTTGTTCACGGTCTGTTTGGCAGCCTGGACAATCTTGGCGGCCTGGCGCGCGAGCTGGTCAGCGACCATGACATTATTCAGGTCGATATGCGCAACCATGGCTTTTCGCCGCGCGACCCGCGGATGGATTATCCGGCGATGGCGCAGGATCTGCGCGATACGCTGGATGCGCAGCAGATCGAAAAGGCCACCTTTATCGGCCACTCGATGGGCGGTAAAGCGGTGATGGCCCTGACCGCGCTGGCGCCGGAGCGGATTGATGGCCTGGTGGCGATCGATATCGCCCCGGTGGACTACCAGGTGCGACGCCACGACGAGATTTTCGCGGCGATCAACGCGGTGACGACATCGGATGCGCAGACGCGCCAGCAGGCGGCGGCGGTGATGCGCGAGCATCTCAAAGAGGAAGGCGTGATTCAGTTTTTGCTGAAATCGTATGTCGACGGCGAATGGCGTTTTAACGTTCCGGTACTGTGGGATCAGTATCCGCATATTGTCGGCTGGGAGCCGGTTGCGGCCTGGGATCGCCCGGCGCTGTTTATCCCCGGCGGCAACTCACCTTACGTCACCGAAGCGTATCGCGCGGATCTGCTCGCCCAGTTCCCGCAGGCGCGCGCCCATGTGATTGCCGGCGCCGGCCATTGGGTCCATGCCGAAAAGCCCGACGCGGTGCTGCGCGCCATCCGCCGCTATCTGAACGATATCGCCGACTGATTAAAAACTCAGCGTCCGCGCGCGATTACGTGCGCTAACGTTGGCGCGCCTCATTCGCTGATGTATGATGGCGCGCTATCCATCCGGGCAGAGGCCTGGCTGATTGTTTCCCCGAAGTCACCAAAATCATGGCCAAAGAACAAACGGACCGTACGACATTAGATCTGTTCGCGCACGAGCGTCGCCCGGGAAGACCGAAAACCAATCCGCTTTCCCGCGATGAACAGCTGCGCATCAACAAGCGCAACCAGCTAAAACGCGATAAAGTTCGTGGCCTTAAGCGTGTCGAACTCAAGCTCAACGCCGAAGCCGTCGATGCCCTCAATGAGCTGGCGGAATCCCGCAATATGAGCCGTAGCGAACTGATCGAAGAGATGCTGATGACCCAACTGGCGGCGCTGCGCGGCCAGGGAGCGCTCTGATTTCCCCGCTTTAACCACTTTCGTGTAGCATGAAGTGCACTCGCGTGCGTTTGCTATTTCCGCATACCTGACTGTTCTGCTATGATTGCCCTTATCTGTGGGCAATTCGCCCCCACCATTTCAATAAGTTTCAAGAGGTTACTTTACTCATGGCAATCACTGGCATTTTTTTCGGCAGCGACACCGGGAATACCGAAAATATCGCAAAAATGATTCAAAAACAGCTTGGTAAAGATGTTGCCGATGTGCACGACATTGCAAAAAGCAGCAAAGAAGATCTCGAAGGCTATGACATTCTCCTGCTCGGCATCCCGACCTGGTACTACGGCGAAGCGCAGTGCGACTGGGACGACTTTTTCCCGACCCTGGAAGAGATTGATTTCAACGGCAAGCTGGTGGCGCTGTTCGGCTGCGGCGACCAGGAAGATTACGCGGAATACTTCTGCGACGCATTAGGCACCATCCGCGATATTATTGAACCGCGCGGCGCGACCATCGTCGGCCACTGGCCAACCGCCGGCTATCATTTTGAAGCGTCAAAAGGGCTGGCCGATGACGATCACTTTGTTGGCCTGGCTATCGACGAAGACCGTCAGCCGGAACTGACCGCTGAGCGCGTGGAAAAATGGGTTAAGCAGATCTCTGACGAACTGCACCTCGACGACATCATCAACGCCTGATGAAAACGCGGCGCAGCTCAGTTTGCGCCGCATCAATAGATAAAAGCAATCAAAATAATTGCTACAAATTTGTAACTTTCTTGCCCATCCCTGTACAATGTGCGGGAGTTATTAGGTGGCGCTCTCATTTCCAGGCAATACCACGTTTTTTATTAACATTTGCCCGAGGCTTGCAGTTTTCATTTAAGGATGGCGGTCCTATAATGAGAGGCATTATCTCGAGTGCAATTTCTGTCACTTCTTGTATGAAGTGAATCGTTTAGCAACAGGACAGATTCCGCATGACTGACAACAATACCGCATTAAAGAAGGCTGGCCTGAAAGTAACGCTTCCTCGTTTAAAAATTCTGGAAGTTCTTCAGGAACCGGATAACCATCACGTCAGTGCGGAAGATTTATACAAACGACTGATCGACATGGGTGAAGAAATTGGCCTGGCGACCGTGTATCGCGTACTGAACCAGTTCGATGACGCCGGTATCGTCACCCGCCACAATTTTGAAGGCGGCAAATCCGTTTTTGAGCTGACCCAGCAGCATCATCACGATCACCTTATCTGCCTTGACTGCGGCAAAGTGATTGAATTCAGCGACGACTCTATCGAAGCGCGCCAGCGTGAGATTGCGGCGAAACATGGTATCCGCCTGACGAACCATAGCCTCTATCTGTACGGCCACTGCGCCGAAGGCGACTGCCGCGAAGACGACCACGCGCACGACGCGAAATAATTTACCTCGCGATGAAAAGCCAGCCTGTCGGTTGGCTTTTTTTATGGCTTCAGCCCCCTTCCCTCCACCGCCTTGTTGCTTTAATGTAAAAATCTCCTCCTCCTCTTCTTATCCGGAGTCTCGAAATGGAACTTCGTCAGCTGCGTTATTTCGTGCGCATTGTGGAAACCGGCAGCATGGGCAACGCGGCGCTCGACCTTGATATTGGCGTCTCCGCGCTGAGCCAGCAGATGACGCGGCTGGAGAATGAACTCGCCATCCGCCTGCTGCAACGCACCTCACGGGGCGTCACGCCGACCAATGCCGGGCTGGCCTTTTACTCCCAGGCGCAGCTGGCGCTACGCCACGCCGACGATGCCGTCCTCGCCGCGCGCGAGGCGCGCCTCTCCGGACACGTCAGCGTCGGTATGGCGCCAAGTACCGCCTCGGTGCTGGGTATGCCGTTTATCCATGCGATGCGGGAAAGCTACCCCGACGTCCGCCTGCATGTAGTGGAAAGCCTTTCCGGTAATCTGGAGCGGATGATCAATACCCGTCAACTGGATTTAGCGGTTGTTTTCCAGAAAGAGAAAATCCTGCGCTGGAGCGCCAGGCCGGTGCTGGAAGAGCGGCTGTTTCTGATCGGCGCGCATGACCTGCTGGCGAATCTTCCCGACGAGCGCATCACCCCGGTGCAGCTCTCCTCTGTCCCGCTGATTATGCCAAGCCTCGGGCACGGGCTGCGCGGCAGACTGGAGGCCATCGCGCAGGAGCACGGCCTGCACATTGAAATTGCGGCTGAAATAGACGGACTGGCGCTGTTAATGCGGGCGGTACGCGAAGGACTTGGCGCGACGCTACAGCCCGGCGCGGCGGTATCACACCTTGACAGGGATGCGCTGAGAGTGATCGGCGTCGACAATCCGGTACTCAGTCGTCCCAATTTTCTGGTCAGTTTATCCGATGACGAACTCCCCCCGGCAGGCCTGGCCGCCCGCGTGGTGCTGACAAAAGTCATGCGTCAGCTGGTGGAAGCGGGAGTCTGGCCCGGCGCGACCCTTTACGTTAACTAAACGGGCCTTCAGGAACGCGTCATAGCGCCCTTACAACTCATGCGTATACATTTTCATTACAAATTTAACATTTGTTAAAGGTAATGGAGTTTACGATGGTTGATGTACTGGTGATCGGCGGCGGCAATGCCGCATTATGCGCCGCCTTAACCGCCCGGCAAGCTGGCGCGTCGGTGCTGCTGCTGGAGGCGGCGCCGCGGGAGTGGCGCGGCGGCAATTCTCAGCACACCCGCAATTTGCGCTGTATGCACGACGCCCCGCAGGATGTGCTGGTCGACAGTTACCCCGAAGAGGAGTTCTGGCAGGATCTCTGGCGCGTCACCGGCGGCAATACCAATGAAGCGCTGGCGCGCCTGGTGATCCGCACCTCTTCACACTGCCGCGACTGGATGCGTAAGCACGGCGTAAACTTTCAGCCGCCGCTCTCCGGCGCCCTGCACGTGGCGCGCACCAACGCCTTTTTTATGGGCGGCGGCAAGGCGCTGGTCAACGCCTATTACCGCAGCGCAGAAAATCTGGGGGTCGCTATTCGCTACAACACCCCGGTGCAGGCGCTGGAACTGCATAACGGCGAGTTTGTCGCCGCGCTGGCGGGAGACGAACGTATTACCGCCAGAACCTGCGTGCTCGCCGCCGGCGGTTTCGAGTCTAATCGCGAGTGGCTGCGCGAAGCCTGGGGGCAGAACGCGCGCGGCGAATGGCCCGCCGATAACTTTCTGATTCGCGGCACCCGCTTTAATCAGGGAGTCTTGCTGAAATTTATGATTGATGCCGGAGCGGATATTATCGGCGATCCTTCACAGTCGCACTGCGTGGCGATTGATGCCCGTGCACCGCTGTATGACGGCGGGATTTGCACCCGCGTGGACTGCGTCTCTTTAGGCGTAGTCGTGAACCGTGACGCTGAGCGCTTTTATGACGAAGGCGAAGATTTCTGGCCGAAACGCTACGCCATCTGGGGGCGGCTGGTCGCCCAACAGCCGGGGCAAACTGGCTTTTCCATTATCGACAGCAAAGCCATCGGCCACTTTATGCCGCCGGTATTCCCCGGCGCGCAGGGCGATACGCTGGAGGAACTGGCCCGCCAGCTGGGGCTGGATGAACAACGCTTTACCGATACCATCACCCGCTACAACCAGGCCTGCCAGCCCGGCCAGTTTGACCACACCACGCTGGATAACTGCGCGACGGCAGCGTTAACGCCGCCGAAAACGCACTGGGCGCGCCCCATTGATACGCCGCCCTATTATGGCTACGCCCTGCGTCCGGGGATCACCTTTACCTATCTCGGTCTGAAGGTGAACGAACGCGCGGCGGTGCATTTTGCCGGAAAGCCCAGCCGCAACCTGTTTGTCGCCGGTGAGATGATGGCGGGCAACGTCCTCGGCAAGGGCTATACCGCTGGCGTCGGCATGTCGATCGGCACCACCTTTGGCCGTATCGCAGGAGAGCAAGCCGCGCTGGCGGCGCAAAAGGAGGCGAACCATGAAGCAGCTTGAAAAATTGATCATCGAAGCGCAAATCATTACGCAACCAGAAGCGGAGGTAGAACGGGTGATGCAGGTCTGCAACGCCTGCCGCTACTGCGAAGGTTTTTGCGCCGTCTTTCCGGCAATGACCCAGCGGCTGGCGTTTGGCAAAGCGGACATCAACTATCTGGCTAATTTATGTCATAACTGCGGCGCCTGCCTGCACGCTTGTCAGTACGCCCCGCCCCATGAGTTTGCCATTAACGTGCCGAAAGCAATGGCGGAAGTCCGGCTTGAAACGTATCAACACTACGCGCAACCTGCCGCCTTCGGCGCGCTGTATCGTCGGGCGGGAGTGACTACCGTACTGACGCTGGTTTTTGGCCTGGTGCTCTTTTTACTGCTGGCGCTCGGACTGAAAGGCTCTCTGCTGCACCCGCCGCTGGCCGGTGATTTCTATCAGATTTTCCCGCATAACCTGCTGGCGTGGATGTTTGGCTCCGTTTTTATTCTGGCGATCGGTTTGCTGATGGCGGGAGTGATCCGCTTCTGGCGCGAGATCTCGCCGGTGGTGCCGCAGCCAGTGGAAATTGCCGAAGCAGCCCATAATGCGCTGACTCTTAAGTATCTCGACGGCGGACACGGCAAAGGCTGTAACGAAGCCGATGACGCCTTCACGCTGATGCGTCGTCGTTTCCATCACTTCACCTTCTACGGTTTTATGCTCTGCTTCGCCGCTACCGTGGTGGCAACCGGCTATCACTATTTCGCCGGATGGGAAGCGCCCTACCCCTTTTTCAGCGTACCGGTGATCCTCGGCACGCTGGGCGGTCTGGGGCTGATCGTCGGGCCTGCGGGTTTACTGTGGCTGAATCTTAAGCGTTCTCCGCTGCACGGCGACGCGCGGCAAAAGCCGATGGATCGCGGTTTTATTCTGCTGCTGTTGCTGACCAGCCTGACGGGGCTGGCCCTGCTGGCCGGAAGAGACACCGCCTGGATGGGGGTGTTGCTTGCCGTCCATCTCGGCGTAGTGATGGCGCTGTTTTTAACCCTCCCATACGGAAAATTCGCCCACGGATTTTACCGCTGTGCTTCGTTACTCAAATGGGCAATCGAGAAGCGGCGCGGAAAACAGGCGGGCGTCGCAGGCGACTGACCCGCAATATCTTACCTCTATAAATATTATGATAAGACAGTGGAGAGCAATTCCATGAGCCAACAACCATCGCGCGCCGGGACATTCGGCGCAATCCTGCGGGTAACCAGCGGTAATTTTCTCGAACAGTTCGACTTCTTTCTGTTTGGTTTTTACGCCACCTACATTGCGAAAACGTTTTTTCCGGCAGAAAGCGAATTCGCCTCATTAATGCTGACCTTTGCCGTATTCGGCTCCGGCTTTCTGATGCGCCCGGTCGGGGCAGTCGTGCTGGGTTCCTATATCGACAGAATCGGCCGCCGGAAAGGGCTGATGGTCACGCTGGCGATTATGGGCTGCGGTACGCTGCTGATTGCCCTTGTTCCCGGCTACCAGACTATTGGCGTACTGGCGCCGGTTCTGGTGCTGCTGGGGCGGCTATTGCAGGGCTTCTCTGCCGGCGTGGAGCTGGGCGGCGTTTCCGTTTATCTCTCAGAGATCGCCACACCGGGCAGGAAAGGTTTTTACACCAGCTGGCAATCCGCCAGCCAGCAGGTGGCGATTGTGGTGGCCGCGCTGATTGGCTACGGCCTGAACGTCACTCTCGGTCACGATGACATTTCCGAATGGGGCTGGCGCATTCCGTTCTTTATTGGCTGTATGATTATTCCGCTGATCTTTGTGCTGCGCCGTTCGCTTCAGGAGACCGAAGCGTTTATGCAACGTAAACACCGCCCCGACACCCGGGAGATTTTCGCCACCATCATTAAAAACTGGCGCATTATCACCGCAGGCACGCTGCTGGTGGCGATGACCACAACGACGTTTTATTTTATTACCGTCTATACCCCGACCTACGGTCGCGCCGTCCTGCATTTAAGCGCGCGCGACAGCCTGATTGTCACTATGCTGGTCGGCATTTCTAACTTTATCTGGCTGCCGATTGGCGGCGCGATCTCCGATAAAATAGGTCGTCGTCCGGTACTGATGGGTATTACTCTGCTGGCGCTGCTCACCACCTGGCCGGTAATGCACTGGCTGACCGCCGCGCCGGATTTCACCCGCATGACGCTGGTGCTGCTGTGGTTTTCTTTCTTTTTCGGCATGTACAACGGCGCGATGGTGGCGGCGCTCACCGAGGTGATGCCGGTTTACGTGCGCACGGTCGGTTTTTCGCTGGCCTTCAGTCTCGCCACCGCCATTTTCGGCGGCCTGACTCCCGCCATCTCCACCGCGCTGGTGCAGATGACCGGAGATAAAAGCTCTCCGGGCTGGTGGCTGATGTGCGCCGCGCTGTGCGGGCTTGCCGCCACGGCAATGCTGTTTGTGCGCCTCAGTCGCGGCTATCACCCCGTTGAGAATTAACCTGTAAAAGCAAACGGGCGGAGAGAGTCTCCGCCCGCTTCACCTGAATCGATCCTCAACGGTGCGGCAGGCGCGTTGCCCGCCGCTCCGGGCATCAGAAGATAGTGAACGGGGCGATAACGATAAACTTCACGTCGCGCTCATCCTGGAAGATGTTGCCATAACCGCCGCCCCAGCTCGGGATATTGGAGTGGTTGTCATATTCGGTGAAGTGCAGCTTAAACATGGTGCCTTTTGCACGACCATCCTGTAGGGTGTAAACAGCATCCAGACTGTAAGAAGACTCTTCGATAGTACGATTCTTGTCGTAATAAGCGTCTGGATTGCTCTGCCAGGTAGATGGCTTCGCATCCCAGGCATACACGTATGATGCGCCTACCGCCCAGCCCGGCAGATTCCAGTTTTTCAGATCGTACATCGCGCCGAAGAAGACCGCTTTTTCGCCGTTGGCGTTGAAGTCGGAGCGGTTATCCCACCAGATGTCCAGGCGACCGTTTGAGGAGGCATAGGTCGGCGTCATACGCTGCAGGAAAAAGCCCTGCTGCCCTTCAGCTTTCACCCAGGTCCCTTCCAGCCGCAGATCAACTACTTCCGCCACCTTATAGCCAAAGGTCAATGCCTGTAGCCATGCGGTGCCGTCGTAAATATCATTTGTGCTACGGTCATCCACTTTGTCGCGCGCGCCGTAGAATTGATAGCTGGTGGTCAACGGATTACCACCTAAGTCAAATTTGTAGCTGGCCTTGGCAAAGTACTGGTCGACATAGCCTTCGGATTGACCAAACGCGGCTTCCAGCACCAGGTCGTTTTTGAAATCGTATTTTGCGCCGATAGAGTGCAGATAATCGACTTTGGTCTTTTTATCCGCCTGATAGAATTTATCGACTTCAGTGTGCCACGGCGCTTTATATTCATTGGCCCACATATAGGAGAAGCTCAGCGCGCCGGCATCGCCGTAGTCAAAATTCGCCCCGGCTTCGGCCCCCTGATAGGTGCCCGGCATAAAGCTCCAGTGCGGCGCTAACAGCGTTTGTCCGGTTGGCTGAATATAACCCGCGCGCGCCCATACCGGACCATATTTAAATTTCGCCGCCGCTTTATACAGGCTTACCCCGCTCTTATCTCCGGAGTAATCTTCGTCGTAGCCTTTATTCTTTTTCGAGAAGGCAATTTCATTGGGGTGACCGCTGTCGCCGTTTTCAGCCATTTCAATCGCGGTAAAGGCTGCAATATCCAGACCGAACATATCGGCCGCATAGCCGGACTGGAAATCCAGGTTGGCGTTCCATGTCGCGTGGGAGAGGTTGGTTTTGTACTTGTCGCCGTCTTCCACATCCTTACGGTCGCGCTCACGCTGCCAGTAATAGATGCCGCCGGTTAAGGTTGAATCGTCGATAAAGCCCTCAGCATGAGCCTGCGGAACAACGACCAGACCTGACATTGCTGTGATGCCGGCGATAGCCAGCGCCAGCGCACTACGTTTGCCACTGAACGTACGCATATGTTTATCCTCTTTGACGTATTCCCTTTGTCCCGGATTGCGTCGGGTCGCCGCCCTGATGCAACACGAAAGACTTGGGGTTTAAATTGCTGATGCAAAAAGCAAACAGCGAAAAAAATAAAAGTTAAAAGTAGCGTCGAGAAAAACCTCGCTGACTACAGTGAATAGACTATTTTTCGCGACGCGAATTATTAATACCTTTCTGTAACGAGAATGTAAGAGTATGAGCAACCGCACATATTTTCTTGTTTTCTGTTACATTTCATTCATGTAAAAAAAGAGAGCGCTCAGCGAAAAAATTTCGTTATTGTTCATCAACATGAAAACGCTTTCATGCCGTTATTCATTTGATGTATCAATTTATTAAATTAAACCATTTGTTAAAGAAATTAATTACGGAATGGGAATTAATTCGCTTCGCAAAGTGAGATTTCAGGGCGAAAAAAACGCCGCAGAACGCGGCGTCAGGAAGGTTTATGGCAGAGCTTATTCGCCGATTTTCGCCCAGGTATCGCGCAGACCGACGGTACGGTTAAAGACCAGTTTATCCGCCGTAGCGTAGCGGCTGTCGAGGCAGAAATACCCTTCACGTTCAAACTGGAACGCTTTCCCGGCCACCGCATCTTTTAATGACGGCTCGGCAAAGCCCTGCTTAATGACCAGTGATTCCGGGTTGAGCACCGACAGGAAATCTTCCGCCGCGCCCGGGTTCGGCACGCTGAACAGACGATCGTAGAGGCGAATCTCCACCGGCAGCGCATGGGCCGCGCTCACCCAGTGGATAACGCCCTTCACTTTACGTCCGTCCGCCGGATCTTTACTCAGGGTGTCGGCGTCATAGCGACAGAAGATGGTGGTGATATTGCCTTCCGCGTCTTTTTCCACGCGCTCCGCTTTAATCACATAGGCGTTACGCAGACGCACCTCTTTGCCCAGCACCAGACGCTTGTACTGCTTGTTGGCCTCTTCGCGGAAATCGGCGCGATCGATCCAGATCTCGCCGCTGAACGGCACTTCACGGCTGCCCATTTCCGGTTTGTTCGGATGATTCGGCATGGTGACCAGCTCGCTTTCGCCCTGCGGATAGTTTTCGATAACCAGTTTAACCGGATCGATCACCGCCATCGCGCGCGGCGCGTTTTCGTTCAGATCTTCACGAATGCAGGACTCCAGCGAGGCCATCTCAATGGTATTATCCTGCTTGGTCACGCCGATGCGTTTGCAGAACTCACGGATGGCGGCTGCGGTATAGCCGCGGCGACGCAGACCGGAAATGGTCGGCATACGCGGGTCGTCCCAGCCTTCCACATGCTTGTCCGTCACCAGCAGGTTCAGCTTACGCTTGGACATAACGGTGTATTCCAGATTCAGGCGCGAGAATTCATACTGGCGCGGATGAACCGGAATAGTGATGTTATCGAGCACCCAGTCATACAGGCGACGGTTATCCTGGAACTCCAGCGTACACAGCGAGTGGGTAATGCCTTCCAGCGCATCGCTGATGCAGTGGGTAAAATCGTACATCGGGTAGATGCACCATTTAGTGCCGGTCTGATGGTGTTCGGCGAATTTAATCCGGTACAGCACCGGATCGCGCATAACGATAAACGGCGACGCCATATCGATTTTCGCGCGCAGGCAGGCTTTACCTTCTTCAAAACCGCCGGTACGCATTTTTTCAAACAGCGCAAGGTTCTCTTCCACGCTGCGATCGCGGTACGGGCTGTTTTTACCCGGCTGAGTCAGAGTACCGCGGTATTCACGGATCTGCTCCGGCGTCAGCTCATCAACATAGGCCAGGCCTTTGTTGATCAGCTCAACGGCATAGGCGTGCAGTTGATCAAAGTAGTCCGAAGAGTAGCGAACCTCGCCAGCCCAGTGAAAACCTAACCACTCAACGTCGTTTTTGATCGAATCAACGTACTCGATATCTTCTTTTACCGGGTTAGTATCATCGAAACGCAGGTTGCACTGGCCCTGATAATCTTGCGCGATGCCGAAGTTCAGGCAGATGGATTTCGCGTGGCCAATGTGCAGATAGCCATTTGGCTCCGGCGGAAAACGGGTATGGACCGTGGTGTGCTTACCACTGGCCAGATCTTCATCAATGATCTGGCGAATAAAGTTGCTCGGGCGGGCTTCAGCCTCACTCATCGTGGATTCCTCAAAGCGTAAACAACGTATAACGGCATATGATCTTATAAGCCGGACAGGCTGACAACCTTTAGTTACGCATAATACGTATTAAACGTAAGCGTCTCATTTAAACCGTCTGGTCTGTTTCCTCCGGCTCCACAAAAATAATGTCCATCATTTTTAGTGGACACTATCGTATGGAATACCGGACCTGGATTACTGAAGCTTTACGCCTTCACTTCGAAGAACATTTACCTCGGGTTGTGGCCGGACGTCGCCTGGGTGTACCAAAATCAACAGTTTGTAGTATGTTCGTGCGCTTTCGGAGAGCTGGCCTTTCGTGGCCTTTGCCCGCAGGCATGTCGGAGCAGGAACTTGATGCCTGCCTTTACGGACAATTTTCCACGGTACCAGTCGTACGTCCTGAAAGCACCGTTATATCCGAAACCCCCGTGGTAAAAAAACGTCCCCGGCGGCCCAACTTCCCTTATGAGTTTAAAATCGCCTTAGTGGAGCAGTCACTGCAGCCCGGAGCCTGTGTGGCGCAGATCGCCCGGGAAAACGGAATCAACGATAACCTGCTCTTCAACTGGCGCCATCAATACCGGAAAGGTGGCCTGCTGCCTTCCGGAAAAAATATGCCGGCACTGCTTCCCGTGACGTTAACGCCGGAGCCGGATAATAAAATCCCGGCCCCCGCACAGGAACCAGAGCAGATAAATACACCGTCCGACAGTCTGTGTTGTGAGCTGGTTCTGCCGGCCGGAACTCTCAGGCTTAAAGGTAAACTGACGCCGGCGTTATTACAGACACTTATCCGCGAAATAAAAGGGAGCAGCCACTGATGATATCTCTCCCTGCAGGTTCGCGTATCTGGCTGGTTGCAGGTATCACCGATATGCGAAATGGCTTTAACGGCCTGGCATCAAAAGTTCAGAACGTCCTGAAGGATGACCCGTTCTCCGGACACCTGTTCATCTTCCGCGGACGCCGGGGTGACCAGATAAAAGTGTTGTGGGCTGACAGTGACGGACTGTGCCTCTTCACCAAACGCCTGGAGCGGGGCCGCTTCATCTGGCCAGTCACCCGTGACGGCAAGGTGCACCTTACTCCGGCTCAGTTATCCATGCTTCTTGAAGGTATCAACTGGAAGCACCCGAAACGAACGGAACGCGCTGGAATCCGCATATAACCCGTTGTAAAGTGAGGATATGGACACCTCACTTGCTCATGAGAACGCCCGCCTGCGGGCACTGTTGCAGACGCAACAGGACACCATCCGCCAGATGGCCGAATACAACCGCCTGCTCTCACAGCGGGTGGCGGCTTATGCTTCCGAAATCAACCGGCTGAAGGCGCTGGTTGCGAAACTGCAACGTATGCAGTTCGGTAAAAGCTCAGAAAAACTTCGCGCAAAAACCGAACGGCAGATACAGGATGCACAGGAGAGAATCAGCGCACTTCAGGAAGAAATGGCTGAAACGCTGGGTGAGCAATATGACCCGGCACTGCCATCCGCCCTGCGCCAGTCTTCAGCCCGTAAACCGTTACCGGCCTCACTTCCCCGTGAAACCCGGGTTATCCGGCCGGAAGAGGAATGCTGTCCTGCCTGTGGTGGTGAACTCAGTTCTCTGGGATGTGATGTGTCAGAGCAACTGGAGCTTATCAGCAGCGCCTTTAAGGTTATCGAAACACAACGTCCGAAACTGGCCTGTTGCCGGTGCGACCATATCGTGCAGGCACCAGTACCTTCAAAACCCATTGCACGCAGTTATGCCGGAGCGGGGCTTCTGGCCCATGTTGTCACCGGGAAATATGCAGACCATCTGCCGTTATACCGCCAGTCAGAAATATACCGTCGTCAGGGAGTGGAGCTGAGCCGTGCCACACTGGGGCGCTGGACAGGTGCTGTTGCTGAACTGCTGGAGCCGCTGTATGACGTCCTGCGCCAGTATGTGCTGATGCCCGGTAAAGTCCATGCTGATGATATCCCCGTCCCGGTCCAGGAGCCGGGCAGCGGTAAAACCCGGACAGCCCGGCTGTGGGTCTACGTCCGTGATGACCGTAACGCCGGTTCACAGATGCCCCCGGCGGTCTGGTTCGCGTACAGCCCGGACCGGAAAGGCATACATCCACAGAATCACCTGTCCGGTTACAGCGGAGTGCTTCAGGCCGATGCTTACGGTGGCTACCGGGCGTTATACGAATCCGGCAGAATAACGGAAGCCGCGTGTATGGCCCATGCCCGGAGAAAAATCCACGATGTGCATGCAAGAGCGCCAACCGATATCACCACGGAAGCCCTGCAGCGTATCGGTGAACTGTATGCCATCGAAGCAGAAGTCCGGGGATGTTCAGCAGAACAGCGTCTGGCGGCAAGAAAAGCCAGAGCTGCGTCACTGATGCAGTCACTGTATGACTGGATACAGACTCAGATGAAAACACTGTCGCGTCACTCGGATACGGCAAAAGCGTTCGCATACCTGCTGAAACAGTGGGATAGCCTGAACGTGTACTGCAGTAATGGCTGGGTGGAAATCGACAACAACATCGCAGAGAACGCCTTAAGGGGAGTGGCCGTAGGCCGGAAAAACTGGCTGTTCGCGGGTTCTGACAGCGGTGGCGAACATGCGGCGGTGTTGTACTCGCTGATCGGCACATGCCGTCTGAACAATGTGGAGCCAGAAAAATGGCTGCGTTACGTCATTGAGCATATCCAGGACTGGCCGGCAAATCGGGTACGCGATCTGTTGCCCTGGAAAGTTGATCTGAGCTCTCAGTAAATATCAATACGGTTCTGGCGAGCCGCTTACTATTAAACGGAAATATTGCGGCTGTTTGCTGCAAAAAAAAGCGGCAGAGGTTTCCCCTGCCGCTGATGTTTCTTTTATCCTGCCGGACGGCGGCTATGCCTTATCCAGCCTGTATCAACTTACCCTTTGATCTCGTACAGCGGCGTTTGTCCCGCCACTACGTGACCTTCGGCTTTCAGCACCAGCGCGCTGAAGTCGTCGATGTTGCTGCAAACCACCGGGCTAATCATAGAGCGCGCGTTGGCGTTCAGATAGTCCAGATCCATTTCCAGAATCGGCTGACCTGCGGTCACTTGCGCGCCCTCTTCAACCAGGCGTTTGAAGCCCTGACCGTTCAGCGCCACAGTATCAATACCCATGTGGACAACGATCTCCGCGCCTTTTTCCGTTTCCAGGCAGAACGCGTGGTTGGTGTTGAAGATTTTCACAATGGTGCCAGCCGCCGGAGAAACCACGGTTTTATCCGTCGGTTTAACCGCCACGCCGTCGCCCACCGCTTTGCTGGCGAACGCTTCGTCAGGCACCTGATCCAGCGCAACCACCTCACCGGTAATCGGCGAAACCAGCTCGGCAATCGTTACCGCATTCGGCACCGCCTGCGGCTTCGCAACCGGCGCTGCGGCTGGCGCCGGAGCGGCTTCAGCAGAGGCGGCGGCGACCGGGCCACGCGCAACCACTTTCTTCATCGCGTCGCCGATGGACTCGGCTTTCGCGCCCACAATAACCTGAATGGTTTGCTTGTTCAGCTTAACCACGCCGGAGGCGCCAAGGCGTTTACACATTGCATCGCTGACGCGCGCAGAGTCGCCCACGGTCAGGCGCAGACGAGTGATACAGGCGTCGATCGCTTTCAGGTTGTCCGTACCGCCGACCGCGGCAATATAGTTGGTCGCCAGCTGCGTCAGCCCCTCTTCGGTGTTGCTGTTCGCTTCTTCCGTTACCACGTCGTCTTCTTTATCTTCGCGGCCCGGCGTTTTCAGGTTAAACATACGAATAACCGCGCTGAACAGCAGGAAGTAAATCACGAAGAAAGCCAGGCCCATCACCAGCAGCATCCAGACGTTGTCGCTCGCCGCCGGCAGGCTGTACATCAACACGTAGTCGATGGCCCCTGCGGAGAAGGAGAAGCCCGCGTGGATACCCAGCAGGGTGGCGATAAACAGGCTGATGCCGGTCAGCACCGCGTGCAGGAGATACAGCAGCGGCGCAAGGAACATGAACAGGAATTCCAGCGGCTCGGTAACGCCGGTCAGGAACGCAGTAATCGCGACGGACAGCAGCATACCGCCAACCATCGGACGACGCGCTTTTGGCGCAGCCAGGTACATCGCCAGCGCCGCGCCCGGCAGACCGAACATCATGATCGGGAAGAAGCCGGACATGAACATCCCCGCGGTGCCGTCACCCGCGTAGAAGCGGTTGATGTCGCCGTGGAATACCGTACCCGCCGCGTTAGTGAACTCGCCAATCTGGAACCAGGCGATGGTGTTCAGCACCTGATGCAGACCGGTTGGGATCAGCAGACGGTTGATGAAACCAAAGATACCGGAGCCGAACGCGCCCGCAGAGACGATCCATTCACCGCCTGCATGAATAGCGTGCTGTACCGGCGGCCAGACGTAACCGAAAATAGCCGCCAGCACCAGGCAGAAGAAGCCGGTGGCGATGGGCACAAAACGTTTACCGCCAAAGAAGCTCAGGAAGTCAGGCAGTTTGATATCCGCCCAACGGTTGTACACGGCGCCGCCGACCAGGCCGGTAATGATACCCGCCAGCACGCCCATGTTAATTTCCGGGTTAATGGTGACCATCGCTTTGGTCAACACGAAATAACCCACCGCCCCCGCCAGCGCAGCCGCACCGGCGCTGTCTTTGGACCAGCTCGATGCCACACCGATGGCGAAAATCAGCGCCAGGTTGTCAAAAATCGCTCCGCCCGCTTGCGCGATAAAAGCGACATTCAGTAAATCTGGCTGACCGAATCGCAGCAATAGCGCCGCCACCGGCAGCACTGCGATAGGGAGCTGTAACGCCCTACCCAGCCGCTGGAAAAAACCTAGAATGTTCATTTATTCCCCCTACGAGACCCCGATATGGCCGTTCAGGCCGTATTTTTATGTGTGTAGCTCAACGCCTAAATGTGATGTTCTGGTCATCAAGTTGTTAGATCATCTCCTGGAAGAGTGTCTGAAAATTTAATTCGTACCGCAAATTAAACGGGTGTTTTTTGTGAATTCAATCACCAAATATCGTTATTATCTCTCCCTTTCTCTGGCTAACGGGGAAAACTTATTTTATCATTCAAAAAATCATGACGGATGGGTCCGGTTGTCTGAGACCAGGTTACGCTTAAAGCTGCACTAACGCGCTATCCGCCAACGGCTTACATTGACTTTCTGAGGTGAAGAATGAGACTGATTCCCCTGACTACTGCTGAACAGGTCGGCAAATGGGCTGCACGCCATATCGTTAACCGTATCAACGCCTTTAAACCGACAGCCGATCGTCCGTTTGTGCTGGGTCTGCCAACCGGCGGCACGCCGCTGACGGCATACAAAGCGTTAGTCGAAATGCACAAAGCGGGCCAGGTCAGCTTCAAACATGTCGTGACGTTCAATATGGACGAATATGTCGGCCTGCCGAAAGAGCATCCTGAAAGCTATCATAGCTTCATGCACCGCAACTTCTTTGATCACGTTGATATTCCAGCTGAAAACATTAACCTGCTCAATGGTAACGCGGCGGATATTGACGCAGAATGCCGTCAATATGAAGAAAAAATCCGTTCTTACGGTAAAATCCACCTGTTTATGGGCGGCGTGGGTAACGATGGTCACATCGCATTTAACGAACCGGCATCCTCTCTGGCCTCCCGTACCCGTATCAAAACCCTGACGCACGATACCCGCGTGGCGAACTCCCGTTTCTTTGACGGCGATGTGGATCAGGTGCCGAAGTATGCGCTGACCGTTGGCGTGGGTACGCTGCTGGATGCCGAAGAGGTGATGATTCTGGTGCTGGGCCATCAGAAAGCCCAGGCGCTGCAGGCGGCGGTAGAGGGGAACGTAAACCACATGTGGACCATCAGCTGCCTGCAGCTGCACCCGAAAGCGGTTGTGGTTTGCGATGAGCCGTCCACGATGGAGCTGAAAGTTAAGACACTGAAATATTTCAACGAGTTAGAAGCCGAAAATATTAAAGGTCTGTAATGAAGTCTCCGCCCTGCCACTGCGTTCAGGGCGGCATTTTTTTGAAATCGGGGGTCGGAATGTATGCGTTAACCCAGGGCCGGATTTTCACCGGCTACGAAATTCTTGATGACCATGCGATTGTTGTCGCCAATGGCCTGATCGACAGCGTTTGTCCGGTGGCTGAACTGCCGCAAGGGATCGAACAACGTTCACTGAACGGGGCCATTCTTTCCCCCGGTTTTATCGACGTCCAGCTTAACGGCTGCGGCGGCGTACAGTTCAACGATACCGCGGAAGCCGTTACCGTTGAAACGCTGGAAATTATGCAGAAAGCCAACGAGAAATCGGGCTGCACCAGCTATCTGCCGACGCTGATTACCACCAGCGACGATCTGATGAAACAGGGTGTTCAGGTCATGCGCGAATACCTGACGAAGCATCCGCATCAGGCGCAGGGTCTTCATCTGGAAGGCCCCTGGCTGAACCTGGTGAAAAAAGGGACGCACAACCCCGCTTTTGTCCGCCAGCCGGACGCTGCGCTGGTGGATTTCCTGTGCGATAATGCCGACGTTATCGCCAAAGTAACGCTGGCGCCGGAAATGGTGCCTGCGGAGGTCATCAGCAAGCTGGCGAATGCCGGGATCGTGGTTTCCGCCGGTCACTCCAACGCCACGCTGAAGGAGGCGAAAGCCGGATTCCGCGCGGGCATCACTTTCGCCACGCACCTGTTCAACGCCATGCCGTATATTACCGGGCGCGAGCCGGGTCTGGCGGGGGCGATTCTTGACGAGGCCGATATCTATTGCGGCGTGATTGCCGACGGTCTGCACGTTGATTATGCCAACATCCGCAACGCCAAACGGCTGAAAGGCGACAAATTATGTCTGGTAACGGACGCAACGGCGCCGGCCGGGGCAAATATGGAACAGTTCATTTTTGCTGGTAAAACAATATACTACCGTAATGGACTCTGTGTGGATGAAAACGGTACGCTGAGCGGCTCGTCGCTAACCATGATTGAAGGCGTACGTAACCTGGTTGAACACTGCGGTATCGCGCTTGACGAAGTGCTGAGGATGGCGACGCTCTACCCAGCGCGCGCTATCGGCGTGGATAAACAGCTCGGCAGTATCGCGCCGGGTAAAGTGGCGAACCTGACCGCTTTCACACATGACTTTAAAATCATCAAGACCATCGTTAACGGCAACGAGGTCGTCACTGAGTAAGAGAAAGTATGACACCAGGCGGACAAGCTCAAATAGGTAATGTTGATCTCGTAAAACAGCTTAACAGCGCGGCCGTGTACCGCCTGATTGACCAGCATGGGCCAATCTCGCGGATTCAGATTGCCGAACAAAGCCAGCTTGCTCCCGCCAGCGTAACCAAAATTACGCGTCAGCTGATTGAACGCGGACTGATCAAAGAAGTCGATCAGCAGGCCTCCACCGGGGGCCGCCGCGCCATCTCTATCGTTACCGAAACCCGCGGTTTTCACGCCGTCGGCGTGCGTCTCGGTCGCCACGACGCGACCATTACCCTGTTCGACCTCAGCAGCAAAGTGCTGGCTGAAGAGCACTATCCCCTGCCGGAACGTACCCAGGAGACGCTGGAACATGCGCTGCTTAACGCTATCTCGACCTTTATCGACAGCTACCAGCGCAAAATTCGCGAATTGATCGCCATTTCGGTGATCCTGCCGGGACTGGTCGATCCGGAAAGCGGCATGATCCACTACATGCCGCATATTCAGGTCGAGAACTGGGGGCTGGTTGAGGCGCTGGAACAACGTTTTCGCGTCACCTGTTTTGTCGGTCATGACATTCGCAGTCTGGCGCTGGCAGAGCACTATTTCGGTGCAAGCCAGGACTGTGAAGACTCTATTCTGGTGCGCGTTCACCGCGGTACGGGCGCCGGGATCATCTCGAATGGACGCATTTTCATTGGCCGGAACGGCAACGTCGGCGAAATCGGCCATATTCAGGTTGAGCCGCTGGGCGAACGCTGCCACTGCGGCAACTTCGGCTGTCTGGAAACCATCGCCGCCAATGCCGCCATTGAACAACGCGTGCTGAACCTGCTTAAGCAGGGCTATCAGAGCCGCGTCTCGCTCGATGACTGTAATATCAAAGCTATCTGCAAGGCGGCGAATAAGGGCGACAGCCTGGCCTCTGAAGTCATCGAACACGTCGGGCGGCATCTGGGTAAAACCATCGCCATCGCCATTAACCTGTTTAATCCGCAAAAAATTGTCATCGCCGGTGAAATCACCGAAGCCGATAAAGTGCTGCTGCCCGCCATCGAAAGCTGTATTAATACGCAGGCGCTGAAGGCGTTTCGTCAGAATCTGCCGGTGGTGCGCTCCACCCTCGATCACCGCTCCGCCATCGGCGCCTTTGCGCTGGTAAAACGGGCGATGCTCAACGGGATTTTGCTCCAGCATTTGCTGGAAAACTGATGCGATCTTATAGTAGCGGATTGTCAAACTTTTCCTGGGTAGTACATGACCATTAAAAATGTCATCTGTGATATCGACGGCGTGCTGATGCACGATAACGTCGCCGTACCCGGCGCGGCGGAATTTCTGACTGGCATTCTTGAAAAGGGCCTACCGCTGGTGCTGTTGACCAATTACCCGTCGCAGACCGGGCAGGATCTGGCGAACCGCTTCGCCACCGCCGGCGTCAACGTGCCGGACAGCGTTTTCTATACCTCGGCGATGGCCACTGCGGATTTTCTGCGCCGTCAGGAAGGTAAGAAAGCTTACGTGGTGGGCGAAGGCGCGCTGATCCACGAACTCTATAAAGCCGGATTTACCATTACCGATGTGAATCCCGATTTCGTCATCGTTGGCGAAACCCGCTCCTATAACTGGGACATGATGCATAAAGCGTCTTACTTCGTGGCTAACGGCGCGCGGTTTATCGCCACCAATCCGGACACTCACGGGCGCGGCTTTTATCCGGCCTGCGGCGCGCTCTGCGCGGGCATAGAAAAGATTTCCGGACGCAAACCGTTCTACGTAGGCAAACCCAGCCCGTGGATTATTCGCGCGGCGCTGAACAAAATGCAGGCGCACTCGGAAGAGACGGTGATTGTCGGCGATAACTTGCGTACCGATATTCTGGCCGGTTTCCAGGCGGGGCTTGAAACTATCCTGGTGCTTTCCGGCGTCTCCACGCTTGACGACATCGACAGTATGCCGTTCCGCCCAAGCTGGATTTACCCTTCCGTCGCCGAAATCGACGTTATCTGATTATCCCCTGTCTGATGATGCTTCGCTTATCAGGTCGCTGCCCGTGTGATGCGTCATCTAATAAAATCACCAGAAAATTGCCGAATCATCAATAAATCCCTCTTTTGTGTATTCCTTTTTTATCATTCTACAATGGCTATTGAATTTTTTCTTTTTCAGCCGCCAAAAGTATTGCGCCCTTCTCCGCTTTACGGCATTTTCATTAGCAGACAAAGACAAAAAAGCTATACGCAACAGGTTAACGGAGAAGGTTATGTGTTCGATTTTCGGCGTATTCGATATTAAGTCAGATGCAGGTGAACTGCGTAAAAAGGCTCTCGAGCTGTCACGCCTGATGCGCCATCGCGGCCCGGACTGGTCCGGCATTTTTGCCTGCGATAAGGCCATCCTCGCCCATGAACGTTTGTCGATTGTGGACGTCAACGCCGGCGCCCAGCCGCTGTATAACGAAAAGAAAACCCATGTGCTGGCGGTCAATGGCGAAATTTATAACCATCAGGCGCTGCGCGCCGAGTACGGCGATCGTTACGCTTTCCAGACCGGCTCCGACTGCGAAGTGATCCTTGCGCTGTACCAGGAGAAAGGAGCTGAGTTTCTCGACGACCTGCAGGGAATGTTCGCCTTCGCCTTATATGACACTGAGAAAGACGCCTGGCTGATTGGCCGCGATCATCTCGGGATTATCCCGCTGTATATGGGCTATGACGAACACGGCAACCTGTACGTCGCCTCCGAAATGAAAGCGCTGGTGCCGGTTTGCCGCACCGTTAAAGAGTTTCCGGCGGGCAGCTATCTGTGGAGCCAGGACGGCGAAATTCGCCACTATTACCAGCGCGACTGGTTCGACTACGATGCGGTGAAAGACAACGTCACTGACAAGGCCGAACTGCGCCAGGCGCTGGAAGACGCCGTTAAAAGCCACCTGATGTCCGATGTGCCGTACGGCGTGCTGCTCTCCGGCGGGCTCGACTCTTCCGTGATCTCGGCAATCACGAAAAAATTCGCCGCGCGACGCGTGGAAGATCAGGAGCGTTCTGAAGCCTGGTGGCCGCAGCTACACTCCTTCGCCGTCGGCCTGGCAGGCTCCCCGGATCTGAAAGCCGCACAGGAAGTCGCCGACCATCTGGGCACCGTGCACCATGAGATTCACTTCACCGTGCAGGAAGGGCTGGATGCAATCCGCGACGTGATTTATCACATCGAAACCTACGATGTCACCACCATTCGCGCCTCGACGCCGATGTACTTAATGTCGCGTAAAATCAAAGCGATGGGAATTAAAATGGTGCTGTCAGGCGAAGGCTCTGACGAAGTTTTCGGCGGCTACCTTTACTTCCATAAAGCGCCAGACGCCAAAGAGCTGCACGAGGAAACGGTGCGCAAGCTGCAGGCGCTGCATATGTTTGACTGCGCGCGCGCCAACAAAGCGATGTCCGCGTGGGGCGTGGAGGCGCGCGTTCCATTCCTCGATAAAAAATTCCTCGACGTGGCGATGCGTATTAACCCGCAGGATAAAATGTGCGGCAACGGCAAAATGGAAAAACATATCCTGCGCGAATGTTTTGAATCCTATCTGCCAGCCAGCGTCGCGTGGCGGCAGAAAGAGCAGTTCTCTGACGGCGTAGGCTATAGCTGGATCGATACCCTGAAAGAAGTGGCGGCGAAACAGGTTTCCGACCAGCAGCTGGAAACGGCCAGCTTCCGTTTCCCGTACAACACGCCGACCTCCAAAGAGGCGTATCTGTACCGTGAAATCTTTGAAGAGCTGTTCCCGCTGCCGAGCGCCGCAGAATGCGTGCCGGGCGGCCCGTCCGTCGCCTGCTCGTCCGCTAAAGCTATCGAGTGGGATGAGGCCTTTAAAACCATGAACGATCCCTCTGGTCGTGCGGTAGGCGTTCACCAGTCCGCTTATAAATAAGCGTACCTGATGAAAAGGACCCGAAAGGGTCCTTTTTTTACGCTAATATCTTGCCCATAAAGCGATTAATAACCAATAATTGCCGATTATTGCGTCACGCTGTTCGCAACCTAACCAAACAGTCACATTCCGGCAGTTTTCGATGAAAAAGAGGTTGACGGTACAGGACTCAATACGCATAATGCGCCCCGCAACGCCGATAAGGTAACGCGAAAAAAGAGGGCTACGTAGCTCAGTTGGTTAGAGCACATCACTCATAATGATGGGGTCACAGGTTCGAATCCCGTCGTAGCCACCATCTTTTTTGCGGGAGTGGCGAAATTGGTAGACGCACCAGATTTAGGTTCTGGCGCCGCAAGGTGTGCGAGTTCAAGTCTCGCCTCCCGCACCATTCACCAGTAGGCGTTGCGCGGAGAATCTGAAGTTCTCTGTGCAGAAAATTTGTTGGGGTATCGCCAAGCGGTAAGGCACCGGTTTTTGATACCGGCATTCCCTGGTTCGAATCCAGGTACCCCAGCCATATTTCTTCGAGTTGCGGTTCACCGCCCGGTTATTGGGGTATCGCCAAGCGGTAAGGCACCGGTTTTTGATACCGGCATTCCCTGGTTCGAATCCAGGTACCCCAGCCATCGAAGAAGTACACTGGCTACGTAGCTCAGTTGGTTAGAGCACATCACTCATAATGATGGGGTCACAGGTTCGAATCCCGTCGTAGCCACCATATCCTGAATGCGTTAAATGACTTTGACGAGTTCGAAAACGATTTGTTGGGGTATCTCCAGGCACTATGCTCCGGATTCTGATTCCGGCATGAGATAACCAGCGCTGGATTAAATTGGGGTATCGCCAAGCGGTAAGGCACCGGATTCTGATTCCGGCATTCCGAGGTTCGAATCCTCGTACCCCAGCCAGATTCATAAAACGTTCCGCTAACGAACGCAAGAAGCACGCAAGTGCGGTATCTCCACCGTGTTGATTCCGGCATGAGATAACCGACGCTAAATTAAATTGGGGTATCGCCAAGCGGTAAGGCACCGGATTCTGATTCCGGCATTCCGAGGTTCGAATCCTCGTACCCCAGCCACATTAAAAAAGCTCGCTTCGGCGAGCTTTTTGTTTTTCTGTTCGTGATGCCTGATTCGCCGGATGACGGCACAGGTGCCTTATCCGGCCTACAGGTCATCCGTCCATCAGGCATAAGACGCCTCACAGCCCTAACGCGTACTTCAGCGCCTGACGTTTCAGTACGCCCGCGCGGGCGGCCGCCATCAGGCCGAGATTACGCATCATGCGCAGCGGCGGCAGGTTATTGCTGAATCCGGCGTAGAACAGATCCATTCCGCTCTGCATAATGAAGTTATCGGCCATGCGCCGCATCTGATAACGCTTCAATACCGGCTGGCTGGCCCAGGGCTCGCCATAGCTGCGCGCATTCACCAGCACATCAATCAGCGCATCGACGTCGCGATACCCCAGATTCACCCCCTGCCCGGCCAGCGGGTGAATGGTATGCGCCGCATCGCCCACCAGCGCCAGTCCCGGCTGCACATACTGCAACGCATGTCGCCGGGTCAGCGGGAAGGCGCCTGCGGCAACCGGCGTGACCGGCCCCAGCCGTGTCGGGAAATGTCTGGCTATTTCCGCCTTCAGCTGCGACATACTCAGCGCTTGCAGCTGGCGAATACGCCCAGGCGAGTCATACCACACCAGCGACGCCCAGTTGTCGAACAGCGGCAGGAAAGCGCGCGGACCGTCCGGCGTAAACTGCTGCCAGGTACTGTCGCCCGGCGCATTCTCGCACCGGACGGTAATCAGCATACACGACTGCGCATAATGCCAGGCGTGAATGCCAATACCCGCCATCTGCCGTACCCGCGAGTTCGCGCCATCGGCGCCAACCACCAGTTTCGCCGCCAGCCGCTCGCCGTCCGCCAGCTCCAGTTCGTAACCATCGTGATGGCGATGCAGCGCCATAAGCGAAGCCGGTTCGCGTAGCGTAACGTTCGGATGCGCCGCCAGCGCCTGCCAGAGCGCCTGTTGCAAAACGCTGTTCTCGACCATATAGCCCAGCAGCGGCAGCTTCAGCTCTGCGGCGTCAAACGCCACATGCGCGCTCTCCCACTCCCAGGTTTCCAGCCGACGATAGGGATGGCTGCGCATTCCCTGCACGGCATCCCAGACGCCCAGCTCCTTCAGCAGCGAAACGGACGCGGCGCTGATGGCGGAAATGCGCACATCGGGCTGACTGCCCGCCACAAACGGCGCTGGCGCGGCGTGTTCAATCACCGTAACCGCAAACCCGTGCTGCGCCAGTCCCAGCGCCAGCGCGCCGCCGACCATTCCTCCGCCGACAATGGCGACTTCCGTTGGTTGATTTGTCATGGTCAATCATCCTGTTACGTGAATCAGATAAGTTTACAGGATTTTTTACCCCTTGAGGCTGATAACGGTCATACTGGTCACAACCGCGGCAAAGCATTACACTATGCGCCCTGCAATTCAGCCACTATTTCGCAAGAGCAAGTCGATGACCAAAAAACTCCATATTAAAACCTGGGGCTGTCAGATGAATGAGTACGATTCATCGAAGATGGCCGATCTGCTGGATGCCACTCACGGGTATCAACTGACCGACGTGGCGGAAGAAGCGGATGTGCTGCTGCTGAATACCTGCTCTATCCGCGAGAAGGCTCAGGAAAAAGTCTTCCATCAGTTAGGTCGCTGGAAACTGTTAAAAGAGAAGAATCCCGATCTGATTATCGGCGTCGGCGGCTGCGTAGCGTCTCAGGAAGGCGATCACATCCGTCAACGCGCCCACTATGTCGATATCATTTTCGGACCGCAGACGCTGCACCGCCTGCCGGAGATGATCAACTCTGTCCGCGGCAACCGCAGCCCGGTGGTGGATATCAGCTTCCCGGAAATTGAAAAATTCGACCGTCTGCCGGAGCCCCGCGCGGAAGGACCGACCGCCTTCGTCTCGATTATGGAAGGCTGCAACAAATATTGTACCTACTGCGTGGTGCCCTACACCCGCGGTGAAGAGGTCAGCCGCCCGTCCGACGACATTCTGTTTGAAATTGCCCAGCTTGCCGCGCAGGGCGTGCGCGAAGTGAACCTGCTTGGCCAGAACGTTAACGCCTGGCGCGGCGAGAACTACGACGGCACTACCGGTTCGTTCGCCGATCTGCTGCGTCTGGTGGCCGCCATCGACGGCATTGACCGTATTCGCTTCACCACCAGCCACCCGATCGAGTTCACCGACGATATTATCGAAGTGTATCGCGATACCCCGGAACTGGTGAGCTTCCTGCACCTGCCGGTACAGAGCGGTTCTGACCGCGTGCTCAATCTGATGGGCCGCACCCACACGGCGCTGGAATACAAAGCGATTATCCGTAAGCTGCGCGCCGCGCGTCCGGACATTCAGATCAGTTCCGATTTCATCGTCGGCTTCCCGGGTGAAACCACCCAGGACTTTGAGCAGACCATGAAGCTGATTGCCGATGTGAATTTCGATATGAGCTACAGCTTTATCTTCTCTGCGCGTCCGGGAACACCAGCCGCCGATATGGTTGATGACGTCCCGGAAGAAGAGAAAAAACAGCGTCTGTACATTTTGCAGGATCGCATTAACCAGCAGGCGATGGCCTGGAGCCGCCGGATGCTCGGCACCATCCAGCGTATTCTGGTGGAAGGCACTTCGCGTAAGAGCATCATGGAGCTGTCCGGCCGCACGGAGAACAACCGCGTGGTCAACTTTGAGGGCTCGCCGGAGATGATCGGCAAGTTTGTCGATGTGGAAATTACCGACGTCTGGACCAACTCCCTGCGCGGTAAAGTGGTGCGTACCGAAGATGAAATGGGCCTGCGCATTGCGGAAACCCCGGAATCGGTTATCGCCCGCACCCGCAAAGAAAACGATCTCGGCGTTGGATTCTACCAGCCTTAAATCCTTCTGGCCCTTCCCCGGCCCCCTAAATAATTCGAGTTGCAGAAAGGCGACAAACGAGTAAATCCCCAGGAACATAGATAACTATGTGACTGGGGTGCGCGACAAATCTGTCAGGAACAGATTTGAACGTCGCAGAGCGACGGCCCATCAGGGCGAGTCTCATGGATGAGACGAGTAACTCAGCAGTCAACGCCTCTGCAGCTTGAAGTATGACGGGGTGGACCTTGTAATTCTTCTCGTCGCCCCCATTTCTACCGCAATGCTTGCGCCTTTATCCGCTGGCGTGAATAATTTCCTGATAAGCCGGTGAACGTTCATCTTCCGGCGACCTATGCATATGAGGAACAGTTTGAACATAGACACTCGCGAAATTACCCTTGAGCCCGCAGACAATGCCCGCCTGTTGAGCCTTTGCGGCCCCTTTGATGACAACATCAAACAGCTGGAACGCCGTCTCGGCATCGAGATTAACCGCCGTGACAACCACTTTAAACTGACCGGCCGCCCGATTTGCGTCACCGCCGCGGCAGATATTCTGCGCACGCTGTACGTCGATACCGCGCCGATGCGCGGTCAGATTCAGGACATCGAACCGGAACAGATTCACCTCGCCATTAAAGAGGCGCGCGTGCTTGAGCAGAGCGCCGAGAGCGTGCCGGAGTACGGCAAAGCGGTGAATATCAAAACCAAACGCGGGGTGATAAAACCGCGTACGCCGAACCAGGCGCAGTACATTGCGAACATTCTCGACCACGATATCACCTTCGGCGTCGGGCCTGCGGGCACCGGTAAAACCTACCTCGCGGTGGCGGCGGCGGTGGATGCCCTGGAGCGCCAGGAAATTCGCCGTATTCTGCTGACCCGTCCGGCAGTAGAAGCCGGGGAAAAACTGGGCTTCCTGCCCGGCGATCTCAGCCAGAAGGTCGATCCGTATCTGCGTCCGCTGTATGACGCGCTGTTCGAAATGCTCGGCTTCGAGAAAGTGGAAAAGCTGATCGAGCGCAACGTGATTGAAGTGGCCCCGCTGGCCTATATGCGCGGACGCACCCTGAACGACGCCTTTATCATTCTTGATGAGAGCCAGAACACCACCATCGAACAGATGAAGATGTTCCTGACCCGTATCGGCTTTAACTCGAAGGCGGTGATTACCGGCGACGTGACGCAGATTGACCTGCCGCGCAACACCAAATCCGGCCTGCGCCACGCCATTGAAGTGCTGGCGGATGTGGAAGAGATCAGCTTTAACTTCTTCCACAGCGAGGACGTGGTGCGCCACCCGGTGGTCGCGCGCATCGTTAACGCCTATGAAGCGTGGGAAGAAGCGGAACAAAAACGCAAAGCCGCGCTGGCCGCGGAACGCAAGCGCGAAGCTCAGGAGCAAGAGCAGAAATGAGTCAGGTGATCCTCGATTTACAGCTGGCCTGTGAAAATAACGCTGGTCTGCCGGAAGAAGCCCGCTTTCAGACGTGGCTGAATGCGGCGATCCCCCAGTTTCAGGAAGAAGCGGAAGTGACGATTCGCCTGGTGGATGAAGCGGAAAGCCACGACCTCAACCTGACCTACCGCGGGAAGGATAAGCCGACCAACGTCCTCTCCTTCCCCTTCGAAGCGCCGCCGGGCATTGAGATGCCGCTGCTGGGTGATTTGATCATCTGCCGTCAGGTCGTTGAGCAGGAAGCCCGGGAGCAAGGAAAACCGCTGGAGGCCCACTGGGCGCATATGGTGGTGCACGGTAGCCTGCATTTACTCGGTTACGATCACATCGAGGACGATGAGGCCGAAGAAATGGAAGCCCTCGAAACAGAGATTATGCTTGCTCTGGGCTATGAGGATCCGTACATTGCCGAGAAGGAATAAGCATTTCGACGTCTTGCAGGCCTGATAAACGCAGCGCCATCCGGCACATTGCCTGATGGCGGCTATGCCTTATCAGGCCTACCGGGCTATACACCGCCATGCGCTGAGTTTACCGCGCATGTGCAACACATTAACTCACATGAGAACCCATACGACGCCATGAGCGACGACAATTCACACAGTAGTGACACATTAAGCAACAAGAAGGGATTTTTTTCCCTGTTACTGAGCCAGCTTTTCCACGGTGAGCCAAAAAACCGTGATGAACTGCTGGCGCTGATCCGTGATTCCGGACAAAACGAGCTGATCGATGAAGATACGCGCGACATGCTCGAAGGGGTGATGGATATTGCGGACCAGCGCGTTCGCGACATCATGATCCCCCGCTCCCAGATGATTACCCTGAAACGCAACCAGACGCTGGACGAATGCCTTGATGTCATTATCGAGTCCGCCCACTCGCGTTTTCCGGTGATCAGCGAGGACAAAGATCACATTGAAGGGATTCTGATGGCGAAGGATTTGCTGCCGTTTATGCGCAGCGATGCCGAAGCCTTCAGCATGGAAAAAGTGTTACGTCAGGCCGTTGTCGTCCCGGAGAGCAAACGCGTTGACCGGATGCTCAAGGAGTTTCGCTCTCAGCGTTACCATATGGCTATCGTTATCGACGAGTTCGGCGGCGTCTCGGGTCTGGTGACCATTGAAGATATCCTCGAGCTGATCGTCGGTGAAATCGAAGATGAGTACGACGAAGAAGACGACATCGACTTCCGTCAGCTCAGCCGCCACACCTGGACCATTCGTGCCCTGGCACCGATTGAAGACTTCAATGAAGCCTTCGGCACCAGCTTTAGCGACGAAGAGGTCGATACGATCGGCGGTCTGGTAATGCAGGCGTTTGGTCACCTGCCCGCGCGCGGTGAAACCATTGAGATCGAGGGTTATCAGTTCAAAGTGGCTATGGCCGACAGCCGTCGCATTATTCAGGTACACGTCAGAATTCCGGATGACTCTCCCCAGCCGAAACTGGATGAATAAACCGAACGGGATAAAACACTAAATGGCATTTGCCCCCTTAATTGAACGCCAGCGCATTCGCCTGCTGCTGGCGTTATTATTCGGCGCCTGCGGAACGCTGGCATTTTCTCCCTACGATATCTGGCCCGCGGCGATCGTCTCGCTGATGGGATTACAGGCGCTGACGTTAAACCGCCGTCCGCTTCAGTCCGCCGCCGTTGGTTACTTCTGGGGGCTGGGGCTGTTTGGCAGCGGCATCAACTGGGTCTACGTCAGCATCGCGCAGTTTGGCGGGATGCCTGGCCCGGTCAACGTCTTCCTTGTGGTGCTGCTCGCCGCTTATCTCTCCTTGTATACCGGCCTGTTTGCCGGGATTCTGGCGCGCCTGTGGCCTGAAACCCACTGGCTGCGGGTGGCGATTGCCGCGCCGGTGGTCTGGCAAATCACCGAGTTTCTGCGCGGCTGGGTCCTCACCGGCTTCCCGTGGCTGCAGTTTGGCTACAGCCAGATTGACGGCCCGCTGAAGGGGCTGGCGCCAGTGATGGGCGTCGAAGCCATCAACTTCCTGCTGATGATGGTCAGCGGACTGCTGGCGCTGGCGCTCGTTCAGAGAAACTGGCGTCCGTTGATTGCGGCGTTGCTGCTGTTCGCCCTTCCCTTCCCGCTGCGCTATATCCAGTGGTTCACCCCACAACCGCAAAGGGCAACCCAGGTTTCACTGGTGCAGGGCGATATTCCGCAGTCCCTGAAGTGGGACGAAAGCCAGCTCGTCAATACGCTGAAGATCTACCTCGACGCCACCCAGCCGCTGATGGGGAAATCGCAGCTCATCATCTGGCCGGAATCCGCCATTCCGGATCTGGAGATTAATCAACAGCGTTTTCTCGGCATGATGGACGATTTGTTACGCGGCAAAAACAGCACGCTGATCACCGGTATTGTTGACGCGCGCCTGAACAAACAGAACCGCTACGACACCTTCAACACCATTATCACGCTGGGCAAAGACACGCCTTACAGCTACAACTCCACGAATCGCTATAACAAAAACCATCTGGTGCCGTTTGGCGAGTTTGTGCCGCTGGAGTCGATTCTGCGCCCGTTAGCGCCGTTCTTTGACCTACCGATGTCGTCGTTCAGCCGCGGTCCGTACGTTCAGCCGCAGCTCCACGCCCACGGCTTCGCTCTGACGGCGGCCATCTGCTACGAGATCATTCTCGGTGAACAGGTGCGAGATAACTTCCGCCCGGATACCGATTTTCTGCTGACCATCTCCAACGACGCATGGTTTGGCAAATCGATTGGTCCGTGGCAACACTTCCAGATGGCGCGGATGCGTTCACTGGAGCTGGCAAGGCCGCTGCTGCGCAGCACCAACAACGGCATTACCGCAGTGATAGGCCCGCAGGGCGAAATAGAGGCGATGCTCCCGCAGTTCACTCGTCAGGTCTTGACCACGACCGTAACGCCGACGTCAGGCTTAACGCCGTATGCCCGCACCGGCAACTGGCCGCTGTGGATCATTACCGCGCTGGCTGGTTTCGCCGCGCTGTTAATGAGTTTACGCCAGCGACGTAAATAATTTACGCCCCCGGGTTTGCCGGATGGCGGCGCTTATGCGCCTTATCCGGCTTCCCACCATGATTACCCGTCATACGCTTCCCCCATTCTGGCACGTCTATTGCTTTATAAAACAAGGCAAAGCTGATTCTGGCGCAAAGCGCAACCCGGTCGCACCACAACGGTTCACCGGCAGCACCAGAACAGTGCAATGAAAGATTATTGCCTCTAAACGGTGCGGCGCACCTCGCAAAAATAAACAATAACGCAGCAAAATCTTTACATTAAGCCAAACTAAATGTTAACAAACAGGCATAACACTGCACGCGCAAGTTGCAGGCTATAACAACATCAACATCACAATAGTATCTATGCGCCCGTAGCGCAGACGATAAAGGAGTTGGATATGCAATTACGTAAGCTGGCCACAGCAATGCTGGTTATGGGAATGTCCGCTGGCCTGGCGCACGCCGAAGACGCAGCGCCCGCTGCGGGCAGCACGCTGGATAAGATTGCCAAAAATGGCGTCATCGTCGTGGGCCACCGTGAGTCTTCCGTGCCGTTCTCTTATTATGACAATCAGCAGAAAGTGGTGGGTTATTCTCAGGATTACTCCAACGCCATCGTTGAAGCGGTGAAGAAGAAACTGAACAAGCCCGATCTGCAGGTGAAGCTGATCCCGATTACCTCCCAGAACCGTATTCCGCTGTTGCAGAACGGCACCTTCGACTTTGAATGCGGATCGACCACCAACAACGTCGAACGCCAGAAGCAGGCTGCGTTCTCCAACACCATCTTTGTCGTCGGCACCCGCCTGCTGGCGAAAAAAGGCGGCGACATTAAAGACTTCGCCGATCTGAAAGGCAAAGCGGTGGTCGTCACCTCCGGCACCACTTCTGAAATTCTGCTGCACAAGCTGAACGACGAACAAAAAATGGATATGCGCATCATCAGCGCCAAAGATCACGGCGACTCCTTCCGTACCCTGGAAAGTGGTCGCGCGGTGGCGTTTATGATGGATGACGCGCTGCTGGCCGGCGAACGCGCGAAGGCGAAGAAACCGGACAACTGGGAGATCGTCGGCAAGCCGCAGTCCGAGGAAGCTTACGGCTGTATGCTGCGTAAGAACGATCCGGAGTTCAAGAAGCTGATGGATGAAACCATCGCCCAGGCGCAGACCTCAGGCGAAGCGGCGAAGTGGTTTGATAAGTGGTTCAAAAACCCTATCCCGCCAAAGAACCTGAACATGAATTTCGAACTGTCTGACGAAATGAAAGCGCTGTTCAAAGAGCCGAACGATAAAGCACTTAACTAACAAAAAAGAAATGGGGCGGGTTTACCTTGCCCTCTCGATTGCTGGTCAGCACGGACAGACTATACGCCTGATGGTCGTTCCCCATCAGGCCTGAAAACCGAAACAGGCCGATCAACAATCTTCGAGGGTAGCGCTGCTACCCTTTTTTTTCGGAGTAGATGTATGTCAATAGACTGGAACTGGGGCATTTTTTTACAACAGGCCCCATTCGGCAACACCACCTATCTCGGCTGGCTCTGGAATGGCTTTCAGGTCACCGTAGCGTTATCCATCACCGCCTGGATCATTGCATTTCTGGTCGGTTCTTTATTCGGCATTCTTCGCACCGTGCCAAACCGTTTTCTTTCCGGTATCGGCACCCTTTACGTCGAACTGTTCCGCAATGTCCCGCTGATTGTGCAGTTCTTTACCTGGTATCTGGTGGTGCCTGAACTGCTGCCGGAAGATCTGGGGATGTGGTTTAAGGCGGAACTCGATCCCAACATTCAGTTCTTCCTCTCCTCCATGATCTGTCTGGGGCTGTTTACCGCCGCCCGCGTCTGCGAACAGGTGCGCGCGGCGATTCAGTCGCTGCCGCGCGGCCAGAAAAATGCGGCGCTGGCGATGGGGCTGACGCTGCCGCAGGCTTACCGTTACGTGCTGCTGCCCAACGCCTATCGGGTGATCGTACCGCCGATGACCTCTGAGATGATGAACCTGGTGAAAAACTCGGCCATCGCCTCGACCATCGGCCTGGTCGATATGGCGGCGCAGGCGGGCAAACTGCTTGATTACTCCGCCCATGCCTGGGAGTCCTTCACCGCCATCACGCTGGCGTATGTGTTAATTAACGCCGTGATTATGCTGGTGATGACGCTGGTTGAACGCAAAGTCCGCCTGCCTGGCAATATGGGAGGCAAATAATGTACGAGTTTGACTGGAGTTCCATCGTCCCTTCCCTGCCGTACCTGCTGGACGGCCTGCTGATTACGCTGAAAATCACCCTCACGGCGGTGGTGGTCGGTATCGTCTGGGGCACCATCCTCGCGGTGATGCGCCTTTCGAGCTTTGCGCCAGTCGCCTGGTTTGCCAAAGTCTACGTTAACGTCTTCCGCTCCATCCCGCTGGTAATGGTGCTGCTGTGGTTCTACCTGATTGTGCCGGGGCTGTTGCAGGATGTACTGGGGCTGTCGCCGAAAACCGATATCCGTTTGATCTCGGCAATGGTGGCGTTTTCAATGTTTGAGGCGGCGTACTATTCCGAAATTATCCGCGCCGGTATCCAGAGTATTTCCCGCGGGCAGTCGAGCGCGGCGCTGGCGCTGGGAATGACCCACTGGCAGTCAATGAAACTGGTTATCCTGCCGCAGGCGTTTCGCGCGATGGTGCCGCTGTTGCTTACCCAGGGCATCGTTCTGTTTCAGGATACCTCGCTGGTTTATGTCTTAAGCCTGGCGGATTTCTTCCGCACCGCCTCCACCATTGGCGAGCGTGACGGCACTCAGGTTGAAATGATCCTGTTTGCTGGCGCCGTCTACTTTGTTATCAGCCTGAGCGCATCGTTGTTGGTCAGCTATTTGAAGAAAAGGACAGTTTAATGATTACCCTGAAAAATGTTTCGAAATGGTATGGTCACTTTCAGGTGCTGACCGACTGCTCCACGGAAGTGAAAAAAGGCGAAGTGGTGGTGGTCTGCGGGCCGTCGGGTTCCGGTAAGTCCACGCTGATTAAAACCGTTAATGGCCTGGAGCCGGTGCAGAAAGGCGAAATCACCGTTGACGGCATTATGGTGAACGACAAGAAAACGGATCTGGCGAAATTGCGCTCGCGCGTCGGCATGGTGTTCCAGCACTTTGAGCTGTTCCCGCATCTGTCGATCATCGAAAACCTGACCCTGGCGCAGATCAAAGTGCTCAAACGCGACAAAGCCCCCGCCCGCGAAAAAGCGCAAAAGCTGCTGGAGCGCGTCGGCCTCGCCGCTCACGCCAATAAGTATCCGGCGCAGCTTTCCGGCGGCCAGCAGCAGCGTGTGGCTATCGCCCGCGCCCTGTGCATGGATCCAATCGCTATGCTGTTCGATGAGCCGACTTCGGCCCTCGATCCGGAGATGATCAACGAAGTGCTGGACGTCATGGTCGAGCTGGCCAACGAAGGGATGACCATGATGGTAGTGACCCACGAGATGGGTTTTGCGCGCAAAGTGGCGAACCGCGTGATCTTTATGGACGAAGGGAAGATTGTTGAAGATTCGCCGAAAGAGGCGTTCTTCGCCAACCCGCAATCTGAACGCGCAAAAGACTTCCTTGCGAAAATCCTGCATTAAGCCTCCCGGCGCGCACGACAGAGTGCGCGCCACCTCACGCTTTCCTGTTTCGCTCCTCGAATCCTTTTCAGCCCGGCGTTACCCTTGCCGCAAAAGTAGCGCTTACAAGGAGCAATAATGGCACTTCCGATTTTACTTGATTGCGATCCGGGTCATGACGACGCTATCGCCATGGTCCTCGCCCTCGCCTCACCTGAGCTGGAGGTGAAAGCTGTCACCGCTTCCGCCGGTAACCAGACGCCGGAGAAAACCCTGCGTAATGTGCTACGAATGCTGACGCTGCTGAATCGTACCGATATTCCGGTCGCAGGCGGCGCGGTGAAGCCGCTGATGCGCGAGCTGATCATCGCCGATAACGTGCACGGCGAGAGCGGACTGGACGGCCCGGCGCTGCCGGAACCGGCTTTCGCGCCGCAAAACTGCACCGCCGTGGAGCTGATGGCGAAAACCCTGCGTGAAAGCCCGCAGCCGGTCACTATCGTCTCGACCGGCCCGCAGACTAACGTCGCCCTGTTGCTGAACAGCCATCCGGAGTTACACGCGAACATTGCGCGTATTGTGATCATGGGCGGCGCGATGGGCCTGGGCAACTGGACGCCCGCCGCCGAGTTTAATATTTTTGTCGACCCGGAAGCGGCGGAGATCGTCTTCCAGTCCGGCATTCCGGTCGTGATGGCCGGGCTGGACGTCACTCACAAAGCGCAGATTCATACCGCAGATACCGAGCGCTTTCGCGCCATTGGTAACCCGATCTCGACAATTGTCGCTGAGCTGCTCGACTTCTTTCTCGAGTACCACAAGGATGAAAAATGGGGATTTCAGGGCGCGCCGCTGCATGACCCATGCACCATCGCCTAGCTGCTGAAGCCGGAGCTGTTCACCACCGTTGAGCGCTGGGTCGGCGTCGAAACGCAGGGCAAGTACACTCAGGGGATGACCGTGGTGGATTACTACTTCCTGACCGGTAATCAGCCTAACGCCACCGTGATGGTGGATGTGGACAGACAGGGGTTTGTCGATCTGCTGGCGGAACGGCTGGCCTATTACGCGTAAGCGTGTGATGTGCCGGATGGCGATGCATTGCGTCTTATCCGGCCTACGGATATGGCGGATGGTGATGCCTTGGATCTTATCCGACCTACTTTTTGTAGGCCTGATAAGCGTAGCGCCATCAGGCATTTGATGTGCCGAATGATGCCCGGCAATCACGGTTCGAACGGTCTGCGCTGAAACTGGTCGTGACCGCATTTCGGACAGCGCGGCAGCACGTCCGGCGTATATACCGCCTGGTGGTAATGACACTTTTCGCACACCAGATTGCCTAAACCCACCACCTCGCCGCTGTGATAAACCCCGTGATGGCTGAGATCCTGAAACACTTCGCGCCATTCAAGCTGCGTTTTGTCGGTAATATCCGCCAGCTCCTGCCACAGACTCTCTTTAATCACCCGCATAAAAACGCTGTCAGACTCCTCTTCCAGGCTTTCTTCATAGCTCATCGCGAACTCTTCAAGATCGCGTCTGACGGCGCGGATCAGCTCATCAACCTCGGTTCGCGTTAACTCTCCGGTTTGCAAAACCCGCTGTCGCGCCTGCTCCACCAGCGCGTCGATATCACGTTCGCCATTACGCAGACGCTCACTCAATGACGCCACCAGTTCACGGTAATATTGAGCAACCTTGTTCATCGTTTCGCCTCCCGGGTCGTTAACTGTCTATAATAATAGACGTTATTTGCGCCGCGCTTTGCAAGACTGTCCACAGAGTAAGTAAATTCCTGCAAGGATAAACATGGCGGGAATTCAATGCGGAATGCGCGAAAGGCTGTTTTGACGCGGGCGTTTGGGCTATGCTATGCGGATCTAAAACACCACCTTGAAAGCTACGTTTGTAGCTGTATTGAAAACAGGACCACTGGCTGCCATGCAAGAGCAATACCGCCCGGAAGAGATAGAATCCAAAGTACAGCTTCACTGGGATGAGAAGCGCACATTTGAAGTAACCGAAGACGAGAGCAAAGAGAAGTATTACTGCCTGTCTATGCTTCCCTATCCTTCTGGTCGACTACACATGGGCCACGTGCGTAACTACACCATCGGTGACGTGATCGCCCGCTACCAGCGCATGTTAGGCAAAAACGTGTTGCAGCCTATCGGTTGGGACGCCTTCGGCCTGCCTGCGGAAGGGGCGGCGGTGAAAAATAACACCGCGCCGGCGCCGTGGACGTACGACAACATCGCCTACATGAAAAACCAGCTGAAAATGCTGGGCTTCGGCTATGACTGGAGCCGCGAGCTGGCGACCTGCACCCCGGAATATTACCGCTGGGAACAGAAGTTCTTCACCGAACTGTATAAAAAAGGGCTGGTTTACAAAAAGACCTCTGCGGTGAACTGGTGCCCGAACGATCAGACCGTTCTCGCCAACGAGCAGGTGATCGACGGCTGCTGCTGGCGCTGCGACACCAAAGTTGAGCGGAAAGAGATCCCGCAGTGGTTTATCAAAATCACCGCCTACGCCGACGAGCTGCTGAACGATCTGGATAAGCTGGATCACTGGCCTGACACCGTCAAGACGATGCAGCGTAACTGGATCGGCCGTTCCGAAGGCGTGGAGATCACCTTTGACGTCACCGGTTACGACAACACGCTGACCGTTTACACCACTCGCCCGGACACCTTCATGGGCGCCACTTACCTGGCGGTGGCCGCCGGTCACCCGCTGGCGCAGAAAGCGGCGGCGAATAACCCGGAACTGGCCGCCTTTATCGACGAATGCCGCAATACCAAAGTGGCCGAAGCCGACATGGCGACCATGGAGAAAAAAGGCGTCGATACCGGCTTTAAAGCGGTGCACCCGTTGACCGGCGAAGAGATCCCGGTCTGGGCGGCGAACTTCGTGCTGATGGAGTACGGTACTGGCGCGGTAATGGCCGTGCCGGGTCACGATCAGCGCGACTACGAATTTGCCACCAAATATGGTTTAACCATCAAGCCCGTTATTCTTGCCGCTGACGGTTCCGAACCGGATCTCTCCGAACAGGCGCTGACCGAAAAAGGCGTACTGTTCAACTCCGGCGAATTTGACGGTCTGGCCTTTGAAGAGGCCTTTAACGCGATTGCCGACAAGCTGGCGGCGAAAGGCGTGGGCGAGCGTAAAGTTAACTACCGTCTGCGCGACTGGGGCGTCTCCCGTCAGCGTTACTGGGGCGCGCCGATCCCGATGGTGACGCTGGAAGACGGCACCGTGCAGCCGACGCCGGAAGATCAGCTGCCGGTGATCCTGCCGGAAGACGTGGTGATGGACGGCATTACCAGCCCGATCAAAGCCGATCCCGAGTGGGCGAAAACCACCGTCAACGGCCAGCCTGCGCTGCGTGAAACCGACACCTTCGACACCTTTATGGAGTCCTCCTGGTACTATGCGCGCTACACCTGCCCGCAGTATCAGGAAGGGATGCTGGACGCCAAAGCGGCAAACTACTGGCTGCCGGTTGATATTTACATTGGCGGTATCGAACACGCCATCATGCACCTGCTCTACTTCCGCTTCTTCCACAAGCTGATGCGCGATGCGGGCATGGTCAACTCTGACGAACCGGCGAAACAGCTGCTGTGCCAGGGCATGGTGCTGGCCGACGCGTTCTACTACGTCGGCGAAAACGGCGAGCGTAACTGGGTCTCTCCGAAGGAGGCTATCGTCGAGCGCGACGAAAAAGGCCGTATCGTGAAGGCGAAAGACGCGGCGGGCCATGAGCTGGTCTATACCGGCATGAGCAAAATGTCGAAGTCGAAAAACAACGGTATTGACCCGCAGGAGATGGTGGAACGCTACGGCGCCGACACCGTGCGCCTGTTCATGATGTTCGCCTCGCCGGCGGATATGACGCTCGAATGGCAGGAGTCCGGCGTGGAAGGGGCAAACCGCTTCCTGAAACGCGTCTGGAAACTGGTGTATGAGCACACCTCCCGTGGCGACGTCGCGCCGCTGAACGTTGACGCCCTGAGCGAAGATCAGAAAGCGCTGCGCCGCGACGTACACAAAACCATCGCCAAAGTAACCGATGATATCGGCCGTCGTCAGACCTTTAACACCGCTATTGCGGCGATTATGGAGCTGATGAACAAGCTGGCGAAAGCGCCGCAGGAAGACGAACAGGATCGCGCTCTGATGCAGGAAGCGCTGCTGGCGATTGTACGTATGCTCAACCCGTTTACTCCGCACATCTGCTTCACGCTGTGGCAGTCGCTGAAAGGCGAAGGCGATATCGATAACGCGCCGTGGCCGGTAGCGGACGACGCCGCGATGGTCGAAGACTCCACGCTGGTGGTGGTGCAGGTTAACGGCAAAGTGCGCGGCAAAATCACCGTTCCGGTGGATGCCTCCGAGGAACAGGTTCGTGAACGTGCGGGTCAGGAACATCTGGTCGCAAAATATCTTGAGGGCATGACCGTACGTAAAGTGATTTACGTACCGGGTAAACTGCTCAATCTGGTCGTTGGCTAAGCGCGGGAGGAAGCGTGCGATATCTGGCAACAGTGTTGTTATCTCTGGCGGTGTTAACCACCGCCGGGTGTGGCTGGCACCTGCGTAGTACGACGCAGGTTCCGGACACAATGAAAACCATGATCCTTGACACCAGCGACCCTAACGGCCCCTTAAGCCGTGCGGTGCGTAATCAGCTGCGTCTGAATGACATTCAGTTACTGGATAAAACCACGCTGCGTAAAGACGTTCCGTCTCTGCGCCTGGGGCGTGTCAGCGTATCGAAAGATACCGCTTCCGTGTTCCAGAATGGTCAGACTGCGGAGTATCAGATGATCATGTCGGTCAGCGCCACGGTGCTGATTCCGGGTCATGATATTTATCCGATTAATGTCAAAGTATTCCGTTCGTTCTTCGACAACCCGCAGATGGCGCTGGCGAAGGATAACGAGCAGGATATGATCATCAAAGAGATGTATGACCGGGCAGCGGAACAGCTGATTCGTAAGCTGCCAAGCGTACACGCCGCAGACCTGCGCTCATCGCAACAGGACGTTTCCGTTGCGGATGAGGCGGATGCCGCCGCCGCGCCCGCGTCCTCTTCATCACGCGTCTCCACCACTCTGGGTAACTGATGATTCGGTTGTACCCGGAACAACTCCGCGCGCAGCTCTCCGAAGGGCTGCGCGCGGCGTATTTATTGCTCGGAAACGATCCGCTGCTGTTGCAGGAAAGCCAGGATGCCATCCGTCAGGCGGCTGCGGCTCAGGGATTTGAAGAGCACCACATGTTTACCCTCGACAACAGTACCGACTGGAACGCGCTGTTTTCCCAGTGTCAGGCGATGAGCCTGTTCGCCAGCCGACAAACGCTGCTGCTGTTGCTACCGGAGAACGGCCCGAACGCGGCAATCAACGAACAGCTCGCCACGCTCACGCAATTGCTGCATGACGATCTGCTGCTGATTGTGCGCGGCAATAAGCTGACCAAAGCGCAGGAAAACGCCGCCTGGATCAGCGCGCTGGCCGACAGAAGCGTCTTGGTGAGCTGCCAGACGCCGGAACACGCGCAGCTTCCGCGCTGGGTCGCGGCGCGGGCGAAGCAAAAAAATCTGCAACTGGACGACGCGGCGAATCAGCTGCTGTGCTACTGCTATGAAGGCAACCTGCTGGCGCTGGCGCAGGCGTTGGAGCGCTTGTCTTTACTCTGGCCGGACGGTAAGTTAACCCTGCCGCGCGTCGAGCAGGCGGTTAACGATGCCGCGCACTTTACCCCATACCACTGGGTTGACGCGCTGGTAATGGGCAAGAGCAAGCGCGCGCTGCATATCCTTCAGCAACTGCGGCTGGAAGGCAGCGAACCGGTCATTTTGCTGCGCACCCTGCAACGGGAACTGCTGCTGCTGGTCAATCTGAAGCGGCAGTCCGCCCATACGCCGCTGCGCACGCTGTTTGATAAGCATCGCGTCTGGCAAAACCGTCGCGGGATGCTGGGCGAAGCGCTTAACCGGCTTAGCCCGGCGCAGCTGCGTCAGGCGGTGCAGTTGTTAACACGTACGGAATTAACGCTGAAGCAGGATTATGGTCAGTCAGTCTGGGCGGAACTTGAAGGTCTTTCGCTGCTGATTTGCCATAAGGCGCTGGCAGACGTTTTTATTGATGGCTGATATGAAATCGTTACAGGCACTTTTTGGCGGCACCTTTGATCCGGTGCATTACGGCCACCTTAAACCCGTGGAAACCCTGGCTAACCTGATTGGCCTTTCCAGGGTCATTATGATGCCGAATAACGTCCCTCCCCATCGCCCGCAGCCTGAAGCCACCAGCGCGCAGCGCAAAACCATGCTCGAGCTGGCGATTGCCGACAAGCCGCTGTTTACGCTGGATGAGCGTGAACTTCAGCGCGATACGCCGTCATACACGGCGCAGACGCTGAAGGAATGGCGCGAGGAGCAAGGGCCCGACGCCCCGCTGGGGTTTATTATCGGCCAGGATTCTCTGCTGACCTTCCCCAGCTGGCATGACTACGAGACGATTCTGGATAACACCCATCTGATTGTCTGCCGCCGTCCGGGCTATCCGCTGGAGATGGCGCAAGAGCAGCATCAGCGCTGGCTCGAGGCGCATCTGACGCATACGCCGGACGATCTGCACCATCTGCCCGCCGGAAAAATCTATCTCGCCGAAACGCCGTGGTTTAACATCTCCGCCACCATCGTGCGCGAACGGCTGGAAAAGGGCGAGTCCTGCGGCGATCTGATGCCCGAAGCGGTGCTGGACTACATCAACCAGCACGGTCTGTATCGCTAAGCGCATCCGTTAACGCCGCCAGCAGGCGGCTGTTTTCTTCAACACTGCGGATCGCCACCCGGAAATAGCGCCCGTCCAGCCCCGGATAGTTGGCGCAGCTGCGGATCAAAATATGCCGCTCCAACAGGGCGCGCTGCAAATCAATGTCGCATTTTAGCAGCAGGTAATTTGCCCGGCCGGGATAAACGGTCAGTCCGGGTAACGCCTTCAGCCGCTGATAAAATCGCTCACCCTCTTCCTGGAGCCATTGCCAGGTCGCCTGCTGATACGCCCGCTCTTCCAGAATCGTTTCTCCGGCCAGCGCCGCGAAGGCGTTTATCGACCACGGCATCTGCCGCGCGCGGATCCGGGCCATCGCCTGTTCATCGCTGTTAACCAGATAGCCCAGCCGTAGTCCCGGTATAGCATAGAATTTTGTCAGCGAACGCAGCACCCAGATATGCGGGTTATCCTGCAAGACGGGAATAAAACCCGGCTCCCCGACAATAAAATCAATAAACGCCTCGTCAAGGATCAGCGCGATGTTGAGTTCCCGGCAGCGCAGGGCGATGGCCGCAAGCAGCGAACGCTCCGGCAGCAGGCCAGTAGGGTTATTTGGCGTACAGAGAAACAGACAATCAAGCTCTGCGCTCAGCGCGTCAAGAATGGCCTCAGTCAGCTGCCAGCCGTCCTCTTCCCGCAGAGCGAAAGTGTTAATCAGGCAACCGCTCCACTCTAAAGCCCGGCGATATTCAGCAAATCCGGGCGTCACGATCATCGCCCGGCGTGGCTTAAGGCCATCCACTAACGCGAAAATGGCCTCCGTCTCGCCATTGCCGGCCACAATCCACTCCACCGGCACCTGATGATGGCGGGCCAGCGCCTGGTGCAGATGGCGATATTCGACGTCAGGATAGCGCTCGGCCAGTTGCAGATTGTCGACGATGGCGCGTTTTACCGACGCCGGCATACCCAGTGGATTAATATTGGCGCTAAAATCGAGCAACTGCCCGGCTGAGATGCCGAGAAGCTCGGCGGCCTCCCGGATATTGCCGCCGTGGGCGCTTTTAAACAGAGACATCGTGCCGCTCCTGGCAAAAAACGCTATTTTAGAGAAAACCGCGCGCGCAATCAGGGCAAATATCATATTTTGCGCGAACAGGAAAATGAGGAAAAAATGCGACTCTGGTTAGTTCGTCATGGCGAAACCGAAGCCAACGTGGCCGGGCTGTACAGCGGCCATGCCCCCACGCCGCTGACGGCGCGTGGCGTGGCGCAGGCGAAAACGCTGAACGCCCTGCTCGCGCAGGCGCCTTTTGAACAGGTGCTGTGCAGCGAACTGGAACGCGCGCAGAATACGGCGCGTTTGCTGTTAGCGGGTCGGGAGGTGCCGCTGCGAACCTGTCCTGACCTGAACGAAATGTTTTTTGGCGACTGGGAGATGCGCCATCACCGGGATCTCTGCACGGAAGACGCCAGCAACTACGCGGCCTGGTGCAACGACTGGCAGAATGCGATCCCCACAAACGGCGAAGGCTTTCAGGCTTTTTCCCGGCGGGTGGAACGGGTTATCCGCCAGCTTGCCGACTATCAGCATCACTCTCACGTATTGCTGGTCAGCCACCAGGGCGTGCTTAGCCTGCTGGTGGCGAAGCTGCTTGCCATGCCCGACGCCGCCATGTGGCGCTTTCGCATTGAGCAAGGGTGCTGGAGCGCGATTGATTTTCACGACGATTTTGCCACACTGCGGGTGCTGAACAGCAGAGCGGTATGGCAACCCGGAGAGTGAAAGGTCTGTTTTTTAGCGCCAGAAACGCGCTGACCATTGACACCCCCGGACAGGCTGCTATTCTCCGCTGCCGGCCTTTTCCCGCCCTGTCGCGCCTTGCGGAAAATTGTTTTACAAAAATGGCGATGCATTCTGTCGCATGGGGTGGGATGATAGCCCACTTTCCGGAACCCTTCCGGTGACATTTGTCCCGAAACCCGTGTGGGTTCAGGTATACTGACAGGCTTATTGATTTCATATATTCACCCAGGGGGAAAACTTGCAGGGTAAAGCACTCCAGGATTTTGTTATCGACAAAATTGATGACCTTAAAGGTCAGGACATCATCGCCTTAGACGTTCAGGGCAAATCCAGTATCACCGACTGCATGATTATCTGCACCGGCACCTCCAGCCGCCATGTGATGTCAATCGCTGACCACGTCGTTCAGGAGTCCCGCGCGGCGGGAATGCTGCCGCTCGGCGTGGAAGGGGAAAGCGTCGCCGACTGGATCGTCGTTGACCTGGGAGAAGTGATTGTCCACGTGATGCAGGAAGAGAGTCGTCGCCTGTATGAACTGGAAAAACTCTGGAGTTAATGCGTGAAGCTTCAACTTGTCGCGGTAGGCACGAAAATGCCCGACTGGGTACAGACCGGTTTTACCGAGTACCTGCGGCGCTTTCCGAAAGATATGCCCTTTGAATTGATCGAAATTCCGGCGGGCAAACGCGGCAAGAACGCGGATATTAAGCGTATTCTCGATAAAGAGGGTGAGCAGATGCTGGCTGCCGCAGGCAAAAACCGCATCGTCACCCTTGATATTCCGGGTAAGCCCTGGGACACGCCGCAGCTGGCGTGCGAACTGGAGCGCTGGAAGCTGGATGGCCGCGACGTCAGCCTGTTGATCGGTGGGCCGGAAGGCCTTTCCCCTGCCTGTAAGGCGGCGGCGGAACAAAGCTGGTCGCTCTCTGCGTTGACCCTTCCCCACCCGCTGGTCCGGGTGCTGGTCGCCGAGAGCCTGTACCGGGCGTGGAGCATTACCACTAATCACCCTTATCACCGTGAGTGATCGTTGAGCTTGAGTAGACTACGCAGCGGATGAAACGACAGAACTCTTTTCGCGACTATACGGCTGAGTCCGCGCTGTTTGTGCGCCGGGCGCTGGTCGCCTTTTCAGGCATATTGCTGCTCACCGGCGTGCTGATCGCCAACCTCTATAATCTGCAAATCGTCCGGTATACCGATTATCAGACCCGCTCGAATGAAAACCGCATCAAGCTGGTGCCTATCGCCCCCAGCCGCGGGATCATCTACGACCGTAACGGCATTCCGCTCGCCCTTAACCGCACCATCTACCAGATTGAAATGATGCCGGAGAAGGTTGATAACGTTCAGCATACCCTTGATGCCCTGCGCAGCGTGGTCGATCTTACCGACGACGACATTGCCGCCTTCAAAAAAGAGCGAGCCCGTTCGCATCGTTTCACCTCGATTCCGGTAAAAACTAACCTCACCGAAGTGCAGGTCGCACGATTTGCCGTTAACCAGTACCGTTTCCCCGGCGTCGAAGTAAAAGGCTACAAGCGCCGCTATTATCCTTACGGTTCGGCGCTGACCCACGTCATCGGCTATGTGTCGAAGATCAACGATAAGGACATTGAACGGCTTGATAAAGAGGACAAGCTGGCGAATTACGCCGCCACCCACGATATCGGCAAGCTGGGGATTGAGCGCTACTACGAAGAGGTACTGCACGGCCAGACCGGTTACGAAGAGGTTGAAGTCAACAACCGGGGCCGCGTTATCCGCCAGCTTAAAGAGGTGCCGCCGCAGGCCGGACACGACATCTACCTTACGATAGATTTAAAACTGCAGCAGTATATTGAAACGCTGCTCGCCGGAAGCCGGGCGGCGGTGATTGTGACCGATCCCCGCACCGGCGGCGTCCTGTCTCTGGTTTCCATGCCAAGCTACGACCCGAACCTGTTCGTTGACGGCATCTCCAGCAAAGACTATTCCGCTCTGCTTAACGATCCGAACACTCCACTGGTTAACCGCGCCACGCAAGGGGTCTACCCGCCAGCGTCGACGGTGAAGCCTTACGTTGCCGTTTCCGCGCTGAGCGCCGGGGTGATTACCCGCAATACCAGCCTGTTTGACCCCGGCTGGTGGCAGCTGCCCGGCTCGGAAAAACGCTATCGCGACTGGAAAAAATGGGGCCACGGCCATCTGAACGTCACCAAATCGCTGGAGGAGTCCGCCGATACCTTCTTCTACCAGGTCGCCTATGACATGGGGATCGACCGCCTTTCGGAGTGGATGGGCAAATTCGGTTATGGCCACTATACCGGCATCGATCTGGCGGAAGAGCGCTCCGGCAACATGCCAACCCGCGAATGGAAGATGAAGCGCTTCAAAAAGCCGTGGTATCAGGGCGACACCATCCCGGTGGGCATCGGCCAGGGCTACTGGACGGCAACGCCGATCCAGATGAGCAAAGCGCTGATGATCCTGATTAACGATGGCGTGGTGAAGGTCCCGCACCTGCTGATGAGCACCGCAGAGAACGGTAAGCAAGTGCCGTGGGTGCAGCCGCACGAACCGCCGGTGGGCGATATCCACTCCGGCTACTGGGAGCTGGCGAAAGACGGCATGTACGGCGTGGCGAACCGCGGCAACGGCACGGCGCATAAATATTTTGCCAGCGCGCCCTATAAGATTGCGGCCAAATCCGGTACGGCTCAGGTCTTCGGCCTGAAAGCCAATGAAACCTATAACGCGCATAAAATTGCCGAACGTCTGCGCGACCACAAGCTGATGACGGCCTTCGCGCCCTATAACAACCCGCAGGTCGCGGTCGCCATGATCCTCGAAAACGGCGGCGCAGGTCCCGCAGTCGGTACGATTATGCGACAGATTCTTGACCACATTATGTTGGGCGATAACAACACCAGTCTGCCAGCAGAAAACCCGGCGGTTGCAGCGGCGGAGGATCAATAACCATGACGGATAATCCGGACAAAAAAACATTCTGGGATAAGATCCATATCGATCCCACCATGCTGCTGATACTGCTGGCGCTGCTGGTCTACAGCTCGCTGGTTATCTGGAGCGCCAGCGGCCAGGACATTGGCATGACGGAGCGTAAGGTCGGACAGATCGCTATCGGTCTGGTGGTCATGGTCGTCATGGCGCAGATCCCGCCCCGTGTCTATGAGGGCTGGGCGCCTTACCTCTACGTTTTATGTATTATTTTGCTGGTGGCGGTTGACGCCTTCGGCGCGATCTCCAAAGGCGCGCAGCGCTGGCTGGACCTGGGCATCGTGCGTTTTCAGCCCTCGGAAATCGCCAAAATTGCGGTGCCGCTGATGGTCGCGCGCTTTATAAACCGCGACGTCTGCCCGCCGTCGTTGAAAAATACCGCCATCGCGCTGGTGCTTATTTTTATGCCAACGCTGCTGGTGGCGGCGCAGCCTGACCTCGGAACCTCGATTCTGGTGGCGCTTTCCGGCCTGTTCGTACTGTTTCTTTCCGGCCTGAGCTGGCGGCTGATTGGCGTCGCGGCGCTGTTACTCGCGGCGTTTATTCCGATTCTGTGGTTCTTCCTGATGCATGATTATCAGCGCCAGCGCGTGATGATGCTGCTGGACCCGGAAACCGATCCGCTCGGCGCCGGCTATCACATCATTCAGTCGAAAATCGCCATTGGCTCCGGCGGTCTGAGCGGCAAAGGCTGGCTTCACGGCACCCAGTCGCAGCTGGAATTTTTGCCTGAGCGCCACACCGATTTTATCTTCGCGGTGCTGGCTGAAGAGCTCGGTCTGGTCGGGATCCTCGTTCTGCTGGCGCTCTATATTCTGCTGATTATGCGCGGCCTGTGGATTGCCGCCCGTGCGCAAACCACTTTTGGACGTGTGATGGCGGGTGGTTTAATGTTGATATTATTCGTTTATGTCTTCGTTAATATTGGTATGGTGAGTGGTATTCTGCCGGTCGTCGGCGTGCCGCTGCCGCTGGTCAGTTACGGAGGCTCGGCACTGATCGTGCTGATGGCCGGGTTCGGGATTGTCATGTCGATCCATACCCACAGAAAAATGTTGTCGAAAAGCGTATAAGGGGTGCGCAATGCGTAAGCAGTTGCCTGGAGTCTGCGTCGCAGCAGGAATAATGCTGCTCGCAGCATGTACAAGTGATGAAGGTCAGCAGCAGCCGACCCAGCCGCCGCTGCCTGCGGTATGTAATGGTCCTGTCGTTGAAATCAGCGGCGCGGAACCGCGTTATGAACCGCTTAACGCCACCGCTAATCAGGATTACCAGCGAGACGGTAAAAGTTACAGGATTGTCCAGGATCCCTCGCGCTTCAGTCAGGCAGGGCTGGCGGCAATTTATGACGCCGAACCGGGCAGCAATCTGACCGCCTCCGGCGAAATGTTCGATCCGATGCAGTTGACCGCGGCGCATCCTACCTTACCCATCCCGAGCTATGCGCGTATCACCAACCTTGCCAATGGCCGGATGATCGTGGTGCGGATTAACGATCGCGGCCCCTACGGCAACGATCGGGTGATTTCGCTGTCGCGCGCCGCCGCCGATCGTCTGAACACCTCCAATAACACTAAAGTCCGCATTGACCCGATTATTGTCGCGCAGGATGGCTCGCTCTCGGGTCCGGGGATGGCCTGCACCACCGTGGCGAAACAGACTTACGCCCTGCCCGCCCGTCCTGATCTGAGCGGCGGAATGGGCAGCGCTTCGCCGACTCCCCAGCCTGCGCAGCCGCAGGGCGATATTCGCCCCATCAGCAACGCCACGCTGAAAAGCGAAGACAGCGCGGGCGCGCCGGTTAACAGCAGCGGCTTCCTCGGCGCGCCGACGACCCTAGCGCCGGGCGTACTGGAAGGCAGCGAACCTACGCCCGCGCCGCAGCCTCCTGCCGCCGTACCGGTAACCGCGCCGGTGAGCGCGCCAGCGGCGACGCCAGCGCCCGTCGCGGCGTCGACCAGCGGCGGTTACGTGGTGCAGGTTGGCGCCGTCAGCGACCAGGGACGCGCTCAGCAGTATCAGGAGCGTTTAGCGCAGCAGTTTAGCGTACCGGGGCGGGTAACCCAGAACGGCGCAGTATGGCGTATTCAACTGGGTCCTTTCGCCAGCAAAGCGGAGGCCAGCGCCCTGCAACAGCGTTTACAAACCGAAGCCCAACTGCAGTCATTCATTACCGGCGCGCAATAACCGCCAGGGCGGCATCTGATTTGTCAGTTTCTGTAAGTGACGTTAACAACGTTAACAAAAGTCACCCGGAAAGTCAGATGCCTGCCGGTACTGCATTTGCTATAGTAGGGCACTTTTTCTTTTTTCATCACGGACGTCGTAGTTCAGACCATGAAGACCACTTTTTCCGCTCGTTTCCTGCAGCGCATGGCGCTCACCACGGCTCTTTGCACAGCCGCTCTCTCAGGCGCGCATGCCGATGACCTGAACATTAAAACCATGATCCCGGGTGTTCCGCAGATCGACGCGGAATCTTACATCCTTATCGATTACAACTCCGGTAAAGTGCTGGCTGAACAGAACGCCGACACCCGTCGCGACCCGGCCAGCCTGACCAAGATGATGACCAGCTATGTTATCGGCCAGGCGATGAAAGCGGGTAAGTTTAAAGAAACCGATCTGGTGACGATTGGCAACGATGCGTGGGCGACAGGTAATCCGGTATTTAAAGGCTCTTCGCTGATGTTCCTCAAGCCAGGGATGCAGGTGCCCGTCTCGCAGCTGATTCGCGGCATTAACCTGCAATCCGGTAATGACGCCTGCGTGGCGATGGCCGATTTCGCCGCCGGCAGCCAGGATGCGTTTGTCGGGCTGATGAACAGCTACGTTACCGCGCTGGGGCTGAAAAACACGCACTTCCAGACGGTTCACGGTCTTGACGCCGACGGCCAGTACAGCTCCGCTCGCGACATGGCGTTGATTGGTCAGGCGCTGATCCGCGACGTCCCTAATGAATACTCGGTCTATAAAGAAAAAGAGTTCACCTTTAACGGCATCCGTCAGCTGAACCGTAACGGTTTGCTGTGGGACAACAGCCTGAACGTTGACGGCATCAAAACCGGACATACTGCAAAAGCTGGCTACAACCTGGTGGCTTCCGCAACCGAAGGTCAGATGCGTTTGATCTCCGCGGTCATGGGCGGTCGCACCTATAAGGGGCGCGAAACCGAAAGTAAAAAGCTGCTGACCTGGGGCTTCCGCTTTTTTGAAACCGTTAATCCGCTGAAAGCCGGGAAAGAGTTTGCCTCCGAACCGGCATGGTTTGGCGATACCGATCGCGCCTCTTTAGGCGTCGATAAGGATGTTTATCTGACCATTCCGCGTGGCCGGATGAAAGATCTGAAAGCCAGCTACCTCCTCAATACCACCGAGCTGCATGCGCCGCTGCAGAAAAATCAGGTGGTGGGCACCATTAACTTCCAGCTTGACGGTAAAACCATTGAGCAGCGTCCGCTGGTCGTTCTGCAGGAGATCCCGGAAGGTAACTTCTTCGGCAAAATCGTTGATTACATTAAGCTAATGTTCCATCACTGGTTTGGCTAAAAATTGAACACTTGAAAGTGTGATTTCCGTCCCCATATACTATGGAACAATAAAACTCCCGCTCTGTAGCGGGAGTTGCTATTTTTTTACGTTACGCCGGAGCTGACATGAAAACCAAACTTAATGAACTGCTTGAATTCCCTACTCCTTTTACTTACAAAGTAATGGGGCAGGCGTTACCTGAGCTGGTCGATCAGGTGGTTGAAGTGGTACAGCGCCATGCGCCAGGTGATTACTCCCCGACGGTAAAACCGAGCAGCAAAGGCAACTACCACTCGGTATCGATCACCATCAACGCCACCCATATTGAGCAGGTTGAAACGTTGTACGAAGAGCTTGGCAACATCGATATCGTTCGTATGGTGCTGTAAAGCCTTAACTCCGTTACCCGGCGCGTCCGGGTAACCTCTCCCCTCTCTCGCTGTGGTATACTTCCCTTCCCCTTTTGTTTTTCTCTACGGAGATGCTGTTTTGTCTCAGGATAAAATACTGGTCCGCCAGCTCGGCCTGCAACCTTATGAACCCGTCTCCCAGGCCATGCACCACTTTACTGACACCCGTGATGAAAACACCGCCGACGAAATCTGGCTGGTAGAGCACTATCCTGTCTTTACCCAGGGTCAGGCGGGTAAAGCGGAACATATCCTGATGCCCGGCGATATCCCGGTGATCCAGAGCGACCGCGGCGGCCAGGTGACCTATCACGGCCCCGGCCAGCAGGTGATGTACGTCCTGTTAAATCTCAAGCGCCGTAAGCTGGGAGTACGGGAGCTGGTGACCTTACTGGAGCAGACCGTCGTCAACACCCTCGCGGAGCTGGACATTGACGCGCATCCGCGGGCCGACGCGCCTGGCGTATATGTCGGCGAAAAGAAAATATGCTCCCTCGGTTTACGTATTCGCCGCGGCTGTTCCTTTCACGGGCTGGCCTTAAACGTTAATATGGATCTTTCGCCTTTCTTGCGAATTAACCCATGCGGCTATGCGGGAATGGAAATGACGAAAATAGCGGAATGGGATAATGCGGCGACAACGGAGAATATCCGCCCACGATTATTAAAAAATATTTTAGCACTGCTAAATAATCCTCCCTGCGAATATATTCCTGCTTAATTACTTCAATTTAATGGCCTGAAAGAGCCAGGCCATTAATCCTAATTCATTTGAAGGCTTTACATTGCCTTCTGCTTTCTATATTTTCTTAGCGTTCAGTTTGCCGCGTTGACGATTTATTACCTCATCAAAAATGATGTGATTTTTTCTCTTGTGCAAATGTTAACACTTCATATGCTTTTCTGTTTGCGCAAGTTTTACTGTGCGAAATGAATAATTGTGGAGTAAATATATGCAACCAACAATTACAATCACCATTATTATTCATTAACTTAATGTATTGGAGTGCGAGCGTGAGTGATAAAATTAAGCCGAAAGAATATTCTTACGAACACCGACCCGAAGATAAACCACAGGTTTTCCGCACGCTGCGAAATATTGACCTCAACCTGCTTACCATTTTTGAAGCAGTCTATGTGCATAAAGGCATCGTGAATGCCGCGAAAATACTTAATTTAACCCCCTCGGCTATCAGCCAGTCCATTCAGAAATTACGCTCGATCTTTCCGGACCCGTTGTTTATTCGTAAAGGCCAGGGCGTAACCCCTACGACCTACGCCAGTCATCTGCATGAATATATTAGCCAGGGTCTGGAGTCGATTCTCGGCGCGCTGGACCTCACCGGCAGCTATGACAAACAGCGGACCATTACCATTGGCACCACTCCGTCAGTTGGCGCGCTGGTTATGCCAACTATCTATCAGGCCATCAAAACGCACCACCCTCAGCTTTTGCTGCGAAATATTCCCGTGCATGACGCCGAAACGCAGCTCAGCCAGTTTCAGACCGATTTGATTATCGATAACCACGTTTACAGCAATCGCGTAATCCAGCATCAGGTGCTGTTTTCAGATAATGTCGAACTGGTCTGCCGCCAGCAGCATCCGTCGCTGGCGGCGGCGCTCACGGCGGAGAAAATCAATGCCGCGGAACATAGCCTGTTGATGGTGGAAGGACAAAGCTTCACGCTTCTGCGCCAGCGTATCCAGGAGATATTCCCTGAACGAAAAATCAGCTTCAGCAGCTACAATATTTTCACCCTTGCGTCGCTGATCGCCAACAGCGACCTGGTTGGCATTATGCCGGCGCGATTTTTTACCCTGTTTAATCTCTGCTGGCCGCTCCAGCGGCTTCCTCATCCTCAGTTAAACGCCGAGCAGATCGACTATTCCCTGCACTTCAATAAGCTGAGCTTGCGCGACCCGATACTTGAGAGCGTGATTACGGTTATCCAGGATGCTTTTTGAAAAAGAAATGTTGCCGCCGGGTCACAACACAGGTTGGGCAAATGGCACAAAACAACAACTATTTTACATTTTACCGACCACTCAGGCTGCTTTATGGCCCATTTCAATGATATACTGCGTGTAGTGAATTCAAAAATAGTTGATAAATACAACATTTCATTGAATTAAAACGCTTTCCTTCGTTATTCGCAACTGGAACACGCACGCTATGAGTAAACCCATTGTGATGGAACGCGGTGTTAAATACCGTGATGCCGATAAGATGGCCCTTATCCCGGTCAAAAATGTGGCGACAGAGCGAGAAGCCCTGCTGCGCAAACCGGAATGGATGAAAATTAAGCTTCCTGCGGACTCCACGCGTATCCAGGGCATTAAAGCCGCAATGCGCAAAAACGGCCTGCATTCCGTCTGTGAGGAGGCCTCCTGCCCGAACCTGGCGGAGTGTTTCAATCACGGCACGGCCACGTTCATGATCCTCGGCGCTATCTGTACCCGCCGCTGCCCGTTCTGCGATGTGGCGCACGGTCGCCCTGTCGCGCCGGATGCCAACGAACCGGTAAAGCTGGCGCAAACCATCGCCGATATGGCGCTGCGCTATGTGGTGATCACCTCCGTGGATCGCGACGATCTGCGCGACGGCGGCGCGCAGCACTTTGCCGACTGCATCACCGCAATCCGCGAAAAAAGTCCGGATATTAAGATTGAAACGCTGGTGCCGGACTTCCGTGGTCGTATGGACCGCGCGCTGGAGATCCTGACGGCCACCCCGCCGGATGTGTTCAACCATAACCTTGAGAACGTACCGCGTATTTACCGCCAGGTTCGCCCGGGCGCGGACTACAACTGGTCGCTCAAGCTACTGGAACGCTTTAAAGAAGCGCATCCACAGATTCCGACCAAATCAGGTCTGATGGTGGGACTGGGTGAAACCAATGCGGAAATCATTGAGGTGATGCGCGACCTGCGTCGTCATGGCGTCACCATGTTAACGCTGGGGCAATATCTGCAACCCAGCCGCCACCACCTGCCGGTTCAGCGTTATGTCAGCCCGGAAGAGTTTGACGAGATGAAGGCCGAAGCGCTGGCGATGGGCTTTACCCATGCGGCATGCGGGCCGTTCGTCCGTTCCTCCTATCATGCCGACCTGCAGGCGAAAGGGATGGAAGTGAAGTAATTCTGTAATGAATACTTACATTTCATCTATAAAAAAAACCCGCTCTTTAGCGTAACACCGTTCACTTAAGATGTTTTAAGTGAACGGGATACTGGGTTTTTGAGATTCTGACGGTCCTCTTTTTGGGCCGTTTTCTCTTTTCTGGCAGGATAAATTGCTTCACATTCTCCCGCATTTTCTTTAGCTTCGTTGGGATCGTCCCCGGTTTACCCAGTGAGCACCAGATAAGTGTAAGCGTCTCATTTAAACCGTCTGGTCTGTTTCCTCCGGCTCCACAAAAATAATGTCCATCATTTTTAGTGGACACTATCGTATGGAATACCGGACCTGGATTACTGAAGCTTTACGCCTTCACTTCGAAGAACATTTACCTCGGGTTGTGGCCGGACGTCGCCTGGGTGTACCAAAATCAACAGTTTGTAGTATGTTCGTGCGCTTTCGGAGAGCTGGCCTTTCGTGGCCTTTGCCCGCAGGCATGTCGGAGCAGGAACTTGATGCCTGCCTTTACGGACAATTTTCCACGGTACCAGTCGTACGTCCTGAAAGCACCGTTATATCCGAAACCCCCGTGGTAAAAAAACGTCCCCGGCGGCCCAACTTCCCTTATGAGTTTAAAATCGCCTTAGTGGAGCAGTCACTGCAGCCCGGAGCCTGTGTGGCGCAGATCGCCCGGGAAAACGGAATCAACGATAACCTGCTCTTCAACTGGCGCCATCAATACCGGAAAGGTGGCCTGCTGCCTTCCGGAAAAAATATGCCGGCACTGCTTCCCGTGACGTTAACGCCGGAGCCGGATAATAAAATCCCGGCCCCCGCACAGGAACCAGAGCAGATAAATACACCGTCCGACAGTCTGTGTTGTGAGCTGGTTCTGCCGGCCGGAACTCTCAGGCTTAAAGGTAAACTGACGCCGGCGTTATTACAGACACTTATCCGCGAAATAAAAGGGAGCAGCCACTGATGATATCTCTCCCTGCAGGTTCGCGTATCTGGCTGGTTGCAGGTATCACCGATATGCGAAATGGCTTTAACGGCCTGGCATCAAAAGTTCAGAACGTCCTGAAGGATGACCCGTTCTCCGGACACCTGTTCATCTTCCGCGGACGCCGGGGTGACCAGATAAAAGTGTTGTGGGCTGACAGTGACGGACTGTGCCTCTTCACCAAACGCCTGGAGCGGGGCCGCTTCATCTGGCCAGTCACCCGTGACGGCAAGGTGCACCTTACTCCGGCTCAGTTATCCATGCTTCTTGAAGGTATCAACTGGAAGCACCCGAAACGAACGGAACGCGCTGGAATCCGCATATAACCCGTTGTAAAGTGAGGATATGGACACCTCACTTGCTCATGAGAACGCCCGCCTGCGGGCACTGTTGCAGACGCAACAGGACACCATCCGCCAGATGGCCGAATACAACCGCCTGCTCTCACAGCGGGTGGCGGCTTATGCTTCCGAAATCAACCGGCTGAAGGCGCTGGTTGCGAAACTGCAACGTATGCAGTTCGGTAAAAGCTCAGAAAAACTTCGCGCAAAAACCGAACGGCAGATACAGGATGCACAGGAGAGAATCAGCGCACTTCAGGAAGAAATGGCTGAAACGCTGGGTGAGCAATATGACCCGGCACTGCCATCCGCCCTGCGCCAGTCTTCAGCCCGTAAACCGTTACCGGCCTCACTTCCCCGTGAAACCCGGGTTATCCGGCCGGAAGAGGAATGCTGTCCTGCCTGTGGTGGTGAACTCAGTTCTCTGGGATGTGATGTGTCAGAGCAACTGGAGCTTATCAGCAGCGCCTTTAAGGTTATCGAAACACAACGTCCGAAACTGGCCTGTTGCCGGTGCGACCATATCGTGCAGGCACCAGTACCTTCAAAACCCATTGCACGCAGTTATGCCGGAGCGGGGCTTCTGGCCCATGTTGTCACCGGGAAATATGCAGACCATCTGCCGTTATACCGCCAGTCAGAAATATACCGTCGTCAGGGAGTGGAGCTGAGCCGTGCCACACTGGGGCGCTGGACAGGTGCTGTTGCTGAACTGCTGGAGCCGCTGTATGACGTCCTGCGCCAGTATGTGCTGATGCCCGGTAAAGTCCATGCTGATGATATCCCCGTCCCGGTCCAGGAGCCGGGCAGCGGTAAAACCCGGACAGCCCGGCTGTGGGTCTACGTCCGTGATGACCGTAACGCCGGTTCACAGATGCCCCCGGCGGTCTGGTTCGCGTACAGCCCGGACCGGAAAGGCATACATCCACAGAATCACCTGTCCGGTTACAGCGGAGTGCTTCAGGCCGATGCTTACGGTGGCTACCGGGCGTTATACGAATCCGGCAGAATAACGGAAGCCGCGTGTATGGCCCATGCCCGGAGAAAAATCCACGATGTGCATGCAAGAGCGCCAACCGATATCACCACGGAAGCCCTGCAGCGTATCGGTGAACTGTATGCCATCGAAGCAGAAGTCCGGGGATGTTCAGCAGAACAGCGTCTGGCGGCAAGAAAAGCCAGAGCTGCGTCACTGATGCAGTCACTGTATGACTGGATACAGACTCAGATGAAAACACTGTCGCGTCACTCGGATACGGCAAAAGCGTTCGCATACCTGCTGAAACAGTGGGATAGCCTGAACGTGTACTGCAGTAATGGCTGGGTGGAAATCGACAACAACATCGCAGAGAACGCCTTAAGGGGAGTGGCCGTAGGCCGGAAAAACTGGCTGTTCGCGGGTTCTGACAGCGGTGGCGAACATGCGGCGGTGTTGTACTCGCTGATCGGCACATGCCGTCTGAACAATGTGGAGCCAGAAAAATGGCTGCGTTACGTCATTGAGCATATCCAGGACTGGCCGGCAAATCGGGTACGCGATCTGTTGCCCTGGAAAGTTGATCTGAGCTCTCAGTAAATATCAATACGGTTCTGGCGAGCCGCTTACAGATAAGTTCATCCTGGATTAGTCTCATCGCCATCACGAAGCTTATCCGCAGCGGCGGCACTTTTGCTTCCCGTGCTATCTGACTCATCTCCATCCGTATCAGATTATAGGCCGTCAGCAGGCCCCATATTTCCTGGTAAATCCCGCTCACTTTCTGACTGCGCAACAGCGTGGCTGTGCTCAGCTGGAACTGTTTCAGTTCTCCATAACCATTTTCTATGCTCCATCGTTCCTGATATACATAACGCAGCGCCTCTGCCGGATACTGCCCCGGCTCTGTCAGAGAGGTGATAAAACCTTTGTAATCGCCTGATTCATCTTCATATTCTATTAGCCGGGCCTGCCAGTTTTCTGGCAGCGAACTGTCCTGTTTGCGGGCCTGCGGCGAGACCTGCATCTCCACCAGATGGTCTCCTCCGGCGAAGGTTTCAACTATGCGGTATTTTGTATTGCCCTTCAGGGGAACCAGCCAGTGCGCTTCCTGCTGCCTGCGCTGCCAGTTAATCAGTAACTCTGCGGACAGATAACATCGGTCAAACAGGGTCAGGCTCTTCGCCTGCGGCGATAACTGCTTCGCGTAACTGACTTCTCCGGTGTTTGCCGGGCCGAATTTTACGCCGTGAATCAATCTGCTGCGCAGTGACATCATGGCGCACAGCCTGACCATCGGGTACTCGGTGTGTCTGTCCGGACGATGCTTTATGTACTCAAAATGCTCAGCAAGTTCGGGCGTATCGGGAGTACGAAAAAGCGTGCTATCAACGGCAAACAGGCGCAGCCCGTACCAGAGGTCATCCTTGTCTTCCTGCTGCGTCCAGTGGCTGGCCGTCAGGGTGAAGAGCTCCCGGAGCGGTTCATCACTGAGTCTCTGACGGGCCTGGGCAACAGAGCTGGCGGCGAGAGTCTCGCCTTCCTGTGAACTCAGGACGAGATCGAGTTTTGTCACAACGTCCGTGATGGAGCGGTCGCGATACAGGCCCATGCCCACAATCAGCCAGACCACGAGTTCTGCGGGGAGCTTACGTTTACGGATACTGGCTTTATTGGTGGAATCAAGGACCTGAGAAATCCACTCAAGGGGAATGGCACGCTGAAAACAGGAAAGTGAAGCGGGTTCAGCCCAGGTCTGGGTATCGTCAAGCCAGGTCGAAAGCATAAAAAAGCCCCATCAGAAAATTGATGAGGCTATTGTCACCTACCCACTGGATCGTTCAACCGATCATTTTGCTTAACCGATCGGTGTTAGCTCTTTAGCGGGTTTTTTCTCGTCAGAGTAAAACGGATGAGCATCCTGCTCCGGGCATTACTCTTTATGAGAGAGTTTCTCAGCCTGAATGCCGCTGTCTGCGTCTCTTTTCGCAGTTGCATCGTCATCGTTCATGGCTTTCTTGAAACCCTTGATTGCCGTGCCCAGGTCTCCACCCAGCGTGCGTAACTTCTTCGTACCAAACAGCAGAACAACCAGTGCGGCAATCACCAGCAGTTTGGTAATACTTATCTCACCCATATATACCTTCTTGACTTAAAACAGGCAGCAAAACGCGCCTTAGTAACCCGATAACATTAACGGTCATTTACGCGCGCACACAATAGCAATCTGTAACAAGGTGAATCAAGCAGCGTTTAAAAAAACATCATAATAATTGCGGTGGCGCAAATCTGCGGTTACGTAGCACTGGCAATTGCGCGCGAACCTGGCGGATTCGTTCCATGGAAATGTCCGTCATAATCAGCGCCGGGCTCTCCGCCGCTGCGGCAAGGGTGACCCCGAACGGGTCGATAATGCGGCTCTGGCCGATATTTTTATTGCCGCACTCCCCGGCGGCAACCATGTAGCACGTGGTATCCAGCGCTCGGGCGGCCAGCAGCGTCGCCCAGTGATGCTCTTTCAGCGCGCCGCGCACCCAGGCCGCTGGCAGCACCAGCACGTCAGCCCCCTGTAGCGCCTGGGCAAGGGCCAGTTCAGGAAAGCGCAGATCGTAACAGGTCATCAGCCCCACCCTGAACTCCCCTACCTCAATCAGCGGCGCAATAGCGTTGCCGGCGTCCACGTTACGCGACTCCTGTATGGCAAAGGCATCATAAAGATGCAGCTTGGCGTAGCTGGCGATAATTTTCCCGCCGCGTAGCGCCAGCAGGGTATTTACCGCACGACCGGGGAGCGAAGGGACATGAATCGTCAGGATGGTGGTCATCGTATTCGAGGCGCTCTCGCGTAGCAGCAGCTTCAGGAAATCGCCTTCCAGTCGCTGTGCGGATTTCACCGACAGATCGGGATCGTCATCATCACGCGCCAGCAACGCCTCCGGCAGCACCAGCAGCGACACGCCCTTTTGAGCAGCCTGCGACATCAATGTTACGCAGGTTTCCGCATTCTTTTCCCAAACGGGACTCACGGCAAATTGCCCGGCGGCAGCAAACATAATCCCTCCAGTCAGTTTTGATAAACTCGCCAACGGTTACTATTCGGCGTTACACTTCGCCTTTAACAATCAAATAGCAGGATTTTGCGGTGTTACAACTCCTTTTAGCGGTTTTTATTGGCGGCGGCACAGGAAGTGTAGCGAGATGGATGCTCAGCATGCGCTTCAATCCGGTGCATCAGGCTATCCCCATCGGAACGCTAACGGCAAACTTGCTGGGCGCATTCATTATTGGTATGGGACTGGCGTGGTTCAGCCGCATGACAAATATAGACCCGATGTGGAAAGTGCTCATCACAACCGGATTTTGCGGCGGACTGACTACCTTCTCCACCTTTTCGGCAGAGGTGGTTTTCTTATTGCAGGAAGGACGTTTCGCGTGGGCACTGCTCAATGTGGCAGTTAATTTACTGGGATCGTTTGCCATGACCGCGCTGGCGTTCTGGCTGTTTTCCGCTGCCAGCGCCAACTGAAGGCCAAAAAAAACCCGCTTAATAAGCGGGTTTTGAATTCTTGCTGACGTAGGCTTACAGAGCAGTTACGTTTGCAGCAGAAGGGCCTTTGGCACCGTTAGTGATTTCGAACTCTACGCGCTGACCTTCAGCCAGAGTTTTAAAACCATTGGTCTGGATTGCAGAGAAGTGTACGAACACATCTTTGCTGCCATCTTCCGGAGTAATGAAACCGAATCCTTTGGACTCATTAAACCACTTAACGTTACCTTTAATCTTAGACATCAAAATTACCTTTACATGAAAAATAGACACAAATGCTGTGTCGGGTATCAGTACACCAATTGTGGTACGCTTTGTCCAGTCGAACTTTGATAAAAAGTGATAAATATCGCGTTATTTTTCGCTATAAGCTTATAGCTTACTGTTTTATATGCGATTTTAGAGCCTTTCGTCGGTTCAGAACTGGAAACGCATCCATGCAAAATAGACGTTACCGTTATTGTAAGTACCGGGGATGTAGGTCATCTGGAAAGTCGCCGGTCCGTAGCCAATGGAGGCCAGCGGCAGCAGGACGGGGACCGGGATGTATTTCCAGTTATCGCGCGCCGTCACGCCTGCGGTAAACCCTAACCCCAGATGGAAGTTGTCATCCGGCAGCGGTCGCCAGGTGCTTTCCCATCCGTAACCGCCGATAGGCTCCCACTTATTCCATGAGTCTTTAAAGGCCATCACGTACAGCCCGTGCCAGTTCCCTTTTTCATCCCAGCGCGACTGACCAAAACCACCGCCCCAGGGCCGCTCGTTATAGCGATCGGTTTTCCTTTTGTCGTAAGCAAAACGGGCATGCCAGGTAATGGCCGGAATATATAAATCGTAATGCTCAGGTTCGCGCCACGTTTCGGCGACATTATCCGTAAAGGTATTAAACCATCCTTTCTCATCCGTCCCGGCATGCGCTGGCAGGCTCACCTGAATAATAAGCAACGTAATAAACAAAAAATATTTTTTAGCAACTATCACAACGTTTACAACCATTCATAAAAACAGCCTGCATCATACCAAAAATAAGTTTAACAGAAGCTTAATGGCTGCTTTTTTAACCAATATCGGATTGTTCCCTATGTTAATTTTAGCCCGCTAAAACCTTATTATTAGCATTGTTATAAATCACTAACTTATCAGCAAGATAATGCGTGATTTTTGTCCGGTCACGCGGAATACTCTTTCCGGACGGCAATTAATAACAAAACCCCACCATTAAAATTACAAATATATTACAACCAGCTCTTTTTCAAAAAATGTGAACAAAGAGATTTAATCTTCCTGGCGCTGGTGTAAAAATAGCCGCTAACCGGGTTTAATCCGTCTGTTTATTGATTTTAATCAGCAAGCCTGCGGCATTTATTCGGCACATTTTCATACCTCTTTTTTGGTATTTACTTATTTTACAACTGGGCGTCCGCACGACAGGGGAAACAATGTTAACAGTTATCGAACTCCTTATTGGGGTTGTGGTTATCGTGGGTGTAGCGCGCTACATCATAAAAGGGTATTCGGCGACAGGCGTGCTTTTTGTCGGCGGCCTGGTCTTGCTGATCATTAGCGCGCTGATGGGGCACAAAGTGCTGCCTGCCAGCGAGTCGAGCACCGGCTATACCGCAACCGATATCATTGAATACATCAAGATCCTGCTGATGAGCCGCGGCGGCGATCTTGGCATGATGATCATGATGCTCTGCGGTTTTGCCGCCTACATGACCCATATCGGCGCCAACGATATGGTCGTCAAGCTGGCCTCCAGACCGCTGCAATACATTAACTCACCCTATCTGCTGATGATCGCCGCCTATTTTGTCGCCTGTCTGATGTCGCTGGCGGTCTCTTCCGCCACCGGGCTGGGCGTGCTGCTGATGGCGACGCTTTTTCCGGTGATGGTCAACGTCGGGATCAGCCGCGGCGCGGCGGCGGCAATCTGCGCCTCGCCGGCAGCAATCATTCTTTCGCCAACCTCCGGCGACGTGGTGCTGGCGGCAAAAGCGGCGGAGATGCCGTTGATTGATTTTGCCTTTAAAACCACGCTGCCTATCTCCATCGCCGCGATTATCGGCATGGCGATCGCCCACTTCTTCTGGCAGCGCTATCTGGATAAGAAAGAAAATATCACTCGTGAAATACTGGACGTTAATGAAATCACCACCACGGCGCCAGCGTTCTATGCCATTCTGCCGTTTACGCCGATTATCGGCGTGCTGGTTTTTGACGGTAAGTGGGGACCGCAGCTGCACATCATCACCATTCTGGTGCTCTGTATGCTTATTGCGGCAGTGCTGGAGTTTGTGCGCGGTTTCAACACCCAGAAGGTCTTTTCCGGGCTTGAGGTGGCTTATCGCGGCATGGCGGACGCCTTTGCTAACGTGGTGATGCTGTTAGTCGCGGCGGGCGTGTTCGCCCAGGGGCTGAGTACCATCGGCTTTATCCAGAGCCTGATCTCCATCGCCACCTCGTTTGGCTCGGCGAGCATCATTCTGATGCTGGTGCTGGTGATCCTGACCATGCTGGCGGCAATGACCACCGGTTCCGGTAACGCGCCGTTCTATGCGTTCGTCGAAATGATCCCCAAACTGGCGCACTCTTCCGGCATCAACCCGGCGTATCTGTCGATTCCGATGCTGCAAGCCTCCAACCTGGGTCGGACTATTTCTCCGGTTTCAGGCGTGGTGGTCGCAGTCGCCGGGATGGCGAAAATTTCGCCTTTTGAAGTGGTAAAACGCACTTCCGTACCGGTCATGGTGGGGCTGTTAATCGTGATTATCGCTACCGAAGTGATGGTGCCGGGCGCATCAACCGCCGTAACCGGCGGTTGATCGTATTTCACTTTTGCATTTGCCCGGTGGCGCTTTTGCTTACCGGGCCTACAAGTCAGATGGTTTGCGCAGGCCGGATAAATTCGGCAACAACATGTATCACCCGCGATAAATGCGCTGCGGCCTTCCCACCTTCCCATGCACAATTTCCGCAGTGATCAGGTGCCGACTGGCGCAGTATTCCAGATACCGTCTGGCGGTGGTGCGGCTGATGGTCAGCGCCTGAGAGACGGTTTCGGCAGTATGATGCACCTGCGGGTCGGCAAACAGTTTTTTCACCGCGTTCAGCGTCAGGGCATCAATTCCGGTCGGCAGTTCATCTTTCGGCTCGCCTCTGGCGTAAGCGTTAAACATCTCATCAATTTGTCGCTGACTCGCGCTGTCGTTACCTTCCAGCATCCGTTTACGCTGTTGATAACGCGTCAGCGTCTGACCAAGCCGCTCGTAGGCGATGGGTTTAATCAGATAGTCAAACGCCCCGCTACGCACGGCCTCTGATACCGTCTCCATGTCGCTTGCGGCAGTCGTAAACACCACCCCGCCGGGATAATGTGTCTCCCTCAACTCATGCAACAGCGTAATCCCCTTCCCGTCAGGCAGGTAGTTATCCAGCAATATCAGTCCCGGCTTAAACCGTCGGATCATCATTCTCGCCTGCGCCAGGTTACCGGCCAGCCAGATCTGGTTAAAGCCGGGAATATGGCGGATGTACTCTGCGTGCATCTCCGCAAGCAGCATTTCATCCTCAACGATTAACAGGGTTAGTGGTTCCGTCATTGTTTTTTTTCACTTTCGGAATAAAGAGAGAAAATAAGGTGCCGCAGGGGAAATTATCTTCCAGAGTAATCATCCCGCCGCAGCGCCCCACATAACTGGCAATCAGATACAGCCCAATGCCATGCTCGCCCGGCTCGTCGGAACGGGTGCTGACGCCCTGCTCGAATATTTTGTCGCGTAGCGCCTCCGGTACGCCGCATCCCTGATCGGCGACCTCGATCACCACATCATCGCCCTCATCGCTCAGATACAGCTCCACGACTTTATTGCCTTCTGCGGTGCGTAAGCTCGCCTCAAACGCGTTGTCGAGCAGATTGCCGACGATGGCGGCAAACTCGGTGCTGTCCAGCCCTTCCGGCAGTTGATGCAGCTGACTGCCGGGAACGATCTCCATTTTCAGCCCCAGCTCGCGCGCGCGCTGAACCTTGCCGAACAGCAGCCCCGCCACCTGACGATCGGCAAAGGCATCGCGTAAGCTATCGATAAGCTGCTGCTGCGCCTGCGACTCGCCCTGCACCATCTCCCTGACCCGATCGTACTCTTTCATTTGCAGCAGGCCATTCAGCGTTGACATCCAGTTTAGATGTTCATGGCGTAACGTTCTGAGACTCTCCACATATTGCTTAATCTGCGTGAGCTGCGCGTTCAGGGTGGCGATCTCATCTTTACTGCGAAAGCTGATGATCGCCCCCAGCAACTCCTCTCCGGAACGGATAGCTTCACGGTTGGCAATCACGCTCAGCCCGTTGAAATTCATCATCACATCCACGCGCTTTTCGGCAATCCGGTCGGTAAAGAAATCGGAAGGCGACACCACCTCCGCAATGCGTTTTCCCAGCCATTGCCGGCCGGGCGAGCGCAGGCCAAGCATTTTTCTCGCGCTGCGATTAATGGCGGTAATAAATCCTTCCGGATCGACGGCAATAAGCCCTTCATAAACCGAGCTGAACAGCGCCTCCTGCTGGCGCACGACCCGGGCGATCTGCTTCGGTTCCATCCCCATCATCTGGCGGCGGATGTGCGCGGCAAAGAACCATGACAGCAGCATCAGCACCACCAGCAGCAGCACAAACACGCCGGCCATCGGCAAAATAAAGTCCAGCCGCCAGCTGTCAATTTTGCTGACCAGATAGCCTATCGATACCACGCCAATAACCTGGCCTTCATCGTCGAAGATTGGCGTTTTAGCGCGCATCGCCATCCCGATCGATCCCTTGCCGGTAATGAAGTAACTTTCACCGCGCTCCAGCGCGCCAGGCCGGGTGAACTGCATCGGGTAACCGATCTTCTCCGGATTAGGGTGGTAGAGGCGGATAGAGTTTTTGTCGCCGATCACCACATAATCGAAATCGGTATCGCTCTGCAGTTTATCGGCAATGGTCGCCAGCCGTTTATAATCGCGCTGCTTCACGGCCGCAATAATGCTGTCGTTAGCGGCAATGATCTTGGCCTGATTCATTGCCATATCGCGAACGTGCAAACTCAAATAATCCTCAAAGCTGGCGGAGAAATATTGCGCCAGCGCGGCAATGATCAGCACTGAAAAAGCAAGAATGAGCAAAAAAATACGCAGCGGAAATGCTAACTGGCGAAAAAAAGAAAAAGGTTTTTTATTTTTTTGAACCAACATTGCAATACCTTAGCGGGCTTTATTTGATGTCATTTTCAGGCAAATGTAATAAAAATGTTTTATTTCACCGCGAGACGAATAAAGGCGATCGTTACAGATTCATCGCCTTAAATCAATTAAACAACTTAACGCCACGCGACAAAACCTGATTAGAATAATTAAAAAACTTAAAACCATAAAACTCATAAAAACCATCTAACTCTTTGTGAAATAAATCAAAATTTACCCCCACAATACTCCTTACGATGTATACATCAGGGAGAAAAAGAAATATCCCGTAGCAAAAAAGCCTTTCTCTCCAAATGCAAACAAAACGTTATTAAATTGATTTTTTGTACAACATACGCCCAAAAACGGCAACAATAAGAGTGCCTCAGGATACTTTTGCGATGTTTAGTAATAATGTGTTTACGCGAGTCAAACGCTCAGAAAATATAAAAATGGCGGAGATCGCGCAATTCCTGAAAGAGAATGATTTGAGCGTAGACACCACCGTGGAAGTGTTTATTACGGTAACGCGCGATGACCGTCTTATCGCCTGCGGCGGCATTGCCGGAAATATCATTAAGTGCGTGGCCATCTGCGAGTCGGTGCGCGGCGAAGGGTTAGCGCTCACGCTGGCGACGGAATTAATCAACCTCGCCTATGAAAGACACTGCACGCACCTTTTTATCTACACCAAAACGGAATATGAAGCGCTGTTCAGACAGTGCGGCTTCTCAACGCTGGCAACGGTTCCCGACATTATGGTGCTGATGGAAAACAGCACCACGCGGCTGAAACGCTACGCGGAATCGCTCGGCAAACAGCGCCATGACGGGAAAAAAATCGGCAGCATCGTCATGAACGCTAACCCGTTCACCAACGGCCATCGCTATCTGATTCAGCAGGCGGCGGCGCAGTGCGACTGGCTGCATCTGTTCCTGGTTAAAGAAGACACCTCGCGCTTTCCCTATGTGGACCGCCTCGATCTGGTGCTGAAAGGCACGGCGGATATCCCGCGCCTCACCGTGCATCCCGGTTCCGAATACATCATCTCGCGCGCCACGTTCCCGTGCTATTTCATCAAAGAGCAGAGCGTGATTAACCACTGCTATACCGAAATCGACCTGAAAATTTTCCGTCAGTATCTGGCGCCAGCGCTGGGCATCACCCACCGCTTCGTCGGAACGGAACCGTTCTGTAGCGTCACCGCGCAGTACAACCGCGACATGCGTTTCTGGCTGGACACGCCAACCCTTCCCGCCCCACCGATTGAACTGGTGGAAATAGAGCGCCTGTGTTTCCAGGGAACGCCTGTCTCAGCCTCTCTGGTACGCAAGCTGCTGGTTAAAAAAGATCTCACGGCTATCGCGTCGCTGGTGCCACAGGCCACGTTGCACTACCTGCAACAGATGTCTGAACGCAGCGCCAGCGGAGCGACGGTCCGTCAACAGACCCCCGCATTAGTAACAGGTGAAAAATGAAAATAAACCAGGCTGTCGTCGCAGGCACACTTGAGTCTGGTGATGTGATGATTCGCATCGCCCCACTCGAAACGCAGGAAATTGACCTGCAAATCAATAGCAGCGTTGAGAAACAGTTTGGCGACGCCATTCGCGCCACCATTCTGGCGGTTCTTGCGCAGTACGACGTCCGCGGCGTGCAAATAAATGTCGATGATAAAGGCGCGCTGGACTGCATTTTACGCGCACGACTGGAAGCTTTACTGGCCCGCGCCAGCGGCATTCCGGCCCTGCCCTGGGAGGATCGCCAATGATTTCCGCGTCTCTGCAACAACGTAAATCCCGTACGCGCCGCAGTATGCTGTTTGTGCCGGGCGCCAATGCCGCGATGGTCAGCAACTCATTTATTTACCCTGCCGATGCGCTGATGTTCGATCTGGAAGACTCCGTCGCGCTGCGTGAAAAAGATACCGCGCGCCGCATGGTCTACCACGCGCTTCAGCATCCGCTGTACCGTGAAGTGGAAACCATCGTGCGCGTGAACGCGCTGGACTCCGAATTTGGCATCAACGACCTGGAAGCGGTCGTTCGCGGCGGCGCCGATGTGGTACGTCTGCCGAAAACCGATACCGCGCAGGATGTGATTGATATTGAAAACGAAATTCTGCGCATCGAAAAAGCCTGCGGTCGCGAAGCGGGCAGCACCGGCCTGCTGGCCGCAATTGAATCGCCGCTGGGCATTACCCGCGCGGTGGAGATTGCCCACGCCTCTGAACGCTTAATCGGCATCGCCCTAGGCGCGGAAGACTATGTGCGCAATCTGCGCACCGAACGTTCGCCGGAAGGCACTGAACTGCTGTTCGCCCGCTGCTCCATTTTGCAGGCCGCGCGTTCCGCCGGTATCCAGGCCTTCGATACCGTCTATTCCGACGCCAACAACGAAGCGGGTTTTCTGCATGAAGCCGCCCACATCAAACAGCTGGGTTTTGACGGCAAGTCGCTGATCAACCCACGCCAGATTGAACTGCTGCACAACCTGTATGCCCCGACGCAAAAAGAAGTCGCGCACGCGCGTCTGGTCGTGGAAGCCGCTGAAGCCGCTGCCCGTGAGGGGCTTGGGGTTGTCTCCCTGAACGGCAAGATGGTCGACAGCCCGGTGATCGAGCGCGCGCGTCTGGTGCTCTCCCGCGCAGAACTTTCCGGCATTCGCGAAGAATAAGGCAAAAACAATGACTCAGAAAATCGAACAGACTCAACGGCAGGAACGGGTAGCGGCCTGGCGTCGCCGCGCTGACAGCGATCTTTCCAGCTTTACAAGCACCTCTAAACAAAACCAGCAGGCGCAGAAGCCGCGCGATCAAAAACTGTGCGCCAGCCTGGAAGAAGCGATTCGCCGTTCCGGCCTGCAGGACGGCATGACCATCTCTTTCCACCATGCGTTTCGCGGCGGCGATCTGACCATTAACCTGGTGATGGAAACTATCGCCAGCATGGGCTTTAAAAACCTGACGCTGGCCTCCAGCTCGCTGAGCGACTGCCACGCGCCGCTGGTTGACCATATTCGTAAAGGGGTAGTCAGCCGCATTTACACCTCCGGCCTGCGCGGACCGCTGGCGGAAGAGATTTCCCGCGGGCTGCTGGCGGAACCGGTGCAGATCCACTCCCACGGCGGTCGCGTGCACCTGGTGCAAAGCGGCGAACTGAACATTGATGTCGCCTTCCTCGGCGTACCGTCATGCGATCCGTCCGGCAATGCCAACGGCTACACCGGCAAAGCCTGCTGCGGCTCGCTGGGCTACGCGCGGGTCGACGCCGAAAGCGCAAAACAGGTGGTGCTGCTGACAGAGCAACTGCTGCCGTATCCGCATAACCCGGCCAGCATTGCCCAGGATCAGGTTGATCTGATCGTCCGCATCGACCGAGTCGGCGACGCCGATAAAATCGGCGCTGACGCCACCCGCATGACCACTAACCCGCGCGAGCTGCTGATTGCCCGCAGCGCGGCAGAAGTGATTGCTAACTCCGGCTACTTCAAAGAAGGGTTTTCGCTGCAAACCGGCACCGGCGGCGCATCGCTGGCGGTAACGCGCTTCCTCGAAGATAAAATGCGCAGCCGCGATATTCGCGCTGACTTTGCGCTCGGCGGCATTACCGCGACCATTGTCGAACTGCATGAAAAAGGGCTGATCCGCAAGCTGCTGGACGTCCAGAGTTTCGATCGCAACGCCGCAGAGTCGCTGGCGCGCAACCCGAATCACATTGAAATCAGCGCTAACCAGTACGCCAACTGGGGGTCGAAAGGCGCCTCCGTTGACCGTCTCGACGTTGTGGTGCTGAGCGCGCTGGAAGTGGACACCCAGTTTAACGTCAACGTGCTGACCGGCTCCGACGGCGTGATTCGCGGCGCCTCCGGCGGACACTGCGATACCGCGGTCGCCGCCGCGCTGTCGATCATCGTCGCGCCGCTGGTACGCGGTCGTATCCCGACGCTGGTGGATAACGTGCTGACCTGCGTCACGCCAGGCTCCAGCGTCGACATTCTGGTTACCGATCACGGTATTGCGGTTAACCCGGCGCGTCCGGAACTGGCCGAGCGCCTGCAAGAAGCCGGTATGAAAGTGGTGTCGATTGAGTGGCTGCGCGAACGCGCGCAACAGCTGACCGGCGAACCGCGTCCGATCGAATTCACCGACCGCGTCATCGCCGTGGTGCGCTATCGCGACGGTTCGGTGATTGACGTTGTTCACCAGGTGAAGGAATAAGCCATGCACCTGCTCCCTGAACAGGCCTCCCGCCACGCGGTGTCGATTCCCGAGCTGCTCGCCAGCCGCGATGAGAGACAGGCAAGGCAGAACGTCTGGCTAAAGCGCCACCCCACTCCACTGGTCTCCTTTACCGTGGTGGCGCCAGGCCCTATCAAAGACAGCGCGCTCACCCGTCGCATCTTTAATCACGGCGTAACCGCCCTGCGCGCGCTGGCGGAAAATAGTGGCTGGTCAATCAGGGAGCAGGCTGCACTGGCCTCTGCAAGCGGGCCGGAGGGGATGCTCTCCATTGAAGCGCCCGCCCGTGATATCAAGCTCGCCACGATCGGGCTTGAACAGACGCATCCTCTGGGTCGCCTGTGGGACATCGACGTTCTCACCCCCGGAGGCGAAATTCTCTCCCGTCGCCATTTTGCGCTGCCCGCTCGCCGCTGTCTGCTGTGCGGGCGCAGCGCTGCGGAATGCGCGCGCGGGAAAACCCATACCCTCGCCGATCTCCTCAACCATATGGAGGCGCTGCTTCATGCTGCCAATTCACGCGACGTCCGCTGACACTACGGCTCTGCCGCACTCCCTGTTTGACGCTTACGGCCACCTGGCGTGGCGCGCGATGCTGACGGAAGTCAACCTGTCGCCGAAGCCGGGCCTCGTCGATCGTCTTAACTGCGGCGCGCATAAAGATATGTCGCTGAAGGACTTTCATCGCAGTGCGCTGGCGATTCAGGGCTGGCTGCCGCGCTTTATCGAATATGGCGCAAGCTGCGCGCAGTTAGCGGCAGAGTCGGTATTAAGCGGACTGCGTCCGTTAGGCATGGCCTGCGAAGCGGATATGTTTCGCGCCACCGCCGGGGTCAACACCCATAAGGGCACCATTTTTTCGCTGGGTTTGCTCTGCGCCGCCATTGGTCGGCTGCACCAAAGCCAGCAGAGCGTCACGCCGGAATCCCTCTGCGCGACCGCCGCCGCTTTTTGCCGCGGCCTGACCGAACGTGAACTGCGTAACAATAATCAACAACTCACGGCAGGCCAGCGACTTTATCAGCAGCTGGGGTTGACCGGCGCGCGCGGCGAAGCCGAAGCGGGCTATCCGTTAGTGATCCGCCATGCTCTCCCTCACTACCGCAGCCTGCTGGCGACAGGACGCGATCCCGAACTGGCGCTGCTCGACACGCTGCTGCTGCTGATCGCGCTTAACGGCGATACCAACGTTGCCTCGCGCGGCGGCGCGGCCGGTCTGCGCTGGATTCAGCAGCAGGCGAAAACCCTGTTGCAAAACGGCGGCATAAGAACCTCCGCCGATCTCAATCTTCTTCACCAGTTCGATCAGGCGTGCATTGAACGCAATCTCAGCCCCGGCGGAAGTGCCGACCTGCTGATCGTGACGTGGTTTTTAGCGCAGATTTCCCAGGTTAAACATTTACACAATTATTGAAAGATCCTTTCCGGAGAATCACTTATGTCTTTATCGAAAGATAATATTTGGAAGTTATTGGCGCCTTTGATAGTCATGGGCGTCATGTTTCTTATTCCTGTTCCAGACGGTATGCCGCCGCAGGCATGGCACTACTTCGCCGTTTTCGTGGCGATGATTGTCGGTATGATCCTCGAGCCCATCCCGGCCACCGCCATCAGCTTTATCGCCGTCACCATTTGCGTGATCGGCAGCAACTACCTGCTGTTTGACGCCAAAGAGCTGGCCGATCCGGCGTTCAACGCTGGCAAACAGGCGCTGAAATGGGGGCTGGCGGGCTTCTCCAGCACCACCGTCTGGCTGGTGTTCGGCGCGTTCATCTTCGCCCTGGGCTACGAAGTGACCGGCCTCGGTCGCCGTATCGCGCTGTTTTTAGTGAAGTTCATGGGGAAACGGACGCTTACGCTCGGCTATGCGATTGTCATTATCGACATCCTGCTGGCGCCGTTCACCCCATCCAACACCGCGCGTACCGGCGGCACCGTATTCCCGGTCATTAAAAACCTGCCGCCGCTGTTTAAATCCTTCCCCAACGATCCCTCCGCGCGTCGTATCGGCGGGTATTTAATGTGGATGATGGTGATCAGTACCAGCCTCAGCTCCTCAATGTTTGTGACCGGCGCGGCGCCGAACGTGCTGGGGCTGGAGTTCGTCAGCAAAATCGCCGGCGTCCAGATCAGCTGGCTGCAATGGTTCCTGAGCTTCCTGCCGGTAGGGATTATTTTACTGATCGTTGCCCCGTGGCTCTCTTACGTTCTGTACAAGCCAGAAGTGACGCACAGCGCGGAAGTTGCCGCCTGGGCTGGCGACGAACTGAAAACGATGGGCAACCTGACGCGCAAAGAGTGGACGCTGATCGGTCTGGTTCTGTTAAGCCTGGGTCTGTGGGTGTTCGGCGGCAAAATGATCAACGCGACCGCCGTGGGTCTGCTGGCGGTATCCCTGATGCTGGCGTTGCACGTGGTGCCGTGGAAAGATATCACCAAATATAACAGCGCGTGGAACACGCTGGTTAACCTGGCCACTCTGGTGGTGATGGCTAACGGACTGACCCGTTCCGGCTTTATCGACTGGTTCGCGGGCACCATGAGCGCCCATCTGGAAGGTTTCTCGCCAAATGCGACGGTCATCGTGCTGGTGCTGGTGTTCTATTTTGCGCACTACCTGTTCGCCAGCCTCTCTGCGCACACCGCCACCATGCTGCCGGTGATCCTGGCGATTGGTAAAGGTATTCCGGGCGTGCCAATGGAACATCTCTGTATTCTGCTGGTGCTGTCCATCGGTATCATGGGCTGTCTGACCCCCTATGCCACTGGTCCTGGCGTTATCATCTACGGCTGCGGCTACGTAAAATCCAGAGATTACTGGCGTCTGGGCGCTATCTTTGGGGTGATTTACATCTCCATGCTGCTGCTGGTTGGCTGGCCGATTCTGGCGATGTGGAGCTGATTCTCCGGCGAGAAAACTGAATAACCTCACGGCCCGCCCGGTAATCGCACCCGGCGGGCTTTTTTATGGTTAAATAGCGACTATTCAGTTTTTATATAAGTCCCACGCTCAAGATGAAAAAATCTCTCCTTCTGGCGGTATCGCTACTACCCCTGTCCGCGGCTTTCGCCGCCCCGCTCCAGCCGAGACAGTACGGCGACTTCGACCGTTACGTGCTGGCGCTCTCCTGGCAAACCGGCTTTTGTCAGAGCCAGCATGAGCGCAACCGTCATGAACCTGATGAGTGCCGTCTGCAAAAAGAGGTCGCCAGTAAGGTCGACTATCTGACGGTACACGGACTGTGGCCGGGGCTGCCGAAATCCGTCGCCGCGCGCGGGGTCGACGAACGTCGCTGGATGCGTTTCGGCTGCGCCACCCGCCCCGTTCCTGATCTGCCGGAAGCGCGCGCCAGCCGGAAATGCGCCGCCCCGGAAACCGGACTATCGCTGGAAAGCGCCGCCAGACTGAGCGAGGTGATGCCGGGCGCCGGGGGACGGTCCTGTCTGGAACGGTATGAGTACGCCAAACATGGCGCCTGCTTTGGTTTCGATCCGGACGCCTATTTCGACACGATGGTCCGGTTGAATAAAGAGATTAAAGACAGTGAATTAGGTCAGTTTCTCGGCGAAAACTACGGCAAGCGCGTCAGCCGCAGCGCTTTCGACGCGGCGTTTGCCAGACGCTGGGGCAAAGAGAATATCCGCGCGGTGAAGTTAAGCTGTCATGGCAATCCGGCCTATCTGACGGAAATTCAGTTCTCGCTAAAGGCTGAGGCCATTAACGCGCCGCTGTCGGCGGCCTCTTTCGCCCCGCAGCCCCATCCGGGCAACTGCGGTAAACAGTTTATTCTCGACACAGTGGGATATTGACGGTCATCGGGCGAAGCACGAATTGCGCTTCGCTCATCCCCCTGCGCTAAGAGGATCAGCGTAGCGCAATCCGTTGACGGTTACGACTGGATAAAGTTGAGCAGATCCTGATTAATCTGCTGTTTATGGGTCGTACAGATGCCGTGGGAACCCCCGGCATACACTTTTAGCTGAGCATCCGGCAGGATCTCCGCCGCCACTTTGCCGCAGGTTTCAAACGGGACAATCTGATCGTCATCGCCGTGAATCACCAGCGTCGGAATGGTCATTTTGCGCAGGTCCTCGCGCAGATCGGTTTCCGAAAAGGCTTTAATGCAGTCATACAGGCCTTTGATCGATCCTTGTAATCCCTGCTCGACAAAACTTTCGCGCACCGCTTTGGACTCTTTTGCCCCCTCACGGTTGTAGCCGTAAAACGCCGCCGTCAGTTCATAAAAGAAAGCCGCACGGTCATTAACCACGCCTTCACGGATGCCGTCAAAAACCTCTTTCGGCACGCCGTTGGGGTTAAAGTCAGTTTTCACCATAATCGGCGTCACGGCGCTAATCAGCGCCGCTTTCGCCACCCGCCCGGTACCGTGACGGCCAATATAACGCGCCACCTCGCCGCCGCCGGTGGAGTGGCCGACGTGAACCGCCTCCTGCAGATTAAGGTGCGCAGTCAGCTCAGCCAAATCATCCGCATATTGATCCATGTTATGCCCGTCCCACGGCTGTGCCGAACGACCGTGCCCGCGCCGATCGTGCGCGATGACCCGAAATCCTTTCTGTCCGAGAAAAAACATCTGATCTTCAAAAGCATCCGCCGTTAGCGGCCAGCCGTGGCTGAATACTATCGGCTGACCACTGCTGTCGCCCCAGTCTTTAAAATACAAATAGCTGCCGTCTTTCAGGGTAAGTTTGTCGTACTGGCTCATGAGATCTCCTGTCGCGGAACACTGAGTGTGTTTGCGCCCGCTGTGAGCGCTTAAAAAGCATAATGCAAATTTGAGAACGAACGCGGTTATCGCCTAAAATTCATACTTATGAGGCTTTATCGGGTAATTACCCGAATGTGAACTAAATCACTTCAAAGAACGGAGAAGTCTCAGTATCATCAGGAGAGTTAAACCCTCGCCGCCTGACGGTGAGGGTTTTCTTTTAGGAATCTACACCTGCGGCAAAACGCAGTACCGACGACATGGAGTAAAAATGTCCAGACCCCCTATCATCATTAACGACCTTGACGCAGAACGTATCGATCGCCTGCTGGAGCAGCCCGCGTATGCGGATTTACCCATCGCGGATGCGTTAAACGCTGAACTGGATCGCGCCCGGATGTGTTCGCCAGAAACCATGCCGCATGACGTTGTGACCATGAACAGCCGTGTCAAATTCCGCAACCTGAGCGATGGTGAAGTGCGTGTGCGTACGCTGGTGTATCCCGCGGCAATGACTGACAGCAACACGCAGCTCTCGCTGATGGCGCCGGTCGGCGCGGCACTGTTGGGCTTACGCGTGGGCGACACCATCCACTGGCAGCTGCCGGGCGGCGTCTCTGCGCATCTTGAAGTGCTTGAACTGGAATACCAGCCTGAAGCGGCAGGCGATTTTCTGCGTTAATCCCATCTGCTTAAGCGATTTTTCGCTTTACTCAGAGGATGCTTTCGCATCCTCTTTCCGCAAAATCACCCCTTTTTCCTGGTTTTTTTCCCGCCGCCTCGTCCAGAATTAAATGGATTCATTGGCAGGTACGGTCATGAACGACACGTTCGCGATACTACTGGGCTTTTTTATCATCGCGGCGATCGTCGTCGGGGCCATGCTGTACCTGGAAAACCACTGGTAGCCGGTTAAATCACGCCGCCAGGCATGGCATTAACCAGCCCTTTTACCGATTTTTGCGCTACCTCCGGACTCTGCGCCCCCGGCACGAGGATCACTTTCCGGCACTCCTCCTGACGTTTTTCAAAGATTTCATAGCCGCGAGCGGCCTCTTCAAACGGCATATAGTGGGTGACAATCTCTTCTGGCTTAAGCAGGCCTTGTTCCAGCAGCGGTAGCAGTTCGCCAAGCCAGGCGTGAACGTGCGTTTGCCCCATTTTAAAGCTCAGTCCCTTATCAAAGGCGTCGCCAAACAGGAAGCCATGGATAAATCCGGCATAGACGCCGGGAACGCTGACTATCCCGCCGCGTCTTACCGCCGCAATGCACTGGCGAAGCGCTTTGCCGCTGCTTCCCTCCAGCTTCAGATTGGTCAGCACCGTCTCCGTGGTACTGCCCTTTGCCTCAAAGCCAACGGCATCAATCACCGCATCGACCCCGCGATGGCCCGCGGTCTGTTCGATGATAATCTCCGCAGCGTCATTATGATCGTCAAAATTAATCGGGATCGCGCCATAGCGTTCTTCGGCAAAACGCAGGCGGTACGGATGGTGATCGACGATAAAGATCTGCTCCGCGCCGAGCAGCCGCGCGCAGGCGATGGTCAACAGCCCGACCGGTCCGGCGCCAAACACCGCCACGCTTGAACCCTTCTGGATTTGCGCGTTTTTCGCCGCCTGCCAGGCGGTTGGCAGGATATCGGACAGAAACAATGCTTTGTCGTCAGAGAGCAACGGCGGCACTTTAAATGGCCCGACGTTGCCTTTCGGCACCCTGACATACTCCGCCTGCCCGCCCGGCACGCCGCCATAAAGATGGCTGTAGCCAAACAGCGCCGCCGGCGGCGGGATCTGCTTTTTATTCAGCGCCGCGCCTTTGCCGGTATTAGTATTTTCACAGGCGGAATACTGCTGCAGACGGCAGAAAAAGCAGTCGCCGCAGGCAATCACAAACGGGATCACCACCCGATCGCCCTTCTGCACATTGCGCACATCGCGCCCGGTTTCCACCACTTCGCCCATGAACTCATGACCAAAAATATCGCCATGCTTAACCTGAGGTATCTTCCCGCGATAGAGGTGCAAATCGGAACCACAAATGGCGGTGGCGGTAATGCGCAGGATGATATCGTCAGGCTGCTCGATAATGGGATCGGGAACATTTTCTACCTGAACATGATGCGGACCGTGGTACGTCAGTGCTTTCATACAACCTCCCGGAACAGAGTTTCAGAAACGGCGCATCTATAAAGGGTAGCTATCGTCCGGGAAAAGCCGTCACGCCGCGGTGATTTAAGAATATTCCTGGATAGCCGGTTTCGTTAAATGAAAGCAGAGAAAGTGAAAAAAGTGCCATACAGATAGCAGAAAAGTATATTATTTTGTGCTTGAATGATTTGAGCATTAATTAACAGGGAGAAACGGGTATGTATAAGACGATCATTATGCCGGTTGATGTTTTTGAAATGGAGCTAAGCGATAAGGCGATCCGCCACGCTGAGTTTCTTGCGCAGCAGGATGGCGTCATTCATTTGTTACACGTATTACCAGGCTCCGCCAGCATGAGCCTGCACCGCTTTGCCGCCGATGTCCGTCGTTTTGAGGAACATTTGCAGCACGAAGCCGAAACCCGGCTGCAAACGATGGTCAGCCATTTCAGCATTGATCCTTCACGCATTAAGCAGCACGTCCGCTTCGGCAGCGTACGCGATGTGGTCAATGAGCTGGGCGAAGAACTGGACGCGGACGTGGTGGTGATCGGCTCGCGTAGCCCCTCCATTACCACTCACCTGCTCGGTTCAAATGCCTCCAGCGTGGTGCGCCACGCAACGTTACCGGTGCTGGTAGTACGTTTAGTTCGCCGCTTCAGAAACAAGCCCTGCCCTGGACTGTCCAGCCTGATGGGATCGGTCCAGTTTAGCCAGGGCTTTTTCTTACAGGATTACGCAAAAAGCGGAAAAGATCTCTTCAGGCCAGACGAATAAAGTCAGACAACCTCAATAATCATCCGAATTTCAACGCAGATTTAAAATGCAAATCTGCGTAACCGATTTCTGAGCATTATCACATTTTTTAATTATAACTCTCGCGCCCAGTATAATAAAAACAATGTACATAGATTGATATAGATCACCCTGATTAAGCATGTCTCATTAAATAGTTCATTCTGTTTCTCGCTTTATTATTTATCTCTTTCCCGTTTAAAAACGGTTTAGGATAATTCAACGAAAAAGGTATATTTTTTAAAGTGCAATAAAATTTTACCTCTTATGGAGGATACACTCCCGATCGACTATAGCGCTGACAGCCATATAAATTGAAAAGTTATAAAAAATGGAGGATTTATGACCAGAAAACTACTTATACCTGTTGATGTGACCGAAAGTGAGTTAGCTCACACTATTATTACCCATACTCAAAATGAATCACGTTTTGATACCGCCGAGATACATTTTTTGTCAGTCGTACAGCCGTTTCCTTATTACCCCGCGCTGGGAGGACGTCACTCTGTCCACATCCCATCGATTGATGAACTCGTTGACGACGCAAGAAAAACGCTTGAAAAAACAGTAAGAAACTTCGAGCTACCTGATGTAAAAACCTTCGTTCATGTCATTGCAGGCTCCCCAAAAGATAAAATTCTCGAAATGGCGGAGAAACTCTCTATCGACCTCATCATTATTAGCTCCCGCCGCGATAAATTTACTAAATTTTTGCTCGGTTCCACAACTTCAGCAGTTGTAAGACATGCCGAATGCCCGGTGCTTGTTGTGCGCTGATAAAAGTAACCCCTTATTTCTGTCAAGGGGTTACAGAAAGTTTTCAGTTATTTGACCTGTCAGAGTAACGCACTGCGCGAGAATAATAAAAACTCGTCACCCATACAGTATATCTCAAACCAGGATTACATAACGCTTAATACGGGTGACACAACTTTACTAAAAAATAAATTCCTTGAGGTAGATAATGTTATACGTTGATATTCCTTGCCGTGAAGAGTTTTCCCGCTTATCCGATATTCGCTCTGATGCGTGTATCTCTATCTATCTGGAAACCTCCCCGATCCGGCAAAATTTAGACGCGAGCAAAATTCAATTAAGTAACTTCATAAAAGAGGCTTTGCAACAGGTCGAAGAAAAAGGCATTGATAAACGCCGTTTAGCCATGCTGGAAGAAGAACTCTGTTCGGTGCTGGAAGATGTTGAATTTTGGGATTTCCACGCCCGCAGCCTCGCCATTCTGGCGACTCCGGAAAGCATTACGACTTACCGGTTAGCGAACAACTTACCTGACCGGCTTGAAGTAAGCGAACGCTTTTACCTTAAGCCATTGTTACGCGCGCTTACTTTCCCGCATTCCGCGTATATTCTGGCTTTATCAGTGAACGAAGCGCGGCTGATCGAGTTTTTCGCCGATGTTCCCCCGGCGGAAGTGATCGTTCCGAACATGCCGACCTGTAGACGCGATGCAATGTGCGAAGCGGCATTAAACGACCATCATCATGGCGCTGTGCATCATAAGGTACGGCTCGCACAATACACCCGAAAGGTAGATCAAGCCTTACGCCCGCTGTTTATCAGCCACGACTACCCGCTCTTTTTAGTGGCTGCCGAACCCTTAGCTTCTATCTATCGTGCAACTAATTCTCTTTCTAACCTTACCGACGAAACCTTGTTCACTAACGCCGACCATATGAGTATATCCGATCTGGTATCTCAGGTTCGTCCGTTACTGGATAACTATTATCAGGCGCAGTTAGATTCCCTTAAAACCCGTTTCGAAATCCGCTCAGGCGAACGGCGGGTTACTCAAGAGCTATCGGACGCCGCCCGCGCCGCTACTTTTGGGGCTATCGAACTGCTTTTGATTAATATCGAAAGCGCAATAAAGGGAACCATTGACGAGGATGGCTTAATCTCGTTCGACGATAATAAACACAGCTACGGGATTATTGACGAGATCGCTAAACGGGCGATGGCTACCGGGGCCAGAGTGTTAGCTGTACGCGGCGAAGATCTGCCAGCTGGCGCTGATCTGTACGCGATTTTACGTTACCCGCTGTAATCAGGCAGCGTTAAAAAAACCGCATAATGGACTGCCACATAAAACCAGGCAGTTCATATTAAGCGGCTTCCAGGGCCTGATTTAGGTATTCTCCCGGATTCAGGCCCGTTAATGTCAGGCTTATCGGTTCTTTATTGTAGTCATGGACAGGCTGATAAACTTCTATTTGATACTGCCAGCTCTGAACGACTGATAAAAAATCTGTGGCTGATGCCGAAGAAAACAGTAAATCGGCTTTTGCCGCCTCACCCGCTGTGCTTGCGAGTAATTGCTTACGCCAAAAAGTTGCATTACGCGACAAATTGTTGCATACTGATTTCAGACTAAAACGTAGATCCCTATACGTTTTATTTTATTAAACCTCAAATAAAGCAGAGAGTTAATAGCTACTCATCGACACTCAAGGAACTCAATTTATGGCTACGAGCATCCGTCTAGATGATGACTTCGTGAGCGACGTTAAGGTTTATGCTGACGCAGCTAGCCGCAGCATTCCGAAGCAAATCGAGCATTGGGCCAAAATTGGCCGCATTGCCGAAGATAACCCGGATTTGCCGTATAGCTTCATTAGCGAAATCTTACTTGCTCAGGCGGAAGTCGCTAACAACAGGGTTTCCCGTTATGAACGCAGGACAAGAAGAAAATCAGACACAGATTGACGTTTACGAGACCAATAGGTTCAAGAAAACGGTAGATAAACTGCCTGAAGCACTTCAGGAAGAAGTTGAAGATCAAATCGATATTATCCTCGCTAACCCGCAGATCGGCGAGTTGAAAAAAGGCGACTTATCGCACCTACGGGTACATAAGTTCCGCCTTAATGGTCAGTTAACGCTGTTAGGCTATACCTGGCTTGAGGATAAGATAGAGCTTTATTTACTTCACGTCGGCTCGCACGAAAATTTTTACGACGAGCAGAAGAAACATCGTAAAGCTGATTTGAAGTTGATTGGGTAATAAGAAGCCCTGCCGAAAGGCAGGGCTTTTTTGCAGGTAATGTCTTACTTTCTTTTTATGCAGTTTTGGTGCGAATCAAATAGTCAAACGAACTCAGCGACGCTTTCGCCCCTTCGCCGGTAGCGATGATAATCTGCTTATAGGGCACGGTGGTGCAGTCGCCTGCGGCGAATACGCCTTTCACGCTGGTTTCGCATTTCGCATCGATGATGATCTCACCCATCCGGTTACGCTCAATCGCGCCTTCCAGCCAGTTAGTGTTCGGCAGCAGACCAATCTGGACGAAAATCCCCGCCAGCTCAACGTTGTGAATATCGCCGCTGACGCGGTCACGGTATTCCAGACCGACAACCTTCGAACCGTCGCCTTTCACTTCGGTGGTCTGGGCGTTGAGAATGATGTCGACGTTTTTCAGGCTGCGAATTTTATCCTGCAATACCTGGTCAGCCTTCATCTCCGGCGCAAACTCCAGCAGGGTAACGTGTTCAACGATCCCCGCAAGGTCAATCGCCGCTTCGACGCCGGAGTTACCGCCGCCGATCACCGCCACGCGCTTGCCTTTAAACAGCGGGCCGTCGCAGTGCGGGCAGTAGGTCACGCCTTTGGTGCGATACTGATCTTCGCCCGGAACGTTCATGTTGCGCCATTTCGCGCCGGTGGCGATGATAATGCTGCGCGCTTTCAGTACCGCGCCGGAGGCCGTCTCGATCTGATGCAGACCGCCCTCTACCGCTGCCGGCACCAGTCTGCTGGCGCTCTGGCTGTCGATCACATCCACATCGTAATCACTGACGTGCGCTTTCAGCGCCCCTGCCAGCTTCTGGCCTTCAGTTTTCGGCACAGAGATATAGTTCTCAATATCGACGGTATCCAGCACCTGACCGCCGAAACGTTCGCCCATCAGACCGGTACGGATGCCTTTACGCGCAGAGTAAACCGCTGCCGCCGCGCCCGCCGGACCGGAGCCGACAATCAGCACATCATAAGCGTCGCGTTTGTTCAGCTCTTCGGCTGCGCGTTTTTCCGCGCCGGTATCCACTTTCGCCACGATTTCAGCCAGCGTCATACGGCCCTGACCAAACTCTTTGCCGTTCACAAATACCGCCGGAACGCCCATCACGTTACGATCGGTGATCTCATTCTGGAAGGTGCCGCCGTCAATAGCCGTGTGTTTGATGCGCGGGTTCAGCACCGCCATCAGGTTCAGCGCCTGCACCACGTCCGGACAGTTATGGCAGGAAAGCGAATAATAGGTTTCAAATTCAAAATCGCCGTCGATATCGCGGATCTGCTCCAGCAGAGACTGCGTTTCTTTTGACGGATGGCCGCCGGTCCACAGCAATGCCAGCACCAGAGAGGTAAACTCGTGGCCCAGCGGAGAACCTGCGAAACGCGGCCCCCGATCGGAACCGGGGTTTGTAATCAGGAAGGACGGTTTACGCACCGGCAGGCTGTTCTCTTCTTTGAACGTCACCTTCGGCGACAGTTCGGCGATTTCAGCCAGCAGTTCCTTGATCTCTGCCGATTTAGCGCTGTCATCCAGCGTGGCAATCAGCTCAACAGGTTTAGTGAGTTTCTCAAGATAAGCCTTGAGCTGGGTTTTCATATTTGTGTCGAGCATTATTGTTCCCTCTCTGAAAACATCATCATGCAAGCTGCCTTAAACGGGCTGCCTGAATGCAACTTGAATCATGGTGTTGGGATGAAATGGGCGCAGATGCGCCCATGACTGAAACAATTTCCAAAGTATTTCGCGTCAGAGCAAGACGGCTAGCCTGAGAATCCCCCGGGAGCTTACTGAAGTAAGTGACCGGGGTGAGCAGGCGACGCCAACGCAGCTATGGCGTGAAAGACGACGGAAATTTAGATTTTGCCGACCAGGTCTAAGGAAGGAGCCAGGGTCGCTTCACCCTCTTTCCATTTCGCCGGGCAAACTTCGCCTGGGTGAGCGGCAACGTACTGAGCTGCTTTGATTTTACGCAGCAGGTCAGACGCATCACGGCCGATACCTTCAGCGGTAACTTCGATCGCCTGGATGATACCCTGCGGGTCTACAACAAACGTTGCGCGGTCTGCCAGACCTTCATCTTCACGCATGTTGTCGAAGTTACGGGTCAGGGCGCCAGTCGGGTCGCCGATCATCGCATATTTGATTTTGGCGATGGTTTCAGAGCTGCTGTGCCATGCTTTGTGGGTGAAGTGGGTGTCAGTAGAAACAGAGTACACGTCTACGCCCAGCTTCTGCAGTTCTTCGTAATGGTCTGCAACGTCGCCCAGTTCAGTCGGGCATACGAAGGTAAAGTCAGCCGGGTAGAAGAAGAACACGCTCCAGCGGCCTTCAGTATCCTTCTCGGTAACTTCAATGAATTCGCCGTTTTTGAACGCCTGGTTTTTAAAAGGTTTAATTTTAGTATTAATCAAGGACATCTGTACTTCCTCCGTGTTTTCGTTGAGGTGTAAGTTAACGAAAAATGACTGACAGGGCTAATGCGTTTCTTTTATCAAATCAATAAGCGTTAACTAACAACCGTTTTTCACCAACGTGATGAACATACTACGACCCATAGTAAAAAGGCCACCTTTACAGGCGGCCCCGTTACCTGAACTACCCGTAGGTAACTTCAGCGCCAGTGAGACTGGCTAAGTGTTGCGCTCTACATTACCTTAACAAAGGTTGTAACAGCGAGAGGAATTACAACACCCCACAATTAAAAGGGCAATCTTCCTGTCTGAGGTGTTACCTATGATTGCGATAGGTTTGCTCACTCCCCTCGATATATTTATGATTTATAAGGATAAAAAATGCTTAAACGTACGCTTCTTCTCGCCTTACTCCCTTTTGGCGCATACGCTGAGGAACTGCCCGCTCCGGTCAAAGCCATTGAACAGCAAGGCATTACCATCATCAAATCCTTTGACGCGCCGGGGGGAATGAAAGGTTACCTGGGAAAGTACCAGGATATGGGCGTAACGATTTACCTGACGCCGGACGGTAAACAGGCTATCTCCGGCTACATGTATAACGAAAAAGGCGATAACCTGAGTAATCAGCTGATCGAAAAAGAGATTTATGCGCCTGCCGGACGTGAATTGTGGCAACGCATGGAGAAAGCCTCCTGGCTGCTGGAGGGCAGCAAAGAGGCGCCGGTGGTTCTGTATGTCTTTGCCGATCCGTTCTGCCCCTACTGTAAACAGTTCTGGCAACAGGCGCGCCCGTGGGTTGAGTCAGGGAAGGTTCAGTTACGCACGCTGCTGGTCGGAGTGATTAAGCCGGAAAGCCCGGCGACGGCAGCGGCGATCCTGGCGGCGAAGGACCCAGCGAAGGCGTGGCGCGACTACGAAAATTCCGCAGGAAAAATGACGCTTAACGTCCCGGCGTCCATCGATGCCAGATATAAGGAGACGTTAAACCACAATGAAAAAATCATGGACGATCTCGGTGCCAACGTCACGCCAGCCATCTATTACATGAGCCGGGAAAACACGCTGCAACAGGTGATCGGTCTCCCGGATAAGCAACAGCTCGCGGCAATGATGGAAAGCCATTAAAATTTATCAGGGTGATTAAAAATATCTCAAATATAACCACCCTGAATATAATTTAAATAGTTCCCCAAAGAAATTTTATTGTGCTATTTTAGCCATACTAAAACTAACTTTAAGTCAGGCATTGATTTCTTTAGCTTAAGATGACACGGAAAGCATTAATGATACGGATGATTTCATATCAAAAAGTGAGAAAAGGAAAAACACATGGCTAACCTTTACGATCTCAAAAAGTTCGACCTTAACTTGTTAGTTATATTTGAATGCATTTATCAACATCTCAGCATCAGCAAAGCGGCCGAAACGCTTTACATCACGCCCTCTGCGGTTAGCCAGTCGTTACAGCGGCTACGGACTCAGCTAAACGATCCCTTATTCATCCGTTCGGGCAAAGGCATTACGCCGACCACAATGGGAATTAACTTACATCACCATCTTGAAAATAATCTAAATAGTCTCGAGCAAACCATAAATATTATGCATGAGACGGATATCAGAAAGAAATTCATTATCTATGGTCCACAAATAATTATCTCCAGCAATGTCTTAATGCTGATTAAGCAGATCCGTCAAAACAGGAACATTGAAATTGAGCATCACGATATTATAGCCAGTAAAGAATCGGCGGAAGATTTATTAGCCTACCGTAAAGCCGATTTGGTCATCTCTCTGTATGCGGTGAATAATCTCTCCATCGTCTGTAAGCCCTCCAGACCGGTCGAGTGCGTTCTGATATGCAATAAAGATCATCCGCGTATTCATGAACATTCATCACTGGACGAGATAACTGAAGAGCAATTCACAATGCTTATGCACGACGATCCGGGGGTAAAAGAGTTTCAGCTTCATCCGGATAATATCATCAAAGGCAGAAAAATTGGCTTCAGAAGCCAGTCGGTTATCTCTATCGCCAACGTCATCGCCACAACGGATATCATCGGATTTATCCCCAAACCCGTGTACGATTTTTACCAGCCGCTACTGGGGTTTAAGCGCGTCGCCTACCCCTTATCAACCCCCTCGTTGCGTCTCTATTATATGTATAATCGCGCTTCGCTGAACAACAAGTTATTCGCCGAAGTGATTTCCTGTCTGGATAATGTCCCCTGAATTTCATTTAGGTCAACATATTTACTATGCTAATATTTAGTATTGAATTCATTTTCTTCTGAAATGAATATAAATATTGTGTTTTATCTTAAACACGCCGGCTTATCTTATGGTATATATGGACACGTAATATCTTGCAGGGACTCGTGTTGGTATGTCGGTTTATAAAATTCCATTAGAGCAAAACGTTCTTGAAGCCGCTGAAGAACGAATAGCATGGACCCTTGAAAATCTCCCACGCGTATGCGTGTCATTTTCCGGGGGTAAAGACTCCGGGATTATGTTGCATTTAACAGCTAAACTTGCGCGCCAGTCCGGTAAAAAAATTAGCGTTTTGTTTATAGACTGGGAAGCGCAATTTTCCTGCACCATCCGTTATATTGAAGCAATGCGCGAAATGTATTCCGACGTCATTGAGCAATTCTATTGGGTGGCATTACCGATGACGACGCAAAATTCTCTTTCGCAATTCCAGCAGGAATGGCAATGCTGGGAACCGAATACCTGCTGGGTACGCCAGCCGCCGGCAGATGCGATAACCGATACCGCATTTTTTCCGTTTTATCAGGCGGGCATGACCTTTGAACAGTTCGTGCGCGATTTCGCCGACTGGTTTTCAAATAAACGCCCCGCCGCCATGCTGGTCGGGATCCGCGCAGACGAGTCTTATAATCGTTTTGTCGCCATTGCCAACCTGAGTAAACAGCGTTTCGCTGATGATAAGCCCTGGACCACCTCCGCACCGGGGGGACATACCTGGTATATTTACCCGATGTACGACTGGCAAACCGCTGATATCTGGACATGGTTTGGCCGTACCAGACTCCCCTGTAATCCGCTATATAACCTGATGTACCAGGCGGGGGTGCCGCCCCGTTATATGCGGATTTGCGAACCCTTTGGCCCCGAGCAGCGCCAGGGACTGTGGCTGTACCACGTTCTGGAACCCGAACGTTGGGCGACGATGTGCGCCCGCGTCAGCGGCGTGCGTAGCGGCGGTATTTATGCCGGACAGGGCAACCATTTCTACGGTCATCGCAAAATTCTCAAACCCGAACACCTGAGCTGGCAGGAATATGCAATGCTGCTGTTATTTAGCATGCCGGAAGAAACGGCGGAGCATTATCGCAATAAGATCGCCGCCTATTTGCACTGGTACAAAAAAAACGGTCTCGACGAAATACCGCAAACCCAGCAAGGCGATATCGGTTCGAAAGACATTCCTTCATGGCGACGCATCTGCAAAGTGCTGCTGAACAATGATTACTGGTGCCGGGCGCTCTCTTTCAGCCCGACAAAACCCAGAAGCTACCAGCGTTACAGCGAACGCATGAAAGCAAAACGTAAAGAGTGGGGAATCCTATGCAACAACGATTAAAGCAGGAGCTTACGCGCTTTCTCTCGTCTTTGAGTGAAGAGGAGCGGATCAAGGCGATCAATGAATTTCGCATGGTGATACACAGCGTCAGCCCATTTCGCGATGAGCCGGTTGACTGCGTACTTTGGGTCAAAAATGAACAGATTACGCCTAACGATTACAACCCGAACAACGTCGCGCCACCGGAGAAAAAGCTGTTGTTGAAATCGATCGAAGCGGACGGTTTCACACAACCTATCGTCGTTTCGCAAGCCAGAAGCGGGGAGTATGAAATCGTCGATGGCTTTCACCGCCATGAGTTAGGCAAGGGTAAAGCGGCGATCCGCTCCCGGCTGAAAGGTTATCTTCCGGTATCCTGCCTTGAACGCACCCGCCACGAACGCATGGCCGCGACGATTCGCCATAACCGCGCCAGAGGGCGTCATCAGATCCACGCGATGTCAGAGATAGTGCGCGAGCTGGCGCTGCTGGGGTGGAGCGACGAGCGTATCGGCAAAGAGCTGGGTATGGACGAAGATGAGGTGCTGCGCCTGAAACAGATCAACGGCCTGCAGGAGCTGTTTGCCAACCGTCGATATTCTAAAGCCTGGACGGTGAAATAAAGCTGAAAGGCGCAGGATGGCGCTCACGCTTATCCGGCCTGGCCGGTGAAAACGCAGCAGCCATCTGAATGATGAAGAGCATCAGCAGCAGCGCGCGCCCCCCTTCCCTCCATAGCGCGCATCCTGACGCTCGCGGAAAAACTCTTCATAGGTCATCGGCGTCTGCTCGGGATGGGTCGCGCGCATATGCGCGACATAGTTGTCATAATCCGGCACGCCGATCATTAACTTCGCCGCCTGGCCTAAATATTTTCCGGCTTTCGAAAGCGTATCAAACATCTTTTACCACCTGTCTGACTCCCCTCTCCCGGTCGGGAGAGGGGGTTGATATGTTAGTGCACGCCTTTCGCCTGCGCGACAATCTGATCCACATTTGCCGGCATCGGCTGGTACGGCGTCTCTTTCGCCGTCGGCTTGTCCTCTTTCAGCGCCGCCAGCGCGGTCTTGATCGAGAACAGCGCCAGCACCACGACCACCACCATAAAGAAGATAGTCAGGCCAGCGTCCAGACGGTTGTTGAACACCAGCTGTGCCAGCTGCGACTCAGTGTACTGCGGCGGAATATTGCCGCTGTCGATCATCGCCTGGAACTTGTTGGCAATCGCCAGGAAGCCGATTTTCGCATCCGGGCTAAAGGCCTTCTGCCAGCCGGCGGTCAGCGTACAAATCAGCAGCCATGCCGTTGGCGCCAGCGCCACCCACGCGTAGCGCTGGCGCTTCATCCTGAACAGCACCACCGCGCAGAGCATCAGCGCCATTCCCGCCAGCATCTGGTTGGCAATGCCGAACAGCGGCCACAGGGTGTTAATGCCGCCTAACGGATCGACTACCCCCTGATGCAAGAAATAGCCCCACGCCAGTACGCACAGCGCCGTCGCCAGCAGGTTGGCGGGAAGCGAATCGGTACGCTTCAGCCCCGGAGAGATGACGCCCAGCAGATCCTGTAGCATAAAGCGCGCCGCACGCGTGCCTGCGTCCACCGCGGTCAGAATGAACAGCGCTTCAAACAGAATAGCGAAGTGATACCAGAAGGCCACGTCCATCATGCCGCCCAGCGCACCGTGCAGAATGTACGCCATCCCCACCGCCAGCGTCGGCGCGCCGCCCGCACGGGAAATGATCGATTGTTCACCCACTTCACTGGCGATCTGATTCAGCGTGTCCGGGGTAATCGTAAAGCCCCAGCTACTGACCACCTGAGCGGCAGAAGCTACCACGTCCGTCGTTCCGGCCGGCGCCAGCACCGCCATCGGGCTGTTCATCGCGAAATAGACGCCCGGATCGATAATACAGGCGGAAACCAGCGCCATAATCGCCACAAAGGACTCCATCAGCATACCGCCGTAGCCGATAAAGCAGGCCTGCCCTTCATTCGCCAGCATCTTCGGCGTGGTGCCGGAGGAGATCAGCGCATGGAAGCCAGATACCGCACCGCAGGCGATAGTGATAAACAGGAACGGGAACAGATTCCCCGTCCATACCGGCCCGGTGCCGTCGACGAATTTCGTCAGCGCGGGCATGGTCAGAGTCGGACGCATAATCAGAATGCCGACCGCCAGGCCGACAATAGTGCCGATTTTCAGGAAGGTGGAGAGATAATCGCGCGGCGCGAGCAGCAGCCACACCGGCAGCACCGCCGCCACAAAGCCGTAACCGACCAGCATCCAGGTTAACTGTACGCCGGTGAAATCAAAATATGGCGCCCAGGTTGGGCTTTCCGCCACCCAGCCGCCGGAGATAATCGCAAAGACGAGGAATACCAGGCCAATCACCGACACTTCGCCAATGCGCCCTGGCCGCAGATAGCGCAGATAGATGCCCATAAAGATCGCCAGCGGAATGGTGAACGCCACGGTATAAGTTCCCCACGGACTGTGGGTTAACGCCTTCACCACGATCATCGCCAGCACCGCGAGGATAATCACCATGATCATAAAACAGGCCACCAGCGCGATCACCCCGGCGGTCGCCCCCATCTCTTCTTTGACCAGTTCGCCCAGCGAGCGCCCGTCGCGGCGGGTGGAGACAAACAGCACCATAAAATCCTGCACCGCCCCGGCCAGCACGACGCCGGCCAGCAGCCAGATCATCCCCGGCAGATAGCCCATCTGCGCCGCCAGTACCGGCCCGACCAGCGGGCCTGCGCCGGCAATCGCCGCGAAATGATGACCGAACAGCACTTTTTTGTCGGTCGGCACATAGTCCAGACCATCGTTATGACGCACGGCGGGCGTCATACGCGTCGGATCTACCGCCAGCACGTTTCTGGCAATGTACAATCCGTAAAACCGGTAGGCGATGAGATAGACGCAGACCGACGCCACCACAATCCACAGCGCGTTGATCTGTTCTCCACGGTTAAGCGCAATATAGCCAAGCGCAAACGCGCCCAGTACCGAGAGCAGCGTCCAGATAAGATATTTCCCTGATTTATTCATGGTTGTTATCCGTCTACGTGTTCCAGAGAAGTGAGATGTTACATTTTGTTTCTATAACACCTTTTGGCAATTTAACAACCTGACAACCTTACAAACCTGAACCATCACCTGTTTTTTACATTGCATTGTTAAGCAGATCACTTTCCGTCGAAAAACTCGCCCCACAGCAAAATATTCCCCCAGTTCACAGTTTTTTATTCGTTTCCACTGCGTTGATTGATGAAATGATTTGAATCATTTTTTTAATTGCCCGTGTCGTCAGAATAAGCGGGCTAAAACGCGTATCTACAAGGAGATGGAAATGAGTAGTTCGGATGTAAAGGAGCAAAAAACAGGAGCTGGCGCCTACTTCGCCCTGGCTTTTGCGGCCGTCTTTTTTTCAGGTTTGCTGGGCGGTAAGGAGTGGTATGGCGTCTTTGACTTTACCACTCTCAACGGTGCTTTTGGCCGCGTCGTCAGCGGCGTCAGCCAACAGGGAGATACCATTGCCACCACCACCAGCGCCTTCCGCGGCGTGGGCGGCAACGGCGCGATGGATGGTTTTCTATTCGCCCTTGGTCTTATTCCAGCGGTGATGTTCGCGCTGGGGATGATTAACGTGCTGGAGCATTACGGCGCGCTGCGCGCTGCGCGCCGCCTGTTAACGCCACTGCTGCGTCCGCTGATGGGCATTCCCGGTAACACCGGTCTGGCGCTGATCGGTAGCCTGCAAAGCACCGACGTTGGCGCTTCGCTGACCCGCAACCTGTCCGATGAGGGTCAAATTACCGAAAAAGAGAAGGACATTTTCGCCATGTTTCAGTTCTCCGCCGGGGCGATGATCACCAACTTTTTCTCCTCCGGCGCCATTCTGTTTACCCTGATAGCGATGGACGGTACGCCTGCCGTTCCCACCTCTATCGGCGTCTGCATTATGGTGATGTTCGTGATGAAAATCTTCGGCGCCAATCTGATGCGCCTGATCCTTACCTTCAACAATAAAAGCGCCCCGGTAACCACCGCAGAAAAAGGAGAAGCCTGATGAGCGTGCCAAACGCCAGACCGGTCATCACGGACGTATTCGTTGAAGGCGCCCGTAAAGGATGGAACATTGCCACCAGCAGCACGCTGCCCAACGTGGTCATGGCCTTTATTATCATCAAAGCGCTGGAAATCACCGGCGCGCTGAAAGGGATGGGGATGGTTTTCGCCCCGCTGATGGGACTGTTTGGTCTTCCCGGCGAAGCCGCGGCGGTGCTGATCGGCGGCTGGATGTCGATGGGCGGCGGGATCGGCGTCGCCATTGGTCTGTTTGACAAGGGGATCCTTACCGGCCAACACCTTGCCATTCTGGCTCCCGCCATCTACCTGATGGGCTCTCAGGTGCAGTATCTGGGACGCATTCTCGGGGTGATTGGCACCCAGGCCAGACGTATTCCGCTGATGATCGCTATCTCGATCGTTAACGCGTTTATCGCCATGCTGCTGATGCGCATCATTCTCTGAATTAAGGACAATTTATGAATCTCGAAAAGTACATTGCCGAACTGCAAACGCTGGTCAACGTGGACTGCGGCACCAGCACTATTGATGGCGTCGCCAGGGTAGCGGAAATCGTTCGTCAGCTCTGGCTACAGGAGGGCTGGCGCGTAGACACCGTTAATCTGGGCGATGCGGTGGGACCGGGGCTTTTTGTCACCAATAAGCCCGATGCCGAAAAATTCGACGTACTGCTCGTCGGCCACCTGGACACCGTTTTTCCGCCTGGCACCGTTGCCGAACGTCCGTTAAGCCGCGATGAAACCCGCCTGTACGGGCCGGGCGTCTCCGATATGAAAAGCGGCCTGCTCAATATCCTCTGGGCCATGCGCACGCTGGCCCCGGAACATCGTGAACGGCTGGCGATCGCCGTGGCCATGAACCCCGATGAAGAGACCGGCAGCGTTCATTCTCATGAGTGGATTGGCGAGCTGGCGAAAAAATCGCGCTGCGTTTTAGTCTGTGAGGCGGCGCGCGCCGACGGCTCGCTGGTGAAAGCGCGAAAAGGGATGGCAGGTTACCATCTGACCTTTAGCGGCGTAGCCGCCCATGCCGGTAACGAACCGGAAAAAGGTCGTTCGGCGATTACCGCCCTCGCGAACAGCATTGTCGCCATCAATGCTCTTGCCGACAGCAGCACGGGAACCACGCTTAACGTCGGCGTGGTGCGCGGCGGCAGCGCCGCCAACGTGGTGCCGGACAGCGCGTTTGCCGAACTGGACGTGCGCTTCTGGCAAAATGAAGAGGATGCCCGCGTCCGTCAGGCGCTGCAGACGATGTGTGAACAGGGATTCCTTGAAGGGGTCGCCACCACGCTGACTCTGGTCACTCATAAGCCCGCGATGGCGGCGAGCGAAGCGACCGGCGAATTGATGGCGCTGGTTGAGCAGGCGGGTAAAGAAGAAGGTATTGCGATTAGCTGGCAGGCCGTCGGTGGCGGCAGCGACGCGAACCATACCGCCGCGTTAGGTATACCGACGCTGGATGGTCTTGGTCCGGTGGGCGCTGGTTTCCACAGCCCGAAAGAGTGGCTGGATATCGCCTCGATCGAACCACGAATCCGCCTGCTGCGCCGCATCCTGTCGCAGCTTTAAGCCCTTGCCCCTCCCTGAAGCGGGAGGGGCGTTTATCTCAGCCGATAACCGCCGTTCCCAGCCGACAGGTGCAGCAGCGCCGACCCTGCTCGTCAAATACCACGATTTCCCAGCTCTGGCTCTGGCGTCCGAGATGCAGCGGCTGGCAAACGCCGCGCACTTTGCCCTGCGAGACCGGACGATGATGGGTGGCGTTCAGCTCAGTGCCCACCACGCACTGGCCGTCGCGGGTCAGCAGAAAACCGGCCATCGATCCCAGCGTCTCCGCCAGCGCCGCCGACGCCCCGCCGTGCAGCAGGCCAAACGGCTGATGGGTACGGCTGTCGACCGGCATTTCCGCCTCCAGCACATCGTCGCCAAGCCGGGTGTAGACAATACCCAGATGCGCCACCATCGTGTTCTGGCTGGTGGCGTTCAGCTCTGCAAGCGTTAAGTGACGTTTCCAGATCATCATTACGCTCCCAGCGTTGAGCCGCCGTCCACCACGATATCCTGTAGCGTAATGTGGCTGGCCAGATCGGACGCAAGGAACATAATGGTGCTGGCGATCTCCTGCGGGCGGGCGATTTTCCCCAACGGAATACCGAGCTTGAACTGTTCGCCAAAGCCGCGAATGCGCTGCTGTTCCGCGTCATCGCTTTGCCATAAGGTGCGCTGCATATCGGTGTCGGTGGAGCCCGGCGACACCACGTTACAGCGCACGCCACTGCCCGCCAGCTCCAGCCCGACGCTCAGCGCCAGGCTTTTCAGCGCCGCTTTCGACGCGCCGTAGGCGCTCATGCCGATGCGCGGCGTATGGGCGGCGTCAGAAGCAACGGTGACGATCGCCCCGCCCTGCTGGCGTCGAAACTGCGCCATCGTCTGCTGAAAGAGGTTAAACGCGCCGCCGACGTTAACCGCCAGGGTCTGCTGCCAGTCGTCCTGGCTCAGCGCATCGGTGGCCCCCATTCGCAAGATCCCGGCGGCGTTAACCAGCACGTCCAGTCGTTCAGTCTGCGCCAGCAGCCGCTGGCAAACATCGCTTACCTGTTCCGCGTCCGCCACGTCCATTACTTCGCAGGCAAACGGGTAGTCGCTGAGCACGAACGCACGATCGAAGCCCGTCACCTGCGCGCCTGCCTCAGCAAACGCCCGCGCGGTGGCGTAGCCAATGCCCTTGCCCGCGCCGGTGACCCACACCGTTTTACCGCGAAAATCGAACCCGGCCATTATTTCACCTCGCGCGACAGCAGTTTCCACCAGCCGTCAATCGTCGGGTTTTTCGCCAGCATCACGAAGTCGATATCGCCATGCACTTTGCGCCAGCGCGCCGCCAGCGCCATCATACGTACCGAATCAAGGCCATAGTCGATCAGGTTTTCATCATCCATCGGCTCTTCGGACTCATCGAGCAGCGGCAGGATCAGCGCCCGCAGATCCTCTTTGCTGGCCGGTACCGGCGCGGGCAGCAGATCCTGAGTCATCACCACGCGTCCGGCACGCCCGGCAACATAGTTCAGCGCCATCAGGTGCTCCTCGCGGCTGAAATCCGCCAGCGCGTCGGCCACCATAAACGGTTTGATGTCGCGCATGAACGCGTCGGTAGCGGTGGTCATACAGCCGATATGCGCGTACACGCCGGTGATGATCAGCTGATTGCGCCCGGTCTCTTTCAGCATCTGCTCCAGCGGCGAGCGGTGAAACGCGCTGTAGCGCCACTTAACAAGCACGGTATCGGCTTCATCCGGCGTTAAGCTCTCCACCACCTTTTGCTGTTCCGGCGAGCGGGTCAGACCCGGCCCCCACATATCGTTCAGCAACGCGCGATCTTCATCGCTCTGCGCTTTCGGCTGCGCGGTGTAATAGACCGGAATATGGTGCGCTTTGCAGTAGTCGCGCAGGGCGGCGATATTAGCGATCACCTGTTCCATCATCGGGCAGTTTTCGCCCCAGAAGCTGACGAAATAGTCCTGCATATCATGAATCAACAGCGCCGCGCGCTCGGGGTCAAAGGCCCAGCTAACCTTGTTGGTCGGGATATCCTGTGCGTCTGGCAGCGCGTAGGCCTGCAGTTTAGGGATTGCCATCGTATATTCTCCTTCAGGCCGGGCGCGTTGCCAGCCACTGACGTAATTGTTTTTTATCGACTTTACCGACCGGGGTCAGAGGCAGCGCCTCGACGGTCTCCACACGGTCCGGCAGCTTAAATTCGGCGACGCCCTGTTCGCGCAGAAAGCGGCGCACCTGCACGGCGCGCAGCGGTTCTTTAACCACCAGCCAGGCGCAGCTTTTTTCGCCCATCAGTTCGTCGTCCATACTGACCAGCGCCGCGTGGATCACTGCCGGATGGCGCAGCAGCAGGTTTTCGATCTCTTCCGCCGCGATCTTCTCGCCGCCGCGATTGATCTGATCCTTTTCACGGCCATGCACGGTGATGTAGCCATCCTCATCGATGGAGATCAGATCGCCTGAGCAGTAAAAACCGTTGGCGTCAAAAGCGCTGGCGTTATGCTCCGGGCTTTTGAAGTAGCCGCGGAAAGTATACGGGCCGCGCGTCATCAGCCGTCCGGTTTCCCCCTGCGGCAGCGGGTTGCCGTCGGCGTCGGCCACCCACACCTCGTCGTCCGGACACATCGGACGTCCCTGGGTATGAATAATCCGCTGCGGGCTGTCGTCGAGGCGGGTGTAGTTCACCAGCCCTTCCGCCATGCCGAAGACCTGCTGAAGCTGACAGCCGATCTCCGCCGGAATGCGCGCGGCGAGCGACGCGGACAGACGCGCACCCCCAACCTGCAAAAGCTTCAGCGAGGCCAGCTGCGCATTGCTGCCCCATTCACTGATTGCCTGTAGCCACAGGCTCACCGCAGGCGGCACCAGCGCCGTGGCGTTAATCTGGTGTTTTTCAATCAGCGGGAAGCACAGCGTGGCGCTCGGATCGGCGGCCAGCACCACGATCCCGCCCGCGAGGAACACCCCCAGCGACCCCGGCGAACTCATCGCGTAGTTATGCGCCGCCGGAATGGCGCATAAAAAGCGCGTCTGCGCGGTGAACCGGCAGATTTCATTGCTGCGGCGCACGCTGTAGTAGTAGTCGTTATGGGTACGCGGGATCAGTTTCGGCGTCCCGGTGGTGCCGCCGGAGAGCTGGAAATACGCCACTTCATCGGCAGGCGAAGGGGTAGCGGTAAAATCCGCCGCAGGGGTCTTTATCGCCGTCTGCAGACAGCGCTCGCCGCTGTCGTTCAGCAGATGTACGACGCGAATGGAGTTGTGCTGCGCAATAAAGGTAGGCAGAAAATCATCAGCGGCGAACAGCGCGTGCTGGCGGTCGGCAATCAGCAGCGCCGGTTCAATCTGCTGCGCATAGGCGGTCAGTTCGCTACGCTGATGGCTGAACAGCGCGAGCACCGGCGCGACGCCAAGTTTCAGCAGGGCGAAAAAGGTGATGTACAGCTCCGCGACGTTGCCTAACTGCACCAGCGCCGTTTCGCCCGGTTGGATGCCCTGACGGCGCAGGCTACAGGCCAGATTATCCGCCGCCTGGTTCAGCTCGCGGTAGCTCAGGCGTCGCTCGCCGTCGATCACCGCCGTGCTGTCGCTGTCTGCGTGGCGGGTCAGAATGTCGGTCAACGGCAGATCCTGCCAGTACCCTTTTTCGCGGTAGCGACGGGCTAAGTCGTCAGGCCAGCGGGTGAAAGGTATGCTCATCATCACTCCTTAATGCAATCCAAAGACGTTCAACATCGTGGAGAGCTTCACACCGGTTTCGCGCCACTCTCCGACAGGCGAAGAGGCCGGAACGATTCCCGCCCCCGCAAACAGACGAACCTGGTTTTTATGCAATCTGGCGCAGCGGATCGTCACCACCCACTCGCCGTTGCCTTCGGCGTCGCACCAGCCAACGATGCCGCCAAAAAGTTCGCGGTCAAACGGCTCCAGTTCGGCAATCAGCCGTTTCGCCGCCTGATGCGGGAAGCCGCTCAGCGCGGGGGTAGGATGCAGCAGGCAGGCCAGCGTCAGGGCATTTTCCCCGGCGTTGGCTTTGCCTTCGAACGGCGTGCCGAGGTGCCACAGCGTCGGGGTGGTAATCAGCTGCGGCGAATCCGGCAGTTGCAGATCGCTGCTGCGATCGCGCAGCACGGCCTTCATCGCCTGGGTCACCAGCTCGTGTTCATGACGATCTTTTTCAGAAGCCAGCAGTCGGTTGCCCGCTTCCCTGTCCAGCACCTCATCTGGCTGGCGACGCGCCGAACCTGCCAGCGGCAGCGAGCTGAAGCGATCGCCCTCTTTGCGCAGCAGCAGTTCAGGACTGGCACCGAGCAGAACGACGCCATCCTGCAACGACACATGGAAGTTGTAACTAACCGGATTTTGCGCCACTAAGCGCTCGAGCAGCGCGCCGCTGTCGATGTCACCATCGGTGGTAATATCAATCAGCCGCGACAGCACCACCTTGTCGACCTCCGGCGTCGCAGTCAGCGCGGCGGCGCGGGCGACCATCGTCTCAAAGGTTTTCTGCTCCGGAATCGCTTTACGCTCAATGACGTTGAGCGACTGATGGGCAGTAAAAGAACGCGAGGCGTGCTGTTTCTGCGGGCGGGAAAAGCTTTCCCGGGCTTCGGGAATAAACAGCGCTGAAGGCTGGCGGGTATCGAAAGGAATCGCGCCGACCACCACCGGCTTGTCGATGCCGGCGGCCCTGGCATCGGCAAACAGGGTGTGTAATTTTTTCTGGAAGGAACTGTCTGGCGAATCGCCGTTGACGGCGGGTTCATCAAAGCGGGCAAAACAACCTGACGTCGTAAAACTGCGGTACGGCGACATAAAGAAAAAGCGATCGGGCGCAAGCGTTGCCATCGTCTGCTGAACGTCCTCAGCCAGTGACGTATCCATATCATCCTCCAAAAATGATAAAGGCTTTAATAATGATTATCATTTATATTTCGGCGCTAACCTAAAAGTAAACAGCCACTATGTCAACTCCTGCGCAGCACATTGTGCGACTAACGCTTGCATCCCCCACGCTTAATAATGAAAATGAGAAGCATTAATAACACTACCCAGGAACTGATTTGTGAGACTCTCTTCCCTTCCCGGCCTGCTAATCGCCCTCTTCGTTTTCGGATTCTCCTCAGCCCAGGCCGCCGACTGGCCGCGTCAAATCACCGACAGCCGCGGAAGCCACACGCTGGCGCACAAGCCTGAACGTATCATCTCTACCAGCGTCACCCTCACCGGCTCCCTGCTGGCGATTGATGCGCCGGTCGTCGCCAGCGGCGCCACCACCCCAAACAACCGCGTGGCTGACGATCGGGGCTTTTTACGCCAGTGGAGCGAGGTGGCGAAAGCGCGCAAACTGACGCGTCTGTATATCGGCGAACCGAGCGCTGAGGCCATCGCCGCGCAAATGCCGGATCTGATTCTGATCAGCGCGACCGGCGGCGACTCCGCGCTGGCGCTCTACGATCAGCTCTCGACCATCGCGCCAACGTTAATCATCAACTACGATGATAAAAGCTGGCAGACGCTGCTGACGCAGCTGGGCGAGATTACCGGCCAGGAAAAGCAGGCCGCCAGCCGCATCGCCGAGTTCGATAAAAAGCTGGCGAGCGTGAAGCAGCAGCTGACGCTGCCGCCGCAGCCGGTAAGCGCGCTGGTCTATACCGCCGCCGCCCACAGCGCTAATCTGTGGACGCCGGAATCGGCCCAGGGCCAGCTGCTGGAGCAGCTTGGCTTTACGCTGGCGCCGCTGCCTGGAGGGTTGCAGGCCAGTCAGAGTCAGGGCAAACGTCACGACATCATTCAGCTTGGCGGGGAAAACCTGGCCGCCGGGCTGAACGGCGAAGCGCTGTTTTTGTTTGCCGGAGACGAAAAGGACGAGAAAGCGATTTATGCCAACCCGCTGCTGGCGCACCTGCCTGCGGTGCAGAATAAGCGCGTTTATGCGCTGGGCACCGAATCCTTCCGTCTGGATTATTACAGCGCGATGCGGGTGTTGGACCGTATTGCGGCGCTGTTTTAATCCGTGCTTTTGCCGGATGGCGGCTGCGCCTTATCCGGCCTACGGGACTGTTTTAACCTCTGTTTTGCCGGATGGCGGCTGTGCCTTATCCGGCCTGCGGGGCTTCGCCCGGCTGCTGACGAAAACGCCGCAGCTCGCTTAGCAGCAGCATCAACATCACGCCAACCGCCACCAGGCCAAATCCGCTGACGCTTGCCGATGCGACCGGCGTCATGACCGCCCCCAGACCTCCCAGCAGCGCTGCGCCAATGGCGTCGCCGGTGACGTTCTGCGCGGTCCACAGGCCGTTGATGCGCCCCAACATATGTTCCGGCGTCTGGGTTTGCAGCATCGTGTATTGCAACAGCGAACTGACCGCGCTCAGCCAGCCGAACAGCGCCAGGCATACCATACCCAGCGCCCAGACCGGCATCAGCGCGAACAGACCAATCGCCAGAAACGATCCGACGGTGGAAATCAGCATAACCAGACCCGGACGCGCGCTGTGCGCCAGCTGTCCACTGGTCAGCGCGCCGACCGCCGCGCCGAGGGGAATAGCGGCGTACAGCAGGCCAATCTGCGCCGCCGACATCTGCCAGCCCGACGCCAGCGCCGGATAGAGCACGCGCACCGCGCTCGCCATCGTCAGCAGGCCGCCGAGCAGCGCGATACCGCCAATCAGCGGACTGGCGAGCAGGAAGCGGAACGCCGCCAGCAGCGAGGTCAGCGGATGCTCACGCGGCTGCGGCGGTGGCGGCAGCGCGGGCAGGCTCAGCAACGGCAGCAGAGTAATAAACGTCCCCGCCGCCGCCAGACCGTAGTTCCAGGCCACGCCGCCGGAGGCAAGCAGCAGACCGCCGAGCATCGGCGAGATCACCGACCCCAGACGCACCGTCAGCATGGTAATCGCCCCGGCCTGCATCAGATTCTCGCGCCCCACCAGCGCAGGGGTTGCCGCCAGCAGCGCCGTCACGCCGAGCGAGGCGAAAAAACCATCCCACAGTCCGAGCAGATAAATCGCTATCAGCGACGGTTCCGGCAGCATGGCGTTCAGGCACAGGCCGATAAAGCCGATGCCGCAGGTGCCGCGCGCCAGCAGGATCACTTTTTTACGCTCATAGCGGTCGGCCAGCACGCCGCCGACCATCAGCCCGACAAACATCGCGCAGCCGGTCAGCGTCACCGAAAGGCCCACCTGCCAGGTGGAGTGGGTCATCATCTGGATCTGCACGGGCACCGCCACGCCGAGCAGGCCCAGCGAAACGATGGAGATAAAACGAGCAAGGAAGACCGCGCGAAATGCCGGATGCGTCTTTAACAGGCTGAGGTTGAGCAGCCAGGAGTTTTTATTCATTACAATGCCTTAGCACTTGTCCATTGCGCCGCTTCCTTTGCCAGTCAGGCCCGGAAAACAGGCTCTTAATATACTTTCGCTAGCTGCACATGCTAACATAATCAAATAAGATCGATAACGATAATTACTATCATTATCAGGGAAGTGGATATGTCATGCTCTGTTTCCGTGACGCGCGCCATTGCCGTGCCCGGATTGTTGTTATTACTGATTGTCGCTACGGCATTAAGCCTGATTATCGGGGCAAAGCCCCTCCCCACCGCCGTGGTGCTGGACGCGCTGAGCGGCAGCTGTCATAGCGCCGACTGCACTATCGTGCTGGACGCGCGTCTGCCGCGCACCCTGGCCGGGCTGCTGGCGGGCGGCGCGTTAGGTCTTGCCGGGGCGCTGATGCAAACGCTGACCCGTAACCCGCTGGCCGACCCCGGCCTGCTGGGCGTCAATTCCGGCGCCAGTTTCGCCATCGTGCTCGGCGCGGCGCTGTTTGGTTTCTCCAGCCCGCAGGAGCAGCTGGCGATGGCCTTCGCCGGGGCGCTGACGGCCTCGCTGATCGTGGCGTTTACCGGCAGCCAGGGCGGTGGTCAGCTCAGTCCGGTGCGCCTGACGCTGGCGGGCGTGGCGCTGGCGGCGGTGCTGGAAGGATTGACCAGCGGCATCGCGCTGCTGAATCCGGACGTCTACGATCAGCTGCGCTTCTGGCAGGCCGGTTCGCTGGACATCCGCAATCTGCATACCCTCAGGGTGGTCATCGTGCCGGTGCTGATTGCGGGCGCGACGGCATTGATGCTCAGCCGCGCGCTGAACAGTCTGAGCCTCGGCAGCGACACCGCCACGGCGCTGGGCAGTAAGGTCGCGCGCACGCAGCTTATCGGCCTGCTGGCGATCACCGTGCTGTGCGGCAGCGCCACGGCAATCGTCGGCCCCATTGCCTTTATCGGCCTGATGATGCCGCACATGGCGCGCTGGCTGGTCGGCGCCGATCACCGCTGGTCGCTGCCCGTCACGCTGCTGGCCACCCCTGCCCTGCTGCTGTTCGCCGATATAATCGGACGCCTGATTGTCCCCGGCGAACTGCGCGTGTCGGTGCTGAGCGCCTTTATCGGCGCGCCGGTATTAATGTTTCTGGTGCGTCGACGTCCGCGGGGTATCGCATGATGCGCGTTTCCCGTCGGCTGCTCGTCAGCTGCCTGTCGCTGATCGTCGGCTGTCTGATCCTCGGCGTCTGGAGCCTGCGCAGCGGCGCCGTTCCCCTTGATACCTCGCAGATTTTCGCCGCCCTGCTCGGCGATGCGCCGCGCAATATCACGATGGTCGTCACCGAATGGCGCCTGCCGCGCGTGCTGATGGCGCTGCTGATTGGCGCGGCGCTCGGCGTCAGCGGGGCGATCTTTCAGTCGCTGATGCGCAACCCGCTGGGCAGTCCGGACGTGATGGGCTTTAACACCGGGGCATGGAGCGGCGTGCTGGTGGCGATGGTGCTGTTTGGTCAGCAGCTGACCGCCATTGCGCTGGCGGCGATGGCAGGGGGAATTCTCACCTCGCTGGTGGTCTGGCTGCTCGCCTGGCGCAACGGCATCGACACCTTCCGCCTGATTATTATCGGCATCGGTATGCGCGCAATGCTGGTGGCGTTTAACACCTGGCTGCTGCTGAAGGCCTCGCTGGAGACGGCGCTCACCGCCGGGCTGTGGAACGCCGGGTCGCTGAATGGCCTGACGTGGTCAAAAACCTGGCCCTCCGCGCCGCTGATTATCCTGATGCTGTTCTGCGCCGCCCTGCTGGTGCGCCGGATGCGGCTGCTGGAAATGGGTGACGACAGCGCCTGCGCGCTGGGCGTCAGCGTCGAGCGCTCGCGTCTGCTGATGATGCTGGTCGCCGTGGCGTTAACCGCCGCCGCTACCGCGCTGGCCGGCCCCATTTCGTTTATTGCGCTGGTTGCGCCGCACATTGCCCGGCGAATCAGCGGCACCGCCCGCTGGGGCTTAACCCAGTCCGCGCTGTGCGGCGGGCTGCTGCTGCTGGCAGCAGATCTCGGCGCGCAGCAGTTGTTTATGCCTTATCAGCTGCCGGTAGGCGTTGTCACCGTCAGCCTCGGCGGTATCTACCTTATCGCCCTGCTCATTCAGGAGTCCCGCAAAAAATGATCGAATCAGTAGCCCGTTTGCGTGGCGACCAGTTAACGCTGGGTTATGGCAAATATACCGTGGCCGAAAATCTCAGCGTATCGATCCCGGATGGACATTTCACCGCCATTATCGGCCCCAACGGTTGCGGAAAATCGACGCTGCTGCGCACCCTGAGTCGTCTGATGACGCCCGCCCACGGCCACGTCTGGCTCGACGGCGAGCACATCCAGCGCTACGCCAGCAAAGAGGTGGCGCGGCGCATCGGCCTGCTGGCGCAAAACGCCACCACGCCGGGCGATATTACCGTACAGGAACTGGTGGCGCGGGGGCGCTATCCGCATCAGCCATTATTCACCCGCTGGCGCAAGGAAGATGAGGAGGCGGTCGCCCGGGCGATGCGCGCCACCGGCATAACCCATCTGGCGAACCAGAACGTCGATACGCTCTCCGGCGGGCAGCGCCAGCGCGCGTGGATCGCAATGGTGCTGGCGCAGGAGACGTCAATTATGCTGCTGGACGAGCCGACCACCTGGCTGGATATCAGCCATCAGATCGATCTGCTGGAGCTGTTGAGCGAACTGAATCGCGAGAAAGGTTATACCCTTGCAGCGGTGCTGCACGATCTGAATCAGGCCTGCCGTTATGCCACCCATTTAATTGCCCTACGCGACGGGAAAATTGTCGCCGAAGGCGCGCCGAAAGAGATTGTCAGCGCGGAACTGATTGAACAGATCTACGGGCTGCGCTGCACGATTATCGCCGATCCGGTAGCGGGGACGCCGCTGGTGGTGCCGCTCGGACGCACGAAGCGGAAATAAAGCAGCCGGACAGCGCGCAGGTCTGTCCGACGGTTTTACACTCTGCCGCTTACCCGCCGTTCAGCTTCCGCGCAACGATCGGGCCAATCGACTCAAACGCCGCCGGAGAGATAATGTCGACGTGGGCGCAGTCCTGACGGTACACCTCCAGCTCTGCGATCCACGGCGCCCAGCTTTTTTCCGGACTCACTCCCTCAGGCAGCGTCCGTTCGGCGACAAACAGGGTCGCCCGCCCGTCAAACGGCACGCTGTGCGCAGTGGTCAGCAGCCGGACGGCATCAGCATAGTTGCCCTCAATGATGCCGAACAGCTCGTCTGAGGTATTCCCCTGCCGTGCGGCAAGAAACGCCTGCCGCTCGCGGTCAATTTCCGCCAGCACCTCAGGGTCCAGCCCGTTGGCCTCTTTTTCCGACCAGTTTTGCGTTTCCGGCGGCCAGGTATCGAGCAGGCCGAGAAAGGCGACCGTTTCACCGCGGGCGCGCAGGCGCGCGGCAATACCCTGGGCTAATGTGCCGCCCAGCGAATAGCCCAGCAGGTAATAGGGGCCGTGCGGCTGCTGCGCAAGCAGCGTCGTCAGATGACGTTCACAGACCGCATCGAGATCGGCAGCCGTCTGCATGGGCCCGTGCGGACGCGGCGACTGAATGCCGGTAATCGACCACTGCGGACTGAGATAACGCGACAGCACGCTAAACTGCCAGGCGAATCCGGACGCCGGATGGAAGCAGAACAGCGTCGGGCCGTCGCTTTTACGCAGCGGCAGCAGCGTTTCAAAACCCAGACGCCGGCTCTGCGCATCGTCATCGGCGGCCAGCAGCGCCGCAAGCTGGGCAACCGTAGAGGCCACCATCACCTGCCCCGGCGTCACCTGCCGCGCACAATCACGGCTGAGCTGCGCCGCCAGCTTCATCGCCAGCAGTGAATGACCGCCCAGCGCAAAGAAATCGGCCTCAACGTCATCAACCTCGCAGCCCAGCAGCGCGCTGAACGCCTGCGCCACGCGGCTTTCCGCTCCCGGTCGCGGCGCGCGGCCTTTAACGCGGCGCGTCAGTTCCGGCATCGGCAGCGCTTTTCTGTCCAGTTTACCGTTAGCGCTGAGCGGTAGCTGCGCCAGTTGCAGCAGGACCACCGGCACCATGTGCGGCGGCAGTTTGTCGCGCAGCTGCGCCTGGAGCGCCGGGATATTCAGCGGCAGGCCGGAGCGCGACACCAGATAGCCCACCAGCTGGCGAGCGTCGCCGCCGGTCGCCGCCGCCTGGTTAAAGACGCAGGCATGGGCCACCGCCTGTTCGACGTCAGGCAGCGCCTGCATAACGCGGTCAATTTCCCCCAGCTCAATCCGCTGACCGCGGATCTTCAGCTGATCGTCGCTGCGCCCGAGATACTCCACCGCGCCGTTATCCAGCCAGCGCGCCACGTCCCCGGTGCGGTACATCCGCTCGCCGGGAGCAAAGGGATCGGCAATAAAGCGGCTCGCCGTCAGATCCGGACGCCCCAGATAGCCCTGCGCCAGCTGAATGCCGGTCAGGTAGAGATCGCCCGCCACGCCCACCGGCACCGGATGCATCATCGCATCAAGAATGCGCAGGCCGGTGTTCCAGACCGGGAAGCCAATCGGCACGCTGCTGCCGTTAACCGCCGCCAGCGCCTCGCCCGAGGCCGGATACCAGCTGACGTCCACCGCCGCCTCGGTCGGGCCGTACAGGTTATGCAACGGCGCATGGGTAAGCTGCTCCCATTCACGGCATAAATCCGCGGGCAGCGCTTCGCCGCTACAGAACACATGCTTCAGGGTCGCGCAGCTTTGCCGGGCGCTTTCCGGGGTTAACGCGGCGACAAACGCCGCCAGCATCGACGGAACAAAGTGAGTGGTCGTCACCCCATAACGGGAAAAGAAATGCTGCATGGCGAACGGATCGCGGTGCGCCTCCGGCGCGGCCATCACCAGCTTCGCCCCGGCAATAAACGGCCAGAAGAATTCCCAGACCGAAACGTCAAAGCTGCACGGCGTTTTTTGCGCCACCACGTCGTCTGCCGTCAGGCGGTAATGGTTCTGCATCCACAGCAGGCGGTTGACGATAGCGGTTTGGCCTACCATTACTCCTTTCGGCCTGCCGGTCGAACCGGAGGTAAAGATGATATAAGCGGTATGCTGCGGCTGTGATAACCCGAGCGGCGCGGTGTCGCCGCCCGCCAGCGGCTCCGCGTAGCAGAGGCTCTCCAGCCCCGGAATATCACTGAAGCGCGGCAGTTGCTCCTCGGTGGTGATCAGCAGCTTCGGCCCCGCATCTTCCAGCATCATCCGCAGACGATCGTCGGGATAACCGGTGTCCAGCGGCAGCCAGGCCGCCCCTGCCTCCACGATGCCGTGCAGGGCGAGGGTCAGGAAGACCGAGCGCGGCAGCGCGACCGCCACGCTGTCGCCCGGCTTCACGCCGCGCTGACGCAGCAGCGTCGCCAGCGCCACCACCTGCTCGCGCATTTCACGATAGCTGAACTGATAGAGCGAATCCGCCAGCGCCGGGGCATCCGGCGTTCTGCTCGCCTGTTGCGCCACCAGCGCGCTGAGCGTCGTGGCGGGAATCTCCACCGCCGTGGCGTTTATCCAGGCAAACTGTTGATACTCTGACGTTAGCAGCATCTCAGCGTCACCGCAGCGCAGCGCCGGGTTTTCGGCAAATTGTTCGATCATCGCCGTCAGCCGCGCGGCGTGCTTTGTCAGGGTCGCTTCATCGTAACGCTGGCGGTTGGCGAGCAGTTCTATGCTCAGGCCGCCCTCTTCATCCGGAAACAGCGCCAGTTCGAGATCGTTAACCGGTCCGGTCGCCAGCGTATGGGTCTGCGCCCGGATGCCAGGCAGATCGAGCTGATAATCAAACACTTTCACGTTGAGCACCGGGCCGAACAGCGGCTCCTCTCCGGCGGCGCGCCCGCCGTCGCGGACAATCTGCTCCGCATCATAGCGCTGATGGCGGCGCATTTTTTTCAGCTGCGCGGAGAGGCGTTGCGCCAGTTCTGCCAAGCTCTCCGCGGCGTCAATTCGTACGGCAAGAGGCAGCACGTTGAGAACCGGTCCGCTGGCGGTCAGCGCCGCCGACCCCATACGGCGCATAAAGATAAAGCCCGCCGCGTACTCCATCCGGTTGCACACTCTGCCGAGCCACAGCGTCACCAGCGCCAGCGCTAAATCGGCGCGCTGAGCGTCAGGAAAGTGGGCCGAAAGCCTGCGGAACGCCCCTTCCGGCGCGTTCAGCTTCAGGCGCAGGATATCCGCCGTCGCCGCGCGTCCCGGCAAGGGGGCGGACGACAGCGAGGCCGGCGGCGGCAGTTCGCTGCGCTGCTGCGCCCAGAAGGCGCCGTCGCGCTGCCAGGCGTCGCTCTGGCGATACTGTTGATACTCATCGACAACATCGGCAAAGGGGGTAAACGGCGACGCCGGCGTCGCGTCTCCCCGCTGCCATGCGCGGTAAATCATGGCGATCTGTCGGGTAATCGCCGGGAAGCTGAAGCCATCGACCAGCAGATGATGATAACGCTGATACCAATACCAGCGGTCATCCGCCACCTGAATCAGCTGCTGAAACGCCAGCGGCTTTCCGCTGTCCGCCCGCAGGTTCTGTTGCAGATCCGCCTGCATCACGGCAAGCGCGGCCTGATGGGGATCGGCGGCATGACGCAGATCGGTAATCGGCGGTTCCGCGAAGGTCAGCGACTCGTCCACCCACTGCCAGACATCGCCGTTATCTTCGCTAAAACGCATCCGCAGAGTGTCAGCCTGCTGCATTCCGGTAACGATGGCGCGCGCCAGCAAAGGCGCATCCAGCTCGCCGTTTAACGCCACGTAGTGCGCCACGCTCCAGGCCGACGGCAAAGTTGAGAGTTTTTCCGCCATCCAGATGCCGGGCTGCGCGGCGACGAGCGGTAAACGACGGCTCATAGCGCCTCCCGGGCAACGGCATAGTGCTGCGGAACTAACGTGGTCCAGCGGCTTTCCAGCCACTGCTGACATGCCTCCTGAGACTGCGGCTCACACACCACCTGCCAACCTTCCGGCAGCGCGCACTGCTGCGGCCAGAGGCTAAACTGACGCTGCGAATTTTGCAGAATGTAGAACTGTCCCTGCGGATTGTCGAAGGGATTGGTGAATTCCATACTCAACTCCTGTCGTGGCAAATCGCCCGTTCGGCCCAGCGGCCGCCAGAGGTCAATTAACCCCTGCATCAGCCCGCCGCGCCAGCAAAGCGCATCATGTCCGCCGTCAACCTGACGCCAGAAAACCGACTGCTGTGTGGTGTGTAGTTGTGCGTAAAGCGCCTGATTCGCGCGCAAAATCAGCGGCTCGTTAACCCCGGCTTCGAGGATAATCCGCAGCCCCTGCGCGCAAAGCTCTCCGGCTTTAAGCTGTTCGATAATCGCCCCCGCCTGCTGGCCGCCGCGATGAGGCCACCAGTAGGATCCGGACTGGCTCAGCACGCAGCCAAAACGCGCAGGCCACTTCAGCCCGGCGTACAGCGACGCCAGGCCGCCGAAGCTTTGTCCCGCCACGATCGTGCGTTCCGGACGATCGCTGAACGGCGCAACGGCGCTGACCTGCGGCAATAACTCTTCCTGTACCGCCAGCCAGAAATCAGCGTTGCAGGGCAGTTCACGGCTGCGTTGCGCGATGTCGATGGCGTCAATCAGCACATACACCGCAGGAGGAAGTTCGCGCCGCCGGGTAAGCGAAGTAAGCGCAGGCCAGACCGGCATACTTTCGGCCCAGAACTGCCCGTCGAGCAGGATCGCCAGCGGCCGCTCATCGTCTGTGTTCTCTGTGCTGGTAAAGACCCATACCCGACGCGTATTGCCCAGCCGTCGACTGCGCCATTGCAGTAAAACGGGAGCGGAGAGCGGCGGCTGCGGATCGTCCCACCCCGGTTGCGCAGGCGCCTGCGGCATCTCCAGCGCCGACACCGCATGGCCCCGCCCGCCCCGCCAGCTCAGCGGATTTAGCGGATCGGCAATTGCCAGCGGCAGCAGCTGTCGCCAGCCTTCACGCAACGCCGCGCGGTCAGGCGTCACGCCCGGCTTAAGGTCGGCAAAAATGTCATCGCGATCGGAGGGAATAAAACAGTAGCTGCCGCGCCAGTTGCCGCTCAGGCGGGTGCACCACTGCCAGACGTCGGTGCCGGTGATGCGCTGCATCGTCTGAGGCAGCACGTTTTGATGATGATCGGTGACGCCGGTGATATAGACCCAGACGCGCCGTACTGGTGAACGGTTTTCATCGCCCTGCGGATCGCGCCACCAGAAGGTCACCTGGTAATCACCGTCGGCTTCCTGCCGCCATTCAGGGCCGTTTTTTGACTGCCACCAGGATTCGCTGCCTACCGTTAACGCCGTCACCTTCTTAACCCCATGTTTATTGCGCAGTTTTTCAATAACCGGTGAAATATAGTGATAATACTATTGATAACTATTTTCATTTGCAATAGCGTATTGTCGCGCTGTGGGAAGCGCGAACACGTTTTAACCAACCGTACTGCGTGCTTTTTCTGGAACAGAAAGTTTTCGCAGAGGCGGCGATATCGGGCCAGATGCCCATTTCCGGCAGCTGGGACACGTGGCTAAAGAAAAGCAGGATAAACAATGAACAAGAAGATTCATTCCCTGGCCATACTGGTCAACTTAGGGGTTTATGGGATAGCGCTGCCTGCTGTGGCAGAAGAAACAACCGACTCACATGACGATACCATCGTGGTGACCGCCGCTCAGCAGAACCTGCAGGCGCCGGGCGTGTCGACCATCACCGCCGATGAAATTCGTAAAAATCCACCCGCCCGCGACGTGGCGGAAATTATCCGCACCATGCCGGGGGTCAACCTGACCGGTAACTCCACCAGCGGCCAGCGCGGCAACAACCGGCAAATCGACATTCGCGGCATGGGGCCGGAGAACACCCTGATTCTGATCGACGGCAAGCCCGTCACCAGCCGCAACTCCGTGCGTCTCGGCTGGCGCGGCGAGCGCGATACCCGCGGCGATACCGCGTGGGTGCCGCCGGAGATGATCGAGCGTATTGAGGTGCTGCGCGGTCCTGCCGCGGCACGTTACGGTAACGGCGCTGCGGGCGGCGTAGTGAATATCATCACCAAAAAAGGCGGCGATGAATGGCACGGCTCGTGGAACACCTACTTCAACGCGCCGGAACATAAAGAAGAAGGCGCGACCAAACGCACTAACTTCAGCCTGAACGGTCCGCTGGGTGGCGATTTCAGTTTCCGTCTGTACGGCAACCTCGATAAAACGCAGGCCGATGCGCGCAATATCAACCAGGGACATCAGTCCGAACGTACCGGCAGCTATGCGGACACCCTGCCCGCCGGGCGCGAAGGGGTAATCAATAAAGATATCAACGGCGTGGTGCGCTGGGATTTCGCGCCGATGCAGTCCCTCGAACTGGAAGCGGGCTACAGCCGCCAGGGCAACCTGTACGCCGGGGATACGCAGAACACCAACACCAACCAACTGGTGAAAGATAACTACGGTAAAGAAACCAATCGCCTCTACCGTCAGAACTACTCCTTGACCTGGAACGGCGGCTGGGATAACGGCGTGACCACCAGCAACTGGGTGCAGTACGAGCACACCCGCAACTCGCGCACCCCGGAAGGGCTGGCGGGCGGTACTGAAGGGATCTTCGACCCGAAAGCCTCGCAGAAGTATGTCGATGCCGATCTGAATGACGTCACGCTGCACAGTGAAGTGAGCGTGCCGCTGGATCTGCTGGTTAACCAGAACCTGACGCTGGGCACCGAATGGACCCAGCAGCGGATGAAGGACATGCTCTCCACCTCACAGACCTTTATGGGCGGCGATATTCCTGGCTATGACAGCTCTGACCGTAGCCCCTATTCGAAAGCGGAGATCTTCTCGCTGTTTGCCGAGAACAACATGGAGCTGACCGACAGCACCATGCTGACCCCGGGTCTGCGTTTCGATCATCACAGCATTGTCGGTAATAACTGGAGCCCGTCGCTGAACCTGTCACAGGGGCTTGGCGACGACTTTACCCTGAAAATGGGCATCGCCCGCGCCTATAAAGCCCCGAGCCTGTACCAGACCAACCCGAACTATATCCTCTACAGTAAGGGCCAGGGCTGCTACGCCACCGGCGCGGCCACCGGTATCGGCTGCTACATGATGGGTAACGACGATCTGAAGGCGGAAACCAGCATCAATAAAGAGATTGGCCTCGAGTTCAAACGCGACGGCTGGCTGGCCGGGATCACCTGGTTCCGCAATGATTACCGCAACAAGATAGAAGCGGGCACCGTGCCGATGGATCGCACCTCGACCATCAGCAAAGGCAAAACCGTTTACACCGATATCTATCAGTGGGAGAACGTGCCGAAAGCGGTGGTTGAAGGGCTGGAAGGAACGCTGAACGTGCCGGTCAGCGAGACGGTGAACTGGACCAACAACATCACTTATATGTTGCAGAGTAAAAACAAAGAGACCGGCGAGCGCCTGTCGATTATCCCGGAGTATACGCTGAACTCAACGCTGAGCTGGCAGGTACGCCAGGACGTGTCTCTGCAATCCACCTTCACCTGGTACGGCAAGCAGGAGCCGAAGAAATACGATTATCAGGGTAAACCGGTAACCGGTTCAGACAAGCAGACCATCAGCCCGTACAGCATTGTTGGCCTGAGCGCCACCTGGGACGTCACCAAAAACGTCAGTCTGACCGGCGGCGTGGATAACGTGTTCGACAAACGTCTGTGGCGTGAGGGGAATGCCCAGACCACCGGCAGCACCACCGACGCTTCTTATATGCGCGGCGCCGGGGCGTACACCTATAACGAACCGGGCCGCACCTGGTTTATGAGCGTCAACACCCACTTCTGATGCCAGTGCACTCTCCCGCATTTGCGGGAGAGTGTTATTATCGCGCAATGCAAACCACTCACTCCCCCCTCGCCTTTGCCGGTCATACGCTGCACGTCGTAACCTTTGATCCCGCCAGCTTTGATGAGCGCGACCTGCTGTGGCTGCCTCATTATGCGCAGCTGGCGAAGGCCGGACGGAAACGCAAAAGCGAACACCTGGCGGGCCGTATTGCCGCCGTACATGCGCTGCGGCAGTGTGGCTATAAAAGCGTGCCCGGCATCGGCGCGCAGCGTCAGCCGCTGTGGCCCGCGGGCCTTTTCGGCAGCATCAGCCACTGTGCGCAGACGGCGCTGGCCGTGGTCGCGCGGCATCGTATCGGGGTGGATATAGAAGCTTGGTTTACGCCGCAGACGGCGGCGGAGCTGGCGGACAGCATCGTGAATGAAGATGAGCGGCAACGCCTTGCCGACGGCGAACTGCCCTTTGCCCGGGCGCTGACGCTGGCCTTTTCCGCCAAAGAGAGCGCATTTAAGGCGCTTGCGCCATCAGAACAAGGCAACGCCGGTTTCAGCCGGTTTCAGATTATTGCGGTGCAACCAGAGCAGATGCTTCTGCGCTTCCGCCACCACAACCTGCGCGTACAGTGGCGGTTTACGCAAGAGCATGTGATTACGCTGGCCCGCTTTTAACGTTTAAGCAGCTCCTGCGCCTGTTCGGCGACAGAGCGGGCGTCAAAGCGGTGGTGCTGGCGCATCCAGCCGCGATCGGCCGCCGCGGCGTACTCCCCGTCCGGAATGCCTGAACGTTTAAGCACCGCGCCGCTGCCCGCCTCGGCCAGCGCTTCCGCCACCAGGCTTCCCAGCCCGCCGTTAACGTTATGTTCTTCAACGGTCATGACCACTTTGCAACCCTTCAGGGCGGCTAACAGGGCCTGAGTATCACACGGCCTGATTGACGGAACGCTGACCACCGTCGCCTGGATACCGGCGTCGGCTAACAGCGCGGCGGCATCGACCACTTCATGCACCGTCGAACCTGTCGCCACCAGCGCCAGCTCCTCACCTTCGCGCAGCGTCACCACCGCACCCGGAACAAAGCGATAACCTTCATCATACAGCTCAGGCAGCGCTTTCCCGTCCATGCGGATATACACCGGCCCCTGATAAGCAAGAGCATAATCAATTATCTGGCGGCACTCGCGTGGAGAAGAAGGGGCAAAAATCTGGATGTTGCCGAAGCCACGCATGATGGCGAGATCGTCAATTGAGTGGTGGGTGCTGGCCAGCGGCCCATAGCTGGCCCCTGCGTTCAGGCCAAACAGTTTCACGTTGGTATTGTTATAACAGACGTCAACTTTGATCTGCTCATTGGCGCGTGAAATCAGAAATGGCGCGGCGTTACAGGTGACGGCCACTTTCCCGCCCAGCGCCAGCCCCGCCGCCGTTCCGACCATGCTCTGCTCGGCGATGCCCACGTTAACCAGCCTGTCGGGAAAACGGCTAATAAATGGCGCTATCTTCGCCGTGGAGGTGGAGTCGGCCACCACCGGCACCAGGTCGACGCCGTTTTCCACGGCATCAATAAACGCCTGAACCATTACGTTCGCGAGATGTTCAGCATTACTCATCTTTCAGTTCCTCCAGTGCCAGTGCAATTTCTTCGCCTTTCGGCACGCGGTGGTGCCACTCCGGACGCCCCTGAATAAAGGAGATCCCGGCGCCTTTTGTGGTGTTGGCGATAATAACGTTCGGTTTTCCCGCCTGTTGTAGACCTTCCAGCGCGGCAACCACCGACGCCATATCATTTCCCTGACATTCTGTGACTTCCATACCAAACGCCCGCCATTTATCGGCCAGAGGATCGGTATTCATAATTTCACGCGTCGGTCCGGCGAGCTGGAGATTGTTTTTATCGTTGATGATGACCAGGTTATCCAGACCGTAGTGCGCCGCCGCCAGCGCCGCTTCCCAGTTGCTGCCTTCGGCCAGTTCGCCATCGCCGGTGATCAAAAAAATGCGTCGGGCGCTGTTGTTTTTCTTCGCCGCCAGCGCCAGCCCTACCGCCACAGGTAAACCGTGGCCCAGCGCGCCGGTATTGAGTTCAATGCCGGGGGTTTTCTGCCGAACCGGGTGTCCCGGCAGATGAGAGTTCGCATGCTGATAGGTTGCCAGCCAGTCGACGGGGAAAAAGCCCGCTTCCGCCAGCACGCAGTAGTAACACCCTACCGCGTGCCCCTTGGACTGGATGTAGATATCGCGCTCATCGTCATCCAGCCTGTCCGGGGCAACGTTCAGAATGCGAAAGTAGAGCGCGGTCAACAGTTCGACCTGTGACAGATCGGCCCCCGTATGCCCGCCCGCCGGGCTGTTGGCGTTCAGCGTAACGATGTGGCGGCGCACGGCTCGCGCTTTGCGCTCAAGAGTCTGGATATCGTAATTGTAGGGATTCATTTAATACCTCTGAATTTATTTTCAACATGGAATATTTATTCCATGAGGGACTAAAAAAAGCAGACATCCCAAGCTTTGCATCACAAGGCTTACGCCGTTGCAGGGCGCTCAGGAACCGTCTGTCTCGCACCGCTACTTACACTGGCAACAGGATAGTCAATTGACCTGACACCTCTTTGAATATATATTCGTTATTGATTCTTTATTCAATTATGCGACGATTTTCTCACCTTTGTCCATAGCTGTTTTTGAGGAATGGTTAAAACCAGAGCTTTATCACACTTACCTGTCATTTTTTTTCGCGTATGATAATACCCTCTAAGATAATGGCGGTGCGGTACGTAAGCGTCTGGCGCTAAATGAGTTCTGGGGAAATATATGGCAAAGCAGGATGAACAACGGCTATTGGTTAAAATCGCGACCCTGTATTATCTTGAAGGGCGAAAACAGTCAGATATCGCTCAACTTCTTTCACTTTCTCAGTCGTTTATCTCCCGCGCCATCAGCCGTTGCCAGAAAGAAGGGGTGGTAAAAATCAGCGTCGTTCAGCCGTCCAATATTTTTCTTAACCTCGAAAAAGGCATTGAGGAACGTTACGGGCTGAAGCAGGCCATTGTGGTGGATACCGAGGAGGACGCCAGCGATCACGCTATCAAACGCGCGATTGGTTCTGCCGCCGCCCATTACCTTGAAACCCGTCTGCGGCCAAAAGATCTGGTCGGCGTCTCGTCATGGAGTTCGACCATTCGCGCGATGGTGGATGAAGTCCATACGCAAAACCTGAAAGCCGGCGGCGTGATCCAGCTGCTGGGCGGCGTCGGGCCAAACGGCAACGTACAGGCGACGATCCTCACCCAGACGCTGGCGCAGCATCTTAACTGCGAAGCGTGGCTGCTACCGTCGCAAAGCATTGAAGGCTCAGTGGAAGAAAAAAACCGCCTTATCGCCAGTAAAGACGTCGCCGATGTTATCTCACGCTTTGACAAAGTGGATATCGCCATTGTCGGCATCGGTATCCTTGAACCGTCGCAGTTGCTGAAAACCTCTGGTAACTATTATCACGAAGATATGCTTCAGGTGCTGGCCGATCGCGGCGCCGTCGGGGATATCTGCCTGCATTACTACGATAAAAACGGCCAGCCGGTGTTACAGGATGATGAGGATCCGGTGATTGGTATGGCGCTCGACAAGGTGAAGAAATGCCCGAACGTGGTGGCGCTGGCTGGCGGGACCGATAAAGTCGCCGCCATCAAAGGCGCTCTGAACGGCGGCTACATCGATGTGCTGATCACCGACTACCCCACTGCCCGCCTGTTAGTCTCCGCCTGATTTGGCTAAGCGAACTGCCTTTGCGTTGTGCGTCACTCTCGCAAAGGCTCAGAAAAAATCTTTTAAATTCAGCAAACTGAAAGGATTCACCCACATTTTATTACCCAGCGTTTCTGCTAACATCCCGCCTGTCTAAGTGTGATTCTCAGCACAATTGATGATTTTTCCTGTAGCTCAGCCTGCTGTTTGTCGCTAAGGTATTAAATAAATAATCAATACCGAATATATATTCAGAGTTAAAAAATATGCCACGTCACAGACAGCCTGATGAAGTATGACGCGACAACAAGGGATACCTTCTTCCCTTCCACGCCGGGACGCAATGTGACTCAGGAGATAATCTATGTGTGCAGCGAAGAAAACGTTCATCATTGCGCTGGATGAAGGTACCACCAACGCCAAAGCGGTCGCCCTTGATGAAGCGGGAAACGTGGTGGCGAAATATTCTCAGCCGCTGGCGATTTAAACGCCGCGGGAGGGCTGGGTGGAACAATCCGGCGAAGTACTGATTGCGGCCTCCCTTGAGGTGATCGCCAAAGCCATTCACCACGTCGGCGCCGACAACGTCGCCGCGCTGGCGATCAGCAATCAGCGAGAAACCGCCATCGGCTGGTATCGCGACAGCGGCAAACCGCTGAACGCCGCTATTACCTGGCAATGTACGCGCAGCGCGCCCTGGTGCGAAGCCCTGCGTCAGGCCAATAAAGAACCGCTGATCAAAGCCACAACCGGACTGCCTGTCGCCCCGCTGTTCTCCGCCTCGAAAATGCGCTGGCTGCTGGAATCGACGCCGGAAGGTATGCGGCTGGCGGAACAGGGGCAGATTTGCCTCGGCACCATCGACAGCTGGCTGCTGTGGAACCTGACCGGCGGCGCAGCCTTCAGCTGTGATTATTCCAATGCGGCCCGCACCCAGTTGCTCAACCTGCAAACCGGCGAGTGGGATGAGCAGATGCTGACGCTGTTCCGCATCCCCCGCGCCGCGCTGCCGGAGATAAAACCGTCCAGCGGCCTGTTTGGCTATACGCGCGGCCTCGCCGGGATCCCGGATGGCATTCCGGTGATGTCGATGGTCGGCGACTCCCATGCCGCGCTGTTCGGCCATGCGCTTGGCGAACCGGGATGCGTTAAGGCTACCTACGGCACCGGGTCGTCGGTAATGGCGCCGGTAAAATCGGCGCAATGCGATATTGAAGCGCTGGCCACCACCATCGCCTGGCACGATGGCGATCGCATTGTTTACGGTCTGGAAGGCAACATTCCGCACACTGGCGATGCGGTGGCCTGGATGGCGGACAGCACCGGCCTTAGCGAGCTGCCTGATGATGAACTGGCCCATGAGCTGAATACTCTCCCTGCTTCCGTTGAGTCAACGCTCGGCGTGTACTTTGTCCCGGCGCTGACGGGACTGGGCGCGCCCTGGTGGGATGACAGCGCGCGGGGCGTGATCTGCGGTCTCAGCCGCGGGGTGAAGCGCGCGCATCTGATCCGCGCAGCGCTTGAATCCATCACCTATCAGATCGCCGACGTGGTGGCGGCAATGCAGCAGCATGACGACTTCAGCCTGACGGCGCTGATGGTCGATGGCGGCCCCACCAAAAACGACTGGTTAATGCAATACCAGGCCGACCTGCTGGGCTGCCCGGTGATGCGCAGCGATGTACCTGAACTTTCCGCCATCGGCGCGGCGCTGCTGGCGCGCAAAGCGCTCTATCCCGGCTCGCTGCACGATCTCAACGCCTTTTTAACCGCCCACAGCGCCTTCCAGCCCGATATGGCCCGCCATCAGCAGCTGCAACAAAGATGGCAGGCGTGGCGCCAGGCGGTGAACAGAACATTATGGAAACCGGCCTCGTCGGTCTGACGCCTTACCAGGGGAATGACGACTGACAAATTTTATTAACCGACAAAAGGAGGGATCCGGACCATAAACCTGATTTAACGATTCTGGCTTTACGTTGTTTCACCGAACCCGACAATAACAACACAGAGAGAACATTGTCATGAAATTACGTTTAACGCTGTTAACCGCTGCTACCCTGACCGCCCTGTCCTTCGCCGCCCATGCCGCCGAAAAAGGGACAATTATGATTATGGTCAACTCGCTGGATAACCCGTATTACGCCTCAGAAGCCAAAGGCGCCAGTGAAAAAGCGCAGGCGCTGGGCTATAAGACCACCATCCTTTCGCACAGCGAAGATGTGAAAAAACAAAATGAGCTGATCGATACCGCTATTGGTAAAAAAGTTCAGGGCATTATTCTGGATAACGCCGACTCAACCGCCAGCGTTGCGGCGATTGAAAAAGCTAAAAAAGCCGGTATTCCGATTGTGTTAATTAACCGCGAAATTCCGGTTGATAACGTGGCGCTGGTGCAGATTACCCATAATAACTTCCAGGCCGGTTCTGAAGTCGCCAACGTATTTGTTGAGAAGATGGGTGAGAAAGGCAAATACGCCGAATTAACCTGTAACCTCGCCGACAATAACTGCGTCACCCGTTCCAAATCATTCCACCAGGTGATTGACCAGTTCCCGGATATGGTCAGCGTGGCGAAGCAGGACGCCAAAGGCACGCTGATTGACGGCAAACGCATCATGGACAGCATTCTGCAGGCGCACCCGGACGTGAGGGCGTCATCTGCGGAAATGGTCCCGTCGCGCTTGGCGCTATCGCCGCGCTGAAAGCCGCTAACCGTAACGACGTGATTGTCGTCGGTATCGACGGCAGTAACGACGAGCGTGATGCGGTAAAAGCGGGAACGTTGCAGGCAACCGTCATGTTGCAGGCCCAGGCCATCGCCGCCCAGGGCGTCGCCGATCTGGATAACTACCTGCAAAACGGCGTGAAGCCGGAAAAACAGCGCGTCATGTTCCGCGGCATTCTGATTACTAAAGATAACGCAGATAAAGTCCAGGATTTCAATATTAAATCCTGATCCCGGGAGTTGCGCCTCCTACGAGGCGCAGAGGAGAACACTATGTCTAAAAAAGCCTGGCTGGCGCTGGCCGTATTGACCATCGGCGGCTGCCGCATCGTCTCGCAACAGGAGCTGCAGGATCTTAAATCTCCCCCCAATCCACATATGGCGAATATTGACCAGACGTGGCAAACGCAAATTGTCCCGCAAATTGTCGGGCAGGCACGTCCCGTCGCGGAACTGATGGCGGCCTTACGCGCAGAAAAAGATATCGACAGCGCTTGTCAAAAGCTGGGCTTCCGCTCTCAGGATGAGAATCCCTGTATTTTCTACATCAAGGTCGAGGGAAAAATCAGTCAGATCGACACCGCATCCCGCAGTGGAAAAATGACCATCGCCGATAACAGCGGCAGCAATGTCGTGGTGCAGATTGGCCCGACCCTGCGCGGCACCCAGCTGCGCGACGCGTATAAAGGGGCGAGCTATGGCGATTTCAACGACCAGGTCCTGTTCGGCGAATATGGCCGGGCGATCAACCAGCAGGCCGTGAAAATGATTCAGGCTGTGCCGCTGAAAGCGGGCGAATCTGCGCAGGTCTATGGCGTATTTTCCACCTGGGATATTCCACAAACCCTCCCGGATATTACGCCCGCCCGGATCGTTATTGCAGGAGGTGCATAACATGCAGCCGCAGAATAGCGTCGCTCCTGACTCCGCTGAATCTGAAGTCATTATTGAAACCCGCGAGCTGTCACGCGTTTATCCGGGCGTGGTGGCTCTGGATAATGTCAATTATCGGGTTTACCGCAATAAGGTTAACGTGCTGATTGGCGAAAACGGCGCGGGTAAATCCACCATGATGAAAATGCTCGCCGGGGTGGAAACGCCCTCCACCGGACAAATTTTCCTCGATGGTCAGCCGGTGTCGCTAAATTCTACCCATCAGGCTGAAAAGCACGGGATCAGTATTATTTTTCAGGAGCTGAATTTATTTCCCAATATGAACGTCATGGATAATATTTTCATGGCTAACGAATTTTTTCAGAAAGGGCGAATTAACGAAAAATATCAGTATGCGCTGGCTAAATCTTTACTGGAGAGACTGGAACTGGATGTTGATCCCCGGGCGCCGTTAGGGGAACTCGGCATTGGCCACCAGCAGCTGGTGGAAATTGCCCGCGCGCTCTCGAAAGATACGCGGGTGCTGATTATGGATGAGCCCACCTCCGCCCTCAGCCAGTCGGAAGTCAAAGTGCTGTTCAACGTCATAGAGCAGCTGAAACGGCGCGGCGTGACCATTATCTACATCTCCCACCGCCTGGAAGAGCTGATGGAGATTGGCGACTACATCACCATTTTCCGCGACGGCAAGTTTATCAGTGAACGCCCCGTCAGCGACGCCAGCATTCCGTGGATCATTGAGCAGATGGTCGGCGATAAGAAAAAACATTTCGATTATCAGGCCGCGCCGCACGGCGACACTGTGCTTGAGGTTAACGGACTGACCGCGCTGCACCCCAGCGGCGGTTACAAGCTCAATGACGTGACCTTTAGCTTACGTAAAGGCGAAGTGATCGGCATTTACGGGCTGCTGGGCGCCGGACGCACCGAGCTGTTTAAAGGGCTGGTCGGCCTGATGCCCTGCCAGAACGGCGATATTGAACTCAACGGCAAGCGTATTGATAGCGCCTCGTTTCAGACGCGCCTGAAAAAAGGGCTGGCGCTGGTGCCGGAAGACAGACAGGGCGAGGGCGTGGTGCAGATGATGTCGATTCAGTCGAATATGACCCTGTCAGACTTCAGCCTGAAGGGATTTCGCCGGGCCTGGCGGTGGCTCAATCCGCACAAGGAGCAGGCCAGCGTGAAAGAGATGATCCAGCAGCTCGCCATCAAGGTCAGCGATCCCGAACTGCCCATCACCTCCTTAAGCGGCGGCAACCAACAAAAAGTGGTGCTCGGAAAAGCGCTGATGACGCAACCGCAGGTGGTCTTTCTTGATGAACCCACCCGCGGCATCGACGTAGGCGCGAAAACCGACGTCTATCACCTTATTGGCAAAATGGCGCAGCAAGGGCTGGCGGTCATGTTTTCTTCGTCGGAACTCGACGAAGTGATGGCGCTGGCGGATCGCATTCTGGTGATGGCCGATGGCCGTATCACCGCCGATGTACCCCGACATGCGGTGACTCGCGAGGCGTTGATCGCCGCCTCTACACCACAAGATTAATCAGGCTGGAATCCATCATGAACCAGAAATATATGATTTATATGTACCTGCTGAAGGCCAGAACGTTCATCGCGCTGCTGCTGGTGATCGCGTTCTTCAGCGTGATGGTACCGAATTTCCTGACCACATCTAACCTGCTGATTATGACCCAGCACGTGGCGATCACCGGGCTTCTGGCGATTGGCATGACGCTGGTGATCCTGACGGGGGGCATTGATTTGTCCGTTGGCGCCGTCGCCGGGATCTGCGGCATGGTGGCAGGCGCGCTGCTCACCAATGGCCTGCCCATCTGGGGCGGTAATATTCTCTTTTTTAACGTGCCGGAAGTGATCCTTTGCGTCGCGCTTTTTGGCGTCGTCGTCGGCTTTATCAACGGCGCGGTGATTACCCGCTTCGGCGTAGCGCCGTTTATCTGCACCCTCGGCATGATGTACGTCGCCAGAGGCTCCGCCCTGCTGTTTAACGACGGCAGCACCTATCCCAACCTGAACGGTATGGAAGCGTTAGGCAATACCGGTTTCGCAACGCTGGGCTCCGGCACCCTGCTGGGCATTTATCTGCCTATCTGGCTGATGATCGCTTTTCTGCTGCTGGGTTACTGGATCACCACCAAAACGCCGCTTGGCCGCTATATCTATGCGATCGGCGGCAATGAATCCGCCGCGCGACTGGCCGGCGTGCCGATCGTCAAAACCAAAATCTTTGTTTACGCCTTCTCCGGACTGTGCGCGGCGTTTGTCGGCCTGATTGTGGCCTCGCAGCTGCAAACCGCGCACCCGATGACCGGCAATATGTTCGAAATGGACGCCATTGGCGCCACCGTGCTGGGCGGCACCGCGCTGGCGGGCGGTCGCGGCAGAGTCTCCGGCTCAATTATCGGCGCCTTTGTCATCGTCTTCCTCGCTGACGGGATGGTGATGATGGGCGTCAGCGACTTCTGGCAGATGGTGATTAAAGGCGTGGTCATCGTCACCGCCGTGGTGGTCGATCAGTTCCAGCAAAAGCTGCAGAACAAGGTCATTCTGATGCGTCGCCATGAAGAGAAGCTGGCGGCGGCGCCTGCGGCCAATACCGTATCCAGTTAAACCGCATCATTCCGCCGGGCAGAAGCTGTCCGGCTTAAACAGGGGAAAAAATATGCAACGTAATTTTCAGGGTAAGACGGTTGTTATCACCGGGGCATGCCGGGGAATCGGCGCAGGTATCGCTGAGCGCTTCGCCCGCGACGGCGCCCGTCTGGTGATGGTCTCCAACGCCGAACGCGTCCACGAAACCGCAGAACAGCTGCGCCAGCGCTATCAGGCCGACATCCTTTCACTGCAGGTAGACGTGACGGACGAAGCGCAGGTGCAGTCGCTGTATGAACAGGCCGCGGCCCGCTTTGGCACCATCGATGTCTCCATTCAGAACGCCGGGGTCATTACCATCGACTATTTCGACCGGATGCCAAAGGCGGATTTTGAAAAGGTGCTGGCGGTCAACACCACCGGGGTGTGGCTCTGCTGCCGTGAAGCGGCAAAATATATGGTCAAACAGAATCAGGGCTGCCTGATCAATACCTCCTCAGGCCAGGGGCGTCAGGGCTTTATCTATACGCCGCATTACGCCGCCAGCAAAATGGGCGTTATCGGCATCACCCAGAGCCTGGCGCATGAGCTGGCGCCGTGGAATATCACCGTCAACGCCTTCTGCCCTGGCATTATCGAAAGTGAAATGTGGGATTACAACGATCGCGTATGGGGCGAAATTCTCAGCAGCGAGGAAAAACGCTACGGCAAAGGCGAGCTGATGGCGGAGTGGGTAAAAGGGATCCCGATGAAACGGGCGGGTAAACCGGAAGATGTCGCCGGGCTGGTGGCTTTTCTTGCCTCTGACGACGCACGCTACCTCACCGGACAGACCATCAATATTGATGGCGGCCTGATCATGTCCTGATGCCCGGCAGAAAACAACTGGAGAGAATTCGCTATGATTGCTAAAGACTTTGCCCGGCAGTTGTTCAATGTCGAGGGACGCGTCGCCTTCGTTACCGGCGCAGGCAGCGGTATCGGTCAGATAATTGCGTATGCCCTTGCCAGCGCCGGCGCTCGTGTCGTCGGGTTTGACCTGCGTGAGGACGGCGGTCTGAAAGAGACCGTACAGAATATTGAGGCCATTGGCGGACAGGCTGCGCTCTACGCTGGCGACGTCCGCCAGCTTAGCGATCTGCGCGCTGCCGTAGCCTTAACGAAAGAACGGTTCGGTCGGCTTGATATTGCGGTTAACGCCGCCGGGATCGCCAACGCTAATCCGGCGCTGGAAATGGAAAGCGAACAGTGGCAGCGGGTGATTGATATTAACCTCACAGGCGTGTGGAACTCGTGTAAAGCCGAAGCGGAGCTGATGCTGGAGTCCGGCGGCGGTTCCATTATCAACATCGCCTCGATGTCGGGGATTATCGTCAACCGGGGGCTTGAACAGGCCCACTACAACAGTTCCAAAGCCGGCGTGATCCATCTTTCGAAAAGCCTGGCGATGGAGTGGATTGAGAAAGGCATTCGCGTTAATTCAATCAGCCCGGGCTATACCGCCACGCCGATGAATACGCGCCCGGAGATGGTGCATCAGACGCGTGAGTTTGAAAGCCAGACGCCGATCCAGCGCATGGCGAAAGTGGAAGAGATGGCAGGCCCGGCGCTGTTTCTCGCCAGCGATGCCGCGTCGTTCTGCACCGGCGTAGATCTGGTGGTGGACGGTGGTTTTATCTGCTGGTAAAAGTTCGCCCGCAGCCGTCGCTGACTGCGGGCGAGTTAATTAAGCGGGTGCCGTCCCTCCTGACCGGACAACCGGATATGCGGGGATCGCTCCCCGCATAACGGCTACTTCTTCGGTTCGTAAGCGAGAACTGCCTTAAACTCCATACCACGCTCCTTGACGCTGAACTCGCATAGCGAGTCCCCGACTAACAGCGTGAATCCCAGCACCGTGACACACAGCACTATGATTGCCATTAAGGCATATTTCGTCAGCATGTATTGCCTCCATGCGAAGAAGAGACTACCATCCGAATTGTCTGGTTCGGATGGGTAGCCTCAAGGTTGATAACACTATCTCCTTGGGGCTTTCTTCTTTCCGAACCTCAGCAATGGCCTGAAGCTCGAAAGCTTCCGGCACCCGCCGTTATCCTACGCTTATCCTTACCAATTACTGTATATTTAAGGGTCATCCCCTGTTGTGGTGGCGTACACTGCCAATCAAGTATAATCCTCTTGACTTACGCTTATCCTCAGGAGGTCTTAATGCGCCCTACATCCCTTAACCTGACATTACCTTCGTTACCTCTACCCTCATCTTCAAATTCAATTTCAGCCACAGACATTCAATCTCTTGTAAAAATGTCGGGTGTGCGCTGGGTGAAAAACAACCAACAACTCTGTTTCCACGGGACTGACCTTAAAATCTACCAGCATCTTGAAGCTGCCCTCGATAAGATCGAATCCACAGACACTGGACGTACTCTTTTGAACTGTATTGAATTAACATCCCGACTCAAATCAGAAAAACTGGCAATACATCTCGATTCTGCTGAGTTAGGGGTGATAGCACACTGCAATGCGGATGCTGAAAACTCCCGAGGAACTGGCTCCGACTTTCACTGTAATCTGAATGCAGTTGAATATCCCTGCGGGCAAGGAATTAGCCTGGTAGACTTTCATGCATGCATTGTTTTCCATGAACTTCTCCACGTTTTCCACAATTTAAATGGAGAGCGCCTGAAAGTTGAGAGTTCTCAACCAGAATTACAAACACACTCCCCACTTTTACTCGAAGAAGCCAGGACTGTTGGGTTGGGTGCTTTTTCTGAAGAAGTTCTTTCAGAAAATAAATTTCGTGAAGAGATTGGGATGCCCCGCAGAACATTCTACCCGCACGATTCATCTCTCATTCATGATGACAATACAGTGACTCAGGGATTCCAGCGGAAAAAACTGCATCCGTTACTTTAGCTACGTTGCTTATATGAGGACTCATCTGCATATATGGATGAAAAATCGCTATACGCCCACATTCTCAACCTGTCCGCCCCGTGGCAGGTTGAATCACTTTCCCTTGATGAAAATGCTGGCTCTGTCACCGTTGTTGTCGGGATCGCCAAAAATTCACTGCTAATCTGCCCGACATGCGGGCAGCAATGCCATGTTCACGATCACCGCCATCGCAAATGGCGTCATCTTGATACCTGCCAGTTCATGACTGTCGTTGAGGCGAATGTCCCCCGGGTCATGTGTCCAGACCATGGTTGCCAGACGTTACCTGTTCCGTGGGCCGGAGCTGGTAGCCGATATACGTTATTGTTCGAATCATTCGTCCTTTCCTGGCTGAAAATTAGCACGGTTGATGCGGTAAGAAAGCAACTTAAGCTTAGCTGGAATGCCGTTGACGGCATTATGACCCGGGCAGTTAAACGTGGTCTTGCGCGAATAAAAAAGCCGCTATCAGCCCGGCATATGAATGTGGACGAAGTTGCGTTCAAAAAAGGGCACCGGTACATCACAGTGATATCAGATCGTAAGGGACGAGCGCTGGCATTAACGGATGATCGGGGTACGGAAAGTCTTGCCAGCTATCTTCGCACCCTCACCGACAGCCAGCTGCAGGCAGTCAAAACGTTCTCAATGGATATGAATGCCGGATATATCAGAGCGGCACGCATCCATCTTCCGGGCGCCGTAGAGAAAATAGCCTTTGACCGCTTCCATGTGGCAAAACAGCTGGGGGAAATCGTTGATAAGACACGGCAGGAAAAACTGGCATGGCTGAGAGAACAAATGCAACTGACCAGCCAGTGCTGGACACTGAAAGAGCTGGCGAAAGATATCTGGAACCGCCCCTGGAGTGACAAACGACGTGCAGACTGGTTGTGGACTGACCCCGCCCCGGTAGACGATCCTGCCCTATAGTTTGAGCATAGGAGGAGCGTATGGGCACACCACGATTTACACCTGAATTTAAGGAAGAAGCCGTCCGTCAGATAACGGAACGCGGTTATTCCGTCGCCGAAGTATCTGACCGTCTGGGCGTCTCTGCACACAGCCTCTACAAGTGGCTACGGGCTATCAAACCTGATAACAGCGAGCAGCATGCCCGGGATTTACTGGAAGCGAAAAGCGAGATCCTGAAACTCCGGGCGCAGCTAAAACGCACCGAAGAAGAACGGGATATCCTGAAAAAGGCCGCGCGGTACTTTGCAAGGGAGCCCGACTGAAGTACCGCTTTATCAATGAGCACCGCACTGTATGGGGTGTGATGACGATGTGTCGGGTACTGAATGTCGCCCGGGCCGGGTTCTATGCGTGGCTGCATAACCCTGTCTCGGCGCGTGATAAAGATAACCAGCGCCTGCTGATACTTATCCGCGACTCATATTCCCTGAGCGGAGGCGTATACGGTTACCGGCGGGTTCATGGCGATCTGAACGAAATCGGGGAAACCTGCGGTAAAAACCGGGTGGGTCGGATCATGCAACTGAACCGGATTAAAGCCGTGCGCGGCTATAAAGCGCCACGTCGTATCGCTGGCAGGCCTTCAATCGTTGCTCCTAATCGCGTGCAGCGGCAGTTCACCGTTGTCCGGGCCAACCAGGTCTGGGTCACCGATATTACTTATATCCGCACCTGGCAGGGCTGGCTGTATCTGGCGGTGGTTATCGATCTCTTTGCCCGTAATGTGGTCGGCTGGTCGATGAAACCCACTCTCTCGCGCGAACTGGCGCTCGACGCGCTGATGATGGCGGTCTGGCGCCGAAAACCGGACGGCGAGGTCATCGTACATAGCGATCAAGGTAGTCAGTACGGCAGTGACGACTGGCAGCGCTTCTGCCGGGCCAATCACCTGGCACCGAGCATGAGCCGGCGTGGCAACTGCTGGGATAATGCGGTGGCCGAATCGTTCTTCAGTTCACTGAAAAAAGAACGCATCAGGAAGAGAATATACAAAACCCGGGCTCTGGCCCGGGCGGATATCTTCGATTACATTGAAGTGTTCTACAACCGGGCCCGGCGCCACAGCCACCTCGGCGGCGTCAGTCCGGAGGCCTTTGAACAGGCCTCGTCGTGAGGACAGAATTTGTCTACAGGCGTGGGGTCAGTCCATTGCAGTGGATAGCATTGGCGAGAAGTTGCGATGTGCCGGTAATGAGAAATATGGCAGGAGCCATCACGAAAAGGCTATATGGAATACTTAACGCCATGCGGTACAGCGTCTCAAATGGTAATGCCGAAGCGCTGAACAGCAAAATAAGGCTGCTGAGGATAAAGGCCAGAGGCTATCGAAACCGGGAGCGATTTAAACTGGGGGTGATGTTCCATTACGGGAAGCTGGATATGACGTTCTGATCCTCCCACCATGATCGGGGAAGACCCATATTTAAACAGCTGAATTTTACTTTCAGAAAACATTTAGATCGGTCTGCATCCCCGGAAGCAGCAAGCCGTATCAGGCCCGTTTATTCCCGACACTGAGCCAGCGTCAGTTTCTGCCGCCCCTGCTCATCAAAATTATCCGCCGCCAGCCAGCGCTGGAGCGCGCGATCGCACTGCGGCCATTCGCTATCAATCATCGACAGCCAGTCGCTGTCGCGATTACGCCCTTTACGCACGATTTTTTGGCGGAAGCGGCCTTCAAACACAAATCCGGTCCGTTCCGCCGCCCGACGTGAGGCTTCATTCAGGGAATCGCATTTCCATTCCACACGGCGATACCCCTGAGCAAAGGCATACTGCAACAGCAGCCAGACGGCTTCGGTGCCGAGGACGCTCTTTTTCATACGCGGCGACCAGGTGACGTGGCCGATCTCAACGGAGCCGTGCTCTCGTTCGATAGCCATAAAACAGACCAACCCCACCGAGCGTTCCGAACGGGCATCCACCACCGCAAAAGGCACCAGCGCGTCGTCATTTGTTTTACCGCTAAGCCAGTGAAACGTCGCCGCAACGCTGTCGGGTCGGTTGCTTGCCAGCCAGGTCCAGTCCCGCTCATCGCTCGCCTGCGCGTAGGCTTCAAACAGATCTTCCGCATGCCGCGCAGGATCCAGCGGCTCAAGGCGACACCAGCGCCCCTGTAGCACAATACGCTCAAGAACTGACGCGCCACGCCAGTCCGGCAGAGCATCGCCGACCATCTGACCATATTCATTCATTTCCGGCATAACTCTCTCCTCTGGCAACGATAAAAGCTGGTTATAACAGTTCCGCAATCGCCGTCAAAGTACCGGATTCAGATTTCTTTCCCCACGTCAGACGCGCCGCGCTTCTATACTGATTACAAATAAAAGGAGAAGGGAATACTATGTCGCTACCCGATTTTCACGTCTCAGAACCGTACACCCTCGGCATTGAACTGGAAACCCAGGTGATTAATCCGCCGGGATATGACCTGAGCCAGGACTCCTCGCGGCTGATTGCCGCCGTGAAAGATCAGGTAACCGCAGGAGAGGTGAAACACGATATCACCGAAAGTATGCTGGAGCTGGCGACCGACGTCTGTCACAGCATCGACCAGGCCGCAGCCCAGTTTGCCGCGATGCAGCAGGTAATTATGAAAGCCGCCGCGGAGCATCATCTTGAGATCTGCGGCGGCGGCACCCATCCGTTTCAGAAATGGCAGCGTCAGGAGGTGTGCGACAACGAGCGCTATCAGCGCACGCTGGAAAACTTCGGCTATCTGATTCAGCAGGCGACCGTGTTTGGTCAGCATGTGCACGTCGGCTGCGCCAGCGGGGATGACGCTATCTATCTGCTGCACGGGCTGTCGCGCTTTGTTCCGCACTTTATTGCCCTTTCGGCCACCTCGCCGTATATGCAGGGAGCCGACACCCGCTTCGCCTCGTCCCGCCTGAACATCTTCTCTGGCTTCCCCGATAACGGTCCGATGCCGTGGGTCAGCAACTGGCAGGAGTTTGAGGGATTATTCCGCCGCCTCAGCTACACCAGCATGATTGAAAGCATTAAAGATTTACACTGGGACATCCGCCCGAGTCCGCATTTCGGCACCGTTGAAGTGCGGGTAATGGATACGCCGCTGACACTCTCCCATGCCGTCAATATCGCCGGATTAATCCAGGCCACCGCCCACTGGCTGTTAACCGAGCGCCCCTTTAAATATCAGGAGCGGGATTATCTGCTGTATAAATTTAACCGCTTTCAGGCCTGCCGCTACGGGCTTGAGGGGGTTCTGACGGACGTCCATACCGGCGAGCACCGCAAACTGGCGGAGGATACGCTGCGCCTGCTGGAAAACGTGTCGCCGTCGGCAGATAAAGTGGGCGCCGGTAGCGCAATTGAAGCGCTCACTCTCCAGGTGAGAAACGGCGGCAGCGAAGCGCAGAAAATGCGGGAGTTCGTCGCCGATGGCGGTTCGCTGATCGGGCTGGTGAAAAAACACTGTGAAATCTGGGCGAGCTGAGCGTCGCGAGGTTTGCCTTAGCGGCCATAATCCCGGACAATGGCTTTTTTAACTCAAGTTTAACAATGCCATGAAACACCCGCTTGAATCGCTGATGACCGCCGCCGGTATCCTGCTGCTGGCCTTTCTTTCCTGCCTGCTGCTGCCCGCGCCGTCGCTGGGTCTGGTGGTCGCGCAAAAGCTGGTGGCGACTTTCCATCTGATGGATCTCAACCAGCTTTATACCCTGCTGTTCTGCCTGTGGTTTTTAGCGCTTGGCGCGATTGAATATGCGGTGATTCGCTACGTCTGGCGCCGCTGGTTTTCCCTGGCGCAGTAGTCTGCCGCCCGTGCGCTCAGTGCGCCCGGCTATGGTTCTCTTTGCGGTAGGCGCCCGGCGGCTGGTTGAAGGTGCGGGTGAAGATGCGGGTAAACGTCTGCTGCGAGTCAAAGCCGTAACGCAGGCAAATGTCATACACTTTTTCGTCCGATTCACGCAGATCCCGCGCCGCCAGCAGCAGCTTGCGCTCGCGAATGTAGCGCCCAAGACTCTCCCCTTTGTACTGCATAAAAAGACGCTGCAGATGCCATTTGGAGTAGCCCGCATGGCGCGCGATATCGTCAATGCGTAACGGCTGATTTAAATTTTCATCAATCCATTCGACAATGGTGTCGATAACCTGTGCAGAAATGGTCATTCAGAACTCCTCTCCCGCAAAGTAGCCGTCTTATCCCACCCCTGCCCCAAAGGGGTGTTTTAGGACGACTGACCCGCGACAGACCTTTATAAGCGCCATCCAGACTGCGCGATTGACTCTTGATTATGAGTGAGTAAGCACTCATTATAGAAATCGGAGGTTTCCCGTCAAGATGAATTTCAATCTTTGACATTCACCGTTGCGACACGCTTAAGGCCGTGTTTCAATCGCATTTTCAGACTGATTTAAGGGTAAAGCGTAGTGGCTCGTCCGAAAAGTGAAGACAAAAAACAGGCATTACTGGAGGCAGCAACCGCAGCAGTTGCGCAATCCGGGCTCGCGGCCTCTACCGCCGCGATCGCCCGCAGCGCAGGCGTGGCGGAAGGGACATTGTTTCGCTATTTCGCCACCAAAGACGAGTTAATCAACGAACTTTATCTCCATCTTAAACAGAGTTTGTGCCAGTCGATGATCGCTAATCTCGATCGTTCCCTCACCGACGCCAAAGCGCTGACCTTTTATATCTGGCGCAGCTATATCCGCTGGGGATTGGATCATACCGCGGGCCACCGCGCGATTCGCCAGCTGGCCGTAAGCGAGAAAATCAGCAAAGAAACCGAACAAAAAGCTGACGATATGTTTCCTGAACTGCGCGATCTCTGTCATCGTTCGGTATTGCCGATCTTTATGTCCGATGAGTATCGCGCGTTTGGCGATGCGCTGTTTTTAACCCTGGCGGAAACCACCATGGAATTCGCCACCCGCGAACCGGCCCGCGCCAGCGAATTTATCTCTCTGGGCTTTGAAGCCATGTGGCGCGCCCTCACCCGTGAGGAATCGTAATGGATGAAAAAACACTGTATGCCGCCGCGAGCCGTCTGGCGCTGGCATTCCCTTTTACGGAGCACTGCTGGCCGTTTGGTCCTGAATATGACGTGTTTAAGGTCGGCGGCAAAATCTTTATGATCGCCACCACAGTGAACAATCGCAGCGTTATCAACCTGAAATCCGATCCGCAAAAATCGCTGCTCAACCAGCAGATTTACCCGAGCATCACTCCCGGCTACCACATGAACAAAAAGCACTGGATCTCCGTGGCGCCCGGCGATGATATCAACGCGTCGTTGCTGGAAGAGCTGGTGAACGATTCATGGAATCTGGTGGTGGATGGGCTGGCAAAACGTGACCAGAAACGGATCCGCCCCGGCTGACTGGTCGTGAACGACGATAACTGTTTTCGCCATTTCTCGCTTATCATCTGCCGGAGAAACTTGTAACCTGCGGGTATTAAAACAAACCGGGAGTAGTTATGGATATTGTATCAGTTGCCTTAAAACGTCATTCCACCAAGGCATTCGACCCCAGTAAAAAATTAACCGCTGAAGAAGCAGAGAAAATCAAAACGCTGTTGCAGTACAGTCCGTCGAGCACCAACTCGCAGCCGTGGCACTTTATTATCGCCAGCACGGAAGAAGGGAAAGCGCGGGTAGCGAAATCCGCCGCCGGCGGCTATGCGTTCAACGAGCGCAAAATGCTCGACGCCTCGCATGTGGTGGTGTTCTGCGCCAAAACGGCAATGGACGACGCATGGCTGCAACGCGTGGTCGATCAGGAAGAGGCCGATGGCCGCTTCGCGAACGCGGAAGCAAAAGCCGCCAACCACAAAGGCCGCACCTTCTTCGCCGATATGCACCGTAAAGATCTGAAAGACGATGCGCACTGGATGGCGAAACAGGTTTATCTCAACGTCGGTAATTTCCTGCTCGGCGTCGCCGCGCTGGGTCTGGATGCCGTGCCGATCGAAGGCTTTGACGCGGCGATTCTCGACGCAGAATTTGGTCTTAAAGAAAAAGGCTACACCAGCGTGGTGGTCGTGCCGGTCGGGCATCACAGCGTGGAGGATTTCAACGCGACGCTGCCGAAATCGCGCCTGCCGTTAGCCACCACCCTTACGGAAGTATAATCCCGCGTCCGTATTCGGTCTGAGGCAACCCCTCATTTGCATATTCTCCGTACAGCGGTCATCATAGGCCGCTGTTTTAAAAAGGAGATGTTATGCAGGAGTTAATTACGCAAGTCGAAGAACTTGCGGGCATTGAAATGAATCCCACCACCTCGCTGGTGATGATTTTCGGTATTATCTTTCTTACCGCCGTTATCGTGCATATTATTCTGCACTGGGTGGTATTACGCACATTCGAAAAACGCGCCATCGCCAGTTCCCGCCTGTGGCTGCAAATTATTACGCAAAATAAGTTATTTCACCGTCTGGCGTTTACCCTGCAGGGGATTATCGTCAATATTCAGGCGGCGCTGTGGCTGCAGAAAGGCAGCGACGCCGCAGAAATATTAACGACCTGCGCTCAGCTATGGATCATGATGTATGCCCTGCTGTCGCTGTTCTCTTTGCTGGATGTGATTTTAAATCTGTCGCAGAAATTACCGGCGGCGTCGCAGCTTCCGCTGAAAGGGATTTTTCAGGGCATTAAGCTGATCGGCGCGATCATCGTCGGCATTCTGATGATCTCATTATTAATCGGCCAGTCTCCCGCTATTTTGATTAGCGGCCTCGGCGCAATGGCCGCCGTCCTGATGCTGGTGTTTAAAGATCCGATACTGGGACTGGTTGCCGGCATTCAGCTTTCCGCCAACGATATGCTCAAGCTGGGCGACTGGCTGGAGATGCCGAAATACGGCGCCGACGGCGCGGTGATCGACATCGGGCTGACCACCGTCAAGGTGCGTAACTGGGATAACACCATTACTACCATCCCCACCTGGTCGCTGGTGTCAGACTCCTTTAAAAACTGGAGCGGTATGTCGGCTTCCGGCGGTCGGCGAATTAAGCGCAGCATCAGCATTGACGCCACCAGCATTCATTTTCTTGATGAGGATGAAAAAGCGCGGCTGTATAAAGCCCACCTGTTGAAACCCTATTTAGACAGTCGGCATCAGGAAATCGATGAATGGAATCAGCAGCTCAACGTGCCGGAGTCGGTATTAAACCACCGGCGGATGACCAATATCGGCACCTTCCGCGCCTATCTGAATGAGTATTTACGCAACCATCCGCGCATTCGGAAAGACATGACCTTAATGGTGCGCCAGCTGGCGCCGGACGATCATGGTCTGCCTCTCGAAATTTATGCCTTTACCAATACCGTGGTCTGGCTGGAATATGAAAGTATTCAGGCCGATATTTTCGACCATATTTTCGCGGTGGTGGAAGAGTTTGGTTTACGCATTCATCAGTCGCCTACCGGCAACGACATTCGCTCGCTCTCCAGCGCCTTCGCAAAATAATCAGTGCGCAAACGCTATAGCCCGGCAGACGTTACGCTGCCGGGCGAAACGGAATTACCTTTTGCGGGAAAGCTTAAACGCCACAAACAGGAAAATTATCCATACCGGCAGCAGCATCGCTGACAGGCGCATATCGTCGATGGTGCACATCAGCACGAGGATCATGGCGAGGAAGGCGATGCACAGGTAATTGCCCGCCGGGTAGAGCAGCGCTTTGAACTGCGTCTCACGCCCTTTACGCCGCATCGCCGCGCGAAAACGCAGGTGCGCCAGGCAGATCATGATCCAGTTCAGCAGCAGTGTGGCTACCACCAGCGCCATCAGCAGGCCGAACGCCTTTTGCGGCAACAGGTAGTTAATCAGCACCACCAGCGAGGTGATCCCCCCGGACAGCATCAGCGAATTGACCGGCACGCCGCGACGGCTGACGCGGGTAAGGAACTTCGGCGCGTTCCCCTGCACCGACAGGCCAAACAGCATACGGCTGTTAGAATAAACGCCGCTGTTATAGACCGATAAGGAAGCCACCAGAATGACAAAGTTCAGCGCAGAAGCGACCACGTTGCTGTCAAGATTATGGAATATCATTACAAACGGGCTGCTGTCGGATTTCACTTCCACCTACGGATAGAGCGCCAGCAGCACCACCAGCGAACCGATATAGAACAGCAGAATCCGGTAAACCACCTGATTCACCGCTTTCGGAATGCTTTTATGCGGATCGCGCGCTTCTGCGGCGGTAATACCGATCAGCTCCAGGCCGCCGAAGGAGAACATAATCACCGCCAGCGACAGAATCAACCCGCTCCAGCCGGTGGCGAAGAAGCCATTATAGCGCCAGAGATTATCCATCCCCGCACGTTCGCCGCCGTTACCGGAAAACAGCAACCACAGGCCAAAGCCAATCATGGCGATAATCGCCAGCACTTTAATCAGCGCGAACCAGAACTCCGTTTCACCGTACAGACGCACGTTAACCAGGTTCACGGCATTGATGATAATGAAAAAGGCCGCCGCCCAAATCCAGGTTGGCACGTCCGGTAGCCAGTACTGCATATAGATGCCTGCGGCGGTCAGCTCCGCCATACCGACCAGCACGAACATCACCCAGTAGTTCCAGCCAGAGAGAAAACCGGCGAACGGACCCCAGTATTTATAGGCAAAGTGGGCAAAGGAGCCGGAAACCGGCTCTTCCACCACCATTTCGCCCAGCTGGCGCATGATAAGAAAGGCGATAATCCCGGCAACGCCGTAGCCCAGCAGCACCGCCGGTCCGGCCATCTGAATCGCCGGGCCGATGCCTAAAAACAGTCCGGTGCCAATAGCGCCGCCCAGCGCGATCAACTGAATATGGCGGTTTTGCAACCCCCTCTGAAGCGTCGGCTCACTTTTCGACGCAGCATCCGACAGGCTGGTGTCCGATGCAATTGACGCGTTTTTCACGCCCTACCCCTGTGTCATTTTTATTGAGGGGCACCTTTTAACATTTCAGCCTGGTTGTCGCAAGGTCAACGCCATGAGTCCGCGCCGCGCGCTGCGGCACCTCGTGAAGAGGGGGACGTCAGCGGAAAAACCGTGCAAAAGGCGCTGTAGTCGATAATTTTTGTGAATTATTCTGGACGAAGAGGCGCCACAGACCACAAAATGCATATCGCATTTTTTCCTATATTTTTCAATCGAATGACTTAACCCAAATCACGTCATTCTTGTGTCGGTTACGCCAGGTAACGGGTGTCATGAATAAGATCATTAAACGACTCGAAATCATCAAAAGCGCCATCGAACTGGAAGATCAGGAGATCATTCAGCAACAGCTTGGACATCTGAAGCAGGAAGCCGACGATCCGGTGATTCAGGCCATCGTCGAGGCGATTGAGGCGCGTCGTTTCAGCGATGCCATGCGCGACCTTGCCGCCTGGCTGCAAAATCAGCACGCCTTGACTGGCTGGCAGGATCCGGCGATTGCCGCCGGTAAACTGGAGCTGAAGACGCTGGAGAGTCAGCTACGCGAACTGATTGACACCCGTAATACCCGTATTCAAATCCTCGATGAATTTAACGACCAGTATCATCTGCGGCTTGGTCCGTTGATGAGCCGGATTCTGGCATTACGGAAACAGCTGGCGGCCAGCGCCCGGCGTAAGCAGGAAGCGGAGCGTCGGCGTCGCGAGAAAGATTATCTCGCCTGTCAGCAGTATATTTCGCTGGCGGTCGATCGGCTAGCACAGCTCAAATTAGAGTGGATGGCGATAAACGCCTCTTCCCGTGAGGCCGTCGAGGTGCGCCAGCGTATTCAACAGCAAACGGAGCTGATCGCCGATCTGCTCGCTGAGATCCGCGGGCTGGAAAATAACTTTTGCCACCATGATGACAGCGCCGCCCGGCAGGCGCAGGAAGAGGCGACCCATAAGTATGAGGAGTATCAGGAGCAACAGCAGGACGCTCTGCAACGTTTCGCCCGCGATCGGCGGCTTTCCGCTGACGAGCGCAGTGAACTTAAGCGTCTGTGGCGTCAGGCCAGCCGCCTGTGTCACCCGGACGTCGTGGCTGACGAACAGAAAGAGAAAGCGCACCAGATGATGGTACAGCTCAATCTGGCGCGGCAAAATGCCGATCTGGCCGCTATCCGTTCCCTGCTTTCGCAATTACAAAGCGGGCTGGAACCGATGATGGCCAGCGACACGCTGAACAATCTGGCGCATTTGCAGAAAAAGATAGGCCAGTTGCGCAGGCAAATTGCGGCGCTGCTGGATGAGATAGCGCAACTGGAAGCGGAAAACGCCTGGCGTCTGGCCACGTCGGCTGCGGATAAAGAGGCCTGGTTCGCCGAACAGGAGCGCGCGCTGTCAGAGATCCGCGATACGCTGGAAGTGCAGGTAAAGCACGCCGAGCAGGAGTTGCTCGCAGGCTAGAACGTTAAGCCGTCATCCAGCACGTAGGCCGGATAAGGCGTAAGCCACCATCCGGCGTGAGGCTGCGCTTACCAGCGATGTTTGTTATTTAATAAATAGCCAATAATGCTTTTTCCAATCTCCACTTCTTCGCGCGGATATTTAAACTCAGAGTGGCAGGAAATCTGCTGACAGGAATACAATTGATTATTTTTCATCAAATTTGCGGATGGCGGCGGCATCGATAATCCGTAGAACAACCGATAAATGGTCATGCAGAATAAAATTCGGCACCGCAGCAACAACGATATCACTGTGACAAGCGACAATAACGTAATAAAAATCAGCTTTTTCCAGCTACGTAATTATGCTGTATTCATTAAATTACCATTCAAGGTTTGCATTCCTGAGAAGCTCTTCACGGGTAATGGCTACGATCTCAAACCTATTGTTCTTCACCGTTCCCTACCCCATTACACTGGTGTCGGCAATATGATCCGACAGCACGTCATAGTCAGAATCATCCGAAAAAACAGCTGCTTATTTTCACACTTTTTTTCGCCTCACATTAAATTAACATTAAAGATACATTCTCACTCGCGATAACTGCGGCCATTCGAGAAAAAATTATAAATAAAAGCGCTCTGCGTTTGCCTCACTGGCAGGTAAGCTATACCAGCTTACAGAACGCGTTGCGCAATAAAATCTCCAGAGCAGCGCACAAATATTATTTTTAAAAATGACAAAAAATCCGAAAGTTCGATTACGTGCTGCCGGTCAGCCTGATTGCGAGTCTCGTATTTCCTGCCTGTTATAAGAATTATCTCGCTTTATCTTTCTTTCTATTTACTCTCTGCTTGTTAATATCCGGTTGTTATTTTTTAAATCTATAGTTTTTTAATTATTGCAAAACTTAAAAAGTTGCAGCTTATTTTTTATTGTGAAACCTATTTTCCAATGCTACCGTCATAACATCTATTAACAGTGATACCAACCAACAGGAGTTTAGGTGGAAGTGTATGCATTATAACCTCCTGTGGCTTATTTGGGGGCTTTGGCTATACCTCATCATTCATTATGGCGTGGGTGACCAACATTTTTATCTCACGATAAAGTCGCGCTGGAAGGTTATTGCCGTAATTATTTTAAGCTGTGGTTTAATTTACGCTGTTTATTTTATTTCATCATCGACGGGGGTCAGAACCATGTTCAAACGCAAAGAGCAAAACAATACTTTTGCTGACAGTCAGGCAGACATCAGCATAGCCTCATCTCTTAACCCTTCACAGGTTTCTTATCTTGGCGACGACGTGGAATTGACGGTTAAAGCGACGCCGCAAAACCATCCCGAACCCTCGGTCGCGGTTATCCCTGAAACCTGTATTATTAAGGGTGAGCTCAACTCAACCAGCGATATTCACGTTAATGGACGCATTGATGGCATTATCCGCTCAGAAAAAACCGTTCATATACTGAAGAGCGGTCACGTTGAAGGCGATGTTATTGCCTATGCTATCGCCGTGGACGGAGTGCTGAATGGTAATTGTATCGGCGGTGAAGTCAGTATTAATGCGCAGGGTATGGTAAACGGACAGGTAAAAAGTGATTCGCTGGCGATCCATAAAAATGGACGTTTCTATGGCAACTCTTTACCGCGTAGCGATGAAGAGGCGCAAAAAAATGAATTTATTAGCGCTATGGATGCGGTCAAAGAAAATACGATTGATCTGGCGAGTTTTTATAAAGAATAACAAGGACAGCGCAAGGATGCCGGATGGAGGCGCGCGACGCCTTATCCGGCCAGAAACGGTCTGAGACGATGCAGGAAATGGCGCCCCCTACAGGATTCGAACCTGTGACCGACGGCTTAGAAGGCCGTTGCTCTATCCAGCTGAGCTAAGGGAGCGGAGCAGTAATGCAAACTGGCACAAAACTGGTCGGTATTATACGTTCACTACTCAACGGGTCAATGGCTTTCCTTTCAACTGCTTGAGTTATGAGCACAACCATCCCCGGCGGCGGGGATAGCCGCCTGATTCCCGGCAAAAAAAGCCCCCACCCTAAGCGGTAACTGACAACCGCGTTCACTTCTGCCAAAATAGCCGCATCCCCTTCGACGTGTAACTACAGATGGAATCCTCTCTCTGATGGCAGCAAAGATTATTGACGGTAAAACGATTGCGCAGCAGGTGCGCTCTGAGGTTGCTCAAAAAGTTCAGGCGCGCGTGGCGGCCGGACTGCGGGCGCCCGGGCTGGCGGTTGTGCTGGTTGGCAGCAACCCGGCCTCACAGATTTATGTCGCGAGCAAGCGCAAAGCCTGCGACGAAGTGGGATTCGTCTCCCGCTCGTATGACCTGCCGGAGACCACCAGCGAGGCGGAACTGCTTGAGCTGATTGATACGCTGAACGCCGATAACACTATCGACGGTATCCTGGTGCAGCTGCCGCTTCCGGCCGGCATTGATAACGTCAAAGTGCTGGAGCGTATCGATCCGGATAAGGATGTGGATGGCTTCCATCCGTATAACGTGGGCCGTCTGTGTCAGCGCGCGCCGCGCCTGCGCCCCTGCACCCCGCGCGGTATCGTCACCCTGCTTGAGCGCTATAACATCGACCTGTACGGCCTGAATGCGGTAGTGATTGGCGCCTCCAATATCGTAGGCCGCCCGATGAGCATGGAGCTGCTGCTGGCCGGTTGCACCACCACCGTTACCCACCGCTTTACCAAAAACCTGCGCCACCACGTCGAGAACGCCGATCTGCTGGTCGTCGCGGTCGGCAAACCGGGCTTTATTCCCGGCGAGTGGATTAAGGAAGGCGCTATTGTGGTTGATGTCGGCATCAACCGTCTGGAAAATGGCAAAGTGGTTGGCGATGTGGTCTTTGAAGACGCCGCCGCGCGCGCATCGTACATTACCCCGGTACCGGGCGGCGTGGGGCCGATGACCGTCGCCACCCTTATCGAAAACACGTTACAGGCGTGTGTTGAATATCACGATCCTCAGGACAAATAACATGGCGACATTTTCTTTAGGCAAGCATCCTCACGTTGAGCTGTGTGATTTGCTAAAACTGGAAGGCTGGAGTGAAAGCGGCGCCCAGGCGAAAATTGCCATTGCCGAAGGACAGGTAAAGGTTGATGGCACGGTGGAAACCCGCAAGCGCTGTAAGATTGTTGCCGGGCAAACCGTCAGCTATGCCGGGCAGAGCGTAAACGTCGTCGCCTGATACGGCGAGCCGGATAGCGGCCTTAGCGCCCTGTCCGGCATATCAGCTTTTTACTTCATTAACTTCATCCTCCCTTCACAGTACACTGCAAGCATGGCGTTTTTTCATACGAAGCGAACACTATGCCAACCATCATCACCCACGCAGCCATTCCTCTCTGCCTCGGCGCAGGGCTGGGAACAAAAGTCATTCCGCCGCGTCTGCTGTTAGCCGGTATCGCCCTGGCGATGCTGCCGGACGCCGATGTTCTCTCATTTAAATTGGGCATAGCCTATGGCAACGTGTTCGGCCACCGTGGGTTTACCCATTCGCTGCTGTTTGCTTTTGCGGTGCCAATACTGTGCGCGCTCATCGGTCGACGCTGGCTGAAAGCCAGCCTGACGCACTGCTGGCTGTTTCTTACGGTGTCGCTGCTGTCACACAGTTTACTGGATTCGATAACCACGGGCGGCAAAGGCGTCGGCTGGCTGTGGCCGTGGTCGGATGAACGCTTTTTTGCGCCGTGGCAGGTGATTAAGGTCGCGCCATTTGCGCTATGCCACGCCGTATGGCCATCAGGTGATACTCTCGGAACTGCTGTGGGTGTGGTTGCCGGGGCTGATGCTGATGACAATCCTGTGGTGGAAACGGCGATAAAAAAGCCGGATAGCACGCGTTACGTCTTATCCGGCCTGTAAATAACATCGACCCGGCAAACGTAAACGCCACCGGGGATATCCGTCTTACTTACGCCGCCAGGTGGTTCCCTGCGGGCCATCTTCCAGCACGATGCCCATCTCGTTGAGACGGTCACGCGCCGCATCCGCCGCCGCCCAGTCTTTGGCTTTACGGGCGTCCAGACGCTGTTGAATTAAAGCTTCGATTTGAGCAACTTCGCCGTCATCCGCCTGGGCCCCGCTTTGCAGGAACGCCTCCGGCTCCTGCTCCAGCAGACCGAGCACAGCAGAAATTTTCCGCAGATGTGACGCCATCGCATTGGCGGCCGCCATATCTTCATTTTTCAGACGATTCACTTCACGCGCCATATCAAACAGCACCGAGTAGGCTTCCGGAGTATTGAAGTCGTCGTTCATCGCGTCGATAAAACGCGCTTCAAAGGCTTCGCCACCGGCAGGGGCGACGGTTTTATCCGTCCCACGCAGCGCGGTGTACAGACGCTCCAGCGCCGAACGCGCCTGCTTAAGGTTCTCTTCGCTGTAGTTCAGCTGGCTGCGATAGTGGCCGGACATCAGGAAGTAGCGCACGGTTTCCGCATCGTAATATTTCAGCACGTCGCGCACGGTAAAGAAGTTACCCAGCGATTTCGACATCTTCTCGCGATCCACCATCACCATGCCGGAGTGCATCCAGTAGTTCACGTACTCGCCGTCATGGGCGCAGGTAGACTGCGCAATTTCGTTTTCATGGTGCGGGAACATCAGGTCGGAACCGCCGCCGTGAATATCAAAGTGGTTACCCAGCTGTTTGCAGTTCATTGCGGAACATTCTATGTGCCAGCCAGGGCGTCCCGCGCCCCACGGCGATGGCCAGCTCGGCTCGCCCTCTTTGGACATCTTCCACAGGACAAAGTCCATCGGGTTGCGCTTGACGTCAACCACATCCACGCGCGCGCCGGCCTGCAACTGGTCCAGATCCTGACGGGACAGCTGTCCATAGCTCGGGTCGGTCGGCACGTCGAACATCACGTCGCCGTTGTCCGCCACGTAGGCGTGGCCTTTGGCAATCAGTTGCTCAGTAATTTCAATAATTTCGGCGATATGGTGCGTGGCGCGCGGCTCCATGTCCGGGCGCAGAATATTCAGCGCATCAAAATCTTTGTGCATTTCGGCGATCATACGATCCACCAGGGCCACAAAGCTTTCGCCATTTTCATTCGCACGTTTGATGATTTTGTCATCAATATCGGTAATGTTACGCACGTACTTCAGCTTATAGCCGAGAAAACGCAGGTAGCGCGCCACCACATCAAACGCGACAAAGGTGCGTCCGTGACCAATGTGACAGAGATCGTAAACGGTAATGCCACACACGTACATGCCGACTTCCCCGGCATGAATAGGTTTGAATTCCTCTTTTTGGCGCGTCAGTGTATTAAAAATTTTTAACATTGAAGATTCCGTGTAAGACGTGTGTGGATCGTAAAGTCCGTATAATACCTATAATTGTCAGCAGGGTCAGCACACTTTGCAAGGTGATCACAGCGTGAGCTTATGCTATAACACACCCCTAACTCTGACCCTTGACCGGGTTAAAGCACCACTCTATCGGAACAGGATGCAAAAATGGTTACTTTCCACACTAATCACGGCGATATCGTAATCAAAACTTTTGATGATAAAGCGCCTGAAACGGTTAAAAACTTCCTGGACTACTGCCGCGAAGGTTTTTACAACAACACCATTTTCCACCGTGTGATTAACGGCTTTATGATTCAGGGCGGCGGTTTCGAACCTGGCATGAAGCAGAAAGCGACGAAAGAAGCGATCAAAAACGAAGCGAATAACGGTCTGAAAAACACCCGTGGCACGCTGGCAATGGCGCGTACTCAGGCTCCACACTCGGCAACCGCGCAGTTCTTCATTAACGTTGTCGACAACGACTTCCTGAACTTCTCCGGCGAAAGCATGCAAGGCTGGGGCTACTGCGTATTCGCTGAAGTGGTTGAAGGCATGGACGTGGTAGACAAAATCAAAGGCGTCGCCACCGGCCGCAGCGGTATGCATCAGGACGTACCGAAAGAAGACGTGATCATCGAAAACGTGACCGTCAGCGAGTAATCGTGGCGACACTGTTTATCGCAGATCTTCATCTCTGCGCGGAAGAACCGGCGATCGTCGCCGGTTTTCTGCGTTTTTTAGCCGATGATGCTCGTCAGGCCGACGCGCTGTACATTCTCGGCGATCTGTTTGAAGCCTGGATCGGCGATGACGATACTCCCCCCCTGCACCGGCAAATCGCCGCGGCGATTAGCGCACTGGTTGACGCAGGCGTTCCCTGCTTTTTTATTCACGGCAACCGCGATTTTCTGCTCGGTAAACGCTTCGCACGCGAAAGCGGCATGACTCTGCTGCCGGAGGAGAAAGTGCTCACGCTGTATGGTCGCCAGATACTGATTATGCACGGCGATACCCTGTGCACCGACGATCGCGGCTATCAGGCGTTTCGGGCAAAAGTTCACCAGCGCTGGCTACAAACCCTGTTTCTCTCCCTGCCGCTGTTTCTCCGTAAGCGGGTAGCCGCAAAAATGCGTGCGGGCAGCAAGGCCGCCAACAGCAGTAAATCGCTGGCGATCATGGACGTTAACCAACGTGCAGTTGTCGCGGTCATGGAAAAACATCAGGTTCAGTGGCTGATCCACGGTCATACCCATCGCCCGGCGGTCCATGAACTTACCGCGAACGGCCAGCCCGCATTCCGCGTGGTGCTGGGCGCCTGGCACAGCGAAGGCTCAATGGTTAAAGTCACGCCGGAAGCGGTTGAGCTGATCCCCTTCCCGTTTTAACTGCTAAAAACAGCCTTTCGTCTTTACGCCAAATGCTTCGCGATGCATCAGAGCAGCAGACCGGTGATTTCCCTGAAGATGAGCCAGCCTGAAGAATGAAGCATTAAGCGCGCAATCGTTTTCCTTGCCCTTTTTCCATGCTATTCTCTGTGGCCTCAAAAGTTGAGTGTCCCGCACCACAGGAGTTTTCAGACGCATGTCTTCCCGCAATAACCCGGCGCGTGTCGCCATCGTGATGGGGTCCAAAAGCGACTGGGCTACCATGCAGTTCGCCGCCGAAATCTTCGACATACTGAACGTCCCGCACCACACAGAGGTGGTCTCCGCGCATCGCACGCCTGATAAGCTGTTCAGCTTCGCCGAAAGTGCGGAAGAAAACGGCTATCAAGTGATTATCGCCGGTGCCGGCGGCGCGGCGCATCTTCCGGGTATGATTGCAGCGAAAACGCTGGTGCCGGTGCTGGGCGTACCGGTACAAAGCGCGGCGCTGAGCGGCGTCGACAGTCTTTACTCCATCGTGCAGATGCCGCGCGGTATTCCGGTCGGAACGCTGGCGATTGGTAAAGCGGGTGCGGCGAACGCGGCGCTGCTGGCAGCGCAAATTCTGGCGACCCACGACAAAGAGCTGCATCAGCGGCTGAGCGCCTGGCGTAAAGCGCAAACGGATGAGGTGCTTGAGAACCCGGATCCGCGAGGTGGCGCATGAAACAGGTTTGCGTACTGGGCAACGGACAGCTGGGGCGGATGCTGCGCCAGGCTGGCGAACCGCTGGGCATTGCCGTCTGGCCGGTCGGGCTGGACGCGGAGCCTGCCGCGGTGCCGTTCCGGCAAAGCGTCATTACCGCTGAAATTGAACGCTGGCCGGAAACGGCGCTGACCCGCGAACTGGCGCAGCACCCGGCTTTCGTTAACCGCGACGTGTTCCCGATTATTGCCGATCGTCTGACGCAAAAACAGCTGTTCGATAAGCTCAGCCTGGCGACCGCGCCGTGGCAGCTGCTGGCGGACAGCAGTGAATGGCCTGCGATATTTGCGCGGCTGGGCGAACTGGCGATCGTTAAACGTCGCGTCGGCGGCTACGATGGCCGCGGCCAGTGGCGTCTGCGCGCCGCTGATACCGACCCGCTTCCGGCGGACTGCTATGGCGAGTGTATCATTGAGCAGGGCATTAATTTCTCTGCGGAGGTGTCGCTGGTAGGCGCGCGCGCCTTTGACGGCAGCACGGTGTTCTACCCGCTGACGCATAATCTGCATCAGGAAGGCATACTGCGCACCAGCGTTGCCTTCCCGCAGGCTAATGCAAAGCAGCAGGCGCAGGCGGAATCAATGCTGTCGGCGATTATGCATGAGCTGAATTACGTCGGCGTGATGGCGATGGAGTGCTTTGTCACCCCGGAAGGGCTGCTTATCAACGAACTGGCGCCGCGCGTACACAACAGCGGCCACTGGACGCAGAACGGCGCCAGCATCAGCCAGTTTGAACTGCATCTGCGGGCGATTACCGGCCTGCCGCTGCCGCCCCCGGTCGTCAACAGCCCGTCGGTGATGGTGAATCTGATTGGCAGCGATCTCAACTACGACTGGCTGAAGCTGCCGCTGGTGCATCTGCACTGGTACGACAAAGAGGTGCGTCCGGGCCGTAAAGTAGGTCACCTGAACCTGACCGACAGCGACACCGCGCGTCTGAGCGCGACGCTGGAAGCTCTCGCCCCGCTGCTACCGCCGGAATACGCCAGCGGTATCGCCTGGGCGCAAAGCCAGCTGCAATAAAACAATTCGTGCCAGGGGGAAGGATCTTCCTTCCCCGTTCCCGCCCTCAGCGCGTAAAATCCCTTCCATTGCGGTTTTGTATTTTCAGGATTTCACATGAACGATGGTACGGACTATCGCGCGCTGCTTAGCGCCGATACGCCCTTAATTGATGTCCGCGCGCTGGTTGAATTTCAGCAGGGCGCGATGCCCGGCGCAATCAATTTACCGCTGATGAACGATGAGGAGCGCGCCGCCGTCGGCACCTGCTACAAACGTCAGGGTCCGGAGGCTGCTCTGGCGCTGGGTCATCAGCTGGTTTGCGGCGACATACGCCAGCAGCGTCTGGAGGCCTGGATTGCGGCATGTCGGCGACATCCGCACGGCTACCTGTGCTGCGCCCGCGGCGGTCAGCGCTCGCATATTACCCAACAGTGGCTGCGCGAAGCCGGTATCGATTACCCGCTGATTAAAGGCGGCTACAAAGCGCTGCGCCAGGCGGCGATAGCGGCGACGGAAGAACTGGTGCAAAAACCGATTGTGCTGATCGGCGGCTGCACCGGCAATGGCAAAACGCAGCTGGTTCAGCAACGGTCGGACGGGGTAGATCTGGAAGGTCTTGCGCGCCATCGCGGCTCGTCGTTTGGCCGCACGCTGGAGGCGCAGCTCAGCCAGGCGAGCTTCGAAAACCTGCTGGCGGTGACCTTACTGAAAAAACAGACCTCGCGCTGGGTACTGGAGGATGAGGGGCGGATGATTGGCTCGAACCATCTGCCGGAATGTCTGCGCGCGCGTATGGCGCAGGCGACCATCGCCGTGGTTGACGATCCGTTTGCGCGCCGTCTGGAGCGCCTGCGCGAAGAGTATTTCGTCCGCATGCATCATGATTTCACCCACGCATATGGAGAAGTGCAGGGCTGGCAGGAATACAGTGAATATCTGCACCACGGGCTTTTCGCTATTCGCCGCCGTCTGGGCCTGCAACGTTTTGCCGAACTGTCCGCGAAGCTGGAGGCCGCGCTTGCCGAACAGCGCCGCACCGGCAGCACCGACGCGCATTTCAGCTGGCTGTCGCCGCTGCTGGAAGAGTATTACGACCCGATGTACCGCTATCAGCTGGAAAAGAAAGCGGACAAGATTGCGTTTCGCGGGACGTTTGAAGAGGTGGCGGACTGGCTGCGCGGTTAAAAAAAGCGCCGGGTGGCGGCTTCGCCTTACCCGGCCTACAAACTACGCATCCGAAATGACGACAAATTACGTATCCGTAGGCCGGATAAGACGCAACGCGTCGCCGTCCGGCATGACGACAAATCACGTATCCGTAGGCCGGATAAGACGCAACGCGTCGCCATCCGGCATTGCGACATATTACGTATCCGTAGGCCGCATAAGACGCAACGCGTCGCCATCCGGCATGACGACAAATTACGTATCCGTAGGCCGGAAAGACGCAACGCGTCGCCATCCGGCATTACGACAAATTACGTATCCGTAGGCCGGAAAGACGCAACGCGTCGCCATCCGGCATGACGACATATTACGTATCCGTGGACCGGATAAGACGCAACGCGTCGCCATCCGGCATTACGACATATTACGTATCCGTAGGCCGGATAAGACGCAACGCGTCGCCATCCGGCATTGCGACATATTACGTATCCGTAGGCCGGATAAGACGCAACGCGTCGCCATCCGGCATGACGACAAATTAGGTATCCGTAGGCGGATAAGACGCAACGCGTCGCCATCCGGCATTACGACATATTACGTATCCGTGGGCCGGATAAGACGCAACGCGTCGCCATCCGGCATGACGACATATTACGTATCCGTAGGCCGGAAAGACGCAACGCGTCGCCATCCGGCATTACGACATATTACGTATCCGTAGGCCGGATAAGACGCAACGCGTCGCCATCCGGCATTGCGACATATTACGTATCCGTAGGCCGGATAAGACGCAACGCGTCGCCATCCGGCATTACAGATACCGGCGTCAGACTCAGAAGTCGTAACGCAGACGCACCAGGTTCATGTCGCCCAGGTTGTCGGTGCTGGAGGTGAACACGTGTTCGTAATCAACGCGGAAACCGTAATCCAGCTGGAAGCTGATGCCCACGCCGTTGTCGGTACGCAGGTAATCACGTCCATTGACGTATTCAATACGGTCGCCCATAAAGTACGGCTGAATGGATTTCACCGCGTACTGGTTGATCGGGAAGGTATAGCCCGCAAAGTATTCCAGACCCCATGCGTCACCGGCAAAGTAATCGTTTACTGACACTTTTTTGGTGGTCATGAAGTTCTGATACCAGCCGCCGCCCATAGAGAGGGTCCAGTTATCCGGCGTCCAGCTCAGCGCCGTACCGACGATGTTCTGATCGTAAGTCTTATTACCATTGCCGCGCATTTCCGCGCGGGTGTAGTTCCACGCCGTACCCCAGCTCAGATCGTCCGTAATATGATAATCCGCGCCCAGAGAGCCGCCGCCTTTACGCTTATAGTTCAGACCATTGTTGGCGTTGTAGTCATCGCTGAACAGATAAGAAGCGAAGAGATCGACGTCGCCGACGGTTTTCTTATATTTCAGCATCTTACGAGAGCGATATGAGCCATCATAGTCGCCATTGATCCCGTTACCCGGCGCCTGACCAATCATGTCATAGTCCCAGATATCGGTTTTTGCGCCCACCACATCGTAATAGACGCTGTTTTGTTGACCGAAGGTCAGCGTACCCCAGGTATTGCTTTTCAGACCGGTGTACAGCATACGGCGGGTGGTATCGTGGGCGCCTTCAGCATAGTGGTTATCCCAGTTGAACTGCGCCGGAATGTTGACGCCCAGTTCGTAGTAGCTGATCCAACTGATGTCATCAAACAGATAGTAATCAGCCGCAAAACGGAAGCGGGTGCCGCCGTCGAAGCCGTTACGCTTATAGCCGTTTGCGCCGTCATCGCCGGTCATATTCTGGAACTGAGGACGAATACTCCCGCCCACGGTGAAATTAAGACGGCTCAGCGGGTTGCCCGCCTGTGGATCTTGTTTCAGAACAGTGATTTCCGCCTGAGAAGCGAAAGGTGCCAGTGCCACTATCGCGCCGATCGATGCCGCCAGCGCTGTTGTTTTTATAGTCATTATTTTTTCCTTGATAGATTTCCTGCTAATTATTCAGCAATTAAATGTTAACTGGGTTTACTGCGGGTGTGTTGGCGGGTTTTTAATGATTTGTGCTGTTAAACGTTGAATGATTATCAATTTATGCTATTAAAAAACAATGCACCGGTATAAAAACCGGCGCGTCATTATCACACGGCTTAACTATTAAACTGGCGGAAAAGCGCTTTTCCTTTCAGCAAACGAACGCCAAGCCAGCCGCCGCAGGCGGAAAGCAGCAGCGCGCCGCAAACCGGCAGGACGGCCCACAAACGCCAGTCCGGCTGCCAGGGAAAATCAAACACCCTGGTCTGCAATACGGCAAGCGCCGTTTCCGCGCCAATCGCCGCAACCAGTCCGGAAACCAGTCCCAGCATGGCAAATTCGCACCACAGCGTGGTTCGCAACAGTCTCCTGCCCGCTCCCAGCGTGCGCCAGACCACCAGCTCCTGATGGCGTTGCCGCATCCCCACCTGCACCTGCGCCAGCAGCAGCAGCAGGCCACAGGCGGTGACCAGCACCACCATCACCTCCAGCGCCCGGCTCACCTGCTCCAGCACCTGCCCGACCTGCTTCAGGATTGCGCCGATATCCAGCAGGCTGATGGTCGGGAATTCGCGGTTAAGCTGCGTCAGCATCGCGTTGCCGTTTTCCCAACGAAAGCTGGTCAGCCAGCTTTGCGGCTGTCCATCCAGCGCGCCGGACGGGAAGATAAAAAAGAAGTTTGGCCGCAGGCTTTCCCAGTCAACCTTACGCAGACTGCTGACTTTGGCGCTGAACGCCTGGGTGTCGCCGATAAAAGTCACGGTATCGCCCAAAGAGACGTTGAGCCGCTTCGCCAGCCCCTCCTCCATAGACACTTCCCCCTTTGCCGGCGGCCAGCTACCAGCAACGATCGGGTTGTGATCCGGACGGGTATCCTGCCACGTCAGGTTCAGCTCACGGTTCAGCGCCTCATCGGAATTGCCTTCGGTCGGCTGGCTGTTAATCGCCGTCAGGCGCGCCCGCACGATCGGATAAAACGCTTCCGGGATCACCTGATGCTCTGAAAGAAATGCCTTCACCTGCGGCACCTGTTCTGTGGCGATGTTGATCAGAAAATAGTTGGGGCTTTCCGGCGGCAGCTGCTGCTGCCAGCGATCGAGCAGATCGCCGCGCAGCACCAGCAGCAGCGCCAGCAGCATAAACGACAGCGAGAACGCGGAAAGCTGACTCAGCGTCGACCACGGCTGACGCAACAGACGACTCACGGCCAGGCGCAGCGGCAGCGACGAAAGCGTCAGCCCGCGCAGGACATTGAGCAGCATCCACCCCAGCACGCCGCAAAGCAGCGCCAGCACCACCGCGCCTGCCAGCACCGCCCACAGCAGCGGGCTTCCTCCCATTAACCCCGCCAGCAACAGCACCACCACTACGCTCACTACCGGCAGATAAAACTTCAGCGGCCAGACGTTAGCCACCACATCGCGTCGCAGCACCCGCAGCGGCTGCGTCGCCAGCAGCAGGCGATACGGACGCAGACCGACCAGCAGCGAAATCACCAGCATGGTGCCCAGCGCCCAGAGCCACGGCCAGAGGCTGGCGGGCGGCAGCGCCGAGGGCAGCACCGGTTTAAGCAGCACCATCAGCACCTTCTCAAACAGCAGCCCCATCGCCCCGCCGGTCACGCCGGAAAGCGCCAGCACCATCAGCCACTGACCAACAATCAGCCTGCGCAGCTGCGCCCTGCCCGCGCCGAGGGTTTTCAGGATCGCCACCAGATCGTAGCGGCTACGGCAGTAGTGACTCATCGCCACCGCCACAGCGGCAACCGCCAACAGCAGGGTTAACAGCGCCGACAGCAGTAAGAACTGCTGCGAACGCTCCAGCGATTTCCCGAGCGCGCCCTCATCCTGCTCCAGCCCGTACCAGCGATGCTCTGGCTTAAGCTGCGGCAACAGCCATTTTTCATAGCCGTCGAGCTGCTGTGGCGTACCGCCGAACTTATAGCGCCACGTCACGCGGCTGCCCGGCTGTACAGCGCCGGTTTTTTCGACATCGGCGATATTCATCATCAACCGCGGCGCCATCTGGAAGGGGTTAAAGCCGGAATCCGGCTCCTGCACCACCTCGCCGGCAATGCGCAGCGTGGCGTCACCGACGTCAATGGTATCGCCGGGTTTCAGATTGAGCAGCGCCATCAGCCGCGGCGCGAGCAGCACCGACCCCGGCTGCGGCTTCAGCCCCGGCGGACGCGTTTCCAGTTCGCCGTACATCGGATAAACCTCGTCAACCGCTTTGACGTTGGCGAGCTGCGGCGTATCGCCGGCAAAGGTCATGGTGGCAAAGGACAGCTGTTCGCCCACCTTCAGACCGCGCTGACGCGCTTCGTCGATCCACGCCTGCGGCACGACGCGAGAACTGCGCAACGCCCGGTCGCCCGCCATAAAATCACGGCTTTGCTGACTTAAGCCTTTCTCCATGCGATCGCTGATATTGCCCAGCGCCAGCACGCAGGCCACCGCCAGGCTCAGCGCCAGCCAGACTATCAGCAGCGAGGGAGAGCGCCATTCGCGCCAGAACCAGCGTGCAATCATACCTCCTCCTGCAACAGCCCGTTCACCAGACGCAAACGCCTGTCGCAACGCGCCGCCAGCTGCGGATCGTGGGTCACCAGAATCAGCGTCGTGCCGTGTTCCCGATTCAGTGAAAACAGCAGATCGGCAATTTTATCGCCGGTCTGGCGATCGAGGTTGCCGGTCGGTTCATCGGCAAACAGCACTTCGGGACGACCATTAAACGCCCGCGCCAGCGCCACGCGCTGCTGTTCGCCGCCGGAAAGCTGCGCCGGAAGATGATCAAGCCGTTTACCCAGCCCCAGCTGTTCGAGCAGCGCTTTCGCCCCTTCCCGACTTTGGCCGCTGTGTTCTCCGCGCAACAGCGCAGGCAGCTCAACGTTTTCCAGCGCGTTCAGCGTCGGGATCAGCATAAACGACTGGAAAACAAAGCCGACGTGCTGCGCGCGCAGCTGGGCGCGCGCCTCTTCATCCATGCGGTGCAGCGGTTTGCCGACGAGGCTGACTTCGCCGCTGCTGCCGTCATCAAGTCCGGCAAGGATCGCCAGCAGCGTTGATTTGCCTGAACCCGACTCGCCAATCAGCGCGATGGTTTCGGCGCGTTTGACAACCAGTTCAACTCCGGTAAGGATGGAAAGCTCATGCTCCCCCTGACCGACGGACTTCTTAAGATGGTGAACTTCAACAATGTTTTCCGCTGGCATTTGCCCTTCCTGTTCCTGATCCTGTTTACCTGTCGGTCCGTTGCGGCTGACACGTTATTAATCCTGGGTGATAGCCTGAGCGCTGGCTACCGGATGTCCGCCAGTGCGGCATGGCCTGCGCTGTTGAATGATAAATGGCACAGCAAAACTACGATCGTCAACGCCAGCATAAGCGGCGACACCAGCGGGCAAGCGCTGGCGCGGCTGCCTGCCCTGCTAAAACAGCATCAACCGCGCTGGGTACTGGTCGAACTTGGCGGCAACGACGGCCTGCGCGGCTTCTCGCCTGCGCAAACCGAGCAGACGCTGCGCACGATTCTGCAGAACGTTAAGGCCGCCAGCGCCGAACCGCTGCTGATGCAAATTCGCCTGCCCGCAAACTACGGTCGCCGTTATAATGAAACCTTTAGCGCTATCTATCCAAAACTCGCCAGTGAGTTTGATATTCCTCTGTTACCCTTTTTCATGGAAGAGGTCTATCTGAAACCCCAATGGATGCAGGATGATGGTATTCATCCTAATCGCGATGCTCAGCCGTTTATCGCCGACTGGATGGCGAAGCAGCTGAGTCCTTTAGTAAAATACGAGTCGTAATACAACGGAGATCCTGACAGGTAAAGTTATGCAAAAATCGGTCTTAATCACAGGTTGTTCCAGCGGAATTGGTCTGGAAAGCGCGCTTGAACTGAAGCGCCAGGGTTTTCAAATCCTTGCAGGCTGCCGTAAACCTGAAGATGTCGCCCGCATGAAGAGTATGGGATTTACCGGCGTACTGCTCGATCTCGACTCGCCCGAGAGCGTCGATCGCGCCGCCGATGAGGTGATCGCCCTGACCGATAACTGTTTATTTGGGATCTTTAACAACGCCGGTTACGGCGTCTACGGTCCCCTTTCCACCATCAGCCGCGAGCAGATGGAGCAGCAATTTTCAACCAACTTTTTTGGCGCTCATCAGCTGACGATGCGCCTGTTGCCCGCCATGCTGCCGCACGGCGAAGGCCGCATTGTCATGACCTCATCGGTGATGGGACTGATCTCCACGCCCGGACGCGGCGCCTATGCCGCCAGTAAATACGCGCTGGAAGCGTGGACGGATGCGCTGCGTATGGAGTTGCGCCACAGCGGGATTAAGGTCAGCCTGATCGAACCCGGCCCCATTCGCACCCGTTTTACCGAAAACGTCAATCAGACGCAAAGCGATAAGCCGGTGGAAAACCCCGGTATTGCCGCGCGGTTTACGCTCGATCCGGAAGCCGTCGTCGACAAAGTGCGCCACGCTTTTGTCAGCGAGAAACCCAGGCTTCGCTATCCGGTCACGCTGGTTACCTGGGCCGTTATGCTGCTGAAGCGCCTGCTGCCCGGACGCCTGATGGACAAAATTTTACACGGGTGAGTTGAAGCGCGCCTGACCGCCCCCATGTAAAAAGAAATCGACAAAAGAGAGTAACTCCATGTCCGTACAGAATATTGTCAACATTAACGAATCGAACCTGCAGCAGACCTTAGAACAGTCGATGACCACGCCGGTCCTGTTTTACTTCTGGTCTGAACGCAGCCAGCACTGTCTGCAATTAACGCCGGTGCTGGAAAGCCTGGCCACACAGTACAACGGTCAGTTTATTCTGGCGAAGCTCGATTGTGACGCCGAGCAGATGATCGCCGCCCAGTTTGGCCTGCGCGCCATTCCTACCGTCTACCTGTTCCAGAACGGTCAGCCGGTGGATGGCTTCCAGGGACCTCAGCCGGAAGAGGCGATTCGCGCCCTGCTCGACAAGGTGCTGCCCCGTGAAGAGGAGCTGAAGGCGCAACAGGCGATGCAACTGATGCAGGAAGGCAACTACATTGAGGCGCTGCCGCTGCTGAAGGAAGCCTGGCAGCTTTCCAACCAGAATAGCGAAATTGGCCTGCTGCTGGCGGAAACGCAGATTGCGCTCAACCGTAGCGAAGATGCCGAAGCGGTGCTGAAAACCGTTCCGCTACAGGATCAGGACACCCGCTATCAGGGGCTGGTAGCGCAGATCGATCTGCTGAAACAGGCGGCCGATACGCCAGAAATTCAGCAGCTGCAACAGCAGGTGGCGGATAATCCGCAGGACGCCGGACTGGCGGCGCAACTGGCGCTGCAATTGCATCAGGTGGGGCGTAACGAAGAGGCGCTGGAGCTACTGTTCAGCCATCTGCGTAAAGATCTCGCCGCCGGTGATGGCCAGGTGCGCAAAATGTTCCAGGAAATTCTTGCCGCGCTGGGCACCGGCGATGCGCTGGCGTCAAAATACCGCCGCCAGCTGTACGCGTTGTTATACTAATCCTGTCCGGAATGCCCGATGCGCTGCGCTTATCGGGCCTGGGCTTCAGGGGTCTGTTATCGTTCTTTTCCCACTTACGATTTCTTTAAATGCGCCACCACTAGCTGGTGGCGCGAATTGTAAAACTTCCGGTAGGTTAAATAACAGGCGGTAATGGTGGAGAGGCTGGCCGTAGAGAGCAGCATAAAGGTCACCAGGATCTGATATTTAATCGCTTTCACCGGATCGATTCCGGCAAAGATCAGCCCCGACATCATGCCCGGTAAACTGACCAGGCCAACGGTTTTCGCCGAATCGATGGTCGGGATCAGCGACGCGCGAATACTGTCGCGAATCAGTCCGGCAGAGGCCATTTTCGGCGTCGCGCCGAGGCTGAGCTTTTCCTGGATCTGCTGTTGTTCGCTGCTGAAGCGCTGCCCAAGATTGTTGTAACACAAACCGACGGCCACCATCGCATTACCGGCGATCATCCCGGAAATGGGGATCACCTGCATCGGCGTAAACGCAATCGATCCCGACAGCACCAGCACCGCCAGGGTCAGTCCGGTGCCTGTGGTGATGGCGATTAACGAAGATAAAAACGCCTTATCAATATACTTGCTGCGCTTTTGTGCGTTATACGCAGCATTGAAACAGATAAACAGCACCATCAATAGCGTCAGCAGTGAATGATTTACACCAAAAATATATTTCAGAACATAGCCGACAATAATAAGCTGAACAACAGCGCGGCCCACGCTCCAGAGAATATCTTTTTCCAGCGCCAGCTTCTCTTTGCGGCTGATAATTATCGCCACCACCACCAGCATCACGGCTAATGCCAGGGATTCATTAGTAATATTATGCTCGTTCATTGCGCGCCTCCTGCATTTTTCCGCCATGCGGGCTCAGAGTAATAATATTATCCGCATGATTAATTTCATCTTTATCGTGGGTCACCCATAGCACGCCAATCTGCTTATCGCGGACGTAGCGATGAATAATTTCATTCACATTACGTTTGTTGTGTTCATCCAGCGCGCTGGTGATTTCATCAAGCAGCAACACCCTGGGTAAAAACTGCAAATTACGAATCAGCGAGACGCGCTGTTTTTCTCCGCCGGACAGCGCATTGATATTCTTCTCAAGCAGGGTTTCAGGTAGCTCAAAACGGGCTAAGTCGTCCACCAGGTGCTGTCGTTCGGGGTGCTTACGGCGGATTTCCCAGGGGAAGATCAGATTATCATAAACGGTTTCGCCAAACAGCGCGGGCGTCTGCGCGCAATATGACACCTGTTGCCGATACGTTTCGGGATTAAGGGTGGAAATATCATCACCGGCAAAAATAATTTCCCCTTCCTCCGGGCTCAGTAATGAGGCGATAATCCTCAGCAGCGTACTCTTACCACAGCCGGACGGCCCGGTGATGAGCTTGAATTCCCCGGCCCGTAACGTAAAGCAGATGTCATTAAGAATTTTCGTTGCGCCCGCCTGAAAGCCTACGTGTTTTAACATAAGCAAAATGTCACTTTCTTTCATCATGCGTCCATCTTTCCACTTTTATCAGTGACAGTGTATATTCGGAATAAATAGGGGGGAATTTCTATTAGTTAATCGGGTATCATTTGCGCCGATAAATCGCAATTCGCGTAATCAAGGACCGTTCAACAGGAGTTTTTCTCATGCTTATTTTTATACCTGTTCTCATTTTTGTCGCTCTGGTCATCGTCGGTGCGGGCGTCAAAATTGTGCCGCAAGGGTATCAGTGGACGGTGGAACGTTTCGGGCGTTACACCCAAACGCTCCAGCCTGGCTTAAGCCTTGTCGTGCCGTTTATGGATCGCATTGGTCGTAAAATCAACATGATGGAACAGGTTCTGGATATTCCATCTCAGGAGATCATCTCCAAAGATAACGCCAACGTCACTATCGACGCCGTCTGCTTTATTCAGGTCATTGACGCCCCGCGTGCGGCCTATGAGGTCAGCAATCTCGAACTGGCGATTATCAACCTCACTATGACCAATATTCGTACCGTACTTGGTTCGATGGAGCTGGACGAGATGCTTTCCCAGCGCGACAGCATTAACACGCGTCTGCTGCATATCGTCGATGAAGCGACAAATCCCTGGGGCATCAAAGTCACGCGTATTGAAATCCGTGACGTTCGCCCTCCGGCTGAACTGGTTTCCTCAATGAACGCGCAGATGAAAGCAGAGCGAACCAAGCGCGCCTATATCCTCGAAGCTGAAGGCGTTCGCCAGGCGGAAATTCTTAAAGCGGAGGGGGAAAAACAGTCGCAGATCCTGAAAGCGGAAGGTGAACGTCAGTCGGCCTTCCTGCAGGCAGAGGCGCGCGAACGTTCCGCCGAAGCGGAAGCCCGCGCCACCAAAATGGTGTCTGAAGCCATCGCGGCCGGGGATATCCAGGCCATTAACTACTTCGTGGCGCAGAAATATACCGAAGCGCTGCAGCAAATTGGCTCGTCCGATAACAGTAAAGTGGTAATGATGCCGCTGGAAGCCAGCAGTCTGATGGGCTCCATTGCCGGCGTCGCCGAACTGATTAAGGACAGCGCCAGCGAACGGAAAAAATAATGCTCGAGATGATTGCGTTACATCCGCATATTTTCTGGCTCAGCCTCGGCGGCCTGCTGCTCGCCGCCGAAATGCTCGGCGGTAACGGCTACCTGCTATGGAGCGGCGTCGCGGCGGTCATTACCGGGATAGCGGTCTGGCTGCTGCCGGTCGGCTGGGAATGGCAAGGGGTCATCTTTGCCGTCTTAACGCTGCTCGCCGCCTGGCTGTGGTGGAAATGGCTGGCAAAGCGCGTGCGCCAGCAAAATCCGGCTGACGGTCAGCTCAATCTGCGCGGGCAACAGCTTGTTGGCCGCCGCTTTGTGCTGGAATCGGCGCTGGTTCACGGTCGCGGGCACATGCGCGTCGGCGACAGCTCCTGGCCGGTCTGCGCCCAACAGGATTTGCCCGCGGGTACGCAGGTTGAAGTGGTTGCCGTTGAAGGGATTACCCTGCATATCCGCGCAATAGTCCCCGTCTGATCAGCTTACTTTCGCCCTGTGATGGCAGCAGCCGGAAAGATTATCGATAATCGGACAATCGGCGCTGTCATCGCCAGGGCAGGACTCGGCCAGCGCCAGCAGCTGCTCGCGCATAGCCTGTAATTCGCCAATGTGCCGTTCAATTTCCGCAACCTTTTCCAGGGTGCGCTTTTTCACGTCCGCGCTATGGCGCGCCGGATCGTTAAACAGGTTTACCAGTTCCCCGCACTCTTCGAGATTAAACCCGACCTGACGCGCCTGGCGCAGCAGGGTCAGTTCATTCAGATGCTGCTGGCTGTAGGTCCGGTAACCATTTTCACTGCGCAGCGGCGGCGTCACCAGCCCTTTTTCCTCATAAAAACGGATCGCTTTGCTGGTTAAACCGGTTTTTTTCGCCACATCGGATATATTCATTATCTCCCCCTTGACCTTCCCCTTGATGGAAGGTTTACCCTAAATAACAGTTAGACAATCGAAGTGCAAGGGTCAATAAAAACTGACCTGTAACAGAGGAGAGTTGTAATGTCGCAAACCATCGACCTGACCCTGGACGGCCTGTCCTGCGGTCATTGCGTGAAACGCGTAAAAGAGAGTCTGGAGCAGCGCCCGGACGTTGAGCAGGCGGAAGTGTCTATTACGCAAGCCCATGTCACCGGCACCGCCAGCGCCGACGCGCTTATCGAAACCATTAAACAGGCCGGTTACGGCGCAGAGTTAAGCCACCCAAAGGCTAAACCGCTGGCGGAGTCATCAATCCCGTCGGAAGCGCTGGCAGCGGTCCCTGATGAGCTTCCGGCAGCCGCGGCTGAAGAAGATAGCCAACAGCTGCTGCTCAGCGGCATGAGCTGCGCCAGCTGTGTCACCCGGGTACAAAACGCGCTGCAAAGCGTACCGGGCGTCACCCAGGCACGGGTAAACCTTGCGGAACGCACTGCGCTGGTGATGGGCAGCGCGTCCGCAACCGATTTAGTGCAGGCGGTGGAAAACGCGGGCTACGGCGCCGAGGCGATTGAAGATGACGTTAAACGCCGCGAACGCCAGCAGGAAACGGCTATCGCCACCATGAAACGCTTCCGCTGGCAGGCTATCGTCGCCCTGCTGCTCGGGGTGCCGGTGATGGTCTGGGGCATGATCGGCGACAACATGATGGTCACCGCAGACAACCGCAGCCTGTGGCTGGCGATTGGTCTGGCGACCCTCGCGGTGATGGTGTTCGCTGGCGGCCATTTCTACCGCAGCGCGTGGAAAAGCCTGATGAACGGTACCGCTACTATGGATACGCTGGTGGCGCTCGGTACCGGCGTAGCCTGGCTCTACTCGATGAGCGTCAACCTGTGGCCGCAGTGGTTCCCGATGGAAGCGCGCCATCTCTATTACGAAGCCAGCGCGATGATTATCGGCCTGATCAACCTCGGACATATGCTGGAAGCGCGCGCGCGTCAGCGTTCATCGAAGGCGCTGGAAAAATTACTCGATCTCACGCCACCGACGGCGCGGGTGGTGACCGACAGCGGCGATAAGAGCGTACCGCTGGCAGAAGTCCAGCCGGGAATGCTGCTGCGCCTGACCACCGGTGACCGCGTGCCGGTTGACGGTGAAATTACCCAGGGTGAAGCGTGGCTGGATGAAGCGATGCTCACCGGCGAGCCGCTCCCGCAGCAGAAAGGCGCAGGCGACAGCGTGCATGCCGGGACGGTTGTCCAGGACGGCAGCGTACTGTTTCGCGCCAGCGCGGTCGGCAGCCATACGACGCTGTCGCGCATTATCCGTATGGTGCGCCAGGCGCAGAGCAGCAAGCCGCAGATCGGCCAACTGGCGGATAAAATCTCTGCGGTATTTGTCCCGGTCGTCGTAGTCATTGCGCTGGTGAGCGCCGGGATCTGGTATTTCTTTGGGCCTGCGCCGCAAATTGTCTATACCCTGGTTATCGCCACAACGGTGCTGATTATCGCCTGTCCGTGCGCGCTGGGACTGGCGACGCCGATGTCGATTATCTCCGGCGTAGGCCGCGCGGCGGAGTTCGGCGTGCTGGTACGTGACGCCGATGCCCTGCAGCGCGCCAGTACGCTGGATACCGTGGTGTTCGACAAAACCGGGACGCTGACCGAAGGCAAACCGCAGGTCGTGGCGATCAAGACATTCGCCGGAGTAGATGAAGCGCAGGCGCTGCGTCTGGCGGCGGCCCTTGAGCAAGGTTCCAGCCACCCGCTGGCGCGGGCGATACTCGACAAAGCGGGCGATATTACGCTGCCTCAGGTCAACGGCTTCCGTACCCTGCGCGGGCTGGGCGTCAGCGGCGAAGCCGAAGGCCACACGCTGCTGCTGGGTAATCAGGCGCTGTTGAACGAGCAACAGGTTGCTACAACGGAAATGGAGGCAGAGATTGCCGCCCAGGCATCACAGGGCGCCACGCCGGTGCTGCTGGCAATTGACGGCACCGCGGCGGCGTTGCTGGCGGTGCGCGATCCGCTGCGCAGTGACAGCGTGGCGGCGCTCCAGCGCCTGCACCGCGCCGGATACCGGCTGGTTATGTTGACCGGCGATAACCCGACGACGGCAAACGCCATCGCTAAAGAGGCCGGCATCGATGAGGTGATCGCCGGGGTGCTGCCGGACGGTAAAGCCGATGCCATTCAGCGTCTGCAAAGCCAGGGACGCCAGGTGGCGATGGTAGGTGACGGCATCAACGATGCTCCGGCGCTGGCGCAGGCTGACGTCGGCATCGCAATGGGCGGCGGCAGCGACGTGGCGATTGAAACCGCGGCGATCACCCTGATGCGCCACAGTCTGCTGGGCGTTGCAGACGCGCTATCCCTTTCCCGCGCGACGCTGCGCAATATGAAACAGAACCTGCTCGGCGCGTTTATCTATAACAGCATCGGTATTCCGGTTGCCGCGGGGATCCTGTGGCCGTTCACCGGCACCCTGCTGAATCCGGTCGTTGCTGGCGCCGCGATGGCGCTTTCATCCATCACCGTGGTCAGCAACGCCAACCGGCTGCTGCGCTTTAAACCGAAAGAGTAACCGCTGTTATGTGCCGGATGGCGCTGACGATCCGCCTGCACAGAGAAGTGCAGGCGAAAAGTTATCATCCGGCACTCTCCTGCAATTCACGGTTTGCGACTTTCGGGGCCACGCGCTAGCATGGGGGCCTGCTTAGGGAGGTCGCATGGATCCGTTGTTCCGGGTAAAAACGTTTTTTGCCGCGCTGCGCGGCCATCATTACAGCTGGCCCGCCATCGACGTTACGTTGCCCGGCAACCGTCGCTTTCATCTGATCGGCAGCATCCATATGGGCTGCCGCGAAATGTCTCCTCTGCCCGCCAGGCTGCTCAGAAAGCTTAAAAACGCCGATGCGCTGATCGTCGAAGCCGACGTCTCCGGCAGCGATAGTCCGTTTACGGACTTACCGACCTTTGCCGCGCTGGAAGAGCGTATCAGCGAAACGCAGTTGCGCAATCTGCATAAAGCTACCGATGAGCTGGGGATCTCCCCTTCCCTGTTTTCAACCCAGCCGCTGTGGCAGATAGCGATGGTGTTACAGGCCACCCAGGCGCAGCAGTTAGGACTGCGGCCCGAGTACGGGATTGATTATCAGCTGTTGCAGGCGGCGAAAGAGACGCGCATCCCGATCATTGAACTGGAAGGAGCCGCCAGTCAGATTGCGCTGCTCAGCGACCTGCCGGACAATGGCCTGGCGCTGCTGGATGATACGCTGACGCACTGGCATACCAACGCCAGATTGTTACAGCAGATGATGAGCTGGTGGCTGAAGACGCCGCCGCAGAATAACCAACTGACTTTACCCAACACCTTCAGCGAGTCGTTATACGATGTGCTGATGCATCAGCGTAATCTTGCCTGGCGGGATCGCCTGGCCGCGCTGCCGCCTGGACAGTACGTGGTGGCCGTCGGCGCGTTACATTTGTACGGAGAAGGGAATTTGCCGGAAATGATGCGCTAAAAAAATGGCCAATATCGCTATTGGCCCGTCAAAGAGGAATTTCATCATTATTGTTATGCCGCCGCTTTAAGCGACGGTGTATGACGATTGTCGCTCAAACTCCGCATCCTGCCAATACAATTGCGCAAGAAGGTACTATTTTTTAGACGGTCGTCAGAGGTATGCTTTCTTTGAATTATATCTTTGCAAGGATTTATTGTTATGACACCCGCCGTTAAATTACTCGAAAAAAACAACATTTCCTTTCAGATCCACACATACGATCACGATCCGGCCGAAACGAATTTTGGCGATGAGGTAGTGCGCAAGCTGGGGCTGAATGCGGATCAGGTTTATAAAACGCTGCTGGTCGCAGTAAACGGCGATATGAAGCATCTGGCCGTAGCGGTCACGCCGGTCGCCGGCCAGCTGGATCTGAAAAAGGTCGCCAAAGCGCTGGGAGCGAAGAAGGTGGATATGGCTGATCCGATGGTGGCGCAGCGCACCACCGGCTATCTGGTCGGCGGCATCAGTCCGCTGGGGCAGAAAAAACGCCTGCCGACGCTGATTGACGCCCCCGCCCAGGCCTTCGGGACCATTTATGTTTCCGGCGGCAAGCGCGGCCTGGATATTGAACTGGCAGCGAGCGATCTGGCCGCCATTCTGGACGCAAAATTTGCCGATATTGCACGCCGGGATTAATTTTTTACCCGTTGATCCGACCGGTAAGCAGTCTATTTCGCCGGATGGCGGCTAGCGCCTTATCCGGCCTACGGTTCATAAATCGTAGATTCACAGGCCTGATAAGCGCAGCGCTATCAGGCCGATCAATGCCGGATGGCGGCTGACGCCTTATCCGGCCTACGGTTCATAAATCGTAGATTCGTGGGCCTGATAAGCGCAGCGCCATCAGGCCGATCATCGCCTTATCCAGCCTAAAAGCTCACCTCATTCTGAGGCTCATATGCTCCGGCATCCAGCGGCGAGTTTTTCTGAATGTACTCCTTCAGCACTTCCGCATCGATAAAGCCGGTGTTTACATATCCCGGTTTGTTATCAAGGCGCGGATAGCCATCGCCGCCAGTGGCGTTAAAGCTCAGCGTCGCCATCCGGTAGGTTTTCGCCGGGTCGATCGGCTCCCCTTTGATCTTCAGGTCTGAAAGCTTGCCGTCTTTCGCCACAAAGCTGACGTTAGCGAACTGCGGATACGCGCCGGAGTCGGGTTTCATCTGCGCCACGGCGGTCAAATAATCAGTCACCTCTTTCCCGTTCATATCGGCATAGACCACGATATTGCCGAACGGCTGAACCTTGAGCACGCTCTTATAGGTGATGTCGCCGGCTTCAATCGAGTCGCGGATGCCGCCGCCGCTCATCACCGCGAAATCCGCGCCGGTACGCGCCATCTGCGCTGCGAGGATCAGATGTCCCATATTGGTCTGCACGAAACGCACTTTGCTACGGTCGCCTTCCAAGCGGGCATTCACCGTACCGATTTTCACATCCAGCTGCGCCTTACCTTTGTTCTGGAACGGCGTCAGCAGCGACAACATCTGCGGATTCTCGGCGATTTCCGGGGTGTAGAGGACGCGTTCACTTTTCCCGTCATCCCAGGTCACCTTCTTCTTCAGATTCACCGGAATAAGCTGATAGTTAACCAGTTTCATCTCGCCGTTGCGAAACTCAAAATCCGCGCGGCCAACGTACTTGCCCCACTCGTGCGCCTGCACTATCCAGATGCCGTTTTGCTTATCCGGCGCACAGGGCGTACCTGGGATATAGTCCACCTGCTTTTTATTCTCCGCAGCCATGCACACCGGATCCTGTGAGTGACCACCCACAATCATCGCCAGCGAACCGGCAGGCAGACTGCGCGCCATTTCGACGTCGCCCGGCGCATTGGAGCCGTGACTGCCGTTGTCATAGTGCCCCATATGGGTGGTGGCGATAATGACGTCCGGCTTTTCATTCATTTGCAGCTCCTGAATCACCAGCTTCGCTTCATCCGCAGGCTTGCGGAACTCAATGTCGGTGAAAAACTCAGGATTGCCGATTTTCGCCGTGTCGTCGGTGGTTAAACCGATCACCGCGATTTTCAGATCCTGGCGCTTAAATATGGCCCAGGGTTTAAACAGCCGTTCGCCGGTGCTTTTCTGGTAGATATTGGCGGAAAGAAGCGGGAACTTCGCCCATTTTTCCTGCTGGCGTAATACGGTGAGCGGGTTATCAAATTCATGATTGCCGACGGCCATTGCGTCATAGCCGATCAGATTCATACCGCGAAAATCAGGCTCGGCATCCTGCAAATCGGATTCCGGGACGCCGGTATTAATATCGCCGCCGGAAAGCAGCAGGACGCTGCCGCCTTCTGCCGCCACCTCGCTGCGAATGCCATCCACCAGCGTTTTTTGCGCCGACAGACCATATTCACCATATTCGTTACGCCAGAAATGACCGTGATGATCGTTAGTATGCAGGACCGTAATTTTATAGGTTTTATCTTTTTCGTAAGCCTGTGCAGGCTGACCCGCCAGCGCGGCGAACAGTGCCAGCGCCACGCCCCGTTTTAAACATCTCATGCTTCTCTCCCTGACCCAATATCAAACGCAGAAATTACCGTTCATTGAAATAATAGACAAATATGTTTTCAGAATTGAGACTTCCTTCAAATCGCATCCACAGGTATGTTAGTCGGATAATAATCACACCTGCACCCTCTGATAATTATTGAAGTGAAACTATGGCAACGAATCAAACCGCTCAACCGATTCCCGGCTCCGCTGCGCCGTCGCAAAAAGCACGCACCTCGTTTGGTATTTTAGGAGCAATCAGCCTCTCGCATTTACTTAACGACATGATCCAGTCGCTAATCCTGGCGATTTATCCGCTGTTGCAGTCAGAATTCTCGCTGACGTTTATGCAGATAGGCATGATCACGCTCACTTTCCAGCTGGCCTCATCGCTGCTGCAACCGGTGGTCGGCTACTGGACGGATAAATACCCTATGCCGTGGTCGTTACCCATCGGCATGTGTTTTACCTTAAGCGGTCTGGTGCTGCTGGCGATGGCCGGCAGCTTCGGTGCCGTTCTGCTGGCGGCGGCGCTGGTGGGCACCGGATCGTCGGTATTTCACCCTGAATCCTCACGCGTGGCGCGTATGGCGTCCGGCGGCCGCCACGGTCTTGCCCAGTCTATCTTTCAGGTGGGCGGTAACTTCGGCAGTTCGTTGGGGCCGCTGCTGGCGGCTGTCATCATCGCGCCCTATGGTAAAGGCAATGTCGCCTGGTTTGTGCTGGCCGCCCTGCTGGCGATAGTGGTGCTGGCGCAGATCAGCCGCTGGTACGCCGCGCAGCACCGGATGAGCAAAGGCAAGCCGAAAGCCGCCGTTATCAGCCCCCTGCCGCGTAACAAGGTGGTACTGGCGGTCAGCATCCTGCTGCTGCTGATTTTCTCGAAATATTTCTATATGGCGAGCATCAGCAGCTATTACACCTTTTATCTGATGCAAAAATTCGGACTATCGGTACAAAACGCGCAGCTTCACCTGTTTGCCTTCCTGTTTGCCGTCGCTGCCGGCACCGTTATCGGCGGGCCTGTGGGCGATAAAATTGGCCGAAAATATGTGATTTGGGGCTCTATCCTCGGCGTGGCGCCGTTTACGCTTATTTTACCGTACGCCACCCTCTACTGGACGGGGATTTTAACGGTGATCATTGGATTTATCCTTGCGTCAGCGTTTTCTGCCATTCTGGTGTATGCCCAGGAGCTGCTGCCGGGACGTATCGGCATGGTTTCCGGTCTGTTTTTCGGCTTCGCCTTCGGCATGGGCGGCCTGGGAGCAGCGGTTTTAGGCCTGCTTGCCGACCATACCAGTATCGATTTAGTCTACAAAATCTGCGCTTTCCTGCCGCTGCTGGGAATACTGACTATATTCTTGCCTGATAACCGGCATAAAGCCTGACTTTTCCGCGGCTAAAGCTAAACTTTAGCCGCGCCTGAAGCCTGTTCCCATAAGCCTTTGCAATGCCTGCTTAGCATCCCTTCTCCAGTCCGTGCTTTTTTTGCGCCTGATGACTGTTTTCTTCAAATTTCAACAATTATTCATAAACATAATAATGAAAATTGTCATAAACTATTACCTGGAAATTCTGGACATCAGCCACCAAAGGAGACGGAATGCATCACGCCACCCCGCTTATTACCACCATTGTTGGCGGCCTTGTGCTCGCTTTTATTCTCGGCATGATTGCCAACAAACTGCGTATTTCTCCTCTGGTGGGATATCTGTTAGCGGGCGTTCTGGCCGGCCCTTTTACGCCAGGCTTTGTCGCGGATACCAAACTGGCACCTGAGCTTGCCGAGCTCGGGGTTATTCTGCTGATGTTCGGCGTCGGCCTGCACTTTTCGCTGAAGGATTTAATGGCGGTAAAGTCCATCGCCATTCCCGGCGCTATCGCTCAGATAGCCGTGGCGACGCTGCTGGGTGTGGCGCTGTCGGCGGTGATTGGCTGGTCGCTGATGACCGGTATCGTCTTTGGTTTATGTCTTTCCACCGCCAGTACCGTGGTGCTGCTGCGCGCGCTTGAAGAACGCCAGCTTGTCGACAGCCAGCGGGGGCAGATCGCCATCGGCTGGCTGATTGTTGAAGATCTGGTGATGGTGCTGACGCTGGTTCTGCTGCCAGCGGTAGCCGGAATGGTCGAGAAAGGTAACGTCGGCCTTGCCTCGTTGTCGGTCGATCTCGGCATCACCATTGGCAAGGTTATTGCTTTTATCGCCATCATGATGCTGGTTGGTCGCCGCCTGGTGCCGTGGATAATGGCCCGCAGCGCCGCGACCGGCTCCCGGGAACTGTTTACTCTTTCCGTACTGGCGCTGGCGTTGGGCATTGCGTTTGGCGCGGTGGAACTGTTTGACGTCTCCTTCGCGCTGGGCGCGTTCTTTGCCGGAATGGTGCTGAATGAGTCCGAGCTGAGCCACCGCGCGGCGCACGACACCCTGCCGCTGCGCGACGCGTTTGCGGTGCTGTTCTTCGTCTCGGTCGGGATGCTGTTTGACCCTATGATCCTGGTCCAGCAGCCGCTGGCGGTGCTGGCGACGCTGGCGATAATCATCTTTGGTAAGTCGGTCGCCGCCTTTTTCCTGGTACGGCTGTTCGGCCACTCGCAGCGCACCGCGCTGACCATTGCCGCCAGCCTGGCGCAGATTGGCGAGTTCGCCTTTATTCTCGCCGGACTGGGAATGGCGCTGAATCTGCTGCCCCAGGAGGGCCAGAATCTGGTGCTGGCCGGGGCGATTTTGTCGATTATGCTCAACCCGGTGCTGTTTGCCCTGCTGGAAAGGTATCTGGCGAAAACCGAAACGCTGGAAGAGCAAACGCTGGAAGAGGCGCTCGAAGAAGAGAAGCAAATCCCGGTGGATATCTGCAATCACGCGCTGCTGGTCGGGTTTGGCCGCGTCGGCAGCCTGCTCGGCGAGAAGCTGATGGCCTCGGGTATTCCGCTGGTGGTGATCGAAACCTCGCGCACCCGCGTGGACGAGCTGCGCGAGCGCGGCATCCGCGCGGTGTTAGGGAATGCGGCGAATGAAGAGATTATGAACCTGGCGCATCTGGAGTGCGCGCGCTGGCTGATCCTTACCATTCCGAACGGCTACGAAGCCGGCGAGATTGTCGCCTCCGCCCGTGAAAAATGCCCGGGCATTGAAATCATCGCCCGCGCCCATTATGACGACGAGGTGGAGTACATTACCGAACGCGGTGCGAATCAGGTGGTGATGGGCGAGCGTGAAATCGCCCGCACAATGCTGGAGCTGCTGGAGACGCCGCCAGCCGGAGACGTGGTGCCGGGATAGGCCAATATTGCCGGATGGCGGCATAAACGCCTTATCCGGCCTACAGCACAGGGTATGAATTCAGCGATCCCAGTACGACTCTTCCAGGCTGTCCTCGCGTTCCGGCAGCCCTCGCGTCAGGCGCGGGGAGTGCTGGTTCAGCACCTGATAGCTCACCCGGTTGGCATATTTACACACCTGGGCCAGCGATGAATAGGTCAGCCAGGTGAACTTATGCTTACTGGAGTTCGGCACGTTGGTACGGTGATAGCTGTTGGCGGTAATGTCATGCAGCAGCGCCGCCAGCGCCCCGTCGCCCGCGCCGTTGGTATTCATGATTTTTTCCGGGCCGCCCATATAAGGGGCAATGTGCGAATAGACCCGCAGCGGATTGACGCAATCCTTATGGCGTATCGCGCGGCTGAACTCATACTGGTTAAATTCTGCAATCGCTCCCGGCAAAAGCGGATGCTGGGTTTTCCGTTTCGCTTCGTCTTCGGTAAAGCCCGCCATATACAGACCAACCGGCCCAGCGGTACACAGCACCAGATCCACCCAGTCCAGCGCTTTGTCCGAAGCCAGCAGCGGATCGTTCTCACCGGTCAGCGCTTCAGCTTCTTCTTCATTCATCGCCAGAATAGAGACGTTCTCTTTAAGAAACGCCTGCCACCACTGCGGGTTATCGGCGATGACGAACTTAGTGCCAAGCGTCAGCACCACCGGCACATTGTGCTTTTTCGCGTACTCAATGGCCTTCATCGTCGCTTCCGGCATCGGCTCACCCGGCTTACAGCGCACCAGATAAGAGGTGAGCACCAGCGCAGACGCCCCGGCAATCACCGCTTCGGGGATACTTTCCGCACGCAGCTGGTTCATATGGCCCGGACTGATGGCGAAAGTGCGCTCGCCCGACTCGCCAATCAGGGTGAAACAGCGGCCAATCGGCCCGTCAACGCCCTGTAAGTAGTTCAGATCGGTACGGCTGGAGGTGTTGCACAAATAGCGGTAAGCGTAGCTGCCTATCTCGATATTGCTGCACATCACGCCCAGCAGCACCGAGCGGTCATCCGCCAGCACCGAGTAGTTATGCATGGTGTTACCAATAGTGCCGCCGGCAAACTGATGGGTGATCAGGTTTTTACGCATCAGCTCCTGGTATAACGCTTCCGCCACATCATCTTCAATCACCAGCGAATGACCGGCGCTCAGCCCATAACGTTGTATAAATTCGTCATCCACTTTGGCTTCAATATCCACCAGCGTCTGGTCAATACCGACGACCCAGGCAGCGCTGCTCTCATGTTCAGGCTGAATTTGTTGCAACAGCGGATCGCGCGCGTTAACGGGGAAATAGTGTTTGGATTTGCGTTTACCGGGAAATTTCATGGCTGTTTTTACGGGTGGCTAACTGAGCGGTGCATGGTAGCACATTCACTTCGCTTCAACAGAATTCAATATCCGGCGGCAGGATCGCAGTTTCCACGCGATAAATTTTTATAATGATCGCTTTGTACAAGGAGCGTTCGATGAAACCGGAAAACAAGCTTCCCGTCCCCTCACTTATCTCCGAAGAGATGCAGGCCGTGCTGAATGTCCATCAGGACGATCTGCCGCCCTGGCCGCCCGCTGATGATTTCAAAGCCATGCGTCAGCATTACCAGCTGGAACGTCGTTTCTGGAACGCCGGGGCGCCGCAAATGGAAACGCGTGAATATACGATTCCGGTCGCGCAAGGCCAGTTGACAACGCGTCTGTATTGCCCGGCCTCGCAAAGTCAGGCGACGCTGTTTTACCTGCACGGCGGCGGTTTCATACTTGGTAACCTCGATACCCATGACCGTATTATGCGCCTGCTGGCGAACTATACGCAGTGTACGGTGGTTGGCATCGATTATTCGCTCTCGCCCGAAGCCCGCTTCCCGCAGGCGATTGAAGAGAGCGTGACCGCCTGTCAGTACTTCCACCAGCACGCTGAAGATTATCAGCTTAACATGTCGAAAATTGGCTTTGCCGGTGACTCGGCGGGCGCCATGCTGGCGCTTGCCAGCGCGCTGTGGCTGCGGGATAAGCAACTGAACTGTGGGAAGGTGGCCGGAGTATTGCTATGGTACGGTCTGTATGGCTTACAGGATTCGCCCAGCCGTCGGCTGCTGGGCGGAGAATGGGACGGTATGCGCCGCGAAGATCTGTTGATGTTTGAAAACGCTTATCTGCGCAACGCGCAGGACCGGGAGTCGCCTTACTACTGCCTGTTTAATAACGACCTGACGCGCGATGTGCCGCCCTGCTTTATCGCCACTGCGGAGTTCGATCCGCTTATCGACGACAGCCGGTTACTCTGGCAGACGCTTCAGGCGCACCGGCAGCCTTGTGAGTACAGGATGTATCCCGGCACGCTGCATTCTTTCCTGCACTACTCGCACATGATGCGCTGCGCCGACGAGGCGCTTCAGGACGGCGCGCGTTTCTTTACCGCCCAGCTTTAACGATACGCTGCAGTCAGTTTCAGCATCATATCAATATGTTCCGGCGCGGCGTTCAGCGCCGGGATATATTCATATTTTTTACCGCCCGCCTCGAGGAAGATCTCTTTATTCTGCACCGCAATCTCTTCCAGCGTCTCCAGACAGTCCGCCGCGAATCCCGGACACATGACCTGAATATGTCCTGTCCCCTTTTCAGCGAGCATTTTCAGCGTTTCATCGGTGTACGGCGTCAGCCACGGCTCGCGTCCAAAGCGCGACTGGAAGGTCATCATCACCTTTTCCGGCGGCAGGCCCAGCGCGGAAACCAGCTCACGGGTAGTGTCGCGACAGCGCTGCGGATAGTCGTCGCCTTCATCGGCGTAACGCTGAGGAATGCCGTGATAGGACAGCAGCAGCAGATCCGGCTCGCCGTGTCTGGCAAAGGATGCCCGCGCGCTGTTGGCCAGCGCGTCGATATAGGCGCTGTCGTCGGCGTAATCGCGGATAAAGGAAATACCGGGGATATGGCGTTTGCGCTCAAGGATACGCGCCAGTTCATCCCAAACAGCAGCGACGGTTGAGCAGGAATATTGCGGGTACAGCGGCAGCACCACGATATGATCGACGTGGCTGGCCAGCAGTTCGTCCACAGCGCTTTCCAGCGACGGCGAGCCATAGCTCATGCCCAGCGCAACCGGCGTTTCCGGCAGGCGCGCGGCAAGCGCCTGCTGCTGCTGACGGCTGTACACCATCAGCGGCGAACCACCCTCCATCCAGATGGACTGATAGAGTTTCGCCACGCGCGGGGAGCGCAGCGGCAGAATCACCCCGCGTAACAGCGGCCACCACAAAAGACGGGGCGTATCGACAACGCGCCTGTCGCTGAGAAATTGTCTGAGATAGCGTTTTACTGCCGCTGGGGTGGGCGCATCGGGCGTACCGAGGTTAGCCAATAAAATACCGGTTTTCGTCTGACGCATTACCGCCTCTTATCGATTCAAATTGTTGATAATTGTAGCGGAAAAGAGGAGAAGAAGAACTAATTGCTGCGAGAGGTATTTTTGGGGATTTGCCTGATGGCGCTACGCTTATCAGGTCCGGGCATTACGCCTGGCCTGATAAGGCATCTGCATCGCCATCCGGCATTTTCGGCGCTGACTTAACCGAGGATTTTTTCCAGATCTGCGCGCACGTCGGCAACGGCCTGGGTGCCGTCAACTTTAGCGTATTGGGTGTTACCCGCTTCCGCTTCTTTCTGATAGTAGCCAATCAGCGGCGCGGTCATCTGATGATATTCCACCAGGCGCTTACGCACGGTTTCTTCCTGGTCGTCTTTACGGGTGGTCAGATCTTCGCCGGTCACATCATCTTTGCCTTCAACTTTCGGCGGATTGAATTTGATGTGGTAAACGCGGCCAGAGGCGGCGTGTACGCGGCGGCCCACAATACGGTCAACGATCAGCTCATCCGGTACGTCAAATTCAAGAACGTAATCCACCACGATGCCCGCCTCTTTCATGGCGTCAGCCTGCGGGATAGTACGCGGGAAGCCGTCTAACAGGAAACCATTACGGCAATCTTCCTGAGCGATACGCTCTTTTACCAGCGCGATCACCAGCTCATCGGTCACCAGCTTACCGGCGTCCATAATATCTTTCGCTTTTTTACCCAGCTCGGAGCCAGATTTGACGGCGGCACGCAGCATATCGCCGGTGGAGATTTGCGGAATACCATACTTCTCCATGATGAACTGAGCCTGAGTTCCTTTACCCGCGCCCGGAGCGCCAAGCAGAATGATACGCATTACGAAAATCCCCTTAAGGTTGTCGATGTTTTAAAAAAAGCGCTAAACGATACCACCATCACGCATTTCGCTCAAGGAAGGTACCCTGCGCTGAATCGGTTAATGGCGGGAAATTAACAAAAGAGAGGGATAAATAAAAAAATGCCGGATGGCGCAGAGGTTTATTCGACCTACCAACAGTACCTGCCCGTAGGCCGGATAAGGCGCTTACACCATCATCCGGCATCATGTCCGCCTGATGGCGCTGCGCTTATCAGGCCTGGCCACTGCAACCTGCCCGTAGGCCGGATAAGGCGTTTACGCCGCCATCCGGCACCACATCCACCTGAAGGCGCTGCGCTTATCAGGCCTGGCCATAACAACCTGCCCGTAGGCCGGATAAGGCGTTTACGCCGCCATCCGGCAGTTATTACCTCGGTCAGGAAACCAGCAGTTGGTTCATGCGGCGGATAAACTGGTTCGGATCTTCCAGCGTACCGCGTTCGGCAAACAGCGCCTGATCCAGCAGCAGTTCCACCCACTCTTTGAACTGCGCCTCATCCTCGGTGTCCGCGGTGCGTTTCACCAGCACGTGGTCCGGATTGAGTTCAAAGATGTATTTCACTTCCGGTACGGCCTGCCCCGCAGCGGCAAACAGCTTCGCCATCTGGGTGCTCATTTCGTCCGCATCGGTAGTGACAATCGCTGGCGTATCGGTCAGACGATGCGTCAGACGCACCTCTTTTACCCGGTCGCCGAGCAGCGTTTTCACACGCTCAACAAACGGTTCCAGCGCCTTTTCCGCCTCTTTTGCGCTTTCGTCGACTTCATCAGCCAGTTTTTCGATCGACTCATCCGCTTTCGCCACGGACTGGAAGGCTTTGCCGTCGAATTCGGTCAGGTAATTCATCATCCACTCGTCGATGCGGTCGGAGAGCAGCAGGACCTCGATACCTTTCTTACGCAGCAGCTCCAGGTGCGGGCTGCTCTTCGCTGCCGCATAGCTGTCGGCGGTGATGTAATAAATTTTCTCCTGCCCCTCTTTCATGCGCGAAACGTAATCTTCCAGCGACACGGTCTGCGCGGACGAATCGGTATGGGTGGAAGCAAAACGCATCAGCTTCGCGATGGTTTCCTGGTTGGCATGATCTTCAGCCGGACCTTCTTTCAGCACCAGACCAAACTGTTTCCAGAAGGTCTGATATTTTTCCGCATCGTCCTTCGCCAGTTTCTCCAGCATCTGCAATACGCGTTTGGTCAGCGCGCTGCGCAGATTGCGGGTGACGCTGCTGTCCTGCAGGATTTCGCGGGAAACGTTCAGCGGCAGATCGTTGGAATCAATCAGGCCGCGCACGAAGCGCAGATAGTTCGGCATAAACTGCTCGGCGTCGTCCATGATAAAGACGCGCTGCACGTACAGTTTCAGCCCGTGTTTGTGATCGCGGTTCCACATATCCCACGGCGCCTGAGACGGAATATACAGCAGGCTGGTGTACTCCTGCTTCCCTTCCACGCGGTTATGGCTCCAGGAGAGCGGATCGGTAAAGTCATGGGCAATATGTTTATAGAACTCTTTGTATTCGTCTTCGCTGATTTCAGACTTGTTACGCGTCCACAGCGCCTGCGCCTTGTTGATTTTCTCCCAGGAGACAACGGTTTCACCGTCTTTCTCTTCCTGCTTTTCAATCTCTACCGGCAACGCAATATGATCGGAATACTTGCTGATGATCGAGCGCACGCGCCAGTCGTCGAGGAACTCATCTTCGCCTTCGCGCAGGTGCAGGGTGATTTCGGTACCGCGATCGTCTTTGGTGATGTCGGCAACAGTGTATTCGCCTTCGCCTGCGGACTCCCAGAACACGCCGTTTTCCGGCTGGTCGCCCGCGGCGCGGGTGCGCACGGTGACTTTATCAGCGACGATAAACGCGGAGTAGAAACCGACCCCGAACTGACCGATCAGCTGGCTGTCTTTCGCCTGATCCGAGCCCAGCGACTCAAGGAACGATTTGGTGCCGGACTTCGCGATGGTTCCCAGATGGTCAATGACATCATCACGGTTCATCCCCACGCCGTTGTCGGCGATGGTCAACGTACGCTTATCTTTATCGAAAGAGACGCGCACACGCAGTTCACCGTCGCCTTCATAGAGGTCCGGGTTTGACAGCGCGCGAAAACGCAGCTTGTCTGCCGCATCAGAGGCGTTAGAGATAAGCTCACGCAGGAAGATTTCTTTATTGGAATACAGAGAATGGATCATCAGATGCAGAAGCTGTTTTACCTCTGACTGAAAACCGCGAGTTTCTTGTCCTTTCATGTAGATCTACCTCAACAATGCCATTTTTAATGGTAAAAACACGTTGAGGGGGAAATGGGGACGCGCAGGAAAAATTTCAAGCGGAGGCCGCCAACGCAGCCTCCGTTTGTTCAGAATTTAAGCTTATGGCGACCGGCAAGAGAGTGCGACAGCGTGGTGCCGTCGACCATTTCCAGTTCGCCGCCAACCGGCACGCCGTGGGCGATACGGCTGGCATCGACGCCATATTGCGCGCAAAGCTCGGCAATATAGTTGGCGGTGGCTTCGCCTTCGACCGTCGGGTTAGTCGCGAGGATCACCTCGTTGAGCGGCTCGGCAGAGAGACGCTGCTCAAGTCGGTCAAGCCCGATATCATCCGGCCCGATGCCGTCGAGCGGCGACAGATGCCCCATCAGCACAAAGTAGCGCCCGGAAAACTGCCCGGTCTGCTCAATCGCGTAAATATCCGCCGGGCTTTCGACGACGCAAATCTGGCCGTTTTCCTGACGTCGCGGGTTCGAACAGATATTGCACACCTCCTGCTCGGTGAAGGTCCGGCAATCGGCGCAGTGGCCGATTTCCGACATCGCCCGGGTCAGCGCCTGCGCCAGACGCATCCCGCCGCTGCGGTCACGCTGAAGCAGCGTAAACGCCATGCGCTGCGCCGACTTCGGACCGACGCCCGGCAGACAGCGAAGCGCTTCCATAAGCTGAGTTAACAGCGGGCTGGTTTGCATCAGAACGGCATCTTAAAGCCCGGCGGCAGTTGCATACCGGAGGAGACAGAGGCCATTTTTTCTTTCTGGGTCTCTTCAATACGGCGAGCAGCATCGTTGAATGCGGCAGCAACCAGATCTTCCAGCATCTCTTTGTCATCTTCGAGCAGGCTCGGGTCGATCTCCACACGGCGGCAGTTGTGCGCGCCGTTGATGGTCACTTTCACCAGACCCGCGCCGGACTCGCCGGTGACTTCCAGCTTCGCAATTTCTTCCTGCATCTGCTGCATTTTTTCCTGCATCTGCTGGGCCTGCTTCATCAGGTTGCCCAGACCGCCTTTACCAAACATAGGCTTCTCTCTCAATCACGTTAAGGGATAACAATCGTAAGCCTCGCTTACGATCAAATGGGACGAATACTCTCTTCATCCAGCTCCGCATCAAAGAATCGACGCAGGTTCTGGATGTTATTATCCGCAACTATCGACTCGCGCGCCTGCGCAAGTTTTTCTTCATATATCGCCTGACGCCACTCCAGCGGCGTACGCGTCGCCGGATTATCATCTTCTACGATAGTCAGTTCAACCGTTGTTCCCGCCAGCTCGCTCAGCGCTTCGGCCAGCTTTTGCTGCGCGCCCGCGGAGTTCAGGTGACGCTGGCTGGAGCGTAAATGCAGGCAGACCGCGTTGCCGTTCTCTTTTTTCCAGGCGTTGAGCGCCACCTGTTCAACCAGCTTCGGCAGCGATAGCTGACTGACCTGCGCCGCCCACGGATCGCGTTCGATAGCCTCCGCTGCCAGCTTCGCCGCCAGCTCTGGCGTCTTTTCATGCTCCAGCGCTTTCTTTAGCGCTTTCGGCGTGGCGACAACCTTTTTCACCTCGGCGACCGGCGTGGTCGCCTTCCAGCGATAGGCCTCTTTTTTCGCCGGCGCCTGTTCGAGCGCCGACGGCGCCGGACGCGCCTGCACGCGTTCCGTAACCGATGCCAGCCTCTCCAGCGCAGCGTTATTCACCGGCCGCGCGCGGGTAGCGGCTGCCGGTTCACTCTTTTTTGCTTTGGTTGCTCCCTGCGCGCGCTGCAGCTGACTGCGCGCCGCCAGCACCTGACTGGTGGCGTCGGGCAACGGCGCGGCTGGCGTCTGCTGCGGCGCTGGCGCTGACTGTTGCGGCACCTGCGTCGGGTTCATTACCGCTGTCGGGGCAACGGGCGCAAAGGACTGACGCGGCGTCTCCGGTTCCGGCAACGGCATACGCGGGTGGAAGGCCAGCGCGCGCAGCAGGGTCATCTCCACCCCCATCCGCCGATCCGGCGCGTAAGGCAGCTCTTTGCGGCCAATCAGCAACGTCTGGTAATAAAGCTGTACGTCCGTTGGCGGTACGGTACGCGCCAGTTCACGCATCCGCACTTCAATCATCGCCATGTCACTACCCAGCGCGGCGGGCGAAAGCTGGACCAGCGCAATGCGGTGCAGCAGGCCGAGCATTTCCACCAGCAGCGCTTCCCATTCGATCCCCCGCGCCGCCGCCTCGTTCACCAGCGACATCACGCGTTCGCCGTCGGCGGCGACCACCGCTTCAACCAGCGACAGCGCCTGATCGTCATCCAGCGTACCGAGCATCGCGCTCACCGCCTGGGTGGTAATCTGGCCGTCACCGCTGGCGATGGCCTGATCGGTCAGGCTGAGCGCATCGCGCAGGCTGCCGTCCGCCGCGCGGGAGAGCAGTTGCAGCGCGCGAGGTTCATGCGCGATGTGCTCTTCATCAAGAATGTGCTCAAGCTGATGGCGGATCTGATCGACATCCAGCGCCTTAAGATGGAACTGCAGGCAGCGGGATAAAATAGTCACCGGCAGCTTCTGCGGATCGGTGGTCGCCAGCAGGAATTTTACGTGCGCCGGCGGCTCTTCAAGGGTTTTCAGCAGCGCGTTAAAGCTGTGGCGGGACAGCATGTGCACTTCGTCGATCAGATAAACTTTAAAACGACCGCGCGCAGGCGCGTACTGCACGTTATCCAGCAGATCGCGGGTATCCTCTACTTTGGTGCGCGACGCGGCATCAATCTCAATCAGATCGACAAACCGACCCTGCTCGATTTCACGGCAGTTGTCGCATACGCCGCAAGGCGTGGCGGTAATCCCGGTTTCGCAGTTCAGTCCCTTCGCCAGCAGACGGGCGATAGAGGTTTTACCGACCCCGCGGGTACCGGAAAAAAGATATGCGTGGTGAATACGCCCTAACGATAAGCCGTTCGCCAGGGCGGTCAGCACATGTTCCTGGCCGACTACGTCAGCAAAGGATTGTGGACGCCATTTTCGGGCTAAAACCTGATAACTCATTGGCTGGCTCTGAAACGCTGGAAGGTGAATTCATAGGGGGGAATGCTAACACAACCTCGCTCAATGAGCGAGATTGTGGGCGTCGGGATTAATGCCCGGCGAAGGAGACCAGAGAGTAGCTGGCGATACCGGATTTCTCCAGGCGCGCTTCACCGCCCAGATCCGGTAAGTTGATAATAAACGCCGCATCGCGCACTTCGCCGCCCAGACGGCGGATCAGCTTCACGGTCGCTTCAATGGTGCCGCCGGTCGCCAGCAGATCGTCAACCACCAGCACTTTGTCGCCAGGGCTAATCGCATCGACGTGGATTTCCAGCCGATCGGTGCCGTATTCCAGCTCGTAGCTCTCGTCAATGGTTTCACGCGGCAGCTTACGCGGTTTGCGTACCGGAACGAAGCCGACGCCCAGCCCCAGCGCCACCGGCGCGCCAAACAGGAAGCCGCGCGCTTCAGTACCAACCACTTTGGTAATCCCCGCATTTTTATATCGCTCAACCAGCAATTCAATGCTGAGCGCGTAAGCCTTCGGGTCTTCCAGCAAGCTGGTAACATCGCGGAAAAGAATGCCCGGTTTTGGGTAGTCCTGAATGCTTTTAATGCTATTTTTGAGAAACTCAAGCTGCTGTGCAGTCGCGGTCATAAGTGTGTGCCTGATTGATACGGTATTACTTCACATCGCGCGCTTTACTTATCATCCTTCAGGCTGCTTTGATGCACCCGGGATGATGATGTGTCTGTAAAGCCAAAGTAACATAATGGTTAACCTTTGACCAGGCGCGCCTGTGCTCGAAAACGGTCGAATTTACTGGCTACCGGGAATAATTGCAACCGCGTTTATTATGCTTCAGTGCTTTTGTTGCTTTTCATCAACCACCGGAATTCGCCACATAAAAATCAGCAAACAGGCGAGAATAACCAGCAGCAGTATCCTCACCCACAGCATCGGCGTCAGCCAGAGCGAGACGCCAAAGGTCACCAAGATCAGGATAATCGCGCGCGGCTTCGCGCCAGGCGGCATCGCCTTATGTTTTTGCCAGTAGCGCAGATAGCTGCCAAACCAGGAGCGGTACAGCAACCACTGATGAAAGCGCGGCGACGAGCGGGCAAAGCACCAGGCTGCCAGCAGAATAAACGGCGTCGTCGGCAGGAGCGGCAATACCACGCCAAGCGTTCCCAGAATAACCGCCAGCCAGCCCGTGATGATCAAAAAGATTCGTTGCATAATAAAGGCATGTCGCAAACCAGAACGCTACTTTAGCATAACAGTTATCATTTTCATTGGAGTGTTGAATTGAAAACCGCCATGCTGCTCCAAAAGCTGGACGATCGGCTTGCCGAACTGCGCCAGCGTTGCGCGCCTGTCGCACAGCACGCCACGCTCAGTCCCCGTTTCGATCGCCATCTTTTTCATACCCGAAGTACCTGCCTTCAGGCGTGCCTGGAGGAAGCAGAGGCGAATCTTCAGGCGCTGCGGCAGGCCGTTTTGCAGCAGCAACGCCCGCAGGTCGTCTGGCTGGCGGAACATCTCGCTTCGCAGCTGGAGGCTATCGCGCGGGAGAGCGCCAGCTGGTCGCTTCGGGCATGGGACAGCGCCTCGCCAGCGCTGGCAAAGTGGCAGCGCCGACGTATTCAGCATCAGGAATTTGAGCGCCGCCTGCTGGAGATGACCCGGCAGCGTAAAAACCGGCTGGACGGAGCGGCCAGCCCGAGCGAGAAACAGGCGCTTGAGCACGAAGTTGTCATTTATGAAGGCCGCCTGACGCGCTGTCGTCAGGCGCTGGATCACATTGAACGCGTCCTGGCGCGCTTAACCCGCTAATCCCCGGAGAAAACATGTCGCTGGAAAACGCCCCGGACGAAGTCAAACTGGCCGTCGATTTGATTGTGTTGTTGGAAGAAAATCAACTTCCGCCCCGAACGGTGCTACGCGCGCTGGAAATTGTGATGCGTGATTATGAAAATAAACTAAAAAGCTCGGAAGGCGCCTCGCAAAGCGGGTAAAAGCCATCTGGCGGCGCGTTACGGCAGAAGGCAAATTCGTCGTAACGAAACGCAACAATGGACAGATCATGGAACGACTTCCCACTTCGCCACACGACGCGGTGTTCCGGCAGATGCTTATGCAGAAAGCCGTCGCGAAGGATTTTCTGCAGATTCATTTACCTGACAGCTTCCTGCACATCTGCAGTCTGGATACCCTGAAGCTGGAATCTGGAAGCTTTATTGAAGAGGATTTACGCAACCGCTACTCCGATATTCTCTACTCTGTACAGACCAGCCAGGGCCCGGGCTACGTTTATGCGCTGATTGAGCACCAGAGTTCGACGGATAAATTTATGGCCTTCCGCTTAATGCGCTATGCCATTGCAGCGATGCAGCGCCACCTTGATGCCGGGCATAAAACCTTGCCGCTGGTGGTGCCGATCCTCTTTTATCAGAGGCCTGAAAGCCCGCGGCCTTACAGTCTTAACTGGCAGAGTGGCTTTGTTGAATAAATCAGATTTCGGGTAAGTCTCCCCCGTAGCGGGTTGTGTTTTCAGGCAATACGCACGCTTTCAGGCATACCTGCTTTCGTCATTTTGTTCAGCGCTCGTACCAGGGCCATAGCCTCCGCAACCTGACCATCGTAGTCACGCAGCGTCAGTGAACCCCCGAACAGCTGTTTTACCCGGTACATCGCCGTTTCCGCTATCGAGCGACGGTTGTAATCTGTTGTCCATTTCCACCGCGCATTACTCCCGGTCATTCGCTGATTAGCCACTGCACGGTTACGGTCTGCATATTCACCGGGCCAGTAACCCGCACCTTTTCGGGGAGGAATAAGCGCGCTGATTTTTTTGCGGCGCAGTTCATCGTGACAGAGCCGGGTATCGTAAGCCCCGTCTGCCGCGGCTGCCCTGATTTTTCTGTGAGTCTGCCGGATAAGGCCCGGGAAGGCTTCTGAGTCCGTGACGTTATTCAGCGACAGGTCTGCACAGACAACTTCATGTGTGTTGCTGTCAACAGCAAGATGCAACTTTCGCCAGATACGACGGCGCTCTTTGCCGTGCTTTCTGACTTTCCATTCGCCTTCACCAAAGACCTTCAGCCCGGTGGAATCAATCACCAGGTGTGCGATTTCACCCCGGGTGGACGTTTTGAAACTGACATTAACCGACTTTGCCCGCTTACTGACACTGGTGTAATCCGGGCAGCGCAACGGAACGTTCATCAGGGCAAAAATGGAATCAATAAAACCCTGCGCAGCCCGCAGGGTCAGCCGGAATACGCGTTTAATCACCAGAACGGTGGTGATGGCGAGATCAGAATAGCGCTGGGGCCTTCCTCGTGATGAAGGTGTTGCCGACTCATACCAGGCCTGAATCGCCTCATCATCCAGCCAGAAAGTGAGGGAGCCACGGTTGATGAGAGCTTTGTTGTAGGTGGACCAGTTGGTGATTCTGAACTTTTGCTTTGCCACGGAATGGTCTGTGTTGTCGGGAGGATGCGTGATCTGATCCTTCAACTCAGCAAAAGTTCGATTTATTCAACAAAGCCTGGCAGAGTATGTTCAACGAGCCGGAAATGGCAAAAACGCTTTACAGCAACGAATTTCCACTGGTGGACCTGACGGATATTCCGGATAATCAGATCCTGCAGCATCAACGGATAGCGATGCTGGAACTCCTGCAAAAACATATTCGTCAGCGCGATCTGAGCGAATTACTGGATCAGCTAATCACCCTGTTATCACAGAAGTGTCTTAGCGATTCGCAACTCAACGTGTTGATCAACTATATGCTGAAAGCAGGTAATACCGCAGACCCCGGTGCGCTGATTCGCCAACTGGCCCGCAGTGCGCCACAGTATAAGGACCAACTGATGACGATTGCCGAATGGCTGGAAGAGAAAGGGCGTACTGAAGGGATAGAGCTTGGTATGGTGGAAGGCCGTCAGGCGGAGGCCCGCGCCATCGCACGAAAAATGCTGGAAGAGGGAATAGACACCGCTGCGATTTCCCGTTTTACCGGCCTGAGCGCCGACGAGTTGACCGCGCTGTCGAAGTAAATACGGGACGGGGCGACCGCTGTCGCCCCTGAATCGCTTAGCCCATCGCAGGCGTCGGATCGTCGCCTTTTATCTCACGCGTCACTTCTTTTACTTCATCGCCCTTCTCGTTGCGCAGATGCACTTCAAGCTGGTTAAAGGCGATATCGATGTCGTTTTCACGACACAGACGATCGATAGCGCGATTCAGTTCATCCACCGTGCGGCTGCGATCGCGCAGTTCGCGGACATATAAACGCAGTTCATGATCCAGCGTACTGGCGCCGAAAGTGGTAAAAAACACTTCAGGCTGCGGATCGTGCATCACTTTCGGATGCTCCATCGCCGCCTGCTGCAGCACTTTACGCACTTTTTCCAGGTCCGAACCGTAGGCGACGCCGATACGGATCACCAGACGGGTGGTGGTATCGGACAGCGACCAGTTGATCAGACGCTCGGTGACAAACGCCTTATTGGGGATGATCACCTCTTTGCGATCGAAATCGGTGATGGTCGTCGCGCGAATGCGGATCTTACTGACGGTGCCGGAGAAGGTGCCGATGGTCACCGTATCGCCAATCCGCACCGGGCGTTCAAACAGGATAATCAGACCGGAGACGAAGTTACCGAAGATCTCCTGTAAACCAAAGCCGAGACCGACCGACAGCGCCGCCGCCAGCCATTGCAATTTATCCCACGAGACGCCCAGCGAGCCAAAGACCGTCATCGCGCCGACGGCGATAATGATGTAATTCAGGATGGTAGTGATCGCATACGACGCTCCCTGGCGCATTTTCAGCCGTGAGAGCACCAGCACCTCCAGCAGCCCCGGGAGGTTGCGGATCAGCGCCCAGGCCACCATTGAGGCGATAATGGCGAACAGCAGACTGCCCATCGTCACGTTTTTCACTACCGCCGCGCCCGCTTCGGTGCCGTTATAGTGCCAGAGCGTGATGCTGTCGAGATAGCTGAACACGGTGATCAGATCGGACCAAATCGCCCAGAACACAACCGCGAACAGGGATACCATCAGCAGCATGGTAATGCGCAGCGTTTGCTGGTTAACCTGCTCCAGCGCGATAGCCGGCTCCTCCTGCGGTTCCAGCCCTTCAGCCCCCTCTTTCACCAGATTCTGCCGACGGGCCTGCGCGCGACGCCAGGCGATTCGCCGCGCCGCCACGCTTAGTCCACGTAATACCGTCTGATACAGCAGGTTCCAGATAATCACCAGATAGACCGTTTCAATCCAGCGCCCTGCCAGACGTAACGTGGTGTAGAAATAGCCGGTTGCGGTCAGCACCATCAGGGCGAGCGGAATAATCGACAAAATGGTAATGGTGACCAGACGCAGACTGTGCGACTCTTTATCACGCCAGCTTTCACGGCACATCGGCCATACCAACAGCGCGATAAGCAGCAGGTTGAGGAAAATCATCGCCTGCCCCAGTACATCGTCCATCAGATGCAGCGGAGAAAGCTCCGCCATCACCGACCAGAAGTGCAGCGGCAGCAGCGCCAGGCTAACGCGCACAATCTGGCGCCGCCAGTGGCTGGTCAGCTGCGCGGACATGCCAAAGTGACGGATCGCCACGCCATCTTTTTCGAGCACTTTCCAGCACAGGCCAAAGACCAGCCAGAAAATAGCCAGCTTCTTGCTGAACGCCCACAGCAGATCGCTGATATTCAGCTGCATGGTCAGCAATATCAGACCGAGGGCGAGGATCGCCAGGCATACCGGCAGAGCGCGAATCAGATCGATAAGAATCGCTTTCGGCGTATTGAGCTGACTGTCGTTACGCAGAGAGCCGACCGCAGCGGCAAGCTTCTGCTGATAAGCTTTCAGCCATTTCAGACGCCAGCGAATCACGCCGGCGATCAGCAACAGCGGCAAGCCGGCGAGAAAGGCGATAAATACCGCAGGCCAGGCTTTCTCCCAGTTCACGGTGATTTTCATCGCCTTAAACTGCTCTTTGAGAGTTTGCGGAAACGCCTTAATCCAGTCCCAGTCCATTGGGCGGTTGCTGTTTACCCAGAAAATTTGCTGAGTCAGGATCTCTTTCAGGCTGGTCGAGACGCTCATTAACTGCTGCTGATTGATTTGCAGGTTAATGGCCATCATCAGCTGATTGCCCAACTGTTTATTAAGCTGATCCAGCAGCTCGCGGCGCATATCGACAACCTGTAGCAGCGCGTCGTGAACTTCATCATTCACCTCGCTGGCGTGGCCCTCTTCCAGTCTGGCGACATACGCATCGTTCTGGAACAGCGCATCACGCTGCTGGTTAACCTCAAACTGCTCAAGACGCAAATCGGCAATGCGGTTGGTCATGTCTGAGAGTTCATCCGCCGAGGGCAACGTTTGCTGCTGCTGATATAAAATACGCGACAGCAGCAGACTGCCTTTCAGCACCGCGATTTGCTCTTTAATGTTACGTTCAGATTGCAACGCGCGATCCAGCCAGTTTTTGACCCTGATGTTTTGCTGCATCAGCGAGTTGCCATTCTCGGTGGCGGTAATCAGCCGCTGGCTGAGCTGATGGTTAATATCCAGCTCCTGTTGCACCAGCGGATTGGCCTGGATACGGGCGGTTTCATCCGGCGAGATAGCCTCCTGCGCCGTTTTCTCGGTGAGCGTCAGCCGCTTGCTGTTTACCGCTTCCTGCAATAACTGCAGCTGATGTTCAAGCCGATTGCTGTTAGCGGTGACGTAATCACGCTGCTTTTGCAACATATCCTGCAGCACGGTGTTGCCTTCGAGGCTTTTGCGCTGTTGCTCAATCTGGGCGTTGAGTAACACCTGCCGCGCCTGTAAAAGCGCCTGTTGGGTTGGCCGCAACGCAGATTCTCCGGCACTGGTGCCATCCAGCTGGTTACGGATTTGCTGAAGCTGCTGGGAAGCGGCATACATCGCATTCTGTACCCGCTCAGGCTGCGTTTGCAGCGACACCAGCTGGCTGTTATAGGCGGCGAGGTCGTTCTGGGCATTCTGTAAATCATCCAGCGCCTGCGCTACGCGCAGCTCTAACTGGCGCAGCGACAGCGTGCTGAGCGTTTTGCGCGTCTCGTCATCATTATCCACATCGCTCAGCGCGTTAAGCGCTTCCGTCGCCTGACGCATTTTTTCCGGCGCCTGCGTCACCTTCTGGCGAAGCTGTACCGTCTCCTCTTTTACCTGTTCGATTTTATCCAGCGTGGTGAGAGTATCGGTGAGATCCTGCTGCACCAGCTTGTCCAGCGGAGAAAGACTCTTTTGTTTATTGAGCGCTTCCAGCTGGCTTTGCACTTCCGCCTTTGCGGGCAGGTCGCCGTTAGCCGACGCGCGGGCAAGCACCAGTGGCGGGCAGGACAATACCAGGAGACAAACAGCCGCCATGAAAAAAACGCGGCGCGATGAACGTTTGAAGAGCTGCAACATAGTCATGTGAATGAGGGTTTCTGAACCGGAAAGACGACCGAAAATAGTCAACGCACAAGAATATCACGGCTCTCAGAGGCAGAATAGCGGCAGCGGAATCGTCCAGGACTATTCCTGGAGTCCCGCTCCGGCGGAAGCGTCAGGCGCGGCGGCCCGCAGCGTCGGGCAAAACATAAACATTTCCAGCAACACAGCGACGTAATCCCGCGCTTCTTTTTTAAGATCAAAGGAATGCGGCGCAAACAGCCAGTTTTCCATAATCCCGGAAATGTAGCCGCGCATAATAATCGCCGCGCGGCGCGTGAGAAGATTGGCGGGTAACATTCTGGCATTGATACAATGCGTTAGCGTTTGCTCAATGCGATCATAGCTTTCCACACAAATATTCCGCTGCGCCTGCTGCACGACGGCCATTTCTCCCACGAATTCGCATTTGTGGAATATAATTTCCATCAATAAACGTCGCCGCTCTTCCGTCACGGTGGATTCAAGAAGATGAACTAGAATTTCTCTCAACACTGATAGTGGATCGTCGGGGAATTTTGCCTGATACTCAGTCTCAAGCTCACCAATGTTGGATTCTGATAGCTCCCAGATTTCACTAAATAAATCCGACTTGTTTTTGAAATGCCAATAGATTGCGCCGCGAGTGACGCCAGCGGCTTTTGCAATCTCCGCGAGCGAGGTGGAAGATACCCCTTGCTGCGAGAACAAACGTAGCGCTACATCCAGAATGTGTTGTCGTGTTTCCTGCGCTTGTTGTTTGGTTTTTCGTGCCATATGTCGGTGACTTTACAGGCGTTAGATTTACATACATTTATGAATGTATGTACCATAGCACGACGATAATATAAACGCAGCAATGGGTTTGTGGACTTTTGACCATTGATCAATTTGAAATCGGACACTCGAGGTTTACATATGAACAAAAACAGAGGGTTAACGCCTCTGGCGATCGTTCTGATGCTCTCAGGCAGCTTAGCGCTAACAGGATGTGACGACAAACAGGCCCAACAAGGGGGGCAGCAGATGCCGGAAGTTGGGGTCGTGACGCTCAAAACCGAACCTCTACAGATCACCACTGAACTCCCGGGTCGCACCAGCGCTTTCCGCATTGCGGAAGTTCGCCCTCAGGTAAGCGGTATTATCCTGAAGCGTAATTTCGAAGAAGGTAGCGATATCGAAGCAGGTGTATCTCTCTATCAGATTGATCCTGCGACTTATCAGGCGTCTTACGAAAGTGCGAAAGGCGATCTGGCGAAGGCCCAGGCCGCAGCCAGCCTTGCCCAGGTCACGGTGAACCGTTATAAGAAACTGATCGGCACGCAGTACATCAGTAAGCAGGATTACGACCAGGCGCTGGCGGATGCGCAGCAGGCAAACGCCGCCGTGACGGCCGCGAAAGCCGCAGTCGAAACCGCGCGTATCAACCTGGCTTATACCAAAGTGACCTCGCCGATTAGCGGACGCATTGGTAAATCGGCCGTCACCGAGGGCGCGCTGGTGCAAAACGGTCAGGCTACCGCGCTGGCGACCGTCCAGCAGCTTGATCCCATCTATGTTGATGTGACCCAGTCAAGCAATGACTTCCTGCGCCTGAAGCAAGAGCTGGCTAACGGAACGCTGAAACAGGAAAACGGCAAGGCGAAAGTCGAGCTGGTGACCAGCGACGGCATTAAATTCCCGCAGTCAGGCACGCTTGAGTTCTCAGACGTTACCGTCGATCAGACCACCGGGTCTATCACCCTACGCGCCGTCTTCCCTAACCCTGACCACACGCTGCTGCCGGGCATGTTCGTCCGCGCCCGTCTGGAGGAAGGGACTAACCCCAACGCGCTACTGGTGCCGCAACAAGGGGTGACCCGTACGCCGCGTGGCGACGCAACCGCGCTGGTTGTCGGTGCGGATAACAAAGTGGAAACCCGTCAAATCGTCGCCACTCAGGCGATTGGCGACAAATGGCTGGTCACCGACGGGCTGAAGCCGGGCGATCGCGTTGTTGTCACCGGTCTGCAAAAAGTGCGTCCTGGCGTACAGGTGAAGGCGCAAGAGATTACCGCGGATAACAAACAGCAAGCCGCCGACGGTAACCAGCCTGAGCAGTCTAAGTCTTAACTTAAACAGGAGCCGTTAAGACATGCCTAATTTCTTTATCGATCGCCCCATATTCGCATGGGTGATCGCCATTATCATCATGTTGGCAGGGGGGCTTGCGATCCTCAAACTGCCGGTCGCGCAATACCCAACGATTGCGCCGCCCGCAGTGACGATCGCCGCAACCTACCCTGGCGCTGATGCCAAAACCGTGCAGGACACGGTCACGCAGGTTATCGAACAGAATATGAACGGTATCGATAACCTGATGTACATGTCCTCAAACAGTGACTCCACGGGTACGGTGCAGATCACCCTGACGTTTGAATCCGGCACCGATGCGGATATCGCCCAGGTGCAGGTGCAGAACAAACTGCAGCTGGCGATGCCGCTGCTGCCGCAGGAAGTTCAGCAACAGGGCGTGAGCGTTGAGAAATCATCCAGTAGCTTCCTGATGGTGGTTGGCGTCATTAATACCGACGGCACCATGACCCAGGAAGATATTTCCGACTACGTTGCCGCCAACATGAAGGACACCATCAGCCGTACCTCCGGCGTTGGCGACGTCCAGCTGTTTGGTTCGCAGTACGCGATGCGTATCTGGATGGATCCGACGGCGCTTAACAACTATCAGCTGACCCCGGTCGATGTCATTAACGCGATTAAAGCGCAGAACGCCCAGGTGGCGGCAGGCCAGTTGGGCGGTACGCCGCCGGTGAAAGGCCAGCAGCTTAACGCCTCGATCATTGCCCAGACGCGTCTGACCTCCACCGAGGAGTTCGGCAAAATTCTGCTGAAGGTGAATCAGGATGGTTCGCAGGTTCGCCTGCGCGACGTTGCAAAAATCGAGCTGGGCGGCGAGAACTACGACGTTATTGCGAAGTTTAACGGCCAGCCAGCCTCCGGTTTAGGTATCAAACTGGCGACCGGCGCCAACGCGCTGGATACCGCGTCGGCTATCCGCGCCGAACTGGTGAAGATGGAGCCGTTCTTCCCGTCGGGTCTGAAAATCGTTTATCCGTATGACACCACGCCTTTCGTGAAAATCTCCATTCACGAAGTGGTGAAAACGCTGGTGGAAGCGATCATCCTCGTGTTCCTGGTGATGTATCTGTTCCTGCAAAACTTCCGCGCGACGCTGATCCCGACCATCGCCGTTCCGGTGGTACTGTTGGGAACCTTTGCGGTACTTGCGGCGTTCGGCTTCTCGATAAACACCCTGACGATGTTCGGGATGGTGCTCGCCATCGGCCTGCTGGTGGATGACGCCATCGTGGTGGTTGAGAACGTCGAGCGCGTGATGTCTGAAGAAGGACTGCCGCCGAAGGAGGCGACGCGGAAATCGATGGGTCAGATTCAGGGCGCGCTGGTGGGTATCGCGATGGTGCTGTCAGCCGTATTTATCCCGATGGCCTTCTTTGGCGGCTCAACCGGGGCGATTTACCGTCAGTTCTCCATCACCATCGTCTCCGCGATGGCGCTGTCGGTACTGGTCGCGTTGATCCTGACGCCAGCGCTGTGCGCCACCATGCTCAAGCCGGTTGCCAAAGGCGATCATGGCGAAGGCAAAAAAGGTTTCTTTGGCTGGTTTAACCGCATGTTCGATAAGAGCACGCATCACTACACCGACAGCGTAGGCAACATTCTGCGCAGTACCGGTCGTTACCTGCTGCTTTATCTGATCATCGTGGTCGGCATGGCCTTTCTGTTCGTTCGTCTGCCAAGCTCCTTCCTGCCGGATGAAGACCAGGGGGTATTCCTGAGCATGGCCCAGTTACCTGCCGGTGCGACTCAGGAACGGACGCAGAAAGTTCTCGATGAGATGACCGACTATTTCCTGACCAAAGAAAAAGCCAACGTTGAGTCGGTGTTTGCGGTTAACGGCTTCGGTTTTGCGGGTCGCGGGCAGAACACCGGTATCGCCTTCGTCTCCCTGAAAGACTGGGGCGAGCGTCCGGGCGATGAGAACAAAGTTGAAGCGATTACCCAACGCGCTTCGGCGGCCTTCTCGCAGATTAAAGATGCGATGGTCTTCGCCTTTAACCTGCCAGCGATCGTTGAGCTGGGTACGGCGACCGGTTTCGACTTCCAGCTGATTGACCAGGCGGGTCTGGGGCATGAAAAACTCACCCAGGCGCGTAACCAGCTGTTCGGCGAAGTGGCGAAACATCCGGACCTGCTGGTCGGGGTACGTCCAAACGGTCTGGAAGATACGCCGCAGTTCAAGATCGACATCGATCAGGAAAAAGCGCAGGCGCTGGGCGTTTCTATCAGCGATATCAATACCACTCTCGGCGCAGCGTGGGGCGGAAGCTACGTGAACGACTTTATCGACCGCGGTCGTGTGAAAAAAGTTTACGTCATGTCCCAGGCCAAATACCGCATGTTGCCGGAAGATATCGGTAACTGGTACGTCCGCGGCAGCAATGGTCAGATGGTGCCGTTCTCGGCCTTCTCTACATCGCGCTGGGAGTACGGCTCACCGCGTCTGGAACGTTATAACGGTCTGCCTTCAATGGAAATTTTAGGCCAGGCGGCGCCAGGTAAGAGTACCGGTGAAGCGATGGCGATGATGGAAGAACTGGCCAGTAAGCTGCCATCCGGCATCGGCTATGACTGGACGGGGATGTCCTATCAGGAACGGCTGTCGGGCAACCAGGCCCCTGCCCTGTATGCCATCTCGCTGATCGTCGTCTTCCTCTGTCTGGCGGCGCTGTATGAAAGCTGGTCGATTCCGTTCTCGGTTATGCTGGTCGTTCCGCTGGGGGTTATCGGCGCGCTGTTGGCGGCAACCTTCCGCGGACTGACCAACGACGTCTACTTCCAGGTGGGCCTGCTCACAACCATTGGCCTGTCGGCGAAGAACGCGATACTGATCGTCGAATTCGCCAAGGACCTGATGGATAAAGAAGGCAAAGGGCTGATAGAAGCGACGCTGGAAGCGGTGCGTATGCGCTTACGTCCGATCCTGATGACCTCGCTGGCGTTCATTCTGGGCGTTATGCCGCTGGTTATCAGCTCCGGCGCAGGCTCCGGCGCGCAGAACGCTGTTGGTACGGGCGTTATGGGCGGGATGGTCACCGCGACCGTGCTGGCTATCTTCTTCGTTCCGGTCTTCTTTGTGGTGGTACGCCGCCGCTTCAGCCGGAAGAGTGAAGACGTTGAGCACAGCCATGCCGTAGAGCATCGCTGACAATAACGTATTGAAGGCCGCGCAAGCGGCCTTTTTTTCGTCCGAAAGTTAAAGGCTTTTATTGAAACCGCGTTTTATCGCGCTCGAGAAAATAAAGTGATAATCCCCACCGCGCTCAAGGCTATTCTTAACAGCGTAAGCACAATCTTATTTTTTTCTTTACGCTTACAACATTAGGACAATTCCTGGCATTAAACTGACTGGCGTTTTGATCAACGTCGACTAAGCTGATGAAAAGATAAGGTAAGCTGATGAATAGTCAGCTCTGACAAAAATATCCCTTTTCGGGACGGGTAAACGGCGTGCTATAATGATTAAACGAAGTCGTACTTTTATTAACTTAATTGTAATTTTTCGTAATATGACGATGAAAAGTTTTTTAGAGTAGATTATAGTTAAATCGTCAGGAGGAGAGGGCAAGTTCCAGGTCTGTTAGCAGTACCCATCCCGAAAGGTGTCCGGTTAGTTAAAACCACGAAGAAGGGGATGCGTTATGGATGAATACTCACCCAAAAGACATGATATCGCACAGCTTAAATTTCTTTGTGAAACGCTTTATCATGACAGCCTTGCAAACCTTGAAGAAAGCAATCATGGCTGGGTTAACGACCCAACCTCGGCAATCAACCTTCAACTCAACGAACTGATAGAGCATATTGCCACATTCGCACTTAATTATAAGATTAAGTACAATGAGGACAATAAGCTGATTGAGCAGCTCGATGAATATCTGGACGACACATTTATGTTGTTCAGCAGTTACGGCATTAATACGCAGGATCTGCAAAAATGGCGGAAATCGGGAAACCGCTTGTTTCGCTGCTTTGTGACTGCCACTAGGGCGAATCCTGTTAGTTTGTCTTGTTAAATACTATTAAAATCATAGGTAAGATTTATGTCCGATAAACCATTAACTAAAACTGATTACTTGATGCGTTTACGACGCTGCCAGACAATTGATACACTTGAGCGTGTGATTGAAAAAAATAAATATGAATTATCTGACAACGAACTGGCCGTATTTTACTCAGCGGCGGATCACCGTCTTGCAGAATTAACCATGAATAAACTGTACGACAAAATTCCCACTTCCGTGTGGAAGTTCATTCGCTAATACATCCCCCTTTCATCAGAAGTTTCGGATGTTTCGTGAAACATTATTATGGTTTGTATTAAGCACAGAAATACCTATGTGAATTCTGTCACAGTATGAATCAGGGAACGTACCCTGCCCGTCACTCTCCCTCTACTGTAGAGCGTCAGTTAACCCTAAACCTACGGTGGAGTCGGAATGAGTGCAGAAAAGCAAAAAATGATCGCGGGTGAGCGGTATCGCCCGTCAGATGAAACCTTATGTCAGGACAGACTGCGAGCACGCCAGTGGCTTCACCGCTATAACCATACCGCACCGGATGAAAAAGTCGAACGCCGGGAGATTCTGAGCGCGCTGCTTGGCCGGTGCGATAACCCTTATATCGAGCCCTCCTTCCGCTGCGACTACGGTTATAATATTTTTCTCGGCAAAGCGTTTTACGCCAACTTTGACTGCGTATTGCTTGATGTCTGTCCGATTCATATAGGTGATAACTGCATGCTGGCGCCGGGCGTGCATATTTATACTGCCACTCATCCTCTTGATGCCGCCGAACGCAACAGCGGTCTGGAATTCGGTAAGCCCGTCACCATTGGTGATAACGTGTGGATTGGCGGACGTGCGGTAATTAACCCTGGCGTGACGATTGGCGATAATGTGGTGGTGGCCTCCGGCGCGGTAGTGACGAAAAATGTCCCCGACGATGTCGTGGTGGCCGGGAATCCGGCGCGGATCATCAAACGCCTCTCCGGCGAATTGTAACTGTTATGCTAAATTGTGGTTAATCTGTTACTTTCTTCAGTTGTAAGCCCTACTTAAAATAGGGCGTCACCTGCAACAGCTATAATCACGAAGGCAACGAATGACAGAAATACAACGCCTGCTCACCGAAACCATTGAAGATCTGAATGAGCGTGAAAAGCGCGATAATCGACCGCGCTTTAGTATCAGCTTTATCCGTAAGCATCCCGGATTATTTATCGGCATGTATATCGCCTGGCTTGCCACGCTGGCGGTTATGCTGCAATCAGACACGCTGGTCGATTCGGTCTGGCTGCTGGTGGTGCTTTTTATTCTGCTGAACGGCTTCTTCTTTTTTGATGTCGCCCCGCGCTATCGTTACGAAGATATCGACGTGCTGGACCTGCGGGTCTGCTACAACGGCGAGTGGTACAACACGCGTTTCGTTCCTCCGACGCTGATTAATACCATTCTTCACTCTCCCCGCGTCGCTAACGAGCACAAGACGCAGTTACAGAAGATGTTAAGCCGCAAGGGCGAACTCTCGTTTTACGACATTTTCACCCTCGCCCGCGCCGAAGCGCAACCGTGATTCCGCGCGCCGGAAGTCTGCTCCGGCGCGCGTCTGCATTTTAGCGCCGCTTCTTTCGCCCCTGTACCGCTTTAAAACGCGGATTCGTTTTGCAGATCACATATAAACGCCCTTTTCGCCGGACTAACTGACAATCCGGATGGCGCTGCTTCGCACTGCGTAAAGAATTCAGTACCTGCATAGTTTCCCTCTTAATTGTTACAATATAACATAACAACACTCTATCCCTGATTGCTCTGCGGTTCAATATGTTCCGCCATTAAAATTTTTATATTAACGGTATCGATTACAGGGCTTTTAACACAATCGGATATACTCTTTGTACGACGCGTTAATAAGGATATCGCCGTGACAACACGACATCTGGTCAGCCTGGCGGCAGGCGTGCTTATCCTCTCCATTATTGTGCCGGTAGGATTGAGTATCTGGCTTGCACAACGCCAGGTCGAAAAGAAATTCATTGAGGAACTGGATAACTATTCCGCCCTTGTCTACGAACGTACCGAACGCGTCGTTCAGCAGGCTAAAAAAGCGCTTCAGGAAATTGAGAAGGTTGACGTTACGCCCTGTACGCATGACCATTTACTGGCTATGCGGCGAATTTCCTTCAGCTATCGCTATGTCCAGGAAGTGCTGTATCTGGAAGACAACGCACCACGCTGCTCTTCTTTAGAACAGGAGAGCCACTCGGTGGTCTTCCCTCCCCCGCAGAGGATCAGCGCGGACGGCTATCGCGCGTGGTTTACGAAGCACAACGATCTGGGAATTGAGCGTTATATGACCGCGCTGGGAAAAGGGCGCTATATCGTGATGATCGATCCCGCCTCTTTTATCGACGTCGTCCCCTTTGGCGCATGGCAGATCGATGTTGCGATTATCGGCGCTAAGCAAAATAGCGTCATTGCCAGCAGCGACGCGCTGCCGCCCGCCATTTTACAATACACTCAACAAACGACGCCCCGGCAGCTGGAGAGGCACGGCAACATTTATGTGATCCGCCCCTTTCCGGAGATGGGGATTTCCATTGTCAGTTGGGCGTCGCGGCATCCGCTGGATAACATCTGGTATCGGCAGGCATTAATCTGGATCCCGGCCGGGATTGCGCCAGGCCTGCTGGCTGCGGTACTTATTTTTCGTATTCTGCGTCGCCTCCAGTCTCCACACCATCGGCTACGGGATGCGATACACAACCGCAACATTAAGGTTCACTATCAGCCTGTTGTTTCGCTCGCCAGCGGTAAAGTGGTCGGGGCCGAGGCCCTGGCGCGCTGGCCGCAGCCTGATGGTTGCTACCTCTCGCCGGATTTTTTCATTCCACTGGCGGAGCAGACCGGCCTGACAGAACCACTCACCCGTCTTATTATCGAAACGGTATTTGAAGAGATGGGAAAATGGCTGCGGCAGCACCCGGAGCAGCACATTTCAATCAATATAGAGTCGGAGGATCTGGCCTCTGAAAAGCTGCCGGCGTTATTAAGCACCTTGCTTAACCGACACCAGATCGCCCCCTCGCAGATCGCACTTGAGCTGACGGAACGCGAATTTGCCGATCCGAAAACCAGCTCGCCAATTGTCGCCCGCTATCGTAAAGCGGGACATGCTGTTTACATTGACGACTTCGGCACCGGTTATTCCAGCCTCAGCTATCTACAGAATCTGGAGGTGGATATCCTTAAAATCGACAAATCGTTCGTGGATGCGCTGGAATATAAGAACGTAACGCCGCATATCATTGAAATGGCGAAAGCGCTGAAGCTGAAAATGATAGCGGAGGGCATTGAAACGGCAAAACAGGAAGAGTGGCTACGCCAGCACGGCGTCCATTATGGACAGGGCTGGCTGTACAGCAAAGCGTTGCCGAAGGCGGAGTTTATCCTGTGGGCGGAGAAACGCCTTTAGCGACGATATGCCGACGCGGGAAGCGTGCCGCCTGCGCGAAGCCGGGAATATAACAAGCAACAGGCTTTGCCGGACGGCAGAATTGGGTGGGGGCCCTGCCAGTTACATCCCGGCACACGCGTCATCTGCCTTGGCTGCTTCCTTCCGGACCTGACCTGGTAAACAGAGTAGCGTTGCGGGAGAACCAACAGAGCCCCCATTGAGAGCGTTGTGAACCAACGCGCAGGCGCATTATCACTGCTGCCTCTGGCAATTGCAAGCTATCGGACGTCGGATGCTGTTTTCTTGCGCAATGTAGCTTCACGCCGGGGCCGTTCACCATTATGCTGAAGGATTAGCGCAGGAAAAATCAATGGACAGACAAGATACTTTCCCCCAGCGGGTCTGGCAAATCGTTGCCTCTATTCCCGAGGGCTGCGTCACCACCTATGGCGACGTGGCGAAGCTCGCCGGCTCGCCGCGGGCGGCGCGTCAGGTGGGCGGCGTACTTAAACGATTACCGGAAGGCAGCACCCTGCCCTGGCATCGGGTGGTGAACCGACACGGTGCCATTTCATTAACCGGACCGGATCTTCAACGCCAGCGTCAGGCGTTATTGTCTGAAGGGATACAGGTTTCGGGAAGCGGGAAAATTGATTTGCAGCGTTACCGCTGGATTTACTGACCCTCTCCGGGCGGAGAGGGTCAAAGCAGACTCAGAACTGCGTTGGCGCAGGTACGGCAGAGGATGGCGTAACCTGCGTCGGCGAGGTTGACGGCACGGTAGTAGTCGCGCCGCCGCTTGCCTGTACAGGCACCGCCGTCTGCTGGACCGGAACCAGCGTCAGGTCAGCTTTCGTTCCGCCCTGGTTGAGCACCGGCTGAACGGTATCGGTAATAAATACCAGCTTGTCATTCACGGTAATCGCCGCGCTCAGCAGAATGCGGGCATTAGGCTTAACGTCGGCCGGGTTAAACGGCAGCACGAAGCTGAACGGCGCCTGTTTACCTTCGGTACGCACCGCCTTCTGCGCCAGCACTTTCGACGGCGCATCGGCCAGCGAAGCGTCGGACAGGGTGACGGTCAGGACGGCGTCAGGCGGCAAAGCTACTTTCTGACGGATCCATACGGTACCTGAAACATTAGGCTGCTGAATAGTTGACTGTGTAGCATTAATGGAAGTGTTCGGGTTTGGCGCTGGCGTCTGAATATCCGCGCTTTTATCCGCGCAGGCAGCCAGTGACACCGCAACCGCTAAACCACTTACTATGTGCACGAGTTTCATTCAATTCTCCTTATCATCAATGCACCAGCAGGCCTTTCCCCCCGCCGGAAGAGTGGTTAACAAATACATAACGTCAATAAGTGTGGCACATATCACTGATTTTTGCCTGGAATAAGCCCTTCATTCAGACTATTGCACCCGTCGGACCACTCACTAAATTGGGTTATACTCTGCCTATTCTCGCTTCGGCGTCGTTGTTACCTGGAGAGCACGTATGAGTCAGGCACTGAATAATTTGCTGACATTATTGAATCTGGAAAAAATTGAGGAAGGACTCTTTCGCGGCCAAAGTGAAGACTTAGGATTACGCCAGGTATTTGGCGGTCAGGTTGTCGGCCAGGCGCTGTATGCGGCGAAAGAGAGCGTGCCGCAGGAGCGTCTGGTTCACTCTTTCCACAGCTACTTTTTACGCCCCGGCGACAGCCAGAAGCCGATTATTTATGATGTCGAGGTGCTACGCGACGGCAACAGCTTCAGCGCCCGCCGGGTCGCCGCTGTGCAAAACGGGAAGCCGATTTTTTACATGACCGCCTCGTTCCAGGCGCCGGAAGGCGGCTTTGAGCATCAGAAAACCATGCCGCACGCCCCTGCCCCTGACGGGCTGAAATCGGAAACCGAAATCGCGCAAACGCTGGCGCATCTGCTGCCGCAGGCGCTGAAAGATAAATTTCTCTGCGACCGCCCGCTAGAGGTGCGTCCCGTTGAATTTCATAATCCGTTAAAAGGTCACGTCGCTGAACCGGCTCGTCAGGTGTGGATCCGCGCCAACGGCGCGCTGCCGGATGATATTCGCGTCCATCAGTATCTGCTGGGTTATGCCTCGGATCTCAATTTCCTGCCGGTTGCGCTACAGCCGCACGGAATGGGTTTTCTGGAGAAAGGTATTCAGATTGCCACCATCGACCACTCCATGTGGTTCCACCGCCCGTTCGATCTGAACCAGTGGCTGCTGTACAGCGTGGAAAGCACCTCGGCATCCAGCGCCAGGGGGTTTGTCCGCGGTGAGTTTTATACCCAGGAGGGCGTGCTGGTCGCTTCGACCGTGCAGGAAGGGGTAATGCGCAATCGCAACTAAAAGCGTGCCGGACGGCGGCTATGCCTTATCCGGCCCGGAGAGCCCGCAGCTCGGGTAAGCTGCGGGTATGAACCGGAACATGGGTAACCGTTATAACTGACATAGATTCAGGGACAACTCTATCTGTAACAACACAGTAGTCGCTGTGGAAACGCTGAAAGCATATAAATTTTCAGTTTCGTAACTGATATCCTTTCAGGTACACCGATGAGAACGCGATCGCGTTATCTCCCGTCGAGACGTATCTTTGAGTCCGCCCCTTCAGGCTTATATATCCCTGTCAGTTATATATCAACTATGAAAACCATCAACTCCTTTAAATGAATTCCCCTTGTTCTATTAATTAATAGTCAATTTTCATTCATGGTATAGATATAATTTATTTTTAAAATTTAAATATAAAAACATTATTTTACGAGCGGTAGCCAGTCAGTTTTATGGCTGGAAAATAAGTGTTGTTTAACAAAGACTAAAGTAGTATTAATGAGCTTTGCTTATTATGCGGGAATTATTTATTTAGTCGTTGTTTTACATTCCTTTTTCCATGCAAAAAATATAAGGATATCCCATGGTTGACGTCATCACTGACTACAAAGAAATTCGGCGCAAAATCGAAGAAGTTTCAAAAGAAGATTTTGATAAAAATGAGCTTTTATGGGCTATTGCTGACGGAGGTACTGCGCTGATTGATACGCTGACAAGCCTACCAGTACTTAATACCTCAAGTGCAATAATTCATGAAATATATAGTTTTATCAACAATCATCCGGCAGTGCCGATTCCAAACCCGTGGTTTGTATGGAATAAGCACGATGAGGCACTCAGCCCGGAAACCATTCAGTATTTGAAAAAACGGGGCTATGTCTCTGCCGCCTCAACGGCAGTCGCCGTGGCGGGCGCCGGTGCGTCTCTGGTTACTTGCGTCGATATCGGGGTTGTGGGCCAGGGCGGCGCCGCTTGCGCCTCTACCTTAAAGCACCTCACCGGTCTGCGCAATATTGCTTCAGCGCATAAAGAGAGTGCGACAATCCAGGCCTGGATTGATGTCATTATCACGATGAAGAATCTAAAGCTTGCTGTTCGTGGCGGGCAGGTGAGTACCGCTGTGATAAGTGCAATACCGGCGCTTTCAACCGCTGTCTCTATTATTAGCGGCGCGGTGAGTGCAGCGGCAAAGGTCGGCATCAGTTTCAAATACTCCAATGTGTGTCGTTTTACTGCCATGGATCTTCACTGGCGGGCGATGCAGGAAACTATTCTTATTGAAACGCTGGGTCAACGCAAAAAAGAGGATACAGGACCTGCCCGGCAGATCCTGTTTGAGCTCTTCGAACGACGCGGGTTGACGGGTTTTATCTGGGGTCAGCATCACGTCGAAAAGCTGATAAAAGAACCCGCAGGGTGGATGGCCATCGCTGACAAACTCCTTATTATTTAATCCTTGTAAATGGTTTGCGCAGCGATATCGGTCATTCTCTGGCAGTAAGCATCTTCATACAGCGCCCTGTGGGGTTATGAAAAACCGGCGTCAGGTCCGATCATACAAACGCGCCACCGGGCATTTTTCATTACGCGTTATATGCGTTCTCGCCGTGGCTGTTGACGTCCAGCCCCTCGCGCTCCTGCTCTTCTGGTACGCGCAGCCCGACGGTCATATCCGCCAGCTTGTAGCCAATAAAAGCGACCACCCCGGACCAGACAATCGTAATGGCGATGCTTTCCAGCTGTACCAGCACCTGGTGCGCCATCGTCACGCCGTCGGCAAAGCCCACGCCGCCCAGCGCGCCGGAAGCGAATACGCCGGTCAGAATACAGCCGACAATCCCGCAGACGCCGTGAACGCCGAACACATCGCACGGGTCGTCAACGCGCAGCAGGCGCTTGAGCATGGTGACGCCCCACAAACCGGCTAACCCGGCAACCACGCCGATAATCAGCGCGCCGCCGACGCCGATATAGCCGCAGGCAGGCGTCACGCCAACCAGACCGGCAATCGCGCCGGAGCAGGCGCCGAGCAGCGACGGTTTCCCCCGCAGCGCCCATTCGCCGAAGATCCAGCCGAGAATCGCCGCCGCCGTCGCCACTACCGTATTCACAAACGCCAGCGCCGCAATTTCATTCGCCGTTCCCGCCGACCCGGCGTTAAAGCCAAACCAGCCGACGTAAAGGATTGCCGTACCGGTAAACACCATCGGCAGGTTATGCGGTTTAAACGCCTCTTTGCCAAAGCCCACCCGCTTGCCGATCAGATACGCGCCAACCAGACCGGCAATCGCCGCGTTGATATGTACCACCGTGCCGCCGGCGAAGTCCAGCGCGCCGTGCGACGCCAGCAGGCCGCCGCCCCATACCATATGGGCAATCGGAATATAGGAGAGCGTCAGCCAGACCACCACGAAGATCAGCACGGCGGAGAAACGGATGCGCTCCGCCAGCGCCCCGACGATCAGCCCGACGGTAATACAGGCAAATGAGCCCTGGAAAGCAACGTGAATGTACTGGTAAATACTGCCCATCACCGCGGTCAGCTCAATATTCTTGAGCATCACCCAGTTCACGTTGCCGAAGAAGTTGTTCCCTTCCCCGAAGGCGAGCGAATAGCCAAAAACCACCCACATAATGCACACCAGCGCGAAGGTGACGGTAACCTGGGTCAGCATTGACAGCACGTTCTTACCGCGGATCAGGCCGCCGTAGAACAGGGCAATGCCCGGTATGGTCATAAACAGCACCAGCGCGGTGCAAATCATCATAAACGCGTTGTCGGCTTTATCGGCCACCGCTGGCGCCGCCATTGCAAGACCTGGCAGCATCGCCAGCGTAGCCAGACCCGTTCTCATCGTTGCTATCTTCATTTTGTCGTTTCCCGTTACTGTGTGCCTGGCTTTACAGCGCCGCTTCGTCGGCTTCGCCGGTGCGAATACGAATGACGCGTTGCAGTTCTGCGACGAAAATTTTGCCGTCGCCAATCTTTCCGGTATAGGCCGCCTTGCTGATAACATCGACCACCTCTTCAAGCTGGTCGTCGGCAATGGCTACATCAATCTTCACTTTTGGCAGGAAATTGACGCTGTACTCCGCCCCCCGATAGAGCTCGGCGTGACCTTTCTGACGCCCGAAGCCTTTCACTTCAGTAACGGTCAGCCCCTGAATGCCAATAGAAGAGAGCGCTTCGCGAACGTCTTCCAGTTTGAACGGTTTGATCACCACGGTAACCAGCTTCATAGATCCCCTCCAGTCAGAATTCGGTAATGGCGCAGCTACACGACTGGGTATTGCAAGCGGTATGCCAGAAATGAAAGAAGCGGCAGAAAGGCGATTGGCAGGCTTACGGACCGTAGCCCGTAGCGGGAACACGAGGCGGGAAAAGAAAAACGCACCATGACAGTGCATGATGCGTTACATTTTTGCACCAGCGCCGTCGCGGCTGACGGCGCTGGTGCATCAGGCCGGATGCGCCTCTTCGCGCACGCTGGCCGCCAGCTCTTCACCAGCAAGCTGAAGCTGGTACATCTGCCAGTAGCGACCCCGGGCGGCCAGCAGCTGATGGTGCGTCCCTCGCTCCACCGCCTGACCGCGGTGAAGCACCAGAATAGTGTCCGCCTCGACAATGGTGGAGAGCCGGTGGGCGATCACCACCAGCGTGGTGTGTTCGCGCACCGCCGCCAGCGCCTGCTGGATCGCCTGCTCGGTCCCTGAATCAATACTGGCGGTGGCTTCATCAAGGATCAGGATTTGTGGCGTCGCGACTAATACCCGCGCCAGCGCCAGCAGCTGTTTTTGCCCGACAGAGAGGTTATTCCCCTGCTCGCCGAGACGCGTATGGATGCCCTCGCTCATGCCGCGCGCCAGCTCCGCCAGCTGTACGGTTTCCAGCGCCTGCCAGACCTGCTCCTCGGAGATATCCCGCCCCAGCGTGACGTTAGCAAGGAAGGTGTCCGCCATCACCACCGGGTCCTGCTGCACCATCGCCACGCCCTGGCGCAGCGCGCTGTGGCCTAGCGTGCTCAACGGACGGCCATCAAGACGAATTTCACCGTGGCGCAGCGGGTAATAGCCCATCAGTAGACTGGCGAGAGTGCTTTTGCCGCTGCCGGTGTGCCCGACCAGCGCCACGAAACTGCGCGATGGCACGGAAAGGCTGATGTTTTGCAGCACCAGATGGTCATCACGGTAAGCAAAGGAGACATCATCAATTTCTATCTGCCCCGAGGTCAGCGGTCGCACGTCCTCGCCGTAACGCTGGCGCGGCCCGTCCATCAGCTCGAACACCCGTTCGCCTGCGACCACCGCCTGTTGCAGCATCGACTGCTGGGTGGTCAGTTCAATCAGCGGCTCGTTCAGGCGACCAAGATAGCTGATAAAGGCGTACAGCACGCCGACTTCGATAGTGCCTGCGGAGGTAAAGCTGAACAGCATCAGCAGGCCGCAAAGGATTAACGCCGAGAACAGGCTAAGCAGCGGACGCAATAAAAAGCCGTCCAGACGCAGGGTCTGCATTCGCGCCATATAATGCGAACGGCTGGCCTCGCCCATCCGCTCGCCAAAGCGCACCTGCTGGCGGAACTGCTGAATCACGCTCATGCCGTTAATGACTTCGTTAAAACCATCGTTAATGTCGGCAAGATAGGCGCGCACCCGGCGCACAATGGGCGTACTGTAGCGCTGGTAAATAACCATCACCACCAGCACCGCCGGGAAAATCAGGATCGCCACCAGCGCCATACGCCAGTCGAGGCTGAACATCGCCACCAGCATCGCGCCAATCAGCGCCGCGCTGCGCAGGACGGTCGCCACCACCGTGACGTACAGATCGCGAATGACTTCGGTGTCGTTGGTGACGCGGGAGATGAGTTGTCCCACGGGCTGGGTGTCAAACTCGCTCAACGGCTGGCGCAGCGCGGCATCCATCACGTCGGTACGCAGCTGTTGCACCACTCCGACGGCGGCGCGGTTAAACAACAGCGACTGTGCATAATGCAGGCTGGCGGCGAGGATTTGCAGCCCGATATAGGCGGCGATCAGCCCGGCGACAATGCCCAGCGGCAGATGATTTTTCGCCACCATATTGTCGATAAAGTAGCTGATTAACAGCGGGCCGCTGACCTCCGCCGCCGCCGCGACCCACAGCATGATTACCGCCACGCCTAACGGTTTTCGCCACGGTGAACCGTAGGCCAGCAGCCGTTTAAGGGTCGGCCATAACTGAGCAAAGCTACGCATTGACCGCCTCCTCTTCGCTTTCCGGGGCCTCATCCAGCGCGGCTTCCAGCTGTTGATAGCGGTACATGTCCCGATACCAGCCCGCCTGCTCCACCAGCGCCTCATGATCGCCGCGCTGCATAATATGGCCATGCTGCATCACGATAATTTCGTTCGCTTCAGTCAGCGCCGACAGGCGGTGCGCGCTGATGATCACCGTGCGCCCTTCTCCCCACTGGCGCAGGTTATGCAGGATCTGGTGTTCCGTGCGGCCATCCACCGCCGACAGCGCGTCGTCGAGGATCAGGATTTCCGCATTCAGCAGCAGCGCCCGGGCAATCGAGATCCGCTGCTTCTGTCCACCCGATAACATCACGCCGCGCTCGCCCACTTCGGTGCCATAGCCCTGCGGCAGACGCAGAATGTCCTCATGCACGCTTGCTAAACGCGCCGCATGTTCAATCTCCTGCTGAGTGGCGTTCGGGCAGCCAAGCGCAATATTATTGGCTACGGTATCGGAAAACAGGAACGGCGTCTGGCTGACTACCGCCAGTCGGCGACGCCAGCTGTCCAGCTGCAAACGCGGCAGAGGGATATCATGAAAACACACATCGCCCTCGTTGATGTCGAAATGGCGCTGAATCAACGACAGCACGGTACTTTTCCCGGCGCCGGTCGGCCCGCAAATGCCGAGCATCTGGCCGGGTTTAAGGCGGAAATCGACATTTTCCAGCGCCGGATGCGCGGTATGCGGATAGCGGAACTCACGGATGGCGACCGCCAGCTCACCGCGGCCTTCCGGCACCGGCTCCGTGCCGTCATTAACCACCGGCGCTTCGGCCAGCATCGCGCGAATGCGGCTGTAGGCGGCGCTGCCGCGCTCGACGATATTAAACATCCACGCCAGCGCTAACATCGGCCATATCATCAGTCCGAGATACATCATAAAACTGGTCAGCTGTCCCAGCGTCAGGGTTCCCTGCACCACCATCCAGCTGCCGCCGCCAATCGCCAGCAGGTTTGCCATGCCGATAGCGATGTAAATTGTGGGATCAAAGCGGGCATCGATGCGCGCCACGCGCAGGTTTTTCTGTCCGGTATCCTGCGCGTCAGCGGCAAACAGCGCCGACTGGCGATCTTCCAGACCGAAAGCTTTGATCATACGGATGCTGGTCAGGCTTTCCTGTGTGCGATCGTTAAGGCTGGAAAATGCCGCCTGCGCCAGACGGAAGCGATCGTGCAGTTTGTCGCCGTAACGTTTAATCATCAGCGCCATCACCGGCATCGGCAGCAGCGCAAACAGCGTAAGCTGCCAGCTGATTTGGGTGGACATGACGATCAGCACCGCGCAGCCCATCACCAGCGAGTCCACCAGCGTCAATACGCCTTCGCCAGCGGCGAATACCACCCGATCCACATCATTGGTGGCGCGCGCCATCAGATCGCCGGTGCGGTGTCTGAGATAAAACTCCGGATGCTGGCGGCTCAGCTGACGGTAGTAATCCTCCCGCAGCTCCACGGCAAGCTGGTAAGAGGCGCCGAACAGCAGCACGCGCCAGACGTAGCGCAGCAGATACACCACCACCGCAATCAGAGCGATGGTGCCAATCCACATCAGCACCCGCTGCGTCGTAAAGTGCTGAACGGTCACGCCGTCCACCACAATACCGACCACCTTCGGCGGTATAAGCTGAAGAATGGCGATGAGTATAAGCAAGGCAACGGCCCCGAGGTAGCGACGCCACTCCCGGCGAAAATACCAGCTTAATTGAGCAAATAATCGCACGCGTTATGTCCTGATTTTCCGGCTCATCGCGCCGGGAGAGTTATTCAATGGGTAAAGCGGTTGTGTACTTAATCTGTTCCATCGCAAAGCTCGATGTCACATCGGAAAGGCCCGGCACGCTGTTCACCAGGCGCTTGTAGAAGTCGTCATAGCGTTTCATATCGGCCACCTGCACCCGCATCAGGTAGTCATACTCACCGGCCATCCGCCAGAAACCTAAAACCTCCGGCATCTCGCTGACCACGGTGACGAAACGGCAATACCAGTCGCTGCTGTGATGCTGGGTTTTGATGAGCACGAAGGCGGTTAACCCCAGCCCAAGTTTTTCCGCATCCAGCAGAGCAACCCTGCCGGTCAGGATGCCGTCATCTTCGAGTCGTTTCAGACGCTTCCAGCAGGGCGTGGTGGTCAGGTTAACGGCATCCGCCAGCGCCTGCAAAGAGAGGGTGCAGTCCTGCTGCAGTAATGCCAGCAGCTTGCGGTCAATTTTATCTAACATACCGACGCCTCAGAGAACAATTTTCTCCCTACAGTCTATTTTAAAGGCTAAATGGCAACAATTTTTTCCGTGCTTTTCGTTACCCTTGGCACAAAATGATAAATGGATACTAATGATGAATAGCACCTGGGTTAAAAACGCCATCAATGAAATTAACGCGGATTACCATCGCTCCGCCGATACCCATCTTATTCGCCTGCCGCTGCCTGCGTTTCCGGGGATTCAGCTGTACCTGAAAGATGAAAGCACCCACCCGACCGGCAGCCTGAAGCACCGGCTGGCGCGCTCGCTGTTTCTCTACGGGCTGTGCAACGGCTGGATCACAGAGGGCACTACCATTATAGAATCCTCTTCGGGATCGACAGCGGTTTCCGAAGCTTATTTTGCCCGCCTGCTGGGGCTGCCGTTTATTGCCGTCATGCCAGCCTGCACGGCAAAACGGAAGATCGAGCAGATTGAATTTTACGGGGGCCGCTGCCATTTCGTCGAAAGCGCCTGTGAGATTTATGCCGCCTCGGAGCAGCTGGCGCGCGAACTGAACGGTCACTATATGGACCAATTCACCTATGCCGAACGCGCGACCGACTGGCGCGGCAATAATAATATCGCCGACAGCATATTCCGTCAGATGCAGTGCGAGCCGAACCCGGTCCCCGCCCATATCGTGATGAGCGCAGGCACAGGCGGTACGTCCGCCACCATCGGGCGCTATATTCGCTGTCAGGGCCACGCGACCCGCCTGCTGGTGGTGGACCCGGAAAACTCGGTATTTCTGCCCTACTGGCAGAGCCGTGACGCCCCCCTTCGCAGCCCGACCGGCAGTAAAATCGAAGGAATTGGCCGCCCGCGCGTGGAGCCCTCTTTTATTCCCGACGTCGTTGATGAGATGCTGCGGGTGCCCGACGCCGCCAGCGTGGCGACGGCGCACTGGCTGGAAACGCAGCTGGGACGCAAAGTTGGCGCTTCTACGGGGACCAACGTGTGGGGGATGCTGCAACTCGCCGCCAGAATGCGCGATGCCGGAGAGACGGGTTCGCTGGTAACGCTGTTATGCGACAGCGGCGATCGCTATCTCGAAACGTACTACAACACGCAGTGGGTGGAGGCGAATATTGGCGATTTAACGCCGTGGCAGGCGGAACTGGCGCGACTGCTGAATCGCTGATAAAAAAAACGGACACCTGATGATGCCCGTTGCCGGAAGGGATCTCTCATTCGGGGGAATAAGGAAGATGCGGATTGTCCAGCCAATGAGTCAAAAAGTGTGATACCGCCTGGTTGCGGCAATGACCGATTACCGGCAGGTGGGGCAGTTCGGCAATCAGCTGCGGCATGGCGTTGCCCATAATCAGGCCGCGCCCGACGCTGCCCAGCATTTCCCGATCGTTCATCGCATCGCCAAACGCCATACATTCAGCCATCGACAGTCCCAGATGCTGGCTTAACACCGCCAGCGCGGAACCTTTATTGCAGCCCACCGGCAGCACTTCCAGGCAGTTAACGGCAGAAAAGCACAGGTGCGCCTGCGCGCCCAACGCCTCTTCTAACTGCGCCTTCAGCCTGATCAGATCGTCATGATCGCCGCAGAAACAAATCTTCGTGACCCGATCCGTCGGAATACGTTTGACATCGACGACCTGGTAGCGAAAGCCGCTGTAAACATGCGCCTTAAGCAGCTCAGGAATATCCTGCCCGGTGAACCAGCCGTTATCATTAAAAATATGCATGCTCGCCGCGGTATCCCAGTTCTGGTGCAGAACCCTTTCCGCAACCGTCGGGTCCAGATCCTGGCGATGCAGCACCTCCCCTTCCAGCGAGTGAATACGCGTGCCGTTGCCGGTAATTAAAAACGCATCCAGCGAAAAGGAGCCGAGAAGATGGCGCATTTCCAGCACGTGACGCCCGGTGGCGAATGCCAGCGTGATGTCGCGCTCGCGCAGGCGGGCCAGGGTGGACAGCGTTTCCTCACCCATCAGGTGATTGGGCATAAGCAGGGTGCCATCCATATCGAATGCGGCCAGACGCGCCATCTCTTTCTCCACTCTGTGACCAGGGTAACTTGTGGAGGATTATCAACTGAGATATACGGAAGTAATAGTGAATAGATAAACTAAATTGTTCCGGGTTTTTATGCGACTCCTTAACCGTCTCAATCAATACCAGCGGCTGTGGCAACCTTCCGCTGGCGAACCGCAAAGCGTTACCGTGAGCAAACTGGCGGAGCGCTGCTTTTGCAGCGAGCGCCATATCCGCACGCTGCTGCGCCAGGCGCAGGAGGCGGGATGGCTGGTCTGGCAGGCGCAGTCCGGACGCGGCAAGCGCGGGCTGCTGCGTTTTCTGGTGACGCCGGAATCGCTGCGCACCCTGATGATGGAACAGGCGCTGGAGAAGGGCCAGCAGCTCAGCGTGCTGGAACTGGCGCAGCTGGCGCCCGGCGAGCTTCGCGCCATACTCCAGCCGTTTATGGGCGGACAATGGCAAAACGATACGCCGACGCTGCGTATCCCTTACTATCGCCCGCTCGATCCGCTACAGCCGGGTTTTCTTCCCGGGCGCGCCGAGCAACATCTTGCAGGGCAAATTTATTCCGGCCTGACCCGCTTTGACAGCGAAACCCAGTCTCCCTGCGGCGATCTGGCGCACCACTGGGACATCTCTGACGATGGCTTACGCTGGGACTTCTATATTCGTTCCACTCTCTACTGGCATAACGGCGACCGGGTGGAAACCGCGCAACTTCACCAACGGCTGCTGATGCTGCTTGCGCTCCCGGCGCTGAACCGGTTGTTTATCAGCGTGAAGGCGATTGAGATTACCCATCCTCAGTGCCTGACGTTTATTCTGCATCATCCGGACTTCTGGCTGGCGCATCGTCTGGCAAGCTACTGTAGCCATCTGGCGCACCCGCAACAGCCGGAGATCGGGACGGGGCCGTTTCGCCTGACGCTGTTTACCCCTGAACTGGTACGTCTCGAAAGCCACGATCGCTATCACCTCAGCCACCCGCTGCTCAAAGCCATTGAGTACTGGATCACGCCGCAGCTTTTTATGCAGGATCTGGGCACCAGCTGTCGGCATCCGGTACAAATCACCATTGGCAAACCGGAAGAGCTGGCGACAGTCAGCCCGGTGAGTAGCGGCATCAGCCTGGGCTTTTGTTACTTAACGCTGCGGAAAAGCGCCAGGCTGAACGTGCAGCAGGCCCGTCGGCTGGTCGATATTATTCACCGCTCCTCGCTGCTGGAAACGCTGGAGGTGGGCGAAAACCTGATCACCCCCAGCAACGCGCTGCTGCCCGGCTGGTCCATTCCGCACTGGGACGGGCTGGAGAGTGTAGAACTGCCGAAAAAACTGACGCTGGTTTATCATCTGCCGGTTGAACTGCATACGATGGCGGAACGTCTGCGCCACGCGCTGGCAAGCCTGGACTGCCAGCTGACCCTGATCTTTCATCATGCCAAAAACTGGGACGGTTGCCATGCGCTGGCCGATGCGGATTTGATGATGGGCGACAGGCTGATTGGCGAAGCACCTGAATATACCCTCGAACAGTGGTTACGCTGCGATGTGCTCTGGCCGCACGTTCTCGACGCCCCGGCCTTTTCGCATTTACAGGCAACGCTGGATTCGCTGCAAATCCGTCAGGAGGAAGAGCACCGGCACGCCGCGCTACGGCAGGTTTTCGCCAGCCTGATGAATGACGCGACGCTGACGCCGCTGTTTAACTACCGCTATCGCATCAGCGCGCCGCCCGGCGTGAACGGCGTGCGGCTTAATCCTCGCGGCTGGTTTGCGTTTAGCGAAGCCTGGCTACCGCCGCCGGGTCGATGAAGAAGCTGGTCGGGGCGCATCTCAGGCGTTAACATAATGGTTTTACAGATTTACGGGATAAACCATGAAACGTGCCGTCGTAGTATTCAGTGGAGGCCAGGACTCCACCACCTGTCTGGTGCAGGCACTGCATCAATACGATGAAGTGCATTGCGTGACCTTTGATTATGGTCAGCGCCATCGCGCGGAAATCGACGTCGCGCGTGAACTGGCTCTGAAACTGGGCGCGCGGGCGCACAAGGTGCTGGACGTCACGCTGCTCAGCGAACTCGCGGTCAGCAGCCTGACGCGTGACAATATTCCGGTGCCGGACTACGAACCGGATGCAGACGGCATCCCGAATACCTTTGTTCCCGGACGCAATATCCTGTTTCTGACGCTCGCCGCCATTTACGCGTATCAGGTTAAAGCGCAGGCGGTCATCACCGGCGTCTGCGAGACCGATTTTTCCGGCTATCCGGACTGCCGCGATGAGTTTGTTAAAGCGCTGAACCATGCGGTTACCCTGGGCATGGCGAAGGAGATTCGTTTCGAAACCCCGTTAATGTGGCTCGACAAAGCAGAAACCTGGGCGCTGGCAGACTACTGGGGCGAACTGGAACGGGTGCGCGAAGAGACGCTGACCTGCTATAATGGCATCAAAGGCGACGGCTGCGGCCAGTGCGCGGCCTGCAACCTGCGCGCCAATGGCCTGAACCATTATCTTGCCGACAAACCTGCGGTAATGGCGGCGATGAAGCAGAAAACCGGGCTGCAATAATTACCCTCGTCATTGCCGGATGGCGACGCAAAGCGTCTTATCCGGCCTACAAAACGCCGCAGGCCGGATCGACGCCATCAGGCACTATTCACTCCCTCACGCCTTAACCATCTGCTCCAGCTTGTCGCGCAGTTCGCCTTCCAGCGGCTGCGCTTTCTGCGTTTTCAGATCGATGCAGACAAAGGTTATCAACGCATCGGCCACCACCTGCCCTTCCGGCTCAAGCGTGATCGCCTGGCTGAGTATCCCGCTTTTGCCATTTAACTGTTGTAGCTGGCTGGTTATTGTCAGCACATCGCTCAGCACCGCCGGACGGCGATAGTTGATATTGATGTTCACCACCACGAAGGCGATATTATGCGCCGTCATCCACTGAAAGCTGTCACTGTTCTCCAGCCCGTCCCAGCGGGCTTCTTCGAGAAATTCCAGATAGCGGGCGTTATTCACATGCTGATAAACATCAAGATGATAACCACGGACTTTGATTTGTGTTTGCATAGCGCAGAAACCTTATTTTTTAGTTATAGGTAAGAGATAAGCAGGGAGGCCATAACTGGTATGACCTCCCTAAGCATGGCAAATTTCCGCCACTGTGCAAGTGATTAAAGCGTTAACGCCTTCAGATTACGCTCGACCAGCGCGCTGCCCATCCCCGGCACCTGCTTCAGATCCTCAACCGTCTTAAAGGGGCCATACTCCTCTCGATAGCTGACAATCGCCTGCGCTTTTTTCAGACCGACGCCGTTCATGGCCTGCGCCAGCTCCTCTGCCGATGCGGTATTAATGCTGACCCGGGTACCCTCTTCGTCGCTCTCTTTCGCCGGTGTTGCGGCTTTGCTTTGCGCTGCGCTCTGGACCTGCGCTTTACTTTCCACCGTGGCGCCCTTTGCCGCTGGCGCGGCTGCCAGCGCGCTGTGCGTCACCCCGGCGCAGGCAAAAGAAAGGGTTACCAGCAGTGCTTTGATTGCGTGTTTCATACTGTTTTCTCCTTGTTTGTGAACAGTGAAAGCACGATAGCGGGGGAAGAAAAAGCGAACAAACGGCAAAATGCAGAAATGGAAAAGGCCGCGAAAGCGGCCTTCAGGTGTTACAGCAGTTGTCTCATTTTTTGCGAGACGACTCGATGATTAAGGCTGTTGCTCCATCGCGTCACCGATTTTAATTTTCGCCTCTTTGCGCAGGTTGCTCATCAGCGCTTCAAACACAATCTGCGCATTGTTCTGAGTGATCCCCTGAACCATAGCCTTCTTCTGATCTTCAGGCATGGAACCCGCCTTCACCTCGTCCAGCGCCAGCACAACCACGTTGCCCTGCATATCGTTAGCCATGCCGTAGCCTGGTTTGTCTTTCGCAGGCAGGCTCAGCGCAAATGCGGCCTGGCTTACCGGATCCTGATTCGTGCGGCTCAGGGTTTTCTGCGCGCCAAAGCTCAGACCAGCCGCCTTCATCGCCTCAGCGCCTTTACCCGCTTTCAGCTCAACCAGCAGTTTTTCCGCATCCAGTTTTGCCTGCTGCGCGGCCTTGTCGTATTTAACGCGCTCGGTGACCTGATCTTTTACGTCAGCTAAAGGCTTAACGGCCTCTGCTTTGTGCTCGCTGATGCGCAGCACAAACACGCGATCGCCGTCAACGGTGATGATATCGGAGTTTCTGCCCGGCGTGCCGTTTTCTCCCACCAGCGAGCCGTCAAAGATAGCGTCAGACACCGGTTTGAAATTTAACTCTTCCGGCAGGCTGTCGCGGCTGAACCAGCCGGTTTCTACCGCTTTCACCCCGGCGGCCTGCTCGGCGCCTGCGAGAGATTCGGTGTCATTGTTCGCCGCATCGCTCACTTTTTGCTGTAAGGCAAAGAAGGCGTCCAGCGCTTTTTCCTGCTTCACTTTCGCTGCGATATCGTCATGCACTTCGCTCAGCGGTTTAACCTTCGCTGGCTGAACGTCGTCCAGACGCGCAATCAGGAAACCGACAGAGGATTTGATCACGCCGGAAAGCTGGCCTTTTTCTTTCAGACCGGCGTTTTTCAGCTCATCCGGCATGGTGGCCTCTTCCAGCCAGCCCATATCGCCGCCGTTACAGGCGGAGATGATGTCAGCCGATTTTTCTTTCGCCAGCGTCGCGAAATCGCCGCCTTTATTCAGCGCGTCCAGCACCGCTTTGGCTTCATCTTCCGTTTTGGTCTGGATGATGCTGTAGCGGCTACGCTGCGGCTGGGTGAACTCATCCTGATGCTGATCGTAGTAAGACTGAACATCTGCGTCCGTGACCGGCTTTTGCATCGCAGCGGCATCCAGCTTGATGTAGCTGACGCGGAACTGCTCCGGAGTCATAAAGTTATTTTTGTGCTGCTCGTAGTAGCTGGCCACCTCCTGTTCCGTCGCCTGCTGCTTCGCTGCCAGCGCCTGGACGTCGATGGTGGCTTCACGCACAACGCGTTGCTGAGAAACCAGCGCCGCCAGTTCATCCGTTTCGCCTTTGAGCATAAAGTCGGTGCCCGCTACGCCGTTGATCAGCTGCTGCGTGGTCAACTGGTTACGCAGTGCCTGGGCATACTGATCGGCAGTCATCCCCATCTGAATGACAAGCGCGTTATAATGGTTGTTATCAAATTTGCCATCAACCTGGAAAGCGGGCGTGCTGAAAATGGCCTGTTTAACCTGTTCGTCGCTGATGCCAAGCTTCAGTTCGCGCGCGTACTGGTCAAGTAGCGCTTCGTCGATCAAACGATTCAGCGTCTGCTGGCGCAGCGTTTTCATGTAGCCTTCGTTGGCGGCCAGTTCTGAGTATTGATCGCCAAGCTGTTGCTGCATGCGATTACGTTCGCCATTGAACGCATTCTCAAACTGTCCACGGCTGATTTCCTGGCCATTCACTTTAGCGGCGTAATTATTGCCTCCGCCAATCAGGTAACCACTCACGCCGGTCAGAATGAACGACACGATAATGATTCCGAAAATAATCTTGAGCACGAGACTGTTAGCAGCCGTGCGTAAGCTGTCCATCATAGTGTAACCACACTCCGCTGTAGATAACTATACAGCGTTTCCTGAACGCTGCGCATAAAGGCCTATTGTGACAAGAAACAGGGGCAATTGTCAGCATACAAGGCGCAGAAAATCGGTTTGCCAATAAAAAAGGCACATCAAACGATGCGCCCTTGTACTGTGTTCTGCCCCCTGGAGGGGATCACGCTTAGTTAACCGCGTCTTTCAGTGCTTTACCTGCACGGAAGCCAGGAACTTTGGCAGCGGCGATGGTGATCTCTTTACCTGTTTGCGGGTTGCGACCAGTACGGGCAGCACGCTCTTTTACAGAAAAAGTACCAAAACCTACCAGCGCAACGTCATCCCCTTCTTTCAGAGATTCGGTAACAGAAGCAATAATTGCATCTAACGCACGTCCAGCCGCAGCCTTAGAGATATCAGCCCCTGCAGCAATTTTGTCGATCAGTTGAGATTTATTCACTCTTCTCTTCCTCATTATAATTTATATCGCACCTGAATCCTTCAAAGCGCGACCGCGCAGCAGTTATATCAGGCCTGCCGAGCCCTTACAACACCCGTTAATGATGGCAGGCCCAATCCGTCATCTAAATTAGCTATACAAAAAAAGGCTGGCAAGTCCGAAATGGCCTGCCAGCCCTGTTTTTATTAGTGCACTTTGCGCGAGGTCACTATTTTGCCGTCACAACCTGCATTCCGGAGGGCTCGTTTTGCAGCGCAAGGGTTAAAACTTCCTCAATACGCTTCACCGGATGAATATCAAGATCGGCGATCACGTTGTCCGGAATCTCTTCCAGATCACGTTTATTTTCATACGGAATTAACACCGTTTTGATACCGCCGCGGTGCGCAGCCAGCAGTTTTTCTTTTAAACCGCCGATCGGCAGCACCTGCCCACGCAGGGTGATTTCGCCGGTCATCGCCACGTCGGCGCGTACCGGGTTACCGGTCAGGCAGGAAACCAACGCGGTACACATCGCGATCCCGGCGCTCGGGCCGTCTTTCGGCGTCGCGCCTTCCGGCACGTGAACGTGAATGTCGCGTTTTTCGTAAAAGTCCGGATTAATACCTAATTTTTCCGCACGCGCCCGCACCACGGTCAGCGCCGCCTGGATAGACTCCTGCATCACCTCGCCCAGCGAGCCGGTATAGGTCAGCTTACCTTTGCCCGGCACGCAGGCGGTTTCGATGGTCAGCAGATCGCCGCCCACTTCCGTCCACGCCAGACCGGTGACCTGGCCCACGCGGTTTTCATTGTCCGCACGACCATAGTCAAAGCGCTGTACGCCCAGGTAGTCGTGCAGGTTATCGCCATCAATCACGATCTGCCTGAGCGACTTATCGAGCAGCAGCTGCTTAACGGCCTTACGGCACAGTTTGGAGATTTCACGCTCCAGGCTACGCACGCCCGCTTCACGGGTGTAGTAACGGATAATGCCGATAATGGCGCTATCCTCGACCGTCAGCTCGCCTTTCTTCAACGCGTTACGCTCAATCTGTTTCGGCAGCAGATGCCGTTTCGCAATATTCAGCTTCTCGTCTTCGGTGTAGCCCGACAGACGGATCACTTCCATACGATCCAGCAGCGGCGCCGGAATGTTCATCGAGTTGGATGTCGCGACAAACATCACGTCGCTGAGATCGTAGTCCACTTCCAGATAGTGATCGCTGAACGCCACGTTCTGCTCAGGATCCAGCACCTCAAGCAGCGCGGATGCCGGATCGCCACGCATGTCCGAAGACATTTTGTCGATCTCATCAAGCAGGAACAGCGGGTTTTTCACGCCCACTTTCGCCATCTTCTGGATCAGTTTACCCGGCATTGAGCCGATGTAAGTCCGGCGGTGACCACGAATTTCAGCTTCGTCACGTACGCCGCCCAGCGCCATACGGATGTACTTACGTCCGGTCGCTTTGGCGATGGACTGCCCCAGGGAGGTTTTACCTACCCCCGGCGGCCCCACGAGACAAAGGATTGGGCCTTTAATTTTGTTCACACGGCTTTGTACCGCGAGGTACTCAAGGATACGGTCTTTAACGCGTTCCAGGCCGTAATGGTCGGTGTCAAGGATCTCCTGCGCCTGACGCAGATCTTTTTTGACCTTGCTACGCGCATTCCACGGCACCTGCACCATCCAGTCGATATAGCCGCGCACCACGGTCGCTTCCGCAGACATCGGCGACATCATTTTCAGCTTCTGCAGTTCCGCTTCGGCTTTCTCTTTCGCCTCTTTCGGCATTTTCGCCGCGTCGATCTTACGCTTCAGCGCTTCGTTTTCGTCCGGCGCATCGTCCATTTCGCCCAGCTCTTTCTGAATCGCTTTCATTTGCTCATTCAGATAGTACTCACGCTGGGATTTCTCCATCTGCTTTTTCACGCGGTTGCGAATGCGTTTCTCAACCTGCAGCAGATCGATTTCGGACTCCATCATCGCCATCAGATATTCCAGACGCTCATTAACGTCGGACATCTCCAGTACGGACTGTTTATCCGCCAGCTTCAGCGGCATGTGGGCAGCGATGGTATCCGCCAGACGCGCCGGATCGTCGATGCTGTTCAGCGACGTCAGCACTTCCGGTGGGATTTTTTTATTCAGCTTGATATAGCCTTCAAACTGGCTGATCGCCGTGCGCACCAGCACTTCCTGTTCACGCTCGTCAATCGCGGGTGAATCAAGGTATTCCGCTTTCGCAGAGAAGTGTTCGCCGTTATCAGACAGCGCGGAAATACGCGCGCGCTGTAACCCCTCAACCAGCACTTTTACCGTGCCGTCAGGCAGTTTCAGCATTTGCAAAATAGAGGCCACGGTCCCGACGGTGAAAAGATCGTTAACACCCGGCTCATCCGTTGATGCTTCTTTCTGGGCGACCAGCATGATTTTTTTATCATGGTCCATAGCCGCTTCCAGACAACGGATAGATTTTTCCCGCCCTACAAACAAGGGTATGACCATGTGCGGATAAACCACCACATCGCGCAACGGCAATACGGGGATTTCAATGCGTTCAGAACGCTCAGGATTCATAGAGCTCTCTCTTAGTTTAGTGTCCGCCAGGTAATCAGGTGACACGCTGTGCTTCATCTCACCTTTAACATGTATGTCAGTATATGGGGATGTTTCCCAGACATTCAACGGCAGGATTCAGGAAAAATAAAAGGGGAGATAAAATCCCCCCTTTTTGATTAACCAGTTGTATCTTTAGGCTAATTATTCACCAGACGCCTGCTGCGCTTCCGGCTTGCCGTAAATCAGCAGCGGTTTGCTTTGACCGCCGATAACCGACTCGTCAATCACCACTTTCTCGACGTCTTCCAGAGAAGGCAGATCGTACATGGTGTCGAGCAGCGCGGCTTCAACGATAGAACGCAGGCCACGGGCGCCGGTTTTACGCGCCATCGCTTTTTTGGCAATCGCATCCAGCGCTTCGTCACGGAATTCCAGATCCACGCCTTCCAGATTAAAGAGCGCCTGATACTGTTTGGTGAGGGCATTTTTCGGCTCTTTGAGGATCTGGATCAGCGCCTCTTCGCTCAGCTCATTCAGCGTAGCCACAACCGGCAGACGGCCAATGAACTCAGGAATCAGGCCAAACTTGATCAGATCTTCCGGTTCCACCTGCGACAGCAGCTCGCCTTCGCTGGCCTTATCGGACTTCGCCTTAACCGTTGCGCCAAAACCAATGCCGGAGCCGGTTTCAACGCGGTTCGCAATCACCTTATCCAGACCAGCGAACGCGCCGCCGCAGATAAACAGAATCTTAGAGGTATCGACCTGCAAGAACTCCTGCTGCGGATGTTTACGCCCGCCTTGCGGCGGTACGGCAGCGACCGTCCCTTCAATCAGTTTCAGCAGCGCCTGCTGTACGCCCTCGCCGGAAACGTCACGGGTAATGGACGGATTGTCGGACTTACGGGAAATCTTATCGATTTCGTCGATATAGACGATCCCGCGCTGCGCTTTCTGCACGTCGTAGTCGCATTTCTGCAACAGCTTCTGGATGATGTTCTCCACATCCTCGCCGACGTAACCTGCTTCGGTCAGCGTGGTAGCGTCCGCCATGGTGAACGGTACGTCCAGCAGGCGCGCCAGCGTTTCCGCCAGCAGCGTTTTACCGGAACCGGTCGGGCCGATCAGCAGAATGTTGCTTTTGCCCAGCTCGACGCCATTGCTGGTGTCGCCGTTGCGCAGACGCTTATAGTGGTTGTATACCGCAACCGCCAGCACTTTTTTCGCCTGTTCCTGACCAATGACGTAGTCGTCAAGGTGGTTGCGAATTTCATGTGGCGTCGGCAGCGCGCTACGTTCACGATGCGGCGCGACTTCCTTAATTTCTTCGCGAATGATGTCGTTGCATAAATCGACGCATTCGTCGCAGATATACACGGATGGACCGGCGATCAGCTTACGCACTTCATGCTGGCTTTTGCCGCAAAAAGAGCAGTACAACAGTTTGCCCGAGCCATCTTTGCGTTTATCTGTCATGAGTTAAAACCTCTTCTTTGTTCTTTGTGCCGCACACGACGACGCAAAATGCCATTCTCAGGCGCAAGTCGCTTTGTCGCGTTGTGCCGCCCTTCATTAGTATATACACAAAATCATTCAGGCTACATGAGACTGAAGCCCGCAGGATGAAGTGTCTGGCGGCACACCTGCGCCCCGGGCATCAATTACGATGGGTCAAAATCGAGTCGACTAAGCCATATTCTACCGCCTCGGGTGCCGAGAGGAAGCGATCGCGCTCAGTATCACGCTCAATCTGCTCAAGAGATTGACCCGTATGGTGCGCCATAAGTTCATTCATGCGCCCTTTGACTTTCAGAATTTCGCGGGCGTGAATCTCGATATCCGTCGCCTGCCCCTGGTACCCGCCCAGCGGCTGGTGGATCATGACGCGTGAGTTCGGCAGGCAGAAGCGTTTCCCTTTCGCCCCGGCGGTCAGCAGAAATGCCCCCATCGAAGCCGCCTGCCCCATACAGATGGTGCTGACGTCTGGCTTGATAAACTGCATGGTGTCGTAAATGGACATCCCTGCGGTAATCACCCCGCCCGGGGAGTTAATATACAGATAGATATCTTTTTCCGGGTTTTCCGCTTCCAGGAACAGCATCTGCGCCACGATCAGGTTAGCCATATGGTCTTCGACCTGGCCGGTCAGAAAAATGACACGTTCCTTAAGTAGACGGGAATAGATATCAAATGAGCGCTCGCCGCGTGAGGTCTGTTCAATGACCATCGGCACCAGCGCCATATGGGGTGCAAAGTTATCTCGTTCGCCGCTGTATGACATTTCCGTCTCCTGGATAAAATTTGAAAAAACCTGCTGTACCGATTGTAACCTTATGGACGGATTATCAGCTAGTCCCTCTGTTATGGGTACGGCATCGCTATAAATCAAGCATAACAATCTTTTGCTGTAACGCTAACACCGAAAAACGCTTTTTCGTACCCTTCCATGCAAAAACCGTGACAAAAAAAAGCCCGCCACCTGACGGGGACGGGCCTTTGTGCGAATATCGCGCGATAACGCGCAATTACGCCTGCTGGTTCATCAGCTCGTTGAAAGTAGTGGCTTTTTCAGTCACTTTCGCTTTCGCCAGAACGGCTTCGACAGCCTGTTCTTCCAGAGCGACGTTACGCATGTTGTCCATCAACTCTTTATTTTTGCTGTAGAACTCGATCACTTCTTTCGGATCTTCGTAAGCGGAAGCCATCTCTTCGATCAGGCCTTTTACGCGCTCTTCGTCAGCTTTCAGCTCGTTGGTGCGAATCACTTCGCCCAGCAGCAGGCCGACCACAACGCGACGCTTAGCCTGTTCTTCGAACAGCTCGCGCGGCAGTTCCAGCGCCTGTTTCTCGTTGCCGCCGAAACGCTGAGCAGCCTGGCGACGCAGAACGTCGATTTCGCTGTCGATCAGCGCGGAAGGAACGTCGATGTCGTTCGCTTTCACCAGACCTTCGATGGCCTGAGATTTGATGCGGTTACGCACGGCGCCTTTCAGTTCGCGCTCCATGTTCTTACGCACTTCGGTGCGCAGACCGGCAACGGAACCATCTTCAACGCCGAAACGTTTGATGAACTCTTCGGTCAGCTCCGGCAGTTCACGCTCTTCCACTTTCTTCAGGTTGATCGCGAACTTCGCGGCTTTACCTTTCAGGTTTTCAGCGTGGTACTCTTCCGGGAAGGTCACGTCGATGGTGAACTCTTCGCCCGCTTTGTGACCTTTGATGCCGTCTTCAAAGCCCGGGATCATGCGGCCCTGGCCCATTGCCAGAACGAAGTCAGAGGCTTTGCCGCCTTCGAACTCTTCGCCGTCAACGGAACCGGTGAAGTCGAGAGTCACGCGGTCTTCCGCATCAGCAGCGCCGTCTTTGTCTTTCCAGGTCGCCTGCTGCTTGCGCAGGGTGTCCAGCATCACATCAACGTCAGCGTCGGTGACTTCCACAACCGGTTTTTCAACTTCGATCGCTTCCAGACCGGTCAGCTCAACTTCCGGATACACTTCGAACTCTACCGAGTAGGTGAAGTCTTCACCCTGCTTGTATTCGCCCGGAACGTAAGTCGGCGCACCAGCCGGATTGATTTTTTCTTTGATGATCGCATCAACGAAGTTGCGGCTCATCAGGTCGCCCAGAACGTCCTGGCGAACGGATGCGCCATAACGCTGAGCAACAACATTCATCGGTACTTTGCCTTTACGGAAGCCGTCAATACGCACTTTCTTCGCTACGTTGACCAGCTCGCTTTTAACAGCGGTCTCGATGCTGTCAGCAGCGATAGTAATCGTTACACGGCGGCCAAGGCCTTGAGTGGTTTCAACTGAAACTTGCATCTTGTTACCTCAAAAAATCACAGTGCTCGGTCAACTCTACTCCGCAAGCACAGATTATTAGCTTCGCGGAACCGGGATGTTCTCTTAATCAATCACATTCCCTGTCGTCAGAATCATCCCGAAGACATTCAAATAAGACGCGGCATTATAGCGGCATCACTTTTATGAGTCGAGAACGGTTATTACGCGTTGCTGCGGCTTTTTTCACAATTCCCGGCTAATTTTGCGCTGAAAACCGCCGGGGGCGAACAAAATTCAGACAAAACAAAACGGCCCGCAGGCCGTTTTCACATAATCTTTAGCAACATACTGGAAAAACGCCAGCGGTTGCAAATGCGTTTTCAGGCGATGCTGCCCGCGCCGCGACACGGCGGTGAAGCAAAGATCGTATCCTGAAGCCCTTCCCATTCCTTGATCGTATAGGTGTGCAGCGCCAGCGCGTGGACCGTCGTCGACAGTTCAGCCGTTAACGTACCGTAAATCATCCGGTGGCGGTTTAAAAAGCGCTCGCCCGTGAAGCGATCGCTGACCAGCACCACCTTAAAATGACTTTCGGAACCGGCCGGAACATTGTGACGATAGCTTTCATCCACAACTTCGAGGAACACGGGTTGGAACGCCGCCCTTAATTTTTCTTCTATCCGCTCACGTATCATCATCAAAGTTCTCCTCAACAGCGCTGAGATGTCGCCCATCCCTTTAAATATTAGTCGCTTTTACCGTTTCCATTACACCAATACAACAAAAATTTAGCCTTCGTCTTATTTTCGTATCTAAGGTCGTAAAGTTAACTGATTTACACCTTCACCGGATTGCCAAACAGCGAAGTTTGTTCTCCGCCCTGGCGTAAAACGGACAACGCGATGAATTTACATACCTTCCCCACTTCCCCTCGCCGTTAGCGGTGTTATGATGGCGGGAATTTTTCACTTCCGTGCTGAAGATTTACTGAGAGTCCGAACATGTTAAAAAAAATCCTCTTTCCGTTAGTCGCTATCTTTATGCTGGCGGGCTGCGCGACGCCGCCGACCACCATTGACGTGTCGCCTAAAATTACCCTGCCGCAGCAGGACCCGAGCCTGATGGGCGTTACCGTGAGCATCAACGGCGCCGATCAGCGTCAGGACCAGGCGCTGGCGAAAGTTACCCGCGACAACCAGCTGGTCACCCTGACCGCCTCCCGCGATCTGCGCTTCTTGTTACAGGAAGTGCTGGAAAAACAGATGACCGCCCGCGGTTATATGGTCGGGCCGAACGGCGCGGTAAACCTGCAGATTATTGTGAATCAGCTGTATGCCGACGTCTCGCAGGGCAACGTTCGCTATAACATCGCCACCAAAGCCGATATCGCCATCATCGCCACTGCGGCAAACGGCAACAAGATGACCAAAAACTACCGTGCCAGCTACTCCATTGAAGGCGCATTCACCGCGACGAATAAAAATATCGCGAATGCGGTTAACAGCGTGCTGACCGACACTATCGCTGATATGTCTCAGGACACCAGCATCCACGACTTTATCAAGCAGAACGCGCGTTAATTTCTGCCCTCTGGCCCGGCACAACGCCGGGTCAGCCTTTATATGCCCATGACCCGCTACTTACGCATTTTTCAGCAACCGAAATCAGCCATTTTGCTGATACTGGGTTTCGCCTCCGGATTGCCGCTCGCGCTCACCTCCGGCACGCTTCAGGCATGGATGACCGTCGAGAATATCGATCTGAAAACCATCGGCTTCTTTTCGCTGGTCGGTCAGGCTTACGTGTTTAAATTTCTCTGGTCGCCGGTAATGGACCGCTACACGCCGCCCTTTCTGGGACGACGTCGCGGCTGGCTGCTGACCACTCAGATCCTGCTGCTCATCGCCATTGCGGCGATGGGGTTTCTCGAACCGGGCAGCCAGCTACGCTGGATGGCGGCGCTGGCGATGGTCATCGCCTTCTGCTCCGCTTCGCAGGACATCGTGTTCGACGCCTGGAAAACCGACGTGTTGGCCGCCGAAGAGCGCGGGGCGGGCGCGGCGATCAGCGTGCTTGGCTACCGGCTGGGGATGCTGGTTTCCGGCGGGCTGGCGCTATGGCTGGCCGATCGCTGGCTTGGCTGGCAGGGCATGTACTGGCTGATGGCCGCGCTGCTGATCCCCTGCATTATCGCCACGCTGCTGGCGCCAGAGCCAACGGATAGCATTCCGGTGCCGAAAACGCTGGAGCAGGCCGTCGCCGCGCCGCTGCGCGACTTCTTTGGCCGCAATAACGCCTGGCTGATTTTACTGCTTATCATCCTTTATAAGCTTGGCGACGCTTTCGCAATGAGCCTGACCACCACCTTTTTGATTCGCGGCGTCGGCTTCGACGCCGGTGAGGTCGGCGTGGTGAATAAAACGCTGGGCCTGCTGGCGACCATCGTCGGCGCCCTGTATGGCGGCCTGTTAATGCAGCGCCTGACGCTGTTTCGCGCGCTGCTGATTTTCGGCATTTTGCAGGGCGTGTCCAACGCGGGTTACTGGCTGCTGTCGGTGACCGACAAGCATATGATCTCAATGGCGACGGCGGTCTTTTTCGAAAACCTGTGCGGTGGTATGGGAACCTCGGCGTTTGTCGCCCTGCTGATGACGCTGTGCAACAAATCCTTTTCCGCCACCCAGTTCGCCCTGCTCTCGGCGCTTTCTGCCGTGGGCCGCGTCTATGTGGGTCCCGTGGCGGGCTGGTTTGTCGAAGCCCACGGCTGGCCGACCTTTTATCTGTTCTCCGTTGTCGCCGCGGTGCCGGGACTGCTTTTGCTGTTAATTTGCCGCCAGACGCTGGAGTTCACGCGCGAAAACGAGAGCTTTCTGCCGCGCACTGAGTTCCGCTCCGCTTACCGTCTGGCGTTGCGGATGCTAATGGCAGGCAGCGGACTACTGGCCGTCTGGCTGCTGCTGCTGGCTACCAACGCGCTGGGCCTCACCCACATCGCCTTCCTTGCGCAGCTGCTGGAAACCGCCGTGCTCGTTGCCCTGCTGGGCGTGGTGCTGGGCGGCGTGCTTGATTATCTGGCGCTGCGGAAAACGCATCTGGCGTAAACGCTGACCTTATTTAGCCGTTGTAATCACCATGCGTAATTATATCGGCTAAATAATCAACAGCTGTCAGAAATATTATTTGTTATTTTGTGCGCAATCAGAACTGGAAATTATTGGCGCCTTTAATATATTTTATTTCCCTTACTCGATTCAGCCTGCCGACATTTATTTTTTGTATTTTATTTGTCTCTTCATTGATAATTAATTGTTAACCAATTGTTTTGATTTTACATTGGTTATATCAATTGCCCTCCCTGCGTCACCTCTGCTTTCTGTTTCGTTATAACGCGATGTTGCAACAGGTTCTTAATGCTATACTGACATACCTTGCAACATATGTGACACGTGCGGCAGAACCCGGTAACACAGATCCAATGATGTTTACAGTAATGTAACCTTCCCGTAAAATGCCCACACACTTTAAACGCCACCAGGTCCCGTGGAATTGAGGTCGTTAAATGAGACTCAGGAAATACAATAAAAGTTTGGGATGGCTGTCATTAATTGCAGGCGCTACGTTACTTAGTGGCTGTAATTCTGCGCTGTTAGATCCCAAAGGACAGATTGGACTGGAGCAACGTTCACTGATACTGACGGCGTTTGGCCTGATGTTGATTGTCGTTATCCCTGCAATCTTGATGGCGATTGGTTTCGCCTGGAAGTATCGTGCGAGCAATAAAGATGCGAAGTACAGCCCGAACTGGTCACACTCCAATAAAGTGGAAGCTGTGGTCTGGACGGTGCCGATTCTGATTATCCTTTTCCTTGCCGTACTGACCTGGAAAACCACTCACTCCCTCGAGCCAAGCAAACCGCTGGTGCATGACGAGGAGCCGATTACCATCGAAGTCGTGTCGATGGACTGGAAATGGTTCTTCATCTATCCGGAACAGGGCATTGCAACCGTGAATGAAATCGCCTTCCCGGCGAACACTCCGGTTTACTTCAAAGTGACCTCCAACTCGGTGATGAACTCCTTCTTTATCCCGCGTCTGGGTAGCCAGATTTACGCGATGGCCGGTATGCAGACTCGCCTGCATCTGATTGCCAACGAAGCCGGTACTTACGACGGTATCTCCGCAAGCTACAGCGGACCAGGCTTCTCCGGTATGAAATTTAAGGCTATCGCCACACCGGACCGCGCCGCATTCGACCAGTGGGTCGCTAACGCGAAACAGTCTCCGAACGCCATCAACGATATGGCTGCGTTCGAGAAAGTGGCTGCGCCAAGCGAATACAACAAGGTGGAATACTTCTCCAACGTGAAACCGGATTTGTTTAAAGACGTTATTAACAAATTTATGGGCCACGGTAAGAGCATGGACATGACGCAACCTGAGGGTGAGCACAGCTCGCACGAGGGTATGGAAGGCATGGACATGAGCCACGCGGAAGCTGCCAACTCAAGGGGCTGAGGAAGAAAACGATGTTCGGAAAATTAACACTGGATGCAGTCCCGTACCATGAACCCATTATCATGGTTACGATTGCGGGCATTATTATAGGTGGTCTGGCCATACTGGGCTTAATCACTTACTTCGGTAAGTGGAGCTACCTGTGGAAAGAGTGGCTGACTTCGGTTGACCACAAGCGTCTTGGCATCATGTATGTCATCGTCGCTATCGTGATGCTGCTGCGTGGCTTTGCCGACGCCATTATGATGCGTAGCCAGCAGGCGCTGGCCTCGGCGGGCGAAGCGGGCTTCCTGCCGCCTCACCACTACGATCAGGTCTTCACCGCTCACGGCGTGATCATGATCTTCTTCGTGGCGATGCCATTCGTTATCGGTCTGATGAACCTGGTGGTTCCGCTACAGATCGGCGCGCGTGACGTTGCGTTCCCGTTCCTCAACAACCTGAGCTTCTGGTTCACGGTTGTCGGCGTCATTCTGGTTAACCTCTCGCTGGGCGTTGGTGAATTCGCGCAGACCGGTTGGCTGGCCTATCCGCCGCTTTCGGGAATAGAGTACAGTCCCAGCGTCGGGGTCGATTACTGGATATGGGCGTTGCAGCTCTCCGGTATCGGGACAACGTTAACCGGCATCAACTTCTTCGTTACCATTCTGAAGATGCGCGCGCCGGGCATGACGATGTTCAAGATGCCGGTATTTACCTGGGCCTCTCTGTGCGCCAACGTGCTGATCATCGCCTCCTTCCCGATTCTGACGGTTACCATCGCGTTGCTGACGCTGGATCGCTATCTGGGCACCCATTTCTTTACCAACGATATGGGCGGCAACATGATGATGTACATCAACCTGATCTGGGCCTGGGGCCATCCGGAAGTGTACATTCTGATCCTGCCGGTCTTCGGGGTGTTCTCCGAAATCGCAGCGACCTTCTCGCGTAAACGTCTGTTTGGTTACACCTCGCTGGTGTGGGCAACGATTTGTATTACCGTTCTGTCGTTCATCGTCTGGCTGCACCACTTCTTCACCATGGGTGCGGGCGCCAACGTAAACGCCTTCTTCGGTATTACCACTATGATTATCGCCATCCCGACCGGGGTGAAGATCTTCAACTGGCTGTTCACCATGTATCAGGGCCGTATCGTATTCCACTCCGCGATGCTGTGGACGATTGGCTTCATCGTGACCTTCTCTGTCGGTGGTATGACCGGCGTCCTGCTGGCGGTACCGGGCGCGGACTTCGTTCTGCATAACAGCCTGTTCCTGATTGCGCACTTCCATAACGTCATCATCGGCGGCGTGGTCTTCGGCTGCTTCGCCGGTATGACCTACTGGTGGCCGAAAGCCTTCGGCTTCAAGCTGAACGAGACCTGGGGTAAACGCGCCTTCTGGTTCTGGATTATCGGCTTCTTCGTGGCGTTTATGCCGCTGTACGTGCTGGGCTTTATGGGGATGACCCGTCGTCTGAGCCAGCAGATTGACCCGCAGTTCCACCCGATGCTGATGGTGGCGGCAGCCGGCGCGGCGCTGATTGCGCTGGGTATTCTGTGCCTGGTGATTCAGATCTACGTCTCTATCCGCGACCGCGAGCAGAACCGCGATCTGACCGGCGACCCGTGGGGCGGCCGTACGCTGGAATGGGCAACCTCCTCCCCGCCTCCGTTCTATAACTTTGCCGTTGTGCCGCACGTTCACGAGCGTGACGCCTTCTGGGAAATGAAAGAGAAAGGCGAAGCGTACAAGCAGCCAGCGCAGTATGAAGAGATTCATATGCCGAAAAACAGCGGCGCCGGTATCGTCATTGCCGCCTTCGCGACCCTTTTCGGTTTCGCCATGATCTGGCATATCTGGTGGCTGGCGATTGCAAGCTTCGCAGGCATGATCATCAGCTGGATTGTGAAGAGCTTTGACGAGGACGTGGACTACTACGTACCAGTCCATGAAGTCGAAAAACTGGAAAACCAGCATTTCGATGAGATTACTAAGGCAGGGCTGAAAAATGGCAACTGATACTTTAACGCACGCGACTGCCCACGCGCACGAACACGGGCATCACGACGCAGGCCAGACCAAAATCTTCGGATTCTGGATCTACCTGATGAGCGACTGCATTCTGTTCTCTATTCTGTTTGCCACCTACGCCGTTCTGGTGAACGGCACGGCGGGCGGCCCGACAGGTAAGGACATTTTTGAACTGCCGTTCGTTCTGGTTGAAACTTTCCTGCTGTTGTTCAGCTCCATCACCTACGGCATGGCGGCGATCGCCATGCACAAGAACAACAAGAGCCAGGTTGTCTCCTGGCTGGCGCTGACCTTCCTGTTCGGCGCCGGGTTTATCGGGATGGAAATCTATGAGTTCCATCACCTGATTGTTAACGGTATGGGTCCGGATCGCAGCGGCTTCCTGTCGGCGTTCTTCGCGCTGGTCGGTACTCACGGCCTGCACGTCACCTCCGGTCTTATCTGGATGGCGGTGCTGATGGTGCAAATCGCCCGTCGCGGCCTGACCAGCACTAACCGTACGCGCATCATGTGCCTGAGCCTGTTCTGGCACTTCCTTGATGTGGTTTGGATCTGCGTGTTCACTGTTGTTTATCTGATGGGGGCGATGTAATGAGTCATTCTAACGATCACGGCGGCGCGTCCCACGGCAGCGTGAAAACCTATATGACAGGCTTTATCCTGTCGATCATCCTGACGGTCATTCCGTTCTGGATGGTCATGACGGGCGCGGCCTCTCCGGGCGTAATTCTGGGAACCATCCTGGCAATGGCAGTGGTGCAGATTCTGGTGCATCTGGTGTGCTTCCTGCACATGAACACCAAATCTGACGAAGGCTGGAACATGACGGCTTTTGTCTTTACCGTGCTGATCATCGCCATTCTGGTTGTAGGCTCCATCTGGATCATGTGGAACCTCAACTACAACATGATGATGCACTAAGAGCGGCGGTTATGATGTTTAAGCAATACCTGCAAGTAACGAAACCAGGCATCATCTTTGGCAACCTGATCTCGGTGATCGGAGGGTTTCTGCTGGCCTCGAAGGGCAGTATTGATTACCCCCTGTTTATCTACACGCTGGTTGGGGTGTCACTGGTTGTGGCGTCGGGTTGTGTATTTAACAACTACATCGACAGGGATATCGACAGGAAGATGGAAAGGACCAAAAATCGGGTGCTGGTTAAAGGTCTGATTTCTCCTGCGGTCTCGCTGGTGTACGCCACCCTGCTGGGTATTGCTGGCTTCATGCTGCTGTGGTTTGGCGCGAATCCTCTGGCCTGCTGGCTGGGGGTGATGGGCTTTGTGGTGTATGTGGGCGTTTATAGCCTGTATATGAAACGCCACTCGGTCTACGGTACGCTGATTGGTTCTCTCTCCGGCGCTGCGCCGCCGGTGATTGGCTACTGCGCGGTCACCAACGAGTTCGACAGCGGCGCGCTCATTCTGCTGGCGATTTTCAGCCTGTGGCAAATGCCCCACTCCTATGCCATCGCCATTTTCCGCTTTAAGGATTATCAGGCGGCGAATATCCCGGTGCTGCCGGTGGTGAAAGGCATTTCGGTGGCCAAGAACCACATTACGCTGTACATCATCGCTTTTGCCATCGCCACCCTGATGCTCTCTCTCGGCGGTTACGCCGGGTATAAATATCTGGTGGTTGCGGCGGCAGTCAGCGTCTGGTGGCTGGGGATGGCGCTGCGCGGCTATAAAGTGGAAGATGACCGCATCTGGGCGCGTAAGCTGTTTGGCTTCTCTATCATCGCCATTACCGCCCTGAGCGTGATGATGTCCGTCGACTTTATGGTGCCGGATTCACACAGCCTGCTGACTTACGTCTGGTAAGAAAAGAGATCGGAAAAAAGGCGCTTCGGCGCCTTTTTTATTTGCTAACTCACCAGCATCGCCTGCGCGCTATAAAGCAAATTCAGATGATCCCGGCACAGCGCCTCAAGCGTGGTACGTGACTGATGGCTGGTTAAGCTGAGCGCCCCCCAGTATAGCCCTTCCCTGTCGGCAAGCGGCACGGCGATAACCAACATACCAATCTCAAATTCCTGCTCAATCGTTGCGTACCCCTGACGGCGCACCTGCGCAATAAGCGCCATTAACTCGTCAACGCCGGTCACCGTATAAGGAGTGCGCTGCTCGCGGGGAATACGTCGCAATACCGCCTCGCACTCGGTTTCCGGCAGCGAAGCCAGCCACAGGCGTCCACCGGCGGTGCAGTGTATCGGCACCCGTTCGCCAAGACGCACCGAGGTCGAGTTGAACGGCGTATGCCTGCTGCGGGCAATGTACACAAGCTCGTTGTCATCAATCACCCCGACAGAAGCATGTTCTTCGGTACGGCTGGCGACGTACTCCACAATGGGCCGCACCATCCGCGGAAACTGAGCGGAATCGACGTAAGCCTGCCCCAGGCGCAGCGTTTTCGCCATCAGCCAGTAGAAGCGGCCATCGGTGGCAAGATAGCCTTCATGCACCAGCGTCAGAAAAAAACGCCGGGCGGCGCTCTGGGTCAGACCGCTCATTTTCGCTGCCTGCGGCACCGTCAGGCGCGGATGCTCCTTCGAAAAAAGCTGGATCAACGCCAGCCCTTTTTGCAGCCCAACGATCAGATCGCGCTGATGAATCTCGTTTTGCATAGTTGTTCACAATTTTGCAACAGAGGAAGTCAATTACTGCGATTATCGCACTCCAGTTGCGATTAACAACCCATCTGCCCGAATTCTGCGTTGTTGCTCACCGCTTTCATTGAAATACTTTGGCAACAGATTATTAACAAGAGAGGTGAGTCATGGTCAGCGGATTTACTCAGATCGTCGCCATTATCGGGCATCCCATAACTCAGGTGAAATCACCGGAAAATTTTAATCACTACTTTGCCAGCCAGCGCATGGATAAAGTGATGATCCCGGTCGATATTGCGCCGGACGCCGTCGCCGCCTACCTGAACGCCCTGCGCGGCTGGCAGAATATGAGCGGTATTCTGGTTACCGTACCGCATAAGCAGCGCGTGGCTGAACTGCTTGATGCCCTGACGCCCCGCGCCCGCCATCTCGGCGCAGTTAACGTGGTTCGCAAGCTGGATGATGGTCGTCTGGAGGGCGATATGCTGGACGGGGTGGGTTTCCAGCTCGCCGCTGAAGCACACGGTTTTCAGCCTGCCGGCAAGCGCGCCCTTCTCTCCGGCTGCGGAGGCGTGGGCAGCGCAATTGCCTGGGGGCTTTGCGAAGCAGGTATCAGCCGCCTGGCGCTGTACGACCGCGACGATGCCTGCCGTCAGCGTCTCGAGAACCGCCTCATCACCCATTTCCCCAATACGCACATCACCGCGCTGCCTGATTCACTGGCGGAGATCGATCTGCTGATCAACGGATCGCCCGCGGGCATGGCGGGATTCGATCCGCTGCCGCTAAGCCAGACGCTGCTTGATACCCTGACCGCAGCCACCCATGTCGCCGATGTGGTCACCACCCCGATAATCACGCCGCTGCTGGCTTTCGCTGGCGAGCGCGGCTGCCGCACGCAGACCGGCCCGGAACTGGCGATGGCGCAGATGGAGCTCATGGGCCAGTTCATCGGCGCGCTTGCGCCAACGCACGAGGCCACGCCATGAAAAGCTGGGACGTTATTGTCATCGGCAGCGGTGCGGCGGGCTTTGCCGCTGCCGTCACCGCCTGCTGCCAGGGACTCTCGGTGCTCATGCTGGAAAAGGCGTCGCAATTTGGCGGCACTTCGGCTATCTCCGGCGGCGCTGTCTGGATCAACGATACCGACCAGGCGCGCAATCTCGGCAAAAGCGGCCCGGCTGAAGAGATGAAAACCTATCTGCGCACCATTATCGGCGACGCCCACTATCGCCCGGAAATGATAGATGCTTTTGTTAACGCCGGTCGCGAAGCGCTGGCTTTTCTTGAGCGTGAAGGCGCGGTGAAATACAGCCTGCGCCCCCTGTCGCCGGACTACTACCCCGATGAGCCGGGGGCAGTTGATGTGGGTCGCGCGCTGGAGGTAATTGAATACGACGGACGCAAGCTCGGCCAGCACTTCAAAGCGCTGCGCTCGCCGCCGCCGGGCATGCTGCTGTTCGGCGGTATGATGGTCAACCGCGTCGATATTCACCATTTTCTCTCTATGAGGCGCTCGTGGCGGTCGCTGGTCCACTGCGCCAGACTGCTGCTGCGCTATGGCCGCGACCGCCTGCGCTACCCGCGCGGCACCCGCCTGGCGATGGGTAACGCGCTGATTGCCCGCATGGCGTCGCTGGCGCTGCGCAAAGGGCTGGAACTGGAGCTTAACGTCGACGTAAAAACGTTGACTGAACAGCAGGGTCGGGTCACAGGCGTGGAAATTGAGCGCGACGGCAAAACGCTTACCCTGCACGCCCGTCGCGGCGTGGTGCTGGCCACCGGGGGCTTCGCCGCCGGACGTATTGCGCCGCAATTCCGCCCCGCCACCCGGCAGCACTACACGATGTCGCCCGCGACCAACGACGGCGCGGCGTTTCGATTAGGTCAGCCTCTGGGTGTACAGCAGGGGGCCGACCTGCCTTCCAACTTTTTCTGGGCGCCGGTTTCGGTGTTACGCCGCCCGGACGGCAGCGAGGAACGCTTTCCGCACCTGGTGACCGACCGGGCCAAGCCTGGGGTGATCGCCGTCAACCAGCATGGTATGCGCTTCGTCAACGAAGCGGACTCCTACCACCACTTTGTCAGCGCCATGCAGCAGCGGCCAGAAAACGCCCCCTGCTTTCTGTTGTGCGACGCGCAGGCGATGAAACGCTACGGACTGGGGCTGGCGCGCCCGGCACCGGTCAACAACGATGCGCTGGTCAGCGCCGTTTATCTGTATCGGGCGGAAAGCCTCAGCGCGCTGGCCCAACAGCTGGATATTGACCCACAGCAGCTTGAGCAAACCGTTGCACGCTATAACCACGATGCGCAAACCGGCAACGACACCGCGTTTCATAAAGGGGGCAACAGCTACAACCGCACCCTGGGCGATCCGGCGCACCACCCTGACGCCTGTAACGCGCCGCTGCTCAGGGCGCCATTTTATGCCATCAGGATCTTCACCGGCGATTTAGGCACGTCGCGCGGGCTGGTCACGACAGCCGACGCGCAGGTCATCAACCAGCAGGGCCAGCCTGTTGGCGGGCTGTATGCCGTTGGCAACGATATGGACTCAATAATGGCCGGCACCTACCCCGGACCGGGAATCACCCTTGGCCCCGCGCTCACCTTCGGCTATCTCGCCGCCATGCATATGACGCAAACATCCCCACTCAACGCAGGAGAAGCAGCATGATTTACGAAAAACGTACCTATACGATCAACCCGCTGAAAATGGCCGAATGGCTGGCGCTGTACAAAAGCGACGCTTACGCGGTGCAGACCGAACATCTCGGCAAACTGATCGGCTTTTTCTTTACTGAAATCGGCGTGGTGAATCAGGTTGTGCACATCTGGGCCTGGGAGAGTCTGGACGATCGCTTAATGCGCCGCGCGCGGATGGCGCAGGATAAGCGCTGGCAGACCTTTTCGCGTAAGAACCGCGAACTGGCGGCGGTCGAACGCCTTGAGTCGGTGCTGATGCGTCCAACCGATTTCTCTCCGCTGCAATAAGGGGACCACCATGAGCAGGCATGTCGAGGTGGATCTGCTGGTTATCGGCTCTGGCGCAGCGGGACTCTCTGCCGCCGTCAGCGCTGCGCTGCACGGCGGGCGGGTACTGGTTGCGGAAAAAGAGCCTGTTATCGGCGGCACCAGCGCCTGGTCCGGCGGCTGGCTCTGGATCCCACAAAACCCGCTCGCCCGTGAAGAGGGTATTGTGGAAGAAGATGACGCGCCATTGACCTATCTGCGTGCGGAGATGGAAGGCCGCCCGGCCGACGCGCGCCTGCTCGCCTTTTTACGCCACGGACCGGAAATGGTGGAGTTCTTTCGTCGCCGAACCGCAGTACAGTTTCTTTCCGGCAGTAAAATGCCGGACTTTCATAACAGTGAAGGCTTCGCTACCGGCGGACGCTCGGTCACCGCCCAACCCTATGACGCCCGGGAGCTGGGCGACTGGGTGCATCGCCTGCGCCCGCCGCTGGAAACCATCAGCCTGGCGGGGATGGGCATCGCCGGTGGTCAGGATATGGCGCACTTCTTTAACGCCACCCGCTCGCCGCGATCGGCGCTGTATGCCGCCAGACGACTGGCCACTCACTACTGGCAGCGCCTGCGTTACGGTCGCGGACTTCATCTGGTGAATGGCAACGCGCTGGTCGCCAGGCTGCTGCGCTCGGCGCTGGATGCCGGAGTCAGCTTCCAGCTTAACGCTCCGGTATACCGGCTGCTGCAAGGGGAGCATGGCGTCACTGGCGCCCTTCTCGGTAGTGATGAAGGTGAAATCAGGGTGAACGCCCGCGCGGTGGTACTGGCCTGCGGTGGTTTCCCGCATGATAAGCAACGCCTTGCGGAGCAGGTCACGCACGCCCGCGAAGGCTACGGTCATTTTTCCGCCGCGCCGCCGGGCAACCAGGGCGACGGCATTCGTCTCGGCGAATCCGTCGGCGGGCAGTTTGACGCCTCGCTAAAGCATCCGATGGCCTGGGCGCCCGTCTCGCGCGTGTCGCTCTCCAGTGGACTACAACTGGCGTTTCCGCACCTGGTGGAGCGCGCTAAGCCTGGCTTTATCGCCGTGCTGCCTGACGGTAAGCGCTTCGTCAACGAAGCCGACTCCTACCATGATTTTATCGCCGCGCTGCTCGACGCCACGCCGCCGGGAGAAAAGCCCCAGGCATGGCTTATTGGCGACCATCGCGCCCTGCGTCGCTACGGAATGGGCCACGCGCGCCCGTCGCCATTTCCGCTCAGCGCCTGGTTGCGTACCGGATATCTGTACAGCGGCGCAACGCTGGAAGAACTTGCAGAAAAATGCGCCATCGACGGCACAGCGCTGTGTGCAACCGTTAAGCGCTTCAACGATTTTGCTCGCCAGGGGCGCGACGATGACTTTCGCCGCGGCGCCTCAGCTTACAACCGTGCTCAGGGCGACGCCAGCCACCGGCCCAGCCCGACGCTTGGGACGCTGGCAAAAGCCCCCTACTACGCGGTACGTATTCTGCCCGGCTCGCTCGGCTCGTTCAGCGGTCTGAAAACTGACGAACAGGCGCGGGTTCTCGATGCCGGGCAGCGCCCTGTCCCCGGTCTGTTCGCCGTGGGCAACGATATGTCGAGCGTGATGCAGGGGTTCTACCCCAGCGGCGGCATCACGCTTGGACCTGCCATGACGTTTGGTTACCTGGTCGGGAAAAACCTGTTCGCACATATAACAACGTAAAAAATGATCCTCTTAGCCACCGGATGGCGCCCAGCTATAACAACAAATCTTACCTGCACCTGTAATGGAGGCTTTATGAATATGCGTTCCCTCTCGCTTGCGGCACTCACCGTGCTGGACGTCCCACCGCCGGAACAGGTGCGTATCGCAGCGCTTGCCGGTTACAGCCACGTTGGTATTCGCCTGCTGCCTTCCACCCCTGACGACCCGGATTATGACATGCTGGGCGATACCGCGACGGTGCGTGAGACGCTCGCCGCGCTGCGTGATACCGGCATACGCGTTTCCGATGTTGAGATTGTGCGCCTGACGCCGGACTTCAACGTACAGGCGCTGCGTCCGTTCCTCGAAACCGCCGCCCGGCTTGAGGCAAAGCAGGTTCTGGTCGCGGGCAACGACGATAACCTCGCCCGCTGCGCGCAGAACCTCGCAGAGCTGGCGAAAGCGGGAGAAGCATACGGTTTAACGATGAATCTGGAGCCGATGCCGTGGACGGACATCCCGACGCTGGCCGCCGCGCGGAAGCTGATTGCCGCCAGCGGTCAGCAAAACGTGGGAATTCTGATCGACGCCATCCATTTCTGGCGGGCGGGCGAATCGCTGGAGGCGCTGGCCGCGCTCCCGTCGCAACAGCTGAACTATATGCAGCTTTGCGATGCCCCGGCGCGTATCCCCACGGAGACCCGGGAGCTGATCTATCAGGCCCGCTGCGCCCGACTGATCCCCGGTGAAGGTGAACTGGATCTGCGCGGCCTGCTGGCGGCGCTCCCCTCCGCCTTGCCGATCTCAGTGGAGGTGCCGCTGGCCGGCCCGCAAGGGGCATTGCCCGCTCAGCAACGCGCTCAGTTACTGTTTAACGCCGCACAATCTTTCCTGTAATCAGGGGGACGCTATGTCACAGACACAACGCCTGGATGTCAGAGAGTTAATTAACGCCAATCCCCTCAGCCGCTATCAGAAGCTGGTCATCTTCCTCGGTTTCTGCGTGATTGCGCTGGACGGTTTCGATATTGCTATCATGGGTTTTATTGCCCCAACGCTCAGGCAGGAGTGGGGAGTCAGTAATCACGAGTTAGGATTTGTTATCAGTACCGCGCTGATCGGCCTGGCGCTGGGCGCCCTGTTTTCCGGCCCGCTTGCCGACTGGCTGGGGCGAAAAAAGATCATCATCAACAGCGTCTTTTTCTTTGGTTTCTGGACGATAGCAACCGCCTTCTCGCAGAATATTGAACAGATGATCTTCTTCCGCTTTATGACCGGCCTTGGGCTCGGCGCCGCGATGCCGAACATGAGTACGCTGGTCTCGGAGTACGCTCCGGAACGCCAGCGTTCATTTATTATCACCGTGATCTTCTGCGGCTTCACCTTCGGGGCCGCCGTCGGCGGATTTGCCGCATCATGGTTGATTCCACAGTTTGGCTGGCATTCGCTAATGGCGCTGGGCGGCATTATGCCGCTACTTTTTGCCCCCATCCTGATCTGGAAACTGCCGGAGTCGGCGCGCTTTCTGGTGATTAAGCGGGCGCCCGCCGCGCGGATCCATGCCATTTTGCAACGTTGTTACCCCGGTCAGCTAAGCGAAAATGTTTGCTTTACTCTGCCGCCGCAGCCGGTCAACAGCAGCGCCATAGGCACCGTGCTTTCACGCCAGTACCTGTTCGGCTCGCTGATGCTGTGGCTGGTCTATTTTATGGGGCTGTTCCTGGTCTATATCCTCGGCAGCTGGCTACCGACGCTGGTGAAGGAGATTGGTCTGACCGTCAGCCAGGCCGCCATAATGACCGCGATTTACCAGGCCGGGGGCACTATCGGCTCGCTATTTACCGGTTGGCTGATGGACCGAATTGAACCGCACCGGGCGTTAGGAGTGATATTCACCATTGGCGGCCTGTTTACCATGGCGATAGGCTATGCCGGCGTCAATTTCCTGTTACTGTGTCTGCTCGCCTTCGTCAGCGGCGCCTGCCTTAACGGCGCTAATACCGGTATGAACGCCCTTTCCGCCCGCTTTTATCCTACCCAGGCCCGGGCTACCGGCTCCAGCTGGATGCACGGCGTCGGGCGTATCGGGGCGATTATCAGCGCCTTCGCCGGTGCGGAAATGCTGGCGCTGGAACTCGATTTCAAATCGGTGTTCCTGATCCTCGGCATTCCGGCAGCGTTAACCGTGGTCGGTCTTACCGCCAAAGGCTACTGGGCGGCGGGCCCGATTAGCGGCAAATCCGCCGTCTCCGCCACGCTGAGAAGTCCATCATAAGTCCTGTACGCACGCTGCCGAGCGTGTAAACAGTCGGTTTTGTCCACCTTTCCCGGCGACCTCGCGCCGCCGGATTATTGACTCATAAAGCTATCTGGCGCAAAGGATTCACAGATAAAATATTTGTTAATTATCCTTCTATTTACCCTGCCCTCTCCCCGCACTACACTACTCCCGGCTTTCAGACAGAGGTGGGAATGAACGATTATAAAATGACGCCGGGCGAGTTACGCGCCACCTGGGGTTTAGGGACCGTCTTTTCTTTGCGTATGCTTGGCATGTTTATGGTCCTGCCGGTTCTGACCACTTACGGCATGGCGCTGCAGGGGGCCAGCGAAGCGTTGATCGGCATCGCGATTGGTATTTACGGCCTGGCGCAGGCGATTTTCCAGATTCCTTTTGGCTTACTTTCCGATCGTATCGGGCGTAAGCCGCTTATCGTCGGCGGGCTGGCGGTGTTTGTGCTGGGCAGCATTATCGCCGCCCTCTCCCACTCCATCTGGGGGATCATTTTAGGGCGAGCATTGCAGGGCTCCGGGGCGATTGCCGCCGCCGTGATGGCGCTGCTTTCCGATTTAACCCGCGAGCAAAACCGCACCAAGGCGATGGCGTTTATCGGCGTCAGCTTCGGCATCACCTTCGCTATCGCGATGGTTCTTGGCCCGATTATCACCCACGCGCTGGGGCTGAACGCCCTGTTCTGGATGATCGCCCTTCTCGCCACCACCGGCATTGTGCTGACAATCTGGGTGGTGCCGAACAGCAACAATCACGTGCTTAACCGGGAATCCGGCATGGTGCGCGGTAGCTTTCGCAAAGTGCTGGCGGAGCCAAAGCTGCTTAAACTGAACTTTGGCATCATGTGTCTGCATATTTTACTGATGTCCACCTTCGTTGCGCTGCCGGGAGAGCTGGCGGAATCCGGATTTCCGGCCGCTGAGCACTGGAAAGTTTATCTTGTCACCATGCTGATTTCGTTTGCCTCCGTGGTTCCCTTCATTATCTACGCCGAAGTAAAGCGTAAAATGAAGCGGGTTTTCCTCTTCTGCGTGGCGTTAATCCTGATTGCGGAGATTGTCCTGTGGGGCGCAGGAAGTCACTTCTGGGAGCTGATTATCGGCGTACAGCTCTTCTTCCTCGCCTTCAATCTGATGGAGGCGCTGCTCCCCTCGCTGATCAGTAAAGAGTCACCGGCAGGCTACAAGGGGACGGCGATGGGCGTCTATTCCACCAGCCAGTTTCTCGGCGTGGCGATAGGCGGCTCGCTGGGCGGCTGGGTCGACGGCATGTTTGACGGACAAACCGTTTTTCTGGTCGGCGCGCTGCTGACCGTTCTCTGGCTGGCGGTGGCAAGCACCATGAAAGAGCCGCCTTACGTCAGCAGCCTGCGGGTGGAAATCCCGCCCGACATCACCATTGATGACACCCTCAAGCAGCGTCTGCTGGCAATGGATGGCGTAAGCGAAGTGCTGATCGCGGAGAGTGAACACTCTGCCTATGTGAAGATCGACAGCAAAGTGACCAATCGCTTTGAGGTTGAGCAGGCAATCAGGCTGGCGTAATGATTGCCGAAGGGTGGCTTATCCGGCCTGAGTTCCAGGCCTGCCCCCTCCGGCACAGAGACTTAATCGCGGAAGTTTTTGAACTGGAACGGCTGGCCTAAATCGCCGCCGCGCACCAGCGCCATTACCGATTGCAGATCGTCACGCGATTTGCCGGTCACGCGAATCTCGTCGCCCTGAATCTGCGCCTGCACCTTCAGCTTGCTGTCTTTAATCAGCTTGACGATTTTCTTCTGTACGGCACTTTCAATTCCCTGCTTCAGCTTCGCTTCCACATACCAGGTTTTCCCGCTGTGTACGAACTCTTCCGGCACATCCAGCGAAGCGCCCTCAATGCCGCGCTTGAGCAGCTTGGCGCGCAGGATGTCCAGTAACTGGTTTACCTGAAAATCGGACTCGCTCAGCACCTTAATGGTTTTATTGGCGTCGTTCAGTTCAATGCTCGCCTCAACGCCACGAAAATCGAAACGTGACTCAACCTCACGCACCGCATTATCCACGCCGTTGCGCGCTTCCTGCAGATCAACCTCAGAAACAATATCGAAAGATGGCATCTTTTCTTCTCCCTTCATTTTTGTTGCGTTGCATAATACCTGCAACGAGGCTTAACGAGAAGCTTAGCTGATGGCGCTATACTTAGGCCATAACACTTGGCGCAGTTGCAGGTGAGGAGGAACAATGAAAGTAACAGTGCTTGGATGCGGCGCCCTGGGTCAACTCTGGCTGACAGCGCTATGCAAACAGGGACATGAAGTACAGGGCTGGATGCGCATTCCGCAGCCCTATTGCAGCGTGAATTTGATTGAGACGGACGGTTCCATTTTTAACGAGTCGCTGACGGCGAACGATCCTGAATTTCTTGCCGCCAGCGATCTGCTGCTGGTTACGCTGAAGGCCTGGCAGGTCTCCGACGCGGTAAAAGGTCTGGCCGCCATGCTGCCGGCCACAACGCCAGTCCTGCTGATCCACAATGGCATGGGCACGCTTGAGGAACTGGCGGCGCTCCGTCAGCCCCTGCTGATGGGCACCACCACCCACGCCGCGCGACGGGATGGCAACGTTATTATCCACGTCGCCAGCGGCACCACCCATATCGGCCCGGCGCGTGAACAGGATGGCGACTACAGCTATCTGGCGGATACCCTGCAGTGCGCGCTGCCCGATGTCGCTTGGCACAATAATATTCGCGCCGAGCTGTGGCGCAAGCTGGCGGTGAACTGCGTGATAAACCCGCTGACCGCGCTGTGGAACTGCCCGAACGGCGAACTGCGCCATCATCCGGATCAGATCGCGCCTATTTGTCATGAGGTCGCCGCCGTCATAGAACGGGAAGGCTACCATACGTCGGCGGATGATTTGCGCTATTATGTCGAGCAAGTCATTGACAGCACAGCGGAAAATATTTCCTCTATGCTACAGGACGTGCGCGCCCAGCGGCATACCGAAATTGATTACATCACCGGTTATCTGTTGAAACGCGCCCGCGCGCACGGCATTACGGTTGCGGAAAACAGCCGTCTGTTTGAATTAGTCAAGCGAAAGGAGAGTGAGTATGAGCGCATCGGCACTGGTATGCCTCGCCCCTGGTAGTGAAGAAACCGAAGCGGTCACCACCATCGATCTGTTAGTGCGCGGCGGGATCGACGTCACCACCGCAAGCGTCGCCAGCGATGGCGCTCTCACGATCGTTTGCTCCCGCGGCGTAAAGCTGCTGGCAGACGCGCCGCTGGTGGAGGTCGCCGACGGCGATTACGATGTTATCGTTCTGCCGGGCGGCGTGAAGGGCGCAGAGTGTTTTCGCGACAGCCCGCTGCTGGTCGAAACCGTCAGGCAGTTCCACCGTTCCGGGCGCATCGTGGCCGCTATTTGCGCGGCGGCGGCAACGGTGCTGGTGCCCCATGATATCTTCCCGATCGGCAATATGACCGGTTTTCCGGCGCTGAAGGATAAAATCCCCGCCGAACAGTGGCAGGACAAGCGCGTGGTATGGGACGCGCGCGTGAAGCTGTTGACCAGTCAGGGACCGGGGACGTCGATTGATTTTGCATTGAAAATTATCGACCTGCTGGCCGGACGTGAAAAAGCCCATGAAGTGGCGTCACAGCTGGTGATGGCGGCGGGAATTTATAATTATTACGAATAACGATTATTACTGAAATATCGCCGGATGGCGGCGTAACCGCCTTATCCGGCCTACAGTTCAGTAGGCCCGGTAAGCGCAGCGCCACCGGGCAAGAGTATTACGGGCGATATACCTTCACGTTCTCAAAACCCTGCTCGCGCAGATACAGCGCCTGTAAACGGCTCATCACGCCACGCTCGCACCACAGCAGCCAAGTTTTACTCTGATCGAGATCGCCGAATTTGGTGCTCAGCTTGTAGAACGGCAGCGTCACCACGTCCACACCTTCCACCCGCAGCGGTTTGTCGTCCTGTTCATCAACAGAGCGAATATCCAGAATCACGTCGTTCGGGCCAAAGCCGCTGACCGTCTCGACTTCAACCACCTCCTGCGCGGTCTGCTGCGCGATATCACGGATATCGACGTTGGTCGCCTCTTCCACCACCCTGTCGAGAATGCTGAAATCGAAGTTTTCTTCTTCCGCTTCGATCTTCGATTTGACGGCCTTCACGGTCGGGCTTTTTGAGATCACGCCGCAGTATTCCGGCATGGTGCGGGCAAAATCCTCGGTGCCAATCTCACGAGCGATATTGATGATGTGCTCTTTGTCATACGAAATCAGCGGACGCAGAATCAGGGTATCCGACACATTGTCGATCAAACGCAGATTGGTCAGGGTCTGACTGGAAACCTGGCCCAGCGCTTCACCGGTCACCAGCGCCTGCACGCCATAGCGCTCCGCCACTTTCGACGCCGCGCGCACCATCATGCGCTTAAGCACCACGCCCATCTGACCGTCATCAACCTTCTCAAGGATTTCGCCGACCACCGGTTCAAAGTTAATCGCCACAAAGCGTACGCGGTGCGAGCTGCCGTAGCGGTTCCACAAATAGTGCGCCACCTGGCGAACGCCAATTTCGTGCGCCGCGCCGCCGAGGTTAAAGAAGCAGTAGTGTACGCGGCAGCCGCGACGCATCAGCATATAGCTGGAGACGCCGGAGTCGAAGCCGCCGGAAATCAGCGACAGCACATCTTCCTGGGTGCCAATCGGGAAGCCGCCGATGCCTTCGTAACGACCTTTGATCAACAGCAGGCGATCGTCTTCCACTTCCAGATGCACCGTCACGTCCGGGTTAGTCAGCTTCACGCGCGCGGATTCGATATGCTGATTTAAACCGCCGCCAACGTAACGTTCCACTTCGATGGAGCTAAACTCATGTTTGCCGCGACGCTTCACGCGCACGCAGAAGGTTTTGCCCTCCAGCCGATCGCGATATTCCGCCAGCGCTTTCTCGAAGATATCGTGCATATCGGTAAACGGCACGTCTTCCACTTCGAGAATATGGTGGATGCCCGGAATGCGGGTCAGCGCGTCGCGGATCGCCAGACGCTGGTTTTCATCTCTGGCGCGAACTTCGATGTTATCCCAGTGGCGGACAACCGCGAGGGTCTCATCATAGTGTTTTAAAACGTTACGAATGTTCCCGGTCAGCATCTTTATAAAGCGCAAACGCACAGATTGGCTTTTGATAGTGATTTCCGGGAACAATTTAATGATAAACTTCATGGCGGCAATGGTTCTTAAGCAAGCCATCAAAGGCTTGTATTGGAGAATAGTACAGCAGCCCATACATGAAGCTGCATCCAGGCGCGGAAGTATATCATCAACCGGGCCATCCTGTGCACATCCCCTTACCATTGCGCGTTATTTGCTTATCAGTACGAGTCCGTTACCATAGTCTTGTGCTGCCATTACTGAGAGTCAGACATCTATATGCCGAAGAAAAATGAGGCGCCCGTCAGCTTTGAGACATCGCTGAACGAGCTGGAGCAAATTGTGTCCCGTCTGGAAAGTGGCGACCTGCCGCTGGACGAGGCGCTGAACGAATTCGAACGCGGCGTGCAGCTGGCGCGTCAGGGCCAGCTAAAGCTGCAGCAGGCTGAACAGCGTGTGCAAATTCTTCTCTCTGACGACGAAGACGCAACCCCTGAGCCTTTTTCACCGGATAACGCGTAAATGGATTTTACCCGGCAACTACAGGTCTGCGTTGAGCAGGCGAACCAGGCGCTGAGTCGCTTTATCGCCCCGCTACCCTTTCAGAACACTCCCGTGGTCGAAGCCATGCAGTATGGCGCATTATTAGGCGGTAAGCGTCTGCGCCCGTTTCTGGTCTATGCTACCGGTAAGATGTTTGGCGTCAGCCTGAGCACCCTGGATGCGCCGGCCGCTGCCGTTGAATGCATCCACGCCTATTCGCTGATTCATGATGATTTACCGGCGATGGACGATGACGATCTGCGTCGCGGTCTGCCGACCTGCCACGTAAAATTTGGCGAGGCGAATGCGATCCTCGCGGGCGATGCCCTGCAAACGCTGGCGTTTACTATTATCAGCGATGCGCCGATGCCGGAAGTCACCGACCGCGACCGCATTGCGATGATTTCCGAACTGGCGAACGCCAGCGGGATCGCCGGGATGTGCGGCGGCCAGGCGCTCGATCTTGACGCCGAAGGCAGGCAGGTGCCGCTGGCGGCGCTGGAAAAAATCCATCGTCATAAGACCGGCGCGCTGATTCGCGCCGCGGTGCGTCTGGGTGCGTTAAGCGCGGGCGAAAAGGGACGAAATGTTCTGCCAATACTCGATAAATACGCAGAAAGTATCGGTCTGGCGTTCCAGGTTCAGGATGACATCCTGGATGTGGTAGGCGATACTGCAACGTTGGGTAAACGTCAGGGCGCCGATCAGCAGCTTGGCAAAAGTACCTATCCTGCACTTCTGGGTCTTGAGCAAGCCCGGAACAAAGCCCGGGATTTAATCGAGGAAGCCAGACAGTCGTTACAGCAGCTGGCCGCGCAATCACTCGATACCTCGGCACTGGAAGCGCTAGCGGACTACATAATCCAGCGTGATAAATAAACAACATATCCAATGAGCTTGCGATGAGTTTTGATATAGCCAAATACCCAACCCTGGCGCTGGTCGACTCCACCCAGGAGTTACGCCTGTTGCCAAAAGAGAGTCTGCCGAAACTCTGCGACGAACTGCGCCGCTACTTACTCGACAGCGTCAGTCGTTCCAGCGGACACTTCGCCTCCGGGCTGGGCACGGTAGAACTCACCGTGGCGCTGCACTACGTCTATAACACCCCTTTTGATCAGCTGATCTGGGACGTGGGCCATCAGGCTTATCCGCACAAAATCCTCACCGGTCGCCGTGATAAGATCGGCACCATTCGCCAGAAAGGCGGCCTGCATCCGTTCCCGTGGCGCGGTGAGAGCGAATACGACGTACTGAGCGTCGGCCACTCCTCCACCTCCGTCAGCGCAGGCATTGGTATTGCCGTCGCCGCTGAAAAAGAGGGAAAAAACCGCCGCACCGTCTGCGTCATCGGCGACGGCGCGATCACCGCCGGGATGGCGTTTGAAGCGATGAACCACGCGGGCGATATTAAGCCGGACATGCTGGTGATCCTCAACGACAACGAGATGTCGATCTCCGAGAACGTCGGCGCGCTGAATAACCACCTGGCGCAGCTGCTCTCCGGCAAGCTCTACTCCACGCTGCGGGAAGGCGGCAAGAAGGTGTTCTCTGGCGTACCGCCGATCAAAGAGTTGCTCAAACGCACAGAGGAGCACATTAAAGGCATGGTGGTGCCGGGCACGCTGTTTGAAGAGCTGGGCTTTAACTATATAGGCCCGGTCGACGGTCACGACGTGCTGGGGCTTATCACCACGCTGAAAAACATGCGCGATCTAAAAGGCCCGCAGTTCCTGCACATTATGACCAAAAAAGGTCGCGGCTATGAGCCTGCCGAAAAAGATCCGATCACCTTCCACGCGGTGCCGAAGTTCGATCCCTCCAGCGGCTGCCTGCCGAAAAGCAGCGGCGGCCTGCCGAGCTATTCGAAGATCTTCGGCGACTGGCTGTGCGAAACGGCGGCCAAAGACAGCAAGCTGATGGCGATTACCCCGGCGATGCGCGAAGGTTCCGGGATGGTCGAGTTCTCACGCAAATTCCCGGATCGCTATTTTGATGTGGCGATCGCCGAGCAGCACGCGGTGACCTTTGCCGCCGGGCTGGCGATTGGCGGCTACAAGCCGGTTGTCGCTATCTATTCGACTTTCCTGCAACGCGCCTACGATCAGGTTATTCATGACGTCGCCATCCAGAAGCTGCCGGTGATGTTTGCCATCGATCGCGCCGGTATCGTCGGCGCCGACGGGCAGACCCACCAGGGGGCGTTCGATCTCTCTTATCTGCGCTGTATTCCGGATATGGTGATCATGACCCCCAGCGATGAAAACGAATGCCGCCAGATGCTGTTTACCGGCTATCACTACAGCGAAGGGCCGACCGCGGTCCGCTACCCGCGTGGCAACGCGCTGGGCGTTGAGCTGACGCCGCTGGAGAAGCTGCCGATCGGCAAAGGCGTGGTGAAACGTCACGGTGAAAAGGTAGCGATCCTCAACTTCGGCACCCTGATGCCGGAGGCGGCAAAAGTCGCGGAGGCGCTTAACGCAACGCTGGTGGATATGCGTTTTGTCAAACCGCTGGATGAGACGTTAATCCTTGAGATGGCGGCGCGGCACGAGATGCTGGTGACGCTGGAAGAAAACGCCATTATGGGCGGTGCGGGCAGCGGCGTGAATGAGACGCTGATGGCGCATCGCAAGCCGGTTCCGGTGCTGAACATCGGCCTGCCGGACTTCTTTATCCCGCAGGGCACTCAGGATGAGGCGCGTGCCGAACTGGGTCTGGATGCCGCCGGTATTGAGGCCAAAATCAGGGCCTGGCTGGCATAATCTCCTCTTCACTCCTGCTATGCTTACCCCATAATAAGCTAAGCAGGAGTGGATGAATGCAATACAACACCTTAGGTAAAACTGACCTGCGGGTTTCCCGCCTTTGTCTGGGCTGCATGACGTTCGGCGAACCGAACCGCGGCAATCATGCCTGGACGCTTCCCGAAGAGAGCAGCCGACCGCTTATCAAACGCGCCCTTGAGGGCGGCATTAACTTTTTCGATACCGCCAACAGCTATTCCGCAGGCAGCAGCGAAGAGATCGTTGGTCGCGCGCTGCGCGATTTCGCCCGTCGTGACGAAGTGGTGGTGGCGACCAAGGTCTTTCATCAGGTTGACGATCTGCCGGAAGGCTTATCCCGCGCGCAGATCCTGCGCTCTATCGACGACAGACTGCGCCGTCTGGGGATGGACTACGTTGATATCCTGCAAATTCACCGTTGGGACTACAACACGCCGATAGAAGAGACGCTGGCAGCGCTGGACGAGGTGGTAAAAGCCGGGAAAGCGCGCTATATCGGCGCCTCATCGATGCACGCTTCGCAGTTTGCCCAGGCGCTGGCGCTGCAAAAACAGCACGGCTGGGCGCCGTTTATCAGTATGCAGGACCACTACAACCTGATCTATCGCGAGGAGGAGCGCGAGATGCTGCCGCTGTGCTACAGGGAAGGCGTGGCGGTTATTCCGTGGAGTCCGCTGGCGCGTGGACGCCTGACGCGCCCGTGGGGAGAAACCACCGCCCGTCTGGTTTCTGATGAAGTGGGAAAAAATCTTTATCGTGAAAGCGACGAAAACGATGCGCAAATCGCCGCCCGTTTAGCAGGCGTCAGCGAAGAGCTTGGCGCGACCCGCGCCCAGGTGGCGCTGGCATGGCTGCTGAGTAAGCCCGGCGTCGCTGCGCCGATTATTGGCGCATCACGCGAAGAGCAGCTTGATGAATTGTTGAACGCGGTGGATTTAACCCTGACGCCGGAGCAGATTGCCGAGCTGGAAACGCCGTACAAGCAACATCCGGTGGTGGGCTTCAAATAGTGTGTCACTGCCCGATGGCGCTACGCTTATCGGGCCTACAACTTCCGGGAAAATACACCCATTACGCCCGTAGGCCGGATAAGGCGTTTACGCCGCCATCCGGCATTGATTGCCCGATGGCGCTACGCTTATCGGGCCTACAGCGTCCGGGAAAACGCCCCCATTGCCATCCGGCACCCCGTAACAAATTTATATCGCGCCAATTGGCCAATGGTGGCCGATAAAATACAAAATACCGGCGGAGATCACCCCGGCGACAATATCGTCAACCATAATCCCCATCCCGCCGTGGACGTTACGGTCAAACCAACGGATCGGCCACGGCTTCCACATATCGAGAATGCGGAAAATCACGAATCCGGCGGCAACCCACTGCCAGTCGTTGGTCGGCAGCGCCATCAGAGTGATCCACATTCCGATGAACTCATCCCAGACAATGCTGCCGTGATCGTGCACGCCCATATCTTTTGCCGTCTGATGGCAAAGATAAACCCCGATACAGATCCCCAGCATCACCACCAGCGAATACAGCTGCCAGGGGAGAAAGGTCATCAGATACCAGAACGGGATTGCCGCCAGCGACCCCATCGTGCCGGGCACAACGGGACTCAGACCACTACCGAACCCGGTGGCGAGCAGATGCCACGGATTAGCCAGACTCAGGCGACTTTTAGCGACATCTTTAGAGCGCGGCAAAATGGTCATATCCTTTCCAGTCGAAGGTGACAGGCTCGCCGTCACGGATAAAGCAAATCCCTTCCACATCCGCGCTCATCTGGCCAATGCAGGTAAAGGGGACGCCGAGATGAGCAAGCGCCACGTCCAGCGCCCCACGGTTAAGCTCCGGCACCGTAAAGCATAATTCGTAATCTTCGCCGCCGGAGAGCGCCCAGCGCAGGGCCTGCTCCGCCCCGACATGGCGTAACATCGCCTGCGAATAAGGCAGCGCATCAACATCAATGCGCGCGCCGCAGGCGCTGGCTTTGACGATATGCCCGAGATCGGAAATCAGCCCGTCGGACAAATCGATGGCCGCGCTGGCTAGATCGCGCAGCGCCTGCCCCTGTAAAATACGCGGCGTCGGGCGCAGATGCCGTTGCAGCAGATACGCGTTGTCCACGTCATCCGCCACCTGCAAACGGTTCTGTAAAATCGCCAGTCCCGCCGCGCTGTCGCCCGGCGTACCGGTAACGTAAATCCAGTCGCCCGGCTTCGCGCCAGCGCGTTTCAGCGCACGCCCGACCGGCACATAGCCGTGGATACCCAGCGTCATGGAGAGCGGCCCACGGGTGGTATCGCCGCCAATCAGCTGCATATCGTAATAATTTAATAGATCGAACAGGCTGTCGCTGAAGGTTTCCAGCCACGCTTCATCCACCTCCGGCAGCGTTAACGCCAGCGTCAGCCACGCCGGGTCTGCGCCCATCGCCGCCAGATCGCTTAAATTAACCGCCAGCGCCTTATACGCCAGATCCGCCGGATCGATATCCGGCATAAAATGATTGCCCGCCACCAGCGTATCGGTACTGATCGCCAGGGTCTGTTTTTCAGGAATATTCAGGAGTGCGCAATCATCGCCAATACCGGTTTCGACATCGCGACGAGAGCTTCTGACACGATCAAAATAACGGGCAATCAGGGAGAACTCGCCGCATGCCATACGTTATGCCTCAGCAGAAAAAAAGAAAAAGCCGTCAGCGGCGCGAAGAGATCTCCGCTTCACTGACGGCCTGGTAATTACTTTTTGTTGGGGCGAATCACAGGCGCTGCTTTATCCAGCACGCCATTGACGAACTTATGGCTGTCTTCCGCGCCAAAGGTTTTCGCCAGTTCGATCGCTTCGTTAATGGCCACTTTATAAGGCACATCGCTGCGTTTAGACAGCTCAAACAGCGCGATACGCAGGACCGCTTTCTCCACCTGACCCAGCTCTTCCAGCAGGCGAGACAGGTAAGGTTTCATCAGACCGTCCAGGTACGCGCTGTTAGTCGCCACCCCGGACAGCAGTTCGCGAAAGTACATGACGTCAACGTCTTTGACGTCCTGTTCCGCCAGGAACTGGTATTCAACATCAGCGATGTCGTTCTGGGACAACTGCCAGGAGTAGAGCGCCTGAACGGCACACTCACGAGCGCGGCGACGAGCAGCAGGTTTCACGGATTTCCCCTTACAAAAATCAGGCCTTGATGGCTTTCAATACATTAATCATTTCAAGCGCGGTCAGTGCAGCCTCCGCGCCTTTGTTACCGGCTTTAGTGCCGGCACGTTCGATAGCTTGTTCAATGCTTTCGGTGGTCAGGACGCCAAAGGCGACCGGAATTTCGCTGTCCTGGGCGACGTGCGCCAGGCCATTGCTTGCGCCACCGGCCACATATTCGAAGTGCGCCGTGCCGCCACGGATAACGGTTCCCAGCGCAATCACCGCGTCATATTTACCGGTTTTCGCCAGCGCGCCAGCCGCCAGCGGCAGCTCGTAGGCGCCTGGCACCCAAACAACGGTAATGTTTTCATCTTTTACCTGGCCAATACGCTTCAGGGCGTCAACTGCGCCTTCCAGCAGGCTGTCATTGATAAAGTTGTTGAAACGCGCAATGGTGATGGCGACGCGAGCGTCCGGAGTAGCAACGTTAGCTTCAATAATGTTCATATTCTTCCTTCGGGTTCGGTATAAGCCCCCGCAGGGGGGCGGATTTTATCATAAATATCGTCGCGCTGCTTCCTAAATTCAGGAAGCCATTACGCGGGGATCAAATGCAGGCAAACATCCGGACCTGTATAACGTATCTCTTTGAATTGAAACTGCGGCGCGTCGGCCAGTTTCTCAAGCCCCGGCAGAACGCATAAGCCACGGGCGTCGCTGCCTAACAGTTTAGGCGCAACATACATGATTAGCTCATCCACTACCCCGGCCTGCAACAGCGCGCCGGCGAGCGTCGGCCCGGCCTCCACCCACAGGCTGTTGATCTGCTGTTTGCCCAGCAGCATCAGCAGCAGCACCAGATCGAGATGACCGTTATGCTCCGGCACCTGAATCGTGCGTACCGATTCCGGCCAGACCCGATCGTCCTCTTTCGTGCGCGCAAACCAGGTTTCCCCCGGCTGGCTGACAATACGGTGTTCCGGCGTCACGCGGTTGCGGCTGTCGATGACAATCCGCACCGGCTGACGCAAATTTTCCTGCGGATATGCGGCCTGCGTCGCCTCACCCAGCTCCGACCAGCGCACGGTCAACTGCGGATCGTCCGCCAGCACCGTTTCGCTGCTGGTCAGAATGGCATGGCTTTGCGCGCGCAGGCGCTGCACGTCGCGTCGCGCCTGCGGCGAGGTGATCCACTGGCTTTCGCCGCTGGCCATCGCCGTGCGCCCATCCAGAGACGCGCCGAGCTTGAGCTGCACGTAGGGAAAACCGGTGCGCATCCGCTTAAGAAAGCCTTTATTCAACGCTTCAGCTTCGCTCATCATCAGCCCGTGGCTGACCTCAATGCCCGCCTGCTGCAGACGATACAGACCGCGCCCCGCCACCTGCGGATTGGGGTCCTGCATCGCGGCGACCACGCGCGCCATGCCGGCGGCGATCAGCGCATCGCAGCATGGCGGCGTACGGCCATGATGGCTACAGGGTTCAAGGGTCACGTAGGCCGTGGCGCCTTTGGCTTTTTCACCCGCCATCCGTAGCGCATGGACTTCGGCGTGGGGTTCACCGGCGCGATAATGGTAGCCTTCGCCGACAATCTCGCCGTCTTTGACGATCACACAGCCGACATTCGGATTGGGATGGGTGGTAAACCGCCCGCGCGCAGCAAGCTTCAGCGCCCGCGCCATGTATAACTCATCCTGCATGGCTTAATCCTGTAAGCGGGCGATCTCTTCGCCAAATTCTTTAATATCTTCGAAGCTGCGGTAAACCGAGGCAAAGCGGATGTAGGCGACTTTATCGAGCTTTTTCAGCTGCTCCATCACCAGATTACCGATCATTTTGCTGGGCACTTCGCGTTCGCCGGTCGCACGGAGCTGCGACTTAATGTGATTTAACGCCATTTCAACGTCATCAGAACTCACCGGGCGCTTTTCCAGCGCGCGCAGCATCCCGCTGCGTAACTTCTCTTCATTAAACGGTTCGCGCACATCGTTGCTTTTCACAACGCGCGGCATGACAAGTTCCGCAACTTCAAAAGTGGTGAAACGTTCATTACAGACCAGACACTGCCGACGGCGGCGTACGGAGGAGCCCTCGCCCACGAGACGAGAGTCAATTACCTTAGTGTCTACGGCGAAACAGAATGGGCAATGCATACGGCGTCCTGACCAGGTGGTTAACAGAAATCTATTTTACCCTGAACTGGCGAGACAACAAAGGCGCAACGCTTTTGAGACAAAGGATCGATGCCTTCGCTCATTTTACGATCTACCATTAGGTCATCGCGAAAGCCCGGGAAAACAGAGATATGACAAAACGTTACCTAAGAATCCTGCTGGTGGGAAGCCTCTTTAGCCTGACGGCCTGCGCCCAGCAGAGCGAAGTTCGCCAGATGCATCAAAGCATCAGTACGCTGAATAAAGAGATGCAGCAGCTTAATCAGGAAACCGTCAAAATTAACCAGCAAAACAGCCTGAACGTAAAATCCGACCGCGGCGTTTACCTGCTGCCGGGTTCAAACACGCCGGCGCGGCTTAACAGTCAGATTGGCATGCTGCGCATGTCATTAGTGAATATCACCCCCAATGCCGACGGGATGCGCGCGACGCTGCGGATTCAGGGCGAGTCGAGCGATCCGCTTCCGGCCTTCAGCGGCACCGTGGAATATGGGCAACTTCAGGGAACAACTGACAATTATCAGGAAGTGAATGTGCAGAATCAGTTGATTAACGCCCCGGCCAGCGTACTGGCGCCGAGCGATGTGGATATTCCGCTACAGCTTAACGGGATGACTGCTGAACAGACTGGCTTTATCCGCATCCATGATATTCAGCCTGTCACGCAATAAACACTCCTGCGGAACGTTTTGTGCGTTCCGCAACATCCTTCCGCGCCTTATGTGACCCCTCTTACATCACCAGAATTTTTGCGAAACCTTTGCAATATTCACTACAGTCAGTACAATCGCCGCGCTAAAACGTACAAACGTGAACGCAATCGATTACGCGAATGATAGAACTGTGAAACAAGACAGATTTTTGTGAGCAATGATTTTTATAATAGGCTCGCAGAAACACGAAATATTTAGAAACGCAATTTGCGCCTTTTTCACTCCCGTCAGGGATTTTTAATCAGTGGCATACATATGAAAAAAACATTACTTGCAGCCGGTGCCGTGCTCGCGCTCTCTTCAACTTTCACCGTGAACGCCGCGGAGAACGATAAACCGCAGTATCTTTCCGACTGGTGGCACCAGAGCGTCAACGTGGTGGGTTCTTACCATACCCGCTTCGGACCCACTCTGCGCAACGATACCTATCTTGAATACGAAGCTTTCGCTAAAAAAGACTGGTTTGATTTCTATGGTTACGTTGATGCCCCGCGCTTTTTCGGCGGCGACAGCAACTCACGCGGGATCTGGAACCACGGTTCTCCGCTGTTTATGGAGATCGAACCGCGTTTTTCCATTGATAAGCTGACCAATAGCGATCTGAGCTTCGGTCCGTTCAAAGAGTGGTATTTCGCCAATAACTATATCTACGATATGGGCCGTAACAGCGAAGGCCGCCAGAGCACCTGGTATATGGGTCTGGGCACCGATGTCGATACCGGTCTGCCGATGAGCCTGTCTCTGAACGTGTATGCGAAATATCAGTGGCAGAACTACGGCGCGTCAAATGAAAACGAATGGGACGGCTACCGTTTCAAAGTGAAATACTTTGTGCCGATTACCGAGCTGTGGGGCGGTAATCTGAGCTACATTGGCTTCACCAACTTCGACTGGGGTTCCGATCTCGGCGACGATCAGTACCGCACCAGCAACTCTATCGCATCCAGCCATATTCTGGCGCTGAACTACGATCACTGGCACTACTCGGTGGTCGCCCGTTACTTCCATAACGGCGGTCAGTGGAAAGATGGCGACGAGCCGGTATGGCAGGCCGAACCAATTAAGTCCAACGGCTTCGGCTGGTATCTGGTGGTGGGTTACAACTTCTAAACCGCGTCGGGATTGCCGGGTGGCAGCTACGCCTTACCCGGCCTACGCCTGGCACTATCAGGCACGCACCTTACGCAAAAAATCCGCCAGCGAGCGATCCGCGCTTTCGCGAAAGCGTCTCTCTGTCAGGGTAATCCGCAGACACCTGTCGAGCCGAAAACAGCGATAATCATCGCGACGTTCGCACCAGGCGACCAGCAGCCAGTGCTCGCCCCAGAAAAACATCCCCAGCGGCTGTACCTCCCGCCAGGTGAGCTGTCCGGCTTCATCGCGATAATGCAGCGCCAGCACCTGCTGCGCTGAAATCGCCCGATGGATGCGATCAAACGCGCTGCGAGAATGTGGCTGAGTCCCCAAATCAGGGGCAAATATTCGCGCCTGTTCCGCTTTCCGCCGCCCCTCTTCCGGTAGGATCGCCAGCACTTTCTCCTGCGCCGACTCCAGCTCCCGCGACAGCAGCTTGCCGCCCCAGGTATGCAGCAGACGAATAGCGACGATAAGCGCTTCCGATTCGCGGTGAGTCAGCATCAGCGGCGGCAGATCGAAACCTGCCATCAGGCGATATCCGCTGCCCGCCTCCCCTTCCACCGGCACGCCGGAAAGCGAAAGGTCACGGATATCGCGATAAATAGTCCGTTCAGATACCCCAAGACGTTCTGCCAGCAGCGCCGCCGTTGTCAGCCGCCTGCCGCGCAGGATCTGCACAATCTGAAACAATCGGTCGGCGCGACGCGTCATGGTTGCTCTCTTACGTTAAGCCGGTTGATGCAAACCCACCCGGTTGCCTTCGCTGTCGATAAACAGCGCCACGGTTCCGATCTCTTTGCCCAAATCGAGCGGACCAAAAACGCATTCCCCGCCGGCGCTCACCACCCTCTCCAGGGCAGCGGCAAGATCGTCGGTATGCAGATAAATCACCGCCCCCTGCGCTGAAGGGAGCAGACCATCGATTTTCGCCAGCGCGCCGCCAGTGGCCGGATCTTCATAGGGAAATACCGCCAGATCGGCGCCGTCCATTTTTTCGCGACGCAGCGACAGCCCCAGGACCGGCTCATAAAACGCGATCGCTCGCGCCATGTCCGCCACGGGAATTTCAAACCAGTTAATAATGCTTTTCATTCTTCCTCCTGCCTGTGTAGTGAATTCAGGAGAAGAATAAAACAGGGCTCCTGACAGCATACTGTCAGTAATGATTGCGGGACAAGACGAAAGGGGAAAAGAAAAATCCCGATCTGACGACCGGGATTTAAGGACTTCGCTGAAAGTCAGTTTACGGCAGAATTGACGGCTGATCCGCCCCTTCTTTCTCAACCTTCTGTTGCAGCATGTGCTCACGCTTCATGCCCAGCTTCAGCGCCAGCGCCGATGCTACGTAGATGGAAGAGGCAGTACCGATGGAGACGCCGATCAGCATGGTCAGCGAGAAGCCTTCCAGCACCGGGCCGCCAAACAGGAACAGCATCAGAATCACCATCAACGTCGTACCGGAAGTGATCAAGGTACGGTGCAGCGTCTGGGTCAACGACACGTTAAAGATTTCGTAAGGCGTACCGCGACGGATCTTGCGGAAGTTTTCACGAATACGGTCCGAAACCACGATACTGTCGTTCAGCGAGTAGCCGATTACGGACATCAGCGATGCCACGATAGTCAGGTCAATCTCGATATGGAACAGCGACAGAATACCAAGCGTGATGATCACGTCGTGCGCCAGCGCGATAACCACCCCGGCCGCCAGTCGCCACTCGAAGCGGAAACCGACGTAAACGAGAATGGAGATCAGCGCCGCCAGCAGCGCCATCGCGCCGGTTTGCGCCAGATCGGCGCCCACGCTCGGGCCAACGAATTCAATTCGCTTCACCGCCGCGTTCTGGTTGGTGGATTCGTTAATCACACTCAGCACTTTGCTGCCCAGCACCTGCCCGCCGTTTGCCCCTTCGGTCGGCGGCATACGCACCATGATGTCGTGGCTGCTGCCGAAGTTCTGTAAAAGCGGATCAACAAAGCCCGCTTTCTCCAGCGCCTCGCGCATCACGTCCATCTCCGCTGGTTTTTCCAGCGTAATTTCGATAACCGTACCACCGGTAAAATCGAGCCCCCAGTTAAAGCCGCGTACGCCCATCACCACGATGGATGCCACCAGCAGAAGGCCAGAGATGCCGAAAGCCCAGTAATCCCAGCGCATAAAGTCCCAGACTTTACGGCCGTGGTTCAATTGTTCAACAGTATATTCCTGTGCCACTTCGCACTCCTCAGATTGACAGCTTCTTGACGCGCTTGCCGCCATACAGCAGGTTTACGATGGCACGTGTACCGACGATCGCGGTAAACATCGACGTCGCCACACCGATACCGGTAGTAATCGCGAACCCTTTAATTGCCCCGGTGCCGACCGCGTACAGGATAATGACCTTAATCAGCGTCGTAATGTTCGCATCGAAAATGGAACTGAACGCGCCCGCATACCCCTCGTTGATCGCCTGCTGGATCGAACGCCCGTTGCTCAACTCTTCTTTAATACGTTCGTTGATCAGTACGTTCGCATCGACGGCGACGGCAAGGGTTAAGACTATCCCCGCAATCCCCGGCATACTCAGCGTGGCCCCCGGCAGCAGCGACATCACGCCGACAATCAGCACCAGGTTAGCGATCAGCGCGCTGGTCGCAATCAGACCAAACTTCTTATAGAACAGCACCATGAACAGGATAGATACCGCCAGACCGGCCAGACACGCTTCCAGGCCCTGCTTGATGTTCTGCATCCCGAGGGTTGGACCGATAGTGCGTTCTTCAACAATCTGAATCGGCGCAATCAGGGCGCCCGCGCGCAGCAGCAGAGAGAGCTGACGCGCTTCGTTCGGGTTGTTGATGCCGGTAATACGGAAGCTGTTGCCGAGGCGAGACTGGATGTTGGCGATGTTAATCACCTCTTCCTGTTTCACCAGCACCGCGCGACCGTTGGCGTCTTTCTTACCGCTGTCTTTATACTCCACGAACAGCGTCGCCATCGGCTTGCCGATATTGTCTTTGGTGAAGTTAGACATGATATTGCCGCCCGCGCTGTCCAGCGAGATGTTTACCTGCGGCTGGTTGTATTCATCCTGGCTCGACGTGGAGTCGGTGATATGGTCGCCGGTCAGAATAACGCGCTTGTACAGCACCACCGGCTGGCCTTCACGCATTTGCTTCACTTCGGAGTCGCCCGGTACGCGACCAGATGCCGCAGCGGCCTGATCTACGTTGGTGTTGACCAGACGAAACTCCAGCGTTGCCGTCGCGCCGAGAATCTCTTTGGCGCGCGCGGTGTCCTGGATGCCCGGCAGTTCGACCACGATACGGTCGGCGCCCTGACGCTGAACCACCGGTTCGGCGACGCCCAGCTGGTTAACACGGTTGCGCAGGATGTTGATGTTCTGCTGAACCGCATACTCACGCGCTTCGCTCAGACGGGCATCGGTCATCACCGCGCGCAGCGCATTGCTGCCCTGGCTGGAGATCACCAGATCCTGATGACGCTTGCTGAGATAAGCAATCGCTTCGTCACGCGCGCTGGCGTCACGGAAGTTAATGCTCAGCCCGTAGTTGTCCTCTTTCCGGACGGTGGTATACGGAATGCCTTTTTCACGCAGATCGCTGCGCAGGCTGTCAATATTTTGTTCCTGCAGTTTGCCCAGAGCGGTGTCCATATCCACTTCCATCAGGAAGTGAACGCCGCCACGCAGATCAAGGCCGAGTTTCATCGGCTCTGCTTTGATGGCGGCCAGCCAGCGCGGGGTTGCCGGAGCAAGGTTAAGCGCCACGACGTATTTATCACCCAGCACGCCCACCAGCGCTTCACGTGCGCGCAGTTGAGTGTCGGTGGTGTCGAAGCGCGCAAGGATAGCGCCCTCTTCCAGTGCCACAGACTTCGCGGTAATTTTTTCTTGTTGTAACGTATTCTGGACCTGGATCAGCGTTTGCTCACTGGCGGCGACGCCGCGCGCGCCAGTGATTTGAACGGCCGGATCCTCACCATACAGGTTGGGAAGCGCATACAGCAGACCGACGATAATCACGACGATCAGCATGATATACTTCCACAAAGGATAACGGTTTAACACGGCAGTTCCCTTCGGGAAAAGTTACTATTACAGCGCCTTCATGGTGCCTTTCGGCAGAACGGCAGCTACGAAGTCACGTTTGATGACCACTTCCGTGGTGTCATTCAGGGCGATAGCGATGTAGCCGGTTTCCGCAACTTTCGTCACGCGACCCACCAGACCGCCATTCGTCAGGACTTCATCACCTTTCGCGATAGAATCCATCAGCTTTTTGTGCTCTTTGGTACGCTTCTGCTGTGGACGCAGGATCATGAAATAGAAAATCAGACCAAAGACCACCAGCATCAGAATCAGAGACATCGGGCTGCCCTGCGCCGGAGCACCTGTTGCCGCTACCGCATCAGAAATAAAAAAGCTCATTCAAATTCCCTCATTATTAAAATTAATCAACGTTTAAAGGTGGAACAGGTCGACCCTGACGTTGGTAAAACCCGGTCACGAAGCTCTCTAATTTACCCTCTTCGATAGCCTTGCGTAAACCCGCCATCAGACGCTGGTAGTAACGCAGGTTATGAATGGTATTGAGTCGCGCGCCCAATATTTCGTTGCAACGATCGAGATGATGCAAGTAGGCGCGTGAATAATTGCGACAGGTGTAGCAATCACACTCGGCATCAAGTGGGCTGGTGTCGCTTTTATACTTCGCATTGCGAATTTTCACCACGCCGTCAGTCACGAACAGATGACCATTACGGGCGTTGCGGGTTGGCATCACGCAGTCAAACATATCGATACCGCGACGCACGCCTTCAACCAGATCTTCTGGTTTACCGACGCCCATCAGGTAACGTGGTTTATCCGCCGGAATTTGCGGGCAGACGTGCTCAAGGATACGGTGCATATCCTCTTTCGGTTCGCCCACAGCCAAACCGCCGACAGCGTAGCCATCAAAGCCAATCTCTACCAGAGCTTTCACGGAGATATCACGTAAATCTTCGTAAACGCTGCCCTGGATGATACCAAAAAGCGCATTTTTGTTGCCAAGGCTGTCAAAACGCTCGCGGCTACGCTTCGCCCAGCGCAGGGACATCTCCATCGAACGTTTAGCATAGTCCCAGTCCGCCGGATACGGCGTACATTCGTCAAAGATCATGACGATATCGGAACCGAGATCGTACTGAATCTCCATCGACTTTTCCGGATCGAGGAAAATCGGATCGCCGTTGATCGGGTTACGGAAATGGACGCCCTGCTCGGTGATCTTACGAATGTCGCCAAGGCTGAACACCTGGAAGCCGCCGGAATCGGTCAGAATCGGCCCTTTCCACTGCATAAAGTCGTGGAGGTCGCCGTGCAGCTTCATGATCTCCTGGCCCGGACGCAGCCAGAGGTGGAAGGTGTTGCCGAGAATAATTTGCGCGCCGGTGGCTTCAACTTCTTCCGGCGTCATCCCTTTTACGGTGCCGTAAGTGCCCACAGGCATAAAAGCGGGCGTTTCCACGACGCCGCGATCGAACACCAGGCGACCGCGACGCGCGCGACCGTCGGTGGTATCAAGTTCAAACTTCATTCTTTCTCCTGCATCAGAGAGACAGTCTGATGGTTATTCCGGTGTCGCGGACTTATTCCCCGACACGCTCATGTAAAGCCTGCGGATTGTACGTGATAAACATCGCATCCCCGTAGCTAAAAAAGCGATATTTTTGTTCTACCGCAGCCTTATAGGCGTTCATGGTGTGCTGATAACCGGCAAATGCGGAAACCAGCATAATCAGCGTCGATTCAGGCAGATGGAAATTGGTCACCAGCGCATCAATCACTTTGTACTGATAACCGGGATAGATGAAAATCTGCGTATCGCCGAAGAACGGCTCGATAAGGTCGCTTTTCGCCGCCTGCGCCGCGCTCTCCAGGGAGCGCACGGAAGTGGTGCCCACTGCGATCACCCGGTTGCCGCGCGCTTTCGCCGCCAGCACCGCGTCCACGACCTCCTGCGGCACTTCCGCATATTCGGAGTGCATGATGTGGTCTTCAATGCTGTCAACGCGCACCGGCTGGAAAGTACCCGCGCCGACGTGCAGAGTGACGAACGCCATCTCAATCCCTTTCTCACGCAGCGCGGCCAGCAGCGGTTCATCAAAGTGTAGGCCGGCGGTCGGCGCCGCCACCGCGCCCGGTTTTTCGCTGTATACCGTCTGATAAAGCTCGCGGTCGGCGTCCTCGTCCGGACGATCGATATACGGCGGCAGCGGCATATGGCCGATGGCGTTAAGAATATCCAGCACCGGACGGGCATCGTTAAATTCAACTTCAAACAGCGCGCCGTGGCGGGCGGTCATGGTGGCATTAATGCTTTCGTCATCGCCAAGCAGCAGCTCTGCGCCCGGTTTCGGCGCTTTCGAGGCGCGGATATGCGCCAGAATACGCTTATCATCCAGCATCCGCTCAACCAACACTTCAATCTTACCGCCGCTGGCTTTGCGGCCAAACAGACGCGCCGGGATCACCCGGGTATTGTTAAAGACCAACAGATCGCCGGGGTTGAGCTTAGCAAGCAGATCGGTGAAAGTACCATGCGTCAGCGCGCCCGTCGGCCCGTCCAGCGACAGCAAGCGGCAACTGCTGCGCTCCGGCTGCGGATAGTGGGCAATCAGGGATTCAGGTAGTTCAAAGGAGAAATCGGTAACGCGCATGACTCTGACTCAGACTAAAATAAGAGGCGGGTAGTCTAGTGCCGGGGCGCTCTCCCTGCAACCGTTACCCACTTCTGGAAAGATAATCGATAATGAATTTTTTAGCTCACCTGCATCTGGCTCATCTTGCTGACAGTTCGCTTTCCGGCAATCTGCTGGCCGATTTTGTCCGGGGGAACCCGGAAACGCACTTTCCGCCCGAGGTGGTGGAAGGCATTCTGATGCACCGGCGCATCGACGTGCTGACCGATAATCTGCCGGAAGTTCGCGAAGCGCGGGAGTGGTTTCGTCGCGAAACGCGCCGCGTGGCGCCCATCACCCTGGACGTGATGTGGGATCACTTTCTGTCGCGCCACTGGGCGCAGATTTCACCAGACTTCCCGCTTCCGGCGTTTGTCGGCTACGCCCGCACCCAGATCGCCACCATCCTGCCCGATTCGCCGCCGCGTTTTGTCAATCTTAATCATCATCTGTGGTCGGAACAGTGGCTGGAGCGCTATCGCGATATGGCATTTATACAGAATGTCCTGAACGGCATGGCCAGCCGCCGCCCGCGCCTTGAGGCGCTGCGCGACTCCTGGCATGACCTGGACCGCCATTATGACGCGCTGGAAGAACGCTTCTGGCGCTTTTATCCGCAGATGATGGACCAGGCGCGACAGAAAACGCTCTGATCGTCATTGTGGTTGCGGTTTGCCTGATGGCGCTGCGCTTATCAGGCCTACAAATGGTGCGGCCGTAGGCCGGATAAGGCGTAGCCGCCATCCGGCGCTGGATTGCCTGATGGCGCTGCGCTTATCAGGCCTACAAGTGGTGCGGCCGTAGGCCGGATAAGGCGTAGCCGCCATCCGGCGCTGGATTGCCTGATGGCGCTGCGCTTGTCAGGCCTACAAGTGGTGCGTCCGTAGGCCGGATAAGGCGTAGCCGCCATCCGGCGATACGCATTGATAGGCAAAAGCTGGCTGAACGATTGCCATCGCCTTTTTGTCTTCTTCCCGATCACTCTCTATACTGGCCCGCGTTGCGTTCTAAAACCCTTAACTTTGCAGGAGTATTATATGGTACTGGTGACTCGTCAGGCTCCGGATTTCACAGCGGCTGCGGTACTGGGCAGCGGTGAGATCGTTGAAAACTTCAACTTCAAACAGCACACCAACGGTAAAGCGACCGTTCTGTTCTTCTGGCCGATGGACTTCACCTTCGTTTGCCCGTCCGAGCTGATCGCTTTCGATAAACGTTATGAAGAATTCCAGAAGCGCGGCGTAGAAGTGGTTGGCGTCTCTTTTGACTCTGAGTTCGTCCACAACGCATGGCGTAACACCCCTGTCGACAAAGGCGGCATCGGTGCGGTGAAATACGCGATGGTTGCTGACGTTAAGCGTGAAATTCAGAAAGCTTACGGCATTGAACACCCGGAAGCGGGCGTGGCGCTGCGCGGTTCTTTCCTGATCGACGCCAACGGCATCGTGCGCCACCAGGTGGTTAACGACCTGCCGCTGGGCCGCAACATCGACGAAATGCTGCGTATGGTTGACGCCCTGCAGTTCCACGAAGAGCACGGTGAAGTTTGCCCGGCGCAGTGGGAAAAAGGCAAAGAAGGCATGAACGCCTCTCCGGACGGCGTGGCTAAATACCTGACCGAAAACGTCTCCAGCCTGTAATCGGCTCGAATCACGTAGAAAGGCTCGCAATGCGAGCCTTTTTTATTGCTTATGCCCCGCCGTCTTTCTTCACTTCCCGCCAGATACGAAACGCCATCAGCGCCAGTACGGCGACGCCCAGAATCAGCGCTCCCCAGACCAGCAGCGTTTGCCACTGGCTTTGTCGCTCAGCCGCCGATGTCGCACTCAGCCGCGCTTCGCCGCCAGGCGTGACGCTCTGCTGGGGAATCGCCCACGGCAGGTCATTCAACGCATGCGTTTTGCGCAGTGACGCCGGAATTAACCTGTCCAGTTCAATATCGGCTCTGATGGCGGCCCGGTTTCCCCAGGCCAGCATGTAAGGTCCCTTCCCCTGGGCATTAAATACCAGTTGGTAGCTGTCCCGCGCCCCGCTCACCGCAGGCAATGTCTCCGGCAGTCGGGCGTTGATGGTAGTGATTCTGACGGCCTCCACCTCCTGGCCGGAAAGAGCAATATCCTGAGAGCGCTGTCCGTCCAGCCGGTACAACACGGTTTTCGTCAACGGCTGCCAGGCGGCGTTTTCCTCACTTCGCCAGGCCAGCGCCACCGGTAAAACCCCCTCATTCTGCAATGCGATGCTAAGCGAACTCAGCGGCTGCGGTTGCTTCCAGCGCCAGAGCGCCTCTTCATCTGAAACTCTATGCTCCTGAGCGCCTATCACCACGCGTTCGGACTCCGGCGCGCGGCTGTCGGCAATAGCGCTTACACTGTTTATCGTCAACGCCGGGCTTTGTGCATCAAGAATCACCAGCAGATAACGATTCCCCTGCGTTGAGAGCGTCAGACGGGCGCTGATAGTGTCCATTTTTAGCCGATCACCTTCGCGCGTCAGATCCATCAGCGGCGCGTCTTCCAGTATGGATCGCCAGTAGCGTAAATCACGGCTGCTATAGATCGAGGCTTTGCCCTGCCAGTTGCCTGCGGGCGGACGCCAGTCCAGGCGAAGCTGCGCCAGTGAAAACGGCTCTTGCCGCGCTTCCGGCAGCGTCAGTAAATAGCTCTGTCCGGACGCATTCACCTCGTCGCTGTTCAACTGAATTTCAATGCCGGCCTTCGAGCGTAAGACAAAAGATTCCCCCTGCCGCCCCTGTTCACGCGCCGCTACAGGCGACATATCCAGCGGAAAGAGCCGCAATTTCATCGTTTCTGGCGTCACGGGCTGCGCTTTCTGCGCCACCAGCGCAAACGGCACCGTTTCCCCCGCATGGTTAAAGACCCGCACATCGCGTAAATCCGGCCAGGCGCTACCCTCATACACCGTCTGCGGCAGCGGCAGACGATACCAGGGCGATGCGCCTGTCGTCTCCAACATCACACCGGTGGCATAGTCCACTGGTGACTCTTTTGCCTCGTCGCTACCGGCCACCGTCCCTGCCGCGCTCAACAGAGCGCTACATAGCAATGCTTTCATCCATTTCATTTGTTTTCTCCAGCTTTGGGCGGCAACGGTGAGAAATACCCGACGATTAATACCAGGACAGCCACGCCGATAAACGCCACCGCGCGCGCAAGCCCGCCGCCGCCCGCGCTGTCCACCAGCATCAGTTTCGCAATAACCATGCCCAATAATACCGCCCCACCAAGCCATTCAGGGCGTGAGCGACGCTGAGTCGCTCGCAGCATCACCACCAGAGCCACCAGCGTCCAGAACAGCGCGAAGCAGGTCTGAACGAGCCTTGAGTGCCATAGTGCCTGCGTCGTCCATGCGACCTCCCCGTAGCAGGCCAGCGCACGCAGCAACGCGCCGTTCAGCCACCAGAAACCCAGCGCCATCAGCGCGATCGCAGGCCAGGGTTGCCAAACCGATAGCTGCACCGGGAAATAGCGCTGCGTAGCGCGGTACAACACTACCAGCCCCAGCAACGCGAAGGCGGCGCCTTCCTCCAGTGGATTCACCAGTGGAAGGAAGGTCTGACGATATACCACACCATCCTGAACATTTGTCAGCGCCAGCAGACATACCAGCGCCGCTGCTAACGGAACCATTGCCTGCACCGAATACAACGCAGGCCAGACCTTAAACGGCCAGATCCGGCGACGCACCATTGCGCTAATAAGCATAATTAACAGGCCGCCTGCCGCCATCAGCAGGCCGCTTTTCCACGCCGTCATCCCCCACGGCAGGTCGCGGACGAACCAGAACAGTTCCATTGCCAGCGCCAGCATCGTCATCCATAACAGAGAGAGATGCAAAAGCCTGGAAATGCGCGGCGCCAGGGCCGCATCGTCCCGGCGCAGCAGTATCAACGCAGCGGGTAAAGCCAGGCACCACACCAGATTCTGCCAGCCGCCAGTGAAAATCGCCTGTTGCGAAATTTGTTGCAGCAGCACCATCAGCATCATCGGCCACAGCAGCCATTTACTGGCGTCAAGTTCCCGCCAGGCCAGGCGTAAACCCGCCTGTCGCCAGCCCCAGACCGATACCGCCATCAGCGCCAGCACACCGGACAGCACCCAGGCGTCCTTACTGAACATCAGTTGCGATGCGCCTGTCAGCGCGACCATCCAGAACAGTAAACCGCCTGCCAGTAATACCCGGCTTCCTCGCAGGATAATCTGACGCCACAGCCACGCACCTGCCAGCCAGCACAGGCTGAGCACTGCGAATATCAGCATCAGGCTGAGCGCGGTCGTATCACCGATCAGCGCCCACAGCGCGCTGACGAACGCCAGCACCAGCAGCGCGGTGCCGCTGTAGCTCATGCTTCGCTGCTGCTGTTGAACGCCCAACCACAAAATGCCCAGCCCTTCCAGCGCCCATGCCATCGCCGTCCAGCGCGCCGACAGGGCCAACGGGATAGCCAGCGTGGTAAACGCGCCGCCCAGCGCCAGCGCCGCCAGCACCAGCGGTCTGCCCGCCGAAGGATAACGACGCAATGCCAGCCAGGCTAACGCAAGATAACCCCCTCCATAGCCCAGCGCGCTGAGCGCCGGACCGTACGCCCAGTGGAGGGTCATCGCATACTGCATCCCAAAACCGATTAACGGCGGCGCAAACAGCAGCACGCCGTCGATAATCTGTTTGTTTTTCTCCTGCGCCCGTAGCGACAGCGCCACGCTCAGCACGCCGAAAATCAGGATATTCGCGACCAGGAAAAGCTGACAGTTAAGGTAATACGCAGGCTGATAGTCATCCATTCCCCACAGGCCGCCCACACCAAAGGTAAAGAGCAGGCCAAGCAGGTTCAGCTCGCGCCAGTGCTGCCAGATACTGATAACGAGAATGCCGGCAGAAAGCAGCAGATAGAAAGAAAACAGCGCTATATAGTTGCCGCTGCCGTCAGAGAGCAGCAACGGCGCGAGATAACCGCCGAGGCTTGCCAGCATCGCCAGACTGAGCGCTTTTTGCAGAATCGCCAGCACGACGCTCGCCGCGCAAATAGCGAGTAGCAGCGCAAAAGCCAGCGTCATCGGCAGCATTTGCCAGAGCCGGAACGCGCCAAAGACGGTGAGATAGAGCACGCCTGTCGCCCCGCCCTGCAAAATCAGCGCATAAACCGGCTGCTTATGCCGCAATCGCCAGCCAACGCCGAGCAGGACAATGGCAAACAGCGCGGTAGCCGCCAGCCGCAGCTCAAGCGGGAACAGGGAATGTTCAACCGTATAGCGCAGGAGGAAAGAAAGACCGAGGAACAACAACAGAATCCCGAGCTTCGCCAGCGGATTGCCCTGCATAAACCAGCGCGCCAGCGAGGTTATCACGCCGCCAAAAGCGGAGGGCTGCTTTTCCGCTGCCCGCGTGGGCGTCGGGAGCGGGGCGCGTTTTGCCGCTTCCGGCGGACGGTGCGCCTCCCAGGAAGTTGTCGGTTCAGGCGTAGCCTGTGCAACAGATCCGCGCTTCACGAACGTTTCAGCCGACTGCACTGGCATCTGCGCTGCCGGGACGTCCTTAGGTTTCCCGATACCCTGCTGCTCCAGCTCTTCCACCCGGCGGCGAAGTCCGGCAAGTTCAGCACGGGTTGCCGAACTACGGTTAAAGGCGACAATGGCCAGAGCTGGTGCTACCACCAGCGCGAACAACAAAACGATGCAGCCCAGGATTAAAAGGTCGTCCATGTATTCACCTTCACTGTACGGGATCGCCTAAGATTGACACAATTTGTCACATTCACGCTATCCCTGAAGGTGAAAAAGTCAGCCGCTGGCTTTCAGTGGGTATAAGTTAATGACCGAACCAGACGGCGGCGGATATCGCCGGTAAAGTCAACACGCCATCCTGCAAATCGGCCTTCCCCTCTTTTAGTTGCCAGGTTTTGACGTTCAGCAACGGCGATGCCGGCAGGACCACTTCGCAGGCCTCTCCGCGATTGATTGCCACCAGCACGCGCTGCTGGTTATAAACGCGCAAAAACACCACTACGTTATCTTCCGCGTAAATCACCTGGCACCCGCCGTAGCGCAGCTCCTGGCTGCGCTGGCGCAGTTTCGCCATACGCTGATAGAGAGCAAACAGCGCGGCGTCCTGTTTTTCCGCCTGCCACGGGAAAGTCTTACGGCAGAACGGATCGTTATTACCGTCCAGCCCTACCTCATCGCCGTAGTAGATGCAGGGCACGCCCGGCCAGCTGAACAGCCAGACCACCGCCAGCGGCAGACGAGCGACATCTTTGCCGAGCAGCGACTTAAAGCGCGCGGTATCGTGGCTGTCAAGCTGGTTGAACATCCGTAGCTGCTGCTGGTGCGACAGCCCGGCTCGGTAATTATCCATCCACGCCATACAGCTCTGCGCGTCAATCTGCTGCGGATCGTAAGAGATATCGGTATTGGCGAGGAATCCCCACAGCGGAAAGGTGAAGCCGCGATAGTTCATCGCCGCGTCTTCGGCATCCGCTTGTAGCCACTGACGGGCGTCGCCAAAGTGCTCGCCGACGATATAGGCTTGCGGCTGCGTTTCTTTCACCGCCTGGGTAATACCGGCGACATGGCGAAGATTATTGCGCGCGCCGCCGCCCTCGCCCAGCATATGCACCACGTCGAGCCGCCAGCCGTCCATGTTCCACGGCGCTTTCAGCCAGTGGCGCACAATGCTGTCTTCACCGCGGTAGATTTCATTGACCAGGCCGTCGGACTGGTAATCCAGCTTCGGCAGGCTGGGATAGCCCAGCCAGTCCAGCGCCACGCCTTCGGCAGAAAAACTGTACCAGTCGCGCCACGGCGACTCCGGATTGTGGCACGCGCCGCCGGTTCCCCGGTTATGGCGGTCAAACCACGCGTGGGAATCGCCGCTGTGGTTAAACACGCCGTCCAGCACCAGACGCATCCCCCGTTGCCGGGTGTTATGCCGCAAGCGCATCAGCGCCGCATCGCCGCCAAACTGCGGGTCTACGTGGCGATAATCTTCGGTGTCATATTTATGCACGCTCGGCGCGACAAATACCGGGTTCAGGTACAGCGCCGTTACGCCAAGTTTTTTCAGATACGGCAGTTTTTCACTGATCCCGTCGAGATCGCCGCCGTAGAAGGTCGATCCGCCCGCCTGCGCGCTCAGCGGATCGTCCCAGTCGCGCAGGATTACCTCCCGCCCGGCCGCGTGATGAAAATAGACCTTATCCTGCTGCTCCTCGCGCGGCTCGCTGCGGGCAAAGCGATCGGGAAAGATCTGATAGAAGATTTGATCGGCCACCCACTGCGGTCCGTTATCCGGCACATCAACAGCGAACTGTTCCAGACGCGCGGGGGGAAAAGGGCTGAATCCCTGCGGCGTAAACCAGCGCTGGCGGTCGTGCCACAGCAGCTTAAAGCTGTAGCGGCGGCGCGGCTGGCCGCCGGAAAGATCGACAACCGCGCGCCACGCGGTGATGCCAGGATACGGCTGGCTGCGCAGCTTGCGCATGACCAGCGACGTTTCTTCATTGTCATGTTCCGCACGCAGCGTCACGCCCTGCGGCGGGTTTTCTCCGCTCAGCCAGAGCGTTATGGAGAGCTTATCCTTGTTTTGCTTAACAAATGGGGCAACCGGAAGGTGCCAGGCGTTCAACATCACAAATCCCCTTTGATGAAAATGCGCTCACCTTGCCACAGCAGTTTACAGGATAACTCATCATCAGAAGGTTTATTGGGGGAGGAGTCCGGGGGAGGATATTGTTTCGCCATTGCCGGATGGCGATGCTGACGCATCTTATCCGGCCTGCAAATGTTTGCAGGCCGGAGACACCGTTACTGCGCCAGCTGGCGGTCGTGACGACGCTTAAACATCCAGCCAATCAGCAGCAGGACAATCCATGCGAAACCGACGTACAGCGAAATGCGGGTATCCGGATGGTAGCCAATCAGCCCGATGATAAACACCAGGAAAATCAGCCCCACAACGGTTGTCGCCACGCCGCCCGGCACCTTAAATTTCAGCGCCCTGACCTCTTCCGGCGGCAGACGGCGGCGGAAGGCAATTTGCGACAGCAGGATCATAATCCACACCCACACCGTCGCGAAGGTGGCCAGCGAGGCGATCACCAGGAAGACATTTTCCGGCATGATGTAGTTGAGATAAACGGCAAACAGCAGCGCGATGGTCATCACCAGCACCGTCACCCACGGAATACCGCGACGCGATGTTTTAGCGAACACCTTCGGCGCGCTGCCCTGCTCCGCCATGCCGTGCAGCATCCGGCCGACGCCAAACACGTCGGAGTTAATCGCCGACAGCGAAGCGGTAAGCACCACAAAGTTCAGAATACTGGCGGCAAAGGTAATGCCCATATGCTGGAAGGTCAGGACAAACGGGCTACCGTTGGTGCCCACCTGATTCCACGGGTAAATAGACATAATGACGAACAGAGTACCCACGTAGAACACCAGAATACGCATCGGCACCGAGTTAATCGCGCGCGGGATCGATTTCTCCGGGTCTTTCGCCTCCCCGGCGGTAATGCCGATGATTTCAATCCCGCCGTAGGCGAACATCACCATCTGTAGCGACATCACCATCCCCAGCCAGCCGTTGCTGAAGAAACCGCCGTTACTCCACAGGTTATGGATGCCCGTCGGCTGGCCGCCGTTGCCAATTCCCCAGATGATGATGCCGAAACCGGCGACAATCATGATGATAATGGTGGCGACTTTAAAGAAGGAGAACCAGAATTCCAGTTCGCCGAATACCTTCACGCTCATCAGGTTGATGGCGCAGATCAGCAGCACCACGCTGAGCACCCAAATCCAGTGCGGCACCGCCGGAAACCAGACGCCCATATAGATGCCGAATGCGGTAACGTCGGCGATAGCGACAATCAGAATTTCAAAACAGTAGGTCCAGCCGGTGATGTAGCCCGCCAGGGGGCCGAGGTTTTCCTGCGCATAGCGCGAAAAGGAGCTGGCGGCAGGGTTGTGTACAGACATTTCACCCAACGCGCGCATAATGATATACGCCGCGACCCCGCCAATAATGTACGCCAGCAACACGCTTGGCCCCGCCATTTTGATGGCGTCCGCCGAGCCGTAAAACAGCCCGGTGCCAATTGCTGAACCCAGCGCCATAAAGCGAATGTGCCGGGTGCTTAGCCCACGCTTTAGCTTGTTATTACTTTCCATCAATTCCTGACCCATCAACACAATAAAAAACCACGGGGTTAAAGATAACCCCGTGGTCAAAACATACTGTCAGCAATCTTAGTGAGCGCCGGAGGTCACCTGCCGACCCGCGGCGCGATCCCAGATAATCGCCAGGACCACTATCACGACGGTGGGAATTAACCACGCCAGCCCCTGCTCCGCCAGCGGTAAACGCTGCGTCCAGGCCGGTAACACGTCGCCGATTGCCGATGCTTTAATCCCGTCAAGGATACCAAAAAGCAGGCTGATAAACATCGCCGGTGCGATAACGCGGGACGAATTATGCCACCATGAGCGGGTAAAACTTAATACCACCAGTGCGATACACGGCGGATAAATCGCCGTCAGCACCGGGATAGAGATCTGGATCAGGTGACTCAGCCCCAGGTTGGAAACCACCATTGAGAACCCGCCGAGGATAAACACCAGCGAGCGATAAGAGAGCGGTACGTACTGCGCGAAAAACTCCGCGCAGGCGCAGGTCAGGCCGACCGCCGTCACCAGGCAGGCGATGAAGATCAGCGCCGCCAGCAGCAGGCTGCCCGCCCCGCCAAAGGTGTGCTGCACGTAAGCGTGGAGGATCGCCGCGCCGTTAACGGACTGATCGACCAGCGTCGCGCTATCTGAACCCAGACGGAACAGCGCCAGATAGAGCAGCGTCAGGCCAACGCCCGCCATCAGACCCGCCCAGACGGTATAACGGGTCAGCAGACGTGACTCGGTCACGCCGCGAGAACGCGCGGCGTTAACAATCACGATCCCAAACACCATCGCGCCCAGCGTATCCATCGTCAGATAGCCGTTGACAAAGCCGTTGGAGAACGCCGCGTTTTCATAAGCTTCCATCGCGTGGCTGATCGGTCCCGCCGGCCAGATAATGGCGGCCACGGACAGTACGATCAGGGCGATAATTTTCAGCGGCGCCAGGAAGTTGCCGACGGTATCCAGTAATTTGCCCGGATAGAGCGACACCAGAATGACCAGCGCAAAGTAGATCACGCTGTAGATAAACAGCGGCATGGCCGAGTCGCCGGTCAGCGGGGCGATGCCCACTTCAAAGGAGACGGTGGCGGTACGCGGCGTGGCGAACAGCGGCCCGACCGCCAGATAGCAGACGGTCGCCAGCAGGACGCCCGCCACTTTACCAATCGGGGTGCTCAGGCTGTCCACGCCGCCGCCGACTTTCGCCAGCGCCACCACGGTTAGTACCGGCAGGCCCACCGCGGTAATCAGAAAGCCGAAAGCCGCAGTCCAGACGTGCTCGCCCGCCTGCAGACCGACCATTGGTGGAAAGATAATGTTTCCTGCGCCGACAAACAGCGCAAAAGTCATAAAGCCAAGGGCGATAATATCGCGCGATTTCAACTGATGGGTCATAAAACTTACGGCCTGTGGATGTGGTGTTAATTAAATGAAAATTTTTGCCTGTCCCTGTGGGAATATATTGCGGCTTTATTAAGCAATTCCAGCGGGATATGCTCCCCGACTGGCGCGGCGAAGAATAGTTTTTCGATTTACCGCCTCAATGCAGTCGCTCTGACAGCATCCGGGGCGCAATTTAAACGCTTATAACGTTTTAAAGCAAGGAGCGTTCTAAAAACTGGAACATTATAGCGATATAAGAATTCAGATTAGTATAAAAAACCACTTTAAAGAAAAAGTCATAGCTTATCATGCGAACAAAAAACAACCAACCGCAGCGCTATTTAGCGAAGCGTAGTTGACTGCAAACAAAATAAGCCAGCATTCGCTGGCTTATGGCAATATTGCATTACAATCGCCTGTCAGGTGGTTTTCTGGCAATTAAACGTTCCGGCAGCACAAAGCTGAAGCGCGTGCCTTTCCCCGGTTCGCTGTCGATGGTTAAGCGACTTTCATGATGATTCAGCGCATGTTTGACGATTGCCAGCCCCAGCCCGCTGCCGCCGGTTTGTCTTGAGCGCGCTTTATCGACGCGATAAAAACGTTCGGTCAGCCGCGGAAGATGCTCCGCCGCAATCCCCGGCCCGTTATCCTCAATGCTGAATTCCGCGCCGTGCGGCACCGCGCGCCAGCACACGGTGATATGGGTGCCTTCAGGCGTATGGTTGACGGCGTTATACACCAGGTTTGAAATGGCGCTACGCAACTGCTCTTCGTTACCCAGGACTTTCAGCTGATTATCGATGTCAAAGCTGAAGGTGTGCTTTTGCTGGCTGAGCGTCTGCGCTTCGCGCTCCACCATGTGCAGCATCATCGGCACATCGACCTGTTCATTAAGCAGCAATACCGGCGAGGCTTCTATCTTCGACAGGGTCAGCAACTGCTTCACCAGCCCCTCCATACGGAAAGTCTGCTCCCGCATCGTCAATAGCGCTTTCTCACGCGTGCTCCCTTCCAGCGGCTGCTCGTGCATCATTTCAAGATAGCCCTGCAACACGGTAAGCGGAGTGCGCAGCTCGTGGCTGACGTTGGCGAAGAAGTTACGTCTTGCCCCCTCAAGCTGGTGCATCTGGGTCACGTCGCGGGCAACCATCAGCAGCTGCTTGTCGGTGTAGGGCATCACGCGAATCTCCAGATGCCGCCCGGTATTGAGCACCAGATTTAACGGTCGGCTGAAATCGCGGGTTTTCAGATACTGGGTAAACTCCGGATAGCGCAGCAGGTTGAGGATGTTCTGCCCGTTATCGTCCGGCCAGCGTAAGCCCAGCAGCTGTTGCGCCAGGCCGTTACACCAGAAAATGCCGCCCTCTTCGGTGGTCAGCACCACCGCGTCCGGCAGCGATTCGGCTCCGCTGCGAAAGCGTTTGATCAAATTGCCCAGCTCGCGCCGACGCTTTTTGTTGCGCAGCTGCATCTGATGCAACCCGTACAACAGCGGCTCCCAGCTTCCGCGTCCCGGCGGCGGCGTCATGCTTCTGTCGACCCACAGCCACCAGGACAGGCGTAATAAATTCCAGAAATGCCAGATAAGCAGTCCCGTTACCGATGCCAGCAAAAACCACGGCAGGTAACCGAAAAAAGCGCTGAGGATAAAGGCCGGGATACAACACAGGATCAGTTCCAGCACCAGCCTCTTCCATGACAATCTTTCCAGCACGCGTCACACTCCATTAAAGCCCGACAACGCAGGCCAGGCTTAGCTAGTCATTCAGAAGCGGGTCGAAAAACGATACCCCGTACCACGCACCGTCTGAACCATACGATCGTGACCGCTGGTTTCCAGCGCTTTGCGCAGACGGCGAATATGCACATCGACCGTGCGATCCTCAACGTAGACGTTGGTGCCCCAGACGTGGTTCAGCAGCTGTTCACGGCTGTAAACGCGCTCCGGATGCGTCATAAAGAAGTGCAGCAGTTTAAATTCGGTCGGTCCCATGTCGAGCGGGTTGTCGCCGGTCATCACGCGATGCGAAGTCGGGTCCAGGCTCAGCCCCTGCATCTCAATCACCTCTTCCACCGCCATCGGTGAAATGCGGCGCATCACGGCCTTAATGCGCGCCACCAGCTCTTTCGGGGAGAAGGGTTTGGTAATATAGTCGTCCGCGCCGGTTTCCAGACCGCGAACGCGATCCTCTTCTTCGCCTCTGGCGGTAAGCATCACCACCGGAATATCGCGGGTCATCGCTTCACGCTTCAGATGTTTAATAAACTGTAGACCAGAACCGCCGGGCAACATCCAGTCGAGGAGGATCAGATCCGGCCAGGGTTCATTAAGTTGGTTCACCGCAGTGTCATAATCTTCGGCTTCGACAGGCTGAAAGCCATTTTGCTCGAGCACGAAGCAGACCATTTCGCGAATTGCAGCTTCATCCTCTACGACCAGAATACGTCTCGCCATGATTTACCCTGTTTTATTTAAATAGCCAGTCATCAATGCGGCGTCATTATGCGTCAGTTTTATGACAGATTTATGAAAAAGATAGCGCAGCCTGATGTCAGGTTGTTGATTTATTACAAGCCGCCCAGGAGATATTACCGTTCGTGACAGGGTATAATCCCCGTCACGCTTTTTCATCAGGGAACCGTTATGCGCCTCCTGCACACCTCTGACTGGCATCTGGGACAAAATTTTTACAGCAAAAGCCGCGCCGCGGAACATCAGGCCTTTCTCGACTGGCTGCTGAGCACGGCGACAGAACAGCAGGTGGACGCCATTATTGTCGCAGGCGACATTTTCGACACCGGTTCGCCGCCAAGCTACGCCCGCGAACTGTATAACCGGTTTGTCGTCAGGCTACAGCAAACGGGCTGCCATCTGGTGGTGCTGGCGGGCAATCATGACTCTGTCGCCACGCTCAACGAGTCCCGCGAGATTCTGGCGTTTCTGAATACCACCGTTGTCGCCAGCGCCGGTTGCGCGCCGCACATCCTGCATCGACGCGACGGCACGCCGGGCGCGGTACTGTGCCCGATACCGTTTTTACGCCCGCGTGACATTGTGACCAGTCAGGCGGGGCTAAGCGGCCAGGAAAAGCAGCAGCACCTGCTGAGCGCGATAACCGACTACTATCAGCAGCAGTATCATGAAGCCTGCGCGCTGCGCGGCGAACGCGCGCTGCCGATTATCGCCACCGGCCACCTGACCACCGTGGGCGCGAGTAAAAGCGACGCCGTACGCGACATTTACATCGGGACGCTGGATGCCTTTCCTGCGCAAAATTTCCCGCCTGCCGATTATATCGCCCTGGGCCATATCCACCGGGCGCAGAAAATTGGCGGCACAGAACATATCCGTTATTGCGGTTCCCCCATCGCCCTGAGCTTTGACGAGTGCGGTAAAAGCAAGTGCGTGCATCTGGTGAGCTTTGAAAACGGCAGGCTGATGAGCGTCGAAAGTCTCACCGTACCAATAACCCAGCCGCTGGCGGTGCTGAAAGGCGATCTTGCCGCTATTAGCGAACAGCTTGAGCAGTGGCGGGACAGCAGGCAGTCGCCGCCGGTCTGGCTGGATATCGAAATCACCACCGACGAGTATCTCCACGATATACAGCGCAAAATCCAGGCCCTGACCGAAACGCTGCCCGTCGAGGTGCTGTTGGTGCGCCGCAGCCGGGAGCAGCGCGAGAGCATGTTAAGCAGCGAACGACGTGAGACGCTGAGCGAACTGAGCGTCGACGAAGTCTTTGAACGCCGCCTGGCGCAGGTGGAGCTGGCAGAACCCCAGCGCCAGCGGCTGACCGCGCTGTTTCATACCACCGTACAGGCGCTCGCCGGGGAGGATGTCGCATGAAGATTCTCAGCCTGCGCCTGAAAAACCTTAACTCGCTGAAAGGGGAATGGAAGGTCGATTTTACGGCGGAGCCGTTCGCCAGCAACGGCCTGTTCGCCATCACCGGTCCGACAGGAGCCGGTAAAACCACCCTGCTCGACGCCATTTGCCTTGCGCTGTACCACAAGACGCCGCGTCTGAATACCGTTTCACAGTCGCAAAACGATCTGATGACCCGCGATACCGCCGAGTGCCTGGCGGAAGTGGAGTTTGAGGTCAAAGGCGACGCATATCGCGCATTCTGGAGCCAGAACCGCGCGCGCAACCAGGCGGACGGCAACCTGCAGGCGCCGCGGGTGGAGCTGGCGCGCTGCGCCGACGGCAAAATTCTTGCCGATAAGGTGAAAGATAAACTGGAGCTGACCGCCGAACTGACCGGACTGGACTATGGCCGCTTTACCCGCTCAATGCTGCTCTCCCAGGGACAGTTCGCCGCCTTCCTTAACGCGGAACCGAAAGAGCGCGCCGAACTGCTGGAGGAGCTGACCGGAACGGAGATTTACGGGCAAATCTCGGCGATGGTTTTCGAACAGCATAAGGCGGCGCGGAGCGAACTGGAGAAATTACAGGCGCAGGCCAGCAGCGTCGCGCTGTTAGCGCCAGAGGCAGTGCAGGCGCTGACAGACAGTTTGCAGGCGCTCACTGACGAAGAAAAGCAGTTGGCCGCCAGACAGCAGAGTGCGCAGCAGCAGTTGAACTGGCTGACGCGACAAAACGAACTTCAGACGCAGGCGCAGCACCGACAGCAGGCGCTGCTGGCGGCGCAGTCGGCGTTACAACAGGCGCAGCCACAGCTGGCGCCGCTCAGCCTGGCGCAGCCCGCCCGGGCATTGCGCCCGCTCTGGACGCGGCTTCAGGAGCAATCCGCGGCGGTTTCCCGCAGCCAACAGCAGATTAATGAAGTAAAGGCTCGCTTACAGAGCGCAACAACGCTTCGCAGCCGTATGCGCCGCGATGCCCAACAACAGACTGCCGCAATGCAGGCTGCCCGGCAGACTCTTGCCGCCTGGCTGCACGAACATGACCGGTTCCGCGTATGGCACAGTGAACTGGGCGGCTGGCGGGCCTTGTTCGCCCAGCAGGCCAGCGACGGCATTCAGCGGGACAGATGGCGGCAACGACTGGCGGCAGATACCCAAAAGCTGGCGGCGTTACCGGTGCTGACGCTGAATATGACGCCGGATGAAGTCGCCGTCGCGCTGGCGCAGCACGCCAGCCAGCGCCCGCTGCGCCAGCGTCTGCTTGCGCTCCACGGTCAGATCGCCCCCAGGCTTCAGCGTCTGGCGCAGCTTCAGGAGGTCCTTGCGCAGAGCAGGCAGGCGCTGGCGCAGCGCACGGCGTTACTGGAGGCGAAGCGCCAGCAATACAAAGAGAAAAACCAGCATTACCAGGACGTCAAAACCCTCTGCGAGCAGGAAGAACGGATAAAAGATCTTGAAAGCCAGCGCGCGCTGTTACAGTCCGGCCAGCCCTGTCCGCTCTGTGGCTCAACGTCGCACCCGGCGGTGGCGGCGTATCAGGCGCTTGAGCTTAGCGTCAATCAGGCGCGGCGGGATGCGCTGGAAAAAGAGGTCAAAACGCTGGCCGATGAAGGCGCGGCCCTGCGCGGACAGTGCGACGCGTTGCGCCAGCAGCTACAGCGCGACGAAAGCGAAGCGCAGGCGCTCGCTAAAGATGAGCAAGCGCTCACTGTCGAGTGGCAGGCGCTGATAAGCAACCTGAATATCACGCTGCAACCGCAGGATGATATTCAGCCCTGGCTGACGGCGCAGGAGGATCATGAGAAGCAGCTTTACCAGCTCAGCCAGCGCCATGATTTACAGGCGCAAATCGCCGCGCATCAACAGCAGGTGACGCAGTTCAGCCAGCAAATCGAACAGCGTCAGGCGACGCTGACAGCGCAACTGAGCCACTATGCCCTCAGCCTGCCGGAAGAAGGGGCGGAGGAGACCTGGTTAAGCGACCGCGCCGCAGAGGCGCAGACGTGGCAGCAAAAACAGGACGAGCTGAACGAACTGCAATCGCGTATCGCGCAGTTGGCCCCGCTGCTCGACACCCTGCCGGCTACCGACGCCGCCGCGGAAGATGGCGCGCCGGTGGCACTGGACAACTGGCGTCAGGTGCACGACGACTGCCTGTCGCTGCAAAGCCAGTTGCAGACGCTGCAACAGCAGGCGGTACTGGAGCAGCAGCGCGCCAGCGACGCGCAGGCGCAGTTTGCGGCGGCGCTGGAAAGCAGTATTTTTGCCGACCAGAGCGCGTTCCTCGCCGCGCTGCTGGATGACGAGGCCATCGCGCGCCTTGAGCAGCTCAGCCAGACGCTGGAAAGCCAGATCCAGCAGGCGCAAACGCTCGCCACCCAGAGCGCGCAGGCGCTGGCGGCCCATCAGCAACAGCCGCCTGGCTTTCTGGATTGCGCGCTGTCGGTTGAGGAGATCGCGCAGGCGCTCACCCTGCTCAACCAACAGCTGCGCGATAACGCCAGCCGTCAGGGTGAGATTCGCCAGCAGCTGAAGCAGGATGCGGACAACCGACAGCAACAGCAGAGCCTGATGCGGCAAATCGACAGCGCCAGCCAGCAGGTTGATGACTGGGGCTATCTGAACACGCTTATCGGTTCAAAAGAGGGCGATAAATTCCGTAAATTCGCCCAGGGGCTGACGCTGGATAATCTGGTCTGGCTGGCGAATAACCAGCTGACGCGGCTGCATGGCCGCTATTTGTTACAGCGCAAAGTCAGCAACGCGCTGGAGCTTGAGGTGGTGGACACCTGGCAGGCGGACGCCGTGCGCGACACCCGCACCCTCTCCGGCGGCGAAAGTTTCCTCGTCAGCCTCGCGCTGGCGCTGGCGCTCTCCGATCTGGTGAGCCACAAAACGCGGATTGACTCGCTGTTCCTTGATGAAGGCTTCGGCACCCTCGACAGCGAAACGCTGGATACGGCGCTTGATGCGCTCGACGCGCTGAACGCCAGCGGGAAGACCATCGGCGTGATTAGCCACGTGGAGGCGATGAAAGAGCGCATTCCGGTGCAGATTAAAGTGAAAAAAATCAACGGGCTTGGTTACAGTAAGCTCGACCGGATATTTGCGGTGGCGTAGGCCGATGTGATGGACACCTCCCACCTTACGGCATCATTAGTGCCAGACTGAGGTGTTAACTTCAGTTCCCAGGGGGAGGTGTCCACATGAATATTAAACGTATTGGCCTCGATCTCGCAAAGCTGGTTTTTCAGCTTCATGGCGTTGATCACCATGAACGCGTTGTTCTCCGTAAAACACTGCGCCGTTCACAGATGCTTGTCTTTTTCGCCCGGCTTGAGCCCTGTCTTATTGGTATCGAAGCCTGCGGCTCCTCGCATTACTGGGCCAGAGAGTTGACCCGACTCGGGCACTCTGTCCGTATTATCCCGCCCCGGTTCGTTAAGCCTTATCTGAAGGGCAACAAAAACGATGCCAATGATGCCGAAGCTATCTGCGAGGCCGTCAGCAGGCCCGGTATGCGCTATGTTGCCGTTAAATCTGAAGCGCAACAGAGCATGCAGGCAGAGCACCGGGTTCGTGCCCGCCTGCTTCGCGACAGAACGGCGCTCAGCAACGAGATACGCGGCATGCTGGGCGAGTTTGGCCTTGTGCTTCCTGTCGGGCTTGCCGCGCTCAGACGAGCACTGCCGGAGATACTTTCTCAGCAGGAACAATGGGATAACCGCTTTATCCGTCTGCTGTGCGAGTTAGCGGAGGAATTGCAGATACTGGATGACCGACTGGCGCGTTATGACCGGCGGCTTAAACAGCTGGCGCAGGACGATGACCGTATCAGGCGGCTTCAGGAGATCAGCGGGATTGGCCCGGTAACCGCCAGCGCGCTGGTTGCAGCAGTGGGTAATGCAAGACAGTTTAAAAACGGACGTGAAATGGCGGCCTGGCTGGGGCTGGTTCCCGGGCAGCACTCAAGCGGCGGAAAAAACCGGCTGGGTCACATCAGTAAGCGGGGTGACAGCTACCTGCGAACGCTGCTGATCCACGGAGCGCGTGCAGTACTGAATGCCTGCGGTAACAAGGAAGACCGTCGAAGCCAGTGGCTGCAGTCAGTGGCAGAAAGACGTAACAGGAATGTCGCAACGGTCGCCATGGCGAACAAAAATGCCCGTATCGCGTGGGCCGTGCTGAGTCGGGAAGAAGAATATCGCGTGATGTAGAACGAAACGGTAAGAGTGAGAGAAAAGAATAATCCTGTCGTGAGATTGCAGAGTCATTAAGCACAAATGTGTAACAGGTAAGACCGACACCTGAAAACTCCGGTTTATCCGAAGGCTCCCTGCGAAGCAAAGCCGTCAGGCCGAATGGAACCAGGTGTGCAGATAACATCATGGCCGGGCACGACGGTGCCGAAAGAAAGGCCGGATATACGAAAGCATCTTACTCCCGTTACACAAAACATGATTAGTGGCTTGCATAACGGGAGGTGTCCATATACGGATAAGGCGTTCGCCGCCATCCGGCATTTCCCGCCCGATGGTGCTTCTCTTATCGGGCCTACGCTAACGGAGATAGCACGATCGTCAATACTCTGAGACGGATAGGGAATGGTAATCCAACCGGCATATCCGCAAGCTATCAGGTTACAGGATCGAATTTTTAGCCGTTGCGCTTTAACCAGCGCATGACTTCGGCAGGTGACATGAAAAAGGTTATTTTCTCTTTAGCGCTGGGCACCTTCGGGCTCGGCATGGCCGAATTCGGCATTATGGGCGTCTTAACGGAACTGGCGCGCGACGTTGGCATCACAATCCCCGCCGCCGGGCATATGATTTCGTATTACGCGCTTGGCGTGGTGGTGGGCGCGCCGGTTATCGCCCTGCTCTCCGGCCGCTTTTCCCTGAAACGTATTCTGCTGTTTCTGGTGACGTTGTGCGTTATCGGCAACGCCATGTTTACCCTCTCTTCGTCCTATCCCATGCTGGCGATCGGCAGGCTGGTTTCCGGCTTTCCGCATGGCGCTTTTTTTGGCGTGGGGGCAATTATTTTGTCGAAACTGGTACGCCCCGGAAAAGTCACCGCCGCCGTGGCGGGGATGGTCGCCGGTATGACCGTGGCGAACCTGATCGGCATTCCGCTCGGCACCTTCCTCAGCCACCAGTTCAGCTGGCGCTATACCTTTCTGCTGATTGCCGTCTTTAATATCGCGGTGATCGTCTCGATTCTGTTGTGGGTGCCGGATCTGCGCGACGAAAGAAAGGGAAAGCTGCGCGAGCAGTTCCATTTTCTCAAAAGCCCGGCGCCGTGGCTGATTTTTGCCGCCACCCTCACCGGTAACGCCGGCGTTTTCGCGTGGTTCAGCTACATAAAGCCATACATGATTTTCGTCTCCGGCTTCCCGGAAACGGTCATGACGTTCATTATGATGCTGGTCGGCCTGGGAATGGTGCTGGGAAACCTGCTCAGCGGGCGGCTGTCCGGTCGTTTCTCCCCGCTCGCCATCGCCGCAACCACCGATTTTGTCATCGTCCTGTGCCTGCTGCTGCTCTTTTTCGTCGGCGGCTACCGGGTCGCCTCGCTGACCGTCGCCTTTATCTGCTGCGCGGGGCTGTTCGCCCTTTCCGCGCCGCTGCAGATCCTGCTGCTGCAAAACGCCAGAGGCGGCGAGCTGCTGGGCGCAGCGGGCGGCCAAATCGCGTTTAATCTCGGCAGCGCCATTGGCGCCTATTGCGGCGGAATGATGCTGACGTTGGGCTTTGCCTGTAACTACGTGGCGCTGCCCGCCGCCCTGCTGTCGTTTACCGCCATGGCGTCATTGCTCATCTACGGGCGTATTCAGGACAGACAGTAGCCCGCGGCCCGTTGCGCTTATCCGCATGGCAAATCACCGCTGCGGCCACAGCCACGCTGCGCCGCGTACGCCGCTGGAGTCGCCGTGCAGCGCTTTGCGCACCGGCGTTTCGCATTCGCCGCCAAAGACAAACTGCCCGATCAGCGCCGGCAGGGTGTTGTACAGGCGGTCAACATTGCTCATCCCGCCGCCGAGCACAATGACATCCGGGTCGAGTATATTCACCACGTGAGCGAGCGATTTCGCCAGCCGCAGCTCATAGCGGCCAAGCGCCAGTTCCGCCAGCGGATCCTGCTCCTCCACCCGGCGCATAATCTCATTGCCGGTAAGCGAATTACCGCTCAGGCGCTGATAGTCGGTGGCGAATCCGGTGCCGGAGATAAAGGTTTCAATGCAGCCCTGTTTACCGCAGTAGCACGGCACTTCTTCGCGGTAGCGCAGCTCATCGTCATCCATCCACGGCAGCGGATTGTGCCCCCACTCGCCCGCCGTACCGTTACCGCCAGCGTGCGCGCGACCGTTCAGCGCCACACCCGCGCCGCAGCCGGTGCCAATAATCACCGCAAATACGGTTTGCGCCCCGGCGGCGGCGCCATCGACGGCTTCAGATACCGCCAGGCAGTTGGCGTCGTTCGCCAGCCGCACCTCGCGTTGCAGACGCGCGCTCACATCGCGGTCGAACGGCTGACCGTTAAGCCAGGTGGAGTTGGCATTCTTGACCACGCCGGTATAAGGGGAAAGGGAACCGGGAATGCCCATCCCCACCGTCCCCGTCTGGCCGGTGGCTTTTTCCGCCATCTCCACCAGCGTCGCAATGGTTTCGATGGTTTGACGGTAATCGTTTCGCGGCGTCGGCAGGCGATGGCGGAACAGCTGCTCCCCGCTTTCGCCGAGGGCGATCACTTCCGTTTTGGTGCCGCCTAAGTCAATACCTATACGCACACGTTGCTCCTTATTTTTTTAGGCAAGATCAACAGAGTAGAGTCGGACGTTCGCTTAAGCAATGCAAGGCTGCCGACAATTCGCTACTATACGCGCTGCATTTAACGACAAGGCCGTGGAAATTATCATGCTGTGGTTCAAAAATTTAATGGTTTACCGTCTTAGCCGCGATATTTCGCTGCGTGCCGAGGAGATGGAAAAACAGTTAGCCTCAATGACCTTTACCCCATGCGGCAGCCAGGATATGGCGAAAATGGGCTGGGTGCCGCCGATGGGATCGCACAGCGATGCGTTGACCCATGCTCACAACGGCCAGATCCTGATTTGCGCGCGCAAAGAGGAGAAGATCCTGCCTTCGCCGGTAATCAAACAGGCGCTGGAGGCGAAAATCGCCAAACTGGAAGCCGAACAGGCGCGCAAGCTGAAGAAAACCGAGAAAGATTCGCTGAAAGATGAAGTGCTGCATTCGCTGCTGCCGCGCGCCTTCAGCCGCTTCAGCCAGACGATGATGTGGATCGACACGGTAAACGGGCTGATCATGGTGGACTGCGCCAGCGCGAAAAAAGCGGAAGATACGCTGGCGCTGCTACGTAAAAGCCTCGGCTCGCTGCCGGTAGTGCCGCTGGCGCTGGAAAATCCAATCGAACTGACGCTCACCGAGTGGGTGCGTTCCGGTAGCGTCGCGCAGGGCTTCCAGCTGCTGGATGAAGCCGAACTGAAGGCGATGCTGGAAGACGGCGGCGTTATCCGCGCCAAAAAGCAGGACCTGGTCAGCGACGAAATCGCCGTCCATATTGAAGCCGGTAAAGTGGTGACCAAACTGGCGCTCGACTGGCAACAGCGTATTCAGTTTCTGGTTTGCGATGATGGTTCGATTAAGCGCCTGAAATTCAGCGATGAGCTGCGCGATCAGAACGAGGATATCGACCGGGAAGATTTCGCCCAGCGCTTTGACGCCGACTTTATTCTGATGACCGGGGAACTGGCGGCGCTGATCCAGAATCTGGTGGAAGGTCTTGGCGGAGAAGCGCAGCGCTAAGTTCGAATGAAGGCCGGATTAGACGCTTTCGCATCGCCATCCGGCGTTTTCGCTTACAGGTAGCGGCAAAGATAGGAGGTCGGCTCTGCGACCTGTAAATGAAATTCGCTGTGTCCCGGCACGTTGAATACCTCTCCCGCGGCGTACACCTGCCACTCAGTGGCTCCCGGCAGCAGCACGTTCAGCGCGCCGCTCACGACGGTCATCTCCTCCGGCTCCGCGGTGCTGAAGGTGTATTCACCCTCCAGCATCACGCCGACACTGGCACGGCCAGTGCTGCTGCTGGTAAAGCCGATCGATTTCACTTTGCCGGAAAAGTACTCGTTACTTTGAAGCATAAACTGACCCTGTCTGGTGGTTAAATTCATTTCCACTATAGGGTCCGGACCTTTGATCTGTCACGTAAAATTAAACCAACAGCTCTGCGGCCAGCCGCGCAATCAGGACATTAGACAGCAAAACCGGAACATCCAGCGCTTTTTGCAGCACATCCCGGTGATACTGATGAAATCCGAGGCAATCCAGCATGATGACGTCCGCCCCTTGCTCCAGCAGTTCCTTTCCGGCATCAATGAGCTGCTGCGCACTTCCATGCACCGGATTAGCCAGCGCATAGACCGGCGGCGACGGCAGCACCTGCCATTTTTCCGCCTGGGTGGGCATTAACTCCACCAGCGGGACAATCACTCCGACCTGATGTCCTTCGACTATCGAAGCTACCAACGGGGGGATAATCCGCCGTGGCTCAAGTAAGATGCTGTTTCGCGCGGTCATATTCTGGATGTTCGCCGTACTCATCAGCAAAATAACGTCGTATCCCTGATTATCCAGCACTTCGATAATGCTTTGCAGATCGCGTTCAACTTTTTTCTTTGAGACAAAAGCCAGTTCGTTGTCATTGAGCAGGGTTAAAAGAGGCTCTTCACCCGCTTCGAGCGCATAATCCGCCAGAACATCTTCGCGGCTCATTTTGCCAAGCAGGCTGTGATGGGTAATATGCTGTTCGTCGATGTACTCAGTCAGCAGCGGCAGGACTTCGCTTGTCGGTACAACGCCAATAGTGAGGATAGCCAACGACGCACTCATTTTTTCCACCTTCTTTATATTCGTCGTTTATACCGGACAAATGCTTTACGCCACGACCGACATTTGCCTTGTGCAAATCTCAAATGCAAAAAAGCGTAGCAGGCGCCGGGCGAAGCATTATGTAAAGATTCCAGATAGCTCCAGTAATAGCTTGTTATCGTTTAATGTTCTGCGTTTAACAAAAAGTATTATCTGCGAAATTTGTGATGTGGCTTCAGTTTATTGACAACTCAGACTCCCTTCCGAGCGGCGTGTATATCAACTTTTTTCAGGATCTTCGTAACGTTTCTTCGCATCCATCGCCTCTTCAGCGGTAGGATGCTCGCTGATTAACGAGTCGGGTTTCGGATGATCGGCACGCAGCTGATACCAGGTTACTGTCTGTCCCGGCGCCCCTTTTTCAATGGTGACGATATACGCTTCCCGTGGGTAAGGTGGTCTGGTCGGCATGGTTCTTCCTTCTTCTCTGGATGAGCCTTAAGTATAGACACCGCCTTGTTTACGCTGCACGGTCTGCGCCAGCGCATGGCGAATTTCAGAAATCACCTGGTCGGGCGAACCGGTGGCGTCAACGATGAAATGCGCCGCCTCGCGATACAGCGCGTCACGCTGTTGCAGAACTTCCGCCACCTCTTCACTGAGCGGTTTACCGGTAAGGGCCGGTCGTAGCGCTTCTTCCGGCGAAGCGGCAAGCCGGTTTACCAGAATCGACACCGGCGCGCGCAGATAAATGACGGTCCCGTGCTCGCGCATAAAATGACGGTTAACGGGCGTCAGGATAATCCCGCCGCCGGTCGCCACCACCGTCGCAGAGGCGGTGACCGCTTCCAGCGCCGCCGTTTCTCTGGCGCGGAACCCCTGCCAGCCTTCGCGTTCGACAATTTCCGCCACCGTCATTTGCGCCTGTGACTGCAACCATTGGTCGGTATCGACAAAGCGGCAGTCGATCGCCGCCGCCAGCGCCATGCCAACCGTTGTCTTTCCACAGCCGCGCGGACCAACAAGATAAAGCGGTTGTCTCATTGTGGGCATTCCCCGGAAAACCGCATAGCTGCGGGATCAAATAGCGTTAATGTAATAATCATACCACTAAACTAGTACAACGTTAAGTGTAAAGATATCATTCCACTGCCGATGAAAATATCAATATACTCCGACTATAACAAGAAACAGCCGGGAAAAAACTGTAAAAAATAAATTACATATTTTCTTTTCTGCGCTTGGCTTCCAGCCACCATTTCTCCAGCTCGGCGGCAAAATGCTGACGATCGCGCGCAGAGAGGCTGTCCGGCCCGCCCGTCTGGACGCCGCTGGCGCGCAGGGTTTCCATAAAATCGCGCATCGTCAGGCGCTCGCGGATCGTCGCTTCGCTGTAGCGTTCGCCGCGCGGATTGAGCGCTGCCGCCCCTTTCGCCAGCACTTCTGCGGCCAGCGGAATATCCGCCGTGATCACCAGATCGCCCGCCGCGCACTGGCGCACGATTTCATTATCGGCCACGTCGAAACCGGCAGGAACGCGCAGGGTACGAATAAACGGCGACGGCGGTACGCGCAGGCTCTGGTTGGCGACCAGAATCAGCGGCAACTGCATACGCCCGGCGGCGCGAAAAAGGATCTCTTTAATCACATTCGGACACGCATCGGCGTCCACCCAGATGGTCATAGTCTTTCCCGTCTTTGGCACAATCCGTTATTGTCTCGCGCTTTGGCCCGGCGGCAAAGTGCTGTTTGCCCTTCATGCGCCTTTCATTCCGCGTTAAGCTAGGCTTCATCAATCAAAACAACGATGATCACGCATAGGGAGTGACGAGATGGATAAGAAAATCGGTTTTATCGGCTGCGGCAATATGGGTAAGGCGATCCTCGGCGGCCTGATTGCCAGCGGCCAGGTGCTCCCCGCTCAGATTTGGGTATACACCCCTTCACCTAAAAAGGTCGCCGCGCTGCATGACCAGTACGGCATTAACGCGGCGCAGTCCGCGCAGGAAGTGGCGCAAATTGCCGACATTGTGTTTGGCGCGGTGAAGCCAGCCATTATGATCAAAGTGCTCAGCGATATCACCTCCAGCCTGAATAAAGAGTCGCTGGTGGTGTCTATCGCCGCGGGCGTCACGCTCGATCAGTTAGCCCGCGCGCTGGGGCACGATCGCAAAATCGTCCGCGCGATGCCAAACACGCCGTCGCTGGTGAACGCCGGTATGACCTCCATAACGCCGAACGCGCTGGTGACGCCGGAAGATACCGCCGACGTGCTGAATATTTTCCGCTGCTTCGGCGAAGCGGAGGTGATTGCCGAATCGATGATCCACCCGGTTGTCGGGGTCAGCGGCTCTGCGCCTGCCTACGTTTTTATGTTTATCGAGGCAATGGCCGATGCCGCCGTCCTGGGCGGAATGCCGCGCGCGCAGGCTTATAAATTCGCCGCGCAGGCGGTGATGGGCTCCGCGAAGATGGTACTGGAAACCGGGGAACATCCGGGCGCGCTGAAAGACATGGTCTGTTCACCTGGCGGTACGACGATTGAAGCGGTGCGGGTACTGGAAGAGCGCGGATTCCGCGCGGCGGTCATTGAAGCAATGGCGAAGTGCATGGAGAAGTCAGAAAAGCTCAGTAAGTCCTGACTATTCAACCGGACGTTACGCCGCCACTTCGGTGCGGTTACGTCCGGCGTTCTTTGCTTTATACAGCGCCAGATCGGCGGACTTAAGCCATTCGCGGTAGTGGCCGAACTGCGGCGTTAACGGCGCGACGCCCACGCTGATGTGCAAAATCACCTGCGGAGCGCAGGCCAGCCGTAAAGCGCGTAAACCCTCGTGGACCCTGGACATGGCGGCAATCGCGCTTTCGGCGGGCGTCCCGCACATGATCACCGCGAACTCGTCGCCGCCAAACCGCCCTATCACATCGCTGCTTCGCAGGGTTGTCCGCAGCTGTCGGGTCAGCGCCTGAATGGCTTCATCGCCGACGTCGTGGCCCCAGGTGTCGTTGATATCCTTAAAATGGTCGATATCAATGATCAGCAGCGTGCATTCGCGATGTTGCCGACGACACAGTTCAAACTCGTTACGCAGCAGCTGTTCCCAGTGCCGTCGGTTATAGACGCCGGTCATCCCGTCCCGCGAACTCATAATCTGTAGCCGTCGCTTGTGCTCCGCCAGCCGGGTGGCAATCTGATAACTCAGCCGGGCAAACAGCAGGGGATAAATCACCATCACCGGCAATGTCAGCCAGCCTACCAGCGGGATGCTCATCAGGATAAGCGAGCCGCCGGTCAATTGCAGGGTCACCAGACAGGCGACGGCCATCATAGACAAGCCGATAACCGACAGCCGTAAGCCGCCCGCGCCCATCAGGTTCATACTTACGATCATCAGCAGCGCGGCGGAGGGCAGCGCGTTCATCCCCATCAGCCCAACCCACATACCGGCGAGGATCGCATCGGCTTTCAGGTTATTAAACTCCTGCCCCCGCGGATCGATCGCCCGGCTGGCGATCTGCCAGGCGAGATGCGGCCAGACAAACGCCCAGCCGACCAGCAGCAGCCACCAGCCGCCCGCCACGGGATGGGTGACGAGGGCGGCGGCAATGGGAAAGAACATCCCACCCAGCGCTACCGCGCGCGGCGCTCTGACGCGCCGGGCAAACCGCAGGCCGGAACGCTGGAGGTCGTGTGGCGGCGTTAAAGATGAAGTCTCATCCACCGCGACGGCGCGTTTGTAAAAATTTTCATCATTCATTATTTTTTGGGAACATTCTGAAACATTTTCCCAATTATAGAGAGGGGACCGGCAGGGGAAGTATGAAATTTCGGGTGAGCTTATCTCTCAGCTCACCCGTTAGCACTAAGCGATCAGGCCATCAGATGCATGCCCGTTTCAGGCCGCTTTCTTCAGACAGGCGCTCATAAACTTACTGCGATCGTCGCCCTTCAGCGACTGCTGCGTCGCCTGGCTGTTGCACTCACGCATTTTTTGCTGTTGCGGGGTGAGGCTCTTTTCGCCGGGGGCTGACTGGCTGTTTTTAAGGCAATCACTCATATACGTCTTACGGGCATCCCCTTTCAGCGTCTGCGCCGTCGCCTGCTGATTACAGGTGGTCATGCGCTGCTGTTGCGGGGTTAAGGTTTTCTCGGCAGCGCCGACTGTCGTTAAAAAGACAAGACCAAATAACAACGTTACTAATAATGTAATTTTCATAGCACCATCCTTTTTTGAGCCAGATCTCAGACGATTGATTCGTGAAATGCCAGCAGGCGCGGGGCCGTCTGGCATAGCAACGATCCGGAAACGGATGCTCGTACTGATGCCATTAAGTCTGGTCGCTAAGCGGAAAAAAACCACCCGCCAGAGAAAGTAATTCTGCCAGAGGCGGCATTACTTCAGGCCCAGCGCCGCTTTCATGGTGTAGAACAGATCGGTTTGATCGGTCAGCCCGACCACGTTCGCCGCATGCGGCCCGTAAGCGGCGATGCGCAGCTGGCTGCCGGTATGCTCCTGGGAATCTTCTTCCGAGTTGCCGTAGCTGATGACCATCACCGCGCCATCTTTGGTGTTCAGCGCCTGCGTCAGCCCCGGCGCTTTCGTTTCGGGCGCCACGATCTGGCTGGCATGAGCATGATCGGCGGTAACGATCACCAGCGTATTGCCGTCTTTCTTCGCAAAGGCCAGCGCCCTCTGTACGGCTTCATCAAGATCCACCGTCTCGCCAATCTGTCCGCACGGGTTCGCGGCGTGATCCTGCTTATCGATAGACGCGCCTTCCACCTGTAAAAAGAAGCCCCGCTCATTTTTGCTCAACAGTTCGATGGCTTTGTCGGTCATCTGCGCCAGCGTGGGAATCGCGTCATTGCGTTTCGGATTTGGCGTACAGGTCACGGCAGGTTTATCAATATTGCCGTGGTACGAGGCCTTCGGCCCTTCCCAGCGCACCGGCATATTCCCCTCTGCGAACAGTCCCAGCAGCGGTTTGTCCTGATTCGCTTCGTCGATCGCCGCTAAAGAGGCGGCATCGCCGACTAACTGGTAGCCGCGCATCTGCGCCTGCTCACGCAGCGTTTTCCCCTGCCACTCGCCGGCGGTTGCCGTCTCGGCGAAGGTTTTCGCGCCGCCGCCCAGGGTGACGTCCGCCCGCGCGTTCAGGAGCTGTTCAGTAATCGAGCCTTTGCCGCCCTTTTCCAGCGCGTTTGTCGGACATTTTTCGCTGGTCGCCGTCGGGCCATAGCATTTGCGCGAGGTGACATGGGCAATCAGCGCTGCCGGGGTGGCGTCCTGCAACTCCGCGGTCGAGACGTTGCCGGTAGCCAGACCTGCGGCCTTCGCCATTTCGAGAATGGTCAGATGATCTTTTTCATGAATATCGACCCCCAGCGCGCCGTTGTAGGTTTTCACCCCTGTGGACCACGCGGTGGCTGAGGCGGCGGAATCGGTCACGTAATCTGGTTTGCCGGTTTTTTTATTCAGCGCATAGTGGGTATATTGTCCGGTCAGCGGCAGGGCATCAATACCTTTAAAAAAGCCGCCGGCGCCTTCGGCATAATTTCGTGCGGCGGTTATTTCAGAATCTCCCATTCCGTCGCCGATCAGCAGAATAATATTTTTCGCCGGTTTATCATTTAGCGATTCACGCAGCGCCGCCGTTTGATCGCCGGTTAATCGGCGCGCGCCGCCGGGCGTAGTAATATCGCCCTGCGCCGCACGATTATCCAGCACGGATATTGTTGTGGTGTCCGCCTGACTGGCCGGAGCCAACAGCAAAGGCAGCAAGGCAAAAATCATAGCGCTTTGTTTCACTTTATTTTCTCCATGTATAAATACAGTTAAAATAAAAAACAAAGCGACTATAGGTGACTGATATGACAGGTTGATGACAGTTTAGCGTTGATAATTCCCGGAATATTTCAGGATGCGGAGCGATGATAAAAAGCGCCTCTTCAGGCGCGCTACAAACCCCGTAACGGAGTCAGTCAACGCACCTGCAACGTGAAATATGGCGGATATAGCACTAATAACGAGGATGTTTTAACAGTTTTTGTACGTACTGGCGCAGCAGTTCCCTATCGTCATCAGGAATGCTGGCATCCGGCTTTACGCCGTCAAGCGCCCCTTCCACCTGCTGAATCAAGGTATCCTGCTCATTTTGCGCCATATTACGTAACATCGCCGTGACGATAATCTCTAAGGCTTCTACCTGAGCAACCAGTTCTTTCGACTCTTCTTCTTTCTGGGCAAGCTTAAGCAACAACTCAGCAATGAGATTTTTCATGACTCTATTCCCTTCTCCTGTGAAACAGGACGTTATCACTATGAACTCATGCTGCATAGATGTATGAAGTAGTATTTTTATAAGAAAGGAAAGACTTTGCGTAAATAATCACAAATTAACGCAAGCGAAACGTTTCTCAGCAAAGAAGAGTTGCCTGAATAAAAAAACCGGCGTTCAATTATCACCTTCAACCATAATCTTTAGTTATGATAAACAACGCCGGATTTATCTTAAGTCATTTTCTGTTATTAATTCATACCGTTGCGCTACGTTTTCGCCGCCGACGCAGCGTTAACGTTAACTGCAACACGTTTATCAGAACAATAATAGCAGTGGCGATAAATACCCAGCGGAAGCCGGCCATCGCCGATACCGTCGCGCCCATCAGCGGGCCTGCGACGTTGCCGAGATACATAAACGACTGGTTATAGCCGAAAATACGTCCGGTAATTTGATCGCTGGAATATTTGACCAGCAGGGTTTGTACCGCGGGCAGCATAGCGCCATCGGCAAAGCCAAGCAGAAAACGCAATATCCCGAGCTGTAATGGCGTCGTTACCCAGGACATGGCAAAAAACAGCACTACCGCGCAGATAAGCGTCGCCAACAAAATTCTTTCGGTGCCGATGCGGTCGCCAAGTTTCCCCAGGCGCGGCGCGGAGATAAGCGCCGAAATACCCGGCACAGAGGCGATCAGTCCGCTGAGAAAGGCGATGTTATTACTGTCTGGCGCCATCGACTTAATGAACAGCGCCAGGATCGGGCTGATGGAGCCATTACACAGTTGGATCACCAGCGTGGTGAAAAAGAGGCTGATTATCAGCGCCGGATACGGCAGCGAAGCAAAGACTGCCTTGCCGCTCAGACGTTCGCTTTTTTTCAGCGTCGGGCGCGCGCCCTCTTTAATTAAAAAGAGCGTTACCAGAAAGCTCACCACCAGCAGCATCGCGGTGATAAAAAAGACCGGGCGCAGGCCGACATGGTCGGCAATAAATCCGCCCATCAGCGGACCGCCAATCACGCCGCTGATTTGCGCCGTCGCCAGCGTGCTGAGCGCCCACCCGCTTCGTTCGCGCGGCACCTGCGACGCCACCAGCGCCATCGCATTAGGGATATAGCCGGAGGTTAAGCCCATAATGCCCCGCAGCAGAAAAAGCTGCCAGACGTTGGTGGCGAAGGCCTGGAGCAGAATGGCAATCGCCATGCCAAGCGAGGCGCGCAACAGCATCAGCTTGCGTCCTTTACGGTCCGCAAGGCTGCCCCATAATGGCGACACAATCGCGGAGATTAAAAAGGTGACGCTGAAGGTAAGACCGGACCACATGGAGAGCGCTTCATGAGAGGAGACGCCTAACTGCGAAATATACAGCGGTAAAAAGGGCAGGATTTGACTGATTGCCAGGCCGGTAAAAAAGCAGCCGAACCAGACGGAAATGAGATTAACTTTCCAGGATTCCATAAACGCTCATTGAGATAACTGGCTGAAAACGCGGCATAGTTTAGCAATAATGCGTCAGTTGAATGGTTCAGGAGATGCGATTGACACCAGTTTGCCATTTTATCTCCCCGTTCATCAGATTTGTGAAATATATCACAATGAACCCCCTCCGATAACAGGGTTTTATGCTTAGCGGCAGAGCCCGTAGCCGCGCATCCCGAGATGAAAATGGTTGGCATGAGCGGCGTTATACTCCGGGCCTAAGCCGTTGCCATAGTATTGACAGCTCGCGTTGAGCAGCGCGCGTAGCCAGGGCGCGCTGACTTCCTGTTTCCAGCCATGCAGCACGCTGATGCGCCGCCCGTCGGCAAGGCGAAAACCGCTGATGTCCAGCGCCTGCGCGCTGGCGTGTTCGCTACGGCGCGCATCCGGGCGATGATAAATATTGCGACAGGCGAAGCTGCCGAGGTGATCGATACGCACCAGCCTGCTGGCCATAAACCGTTCGGTCAACGGCCTCGCCTGCTGCTCCACGAACAGCGCCGAGCTGAGCGCCAGGGGACAGGAGGCGAGAAAACTGCTGCTCAGTTTAACGACGCCGAAATCCCTGACGCGCACAACGTCGGTTAACGGACATTCGCCTGCGCTGTCGGCCACCGGCTGTGAGGAGATTAACTTCTGCTGATTAGCCTGTTCCAGCAGCGCATGACAGCGTTCCGGCGTCAGCTGCCGCAGCTTAAATTGGGTAAGCCAGCCTGGCGGATCGGCGAGCTCCAGCGGAGCAAACGGATTGTAATATGACGGCAGATAGCGGTATCCCACGCCACACGCCGCGCCCAACAGAATAATGACCAGCCAGCCTTTACCTTTCACGCCCCCTCCTTTGCGTTTCACTCTGACATTATGGCAGAAGCCCGCGAATCGCTCTTATTGTCGTGGTAATGTATACGCTTTGCGTTTGATGGAATGGGTTTTTTAAGATGGCGAAATTGCGGGTAGGAATCGTATTTGGCGGGAAATCAGCGGAACATGAGGTGTCTTTGCAATCGGCAAAAAATATTGTCGATGCCATCGACAAGACCCGCTTTGAGGTTGTGCTGTTAGGTATTGATAAACAGGGGCAGTGGCACGTCAGCGATGCGGCCAACTACCTGCTCAACGCGGACGATCCCGCGCACATTGCGCTGCGTCCTTCCGCCACCCGTCTTGCCCAGGTGCCGGGTCAACATGAACACCAGCTTATTGATGCCCGGACCGCCACGCCCCTGCCGACAGTGGATGTGATATTCCCAATCGTCCACGGTACGCTGGGCGAAGATGGTTCGCTACAGGGGATGCTGCGGGTGGCGAATCTGCCGTTCGTCGGTTCCGATGTGCTGGGCTCGGCGGCTTGCATGGACAAAGATGTGACTAAACGCCTGCTGCGCGACACCGGGCTGAATATTGCGCCATTCGTGACTCTCAGCCGGGCCAATCGCCATACTTTTAGCTTTGCCGATATAAAAGCGCGTCTCGGCCTGCCGCTGTTCGTGAAGCCAGCCAACCAGGGCTCTTCCGTCGGTGTCAGTAAAGTGACCAACGAGGCGCAGTACGCCCAGGCCGTCGCGCTGGCGTTCGAATTCGATCATAAGGTAGTGGTAGAACAAGGGATCGTCGGGCGCGAAATTGAATGCGCGGTGCTGGGTAACGATCGTCCACAGGCCAGTACCTGCGGCGAAATCGTGCTGAACAGCGATTTTTACGCTTACGACACCAAATACATCGACGATAACGGTGCGAAAGTGGTGGTGCCTGCGACGATCGATCCGCAGATCAACGACAAGATCCGTGATATTGCCATCCAGGCTTACCAGACGCTGGGCTGTGCCGGTATGGCGCGCGTCGATGTCTTTTTGACCGCGGAAAATGAAGTGGTGATCAATGAGATCAACACGCTGCCGGGCTTTACCAACATCAGTATGTACCCGAAACTCTGGCAGGCCAGCGGGTTAAGCTATACCGATCTGATCAGCCGTTTGATTGAACTGGCGCTGGAGCGACACGCTGCGGATAACGCGCTGAAAACGACAATCTAAGCCATGCACTCATTGCCTGATGGCGCTGACGCTTATCAGGCCTACAGCCCGGGCCGCTATCAGGCCTGGACATATCGTAGGCCGGATAAGGCGTTTACGCCGCCATCCGGCGTTCGGCGGCTGCCCGGGTCGCGATTCGGCTATTGCCTGATGGCGCTGCGCTTATCAGGCCTACAGCCCGGGCCGCTATCAGGCCTGGACATATCGTAGGCCGGATAAGGCGTTTACGCCGCCATCCGGCGTTCGGCGGCTTATCACTCCTGCGCAGTTTCATCCTCTTCCACCCGACGGCGGATAATCAGCCCCGCCAGCCAGAAGCTGATTACCCATGTCACCGCCCCTACGGCATAGGTTTGCCAGCCTTTAGCGTCAAAACCCAGCAGCCCGACAATACCGTTCAGGATGAAAATTAGCCCGATGGCAAAGGCGTAATAGTGCCAGTCACGGCGGATTTTTACAGGCAAATTCATAACGGCTCCCGAACGGAAAAAACATGCTGGCATATTACCGGAAATACGTCTGCGCGATCTGCGGAATTTCTTAAATGTTGCCTAATTTAACTCAAAGTAACAGATTTGTGACAAGCAGCAAAAATCTGCATTCCAGGACTCCTCCCAGGCTGAAATTACCATCATTCTGATATTGACAAACGTGATGACCTGTCAGACTCACACTATGTCCCTGGCATGTGCCGGACAGAAGGCAGAATATCTCGCGGAGGTCATATATGGCTGATTTCACACTCTCAAAATCCCTGTTTAACGGGAAACATCGTGAAACCTCCTCCACCCCTGGCAACATCGCCTATGCGGTGTTCGTACTGTTTTGTTTTTGGGCCGGCGCGCAGATCCTGAATCTGCTGGTCCATGCGCCGGGCGTTTATGAGCATCTGATGCAGGTACAGGAAACCGGACGTCCGCGCGTGGAAATCGGCCTCGGTGTTGGCACGATTTTCGGTCTGGTGCCGTTCCTGGTCGGCAGCCTGATTTTCGGCGTTATCGCCGCCTTCCTGCACTGGCGTCACCGCCATCACTGATTGCATTTGCGGGTGAGCGCTGACTCACCCGATTCGCCGTTATCGCCCCATACACTTCGCGCGCCGATCGTCGACCCGTTTGGCAAACCAGGCGGTGGTCAGGTTGCGGGTAATTTTCGGGCTTTCCAGCTGTATTCCCGGCAGCATTTCACGCGGCAGCTTCTTGCCGGTTTTCTTTTCAGCCAGGGCATACACTCTTTCGTACAGCGCCGTCTCTTCAAACGCCAGGCTGTCCCCTTTTTCCAGCTGCCGACGGATAGCGCTCTCGCTGAGATCCAGCTTGTCCGCCAGCTTACGCACCGCCAGCTCGGTTTTACCGGCGTCCTTACTCCCGTACATGATTAAATCGCCGTCCAGCGCCAGCTTCACGCCGCTGGCTTTGCTAACCGCATTCTGGAATGCGGCATTGCGGCTGGCATACCAGCCGGCATTAAAATCGGCAAAGCGGAATATCGGCGCGCTGTAGTTTGCCGGATAGTTCAGCAGATGGTACGTTCCGAACCACAGCCCGCCGCGACGAGTGAACACTTCCTGACGCACCGTTCCCTCCATCTTCCACGGATAACCTCTGGCGTGCTGCTCGGCGAAGGCAATGCTGACCTGCATCGGTCCGCCCGTATGTACCGGATTGAGCGAACCAAACAGCGTCTGCCCCATCGGCACCATATTGATAAAATCATCGAATATCGCGCTGAGCTGCTTTTCCGTTCTCACCTTATCAAGGCGTTCGCTGTAGCTTTTACCGTTCGGCGAGGTGATTTTCAGCGCGGTATGTACCAGAAAAACCGGGATATGCATACGTTCAGCGCGGCGGTCGATCTCCTGCCAGGCGATTTTGCTTAATCCCGGCACCACCGGATCGGCGGTATAGCCGGACTCCTGCTGGGCTACCGCCAGCACCGAACAGACGTTTTCTACCGTCGGGGCGATTTTCTGGCTCTCAAAGGTTTTTGCGAGGTCGTTGGCCCAGTCGTCCCGGTCTTTAACGCTGGCCGGCATTTTCTGGCGCACCACGCTCGCCACGTCGACGGGTTTCTCCCCCTGTTTTAACGGCTGCGCCGTGCGGGTACTACATCCGACAAGCACCAGCCCGGCCAGTAATGATAAAGGATAAAGACGAGACGCCGCCGCCATAACGTTTCCTTATGTTAACCAAGAGTGTGGGTGACAACCTGAATCTCCTTGTCGTCCAGCGTATGTTCAAAGCTACGCAGACGTTTGTAAATTGACATCAGCTCCACCAGCGTAGTCCATGAGTTTATCAGATACTGAAACGCCCCACGCACCTGACCAAAAACGTTGGTAATTTGCGTCATCAGACCGAGCGTAAGCGTACCGGCGACAATCGACGGAAACAGCAGGAACAGGCCGAAAACGTTATCCGCCTGCAGGTATAAAATGCGCGCGATATTGAAATACATGTAGTGAAAATAGAGGCGAAAGTAGTTCTGGCGCACCGCGCTGAACAGTTCGCGCACGGTCGGCGGCGCGGCGCGGCTGGCATCGTCTTCGCCATAAACCAGCTCTTTACGGTAAGCCGCTTCGACGCGCTGATTTTTAAACTCCAGCCCCGGCAGCTTAATGCCGACCACCGCCAGCAGGCCGGTTCCTATCAGCGACCAGACAATCGCCGCCATCACCAGGCTATACGGCACATGCCCGACAACCGGCAGCTCCGGCACATGCGCCGACAGCGTAATCAGCACCGGCAGGAAGGCGACTAAGGTCATGATGGCGTTAATAAAACTCACGCCCATGTTTTCCAGCGTCGAGGCAAAACGCATGGTATCTTCCTGCACACGCTGCGCGGCGCCTTCGATATGGCGAAGATGCTGCCAGTGGGCCATGTAATATTCGTTCATTGCCGTACGCCAGCGGAATACATAGTGGCTGACGAAGAAATTGTTCAGTACGCTTATCACCACGGCAATCAGCGCGATGCCAAGAAAGATGCCGAGTCCGTTGTAAAACTGCGCCATCGTCACCTTATGCGGCGAAGTGAGCGCTTGCTGAATTAAATCGTAGAACGGAGCGTACCAGGCGTTGACCGCCACGCCGACCTCAACCAGAAACCAGGTGACAAAAATAATCAGCGCGGTGCCGGTAATCGACCAGTACTGCCAGCGGTGCGGACTGTAGGTAAACCAGAAGAGAGCGAACGCGCCGACGCACAGCGCATAATAAGCGTAGAAAATCAGGTAGCCTGGCGACCAGAAGCGCGCGGCGCTAATGGGCGCATCGCCCGACGCGCCGGACAGATGCGCCAGCCTGGCTCCTCCGCCCGCCTGCCAGAAAATGATGGCAATGACGGCCCAAATCAGCGCCGAGAGAAAAAAAGGGCCCGGCTTTGGGAAAAAAGACTTGAACATATGCTCTCCTGCTAACTTCTTATGGTTATGACAACTGCTGTGCTGAAAATAAAAAGGTCACCATCAGCGAAACCGCCCTGTGTGACCAGAACGGCGCATCTTAGTTCGCAGACCGTTCAGAAGGAATTGTTTCGACCCATTACAATCGCCGGGTCAAAATCGACGGCTACTATACGCTCAGGATCACAAAAATGGGCTTTCTCTGGCCTTAAAAAACGGCACATTTACGCGCCGTTACGTTTTTATAACTATCCTTGCTTTAATTAGCGCTTTGAAAAAGGCGACGCCGGAGTATAAATACCAACAGTTTTTTAACTTCATCTGACTCATGGACACCACCGTTGAAACGTAGTCTGCTTTTTTCTGCCGTGCTCTGCGCGGCGTCATTGACCTCAGTCCAGGCGGCGCAGCCGATTGCCGAACCGGTTTTCGCTTCCGATATCGTTGAACGCTACGCTAACCACATTTTTTATGGCAGCGGTGCGACGGGGATGGCGCTGGTCGTTATCGACGGCAATCAGCGCGTCTTTCGCAGCTTCGGCGAAACCCGCCCGGGCAATAACGTCCGCCCACAGCTCGATTCGGTCATTCGTATTGCCTCAATCACCAAGCTGATGACCAGTGAAATGCTGGTGAAGCTGCTCGATCAGGGAACCGTCAGGCTGGACGATCCGCTGAGTAAATATGCGCCGCCCGGCGCATACGTTCCTTCGTATCAGGGGAAACCCATCACCTTAGTCCACCTGGCGACGCACACCAGCGCCCTGCCCCGCGAACAGCCCGGCGGCGCGCCCAAGCGTCCGGTTTTCGTCTGGCCGACCCGGGAGCAGCGCTGGACGTACCTTTCTGATGCCACCCTGAAAGCGGCCCCTGGCTCGCAGGCCTCTTATTCGAATCTGGCCTACGACCTGCTGGCGGATGCGCTGGCTAACGCCGCCGGCAAACCTTATAGCCAGCTTTTTGCGGAAAAAATCACCCGCCCTCTGGGAATGAAGGACACCACTTTTACGCCGTCGCCCGATCAGTGTAAGCGGCTGATGGTGGCGGAAAAAGGGGCCAGCCCGTGCAATAACACGCTGGCGGCGATTGGCAGCGGCGGGGTGTATTCGACGCCAGGCGATATGATGCGCTGGATGCAGCAGTATCTTTCTTCTGACTTTTATCATCGCAGCAATCAGGCTGACAGGATGCAGACGCTGATCTATCAGCGCGCGCAGTTAACGCGGGTCACGGGGATGGATGTTCCAGGCAAGGCCGATGCGCTGGGGCTGGGCTGGGTCTATATGGCACCGAAAAACGGTCGTCCGGGGATTATTCAAAAAACCGGCGGCGGCGGTGGCTTCATTACCTACATGGCGATGATCCCGCAGCAAAACGTCGGCGCGTTCGTGGTCGTGACACGCTCTCCGCTTACGCGTTTTAAGAATATGAGTGACGGAATTAACGATCTGGTGGTTGAACTGAGCGAAAACAGACCGCTGGCGGTTCCCGCCTCCTGATCAATACTCATAGGGCAAACGGTTAATTTTTACCAGTTTGCCTTTATTCATTTCGATATAGCCGCCCTTACGTAACGCGGCAAGCACTTCTGCCACAACGGAGCGGGAGATACGGGTGCGCTGATGGATGTAGTTCATGACGCCAATGCGGGAGCGTAGCGCCTCCTCCCACTCATTCATGGTAATAAGCGTGGAGCGGATCTGTTCATAAGAATTATTGCCAATCAGCTGTCGGTCACGCAATTCAAGAAATCGGTTGAGCCAGGTTATCCAGTAACACGCTTCACGCCATAACTGACACTCCTCAATAACTTCGACAGTTTTCGTTGAGGGGAGATAATATCCTGAACATGCCCCTTCAGTGAAAATATCGTATTGAACTTCATTTTTCATTACGCCATTATCAAGGCCTAAGATAACCGGCGCCTGCCCAATACCCACCAGAACCTGTTCCTGACGTCTTAGTGAAATAAGACCTTCCTGAATCACAATAGTATTGTCATGGGCGATATTTTCGGAAAAAAGACATTCTTTTTGACGGGGAATTTCGAAACGCGTACCGTATTTTGATAAGCATTTATTAAGAAGAGCAAACTCTTTAAGCGGCTTGTCTAAAGATAACATACTTGCTTTCCTTGCAGTAATGCCCATCAGATCCTTGATGGGCATTTTTTACCAGTTCAAATACGCTTAAATCATTTCCGCCAGGGAAAGATTACCAGGTATATTTAACGCCGAGGTTAGCAGACCAGTCCTGATCAACATCGCCGCCGCCGAGGTAGTTAACGTCAGTATAAGCGCTGAAGTTTTTCGTAAAGCTGAACTGCGTGCCCAGACCCACACGAACTGCAGAACCTTCGGTGCCGTTATCGATGGAATCACCGTTTACGTGAGCATCGTTGTTCGCATCGTCATACACGTAGGCCAGCTTGAAGTACGGCGTCATCGCCTGATCGTCGCTGTAGGTGAAGGTGTAACCCGCATCTACGCCCAGTTCATAACGGATGCTGTCGTAAGACTGTCCGTCAACCCGCAGGTTGTTGCTCAGACGGTAGTCGTCGCCGGACTGGAACAGACCAGATACGCTGCCGTACGGCGTCAGGTAACCCGCATCGCCCAGTTTCCAGTCATAGCCCAGTTTCAGACCAAAGCCCCAGGCATCAGCAGAGGTGTTGCCATCCACATACTGACCGTTGCTCATGTTCGCGGTCAGATCGTTGTTGAAGTGGGAGTAGCTCAGGTTGCCATCGACAAAGACGTCGTTTGCAAAGCGTGCAGAAGAGTAGATGTAAGCAGACTGGCTGTCCTGATCCACCTGACCTGTACGGTCGCTCATATCACCTTTGGCAAAGCCTGCTGCCGCACCGACAATCCACTTCGCGTTGTTGCCGTCAATTTTGGTATCGACACCGACCATAATGCCGTTAACATCCTGATCGTATTTGATGGTGCCATTGTCGCCGTTAAAGTTACCGCCGAAGTAGCTCACCCATGCGCCGCCGTTATCCGCCAGACCGTGACGGGCGTTGGTCAGACGCGTGCCAACGGTATCCTGCTGCAGATTCCAGATATTGCTGTTAGCAGACGGGATGCTCAGCGCCATGTTCGCATAGTCAGTCAGCTGCATCTGTTGCAGAACGACAGTGTTGCCTTCCTGACGCGCCTGATAGGTAAATGCGCCCAGGTCCGCTTTGTTCGCGGCGGAGAAGGTGGCAGTGCTGTTCTTATCGTTTACATAGATCAGCTCTTTACCTTTGTAATCCGCAACGGAACCTTCGCCAGTGGCGTTGTCGATACGTACTTTATAGTTACCGGTTGCCGCCGCTACGCCGTCGCCAGCGTTATCAACTTCCGCCAGATCGGCGCTGTAAGCATCGCCGTTACCGTTAATGGTCAGGTGACCATCGGAGTTCATGGCGATGATACCGTAGCCATAGTTGGACTTAGTGGTATCCCATGTCCGGTCGTTCGTCAGGTCGGCATCCAGCACAAAGCTGTTGCTGTGAACGTTAAACACACCGGCATTAACGTGACCATTCGCATCCGTGTAGCTGGTCAGATTCAGGGTATCAGCCTGCAGCGCATACGCGGTGCTGTTGCCCACATCCAGAACACCGTTGTTAGTGACGTTGATGGTATTGGCATACAGAGCCGCATCGTTTACGCCCCAGCCAGCAGAAACATCATCAGCAATGGTTACGGTACTGTTATTAACAGTCAGCTTGTCGGTGGCGACATGACCATCTTCGTTGATGTTCAGCGCAGCGCCGCCAGTCAGATCGATGGTATCAGAAATCAGCGTAGAGTCAGCAACATTAACAATTGATCCGCTATTAATATTCAGGGTATCAATCAATGAGGATTTTGTGGTATCCCATTGCGAACCGTTGTTCAGCGTTACGTTGAACAGACCGCTCTGATAGACCTCATTACCCACTACATGACCATTTTCATCATAGGCGGTATCGCTGTTATCAACGCCGTAGGTTGACCACGGCCACAGGCTGTTGGCGGCGATATCAATCAGCGTAGAGGTCGCTTCCGTTCCTGTTTCGATGCTGTCATAAACGCCATCGCCATCGGTATCAACCTGATGTACGGACATCGCCGCACCCACCCACTTACTGCCGTTGTTCAGCGTCAGATCGAGACGGTCGGTGCCATCCCAACCGTTCGTGTCAACGTTGGTATCGGTGTCGCGATAGCTGTCTGCGCCGTTCGGGAAGAAGTTTTCGTCAAAATTGCTGGCGAAAACAACGTCGCCCATCAGCGTAGAGTTGCTGAACGTTGCGGTGGTCTGCATGGCGTTGTCTGCAAACGGATTCGCGTAAACCTCTAAGGCCACGTCATCCGCACTATAACCAGAGCCGTTGTAGTCGCTGGCGTTATTATTGTTACCGAACCATCCGGAAGTACCTTCATCCGACCATGAACCGGAAGTCACGGTAGAATCGGCTACGGTAATCTTATTGGTAAATACTTTGCTGCTGTTTACCCCGGTGCTGACGGTATTATCATCAGTATCTTCCCACTCATAGCCCTGAATCAGGCTAATACCCGCTACGTGAGAGTTATTTTTGATAACCAGGTCAACTTCCTGATCCAACGTAACTGCTACGCCCAGATTATAAACATCAAAAATATGCGTATCGGCAGTGCCGTCAGTGTAGGTGCCGTTATAGGTATAGTGTTCGTAATTGTCGTCGATGGTGGAGTTATCAACGGTCAGCGCCAGACGATCGTACACATAACCGGTATCACGGTTCACACAGTCTGTGGTCATGCATTCAGACGTGATCATGCCATGAATGGTGCTGTTTTTGATTGTCAGGCTGTTGTCATTGGCGTTGGTCGCCAGACCATCATCCAGATAATAAGTCGAAATCACGCCGTTAACGGTTGAATTCTTGATTACCGGATAGATATTGCCGTTGTATACGCTATTGGTCGCGTAGTTATTCCAGCCAACGTAACCTTCAAAATAAACGCCATCCGCGTGGGTGCTATTATCATAGTGCGTGAACGTATTATACGTGGTGCCGGAAATATCCGTTGAAGCATTTGCCTGAGAAGTGATTGCCAGAGTGCAAGCCAATGCTAATTGTGAGACTACGAGTTTCTTTTTCCAGGAGTGCATTTGTCATCCCTCCTCAGGGACGTAATAGTGTTGATCCATCAATTATTAATGCAGCGAAAACAATTTTGTTTTGCAGGAGGGATTATGCGTCGTCTCAAAAGAAAGGTTCAATTATTCTTTCCGTTCCGTCCGGATTCGGACAATAATAATAAAAAGAATAATATATTAAGAATGAAGAGATATTTGTATTTATTATAAGAGAAAAACAATCATAAAGACAACATTAGTAAAACACATGTCAGAAGATTCAGGGTATACTGCTATTTCACTTTCACAAACATCAGGCATCCCATGACAGACTTAATCCAACGCCCACGTCGCCTGCGCAAATCCGCTGCGCTGCGCGCCATGTTTGAAGAGACAACACTCAGCTTAAACGACCTGGTGTTGCCGATCTTTGTTGAAGAAGAACTCGACGATTACAAAGCTATCGAGGCAATGCCCGGCATCATGCGCATTCCGGAAAAGCATCTGGCGCGCGAGATCGAACGCATCGCCAGCGCCGGTATCCGCTCCGTCATGACCTTTGGTATCTCTCACCATACCGATGAAACCGGCAGCGATGCCTGGAAAGAGGACGGTCTGGTCGCCCGGATGTCACGCATCTGCAAACAGACCGTGCCGGACATGATTGTAATGTCAGATACCTGCTTTTGTGAATATACTTCTCACGGTCACTGCGGCGTCCTGTGCGAGCACGGCGTCGATAACGACGCAACGCTGGCCAATCTCGGCAAGCAGGCCGTCGTCGCAGCCGCGGCCGGGGCTGATTTCATCGCGCCTTCCGCGGCAATGGACGGGCAAGTGCAGGCGATTCGTCAGGCGCTGGACGCCGCCGGTTTTACCGATACGGCTATCATGTCCTATTCTACCAAATTCGCCTCTTCTTTTTATGGTCCGTTTCGGGAGGCGGCGGGCACCGCGCTGAAAGGCGATCGTAAAACCTACCAGATGAACCCGATGAACCGTCGCGAAGCCATTCGCGAATCCCTGCTCGACGAAGCGCAGGGCGCGGACTGCCTGATGGTAAAACCGGCTGGCGCCTATCTTGACGTGCTGCGCGACATCCGCGAACGCACGGAGCTACCGCTCGGGGCCTATCAGGTCAGCGGTGAGTATGCGATGATCAAATTCGCCGCCATGGCGGGAGCCATTGATGAAGAAAAAGTGGTGCTGGAAAGCTTAGGGGCGATCAAACGCGCGGGCGCGGATCTGATCTTCAGCTACTTCGCGCTGGATCTGGCGGAAAAGAAAATTCTGCGTTAAGCACTTCGTTATTTATTGCCGGGGAGGCGGTTACGCCCTACCCGGCCTGTTCTGTTTCACCGCCTTCCCTTATCCCGCCCGATAAAATGGCTTATCTCCGAGAATAGTCGCCCGATGCATAATCCGCCGCTGCGGCAGATAATCGGCGTTGGCGTAGTGCTGCGTCACGCGGTTATCCCAGACAGCCACGTCATTGGGCTGCCAGCGCCAGCGTACCTGAAACTCCGGTCTGGTAATATGCGCGAACAGGAAGCTGAGCAGCGCGTCGCTCTCCTTCTCCGTGACATCGACGATGCGGGTGGTAAAGCCTTCGTTGACAAACAGCGCCTGCCTACCGCTCACCGGATGGGTCCGCACGACCGGATGCAGCAGCGGCGGATGTTTCGCCACCGCTTCCCGCCAGCGCTGATGCTCCTCCTCCGTTGCGCGATACTTATGCTCCGGGAAGGATTTACGGAAATCATGCTCCGCCCGCAGGCCGCTCAGCAGCTGGCGGAAAGGCGCTGATAGCGCCTCGTAAGCGGCAATGCCGCTGGTCCACAGCGTATCGCCGCCGGTAGAGGGCAACTCTTTGGCCGCCAGAATCGCCCCGGCGGGCGGCGTCTCAATAAAAGTGACGTCGGTGTGCCAGTTGTCGTTATCCGGCGGATTATCATTGTGCGTATCCAGGACGATAATCTCTTCCACGCCTTCGGCATGAGGATAGACCGGATGAATATGCAGGTCGCCAAAGCGCAGGGCCAGTGCACGCTGCTGCTGCGGCGTAATCACCTGTTCACGCAGGAACACCACCTGATGGCGCAGCACCGCATGATAAAGCTGCTCAAACTGATTATCGCTCAGCGGACGGCTCAAATCCGCGCCGCTAATCAGCGCGCCAATGTACGGCCCCAGCGGGGTAATGCTTAAACGTTCACTCATTGGACTTCTCCATGCCAGGGCGTCAGGCGACGCTGAAGCGCGCGCAGACCCAGTTCTAACATAAAGGCGATAACCGCAATCACCGCGATCCCCGCCAGCACCACGTCGGTCGCCAGAAACTCCCCTGCCGACTGCACCATAAAGCCTAAGCCCCGCGTCGCGGCGATCAGCTCCGCCGCCACCAGCGTCGACCAGCCGACGCCGAGGCCAATGCGTAAGCCGGTGAGGATCTCCGGCAGCGCCCCCGGCAGGATCACAAACCACAGCACCTGCGAACGACTGGCCCCCAGCGACTGCGCCGCGCGAAGCCGCACCTGCTGCGCGCTTTTCACGCCCGCCAGCGCCGACATCGCCACCGGAGCGAAAATCGCCAGATAGATCAGCAGGATCTTCGAGGTTTCGCCAATGCCGAACCAGATAACCATCAGCGGCAGATACGCCAGCGGCGGCACCGGGCGATACAGCTCAATGATCGGATCGAGAACGCCGCGGATCGCGGGACTCAGCCCCATCGCAATTCCCACCGGAATCCCCACGATCGCCGCCGCCAGCAGCGCCAGCACAATGCGGGTCAGGCTTGCCGCCAGATGCTGCCACAGGGTGGCGTCCATAAATCCCTGCGGACCGGCAATAACCCACAGCTTTTGCAGCACCTGTCCCGGCGGCGGCAAAAACAGCGGGCTGACCAGTTGCAGCGTCGCCACCGCCCACCATACCGACACAATGACCGCCAGCGTGCCGAGGCTTAATGTCAGCTGGCGGGATAACGGCCAGCGCCATTTCAGCTTCAGCGCGCGCTGGCGCGGTTTATCGTTGATCGCCACGCTCATGAGAAAGCCTCCCGTTGGGCAAACACGCGGTTTAATACGTATTCGCGGGTATCGATAAACTGCGGATCGGACTTGATGCTGCGGCAGCTCTCCCCGGCCACAAAGCGACGGGCAAAATTGAGCGGCAGACGTTCCAGCACGCGCCCTGGCCCCGGCGAGAGCAGGACCAGTTCGGTAGCCATAAATACCGCCTCTTCAATATCGTGCGTGATCAGCAGCACCTGTTTGCCCGTCTCGTGCCACAGCCTCAGCAGCAGGGTTTGCATCTGCTCGCGGGTGAAGACGTCCAGCGCGCCGAAGGGCTCATCGAGCAGCAACAGCTGCGGATTCGCCGCCAGCGCCCGGGCAATGCCGACGCGCTGGCGCTGCCCGCCGGAAAGCTGCCAGATAAAGCGCTTGCCGGCGCCCTCCAGCCCCACTTTTTTCAGCATCTCCTGCGCGACGTGAATGCGCTGCGCCTTACCGACGCCCGCCAGCTGCAGACCAAACGCGACGTTATCCTGCACGTTGCGCCACGGCAGCAGCCCTTCATGCTGAAAGACCACCCCACGCTCCGCGCCCGGCCCGTCAACGCGCTTCCCCGCCAGTTGAATCGTGCCGTGGCGATACGGCGCAAACCCGGCGATCAGATTCAGTAAGGTCGTTTTGCCGCAGCCGGACGGCCCCAGCACCACCAGCAGCTCACCGCTGTCCAGCGTCAGGTTAATATCCTCCAGCGCCGGTTTTCCGCCGTAGTCGGCATACAGATGAGAGAGTTGCAGCATCCGCGCCTCCTTACTGCACGAAGCGGTCGGTAACGTACTGGCTGTAGTCGCTCGCCACCGCGGGCACTTTGCCCTGCTCTTTCAGAAATTGCGCGGTATCGATAATCGCTTTATTCACCGGCCCGTTCAGCTCGGCGGTCTGCTGCTGCGGCGTGAGATAGGTATTGCCTTTCACCAGTCCGGGGACATCGGCTTCCGGTACGCCGCTTAAGCGCGACAGTTTGCTGATGTTTTCCGGCTGTTTCAGCCAGTCGTCGGGGTTAGCGATGTAAGACTGCTGGGCGTCAAGGGCGCTTTTGGCGAAGGCCTTCACCACCTCCGGATGCTGTTCAGCGAAGTCTTTACGCACCACCCAGACGTCAAGCGTCGGCGAGCCCCACTCCCCGACCATCGCCAAATCGGTCAATACCCTGCCCTCTTTTTCCAGCGCGTTCACCGCCGGCGCCCAGACGTACGCGCCGTCGATATCTCCGCGCTGCCAGGCGGCAATAATCGCCGGCGGCTGCAGGTTGATAATCTCCAGCTGGCCGGGCTTGATCCCCCAGTGTTTCAGCGCCGCCAGCAGGCTGTAGTGGGTGGTGGAGATAAACGGCACCGCGATGCGCTTGCCGATCAGATCCTGCGGTTTGCCGATCGTTTTCTTCACCACCAGCGCTTCAGAATTACCGAGTTTTGAGGCGAGCAGGAAAACTTCAATCGGCACCTGCTGGCTGGCGGCGACCGCCAGCGGGCTGGAGCCGAGATTGCCAATCTGCACGTCGCCGGAGGCCAGCGCGCGCACGATGCTCGCGCCGCTGTCGAATTTACGCCACGCCACGGTCGCCCCGCTCGCTTTCTCAAAGGTGTTATCCGCCTGGGCGACCTTGGCCGGTTCGGCGGAGGTCTGATACGCGACGGTGACGTTAACCGCCTGCGCCTGAAAGGCGATAAACGCCAGCGCGGCAAGAAGTGTATTACGCGATGAAAGTGCCATTTGTCTGCTCCCTTGTCTTGTTATGGGTGCAGTATTTCGTCGCCGAAAGATTTGATAAAGGAATTAAAAATTCTGGCTAATAGCAAAGCGTTTTTAGAAAAAAACCGGCAATGGTTAGCGAATTTGCGCATGTCCGGCGCAAACAGCCGAAGATGACCATTTTGTTATATTCGTTCCATAACGACACCTGATTGATTGCCAGCGCAGCAGCGGCAGGCATCATAGAGACATAATCCTGCAGGAGAGCAAAATTATGATACGTGTGGTGCTGGTGGACGACCATGTGGTGGTGCGTTCCGGCTTTGCGCAATTACTCAGTCTCGAAGAGGACCTTGAGGTCGCGGGCCAGTTCAGCCGCGCGGCGGACGCGTGGCCTGCGCTGTTGCGCGACGACGTTAGCGTGGCGGTGATGGATATCGCCATGCCGGATGAGAACGGCCTGAGCCTGCTGAAGCGCCTGCGGGCGCAGAAGCCGCAGTTTCGCGCCATTATTCTCAGCATCTATGATTCGCCCACCTTTGTACAAAGCGCGCTGACCGCCGGGGCCAGCGGCTACCTGACCAAGCGCTGCGGGCCGGAGGAGCTGGTGCAGGCGGTACGCTCCGTCGGCCTGGGGGGACATTATCTCTGCGCCGACGCGCTGCGGGCGTTGCGTGGCGGAGAGCAACTGCCGCCGGAGCTGGAAGCGCTTACTCCGCGAGAGCGTGAAGTGTTTAATCTGCTGGTCAAAGGCGACAGCGTTAAGGAGATCGCCTTTAAGCTCGACCTCAGCCATAAAACGGTCCATGTGTATCGCGCCAACGTGCTTGGCAAACTGAACTGCCACAGCACCATCGAGCTGGTGCATTTCGCCCTCGACCATAAGCTGCTGGTGGGGCATTAATGTCGCATCCGCTTCGTTATGTCGTGATCTCGCTGTTTATCGTACTGGCCTGGGGAACCGGCTGGCTGATGCTGTGGACGCTCGGCTTTTATCTGACCCATAACGGCCAGCAGGCGGCGCTGTTCCTGCCGCACGGCGTCTATCTGGCGCTGCTGATCCTGCTTGCGCGCCGCTACTGGCCGGCGCTGGTGCTGCCGCCAATGCTGATGCTGCTCTGGCTGCGCAGCGAACAGCTGCTGAGCGGCGATCTCCTCGTCCTGCTGGCTGCGCCGCTGGTCAGCCTGCTTCCCGCCAGCATAGCGCAACGCTTCTGGCAGCGCTTTCCTCTGTACTGGCAGCGGCTGACGCTGCTGCTGACAGCGGTCACCGTCGCGTCACTGCTCAATACCGCCCTGCTTTCACCGCTGCTGAAAAGCCCGGCGATGCTGTCCGGCCTGGCCTCATTCACCGGCGGCGTACTGCTGACGCCGTTCGTCTATCTGATTTTCGAATTTCTGCGCCAGCAGCACCGTTATCAGCTGCTGGCGCAGGATACCCAAAACCCGCCGCTGCGCACCTCGCTCATCATCTGGTGCAGCCTGTTTTTTATCATCGGTATCGGCACCCAGCTGACGCTGTCGCCGGAGCTTGAACGCCTGTTACTGATCGTGGTTTTTCTGCCCAACGTGGTAATGGCGTGGAAATTCGGCTGGCAGGGCGGCGTGCTCGCAGGCCTGCTCGGCAGCATGATGATCACCATCGCCCGCCAGGTCGGCGTCGGGTTCAGTAATCTGATCGAACTGGAAATTTTCCTCGCCACCCAGGCGCTGCTGGGCATGGGTCTGGGAATTGCCATCAGCCGCCAGCAGCACCTGGCGCAAAACCTGCACCACTATCGCCAACGGCTGGAAGCGGAACTGGCGGCGCGGCGGGCGCTGACCGAAAAGCTGATCCACAGCGAAGAGGATACGCGAAAGAGTCTGGCGCGCGAGCTGCACGATGAAATCGGCCAGAATATTACCGCCATTCAGATCCAGACGCAGCTGGTGAAGCGGGCGCGCGATCCGGCGCAAACCCAGGCCGCCGCCAGTCAAATCAACGATCTTGCCCGCCGCATCCACCACTCCACCCGCCAGCTGCTGCGTCAGCTTCGTCCGCCTGCGCTGGACGAACTGTCGTTTAACGAAGCGCTGCATCACTTGCTCAATGAATTTGCCTTTGCTGAGCGCGGCATCCGCTGCCGGTTTGACTATCGGCTGACCGCCACGCCGGAAAGCGAAACGGTGCGCTTTACGCTCTATCGCCTGCTTCAGGAGTTACTCAATAACGTCTGTAAACACGCCGAAGCCAGCGAGGTCGCCATTCTCCTGTGCCAGCAGGGAGAACGGCTGCGCCTGGAAGTGCAGGATAACGGCACAGGCATCGGCGATGGACAACTTCCCGGCTTCGGCATTCAGGGAATGCGCGAGCGCGTCAGCGCGCTTGGCGGCGAACTGTCGCTGGAGTCGCGGCACGGCACGCGGGTAATTGTTAACTTGCCCACAAATTTGCAACAAACCCACGGCTAACCAGGAAAAAGTCTTAGCCGCTACGGACTTTCTCTCATCCCCTTTCGCATTCGCTTTCATATAGTCAGCAAAACGGAGATGGCTATGCACGCACGTCAGACAACTGCAATCGATCAACGCTACCGGGCGCTGCGCCTGACGCTGCTGCTGTGCATGGTGACGGGCTACGCGGCGTTTTATCTGACGCGTAAAAGCGTCAACTATGTGCTGCCGGCGCTGCAAACGGATCTGGGGCTGGACAAGGGCGATATCGGCCTGCTGGGTTCGCTGTTTTATCTGAGCTATGGCCTGTCGAAATTTACCGCCGGGCTATGGCATGACAGCCACGGACAGCGCGGTTTTATGGGCGCAGGGTTGTTCGCGACCGGCGTGCTGAACGTGGCGTTCGCCTTTGGCGAGTCGCTGACGCTGCTGCTCGCCGTCTGGACGCTGAACGGTTTTTTTCAGGGCTGGGGATGGCCTCCCTGCGCCCGCCTGCTGACCCACTGGTACTCGCGCAACGAGCGCGGTTTCTGGTGGGGCTGCTGGAATATGTCGATCAACATCGGCGGGGCGATTATCCCGCTGATCAGCGCCTTTGCCGCCCACTGGTGGGGCTGGCAGGCGGCGATGCTGACACCGGGGATTATCAGCATGGCGCTGGGGATCTGGTTAACGCTGCAGCTGAAAGGAACGCCCCGGGAAGAGGGATTGCCGTCAGTTGGCGCATGGCGTAACGACCCGCTGGAGCTGCGCCAGGAACAGCTTAGCCCGCCGATGGGACTATGGCGGATGTTGCGTATCACGATGTTGCGAAATCCCATGATCTGGCTGTTGGGCGGCTCCTACGTGCTGGTGTATCTCATCCGCATCGCGCTTAACGACTGGGGCAACATCTGGCTGACCGAAAGCCACGGCGTCAATCTGCTGAGCGCCAACGCCACGGTGATGCTGTTCGAAGTGGGCGGTCTTCTCGGCGCGCTGTTTGCCGGCTGGGGATCGGATTTGCTGTTCAGCGGCCAGCGGGCGCCGATGATTCTGCTGTTCACGCTGGGGCTGATGGTTTCCGTCGCCGCGCTGTGGCTGGCGCCGGTCCATCACTACGCGCTGCTGGCGGCCTGTTTTTTTACGGTGGGCTTCTTTGTCTTCGGCCCGCAAATGCTGATTGGCCTTGCCGCCGTGGAGTGCGGGCATAAAGCGGCGGCGGGATCGATCACCGGTTTTCTCGGCCTGTTCGCCTATCTGGGGGCCGCGCTGGCGGGCTGGCCTCTGTCGCTGGTTATTGAACGCTACGACTGGTCGGGAATGTTCAGTTTGCTCTCGATCGCCGCGGTACTTATGGGTTTACTGCTGATGCCCCTGCTGATGGCAGGCGTCAGCGCCACTCTCAGTCAAAGGATAAAACAATGAAAATGACCTTTACCTCTACCCTGATTGCCTCTGCCGTAGCGCTGGCGGCGCTCACCGGCGCTGCGCAGGCGAAAGGCCGTCTGGTGGTCTATTGCAGCGCCACCAATGAATTGTGCGAAGCGCAAACCAAAGCCTTCGGCGAAAAATATGACGTGAAAACGTCATTTATCCGCAACGGCTCCGGCAGCACGCTGGCGAAAGTGGACGCCGAGAAGAAAAACCCGCAGGCGGACGTCTGGTACGGCGGCACGCTTGATCCGCAGTCACAGGCCGGGGAAATGGGCCTGCTGCAACCCTACAAATCGCCCGCGCTTGCGCAGGTGATGGAGAACTTCCGCGACCCGGCGAAGCTGAAAGGGAATTATTCATCAGCGGTGTATGTCGGTATTCTCGGCTTTGGCGTCAACACCGAGCGCCTGAAAGAGAAAAACCTGCCGGTGCCGAAATGCTGGAAGGATCTGACAAAACCGGAATACAAAGGCGAAATCCAGATTGCCGACCCGCAAAGCTCCGGCACCGCCTACACCGCGCTGGCGACCTTTGTGCAGCTGTGGGGCGACGATCAGGCTTTTGATTACCTGAAGCAGCTTAACGCCAACGTCTCGCAATACACCAAATCCGGCATCGCCCCGGCGCGTAACGCCGCGCGCGGCGAAACGGCCATCGGCATTGGCTTCCTGCATGACTACTCGCTGGAGAAAGAACAGGGCGCGCCGCTGGAGCTGATCTCGCCGTGTGAAGGCACCGGCTACGAAATTGGCGGCGTCAGTATTCTGAAAGGCGCGCGCAACCTCGATAACGCCAGACTGTTCGTTGACTGGGTGCTGTCGAAAGAGGCGCAGGAGCTGGCGTGGAAGAAAGGCAAGTCCTATCAAATCCTGTCGAACACCACAGCCGAAACCTCGCCGAACTCGCTGAAGCTCGACGGCCTGAAGCTGATCCACTACGACATGGACAAGTACGGCTCAACGGAGGTGCGTAAGGCGTTGATCAATAAATGGGTCAGCGACGTGAAGATGGGCAAATAAGTCCACTCGCGCGGTAATTGCCGGGTGGCGGCGCTGCCTTACCCGGCCTACAACATTCATCAACACCCGGAACACCTATGTCACAGACACTCGCTCTGCATCCCGTGAAAAAACGGGATGCCATATTCCTTTGGGTTTTGCTGAGCTGGCTGGCGTTCGCACTGCTGCCAAGCTGGAGCCTGGACTACGGTCTGCTGGAGTCGACGCGCGATGAGATCCTCGACGCCTACGGCTGGGCGGGCGTTAACGTTAGCTGGCTGTGGTATCTGCTGCCGGGACTGCTGCTGGCGCGTCCGCTTCACGAAGCCAGGCGGGAACAGCGTAGCCGCCACTACCTCGACGCTGGCTGGGCGTTGCTGTGCATGGCGTTTGTGGTGGTCAGCGCCACCTTGGAAGGCCGCGGCTTAGGTTATGCCGCCATCGTCCTGTTTGTGGCGCTGGGGGCGATAGTGACGCTGGCGCTGACCCGTCTCGAATGGCTCGGCGGCGACCGCTTTGTCATCGGTTCGCTGGTCGCCATCATCGCGTTAATCGGCGTGTTTATCGTCTGGCCGAGCATCGCCATCTTTATTCCGATGTTCACCAACGACGCGGGGGAGTTCGCGCCGCTGGCGTTTATGACCGTGCTGTCGCAGGCGCACATTATCCAGGTCATCATTAACTCTGTCGCCCTGTCGATGGCGGTAGGCGTCGGCTGCACCTTCTTTGGCCTGGTGCTGGCAATCTATACCACCCGCATCGCCCGGCGCGGCGCGGTGATTGGCCGCATCTTCTCGATTCTGCCGATCGTCACTCCGCCGTTTGTCGTGGGTCTGGGCGTGACGCTGATGATGGGCCGCTCCGGCTACGTCACCGAGTTAATGGTGGAGTGGTTCGGCCTGAGCAACACCAACTGGCTGTATGGCTTTACCGGCATCTGGCTGGCGCAGGTGCTGGCCTTCACGCCGATGGCGTTTATGATCCTCGACGGGGCGATCAAAACCATTCATCCGTCGCTGGAAGAGGCCTCCTATACCCTGCGCGCCAGCCGCTGGCAGACCTTCAACGGCGTGTTTGTGCCGCTGCTCAAACCGGCGCTGGCAAATGCGTTTTTGATCGTTATCGTGCAGTCGCTGGCCGACTTCAGCAACCCGCTGGTGCTCGGCGGCAACTTCGACGTGCTGGCGACGCAAATCTACTTCTACATTACCGGTTCACAGCTGGATTATCAGGCCGCCAGCACCCTCGGCGCGTTCCTGCTGCTTTTTTCGCTGCTGGTGTTCTGCATTCAGTATATGTGGATCGGTAAACGTTCCTACGTCACCGTTTCCGGCAAATCGTATCGCGGCGACGTTCAGCCGCTGCCGGTAACGCTGGTGTGGGGCGTGATCGCCATCCTGGCGGTGTGGATCGCCTTTAACGCCCTGCTCTACGGCAGCATTTTCTACGGCAGCTTTACCGTTAACTGGGGCGTTGACTACACCCTGACGCTGGATAACTTCATCAAGCTGTTCGGCCAGGGGATGAGCGACGGGGCGTGGCCTTCACTGCTGGATACCCTGCTGTACGCCGGTATCGCTGCGCCGATCACCGCCGCTTTCGGGCTGCTGATCGCCTGGATCGTGGTACGCCAGCAGTTCAAAGGCAAAAAGACCATCGAGTTCACCACCATGCTGTGCTTTGCCGTCCCCGGCACCGTGGCGGGGGTGTCGTACATTCTCGCCTTTAACAGCGCGCCGGTCTATCTCACCGGCACGGCGGCGATAGTCATTATCTCGATGGTGATGCGTAACGTACCGGTGGGCATTCGCGCCGGGATTGCGGGCTTAGGGCAGATCGACAAATCGCTGGATGAAGCCTCGCTCAGCCTGCGCGCCGGAAGCCTGCGCACGATTACGCACATTCTGCTGCCGCTGCTGCGTCCGGCAATCCTTTCGGCGCTGATCTACAGCTTTGTGCGCGCCATTACCACCGTCAGCGCCATTGTGTTCCTCGTGACGCCGGATACGAGGGTCGCGACAGCGTACATTTTAAACCGTGTGGAAGACGGCGAATACGGCGTGGCGATTGCCTACGGTTCAATCCTGATCGTGGTGATGCTGGCGATTATTTTCATCTTTGACTGGCTGATCGGGGAAGCGCGTATCTCCCGTTCGAAAGCCAAAAACCAGGCGTAATGGAGCGCACTATGAGTCAGAAAAATTTTGTTGAACTGCGCAACGTCAGCAAACGATTCGGCAGCAACACGGTCATCGACAACATTAACCTCACCATCCCGCAGGGACAGATGGTGACGCTGCTCGGCCCGTCCGGCTGTGGCAAAACCACCATTCTGCGGCTGGTTGCCGGTCTGGAGAAACCGAGCGACGGGCAGATTTTTATTGATGGCGAAGATGTGACCCATCGCTCTATTCAGCAGCGTGACATCTGCATGGTGTTTCAGTCCTACGCCCTGTTTCCGCATATGTCGCTGGGCGACAACGTCGGCTACGGGTTGAAAATGCTTGGCGTATCGCGCGCCGAAGTGAAAGCGCGGGTAAAAGAGGCGCTGGCGATGGTCGATCTGGAAGGGTTTGCAGACCGCTATGTCGATCAGATCTCCGGCGGTCAGCAGCAGCGCGTGGCGCTGGCGCGCGCGCTGATCCTCAAGCCGAAGGTGCTGCTGTTTGATGAGCCGCTGAGTAACCTGGATGCCAACCTGCGGCGCAGTATGCGCGATAAAATTCGCGAGCTGCAAAAGCAGTTCAATATTACGTCGCTGTACGTCACCCACGATCAGAGCGAGGCTTTTGCGGTTTCCGACACGGTGCTGGTGATGAACAAGGGACATATTATGCAGATCGGCTCGCCGCAGGATCTTTATCGTCAGCCCGCGTCGCGCTTTATGGCGAGCTTTATGGGCGACGCCAACCTCTTTCCGGCGACCTTCAGCGCGCAGGCGGTGGAGATTTACGGCTACCGGCTGCCGCGACCGGCGCATTTTGTCGCCGAAGGAAGCGGCACCGTCGGCGTGCGCCCGGAAGCGATCACCTTAAGCGACCGCGGCGAGGAGAGCCAGCGCTGTACAATCCGCCATGTGGCCTATATGGGACCGCAGTATGAAGTGACGGTGGAGTGGCACGGGCAGGAGATTTTATTGCAGGTCAACGCCACGCGCCTGCAGCCGGACGTCGGCGAGCACTATTATCTGGAGATCCACCCGTACGGCATGTTTGTATTAGCCGACGCGGCGTGATTGATATTGGCCGGGTAAGGCGAAGCCGCCACCCGGCAGTCAACGGCACATTGCGTAGGCCGGGTAAGGCGGAGCCGCCACCCCGCAGTCAACGGCACATTGCGTAGGCCGGGTAAGGCGGAGCCGCCACCCCGCAGTCAACGGCACATTGCGTAGGCCGGGTAAGGCGGAGCCGCCACCCCGCAGTCAACGGCACATTGCGTAGGCCGGGTAAGGCGGAGCCGCCACCCGGCGGTCAACGCCTGATGGCGCTACGCTTATCAGGCCTACAGCACGGTTTATATATTTATGACTATATTCACGGGTTGATAAAGGTTCTCTTTACCCTCACGGATTTCAAAAAATAGGGTATCCATATGCATGCGGAAATGATTAACCGAAGCAAAGGAACCAACTCCTCCGATCCAATATATATTCCGGGGATCAGCACAGACAGCATCCAGGTATTCAGCGCTGTCAACACAATAAGCAACAGCATCAGCCCGATATACAACTTTGGCAGTGATTTTTTCTTTCGCAGAAACACAGAAATAACCCAGGCGGCAGCCAGGAATACTACCAGACTTATCGTAAAAGTCCCTATAAAGAATAACTTAGCATCAAAGAATAAGTGATAAAAATTATCGACCAGGTATTTGAAAGACTCGTACGACGCGACCAGGTGTGACAGTGCGGTGATAAACAACCCCAGCAGCGGTAAGTAAAGGAAGCCGCCAATCTTTGTGAACTGTTTATCTTCACACTCGCTGCAATATTCTGTGTGTTGCGGTATTTCAACGCCACACTTTATACATCCCCATTTCATAAAACCTCACTTATTGTTCTTATCTGAAATTTATTGTTATATCGTTCAAAACGTTGTCCCTTGCAATTTCATACTATCGGCTTCTTCCCGGTCATGCCAGCCTGATGAAAGAGCAAAATGGCCCGATCCCATCGCTATTCGCCCCTTTGCCCACATTCAGCTCCCGCGCCACATTTTATGATGTCATCACTGTCCCTTATATGTAGCATGCGCCATGAACATCACACAAATTCGTAACGCCACGCAGTTAATTACCTATGGCGGTAAAACGTTTCTCATCGATCCGCTGCTGGCGCCAAAGGGGGCTTACCCCGGCTTTCCCGGCACCGCGCGCGCAGAAATCCGTAATCCAACCGTGGAACTGCCCTGCGATATTGACAGCCTGCTACAGGCTGATGCCCTGATCGTCACCCATCTGCATGCCGATCACTGGGATGACGTCGCCGCGAAGGTCGTACCGAAAGACAAACCCATCTACGTGCAGAACGCACGGGATGCGCAAACGCTGCGCGGGCAAGGGTTTACCGCGCTGACCGTGCTGGCGGAAAATACCGTCTTTGGCGAGGTTACGCTGCGTAAAACCGGCGGTCAGCACGGTTCTGACCGACTGTACGCGATACCGAAAATGGCGGAACGCTTAGGCGAGGCCTGCGGCGTGATCTTTACCCATCCGCAGGAAAAAACGCTCTACCTGGCGGGCGATACGATCTGGCGCGCCGAGGTCGAAGCCAGTCTGACCCGCTATCAGCCGGACGTGGTGGTACTGAATGCCGGTTTCGCGCACGTTATCGGCTTCGGGCCAATTATAATGGGCGCAGAGGATGTACTGAAAACGCACTTTATCCTGCCGGAGGCGCAGATCGTGGCGACCCATATGGAAGCCATCAACCACTGCCTGCTGACGCGTGCGGCGCTCAGAGAGTATGCCCGCGACAACCAGATTGCAGAATATGTGCATGTCCCGGAAGATGGGGAAACCCTGACCTTCTAAGTGAGGAAGCTATGCGCCCCGTAACCGTCGCCATTGTCGCCGTTGATAATTTCAGCCCGTTTCACTACTCGGTGCCCTCTATTCTGTTTAGCGATAAAGTGGCGGCGCAAAAACGCTTTACGGTGAAAATCTGCGCCGAAGCGCCGGGGACGCTCAGCTCGCAGGAGGGCTTTTCGCTGCACGCCGCGTACGGCTATGAGGCGATCAACGACGCCGGGATAGTGATTGTTCCCTACTGGGACGACACCGACCGGCGTCCGCCGCAGACATTGCTGGCGGCGCTGAGAGCGGCCCGGCAAAACGGCGCACAGATTGTCGGCCTGTGTCTGGGCGCTTTTGTTCTCGGCTACGCGGGCCTGCTGGAGGGCAAACGCGCCGCCACCCACTGGGCGTTCGAAGAGGAATTTCAGGCCCGCTTTCCTGCGGCGAAATTAGATATCAACGCGCTGTACGTCGACGACGAGGGCATTATCACCTCGGCGGGCACCGCGGCGGCGCTCGACTGCTGCCTGTATATCATTCGCCAGCGCTTCGGCAGCGTGGTAGCGAATCAGATCGCCCGGAAGATGGTGGTCCCGCCGCACCGTGAAGGCGGTCAGGCGCAGTATATCGCCCGACCGGTGCCCGAAAGCACCCGGGACCAGCGAATTAACGCTCTGCTGGATTATCTGCGTCAGCATCTTCATGAACCTCACGATCTGAACTCGCTTGCGCAGCGAGTCAGGATGAGCCGCCGCACCCTGAGCCGCCATTTTATGAACGCAACCGGCTGTAGCGTCGCCGAATGGCTGATTCGCGAACGTCTGCGCCTGAGCCAGACGCTACTGGAGTCCAGCCAGCTTCCCGTGGAACGCATCGCCGGCGAAGCGGGCTTTCAGTCTGCTGTGACCTGGCGTCAGCATTTTAAATCTCACTTCGGCGTCAGCCCGACAGAATGGCGAAAAACCTTTCGCGGTGTGGCATCATAGCGCGCAGAACGTTTTGAATTCAGGGGTATGAATGTGAAACCGGTAACGCTGTACGATGTTGCAAACCATGCGGGCGTCTCTTATCAGACCGTCTCGCGCGTGGTAAATCAGGCCAGCCACGTTTCCGCCCGAACCCGTGAAAAAGTCGAAGCCGCGATGGCGGAGCTGAACTACATCCCTAACCGCATCGCCCAACAGCTGGCGGGCAAACAAACGCCTCTGATTGGCGTCGCCACCGCCAACCTCGCTCTCCATGCGCCTTCGCAAATCGTCGCCGCGATTAAATCCCGCGCCGATCGTTCGGGGGCCAGCGTGGTGATCTCAATGGTAGAGCGCCACGGCGCGGAAGCCTGCAAAGCGGCGGTGCATAATCTCCTGACGCAGCGGGTAACTGGCCTCATCATCAATTATCCGCTTGATGAAAACGATGCTATCGCCGTCGCGGCTGCGTGTGGCGACGTTCCGGTACTGTTTCTCGACGTGTCCGATCTCGCCCCGGTGAACAGCATTATTTTTTCCCATGCAGACGGCGCGCGCCTCGCCGTGGAGCATCTGGTGGAACACGGACACCAACGTATCGCCCTGCTGGCCGGGCCGCATTCGTCAGTTTCCGCCCGGCTCAGGCTGGCAGGCTGGCATAAATATCTGGCGCATCACCAGCGGCAACCGGTCGCCGAAGCCGAAGGCGACTGGAGCGCGATGTCCGGTTTTCAGCAAACCATGAAAATGCTGACTGACGGCGCGCAGCCCGGCGCCCTGCTGGTGGCAAACGACCAGATGGCGCTGGGGGCAATGCGCGCTATCAGCGAGTTCGGCCTGCGCCCCGGGGTCGATATTTCCGTCATTGGCTATGACGATACGGAGGACAGCGCCTGCTATATCCCGCCGCTGACCACCATCAGACAGGATTTCCCGCAGCTGGGCGAGGCCAGCGTTGAGCGTCTGCTGAAGCTCGCCGGGGGCGAATCCGCTTTCGGCAATCAACTCTTGCCCGTCACCCTGGTGAAGCGCAAAACGGTGCAGCGCGCTGATGCGCCAGCGGCCTCTCCACAGGCGCTGGCCGATTCGCTGCTGCACCTCGCCCGCCAGGTTGCGCAGCTCTCACCAAAGATGTGAACGCATAACAATAGTGTGAGTCACTTCACTCATTGAGGTCCCCGTCCTTTACAGCGTTAACGCCCTGCTCGTATGTTGTTTTAAATTGTGAGCGGATAACAATTTTTAACAGGACTGAACCATGAACCTCAATACTGATTCACTGGCCGCCGTACTGGCCCGTCGCGACTGGGAAAATCCCGGCGTCACGCAGCTCAATCGCCTGGAGGCGCACCCGCCGTTCAGCAGCTGGCGCAATGCCGACGATGCCCGCGCCTGCCGGGACGCTACGCACAAACGCAGCCTGAACGGCGAATGGCGATTTGCCTGGTTTCCGTCGCCGGAAGCGGTACCGGAGAGCTGGCTGACTGACGATCTGCAACAGGCGGACAGCGTGCAGCTCCCCTCCAACTGGCAGATGTACGGTTACGACGCGCCGATCTATACCAACGTCACCTACCCCATCCCGGTAAACCCGCCTTTTGTGCCGTCAGACAATCCCACCGGCTGTTACTCGCTCACATTCACCGTTGACGACGCCTGGCTGCGGGAAGGCCAGACGCGAATCATTTTTGACGGCGTGAACTCGGCGTTTCATTTATGGTGCAACGGACGCTGGATCGGCTACGGCCAGGACAGCCGACTGCCCTCTGAATTCGATCTCAGCGCTTTTCTGACGAGCGGCGAAAACCGTCTGGCGGTGATGGTGCTGCGCTGGTGCGACGGCACGTATCTGGAAGATCAGGACATGTGGCGAATGAGCGGCATTTTCCGCGACGTCACCCTCCTGCATAAACCGCTTACGCAAATCAGCGATCTGCGGATTGCCACCCACTTTAACGATGATTTCAGCCGCGCGGAGCTGGCCGCCGAAGTCAGACTGCGCGGCGAGCTGTGTGACGAGCTGCGCGTGACCGTGCAGCTGTGGGACGGCGAAACGCAGGTCGGTGAATGCACCGCCCCGTTGGGCAGCGAGATTATTGACGAACGCGGCGCCTGGCATGACCGCGTCTCCCTGCGCCTGAAGGTCGATAAGCCGTCGCTGTGGAGCGCTGAAACGCCCTGGCTGTACCGCGCGGTGGCGCTGCTGCACACTGCCGACGGCACGCTGATTGAAGCGGAGGCCTGCGACGTTGGCTTCCGCGAGGTCAAAATTGAAAATGGCCTGCTGTTGCTCAACGGCAAGCCGCTGCTGATTCGCGGCGCTAACCGCCATGAGCACCATCCGCAAAACGGTCAGGTGATGGACGAAGCGACGATGGTGCAGGACATTCTGCTGATGAAGCAGAATAACTTTAACGCCGTGCGCTGTTCCCATTACCCGAACCATCCGCTGTGGTACACCCTCTGCGACCGCTACGGCCTGTACGTGGTAGACGAAGCCAATATTGAAACCCACGGCATGACGCCGATGAACCGCCTCAGCGACGATCCGGACTGGCTGCCCGCCATGAGCCAGCGGGTGACGCGCATGGTACAGCGCGACCGTAATCATCCGGCCATTATTATCTGGTCGCTGGGCAATGAGTCCGGTCACGGCGCGAATCACGACGCGCTCTACCGCTGGCTGAAGGCGGAAGATCCGTCACGCCCGGTGCAGTACGAAGGCGGCGGCGCAAACAGCGCGGCGACGGATATCATCTGCCCGATGTATGCCCGAGTCGATCAGGATCAGCCGTTCCCGGCGGTGCCAAAATGGTCGATCAAAAAATGGCTGTCGATGCCGGGCGAGCAGCGCCCGCTGATCCTGTGTGAATACGCCCACGCGATGGGCAACAGCCTCGGCGGATTCGCCAAATACTGGCAGGCGTTTCGTCAGTATCCGCGTCTGCAGGGCGGCTTTGTCTGGGACTGGGTCGATCAGTCGCTGATTAAGTACGATGAAAACGGCAACCCGTGGTCGGCCTACGGCGGCGACTTTGGCGATACGCCGAACGATCGCCAGTTCTGCATGGACGGCCTGGTGTTTGCCGACCGCACGCCGCACCCCTCGCTGTATGAAGCGAAACACGCGCAGCAGTTTTTCCAGTTTACCCTGCTGCCGGGCGACGGGATGCGCATTGAGGTCGCCAGCGAATATCTGTTCCGCCACAGCGACAATGAGATCCTGCACTGGTCCATCACCCTGGACGGCAACCCGGTTGCCGCCGGTGAAGCGGCGCTGGATATCGCACCGCAGGGACGCCAGCTTATCGCCCTGCCCGACATTGCCGCTCCCGACGCCGCGGGCCAGCTGTGGCTGACGGTGCGCGTGGAGCAGCCGCAGGCGACCGCGTGGTCGCCCGCCGGACACATCAGCGCCTGGCAGCAGTGGCCGCTTGCGGAAAAACTCAGCGTAACCATCCCGCCGCGCGCCGCCGCCGCGCCGCAGCTGAAGGTTGAAAACGCAGCCTTTGAGGTCGTTGTGAATCAGCAGCGCTGGCAGTTCTGCCGCCAGCGGGGCACGTTGTCGCAGTACTGGATTGCGGACGCAGCGCAGCTTCTCACCCCGCTCACCGACCAGTTCACCCGCGCGCCGCTGGATAACGACATCGGCATCAGCGAAGTCACCCGTATCGATCCCAACGCCTGGGTCGAGCGCTGGAAGGCTGCCGGACACTACCGCGCAGAAGCACAGCTGTTGCAGTGCGAGGCGGAAACGCTCTCCAACGCGGTGCTGATTACCACCGCTCACGCCTGGCAGTATCAGGGAGAAACGCTGTTTGTCAGCCGTAAAATCTGGCGCATTGACGGACAGGGCGAACTGACGATTACGGTCGATGTGGACGTCGCCAGCGGCACGCCGCATCCGGCGCGCGTTGGCCTCTCCTGCCAGCTCGCCCAGGTGGCGGAGCGGGTGAACTGGCTGGGGCTGGGTCCGCATGAAAACTATCCGGATCGCCTCTCCGCCGCCTGCTTTGACCGCTGGGATCTGCCGCTTGCGGAGATGTATACGCCGTACGTGTTCCCGAGCGAAAACGGCCTGCGCTGCGGCACCCGCGAACTGTGCTATGGCGCGCACCGCTGGCGCGGCGACTTCCAGTTCAATATCAGCCGCTATAGTCAGAAGCAGCTGATGGAGACCAGCCACCGCCATCTGCTGCGGGAAGAAAACGGCACATGGCTGAACATTGATGGTTACCACATGGGCGTGGGCGGCGACGACTCCTGGAGTCCGTCGGTGTCGCCGGAATACCAGCTCAGCGCAGGACGCTACCACTACCAGATCGTCTGGGGCCAGAAATAATAAAAACCGGGCAGGTCAGCGCCTGCCCGATATTCGCATAAGGAAATCCACATGCATTATTTGAAAAATACTAACTTCTGGATGTTCGGCTTTTTTTTCTTCTTTTATTTTTTCATTATGGGCGCCTACTTCCCGTTTTTCCCGATCTGGTTACACGATATCAACCACATCAGTAAAGGCGACACCGGCATCATCTTCGCCTGTATTTCGCTGTTCTCTCTGCTGTTCCAGCCGGTATTCGGGCTGCTCTCCGACAAGCTCGGCCTGCGTAAACATCTGCTGTGGATAATTACCGGGATGCTGGTGATGTTCGCCCCGTTCTTTATTTACGTTTTTGGGCCGTTATTGCAGTTTAATATTTTACTTGGCTCCATTGTCGGCGGCATCTATCTCGGTTTTATTTATAACGCCGGGGCGCCCGCCATTGAGGCCTATATTGAGAAAGTCAGCCGCCGCAGTAATTTTGAATTTGGCCGCGCGCGGATGTTCGGCTGCGTGGGCTGGGCGCTGTGCGCGTCAATCGTCGGCATCATGTTCACCATCAATAATGAATTTGTCTTCTGGCTGGGCTCCGGCTGTGCGGTGATTCTGGCGCTGCTGCTGTTCTTCGCCAAAACCGACGCTTCATCGACCGCCACCGTGGCCGATGCCGTCGGCGCTAACCATTCCGCTTTCAGTCTGAAGCTGGCGCTGGAGCTGTTCAGACAGCCGAAACTGTGGTTTCTTTCGCTGTACGTGGTCGGCGTCTCCTGTACCTACGATGTGTTTGACCAGCAGTTCGCCAACTTCTTTACCTCGTTCTTTACCACCGGCGAACAGGGTACGCGCGTGTTTGGCTACGTCACCACCATGGGTGAACTGCTGAACGCCAGCATCATGTTCTTCGCGCCGCTGATCGTAAACCGCATTGGCGGGAAAAATGCCCTGCTGCTGGCCGGAACGATTATGTCAGTCCGTATTATCGGCTCGTCGTTTGCCAGCTCGGCGCTGGAAGTGGTGATCCTCAAAACGCTGCATATGTTTGAAGTGCCGTTCCTGATTGTCGGCTGCTTTAAATACATCACCAGCCAGTTTGAGGTGCGCTTCTCCGCCACCATTTACCTGGTGTGCTTCTGCTTCTTCAAACAGCTGGCGATGATTTTTATGTCGGTATTTGCCGGCAATATGTATGAAAGCATTGGTTTCCAGGGCGCGTATCTGGTGCTGGGGCTGATCGCGCTGGGCTTTACGTTGATCTCGGTGTTCACCTTAAGCGGACCGGGACCGCTGGCGTTTTTACGTCGCCAGACTAACGAAGCCGTGTAACCGCCATGCCGGATGGCGCCGCGCTGCGGCTTATCCGGCCTACCACCTTCTCTCACCGTAGGCCCGGTAAGCGATAGCGCCACCGGGCATAACGCCGGATGGCGCCGCGCTGCGGCTTATCCGGCCTGCCACCTTCTCTCACCGTAGGCCCGGTAAGCGACTGCGCCACCGGGCATAAAGCCGGTTGGCGCCGCGTTGCGGCTTATCCGGCCTACCACCTTTTCCCACCGTAGGCCCGGTAAGCGACAGCGCCACCGGGCATTTTATTACGCTACTCTTCAATAACCCGGCGGATTTGCTGCAACGCGGCGGGATCGTCGAGGGTGGTGAGATCGCCGGGATCGCGCCCTTCGCAGATCGCCTGAATGGTGCGCCGCAGCATCTTGCCGGATCGCGTCTTCGGCAACTGCGAAACAAACCAGACGTGGGCGGGGCGGCCAAAATGGCCGATCTGGCTGTCCACCAGCGCCATAATCGCCTCCTCTTCCGAATGCGCCGCCTCGCGATCTTCCAGACTGTCGCTCTGCTTCGGGATCACAAACGCCACCGCCACCTGCCCCTTCAGCGCATCTTTTACCCCCACCACCGCCACCTCGGCAACGTTGGGATAGCCGGAAATACTCTCCTCAATCTCGCGGGTGCCAAGCCGGTGCCCGGCGACGTTTATCACGTCATCGGTACGTCCGAGGATAAAATAATAGCCGTCAGCGTCGCGAATCCCCCAGTCGAAGGTGGCGTACACCTGACGGCTGAACAGCGACCAGTAGGTTTTAACAAACCGCTCGTCGTCGCCCCAGATAGTCTGAATACAGCCGGGCGGCAGCGGCCCTTCAATCACCACCATCCCTTTTTCGTTCACGCCGCAGGGTTCGCCGGTGACTTCATTGAGCAACTGTACGTTATAGCCATACATTGGCACGCCGGGGCTGCCGAGGCGCGACGGCCTGTCGTCAAGCTGACGGGCAAGGGCCATAATCGGCCAGCCGGACTCCGTCTGCCAGTAGTTGTCGATGACCGGCACCCCCAGCGTCTGCGTCACCCACGCGGCGGTCGGTTCATCCAGCGGCTCCCCGGCCAGATACAGCACCTCCAGCGAAGAGAGATCGTGATTGCGGATCTGCGCGGTGGGGAACTTCTTCAGCACGCGAATGGCGGTCGGCGCGGAGAACATCCGGTTGACCCGGTATTTCTCAACGATTTTCCACCATACGCCGCAGTCCGGATACGTCGGCAACCCCTCGTAGACAATGGTCGCCATCCCCGCCAGCAGCGGCGCATAAACGATGTACGAGTGGCCGACCACCCAGCCGATGTCCGACGCGCAGAAAAATACCCCGCCCGCCCTGCCGCCAAAAATAGTGTCCATTGAGGTCGCCAGCGCCACTGCGTAGCCGCCAACGTCGCGCTGCACGCCTTTCGGTTTGCCGGTGGTGCCGGAGGTGTAAAGAATGCAGGAGGTTTCGTTAGACTCCAGCCACGCCACCGGCGTCCGCGCGCCGCAATGCTGCTGGCGCAGGCTGGCGAAATCGAGATCGCGCCCGGCGATCCGCGCCATCTTCGCCAGGCCTCTGTCCACCAGCAGCACGTGCTTCGGCTGATGCTGCGCCTGAGCAATGGCATCGTCGAGCAGCTTTTTGTACGGCAGCACTTTGCCGCCGCGCACCCCGGCGTCCGCCGAGACGATCAGCACCGGCCTGGCGTCATCGATCCGCGCCGCCACGCTGTGCGAGGCAAAACCGCCAAACACCACCGAATGGATAGCGCCGATGCGCGCGCAGGCCAGCAGCGTAATGTGCGCTTCGGCAATCATCGGCATATACACCAGCACCCGGTCGCCGCGCCGTACGCCCAGCGACAGCAGCATCGACGCCACCACGTTCACTTCGTCATGCAGCTGGCGGAAGGTAAAGGTGCGCTCCTCCTCGGTTTCGGAAGAGACGGCAATCAGCGCCAGCGCCTCCGGCTGCGTCGCCAGCCAGCGATCGACGGCGTTATGACACAGGTTGGTGGTGCCGCCGCAAAACCAGCGGGCAAACGGCGGACGGCTATGATCCAGCGTCCGGGTAAACGGCTTCTGCCAGTCGATGCGCCGGGCCTGCTCGGCCCAGAACGCTTCCGGCTGCGTAATGGAACGCTGGTAAAACTCGCTAAAAGACATGACGCTCTCCTGTTGAACTCAGATGACATAGAGGTCGAGATACTCGTTAACCGGCATCTGCTCCAGGCGGGTTCGGTCCAGGGAGACATCCAGAATGCGCTGCTGCTGGCGGATCGGGAACTGGCGCGCCAGGTTGATTTTGAATTTTTCGATAAGCTTTGGAATACCGTCGGCGCGACGGCGGGCGTGGCCGATGGGGTAATCCACCACCACTTCATCAAACGCCGTACCGTCGGTGAACGCCACGGTGATGGCGTTGGCGATGGCGCGTTTCTCCGGGTCGTGATAGTCGGCGGTAAACTGCGAGTCTTCAACGCAGACTATTTTCTCGCGCAGGGCGTCGATGCGTTTGTCCTGCGCCACGCCGTCTTCATAATCCGCCGCCGTTAAGCGGCCAAACAGCAGCGGAATGGCGACCATATACTGAATGCAGTGGTCGCGGTCCGCCGGGTTATTCAGCGGGCCTTTTTTGTCGATAATGCGAATGCAGGCTTCGTGGGTGCGAATGGTCACCTTCTCAATATCCGCCGCGCTCTTACCCGCCGCCTGCATCTGTTGATACAGCGTCATTGCCGCTTCCACCGCGGTCTGCGAGTGAAACTCCGCCGGGAAAGAGATTTTAAACAGCACGTTTTCCATCACGTAGGAGCCGTAAGGGCGCTGGAAGCGGAAGGTTTCCCCTTTGAACGAGACGTCATAGAAGCCCCAGGTTTTCGCCGTCAGCGCCGACGGATACCCCATCTCGCCGGTTTTCGCCATCAGCGCCAGGCGCACCGCGCGGGAGGTGGCGTCGCCCGCCGCCCAGGATTTCCGCGTGCCGGTGTTGGGCGCATGGCGATAGGTGCGCAGCGACTGACCGTCGACCCATGCCAGCGAAACGGCGTTGAGGATCTCATCGCGCTCCAGCCCCAGCATTTCGGCCACCACGGCGGTGGAGGCCACTTTCACCAGCAGCACGTGATCCAGGCCGACGCGGTTAAAGGCGTTCTCCAGCGCGATACAGCCCTGAATCTCATGGGCTTTGATCATGCCGGTGAGCACCTGCTTCATAGTCAGCGGCGCTTTACCCGCGGCGACGGCATTGCGCGACAGCCAGTCCGCTGTCGCCAGGATGCCGCCAAGGTTATCGGACGGATGGCCCCACTCGGCGGCAAGCCAGGTATCGTTGAAATCGAGCCAGCGGATCATCGCGCCGATGTTAAACGCCGCCTGCACCGGATCGAGCTGAAACTGCGTGCCCGGCACGCGCGCGCCGTGTGGCACCACGGTGCCGGGAACAATCGGCCCCATCAGCTTTTTACAGGCCGGATATTCCAGCGCTTCCAGGCCGCAGCCGAGCGTGTCCAGCAGACAGTAATGAGCGGTGTCATACGCCACTGTTGAGGTGATGTCATAGTTCAGCACATAATCGACGATATCGACGATTTCGCGGTCAAATGGCGGACGGATGTTCAGTTCTTGTACAGACATAAAAGCGTTCCTGCGTTTCGGGTCAGAGGGAGTGAATCAGCGACGTTCGTCCAGCGAGACAAACGGACGATCTTCCGGACCGGTATAGTTGGCGGAAGGCCGGATAATTTTGTTGTCCTGACGCTGCTCGATAATGTGCGCCGCCCAGCCGGTGACGCGGGCAATAACGAACAGCGGGGTGAACATCCCGGTGGGAACGCCCATCATGTTGTAGGAAACCGCCGAGAACCAGTCGAGATTGGGGAACATCTTTTTGCTTTCCCACATCACCGTTTCCAGACGGTCGGCGATGTTGTACATCTTCAATGAACCGCCCTCTTCGGAAAGCTGCTTCGCTACCCGCTTGATGACCTGATGGCGCGGGTCGGCGAGGGTGTAAACCGGATGGCCGAAGCCAATCACCACCTCTTTATTTTCCACGCGCCTGCGGATATCGGCTTCCGCTTCGTCCGGCGTTTCGTAGCGCTGCTGAATTTCCAGCGATACTTCGTTAGCACCGCCGTGCTTCGGCCCGCGCAGCGCGCCTATCGCGCCGATAATCGCCGAATAGACGTCCGAGCCGGTGCCCGCAATGACCCGGCTGGTAAAGGTGGAGGCGTTGAACTCATGCTCGGCGTAGAGCACCAGCGAGACGTGCATCGCCTTCTCCCAGCTTTGCGAAGGTTTTTCGCCGTGCAGCAGGTGCAGGAAATGGCCGCCGATGGAGTCGTCGTCGGTTTCCGGCTGGATGCGTTCACCGTTGTGGCTGTAGTGATACCAGTAGAGAAGGATCGAGCTGAGCGAGGCCAGCAGCTTGTCGGCAATATCGCGCGCGCCGGAGACGGTGTGCCCCTCTTTTTCCGGCAGCGTGCAGCCCAGCGCCGATACGCCGGTGCGTATCACGTCCATCGGATGCGAGGCGGCAGGCAGCGCTTCCAGCACCGTACGCACATTGGCCGGTAATCCCCGCAGCGCTTTCAGTTTGACTTTATATGCCTGAAGCTCATCGCGGGTGGGTAACTTGCCGTGGATCAGCAGGTACGCCACTTCCTCAAATTCGCAGTGTTGGGCGAGATCGAGAATATCGTAGCCGCGGTAGTGGAGATCGTTACCGCTTTTGCCGACGGTACACAGCGCGGTATTGCCAGCCGGAACGCCGGAAAGCGCGACGGATTTTTTAGGCTTAATGACATGCGCGTTGTTTTGCAGGATCGTCGTGTCTGTCATATTGTCCTCGTCATTATTGTCATGTGTAGGGTATGGTCGTAGGCCTGATAAGGCGAAGCCGCCATCAGGCAATGCCTGGGGACTATTTTTTATACAAGGCGTCCAGCCTCTCCTCGTACTGGTAATAATTGATGCTCTCGTACAGCTCGTTGCGGGTCTGCATCATGTCGATCACGCTCTTTTGCGTCCCTTCTTCACGCAGCACGTTGTAGACCCTCTCCGCCGCGCGGTTCATGGCGCGAAATGCCGACAGCGGATAGAGCGCCATCGCCACGCCGGCGCTGCGCAGTTCGTCGGTGGTAAACAGCGGCGTCGCGCCAAATTCGGTGATATTGGCGAGAATCGGTACGTTCACCGCGTCGGCAAACTGGCGGTACATGGCCAGCTCAGTGATGGCTTCCGGAAACAGCATGTCGGCTCCCGCTTCCACGTAGGCCTGCGCACGGTCGAGCGCCGCCTCCAGACCTTCCACCGCCAGCGCGTCGGTACGCGCCATAATCACGAAGTGGGGATCGGTACGGGCATCCACCGCCGCCCGGATGCGATCCACCATCTCCTCTTTTGAAACGATCGCTTTGTTCGGTCGATGGCCGCAGCGCTTGGCGCCGATCTGATCTTCGATATGCAACGCCGCCGCGCCCGCTTTGATCATCGACCTTACGGTGCGCGCAACGTTAAACGCCGAGGCGCCAAAGCCAATGTCGGCATCCACCAGCAGCGGCAGCGGCAGCGGGCAGACGTCGGTGATACGGCGAATATCGGTCAGCACGTCGTCAAGAGTGGAAATGCCCAGATCCGGCAGACCGAGCGACCCCGCCGCGACGCCGCCGCCGGAAAGGTAGATCGCCTGATACCCGGCGCGCTGCGCCAGGAGCGCATGGTTGGCGTTGATCGTGCCGACAATCTGTAACGGGTTTTCTTTGCTGAGGGCGGCGCGAAACGCCTGACCCGGAGAGTCCAGAGACATATCCATCCTCTTGTTATCAATTTGTTGCTTAGGTAACTGCTATTTAGCAAGGGCCGTGCCAACGGCAGCGTTAAAGCGCTTAATTACAAAAAACCTTTGCCGACAAACAGATACAAAGATGGACTGGCGAAATCGCCACAAAAGCGTGTCAGCTAACGTTTCAAACAGGGTTTCATGGCGTTTCATTGCAACATTTTTGAAACACGGCTAAACCCATTATTCTCTCTGTTCACGTGTGGAGATGTTATGGCGGCTTCGCAGCTTCCCCCGCGCGGGAGTGACGACAAACCGGTGATCTGGACCGTCTCAGTGACGCGGCTGTTCGATCTGTTTCGCGATATCAGCCTCGAGTTCGATCACCTGGCGACGATCACCCCTATCCAGCTCGGTTTTGAGAAGGCGGTAACCTACATTCGCAAAAAGCTGGCGACCGAGCGCTGCGACGCCATCATCGCCGCGGGATCGAACGGCGCCTATCTGAAAAGCCGCCTGTCGATTCCGGTGATTCTGATCAAGCCCAGCGGTTTTGACGTGCTGCACGCGCTGGCGAAGGCCGGAAAACTGACGGCGTCGATTGGCGTCATCACCTATCAGGAAACGCTACCTGCTCTCGTCGCCTTTCAAAAAACGTTTGGGTTACGGCTGGAGCAGCGCAGCTACGTCACTGAAGAGGACGCGCGCGGACAAATTAACGAACTTAAAGCAAACGGTATTGAGGCGGTGGTCGGCGCGGGGCTTATCACCGGACTGGCGGAAGAAGCCGGAATGAAGGGAATTTTTATCTATTCGGCGGCCAGCGTGCGGCAGGGATTTATCGATGCGCTGGATATATCCCGCCTGACGCAGCGCCGCCACGGCGCTTTCGCCCCGACGCAGGCGCTTCGCACCCGCTACGGGCTGGGTGATATTGCCGGGCAATCCGCGCAGATGGAGCAGATTCGCCATACCATTATGCTGTACGCCCGCTCCCGCGCCGCCGTACTGATTCAGGGAGAAACCGGCACCGGCAAGGAGCTGGCGGCCCAGGCCATTCACCGGGAGTGCGCGCCCCGCTCGCAGCCGCGCAGCGACCAAACCTCTCCCCCGTTCGTCGCCGTGAACTGTGGCGCAATTACCGAATCCTTACTTGAGGCGGAACTGTTTGGCTATGAGGAAGGGGCATTCACCGGCTCCCGGCGCGGCGGTCGCGCCGGACTGTTCGAAATCGCCCACGGCGGGACGCTGTTCCTTGATGAGATTGGCGAAATGCCCCTGCCCTTGCAGACCCGCCTGCTGCGCGTGCTGGAAGAAAAAGAGGTCACCCGCGTGGGCGGTCACCACCCGGTTGCGGTTGACGTGCGGGTGATCAGCGCCACCCACTGCAATCTGGAAGAGGCCGTCAGTCAGGGGCAGTTCCGCCGCGATCTGTTCTATCGCCTGAGCGTACTGCGCCTCAACCTGCCCGCCCTGCGCGAGCGTCCGGGGGATATCGCTTCGCTGGCGGAAGGCTACTTAAAACAGTCGCTGGCCCTCCTCAACGTCCCGTTTACCGAATCCGTACGCCTGGGGCTGGCGCAGAATATCTCCCTGCTGCTGCGCTATCGCTGGCCGGGGAATATCCGCGAGCTGCGCAATATGATGGAACGGCTGGCGCTGTTTTTAAGCGTTGAGCCCATGCCGCCGCTGGATGCGGATCTATTACGCCAACTGCTGCCGGAACTGGCGGCGGTGGAAACCGCGCCCGCGCTGGCGTCGTCGGCCACGCCGCAGGAGGTGCTGGCGCAGTTCAATGGCGATAAACGCGCCGCCGCCCGCTATCTGGGGATCAGCAGGACCACTTTCTGGCGACGGTTAAAACAGTGAAGCAATTTTGCCAGGCATCAGGCGATCCCTTAAGCGACCGCAAAATGTAAATTTGATTTTTATCAACTCGCCTTCAAATAACGACCCTAAAAATCTTAAAAATAAATGTTCTTTTACTTAATCCACGCCCCGGAAAATAAAAATTTATTTTATATAAAAAACCAACACTATGCCGCTTAATTAACTTAACTAAAATTTCACCCTATTGTTTTTGACCATTAATTTAAAAAAATAGCGCCAGCCTTAAGCTGTTTTATTTTAACACCGCAGCGAAACTTATTAGCGAAGATTAAGGTATTTTCAGTTAAGAAAAATCTTAATAGACTCTGACTATCAATTCATTATTCAACCCACAATTAAAACGATTACCGCTTTTTTACGCAATACATAATATTGAAAAAGACGGAAACAAACAGACATAAATAACGCCTTAAGGGCTAAAGCCAGAGGATTGGTCACGGTTATTTATGTATCAGCATGACGGATAAACTTAAGGAAGAGTCATATGAAAAGTCAGCTCATCTCTTTTCGCTCATCTCTGTTAGCCATCGCAATTTCAGCGGCATTATCTGCAGGCGCAGCGGCAAATAACGGCAATCTGCTCTCTTTTTCTCCACCTGCGAGCATAACTGATACGGTTACCATTAACGAGGATGTCACTCTTTCAGAGCATGAGAATACAGATGCAAAATGGAATGAATTCAGCAGCCTGCGGGTAGGTTATAACGGCAACGGAACGCTGCTTATCGACAATCGGAGTATAACCACCAGAGCGGGAATTATTGGCAATGCCGCGTCGGGTAACGTTACCCTCGTCAACGGCGCGTCCTGGACACTGAAAGGGCTGAATCTGGTACTGGGAACTGACAACGGCTCCGGCAAGCTGTTCGTGAATAGCGGTAGCCACATCAGCGGAATTGATGAATTACGCATTGGTGAACATGCCGCAGGCGCAGAAGGCGAAGTGATAATCGAGGGAACGGGTTCTTCGGTTTCCTCCAACTGGTCGGTAGTGGGCGATCAGGGACACGGAAAGTTGACCATCACCAACGGCGGCGCGCTGTACCTGAACGAGCATATGAACATTGGCTATGTCGGTGTGACCGAATTGTCCAATTATAAGGGCTATGGCGAAACGCTGGTCGCTGGCGAAAATGCGCTGCTGGACGTCACGCAGGGGATCTATCTTGGCGGATTCGCCACCACGAAAAACGACGCCACCGGTATTCTGACCGTCAGCAACGGTGCGACGATCAATTCCGGCAACCTGATCTGGCTGGCGGTAGGAGCAGGCAGCACCGGTATTCTAAACGTTGGCGCCGCGCAGGGAGAGACAGAACAGGCGGCGGGAACGATTAACGCGCCGCGGATCCATCTTGGCAATACCGATGGCGTCAGCACAGCGGTGCTCAATTTCAACCATTCCAGCGACGATTTCCTGCTCGGCGCGAATATTACCGGTACTGGCGAAGTGAACCATATCGGTTCGGGCACCACCACCCTTACCGGAGCGAGTAATTACCGGGGAACCACCCACGTCGCCAACGGTACGCTGCGCGCTGGCGTGAATAATACGCTGAGCGCGAATTCGGATTATCAGGTGGACAGCGGCGCGCATCTCGATCTCAATGGCTATTCGCAAACCATCAACTCGCTTTCGCTGGCGGGAACCGCGACGCTTTCAGGTGATACGCAGGACGGCAGCCCGTTTACGCCCACCACGCTGACCATTAACGGCGATTACAGCGGTGATAACGCTCTGCTGGCGATGCGTACCGTGCTGGATGATGACGCTTCCGCTACCGATAAGCTGGTGGTGAAAGGCGATACGGCGGGCGTCACCCGCGTCAGCGTCGCCAACGCCGGCGGCGGCGGCGCGCAGACGGTTGAAGGTATCCGCATTATCGACGTGGAAGGCGCGTCCAACGGCAGCTTTGTCAAAGAGGGGCGTATCGTCGCGGGCGCTTATGATTATGATATTAAGAAGAGTGATAACCAGAACTGGTATCTGAGCAGCTTAAAAACGGTTGTACCGCCAACTGAACCTGAGCAGCCTCATGGACCGGTAAAACCAGAGGAACCTTTGCCGCCAGAGGAGCCCGTACAGCCTGAGCCGCTACAGCCTGAGCCATTACCGCCTGAAGAGCCCGATACGCCGCTCCCGCCGTCTGCGGATGATACGCATCAGTATCGCCCGGAAACGGGCAGCTATCTGGCGAACACCCTTGTCGCCAACACGCTCTTTACCACCCGGCTGCATGATCGTCTGGGGGAAACCCAGTATACCGATATGCTGACCGGCGAGAAAAAAGTGACCAGCCTGTGGATGCGTCATACTGGCGGACATAATCGCTTCAAAGGCGGTTCCGGCCAGGTGAGCACTCAGAGCAACCGCTATGTGATGCAGCTCGGCGGCGATATCGCGCAGTGGAGCCTCGACGGTCTGGATCGCTGGCATCTGGGGCTGATGGCAGGCTACGCCAACGGCAAAAGCCGCAGCCGCGCCAGCCTGACCGGTTATACCTCGCGTGGGGAGATCAGCGGATACAGCGTCGGGGTTTACGGCACCTGGTACGCCAACGATGCGGATAAATCCGGCGCTTACGTCGACAGCTGGATGCTGTACAACTGGTTCAAGAACACCGTTTCCGGAGAGGCGCTGGCGTCGGAAAAATATGATTCTGACGGCATCACCGCCTCTGTAGAGACCGGGTATACCTTCAGCCTCGGCGCCAGCAGCGATGGCCGTACCCGTTACTGGCTGCAACCGAAAGTCCAGCTCACCTGGATGGACGTGAAGGCGGATAACCACACCGAGAAAAATGGAACCCGCGTCGTTGATGATACTCACGGTAACCTGCAAACGCGTCTTGGGGTAAAAGCGTACATGCAGGGTCATAACGCGATTGATGACGGCAAACAGCGCACCTTCCAGCCGTTTGTCGAAGCCAACTGGATCTACAACAGCCATAACTACAGCGTGAAGATGGATGATATCCACGAAGAGGTGAAAGGCTTACGTAACGTTGGCGAACTGAAAGTCGGCGTTGAAGGCCAGATCAACCCGCGCCTGCAGCTGTGGGGCAACGTCGCCCAACAGATTGGCGATGAGGGTTACAGCGATACGCTGGGAATGCTGGGTGTGAAATATACCTTCTGAACCGACGCCACCCGCGGCAACGCGGGTGGTTTTTCTTTCCTCGTCCCTGCGCTTCAGGCGCGCAAGCCCGCTGAAGTCATCAGCAGCCTGAACAGCGCGCCGACCACCGCCAGCAGCAGGACGCTGGCGCACCAGATAGCAATCAGCCACGCCACGCGATGCGACCATTTCCTGATTTTCGCCATCAGTGATAGCCCTCCCCATGCCTGACTTTCCCGCGGAAAACGTAGTAGCTCCAGAACGTATACGCCAGAATGATCGGGATGATAATCAGCGCCCCTACCAGCATAAAGCCCTGGCTTTGCGGCGGCGCGGCGGCTTCATGCAGGGTGATATCCGGCGGAATAATATGCGGCCAGATGCTGATTCCCAGTCCGCTAAAGCCGAGGAAGATAAGCCCCAGCGTCAGCACAAACGCGCGGGTATGGGTGTCCGGACGTTGCAGGCTGCGCCAGAGCCACAGGCTGAAAACAATCACTAACAGCGGAACCGGCAGGAAGTAATACAGGTTCGGTAACGAGAACCAGCGTTCGGCGATCGCGCTCTGGGTCAGCGGCGTCCACAGGCTGACCACCGCCATCACCAGCAGCAGGACAATCAGCAGCGGACGGGACAGCTGCCGCATCCGGCTTTGCAACGGATCTTCGCTTTTAATAATCAACCAGGTGGCGCCCAGCAAGGCGTAGGTGATAACCAGCCCCAGGCCGCAGAACAGGTTAAACGGCGTCAGCCAGTCCAGCTGCGTTCCGCTGAAGGCGCGGCCGCTCACCTGAAAACCGCTGACTACCGCCCCGACCACCACCCCCTGACAGAAGGTGGCGAGGATGGAGCCGACGATAAACGACTTATCCCAGAAATCGCGGTGCGACTCGGTGGCCTTAAAGCGAAACTCAAAGGCCACGCCGCGAAAAATCAGCCCGAGCAGCATCAGCAGCAGCGGGATGGTGAGCGCATCGGCAATAACCGCGTAGGCCAGCGGGAAGGCGCCAAACAGCCCCGCGCCGCCCATCACCAGCCAGGTTTCGTTGCCGTCCCAGACCGGGGCGACCGAATTAACCATCACGTCGCGGTCGTGCTTATCGCGAATAAACGGAAACAGGATGCCAATCCCCAGATCGAAGCCATCCATCACGATATACATCAGCGTGGCGAAGACGATGATGGCGAACCAGATTACAGAAAGATCGAGTGTCATCAGCGTTTCTCCTGATCGAGCGGTTCTCCTACCGCGGAGATGGGTCGTGCCGGTCGGCCATCGGTTTCCGAAGTCGGCGGCTCAAACGGCTGCGGCCCCTTCTGGATCAGGCGGATCATATAAAGGTAGCCGACGCCGAACACCAGCGAATAGACCACGAAGAAGGCCAGCAGGCTGATGCTCATCTGTAAGGTGCTGTGCGCCGATACGGCGTCGCGGGTGCGCTGCAGGCCGTACACCACCCACGGCTGCCGCCCGACCTCCGTCGTCACCCAACCGGCAAGAATGGCGATAAGCCCCGATGGCCCCATCCACAGGGCAAAATGCATAAACGGACGCGACTGATAGAGCCGGTTTTTATAGCGCAGCCACAGGCTGGCGAGCCCCAGCAGAATCATCAGCACGCCCATCCCGACCATCAGGCGGAACGACCAGAACACAATGGTTGAGTTGGGGCGTTCATCTTTCGGGTAATCTTTCAGCGCAGGCACCTGTTTATCGAGGCTGTGAGTGAGGATCAGGCTGCCTAAGGCGGGGATCTCCAGCGCATAGCGCGTTTCTTCAGCCTCCATATCCGGCCAGCCCACCAGCGTGAGCGGCGTCGGTTCGTCCGGCCTGTTTTCCCAGTGCCCTTCAATGGCGGCGATTTTCACCGGCTGATGCTCAAGGGTATTCAGCCCGTGCATATCGCCAATCAACGCCTGTACCGGCGCCACCAGCATGGCCATCCACAGCGCCATCGAAAACATTTTACGGATGGCGGGCGTATCGTTGCCCTTCAGCAGGTGCCAGGCCGCCGACGCGCCGACAAACATCGCGCTGCTGAGGAAGGCCGCCACCGACATATGCAGCAGACGGTAGGGAAATGACGGGTTAAAGATGACGGCGAACCAGTCCACCGGCACCACCTGGCCGTTGACCACTTCAAAGCCCTGCGGCGTGTGCATCCAGCTGTTCGAGGCGAGGATCCAGAAGGTGGACATCAGCGTACCCAGCGCGACCATACAGGTGGAAAGGAAGTGCAGACCCGGTCCGACCTTATTCCAGCCAAACAGCATCACTCCGAGGAAACCGGCTTCGAGGAAGAATGCCGTCAATACTTCATAGGTCAGCAACGGGCCGGTGATACTACCGGCAAACTGGGAAAATCCGCTCCAGTTGGTGCCAAACTGATAGGCCATGACCAGCCCGGACACCACCCCCATGCCGAAATTCACCGCAAACACTTTCACCCAGAACTGGTATAACGAGCGCCAGACCGGATTATTTGTTTTCAGCCAAAGGCCTTCCAGTACAGCCAGATAACTGGCTAATCCAATGGTAATGGCCGGGAAAATAATATGAAAAGAAACGGTAAAGGCAAACTGGATTCGTGCCAGCAAAAACGCATCAATATCCATATTTTCTCCCGTTTATATGACGATACCTGCGCATGGAAATAACAACATCCAGAAAAAGTTAAGCGAAGCGTAAAAATCCCCCCGGGAGGAACCGTGGGGGGATTAGAGTGAATCAGGATTGTTTCTTCGGCGTACTGTCCGGTTTGTCGCCCGATTCCGGGGCTTCGGAAGGATCATCTTTCTCGACAGCGAAACGGTTAAGGTGATATAGCATAGCGCCTCCTTCGGTTATTTTCGCGCACGTTGATTATTTATACGGAAGTTAAAAAAATTACCGCATGGCATTGCAGAAAATAATCATTGCGAGCGCACGTTTAATACTTAATTGCAAAACCTGCCTGAGCATTAAGAATAGACGTTAACCACCGATATTCAAGGCAGAAAATAGCGAGGCGGGAGAAAGGAAATATCGCGGAAAGAAGCGTAAGGGTTATTGGTAAATGCCGGATGGCGCTGTGCTTATCCGGCCTACGACACTGCGGGATCCCCTTGCCGGATGGCGCTGCGCTTATCCGGCCTGCGAAACTGCGGGATTCCCATGCCGGATGGCGCTGTGCTTATCCGGCCTACGAAACTGCGGGATTCCCATGCCGGATGGCGCTGCGCTTATCCGGCCTACGACACTGGGGATTCACTTGCCGGATGGCGCTGCGCTTATCCGGCCTACGACACTGGGGATTCACTTGCCGGATGGCGCTGCGCTTATCCGGCCTACGACACTGCGGGATTCCCTTGCCGGATGGCGCTACGCTTATCCGGCCTACGGGAGACTTTGTAGGCCTGGTAAGCGCAGCGCCACCGGGCAATGCCGTTAAAACGACGCTTTAATACCGATCATGGCAGAGGTGTCGCTGTAACCCTTGTCACCAACCTGCTGACCAACGTTGCCCCACAGGGAGACGTTCTTCGTCAGCTGGCCTTCAACACCAGCCTTCAGTTCGCCGATATTGCGGGTGCCGTCCAGCGTCACGTTCTCACCGTTCAGCGCGGTGCCGAACTCCTTGCTGTTGTGGATCCAGTTGGCTTCAACAAACGGCTGGAAGGTGCGGCCTTTACCGTCGTCCAGCCTGTTATGGCCCTTGCCGAACAGACGCACGCCGACGCGGGTCTGCACGTTGCCGTCGCCGTGGCCTGTCACGCGGGTGCCGTTGGCTTCGCGATGTTCGTCCGCCTTCACACCCATCCAGGTAACCTGCGCTTTCGGCTGGATGTAAAGCGCGTTACGCTCGTTGATGTCCGCCAGTTTCCAGGTGTAGCCCGATTCCACCGACGCGGTGAAGCCCTTCGAGTCGTACTCTTCGGATTCCACGCCGCGGCCGGAAACAGTGTTGTCAAACCAGCTGTACTGCGCCCATGTGTCAACATACGCGCCTTCCTGGGTGGCGTTGTCCTGCAGCCAGGTGCCGTACAGACCGACGCTGTAACCGCTGATGCGGCTGTCGGCGCGGTTACCGTTACGCTGGTTTTCCGCCCGCGCTTTCTGGTTGGCGTAGCCTGCCATCAGACCGAGGTGGAAGCGGTCGGTGTTGTCTGAAGACCACTGCGCGATATCGCCGCCAAGCTGCATTACATAGCGGTTGGCCTGCATATCCAGCTGGCCGCTGCCGTCCTGCTGACGGGTATGACCGCCGACGTTACGCAGCCACAGGCTGGTCACCGCCTGCTCACCGGTCAGCGCATCGATGTAATGGGTTTCGCCCAGGCGGTCGTGCAGACGGGTGTTGAACATCGTGTTTGCCGCCTGCAGGTTCATACCGTACAGACCGGCTTCCGGACGTACCGCGTTTTCACGCGGGGCCGGAGAAGGTTTCTGCGGTTCAGGCTTAGTCGGCGCCTGCGGGATAACCGGCTCTGTCGGGTCGACAGGGCTTGCCGGGTCCGGCTGCGGTTCGCTCGGGTCAACCGGATCAACCGGGTCAACCGGGTCAACGGGATCTACAGGGTCCACAGGGTCTACCGGTTCCGGCTGCGGCTCCGGCGTCAGGCCGCTGGTCAGATACCAGTTTTTCTCATTCTGGCCTTCGCCACGCGCCAGGGTGTAGTCATACGCCCCCGCCACGATACGTCCGCTCTGTCTGAACTCGCCGTCAGAATTTCCCGCCACGCTGATCAGTTCGATACCGTCGGTGGTCAGACCGCCCGCGCCACCCGCGTTCACTACCGTCACATTGGTGGTACCGGAGGTGTTGCCGTTGACGATCATCCGGTCCGTCTGAGAACTGTCATCACCCAGCTGCGTGCGCATGATGATAGTGCCGTTGTTACCCGCGTAATCGCCGCCTACCGTCAGGGTTTTAAAAGGCGTCGTCTCGCGGGTCAGATTACGGCTGCTCGCCATAGCCGGGGCAAAATTCAGCGTCGCGTCATTCAGCGTCAGGTTAGTGACGCTGGAAGAATTGGTCATATCCCAGCGGCTGCTGCTGCCGTTAAAGGCCAGATCGATCACCCCGTCAGAGACTCTCTTCGTGCTGCCGTAGAGATACGAGTTGTCGCCGGTTTTAATGTTGACGACATGCCCGCTTTCGGAGTGAATATCGCCCCACGCCATAAACTTATTGTTGTTGCTGATATCGACAGAACCGTAAATGGCGAGCAGATTACCTTTCGCGCTCGCCAGCCCCTGCTGGCTGCCCAGCGTAACGTCGCCGAGAATGCGCGCGTTGGTGCTGCGTAACAGTTCCACCCGGTCGCCGCCCTGCGTCTGTACGTTCAGCGTGTTGAGCACAATGTCTTCCGCGCTCACGCCCTGCAGGCCGTACATATTGGTGCTTTCGCCGCCGGTAAGCGAAATGTCTACATTGTTAATCCTGACGCTGGACTCTTCGCTACCGTGAAACAGTGCGCCAATAACGCTGGTGTCTCCGGGCGCCGCTACCTTGATATTGAGATTATTCATCGTCAAATCAGAGACTTCGCCGAGGAAAGAGAGCCCGGTGTTTAAAGCAAACGTATAGGCGTCTTCGTTATTAGTGACGTCGATATTCACGTCGTTAAAGTTGATCTTATTTTCTCTGCCGGGTCTGGCCGTGGTCACATAGTGGTCTTCAAGCACCAGCCCTTTCACCCCATTGCTCGCGGTGGCGGTGTTAATACGGATATTGGTGTCTCCTTCAAAATCACCATTGCTGCCCACGTTCATCCCTTCCAGATAGATCGCGGAAGTGGACTGCAAATCGACGTTAATATCGCCGGTTACCTTCGTGCTCAGGCCGCGGAACTCCAGCGCCTCAACGGTCGTGGTGCCCACGTCGCCGGGAGTTTTGCTGTCAGCATAGTTGACGGTCAGGTTATCCAGCGCGATGGTTGAATCCCGATATGAAGTGATGGCGGAGGCCATAATGCTTGACGATACCGTCACCGGGTCGGTAATCGTCATATCAATACGGGTGTCGCCCGTGAGGACCACATTCCCGCTGTTGTCGGCAGAAATGCCAATTGTCGGGACGCCGGTCTGGGTGATAGAGAGATCTTCGGCTTTAAAAGTGCCGCCATAGACCCGCAACGCATCGGCGACGGAGCTGGAGAGCGTCTGATAGCCAATAGTGGAGCCTTTACCGAAATCCAGCAGACCGCTGCTGACATACACGCTGGCGCCGGTGTTGCCTTCCGGGCTGACCATATCAATTTTACCGTTAACCGTAACGCTGGCGTCACTTGCCGATACGCCGATATATTCCATGGCGGCGCCATCGGCAATAGTTAGCGTGCGTTCAGCCACAGGCGTGCGGCTATCGATAACGATGCGTTCGCCTTCGGCGTAAACCGGAAGCGAGGCGGCAGATAAAATCGAACTCAATAATAAGGCGATTTTACTGGGTTTAAATAAATAAAAAGACGTCACAGGTTTCATAATTAAAAAGTACTCCGATACCTGACGAGACATATTTTCCAGGCAAATATTCCCACTTGCCTGTACGACATAAATACGTGAGGGATAGTTACTTAAAAGAGGGTTGCCAGCAGCAACCGGTTTGATGGGGTTATTTTCCCGTCTGAATGGGGGGATCTCAAATGAAATAACCTTAACTCCAGACCAGATGGTAAGTCTGAAATCAAAAATACAAGCAGAACTAAATTCTTTAAATAATCTTAAATTAAGAATTAAAAACCAGAAAAGTAAGAAAAGATCATTTCTTAAATCACAGAGAAGAAATAACGCGCCTGCCCCTCCTCCCTTTAAGATTTTTCGTTATATGGCGATAAACTGCGGAAGATGCTTTTTTATTTATGGCAAAAATAAACCGGCGCCTTTAGCACCGGTTTGAAAATAAAAGTTTTATTGTTATTCAGGCATGCGTTATCGGTTTTTGCTCCGTCTTCTGCTGGGCATTTTCCAGCATCCGGCGTACCGGAACAATCAACACCATTAATACCGCAGCGCAGATCAGCAGCGCAACAGAGCAGCGTGCGAAGAGATCCGGCAGCATATCCAGCTGGTCGGCCTTTACGTGTCCACCGATAAGCCCCGCCGCCAGGTTGCCCAGCGCGCTGGCGCAGAACCAGAGTCCCATCATCTGTCCGCGCATTCTTTCCGGCGCCAGCAGCGTCATGGTCGCCAGACCGATTGGGCTCAGGCACAGCTCGCCCAGGGTCAGCATCAGGATGCTGCCCACCAGCCAGAACGGCGACACGCCCGCCCCACCGTTGCTCAGCACGTTTTGTGCCGCCAGCATCATCAGGCCAAAGCCCGCCGCCGCGCAGAGAATGCCGATAACGAATTTGCTGATGCTGCCGGGACGCACGTTTTTACGCGCCAGCGCGGGCCATGCCCAGCTGAAGACCGGCGCCAGCAGGATGATGAACAAGGCGTTGATCGACTGGAACCAGACGGCGGGAATTTCAAAATCGCCTACCATCCGGTTGGTGTAGTCATTGGCAAACAGGTTAAAGGAGGTCGGTTTCTGCTCGAAGGCCGACCAGAAGAAGGCGGCGGAAACCAGCAAAATAAAACAAACCAGCAGTCGGGCGCGCTCTTTACGCGTCAGCCCGGCAAAGGCAAACAGATAAATAAAGTACAGCGCCACCGAAGCGGCAATGACGTACACCAGCATACTGGCCACCGCCACCGGGTTAATGACAATCACCCCTTGCGCAATCAGAGTCACAAGGATAGTGATGCCAACCGCCAGCGCCAGCAGCCATGCGCCCACGCCGTTTTTCTTCGCCACCGGGCTGTTCCAGGTGGAGTCCAGCCCCACTTCGCTGTCGTAACGCTTCATCGCCGGAACGGCAAACAGCCGGAAGATAATCAGCGCCACCAGCATTCCGATGCCGCCGATACCAAAGCCCCAGTGCCAGCCGTGACTTTTAATCAGCCAGCCGGAGATCAGCGGCGCGATAAACGACCCGATGTTGATACCCATGTAGAACAGTGAAAAACCGCCGTCGCGGCGGGCGTCGCCTTTTTTATACAGCGTACCGACCATCACCGAGATACAGGTCTTGAACAGGCCGGAACCGAGCACGATAAACATCAGGCCGATGAAAAACAGGTTATCACCCATCCAGGCGGAGAGCGCGATAGAGAGATGGCCGAGCGCGATAAGAATCGAACCGTACCATACCGCCCGCTGCTGGCCGAGCCAGTTATCCGCCAGCCAGCCGCCCGGCAGCGCGGCCAGATACATCGTACCGGCAAAAATCCCGACGATGGCGGAGGCGTTTTCACGCGCCAGCCCCATCCCGCCGTCATACACGGTGGCGGCCATAAACAGAATCAGTAATGGACGAATGCCATAAAACGAAAAGCGTTCCCACATTTCCGTGAAGAACAACGACCCCAGCGGATAAGGATGGCCGAAGAACGTCCGGCTTTCGTTTTTATTAACAGAGGAATGCATAATTTCTCCCGAAATGGTGTGTCGTATTGTGTGCAGCCGCCGGATTGCCGCCGTTCCTGAAAAATCAGACCGGAGATTACATTCGGCGAAATATTATTTAACCATTTGATAACCATACAGCAGTTTTGTCCAGTGGCTAAGGGGGATCTTTAAGGCAAAAACTCGACCATTGTCCGGTTTTACAGATTTTCTGTTGGCAAAAAATGGATTTTGATTGACTTTCTCTGGTTAACGCCCGCGCAGCAAAAGCCCCCGCTCGTTTTAAGACTATTCCCATCGGTCGCGCCGTCTATGCTTAATGTTTAAAAAACGCCCGAAGTAAACGTTAAAAACACGTTCTTATTCTTTTTTTTTGCATACCGGAGGCCTGGCATGAGCAACCAAGGCAATACTCAGGGTGAGAATCATTTACCCGTAACGCCGCCACCTGAAACCCTTTCCCTGACGCTGAACGTCAATGGCGAACCGCAGCAGTTAACCGTGGACACCCGAACGACGTTGCTGGACGCCCTGCGCGAACATCTGCACCTCACCGGCAGCAAAAAAGGCTGCGATCACGGACAGTGCGGCGCCTGTACCGTTCTGCTGAATGGTCGCCGGATCAACGCCTGCCTGACCCTGGCGGTAATGCATGAGGGCGCCGAAATCACCACTATTGAAGGGCTCGGCACGCCTGACGATCTGCATCCCATGCAGGCCGCTTTTGTCCGGCATGACGGCTACCAGTGCGGCTACTGCACGCCGGGGCAGATCTGTTCGTCGGTGGCGATGCTCAAAGAGATCGAAGAGGGCATTCCCAGCCACGTCACGCTGGATCTGGTTTCTCCGCCGGAGATGAGCGCTGACGAAATCCGCGAACGCATGAGCGGCAATATCTGCCGCTGCGGGGCCTACAGCAATATCCTCGCCGCCATTGAAGACGCCGCCGGGGAGCTGAAATCATGAAAGCTTTTAGCTATGAAAAAGTGAACACGCCCGCCGAAGCCGCGCTCGGCGCACAGCGTCATGCTAATGCGAAATTTATTGCGGGCGGCACCAACCTGCTCGATCTGATGAAGCTGGAAATTGAAACGCCTGAACATCTGATCGACGTTAATGGACTGGGACTGGACCAGATTGAGGCAACCGCTGACGGCGGAGTGCGGATCGGCGCGCTGGTGCGCAATACCGATCTGGCTGCCGATGAACGCATCCGCCGCGACTATGCGGTGCTCTCCCGCGCCCTGCTGGCCGGAGCCTCCGGGCAGTTGCGCAATCAGGCCACCACCGCTGGCAATCTGTTGCAACGCACTCGCTGCCCCTATTTTTATGACACCCACCAGCCCTGTAATAAACGCTCGCCCGGCAGCGGATGCGCCGCCCGTGACGGCTACAGCCGCCAGCTGGCGATAGTTGGCGTCAGCGACGCCTGCATCGCCACCCATCCCAGCCGCCTGCTCGACGCGGTTGTCGAGACGGTCAACCCGGACGGCAGTGAGCGGCGGATTCCGCTTGCCGATTTTTATCGCGTGCCGGGCGATACGCCCCATCTGGAAACCGTGTTGCAGGCGGGCGAACTGATCGTCGCCGTCACGCTCCCGCCGCCGCCGGGCGGTACGCATATCTATCGCAAAGTTCGTGACCGCGCCTCTTACGCCTTCGCGCTGGTGTCGGTTGCCGCCATCATGCAGCCCGACGGCACCGGACGCGTGGCGTTCGGCGGCGTGGCGCACAAGCCGTGGCGACTGACCGAAGCCGACGCGCAGCTGCCGCATGGTGCGCAGGCCGTCTGTAACGTGCTGTTTGCTGACGCCCATATTACCGCCGATAACGCATACAAACTGGAGCTGGCGAAGCGCACGCTCGCCTCGGTGCTGAGCGAAGCGAGGAGATAAGCGATGAAATTTGAAGAACCGGCAGGCACCAACCCCATCGACCAGATGAAGGTGGTAGGACGTCCGCACGATCGCATCGACGGGCCGCGTAAAACCACCGGCACCGCGCCTTATGCGTATGAATGGCACGATATTGCCCCCGACGCGACGTACGGCTATATCGTGGATTCCGCGATTGCAAAGGGGCGGATTGTCTCCATGAACATCCAGCCCGCGCTGAACGCGCCGGGGGTGCTGGCCGTAGTGACCGCTGAGAATGCCGGGCCACTCGGCAAAGGCGAACGCAACGCCGCCACGCTGCTGGGCGGTCCGGAAATCGAACATTACCAGCAGGCCGTCGCGTTAGTGGTGGCGGAAACCTTCGAACAGGCGCGCGCGGCGGCCTCTCTGGTACAGGTGGAGTACCAGCGCGAGCCGGGCGCGTACGATCTGGCGCAAGAGAAGCCGTCAGTCACCACCCCGCCGGAGGATCAGCCGGATCAGAACGTCGGCGATTTCGCCAGCGCATGGGCGGCGGCGGAAGTGAAGCTCGACGCCATCTACACCACGCCCGATCAGAGCCATATGGCGATGGAGCCTCATGCCTCAATGGCTATCCAGGAAGGCGATAAGCTGACTCTCTGGACCTCAAACCAGATGATTAACTGGGCGCGAACCGATCTTGCCGCCACGCTGAAGATGCCGGAAGAGAATATCCGCGTGATATCGCCCTATATCGGCGGCGGCTTCGGCGGCAAACTGTTTCTGCGCAGCGACGCGCTGCTGTCGGCGCTGGGCGCCCGGGCGGTCAATCGCCCGGTGAAAGTGATGGTGCCGCGTCCGGTCATTCCTAACAATACCACTCACCGTCCGGCGACCATTCAGCATATTCGCATCGGCACCGACCGCGAGGGCAGGATCACCGCTATCGCCCATGACAGCTGGTCCGGAAATTTGCCGGGCGGCTCGCCGGAGACGGCGGTAAACCAGAGTAAATTCCTTTACGCTGGCGCGAACCGCCACACCGGGCTGCGGCTGGCGCATCTCGATCTGCCGGAAGGCAACTCCATGCGCGCGCCGGGCGAAACGCCGGGCCTGATGGCGCTGGAAATCGCCATTGATGAGATGGCAATCAGGGCGGGCGTCGATCCGGTTGAATTCCGCATTCTTAACGACACCCAGGTTGACCCGGCCAATCCAGAGCGCCCTTTCTCGCGCCGTCAGTTAATCGAATGCCTGCGCACCGGCGCTGAACGTTTCGGCTGGCAGCATCGTCACGCCACGCCGGGACAGGTTCGCGACGGCAACTGGCTGATCGGCATGGGGATGGCGGCGGGCTATCGCGACAACGTGGTCGTCCCTTCCGGCGCGCGGGTGCAGTTCCATGCCAACGGTACGCTGACGGTGGAAACCGACATGACCGACATCGGCACCGGCAGCTACACCATCATTGCCCAGACGGCCGCCGAGATGCTGGGGCTGCCGCTGGAGAAGGTCGAGGTACGGCTGGGCGACTCCGCCTTCCCGGTCTCCGCCGGTTCCGGCGGCCAGTGGGGAGCGAATACCTCTACTGCGGGCGTTTATGCCGCCTGTGTAAAACTGCGCGAAACAATAGCCGCGACGCTGGGTTTTGACCCGGCGACGGCGACCTTTGCGGAAGAAAAAATCCACGCCGACGGACGCAGCGTAGCGCTACGCGAGGCGGCGGCAAACGGCACCCTCAGCGCGGAAGATACCATTGAGTTTGGCGATCTGGCGAAGAAATACCAGCAGTCGACCTTTGCCGGTCACTTTGTGGAGGTCGGCGTTGACGTGGCGACCGGCGAGATCCGCGTGCGGCGGATGCTGGCGGTCTGCGCCGCAGGCCGCATTCTGAACCCGAAAACCGCCCGCAGCCAGGTGATTGGCGCAATGACGATGGGGATCGGCGCGGCGCTGATGGAGGAGCTGGCGGTGGATACCCGGCAGGGCTATTTCGTTAATCACGATCTGGCGGCCTATGAAGTGCCCGTCCATGCCGATATTCCGCAGCAGGAGGTGATCTTCCTTGAGGACACCGATCCCATCTCCTCTCCGATGAAGGCCAAAGGCGTCGGCGAGCTGGGGCTGTGCGGCGTCAGCGCCGCCATCGCCAATGCCGTTTATAACGCCACCGGCGTGCGGGTGCGCGATTACCCGATCAGGCTGGACAAACTGCTCAGCGCGCTACCGGATGCGGTATAAGGAGAGAGGATGCAGCAATCGCTTACCGGCCTGACGGCAGAGGCGGTCAGGGATCCGCAGGTCGCTTTTCTTACCGACGATGGTCGGGATGTGCTGCGCTTCGCGCGGGAGGCGCTAGCCGCCGGTATGGAGGCGGCGCTGGTGACGCTGGTTGAGATTACGGGCGGCGCGGCGCGCCCGTTGGGGGCGCAGATGGCCGTTCGCGAGGACGGTCACTATTGCGGCTTTGTCTCCGGCGGCTGCGTGGAGTCGGCGGTTGCCTTTGAAGCGCTGGAGGTCATCCGCAGCGGTCAGGATCGCACGGTGCGCTATGGCGCGGGTTCGCCGTGGTTCGACATCGTTCTACCCTGCGGCGGCGGGATTACCCTGCGCATTCATAAGCTCCGCTCGGCGCAGCCGCTGCTGGCGGTGCTGAAGGCGCTGGAGCAGCGCCAGTCGGCCAGCCTGCGCTACAACTCTGCGACGCAAACGCTGCACATGCAGCCCGGCTACGCCCGCGCGCGCTGGCGTGACGACGAGTTTGTGCAGGGTTTTCGCCCCTGCGTTCGGGTAATGATTTTTGGCCGCTCCGTCGAGGCGCAGTCCACCGCCCTGCTCGCTGAGGCGGCGGGCTACGATGTCCAACTGTGCGCCGACGCTTCGCTACCGCAGATGCCGGACGCCGACACGGCGGTGATCCTGCTGTGGCACGATCTCGATCGCGAACTGCCGGTTTTGCAGGCGGCGCTGGCGGCAAAGCCGTTTTATATCGGCGCGCTGGGCAGCTGTCGCACCCACCGTAAGCGGGTGGCGAAGTTGGTTGAACAGGGCTGGCGCGAGGCGGATATCGCCCGTATCAAAGCCCCGGTCGGCATTTTCCCGCAGGCGCGCGACGCCCGTTCGCTGGCGCTGTCGGTGCTGGCGGACGTAGCGGCGGCGCGTCTGCAAGGGGAAGAAAGCGGATGAATCCGCCAGTGGTGATTATCCTTGCCGCGGGCAAAGGCGAGCGGTTTCTCGCCTCCGGCGCGACGACGCATAAGCTGGATACGCCGCTTGGCGCTTATTCCGTTCTGGAACACGTCATCCGGGCGGTGGCAGAGGCCGGACTGCGCGGCCATCTGGTCAGGCCCGCAGGCGGAACGCGCGGTATGGGAGAATCTGTCTCGCTGGGCGTTCGCGCGACGGCAGATGCGGACGGATGGTTAATTCTGCCCGGCGATCTCCCGCTTATCCGCCCCGCTTCCCTGCGCGCCGTGGCGCAGGCGCTTTGCCAGAAATCGGTAGTGCTCCCCCGCTATCGCCAGCTGTCGGGGCATCCGGTCGGCTTTTCCCGTCGCTGGTTCCCCCTTCTGGCGGCGCTTGACGGCGACGTGGGAGCCAGAACGGTGGTAAAAGCGGCGCGCGCGTGCGGTGAAGTGCTGGATCTTGCGCTTGCCGACCCCGGCGTAACGCATGATATCGATACGGTTGCCGATCTGCTGGCGGCAAGCAGGCTGCATGACGCTGCCGCACCCTGTCGGATGCGGCGTTAAGAGGTGTGGCCTCAGGCGGTCAGCGTAGCGTTATCAATCACGAAACGGTAGTGTACATCGCCTTTCAGCATCCGCTCGTAGGCGTCGTTAATTTGCTCCGCGCGGATCATTTCGATGTCGGCGACGATGCCGTGTTCGGCGCAGAAATCGAGCATCTCCTGGGTTTCAGGGATGCCGCCGATCATTGAACCGGCAATCGCGCGGCGCTTCATGATCAGGTTAAACACCTCCGGCGAGTCGTGCGGGGTGGCCGGCGCGCCCACCAGCGTCATGGTGCCATCGCGTTTCAGCAGCGTCGTAAAGGCGTCCAGATTATGCGGCGCCGCGACCGTGTTCAGAATGAAGTCGAAGCTCTTAAGATGGGCCTTCATCTCTTCAGCGTTACGCGAAACAACCACCTCGTCGGCACCGAGGGCTTTCGCGGCGTCACGTTTAGATTCCGATGTGGTGAAAGCCACCACGTGCGCGCCCATCGCATGCGCCAGCTTGATCCCCATATGACCAAGCCCGCCAATGCCGACCACGCCCACTTTTTTCCCCGGCCCGACCTGCCAGTGGCGCAGCGGCGAGTAAGTGGTGATGCCCGCGCACAGCAGCGGCGCGACGGCAGCCAGCTGTGATTCCGGATGGGTTATCCGTAAGACATAGCGCTCATCAACGACAATCTGCTGCGAATAGCCGCCGAGAGTATGGCCTGGCGCATCTGGCGTCGGGCCGTTATAGGTGCCAACCATATGGTCGCAGTAGTTCTCCAGCCCGTCATCGCAGTCGCCACAGTGTTTACAGCTGTCGACGATACAGCCTACGCCGACCAGATCGCCCGTCTGATATTTTTCAACCTGCTCCCCCGTCGCCGTCACGCGCCCGACAATTTCATGGCCCGGCACGCATGGATAGAGGGTGCCCGCCCACTCTGAGCGCACCTGGTGGATATCGGAATGGCAGACGCCGCAATAGGCAATCTCAATTTGCACATCATGCGGGCCCGGTTCGCGACGGGAGATATCCATCGACTCCAGCGGTTGCGTTGCCGAATAGGCGCCAATAGCTTTGACTTTCATTGTGTTCACTCCTGCCTGGTTATGGTGTGACTGGGGGATGACCTTAAGATTAGTACAGCGGGACGGAACCTTTCCCTGACCGGCAAGAAAACCGGCCAGCTATCCGGTTTATAAAAGTTGCGTTGATTTGTCTATGTCCGCTGGCCGGATAAGCACAAAGTGACAATCCCCTCAGCTATAACCCTGTCAGCGTTCACCCTGACATACATAGCCCCGCCTTATTCAAGCCAGGGCAGCAGGGTCTGGCGTGAGCGTTGCAGAACGGCGAGGCTGGTCGCTGGCGGAACGGGGCGGGAAGCGCGCTCGGGATAGCTGTCGCCGCGGCGGTGCATCCGTAGCGGGATTTCAAAGCTGCAAGGGATGCCCTGTTCCGCCAGGGCATCCAGCAACGGCGGATAATTAAGGTCGCCTTCGCCAATGGCGGGGAAAAAGAACTCTCCCTGGCGGACGCTGACGTCTTTAATATGACAATGCGCGGCAGCTGGCATCATCGCCAGCGCCTGCGCAATGGCATCGACCTGCGGGCATAGCGACACCATATTGCCGGCGTCGATATTAAACGCCAGCGCAGGGCTGTTTACCGCCTCTAATATCGCAAAGCCATCTTCCGCCAGCGCGAACAGATCAAAGCCCGGATCGCCGCCGTTTTCAATACAGATGACGCACTGATGCGCCAGGGCGACGTCCGCCAGGACCTTCAGCCGCTCGATAATCAATTCGCGATCGGCGCGACGCCCCAGGCACACCGTAAGCCGCCTGGCGCCAATCATCTCAGCGAAGCGAATCCGCTGACTAAAGTCTGCGATGGCATCGTCAGCGGCCAGATTCATCGTGGCGCCCAGCGTGTGGGTTGTCAGGCGGTGCTTCTCCAGGAGAGCGAGAATGCGATCGGCATGGCGCGCGCTGAACAGCTCAGGACTCAGGCCACCGACATATCCCTGGTTATACGCCAGCTCAACAGAGTGAAATCCCGCCTCCGCTATCGTGGCAAAGGCAATGTCGGGGTCCAGACCATCAAACATCGCGGTGTTCACACCGATGCGTAAGCTCACTGTTTCTCCTCCTCAGCGACCGGAGCGGGCGCTATCTGCCGCGTCTGCTGGCTTCCTTTCGCCATACGTATCGCTAACAGCACCGCCTGTTCAAAAGCGGACGGCGTTGCCGCATTCTGACCATACAGGTTGTAGGCCGTGCCGTGATTCGCTGTCGTGATCGGTACGGGAAGGCCGCCCTGCACCGTCACGCCGCGCTCAAAGCCCAGCATTTTTAAGGCGGTGGCAAACTGGTCGTGATACATCGAAACGACCGCGTCCAGTTTCTCGGTTTGCATCGCCTTCCAGGTGGTATCTGCGGGATAAGGTCCGAAGACGTTGATCCCCTGCTGACGCGCTTTCTCCATCGCCGGACGAATGATGGTCTGCTCTTCGTCGCCGAACAGCCCGTTCTCGCCGCCGTGTGGATTCAGCGCCTGCACCGCAATACGGGGCGTGGCGAACCCCGCCTGACGCAGGGTGTTGTGCATAAGGGTGATGGTGTCCAGCACCCCGTCGATGGACAGGTTGCTCACAATATCGCGAAACGGAATGTGCGACGTCGCGCGTCCGGCCCATACGTTGTCAACGACATTCACTTCGCAGCAAAACGGCGTCCAGTCCAGCTGATGGGCAAACCAGTGAAGCTCATCGCGGAACGCCAGTCCGCCCATATGCATGGCCTGTTTGTTTAACGGCGCGAAGCAGATAGCTTGTGCAAGCCCTGACTGCGTGAGCTCCAGCGCTTTTTTCAGCGTCTCCAGAATATACACGCCGCTTTGCGCCGTCGCTTTGCCGTACTCAAACGGCGCCGGATGGCTACAGCGATGGTGAATCAACAGCGCTTCGCCAACGGTGAGATCCGCCGTTGTCGGCGCGGCAACGTCGCGCCACGGGAATTCACGGCCAGCGATCGCCATACCTTTTTTCATTTCGTCGCGATCGGCAATGAGGATGAAATGCGCTTTCTGCAGTAATGCGCGATCGGAGAGCACTTTAGCGACCAGTTCCGGGCCAACGCCAGCGGGATCGCCGAGCACCATAGCAATGACAGGTAAAGACATAATATTTCCTTAATAACTGGGGTTACGGATGGCTGACTTGCGGATGCGCGTCGGTACGGCCTCTCTTTTCCTGCAACGGAATATCCGGACGCATAAAGAAGGTCAGGATGATGCCCACCATCAGCAGGACGACAGAGCCATAAAATGGCAGGCTCCAGTTGCCGGTTCTGTCGATGATGACGCCGAACAGAATCGGAGAAATGATCCCTGCGACGGCGGAGCCCGCATTCATCAGACCGCTGGCAATACCCACATGTTTGGGCGTGATATCCATCGGCACCGCCCAGATAGGACCGATAGTTAATTCAAGACAGAAGAAGGCGACGGCCAGGCACAAAGTAATCACAGTCATTGACGATGAGAGAATAACCGGGATCAGGAGTAACAGCGCGCTCAGAAAACTGAATATAATAACGTTGCGCCGCGCCGCGACGACATTACCACTACGTTTATAAATATAATCGCTCAGGACGCCGCCAACGGTATTTCCCACCACGCCGGAAAGAAAGACGCCGGAAGTAAACAGCGCTGACGATTTAATATCCATGCCGCGGCCACTCATAAAAAATGTCGGTAGCCAGGTAAAAAACAGCCATCCCGTCCAGCCGTAGCAAAAATAGACGCCCATTGTCGGCCCCATACGTTTTAACAGCGCGCCCCACGGAGTAGGTTCTTTTACCTTTTCCGACACGTCCGGATCGGCCTGCGGATATTGCGCCAGCTCTTCTTTACTTAATTGTGTGAACTGATGCGGCGTATCGCGAAACCAGGCAATCCACATCAGCAGCCAGATAGCGGTCAGTACTCCGAGCGCAATAAATGAAAAACGCCAGGAATGAGCCAGCACCAGCAGCGCCACTAAGGAAGGCGTGACGGCATTACCAAAGCGGGAGAATGAATGCGTCAGCCCCTGCACGAATCCGCGTTTTTCCTTTTTAAACCAGAAGGAAATGGCGCGCGCCTGCGAGGGCAACGCCGCACCTTCCCCAATACCTAATAAGAGACGGCTGAAAAACAGCGAGGCAAAACCGCCGACAAAGCCCGTGCATATGGTCGCGACAACCCAGATGCTGCCGCAGATAATAATGGTTCGTTTCGCGCCGAAGCGATCGCAAAACCAACCGCCGATAATCTGGAAAACCAGGTAGGTATAAGCAAACGCTGAGAAGACAATGCCCAGTTCGGTATTATCGAGACCGATCTCCTCTTTAATTAATGCCGCCGAGGCAGACAGATTGACCCGGTCTACATACATCAGAAAAGAAAGAGCACAAAACAGCGCCAGGATCTTTGTGCTTTTATTTTTCATCATATTCATAAGTGTATCCTGCAATATTATCATTGCGATGCTTCACCACACTTCGTCAACCGGACAGAAGTAAAACTCGCGAGTGTTATTGATCAAATGGCGATCCCTGCGCATTTGATTGTAGGGTGCAGTACTTTTTCTCTTATTTATTTAAGCGGTGGCGACAGCCTGACGTTGCAGGTATCGTCATCGAACAACTTCTCTTCCTTTCAGGCCGTCTGACCAGAGCGCGTTAACGTTTCGTAATAATCGATACGCTGTACCTTTGGTCCTGAGCGGCCGGCTTCAAATTCGGCCTCAAGCCAGGCATCAACCAGCATCAGCGCCAGCTCCTCGCCGACGACCCGCGCCCCGATCGTCATGATTTGCGCATTATTGCTTTTACGTGCGCGCGAGGCGGAGTAAACATCATGGCACTGCGCTGCGCGGATCCCCGGCACCTTATTCGCCACTATCGCCATACCAATCCCGGTGCCGCACAGCAGGATGCCGCGCCCGAACACACCTTCTTTAATAGCCGAAGCGAGATTAAAAGCGATATCCGGGTAGATTTGCTCATTGCCTGCCACATCGTGGCTGAAGTCGACAACGTCAAGGCCCTTTTTTTGCAGATGCGCTTTGACCTGATTTTTGAGGTCAGTCGCAGCGTCATCAGCGCCGATAGCGATTTTCAACATCAATATGCTCCTTTTAAAGCCGAACACTTGACCATCTGATGCACATAAGTGTGATGATGTTCAGGGGAAACAGATTAGGTTGTTCAAATGTTCATGCTTGTTTCATGTGTTAAATGAGTTTTAGCAAGAAAAATGCGCTTAAAATAGAAGCAAAATGGACTTTTAAAGGGTATTTAACCAAAATAAGAGCAGGCTCACATTTTCACAGAGTGAATATTTGCTCATCACATATGAGCTGCTAGTGTTCATTTGTGATGATGCGCTGACGGCCACAGGCCCGGCAACCGGGGGGAGTCATTCCAACACTCGGGAGAACAAAATGACCTGGATATTTAATCGACCCGCAGATTTCGCGAAGGAAATGGCCGCGGGATTTGTTAATGCGCACGCATCGCTGGTGCGCCAGGTTCCGGGCGGCGTAGTCCGCAACACGCAAAGCAAACCCGGTAGCGTCGCAATTGTGGTTGGCGGCGGTTCCGGACACTATCCGGCCTTCGCCGGTCTGGTCGGGCAGGGGCTGGCGCATGGCGCCGCCATGGGCAACCTGTTTGCATCCCCTTCAGCGCAACAAATCTGTTCCGTCGCGCGCGCCGCCAGTAACGGCGGCGGCGTGCTGTTGGCATTCGGTAATTACGCCGGCGATGTTTTGCACTTTGGCCTGGCGTGCGAAAGGCTGCGGGCGGAAGGGATCCCCTGTGAGACGATCGCGGTAACCGACGATATTTCCAGCGCCACGCTGGCGGAAAAAGAAAAGCGCCGCGGCGTGGCTGGCGATCTGGTGGTGTTTAAAGTTGCCGCCGCCGCTGCAGAGCGTGGCGATTCCTTAGCGGAAGTGCTGGCGAATCGCCCGTCGGGCAAATTCGCGAACCTGTTCACTGGGACTGGCTTTCGGCGGTTGTACTCTACCCGGTTCCGATAGCCCGCTTTTTACCGTCCCCGACGGAATGATGGGATTTGGTATGGGATCCACGGCGAACCGGGTATTAACGATATTCCTGTTCCCTCTGCCGACAGGCTGGCCGCCATGTTGACGGACAACATTATTACAGGAGATGCCGCCGGAGGTTGCGGGCGCAAAAGGGGCGAGAGCAGGCGTCATCGTCAATGGCCTTGGCGCGGTGAAATATGAAGAGCTGTTTGTTCTCTGGCATTACGTCGAGCCGCGTCTGCGGGAGGCCGGCATTGTGGTGGCGGACGTACAAATTGGCGAATTTGTCACCAGTTTTAATATGGCGGGCATGTCGCTGACGCTGGTGTGGTTTGATGAGGATCTGGAGTCATTGTGGCTTGCTCCGGCCTGTACGCCAGCGTTTAAGCGCGGCTCCGTCATCGCGCATCAGCCGCTGACGGCGGAACAGTGCGAACAAATTGCCGCGCCAACGCTCCCACAAGGTAGCGAAGAGTCCAGGCAGGCAGCGGAAACGGCGATGCGTATTCTTAACGCCGTGGCGGAAAAGATCATCCGCCAGTGCCGGAGAGCTTGGACGAATTGATGCCATCGCTGGCGACGGCGATCACGGCATCGGCATGGAAAGAGGCGTCAGCGCCGCGCGCCGGGCGGCTGAAGCGGCGTTACAAAGGGAGCGGGAGTCGGTTCCCTCTTGCAGTGCGCCGCGGATGCCTGGGCCGATGAAGCAGGCGGCACCTCCGGCGCTAATCTGGGGCGTGATTCTCAATACGCTGGGTACGGCGCTGGGCAATGAAAAACGTCCGGATGCGCAGGATGTGGCCCGCGCGGGTAGTGCAAGCCTGTTCCGGCGTGATGCACTTCGGCAAGGCAAAACCGGGAGATAAAACGCTGGTTGATGTGCTTCATCCCTTCAGTTGACGCGCTACAGGCGGCAGCCGGAAGCGCGTCGCTGGCGCAGGCGTGGCAAAGAGCGGCAGACGTTGCCCGGCAGAGTGCGGAAAAACACCGCGCAGCTCGTGCCGAAAATAGGTCGCGCGCGACCGCTGGCGGAGCGTGAGCCTTGGAACGCCGGATGCCGGGGCCGTCTCTTTGGCGATGATTATCACGACGGCAGGCGAATGTCTGAAAGATTCCGCGCCAACAGCAGAGGCGCAGGAGAAAGTTTGTTTGTGAAAGCGATTGTCGGTTTCCGCCATGCAACCGCTTTCGCGCTGGGGCGGCTGATGCCTCTGCGCCAGTGAGCGGAACGCCTCACTCCCGCAGGTTTCCTCATGCCATGCTGAGGAAACCTGCATACTGGACAGGGGCATTTGGTATACAATCTGCAAAGTTTTCCCCATTCATTACATCCACAGCAGGAGAAAAGCGCTGAATGGACAAACCCATGTGTGTCGCAGGAATATGAGTTGCTCACGGAGATCGCCGTTGCTTATTACTGTGATGAGATAACTCAGGAAGAGATCGCGAATAAGTTTGGCTTCTCCCGCATTAAGGTTGGGCGCCTGCTGAAACGGGCAAAAGAGGAAGGGATCGTTGAAATCAGCGTTCGCTACCACCCGGTATTCAGCACGCAGCTGGAAAGCAGCTTAAAGAGCGTTTTCCCATCAGCCGGGCGCTGATTGCCCTTGATCATCAGGACGAAGAAGAGCAGCGTCGTCAGGTAGCCTCCCTGGTATCCCGCACATCTGAATAATGTGCTGAAAGATAATGTGGTGGTGGCCGTGGGCCAGGGCAGAAATGTCGCATCGGTGGCGGAGTTCTCGGGAAACGATTCAGGGCCGGGACTGCCGGTTCATTTGTGGTATTGGCGGTACGCATCGTCCTGGCGATGTGATTAACGCCGACCATATCAGCCGTTTGCTGGCGAAGAAATTTGGCGGCAGCAGCGATCCGCTGTATGCCCCTGCCTATGTGGAAAATATTCAGCTTAAAGAGCTGTTATTACAAAACGGAACCATCAAAGAGACGCTCGATCGCGCGCGCAAAGCGGATATCGCCCTGGTCGGCATTGGCGATATGAACGAAGAGAGCTACATGGTCAAGCTGGGCTGGTTTACGCCCCAGGAGATCAACGATGCCAGCCTCAATCAGGGGGTGATTGGCGATATTGCCGGATACGACTTTTTCAACGCCCGCGGCGAGCATGTCAATACCGTGATGGATAACCGGGTGATTGGCTTAAGCATTGATGAACTACGCCAGATCCCTTGCGTTATCGCGATTGCCTCTGAAAATACCAAGGCGATGGCGATTATGGGCGCATTGCGTACCGGCGCGATCGATATTATTGCCACCAGCGCGCGGAATATCCGCACGATTCTGAGTATGAGTCAGTAAGGGTCAAACCGTAAGATGCCGCTGCACTACGCCGACGATCTTAAAAACGTAACCGCCAGGCTTTCCTGAAAGATATCGGTGTATGCCTGGCAAACAGTAACCGTCCATCCGGAAAAAGCCCTGGTAAAGCATGTGGTATGAACAGAGGTAACAAGTGGAAGCTATAATTTTTTATTGCTGTAGTGGGTTGGGTTCTTTTTATAGTGATGAAAATGATAGCAGGCAGGCTATATCCATCTGACCCGATGGAAGTCCCAGGATAAAGGGGATGGTGGCAACAGCAAGGATGTATGGGGTAATTATTATAAAGCCGATGGGCATGTGCGATTATTCGAACAGTTCCAGCACGAGCAACAGCAACTCCAGCGCGAGCAACAACAACGGCAGCAGTCAGCCCGCGAAGCCACCACATTCTACGATTCATCAGAGTGGAGACGCTTACGTTTACCAGGCCTTCAGAGAATATGGCAACACATGTTCAGTGTGTGGACGTGGCCCAGGTGATGGGATGGTAATGCACGTTGACCATATTAAACCACGCTCTCTGTATCCACATTTAGCCCTCGATCTCTCTAATCTTCAAATTATGTGTAATGAGTGCAACGTCAGTAAGAGTAACAAAGATGAAATAAAGTGGAGATGAGGAAACCAACGTTAAGCACAGCGTGATGATGAAGATGCTGGCTATGTTAACTTATCCTGCAATAGTGGATACGCAACTATGTTAGTCAACGCTCAAGTAATCTCTTTCGTCACCAGCGGCCTTAGCCCGCAACAACTATCCACTTTACGGGTGCGAGCAGCAAATTCTCGTTGAGTAATGTGATACAGGCGGCAGCGAATGCTTCTTAATATTGCTGCTGTCAGGCAGCCTCGTTATTCTCTTCACCATACTTTTATAAATGTATAAAATCCAGAACCACCCACGCATGGAATTATCTTATTTGCCACAGGCGTTAATCCCAGCCGATATGTGGTATCATCCTGGGAGTAACAGGGAATTGTCCTGGTTGCCGTATGGCATTGTCTGTTTTTTTACTATGCGCTGATTGATTATTATTTTTAATACCGACATATTTAGCCTGACCACACTCGTCGAACCCCCACCACTTAATCAATTAAACTAAACAAACTCTGATTGACTTAATCATCACAAACAAGTAAATCCACCAACAGTTAAGCATGAAAACCCAAGCAAACCACCATTAACAGTGAAACACATCAAACCCCTTACCGCCACCCTGTTCACATTCCCCCTCCAAAGCTTAAAGCGAAACATTACTTAAGCATTTCTAATGCCACCATTTTCATTATAGCTCCACAATAATAGCAATTAACTATTAACGATAAGATTTCAATCGTCACAAACAATTACGGTCGACGGTAACATTTTGTTAAAACTAAAAACCCAAAGTAATGTTAAAGGGCTCTAAACCATCTTCCTCAGGCACGAGTAAGGTGGAAATGGAAACTGTAGTATCAAAGGGAAATAAGGTCTATGGACACGCAAGTCAATTTTCAGGAAACCTGCTTTCGAGCATTCGCCGTTTAACTCGTTTAATATGCGCGCGACTACGACATTCACAACAAGACTAAAGTGCATCAGCATACGTTAATCCGCACAACCCCGGTTTTGTTTGAGTCTCATCGCAGTAGAACTAATAACTCATTCCAGCGCAGACCGAAAGCCTGCTTAAACATAATATAAATATATGAGATTAAATATGTACAATAAGCCTAAAAAACTTAGCGTTGCAATATTTTATGACTTTTCGCTATTTCAGGAAGAGATCGCGCATTATCTTGAAAAAGAAACGAAAGGCAGCAATATTGAAATCACCTTTTATCACACCATGCCCGCTCTGTTTAACGCGATAGAAAACGATCGGGTCAATCTTCTGTTCACCGAGTTCGCCTTCTTATCGAACAATAAAACATGGCTTGCCAACAGTAAAAAGTTCAATAGATTGTGCATCGAACGCAATATCAAACGAGCGATTCTCGTCGCCAATCAGCACCCCTATCTGTTACCCATATTATTGATATGAAATTTGAAGCCACCATCAGCGTTGAGAAGGGCTCGCCGGGATTCGCAGGATTATCGAACTGATCCAGTACCGGAAAATATCCCTTTTATTTCAAAAAATCTAATGCAGATTGTCGATGAGACCGATGACCGACAGTTGTCCCCTTACGCCAAAGAGTGGGAAGTTCTGTACCTGGTGGCGCAGGGGTGCTCAATTTCAGATATTGCCGGCAGGAAAAATAAATCAAACAGCACCGTGGCGACGCAAAAACAAAATGCCATGAAAAAGCTCAACCTGTCCAGCAACAGTGAATTAATTAAATATATGTATGTGACCGGGATGATGGAATAACGCGATGCAATTCAGAGAATTACACAACGCTTTGCTGGCGCTATTACTCTTTTTTATCAGCCATGACGCAGCATCCCTGACGCTCCAACAGGCCATACTGGCCGCCGATAGTTACGATACTGGTATACGCGCGGCGCGTGAACTTAACGAAGCGGAGCAACAAAAGCGACTGCAGGGCTTCTCGGGCTTATTACCACAGATAAATCTTACTGGGGGGTATTCTAAACAGGATCAGCCAAAAGCTGCCTATGCCGCGGGGGTAACCCGCCATAACTACAGCATCAATTTAAGCCAGCCGATTTTTGATATCGAAAAATATGCCACCTGGAGACGTGCAGAGGCGATGGCCGATCAGGGGCAGATTAATTATATGTTGATGCAACAGCAGCTTATTACCGACGTGAGCGAAGCCTGGTTTTTCAGTAGCTTATGCCTCTCAGGCGCTAAAAAATGCGGAACGTACCCGGAACGCGTTCCAGCAGCAGTTACGGCAGGCACGACGGGGGCTGGAGCTTGGAGAACAAACGCGACTTGAGGTTGATGAAGCCCTGGCTAACTACGATAACGCCGCGGTAGAGATTATTATTGCCGAAAACGATCTCAATAACGCCAGGATCCGCTTTACAAAAATCACGGGGCTGCCGGGGGATACCGTGCCGCTTAATAACATGGAGTGCTTCGTATCGCCGCAGCTTCCCGACCTTAAAAAAGTGAAGATCCCACAGCAATCAAAATAATCTCAACGTACAGCTAGCCCGTTCACTCTTGATCAAAGCAAGGCCGACGTTATCGCCAGCACGAGTAACCACCTACCGGTTGTCACCCTGCAGGCTGCCTATGGTAACAACTGGAGTCGGGGGAGAAAATGAAAACGACTTCGATTTTCTGTTTGGTACAACGTCCAAGACGCGAAACACCAATATCGGAATTAACGTCTCCATACCGATATTTGCGGGCGGAGGCCATATTGCGCAGAGTATCGAAGCGGCCCACCGTAAAGAACAATCCCGCGAGCTGCTGCTGGATGCTCAGCGTAAAGCGCTGGAGGAAGCGGAACGTGCCTGGTACGCCATTATCGCTAATGACGCCAAAATACGTGCCTTGCAAAAATCGATTGCTTCTGCAAAGAAACGGCTCGAATCAACCACGTATGGAAAACAAATAGGGCAAAGAACCGTTCTGGATATGCTGAACGCTGAAAGCGATTACTACAAGTCATTAAAAGAACTCGCTAAAGCGCGATATGACTATATAACAGCAAATATTCAGCTCGCCAAAGCTACCGGTGAGCTCGACTATGCCTATCTCACTAAATTCAGTTGCTCAACATAAATTATTTTTGGAAAAGGTTATGTCCAATTCATTATTTCGCAAGGAAGCCCTGGAAGCGAATAAAGCAAAATCCATCGGCAGCGTGGCATTATATTGTCCCCCCTGGCGCTGGGTAATTATCTCTCTGGCGGGTTTAGTGACGGTCGCTACGTTGCTGTTGGTTTTCTTTGGCAGCTACACCAAACGGGAAACAATGACCGGCGCGCTGGTACCCGTGGATGGGGTTATTGATATCGTCGCCGTCAGCGCGGGTACCATCGTGGAGCTTCCCATCCAGGAAGGACAAAGCGTTAAGAAAGGCAGCACTATCGCCACCCTCTCTTCGGAAATCTCAACCCGGTATGGCCAGACACGAGAAAGTATCGCCCGACAGCTTTCGCTGCAGAATGACGCGCTGGAGCAGGAGCTAAAAAACCTCGATATCCTCTCAGCGGAAACGCTCCGGGGTGATGAAAACCAAAAGAATTTTTTAGAGCAGCAGCTAAAGAAATTAGAGGGTATCTATGCCAGCCGTCTCCGGCAAGTCCGGCTTGCCGAGGGGCAGTTGAAAAAACTGAAACTCATGCGTGACGAAGGATACGCCTCAAATCGCCAGGTCGAAGAGCAGGAAGTTTCCCTTCTGGAAGCACAGTCCAGAGCGCAGGACGTGGCACGTCAACAGATTGATCTTCAGCAGCAGCTCACTCGCGTTCTGCAGCAGATGCGTGAACATCCCATCAATAAAATTGACAAAATTAATGACATCAACAGGCGCCTGTCAGAACTTAAGCAGGCCATGATGGAGAATGAATCACGTCGTTCCATCGTGCTGAATGCGCCGCTAAACGCGACAATTGCCTCCGTGCTGGTTAAGCAAGGACAAATGGTCAACGCCGGGCAAACCGTGGCGTCACTTTTGCCGGAAAATGCCGCGCTGCAGGCCCGCATGATGGTAAGCAGCCGGGCAATTGGCTTTATTGTTCCCGGGCAGCGGGTCACGCTGCGCTACCAGGCTTATCCGTGGCAAAAATTTGGCCAGCAGTATGGCGTTGTCTCTGATGTCTCCCGCGTTTCGCTTTCTCCTCAGGAAGTCTCCGCCATCACCGGTAATTCTCAGGTTAATGAGCAGCACTACATAGTGAAGGTCAAACTCGATAAGCAGTTTATTCATGCCTATGGTCAACAGGTAAAACTTCAGCCGGGTAGCGCTCTGGAAGCTGATTTTCTGATCGACAAACGCCGACTATATGAATGGGTACTGGAGCCGCTTTACGCGCTTCGCCGCAGCAGCACTCTCTAAAAATTTGAACAAGGTTATATGATGAATTTACTTGAAAAACTGGACTTTTCCTGGCGTAAGCGGCTACCCGTCATACAGCAAACGCAGGCCGCAGAGTGTGGCCTGACCTGCACAGGCATGATTGCGAACTACTACGGTTATAAAATAGATATGATCACGCTGCGTCGGCGCTTTTCAACCTCGCTGAAGGGGGCAACGCTTGCCGATATTATGCAAGTTTCCCAGCAGTTGGGTATGTCGACCCGCGCGCTACGTCTGGAAATTGACGAACTGCACAAGCTCAGTATGCCCTGTATTTTACACTGGGACATGAACCATTTTGTGGTGCTCAAGGAGGTCACTAAAAAGAAAATCATTATTCACGATCCCAGCCGCGGTCGAAGAGAAGTGGCGCTGAGCGAAGTCTCCAAATCCTTTACCGGCATCGCTCTGGAACTGATACCTAACGCCGACTTTGTCAAAAAAGAGGAGAAAGAGTCGCTCTCCATGCTGAAGCTTATTGGCAACGTAAGCGGCATTGGGTCAGCGTTTTTTCAGGTTATGATCCTCTCTATAGGGCTGGAAGTTTTTGGCCTGTTGACGCCTTTTTATAGCCAGTGGGTAATGGACCAGGTGCTGGTTTCCGCCGACTACGATCTTCTCACCCTGCTGGGCTGCGCGTTCATTACGGTGGTGGTCCTGCAAAATATCCTCTCGGCAATACGCGCCTGGGTGACAACGTGGTTTTCAAGCATGTTGAGCGTTCAATGGTCTGCTAACGTCTGTTCTCACCTGTTGGGACTGCCGATGGCCTGGTTCGAGGAGCGGCACGTCGGGGATATTGTTTCACGCTACGGATCGATCACCACCATTCAGAACACCCTAACCAGTCGCTTTATCTCTTCCATTCTGGACGGCGTAATGGCCATCGTGACGCTGATCGTCCTGTTTACCTATAACGTTAAACTGACGTTTGTGGTGCTGGTGCTGGTGCTGGTTTACATCCTGATCCGCTGGATCTCCTTTCGTCCGTTTCGCCAGGCAAATGAAGAACAGCTCATCGCCTCGGCGCGCGCGCAGTCACAGCTTCTTGAATCCATAAGGGGCGTACAGGCCGTTAAGCTAAACAATAAGCAGGAGATGCGCGTTTCAACGTACGCTAACGAACTGGTTGAAGCGACAAATAAAGGGATCCATATCCAGCGTCTGTCAATCGGCTTCAATACCCTGCAGGGGCTGATTTCAGGCGTGGGACGTATTGTGCTGATCTGGATGGCGGCGCTGGAGGTACTGGAGGGTAATTTCTCTGCGGGTATGTTGATCGCATTCACCAGCTTTGCCGATCAGTTTACTGGCCGCACGACGGGGCTTATCGACGCTATCATTGAATTCTGGATGCTACGTCTTCACGGCGAGCGTCTGGCCGACATTGTTCTGACGGAAAAAGAGGGAGATATGGATAGTACTATCGCCCTGCCCTCCAGCGATACCGCACTCCCCATCGAGGTAAAAAACCTGACTTTTCGCTATGCCGCAACGGAACCGTGGATTTTTCAGCGCTGCTCGCTGCGCATTGAATCAGGGGAATCGGTCGCCATCGTTGGGCCATCCGGACAGGGGAAATCAACCTTAGCGAAACTGCTGCTGGGGCTGCTCAAACCCGAAGATGGCTGTATTGAAATTAACGGCCAGGATATTCGTAAGCTCGGCATGAGCTGGTACAGGGAGCATGTGAGCAGCGTGATGCAAGATGATATCCTTTTTGCCGGATCGATCATGGACAATATCAGCTTCTTCGATTCCCTGATGGCGCCCGACAGGGTCGAGCAGGCCGCGAAGCTGGCCCACATTCATGAAGATATAATGGCCATGCCAATGGGCTACAACAGCCTGGTAGGCGATATGGGTTCATCCTTATCCGGCGGACAAATACAACGTGTTCTGTTGGCCCGCGCCCTTTATCGACAGCCAAAAATCCTGCTTCTGGACGAGGCAACCAGCCATCTTGATATTGCCAGAGAGAAAGGAATTAACGATGCAATAAAGAAAATGGATATCACAAGAATTATTATTGCTCACCGCCCGGAAACCATCCGCAGCGCGGACAGAATTATCCTGGTCAATGGCGGAACTATTACTGAATTACCCAAAAGCGCATTACCAAAAGAGTAAATGAATTTGGATTTTATTCTATTGAGTTAAAAATTCACATTCATTAACATTATTTTGCCAGGGGGAAGCCCCCTACTCTCAGCAAGATTATCAGGCATACAACATCAGGGTTTAATTTCGTCCTTGAGCAGAAACAAACCCTGAATACTGTTGTGATGTTGAATAGTTTTGTATTTTATTTTAAATCAGTTATCTGGGATAAGGATATTTTATATGCGTGAATTACATGTGCAGGAAATCAACGAAGTTTCTGGTGCCGGCCTGTTTAGCTCTCTCGGCGCAGCCGTACTGGGCGGCGTAATGGGCATTACCAGTGGCCTGTATAAAGGCGGCGTTGGCGGTGGCAACACCGGCGGGATTGTTGGAGCAGGCATTATCGCAGCCCTGGTCGGCATGTGCGTTGGCGGTATCGTCTACGGCGTACAAGGGGCTTTATATGGTCTTGTTAATGACTGGGATACCACTCTTCAGGTGTTCAACAACTATTCCGAGCAGTTCTTCGATTTCTCCCAGAACGTTCCTAAATAAACAGGAATAAGGTGACTGCAATGCATAATCTTAATAAAGAAGAAGTGCATCAGGTTTCTGGCGGAGGATTAACCTCCGATATTATTAATTACTTTCGAAACCTGAACACTGACAGCGAAACCGGTAAACAAGAGTGGCAGTCTGTTGTTACCACCCCCTCTCCGGCACTGCAAAAAGGCGATCAGTACGGCGCGGCTATTGTTACCGGCCTGGCCGCTATCGCACTATTTTCTGTCAGGGTCGTTGGCGGGGCTCTTAGCGGTATTTTTCGCTAATAACGCTTTATTTTGCAGTTTGTGCATAACGATTTAATTTACTAACACATGCTTTTAATGAATAAAAAGCATTTTAATCAGATAAGGATTTTTATGAAAAAAGTACTTCTTTCCTCGTTGGTTGTTCTGGCTCTGGGTTCCACTTCCGCTATGGCTATTGACGGTACTATTACCATCAACGGCAAGCTGACGAATGCAACCTGTAAAGTTACGGTTGATAAAAGCACCACCGGTGACGCCACCGTTACGCTGCCGACGCTGTCTGTAGCCAAGCTGGCCGTTGCTGAAGCCACCGCGGGCGCAACCAACTTCACCATGAAGCTGACCGGCTGCTCGGGCGCCAGTAAAGTGCGTGCATTCTTTGAAGCTGGCGCAGATGTTGATGCCAGCACGGGTCGTCTGAATAACTCCTCGGAGAGTTCTGAGGTTGCCAAGAATGTCCAGATCCAGCTGCGTGATGAAGCTGATAACATCCTGGCAGCAGGTAATACCAGCCAGCGTAGTAACGCTGCCACTCCGCTGGCTTCTGGCGCCGCTAACCTGAACTATTCAGCGCGTTACTACGCAACGGCCGCAGCTGAAGCGGGTGACGTACAGAGCTCTGTGACTTACTCGATCGACTACGAGTAATACCGCGCTTGTATTGAGTACAGGGAACTTCGGTTCCCTGTTATTGCCCTGTCTCTTATACGCATCCTGTTTTCGAAAATGCCCGTAAAAAGAGCTGGAGCTGGCTGTGTTTAGAGGAGTTAATTTCAAATGATATTCAGGCAACTTGAAATAAATCTAAAATAAAAACCACAATGAAGTCTTCCTGTATATGAGATCAATTAATTTCGGAGAGCGAAATGAATTCCGCCGCACGCTTCTTTTTAATATTTAGCCTCGCCCTTACATCCTTCCAGTCGTTTTCCGGCGTCATAATTAATGGCACCAGGGTTATTTACCCTTCTGATGAGAAGGAGATTACGCTTCGACTGGAAAATAAAGGGGAGAAACCATCGTTAGTGCAGGTCTGGATTGATAAGGGAGACAGTAAAGCTAAGGTCAGCCTGATTGAATCGCCCTTTATTATCCTTCCCCCGGTATTCCGAATTGAACCCACGCAAGGGCAGACGCTGCGTATTTCCTATACCGGCAGCAACCTGCCGCAGGATCGTGAATCCGTATTCTGGCTTAACGTCCTTGATATTCCGGCAAGACAACAAAAACTGCCGTCCAACAGTATTGAAATGGCTTTCCGCTCGCGTATTAAACTTTTCTATCGCCCGAGCAGCCTGAATATTGCTTCGAGCAGTGAACAAGTTGAAAAGCTGCACTGGTCAACCGCCCCCTGTCAAAATAAACAGTGCATTGTAATTAAAAACCCGACACCGGTGTTTGTGACCATATCAACGATAAAAGTCATGTCCGGGGATAAGGTTTTGACCTCTCTGACGGGAAGTATGCTGGCGCCTTTCGGTTCTGACTCCTATCCGGTCAAAGTTAATCCGGGCAATAATTCATTGTTTATTGAATATGTTAACGATTATGGCTCGTCTGTTAAGCGGCAGATAAAACACGAATAACCAATCAACACTGTTCATGGACGTGATTATGTATAATTCAAAAATTAATGGATTCAAACTTTCCCTGGTTTGCACCAGTATTATTATTGGTTTATCCACTACTCATGCTTTAGCGGATGTCTATTTTAACCCTGATTTTTTAAAAGATATTTCCGGCCAGACGACGGTGGATGTGAGCCGTTTCAACGGCGATTTTCATATTCTTCCGGGCGATTACACTCCGGATATTTACCTTAACGGGCAGCTTATTGACCGCGCACGCGTTACCGTACGGGGAGATAATGAAGCATCTCAGCTCTGCTTTAATAGTGCGCTGTTGACCCGCCTTAATTTAAATACAACCCGCCTGTCCGAAGAAAGCATGGCGGCGCTGGAAGGCAGGTCGGAATGCCCCCACCTGGAAACGCTTATTCCTGGCTCGCGAGCATATCTGAATGTTTCAGATATGCGACTTGACGTCAGCATACCCCAGGCTTATCTCAACCAGGCGGCCCGCGGCTATGTTCCCCCCTCTATCTGGTCATATGGGGAGAAAGCGCTTTATCTGAGCTATAACTCGACCTATTTTGAACAGCGCAGCCAGGGCGATACTCATCAATCCTTTTATGGCGATATGAGAGGAAAATTCAATCTGGGCGCCTGGATGCTGCATCATTCCGGCGCTTACAGTTGGGACGATCGCTCCGGAGACCGCTATAACGTTTTTGCGACAAATCTACAGCGTGATATTCCGGCATGGGAATCACGCGTTTTGCTCGGCGACGCAACGACGTCAGGCGACCTTTTTGACTCCTTCTCGTTCCGTGGTATACGGCTCGCAACCGCTGAACAAATGTTACCCGACTCGCTGCGTGGCTATGCGCCGGTGGTGCGCGGCATCGCGCGAACAAACGCGAAAGTGACGATTAAACAGCGGGATCGCGTTATCTATGAAACCTCAGTTCCCCCCGGTGAATTTGCGATTGAAGATCTTTATCCTACGGGCTATAGCGGCGATCTGCAGGTTATGGTTACCGAAGCCGATGGTTCGCGGAGCGTGTTCTCCGTTCCCTTTTCCTCAGTGGCTGAACTTCTGCGCCCCGGACGCACAAACTACAGTCTGACAATGGGACGCCTGCGTAACCTTAACGTCTCTGATGAACCCTACGTGTTTCAGGGAACCTGGAAAAGAGGGATCAGTAACACGGTTACCGCCTATGCGGGCGTGATGGCCACGGATTTCTACTACTCTGGCGTCCTTGGCTCAGCGCTGGGCACTCCTGTCGGCGCGTTTGCTTTAGATATTACCGGCGCAAGCTTTGGTAAAAGTATGTATGAGAAAAACGGCGTCAGCGTACGCGCCAGCTACAGCAAACATATTGCGACGACAAACAGTAATATCTCGCTGGCGGCCTACCGTTTCTCATCTTCAGGCTATCTCGATCTGCATAATGCCGTTTATTTAGCGGACAAAATCGAGCATAACAATTTCGACGCCGGATTCGACGTATTCGATCGCCCCCGTAACCGTATCTCCCTGACGTTAAGCCAGGATCTTGGTAATAAGTCAGGCCAGTTTTATGTTTCGGGCTATCGCGAGAACTACTGGAATAATACGAACAGCAATACCCAGTACCAGGCGGGATATAACAACACCTATAAATGGCTGGGATATGGATTAGCGGTAAGCCGCACGGAAACCCGCAATCGGGATAAGGAAACGCAATATTTACTCAATTTCTCTATTCCACTCGGTAGCGGACGCGGCTTACACACGCCCAACCTGAACAGTTATACCACCATTAATAAGCGCGGCACCTCCTCGCAGCTTGAGGTCAGCGGCGTGGCTGGCAAACACGATCTGTTGAACTATAACGTATCGGCCGGGCGCGACGCCGATAATAGCTATTCCGGCAACCTCAGCGGCGCTTATAAATTTGATGACGCCACGCTAAGCGGCAGCTTCTCTAAAGGCAAGGATTATCACAGCTATTCCGCAGGCCTGAGCGGCAGCGTTGTCGCATTTTCTGATGGGATCGTGACCAGCCCTTATGAGGGGCTGAATACCATGGCGATAATCTCATCCAAAAATGCTGCTGGCGCCCGCGTTGAGGGATATGCCGGCGTTAAGCTCGATAGCCGGGGATATGCGCTTGTGCCCTATCTGACGCCTTATCGCATTAACAATGTGGCCATTGACCCCAAAGGCCTGCCGTTCGACGTTGAGCTTGATACGACCAGCCAGCAAATAGCACCGGCGCAGGGTGCAATCGTAAAACTCAATTATGCCTCCCACAAAGGCCGCATGGTTCTGATCCGAGCCACCACGCAAGAGGGAGATGCGTTGCCGTTTGGCGCATCTGTTAAGGATAGCAAGGGAGAGGATGTTGGGGTCGTAGCGCAGGGAGGACAAATCTACGCCCGTCTGAACGTTGGAAAAGATCGCCTCAATATCAACTGGGGAAACAAACAGCAGTTTTCCTGTACTTTTGATATTGACCTTAAGGAGTCTTCTCCTGAAAAAAATATTGAACGTCTGAATACCGTTTGTGACGGTGATGATCCGAGTCTCCAGCAGACTCTGGCGCTCACTCAGTACGTTTCCCCAGACACAGATTTGATGTGAATGCGATAAGGAATAAAGTTATGTATAAGCTAAACGTCAGCCTGTTTATATTTGTCACGGCGCTGCTATTGATAGCCGTTCCGGCTCGTGCTGATTTAAGATGCGGAACGGATTCAACCATGCTTAGCAACGCGGGTATTGATTTTGCAAAGGATGTTCCAACACAAATTAATAGCAATACACCGATTGGAACTATCCTGTACCGAAAGGAGATGAAACTCAGCATCTGGTGTGGCAAAGACATCAATTCGACAAACTCATGGGACACCTCTCCAGAAGAGATCGTGATCAGGCGTGAAAACCTGGCCAATATGTTAGGCAGTAATAGTGGCCTGGAGCTGTATGTCACGATCAATGGTGAACGCGGAACGAACGCTAAAATTTTCCACACGGGTATCGAAACGAACATTCCCTGGGTCAGTAATAGCATAGACAACAGTTACCTGCCCCGTGCCAATGTTGATATCACTATTGAGCTGGTTAAAACCGGTGAAAACAACGTGCTCAGTGTAAAAAGTAATACCATGAAAATCTTTTCCGTCCAGAGTAGCCTTGGCACGGATACTGAAATGATTTTTTATTTAAAAAATGGCAAAAGCACTATCAATTTCACGACCCAAACGTGTGATGTAAACGGCAGCGGTAATTTTACCGCCACCATTGAAGAGCTGAACATCAGTACTATCCGTTCAGTGGGACCTGTCGAAACGCCAACCCGCGATTTTGATGTCAGCATCAAGTGTAACGCTGATTTATGGAGTACACAGAACATCCTGATGAAAATTACCGGGAATAATATAGCGGATATGACCGACAAAGGGCTATTTTACTGGCGCGATTTAAGTACCGGAGCCAATGCTGAGGGCATTGCTCTGCAGCTGCTTCAGGGCGTAAACGGCACGACCTATATTCCTGTCGTACCGGGCGAAAACTTTGTTATTGGTAATTTTGATAAAAGGCTTTCAACCGTGACTATCCCCCTGCGCGCCCGATACTATGCAACTGGAAACAACTTTACCGCTGGTGACGTTCAGTCGGTACTTTTTTATAACATCGACTATGAGTAATTCTAAGGTAAAACTGATGACACTGAACTGTATATGTAATGAAGGCATTATCCATTTTCCTGACAATGCGAAATGCCAGACGATTAACGTTATTAGCCTTGCTTCAGGTCAGGCGATAAACATCACCCGGGATCGGCCCGCTGACGGAGAAAATTTTGAGGGATACCTGCAAGGACAACTAAGAATACTGGTGGAAAAATGTAACAATTATAAGCAGCTGTCCCTGCAGCATTGTGACTCCACTGCCGTTTTTTCTAAAATTTCAAAGTTAACTTTTTCGTTTAAACCTGCAGAAGGTATAACCTACTGGCAGTACATCATATTGGCGGAAAGAGAACCGGGTAATATTATGCTTTTTACATCAGTATTCAATGACAGATCCACGCTGGATCAGGGGTGCCGCGAGGTGGACAAACTCTTCAAAGCATTCAGACCACACTAAACCAGGCTTAGCGCCGGCTCGTGGTGGATTAAGTATATCCTGAGCCGGCGCGAGCAAGCATCATTCTCCACCGCTGGAAAATCGATTCTTGCATTGTTCCCTCTCCAGCCCTCCCCTATAAATCCCTGAAGTCTTTCTGTGATTGAGCATAAACGGTTAACAAGTCTCCGTGCGCAGAGTGTGGGTAGAAGTCAGGAAAGATAATTCCCATACAGCAAAATTTAACGCAGTGAGTATGTAACCGACCAAAGCCATCAGATACATCTGATAAACAAGAATATCAAAGCTAACTACCACTCGGAATTATCTCTATTATCTTGACAATTCAACTCCGGTTGAATGTAGATTTGTCTCATTTAGCACATGGAATCATCTGCCTGTTTAATTTCGTATAGATTAATATCTATTTTCTTAGTGTTTTTTTAATTAAGATTATTCTACTAAACCGCCTGAATATCATTAAACGTGCTAATCATATCCAGTTGAATATTTATTTACTGACAATTTACAAACCTCTAAAAAAAACCGATTAAACAGTATAAAAAACCAGCACCGCAACAGTACACATTCATTACTACTGGAGGTAACTATTAAGATGTCGAATCATGTCTTTTACCCTGTAGAACAAATTCCAGAACTTTGCTGAAATTCTTAATAGTTTTATTGTAACTTTATATTTTTAAAATAGCCATCACCTATAAATAACCATCCATCGATCGTTTTAAACAATTGCAATTAATTATTGCATCTTGTTTAAACTGCAGACTCATTAAATTGAGCACGTATGAGGAAGGTACGTGAGGGTGTCATCATTAGTTATGGAATTTTGTTATGAATACATATGTCATTTCTGATAATAAATTCTTTTTGCTTGGCATCGCCAACCAGGAGAATTATGCAGAAGGTTCTGAAGGGAGTGTCATACCTGTTTTCTCAAAGAATGTGTCCAGCACGTTTAAACCCTGCGAAAGGGGGGCCGTTGTCGTTCTTTTTATTTCATCGTCGGATGAGCGACACAGGATAACGTCCATAAGGGCGCTTCATGAATGCAGAGTACTGATGCTTGTGAAAAGCACCGGAAAGCAGGAGTACTACAGCCACTCGGGCAGACAGTTTCCATGGATTGTCCCCCATGACATTGGATTGGCAGATCTCCGCCAGCATATCGTCAAAGCAAGGCTAACGCCGTTTTATCGACGCTATTTTACCTGTACGGAAGTGTTGCTCTTTCGTTACCTAACGCAAGGCATCAGCATACAGAATATGGCTAACCTGAATTTATCCTGTAAATATCTTTATACCCTGAAGAGAAAAATCATCTTAAAGAACAACATTGATGGGCATGATGCAGCCGCCATCATGATATGCAGGGATATTATCGCGATGAGTAATATAACCCTATCCGCCGAGCGCGCTGCATAAGCATATTTAACTACCCGTAGAATTAATCAGGCTGGTTTGCCCCATCTCGTTTCCGGGAGAGCTTTGCATCGCCCAGGGAAATATCGGCTGTGGCAGGCTGGCTGTGAGCGTTACCGTTACAGACAGAGGCACTATCGTATATAAAGCCCTTCAGGGTCGCTGTATAGCGTCCGGGTTGCTGTTCGGTGATATCACTAATGGTTACCGGCGTAGAACGGCGGGTGCTGTCATTCTTATGCGTCAGGATGATAGAAAAATTCAAGAGCACATCAACATTTTTCTTTTCCCTTTTCTCGCTATTTCTCTGGCAAAACTAACCAGAATTGCCTATGTCTTAAACACAAGTTGTTTCCTGCAAAGTATAACGAGGGTGCCTGAAATGAAAGTCCCAAAAAGCAGACTGGCGGTAATGCTCACTGCGCTGAGCATGGTGCCTAGTACTGAGGCAGTAAGTGTAAGTGGCACATCGGTTACTGTAACGGACGATCAAAGCACAACGCCCTATCAGATTACCAGCAATGGGGAGTTAATTGTTGATGGTGGCTCTGTTGGCGCTCTCTCTGTGACTGATTCCACGCTTACTATTCATAAAGGCGGGACGTATGCGGGTAGTGACGTGCCGGCAGCTATTTATTCATCTAATTCAACTATTAACCTGGACGATGTCACTGCTACAACATCAAACACCCAGCAATCTGTTTTATCAGTTGCGAGCAATCTGACTATAGCTGGCAGTACGCTTACACAAAATGGTGGCAGTGCTGTCATTGGAATTAATAATGCAAATGCAACAGGCTCACCACAGACTCTCATTAGCAACTCAACATTAAACCTCGTGAATTCAAGTGGTAATGGCGGAGCCGTGGTTCTTGAATCAACATCTACATCCACTATTTCCGGTTCGGTAGTTAACAGTGCTTCAAACGGGATTAATTATATTAACGCCAGTGGTTCTTTGCTTGATACCACAGTAGATGCAGGAGGATATGGTATTCAGACGCAGGGCATTGCTTTTAACTATCTTCCAGCGAATGTGATTGTTCGCAATGCTATTATTACAGGGGCACAAGGCGGGGCGTTACTCTCTGATGGGGAACTCAATATTCAGTCATCCAGCGTGTCCGGTACGGGAGAGGGTGCTAATGGCATTACCGCAGGCAGCAGAGGAGTAACAGAAACTCCCACGACGCTTGAGTTAATCTCCTCTCAGGTAAAAGGGAATAATAATGGGATCCTGATTACGCCGACCACTCCAGGTGGGAGTGACCATCAGGTTAACATGATAATTAATAATTCCGCGGTCACGGGAGAAACCGGTGCTGCCATCAGTGTAGAAAACATGACTGCTGACATATCCATTTTAAATGGAAGTTCATTTTCCGGCGGCGATAATATTTTGCTGAATAACACAAATAATGGCAGTGCAAACGTAAGCGTAGAGAACGCTTCGCTGTCTGGTAATATCGTGACGGATAATAGCAGTACGACAACGGTTTCCTTATTACAAAACGCTCAGTTAACCGGTTTGCTGACCGGTGCCACCTCTCTTAATTTAGGTGAAAATGCCGTATGGAATATTACTGGCAATGACAACCTGGGCGTACTTGCCGTCAATAATGGCGTGGTCAATTTCGGCACACCTGATACCGGGTTCAAAACTCTGACGGTGTCAACTCTGTCGGGAACGGGGCGTTTTCTGATGAACACGAACCTTGCTGCAAATACCGGCGATTTATTGAACGTTACCGGTGAGGCGACGGGTACGCATACCCTTGCGATTGCCAATACAGGGAGCGAGCCTCAGTCAGGCGGTGAAGATTTACGGGTTGTACATACGGGGTCTGGTAACGCCGCATTCTCAGTCGAGGGTGGCAAAGTTGATGCCGGTGCGTGGCAATATTCTCTGTCAAAACAGGGAACGGACTGGTATCTGACCCAGGATAGCAACGGTGTGACTCCTCCGGATCCGGGCACTCCTGCACCATCAGAGAATGATCGCACTACTTCGGCTTCCACAGATGCCATGCTCAGTTTGGCATCTGCGCCAGTTGCTATTTTTAATGAGGAAATGCAAAGCCTGCGCTTCCGTCACGGTGATATACAGAGTAATACCCTTATCCCGGGCGGCGTTTGGGGGCGTGTTTTAGGGAGTGACAACCGTATAAGCGGGCCATACGGTTCCGCTTATAAACTTGGCCAGACCGGTATGGAGACCGGTGCTGATACGGTCATTGACGTCGATTCAGGACGCGTTGCGATTGGTGCCTTCGTCAGCTACACCAGCAACAAAATCTCTCATGCCCGTGGCGGGCAAAGCTCCGTGAACAGCACTGGAGGTGGGGTCTACGCGACATGGATGGCCGATTCCGGACTGTATGTAGATGCTGTCGCAAAATATAACCATTTCAGTACGGATGTAAATGCGCGGATGGCGGATAGTACCCCCGTTAAAGGGCATTACAGCCAGGATGCATTTGGTGGATCTCTCGAGACCGGCAAGATATTTACAACCCCTTCCCCTGTCTGGCTTCAGCCCTATATCCGTGCAACTGCGATGCAGGCCGGAGGAGAAGACGTAAAACTGGATAACGGGATGGAGACGAATATCGACACGACAAACTCATTCCAGAGCGAGGCGGGAGTGATTGCAGGAGTTGATGTTTCAGTTGCAGGAAACACAGTAAAACCTTATATCAGCCTGGCGGTTAGCCATGAGTGGGTGGATAATAACCAGGTCACCATCAATGATACATGGAACTTCGATAACGATAGTTCTGGTACGATCGGAAAATATGGTGCGGGACTCTCTGCTCAGATATCTAAAAACGCTGGCGTCTGGCTTGAGGGTAAATATCAGAATGGCGAACATATCGAATCACCCATTACGGCCAATGCCGGCTTCAGAATAACGTTCTAAGCAACCTACACGCGCAAATCCCGTCCCTGCAGCGGGTTTTGCTCTTCACATTTGCAGATGAGAATATTCGTAAGAAAGAAGATTGCCCGGCGTGATCGAGCGGGCAATCTTTTCATAAGCAACTTTAAGGTCAAATATTGCTCATGATTGCAGACCTTTACGTTGTTATCGTTAATCGAAGTAATCACACACCCAGACGATCGCGCAGACTGTAATAGGCTGCCCCCATGGCGGTGAATGGCACCCGCAGGGTCCGGCCCCCCGGGAATGGGTAGTGTGGCAGGTTGGCAAAGGCATCAAAGCGCTCGGCATCACCACGCAGGAGTTCAGAAATAAGACGTCCCGCCAGATGGGTACAGGTCACACCGTGGCCACTATATCCCTGCATGTAATAGATATTTTTATCCAGACGACCGAACTGAGGCATGCGGGATAAGGTGAGCAGGAAGTTGCCAGTCCAGCGATAGTCAACCTTAACGCCCTTCAACTGCGGGAAAGTTTTGAGCATCTTCGGCAAAACTAAACGCTCGACATCATCAGGGTCACGTGCCCCGTAAACTACGCCCCCGCCGTACAGCAGACGGTTGTCGGCAGTCAGGCGATAGTAATCCAGCAGATAGTTACAATCTTCCACGCAGTAGTTGTTCGGGATCAGCGAGCGAGCCAACTTATCGGACAGAGGCTCAGTCGTAATGACCTGCGTACCGCACGGCATGCTGCGTTTAGCCAGAGCCGGCTCCACCTGATCGCCAAGATAGGCATTACCGGCGACAATGACGTATTTCGCCGTCACCTTTCCCTGCGCTGTCGTCACCACGGCAGGTGACGTGTGCTGAATGCTGGTCACGGCCGAAAGTTCATACACGCGGCCACTGTTCAGACGAATAGCATCAGCTTCACCAATGGCCAGGTTCAGGGGATGGATATGACCGCCGCTGTGGTCCAGCAGTGCCCCGGTATAACGATCGCTGTCTACTTCTCGACGAATAGCTTTTTCATCCAAAAGCTCAAGCTGCTTATTACCATAACGCTCCCAGTTCTCTTTCTGCTCTTCGAGAGTGGTAAGTTGCTTGTGGTTCATCGCGACAAACAGGCCGCCCGGTCGGTAGTCGCATTCAATCTGATAGCGCTGAATGCGTTCGCGAATAATCTCGCCGCCCTCAAACATCATGCTGCCGAGCATTCTTGCCGTGTCCATACCGTATGTTCTTTCAATAACATCGATATCGCGACTGTAAGAGTTAACCAGTTGCCCGCCGTTGCGCCCGCTGGCGCCGAAACCGATACGTGCGCCTTCCAGCAGCACGACATCGTATCCGGCTTCAGCCAGGTGCAGGGCAGATGAGAGGCCTGTATACCCCCCACCCACGATACAGACATCGCAGTCTATCGATTCGTTTAGCGTCGGGAACGGCGTATATTTATTGGCGCTGGCAGCATAATAACTGGTTGTATGTTCGGTCATGATTAAGCCTCCAGGCTGATCCAGATAGTTTTGATTTCAGTGAATTTATCAAGGGCATGAAGTGATTTGTCGCGACCATTGCCGCTCTGCTTATAACCGCCGAACGGCACCGTCATATCACCGTCGTTATAGTTGTTCACGAACACCGAGCCTGCCTTCAGGCGGCGGCTCAGGCGGTGGGCACGGGATAAGTCCCGCGTCCATACTGCCGCCCCCAATCCATACTGACTGTTATTGGCAAGCGCCAGCGCTTGCTCTTCGGACGTAAAGCGAGTCACCACCAGTACCGGGCCGAAAATTTCCTCCTGGCTCAAACGGTCTTCCGGGTCAACATCCACGAAAATAGTCGGACCGATTGCCGCGGGCCAGGCTGTTTGACGGCCATCAACGAGTAGCTGGCCTTTTTGCTCGCCATCACGAATAAAGGAGTGAACGGTATCGGCGTGAGCACTGTCGATGAGGGTACCCATCGTCGTGGACGGGTCGAGAGGATGGCCCGGCTGCCAATGAGAGATTTGCTGCTGCAAAAGGTTTAAAAACTCATCAGCAATGCTATCTTCAAGCAGCAATCGGGTACCGGCAATACACACCTGCCCCTGGTTATAGAAAATACCGCTGGCGGTGGCGCTGACCGCCTGTTGCAGATCCGGACAGTCGGCGAAGACAATATTCGCACTTTTACCACCCGCTTCCAGCCAGACGCGTTTCATATTACTATCGCCCGCGTCTTTAAGAAGCTGCTTGCCGGTACGTGTAGAACCGGTGAAAGCAATAACATCGATATCCGGATGTCGTGAAAGCGCCTGTCCGGCTTCATGTCCGAAGCCGCTGACCACATTCAGGACGCCGTCGGGGATACCGGCTTCTTTAGCCAGACCGGCCAGACGCAGTGCCGTGAGCGGCGATTTTTCCGACGGCTTCAAAATAACGCTGTTACCGGCAGCAAGCGCGGGACCCAGCTTCCAGCAGGTTAGCAGCAACGGGAAATTCCACGGTACAATGGCGGCCACTACGCCAACCGGTTCTCGCACAATCATTGCCAGTTCCTGGCTGCCTGTCGTGGCCACTTCGCCATAAACTTTATCAAGCGCTTCAGCGTACCAGCGAATGGCCCGGGCCGCGCCAGGGACATCGTCGCGCAGACTGTGACGAATGGGTTTCCCGGTATCCAGCGTTTCCAGCAGCGCCAGCTCTTCCGCATTGGCTTCAATTAAATCCGCGAGTTTATTTAATGCGGCTTTACGTTTTGCCGGTGCTGCATTTGACCAGACGCCGCTTTCAAATACGGCGCGAGCGCCTTTTACCGCAAAATCAATATCGGCGCTTTTCCCCCGTGCAATGTTCGCCAGCGGAACCTCACTGAACGGGTCAATAGTTTCAAAGGTGGTGCCGTCGGCCGCGGCACAATATTCACCATTAATAAATAAGCGAGTTTCTAAGGCGAGATTTAACGCTTTATCCTGCCAGTAAGCCAGATGATGAAAATTCATTTTGACTCCTGTTTCATGTAGTTAGAGAAATTTGTTCGTTGAATTCTGGACGACAGCAGTCCGCAGAGCGCTGTGGATAATTAATCCATCATTGCGCTCATACATTGTTATTTATTTGAATACTTTTCTTACCCCGCCGCGAATGACATCCCGACGGGATAAGGTCTTCTTTGCTGCTGCAAATAACAGATAGTCTGTCAGTCGCTATAGCAAAGAGAGATTAAAACGTAGTAGGCGTATGGGCACTGATAATACGGCAGACGCCTGCCGACGTATTGCTGAAGCTGTGTGGTATACCCGTGTTAATGGCATAGCTCTGCCCAGCAACCAGATGATATGTCTGACCGTTAACAGTCAAAACAATTTCACCTTCCAGTACGGTGCCTATCTCCTCACCCTGGTGCTTTATTCTCTCACCGGTCGTGGTTCCCGGCTGATATGTTTCAAAAATCATTGCCAGCGTGCGATTAGGGTTCCCGTTATGAACCAGCTTCATCGACACCCCCTGACTGCCTATTTCAATCAGGTCATCCTGATTAATGACCACCTGCGGCTCGTCAGGTTTTTCCGGCTCGGAAAAAAACTCCGAGAGTGACAGACCATAAACTTTCAGCAGCTTTTGGAGAGTACTGATCGCCGGGCTGACTTTATCCTGCTCAATCGTGCTGATGGCACTATGCGTCAATCCAGAGAGTTCAGCGGCCCGACGTTGTGAAAGCCCCTGTTTCTGGCGGATTTCCGACAACCGTTTTCCTGGCGCCAGTCCGTCATCACTCATAATATACATTTCCTTAACTGTAGAGGTCAGAGTCGCTGTTTTTCAGCGATATGGTTCTTACATGCGGTAATAAAGCCATCGAACAATATACGCGAAAGAGCGTACTCGCTACTGTTCCATTCCGGATGCCACTGCACGCCCAGAGCAAATGGGTAATCGTTAACACTAACAGCCTCTATCACGCCATCCGGCGCTCGTGCTTCAACCCTTAATCGAGGGCTAACAACCTTAGCTCCCTGTCCATGCAGTGAATTTACCCAAAAATTACTACAGTCTGGTAACAGCCGTGATAATAAACCGCCTTCTATCACCTGAACCTCATGCGAAGGCGCGTACTGCTGCTCCACCGGCAGTTCAGGGTCTTCCCGGTGCTCCAGTAAATCAGGCTCTTCGCACAGTTTGCGGTGCAATGAGCCCCCCGTCGCAACAACCATTTCCTGCAGCCCACGGCAAATGGCGAAAATGGGGATGCGCCTTTCGAGTGCGGCGTTAATCAGCGCCATGCTCAGAAGATCTCGCCCAGGATCGGCGTCAGGCTCATCGCCATTTTCACCATAAAGGTGCGGCTGCACATTGCTGGGGCTACCTGGCAGGTAGATCCCGTCGAGTTTTGGGAGAAGTTCATTAAGTAATTCCGGCTCTGCCAGTGCGTGTGGCAGCGCAATGGGTAGACCACCTGCACGAATAATGGCATTCAGATACTTTTCCTGCAGCGTTTGGGTCTCATGACCCTTAAGCCTGTTTCTGCACATCACAATACCGATAACCGGCCTGTACATTATATTTTCCATGATCGCCCTCACAAAGTGGACTAAATTATAGCCATTACTGCGTTTAATATGACCTTTCTGTTCAATATTTTTTCAATCTAGCAACACATTTTCGTACTTGCAACTCAATATTAACATTTGACAAACATTTTGTTTGCATGCAGATTCGTATTATGGTCATTATATTTTACACCTTCAGTACCGGTGAAAAACTAAACCTAAGGCGAAGAATCATGGAAACTAATATCGTTGAAGTTGAAAGCTATGTTCAGCAGTCAGAAGAGAGACGGGTTAGCGCGTTTGCGCAGGAAGTTAAATGTTACCTTGAACAGTATCCCAACACACAGTATGTCGATGTGCTCCTCACCGACCTGAACGGTTGCTTCCGCGGGAAGCGCATTCCGGTATCTGGCCTGCGGAAACTCGAAAAAGGCTGCTATTTTCCTGCATCCGTATTTGCCATGGATATCCTGGGCAATGTAGTGGAAGAGGCAGGACTCGGTCAGGATGTGGGCGAACCCGACCGCACCTGCGTGCCGGTACTGGGAACCTTAACCCCTTCCACTGCTGACCCTGAATATATTGGGCAGATGTTACTTACCATGATTGATGAAGATGGCGCTCCCTTTGACGTTGAACCGCGGAACGTTCTTAACCGCCTGTGGCAGCAGCTGCGCCAGCGCGGACTGTTCCCGGTAGTAGCGGTAGAGCTGGAGTTCTATTTACTTGACCGCAAGCGCGATGCCGAAGGCTATCTGCAGCCCCCTTGCGCACCGGGCACCGATGACCGGAATACCCAGAGCCAGGTCTATTCCGTTGATAACCTCAATCACTTCGCCGACGTGCTCAACGACATTGATGAAATAGCGCAGCTACAAAAGATCCCTGCCGATGGTGCAGTTGCTGAAGCTTCTCCTGGCCAGTTTGAAATCAATCTCTACCATACCGATAACGTACTCGATGCCTGTGACGATGCGTTAGCCCTCAAACGGCTGGTGCGTCTGATGGCGGAAAAACATAAGATGCACGCCACTTTTATGGCCAAGCCCTATGAAGAACATGCCGGTAGCGGTATGCACATCCACATCAGCCTGCTGAACAATCGTGGCGATAATGCCTTTTCCGACAAGGATGGCGAGGATTCTGCACTGCTTAAAAAAGCCCTGTCAGGGATGATCGATTTAATGCCTTCGTCCATGGCGCTACTGGCGCCGAACGTTAACTCATATCGCCGCTTCCAGCCGGGGATGTACGTCCCGACTCAGGCATCCTGGGGCCACAATAACCGTACGGTTGCCCTGCGCATCCCCTGTGGCGATCGTCAAAACCACCGGGTTGAGTATCGTGTAGCTGGGGCTGACGCCAATCCGTATCTGGTGATGGCGACAATTTTTGCCGGCATTCTGCACGGTCTTGATAATGATCTGCCGCTGCAGAAAGAGGTGGAAGGCAATGGTCTGGTGCAGGAAGGTTTGCCCTTCCCAATCCGCCAGAGCGATGCGCTGTGGGAATTTATGCAAAATGACCACCTTCGCCACTATCTGGGTGAACGTTTTTGCCACGTATACCACGCATGTAAGAACGATGAATTGTTGCAATTTGAGCGGCTTATCACAGATACAGAAATTGAGTGGATGTTGAAAAATGCATAGCGCCTTTAACAGGGCCGTAATAACGGGCTAAGGGGATCCTGGTCTGACATTTTCTGGTAATCCAGACATTTCCCGTATGTCGCGTTATGGAACTCTGGCGGCAACGGGTTACCGTAACGATTAATTTTGTGACGAGGAAATGAGATGATACCGATGATGACGTTTTCCCAGGGAGAAGGAGGCAGCGAACGTGAAATCCTGGCGGCTCGCTGCGCCCTATTGACTATTACGCTCTTGCTTCCTCTGCTAAACAGGTTTGATTTCAGGTCGACGCGATCAAAAACCCCGTTGCGCAGTGGAGGTCAAGCCAATGGCCACTAACACTTCACTGAATATTCCTGCGCAAGCGGGAAAGACCTCTCTGCGTAAATCGCTTAAGTTGTGGCAGGTCGTCATGATGGGGCTTGCCTATCTTACGCCGATGACCGTATTCGATACCTTCGGCATCGTTTCTGGTATCAGCAACGGTCACGTTCCGGCTTCCTATCTGTTAGCGCTGGCGGGTGTTCTGTTTACCGCTATCAGTTACGGCAAACTGGTGCGTCAGTTTCCTGAGGCAGGTTCTGCGTATACCTATGCGCAAAAGTCGATAAACCCCCACGTAGGCTTTATGGTGGGCTGGTCGTCGCTGCTGGATTATCTCTTCTTACCTATGATTAACGTCCTGCTGGCGAAGATTTATCTCTCTGCCCTCTTCCCCGAAGTCCCGCCGTGGGTATGGGTGGCTACCTTCGTCACTATCCTGACCGCAGCTAATCTGAAAAGCGTTAACCTGGTGGCTAATTTCAACACCCTGTTTATTCTGGTACAAATAGCCATTATGGTGGTCTTTATTGTGCTGGTCGTTCACGGGCTTCATAAAGGCGAAGGCACCGGTACCGTGTGGTCTCTGCAGCCATTTATCAGCCAAAATGCACATCTGATCCCCATCATCACCGGGGCAACGATAGTCTGCTTCTCATTCCTGGGCTTTGACGCCGTCACCACACTGTCAGAAGAGACGCCGGATGCTGCCCGCGTAATCCCCAAGGCTATTTTCCTGACGGCTATATACGGTGGAATTATTTTCATCGTCGCCTCTTTTTTCATGCAGTTGTTTTTCCCCGATATCAGCCGTTTTAAAGATCCCGATGCCGCCCTGCCGGAAATAGCTCTGTACGTCGGCGGCAAGTTGTTCCAGTCCATATTCCTGTGCACAACCTTCGTGAACACACTGGCCTCAGGGTTGGCTTCACATGCCAGCGTGTCACGACTGCTTTATGTGATGGGCCGGGATAATGTCTTCCCGGAGCGAGTATTCGGCTACGTTCATCCGAAATGGAGAACGCCAGCGCTCAACGTCATCATGGTGGGAATCGTATCCCTGTCCGCGTTGTTCTTCGATTTAGTCACCGCCACGGCGCTGATCAACTTTGGGGCACTCGTGGCGTTTACCTTTGTTAACCTGTCTGTCTTCAACCATTTCTGGCGGAGAAAAGGTTATAACAAAAGCTGGAAAGACCATTTTCACTACCTCCTGATGCCGCTCATTGGAGCGCTAACCGTAGGTGTGCTGTGGATAAACCTTGAAATCACGTCGTTAACGCTTGGGATCATCTGGGCGATGCTTGGTGGGATGTATCTCTGTTATCTGGTGAGACGCTATCGCAAAGTGCCGCTATATAACGCAGAACAAAAGATAATTGCAGAAAGCGAGGGCTGATTAAATCAAACGGTGCGGCAAAGGATATCTGTGCCGCACTTTTATGCTGGCAGCATATGGGCTTTGAGTTGGCGAGGCTTCCCACTTCGCAGGCTGCAACTGGCCTAGAGCCAGACTTTTGAAGTGATTCACTGAATCAAATAAGCCAGCCCCGTAGCAAAGAGCATTGAAAGCAGTACCGATGCCAGGCCGGGCAGCAGAAAAGGATGATCGATAATATGTCGGCCCAGTCTGGTATAACCGGTATCATCCATCTCTACCGCTGCCAGCAGCGTCGGATAGTTTGGCAAAATAAAAAGAGAAGACGTGGCCGGGAAGCAGGCCACTAAAATAGCCGGAGCAATGCCCATGCTCAGCGCGGCGGGGAATAAAATTTTTGTGGAAGCCGCCTGAGAATACAAAAAGCATGATGCCGCCATAATAATGATAGCCAGCATAATGGGCGAATCCAACAAGTGTGACGAGACCGCGCTTTGCAACCACTGTTGATTGCTATCCATAAAAGTTGACCCCAGCCAGGCCACGCCGAGGATACAGATGCAGGAGGTCATGCCGGTTTTAAACACCGATCCGGACGGGACCTTGTGTACGTTAACCCGGCAGCACACGACAATCAGCAGCGCAACGCCTAACATCATCTCTACCCGCGCCTGTCCGCTGCTCATGACCGGATGGGCAATCAGCCCTAATTTTGGACTGGTGACAATCGCATAAACCAGCACCACAACCAGTCCGATGATAAAGATCAATACCGAACGACCGGCATAGGGCGGGATCGTCCGCTCATTCCTTGCCTTAACCTGAACCGGATTGTCATATAGCCGATCCTGCTGGCGGATCCTGTCCCAGCACAGGTAAGAAACAGAGGTGACCAGCAGCGCCAGAAAGGTGGACGGTATTGATACCGCAATGAGCTCAATATAGCCCCAGCCGGAATGGCCCTTTTCCAGAATCCCCGAGAAGAAAATCACTGCCGCAGAAATGGGCGACGCCACAATGCCCAGCAAAGAGGCGCTGACGGAAAGAGCAAGCGCCCGGGTGGGTTTTATATTGTTCTCTTTCGCCACGCCGACAATAACCGGCATACAGGCAAAAGAGACCTGCCCGGTGCTGGCCATCATGGTTAATAACCAGGTGGAAAGCGGCGCGGTGATGACTAACAATCGCGGATAGCGGCGCAACAGGCGCTCGGTGAGGTCAACAAGGTATTCAATGCCGCCGGCTTCCTGCATGGCGGCAATCGCCACGATCACCACCATGATAAATACGATAACCAGCATCGGCATATCACCCGGCGTGGCGCCGAGCGCGCTGAGCACAATCACGCCGGCACCGCCGGCAAACCCCACTCCTATCCCCCCGACCCGCATGCCGATGTACAGAAACAGCAGCACCACCAGAAACTGAACCAATATCATATATTGCCTCCACGGCTCCCTGTCCGGCATTACCCCTTCGCAAGATGACATGGCCGCTGGGCAAACGCGCGCTCACCATATCTTTGGATGTAACCTGCCGGTAAACGACAATTCATCGCTGCACACGGTATTAATCAGACATCCGATATGCTCAATCTCAACTTCCACCCTGTCCCCGGGCTGCATAAAGAGCGGCGGCGTACGTTTTTTTCCGATACCTCCGGGGGTGCCGGTCAGGATCACATCACCCAGGGAAGAGACAGAGGTGAAAGCCCCGACGTTATGATGAAGAACAGCAAAAGATAGCCGGGCGAAGTAACCTATTATCCGCAATACAGTAAGAGATATTTCTGTATTGCGGATTAACAACAGACTCAGAATAAATTAACGGACGCGGCCCAGCTCAGCGGCGCGCATGGCATCGTGGATCTCTTTTTCAGCGCCCTTTTCCAACGGCAGCAGCGGAGAGCGAACGGTCGCATGTTCAAGGATCCCACGCGCAACCAGAGCATGTTTAAGGGCCACTGTCCCTTCCATGTGAGAACCGCGGTGGTACACGCTTTTGGTCACCGGCAGCAGACGATCGTGCAGCTGACGCGCTTTAACATAATCGCCCGCTTTACCCGCCTTGATCATTTCAATTAACGGCTCAGGCGCGATATTACCGTAGCCGACAAGGAAACCATCCACATCAAAGGCAGTATGCAGCAGATATTCATCGTGGCAGCTTAAGATTTGCAGATCCGGACGCTCGCAGCGAATAACCGGAATCTCAGTGTCCCAGCGGCGCATATTACGCACGCCATTCTTCATGGCAAATACGCCCGGCTGCGCGGAGATATCCAGCAGCGTTTTCAGGTTGTAGGTGGCTTTAGTGACATCCGGATACTGGAAAAGAATCAGCGGCAAGCCACTTTCTTCATACACCACGCGGTAGCGATCCTGAGGCGCGCCGTCCTGATAGCCAAAACGCAGCCAGCCGTGTGAAGGATAGAGCAAACCCGCAGATGCGCCGGCGGCAACGGCGCGCTTCGCCTCCAGCGCGGCCACTTCCGTCCCTTCCCCGGTGATACCGGCAATAATGGGAAGCTTATCATCCACGGATTTCACAAACGCGCGGATCACATTCGCCTGCTCTTCCTGGGTCAGAAAAGTCCCTTCTCCCGCGTGTCCCAGCACTACCAGACCTTTCACGCCGTCAATGCTGCCCAGCCAGTTACCGAGGCGCTGAATGGCATCATAGTCTACACGTCCATCGCGAGTGAATGGCGTAACCGGAGCCGGAGTCAAACCTCTCAGATCGATGTTAATCATAAATATCCCCTTGATGAATAATCATTTGTTTACGGTTAAGCGATTATTTAAAACGCAAATGAAATCGTTTCTGCAATCGTTTTCACGGGATTGACATTGAACCTGAAAAATAAAACCGTCAACGCCATATTGGTTAAAAATGCAACGCAGATCACAAACTAAACAGCGATCTGCATCCGGTATGAGATCCGTTATACAAAAATCAACCCTCCCCGCTTTCTCCAGGAAAGCCGGGGAAGGATTTCAGGCGGATTATTTACGTGGAGACGAAGTAGACTTACGAGGAATAAGGGAAGGCGTGGTAACCCGCATATTATTATTTATCTCTGGATTCAATAACATATCAACCGCATTGCTGGCGATATGCTCCAGCGGCGTCCTGACCGAGGTCAGCGCCACGGGTAGCCTGCTCACCAGGGGAATATCATTGTAGCCCACCAGGGATAGATCTTCGCCAATCACCAGCCCCTGCTGGTGCGCGGCCGCGAGGACGCCAATCGCCAGCTCATCATTGACGGCAAACAGCGCGCTCGGGCGATGCGGCTGGCTGAGGATCTTCACTCCCTGCTGCTCCCCTGAGGCGATATTAAAATCAGAATGACAACACCATTCCGCTTCGATCCTGAGTCCGGCTTCCTGCATTGCCCGCTCAAAGCCCTTACGCCGGTTGCGCGCGTTGGAGGCAAAATCAGGGCCGCCAATCAGGCCAATATCCCGGTGGCCTAAATCAATCAGGTGTCGGGTAGCCAGATAGCCGCCAAGCTCATCGTCCCCGACCGATGAAGGACTAAAACCGTCGGTGCGCAGCGCCAGTACGTGGGGAACATCCCGTTCACGCAGGGTTTGCGGCAAAGGATCGTCCAGTCGGCAGGTGGACATGATCAGCCCATCAACACGGCGATCCAGCAGCGATTCAACGGCGTTTTTCTCCTGCTCTTTGCTATCTCCGCAGGTAGCGACAATTGCAAAGTAGCCTCGCCTGGCCGCCGCCCTGGCTATCTCTTCAAAAAGCATCGCCGTGACGGCATCGGTCAGCCTGGGAACCAGGACGCCAAGCGTTCCGGTATCGCCACGCCGCAGGCTGGAAGCAACATAGTCCCGACGGTAGCCAAGCTCTCGCGCCACCTGGCGAATTTTATCTGCCGAGGTGCTGCGCGAGGTGGGTAGCCTTTCATCGAGTACGCGCGAAACGGTCGAGACGCTCACGCCCGCAGCGCGAGCAACATCCCGCATTGTCGCCAGCTTTTTTTCCGGCAAATCGTTCAGTTCACTTTCTTGATCCATCTGCTACTCCAACTCATCAATGCGGGTAAATATCCGTGTTGCCCGTTCAAGGGATACCATCATGCAAACCGAGAGATTAAAGGATCTTACGTCAAACCTCGTCCGGACAAAAGGAATGGTGCTTCACTTTGCCAGGGTCCGCTCTCCCGGTGGTTTATTCACTCATCTTGTTCACTTTACTCGACGTTCGCTGCCTGGCCTTTTTACGCGTTAGTTTTATCAGATTGTGAACTGTTCGACATTTATACAACTGTCGCAATTGACTTAGCGACAAATCCAGCAAAGGATTAGCTGCAAATGAAATCGATTGCAATAACGTTATCACAAACGAATTATGCAGCACGTCGATGAATTAGGGTTCGTTACCCTGTGGTTATTCAGAAACTTACGTGTATGCCCCAGAAAACGTTTAACAGGGTAATACTATGTCAACTCAGGTTATTACTTCAGATTACGCAGTTGCCAGCGGAACGGCGTCAACCCCAGATGCGCTGCTGGCAAGGCTGGAACGCCTTCCTATCACCCGACGGCTGAAAGCGATCCGCGTTATCGTCGGCTTATCGACGTTTTTCGATGCCTATACCATTATTGCAATCGCATTTGCTCTCCCCCAGCTTACTCAGGAGTGGGGTCTTACGCCGACCTTTGTCGGTCTTATTATTGCGGCCAGCTATGTGGGACAGTTGTGCGGCGCACTTTTTTTTGGCTCACTGGCGGAAAAAATAGGCCGTATTGGCGTTTTACGTATCACCATTATCATGTTCGTGCTGATGGATGCCGCCTGCCTTTTTGCCTGGAACGGCTGGTCAATTCTTATCATTCGCTTTTTACAGGGCGTGGGTATCGGCGCCGAGGTTCCCGTGGCCAGCGCCTATATCAATGAATTTGTCGGCGCCAAAAAGCGCGGGCGTTTCTTTTTGTTGTATGAGGTGATTTTCCCCATCGGCATGATGTTTGCCGGGTTGGTGGGGTATTTTCTGGTGCCCATCTATGGATGGAAAGTCATGTTTTTAATCGGCCTGGTGCCCTCTGCGCTGACCGTTCCCCTGCGCTGGCTGATGCCAGAATCACCACGCTGGTTGACCGCAAAAGGCCGACTGAAAGAAGCGGAGAACGTCGTATCAACGCTGGAATCTGAGGTCATCAGACGCGGGATGACGTTACCTGAACCGGAAATAAAAGCCCCGACGGTTCACAAAGCGGCTCCGGAAGGAGCGAAAGCCCTCTTTAGCGGCATCTACAAATCCCGAACCTTTATGCTGTGGGGGCTGTGGCTGACGGTTTATAGCGTCAACAATGGGATGATCACCTGGTTCCCTACCCTCTACAAAACCTGGTTTAACCTCTCCCTCGATACCAGCCTGGCCTACGGCTGGATCACCTCCTCCTGCGGCGTCGTTGCTTCGGTGATCTGCGCCTTGATGATCGACCGTGTCGGCCGCAAGCGCTGGTACACATGGGCCTTTCTACTGGCCATTGTTCCGCTGATTGCCCTTTCTGTTCTGGGGGCAAAATCCGCCGTTGAAATTCTGATTCTGGGCAGTCTCACCTACGCCATTCTGCAAACCATCGCTTTCTCGCTTTATCTGTACGCGGCCGAGCTTTATCCCACCCGACTGCGCGCTATCGGCACCGCGTATTCCAGCGCATGGCTCCGGGCAGGGTCTTCCATAGGCCCCCTGATGGTCGGTTTTATCGTCAGCGGCTTCGGGATCCGCTTTGTATTTATCACTTTCACGGTTATTGCACTGATTGGCGGCTTAATTACCTGGCTTTTTGCCATTGAAACCAAAGGAAAATCGTTAGAAGAGCTGTCGCCTTAGACGGTCAGCGGCTCCGGGAAGCATGGAGCCGCTTCGGACCGAAGGTCGGCGTAGTCGGCTGATTCAGCTGCGCCTGACCCGGGATCATTCATAGACCTGGCTCATCAACGGACGGTGAAAAACATGAATAAACTTATCAAAAGCGGCATGATGCTGCTGGCTTTACTACACCCTTTTCTGGCGCTGGCCAACGAGACGCTTTTTTCTCCTACGGCAAAAAATATGACCGGAGAGTGGGGAGGCGTGCGTACGGATCTACGCCGTCATGGTTATGATTTTACGCTGGAATATAGCGCGATGACGGCCACAAATATGTCCGGCGGTTACGATCGCGATAAAACTCTGCGCTATAGCGACCAGTATATTCTCGGCATAGACATGGACCTGGAAAAGATTTTTGGCATTCAGGACGGTGAATTTAAAGCCTCGGTGAATAATCGCAACGGGCGTGACCTGACTCAGGATCGCCTGCAGGATCCACGCGCGCCGGTAATAGGCTCCGGTGTGCAGAGCAATTACGGTCGGGAACAAACATGGCACGCGACGCAGTTTTGGTTCAAAAAAATCGGGGGGGATAAAAAGCTGGATCTCAAGGTGGGCCTGATGCCGCCAGGAGAGGATTTTGATAACAGCGGCTGCTTTTTTCAAAACCTGTCGCTGTGCGGTTCTTTAGCCGGACACGGTAGCGGCGTCTGGTATAACACACCCATAGGCCAGTGGGGCGGCCGTATAAAATACAGTCCTATCCCGGCGCTTTACGTCCAGGCAGGCGCGTTCCAGTACAATCCTGATTACGCCACCCGCCACGGCAGCTTTAAGCTGGATGGCACCGGACATCTGGGATACATGTATCTTTTTGAACTGGGATACCTGCCCGCTTTCGACACAGCAAAACTCGCTGGCGTGTGGAAAATCGGCGGATGGTATAACACGGCGGACGCCAATGATGTGCTGGATGACGACAATGGCGATCCCTATGTCCTCACGCACCAGGCCGCCCGGCGGCACGGAGGGCGCTACGGAGGTTATCTCTATATTGGCCAGCAGATAACCCACTCGCGCAACCAGCACCAAAATGGCCTGAGCCTTTTCGGGCATCTGGCAATAAATGATAAAAAGACGGCGACCATGGATTATCAGATCCAGGCAGGAGCTATTTATAAAGGTCCTTTCGCCAGCCGTCCGCAGGACTTTATCAGCTTCGGCGTCAGTAAAATGCACGCCAACGACAGGGTCGCCCGTCGGGCGCAGTTCCTGAACCAGCTGCGGGGGATTGATGATTATGATAACCCCCTGTATGTCCCGGTTCGTAAAGCCGAGTATGCCGCGGAACTACATTATAGCTTTCGCATAACGCCATGGCTGACCGTGCGCCCTAATCTACAACTCCTCGCCCATCCTGGAGGAAGTGAAGAGATTAAAAACGCGTGGGTTGTCGGCAATCAGGTGACCGTCAAATTCTGATAAAAAAAGCCGCACTGTCTGGCCTAACTATAGGGCAGGATCGTCTACCGGGGCGGGGTCAGTCCAGTTTTATAACAGTAAGCGTCGGCATGGTTCGAGTGATCAGATGCCGCCGACGGAATATGAAAATCAATATTATCAACTATTGGGTTATCTCATTCCGTGAAAATTCCCCGTCTCATTCCAGTCTTTACAGTGAATAATAATTACATCACATAAATGAGCTAAATATAATTGTTCTGAAATTCGTTTTTTATTTTTTGGAGTGTTATCAGTGAAATAAATCATCAATATGTGAGATGTTTGTTTTCATACAAAAAAAGATATACAGAAGCATGTCGTTAAAAACTATTATGTGGCCAGCTTTGAGTTCACCATCACTAAAAGAGAACTTAAAAAAGAAAATACAACACTTTCATAATATTTATTTGCAAAAATGAATACTGCGCAAAAATTATTAAAGTCACATAAAATACCCGTACAAAAAAATATCATAAGTGAATGGACATGATAACTACTCATATTTTATTACGCCCCCCAAAAAACTCATGAGCTTATTTAAAAAATAAACTAAATGAAAGGAGTGTAAGTTAAAAAGAGAGCTTAGCCTACTACCTCCTCATAACAAATTACAAGAAATTATCAAATGGAAGGTAAGAATAATTAACAATTACTAAGCGTTATAACTTCCATATTATTATTTATTAGTTCCAAATCATGTGTTACCATAATTATGGTCCCCCCTTCGTTGTTGAAGGAATTTAAAATACTCATAATTATTTTTTTGTTTTCCTTATCAAGGCTTGCTGTTGGTTCATCTGCGAGTAGTATTTTTGGCTGTTTTATTAGAGCCCGGGCAAGAGCGAGCCTTTGTTTCTCCCCGCCAGATAAAACGGATGAGCATCCGTTTTTAAAATGCAACCCAACCATGGATAAGAAATGATCTACAGTTTTTTTCTTCTCTTTTTGCTTAGAATATTCAACAGAACAAAGAATGTTACGAATAAGATCTTGTCTTTCATTAATCAATGAATCCTGGAAAATATATCCAAAATATGACCTTCTCAATTCTTGCGTTTTATTGCAATCATAAAAATATATCTTTTCATCATAAAACATATAATCACCATAAAAATCCCCATCCAATAACCCAATAATATTTAACAAAGAACTTTTACCAACACCAGATGGACCGGTTATAATATAAAAACCACCCTCCATAATTTTCAGAGAAGTATCAATAAGAATGGTTTTATCTCTGAATTTCTTTTTATGAATATATAAATTAATCATTGATTCTAATCTCAAAGGCTGTATCCAATAGTGCCTGTAAGGAAGCGCTATCTCCATGTATGAGGAGTGTGACCATTCTCATTCCTGATGTTTTAGAACTTGTACGATCAACTATACCAGAAATCCTTCTTACAGAGGCTTTCCCTTTCATATTACCAACAAGAGAAATATAATTTATATTCTTATCTTTGATATTTCCTTGAAACACAACAGGATCTATTTTTATATCGACATAAAACCTATCCAACAACTCAATGTTCATTAACAAATCACCAGAATTTACATACTGCTGATTATTTACATTAATATTTCTTATAATGAAAGGTTTTTCCATATTTACATCACCAAGATGCAATATGTCATTCAAAGAATTTATCTCAGAGCGAAGGCTTATGATAGATAGCTCCATATTATCCAATTTGTCTTCATAACTGTATAAATCATGTTTGGATAAGAAACCTTTTTGATAGGCACTTAGCCCATCCTGATATTCTCTCTGAATTCTTTTTTTTTGTTTTTCTGCATTTTTTATTTTTAATGAGAGAATCCTTTTATTATTATTATACTCGTAGTTATGAATGGTGAAAAGTTTCCCAGCTTTACCTATATCACCTTCCCTTAAGGAATTAAGAGTAATAAAACCAGAATATGGACTTTTAAATGTTAAAGATTCACTACCTCTTAAAACCCCATAATAAGTATCAGCATATGATGATAAGGAGAATGAATTAATTAATAAAATTAAGATACATCTGATAATATTTAAGATCACGTTCATTTTTTTTAAGATTAATTTCTGCTTCATATAATTCATCCTGAGAGTCAAGATATGACAGTATATTTTCTTTTTTTTCTTTAACCAGCCATAGTTTATACTCCATTCTTCTATTCTTTAATTGAACTTCTTTTTTTAAAATGGGTATATTTCTTTTAATGGCTAAGTACTCATTAAGTATATTTCGATTTGCAATGAGAAGCTGTTCATGATCCCTTTCTGATTCCAATCTTGCTTTAGTCACACTAATAGCATATTTTTTTTGATTGTCGATGGCACTAAAAATATTGTTTATAGGAAAATTAACACTTATTCCTCCATTATAGTTCATTTCCCTAAGATTTATATCTCTGAGAGCACCTTCATTTTTAGGAGTTAGTCCTATTGATAGGTATATTGATGGCAATAGTGAAGCATTATTGATATCAAGTTCGATATCAGCCTGCTGTAATTTATTATGTTTGTTTTTATCAATTAGCTCCCGATAGCTAATTGTTTTACATGATAAAATGTCATTTTCTGTAATTTTAGATATGTTTTGAGGTGGTATTGAGTAGTTCTTATTGATTTTATTTTCGAGTAACTCATAATCCGCTTTCAGCCTATTCAATGAGCTTTCCATCTTTAAAACATTCAATGATTTAACATCAACTTCAAGTGATGGGATAATTCCAGATTTTAAATCCAACACTGTCTTGTTATATTCTAATTTAAGCTTATCCAGTCTCCTTAAAATCAATGATATATTTTCTTTTAGATATTTATATTGTAATATATCAGCATATAATTTCAACAATTGTTCATTTTTATCCTTTTCAAAGGATATTATTCTTCTTTTATTATCATTCTCTTCTTTCTCACTATTCTTCCCTAAACTTTCGCCAGAGAATATAAGTTGTGAAGCAGCTATATAAAATGAGCTTCGTCCAATATCTACTAAACCAGTATTATTATTAATGTATTGCCCCATGCCAATAGATACGTTTGGCAAAAAAGAAGAAGCAACGGACTTGTTTTGTAATAGGCTGTCTTCCTGTTCCAATTTGAAGAGCTCATAACTTTCTAATTTGCTTAAATACATATTCAAACTACATGAGAAAACATCTTTTCCCACTAATAAGTTAGCCAATATAATCACCATATATTTCTTGTTAAATCTCATTTTGTTCTGGCCTTTATTAATTCAATTGGATTTATTTTAAATGTTTTATTCCCATATAATAAATTAGCTATAAAGCATAGAATTAGTACAGCAGACAATGACATTAATATCATTAACCATCTGATTTTTACACTAATATTTAATATTGATGATAATAACATTATCGATAATATTGATATTGCAATTGACAACAACAGACTTACTATAACGGTAAAAATAGTTTCTATTACAACTACAATCTGAATTTCTTTATAAGAAATACCATGTATTATCTTTAAGGCAAACTCAGTAGACCTGGATTGGAAGTTTCTCTTACATACGACAATGCAGCTAATAATGGCTGTAATTGTTAATAATAAGTATATTGAGTTAGTCAGAAGAGAAAATCTATTTAATACACGTTCTACAATCGCCCTTGCATCAAGTGAGGTTGTAATCATATATTTGTCTATATTATTTTTCTTTAATTGATTCTTAATTGATGTTGACATTTCGGTTGTCACATCTTTATCAAATATTATTTGAATATTATCTATTTCATTATCCAGATTAAATCTAAATAAAGTATCCAGGGGAATATAATATTTCTCATTAGAGTTGCCGGGAGATAACCCAAGACTATCAAGAAATTCTGCTTTGGATTTGTTTTTTACTCCTATAATCTGAAATGGGACTCCGTTGAAAAATATTTCCTGGGGCTTGTTTGAAATATCTAAATTATTGTTGTTATACACAGCAACGTTACCTTCAAACAAAGAGTCATCAAACTCCCCCCCCATTAGTAGATTAATTCCAGCTTTATCTATTGCTATAACAGATATAGCTTCATCAGAATAAGGGGAATTTCCCCCAGTCAAAAAAGAACGTTGTGAATAAGACAATTTTGTATAATACTTATTTAATACCTTATCTATATTATCTTTTTTTTCATGCTGATATAACTCAATTGATATTATATTATCCCCTCTAGATTTTAATTCTTTTTCTGCCTGCATTGACACACTGTAAATTAATGAATCAGTGATGATCACTCCAAGGAAGCTAAGTGATAAAAACAATATAAATGTTAAGGCGTATCTGATATTCTCCTTAAGACTTATAATAGCCTCTAGTATATAAATGCTCATACTTAACAATGTCCATAATTTTTATCTGGATATTTCATATGTATTCCCCCTCATTGTCATGGTCATTTCAGATAAAGTGTGCGTGATACCAAATAAAATTAATTTTTGGGGAAAAACATCAAATTAATACGTGTAGAAGGCTCTGTGTTTGATAAATGTATATAAATATATATCACTTATAAAAATATATATCATAGCTGCATTTAAAATATTTATTGGATTTTCTCAAAATGCAGATGCAAGAATCCACTCCATGTCCTCAAAAGTAAACAAATGAGTCTGGCAATAATATTTTTCATTTAATATTTTAACGCATTGCATTTGTTATGCACTTTATTATTACAATATTTTTACTGAGAAATTATTAATATTTTTATCGCTCACATTAATAAAGTTAATGGTTTTAGCTAGCTTCGCTGGGTATGAAGAATCTGACAACCCAGCTCAGCACGCTACGTAAGCAAAGAGACAAGATGGCACTTAAAGCAGAACTGCGGGTTCTTTCAGACGTAAAGGCATATATCTGTCCATCATCCGTCCAGGCGTACCACCAATATTTTTCAGTAGATGCCAGCAATTTTCCACCCGCAAGGAAACTGCAAAAGTCTTCAATGAAAACATATCGTTATCCATGACGTAAATCAGCCTAGATCTTTGTTAACTACAAAGCATCGTTCAGTTCTGCGGATTGGTGCTATGCTCTGCATTGCTCAGCCCGGCTGGTGATTTGGGATATTTAGCGATTGATTAGATCGCATGAATCGGACTGAGTTCTCCATAAGCTATCTACTATTCCGAGCAGTTATTTAGGTTGTATCAAATTATCCCCTGCATATTTTCACTCATAGTTTATTCGTTACGCCCTTCGTTGAGCTATACTGGCAGAATGAAGGATTTCTCATAGGAAAGTTTTTTTACAGTATTTTAGTGCAGGAGTATGGATTCCGTGTCGGTTAATCTGAACGAACGGCGTTTCCAGAGGTGACTGGAGTGGATAATTTAAGTTGAGAATTATTGAGCCATCATTATTGTCAACAGACGTAACGCAGCACTGAGAAACTTAATGGGCATTCGGCTTCTTCTCCCTTTTCATCATTGTGATTACATGAGAACAAAGTCTGTAACAATTCATCGGTAATGACTTTTATAAAAATAGACCTAAAACAACCACCACATCAGTCGCTGTATGAGTCAGGGTGTTAATACCGGTAAGTATGCCCACTTCCTCAGGCATGAGCCAGAAGTGCTGAATGTTCAGCACCCGGATAAAGGGGACAGGTCAGGAAGGCCTGAGAATGTACCGCCCTTCCCTGCCAGTTTACGCCAGCGGACCAGGCAGGTAGCATCATGAAAGCATGATTAGTGGCGCTTCTGAGCTGGTATTCTTACATCAAACCGATCATTTTCATGACTATGTTGCAGACAATACCGTTCTGATGCCTGGTGCTGCTATTTTTAGTGGTGATTATCGTTCGTTTTTTTCAATTCAACGTTGTTTGTTCACCGAGCTGGAGTCCTTCTACCCTGCCCTTCTCGATGTCTTTCTGTTCAAGCTGTTTACAAGGATCATAAATTCGCCTGTATGAACGGCTCCCCGCCTGCAAGGCTTCCATTGCTCTGACATCGACGAATACTTTCTCCTCAATCTCCATAGCCAGATCTGTAGGCCACGATGAGATTCGCTGACCTGATTTTCATTCTCTGTACGGACTTCATGTCCAAGCAGTTATTCAGGTTTCTCAGGTCACGGTCTTACCGTATTTGTTATTACTCTGGCTGTCCTGACAACTTTTTGGAAAGAGTCAATATTTACCGGTATTAGCGATTAACATAACCTGATACTGATGTAATTCTTATCGTACTTACGGACATGCACCGCTGTTACCCATACAGTTAGGGACAGCTTGTTCGCCATCGCCACTATGCTCACACCTGATGGACGCCGCTTTTTCAGTTCGGTTATCCATAACCCGGCTCTTTTGCTGATAATGACGCTGCTCTTACGCCGTGGATAAACAGGATTCGCAGGTATTTATCGCCGCGTTTGTTTATCCCCTGCAGGCGGACTTTTACATCAGAACCAGTTTATTTTGGCACCAGACCTAATACGCCGTCCGGATTTGAACGCTGAGACTTCAACCATAGCGGCTACCGCCTCCGTAGCAATCCGCGGCCCAATACCGGGAATTTCCATCAGCCTTTTACAGGTTTCATTCTGTAGTGCCACATTGTTAGGCTATTTTTCAAGCCCATCTATCTACACGCCCGGCTCACTGGGCCTATCGTACTGATTTTCCAGCGCAGTGATGAGATACGGGGACAGCTTCGCCTTCATCCGCTACAGGGCTGACGGGGAATCTTTGTTTAATGCAGCCCTGACCTAATGGATCGTTTCACCAAACTCCAGCAGCATGCCATAAATCGCATTAATCTGTGCGAAAGGAAACTTCACCAACCTTCACTGGTTTTATTGCTGGACAATTCCCAGGTTTAAGTCGGCAAATGACGCAGGGAATAATCTCTATGATTCGATAAATGGTGATGACTCCAACGGTATTTATCCGAAATATAAATAAATTGAATATGTTGTATTAACATTATTCTGTTTTTAAGTTAGGGTTAGGTTTTTTATTATCTTAAATTTCCAAAAGGAATATTGCTTGTTTTAGGGATTTTTTATATACATCCCAATGAAACTTACCTGTATTATCAACAAAAATCGTCCCTCCCATATTTTGCACAGATATAAAATTCTTAAAACTAGATGATTTATTTACATAGGCAAGGACATTTCCATTCTTTACTATTCTATCGTATCCTTTCTTAAAGGACTCATAATTTGATTGTATTATAGTCAAATCATTAACATCAGAATTATGCTTCGTAAACATGGCTTCATAGCAAATATATGAATTTATATATAACCCCCTGAACTTATATTGTTCAATCATCTTTTCCGATGGAACAGAAAAAAATGGGGAATCCCAATCACTTTTACTATAAAAAAGCCCGGGAACTTCCCATAAAGGGACAAGTTTATTTTTAGCTTTAATACGCATACTACCATTCATAATGTATAGACTTAGATTATAATTATATTTTTTGTCATCAACAAAGCCATAATTATTCAGAATATATAGTTTGCCATCATTTTTTCCTTTTATTTCATCAAGAAGCTCACGAGTAAAAGCTGTTCTGCTACCTTCTTTAAAACCAATAGCTGGCGATTCTGAAAAAATAACGATATCAGCATTGTTATATTTAAAAATCTCGTTTCTTAGTTCAACTATTTCTTCATGTTTTGATAAAAACATCCCCGTCTGCACAACCAAGACTTTAATACCCAGTTTTTCATATTCAATCAAGCCCCATCTAATAAAAAACATCAGCAACATAATTATAATTAAAAGCATGGATTTTCTTAGCGGCAATAAAAAAAAGAATGGAAGAGCATATATTATAATGATATTTATGATGTTTTTATTAAATCGAGGAAGAATCTTGTAAAGCTCATCGAATTGATAGAAAATCATCAATGGGTGAGATGGCATAATAAGGTCAAAGCTCCAAAAAGAAAAAAAAAGGGGAGGAAAAAACGACGAAAGAAGCACATAACCAGCACCTTTTTCACGAAAATAAATAGCTAGCACAACTTGCATATTTATTATTAGGGATAAAGCAAAAGGAGCCAGCATATAACTTGTTTTAATAACCCCCCAGGAACCTTTACCAAAAACAAAGATAAAAAAAATGATATTAAAAATGATAAGATATAACACAATTACGAACAATCTTTTTTTCATTGCACACTTAAGTAAAAGAATAAGAGACAATGTTGGAATGAACGCTTCTATCATGTTTTTTTATGACTCACCCCCCATAAAAAATCGTGAATTTATTTTCTTTTGTAATCTATAAACATATTTATCTTTTTATATCTTCTAATATTATCTTATTCATCTTGCCATTCAAGTCAACATATCATGACTGGTAATGCAGCCCCTCAATATTGATAATTTCAGTTCATTAACCCTTGAAATAAATAATTAATATATGCACTTGAAAGACACATATCATATTTCAAACATATTAAAAGGATTTTATGTTAATAACTCTACCCCGGTAAACCTGGCAGTCAGTGAAGTAACATCGTGCAATTATATGAAATAATTACCTGCAACAAGTACATATTGGCGCAACAATATTAACTCATAAACCTACGCATAATGTGAAGTAGAAAATATTTTTGGATTATACGCGAAGTGCTCGTCATGTTAACATATGACGAGCACTTTGATTTTTGTACAGCAATATGCTTTCGCTTTTTATTATGATTCCCACCTAAAAATTGGCATAGTGGCAAGCTTTGCTGGATATCCGTTAACTGAGCCATAGATATCTAAATCAATAATAGTAAGGGACATGTTTCGTTTTAATACTTTGTTAAACTGAGCAATAGTAGTATCGGGTACGTATGAAGCAGAGCCCATTATACGAACTCCTGATGCATACCCTGAACTTATGGCCTTTTCACATTCAGGATTATTATTCCAGGTAAACGAAATTCGACTTTCATCAATATTTACACAGGCTGAAGGAGCAACATTTGGAATCCAGGAAGATGCTCCCCCTCCGGCAAATGAATAGAAGCTAATTGTCATAATCGCAAAACCAATGAATTTTCCTATAAGTTTCATATATGCAACCTCGTTTATGTATATGACAGCAAGATCTGCTGAATATCTGTTTTTACGCTGATGGTTCTAATATACTAAAATATATTAATAATCAATCAAATAAGTGCCCCTGGCAGCTAATTATCTGCGCAATTAGACGGATTTTTGTTTTAGCTCTCCTCAAATAGCACCGTTACGCAACCCCTTATTGCATGACTAACGTATAAAAAATAAAGTTTGGTACATTATTTCTCAGGTAATCACCCCAATATATACTGAATCATGGCTACCGCACTCATTTCAACTTTAAATGAGTAGGTAATTACGACTAAAATCATTTTCAATGAGAGGCATATGATTACCCTTGAATCAAAAATACCCGTTGCATATATTCAACATGACTTCCACACAAAAAAAAAGACGCAAAACGATAAATTTCAGACAATAAAAGATAAATTACTCATAATGGTATTGCTCTGCCGTCGCAAAGAAGATTGATGAGAAGAACATAGTGTTCCTGGGATAGGTAACCACTCCAGTCTACAGTGATAACACATAACGATAACTTGCAGATCAGCATTGATATAATGTGTTTAAAAGCCCGCGGTATATCCTCTGAAGTTATTCATTCCCCAGCAGACGATCAACACGTTTAATATTATTTTAACCTGAGCCAGTCCCTGTAAAAACGTCCTATGCTTATCAGAGTAACCGATGCGCTGTTAAATAAGGTAATTGTCGCATCAATCAAGCCATTTTGTCGCTACTATGAAATAGAGCGAAGGCGATTCAGAAAAAAATTCTGGCATACTTTACGTGTAGGCATAACAGTGATCTCATTGAATTTGTCGAAGAATCAGTAGATCACATCACGCTATGCCTTTCTCATTTTTCTGGGGTTTCCTCAGTCCCAAGGAGTTCCCTCTCCGGAGTCACTGAGTGCGAAGGTTGAGGATGCTGTCTAAAGCTGTAGTCAATGTGTTCAGGGTATCCTATAAGGTGGTTGAAATGGTTTTTCCGGCGTTTAGTTTGGCTTCGTGGCTTCCATCGATACGGTCTGTTTCCTTAATTGCTGAAGCTCTGTGGCCTTTTCAGAAAGTTCCGCTAAAAGCCTCCCATCATCAGCTTTAAGACGCTCAACTTCAGAATTCAGAAGTTCCTTCTCCCCTTCTTGTTTTGTCATTTTTTAGTGGTCAACTAAAACTGGCCACCATGTTAGAGTTTTTCCAGTATCGGTATTCCGATTCGTTTGGGGGTAACCCACCGTTATATTCATGCGGTCTGAGCGCACTGTAATACCCAACGATATAGTTCGTTATGGCGTGGGCTGCATCGCTGAATTTTATGTAACCCGTCACCGGTACCCATTCATTCTTCAGGCTCCTGAAGAAGCGCTCCATCGCGCTGTTATCCCGGCGGTTTCCACGTCGACTCATACTCTGTTTGATTCGGTTCCGTCACAGTAACTGCCTGAACTGTCTGCTTGTGTTATGGCTCCCCTGGACGCTATGGAACATCACTCCAACGGGCTTACCGCGCGTTTCCCATGCCATTTCCAGCGCCTTCATGGTGCGTCTGCTGTCCGGCGAGAACGACATTGCCCAGCCCACTGCTTTTCTTGCGAATAAGTCGAGAACAACGGCGAGGTACGCCCGGCGCTTACCTGTCCAGATACCGGTCACATCACCGCACCCCACCTGGTCTGGCTCTGTCACTGCGAACTGCCGCTCAGGGTGTTTCGGGATTGCGACGTGCTCATAGCCACCACGTTTATACCGATGAGCCGGCTGCTGACAACTGACCAGCCCCGGTTCTTTCATTAGCCTGCCAGCAAGCCAGCGCCCCATCTTTTTGGTGTTTTTCCCTGTCGCTCATCACGCAACTGCTTCATCTATCGCGTCAATGTGGAAAGGCCGGTATCCATAGCACTGGCTGCATCTGCAACGGTGTAGTTCTGGTCAAGGACCAGTTGAGCGGATTCGCGTTTAAATTCTGCGCTGAAATTTCTTCTTTTCACTGGAGCACCTGTAATGTTCTGAGGTGAGCATATCACCTCTGTTCAGGTGGCCAAATTCAGTGCGCCACTACAACTTGGGAAGAGTTTGAAATGGTGCCGATAACAGGAGTCGAACCTACGACCGTCGTATTACCAATTATAAGTCAAACCATTACACCATCAACACAGCGCTCACACACCTCACTACCTAAAAACATGTAAAGCTTTATCAGCCGTTGCGCAGCAGTATGCGTCTCGACTTTGTCCCACATTTGTATTAAGAATTACATAGCAAAAGAGAAGATAAACAATAATATTTATAGATCTTAAAACAAAAAACAATTAATCCACACAACCAATCCAAATAACGCAGACAATATAAAACATCACCAAATACAATTAATTGATGTGCTTGATATCACACAATAAATTAAAAAAACATAAATACATAATTAAAACTCAAAACAACAACCATTTCATACATTACAAAAAGAATAAAAATACTTAATATTCAATAAAAATACATTAATAATTAGCACATTAGCCTAATAAGTAATTTTTGAGACAACGATCACATTAATTAAAAATTTAAACGGCTATACATAAAATGTCTACATTGAATATGTGACACTGATAATATCAATGGATTGATATTATTAATGGATATAAACTATGTAAGGATTTATTATGAACATTCAACCGAACATACATTCCGGAATCACCACACAGAATAATCAACAACATCATCACGCAGAACAAGTGCCTGTCTCTAGCTCAATACCGCGATCAGATTTACCTCCAAATTGCGAAGCTGGATTTGTTGTGCATATTCCAGAGGATATACAGCAACATGTACCGGAATGTGGTGAAACAACGGCTCTATTAAGCTTGATAAAAGATGAAGGCCTGCTCTCAGGACTAGATAAATATCTTGCTCCTCACCTTGAAGAAGGCTCCCTTGGGAAAAAAGCATTGGATACGTTTGGTTTATTCAATGTTACTCAAATGGCATTAGAGATACCCAGTTCCGTTCCAGGCATATCTGGTAAATATGGTGTTCAGATGAACATTGTAAAACCAGACATACATCCAACAACCGGGAACTATTTTTTACAGCTATTTCCTCTGCATGACGAAATAGGTTTTAACTTCAAAGATCTTCCTGGCCCATTAAAAAATGCATTAACCAACAGCAGTATATCGGCTACTGCATCGACTGTAGCCCCCACACCAAACGACCCAATGCCATGGTTTGGATTAACTGCTCAAGTGGTTCGTAATCATGGTGTAGAACTTCCTATAGTCAAAACCGAAAATGGATGGAAGCTTGTAGGGGAAACACCTCTTACTCCAGATGGCCCCAAAGCCAATTATACGGAAGAATGGGTTATCAGGCCGGGAGAAGCAGATTTTAAATATGGAACATCGCCATTACAGGCAACTCTTGGACTGGAGTTTGGTGCGCATTTTAAGTGGGATTTAGATAATCCTAATACCAAATATGCCATCCTTACCAATGCTGCCGCAAATGCTATTGGTGCTGCTGGAGGGTTTGCGGTATCCAAAGTCCCCGGCATAGATCCAATGCTGTCCCCTCATGTCGGTGCAATGCTTGGGCAAGCAGCGGGGCATGCCGTACAATGTAATACCCCCGGATTAAAGCCAGACACTATTTTATGGTGGGCAGGCGCGACATTTGGAGCTGCTGATTTAAATAAAGCCGAATTTGATAAAGTGCGGTTCACTGACTACCCTCGTATATGGTTCCATGCACGGGAAGGAGCTTTATTCCCAAATAAGCAAGACATTGCCCGTGTAACAGGCGCAGACATAAAAGCTATGGAAGAAGGCGTACCCGTTGGACATCAACATCCAAAACCGGAGGATGTGGTCATCGATATCGAAGGTGGCAATTCACCACATCATAATCCATCAAATTATGTTGACACCTTTGAAATAATCCAAGAAACAAGGGTCTAAGTTTTAACTTATTCATTTAAAAATAATAGCTGAAATGGATGGCAGCTATTCTTGCCAAGAACAACTAAGGGTATTTATTATCATCTTAAATATTTAATTTAAACAAGTTACCTCTGCTATTGCAAGACCACGACACACTATAGTCTGTTTATCTCCCATACATGCACAACATTAATATTCAAAATAGTAAAACAAGTAAAAACCAGACTTATTGTTATGATTTCACAATACAAATAACACAAGTCCGCAGTATAATATGAAACCATATCATTATGGACTCATAATCTAGCATAAAAAGCAAACCAATAAAACTCTGTAATTAATTCTAAATAAGGAGGTTGTAATGTTTAGTATAAAAGGATACCTACCAATAAGTGCAAGCGTATCAGTTCCTGCAGAAAACCATAGCAATACTTTAGGTATTCTTGGCAAAAGGACAATAGAAACAACACCAGAAAAAAAAGGACTACTCGTATTTTTAGGTGAAAAATCCGTAGGACAACAAACGCTAAACATTATAGGGCAAAATATTTGCAGAGCTATAACCGGAAAACCATTATATGATTTATTATTTTTGAAAAAAGATACAAGAGATGATTTTCAAGAAAAGAAAATGGAGTATATTTACCCTGACATAAATAAAGAACATTTAAAATCCAGCGATCAGGATGTTGCTGTAACTGCAGCAGCGCACATTGTAATAACTGAGATGAATGTTTTATTACCCGAAAATCTAACACCGGGTGATTATCGGAAAATATATATACCTGGAATAGGTTTATCTGGACTACCTGTTCTTCAGTGCGGTGATGAAATGTTATCACCTTCAAATATAGTAAATAGACTTCATGAAAATAACCTCCATAAAATAAAAGACATCAGATTAACATCCTGTCATTCAGCGGACATTTATGCAAACAAGGATTTCTCTCCTGAAGAGATTAAAAAGGCTTTAACTCCTAACTCTGGATGGTTAGCTCGGGCATTATTTGGTGAACAGTGCTCATTAGCAACAAAAGTATACAAAGAATTTGAATGTCGTGGCATTGACGTCTCTGTATCTGGCTATAATGGTAAAGGTGTTTTTTATGTTCGAGAACATGGTAAACCGACAACACATTTACGCTCCACAACAGTACCAGCAACACCAGATCACACTGTAAGAAGAAGTGATTTCAGAGTTTCCTTGGGAAGGACACAACCAACAGATATTGACTAACTAAAGCCTTATAAGCGTTTTTTAGAAATGACTTTTCTCAGAAACGTTGGTCAAAAGATTACAGAATACGATAAGAACCGTGAGTGTCTCATTCAGACTATCGGTTCTGTTTCATCAAATGCAACAAACGAATCAGAACCATCCGCATGGCGGGTGGTTCTCTATTTTCCGCTTGGACTGACCCCGCCCCGGTAGACGATCCTGCCCTATATGATAGGTTGATCATAGTTTCAATTCCACATACCTGAAAAGCGATTTATCCTGTATTTTTGCATTAATGCTAATATTATTTTACCCATTAACTCTTTTACCTCTCTGCTTATTAACGGGATTCATGATGATGTTACAGGCTTGCTAAACTGCTATTCTGGCAATCGATAGCCAGAATAGCAGTTTAGCAATGCGTACCTATCACAAAAAATCGTTCTGTTATAACTACTAGTGAACATTTTTTCATCAAAGTGAAAACCGACAAAAATGAGCCAGACTGATACTCCTGAAGTTTATGATGTACGTTGATGAAATTCACTTACACATACAGTTACACGCAAAGAAGCTTGATTTAAATAAAGGGATTTTTTAACGTAACTGCTTGATTTAGATGGTGCCGATAATAGGAGTCGAACCTACGACCTTCGCATTACGAATGCGCTGCTCTACCAACTGAGCTATATCGGCCCTGAAAGGACGTATCCACGAACGTGAACACGGGGTAGAAGGTTAAAACTAACCGGGCGATGCGTCAATGGCCTTGTGATTCAAACGGCTACTTTTGCATCACCCGGTTTCAATTACGCACGAATGGTATCATCACCGATGCCGATCCACTTATAGGTGGTCAGCGCTTCCAGCCCCATCGGGCCGCGGGCGTGAAGTTTTTGCGTGCTCACCGCCACTTCCGCGCCTAGGCCAAACTGCCCGCCGTCGGTAAAACGCGTCGAGGCGTTGACGTAAACGGCTGAAGAATCCACTTCGTTCACAAAGCGGCTGGCGTTGTGAATCGTGCGCGTCAGGATCGCGTCAGAGTGCTGGGTGCCATGCTCACGGATATGCGCGATAGCATCGTCAATATCCTGAACAATCACCACGTTCAGATCCAGCGACAGAAATTCATTATCCAGCTCTTCTGGCTGTAGCGGCACGCGTTTAGCTGGTCCCTGCAATATCGGCATCGCAACGTCATCCGCGTGCAGCGTCACGCCGCACCCGGCCATCTTTTCGCTGAGCGCCGGCAGGAAACGCCCTGCGATCTCCTGATGCACCAGCAGCGTTTCTACGGTATTACAGGTGCTCGGACGCTGGGTTTTGGCGTTAACGATGATGTTAAGCGCAGGGGCAATCTCAGCGCTGTCATCGACAAAAATATGACAAACGCCAATCCCGCCGGTAATCACCGGGATGGTCGACTGTTCGCGGCACAGCTTGTGCAGCCCGGCGCCGCCGCGCGGGATCAGCATGTCGATATATTTATCCATCCGCAGCATCTCGTTCACCAGCGCGCGGTCCGGACTTTCGATGGCCTGTACGGCAGCTTCAGGCAAGCCACAGGCTGTTAACGCCTGCTGAATCACGCGCACGGTTGCCGCATTGGTGCGACAGGTCTCTTTACCCCCGCGCAGAATCGCCGCATTGCCGGTTTTCAGGCACAAAGAGGCGACGTCTACGGTCACGTTAGGGCGCGCTTCGTAAATCACGCCGATTACGCCCAGCGGTACGCGACGACGCTCCAGACGCAGCCCGCTATCCAGCAGGCCGCCATCCATCACCTGACCGACCGGATCCGCCAGATGGCAAACCTGACGCACATCATCGGCAATCGCCTTCAGACGCGCAGACGTCAGCGCCAGGCGATCGAGCATCGCATCGCTCAGACCATTCTCACGCGCGTCGGCCACGTCCTGCGCGTTGGCGCGAAGGATAGTATCCGTTTGCGCTTCCAGTTCGTCGGCGATTTTTTCCAGCACGCGATTCTTTTCACGGCTGGAGAGCAGCGCCAGCTTGTACGACGCGGCTTTGGCAGCCTTGCCCATTTGTTCCAGCATTGTCTGCTCCTTAACGGGTAATCATGTCATCACGATGAACGGCAACCGGACCGTATTCGTAGCCCAGAATCGCGTCAATCTGTTGCGAGTGGTGTCCGGCAATGCGGCGCAGCGCGTCGCTGTTGTAGCGGCTCACGCCGTGGGCGATGTCGCGCCCTTCCAGATTGCAGATACGGATCACTTCACCACGCGAGAAGTTGCCTGTCACGCTTTTAATGCCTTTCGGCAGTAATGAGCTGCCGCGCTGCAAAATGGCGGCGGTCGCCCCTTCGTCGACGGTAATCTCCCCGGCAGGCGGCGCGCCGAAAATCCAGCGCTTGCGGTTCTCCAGCGGAGACGCCTGTGCGTGGAAACGCGTTCCTACGGAAATACCGTCCATCACGTCGCCAATCACCCCCGGCCGGCTGCCGGCGGCGATAATGGTGTCGATCCCGGCGCGACAGGCGACATCGGCGGCCTGCAGCTTGGTGCCCATCCCGCCCGTTCCCAGCCCGGAAACGCTGTCGCCAGCGATGGAGCGCAACGCATCGTCAATGCCGTAGACGTCCTGAATCAGCTCCGCCTGCGGATTGGTGCGCGGATCGGCGGTAAACAGCCCCTGCTGATCGGTCAGCAGCAGCAGCTTGTCAGCCCCTGCCAGAATCGCCGCCAGCGCGGAAAGGTTGTCGTTATCGCCAACCTTAATCTCCGCCGTCGCCACCGCGTCGTTCTCGTTAATAACCGGCACGATGTTGTTATCCAGCAGCGCACGCAGCGTATCGCGCGCGTTAAGGAAGCGTTCACGGTCCTCCATGTCCGCGCGGGTGAGCAGCATCTGCCCGACGTGAATACCGTAAATGGAAAACAGCTGTTCCCACAGTTGAATCAAACGGCTCTGCCCTACCGCTGCCAGCAGTTGCTTAGTGGCGATGGTAGCCGGCAGCTCCGGATAACCAAGATGCTCGCGTCCGGCGGCGATCGCGCCAGAAGTGACGATAACAATACGATGTCCGGCGGCGTGGAGCTGCGCGCACTGACGAACAAGTTCTACGATGTGGGCACGGTTCAGGCGGCGCGATCCGCCCGTTAGCACACTGGTGCCGAGTTTTACCACCAGCGTCTGGCTGTCACTCATGATTCTCTGCCGTTCAAAATAGGGAAAATGATATCAAACGAACGTTTTAGCAGGACTGGCTCCGGTTGCCAACCGGCAGCATACAAAGCATCGGTTTTTGTTGCGCAGGATCAGCAAGCGTAGCGGCAGATTTTGACGTTTTTATGACGGTAATAAAAAAACATTCTTTTTTAAAAACATTCTTACTTTGTCATAAAACCTTCATTACCGGACGATAAAAACCATCCTGTTTTTCGCGGGACACTCCCGACAAATATTAGCGCGTAAGATAAATCAGGACTGAAAATGAAAAAGAGCACTCTGGCATTAGTGGTGATGGGAATGGCTGCATCGGCATCCGTGCAGGCAGCAGAAGTGTATAACAAGAACGGTAATAAACTGGATGTGTATGGCAAAGTGAAGGCGATGCACTATTTCAGCGATGACAACGCCAAAGACGGCGACCAGACCTATGTCCGTTTCGGCTTCAAAGGCGAAACGCAGATTAACGACCAGTTGACCGGCTACGGTCGCTGGGAAGCCGAATTCGCGGGCAATAAACCAGAAAGCGAAAGCGGCCAGAAAACGCGTCTGGCGTTCGCCGGGCTTAAGTTTGGCGAGTATGGCTCATTTGATTATGGCCGCAACCTCGGCGCGCTGTATGACGTCGCCGCATGGACCGATATGTTCCCGGAGTTCGGCGGCGACGGCATGGCGCAGACCGACAACTTTATGACCAAGCGCGCCAGCGGTCTGGCGACGTACCGTAACACCGACTTCTTCGGCCTGGTTGATGGTCTTAATCTGACGCTGCAATATCAGGGTAAAAACGAAAACCGCGACGTGAAGAAACAGAACGGCGATGGCTTCGGCACCTCCCTGAGCTACGACTTCGGCGGCAGCGACTTCGCCATTATCGGCGCCTACGCCAATTTCGATCGCACCAACGAGCAGAACCTGCAGGCGCGGGGCCAGGGGCAAAATGCGGAAGGCTGGGCGACCGGTCTGAAATATGACGCCAACAATGTGTATCTGGCGACTATCTATTCAGAAACCCGCAATATGGCGCCGATTTCCGGCGGATTTGCCAATAAAGCGCAAAACTTCGAGGCCGTCGCGCAATATCAGTTCGACTTTGGTCTGCGTCCGTCGGTGGGCTATGTGCAGTCGAAAGGCAAAGATATTGAAGGGATCGGTGATGAGGATATCGTGAAATATATCGATGTCGGCATGACGTACTATTTCAACAAAAACATGTCCGCATTCGTGGATTATAAAATCAACCAGATTGATGACGATAATCAGCTGGGCGTCAGCAGCGACGATATCGTGGCGCTGGGTATGACCTATCAGTTCTGACAGCCACCCGCCAGCGAAAAAATGCCGGATACGTTATCCGGCATTTTACTTTATGCGCTTAATTTCACCGGCTCGTCGGTAAAATCGTCGGCCGGTTCCAGAGAAAGTTCGAGAGAATTTAACAATTCACGCAGCTTCTCGTGAAATTCGCGCAGCGTATGCTCCAGTCGTTCGACCACTTCGGCGTCTTTAATCGGCACCGCCGTCCAGTCGCCTGCTTTGTCAAACAGACCAAATTTATAGCTGTAAGTGAAGCGATTTTCCTGCGCTTCCAGTTCCATCCACCAGCCCCAGAATTCGCGCAGCTCAGGCGCAGGCTTCACGTTGACGCAAACTGCCAGGCAATCGAAAAAGAATCGATTATCTTCGCACTTGCCTTCGCGGATGTAAGGGCCCAGCGCGGTAAACTTCTTAATCAACCTGCTTCTCGGGTGCCCACACGGTAACGTCATTGCGATCTCCTGTTATGAAGCAACTGTTTTACCAAAACAGTAGAAATTAGCAAATTATTAACACAATCTCTTTTCGATCCAGTGGGTGATTTCCTGTAACGCTTTGTCAAAATTGCGATACACCGGATTGAAAGGAATCTCCAGCAGTTTGCCGTCGGCAGAGGAAGAGGTGATTAAACGTGACTCCTCCTCCGGACTGAACGGATCGTTCTTCCAGAAGCCCGACAGCATTGGCGTCGGGCAACGTCTGCCGAGCAGCCCCTGGACCTTCAGCGAGTAGCGATTAAGCTCGACGCACAGCGCTTCATCAGAGGCGTCGTGCATTCCCAGACGGCTCGCCAGAACGTCAAGATACATTTCCGGTACGGCGCGCTGGCGCTGCGCATCGCTTAGCAGCGCATGGACAACCGGCCCAAGACAGGCCACCGCCTTCAGGCGCGGCGACTCCAGGTAGGCCAGGCGCACCGCGACGTTGGCGCCGAAACGAAAACCAAACGCCGCCACGCGGGTGTGATCGACCCACGGCACGTCAGGCAGGGCTTTCAGCACGTGCTGATGCAGCAGGCTGGAGTCCTGGGTGAGCTTCCATTTTGAGGAGAAGCCCACCGACGGCATATCCAGCGTCAGCATGGCGATGCCGCGCGGGGCAAAGTAGCGTTCGTACAGGGTATAATAGTCGGTTTGCAGCGCGTCGAGGCCGCCGCACATCAGCACCGTCGGGAAGGGGCCGTCGCCTTTTGGCATATGTAAAAAGCCGCTGACGGGCGCGCCGCCTGGCACCGTAAACGTCATTTCACGCAGCGCGCCGGGCAGCCGCTGCGCGGCTTCCTCATAGGCGCGGTTAGCCAGCGCCTGCGCCTGCTCCGCCAGCTCGTCCCCCTTCAGGTGCGGATAGGCGGCAATGTTGTATAACGTGGAGGCATGGAGCCAGTAGCGGCCACTGCGCCCGGCGTCCTCCTCCTGACCGGCTTTCTGCTGCCACTCCATCGCCTGCTTCGACCACTCATAAATCCAGTTACCGCCACGGTAGCCGACCACCGTATCGTACAGATCGTCATCGGTGCGTTCGGCCTGGCTCATGACGATGCGCGCCTGTACGTCGAGAATCTCACGCGGGTCAACGCCGCGCCAGATCCACATCAGGCGGTTAATCATGCGATACCAGTGCGGTACGTTTTTACCATCGAGGGTGGATTGTACAGGCGGCTGCGTCCCGGCGTTGAAGCGACGAACCAGGGTAGAGGTTTCGGGATGTTTAAAGCGGGGTTTGAACAGGGTTTCGCTGAGGTTAGCCTGTGTCATGGGTGCAGCCTCCATAAATGCTTACTGAGGCTTATTGTAACCTGTCAGGGCGTAAAGAGAACAACGCCCGGCAGTGCCGGGCGTTGAAATCTGCGCAGATTAGCGACCGGAAATAGGCGGAACGAAGACCACGCCCATGTCCCACGGCTGCTCAATCCAGGTATCCTGCGGAATATCAATCACATAATCATCCACCAGCGGACGGCCAGCCGGCTTTGCAAAAATGGTGACAAAGTGGGCTTTTGGATACATTTCACGGATAGCTACCGCGGTGCCGCCGGTATCCACCAAATCGTCGATGACGATGAACCCTTCACCGTCGCCTTCAGCGCGCTTAAGAACTTTCAGCTCGCGCTGGTTATCGTGATCGTAGCTGGAAATGCAAACGGTATCGACATGACGAATGCCCAGTTCACGCGCCAGCAATGCGCCCGGCACCAGACCACCACGGCTGACGGCAATAATGCCTTTCCATTGTTCTGAAGGCATCAGGCGGCTTGCCAGCTTGCGTGCGTGAATCTGCAACATGTCCCAGGTGACGACGTATTTTTCGCTCATGTGAAGTGTCCCAGCCTGTTTATCTACGGCTTAAAAAGTTGTTCGGGGGGGGAAAATGGTTGCGCGAGATTATAGAGATCTGACGCAGCAAAAACCAGTGTTTCGCGGCATCCGTCCCTCTTTTTACGTGCTTTATGCTACCCGCCGACAAAGAAAGTGGTATTCTCAAGCGCATTGCGCAAGCCTGACTTGTGGTAATGATTAACCTGCTAACCCTGTGTCCTGCAAGCCTGTTTTTGCAGCGCACCGATGAGGAGACTCAACGTGTCTGAACTGTCTCAATTATCACCACAGCCGCTGTGGGATATTTTTGCCAAAATCTGCTCCATTCCGCATCCGTCCTATCACGAAGAACAGCTCGCTGAATATATTGTCGGCTGGGCGAAAGAGAAAGGTTTCCACGTCGAGCGCGACCAGGTGGGTAATATCCTGATTCGCAAACCCGCCACTGCCGGTATGGAAGACCGCAAGCCGGTCGTTTTGCAGGCGCACCTCGACATGGTGCCGCAGAAAAACAACGACACCGTGCACGATTTCACCAAAGATCCTATCCAGCCGTATATCGACGGCGAATGGGTGAAGGCGCGCGGCACCACCCTGGGGGCGGATAACGGCATCGGCATGGCCTCCGCGCTGGCAGTGCTGACGGACGACAGCGTTGTTCACGGCCCGCTGGAAGTGCTGCTGACCATGACCGAAGAGGCGGGTATGGACGGCGCGTTCGGTTTGCAGGCCAACTGGCTGCAGGCCGACATTCTGATCAACACCGACTCTGAAGAAGAGGGTGAGATCTATATGGGCTGCGCGGGCGGCATCGACTTTACCTCTAACCTGAAGCTTGCGCGCGAAGCCGTTCCTGCGGGCTTCCAGAGCTTTAAGCTGACGCTGAAAGGGCTGAAAGGCGGCCACTCCGGCGGTGAAATTCACGTCGGCCTCGGCAACGCCAACAAGCTGCTGGTGCGTTTCCTCGCCGGACATGCTGAAGAACTGGATCTGCGCCTGGTCGATTTCAACGGCGGTACGCTGCGAAACGCGATCCCGCGTGAAGCCTTTGCCACCGTTGCGGTTGCGGCGGATAAGGTCGATACCCTGAAAGCGCGGGTCAGTGCGTATCAGGATATCCTGAAAAACGAACTGGCGGAAAAAGAGAAGAATCTGGCGCTGCTGCTCGACGCGGCGGTGAACGATAAAGCCGCGCTGACCGCCCAGTCCCGCGACAGCTTTATTCGTCTGCTCAACGCCACGCCAAACGGCGTCATCCGTAATTCCGACGTGGCGAAAGGCGTAGTGGAAACCTCGCTGAACGTAGGCGTGGTCACGATGACCGACGACAACGTGGAGATTCACTGCCTGATCCGCTCGCTGATCGACAGCGGTAAAGACTACGTGGTCAGTATGCTCGACTCGCTCGGCAAGCTGGCGGGCGCGAAAACCGAAGCGAAAGGCGGCTATCCTGGCTGGCAGCCGGACGCCAGCTCACCGGTGATGCATCTGGTGCGTGAAACCTACCAGCGTTTGTTCAACAAAACGCCGAATATCCAGATTATCCACGCCGGGCTGGAGTGCGGTCTGTTCAAAAAACCGTATCCGGAGATGGATATGGTTTCCATCGGGCCAACCATTACCGGTCCGCACTCCCCGGATGAGCAGGTTCATATCGAGAGCGTCGCCCACTACTGGACGCTGCTGACCGAACTGCTGAAGGCAATTCCGGCGAAGTAATCTCAACCATGCCGGATGGCGGCGTAACGCCTTATCCGGCCTGCCTGTAAGCGCGGGCCGGATAAGCGCAGTTCACAGCGTATCCGGCCCTGTTTATAACCCCAGCAGCAGTTGCCGCTCCAGTTGCGGATCGAGCAGGGTGACGTGCAATCCCACCAGCCGCACGCCGCGCCCACCCCGCCTTTCATCCCAGGTTTTCCGCGCGGTAGCAATCAGATCCGCTTTATTCAGCTGCGGCCAGACGTGTTCCTGAGTGGTCTGCTGGAAGTCGTTGAATTTTAACTTCACCCCCTGACGGGCGATCAGTAAATCAGGTTTCACCTTTGCCAGCCTGCGCTCCAGCTCCGGGTAGAGACGCTCAATAATCGCTTCACACTCCGGCCAGTGATGAATATCTTCCGCCATCGTCCGCTCGACGCCGACGGATTTGCGCAGCCGCTCGCTGTTGACGTCGCGCTCGTCAATGCCCTGGCTGCGCTCCCGGATAATCCGGCCAAACTTGCCGAAGCGCTTGAGCAACAGCGCCAGATCGCACTGCTGTACATCGCCGCAGGTGCGCAGGCCCATCTCCTCTAACTTTGCGGCTGAAACCTTCCCTACGCCGGGAATTTTCGCCAGCGGCAGCGTCCGCAGGAAGTCGGACACATCTTCCGGGGTAATCACATATTGTCCGTTCGGCTTGTTGAGATCGGAGGCGATCTTCGCCAGAAACTTGACCGGCGCGACGCCAGCGGAAGCGGTCAGTTGCAACTCGTTGAAGATAGTCTGGCGTATCTCTCTGGCGATAAGCGTGGCGGAGCCGTGACAGTGGGTGCTGTCGGTGACGTCCAGATAGGCTTCATCCAGCGACAGGGGTTCGATGCGCGAGGTATAGCGAGAGAAAATTTCGCGAATATGTTCTGAAGCCTCTTTATAGGCATCGAAGCGTCCGGGTAATAAGGTGAGATGCGGGCACAATTTCAGCGCCATCCCGGTGGGCATTGCGCTGCGCACGCCAAACTTCCGCGCAGGATAGTTCGCCGTGCTGATCACCCCACGGCGCTCGCGGCTGCCGCCGATGGCGATGGGAATATCGCGCAGGGCCGGATTATCACGCATCTCTACCGCCGCGAAAAAACAGTCCATATCGACATGTATGATTTTGCGCATCACTCACCTCCCGCCATACTGTTTAAGTATACAGTATATAAATCGAATGAGAAGTGCGTGAATAGCGGCGGTATGACGGAGCTAGCGCGGACCACGCAGCCGGAAACGCGCCTCGCAGGTAAAGTTCACCGGGCAGGGGCGGCTGTCATCGGCCGGATTACCGGCCTGGCAGACAAACATACGCTTCACTTTCCTGATATCAGCTTTCAGCAGCCGTTCCACCGGCATCCGTTTAAACAGATCTTCTTCCACGCAGAACAGGGCGTAGTCGCTCAGCCGTTCGCCGCACACTTCGCAGTGGTTCATCCAGTAGCGCAGCCCGGAGGTTTTACTTTTATCGGGATAGTAATTTTTCGCCTTAATATTTTTTCTGATTGCCTCGGGCAGCTGGTTGATATGAAAAAGAAAGCTGTTGCCGGTCACCGAAAGCCAGCGCCTGCCGTCCTGGCTTTTTTTCAGGTAACGGGTGAACATGACGGCGATAATATCGGTCGGCTGGCGGCAGCTACTGCACTGCACTTTTGAAGTGATCACCAGGTAATAAGGCGCGACGATATTAAAATCGACGGCATCATAGGCAAAGTTGCGCAGCGCGTCGGTCAGTTCGTGCGGCTCCACATACCAGACGCCGGAGTGCGCGTCATAATGCGCCCCCTGGCAGACGGCGTCGGCAATCTGTCCGTCATGAATATCCAGAGGGATGATTTCGCTGGCATCTATCACTGTCTTCTCCTGAAAGGGGTTTCCCCGCGTTGCGCGGGGGCGGAAAAAGCGTTACTGCGCGGTGGGCGGACGATGCCGTAGCGAGGTGACCTGCTGCTGTTTGTCGAGCTTATCCACCAGCGGCTGTACAACCTTCTCGCCGTGCTGGCCAAAGTACTGGTACAAAGTGTCGGAAGCACTTTTGGTCAACACCATGATCTCAATACGGCGGTTGCCTGCGCTCTCTGGATTTTTTGCGTCGAGCAGCATCTGGTCCGCCATCGCGCTGACCTGCATCACTTTATCCTCCGGCATCCCCGCCTGTTCCAGCACGCGGCGCGCCGAAAGCGCCCGGTCGCCGGAGAGGTTCCAGTTGTTATAGATATCGCTTTTGTAAGCCATCGCATCGGTATGACCGGTAATGATGATTTTGTTGTCCAGCGAATCAAACACCGGCGCCAGTTCGGTCAGCAGCGACTGGAAGAACGGCATGATCCTCGCGCTGCCGCGCTCAAACATATTGCGGTTCTTGTCGTCTTTGATCAGCACGCGCAGCCCCTGAGGGACGATTTCCATCTCCAGGTTCGTTTCCATATGCGCCTTACGGGCGATAGATTGGATGCTGGTCGCCAGTTCGCCAAGCTCGGTAGCCGACTTTTTCTTCAGCAGCGCCGTTTTCTCGTTGACGTCTTTGGCCTTTTTCGCCACCTCTTCGCTGACTTTCACCTCTTCTTTCGCCGGTGAAGCTTTATCAGGCCGGCTGCGGGTGACGCTTTTGCTGCTTGCCCCCGGCACTATCGTCTGTTTGCCGATTTTGTTCAGCGGCGCCAGCCCGCCGCCGTTAAAGATGGACTGGCCGTGCAGCGCCGCGACGATGTTTTCACGCTCAGTTTTACTGACGCTGTTGACGATCCACAGCGTCATAAACAGCGCCATCATCGCCAGCGTAAAGTCAGCGAACGCCACCTTCCACGCGCCGCCGTGATGTCCGCCGTGATTCTTTTTAATTTGACGCCGGATAATGGTCGTTTTCGCACCACGATCGCGACGGTTTGCCGCTTTTCTCATGCTTATTCCTGCTCCAGCATCGCATTCACCCACGCGTCAAGGTTGGCGAAGGTCGGCTTAGAGGCAAGATGCAGAAGTTTACGTCCGGCGTCCACCGCCAGCAGGGTCGGTTTCCCCCCCGCCTGGGCAACCAGCACCGTGCGCACGCACTCCAGCAGAGAGTGTTCGGCGCGCGCCTGCTGCTCCATTGAGTTAGCCAGCGGGTCCATCAGACAGTAACAGAAGAAAACGCCGAGAAAGGTTCCTACCAGCGCCGCGGCCACCTTCAGGCCGATCAGCGCAATAGAGCCGTCGATGGACTGCATGGTGATGATAATTCCCAGCACCGCCGCGCAGATGCCAAATCCCGGCATCGCCTCAGCGGTACGCTGTAGCGAACGCGAAGGCGCAAGCAGCTCTTCTTCCACCGTATCCAGTTCCTGATCGAGGATCCCCTCCAGCTCGTGAGCGTCGATTTTCCCCATCGCCATCAGGCGGAAGTTATCGGCAATAAAGGTCACCAGACGCTTCTGGGTCAGCACCTGCGGGTACTTCTGGAAAACGGTGCTCTCTTCGGGCTGTTCGATATGCTGATCCAGCATCCGCAGGCCGCCGTTCTGCACCATCTCCAGCAGTTCGTACAGGCACATCAGCAGCTGACGCTGAAACTCCGGCCCCAGCTGTTTCTTACCGATCACCCCTTTTATCTGATGCGCGATCTCTTTTAAAACGTGCTTCGGGTTGCCGATAATCATTGCGCCAAAACCGGCGCCGAGAATAATCACAATCTCCGCTGGCTGCCAGATAGCAATAAGCTGGCCGCCCGCTTCAAAATAACCGCCAAATACGCAGCCTAACACCACCAGTAAACCTAAAACTTTTTGCATTCAGTCCTCCGCATAATAATTCGAATTGTTAATCTGGATATAAACAATCACGAATTTTCTGCGTGATTTTTTTATTCATTTGGCAAATTCTGGCTTCAGTCAGCCCTAAAACCAACGCGATCTCTTTTAAATTCATATCGTGTTGGTAATACATTGAGAGCACCAGCCCCTCTTTTTCACTCAGCTGTCCGAGGGCGTAGCTGAGCATCTCCTGGTTCACGAACTGCTCTTCGAGCCCCCTGCCCTCCGGCAGCGCGCCATGCCCTTCGCCGCTCAGCAGCTCATCAAGGCTGGCCAGCGTTTCCGCCCCCTCCAGCTGCTGAAACTCCAGATAATCCTCCGGCGTCAGGCCGGTCTGCGACAGCTCTTGCCACTCCGGCTCCCGCCCGAGCTGCTTGCGCATATCGCGAATCAGGTCTTTGATTTGATGATATTTTTGACGCAGCAGACGAGGCCGCCAGTCAAGACTGCGCAGCTCATCGAGGATCGCCCCGCGGATGCGGTGAATGGCATAGCCCGCAAAACCTTCATCCGGCATGCCATAACGCCGAATGGCGTTGAGTAATCCCAGCAACGCCGTTTGTTCCATATCCTGCCGGTCAATCACGCAGGTGCACTGCGGCGCAAGCTGCCGCACCACTTTTCTCACCAGCGGCAGGTAAGCCTGTAAATAATGACTTTCCTGCTGCGGCGTCAGCACGGGAGTCGCGCTGAATTCCTCTGACTCGTAAGCGTCCTGTAACATGTTATTCCCTGGACTGTCGCTTATTGAAACACGACCTTTTTCACCAAAATATCCTTATAAGGCGCGGCGATTTTGCGATCCTTTAATTCTTTTTGCAGCGCCTCGGCGATCAGTTTTCTTATTTCAGAAATTTTCAGCGCGCGAATTTCTTCATATTTCATTTCGGAAAGCCGTTCCACCGCAATACTCTGGTAGAGCGGCTCCTGCTGCTTAATCTGCTCCGACTCTTTTTCACTGGCGACCACCATGACTAACTCCGCCGACATATAGTGATCGGCGCCGTCATTGTCATGCAGGGTGACGATCGTTTCCTGCAAAGAAACAAAGATACTCTTGCTCTCATCCATTTTTTCTACCGCCTCAGCGTGCGCTGCGGTGGCTGTCTTTCCATTTCCCGCGAAGTGATAGACCCCCCATCCGGCCCCGCCGCCTACTACCAGGGCCATGATGGAACTGATCACACTCGCCATAACAATTCTTTTCATCTTATGCTTACACTTTGATCAGGACGGATTCGTTCTGTTGAAATTGAGGTTCATCGCTCAGCGATAAGGCAGACAGCACCTCTTCCTGTTGATGACCCGGTTGCTGTTGCTGCTGTGACTGCCCTTCAGAGGAGACCTGAACGTTCACCTCCATAAAATTCTGCGCCGTCAGGTGCTGGCGTAGATCGTTGCTGAACTGTTGCAGTGACCGACAAACGTCGCTCTGGCTGGCGCCGATATGCACCATCAGCTTGCCGGCATCCAGCTGCACGGCGATCTCCAGCTTGCCGAGCGACGGCGGATCGAGACGAATCGTCGAGATTTGCTGCTGCTGGCCAATCTGAAACTGAATCCGGTCTTTAAGCAGCGCCGTCAGCTTTTCACCCAGCTCATCGCCGGAGATCGCCGTCGGCAGCGAAACGTGCGCGACCGTGATGCTGTGGCTGACCGTCGCGTTGAGCGGCTGAGGGTTCTGTACCGCCACGTTGAGCAGATTCTGCGCCGCTGGCGCATGCAGCGTAACGTCGTCATTTTTTTTCATCGCCAGCGGGCGCGGCGCGACAGAACCATCCGTCTGTTTAGCCCGCGCGGCGAACTGCTGCGACGTTGAGGGCTGGCCGGGCGCGATGGCGCGTAAATTCTGCGCGGAGAAGGTGGCGAGCGCCGCCTGCTGTTCCGGGGTCGCTCCGGCCTGCGGCGTCTGCTGGCTCAGGGTTGCCAGCACTTCTTGCAGCGTCGGCAATAAGGAGGCCAGATCGCGCGGGTTTTGCTGCCCGTCGCTGCCCTTTTGCGTCAGCGCGTCGGCCAGCTGGCGCAGACCCGCTGTCGCGACGCCGGCCTGCGTCTGCCCGGCGGCCAGCATTTTCACTATTTCGCCGCCCGGCAGCGGCATCTGTTCCGCGGGCTGCGTCGGCGGGGTAAGCAACAGCGCCATCAGCACCTGCATCGCAGCAGGATCGTTGACCTGTTCGCGTTCGCCGTTGTGCGCCCGTTGCTGATTGATTTTTGCGCCGCGCAGCCGTTCAGCCGCCTCGCCCGTTGCCGTCGGCGACAGTGAAAACGTCCCTGCGCGTTGCGCCCCATTCGGCGCTGGCGTCGCGCCCTTTTCTGGTACGGTATCCGCTAATGCGCCGGACGCGGCCAGTAATACAGGGTTCATGCCTTCTCCGAAATTAAAGTCATCATTGAGTACGCCAGCACACCTTCCTGCAGCTGCTGATGTTTATCCATTCGCGCTTTCAGCAGCGCCGCGCGCTCGCTGCGCCGCTCAATCAGGTCGGCGAACGCGGCGCGCAGCCGCTCTTTCACCGCGCGCAGCTCCGTCTCTGAACTCTCCTGCGCCTGATATTGCGCAAACTGACGCATCAGCTGCTGGCGCAGCGCGGGCAGCCGCCGCCAGCGCTGTTTGTCGAGGGCTTCATTCATCGCATCGATTAGCGCAAAGAGCTGCCGCTGTTGGCTTTCTCTGTCCATCGTCTTAACCCAGCTTTTCAGACAGGCCGTCCCAGCCTTCACGCAGGTTGCTCAGAATGAGGATCACTTCGTCGATCTTCTCCAGCGACAGCTCGCCGCTGGCTTCATACAGGCGAAAGACGCAGTGGTCATACAGCCGCGACAGATTCACCACCAGCTCGCCGCCGGTCTCAAACTCCAGCGAGCTGGTCAGGGCATTGAGAATGTCGATACATTTATTGATGCTCTGCGCTTTTTTCTCGAAGCGTTTGTTTTCGATATGGCTTTTGGCGCGTTCAAGCTCATCCATCAGGCCGGAAAAAAGCACCAGCACCAGCTCCAGGGGCGAAGCCGCCGCCGTGCGGGCGGCGAGATCGATCTCTTTGTATTGCGAATAACCGTCCTGTGTGTCGTACATCTTTACCGTCTATCCTTCTGTTAGTTCTGCGGCTTACATAAACGCAGCCATGCTGGTTTGCATGGTGTACACCTCAATTAAGGTATTGGTGTACTCCTCCACATAGCGCTCATAGTTGTTGTTGTAGGTCTCGGTCAGCCGATCGGCTTCGCTCTGGATTTTGTCCTGCTGATCGTCGATGTTCTGCTGACGCAGGGTGAGAATGCCGTTGCTGGAGTCGAGATAGCTCTCCATCAGCTCATCCATTTGCGCGACCATGCTGTCATCGCCGACGAAAATCGCAGTAAGCCCCTCCGGGTTCTCCTCCATCGCTTCGTTAAAGGCGTCGGAGTCGATCTGCAGGTGGCCGTGAGCATCAAGGGTAATGCCGTAATCCACAATCGATACGCCGCCATAGCTGGCGTGCGCGAGATCGTCTAACTGGCTGGTCAGCGATTTCAGCCCGGAGTCGCCGGCGAAGATGCCCGCGCTGGTGCTGTCGCTGCCGCTGGAGGTCAGGGAGTCGACGGTATCCACCAGCGTGTTGTAGGCGTCAACGAAAGTCTGCACTTTCGCCTGCGTGCCGCTGGAGTCCTCCGCCACCGTGAAGGTGGTGAGATCATCATTTTCGCCGGTGACTTCGCTAAAGGTCATCGATACGCCGGGGATCACATCATTAAAGGTGTTGGTACTGTTCGTGATCGCCGGGCCCGTTGCGCTGCCGAGATGGATAATGGCGTCCTGCGCGGCGGTCATTTCAGTCAGCGTCGGCGCGGTGGCGCTGGTGTCGCCAGAGGCGTCATGACCGCTAATGGAAACGGAAAAAGCGCTCTGCGCGCCGGTGGTCTCTGAGGTCAGCATGATGGTGGTGGCGCCGTCAGTTTTCACCAGCGCCGCTGACACGCCCGGATTGTCGTCGGAGTGATTAATGGCGCTGACCAGTTCGCTGGCGTCAATATAGCCATCGCCGTCGCCGTTCTGGTCGGCGGCCGCAAGATCGATATCCATCGTGCTGTCGCCCATCGTCAGCTCGAAGGTGCCGGTGGCGGAAAAGGTGTCGTCACTCAGGTCAAAAGTGGACTGCTGCGCCTGCGCCAGTTGTTCAACATAAAAGGAGTAGGTGCCCGCCTGAGCCTGCGAGTTGGCGGTGATGGTGGCGGAGTCATTATTTGCGGTCGCGGAAAAGGTGACCGGACCATCGGTATCGCTGTTCAGCGCATCAATAGCCGTCTGAAAGTCGTTCAGCGCCGAGCTTAGCGTATCCAGACCGTTGCTTTCCGCGTCCAGCTCCGACTGCTGCTTCTGCAGGTTCGCCGCCTGGGTGGCGACATCGGCATAGGCAATCTCTTGCGCGATTGTTCTTGGATTAATCATAAATGACTCCGTGCATCGTTGGCAGATAAAAAGCAATAACCATGCCAGTTAAGTTAATATCTAAATAATCAATAATTTAGATAAAAAGAGGAAAAGTGTTTTCCGCAGAGGGGAAAGGTTTTCCTGAAAAGGCCCTGCCGCAGAAAGCACAACACCGCCAGCTGGCGGTGTTGTGTAGCGCGAGTTTTCACCGCTAAGCAGACATTACTGCAGCAGGCTGGAAACCATGCTGGACATGCTGTTGGACTGCTTGAGCATGGTGATACCGGTCTGCATCAGCACCTGCTGTTTGGTCATGTTGGACGCTTCCGTCGCGTAGTCGGTATCCATGATGTTACCGATCGCCACTTCCGTGTTGTCCTGCATGCTGGTCAGGTTGTTAGCCGTGTCGTTCAGACGGTTGATCGATGCGCCCAGCTTGGACTGGATCTTGGAAACGTCGTCCATCGCGGTGGAGATGGTGGAGATCATCGAGTTCGCAGAACCAGAAGCGGTCAACTCGGTGCCGCCGGAAATGGTGGTGCCGCCCGCCTGATCGGCAACAAAGGAAGCGCTCACTGCTGACAGGTCATCAACCAGCGTACCCAGTTGGCTGGAGATATCTACGGTCATGGTGTCAGAAGATTCCGCGCCCACCTGGAAGGTCACCGCGCTCTGGAACAGACCCGCTTCACCGGTATTGCTGGTGCCGGAAACGCCGAACAGGTTGGTGCCGCCGTAGGTGGTGTTCTGCAGCATATCGGACATCTGCTGGCCCAGTTCGTCGAACTCATCCTGCATTGCCTGCAGGTCGTCGTCGTTATAGGTGCCGTTCGCTGCCTGAGTCGCCAGGTCCTTCATACGACCGAGAACGTCAGACATTTCATCAAACATGCTGTCAGCGGTCTGCAGCATTGCGGTCGCATCGTTGATGTTGCTCAGCGCAACGCCCATGCCGCTGGACTGCGCGGTCAGACGGTTAGCGATCTGTTTGCCCGCGGCGTCATCTGCGGAAGAGTTAATACGGTTACCGGTCGCCAGACGTTCCATAGAAGTAGACAGGGAAGAGTTGCTTTTGTTGATGGCATTAACCGCTGCCATTGAAGCGTTGTTGGTATTAATTGATAACATGATACAGCTCCTTGGGAATAATCATTGTCAGCTTCGATACCCTGTAAAAACGACCTCCCCTGCGGAAAACTTAAAGTCGGCGCAAAAAAAATTTTCCCCGTTGGCCACCGCTCTAATAGCTAAAGAGAAACGCGCCAATGCCACAAACGGCCTTGATTTCATGTTCCCCATTGATTTAAAAGGATTTTAATATTGAGCAAAATCTCTTCTTCGCCGCCTGAAGCGCACAATTAAGAATTAATAAAAAGATTATTCGCAATATCTGTCGCATGGCTACTGGCATTGGTCGGCAGAATTTAATTGGCTGAAAACATTAAGGATATCCTTAAGCAAGGCCAAAATAATACAATGCATAGATGCGAAAATTTACATTCCGTTGCAAATGGCGCGCACTTTTGTATTGTTAGTCCCGGATTGTTTAGATACATTTTCAATCCATTTTGGGATAGTCCAAAAAACACTCAATAAAAATAATGCGGTTCCCGGACGGCAGAACAGCACGAAAAGACACGTCAGCTGGTTTCACTATTTTTATGCACTGATTTTTAGCGGTGTGATATCAAGGATATTATGAATATTGCACAGGTAGACAAAACTATGAGTATTGTAGTCAACAACTGGCGAATGGACTCTTCGCTGAATGCGTTAATTCATTGTGAAACAGGTGAGACTCGTCGCCTGGGCGAATACCATTTTATTCTGTTAGAAACATTAGCTAAAAATGCCGACAGCGTTCTATCCCGCTCTTATTTGATGGCGGAGGTGTGGAAGAATCGCATTGTCGGTGGAAATAGCCTGCCGACCGCAATCCACGCCCTGCGCGTTGCCATTGATGACGACGGCAAACAGCAGGAGATTATTAAGACCATCCCTAAAAAGGGATATCTTTTTAATAAGGATTACTTGACGATTGAATATTCCAGCGAAGCGGCTGAACACGTCGTTCTGAGTGAAAACAAGAATAAGGAAAACCTCACCACGACAGATTTCACGGCGGCAGAAGCAACGGCGCCGTGGCCCCTGACGGCGGATGAAGCGGCCGATCAACAGCTCCCCTCTACGGCAGTCGTACCGCCGCCAGCGGAACCTTCCCGGCGGCGCAATACGCTGTTCATCGGCGCAGGCATTGCTGTTATTGCCCTGTTTTTATTAAGTCTAATTTATTATTTTCAGGCGCCGACGACGCCCGTCTCACCCGACTCTCCACGGCTGGTAAAAGAGACATTCGATCACGCCGACAATATGGAGATCTACCATCTTTACACCTCCACGACGAATAAAAAATCGACCTCGCTGCTCGCTCAGCATATCAGTCCGGCGATAGCGCGCATTAATGAACTGCTGAAAGCACGCAATGCTAAATTAACCCTCTACTATAAGTTTGCACTCAACAAGTTTACTCTCGATATGGTGCTCGATAACCAGTGCGACAGCAAATGGCAGTTAGCGCTGAATTTTGAGAACTGGCAGAATAAAGATAATGAAACGAATACTGTTATGTATCAGGAAGTGGAGAAAATGTTAAATGAAATGCCTGAATGCAATTAAACCTTTATTCCCTGTCCTGTTGCTTAGTGCGTTGCCAGTATCGTTCTGCGCGATGGCGAATATAGAAAACACGGTAATTGCCAATTACGATCTGGCGACGGGAAAGAGTTCGCATTACGATTTACTGATCAGTCAGAACGGCGCTGAAAGCACAGTAACGGTATTACCTTTTGGGATGAGCGATAATTCGCCGTCGATTTTTAAAGTCTCCACCTGCATTAATCGCTTTGCCGGTACGACAAAACAGGGAGAGTTTCGCTTCAGCGCCGCAGAAACGAATAAAAACGACGTGCGGTTATCGAATATCGGCTATTTTGTAAATGAGCATAATCTGCGTACGTGGTGGATCCGTTTAAACGATAAGCAGAACCTGATGTTTAATGAGGACGTCGGCGGGATGATGATCGCCAACGCGGGTCTGTTTAACAATCAGCTCTGCCCGCTTGATTAACGTAATAAATTACGTACGGTCTGGCTTGAAAGCCGGGCCTGTCCGTTCACCGCCTGCGCCAGAATCTGATAGTTGTGGCTGGCATTATCCAGCACGCCCCCCAGCGTCGTGGAAGCCTGTACCGCGCTTTCCGCCTGCGGAAAACGGGCCATTTTATCGATCAGCTGACGGGCTTTTTCCTGTTGCACCGCCATCTGCGCACGCTGCTCGCCAATAGTATCAAGCGCCTGCTGAACGGCATCGCCGCTGCGGGAACCGCCCTGACGCACGCTTTGCAGCAGATCGTCGGCCAGCGACGGCTCGGCAAAGGCGTTTAACGGCGTAAAGGAAGACGGCGTTTCCCCCTCCTGATGCACGCTCAGCGTCTGCGCGATCTGCGGCCACTTCGCCTCAGCGGTGGAGAAAGCGACCGAACCGTGGCGTTCATGCAGCTGAATGCCGACGCGGCGCAGAGCGTTATTCATCATTACCCGGTACTGACCGCCGTCGTTCTCTTCCCCCACCGCCACCGCCGCGAGCTGCGTCTGACGACCGTCGGAAATGCGGAACATCTTCCCTCCCGGCGCTCGCTCCTGCACCATCTGCACCAGTTCCGGCGCATGAAAGACGACCCGCGCTTCACCCTGCAACACCGGTTTAAGCTGGCGATCGACCGCGCCGCCCGCCAACGTGACGCGCTGCTCCAGCAGCCGGGCAATCTCCGTTCCCTTTTGCTGCGGCCCCTGACCACCGCGTCGCGTGGTGTGGCGATAGTCCAGCAGCTGTTGCTCCAGCTGTCCAAGATAGTGGTCGGCCTGCTGGAGCGTGGTGATTTGATCGTTGAGCTGGACGCTGTAGCGCTGGGGCCGCGTGGCGATCAGCGGCGAGGCCGGGTAATCGCTGGCGACGACGGACGGCTTCTGGCGGACAGGCGTATTCTGCGCGACGGCATGTTGTCCGACCGGGGAGCTAAGGGCTCCGCCAGCGGAGAGGGACGATGTGTTTAAACCAACCTGCATAGTATTCCTGGTTATTGCTTACGCGTCGGCGCAGCCGTCAGACCGGACGGCTGCGCCGCGTTAAAGGGTTAAAGCACGCTAAAAAGGTTTAACTCGCTCACTTTGGAGTAGGTTTTAAGCGTCGCTTCCATTGCCATTTCCAGACCGGTAAAGGTAATGGAGGCCGGACCGTAATCGAGATCGCTCAGCGAACCGATCAGCTGGTCGTTCGAGGTGGCGATATCGGTCTGCGCGCCGCTCAGCATGGTCATCGTATTCTGCGTCTCGCCCAGCGAGGCGACAGAGGCGTTCAGCGAATCCGCAGCCTGATCCACAACGTCGATGGCGCTGGCAATATCGCTCTGTATCTGCGGATCCGCCGGATCGAGCGACGGGTCCTGCAACTCCTGAGAGAGCGCGTTAAGCGTATTGAGGACGTCGAGACTGCTGCCGAAGAAATCACTTACCGCCACGTTGGTATCCACCTCTACGCCGTTTGAAACCGTGGTCTGGCGGTGATCGCCGTTGCCCTGATAGCTGTAGCTGTCGGTCACGCCGTCGCCGTCATCGTCCACCGCCAAAATCGGCGGCTTATCGTTTACCGTTCCGCCGAAAACGTAGTGGCCGTCTTCATCCTGATAATTGAGCGCGGCGACCATCGATTCGGTCAGGGAGGCAATGTCCTGCCCGAGGCTGGCCAGCGAATCGGCGGTATTGGTGCCGTTGGCCGCTTCCAGCAGATCGTCGCGCACCGACAGCAGCGCATTATTGACGCCGTCAAGAATCGACTCCTGCTGGCTCATCCCCGCCGAGGCGGAGTCGATATTGTTCTGATACTGCTCAATCGCCGACTGCTGGCGGTTAAGCTGGGTAATGCGCGTCGAAGCGATCGGATCGTCCGACGGCAGCAGAATACTCTTACCGGTCGCCATCTGGGTGACCACGTGCGCCAGATCGCCGGAGAGATCGTTAAAGTTCCGGGTCATTGATACATAGGATTGTTGGGCGGTAACGCGCATGCTGGCTCTCCCGGTTAATTACACATTTCCAGTACAGAATCGAAAATTTCCGCACCGGCTGAAATGACCTTCAGGTTGGCCTCATAAATCTGCTGATAGGTAATGAGGTTCACCGCTTCTTCGTCCATGCTGACGCTGCTCTGCTGGTTCTGCGCTTCGGAATAGACGTTCGCCGCCGCCTGCGCTTCGGTCTGGTTCTGCTGGCTAAAGATGCCGATGTTGCTGATGATCGCCGAACAGGCTTCGCCAACGCTGACTTCGCCGAGGTTGGCTATTTCCAGCGGTCTGGTCGAGATAGCGATCAGCGCCTGCAGGTTATCGCTGTTGCCGCTTTCGTCCGGCGAGCTGGAGAACGCCAGTTTGTCAGCGGTAATATCCGGATTCACCACCAGCGGACCGTCGGAAGAGGCGGCGTCGTAAATAAACAGCGGCTCGCCCGGATTACCGTTCAGGTCGTAGCCCTGCGCAAGCTGGCTGTTCACCGCGTCGGCAAACTGCGCGGCCATGCTGTTGATGGTATCGGAAAGCGGCGTCAGCACCTGGTTCTGGTAATCAAACAGCGCCCCCAGCGAACCGCCGGTGTCGGTGGTCATTGAGGCGGTGGTGCCGGCGAAGGTCAGCGACATGCTCCGGGAGCCGTCGGCGCTGGTTTCCAGCGCAATGGTGGAACTCTGCTGGCCGCTGACTAACGGCTGGCCGTTAGTCAGCGTCACGTTATAGTTGCCCTTATCGTCGATGTTGACCTGCACGTCCATAATGCCGCTCAGCTGTTCCACCATCTGGTCGCGGGCGTCATATAGCGCGGAGGCGTTGTCGCCGTTAGCCTCCGCCTGGGCGATCTGCTTGTTGTAGTTGGCGATGCCGCTGGTCAGCGTGTTGATCTGCGTCACCATCGCCTGTTCCTGACTGACAATCTCGTCGCTCTGCGAATCGATATAGGCCAGGGTATTGTCGATACGCAACGCCAGCGCGCCAGATTCGCTCAGCACCTGCTCGCGCAGGGCGGCATCGTCCGGACTGGTGGTCGCTTCATTCAGCGCGGCGAAGAAGTTGTCAAAACCACCGCTCAGACTACTGTTTTCATCGCTGAGTACGGTTTCCAGCTGGGTCAGGTACTCCTGCCGGGTGCTGTAGTAGCCGTAATCGCTGGCGGCATACCACACCTGATTGACCTGGTACTGGTTGGAGACGCGACGAATGCTGTCCACCTGCACCCCGTTGCCCGCGCTGTTCGGCGAACCGGCGCTGGCGCCGATGCTGCTGACCACCGCCACCTGGCGGGTATAACCGTCGGTCATCGCGTTAGCGGTATTCTGCGCGGTGACGTTCAGTTCCACCTGCGCCGTCGAAGCGCCGCTGTAGCCGATGTTAATCATATCCATCAAAAAATCCTTGCCGGACTGTCACCCGGTGTATCGTTAACAACCTTATTCGCTTAAGAGCGGCGAAAAGCGGCGGATTCTTAAGCCGCCGGACGCTCTTTATCCCTTGCTGTGATGCCCGGAAAGCTGTTTGACGATCATCGCCGCAATGCCGATGCCGTGCTGCTGCGCCAGCGTGTTGCACAGCTGGTCGTCGTAAAAGCCCTGCATCATGCGCACCGAGTCGCTGTTGAACGGGTTGTCTTTCGAATCGAAGATTTCGTTGGTTTTACGCATCTCTTTCAACATGTTGCGTAAGAAGATCGCCTCAAACTGCTCCGCGGCCTTCTGCATATCGTGATTGCGAATTTGCGGTCCCATCAGCGCGTCATGGCCAGAGACGCCGCCGCCGTGGTCAACCTTGAACTGGCTCATTAAATCACCTCCAGATCGGCGTCAAGAGCGCCGGCTTCGTGCAGCGCCTGCAAAATCGACATAATGTCGTCCGGGGTCGCGCCCAGGCTGTTCAGGGCGTTAACCAGCGTTTTCAGACTGCTCGACTCCGGCAGGCTAATCATTCCCGGACGGGCGTGGTTAACCGCGATATTGCTCTGCGGCGTCACCGCGGTGCGCCCGCCTGCCAGGGCGTTCGGCTGGCTGACGTTGCTGGTTTCGTTAATCGAAACCGTCAGGCTGCCATGAGAGACCGCCGCCGCGTGCAGCGCGATGCCGTCGCCCATTACCACCGTGCCGGTGCGCGAGTTAAACACCACCCTGGCGCGAACCTTCTCGGCCTGCACCTGCACGTCATCCAGCTGCGACATAAACGCCACGCGGGCGCCCGGGCTGGTCGGCGCGCGGACGACCACGTTGGTCGAGCTTTGCGCGGTGGCAATGCCGCCAAAGACGGCGTTGATCGCCCCGGCAATGTTATTAGCGTCTTTAAAAGAGGGGCGCTTCAGATTGAGGGTAATGGTGTCGCCCATCTGGAAGTCGCTGGGAATTTCGCGTTCCACCGTCGCGCCGTTGGGAATCAGCCCCGCCGTCGGCGTGTTGACGGTGACGCTGGAGCCGCTGGCGCCGGTGGCGTTCATCCCGCCCACCACCACGCTGCCCTGCGCCAGCGCGTAGACTTCGCCGTCCGCGCCGTGCAGTTGGGTCAACAGCAGAGTACCGCCGCGCAGGCTTTTGGCGTCGCCAATAGATGACACGGTGACGTCAATGGTCTGCCCGCGCGAATACATCGGCGGCAGTACCGCGCTGACCGCCACCGCCGCGACGTTTTTCACCTTCGGATCGATTTTATTCGGCAACTGTACGCCAAACTGGCGCAGCATGTTGGTGATGGTCTGGTTGGTGAACTTCACCTGGTTTTTATCGCCAGTGCCGTCCAGCCCGACCACCAGACTGTAGCCGACCAGTTGGTTTTCCCGGACGCCCTGGACGTTAACCAGCGACTCCAGGGATTGCGCCTGCGCCATGCCGGGCAGCGCCAGCGTGAGGGCGATAGCGACGCCGTACAACGCCTGCATCCAGCGTCCGCTTGTGTGTTGCATCTCAGACTCCTGCATTAAATCGGGAACAGCGGATGGTTAAACAGACGCGTCAGCCAGCCCGCCGCGTTAGCGTCGCTCAGCGCCCCGCGACCGGCATACGAAATGCGCGCGTCGGCGATCCGCTGTGAGGAAACGGAGTTGTCGTTCTGAATATCGTCGGCGCGGACCAGACCGCTCAGGCGAATGTACTCATCCCCCTGGTTTAAGGTCAGCCACTTCTCACCGCGAATTTCGAGAATGCCGTTCGGCTGCACCGAGTGCACTGACACCGTTATCTCCCCGCGCAGGCTGTTCTGCTGCTGTGAGGTGGCGCTACCGTCAAAATCACGGTTAGCGTCAATGGAGCCGGAGAGATTTTTCTTCGTATGGCCGAAGAACGTCGGCGCGCCGATATCGACGGTGTTGTTCTTGCCAAAGTTGGTTTTCGCCTGCTTGCTGGACTGGGTGGACTCTTCAAGGAGCACCGTCAGAATATCGCCCACCCGGTAGGCGCGGCGGTCCGCCGTCAGCGACCAGTTATAGCCTGTTTCAAACACGCCTCCGGCGCGCCCCGCGGCTGGCGGCGGCGCTTCGGCTTTTGGCGGCGCAAAGAACTCGTCATTTTTTTTCACCAACAGCGTCTGTGATTCGCACCCGCTCAGCAGGGGAAGCAGCGCTATCAGCCAGAGATAATTTTTCACGATTTGCCTGTTTCTGCCGGATGGCGCTGAGCCATCCGGCCATTTATGTTATTGAGTTACAGCGTCTGGCTGATAAATTGCAGCATGTCGTCCGCCGCGGAGACCATTTTGGCGTTCATCTCATAGGCGCGCTGTACCGTGATCATCGCCACCATTTCGTTGACGATATCGACGTTGGAGCCCTCCAGCGCGTTCCCCTGCAGGGTGCCCAGACCGTCTTCGCCGGGGATCCCTTCGGTCGGCTGACCGCTGGCGGCGGTTTCCAGATAGAGGTTATCGCCTTCGGCGGACAGCCCAGCCGGGTTAGCGAAGTTGACCAGCGTCAGCTGGCCCAGCTCGGTCGGGTCGCTGTCGCCGGGCAGGATCGCCGTCACCGTGCCGTCTTCGCCAAACGCCACGCTGGTGGCCCCCGCCGGTACGTCGATCTCCGGCTGTAGCGGCAGCCCCTGTGAGTTAGTCAACACTCCGTCGGCATTGATTTGCAGGTTGCCGTCACGGGTGTAGGCGATATCGCCATTGGCCTTCTGTACCTGCAAAAAGCCCTGTCCCATAATGGCGACGTTCATGGCGTTGTCAGTGGTTTCCACATTGCCTTCGGTGAAGGTTTTCTGGGTGCCGACGATGCGCACGCCGCTACCGAACTGCATACCTGTCGGCATGATATTGTTCTGATCGAGCATCGCGCCCGGCGCTTCCTGCGTCTGGTAGAACAGATCCTGGAACATCACTCGGTCGCGTTTAAAACCGGTGGTATTGACGTTGGCGATGTTGTTGGCAATCGCGCTCATCTCGGCGTCCTGCGCCGAAAGGCCGGTTTTACTGATCCATAACGCTGCATTCATAAAGCTTTATTCCCGATTAAAAACCGCGGCTCAGGAGCCGCGTAACAGTCGATTACCCGCGTCGCTGAGATCCTCAGCGGCTTTCATCATCTTGATTTGCGCTTCAAACTGACGGTTCATCGCAATTGAGGTCATCATTTCGCTGACCGCGGAAACGTTGCTTCCTTCGAGAAAACCGCCGCTCACTTTGATGTTTTCGTCGCGCTGCGCCGGCAGGCCGTCGGCGGTCACCAGCATCCCCTAGGCGTTTTTCGCCAGGTTGTTGACCGGAATATCCACCAGCTTCAGGCGGTCAATATCCATCGTGGCGGTCACGTCGCCGTCGTCCGGCGTTACGGAGAGCGTGCCGTCGCTGCCGAAAGAGGCGATGGCGTTCGGCGGCAGGACAATCGGGCCGTTGTCGCCAAGCACCAGATTACCGTCAATGGTCAGTTGCCCCTGGTCGTCCTGCTGGATGTTGCCGTTGCGGGTATAGACTTCGTTACCGTCCTTATCCTCTACCGCGATATAGCCGCGTCCCTGAATGGCGACGTCCAGCGGGCGTTCAGTTTTTTCCGCCACGCCGGTGCTGTCGTTAACGCCGCTCGGACTTTCCTGGGCCATGTAGCGCGTGTCGAATCCACTGCCGTCAACCTTGTCGTTGCGCGCCATCGCCATATCGGCGCGAAAGCCGCTGGTGTTGACGTTAGCGAGGTTGTTGGCGCTAATTTGCTGCTGATACAGCGTCTGCGTGGCGCCGCTCAGGGCGGTATAAATCAAGCGATCCATGGGTCTGCGCCTTACATCGCCTGGAAGAGAGCGTCATCAAGCTGCGTACTGGTGGAGATCACCTTAGTGTTCGCCTGATAGTTACGCTGGGCGGTCATCAGCTCCACCAGCTCGGTGGTAATATCCACGTTGGAGCTTTCGAGCATCCCGGAGGAGAGCGTGCCGCAGGAGCCGGAACCGGGTACGCCAATCAGAGCGGAGCCGGATTCGCCGGTCTGCACCCAGGCCGTACCGCTGACCGCCTCCAGACCGTTTTCGTTCGGGAAAGTCGCCAGTACGATCTGCCCCTGCAACATCCGTTCGCCGTTGCTGTAGGTGGCGTAAACTTTGCCGTCGTCGTCAACCTGCACGCCGTTCTGGGTCGCGGAAGCGTAGCCGTTCGCCGAGTTGGTGGTGACCGAGAAGTCGGAACCGTACTGGGTGCAGCTTGAGTAGTCGAAGGTCATGTCGATCGGCGCGGCCGCGCCGGTTTCGAATTCGACGGAGACAGGAGACGTCGGGGAGGTCAGCTTGCCGGTATTGGGGTCGAACGTTAAGGTCACTGGCTCCACGCCGCTTTCCATCTGGCCGTCAAAGCTGTACTGCACCTCCCAGCTATTATCGTCGGTCTTCGTGAAGTACTGGCAGACGGAGTGCTCATTGCCCAGCGAGTCATAAACCGTGGTGGTATAGCTGTCGGTGTAAGAGTCGCTGTTGCTCAGATCGAAAGGCATCGTTGAACGATCGACAGTCTCATCGCTGGCGTCAAAGTTAGCGGTGAAGGTCATATTGCTGGTCGCCTGGGCCGGAATATTGCCGGTCTGGATCTGCAGATCGGTGACGGTGCCGGTTTGCAGCGTGCCGCTGCCGTCAACCGGGTAGCCCTGCAGGCAGGCGCCCGAGGCGTTAACGATATAGCCGTTTTTATCAGTCTCAAACGAACCGGCGCGGGTATAGGTAATATTGCCCGCGCTGTCGCACATCACGAAGAAGCCGCCGTTGTTGATCGCCAGGTCCAGCGCGTTGCCGGTGGAAACCATTGAACCGCCGCGGGCGATGCTCTGAGCGGTGCCCGCCACGCTAACGCCCATCGCCTGGCTGTCTGCGTACATGGCGGAAAAGTCGGTAGTCATCGACTTATAGCCGACGGTGCCGGCGTTAGCGATATTGTTACTGATGCCGTCCAGTTGCTCGTTGACGGCATTCAGCCCCGTCGCCGCAATTTCATAGCTCATTATTCATCCTGTATTTAAAAATTATTCAAATCGCATCGCTGCTGTCGCTACCGTTATCCGCATCCGGTACGCCGAACTGACTGATCATGGTGAACGGCACTTCGCCGACGCCGTCGATATTCAGCACCGGCGTGCTGCCATCCAGCGGAATTCGCACGTCTTTTACTTCACCTGAGACTTCAACCGGCACTTCCTCTTCCCCGGTGTTGGTGACCACCGAAAGGTCATAATCTCCTGGCGGAATGCCGTAATCGGCAGGGTTAATGTCAAAATCCACCTGGCCCGGCCCCACGGACGTGCCGCCTTCCGGCAGCAGCGACACCGTGTAGTCATCGCCCGCCGCGTCGATAAAATGGAGATCGACGGTGGTGCAGGCATCGTCAAGGGTGACGCGCCCTTCAATCGCGCTATCGCTGACCTGCAAAGTGGTGGTCTGAACCATGATGTCGTCGCCCACCAGGTTGCCCAGCGCCATCACCTGAATATTGCTCATCAGCACCGCGTTGGTGTTCGCCTGTACGCTCATCTCCTCCATCATCGCCACCTGCGCCATCGACGAGAGCTGATCGATGTAGTCGGTGGGATCGGCCGGATCGGTCGGGTCCTGGTTCTGAATTTCCGCCACAAACAGGGTCAGAAACGTCTCCACGCCTGAGCTTTCCGTTGAGGTGGTGGTGGTTGCCGTCCCCGTCGTGCTGCTGTTATCGGAGGTTACCGTGGTTGACGACGCGCTGCTGGCGTCTGACGTTGCGGCGTCAACGTGGTTGTCGGCGACCGCCGTCGGTTCCTGAGCAGCGGACAGCGCCTGAGAACGGGTATACAGAGCCAGAGCGTTCATTACGCTTCCCCTAATTTGAGCAGACTTTGCTGCATGCTTTTCACGTTATTCAGCACGTCCACGTTGGTTTCAAAATCGCGCGACGCGGACATCATGTCTGCCATCTGCTCAACGACGTTGACGTCCGGATACCAAACGTAGCCGTTGTTATCCGCCATGGGATGATGGGGTTCATAGCGCTTCACCGCCCCGCCGCTTTGCAGTACGTCCTGCACCTGAACGCTGGCGCCGTCTATCGCGTGGCGATGATGCGCGCCAGTCAGGCTATTGTTATAAACCGCAGCAAAAACCGGACTGCGGGCCTTATAGGCCTGCGCTTCGCTGCTGGCGGGCGCTTCGGCATTCGCCAGGTTACTGGCGACGGTATTCAGGCGAATGGTTTGCGCCGTCATTGCCGAGCCGGAGATCTGGTAAATATCAGTAAATGACATCCTTATTTCCCTTCAATGGCCTCTTTAATCCCGCTGATTTGCAGGTTTAAAAAGGTCAGACTGCTTTGATAATCCATACTGTTTTGCGAAAACCGGGCCTGTTCGGTATTCAGTTCCACGGTGTTGCCATCTTCCGAGGGCTGCATCGGCACGCGGTACTTGACGTCAACTTCTGGCATCACATTTGTCCGACTTGCCCGTTGCATCTCAGCGGCAAAATCAATATCTTTAGCCTTGAAATTCGGCGTATCGACATTTGCCAGATTCGCAGTCAGTAGCTCGGTCCTCTCAAGACGTAACTTCACTGCCTGCGGATGCACACCTAAAGCCTGCTGAAAACTGATTCCCATTTCTTGCATCACTCCTGCATTCACTTTGCTTGTATTAGCAACTTACATGCCAACTTTTAAGTGACTGATGAGAAATGGTTTTATGACAATACAGAGCCGCAGGCGGAAAACGATTTTCCGCCTTATGACGGAAACGCTTCTTGCCCTGATGCTGGTTTCCCCCCTTCATGCCGCCATCCGTCCCGTGCAGCACAGCGCCCGGGAACAGATCAACGCGCTGGTGCTCAGCGCCTCCGGTCAGGAGATCGACGCCCTGGCGCGCAGGCAGCAGTGGCATGACTACCGCTACACCTTCAATGTCTTTATCCCTTCTGCGATCGCCACCGCCGCGCTTTGCCCGGGCACGCCGCACGTCACCCCCACCTCTGCGGCGGAGATGGCGCTCAGCCGGATGAACTTTACGGTCAGCTGTCCAGGAAAGGGCGGATGGAAGGTGAACGTGGCGGTGCGCCCGGACGTCTACGTGCCGGTCGTGATGCCGAAGTCGCTGATTGCGCGCGACACGGTCATTACCGCCGACGATGTGCTGCTAAAGCGGTACAACGTCAGCGGTCAGCGCAGCGGTTTGCTGATGGATCTGAATGAGGCTATCGGCATGACCAGTAAACGCCCCCTGCAACCCGGCAAACCGCTTAACCGCGCGCAGCTGGTGGCCCCCGTTCTGGTGAAGCGCGACCAGCCGGTGATGATTGTTTCCCGTCTGGGAGGGATCACCGCCGCCATGCCCGGCGTGGCGCTGAAAAACGGTCGTAAAGGCGAGGTGATCAAGATCCGCAACGCCGCCAGCCAGCGGATCATCAGCGGCGTGGTGGACGACGCCGGGGTGGTATCCCCCCTCAACACCAGCGGCTAAACGTTTTTTTGGCTACTGATTAAAGTTTTCGCCGCCAATAACCGCTTTACCCCAGTAACAGATGAACAACCAGACGGGACAGGCACGAGGTTGATATGAAAATTACCCCGACACTCTCCGGCAACCGCCCGACGCCAGCGGCCGCCGACGCTGGCAACAGCAGTAAAAACAGCGCCGCGCGCGGTGCCGTAAGCGCCACGTCGCTTTCCGCTGACGATATCACCCAGGCGGGATTGCAGTCGGCGCAACAGGCGCTGAACGACGACGGCCAGGGCGATATCGATTATGACAAAGTGGCTCAGATGCAGGCCGCGCTGGCGGCGGGCGAACTGAGCGTCGATACCGACCAGTTAGCCGGCGATATGCTGAACTTTTTCCGCTAAAACGAGGCCAGAAAAGTGAGCACCAGGCTACAACAGGTCAAAATGCTGCTGCAGGGGATCCGCGAAGACGACACACTGTATGACGGATTGCGAAACCTGCTGGAGCAACAGCGCCTGTGCATGATCCGCCGCGCCAGCGAAGAGCTGCTGGCGGTGAATGAAACCATTCATTCCCATTATGAACTGCTGAAAGAGAACAGCAGGCAGCGGCGCACGCTTCTGCAACTGCTGGGAGTAAGCGCCAGCCGGGCTGGTATGGAAGAGGTGTTTAGCTGGCTGCCCGCGCCGCAGAAAAGCGCCGCCCGGAGCGGGTGGCAACGTCTTGAACATAAGGCGGAACGCTGCAAAGCCTACAACGAAAAGAACGGCGATCTGCTTATCCGCCAGTATGTATTTATTCAGTCGTTTTTAGGCACCGAAGCCGATTTTATCTATCAGCCCTGAGCTTCCGCCCTTTCCTTTGGGTGGAAGCGCATTTTCCTCTGTTTCAGTAACGCGTTGATTTCATTGCAGCGTAAAAGCGGCATACAACTTGCTTAGGGTCAGCCAGAGATAAATTGCGGGATATCCGAGAAACGAAATGAAGATGATTGAATGCTATGAACCGGACTTTGTCCGCACGTTTTTGTCCCGCCATCCCGGCTCCCCGCTGCATACCCGTCAGGTCTGGCAAGATGAAATCCGCCACAGCCTGACGCTAACCGACGCCGCCAGCTGCGAGGCGGCGTTCGGCAATCCGCACGCCTTTGCGCTGCATACCAGCCAGTGCGAAGCCATGCCGGACGGCCAGCCGCTCTCCCTGCGCGAGCAGACGCTGAACCAGGCGGCGCTGAACGCGGTCACCCTGCCCGCACTGCAACCGGAGCTGCGCCTCTACGCGCTGGGCATTTTGCTTTCGTACAGCGAAAAACTGCCGGGCAACAGCGAGGAGACGCTCGCGCAAATCGCATCGCTGCCGACCAGCCTCGCCAACCTTGCCCGGTCGGGGAAATTACAGCAACAGTTCGCGCTACTGCCGTCGGTGCCGCAATTACAGTGCCGGTTGATCACCCTGCTCGGCGGCCAGGAATTTGACTGGCAAACGCTGCCTGACGGCGCGCGTAAGATAAGCCTGCCACTGCAGGTCAGCTTGCTGGCGCTACAGGATGCCAACAGCGAAGCCTTATTGCAGCAGCAGCTACAGGCGCAATGGCAGGAGACGCATGAGCGTTACTTTGCCCACGAAGCGTGGATTTTCAGCAATTACCTGATTTACCGTCTGTATCACGATATGTTCCCACAGCATGACGGAGAAGGCGTCGCCGGACGCTATTTCGCGCTGGCATGTGACTTTTTCCTGATCCGTACGCTGTTCAGCCTCTGGACGCTCGACGGTTCGTCGCTGAGCCATGCGGATATCTTCGCGCTGTTCGCCCTGTTTGAACGCTGGCGGCACAGCGAAAGCGCCGCCTTCCTGCGCCGCCAGGCCGAAAGCCGGTTGCCGACCGACCACCTGCTGTCTGCTTTTTCATTGCTGATTTGTTAGCGCTCGTTTGCCGGGCTACGGCCCGGTTTTTTTTTCGCGAATCTCACCATGTCAAAATCGTCTAAAGCCCATACCGTTCCCGCAGGCGTTTTCAAAACGCTGGATACCGGCCGCGAAAAACCGTTTGTCAGCGTCGTCACCCCGACCTGGAATCGCGGCGCTTTTCTGCCCTGGCTTATCTATATGTTTCGCTATCAGGATTACCCGGCGGATCGCCGGGAGCTGGTGATCCTTGACGATTCGCCGCAAAGCCATCTGCCGCTTATCGACCAGCTGACCCAGGGCAACCCCGCCGCGTTCAACATTCGCTATATCCATCATCCGCAGAGGCTGGCGCTGGGGAAAAAGCGCAATATGCTCAACGCGCTGGCGAAAGGGGAATACATCCTGTGCATGGATGACGACGACTTTTATCCGCCGGATAAAATCTCTTACACCATTGCGATGATGCAGCGCCACCGGGCGCTGATCTCCGGTTCCGATCGCATCCCCGTCTGGTACAGCCATCTCAACCGCCTGTTTAAGACCCGCAGCTTTGGTCCGCAAAATATTCTTAACGGCACCTTCTGCTATCACCGCAACTACCTGAAGAAGCACCGCTACGACGATGAGTGCAACCTGAGCGAAGAGGAAGCTTTTACCAATAAATTTACTGCCAACCCGCTTCAGCTGCCGGGCGAACGCACGATTCTGTGTATTTCGCACAGCCACAATACCTTCGATAAAGACTTTGTGCTGGGGGCCAGCGAACCGCTGGACGTCACCCTTGAGCAGACGGTTCGCGACCCGCTGCTGCGTAACTGGTATCTGAGCCTGCATAACGCCACCCACCATCAGCCGATTTGCTGGGAGGCGCTCGATCGGCTGGTGATCGTCAATCTCGATCGGCGAACGGATCGCCTGAGTCAGATCCGCTAGGAGCTGGCCCTGCTCAACGTACCCGAAGAGAAGATTGTCCGCCTGGTGGCCTGCGCTGCGGAAAATGGTCAGTCGGGCCGTCGCCAGTCGCACCAGCAGGCGCTACAGATGGCGCAACAGCAGGGCTGGCGCAACTATCTGCTGCTGGAAGATGACGTGGTGATCCTCAAGCAGGAGAAACACATCAGCGTCCTCAACGCCCTGCTGGGGGCGCTGACGAAGCTGCCGTGGGAGGTGGTGATCCTCGGCGGTAAAATCCGTCAGGGGACGGTGCTGAAAAGCCTGAACGGCATGATTCACGCCCGCGACTGCCGGAAGGTCTGCGCTTATCTGGTAAACGGCAGCTATTACGCGACGCTGGCGCAGCAGTTGCAGCACGATCCTTCCGCTACCCCGGAAGCGCAGTGGCAGCCGCTGCTGCGTGAGGGCAAATGGCTGGCCTGCTATCCGAGCCTGTGCTATCAGCGGCCAGGCTACAGCGATATTGAGAAAAAAGAGACCGACAATATTGGTTTTTATTTCAATAAAATCAATAAATCACCGGCAAGCGTTCAGCCTGCGCGCCCCGCACAGCCCCCTTCCGCGGCGGCCACTGACAATCTTATCGCCTTCTTTATGGAGACTGCCTTTCATTACGCGATCTACCGGCCAATCATTACGGCGCTGCAGGCGAAGGGGCACGTCTGCACATTGCTGATTAACGATCGCACCTATAAGCCGTTTCTGGATGAAATGCTGGCCACGATTAAAACCATTAACGATCCCGCCCTCGGCGGCGTGCGGATATCTGAGATCATGGCGCAGGGGAAACGCTTTAAATGCCTTGTGAGCCCCTATTACGTTCCCGATCTTAATAATCTGGCGGAAATTCAGGTACGGGCGATGTACGGCCTGGCGAAAGAAGAGTGGAACCATGCCTGGTGGAATGCCTTTTATCACCGCATTCTGTGTTATGGTCCCTACAGCCAGCAGGCGCTGGATATTAATGGCAGCGCAAAAGTTGTCGGCAACCCGCGCTTCGACCTGTGGCATCAGGGGAAGGTGGATACCTCGCTTCCCGAATCACTGAAGCTGGACGCCAGAAAACCGCTCCTCCTGTATGCGCCAACCTACGGCGCGCTCAGCTCGCTGCCGCACTGGGCAGAGAAACTCGAAAGCCTGAGCCGGGATTACAATATCATCACCAAATTGCATCACGGAACCTGTTCGCGCCCCGAGGAAAAAACCGCTCTGGCGCTGGCGAATAAACACCTGCGAAAAAGGCTCGACGGGCCGGAATATGTGTTGCCGCTGCTGGCCTGCGCCGACTATGTCTTAACGGACAACAGCGGGTTTATTTTCGATGCGATCCATGTGGGTAAAAAAGTTATTTTACTCGACTGGCCAGGCCTGGACTCACTTCTGCGCAGCCAGCAAAGCTACTCCAGCCCTTACAGCGCAGAACAGCGCCTTCGGGAAGTATTACCGGTTGTCCGTAATACCGGCGAGCTACGAGACGCATTATCCATCAACGCTGACTGGGCGGCGCGTCACTCCCGGCTGGACGATATTCGACAGCACTACTGCGATCCTTTTATGGATGGCCGGGCCGGGGAGCGCGCGGCGCAGGAGATTATCTCAGCGATAGCCAATTCTGAGCTCGTGCGTGAAAACCGTTTCCTGACCAGCCTGCAAAAAAAATTATTTTAGCCACTTTTTCGCCAGCGCCCGGGAACATTATTTTCAGGACACCACCGATGCACATTTATACTTATTGGGTAAACCAGCCGGGCAGCAGTATGCCGGATTATCTTAAGCTCTGTATGCAGACATGGATAAAGGCTATTCCGGGCGTTAAGATAGTAATTATTAACCATGACAACATCCGGCAATACCTGCCCGGAACATTACTCAGCGAAGCGTTCTTTAACCTGCCGCTGGCGATGCAATCCGATGTGGTTTCCGTATGGGTGTTATTATCGCGTGGCGGAATGTTTATTGATGTGGATACCATCATGACCGCCAATCCCTTTGCAACCGGCGCTTTTAACGAAGCAACGCTGTACGCTTTCGGTTATCAGCAACGTCAGCAGATCCACCTTGCCATCCTGTTTTGTCAGCGCAGACAAAACCCTTTACTTTACCAATGGATAACCGAAATCGGCAAAAGACTGGCGCAGCCGCTCCCCTCGCCGTTGCCCTGGGACTGGGTAGGCAATTCCATTATCAACCCTCTGCTCAGGAAAGATGAGATGAAGCCGCATTATGAAATTCTGGAAGCGCAGGCGTTCGGCAATATTCTCGAGCTTTCCGTCGCGGATGAAAATCCCTGGAACCGCTATATTAAATTCTGGTTTACGCCGCCAGCGCAACCGCTGAATGAATTACTCGCCAGGGTGAAAGGGGGGATGATATCTCTGCACAACTCCTGGACGCCGGAAATTTATCGCACCGCCACACTTCAGGATATTATTAAAAGCAAAGACAGCCTGATGCTTTCGCATTTGCTGGTTAATCTTGCTGGATTCTGATGACTTCAATAATGGAGGTGGTGGAAACCGATGGGGTGCGGGGAAAATACACCACCTTACAAAGCCAGGATAAGTTATCGAATTTTCCTCGCCAGTCGTCGCCCATCACCAGAATATCGGCCTGAAAGCGGCGAATATAGTCCGCTTTTTGCTCCAGCGACTCTTCGAGAAAGACCTCATCCACCCCCTTGATGCCTGCCAGAATGTCCATACGGTCGCTCTGGCTGTACACGGGCGCGCGCCCCTTTTTGCGGATGTTTAACGCATCGGATGAAACGCCAACCACCAGTCTCTCTCCCAACGCGCTTGCCCGCTGCAAAATTTTTAAATGACCAACGTGAAAGACATCGAAGGTGCCGAAGGTGATGACGGTTTTCATCGCTGCCCCAGCTGTTTATTGCGCAGCCAGCACTGACCGGCGATCTCGTCCACCGCCTTCTGCTCTTTGGCGAAAGCCTCGTCGCGTAGTTCGTTACGCTTCTCATCCAGCGTCATCGCCACCACCTTTTCCTGGCAGGCGGCGGCGACAAGGTTCTTCTGAATACGCCCCTCCTTGATTTTCGCCAGCGTCTTTTCCTGCTCCTGCCAGGCGATAACCTTGCGCAGCGTACCTTTATAGTCCGTGACGTTCTTCAGCGATTCGACGCAGGGCGCTCCGGCCCCGGCGGAGGTCTTCTGAATCAGATAACCCAGCGCCTTAATGTTGTTCTCATAGCCCGCGCACAGCTGCTGTTGTTTCGCCAGCTGCGCCGTCATGTCTTTTACCGCTTTATCGCGCAGGCGCTGTAGCTGCGCCAGGGTATCGATAATCTGCCGCATCGTTATTTACCTTCGGCTTTTCTGGCGACCGGAAACAGGGTTTGCAGACGGTTGAGCACCCGATCCAGAGAGGCGGGTTCGCTGACCTCCTGACGCAGAAAACGCTCAATCGCCGGATAGAGTTTGACGGCTTTATCGACGCCGGGATCGGCGCCCGCCACGTAGCCGCCCAGCGGTATCAACGGTTTGATCTCCATCCAAGCGGCGTAGTTCTGCTTCAACTGACGGGCGGCCTGCTGATGCTCGCGGCTGGTCACCTGCGTCATACAACGGCTGATCGACTGGCCGATATCGATCGCCGGATAGTGCCCCGCCTCCGCCAGTTTACGGGTTAAGACAATGTGACCGTCGAGCACCGCGCGCGCGCAGTCAACGATCGGATCCTGCTGATCGTCCCCTTCCGCCAGCACCGTATAAATCGCGGTCATTGAACCTTCGCTTTCGCTGTTGCCTGCACTCTCCACCAGCCGCGGGATCATACCGAAAGCCGAAGGCGGATAGCCTTTGGTGGCGGGCGGTTCGCCCAGCGACAGGGCGATTTCCCGCTGCGCCATCGCGTAGCGGGTCAGCGAGTCCACCAGCAGCAGGACGTGCTGGCCGCGGTCGCGGAACCAGGCGGCGATGGAGTGACACAGCTCGGTGGCCTTCAGGCGCATCAGCGGCGACTCATCCGCTGGCGCCGCCACGATAATCGACTTCGCCAGCCCCTCCGCGCCCAGCGAATGGTCAATAAATTCTTTCACTTCGCGGCCACGCTCGCCGATCAGGCCGACCACCACGATATCGGCTTTGGTCTGGCGGGTGATCATCCCCAGCAGTACGCTTTTGCCGACGCCGCTGCCCGCCATCAGTCCTACGCGCTGGCCTTTGCCGATGGTCAGCAGCCCGTTGATCGCCCTGACGCCGACATCCAGCGGCTGATGCACCGCCCGGCGGCTGAGCGGATTAATGGAGGGGGCCTGCGGCGGCAGCACGTCGCTACCGCTCAGGCGACCTTTGCCGTCCAGCGGCTCGCCGAGGCCGTTGACGACCCTGCCCAGCCAGCTGTCGCTAATCAGGATCTCCTGGGCTTTCTCTTGCGGAAAAACGCGCGCCCCCGCCATCAGGCCGACGGGATGTTTGAAGGGCATCAGATAGGTGATGTCGCGGTTGAAACCCACCGCCTGGGCGTCGATCAGGGTACGATCGGCGCTTTCAATCCGGCACAGCTGGCCGGTCACCAGCGGACAGCCGACGCTTTCCAGCAAAATGCCGTTAACTGTGGGGTGGTGATCAATTCTGGACTGAGCCCGAGCAGCCTGGACGAACCTGCAAGCCTTGAGTGGTGCGGGATGTGAGAGATTTTGCCGATTCTGGATCGTTTTGAAAGAAATGACCAAAAGTGCCTTTTTTTGCGCTTTATTCTGGACTACTTTGATCTGGTGGTGCAGGAAAGCGATCGCCTTTTAAAAGATTTTAAAAACTGTTTTAACCTTGCTTGATTTGTTCCTTTCTTATCCGTCTTCTGTATTGGGCTTGTTGTGGATGTCGCTAATTAGTTGGCAGCATGCGCCCACCAGGCAGTAGGCGCTCATGCTGATTTTTTGCTTACAGGCTTCGTTTCTTGCTCCGGCGTGGCAACGGTATGACCACCTGGCGACCCAGCTCGTATACGAGATTCGATACGGCGCAAAATCTCTTTGTCAGTTTCTTCATTACCAGCCAATGCCATGCAAATAGTGTCTTTAAGCGATTCCCTGATGTTTAATCTTCTGATGGCATTCTCCAGTTCATCCAAGTCGCTGTCGGCCTGCTTAGTTTGCTTGGTGGGTTGCTGTAGGCGTTCCAAGATTCCTTTAATGCCCATATCGCATATTGCACTTATCAGTTGCTCCTTAACTTCTGTGGACGCTCTTTTCAATAACTCGTTAACTAGCTCGTTTGTAATATCGGGAGAAGGCTGCGCTGTTTGATTTGATAGAGAACCTTCTTTGGCGGTGGGTTCTTCACCGTAAGCGAGCCAATTTAAGCTCACTTGCTCTTTATCTGAGATAAGGCAAGCTATTTTAAAAGAAGGCTCTGTTCCTTTATGAATGTAGTTGTTTAAGGTTGAAGGGGGGATTCCCCAATCACTCGCAGCAGTTCTGACACTGCGGTTACCTATCAGCTTTACTAAACGCTCTCTGAAACTTTCTTTTCCCCGGTCGACAAAAGAAAAAGCATCATCATTTCTGGTCATTTTTTCTTTCCTCTATAACTAGTTGATTTTAATTGCAAAAACCACATAAAGACCAAAATCAAAAAGAAAATACAAAGAAAGGGCTATTTTTGCTTTACATGGGCTACATATGGATCAATACTTATATCCGAAGGGATAACACGGCGGTGTTATCCGCACGGATAACTTTTAAGGGTAACCTAATGATGGTTAGAAATGAAGTAATGAACAAAGACTGGCACCGCGAGTACATCGTTGCCGCTGTGCACACCAAAGGTTTTACATTGCGTGAACTTTCTGAACGCGCTGGTCTAAAAAAAGACTCTTTAAAAAATGCACTGTATCGCTCATGCCCTAAATATGAACGCATCATAGCCGATGCTATTGGTGTGGAACCTGCGGAGATCTGGCCAAGCCGGTATGCCAGTAAGGCGGCGTAATGTTTTATTCAGCCAATGAGCTGGCCGGTCTTCCTGGTTTGCCCGGTACAGTTCAGGGGGTGCGCTGGACGCTCAATCGGATCACAGAGACGCACCCGGAATGGAAGCGCAAGCGTGAAGGCACAAAAGCATTCGAGTATCACATCGACTGCCTGCCCGCTGAAGCGCAGAAAGTTTTACGTAAGCGCCTGACCCATCAGGTCCTGGAAGATACGCAACTGCCCGCAGTGGTTGAGCAGAAGGCAGTTAAAAACGTCACCGTTCGCGATGAACTGGAGGTGATGGTCAAATGCCCGGAACTGGCATTACGCGAAGTCCAGGCACTGACCGACAAGCAAAAGGCCATCGCTGATGCGCGGATATTGCTGGCTACCGAAGTGCATAAACTGCGTGAATATGCCGGAATGTCCAGGACAGCAGCAGTAAAACACATCGTTGATGGTATTCGTCAGGGGGCATTGCCTGAGCGCATTATTGAGGCCGCAGGCACTGCAAACGCCAGACAGGGTAAGCGAACTGGCGTCAGCTGGGGAAGTTTGCAGGAATGGTATTCCGCCTGGCTGATGGCGCGCGGTGATGCCAATCAGTTACTGGCGTTACTGGCTCCCGGTCATCATAAGGGAACACCGTGGGAGCAGGTCTGGTGGTTGAGCGATTTCTTTATGTTCTATCGTTCATGGAAGCGACCGACCGTTGAATATGCGTATCGCGAGTTTTCAGCCTGGTGGCATGAAAAGCACGCGAATGATGCGGGAATGCTGGCGGCACTGCCTTCAGTTCACGCAGTAAGACGGGTGTTAAGCAGCGTCCCGGTGATTGTTAAGGAGCGTTTCCGCTCCACAGGTTCAGCCTGGCGTTCGCTCAATCCCTTTGTGCGGCGCGACTGGACATCGCTACCGGTTAATGCGGTATGGGTCGGGGATGGTCACTGTATGAAAATGACCGCGTTTAACCCCCTGACCGGCAATATTTTCCGGCCAGAGGTGACGCTGGTTATGGATGCGGGGCAGCGCTTTGTTGTGGGCTGGTCACTGTCCCTGTCGGAGAACGTGATAGCCGTTGCTGATGCGTTACGTTACGGCATGGCGCAGCACGGGATACCGCTGATTTATTACTCCGATAACGGGGGCGGCGAAAAAAACCGGGTGCTTGACGCCGATATTACCGGGATTTTGCCCCGGCTGGGTGTGGAGCATCACACGGGGATACCAGGTAACCCACAGGGGCGCGGGGTGATTGAAAGGCTTAACAAGGAAATTCCCCGGGATGTGGCCCTGAGTTTCCGGACGTACTGCTCAAAGGGAGCAGACAAGGAAACCGTAATGATGCAGCAACGGATTATGCAGTCAGCCATTAAGGCCACCCACAAAGGGAAAGAGCTGACAAAACGGCAGGTTAAGGCGAGGGATGAAATCCCTACCTTTGAGCAACTGATGGCAGCCATAGAGCTGGAGGTCAGACGCTATAACAACCGGCCACACAGCAGCCTTCCCCGCAAAGAGGATGGCGAACATTACAGCCCGGCAGCGTATCGCCGGAAACTGATAAAAGAGCAGAATGTTGAAATTGATTTCCTGTCGCCGGAAGAACTGCATGAAATGTTCAGACCGGAAGTGACGCGCAAAACATTTCGCGGGGAAATTCAGTTATTCAACAATATTTATTACTCATATGATCTGGCCGCAGAGCACGGGAATGAAGTCAGGGTCAGTTACGATATTCATGATGCAAACAGCGTCATTGTCCGGCGGGCTGATGGCTCTTATATCTGCGATGCCATCTGGAACGGTAACAAGGTTGATGCCTTCGCTAAACCAGTTATCGAGCAAAAACTGGAGAAACGCGTCAGGGGCCGCATTGCACGGGCCACGCAGAAAATCGAAGAGGCTAAACGCGAGCTTACCCCGGCTATTACGCAGAAACCTGACTTTAATTTTGGATTTGGTCTGGAGCGTAAGGAGGAAAAGAAAAAAGAAGAACTTTATTTCTTTGCATCCGAGCGTGACCGCAATTTAAAGAAAGACGGCACAAACAACCGTTAATTTAAAAGGTATTTAATATGAGTTTAATTACGCAATTAAATGACGTAATGGCCCGTTGCGGCTATACGCAGACCCACGTTGGTCGCGCAATTGGTCGTAGTAGCGCCGTTATCAACCAGTACTTACAGGGTAAATATGTAGGTGACGTTACTGACGTTGAAGAGCGTATCTCTTCCTTTGTCAGTCGTGAGCTGGAGAAGCAAAGTAATCGTCGCGTTAAAGCGCAATTTGTCTCCACGAAAATAGCAGATAACGGACTGGAAATGCTCTCTTATGCTCATGCGTATTGTGAAATCTGTGTGCTGCATGGCGAGGCTGGTCTTGGAAAAACAATGATTCTGCGTGAATACGCCGCCAGAAACCGGGATGCGATACTGATTGAGGCCGACACAGGCTATACAGCCAGGGCGCTACTCGGGGAGCTGTGCCGCCAGCTGGGGGTAAAGGTTCGCGGCAACATTCACGAACTGATTGATGTCTGTGTGCGCGAACTGCGTGATTCCGGTCGTCTGCTGATGGTGGATGAAGCCGAGCTACTCCCCTACCGTGCACTGGAGGTTCTGCGCCGTCTGCATGACAAAGCGGGTATCGGGATTGTCCTGGCGGGTATGCCGCGCCTTGTGACTAATCTTAAGGGTAATCGTGGGGAGTTCGCTCAGTTATACAGTCGTGTGGGCGTGGCGCTTGATATGGGGAATACGTTGTCGCCAGAGGATTTTACTCCAATAGCCACAGAATTGATGCCGGAAGCGGAAACGCCAGAAATCGGCGAGGCGCTTTATACATATTCGCGTGGTAACGCCCGTCGCCTGTTCAAACTGGTGCGTGGCGTGTACCGGATGAGCGATGTCACCAAAGTACCGGTGAGCGTGGAAGCCATTGAGAAATTTTCCAAAATGTTAATTAAGTGACTGGAGTTTTGCGCATGGAAAAAATGGCTCTCAGAAATGAAATAAGGGCACTACAGAGTATTGGTCGTAATGGTTGTGTTTATTCTAATGGAACCCCTGGTGAAATTATTCCGTTTGTTGATTGCTTCGTGCCGGGTGAACTGCGCATTGATTTGTATTCCCGTGAACGGGAAATCAATGGAACCGGAAATACCAGCGACGACTGGGATGTTGATGAATGCTGTGCGCGATTAATGATTATTCCTTTTGAGCAGACTTTACAGGGGTTTCGTCGGGCTTATCGTCTTGCGCGTATGTGTGCCCGTCTTCCCCGTTATCAGTCACGACTTGCGTTTGCACTCAGATAATGCAGCGCAGAAATGTTAATTCACTGATGGAGAACAAGACGATGGACAAGCAGACCATTAACGCCGTCCGTTCCCGTGCCCGTGTGGCCATCCACACCACCGGCGGTCGTGTAACGGGGCAGCATCACCGTTTACCTGTGGTTTATGCCTGCCCACCTGTGGGTGGTCCTGTATGGCCGGTAACGGAAATCATCCAGACATTCAGCGGCCTGCGCCGCGTGGTGAAAACGTCCTGTATCGACGGCTGCACCGTCGTATGGCAGTAAAACGAGGAACTGAAAATGTCATTAGAGCTTGAGCTAACTTTCAGCCTGGACAGGCCTGGTAAACCGGAGAAAACCGTCGCGACGTATCAGTTGCCGCCTGATGTCACGGGAGAGCAGGTTTCCGACATTATCATAAAAACTCACTGTTTTATGAACGAAATTATTTTTAAATCGTTTGATTTCAAAGGAGAAAAACATGGCGGTTAAGTTGGAAGTAATTATCTATACCAATGAAAAAGGCTGTGTTTTAACCCAGACCACGGGGAGTTATTCGAAGGACGGAGCTTCCGAAAAGGAGTTTCAGGTGGCAACAAGATTACATGATGTTATCAAGGAAACGCTCAGAAATGACTATAACGGCGTGAATCTTTTTTCTGAAAACGTTGCGCCTTGCGCACATAACACAAATTAATCTGTAAATATTACTGAGGTAATTTAATTATGACGACTGAAAATAAAGTTAAGCAATACACGAAAACTCAAGCGCCTGAAGGTTACTGGGTGGATGCCCGTGGCGTAATGACACCTGAAAGCCTTATCAAAGATATTGACCGCGACCGCGAGCAGCTGGTCGGTGAGCTTGTGGAGATGGTGATTGCTGCCTCCGCCTCACTGCGGGAACTGAAACTGCGTGCCTTTGGTGATATTCAGGCGTTTATTGACCTGTCGGCGGAAAAATACGGCGCTGTGAAAGGCGGTAAAAAAGGGAATATCACGCTTTACAGCTTTGACGGGCGTTACAAGATTCAGCGCGCCATGCAGGACCGTATCGCGTTTGATGAACGCATTCAGACCGCGAAGTCGCTGATTGATGATTGCCTGGCTGACTGGACGGAAGGTGCGCGCCCTGAAATAAAAGCCATCATCAGCGAGGCATTCAGCACGGACAAGGAAGGCAACATTAATACCGGGCGCGTTCTGGCCCTGCGTCGCCTCGAAATTGAGGACGAACGCTGGAATAACGCCATGACGCTGATTGGCGAAGCGGTCCAGGTGATTGGCAGCAAAAGCTATATCCGCGTGTATGAGCGCGTCGGTGATTCTGATGAATACCGCGCAATCCCGCTTGATATTGCAGGGGTTTAACATGCATCAGGATATCAAAGAGTACAGAGCCGGAAATAGTTGCGCGGCGTATTCGCTGGGCGCGTCCAGAGCAGAACAACGCGGCGATTATGCTGAGGCTGAAAAACTGTGGCGTAAGGCAGCGCAAAGCCCGTGTAGCACCCTGCGCCGCATCTGGGCTGAACATCGTGCGGAGTTCTGCGCTAACGCTCACCTGAAGGGCTGGAGGCCACGCCATGAATGCGAAGAACTTTAATCAGCTATATCCGGTGGGGACTCGTTTTACACATACCGACAGCGCAGTGTTTGGTTGTGGTCGTGTGGTGAAAACTGTTGCGCCAGCCAGAGATTTTAAATGTGGTTGTGTGGTTGAAATTAATGTCGAGCCTTATTTCGTAAAAGTCGAAACACTGAAAGCACCGCATTAATTTAATTTGTTTTTAATTGTTATTTAAAACAGGCGTAAACCCGCCGGGGCTGGCTTACGCCTGAATTAAGGGGATTTGTATATGAAAGATAAAGTCTGGGATTTTATTGTTACTCCTGAAGGTTTTGCTACCCGTTCATCTGAGAAGTTAACCAATGTAACGTTATGGGCGTCATCATTGCTGGGCCATCTGGGAGCACCTGCCGATTTTATGTATGTGGTACTTGATGCACAGATTGCCGGGAATGCTATGGCCAGTAAGGGGGATTATATTCAGGGGGATTTGTTCGCCATGATGGCGAATGACACAGCAGCGCTGTATATCGCCACACGGAACATACTGACAAGAATATCCATGCTGTCTGACTGTAAGGATATGGAAGACCTCGCATACATCCTTGAAGATGATTTGCTCACTATCTCAGGTGTGCAGGAATCCCTCCCGCGTCAGCTGCGGTTTATTGACCTGATGGAGTCATATAAAGATAAGCCTGATTTTTTTCAGATTCGATTCAGCGGAATGGAACTGCTGGATGAATATTATCTGCTGGATTCGATTGCCCGTGATGTGAAGGCGTTCGTTAAGTCTGTTGACCGCCATTACCGGAAAGCTGAACGTCGTAGTTAATAAGTCTGTTTTTAATTTTATTTGTATATGGCGTAAACCCGCCGGGGCTGGCTTACGCCTGAATCAGAGAGAGTTTATTTATGAATATCGCTAAGCAAAAAAAGTTCGTCCGCGAAATTAATCTGACAATCGTTTGTTTTAATCGTCTTGCGACCAGTTCTCAATCAACAGCAGATGTTCATTCAGCGCCGCAGCCAGAACGAGCTCCCCACGCTCCTGAAGGCCGTGCCGGAAGTTGCGTAATTCAGAATTCAGGATGCTGAGGTTCAGACGACCATGAAAGATAAATACATTGCCAAAATCAAAAAACTGTTACGCCTTGCCAGAGGAACATCAAGCCCGGAAGAAGCCGCTAACGCTATTGCAAAAGCCCAGGCTTATATGCGCCAGCATGGTATCAGCGAAAACGACGCGGAATTGTTCGACATTCAGGAAGCTGCCAGCGCGGGTGCGCCGAGCGATGCCAGTACGCCGCCGCGTTATATGCACATCCTGTGTGACCTGGTATGTAAAGCCTTCGGTGTCGAGTGTTACATCTCCGGTGAGTACCGGGCTTCTGGTTCACTCAAACGTTACGTGCGTTTTTATGGCCATGACAGCCGCCCGGAAATTGCGGCCTACGCGTTTGATGTGCTTTCCCGTCAGATGATGGCTGAACGTAAAAAATATCAGGATAAACACTGCAAACGTTGCGGTCCGTCCACGCGGGTAGCCCGTGGCGACCAGTTCTGCGAAGGCTGGGTCTTTGGTACCCGTGATGTCATTGCGGTGTATGACGTCTCCCCGGAAGAAAAAAGCCGCCTTGAGCTTTACAGAAAGAACCTGCACAACACTAAGGGGCTGCGCGACGGGGATATGCGCACAGCTAAAGCGTGCCGGGGTGCAGAGTTTGCCGCTACAGCCGGTTTTATCGCCGGGAAAAACGCCAGGCTGCATCAGGGGGTTAATGGTCAGAGCAACAGACCGCTGGCACTGGGGAGGGCGTAACGATGGCTTTTAAACTTCTCAGTGTTACCGAAGCAATATACCAGCCGCCCGGAGAACGCCACGAATACAGGATGAATGACGGCAGCGCGGCGGTTGAGTTCCCTAAATATCCGGGGGCTTCCCGGTGGCGGTTCTATGACAGTGCGGGACACCGGATTATTAAAAGAACCGTACACAACGCCATGAAAGCCGCTGTAGAACGTCACAAAAGGAGGTTTAACTGCAAATGAATATTGAATTTTATAACTATGGGACTAAAGCAAAAATCATTGTTACCTGCTGGCTCTGGGAGTTTCGCCGCTATAACCGGGTTGTGGATGCGGCGTTGTTTGTAGCCCCTGAAGTGCACCATGAGAGCGGTGGCGGTCTTTTAATGAGAACTGTTATCACCGGCAAGACTGTCCCGATGTTACGGGCGTTTAAAGTGGCAAAACAGGAGGCTGGCAATGGTCATTGATAAAACGATAACGATAGATGTAGCCATGAATACAGGTCTGGCGCTTATTGGTTATGGCTATATCACTTTTATGTCATTCAGGTGGTTGATTTCTTCGGTCTTTAAACAATGTGAAAGACGTCGCTGCAAAGACAAGCGCGTGAAGGCACTGAATGCGTTTAATGACGCTTTTGATATTGACCGTATGCAACAGGGCGACCCGGCACGCGTAATTACCCGGGGAGATGTCGTGATTTTGGTATACCGGAGTGAAAAAAATGAGCAGGAGGCGGCGCAGTGAACCAGCAAACCAGAATAAGCGATAAGAGCCTGACCAGACTGATTGCCGATGCGGACAAGGTGCTGGAGCGGAACACCCCCGTTGCCGATGAGGAATGGTGGCAGGATTTCCGGGCCGCAATGCTGGAACTTCAGGAGCGCCGCAGGGCTGACAGTACAGAGTCAGTAGTAAATACAGGAGAATGAAACGATGAAAAACCGTAAAGCAATACGACTTCTTTTACAGCGACCTGTGTGTGTGGTGGAGCTGGTTATCAGCAACCATAAGATAGCTGTACTCCATCCATTTGGTCAGGTGGCTTTTACCGTAAATCGTAAACCCACCGCGTCACAGAACAGGCGGAAGAAAGGGTACGCAGTAAGATGAAAAACCGTAAAGCAAAAATTCTGTTAGCTCGCAGAAACGGTGTTGGGGTCTGGCGATGGTTGAGGATTAGTAACAGACGAGTGAGGTTGACGGGGTGTTGCGGGGTGATGTTGCACAGCTGTTGCAAAAAGCCCAGCGCGGCGCAAAACCGCAGGAAAAATCACGGTATGTAAAGGAGGTGCCAGGTGAAGAAAATGGTTTTTGTGGCGGCATTGCTGACCGTTACCCAACAGGCGCAGGCTTCAGCAGTTATTGTGGCATCTGCCGCTGCGACCACGGCTGCTGTAGCTGCTGCAAACTCTGCGAATATCGCAAGCCAACAGGAGCGGGACGCTGCTAACGCATCAGCTAGTGCTCTCCCGATTTCTGTTAAGGGCAGTAAGCAACATCTGGGGTTCATAACGTGCGGTAAGCGTTCTTATGAAGCTGTAGGCTCACTGGGATGTACGGTATATGGCGACAGTGAGAGCAGAGAAATTCCATGGAAAACGTGGCCCGGATACGTTCTTGGCTCGAAGCTCCCGGCCAGTTATGAGGTAAACGCCGTGTCGTTTGATCACTATAACGGCGTGGCAACTGTCTATTTCACATACTGAGGCCCGGCATGAAATTTTCTGAATCACGGAGCAACAACACAATGAAAACTATCAAGGTATTAATCCTTGTTATTGCATCAATCGTGTCTTTTGTTTTTGGCGCAATGACTGAAAGAGGTGCTTTATGAATAACGGATGTCTTGTCGCTGTTGTTTTTATTGTTTTCGGCGCTTGTTTTTTCCTTGTTGATAATACCACTCATACAACAACGAACGAGCAAGAATCCCCTCATTGCGTAGTAAGGAAAAATTTCAGCCAGCGAACCATTACGCATTGTGATGATGGAAGCGCCACGGTTACTGATGGTGATAAGTTTATCTACTGCTCAACAGGTAAGAATGGCTCGCCATCCTGTCATGAAGTGACGCTCGGTGATGGAGATAAATAATTCATCATATTGAGCGGATAATAATCATGCGCAGACCAAAACATATGTTTTGGTCTGCCAAAAGCAATGTTTTGGTCATTATGAAGATTGAACAAATCGGAATGGCAGCCTTCCGGCAGCAGGCTGAAAGCGGTGGCGTGGATGAGTTCGTCGTGCAGCGGTTCGGTGGTGTGTATCACCTCTTCGCTGTGAATCGCCGCGCCGGGGTGTCCTATTTTCTACAGGAACGCCGTGGCGATTACAAGACGTGGCTGTCTCTTGACCGTGCCGCCGCGTTCCTGTCAGGAATTGGCGTTTCACGTTTTACCGTGCGTTTCGAGGATAACAAACATGCTGAAAAAGATGATCGGGGCCATTAAAGCCGGTCAGGCGTATCTGGGGTGGGATGATGCCCTTTATCGCCAGACGCTGGCCCGCCTGACCGGTAAAACCAGTACCACACGCTGCAATCTCGATGAACTGCGCATCATCCGGGAATACATGCACGAACAGGGATTCCCGCGCAAGGCACCCGCCGGTAAAGGTCGCCGCCCTCGTGTTGCAATGAGCAGAAAATCAGTATTATCCAAAATTGAAGCGTTGCTGGCTGATGCAGGTCGTTCCTGGGCGTATGCAGAAGGACTGGCATCTCACATGTATAAGCAACATGTGATCGAATGGCTGACAGATGATCAACTGTTCGGGGTGATGGTGGCGCTGACAAAAGACGCCAGAAAACGAGCCAGAGCAGCACGTAAACAATAAAGAATCAGCCCCTACCTTGCAGGGGCTTTTTTGTGGTCTGTACAGGCGATCATGTATGGCTATAATAACAGTAAGTTACTACCGGAGACGCCATCATGCAGACCTTCAGTGAAACAGATCTTCGCGATGCGCAGGCACTGCTGCCCGATTCCGTGCAGCAACTGATTAGCGTGATTGGCTTCCCCGCCCTGACCCGGTTAATCCGTTCTTTTGGTGGCGTGACGTTAAGCGGTAAAACCGGCGCACACGCCGGACGCACCGGCGGTGTCCATGCCCTGTTACATGATGTGCTGACCGAAGACGAAATCAACAAACTGATCCGCTTTCTTGGCGGTGCACCGTTTTACATTCCCCGTTGTGATCATGCGTTACGTGCCCTGCGTAACACCCGTTTTATGGCTGATTTACAGCAGCATGTAAAAGACGGATGCTCACACCGGCAGGCGCTGGCACTACTCTGTCCCCGTTACGGGATTTCAGACCGGTATGCATGGCAACTGATACACCGACGACAAAAACAGACTTCGCTGAAAAGCCCCACCCAGGTGGTAATGCCGTTCACTTAAGCGGTGCGGCATTGCGTTTCACCGGATAACGGGTTTTTGATATCTTAACCGCCCTCGGCCTTGATGGTCGGGGGCGTTTTGTTATGAACACCGCTTCCAGAGCCCCCCGCAGATGCTCCAGCCGTTTCGGGATGGTCCCCGGTGACACCGTATTTCCCAGCACTATCATTTCTGTGGCGATAAACTGGAACGCGAACTTAAAGCTGATTTCCGACGCCGCTTTTTTGTGTTTCTCCGTTGCTTTTGTTGCCTCACGCCGTATCAGATTATAAGCCAGCAACATGCCCCACACCTCCTGTTCCAGCAACTCAACCTTCCGGCTTCTCAGTACCAGAGCGTTATTCAGCAGGCTGCTTTTCAGGTTTCTGAACCCGACTTCGATTTCCCATCTTGAGTGATAAAGCTCTGCCACCTCTCTGGCCTTATAACGGTCTGCCTGAAGTGACGTCAGGACCGTTTTTTCCACTCCGTTCAGTTCATAAGTTACCGCCCGCGCATACCAGTATTCCGGCAGCGAAGGATTCTTTTTCCTTGCCTGTGGTGACACTTTCAGTTTCAGAAGCCGGTCTCCGGGACCGTAACTTTCTTCCGTTTCTGCTGCGATATTCTTCCAGGCGGGCAGCAGCCAGTGGCGGTTACAACCCTGCCGGTTCAGCGACAGCAACAGGTCTGCGCTGTAGAACAGCTTGTCAAACAGCGTAATGGAGTTATCCGGAATGGTGACGAGCATTGAGTGGGCCAGCAGGGTTTCGCTCCGTCGGTAAGGCGCGGTCGCGGCATCCAGCAGAATGTGACTACCCAGGTTCATTAAAGCCACCAGACGCATTACCGGGTATGCGCTTTGCCGCTCAGTGGATGTGTTGGCAGAGCCATAATGTTCACGCAGCTCAGGTTCATCAGGTGTCCTGAACTGTGCGCCATCGATGGCAAAAAGTTGCAGGCCATGCCAGTCATCTTTCTGGTAACGCTCAGTTCCCCATGTCTGCGCGGTCTGGCGGAAAAGCCATTCCACCGGTGCAGCACCCACGCGCTGACGCGCCTGGGTGACAGCGCTGCGGGCCAGCAGGTTCATCCCCGCTTCACCATCCGCGCTCAGGTTCAGACGACGAACCACATCGGTAATCGACTCATTACGGAAGAAGGCCATAGCCACGACCATCCAGATAACCATGTCGCCAGGTAAACGACGGCGGCGAACGGTCGCATGTGCAGAAAGAGTCAGGCAGTGTTGTATCCATTCGACGGGAAGATGCTGAGCAAACAGTTGTGCAGAAGGGGGCGGCATCAGCGGATGGTCGCTGAAATCGAGCAGGTCATTGAGAAGTGGCATAAGAAAACGGCTCCCTGTTGTGGAAGCCGTTATAGTGCCGCAGATTAAGGATCGGTCAACCGATCCTTAACTGATCGGCATTACACCCAGGTGGGGCTTTTTGATTAATGGGCCTCAGAAAAAAGGAGACACTTATGACCAACTATACGGCACTTGGCGAGTATACGGCCTACTCAGAGCAGGCCCGGGATGCTGCCGGACGCCGCTTCGCTTATATGAAAAATCTGGCCAGCCAGCTAAACCGAATGGCCGAACAACCGGATATGGTTGTTCAGGAAGAAGCGTTGCAGTGTGCTATTGCTGACATCATCGCCAGCGAAAACGAGATGCGCGCCGCTCTGGAAAAAGCAAACGCCTCTGCTCCGCTTTGCAATAAACCTCTTATTACGCCGGATTCCCTTTCCCGCTTCTGATTTATCACCCCGCCGCCGCGGGGTGCTGAACTCCCCCAGCAGTACCCACCACACCAGACCGTTTACCCTGTCCACTCAGACCACAAGGCACCTTAAGGGATAGCGCCCTGCAAAAGGCTTTTGTGCCTTTGACAGGGTGTTATTTACGGGCCGTCAGTGGCTCAGATTTACAGGAGAAACTCATGTCTGAACCCTTATCAGGCGGCGGAGCTGTGGCAGTCACCATCGGTGGTGCCAGTGTGTTTGGCCTTCTCACCAATACCGATTTCGGGGTCGTGGTGGGCGCGTTTGCCGGGGCGCTTTTTGTTGTCACTCAGCAGAAAGAAATCCCGGTATGGCGAATGGCTATTCACCTGCTCGTCGCGTTTGTGGTTGGCGTTCTGGGGGCTGGCGTGGCTGCGTCACTGATGCAGTGGCTGACCCACTATAACGACAAACCGCTCGATGCATTGTGTGCGGTCGGTGTCTCTGCTTTATCCATCAAGATACTGACTTTTCTTTATCAACAGGAAATTTCATCGCTGTTCGGCCTGTTTTCCAGACTGCGCGGCGGAGGGGGTGGAAATGGAAAGTAGCCTTGCCGGTATCGTGAACGTCTGGCTGTGTCTCGCCATTGTGCTGGGGTTGTTTGTGTATCGCCGCCACGGTGCGGCGCATAAACCGATGATTACCTGGCTGGCGTACTGGCTGATGCTCGGCTACATCATCATCCCGTTCCGCTGGCTGTCCGGTACATACACGCACTCCAGCTGGCTGGTTGTGGCGCTGAATCTGGTTTTCTGTGCGCTTATCGTGTGGGCGCACGGGAATTTGTCAAAAATCCTTTCGTTACTGAGGCATCCACATGAAATCAAAAGATGACATTTTTGATGAAGTCCTGGGCAAAGAAGGCGGTTACGTCAATCACCCGGACGATAAGGGCGGTCCGACCAAATGGGGCATTACGGAAAAAGTCGCCCGCGCCCACGGATATCGTGGCGATATGCGCGATTTAACCCGCGAACAGGCGCTGGACATCCTTGAAGCTGATTACTGGTATGGTCCGCGATTTGACCAGGTAGCAGCGTTATCCCCTGATATTGCCGCAGAGCTGTGTGATACCGGTGTGAATATGGGGCCATCCGTGGCGTCAAAAATGCTTCAGCGCTGGCTGAACGTTTTCAACCTGCGCGGCAGGCTGTACCCGGATATGGACGCAGACGGACGCATCGGACCTCGTACCATCAGCGCATTGCGCGCCTTCCTGAATAATCGCGGTCAGGACGGTGAACGGGTGATGCTGACGGCCCTGAACTGCACGCAGGGTGACCGCTATCTGGAACTGGCAGAGAAACGCGAGGCTAACGAATCGTTTGTTTATGGCTGGCTGGAGGAGCGCGTGGCGGTATGACGCGTCAGCACTGGACACACAGAACGCCACGTAAAGCCGCGCGCTGTGTTCTGGCCCTGTTTCTGATGATGTTGCTTCCGTTGGGATGCACAGACATTAACAGAGCGGGCCAGCTGTTTGACGCGGCGGCGCAGGTCTGCCGGATTATTGACGGTATCCGGCAGTGTTCGCAGAACTGATTTTTTAAGGTTTTGGACAGATGAAACAAAAAGAAAACACCGCGATTGCACTGGTGGAAGCCGCTGTTCCCGGGCGTCCCTTTAAGTTCGGACTGACGCAGGTTGTGGCTTTGCACGTCAGCGGAGAATGCGGGGAAATTAAAGCCCGTACCCAGTATGCAGATGGTGAAAACCGTTATCTGGTTTATTACCAGGACGCCCGCAAGGCAGCACAGCTGAAATGGTTTGGCGAGTCCATGCTGGAAATGATTGAGGATGTCCGCCATCCCGGAATGCCTGTATTTGCAGTCACCGAACTACCTGATGACGCAACGGTTTCAGATACCCGGAAGGGCGTTTGATGGCGTGGTCACAGGATATCAGGGACAAAGTCCGTAACGGGTACATCTTTGACCAGCTTCCGCTGGATATCGTCGCAATGAAGTACGCCGTGCCGCACGACACCGCACGGCGCTGGAAAACGCAGGCGATGAAGAACGGCGACGACTGGGACAAGCTGCGGGCCGCGCACGCGCTCGCCGGTGACGGGCTGGAAAGTGTCGCCCGCACCGTACTTATCAGTCTGGTGGTGAAGTGTCAGACGACGCTTGAACGGCTGAACCAGAACCCGGACATCCCGCCGCAGGAGTCCGTCGAACTGCTGGCGAGTCTGTCTGACAGTCTCAGTAAGGCGGTGGCCAGCAGTAAAAAAATCCTGCCGGAAACCGACCGGCTCGCCACAGCACTGGAAGTGGTGCAGCGGCTCGGCGCGTTCATCAAGGAGCGTCACCCGGCACAGTATGCCGCGTTCCTTGAGGTGCTCGAAGGCTTCGCTAAAGAGCTTGAGGATAATTTCAGTTAACCACAGCGGCCCGGTTTTCCGGGCCGTCTGATATTCGGGATTTGTAATGCAAAAACAGATTATTGGTAACGCAACGTTGTATTGCGGTGATGTTCTTGATGTGCTGCCGGCGTTATCTGAACGTTTTGATGCCGTCATTACCGACCCGCCTTACAGCAGTGGTGGCACACACAAATCAGACCGCAGCATGGCCCCTTCGGACAAGTATGTCGGTCACACTCAGTATGCCGAGTTCACCGGCGATAACCGCGACCAGCGCAGCTGGGCGTTCTGGTGTTCCATGTGGATATCTCATGCATTGCACAGGCTGAATCCCGGCGGTTATTTCATGGTGTTCAGTGACTGGCGACAACTACCGGCGCTTACCGATGCATTTCAGGCCGGTGGTGTGCTGTGGCGCGGTCTGGTTGTCTGGGATAAAACGCAGGCTTCCCGTGCGCCACACACCGGCTATTTCCGGCATCAGGCCGAGTATGTGGTCTGGGGCAGCAACGGAAAACTCGACAAATGCCCGCACGGTGGCCCGTTCCCGGGCGTGATTACGCAGCGTGTTGTCCCGTCCGAAAAACTGCACATGACGGCAAAGCCGGTTCAGCTGATGGCCGAGCTGGTTAAACCGCTGGCACCGGATGCGCACGTTCTCGATCCGTTTATGGGAAGCGGCACCACCGCCATCCCTGTACTTGCCCGTGGCGGACGGTTTACCGGCATTGAAATGACTAACCAGTATTTTGATATCGCCTGCGCACGTATCGAAAAAGCGCAGGCAGAAGCAGCGCAGGTGTGACGTGGCAAAACGTAAACTTTCCATTAAAGAGTTTCAGAGAAGCCTGCAGGAGTACATCGCCAACCTCCGCCAGACCATCGAGGCTGAATGTCTGGGGTTCGATGTAAACCCGCAGGCCACACAGGCCCGCCGGGCGGCAGTCTGCGACCCGGTGACGGGCTACGATTATTTTGTCGAAAACTATTTCCCGCATTACGTCCGCAACCCGGCAAAAAGTGAGCTGCATAAATACCTGTTCAGCCGTCTGCCACAGGTTGTGGCAAGCCCGGCCCCGGAGAACGACGCCATCGCCGCGCCTCGTGGTGAGGCAAAATCCACGCTGGTGACTCAGCTGTTTACCCTGTGGACCATTATCCGGGCCATTAAGCATTACCCGGTCATCATTATGGACAGTATCGACCAGGCTTATCCGATGCTGGAAGCCATCAAGGCTGAACTGGAATTTAACCCCCGTTTAAAAAACGATTTCCCGGAAGTGTGCGGGCAGGGGCGCGTCTGGCGTATGGGGACCATCGTCACGGCCAACAATATCAAGGTGACCGTTGCCGGTAGTGGTAAAAAACTGCGTGGTCTGCGCCACGGCCCGTACCGTCCTGACCTGATCATCCTCGACGACATCGAGAACGACGAGATGGTGCGTAACCCGGAGCAGCGCGACAAGCTGCACGACTGGCTCACCAAAACCGTGATGCCGCTGGGTGAGGCTGGCGGTAAAACCGATATTATTTATATCGGAACCATCCTGCATTACGACTCCGTGCTGTCGCGCACACTGAATAACCCGATGTGGAAAACGGCCCGTTTTAAGGCTGTCATTCAGTGGCCTGCCAACATGAAGCTGTGGGACGAGTGGGAAGAACTCATCCGCAACAAACAGCCGGAAGCGGCGGAGGCACTTTACCGGCAGAACGAAGCCGAGATGCTCGCCGGGTCGGTGGTGTCATGGGCGGCGCGTCCCCTGCTGGCGCTGATGAAAATCCGTGTTCGTGACGGTCATGACACCTTTGATTCTGAATACCAGAACGACCCGGTCAGCGGTGAAGATGCGCTGTTTGCGGGCTGCATTAAGTTCTGGGTTAACCGTCTTGATGAATGGGTGTTTTATGGTGCTGTTGACCCCAGTCTCGGGAAGAAAAACAAAAACCGCGACCCGTCGGCCATTCTCGTGGGGGGCTTTAACCGCTTTACCGGCATTCTGGATGTGGTTGAAGCCGATATCCGCCGACGTCTGCCAAACAAACTTATCGAAGACGTGATTAAGTATCAGCGGGAATACCACTGTCTGTGCTGGTCGTTTGAGTCCGTCCAGTTTCAGGAGTTTCTGCGTACCGTGCTGGTTGAGCGTTCGGCGGCGCTGGGTGTGCCGGTTCCGGCGCTGCCGGTCATCCCGCTGGAGGATAAGGCACTGCGTATCGAGTCCCTTCAGCCGCATATGGCCAACGGCCTGATTCGTATCAGTCACACACATCAGACACTGATTGACCAGCTGCGCCACTACCCCAAAGCTGACCACGATGATGGCCCGGACTGTCTGCACATGCTGTGGACGCTGGCGGTTTCGCGTAGCGCAAAATTTCAGATTCACACCCCACGCAGCACCGGGCGTGACCGTGGCGGGCGTTTTGGTTCAGGAGGATGGTAATGGCACAGCTTGTTGATATTTACGGACGCCCGCTGAAACGTGAGGCACTCAAAACCACGCAGTCGGTCAGAGTGGCGGAACGGCTGCGCATTTATCCCGACCACCCGTCCCGTGGTCTGAACATCAGAAAACTGCCGCGCATTCTGGAAGCCGCCGAGCGCGGTTATCTTCCGGCGCAGGCGATGCTGTTTGCGGATATGGAAGAACGTGATGGCCACCTGTTCGCCGAGATGGAAAAGCGCAAAAAAGCGTTGCTGACGCTGGACTGGTCGGTGGAGCCGCCCCGCAATGCCTCGAAGGCAGAAAAGGAGCTGGCCGCCGCCGTGGATGAATGGCTGCACGGCATCCCGGACATGGAGGACATCATCCTCAACGGGATGAGCAGTGTCGGTTACGGCTTCAGCTGTCAGGAAATCAGCTGGGCGTTCGTGGATAAAACGTGGTTACCGGATGCGGTGACGCTGCGCCCGCATAACTGGTTCATAACTCTGCCGGAACACAATGACGAACTCCGCCTTGATGACGGCAACCGTGGGGAAGATGGCAAGGACGGCTCCGCACTGTGGCCGTTCGGCTGGCTGGTTCACCGTTACAACGCCCGGTCGGGGTTCCTGGGTTCATCCGGCCTGTTCCGCGTACTGGTCTGGCCATATCTGTTCAAAAACTTTGCGCTGCGTGATATGGCAGAATTTCTGGAGATTTACGGCCTTCCGGCGCGTATTGCCTACTATGCACAGGGCACCAGTGACGAGGACCGGGACAACATTCTCGAAGCCCTGGTCAATCTGGGCCATGAAGCGGTGGCCGCACTGCCGCAGGGTAACGAGATTGAATTCAAGGAGGCAGCCTCCGGCGGGCCGGAGGCGTTCATGTCGATGGTGGAATGGGCGGAGCGTACCACCTCAAAAGTGATTCTGGGCAGTACGCTGACCAGCCAGGCTGACGGTAAAACCTCCACCAACGCGCTGGGTAATGTGCATAACGAGGTCCGGCACGACATTCTGGCCGCCGATGCACGCCAGCTGTCCGGCATGTTCAGCAGCCTGATACAGATGATGGCCAGCCTCAACGGCTGGCAGGATATCCCGCCACGCCGTCTGCCGCGACTGGTGTTTGATGTGCAGCAGGAAGCCGACATTAAGGGCGTGGCGGACGCCGTCAACGTGCTGGTCAACAATGTGGGAATGAAGGATATCCCGGTGTCGTGGGTACGCAAAAAAACCGGTATCCCCACCCCGAAAGACGGCGAAGAGGTACTGGTGCCGGTGGCACAGCGTCTCCCTGTGCAGGCGGGCCTCAGCCAGCTGCGTGAGCGGCTGAATGTTGCCGCGCTCAGTCAGCAGGACAACGGGGAGGACGACCCGGCACAGCGCGCCATCGACCGTGCAGAACTTCCGGCAGAGGCCATCGCGCAGGGGATGAACGAACTGGTGGCCCCGCTGGTGCAGGCCATACAGGAAGGCCGGGATGCAGACGAGGCCATGAATGTACTGGCGGAAGCGTGGCCGGAGCTGCCGGATGAAACGCTGCGGCAGTTGCTGACGCAGGCATTCTTTGTGGCGGATATCTGGGGGCGACTGAATGCCGACAGCTGACGATGTTGACCTGGGTTATGCGTACACCCTGAAACCGGAAGAAGCGATTACGTATTTCGAAAGCAAGGGATACGTTATCGGCTTCCGCTGGCACGATGTGAAGGACATCGCACACGCCCGGGCGTTCACAGTGGCGGGCGTGCTGAAACTGGATGTGCTGAAGGATATCCGTGATGGCCTGACGGCGGCAATAGCTGACGGCGGGACGTTCCGGGAGTTTGCTGCACAACTGGAGCCACTGCTGGAATCAAAAGGCTGGCTGGGTAAACGGCTGATTGTGGACGAGGACACCGGCGAACTGCACGGCAGACAGCTGACGCCGCGCCGGTTGCGCACGATATTTGATACCAACATTCAGTCGTCATATAACGCCGGACGTTATCAGCAGCAGATGGCGAACGTGGCTGACCGGCCTTATTTTGAGCGCGTGGCAGTAATGGACCTTCACACCCGCCCGAAACACGCCGCCCTGAACGGCTTTACCGCCCGGGCGGATGACCCTGTCTGGGCGTTTTTATATCCCCCTGACGGTTATCACTGCCGCTGCCGTATCCGGGCGCGTTCGGCGTCTGATGTGGAGAAATATGGCCTGACGGTGCAGAGCAGCGAGGGGCGACTGGTTGAGGTTGAACAGGAATATGGCCAGCCGGGCCAGACCATCAGAACAATGGGGCTGAAGATGCCGGACGGCTCCGTGTATACCGCCGACCCGGGCTTCGGTTTTAACCCCGGCAAAGTGGCATGGCAGCCGGAACTGGAAAAATACGATTACCGCAGCGCCCGCCAGTATGTCACCGGCACCCTGACCGGGCCGGATTTTGCCCGGGGACTGGCGAACGTCAGCGAACTGGATGCGCGCCAGCGATATCCGCTGGCCATCCGTTCACCGGAACAGGTCGCCGCCACGGGCGCTGCACGGCAGACGGTAAACCTTACGGCTGACGTTATGAAGCGCCTCAGTGCAACAGACACGCCCCCGACCGCCGCCGACTATGTGCTGATGCAGCAGACCATCGAACGGGCGGAGCATGTCACGCAGGACGGCAACGCGTGGCGGTATGCGTTACAGTCGGGCGACCGCTGGTCAGTGGCGACGGTTGAGGATGACGTGCTGACAGACTGGGTTATGCAGGACACCCCGGAGGCATCATGAGCACCGGTAAACTGGATATTAAGATTGATTTAAGCGCGTATAACACCACGCTGGGGAAACTGATTCGTTCCGTGAAGGACCGGCGCGACCTGATGACGGCGCTTGCGGGTTCCATGCTGGATGCGGTTGAGACTAACCTGGAACAACAGGGTCGCCCGAAATGGATGGGCTGGAGTCCGGCTTATGCGAAGCGACGCGGCCCCGGGCAAATCCTTCAGAAGTCCGGGCGACTGGCTGCCAGTATCCGCTCTGCGGTTAACAATAACGAGGCCACGGTCGGGACAAACGTCCGTTACGCCCGTATCCACAACGAAGGCGGCGAAATCCGCCATCAGGCACGGACGCAGAACCTGTATTTTAAACAGTACAAAAACGGCAGCGTCAGCACCCGCTTTGTGAAAAAGCGCAACAGTAATTTTGTGCAGAGCGCAACGGTCGGAGCGTATACGGTCAACATGCCCGCGCGTCCCTTCCTTCAGCTTGTGCAGGACGACATCGACGAGCTGGAGAACACCGCAAACCGCTATTTTGCGCGTGTGATTGACTGAATGGTCACAAACGCGCTGTAATCGTCTGTGACAACATAAACGCCTCACGGATGAGGCATTACAGCGCTGCACCCCGTAAATGCTGTCAGAATCGTTTTTAAAAGGGTTTTAAAAACGGTTTTATTTCCCCTTTTATCCTTTCCCGTTATGGCAGGGTGCTGAACACCCTCAACAGTACCCCGTTTTCTCCTTCCGTCATCATGCCGCGTATGAAGATGAACATTGCGGCATTAAGCCTCGAAATCACCAAAGCAACTCACAGCGAAATCCAGCTGTTTCCGGCAGGCGAGTTCAGTGCGGTGGATGGTCGCCCACATACCGATGAAGTCGAAAGCGGTAAATGGGTGCTGACCGCTGAACTGGCCGCGCAGCTTGTCGCACAGGTGGCAGCCCGTGCCACGCCTTTTGTCATTGATTACGAACATCAGACGCTGCGCGCCGTAAACAACGGCAAGCCCGCCCCGGCGGCGGGCTGGTTCAGCCAGGTGGAATGGCGAGAAGGTGCGGGCCTGTATGCCACCGGTGTGGAGTGGACGGAGAACGCGGCGGCCATGATTGCCGCCGGTGAGTACAAGTTTATTTCCCCTGTTTTTGCCTACAACAAGCGCGGCGAAGTGCTGGAGCTGTTACATGCTGCGCTGACCAATACCCCTGCGCTGGACGGTATGGACGCGGTCATGCTGGCTGCGGCCAGCCGTCTGGCGAGTCTGTCAACTGAAACGGAGACCACAACAGTGGATGAAGAACTGTTAAACGATTTGCTGTCCAGTCTGCGCTGGATGCTTAACCTTCCGGTGACCTCGACGGCAGAAGATATCAAAAACGAGCTGCAAAAAGTCGTTGACCTGATTTCGAACGGTCAGGGAACGGCGGCGGCATCCGTCAGCCTGCTGGCCCTGCTGAATCAGAAAGACGAGCAAATCGCCAGCCTGTCAGCAAATGCCTATGACCCGACGAAGCATATTCCTCTGACGGCATATGAAGAACTTCAGGAGCGTTATGCCGTACTGGCGCAACAGTCCGGTGAGGCCGAAGCCGGGGCACTGATTCAGGCGGCGCTGTCTGACGGACGACTGCTTCCGACGCTGGAAGACTGGGCGAAAGATTACGCTCGTCGCGATATCAACGGTTTTAAAACCTGGCTGGATAAAACCACCCCGCTTGCCGCACTCAGCAGCACCCAGACCGGCGGCAAACCACCCAAAACGCCGTCACCGGCCCCGGCGCAGATTAAAACCGGCGATGACGTCGATGTCGATATCGCCATTTGTTCAATGATGGGCGTTGATCCAGAGGATGTCGCCCGTTACGCAGGAGACAAGTAAATGGATCGCAATACCCCCTATCGTGACGGCGAACTGAACCCGGTGCCGGTTGCCGCTGCGACCGAAATTTTTGGCGGTCATATGGTGGCCGTTAACGCATCCGGTTATGCCGTTCCGGCCAGTGCCACGGCCTCACAGATTACGCTGGGCGTGTCTGATAGCTGGGCGGATAACAGTACCGGCAGCGATGGCGATGTCACTGTTCTGGTGCGTTGCGGCAAAGATTTTCTGATGGTGAACAGCACCTCAGACCCGGTCACACAATCGCAGGTCGGCAAGCTGTGCTACGTGGAAGACAGCGTGACCGTGGCAAAAACCGACAACAGCAGCGCCCGTCCTGTCGCCGGGAAAGTGATCGGCATCTGTGGCGATGGCGTCTGGGTTCATTTCAGTTAAGGAGCGAAACGTGATAGTCAACGCTAAAAACCTCAACCAGATTTTTATTAATCTGAAGACCACCTATCAGAAAGCCTTCGACCAGACTCCCACTGACTGGCAAAAAGTGGCAATGGAAGTGCCATCAGGCAGCAAGGAGAACGACTACAGCTGGTTGAGTCGTTTCCCGAAAATGCGCGAGTGGGTCGGTGATAAAAACGTTAAATCTCTGGAAGCCTTCAACTACACCATCCGCAACAAGGACTGGGAAGCCACGGTTGAAGTCGATCGTAACGACATCGAGGACGACCAGATTATGGGCTATGCCCTTCAGGCCAGAGACGCAGGCCAGTCAGCGGCAGAACTCCCGGCAGATATTGTGGCGTCCCTTATCAATAACGGTTTTACCAGTCCCTGTTACGACGGCCAGATGTTCTTTGATACCGACCACCTGGTCGCCGGTAAATCGGTGTCCAACAAAGGCACCAAAAAACTCAAAGTGGGGTCGCTTGCTGAAGCGAAAGCCTCCTACGGTGCCGCCCGTACGGCCATGCGCAGCCTGAAAGATGACGAAGGCGCGTCTCTCAGAATCCGTCCGAATCTGCTGGTTGTGCCACCGGCGCTGGAAGATGACGCGAACTACCTGATGACCGCCGAGAAGTTCCCGGACGGTACGCCGAACCCGTATCGCAACACCGCTGAAGTGCTGGTGATGCCGGAGCTGACGTCGGATTCTGCATGGTTCCTGTTCGACACCTCCCGCTCGGTCAAGCCGCTGATCTTCCAGCAGCGTAAGAAACCGGTTTTTGTGGAGCAGACGGACTACAACAGCGACAACGTATTCATGCGTAAGAAGTTTCGGTTTGGTGCCGAAGCGCGCTGTAACGGCGGTTACGGCTTCTGGCAGATGGCATTTGGTTCAGATGGTACGACGGAGTAATGCATGGAAAAGGTGATTGAAATTACCGCCCGCCGTGAGGGTTTTCGCCGCTGCGGTGTGGCACACAGCGCAACCACGAAGGAATGGCCTGTGGATGCGTTCACCCCGGAACAGCTGGCGGTGCTGAAGGCTGACCCCATGCTGATTGTGGTGGAGCGCGATAAAGCGTCCGGCCAGAACGACACGGCCCGGGGGGATGAACTGGCCGCACAGCTGGATGCCGAACGCCAGAAAGTCAGCGAACTGACGGCGCAGCTGGAAGAAGAGCGCGGGAAGGTCCGGGAACTGACAGCGGCGCTTAAAGCAGCGCAGAAAGCAGACAAAAAGGAGAAGTAACTCATGTCTTACGCCACACCGGAACAGTTCATCAGGGCGTTCAGTGAACGCGAGGCGCGCACACTGACGGATGAAGACATGACGGGATTCATCGACGAAGAAAAGCTGGCCTCCGCGCTTGCGCGCGCCAGTGCCCAGATTGATGGCTATCTGGTGGGGCGTTACCGGACCCCGTGGCCTGACAGCCCGGGGATACTGGTGGGTTACTGCTGCGATATCGCCCGTTATCACCTGGCGACCGATTACCGTATCTGCTCAGAAGAAATTCAGATGCGCTACCGGGATGCCATCCGCTTTCTGGAGAAAGTCGCGGCAGGACAAATCAACCTCGGGCGGGATACGTCCGGCAGTGTGATCCAGTCATCGTCACAGGTGCGTATCCGCTCCGGCTCCCGTCAGTTCGGGCGTGAGTCCACGCGGGGAGGTGCATTCTGATTACTGACATTGAACGGGCGCTGGTTGAGCGTCTGCGCTGTGGTCTGGGGCATATGGTGCAGGATGTCCGCACCTATGCCGGTGAACTGGATGAAGACCCGGGCCGGATTGTTCGCAGCCTTCCGGCAGCCTGGGTGACGTTCGGCGGCATCGTGAAAACCGAACGCTATTCCACGTCACGCCGGAAATACATTGCCACCGGACGCTTTGTGGTTGTGGTGGGTGATTACAACACCCGCAGCGAACAGAGCGCCAGACAGGGAGGCACCGTCCGGGATGAGGTCGGGACAAACCAGCTGGTTGAATCCGTCCGTCGCCTGCTGACCGGTCAGGATTTGGGGCTGGAGATTGATTATTTCGAACCCGGGCGGGTCAGGACGCTGTTTAACACCGGCGTGGCAGAGCGGGCAATGTCCGTGTTTGCCTGTGAGTTCGATACCCGCTGGGTGGAGCACGCGCTGGAGAACGGTAAATGGCCGGAGCGTGGTGCAGAAGCGGACCGCCTCTTCAACCGCTACCACGGCAGGCTGTCAGACCCTGACCCGGAACTGCTGAACCTTGGCATCCGGTACCAGATGCAGGACAGCGACGCGGAAATATCAGGGCTGACTGAATTAAGAGAGCAACAGCATGAACAAAATGAAGGTTAAGGCGGCTCCCGGGATGAAGTTCCCGATGGAGGATAACGCCCGGAAATACATCACCACGGAAGCGGTGACCGTTGAGAACACCGCTTATTACCGGCGCGCCGTTCAGGACGGTGACCTGATTCTGGTGAAGGCTGAGCCTGAAACCACCGTGACGGCTGAACAGGACGCCGTGCAGGTAAAAGCGAAGGCGAAGAGAGAGAAACAGGTGGATTCCGATGAGTGAAATTCAGTTTGACACCATTTCGGGCGGCATCCGTAAGCCCGGTGTGCATTTTGAGTTCAATACCCGGCTGGCCGTTAACACGCTGCCGGGTAACGAACAGCGTGTTCTGGTGATTGGCCCGATGCTGTCAGGCGGCACCGCCACGCCCCTGAATGCCGTTTCCGTGTATTCCGAAGACGAAGCGGATTTGTATTTCGGGGCCGGTTCGCTGGCCGCTGCAATGGCGCGCGCGGCCATTAACGCCAACAGTTATCTGCAACTGGATGTTATCGGTATTGCAGACAGTGGCGCAGGACAGGCGGCAACCGGCGCGGTTACCGTCAGCGGTACGGCAATCAGCAGCGGCACACTGTCGGTATGGGTTGCCGGTGAGCAGGTTACGGTGGATGTGGAAACCGGTGATGAACCGTCGAAAATCATTCCGGCACTGGTGGAAGCAATGACGCAGACGCCCTCGCTTCTGGTGACGGGGGAATACAAATCAGAAGCCTCTCAGCTGACGGTGACCACCCGGACCAAAGGAGCCTGGGGGAATGACATCACCCTGTCAGCGTCCACCACGGCAGGTGGTCTGACCGTGAGCGCCACACCGATGGCGAACGGAGAAATGGACCCGGATATTCAGCCCGCACTGGATGCGGTCTTTGCCGCCGGTCACAACATTCTGATTTGTCCGTTCAGTACCACGCCAGCCCTTGCCGCCCTGAAGCAGCATCTGGAGAAAACCGGGAACGCGATGGAACAGCGCGGCGCGATTGGCTGTGCGGGCTGGACGGGCAGTCTCGGGAACGGGATCACCCTGGCTGCCGGTGTGAACAGCGGGCGCGTGTCCGTCCCCTGGTATCGCGGCTCCGTGAAGCTGCCAGCGGTACTGGCTGCCATCTACGGCGCTGTGATGGCGGGCGAGGAAGACCCGGCGCGTCCGCTGAACTCGCTGGCGCTGTCCGGGCTGGATGTGGTCGCCATGTCACAGCGTGAAAGCCGTAACGAGCAGGAAAACGCCCTGCATAACGGCCTGACGCCGGTTGAGGTTGGCCCGGGTAACACGGTGCAGATTGTGCGTGCGGTCAGTACGTACACGGTAAACGCACAGGGCGTGACTGACGTCTCGTTACTGGATATCACGTCCATCAGAACGCTGGACTACACCCGCAAGGCGTGCCGCGAACGCATCAGCCTTCGCTTCCCGCGCGAAAAACTCAGCATCCGCACTATCGCAAAAGTGGAAAGCGAACTGTATGACGTGCTGATCAAGCTGGAGGAAGCGGAAATTCTGGAGAACGTGGAAGCGAACAAGGCAAAGCTGCGCGTTCAGCGAAACGGGAAAGATGCAAACCGTCTCGACTGCGTGGTTCCGGCGGATGTGGTTAACGGCCTGCATGTGTTTGCCGGTCGCATCGACATGATTTTGTAAGGAGCGCGGTAAATGTCCATTAAAGAATATGTCGGCTCGATTGTGCTGGAGGTGGACAGCCAGGAAATCGAGATCACCGACTTCGATGTTCAGATCAACACCGGGCGAAAGCTGGTCAAGACCATGAACAAAACCGGCAGGGCCAAAGGCTTTGCCCGTGGCATTGCCACTTACGATATTTCAGTTTCGGCGGTTATCCCTGATACCAACGAGCCGGACTGGGAAAATCTGGAAGGTGTGAAAATCTCAATTTATCCGCTCAGCAACAGCGGTAAGCGCACCTCCTATCTGGACTGCTTCACTGTTGAAGTGGGTGAGAAATACACCGTCGACAGTGAAGCGAAAATTGATATCAAAATGGCTGCACTCAGGAAGGTGACAGGATGACTTTGATTAATACACAGACCGGCGAACTGTCTGATGGCGTGGTATTTAACGGCACCGTTCATAAAAACTTTGAGCTGCGTCTGCCGGTCATGCGTGATAACGGGCAGGCACTGGAAGAAACCGAAGAACGCTTTCAGACGGTGGACGGCTTCGCGGCAGATTATTACTACCGTTGTGCAGTGATGGCGGCAACGCTGGTCCGTCTTGGGGATATCCCGCAGGAAGAACTGACGGCGGATCTGTTGCACGACAACATGACGCCGGACGATTTTAATATTCTGCTGGCATCACGCAACGTCCTGAAGGTAAAGCGGAACGGCGGGAATCCCGGCTCGCCGGACTCCGGCTCGCAGTCCTCATCCTCGGGCGCTACGGAATAACCGAAGAGCAAATCATGACCATGAGCCGTCCCGAGCTGGACGGCTGGCTTGCCGCCGTTGACAGACTGAACGGCGGCGGCTCAGGAAGAAAGGACACATCACAGACCACCCGCCAGTCATTTAAATCCCTCAGAAAGAAACGCAGAAAAGGTAAGCAGAAAAATGGCCGGTAATTTCAAAGTTGGCATGACCCTGACTGCGAAGGACGAAGCCTCGCAGGTCCTGGAAAAGGGACAAAAACAGGTTATCAAAGCCACCGAAGGTGTAACAAAGGCAACCCGGAAAGCAGGCGCAGAGCAGAAGCGTACCGAGCAGGAAAGCATTAACAGCACGAAAAAGGCCGCAAAAGAGATACAGCGTGCCGCCCGTGCCCGGGAAACGCTCGGTATTCGTGCAGAACGCGAGATCCGGCGTGAAATTTATCTGACGGTTGCCAGTTATAACCGTCTGGCCCGCGCCGGTTTTGAATCTGCGCAGGAGCAGGAACGCGCCATGCAGGCCACCCGGGAAAAAGCCCGGGCACTCAAGCGTGAACTGGATGGCGTTACTCAGGCTCAGATGAAAATGGCGAAAACGCCTGTTATCCCTGAACAGGGACGTTTTGCGCGTGCGGCTGCATTTGGCGGGAATGCCGTGACAACAGGCGCTGGTATCGCAGCAGGTGCGGCTATTATGGCGCAGCCGGTCAAAAAGCAGATGAGCTACGAACGCCAGCTGACAATGATGGCCAATACCGCTTTCAGTGATGGTGGTCTGGAAGGCAGGCAGTCCGGGCGTGAAAAACTGAAAAACAGTATTCGCGCGGCGGTAACGTATGGTGGCGGAACGAAAGAGGATGCCGCTGATGCAATGAATGAGATGTTGGCCAGCGGCGCTTTTTCCTGGGATACAGCGAATAATCTGTTACCGCAGATTATGAAATTTGCTACTGCATCCGGTGCATCCCCACGCGATCTGGTCACTATGGCGGCCAAAGCTAAGCAAACATTTGGACTGACAGACAACGATCTTCCGGCCATGTTTAATATGGCTATTGCAGCCGGTAAAGCCGGTAATTTTGAGCTACGGGATATGGCGGAGCATCTTGGACCTCAGATGGCGTTAGCTGGTAACGCCGGAATGAAAGGACTGGATGGATTCCAGAAATTACTGGCATTTAATGAGGTCGCAGGTATTGCCGCAGGCAGCAGCAGTGAGGCAGGTAATAACGTTGTAAACCTGTTGGCCAAACTTTTCAGTAGTGAATCAGCAACAAGGGCGAAAAGCATCACGATTGATGGCAAGGGTATTGATTTACCCGGTACATTGACCCGAGCTATGGAAAACGGCATTGATCCGATAGAGGCATTTTCACGCCTTGCTGATAAAGTCGCCGCGAACAACAAACAATATCAGGAGCTTCAGAAGCGCCTGGCAGCAACAAAAGACAAAGGCCAGCAGGACAAAATTCTGGAGTCTATGGCGAAAATTCTTGAGGGGTTCGGTGTTGGTGAGCTTGTCGGTGATATGCAGGCACTGAAGGCAATCCTGGCTTACAGGAATAACCCGGAATACCGAAAGCAGGTCGAAGCTGAAATCAGTCAGCAACGCACCCTGCCAGAAGGTCAGCGCGCGGGTGATGTGGATTTTAAATTCATATCAGACACGAATGATTTTAAAACCGGGCAGGCTAAAAACACGCTTGAATTTTCACAAATGGACAGCATGAAAAAGCTGGCTGATGCGTCCGGTGCTGTGGCTGATGCCATAAGCTGGGCGGGTGAAGAGTTTCCGGGGCTGACCACGGCAGTGGTGGGTGCCACGACCGCCATTGAAGCGATGACCGCAGCAGCCCTGACATGGGCCGGGATCAAAATCCTGACCGGGAGTAAACCCGGTGGCAAGGCTGGCGAGGTTGTCGGTGATGTCATTGAAAACACGGTCAAAAAAGGCAAAGGATTTAAATTCCCCGGCATTGCCGGTGGCCTGCTTTCTTTCGGTAGCACCGTTACGGCACTGGCCACTGCAACCAGCCCGGAAGAAGACGCCGCCGTCGAAGGAAGCGAGGAGCGCTGGAAAAATATACGGGCTAAATATCCTCAGTGGCTGATTGATGCTGCCCGTGAAAAATATCAGCCGTGGTGGCAGTTTGGCGAAGGTTACTCAACAGAAAACGAGAAATGGATCCAGCAGTATCTTGACGAACTGAAAAAAACCGGGGTTATCGCCGGTGATTCTCTGCCAACACCAGAACAAGTCCGACAGCAAGCCGGAATGGCAGCGCCTGAACCGGCATCAAAGCCCCCCGGACGCATCAACCAGCCGGAATACCTCACGCACTGGGGACCACCTGCCAGCCCCATAAATTTCACCACACAACTGGTGCTCGATGGTCAGGTCGTGGCGGAAGCAGTGAACAAATACAACCTTCAGGACGGCAACAGAGGCACGGGAGGAACTTACTGATGGGCTGGGCTGAAAACCTGCAAAACGCTTCCTTTCGCGGTGTGCAGTTTGATGTACTGAACACGGATGAACAAATCAGCCGCGACCATGCGGTCTATGAATACCCGTTTGTTGACGGGGCGGATTTGCACGACCTCGGGCGCAAGGCGCGACCGTTCCGCATGACGGCGTTCCTGTGGGGGGAGTATTACGAATATAAACTCGAAAAGCTGATCGCCGCCCTGGACGAAGGCGGCGATGGTGAGCTGATTCACCCGGTTTATGGCTCCGTTCCGTCGGTGATTGTGACCGGCTACAGCATTCGCCATGACGCAGAAAGCCCGGACAGCTGCACCATCGACATGAGCTTTCTGGAGAACCGCACCGGCAGCGCGTTGTTCAGCACCCCGTTACCGGAGCTGTTTGCACAGCAGTTATTTGAAGAACTGGATAAGTTACTGGCACAGTTAAGCGAATTATTTGACGCTGTTACGGCCCCTTTAAAGACCATTAACAGCGTGATTAAAAAAATCCAGACGGTACGTGCCACGCTGGTGAATACCCTGCTGACGTTCAAAAGCGATTTTCTCTCATCCATCGACAATATGATGTCACTGGCCAGCGAACCCGGAAAGTTCATCGGCGGGCTGGCAGAGGTGCTGGAAATCCACACGTCAGATGTCGGGCACGCGGTGCCGGTGCTGGAGCGTACTGATTCCGCCACCACGACCGGACTGACCGGGGAAGACAGCGTCGCCAGTTCTGCGACCGTGATGACCTGCTGGAATGAGGTGATGGCAGATATGGATGAGCTGGTCGCGCTGCCGGTCGCACTGGTCAGCGGTGATAAAACGCCGTCTGTGGCACTTCCGCCGGATGCGTCCGTGGAAGACGTGCAGGACGTGAAAGCGGCTTATGCGGTTCTGGCAGCCTCAGAGCTGGCCAGCGTGGCGACGGCGATACTGTCAGATGAGGCTCAGTCAGAGCAGCTTATACCGGCGGATATCGGGCGACTGGTCGGGGATGTGCGCACCCGCTTACAGGCAGCCATCACGCTGTTCCGTGAACGCTATGAAAGCGAACGCGAACGGATAACCGAAACCGTATCACCACTGGGGCTGATGTACCCGGGAATCATTCAGAGCATGAAGAACGTGGCGGCATCCGTGCAGGATGTCGGCCTGCTGGTTCTGTCACGCCGCCCACCGCTGACGCAGAAACAGGTGCAGGCGGACAGCTGTCTGCTGTTGCTGGCGTGGCAGTGGTACGGTGATTACAGCCGTGCGGCAGAGCTGCAACGTCTGAACCCGCAGCTGCGTGACCCGAACAACATAACCGCCGGGATGGTGATTAATGCCTACGCAAAATAACGACGACAAAATCAGCCTGGTCATTGCCGGAAGGTCGCATTCTGACTGGAGCAGTTATCGTATTGACAGCGATTTCCTGAAAGCCGCCGACGGCTGGCAGCTTCAGCTGGGACTGCCTGAAAAGGTGTTCCCGGCGGATATCGTCCGGGGTGCGCCGGTCCGTTTGCAGGTGGGCGACGAGACGGTGCTCAGTGGGCGCGTGGACAGCGTGCGCCGCAGTGTATCCCGTCAGAGCTGCACGCTGACCCTGTCCGGGCGTGATGATGCCGCCATCCTGGTGGACTGTGCCGCGCCGGTATTCAGTGCCAACCAACTGACGCTGGACGAGGTCATCGACAGGATTGTCAGACCGCTGGGGATACAGCGCATCCGTATTCAGGCGTCCGGTGTGTCACGTAATGACAAGGTCGTTATAGAGCCGGGGATGCGTGCGTGGGATGCACTGGCTAAAGCTGCCGCCGGTCGCGGCTTATGGCCGTGGTTTGAGCCTGACGGGACGCTGGTTGTGGGTGGCCCTGACTACACCACCACGCCGGTGGATACACTGATTATGAAGCTGGACGGCACCGGGAACAACGTGATGGAGCTGGACGATACCCGGTCCATTAACGGCTGTTTCTCCGAGCTGACGGTGCTGGCCCAGAGCCACGCCCGCCGCGCAGACAGCAAGAAACAGGTGGCCGTGGTGCCACTGGACATCTGGAACGAGGACGGCAGCGTGCGCACATTATCCGGGCAGGACAGCGGTAATACAGGCAGTGGTCAGACAGGCATTCATAACATGAAAGCCGTGGCCACCGACCCCACCGTGGATTATTACCGCCCGCAGATAATCACCCAGGGCGACACCAGCAACATGGAGCAGGTGAACTGGCGCGCCAAAAAAATGATGAGTGATGCCCGCCTGTCGGGGCTGGATATCGTCGCACTGGTTGCAGGCCATCGCACGGCGGACGGTGTCCTGTGGCAGCCCGGCCAGCGTGTGCGGATTGTCAGCGAACCCCACGGCATCGATGCCATCTTTTTTCTGATGGGGCGTGAGTTCAGCGGAGGCCGGAACGGGCAGACAACCCGGCTCCGCTTTAAGGAGGATGGCGTGTGGATACCAGATGCCTTCCCGCGCGAGAAGAAACGCCATCATCGCAGGGGCAAAAAGAAAAAAGAGGTCGCCATTGTTAAGGTCTGGGAGAAATGATGTGGGACAAAGTTAATCAGCGCGTACAGCAGGCACTGGCCGCCGTTCGCCAGGCGTTCAGGGTGGTGACCGGTACGGTGGACAGTTCGACCAAAGTACAGCTGCTTCAGCTTAACGGGCTGGCAGGCGAACAGCTGGACGGTGCGGAGTATTTTCAGCATTACGGCCTCACCACATCCCCGCCGCCCGGCTCAATGGGTATTGCCGTTCCGCTGAACGGCAATACCTCTCATACTGTCGTGGTGGCCACAGAGCACGGCGCATATCGTCTGACGGAACTGAAACCCGGGGAAGTGGCCCTGTATACCGATGAAGGCGCGAAAATCGTACTGAAGCGCGGACGGGTTATTGAAACCGAATGTGACGTTTATCGCGTGAAATGCAAACGCTACGAGGTTGAGGCAGAGGAGAACGCCACATTCACGACACCGTTACTGACAGCCAGTGACAGGCTGACGGTGGAAGGCAAAATCACCGGCAACGGTGGCATGGCCATCAGTGGGGGCAAGGGATACACTGCCACCTTTGAAGGCGATATCAACCATGTGGGTGGAGTGATTACCTCCGTTGACGTCACCATTAATGGCGTTAAAATCGGAACGCACAAACATCCAACCCCACACGGCATGTCTGACACGCCGGTTAATTAAGTGCTGAACACCCTCACCTGATTCTGACCTGTCCATGCTGCCAGACTGGCGGCATGGACCAGACGATTTCACCTGCAACCGGCGACTACGAACGCCGTCGGATTTATACCCTTCATAACGCGGTTTATCTGCGACTGGCGACACCGCTTGGCAGTTACTGGGCGGATGCGTCGCTGGGGTCACGCCTGCACGAACTGAAGCGGGAAAAAGACGTTTCCCGTGTTCACAGGCTGGCGGCGCAGTATGCCAGTCAGGCACTTCAGCCCCTGCTCGATGACGGGCGGGCAAAATCCATTACCGTTGACACGAAAGCGGGCCAGCGAGGCTGGCTGTTGCTGTTAATCACCGTCACGGATAACGCGGGCACACCGCAGACGTTTGAACACCCTGTGAGGATTATGTAATGCCGTTTCCTGTTCCGGGCGTTGCTGAAAACACAGAACGCCAGCTACGTGATATCGCTAACGCCCTGCCGGGAGAAACCATCGATACCGGCGCAGACAGCGATTACCGCATTCGTGCAAATGCCGTATCCGGCGTGGCGGACGGGCTTTATATGCATCAGGGGTGGATACTCCGGCAGGTGTTTCCTGACACGGCAGACCCTGAATATCTGGAGCTGCACTGCCGTACGCGCAATGTTTTTCGTAAAAAAGCAACGGCCTCATCCGGTCCGGTAGTGATTACCGGTACCCCCGGTAAGACGCTGCCAGCCGGTGCGGAAATTCGTGGTGAAGGTGTCAGCGTGACCACCACAGCAGACTGCACCGTCGGCGATGAAGGCAGCGCAGAGGTGACGGTAAAAAGCACCGCCACGGGTGCACAGACGAACGCATCCGCAACGCAGACAGCGACTCTGGTCAGCCCGCCGGAAGGCATCAACAGCACGGTGACGATTAAATCCCTGACCGGCGGAACGGACAGGGAAAGCGACGCCGACCTGCTGGCGCGTTATCTGGATATTCTGCGCAGGCCGCCCGCTGGCGGTAACAAATATGATTACAAACGCTGGGCGCTGGAAGTGGATGGCGTTACGTCTGCGTATGTGGAGCCGTTACGTCGTGGGCTGGGGACGGTTGATGTGGCCATTACGTCAGCCAATGACCTCCCTTCGCAGGAACTGATTAATGCCGTGCTGGCACATATTGAGGAAGTCCGCCCGGTCACAGCGAGGGACACAATGGTACTGGCCCCGACGAAAAAAGCCGTTGATTTCGTTGTCCGGGTAAAAACCAGCGGCCTGACCGTTGAGCAGATAAAACCGCAGATAACTGACGTTATCACGGATTTTATGAACCGACTGGAGCCGGGGCAGGAATTAATTATTTCACAACTGGAAACCCAGATTTCATTAATTTCCGGTGTCAGTGACCGGCGAATCATTACGCCAGCAGACAATGTAAAAGCCATTATTAACGCGTCAACGTGGGAATGGCTGCGTCCGGGAAATATTGATATTCAGTCCTTTCCGCGTGAGGGGTGATTCATGAATATGGTCGATTTATTTCGCGCCATGCTGCCGCCTGTCAGTTATGACCAGAACGGAAAATATATTTCCGCAGAACTGATGGCCGAGGCTAACGTCATGGAGGCCGTGAAGGCCTCAGCGGCGCGCGTTCTGGCACAAATCACCCCGTTGCAGGCATCGATGACGCTGTCCGACTGGGAGCGCGTGTACGGTGTTGTCCCCCGTGAAGGGGCAACACAACAGGAGCGGCGGCAGAACATTCTGGTAAAAATGGCTGCCACTGGCGGGCTGTCAATTCCTTACTTTAAGAGTCTTGCCGCCAGCCTGGGCTACACCATCACCATTACGGAGCCGCGAGCGTTCCGGGTGGGGATAAATCGCTGCGGTGACCGTCTGCTGATACCGGAAATCCGCTGGGTGTGGCAGGTCAATGTTATCGGGACAAAAACGCCGGTCTACCGTTTCAGAACGGGGGCATCGGCAACCGGCGAACCGCTGACGGCCTTTGGTGAATCCATTTTAGAAAACACGTTTAAAGATCTTAAACCGGCTTTTACAGACTGTTATTTCACATATGAGGTGGAGGAATAATGCAGAATTTAATGCCTCCGGTGAATACGCCGGATAAGCTATTTCATGATGGTGACCCCACTCAGGGAATTGAGGGAACCATCGTTTACGCCGAATATATGAATAATCATCAGGCGGCAACGCGCGATTTGCAGCAGGAGGTGATTAACGTCCTTAAAGAGGCTGGCGTAACCCCGGATCCGAAAAAACAGAATCAACTGGTTGAGGCGCTGGCCTTATATGTCGGGAAAAAAGTTCCTGACGCATCATTAACGAAGAAGGGTATCGTTCAGCTCAGTAGTGCAACAGACAGTGATTCAGAAGAACTGGCTGCCACCCCAAAGGCAATAAAGGCGTTAGCAGAAAAAATTGCTGATTTACAGGGTACGGCTTTACCGGTCGGGACACCAATCCCGTGGCCATCTGATTCTGTGCCATCCGGTTATGCCTTAATGCAGGGGCAAAGTTTTGATAAAGGCTCTTACCCTAAACTTGCGGTTGCCTATCCGTCCGGGGTTATTCCTGATATGCGCGGCTGGACTATCAAGGGTAAGCCTGCCAGTGGTCGTGCCGTATTGTCTCAGGAACAGGATGGCATCAAGTCGCATACCCACAGTGCCAGTGCGTCAAATACCGATTTAGGAACGAAAACGACAAGTTCATTTGACTACGGCACCAAGACAGTCAGCACGTTTAACCACGGCACAAAATCAACAAATAACACAGGAAATCATACGCACAGTGTCGGTGGTGTTTATGGCGGCGACTCTGTCGGCGGAAAACAACGTGTGCAGGCGTCAGGGAGCAATCAGATTTCCAGTACTGCCGGAGCACATGCTCATACTGTCGATATTGGTCAGCATAACCACACCGTAGGTATTGGTGCCCATGCACACACTGTGGCATTGGGTGCGCACGGGCACACCATCACGGTAAATCCAACAGGCAATACCGAAAACACCGTCAAAAACATTGCATATAACTATATTGTGAGGCTGGCATAATGACTTTCAAAATGAGTGCAGAAGCACAAACCATTCGTGTATTTAATTATCTCGATGGCACAAATGAATTTATTGGCGAAAGCGACGCATATATTCCACCTCATACAGGTCTGCCAGCTAATTCAACAGATATTGCGCCTCCTGATATTCCGGCTGGTTTTGCTGCCGTGTTTAATGCTGATGAAATGAAATGGCATCTGATGGAAGACCACCGAGGGAAAACGGTTTATTCAACAGAAACCGGAGTAGCTGTAACAGTGTCTGAACTGGGAAGCCTTCCTGAAAATGTGACTTCTGTTTCTCCTGATGGCGAATACCAACGCTGGAATGGCAGTCAGTGGGTGACAGATGAAGAAGCCAGGCGTAATGCGCTGATAAATCAGGCGGCAGAGAAGAAAGCGGGTCTGCTTAAACAGATGGGAGAGCAAATCGCCGTTTTACAGGATGCCGTTGATTTTGGTGAAGCGACGCCAGAAGAACAGGAACAGCTGACAGCCCTCAGGAAATTACGAATAAAGTTAAATCGCATTCAACCGGAAAACGCGCCAGATATTGACTGGTCAGACTTTGAATAAATCAGACAGCCGCCCGCAGGCGGCTTTTTATCATTCAGAGGTTTTATGTCTGTATTAATCTCAGGCGCGCTTATTAATGGCGCCGGCGTTCCGATGGCGGGATGCAAAATTTATTTAGATGCACTGGTTAATACCAGTGAAGTGGTCACTGAATCATTCGCGGTTATTGAAACCGATGCGGCGGGACAGTATGCCTTTGAAGCACAAAAAGGCAAATACACCGTACACATCAAGCAAAAGAACGGCCCTAAGTGCTGCGTGGGTGACATTTCGGTTTACGACGACTCAAAGCCCGGCACACTGAACGACTTTCTGACCGCCCTCGATGAAGGTGACCTGAAACCGGATGTGGTGAAACGCTTTGAGGAAATGGTGGCGCAGGCGCAGCAGAGCGCGGAAGCGGCAGCGGAAAGCGAACAACAGGCCGGGCAACATGTCGCTGATGCGCAACAAATTAAGAGCGACTGCGAGACGCTGGCAGATAATGTTCAGCAGAATACAAACGCTGTGGAGGAAAACACGCAGCGCGTTGAACAGCTGGCATCAGAAGTTGGGCTGCACGCCGGGCAGGTGCAGCAGGGCGTGCAGAATGTTACTGATGCGGTAAAAAAGGCGCAGCAGGCAGCAAAGAATTCTGCTGACAGTGCCACTGACTCAAAAAACAGTGCTGACAACGCCGCCCTGAGCGAACAGAACGCACAAAAACACGCGCAGAAAGCTGAACAACATGAGCAGCAGACTAAACAATATGCGCAGGATGCAGCGACCGCCGCAGAATCAGCAGAGAACGCCAAAGGCGAAATTGACGAAATTCTGGATGGTGGCTATCTCAAGATAAAAAACAACTTTCAGGAAATTGTTGATGCTGGCCCGTCAGCACTGGCTCAGGCCCAATGGAATTTACAGATTTCCGGGGTGAAAAATAAACAGGTAATTGCCACCCCTTATACATGGCCATCCAGAACTGAGTATGAACAAAGGGTGCATCTGCCACTCGCCGGAGCTTACGGATTTGGCTACACGTTTGAAGATAAAAGCCAGGGACGAATAAACCTTAATGAAGGTTACACTGGTTCCTGGTGGTCACAGTGGGTAAAGCCGGGGCGTTATTACGTTACAACCAGTGATAAACAATATCTGACACCAGACGGGGGCACGTACGGAGTTGTTGATGCGCTGTGGCTTAATGGCAGCGGATATAACGATGCTTCGAAGGTTCTGAAAATACTGGCTTTTTACGATAATGACGGATACTTGCACATTGGCAGACGCGCAGGTCAGAGCAACGGGTCAATAAGCTGGCGCAAGCTGGCATCGCTCTCTGATGTCAGGGCCATGCTGTATTCATATATTTATAATAATTACAACAGAGAATGGCGAGACCCGGAACTGGGAGGTTTAATTCTGGCGTCATACCAGGGAACCGCTGACGGCGACACAAATATTAAAGTATCCCGTGGTCAGACTTACCCCGGCTCACGACTTGCACCTGTGGCGATAGAGTGCCCGTTCACCCCGTCTGGTACGTATGCGGCAACACCGCGATTCTATATTACCGGCTGCAAGAGCAAATCACTCCCCGGAACCTATATTTCACTGTCTGGAGCACCCACAACATACAGCGACCAGGCTTTTGTGGCGCTATTCATGAGGATTGCATGATGCAGATAAAAGAAATTACCAGCCCCCGCTACACCGAATCCGGTGCGATTGACTGCGACGTTCTGTTTGAGGAAATGGAAGCCCCTGTTCCCTACACTGCCACGCCGGACGATACAGCGAAAACCGGTCAGCAAATCTGGCAGGAACTGCAAAGCGGCAAATGGGGCGAGATAACCCCGTTCACCGCATCACCTGAACTTATCGCTGCGGCAAAAGATGCCAAAAAGCGGGAAATTGAGGCGTGGCGCACAGAACAGGAAGCGCAGCCGTTCACCTTTGAATGGAACGGCCACACCTGGAACGCTGGCCCCGACTCAATGACCCGTCTTTATCCTGTGGTAATGGCTGCAAAATCTGATACGGCACGAACCGCCCTTGCGTGGGGTGACGCCGATAATCAACAGGTGAAATTGTCGATGCCGGAACTGGAAGAACTGGCAGCCGCGATGGCGCAGGCGCAGGTTGAGCGCAATGACGAGATTTATCAACGCCAGCGTGAGATGAAGGAGGAACTGAATAACTTGGATGATTTACGCTCAATCAGAGCGATGACGATTAGCAGCAGTTAGCGGTCAATTCTGGACTTTTTGGGCGCACCTGAACCGTCCAGAATTGCGCGTCAATCAGTCCAGAAAAAAACGCGAAGTTACAATTACGGCGTAAATAGAGCGGCGCAGCATGGCTTCGGTGCCCTTCAGCGCGACCGCCCAGTCCTCCATCGGCACCTCGTCGAGCAGGCGACGGCGCACCTCCTCGCTCTGGCGGCTGAGGATAAAGAAGTCGTACATCTCATCCTGCAGCTGTTCAAGCACGTCTTCATCGCGCTCGCGCAGCTGATCGAGGATCACCTGCTGGTTGCCCTGGAAGCGGTTGACGATATCTGCCGCCTGCTTGATGCCCTTCACCTTCGAACCGTGTTCGGAAAGCACCGACAGCCCGCGTTCGATCAGGCGATCCAGTTCATCCACCACGTCGCGGTTAACGTCGCTCAGCTTCGCCACCCGGTAGAGGATCTCGTTCTGCACCGATTCGCTCATGTATGACAGTACGCTGGCGGAGATCTCCGGCGTCAGAAAGGCGAGAAATACCGCCTGCAATTGCAGATGCTCTTCCGAGATCAGAATCGCCAGCTGGCGCGGCTCAACCCACTGTAGTCTCGCCATCCGCGAGCGGATTTCGTCGCCGTAAATGCCGTTGATGACGCTGCTGGCAATTTCAGTGCCCAGCGCCTTGTTGAGAATGCCCTGCAGCATGGAGCGCGACGCGCCGTTGATGCCGCTCTGCTCGCGGAACTCATCAAAAAAGTTATTGATGACCTTTCTCGCCATGCTGGTTTTCACCCCGGAGAGGCGCGCCATATTTTCACTCAGGCGCACCACCTCTTCACGACTGAGCTTCTGCATCACCGTGGCCGCCGCTTCTTCTCCCAGGCACAGCAGCAAAATAGCGGCCTGTTCGAGATAGCTGTTGGTACTGCCGTTACTTGTTGTCAATTCGCTCATTGCTGGTAATCCATTGTCTGAGAACTTCAGCCACGCGATCGGTATCGCTCATCGCCAGTTTTTGCAGGAACTCCAGCTTCACCTCCAGGCCGGAACTCTGCGGAGGCAGACTGTCATCGCCGGGGAAAGAGGGAAGCTCAATGCTTTTCCGATCATCCTCCGCCGCCGCGAACTGCGGTTCGATGGCGGGCACGCTGGCCGCAACCTTCTCCAGCGCAGGCAAGCTCTGACGCACCGCGGTCAGGCGCTTCATCATTGGCCGCACGACAAACAGCAGCAGCAATAGCGCCAGCAGGCCGCAGCCAATCATCCGCGCCCACGCCAGTACGCTCTCATCCTTCCACAGCGGGATAACCGGCTCGACCGGCGTCTTTGGCGGCACGAAACGGAGCAGCGACAGCGACAGATTGTCGCCGCGCTGAGTGTCGATCCCGGCGGCATTGTTCAGCAGATCAGTCAGCTGTCTGGTCTGCTCTGGCGTCCAGTTCTTCAGCGCTGGCGCCTCCTGGTTAAGCACCACCGCCACCTTCAGCCGTTTCACCGTGAAGCCCGGGTACTGAATATGCTGCACGCTACGGTCGTAGGAGTAGTCACGCTTGCTTTCGCTGTGTTTCGACAGCGCCTGCGGCGGGTTGCTCTCCGCAGTTGTTGCGCTGGCGTTATTCGTCACCTGGTTCGGGGCGACCGGCGGCCGGTTGCTTAACGAACCGGGAATGCCCATCGCAATCTGGTTGGTGTCGCTGTCCTGAACGTTCTCTTCGCGATTGACCTTCGGCTCGTTGCCGTAGTGCTCCCGGGTTTCGTCGATATCGCTCAGATCGAGGTCCGGCATCACGCTGATCCGGTAGTTGCCCGGCCCCACCAGCGAGTCCAGCACGTTAGCGACGCTGGCGCGGGTTTTATCCTGAATATCCTGCAGGATCTGGTCGTGCTTACGGGTGGTGGCGGCGACCGCCTCGCCCGCCCCTGTTCCGTCCGTCAGCAGATTCCCGGCCTGATCGACCACGCTTACCTGCGTGGCCTTCAGCCCCGGAATGCTGCCGGAAACCAGATGCACAATGGCGTTAACCTGATCCATATCCAGTTTCGCGCCGTAGTGCAGACGTACAACCACCGAGGCGCTGTTCTGCGGCCTGTCGCTGACCACAAACGAACTTTCTTCATTCAGCGCCAGATGAACGCGGGCGCTTTCCACCGCGTCGAGGGTCATAATCGATTGCGCCAGCTCGCCTTCAAGGCTGCGCTTGTAGCGGATGTTCTGCACGAACTGGCTGCTGCCCAGCACCTCGTCTTTATCCATCAACTCGTAGCCGTTGGGCAACAGCGCCTGTACCCCTTTGGCGGCAAGGGCCATACGCGTTTTCGACAGCGCCTCTTCCGGCACCAGAATCTGGCCGCTTTGCGGGTCGATGCGGTATTCCAGCTTCTCGCCGTCCAGAACGGTGACGATCTGCGAAACGGGCAGGTTCTCCTGGCGGCCATACAGCGAAACGTAGCCGTGATTGCTGTTCCACAGCAGGCTGACGATAATCGCCGTTGCGGCGACGGCGGCCGCCGCCAGCAGCATCCAGCGCCTGTTGCCGTCCAGCCGGAAAGCGAATGCCGGGAAGGAGTGCGTGAGCTTCTTAATCAGTTCATTCATAGCGTTAGATCGACATGCTCATCAGATCGTTAAAGCCGGTAGCGATTTTGTTTCTTACCTGAACCAGCGCCGAGAACGATAATGAAGCCTGCTGGCTGGCGATCATCGCCCCCGCCAGATCGTCGCTTTTGCCCATATCGATCGCCGTCTGCTTCTCTTCCGCTGCCTGCTGAAACTGGTCGACGTGGCTCAGCGCCCCCTGCATGATGCGATGAAATGAGACCGTGGAGCTCGCCTCCCCCGCTGCGCTGATTTGCATGGATGAGAGAACGGGCGTGCGGGCGACAGCCTGCATCTGCTGCATCTCCCGCAGCATTTGCGCCTGCATCGTACCGGCTGGTTGTATATTGGTTATGCTCATGACCTACTCTTAAAGTGATGGGTGCTACGGGCCGACTCAGGAGTAAACTTCAATACCCTGTTTTCGCATTGACGCCAGGCGATAACGAAGCGCTCGAGGTGTAATCCCTAATAAATCAGCGATCTTGTTTTTATTGCCGTGATATTTCCGCATCAGATCGGCAATGTACTGATACTGCGCGCTGCGGCCATGCTGACCCAGATTGCCGTTCCCGTTGACGGGTAAACGGGGCGGCGTCTGCCATTCCGCCTCAACGCTGTCGCAGGTTTTGCTGGAGGGCAGCCCAAGCGTATCGGGGTAGATCACCCCGTCGCGATTGAGGATCATCCCGCGCTGGATCGCGTTTTCCAGCTGGCGAACATTGCCCGGCCAGGAATAGTTCAGCAGCGCGCGGCGGGTGGATTCTGAAAGCCGGATATTTTTTACCAGCACCGTGGAATATTTTTTAATAAAGGACTCGGCCAGCGGGATAATATCTTGCGTACGTTCGCGCAGGGGGGAATATTGACCGGAACCACCGACAGCCGGTAATAAAGATCTTCACGGAAACGCCCGGCGGCGACCTCTGCTTCAAGGTTTTTATTGGTACAGGCGATTAAGCGGAAGTTAAGTTTAATCTGCCGGTTGCTGCCCAGCCGCTCAACCTGTTGCTCCTGCAGTACGCGTAATATTTTCGCCTGCAGCGCCAGCGGCATATCGCCAATTTCATCCAGTAATAATGTGCCGTTATTGGCCAGCTCCATTTTTCCCGGTACCGTGGCGACCGCGCCGGTAAATGCCCCTTTATCATAACCAAACAGGGTGGCTTCCAGCATATTTTCCGGGATCGCCGCACAGTTTACGCCGATATAGGGCGCATTCTCATTCTGACCAAAGGCGATAGCGTGGATAAATTTAGCCACACACTCTTTACCCGTTCCGGTTTCGCCCTGAATAAGCACCGGAACATTAAAAGCGGCAACGCGCCTGGCCAGTGAAAAGGCATTAATACTGGAAGATGCTTCGGCAATAAGTTCAAACATAATTTTTTTACACTTCGCAATGAGTAAATTAACATCCGTTACGAGAAATACACAAATATGCAGGGCACAATTGTTAATTAAGCACTCTCATTCCTGTCATTTTATCCGGTCCATGGTCATGTTTTGCCGCATTGTACGGCGCGATGTACGACGAAAGCTACGCAGCCTTACGCAATAAAGAACTCAAATGAGATTTTTCCCATAGAAAAGCGTACCACCGGCACGTTTAACAATCCTGAATTAAAAGATAATAAAAATATTAATCATGCAAAATCAGCAAGTTACAAATAAAGCACAGCGCATTGGCAAACAAATAAATTATACCCAAAACCGGAGCCTGTGCACAAAAAAGCGCAAAAATGAGGTTTAATTATTTTTTAATGAGCTGTCCTCACTATTAATAATTTGCAGAATGATGTCGCCAGTTATTTAATAACACCCCCTGGTTCACAGATGAGTCCAGCAAGTACCTTTGTTATTGCAGAACGACAACATGAGTATAACGACAAGGATGAGCACTTTATTAAATGCACTTCTGAATTTTTTGCTAACCGCGGGATTTGATATCAGTCCATCCGCTCCAGAACATTACAGCAGAGAAAGCCTATCATGCTGAAGTACAGTCAAACCCCCGGCATCTTCAAACTTGAAGGCAACAGGCTTGGGCGTCCCTATCACCGCCTGCCGTCTTTATTTACGGGTAATTTTGACACAATCGAATCACATCTCGGAAACTATTTTCTTAAAAAACATCGCACCAATATCACTCTAAAAAAAATTAACTGCGAGATGGATGTGATAAATAAAAGCGCCGAACTGATGATCTCTCAGATGGGGCATCTGGCGTTTGATATCGATCGTTCACTACTGCTGACGCTGTTAGGTAATTTTTATGGGCTTGACGCATCGCTGACGGAAATAAACTCACAGGATAATTTACCGACCAAAACCGAGACCCGTCTGAAAAGCCGTCTGGCAATGGATATCGGCGCTCTTATCTTTAATAAAAATACCTCAGGGGTTCCGCTGGCGCTTAAGCTGGACAGCAGTACCGTACAGACGCACTGGGCGTATCAACTCACCTTCGTGCTGGGCGATAACGAAGATGGCGGCTTCCGGATTTTACTCGATGACGCCCACACCGATTATATTCTCAACCTGATTCGTCGCAGCGAACACAATCAGGGAAAACCAGCGGCGGATAAGGCCGCTGTCGCCGTTGAAAAAAAGAAGCTGGTCAAAGAGATCATTCATACCCTGCCGCTGAAAATGCAGGTGAAGATCGCTGAACTGCCGCTCAGCGTGGCCGATCTCGCCACCATCAGACCCGGCGATATTTTACCGTTTACGCTTCCCGACAGCTTTCCCGTTTCCATCGGGAAATCCGAATTATTTACCGCCCTGATCGTGGAGGATAAAGACAAGCTGTTTTTATCCGAGCTGATGAGCAAGACATCTGAGAAATCCTATGAGTAAGCAAGAAGATATTTTAGAGCAAGGTTTCGAACTCACCACCGAAGCCCCTGCCGCCCCGGCGAATTCCGCAACCGAAGCGCTGGTAACCCGCCTGGAGGATCGCTTTTCCGAATCCATGAGCCTGCTGAAGCGCATTCCCGTCACCCTGACTCTGGAAGTCTCTTCGGTGGAAATTATGCTGGCCGATCTGCTGAACATCGATGACGACACGGTGATTGAACTGGATAAACTCGCCGGGGAGCCGCTGGATATCAAGGTCAATAATATCCTGCTCGGCAAAGCGGAAGTGGTGGTGGTCAACGAAAAGTACGGCCTGCGCGTGCTTGAATTCAATACCCAAGAAATTAACGATCTGGCGCCATGAAACGGTCGGCTACACTTACGCTGGCGCTGGGCATCGCTCTGTTCGCCCTTTCCCCCTTCGCCTGCGCCCAGGGGGGCGAGATCCCCTTGCTGAACGTGGTCACCCACGGCGCCAGCCAGGAATATAGCGTCAAAATTCAGGTGCTGATCCTGATGACCCTCGTCGGGCTGCTGCCGACGCTGGTGCTGATGATGACCTGCTTCACCCGCTTCATTATCGTGCTCTCTCTGCTGCGCCAGGCGCTGGGCCTGCAGCAGACGCCGCCGAACCGCATACTGATCGGCATTGCGCTCTGCTTAACGATGCTGGTGATGCGCCCAATCTGGCTCAACATCTACGATCGCGCCGTCGTTCCGTTTGAAAATGACCAGATGACCCTCTCTGACGCCCTGAGCACCGCCGCCACGCCGCTGAAGCGCTTTATGCTGGCGCAAACCAACAAAAAGGCGATGGCGCAGATTATGACTATCGCCGACGTGAAAGGCGACGCCGCCGATCAGGATCTGACCATCGTGGTGCCTGCCTATGTGCTCAGCGAACTGAAAACCGCCTTTCAGATCGGCTTTATGATTTACATCCCGTTTCTGGTCATTGATCTGATTGTCGCCAGCGTCCTGATGGCGATGGGGATGATGATGCTGTCGCCGCTGATCGTCTCACTGCCCTTTAAGCTGATGCTGTTCGTACTTATCGACGGCTGGTCGCTGACCGTCGGCACGCTGACTTCCAGTATCCGCGGGCTGGGTCTGGGCTGAATGAGGCAACCATGCTAACTATCGATGTAGCAGCCGATATCGTCGCCAGCGGCATTAAGGTGGTGATTATTCTGGTAAGCCTGCTGGTGGTGCCAAGCCTGCTGGTCGGCCTGCTGGTCAGCATCTTTCAGGCGGTGACCCAGATTAACGAACAGACCCTCAGCTTTCTGCCGCGCCTGATCGTCACGCTGGTGGTGCTGGGAGTATGCGGAAAATGGATGATCGTCCAGCTGGACGATCTCTGTATTCATCTGTTCACCCAGGCCGCCACTCTGGTGCAATGAGATGCGCGAATCCGATATTACGCAGCTCGCCAACCTGGTACTGGGATTGTGGTTTCCCTTTGTGCGCATCATGGCGTTTATCCGCTACGTGCCGGTGTTTGATAACGCCGCGCTGACGATTCGCGTGCGCATCATTCTCTCTCTGGCGCTGGCGATCGTCATCACGCCGATGATCCCGCACCCTGTGCCCGACAGCCTGCTGTCCATGAACAGTCTGATTCTGACGGCAGAGCAGATCCTGTGGGGGATGCTGTTTGGCCTGATGTTTCAGTTTCTGTTTCTGGCGCTACAGCTGGCCGGTCAGATCCTCTCCTTTAATATGGGGATGAGCATGGCGGTGATGAACGATCCCGGCAGCGGCGCCTCAACGACGGTGCTGGCGGAGCTGATTAACGTCTATGCGGTGATCCTCTTTTTCGCGATGGACGGCCATCTGCTGCTGGTGAGCGTGCTGTATAAGGGGTTTACTTACTGGCCCATCGGCAACGCCCTGCATCCGCAAAGCCTGCGCACCCTCGCGCTGGCGTTCAGCTGGGTGCTGGGATCGGCGATGCTGCTGGCGCTGCCGACCACCTTCATTATGCTGATTGTGCAGGGCTGCTTCGGCCTGCTCAACCGCGTCGCGCCGCCGCTGAACCTCTATTCGCTGGGCTTTCCGATCAACATGCTGGCCGGACTTATCTGTTTCGCCACCCTGCTCTATAACCTGCCCGACCACTATCTGCACCTGGCGAACTTCATCTTAAAGCAGCTTGACGCGCTAAAGGGTCACTATGGCGGATAGCAGCAGCGAAGAAAAAACAGAAAAACCCTCGGCGCAAAAGCTGCGCAAAGCCAGGGAAGAAGGACAGATCCCGCGCTCAAAGGACATGGGGCTGGCGGCCAGCCTTTTTGCCGCCTTTATGGTCATCAGCAGCAGTTTTCCCTGGTATGAAGATTTCGTGCGCGAAAGCTTCGTCAGCGTCCATCAGTACGCGCAGGAGATTAATAACCCGGCGATCGTCGGACAGTTTTTGCAGCATCACCTGCTGATTATGGCGAAATTTATTCTCACCCTGCTGCCCATGCCCGCCGCGGCGCTGGCGGCGTCGTTAATTCCCGGCGGCTGGTTGTTCCTGCCGAAGAAGATGTTGCCCGACTTCAGCAAAGTGAATCCGCTGAAAGGCATTGGCCGCCTGTTTTCGGCGGAGCATCTGGTGGAAACCGGCAAGATGATGGTGAAAGCCGTGGTGATTCTGGTGATGCTGTGGCTGAGCCTGCGGAATAACTTCGCCTCGTTTCTCGGCCTGCAGGCGCTCTGGTTTAAACAGGCGGTCAGCGACGGCCTGGCGCTCTACAGCAGCGTAATGCGCAACTTCGTCATCCTGTTTGTTTTCTTTGCCGTTATCGACGTGCCGCTGGCGAAGAAGATGTTCACCAAAGGACTGAAGATGACAAAACAGGAGGTGAAGGAGGAGTACAAAAACCAGGAGGGTAAGCCCGAAGTGAAGGCCCGCGTGCGCCGTCTGCAACGACAGCTGGCGATGGGGCAGATCCGCAAGGTGGTGCCGAAAGCCGACGTAGTAATCACCAACCCGACCCACTACGCCGTGGCGCTCCAGTACGACCAGTCGCGCGCCGCCGCACCGTTTGTGGTGGCGAAAGGCACCGACGAAATCGCCCTCTATATCCGCCAGGTGGCGGCGGAAAGCCAGGTGGAGGTGGTGGAGTTTCCAAAGCTGGCGCGCTCCGTCTACTACACCACGCAGATTAACCAACAGATTCCCTTTCAGCTCTACCGGGCGATTGCCCATGTGCTGACCTATGTGTTGCAGATGAAGCACTGGCGTGACGGCACGCAGCCTCGTCCGTTGCTGAACAGACATATTTCCATTCCCAAAGAGGTTCTTAAACTGGATGCCGAAAACAATTAAGCAACTTATGGCGCTGCTGCGTAACGGCAACATCGGCGTGCCGCTGGTGATACTCAGTATCCTGGCGATGGTGATCCTGCCGCTGCCTCCGGCGCTGCTGGATATTCTGTTTACCTTTAACATCGTGCTTGCGGTGATGGTGCTGCTGGTCTCCGTTTCCGCCAGGCGTCCTCTCGAATTCAGCCTGTTCCCGACCATTCTGCTAATCACCACGCTGATGCGTCTGACGCTGAACGTCGCCTCTACCCGCGTGGTGCTGCTCCACGGTCATATGGGCGCAGGCGCCGCCGGTAAGGTGATTGAATCCTTCGGCCAGGTGGTGATTGGCGGCAACTTCGTCGTCGGTTTCGTGGTGTTCATCATCCTGATGATCATCAACTTCATCGTGGTGACCAAAGGGGCCGAGCGTATTTCCGAAGTCTCCGCCCGCTTTACCCTCGATGCGATGCCCGGCAAACAGATGGCGATCGACGCCGACCTCAACGCCGGGTTAATCAATCAGCAGCAGGCGCAGGCGCGACGCAAAGACGTCGCCAGCGAGGCCGACTTTTACGGCGCGATGGACGGCGCCTCAAAGTTTGTGCGCGGCGATGCCATCGCCGGGATGATGATTCTGGCGATCAACCTGATAGGCGGCGTGTGCATCGGTATTTTCAAATACGATCTCAGCGCTGAGGCCGCCTTCCAGCAGTACGTGCTGATGACCATCGGTGACGGTCTGGTGGCGCAGATCCCTTCCCTGCTACTCTCTACCGCCGCCGCGATTATCGTCACCCGCGTCAGCGATAATGGCGATATCTCCTCGGACGTTCGCAGCCAGCTGCTGGCCAGCCCTTCCGTACTCTATACCGCCACGACCATTATGCTCGTGCTGGCGGTAGTGCCGGGGATGCCGCACTTCCCGTTTCTGGTATTCAGCGGTCTGCTCGGCTTTACCGCCTGGCGCATGAGCAAGCGGCCTGCCGCCGCCGAAGCGGAGGAGAAGAGTCTCGAAACGCTGAGCAAAACCATTGCCGAAACCACCGAGCAGCAGGTTAGCTGGGAGACGATCCCGCTTATCGAACCCATTAGCCTGAGCCTGGGCTATAAGCTGGTTGCGCTGGTCGATAAAGCCAAAGGCAACCCGCTGACCCAACGTATTCGCGGCGTGCGCCAGGTAATCTCCGATACCAACGGGGTGCTGTTGCCGGAGATCCGCATCCGGGAAAACTTCCGCCTGAAGCCCAGCCAGTATGCGATTTTCATTAACGGCATTAAGGCCGACGAGGCGGATATCCCTTCCGATAAGCTGATGGCGCTGCCCTCCAGCGAAACCTACGGCGAGATCGACGGCATACTGGGCCACGATCCGGCCTACGGTATGCCGGTCACCTGGATCCAGCCGGCGCAAAAAGCGAAGGCGCTGAATATGGGCTATCAGGTGATCGACAGCGCCAGCGTTATCGCCACCCACGTCAACAAGGTGGTGCGCAGCTATATCCCGGAGTTGTTCAACTACGACGATATTACTCAGTTGCATAACCGCCTCTCCTCAATGGCGCCGAGGCTGGCGGAAGATCTCAGCGCCGCGCTGAACTACAGCCAGATGCTGAAGGTCTACCGCGCGCTGCTGACCGAAGGGGTTTCACTGCGCGATATTGTGACCATCGCGACCGTGCTGGTGGCAAGCAGCGCCGTGACCAAAGACCCGATTCTGCTTGCCGCCGACGTGCGTCTGGCCCTGCGCCGCAGCATTACCCATCCGTTTGTCCGCAAGGGCGAGCTGGCCGTCTATACCCTGAATAACGAGCTGGAAAACCTGCTGTCCAGCGTCGTGAACCAGGCGCAGCAGGCCGGAAAAGTGATGCTCGACAGCGTGCCGGTCGATCCGAATATGCTCAACCAGTTCCAGAACAATATGCCGCAGGTGAAAGAGCAGATGAAGGCGGCGGGTAAAGAGCCGGTGCTGCTGGTGGCGCCGCAGCTGCGGCCGCTGCTCGCGCGCTACGCCCGCCTGTTTGCGCCAGGGCTGCATGTGCTTTCGTATAACGAGGTGGCGGACGACCTGCAGCTGAAAATCATGGGTTCATTAAGTTAATTCCCCACTGACCGGCGGCTTAAGTTTCGCTTTGGGCCGCCGCTTTCAATCACTACCGGCGACCAGGATGGCCGTCGCGGAAATTTATCGTTTACAGGGAATGATTATGACGACGAAGAATGAAAGGAAAGGCCGGTCGCTTACCGCATCCGGCCAGCAGCACACCCACCGTCAGTGGCAAACATTCCGGGAATTTGTCCACCACCAGGAACAGAGCAAACGGCAGAACGGCCGGTATTATCGCCCCCCGACAGAGGACAATAGTACCGCAAACGAGGAAACTCACGCGCATCAGGCGTTATTTATCCCTCTGTCCGTACCGGTGGACGAGCTGATGGATCTTGTTTTCGCTGGCGTGATGCTGTTTATTTTTATCACCATGCTGCTGCTGTTCACCTATTAGATGATGGTTTCTTCCGTTAATATCCGGCGAGCGCCAAGATAGTGCGCCTGCCAGAAGGGATCGGCGAGATGGCTTACGCGGATCGTCTCCCCGGTGCGCGGCGATTCAATAAACTCTCCGTTCCCCAGATAGACCCCCATATGATCGGCAATCTCCCGGCTGTGCACGTGGAAAAAGAGCAAATCGCCGCGTCGCAGATCGCGATCCGCGACGATGGTCGCCCTGCGGTAGTGATACATCTCGTTAGCGGTGCGCGGTAATTTTGCGGCAAGGATTTTATTGTAGGCGTAAAACACCAGTCCGCTACAGTCAAACCCCTGCTCGGGGCTGGCGCCGCCCCACAGGTACGGTTTGCCCAGCTGCTGTTCAAGGCGGTGGATGGCGACTTCAGTCATATTATGCAGATGGTCGCTGCTGAGGAAATGACTGTTCTCCGCCAGCGCCCGCCAGCGGCTGTCGCTGGCCTTCAGCGGCCCCGGGAACCACTCCGGATGCTGTTTGATTAGCTGACGGTTATGCTGACGCAGCGCCCTTTTACTCGCCGCATCGCCTTCCACAATGTAATGCGCTTTTTTCTGCATCAGCGCGTGATATTTGCCGAGCAGCCGCTCACGGTTGCGCTGCCGCAGCTTAGCGGCATAGCTCTGATTGAGATGCGACGCCGGATGCTTAATTACCGCGGCGCAGTCAGGAGAAAAAACGACGCACAGCGAAAACAGCCCCGGCAGCATCAGCCGCGGCGCGAAGGAAGAAAACTTCACGTTGTATTACCAGGCAGAACAAAGTCGGTACAGTGTATCGTGAGGCAAAAACCGCCAGGCTTAATTCTCGATTATTAAAATATTAACCCAGTGGTATCAGCAGATTACTTATCGCGGTCCGTTTTCATCCCGAACCGCGTCTGACGGGGCGCAGGCGGCAGGTGACGAGCGGCATGAGGGTTTAATCGCGTTAACAACTGTAAACGCGACACGGAGGGCTTGCGAAAAAATGCCGTGGTGATAATGTGAGCGCTCGAAATGCAGAGTAGTCTGATTTTGGGTGCAGATTTTTGCCGTTCTGGCGTGTGTAATCGTTTTATCAAGGAACAAGCAGTATGCGTAAAATCGCATTATTTATTGCGATGCTTTTGATCCCGTGCGTCTCGTTTGCCGGTTTGCTGGGCAGCAGCAGCCCGACAACGCCGATCAGCAAAGAGTATAAGCAGCAGTTGATGGGCTCGCCGGTCTATATTCAGATCTTTAAAGAGGAACGCACGCTTGACCTCTACGTCAAGATGGGCGAACAGTATCAGCTACTCGACAGCTACAAAATTTGTAATTACTCCGGCGGACTCGGCCCGAAGCAGCGCCAGGGGGATTTTAAAAGCCCGGAAGGTTTTTACAGCGTTCAGCGTAATCAGCTGAAGCCGGACAGCCGTTTCTATAAAGCCATTAACATCGGTTTTCCCAACGCCTATGACCGCGCGCACGGTTATGAGGGAAAATACCTGATGATTCACGGCGCCTGCGTCTCCGTAGGCTGCTACGCCATGACCGACAGCGGTATTGACGAGATTTTCCAGTTCGTCACCGGCGCGCTGGTATTTGGTCAACCGAGCGTGCAGGTCAGCATCTACCCGTTCCGCATGACCGATGCCAATATGCAGCGCCATAAGTACTCGTATTACAAAGATTTCTGGACGCAGTTAAAGCCGGGATACGATTACTTTGAGCAGACCCGCAAGCCGCCGACCGTTTCCGTGGTCGATGGCCGTTACGTGGTCAGCAAGCCGTTGAGCCACGAAGTGGTCCAGCCGCAGCTGGCGTCAAACTATACGCTCCCCGAGACAAAATAACGCCCACTCGCCTGGCATAATTTTTTGCCAGGTTTCATTGCCCGTCAGCGGCTGCGTGGCCAGTACCGTGACCACATCGTTTGGTGTGGTCTGCGAGCTAAAGTCGATTTCCACATCCTGATCGAGCAGCGTCGCCACGCCAAACGGCGCCCGGCGGGTGATCCAGTGCAGATGGGTCGAGCAGTACGCCATCACATAGCGTCCATCCGACAGCAGCATATTAAACACCCCTTTCTCCCGCAGTTCGTCCGCCAGCGCGGCGATGTATCTGAACACCGCCGTCATATTGCCCGGCGTGCGCGGGTAGCGCTGGGTGAGCTTATGCAGCAGCCAGCAAAACGCCTTTTCGCTGTCGGTTTCGCCGACCGGACGAAAGTTTCCGGTTTCCAGCGATTTATATCCGCTAAGCTGCCCGTTATGAGCATAGGTCCAGTTGCGCCCCCACAGCTCGCGGGTAAAGGGATGGGTGTTTTCCAGCGCCACTTTCCCACGATTCGCCTGACGGATGTGGGCGACTACCGAACAGGATTTGATCGGATACTCCTGCACCAGCCTGGCGATGGGAGAGTTAAAGCCTGGCAGCGGATCTTTGAATGTGCGACAGCCTTTGCCTTCATAAAAGGTGATTCCCCAGCCATCTTTATGCGGCCCGGTTCCGCCGCCGCGCTGAACCAGTCCGGTAAAGCTAAAGCAAATATCGGTGGGCACATTGGCGCTCATCCCGAGCAGTTCGCACATATATCACCTGCCTTAAAACGTTTTTAAGCCTGATGGCGCTGCGCTTATCAGCGCCCGGATAAGACGCCTGGCGTCGCTATCCGGCAACGCTCAGTGAAATTATTTGACCATCTCTTTTTCAATTAACTGAATCAGGATATGGATCACTTTAATGTGAATTTCCTGAATACGGTCAGCGTAACCGAAGTGCGGAACGCGAATTTCAATATCAGCCGTGCCCGCCATTTTGCCGCCGTCTTTCCCGGTCAGGGCGATCACTTTCATCCCCTTTTCGCGCGCAGCGGCAATCGCTTTAATCACGTTGCCGGAATTGCCGGAAGTGGAAATGCCTAACAGTACATCCCCTTCACGCCCTACCGCCTCAACGTAACGAGAAAAAACATAGTCATAGCCGAAATCATTGCTCACGCAGGAGAGATGACTGACGTCGGAAATCGCAATCGCCGGATAGCCCGGACGGTTTTCACGGTAACGGCCGGTCAGTTCTTCCGCAAAGTGCATGGCGTCGCAGTGGGAGCCGCCGTTGCCACAGGAAAGAACCTTACCGCCCGCTTTAAAACTGTCTGCCAGCAGGACCGCCGCGCGCTGAATGGCGTGAATATTGGCGTCATCTTTTAAAAAGTTAGCCAGCGTCTCCGCCGCTTCGTTCAGTTCGTTACGAATAAGATCCTGGTACATGAGGATATCCTTCAGCATGAATGTAAAGACAGGAAGCAGTGTACCGGATAGCGGTACATGCGAGAAGCATAAGCCTGCATCTCGCGCATGGCTTTTGCGTTTTTGTGCCGCCTGAAACGGCAACAATGTGAGCTTTGTTGTAATTATTTTGTAAACACATTGATAAAAGAATTTACATCCACTACAACCATATCATCACAAGTGGTCAGACCTCCTACAAGCAAGGGAGCTTTTTGTTATGATGATTTTGAGTATTCTCGCGACAATCGTTCTGCTCGGCGCGCTGTTCTATCACCGCGTCAGCCTCTTACTCAGCAGCCTGATTCTGCTCGCCTGGACAGCTGCGCTGGGCGCAGCTGGCGTGTGGAATATCTGGCTGCTGGTCCCGCTGGCCATTATTCTGCTGCCGTTTAACCTCACGCCGATGCGTAAGTCGATGATATCCGTTCCGGTATTTCGCGGTTTTCGTAAGGTGATGCCGCCGATGTCGCGCACTGAAAAAGAAGCGATCGATGCCGGCACCACCTGGTGGGAGGGCGATCTGTTCCAGGGCAAACCGGACTGGAAAAAATTGCACAACTATCCGCAGCCGCGCCTGACCGCCGAAGAGCAGGCTTTTCTTGACGGCCCGGTGGAAGAAGCATGTCGGATGGCGAATGACTTTCAGATCACCCATGAGCTGGCCGATCTGCCGCCGGAGCTGTGGGCGTATCTGAAAGAGCACCGCTTCTTTGCGATGATCATTAAGAAAGAGTACGGCGGGCTGGAGTTCTCCGCATACGCTCAGTCCCGCGTGCTGCAAAAACTGTCCGGAGTCTCCGGGATCCTGGCGATCACCGTTGGCGTGCCAAACTCGTTAGGTCCGGGCGAGCTGCTGCAACATTACGGCACCCAGGAACAGAAAGATCATTATCTGCCCCGCCTCGCGCGCGGTCAGGAAATTCCCTGCTTCGCGCTGACCAGCCCGGAAGCAGGCTCCGATGCGGGCGCGATTCCGGATACCGGCATCGTCTGCATGGGCGAATGGCAGGGCCAGCAGGTGCTGGGGATGCGTCTGACCTGGAACAAACGTTATATCACCCTCGCGCCTATCGCCACGGTGCTGGGACTGGCGTTTAAGCTTTCCGACCCGGAAAAACTGCTGGGCGGTGAAGAAGAGCTGGGCATTACCTGCGCATTGATTCCGACCTCTACGCCGGGCGTGGAGATTGGCCGCCGTCACTTCCCGCTGAACGTGCCGTTCCAGAACGGTCCGACGCGCGGTAAAGATGTATTTGTGCCGATCGATTACATTATCGGCGGACCGAAAATGGCCGGTCAGGGCTGGCGTATGCTGGTGGAATGTCTGTCGGTCGGTCGCGGTATTACCCTGCCGTCAAACTCCACGGGCGGCCTGAAGTCCGTCGCGATGGCCACCGGCGCCTACGCCCATATTCGCCGTCAGTTCAAAATCTCCATCGGTAAGATGGAAGGAATTGAAGAGCCGTTAGCGCGCATTGCCGGTAACGCTTACGTCATGGACGCGGCAGCGACGCTGATTACCTATGGCATTATGCTCGGCGAGAAACCGGCGGTGCTGTCGGCGATTGTTAAGTATCACTGTACACACCGCGGTCAGCGTTCAATTATCGACGCGATGGATATTACTGGCGGTAAAGGCATTATGCTGGGCGAAAGCAACTTCCTCGCCCGCGCATACCAGGGGGCGCCGATCGCCATTACCGTGGAAGGGGCGAATATCCTCACCCGCAGCATGATGATCTTTGGTCAGGGAGCAATCCGCTGCCATCCGTATGTGCTTGAAGAAATGGCGGCGGCGCAAAACAACGATGTCAACGCCTTTGATAAACTGCTGTTCAAACATATCGGTCACGTCGGCAGTAATACGGTGCGCAGCTTCTGGCTCGGCCTGACCCGCGGTCTTACCAGCGCCTCGCCGACCGGCGATGCGACAAAACGCTACTACCAGCATCTTAACCGTCTGAGCGCGAACCTGGCGCTGCTGTCGGATGTATCGATGGCGGTGCTCGGCGGCAGTCTGAAGCGTCGTGAGCGGATCTCGGCGCGTCTGGGCGATGTACTGAGCCAGCTGTATCTGGCTTCGGCGGTCCTGAAGCGTTATGACGACGAAGGCCGTCATGAAGCCGACCTGCCGCTGGTTCACTGGGGCGTTCAGGATGCGTTATACCAGGCAGAACAGGCAATGGACGATCTGTTACAGAACTTCCCGAACCGCCTGGTGGCGGGTCTGCTGAACGCCGCGCTCTTCCCGACTGGCCGTCACTATCTGGCGCCGTCTGACAAGCTGGATCACAAAGTGGCGAAAATACTCCAGGTGCCGAGCGCGACCCGCGACCGTATTGGCCGCGGTCAGTATCTGAAACCGAGCGAGCATAATCCGCCGGGTCTGCTGGAAGAGGCGCTGCGGGATGTCATGGCCGCCGAACCTGTCCACCAGCGGATCTGTAAAGAGATTGGCAAAAACCTGCCCTTCACCCGTCTGGATGAACTGGCGCAGAATGCCCTGGCGAAAGGCTTAATCGATAAAGAGGAAGCGGCCATTCTGGTCAAAGCGGAAGAGAGCCGTCTGCGCAGCATTAACGTTGATGATTTCGACGCCGATGCGCTGGCGACGCAGCCGGTAAAGCTGCCGGAGAAAGTGCGTAAAGTCGAAGCCGCCTGACGCCTTCGCTTCACCATACAGCCCCGCCTGGCGGGGCTTTTTATTGCCTGTTTTTCCTGAAAGCGCGTGCTACAGTGTCAAAACGCTGTTCAACGAGGAGTTCCGATCGTGCCTGGTTTGAAAATTACGCTGTTGCAACAACCGCTGGCGTGGCTGGATGGTCCGGCTAATTTGCGTCATTTTGATCGTCAGCTGGAACTGATTACCGGACGCGACCTGATTGTTTTACCGGAGATGTTCACCACCGGCTTCGCCATGGAGGCGGCGCAGAATTCGCTTTCTCAGCAGGCGCTGAGCGGGTGGATGCGGGAAAAAGCGCAACAGTGCAATGCGATGATTGCCGGGAGCGCGGCCCTGCAAACGTCCTCTGGCGCGGTCAATCGCTTTTTGCTGGTGGAACCGCAGGGCGAAATACATTTTTACGACAAGCGCCATCTGTTCCGGATGGCCGATGAGCATCGCCATTACCTGCCGGGTAACCGCCGGGTGGTGGTCGAATGGCGCGGCTGGCGAATCCTGCCGCAGGTCTGTTACGACCTGCGCTTTCCGGTGTGGTCGCGCAATCTCAATGACTACGATCTGGCGCTGTACGTCGCCAACTGGCCCGCTCCCCGTTCGCTGCACTGGCAGACGCTGTTGAGCGCGCGCGCCATTGAAAACCAGGCGTATGTGGCAGGCTGCAACCGCGTCGGTACGGACGGCAACGGCCATCACTATCGCGGCGACAGCCGGGTGATCAATCCCCAGGGTGAAGTCATCGCCACCGCGGACGCGCATCAGGCAACGCGCATTGATGCCGAGCTGTCGCTGAGCGCGCTTAAAGAGTATCGGGAGAATTTTCCGGCCTGGCAGGATGCCGACGGGTTTACGCTGCGATAATTTTTGCGACGCGGAAACGACGGAATGCCGGTCGCTGACTGCATATTGCTCAGGTGAACCCTTTCACGTGGTCGAATGAAAGGCGGTATCCGGCACAGAAAAGTATCGAATGGATAAAAATGACATTATTGAGTTCATCCAGCTGTTTTTTCCCGAGAGTAAAATTAATAAAAATAGAATCAGAGCAAATAATTACCGTCAGGTTATGTTGCTTAATTAGCTGGCTATAATGACAAGCTATATTTTTCTGAGGGATTACTCACTCATTATTGAGCCAGTAATTTATTGTTGAATAAAATATACGCCCCCCGTCAAAAACCAGAAAAAACAATTAATTGTCAGGGGGGAGAGAGTAAAAACGTTTCTTTTGCAAGTCTGTGTTTATTGTTTCTTCTGGTCCGTTGATAAACAGTATATCAACCAGATTATACTTCTTTTGAAATGTTGGCGGCAAGGTTGTTAACTAATATACGGAAACTCCCACGCAAGAGTCGGGTCAGTTTCTTTCACTGTTAATTCAAAAACAACAGGAGGTAAGATATGTTAGCATTTCTGAAAAAACATAGAATCGCTACAGCTGTATTTTCCGTTGTGCTCTTGTCTGCGTCAGCAACAGCTCCGGCTTATGCGCTTGCCTGCATAGCTACAGGAAAAGGGGCGAGTGAATGCGCGGATGTATGTAAATGGACAGCTCTCGCACCATGGACTTTTTTACCCTGTTTGTGATGGTTTGAATAACTAACAGGGTGCCCGGTGAACAAAATCTCCGGGTACCCTGTCCACATATTGAAAGCTATTAATTAAAAGATAACCTTACTCACATTCAAATAAATATTTCAGTGTGTCATTTATTGAATTCCAAAATTAACTATTACGGGGATGCGTCATAAGTTAAAGAAACCTCAAAGACTTACGCTATCAATTAAAAAAACTTAACCATCAACAAACCAGGAGGATTTGAATCGAAAAAAATCAATTACTTTATAAAAATGCGTGGAGTAATGGAATATTCTGCCCGTTCAAAATGGAAAATGTATATACCTGACGTTATATTAACGAAGCGGAGAAAGAATCATGAATAAGTTAATTATTTCTGTAATATTACTCTCTGGTGTTATGGCCTCAGAAGTATTTGCATGTACTCAGGCAGGTTTTTCAGACGCTCAGTGCCAGAAGGTTTGTGCACCTTATTCCTCGGTAAGCGGGGGGGCGCATGGGGCCTGCATGTTCGGGAGTACGCGGAATTAACATAGCTCTATGCAGTCCAAAACAATATGAGTGCGTCCCTTCAAGGGGCGCACTTAAAATGACGAGATGAGAAATAACCTGTCCGACGCTTTCCCGGATCAGCCGGAGCAAGCCAGACGGCAACGGCATACCAGATGACATACCGAAAAATGCACACATAAAAAAGGCCATGCTAATCAATAGCATGGCCTCAAATAGTGGCGGAACGGACGGGACTCGAACCCGCGACCCCCTGCGTGACAGGCAGGTATTCTAACCAACTGAACTACCGCTCCGCGTTGTGTTCCTCTCGGGAACGAAGCGCATATTACGGATTGCCATCCACCTCGTCAACGCTTTTTCTCGCGTTTTTAATCGTTTGCTGTAAAAATCGCCCGAACGATGATTTTTACAGCATTAACGCGCCGCCTTAGGCCCGCCAGAGGCAACTTCCGCCCTTTTTCTCCACCAGATCGAGACGCGCCTCATGGGCGGCCACCTCCTCATCGCTGGCGAAAACAACGCGTAATTTGCGGGCCTGACGTACAAGGCGCTGGATTGTCTCCTCACCCTGCTGCTGCTGCGTCTCCCCTTCCATCGCAAACGTCATTGATGTCTGTCCGCCGGTCATCGCCAGATAGACGTCGGCGAGGATCTGGGCATCGAGCAGTGCGCCGTGCAGCGTACGCTTGCTGTTATCTATCTCATAGCGCGAGCAGAGCGCGTCAAGGCTGTTACGCTTGCCGGGAAACATCTTTCTCGCCAACGCCAGGCTATCGGTGACTTTACAGAAGCTGCTGGTTTTCGGGATGTCGCGATTGAGCTTACTGAACTCGTAGTCCATAAAGCCGATATCAAACGAAGCGTTATGAATCACCAGCTCGGCGCCGCGAATATAGTCAAGAAATTCATCCGCTACGTCTGCAAACGTCGGCTTATCCAGCAGGAATTCATCCGCAATGCCGTGGACGCCGAACGCTTCCGGGTCCACCAGCCGGTCGGGCTTCAGATAAATGTGAAAGTTATTGCCCGTCAAACGCCGGTTCACGACCTCCACGGCGCCGATCTCAATAATCTTATGCCCTTCATAGTGCGCGCCAATCTGGTTCATACCGGTGGTTTCGGTATCCAGGACGATCTGTCGTGTAATTGCAGTGCTCATAGCGGTCATTTATGTCAGACTTGTCGTTTACGGTTCGATTCAATTACAGGAAGTCTACCAGAGATGCTTAAACAGGTAGAAATTTTCACCGATGGCTCCTGTCTGGGGAATCCAGGTCCCGGGGGTTATGGTGCGATTTTACGCTATCGCGGGCGCGAAAAAACCTTCAGCGAAGGCTATACCCTCACCACCAATAATCGCATGGAGCTGATGGCGACCATCGTCGCGCTGGAGGCACTGAAAGAACATTGCGAAGTCATTTTAAGCACCGACAGCCAGTACGTGCGCCAGGGGATCACCCAGTGGATCCACAACTGGAAAAAACGCGGCTGGAAAACCGCCGAGAAAAAGCCGGTAAAAAATGTCGATCTCTGGAAGCGTCTGGATGCCGCGCTCGGTCAGCATCAGATCAAATGGGAATGGGTAAAAGGCCACGCCGGTCATCCGGAAAACGAACGCTGCGATGAACTGGCCCGCGCGGCCGCCATGAACCCTACGCAGGAAGATATCGGCTATCAGGTCGAAGCCTGATCGTCCGGCTTGCGATATTGCCGGGTCGCCCCAACGGCCTGGGGAATGCGCGCTTTGGCCTTGCTTTGTTTCATCGGGTTCAGCGTAAGTGGAATGGTCCGCTTACGCGCCACAATCAGCTGCATACAGCCCAGCGCGGGAAGGTGCGCGCTCAGCATTTTTCCGCCATTCTTTTTCCACGGCAACACGTGAAAGCGGCTGTAGTGCAGCACTTCAAAATTGAGTAATGACAGCCAGTCCAGCTGACGCATCAGGGTAAACATTCGACTATTATAAGGCGGAGTTTTGCGCAGCACCGGCACCAGCTTACGCAGCCCCATCAGGCTCACCGGGTTAAACCCGCTCAGCACCAGCCAACCGTCATCAATCAGCACGCGATCGGCCTCGCGCAGTAAACGATGCGGATCCGTACACCAGGGCAGCGCGTGCGCCAGCAGGCACACATCGACTGACTTTGGCGCAAAAGGAAGAAAAAGCGGATCGGCCTGAACCTGGACGGGCGAACCGCCGATCGACACGCTAACCTGATGAGACACCGCGCAGGCTTCCGAGTTGATTTCCGCACTCAAATTGCCCACTTTAAGCAGGTGAAAACCATACATTTTGGCGAACCACGGGTTAAGCTGCTGTTCCAGCGCCTGCCGATAGTATTCGCCCCAGGGCATATCGCCCCAGCGTTCAGGAGCGACGACTGTTTTCGGGTTCCTTGCCGGTTTCATCACAACCATCCGTTACGCATTGAGAGGTAATTTATGAATCTTAACAGTATTCCGGCATTTCAGGACAATTACATCTGGGTTCTGAGCGATAACCAGAGCCGATGCCTGATCGTCGACCCGGGCGATGCCGCCCCGGTGTTGCAGGCTATCGCTGAAAATCAGTGGCAGCCAGAGGCCATTTTGCTCACCCACCATCATCACGATCATGTGGGCGGCGTGAAGGCGCTGGTGCAGAAGTTCCCACATCTTGTGGTGTATGGGCCAGCAGAAACGCAAGATAAAGGGGCGACCCGGATAGTCAATGATGGCGATTCCATTCTCATTCTGGGGCATGAATTTCGAATTTTTGCCACGCCCGGTCACACTTCAGGACATATCTGCTACTTCAGTCACCCTTATCTTTTCTGCGGAGATACGCTGTTTTCCGGTGGCTGCGGTCGCCTGTTTGAGGGCACGGCAAGCCAGATGTATCAGTCACTTAAAAAAATAGCTGCGCTTCCTGACGATACGTTAATTTGTTGTGCGCATGAGTATACATTAGCGAATATGAAGTTTGCCCTTAGCATACTTCCGCACGATTCGTTCATAAATGATTATTACCTAAAAGTTAATGAGTTACGGGCAAAAAAACAAATGACACTCCCCGTAATTCTGAAAAATGAGCGACAAAATAATATTTTTTTGCGAACAGAAGATGCTGATCTAATTAAAGAAATCAACAAAGAAACAATATTGCAACAACCTGAGCAGCGTTTTGCATGGTTAAGGTCAAAGAAAGACAGCTTCTGACAATTCCGGGTTGCCTTTTCAAAACTTCGCCGTTATGATCGGTCGTCTTTTAAGCAACTATTGACACACACATGAAGGCAAAAGCGATATTACTCGCCTCTGTCCTGCTTGTGGGTTGCCAGTCGTCTCAGCACGCAGGCAACGTCCAACAGCACGCACAGAGCCTTTCTGCAGCTGGTCAAGGGGAAGCAGGAAAGTTTACGAGTCAGGCACGATGGATGGACGATGGGACGTCCCTCGCGCCGGATCAGGACTTGTGGGCTTTCATTGGCGACGAGCTAAAGATGGGAATTCCGGAAAATGACCGGATTCGCGAACAGAAACAGAAGTATTTACGCAATAAGAGCTATCTCCACGATGTAACTTTACGGGCAGAGCCGTATATGTACTGGATAGCCGGGCAGGTTAAAAAACGTAACATGCCTATGGAACTGGTACTACTACCCATAGTGGAGAGCGCTTTTGATCCTCACGCGACGTCTGGCGCCAATGCCGCAGGCATCTGGCAGATCATACCGAGCACGGGGCGCAATTATGGGTTAAAACAGACCCGCAGCTATGATGCGCGTCGCGACGTTGTGGCCTCCACAACCGCAGCGCTCAACATGATGCAGCGTCTGAACAAAATGTTTGATGGCGACTGGCTACTGACCGTTGCGGCGTATAACAGCGGCGAAGGTCGGGTCATGAAGGCGATTAAAACGAACAAGGCGCGTGGTAAATCCACCGACTTCTGGTCGTTGCCGTTGCCGCGTGAAACGAAGCTGTACGTCCCTAAAATGCTGGCCCTGAGTGATATTCTCAAGAACAGCAAGCGCTACGGCGTAAACCTGCCAACGCCGGATGAAAGCCGCGCTCTGGCGCGTGTACGCCTGAACAGCCCGGTTGAAATGGCGCAGGTTGCGGATATGGCGGGTATGCCTGTCAGCAAGCTGAAGACCTTTAACGCTGGCGTGAAAGGGTCTACGCTGGGCCTCAGCGGTCCGCAGTATGTGATGGTGCCAAAGAAGCATGCAGCGCAACTGCGTGAATCTCTGGCTTCAGGCGAGATTGCCGCCGTGCAGTCGACGCTGATCGCCGACAACAGCCCGCTGAACAGCCGCAGCTATACCGTTCGCTCCGGCGATACGCTTTCCGGCATTGCATCACGTCTCGGCGTGAGCACCAAAGATCTCCAGCAGTGGAACAAACTGCGCGGATCGTCGCTGAAAGTGGGTCAAAGCCTGACGGTTGGCGCAGGCAGCAGCGCGCAGCGACTGGCTAACAATAGCGACAGTATTACCTATCGCGTACGTAAAGGCGATTCGCTTTCCAGCATCGCCAGACGTCACGGCGTGAACATCAAAGATGTGATGCGCTGGAACAGCGATACGGCAAATCTGCAGCCGGGCGACCAGCTGACGCTGTTTGTAAAGAACAGCAGCGCGCCGGACTCCTGAGCGCATCTGTAAATTAAAGGCACTGGTTTCCCCCCAGTGCCTTTTTTATTTACGCCGCTTTGTGCGCTTCGACCATGATCGTGTCGCTGGAAAACGAACCGTCATCCTGTAATCCGAAGTACGCTTTCACCTCCGTGGAGGCGCTCTCCTGATAGATACGAATAGCGTCAACCAGCGCGGCAGGCGTTCGCATTCTCGCCACCCATGAGCTAAATTCCAGCGCCATACGGTCAGTTACCACGCTATCCGTTATCAGGTTTGCCTCGTTGATCAATGACAGCCATTCACCGCTGGAATAATTACGCACATGCGAAGTGTCGCGTAACGCTTCGACGGTCTGTAACCAGATATCGCGCACCGGATGCCCGGGCGACATGATATCCATTACAATCAGCACGCCGCCCGGCTTTAATACCCGATTAACTTCCCGCAGCGCCTGCCCGACATCATGCCAGTGATGAGCGGAATAACGGCTGATGACGATGTCGAAAGCGCCCGCCTCGAATGGCAGACTTTCAGCATACCCCTGACGGGTGACGATATTAGTTAACCCCCTCTCCTGTGCCGCCTGAGCAACCACCTCGAGCATCTGAGCGGATAAATCATATGCCACCACCTGATTTACCTTCTGTGCAGCAACGAAGCTGGCATGGCCGGCGCCGCAGCCCATATCCAGTACGCGTGCAGAAGGAGAAGAAGACAGGCGTTCGGCCAGTCGCGTTAAGTCGCGGCCGGATGCGTGTACTGCACTGGTTAAATAGGCGCTGGCCTGTGAGCCAAACTGTTTTTCAACGTTGTCGTGGTGGGAGTGTGTTGTCATTATGCTGTCCTTTGGTTGTTTGCAGGATAAAGGGCAGCCGCGAAAGGTCTGCCCCAACGGCAGACCTGACTCACCTTATGGATCGGGTTTGCCGGGACTGAATTCAACGAGTAGCGGATTATGATCGGACGCGCGGGTGACCAGTACTGAAGCCTCGCTGACGTTCAGACCACGATAAAAGACAAAATCCAGCGGACGACCAAACGCGCGGCGGCGCTGATCGTCAGTAAAACGCACCTGACGAAGGGACATCTCACGCGCAAAACGGTACAGCGCATTCATTCGACGTCGACTCCAGGCGTTAAAATCACCGGCCATGATTACCGGGCCGCTGTGGTGGGCTATCTGGTCACCGATTGGTAGTAACTGCTTACTGTACACATCGACCCCCAGACTAAAGTTAACGGCATGGATGTTCACGACCATCAGCAGGCGCGTATCCGGTAACGGGTAGACCGTCACCAGCGCGGACTTCGCCAGTCGCAGGATAGGCTCACGCTCGCGCAGCGGGCAGCAGTACACCGGATGCGCGGCGGAAAGCGTCATCACGCCGGAGGGGTGCTGCGGCAATACAAATGCCGGCACCTGATCGGCCGCCAGGTAGTTAGTGGTCGCAAACTGCACTAACTCCGGCGTGGTCTGCGCTTCCTGTAATAACACCAGGTGCGCGTCTTTACCATAATTTTTCAGCACCGAAAGCCACTCTGCTCGCTGCTGCTTAAAAATATTCCACACCAGAATGCGAATACGATCTTCACTACTTAACGGCGCCCCGGCAGGTAATGCCTGGCCAATACCCGAAAACGACCCGGGCGGCAAAATCCGCTCTGCGGGCTGTCCGGCAACGTAGCGCATGGCATAGGTGTTTTTTCGCACTTTTGACTTCAAACCTCTGTTACGTCAACCAGTCCGAAAGCGGACTGGTACTTCTGTTATAGGGATTTTAGCTCACACTTTCAACGACCAATTACTCTTTGTTTGTAAGTAAGCACTAACTCAAAGTATTTGCTGTACACATTATTAACCCAAGCAGCATAAATTTTTGTATAACGACAGGATTCGAATGACAGTCAGCACGCGACAATGATTTAATAACAAAAGGATCTACAGTTTCAGCGTAATTTTGCGGCGGGTGCAAAAATGAAAGCAACGTCAGAAGAACTGGCTATTTTCGTTTCGGTAGTGGAGAGCGGCAGCTTTAGCCGTGCCGCGGAACAGCTTGGCCAGGCGAACTCGGCGGTCAGCCGGGCGGTTAAAAAACTGGAGATGAAGCTCGGCGTCAGTTTGCTTAACCGTACAACGCGGCAGCTCAGCCTGACGGAAGAAGGCGAGCGCTACTTCCGGCGTGTACAGTCCGTACTGCAGGAGATGGCTGCTGCCGAGACGGAAATTATGGAGACGCGGACAACGCCGCGTGGCCTGCTGCGTATCGATGCCGCCACGCCGGTGGTGCTCCACTTTCTTATGCCACTGATTAAACCGTTTCGTGAACGTTACCCGGACATCACGCTTTCACTTGTCTCTTCTGAAACCTTTATCAATCTCATTGAACGGAAAGTCGATGTCGCCATTCGTGCAGGCAAGCTGACCGATTCCAGTTTGCGCGCCCGACCGCTGTTTACCAGCTATCGAAAGATTATCGCCTCGCCAGAATATATTGCCCGCTTCGGTAGACCTGAGACGGTTGAGGATCTGAAACAACACCTGTGCCTCGGCTTCAGCGAACCGGTTTCGTTAAACACCTGGCCTGTTGCCTGTTGTGACGGTCAGCTTCACGAAATTGAATGCGGCATTTCATCTAATAGTGGGGAAACGCTAAAGCAGCTTTGCCTCACCGGCAACGGGATTGCCTGTCTTTCTGACTATATGATCGATCGCGAAATCGCGCGGGGTGAACTGGTGGAGTTGATGGCGGATAAACGTCTGCCGGTAGAGATGCCGTTTAGCGCGGTCTATTACAGCGATCGCGCGGTAAGTACGCGCATTCGGGCATTTATCGATTTTCTGAGCGAACACGTTAAAACAGCTCCCGAAGGAGCTGCTGTAAAAAAGGGTTAAACGATTAATCCCACTGCGGGGCCAGCCCTTCCGGGCTCACCAGGCGATCGTTACAGTCCAGCGCGGCGATCGCTTCTTTATCCTCTGCGTCTAATTGCAGTTCCTGCGCCAGCAGGTTGCTCGCCAGGTTTTCCCGTTTCGTGGAGGACGGAATAACTGAATAACCTTCCCCCATCGCCCATGCCAGAATAACCTGAGCAGGCGTGGCGTTATGTTTCGCAGCAATACGCGCTATTACGTCGTCTTTCAGCGCCTTGCCGTAGGCCAGCGTCATATAAGAGGTGATATGGATACCGTGCTGCTTCGCCCACTCAACCACTTTACCGTTTTGCAGATAAGGCGACAGCTCAATCTGGTTCGTCGCGATATTTTCGACACCTGCTGCGGCAATGGCTTTTTCCATCAACGGGATGGTGAAGTTAGAGATGCCGATTTCGCGCGTTAACCCTTGTGCTTTTGCTTCCAGCAGCGCCTGCATCGTCTCTTCGAGCGAAACGGCGTCGCCAGGAGACGGCCAGTGGATCAACGTCAGATCGACATAATCAGTACGCAGTTTGTTCAGGCTCTCTTTCAGGCTGGGGATCAGTTTTTCTTTGCTCAGATTTTCAGTCCAGATTTTGGTGGTGATATACAAATCACCGCGCGGAACGCTGCTTTCGGCGATCGCCTGACCTACCGCAGCTTCATTATCATAGATTTGTGCCGTATCAACAGCGCGATACCCCAGCTCCAGCGCTGTTTTGACGGATGCGATAACCACATCGTCCTTAAGACGGAAAGTACCTAAACCAAAGGCAGGAACGGTCATAATAATCCTCTTCATTTCATCATGTTCGTTGAGTGAGGAAATTATGACGCCCAGGCGAGCCCGGAAAAAGAGCGTAAAACGCAGAGGATTTTTGCGAATCTGGCAATAATAGAATGACAGGCAAAGAAAAAGCCCTGAGTTTACACTCAGGGCTCTTAATAAGTGGCGGAACAGACGTCCGCTTGATATAAATCCAATCTTATGCAATCCCCTCATCACAATCCCTATATATACAGCGACTCTCGCTGATTTTCTTCCGGTGCGCTGCTTAACCATTATGACTGGAATTCCGTGTTATGGGGATCGCTTGTTACCAGAGCGCCGTGCTAATCAACCACGCCAGGGTGTCATAAAAAACCTGCTCTACTCCTAAAGGAGCAGGTTTTTCTAGTTACAAAACTCGGGAAAACTCCTAAACTAAAAATACGAATAAAAAACATTTAACTATTATTCGCGTCGAATATTTTAATTAGCATAAGTTTTTTATGATATTCCTAATTCTAAAGGGGTAAGAGAAATTAAAATTTCTTAAATCAACTGAAAAAAGGATGAAATATGTGCTGGTAAGTTTGTGCGCGCGACTCTTGCTACAGTAATTTGCACTGCATTCTGCCAACTACTACATTTTTAATCTCGAAAAATCTCATTAACATAGTTTTTAAATTCATTAATAAGGAATATCATAGTTTTTTGTTTTATTTAAAAGACAAATACTTCTTTTCCCTCAATTCTGAGCAACGAAGCCCGGTTGTTTCCAGGAAATGATGTGCTTATCATGTTTTCAATCTCAGGCTAATGAAGATAAATCCTGCTTTCACACGGCTCGCGCTTTAAAAACCCGGTGTGCTTGTTATTAGTCTGATTATTGAATGAGAATATGTGTCACAACAAGGATTGTATTATATGAATGCGTCTTTTAAACCAACTAAAATAGCATTGTTTATCAGTGCATTAATTTCGTCTGCAGCATTTGCGGCTACGCCTGCGAGCGTTATTATTGATAGCTCGACCGCAGCGGCGGGTCGCATCGTTAATTTACCATCTGGTAGCAACGTTTCGTTTATCAATGTCAGCGTTGATGATGCGCTTGTAACGATGGGAGATAATACTACCATAACGAGCGGTGGCGATTATCCTGACGATTCGCGTACCTTTAACCCTGGTTATTATATTAAAGCGACGGCCGGCACGGTAGATTTTGGAAAGAATTTTTCTCTTAACTACACCTTTGATTATAACGTTAACAGCAATTACCGTGGCGCTGCTGCCTATATTTATGGTACTGGGGTACTCAAAGCTGAGAACCTGACGATTAATGCTGCGAATAGCGTTGTTGAAGATTATGATTTGGTTAACTCCATACTCATGATGGATGATGCACGCGTTGATTTGAAAGGTACCACTAATCTGTTTACCGGTAATATCGAAACCAACGAAGACAGCATCTTAAACGTCGAAAATATCAATCTGACCTATATTGATTCGGACCCGCTGTCTAATCGCGGGCATCATGCTGCATTGAGCTTAGAGGGTAAAGAGTCAAACTTTACCGGCACGGTTAATATCAAGTCAGTTCTCGCTTCTGATGGTAGTCTGCAAGGGATTGATATCACCGGGAATACCGCAACATTTTCCGGTGCCACAAACCTGGATCTGGACACTGCTCAGGGGAGTATTTCTGGTGTTGAAATGATTGATACAATCTACCATTTATCGGGGAATTTTAGCAATTCCACACCAGAATATCTTACTAATATTGTAAAATTTAACGAACTGAATATCAAAGGCATTAATCATGGCCCTGATGGGCAGGCTGCCTATGTTCGTGGCTTCACTAGCCATAGTCAAAAGGGCACGACCGATGTTGCTATTAACAAATTAACAATAGATATCGCAAGTAATTATAGCGCCACGGGTATTAACCTCGGCGATAGCGATGCGATGGGGTCTGCGAAATATCGTATTAACGACGCCAATATTAAAGTCTCCGGTGGTGAACAAGCGACTTTAACAGGCTATCTCAGCAGTCGCGGTGAATGGGCTGATACAGATACGATAATTGGAAACATCAACATCCAGTCGCTGGGGGGTAAAGATACTATTTTGTTAAGGCAAAATGGTACAAATGATATTTTCACTGGTGACGTAACGTTGGGGAGCCAGACCTCTTACGATTCTGTTAACGGAACGCTCTATTCTATTTTTGGCCGTTCCTACGATTCTACCGGTTCTATCGGTACTACCAATATTATTAACAACAATAAGCTTGTCGCCTGGGGGAAAATGTACTCTGGTGAAGGACATACCATCAACATTATTTCTGGCGATAATTCCTATATTCACGGTGATACAGAGATTACAGATAGCGGTGCTATCAACATGAGGCTGAAGGGTGGCAACAGCCGCTGGGATATGACCGGTAACTCCACCATCACTAACCTGATGCTCGAAAACTCAACGCTGAACTTTATGCCGCCAGCGGCGCAGACGCGCAGCCTGACGCGCGCGGCTTCCACCTTCAAAACCCTGACGATCAACGGCGACTACATCGGCAACAACGGTAATGTCGTGATGAACACCCAACTGGGTGACGACGCATCCCCTACAGATCGCCTGGTGGTTTCCGGCAATACTTCCGGTACAACCAACGTGAAGGTCGTGAACGCAGGCGGCGCGGGCGCGCTGACCACCAACGGTATCGAACTGATTACCGTTGCAGGAACCTCTGGCGGTGAGTTTAAACAGGACGGCCGTATCGTGGCGGGTGCTTATGACTACACCCTGGCGCGCGGTGAGGGAGCCAACGAAAAGAACTGGTATCTGACCAGCGGATTGTCGACTGAACCACAGCCGGACCCGGCAAGCCCTGTCGACCCGACAGAACCGGTTATTCCGCAGGCGCCGGCTAAGCCTGAACCGCAGACGCCGCGCGAGCACGCGGTACGTCCGGAAGCCGGTCTGTACGGTATGAACCTGCAGGCGGCGAACACGATGTTCAACACCCGTCTGCACGACCGCCTGGGCGAAACCCACTATGTTGATGCCCTGACCGGTGAGCAGGCGGTGACCAGCCTGTGGCTGCGCAACGTCGGCGGCCATACCCGTCAGCACGACGGCAGCGGCCAGCTGGATATGCAGGCCAACCGCTATGTGATGCAGCTTGGCGGCGATATCGCGCAGTGGTCTTCAGACAACACCGACCGTTTCCACCTCGGCCTGATGGCGGGTTATGCCAATCAGAAAGCGCGGGCGGAAAACCAGCGTAACGGCAACCGCGCCGACAGCCGCATCAGCGGCTACAGCGTCGGTCTGTACGGCACCTGGCTGCAGGACAACGCGACTCATGAAGGGGCGTACGTTGACACCTGGGCGCAGTACAGCTGGTTCGATAACTCCGTGAACGGTCGCGGCATTGATGAAGCAACTAAAGAATACGACTCCAGTGGCTTTACCGTATCCGTGGAATCCGGCTACACCTGGAAACTGGCGGACATCAGCGAGCGTAACGCGCTGTACATCCAGCCAAAAGCGCAGGTTACCTGGATGGGCGTGAAGGCAGACGAGCATAAAGAAGCCAACGGCACCCGCGTTGAGGGCAAAGGCGATGGCAACATCCAGACCCGTCTGGGCGTGCGCCTGTATGGTCAGGGCCATAACCCGATGGATGACAAGACCGGCCGCACCTTCCAGCCGTTTGTTGAAGCGAACTGGATCCACAACACCAGAGACTTTGGCGTGTCGCTGAACGACCAGAACGTGGAGTTAACGGGCACCCGTAACATTGGTGAACTGAAAGCCGGTGTTGAAGGCCAGCTGACGAAGAACGTCGCCCTGTGGGGTAACATAGCGCAGCAGGTTGGCGACAAAGGTTATAGCGACACCTCTGCGATGGTGGGTATTAAAGCGTCGTTCTGATGCAAATTGCCCGGTGGCGCTATCGCTTACCGGGCCTACAAAGCCGATTGCCGGGTGGCGCTATCGCTTACCCGGCCAGCCAGGAACATGACCCCCAGGCCGGATAAGACGCGCAGCGTCGCCATCCTGCAATCCCTAAATCCCCCAGCAATTACTCCTCTTCGTCCCCGGTAAAGTTAAGCTTCGGCAGGCAGGCATAGGTTATTGAGTAATTTCTTATGTGCTGGCATGGATAGTATGAGAGACAAGTCATTATTTGAACACATTGCTCTCTGTGGTCAGATATTATGGCTTTCGGATAATATTACTATTCGACTGTGGTAATGTTGGTTTGATTAAATCTGATTAACCCATTTAATGTTAATTAACCAATCTAATTACTAATTTAATTAATCTAACAATACTAAATACCGACAGTTATCTTCGCTATAACAACAGTAAGCACTCTCTTTCACGTGTAATGACTGGTCGAAATTTATTGCATTGATTTAGCAGGTCTTTTTTGACACGTAAGAGGTGCAGTCTGCAGTTTGCTTACGGAAGATAAGATTAACTTCGGGATAAGCTGTCCGGCCTTTTCCAGACCAGCCGGAGAAAGCCAAACGGCAATGGCATACCAGATGGTATACACGAAAAGCACAAAAACAAAAAGACCCATGTTAATCAATAACATGGGTCTGAATAGTGGCGGAACGGACGGGACTCGAACCCGCGACCCCCTGCGTGACAGGCAGGTATTCTAACCAACTGAACTACCGCTCCACCGAATTTTTCTACAACCACTGATTTTTACATCAGTTTACTGCTTAAT